>NZ_CP192037.1:1952500-6752500 GCF_050942485.1 Actinosynnema sp. CS-041913 | reverse complement strand
CACGGCGTCGGCCTGCAGATCCACGAGGCTCCGGCGCTGTCCAAGGCGGGTGACGGTACACTTCTGCCCGGTATGGCGGTCACTGTCGAGCCCGGTGTGTACCTGGCCGGGAAGGGCGGTGTCCGCATCGAGGACACGCTCGTGGTGCGCCAAGGCGCCCCGGAGCTCCTCACCCTGACCACGAAAGAGCTAGTGGTCGTCTGACGCCCGAACACCGACGGACGCCCGCGCACACGTAACAGGAGAGCCCACCCCCGTGGCCACCACCAACGACCTCAAGAACGGCCTGGTGCTGAACCTCGACGGCCAACTCTGGACCGTCACCGCGTTCCAGCACGTCAAGCCGGGCAAGGGTGGCGCCTTCGTGCGCACCACGTTGAAGCACGTCCTGTCCGGCAAGGTCGTGGACAAGACCTTCAACGCTGGCACCAAGGTCGACACGGCCACCGTGGACAAGCGGGGCATGACCTACCTGTACAAGGACGGCACCGACTTCGTCTTCATGGACGGCGACACGTACGACCAGTTGAGCGTCCCGGCGGAAACCGTCGGCGACGCGGCGAACTACATGCTGGAGAACCAGGAGGCGGTAGTCGCGGTCCACGAGGGCGTAGCGCTCTACGTGGAACTGCCGACCAGCGTCGAACTGCTCATCCAGCACACCGACCCAGGCCTGCAAGGCGACCGCAGCACCGGCGGCACCAAGCCCGCAACCCTGGAAACCGGCGCCGAAATCCAGGTCCCGCTCTTCGTGACGACCGGCGAGAAGATCAAGGTCGACACCCGCGACGGCCGCTACCTCGGCCGTGTGAACGGCTGAGATGGGCGCACGCAGCAAGGCCCGCAAACGCGCGGTGGACGTCCTCTACGAGGCGGACCTGCGGGGCGTCGACGCGGTGACCCTCCTCGCCGAACGAGTGGGCTCCCCGGACGTCCCGCCGATCAACGACTACACGATCAGCCTCGTGGAAGGCGTCACCACCCACCGGGCACGCATAGACGACCTGATCTCGGAACACGCCGAAGGCTGGACCCTCCAGCGCATGCCGGGCGTGGACCGGGCCGTGCTGCGGACAGGACTCTACGAACTCCTGTGGGCCACCGACGTCCCCGACGCGGTAGCGATTGACGAAGCCGTAGAGCTGGCAAAACAGCTATCGACCGACGACTCGCCACGGTTCGTCAACGGCGTACTGGGCCGCATCGCGGTAATCGCAGACCAACTACGCGCCGTCCTGTAACACGAGGGCACCACCACTCGACGCAGTGGCGCGCGCAGCGCGCACACCTGTCGGTGGGCTGCGTGTCATCCCCGTATGGCCTGCCCGCAGGGAACCGCGCTTGTCAGGGATGTGCAAGCACGCTTTTCGCTTGCGCATCCCTGACAAGGGTGGTGGTCTTTGACCAGGTCATACGGGGATGACACGACGCCCGAGTCTTGCTTTTGTGATCATCCTTGGCGGCCTGCCTGTCCGGCGAGGACGCTTGAAAGCGATTCGACCCAACCCAGCGAGACGCTCGAAAGCGATTCGACCCACAGAGCGAGGGCCGCCCCCTGACCACGACAGGCAGCGGCCCCCAACCACTCAAACCAGCAGCCCCAGCCACCGGCCCAAGCCAACAGCGATTCAGTCCTCCTTGGCCGGTCGAGCCTCAGGAGGCAGCACACCCCAGTCGATGAGCTGCTCGGTCAACTCCCCAGGCGTCATGTCATAAATGATCGCCAACGACCGCAGGTCCTCAGTCCGAATCGACAGCACCTTGCCGTTGTAGTCGCCACGCTGACTCTGGATGGTGGCCGCGTACCGCGCAAGCGGCCCGACCTTCTCCGCGGGCAACTGCTGCAACCTCTCCAAATTGATCACGATCTTCGTCGCGGGCTCGGCACCCGAGGGCACCCGGCCCTCGGGCAGCAGCTCCGCGACCGGCACACCGTAGAAGTCGGCCAGCTCGGCGAGCTTCTGCACGGTCACGGCACGGTCGCCGCGCTCGTACGAGCCGACGACCACGGCCTTCCAGCGACCGCCGGACTTCTGCTCGACGCCGTGCAAAGACAAGCCCTGCTGCTGGCGGATCGCGCGGAGCTTGGCCCCCAGCGCCTTGGCGTAGTCGCCCATGTGGCGGTTCTCCGTTCATTCGCCCCGTCAGCCGGTAGGGGACTGCCGCGGGGAGGCTTAGATCAATACGCAGAGTAATGATTGCTCTCCGTGGTCACCAGGTCAAGCCGATCTCGCCGATCGCAGGTGTGCGAGACCACGCGGACCACCCGGAAGATTGACCCGCGAAGCCTGATACGGTGCTGGTCAGCCCGGTCGCAACCGGGTGTCCGACGTCCTTTAAGGACCCGTCCAGCGAGGCGGGGAAGGAGGTCCAACCGTGGCGCCACGTCAACGTGGCGCGACGGACCCGGCCGGGGAGCGCGAGCTCCTGTCGGCCGGTGACGTCGCGCGCACCGTCGCCCGAATGGCCCATCAGATCATCGAGAAGACCGCTCTCGATGCACCGAGCGCACCCGAAGTAGTCCTGATGGGGATTCCGAGCCGGGGAGCACCGCTCGCGCGGAGACTAGCCGTCAAGATCAATGAGTTCAGCGGTGTGGCGGTACCCACCGGCACCCTGGACGTGACGCTCTACCGCGACGACCTGCGCCGGGGCCCGACCAGGCCACTTGAGACGACGAAGCTCCCGGATGGCGGCATCGACGACCGGCTGGTGGTCCTGGTGGACGACGTGCTGTTCTCCGGCCGCACCATCCGCGCCGCCCTGGACGCCCTGCGCGACCACGGCCGCCCCCGCGCCGTGCAGCTCGCGGTGCTGGTCGACCGGGGCCACCGCGAGCTGCCGATCCGGGCCGACTACGTGGGCAAGAACGTCCCGACCGCCCGGTCCGAGGAGGTCCACGTGCTGCTCGCGGAGTTCGACCGGCGGGACGGGGTGGTGCTGCGGTGAAGCACCTGCTGTCCACCGAGGGCATCGACCCGGCGGACGCCACCGCGATCCTGGACACGGCGGCGGGCCTCAAGCAGTCCCTCGAAGGCCGCGAGGTCCGCAAGCTGCCCACCCTGCGCGGGCGCACCGTCATCACGATGTTCTACGAGAACTCCACCCGCACCCGGGTCAGCTTCGAGATCGCCGGGAAGTGGATGAGCGCGGACGTGGTGAACGTCTCGTCGTCCGGCTCCAGCGTCAGCAAGGGCGAGTCCCTCCGGGACACCGCGCTGACCCTGGCCGCGGCCGGCGCGGACTGCGTCATCGTCCGCCACCCCGCGTCCGGCGCGGCGCACCGCCTGGCGGGCTGGCTCAAGCACACCGGCACCTCGGTGGTCAACGCCGGCGACGGCACGCACGAGCACCCCACCCAGGCCCTGCTCGACGCCGCCACCCTGCGGGAACGCCTCGGCGACCTCAAGGACCGCCGGATCGCCATCGTCGGCGACGTGCTGCACAGCCGGGTGGCCCGCTCGAACGTCCACCTGCTCACCGCCCTCGGCGCCGAGGTGACGCTGGTGGCGCCGCCCACGCTGCTCCCCACCGGGGTGGCGAACTGGCCGGTCACCGTGTCGCACGAGCTGGACGCCGAACTGCCCAGCCACGACGCGGTGATGCTGCTGCGCGTCCAGGCGGAGCGGATGCACGGCGGGTTCTTCCCCTCGGCCCGCGAGTACTCCATCGCGTACGGCCTCAACGAGCACCGCCTGAAGCTCATGCCCGACCACGCCGTGGTGCTGCACCCCGGACCGATGCTGCGCGGCATGGAGATCGCGAGCAGCGTGGCGGACTCGCCGCGCGCCGCCATCACCGACCAGGTGCGCAACGGCGTGCACGTGCGCATGGCCGTCCTCTACCACCTGCTTGCCCACGAGGAGGAGACCGCGTGAAGCCCTTGATCCTCAAGGGAGTGCGCCCGTACGGCGAGGGCGACCCGACCGACGTGCTGGTCCGCGACGGCTTCGTGGCCGCGATCGGCGAGGTCGCGGACACCGCCGACACCGCGGACACCGCCGAAGTCATCGAGGGCCACGGCGCGATCCTCCTGCCCGGTTTCGTGGACCTCCACACCCACCTGCGGGAACCCGGCCGCGAGGACACCGAGACCATCGCCACCGGCTCGGCCGCCGCCGCGCTGGGCGGCTACACGGCGGTCTTCGCGATGGCCAACACCGACCCGGTCGCGGACAACGCCGTGGTGGTGGAGCACGTGGCCCGCCGGGGCCGCGAGGTCGGCCTGGTGGACGTCCACCCGGTGGGCGCGGTCACGGTGGGCCTCAAGGGCGAGAAGCTGGCCGAACTGGGCACCATGGCGAAAGCCGGCGTCCGGGTCTTCTCCGACGACGGCCTCTGCGTCCACGACCCGCTGGTCATGCGCCGCGCCCTGGAGTACTCCAAGGCCCTGGACGTGGTGATCGCCCAGCACGCCGAGGAGCCCCGGCTCACCGTCGGCGCGCAGGCCCACGAAGGCGAGCACGCCGCCCGCCTGGGTCTACAGGGCTGGCCCGCCGCGGCCGAAGAAGCCATCGTGGCCCGCGACTGCCTCCTGGCCGAGCAGGTGGACGCCCGCCTGCACGTCTGCCACGTCTCCACCGCCGGCACGGCGGACGTAGTCGGCTGGGCCAAGGCCCGCGGCACCCGGGTCACCGCCGAGGTGACCCCGCACCACCTCCTCCTGACCGACGACCGCCTCGACACGTACGACCCGGTCAACAAGGTCAACCCGCCCCTGCGCACCGCCCGGGACGTTGCGGGGCTCCGCCAGGCCCTGGCCGACGGCGTGATCGACTGCGTGGCGACCGACCACGCCCCGCACGCCGTCCAGGACAAGGACTGCGAGTGGTCCGCCGCCCGCCCCGGCATGCTGGGCCTCCAGACCGCGCTGTCCGTCGTCGTCCGGACCATGGTCGAACCGGGCCTGCTCGACTGGCGTGGCGTGGCCAGGGTCATGAGCGAGCGCCCGGCCGCCATCGCCGGCCTCCCGGACCACGGCCGCCCGATCGCCGTCGGCGAGCCGGCCAACCTCACCCTGGTCGACCCGGACGCCCGGTGGACGGTCCGCGGCGCGGACTTCGCGAGCATCGCCGCGAACACCCCGTTCGAAGGCATGGAGCTGCCCGGCCGGGTCGTGGCGACCCTGCTGCGCGGGCGGGTGACCGCGACCGGCGGAAGGATTCCCGCATGACCCGCGTGCTGCTGTCCCTGGCGGTCCTGGCCGTCTTCGCCCTGTGCGTCTACGGCATGTGGCACGGCTGGCGGCGCCGCGCCCGCCACCAGGCCGAGACCCTGCCGGGCTTCCCGCAGCCCCCGACCGAGCCGGGCCCGGCGAAGCTGGAGACCACGGGCGTCTACGTGGGCACCACCATCGGCGACGACTGGCAGGACCGCGTGGCGGTGGGCGACATCGGCCACCGCGCCGAGGCCACGCTGAAGCTGACCGACCGCGGCGTCCTGGTGGAGCGGACGGGCGCCGGCGCCATGTGGATCCCGCTGGAGGACATCGAGGGCGCCCGCACCGCCCGCGCCCTGGCGGGCAAGGTCATGACCGCCGACGGGCTGCTGGTGCTCCGCTGGCAGCGCGAGGGCCGGACCTTCGACACCGGTTTCCGCGGCGACGACAAGGACGTGTACGAGCAGTGGGTGCGAGCGCTGGGAGGCCGCGCATGAACAACACGGGAACGACAACCGCGGCCCTGGTCCTGGAGGACGGCCGCGTCTTCCGCGGCGACGCCTACGGCGCGCGGGGCGCGAGCCTCGGCGAGGTCGTCTTCTCCACCGGCATGACCGGCTACCAGGAGACCCTCACCGACCCGTCCTACCACCGCCAGATCGTGGTGCAGACCGCGCCGCAGATCGGCAACACCGGCTGGAACGACGACGACGACGAGTCCAGCCGCATCTGGGTCGCCGGCTACGTGGTGCGCGACCCGGCGCGGACGCCCTCGAACTGGCGCTCGACCCGCGGCCTGGACGACGAGCTGGTGCGCCAGGGCATCGTCGGCATCTCGGGCATCGACACCCGGATGCTGACCCGCCACCTGCGCGAACGGGGCGCCATGCGGGCCGGCGTCTTCTCCGGCGACCAGCTCGACTCGCCGGAGGCCATGCTGGAGCGGGTCCGCACCGCCCCCGCCATGAAGGGCGCGGACCTGGCCGGCGACGTGACCACCGCGCACCCCTACGTGGTGGACGCCATCGGTGAGCGGCGCTTCCGGGTGGCCGCCCTCGACCTGGGCATCAAGTCCAACACCCCGCGCATGATGGCCGCCCGGGGCATCGAGGTGCACGTCCTCCCGCTCACCTCGACCTTCGCCGAGATCGCCGCGGTCGCCCCGGACGGCGTCTTCCTCTCCAACGGCCCCGGCGACCCCGCCACCCAGGCCCACGCCGTGGACCTGACCAGGAGCGTCCTGGAGCGGCGGATACCGCTGTTCGGCATCTGCTTCGGCAACCAGATCCTGGGCCGCGCGCTGGGCCGCGACACCTACAAGATGCGCTACGGCCACCGGGGCATCAACATCCCGGTCATCGACGTGGCGACCGGCCGGGTGGCCATCACCTCGCAGAACCACGGCTTCGCCCTGGAAGGCGAGCCGGGAGAGGAGTTCGGCTCGGACTTCGGCCGCGTCCAGCTCAGCCACTACTGCCCGAACGACGGCACCGTGGAGGGCGTGCGCGCCCTCGACGTGCCCGCGTTCAGCGTGCAGTACCACCCGGAGGCCGCGGCCGGTCCGCACGACGCCGCGCCGCTGTTCGACGAGTTCTGCAACCTGATGTCCGGCGCCGCCGGGGGACAGACGATGGACGAGGACCGCTGACATGCCGAAGAGGACCGATCTCAAACACGTGCTGGTCATCGGCTCGGGCCCGATCGTCATCGGGCAGGCCTGCGAGTTCGACTACTCCGGCACCCAGGCGTGCCGCGTGCTGCGCGCGGAGGGCCTGCGGGTCAGCCTGGTCAACTCGAACCCGGCCACCATCATGACCGACCCGGAGTTCGCCGACGCCACCTACGTCGAGCCGATCACGCCGGAGTTCGTGGAGAAGGTGATCGCCGCCGAGCGCCCGGACGCGATCCTGGCGACGCTGGGCGGTCAGACCGCGCTGAACACCGCCATCGCGCTGCACGAGCGCGGTGTGCTGGAGAAGTACGACGTCGAGCTGATCGGCGCGGACATCGACGCCATCCAGCGCGGCGAGGACCGGCAGATCTTCAAGGACCTGGTGCGCGGCCTCGGCGCGGAGGTGCCGCGCAGCACGGTGTGCCGGACCATGGACGAGGTCCGCGCCACGGTCGCCGACCTGGGCCTGCCGGTGGTCATCCGGCCGTCGTTCACCATGGGCGGCCTGGGGTCGGGCATGGCGCACACCCCCGAGGAGCTGGAGCGGCTGGCCGCCGGCGGGCTCGCGGAGTCCCCGGTCACCGAGGTGCTGATCGAGGAGAGCGTGCTCGGCTGGAAGGAGTACGAGCTGGAGCTGATGCGCGACCGCAACGACAACGTGGTCGTGGTGTGCTCCATCGAGAACATCGACCCGATGGGCGTGCACACCGGCGACTCGGTGACCGTCGCGCCCGCGATGACGCTGACCGACCGCGAGTTCCAGCACATGCGCGACGTCGGCATCGCGGTCATCCGCGAGGTCGGCGTGGACACCGGCGGCTGCAACATCCAGTTCGCGATCCACCCGGAAACGGGGCGCATGGTCGTGATCGAAATGAACCCGCGCGTTTCCCGCTCGTCCGCGCTCGCGTCGAAAGCGACCGGCTTCCCGATCGCCAAGATCGCCGCGAAACTGGCCATCGGCTACACGCTCGACGAAATCCGGAACGACATCACCGGCGAGACCCCGGCGAGTTTCGAGCCGACTCTCGACTACGTCGTGGTGAAGGTGCCGCGCTTCGCGTTCGAGAAGTTCCCCGGCGCGGACCGGACGCTCACCACGACGATGAAGTCGGTCGGCGAAGCCATGTCCATCGGCCGCAGCTTCATCGAGGCGCTCGGCAAGGCGTTGCGCTCCATGGAGACCAAGGCCGCCGGCTTCTGGACCACGGCGGACCCCGACGCGACGCTGGAGTCCACTCTGGACGCCCTGCGCGCCGGCCACGACGGCCGCCTGTACACGGTGGACCGCGCGCTGCGCCTGGGCGCGACGATCGAGCAGGTGCACGAGGCGTCCCGCATCGACCCGTGGTTCATCGAGCAGCTCGCCTGGCTGGTGGGCCTGCGCCGGGAGATCGAGGACGCCCCGGTGCTGGACGGGCGCCTGCTGCGCAAGGCGAAGCGGGCCGGCCTCTCGGACCGCCAGATCGCCACCCTGCGCGGCGAACTGGCCGGCGAGGACGGCGTGCGGACGCTGCGGCACCGCCTGGGCGTGCGGCCGGTGTTCAAGACCGTCGACACCTGCGCGGCCGAGTTCGAGGCCCGGACCCCGTACCACTACTCGGCCTACGAGCTGGACCCCGAGGCCGAGACCGAGGTCGCCGAGCAGCGCGAGAAGCCCAAGGTGCTGATCCTGGGCTCCGGTCCGAACCGGATCGGGCAGGGCATCGAGTTCGACTACTCGTGCGTGCACGCGGCCATGGCGCTGCGGGCGGCCGGGTACGAGACGGTGATGGTCAACTGCAACCCGGAGACGGTGTCCACCGACTACGACACCTCCGACCGCCTGTACTTCGAGCCGCTGACGTTCGAGGACGTGCTGGAGGTGGTCCACTCCGAGCAGCGCTCCGGCACGGTCGCGGGCGTGATCGTGCAACTGGGCGGCCAGACGCCGCTGGGCCTGGCGCAGCGGCTGGAGGACGCGGGCGTGCCGGTCGTGGGCACCCCGCCGCACGCCATCCACCTCGCCGAGGACCGGGGCGCGTTCGGCCAGGTGCTCACCGACGCGGGCCTGCCCGCGCCGAAGTACGGCACCGCCACGTCGTTCCCCCGGGCCAAGGCGATCGCGGACGAGATCGGCTACCCGGTGCTCGTGCGGCCCTCGTACGTGCTGGGCGGGCGCGGCATGGAGATCGTCTACGACGAGGAGTCGCTGCGCAGCTACATCCAGCGCGCCACGGAGGTCAGCCCGGAGCACCCGGTGCTGGTCGACCGGTTCCTGGACGACGCCATCGAGATCGACGTGGACGCGCTGTTCGACGGCGAGGACGTGTTCATCGGCGGTGTGATGGAGCACATCGAGGAGGCCGGGGTGCACTCCGGAGACTCGGCGTGCGCGCTGCCCCCGATCACGCTGGGCGAGACGGACATCGACACCGTGCGCCGGTCCACGCGGGCCATCGCCGAGGGCATCGGGGTGCGCGGCCTGCTCAACGTCCAGTACGCGCTCAAGGACGACGTGCTGTACGTGCTGGAGGCCAACCCGCGCGCGTCCCGCACCGTGCCGTTCGTGTCCAAGGCGACGGCCGTGCCGCTGGCCAAGGCCGCCGCGCGGATCATGCTCGGCGCGACCATCCCCGAACTGCGCGCGGAGGGCCTGCTGCCGGCCCGCGGCGACGGCGCGAAGCTGCCACCGCACGCCCCGGTCGCGGTCAAGGAGGCCGTGCTGCCGTTCCACCGGTTCCGCACGCCGGAGGGCAAGGGCGTGGACTCGCTGCTCGGGCCGGAGATGAAGTCCACCGGCGAGGTGATGGGCATCGACGTGTCCTTCGGCACGGCGTTCGCCAAGTCCCAGACCGCCTCGTACGGCTCGCTGCCCACCTCGGGCCGGGTGTTCGTGTCGGTGGCCAACCGGGACAAGCGGGCCATGATCTTCCCGGTCAAGCGGCTCGCCGACCTGGGCTTCGAGGTGCTGGCGACGGCCGGCACGGCCGAGGTGCTGCGCCGCAACGGCATCCCGTGCACGGTGGTCCGCAAGCACTCCGAGGGCGCGGGGAACATCGTCGAGGCCATCCTGGACGGCGGTGTCGACCTGATCATCAACACGCCGTACGGCAACAACGGCCCCCGGGTGGACGGCTACGAGATCCGCACGGCGGCGGTGGCCAAGGACATCCCGTGCGTCACGACGATCCAGGGCGCGGCGGCGGCCGTGCACGGCATCGAGGCGGTCATCAGGGGAGACATCGGCGTGCGGCCCCTCCAGGCGCTCCAGGCGGCCCTGCGGGCCGACGAGGGCGCGGAACGGGGTGACGCGTGAGGTTCGGGGAACGGCTGGCGAAGGCCACCGCCGAGCACGGCCCGCTGTGCGTGGGCATCGACCCCCATCCGGGCCTCCTGGACGCCTGGGGGCTGCCCCGCGACGCCCGCGGCCTCGAACGCTTCGCGCTGACCTGCGTGGAGGCGTTCGGGGGCCACGTGGCCGTCGTGAAGCCCCAGTCGGCGTTCTTCGAGGCCTACGGCTCGCGGGGCGTGGCCGTCCTGGAGCGGGTCGTGGCGGACCTCCGGGACAGCGGCACGCTGGTCCTGGTGGACGCCAAGCGTGGCGACATCGGGTCCACCATGGCCGCCTACGCGGCGGCATACCTCACGGACGGCTCGCCGCTCGCCGGCGACGCCGTCACGGTGTCGCCGTACCTCGGTTTCGGATCGCTCGATCCGGCGCTCGAAGCCGCACACGCGAGCGGGCGCGGCGTATTCGTGCTGGCGTTGACTTCGAATCCCGAGGGTTCCTCGGTGCAGCGCGCGGCCGACCGGGACGGCCGTTCCGTGGCGCAGGCGATCGTGGACCAGTCGGCCCGCCGGAATGCCGGCGCGGACCCCCTCGGAGACGTCGGGCTGGTCGTCGGCGCGACCGTGGGCGACCTCGGCATCGACCTGTCTGACCTGCACGGACCCGTCCTGGCGCCGGGTTTCGGAGCCCAGGGCGCGACGGTCGCGGACCTCCGCGCGGTGTTCGGCCGCGACCTGCGCGGGGTACTCCCGGCGAGCTCCCGGGACGTGCTCCGGCACGGCCCGGATTCCGCAAGTTTGCGGTCCGCCGCAGCCGCTGTGCGGGACTCCCTGGACCTGTGATCACCATCAAATCCCGACCCGCTTTGCGTGGTCCGCTCACCTGCGTAAACGCTGCCTGGTACGGTCCTGGCCACCGACGGGTCCATCCCCCATCGAGCGCATACCACACAGGTCGTGCGCAAGGCGTTACCGGTGGCGGTGATGGGCTTGTCGGAGGGTGTTGGTACTACTACCACCCGCCGCTACCTCCGGGCGCTGAAAGATTCACCTGACTGGGATCCACGTTGTACCCAGGCAATTGCGCTCGGTACGGTCGCGGCACCGATCCAGAATTGAAATTCCCACACCACGGAGGAAATCGTGGCCCTTCCCCAGCTTACCGAGGAGCAGCGGGCCGCAGCGCTGGAGAAGGCTGCTGCCGCTCGTCGCGCTCGGGCTGAGCTCAAGGAGCGCCTCAAGCGTGGCGGCACGACCCTGACGGACGTGCTCAAGGCCGCCGAGAGCGACGAGGTCCTTGGCAAGATGAAGGTGTCCGCGCTGCTCGAGGCGCTTCCGGGCGTCGGCAAGGTCCGCGCGCAGCAGATCATGGAGCGGCTTGAGATCGCTCCGAGCCGTCGGCTGCGCGGCCTGGGTGAGCGGCAGCGCAAGGCGCTGCTCACCGAGTTCAGCGGCGAGTGAGTGATGGCACCGGGGCGGGACCGGGCGTGCGCGCCCGGTCCCGCCTCACCGTCCTTTCCGGGCCCTCGGGCGTGGGCAAGTCCAGCGTGCTGGCCGAGCTGCGCCGGATGAGGCCCGACGTGCACTTCAGCGTCTCGGTGACCACCCGGAAGCCGAGGCCGGGCGAGGTCGACGGCGTCCACTACCGCTTCGTGGACGTCCAGGAGTTCCGCAGGATGGCCGCCGCCGGCGAGCTGCTGGAGCACGCCGAGTTCGCGGGCAACTGCTACGGCACCCCCCGGGAGCCCGTGGAGCGCGCGCTGGCGTCCGGCCGGCCGTCGCTGCTGGAGATCGAGTTGCAGGGCGCGCGCCAGGTCCGGGCCGCGATGCCCGAGGCGCGGCTGGTGATGCTCGCGCCGCCGTCGTGGGAGGACCTGGTGCGCCGGCTGACCGGCCGCGGCACCGAGGACCCCGCCGTGGTGGCCCGCCGGCTGGAGATCGCCCGGGAGGAACTGGCGGCCGAGCCCGAGTTCGACCAGGTCGTGGTGAACGCCGATGTGCGGTCCGCCGCGGCCCGCTTGCTAGACTTGGTGGTCGGCCCGTCGCCCGACGTGCGACCAGGACGGCCGCCCCAGACACACCAATCGCAGGAGCGTTGACGAGTGACCACGCACACCGAGCTGGGCCCGCTGTCGGGCACTCCGGAGGGCATCACCAACCCGCCGATCGACGACCTGCTGGAGCAGGTCAGCTCGAAGTACGCGCTGGTGATCTACGCGGCCAAGCGGGCGCGCCAGATCAACGACTACTACGCCCAGCTCGGCGAGGGCCTGCTGGAGTACGTCGGCCCGCTGGTCGAGCCGGGCCCGCGCGAGAAGCCGCTGTCGATCGCGCTCCGGGAGATCCACGCGGGTCTCCTTGAGCACACCGAAGGCGAGTGACCGACTCCGCCGAGGCCCCCGCCCGTCCCCGCGTCGTGCTGGGGGTCGGCGGGGGCATCGCCGCCTACAAGGCGTGCGAGGTGCTGCGCCGGCTCACCGAGTCCGGCCACGCGGTGCGGGTCGTGCCCACCGACGGCGCGCTGAAGTTCGTCGGCGCCGCCACCTTCGAGGCGCTGTCCGGGCAGCCGGTGCACACCGGTGTGTTCTCGGACGTGCCGTCCGTGCCGCACGTGAAGCTGGGGCAGGACGCCGACCTGGTGGTCGTCGCGCCCGCCACGGCGAACCTGCTGGCCAAGGCCGCCCACGGGCTGGCCGACGACCTGCTCACCAACACGCTGCTCACCGCGCGCTGCCCGGTGCTGCTGGTGCCGGCCATGCACACCGAGATGTGGGAGCACCCGGCGACGCGGGCCAACGTGGCGCTGCTGCGGTCGCGCGGCGTGGTCGTGGCCGAGCCCGCGAGCGGCCGGCTGACCGGCAAGGACACCGGCAAGGGCCGGCTGCCCGAGCCCGCCGAGATCGTGGAGCTGGCCCGGCTGCTGCTGGACCGCCCCGACGCGCTGCCCCGGGACATGGAGGGCCTGCACGTCGCCGTCTCCGCCGGCGGCACCCGCGAGCCGCTGGACCCGGTGCGCTTCCTGGGCAACCGCTCGTCCGGCCGGCAGGGCTTCGCGCTGGCCCGGGTCGCCGCGCAGCGCGGCGCGCGGGTCACGCTGGTCGCCGCGCACACCGCCGACCTCGTGCCGCCCGCCGGCGTGGAGGTCGAGCGGGTGGGCACCGCCGCCGAGCTGCGGGACGCGATGCACTGGGTGGCCAAGGACGCGCAGGTGGTCGTGATGGCCGCCGCCGTCGCGGACTTCCGCCCCGTGGCGCTCGCCGAGCACAAGATCAAGAAGACCGACCGCGACCCGGACCCCGTCGCGCTCACCCGCAACCCGGACATCCTGGCCGAACTGGTCGGGGCCCGCCGGGCCGGCCAGGTGGTCGTCGGTTTCGCGGCCGAGACCGGTGACGGCGGGACCGGTGTGCTGGAATACGGCCGCGCGAAGCTCCAGCGCAAGGGCTGTGACTGGCTCGTGGTCAACGCCGTCGGCGACGGCCAGGCCTTCGAGGTCGAGGACAACGCGGGGTGGCTGCTGTCCTCCGCCGGGGCGGAAACCCCCCTCCCGCTCGGCTCGAAGGCCCGCCTGGCGTCCGCAGTGTGGGACGCCGTTGTCCCGACGTGCGGAGTTTGAGACGTCGGGCCGGAGCCCTCAGTAAGCTTGACCCAATCGCAGATGGAACCAGATAGAGGAGTGCCGTGAGCCAGCACAGCAGCAGGCTGTTCACCAGTGAGTCGGTGACCGAGGGGCACCCGGACAAGATCTGCGACGCGATCAGCGACTCGATCCTCGACGCGTTGCTGGCCAAGGACCCCCGCTCGCGGGTGGCCGTGGAGACGCTGATCACCACCGGCCAGGTGCACGTGGCGGGCGAGGTCACCACGGAGACCTACGCGGACATCCCGTCGATCGTCCGGGAGAAGATCCTGGAGATCGGCTACGACTCGTCGGCCAAGGGCTTCGACGGCCGCTCGTGCGGCGTGAACGTGGCCATCGGCTCGCAGTCCCCGGACATCGCGCAGGGCGTGGACACGGCCTACGAGCAGCGGGTCGACGGCGCGGACGACGAGATCGACAAGCAGGGCGCGGGCGACCAGGGCCTGATGTTCGGCTACGCGTGCACCGACACGCCGGAGCTGATGCCGCTGCCGATCGCGCTGGCGCACCGGCTGTCCCGCCGGCTGACCGCGGTGCGCAAGGACGGCACCGTGCCCTACCTGCGCCCGGACGGCAAGACCCAGGTCACCATCGAGTACGCGGGCGACCAGCCGGTGCGGCTGGACACGGTCGTGGTGTCCACGCAGCACGCGGACGGCATCGACCTGGAGAAGCTGCTCGGTGTCGACGTGCGCGAGCACGTGGTGCTGCCGGAGATCGCCGAGCTGGGCCTGGACACGTCGGACGTGCGGCTGCTGGTCAACCCGACCGGCCGGTTCGTCATCGGCGGCCCGATGGGCGACGCGGGCCTGACCGGCCGCAAGATCATCGTGGACACCTACGGCGGCATGGCGCGGCACGGCGGTGGCGCGTTCTCCGGCAAGGACCCGTCGAAGGTGGACCGGTCCGCCGCGTACGCGATGCGCTGGGTGGCGAAGAACGCGGTGGCCGCCGGTCTCGCGACGCGCATCGAGGTGCAGGTCGCGTACGCGATCGGCAAGGCCGCCCCGGTGGGCCTGTTCGTGGAGACGTTCGGCACCGAGACGGTCGACCCGACCAAGATCCAGCAGGCCATCACGGAGGTCTTCGACCTGCGGCCCGCCGCGATCATCCGGGACCTCGACCTGCTCCGCCCGATCTACGCCCCGACCGCCGCGTACGGCCACTTCGGCCGCACCGACGTCGACCTGCCCTGGGAGGGCACCGACCGCGCGGACGCCCTCCGCACGGCCGCCGGCGCGTGACGGTTTAACCGGCTGACCTACCGGCCGACCGGCTGGCTGGCCGGCTGGCCGGTCCGCGGCGAGGCCGTGGACCTACCTGTTCGACCACTCGATACCCGCGCCGCTGATCCGGGACCTGTCAACCGACGACCTCGGTCGACCCGGTCTCCGGATCAGCGGCGCGCGCGTTTCGACATCACCCGATCGTGATCTTGCACATCTCGAACACAAGTTCGAAGATAGACCCATGAGAACACACGCCCAGCCCTACCGCTCCGACTGCCGCGGGGAGGCTCTCTGGTAGACCTCAGCGCATGGCAGGCAAGGCGACCACCAGGCGCGGCGAACGCGTGCCCGCGCTTGCGCTGCCCGTCGCCCGGATCTGTGTCGACGTGCCGCTGGCCCACCTGGACCGGCCGTTCGACTACCTCGTGTCGACCGAGCAGGACGCGGACGCGGTGCCCGGCTGTCGGGTCCGGGTGCGGTTCGCGGGCCAGTTGGTCGACGGGTTCCTGCTCGACCGGGCCGAGGAGTCCGACTACGGCCGCAAGCTCAGCTTCCTGGACCGGGTGATCTCGCCGGAGCCCGTGCTGTCGCCCGAGGTGGCGGAGCTGGCGCGGGCGGTGGCGGACCGGTACGCGGGCTCGTTGAACGACGTCCTGCGGATGGCGATCCCGCCGCGGCACGCGCGGGTGGAGGCGAAGCCGTCCCCGGAGCCCGTGCCGAACCCGGCCGCGCCCTCGGCCGAGGGCTGGTCGCGGTACCCGTTCGGGCCGAACCTGCTGGACGCGCTGCGGGCCGGCCGGCCGGCGCGGGCGGTGTGGCAGGCGCTGCCGGCGGAGGACTGGCCGGCGCGGCTGGCGGAGGCGGCCACCTCCGTGGTGAGCACCGGCCGGGGCGCGCTGGTGGTCGTGCCGGACCACCGCGATCTGGCGCGGCTGCACGAGGCGTGCGCGGCGTTGGCCGGGCCGGACGCGGTGGTGACGCTGTCGTCCGACCTCGGGCCGTCCGAGCGGTACAAGCGGTGGCTGGCGGTGCGGCGGGGCGCGGTGCGGCTCGTCCTGGGCACGCGTGGCGCGGCGCTCGCGCCCGTGCACGACCTGGGGCTGGTGGTGGTGTGGGACGACGGCGACGACCTGCACGCCGAGCCGCGCATGCCGTACCCGAACGTCCGCGACGTGCTGGTGCAGCGTTCGCACCTGACCGGGGCGTCGCTGCTGGTCGGCGGCTTCGCGCGGACGGCAGAGGCGCAGCTCCTGGTGGACAGCGGCTGGGCCCACGAGGTGGTCGCGACGAGGGACGCGCTGCGCGCGGTGGCGCCCCGCGTCGCGGCGGTCGGCGACAACGCGTGGCAGGAGGTGAAGGATCCGGCGGCGAGGTCGGCGCGGCTTCCGTCGATCGCGTTCGACGCGGCGCGGGCGGCGTTCGCCGAGGACGCCCCGGTCCTGATCCAGGTGCCGAGGCGGGGCTACGTGCCGTCGCTGGCCTGCGGCACGTGCCGGGCGCCGGCCCGCTGCCGCCGCTGCGCGGGCCCGCTGGCGCTGCCCGGCGGCGCCGAGGACGGCGTGCCGAAGCCCGCGTACTGCCGGTGGTGCGCCGCGACGGAGGCGGCGTTCCGCTGCCCGGCCTGCGGCTCGCGCCGACTGCGGGGCCAGGTCATCGGCGCCCGGCGGACCGCCGAGGAACTGGGCCGGGCGTTCAGCGACATCCCGGTCCGGACCTCGGGCGCGGACGAGGTCCTGGCCACCGTGCCGGCCGGCCGGGCCCTGGTGGTCGCGACCCCCGGCGCGGAGCCCACCGCCGAAGGCGGCTACGGCGCGGTGCTGTTGCTGGACGGCTGGGCACTGCTGGGCCGAGCCGACCTGAGAGCCACCGAGGAGACCCTCCGCCGCTGGATGACGGCCGCCGCCCTGGCCCGCCCGGCAGGCAGGGTGGTGGTGATCGCCGACTCCAGCCTCGCGCCGGTCCAGGCCCTGGTCCGCTGGGATCCGGTGTGGCACGCGAGGCAGGAACTGGCCGCCAGGACCGAACTGGGCTTCCCGCCGGCCGTGCGCATGGCCACCCTGGACGGCGCCCCGGACGCACTGGCTGCCGCGCTGGCAGACCTGCCGCTGCCGCCGACCGGCGAGATCCTGGGCCCGGTCCCGCTCTCCGACGACGGGCAGCGGGAACGCGCCCTGGTCCGCGTGGCGAGAACGGAGGGCAAAGCCCTGTCGGAAGCCCTCACCGCACTCCAGGCCACCCGCAGCGCCCGCAAAGACCCGGACCCCATCCGAGTGAAACTCGACCCGCTGGAAGTCCTCTAGAACCGACCACCCGGCGGGGGTACAACCTGGGGTGGGATTCGACCTGGCGGGGGTTCTGCCCTAGTCGTGCCTGCGGTACAAGGGAATGATGCTCAGGTCGACGGTAGCCGGCGCCCTCGCTTCCCTCCTCTTCATCACTCCACTCGTCACTCCACTCGCCTCCGCGCGAGCCGCCCCGACCCCGCCGCCCCGCGTGCCCGAAGCGGTCGGCGCGGGTGGTGTGGTGGCGAGCATCGACCCTGACGCCTCGCAGATCGGGGTGGACGTCCTGCGCAGGGGCGGAAACGCCGTCGACGCGGCGGTCGCGGTCGCGGCGGCGCTCGGGGTCACGGACCCGTTCTCCGCCGGCATCGGCGGCGGCGGGTTCTTCGTCCACTACGACGCCCGGACCCGCCAGGTGTCCACCTTGGACGGCCGCGAGACGGCTCCCGCGAGCGCCGACGAGAACCTCTTCATCGAGGACGGCAAGACCATCCCGTTCGGCGAAGTGGTGACCAGCGGCCTGTCGGTGGGCGTGCCGGGAACGCCGCGCACCTGGCAGCGGGCCCTCCAGCGGTGGGGCACCCATTCGTTGGACCAGGCGCTCAAGCCGGCCGAGGACCTGGCCCGGCGCGGGTTCACCGTCGACGCGACGTTCCACCGCCAGGTCACCCAGAACGCGGCCCGGTTCGCGGACTTCACCTCCACCAAGGCGCTCTACCTGCCGGCTCCGGCGGTCGGCAGCACGTTCCGCAACCCCGACCTCGCCGACACCTACCGCGAGCTGCGCGAGGACGGCGTGTCCGCGCTCTACCGGGGCGGCATCGGGCGCGATCTCGTCCAGACCGTCACCGCGCCGCCGGTCGACCCGGCCGCCGCCCGTAAGGTCCGGCCCGGCAAGCTGACCACGTCCGACCTGGGCAACTACAACGCCCCGCTGCGCGAACCGACCCGCAGCCGCTATCGCGGCCTGGACGTGTACGGCATGGCCGCGCCCTCGTCCGGCGGCACGACGGTGGGCGAGGCCCTGAACATCCTGGAGACCACGAAGCTCGCCGACGAGACCCCGGTCCAGTACCTGCACCGCTTCCTGGAGGCGAGCCGGCTGTCCTTCGCCGACCGCAACCGCTGGGTGGGCGACCCGAGCTTCGTGGACGTGCCGACCAGGGAACTGCTGTCCCAGGAGTTCGCCGACAGCCGCGCCTGCCTGATCTCGCCGACGGCCGTCCTCACCAGCCCGGTCGCGCCCGGCGACCCGCGCGCCCCGAAGCCCTGCGCCACCACCGGCGAGGACGCCGCCACGCCGTACGAGGGCACCGACACCACGCACCTCACGGTCGCCGACAGGTGGGGCAACGTCGTCGCCCACACCCTCACCCTCGAACAGGAGGGCGGCAGCGGGATCGTCGTCCCCGGCCGGGGGTTCCTGCTCAACAACGAGCTGACCGACTTCTCCTTCACCCCGGTCACGCCCGGCGTCCCCGACCCGAACCTGCCCGGCCCCGGCAAGCGCCCGCGCTCCGCGATGGCCCCGACCATCGTGCTGCACCACGGCACACCCGTGCTGGCCCTCGGCTCACCCGGCGGGGCGAGCATCATCACCACCGTCCTCCAGGTGCTCACCCAACGCCTGGACCGCGGCGTGCCGCTGGTCGAAGCGATCGCCGCGCCACGCGCGTCCCAACGCAACGCCACCACGACCCAGGCGGAGGCGACGTTCCTCGGCACCGAGGAGGCCGGCGCCCTGCACACCCTCGGCCACCGCTTCACGTCGACCAACGAGATCGGCGCGGTGACCGCGGTGGAACGCCTCCCGGACGGCCGCTGGCGAGCCGCCGCCGAAACCACCCGACGCGGGGGTGGGTCAGCCCGAGCCGTCTGGCCGGGCTGACCCGCCCGAGCCCATCCCGCCCGAACCCCCGTTGCCCGAAGAAGCCCGGATGCCCCGCCCCCTCAACGGGGCATCCGGGCTAGACCGCCGGTGCCTCGTAGAGCAGCGCGTCGTCCTTGCCGTAGGCCCGCAGCCGCACGCCCGCCAGCGTCGCCATGTCCAACGAAGGCACGTTCGCCACCCAAGCCGCGAACGTGCCCTGCTGCACCTCCACCGACCGGGCGTCGCCACGCGTGTCGACCAGGTCCATCCGCCACACGTCATCCCGCACGACCCCACCCAGCCGGGCGACGATGCCGCGCAGCGCGTCGGTCCTGGTCAAGCTGGTGTCGAGCACGGTGAACGCGTTGCCCGTGTCCTCCACCGGCATCGGGGGGCGGACCTCGGTCGGTCGGAACTCGCTCATCAGGCAGTACGCGGTGGCTCCCGCCGGGCCGCGCAGCACCGCCAGCCCGGCCACGGTGTCGACCCCGGTGGACGCCCCGAGCTGCCAGTGGGCGGTGTCCTCGATCCGCGCGGTCGAGTTGCGCATCGCCCAGTCCAGGCAGCGCGCCAGCACGGTCTGTCCCTCCCGCGCGTCGGACTTCCCGCCGGGGAACCGGTCGGCGGTGTTCGCCCGCACCGGCACGTCGAGCGCGTTGAAGGAGTGCGAGGCGTCCGGGCGAGCGCCGGAGAACGACAGGATGACCGCGATGAGCCCGGTCGTGGTGGCCATCGTCACGAAGTACCTGTCGCCGACCAGCGCGCCCGCCTGCGGGAGATTGTGCTCGGGTTGGACGACCTGGAGCCGCACGGTGTTCGGCGGCACCCGTCCCACCAGCACGTCGGTCGGCGAGCGCCACAGCAACCGGGCGTCGTCGCCGACCGTCGTGTCCGGCGCCGTCGCCACCGAGACCATCGAGTAGGTCAGCTCGCAGAACCGGTCGCCCGGCGCGGCCAGCACCCGCCTGCCCGGCAGCCGGGCGGTGAACAGCGCCCGGTCGAAACCGCAGGCGGCGGTGTCCTCCGCCGTCGTGTCGATCTGCCGCACCTCGTCCGGCGCGGCGAAACCCCGCTGCGTCAGGATCGCCGCGGGCGGCGTCGTGGTGTTCGAGGTCATGGTGTCCGAGTCGGTCGAGGCGCCCTGGCCGACCACGACGCCGACCACGCCGGCCGCGACCAGCAGCGCCACGCCGGCCGCGGCGGTCAGCGGCGTGCGCGCGGTCGTCCGGCGGCCGAAGACCTTGCGGCGCATCCGCTCCCGCACGTCCGGGGGCAGGGTGCGGCGCGGGGGCAGTTCCGGGAAGCTCACTGGACCTCCTCCACCCGGACGGCACGCAGCCGGGCCCGTGCCCGGGAGATGCGCGAGCGCACGCTCACCTCGGCCACGCCGAGCACCTCGGCGGCCTCGGCGGCGGACAGTTCGCCGAGCAGGCACAGCTCGACGGCTTCCCGTTCGGCGGTCGGCATCCCGCGCACCACCTCCAGCACCCGGCGCAGTTCCCGGTCGTCGTCGATCGCCGAGATGACGGTCTCGGCGTGGTCGGGCACCAGGTCGCCGTTCGGCAGGCGCCTCAGCGCCCGGCGTAATCGACCGAGCCGGCGGAACTCGGTGCGCGCCAGGTTGCCCGCCACGGTGTAGAGCCAGGGCAGCGCGGAGTCCCGGACCAGGGTGATCTCGGCCCGCCGCCGCCACGCCGCGAGGAACGTCGCGGAGGTCAGGTCCTCGGCTATCGACCACGAGGCGGTGAGGCGGTAGCCGTGGTTCCACACCGCTTCGGCGTGCCGGTCGAACAGCACGGCGAACGCGGCCTGGTCTCCGCGTCGCCACAGCTCAGCGTCGGTCTCGGCCAACGGTGCCGCCCCCTGCCGCCTCGTTGTCGCAGCGATCATGCCAGTAGGTAGCCGCAGGCACCCCCCGCGTTGCACCCGACCTCATCCCGGGGGAGTACGGGGCTTCTCTCGGCCACCTCCTGGCGGCGCCGGGCCGGAGTGACCCTCCTCGACCGGGACCTGGACCACCGAGCCGGATCGAGCCGGGACCTGGACCGCTGAGCGGCGACGAGCGCCGGCTCGGGCACAGGTGTCCGATCGCGCTTTGGCCGCTCTCCTAGACTGGCTGTCTGCCCCCGTTCGAGGAGAGTGCGTGACCGTCCAACCCATCCGGCTGTTCGGCGACCCGGTGCTGCGGACCCCCGCCGTCGAGGTCACCGACTTCGACGCGGAACTGCGCAAGCTGGTCAAGGACCTGTGGGACACCATGAGCGACGCCGGCGGCGCGGGGCTGGCCGCCCCCCAGCTCGGGGTCGGCCTGCGGGTGTTCACCTATCACTGCGACGGCTTCGCGGGCCACCTGGTGAACCCGACGTTCGAGGTCGTCGGGGACGAGTTCCAGGAAGGGCCCGAGGGCTGCCTGTCCATCCCGGGCCTGTCGTGGGACTGCCGCCGGCACCTCGCCGTCGTCGCCCGCGGCTGGAACATGCACGGCGAGCCGATCGAGGTGGAGGGCACGGACCTGCTGGCCCGGTGCATCCAGCACGAGACGGACCACCTGGACGGCGTGCTGTTCCTGGACCGGCTGGACGACCAGACCCGCAAGGAGGCGATGCGGGCGATCCGGCAGCAGTCGTGGTTCGACGGCGGGATGCCGACGCTCAAGCAGTCGCCGCACCCGCTGTTCGGAGGGGCGTGACCATGCGTCTGGTCTTCGCGGGCACGCCCGAGGTGGCGCTGCCCTCACTGCGCGTCCTGCTCGACTCGCACCACGAGGTGGTGGCCGTCGTGACCCGGCCGGACGCCCCGGCCGGCCGGGGCCGCAAGGTCGAGCGCTCGCCGGTCGCGGCGCTCGCCGACGAGCACGGCATCGAGGTCCTCGCCCCGGCCAAGGCGAGCGACCCGGACTTCCAGGCCCGGCTGCGCGCGCTCCGGCCCGACCTGTGCCCGGTGGTCGCCTACGGCGCGCTGCTGCCCGAGTCGGCGCTGGCCATCCCGAAGCACGGCTGGGTGAACCTGCACTTCTCGGTGCTGCCCGCGTGGCGGGGCGCGGCGCCGGTGCAGGCGGCCGTGCGGCACGGCGACGACATCACCGGGGCGACCACGTTCCGGATCGTCAAGGCGTTGGACGCGGGCCCCGTGTTCGGCGTGATCACCGAGCGGGTGCGCGAGCGGGACACGGCCGGTGAGCTGCTGGCCCGGCTGGCGGAGTCCGGCGCGAAGCTGCTGCTGAGCACCGTGGACGGGGTCGAGGACGGCACGCTGCGCCCGGTGGAGCAGCCGGAGGAGAACGTGAGCTACGCGCCCAAGGTCACCGTGGAGGACGCCCGGCTGGACTTCGTCGGGATGCCCGCGGCGGCGCTGGACCGGGTCGCGCGGGCCGTGACGCCCGATCCGGGCGCGTGGGCGGAGTTCCGCGGAGAACGGCTCAAGCTCGGCCCGGTCACCCCGCTGGAGGAGGACGGCCTGGCCCCCGGCGAGGTGCGGGTGGAGCGCAAACGCGTGTTGGTCGGCACGGCCACCACACCGGTGGTGCTGAGCGACGTGCAGGCACAGGGCAAGAAGCGGATGTCGGCGACAGACTGGGCGCGCGGCGTCCGCATCGAGGCTGGGGAGCGCATTTCATGACCGAGCGTTCTTCGCGCCCGTCCCGTCCGCGCGGACCGCACCCGCCGCGCCGGCGCACCGGCCCGTCCCGACCTCCCGTGGAGGACCCGGCCCGGCTGGCCGCGCTGGACACCCTGCGCGCGGTGCGGCAGCGGGACGCGTACGCGAACCTCGTGCTGCCGGGCCTGCTGCGGGACCGCCGCATCACCGGCCGGGACGCCGCGCTGGCGACCGAACTGGCTTACGGCACGTCCCGCGCGCAGGGCCTGCTCGACGCGATCCTGACCGCGTGCTCCGACCGCCCGCTGTCCGAAGTGGACGGCTCGGTGCTGGACGCGTTGCGGATGGGCGCGTACCAGCTACTGCGGACCCGCATCCCGCCGCACGCCGCGGTGGCGTCCACTGTGGACCTGGTGCGCGCCGAACTGGGCTCCGGCGCGGCCGGGTTCGCCAACGCCGTGCTGCGCCGCGTCACGGCGCAGGACGAGGCCGGGTGGATCGACGAAGTCGCGCCGGACGAGGACAGCGACCCGATCGGCCACGTGGCGATGGCGAACGCGCACCCCCGGTGGATCGCGCAGGCGTTCGCCGAAGCGCTGGGCAGCCGCGGGGAGCCGCTGAAGGAGGCCTTGATCGCCGACGACACCCGGCCCGCCGTGCACCTGGCGGCCCGGCCGGGGGAGTGCAGCGCGGACGAGCTGGCCGCCATGACCGGCGGCGACGTCGCGCCGTACTCGCCGTACGGCGTGCACCTGGAGCCCGGCTCGGGCGACCCCGGCGACCTGGACCCGGTGCGCGAGAAGCTGGCCACGGTCCAGGACGAGGGCAGCCAGCTATGCGCCCTGGCGCTGACCCGCGTGCCGGTGGAGGGTCCGGACGAGCGGTGGCTGGACCTGTGCGCGGGCCCCGGCGGCAAGGCCGTGCTGCTCGGCGCGCTGGCGTCGCTCTCCGGGGCGACCCTGGACGCGGTGGAGAAGGCCCCGCACCGCGCGGACCTCACCCGCAAGGTGGTGGCCCACCTGCCGGTCACCGTGCACGTGGCCGACGGCCGCGACTCGGGTCTGCCGGCGGGCGGCTTCGACCGCGTCCTGGTGGACGCCCCGTGCACCGGCCTGGGCGCGCTGCGCCGGCGTCCGGAGGCGCGGTGGCGGCGGCAGCCGTCCGACGTGGCCCCGCTGGCGCGGCTCCAGCGCGAGCTGCTCACCGCCGCGCTGGACCTGGTCCGTCCCGGCGGGGTGGTGGCGTACGTGGTGTGCTCGCCGCACCTGTCGGAGTCGGTCGGGGTGGTCGCGGACGTCGCTCGCCGGACCGGCGCGGAACGGCTGGACACCCGCGAGTTCTTCCCGGAGGTGCCGGACCTGGGCAACGGCCCGCAGGTCCAGTTGTGGCCGCACCTGCACGGCACGGACGCGATGTTCTGCGCCCTGCTGCGCCGGCCCGCCTGAGGGACGCCGGATCGGTGCGCGGTCCGACCGGGCCGCCGGTGGAGCCAGGGCCGGAGCAGCCGGGGCAGGTGGTGACAGGGCAGGTGGCGGCGGGGCCGGTGCTCGGGCTGGTGGCCTCGGGCGCCGGCGGGGTGGAGCGGTGGTTCCGGACGGGACTGGCGGAGCCGCTGGCCCGGCAGGGCTGGCGGCTGGCCGTCACGCTCACGCCGACCGCGGCGCGGTGGCTGGAGCCGGAGGTGGCGGGCCTGGCGGCGCTCACCGACCTGCCGGTCCGGTGGACCTCCCGGCTGCCCACCGAGCCGAAACCGCACCCGGTGCCGGACGCGTTCGTGTTCGCGCCGGCCACCCTGAACTCGATCGCGAAGCTCGCCCTCGGCATGGGCGACAACCAGGCCCTCACCGTGCTGTGCGAAGCGCTCGGCCGCCGCGCGCCGATGGTCGTCCTCACCCGAGTGGGTGACGAACAATCCCATCATCCCGCCTACCGCGGCCATCTGGCGGTGCTGCGCGCCGCCGGGGCGAGGGTGATCGGCGGCGGACCTGAAGATGTGCTGAGAGAACTCGCCGAGGTTGCGCCGTTCGCCGTATTCGACAAAAAGAGGTGAATTGACAGCCAACCGAGACGCGTAGCAGTCTTGAATGTGTCGAAATTGTACGGCCGGGATCGTGAATGGGCTTCGGTTCTCCGCTTCCTGTCCGCGCCCGGTGGCCTGCTGGCCATCGACGGCCCGCCGTGCTCCGGCAAGACGCTCCTGCTGCACGAGGCGGTCGCCGCCGCCCGGGACCGCGGCTACGCCGTCGTCCTGGTCTCCGGCGAGCACGTCGCCGGCTCGGCCGACCTCACCCGGGCCCTGCACCACGCCGAACACGACCGCAACGCCCGCCCGCTGGTCGCCGTCGACCACGCGCACCAGGCCCCGGCCGCCGTCCTCGCCCTGCTGCCGCTGCTGCGCGAGCGCCGCGTCACCACCCTCGTCGCGCTGACCGGCGCGCACGCGGGCGTCGAGATCCGCCGCGCCCTGCCCGCCCACGGCGACGTGCTGCACCTCGGTCCGGTGGCCGACGACGTGGTCGAGCAGATGCTCAAGGACATGCTCGGCGCCGCACCCCAGGCCGATCTCGCCGCGCTCGTCGCGTCCGCCGCCGGCAACCCCAGGCTGATCAGCGAACTCGTCACCGGTCTGCGCGAGGAGGGCCAGCTCGACCTGCGCGACGGCACGGCCCGGCTGCGCGGCGGCTGGCTGCCGCAGCGGGTGAGCGCCCTGGTGCGCGGCCAGGTCGACCAGCTCTCCGCGAAGGCCACCCAGCTACTGCGGGTCGCGGCGGTGATCGGCAAGTCGTTCCTGCTGCACGACGTCGCCACCATGATGAGCGAGACGACCGCCGCGCTGCTGCTGGCCGTGGACGAGGTGCTCGGCTCCGGCTTGGTGGTGTGCGTGGACGAACGCCTCGAATTCGGCTCGGACCTGGCCTGGCGGGCCGTGGTCGAGTCGATCCCCGAGTCCGTGCTGCACGCGCTGCGCCACGACGCCGCCGTGCTGCGTTCGACGTGCCGGGACCTGCCCGCCCCCGCCGGGGGAGCCCGGCCGGAGGAGGACCGCGGCACGAGCGCCGTGCACGGCGTCCGCACGCTGGCCGCGAGCGGCAAACTCGGCTCGGCCATCGCGCTGGCCCGCGACAGCCTGTCCCGACACCTGCACGCGGGCCCGGCCGCCGAACTGCACACCGCGCTGGCCGGGATCCTGCTCGCCGACGGCCGCCCCACCGACGCCGTCGCCGAACTGGACCACGCCCTGGCGACCTCCGCCGAGTCCGAACCGCTGCGCCGGCTCGCCGCCGCCGGACGTCTGCTGGCCCTGTACTTCGCCACCGGCCACCGCGCGGGCCCGCACGCGCTGTCCGTGCTGACCACCCGCGACCGGATGGCGAGCGACGCGGACGTGGTGATGGCGGCGACCGTGCACTCGTGCCTGGAGTGGACGGCGGGCAACCTCGCCGAGAGCATGTACTGGGGCCGCGAGTCGACCCGCTGGGAACTGGACCCGCCGACCGCGTGGTGGCAGTCGCACGCGGCGGTGGCGTACGCGCTGAAGCTGTCGGCGCTGGGCGACTTCGGCAACGCGGACAGACTGGTCCGCGGCGACGGCCCGGACACCGACGAGGCCGTGACCGCCGGCGCACCCGCCGCCCGCATGATCGCGCAAGCCCGCGTGCTCACCCAGGCGGGCGAACTGGCGCAGGCACAGGCCTCGGCCCACGCCGGCATGTCCCTGGCCCGCGACCGCGGCCTGCGCCTGCTCGTGCCGCTCGCGTCGACCGTGCTGGCCACGGTCGCCCTGCTCCGAGGCGACGTGCCGACGGCGGCCGAACACGTGCGCAGGTACCGGGGCGACCTGGCGGGCGGCGAGGCGGTCCTGCACTCCGGGCAGTACGACTGGGTGGAACTGCTGCTGGCCCACGCACAGGGAGGCCCGGCCCGTGCGTCGGAACTGGCCCACGAGCGCATGGCGGACCGGGACACCGCCCGCCGGATGCTGATGGAAGACCCCGGCGCGGCGCCGTGGCTGGTACGGCTGGCGCTGACCGTGGGCGACAGCGGACTGGCGGGAACCGTGGTCGGCGCGGCGGAGGAACTGGCGGGCGACAACCCCGGCTTCACGGCGGTGTCGACCGGCGCGAGCCACGCCCGTGCCCTGGTGGACCAGGACGAGGAGGCGCTGGCAACGGCCGCCGACCGACACCGGCACCCGTGGGCCAAGGCGAACGCGAACGAGGACCTGGCCCTGTTGCTGGCGGAGTCCGGACACCCGGAACGGGCAGCGACCCACACCGAGCAGGCACTGCAAATCCTCGACCGGATGGGTGCGGACGGCGAGGCGGCGAGGTTGCGCCGCCGGATCGGTGCGCCGGTGGAGACCGCGGCGGCCGGCGCGGGCGAGGACTGGCAACGACTGTCCGAGCCGGAACGCGACATCGCCCGCCTGGTGGGCGCGGGCCTGACCAACCGGCAGGTGGCGAAGCAGCTCTTCCTGTCCCCGCACACGGTGAATTACCACCTTCGGGGAATCTTCAAGAAGCTCGGGATCAGTTCACGGGTCGAGTTGGCACGGCTTGCGCACGAACAGGAACACGCCGAGGTTTAACGCTTTTCCGCACTTCGCTTCAAGGCGCTTCAAAGCAAAAGCACACAGTGTCAAGCGCGCTATGAAGCAATAGCGATTGAGTCAAGGACGCTTTTGACGCAACGGCACCACCGCAGAGGGACCACGGCGGCGGGGTGACCAGTACGTACGCAGGTCTTGGACAGTCGCCGGGGAACGCTACGCAGCTTGACCACCCCTTCGAAAAATCTTTGCACCCGAACCAACCCCGTGCCCGAGGCGGGATCAGCGGCGAGAAGCCGGCCGTGTCGCTTCGGGCACGGGGTCGGTAGGCGACATCCCGGCCGCGGAGTAGTTTCTCTCGATGGGCCGGTCGTTTTGCGTAGCGTTCCCGACGATTGTCCAAGACCTGCGTAGCTTCCGGTCACCTCGCCGTTGTGGTCCCTCTGCAGTGGGCGCGCTGCTTCGAAAGCACGCATGAGTCCGCCGGTGGTGGAGGTGCTCCGGCGGCCGATCTTCGTCGGTGCTCCTCGTTCAGGCCGACTGCGGGTGGGACACGGTGTCGCCGAGCAGGAAGCGGACCTCGTCCACCACCCGGCACACGTCGTCCGGCGCGACGACGGCGCAGTGCACGCCCCGCGCGGCGACCTCCACCGCCAGGCACTCGGTATAGGCCACGGCGGCGGCCCGGGAAGCCTCGTAGGCCGCGACGTTCGACCGGGGCAAGGTGGCGGTGTGCGCGGCGATCATCACGATCGTCCCGTGTTCGCGGCCGACCATCCGCGTGGCCACCGCCCGGGAGACGTGGAACACCCCGTCGGCGTTCACCGCGAAGCTGTGCGACCAGTCCTGGTCCGTGATCGACAGCGCCGGGCCCGGCCGCAGTGCGCCGGCCGTCGTCACCAGGGCGTCGATCGGACCGAATTCCCGCTCCACTTGGTCGACCAGCGCGTCCACGGCGGCGCTGGACGTCACGTCGATCTGCCTGCCCGCGATCCGCAGGCCCTCGCCCTGCAGCCGTTCGACCAGGTCCGCGAGCCGCGCCCCGTCGCTGTCCACGGCCGCTACCAGCGCTCCCTTCCGCGCGAGCCACTCCACCACCTCGCGGCCCAGCGGTGTGCAGGCGCCCGTCACGAGTGTGGTCCTGTGACTGAATTCGGCGTTCATCCCCAGCGCTCCCCAGTTCTGCCCCGCGACGAACGTAATCTCCCGGCGGCGGTTGGGGAACTACCCGCGTGAGTAGTGCGAAAAGTTCAGCGGAAGCCGGAAAACCGCGTGAACGGGTAGGCAGGGTGAAATATGACTCCCCGGTAGGTCAGGGCAATGGCGGAACCCTAGACTGACTGCCCGTGGTCCACCAGCCGATGATCGCCCCGAGCATCCTGTCCGCCGACTTCGCCCGCCTCGCCGACGAGGCCGCCGCCGTGTCCGGCGCGGACTGGCTGCACGTGGACGTCATGGACGCGCACTTCGTGCCCAACCTGACCATCGGGCTGCCGGTGGTGAAGTCGCTGCGCGGCGCCACCGACATCCCGTTGGACTGCCACCTGATGATCGAGGACCCGGACCGCTGGGCCATCGGCTACGCGGAGGCCGGCGCGCACAACGTGACGGTGCACGTGGAGGCCGCCGCCGACCCCGTGCGGCTGGCGAAGGACCTGCGTTCGGCGGGTGCGAAGGCGGGGCTGTCGCTGAAGCCGGGCACGCCCATCGAGCCGTACGTCGACGTGCTCAAGCACTACGACACGCTGCTGGTGATGTCGGTCGAGCCGGGGTTCGGCGGGCAGGAGTTCATGGCGGACGTCCTGGACAAGGTCCGCACGGCCCGCCGCCTGGTCGACACCGGGCACCTGACGCTGGTCGTGGAGATCGACGGCGGCATCAACGAGGACACCATCGAGCAGGCCGCCGAGGCCGGGGTGGACTGCTTTGTCGCAGGGTCCGCGGTCTACGCCGCCGCCGATCCGGGGCAGGCGGTGGAACGGTTGCGCGCCCAGGCCTCCCGCGCCCGAACCTCCCGCGCCCAGACCTCTGGCGGCCAGGACACCCGGGACCAGGCTCCGAGCGGCCAGGCATCAAGCGGCCAGGCATCAAGCGCACGGTGAACGACCCGCACGCGGTGGACACGGACGAGGGGCGGGGCGCGCGGCCGTCGCTGGGTGACGTGATGGCGCTGGGTGAGGCGATGGCGCTGGCCGTCGCGGCGAGCGCCAGCGTCCACGGCACGACCAGCCCCAACCCGCCGGTGGGCGCGGTGATCCTCTCGGCGGACGGCGAGTTGGTCGGCACCGGCGCGACCCGCCCGCCCGGCCAGGCCCATGCCGAGGTCGTGGCCCTCGCCGAAGCCGGCGGACGCGCCCGCGGCGGCACCGCCGTGGTCACCCTCGAACCGTGCGCGCACGACGGCCGCACCCCGCCGTGCACGGAAGCCCTGCTGAAAGCGGGGGTGTCGCGAGTCGTCTACGCCAACGCCGATCCGAACCCCAAAGCCGCCGGGGGAGCCGCCGTGCTCAGGGCCGCGGGCGTCGACGCCGAACACCTGCCGACCCACGTGGAGCCGCTGAGGGCGTGGCTGCACTACGCCCGCACCGGCCGCCCCCACGTGACCTGGAAGTACGCCGCCACCCTGGACGGGCGCAGCGCCGCCCAAGACGGCACCAGCCGGTGGATCAGCTCCGAGGAGTCCCGCGCCGAGGTCCACGGGCTGCGCTCCACGATCGACGCGATCGTGGTCGGCACCGGCACGGTCCGCGCCGACGACCCGAGGCTGACCGCGCGGGGAACAGGCGCGGTCCGGCAGCCGTTGCGGGTGGTCGTGGGGGTCGGTGAGCTGCCGCGGCACGCGCGCGTGCTGGACGACGAGGCCGAGACGCTGCACGTCCGCACCCACGACCCCGACGCGGTGCTGGATGAACTGGTCCGGCGTGGTGTGGTCGACGTGCTGCTGGAGGGCGGGCCTACGCTGGCGGGTGCGTTCGCGCGGGCGGGCCGGATCGACCGGGTGCTCGCTTACATCGCACCGAAGCTGCTGGGCGACGGGCCGACCGCGCTGCGGGATGCCGGGGTGTCGACCATCACCGACGCTGTGGGTTTGGTCGTGGAGCAGGTCAGGATGTGCGGACCGGACGTGCGGATCTCCGCGGTGCCGGCGTCCGCGCGCTAGAGGAGGAACGGTGTTCACCGGGATCGTCGAGGAGTTGGGTGAGGTCGTCGCCGTCGCGGACCTGCCGGACGCGGCTCGCGTCACCATCGCGGGCCCGCTGGTGACCAGCGACGCCAAGCACGGCGATTCGATCGCGGTGAACGGCGTGTGCCTCACCGTGGTGGACGTCGTGGACGGCGCGTTCACCGCCGATGTCATGCGCGAGACGCTGGTGCGCAGCAGCCTGGCCAAGGTCGCCGAAGGCGACCGGGTCAACCTGGAGCGCGCCGCCGCCGTCGGGCAGCGGCTGGGCGGCCACATCGTGCAGGGCCACGTGGACGGGACGGGCACGATCCTGGCCCGCGAGAAGGCCGAGCACTGGGAGATCGTCCACATCGGACTGCCGCCGGGCCTCGCCCGGTACGTGGTGGAGAAGGGCTCGATCACGGTGGACGGCGTGTCGCTGACCGTCGTGGCGGTGGCCGAGGACCAGTTCACGGTCAGCCTCATCCCGACCACGCTGGAACTGACCACGCTGGGCAGGCGCGGCCCCGGCGACCCGGTCAACCTCGAAGTGGACGTGCTGGCGAAGTACGTCGAACGGCTCGCGCTCCCCCATCTGCGCGGCCAACTGCGCGACAATGGCGCGGAGGAGGCACGGTGAAGCACGACTTCGCCGACATCGAGCGGGCCATCGCGGACATCGCGGAGGGCCGGCCGGTCGTCGTCGTGGACGACGAGGACCGGGAGAACGAGGGCGACCTCATCTTCGCGGCCGAGAAGGCCACGCCCGAGCTGCTGGCGTTCATGGTCCGGTACACGTCGGGGTACGTGTGCGTGTCGCTGACCGACGCGGACTGCGACCGGCTCGACCTGCCGCCGATGTACCACACGAACCAGGACCAGCGCGGCACCGCGTACACGGTGACCGTGGACGCCCGCGAAGGCGTGTCGACGGGCATCTCGGCCGCCGACCGCGCGCGGACGATCCGGCTGCTCGCCGACCCGTCGGCCGACGCCAAGGACTTCACCCGACCGGGTCACGTGGTGCCGCTGCGCGCCCGGGACGGCGGGGTGCTGCGCCGGCCGGGCCACACCGAGGCGGGCGTGGACCTGGCCCGGCTGGCCGGGCTCGCGCCGGTCGGGGTGCTGTGCGAGATCGTGTCGCAGAAGGACGAGGGCGACATGGCGCGGCGCGACGAGCTGGAGGTGTTCGCCGCCGACCACGACCTGGTGCTGATCACCATCGCCGACCTGATCGCCTACCGGCGGCGGGTGGAGACCCAGGTGGTGCGCGCCGCCGAGGCCCGCATCCCGACCGCGCACGGCACGTTCACGGCGGTCGGCTACGACTCGAAGCTGGACGGCATCGAGCACGTGGCCCTGGTGTACGGCGAGATCGGCGACGGCGAGGACGTGCTGGTCCGCGTGCACTCGGAGTGCCTGACCGGGGACGTGTTCGGGTCGCTGCGCTGCGACTGCGGCCCGCAGCTCGACGCCGCCCTGGAGGCCGTCGCGGCGCAGGGGCGCGGTGTCGTGCTCTACATGCGCGGGCACGAGGGGCGTGGCATCGGCCTCATGCACAAGCTTCAGGCGTACCAGTTGCAGGACGACGGCGCGGACACCGTGGACGCGAACCTGGCGCTGGGCGTGCCCGCCGACGCCCGCGACTACGGGACCGGCGCGCAGATCCTGTGCGAGCTGGGCATCAAGTCCATGCGGCTGCTGACCAACAACCCGGCCAAGCGGGTCGGCCTGGAGGGCTACGGCCTGACCGTGCTCGACCGCGTGCCGCTGCCCATCTCGCCGAACCCGGAGAACCTGCGGTACCTGCGCACCAAGCGGGACCGGATGGGGCACGAGCTGCACCAGTTGGAACAGTACGAGGCGTTGGGGCAGGGTGGCGCGGTGGTCAGCACGGAGGGTGTGGAATGAGCGGCGAGGGCCGGCCGGGGTCGGCGGTTCCGGAGGCGGCGGGGGTGAGCCTGGCCGTGGTGGCGACGAAGTGGCACGAGAAGATCACCGGGCAGCTCGTGGAGCGGGCGTTGGAGGCGGCTGCGCTGGCCGGTGTGCCGTCGCCCACGGTGGCGCGGGTCGCCGGCGCGATCGAGCTGCCGGTCGTGGCGCAGGAACTCGCGCGGACCCATGACGCCGTGGTGGCGCTGGGCGTGGTCGTCCGGGGCGGGACGCCGCACTTCGAGTACGTGTGCGACGCGGTGACGGCGGGGTTGACGCGGGTCGCCCTGGACGCGTCGACGCCGGTGGGCAACGGGGTGCTGACGTGCGAGACGGAGGAGCAGGCGCTGGCGCGGGCCGGTTTCGCGGACTCCGCGGAGGACAAGGGCTTCGAGGCGGTGGTGGCGGCGCTGGACACGGCGCTGGTGCTGCGGTCGCTCAGGGCTGCGTCGTGATCGCGGTGGCGGTCGAGTTCCGTCCCCGGAAGATCCGCGCGGTCGCGGTGGTCAGCGCGGTGTTCCTGGTCGCCGTGTTCAGCGTGGTGGGCTGGCTGCTGGGCGACACGCCGACCGGGGCGATCTTCCGGACGTCCGACCAGGTGGCGATGGTCCTGCTGGGCGTGCTGCTGGCGTGCGGGGTGCTGCTCCTGGCCCGGCCCCGGGTGCGCGCCGACGCGACCGGCGTCGAGGTCCGCAACGTGATCACCGCGCGCCGCTTCGAGTGGGACGAGGTGCTGCACGTGTCGTTCCCGGACGGGGCTTCGTGGGCGCGGCTGGAACTGCCGGACGACGAGTACGTGTCGATCATGGCCGTGCAGGCGGTGGACCGCGAGCACGCCGTGGCGGCGGTCCGGGCACTGCGCGACCTGCACCGCGCGGCGACCGGCTGACGTCCGGCCGTGCGGTCGACCGGGCCCGGCGCGACCTGCACCCGCGCGGCGACCGGCTGACGTCCGGCCCGTGCCGTCGAGCGGGCACGACGGCGGGGCCTGCGGAGCGTGAGCGGGCCGGCGGGGTCAGGTGAGCGAGTCGTACACGGCGGTGATGAGCGGCTCCACCCGCGGGTCGATTCCCGGCGGGCCCTGGACCAGGTGGGTGGTCGTGTAGCCGAAGGCCAGGCGGCGGGCGGGGTCGGCGAAGGCCGTGGTGCCGCCTGCTCCCTCGTGGCCGAAGGTCGGTGTGCCGCCGGCGAGGGTGCGGATGAGGAAGCCCCGCCCGAAGCGCTGCTCGACCTCGGTCGCCCGCGAGGACAGCACCTGGTCGGGTCCTGAGGTCTCCGGGCGCAGGATGTCGGCGATCGTCGCCGGCGTGAACTCGTCCAGCAGCCACGCGTACGTGCGGGCCAGGCCCCGGGCGTTGGCCACGCCGCCGGACGCCCCGATCTCGGCCGCCCGGTAGCGCCGGTCGGCGGCGGCTTCGACCGGGTCCTCCGGCAGCGCCCCGTTCAGCGTGAACGCCGTCATGAGGTGCGGGCCGATGAACTCCGACACGTCCACGTCCTCCGCGTCGTCGGGCGCTTCCTCCGCCGGCTGGGGCACGATTTCGGCCAGGCGGTGCTCCTCGGACTCGGGCAGGCCGATCCAGAAGTCGGCCCGCGCGGGCGCGGCGATCTCCTCCGCGAAGAACCGGCCCAGACCCCGGCCGTCCACCCGGCGGACCAATTCGCCGACCAGCCAGCCGTACGTCTGCGCGTGGTAGCCGTACGCGGTGCCGGGCGGCCACACGGGAGCGGCGGCGGCCAGCGACTCGGTCACGGTCGTCCAGTCGGTCACGTCGTCGAAGGTCAGCCCAGGATCGGGGGCCAGGACGCCGGCCCGGTGGGTCAGCGCCCACCGGACCAGGGTCGCCTCCTTGCCGCGTCGGCCGAACTCGGGCCAGTACCGGGTGACGGGCGCGTCCAGGTCGAGCCTGCCGCGCTGGACCAGCAGGTTGGCGCACGCGGCGGTGGCGCCCTTGGTCGCGGAGAAGACCACCTGGATGGCGTCCTCGGGCTCGCCGCGCCACAGGTCGACCACCGGCTCGCCGTCCAGGTGGACGCAGCACTGCGCGGGCTCGTCGCCGCCCGCACCGAACGCCTTCGCGACCTGTTCGAAGCCGGGCGCGACGGTTCCTTCGACGGTGAGCGGCATCAGGCGTCCTCCGAGTCGTCCGGGTGATCGTCGGAACAGGTCTTCCCCGTCACGTCGGCCGGCAATCAGCCGGTTCCGGTGGGTCGGCCGTCCGCGGACCGAACCCATTCCGGCCCGCGCCGGGTCTCCACTGGCGTACCGCACGGATCAGGAAGGACCGCACACCGTGGCCATCAACTACAGCATCTTTCTGCCGACGGGGTTCGCGCAGGAGTTCGCGCACATCCCCGACCCGGCCGAGGCGTTCGAGACGATCACCCGGTTGGCGTGGGCCGCGGACGAACTCGGGTACGACACGCTCTGGGCCCCCGACCACCTGACCACGATCCCGCCGTCCCAGGGGTTCGTGTTCGAGGTCTGGTCGGTGATCACCGCGCTGGCCCGGGAGACCTCGCGGGTCCGGGTCGGGCAGCTCGTGACCGGCAACAGCTACCGGAGTCCCGCGCTCCAGGCGAAGATGGCGTCCACGGTGGACGTCCTGTCGCACGGCCGGCTCACGTTCGGCATCGGGGCCGGCTGGTACGAGCCGGACTACGTGGGCTACGGCTACGAGTTCGGCACGGCGGGGGAGCGGCTGCGGCATCTTGAGGAGGCCGTCCAGATCATCCTGTCGATGTGGACGAAGGACGAGACCACGTTCGAGGGCAGGCACTACCGCGTCCAGGGCGGCATCAACCAGCCGAAGGGCATCCAGCAGCCGCACATCCCGCTGATGATCGCGGGCGGCGGGGAGAAGGTCACCCTCCGGCTGGCCGCCCGGTACGCCGACGCCTGCAACGTCATGGAGTCACCGGCCAAGCTGGAGCACAAGTACGCCGTGCTGAAGCGGCACTGCGACGAGGTGGGGCGGAACTTCGACGACATCCGCCGCACGACGACCACCGTGTGCATCATCCGCGACACCGACGAGGAGGCCCGCGCCGCCGTGCCGCCGGGCGTGGAGTTCGCCTACCCCGGCGACCTCGGCGGCTACGGGCTGGTGGGCACCATCGACACCGTCCGGGACCGGATCGCCGCGTACGAGGCGGCCGGCGTGCAGGAGTTGATCGTCGGGTTCGAGGACCCGACGGACGAGAGCCAGGTCCGCCGGTTCGCGGCCGAGTTCATCAAGTAGCCGCCATCCCGCTGATCGTCGTGGTGCCGTCGGCAGGTCCGCTGTCCCCCAACGGCACTCTTCCCGCCGCATCCTCCCGTGTTTAGGTTCGAGTGACCACGCGAACCACTGGGGGGTCTCGAATGCGTAGACGGTCTGTTCTGACGGGTGCGGTGGCGGCGGCGGGCGCGGTGACGCTGGGGCTCAACCCGGCGGCCCGCGCGCAGCGGCCGGGCGCCTCCCAGGCGCCCGACCTGCTGCTCGGCGACTTCCCGGTGGTGGGCCGGGTCCGGGCGCGGCGGGCGATGGAGCACCTGCGGGTGCTCAGCGACCGGATCGGCCAGCGGATCGGCGGCACGGAGTCCGAGCACCGGGCGCGCGACTACCTCGCCGGCGTGCTGCGGGACCTGCGCTACCGGGTGGAACTCCAGCCGTTCACCGTGCCGGACAAGTACCTGTCGTCGCTGGCGCTGCCGGACCGGTCGACGTGGCACGCGGGCGCGTCCCGGTTCGGCGCGCTCGGCGTCACGGCCTCCGGGCCCGTGCTGGACGCGGACACCGGCGCGGTGCTGCCCGCCGACGTGACGGGGAAGATCGTGCTGCTGGTGAACGTCCCCAGCGGCTCGACCGCCGTGTACGACGCGGCGGCCCGCGGCGCGGCGGCGATCCTGATCGGCCGCGTGTCGACGCCGCCCGCCGGCAAGACCAGCGCGTTCTCGCCCACGCTGACCGCCGAGGTCGCCGTGCCCGTGCTCGGCATCGCCCAGGTCCACGTCGAACGCCTCCGCGCGGCCCCGCCCGCTTCGCTGACCGTCTCCACCACCCACCACGCGTCGCTGACCTCGTACAACGTGATCGCCGAACGCCCGGCGACGTTCGGCGGGCGGGGTGTGGTGATGGTGACCGCCCACTACGACAGCGTGCCCGGCTCGCCCGGCGCGAACGACGACGGCAGCGGCACCGTCCTGACCCTCGAACTCGCCCGCGTCCTGCGCTACCTGCCCACGCACAAGGCGCTGCGGTTCGTCCTGTGGGGCTCGGAGGAGCAGGGCCTGCTGGGCTCGCGCCACTACGTCAGCCGGCTCACCGACCCGGACGCGGCGCGGATCGCCGGTGTCTTCCAGAACGACATGGTCGCGACCAGCCACGGACCGGCCGGCGCGTACTGGCTGCTGTCCGTGGACGGCGGCGACAACGCCACCACGCGCGAGGTCGCCGCCGCCGCCGGGCGCCTCGGCTACGACCCCCGCGTGCACGGCCCGGTGGCCCGCGGCAGCAGCGACCACGTGCCGTTCCACGAGCGCAAGATCGCCGCCGCGAACTTTAGCTGGCGCGGCGAGGGCGGCCCCCACCAGCTCGAACCGCTCTACCACACGCCCGAGGACACCATCGCGGGCAACGTGAGCGCCGAACGGCTCCAGGTGTCGCTGGAACTCATCGGGGCGGCGGCGTACCGCCTGGCCTGCGCACGGAGCTAGCGGCGTTGAGGAAGCGCTCGCCGAGCACCCGCAGGTGCTCGGCGAGTTCCGGCGGCTCCCGGACGTCGAAGTCGATGCCGATCAGCCCGATCCACAGGCCCAGCTCCTCCAGCGACGGCGACCCGACGGTGAGCAGGGTCCGGGTGTCGTCGAGGGGTTCCAGGTGCACGGACGTCCTGGACGTGCGCAGGGCGACCTCGTCCAGCGGCGCGTGCATGACGAGTTCCGCCTGGTACGTGTACGGGGCGACGGAAAGCTGCCGCGACACATAGGACGCCAAATCCTCCGCCGGCGGCTCACGGGGTGTGAAGCGCGCGCCGAGGGCCGGCTCCTCGGGGATGCGGTCCACCCGGAACGTGCGCCAGTCCGCCTTGTCGACGTCCCACGCCACCAGGTACCAGCGCCGCCCGGTGTGGGCCAGGCCCAGCGGCTCGACGTGCCGTTTCGTGTCGCCTTCCCGCCCGGCGTAGGGGAACCGCAGCCGCTGGTGGTCCCGGCACGCGCCGGCGATCGTGGTCAGCGTCCGCGGGTCCACGGTCGCGACCGCCGGGGTGAGCGCGACGGTGTGCTCCTGCAGCGCGTTGACCCGCCGCCGCAACCGGGACGGGAGCACCTGCTCCAGCTTCGCCAGCGCCCGGACCGACGTCTCCTCGATGCCCGAGACGGTGCCGTTGGCGGCCGTGCGCAACCCTACCGCCACGGCCACCGCCTCGTCGTCGTCCAGCAGCAGGGGCGGCAGCTCCGCCCCCGCGCCCAACTGGTACCCGCCGGCGACGCCGGGCGCGGCGTTCACCGGGTAGCCCAGGTTGCGCAGCTTGTCGACGTCCCGCCGCACGGTCCGCACGTCGACGCCGAGCCGCGCGGCGAGGTCCGCCCCCGTCCAGTCGCGGCGGACCTGGAGCAGGGACAGCAGTTTCAGCAGACGGGCCGACGTTTCCAGCATGTCGGCCAGTCTGCCGGCCAACGCGGACAGCTATTGTCCGCGATTCCTACTTACGACTTCCGTCTCGCTCCTTCCGGCCACACGACCACCACCGGCACGCCCGAGGCGCGTGCCGTCTCGACCACGTCCGCGGTGCCGCCGCGCCCGTCCGGCGGGCCGCCGTCCCACACCGCGATCAGCAGCTCCACCGACGCGAGCATCCGCTCGTTCGCCATCACGTACGCGTGCCGGCCGGACAGCTCGTTCGGCAGCACGCTGACCACGTCCGCCTTCGCCAGCAGCTCGTCGTACTCGGCCCGCCGCTCCGGCTTGAGCTTGTCGCGGTAGTCCATCGCGGGCAGCACGGCCTCGACGCGCCCGCCGAGTTCCAGCACCGCCCGCGCGAATAGCTGGTCCGCGCCCGGCGCCAGGCAGGTCACCCCGACCAGGGATGGCCCGCCCGCCGCCTCGGCCTCCAGCGCCGTCCGGACAGCCGTCCGCACGGCGTCGACGCATTCGGGCACCAGATTGCTGTGCCCGGTGATCCCCACGCGCATCAGGCCGTCCGAACTCCGCGGATGGCCTCGCGGGTGTCCCGCACCACCGGCAGATCGCGGTGGCGCTCGGCCTCCTTCGCGAAATCCTGCAACTTGCGCACGATCCGCCCGGACGCCAGCCCCGCCGCCGTGGGCAGGACGTCGTGGATCAGGCCGCAGGCCTCCTCCGGCTCGCCCGCGACCATCCGCGTGCGGGCCAGACCGATCACGTCGAACGTCCGGTTGCGCACCCGGGCGGGGTCACGCAGGTCCAGCGCCCGTCGGATGTGCTGCTCGGCCTGCGGGGCCTGGCGCGGGTCGTGCCCGGCCAGGTCGCGCATCCGGGCCCCGATCACGCCCTCCAGCTCGGCCTCGTCGAAGGTGTTCAGCCACCACGGCTCCGCGCCCTCCCGGCGTTGCGCGAAGCTGTCCTGCGCCTGCCCCACCGCGCGGTGGAACTCACGCACCCGGCCCATCTGCGCGTACGCCCACGCCTCACGCGTGCGCAGCAGCGCCTCTAACGTCGGCGTCGCGTTGCGCCGCGTCCCGTACTGGCCGAGCTGCACCAGCTCCAGACCGTCCTCGGGGCGTCCCAGGTCGAACATCTGCCGCGCCATCGCCGCCAGGCACAGGGCGGCGAACGGGTCGTTGCGGCCCGCCTTCGCCAAGCGGACGCCGAGCACGTAGTACCGCTGGGCCGCGTCGTGCATCCCCGCGTCCCACGACATGCTCGCCGCGACCTTCGACAGCTCCGCGCCGATGAAGAAGGCCCGTTCCGTCGTCGGGCCCGCCGGGGCGCGTGACAACCGCTCGGCCAGTTCCTCCAACTGCCCGAGCACTGCCTTGCGCGCCAGCCCGTACCCGCCTCGTCCGCCCCACCCGCGCAGCCCGTCGGCGACGTGCTGCAACGCCGCCAACTCCTCCTCGCCGATCGCCGCGCTGGACGACCACTTGGACAGGGGCTGAAGCGGGTGGAGCCACCGCTGTAGCGGTTCGACCAGAGCAGGACCCATAGCCACCGCGGCAGCTCCGGTGAGCGCCGCTCGTCTGCTGATCGCCAAGTCGCTCCTCGCCGTCTCCTCGACCGATCTTGCGATGCTCGACGCGTCCCACGCCGCGGCGAGCACATCCGGCGGGACGCCCTGGTCGGGTCGGCCTGCCTGGCTTGGGATTCCGACTCGGTCGAACCACAGCCGGTCACCGGGAACGCCGAGCGCCCGCGCGAAGTGGCGCAGGCGGTCGATCCGGTCGATCGGGTTCTCACCGGTCTCGTACCGCGAAAGCTGCGCCTGGCTGATCCCCAGCCAGGACGCCATGCGGTCCTGGGTGACGCGGCTGACGTGCTGAGGGTGGTGGCGGTAAGCGGCGAGGACCGCTCCCATGTCACGGTCGGCGAAGGCCGCGGCCATCGTCTCGTGGTCCCAGAAGTCGGCCGGGACCTCGGGCGGGCCGTAGATATCGGTACGCGCGTTGCGCCGACACCGGTGGCAGAGCCGGTCCGTGTTGTCGGCGGCGATCAGCGCTCCGCACAACGGGCAAGCGCGCCTGGTACTGGATGCCCTTCGAGCTCTCGGTTCCATCGGCTCGCTCCCGTCACTGAGCGTGCCCGGCAGTCTACCGAGATGTCATGCGGAGTCCATGCATCTCGTGCATAAGACCGGGTGGAGCGCCGTGTCGGGGTGTGGTGACGCCGTGTGGTGGATGGGCTTGATGCGTCCGGTGCATGGTTCCCACCCGCCGCCGGTGTGGTCATCACGCTCCGGCGCGCCCACCCTGCCGGGAGGTGCCTGTGCCGGGACGACCCCCGGCGCCGGGCGCCCCGCCCGCTCCACCCGACCGGGGAGGGACCTCCGCCGATGAGCATCACCGCCACGACCACCGCAGAAAGCCCGCGCTCCGGGCCCCGCAACCGCGCGCACCAGCAGGCGCTCGGTGAGGCCATCGCGGGTTACCGGCTGCTGGGCTGGAAGGTGTCCGTCACCGAGCAGGGCGTCTTCCTGCCGCTGGGCCCCGCCACCACCGCGCTGGCCATGCCCGCGCGGATCGGCTCCCGCGTGCTGGCCGACCTGAAGGCCAGGATGCTGGCCGGACCCGTCACCGTCATCCCGGGTCCGCGGGAGCACTGGATCTTCCTCGCCGAACTCGTCGCCTTGCTGCCCACGCACCTGAAGGCGCCGCCCGAGGTCCAGTTCGTCCGCTCGCCGCAGCGGATCGCGCTGCCGCCGACGATGACCCGCTACGGCTCGCTGCGCTGGGCGAACCCGCCGTCGCACTCGCGGCACTGGTTCCCGCCGTTCACCGCGGTGCTCGCGCTGGCCCGCACGGCGTCCGCCCAGGACAAGTAGGTGAAGATGGGCGGGTGGAACGCCGAACGCTGCTGCTGTGCGGCCTGCTCGCCCTGACCGGATGCGGCACCGGCGCCGCACGACAGCCCGGCGTGGGTTCCGCCAGGACGGGGGACCGGGTCGCCGGGCTCGCCGACGTGCCGGAGGACGCCGGCGCGCTGGTGCCGATGCCCGGCAACGGCCAGCTCCTGGTGGTGCGCTCCGCGGCCGGGGTCCGCGCGTTCAACCCGGCGTGCCCGCACCAGGGGACGATCGTCAACCCGCCGGCCGCCGGCGTGATCACGTGCCCGACGCACCGGAGCACGTTCGACCCGTCGTCGGGCGCGGTGCTGTCCGGGCCGTCGCCGAAAGGCCTGGTGGAGGTGGCGGTGCGGGTGTCCGGCGAGGACATCGTGCTGGCCTGACCCGAGCGGACCTGTCGATGTCGACAGTGTGATATCGATCGAAGTGTCGAACCTCCCTCCGCGTGGTCTCGTATTGCGGGTGTAGCCGAACGACCACCCACCACCACATCGCGGAGGACCGGTTGAGCACCACCGAGAACCCAGGGCTGTCCCGTCGCTCGATGCTGTGCGGCGTGCTCGTGGCACTAGCCGTCCCCGGCGGACTGGCGGCCTGCGGCACGGCCACCTCCCCACCCGGCGGCTCGACCGGCACGACGGGCGGCGGCCCGACCCAGCCCCCGACCACGACCGGCGGCGGCACGCCGTCCGCCGAGGGCATCGTGTCGCTGTCGGAAGTGCCGGACGGCGGCGGCGTGATCGTGGACTTCGACGGCGGCCAACTGGTCGTGACCCGCACCGGCAACACGGTGAAGGCCTTCGACGCCGCCTGCCCGCACGCGGGCACCACGGTCGGCGCGCCGACCGGCGGCACCATCACGTGCCCGAACCACGGCAGCCAGTTCGGCGCCTCCGACGGCTCGCTGAAGAAGGGGCCGGCGACCAAGGGCCTGACGGCCGTGCCGGTGAAGGTGCAGGGCGACCAGGTGGTGCCGGCCTGAGACGTCGACGGAACGGGCCGCGCGATCGACCGGGCCTCGCGGATGCCTGATTGGCGCGGAGCCGACCCGCAGTGGGTGGGCGACGAGGTCCGGCGGCGGGAATCGGCTCTCCGGAAAAGCCATTCGGGCGGCATTGCTGCCGGACCAGGCGCCGTACTTCGAGGTGCCTACGACACCGCGCGCCTCACCGCCCGACAGACTCTAGCGTTGGATGAACTGCCGGCACGTGTGGCGCCGTATCGCGGTGACGACCGAGCAGGACTCCGACACCCGCCGACAGATGCTATCTGCTGGAGGGTCGCTTCCGGTTGCAGTCCGCGCATTTTATGTCAGGGGATCGGCGAGATTCGCGATCCAAGCTCGCACGCAGTTCAGCCCGCGCCCGCCGAAGCTGCCCTTCTACCGCTCTGATGGTTAATCCGAGCTGTTGGGCTATTTCCCATTGGGGCACCTCCTCGGCGCTTAAGAACAGGACCTGAAGTTTGACCTCACTCAAGTCTGCCAGGGCTGAGGAGATGGAATGTTTTGCCATGACAGTATCTTCGGCCGAACGTATAGCACTCCATCGCTGAGGAAAGTCGTCCGCGGCAACGCCGCTGGCGTGCGTGTGTTCCAGCCAGCTACCATGGAAACGCTCATAACGTCGAAAAACGTTTGGAAAAGAGCGTATGCAGGCGCCGATTGCATACGTGGTAAGCGATGCTCCGTGATCAGGGTTCCATCGGCCGCCTCTCAGTTGCTTTTGGAGGAGTGCCAATCCTTCGGCAACCGTTTCGGCGGCCAGTTCGTCCGCGTCTTCGGGGACAAACCAAGGCGGCACCGCCACATGTCGCCCATGATTGGCGCTTTCCTGAAAAATCTGGCGCGTGCGGATAAATGCTGTTATCACCGGAAGGGTGTAGCTGGCCAACCGATCTATGAGCAAGCGATACGCGGGCCCGTGAAAGTCCTCCGTTCGCAAGGCTTCAAGAAGGGCTCTGTCCGCATCCGAGGGAGATCCCGGGCGGGCGAGCAGGTCGGCGACCTGGTCTTCGTCGAGCAGCGGTTCAGGGAAACCAGCTACCCGGGTGCGAGCAGCCGGCGGCTGCGCTGGCACGGCCGTGAGCTGCCGATCAAGGACGTTGGTCACTGAAGGCTCCGTAACGTTGGCACTGTGACCAGGCACAACGTGATTTTTCAGGGTCACGTGTGGGTTAGCCGCGTTAGGCTGACCTATGACCGGGTGTGCAGAAGCGTGAGGACTGTCCTGAGATGATCTCGGGACGTGGTGCCGGGCAGTGGGACTGGCATCCCACCGCCCGGCGAGGCCTCACCTCCACCTCTGCACACGTGGTTGAACAAGTCGCCACCTGGTTACAGTTGACTAAACCACCAGGTGACGGCGGTACGGAGTGCCCAGGAGAAGGCCGTCTTGGCCCACGCGCGCCAACGCGCCTTCTTCTGGGTCTCCCGCTCCTCCGGCGTGCCGTCCCTCGGCTTCGTCGAGTCCGTCTTCGGCGGCATCGACTCGTCCTCAGGCTTCTCTGGCGTCGTGCTGCCGTCGGAACCAGGTTCGCTGCTCATTTCACCTCCCCGTACAGGGCAGGCCACCCCGCGAACGAGGTGCGTTCAAGCCGCCGGTGAGATGCACCGATCGTCGAGGGTGAGCAGATGGAGTTGTGCGACCAGTTGCGGTGCAGCAGGTCGCTCGGAAGCCAATCACACCCTGTTTGCAGCCGGCGAACCGGCCCCCAAAGAGTGAATGATCCTACCTTTGAGGGAGCGCTTCCACGGTGAGACACTTCGGTACCGGAAGTATTTCCCGCTGAGAAGCGTCAGGTGTGGGCGAAGCTTCATTCAACTGCTGGCCTGCAAGAAAGCTTCTCTCATCAGAACCAAACGTCGTTAGGTTACGCTTGAGCGGGTCCGTCACCCACTCGTGCCCCTGTATCGACGATGGGTTCCGGTCGCGACGTCAGTATGTGGGGTCGACTAAGCATCAATTGCAACATGTTGGCAATAGGTGTGCGGCTCGTCGACGGTGAGCCTGCACCTGTATCGGACACGGATCAAAGCTGTTACACCCGGACGTAGTTCACTGCCGTTGCAGCAGGCGGAACTGCGTCAGTGACACCGGAGAGTGCTGGCTGATGCCACGCCCTCGTTTTACATCGACCCGCGTTGACGTCCTGCCGCTCGTGCGACCGATCCCGGCCCGGCAGCGTGTTCTGGGAAGACCTCAAAGTCGAACTCGGCCCCTGAGGTCCCGGTCCAGGGATGGGTCGGCTACGCGTCGGCGCACAGCCCGGCCCCGACCTCGCGAAGTCTCGCGCTTCGGTCGGCGGCGGCGTCGCGCTCGCAGGGGCGTTCGACGTGCTCATGGTCACTCGGGTTTCGTTCGACCCGAGCACCCGCCCGCGACCACCGAAGTGAGTCGCCCACCGCCCGTCCAGGACCGTGCCGGATCGATTGTCGGTGGTCGCACGTAGTCTTGTCGAGTGGCCGACCCGTCGACCTATCGCCCTGCGACAGGCACCATCCCCGAAGCCCCCGGCGTGTACAAGTTCCGTGACGCGGGTGGCCGCGTGATCTACGTCGGGAAGGCCAAGAGCCTGCGCCAGCGGCTGAACTCGTACTTCGCCGACGTCGCCGGCCTGCACCCGCGCACCCGGCAGATGGTGACCACCGCCGCCGGTGTCGAGTGGACCGTCGTCGGCACCGAGGTCGAGGCTCTCCAGTTGGAGTACAACTGGATCAAGGAGTTCGACCCCCGGTTCAACGTCCGGTACCGGGACGACAAGACCTACCCCGTGCTGGCCGTGACGCTCAACGAGGAGTTCCCCCGCCTGCACGTCTACCGCGGCCCCCGGAAGAAGGGCGTCCGGTACTTCGGCCCGTACGCGCACGCCTGGGCGATCCGCGAGACCCTCGACCTCCTGCTCCGCGTCTTCCCGGCCCGCACCTGCTCGGCCGGCGTGTTCAAGCGGCACGGCCAGATCGGCCGCCCCTGCCTGCTCGGCTACATCGACAAGTGCTCCGCCCCGTGCGTCGGCCGGGTCGACGCCGACCAGCACCGGGACATCGTCGAGGACTTCTGCGACTTCCTCGCGGGCAAGACCGACGCCATGGTGCGCCGTCTGGAGAAGGAGATGACGGCCGCCGCCGAGGAGTTGGAGTTCGAGAAGGCCGCCCGGCTGCGGGACGACCAGGCGGCGCTCAAGCGGGCCCTGGAGAAGCAGGCCGTGGTCCTCGGCGACGGCACGGACGCGGACGTCGTCGCGTTCGCCCAGGACGACCTGGAGGTGTCCGTCCAGGTCTTCCACGTGCGCGGCGGACGGGTGCGCGGGCAGCGCGGCTGGGTCGTGGACAAGGTGGAGGACACCGGCGTCGCGGCGCTGGTCGACCAGTTCGTCACCCAGTTCTACGGTGAGCAGGTGGAGTCGGCGCGGGCCAGCGGTGTGGAGTCCGCGCCCGTGCCGCGCGAGGTGCTGGTGCCCGAGCTGCCCGACGACGCCGCCGCCGTGGAGAAGTGGCTCGGCGACCTGAGGGGCGGGAAGGCCGTGCTGCGGGTGCCGCAGCGCGGTGACAAGCGGGCGCTGATGGAGACCGTCGAGCGCAACGCGAAGGAGGCGTTCCAGCAGCACAAACTGCGTCGTGCGGGCGATCTGACGGCCCGGTCGGCGGCGTTGCAGGAGCTGCAGGACGCCCTGGGGCTGGACAGCGCGCCGCTGCGCATCGAGTGCACGGACATCAGCCACGTCCAGGGGACGGACGTGGTGGCGTCGCTGGTGGTGTTCGAGGACGGCCTGGCGCGCAAGTCCGAGTACCGGCGCTTCGCGATCCGCGAGGGGGCGGAGCAGGGCGACGTGGGCTCGATCGCCGAGGTCGTGCGGCGGCGGTTCCAGGCGTACCTGCGGGAGAACGCGGACCGGCCCGACGGCCCGCTGCCCGGCATCGACCCGGAGACGGGCAAGCCGCGCCGGTTCGCGTACGCGCCGAACCTGCTGGTGGTCGACGGCGGCGCGCCGCAGGCGCAGGCGGCGTCGGACGTGCTGGCCGAACTCGGCATCACGGACGTGGCCGTGGTCGGGCTGGCGAAGCGGCTGGAGGAGGTGTGGGTGCCCGGCGAGCCGGACCCGGTGATCCTGCCCCGCACCAGCGAAGCCCTCTACCTGCTGCAACGGGTGCGCGACGAGGCGCACCGGTTCGCCATCGCCTACCACCGGCAGAAGCGGTCCAAGCGCATGACGACCTCGGCACTGGACGACGTGCCGGGGCTGGGGCAGACGCGGAAAGCCGCGCTGCTCAGGCATTTCGGCTCGCTGAAGAAGTTGCGGGAGGCGAGCGTCGAGGAGATCAGCGGGGTGCCTGGTGTGGGCAGGCGCACCGCGGAGGCCGTGCACGCGACGTTGGGCGCGGCCGGTAGCGAGGGTGTCGGCCGAGCCGACCAGCAGAGGGAGCACAAGTGAGCGCACAGGCCGGCGAGAAGTCCGGCATCGAGGTCGCGGTGGTGACGGGCCTGTCGGGGGCGGGCCGGAGCACCGCCGCGAAGTGCCTGGAAGACCTGGGCTGGTTCGTGGTGGACAACCTGCCGCCCGAGCTGATCGCGACGATGGTGGAGCTGGGCGCGCAGGCGCGGGGGGCCATCACCAGGGTCGCGGTCGTGATGGACGTGCGCAGCCGCGCGTTCACCGAGGACCTGGCGGCGGTGATCAAGGACCTGGACGCCCGCGGCTACAAGCCGAAGGTGCTGTTCCTGGAGGCCACCGACGACGTGCTGATCCGGCGGTTCGAGTCGGTGCGGCGGGGCCACCCGTTGCAGGCGGACGGACGGCTGGCGGACGGCATCGAGGCCGAGCGGATCCTCCTCACGCCGCTGCGCGAGGAGGCGGACCTGGTGCTGGACACGTCCGCGCTGTCGGTGCACCAACTGCGCGCCAAGATCGAGGACACGTTCGGCACCGAGTCGGCGACCAGGACCCGCGTGACGGTGCTGTCGTTCGGCTACAAGTACGGCCTGCCGATGGACTCCGACCTGGTCATGGACGTGCGGTTCCTGCCGAACCCGTTCTGGATCCCGGAGCTGCGCGAGCAGACCGGCCTGGACGGCGAGGTGCGGAACTACGTGCTCACCCAGGAGGGCGCGGAGGAGTTCCTGGACCGCTACCACGAGCTGCTGCGGCTGATCGGCGCCGGCTACCGGCGGGAGGGCAAGCGGTACCTGACGCTGGCCGTCGGCTGCACCGGCGGCAAGCACCGCAGCGTGGCCATCTCCGAGGAGCTGGCCTCGCGGCTGGCCACCGAGGACGGCATGGCCGTGAAGGTCGTCCACCGGGACCTGGGACGCGAGTGAGTTCGCGAACGGCCGGCTGGACCGCGGTGGCACTGGGCGGTGGGCGCGGACTGCACGTCACGCTCACCGCCCTCCGCCGGGTGACCGACGACGTGACGGCGGTGGTGACGGTCGCCGACGACGGCGGCTCGTCCGGGCGGCTGCGCCGGGAACTCGGCCTGCTGCCGCCCGGCGACCTGCGCAAGGCGATGGTCGCGCTGGCCGACAACGATGGCAGCGGCGCGCTGTGGGCGCGGCTGTTCCAGCACCGGTTCGGCGGCACCGGCGCGCTGGCGGGCCACGCGATCGGCAACCTCGTGCTGGCCGGGCTGCTGGAGCAGCTCGGCGACCCGGTGGCGGTGCTGGCGGAGGCCGGGCGGCTGCTCGGCGTCCGGGGCCGGGTGCTGCCGATGTGCACCGAGCCGCTGGAGATCGAGGCGGACGTGACGGGCCTGGACGAGGACGCCGAGGTGGTGCGCCGCATCCGGGGCCAAGTGGCGATCGCGACCACGCCGGGCCGGGTGCAGCGGATCCGCCTGCACGGTCCGGGCGGTCCGGGCGAGCCGCCGCGGGGGTGCGCGGAGGCCGTGGAAGCGGTGCTCAACGCCGACGTGGTGCTGCTGGGGCCGGGGTCGTGGTTCACCAGCGTGCTGCCGCACCTGCTGGTGCCGGAGCTGAACGACGCCCTGACCCGCACGTCGGCGAAGAAGGTCGTGGTGCTCAACCTGGTCCCCCAACCGGGGGAAACCGCCGGCTTTTCCCCGGAACTGCACCTGGACGTGTTGTGCGAGCACGCGCCCACGTTGCGGGTGGACGCCGTCATCGCGGACGTCGACGCCGTGCCCGTCCCGGACCGGCTGCGGCGGGCCGCCGCAGCTCTCGGCGCTGCGGCGCACCTGGCGCCGATCGCGCTGCCGGGTTTCCCGGACCGCCACGACCCGGCCGCCCTGGCGTCGGGCATTCGCCGTGCGTTGGACGGCCTGCCTGCGGCGGCTCCGGGGCCGTCAAGTACAACGCTCCAGGAAGAACGCGAGACCAGGGGAGGCGATGAGCCGTGGCGATGACGTCGGCGGTCAAGGACGAGCTGAGCAGGCTGGCCGTCGCCAAGACCTGTTGCCGCCGGGCGGAGGTCGCGTCCCTCCTGCGGTTCGCCGGCGGCCTGCACATCGTGGGCGGGCGGGTCGTGGTCGAGGCGGAGCTGGACCTGGGCTCGACGGCCCGGCGGCTGCGCCGCGAGATCCACGAGCTGTACGGGCACCAGTCGGACGTCTTCACCATCACGTCCAGCGGGCTGCGCAAGGGCACCAGGTTCGTGGTCCGGGTCGTGAAGGACGGCGAGGGCCTGGCCCGCCAGACCGGCCTGCTGGACCCCCGCGGCCGTCCGGTCCGCGGCCTGCCCGCGCCCGTCGTGTCCGGCGGCGTCTGCGACGCCGAGGCGGCCTGGCGGGGCGCCTTCCTGGCCCACGGCTCGCTGACCGAACCCGGCCGCTCGTCGTCCATGGAGGTCACCTGCCCCGGCCCGGAGGCGGCGCTGGCCCTGGTCGGCGCTGCCCGGCGGATGGGCATCGGCTCCAAGTCCCGCGAGGTGCGCGGTGCGGAGCGGGTGGTGATAAGGGACGGCGACGCCATCGGGGCGATGCTGACCCGGCTGGGCGCGCACGACAGCGTGCTGGCCTGGGAGGAGCGCCGGATGCGCCGCGAGGTGCGCGCCACCGCCAATCGGCTGGCCAACTTCGACGACGCCAACCTGCGGCGGTCGGCTCGGGCGGCGGTCGCGGCGGCGGCTCGGGTGCAGCGGGCGTTGGAGATCCTCGGGCCGGAGGCTCCTGATCACCTGGCCGCCGCCGGGGCGCTGCGGTTGGCGCACCGGCAGGCCTCGTTGGAGGAGTTGGGGCAGTTGTCCGATCCCCAGATGACCAAGGACGCGGTGGCCGGGCGGATTCGGCGGTTGCTCGCCATGGCGGACAAGCGGGCCAAGGAGTTGGGGATGCCGGACACGGAGTCGGCCGTCACGGCGGACATGTTGGAGGCCGAGGTCTGAGGTCTGAGGGTCGCTTCTGCTTTGGTCTACGAGCTAAAAGCGGGCGCTCGCCGCTGGGCAGGCCTCCGGGGAGGGAAGGGCGTCGTGTCCTCCCGTAGGGCCTGCCAGAGGCAACCTTTGTTGTCCCTCGGCGCCCTGACCAGCGTTGACGCTGGTCAGGGCGGTCCGCAGCGGCCGGTAGCGGCCTGATCTGGCGAGTGGCGGCCGGTCGGTGATCGGCCGGGTCCGGCGCTACTCGGGGGGCTCGGGGCCGGGCTACTTGAACGCCGTGGGATACCACGGGGGTGGCGTGTGCCAGTCGGGGCCGCTCGGCTGTTGGCCGCCGTTGGTCATGTAGTCGTGGACGGCCCGGCGTACCAGGTCCAGCGGGATTTCCGAATCGGGTGGGTATTCGGTGTCCGCGCTCATGTAGTAGTACAAGATCCGTTCGGCGGGTTCCCACTCCGGACCGGGTGACGCCTTGCTGAACCACACCCCGGCCGGTGACGAGTAGATCAGCGTTCCCCGGTCCGACGCGCCGTGCAGTCCCGCGCTCAGCGCCAACTGTCGGGCGTTCTTATCCGCCGGCTCGGCCAACCGGAACTCAATGAGGGCCCGGTGTCCCCATGCGGCGACCCGGTCCAACACGTCGTCCAGCTCAGCCGCCGTGGTCAAGGTCGTCGGTTCTTCGCTGTCGGGGTCATACGCTGCGATCAGCGCCACCACGGTTCGGCTCCTCCTGTGTAGCATTTCTGGAAACGGGTGCCATTAGCTGCCTGTCCGTGCACCGTGAGCGTGAAGCCTTCCGGCAACAGGACGGGTATCAGGGTGTCGCAACTCTCGGGAAAGTTGCGGCCGGGTAGCGGGGACGCATTGCTGCGTCCCCGCCCCCTCAGAACCGGACTTGCGACTTTCGCCGCATCCGGCTCAAGCAAGCCCTGGAGGCTGTCGTGCGGTTTGCGAATCCTGTTGCCGGAACTGTGTCCGACAGTAGGCGTGTATGAGGCGGATCGGTTCCCTGTTCGTCTTGTGCGGCGGTTCCGAGGCGATCTGTCCTGCGTGGATCGCTTTCTTGACCACCCGCAGCCACTGTTCCCATTCCTGTGGGCTTCCTGGCTGGTGATCGGCGTAGAGCAGGTAGTCGCCGCAGACCCAGCACCTGCCCTGCTGTTGTTTGAGCAGCAGCAGGGTCGTCCTGTCGACCGGTGGGGCCGATTTGCGGCGACGGGCCGCCCAGTAATCGGCCATAGTGGGGTCGTCCACCGAGGCCGTGCCGATCACCATCACATGTCGAACGATCTTCGTCCAGTTGAACTTCCGGATATGTGCGCCGGTGTCCCGGTCGCCGAACACCCAGTAGTCGTTCCTGGCCGAGTGGAACCTGCCGAAGTAGCGCGAGACGATCCACCGTCTCGACTTCCTCGGGTGACGGCGCAGCCCCCACTTGTAGAGCAAGTGGAACACATAGTTGTCCAGGTCGTGGAACACTTTCTTGGACACCACGGTACGGTAGTAGGCCGACCAGCCGCGCACGATCGGGTTGAGCGCGCGCAGCAACGCCGGGACATTGTCCCCGTTGCGGGACAATACCTCGGCACGCAACCGTCTCCTGATCCTGGCCACCGCATCCCGACTGGGTTTGATCAGCAGTTTGCCGTTGTAACGGCGAACATGGAACCCGAGGAAGTCATAGCCCTCGCCGTCGAGGTGGGACACACGTGTCTTGTCCTCGTTGAACGACAGCCCCCTCGGTGCCAGCCACTTCGCCAGTCGAGCTTTCACCTGTTCGACCTGTTCCCGTGTATGACACAGCACGACCAGGTCGTCGGCGTAACGCACGAGAATCGGCGAGCCGGGTTCGGTGTAGCCGATCCTGCCGACGAGATTCCGATACCGTACGCCTGCGGCTTCCTCCATCCCGTGCAGCGCGATGTTGAGCAACAATGGGCTGATCACCCCGCCCGGGGGAGTTCCCTCCCCGGTCGGGACGAACCGCCCGCCGTCGATCGCACCGGCTTTCAGCCACTGCCTGATCAGGTCGCTGCCGGGAACCGTCCCGAGCGCTTCCAGCAGGTGACCGTGGTCGATGCGGTCGAACGCCGCTGCCAGGTCCGCGTCCAGAATCCACCGCCGCAGCGGATTGCGCCCGCGTGAGGACTGGAATATCTGGGCGATCGCGTCGTGACAGCCGCGCCCCGGCCGGAACCCGTAGGAACGAGGCTCGAACCGGGCCTCCCATTCTGGTTCCAACGCGTTGACCATACGTGCTTGCAGCAGACGGTCCACCACCACCGGAATACCGAGCGGGCGCTGCCTCCCATTGGCTTTCGGAATGTACACCCGCCGGACGGGCTTCGCCCTCCATGGTCTCACCTGGCGGTGAACCCACCAGGTCAGCACGGCGCGCTGGTCGTCGAAGGCCACTACCGGCCGTCGATTCCCGCCGTCCGGCGGCCCGCGTTGACCTGCGTCACCCGCCGCACACTCACCAGAGTGTTACAACGGCTGCGCAGCATCAACTTCTGCAAATTGCGGACCTTCTTCAGGTCCCCCGCACGACTCGCCGTGAAAATGCGCTGACGCAGCCGCCGTACCTGCTTCTCGGCTGCACGGAAATCCACCGCGTCCCAGTCGAGGAAGCCGTCCTCCGGTCCGTTCACCGACCCCGCCGGGGTGGTGTCCAACTTATCCTTCGGTTCGGGCATCGCGTCACCTCCACTCCCACAGGCTCACCTGATCCGCGTCAGCTCCCTTTCGGGCCGGGCACCCGCCCGTATCCGACCGGTTGGCCGCACACTCCGACATGGAGAAAACCGGAACGACGTGTACAGTTTCCCGTCGCCTTTCGACCGTCGGCATTCGCTTCCCGGACCATCCCGATCCCGCCGGGGAATTCCGCCTCTCTCACGATCGGCCTACCACGGGAAATAACCGTGGACCTCGACGGGGTTACCACGTTCCGCATGCGCAAGATCCGACCGGGGTGGGTGCCTCCTGAACCGCGGGACGGTGGTGTCCATCCGGTCAACCCATGCTCCATGACCGGCACCTGCCGCTTCTCTGCGGCCAGTCCTGTACCCCGCTCCGACTTCCCATCCGCGAGGGTCCAACATAACGCGGCGTCGCTGAAGGTTCACTGCATTCACCCGTCCGGTCTTCCCCTTGCCCGTGGCCCCCGGATGGAACGGGAGCCCTTCGGCTTTCATCCGAGCTTCGCACCCCGCCGTTACCAGCGACGCACGTCGGAAGCGGGGACGGACTCACGGACACAAATCCGGGATCATCCATCCGATATCATCGGACCTCCATTCGGCTGATCCACTTGACGCATGCGACCTCGTGTCGCAAGCACGGGGTGTTGTTGACGACCACCTCCGCGTGCCTGATCCCGTTCGCCACCATGTACGCGGCCACCTTCATTTCCACGTCACCGGATCGACGCGTACCCGCCGACAATCCCATGCGCGCCAGTTGGCTCTGCACCAACGCCGAACGCTGGTCGAACCCACTCGTGACCGGCTCGGCCGTGCCGTCCGCCGAATTGATCCACTGCCCTACGGTCTTCTGTCCACTCCCGGTGACAACGGGTGGGGGCAAGGTACGGCGGATCGCTTCCACTCGTTCACGCGGCATCGTGGGCGGGTCTGCCGCTTCGGACTGGCGGGCCGGGGGCTGCTGCGGCTGTGCCGTGGGTGGCTGTTGCGGTGGCTGTGCGGGCCGCTGAGAGGTGGGGGCCGGCGCGGGGGTGCTCTCGGCCGCCAGGCGGTCCGCGTAGCTCTCGGCCCCTTTCACCGCTTCGTTGAGCAGTGGCCACAGGTAGCCCTTGCACGCGTCCACCATCCCCGTGAATGCGGCCAACACCTGTGCCGCGTCCGCTTCGAGGTGGTGCGCGCCTTCCAACGCGCGGGCCAACATGGCGTGTGCCTCTTGGGCCAGGTCTTCCGCTTGCTCCAACGCCGTGCGCGCCTGCCCGCCTTTCTCGCACGCGGCCCGGACCCCTGCGGCCACGTCCCCGACTGACGCCACCCCCTACCCCCTCTCCCCGGCGTCAGCGTGGCACAGGGGTACGACAGTCACCGGGACGACACGGACAGTGGCGAACTTGCCCACTTGCCCAGGCGTAGAACAAGCGGGCAAGTCGCACCCGTACTCGGCTTGCCACCCCGACTTGCCACCTCTCCCTAGACCTTGGCAAGTTGGCAAGTTCGTAACGCACTGCATTCGCGCCCGGACGAGACGACCACCGACTGACCAACGGAGAACGCCTTGGCCGCACGCAGTGACGACCTGGCCGAGCCGGCCGCGATGATCCCGGCCGACTTCAGCGACGGCCACGCCTTCCATGCCAGGGAAGAACTCCAGCAGGCATGGCGTAAACTGTCCACGATGGACGGACTCGTCAACCTGGCGTTCGACGTGGAACAGGGCCACCGCGTCCACCAGCCCGGAGACGCGGCCGTGTCCACCGTCGTCCAGCTCGTGGAAGTCGCACACGGTGGCAACGCCAACGACCTCGGCCTGTCCGGCCTGGTTCCCCGCATCGGTGATCTCGGCCAACACCCGCCGAATGTCGTCGTCGTTGACGCTCTCGATCGGCCGGGACAACAGGCTGCCCGCCCGACACGTGAGCGTGCGCCGGTACAGCTCCTTCGTGTCCGTGCGGGCCCGCGTCCGCGTGGACACGTACGCCTCAACGGCCTGACCGAACGTGGGACCGGTGTAGCTCACCTGACGCTGCCCGGTCACCAACTCGAACGTCAGCACACGCAAGTCGTCGTAGACCAGGTGCCGTAGCGCCTCAACCGCGCCCCGCATGGACTTGGTGTCGCCGTGGTCGTCGTAAGTGATGCTCTGCGGCGCACCGTCGCGGCCCCCGCTGTACCTCCACTTCAGGCGGTACGCGGTGGTGCCGTCCTTGCGCTTGCGCGGCTCGATCGTGGCCAGGCCCAGGACTCCCTGTGAGATTGGTGCTCCCCTGGGAGTCCCGGCGCGGTACGCACCTCACCAAACTGCCTGCTCACAGCCACTACGGCGCAGAGGGCAACCACACGCGCCAAGGGGCCCTCCGGGAGGCTTTTGCGGTGGCTCTTTTGTGTTTCCGGACCCCTTGACACGTATGCCTGGGCTGCGCCGAGGCCATACGGGAGGACACGAGGCCCGGCTTGTGCGCCGGCGCGCGAGCTTCGCGTGTGCGTGACGGGCTGGGTCGGGGGCTTGGCGTTACCCGTCGTGTGGTTACTGAACGGTAACGCTGGATTTTCTTGTTCGATAAAGAGATCCTGGTGATCCACGTGACCAGGGACGCAGCGTGGAGGCTAGGCTGGTTCGCGGCTGCTCGCAGCCCTTCCGCACGCCCCCTGGCGCATCGCCAGTCGAGTATCGAGGAGACTCACCGTGACGGTTCGCGTAGGTGTCAATGGTTTCGGCCGCATCGGTCGCAACTTCTGGCGCGCCGTTCAGGCCAGCGGGCACGACATCGAGATCGTCGCCTTCAACGACCTCGGTGACGTCAAGACGATGGCCCACCTCCTGAAGTACGACAGCATCCTCGGTCGGCTCCCGCACGACGTGAAGGTGAACGACGAGGGTATCGAGGTCGACGGCAAGACCATCAAGGCGCTGGCCGAGCGCGACCCCGGCAAGCTGCCCTGGAAGGACCTCGGCGTCGACGTCGTGGTCGAGTCGACCGGGTTCTTCACCGACGCCGCCGCCGCGCGCAAGCACGTCGACGAGGGTGGCGCCAAAAAGGTCATCATCTCCGCGCCGGCCAAGGGTGAGGACCTCACCGTGGTGCTGGGCGCGAACGACGACCAGTACGACGGTTCGCAGACCGTCATCTCCAACGCCTCGTGCACCACGAACTGCCTGGCTCCGCTGGCCAAGGTGCTGCACGACGCGTTCACCGTCGAGCGTGGCCTGATGACCACCATCCACGCGTACACCCAGGACCAGAACCTCCAGGACGCGCCGCACAAGGACCTGCGCCGCGCCCGCGCCGCCGCGCTGAACATCGTGCCCACCAGCACCGGCGCCGCGAAGGCCATCGGCCTGGTCCTGCCCGACCTGAAGGGCAAGCTGGACGGCTACGCGCTGCGCGTGCCGGTGCCGACCGGCTCGGCCACCGACCTCACCGTGACGGTCGGCCGCGAGACCACCGTGGAGGAGGTCAACGCCGCCTACAAGGCCGCCGCCGAAGGCGCGCTCAAGGGCTACCTCCGCTACAACGAGGACCCGATCGTGTCGAGCGACATCGTCACCGACCCGGCGTCCTGCATCTACGACGCGCCGCTGACCAAGGTCATCGGCGACCAGGTGAAGGTCGTCGGCTGGTACGACAACGAGTGGGGCTACTCCAACCGCCTCGCCGACCTGGTCAACCTGGTCGCCAGCAAGCTCTGACCGCCCCTGTCGACGGCCACCGAGCGGAAAGACCGGTTGTGAAGACTCTGAGTGACCTGATCGCCGAGGGTGTGTCGGGTCGGCGCGTGCTGGTGCGTGCCGACCTGAACGTCCCCCTCGACGGCGACAAGATCACCGACGACGGACGCGTCCGCGCGTCGGCGCCCACCCTCGAAGCGCTGGCCGACGCGGGCGCCCGCGTCCTCGTCGCCGCCCACCTGGGCCGCCCCAAGGGCGAGCCCGATCCCGCGTTCTCCCTCGCCCCGGTCGCCGAGCGGCTGGGCGAGCTGCTCGGCCGGAAGGTCGAACTCGGCACCGAGGCGGCCGGCGACGGCACCGTGGTGCTGCTGGAGAACATCCGCTTCGACCCGCGCGAGACCAGCAAGGACGACGCCGAGCGCGGCGCGCTGGCCGACGAGCTGGCGGCGAAGGCGGACGCGTTCGTCTCCGACGGCTTCGGCGTCGTGCACCGCAAGCAGGCGTCGGTGTACGACGTGGCGAAGCGGCTGCCGCACTACGCGGGCAACCTGGTGCTGGCCGAGGTCGAGGTGCTGCACAAGCTCACCAACGATCTGAAGCGCCCGTACGTGGTGGTGCTCGGCGGAGCGAAGGTGTCCGACAAGCTCGGCGTCATCGCGAACCTGCTCACCAAGGTCGACCGCCTGCTCATCGGCGGCGGCATGGCGTACACGTTCCTCAAGGCCCAGGGCCACGAGGTCGGCCGGTCGCTGCTCCAGGAAGACCAGGTGGAGCAGGTGGCCGGTTTCCTCCGGGACGCCGAGGCCCGCGGCGTGGAGCTGGTGCTGCCGGTCGACGTGCTGGCCGCGACCGACTTCGCCGCCGACGCCGACTACGACGTCGTGGCCGCGACCGCGATCCCCGCCGACCGGCAGGGCCTGGACATCGGTCCGGAGTCGCAGAAGCTGTTCGCGGCGAAGCTGGCCGACGCCCAGACCGTGTTCTGGAACGGCCCGATGGGCGTCTTCGAGTTCGAGGCGTTCGCCGGCGGCACCCGGGCGGTCGCCGAGGCGCTCGTGAAGAGCGACGCGTTCACCGTCGTCGGCGGCGGCGACTCGGCCGCCGCCGTGCGCGCGCTCGGCCTGCCCGAAGACGGCTTCTCGCACATCTCCACCGGCGGCGGGGCGTCCCTGGAATTCCTGGAAGGCAAGGAACTCCCGGGCGTCGCGGTGCTGGCGGACGACCCCACCGAAGGCGGTGCCTGATGGCCGCGCGCCAGCCGCTCATCGCGGGCAACTGGAAGATGAACCTCAACCACCTGGAGGCCATCGCCCTGGTGCAGAAGATCGCCTTCTCGCTGCCGGAGAAGTACTTCGCCAAGGTCGAGGTGGCGGTGCTGCCGCCGTTCGTCGACATCCGGTCCATCCAGACCCTGGTCGACGGCGACAAGCTGCTGCTCAAGTACGGCGCCCAGGACCTCTCGCCGCACGACTCGGGCGCGTACACCGGTGACGTGTCCGGCCTGATGCTGGCCAAGCTCGGCTGCTCCTACGTGACCGTGGGCCACTCCGAGCGGCGCGAGTACCACCACGAGGACGACGCGCTCGTCAACAAGAAGGTCAAGGCCGCGCTCAAGCACGGCGTCACGCCGATCTTCTGCCTGGGCGAGCGGCTGGACGTCCGCGAGGCGGGCAACCACGTCACGCACTGCACCGACCAGTTGGTGGCGGGCCTCAAGGGTCTGACCGCGGAGCAGGCGAAGGACGTCGTCATCGCCTACGAGCCGGTGTGGGCGATCGGCACCGGCAAGGTGGCTTCGTCGTCCGACGCGCAGGAGGTGTGCGCCGCGCTGCGGGTCAAGCTCGCCGAGCTGTACGGCGAGGACGTGGCTTCGGCCGTTCGGGTGCTTTACGGCGGTTCGGTGAAGTCCGGCAACATCGGTGAGCTGGTCGCCCAGAAGGACATCGACGGCGCCCTCGTGGGCGGTGCGAGCCTGGACTCGGACGAGTTCACCAAGCTGTGCGCCCTCGCGGCCGGCGGACCTCTACCCTGATGTGTTGAACATGCCCTACCACCGAGGTGGTCCACGGTCGGCAGTTGACCGGGTACTCTGTGGCGTCACCTGCCTGACAGCGAGGAAGAAATGATCCTGTTTCTGCAGATCCTGTTGATCGTCTCCAGCGTGCTGTTGATCCTGCTGGTGCTGCTGCACCGAGGTCGTGGCGGTGGTCTGTCCTCGTTGTTCGGCGGCGGTATGCAGTCGAGCCTGTCCGGGTCGAGCGTGGTGGAGAAGAACCTGGACCGCCTGACGCTGTTCGTCGGCGCGATCTGGGTCATCGCCATCATCGGCATCGGGCTGCTGCTCAAGGTCAACTGACAGAGGGAATCCACGTGGTGGGGGTGTGAGGGTCGATGGCTGGTGGTAACGCGATTCGCGGTACCCGCGTCGGCGCAGGCCCGATGGGCGAGTCGGAGCGCGGCGAGTCCGCGCCCCGTCGTCGGGTGTCGTACTGGTGCGCCAACGCGCACGAGTCGCGTCCGTCGTTCGCGGTCGAAGCGGAAATCCCGGAAAACTGGGACTGCCCCCGGTGCGGTCTGCCGGCGGGCAGGGACGAGCAGGCGCCCCCTGCTCCTCCGCGCAACGAGCCGTACAAGACGCACTTGGCATACGTAAAGGAGCGCCGTTCCGACGCGGACGGCGAGGCGATCCTGGAAGAGGCGCTGACCAAGCTGCGCAAGCAACGCGAAGAGCCCTAACGCCAACGCGTCAACGGCCCCCGTGGACCCACCACGGGGGCCGCCGCCGTCTAATCTAAGGGCCACACCCCCGCACTTCCCGCTCGAACCCGCGCCGCGCTCCGCACTCTCCGCCCCGGCCGACTCCGCTCGACGCAGTGGCGCGCGCAGCGCGCACACCGAGCGGTGGGCTGCGTGTCATCCCCGTATGGCCTGCCCGCAGGGAACCGCGCTTGTCCAGGGAGTGCAAGCACGCTTTTCGCTTGCGCTCCCTGGACAAGGGTGGTGGTCTTTGACCAGGCCATACGGGGATGACACGACGCCCTGGCACTTGTGATCATCCTTGGCGGCCTGCCAGTCCGGCGAGGACGCTTGTGATCTTTCGACCAACGCCACACAGCCCAACACTCAACACCAAAACCAACCCAGGCGTGGCCCCCGGCCCCCGATATCAATTCTCCCACGCACCACCGACAATCCCGGAACCAGAACCTGAGACCACAACCCTAAACCGCCCGACGAAACGCACTGAACTGCCGACGCAGCAAGGTAACCCCGACCAGCAGGAAGAACACCAACACCGCCAGGGTCGAGGCGGACCCACCGGTGGAACTGGTCAACGCCACATCCACACTCCCCACCAGGATCACCCCGCAATCAGCGCGGATCACATGCCGCCCAGGCTGAACGGTCGCGAACTCCACCCGGGTGCTGAACGTCCCGGCCCCATCGGCCCGAGCCCGCCCCACATCCTCACCCAACGAACTGAGCCGAACCTCCGCCCCGGGTCGACACCCGGTCCCGGTAGCCGTCAAGGGATCCCCGGGCTGGACGTTGTCCTTGTCCAACGTCAACGCCCCGTCCCCACCCAAGAACACCGAGGCCGAAGGAGCCGACGAGCTGACAGCAGGCACCGAACTACTCGAACTCGAACCAGTAGTAGTCGTAGTAGTTCGAGAAGAGGCAGTAGTAGTAACCACCGGCACCGAAGTAGTAGTAACCACAGGCACCGACGTAGTGGTCACCACCGGCGGGGAAGTAGTAGGAGGAGCCACCACCACCGTGAACGTGTTCCGGGCGATGCTCCCACGACAAGTAGTGCGCAACACAACGGTGTGAGCCCCGGCAGCAGCCGAAGCAGGCACAGCCACGGCAACCGACCCGCGATAACTCTGCCAGGGCGTGGCCAACACGGTACTGGCGCTGTCCCACAACAGTTGCATCCGCTGGTAGCAGTCGGGATCCCAGGAGAACCCGACCCAACCGACGGTGAACCCGGCCCCCGGAGCACCGGTGTTCGGCGTGAGCGTGATGGCCGGCGCCTGCTGCGCCGAGGCCGGAGTGGACAAGAAGGCGGTAACGCCATAGGCGACGGCACCGAGTAGAGCTAGTGTTCCTGCCGATCGCATGCCGACTCCCGGACTCGTCCGCGTCCCTGAACTTCGAGGTGCCCCTGTGAGACGCATTATGAGCAGGGTCGGTTTACTGCTCCTCACCGGTATCACCGGGATCCTCCTGGCGCCCACGGCCCACGCCACCCCCGACACCGCCACCCTGACCGCCCCCGACACCGCCACCCTGACCGCCCCCGACACCGCCACCCTGACCGCCCCGGACACCGCCACCCTGACCGCCTCGGACACGGTCACGCTGACCGCCCCCGACACGGTCACGCTGAGCGCCACCGTGGACGGCCGCCCGGTCGGCTCGCACGAACTAGTGCTGGACCCGTCCGGCTCGTCGAGGGTCTCGGTAACCGTCCACAACACAACGGACACGGTGCGCCACGTCAAGACCGTCCGCCTGTCCGGCACGGCCCTGGCGCTCACCTTCTTCTCCTACGACACCACGGTGCCGTTCGACGTCCCGGCCCAGGAGAGCGTCACCAAGGCCTTCGTCCTCGACCTGGGCCAGCTCGGCGCCCAGGCCACCGGCCTGCTGCCCACGGAGATCGAGGTGCTGGACGCCCAGCGCGAGGTCATCGCGGCCATCGGCACCACGGGCGACGTGCGCGGCTCGCTGTGGTCGGTGTACGGGATCTTCGGCATCGCGGTGTTCGGGCTGACCGCGCTCGCCTGGATCGGCGCCCTGTGGGCACTGGCCCGCCGCCGGCTGCCGGCCAACCGGTGGCAGCGCGCCATGCAGTTCCTCCCCGCCGGCATCGGCACCGGGCTGGTCGCGGTGATCTCGCTGTCCGTCCTGCGGGTGGTGGCGCCGTCCCCGGCCGCCGAGATCCCGTTCATCCTCGGCGCGGCGGCGGCGGCGTTCGCGCTCGGCTACCTGACGCCCCACCCGGCGGCGGACCCGCCGGTCGACCCGGAGGCCACCCAGCGCATCACCCGTCCGCTGCCGGGCGGTGCGGCGTGACGACGGCGCCCAGCCCCAGCGTGGTCGCGGCCCTGCCGCAGTACGACATCGGCCCGCGGATCGGGCACGGCGGCATGGGTGTCGTGTACGAGGGGGTGCACCGGCCGCTGGGCCGGCCGGTCGCCGTCAAGCGGCTGCCGCGAATGCTCGCCGAGGACGCCCGGATGAGCGCCCGGTTCGAGCACGAGGCGCGGCTGCTGGCCCGGCTGGACCACCCGCACATCGTGCCGGTCTACGACTACGTGCAGGACCACGGCGAGCACCTGCTGGTCATGGAGAAGCTGGACGGCGGCACGGTCTGGTCGAAGTTCTCCGAGCACGGCTTCACGCCCGCCCAGTCGTGCGCGCTCGCCCTGGCCACGCTGTCCGGCCTGCACGCCGCGCACGGCGCGGGCGTCCTGCACCTCGACGTGAAGCCGAAGAACCTGCTGTTCACGGCCCAGGGCGCGCTGAAGGTGGCCGACTTCGGCATCTCGCAGGTGGTCAGCGAGGGCGCGACGCTGGTGACGCACGGCGGCCAGGTGCTCGGCACGCCCGCCTACCTGTCGCCGGAGCAGGCGCTGGGCAACCCGCTCAGCCCCGCCGCCGACGTGTACGGGCTGGCCACCGTGCTCTACGAACTGCTCAGCGGACGCCTGCCGTTCGACAGCGGCGGCGGCGCGCTGGCGATGATCCAGCGGCACGTCCACCAGGCGCCCCGCCCGCTCACGGAGGTGCCCGCGCCGCTCGCGCAGGTGGTCATGCGCGGCATCGAGCGCGAACCGCACACCCGGTACCGCAACGCGGAGACGTTCGCGATCGACCTGGCGGGCGCGGCGGCCGGGGTGTTCGGTCCGGACTGGCTGATGCGGGTCGGCCTGCCGCTGCACCTGACGCCGCGGGTGTCGGCGGCCGGCACCCGCCCGGCCACCCACCCTTCGGTGCCGCGCGAGACGCTGGACATCCCGGTGCGGGCAACGCTGGTGGACGCCGGGCCGCCGCCGGTCGTCCTGGGCAGGCAGACCCTCGTCCCCGCGCGCGACCTGCTGGTCCACCCCAAGCCCGCACGCTGGTTCGCCCTGGCCGCCGCGCTGTTCGCGGCGGTCCTGCTGGCGCTGCCGTTCACCGTCCCGAGCCGCGACCTGCCGCCGCTGGAGCGGGACCTGAGCAAACCCGTCGCGGTGGACGGGCTGACGGAGCCCGCCCGCCTGCGCGTCACGGCCGTGGGGATCACGCTGGCCGACGTGACCACCGTGCCGCCGGCGGCGTTCGAACTGCCCGGCGCGGCGCGGTGGATCATCGGCGGGGCGGCGTCGGCCGCGGTCGAGTCCGGCGGGACGGTCCGCGAGTACTCGCTGCGGCCGACGACCCACCCGATGGTCAGCATCATGGGCGCGGGCGGCGCGGTGCTGCTGCTGTTCACCCTCGCCTACCTGGAGTCGCTGCTCCGGTCGCTGCGCAGGCGGCAGTCCGGCGCGGCGGCGGTGGTGGCCGCCGCGCCCCTCGGGTTCGGGCTCGGCGTCGCGGTGTGGCTGCTGCCGTCCGTGCTGCTGCGGCACGAACCGGCGCTGTGGCCCGCGATCGTGTGCGGCGCGCTGGGCCTCGCGGCGGCCGTGTGCACCGCGGTGGCCACGCGCCGCCGGGCGGGCCGGGGCTAGTCAGCCGGTTTCGCCGGAGCGAGGCAGACCAGCCAGCCTCGCTGGGTCGGGGCTGATCAGCCGGTTTCGCCGGGTCGGGCTGGTCAGCCGGTTTCGCCGGAACGAGGCGGATCGGCCGGCCTCGCCGGGTCGGGGCCGGTCAGCCGGTCTCGTCGGACCGGTCCAGCGAACGCGCCAGCGGGAAGGACACCGCGACCCGGAAACCGCCGTCCTCGGACGGACCGGCCTCGAACGTGCCGTCCAGCAGGGCGGCCCGTTCCCGCAGCCCCACCAGCCCGTGCCCGCCGCTGGGCAGCGTGGAGCACTCCCGGGGCTGGGCGGGGGCGTCGTTGCGGATCTCCACGCGCAGCACGTCGGGATCGGCCTGGACGTGCACGGCGGTCGCCGCGCCGCCCGCGTGTTTGCGCACGTTGGTCAGCGCCTCCTGGACCGTGCGGTAGACCGCGCCCGAGATCGGCGCGGGCAGGTCGTCCACCGGGCCCTGCACGCTCAGCGACGCCGGGATGCCCGCACTGGCCACCAGTTGCGGCAGTTCCGCGACGCGCGGTTGCGGCGAGTCGTCGCCGCTGGTGGTGCGCAGCACGCTGACGAGCTGGCGCAGCTCGTCGAGGGTGCGGGTGCTCAGCGAGCGGATGGTGCCGGCCACCTGCTTCGCGTCCGGGTCGGCCACCGCGATCCGCAGCGCGCCCGCCTGCATCGCGATCAGGCTCACCTGGTGCGACACCACGTCGTGCATCTCGCGGGCCAGTCGGGCGCGTTCGTCGGCGCGGACGGCGTGGGCGTGCAGCACCCGTTCCCGCTCGCGGCTGGCGGCGAGTTCCGCGATCCGGGCGGACAGCTCCTCGCGGGCGTGCACCAGCAGCCCGATCGCGATCGGCATCCCGGCCACGATGCAGCCGTAGATCGCGTTGTGGATGTGGGCGGTCCAGGCCAGCGCGAGGAAGTCCTCGGGCGGCCACAGGAAGAACCGGCTCAGCCACACCAGCCCGGCCGCGATGTAGGTCTGGGTGGCCAGCAGCTTCTGCCTGGCCAGCGTGCCCAGGGCGATCATCGCGGCGAGCTGCGCCATGCCCGCCAGGAACCCCGGCACCGTCAGCAGCACCACGAGGAACGGGAACCGCCGGCGGAACGCCACCGCGACCACCGCGATGATCGACAGCACGTAGTTGTAGGACTTCGCGTCCGGCGCGAACCAGAACCACACGTCGAACGCGGCGATGGCCACGGCGCCCACGTCGAGGAAAAGCTGCCGGTGCCGCGCCAGCAGCGCCTTGAGGCCGCGCCGACCACGGGCAGCGCTGTGCACCCGCTCGGCCGGGACGCCGTTGACCCCGCCGCTCGGCAGCATTTCGACAGCGTTGCCGGCCAGGACTCGCCCTCCCGTGTCAGCCATTCGCCGCTCATCACCGTACTGCGCTGTCGCCGCGCTTGGCATGACCCGCTCCTCCGCCCCCGAAGTGGCCGCCCCGCCCCGCCTCACCCAACGAGACGCCTCGATTACCCGAATGGGACGCGGCGGACACCACAAAATTGCGAGCGCGAACGCCGGCGCACGGCGGAGCCTCCCCGGATGGGCTCATCAGAGTGACGTGGATCACGTGCGAAGTCCGGGCGGCGCCGGGTGCCGGCGCCGCCCGGGATCACGCGAGCGGCGGGGTGAACAGCTCCGGGACCTTCGCCGCGGCCGTCGAGTCGAGCAGCCACAGCGTCCGGCGCTTGCCGAGCGCGCCGGCGGCCGGGATCTGCACCTCGCCCGCGCCGGTCAGGGCCATCGACACGGCTGCCGCCTTCGCCGAGCCGGTGGTCATCAGCCACACCTCGCGGGCCTGGCGGATGGCGGGCAGGGTCAGGCTCACCCGCGTCGGCGGGGGCTTCGGGCAGTTGCGGACCGCGACCACCGCGCGTTCCCGCTCGTAGACGGCGGGCGAGCCGGGGAAGACGGACGCCGTGTGGCCCTCTTCGCCCATGCCGAGGAGCAGCACGTCGAACGACGGCACCGGGCCGTGGTCCTCCGGGCGGGCCGCCGAGGCGAGGATGTCGGCGTACGCGTCGGCCGCCGCGTCCGGGTCGTCGCCGAAGCGGCCGTCGGACGGTTCCATCGGGTGCACCCGCGCCGGGTCCACCGGCACGTGGTCGAGCAGCGCGGCCCGCGCCTGCGTCTCGTTGCGCTCCTCGTGGCCCGCCGGCAGGAAGCGCTCGTCACCCCAGTACAGGTCCACGCGCGACCAGTCCACGGCGTCGCGGGCCGGTGTCGTGCGCAGTTGCTCCAGCACCGCGATGCCGGTCCGGCCGCCGGTCAGCACCAGGGACGCCGAGCCGCTCGCGGTCTGCGCGTCGACCAGCTTGGTGACCAGGCGGGCGGCCGTGGCGGCGGCCAGCAGGTCGCCGTCCCGGTGCACCACCACCTCCGGGCGGCTCATGTCCTGGCCTTCGCCTTGGGCGCCGCGCCGTTGCCCGCGGCGGACTTGGCGGACCTGGCCGGGGCCTTGCCGTCGGCGGAGACCGGCTGGTCCACGGCGGGCTTCCGGGCGGGCGACGAGGGCTTGCGTGCCGCCGTGGCGTTGGACGCCGCCGTGCTCTTGGACGCAGTGGAGGTCTTGGACTCCGCCGCGCCCTTGGACGCAGTGGAGGTCTTGGGCCCCGCCGTGTTCTTGGCCGCCGCCGAGGTCTTCGCCGGGCCACGGCCGCGCACGACCTTGCCCAGCGCCTTGAGCGCCAGCTCGTACACCTCGTCCGGGTCGAGCCGGCGCAGTTCCTCGGCCAGGCAGTCGCGGATCTCCCGGCGCTGGAGGGCCACCCGGCGCGCCGGCTGGCCGGGCTGGGACAGCGTCCCCACCTTGCCGTCCGGGCGCACCAGCTCGACCTCGCCGGACCGGCGCACCAGCCGCACGTCCACGATGCCCACGCCCCGAGCGGCCTTGGACCGCTTCACCGGCACCCGCAGCGCGCCCGCCAGCCACGCGGCCAGCAGGTCGGTGGACGGCGAGTCGGCCTCGCCGCTGACCTCCGCCTCCGTCACCTTCTCGTACGGGGGCAGGTCGAACGCCGACGCGAGCATCGCCCGCCACAGCGTGAGCCGCGTCCACGCCAGGTCCGTGTCGCCCGGCGTGTAGGACGCCTTGCGCTGGTCCAGGGCCTTGATCGGGTTCTTCTCGGCCGCCGCGTCGGTGATCCGCCGCTGCGCGAGCTGCCCGATCGGGTCGAGCGCGGGCACCGGGGGAGCCTCGTGCGGCCACCACGCCACCACCGGGGTGTCCGGCAGCAGCAGCGGCACCACGCACGACGCGCCCTCGTTGGCCAGCTCCCCGTACAGCCGCAGCACGATCACCTCGGACGCGCCCGCGTCGCCGCCGACCCGGATCTGGGCGTCCAGCCGGGGCGCGGCCTTGCGCGCGCCGCGCGCCACCACGATCACCCGGCACGGGTGCTCGCGGCTGGCGTCGTTCGCCGCGTCCACGGCGTCCTCGGTCTTCGCGCCGTCGTCGGTGACGATGACCAGGGTCAGCACCCGGCCGAGGGTGACCGCGCCGCCCTCCTCGCGTAGCTGCACGAGTTTGCTGTTGACCTGCGACGTGGTGGTCGAGGGCAGGTCGATGATCACGGACGCCTCCAGTGCCTACCGGTGCGGGCCAGCATCTCGTCCGCCGACGCCGGGCCCCAGGTCCCTGCCTTGTACTTCTCCGGGGCGCCGGTGGCGGCCCAGTGCCGGAGCACCGGGTCGAGGATCTCCCAGGACAGCTCGACCTCGTCGTTCTTCGGGAACAGCGACGGCTCGCCGAGCAGCACGTCGAGCAGCAGCCGCTCGTAGGCCTCGGGGGACGACTCGGTGAACGCGTGGCCGTAGCCGAAGTCCATCGTGACGTCCCGGACCTCCATGGTGTTGCCGGGCACCTTGGAGCCGAACCGGATGGTCACGCCCTCGTCCGGCTGTACCCGCACCACCAGGGCGTTCTGTCCCAGCTCCTCGGTGGCGGTGTCGTCGAACGGCAGGTGCGGCGCGCGCTTGAACACCACGGCCACCTCGGTGACGCGGCGGCCCAGCCGCTTGCCGGTGCGCAGGTAGAACGGCACGCCCGCCCACCGCCGGGTGTTGATCTCGCAGGTGATCGCCGCGTAGGTCTCGGTGGTGGAGTCCTTGGCGAAGCCGCCCTCCTCCAGCAGGCCGGGCACCTTCTGCCCGCCCTGCCAGCCGCCGGTGTACTGGCCGCGCGCGGTGGTCTCGCCGAACGGGCCCACCGGCTTGGTCGCGGACAGCACCTTGACCTTCTCCGCCCGCAGGTCGGACGGCCGGAACGACACCGGCTCCTCCATCGCGGTCAGGGCGAGTAGCTGGAGCAGGTGGTTCTGGATCACGTCGCGGGCCGCGCCGATGCCGTCGTAGTAGCCCGCGCGCCCGCCCAGGCCGATGTCCTCGGCCATGGTGATCTGCACGTGGTCGACGTAGTTGGCGTTCCAGATGGGCTCGTAGAGCTGGTTGGCGAAGCGCAGCGCCAGGATGTTCTGCACCGTCTCCTTGCCGAGGTAGTGGTCGATGCGGAACACCGACTCCTCGGGGAAGACGTCGTTGACGATCTTGTTGAGCAGCCGCGCGCTGCCCAGGTCGTGCCCGAACGGCTTCTCGATGACGACCCGCCGCCACTGGCCGGGGCTGTCGGTCGGCGGCGTGGCCAGGCCCGCGCGCTTGAGCTGGTTGACCACCGTGGTGAACGCGCTCGGCGGCACCGACAGGTAGAACGCGTGGTTGCCGCCCGTGCCGCGCTCGCGGTCGAGGTCGGCGACGGTGGCGGCGAGCGAGTCGAACGCGGCGTCGTCGTCGAAGGTGCCCTGGACGAACCGGATGCCCTCGGCGAGCTGGTCCCAGACCTCCTGCCGGAACGGCGTGCGCGCGTGCTGCTTGACCGCCTCGTGCACGACCTGCATGAAGTCCTGGTCGGCCCAGTCCCGCCGGGCGAAGCCGACGAGCGCGAAGCCCGGCGGCAGCAGACCCCGGTTGGCGAGGTCGTAGATGGCGGGCATGAGCTTCTTGCGGGACAGGTCGCCGGTCACGCCGAAGATGACCAGGCCGCACGGCCCGGCGATCCGCGGCAGCCTCTTGTCGCGGGCGTCCCGCAACGGGTTGCGCCTGGTGGGGGCCGTCACGAACCGTCCTCCTGGATGGCTTCGACGAGCTGCGCGAGCCCGGCGACGCGGTCGGTGAGGTGCAGCCGCAGCACCGGGCGCCCGTGCCCGGCCAGCACTTGGCCGTCGCCCAGCGCCTGCGCGAGCTGCAGCGTGCCCAGGTCGTACGGGCGGCCCGGCACGTCCAGCGACGTCCCGGACGCGCCGGTGAGCTGGAGGAACACGCCGTTCTGGTGGCCGCCCTTGTGGTACTGGCCGGTGGAGTGCAGGAAGCGCGGGCCCCAGCCGAACGTGGTCTGGAGGTGCGACCGCTGCGCCAGCTCGGGGCGGACCAGCGCGAACGACGCGTCGTCCAGCCGGTCCAGGTAGGCCTGCACGGACAGGTAGCCGTGCTCCGGCGCGGCGGCGACCAGCGCCTTGAGCGCGTCGGCGACGGTCTTCACGTCGTCGGGCAGCCAGCCCCCGCTCGGGTGGGCCTCGATCGGGCCGTCCACGAACGCGGGCGCCGAGGCGCCCTCGGTGGGCGCGTCCAGCAGGGACCTGGCGGCCTTCTTCGCCGCCTCCACGTCGGGCTGGTCGAACGGGTTGATCTCCAGCACCCGGCCCACCAGCGCGGTCGCGTACTCCCACACCAGGAACTGCGCGCCCAGCGGGCCCTCCACCGCGAGCGACGACGAGCCGGTGGCCGGCCCGATCGCGACGGTGGTGGCGTCCGACCGCGCGTCCACGAAGCCCGGCGCGCCCGGCCCCTCCACCACGACGGGCAGCAGGCCGGTGCCGTTCTTGCCGGTGGACTCGGCGATGAGCTGCTCGGCCCAGTCGCCGAGGCCCGCGATGCCCGAGCCGGTGTCCGCGAACACGACCTTCTCCGCGCCGTGCGCGTGCGCCACGGCGAACGTCGCCGCCAGCACGATCGCGGGGTTGTCGGGCGAGTCGGCCGACACCAGGGGAGCGGCGGACGCCGCGTCGTCCAGCAGCCCGGCGATGTCGGCGCCCGCCAGCCCGGACGGCACCAGGCCGAACGCGGTCAGCGCCGAGTACCGGCCGCCGACGTTCGGGTCGGCCAGGAACACCTTGCGGTAGCCCGCTTCGCGCGACGCGGCTTCCAGCGGGGAGCCGGGGTCGGTCACCACGACGATCCGGGACGCCGCGTCGACGCCCTTCGCGGCGAACGCGGCCTCGAAGATCCGCCGGTGGCTGTCGGTCTCCACGGTGCCGCCGGACTTCGACGACACCACCAGCACGGTGCGCTCCAAATCGCCGGCCAGGGCGTCGGCGACCTGGCCGGGGTCGGTGGTGTCCAGCACCACCAGCGGCACGTCGGCCGTGCCGGTGATCACCTCGGGCGCGAGCGACGAGCCGCCCATGCCCGCGAGCACCACCCGGTCCACGCCCTCGGCGAGCAGTTCCGCGCGCAGCGCCGCGATCTCGGCGACCAGCGGGCGGGACGTCTCGTGCAGCGTGGTCCAGGCGAGCCGGATGGACGCCTCGGACTCCGCCTCGCGACCCCACAGCGTGGCGTCGCCGGCGGTGAGCTTGCTCGCCACCCGGTCCCGGACCAGGTCGCCCACCACGATGGCGACCTGGTCCTCGTTCGGCGAGCGGACGATCTCCACGGAGACCACCTCGGTCATGTGTTCTCAGTCCTTAGCCTGGTTCAGTTGTCCGGTCACCGTCTCCAGCAGTTCCGCCCAGGACTTCTCGAACTTGTCCACGCCCTCGGTCTCCAGCGCGATGAACACGTCGTCGAGGTCGAGGCCGACCTCGACCAGCCCGTCGAAGACCTCCTGCGCCTGGGCGGCCCGCCCGGTCACGGTGTCACCGGTGATCTTGCCGTGGTCGGCGACGGCGTGCAGCGTCTTCTCCGGCATCGTGTTGACCGTGTCGGCCACCACCAGCTCGTCCACGTACCGGGTGTCCGAGTACGCCGGGTCCTTCACGCCGGTCGACGCCCACAGCGGGCGCTGCGCCCGCGCGCCGGCGGCGACCAGCGCCTCCCAGCGCTCACCGCGGAACGTCTCCTGGAACGCCGCGTACGCCAGCCGCGCGTTCGCGATCGCGGCCCGGCCGCGCAGCTCCTTGGCGCGCGGCGTGCCCAGCGCGTCCAGCCGCTTGTCGACCTCGGTGTCCACGCGGGACACGAAGAACGACGCCACGGACTGGATGCCGCGCAGGTCGTGGCCGTTCGCCTTGGCCTGCTCCAGACCGGTGATGAACGCCTCCATCACGTGGCGGTAGCGCTCGACGGAGAAGATCAGCGTCACGTTCACGCTGACGCCCTCGGCCAGCACCTTGGTGATCGCGGGCAGGCCCTCGACCGTGGCGGGGATCTTCACCAGCAGGTTCGGCCGGTCCACCGTCTTGGCCAGGTCCAGCGCCTCGACGATGGTGGCCTCGGTGTCGCCCGCCAGGCGCGGGTCGACCTCGATCGACACCCGGCCGTCGACGCCGTCGGAGGCCTCGTAGACGGTCCGGAACAGGTCGCACGCGTTGCGCACGTCCGTGGTGGTGATCTCGCGGACCGCCGCGTCGGTGTCCGCGCCGCGCGCGACCAGCTCGCGCACCTGCTCGTCGTAGGACGCGCCCTTGGCCAGGGCGGCGGCGAAGATCGTCGGGTTGGTGGTCACGCCCACCACGTGGTGGTTCGTGATCAGGTCGGCGAGGTTGCCGGTGTTCAGCCGCTCGCGGGACAGGTCGTCCAGCCAGATCGACACACCGGCGTCGCTCAGCGCGGCCAGCGGGTGGGAACTCATCTCGTCATCTCCCTAGGGGACTAGCGGACCTTGGCCAGCGACCGGCGGGCCGCCGCGACGACGTTCTCCGTGGTGAAACCGAACTCGCGGAACAGCGTCTGGTAGTCGGCCGACGCGCCGAAGTGCTCGATGGAGACGATCTCGCCCGCGTCGCCGACGAACCGGTGCCACGGCTGGGCGATGCCCGCCTCCACCACGACCCGCGCCTTCACCGAGGACGGCAGCACCGACTCGTGGTAGGCGTCGTCCTGCGCGTCGAACCACTCGATGCTGGGCATCGACACCACGCGGGTCGCGACGCCCTCGGCTTCGAGCACCTTCCGCGCCTCGGCCGCGATCTGGAGTTCGGAGCCGGTCGCGATGAGGATCAGCGCCGGCTCGCCGTCGCCGGACAGCACGTAGCCGCCCTTCTTGACGCCCTCGGTCGCCTTCTCCTTCGTGCCCTCCAGCACGGGCAGGTTCTGCCGGCTGAGCGCGAGGCCGACCGGACCCTCGGTCTGCTCGACGGTGGCCTTCCAGGCGGCGGCGGTCTCGTTCGCGTCGCCGGGGCGCACCACGGACAGGCCGGGGATCGCGCGCAGCGCGGCCAGGTGCTCGATCGGCTGGTGCGTCGGGCCGTCCTCGCCCAGGCCGATGGAGTCGTGCGTCCACACGTAGGTGACCGGGGACTTCATCAGCGCGGCGAGCCGCACGGCCGGGCGCATGTAGTCGGAGAACACCAGGAACGTGCCGCCGTACGGGCGGGTCGGGCCGTGCAGCGCGATGCCGTTGAGGATGGCGCCCATGGCGTGCTCGCGGACGCCGAAGTGCAGCGTGCGGCCGTACGGGCCGGCCTGCCACATCTTGGTGGAGATCGACGCCGGGCCGAACGAGTCGGAGCCCTTCATCGTGGTCAGGTTGCTCTCCGCGAGGTCGGCCGAGCCGCCCCACAGCTCCGGCAGCACCGGGGCGAGCGCGGTCAGCGTCTCACCGGACGCCTTGCGGGTCGGCACGCCCTTGGCGTCGGGCTCCCACGACGGCAGCGCGTCCGCCCAGCCCTCGGGCAGCTCGCGCGCCACCAGCCGGTCGAACAGCGCCTTGCGCTCCGGGTTCGCCGACGCCCACGCGTCGAACGACCGCTGCCACTCGGCCTTGGCCGCCTCGCCGCGCTTGACGACCTCGCGGGCGTGCGCCAGCACCTCGTCGGCGACCTCGAAGGTCCGTTCCGGGTCGAAGCCCAGGATCTTCTTGACCGCCGCGACCTCGTCGCCGCCGAGCGCCGCGCCGTGCGCCGCGCCGGTGTTCTGCTTGTTCGGCGCGGGGTAGCCGATGACCGTGCGGACCAGGATGAACGAGGGCCGCCCGGTCTCCGCCTTGGCCTTCTCCAGCGCGTCGAGGATGCCGGTGACGTTCTCGCCGCCCTCCACGACCTGCACGTGCCAGCCGTAGGCCTCGTAGCGCTTCGCGGTGTCCTCCGACAGCGCGATCGTCGTGTCGTCCTCGATGGAGATCTTGTTGTCGTCGTAGATCACCGTGAGGTTGCCGAGCTGCTGCGTGCCCGCGAGCGAGGACGCCTCGGACGTCACGCCCTCCTCGATGTCGCCGTCGGAGGCGATCACGAAGATGTGGTGGTCGAACGGGCTTTCGCCGACCGCGGTGTCCGGGTCGAACAGGCCGCGCTCGCGGCGCGCGCCCATCGCCATGCCCACGGCGGAGGCCAGCCCCTGGCCCAGCGGGCCGGTGGTGATCTCCACGCCGGGGGTGTGCCGGTGCTCGGGGTGGCCGGGAGTCCGGGAGCCCCACGTCCGCAGCGCCTTCAGGTCGTCCAGCTCCACGCCGTAGCCGGACAGGTAGAGCTGGATGTAGAGGGTCAGGCTGGAGTGGCCGGCGCTGAGCACGAACCGGTCGCGGCCCACCCAGTCCGGGTCCGCCGGGTCGTGCCGCAGCACGCGCTGGAACAGGGTGTAGGCGAGTGGCGCCAGGCTCATCGCGGTGCCGGGGTGGCCGTTGCCGACCTTCTGCACCGCGTCGGCGGCCAGGACGCGGGCGGTGTCCACGGCGCGCCGGTCGAGCTCTGTCCAGTCGTCGGGCAGTTGGGCCTCGGTCAGCCGGGTGATGTCATCGGTGACGGACACGGACTTCCAGCTCCAGTCTCACGTAGGCGGCGGGGTGGGACGGGTGGGCTCTCAATCGATCCCGTCAGGCCCGATCCGCGGTTTTCCCTCGTCCGCCGGCCAGCCTAGTCGGCACGTCCGGCGTGCGTGTCGCGAACGCTCTGTGGGTGTACGCACAGGGGATACGAACCGGCGTCCCGTCCCGTTCAGACGTACCCGAACGGGCTGTGTTTCCAACGCGCGGTTACGATTCGCGCATCCCCGACCCGACCAAGGAGTGCGATGAGTGCCGTCAGCGAGCTTCCGGCGCGGTCGCCCCGACAGGTCGTCGGCGCGTACGTGGCGTTGACCAAGCCCCGCGTCATCGAACTGCTGCTGATCACGACGATCCCGGCGATGCTGCTGGCCGCCCGCGGCCTCCCGCCGCTGTGGCTGATCGCGTGCACCCTGGCGGGCGGGACGCTCGCGGCCGGCTCGGCGAACGCGCTGAACTGCTACGTCGACGCGGACATCGACTCGGTGATGAAGCGGACCGGCGCCCGGCCGCTGGCCCGCAACGCCATCCCGCCGCGCAACGCGCTGATCTTCGGCGTGGTGCTCGGGGTGGTGTCGTTCCTGTTCCTGTGGATGACGACGAACCTGATCTCGGCGGTGTTCGCCGTCGCGACGATCCTGTTCTACATCTTCGTCTACACGCTGGTGCTCAAGCGGCGGACGTCGCAGAACATCATCTGGGGCGGCATGGCCGGCTGCATGCCGGTGATCATCGGCTGGTCGTCGGTGACCGGCACGGTCGCCTGGCCCGCGCTGGCGATGTTCGGCGTGATCTTCTTCTGGACCCCGCCGCACACCTGGGCGCTGGCGATGAAGTTCAAGGAGGACTACGCGCGGGCGGGCGTGCCGATGCTGCCGGTGGTGGCGACGGCCCAGCAGGTGACGCGGCAGATCGTCATCTATTCGTGGATCACGGTCGGGTGCACCCTGCTGCTGGCCCCCGTGACGTCGTGGATCTACGTGTCCGTGGCGGCGCTGTCCGGCGTCTGGTTCGCCGTGTTCGCGCACCGCCTGCACGGCGTCGTGCGCCGGGGCGGGTCGACGAACACGATGAAGTTCTTCCACATGTCCAACCTCTACCTGATGCTGGTCTTCTGTGGGCTGGCAGTTGACGCAGTCGTCGGACTTCCGGTGCTCGGCCTGCCGTTCTGACCCGCCCTGCCGTTCCGGCCGCCCTGCCGTCTTGACCGCCCCACCGTTCCGCCCCGCCGTTCCGCGGCGGCGGTAGCGCGGCGGGAGCGTCTAGCTGGAGACGAGCTGCGCCGCGAGCACCTTCCGCAGCCGCGTCAGCGCCCGGTGCTGGGCCACCCGCACCGCGCCCGGCGTCGAGACGACCGCCTCGGCCGTCTCCTCCGCCGAGAACCCCACCACGACGCGCAGCAGCAGGATCTCCCGCTGCTTGGGCGGCAGCACGTCCAGCAGGCGGGACATCTCCTCGGACAGCTCCCCGCGCAGGAAGAGCAGCTCGGGCCCCGCCTCGGTGACCGCGGCGTCCGGCACGTCGGCCACCGGGTCCACCCGGTTCCGCGCGCCGTACCGGTGGGCGTCGGCGACCTTGTGCGACGCGATGCCGTACACGAACGCCAGGAACGGCCGGCCCTCGTCCCGGTACCGGGGCAGCGCCCGGAGCACCGCCAGGCACACCTCCTGCGCCACGTCGTCCGGCGGCGTCGCGGAGCCGCCGCCCAACCGCGCGCGGCAGTACCGCAGCACCGCGGGGCGCACGGCCTTGAGCAGCAGCTCCACCGCGTCCCGGGCACCCGCCACCGCCGCCGTCACGACCTCTGGCGCGACCGTCGCCCGTAACGGGCCCGTCCTGTCGTCCGCGAACACCACGCACCTCCCCCGCCGCGGCGCCCACCGCGACTTCACCGGGGGGACGCGCACTGACGGTAAGTATTACGCGGGCATTCGGAGCAATTACAGGTGACTTTCGGCCCAAATTGGGCCCTAACAGGTTTAGGACTTGGTCAGGACACCGCCGCGAGTAGCCGGTCGACGGTGGGATCGTCCAACGATTCAACGATGCACTGCCACAGTTCGAGGTTCGCCGACGCCCACCGCGAGTACGTCGCCGCGGCCTCCGGGTCGTAGAAGTAGTAGCCGCCGTCCTGCTTGGCCTGCTGCTCGCCGACGATCTTGTGCGCCAGCTCGCGCAGCGTGATGCCGTTCTCCTCCAGGTACTTCGGCGCGAGCACGACCGGCGTCACCGGCAGCGCCTTGAACAGCGTGTCCGCGTCCGACAGCGCCTGCGCCTCCAGCGAGATGTGCCGGTGCCGGGTGCGCATCTCGGCCTCCTCCACCACGGCGTCGACCCGCGCGGCCACCTCGTCGGGCACCCCCGCGCCGGCCAGGATGGCCAGCCGCAGCCGCCGCCCGTCGACCGGCAGCGAGTTCTTCCGGACCATGTAGTTCACGTCGTGGACCAGGGCGGCGACCTCGACCAGCGCCACGTCCGCGCCGTTGCGCCGGGCGAAGCCGACCGCCTTGTCCCGCACGAAGCTGACGTGGTGCCAGCCGTGGAACTGGAGCCTCGCCGCCAGGCCGCGGCACAGCCGCCCCACCTCGCGCTCCACTCCGGCGACCGCCCGCGCCGTGACCGTCGGTTTCGAGACCGTGCTCATCGGACCCTCCCGTGCCGGGTGGGCCGATGGTAGGCGGTGCCCGGGGGATCGGGCCCCGGATCGTCACAGCGTCTTCGTCAGTTCCTCCAGCCTGGACTCCACCGGGACGTGCCGGTGGCTGGTCCGCGTGTCCGGGTCGTAGGACAGGCTCCACGGGCTCACCGCGCGGCTCTTCACCAGGAACGTCAGCGTGTCGTCCGCCGCTTTCGGGATGCGGTGGAACTCGTGCGCCAGCATCGTCCCGGAATCGCCCCGCTGGGCCTGCGTGCTGCGCAGCAGTTCGGTCTCCGCGATGGACCGGCCGTCTTCCGCGAGCCGCGCGGTGAAGCGTTCGTGCAGGTAGGAGCCTGCCAACAGGGTCGTGCAGAAGTGGTAGCGGTGGTTGTGGATCGAGTCGGCGTAGCCCTGCCGCCAGTCGTGCTGCGGTTTGTACTCGTGCAGCCAGAACGTGAACGGCTCGGCCGGCTCGTCCCGCAGGCACCACGCGAAGTGCGTGGTCGTCTCCCGCGACCGGGCGACCACCCGCATCTCCTCCTGCGGGGTGAGGGCGCACAGGTGCGCGCGCAGTCTCTGCTTCAGGCCGGGTCGGTTCGCCCACTCGTGGAACCGTCCCGCGACGTGTTCCCAATGGTCGACGACAGGGGGGTCGGCCACGGTGATGATCGTGGCGAGGTCCGCTACCGCGGAGGACCCGGCGTACTCGCTCAACACGGCTTATCAGCTCCCCAACCGAGCGGAGGCGGAGAATTCCCGGCGGAATCGGTGGAACTTGTCCGCCAGCTCCTGGAAACCTTCTTCGGACAACCCGGCGCCGGTGATCTTCTCGAACAACACCAGGAAGTCGCCGCGCGTGGTGCGCGGCGTGATGACGACATGCAGTCCTGCCTTGGAATTGCTGATGCGGAGGAACTCGGCGCGTTCCATTCCGTACAGGAACGAGCCCTCGGAGAACCGGAGCGTGCGCGGGTACAACCGGACCACGCCCGCGCTGGTGTTGCTGTAGAGGCTGAGCCACGCGCTGTCGTCGAACAGCTCCAGCCGGTCCAGCGGCGGATCGGACACGATCGTCAGGTCGATCCGGGAACACCGGCCGCGGGTCAGGAACAAACCCACCAGGCCGATCCGGATCTGGTCGCGCAACCGGTCCGCGATGGTGTCGTAGTCGCCGTCCGCGCCCTCGTGCCGCAGCAGGTACCGGGCCCGGCCGCCGATGGCGTCCGCGTCCCGCGGATCGGCGAGGACCGCCCTGAGCTGGCACTCCGACTGCGACAGCAGCAGCCGGCACGCCGCGTACCGGCCCGCGAAGCCCCGGAACCCGTACAGTCGGGTGCGTTCCAGGTCCTGCATCATGAGCTGGTTGAACGCCGGGTCCGGCCGTGCGGTCGGCTCGAACACGTGGCTCGGGAAGAACTCGCGGTCCAGCGCCCGGTACTCGGCGGTGAGGTCGCGCAGCGCCTTGCGGCTCTCCTCCACCACCGGCGCGATCAGCGCCCGCCGCGCCGCGGCACTGGTGACCAGCGTCTGCGTGAAACCGACCACGGCGGAGATCATGGTGCCCGTGCCGACCGCCGCGACGAAGCCCCGCAGCGGTCCTTGCTCCAGGTTGCTGGAAATGGCCAGGCAGCCCGCGGAGGTCACCACGAGGATGAGCAGAAGCAGTCCGGTCCTGGTCCAGAACAATTCCTGTAACAGGTTGCCGCGTTCGCCCCCGGGCTCCGCGGACACGGTGGTCACCTCCTTGGCGGGCACCCGAAAGGCCGAATGCCGGCGGTATCCGATCAAGTGCGCGGAGTTACCCTACGCTTGGCCGCCGAACTGCGGAAGCGGTAATTAGTGGCACTTTCGCGGAATGTTTTCGGGCCGTTCGCAGCGGACCGTGACCGGCGTTGCGCCTGGCGGTGGGCCTGGCGGTACGGCGTCCGGGGCGGCCCCATAAGCTCCGCAACCATGCGTACTGTCGGCCGTACGGCCCTGGCCCTCGTGTCCCTGTTGTCCGCCGGACTGGCGCTGACCGCGTGCACCGCGAGCGACCGGCCGTCCACCAAGACCACCACCCCGGCGGCGACGGCGCCCGCGGCGGGCGAGCAGACCGTCGAGGACCTGCCCGAGCCGAGCGGCCCGCCCTGCGAGGTGACCCAGTACCAGGTGACGGGGGAGCCGGGCGCGAAGCCGGCCATCACCGTGCCGAGCGGCTGCACACCGCAGGACGGCCTGCTGGTCAAGGACCTCACCGAGGGCACCGGCCCGGAGATCAAAGCGGGCTCCACCGCCCAGCTCCACTACGTGCTGGCCACCTTCCGCGACCGCAAGACCCGCGAGGCGTCCTGGGACAAGGGCCAGCCGCTCGACCTGGCCAACATCGGCCAGGCCTCCGTGATCCAGGGCTGGAACGAGGGCCTCATCGGCCTCAAGGAAGGCGGTCGGCGACTGCTCGTCGTGCCGTCCGACAAGGGCTACCCGCAGGGCAGGGGCTCCATCCAACCCGGCGAGACGCTGATCTTCGTGATCGACGCCGTCAAGGTGCAGGGCTGAGTCCGCCAGGGGCCCCGGCACGCGCCGGGGCCCCCTCGCACGTCACGGAATGAGCAGCAGCTTGCCCGTGGTGCGGCGGCCCTCCAGGTCCTGGTGCGCGGTCCGGGCGTCGGCCAGCGGGTAGCGTCCGCCGATCCGCACGCTCAGCGACCCGTCCGCGACCGCCGCGAACAGCTCGCGCGCACGCCACTCCAGCTCCTCCCGGGTGGCCGTGTACGCGCCCAGCGACGGCCGGGTCAGGTACACCGAACCCGCCTGGTTGAGCCGCTGCGGGTCCACCGGCGGCACCGCGCCGCTCGACGCGCCGAACAGCACCAGGTAGCCGCGCGGACGCAGGCTCGCCAGACTCCCGTCGAACGTGGCCGCGCCCACCCCGTCGTACACCACCGCGACACCCCGGCCGTCGGTCAGCTCCCGCACCCGCGGCGCGAACTCCGCCTGGTCGTACCGGATCACCTCGTCCGCGCCGGCCTCCCGCGCCAGCGCCTCCTTGGCCCCTGTGGACACCGTGCCGATCACCCGCGCGCCCCGCGCCTTGGCGAGCTGCACCAGCAGCAGCCCCACCCCGCCCGCCGCGGCGTGCACCAGCACCGCGTCGCCCTCCCGCACCGGGTACGTCGACGCCACCAGGTAGTGCGCGGTCAGGCCCTGCAACAGCAGCGCGCCCGCCGTGTCGTCGTCCACCCCGTCCGGCACCGGCACCGCGTCCGACGCCTTCACCAGCGCCTGCTCGGCGTAGCTGCCCAACGCCGCCGCCCACGCCACCCGGTCGCCGACCGCGAACCCCGCCACGTCCGGACCGAGCGCGGCCACCCGGCCGGCGCCCTCCAGACCGATGCCGAACGGCAGCGGCAGCGGATAGCGGCCCTCGCGGTGGTAGGTGTCGATGTAGTTCACCCCGGCCGCCGCCACGTCCACCAGCAGCTCACCCGCGCCCGGCGTCTTCGGCTCCACCTCGCCGAACTCCAACACCTCTGGCCCGCCGGTCGCGCGCACCACCACAGCCTTGGGCATGTCCCGTCCTCCGTACGCTCCATCGGTTCTGCTCTAGGCCAACTCTCGCGCGCCGCGCCCTGTTCCGCGTCCCGTCAAGTCGGCGCCCGGAGGGCTCACCGCCCCAGCGCGACCCGGCGGGCCAGTCCCAGCGGCAACGCACCCGACCCGGCCAGCCTGTCGTGGAACTCCCGCTGCGTGCCGGCGAACTCGTCCCGGATGCGCTCGATCTCCAACGCGCCGGTCAGGTAGGACGGCGCCTGCGTGGGCCACGCGCAGTACCGCAGCACCTCGCCCTGCGCCGTGCCCGGCGTCAGCGAGGCCTTCGTGGTCATGAACTCCTCCGCCTCCGCGACGCTCATGTCACCGCAGTGCAACCCGGTGTCCACGATCATCCGGGCGGCGCGGAACAGCCGTGCCTCGACGTGCGCCAACTCCTGCGCGCGGGCCTTCTTCGCGTCGCCGACGGTGTCCGCGCTGAAGTAGCCGTGCTCGCGCAGCAGCTTCTCCGCGTACAGCGCCCACCCCTCGGAGAAGTACGGGGTGCGGAACACCTTGCGCACCGGCCGGTTCTGCGCGGCCAGCCACGACAGGTGCCAGTGGTGGCCGGGGTAGGCCTCGTGCACGGCGATCGTGGCGAGCTGCGCCCGCGAGTTCGTGCGAAGCCGCTGCGTGACCTGGTCGGGCGTGAAGTCGTCCGGCGGCGACGGCACGAAGAAGTGCCCCACCCGGGCGGACGTGAGCGGCGGCGGCGACAGGTAGGACGCGACGCTCAGGATCGGCCGCTGGAACGACGGGGACGGCACCACCCGGCACTCCTCGCCGTCGGCCAGCGTCACCAGGCCGTGCTCGACCAGGAACGCGCGGGCGCGCCGCGTCTCGGCCTCGTACTCGACCCGCATCGCCTCGGGCGTCGGCGGGTGGTCCTCCTGGAGCCCGAGCATCACGGCGTGCCAGTCGTCCGACCCGGCCAGCTCCCGCATCTCCGCCGCCAGCTCGTCATACGCGGCCCTGCCCCGCTCGTGCAGCTCGGCGGCCCCGTAGCCGAGGATCTCCTGCTCCCGGAGCAACGTCGAGTAGAGCCCCTCGCCCATCCGCCAGTCACCGGTGGCGGCCTCGGCGAACCGGTCGAGGAAGTCCGCGAGCCGGTCGAACGCGGCGGCGGCGGGCTCGGCGGCGTCCGCCAGCTTCACCCGGAGAACGGGATCGGCGACCTCGGCGGGCAGCGTGCCGGTGAGGAACGCCCGCCCGGTCCTGGCCTGCGCGGCGGCCCGTTCGACGATCTTCGCCGAGGCGAGCCCCGGGTCGAGGTTCGCCTCGCACGCGGCCAGCAGGGCGGGCACCTCGGCCAGCCGCGCGATCACGCTGCCGACCAGCTCCGGCTCCGGCCGCAGCCGGTTGAGAAACGCGGTGAACAGCGGGAACAACACGGCGGAGGAATAGATCGAGGGATCCCGCCGCCACGCGGGCCAGGCGGCCTTCGCCAGGTGGCCGCGCAGGACGGAGATGACGAGGTCCCGGTCGACGGACTCTTCGAGGCCGTCGGCGGAGGCCCCGGTGAACCGTTCGAGCCACTCCGCGGCCTCACGGTCGTAGTCGGCGAACGCCTGCGCGCTGAAGTCGCCGAGCGTGTGGTCGTGGTCGAGCGAGCCGAGCATCGCGGCGGTGCCGGGCGTGCGGTCGAAGTGCCAGCCGAGGAAGTCGTCGACCAGCCGGGTCGGTGTCGTGGTTTCGGTCACGTGCACGGAAGTTACCCGCAGGTTCTAGGCTGGCGGGGTGGCTGAGGAGAAGAAGATCGGTGCGGCGGTCAAAACGGCGACGGCGTTCGTCGCGGCCCACGGCAAGCCCACACGGGCCGTCGTGGAGAACATCGGCCTAGCCGGCGCGCGCGTAGTGCTGGTCGGCGACGACGGCGCGATGGGCGACGTGATCCTGCCCGACGCGGCGGCGGCCGAGGCCATGATCGCCGCCGTGCCGGACCTGGAACCACACGAGTGGGACCGCGAAACGACCGCGGCCACGAAGATCGGCCCCGCCCACCGCCACCGGATGGCAGGCCGCTGACCTGCGACTTCGGCCCGAGGTGATCACTCGATCGGGCGAAGTAAGCCAAATCCGGGCACCTTCTCATTACCATTCACGTTGCCCAGAACAAGGTGGCGGCGCTGGGGGGAACAACGTGCTCGGGCTCACCCGTGTCCCTCGGCACCCGGCCGAGCGTCCGCTACGCCATTTCGCCCAGGCGGCGGGTTGACTAAGCTGCGGCGGTGAAGGTTCTTTTCGCCACCTGCGCCTCCCTACCCGCCGGCGACGGCGACGACGCCGCCCTGATCGACGCCCTGGCCGAGGTCGGCGCGGAGGCGTCGTGGTCGGTGTGGGGGTCGGGGGAGACGGCCGACCTGGTGGTCCTGCGGTCCACGTGGGACTACACCGAGCGGCTGCCGGAGTTCCTGGAGTGGTGCGCCTCGGTGCCGGCCCTGGCCAACCCGGCGGCGGTCGTGCCGTGGAACACCGACAAGACGTACCTGGTCGAACTCGCCGGAGCCGGGGTGCCGGTCGTGCCGACGTCCGTCGCGACGCCGGGGTTCGCGGACTGGCCCGCCGGCGAGTTCGTGGTCAAGCCGACCGTCGGCGCGGGCTCGCGCGGGGCGTTGCGGGTGGCGGCCGGCGACTTCGCGGGCGCTGCCGCGCACCTGGCGGCACTGGGCGTGCCCGCGCTGGTGCAGCCGTACCAGGCCGCGGTCGACGCGCTGGGGGAGACGGCGCTGGTGTTCCTCGGCGGCCAGTACTCGCACGCGTTCACCAAGGGCGCGATGCTCACCCCCGACGCCGAGTACGACGAGTCCGGCCTGTACGTCGTGGAGCGGTTGTCCGGGGCGTCGCCGTCCGGAGCCCAGCGGCGGGTCGCGGAGGACGCGATGGACGCCGCCGCCGGGCTGCTCGGCCTGCGGCGCGCCGACCTGCTCTACGCGCGGGTGGATCTGGTGGCCGGGGCGGACGGTGCGCCGTTGGTGCTGGAGTTGGAGCTGGTGGAGCCGTCGCTGGGGTTCCGGCAGACCGACGCCGCCGCGCCGATGCGGTTCGCGTCGGCGGTCCGGGCGGCACTGGCCGCCCGGTAGCCGGGACTGGCTGCCCGGTTGCCGAGGCCGGCCGTCCGGTAGCCGAGGCTGGCCGCCCGGTAGTCGGGCTACCGGAGCCCGGACCCGATCCCGGTCAGCGAGCGGACCTCCATCTCGGCCTGCTTGGCCGGGTCGGCCCGCTCCCGGCTCAGCAGCGTGCCCAGCCACCCGCACAGGAACGACAGCGGGATCGACACCAGGCCCGGGTTGCCGAGCGGGAACCACGCGAAGTCGGCGTCGGGGAAGACCGACGTCTTCGTCCCGGACATGGCGGGTGAGAAGGCGATCAGCACGATGCACGACCCGAGCCCGCCGTAGATCGCCCACAGCGTCCCGTTGGTGTTGAAGCGCTTCCAGAACATCGAGTAGATGATCGTCGACAGGTTCGCCGACGCCGCCAGCGCGAACGCCAGCGCCACCAGGAACGCCACGTTCTGCCCGTTCGCGGCGATGCCGCCCACGATGGCCAGCAGCCCCACCACCACAGCGGTGAGCCTGGCCACCCGGAGCTCCGACCGGGGATCGGCCGCGCCGCGCTTGATCACGTTCGCGTACACGTCGTGCGCGAACGACGCGGACGCCGTCAAAGTCAGCCCCGCCACCACGGCCAGGATCGTCGCGAACGCCACCGCGCACACGATGCCCAGCAGCACCGCGCCGCCGATCCGGAACGCCAGCAGCGGCGCGGCCGAGTTCTCGCCGCCCGGCGCGGCCTTGATCGCGTCGGAGCCCACCAGCGCCAGCGAGCCGAAGCCGATCACCAGCGTGCACAGGTAGAACGTCGCCATCATCCACGTCGCCCACACCACGGACCGCCGCGCCTCCCGCGCGTTCGGCACCGTGTAGAACCGCATCAGCACGTGCGGCAGCGACGCGGTGCCCAGCACCAGCGCCAACGCCAGCGAGATGAAGTCCAGGCGCGCCAACGGGGAACCGCCGTACCGCGCGCCGGGCTCCAGCACCTCCGGCCCGAGCGGCGTGCGCAGGCTCGCCGTCTCCAGGATCGAGGACAGGCTGAAGCCGAACTTCCCCAGCAGGAACACGGTCATCAGCGTCACGCACAGGATCAGCAGCACGGCCTTGATGATCTGCACCCACGTGGTGCCCTTCATGCCGCCGACGAGCACGTACATCACCATCACGACGCCGACGACCGCGATGACGAGCGCCTGCCCGCCCTTCGTGTGCACGTCCAGCAGCAACGCCATCAGCGCGCCCGCGCCCGCCATCTGCGCGATCATGTAGAACAGCGAGATCACCAGCGTCACGTTCGCCGCCGCCGCGCGCACCGGGCGCTGCCGCATCCGGAACGCCAGCACGTCGCCGAGGGTGAACCGGCCGGTGTTGCGCAGCCGCTCCGCGATGATCATCAGGCCCATCAGCCAGGACACCACCCAGCCGATGGAGTACAGGAAGCCGTCGTAGCCGTTGACCGCGATGCTGCCCGAGATGCCCAGGAACGACGCGGCGGACAGGAAGTCGCCGGACAGCGCGACGCCGTTCTGCGGTCCGGTGAAGCTGCTGCCCGCCGCGTAGTAGTCGGACGCGCTGGCGTTGCGGTTGCCCACCCGGTAGACGACGAAGAGCGTGATCACCACGAAGACCGCGAACACGCCCAGGTTGATCGCGGTGTTGCCGCCGGTCACGGGCGCTCCTCCGCGGTGAGCGCCCGGACGGCCGCGACCTGCGGGTCGATCCGGCGGCGGGCGTACCGGGCGTACAGCAGGGTCAGGCCGATCGTGGTGGCGAACTGGAGCAGCCCGAACACCATCCCGATGTTGATCACGCCGTACACCTTCGCGCCCATGAACTCCGGCGCGTACGCCGACAGCGCCACGTAGCCGAGGTACCAGGCCAGGAACCCGATGGTCGCGGGCAGCACGAACACCGTGACGCGGCGGCGCAGCTCGCGGAAGTCGGCGCTGTCCCTGATCGCCGCGTAGTCCGGCGCGCCCGCCTCGTCGACCAGCAGCGGCACTCCGGGCTCGTCGAACGTCGCGAAGCCCCGCGCACGTCGCGACTCCGTCGGGGGCAGGATTGCCTTCGTCATCAATCCTCCGGCTCGGTGAGCGATCAGCGTAACCGCGCGCGGCCCGCAGTCAACGGTGGAATCGGGCCCCTGGAGTGGGTCTTCGCCGTCCGTGCCTGAGCCGAACGGATGAGCACATGCGCCGGGGTCGTTGTCGTGGCCCCGAAGTCGACCTAGTATCGCGCAACGACATCCGCCGCCCGCCGGCTGTTCGCGCAGGTGACGCTCCACGCGGCGGATCAACTACTCCGACACTCCCGGGACTTGTCTGGTGACTGGCGACAACAGCGCACGCTGGCCGTGGTGGGGTGCTGTCGCGGACTGGCGGAACTGGCGCCTGCCGGTCAAGCTCGCCGCAGTGCTCACCGTGCCGGTGATCGTCGCCGTCGGCGCGGGCATGGTGCAGATCCAGGGCGACGTGCGGGCCTCCGACGGCTATTCCGCCATGCAGCGCATGGTGACGTTGCGTGCCGGGCTCGATCCGCTGATCGCGGGCGTGCAGGCGGAACGCGCGTTGTCGGCCCGGCGCGGCGAGAACTCCGGCCTGCAGGCGCGGGAGTACGCGGAGCTGGCGCGCGTCACCGACGCGGCTGCCGCCGGCGTACGAAACCTGTTGGAGCGCACCACGTCCCTCGGCGAGGTCGCGAGCGACCGGTTCCGGGACGTCAGCGTGCACCTCGACGGCCTGTCGCAGCTACGGGACCTGGTGCTGGCGGGCACCGCCGACCTCGCGGGCGCGGTCGGCGGCTACACCGTCGTGCTGCGCGCCCTGATGGACTTCGACCAGGCCATGGTGGGCGACTTCGGCGACCCGGCGCTGTCCGGCACCGCCACCGCCCTGCACAACCTCGCCATGGCGGGCGAGCAGTGGTCCTGGCAGCACGCCACCGTGCTGGCCGGGATCAGCCGGGGGTCGTTGCTGGACAACGAGGTCATCCTGCTGGAGCAGTCGGTGACCCGCCAGCAGGACAAGATCGCCGACTTCTCCGCCGTCGCCACCCGGCAGCAGCAGGCGGACTACGTCACCGCCGTCGCCGGCCAGGCCGTGGACACCCGGAACAGCCTGCTGCAACTGGTCCGCATCGACCCGGGGTCGGTGCGCGACGGAGTGAACCCCGACGTGTGGCACGAGGGCTCGGTCGGCGCCGGCAAGCAGCTCGACACCGTGTTGCGCCGCCTGGAGAACCAGCTCACCGAGACCTCCACCCGGCTCCAGGAGGAGACCAGCGACCGGGCGGGCGCGGCGTCGGTGATCCTGCTGGCCTCGCTGTTCGCGGCGGCCGCGGTCGGCTTCGTCGTCGGCCGGAACCTGCTGCGCTCGCTGCGCGCCCTGCGGGTCGCCGCGCTGGACGTGGCCCAGCACCGGCTGCCGACGCTGGTCGCCCAGCTCCGCGAGGACGCCGCGCCGGACGTCCGGATCGAGCCGGTGCCCGTGCACACCACGGACGAGCTGGGCCAGCTCGCGCGCGCGTTCGACGCGGTGCACCGGCAGGCGGTCAGCTCCGCCGCCGAACAGGCCGAGCTGCGCGCCGGCATGCGCAACGCGTTCATCAACCTGTCCCGCCGCAGCCAGGGCCTGGTGGAGCGGCAGCTACGGCTGATGGAGGAGCTGGAGCGGCAGGAGCAGAGCCCCGAGCAGCTCGGGAACCTGTTCAAGCTGGACAACCTGGCCACCCGGATGCGCCGCAACAACGAGAACCTGATGGTGCTCTCGGGCAGCGACATGGCCCGCCGCTTCACCCGCCCGGTGCCGCTGGCCGACGTGCTGCGCGCCGCCGCGTCGGAGATCGAGCAGTACCAGCGGGTCGTCGTGCAGGCCACGCCGTCGGTCGAGGTGGTCGGCTACGCGGCGGGGGACCTGGTCCGCCTGGTCGCCGAGCTGATGGACAACGCCACCTCGTTCTCGCCGCCGCGCACCCAGGTCGTGGTCGGCGGGCGGGCCCGCCCCGGCGGCGGTGTGCTGGTGGACGTGCTCGACGTCGGCGTCGGCATGTCCGAGGAGGACCTGGCCCAGGCGAACCGCAAGATCGCGCGGGCCGCGGCCGACGACTCGGCGGAACTGTCGGTGTCGCGCCAGTTGGGCCTGTACGTGGTGGGCAGGCTCGCCGGCCGGCACGGCATCCAGGTCGGCCTGCGCGAACAGGGCGAGGGGGTGCGCGCCGTCGTGGCGGTGCCCGCCGAACTCGTGCGTGCGGTCACGCCGCCGGCCGCCGGACCCGCGGCCGGCCCGAACACCGCCGGTCCGAACACCGCCGCGTCGACCAGCGCCGCGTCGACCACTGCCGGCCCGCATACCGCCGGCCCGACCACCGCCGTTCCGACGACCGCAGCGGCCCGCGAGGACGGCTGGAGGTCCTTCCGCGGCCACGCGAGGGACTCCGCACCCGCCGCACCGACCTCCGCACGCCCCGCACCCCGACTCCGCTCCACCTGGTTCGTCGGCCGTTCCACGGCTCCGCAGCCGAACGGTTCGGCGCAACCCCCGCGCCACCGGGCCGAGGATCCGGCAGACTCCGCACCGGGGCGGCAAGGAGTACAAGGGGTACAGGGGCTCGGCGTCGAGGGAGACGACGCGGAGCTGCCCAAGCGGCGACCGCGCTCGAACCTGGTCGCCGAACGACCGGGTGCACCCGATGCGGTGGCACCCGTCCGGAGGGATCCGAACGCGACACGCGGGTTCCTGTCGAGCTACCAGACCGGAGTCCGGCAAGGTGTGCGGGACTCCGGTGAGAACCGAACGGGGCGGGAGAGCACAACATGAGCGGGCAGAGGTCACGGCAGGTCGACCAGTTCGGCTGGCTGGTGAGCAACTTCGCCGAACGCGTGCCGGGCGTCGCCCATGCCGTGGTGATCTCGGTGGACGGCCTGCTGCTCACCGCGTCCAGCGGCCTGCCCGAGGACCGGGCGGAGCAGCTATCCGCGATCGCGGCGGGGGTCGCGAGCCTCACCGAGTCGGCCGCGAGGTGCTTCGACGGCGGCGGCGTGCTGCGCTCGGTGATCGAGATGCAGTACGGGATCATGCTGCTGATGTCGATCCGGGACGGCTCCTGCCTGGCGGTGCTGGCCGCGCCGGACGCCGACGTCGGCCAGGTCGCCTACGAGATGACGGTCGTGGTGGACCAGGTCGGCCAGCTCCTCACCCCCGAGCTGCGCGCCGAGCTGCACGGCGTGAAGCGGATGATGGCCCGCCCGTCGGCGTGAGGTGGTCATGAGCCAGCAGGACGACGAGTCCGCCGTCGAGCAGACGTTCGCCGATCTGCTCAACGGCTTCAGCCTGGGCTCCGACCGGAAGCCCAGGTCGGGGCGCGCCCGGAAACCGGATTCGGCGGACCACCCGACGCGTCCGCACCGGGCGTTCCAGGACGACGTGGACCTCGACTACCCGCGCGAGGAGGCCGCGTCGATCGTGCGCGCATACTCGTGGACGGGCGGGCGGACCACGTCGTCGCACCAGCTTGAGATCGAGACCCTGGTGTCGGCGGTCGACTGGGACTACCAGGGCGCGCTGAAGGCCGAGTACCACCAGGTGATCGGCCTGGTGGGCAGCCCGCGTTCGGTGGCGGAGGTCGCGGCGCTGCTGCGGCTGCCGCTGGGCGTGGCGAAGGTGCTGCTCGGCGACATGGCCGAACGGGGCCTGATCGACGTGCACGAGACGGCCTCCGAGGACGGCGGGCAGCCGGACCTGGGTCTGATGGAACGCGTGTTGGCGGGTCTGCGCCGGCTCTGACTGCCCTAGACTGCCCACTGTGGCTTCAGTGTCGACCGAAGCAGGGGGTAGGTCAGGGTGGGCGTCGGACGCGAGACGAGATTGTCGGCGTGGATCGAGCGGTTCGCCGCGCACTTCGCCGAGGAGGGCATCCCGCTGATCGGTGGTCGCATCCTCGGCTACCTGCTGGTGTGCCTGCCGAGCGAGCGGACGGCGGCGGAGCTGTCGCAGGAGCTGGAGGCGTCCAGCGGCTCCATCTCCACGAACCTGAAGTTCCTGGTCAACGAGGGTCTGGTGACCAAGCGGACGCGGCGCGGCAGGCAGGCGGCGCAGTACCGGATCAACGAGAAGAGGTGGGCCGACCTGGTGCAGCGGAAGCTGGACGCGCTGACCAGCGTCCGCGAGCTGACCGAGTCGGGCATGCGGCTGATGAGCGGCGACCCGGAGCGGGCGCTGCGGCTGCGGACCGTGGACGACCTCTACACGTGGCTGGCGACGGAGCTGCCCGCCGTCTGGGAGCGCAGGCCCACCTCGTCGAGGTGAGGCCGCACGCGGGTCGCGGTCCACAGGTTGGCGGTGGCGATGACGACCACGCCGGCGCCCAGCACGTGGACCGAGACCAGCACCTCGGGCACCCCGGTCCAGTACTGCACCATCCCGACCGCGCCCTGCGCGACCACCGTCGCGACCAGGATCGCGTAGGCCCGCCGCGCGTGCCGGCCGAGCGCGAAGCCCAGCGCGATCAGCATGCCGAGGAACAGGAACAGCAGGTCGGCGTGGATCTGGGCCAGCGTGGGCACCGGCAGGTCGAGCCGGGGCGTGGCCGAGTCGCCGGCGTGCGGCCCGGCGGCGGTGACGAACGTGCCCGCCAGCAGCAGCAGGCCCAGCACGACGGCCTGCACGCCTTGCAGCCGCTGGACGTTCCCGGACACCAGCGGCACGGCGGGCCCGTCGCCTTCGCGCAGTGCGGCGACCAGCAGCACGGCGGCCCAGACCAGCACCATGGACACCAGCAGGTGGATGCTGACCGTCCACCACAGCAGCCCGGTGAGCACCAGCGAGCCGCCGATGACGGCCTGCAGCACCACGCCGCCGAACTGGATCAGCGCCAGCTTCAGCACCCGCGCCCGCCGCGGCCGGTCGTACCAGGCGGACAGCACGCACAGCGCGGCGATGACGCCCACCACGCCGGTCAGCGTGCGGTTGCCGAACTCGACCCACTGGTGCAGCGGCGCGACCTCGGGGTGCTCGACCGGCACCAGGCTCCCGGCGACGCACTCGGGCCAGGTGGGACACCCCAGACCGGACCCGGTGACGCGCACCACCGACCCGGTGACGGCGATCCCCGCCTCGGCGATCACGACCGCGATGGCGAACACGCGCTGGAGCTTGACGAGCGGACCGGTGAACCAGGTGGGCACGGCTACCGATGGTAAGTACCGTTCCCTGAGACCTCGCGGCCGGGTCTAGTCGAGCCTGGTGGTCCGCGACGCGAGTGCGGCGCCCGCCACACCCCACGCGATCAGCACCAGCACCGGCCGCGGCCCCGGCGCGGCGCCGTCCACGATGGCGGTGTGCAGACCTTCGGCCAGCGCCGCCGAGGGCAGCAGTTCGACCACGGCGGCCAGGCCGGAGGGCAGGCTGTCCACGCCGAGCGCCACGCCGCCGACCAGCAGCAGCAGGAACCACACGATGTTGGCCAGCGCCAGCACGATCTCGGCCCGCAGCGCCCCGCCGAGCAGCACGCCCAGCGCGCCGAACGACAGCGTGCCCAGCGCCAGCAGCACGACCGTCCACAGGACGCCCGCCGCCGAGGGCAGGTCCCACCCGAGCAGCAGTGCGGTGACCGCCAGGATCGCCACCTGCACGGCCACCACGGCGAACCCGGCGGCGATCCGCCCGGCCACCAGCAGCCACCGGGGCAGCGCGGTGGCCGCGAGCCGCTTGAGGACCCCGTACCGGCGGTCGAACCCGAGCGCGATGGCCTGTCCGGTGAACGCGGAGGAGATCACCGCCAGCGCCAGGACGCGCGCCACCGCCGAGCCCACCCGCGGCTCGGGCAGCGGGATCACCGAGGTCACGCTCAGCGCGATCAGCAGCGCGACCGGGATCAGCACGGTCAGCAGGACCTGCTCGCCGTTGCGCAGGGTGAGCACGGCTTCGGTCCGGGCCTGCGCCCAGAGCATCCGCCCGAGCCTGCCCCGTCCCGGGGCGGGGGTGAACGTGCCGGGGGCGAATCCGCTCACGACCGCAGCTCCCGCCCGGTCAGGTCCAGGAACACGTCTTCGAGACTCCGCTTGGCCACGGTCAGCTCCTCAGCCAGCACACCCTGCTGCGCACACCACGACGTCACCGTGGACACCACCTGGGGATCGATCCGCCCCTGCACCAGGTAGCCGCCGCGCGACGCCTCGCGCACCCGCATCCCCTCCGGCAGGGCGACCGTCAGCAGCGTCAGGTCCAGGCCGGGCCGCGCCCGGAACCGCAACTGCTGGTCGTCGCCGGGCCGCGAGGTCAGCTCGGCGGGCGTGCCGGCGGCGACCACCCGCCCGCCGTCCACGATCACCACCGAGTCGGCCAGCGCCTCGGCTTCGTCCATCAGGTGCGTGGTGAGCAGCACGCTCACCCCGTCCGACCGCAGGGCGCCGACCAGGTCCCACACCAGCCGGCGGGCCTGGGGGTCCAGGCCGGCGGTCGGCTCGTCGAGGAACACCAGTTCGGGCCGCCCCACCAGCGCGCACGCCAGCGACAGCCGCTGCTGCTGGCCGCCGGACAGCCGTTTGTAGGGGGTGCGGCCCACCCCGGTCAGCCCGAGCACGTCCAGCAGCCAGGCGGGGTCCAGGGGATCGGCCGCGCAGGTCGCGACGAGCCGCAGCATCTCGTCCGCCCGGACGCCGGGGTAACCGCCGCCGCCCTGCGGCATCACGCCGATCCGCGGGCGCAGTTCGGGCGAGCGCGGGTCGAGTCCCAGCACCTGCACCTGCCCGCCGTCGGCCCGGCGGAATCCCTCGCAGACCTCTACTGTGGTGGTCTTGCCGGCACCGTTGGGCCCGAGCAGGGCGAGCACCGCGCCGCGGTCGAGCGTGAGGTCGAGGCCGTTCACCGCGACCACGGAGCCGTAGCGCTTGACCAGCCCCGACACTTCCACGGCAGGGTGCTGGGGTGGCGGGCTCACGACGGCAGAGCCTAGGGCGTGGCGCGCCCCACCCTGGTGGTGGGGTCAGCCCCACCCTCGCGGTCGGGGTCACCTCAGGGTTCCCTCGGGGGCAATCCGGATAGTTTCCGACCCCGTTCGGCGGACAAGATTTCCTTGTGACGGAGATCCGGGGGAAAAGACACGCGGCGGTCCTGCCGCTGGCTGTTGCGGGCCTTGTCCTGTCGCTGTTCCCGATTGTTTACCTGCACGTGGCGTCGGTCGGCGAACTTAGCCCGATCAGCCACACGATCAGCGACTACATCTTCGTCGACAACGGCAGCGGGCTGCTGGCGATCACGGCGCTGTCGCTCGCCGCGGCCTCGGTCGCCCTGCTCGCGGTGCTGGTCCGACGCGGTCTGCCCAGGCGGGGGCCGGTGGCGGTGCTGATGGGGCTGTGGGCGGCGGGCCTCGCGGTGGCCGCCGTGTTCCCCACCGACCCGACCGGGACGCCCACGTCGTTCTCCGGCGCGGTGCACCGGTACGCGGGCGCGGTGATGTTCGCGAGCCTGCCGCTGGCGGGTTGGCTGATTTCCCGCCGGTTCATTTCCAGTACCACCGTGCGTCGTTTTTCGGTCGCCGCGGGTATCACTTCGGTGGCATTCATGGTGAGCCACGTGACTCTCAGCTATCAGGGGGCCGTGCTGCTCGGTCTTTTCGAGCGCGTCCTGTTCGCGCTCCTCTACGGCCTGCTGTTCGCGCTGGCCGCCGCGGTCGCCCGGCGGGAGGCGAGGGCATGACCTGGCTCGCGGTCCTGCTCGCGGTGGTCGGCGCGGCGTTCTTCGCCTTCGCCGCGCGGCTCCAGCACGACGCCGTGAGCGCCACCGAGGGGACGCTGCGCGTGCTGGACCTGCTGCGCCGGCCGCGCTGGCTGGGCGGTCTGGTGCTGCTGGTGGTCGGCGCCGGGGTGCACGCGGTGGCGCTGGGCATGGCCCCGTTGAGCGTCGTGCAGCCGGTGGGCGTGCTCGCGATCGGCATCACCGCGGTGCTCGACGGCCGCCGCCGCGAACTCCCGGCCGTGGCGCTGACCACGTTCGGCGTCGGCGCGTTCGTGTTCCTCGCGGCGGGCAGCGCCACGGCCACGCCGGTCGCGCCGGAGGCCGAGCTGACCGCGGGCCTGCTGGCGCTCGGCCTGATCGCCGCACCCGGCCTGCTCGGGGTGCTGGCCACGAAGCCGGCGCTGCGGGCGCTGGGCTTCGGCGCGGCCGGCGGCGTCGCCTACGGCTACGTCTCGGTGCTCATGCGCTCGGTGTCCCAGGACATCCAGCAGGGCTCCGTCGCCTGGACGACCGCACTCTCGGCGGCGGGCATCGCCGTCGCCCTGCTCGTCGGCGGCTGGTTCATCCAGCACGCCTACGCCAGTGGGCCGCCGCACCTGGCGGTGGCCTGCCTCACCGTGGTGGACCCGCTCGTCGCCGTCGGCATCGGCGCGGGGCTGCTCGGCGAGGCCACCCGGACCAGCGGGTCCATCGCCCTGGCCGAGTTGGCCTGCGCCGCCGTCGCCATCGGCGGGGTGGCCGTGCTGGCCCGCACCCAGAACCTTCCTGCACCTATCAGATCGGAGACCCCAGTGAACGACGGACGCGCCATGCGGATCGTGATCGCCGCGGAGACGTTCCCCCCGGACGTCAACGGCGCGGCCCGGTTCGCCCACCGCCTGGCCACCGGCCTGGCGGGCCGTGACCACGACGTGCACGTGATCGCGGTCGACCCGGTCGGCAAAGCCCGCACCGAGCACGTCGACGGCATCACGGTCCACCGGCTGCGGTCGCACCGGACGCCGTTCCACCGCACGTTCCGCATCGGCCTGCCGTGGCAGGTGGGCAAGGACGTGCGGGCGCTGCTCACCGAGCTGAAGCCGGACCTGGTGCACGTCCAGGCGCACTTCGTCGTCGGCCGGTACGTGCTGCGGCAGGCGGCGGAGATGGGCATCCCGACCGTGGCCACCAACCACTTCATGCCGGAGAACCTGTTCGGCCACGCCCGCGTCCCGGCGTGGCTCCAGGGCCTGGCGTCCCGCTGGGCGTGGCGCGACCTGGGCCGGGTGTTCGGGGTGGCCGACGTCGTCACCGCCCCGACGCCGCGCGCCGTGCGGCTTCTGCACGACAACGGCTTCCCGTCCCGCGCGATCCCGGTCTCGTGCGGCATCGACATCGACCGCTACCGGCTGCGCCGGCCGGTGCGCACCAACGACGCCCCGACCGTGCTGTTCGTGGGCCGGCTGGACGAGGAGAAGCGCGTCGACGAACTGCTGCGCGCGGTGGCCCTCGTGCCGAGGCTGCACGCCGACATCGTGGGCGACGGCTCGTGCCGCGGGGAGTGGGAGCTGCTGGCCCGGCACCTCGGCATCGCCGACCGCGTCCGGTTCCGCGGCTTCGTGGACGAGGAGGAGCTGCTGGACGCCTACACCGGCGCGGACCTGTTCTGCATGCCCGGCATCGCCGAGCTGCAGAGCCTCGCGACGATGGAGGCGATGGCCGCCGGCAAGCCGGTCGTGGTCGCCGACGCGATGGCCCTGCCGCACCTGTGCAGGCCGGGCCGCAACGGCTGGCTGTTCACGCCCGGCGACGTGGCGGGCCTGGCGGACCGGCTGCACTCGGTGATCTCGGACCCGACGGTGACGGCGCGGATGGGCGCGGCGAGCAGCGAGCTGATCGCGTCGCACGCGATCGAGTCGACGCTGGAGACGTTCGAGTCGCTGTACGCGCGGGCGATCGGCCTGCCCGTGGTCGCGACGCGCCCGGCCCTGGTCGCCTGAGCCGTCAGTAGTCGTCCACCCCGGTGGCCTGGAGCAGCGTGATCCGTCGCGCGACCCGCAGGCCACCGGGGCCCAGGACGGGCTTGCCGGCGGCGTCCAGGGTGGTCAGGAAGCGGAACAGCATGGCGTGGCCCTCCAGGCGCTTGAGCAGCCCGTCCGCCACGCTGCCCTCGAAGTCCACGAAAGCGGACTGCTCCACCAGGTTCCGGGCGATGCGCCGGCGGGCCTTCAGCGGCACCCACCACGTCGTCACCAGCAGCAGCACCAGCCCGAACGACAGCGCGGTGGCCAGCACCGCCTCCCAGCCCACGAACCGCAGCTCGAACACCTGCACCACGGCCGCGATCACCAGCAGCACCGACCCGTACACGGCGGCCCACCCGGCGGTCGCGGCGGCGGGCGGCTCGGCGTGCTCGGTGTCCCACACGCCGTCGACCTGGCGCCACCGCTGCAACGAGCGCCCCAGCCGCAGCGACACCAGGACGCCGAACAGGATCGCCACCGCGGTGCCGACCACGACCAGCGAGGCGTCCAGGTCGTACAGCCGGTACCGCACGACGACCCAGATCCCGCACACGATCAGCGCGACCACGAGCAGCCGCAGCAGCAGCCGGGGCCGCAGCCGCACCTTCTTCAGCACCGCCAGCGGGGTGCCGACCGGCGCGGGCAGGCTGCCGATCACCAGCAGCCCGACCACCACGAGCAGGACGCCGCCCAGGGCGACCATCCCGGTCACCGCCTGCTCCCCGGTCCCGCCCGCGCCCAGCGCGATCCGGGTCCGGTCGATCGCGACGGTCACCAGCGGGATCACCGGCGACAGCAGCACCAGGCCGTGCAGCAGCGTCCCCGACCGCAGCGCGGCGTAGCCGAACGCGGCCAGCAGCGTGCCGCTGCCGAACGCCGCCGCCGGACCGACCGCCCAGGCCGGCAGCAGGTCGAACAACGCCAGCACCAGCAGCGCGCCGCCCAGCGCGAACCCGAGCAGCCCGAGGAACTGCGCGAGCTGCCCGCCCCTGGTCAGCCCGGTGATCGTCCAGTACGGCAGCAGCGCCGCCCCGCGCAGCGCCCGGGTCAGCGGCTTCGCCGGGCCCAGCCCGGACTTCTCGCTGTCCGCCACGGTGATGGCCACCGCCGCGGCGGTCGCCGCGGTCCGGATCACCTGGTCGCTGGACGCCTCCTGGGACAGCGGCTCCCGCCCGATCCCGGCCCGGTCGAACGCGCTCAACGCGTCCATCCCGATCTGGATCCGCTCGGCGTCGGTGCGCACCGGCAGCTTCGCCAGCAGCACCGCCTGCTCCTCCAGGAACAGCTCGCCCCGCGACCGCCGGTCCGCGCCCTCGTTGCGGTCGGCCAGGATCGCCGCCCGCAGCGAGGGCAGCTCCTCGCAGATGATCCGCACGTGCAGGCCCCACGCGGCGAGTTCGGCCAGCGCCTCGCACGTCGGCGGGTGGTCGCCCTCGGGGTCGGCGTAGATCGCGGTCAGCTCCTCGACGGCCCGCTCGACGTAGGGCCGCAGCCGGTCCGGCACGCCGTCGCCGAACAGCTTGCGCACCAGGCCGTCGACGCGTTCCCGCGCCCGCTGCGCGGGAGGGGCGTCGCCGCCGGTGAGCCGGTCGATGCGCAGCAGCCGCTTCGGGTCGAACACGACCTTGCACAGCATGGTCGCACCGTCCAGCCGGCCCCAGATCCAGTCGTTGACCCGCCACGACCGCTTCAGGAACCCGGAGAACCGGCTCAGCGACGCGCCGCCGGCCTTGTCGTCGGGGGTCACGCTGTAGTCGGCGAACGCGTTGCGCGTCTGGAGGCTGATCTGCACCAGGTCGACGGCCTGGTCCAGGCCGGGGCGCGAGTCGTCGGCCAGGCAGGTCGTCGCCACCTCCAGCGCCAGCACCCGGGACAGCCACAGGTCGGCGCCCAGCAGCCCCGCCGCAGTCTCGCCGTCCGTGCGCGGCTCGGCCAGCAGCTTGCGCCACGACCGCAGGCCGGCCATCCGCACCCGCTCGTCGTCGAGCCGGTCCAGCACGTCGCGCGCGTCGCCGAGGATGCCGGCGATGCGGTCCACCTGGGCCCGCACCCGCTGCCCGACGCCGTCCGCGGACAGCATCCCGGCCGCGAACGCCTCCACGCGCTGCTCCCAGTACGCCTGGTTGAGCGCCTGCCGCTCGCTGGTCGTCCACTGGCCGTCGAGTTCGGCGCGCGCGGCCCGCAGCCGCGCGCGCAGCTCGTAGAGGTTGGTCCGGGCCTGGGCGAGGCGGCCGTCGCCGGACAGGTCCTCCGGCACGACCCACACCAGGCGTTTGAGCAGGTCCATCGCGGCGGAGGCGAGCCGGTCGGCCATCCCGATGCCCCACGGCCAGCCGGTGTCGGGCAGCGCCGCGGGCTGGGGCGCGGTGGGGACGTAGGGCAGGCTGCCCCACTTGGCCAGGTGCGACCGCTGCGCCGCCTCGGCCGCCGCCCGCACCCGCTCGAACGTCCACCCGGCCGCGTTCGCGCCCGGCACCTCGAACTGGCGGGCGGTGACGTCCCGCGCCGCGTGCCGGATCCGCACGTCCTCGTAGTGGTCGTGCAGGGTCGCCGCCAGCGCGTACAGCTTCTCGGTGACGGAGCCGCCCGCCGCCAGGCGGTCCAGCAGGGCGCTGCGCCCGCCGCGCCGGGACGCCGCCAGGCGGTTGTGCTCCTCGATCCGCTCCACGTAGGTGCGACCGCTCTGGCTGGTCAACGCGCCGAGCAGCTTCGCGCCGGTGCCGATGGTGCTGGGCAGGGCGCCGTCCACCGGCGCGGCCGGCTCGGTCCCGGACCCGGGGGCGTGCGGGAAGACCAGCAGCATCACGCGGCGCACCGGGCCCTCGGCGGGCATCCGGTCGATGGCCTCCAGGGCCTCCTTGGTCGGGGTGTTGACCAGCACGCCGCCGTCCACCGCGTAGCGCGACCGGTTGTCGGACCCGTTCGCCCAGGACGCGACCTCGGCCATGTTCGGGCGGTCGCCGTCGGCCGCTTCCGGGGTGACCGGCACGTACGAGGGCTCGAAGGCGAACGGGAAGGACGCCGACGAGCGCGCGGCCAGGGCCATCCGGTCCACCAGGGTCGGCAGCCGGTCGGCGGTGAAGTCGTCCCGGCCGGTCGGGTCGCGGCGGAACGAGAAGCTGCCCTGGTGGGAGGACTGGACCAGGGCCTGGCCCAGGTCGTCGTGGGTGACCGTCGGGACGCCCGCCAGCAGCGTGGTGGTGATCCGCAGGTCGACCGGCCGCTCGTCCGGCGGAGTCGGCTCGAAGTCCGTGGTCAACCGGTCCAGGGCCTCCCGCAGGCGGGGGAGGAAGAACTCGTCGCCCTTGAGCAGGGACACCGGCGAGCCCCGGAACGGGGTGCGCAGGAGCTGCTCCATCCGGCCCTGCTCGGCCCACAGGTCGCGCAGCCGGTCCAGCTTGGCGTTCGCGTTGACCTGGGACAGCGCCAGCGCCGCGCCGTTGATGCCGCCGGCCGAGGTGCCGGTGATCACATCGGCCCTGGCGGTGCTGGCCACCACGTCCAGGATGTCGGCGTACGCGCCGTCGGCCCTGGTCAGGCGGTCGAGTTCGAGCACGACCCCGCCCATCCACACGGCGAGGCTGACCCCGCCGTTGAGGACGACGGCGAACCGGATCTGCTCCTGCGGCACGACGGCCATGACGCGCTCCCTCCGTTACGCGGCGTCCGGCAGCGGGTCGCGCCGGATCAGCGGCACGACCTGCTTGCGGGCCACGAACAGGCACAGGGCGAACGCGAGCACCGCGCCGACCACCGCCTGCGGCACGATGTAGGCACGCCCGTCGAACGCCGACCCGGTCGGCGGCAGGATGACCGCGATGACGGCGCTGGCGCTCATCGCGAACAGCCGGAACCGCTTCGCCAGCACGGCCGTGGCCAGCGGCAGCGCCGCCCAGAGCACGTACCAGGGCTGGAGCACCGGCCCGAGCACCAGCACCGCGCCCAGCCCCGCGCCCAGCCCGTTGACCGCCTTGATCCGCCCCTTGAACGCCTTCCACAGCAGCGCGCCCGCGATGACGACGGACACCGCCTGCGTCACCACCCGCATCAGCGCGATCATCGAGTCCGTGTGGTTGCCCAGCCCCAGCAGCAGCCCCAGCCCGCCGCCCATGAAGCCCATGGCGGTCGGCGGCGACATCCAGCTCTTGACGGTCCCGGCGACGTTCAGCGTCTCGATCCACCCGAACCCGAGCCCGGTGCCCAGGCAGGTCGCGACCATCACCACCCCGGAGATCGCGGTCAGCAGCACGGCCGACTTCAGCAGGTCCGGGAACGACCCGCCCAGCCGCCGGGCGATCATCACGCCCAGGAAGCCCAGCGCCAGCGCGGCCGGGATCTTCACCGCCGCGCCGAACGTGATCATCGTCGCGCCCAGGGTGATCCACAGCAGCTCTTCGCGGGTCATCGGCGACCCGGGCGACGTGGGCATCCGCCGCAGCGCCAGCTCCAGCCCGACCAGCATCAGCCCGATCGCCAGGCCCTCGTTGTGCACGCCCACCACCAGGTGGAACAGCACCAGCGGGTTCGCCGCGCCGAGCCACAGCGCGCTCACCGGGGGCACGCCGAACCGCCGGGCCAGCCGGGGGAGGGCCCACACGATCATCGCCAGCCCCACCAGCACCAGCAGCCGGTGCAGGAACACGCCGGGCAGGACGCTGTCGCCCGTCACCATGGCGATGACCCGGCCCATGGCCAGGAACAGCGGCCCGTACGGGGCGGGCGTCTCACGCCAGATGTTCGGCACGTTCGTGGTCAGCGGGTGCTCGACGCCCAGCGCCGAGGCCGGGCCCAGCTCGTACGGGTCCTGCCCGTCCGCCGCGATCTGCGACTGCGCCAGGTAGCTGTACACGTCCCGGCTGAACATGGGCAGCACGAACACCAGCGGTGTGATCCACATCAGCAGCGTGCGGTCCAACTGGCTGCGCGACATCAGCCGCGGCCGGCCGGGCCGGGCGAAGCGCCCCAGCCACAGCCACGCCGACACGACCAGGAACACCCCGGTCCACACGACCGCCATCGCCGCGCTCGGCATCCGGGCGAACAGGCCGAGCACCGGGGTGCCGGGCAGCGGGCTGAACACCGGGGCGGCGCCCGCGCCGAGCGATCCCACGAACATCAGCAGCGCGCCCACGGTGCCCCAGCGGCGGATGATGTCGAGCTGCCGCCGTTCCCGGGCGTCGAGGGGCGCGGCCTCGCCTATCCCGTCCCGGTCCGCCATCACCAATCCGCCCGCCGTCACGCCCGAAGGGTAGCGACCGGCCCCCGCACGTGAGTCGGGTCACCCGGATCGGGCCGATCTTTGCGGGCGCCGGCGAAATAAGCAACACTGGTGTTGTGAAAAACGTCGGGACCGACCCAGCCGCTGTGCCCGCCGGGCACGACGGCCGGACCCGGCACGCCGTCGCACGGCTGCTGCTGGAGCAGGGACCGGTCACCGCGGCCTCGGTCGCGGAGCAGCTCGGGCTGAGCCCCACGGCGGTGCGCCGGCACCTCGACGCGCTGGTCGCCGACGGTGAGGCGGTCAGCCGGGAGGCCCCCAGCCGGGGCCGGCGCGGCCGGGGCCGCCCGGCCAAGCTGTTCCTGCTCACCGAGCAGGGGCGGGCCCGGTTCGGGCACGCCTACGACGACCTCGCCGTGGCGGCGCTCCGGTTCCTCGCCGAACAGGGCGGGGTGGAGGCGGTACGAGCCTTCGCCGAGCGCCGCGTGACCGCGTTCGTCGACCGGCACCGGTCCGCCATCGTGGCCCAGCCGGACTCCGCCGAGCGGGCCAAGGCCCTGGCGACCGCGCTGACCCGGGAGGGCTACGCTGCCTCGGCGCGCCACGTGGGCGCGGGCGAGCAGCTCTGCCAGCACCTCTGCCCGGTGGCGCACGTCGCCGCCGAGTTCCCGCAACTGTGCGAGACCGAGACGGCGGCGTTCGCCGACCTGCTCGGCACGCACGTCCAGCGCCTGGCCACCATCGCCCGCGGCGATGCCGTGTGCACGACGCACATCCCGAACACACCCCGGACGACCGTCGGCGACGCCGACACCCGCACCAAAGATGGAGGGGAGCCCGCATGACTGCCGCTGCCGAGCAGCGCACCACCACCGCCGCCCCGCTCACCCAGGAAGAGACCCTGGCGAGCATCGGCAACTACGAGTTCGGCTGGTCGGACTCGGACGTGGCAGGCGCGAGCGCCCGTCGGGGCCTGGACGAGAACGTCGTCCGGGACATCTCGGCGAAGAAGGACGAGCCCGAGTGGATGCTCGACTTCCGGCTGAAGGCGCTGCGCCTGTTCGACCGCAAGCCCATGCCGACGTGGGGCTCGGACCTGTCCGGGATCGACTTCGACAACATCAAGTACTTCGTGCGGTCGACCGAGAAGCAGGCGGCGACCTGGGACGACCTGCCCGACGACATCAAGAACACCTACGACCGGCTGGGCATCCCGGAGGCGGAGAAGCAGCGCCTGGTCTCCGGTGTCGCCGCCCAGTACGAGTCCGAGGTCGTCTACCACAAGATCCGCGAGGACCTGGAGGAGCAGGGCGTCGTCTTCCTGGACACCGACACGGCGCTCAGGGAGCACCCGGAGCTGTTCAAGGAGTACTTCGGCTCGGTCATCCCGTCGGGTGACAACAAGTTCTCCGCGCTGAACTCGGCCGTGTGGTCCGGCGGCTCGTTCATCTACGTGCCCAAGGGCGTCCATGTGGACATCCCGCTCCAGGCCTACTTCCGGATCAACACCGAGAACATGGGCCAGTTCGAGCGCACCCTGATCATCGTCGACGAGGGCGCCTACGTGCACTACGTCGAAGGCTGCACCGCGCCGATCTACTCGTCGGACTCGCTGCACTCGGCGGTCGTGGAGATCATCGTCAAGAAGGGTGGTCGCTGCCGCTACACGACCATCCAGAACTGGTCGAACAACGTCTACAACCTGGTCACCAAGCGCGCGAAGGCCGAAGAGGGCGCGACCATGGAGTGGGTCGACGGCAACATCGGCTCCAAGGTCACCATGAAGTACCCGGCCGTGTTCCTGATGGGCGAGCACGCCAAGGGCGAGGTCCTCTCGATCGCGTTCGCGGGCGAGGGTCAGCACCAGGACGCCGGCGCGAAGATGGTGCACATGGCGCCGCACACGTCGTCCACCATCGTGTCGAAGTCGGTGGCGCGCGGCGGTGGCCGCACCTCCTACCGCGGCCTGGTCCAGGTCAACAAGCGGGCGCACCACTCGAAGTCCACGGTGAAGTGCGACGCGCTGCTGGTCGACAACATCAGCCGCTCCGACACCTACCCGTACGTGGACGTCCGCGAGGACGACGTGTCGATGGGCCACGAGGCGACCGTCTCGAAGGTGTCCGAGGACCAGCTTTTCTACCTGATGTCGCGGGGCCTGAACGAGGACGAGGCCATGGCGATGATCGTGCGCGGGTTCGTCGAGCCCATCGCGCGGGAACTCCCCATGGAGTACGCGCTCGAACTGAACCGCCTGATCGAGCTTCAGATGGAAGGGGCCGTCGGCTGACATGGCCGTCACCACTCAAGACCAGCAACACGGCCTGACGGCCCACTCGCACGGCGCGGGTGCCCCGATCTCGTCGCGGGCCGACCACTTCGCCTCGTTCGACGTGAACGCGTTCGAGGTGCCGGGAGGCCGCGAGGAGATCTGGCGCTTCACCCCGATGAAGCGGCTGGCGGGCCTGCACACCGGCGTCGCCGCCACCGGGTCGGCCGCGGTGGAGGTCCAGGCCGCCGAGGGCGTCCGCGTCGAGACCGTCGCGCGCGGCGACGAGCGGCTCGGCGTCGCGGGCACGCCCGGCGACCGGATCGCGGCGCAGGCGTGGACCTCGTTCACCGAGGCCACCGTCGTGACGCTGCCGAAGGACACCAAGGTCGGGCCGACCATCGTCACGGTCACCGGCGCGGGCGTCGGCGAGGTCGCCTACGGGCACCTCCAGGTCCGGGCCGAGCAGTTCGCCGAAGCCGTCGTGGTCATCGACCACCGGGGCTCCGGCGCGTACGCGGACAACGTGGAGTTCGTCGTCGCCGACGGCGCGCACCTGACCGTCGTGGCCGTCCAGGACTGGGCCGACGACGCGGTGCACGTCTCGTCGCACCACGCCCGGCTGGGCCGCGACGCCACGTTCCGGCACACCGTCGTCACCCTGGGCGGCGACCTGGTCCGGCTCACCCCGGTGGTCACCTACACCGGGCGCGGCGGCGACGCCGAGCTGCTGGGCCTGTACTTCGCCGACGCCGGCCAGCACTTGGAGCACCGCACGTTCGTGGACCACGCGGAGTCCAACTGCCGCAGCAACGTCGTCTACAAGGGTGCGCTGCAGGGCAACGACGCGCACACCGTGTGGATCGGCGACGTGCTGATCCGCGCGGCGGCCGAGGGCACCGAGACGTTCGAGCTGAACCGCAACCTGGTGCTCACCGACGGCGCGCGCGCCGACTCGGTGCCGAACCTGGAGATCGAGACCGGCGAGATCGAGGGCGCGGGCCACGCCAGCGCCACCGGCCGGTTCGACGACGAGCAGCTCTTCTACCTCCAGGCGCGGGGCATCCCGGAGCAGCAGGCGCGCCGGCTGGTCGTGCGCGGCTTCTTCCACGAGATCCTGCTCAAGATCGCCGTGCCCGAGGTGCGCGAGCGCCTGGAAGCCGCGATCGAGGCGGAGCTGGAAGCGGTGGGGGTGTGATCCCGGTGTGCTCGCTGACCGACCTCGACGACCGCAAGCCGGTCGCGTTCGAGGTCGGCGACGAGCACACCCCGGTCGTGCTCGTCCGCGACGGCGGGACCGTCCACGCGCTGCGCGACCTGTGCTCGCACGCCGAGGTCGCGCTGTCCGAGGGCGACGTGACCCGCAAGGGCGTCGAGTGCTGGCTGCACGGGTCGTGCTTCGACCTGCGCACCGGCCGGCCGTCGTCCCCGCCCGCCACCGAACCGGTCGACGTCTTCGCCGTCGACATCCGTGACGGCGACGTCTACGTCGACGTCACCGTGACCCTGAACGACACCACGAACTGACTTACGCAGCGCCTGCCCGTCCGGCGCGCACACCAGGAGAACTGAGCAGCGACATGGCCACTCTGGAGATCAAGGACCTGCACGTCTCGGTCGTCACCGACGAGACGACCAAGGAGATCCTCAAGGGCGTCGACCTGACCATCAAGGCCGGCGAGACGCACGCGATCATGGGTCCCAACGGCTCGGGCAAGTCCACCCTGTCCTACGCCATCGCCGGTCACCCCAAGTACACCGTCACCTCCGGCGCAGTGCTGCTGGACGGCGAGGACGTGCTGGAGATGAGCGTGGACGAGCGCGCCCGCGCGGGTCTCTTCCTCGCCATGCAGTACCCGGTCGAGGTGCCCGGCGTCTCGATGTCGAACTTCCTGCGCACCGCCGCCACCGCCGTGCGCGGCGAGGCCCCGAACCTGCGGCACTGGGTGAAGGAGGTCAAGGGCGCGATGACCGACCTGGACATCGACCCGGCCTTCGCCGAGCGCTCGGTCAACGAGGGCTTCTCCGGCGGTGAGAAGAAGCGCCACGAGATCCTCCAGCTCGGCCTGCTCAAGCCGAAGATCGCGATCCTGGACGAGACCGACTCCGGCCTGGACGTCGACGCGCTGCGCGTGGTGTCCGAGGGCGTGAACAAGTACAAGGAGTCCGGCGAGGTGGGGGTCATGCTGATCACCCACTACACCCGGATCCTCAAGTACATCCAGCCCGACTTCGTGCACGTGTTCGCGAACGGCCGGATCGCCGAGTCCGGTGGCCGCGAGCTGGCCGACCAGCTCGAAGAGCACGGCTACGTGAAGTACGCCGGGAGTCTGGAAGCCGCCAAGTAAGCGTTCCGAGAGTTCGAGAGGAGGCGTCGGATCAGTGACCACCACCGCTACCCCACTGGACGTCGCTACCGTGCGGGCGGACTTCCCGATCCTGGGCCGCACCGTGCGGGAAGGCAAGCGGCTGGTCTACCTGGACTCCGGCGCCACCTCGCAACGTCCGAGGCAGGTCCTCGACGCCGAGCGCGCGTTCCTGGAGACCGCCAACGCCGCGGTGCACCGCGGCGCGCACCAGCTCGCCGAGGAGGCGACCGACGCCTACGAGGGCGCGCGCGCGAAGATCGCGTCCTTCGTGGGCGTGGACTTCGGCGAGATCGTGTTCACCAAGAACGCGACCGAGGGCGTGAACCTCGTCGCGTACGCGATGGGCAACGCGGCCACCGCGGGCCCCGAAGCCGACCGGTTCCGCATCGGCCCCGGCGACGAGATCGTGGTCACCGAGATGGAGCACCACGCCAACCTCGTGCCGTGGCAGCAGCTCGCGGCCCGGACCGGCGCGACCCTGCGCTGGTTCGGCGTGACCGACGACGGCCGGCTGGACCTGGCGGACGACCCGGTCAACGAGCGCACGAAGGTCGTGGCGTTCACCCACCAGTCCAACGTGCTGGGCACCGTCAACCCGGTCAGGCTCCTGGTCGACAAGGCCCGCTCGGTCGGCGCCCTGACGGTGCTGGACGCCTGCCAGTCGGTGCCCCACAGCCCGGTCGACTTCCGCGCCCTGGGAGTGGACTTCGCGGTCTTCTCCGGCCACAAGATGCTCGGCCCCTCGGGCGTGGGCGTCCTGTACGGCAGGCGTGAGCTGCTGGAGGCGCTGCCCCCGTTCCTGACCGGCGGGTCGATGATCGAGATGGTGCGGATGGAGGGCTCCACGTTCGCCCCGCCGCCACAGCGCTTCGAGGCCGGCGTGCCGATGACCTCGCAGGCGGTGGCGCTCGGCGCGGCCGTGGACTACCTGAACGCCATCGGCATGGACCGCGTCGCGGCACACGAGCACCAGCTCACCGAAGCCGCCCTGCGCGGCCTGGCGGAGATCCCGGGCGTCCGCATCGTCGGCCCGCCCGACACGGTGGACCGCGGCGGGGCGGTGGCGTTCGTGATCGACGGCATCCACGCCCACGACGCGGGCCAGGTGCTGGACAGCCTCGGCATCGCGGTGCGCGTGGGCCACCACTGCGCGTGGCCGCTGCACCGCCGCCTCGACGCCGCCGCCACGGTGCGGGCGAGCTTCTACCTGTACAACACCCCGGACGAGGTCCAGGCCCTGCTGGACGGCGTCCGCGAGGCGCAGAAGTTCTTCGGAGTGGCGTAGATGCAGCTACAGCAGATGTACCAGGAAATCATCCTGGACCACTACAAGAACCCGCACGGCCGCGGCCTGCGCGACCCGTTCGACGCGGAGTCGCACCAGATCAACCCGACGTGCGGCGACGAGGTCACCCTCCGGGTCAAGCTGGACGGCGACACCGTCGCGGACGTCTCCTACGACGGCCAGGGCTGTTCCATCAGCCAGGCGTCCACGTCGGTGCTGACCGACCTGGTGGTCGGCAAGCCGGTGGGTGAGGCGTTCGAGAAGATGGACGCCTTCGTCGAGCTGATGCAGGGCCGCGGCCAGGTCGAGCCCGACGAGGACGTCCTCGAAGACGGCATCGCGTTCGCCGGGGTGGCCAAGTACCCGGCACGTGTGAAGTGCGCCCTACTGGGCTGGATGGCATTCAAGGACGCGGTGGCCCGCAGTGAAGGAGCAACGGCATGACCACCCCTGAAGACGTGGTCCGCGGCGTGGAGGGCATGCCCGAACCGCCCGCGCCGAAGGCGGACCTGGCGAACCTGGACGACGTCGAGGAAGCCATGCGCGACGTCGTGGACCCGGAACTCGGCATCAACGTGGTCGACCTGGGCCTGGTCTACGACATCCGCGTGGACGAAGAGAACGTCGCCGTGATCGACATGACCCTCACGTCGGCGGCCTGCCCCCTGACGGACGTCATCGAAGACCAGACGCGCAGCGCCCTGGTCGGCGGCGCCGGCGGCGGCATCGTCGACGACTTCCGCATCAACTGGGTCTGGATGCCCCCGTGGGGCCCGGAGAAGATCACCGACGACGGCCGCGAGCAACTGCGCGCCCTCGGCTTCACGGTCTGAGCCGCTGCACGACCCGAGCCGCTGCACGGCGTGACGCGACGGGCTGACCTGGCAGCGTGACGGGGCAGCGGTCGTCGGTTCCCACCGGCGACCGCTGCCCTACCTCGCGTACACCTTCTCGACGAACTCCGCGATCTGCCCGTCGTCCAGGTGCCGGGCCAGGTCGGCCTCCGACACCATGCCCACGAGCCGGTGGTCCTCCAGCACCGGCAGCCGCCGGATCTGGTGCTCCTCCATGGTCCGACGGGCGCGCCGGAACTCGCCACGGGCGTCCTGGCAGAGCGGAATTCGAGGTGAAAGGAACTCAGGTCTGCCTCACCAGCAGGTCCACCACATCGGACAACGAACCCCGACGCAGGAACGCCCGCCGCTGACGGGTGGCCCCACCACCGTCCACCAGCAGCCGCGCGATGCCCTCGTCCACCAGCTCCTCGTCCCCGCACGCGCGCAACGCGGGCCGCGTCCAATCCGCCAACGCCCGCACCTGATCGGCCGCCGCGACCAACCGCCCGGTGTGCGGGTCGACCCCGGCGCCCTCCACACCGTCACGCGCCGCACGCCACAAAGCGGTCCGCAAGACCAGGTCCGACACCTGGAGCGCGGGTATCCCGGCCACCGCGGTGGCGGCGATGGCCCGTACCAGAGCGGCGATCAGCACCGCCTCCTCCACGGTCGCCGCGACATCGCACACCCGTAACTCGACGGTCGGGTGGTTCGCCGAGAGCCGCACGTCCCAATAGACCATGCCCTTGTCCATCGCCGCGCCCGAGTCCCGCAGCACCTGCATCGCCAGGTGGTACTCCTCGGGGGACGCGAACTGCGGCGGCGGGCCAGCCGACGGCCACGGGCTCCACGACAGGTAGCGCCAGCTCGCGTACCCGGTGTCGCGCCCCCCGGAGAACGGCGAGTTCGCGCTGATCGCCAACAGCACCGGCAGCCAGCGCCGCAGGTGGTTGGAGATCAGCACGCCGGTCTCCTCGTCCGGGATGCCGATGTGCACGTGGCACCCGCAGATGGTCAGCGCGTCGATCAGCGACCCGTACTGGAGCGCGATGTCCCGGTACCGCTGGTTGTCGGTCAACGGCGGCGGGCGGTCACCGCCCAGCACCGGCGTCCCCGTGGCCACGATCCGCGCGTTGTGCTCCCGCGCCAGGCCGTTCAACGCGCGCCGGGCCAGCACCACCTGGTCGCGCACCTGGTCCATGGTCCGGCACACGGCGGTCGCGCTCTCCACCTGGAACCGGGTCATCTCGGCCTGGAGGTCCAGCACGCCGTCCGCGGCGCCCAGCACCTCTCCGGCCAGCGGCACCACCACCCCGGTGACCGCGTCCACCAGCAAGAACTCTTCTTCCACCCCTACCGACAACGCCGTCTCGAACTCGGTTCGCGGACGCGGTAGAGCGGTGACCTCGACTTCGCTCACCAGGGACCTCCCTGCGGTGGGTAGTCAGCCTGATGCTATGAGTGATCAGGGTAGTGGCACAGGCAGCGATGCGGTGAACTTCCGGGCGCGGCTAGCTGACCGCGAGGTGGGCTCCTCCACGCAGCACGTCCACATGGTCGCTGCCCGGACGGCCCAACACCCAACTGTTGCCCCGCAACGACTTCGCGTGCTCCTTCAGTGGCGCGAGCAGCCGGGAGACCTCCCGGTACGACCCCACCGTACCCGCTGCGCAGACCAGCGTGGCCAGCGACAACGTCACCGCGTGCCCTTCGGCGTCGAACGGGGTGTCCAGCACACCCGCCGAGTACGGCACGATCTCGTTCAAACCGGCGACGATTAAAAAGTCGTCCCCGCCGACGTGCCCCACCTGGACGCCGGGGAACTTCGGGGCGCCCTCGGTCAGCGTCCGCCCGAGTGCCCGGATCAAGTCGTCGCCCGCCGCGAACCCCACCGAGTCGTTCACCCGTTTGAACGCGTCCACGTCCAGCCACCCCACGGCGAAGATCTCGCCGTTGAGGATCCGCCGGTCCACTTCGCGCGCGATCGAGTCGCTGCCGGGCAGCCGGGTCAGGGGGCTCAGCGCGGCGGCCTGCTCGACCTTCAGCTCCGCGATGCCGCGCACCACGTCCGCCACCCGCACCACACCCAGGCACCGGTCGTCGCCGTCCACGACCACCAGGTCGTCGTTGGTGCGCTCCCGGTTGGCGTGCGCGACGATGTCCAACAGCTCCAGCGCGGTCGACTCGGCGCCGATCACCCGAGGCTTGTCCGCCAGCCGCGCGGCCTCCCGCTTGGCGTGCAGGGCGTGCCCGAACGGCCCGGTCACGGCCAGCAGGAACCGGTTGCGGTCCACCGTCCACCGCGGCCGGCCCTCGTCGTCCACCAGCACCACGCCGCTCACCGACGGCTGGGTGGCCAGCACGTCCCGCACGTCCTCGGAGGTCGCCGACTCGGGCAGCGTGGTCGCCGGGTGCAGGAAGTCGGTGACCTTCGGACCCGACTTGCGGCGCAGCGGCTTGGTCGTCGTCTTGCCGACCGCCTCCGGGTCGTTGACCTCGCTGAGCACGGCCGAGATGGTCACGTTCACCTTGGGCCGGCGCTGCGCCGCCGCCAGCAGGTTGCCCTGCGCGAGCCGGACGCCCAGCTTGCGCAGCGCCACGAGCTGCGCCTCGGTCTCCACACCCTCGGCGACGATCTGCGAGTCGGTCGCCTCGCACAGGTGCTGCAAGGCCTGGACCAACGCGACCCGCGTCGGGTTGTCGGGCAGCTCCTGGACGACCTCGCGGTCCAGCTTGACCACGTCGGGCTGCACCTCGGCCAGCAGCGACAGCGGCGAGTCGCCCTCGCCGACGCCGTCCAGGCCGATCTTGAACCCGTCCTCGCGCAGCCGGGCCAAGGCCTTGACCAGCCGGTGGCGCGGGGCGCGCGAGTACGGCGTGCCGACTTCCACCACCAGGTTCGACGGCGTGCGGCCGGTGTCGCGCAGCGCGGCGTAGAGCGGGGCCATCTGCTCCGGTTTGTCCGCGATCGTCATCGCGAGCAGGTTCACGTGCAGCGGCAGGGTGAAGTCGTGGTCGGCCGCGTTGCGGACCGCACGACAGGCGAGGGCCACGTCGGTGTTCGCCAAATACCCCGCACGGAATGCCATGCGGAGCAGATCCTGCACGCTGCCGTCGTGTGGCCGGGCCAGTGCCTCGACCGCGACGACCCCTCCGGTGTGGAGGTTGAACAGCGGCTGGAAGGCGAAGCGAACGTCATCCAGCAAGGCGGGCACACTCTGATCGTGCCCGGTCGATCTTCGTATGCCCAGACCGTTAACCAGGTGTTCTCATACCCTTGGCCGGTTGCACGGAAAATGCCAAACGGACCCGCAACCTCCACGGCGCGGCGCGGAACAAGGCGGACATCGCGCCCAGCGCGCCACGGGGGTCCGCGCGGTCGCCAAGGTAGTTTCGTTGCTGATTCTCAGGCAATTGGAAAAATAGGTCGAAAAATTCCGGAACCTGTTCGGGCCGCATCGCCAGCAACGCGGCGAGACCGCGCTCGCGGAACACGTGAACGGCCTTCGCCCGAGCCGGCCACACCACCCGCCTGATCGGCACGCCGTCCGCGATGGCCCGTGCCACCTCGGGCGCGAGCCGCAGCGCGTTCGCCACGCCGTAGCCGGTGGCCGGGTGCACCAGCCCCGCCGCCGCGCCGAACGCGTCCACCTCCGGCCGCCCGTCCAGCGGAATGCGCACCCGCTCCTCGTCGGACGGCAGCGGAATCCCCCGCGCGGCGAGGCGCGCGCGCAGGCGCAACCGCAGTTCCGCCAACGGCAGACCCGGCGCGCGCGCCAGCGACGTCTCCTCCAGCAGCACCTGATCGTCCGACACCGGGATGGCGTAGAGGAACGTCGGGTCCGGCGTACCGGCGTCCGGCGGCTTGCGCCAGTCCATGATCAGAGCCTCGCCGTCGCCCACGAACGGCTCGGCGTGGGCTCTCGGCACCACCACACCCACGGCGTGCTGGGCTGCACGACCCTCCGAGGCGCCCGCCGCGTTCACCACCAGGCCGGCCCTGAGCACATGCCCGTCGCGCAGCACCACGTGCCGGGGACCGCGCTCGACCACAGTGCCCCGCACCACCCGCACGTCATCGGGCAGCCGCCGGAGCCGTTCGTTGTCCAACACGGCGTACCCGCGCGCGATCCGGTGCTCCGTCGTCGCGACCACCCTGGCTCCGCCGGCCGACACGGCGATCGGCGCGTCGACCGGCAGCTCGTCCGTCCACGCCGCGTAGGTCGCACGCCACGGCCGTTCCGGGTGCGGGTCGACCAACGCGGTGACCAGACCCCGGCCCGAGCACGCCGCCGCGAGCGCCCGACCGGCCGGACCGCCGCCGACGATCAGCACGTCCACTAGCGGGCGTCCGGACGGGTCGGCGGCAGCGCATCGCGGGACAACAACGGCTGGTACTGCTGCACGACGTCGGTCAACTGCGCACACGTCCGTTCGATCGCTCTACGCGCCTCGTTGCGCTCGGCGATCACCGCGCTCAACACGAGCGTCGTCAACGCGACCGTGACGTTGAACGCCTGCAACATCACCATCCGGTGGAACACGTCCAAGGCGGCGAAAGGGCCGATCCCGGCCGCCGCGCCCCGCGCCGCCATGACGGTCGCGATGAGCGCGCACGGCGCCGCGCCCAGGTGCTGGAAGCGCAACGCGCCCCAGATGGCGAACGGGAACACCACGTACAGCAGCCGCACCGGACTGGTCGCCGCGATCACCATGACCACGACCGTGCAGGCCAGCAGCGCCGCCAACTCGGCCGCCCGCGCCGGCTCCAGGCGGCGGGCCGCGCGCACGGCCAACACCAGCGGCACCAGGACCAGGACACCCATCACGTCGCCCGTCCACCACACCGACCAGGTGGACCAGAAGCCCGACCGGTCGATCGCGCCGGTGAGCATCAGCGCGCCCGTGCCGACCGAGGCGCTGACCGCCATGCCCGCGAACGCGCCCAGGAAGACCAGCGCGAGGGCGTCCCGCGTCCGACCCAGCTCCAGTCGGAAGTCGAAGTGCTTGAGCAGGAGGAAGGCGACCACCGGGCCCAGGGTGTTGCCGGCGCTGATCAGGAACGCCGAGCTGCTGTCGCCCAGCGTCGCGTTGACCACGAAGGCCGCCACGGCGATCGCGGGCCACAGCCGCACACCGCCCAACAGGAGAGCCAGCAGTGCGATACCGGTCGGTGGCCACAGCGGGGTCACCTGGTCGTTGACCAACGCCTGGAGCAGACCGAGGCGTGCGCCGGCGTAGTAGCAAGCGGCGACCACGAGGAGGTGGATGCCGTACTTGCCCCACGGGCGGAGTCGAGGGCGGAGCAGCACCCGGACAGCATCCTCCGTGTTCGCCCTCCGCACCACGTCTAGCTGCGGAGATGCCACAACCGACCCCCCGATTTCACTATCCGGGGACACTCGTGTAAGTTTCTCCATGCCAGCGCGGAACGGGCCGGGAAAGCCGGAACGGAGCGCGGCGCACAAGCCCCGGAATGGACTGCGGTAAGACGCGGGTCAGGATGGTGAGCGCGTGTTCTTTGAGAACTCAACAGCGTGCCGAATAGCCAGTAAATTTATGAACCTCGTCAAGAGGTTTCCTTTGAGATTGACTGGACAACTGGCAATATGCACGGACCCTGTTCCGGTTCGTGTTGTCAGTGTTGTCCGAGCGATCAACTCATTCCTTATTGGAGAGTTTGATCCTGGCTCAGGACGAACGCTGGCGGCGTGCTTAACACATGCAAGTCGAGCGGTAAGGCCCTTCGGGGTACACGAGCGGCGAACGGGTGAGTAACACGTGGGTAACCTGCCCTGTACTCTGGGATAAGCCTGGGAAACTAGGTCTAATACCGGATACGACCTGTCACCGCATGGTGGTGGGTGGAAAGTTCCGGCGGTATGGGATGGACCCGCGGCCTATCAGCTTGTTGGTGGGGTGATGGCCTACCAAGGCGACGACGGGTAGCCGGCCTGAGAGGGTGACCGGCCACACTGGGACTGAGACACGGCCCAGACTCCTACGGGAGGCAGCAGTGGGGAATATTGCACAATGGGCGGAAGCCTGATGCAGCGACGCCGCGTGGGGGATGACGGCCTTCGGGTTGTAAACCTCTTTCAGTAGGGACGAAGCGTGAGTGACGGTACCTACAGAAGAAGCACCGGCTAACTACGTGCCAGCAGCCGCGGTAATACGTAGGGTGCGAGCGTTGTCCGGAATTATTGGGCGTAAAGAGCTCGTAGGCGGTTTGTTGCGTCGGCCGTGAAAACTTCACGCTTAACGTGGAGCCTGCGGTCGATACGGGCAGACTTGAGTTCGGCAGGGGAGACTGGAATTCCTGGTGTAGCGGTGAAATGCGCAGATATCAGGAGGAACACCGGTGGCGAAGGCGGGTCTCTGGGCCGATACTGACGCTGAGGAGCGAAAGCGTGGGGAGCGAACAGGATTAGATACCCTGGTAGTCCACGCCGTAAACGGTGGGTGCTAGGTGTGGGGGGCTTCCACGTCCTCCGTGCCGCAGCTAACGCATTAAGCACCCCGCCTGGGGAGTACGGCCGCAAGGCTAAAACTCAAAGGAATTGACGGGGGCCCGCACAAGCGGCGGAGCATGTGGATTAATTCGATGCAACGCGAAGAACCTTACCTGGGCTTGACATGCACCGGAAACCCATAGAGATATGGGCCTCTTCGGACTGGTGTACAGGTGGTGCATGGCTGTCGTCAGCTCGTGTCGTGAGATGTTGGGTTAAGTCCCGCAACGAGCGCAACCCTCGTTCCATGTTGCCAGCACGTTATGGTGGGGACTCATGGGAGACTGCCGGGGTCAACTCGGAGGAAGGTGGGGATGACGTCAAGTCATCATGCCCCTTATGTCCAGGGCTTCACACATGCTACAATGGCCGGTACAGAGGGCTGCTAAGCCGTGAGGTGGAGCGAATCCCACAAAGCCGGTCTCAGTTCGGATCGGGGTCTGCAACTCGACCCCGTGAAGTCGGAGTCGCTAGTAATCGCAGATCAGCAACGCTGCGGTGAATACGTTCCCGGGCCTTGTACACACCGCCCGTCACGTCACGAAAGTCGGTAACACCCGAAGCCCGTGGCCCAACCCGTAAGGGGGGGAGCGGTCGAAGGTGGGACTGGCGATTGGGACGAAGTCGTAACAAGGTAGCCGTACCGGAAGGTGCGGCTGGATCACCTCCTTTCTAAGGAGCATCTCTCGTTCCGGTTCGCCGGGACGGAGGCCACGCCGGCGGCGAATGATCGTCGGGTGGGGCTCAATGATGTGGATGCTGGCTAATGCAGGATCTCGGGTTGTTCGCAGAGTTAGTACTGTCCGTGAGGGCGTGGAAGGGTCTGCGAGGGGTTCGGGTTTTCTGTTCGGTACGCTGTTGGGTCCTGAGGGAACACGTGAGTGTCCTTTCAGCGAGGAAACGACAGGCTGTCTCAGTCTTCGAACCGTTCGGTCTTGGCCGGGTAGGCGTTGGCAGGGTGGGATGGTGTCTGGTTGTTCTTTGAGAACTGCACAGTGGATGCGAGCATCTTTGTGGCAAGTTATTAAGGGCACACGGTGGATGCCTTGGCACCAGGAGCCGATGAAGGACGTAGGAGACTGCGATAAGCCTTGGGGAGTTGTCAACCGAGCTGAGATCCAAGGATTTCCGAATGGGGAAACCCGGCCCCAGTCATGTGGGGTCACCCACGCCTGAACACATAGGGTGTGTGGAGGGAACGCGGGGAAGTGAAACATCTCAGTACCCGCAGGAAGAGAAAACAACCGTGATTCCGTGAGTAGTGGCGAGCGAAAGCGGAAGAGGCTAAACCGTATTCGTGTGATACCCGGCAGGGGTTGCGTGTGCGGGGTCGTGGGACCTACTGGCCAGTTCTGCCGGATTGGCGAAGAGTCAGAAAATACTGTGGTTAGCGGAACGTGTCTGGAAAGCGCGGCCGTAGAGGGTGAGAGTCCCGTACGTGAAAACCCGGTATCTCTTTGTAGTGTTCCCAAGTAGCAGCGTACTCGTGAAATTCGCTGTGAATCTGGCGGGACCACCCGCTAAGCCTGAATACTCCCTGGTGACCGATAGCGGACTAGTACCGTGAGGGAAAGGTGAAAAGTACCCCGGGAGGGGAGTGAAATAGTACCTGAAACCGTGTGCCTACAATCCGTCGGAGCCTTTCGGGGTGACGGCGTGCCTTTTGAAGAATGAGCCTGCGAGTTAGTGCTGCGTGGCGAGGTTAACCCGTGTGGGGTAGCCGTAGCGAAAGCGAGTCCGAATAGGGCGTCAGAGTCGCGTGGTCTAGACCCGAAGCGGAGTGATCTAGCCATGGCCAGGGTGAAGCGTGGGTAAGACTGCGTGGAGGCCCGAACCCACCAGGGTTGAAAACCTGGGGGATGAGCTGTGGTTAGGGGTGAAAGGCCAATCAAACTCCGTGATAGCTGGTTCTCCCCGAAATGCATTTAGGTGCAGCGTCGTGTGTTTCGTGCCGGAGGTAGAGCACTGGATGGTCTAGGGGGCCCACAAGCTTACCGAAATCAACCAAACTCCGAATGCCGGTACGTGAGAGCGCGGCAGTGAGACTGCGGGGGATAAGCTTCGTAGTCGAGAGGGAAACAGCCCAGAACGCCGGCTAAGGCCCCTAAGTGTGTGCTAAGTGGGAAAGGATGTGGGGTCGCCCAGACAACCAGGAGGTTGGCTTAGAAGCAGCCACCCTTTAAAGAGTGCGTAATAGCTCACTGGTCAAGTGGTCCTGCGCCGACAATGTAGCGGGGCTCAAGCACACCGCCGAAGCCGTGTCATTCCGATTATGTCGGGATGGGTAGGGGAGCGTCGTTCAGCCATTGAAGCGCCGGAGTGATCCAGGTGTGGAGGCTGGACGAGTGAGAATGCAGGCATGAGTAGCGAAAGCAGAGTGAGAAACTCTGCCGCCGGATGACCAAGGGTTCCTGGGCCAGGCTAATCCGCCCAGGGTAAGTCGGGACCTAAGGCGAGGCCGACAGGCGTAGTCGATGGACAACGGGTTGATATTCCCGTACCCGTGTGAACGCGCCCATGGCGAACCTTGTGATACTAACCGCCCGAAGCGCCGTGGAAGTCTTCGGACGACTGTGGTTGTGGAGCGCGGGACCTGAACTTGTAGTAGTCAAGCGATGGGGTGACGCAGGAGGGTAGCTCCGCCAGTGAGTGGTAGTACTGGTGTAAGCGTGTAGGCCGACGTGCAGGCAAATCCGCACGTCATTCAGGCTGAGACGTGATGCATAGCCGATTGAGGCGAAGTAGGGTGATCCCATGCTGTCGAGAAAAGCCTCTAGTGAGTGTTCATGCGGCCCGTACCCCAAACCGACACAGGTGGTCAGGTAGAGAATACCGAGGCGATCGGGCGAACTGTGGTTAAGGAACTCGGCAAAATGCCCCCGTAACTTCGGGAGAAGGGGGGCCGAGGGATTTGAAGCCCCATGCGGGCTAGGATTTTTCGGCCGCAGAGACCAGCGAGAAGCGACTGTTTACTAAAAACACAGGTCCGTGCGAAGTCGCAAGACGATGTATACGGACTGACGCCTGCCCGGTGCTGGAACGTTAAGGGGACCGGTTAGTCCTTCGGGGCGAGGCTGAGAACTTAAGCGCCAGTAAACGGCGGTGGTAACTATAACCATCCTAAGGTAGCGAAATTCCTTGTCGGGTAAGTTCCGACCTGCACGAATGGCGTAACGACTTCTCGACTGTCTCAACCACAGGCCCGGCGAAATTGCATTACGAGTAAAGATGCTCGTTACGCGCGGCAGGACGGAAAGACCCCGGGACCTTTACTATAGCTTGGTATTGGTGTTCGGTTCGGCTTGTGTAGGATAGGTGGGAGACTGTGAAGCGGCCACGCCAGTGGTTGTGGAGTCGTCGTTGAAATACCACTCTGGTCGTACTGGATGTCTAACCTCGGTCCGTGATCCGGATCAGGGACAGTGCCTGGTGGGTAGTTTAACTGGGGCGGTTGCCTCCCAAAGGGTAACGGAGGCGCTCAAAGGTTCCCTCAGCCTGGTTGGCAATCAGGTGTCGAGTGCAAGTGCACAAGGGGGCTTGACTGTGAGACCGACGGGTCGAGCAGGGACGAAAGTCGGAACTAGTGATCCGGCCATGGCTTGTGGAAGCGTGGTCGCTCAACGGATAAAAGGTACCCCGGGGATAACAGGCTGATCTTGCCCAAGAGTCCATATCGACGGCATGGTTTGGCACCTCGATGTCGGCTCGTCGCATCCTGGGGCTGGAGTAGGTCCCAAGGGTTGGGCTGTTCGCCCATTAAAGCGGTACGCGAGCTGGGTTTAGAACGTCGTGAGACAGTTCGGTCCCTATCCGCCGCGCGCGTAGGATACTTGCGGAAGGCTGTCCCTAGTACGAGAGGACCGGGACGGACGGACCTCTGGTGTGCCAGTTGTCCTGCCAAGGGCATTGCTGGTTGGCTACGTTCGGAAGGGATAACCGCTGAAAGCATCTAAGCGGGAAGCCTGTTCCTAGATGAGGTATCCCACCCATTCGTGGGGTAAGGCCCCCAAGAGACTATTGGGTTGATAGGCCGGAGATGGAAGGTCGGTAACGGCTGGAGTTGACCGGTACTAATAGGCCGAGGACTTGTCACGAAAATGCTACGCATCCACTGTGCGGTTCTGAAAGAACCAACCGGACACACCAGGCGACCGAGTACGGGCGCGGGGTGTCTGTGGTTGGTAATTTCATAGTGTTTCGGTGGTCATGGCGGAGGGGGAACACCCGGTCCCATTCCGAACCCGGTAGTTAAGCCTTCCAGCGCCGATGGTACTGCACTCGTGAGGGTGTGGGAGAGTAGGACGCCGCCGAACATTCTTTCCCTGCTTTGTGCGTTCGTGGAGCTGCCTCCGGGCCGCGCACGGTCTATTTTCTTGCCATGCACCGCGAGCGCGACGACCCGAGGACGCTCCGCAGGTCCGGTGGCGACAGCACGACGCCCGTCCCGGCCGACCTGGCGGCCAGCCCGTTCCGCGTGGACCGCGACCGGGTGGCCAGCTCGCCGTTCTTCGCCCGGCTCGGCGGCGTCACCCAGGTGGTGAGTTCCACCGGGTCCGGGCTCCTGGTGCACAACCGGCTCACGCACAGTCTCAAGGTGGCGCAAGCCGCACGGGCCATCGCCGAGCGCCTGGGCTCCCGGCCGGAACTGGCCGGGGTGCTCGACAAGCTCGGTGGCTGTGATCCGGATGTCGTCGAGGCGGCGTCCCTCGCGCACGACCTCGGACATCCGCCGTTCGGGCATCTCGGTGAGCAGGTGCTGGACCGCCTGGCCCGGCACCGGTTCGGACTGTCCGACGGGTTCGAGGGCAATGCGCAGTCGTTCCGCATCGTCACCACGACGGACGTGCGCGGTCCGGCCGCGGTGGGGCTCGACCTCACGGTGGCGGTCCGTGCGGCGATGCTCAAGTACCCGTGGACTCGGCTGTCCTCTCCGCAGCCGCATCCGAAAGACATGGCCGCGCCGCCGCGCGGAGGCGCCGAACCGCCGGACGCGCCGGGCACGGGTGCGGCGAAGTTCTCGGCCTATGTGACCGAATTGGACGACCTGTCCCAGGCCCGCGAGTTCTACCGGGGACGGCTGGAGCCGTGGCAGCAGACGGTCGAGGCGTCCGTGATGGACACCGCCGACGACATCGCCTACGCGATCCACGACTTGGAGGACTTCCACCGCGTCGGCGTGTTGCAGCACGCCACCGTGTCGGCCGAGTTGAACACTTGGCTCGATCACGCGGTCGAACTGGCTTCGTTGAGCGCCGCCGAACTCGCCGGGCAGGAACGCCGGCCCGGCCGTTCCCTGGAGGCGCTGCGCCGCCGGCTGCACGCGAAGGACTCGTGGGCGGTGGACGACGGCGCGTTCGCGCAGGCCGTCGGCAAGGTGCGGGCGGAACTGGTCGACGGGCTGCTGGCGGTGCCGTTCGACGGTTCGGTGGAGGCTGAGCAGGCGGTGGCGGCGTTCTCCGCGCGGTGGACGCGGCGGCTGGTGGACTCGGTCGGTGTGATCGAGAAGCCCACGACCAGGTCCGGGCATGTGGTGTTGGCCGTTCGGCAGTGGCACGAGGTGCAGGTGCTGAAGTTCGTGCACCGGCGGTTCGTGCTGCTGCGCCCTGATCTGGCTCTGCACCAGCGTGGTCAGGCGCGGCTGCTGACGGCGTTGGTGGAGGCGTTGGAGCAGTGGGTGACCGATCGGCACGAGGCCGACCGGCTGCCCCGCCGCCTGCACGACCTGGTGGAACTCGCGAGTGCCGAGTACGCGGTCCTGGCGCGCACCGATCCGGCGGCGCTGGTCGGCGCGACGGGGGAGACACCGTCCGGACCGGACGCCGTCCGGGGGCTGGCGCGTGGCCGGGCGGTGGTGGACTTCGTGGCGTCGCTGACCGACAACCAGGCCGCCGCGCTGCTCGACGCGCTGTCCGGGCGCACCGGCCAACTGTGGACGGACGCGTTCGTACTGTGAACTGTGATGACTCTTGGGGCCGGGGAAGTAGGCCGAACGGTGGCAGACGGTACTGATCTGTGCGCAATACGTTGACCCCTCGGTCCGGAGACATCCGGCCGGTGGTCGCGTGCGTCGGGGGCACGCTCAACGTGGGGGAACGCCTGTGCGCTCACCGATTCGCCGATTCCGAAGAAAATCCCTGCTCGCGGCCGGTGCCGCGGTTCTGCTGACCCTGCTCGGCTCCGTCACGCCCGCCTCCGCCGACCCCCCGAGGGCCACCAAGGGCGTCGAGGACAGGACCGCCGCCCAGATCGCCGCGTTGCAGGCCATCAAGAGGTCCGTCACGCCCGCCGAGTCCAAGATGGACAGCGCGCTGGTCGTGGAACAGCGCCGGCGGTCCAGCGTGACCGCGTTCAACAAGCTCCCGGCCTTGCAGACCGGGGTGAAGGTGCACAGCGGCAACACCGTCGTGGTGGACATCCGCGCCCACCAGGTCACCGACGAGCTGGTCGCCGCGGTCCGCGGCGTGGGTGGCGCGATCCGTTCGGTGTCCACCGAAGGCAAGACCGTCCGCGCCCAGGTTCCGCTCGCTTCGCTGAGCGGGTTCTCCGCACGTGCCGACGTCCGTCGCGTGGAGACGGCCGTCGAGTACAAGTCGTTCCACCAGCAGGACCGGGCCGGCCGGGACGCCAAGGCCCCGTCGAAGGAGGAGAAGGCCAAGGAGGTCGAGGCCCGCACCCTCGCCGCGCTGGCCGCTCCGGGGGCCGCCGCACGGATCAACGAGGGTGACCGGGCGCACGCGGCCGACACCGCGCGCCAGACCCATCGGGTCACCGGCACGGGCGTGAAGCTGTGCGCGTTGTCCAACGGTGTGCGGTCGCTGCCCGCGTCGCAGGCCGCGGGCGAGCTGCCGGCCGTGGACATCCTGCCCAGCCAGGAAGGTTCGGGCGACGAGGGCACCGCGATGCTGGAGATCCTCCACGACATCGCGCCCAACGCGAGCCTCGGCTTCGCGACCGCGACCAACGGCGACGCGAGCCTCGCGGACAACATCCGAGGTCTGCGTTTCCAGCTCGGCTGCGACGTGATCGTGGACGACATCCTGTACTTCAACGAGTCGCCGTTCCAGGACGGCATCATCGCCCGTGCGGTGGACCAGGTCGTCGCCGACGGCGCGGTGTACTTCTCGTCCGCCGGCAACGAGGGCAACGTCGTCGACGGCACGTCCGGGCACTGGGAGGGCGACTTCGTCGACTCCGGCGTGGGCATCGGCAAGTTCGCGGGCGTCGCGCACGACTTCAACCCCGGCCCCGACGCGAAGCAGGTGTTCAACCCGCTGTCGGACAGCTCGGGCAACGTGCCGGTGACGCTGTTCTGGACGGACCCGCTGGCGTCCTCGTTCAACGACTACGACCTGTACCTGGCCAACACGCAGGGCAACGTGGTGGCGGCCGGCCAGAACATCCAGGACGGCACGCAGGATCCGTACGAGCGGCTGAACACGCCGGCGGGCGGGGTCGGCCTGCGGCTGGCGGTGGTGAAGTTCCGCGGTGAGGACAGGTACCTGTCGCTGTCGGCGTTGGGCGGGCGGTTCAAGGATTCGTCCGACGGGCTGAAGAAGTACTCGACGCCCGGCGTGTCCCGCGGCCACTCGGCGGCCAAGGGCGCGATCAGCGTGGCGGCGGCCCCGGCGAACGTCCCGTTCCCGCTCGACCTGGAGCCGGGCGACCCGGCGAACCCGCGCGGGCCGTACCCGAACGTGTTCGACAGCACGCAGAAGCCCGAGCGATTCACTTCGGACGGTCCGCGTCGGGTGTTCTTCGCGCCCGACGGCACCCCGCGTGACGAGGTGCGGCAGAAGCCGGACCTGACGGCGGCCGACGGGGTGCGGACCACTGTCACCGGTTTCGACCCGTTCTTCGGCACCTCGGCGTCCGCGCCGAACGCGGCGGGCATCGCGGGGCTGATCCTGTCCGGCAACCCCGGCCTCACCCCGGCCGAGGTGCGGGAGGCGCTGACCGCGACCGCGCTGGACATCGGCGAGGCCGGTGTGGACAACCGGACCGGCGCGGGCATCGTGCGGGCCGACTTGGCGCTGGCCTACACGGGCGCGTCGCCGCAGCCGTTGGCCCTCGCGCAGAAGCCTTCGGTGGTCAACGACAGCGATGGCAGCCAGTACCTGAAGCCGGGCACCACGGCCACGCTGACCGTGCCGGTGCTCAACTCCGGTGACGGTCCGGCGGCGTCGACCAGCCTGGTGCTGACCACGCCGACGGCGGGGGTGACCATCGCGCCCCGGTCGAAGTACTACGGCAACGTCGAGGCCGGTCAGACGGTGACCAACACGTTCAAGGTGACGCTGCCCGCGTCCGCGCAGATCGGTGTGCCGGTGCGGTTCGACGCGCGGGTGACCTACGCCGGGGCGACGTCGCCGACGACCAGGACGTTCCCGATCGCGGTCGGTCGGCCTGCCCCGGAGGCGAAGCACTTCGCCTACAGCGGTCCGGTCGTGGCGATCCCGGACAACGACACGGTGGGCGTGGCGGTGCCGATCACGGTCAGCGGCGTCGGGCACGGGGCGAGGATCACGTTCTCGGTGGACGGCGCGACATGCAGCGCGGCCGACGGCGCGACGACGGTCGGCATCGACCACACTTACGTCGAAGACCTGGTGGGCACGCTGACTTCGCCTTCCGGTGCGTCGGCGACCGTGTTCCAGCGCAGCGGCGGCACGGGCGCGAACCTGTGCCAGGTGGTGTTCGACGACTCCGCCGAGAAGCCGTTCTCGTCGGTGGTCTCGGCGCAGGCGCCGTTCACCGGCACGTGGCGGCCCACCGGTTCGCTGGGCGCGCTGCTCGCCGAGCCGGTCGACGGCACGTGGACGTTCCGGGTGGTCGACTCGGTGGCGTCCGACCGCGGCTCGATCCGCGCGGTGTCGCTGCACGTCAACGGCTACGTGTGACCCGCCGGTCCGGCTGAGCACGTCAACGGCTACGTGTGACCGGCCGGTCCGGCTGAGCACGTCAACGGCTACGTGTGACCGGCCGGTCCGGCTGACACGACGACGGCCCCCGGGGATCGCTCCCCGGGGGCCGTCGCTCGTGGTCTTCGGCTACTTCGGCCACTCCCAGCGGATGCCGAACACGCCCGGTCCGAAACCCAGCGCCACCGCGTGCACCCCGCCGGCGTTGTCCAGCGCCAGGTTGCGCCGCCGCGACGGCGTGTCGTCACCGGCGGGCACGCTGAACTGCTGGCAGCGCGACGGCAGGTACGACGGGTCGAACCGCACCTCGATCACGTACTCCCGCACCGGGAGCCGGAACTTGCGGGCGAACGTGTTGTTGCCCGCCGGGTAGTGGCCCTCGGCGAACAGCAGCTCGTACTCCATGATGATGGTCTCGCCCCTGGTCAGGGGCCGGTCGAACATCAGCTCGGCGGCCATGATGTTCGCGTCGGTGTCCTCGGCGACCCGCCCCAGGTGGCAGTTGCGCAGGTTGGCGACCCGGGGGAGGACGTCGGACTCCTCGGTCTCGAACACCAGCGCCCAGCGGTCCGGGCCGTCCTGCTCGGCGCGCAGGATCTGCCGCACCCACGCCGAGCGCTGGCCGCCGTCGGCGGCGATCTCGATGCGGTCGTGCTGGCTGATCCGGCCGAGCTTCACGTCGGAGGACGTGTCGACCTTGGTGAGCAGGTTCGCGACCCGCTCGCGACGCGCCCACAGCGCGTCGATCGGCATCATCGTCGTGGGTCGCGAGCGCCTGCCGCGCGGCCTCGGTGGGCCGAGCAGCGCGGACAGGCCTGCCTGCGGCACGCCGAGCACGGTCTCCAGGTGGCGCAGCGCCTCCAGCGACTCGGGTCGCTCGGGTCGGCGTCGGCCGGACTGCCAATAGCTCAGCGTCGCGACACTGATGGTGACCCCGCGCAGAGCGAGCCGGTGCTGGATGCGGTCGAGGCTCAGCCTGCTGGCTTTGATCGCGGCTCGCAAGGCCTCGGGGAACGGTCCCGTGGTCAGGAGCTGCGCAAGACTGCCGTGTCCCGTCGAGTCGAGTTCGTCGACGGACAGGTTGGGTCGACCGGCAGCGTTGGTCATTGTGACTCCCCGCTGTCATTAGATCACGCCCCAGTGACCCTACCCGCCAATGTAGTGCGGCGTTGCCTACCAGGTGGAGTCAATGATTGGGCCATATGGGTTACGAGTTCACTGGGGTGGCACTGGTTCTGTCAAGTGGTGATTGCTCTAGCTTCGGTTCGTGTAAACCCGCCGGTAACATTGTGCCTGACGCGCAAGGGGTCCAGGAAGTGGCCTCTTGGGTATCTGCGCGGCGTTATGGCCCTGCCCGGAGCGGCGTGCGGTCGGATGGCGTCAGACGATCGGTTGGCCCTACTGTGTGCCCGGTGACCGCCGCCCAGGACCTCGTGCCCGTGCCGGAGGACCCGCTGACCGAGGTGGCCGCGGCGGTGCTGGGGGCAGGCGTGCACCAGGTGGTCGACCTGCTGGACGTCGTGCGCAGCCCTTCCCCGCACCCGGTCGACGTGGTGCGCGCGGGCGACGACCTGCTGCCGAGACTGGCCCACGAGAACGCCCTGACCCACGCGCTGCACCTCGCCCGCGAGGCGTTGCGTCCGGGCGGGCTGCTCGTCGCGGCCGTCCCCGAGCTGGACAAACTCAGCCTGCTGCGCCCCACCGCCCCGCCGCCGAAGGTCTCGGGCCGGGGCAAGGACCGCCAGGTGACGGTCCAGTTGTGGGACTGGTCGCCCGACGGCGAGTCGTACGCCCTGGAGGTCGTCCAGCTCGTCCGGGGCGAGAACACCTGGGAGGTGGCGAGCACCGTCGCCACCCGCCACCGGGTGCTCTCCCCGGAGCAGATCTCGGACGAACTGGCCGGGGCGGGGTTCGGCGCCGTCCAGCGCCTGTCGCCCGCCGAGTGCGGCCACCCACTCCCGGTGTGGGTGGCGGTGGCCCCGGCATGACAGCGCATGACGGCATGACGGCCTGACCATGGCCAGGATCCGCCCCGTGGCGGGCGGCGGCAGGGCGGTCGAGGTGGCTCCCGAACGCCTGGCCGGCTGGTTCGCCCGCTTCGCCGACCGGCACGAAGGCGTCGCCACCACCCGGACGACCCCCGCCCACGTCCTGGTCACAGCGCGCGACGAAGCCACCGCAGAGGTGACAGCGGCCTACGCCGAATTCACCTCCATGGGTGAGGTCGAAGGTCTTGCCATCGACCCGCTCCTCGCCAACGCCACGACGTCGCGCCGGATAGGCCTGCTCCTGGTGCGGCTCGGCGGGCACAGCATCGGCGTGGCCCAGGACGGCGAAGTGCTCGTCTCGACCACGGACAGTCGCCAGGTCCACGGCCGCAACAAGGCGGGAGGCTGGTCCCAGCAGCGCTTCGCCCGCCGCCGTGAAGGCCAGGCCCGGGTCGCCTTGCAGGCCGCGGCCGACGACGCTGTCAGAGTCCTGCTCCCGCGGTTGGCCGAGTTGGACGCCGTGGTGCTGGGCGGCGACCGACAGGCGTTGGACCTGCTCCGCGCCGACCGCCGCCTGGAACCGGTCTTCGCCCGCGCCTCCCCCCGGATCCTGGACGTGCCGGAACCCAGGCGAACGGTGCTGGACGACGCCGCCCGGCGGGCCCGCGCGGTGGAGATCGTCGTGCGCGATTAGAAGGTCTTGGCGGCCTCCCGGGCAGCGGCCAGGGCGCTCTGCCGTGAGTCCTCGACGTCGCCGGTCAAGGTCGGGTGGTGGCGGATCCGGGTCACGTCGGCGATGCCTGTCCACCGGAGCCAGTCGTCGAAGTAGGTGGACTGGAAGTCGGAGCCGAACGCCGGACCGACCTCCGGCCCCCACACCGAGCTGGTGTACACGACCGCCGCCCGTCTGCCCTGCCCCGCCAGCAGCGGCTGGTAGCCCGTCTCGGCGTCCAGGCCGAACACCAGCCCCGGCTGTGACACCACGTCCACGAACTGCTTGAGCACGTACGGGATGCCGGAGTTCCACATCGGCACGCTGAACAGCAGCCGGTCCGCGCCGGTGAACCGCCGGACCGCCGCCAGCACCGCGCGCCAGGCCCCGACCTCGTCACCGGTCGGCTCGACGCCTCTGATCACCGCCATCTTCGCCCCGGTCGCGGCGCGGCCGAAGGCGGGCAGCGTGCCGTCCCAGAGGTCCCAGTGCTCGACCTCGTCGTCGGGATGGCTCTCCCGGTACGCGTCGACGAACGCCGACGCGATGACGAGCGACTCGGACGCCTCACCGCGCGGCGAAGCGGACACGTGCAGGAGCTTCGACATGGCAGATTCCCTTCCTCGGCAAATCGGACTAGAGTCCGCTTCATGGATTCCGACCGTAGCGGACCGTGGTCCGGTTCGTCAAAGGTTCCCGTCGATATTTCTTTCCGGACGCTGCCCTTCGAGGTCTCGCTGCCCGTCCGGGCCGACGCCGTGCGGAACCGGGCGAAGGTGCTGGAGGCCGCCGCCCGCCTGTTCGCCGAGCGGGGGGTCGAGCACGTGACCATGGACGACGTGGCCGCCGCGGCGGGCGTGGGCAAGGGCACCCTCTACCGCCACTTCGGGGACAAGTCCGGGCTGGCCACGGCCCTGCTCGACCAGCGGGAGGCCGAACTGCAGAAGGGCATCCTCGGCGGGTCGGCGCCGCTGGGCCCCGGCGTCGGGCCGGACGACCGGCTCGTCGCGTTCACCACCGCTTACCTGGAGTTCCTCCGCGACTCGCTGGACATCGTGCTGCTGTCCCAGACCTCCACGGTGGGCGCGCGCTTCCGCCCCGGCGCGCACGCGTTCTGGCGCAGGCACTGCGCGTACCTGCTGGAGCTGTGCCGCGCCCCGGAGCCGGACATCGCTGCGGACGTGCTGCTGGCGGCGCTGTCGGCCGAGCAGGTGCAGCACTGGCTGGTCGACCGGGGCCTGCCGTTCGACCAGCTCGCCGAGGCGTTGGCGCGGGTCGCGAGGTCGCTGGCAACCCGCTGAAACTCATGACAACCCCCAGCCCTCCCGACCGCATGGATAAGGGTGAGGGGCTCACCGATCGGAGGTGGTCCACCAGGAAACCGAGGAGAAAGCCATGTGCACCCGTCTAGTAGTGGCCGCCGGAGCCGTCGTGCTCGCCGGCATCGCAGCCGCCGTGCCCGCCCTGGCCGGTCAAAGCGGCAACGGCCAGCCCGCGCCCACGTCGACCGCCGTCCCGACCACGCCGCCGGGCACGACCCCGTCCACCACCCCCGTGCCGACGACTCCGCCCCAGACGACACCGGTTCCGACAACCCCGCGCCCGACGACGCCGATTCCCACGACGCCGGAGCCGACCAGCACGGACTGGCCGGGCCCCGAACCCACCCCGTACCCGACCACCGGCCACCCGGAGCCGACGGCGGTGCCGAGCACTACGGGGCGCTGACGGCGTGAGTTGGGACGCGGAGTTCACCGAACACTTCGACCGGTGCGCCGACTCGATGCGCTTCACCGCGTATCTGCTGTGCGGCAACCACCACGAGGCCGAAGACGTGGTGCAGGCCGCGTTCCTCAAGCTGTACCTGGCGGGGCCGAAGCTCGCCCGGCGGGAAGGCCTGGACGCCTACCTGCGGCAGATCGTGGTGCGCACGTTCTTCGCGGAGCGGCGTCGGGTGAGGTGGCGGCGGGAGAAGCTCGCCGAGAAGTTGCCGGAGGCGCCGGCGACCACCGTGCTGAGCGAGGACAAGTTGGTGGTCTGGCAGGCGTTGGCCACGGTTCCGGCGCGGCAGCGGGCGGCGCTGGTGCTCAGGTTCTGGCACGACCTGGGCGTGGAGGAGACGGCGGCGGCGCTGCGCTGCTCGGTGGGCACGGTGAAGAGCAACACCAACCGCGGTCTCAAGGCGCTGCGGCAGAAGCTAGGACCGGAGTTCGGTGCGTTGTGGCAGGAGGTGTCGCGCAATGCTTGAGGACCAACTGAAGGAGATGTTCGAGGAGCTGAACATCCAGCCTCGGCCACGCACGTTCGGCGCGGTGGACATCATTTACCACGGCCACAAGGTCCGAGGCCGCCGCCGGACGTTCCTGGTGGCGGGCAGCGCACTGGGCACCACGGCGCTAGTCGTGGCAGTGGGCTTCGCGCTGAGCCAACCCACCCACACCACCGACCCGGCAACCCCACACGCACCGGCGACCACCACCCACCACCCGACGACCGACGCCCCTCACCCCGTCCCATCCCCGACCGAAGCGCCCAAGACAAGCCAACCCCACACGGAGACACCCCCGACCACCCCGACCCCGGCCCACACCACCCCCACCCACGGCACGGGCAGCAGCCCCCTGACCTCAACCGGCCCGCCCCACACCCCCAACCCGACCCACACCGCCTCGACCCACACCCCCGACCCAGGCCGACCGTCGCCCACCGCCACCCCCGCCGCGGACACCACCCAGGGCACCACCGCAACACCGGCCGTAACAACGCCCGCAACGACCGCCTCAGCAGCAGGCTCCACTACCGGCGGCCCGCTGATCACGACGAACCTCACCAACACCCACGAGACAGGAGGTGCCGACAACGACCGGACAAACCCGGTACGGCTGGGCTGGACGAGTAATGCGTAGATGGGCGAGGCCGAAGACGGACGAAGGGATGTCCGTGCGGTCTCGGCGCAGCAGCCCGATGCGGACCGCCTGAGCGTGCCCACCGGCAGCCCACCGCCCACCTCCGCCGAGGCGGTGGTCCGGACGCGCCACCCACCGGCGGTCAGGTCCCATCATCGACCCCGCACCGCCGCCGGACACCAGCCGCCAGCAAACTCGGCTCCCCGCCGGCGTCATGCCCTCCTACATCCAGTTGCCCTCCGTACGCTTGATCGCAGAGGTTCTACGCGAGGGGGGCGTGGGCGTGGTCAAAGGCGTTGTGGTCGTCATCCTGGGGTTGGTCTTCGTCGGATTCGGCGTCGCCGGGGTGGTGGCGGAACTGGGCCGTTCCTCCGCCCGCGCCGAAGTGGTCAGCGTCGCGCAGGACGGCTCGTGGCTGGTGCCGACCGTGCGGTTCACCGCCGAGGGCGGCCAGGTGGTCACCACGACGCTGCGCCGCAGCAAGAAGGTGTACCGGCCGGGTGACCACCTGCCCATGCGCTACGACCCCGAGCAGCCGGTACGGGCGCAGCTCGAAAGCCGGTGGGCCTGGGCGCTGATGTTCCTCGCGGTCGGGACCGGCGCCGTTGTGTACGGCATCGTTCTGGTACGCGAGACCGGGGCCGCGCAGAGTTCGTGAGGACCGATCCGGAACTCCTTGTCGACCGCGCTTCACGTCAAGATCGACGGCCGGGCAGGCCGGCCCGGGGCGGACGTCCGCCTCGGTCGTCCGATGCCTTGCTGCTCACTCGCGTCCATGACCACGGACCGCCCGGCGTTGCCGACCGGGCGGTGACGGGTTTGTCCGGTGGTGGGCGGACAAGGCCTGCTCGCACATCGACCAGGACCAGGTCGCCCACCATGCCGCACAGGGCTCACGCGGCGGGCGACCACCAGGTCTTCGGTGCTCCGGTTCGATGACGCCTGACCAGGACACTGCCTAGGCCAGGGCGCCGGTGGCGAGGAGGCCCCCGTCGACGCGGACGGTTTCGCCGGTGATCCAGGACGCCGCGTCGGACGCCAGGAACGCCACCAGGCGGGCGACGTCCTCCGGGGTGCCCAGGCGCTTCATGGGGTAGGCGTGGGCGGCTTCGTCTTCGCGGCCGGTGTACAGGGCTTCGGCGAACCTCGTCTTCACCACGGCGGGGGCGACGGCGTTCACCCGGACTTTCGGGCCCAGTTGCCAGGCCAGTTCCTCGGTGAGGCGGATGAGCGCGGCCTTGCTGGCGCCGTATGCCGCGATCACGCCGGTCGACCGGAGGCCGCCGACCGAGGCGATGTTGACGACCGCGCCGCCGTGTTCGGCCTGCCACGCCTTCCACGCGAGTTGGACGAAGCCCAGTGCGCCGACGACGTTGACGTCGAAGATCTTGCGCACGGCGTCGAGGTCGGCGTCGACCAGGGGACCGAAGGTGGGGTTGATGCCGGTGTTGTTGACCAGCACGTCGAGGCTGCCGAAGCGGTCCATGGTGCGGGTCACGGCCTCCTCCCGGTCCTCGGCGCGACCGGTGTTGCCCGGTATGGCCAGGACGCGGTCGGGCGGGACGCCTGCCGTGGTCGTCAGTGTCGACGCTGCTTCGGCGACCGCTTCCGGCTTGCGTGCCGTGATGGTCACCGACGCGCCCCGGGTGAGCAGTTCCAGTGCGATCCGGTGGCCGATGCCGCGGCTCGCGCCGGTCACCAGTGCCGTTCTGCCCGCGAAGTCCTCGGTAGTCATCCACGCAATGTATGCCGGTGGACACATGTGGCTAATTCGGTGGCGGCGGACCCGTAGACTGGTGGCGTGGTCATCTTGATCGAGTAGGTCCGGCGCGAGTTCCCCGCGCCGTCGACCCCGCACGACCACAATCACCCGGAGTTTTCCTTGATCACCGCAACCGACCTGGAGTTGCGCGCCGGTTCGCGCATCCTGCTGTCCGACGCGACCCTGCGTGTCCAGCCCGGCGACCGGATCGGCCTCGTCGGCCGCAACGGTGCGGGCAAGACCACCTCCCTCCGTGTCCTCGCGGGCGAGGGCCAGCCCTACGCGGGCGACGTCCGGCGCACCGGTGAGCTGGGCTACCTGCCGCAGGACCCCCGGGAGGGCGACCTGTCGGTCGTCGCGAAGGACCGGGTCCTCTCCGCGCGTGGGCTCGACCAGCTCCTGCGCGACATGGAGAAGGCGCAGTCCACGATGGCCGAGCTGGTGGACGACGTCGAGCTGCAGGCCGCCGTGCGCAAGTACGGCCGGTTGGAGGAGCGGTTCTCGGCGCTGGGCGGGTACGCCGCCGAGAGTGAAGCCGCCCGGATCTGCGCCAACCTGGGTCTCGCCGACCGCGTGCTGGCCCAGCCGCTGCGCACGCTGTCCGGCGGTCAACGCCGCCGGGTCGAGCTGGCGCGGATCCTGTTCGCCGCGTCCGAGGCCGGTGTGGGCGCGAAGTCGAGCACGATCCTGCTGATCGACGAGCCCACCAACCACCTGGACGCCGACTCGATCGCGTGGCTGCGCGGGTTCCTCAAGGCGCACGACGGCGGTCTGGTCGTGATCAGCCACGACGTCGAGCTGCTCGACGACGTGGTCAACAAGGTGTGGTTCCTCGACGCGACCCGCAGCGAGGTCGACATCTACAACATGGGCTGGAAGAAGTACCTGGAGGCCCGTGCCGCCGACGAGAAACGCCGTCGCCGCGAGCGCGCCAACGCCGAGAAGAAGGCCGGCGCGCTGATGGCGCAGGCGGACAAGATGCGCGCCAAGGCGACCAAGGCCGTGGCCGCGCAGAACATGGCCCGCCGTGCTGAGAAGCTGCTGTCCGGCCTGGAGGAGACCCGCCAGGCGGACAAGGTGGCGAAGATCCGTTTCCCGCAGCCTGCGCCGTGCGGAAAAACGCCGTTGACCGCCGAAGGGCTGAGCAAGTCCTACGGGTCGCTGGAGGTGTTCACCGGCGTCGACCTCGCGATCGACCGGGGCTCGCGGGTGGTGATCCTCGGGCTCAACGGCGCGGGCAAGACGACGTTGCTGCGGCTGATCGGCTCCATGGAGCGGTCGGACAGCGGCGAGGTGATCGCGGGGCACGGGCTCAAGCTCGGCTACTTCGCGCAGGAGCACGAGACGCTCGACCACGAGGCCTCGGTGTGGCAGAACATCCGCCACGCCGCGCCCGACGTGCCGGAGCAGCAGCTCCGCTCGCTGCTCGGCACGTTCCTGTTCAGCGGCGAGCAGCTCGACCAACCCGCAGGCACCCTGTCGGGTGGTGAAAAGACCCGGCTGGCGCTTGCGGGCCTGGTGTCGAGCGCGGCGAACGTGCTGCTGCTGGACGAGCCGACGAACAACCTGGACCCGGCCAGCCGTGAGCAGGTGCTCGACGCGCTGCGCCGCTACGAGGGCGCGGTGGTGCTCGTCACCCACGACCCCGGAGCGGTGGAGGCGCTTGAGCCCGAGCGGGTGATCCTGCTGCCCGACGGCACCGAGGATCACTGGTCCCAGGAGTACCTGGAGCTCGTGCAGTTGGCCTGAGCCAAGGGTTTCCCCTCCGTCACCCCTGATCCACTCTCAGTGGTCAACCGACCGCTCACCGATCTTTTCGCATGATCGGCTGGCCTTCTTGGGCGTCGTGTTCGATCATTGCGACGACAGGGGCTTTCACGGCCCGACCTGCTGTCTACGGAAGGCGGGACAAGGTGGCTGACCTGAAGAAGGGCGCCCGGATCACCGGCGCCACGCGGGACAAGCTGGCCGCTGACCTGAAGAAGAAGTACGAAAAGGGCGCGAGCATCCGGGCGTTGGCGGAGTCCACCGGACGCTCCTACGGCTTCGTGCACCGGGTGCTGAGCGAGTCCGGTGTGCAGCTTCGCGGTCGCGGTGGCGCCACCCGCACGAAGAAGAAGTAAGCTACTCTCCGGTAACACCGGGCGTCGAGGAGAGACGGCGCCCTCTCGAACCCGGAGGTCTCGCGCATGTCGGCACCGACCACCATCGACGCCGACCTGCTGGAGCGCGGTGGCGTGCGGCTCGTCGTCGACGGACCGCGTGCGACGGTCACGCTCGACCGTCCCGATGTGCTCAACGCACAGACGCCGTCCACCTGGACGGCGTTGCGGGCGATCGGCGCGCAGTTGGACCCGGACGTCCGCGTCGTGGTCGTCCGGGGCTCCGGTCGTGCCTTCTCCGCGGGCCTCGACCGCCGCATGTTCGGCGGCGCGTCGGTCGAGGGCGAGCCCGGTCTGCCGGAGATCACGCTGCGGGGCCCCGAGGGCGGCGCGGCGCTGATCGCGGAGTTCCAAGAGGGCTTCCGCTGGCTGCGCGACCCCGGACGGGTGACGATCGCCGAGGTGCGCGGGCACGCCATCGGCGCGGGCTTCCAGCTCGCGCTGGCGTGCGACTTCCGCGTGGCCGCCGACGACGTGCGGTTCTGCATGGCCGAGACGTCCCTCGGCCTGGTGCCCGACCTGGGCGGCACGCTGCCGCTGGTGCGGCTGGTCGGGTACTCCCGCGCGGCCGAGATCTGCCTGACCGGCCGTCGGGTCGGCGGCGAGGAGGCACTGCGGATCGGCCTCGCCAACGCGGTCGTGCCCGGCGACGAGCTGGCCGCGGCGGTGGACGACCTGGTCGCCCAGGTGCTCCGCCCGATGCCCGGCGCGGTGCGCGAGACGCTGGCGCTGCTGGCGAACGCGGCCGACGGCGCGTCCGAGGAGGAGCAGCTACACGCCGAGCGCACGGCCCAGCTCCGGCGGCTCGCCGAGCTGTCGGCGCTCGCGGCCGGCTCCACGCCGGGCTGAGTCACGGCGGTCGGCTCTGGAGGTCTGCTCCGGAGACCGGCTGAACGGCGGCCGGCTCTGGAGGTCTGCTTCGGGGATCGGCCGAGTGGCGGCCGGCTCTGGAGGCCTGCTCCGAAACCGGCTGAACGGCGGCCGGTGGTTCGCCGTGGGCGTATTCGGGAAGTCAGCCGGGCGCTCCCGTGTTCCAGTCTTGCGTGGACGGTTCCTGGGGCTTGATGCGTAGTGCGATGGCGGCTTCCGGCGCGCCCAAAGGGGTGCGGCGGGGCACGTTCCGGCGGGTGGTCGCGTTCGCCCGTCCGCATCGGGCGAAGCTGGTGGTGTTCCTGCTGCTGACCGTGGTGTCCTCGGTCCTCGCGGTGAGCACACCGGTGCTCGCGGGGCGGGTGGTCGACGCCATCGTGGGCGGGCGGGACGTCTCCGTCGTGGTGTGGCTGGCCGTGGTGATCGCCGGGATCGCCGTGGTGGACGCCGGTCTCGGGCTGGTCGAGCGGTGGCAGTCGTCGCGGATCGGCGAAGGCCTGATCCACGACCTGCGGCGGGCCGTCTTCGAGCACGTGCAGCGGATGCCGATCGCGTTCTTCACCCGCACCCGCACCGGTGCGCTGGTCAGCCGGCTCAACAACGACGTCATCGGGGCGCAGCGGGCGTTCACCTCGACGCTGTCCGGGGTCGTCACCAACGTCATCCAGCTCGGTCTGTCGCTCGGTGTCATGTTCACGCTGTCGTGGCAGGTCACGGCGCTGGCGCTGGTGCTGCTGCCGGTGTTCGTGCTGCCCGCCCGCCGGATGGGCACGCGGATGGCCGACCTGCAGCGGGAAGCGGCCACGCTCAACGCCGGCATGACCACGCAGATGACCGAGCGGTTCTCCGCCCCCGGCGCGACCCTGGTGAAGCTGTTCGGCCGGCCGAAGGCCGAGGTCGCCGAGTTCGGGGAACGGGCCGCGCGCGTCCGGGACATCGGCATCCGCACCGCGATGGCCACCCGGTGGTTCATGACGGGCCTGACGCTGGTCTCCGCGCTCGCCCAGGCGCTGGTCTACGGGCTGGGCGGCTACCTCGCGCTGACCGGCCACCTCGCCGCCGGCACCGTCGTGTCGCTGGCGCTCCTGCTCAGCCGCCTCTACTCGCCGCTGACCGCGCTGGCCAACGCGCGGGTCGACATCATGACCGCGCTGGTCTCGTTCGAGCGGGTCTTCGAAGTGCTCGACCTCAAGCCGATGATCGACGAGTCGCCGCGCGCGGTGCCGGTGCCCGACGGGCCGTTGTCGGTGGAGTTCGACAACGTGCGGTTCGGCTACCCCTCGGCGGAGAAGGTGTCGCTGGCCTCGCTCGAATCGGTGGCCACCCTGGACACCCGCGGCGGCGAGGAAGTGCTGCACGGCATCAGCTTCCGGGCCGAGCCCGGTCAGCTCGTCGCGCTGGTCGGGTCGTCGGGGGCGGGCAAGTCCACCATCGCCTCGCTGGTGCCGCGGCTCTACGACGTGGACGAGGGCTCGATCACGCTGTCCGGTGTGGACGTCCGCGAGCTGAAGCTCGACTCGCTGCGCGGCGGGGTGGGCGTCGTCACCCAGGACGGGCACCTGTTCCACGACTCGATCCGCGCGAACCTGGCCTACCCGCGTCCCGAGGCGACCGAGGAGGAGCTGTGGGACGCCCTGGAGCGCGCCCGGCTCCGGCCGCTGGTCGAGTCGTTGCCCGACGGGCTCGACACCGTGGTGGGGGAGCGGGGCTACCGGCTCTCCGGCGGCGAGCGGCAGCGGTTGACCATCGCGCGGCTGCTGCTGGCCAGGCCCCGGGTGGTGATCCTGGACGAGGCGACCGCGCACCTGGACTCCGAGTCGGAGGCGGCGGTGCAGGCCGCGTTGGCCGAGGCGTTGCACGGGCGCACCGCGCTGGTGATCGCGCACCGGCTGTCCACGATCAGGGCGGCCGACCAGATCCTGGTCGTGGAGGCCGGCCGGATCGTGGAACGGGGCACGCACGCCGAACTGCTCGCCGCGGACGGGCGCTACGCCGAACTGCACCGCACGCAGTTCGACGTGGCACCCGCCGCGGCCTAGAAAACCCCTACAGGGCGCCGAGGAACGCCGCGGTCGTGCTCACCGCGACCTTCGACGTGCCCGCGTCGACCACCATCACCGCGAACGCGAGGTCGCCCCGGTAGCCGATGAACCAGCCGTGCGACTGGGTGCCGTCGCCGTGCTGCGCGGTCCCCGTCTTGCCCCGCACACCGCCGAGGCCGGCGAGTTCCCGCGCGGTGCCGCCGGTCACGACCTCGCCCATCATCGAGCGCAGCGCGGACGCCACCCCGCCGGGCAGCGGTGTGCTCCGGCCGCCCGTGGTGGGGATCTCCCGGATCAGTTGCGGTGTCGGGGTGCTGCCCTTGGCGACGGTCGCCGCCGCCAGCGCCATGCCGAACGGCGTGGCCTGCATGGTGCCCTGGCCGATGCCCGCCTCGACGCGTTGCGTGACCGTCTCGGACGGCGGGACCTTGGCGGTGTTCGTGGTGATGCCCGCGACCGTGTAGTCCGCGCCCAGGCCGAACATCGAGGCCGCCCGCGGCAGCGCGTCGGCCGGCAGGTCGGCCGCCAACTGGCTGAAGCTGGTGTTGCACGACTCGGCGAACGCCCGGTGCAGCGGCACCGTCCCGAGGTCGAACTGGCCGTCGTTGACGATCTGCCGCGGCCCGATGGTCTTCTTGCCGGGGCACTCGACCGGCGTGTCCGTGGTGGCGATGCCGCCGGTCAACGCCGCCGTGGCGGTCACGATCTTGAACGTCGAGCCGGGCTCGTAGTAGTTCTGCAACGCGATCGGCCCGCTCTGGCTGGCCGCCGGGTTCTGCGCCACGGCCAGGATCTCGCCGTTCGACGGGGCCAGCGCCACGATCACGGCGGGCAGCGCGACCTGGTCGACGGCGGCCTGCGCGGCGGTCTGCGCGGCCGGGTCGAGGGTCAGCGTCAGCTTCTCCTTCGACACGGCCTTCTTCTCCTGCAGCACCGCCACGGGCGTGCCCGCCGCGTCGACCACGGCGACCTGCCAGCCGGGCGTGCCGGTGAGGCCGCCGACCTCCTTGTTCACCGACTGCACCACGACGGGCGCGAAGCCCGGCGCGACCGGGGCGCCGTCGCGGTCGAGCAGCGCCCCGTCGCCGGAGGTCGTGGTGTAGGCCAGGGTCTGCCCGTCGGCAAGCTGCGGGTGCAGCAGGGTCGGCGCCCAGTGCACCTGCCACTTCTCGCCGGCGCGGCGCAGTTCGACCTTGGTGGCGTACTTGAACGGCTCACCGCCGGGCAGCGTCCAGGTGACGTTCGCGTCGAGCGTCACCGCGCTCGTGTCGTCGGCGATCGGCGGCGTCACGCCCAGGCCCCCGCTGAACGTCACGCCCGGCATGCCCAGCAACGTCTTCCGGAGCACCGGCTCGGCGGTGGCCGCGGCGTCGGTGACGGCCGCGGCCTTGGCCGGGTCGCCGGTCGTCAGGGCGGTGATGAACTCCTGCGCGACCGGTCCCGGCTTCGGTCTGGCGGTGGGCTTGGACGGCGCCGACGTGCCGCCTCCCGGCATGAGCACGATCACGCCCGCGACGACGGCCGCGACCGCGCCCAGGCCCCCACCGGCCAGCACCCAGCGTTTCGTTGTTCTGTTCACGATGTACCCCCCTCTTCGGTCGGAGACTAACCAGACCGTGTGGAGGAATCGTGAACAGGCCTGCTCAGCCGAGCTGCGGGATGCGGGACTGGTACTTGCGCAGCAGGTCCGAGTTCGCGGCGTCGCCGCCTTCCACGTTGGCGCTGCGCCACAGCGGCAGGCTCACGCCCGCCTCGGCCGCCTTGTCCAGCAGCCGCACCAGCAGCAGGTTCCACAGGAACGCCGTCGCCACGGTCGACACGGCGGCGGTGACCGGGTCGTCCGCGGGGTAGGTGGCGTCGCCGGGCGGCACCAGGTTGTCCAGCACCACGGTGGCGTTCTCGGCCAGTGTGGTGCCCGCCCGGCGCGGCGCGGCGGCGCTCGCCGCGAGCGACGTCACCGCGACCACGGGGCAGCCCGCGTCGGCGGCCTGCACGGCCAGTTCCACCGGGTACGGGTTGACGCCCGAGGTGGAGAACACGAACAGCACGTCGTGCGGGGCCAGGCCGGACTCGCCCAGCACCTCGGCGGCGAGGCCGGAGCGGCGCTCGGCGGCGGTGCTGCTCACCGCGCCGTGCATGGGCAGCAGCTCGGGGTGGTAGATCGGCCGCACGCAGGCCAGGCCGCCCGCCCGGTAGAACGTCTCGGCGACGGCCGCCAGCGAGTGGCCCGCGCCCGCCGCGAGCACCATCCCGTCGGCCCGGACGCTGGCCAGGACGAGTTCCGCGACGTCGTCCAGCGCGGCGGCGTTCTGCTGCTCCACCCTGGTCAGGTGGGTGCGCACGACGTCGCCGTAGTCGGATCCGGGCACGCTGCCTGTCATGCGGTTCCCTCCAGTGGTCTACACCAACGCGTGATCGCAGTCCTACCCGATCCGGGTGCGCGCCGCCAGGACCGGTTGACCTTCGAACAGGAACCGTGTTCACATGAACACCATGGATGTTGCAAGACGGCACGAGCTGATCCTCCAGAGCCTGCGCCAGGGCCAGCGGGTCGGCGTCGGCGCGCTGGCCGAACTCGTCGGCGCGTCCGAGATGACCGTGCGGCGCGACCTCGACGCGCTGGAGCGCGACGGCCTGCTGCGCCGGGTGCGCGGCGCGGCGGTCAGCATGCTGACCGGCGAGGAGACGCCCTTCGCGGCCCGGTCCCGGCAGCGGCTGGAAGCCAAGCGGCGGATCGGGGTCGCGGTCGCCGAACTGCTCGACGACGGCGAGACCGTGGTGCTCGACGGCGGCAGCACCACCCTGGAGGTGGCGCGGCGGCTGGCCGACCGGCGGCTCACCGTGCTGCCGCTGTCCCTGCACTCCGCCGACGCCCTGCGCGCCGCCGGGCAGGTGCGGCTGGTGCTGCCCGGCGGCGACATCCGGCCCGGCGAGCTGGCGTTCACCGGACCGCTCACCGAGTACGCGTTCCAGGTGATGCGGTTCGACACGATGGTGCTCGGGAGCTGCGGGCTCAGCGTGCGCGCCGGGGTCTCCGCGCACGACCTGGCCGAAGGCGCGGTGAAGAAGGCGGCGGTCGAAGCGTCCGCGCGGGTCGTCGCCGCCGTCGACAGCTCCAAGTTCGGGCGCACGGCGTTCGGCCGGGTGTGCGCGGTGCAGGACATCGACGTGCTGGTGACCGACGGGGACGCGCCCGCCGACGAGGTGTCCCGCCTGCGCGACGCCGGGGTGGAGGTCCGCCTTGTCTGACGTCGCGCGGGCGCTCCCGCACAAGGCCCGCGTCGCCACCGCCGTCGTGTTCGCCCTGCACGCCGCCGTGTTCGGAGCCTGGACGCCGCACATCCCGGCGGTCAAGGAGGACCTCGGCCTCAACGACGGCACGCTCGGCCTGACCCTGCTCGGCGCGCCCGTCGGATCGGTGGTCGCGATGCTGCTGGTCGGCAACGCGGTGGCGCGCTGGGGCAGCCGCCGGGTCGTGCTGCTGATGTTCGTCGGGTACGGCCTCGCGTCGCCCGCGCTCGGCCTGGCCTGGTCGGCGTGGGCGCTGTTCCTCGCGCTCGCGCTGTGGGGCGCGTTCCAGGGCGCGCTGGACGTGGCGATGAACTCGCAGGGCATCGCCGTCGAGGCGGGTTACCGGCGGCCGATCCTGTCGAGCTTCCACGCGTGGTGGAGCTTCGGCGGGTTCGTCGGCGTCGGCCTCGGCGCGCTGCTGATCGGGTCCGGGGTGGACCTGACCACGCAGATGTTCGCGCTCACCGGGGTCGTGCTGGTCGCCGCGTGGCCGTTGACCAGGGCGATGCTCGGCGACGACCACTCGGTGGACGACCACCGGCTCGGCCTGCCGTGGCGGGACCGGCACGTGCTCGTGCTCGGCGCGATCATGTTCGCGGGCCTGCTGTGCGAGGGCGCGGTCGGCGACTGGGCGGCGCTGTACCTGAAGGAGACCGTCGGCGTGTCGGCGGAAGCGGCCGGGTGGGGCTACGCCGTGTTCGCCCTGCTGATGTTCGTCGGCCGGGTCATGGGCGACCGCTGGGTGCTCCGGTTCGGCGCGGCACGCGTCGTGGCGACGCTCGCGGGCCTGGGCGCGCTCGGGCTCGCCGTGGCCCTGCTGGTGGGCGTGTTCTGGTTGGCGCTGGTGGGGTTCGGGCTGTTCGGCCTCGGGTTGGCGTGCATCGTGCCGGTGGCGTTCAGCTCGGCCGCCGCGCAGTCCGACGCCCACGCCGGGCAGGCCATCGCGGGGGTCGCCACGGCCGGCTGGGCGGGCTTCCTGCTCGGCCCGCCGCTGATCGGGCTGCTCGCGCACGGCACCTCGCAGACCCTGGCGCTGGGCGTCCTGCCGGTGCTGTGCCTCGCCGTGGCGTTCAGCGCCCGCGCGTTGACCACCACGAAGGCCGGCGGGTCAGTGTGACGGCGGCTCGTAGCAGGAGCCCTCGCCGGTCGTGCCGTCGACCGACACCAGCACCTGGCCCGGCCCGCCGTCCCGGCCGGGGTGCAGGTGGCCCAGGACGCACCCGGTGCCCTGCGCGCCCTCCATGGCGAGGACGAAGACGACCCCGGCCGGCGGCGTCTCGCTGTACGAGGAGGCCATCCCGGTGACCCACACCTTCGGCTGACCGGCCCGGCTGAACACGGCGCGGGTCGCCTCCCGGTCGAAGGAACCCGCGTTGCACAGCGCCTCGACGCCGGGCCGGACCTGCTCGGCCACCGCCACGGCCGCCGCGTGCACCTCCGGCTTCAGCGCCTTGCGCACCCGCCACGACCGGTTGTCCACGTGGTTGGGCGGCATGTCGCCGGGCAGCGCGCGGGACGTGGTCGGCGCGGGCGGCGGGGTGGTGGCCGGAGCCGGTTCCGGGATCTCGAACCGGACCTGGCACGCGCCGGTCGGTGGCACGTACGTCGGCCCGGTCGGCGTCGAGACCGGCGTCGGGACCAACGAGAGGTCCGCTCCGCCGTCCGAAGCCGTGTCGACCTTCCGCGCACACCCCGTCGCCAGCAACGCCAGCACGACCAGCAGCCCACCCCTGAGACGTGACATGCCCTCGACTCTGGCACAGCCGGTTCCCGCGCGTGCGCGGATCAGGGCAGATCCTCGGGCCGGTCCACGTCCGCACCGACCGCGACGTCCTCGCACGGCACCGCCGCCGCGCCGTGGGTGCGCAGGTACTCCCGCGCGCCCGAGTCACCGGCCGCCGAAGCCGACACCGCGGCCCAGTGGTCCCGGCCGATCAGCACCGGGTGACCCGGCGCGCCGTCGTAGGAGGCGCGCGCCAACGCCTCGGGCGAGGCCAGGTCCACGAACCGCCGGACGGCCTCGGCCCGCACGCCCGGGGTGTCCACCGGCAGCACGACGACGGCGTCCGCCGACTCGTCCAGCGCCGCCAGCCCCGCCCGCAGGGACGAGCCCATGCCCGTCGCCCACGCCGCGTTCTCCACGACCACCGCGTCGCCCAGCGACGCACGCGCGCGCACCTCGTCCGCACCCGCGCCCAACACCACGACCACCGGCACGCAGCCGGCGTCCCGCAGCACCGCGCCGGCCGACTCGACCCACAGCGCGCCACCGTGCGACACCAGCGCCTTGGGACCGCCGAACCGCCGCCCGGCGCCCGCGGCGAGCAGCAACCCCGCGACCCGCATGAGGTCACACTAGGGCTTCGTGTCCCTTCAGCTCGGTCCGGCTGGCCACCGCCAGCTTGCGGTACACCCTGGTCAGGTGCTGTTCCACGGTGCTCACGGTGATGTGCAGCCGCATCGCGATCGCCCGGTTGCTGTGGCCACACGCGGCGAGGGTCGCGACCCTGCGCTCCGAGTAGGTCAACTCCGTCATACGCCTGAACACGTGCCACGCCGGGGGCCCGGTTCAATTGTCACGGAAAAATCACGATCCGAGGTGCTCCAGCAGCAGCGACGTCAGCACCTCGGGCACCTCCTCGGGCACCCAGTGCGACACGTCCTCCAGCATCTCGAACCGGTACGGCCCGCCGACCCACTTGGCGGTGTCGAACGCCGCCGTCGACCCGAACGCCACGTCCTCGGTGCTCCACACGTACATCGTCGGCACGGTGACGTGCTCGACCCGCCCGTCCGGACGTCCCGCGCGGTACCAGTTCAGGGCGGCGGTCAGCGCGCCCGGCTCGGACAGCCGCCGGACGTACTCGTCGACCTTCGACGGCGGCACCTTCCACTCGAACATCCGGCGCAGCGCCAGCGCGTCCTCCGCGAGCATCCGCTGCTCGGTCGAACGTGACCGCCACTCGGTGAAGTACCCGGACCGCAGGTGCTGGTCCTCGTCGGTCTTCAACGCGTCGGCCAGCGCACGCGGGTGCGGTGTCGACACCGCGGTCAGCGTCCGGACCCGCTCCGGGTGCTCGTACGCCGTCCACCACGCCACCGCTCCGCCCCAGTCGTGCCCCACCAGGTCGAACCGCGGCCACGCGAGCGCGTCCGCCACCGCCAGCACGTCGCCCACCAGCGAGTCCATCCCGTACTCCGGGACGCGCTCGGGCCGCACACCGGGGGAGTAACCGCGCTGGTCGAACGCCAGCGCCCGGTACCCGACGCGGCCGAGGATCGCGACCTGGTGCTCCCACTCGACGGCCGCCTCCGGGAAGCCGTGCAGGAACAGGACGGGCCTGCCGTCCGCCGGCCCCGCCGCGATCGCGTCGAAAACGCCGTCCGCCGTCTCCACCCCGAGCTGTTCGATCACTGTGATCCGAGTCCCATCCCTGATCCGGTCGTGCCGCCCGAGCGAACATTGTCCCGTGGAACCCGCCATCGACGTCCTCCCGCCCACCGGACCGGTCCGCGCGGTCGTCCTGGTCCTGCACGGCGGCAGCGCCACCGGCTACCGCCCGGTGCACCGCTTCCGGCTGCCGTACCTGCGGATGGTCCCGTTCGCGCGAGCCATCCGGCGGCGTGGCCGCGGCGTCGCGGTATGGCTGCTGCGGCACCGTTACGGGGGCTGGAACGCGCCGCACCTGCACCCCGTGGAGGACGCGCGCTGGGCGTTGGACGAGATCCGACGCCAGTACCCGGACGTGCCCGTGGCGCTCATCGGACACTCCATGGGCGGCCGGACGGTGCTGCGCGTCGCCGACGACCCCCAGGTGGTCGCGGTGTGCGCGTTGGCGCCGTGGATCGAGGACGGCGAGCCGTACCACCAACTCGCCGGACGGTCCGTGCTGATCGCCCACGGCGACCGCGAACGCACCACCGACCCCGCGAAGTCCTATCGGTACGCCGTGCTCGCCAAACAGGTCACCGACCGGGTCGCGCGGTTCGCGGTGCTCGGCGACGGGCACGCGATGCTGTTCCGCGCCCGCGACTGGACCCGCCTGGTCGCCGACTTCGTGATCGGCGAGCTGAAGGTCGAACCGGTCGCCCCCTACCTCGCGAACGCCATGCGTGAACCCACACCCAGGGGCCTGGACATCCCGCTCGGCCGGGACGTCCCGCCGAGCGGAACGCGAGCACGGTGACCGGCGGCGAGTAGCGGTGATCGGCAGCGGCGTCTCCGGACTCACCGCCGCCTACCTGTTGCAGCGGCGCTGCGACGTGGTCCTGTTCGAACAGGACGACCGGCTCGGCGGCCACGCGCACACCCACGAACTGGCCACCCGCGACGGCGGCACCACCATGGTGGACAGCGGCTTCATCGTCCACAACGAACGGACCTACCCGCACCTCGTGCGGCTGTTCCGCGAACTCGGCGTGTCCACCCAGGACTCCGAGATGTCGATGAGCGTGCGCTGCCGGGGCTGCGGCCTGGAGTACGCCGGGGCGCGCAAGCCGGCCGGCCTGTTCGCCCAGCCCGGCAACCTGGCCCGGCCCGCCTACCTGCGGATGCTGGCCGAGGTGGCGCGGTTTTACCGGCACGCCCGGCGGCTGCTGGCCGTGCCCGACGAGCACGACACGACGCTCGGCGCGTTCCTCGCGATCGGCGGCTACTCGACGTACTTCGTGGACCACTTCGTCCTGCCGCTGGTGTCCGCCGTGTGGTCGGCCGGGCCCGGCGTCAGCAGGCGCTACCCGGCGCGGTACCTGTTCGAGTTCTTGGCCAACCACGGGATGCTGTCCGTGGGCGGCACGCCGCGGTGGAAGACCGTGGTCGGCGGGTCACGGGCCTATGTGGAGCGTGCGGTGAAGAACCTGACCGCCGTGCAGGTGTCCACCCCGATCCGCGGTCTCCGGCGGACGGCCGACGGCGTCGAGCTGCGCGACGACGCCGACCAGCGGCACGTCGCCGACCAGGTCGTCATCGCCACCCACCCCGACCAGGCGCTCGCGCTGCTCGCCGACCCGACCGACGCCGAACGCGCGGTGCTCGGCGCGTTCCGCTACTCCCGCAACGAGACCTGGCTGCACCACGACGCCGGCGTGCTGCCCGCGTCCGCCGGTGCGAAGGCCTCGTGGAACGTGCTCAAACCCGCCTGCCACGAGCGCGGCGGACCGGTGTCGGTGAGCTACCACCTGAACCGGCTCATGCGGCTCGCCGAGCCCCTCGACTACGTGGTGACGCTGAACGCGACCGATCTTGTCGACCAAGGCTCGGTGATCGCCCGGATGGTGTACGAGCACCCCGTCTACACACCGGAATCCCTTGCCGCGCAACGGCGGCTGCCCGAACTGACCACCGGTCGCACGGCGTACGCGGGCGCGTACCACGGGTGGGGCTTCCACGAGGACGGGTGTGCCTCGGGGGTGCGTGCGGCGGCTGCTCTCGGAGCGGCCTGGTGAACCTGTACGAGGTCGAGATCGGACACGTCCGCCGCGAACGGCCGGCCCGCGCGTTCCGGCACCGGGCCTACCTGTGGCTGGTCGACCTGGACGCGTTACCGCGGCTGCCGTGGTGGCTGCGGCCGTTCGCCCGGTTCGAGGCGCGCGACCACCTCGGGTCGCCCGAGCGCACGATCCGGCGGAACGTCGACGCGTGGCTCGCGGAGCGTGACGTCGACCTCGGCGGCGGTCGGATCACCATGCTGGCCAACGCCCGCCTGCTCGGCCACGTCTTCAACCCGCTGTCCCTCTTCTGGTGCCATCGCGCGTCGGGAGAGCTTGAGTGCGTGATCGCCGAGGTACACAACACCTATGGCGAACGGCATGCGTACCTGCTGCGCCCGGACGAGGCCGGGCGCGCGCGGGTGGCCAAGGAGTTCTCCGTGTCGCCGTTCCTGGAGACCTCGGGGCAGTACGTGATGCGCGTGCCCGAACCGGCCGGCGGACTCTCCGTGACCATCGCCCTGCGCCAGGGCGGGGCCACGCCGTTCAGCGCGACGATGACCGGGCGCCGGCTGCCCGCGACGCCGCGGGAACTGGCGCGACTGCTGGTCCGACGGCCGCTGATGACCTACCGGGTATCCGGGCTGATCCGCCGCCACGGCATCGCGTTGTGGGCACGACGCGTGCCGGTCGTTCCGAGGAGTGAGTGAATGAGCACGATCGACCTGCCCCGACCCGACCGCGGCGGCTGGCCGGGTCTGCACACCCCGCCGCGCTCGCCGTGGCGTGCCCGGATCGCCGAGTCGCTGTTCCGCCACGCCGTGCGCGGCCTGCCGATCAGCGTCGTGCTGCCCGGCGGCGCGCGGCTGGGCGCGGGCGGGGCCGACGCGCCGGTCATGCGCGTCCACCGGCCGGACGCGTTCTTCCACCGGCTCGGCGTGGACGCCAAGATCGGGTTCGGCGAGGCGTACATGGTCGGCGACTGGACGACCACGCGGCCCACCGACCTGCTGACCGCGTTCGCCGCGAAGCTGACCACGCTGATCCCGCCGAAGCTCCAGCTTCTGCGCCGCTGGGTGGAACGCCGGCACCCCGCGTCGGACAGCAACGACGTGGTCGGGTCGCGGCGGAACATCCACCGCCACTACGACCTGTCCAACGAGCTGTTCGCGGTGTTCCTGGACGAGACCATGACGTACTCCTCGGCGTGGTTCGACGGCGACCGCGGGTCGCTGCACGAGGCGCAGCTACGCAAGATCGACGGCGTGCTCGACTACGCGGGCGTGCGGGCCGGGTCCAAGGTGCTGGAGATCGGCACCGGCTGGGGCGCGCTCGCGGTCCGGGCCGCCCGGCGCGGCGCGACCGTCACGTCGCTGACGCTGTCCGCCGAGCAGAAGGCGCTGGCCGAGCAGCGGGCCCACGAGGCGGGCGTCGCCGACCGGGTCGACATCCGCCTGCGCGACTACCGCGAGGAACGCGGCCGGTACGACGCCGTGGTCAGCGTGGAGATGATCGAGGCCGTCGGCGGCGAGTACTGGCCCGCCTACTTCGGCATGGTCGACCGGTCGCTGAGGCCGGGCGGCCGGTTCGGGCTCCAGGCCATCACCATGCCGCACGACCGGATGCTCGCCTCCGCCGACAGCTACACCTGGATCCACAAGTACATCTTCCCGGGCGGCCTCATCCCGTCCGTGCGGGCGATCGAGGAGACCGTGCGCGACCACACCCGGATGCGGATCGAGGCGACCCGCGAGTTCGGCCACGACTACGCCGAGACGCTGCGGCGGTGGCGGGAGCGGTTCCTCGACCGCTGGGAGGAGGTGGCCGCGCTCGGGTTCGACGAGACGTTCCGCCGGATGTGGGAGTTCTACCTCGCGTACTCCGAAGCGGGGTTCCGGGTGGGCTATCTGGGTGTTCGCCAGTTCGGCATGGTGAGGTAACGGGCGTTGCGACTGGGCCGATCGGTTCATCCGGTCCCACGGTCGGGTGCTGTTCTCACCACTTGGACTCGGATCGTGGTCAGCTTTGGCGAAACCCGTATCAGGAGCCGCCGTGCGTCCTCCTCATCAATGAGCCGGGATGGGCCGGAGGTTTGACGAGCGTGAGGAGGTCGCCGGATGGTGCAGCACGCATCCGTGCGGGCTGACGTCGAGCTGGAAATCGGCGCGGTCGGCGACGTGGGCGCTCCCGCTCGTCCCGAGGTCACCCTGGTCGCCGGGGGCGTGCCGACCAGGGTGACCGCGCGCTGGCTGGCCGAGGCCGAGCTGACCGAGCTGGTGGACGCGGCGCTGGCGGGGGAGCCGCGCGCCATCGGGCAGCTACTGGCCCGCATCCACCCGCTGGTGCTGCGGTACTGCCGGGCGCGGGTCGGCTCGCGGGAGCGCACGCTCGTCTCGGCCGAGGACATCGCGCAGGAGGTCTGCCTCGCGGTGGTGTCGGCGCTCGCCAAGTACCAGTACGAGCCGGGCTCCTTCCTGGCGTTCGTGTACGGCATCGCCGCGCACAAGGTGGCCGACGCGCGCCGACGCGCCGTGCGCAGCCGCTCCGAGGTCGTGCCCGAGCTGCCCGACACGCCTGCCCTGGAGGACGGGCCGGAGCAGCGCGCCATGAACGGCGAGATGATCGAGGCCGTCACCCTGCTGCTGCGGCGGCTGCCCGAGCGGCAGCGGGAGATCCTGGTGCTGCGGGTCGCGGTGGGGCTGTCGGCCGAGGAGACCGCCGCCGCCGTGGGCTCGACGCCCGGCGCGGTGCGGGTCGCCCAGCACCGCGCGCTCGCCAGGATGCGGGAGATGTTCGCGGCTGCGCAGGGCTGACCCTGGCATCGTGGGGGGATGACGGCCGCCGACGAGCCCGCGTTCGACGTGTTGTTGTCCGGCACGGTGTTCCTGGACATCATCTTCACCGGCCTGCCCCGGCCGCCCGCGCCGGGCACCGAGGTGTGGGCCGAGGGCCTGGGCTCGTGTCCGGGCGGGATCGCGAACCTGGCGGTGGCGCTGCGCCGGCTCCAGCTCCGCACCGCGCTGTCCGCCGCGTTCGGCGAGGACGCCTACGGTGACTTCTGCTGGGAGGTCCTGTCCGAACAGGAGGGCGTCGACCTCACCTACTGCCGCCGGTTCTACGGCTGGCACTCCCCGGTCACCGTGTCGATGGCGATGGACCGGGACCGTTCCATGGTGACCCACGGGCACCGGCCGCCGGTCTCGGCCGACGAGATGCTCGACCCGCCTCCGCGCACGCGGGCGTGCTTCGTGCACATCGAGCCGGAGGAGGAGCTGTGGGTGCGGACCGCGAAGTCCGAGGGGGCGCTGCTGTTCGCCGACATCGGGTGGGACCGGACCGGCGTGTGGGCGCCCGAGTTGCTGCGTCAGCTCGACGGGTACGACGTGTTCCTGCCCAACCACGTGGAGGCGATGCGCTACACGCGTTGCGACACACCGGAGCGCGCTGCGGCCACGTTGGCGGAGTACGTGCCTGTGGTGGTCGTCACGCGTGGTGGTGGGGGAGCGGTCGCCGTCGACTCGGCGTCGGGGGAGACGGTCGACGTGCGGGGCTTGAACGTGGCGCCGCTGGACTCCACCGGCGCCGGGGACGTGTTCGGGGCCGGGTTCGTGCTGGGGACGTTGGCCGGGTGGCCGCTGCGGGACCGGGTGCGGTTCGCGAACCTGTGCGCGGCATTGTCGGTGCAGCACTTCGGCGGGTCGCTGTCCGCGCCGGGGTGGGTGGACATCGCGACCTGGTGGCGGACCGTGAGCCGGCGTTCGCACGGTGATCCCGAACTGCGCGGATACGGGTTCCTCGAAGACATCCTGCCGAACCACGCGGGAGCCGAGGTCCGGCGGGCCAGCGCGACGATCCGCCTGCGAGCCTCCGGATGATCACCCATCCGTGATCTTGTGCTACGTCGAACTCCTGTTCGACAATGTACCCGGACGGCCGCCGCCCACCCGGCGCAGGGGGTTTGGCGGCCGGCCAGATCGGGCAGGAGTAATTTCGGGTGCGCAAGCAACCTGGGGCGGTCGCCGCGCGACTTAGGAACCAGAGGGCTTTCCCCCGAGTGCACTCGCAGGGGATTTTCGCAGGGGATCTCGGAAGGGGTTGTTCAGTGTTCGCCGCGCGCGCGACGGGTCTGGTCAAGATGCTGGGGTTGTGCCTGGTGGCGGGTGTGCTGCTGGCCGCCCTCCTGTTCCCCGTCGTGGGCGGGCTGGGCCTGGCGTCCAACCGCGCCGCCGACACCGTCGACCAGACCTCCGGTGAGCTGACCAAGGCCGAGCTGCCGCTGGTCACCACCGTCCAGGACAGGCACGGCGAGCCGATCGCGTACCTGTACGAGCAGTACCGCATCCCGGTGCCGTCCGAGGGCATCGCGGACACCATGAAGGCCGCGATCATCGCAATCGAGGACAAGCGGTTCTTCGACCACAAGGGCGTGGACTGGCAGGGCATCGCGCGCGCCGCGGCCAAGGCGGGCGTGGACGGGGAGACGTCGCAGGGCGCGTCGACGCTGACCCAGCAGTACGTGAAGAACTACCTGGCGTTCGTGGTGGGCAAGGGTTCGGAGGAGGCCTACAAGAAGGCCACCGAGGCGACCCTGGGCCGCAAGATCAGCGAGGCGCGGATCGCGACCCAGCTCGAACAGAAGATGACCAAGGACGAGATCCTCACCGGGTACCTCAACATCGTGCCGTTCGGCAACGGCACGTACGGGGTGGGCGCGGCGGCCAAGACGTACTTCGGGACGACCGCGGACAAGCTGACCGTGCCGCAGGCGGCGATGCTCGCGGGCCTGGTCAACGAGCCGAGCCGGCTCAACCCGGGCGCGGCGGTGGAGCCCGCGATCAAGCGGCGCAACACCGTGATCGACAAGATGCGGGAGAACGGGGCGTTCGGCGCGGACGCGAAGGCGGCCGAGGAGAAGGCCGCCGAGTACAAGGCGGCGGACATCGGCGTGGTGCCGGACCTGAAGCTGCTGCCGAACGGCTGCGTGGGCGCGGGCGACGGTCCGGTGTACGGCTTCTTCTGCCGGTACCTGATCGACTACCTGGAGCGGGCCGGCCTGCCGTTCGAGGAGGTCCGCCGGGGCGGCTACACGATCACCACGACCATGGACCCGGTCGCGACCCGTGCGGCGAAGGACGCCGCCGAGAGCCAGGTGCCGAAGACCCAGGAGGGCGTGGCGAACGCGATGGCGGTCGTGGAGCCGGGCTCCGACAAGCACCGCGTGCGCGCGCTCGCGGCGAACCGCGACTTCGGCAACAACGCCGAGGCGGGCCAGAGCGCCTACTCGATCCCCGCCGAGGTGACGAAGTTCGGCGCGGGCTCGATCTACAAGGTCTTCACGGCGGCGGCGGCGCTGGAGCGCGGCGTGACGGGCCTCGACAGGCAGGTCGACGTGCCCGCGACGTACACGTCCAAGGTGTACAAAAACGGCGGCACCAGGCCCTACAAGGTGGAGAACGCCGGCAAGTACCCCGAGAAGATGACGTTGACGGACGCGCTGGCGCAGTCCCCGAACACGGCGTTCATCATCCTGGAGGAGCAGGCCGGGCTGAACAACGTGGTCGACATGGCCTACCGGCTCGGCCTGCGCGACTCGATGCAGGGCGTGAACAGCGCCGGCGACTCCCTGAAGGCGGACGGCTCGAACGGCCCGTCGCAGGGCGACCGGTACAAGCGCGACAACAGCGGCTCGTTCACGCTGGGCGCGGGCCCGACCAGCATCCTGGAGCTCGCGAACGTCGCGGCGACCATCATGAGCAGCGGCACGTGGTGCCCGCCGACCCCGGTGGAGAACATCACCGACCGCAACGGCCAGCCGGTCCAGCTCAAGGAGGCCGCCTGCGACCAGGCGGTGGCGCCGGAACTCGCCAACGCCCTGGCGACCGGCATGAGCGCCGACACGAAACCGAACGGCACCGCGGCCGAGGCGGCCAGGGGCTTCGGCCGGCCGATGATCGGCAAGACCGGCACCACGGAAAGCCACCACTCGGTGGCCTTCATCGGCGCGACCCCGTACTACGCGGGCGCGGTCATGACCTTCACCGACGGCGTGGCCCCCCAGGTGATCTGCAACAGCTCCCCGCCCCGCCTCTGCGGCACCGACGACTCACGCGGCGTCTTCGGTGGCCAAGTGGCAGCCCCGACGTGGTTCAACGCGATGCGCGTGCTCCACGAACCGTTGCCCCCCAAGGACCTACCGCCCGTAGACCCAAGGTTCCGCTAACCACCGCCGGCCACTTCCGCCGGCCACCGTCGCCGACCACCCCGGTCCCGGCCTTCTTCCAACCTGGTCCTACGGCAACCTGGTCCCACCCGACCTCGCATCACCCCGGCCCCGCCTCACTCCCGACCACGGGTGAGGCGGGGCCGGCCGTCTTCTCACCGGTCGGGCTCGCACGCCGTCGCATCTCAGCAGGTCGTCGGGCTGTGACCACGTCGCCGCCGCCCATCCGGGGAGAGGGCCGGACCACTCCGTCGAACAACAGCGCCGCGTCGGTGACCCGAATCCAGCAGCCCGCTCGCGGCAACTGGCCACCCCGGAGACGGGCCACTGGTCAGGCGTTGAAGACGGCCTCGGAGCGGTCGCGATGTTCGTGCAGGTCCCAGTACAGGGGTGCGATCTGCTCGGGCGTGGCCGTCGGGGAGCCGTCCGGGCCGCCCCCGCCGATCCAGACGTTGATCGCCACGTGGGCGGCGTACACGCCGCTGCCGGTCAGCTCCTTGTTGAGGTTGAGCACCCAGTTGCGCAGTGCCGCTTGAGCGGCGTTGACGTTGCCGAGCATCGGCACCGGGTCCAGGGAGCCGCCGCCGGTGGTGAACAGCAGGGTTCCCGCGCCTGCCTCCCGCATGGCGGGCAGTACCGCCAGGGCCGCGGCGACGGCGCCGTAGAAGCTGTACTCGACCTGTAGTTGCAGGTTCTCCACGGTGACCTCCGAGGGAGCGGCCATGGCGAAGCCGGGCACCGGGGAGTGCGGGGCAGGCGAGTACTCCAGTACGTCGATGCCGCCGAAGCGGGCCCGCGCTCCGTCCAGGGCACCGGTCAGCGCGGTGCGGTCGAGGACGTCGGCGGGGAAGGCAGCGGCCTTGATGCCGTCCCGGCCGAGCTGGTCGACCAGTGTGTCCAGCTTCTCCTTGGTGCGGGCGATCAGGGCGACGTCGAAGCCGCGGCTGCCGAAGGTGCGGGCGATGGCCAGGCCCATGCCGGGGCCGGCGCCGATGATGGCAATAGTGGGCACAGTCGGATCTCTTCCGTGTCGTGACCGCCGGGACATGCGGATGCCCGGCGGGCGTGTGGATCAGGCTTGTCGATCAAACGGGCACGGCGCGGCCGGTCGGGCCGCAGAGCGCCGCGTCGTTGTCGGCAACGAGAACGGTCGGGTGCGTCTCGGCCCAGACCTGGCGCAGGGCGTCGAGCAGGGTGTCGGTGTCCTGCGCTCCGGCAAGGGCGTACCGGCCGTCGACCACGATGTACGGCGTGCCGGTGGCCCCCAGACGCCGCGCTGACTCCACGTCGTCCTGGACCTGTTGCCCGAAGCGGCCTTCGGTGAGCACGCGCCGGGTCTTCTCGCGCTCCATGCCGATCTCGTCGGCCCGGCCGAGCAGGTCGTCGAGGCCGAAGATCGGCCGGGCCACACCGAAACAGGCGCGGAAGAGCGCGTCCCACGCGACCCGGTTCTTGCCCTCCGCCGAGGCGTGGGCGAGGAACTCGTGGGTGAGGAACTCGTGGGCGAGCCGGGTGTTGCCGACCTGGTTCTCCAGCACCCGGTAGGGGTGCAGGCCCTCCCGCTCGGCCATCGCCTCGATCCGGCGGGTCGACGCCTCCAGGCGGGTGCCGGCCAGGCCGTACTTTCGCAACGTGGCCTCGCGCGCGCTGATCGTGCTGCCGACGGGGAACCCGTCGCCGAGCGGGAACGAGCGGTGGATCACCTCCACCGCGTCGTCGTGCTCGAACCGCTCCACGGGCGCGGTCCAGACGGTGGCTGCCCAGACCGCACCACGGGCAGGTGATCTCCGACCAGCCGTCCACTTTCATGACACACCTCGATTCCTACTGTTTGTGCGTAACGTCAGGATCGACCAGTGTGGAAGGCCGTACAAAAGGAACATCGATGTTCGTACCGGAGGGGAATGTGCGCCATGGACACCGCGGACCGACCCGATGCCGCCGCTCGCCGAGGGCCGTGCGCCGCCATCCCCGCTGACCAGATGGGGTTCGTCCGGCAGATACTGGACCGGATCGGCGACAAGTGGAGCATGCTCGTGATCGCCGTACTGGACGCCGGCCCCCTGCGCTACACCGACCTACAGCGCGAAGTCCCCGGCATCTCCCAGCGGATGCTCACCCTCACCGTGCGCCAACTCCAACAGGACGGCCTGGTGACCCGGACCGCCTACGCCGAGGTGCCACCACGTGTGGAGTACGCCCTCACGCCCCTCGGCCGCAACCTCCACCACATCGTCACATCCCTGATCACCTGGGCCGCCGACCACCACAGCGAGATCCGCGAACACCGGACCCGCACCGCCACCACACCCTGATGCAAGTCATGCGGTTAAACCGTTGGCCGGCAAATTTCTCCCTCGTCGGGGCGACACGGACCGATCGGACCCGGTTGTTGTGGCGCTGTGTAACCGGACTGACACGGGCGGTACCAACGTCACGTGTGGTGGCCGTTTGCGGGATCAAGCAATGTGCCCACTGACCTGCGGTTTATAACGGCGCTATACGAAACCACGGGGTACTCGAACACGTAGTGTGACGATCAGTGTGTTATCTCACCAATTCGCGCTAGTTGGCGACGTGTGGGTTGCCTTCGTTTGTGACATGGGGTTACGTTCCACGCCGCATGTCACGGTTCGGTCACCAAAAGGACACGGCGTCGCTCCCCGAAAGCCTCGCCTCCCGGATCCCCCGCCGGGTGTCTTGACCGGACTCCCCGATGCAGGAAGGCAACCCCCTTGGCACGGCATATCCGCGCCCGTGGTCGCAACGTGTTCAGCACGTCCCCGAGGACCACCGGCAAGAATGGCTCGCACCGCGTGGAGGACGACAAACCGCAGGTCACCAGCAAGATCGCGGCGGTCGTCGCGTTCGGCACCCTGACTGCGGGCGTCGGCGTCGTCACCGGTTCGGCCGACACCCCGATCTCGCCGCTCGCGGCGAGCACCGACCTCGCCATCGCGCTGGCCGAGTCGTCGGCGCCCGAGCCGCAGTCCATCCAGACCCGGCACGTCATCGAGCCCGGCCTGGAGACGGCGAAGCTCATGCGGTCCGAAGGGCTCTTCGTCCGCCGGCACATCGACCAGTCCATCAAGCACGCTTCCGACGGCTACGCCGCGCGGCAGGCCGAGATCAAGCGTCAGAAGGACGCCGAGGACGCCCGGATCGCGGCCGAGCAAGCCGCCGCGCAGGCCGAGAAGGACCGGATCGCCGCCGACGAGGCCGAGAAGGCCCGCGTCGCCGCCGAGCAGGAGGCTGCCCGCCGTCCCGTGGTCACCGTCGCGAAGCCCGCCCAGGGCACGTTCACCTCGGGCTTCGGCTCGCGGTGGGGGACGACCCACTTCGGCGTCGACATCGCGAACTCCATCGGCACGCCGATCCTGTCCGCGATGGAAGGCGTCGTGGTCGAGGCCGGTCCGGCCAGCGGCTTCGGCCTGTGGGTCCGGGTCCAGCACGGCGACGGGACGATCACCGTCTACGGGCACGTCAACGAGATCCTGGTGTCCCAGGGGCAGCACGTGGGTGCGGGTCAGCAGATCGCGACCATGGGCAACCGCGGCCAGTCGACCGGGCCGCACCTGCACTTCGAGGTGTGGATCGGCGGGTCGCAGAAGATCGACCCCATCGGCTGGCTGGGCGAGCGCGGCATCTCCCTCTGAGGCTGACGCGCTTCCCGGGACTCGGCGCACGTCCGGAACCCGACGTCCGAGAACCCGACCGTTCGAACGCTGTGGGCTCGTGCCCGGCATTGCCGGGTGCGGGCCCACAGTCGTGTTCTGGGCACTGATCGCATGGTCGTGCGCAGGTCCTCGCCGCATACCGACTGGTCGGTACCTGAGGTACCGTGGCAACCCGGAACCTTCAGGAGGCGAACGTGGGCCGGTGGGGAATCACGCTGCCGTTGACCGGTGTGCCGGTGCTGGACCACCGGAACCTGGTCGCCGAGCTGGCCGACCTCGGCTACACCGACGTCTGGTCGGCCGAGACCGCCGGCACGGACGCGTTCACGCCCCTGGCGCTGGCCGCCCAGTGGTCGGACCGGGTCCGGCTCGGCACGGCCATCACACCCGTCTACACGCGTGGCCCGGCGACGCTCGCCATGACCGCCGCCACCCTCGCCGAGGTGTCCGGCCACCGGTTCGTGCTGGGCATCGGGTCGTCCTCCCCGGCGATCGTCCAGCGGTGGAACGCGGTCGACTTCGCGGAGCCCTTCAAGCGGACCCGGGACACCCTCCGCTTCCTCAAGGCCGCGCTGGCCGGTGAGAAGGTCAGCGCGGAGTACGAGACGTTCGCCGTGCGCGGGTTCCGGCTCGAACGCGTCCCCGAGCGGCCGGTGCCGATCATGCTCGCCGCGCTGCGGCCGAACATGCTGCGGCTCGCCGGGCGGGAGGCGGACGGCGCGATCACCAACTGGCTCGGTGCGGAGGACGTCGTCAAGGTCCGGGCCGAGCTGGGGCGGGGCGAGCTGGCCGCGCGGATCTTCGTCTGCCCGACCGAGGACGCCGACGCCGCCCGCGCCCTGGGCCGGATGCTGATCAGCACCTACCTGACCGTCCCCGCCTACGCGGCGTTCCACGACTGGCTGGGGCGCGGCGAGGCGTTGCGCCCGATGCACGAGGCGTGGGCCGCCGGCGACCGGCGTGGTGCGGGCGCGCTCATCCCGGATGACGTGGTGGACAGCCTCATCGTGCACGGCAGTGCCGACCGGTGCCGGGCCCGGATCGCCGAGTACGCGGCCAACGGCGTCGACACCCCGGTCATCGCAGTCCTGCCCACGGGCGCGGACCAGCTCGACCTGGTGCGTGCCCTCGCGCCCGGAGCCTGAGGTGGCGCGCAAGGGCCTCGCGACGCCCGAGCGGATCGTCGACGCGGCGGTCCGGCTGTTCGCCGCCAAGGGGTTCGACGGGACCACCGTGCAGGAGGTGGTGGAGGCCGCCTCGGTGACCAAGGGCGCGCTGTACCACTACTTCGGCTCGAAGGACGACCTGCTGTTCGAGATCTACCGGTCGCTGATCGGGCGGCAGATGGCCGACCTGGACCGGATCATCGCCGAGGGCGCCGACGCGGCCACCACCGTGCGGCGGATCATGGTCAGCCTGGTCGGGACGACGGCGGACAGCGTGGACGAGACGGCGGTGTTCGTCCGTGAGATGCACAAGCTGGACGCCGGGCGGATGGCCGCGTTCCGGGCGGAACGCCGCCGCTACCACGAGACGTTCCGGGCGGTGGTCGAGAAGGCGCAGGCCGAGGGGCTGTTCAGCGCACGCGTGCCGGCCGACACGGCGGTGCTGATCGCGCTCGGCGTGGTCAACCAGCTACCGACCTGGTACCGGCCGGACGGCCCGAAGTCGCCCGCGCGGCTGGCCGACGAGATCGCCGACTTCGTCCTGGCGGGACTGCGCCCCTGACCGCCCGAAAGCCCGCGAACCCCGGCGGGCCGCGTCCGGAACCGCGCGCAGTTCTACGAACGGCCGGCGTGGGTGCGCAGGGTGGTCAGAGCCTTGTCGGCGTGGCTGTTCATCGCGAACTCGGACTTGACCACCTCGATCACCGTGCGGTCGGTGTCGATGACGAAGGTGTGGCGCTTCACCGGCAGCGGGCCGAACCGGCGTTTGACGCCGAACAGCGCCGCCACCTCGCCGTCCGCGTCGGACAACAGCGGGTAGTCGAAACCGTGCAGGTCGGCGAACTGCTTCTGCCGGTGCACCGGATCGGTGCTGATGCCGACCCGTTGCGCGCCGACCGCCGCGAACTCCGCCGCCAGGTCGCGGAAGTGGCAGCTCTCCGCCGTGCACCCGCTGGTCATCGCGGCGGGGTAGAAGAACAGCACCACGGGGCCGTCGGCCAGCAGGTCGGACAAGGTCCGGGGCGTGCCGTCCTGGTCCGCCAGGGTGAAGTCGGGGGTGGTGTCGCCTGCCTTCATGGCGTGGGTCCTCTCGCAGGGTGTCGATCACGTCTCGCGGGGTGTTCGCGGCGGGGCCACCGTACGGTTCTCGCTAATCTCGTGTCAGGGAGGTGCGCGTTGACCAGCATGTCCGACGTCGCGCGGGCTGCCGGGGTGTCCGCCGCCACGGTGTCGCGGGCGCTGCGGGGCGAGCCCGGCGTGTCCGAGGCGACCCGCCGCTACGTCACCGAGGTGGCCAAGCGGATGCGGTACGCGATCGCCCGGGACGCCTCCAGCCTGGCGGGCGGGCGCAAGTACGCGGTCGCCGTGCTCACCGCCGACGTCGGACGCGGTGACCTGCTCGCGGGCGCGGAAGGGGCGCTGCGGGCGGCCGGCTACGACGTGCTGCTGTACGTGCTGCGGGACGCCGAGGCCCGCGCCGGGTTCTTCGAGGACCTGCCGCCGCTGGGCCGCCGGGTGGACGGGGTGCTGGCGCTGTCGGTCGACCTCACCGACGCCGAGCGGACCGCGCTGGACGCGTTGGACGTGCCGGTGGTCGCGGTGCGGGACGACGATCTGCGGGAGGCGCTGCGGCTGGCCGCCGGGCACGTGCTGGAGCTGGGCCACCGCGAGGTCGCGCTCGTGTTGGCCGAGGACGTCGACGAGTCCTACGACGAGTTGCTGGTCGCCGAAGGCCTCCACGTGCGTCCGGAGTGGACGCTGTGGTCCTCCTCGACCGTCGCCGGCGGCGAGCAGGTGGTGGACGTCCTGCTGGACGGCGACCGGCTGCCGACCGCCGTGCTGTGCTCCAGCGGCGAAGTGGCGCTCGGCGTGTTCCTGCGGCTGCGCCGGGACGGCCGGGACGTGCCCGCGGACGTGTCGATCGTCAGCCTGGACGGCACCGAGCTGGTGCGGGCGGTCGGGATCACGGCCGTCGAGGGCGCGTGGCGGGAACGCGGCGGGCACGCGGTCGACCGGCTGCTGGCCGGGCTGCGCGACGAGCCGCACGACGTGCCGCCGCCGTCGGTCCACCTGGTGGTCCGGGAGTCGACCGCCCCGCGTTGACCCTCGCGCCCTCGTGGCGGGTCGGCCCGCGTTGACCCTTCGCGCCCGCGCGGCGGGGTCGGCCCGCGTGTCGACCTCTCGTGCCGTCGGGGCGGGACCGGCCCGCGTTCATCCCCTCGCCGTCGCGGCGTAGCAGTCCCGCGTTGACCCCTCGCGCCGTTGCGGCGAAGCTGTCCCACGTGGACGACGAGCTGGCCGCACTCGCCGAAGCACACGGCGTGGCCACGTACTACAAGGACGCCTCGCAACGCCGCACGGAGGTCGACGCCGACGTCGTGGTGGCGGTGCTCGCCCAGTTGGACGTGGACGCCTCGACCCCGGAGGCGGTGCGCCGCGCGCTCGCCGCGCCCCGGCCCGAGCCGAGAACCGTGGTGCTCCGCGAGGGCGAGGTGTTCGACGGCGACGGCGCCGTCACGCTGGAGGACGGCGGCGAGGTCGCCCTGCCCGCCGCGCTGCCCCTCGGCTACCACCGGCTGGGCGACCGGACGGTGATCGTCGCCCCGCGCAGGCTCCCGCCGGTGCCCAGGACCTGGGGCTGGATGCTCCAGCTCTACGCGATGCGGTCGGCCGAGTCGTGGGGCATGGGCGACTTCGGCGACCTCGCCACCATCGCCCGCCGCAGCGCCGACGAACTCGGCGCGGGCGTGCTGCTGGTCAACCCGGTGCAGGCGGTCAGCCCGACCGTCCCGGTGGAACGGTCGCCGTACTCGCCCGCCAGCCGCCGCTTCGCCAACCCGCTGTACCTTCGGATCGCCGACCTCCCGGCGTACCGGAACGCCGATCCGGGCACCCGGGCGGCGGTCGACGCGCTCCGGCCCGACAACGACACCGAGCTGATCGACTACGACGCCGTGTGGACGGCCAAGAAAGCCGCGCTCGAACTCCTCTGGCGCCACGAGGAGCACGCCGAGCCGGCCGGCGAGCTGACGGACTTCGCCCGGTTCTGCGCGCTGGCCGAACAACACGGCCCGGACTGGCGCACCTGGCCCGAACCGCAGCGCGACCCGCACACCGCGACCGCGGACCCGGAGCGCGTCGCCTTCCACGCCTGGCTCCAGCACCTGTGCGCACAGCAGTTGGCCGCGGCGCGGCGGGCCGCCGGCGCCATGCCCGTCGGCATCGTCCACGACCTGCCGGTCGGCGTGCACCCCGGCGGCGCGGACACCTGGGCGGTGCGCGACGCGTTCGCGCCCGACGTCCGGGTCGGCGCGCCGCCGGACGCGTTCAGCCAACTCGGCCAGGACTGGAACCTGCCCCCGTGGCGGCCCGACAAGCTGGCCGAACAGGGCTACGAGCCGTTCCGCGCGGTCATCCGGAACGTGCTGGGGCACGCCGACGGCATCCGCGTCGACCACGTCGCCGGCCTGTGGCGGCTGTGGTGGATCCCGCCGGGCGAGCCGCCCAAGCGCGGCACCTACGTGCGCTACGACGACGACGCCATGCTGGCCGTGCTCACCCTGGAGGCGCACCGGGCGGGCGCGGTCGTCGTGGGCGAGGACCTCGGCACGGTCGAGCCGGAGGTCACCCGGGCGCTGCACGGGCACGGCATGCTCAGCTCCGCCGTGCTGTGGTTCCAGCGCGACTACGACCTGCCCGGACATCCGCTGATCCCGCCGGAGAAGTGGACGGAGTCCGCGATGGCCAGCATCTCCACCCACGACCTGCCGACCGTGGCCGGCTTCCTCCGCGCGGAACACGTTCGGGTGCGAGCCGATCTGGGACAGTTTGAAGAGGACCCGGAAGGGGAATACCGGGCTGCCGCGCGCGAGCGCGAAGAATTGGTCGCACTGCTCGACCAGGAGGGGGTGGCAGCCGATGACCTGGTTATCGCGTTCCACTCCCTGCTAGCCCGCGCCCCGTCGCTGCTGCTGCTCACCTCGCCCCAGGACGCGCTGGGAGAGATCCGCCAGCCGAACCTGCCGGGCACCGTGGACCAGTACCCGAACTGGCGGATCCCGCTGCCGGTCGGGCTGGCCGAGCTGTTCGCCGACGCCCGGGTGCGCCGGGTGGCCGCCGCCCTGGCGTCAGGTCGCGGTCGATGATCCGAAACACTCCCGTCACGGCAGACCGCACTGTCGCGGCGTATGGTCAAGCCGTCACCCGAGCCAGGGTTGGAGGTGGCAGTCCCCGTGAACACCGAGCTGGCGTCCCGCACCGGGACGGTGCCCGAGCAGAAGATCGTCCCGCCGGACCCGAGCCCCGCCGACGTGCTCGAAGTGGCCGTCGAACGGGTCCTCGCCGCCGTCCGCCCCTCGAACCTCGCCGACCCGCTGTCGGGGGCGCGGAACGCGGAGGAGTCCCTCGTCGCCGCCCTGCGGCGCACCGATCCGGGCTCCGACAACGCCCTCGAACAGGCCGTGGCCTGCGCCCAGGCCGCTGCCGAGCACCTGCGGTACGGCGAGTTCCAGGAGGCCAGGCTGCTGCTGGTCGCGGCCCGCGGCCAGCTCGTCCGGTCGCACACCCGGAGGCCGTGATCTAGAACGGTAGGGTCGATACGTTCCAGCACGTCCCGGAGGAGCATCTGTGCGGCCCTGGCCCGGAACGCCCTACCCGCTCGGCGCCGGCTACGACGGCGTGGGCACCAACTTCACCCTGTTCTCCGAGGTCGCGGAGTACGTCGAGCTGTGCCTGTTCGACGACGACGGGACCGAGACCCGCGTGCGGCTGCCGGAGGTGGACGGCTTCGTCCACCACGGCTACCTGCTGGGCATCGGCCCCGGCCAGCGGTACGGCTACCGGGTGCACGGCCCGTACGACCCGGCGCAGGGTCTGCGGTGCAACCCGGCCAAGCTGCTGATCGACCCGTACGCGAAGGCGATCACCGGCGGTGTCGACTGGCACGAGTCGCTGTTCGGCTACCGGTTCGGCCGGCCCGACGAGCGCAACGACCTGGACTCGGCCGGCCACGTGCCGCTGTCCGTGGTGGTCAACCCGTTCTTCGACTGGGCCAACGACCGGCCGCCGAAGACCCCGTACAACGAGTCGGTCATCTACGAGACGCACGTGCGCGGCCTGACCATGCAGCACCCCGAGGTGCCGCACCGGCTGCGCGGCACGTACGCGGGCCTCGCGCACCCGGCGGTGGTCGACCACCTCAAGGCGCTGGGCGTGACGGCGATCGAGCTGATGCCGGTGCACCAGTTCGTCACCGACCACGGCCTGGCCGAGAAGGGCCTGCGCAACTACTGGGGCTACAACACGATCGGGTTCTTCGCGCCGCACGACGGCTACGCGGCGCTACCCGAGCAGGCCAACCAGGTGCAGGAGTTCAAGGGCATGGTCCGCGCCCTGCACGAGGCGGGCATCGAGGTCATCCTCGACGTGGTCTACAACCACACCGCCGAGGGCAACCACCTCGGGCCGACGCTGTCCATGCGGGGCATCGACAACCAGGCGTACTACCGGCTGGTGGACGACGATCCGAAGTACTACACGGACTACACCGGCACCGGCAACTCGCTGAACGTCCGCAGCCCGCACACCCTCCAGCTCATCATGGACTCGCTGCGGTACTGGGTCACCGAGATGCGGGTGGACGGCTTCCGGTTCGACCTGGCCGCCACGCTGGCCCGCGAGTTCTACGACGTGGACCGGCTGTCCACGTTCTTCGACCTGGTGCAGCAGGACCCGGTGGTGAGCCAGGTGAAGCTGATCGCCGAGCCGTGGGACGTCGGGCCGGGCGGCTACCAGGTGGGCAACTTCCCGCCGCTGTGGACGGAGTGGAACGGCAAGTACCGGGACACCGTGCGCGACTTCTGGCGCGGCGAGCCCGCGACGCTGGGCGAGTTCGCGTCCCGCATCACCGGCTCGTCGGACCTGTACCAGGACGACGGCCGCCGGCCCTACGCCTCGATCAACTTCGTCACCGCGCACGACGGCTTCACGCTCACCGACCTGGTCTCGTACAACGAGAAGCACAACGACGCCAACGGCGAGGACGGCCGGGACGGCGCGGACGACAACCGGTCGTGGAACTGCGGCGTCGAAGGGCCGACCGACGACCCGGAGGTCAACGAGCTGCGCGCCCGCCAGCGGCGCAACCTGCTGGCCACCACGCTGCTGTCGCAGGGCGTGCCGATGCTGCTGCACGGCGACGAGCTGGGCCGCACCCAGCAGGGCAACAACAACGCCTACTGCCAGGACAACGAGGTGTCCTGGGTGGACTGGACGCTGGTCGAGAAGAACAAGGACCTGCTGGACTTCACCGGCGCGCTGACCGCGTTCCGGCGCAAGCACCCCGTGCTGCGCCGGCGCCGGTTCTTCCAGGGCAAGCCGATCCGCAAGGGCGACGAGCTGCGCGACATCGCGTGGTTCACGCCGGCCGGCGAGGAGATGACCGAGCGGAACTGGGAGGACGACTTCGGCCGCTGCGTCGTGGTCTTCCTCAACGGCGAGGGCATCCCGAGCCTGGACCAGCGCGGGATGCGGGTCCTCGACGACTCCTTCCTGGTCGCGTTCAACGCCCACCACGAGGACATCGAGACCACCCTGCCCGACGCGAGCTACGGTCCGCAGTGGACGGTGGTGGTCGACACGGCGACCGGCGTGGTGCAGGACGCCGACCGGGGCGAGCCGGTGCCGGCGGGCGGCACGGTCACGCTGACCGCGCGGTCCTTGGTGGTGCTCCAGCGGACGGGCGTCGAGTGACCCGGCCCGAGGCTCCCGCGTCGACGTACCGCATCCAGTTCACGCCCGACTTCACGTTCGCCGACGCCGAGGCCGTGGTCGACTACCTGGACGCGCTGGGCGTCGGCGCGCTGTACGCGTCGCCGCTGCTGGAGGCGACGCCGGGCTCCACGCACGGCTACGACGTGGTGGACCCGACGCGGGCGCGCGCGGAGTTCGGCGGCGAGGACGGGCGGCGGGCGCTGGGCAAGGCGCTGCGGCAGGCCGGCCTCGGCCTGGTGGTGGACATCGTGCCGAACCACATGGCGGTGGACGACGGCCCGGCCAACCCGTGGTGGTGGGACGTGCTCCAGCGCGGCGAGGCCTCCCCGTACGCGGAGTACTTCGACGTCGACCGGTCCGCCGGTCCGCTGCTGCTGCCGTTCGCCGGCTCGCCCGAGGAGGAGCGGGAGCACGAGCACTACCGGCTGGTGTTCTGGCGGCGCGGCAACGCCGAGCTGAACTACCGGCGGTTCTTCGACATCACGACGCTGGCCGCGGTGCGGGTGGAGGACCCGGAGGTGTTCGACGCGACGCACCGCGAGGTGCTGCGCTGGGTCGCCGCGGGCGACGTGACCGGGCTGCGGGTGGACCACCCGGACGGCCTGGCCGACCCCGGCGGGTACGTGCGGCGGCTCAAGGAGCGCGCGGGCTGCTGGCTGGTGGTGGAGAAGATCCTCGGGCCGGACGAGGCGCTGCCCGCGAGCTGGCCGGTGGAGGGCACGACCGGCTACGACGCGCTGCGCGAGGTGTGCGGCGTGTTCGTGGACCCGGCGGGGGAGCGGGCGTTCACCGCGCTGGCCGACGAGCTGGGCGTGGCGACGGACTTCGGCGCGGTCGAGCACGAGTGCCGGGACCTGGTCGCGCGCGGCATCCTGCGGGCCGAGGTGCGGCGGATCGCGGCCCTCGTCGACCACCCGGACCGGGCGCTCGCCGAGGAGGCCGTGGCGCAGGTGATGACCGCGTTCCCGGTGTACCGGTCGTACCTGCCGGAGGGCTGGGACGCGTGGCACGCGGCGGTCGCGGCGGCGACCTGCCCGGCCGTGCGGGCGCTGGACGAGCAGGTCCGGGCCGACCCGCGCGGCGAGCTGGCGACCCGGATCCAGCAGACGTCCGGCATGGTCGTGGCGAAGGGCACCGAGGACACCGCGTTCTACCGGTACACCAGGTTCGTCGCGCTGAACGAGGTCGGCGGCGCGCCGGACCGGTTCGGGATGCCGGTGGCCGAGTTCCACACCAGGGCCGCCCGGCGCGAGGCCGGGTCGCCCGCGGCGATGACCGCGCTGTCCACCCACGACACCAAGCGGTCCGAGGACGTGCGGGCGCGGCTCGCGGTGCTGGCCGAGCTGCCCGACGAGTTCGCCGCGGCGGTGCGCCGCTGGACCGCCGCGCACCCGATCGACGAGCCCGCGCTGAACCTGCTGGCGTGGCAGTCGCTGGTGGGCGCGTGGCCGATCTCGGCCGACCGGATGGCCGCCTACCTCGACAAGGCGGCCAAGGAGTCGAAGATCCGCACCACGTGGGTCGACCACGACGAGGAGTTCGAGGCGGCGGTCGCGGCGTGGCCGGGCGAGGTGCTGAACGGCCCGCTCGCCGACGACGTGGCCGCGTTCGTGTCCCGGATCGAGCCGCACGGGTGGTCCAACGCGCTGGGGCAGAAGCTGGTGCAGCTCACCGCGCCCGGCGTGCCGGACGTGTACCAGGGCACCGAGCTGTGGGACCTGTCGCTGGTCGACCCGGACAACCGGCGGCCGGTGGACTACGGGGTGCGGCGTCGGCTGCTGGACCGCGTCCGGGACGGCTGGCTGCCCGCCGTGGACGACTCGGGCGCGGCGAAGCTCCTGGTGACGCACCAGGCGTTGCGGCTGCGCCGGACCCGGCCCGACCTGTTCCGCGGCTACCGGCCGCTGCGGGCGGCGGGACCGGCGGCCGACCACGCGGTCGCGTTCGAACGGACCGGTCTGGTGGCGGTGGCCACCCGACTGCCGGTGGGCCTGGCGGCGGCCGGCGGCTGGGGCGACACGGAACTGCCGCTGCCGCCGGGGGAGTGGACCGACGTGCTCACGTCGCGGCCCGCCGCCCCGCGCCTGGCCGACCTGCTGGACCGGTACCCGGTGGCACTGCTGGTGCGAGGAGATCAGTGAGTTTTTCGGTGTGGGCGCCTCACCACGAGCGCGTCCTGGTTCGGGTGGACGGGCAGGACCACGAGATGGCGGCCGGCGACGGGGGGTGGTGGCACTCGCCCGCCGAAGGGACCGACTACGCGTTCGTGCTCGACGGCGACGTGCTGCCCGATCCCCGGTCGCGGTGGCAGCCGAACGGCGTGCACGAGGCGTCCCGCGTCTACGACCACTCGGCGTTCGCGTGGACCGACCAGGGGTGGACGGGGCGGGCGCTGCCCGGCGCGGTGCTCTACGAGCTGCACATCGGCACGTTCACGCCGGCGGGCACGTTCGACGGGGCGGTCGAGCGGCTGGACCACCTGGTCGACCTCGGTGTCACGCACGTCGAGGTGCTGCCGGTGAACTCGTTCGACGGGGTCGCGGGCTGGGGCTACGACGGCGTGCTGTGGGGCGCGGTGCACGAGCCGTACGGCGGGCCGGACGGGTTCAAGCGGTTCGTCGACGCCTGCCACGCGCGCGGTCTGGCGGTGCTGCTGGACGTGGTCTACAACCACCTCGGGCCCTCCGGCGCGTACCTGGACCGGTTCGGGCCGTACTTCGCGGGCAGCAACGACTGGGGTCCGGGCCTGAACCTGGACGGCGCGGACTCCGACGAGGTCCGCCGGTACGTCGTGGACAACGCGCTGGGCTGGCTGCGCGACTTCCACGTCGACGGCCTGCGGCTGGACGCGGTGCACGCGCTGGTGGACCGGAGCGCGCGGCACCTGCTGGAGCAGCTCGCGGTGGAGGTGGACGCGCTGTCGGCGGCCGTCGGCCGGCCGCTGACGCTGATCGCCGAGTCGGACCTGAACGACGCCCGGCTGGTCACCGCGCGGGAAGCCGGCGGGTACGGGCTGGACGCGCAGTGGTCCGACGACCTGCACCACGCGCTGCACGTGGCGCTGACCGGGGAGACGTCCGGCTACTACCCGGACTTCGTCGGGGCGCTGCCGACGACGCTGCGGGACGTGTTCTTCCACGCCGGCACCTGGTCGTCCTTCCGGCGGCGGCACCACGGGCGGCCGGTGGACAAGCGGCTGCCCGGCTACCGCTTCCTCGCCTACCTCCAGAACCACGACCAGGTCGGCAACCGGGCGGTGGGCGACCGGCTGTCCGCGTCGGTGTCGTCCGGGCGGCTCGCGGTGGGCGCGGCGATCGTGTTCTGCTCCCCGTACACGCCGATGCTGTTCATGGGCGAGGAGTGGGCGGCGAGCACGCCGTGGCAGTTCTTCGCCTCGTTCCCCGACCCGGAGCTGGCGGAGGCGGTGCGCACCGGCCGGCGGCGGGAGTTCGGCCGGCACGGGTGGGGCGAGTCGGAGGTGCCCGACCCGCTGGACCCGGCGACCGTGCGGCGGTCGACGCTGAACTGGGACGAGGTGGCGGAGGACCGGCACCGCCGGGTGCTCGACCTGCACCGGTCGCTGATCGCGCTGCGCCGGGCCCGGCCGGAACTCGCCGATCCCCGGCTGGACCGGTTCCACGTCACCGCCGAGGGTGACGTGCTGGTGCTGCACCGCGGTGCGCTGCGGGTGGTGTGCAACACGGGCCCCGACGCGGTCGACGTCCCGCTCGGGGCCCCCGGCGAAGTGCTGCTCGCGTCGGCCGACGCGACCGTGGCGGGGCAGGCGGCGCGCGTGCCCGCCGAGTCGTTCGCGGTGGTTCAGCTATCCGGCAGCCAGCCGACCTCGGCCAGCTTCTCCGCCAGGAGCTGACCGGCCAGGGTGACCTGGTCGGCGAGCTGTCTTCGCACCTCCGGCAGCTCGTCGGCGGCGGTGTCGACGGCGTCGTAGGCCGCGACCAGCCGCCGCGCGGCGTGCACCACCTCCAGCCCCGGCCAGTCGCCGTCGACCGGCCCGTCGGACTCGGCCGGCAGGTGCACCGCGCGCACGGCCTGGCGCGGACCCAGCTCGGCCGCGAGGTCGAGCAGCTTCAGGGCGATGGTGTGCAGCTTCACGTTGTGGTGTTGCGACATGGCGACCAGTAGCTGGAACCCCTGTTGGGGGGTGCAGCCCTGCACGGCCGCGATCAGGCCGGTGGCCTGCCCGATGACGGTGCGGGTCTGCACCGCCTTGCGCAGGCCGATCACCTCGGCCTCAAGGCTGGCGATCCGCGCGGCAAGCGTTCCGTCCAGTCCGTCGTCCCCGACCACGGTCGGGCTCCTCTCGCACGTCGAAACCGGGTCAGCGGTGCGTGCGAGGGCAGGCGGTGCCAGCTCCGGCAAGCCCTCAGCGGACGCTGACCCTGGTGCCCAGAACGCTGGGCGCCGGGGTGGCTTGCGGCTGGCTTTTCAACCGCGTAGACGATCACCGTAGTAGAGGCGGGTGCGGGGGAGAAACCGGAGGGTCCTCAGCGCGGCGGCAGCACGCAGAACTCGTTGCCCGCCGGGTCTTCCAGCACTACCCACGGCAGGTCGGGGTCGCGCTGCACGACCCGCGCGCCCAGACCGGTGAGCCGGTCGACCTCGGCGTCCCGGTCGCCGTCCGCCGCGAGGTCCAGGTGGAGCCGGTTCTTCACCTGCTTCGGCTCTTGCACCGGCTGGAGGAGCAGCAGCGGGCCGTCGCCGGCCAGCTCGGTGTACTCGACGCCCTTGGCGTCGGTCCACCTCCGGGTCTCCCGGTAGTCCAGGGCGGCGCACCAGAACGCGCGCAGGTCGGCGGCGTCGGCGGGGCTGTCGAGCGCGATGGCGATGATCCGGCTGGTCATGGCGGCCGGTTTCCCCTCGGCCGGGCGGGGTATTCACGGTGTGGACCTGAAGTCGACCGAAAGGACCGCCATGGGTGCCGACGACAAGGTCAGCAACAAGGCCGAGGAGATGAAGGGCCGCGCCAAGGAGACCCTCGGCGATGCCACCGACAACGAGCAGTGGCAGGCGGAGGGCAAGGCGGAACGCGCCAAGGGCGCGCTCAAGGAGGCCGGCGAGAAGGTCAAGGACGCCTTCCGCTCCAACGACCGCTGACATGGCCGCGCGCAGCGCCGCCCCGTTCGTGCCCGAGGGCGCGGACCTGGCGGCGCTGCGCGCTGCCGCGCGCGGCTGCGAGGGCTGCGACCTCTACCGACCGGCGACGCAGACCGTGTTCGGCGAGGGTCCGCCGGACGCCCGGCTGCTGATCGTCGGGGAGCAGCCCGGCGACGTGGAGGACCGCGAGGGGCAGCCGTTCGTCGGGCCGGCGGGGAAGCTGCTGGACAAGGCGCTGGCGGAGGCCGACCTGCTGCGCGAGGGCGTGTACGTGACCAACGCGGTGAAGCACTTCAAGTTCGTGCCCGCCGAGCGCGGCAAGCGGCGCATCCACAAGACGCCCGCCCGGGGCGAGGTCGTCGCCTGCCTGCCGTGGCTGCACGCGGAGCTGGGGCAGGTGCGGCCGGAACTGGTCGTCTGCCTGGGCGCGACCGCCGCCAAGGCCGTCCTGGGCTCCGCCTACAAGGTCAGCGAACGCCGGGGGCAGTTGGAGCAGGCCGACGACTACCGGGTCATCACCACCGTGCACCCGTCGTCGGTGCTGCGGGCTCCCGACCGGGCCGAGGCGTACGCCGCCTTCCTGGCCGACCTGCGCACCGTGCGTGACCACCTCGGAACGTGAAACGGCCCCCTGACCGTCTCCAGCACCAGGTGCGGGCCGAGCTGGACTGGGCTCGGGGTCACGGGGGCCGGGTGGCTGCCTGGGATTCGCCCAGACCACCTGGGAAAGGCCGGTCCTAGCGGACAGCCACCTCACGTCGAGTCCTGTAGCTATACAACTTCGGACCACCTCCTTCCTCGTGTACCGGGCACGTTATGCGGTCCGCCGAGCGCCTCGCAACGGATTTCCCGGTCGATGTCCGCGGCCCACCGCGACGTCCGATTGCCGCCGGATTCGCGGTCCGCGGTCGCCCAGGATGGGTTCCATGAACATCGAAGGCAAGGTCGCGCTGGTCACGGGTGGTAGTCGGGGTATCGGCGCGGCGGTGGCGGCGCGGCTCGCGCGGAACGGCGCGGACATCGCGGTGACGTATCAGAACAACGCGGACGACGTGGTGGAGCGCGTCAAGGGGCTGGGCCGGCGGGTGGTGGCGATCCGGGCGGACAGCGCGGACGCGGCGGCCGTGACGGCGGCGGTGGACGAGGCGGTCGGGACACTGAGGCGCCTGGACATCCTGGTGAACAACGCCGGCGCGTACATCATCGGGCCGGTGGAGGAGCTGGGGGTCGAGGAGTTCGACCGGACGTTCGACGTGAACGTGCGGGCCCCGTTCCTGGCCGTCAAGGCGGCGCTGCCGCACCTGGGGGACGGCGGGCGGATCATCAGCATCGGCAGCAACGTCGCCGAACGGGCGGTGTTCCCGGGGTTCTCGCTGTACTCCGCGAGCAAGGCCGCGCTGGTCGGCCTCACGAAGGCACTGGCCCGCGAACTGGGGCCGCGCGGGATCACGGTGAACCTGGTGCGCCCCGGCGCGACGGACACCGACCTCAACCCGGCGGACGGCCCGTACTCCGACGTGATCCGCGGCTTCACGGCGCTCGGCCGGTACGCCGAGGCGGACGAGGTGGCCGCCCTGGTGGCTTTCCTGGCCTCCGGCGAGGCCCGGTACATCACGGGTACCCAGCTAGCCGTGGACGGCGGCTTCACTAGCTGACCGGGGTGGGGCGTGCCTACAGGCTGGCACGCCCCCACCGGTGTTCAGTCGATCATCAGCTTATGTTCACGTCGATGCACGCGTAGAACGCGTTGGACGTGTCGCCGATGTTCCAGATCGCCAGCACCTTCTGCCGGCCGGACGCACTGCCGAGGTTGATGGTGTGCGACACGCTCGCGGGCGGCTGCTGCATCTTGCCGTCCACGAACCCGACCCGCTGGCCACCTACGTAGTACTCGTAGTTGGAAGTGCGGTGGCGGGCGGTGAACACCCAGTTGAACGTGACCGTCCGGCCGACGTTGGTGACCTTCCAGCCCTTGCTGTCGTTGTTCAGCTCGGCGAACCCGGCGTTGCCGCCGTGGCAGGTCCGCAGGCCCTTCGGGCCTTCGACGCTCTGCGGCTCGTACTTGATGCTGCCGCAGGCCACGGTGCCCTTCGCACACTGGGCCTGCCTGCTGGGCGGTGACGACACGTAGCCGTGGGCGAACGCCGGGGCCGTCGGCAGGGCGACGACCAGCAGCGGCGCGGCGAGAACGCCGGCCGCCATAGCGGCGATCCTTCGGCGGAGTGCCATGTCAGCTCCTCTCGGGTGGGCGGTGACTTCGCTGGGCGACCGGTCCCGAAGCAGCGTGAACCGCTTTGGGCAGGACATTTCACCCAACGCGGCGGCAGGTCTAGACCATACTCTGTGTGATTGCCGGGTGACAACTTTTCTGTCCGGTGAGTGTGGAACTGTCGTCCTGTCCGGCTGACGTTGTCGGTGTCCGGACCTGGTTGTCGGTGGGCGACGACAGTCAGTTTGGTGGACTACGAGAGGCGGCGGGTCGAACCGGGCGCGGACCGCGACCCGGCTCATGCCGCGCTCGCACGCCCCACGCCGCGATCCTCGCTCCGCCCCCGGAACCTGCCGCGACACCGCCACCACGCCGAGCTGCTCGCGCCGCACGCAGTCCACATCGGCGAGACTCTTACGGCGTCTTGAGGATGCCCCCATCGACGCTCCAGTTGGAGCCGACCGCGCTGGGCATCGTCGGCGACGCCAGCAGGAGCACCGCCCGGGCGATCTCAGCGGGTTCGATCAGCTTGCCGGTCACCATTCCCAACTGCTCGGGCATGGCCGCGAGCAACGTTCCGTGGTCGATGCCCATGCCCGCCGACAGCCGTCCCAGGTAGCCGTCCGGGCTCGTCAGGATCGCGGTTCGGGTGGCGCCGGGTGTGACGACGTTGACCCGGACGTCCGTGTCCCCCAGCTTCTCCGCCAGCCCTCGGGAGAACGCGCTCAGCGCGGCCTTGGCCGCGGCGTAGGACAGCGGCACCCCGCGCGGGTCACGCGCGGAGCTTGAGCTGATGTTCACGATCGCGCCCCGCGCCCGCGACAGCGCCGGCAGCGCGGCCCGCGTCATCTCCACGGCGGCGCCGAGGTTCAGCGTGAGAATGTCACCCCACGCCGCGCTGGAACCGCCGATGGGGTCGAGGAGGTCGGCGTCGGCCGCTTCGCCACCGCCGGCGTTGTTGACGAGCACGTCGAGGCGTGGGTCGCGCGCGAGCACAGTGTCGAGCACCCGCTGCGACGCGCCGGCGTCGAGGAGGTCGGCGGACACGAACGTCGCGCCGGTGGCTTCGAGCTCAGGAGTGCTCTTCCGCGACACGGCGACGACTTCAGCGCCTTCGGCGACGAACGCCTCGACCGTCGCCAGTCCGATGCCCCTGCTCGCCCCCGTCACGAGGACACGTTTGCCCGCAAGATCCAGATCCATGGTGGTTCTCCTTCGCGTCTGATTTGACCCCGCAAGTGTTACACCGAAGTCTCAATTAGTCGAGGAGGTGAGGCGGTCACGCTTCGGATGTAAGCTGATCCGGGGCGTCTCGGACGAGCCGAGCGAGAAGGAGGGGTGCCGGGTGAGCGCAGACGCCGAACCGCGGCGCTTGCGGGCGGACGCTGAGCGCAGCACGGCGCGGATCCTGGCCGCCGCCGAGGAGCTGCTCGCTGTCGACGCGACCGCCACGCTGGAGCGGATCGCCGACGCCGCGGGACTCGCGCGCGCCACCGTCCACCGCCGATTCTCCTCCCGGAAGGCGCTGCTGGAGGCGCTGACCGGGCTGCTCAACGAGCGGTACCTGCGCGGGCTCGACCAGGCGCGAGTGGCGACAGCACCGCCCGTCGCGGCGCTGTACCGGCTGACCGAGCTGCTCTTCGAGCTCAAGGTCGACAACCGGGCGATCATGGAACTCACCGTGGACCCGGCCACCAAGATGACACCCCTGAGCCCCGAGGTCACGGCCGGGCTCGAACTGCTGTTCAGGCGGTTGCGCGAAGTCGGCGAAATCACCGCCACCGATACGGCGTGGTGCTGCGCCATCTACCTGGCCGTCGTCCACGAAGCAGCACGGCTGCCGACGAACTCACCGATGCTGGGCGCCGCGGCGGGCGAGGTAGGCGCACGGACCGACCTGACCTACCGGACCGTACTGGCCGCACTGGGCGGCGACCGGCCACACGTTTGAGCTTTCGGAGGAAGAGAGCCGCCCTGATCTTCGCGTCAGGTAGCCGTTCTGGTGTGATCCGTAGTCCGGATAACCTTTCTCCCGTATTCCGGTGGCCCCCCAAGCGCTTGCGGAGTGCGGGCCTGGTTCGGGTCGGCGGCACGTCGGTGCGGCTGCGCTCCGACGCGGGCGGCGAGCAGGTGGTGCCGGCCGGACACGTCGAGGTCGACACCGGGCTGCCGTCCGGTGCGCCTCCCGGCGCCCGCCCGCGGCACGACTACGACCCGCAGACGACCACGTTGGCCGAGCGGCAACGGGCCAAGGCGGTCGAGTTGGGCGTCGGCCTGCGCACGATCGAACTCAAACGTGCCCGCTATGCCGCTCAAGGGTTGTGGGGTCTGGTCGACCAGCGCGCCGACAGTCGGGGTTCTACCCACGCGACCGCCTGCGATCCGGCAACTGGATCCGAATAGCCAGGCTGCTCGTGTCCGCCTCTACTTGGCGGAGACCAGCCCGGTGGGCCAACCACCCACCCGGATGATCCGGAACTCCGCCGGATGCGATCAAATGGTGGACGTGGACACGACAGCCAGACCGCCGCGACGGGTGTTCATCTCCTACGCCCACGAAGACCCGCTCCACATCGGACAAGTGGGCTTGTTCGCCGAACTCCTGCGCCAGTTCGGCGTCGACGCCCGCCTGGATGCCAACCACCCCGTCCCGGGGCAGGACTGGGCCGGCTGGATCAGGGACGAGATCGACAATGCCGACTACATCATCATCATCGCCTCCCCCGAGTACCGCGCCGCCGCCGACGGAACCACCCCCGGCGACCGCAGCCGAGGCGTGCAGACCGAAGTCGCGCTGCTCCGCGACCGCCTCCACCAGGACCGGCCCACCTGGACACGGCGACTGCTTCCGGTCGTGCTGCCCGGCTACCGCAGCTCCGACATCCCTGACTTCCTCCACCCCGGCACCAGCGACCACTACGCTCCCGCCCTCATCATCTCCGCCCTCACCATCTCCTCCCTCACCCCGCTCTTGGCCGTCATCAACCATGGACAAGGCAGCCGCAACGAAGAAGCCCGCGTCGAACGACAACGCGACAACCTCCACGGCACCCACCAACCGCCTCAGGACACGGACGAGTTGGACGCCCGACCGGTTGACGGTGACGGCGGAGTGGGCACGCTGGTCGGTGTGATGATCGTGCCGGTGTCGATCTACCTGGGTGACGGAACCGGTCACCGCGCGGTCGAGAGCGCTGTCGAGAACGCCTTGAGGGTCAGCGGGCTGGCGGTGGTCGACCGGGACGATCCGGTCATCGGGTCGTGGTTTCGACGGCTTCGGGCCAAGGCGGTTGGGTTCGGGCGCAGCGAACTGGGCGCGACAGCCGCGCACGCGGCGGAGACCCACCTGGTGCACGCGCAGGATGCCGAGGTGACCGCCCGGCTGATGGAACACCTCGCTTCGGTGATCGAGTCGCTGCGCCCGGAGCGCAACGCGGTGCTGCGCATCGGGGCGCTGCTCATCGTCAAGGTCGACGGCGAGCTCAGCGTGCTCCAACTGACCCCGGCACAGCAATACCGGCTCAACCACGAACCGCACCTCGTCCAGCAGCCAGGCGCGCTGCTGCATGCGCTCGCGGCACGGCAGGACGACCAGGCGGTGGAGCCCGCTCCGGTGTCGGCGTTGCTGGACGCCCCTTCGCCGCCGGGGTCGACGTCCGCCGACGTGGAGTAGACAGCAGCACGCCTGGTCAGCGGGACAAGATCCGGGAGAACGCCGGCGCATGGTCACCGGCAGTGGGATTGTGCCGGGCGTGACTCGCCCTGCCGTCGGGAGGTCCGACCTGGCAAGACCTCCGTCGCACTGATCCGTGGATCCGGATCAGTGCGACAGAGGCCGTCAGGTCGCGAAGTGCCCGGTCAGCAGGGGCGCAGTTCCGAGACGTACGGTCCGCGGCCTGGCTTGGACTCTCCGTGGTAGTCGCCGGGGGCGAGTGTGAAGCAGCCCCCGTCGGTGGTCCACGCCCAGATGAACCGCATCCGATAGGTGCCTGCGCAGAAGCTCCGCACGTTCGCGTACGACCGGATGGGATCGGTGGTGGTGTCACCCTGGGTGAGGATGACGCAGCTCGGGATGGCGGCCACAGTCGCGGTGGTGGTGACCGGCGCGGCGGACGCGACGGAGCCGGCGGACAGCAGACTGCCCACCGCAACGCTCGTGATCATCAGGCTTCGGGCGAGGTTGGTCTTCATCGCTGGTGACCTGCTCCTTTGGTTTAGGGTGCCTGTTTTCTCGCTATTGCCGTGCAGAAGAGCCGAACGGGGAGATCCACGGCGGCGTTGCGGACGTTGTGCGAGCCGCCGTGGGTCCTACGCTGGGGGGCCGGTCGTGTGGATCTCTTGCAGGGTTTCTGCACGGCCCCGCTCAAGCCGCTATGCCTGGTGGCCGGGGAGCAGTCAGGACGGGGGCGGTGGGGGTGGCGGTGGTCTTGCGTCTGCTGGGGGAGGTGGGCGCGGAGGTCGACGAGCGGCCGGTGCACCTGGGCGCACCCAGGCAGCGGTGCGTGTTGGCCGCGCTGGCGGTCGACGCGGGGCGCGTGGTGCCGGTGGACCGGCTGGTCGAGCGGGTCTGGGGTGCGGATGAGGCACCGCGGGCGCGGGCGACGTTGCACAGCTACATCTCCCGATTACGGCGGGTGCTGGCCGCCGCGCACGGCGTGGCCATCGCGCGCCGTTCGAGCGGCTACGCACTGATCGCCGACACGACCGCGCCGGTGGTGGACCTGCATCGGTTCCGCGATCTGTGCGCCGCCGCCGACGCGGAGGTCGACGACGAGCAGGCCGCTCGGCTGCTGACCGACGGGCTGGAGTTGTGGCGGGGGCAGGCGTTGACCGGAGTGGACGGCGAGTGGGCCGAAGCCGAACGCGACCGACTCGGGCAGGAACTGCTGGCCGCGCGGCACGACCTGGCCGCCGCCCGGCTGCGCTTGGGCCGGGGCGTCGACCTGGTGGTCGAGTTGGCCGAGCGAGCCGCCGCGCACGACCTGGACGAGCGGGTGGCGGGCCAGTACATGCTGGCCCTGCACCAGGCGGGGCGGACCGCCGACGCGCTTGAGCACTACCGACAGGTCCGCACCCGGCTGGTCGAGGAACTGGGCACCGACCCCTGCGCCGCGCTGCAGGACCTGCACGGCCGGCTCCTGACCGGCCGCTCCGAACCTCGGGTGGTGCTCGGTCGCGAGCCGGATCCACTGCTCGGTGCCGAACGTCATACGCCTCTGGACGAGGCGGGCGCACAACAGCGATCCCGACCGCGACACGACGCCGGCCGGGTCGTCCCTGCCGGCATCAGGCAATTGCCTTCCGCGCCACGAAGTTTCGTAGGCAGGGAGCAGGCGCTGCACATCCTGGACGGAGCGCACGACGAACCCGACGGCAGCCCGGTGGTGCACGTCCTGACCGGCACCGCGGGCGTTGGCAAGACCTCGCTGGCCCTGCACTGGGCCCACCGCAACCGGGTCCGCTTCCCCGGCGGGCAGCTCTTCGTCAACCTGCGCGGGCACAGCGCCGGGGCGCCGCTGACCGCGAGGCAGGCGCTGGAGGAGTTGCTGCAGGCACTTGAGGTCGACCCGACCAGACGGCCCTCCGGTGTGAACGGCGCGGCTGCGGTCTACCGCTCGACGTTGGCCGACCGGCAGATGCTGGTCCTGCTCGACGACGCCGTCGACGCCGATCAAATCCGTCCCCTGCTGCCCGGCACACCGGACTGCACGGTGGTGGTGACCAGCCGCAACAGGCTCGACGGCCTGGTGGCCCGCGAGGGCGCCCGGCAACAGCGGCTGGACGTGCTCGGCGCCGACGACGCCCGAGCGGTGCTCGACCGGATCATCGGCGGGATGCGCGTCGCCGCCGAACCCGAAGCGGCGAACGACCTGGTGGCGCTGTGCGACGGTCTGCCACTCGCCCTCCGCATCGCCGCCGCGCACCTGGCCGCCCAGCCGAACCGCTCGATCGGCGACTACGTCACCGCGTTGCGCAGTGGTGATCGACTCGCCGCACTGGAGCTGCACGGCGACCCGTCCTCGGCCGTCAGCGCCGCCATCGAGCTGTCGTACGCCGCCAGGACCCAGTCCGCACAGCGGGTGTTCCGACTGCTCGGCCTGGTGCCGGGACCGGACACGACCGCGCCGGCGGTCGCCGCGTTCGCCGACGTGGACCTCACCGATGCCGAGCGCGAACTGCGGGACCTGGTGGCGGCGAACCTGGTCGAAGAACCCGCTCCCGGCCGCTACGCCCTGCACGAATTGCTCCGGCTGTATGCCGCCGACCGTGCGGCTCAGGACGGGCGCGCCCCCGTGGACCGTCTGCTCACCTGGTACGCGAACGCCGTCGACAGTGCGGCGGACACCCTCGACGCGGGAAGGGTCCGCCTGCCGGGCAGCGCCCGGTGGGCCGGTCACGAGCCGATGTCCTTCGACAGCGTCGCCTCCGCCCTGGGCTGGCTCAACGCGGAGGCGTTCAACACGACGGCCGTCGTCGAACTCGCCGCGGCCACCGGTCACCACCGGGTGGCCTGGCAGGTGGCCGACGGGTTGAAGGGGTACTTCGTGCGGGGCAACACCGCGCACTGGTCGACCGTCGTCGGCAGCGCGCTGCACGCCGCACAAGCCGACGGCCACCCGCACGCGGTGTGCGCGATGAACAACAGCGCCGGCGTGCTCGACCTGATGCGGGGTGACTACGCCGCCGCGGTCGACCACTTCGAGTCGGCGTTGACCGGGGCGATCGCCGCGAAGTGGCCCTTGGGCGAGTGCGCCGCGCTGTCCAACCTCGGCATCCTGCAGTACTACACCGGCACGCTGTCCACGTCGTTCCGCTACCTGAGCCGAGCCGACGAGACCGCCACCGCCGAATCCACCTGCCTGGTCCACGCCGGCACCATCCTGATCAACCTGGGGATGACCGCGTTGAAGCTCGGCCGCCCGGCCGACGCCATCGGCTACCTCACCAGGGCGGGGGCCGTGCAGGACGAGTCCGGTCACGACCGGGGACGTGGCGCCGCGCTGATGGGCCTGGCCGAAACCCACCTGCACCTGGGCCACCTCAAGGAGACGGAGGACCTCCTAGAGGTGGCGGCCCCGCACATCCGGCGGGTCTCGGCGACCCACGAGATCGCGTGGCACCTGGAGGTGCGGGCCAGGCTCGCCGCTCTGCTGGGCGACCACGACCTCGCCGTGGAGCTGCTGGAGCAGGCGATCGAATCAGGGAAGGGGCACCACGCCGTCGCGGTCGACACGCAGAACACCCTGGCCGCCGTGCACTGCCTCAGGTCGCGGCTCGACGAGGCCGAGTCACTGCACCGACACGCGCTCACGACCGCCGACCACTCGCACTACAGGCAAGGGCGGATCGAAGCGCTGCTCGGGTTGGCGACGGTGCACCGCCACCGCGGCAACCTCGCACAAGCCATCGACGACGCCACCGCGGCACTCGACCTGGCCCGCCACACCGGCCACCGGTTCCACCAAGGACACGCCCACGCCGTCCTCGCCGCGGCCCACGTGCGCCGAGGGGACCACCGGGCCGGCGCCGACCACGCCGAGCAGGCGCGATCCATCCATGCCGAGACGGGGCACCTCCTGGGCGAGGCGCAGGCCCTGCTGCTACAGGCCGAAACGGCCGGACACGACTGCGCGGAAGCCCGCGCGCGTCAACACAGGCAGAGAGCCGAAGAACTCCTGTCCGGGATCGGTCTCCCCCTGGACATGCGGTCGCCCGGCTGGTGAACGGCCCGGCCTCCCGCCTTGGACGGCCGGCCGCGGCGAGGCGACGGAGCACCGAGCCTTCACCGCCTGCCCGGACTCAACTCGACGGACGGGTCCGGGAAGCCCGCCACATGGTGTGCTCCCGGCTCACGGCGTCCTCCGCGTCGGCCACTTCGGCCGACCACGCCGCCTCGTCGGACACCAGTTCCAGCCGGCCGCGCACGATGCCCAGCTCGTTGGCCGCGAACGTGTAGGCGCGGGCCAGCGTCGAGAGTTGGCGCACGCTCATCCACGCCGTCCCGGCCGCGATGACCGCCGCCACCACGCCCGCGAGGTCGATCCGGATCACGCCGACCGCCTTCGCCAGCGCCGCGCCGATCCCGGCCACCTCGATCGCCAGCAGCGACGTGCGCCACCACCCCGCGCGCCGCTCGTTGCGCCGTGCCCGGTCGGAGTACCAGTCCTGCTGGTCGGCGATGCGCTCCCGCAGGTAGGCCTGTTGGCGGGTGGCCAGGTCCGCGGCCCGCAGGGCACGCATCGCGTCGGTCACCACGGGCCGCCGCGACGGCGTGATGGCCGTGGTCGGGGCCTCCTCCAGCAGGGTGCGCAACTGGGCGATGAACTCGCGCTCGACGTCCCGCTCGGGCCTGCCCTTCGCGAACGGCGCGCCGCCCACGCTGAACTTCCAGGCCAGGCTCTTCGCCGACTCGGCCAGCGCCCGCCCGTCGTACCAGCGGTCCTCGGGCCGGGTGGACTTCAGGTTCACCTCGGTCACGGTGACCGCGGCCAGCGCGATCGCCGTGCCGATCGCGGCCAGGTCGACCCGCCCCACCAGCCACGTGAAGATCCCGGACGCGGCGGCCAGCACCGCCAGCACCAGCCGCAGCCGCACTGTCCGGACGTAGCGCCGCTGCCCGTCCAGCGCCGCGGCGTCGGCCGCCTCGAACAGCCCCGGCAGGTCCCCGTAGCGTAAACCGCTCATCCCGGCCCTTCCTCCTCGAACACCCGGCTGACGTGGGCGACAAGCCCGTCCAGCCCCACCACCCCGGTCAGCGGCGAGGCGGAGATCCGTGCGGCCCGCGGCTCCGTGCCGGCGGCGATCGCGTCGGCGGTGCGCCCGGTGCCCCGCACCACGACCAGCGGGCGCTCCCGCGCGAGGCTCAGCGCGGCGTCGTCGAACGTGATCTCGCCGCCGTTGACCAGCACGGTGACCGACGTCCGCGACCCGGCGACGAGCCCGGCGACCTCCGCGAGCCAGGGAGCTTCGTCGCCCCACCGGTCGCCGGGCACCAGCACGATGTCGGTGTGGTTCGGCTCGAACTCGGCCGAGACCCCGTCGGCCACGACGCCGATCAGCCGGAACCGCCCGCCGCCGGCGGCGCGGGCCAGTCCCATCGCCCGCGAGACCCCGACGTCCGTGCCGCCGTCGACCACGACCGCGCCGAGCGCGTCCAGGAGGGGCACCAGGTCGCGCAGGACCGCGCCGAACGCCGCGAGGTGCTCGGCGGCCATCCCGTCCGCGCCGCCGACCAGCACCAGCACCGGCCGGTCGCGCGGGAGGTGCGAGAGCCCGCTGCTGGACGTGACCCGCATGATCGGTGACGCTACCGCTCCACCCGGCCCCGGTGCCCCGACATGCCGCGTCGGACCGGAGGCCGCGTCGGACCGGAGGCCGATCCGCCGGCGCGGCCCTAGGCTCGGGCGATGCCCAGAGGTCTGGTGGTGTTGCTCGGCACGGCCGCCGCGGTGGTCACCGGGGCGGGCGTGATGGCGATGTCGTGGCTCATCGGCCCGGTGTTCCTGGCCCTGACCCTGGTGATCGCGGTCGGCCCGGTGCACACCTGGCTGCGCCGCAAGGGCCTGCCCGGCTGGGTGGCCGCCACCGCGCTGGTGCTGGTCGTGTACGCGATCCTGCTGTCGCTGGTCGCGGTCCTGGTCGTCTCGGTGGCGCAGTTGGCCACCGAGCTGCCCCACTACACCGGCCGCGCCCGCGAGCTGGCCGACGCGGCGGTCGGCGAGCTGGCCGAGTTCGGCGTCGGCGCGGACCAGCTCCGCAAGGTCGCGGACGGCCTGGACGTGGGTCGGGTGGCGGGCATCCTCGGCACGGTCCTGAGCAGCGTGGGCAACCTGGCGTCCAACATCGTCTTCCTGCTGTCCCTGCTGCTGTTCCTCAGCGTGGACGCGAACAACGTGGGCGCGCGGATGGCCGTGATCGCCGCCGACCGGCCCGACGTGGCGGCGGCGCTGGGCCGGTTCGCCGCGGGCACCCGCAACTACCTGGTGGTGTCCACGGTCTTCGGCCTGGTCGTCGCGGTCCTGGACGGCGTGGCGCTGGCCGTCATGGGCATCCCGCTGCCGATCCTGTGGGCGCTGCTGGCGTTCATCACCAACTACATCCCCAACGTGGGCTTCGTCCTCGGCCTGCTCCCGCCGACCCTGCTGGGCCTGCTGGAGGGCGGCTGGCAGCTCGCGGTCTGGGTGGTCGTGGTCTACAGCGTGCTGAACTTCGTGATCCAGACCCTGATCCAGCCCAGGGTCGTCGGCGACTCGGTGGGCCTCTCCGCCACCGTCACCTTCCTCGCCCTGCTCTTCTGGGCCTGGCTGCTGGGCGCGCTGGGCGCCGTGCTGGCCATCCCGCTGACCCTGCTGGCCAAGCTCCTGCTGGTGGACATCGACCCGAAGGCCCGCTGGGCGGACGCGCTGCTCACCTCCCGCGTCCGGGCGCCGGAATAGTGGCGGGACAGCGGTTCGGCCGCGCGCCACGGTGACGACCGGCGCGTCGGCGGCGCCGAACGCGAGTGCCGCACGCCCTCCACCGATCCACGGAGGGCGTGCGGCGACCCCGCGGTGCGCTTACAGGTCCAGGCCGGTGAGGACCAGGACCCGCTCCTCCGTCAGGTCCTCCATCGCCGAGCGCACGCCCTCGCGCCCGGTGCCGGACTCCTTGACCCCGCCGTACGGCATCTGGTCGGCGCGGAAGCTGGGCACGTCGCCCACGATCACGCCGCCCACCGCCAGCCGCTTCGAGGCCTGGAACGCCAGCCGCACGTCGTGCGTGAACAGACCCGCCTGGAGCCCGAAGCGGGACGAGTTGACCTTGGCGAAGGCCTCCTCGACCGAGTCCACGGCGGCGAGCACCACCACCGGCCCGAAGACCTCCTCGTCCACCACCTTGCAGTCCTCCGGCACCTCCGCCAGCACGGTCGGGGCGTAGGTCGCGCCGTCGCGGGTGCCGCCGGCCAGCACGCGGGCGCCCGCGGCCTCCGCCTCGTCCACCCAGGACTCGACGCGCCGCGCCGCCGCCTCGTTGATCAGCGGGCCGACATCGGTCGACGGGTCCTGCGGCGAGCCGGTGCCCAGCTTGCGGACGTGCGCGACGACCGCGTCGGCGACCTCGGAGTACACGTCGCGGTGGATGTACACGCGCTGCACCGAGATGCACGACTGGCCGCCCTGGTACATCGCGAAGGTCGCGATCCGCTGCGCCGCCCAGTCCAGGTCCGTCCAGTCGGGACAGACGACGGCCGCCGCGTTGCCGCCCAGCTCCAGCACGACGTGCTTGCGGGGCACGCGGTCCAGGATGCCGTAGCCGACCGGGCCGGAGCCGGTGAACGACACGACCGGCAGGCGGGGGTCGGAGACCAGCTCGCCGGCCACCTCGTTGGGCACCGGCAGCACGGACCAGGAGCCCGCGGGCAGGTCGGTCTCGGCCAGCAGCGAGCCCAGCAGCAACGACACCAGGGGCGTCGCGGGCGCGGGCTTCACGATGATCGGCGCGCCGACGGCGATCGCGGGCGCGACCTTGTGCGCCACCAAATTCAGCGGGAAGTTGAACGGCGCGATGCCCAGCACCGGGCCCCGCGGCGCGCGGCGGACCAGGGCCAGGCGGCCGGTCGCGGTCGGGTCGGTGTCCAGCCGCTGGAGGTCGCCGGAGAAGCGGCGGGACTCCTCGGCCGCCCAGCGGAACGTCGACACCGCCCGCGTCACCTCGACCCGCGACCACTTGAGCGGCTTGCCGGACTCCGCCGTGATCAGCGCCGCCACCTCGTCCGCCCGCTCGGCCAGCCGGCGGGACACGTGGTCCAGCGCCGCGGCGCGGGCGTGCGCGGGCAGCGAGGCGAACTCGGCGGCCACGTCCGCGGCGGCGGCGACCGCGCGTTCCACGTCCTGCGCCGTCGCGTTCGACGTGGTGCCGGCCAGAGCGCCGTCGTGCGGGCTGCGCACCTCCACCACGTCCTCGCTCGACGCGGCCTGACCCGCTACCCAGTACGGCGTGTTCATCGCCCAACTCCTTCACTGATGGCCCGTTCCAGCACGGTGACGCCCTCGGCCAGCAGGTCGTCCGGGATGACCAGCGGCGGCAGCAGGCGGAGCACGTTCCCGTGCGTCCCGCAGGTCAGGACGACCACGCCGGCCGCGTGGCACGCCGCCGCGACCCGCGCGGCGACCTCGGGGGTCTGTTCGGCGAACTCGACCGCCAGCATCGCGCCGAGGCCGCGCACGTCGCCGTGCGCGCCGACCGCCGACCGCAGCCGGGGCAGCACGAAGGCCTCGATGCGCCGCGCGGCGGCGTTCAGGTCGAGTTCCACCATGGTGTCGATCGCGCCGAGGGCCGCCGCGCAGGCGACGGGGTTGCCGCCGTAGGTCCCGCCGAGCCCGCCGGGGTGCACGGCGTCCATGACCTCGGCGCGGCCGGTCACCCCGGCCAGCGGCAGCCCGCCCGCGATGCCCTTGGCGGTGGTGACGAGGTCCGGCACGACATCCTCGTGCTCGCACGCGAACCACGTCCCGGTGCGGCAGAAACCGGTCTGGATCTCGTCGGCGACCAGCAGCGCCCCGTGCTCGCTGCACCACGCGGCCAGGGCGGGCAGGAATCCCGGCGCGGGCGCGATGAACCCGCCCTCGCCCTGCACGGGCTCGATCACCACGCACGCCACGTTGCCCGCGCCGACCTGCTTCCCGATCACCTCGAACGCGCGGGACGCCGCCTCCGGACCGCTGAGGCCGTCGCGGAACGGGTAGGACATGGGCGCCCGGTACACCTCGGGCGCGAACGGGCCGAAGCGGTGCTTGTACGGCATGTTCTTGGCGGTCAGCGCCATCGTGAGGTTGGTGCGCCCGTGGTAGGCGTGGTCGAACACGACGACCGCCGGGCGGCCCGTCACGTGCCGGGCGATCTTCACCGCGTTCTCCACGGCCTCCGCGCCCGAGTTGAACAGCACGGAGCGCTTCTCGTGCGTCCCCGGCGTCAGCGCGTTGAGCCGCTCGCACACCTCCACGTACCCCTCGTAGGGCGTGACCATGAAGCACGTGTGGCTGAACCGGTCGATCTGCGCGTGCACGGCCTCCGCCACGCGGGGCGCGGGGTTGCCGACGCCGGTCACCGCGATGCCCGAGCCCAAGTCGATCAGCCGGTTGCCGTCCACGTCGACCAGCAGGCCGTCCTCGGCGTGGTCGATGTAGACGGGCAGGGTCGAGCCCACGCCCGCCGCCACGGCTCCCTTGCGGCGCGCGGTGAGTTCCTGCGACCGGGGTCCGGGGATCTGGGTGAGCAGTCGGGGCATGGGACCAGCATCCGTCCCCGGAGGCGAGCCGGCCAGTGGAGGAAATGGCGATCGTGGACACGAACACTGTACAAAGTGTCCATGCCCCTCACGCTCGCCGGCCTCGCCCGCGAGGTCGGACTGCCGGTGCACGTCGACCCCGGCCTGGACCGGCCGGTCGCCTGGGTGCACAGCACCGAGCTGGCCGACCCCACGCCGTTCCTGGAGGGCGGCGAGCTGCTGCTGACCACCGGCATCGCGCTCGGCCCGTACCGCCCCTACGTGCGGCGGCTGGCGGGTGCCGGCGCGGTCGGGCTCGGCTTCGGCACCGGGCTCAGCCACACCCGGGTGCCGGCGGGGCTGGTCGACGCCGCCCGCGACGAGGGCTTCCCGCTGGTGGAGGTGCCGCGCGAGGTGCCGTTCATCGCGATCACCAAAGCGGTGTCGCGGGCGGTCGCGGTGGACGAGTACGCGGCGCTCACCCGCACCAGCCACGCCCAGCGCGCCCTCACCCGTGCCGCGCTGACGTCGACCGACGCCGTGGTGAGCAGGCTCGCCAGGCTGGTCGACGGCGCGGTGGCGCTGCTCGCCGCGTCCGGCGAGCCGGTGCACTCCAGCGGGGACCTGCCGGACCTGCGCGGGGAAGCCGAGCGGCTGGGGCCGGGCCCGGCGGGCGCGGCGTGGCAGGCGGGGGAGCGGCACGTCGCGATGCAGGCCCTCGGCCGGCGCGGCTACCTCGCGGTGTCCACCGCCGAGCCGCTGGACACCGCCGACCGCAACATCGTGAACACCGCCGCGTCCCTGCTCACCCTCGCGCTGGCCAAGTCGGACGCCGTCGACGTGGTGCGCGGCGAGCTGCGGACCGCGCAGTTCCGCCTGCTGCTCGCCGGGGTTCCGGTGGCCGACGCGCCCGAAGGACCGTTCCGCGTCTTCGTGCTCCCGAAGGGAACCGAGGAGCCGCCCGGGTTCTGGGCCGAGCACGACGGGCACGTCGTCGTCCTGGCCCGCGAACTCGACCGGCCCGCCCACGCCTCCAGCCCGGTGACCGCGACCGAGGTCGCCCGCGGCTACCGGGAAGCGCTGCGGGCCCGGGACGAACACGTCGCGAGCTTCGAGGACGTGCCCGGTTCCGGTTTGCTGGCAACGGATATCGCCCTCCACGCGGCCACCCTGCTCGCCCCGCTGGACGCCTCGCTGCGCGCGTCGCTGCGGGTGTGGCTGGGCTGCCACGGTCAGTGGGATCCGGCCGCGGCGAAGCTGGGTGTGCACCGGCACACCATCCGCAACCGGATGCGCCGCGTCGAAGAGCTGCTGGGCAGGTCACTGGACTCGCCGGGACTGCGCGCCGAACTCTGGTTCGCTCTGCACGCCGGCCGCTAAGCTGGCCCCGGCGCCGCCGCGACCATCCCGTTCAAGGGGGAACCCTGTGGCGCGTTTACGTTTCCTGGCGCACGCCGCGGCCGTCGCGACCGTGGCGGCCGGTCTGCTCACCGCGGTGTTCACCGGCACCGCCAGCGCGTGCCAGTGCCTGCCCGGCGGCGAGGGCTACAAGTACCACAAGGCGGACCACGTGTTCGTCGGGCTGGTGATCAGCGAACGCCGCGAGGGCGAAAAATACATCTACACCACGAAGGTCGGCAAGGAGTACAAGGGCGACGTCCCGCGCCGGGTGGAGATCGCCAGCCACTACCAGGGCACGGCGTGCGGCATCCAGCTCGTCCCCGGCCGCAAGTACGTGGTGTTCGCGCACGGCGACAGCAGCGACCGCCGCGTCGAGACCAACCAGTGCAGCGGCACCCGACTGGCCTCCGGCGGCCCGCCGACCACCTCGCCGACCGACGCGACCACCACCTGCGCCACGCCCGCCCCGTGACGCGGCGGCCGACCACCCGGAGAAGCCGATGAGACGCCTGCGCTTGTTGACGCACGCGGTGGCCGCGGCGACGCTGGCCGCCGGTCTGCTGACCGCCGTGTTCACCGGCACGGCCAGCGCGTGTAGCTGTTATCCGGGCGACACCGAGCCGGCCCGGTACGCGAGGGCCGACCACGTGTTCGCCGGGGTCGTGCTCAGCGAGAAGCTGGAGCTCAACGACCCGGAGGTGAGCTACGACGACAAGTACCGCTACGCCGTCCGGGTGGGCCGCGAGCACAAGGGCGACGTGCCGCGCCGGGTGGACCTCCTGACCTCCACCAGCGGCGCGGCGTGCGGTGTCCGGCTCACCGTGGGCACGAAGTACCTGGTGTTCGCGCACGGCGCCGGCGGCGACGGCGCTGTGGAGACGCACCTGTGCAGCGGCACCCGCCTGGCCTCGGGCGGTCCGCCCAGCACCGCTCCCACGCAGACGTCGACCACGACCCCGCCCACGACGCCCTGCGCGACTGCCGCGCCGTGACGGGAGGTGACCGCCGGCGTCCCGTCGGCGGTCACAGCTCGTCGGCTCGGGCGTGTTCGTATTCCTCGTCGGGATCGGCTTCGCCGTCCACCACGTCCCTGGTCCCGTCCACCTCGCCCAGCGCGTCCAGCTTCGCCTCGGGGTCCTCGATGAACTCGTTCAACGTCGGTTCCCGCTCCGGTCCGGTCATGGCGGGGGTTTACCCGCTGCTGCGGCAGCCCGAACGTCCGGACTTCACCCGACCGGGGAGAAGTCGGCGGTTTGTGACGGGAGTGCTACGGGTAGATGGACTCGAAACGGCAAACCGGGTAGCCCACTCCGGAGCGTGACGGGTACGTTGCGGGCACGGATGGCTCGGTCGGAGCAGCGGAGGTCGACCGGATGTGGGACGGGGACCTGACCGGTGAAGTGGTGGACGGGCGGTACGCGTTAGGGAACCTGTACGGCTCCGGCGGCATGGCCGAGGTCTACCGGGCGCTCGACACCAAACTGGACCGCAGGGTCGCGATCAAGCTGTTCCAGGGCTCCGCCACCCACGAGGACCAGGTCAGGCTGGACCGGGAAGCCCAGGTGCTGGCCGGGCTGCGGTGCCCCGGCGTGGTCACCGTGTACGACACCGGCTCGTTCCGGGGCCGCCCGTTCTACGTGATGCAGCCCGTCGACGGCGGCACGCTGCGCCGGCGGATGCGCGAGCCGCTGGCCCCCGAGGTGGTGGCCCGGATCGGCACCCAGGTCGCCGAGATCCTCGTCCACGTGCACCGGCACGGTGTCGTGCACCGCGACGTGAAGCCGTCCAACATCCTGCTCGAACCCGGTGAGCGCCGCGCCTACCTGGCCGATTTCGGGCTGGCGCTGCAAGCCCAGGTCACCCGGGTGACCCGGTCCGGGATGCTGGTCGGCACGGCCGGCTACCTCGCGCCGGAACAGGTGCGCGGCGGGGAGGTCGGCCCGGCCGCCGACATCTACGCGCTGGGCCTGGTGCTGCTGGAATGCCTCACCGGGCGGCCCGAGTACCCCGGCGGCGACACCGAGGCGGCGCTGGCCCGGCTGCACCGCGAGCCGCGCATCCCGGCGAACCTGCCCGGCCCGTGGGGCGACGTGCTGACCGCCATGACGGAGTCGCTGCCCACCCGGCGGCCCACCGCCCAGGAGTGCGCCCGGCTGCTCGCCGACGCCGAACTGGCCAGTGTCGGCGCGGCCCCGCTGACCGCCGTGGAGGTCGTGGAACGGCCCGCGGCGCCGCCGGTCCCGCCCGTGCCGTCCCGCCGGAAGCCCGTGCTGCTGCTCAGCGCGGTCGTGGGCGGGGTGGGCGTGCTGGCGATGCTGGCCGCCGTGAGCCTGTCCGACGACGCGGCCCCGCAGGACCTGCGGCAGCAGCTTGACGCGCCCGCCGCCACCGCCGAGGGCACGTCCGTGCCGTCGGCGTCCACGGTGACGGTGGTGGAGCAGCTTCCGGCGGAGACCGTGGTCGTGTCGGCCGCGCAGCCGGTCGGGGAGCAGCCGGTCGACGGGCAGCCGGTAGATGGGCAGCCCGCCGTCACCACGACCGAAGCCGCGCAGCCGCCGCCGACCACGAAGAGCAAGAAGAACGGCCCGCCCCGGAACGGCGAACACGGCGGCAAAGACCAAGACGACGAAGGCTGACCGGGTCAGCGCAGGGCGGGCAGCAGTTCGTTCCGCGCGAAGTCGAAGAACTCGTCCTGGTGGTCGCCGCCGATCTGGACCAGCGCGAGGTCGGTGAACCCGGCGTCCGCGAACGCGCGCGCCGCCTCCGCGATCGGCCCGACCTCCGGCCCGCACGGGATCTTCTCCGCCACGTCCTCCGGCCGCACGAACTGGGTCGCGCCCGCGAACCCGGCCGGGCCGGGCAGCTCGGCGTTGACCTTCCACCCGCCCGCGAACCAGCGGAACTGCTCGTGCGCGCGGGCCACCGCCTTGTCCCGGTCGGGATCCCAGCACACCGGAAGCTGCCCGATCTTGCGGGACTCGCCGCCCTGGAACACGTCCCAGCTCTGGCTCAGCTCGGCGTCCGGCTCGGTGGCGACCATCGCGTCGGCCAGCGGCGCGAACGTCTGCACCGACTGGCTGCCGGACACCGCCACCCCGATCGGCACCCGCCGCTCCGGCAGGTCCCACAGCTTCGCCGAGTCCACCCGGAAGTGGCTGCCCACGTAGTTGACGTGCCCGCCGTCGAACAGCATCGTGATGATCTCCACGGCCTCCCGCAGCATCTCGTGCCGCACGTTCACCGGGGGCCAGCCACGGCCGACGACGTGCTCGTTCAGGTTCTCGCCCGCGCCGAGGCCGAGCATGAACCGGCCGCCGCTGAGGAGCTGCACGGTCGCGGCCTTCTGCGCCACGACCGCCGGGTGGTAGCGCACCGTCGGGCACGTCACGTAGGTCATCAGCTCGACCCGGTCGGTGACCTGGGTGACCGCGCCCAGCACGCTCCACGCGTACGGCGCGTGCCCCTGCTCCTCCAGCCACGGGAAGTAGTGGTCGCTCATCACCTCGAAGTCGAACCCCGCCTGCTCGGCGCGGGCGGCGTGCCGCACCAGCGCACGCGGTCCCGCCTGCTCCGTCATCAGCGTGTAGCCGATCCGCACGGTTCCTCCTACGCCATCGGCAGGTCGGTCAGGTCCGCCCGCAACTGGTCGAGTTCGTCGTAGACGGTGGACGCGCCGTGCTCCCGCAGCTCGGCCGCGCCGAACCCGCCGGTCCGCAGCGCCACCACCGGCAGCCCGGCCCGCAGCGCCGCGTCGCAGTCCCACACCGAGTCCCCGACGACCACCGCGCGCCCGTCCGAGTCGACGCGGCTCATCGCCACCTCGATCAGGTCGGGCGCGGGCTTGGACTGCTCCACGTCGTCGGAGGACGTCGACACGACACCGCCGGCGTCGATGAGCTTGAGGTAGTGGTCCACGTGGTGGCGCTTGCCGGAACTGGCCAGCACGACCGCCAGGTCCAGCTCCTGGGCGGCCTTCACCAGCCGGTGCGCGCCCTCCAGCGGCCGGACCTCGGCGAGCATCGGCTCGAACGCGGCCTCCCACGCGGTGCGGATGCCGTCCCCGTGCTCGTCCTCGACGTGCTGTCCCGCGACGGCGGCGACCAGCTTGTCCCCGCCCATGCCGATGGCGCGGTGCAGCCGCCAGGTGGGCACCGTGATGTCGAACCGGCGGAACGCCCGGAACCAGGCGACGGCGTGGTGGTAGTTGGTGTCGACCAAGGTGCCGTCGACGTCCAGGACCAGCGTGTTGCCCATACCGGCGGGGTTAGCCCGACCGGCCCACCGGCAAACCGCCGGGACGGGACGGGCCGGGAGCCCTTGATCAGGTTCGGACCGGAGCGCTCGACCAAGGTCGGGGCCGGAGTCCTCGATCAGGTTCGGGCCGGGAGCGCTCGATCAGGGTCGGGTCAGGAAGCCGTCGATCAGCCGGATCCACTCGGCCGGGGCCTCCAGCGCGGGCGCGTGGCCGCTGTCCAGCTCGGCCCAGCGCGCGCCGGGGATCGCGTCGGCCAGCGCGCGGGTCGTGGCCGGGGCGATGAGCCGGTCGTGCTTGGTGCCGATGACCAGCGTCGGGACGTCCAGGTCCGCCAGCTCGGCGGTCAGGTCGATCCGCTGCACGAGGTCCAACTGCTCGTCCACGCCGGGCGGCAGGGTCAGCGCCACGATCTCCAGGAAGCCCTCCACCTGCTCGGCGGTCATGGCGCGGTGGTACGGCCCGCCCAGCACGACCGACATGATGAACCCGGCCAGCTCGGCGCGGTCACCGGTCAGCAGCCGCCGCCACTCGGCGGTGCGGGCCCGGGTCTCGTCGTCGATCCGGGCGAACCCGGCGGTGAGCACCAGGTGCGACACCCGTCCGGGATGCCGCAGGGCGGCCCGGACCGCGACCGCGCAACCCATCGAGTAGCCGAGGACCGCGACCCGGGGCGTGTCGCCCGCCGCGGCCACCAGCCGGTCGGCCAGGTCGTCCAGCTCCAGCGGGTCCGTGGCGCGCGGGGTCTTGCCGGAACCGGGGAAGTCCACCGAGAACACCGGGCGCGTGCGCGACAGGGTGGGGATCAGCGGGCCGAAGTTCGCGCGCACGGTGCCGCCGGCGCCGTGGGCGAGCAGGAGGGCTGGGGTCACCTGGTCGATTCTGCCGGCCGGCCGGCCCCGATCCCGGTTCTCCGGCGGACAGGCGGATGAGCGGCAGGCGGGCGAGCGGGCAGGCGGGCAGGCGGGCGGAGATCGGGCGAGCGGGCCGGCGTGCGGAGAGAAGGGCGTGCGGAGAGACGGGCGGGCGGAGAGCGGGCGGGTGGAGAGCGGGCGGGCAGGGACTTCTCAGGCGGCGGCCAGGTAGACGCGGATCGACGTGCCGTCCTCGTGGGTGTGCACGCGCACGAGGTCGCACAGCAGGTTCACCAGCATCACCCCGAACCCGCCGTGCGTGGACAGGCCCGGATTGCGGCGGCCGACCATCGGGTCCGCCAGCCGCCCGTGGTCGCGCACCTCGCACACGACGGTCGGGCCGACCCGCCACAGCAGCAGCGTGCCGGACCCGCCCGCGTGCACGACGCTGTTGGTGGCGAGTTCGTTCACCGAGATGACCAGGTCCTCCACCTGGTCCTCGGACAACCCGGCGCGGAACGCGAACGACGCCACCGCCCGGCGCGCGGCGATCAGGCTGTCCAGGTCGAACGGGTACGCGACCGCGTCCGCCGGAGGCGCGGGCAGCGGCCGGTTGAAGTCCTCGGCGGTCAGGTACGGCTCGCGGTAGCCGTCGCTCGGCCGCCGCCGCGAGTCCTCCACCACGACCGGGTGGGTGGCTTCGGCGTCCACCAGCACGTCCGGCGTGAGGGCGCTGGTGTCGTACGGGCACAGGATCCAGGCCGGCCGGTCCTCGAAGGCGGTGTTGATCAACGCCTCGTGCTGCACGCACGCCGGGTACTCCAGGTCCGTGCGCCCGGCCCAGATCGGCTCGCCGATGATCCGCACCCGGCCGCCGCGCGCGTTGTCGGCGAACGCGGCCAGCACACCGGGGATGATCCGACCGGGATTGCGCCCGGCGCGGATCATGTCCAGGAACTCGACGCGGTCGGCGTGGCCGCCCAGCGCTCCGCGCAGCAGGTCGAGGTTCGCCTGGGGCACGGCGACCAGCACGGGCTCGCCGACCGCGAGCCCGTCCCGCACGAAGGGCACTGTCCCCGCCAGGTACTGCTCGGCGTCGCGGTACAGCAGGGCTTCGTGCACGAAATCGACCACTGGGTGAACCTCCGAACGGTTGCCGGCGGGAGGTGCCCGCTCAGTATCGCGTTCAAACCCCCGTCCGCGGCACACGCCGCAGGCATACCCGTTTCGAACGTTCCAAACCCCTCGCGTCCTCGGCGTCCATGATCGCTCGGAGCCCCGGGGACAGCTCGGTGACCTCTTCGAACCCCAGCCGCACGTAGTACGGGGCGTTCCAGGGGATGTCCCGGAACGTCGTCAACGTCAGCCCGCGCAGCCCGTTGGCCGCGGCCCAGCCCTCGACGTGGTCCAGCAGTCGCGCGCCGATGCCTTGGCGGGCGTGCCCGGGGTGGACGCTGACCTGCTCGACGTGCGCGTACCCGTCGACGGGCTCGGCGGCGATCCAGGCGACCGGGCGGGGGTCGGCGGCCACCCAGACGTGGAGCCGGCGGAGCGTGTCGAGCGGCATGGGGTCGTCGTCGGCGATGTCCGGCAGGCCGAACTCGCGGAACGGCTCGCCGGAGGCGACCTCGACGGCCTGGAGGACCGGGAACTCGTCCGGTCGGGCGGGGCGGATGTCCACGTCCCGCATGATCACCCGGTGGTGAAGGCCTGCTCAACCTCATTCGCGAGCGCTTCGAGGAGCCGTGTGGCCAGCGTCTCGTCCGGGTGATCGAGTTCGAGTTCGGCCACGCTCCGGCCCGCGCCGAGGGGACTGACGCGCAGGGCCCCCGCGCACTCGCGGTCGGCGAGGGCCGTCCAGGACAGGATCAGGTGGTCCAGGTCGGCGGTGAGACGGATCTGGGTCAGCCGGGAGTCCTGGCGGAGGATGAGGATGTCGTCGTTGAGACCGACCAGTTCGAGCGGCGGCGGCAACCAGTCGGCAAGCCGCTGCGGCTCGGCCGCGGTGGCGAACACCAGATCGGGCAGGGCCGGGATGTCACGTCTCACCGTAGTCACCTGACCGGGTTACCCGACGAGCCGCGGACTATGCCTGGACCAGGCACTTTCGGGGACAGCCGGACTCCCGCCCGCCGGAATCGCCGGTACTCCCGGGACGAGGTTGTCGGTACCCCGTGGGACGATCGAACCGGGGGCCCGGAGGCCACGGCCGTCTCACGGCGGGCACCGATCCCGAGATCGTTCCGCGCCGGCGAGCGGCGGTGTCGGTGGTGCCGGACACCGGCCTGAAGATCGTCCCGCGCCCGCGGGCGGCGGTGCCGTCTGGTGCCGGACACCGGCTTGAAGGTCGTTCCACGCCGGACACCGGGCTGAAGGTCACTTCGAGCCGCCGGGCGGTATCCGCTGATCCGGGATGGCACGCCCGGCAGCCGCCGCCGCAACGTCGGGGAAGTGCGGGAACAGCCGGTCCAAATCGGTGCGCTGGAACACCCGCTGCACGTGAGGCGGCACGGCGGCCAGCCGCAGCCACCCGCCGGCCCGCTGCGCCCGCGCCCGGGTGCGCACCAGCGCGCTCATGGCCTGCGCCCCGCAGAACGCCACCCCGGCCATGTCCAGCACGATCCGGTCCCGGCCCTCGGTCACCAGGCGGTCCAGTTTGTCCAGCACCCGGCGGGCACCCGCCAGGTCGAGCTCTCCGGTCGCCACGACCACCGCGCACCCCGTCCGGTGGGCCTCGACCGACAACGCCAGCATTCCCTGGTCCCCTTCACGCCACCCGGCAGATCTCGTCGTCACCCGCCCCGGTCAGGGTGAGCAGCAGTCCCTCCCTCGTCGACCACGGGCTGATGGCGACCTCGTCGTGCCCGGCGGCCTTCATCAGCGCCTCGACCACCCGCGCGCCCGCGACGCACTGCCCGGCGCGGTGGCGGGAGATGCCCGGCAGGCGGGCCCGTTTCCGGGCCGGCATCGCCGCCAGGCGCGGTGTCCAGCGCCGCAGGTCGTCCAGCCGCAGTGTTCTCGGCACGTGCGGTCCCGCGCGTTGGGGGCGTGCTCCGGAGAGCCTCGCGAGCTGCTGGAACACCTTCGAGCAGCCGACCGCGTAGTGGCCCCGCACGTCGCCCAGCAGCGCCCGGACCTCGGCCTGCACGATCGCCGGGTCGACGGGGCGTCTGGACAGGGTGCGCGCGCCGTAGGGCAGCGACGCGACGGCGCACGGCTCGGCCTCGGTCCCGGTGGCCACCTCGACCGTGCCGCCGCCGACGTCCAGCACCAGCATCGGGCCGACCTCGGCGCCGAACCAGCGGCGGGCCGCCAGGTAGCTCAGGCGGGCCTCCTCGTGCCCGGTCAGGACCGTCAGGCGGGTGCCGGTGCGGTGGGCGACCTCGGCGAACACCTCGGGCGCGTTCGGCGCGTCACGCAGCACGGACGTCGCCCAGGGCACCAGCCAGCGCACGCCCGCCCGCTCGGCGACGCGGCGGGCCTTCCGGACGGCCGCGACGACCTCCTCGACGCCGTGCCGGCTCAGCCCGCCCTGCTCGTCCAGGGCCAGGTCGAGGCGCAGCCGGGTCTTGTGGGACAGCAGGGGGCGCAACAGCGAGTCCTCGACCACGACGAGGTGCGCGCTGAAGCAGCCGACGTCGAGCACGCCGACCTGACCTGGTCCTCCGGACATCCGTAACCACCAAACCACTGCTGAACGAGGTACCGGGGGTGCCCACGGCGACATCGGGTGAAACCACGCTGAGTTTGCGTAGCCCTACGTAGTACTACCCGGATTGTTCGGGGTCGCGCGTCGCCCGAAGGTGGGTTCCAGTGGCCGCCACTGTTCACTCCACCCCTGCTTGGCGGCCGGGTGGGACGGAGAATCCCAATGCGACATGATCGCTTGACCCGGCGACGTGTCGTGACCGCCTGCCTGGCGACGACGGCTCTGCTGCTGACCGGAGTCGGATACGGGTACGCGGCGGGTCGGCAGGCCGAGGGCGGCATCCGCGGCGCGAACGCGCCGGGCTCCAACTGACAGGTGCGGGGTGAGGCGGCGGCGTCCGGGTGGGCGCCGTCCGCCGTGCCGTGAGGCTTCGGAGTGTCCGGCCCGGGGTATCTCCACGGGCGACGAAGGGAGCGCCCGTGGAGATCGGGACCGCACCGCGCCCGCTGCCGCGCCTATGACGACGACCACGGTCGGTGTGGAGGAGGAGTTCCTCCTCGTGGACTCGGTGACCCGCCGCACCGTGCCGCGGGCCGGGGTGGTCCTCAGCCGGGTCGGGGAGCTGCCGCCCGGCGCGAAGGTCGACCCCGAGCTGTTCGGCACCCAGGTGGAGTTCGCCAGCGGTGTCTGCACCGACCTGGACGACCTGCGCGGGCAGTTGGCCGCGGGTCGTCGGGCGCTGGTGGACGCGGCCGGGGCGGAGGGCGCGCTGGTGGTGCCGTCCGGCACGCCCGTGCTGGCCGACCCGGCGCCGCCGTTGGCCGCCGGCGAGCGGTTCCGGCGGATCTCGGACATCTACGGCGGTCAGGTCGCGGACTACCAGTGTTGCGGCTGCCACGTGCACGTCGGTGTGCCGGACCGCGACACCGCGGTCGCCGTCGTCAACCACCTGCGGCCGTGGCTGCCCACCCTGCTGGCGCTGTCGGTGAACTCGCCGTTCGCCCACGACCGGGACACCGGCTTCGGCAGTTGGCGGATGGTGGACCAGTCGCGCTTCCCGGGCTCGGGCGTCCCGCCGCGGTTCGGGTCGGCGGACGAGCACGACGCGGCGGTCGACCTGCTGGTGGACTGCGGTGTGTTGGTGGACGCCGGTATGACCTTCTGGCTCGCGCGGCCCTCGCCCCGGTACCCGACCGTGGAGGTGCGCGTCGCGGACACGGCGGCCACGGTGGAGGAAGCGGTGTTGCAGGCCGGGTTGACGCGGGCGTTGGTGGACCGGGCGCTGGCGGACCTCGCGGCCGGGCGGGAGGCGCCGGAGCTGGACGACCGCGTGCTCGCGGCGGCCGTGTGGTCGGCCTCGCGGTACGGGGTGGACGGTCCGGGCGTGGATCCGTGGCGGGGCGGGCGGGTGCCGGCCGTGGACTTGGCGCGGTCGCTGGTGGAGCACGTGGCCGGCGCTCTCCCCGGCGCGCTGTCGAAGGCGCTGGACGGAGCCTTGGAGAACGCCTTGGCCGAGGGCAGCGGCGCGCGGCGGCAGCGGCGGGCGGCGGTCCGCGGCCCCGTGGCGGTGGTCGACATGTTGGCACGCGCATGCATCGCACCGCCGGGATCGGGTAACCCGCCGCCGTGACGACTATGCAGGGGCTGGAATCCGCCGTGCTGCCCACACCTCGGGGCCCGGTGTCCGACGCGGTGGTCGAGGCGCTGAGGTCCGACCCGCCGCCGGTCGGGCTGCCGCTCGACGCGGCGCGGGACGCCGACCCGTACGGCGAAGACCTCCAGCTTGCCCTGCACGTGTGCTACGAGCTGCACTACCGCGGCTTCGAAGGCGTGTCGGCGGACTGGGAGTGGGAGCCGGAGCTGCTGCGGCTGCGGGCCGTCCTCGAACGGGTGTTCCGGGACGCGCTGCACGCCGACCTGCCGGGCCGCCTGGACATCGGCGACGTGCTGGACGAACTGCTGGTGGAACGCCTCGACGGGCAGGGCGTGAGCCACTACCTGCGGGACGAGGGCACGTGGTGGCAACTGCGCGAGTACCTGGTCCACCGGTCGATCTACCACCTCAAGGAGGCCGATCCGCACGCGTGGGTCATCCCGCGGCTGACCGGCCGGGCGAAGGCCGCGCTGGTGGCCGTCGAGTTCGACGAGTTCGGCGGCGGCCGTGGCGACCGGATGCACTCCCAGCTCTACGCGCGGCTGCTCGCCGGCGCGGGCCTGCGGTCCGAGTACCTGCACTACCTGGACGACGTGCCGGCGCCGATGCTGGCGACGGTCAACCTGATGTCGATGTGCGGGCTGCACCGGGCGTTGCGCGGCGCGTTGGTGGGCCACTTCGCGGCGGCGGAGATCACCACCGCGCCGAGCGCCGCGCGGATGGCCAAGGCGTTGGAGCGGATGGACGCGCACCCGGACTGCGTCGAGTTCTTCATCGAGCACATCGAGGCGGACGCGGTGCACGAGCAGATCATGCGTCACGACGTGGTGGGGGACCTGGTGGCGCGGGAGCCGGAGCTGGCCGAGTCCGTCGTGTTCGGCGTGCGGGCCACGGAGCTGTTGGAGGAGCGGCTGGCCGAGCACCTGCTGGGGTCGTGGCGGAACGGGACGAGTTCCCTCATCCAGCCGGTGTGATCAACGGCGGCGCTCGCGGCGGCCGGCGTCCGGTGTGGTCAACGGCGGCGCTCGCGGCGGCGGGCGTCCGGTGTGGTCAGCGGCGGCGTTCGCGGTGGCTGGTGTCGCACAACGGGTACAGCTTGCTGCGCCGGCACGTGCACACCGCCACCACGAACCGGTCCGACGTCACCACCGCGCCGTCCGGCTGGACGAGTTCGACCGGTCCTTCCACCAGCATCGGTCCACCGGGGACGATGGTGACCCGTCGGCTGTCACGCGGCGTCGGCACGGACCACCACCAGTTCCTCGTGTCGCTGACCGTGCTCGATGAAACCGTTGCGCGCCAACCACTTCGACCGGGAGTCCAACACCGGTCCGAACGGGATCGACCGCCGGGCGACCACGGAGGCCTTCAAGCCGCCACCGCGAAGCTGGTGCAGCGTCACGTCCTCATCGCACAGCACCGAGTGCACGACCAGCGCCATCCCCTTGTCCGCCAACAGCAATGGCAGCACCGCGCACAGCCGGTCCAACACGGACCGCCCCCGTGGACCCGCGTCCCACGCCCTGGCCCGACCCTTCGGCCGCACCACGCCACCCGGCACGTACGGCGGGTTGGCGAGCACCACGTCGAACCGCCGTTCGCCGACCAGGTCACCGAAGTCGCCGCGCCGGGTCCGGATCGGCAGCCCGCGCACGCGACCGTTGAACCAGGCCGCGAGAACGGCCCGCCTGCTCAGGTCCACGGCCGTCACCTCGCCCGCCCCGGCCAGTCCCGCCGCCACCCCGAGCGCCCCGGTGCCGGTGCACGCGTCCAATACCCGCGCGCCGACCGGGAAACCCGCGCCGGCCAACGCCTCGGCGACCAACCACGTGTCTTCCTGCGGGCGGTACACCCCAGGCGGTCTCCACAGCCACATGGGATCGAGATTCCCGGATTCCGGGCCGCCAAACAGCCAGTCCACGGTGGACTCGGTGAATCCTGGCCCGCGCCTTCAGCTCCCGTCCGCGCCGACCGGGTCCGGCCGCGCCAGGGACTCGACGACCCGGCGCAGCGCAACGGCTCGGGTGGCGGGGGTCTTCGCCTTCATCAGGCGCAGGAGCAGGGCGTACCGGCGGGTGCGGTCCAGGCGCTCGAAGCGGGCGCGGGCCCCGGTGTCGCGGGCCAGCGCGGCGGCCAGGTCCGGCGGGACGGTGGCGGTGCGCTGGGACTGGTAGGCCGCCGCCCAGCGGCCGTCGGCCCGCGCGGCGCGGATCGCCGCGTAGCCGGGTTCGCGCATGCGGCCGGCGGCGACGAGGGCGTCCACCTTGTCCACGTTGACCTGGGACCACGAGCTGGTCGGGCGGCGGGGCGAATACCGTTGCAGGTAGTGGTGTTCGTCGTGCGCCTTGCGCTGGCTGTCGATCCAGCCGTAGCACAGGGCGACGTCGAGCGCTTCGCGCAGTGTGACCGACGTCCGGCCGGAGCCCTTCTTGGCGATCTTCACCCACACCCCGCCCGTCCGCTCGTGATTGGCGGCCAGCCACGCCTCCCACCGCGCCGCGTCGGCGAAGTCGATGATCTCCGCGCCGTCGAGCGTCTCCATGTGCTTCTCCCGAGTCCGTAGGTGAGACCCATCCTGCGCGGCAAAGTGCTCACCTCATGAGCACTTTGCCGCGCTCGTCACGGCGGGTCGGGAGTGGACTCGGAGGAGTCAGGCCGCGATCCAGCGGTCCACGATGTGGGTCAGGGTCTCCAGCGGGACCGCGCCGCCGGCCAGCACCTGGTGGTGGAAGTCCTTGATGTCGAAGCGGTCGCCGAGTTCCCGCGCCGCCCTGGCGCGCAGGTCCTCGATGTGCAGGCGGCCCAGCAGGTAGGCGGTCGCCTGGCCCGGCCACGCGATGTACCGGTCGATCTCGTTGCGCACGTTGGACTCCGACGCCGCGGTGTTGTCGCGGAGGAACGCCAGGGCGCGGGTGCGGGACCAGCCGAAGTGGTGCATGCCGGTGTCCACGACCAGCCGGCACGCCCGCCACGCGTCGAACGACAGCATGCCCATCCGGGTCAGGTCGTCGGTGTACAGGCCCATCTCGTCGGCCAGGCGCTCGGTGTACAGGCCCCAGCCCTCGGCGTACGCGGTCACGTAGGAGAAGCGGCGGAAGTCCGGGATGTCCTTCAGCGACTGCGCCAGGGCGAGCTGGAGGTGGTGTCCCGGCACGCTCTCGTGGAACGACAGGGCCTCGTACTCGAAGCGCGCCCGCGACCGGGGCAGGTGGGTGTTCACGACGTGCGCGCCGGGCCGGGAGCCGTCGACGGCGGGCGGGCGGTAGTAGGCCAGCACGGAGCCCTCGGCTTCCGCCGGGTGCATCGGATCCACGACGCACGGCGCGATCCGGTAGGGGTGGAACCACTGGGGCAGCGCGCTTTCCGCCCGCTCCAGGACGGCGACCGCGCACGCCACGATCTCGTCCGCGCTGTCGAACCGCAGCTCTTCGTCGTCCCGCAGCCGGCGCAGGATCTCCGGCACGTCGGAGGTGCCGAGGACCTTGTCGCCCAGCACCGCGAACTCCTCGTGCACCTCGGCCAGCTTGTCCAGGCCGATCTGGTGGATCCGCTCGGGACTCAGCCCGGTGGTGGTGTGCGCCCGCACCGCCGCCGCGTACGCCGCCTCGCCGTCGGGCACGTGGCAGATGCCCACGTGGTCGTCGTCCCGCGCCACCGGCAGCAGCTCGGCCACCCGGTCGGCGAACCGGGCGAGCGCGGGGCGCACGGTGCCCTCCACGACGGCGGCCACGCGCTCGGCGTCCGGGGCGGGCACAGGGCGCAGGAACGGGTCGCCCGCCAGATCGGACACCAGGTAGCCGCGCAACTGCCGCACGGCCTGCCGCACACCCGACTCCGTGGGGAACCGGCCGTCCGCACTCGCCTCGTGGTACCGCGCCGCCGCCGCGTCGAAGTACCCGCTCAGGCCCTCCAGCCGCCGCAGGTACGTCCCGATGGCCTCCTCGTCGCCCAGCCGGACCGACGGGACGTCGGAGAACACCTGGTTCTGCACGCCGACCATGCTCGCGGTCACCGCGATCTCCGCCGCGTCCAGGCCGAACCCGGTGGCCAGCGCCGCGCGGTGGTCCCGCAGCAGGCGGCCGAGCATCGCGTGCGTCACGACGTCCTGGCCGGTCAGCCGAGCCGGGTCGATCCCGTCGAGCCGCCGCTGGAAGCCGTCGAGCCGGCCGAGCCTGCGCCGGTCGGCGTCCCGGCTCGGGTCGGGCACGTCGCCGTCGTGGCCGGACACGCCGTGCGCGGTGGCGCTGAACGGATCCGTTTCGAGCCGGTCTCGGAAATAGTCCGCCGCCAGGTCCGCGAGCTGCTCGTCGGTCACGGTGCTCCTTCCGGTGAACGGTCGTCCGGGTCCGGAGGGTAGTGGCCGCTGGCGCACGACGGTGAGCGTTTGCGGGGGCCAGGCCGAAGCAGGACACGATCAGCCGCCGCCGTCGGTGTCGGCCGGGGCACGGGGGACCGGCGCGTCCTCCACGGAGGTACCACGATCGGGTGAGTGCGGGTCTGTCGCGGACTGGGCGGGGTAACCCCGCCGTGGAGTGTCCACTCGGGACGCTCCGGGTCAGGAGGATTGTAGATGGGCATCGGCGACAAGTTCGACGAGCTGAAGGACAAGGCCAAGGACGCCCTTGGGCAGCACGGCGACAAGGCCGAGAAGGGCGTCGACGGTGCGGGCCGGTTCGTGGACGAGAAGACCGGCGGGCAGCACTCCGAGCACATCGGGCAGGGGACCGAGAAGGCCAAGGAAGGCCTCCGGAACCTGGGCGACCAGAAGTAAACCCGCAGGCACGATTCAGAAGGGCCGCTCCGTGAGGAACGGCCCTTCTGGCGTCGGCCTGCTGCTTCGGGCGCGAGGCGGCTACTCGGAGCGCGACTACTTCAAACGCGACGCCAGGAGCCCCTTGCCCTGCTCCGCGCCCTTCCGGCTCTCGTTCTGCGCGCGGCGGAAGAACTCGGCCAGTTCGCTGTCGCCGTCGCGCTCCGCGTCCTGGATGTAGGTCTCCAGGCGCAGCGCGTTGCTCAGGCACGCCTCGACGAACCAGATGATGTTGTAGTCCTTGTCCTTCGTCCCGGTCACCTGACCGCTCTCGGTCGTGGACACGTGTCCTCCTCAGTCGTGGTCTCCCAGCCACCGGGATACCCACGAATAAGTGCCGTACCCCTACGGATCACGTCCCTGATTGTTCCCGGACGAGCGCCGCCCGACAGTGGGCGTGCCGCTTCACCCCCTGCTGAGGCGGCTGTTCGCCTGGCGGGACGGCACCGACCCCGTCCGACGCGCACGCGTCCTTCCACAACGGCCAGAGCGCGACCCTCACCGCGGCCCGGTGGGGTGTGCGGGGCATGAAGGGGGCCTGAGACCGGCACGGGAGGCGTGCCCAGAAGAGCGGATCCCGACCGGGGTCCGCTCTTCGCCGCTTCGGGGTCCGTCAGGCGAGTGCGGCGCGGGCGGTGTGGGTCCGGGTCGCTTCGGGGTCCGTCAGGCGAGTTCGGCCCACACGGTCTTGCCGGTGCCGGTCGGCGAGGTGCCCCAGTCCTGGCTGAGCGCGGCGACGATGATGAGCCCTCTGCCGCGGGCCGACTCGACCTCCACGGGCCTCGGCTGGGGCATGGTCGGTGACTGGTCGGCCACCTCGATCCGGATGCCCTGCGGCGTTCTGGACACCGTCAGCTCCAAAGGGCCGGAGGCGTGGTCCACCGCGTTCGACACCAGCTCCGTCACCACCAGCGCCGCGTCCTCGGCGACGTCCGGGGACATGCCCCACGTCGCCACCGCTTCGCCGACTAGGCGTCGGGCCTGCGCGGACGCGCCGGCGGTTGCGGGCAGCGTCACGGCCACCGGCGTCGCTGGCTCGTTGCGCACAATCCGCTCCCGTTGATCGGCCGTTACCGCATCGTCGCACATCCTGTCTCTTGGACCACCCAGTGGTCGCGTCCGGGGGCCCCGTGCTGCACGATCTGTAGCGGCACGGCACCCGCCGGGCGGAGAGGCGCGGTCGCGATGGACTTGCAGGTGCGCAGTGAGGTGCGCGGCGGCTGGACGGTCGTCGCGGTGTCGGGCGAGCTGGACGCGGACACCGTGCCCGTGCTCTCCGACCTCCTCGAGGAGACGTCCGGCCCCAGGGTGGTGGTCGACCTGAGCGGCGTGCCGTTCATGGACACCACCGGGTTGTCCCTGATGCTCGACTGGCACCGGCGGCTGGACGGCGCGGGCGGCCAGTTCCGGATGGCGTCGCTCCAGCCGTCGGTGCACAAGCTGTTCCGGCTCACCGAGCTGACCGAGGTTATGCACATCCACATCTCGGTGGACGACGCGGCGACCGACTGAGGTCACTGCTCCGCCTGCACGACGAGCATGGTCAGGTCGTCGTGCTCGGTGCTGCCCAGCCACTTGAACACCACGCGGCGCACGTGTTCGGCCACGGCTTCGGCGGGCAGGCCGGCGCACTCGGCCAGCGCCGCCTTGAGCCGGGTGTCGCCGAACAGGTTCTGGCGGTCGCCGTGGGCCCGCGCCTCGGTCAGGCCGTCGCTGTAGAGCAGCAGGGTTTCCCCTGGTCCGAGCGTCACGGTGGTCTGGTGGAAGCGGACTTCGGGCAGCACGCCGACGATGCCGCCGTGCACGGCGACCTCGTCCACGCGGCCACTGGAACGCAGCACGAGGGGCGCGGGGTGGCCGCCCGCCGACAGCGAGACGCGCAACCCGCCCGCCTGCACGGGGACGAGGTTGCCGACCACGAGCGTGGTGAACAGCCGGCTGCCGGCGGCTCTCAGGGCGGCGTTGAGGAGGTTCAGGAGCTGCGCCGGCCGCTGTTCGACCACCAGGAGGGCGTGGAGGCTCTGCCGGACCCGTCCGGAGTGCACCGCGGCCTCCAGGCCGTTGCCGGCCACGTCGCCCAGCACGAACGCGGCGCTGCCGTCCTCGCGCGGGTGCACGTCGTAGAAGTCGCCGCCGACCAGCGCCCGGCGGTGCGCCGGCTCGTACACCCGCGCCAGGCGGACGCCCGCGATGGTGGGCAGCGGGCTCGGCAGCAGGTTGGCCCGCAGCGCCTCGACGGTGCGCTCCTGGTCGCTGAACCGGGTGCTCACGTCCAGCGCGGCCGAGGCCCGCTCGGCGTACCGGCGCAACAGGTCCCCGTCGTGCGGCCCGCCGAAGCACACCAGGGCCCCGCCGTCGGCCAGCGGCACGGCGGTGCCCGCGCCGGTCGCGCCGCCCCACGCGCCGTCACCCAGTCGGGTGATTTCCAGCGTCGGCGTGGTGCCGTCCAGGACGGCGGGCAGGCCGGGCGTGGTGCTCGCCGCCTGCTTCGTGGTGCGGGACGCCGTCACGTCGCCGTCCGCGCCCCGCCGCCACCACTCCAGCCGGCCGCGCCCGCCCGGCACGATCACCACGGCGTGCGGCGCCGGCGCGAGTTCGACTACGTTGCGCAAGGCTTCGGCACGGTCGGTGAGCGTCGACAGGCGGCGGTAGGCGTGGTCCAGGAAGTCCTCGACGCCCCGGTACCACGCGGTCCACCCGCCGCCGAGGTCTTGCGACCGACCCTCCACCGTGGCCGGCCTGCCCACGCTGACCTGCGGGAACATCACGGCCGCGAGCGGGTTGGCCACGCGCGCGACGCCCTCGGGGTCGAGCACGACCACGGCTTCGTGGAAGCCGTCGACCAGGCGGCGCCACGCTTCGAGGTCGAGGCCCGCTTCGGCGCCTTGCCGGTAGCCCTGGGCCATCGCGGCTCCTGTGTGTCGGGTCGTGCCCAACCTAGCGGACACGCCGGGTCCAACAGTGGCAGGCTTGGCGCAGATCCGCTGACGTTGGAGGCCCACGTGACGACCGCCCAGGACGACACGGACGTGACCCTGGCCAGGCTGCTGACCGCGATGCGCGAAATGCGGGACGGCAACTTCCGCCGTCGCCTCGTCGTGCCGCCCGGCCCGGTGGGCGAGCTGGCGGAGGTGTTCAACGAGATCGCGGAACGCAACCAGTGGCTGGTCGGCGAGCTGGTGCGGGTGCGCCAGGTGGTGGGGCAGGAGGGCAGGCTCGGCGAGCGGCTGGCGCCCGGCGCGGGTCCGATGGGCTGGTCGATGGCGGCCGAGGCGGTCAACGGCCTGATCGACGACCTGACCCGGCCGACCACCGAGCTGAGCCGCGTGCTGGCGGCCGTGGCGCAGGGCGACCTGTCGCAGGAGATCACCGCGACGGGCCGCGGCGAGGTCGCGACCCTGGTGGAGAGCTTCAACTCGATGACCGCGACGCTGCGCACGTTCGCGGGCGAGGTGACGCGGGTGGCGCGCGAAGTCGGCACGGACGGCCGGCTCGGCGGCCAGGCGCGCGTGCCGGGTGTCGCGGGCACTTGGAAGGACCTCACCGACTCGGTGAACTTCATGTCCGACAACCTGACCGCGCAGGTCCGCGACATCGCGCAGGTGGCGACGGCGGTGGCGCAGGGCGACCTGTCGCAGAAGATCACCGTCACGGTGGCGGGCGAGATGCTGGAGCTGAAGGACACCGTCAACACGATGGTGGACCAGCTCTCCTCGTTCGCCGACGAGGTCACGCGGGTGGCGCGCGAGGTCGGCACGGACGGCCGGCTGGGCGGTCAGGCCCAGGTGCCCGGCGTCGGCGGCACCTGGCGCGACCTCACGGACAACGTGAACTTCATGGCGAACAACCTGACTTCGCAGGTCCGCAATATCGCGCAGGTGGCGACGGCGGTGGCGCAGGGCGACCTGTCGCAGAAGATCACCGTGGACGCGCGCGGCGAGATCCTGGAGCTGAAGGACACCATCAACACGATGGTGGACCAGCTCTCCTCGTTCGCCGACGAGGTCACGCGGGTGGCGCGCGAGGTCGGCACGGACGGCCGGCTCGGCGGTCAGGCGCAGGTGCCCGGTGTCGCCGGGACGTGGCGCGACCTGACCGACTCGGTGAACTTCATGGCGGGCAACCTGACCTCGCAGGTCCGCAACATCGCGCAGGTCACGACCGCCGTGGCGCAGGGGGACCTGTCGCAGAAGATCGACGTCGACGCGCGGGGCGAAATCCTCCAGCTCAAGACGACGATCAACACGATGGTGGACCAGTTGTCGTCGTTCGCGGCCGAGGTGACGCGGGTGGCGCGCGAGGTGGGCAGCGACGGTCGGCTGGGCGGTCAGGCGCAGGTGCCCGGTGTCGCCGGCACGTGGCGGGATCTTACCGATTCGGTGAACTTCATGGCGGGCAACCTGACGTCCCAGGTGCGCAACATCGCGCAGGTCGCGACCGCGGTGGCGCGGGGCGACCTGTCGCAGAAGATCACGGTCAACGCCCGGGGCGAGATCCTGGAGCTGAAGGACACCGTCAACACGATGGTGGACCAGTTGTCGTCGTTCGCGGACGAGGTCACCAGAGTGGCGCGCGAGGTCGGCACGGACGGCCGGCTGGGTGGCCAGGCCCAGGTGCCGGGCGTCGGCGGCACGTGGCGGGATCTCACCGATTCGGTGAACTTCATGGCCAACAACCTCACCGCCCAGGTGCGCAACATCGCCCAGGTGACGACGGCCGTCGCGGGCGGCGACCTGTCCCAGAAGATCACCGTCGACGCGCGCGGCGAGATCCTGGAGCTGAAGTCGACCATCAACACGATGGTGGACCAGCTCTCCGGCTTCGCCGACGAGGTGACGCGGGTGGCGCGCGAGGTGGGCACCGACGGCCGGCTCGGCGGCCAAGCGCGGGTGCCGGGTGTCGCGGGCACGTGGAAGGACCTCACCGACAACGTCAACGTCATGGCGGACAACCTGTCGACGCAGGTCCGCAGCATCGCGGCGGTGGCGGTCGCGGTCGCCGGCGGCGACCTGTCCAAGAAGATCGCCGTCGAGGCGAAGGGCGAGATCGCCGCGCTGGCCGACACCATCAACGGGATGGTGGACACGCTGCGGGCGTTCGCCGACGAGGTGACCCGGGTGTCCCGCGAGGTCGGCACCGAGGGCATCCTCGGCGGCCAGGCGCGGGTGCCGAACGTGGCGGGCACCTGGAAGGACCTCACCGAGAACGTCAACTTCATGGCGAACAACCTGACCAACCAGGTGCGCAACATCGCCCAGGTGACGACCGCCGTCGCGCGCGGCGACCTGTCGAAGAAGATCGACGTGGACGCGCGCGGCGAGATCCTGGAGCTGAAGACGACCATCAACACGATGGTGGACCAGCTCTCCTCGTTCGCGGACGAGGTGACGCGGGTGGCGCGCGAGGTCGGCACCGAGGGCAAGCTCGGCGGCCAGGCCGAGGTGGAGGGCGTCTCGGGCACCTGGAAGCGGCTCACCGAGAACGTCAACGAGCTGGCCGGGAACCTGACCCGGCAGGTGCGCGCGATCGCGGTCGTGGCCACCGCCGTGACCGCCGGCGACCTGACCCGGCAGATCACCGTCGACGCGTCCGGCGAGGTCGCCGAGCTGAAGGACAACGTCAACCGGATGATCGGCAACCTGCGCGAGTCGACGCGGGCCAACCAGGAGCAGGACTGGCTGAAGACCAACCTGGCGCGGCTGTCCGGCCTGATGCAGGGCCACCGCGACCTGCACGCCATGGCGTCGCTGGTGATGAGCGAGCTGACGCCGCTGGTGTCCGCGCAGCACGGCGCGTTCTTCCTGGTGGACGGGGAGTCCGACGCGCTGGAGCTGACCGCGACCTACGCCTACCAGCCGCGCGGCGGGCGGCCCATCCGGTTCGCCCGCGGCGAGTCGCTGATCGGGCAGGTGGCGGTGGAGAAGAAGACGGCGCTGGTCACCGACGTGCCGCCGGGGTACCTGGAGATCGGGTCCGGGCTGGGGGCCGCGCCGCCGCTGAACCTGGTGATCCTGCCGATCGTGTTCCAGGGCGAGACGCTGGGCGTGATCGAGCTGGGGTCGTTCAGCGAGTTCACCGAGGTGCACCTGGACCTGCTGGACCAGTTGAAGGAGAACATCGGCGTCAACGTGAACACCATGCTCGCGAACTCCCGCACGGACAGCCTGCTGGTGGAGTCGCAGCGGCTCACCGAGGAGCTGCGGGCCGGCTCGGTGGAGCTGGAAGCGCGGGCGCGGCAGCTCTCGTCGGCGTCCAAGTACAAGTCGGAGTTCATGGCGAACATGTCGCACGAGCTGCGCACGCCGTTGAACTCGCTGCTGATCCTGGCGAAGCTGCTGGCCGACAACCTGGACGGCAACCTGAACCCGAAGCAGGTGGAGTTCGCGCGGACCATCCACTCGTCGGGCACGGACCTGTTGCAGCTCATCGACGACATCCTGGACCTGACCAAGGTCGAGGCCGGCCACATGCAGGTGCAGACCGACCCGGTGCGGGTGTCGGACGTGGTCGGGTACGTGGAGGCGCTGACGCTGCCGCTGGCCGCCGAGAAGGGCCTGGACTTCGACGTCACCGTCGACCCGGAGGTGCCGTCGACGCTGCACACCGACGAGCACCGGTTGCAGCAGATCCTGCGCAACCTGTTGTCCAACGCGGTGAAGTTCACCCACCAGGGTGAAATCCGGCTGCACATCCGGCTGGGTGACGGCTCGGTGGCGTTCGACGTGCAGGACACCGGCATCGGCATCCCGGCGGAGAAGCTGTCGGTCATCTTCGAGGCGTTCCAGCAGGCCGACGGCACGACGTCGCGCAAGTACGGCGGCACCGGGCTGGGGCTGTCGATCAGCCGCGAGCTGGCCGCGCTGCTGGACGGGCGGCTGGACGTGCGCAGCGAGCCGGGCGCGGGGTCGACGTTCACCCTGTACCTGCCGCTGAGCGACCAGGGCCTGGTGCCCACCGAGCCGGACCTGGCGGACCTGCTGTCACCGGCCGAGGAGCCGGGGCTGCCCGCGGACGCGCCGGTGGAACTGCCGCCCGTGCCGATGCGGTTCCACGGCGAGAAGGTGCTCATCGTGGACGACGACCTGCGCAACGTGTTCGCGCTGACCAGCGTGCTGGAGCTGCACGGGCTGGAAGTGATCTACGCCGACAACGGGATCACCGGGGTGCGGGCGCTGGAGCAGTACGACGACGTGTCGTTGGTGCTGATGGACATCATGATGCCGGAGCTGGACGGCAACGCGACCATGGCGGCCATCCGGGCGATGGGGCGGTACGCGGACCTGCCGGTGATCGCGGTGACCGCCAAGGCCATGAAGGGCGACCGGGAGAAGAGCCTCGCCTCGGGCGCCACGGACTACGTGACCAAGCCGGTGGACACCGAGCACCTGTTGCGGCTGATGGCGTTCTACTTGGGTTTGGAGCAGGACTAGCGGCCCGCCCGGGGGAATAGGTGATCCGGGCCTGACGGGCCGCCGGTCGTCAGCTCGCCGCCGGTTCGCGCATTTCCTGGAGCGCTTTCCGCCCGACGCTGAGCAGGGTTTCCAGCGCCGATTCCGTGAAGGCCAGCTCCAGCTCGCCCTGGCCGAAGGAAAGCGCGACCGAATCCGCGTGGACCACGTACTTGATCGGCACGGTGCTGTCGTAGTTCGCCCACATGGAAAGCTGACCGCTGTCGCCCGTCGAGGACATCGGCATACCGCCTTTCGGGTTGGATCTGTGGTGTGCACCACTGTGGCCGGTGCGTACCGAGCGGTCAATGCCCTGATCGAGCGATCTTCGGTGCCGGCCGCAAGCCCTCTATGCTGTGCCGCATGGTCCGCACCACACCCAAGGCCGTCGCTCTCGGAGCCGAACTGCGCGCTGCCCGCGAGCGTGCCGGCTTCGGTCTGCGCGAGTTCGCGAAGCGGCTCGGCATCGACCACAGCAAGCTTTCCCGCACCGAATCGGGGGAGCGTCCTCCGGAACCGGAGCTTACCGCCGAAATCCTCACGAACCTCGGTGTCGTCGGCAGCGAGTTCGAGCGGATCGTGGACATGGCGCGGATTACCGACGACTCGGTGTGGGTGGCGGTCTCACTGCCCGACCAGCAGTCGCAGCTTTCCGCGCTGCTCAGCTTCGAACAAATGGCGACCCGGCTGACGAGCGTTTCGCCGCTGCTGGTTCCCGGTTTGTTGCAGACCGGCGGATACGCGCGGGCGATCATGCGGGGCGGACGCGTGCCGCAGCAGGAGATCGAGATCCGCGTCGCCACCCGACTCGGGCGGCGGGACGTCCTCATGCGGGACGACCCGGTGCGGTTCACCGCGTTCATCGGGGTCGCGGCGATGCGCGGCGGCATCGGCGGCCCGTCGGCGATGGTGGAGCAGCTCAACCACCTGCTCAAGATGGCCGAATGGCCGAATATCACGCTGCACGCCATTCCTGAGGCGGCCGGCTGGCATCCTGGTCTGGAAGGCGAGTTCCTCGTCATCGACACCCCGGCGATGAGCGTGGTGCACGTCGAGAACCGCCTGAGCGGCCTGTTCTACCAGGAGACGACAGACGTCACGGCGTACCAGGAAGCCGTGGACCAGGTGCTGAGCGTCGCCCTCGGCCCGAGTGAGACCGTCGAGCTGATCGCGGGCGAGGTCGACCGGATCAAGGAGTCCGAATGACTGTGTGGCGGAAGTCGACCCGTAGCACGAACACCAACTCCTGCGTCGAAGTCGCCGGCGGGCTGGCGGCGGTGCGGGACTCGAAGAACCCGGACGGCCCGAGGCTGGAGTTCCGGGCGGCACGGTCGGTCGCCGCGCTGTTCACGGCGGTGCGGCGAGGTCGGTTCGACGGCTGAGTTCTCAGCCCACGTGGGAGCGTGCGCCCCGCCGGACGTGGTCCAAAGCCTCGTCCGGCGACGGGCACAGGGACAGGTACGGCGCCAGGCCCGTCACCGACAGGGGGCGCAGCACCGGCCGGCGCGTGGCTACCACCGCCAGGTCGCGGACCCGGCGTTGCGCATCCACCAGGAGCTGGATGCCGGCCGAGCCGAAGAACGTCACGCCCTCCAGGTCCAGGACGACGGTGCTCGCCGAGCCCAAGGCGGCCCGGATGCGCGGTGCGGTGTCCATGTCCACCTCACCGACAACGGACACCTTCAGCACACCGTCGTGTGACGAGGACTCGACGGTGAACAGTGGTTGCTCCATGCCGGCACTCCCGACGCCGTGGCTGGTTGCGACGCACGACGTTACGGGACTCGGGAAGCCGTCACAACTTCCCGACCGGCCCTCGTCCCAAGCGGCGGACGGTGTCCACGATGTCGGTGTTCGGCACGCCCTTCACCAGGTACTCCGTCACGCCCGCGCGGCGCATCTCGGTGACCGTCTTCGGGTCGGTGTAGGCCGAGAACACCACCACCCGGGTGGTCGGGGAGCGTTCGCGCAGCTCACGGGCGACGTGGATGCCTCCGCCGCCGGGCATCCGGACGTCCAGCACCACGACGTCGGGGGAGTGCCGCTCGGCCAGCTCGATCGCCTCGACGGCGGTGCGCGCGACCGCGACCACCGCCAGGTCGGGTTCGGCGGTCAGCACGTCGTGCAGCGCCTCGCCGATCATGTCGTCGTCATCGCAGATGAGCACTCTGGTCATCGGGCGTCCGAGGTGGTGGTGGGCAGCCAGAACCGGACCGCGGTGCCGCCTTCCGGGCGTTCGCCGAGGGTCCACCAGCCACCGGCCGTCTCGGCGCGTTCCCGCATCTCGATCATGCCGAAGTGCTCCAGACCCGCCTGGTGGTCGGCGGTCAGGGACACGCCGACGCCGTCGTCCGCGATCTCCACCAGCGTGCCGCGGTCCACCGTGGACAGGGTGATCTCCACCGTGGACGCCCGCGCGTGCTTGTGCACGTTCGCCAGCGCCTCCTGGCTGATGCGGAAGATCGTGATCGCCGCCTCGCTGTCCGGCTCGCGCTCCAGCCGGTCTTGCACGGTGTGCGTCAGGCCCCACGCCGGCGCGAGGTCGCCGAGGTAGTCGTCCAGCGCGTGCACCAGGCCGTTCCGGTCGATCTCCGGTGGACGCAGCCGGAACACCAGCATCCGCAGCCGGTCGACCGCGCCGCGCACCGTCTGGTCGAGCCGGGCCACCGTGGGCGCGTGCTCCTCGGGCAGCCTGCCCGCCAGCAACTGCAGCCGCATGCCGACGGCGACCATCGACTGGATCGAGTCGTCGTGCACGTCCCACGCGATCCGCCGCCGCTCCAGCTCCTGCGCCTCGACCAGGTGCGAGACCAGCCGCCGCCGTTCCAGCAGGGTCTGCTCGGCCCGCCGCCGCTCGGTCATGTCGCGGGTGACCTTGCCGAAGCCGCGCAGGCCGCCGTCGGGGCCGAACAGCGCGGTGATCACCACGTTCGCCCAGAACCGCGTGCCGTCCTTGCGCAGCCGCCAGCCCTCGTCCTCCAGCCGCCCCTCGGCGACGGCGATCTCCAGCTCGCGGAACGGCTTGCCGGTGGCGATGTCCTCGGGCGGGTAGAAGGCGGAGAAGTGCCTGCCCAGGATCTCGTCGGACCGGTAGCCCTTGATGCGCTCGGCGCCGATGTTCCAGCTCACGATGTGGCCGTCGGGGTCGAGCATGAAGATGGCGTAGTCCAGCACGCCCTCCACCAGGAGCTGGAACGCCGAGTCCGGCATCCGGTCGGGCAGCCGTCGGCGCGGTGGGTTCGACATGGGGTCACTGTGCCCCATCCGGCGGCCGGCGAATCGGCTGGTTCGGCTCGCGGTCCGGTGGTCGGCGGTCGGGTCGGCGGTCCGGTGGCCGGTGGTCCGGCCGGCTCGGCTCGAAGTCCGGTGGTCCGGCCGGCTCGGCTCGGAATCCGGTGGTCGGGTCGGCGGTCCGGTGGCCGGTGGCTCGGCCGGTCCGGCGCGGAGTCCGGTGGTCGGCGGGCCGGTCAGCCCAGTTCGCACCACACGACCTTGCCGTCACCGCGCGGGACCACGCCCCAGCGGCGGGCCAGCCGGTCGATCAGCGGCAGGCCCCAGCCGCCGCCCGTGCCCTGCGGGCGGATGCGCGGCCACGCGGGACTGAGGTCGGACACCTCCACCCGCACCCGGGCCCTCCCGCCGGCCAGGCGCAGCAGCGCGGGGCCCGGGGCGTGCCGGGCCGCGTTCGCCACCAGTTCGGAGACGGCCAGCACCACGTCGTCGTGCGCGCCCGAGTAGCCCCAGGCGAGCAGGGTCCGGCGGGTGAACTCGCGGGCCAGGCCCGCGCTCCCCGGACCGTCCGGTGGGCTGTACTCCGCCACCAGGTTCGCCGTCGGGACATCCACGGTGGCACTGTGGGGCACAAGTCCCGTCAACGCGAGACGCACTCTGGTTAGCGCGGCTAGTGCAAGTGCACTAGTCCCATCGGACGGTCCTAGTCGACCAGACCTTCGCGGCGGGCGATCGACACCGCCTCCAGCTTCGACCGCGCGCCGAGCTTGTCCAGCACCCGCTGCACGTGGTTGCGCACGGTGTTGCGGGCGACGCCCAGCCGCCGGCCGATCTCGTCCGTGCTCGCGCCGTCGGCCAGCAGGGACAGCGTCTCGCGCTCCCGCGCGGTGAGGGACGCGCCGGTGGCCGACACCCGTCCGGTCAGCCGGTTGAGCACCCCGGCGAGCAGCGACCCGTCGAACACCGCCTCGCCGTCCGCGACCCGCCGCACGGCGTCGGCCAGCTCTTCCAGCCCGGACGACTTGAGCACCAGCCCCGCGCCGCCCTCGTCCACCACGCGGGCGGCGATGGACGACGTGGCCTCGCCGGTCAGCACCAGGACCTGCGCGCCCAGTTCGCGGAGGCCGGCGATAGCGGCGATGCCGTCGCCGTCGGGCAGTCGCCGGTCGAGCACCACCACGTCCGGGCGGTGCTGCCCGGCCGCGGCGAGCGCGGCAGCCGCGGACCGGACCGTGGCCACCACCCGCACGTCGTCGCTCCGCTGGAGCGCCAGCCCGATCGCCTCGGCCACCATGTCGTGGTCCTCCACGAGGAGAACGCGGATCGGGTGGGGCCGGGCCGGTGGAGACATGTGAGGCGTCCTCGTGAGGGGCTGAGCTTCCCGAGCGGGGAAATCCCAGCCTAGACGGGCAGCGACCGCAGGGTGAGGCTGAGGCCCACCACGAGCACCAGCGCGGCGGTGACCACGGGCAGCGCGGTGAACCGGTCCCGGAAGCGCTCGACGGCGGCCAGGCGGTCGCGCAGGCGGACCAGGAGGAGGCCGACGGCGGTCAGTGTGGCGGCCATGCCCAGGCCGTAGCCGAGGACGAGCAGGACACCGAACCAGGTCCGGCCCAGCGCGATCGCGCCGAGCAGGACGACCAGGGCGGACGGGCTCGGCACCAGGCCTCCCGCGACACCCATGCCGACCAACCCGGCCCGGCCGATGCGGTGCCCGTGGCCATGCCCGTGTCCGGATCCGTATCCGTGCCCATGTCCATGGCTGTGCCCGTGCCCGTGTTCGTGTCCGGGGCTGTCGCTGTGACCAGGACCGTGCCCCACCGCCACGAGTTGTCTCCTGCGGACGGCCGAGCGCACCAGGCCGACCCCGATGCCCGCCACCAGCAGGCCGCTGACCAGCCCGAGCCACCGCAGCACCGACTCGCCCGCCAAGGCGCTCGAAGCGCTGATCGCCAACCCGAGCACCAACACCCCGGCGGTGTGCGTGAGCGTGACCGTCGCGCCGACCACGACCGCGTCCCGCGGCGTGCCGTCACGCCCCGCCAAATAGGCCGCGATCACCGTCTTCCCGTGCCCCGGCAGCGCCGCGTGCGACGCGCCCAGCACCAGCGACAGCAGCACCGCCAGCACCCCGACCAGCGGTGTCAGGTCGCGGCTGCCCGCGAACGAGGTGAACTTCCCGGTCGCCGCGGCCAGCAGGGAAGGGCCGCCGCCGGTCAGGGGAGTGCCGGCGGCGGCCCCGCCATCGCCCGGACGGACCCGCAGTGTCACCGACCGGACGTCCAGCGGAGTCGCGAGCAGGTCCTCCGGATACATCCGCAGTTCGCCGCTCACGCTGACGCCAGGCACGGGCGGGTCGACCAGGGCCACGCCGTCGCCGACGGCGGTCATCTCGCGCCACCCGATCCGGTCGCCCCGGTAGCCGTCGCGCACCGTCACGGTCTGCCCGGAGGCCGCCGCCTCCACCACGCACGTCAGCCGGGTGGTCGGCAGCCCCGCCTCCCCGGGCGGGAACTCGACCGCGCCGGTGCGCACCGACACCGGCGCCACCCGGCCGTCGACCTCCACGGCCGTGGCCCGCGCGAGCGCCGCGCACTCCCGCTCCGCGTAACCGTCCACTTCGGACGGACGTTCCTGGAGGGTCGGGATCTCCGCCGTGTCCACCACCGCCCGCAGCGTCACGCGGTCCGGGTGCACGGTGATCCCGTGGTAGTGGTTGACCGTGAAGTTGCCCAGCGGGTGCGCGGTCGCCAACCCCACTCCGCCCAGCATGAGCATCGCGACCAGGGCCGACAACGCCAGAAGTCTCATCGCAGGCCCGCCAGCGTGGCACGGGCCGCCGAGGCGTCCGCGAAGTAGGGCTGGATCTCCAACGCCTGCCGGAGCACCGCGGCGGCGTCGGGGTGTCCGAGACCGGCCATGATGGTGCCCCGGTGGAACGCGAAAGTCGCGTTGCGCCAACCGGAGCCCGCCGCGCGGTCGGCGAACGCGAGCGCTTCGGCGTCCCGGCCGTTCAAGTGCAGTGCCCACGCCAGGGCGTCGGCCACCAGCGCGTGCTGCCGCCGCCCCCACTCCGCTTCGGCGAGCCGCAGTGCGGACACCGCGTCACCGCGGTCGGCCGCGACCACCGAAGCCGCCAGGTCGTCGGCCCCGCCGGACGCCTTCATCAGCTCGAACTGGCGGTCCAGCACCTCGAACTGCCGCGCCGCCTCGTCGCCGCGACCGGCCTGCCGCAACAGGTTCGCGTACTCGTGCAGCAACTGCGGCAGCGGCGACCGCGCGACCAGCTCCCGGTAACCGTCGAGCGCGTGGTCCGGCCGACCTCGCGCGGCGGCGACCTTCGCCTTGCCCTGCAACAACATCACGTCCTGCGGGTCGACCAGCAAACCCTGTTCGTAGTGCTCGGCGGCGACGTCCGGCTCACCGTTGTCGAATGCCAGCTCGCCCAGGTGGTACCGGCAGAACACGATCTCGGCGGGCACGGCCGCCGCCGTCAGAGCCCTCTCCAGCGCGGCACGCGCGCCGGGCACGTCACCGCGTTGCTCCAGCTCGTAGGCGGCCCTGGTGAACGACGGCACACCGGGCTCCAGGTCCAGCATCCGCTGCACGGCGGCGGTCGCCTCGGGGACGGAACCCAACTGCGTCAACGCATCCGCCAGCACCCCGTGTACGGCGGCGGTGTCCGGCAGCACGGCCCGCGCCCGCGTCCCGAAGTCACGGGCCGCGGCGAAGTCGTGGCGGGCGTTGGCCAGCGCGCCCAGCCCGAGCAGCGCCCACCCGTTGCCCGGCCGGTGCCGCGACGAGGTGTCCAGCGCACCCTGGGCCTTGGCGTAGTACGACGGATCGCCAGTGATCCGGGCCTGCTCGACGTACGAGGTCCCGAGGGACGCCCACGTGACGGCGTCCTCGGGGGTGCGGCGCAGCTTGTCCTGCGCGGCCGAGATGTCACGGTGCAGGGCGGACTCGGTGGCGGACGCCGCAGGCAGCGGCGGGGTGTCCGGTGTGGACAGTGCGGACACGGCGGTGGCCAGCAGGGCGATCCCGCCGACGATGGCTGTGACGGCGACGAGCCGGATCATCGGTTCCTCCAGGTGGAGCCCGAGGGGCGCGGCCCGAACGCGCGCCCCTCGGGGGTGGCGGACTACTCGGTCGGAGGCGCCTGCCGGGTGCGGTTCCGGAAGACCCAGAAACCCGCTCCGATCAGCAGGACGGCGAGCAGTCCGCTCACCAGCGGCGCGGTCGGCATGCCGGACCCGCCCGCCGTCGGTTTGATCGCGACCTCGGCCGCGCCGGAGTTGACCGCGGCGTTGTTGGGCAGCGCTACGTAGGGGAACGTCTTGCCGAACGCGTTCTCGTTGGTGTCCACCTTGTCGCCGGCGGCCAGCGCCTCCACGATGCCGCTCACCGCCGCGCCTTCCAGCGCCTGCAGCTCGATGTCCACCACGTCGTCGGTCAGCCGGCGGCCGTTGGGGAAGCCCTGGAGGTCCTTGGCCAGCACGCCGAGCCGGTTCGGTTCGGCGGTCACCGGGACGCCCATGTTGAGCCGTAGCTGCTCGGACGGGACGAACCGGCGGCTGTTCACGTCGGCGTTGTTCAACTGCGAGTTGAGGTCGGCCTTGATCGGCCCGCCGAGCTTGGTGGTGATGCCGGTCAGGAAGATCTCGACCAGGTCGTCCCGCTTGCCCTTGGGCGCGGGGATTTTGTAGATCGACTCGATGAGCTTGGGCACCTCCGGGTCGACCACCCGGTCGACCAGCTCCTTGACCTTGCCGTCCTGGTCGGGCGTGAGCGAGTTGAACGCGTCCTTCAGCCCCGCCGGCACGACGACCTCGTTGACCAGCGGGTTGCCCAGCCGGGAGACCTGCACCCAGTCGCCGTGCGCCCGGACCTTGCCGGGGCTCAACTGCATCGAGCGGCGCTCGGTGTCGCTCCACACGCCGATCACCGGGTTGCGCTCGGCGTTGCCCTTCAGCGCCAGCCAGTTCTTCGGCACCTGCAACGCGATGGTGTTGGCGTTGAAGCCGCGCAGCGTGTCCTGCCCGACCTCGGACAGGTCCGCGCCGTAGAGCAGGTCGAACACCCTCAGGTCCAGGAAGAACGAGTCGTCCGCCTGGCCCACGTAGGCCTTCGCGCCACCGGGCACGGCGGTGATGGCCTGGTCGCGCAGCGCGCCGAAGTCCGGCATGGACTTCGGGCCGGTGTTGGACGGGGCGACCTTGCCGCGCTGCACCAGTTTCTTCGAGTTGCCGCGCTGGTCGACGACCTCCAGCGTGTAGGTCTGGCGGAACAGCAGGTTCTCGTCGTCCAGCGTGGTGACGACCCCGTTGTTGTACAGGAAGGTGGACTTGCCGCGCTTGTCCTCGGTCTGGAACGTGAACCGGTAGGTCAGGTCGGCCTTGGCGTCGCCGTCGTTGTCGACGTTCAGGTCGTACCGGGCGTCGGTGGCGAACGGGTAGAAGTTCGGTCCGCCGTTGGGCTCCTGGAACGGCGAGAAGTTCGCGACCAGGGTGACCGTGTCCTGGCTGTCGGGGCTGACGAACGCGTAGACGTCGGTGTTGTCGACCACCGGGTCGCCCGCGATCAGCGGCGCCTCGCGGTGGCTCGACGCGCCCGCCGGCCCGGTCGGGCCGACGAGCCCGGCGGCGAGCGCGGCGGCGCCGACCGCGGCCAGCGCGGCGACCATCCGGGTGGTGCGACGTCTGGTGAGCGGTGTGGACATGCTCGATCCCTTCACTCCTCTGCGCGAGCGTGCGGATATCCAGCAGTTCGGTCGGGAAGCACGTCCGGTTCAGAATTAGGGGTGTTTTGGCCTTCCGTTCAGTGGAACTGGTCATTGCTCGGCCGAATGGTCGTACCTAGGTTCGCACCACCCGGCGGCGGTTCACCCGGCCGACCGGGCGGACAGGTTGAACAATCCTCTTCGGCGGACGAACAGGAGGTCACGGTGCCATTCGACACGACTACGCCGCAGTACCGGCGGGACAGCGCGTCCCAGCCGCCGCTGCGCTGGCCGGACTACCGGTCCAACCAGCTCAGGCACCCGCACCGGGCGCTGACGCTGCTGCCGCAGCGGCTCGGCGAGATCACCGGTCCGCTGCTCGGCGAGGGCCGGGTCGGCCCCGACGACCACGACCTGACCGCCGGCCACGACGGCGAGCCCCAGGGCCAGCGGATCATCGTGTCCGGCCGGGTGCTGGACGGCGACGGGCGGCCGGTCGCGGGCACCCTGCTGGAGGTGTGGCAGGCCAACGCGGGCGGCCGGTACCGGCACGACGGCGACCGGCACCCCGCGCCGCTGGACCCGAACTTCACCGGGGTCGGCCGCACCATCACCGACGCCGACGGCCGCTACTCGTTCACCACGATCCAGCCCGGCGCGTACCCGTGGCGCAACCACGACAACGCGTGGCGGCCCGCGCACATCCACTTCTCGCTGTTCGGCACCGCGTTCACCCAGCGGCTGATCACCCAGATGTACTTCCCGGGCGACCCGCTGTTCTTCCAGGACCCGATCTTCAACTCGGTGCGCGACCCGAAGGCCCGCGAGGCGATGATCGCGCGGTTCGACCTGGACAGCACCGTGCCGGAGTGGGCGCTGGGCTACCAGTGGGACATCGTGCTGCGCGGCACGAACCCCACGCCGCTGGAGGACGAGGACGACGATGACTGAGCAGCACACCACCCCGTCGCAGACGGTCGGTCCGTTCTTCGCGATCGGCCTGCCGTGGGAGGACGGCTGGCTCGTGGTGCCGGAGAGCACGCCCGGCGCGGTCCGCGTCGAGGGCCGGGTGCTGGACGGCGCCGGCGACCCCGTGCCGGACGCGGTCGTGGAGACCTGGCAGGCCGACCCGGACGGCCGGTTCGACCACCCCGACGACCCGCGCGGCGCGGTGCGGTGGAAGGATTTCCGGGGCTTCGGCCGGAGCGCGACCGATGTCGAGGGCCGCTACGGTGTGCTCACCGTGAAGCCCGGTCCGCTGCCGACCGGCGACGGCGGACAGGAGGCGCCCCACCTCAACGTGTCGGTGTTCTGCCGGGGGATGCTGGTCCGGCTGGTCACGCGGATCTACTTCCCCGACGAGGAGGAGGCCAACGCGCACGACCCGGTGCTGAACTCGATCGAGGACCCGGCCGCACGGAGCACGCTCATCGCCGCGAGCGCGCCGTTCGGCTACCACTTCGACATCTGCCTGCAAGGGGAGCATGAAACCGTCTTCTTCGACGTCTGAGCTGTTCGGGCCGCTGTTCACCGACCCGGCCGTGGAAGCGGAGATCTCGGACCGGGCGTGGCTGCGGGCCATGCTGGACTTCGAACGCGCGCTCGCCATCGTGCAGGCCAGGGCGGGCATCGTGACCGAGGAGGCGGCGCGGATGGTGGTGACGGCGATCGACGTCGGCCACTACGACCCGGCCGAACTCGGCGGGGGCGCGCTGACCTCCGGCACCCCCGTGGTGCCGCTGGTGCGGGCGATCGGGGCGCACGTGACGGCCGAGGGCAGGACGGCCGTGCACAACGGGGCGACCAGCCAGGACGTGCTGGACACGGCGATGTCGCTGGTGGCGTTCCGGGCGCTGGGGCCGATCCTGGACGGCCTGCGCGGCGTGGCGGGCGAGTGCGAGCGGCTGGCCAGGCTGCACCGGGAGACGCTCGTCGCCGGGCGGACGCTGGCGCAGCACGCGCTGCCGACGACGTTCGGGCTGAAGTGCGCGGGCTGGCTGGTGGCGGCGGACGAGGCGGCCGACGCGCTGGACCGGGTGCGGACCGAGCGGCTGGCCGTGCAGTTCGGCGGCGCGGCGGGCACCCTGGCGGCGGCCGACGACCCCGGCCTGACCGACCAGCTCGCGGCGCAGCTCGGCCTGGCCGCGCCGCTGATCCCGTGGCACACCGACCGGACCCGGATCGCCGAGCTGGCGGGCGCGCTGGGCACGGCGTCCGGCGTGCTGGCGAAGATCGCCCAGGACGTGGTGCTGCTCGCGCAGACCGAGGTGGCGGAGGTCGCCGAGGCCGACGGCGGCACGTCATCCGCCATGCCGCACAAGCACAACCCGGTGCGGGCGGTGCTGGTGACGGCGGGCACGCGGCGGGTGCCGGGCCTGGTGTCGACGGTGCTGGCGGCGATGGCGCAGGAGCACGAGCGGGCGGTCGGCGCGTGGCACAGCGAGTGGCCGACCGTGACGGAGCTGCTGCGGCTGGTCGGCGGCGCGGCGCACGGCCTGCGCGGGCTGCTGTCCCGGCTGCGCGTCGACCCGGAGCGGATGCGGCGCAACCTGGAGCTGACCGGGGGCCTGCTGATGGCGGAGCACGTGGCCGGGCGGCTGGCCGCGCGGATCGGGCGCACCGAGGCGCAGGACCTCGTGACCGAGGTGTGCCGGATCGCCGTGCTGTCCGGGCGGTCGCTGCGGGACGCGCTGCTCGCGGACCTGCGGATCGACCTGTCGGAACAGGAGATCGACGAGGCGCTGGACCCGGCCGCGTACACCGGGTGCGCGGGCGAGTTCGTGGACCGGGCGCTGGCGGCGCACCGGGGGAAGGCCGAGCGATGAAGCTGCACTACGAGTTGAGCGGACCGGAGGACGCGCCGGTCGTCGTGCTGGGCAACTCCCTGGGCACGACCACCGCGCTGTGGGACGCGCAGATGCCGTTGCTGCGCGAGAAGTACCGCGTCCTGCGGTACGACCACCGCGGTCACGGCGGCAGCCCGGCGGCCCCCGGGCCCTACCGGATCGACGATCTCGGCGACGACGTGTTGGAACTGCTGGACACGCTCGGCTTCGCCCGGGTGTCGTACTGCGGGGTGTCGATGGGCGCGATGGTGGGGATGTGGCTGGCCGGACACGCGCCGGAACGCATCGACCGACTCGTCCTGTGCTGCACCGCGGCCACCTACGCCACCGCGCAGCCCTGGGTGGACCGGGCGGCCGTCGTCCGGCGGTCCGGGACGGCCTCGATCGCCGCGCAGGTCGTGAGCCGGTGGTTCACCCCGGCGCTGCGGTCCCGTTCGCCCGAGACGGTGGCGGCTTTCGAGGCCATGCTGTCCACTGTGGACGACGAGAGCTACGCGGGGTGCTGCGACGCGTTGGCGTCGTTGGACCTGCGGTCGGTGCTGCCCGCGATCGAGGCCCCGACGGCCGTCGTCGCGGGGGCGCAGGACGAAGCCACCCCGCCGGAGTGCCTGCGGGCGATCGCCGAGGCGATCCCGGACTCGGAGCTGTTCATCGTCGGGGACGCCGCGCACCTGGCCAACGTCGAGGCGGCCGACGCCGTCGCCGTGATCCTGCACGAGCACCTGCGATGAGCGGCTACGACGAGGGGATGCGGGTCCGGCGGGAGGTGCTCGGCGACGAGCACGTCGACCGGGCCGTCGCGAAGACCGACGGGTTCACGGCCGATTTCCAGGAGCTGATCACCCGGTACGCGTGGGGCTCGATCTGGACCCGGCCCGGGTTGGACCGGCGGACGCGGTCGTGCATCACGTTGGCGATTCTCGCGACCTTGGGGCACGACGGCGAGCTGGCGATGCACGTGCGGGCCGCGCTGCGCAACGGGTTGACCCGTGAGGAGATCAAGGAGGTCTTGTTGCAGGTGGCCGTTTATGCGGGCGTGCCGGCCGCCAACCGGGCCTTCGCGATCGCCCAGCCGATCCTCGCGGAGCCCTTGCCGGAGTGAGGTCGGGCGCCACGCGGATCACCCGGCCGCCCGGTGGAGACCTGCGCTATCGTCATCCCCGGCGATCGTTGCGGCTTGTCCTACCGGATGCCCGTCGAGGAGTCCCCGTGATCGACCTGTCCGGCAAGGTCTGCGTCGTCACCGGAGCGGCCAGCGGGATCGGGCGGGCGACGGCGGAGTTGTTCGTGCGGCTCGGCGCCACCGTCGTGGCCGCGGACGTGAACGCGGCCGGCCTCGACCGCCTCAAGTCCACTGTGGACGTCCACCCGGTGGTGGGCGACGTGTCGAAGGCGGCCGATGCCCAGGCCATGGTGCGGGCGGCGGTCGACCTGGGGCGGATCGACGTGCTGGTCGCCAACGCCGGCGTCATCCCGTTGCTGGAGGTCACCGAGGCCACCGAGCGGGACTGGGACGAGGTGATGGCGGTCGACGCCAAAGGCATGTTCCTGACCTGCAAGTACGCCATCGAGGCCGGGGTGCGGTCGATCGTCTGCGTGTCCTCGATCTCCGGGGTCGCCGGCCAGCCCCGGCAGGCCACCTACGGCCCCGCGAAGTTCGTCGCGTCCGGGCTGACAAAGCACCTCGCCGTGGAGTGCGCGGACCGCGGCATCCGGGTCAACGCCGTCGCGCCGGGCACCATCCGCACCGAGCGGGTGCTGGCGCTGGGGGAGGAGCCGGGCGGGCCGGACTACCTGGCGGAGATGGCCGCGGCGCACCCGCTGGGGCGGTTGGGCGAGCCAGCCGAGGTGGCGCACGCCATCGCGTTCCTAGCCTCCGACCAGGCCTCGTTCATCACCGGCGCGATCCTGCCCGTGGACGGCGGCTACCTCGCCCGCTGACCGCCGGCCGGTCATCACGTCGGGCGCGTCGCTGATCACCACGTCGGACGCGCGCCGATCCCGCCGTCCACCACGAGGTCGTGCCCGGTGATCCACGCGGCCATCGGGGAGGCCAGGAACACGCACGCGTCGCCGATGTCCTCAGGCGTGCCCAGCCGACCCAGCGGTGCGGCGGCGCGCCACCGTTCGACGCCCTCGGGCCAGTCCCGGTCCAGCCCCGGCCGGTCGACCAGGCCCGGCGACACAGTGTTCACCCGGATCCCGAACCGCCCGTACTCCAGCGCCGCCGACCGGGCGTGCATGATCAAAGCCGCCTTCGAAGCGCTGTAGTGCGCGTGCCCGTGCGCCGGGTGGCTGCCTTCGATCGAAGCGATGTGCGTGACCGAGCCACCCGTCGACCGCATCACCTCGACGGCGGCCTGCGTGCACGAGAACGCGCTCAGCACATTGGTGTCCACCACGTCCCGCCACTCGGCGGCCGACATCCCGGCCAGCTCCCGCACCGGCTGCACGCCCGCGCAGTTCACCACCGCGTCCAGCCGTCCCTGCCACGCCGCCGCCTCGCGCACGAGCCGGAAGCACTCGTCCTCGTCGGTCAGGTCGGCCGCGACGGCCAGTCCGCCGACATCGACCTCACCCCGGAACGAGTGCGCCACCACCGAGGCCCCGGCCGCCGCGAACCGCCGCGCGACACCCGCCCCGATCCCGCCGCTCGCCCCGGTGACGAGGGTCACCGTGCCCGTGAGGTCCATGCCCACGGACAGTAGCTACACCGGCTGGAGCGGGCGGTGCGGCGTGGCGGGCAGTTCCACCCCGATCGCGTCGCCCGGCCGGACCTCGCCGCCGACCAGGACCACCGACATGATCCCGGCCCGGCGCACCACGTTGCCCTCCTCGTCGCGCCCGACGACCTCCTTGAGCAGGCCCTCCTGGAACGCCTCGATCTGCGGGCACGGGTTGCGCAGGCCGGTGACCTCCACGACGGCCGACGCGCCGAGCAGGAGCCGCGTCCCGGCGGGCAGGCCGAGCAGGTCGACGCCCCGCGTGGTGATGTTCTCACCTAGCTGACCAGCGGCGACGGCGAAGCCGAGGGCGTTCAGCTCGTCGTGCAGTTCGGCGTGCATCAGGTGCACCTGGCGCAGGTTCGGTTGCGTCGGGTCACGGCGCACGCGCGATCGGTGCTTGACCAACTCGCCCGCGTGCACGTCGCCGTCGACGCCGAGGCCGGCGACCAGCCGGATGCCGTCCCGGTTCGGCTTGGTGAACGTGTACTCCGCGCTACGGCTCACGGCCTCGACTGTCCCCATGAACCCGACCCTACCCAGTAAGACTTCGGCCGGTCGCGGCGATGAACCCGGTGTACAACCCTGCAAACAACGGTGAATGATCATGGACGACGAACTGAACCACCGGGCACGCGCGCTGCTGCGGGCCGTCGCGGCGGGCCGCGCCGAGGTGACGCACAGTCAGGAACCCGACCTGCGGGTCGACGGTCTGCTGTGCAGCGACCAGTCGGCCGCTCGCCAGTTGGCGCACGCCGGACTGGTCCGTCCGGCCCGACACGACGACGGCGGGCCGTGGGCGCCCGCCGAGATCACCCCGGCGGGCCTCGCGATGCTCGCGTGATCGACTCTTGACGCTCGTGGGCGTTGACGGTTGACTGCCTGCCCGTAACCGGTTCCGGTACCGGTTCCGACGGCCGCCGTCCGACCGATGGAGTGCCCAGTGCGCGTCACAATCGCCGAAGTCGCCCAACGTGCCCAGGTGAGCAAGGCGACCGTGTCCCGTGTGCTCAACGGCAAGCCGGACGTGGACGCGGCCACGGCGGTGCGGGTGCGGCAGGTCATCGCCGACGTCGGGTACGTTCCCAGCGCGCGTGCCGTCGGCCTGGCCCGTGGCCGCACCCGCACCGTCGGCATGCTGGTGCCGTCGCTGACGTGGCCGTGGGCCGGCGAGGTCGTGCAGGGCGCGGTGGACGAGCTGGAAGCCGAGGGCTACGGCCTGCTGCTGTACACGGTGAACCAGGGCGCGGAGTCGTTGACCCGGTTCGCCGGCCACGTGTCGGCGAAGGCGTTCGACGGCCTGCTGGTGATCGAGCCGCCGGACACGTCCGGCCACATCGAGACCCTGCACGGCCAGGGCCTGCCGGTGGTGGTGATCGACGACCGGGACAACCGCCCCGGTTTCCCGTCCGTCGCCACCACCAACCGGGAAGGCGCGCAGGCGGCGGCGCGACACCTGATGTCCACCGGCCGCGAACGTTTCGCCGTCGTGACCGGTCCCGCGCACTTCGGGTGTGTGAAGGAACGCCTGGACGGCTTCCTGGACGCGCTGATGGCAGCCGACGTGCACGTCGACCCACGCCTGGTGGTGGAGGGCGACTTCGGCACGGACGGGGGCACGATCGCCACGGAGAAACTGCTCGCGACCGGCCGCCCGTTCGACGCGGTGTTCGCGCACAACGACCTGACGGCACTCGGCGTGATCCGATCACTGCAAGCGGCGGACCGCACCGTGCCGGACGACGTCGCGGTGGTGGGCTTCGACGACATACCGATCGCGGCCCACACCGGACTGACCACAGTGCGCCAACCGATGCGGGACATGGGCAGCACAGCGGCACGCCTGCTGTTGTCACGCTTCGAGGGCAACAGCCTGAGCCTCGACCCGGTAGTGCTGCCGACGACACTCGTCCCCCGCCGAACTGCCTGAAGATCATTAGCCTGAGATCTTTACGCAACGGCACCACCGCAGAGGGACCACAACGCAAGGCGACCAGTACCTACGCAGGTCTGGTCTCAAGCGGGGAACGCTAAGCAGCGGCACCACATCATCGCTAAGCCCCTGATGCTGCCAGGGACGGCTGGAACGCCACGCGCGCTACGGATCGCGCACTTGCGGCTGCCAGGTCGCGTGCTCTTCGGGCCGAAGGCACGCGGCCTGGCACGCTGGGCGGGTCGCTCTGCGGGCGGCGCGTTGCGCTGACACCGGTCCCCCGGCAGCCTTTAGGGCTTCCGATGATGTGGTCCCGTTGCGTGCTGTTCCCGGCTTGAGCCCAGACCTGCGTGCTTCTGGAGCGCTTTTAGTCCGTGGTCCCTCTTCTGCCGTCCTTCTGCGTAAAAACCTTTGGGTCTTGGGGCGCTGCGCCGTTCGAGTGCTTTTTCCTCGTGGGTGGGCCAAAAGGAGCATCTTCGGTGCGGCGATCGAGGTCGGCGGTACCCGGGTGCCGAACCTGGAGGAGTGCCACGGTGTCCATGACGAGTGCCACGTTGCGGCGTGGTGACGGCGTCGTCGACGGCCGTCGACACCCTACGAACCGCCCTTCCCCTGGTTGCTAGGTGAGGCTAGCCTAATCAACCGAGAGGTCTGGATCACTCCCACCGGGTAGTGTACTTAGGTTAGGGTAACCAAAGTTCGATCACTCCCTGTTGTCGCACCGATGGGACAGCCATGCCACAGCCACCGGTCTTCGACGTCCTCGGCGTCGGCTTCGGGCCTTCGAACCTGGCGCTCGCGATCGCCGTCACCGAGCACAACGCCGCCGCGCGGCCCGAAGACGTGGTGACCGCCCACTTCCTGGAACGCCAGCCCCGGTTCGGCTGGCATCGCGGGATGCTGCTGGACGACGCGACCATGCAGGTGTCGTTCCTCAAGGACCTGGTGACGCTGCGCAACCCGAGCAGCTCGTTCAGCTTCCTGAACTACCTGCACGGCCAAGGCAGGTTGGTCGACTTCATCAACCACAAGAACCTGTTCCCCCTGCGCGTGGAGTTCCACGAGTACTTCGAGTGGGCCGCCGAGAAGGTCGACGACCTGGTGTCCTACGACCACGACGTGGTGGCCGTGCGCCCGGTGACCGAGGACGGGGCGGTCACGCACTTCGACGTGTCGTCGCGGACGTCGGGTGGGGAGGTGGAGGTGCGGCGCGCCCGGAACCTGGTGTTGGCGACGGGGTTGCGGGCCTCGCTGCCCGAAGGGGTGGTGCAGTCCGACCGGGTGTGGCACAACCGGGACTTCCTGCACCGGATCGAGTCCCTGGAGGACCCGAAGCGGCTGGTGGTCGTGGGCGCGGGGCAGAGCGGCGCGGAGGTGACCGCGTACCTGCACGAGAGGTTCCGGGGTGCCGAGGTGTGCGCGGTGTTCGCGCGCTACGGGTACAGCCCGGCCGACGACAGCTCGTTCGCCAACCGGATCTTCGACCCGGCCGCCGTGGACGACTTCTACGCCGCGCCCGAGCAGGTCAAGCGCCGGCTCATGGACTACCACTCCAACACCAACTACGCGGTGGTGGACAACGACCTGATCGCCGAGCTGTACCGGCGGGTGTACCGGGAGAAAGTCGCCGGCGCGCAACGGCTCCGGCTGCTGAACCTGTCCTGCGTCGTGGAGCTGGCGGAGACCGCCGACGCGGTGCGGGTGACCGTCGAGTCGCTGTCCACCGGCGCGCGGACCGTGCTCGACGCGGACGCGATCGTCTACGCCACCGGCTACCGCGAGGCCGACCCGACGGGGCTGTTGGGCGAGCTGGCCGGGCGGTGCCTGCGGGACGAGCAGGACCGCCTGCGGGTCGGCCGCGACTACCGGCTGGTCACCGAGGACCGCCTGCTCGGCGGCATCTACCTCCAGGGCGGCACCGAGCACACGCACGGCATCTCGTCGTCGCTGCTGTCCAACACGTCCGTCCGGGTCGGGGAGATCCTCCGGTCCGTGCTCGACCGGCGCGAGCCGCCCCCGGTCCCGGTCCAGCCCGCGTACGCGATCAGCGCTTATCGGCTGGGCTGACCGAACCACCCGCATGTCCAGGAAGTTCACGCTGCCCGAAGCGATCAGGAGCCCACCCGCCTACCCGAGGTGCGCCGACCCCGACCGGAGGACAAGATGACCAACCCGTTCGACGACACCGAAGGCCGTTTCCACGTCCTGGTCAACGACGAGGGGCAGCACTCGCTGTGGCCGTCGTTCGCCGAGATCCCGGTCGGGTGGCGGGCCGTGTTCGGCCCGGACACCCGCGAGGCGGCCGGGGCCTACGTGGAGGAGCACTGGACCGACCTGCGCCCGCTGAGCCTGCGGGACTGAGCCGGGCCCGCAAGCGGCCAGGGCGGTCCGCGGAAATCCTTGCCGGGCCGGGGGATTCCACGTGCCGGACGCGGCTCACTGCGGCGCGCAGAGCTGCGGGTTCTCCAACTCCGCGCACGGGCGGTTGCCGGAGGCGCGGACGATGTCCTTGCCCACCTCGTTGGTGAGGTAGCGCAGGAAGCTGGCGGCGAGGGAGTCGGCCGCGGGCTCGCCGTAGGTGTAGGCGTACTCGGTCTCCCAGAACGGGTACGCGCCCTTGTCGGCGCCGTCCAGGGTCGCCGCGTGCCCGCCGATGCGGACGATCCGCAGCTTGTCCCCCCGGTCGACCGCCGCCTTCGCCTCGCTGTAGCCGATCGCGCCGCGCGTGTTCGCGACGGTGTTCAGCACGGCGTCGGTGGAGTCCCGCTCGCACCGCACGGCGCCGGGCCGGCCGCCGGGGTCCAGCGTCCGGCAGTCGTCGGAGTTGGTGCCGGGCTCGCGTTCGCCGCCGAGCACCCGGCGCTGGAACGTGGTGCGCGTGCCGGAGCCGGGCTCGCGGCTGATCACGGCGACCGGCAGGTCGTTCCCTCCGACCTCCCGCCAGTTCGTGGTCCCGCCCTCGTAGAGGGTGCGGATCTGGTCGACGGTCAGGTCCTGCACGCCCGCGTCGGGGTGGATCACCAAGGTGAACAAGGAGAACGCGGTCGGACGCGGCAGCAGGCTCGGGTAGCCGTCGGGCTTCGCGCCGTCGGAGAACGCCAGCACGGCCGGGTTGCCGCCGTTCTCCGGCTTGCGCCCTTCCTCGTCGAGCCTGCGCAAACCCGCGCCGCTGCCCGCCGTCTCGATGGCGATGGCCGCGTCGGGGCACGTCTGCGCGTACATTTCCGCCGATTTGCGGACAACCGGCTCGAATGCCGTGGACCCCACCACGGTCAGCTTGCCTTTCGCGCAGTCCAGTGGCGCGGGGTCTTCCCGGGTGATCGAGATGATCACCAGGGTGGCCAGCGCGAGGGAAAGCGTCCCGGCCAGCGCGGTGCTCTTCCACGACGGGCCGATGCGGTTCTTCGTCTGCCGGAGCCGGCCGCCCTGGATGCTGCCGACGACGGCGGGCGGCGGAAAAGCCGCCGGCGCTCCCTCGGCGCGTTCCAGGGCTATCAGAATCTTGTAGTGGTCACGTCGGTTCAGTGGCACGGCGGGCAGTTCGATGACCCCCAGCGGGTCATTGCCCTGCTGCTCGTTGACAATGCGCAGCCCGGCCTGCGTGGTGAGCATCGCGGTGATGTAGGAATCGCTGATCTCGGTCAGCACCAGGCCGATCACCAGGCGTCCGGGGAACTCCACGCGCAGCGCGACCCGGTCGTCGGTGTCGTCGTGCCCGTCCCGGGGCATTCCGACGTAATCGCCGGGCGTGATGTTGCTCATCCCGCTGTTCTCGATGCGCAGCAACGCGAAAGAAGGGTCGTCGGCGGTGCCGCCATTGCTCGCCCGGTGCGTCAGCAACGACACCTTCGCGTCCCCGGCGGTGACCAGCCCGCCCGCCGTGGTGTCCATCTGCCAGCGATAGCCCAGGCTTTTCCGGCCGATGAAGACGAATTCCCACATGAATGCGAATAACGCCACCGCGAGCGCCACACAACCGATGAACACGTCCCACGGGAAACCGTCCACGACCCACCTCCGGCGAACCCGAACCGAGTGCTGGCGGAATCGTGTCAGGGCACGACGCCGACCCCGGTCGTGTTCATCCGATGTTCATCGGTTATGAATTCGCAACACGTCGCCGGGACAGGTCCCGCGGCCGGTAGTGTCAACCGTCACCCTGCCTGCCCGGCTCCGGATCGTTCGGTTAGCCTCACCTAAACATCAGGGAGGTGCGGGTGGGACGGGACGGCGTGCGGGCGACCGTGCTCAGGCGGACGCCCGGGATCACTTGGCAGTTCGCCGGCCCCACCGTGCCGCGCGTGGCGCCCCTGATCGGCGGCGCGGACCACCTGTGCCGGCAGCCGGCGGCGCTGTGAGAACCGTGCGCACCGGAGGCGCGTCGTCCGGGATCGGCGAACGCGCCCTGCTCACCGGGTCCGGGCTCGGCGCTGCTGGAGATGGGCGACGTCGTGGTGCCGCCGCGAGCCCGGGAATGGCGAAAGGGGAGCGGGCGATGACGACCCGACTGCGTGCCGAGGACCTGACCCTGGCCTACGACTCGCGGCGGGTCGTGGGCGGGCTGGACGTCGAGATCCCGGACGGCTCGTTCACCGTCATCGTCGGACCCAACGCGTGCGGGAAGTCCACTTTGCTCAAAGCGCTCGCCCGGATGCTGAAGCCCCGGGCCGGCGCCGTGTACCTGGACGGGGAGGTCATCTCGTCCTATCGGTCCAAAGAGGTCGCTCGGCGGCTCGGGCTGCTGCCGCAGTCGTCCATCGCGCCCGGCGGCATCACGGTGGGCGAACTGGTCGCCCGAGGCCGTTACCCGCACCAGCGGCTGCTGCGGCAGTGGTCCGTCGAGGACGAGGAGACCACCGCGCAGGCCATGCACCTGACCGGCGTGCACGACCTGGCGGACCGGCTGGTGGACGAGCTGTCCGGCGGGCAGCGGCAGCGCGTGTGGCTGGCCATGGTGCTCGCGCAGCAGACGTCCATCCTGCTGCTGGACGAGCCGACCACGTTCCTCGACATCGCGCACCAGGTCGAAGTGCTCGACCTGTGCGCGGAGCTGCACGAAGACGGCGGGCACACGCTGGTCGCCGTGCTGCACGACCTGAACCAGGCCTGCCGGTACGCCACCCACCTGATCGCCATGAAGCCCGACGAGGGCATCGTGGCGCAGGGCAACCCGGCCGACATCGTGTCGGCGGAGTTGGTGGAGCACGTGTTCGGCCTGCCCTGCCGGGTGATCAGCGACCCCGAGACCGGCACGCCCCTGATCGTGCCGCTGCGCAGACAGCGGGCCGCCCTGGCGGACACCGCGAAGATCGAATAACGGGCACTGCTCACCCGAATGGGATCGCGCGAATAGCGAAGCCCGTGGTATAAATAGGGGTTACCTCATCACGATAGGTGAGGTAACGATACAACCTACTGTATCACAGGGGGCAAGCGTGGCAACAGGGGAATTGTCCACGGAACAACGACTGCTTTCTTCCCTCTACCGCCGGCTCGACCGCGAGCGGGCCGCGGCGAAGGCCGAGCTGGCCGCCGCCCTGCTCGACCCGGACGAACAGCGCTGGCACCGCGAGGTGGCCGTCCGGACGCTGTCCGAGCAGGTGGGGAGGCTGACGGTGGCGGACGAAGGGCTGTGCTTCGGCCGCACCGACCACGCCGACGGCAGCCGCACCTACATCGGCCGAATCGGGTTGTACGACCCGGAAGACGACTACCGGCCGGCGCTCACCGACTGGCGCGCGCCGATCGCCCGCCCGTTCTACACCGCCACCGGCGCACACCCGGAAGGCCTCACCAGACGGCGGCATTTCCGCACCCGCGGACGCCGGCTGGAAAGCTTCCACGACGACGAACTCGAACTCGGCGGCACCCTGCTGGAGGCACTGGACGCGCCCCGCGGCGAAACCATGCGGGACATCGTGGCGACCATCCAGGCCGAACAGGACGAGATCATCCGACTCGACCACCGCGGCGTGCTGGTCGTCGAAGGAGGTCCCGGCACCGGCAAGACGGCCGTCGCCCTGCACCGTGTCGCCTACCTGCTCTACACCCAGCGGGAACGCCTCTCCCGGCAAGGCGTGCTCGTCGTCGGGCCCAACCCGGGATTCCTGCGCTACATCGGGGACGTGCTGCCGTCACTGGGCGAGACCGACGTCGTGTTCGCGACACCCGGCGAACTGTTCCCCGGCATCCGGACGACCCTGGAGGACACCCCCGAAGTCCAAGGCCTCAAGGGCGGCCTGGCGGCCGTGGACCTGCTGCGGGAAGCCATCTCCGACCGCCAGGAACTGCCGGAGAACCCGATGCCGGTCGAATTGGAGGACGTGACCGTGCACGTCGACGCCTCGGCCGCGCTCGCCGCACGGGACAAGGCACGGGCGAGCGGCCTGCTGCACAACGAAGCCCGCCAGGTGTTCCACGACACCCTGGCCGACGTGCTCGTCCGCCGGGCGACGGCGCTGATCGGCGAGGACTGGCCGGAACTCGCCGCGGACGTGCGACGGGACCTCGACGACAACCCCGACCTGCGCAAAGCCGTCGACGCGCTGTGGCCCACCCTCACCGCGCGGCGACTGCTGGCCGACCTGTACGAGGGCCGGTGCTTCGCCCTCGGGTACCCGGAGCTGTACCGGTCGAACGGTCGGGCGTGGACGGTGTCCGACGTGCCGCTGCTGGACGAGGCGGCCGAACTGCTCGGCACGTCCGGCGACGCCGAGCGGGAGGCGGAACGGGAACGCGCCGAGGAGGTCTCGTACGCGCAAGGCGTGCTGGAGGTGATCGACACCGATGCGGAGATGTACTCGGAAGAACTCCGGGCCGTGGACCTGGTCAACGCGGAATGGCTGGCCGACCGCCACACGTTCCGCGACCACCGGACGGTGGCCGAGCGCGCGGCGGCCGACCGGGAGTGGACCTACGGGCACGTGGTGGTGGACGAGGCGCAGGAACTGTCCGAAATGGAGTGGCGGGTGCTGATGCGCCGCAGCCCCAACCGTTCCATGACGATCGTCGGTGATCTGGCCCAGCGTCAGGCGGAAGCGGGGGTGCGGTCTTGGGGGTCGCTGCTGTCGCCCTACGTGCGTGACCGGTGGGTTCATCGGCGGTTGAGCGTCAACTACCGGACTCCTGCGGCGGTCATGGAGTATGCCGCTTCGGCGTTGGCGGAGCTGGATCCTTCGGCGGTGTTGCCCACGTCGGTGCGGTCGGGGGAGTCGCCGGTGGAGATGGTGGTGGAGGATTTGGCGGTCGTTTCGCGGTTGTGCGCTTCTTCGGGGACTTTCGCGGTGATCGGGTACGAGGGTGGGTTGACGCCTGCTGCGGCCAAGGGGTTGGAGTTCGACACCGTGGTCGTGGTGGAGCCGGAGCGGATGACGGCGGCTGAGCGGTACGTCGCCCTCACCCGTGCCACGCAGCGGTTGGTGGTGGTGCGGCTCAAGCGCTGAGCTTCGAGCTCGAACCCCCGGTCTCCCGCCAGAACCCCGGCAGGACCCGGCCGCTCAGGTGCAGGCCGGGTCCTGCCGCGCTCGTCGGGTGTGCCGCGCCTGCCGGGTCCTGCCGCGCTTGTCGGGTGTGCCGCGCCTGCCGGGCCCTGCCGCGCTTGCCGGGCCCTGCCGTGCCTGCCGGATCTGCCGCGCCTGCCGGGTCTGTCGGATCTGCCGGGTCTGTCGGATCTGCCGGGTCTGTCGGATCTGCCGGGTCTGTCGGGTCTGTCGGGTCTGAGGACTCAGGACTTGAGACCAGGCAACACCTCCGCGCCGAACAACCGGATCGCGTCCAACACCGCCGAGTGCGGCAGACCACCGATGTCGACCATCACCAACTGAGCGTCAAGCCCCAACAACTCACTCAACCGATTGAGCCGATCGGTGACCTCCGCCGGATCGCCACACACCGCCGCGCCATCCATCAGCGCGGCCATGTCCACCCCGCCGTCCCCCCGCCACGGATCGGCGAACTGCGCGTACGCCGCGAGATGAGGCCGCCACGTCGCACGCGCCTCGGACGCAGTCGGCGCGACGAACACGTGACTGGGCAGAGCAACCCGCCCCCGCCCGTTCATGGCAGCCCGATACCGCTCCACGACGGCGCGGTGGGTACTCGGGTCACGCAGGGTGCTGGGCAGCATGAGCGGAAGCTCCAACTCGACCGCCAGATCCGCCGAGACCGCCGAGCCGCTGCCGATCCACACCAGGGGCCGGGGCCGCTGGATCGGGCGCGGGGTCGTGGTCACGTCGGTCAGCGGACTGCGGAACCTGCCGTTCCAGGTCACGTGCGGCTCCTCCAACAACCGCAGGAGCAGCCGCAGGTTCTCGTCGAACCTCGCCCGCAGATCGTCCTGCACCCCGAACGCCAGGTCGGTGCGCTGGGACACCCCTCGGGCAACGATCATCTCCGCCCGGCCGCCGGACAGGACGTCGAGCATCGCGAGTTCCTCGGCCACCCGGACCGGGTCGTGGTGGGCGAGCAGGGTGACGCCGGTCGAGAGGCGGAGCGTGGTGGTGCGTTCCGCGATGGTCGCCAGCAGCAGTTCCGGGGCGCTCACGATGTACCGCGTGAAGTGGTGCTCGCCGATCGCCACTCCGGTGAAGCCCGCCTCCTCGGCCACGACGGCTTGCTCCACGATCGCGCGCAGCCGTTCGGCCTCGCTGACCACCCGGCCCGAGGTCGGGTCCGGCAGGTGGTCGCCCAGGATCAGCAGGTAGACGTCCATCGCGCAATCTTGCACTGCGCGGTTACGGCACTGCGCGGTTACGGTGGGTCTCGTGACTCCTGGCCTGGGTGACGCCGTGCCGAGCCTGCCTGGTGGCCGGCTGCCAGGCGCCCTGCCCGCCCTTGCCCTCGCCATGCGCGCCGGTGCCAGGCCTGCCGCCGCCTTGCCCACCGCCCCATGCTTACCGGGGCCCATGCTTACCGGACTCATGCTTACCGGTGCGACGCCCGAAGATATGGCTCCGCCCCAGCCTTGCGATGTACCTCGCCGCCGTGCCGCGCTCCTTGTTTACGGCAACGAAATCCGCGTCCGGATAGTGCCCGGAATCGGTGGACTTCGCCCGATCGAGTGATCAAGCGTAGGCTACCAGCAGGACGTCTACCTGCGTTTTTACCACAAACCCCGCCGAGAACACTGGAGTCGATGTGGCTGTGAGCGTGTCCGACAACGCCGACGAGTCGAGGTTCGAGGTGTTCCTCGACGGGGAGTTGGGCGGGGTCGCCGAGTACGTCCTGGAGCCTGGCCGGATCACGTTCACCCACACCGAGGTGAGCGTCGAGGGCAAGGGGCTCGGTAGCGCCCTGGTCCGGCAGGCGCTGGAGGACGTGCGTGAGCGTGGCCTCGAAGTCGTCCCGGAATGCCCGTTCGTCCGCAGCTATCTGGAGAAGCACCCCGAGGTTGTCGGCAAGTAGGACCCTGCATGGATCGGACCGAACCCGGAATCCTTGAGGTTGCGCCCGGGGTGCACGGATTCCGCGCCGACGACGGCCTGCGCAGCCAACCGAGTCGGACAACCGAACGGGATGCCGCGCTACTCGGTCCGCTGAACCGCCGCGCTGAAGTGCTCGGCCAGCACGGGAGCCAGCACTTCCGGCGCCACGCCGTGCCATTCGCCGGGCAGTGTGCGGCGTGCGGCGCCGGGCAGGTTCGCTGCCACGCCGTCCGCCCACGCCCGCAGTCGCTCGTCGGTATGACTGCTGTCCACGACCAGCGTCGGCGCCGAGATCGCGGTGAAGTCCGGCGCCTTCCCGACGATCGCCAGGTCGTACACCAGCGTGTGCGCCAACGCGACCAGTTCGGGCCACTGCGGTGACTGCCGCATCCCGGCCACGATCTCCTCCGGCACGCCGACTGTCGTGTGGAAGTGCAGCAGCGCGTCGGCCGGCCGCCCGGCGTCGACCAGCGCGGTGATCTCCGCGCTCAGCGCGGTGTCCTCGACCGGCGACTCGTCCAGCGGCGGCTCCAGCAGGGACAGGGCCCGGATCGGCAGGCCCTGCGCGGCGGCGTGCAGGGCCAGCACCGCCCCGGACGAGAAGCCGTGCACGAACGCCGTCCCGCCGGCCACGTCGATCAGCGCCCGCAGGTCCTTGACTTCCCGCTCGACGGCGTACGGCAAGGTGTCGCCGCTCTCGCCCCGTCCGCGCCGGTCGTAGGTGTAGACGGTGAAATCGGACGCCAGTGCCTCCGCCAGGGCGGGCAGCGGCCCGGAGTCCCGGTAGCAGCTCGCGGCGTCCACCAGCACCACGGCCGGGCCCGAGCCGGTGCGGGTGTACCCGATCGTGGTGCCGTCCTGCGAACGCGCCAATGACATGACTACCTCCCGTAGAGAACTAGACCGTACAGTACTGATGGGAGTACTGGTCCGTCCAGTACTGTCACGTCCCATGGAGGAGACCAGATCCGCCCGCAAGCGCCGCGCCATCCTGGACGCCGCCCGCACGGTCTTCCTGCGCAACGGCTACCAGGGCACCAGCATGGACGAGATCGCCGCCCTCGCCGAAGTGTCCAAGCAGACCGTGTACAAGCACTTCGCGGACAAGGAACGGCTGTTCACCGAGATCATCACGGCCGACATCCGGGCAGGCGGGCAGCGGTCCGACGCCGTGCTCGACCACCTGCCGGACAGCACCGACCTCGAACAGGACCTCCGCGAGATCGCCCGCAAGCTGGTCACCGTCGTCACCCAGCCGCACCTGGTCCGGATGCGCCGGGTCGTCATCGGCGAGGCCGACAGGTTCCCCGACCTGGCCCGCACCTGGTACGCCTCCGGCCCCGAACGCGGCTACGAGCGGATGGCGCTCCGCTTCGCCCAGCTCACCGACCAGGGACGGCTGGACACGCCGGACCCGCTGCTGGCGGCGCAGCAGTTCGTCTGGCTGGCGCTGTCCGTGCCGCTGAACCGGGCCATGTTCGACCCGGAGCCGTACTCCACCGAGGAACTCCACCGGTTCGCCGACGAGGCCGTGCGGACGTTCCTGGCGGCGTACGGCGGCACCGCGCCGGCCTAGCGGGGCAGCTTCACCACGGTCACGAAGAAGTCGTCGATCTGCCGCACGACCTCGATGAACCGGTCGAAGTCCACCGGCTTGGTGACGTAGGCGTTGGCGTGCAGGTTGTAGCTGCGCAGGATGTCCTCCTCCGCCTCCGACGTGGTCAGCACGACCACCGGGATGGTCCGCAGGCTCTGGTCGGCCTTGACCTCGGCCAGCACCTCCCGGCCGTCCATCTTGGGCAGGTTGAGGTCCAGCAGGATCAGTCCCGGCCGCGGCGCGTCGGCGTGCTCGCCCTCGCGGCGCAGGAACTCCAGCGCCTCGACGCCGTCCCGCACCACGTGGAGCTGGTTGCGGATCTTGTGGTGCTCGAACGCCTCCTGGGTCATCAGGGCGTCGCCGGGGTCGTCCTCCACCAGCAGCACGTCGACCACGTTCATCGCGTCATTCATCGGAGTCCTCGGTGTCCTCTACTGCCGGCAGGGTGAACTTGAAGGTCGTGCCGACGCCCTCACCGGTGTCCAACCAGATGGTGCCGCCGTGGTACTCGATGATCTTGCGGCACATCGCCAGGCCGATCCCGGTGCCGGGGTAGTCGTCCTTGTGGTGCAGCCGCTGGAAGATCACGAAGATCCGCTCAGCGTACTCGGGCTCGATGCCGATGCCGTTGTCGCTGATGGTGAACGTCCACGAGTCGCCGGTCCGCTCCACCTCGACCCTCACCACTGGGGGGTCCTCGCCGTGGAACTTCAGGGCGTTGCTGATCATGTTGCCGAACACGCCGCCCAGCAGCGACGCCTCGCCGCGCACCGACGGCAGCTCGGCCACCTCGACCGTCGCGCCGGTCCGCTCGACCACCTCGGAGTAGCTGTCCAGCACCTGCGCGACCGTGTCGTTGAGGTCCACCAGCACGTGCTCGCGGGTGATCCGGCCGACCCGCGAGAACGCCAGCAGGTCGTTGATCAGCACCTGCATCCGCTTCGCGCCGTCCACCGCGAACCGCAGGTACTGCTCGCCCCGGTCGTCGAGCTGGCCCGAGTAGCGGCGGTCCAGTAGCTGGCAGAAGCTCGCCACCTTGCGCAGCGGCTCCTGGAGGTCGTGGGAGGCGACGTAGGCGAACTGCTCCAACTCCGAGTTGGACCGGCGCAGCTCCTCCACGTCGTTCAGGATCCGGGCGCGCATGGCGTCCACGTCCTGGCCCAGCATCACGGTCTCGCGCGGGCCGCCGGTCTCCACGGCGTGCACGAAGTCGCCGGACGACACCCGCCGCACCTGCGCGGCCAGCCCCGCCAGCGGCCGGATCAGGATGCGGTGCAGCACCACGGCCACCCCGGCGATGATCACCACCAGCAGCACGCCCAGCCCGATGACCAGGATCAGCACCTGGTCGGCCACGGCGTCCAGCTCGGCGCGGGCCTTGCCCGCCTCGTCGTCCAGCGCCCGCTGGAGGTCGCCGACCGCCCGCCGGACGTTGTCGAACAGCTCCTTGCCGCGCTCGGCGTCGGCGCGGTCGGCCCGGGGCGCGTCCGCCGCCCGGACCTCGGAGATGACCACCTCGGCGTAGCCCGCGCGCCAGCCGACCGCCAGGCTGCCGATGGCGTCCAGGTCGTCGGCCAGGTCCGGCCGCACCGTTCCGATCGACGAGCGGGCCGAGGCCAGCGCGTCCTGCTCGGACCGCCGGCCCTGCTGGTAGGGGTCGAGGAACGCCTCGCTCGCGGTGAGCGCGAAGCCGCGCACCCCGTTCTCCTGGTCGATCAGCGCGTTGTCCAGCTCCAGCACCTGGCTCCGGGCGGGTCCGACGGTGTCCAGCAGCAGCGTCCGGGCGTCGGTGAGGCTCGCCAGGCCCACGGTGACGCTCCCGATCGCGGCGGCGCAGACGATGATCAGGATCGCCACGGACGCGGTGAGCAGCCGGCTCGCCGGCCAGCGGGTGCGGTAGCGGTAGACCATCAGCCCAGGTCCGAGATCAGCAGTGCGGCCATGTCGTCGTCCAGTTCGCCGCCGTTGAGTTCCTTGACCCACGTGATCAGCTCGTCCAGCAGGCCCGCGGGGTGGCTCGCCCAGTCCGGCCGGGTCTTGGTGATCCGGCCGATCAGCTCGATCAGCCGCTCCGAGCCGAGCCGCTCGGTGTCGCCCGCGACCCGGCCCTCGACCAGGCCGTCGGTGTAGAGCAGCAGCGACCAGCCCGCGGGCAGCGGCACGTCCAGGCCGCTCCACGTGCTGTCCGACAGGACGCCCAGCGGCAGGCCTGCCCGGTCGCGGGGCAGCTCCACCACCCGGTCGCCGACCAGCAGCATCGGCTCGGGGTGGCCGGCGAGGTAGATCCGCGCCCAGCGCCGGTCCGGGGAGATGGTCACCATGCAGGCCGTGGTGAACAGGCCCGGCTGGTGGCGTTCGTGCTCCAGGATCTCGTGCAGCGTGCGCAGCACCCGCGACGGCTCCTGGTCGGCCAGCACCAGCGCCCGCCACGCGATGCGCAGGAACACGCCCAGCGCCGCCTCGTCCGGGCCGTGCCCGCACACGTCGCCGACGATCACCTGGAGCGTGCCGTCGGGGGTGCGCACGGCGTCGTAGAAGTCGCCGCCCAGCAGCATCCGGCTGCCGCCCGGCCGGTAGCGGACCTCCAGGCCGAGGCCTTGGCCGTGCAGGATCGGGGACGGCAGCAGGCCGCGTTCCAGCCGGGTCTTCTCGGCGGCGTGCAGCTTCTCGTCGCGAAGCTGCCGCTGGGTCTCCTCGGCGTGCTTGCGGCCGACCGCGTACCGGATGCCGCGCACCAGCGCGGGCCCGTCGACCTGGCCCTTGACCAGGTAGTCCTCCGCGCCGGCGGCCACCGCGCGCTCGCCCTGGCGCTCGTCGGTCAGTCCGGTGAGGACGATGATGGCGGCGGGCGCGGGCAGCGCGAGCAGCCTGGTCAGGCCGTCCAGGCCGGTGGTGTCGGGCAGGCCCAGGTCCAGCAGCACGCAGTCCACTTTCGGCACCAGCGGCGCGGCTTCGCGCAGGGTGCGCGCCCGGCGCAGGTCGATGTCCGCGCCGACCTCGTCCAGCAGTGCCTCGACCAGCACGGCGTCGCCCTCGTCGTCTTCGACGAGCAGCACGGTCATGCGGTCCACCGCCGCACGCGTTCCGCTCAACCCGGTCACGGGGGACGACCCTAGCCGAACAGCGATCACCGCCGGTCGAGGGCGGTTCGGTGGGTCGCGGGAACCGCGCGCGGGGGCAGCAGCGAAGATCCGGGGGTGAGTTTCTCCCGGATGGTGGCGCTGACCGCGCGGTTGCCCAGGCGCGGCAGGGGTTTCTGGTACTCGGTGGCGATCGACGTGCTGTGGCCGTTGCTCGTGCTGTTCGTGCGGATGCGGATGGCGGGCGGGGCGAACATCCCGAGCCGGGGCGCGGTGCTGCTCGCGTCGAACCACCTGTCGTTCGCCGATCCGGTGACGCTCACCGCGTTCACCCTCGCCTCCGGCCGGGTGCCGCGGTACCTGGCGAAGGCGAGCCTGTGGAAGGCGCCGGTCATCGGCTGGGTGATGTCGTCGGGCCGGCACATCCCGGTGGACCGGGGGAGCGTGCGGGCCGGGCGGGCGCTGGACCCGGCGCGGTCGTCGCTGGAGGACGGGCAGTGCGTGATCGTGTACCCCGAGGGCACGTTCAGCGCCGACCCGGACGGGTGGCCGATGCGCGGCAAGAACGGGGTGGCGCGGCTGGCGCTGGAGTCCCGCACGCCGGTCGTGCCGGTGGCGCAGTGGGGCACCCGGGAGCTGCTGCCGCCGGGCCGGTTCGTGCCGCGGCCGTGGACGAAGGTGCACGTGGTGGCGGGCCCGCCGGTCGACCTGTCCGACCTGTACGGGCCGAACCCCACCAAACAGGTGCTGGACGCCGCGACCGAACGGATCATGGCGGCGATCACGGCGCTGCTGGCCGGTGTCCGCGAACTCCCACATCCTGGGAGCCGGTGACGGTTCCCGTTGCGGTCGCTAGCGTTCGGTGCTCGTTGCCTTCCCGCATTGTGGAGCGTGAGCGATGGGCGGACGACCTCGGGGCATCAGCGAGGACTGGTTGGCCGTGATCGTCGGCCTGGCGCTGTTCGGGCTGGCGCTGGCCGGTGTCATCACGCCGGGCCTGGTGCCGTGATGGCCACTTCGGAGCAGACCCGCAAGCCGCTGCTCGACGCGGCGCTGGGCGTCGTGGTGGTGCTCGTGCTGTCGTGGGCCGCGCGCTACCTGTCGACCACCGTCCCGAAGGCCACCAAGGGCACCGGCCTGGAGGGGATCGGGGCGTCGGTCGAGTTCCCGATCTACGCGATCCTGCTGGGGCTGCTGGGCAACGCGGTGCTCAGCGCGACCGGCGTGCGCGAGCGGCTGTCCGGCGGGTTCCGCACCGAGTTCTTCATCAAGACCGGCCTCGTGCTGCTCGGCGCGTCGATCAACCTGGGCGTGATCGTGTCCGCCGCCGGGCCGGCGATCGTCCAGTCGGTGGTCCTGATCAGCGTGGTGTTCGGGTTCTCCTGGTGGCTGGGCGGGAAGCTCGGCCTGGAGGACAAGCTGCGGGCGCTGCTGTCGGCGGCGGTCGCGATCTGCGGCGTCAGCGCGGCCATCGCGGCGGCGGGCGCGGTGCAGGCCAAGCGCGAGCAGCTCGCCTACAGCGCCAGCCTGGTGATCGTCTTCGCCCTGCCGTCGATCTTCATCCTGCCGCTGGCCGCCACGGCGCTGGGGCTCGACCCGCGGGTCACCGGGGCGTGGATCGGGGGCAACATCGACACGACGGCGGCCGTGACGGCGGCGGGCACGTTGGCGGGCGAGGAGTCGCTGCAGATCGCCACCATCGTGAAGGTCACGCAGAACGCCCTGCTCGGCGTCGTCGCGGTGGCGCTGACCGCGTACTTCGCGCTGAAGGTGGAGCGGAAGCCGGTCGGCGTGTCGGCGGGGCGGCAGCTATGGGACCGGTTCCCCAAGTTCGTGCTCGGGTTCCTCGTCACGTCCGTCCTGGCGACCGTCTACCTGGCGAACGTGCCGTCCGGCAAGGCGGCCATCGGCGTGGTGAACGACCTGCGGACGTGGTTCCTGATCCTGGCGTTCGTCAGCATCGGGCTGGAGTTCCGGGCGGGTGCGCTGAAGCAGGCCGGGTGGCGGCCGGTGGGCGTGTTCGCGGCGTCGACCGGCGTGAACGTGCTGGCCGCGCTAGGGCTCGCGGTCCTGCTGTTCTGACCCGGCGCCCTTCTGCTCCGGCCCGCTGCCCTTCCGCCCGCGTTCCCAGTTCAGGTACTGGCCGGCGGCGGTGGACAGGCTGGTGAGCAGCCACACCGCCACTCCCGCGTCGTCGGTGATGCCGACGACCGGCAGCAGTTCGGGCAGGATGTCGATCGGCGACACGAGGTAGACGATCGCGAAGCCCCACTGCGCCAGCCGGGACGTGGGCAGGCCGTACGCCTTGCGCTGCCGCAGCAGGCGGGGGAGCGCCTTGGCGCGGGCGATCACCGAGCCGACCGGCTCCGGTTCGCCCCGTTCGACCCGTTTGCGCTTGCGCCGCGCGACGCCGAACACGATCGAGCCCGCGGCCAGGACGAGCAGCGCGACGCCTACCGCGACCGGTGGCAGTCCGACCACGTCGGCATCGCGCCACAGCAGGGTCGACACCCCGATCGCGGCGAGCATGATACCGAAGAAGACCACCGGCACAGGGTATCCACTTTCCGCTGATCAGCTACCGCTCGACGCGCGCAGCCCCGGGGTCTTTCCCGCCGGAGCGCGCACAGCGGGCGGCCGTCACGGGTGCGGCGGTCACCGGGTGGGCGTGACGGGAGCGGGCGTCACCGAGCGGGCGTCACCGATTGGCCGTCACCGGACGGGTGCGCTCAGGGCGGGTTCGTCGTTGAAGCCCGCCCAGTGCCGCACGTCGAACCGGTCCGGCCCGGTCGTGCCGCCCAGCACGATGCCCCTGCCCTGGACCGCGCGCACGGTTCGCGCCGCCTGTCGGTCCAGCAGCGCGTCGACCTCGCCGTCGGCCAGCCCGTCGATCTCCTCCCAGAACGTCAGCACCCGGTTCACGTACAGCGCCACCAGGTGGTCCCGGGCCGGCTCGAACCGCCCTTCGGCCACGGCGGCGAGCGCGTCGGCCAGGATGTGCGGCCAGTCGTCCGCGGTCACCCGCAGACCCCACGGCGCGGGCCCGACCCCGCACGCCGACGGGAACAGCGTCCGCACGCCGTCCCGGTGCGCGTCGAGATACCTCGCGACCGACGCCGACACCCGCGACACGACCGCCGGGTCCTGCCGCACGGCCGCGCCGTCCACCGCGGCCCGCGCCCCGGGCGCCTCCGACCCCGGCGGACGCAGCCGGTCGGTGCGCAGGACGACGTGGAACAGCGAGTCCAGCACCTGCTGCGGCAGCCGCAGGATCTTCGGGAACGGCGAGTTGTGCAGCTTGCGCCCCAGCGGCACCTCCACCACCCGCAAGCGCTCGCGCAGGGCGTTCGCGGTCAGCCACACGTCGATGCCGTACAGGTGGGCGCTGTCCGGCCGGTGCCACCCGCGGGACCGCTCCAGGAACGCCCGGTTGAACGCGAACTCGCCGCCGATGGGCTGCTGCACGTGCACCCCGAACACCGCCGCCAGCAGCGGGCTCGCCAGGTGGTTGGTGGTGTTCGCCTCGTACCGGTTCCGCCGGTACGCGGGCACGGCCAGCACCGGCTCGGCACCTGCCACGGCGTCCGCGAGCCGGCCGATCCACGCGGGCTCCGCGGACCGCACGTCCGCGTCGAGCAGCAGCACCCGGTCCGCGGCCAGCTCCAGCGCCCGGTCCATGATCGCGAACACGTTGGTGCCCTTGCCGGTGCCCGCGCCGCCCGAGCCGGCCACCACCTTGCGGGACCGCAGCGGCGTCTCGGCGAACCGCCGCACGGTGCCGTCGGTGCTGCCGTTCTCGGCCAGCACGACCACGTTCGTACCCGTGGGGAAGGCGCGGTGCAGGCCGGCGTCGGCGGCGAGGGCCACCGCGCCGACCGTGCGCGCCTCGTCGCGGGCCGGGATCCCGACGACGGTGGTGCCACTCCGGTCGGCCATGGGTCCGGATGCTGGGTGCACCGGGTTACCGAACCACCGCCTCCGGGTAACGGCTCACCGGGGTCTGTCCCGCGGTCCGGTGCGGACCAGCGGCCGGGGGTGCGCCCTGGTGCGGACCACCGGGGCGTGCGGCGGTATCGGCAGCGGCTGCGACTCCTGCTGCTGGCGGGGCACCTCGTACCGGGCGGGCTCCAGCCGTTCGACCCGCGTCGGGTCCGGCTCGTACCGCTCCGGCTCCGGCTCCGGTCGGGACGGGACCTCGAAGTGCGTCGGCGGAGCGTCGAACCGGGATGGTGCGGCGTCGCCCCCTGCCGGCGGGGAGTCGAACCGGGTCGGCGGGGCCTCGTACGGCACCGGCTGGGGTGTCCGCCTCGGCTCGGCGAGCTGGTCGGGCGGCGCGAGGTGCTGGGGTCGCCGCCGGGGGCCGGACACCGTGACCCGGTTCTGCCGCCACAGCTCGGTCGACAGCTTGATCATCGCGGTCGGCGCGTCCAGCCCGACCATCCCGACCAGCCGGCCGTCGTCGACGAACCCGGTGATGGTCCGGTGGTCCTTCTGCGACCCGGCCAGCGTCGTGGTGTCCTTGCCCATCGCGGGCAGGCCGGACCCCTGGATGCGCATCCCGTACTGCTCGGTCCAGAACCGGGGGACAGGGGTGAACGGCCGCGAACTCTCCCTGCCCGCCAACAGGTTCTCCGCGGCCGCCCGCCCCATCTCCACCGCGTTGAGCCAGTGCTCGACCCGCCGCGGCCGTCCTCCGAAGCGGAGGTTGGGCCACTGCGCCACGTCGCCCGCGGCCACGATGTCGGTCCCGCCGACCACGTGGCACGTGGGGTCGCACAGCACCCCGTCCTCCAGCACCAGCCCGGACCCGCGCAGCCAGGCCACCGACGGCGAGGCCCCCACGGCGATCACCACGACCGCCGCGAAGAACACCTGCCCGTCCGAGAGGTGGATCGCCACCCCGCCCGCCTGCGGCATCCAGTGCCGGATCTTCACGCCCATCGCCATCCGCACGCCCCGCGCCCGGTGCGCCTCGGTGACGGTGTCCGCGATGTTCTTGCCGACCGCGCTGCCGAGCAGCGTGCTCGACCGGCTCACGATCGCCACGTCCCGGCCCATCGACTTCACCGAGGCCGCCATCTCGCAGCCGATCAGGCCGCCGCCGACCACCACCACCAGCCCCTGCGTGGAGTTGATGGCCTGCTTGATCGCGATCGCGTCGTCCACCGTGCGCAACACGTGGATGCGCTGGTCCTGGCGCGGCGCGCCCTGGAGGTGCCGGGGCTCGACGCCGGTGGCGATGATCAGCCCGTCGTAGCCCAGCTCCTCGCCGCCGGGCAGTCCGACGACCCGCCGGTCCGGCTCCAGGTGGGTGGCGGCGGTGCCGAGCCGCCAGATCGCGTTCAGCTCGCGGCTGATGGTCAGCCGCAGGTCCGAGGCGTTCAGCTCGCCGTTGATGGCCTCCTTGGACAGCGCCGGCCGGTGGTAGGGGAGGTGGCGCTCCGCGCTGACGATCACGATCTCGCCCCGGAACCCCAGTTCGCGCAGCCGCTCGCCGGCCCGCAGCCCGGCCAGCCCGCCGCCCGCGATGACAACCCGTTCCTCGTTCTTCACCGGACACGCTCCCGCAGCTCGATGGCGCGCATGGGGCACGCCCGCGCGGCGGCTCGCGCCTTGGCGAACAGCTCCGGGGGCGGTCTGCGCTCGTAGCGCAGGCGCTCGTCGTCGACGAGCTGGAACAGGCCCGGCGCCTCGGCCTGGCAGATGCCGTAGCGGTGGCACCGCTCGTTGTCCACGCTGATGTCCAGGGCGCTGCCGCCCGCGCCGTCCGGCTCGGGCTCGAAGCCCGGCTCCGGCTCCAGCATGCCCAGCCGCACCAGCACGTGCGGCGGCAGGAAGCGGGCCAGCGCGATGGTCGCCGTCGGGACGAGGACGCTCAGGCCCGCGACCCACAGCAGGGCGAGGTTCCCGTTGGCGGTGGCCCCGAACCACGAGTGCACGACGGCGAGTCCCACGGCGGCGTACGCGAGCTGGTGCAGCCGCAACCACTTGCGGTAGTAGATCTTCTTGCGCAGCCCCGCGGTGAACGCGACGGCCAGCATCAGTTCGAGGCCGACGATGCCCAGCGCGTGCCGGAACAGGCCGCCGTCCAGGAACGGCACGGTGATCTGCGTGAAGGCGAACGGGGCCGTCCGCATCAGGGTGAACGCGAAGGCGTGCAGGGAACCGAACGCCAGGGCGAGCGTCGCCAGCACCATGTGGCTGTTGCGCAGGCCTTGTCTGCCGGTGATCTTGTTGGCCCAGCCGGTCGCGATCAGCACGCCCCAGCACAGGGTGGCGCACATGAACGCGTAGGCCAGGCGCGCCGAGATCTGCGCGACGTGGCGCACGCCGGCGTCGTGGTCGCCGCCGGTCGCCTGGGCGATCAGCAGCGGAACCTGGGAGAACACGGTGAGACCTCCGAGATGGCGGGAGAGAACTCGCAGGTGGTGGGAGGGGACGACCCGCCCGGTGGGGCCGCGCAGGAGTGGTCACGACCGCACCGGGCGGGTGAAGGGTGTAAACAGTTCCGCGATGGTGTCGCTGTGGTGTCGGGACTTCCGGCCACCACCTCCTCTCACTTGACGTCGGTTTTGGGCCGCAACAGGCGCAGGATCCCGAGGGTCACCACCGCGCCCGCCAGGCACATCAGAAGGACGGTCAGGGGATTCGGGCCGGTCTGGCCGACCGCCTGGGAGGTCCGCAGCGGATCGGCGGTCACCGTGCCCCGCGCCGGCTGCGCGCCGGCGGCGACGGGCTTCGACAGGCCCATGTCGGTGACCATGTTGGTGCTCTCCAACAAGGTCATGTGCTTGAGCACGATCTGGTTGCACACCTGGGCGAACTGCCGGATGGCCTCGTTGCGGGTGTTCGCGCGGACCGTGCCGATGGCCGGGAAGATCGAGCCGTGCGCCGCCCGCAGCCGGTTGGCGAACGAGTCGTCGAACGCGGCGCCGGTCCGCGACCGCATCTCCGCCATCCACGACTGCTGGTCGGCGTTGGCCTCGTCCGGCAGCGCCACCCCCATCTGCCCGGCCAGCCGCACGACCCGCTCGTCCAGGAACATGTGGTCGCTCGCGAGCTGGGCGCCGACGTCCTTCACCCGCTGGCTGGCCGCGCGGGTCTTCGCCTCCTCGCCCATGGGCATCTCCCACAGGCCGGCGAGGCGGACCTTGACCAGCAGGTCCTTGTCCAGCGCGGTGATCGGGCCGAGCGGCGTCTGCTCCACCGGGCCCCCGCCCGGCGGGTCGTCGGCGCGGGCCGTGCCCGCGAACGCGGAGCTGAACAGCACCAGCAGACCGAGCACGAACGCGCTGAAGCGCTTGGCTGACATGGGTGGGTTCCTCAGTTGCCGTCGCCGGTGGACCCTGGTGTGTCCGCCGCGCCGTCGTTCGCCTGCGCCTTCTTGCCCTCCGGCGTGATGGCGAACCACGTGCCGCCCTTGCCCTGCCCCGCCAGGTCGCCGGCTTTCTTGTCGCCGGTGTACCGGTACAGGGGCCAGCCGGCCAGCGTGACCTGCTTCTTGCCGTCCGACCGGGCGACCGACCCGACCAGCGTCGGGTCCACACCGGACGTCATGGTGTGCTCGCCGACCAGCACCGGGGGCCACGTCTTCAGGCACTCGCCGTCGCAAGTGGACTTCGGCGGTTTCGCGGTGTCCTTGTCGTACCGGTACAGCGCGAACCCGCCCGCGTCGGCCACGAACCAGCCGACCTGCTTCGACTCGGTGGCCGACAGCATCTGGTGCGGCTCCTTGCTGAATTCCGGGTTCTGCTGGAGAGTCGTCGTGCCGGAGTTGACGCCTCCCGCGCCGTTCTGGCCGCCCGCAGTGCTGCCGGTGACCGCGCCACAGGCGCTGACCAGCAACAATGCCGCGGCAGCCGGAACAACCAGCACTGCCTTTCGGGAACGTCGACCACGCATCGTTGGTCCTTTCTCCTGCTGGCGGGTTCCGCCGAAGGGCCTAGCGACCGGAGGTCCCGGTCCGGCCAACGCAGCGGATACCGGGAAGTACGGACACGATGCGGTGACGGTTCACGAACAAATCGGGGACTTTTTCTCCCGTCAAACCCTCGACTTCACACCCGTTCGCGCGCTTGGATGCGTGGCGTGGCGCGGCACAGACGCAGCACTCAACCCCAAAGAGATCACGCTTGGCCGGAACTCAGTCTGGAAGACGAGCTGATCCGCAGGCTCTACCAGGAGTTCGGCAGTGCGCTGCTCGGGCATGCCATGCGATTGACGGGCAGTGACCGGCAGTGGGCAGAGGACATCGTGCAGGAGACGCTGGTTCGGGCGTGGCGCAACGCCGAGAAGCTGGAACGGGATCCCGTCCTGCTCCGCTCGTGGCTGTTCACCGTCGCCCGGCGGCTGGTCATCGACGACCGCCGCAAGCGCAGCGTCCGACCGCAGGAGTCGGAGTTGACGCCGTCCGATGAGGCCGCCGTGCGGGACGAAGCGGACCGCACCCTGGCGGCGATAGTGGTGGCCGAGGCGATGAACGGACTGACGGAAGAGCACCGGGAGGCTATTCTCGAAACGTATCTGAGGGATCGCACCGTCGGGGAAGCGGCAGCGGTGCTCGGCGTGCCGCCGGGCACGGTCAAGTCCAGGGTTTACTACGCACTCCGCGCCCTGCGGCGGGCATTGCAGGATCGGGGCTGACAGGGTGACTTCGCGGCCGGACCACGTGGACGTGGCGGCGTACGTCCTCGGCATCCTCGATGAGGACGAGGTGGACGCCTTCGAGAACCACCTCGCCCAATGCCGACGCTGCGCGCTGGACCTGCGCGATTTCGCCGTACTGCCAGACCTCCTGGACGAAGCCGACGCGAACGGCATGCTGCGCGCCAACGCGGGGGAGCGCCCCGACGGCCGCTCCGTGCGCGCGATGCTGGACTCCGTCTCACAAGACCGATCACGACGACGACGCAACACGGTGCTCCTGGCCGCCGCCGCGGCCGTGCTGCTCGTCGTGCTGACCGCGGTAGTCTCGGTCAGCTTGTCACCTTCGCAGAACGACAACGTGGCAAACCCCAACACTTCCTCGACGGTGCCGGGGCCGACGGCCGTGGCGAAGAACGCCCCCGACGTCTCCGGCACCGTCACCCGCACCGACTCCGCTACCGGTGTGTGGGCCAGGATCAACGCCACCGCGGAGCCGTGGGGCACCGCGGTGGCCCTGGAAGTCAAGGGCGCCAAGGGTCCTACTCGTTGCGAGCTGGTGGCCAAGGCCGGGAACGGTGAGACGATGGTCGTCTCGTCGTGGCTGGTGGGATCGTCCACCCCGGACAAGGAACCGGTGCGGATCAACTCGGCCGTCGGGCTGAGGTGGCACGAGATAACCGAGTTCTCGGTACGGGACACCAAAGAGGGCACAACCCTGGTCCGACTGCCCACTTCCTAGAGCTGTCCATTCAGGACGGTGGTGGACGAACGCCGAACCTCAAGGCCGCACTGGCACCGCGACCCAAAGCTTGCGCGAGCACACCGACTCAAGGCTTGCGCGAGCACACCGACCCAAAGCTTGCGCGAGCACACAAGAGGGGCCTCGTGTTCTCCCCGTATGGCCTGCCCGCAGGGCAACCGCGCTTGTCAAGGAGGTGCAAGCACGCTCTTCGCTTGCGCCTCCTTGACAAGTGTGGTGGTCTTTGACAGGTCATACGGGGAGAACACGACGCCTTGGCATTTCCTCCCCGGAGGCCTGCCCAGCGGCGAGCGCCCGCTCTTCGTCTTGAAGCGGTCGCGATCGCGCTGAGTCAAAAAGCTACAAGCGTCCTCGCCGGACAGGCAGGCCGCCAAGGATGATCACAAAAGCAAGACTCGGGCGTCGTGCCATCCCCGCATGACCTGGTCAAAAGACAACCACCCTTGTCCTGGTAGTGCAAGCGAAGTGCGTGCTTGCACTACCAGGACAAGCGCGGTTCCCTGCGGGCAGGCCATACGGGGATGACACGCAGCCCAACCGGGGGTGTGCGCGCTGCGCGCGCCACTGCGAAGAGCGCTGCGCGCGGGCTGTGTGTGGGCTGCGTTGGCGGGGCCGGGTTGGGTTGGTGGTGCCGTCCGTGTCTGTCAGTCGGCTGGCCGCGTTGGTCAGATTCGGCGTAGGCCGGTCAGGACTCGTTCCATCAGTTCGATCGACGGTCTGCCGTCGCCGGCTAGGCCGGCTTGTTCGTGCACGTTGATCAGGGACATGTCGGACATGTCCGCCAGCAGTACGCGGACCACTCCCAATGGGAGTCGCATGCGTGCCGCGACTTCCGCCACGGAATGGGGGTGTCGGCACAGGTCGCTGATGATCCGGTGTTCGGCGGTCGACGTCAGTGCGTCGCGTCGGGCCTGTTCGTTCGTCGACACGATCGTCTCGATGGCCAGCGTCGTGGTCGAGCGTGTCCGCCCGCCGGTCCTGGTGTAGGGGCGCACCCGGAAGGTTGACACCACCAGCTCCTCAAGCGGTCGATGATCTTCTCGGCCGAGTGTTCATGGTCACTGACGACGCCAGACCCTACGGCCGGCAAGGGCTCCTGTCTCGATGTTCCCGGCATGTGGGAAGGATCGCGGGTCGTTGCCACGGTCTGTGTCGTGTTGCTTCCCCGGAGTGTCTGAACCTTTCGGGAAGGGTCGGATGATCGGGCTGGTAAAAGTTGCTTACGAACCGTCAGTGGATCGGAATGGCGAGCTTTTGCATTGATATGAGGTGAATCGTTATCCGTCCACCTGTATCCGGCCGGTGAACCGCGACCTTCGGATCGGCGCGTACCGGGGATTTCCCTGAGTTCGAATCAGGGTTGGCGCCGGACGCGTTACCGCGCTCCACCGTGGACCATTGCCGAGGGACGGCGACTGCCGTCTGCGAGGGGCACTGGAGGATCTGGTGACGGGCAAGACGGAGTCCGCGGCGCGAGCGGTGGATGTGTGGAAGTCCTACGGGACGGGGGAGGCCGCGGTCACCGCGTTGGGTGGGGTGAGCGTCGACTTCGAACGCGGGCGGTTCACCGCCATCATGGGGCCTTCCGGGTCGGGCAAGTCGACCCTGATGCACTGCCTCGCGGGGTTGGACACCATCGACTCCGGGGACGTGTGGATCGGTGGCACGAAGGTCAACGGGTTACGGGACAAGGGGTTGACCGACCTGCGTCGGTCCAAGGTGGGGTTCATCTTCCAGCAGTTCAACCTGCTGCCGACGCTCACCGCCGAGGAGAACATCACGCTGCCGCTCGCCATCGGCGGCAAGAAGGTCGACCGGGACTGGTTCGACACCGTGGTCGACACGGTCGGCCTGCGCGATCGGCTGAGCCACCGGCCGACCCAGCTATCCGGCGGGCAGCAGCAGCGCGTCGCGTGCGCCCGCGCCCTGGTGGCACGGCCCGAGGTGGTGTTCGCGGACGAGCCCACCGGCAACCTCGACTCGAAGTCCGGCGCGGAGGTGTTGGGGTTCCTCCAGCGGTCCGCGCGCGAGTTCGGGCAGACCGTCGTGATGGTGACGCACGACCCGAACGCCGCGTCGTACGCGGACCGGGTCATCTTCCTCGCCGACGGGCGGATCGTGCGCGAGCTGCACCGGCCGACCGCGGAAGCGGTGCTGGACACGATGAAGCACCTCGACGGTGACGAACTGGTCGTGGTGTGATGCTGAAGGCGACGCTCAAGAGCGTGCTGGCGCGCAAGCTGCGGCTGGTCCTGTCCGGACTGGCCGTGGTGCTGGGCGTGATGTTCGTGTCCGGCTCGTTCGTGCTGACCGACACGCTCGACCGCTCGTTCAAGAGCCTGTTCACCACCATCTACACCGACGTGGACGTGCAGGTCGCGCTCAAGCCGAAGATCGAGGGCGACGACCAGGACGGGGCGCTCGCGGGCACGCTCAGCGGCGACGACCTCAAGGCCGTGCAGTCGGTCGACGGGGTGCGGAGCGCCGTCGGCGACGTGACGGGCTCCGCCCGCCCGATCGGTGAGAACGGCAAGGTGCTCACCACCTCCGGCGCGCCCCGCATGGGCATGGCGTGGCGCGACGGCGGTCAGCAGCAGTTGCGGGAAGGCCGGCCGCCGCAACGCGACGACGAGATCGCGATCAACGCCTACCTCGCCAAGACCGGCGGGTTCCAGGTCGGCGAGCGGATGTCCGTCGTCACCCTGGAGACCAAGAAGGACTTCACCGTCGCCGGCATCTTCGACTACCCGGGCAACCGCGACTCGCTGGGCGGCGAACTCACCACCGCGTTCACCGAGCCGGTCGCGCAGCAACTCCTGCTCGGCGAACCCGGCGCGTACAGCGGCATCACGGTCCGCGCCGCCGACGGTGTGGCCGAAGACGCGCTGCGGCAACGGATCCAGCAGCGGCTCGGCGACGGGTACCAGGTCAAGACCGGCGAGGAGCTGGCGAAGGACCAGGCCGACGCGATCGGCGAAGGCCTGGCGTTCTTCAACTACATCCTGCTCGGCTTCGCGGGCATCGCGCTGTTCGTCGGCATCTTCATCATCCTCAACACGTTCTCCATCATCGTCGCGCAGCGCACCCGCGAACTGGCGCTGCTGCGGGCGATGGGCGCGAGCCGCAAGCAGTTGGTCGGCACCGTCGTGCTGGAAGCGGTGGTCATCGGACTGATCGCCTCCGTGGTCGGCCTCGGCGCGGGTATCGGCGTGGGAGCGTTGCTCGCCAACATCTTCAGCAGCGTCGGCGGCGGCAGCCTGCAACTCGCGGGCATCGCGGTGCCCGCCAGCGCGGTGATCTCGTCGTTCGCGGTGGGCATCATCGTCACGGTGCTCGCGGCCGTGCTGCCCGCGCTGCGCGCCTCGCGCATCCCGCCGGTCGCGGCGATGCGGGAGGCCGCCACCCCGGACCGGCCGCTGACCCGGCCGACCATCGCGGGCGCGGTGCTGGCCGCGGCCGGCGGCGGGCTGCTCTGGTACGGGTTCTCCGACGCCGCGCTGTGGTTCATCATGTCCGGGCTGCTCACCGCGTTCGTCGGCGTCGCCCTGCTGACGCCGCTGATCAGCAGGCCCGTGGTGTCGCTGATCGGCAAGCTGCTGGCCTGGTCCATGCCGGGCACGCTGGGCCGCCGCAACTCCGCGCGCAACCCGCGCCGCACCGCCATCACGGCCGCGGCGCTGATGGTCGGCATCGCGCTGATCACCGGGGTGAGCGTCATCCTCGCCTCGGCCACCACCAGCATCACGAAGGTGGCCGAGGGCCAGGTCAAGTCCGACCTGATCATCTCCGGCGAGGCGCAGGGTCCGGGCGGCGACGCGACGTTCGCCCCCGACCGGCTGGACCAGGTGGAGCGGCTGCCCGGGGTGGACTCGGCGTTCGGCTGGTACTCCGACCGGATCCTGGTCGACGGCACGCAGCAGTTCGCCGTCGCCGTCACGGACGTCGCGGCGATGCAGCGGCAGTTCGGCCTGGAGAGCCGGAGCGGCACGTTCGCCGACCTGCCGCCCGGTCAACTCGCGCTGGACGACGACATGGCGAACACGCTGAACCTCAAGCAGGGCGGCACGGCCACGGTGCAGACCACCAGGGGCGAGGCCGTCACCTACACGGTCGGCCTGGTGTACGCGAAGAACAACGTGCTCACCAACGCGATCGTGCTGCCGGTGGACGCGGCGCGGGACTTCCGGGTCCAGCAGCTCAGCAACGCGTTCGTGCAGGTCCGGTCCGGCACGGCGGTGGCGGACGTGCAGCAGCGGGTGGAGCCGCTGTTCTCGGACAACCCGGAGATCACCGTCCAGGACCGCAGCGCGTTCGTGCGGCAGCAGGCGTCCCAGCTCGACACCGTGCTGGTGATGATCCAGATCCTGCTGGCGCTCGCGATCCTCATCGCGGTGCTGGGCGTGATCAACACGCTGGCGCTGTCGGTCATCGAGCGAACCAGGGAACTGGGCCTGCTGCGGGCGATCGGCATGCGCCGCGCCCAGGTGATGCGGATGATCACCGTGGAATCCGTGGTGATCTCCGTGTTCGGCGCCCTGCTCGGCCTGGCCGTGGGCACCGCGCTGGGGGTCGCGGCGGTCCGGGCGCTGGCGGACGAGGGCTTCACCGATCTCGGCATCCCCTGGACGCAGCTAGGCGGCTACCTGCTCCTCGCCGCCGTCATCGGCGTGGTCGCGGCGATCCTGCCCGCGATCCGCGCCGCGCGCCTCAACGTGCTCCAGGCGATCTCCTACGAGTGACGCGCAGCGCCGGAGCCCGTTCCTCAGGCGGGCTCCGGCGCTGCCAGCTTCACCGCCTCTTCGAGGAGCGTTTCCACGATCTTCGACTCGGGAACGGTGCGCACCACCTCACCCCGCACGAAGATCTGCCCCTTGCCGTTGCCCGACGAGACACCGAGGTCCGCCTCCCTGGCCTCGCCGGGACCGTTGACCACGCACCCCATGACCGCGACCCGCAGCGGCACCGGGAAACCCTCGAACGCGGCGGTCACCTGCTCCGCCAGCTTGTACACGTCGACCTGCGCCCGCCCGCACGACGGGCACGACACGATCTCCAGCTTGCGCGGGCGCAGCCCCAGCGACGCCAGGATCTGCGCGCCCACCTTGACCTCCTCCACCGGTGGCGCGGACAGCGACACCCGGATCGTGTCGCCGATGCCCTCCGCCAGCAGCACGCCGAACGCGACCGACGACTTCACCGTGCCCTGCACCAGCGGCCCGGCCTCGGTGACGCCCAGGTGCAGCGGGTAGTCGCAGGACCGGGCGAGCTGCCGGTAGGCGGCGACCATCACCATCGGGTCGTGGTGCTTCACCGAGAGCTTGAGGTCGGTGTACCCGTGCTCCTCGAACAGCGAGCACTCCCACAGCGCCGACTCCACCAGCGCGTCCGGGGTGGCCCCGCCGTACTTGCGGTACAGCCGCTGGTCCAGCGAGCCGGCGTTCACGCCGATCCGGATCGGCACCCCCGCCGCACCGGCGACGCGGGCGATCTCGCCCACCTTGTCGTCGAACTTCCGGATGTTGCCCGGGTTCACCCGCACCGCCGCGCACCCGGCGTCGATCGCGGCGAACACGTACCTGGGCTGGAAGTGGATGTCGGCGACGACCGGGATCGGCGACTTGCGCGCGATGGCGGGCAGCGCGTCGGCGTCGTCCTGGGACGGCACCGCGACCCGCACGATCTCGCACCCGGCGGCGGTCAGCTCGGCGATCTGCCGCAGCGTGGCCTCCACGTCGGCGGTGGGCGTCGTGGTCATGGACTGCACGCTGACCGGCGCGTCCCCGCCCACGTCGACGCCGGCGAGGGACACCTTGCGGGACAGCCGGCGGCGCCGGACCGGCGGGATCAGTTGCAGCGCGGTCAACTGTGCTCCTTCAGTCGTTTCAGGACGGTCGTGGTGATGCCGGCCGCGTCGAGGCCGTGCGCCCGCAGGATCTCCGCGCGCGAGCCGTGCGGGAGGAAGCTCGCGGGCAGCGCGAACGTGCCGACCCGGGTCGACGCGCCGACCGCCGCCAGCGCCTGCGCGAGGCGTCCGCCCAGCGCCCCGGTGGCCGTGGTGTCCTCCACCGCGAGCACCAGCCGGTGCGCGGCGGCGATCTTGACCAGCGCGGGGTCCAGCGGCGCGATCCAGCGCGGGTCCACGACGCGGACCGGGACGCCGTGCCCGGCCAACTCCTCGGCGGCGTCCAGGCAGGCCCGCGCCATCGGCCCGACCGCGACCAGCAGGCCCACCGGGTCCGGCACGTCCCGCAGCACGTCGCACCGCCCCACCCGGCGCAGCGCGGGGATGTCCGGCCCGGCCGAGGACTTCGGGTACCGGATCGCGGTCGGCCCGTCCGCCACCGCGACGGCCTCCCGCAGCAGCTCCCGCAGCCGTTCCGGGTCGCGCGGCGCGGCCAGCCGCAGCCCCGGCACGACGGGCAGCACGGACGCGTCCCACATGCCGTGGTGGCTCGGACCGTCCGGCCCGGTCACCCCGGCGCGGTCGAGCACGAACGTCACCGGCAGCCGGTGCAGCGCCACGTCCAGCAGCACCTGGTCGAACGCCCGGCTCAGGAACGTCGCGTACACCGCCACCACGGGGTGCAGCCCGGCCATCGCCAGCCCCGCCGCCGACGTCACGGCGTGCTGCTCGGCGATGCCCACGTCGAACACCCGCTCCGGGAACCGCGCGGCGAACGCGTCCAACCCGGTCGGCCCGCGCATGGCGGCGGTCAGGCACACCACGTCCGACCGGTCCGCGCCGATCTCCGCGATCTCCGCGCCGAACACGTCCGTCCACGTGCGACCGCCGCCGGACCCGGCCGCGGACACGGTGTGCAGGTGGTCGGCCTGGTCCTGCTCGGCGAGCGGGTAGCCCCTGCCCTTGCCGGTCACGCAGTGCACCACCACGGGACGGCCCACCGCCGCGGCCTCGTGCAGCGCGTGCTCCAGCGCCACCGGGTCGTGCCCGTCGACCGGCCCGAGGTAGGCCAAGCCCAAGTCCTCGAACAACGTTCGCCGCCGGCCTTCGCCCAGTGCGGCCGGCCCGTCCGTGGTCGGCTCGTGGGAGCGGTGTTCGCGCGGTGCGGCCAAGCCGTCCGTGGTCGGCCCGTAGGAGCGGCCTTCGCGCAGTGCGGCCAGGTGCGCGGCCAGCCCGCCCGTCGTCGGCGCGTAGGAGCGGCCGTTGTCGTTCAGCACGACCACCACCGGGTGGGCGGTGCCGGCGAGGTTGTTCAACGCCTCCCACGCCATGCCGCCGGTCAGCGCGCCGTCCCCGACGATCGCCACCACTCGCCGGGAGGAACCCTTGAGCCGCAACGCCTTCGCCACCCCGTCCGCGTAGGACAGCGCGGTGGACGCGTGCGAGTTCTCGATCACGTCGTGCGGCGACTCGGCCGCCGACGGGTACCCGGACAGGCCGCCGGCGCGGCGCAGCGTCTCGAACTCCGCCGCGCGCCCGGTGAGCACCTTGTGCACGTACGCCTGGTGCCCGGTGTCCCACAGCAGCACGTCGTGCGGCGACTCGAACACCCGGTGCACCGCGATGGTCAGCTCCACCGCGCCCAGGTTCGACCCGAGGTGCCCGCCCGCGCGGGTCACCCGCTCGACCAGGAACCGGCGGATCTCGCCCGCCAGCACCGGCAGCGCCGACGGCGGCAGCGCCCGCACGTCCCGGGGACCGGTGATGGCCTCCAGCAGCGTCATCGCGGCCTCACCGACGAGGGCAGGGTGAACCGGATGGTCTCCCGGGTGGTCTCGCGGACCTGGACGTCCCACGCGCCCAGCGCGGTGATCACCTCGTCCACCAGCCGCGGCGGCGCGGACGCCCCCGCGCTCACCCCGATCACCCGCACCCCGTCCAGCCACTCGGGCCGGATGCCCGACGCGTCCTCGACCAGGTGGGCGGGCGCGCCCTGCCGGCGGGCCAGCTCCACCAGCCGCACCGAGTTGGACGAGTTCGCGGAACCCACCACCAGCACCAGGTCCGCGTCCTGCGCGATCTCGCGCACCGCGTCCTGCCGGTTGGTCGTGGCGTAGCAGATGTCGTCCGACCCCGGGCCTCTCAACGCCGGGAATCTTCCCCGGAGCGCGGCCACCACCTCGGCCGTCTCGTCCACCGCCAGCGTCGTCTGGGTCAGGTAGGACACCCTGGTCGGATCGGGGACCTCCAGCCGCTCGACGTCCGCGACCGACGCCACCAGCACGATCCGCTCCGGGGCCTCGCCGAGCGTGCCCTCCACCTCCTCGTGGTCGGCGTGCCCGATCAGCACCACCGTGTCGCCGCGCGCCGCGAACCGCCGCGCCTCGGCGTGCACCTTCGTGACCAGCGGGCACGTCGCGTCCACCACGTCCAGCCCGCGCCGCGCGGCCTCCGCGCGCACGGCGGGGGACACCCCGTGCGCGGAGAACACCACGGTCGCGCCGTCGGGCACGGCTTCCAACTCGTCCACGAACACCGCGCCCCGCTCCTCCAGTTCGGCGACCACGTGCGTGTTGTGGACGATCTGCTTGCGGACGTGGATCGGCCCGCCGTGCCGCGCCAGCAGGTGTTCGACGATCTCCACCGCCCGCTCGACGCCGGCGCAGAACGACCGGGGCGAGGCGAGCAGCACAACGGGAAGGACCATGCCGGGGCTCCTGACTCAGTGGTCGCGAGGGGTGGCGGGCCAAGCGTCGCGGTGGGCGGCGGGCTCAGTGATCGCGGCGGATGGCGGGCTACGTGGTGGTCGCGGTGGATGGCGAAGCCAAGCGGTCGCGGTGGGCGGCGGGCCAAGCGTCGCGGTGGATAGCGGGCCAAGCGTCGCGGTGGGCGGTGGGCGGTGGGCGGCGGGCTCAGTGGTCGCGGTGGATGGCGAGGCGGGCGAGGGCGTCCAGCTCCCGCTCCGCCCGCTCGGCCGGCCCGGCGGACCGCAGGTGGGCCCGCGCCCGCGCCAGCAGCTCGTCGGCCCGGCCCCGGCTCCACGCCCGCGCGCCGGACGCCTCGATCAGCTCCGCCGCCCGCACCAGCTCCACCCCGGACAGCTCCCGGTCGCCGCGGTACAGCGCGTGCAGCTCGCGCGCCGCCGGCGTGCCCGAGTCCAGCGCGGCCACCACGGGCAGGGACTTCTTGCGGTTGTGCAGGTCCGAGTACACCGGCTTGCCGGTCACCGCCGGGTCGCCCCAGATGCCCAGCTCGTCGTCGGCGAACTGGAACGCCAGGCCCACGTGCTCGCCGAACTCCCGCAGCCGCGCCACCTGCTCGGCCCGGCCGTCGCCGAACATCGCGCCCAGCGCGCACGCCGCGCCGATCAGCCCGGCCGTCTTGTTCTCCGCCATCCGCACGCACTCGGCCAGCCGCACGTCCGTGCGGTCCTCGAAGGACAGGTCCGCCGCCTGGCCGTCGTGCAGCCGCTGCGTCGCCTCGGACAGCACCCGGATCGACGGCGCCGCCGCCGAGTGGCCGCTGCCCGCCAGCAGGTCGAGCGCCAGCGTCAGCAGCGCGTCGCCGGCCAGGATCGCCGCGTTCACCCCGAACGCGGTCCACGCCGTCGGCCGGTGCCGCCGGGTGGTGTCGCCGTCCATCACGTCGTCGTGCAGCAGCGAGAAGTTGTGCACCAGCTCCACCGCCACGGCCGCCGGCAGCGCGGTCTCCGCCGTGCCGCCCACCGCCTGCGCGCCGAGCAGCACCAGCGCCGGCCGCAGCGCCTTGCCCGGGTCCGCGCCGGTCGGGTGACCGTGCTCGTCCCACCACCCGAAGTGGTAGCCCGCGATCACCCGCATCGAGTCGGGCAGCCGGTCCACCGCGGCGCGCAGCGCCGGGTCGACGCCGGCGCGGCTCCAGCTCAGCACCTCCCGCGCGGACCGGTGCGCGGAGGGGACGTCCAGGTCGGTCATCGGCTGGCTCTCCTGTTCGGGGGGTGCGCCCGGAAGAGCCGCGCGCAGGAGTGGGTGGACGGCCGGGCGCCGGGCCCGGCCGCCGTGCGCCGGTGTGCCGCTAGTAGCGGCCGATCTCCACGTGCTCCAGCACGCCGAGCGCGTCGGGCACCAGGACCGCCACCGAGTAGTAGGCGCTGACCAGGTAGGAGATGATCGCCTTCTCGTCGATGCCCATGAACCGCACGTTCAGACCCGGCTGGAACTCGTCGGGGATGCCGGTCTGGTGCAGCCCGATCACGCCGTTGTCCTGCTCGCCCACGCGCATCGCGAGGATCGAGCTGGTGCCCTGCCGGGAGATCGGGACCTTGTTCGACGGCAGCAGCGGCACCCCGCGCCAGGTCGTCACCCGCGTGCCGTCCACGTCGGCCGTGCCGGGGTACAGGCCGCGCCGGGAGGCCTCCCGGCCGAACGCGGCGATCGCCCTCGGGTGGGCGAGCATGAACGCCGTCTTGCGGCGCCTGCTGAGCAGGTTGTCCAGGTCGTCCGGGGTGGGCGGCCCGGTGCGGGTGTGGATGCGCTGCTTGAGGTCGGCGTTGTGCAGCAGGCCGATCTCCCGGTTGTTGATCATCTCGTGCTCCTGCCGCTCGCGCAGGGCCTCGATGGTCAGCCGCAACTGCTGCTCGGTCTGGTTCATCGGCTTGTTGTAGAGGTCCGCGACGCGGCTGTGCACCCGCAGCACGGTCTGCGCCACGCTCAGCTCGTACTCGCGCGGGGACAGCTCGTAGTCCACGAACGTGGTCGGCAGGTCCGGCTCGCCCTCGTGGCCCGAGGCGATGTCGATCGCCGCCTCGCCGTGCTTGTTCTGCGGCTTGTCCCGGTTGCCCGCCACCTCCCGGAGGTGCGCGCGCAGCGCGTCGGCCGAGTCGCCGAGCTGCTCCACCGCGCGCCACGGCAGCACCAGCGCGATCACCGGCGTGACGGCCTTGACGGTGCACTCCCAGTCGGCCTCCTGGCCGGTCAGCACCTCGGCGCCGAAGTGCTCGCCGTCGGCCAGCGTGTCGAGCACGGTCTGGTCGCCGTACTCGCCCCGGCCGATCTTGTTCACCTTGCCGTGCGCGAGGAGGTAGACCTCCTCGGCCCGGCGGCCCGCCTCGACCAGCACGTCGCCGGGCGCGAACTCGCGCTGCTGGAACCGCCCGGCGAGGGCGACCAGCACCTCGTCGTCGGGGAAGTCGCGCAGCGCGGGCAGCTCCCGCAGTTCCTGCGGGATGACCCGGATGTCGGCGCCGGTGCTGGTGAACGTCACCCGCCCGTCGCCCACCGCGTAGGTGAGCCGGCGGTTGACCCGGTAGGTGCCCGCCTGGGTCTGCACCCAGGGGAGCTTGCGCAGCAGCCATCGGGGGGTGATGCCCTGCATCTGCGGGACGGACTTGGTCGTGGTCGCCAGGTTCCGCGCGCCCGCGGTGCTCAGGCTCTGTCGCCGCTCGGCCTCTTCGGCGTTGAGGCCGGGGTCTGTCACGGTCACGTCAGGTTCCCAATCTCGTTGCGGGGACTAGTCTTCGCGGCCGAGTTCCACGTTTTCGAGCACGCCGAGCGCGTCGGGCACGAGGATCGCGGCCGAGTAGTACGCGCTGACCAGGTAGGAGATGATCGCCTTCTCGTCGATGCCCATGAACCGCACGCTGAGACCGGGCTGGTACTCGTCGGGGAGGCCGGTCTGGTGCAGGCCGATGACGCCCTGGTTCTGCTCGCCGGCGCGGAGCAGCATGATGGAGCTGGTGCGGGTCTTGCTGATCCCGATCTTGCTGCACGGCAGGATCGGCACGCCGCGCCAGGCGGGCACCTGGTGGCCACCAAGGTCCACGCTCGACGGGTAGAGGCCCCGTTTGTTGAATTCACGGCCGATCGCGGCGATGACCTTCGGGTGCGCCAGGAACGCGGTCGGCTGTTTCCACACCACGCCCAGCAGCTCGTCCAGGTCGTCCGGGGTGGGCGGCCCGTTGCGGGTGTGGATGCGCTGCTTGAGGTCCGCGCTGTGCAGCAGGCCGAATTCGCGGTTGTTCACCATTTCGTATTCCTGGCGCTCGCGCAGCGCCTCGATGGTGAGCCGCAACTGCTGCTCGACCTGGTCCATCGGCTGGTTGTACAGATCGGCGACCCGGCTGTGCACCCGCAGCACGGTCTGCGCGACGCTCAGCTCCAATTCCCGCGGGCTCAACTCGTAGTCCACGAACGTGCCGGGCAGGTCGGGCTCGCCCTCGTGGCCGGACGCGATGTCGATCTCGGCCTCGCCGTGCGCGTTCTGCCGCTGCGCGCCGGGCGCGGACAGGTGCTGGATGTGCGCCCGCAGGCCGCCCGCGTTGCCGTTGAGCCGCTCGAAGTCGTCCCAGCTCAGCGCGAGCGTGATGACGGGGGTGACGGCCTTGACGGTGAACTCCCACTCGTCCTGCGGGCCGGCCAGCACCTGGTCGCCGAAGTAGTCGCCGTTGGCCAGCACACCGAGCACCGTCTGGTCGCCGTACTCGCCCTGGCCGATCTTGTTCACCTTGCCGTGCGCGATGAGGAACACCTGGTCCTGGGGCCGGCCGGCCTCCACGATCACGTCCCCCGGCGCGTACTCGCGCTGCTGGAACACGCCCGCCAGCGCGGTCAGCGCCTCCACGTCGTCGTAGCCGCGCAGCAGCGGCAGCTCGGTCAGCTCCTGCGGGATGACCTGTACGTCCGCGCCGATGTTGGTGAACGTCAACCGCCCGTCGCCGACCGCGTAGCTGAGCCTCCGGTTGACCCGGTAGGCGCCACCGGAGGCCTGCACCCAGGGCAGCACCTTGAGCAGCCACCGGGACGTGATGCCCTGCATCTGCGGGACGGATTTGGTGGTCGTGGCCAGGTTCCGGGCCGCTGCTGTGCCGAGGCTCAGCCGGGGCCGTTCGATGTCCACGTCCGAATCGGTCACAGTCACCAGTACACCGCCAATCGGATTTCGCTCATTGGTCCGGACCGACGGTAGTGAGGCCGAATGCGGGACGGGAAGCGGCCAACACGGCGACGCTCCATAGGGCTATGCGGAGCCACTTTGGACACTCGCCGTGGAGGTCTTGCTCGACGCAAGTATCAACGGGTGATTTTAGTCGGCGTTAGGGGTCATATTCTGCTCGAACTGGAATCTGTAACTCTTTCGCTGTATCCGGGTTCACTCGAAAAGGTTGTTGACTTCTGCTGGAAGTAGCGCGGGAGTCGTCATACCGCAGAAGTGCGGCTTGAAGATCAGCCATTGGAAGGCAGTCCCGTGCGGGAATTCGGGGAGATATCCCGCCCGCTCACCGTTTCCGTGGTAGTCGATCGACGGGCGGTCGGCGCGGAGCGTGCGGGGTTGGTCCGTCCGGTCACGCAGCGGTGGTCCGGCCGGGAATGCGCGAGGACGTCGTGTGCGCCCCGAGAAGTGGCCGCGATGTCATTCGGTCAGGGGGTCGAAGTCATTCGATCGGGGGTTCAGGAGGGTGGGCGGTGGAGTCCGGGCGACCGGTCCGAGGGCGAAAACTAACACTGGTAGAAAATTTCGGCCGGAGGTCTTCCGCCCGCCGCCCGCCGGCCGTAAGCAGGACGAGCGGAGCGCCGCGGCGGGTGGCGGGCCGACGCGGGGTGCTCGACTGACGAGGAGGTCGTGTGCGCGAGGACTACCGGCACTGGCAGCGGATTCCGACCAGGTGGGCGGACAACGACGTGTACGGGCACGTGAACAACGTCGTCCACTACGCGTTCATGGACACGGTGATCAACACCTGGCTGATCGCCGAGGCGGGGTTGGACATCCACGGCGGCCCGGCGATCGGGCTGTGCGTGGAGTCCCACTGCAACTACCGTGCGCCCATCGCGTTCCCCGAGGCGGTGGACGCCGGGCTGCGCATCGGCCGGCTCGGCCGGTCCAGCGTGCGCTACGAGGTCGGGTTCTACCCCGAGGACCGGGACGACGTGGTGGCGGAAGGGCACTTCGTGCACGTGTTCGTGGACCGCGCGACCCGCAAGCCGGTGGAGATCCCGGCCGGGCTGCGGACCGCGATGGCAGGGCTGGTGGTCGCGTGAAGGTCCGCGGCGCGGTGCTGGCTTCCGTCGGCGGTCCGCTGGAGGTGCTGGACCTGGAGCTGGACCCGCCGGGGCCGGGCGAGCTGCTGGTGCGGGTCGGCGCGACCGGGCTGTGCCACTCCGACCTGTCGGTGATCGACGGCTCGCGGCTCCGGCCGCTGCCTATGGTGCTGGGGCACGAGGCGGCCGGCGAGGTCGTGGAGACCGGTCCCGGCGCGGAGTTCTCGGTCGGCGACCACGTGGTGCTCTCGTTCGTGCCCGCCTGCGGGTCGTGCCGGCGGTGCGTCGCCGGGCGGCCCGCGCTGTGCGAGCCGGGCGCGGCGGCGAACCGGGACGGCACGCTGCTCGGCGGCGGGCGGCGGTGGCGGCTGCCCGACGGCACGCGACCCCACCACCACCTCGGGGTGTCGGGGTTCGCCGAGCACACCGTGGTGTCGGAGAAGTCGGCCACCCGGATCCCGGCGTCGCTGCCGTTCGACGTGGCCGCGCTGTTCGGGTGCGCGGTGCTGACCGGCGCCGGCGCGGCGTTCCACAGCGCGTCGGTCGTGCCCGGCGACCGGGTCGCGGTGTTCGGGCTCGGGGGAGTGGGGCTGGCCGCGCTGCTCGCCGCACGGGTCGCCGGGGCGTCGCAACTCGTCGCGGTGGACCTGGTGGCGCACAAGCGGGCGCTGGCGCGGCGGCTGGGCGCCTCGCACGAGGTGGCCGGCGGTCCGGACGCCGTCGAGGCGGTGCGCGAGCTGACCGGCGGCGGCGCGGACAAGGTCATCGACACCACCGGGGTGCCGGCCGTGCTGGAGCAGGCCTACCTGGCCACGGCGGCGGGCGGGACCACCGTGGCGGTCGGGCTGCCGCACCCCGACCGGACGGTGGCGCTGCCCGCGCTGAGCCTGGTCGCCGAGGAGCGGACGCTGAAGGGCAGCTACCTGGGGTCGTGCGTGCCGCGCCGGGACGTGCCCCGGTTCATCGGCCTGTACGAGGCCGGTCGGCTACCCGTGCACGAGCTGCTGTCCGGGCGGCTGGAACCGGACCGGCTCAACGAGGGGTTCGCCCGGTTGGCGTCCGGTGAAGCCGTCCGGCAGGTCGTCGTCTGGTGACGGCCCGGCGGTTAAGGTTGCCCGGATCGGGTGACGGCTAGCTGGAGGAGTGGTCGGCGGTGCGCAGACGGTCGATGCTCGCGGGCGTGGTTTCGACAGTGGGCGGGATGGTCGTGACGGGTGCGGGGACGGCCGGGGCGGCGGCCCCGCCGGGCTTGCGGGACTACCGGCTCGTGAACCTGGCGCACGTCAACGATCCCGACCGGACCAACGTCTACCCGGGCGACCCGGAGTTCACCGCGACCACGGTGGCCACCGTGCCCGAGGACGGCTTCTACCTCCAGTACGTGCGGCAGGGCGAGCACACCGGCACGCACTGGGGCGCGCCCGCGCACTTCAACGAGGACCAGCCGCACGCCGACGAACTCGACGTCGAGGACCTGTTCCTGCCCGCCGTGAAGATCGACGTGCGGGAACGGGCCGCGCGCGACGCCGACTACGCGGTCGGCGTGCGGGACCTCCAGCGCTGGGAACGCGAGCACGGGCGGATCCCGGACGAAGCGGCGATCGTGCTGTGGACCGGCTGGGAGGACCGCTGGGGCACCCCGGCGTTCTACAACTTCGACCAGGCGGGGCAGATGCACCAGCCGGGGTTCTCGCTGGAGGCGGCGCGGTGGCTGGTGCGGACCGGGCGGCTCGGGCGGCGCGGCGCGCTGGGCACCGACACGTTCAGCGTGGAGCCCGCGGTGGACACGTCCTACTCGGTGTCCAAGCTGCTGTACCGGGAACACCGGATCAGCCTGGAGATCCTGGCGAACCTCGCGAAGCTGCCGGCGACCGGCGCGCACATCCTGGTCGGCGGCACCGTGAACCGGCGCGGCTCCGGCTCGCCCGCCAGCATCTACGCGTTCGTGCCGAAGCGGTGAAGGCCGTCCTGGTCGCGGCCCTGCTGGTGCCGGCGGGGCTGGTACTGGCGGGCTGCACGACCGCGGGCACCCCGACCCCCGCCACCGGCGCCGCCGCCCTGCCCGCCGGCCGCTCCGTGCTGCTGTTCCGCCCGGTGCTGGCCGCGCAGTCGCCCACCACGCCGACCAGCCAGGCCGGCGGCGTGCCGCGGGCACTGGAGCCGTCCACCGCGCCGCAGCAGCAGGCGATCGAGGCGGAGCGGAAGACGCGCCAGGACCCGGCTCTGGCGAACCCGGCCGACCACCAGCCGCTCGTGTCGGCGTTCCGGTGCCCGGACGAGGACCCGCTGGCGGGACAGGACGACCCGGCCCTGCCACTGCTCACGTGCGACCGGAAGACCGGTGAACGGTTCGTCCTCGGCCCGGCCGCGCTCGGCAACGACGACATCGCCCGCGCCACCGCGCGGCCCGACGAGAACAGCGGCGGGTTCGTGGTCGAGGTCGAGTTCACGCCAGGCGGCGCGGAGGCCTGGGGCCGGCTCACCGCCGAGTCGGTGGGGCAGCGAATCGGGCTGGTGCTCAACACTTCGGTGTTGTCCGCGCCGAGCGTCAACGAACCGATCCTGGGCGGGACCGCGATCATCTCCGGTCAGTTCGACCGGTCCGAAGCGGAGGAACTGGCGGCGAGGCTGGGCGGGCGCTAGCGCGCAACCTCGCACCCGAACCAAACTCGCCCCTGAGGTCCCGCACCCGAGGCGAGCCGAGCGACCACCGCCGTCAGGGATGGATCACCAGTCCCCGGCCACCGTCGCGTTTGGCCGCATACATGGCTTTGTCGGCGCGTTGCAGCACGGACTCGGCGGTGTCCTCCGGGTCCGGGTCGGCGCACACCACCACGCCGACGCTCGCGCTGACGTCCTCGCCCAGCGCGTCGAGGATGCGGAACGCGACCTTCTCAGGTTCGTCCACACCCTTCACCAGCACGCCGAACTCGTCACCGCCGAGCCGGGCCACCACGTCGGTGTCGCGGACGCAGTCCCGCAGGCGTCGGGCGACGCGTTCGAGCACCGCGTCGCCCTGGGCGTGGCCGGAGATGTCGTTGACGGCCTTGAAGTCGTCCAAATCCACGAACAGCAGGCCGAACGGCGTGCCGTCGTGGTGGGCCGCCAGCGCCTCGTCCAGGCGGCGTTCGAACAGCGCCCGGTTCGCCAGCCCGGTGAGCGCGTCGTGGTGTGCCTGGTGCGCCAGGGTGCGTTCGGATTCCCGCAGCATCGCGGCCAGCTTCGCGTTGTCCACAATGGTCGCGAGCTGGCGGAGGATCACGGCCACGAACACCGTGAAGCCGCAGCCGATCTCCACCGCGTCCAACGGGGCCAGGTCGCCGATCGCGGTCCGGCGCAGCACCAGCACGCTGCTCACCAGCAGTGGCACGTAAGGCATCAGCAGGTACGCCCACTGCCACGAGCGGGCGGTGCGGGTGGGCGCCGTGTGCGGCGCGGTCGGCACGAGGGCGGCCAGCGCGATCAGCACCGGGCCGATCACGAAGCCCGCGTTGGCCAGCGGCGGCACCTCCGGGGCCTGGACGCTCACCAGGTAGGCGAACGCGCCGTCGGACGCGGCCAGCCCGACCAGGCCGAGGCCGAGCAGCCGCAACTGGGGCCGCAGCACGACTTTCCGGTCCGCGCCGAGCACCACCACGATCACCAGCAGCACCAGGTCGGTCAGCGGGTAGGCGATGGCGACCAGGAACGCGGCCGTGCTGGGGTTGCCCGTCTGCACCAGGCCGCCCAGCGACGTCGTCCAGGTGAGCAGGAACAGCGAGCCGACCACGATCAGGCCGTCCAGCAGCAGCACCAGCCGGGCGCTGCGGGACCGGCGGTCCAGCAGGGCGTCCGGGTGCTCGGACCGGCGGTGGCTGCCGATCACCAGCAGCGCCACGAACGCGAACGGCACGATGCTCAGGTAGCCCGCGTCGGCGGGCGACGGCGACGGCACCGCGCGCTTTTCGACCAGTTGGTACCAGGTCCACAGGCTCTGCCCGACCGACCAGCCGAGCATGCCGAAGCCCGTGACGACCCGCCACACCCGGTCCGGTCCGTGCGCCCGGCGGGCCGTCCACCAGCAGGAACCCGTGGCGAACAGGCCGGTGGCGAGTTGGGCGAGGTCGTCCAGCGCCACGGCGGCCTCACCGGTGACGACGTCGAAACTGGCCGCGACGGACGCGGCGGCGGCCAGCGCGAGCGCGATCGCCGCCGTGATGCCGAACCGCCTCGTCCCGAGCACGCCGGTAAGTGTGCCGCATTCGCGTTCCACGGACCGGCCGGCCCTGCGAGGATGCGCAGGTGGCAGAGCAGGAGGTTCCCGTCGCGGACGACGTGGTGACAGAGCAGGACTACGAGCGGTTCGCGCGGCACCGGATCGCGGAGTTCGGCGGTGACGCGGAGGCGTTCGGCCTCTCGTACAACGTGCTCCACCTCGCGTACATGATGATCACGGACTACGAGGCGCTGGTGCACCGCGAGCAGGGGTGGACCATGCCGGGGTTCCGGCTGATGTTCAAGCTGTGGATCCTGGGCCCCACGCAGCCGGCGCGGCTGGCCGACCTGTCGGGCACGACCCGCTCGGCGATGTCCAACCTGATCAACACCCTGGAGCGGGCGGGCCTGGTCGAGCGGACCCGCGACGACCAGGACCGGCGGGTGGTGTTCGTGGCGCTGACCGACGAGGGCCGGCGGTCCGTGGCGCGGGTGTTCCCGAGCCAGAACGCGCGTGAGGCGCGGTGGTTCGAGGTGCTGGACCCGGCGGAGTGCGCGCAGATGGTCGAGTTGATCCGGCGGGTGGTGGCCGCGCGGCCCGATTGATTCGACGAGGTGTTTGCCGGCGTCAATGCGAAGTCGAATTCGACGTGCGCCGGCCGTGTCGGTCGGCCTCCGAACGATGCGCTCCGCCGCCCCCGAGGCTGCACCGCGAGTGGGGGCGACATATCATCGATACCGGTCGGATGGTCACCTGATGGGGTGATGGCCGGTGCCCTTTGTAAAGAATCCCGGCGGCCCGTCGATTGTTCTCGGCGGTGTGTCGGATTTTAGGGCGGAGCGCCGTCCGAACGGGAGAGACAGTATTTCCGGAAAAGTGTGGTTGAAAGTTGCCGCACTTCCCGGCAGGTGGTCAGCGGGGCTGTCGGGAAGTTTTCGCCGGCAACCTGCGGAGGTTTGAAACTTGGTTGCCACCCGGTTGGCGGAACGGGGGGCCGGAATCCTGCGCTACATTTCCACAGCGCCGCCGCGTCATCACGCAGGAGAAAGGCCATTTTATGCTGACCACATTAGCAGCGGCCGTCCTCGCCCTGTCCGCTGTCGTGCCCACGGGCGGCGCCGCGCAGGCGGAAGCGCCTCCCGATTACGTGACGGTGGAGGTTCGCACGGTCAACGGCTCCGGCTGCCCGGCGGGCACCACGGCCGTCGCGCCGTCACCGGACCGCACCTCGTTCACGGTCACCTACAGCGAGTACCTGGCCGAGACCGGCCCCGGCTCCGAGCCGACCGGCTTCCGGAAGAACTGCCAGCTCGGCATCCAGGTGAACTACCCGCAGGGCTTCACCTTCGGCATCGCCCAGGCGGACTACCGGGGCTTCGCCCACCTCCAGTCCGGCGCGACCGCGCTCCAGCAGGCCGGCTACTACTTCCAGGGCCAGTCGGGGACCGCGCGCAAGGGCCACACGTTCCGCGGCCCGCACAGCGACAACTGGCAGGCCACCGACAGCACCGAGTGGGGCTCGATCGTGTTCGCCCCGTGCGGTGAGAAGCGCATCTTCAACGTCAACACCGAACTGCGGGTCAACGCCGGCTCCTCCAAGGGCACCAGCTTCATCGCCATGGACTCGACCGACGGCAACGTGAACACCCGCTACCACTTCTCCTGGAAGCGCTGCAGCTAGCTTTCGGACAGGCCGCCGCCGCGACATAGCGACAATCATCGCCGCCGCGCGAACTAGTCGGAAGGTGCTTTCATGCTGAATTTCGTGGCCGCAGCCGCCCTCGCTTCGTCAGCGATCATTTTTCCTCCCGGGGGCGCACCCAGCGATGTGCCACCGCCGGGCGTGATCTACGTCGATGTGGTGACTGTGAACGGCTCGGGCTGCCCCAAGGGCTCCGTGGCTACGGTGGTCTCGGACGACCGTCAGGCGTTCACCGTCACTTACAGCAAGTACATCGCCAAGGTCGGACCGGGCACCACGGCAACGGATTTCCGGAAGAACTGCCAACTGGCCCTCGACGTCAAGGTGCCGCAGGGCTTCACTTACGGCATCGCGAAGATCGATTACCGGGGGTACGCGAAGCTGGATCGCGGTATCACTGGAGTGCAGAAGGCGAACTACTACTTCCAGGGCTTGTCGGAGACAGTGTACAAGTCGCATTCATACGACGGGGCGTATGACGACAACTGGGAGGCTGTCGACCAGATCCCGATCGGCGCCGTCGCTTACGCGCCGTGCGGTGAGAAGCGGAACTTCAACATCAACACCGAGTTGAGAGTCAACGCCGGGGCGACCACCCCGAAGGCGATCAGCATGATGACCATGGACTCGACGGACGCCGAGCTGAAGACCACCTACCACTTCGCCTGGAAGACATGCCCGCCGCGCAGGTAGCGGGCAGGGAGGCGGATCCGGTGTGACCGACGTGGACGGTCCGGGCAGGCGCGCGGCTGCCCGGACCGTCCCACGTCCGGGTGGTCTCCGGCGTGTGCTCCGGCCGGCCCGATCACCGGGTGGGCACGCTGGTGGGGCCACGGTTGTGGACCTGAGGTGGGGGCGCGATGAGCACTTCCCGGGAGCGGGCGTACCACGAGCGGTCGTACCACGAGCGGCGTCGGGCGCCCGCGCGGCGCACCGGCCCGCCGCCGCGGGTGCGGAAGCGGTTCCTCACGCCCGGCCGGGTCGTGCGGAGCCTGCTGCCGGCGCTGGCCGTGACGGCGGTGGTGAAGACCGTCCTGCCGACCACGTCGCCGCTGGTGACCGCCGCGCTGGCGATCGCGCTGGGTGCGCCGCCGCTGGCCGTGGACCTGGTGCGGGAGCTGCCCGGGGTGCGGGCGCGCGGCGCCGGCCCGAACGCCCTGCTGCGCGTGGCGCTCGTGCTGCTGGCGGTCGGGGGCGCGGCGGCGTGGCTGGCCACGTCGGCCGTGGACCGGGTGACCGCGCACGAGGAGGTGCTGGCCGGCCGGCTCGCCGCGCCCGCGGCTGGCGAGGTCGGGCCGCTGGTGGCCACCGTGGAGGACGTGCGGGTGACGGAGAACTTCACCAAGGTCACCGTCTCCGCCGTGAACCGCAGCGCGCTGGCGGCGAAGGTCAGCGTCGTCGACTCGTGCCGGCTGGTCGGGGCGGACGGCACGGAACTGCGGCTGGACGGGCTGTTCGAGGTCCTGCGGGAGCGGTTCTTCCTGGACGTGCCCGGCGGTGGCGCGGTGGTGCGGGAGACGTTGGCGTTCCCCGGCACGCTGCCCGCCGGCGAGACGACCGCGACGCTCGGCTGCGGATCGGTGTCGTGGCACGGCACGGACCCCGCGTGGAGCGGCCGGGATCTCGTCGGCCGGTCGCTGCGGGTGCCCGACCTCCGGCTGGCCGCCGTGCGCTGAGCAGGCCACCCGGGGGCAGACCCTGATTCCCGTGGGTCTGCCCGAACACGTGCCCGCACCGGGCGAGGTCAGGCTGTTGGGGAACCTCGCGGCGGACGGGCGGCACTGGCCGCCCGCCGCGAGGTCGTCTCGTCAGCCGATCGGCCGGTCCGTCGGCTCGATCGGACGGGGCAGGACGTCCCGGCCCGTCAGGTACGCGTCCACGCCGGCCGCCGCCGAGCGGCCCTCCGCGATCGCCCACACGATCAGCGACTGGCCGCGGCCCATGTCACCGGCCACGAACACGCCGTCCACCGAGGTCGCGAAGGACTGGTCGCGGGCGACGTTGCCCCGGGCGTCCAGGTCCACGCCCAGGCCCTCCACCAGACCGGCCCGCTCCGGCCCGACGAAGCCCATCGCCAGCGTCACCAGCTCGGCCGGGATCTCCCGCTCGGTGCCCGGCACCGGCTCGAACCGGCCGCCCGACGCCGCCACCTCGACCAGCTTCAGCGCGCGCACCGCGCCGTCCGCGTCGCCCAGGAACTCCACCGTGGACACCGCGTACAGCCGCTCGCCGCCCTCTTCGTGCGCCGAGCCGACCCGGTACACCATCGGGTACGTAGGCCACGGGTGGGTTTCGGCGCGCTGCTCCGGCGGCCGGGGCATGATCTCAAGCTGGGTCACCGACAGCGCGCCCTGGCGGTGGGCGGTGCCGACGCAGTCCGCGCCGGTGTCGCCGCCGCCGATCACGACGACGTGCTTGCCCTCGGCGCTGATCGGCGCCGCGTCGAGTTCGCCGCGCGCCACCCGGTTCGCCCACGGCAGGTACTCCATCGCCTGGTGCACGCCGGACAGCTCGCGGCCGGGCACCGGCAGGTCACGCCACGCCGTCGCGCCGCCGGCCAGCACCACGGCGTCGTAGGACGCGCGCAGCTCGTCGACCGTGACGTCCACGCCGACGTTCACGTTCGTCCGGAACTGCGTGCCCTCGGCCCGCATCTGGTCGAGCCGGCGGTCCAGCCGCCACTTCTCCATCTTGAACTCGGGGATGCCGTAGCGGAGCAGCCCGCCGATCGCGTCCGCCCGCTCCAGCACCACCACGTCGTGCCCGGCGCGGGTGAGCTGCTGCGCGGCGGCGAGGCCCGCGGGCCCCGAGCCCACCACGGCGACGCGCTTGCCGGTGCGGGTACGGGGTTCCTGCGGCGTGACCCAGCCCTCGTCCCAGGCGCGGTCGATGATGGAGATCTCGACCCGCTTGATCGTCACGGGATCGCCGTTGATCCCCACGACGCACGCCGTCTCGCACGGTGCGGGGCACAGCGTCCCGGTGAACTCCGGGAAGTTGTTGGTGGCGTGCAGGCGTTCCGCCGCGTCGCGCCAGTCCTGCCGCCACACCAGGTTGTTCCACTCCGGGATGAGGTTGCCCAGCGGGCAGCCCTGGTGGCAGAACGGGATGCCGCAGTCCATGCAGCGCCCGGCCTGCTTCTCCAGCCGGGGCCGCTCGAACTCCTCGTACACCTCGCGCCAGTCGCGCAGGCGCAGGAATACCGGGCGGCTGCGGGGGGTCTCCCGCTCGGTGGTCAGAAAGCCCCTCGGGTCAGCCATGAGCGGCCTCCATGATCGCCTCGTCGACGTCGCGGCCCTCCAGTTCGGCCCGCGCCTGTGCTGCCAGCACCCGCTTGTAGTCCTTGGGCATGACCTTGGTGAACCGGTCGACCGCGAGGTCCCAGTCCGCCAGCAGGCCGTGCGCCACCGCGGAGTCCGTTTCGGTGTAGTGCTTCTCCACCGCCGAGCGGAGGAACTCGCGGTCCGCCTCGTCCAGCGGGTCGAGGTCCACCATCTCCGGGTTGACCCGCTGCTCCGCGGCGTCCAGCAGGTAGGCGATGCCACCGGACATGCCCGCCGCGAAGTTGCGCCCGGTCGGGCCGAGCACGACGACCCGGCCGCCGGTCATGTACTCGCAGCCGTGGTCGCCGACGCCCTCCACCACGGCCAGCGCGCCCGAGTTGCGCACGCAGAACCGCTCGCCGACCTTGCCGCGCAGGAAGATTTCGCCGCCGGTCGCGCCGTAGCCGATGACGTTGCCCGCGATGACGTGCTGCTCGGCGGCGAACTGCGCGTCGGGCACCGGCCGGACGGTGATCCGCCCGCCGGACAGGCCCTTGGCCACGTAGTCGTTCCCGTCGCCGATGAGCCGCAACGTGATGCCGCGCGGCAGGAACGCGCCGAACGACTGCCCGGCGGTGCCGCTGAACGTGATGTCGATGGTGTCGTCCGGCAGCCCCGCGCCGCCCCAGCGCTTGGTCACGGCGGACCCGAGCATGGTGCCGACGGTGCGGTTGACGTTGCGCACCGGCAGTTCCAGCCGCACCCGGTCGCCCGCCGCGATCGCGCCCTCGGCGAGCTGGATCAGCGTGTTGTCCAACGCCTTCTCCAGCCCGTGGTCCTGCGCCACCGTGCGGTGCCGGGACGCGCCCTCGGGCAGCTCGGGCACGTGGAAGATCGGCGACAGGTCGAGCCCGGCCGCCTTCCAGTGGTCCACCGCCGCGCGGGTGTCCAGCAGCTCGGCGTGGCCCACGGCCTCGGCCAGCGTGCGGAAACCGAGCTGAGCCAGCAGTTCCCGGACTTCCTGCGCCACGAACTCGAAGAAGTTCACGACGTGCTCGGCCTTGCCCGCGAACTTCGCGCGCAGCACCGGGTTCTGCGTCGCCACACCCACCGGGCAGGTGTCCAGGTGGCACACCCGCATCATGACGCAGCCGGACACCACCAGGGGAGCGGTGGCGAAGCCGAACTCCTCCGCGCCCAGCAGCGCCGCGACCACGACGTCCCGGCCGGTCTTGAGCTGGCCGTCGGTCTGCACCACGATCCGGTCGCGCAACCTGTTGGCCAGCAACGTCTGCTGCGTCTCGGCCAGGCCCAGCTCCCACGGGCCGCCCGCGTGCTTGATGGACGACAAGGGGGACGCGCCGGTCCCGCCGTCGTGGCCGGAGATCAGCACGACGTCCGCGTGCGCCTTGGACACGCCCGCCGCGACCGTGCCGACACCGACCTCGGAGACGAGCTTCACGTGGATGCGCGCCGCCGGGTTGGCGTTCTTCAGGTCGTGGACGAGCTGGGCGAGGTCCTCGATGGAGTAGATGTCGTGGTGCGGCGGCGGGGAGATCAGGCCGACGCCGGGCGTGGAGTGCCGGGTCTTGGCGATCCACGGGTACACCTTCGCGCCGGGTAGCTGGCCGCCCTCGCCGGGCTTCGCGCCCTGCGCCATCTTGATCTGGATGTCGTCCGCGTTCACCAGGTACTCGCTGGTGACGCCGAACCGGCCGCTCGCCACCTGCTTGATCGCCGACCGGCGGGAGTCGCCGTTCGCGTCCGGCGTGAACCGCTCGGCGTCCTCGCCGCCCTCGCCGGTGTTGGACTTCGCGCCCAGCCGGTTCATCGCGACCGCCAGGACTTCGTGCATCTCCTTGGAGATCGAGCCGTAGGAGATGGCGCCGGTGGCGAACCGCTTGACGATGGCCGAGACCGGCTCGACCTGGTCGATCGGGATGGGCTCCCGCACGCCCTCCTTGAACGCGAACAGGCCGCGCAGCGTCATCAGCCGCCGCGACTGGTCGTCCACGGCCTTCGTGTACTCCTTGAAGATGTCGTAGCGCCCGCTGCGGGTGGAGTGCTGGAGCTTGAACACCGTCTGCGGGTTGAACAGGTGCGCCTCGCCCTCGCGCCGCCACTGGTAGTCGCCGCCGGTCTCCAGCTCGCGGTGGTGCGCCCGCACGCCGTCGGCCGGGAACGCGACCCGGTGCCGCCGCGCCACTTCCTCGGCGATGACGTCGAACCCGACGCCGCCGAGCCGGGAAGTCGTCCCGGTGAAGCAGGAGTCGACCACTTCCGCGCCGAGGCCGATGGCCTCGAAGATCTGCGCGCCGGTGTAGGAGGCGACGGTCGACACGCCCATCTTGGACATCGTCTTGCGCACGCCCTTGCCCAGCGCCCTGATCAGGTTGCGGGTCGCGGTCTTCGGGTCCACTTCGGACAGTTCCTCGACCGACGCCATCGCCAGGTACGGGTTGACCGCCTTGGCCCCGTAGCCGACCAGCAGCGCGATGTGGTGCACCTCGCGGGCGTCGCCCGCCTCCACGATCAGGTCGACCTGGGTCCGGGTCTTCTCCCGCACCAGGTGGTGGTGCACCGCGCCGGTCAGCAGCAGCGACGGGATCGGCGCGCGCGTCGCGTCCACGCCCCGGTCGGACAGCACGATCAGCCGCGCGCCGTCCCGGATCGCCGCCGACACCTCGACCTTGATCTCGGCCAGCCGGCCGACCAGCGCCGTGCCGCCGCCGTGCACGTCGTAGGTGCCGTGCACGGTGTGGGTGCGGAACTCCGGCAGGTCGCCGTCGTCGTCCACGTGCACCAGCTTGGCCAGCTCGTCGTTGTCCAGCACCGGGAACGGCAGCGAGATGCGGCGGCACGAGCCGGCGTCCGCGGCCAGCAGGTTCGGCTCCGCGCCGAGCGTGGCGTGCAGGCTGGTCACCAGCTCCTCGCGGATCGCGTCCAGCGGCGGGTTGGTCACCTGCGCGAACAACTGGGAGAAGTAGTCGAACAACTGCCGGGGCCGGTCGGACAGCGGCGCGAACGGGGCGTCGTTGCCCATCGAGCCGATCGGCTCCGCGCCGGTCCGCGCCATCGGTCGCAGCAGGACCGCCAGCTCCTCCTCCGTGTAGCCGAACGCCTGCTGACGGCGCACGAGGGACGCGTGCGTCGGCACCTCGCGCTCGCGCGCGGGCAGGTCGGCCAGGTGCAGGATGCCGTCGGCCACCCACTCCTGGTACGGGTGCTCGGCGGCCAGCTCGCCCTTGATCTCCTCGTCGTCGACGATCCGGCCCCGCGCGGTGTCCACCAGGAACATCCGGCCCGGCTCCAGCCGGCCCTTGCGCACGATGGTCGCCGGGTCGAACTCCAGCACGCCCGCCTCGGAGCCGAGCACCACCAGGCCGTCCTCGGTGACCCAGTACCGGGCCGGGCGCAGGCCGTTGCGGTCCAGCACCGCGCCGATCAGCGTGCCGTCGGTGAACGCCACCAGCGCCGGGCCGTCCCACGGCTCCATCAGCGTGGAGTGGAACTCGTAGAACGCGCGCCGCTGCGGGTCCATCTCGGCGTGGTTCTCCCACGCCTCCGGGATCATCATCAGCACGGCGTGCGGCAGCGACCGGCCGCCCAGGTGCAGCAGCTCCAGCACCTCGTCGAAGGTCGCCGAGTCGCTCGCGCCGCGCGTGATGACCGGGAAGATCCGCTCCAGGTCGCCCGGGATCAGGTCGGTGGCCAGCGTCGACTCGCGGGCGTCCATCCAGTTCCGGTTGCCGCGCAGGGTGTTGATCTCGCCGTTGTGGGCGACGTACCGGTACGGGTGGGCCAGCGGCCACGACGGGAAGGTGTTGGTGGAGAACCGGGAGTGCACCAGGCCGATGGAGCTGGTCACCCGCTCGTCGGTGAGGTCCGGGAAGAACTTCTCCACCTGCGGCTCGGTGAGCATGCCTTTGTAGACGATGGTGCGGCCGGACAGGCTCGGGAAGTACACGTCGGTGGCGTGCTCGACGCGCTTGCGCACCACGAACGCCAGGCGCTCCAGCTCCAGGCCCTCCTCACCGCCGAGGAAGAGCTGGCTGAACGCGGGCATGGTGGTCTTCGCGGTCGGGCCGACGTGGTCGGGGTCCACCGGCAGGTCGCGCCAGCCGAGGACGGTCGCGCCCTCCTCCGTCGCGATGCGCTCGATCTCCGCCCTGACCTCGGCGTCGTCCTGGGGGAGGAACGCCGTGCCGACCGCGTAGCAGCCCGGATCGGGCAGCGGGAAGCCCACCACCTCGCGGAAGAACGCGTCGGGCACCTGGATCAGGATGCCCGCGCCATCGCCGGTCTCCGGCTCCGCGCCCCGCGCGCCCCGGTGCTCCAGGTTGCGCAACGCGATCAACGCCTGGGCGACGATCGCGTGGTTTCGCCGACCGGCCAGGTCGGCGACGAACGCGACACCGCAGGCGTCGTGCTCGAACTGGGGGTCGTATAGGCCTTGCGGCTTGTGGTGGGTCACAACGGGCCCTCCCGTGGCATCGCCTGAAGAGGCTTTTTCTGGGCAAACGGAGATGGCCGAAGCCGCGCGCGACGTTGACGCGTGGCAGCTCGGCCTGCATGGCTGGCTGTGGAGCCACGCCGGGAGATCGACGGCGTGGGACCGCACTCCGTTGTGCGGAAACTGCACTTCCTTGTGCGCGTGGTCCGCGCGGCCGGATCGGGCCGCTTGGTCCACGCGGGGCGGTGCACCGGGATTGCCGGGGTCTTGTGACGATAGTGTGAATTCGCGGTTATGGCTCTAGTCCGACAGGGCGTCGTGGGGAATCCCACGCCCAGTTGACATCCATCCGACCAGCGGGTTACACCCGGGTGGACTAGTCCTTCGATGCCTTCAGCGCGCGCCGATGCCGGCGGGGGTGGGTCGCGGGTGCGGAGGGCGACGCGTGAGCAGGCTGCGGCGGTGGTGGACAGAGCTGCGGCGGGCAGAGCTGCGACGGCGGTGGTGGACAGAGCCGCGGCGCGGGGATCTGCGACGGCGGTGGTGGACAAGGCTGCGGCGGGCAGACCTGCGGCGGCGGTGGTGGAAAGGCGCGGGACGGCGTCCTGCCACCGGTCGGCCTCGTCCAGGGTCGGCGTGCTGCCGACCCCGGCGCGTGCTGTCGATCCTGGCGGCGGTCAGTCGCGGGTGCGAGTGGCGACTCGCGCGCAGCCTGCGGCGGCGACGATGAACACGCCCGCGACGGCGCCCTGCCACCACTGGGCCTCGCTCAGGGCCAGCACGCTGTTGACCCCGGCGACCAGCATGAACAGGGCGGCGAGCACCGCCCACAGCCGCCGCTCGGCTCTCTCGGTGCGCGGGGCGAAGAGGGTCGTGGGGGGATGGGTCACAGCAGGCACCTCCGCTCCGGTGACGCGCTCGACCGCGTCAAGTCCGTCGCGGGTACCCGTTCCGTGCGGAATCCACACCTCCGTGGGAAGAATTTTTTCGGTGGCGTGTGGAGGTCGGGTGATCACCGCGAGGGCGCCGCCACGGAGCGTCGGCGGCTGACGGAAGTCAGGCGATCGTCACACCGAACAAGAGGCCGACGCAGTAGGTGACCGCCATGGTGAGCGTGCCGACCACGACGTTGCGCCGCACCGCCCGCCAGGTCGGGCCGGCCCCGAGCCGGGAGCTGATCACGCCGGTCAGCACCAGGCCGACCAGCGCGGCGGCGGCGCACGCCCACACCCGCCAGGTGGTCGGCGGCAGGACGATCGCCACCAGCGGGATCAGGGCGCCGGCCGCGAACGACACCAGCGACGCCCAGGCCGCCTGCCACGGGCTGGTCAGGTTGTCCGGGTCGATCTGCAGCTCGGCCTCGGCGTGGGCGCGCAGCGCGTCCTGCTCGGTCAGCTCCCGCGCCACCCGCGCGGCCAGCTCCGGCGACAGGCCCTTGTCCTGGTAGATCTCCGCCAGTTCGCGCTCCTCCAGCTCGGGCATCTCGCGCAGCTCGCGCTCCTCCAGCTTCAGCGCCGCCCGCTCGGTGTCCCGCTGGGTGCTCACCGACACGTACTCGCCGCCCGCCATGGACAGCGCGCCGGCCACCAGGCCCGCCACCCCGGCGGCGAAGATCGCGGTGCGGTCGGTGGTCGCCCCGGCCACGCCCACCACCAGGCCCGCCGTGGACACGATGCCGTCGTTGGCCCCGAGCACCCCGGCCCGCAGCCAGTTGAGGCGTTCGGACAGGTCGTCGTGGTGCGCTTCGCCGGGGTGTGCCATGGCGATGATCGAACCACTTGGCGCCTGGCCCCGCGCGGGTCCGTTCGGACGGGTGCGCGGGTGCGTTCGGACGGGTGCGCGGGGGCGTGCGCGGGTGCGTCCGGGCCCGCCTGCCCGGTCGCGTCCGGGCAGGCGGAGGATCAGCGCGTTTCCAGGACCCGCCACTGCGGCCCGTTGATCCAGCTCGCTTCGAGGCGGGAACGGTGGCCGAAGCCGGCGAACTCGACCACCACGGCGCTGGCGGGTTGCTCGATGCTGGTCGCGAAGCCCTCGCGCGGGGTGGCGGAGATCGGCTCCATGTCGGTCGCCGAGAACCGGATCGCCGCCACGCCGCCTTGGAGGCGGAAGCTGCGCAGGTAGACCTGCTCGCCGTTCTGCTCGACCCACGCGCCCTGTTCGGATGGCAGCGGGATCGTCGTCGTGGTGGCGGTGGTGGTCGTCGTTGTCGCGGGTGGTTCGGTCGTCACGATCACGGGCTGAGTGGTGGTGGTCGTGGTGGTCGTTGTCGTCGTCGTTGTCGTGGTGGTCGTCGGGATCACCGTGGACTGCTGGACCGGACCGGCCACCAGACGCGGGCGTTCGGGGACGCCCGCGTCCAGCACGAACCGGATGCCCAGCCAGGACAGCGCCACCGCGACGGCGGTCGATGCCGACCACGCCGCCAGGTACTGCAGTCCTCTGGTCACGCGGTCATCCTGCCGGCGGAACCTCCACGGCGAACCCCTGACCGTCGACCGTGCCGCTGACCTGCGTGAAGTCTCCGGCGCGGAACGGTGTCCAGGTCAGTTCGAGGCCGGGGGCGGTGAAGGTGGCGGTCGTGCCGTCCAGTCCGACGGCCCCTGAGACGGGGGTGTCGGTGAAGCGGGCGGCATCGAGCGTGATGCCGTCGGGGGTGATGGTCAGCCGACCGCCCCGCAGCCCCGGCTCCGACGCGGCGGGCGCGGCGGCTTCCGGGTCGAGCAGGGCCAGCGCGTCCTCGGCGGTGTGGGCGGCGGCGGCGATCCGCTCGCGTTGCCCGTCCGTCAGGTCGCCGCCGGTCGGCAGGGGCGCGGTGGTCGGGAACCGGCCGAGCATTCGGTGGGTCCGGGCGGTGCAGTCCACCGGGACGTCCGTGCGCGGGTTCGCCAGGAAGTCCAGCATCGCGGCCTGGGCGCAGTTCGCCGCCGGCGACAGACCCAGCAACAGCCCGTGCCGGCCGTACGGGACGGTGACCGCGCGGGCGTTCGGGTACCGGGCGACGATGGTGTCGGCGTGCGCCGGGGTGGTGCCGATGTCGAACTCGCCGCTGATGGCCAGGACCGGGACGGCCGGGTAGTGGCCCGCTCGGACCGGTGGGCTGTGGCGCGGGGTGGGCCAGTGGGCGCAGTGCCGGGGGGAGTCGGTGATCGGCCCCGACGTCTCGGCTGCCGTGTACGGCCAGAAGGTGTGGTGCTCGCGGTGGTGGGCGTCGAGTTGCCGGACCAGCCGCGCATGATCACCGACCTCGCGGAGCTGAAGGCGCTCGCTCATCCCCCGCTGGCAGCAGATGCTTGATCGATTGCATCGGGACGGGCCTGCCACCTCGGCCTCGTTGGCGCGTGCGCTGGACCTGAACACCGGCGCCACCAGCTACGACCTGCGGGAGCTTGCTCGACACGGGTTCGTGGAGGAGATGCCGGATCGGGCACACGGCCGGGAGCGGTGGTGGCGGGCGGTGCCCGCCGATATCCGGTTTCCTCGGCGCAGCGCGTAGGACTCGCAGGTGCGGGCGGTGTTGGCGGATATGGACGCCCGTGGGTTCGCCGAGGACGTGGAGGCTTTCCAGCGGGCACGGGCGGATGCTGCCGACGATGGCGGGTGGGGCGACGCGTTCCCTTATTCCCGGGGCACGGTTCGGGTTTCACTGGAACAGCTTGAGGCATTTTTCGAGGAGTACTTGGCGTTGTTGGCCAAGTACTCCGAGGGTGGCACGGATACGCGCACGGTGAACACCTTGTTCTTGGCTTACCCGGACGCGAGTGGAGACCGCGAGGCGGGAGCTTCGTCGTAGGACGCGCGCCCCGCGCACACCCTCAGGTGGGCTGCGTGTCATCCCCGTATGGCCTGCCCGCAGGGAACCGCGCTTTTCCTGGGAATGCAAGCACGCTTTTCGCTTGCATTCCCAGGAAAAGGGTGGTTGTCTTTGACCAGGTCATGCGGGGATGACACGACGCCCGAGTCTTGCTTTTGTGTACATCCTTGGCGGCCTGCCGGTCCGGCGAGGACGCTTTTAGCTTTTCGTCTATGGGCAGTCGCGACCGCTTCAAGACGAAGAGCGGGCGCTCGCCGCTGGGCAGGCCTCCGGGGAGGAAGGGCAAGGCGTCGTGTTCTCCCCGTATGACCTGGTCAAAGACCACCACACTTGTCAAGGAGGCGCAAGCGAAAAGCGTGCTTGCACCTCCTTGACAAGCGCGGTTGCCCTGCGGGCAGGCCATACGGGGAGAACACGAGGCCCCTTCTTTGTGCTCGCGCAGGCTGCTTGTTGGGTGCTCACGCACGGTTGGGCTGGTGTGTCGTCTCGTGTGGTTGGTGGGTGGGGTGGTCACCTGTTCGTGGCGGTTGGCGTTACGGTGCGCGCCATGGTCTCGGTGTTGCTCGTCGAGGATGACCCTGTTGTGCGGTCTGCTGTCACCCGTGCGTTGACTGGGTTGGGCCATGCTGTGCTGCCGGTCGGGACGGCGTTGGAGGGCTTGCGGGAGATCACTGCCGGGCGGTTCGACCTGGTTGTTCTCGATCTTGGACTGCCTGACATGGACGGTGCCGACGCTCTTCGGATGTTGCGGGGGGTGTGTGATGTGCCGGTTATTGTGGCTACTGCGCGTGACGATGAGGCTTCGATCGTTCGGGTGCTCAATGCCGGGGCGGACGACTATCTCGTCAAGCCCTTCTCCAGTGAGCACCTCGCCGCTCGGTTGTCGGCGGTGTTGCGGCGGGCTCGCAAGGATGTTCCTCCTGGGCCTATCCGGATTGGCGAGTTGAGTGTCGACCTCGATCGGCGGGAGGCTCGGTTGGGGGCTCGGGTGCTTCAGTTGACCCGCAAGGAGTTCGATCTGCTCGCCTATCTCGCCGCTCGTGAAGGCAAAGTGGTTCCTCGGGCCGAGTTGTTGGCCAATCTGTGGAACCTGCCCGGTCGGCATGACGACCAGACGTTGGACGTCCACCTGTCGTGGCTCCGTCGGAAGATGGGGGAGCGGGCCGCCCAGCCGCGTTACCTGCACACCGTGCGTGGTGTCGGGTTCAAGTTGACGGCGGCCGAGTGAGGAAGTCGCTGGCGCTCGTCTCGTTGGCTGTCACGTCGATGGTGGCGTTGGCCTTCCTGATCCCGCTCGCCCTGGTCGTCCGCCGGCTTGCCGAGGACCGTGCGATGGACGGCGCCGAGCGGCAGGCCGGTGCGCTGACTCCGGTGTTGGCGATCACCGTTGATCCCGCGATCGTCGAGCAGGCCCTGGCGTCCACGGGTGGGCAGGTTTCCGTGCACCTGGCGGACGGGCGGGTGGTCGGCACGGCCAAGGCGACCGACGAGCAGCTTGCGACCGCTCGTGACCAAGGGTTGGCGTTTCGCGCGGTTGTTCCGGACGGTCGCGTGCACCTCCAGCCGGTTGTCCTGGACAAGGGGCGGGTTGTGGTCGTGGAGGCGTTCATGCCCGAGGCCGAGTTGTCGCGCGGGGTGACTTCTGCCTGGTTGGCGTTGAGCGGGGTCGGGGTGTTGGTGGTGTTGGCTTCCGTGTTGGTCGCCGATCGGCTCGGGGCTCGGGTCGTCAAGGCGTCCAAGGCGTTGGCGGACGGGGCTCGGCGGATGGAGCAGGGGGAGTTGGCGGCTCGGGTCACGCCTACCGAGACCGGGCCGCCCGAACTGGTGGACGCGGCCGGTGCGTTCAACCGGATGGCCGACCGGATCGGGCAGTTGATGGCCGCCGAGCGGGAGGTGCTCGCCGATCTCTCGCACCGGTTGCGGACGCCGCTCACCGCGTTGCGGCTGGATTCCGAGACGTTGGGCGCCGATACCAACGCCAACCGGGTCCGGCAGGCCGTGCACGCGTTGGAGCGCGAGGTCAACGAGTTGATCCGGGCCGCCCGCCACGAGCTGGACGACCCGGACGGCGGGCGCTGTGACGCCGCGCAGGTCGTGCACGACCGGCTGGTGTTCTGGTCCGCGCTGGCCGACGACCAGCAGCGGCGGTGGAACATGCGGGGGACCGAGCGGAGCGCGTTCGTGCCGCTGACCCGGACCGACCTCGCCGCCGCGATGGACGTGGTGCTGGGCAACATCTTCCGGCACACGCCGGAGGGGGTCGGGTTCGTCGTCGCGTTGTTCCACCAGCCCGACCGGGTGGTGATCGTCATCGAGGACGCCGGACCCGGCATCGTGGACCTGGAGGCGGCGCTGCGCCGTGGAAGCAGCAGCGCCGGCTCCACCGGCCTCGGACTCGACATCGCCCGCCGCGCGGCCGAGTCCACCGGGGGCTCGCTGGTCGTGGACCGCGGGCCGCTCGGCGGCACCCGGGTCCAACTGCACCTGACCCGGCTGCCCGAGCAGGAAGGCTAGCCCGGCTTTTCTTTGCGTTACCTGATGGCACCTTTAAATGTTCCTTAAATAAAGTGCCGTGTTGACAATGCGGTTTCGGCGGATATGGTTATTTTCGGAATTGGAGCCGACCGCAGCGCTCTCCCCCTTGCCCGGTCCGCCCGGTTCCCCCTTCGGTGCGGCGACCGCAGCGCGCTTTCCCTGCGAAGAAGCGCTCGCGCGGTCGCCGTGCCCGAACTGCCACCGAATGCAGATGAGGTTTCCCGCGTGTCGCGCATGAGCAGTGCACGGTGTGTCGTCGTGGTCGCCTTCGTCGCCTCGGCCGGACCCGGCCTCGCCGGGTGCGGTGACTCCGGCGACGTCGGCCTGGTGACCGCCACGGCCACCACCACCGTGCGCACCACGTCGCACGCCAACCCGCCGGCGCGGTCGGCGTCCGACTCGCCGTCCACCACGCCGGCGCCGCCTTCCACGACGACGACCGCTCCCGAGCCGGTGGCGGAACCCGCTCCGGAGCCGGTGGCGCCGACCAGGACGGACGTGGAGATCTCCGAAGCCAAGGTGTTCAACCTGACCAACGCCGAGCGCGCGGCGAACGGGTGCCCGGCGTTGGGCGTGGACGAGCGGCTGGACAAGGCCGCGCGCGGGCACAGCGCGGACATGGCCGCGCAGAACTACTTCGACCACAAGTCCAAGGACGGCCGCACGTTCGTGGACCGGGTCAAGGCCGCCGGCCACCCCGCGCCGGGGGCCGAGAACATCGCCGCCGGCCAGCGCACGGCGGAGGCCGTGGTCAAGGGGTGGATGGAGTCGCCCGGACACCGGGCGAACATCCTCAACTGCAAGCTCAGGACGCTGGGTGTCGGGATGGCGCGGGGCGGGGCGTACGGGCTGTACTGGACTCAGAACTTCGGCTGGTGACCGTCGGTCGGCAGCTCGTCGAGGATGAGCACGGTGTGGCTGGACGTCACGTCGGGCATGGTCTGGAGTCGGCTGAGCACCAGGTCGCGGAGGCTGTGCGCGTCCGGCGCGCGGACCAGCAGGACCAGGTCGTAGTCGCCGGACACCAGCGCGCCGTGCCACACCTCGGGGATCTCCAGCACGCGTTGCCGCACCGCCTTCCACGAGTGCTGGCTGATCTTGAGGTAGACGTAGGCCGAGATGCCGAAGCCGTAGCGCTCCGGGTCGACCACGGCCGTGTAGCCGGTGATCACGCCGTCCCGGTGCAGCCGCTCCACCCGTGAGTAGGCGCTCGCGCGCGAGATGTGCAGCTTGTCCGCGAGCGCCCGCATGGACAGCCTGCCGTCCGCGCGCAGCTCCTCCACGAGGCGGCGATCGGTGGCATCCAGTGGGGCCGAATGTCCAGACCTGGGCGTCATATGGCCGACCATAACCCTTCTGCGCGGCAATTCGTCCGGAATTCCGGCCCAGAACTGGAAGCTTGGTCAGTGTGACCTGGACCATGCGCTCGTCGTCACCCGAGCGTCGGAGGAGCCATGGTGCACACCAGGGAGCGGTCGCTGCTGCCCACCCGGGAGCCGCTGGCGCTGCTGCACAAGGACGGTTCGCCGGTGGCCGACTCGCCGCTGCGGATGCCGGACGACGACGTGCTGCTGGAACTGCACCGCCGGATGGTCGTCGGCCGGCGGTTCGACACGCAGGCCACCGCGCTGACCAAGCAGGGCCGGCTGGCCGTGTACCCGTCGTCGCGCGGGCAGGAGGCGTGCGAGGTCGGCTCGGTGTCGGCGCTGCGCGCGGAGGACTGGCTGTTCCCCACGTACCGGGACTCGGTCGCGCTGGTCACCAGGGGAGTGGACCCGGCGGAGACGTTGACGCTGCTCCAGGGTGGCTGGCACCTCGGCTACGACCCGTACGAGCACCGGGTGGGGCCGCAGTGCACGCCGCTGGCCACCAACAGCCTGCACGCCGTCGGCTTCGCGCACGCCGCGCGGCTCAAGGGCGAGGACACGGCGGCACTCGTGCTGCTGGGCGACGGGGCCACGTCCGAGGGGGACACGCACGAGGCGTTGAACTTCGCCGGGGTGTGGCGGGCGCCGGTCGTGTTCCTGGTGCAGAACAACGGGTATGCGATCAGCGTGCCGATGTCGAAGCAGAACGCCGCGCCTTCGTTGGCGCACAAGGGCGTCGGATACGGCGTGCCGTCCGTGCTGGTGGACGGCAACGACGTCGCGGCGGTCTACGCGGTGGTGCGCGAGGCGCTGGAGGCGGGCGGGCCGACCCTGATCGAGGCGTTGACCTACCGGATCGAGGCGCACACCAACGCCGACGACGCGACCCGCTACCGGGACGCCGACGAGGTCGCCGCGTGGCTGGACCGCGACCCCGTGGACCGGATCGAGGCCTACCTGACCTCGCGCGGGCTGCTGGACGCCGCACGGCGGTCGGCGGTGGCGGCGGAGGCCGAGGAGTTCGCCGCGTCGGTCCGGGCGAAGCTGAACGTCGACCACTCCTACGACCCCGCGTCGCTGTTCGAGCATGTCTACGCCACGCCCACTGCACACCTGCGCGAGCAGGCCGCCGCGCTGGCGGAGGAACTGGCATGACGCTCTCGATGGGCGCCGCGCTGAACCGGGCGCTGGCCGACTCGCTCGCCGAGGACCCGAGCGTGCTGGTGTTCGGCGAGGACGTCGGGCCGCTGGGCGGGGTGTTCCGGGTGACCGACGGGCTGGCCGCGCGGTTCGGCGAGGCGCGGGTGTTCGACACGCCGCTGGCCGAGTCCGGGATCGTCGGCACGGCGATCGGCATGGCGATGAACGGGCTGCGGCCCGTGGTGGAGATGCAGTTCGACGCGTTCGCGTACCCGGCGTTCGAGCAGATCACCAGCCACCTGGCGAAGATGCGCAACCGCACCCGTGGGGCCGTGTCGCTGCCGGTCGTCATCCGGGTGCCTTACGGCGGCGGGATCGGCGGCGTCGAGCACCACTGCGACTCGTCGGAGGCCTACTACACGCACACACCGGGCCTGACGGTCGTCACGCCGGGCACGGCCGACGACGCCTACCGGCTGCTGCGCGACTCGATCGCGTCGCCGGACCCGGTGGTCTTCCTGGAGCCCAAGCGGCGGTACTGGGCCAAGGGCGAGCTGTCGGACGTGGCCGTGCCGATGGACCGCGCCCTCGTGCGGCGGACCGGCTCGGACGTGACACTGATCGCGTACGGGCCGATGGTGGCCACCGCGCTGGAGACCGCCGAGGCGGCGCGCGAGGAAGGGTGGGACGTCGAGGTCGTGGACCTGCGCTCGCTGTCGCCGTTCGACGACGAGACCGTGTGCGCGTCCGTGCGCAAGACCGGTCGGGCCGTGGTGGTGCACGAGGCGGCCGGCTTCGGCGGGTACGGGGCGGAGGTGGTGGCGCGGGTGACCGAGCGGTGCTTCCACCACCTGCACGCGCCCGTGCTGCGGGTGACCGGGTTCGACATTCCGTATCCGCCGCCGAAGCTGGAGGAGTACCACCTGCCGACCGTGGACCGCATCCTGGACGCCGTCGCGCGGCTCCAGTGGGACGACGAGGTCGTGGGGAGCTACGGTGCCTGACTTCCGGCTGCCCGACCTGGGCGAAGGCCTGACCGAGGGCGAGATCGTCACCTGGCTGGTGTCCGTGGGCGACCACGTGTCGGTCGACCAGCCGGTGGTGGAGGTCGAGACGGCGAAGGCCGTGGTCGAGGTCCCGTGCCCGTTCGAGGGCGTGGTGAGCGCGCGGTTCGGCGAGCCGGGGGAGAAGCTGGCCGTCGGGTCCGTGCTGCTGTCGGTGGGCGCGGAGGAGCCGGCGTCCGGCGAGTCCTCGGGCAACGTGTTGATCGGCTACGGCACTTCGGACTCCCCACGCCGCCGCCGTGCCAACCGCCGAGGCCCAGGTCGGGGAACCGCTGTCTCGGTGCCCGCCCAGGCGACCGCACCGCCGACCGGCTCGGGCCGCGCGCCGATCGCGCCCACCCAGGCGACCGCACCGACGACCGCCCCGATCACGCCCACCCAAGCGACCGCACCGCCGGCCGGCTCCGACCGCGCACCGCTCGCGCCCACCCGGACGAACGCCCCGGCGGTCATCTCGCCACTCGTGCGAAGGATGGCGAAGGAGAACGGACTGGCCCTGGACCGCATCGCCGGCACCGGCCCCGGCGGCGTGATCCGGCGTGCGGACGTGGAGCGCGAACTGGCGGCCACCGAAGCCCCGCCCCCCACCACCGGGCGACAGCCCGGCAAACGCATCCCGCTGCGGGGCCTGCGCGGCGCGGTAGCCGAGAAGCTGACGACCTCCCGCCGTGAGATCCCCGAGGCGACGGTGTGGGTGGACGTCGACGCCACCGACTTCCTGACGGCCCGCGCCGCGATGCCGTCGGTGTCGCTACTGGCCCTCCTCGCCCGCTTCACGGTGCTGGGTCTGCGGAAGTTCCCCGAACTCAACTCGCGGGTCGAAGGCGACGAGATCGTCGTGCTGGACGAAGTGCACCTGGGCTTCGCCGCGCAGACCGACCGAGGCCTCCTGGTCCCGGTGGTCCGCGACGCGCACACCATGACCACGTCCGACCTGGCCACCGCCATCACCGACCTGGCCACGTCCGCCCGCGAAGGCCGGCTCCAACCGACGTCGCTGACCGGCGGCACCTTCACGGTCAACAACTACGGCGTCTTCGGCGTCGACGGCTCGGCCGCGATCATCAACCACCCGGAGGCGGCGATCCTGGGCATCGGCCGCATCATCGACCGACCGTGGGCCGTCGACGGCAGGTTGGCGGTCCGCAAGGTCACCCAGTTGACCCTCGCCTTCGACCACCGGGTGTGCGACGGCGGCACGGCGGGCGGATTCCTGCGGTTCGTCGCGGACTGCGTGGAATCCCCGGTGACCGCCCTGGCCGAGCTGTAACCGGACAACCCGCGTCACGCGCCCGACTCTCGTAGATTGGACGACGTGACGAAACCCCACTACCCCATCCACACCGAACGCCTGCTGCTCCGCCCGTTCACCCTCGCCGACCACGCCGCGCTGCACTCCTGGCAGTCCCGGCCCGACGTGGTGCGCTACCTCTACGGCGAGGCCAAGACCCCGGAGCAGACCACCGAGAGCCTGGCCATGAAGGCCGCCGTCACCTGGCCGGGAAAGGAAGGCGAACACCTGTCGCTGGCCGTGGAGCGGGACGGCCGGGTCATCGGCGAAGCGGTGCTCAAGTGGCTCAACGAGGAACACCGCCAAGGCGAGATCGGCTACATCTTCCACCCGGACCACCACGGCAACGGCTACGCCACCGAAGCGTCCCGAGCCATGCTCCGGCTGGGCTTCGACAACCTGGGCCTGCACCGCATCGTGGCGTCCTGCGACGCGTTCAACGAACCGTCCTGGCGAGTGATGGAACGCCTGGGCATGCGCCGGGAAGCCCACTTCCGCCACCACGAGGTCTTCAAGGGCGACTGGGGCGAGGAGTTCGTCTACGCCATCCTCGAAGACGAGTGGCGAGCCACCACGCGGTAGCCACACAGCCGCTCAGAGGCCGAAGCGAAGCAGCCGAAGCGAGGTCAGTCCCGGTCCTGGACAACGGTGAGATTCCCGTCCTCACCCACCACACACGACGCCGACCGGACCAACGTGCTCAGGAACTCGGTCATACAGCGCCCGAACTGCGCGTGCCCCCGGGCGTTGGGGTGGAACGACTCCTGCAACGCGTGCCGAGCCCGAGCATCGTCCCGCAACCCCGCGAAGTCCACCGTGAGCCGGGTGAACCACTCGCCATCGGGGTTCTTCCCACCAGAACAAGCCTCATGCCGCGAACCAGCCTGAGACAGGTCCAAAAACCGCACCCCCACCGCCGAAGCCGCAGAACGCAACCCCGCGGACAGCTCCCCGACGGCGTGTTCCCGCACCCAACGCAAGTCACCGGTCCGCAGTGGACACCCAGCCAGGTTCTGCAAGTCGAACGGCAGATCAGGACTGACCGGGGCGGCATAGGACTGCAACACCAAGGTGTAGGAGCGGGGCGTGTAGCCCGAGTCCCGCAGCACCTGGCGGATATCCCGCAAAGCACTCTCGACCTTCGGCACCATCCGTGAGACCCGGCCACGCCAGTCGTCCGTGAGCGCCTTGGAGCAGTCGGCCCGGCGTTGGATCCAGGCTTGCAGGCACGTCCCCAGGACATCGGCGAAGCGAGGGTCGTCGTTCGCGCCCACCGCCACCACAACGGTCGTGACGCGGTACTCGCGAGCGATGCGGGCCAGTTGCCGGGCCTGCGAGCCCTCGGTGTTGCGGACCTGGTCGGTGAGGCCCACCTGTTCGGCGTTCGAACCCGAGCAGGCCAGGTTGAAGACCTTGTCGACGCCCGCGACCTTCGTGTGGTGGATCGACGCCTCGCGCGACCGGTGGCACCAGTTGCCGTTCTCACCGTCCGTGCCCGGCTCGTAGGAGCCCGCGCCCTCGCCCGACATGGTGCTGTCACCCATCGCGACCATGGCCGTCGGAGCGTCCGGACCCGGACCGATCGGGTCCGGGAACGGGGAGTCGGCCACCATCAGCAGCAGCGCCACCAGGGGCAGCACCAGGGCGAGGGCGATGATTCGGCGGGACATCGCGGACTAGTTTACGGACACCCGCCCGGCCGACATCACGACCGTGCGGTCGGCCGCCCGGTGCACCTCGTCGTGGTGGGTCGCGATGAGCACTGCCGCGCCCGCGTCGGCGGCCCGCCGCAGCACCCGCACCGCCGTCGGCGCGCTCACCTGGTCCAGGTGGGCGGTCGGCTCGTCGGCCAGCAGCACCTTCGGCGACCCGATCACGGCGCGGGCGAGCGCGGCGCGCTGCTGCTGCCCGAACGACACCTCGCCGGGGTAGCGGTCGGCCAGCTCGCCGATGCCCAGCTCCTCCAGCAGCTCGGCCACCGCGCTGACGTCGACCGGTCCGGACGAGCGCAGGCGCAGCGGCAGCGCGACGTTCTCGGCCAGCGTCAGCTCGCCCGCGAGGCCCAGCGCCTGCGGCAGCAGCGCGCACACCCGCCACGTCGGGGGCGTGGTCATCAGCTCGCCGCACAGCTCGACGGTGCCCCCGTCGGCCCGGTCGAACCCGGACAGCACGGTCAGCAGCGCGCTCTTGCCCGAACCGGACGGACCGGCCAGCGTCACCAGCTCGCCCGCCGACACCTCCAAGTCCACCCCGCGCAGCACGTGCACCGGTCCGCTGGCGTGCTCGAACGACCGTCTGACCCCTACCGCTCGCAACGCCGTCATGCCGCCAACGCCCCGTTCCGAAGGTCGTACCTGGTGTGCGCCAACGCGATCAGGCGCGGGTCGTGCGAGGCGACGACCACCGGCACACCCTGCCGGGCGAGGTCCGCCATGGTCTCCAGCACGAGGTCCGCCGACGCCGAGTCCAGTTGGGACGTCGGCTCGTCCGCCAGCACCACGGAGGCCTCGCGCGCCAGGGCGCACCCGAAGGCGAGCCGCTGCTGCTGCCCGCCGGACAGCGCTGAGACCTTCCACGCCGCCGTGTCCGGCAGCCCGAGCCGCGTCAGCAGTTCGTCCACCCGCGGCGGGCGTCCCGCGGCCTGCGAGGCCGCCCGCAGGTTGTCGCCGACGGTCAGGTGGCCGATCAGGTTGTCGCCCGGGTTCTGGAACACCAGCGCGATCTCGGTGCGCCGCAACGCCCTCCGCGCCCGGGACGACAGCCGCGCCGTGCCCCTGCCGCGCAGCTCGACGCCGCCCAGCGTGGGCCGCTCCACCAGGCTCAGCACCCGCAGCAGCGTCGACTTCCCGGACCCGGACGGCCCGGCGAGCACGGTGATCCCGCTCGACGGCACGTCGAGCGACACATCGGACACCGCGGTCACCGTCCCGCCGGGCGTCCGGTACTCGACGCCCACCTCTCGCAGGCGCAACACGTGCTCGGCCACGGCCGCCGTCCCTTCGTCGTACGGGTCAGCCACGGATCGGCTCTTCGACTTCACGTCGTATGGGTCGGCCACGGATCGGCTCTTCGACTTCACGTCGTGCGGGTCAGCCACGGATCAGCTCTCCGATCCGCGCCGAACGAACCGCGCGCACCGCGATCCACGCCGCCACCAGCACCACCGCCGCGCTGCCCGCGACCGTCGCGCCGAACAGCGGGAACAGGTTCGGCAGCTCCGGTGTGGGGAACAGCCTCGGTGAGGGGTCCAGCCGCGGCACGGCGAACCCGCTGCTGACCGAACTCGCGGCCAGTCCGACCGCGACCGCCGCCGACGCCAGCGCGCCCAGTTCCAGCAGGTGGCTGGACAGCAGGGCCGACGGGCGCAGCCCCATCCGCGTGCTGAACGCGCCGGACACCGCGTTCTGCCGCCGCCGGACCTCGATCGCCAGCAGCAGCGCTATCGCGGCGACGACCGCCAGCACCGCGCCGATCGCCGTGACGAAGCCGAACGTCCACGCGATCGTGAGGAACGGCAGGCCCGCGACGGCCTTCGCCTTCTCGCCCACGTTCCGGTAGGGGATACCGTTGTCCGCCAACGCCTTCGTCAACTCGCCCAGCGGCTTGGCGGACCACACCCACCAGGAGCTGACGTCGTCCGCCGCCGGCACCCGGTCCCGCGGGACGACCCAGCCGAACGTGCCGAGCTTCGGGAACGACGGCAGGTGCGCCTCGGGGTTCATCGGCGGCAGGCCGGGCAGCGTGATCTCGCGGCGCGGCGCGGTGCCCACGCGCAGCGGCTGGGCCAGCAGCGCCGGGTCGAGGTCCTCGCCGAACGCCCCGTCGTTGAACGTCCCCGGGTCCACCACCAGCGCCATGCGGTCCGGGAGTTCGCTCACCCCGACGATGGTGGAGGTGCCGCGCAGGTCGGCCGGCAGCACGGTGTCGTAGTCGACCTGGGCGATGCTCTCCGCCCCGGTGAACATGCCGGACTTGACGTCCAGCGCGGTCTTCTGCGAGCCGGCGATACCGGAGCCGACCGCGATCGTGCCGATGGCCAGCACGCCCACCAGCAGCACACCGGTCACCGGTCCGGCCGCCGCCGCCAGCCGGCGGATCGCGAGCTGCGCGGCCGGCTTGGACCACAGCGAGGTGCGGTGCGAGGCCTTGAGCGCCCACCGCGCCAGCCGGGCCGCCACCAACGCCGTGGTGAGCACGACGAGCAACGGGAACGCCAGCGCGGCGGCGTCGATGCGGGGCAGGCCGCCGATCTTGAGCGGGGTGGACAGCCCGCTGTGCTGCACCCGGTTCCACGCCCACACCGCGAGCGCGGCGGTGGCCAGCTCCCACGGCACGGCGGCCAGCACGCGGCGGACCCGGGTGTCGGCGGTGGCGGCCTGGAACACGCGGTGGATGCGGACGGCGGCGGTCGCCCAGGTGACGGCGATGGCGAGCGCGATGACGACCAGGACGGCCACCGAGGCGGTGGGGATCGTGCCCGGTGGCAGTGCGGTCGACGGCGCGTAGAGGGGGAGCAGCAGCCGGGCCACGCCCAGTCCCAGCAACCCGCCGACGACCAGGGGCAGACCCAGTTCGAGCAGGGCGCGTCCGCCGAGTGCCGCCGGGCCCGAGCCGCGCACCCACAGCAGGCGCAGCTCGCCGTGCCGGCGCTGTGCCCACTGGACGGTCACCGTCGCCACGCCGGCCAGGCCGATGAGCAGGCTGATCAGGGTCAGCGGGAGGATCGCGGAACGGACGTTGCCGGCGGTCTGGTGGGCGTTCTCCACCGGCAGGACGAGCTGGGAGACCATCCGGACGCCCTGGTCCGCGATCGGCTTGACACGTGCGGTGCCGGTGGCGAGCAGGTCTTCGGCCTCGTCCACGGTTTGCGGCTGGGCGCTGGGGAACCGGATGGTCACGTCGACGGTCCGGGCCAGCTCGGGCGGGAGGTCGGCGAACGACTCGGCGCTCGGCATCCACACCACGGCCGTCGCCAGGTCGTACTTCGCGTACGTGTTCGGGATGACCCACGACCGTTCGGAGCACCACCACGGTTCCAGCGGGTCGCGCAGGTCGGCGTAGATGGCGGTGACCGGTGGCAGCCTCCCGCCCATGCCGCGCTTGCCGAGTTTCAGGTCCGTGGTCAACGAGATGCTCTTGGGCACCCACAGCCCGTCTTTGGAACCGCCTTCGAGGACCTCCAGGCGGTCCGTGGCGCCGGGCCGGAAGCCGAACTTGGCGTAGGTCTGCTTGCCGCCGAAGTCGGCGCGCGCCTCACGCGTGTAGGTGGCGGGCAGCATCGGCTGGTCGCCGACGGTCCGGCGCACTTCGTCCAGCAGCGGCGTCACCTGCTCGGGCGGGAGGCGCGTCTCCAACGACGGGTGCAGCGCCTCGGCGCAGAGCCGGTCCTGCTGGTAGTCCACGGCGGCGCTCCCGGACGCGGCCGAATGCAGCACCGCGGCGGCCACGACGAAACTCAGCAGCAGCGCGGTGACCAGGCTGACCAGCAGGGTCAGCGGGCTCGACAGCGCGGCGCGCGGCGCGGCTCTCCACGGTATCTGCACCCTGGTGACGGTAATCGCCGAAACCCGTTCGGCGGGAGCTTTTCCGCGCTTCGTTCCGGTCTCCCCGGCGCCGGCCTTGACAGTGCGGACATGGTCTAGTCCAATTTTGACCACCTGGAGGCCGCCCACCGCTAGGAGGAACGACTGATGTCACGCAGAGTCCTGTTGGCGAGGGTGGCGGCGGTGGGTGCGTTGGTGTTGAGCGCGGTCGCGGTCGGCTTCGCCCCGGCGTACGCCGCCTCGGCCACCGCGACGTTCACCAAGACCGCGTCCTGGGATGCCGGCTACACCGCCCAGTTCTCCATCAAGAACGAGACCAGCGAGGCGATCACCGGGTGGAAGGTGGAGTTCGACCTGCCTTCCGGCACCAGTGTCGCCGCGTACTGGGACGCGCTCCAGACCAACGCGAGTGGTCACTACTCGTTCACCCACCGTGAGTACAACCGGACCGTCGCGCCCGGTGCGACGGTGACCTTCGGGTTCAACGCCACCGGCGCCGCCGTGCCGGCCAACTGCAAGCTCAACGGCGCGGCCTGCACCGGCGCGCCGACGGTCACCACGACCACCACCACGTCGCCGACGTCGACCACCACGACGACGACCACCTCCACGAGCACGACGACGACCACCACGACCACCCGGCCGCCCACCGACCTGCCGAAGCGGGTCCTGGTCGGCTACCTGCACGCCAGCTTCGCCAACGGCTCCGGCTACATCCGGATGAAGGACGTCTCGCCGGACTGGGACATCATCAACCTGTCCTTCGCCGAGCCCACCTCCGTCACCTCCGGCGACCTGCGCTTCCAGCAGTGCCCCGTCGCGGAGTGCCCGAACGTCGAGCCCGAGGCCGAGTTCATCGCCGGCATCCGCGAGAAGCAGGCCCAGGGCAAGAAGGTGCTGATCTCCATCGGCGGCCAGAACGGCCAGGTCCAGCTAACCACCACGGCGGCGCGGGACGCGTTCGTGCGCAGCGTGGGCGCGATCATCGACCGGTACGGTTTGGACGGTCTCGACGTCGACTTCGAGGGCCACTCGCTGTCCCTCAACTCCGGTGACACCGACTTCCGCAGCCCCACCACGCCGGTCATCGTCAACCTGATCTCCGCGCTCAAAACGCTGAAGTCCCGCTACGGAGCCAAGTTCGTCCTCACCATGGCCCCGGAGACGTTCTTCGTCCAACTCGGCTACCAGTTCTACGGCGGCGGCAGCGGACAGGACCCGAGGGCCGGCGCATACCTGCCGGTCATCCACGCCATGCGGGACGACCTGACGCTGCTGCACGTCCAGCACTACAACTCCGGCCCCATCATGGGCCTGGACAACCAGTACCACCAGATGGGCGGTTCGAACTTCCACGTCGCGATGGCCGACATGGTGCTGGCCGGCTTCCCGGTACGCGGCGACGCAACGAAGTTCTTCACCGGCCTGCGGCAGGACCAGGTAGCCATCGGCCTACCCGCGAGCGTCAACGCGGGCAACGGCTTCACGTCCGTCGCCGACACCCACAGGGCACTGGACTGCCTGATGAAGGGCACGAACTGCGGCCCGTACAAGCCCAAGGCCACCTACCCGAACCTGCGCGGCCTGATGACGTGGTCGATCAACTGGGACAGGTTCAACGGCTTCGAGTTCTCCAAGGCGCACAGGGCATACCTACCGCGCTAGCACGGCCCAAGGCGGTGGCCGGCACAGCCAACAGCAGCCGGCCACCGCCCCAACCACCGCCACCGCCACCCCCACCCCCACCCCCACCCCCACCCCCACCCCAAGCGAGCATCGTTTGAATCTCTGCTTTACGCAGCTTGACGGCAGAAGGGCGACCACGGACTCAAAGCACTCCAGAAGCACGGAAGTCTGGGCTCAAGCCGGGAACATCAAGCAACGGGACCACATCATCGATAAGCCCTGAAGCTGCCAGGGACGGCTGGAACGCCACGCGCGCTACGGATCGTGCACTTGCGGCTGCCAGGTCGCGTTCTGCTCCTGGGTACGCGAGTCGATCGGCTGGGCGGGTTGCTCTGCGGGCGGCGTGTTGCGCTGACACCGGTCCCCCGGCAGCCTTTAGGGCTTCCGATGATGTGGTCCATTTGCGTGCTGTTCCCGGCTTGAGCCCAGACCTGCGCAGGTTCTGGTCACCCCGCCGCTGTGGTCCCTCTTCTGCCGTCAAGCTGCGTAAAGCAAAGAACAGAGAATCGTTGGCGGGGGGTTCAGTCAGCCTCGGACCGGCTCGATGAGGAACTCCTGGTCTGCCTTGCCCGAGCAGCCGGTCTGCATCAGCTCCGCGCCCGGTTCGACGTCGGCCGGGCCGCCGAGCACGCCCACGCACTTGCCGCTGTGCACGGGCCGCAGCACGAAGCCCCGGGGCTTCGGCGTGGACACCGGTTCGAACAGGAAGCGCTGGTGCGCCGCGCCCGTGCAGTCCTCCGGCGCTATCAACGCCTCGTCGCCCAGGAACGCGCCGTCCACGGACAGGCAGCCCCAGCCCTCCACCGGGTGCCGCCACTTGACCAGGTACACGCCTTCGCCCACGGACTCCAGGTACGTGTCCGGCACCAGCCCTTCGCACGCCCGTTGCACGGCCAGCGGGCGGGTGGTGCGCTTGTTGCGCTCCTGGCCCTCGCCGACGCACAGGTCCCGGTCGGCCACGTGCGCCGGGCGCAGCAGGTACCGGCCGTCCGGCGGCGGCTTCTCCAGGGCATCCGATCGGGTGACGAGCGCGGCCACCGTCGCGGCCAGGGCGGCGATCACCGCGACGCCCGCCACCAGCGGCCACCAGTTCCGCCCGGGAGCGACGGACTCGACGGGCTCGGCCGGCTCGTCGGAGGGTTCGGCCGGGTCCATCGCCAGCCTGCGGCGGGCCGCGACCCAGCGTTCGGCCTCCTCGTCGCCGAGCCCGCACGCCCGCGCGAAGGCGGTGACCAACTGCTCGCGGGGCAGCGTGGCCCGGCCGAGCATGGTGGCGGTGGTGCTGGACGGCAGCACGTCGCCGGCCGCCTGCGCCTTGCCCTCAAGCTGCCGGAAGGTCAAACCGGACCACAGCCGCAGTTGCTTCATCGCGGTGATGAACTCGGCGGCCGTGGTCGCGTCCTCGGGCCGCGGCGGCCCCGCCCGGAGATCTTCCACGCCCACAGCTTGCTCTAGCCGGCTGCCGCCCTCCATCGGCGATTTGGTCCACGGCACTGGTGCGAGTGTCACAAGGGCGTGTCCCGGCGTCGGCCGACCCGTGGTCGGCGTGACACCGGGACACCGTCCCCACCTGCACGTACATCCCCGTACAAGCCCGAACGGCTCCGAACGCCCGCGCACCGCTATACCGGGGATCGGGAGGTGGGGGCATGGCGGTGGAGATCCGGTTGCTCGGCACGGTCGAGGCGGTCCTGGACGGACGCCGGACGAACCTGGGGCACGCCCGGCAGCGGTGCGTCCTGGCGGCGCTCGCGGCGGAGGCCAACCAGCCGGTGAGCTTCGACCAGCTCGTGACGCGGGTGTGGGGGGACGAGCCGCCCCGCCGGCCGCGCGCCGCGCTGTACGGCTACCTGTACCGGCTGCGGCAGGCGCTGGCGGACACCGGCGACCTGGCGCTGGTCCGCCGCACCGGCTGCTACGAGCTGGTGGCGGACCCGGACGCGGTGGACCTGCGGCGGTTCGAGCGGCTGACCGAGGACGCCCGTCGGGCGCGGTCCGACACCGAGCGGCTGGCGCTGCTCGACGCGGCGCTGGGGCTGTGGCGGGGGGAGGCGTTCGCCGGGCTGGACACGCCCTGGCTGACCGCGCTGCGGGCGATGGCCGAGCGGCAGCGGTTCCTCGTCGAGACCGACCGCACCGACGTGGTGCTGCGGCTGGACCGGGGCGGCGAGGAACTGGCCCGGCTCACCGCCCGCGTGGCGGCGCACCCGCTGGACGAGCGCGTGGCGGCGCAGCTCATCCTCGCCCTGCACCGGACCGGCCGGACGGGCGAGGCGCTGGGCCACTACCAGCGGGTGCGCCGGCTGCTGGCGGACGAGCTGGGCACCGATCCCGGAGGCGCCCTGCGCGCGGTGCACCGGCAGGTGTTGCAGGCGTCGGCGGCCGAGTCAGGGGTCCGTCGCAGACGGGTGGTCCGTCCCGCCTAGCAGCTCCTGGCCGTGGTGGGCTGCGGAGCCTGTCGTGGCGGGTGGTCGGTCCTGCCTGGCAGCCGGTGGGCGAGGTCGGCCGAGCCCGTCGTGGGCGGGTGGTCCCGCTCAGCTCCCGGCGGACAGCGACACGCCCGGACCGACGCGGCGCGGCGTGTCGACGCCGGTGACCAGGTTGCCGGTGGACGTCACGACGAGGTTCGGCCCTCGGAAGTCCAGGCCCACGCCGGAGCCGTTGCCCCGGATGGTGTTCCCGACGACGGCCAGGTTGCCCACGCCGTAGTTGACGCGGGTCTCCACGAACGTGCCCGACCCGCCGTTGGCCTTGAACACCCGGTTGCCGCTGACCGTGGACGCCGCCTCGCCCTGCACCGACACCCGGATGCCGGACGTGGTGAAGTCCTCCAGGTAGTTGTCGGTGATCGACGAGCCGAACAGCCGCTCCGCCCACACCGCCACACCGCCCACGCCGTAGACGTGGTTGCCGCGGATCAGCCACCCGGCGGCGTTGTCCAGGCCGATGCCGTCCGCGCCGGAGTCCTCGACCCAGTTGTCCAGGAGCTGCCAGTCGGTGACCGCGTTGCCGGTGTCCTCCACGTGCACGCCCCGCCCGCCGGACCCGGCGATGTGGCTGCCGGTGATGCGGCCGTTGACCTGGGTCGTGGTCAGGGCGGTGCGGTTGGCGGACAGGTTGGTGACCCGGATGCCGTGCCGGTTGCTCTCACGCACGACGACGTCCTCCACGACCGCCTGCCAGGACCGCAGCACGAGGCCGTCGCGGGCGCGCGGGTTGTTCGCCCGGTCGGCGAACAGGGTCAGCGACCGGAGGGTGACCGGGGCGCCGGTCCACGGCACGTTGTCCAGGTACGAGTCGCTCGCCAGCATCGCGTCCAGGTTCGCGCCGGGCGCCTGTCGGATGACCGTGCCGCTGCGGGACAGCCCCCGGTAGGTGCGGTCGCCCGCGAGCCGGACCGTGCGGTCGATCAGGCACGTCCCCCGCAGCACGATCTCGTCGCCGGGCGAGCTGGCGGCGGTGGCCGCGTTGATCCGCTCGTCGTCGCCGGTGTTGTTGGCGCACAACAGGTTCGTGCGCTCCTCGGCCTGTGCCTGCCCGCTCACCAGCACCGCGCCGAGCACCGCCACCAACGCGAGCCACGCCGTCCGTCCGGCCATGTGTCCTCCTCCTGCCGACGGCTCACCGTCCGGGGGAGCGCTTCGGGAAAACTCGACCGGTTCTCGAATTCGCACGTCACTCGTCTGTGCTACCTCGCGTGGCCGGGCCCGGCGGAACGGCCTAGCGTCGGAGTCGGGACCAGGACAGGAGCGACCTGAGCGGGTCCTTCCACCACCTGTCACCGGACGCGTCATGTCCGGCTCGAACCTTCGGGGGTGTGCCTTGGCCGGCTTAAGAGTGTGGGGGGTGCGCCGGGCCGCGACGCACCCCCGGCACGACCGCGAAGACCACGACCGCGAAGACCACGACCACCGAGACCACGACCACGAAGACCGCCGCCGCGATTCCGGGGGCCACCGGACAGCGCCGGTGTGCCGGAGTCGCCGTCGCTGAGTCGCCGCGCCGGGTGCGTCCACCACGTGCCCGGCGCCGGCGTCGCGAGCACCCGCGGAACCGGGGTTCTCGGGGTCAGGACAGGATCACCGACCGGGTCAGGTGGCGGGGCCGGTCGGGGTTCCGGCCGGCCGCCTCCGCCACGTGCACCGCCAGCCGCTGCGCCAGGACCAGCGTCGCCATCGGGTCGTGCGTGCTCGTCACGAACGTGCCCCCGGTCGCGGCGACGTCCTCGGCCAGCCCGGCGGGCGCGGGGCCGAACATCCACGCCAGCCGTCCCGGCGCGGTGATGCTGATCGGGCCGTGGCGGTAGTCCATCGCCGGGTACGACTCGGTCCACGCGCCGGCCGCCTCGCGCATCTTCAGCGCCGCCTCGTTCGCCAGGCCGCACGTCCACCCCCGACCGAGGAACGTGAACTGCGTGGCCCCGGTCCACTCCGGGCGCAGCGGAGCCGTCAGCGCGGCCGTGGCGTCGGCGACCGCGGCCGACAGGTCCTCGCCGAGGGACGCCCGCAGCAGGGCCAGCGTGCTGGTCGCGAACCGGGTCTGCACGACCGACGCCTCATCGGCGAAGTCCAGCACCACCAGCCCGTCGGCGGCGTCGGCCACCGGCGTGCCGCCGTCCGCCGTGATGGCCGTTGTCGGCACGGCGACCGAGTTGAGCAGGTCCAGCACTTCCGACGTGGTGCCGGAGCGGGTGATGGCGACGACGCGGTCGTAGTCGCGCACGCCGGGGAACTCGGAGGCGGCGAACGCGTCGGTGTGGCCGAGCCCGCGCGCCTCGCGCAGCCACGCGTAGGACTGGGCGATGAACCAGGACGTGCCGCAGCCGACCACGGCCACCCGTTCACCCGGTCGGGGCAGGCGCGGCGCGACCTCGTCGGCCAGCGAGGCCGCCCGGCGCCAGCAGTCCGGTTGGGTGGCGATCTCGACGGCGACGTGGGTGCTCACGGGCCCTCCTCCAGGTGGTGCGCATTTCTGCACTAAAGCTCTGAACATACTGCATAATTTTGCAACATAGGCCCCTTTATCTGGCTAAATCCGTGCTCGAATGGTGGACAGATAGCTGTTGACCGGTGTGTGTTCATCCAGTTCGTGCTCCCCATGCTCGCGCTCTATGCATGGCTCGGCCGCCGCATCGCCGAGGGCTTGACCCTCGGCGCCGTGAAGTAACAAGCGAAGGAGCCCTTCATGGCCGACGTCTCCCGCCGTTCCCTGTTCGGAGGAGCCATCGCCACGGGAGTCGCGTTGGGGACCGGCGCCACGCCGGCGGCCCTCGGCGACCCCGCCGCCGCGCGTCCCCGCCCGCACGGCCAGGCGTCCATGATCGACGTTCCGTTCCGCCCGCTGAAGGGCGTCCGCGTCGGCATGATCGGCCTGGGCAACCGGGGCGGCTCGATGGCCTCCGGCTGGGCCGCCGTGCCCGGCTGCGTCGTCGCCGCCGTCTGCGACATCCGCACCGACCGCGCGCAGCGCACCGCCGACCGGCTCGACGCCGAAGGCAGGGCCAAGCCTGCCGTCTACGGCGGTTCCGCCGACTCCTACAAGAAACTGCTGGCCCGTGACGACATCGACTGCATCTACATCGCCACGCCCTGGGAGTTCCACTACGCGCAGGGCCGGGACGCGATGCTGGCCGGCAAGCACGTGGCCGTCGAACTGCCCATCGCGACCGAGCTGCACGAGCTGTGGAGCCTGGTCGACACCTCGGAGAAGACCCGCAAGCACCTGATGCTCGCGGAGAACTGCTGCTACGGCAACAACGAGATGGCCATGCTGCGGATGTCGCACCGGGGCGTCTTCGGCGAGGTCACCAACGGGCACGGCGGCTACCTGCACGACCTGCGGGCGCTGCTGTTCGACGACGGCTACTACACCGACGACTGGCGCAGGCTGTGGCACACCCGCAGCAAGGCCAGCTTCTACCACATGCACGGCCTCGCGCCGGTCGCCGCCGCGATGGACGTCAACCGGGGCGACCGCTTCACCACGGTCAGCGCCGTGTCCACGCCCGCGCGCGGCCTCGCGGACTACCGCGAGCGGTTCGTGCCCCGCGATCACCGGTCGTGGCAGGAGACCTACGTCAACGGCGACCTGGTCACCTGCCACATCAAGACGTCCAAGGGCTACCAGATCCGCACCGAGCACGACGTGAGCACGCCGCGCCCGTACAGCCGGATCAACAGCATCGCGGGCACGCGCGGCATCTTCGAGGACTACGCGGGCACGCCGTCCGGGGCGCGCGTCTACTTCGAACCCGGTCACACCAACCACTCCTGGCGTGACTTCGCGCCGTTCCGCGACGAGCACAAGCACTGGCTGTGGCGGAAGTTCCCCGTGCCGATCGGCGGCCACGACGGCATGGACTGGATCATGCAGTGGCGCACCGTCCAGTGCATGCGGTCCGGTCTGGTGCCCGACATCGACGTGTACGACTCGGCGGCGTGGTGCGCTCCCATCCCGCTGAGCGTCAGGTCGCTCGCCATGGGCGGCATGGCCGTGCCGGTGCCGGACTTCACGCGCGGCGACTGGTCGCGGAAGCGGCCCGGTCTCGACTCGGAGGAGACCGACATGCCCGACGGCGGCGGCACCACACCGCCGCGGGCCTCGCGCCGGGCGGCGCGGTGACGGCAACGCGGTAGCCAATGGCGCGGCGGGCCGGACTGTCGCGCCGTGGCTAACGAGGTGACGGGCGCAGCCGATCCTGCGGGTGACAGGAGGTGGACCTTGACCACCATCACCCGCAGCGGACCCGGTCTGCTGCGCTCGTTGCCCTTATCGGTTCCCGGATTCCTGTTACTCGTGGCCATCGCGCTCATGCCGGTCTCGGCGGACCGGGACAGCCTGTACCGCGTCACCACACCGCAGTTCACCGTCATGAAGCCCGATTGCGCCACCGACGGCACGGTTCTCACCTGCGCCGTCCCCGTCGGCGGCAAGGCGCTCACCGTCGTCCTGGACAACGACAGGTCGCAGCTAAACTCGGGCTGCACCGCCACCTACGACTCCCGGCCGACCGCGTGCAGCCGCGACCGCACGCTGGGCGACATTCTCACGCCCGCGGTCATCCTGAACGGCTTCACGGTCCCCGAAGAGGCCGCCGAAGCCGTGCGCGCCGGTCAGCCCTGGTGGTCCGGTGTCGGCGAAGGCGCGCTCACCCGAACCTTGTTCTGGCTACTGGTGGGCATGTCGCTCGTCGCCGCCGCGGCGAGCTGGTTCCTCTCCGGGCGTCCGCGCGAGGCAAACCCGAACAGCGCGCGGATGGCCGTGGTGACGTTCGCGGCTGGGGCGTTGGTGCCGTTCGCAAGCCTCGTGTTGCTGACGCCGCTCGATCAGGTGGCGGAAAAGCTCCCGATGGCGATGCTGCCGTGCTTCACGCTCACGCTGGTGCTGCCGTGGCAACTGCTCGTGGACCGTGGGATCAGCGGCAGAACCGGCGCGCGGCTGGGCCTGAGCGCCTCCGCCCTGGTGGCGACGGCGGTCTACGGGTCCGCGACGCTGCTCATGATGGCCTTGGCGACCGGGCTGGTGGACTGACTCATGACCACCATCACCCGCACCAGACCGGGCCCGCTGCGTTGGCTGCCGCTGTTCGTCCCCGGAACGCTGTTGCTCGTGTCGGTGCTGCTCGCCCCGGTCGCACCCACCGCGACCAGCGTCTACCGCATCCACACCGACCGGTTCACCGTCACGCACCCCGACTGCGACCTGAACGGGACCGTCGCCACCTGCGCGGTCCCGATCGACGGCAAGACGCTCGCCGTCACCGTGGACACCGATCGCGCCCGGATGAACGTCGACTGCACCGCCACCTACGGCTCGGAGTCGACGACTTGCGCGCGCAGGTTCGGCAACAGCCCGTACGCGCCCGAGGTAGCGGTCGGCCTGTCCGTCCCCGAGGAGGCCGCGCGGGCGGTCCGCGACAGTCTGCCGTGGTGGTCCGAGCTGACCGAGGGCACGATCACGCTGGCCCTGCTGTGCCTGATGATCGCGTTGTCCCTGGGCATGGCGGTGGCGAGCTGGTTCCTGTCCCGGAGACCCCGTGGGCCCACACTCAGGCCGGCGCTGATGACCGGCTTCATGTGCGTCGCGGTGGTCGTGGTGCCTCTGGTGAGCATGCTCGTGCTGTTGCCGCTCAACCGGGTGGCCGACACACTGCCCCTGCTCCTGATGCCGCACCTCGGACTGGCCCCGATGCTGGTGATCGTGCTGTGGCAGATGGTCGTCGGCCGCGAAATCACCGGGAAGGTCGGCCAGCGGCTGAGCCTGAGCGTCACCGCGCTCGTGGTCACCGCGGTCTACGTGACGGTGAACCTGTTCTGGATCGGCATGTCGTCCGGGCTGCTCGACTGACCGCCGCGACCCGGCTCACCCGACCCGGCTCACTCGACCCGGCTCACTCGAACCGGCTGGGGTCGCCCGCGCCCCGGCGGACGATTTCCGGCTCGCCGTCGGAGAAGTCGATGACGGTGGTCGGCTCGGTGCCGCAATCGCCCGAGTCGAGCACCGCGTCGACCACGTTGTCCAGGCGCTCCTTGATCTCCCAGCCCTGCACCAGCGGCTCGTCCTGGTCGGGCAGCAGCAGGGTGCTGGACAGCATCGGCTCGCCGAGTTCCTGGAGCAGGGCCTGCGCGACGGCGTGCTCGGGGATGCGCGCGCCGACCGTCTTCTTCTTCGGGTGCAGCAGCCGGCGCGGCACCTCGCGGGTGGCCGGGAGGATGAACGTGTAGCTGCCCGGCGTCGCGGCCTTGATCGCCCGGAACACCGCGTTGTCCACGTGCACGAACTGGCCGAGCTGCGCGAAGTCCCGGCACATCAGCGTGAAGTGGTGCCGGTCGTCGAGGTGGCGGATCTGCCGGATGCGGTCCAGGCCGTCCTTGTTGCCCAGCCGGCAGCCCAGCGCGTAGCAGGAGTCCGTCGGATAGGCGATGAGACCGTCGGACCTGATCATCTCCACCGCCTGGTCGATGCTGCGGCGCTGGGGGTTGACCGGGTGAACGTCGAAGTACCTCGCCATGCGCGGAGCCTAGTGCCCCCCGATTCGACGCGCGCGGGAACACCGGGCAAGGCGCGGGTGGGGAGAAGCCGGGCAGTGGTGGTCGGGCCTGTTCACGCGCGGTGCGAGCTGTTGATGCAGCCACCGCACGACATTCGCCGCGGTCAGATCCAGCCTTTCCGAGCCGCCAGCAGACCCGCCTGGAAACGGGATTGCGCGCCCAGTTCGGTCATCAGCTCGGTGACCCGCCGGCCGACGGTCCGCTCGGTCACGCCCAGTGCGCGCGCGATGGACCGGTCCTTCATCCCGGAGGCGAGGAGCGACAGCAGCTCCCCGTCGCGCGGTGACAGCCCCGGCTTGTCGGCGGCCTTCGCCAGCACGCCGTCCGGCGCCTCGCCCGCCACGACCGGGGTGGCGCGGGCCCACATGCCTTCGAAGCAGCACACCAGCACGTCGACCAGCGCGGACTCGCGGACCAGCAGGCGCACGGCCGCGTCCGGGTGCTGGTAGGACGCCGGCATCAGAGCCGTGTGCCGGTCCACGATGAGCATCTTCATCGACGCGTCCGGCAGCACGCGGGCCTGCTCGCCCGCCTCCACGCAGCGCCGCATGTTGGCCACGTGCAACGGCGTGGACAGCGAGTCCGCCGAGTAGACGAACCGGTACTCGACGCCGCTCTCCAGTTGCGTGATCTCGAAGTCGTTGGGATTCCACTGGCCGCCCAGGTACGGGGGCGCGTCCACCGCCAGCACCTCTTTGCGGGCGTGCGCCTGCAACCTGGTCACCGACGCGATCACCGCGTCCTCGCCCTCGACCAGCTCCACCGCCGACCCGGTGCGCGGGGGCCCGGACCGCAGCCGGTGCGCCAGGTCCTCCACCCGCACCTGCATCCGGGCCAGGTCGCCGCGGCGGCGCTGGATCAGCGCGGCCAGCGCCTCGTCCGGCGCGACCACCATGTAGACGGCGGGGGCGTAGCCGAGCTGGTGCACCAGGCCCGCGCCGAGCAGCACGGCCAGCGCCGCGCGGACTTCGGCCTGCGACTCGCCCACGTGCTCGGCGAGATGCGCGACCGTGGCCCGGCGCAGTTCCAGCAGGGCGAGGTAGACGTCGTTGTCCCGCTGACCCAGCCCGACCGGTTCCAGCAGGAACATCTGCACCTCGCAGGGCGAACGTCCGGCGACGTTAGGTGGACGCCCGAGTGTCGTCAAGGGCCGAACGTCGGGAAATGGGGAACCCGGACATTGTCGGGAATCGGACACGCGGCTCGATGGGAATTCACCCGGAACCGTACGAAAGTCTCTTGTCCGGCACCGCGGTGGCGGCAAATACTCGCGAGGTCCGATCGGACACCGCTCATTCCCCCGCCCGGGACAACGTGGTCATCGAGGGCTGGCCGTTCCGGGCGCCCTGCACCGAGGAGCAGTGATGCGAGACCGAACCCTGCCCGGACGAATTCTCGGCCTGGGACTGGCGGCCACCGCCGCCGTCGCCGCCGCGGTCGTCCTGCCGAGCGTGGCCACCGCCGCCGCTCAGGAAGGACCGATCGTCGCGGAGAGCGCGCCGAACGCGGTCCACGACAGCTACATCGTGGTGCTCAAGAACGACGGGCTCGCGCAGTCGGCGGTGCGCGGCGAGGCGGACAGCCTGGTCGCCCGCTACGGCGGCAAGATCGGCTTCACCTACCGCGCGGCCCTGAAGGGCTTCTCGGTCACCATGTCGGCCAAGCAGGCCAAGCGCCTCGCCGCCGACCCGGCCGTGTCGTTCGTGGAGCAGGACCGCACCGTCCAGGTGGCGACCGACCAGAACAACCCGCCGTCCTGGGGCATCGACCGGATCGACCAGGACTCCCTGCCGCTCAACCAGAAGTACAGCTACTCCACCGGCGCGTCGAACGTCACCGCGTACGTCATCGACACCGGCATCAACTACAACCACACCGACTTCGGCGGGCGCGCCACGGCCGGCTTCGACGCGTTCTCCGACGGCCAGAACGGCAAGGACTGCCACGGTCACGGCACGCACGTCTCGGGCACCGTCGGCGGCAACACCTTCGGCGTGGCCAAGCAGGTCAAGCTGAAGGCCGTGCGGGTGCTCAACTGCGCGGGCAGCGGCTCGGTGTCCACCGAGGCGGCGGGCGTCGACTGGGTCACCGCGAACGCGGTGCTCCCGGCCGTGGCGAACATGAGCCTCTACACCGGCACGGCCAACGAGCCCAGCCGCGTGCTGGACAACGCCGTGAAGGCGTCCATCGCCAAGGGCATCTCGTACGTCGTGGCGGCGGGCAACTTCAACGACGACTCGTGCAAGTACTCGCCGCAGCGGGTGACCGAGACGATCAACGTCGCGGCCTCGGCGCGCAGCGACGCACGCGCGTCGTTCTCCAGCTTCGGCAGGTGCAGCGACCTGTTCGCGCCCGGCCAGGACATCGTCTCGGCGTCGCACTCGAACAACTCGGGCTCGGCGTCGATGAGCGGCACGTCGATGGCCTCGCCGCACGTGGCGGGCGCGGTCGCGCTGTACCTGGCGGACAACCCCGCGAAGACCCCGGCCGAGGTGCACACCGCGATCACCGCGGCGGCGACGCCTGGCAAGATCACCAGCCCCGGCACCGGCACCCCGAACCTCCTGCTGCGCGTCAACAAGGGCGGCACCGGCGCGGTGACCGTGCCCAACCCCGGCAACCAGACGACGGCGGTCGGCGGCAGCGCGAACCTCCAGCTCACCGCGTCCGGCGGCACGGCCCCGTACACCTGGACGGCCACCGGCCTGCCCGCGGGCCTGACCATCGGCTCGTCCACCGGCCTGATCAGCGGCACGGCGACCACCCCCGGCACCTACAACGTGACGGCGACGGCCACCGCGTCGGCGGGCGGCTCCGGCAGCACCACGTTCACCTGGACCGTGGCCGCGGCGGACTGCTCCCCGCAGACCAGCGCTACCGACGTCGCGATCCCGGACGTCGGCGCGGCGGTGACCAGCTCGGTCACGTTCTCCGGCTGCACCGGCACCGCTTCGGCGAGCAGCAAGGTGGAGGTGCACATCAAGCACACCTACCGCGGTGACCTGGTGATCGACCTGATCGCGCCGGACGGTTCCTCCTACCGGTTGAAGAACTCCAGCGGCAGCGACAGCGCGGACAACGTGGACGCGACCTACACGGCCAACCTGACGTCCGAGACGCGCAACGGCACGTGGAAGCTCAGCGTGCAGGACGTGGCGCGCAACGACGTCGGCACCATCGACACCTGGACCTTGACGCTCTAGTGGCGTTGAGAGCTGGAGCCTGACACTCCAGTCGGCCGGGGGCCGTTCCCTGCGGAGCGGTCTCCGGCTGGGCTGTCTTGCGCCCTGTTGCCGTGGACGCAGCTCGTCCGGATAGTCCTTGGGCGCACGGGTCGCGAGCCGTCGAGCGTCACGACGAGTGGGAGTCCAACGTGCCGCCGGCGAGACTGAATTCAACAGGCGGGTGGCGTCACCGCCGTTGTACGGTGGGAAGCGCCAGGCTCCGCCCATGAAGCAGGTGCGCCATGCCCGCTGACCAGCCGCCCGCCCGGATCGGGGCGCGCATCGCGCTCGCCCGCAGGATCGACGGCAGAACCCAACGGCAGCTTGCCCGTGCCGCCAACGTCAGCCTCAGCCTGGTCAAGGCCGTCGAGCAAGGCCGCGCCCCGGCGTTGACCGCGTTCATCGCGGCCACCGCGCGTGCGCTCGGTGTGGACCACGCGCAGCTCCAAGGTCAACCGCACCGCGTCGAGGACCGGGCCGATCAGCGCATCCACGCTGTCATTCCCGCACTTCGGCGGGAAATCGTCGCCTACCGGCTCCCACCGGAAACCGGCATCCGCCCCCGTTCCCGGCCCGCACTCACCCAGGCGGTCGCGAAGGTCTCCGCATTGCGCCACGCCGCAGCCCTGGACACCCTGGGAGCAGGGTTGCCCGCGCTACTCGCCGAAATCCGGGCGGCGATCGCCGAAGCGGACGGGCGTGAGCGTGAGCTGTTGTTCGGGCTGCTCGCCGAGGCCTACGCAGCCGCCGGGCAAGTCGCCTGGAAGCTCGGCTACCCGGACCTCTCCTCCCTGACCACCGAACGCGTCGAATGGGCGGCTGCGGCATCCGGCGACCCGCTCGCCCGCGCGGCGGCGGATTTCTACCTGGCCGGTGAGCTCATCGCGACCGCCGAGTGGCGTGGCGCGCTCACCTTCCTCGACGACGCACGTGCCCGCGTCGAAGACCGGCTCACCGCCGGCGACGAAGCGGCGTACGCCATGTGCGGCGTCCTGCACCTGAAGTCCGGGCTCGCCGCCGCCAGGGCCGGGGACGCCGACACCTCCGACGCCCACCTCGCCGAAGCCCGACACCTGGCCCGCCACGTCACCACCGGAAGCGATCACTACCGGCTCGCGTTCGACACCGACTCGGTCGACATCTGGGCAGTCGGCTTGGCGGTGGAGCGACAGGACGGCACCGAAGCGGTCAACCGCTCCCAAGGGCTCCGCTTCGCGAGCACCACACCGAAGGAACGCATCGGGCACCACTGGATCGACCTGGCCCGGGGCTGGCAACTCCACGGGAACCGAGAGAAAGCCCTGTCGACCCTGCAACAGGCCAGAAGGACCGCGCCACAACAGGTCCGCTACCACCCGCAGGTCCGCGAAACACTGCTCACCCTCGCCGAACACGACCGCCGCCGATCGGACTCCCTCGCCGGTTTCGCCCGCTGGATCGGAATCCGACTGTGAGTCTGTCGGGGCTCATGGACAGAGCACGCGACCTGGCACGCTGGGCGGGTCGCTCTGCGGGCGGCGTGTTGCGCTGAGTCCGGTCCCCCGGCAGCCTTTAGGGCTTCCGATGATGTGGTCCATTTGCGTGCTGTCCCCGGCTTGAGCCCAGACCTGCGTAGGTTCTGGTCGCCCCGCCGTTGTGGTCACCCTTCTGCCGTCAAGCTGCGCAAAAAACCGACGATCATGTTGTGCCCCTTGTTTTACGCAGCTTGACGGCAGAAGAGGGACCACGGACTCAAAGCGCTCCGGAAGCACGCAGGTCTGGGCTCAAGCCGGGAACATCAAGCAAATGGACCACATCATCGATGCACCTGTGGGTTGCCGGGGGACGGCCGGAACGCAACACGCCGCCCGCACAGCGACCCGCCCAGCGTGCCAAGCCGCGTGCCTTCCACGCTGAGCAAGCACACCTAAGCGGTCAGCTCGACAGGCGTGGCGATGACGTCCACCATCGCGCCGTTGCGCAAAACCGTCACAGGCAAGGGAAGCCCGATCGCCTCGGCGAAGAGCTGCTTCTGGATGCCCTGCGCGTCCCGGACCTCCGTCCGGGCCACGCTCAGCACCAGGTCCCCGTCGTGCAACCCAGCCTGGTCGGCCGGACCGCCGGGGATCACCTGCACCAGCCGCACACCAGCCCGCTGCCCAGTCCGCAAGGCCACCGGGTCCGGCAGAGGCGCGGGCACGCCGACCACGCCCAGGTACGCCCGGCGCACCCGTCCTTCGACCATCAGCGTGGACAGGATTCGTTGCGTCGTGGTGTTCATCGGGATCGCCAGCCCGACCCCGATGCCCGCCAGCGCCGTGTTGATGCCGACGACCTCGCCCGCCGAGTTCGCCAGCGCGCCGCCGGAGTTGCCCGGGTTGAGCGCCGCGTCGGTCTGGATCACGTCCTCGATCACCCGGCCGACCCGTCCCGTGCTCACCGGCACGGCCCGGCCCAGCGCGCTGACCACGCCGGCGGTCACCGAGCCGGCCAGGCCCAGCGGGTTGCCCACCGCGATGACCAACTGGCCCACCCGCAACGCGTCCGCGTCGCCGAAGACCGCCGCCGGGGGAGCGTCGCCGTGTGCCTTCACCACCGCCAAGTCGGACAACGGGTCCGCGCCCACCACGTCGAACTTCGACTCGGCCCCGTCGGCGAACACCACCGCGCCCTCGCGGCCGGTTCCGACGACGTGCGCGTTGGTCAGTAGGTAGCCGTCGTCGGTGAACACCACGGCCGACCCGCTGCCGCGCCGCATCCGCACACTGGCGACGTGCGGTGTGACCGACTCGGCGACGGCGACCACCACCCGTGAGTAGGCGTCCAACGGGCTCTCGTCCACCCGGCCTCCCAGCGGTCACCCGATTCCAACGCCATCGTGCGCGAGGCAGGGCCGCTTTGTCAGGCCCGTTCGCCGTCAGCGCACGACGCCACCGAGACGAACGCGACACAAGACGAACGCGGGCATGAGCGCCCATGCCCGCGTCCTGAGCTTCCGAACATCCGCGGCGAACGAAACGAAACACCCCAAGAGCCGCGGAACCCCAGTCGACTAGCGCGTGTACTCGGGCAGCCGCGCGGCCACCTCGGCGGGCGACGGCATGGCGGCGACCTCCGCCGCGACCGCCTTGGCAGCGTCCCGGACCACCGAGTCCGCCAGCAGCCGCCGTGCCCGGTCCGCCACCGCCTCGGACGTCACCTGCTCGCCCACCAGCCGGTCGCCCAGCCCGTGCGCGACGATGGCCTCCGCGTTGCCGAACTGGTCCGCACCCTGCGGCAGGGCGAGCTGCGGCACGCCCGCGCCGAGCGCGCCCATCGTCGTGCCGCTACCGCCGTGGTGCACCACGAGATCGGTGTGCGGCAACAGGTCCGCCTGCGGCACCCACGGCAGCACGACGACGTGGTCCGGGATCTCGCCCAGCGACCCGACCTCCACCGTGGGCCCGGCCGCGACCAGCACGCGGGTGCCCTCCAGCGTCGACAACCCGGTGATCGCGGACCGCAGCACGCCCGGATCGCCGAACGCCGTGCCCAGCGTCAGGTACACCAGCGGCCGGTCGTGCTCCGCCACCCACGACGGCAGCTCGCCCGGCTCGGCGAACGGCACCGGCCGCAGCGGGATGGTGTCGTTCGCCGCCAGGAAACGCTTGTCCTGCACGGAAGGCGGGCAGACGTCCAGGTACGGGTTGCCGAGCAGCATGGGGTCCTCGGCGGACAGGTCGACGCCGAGTTCGGCGGCGAACAGGGACAGGTGCTTCTCACCGAGGTGCAGCTCCTCGGGCTGCCACATCCGGCCGAAGCCGTGGCAGAGCGCGGGCACGCCCGCGACCCGCGCGGCCAGCCCGGCGCCGGTGTTGGCGAGCTCGTGCACCACCAGGTCGGGACGCCATTCGGCGATGAACGGCGTCAGCTCGGCGTGGTTGCGGCGCGGCAGGAACGAGCCGAACACCTCCGCGATCAGCGGCGGCAACTGCTCCTTGGGCAGCTCCGGGGCGTGGACGCCGTGCGCCTCGGTGAACGCCTGGCGCATCGGCAGACCCGCCGTCCGGTGGCGGATGCCGTGCCGCTCGACCGCCGCGGCGAAGTTCGCGGTGGTGGCGAAGGTGACGTCATGGCCCTGCTCGCGCGCCGCGATCGCGAGGGGCAGGAGTGGGTAGGTGTGTCCGTGCGAGCCGAGGCTCGAAAAGAGGATCCTCACCGGTTCGATCATAGCCACTTTTTTCGTCACCGGGTGAATTACTCGAACCGCCTGGGTGACCACTCGTGACACCGGGTGATCGACCGTGGTCAGTCCGGTGTGCCCTGCCTCGCGTCGGCGGACTTCCGGAACGCGGCGAACTCCCCGCGCACCGCGACCGTCGCCTCGATGCTCGCCGCGAGGAACCGCGCGATCGTGGCCTTCTCCGCGTCGCTGAACCCGGCCCACGCCTCGCCGAACGCCCCGTCCAGCGGCGTGAAGAACCGCCGCCCCAGGCTCAGCGCCTGGTCCGGCACCCGCAGCTCGACCTTCCGCCGGTCACGGGTGCTGCGGGTCCGCACGACGTGGCCCGAGGACTCCAGCCGGTCCAGCACGGACGTCGTCGCCGACGCGCTCAGGTGCATGGCCTCGGCCAGCCTCCCCGGCGTCAGCGGCTCGCCGCCGCGCCACTTCGCGTCCATGATCAGGGCCAGCGCGTTGAGGTCTGTGCGGTGCATGCCCTGCACCTCGCCGAACAGGCTGACGAAGTGGTCGGACTCCACGATGAGCTGCCGCAGCAGCCGCACCAGCGCCGCGTTGTCGACCATCCGTCCTCCGGTTACTATTTCGATGATCGAATTATCAGATCATCGAAGCACCTGCTGTCCCGGAGGTCATTCTCCCGTGCGCGCCCGATGGCTACTGCCCGCCCTGATCGCCGTCGCCTGGCTGGCCCTGGGCGGGTTCGCCGGCCCGTACACCGGCAAGCTCAGCCAGGTCGCGGTCAACGACAGCACCGCGTTCCTGCCCGCCTCGGCCGAGGCCACCGAAGTGGCCGAGCGGCTCAAGGCGTTCGGCGACCAGCGCAGCCTCCCCGCCATTGTGGTGGCCGAGCGCCCATCCGGCATGACGGAGGCCGACCGCGCCTACCTGGCCGGCATCGCGTACCCGGGCCAGGCGTCGCCGGTCATCCCCTCCCGGCAGGACGACCAGGCCGCGCAGGTGCTGGTCGCGGTCGACGCCGCCGATCCGGCCGACGCGGTGGCGGACCTGCGGGCCGCACTCGCCGACCCGCCCGACGGGCTCACCGTGCTGGTCGCCGGACCGGCCGCGCAGATCGCCGACCTCAAGGAGGCGTTCGGCGGCATCGACGGGCTGCTCCTGCTGGTCGCCGGCGCGGTGGTGGCCCTGATCCTGGTGCTGGTCTACCGGAGCCCGCTGCTGCCGCTGGTCGTGCTGCTGTCCGGCGGGTTCGCCCTCGGCGCGGCCAGCCTCGCCGTCTACCTGCTGGCCGACCACGACGTGCTCGACCTCAACGGCCAGAGCCAGGGCATCCTGTCCATCCTCGTCTTCGGCGCGGCCACGGACTACGCGCTGCTGCTGGTCTCCCGGTTCCGCGAGGAACTGCGCGACACCGAGGACCGCTACCGGGCCATGCGGACCGCGTGGCGGGCCACCGTCGAACCCATCGCCGCGTCCGCCGGCACCGTCGTGCTCGGCGTGCTGTGCCTGCTGTTCAGCGACCTCGCCTCGAACAAGGGCCTCGGCCCGGTGGCCGCCATCGGCATCGGCGCGGCGCTGCTCGCCTCCACCACGTTCCTGCCCGCCGTGCTCGTGCTGCTCGGGCGCACGGCGTTCTGGCCGAAGCGCCCGACGTTCGGCTCGCCGCACCCGGAAGCCGGTGGGCTGTGGGCGCGCGTGGCCCGCCTGATCTCCGCCCGCCCCCGGCTGACGTGGGTCGCCACCACGCTGGTGCTGCTGGTCGGCGTGGCGTTCGTGCCGCAGCTCAAGGCATCCGGCACCGCCCAGTCCGACGTCTTCCTCAACGACGTGGACTCCGTCGCGGGCCAGGAGTTGCTGTCCCGGCACTTCCCCGGCGGCAGCGGCGCGCCCACCGTCGTCCTGGCGCGTGCCGATCAGGGCGAGGCGGTCGCGCGGGCGGCCGACGTCGCCGGAGTGTCCACAGTGGAGCCGAAGGGCGAAACCGGTGGGCTGGCACGGTTCGACGTGGTGCTCGACGACCCGGCCGACTCCGAGGCCGCCGTCGCCACCGTGCAACGGCTGCGGGACGCCGTGCGGGCCGTGCCCGACGCGGACGCCAAGGTCGGCGGCCCCACCGCGACCCAGCTCGACACCCAGCGGACGTCCGAGCGCGACCGCCTGGTCATCATCCCGATCGTGCTGCTGGTCATCTTCCTGGTGTTGGCCCTGCTGCTGCGCTCACTGCTCGCGCCGCTGCTGCTGATCGCGACCGTCGTGCTGTCCTTCGGCGCCACCATGGGCGTGTCCGCGTTGGTGTTCAACGGGATTCTCGACTTCCCCGGCGCGGACCCGGTGGTGCCGCTGTTCGGCTTCGTGTTCCTGGTGGCGCTGGGCATCGACTACAACATCTTCCTGATGACCCGGGTCCGCGAGGAGTCCCGGGCGCTCGGCGCGCGCGAAGGCGTGCTGCGCGGCCTGACCATCACCGGCGGCGTGATCACCTCCGCCGGCGTGGTGCTCGCGGCGACGTTCTCCGCGCTGGCCGTGCTGCCGATCCTGTTCCTGGCGCAGATCGCGTTCATCGTGGCGTTCGGCGTGCTGCTGGACACCCTGATCGTGCGGTCGCTGCTGGTGCCCGCGCTGGCGGTGGACATCGGCCGGCGGATCTGGTGGCCCTCCCGGCTGTCGCGGGGGAAGGAGTAGGCACAATCCCGGGAGGATTCTTTTCCGAGGGTTGATCGCTTTCGCGGTGTTCGGCGGAGTGCTCGGCGGTAAGTCGGCGGGCCAAACCCGATAGCACCCATTCGTTTCCGGAAGTCACCGTTTCGAGTGGACTTACCCCTGGTCATCCAGGTGACGGTGGCCGGCTCGCCGCGCCGTTCCGCCCGGAGGTTCCTATGGTCCGTTCGTGACCGGTCCTAGATCGGACCGGACACGGCACCACCGGGTGGTCGGGCACCAGCTCTGTCCGCCGGCCTCCCGGACCAGGGTCACCGCACGGAAGGGCCAGGCCGTCGGACAGGGGAAGCCGGACCGCGACGCGGACCGGCGCGGGTGCGGCGGCGAGTCGAGTCCATGGGATATCACGGAGGCAACCCCGACAGCGGCACCAGCTACCTCGGCCGGGCGGCGCTCTTCCTCGCCGCCACCGCCTGCCTGCTCGGTCTCACGAGCGGCGCCGCGACCGCCCAACCCGGTCTGGACTGGGACGCGGTCGCCCAGTGCGAGTCCAGCGGCAACTGGTCGATCAGCACCGGCAACGGCTACTACGGCGGCCTGCAGTTCCTTCCCAGCACCTGGAAGGCCAACGGCGGCACCGGGATGCCGAACGAAGCCAGTCGAGAGGAACAGATCCGCGTCGCGGAGAACGTGCTCCGCACCCAAGGCCCCGGCGCGTGGCCGAACTGCGCCCGTGGCGGCCCCGTCCGGAAGGCAGCGCCCGCCACGGCCGCCACCACCGCTCCGACCGGCACGGCGTACCTCGCGCCGCAGCCCCCGGCGGCCCCGGTGGCGCCGGCCCGGCCCGCTTCCGCGGACAACCCGGCCGGCGACTACACCATCGTGGCCGGTGACACCCTCACCTCCATCGCGGAGCAACTGAACGTGGCAGGGGGCTGGCAGGCCCTCGTCGAACTCAACCCGGAACACCTGACCAACCCCGACCTCATCATCACCGGCAACCGGATCCGCACCGGCACCGGCGCCGATGTGGACCGTCCCGACCAGCTCAGGAGCCTGCGCGTCCGATAATCAGCACGTCACCACAAAAACTTCGCGTGGACGCCGGGTGTGCGACCCGGGCGGGACGCCCGCCTGCCCGGAAGACCGCACGGCCACCACGTGACCGACCTCGTGCACCGCGGGAGTGAGGCGACCACGAAACTGACTGTCCACAATGGTAGTCCAGAACAGACGACAATCCGGGAGGCTTAGCGCGTGTCGGTTCGGATGAGCGAATCGATCATCACGCTCATCCTGTTCGCACTGGTGGTACCGCTGGCGGTGCTCCCCTGGGTGCACCGCCAGTACCGCTTGTTCGGCAAGCTGCGCGGCTGGTCGGCGTTCGTGGCCGCGGCCGGCGTCCTCTACGCCTGCGGCCTGGTGGCCTTCACGCTGTTCCCCCTGCCGGTGGTGACGCCGGACTTCTGCGCCGACCGGCGCCTGATCGACGACTGGCAGCTCCGCCCGTTCGCGTCGCTGGACGACATCGTCCGCGCCGGCGGTCCCGCCCTCCAGCAGGTGCTGCTGAACGTAATCCTGTTCGCCCCCTTGGGTTTCCTGCTCCGCTACCGCTTCCACCGAGGTCTGCCCGCCGCGACCGCGCTGGCCCTGGCGACCTCCCTCTGCGTCGAGATCACGCAGGGCACGGCGGTCTTCGGCCTCTACCCGTGCCCCTACCGGCTGGCCGACGTGGACGACCTGATGACCAACACGCTGGGTGGCGTCCTGGGCTGGCTGCTCGCCCGACTCCTGGCCGGCGTGCTGCCACCCGCCGTGTCCGAACCGACCGACGACACCGCCCCGCCGGGCCTGCCCCGCCGAGGTTTGGCGTTCGCCGGCGACCTGCTCACCATCGGCCTGACCCAGTTCGCCTGCCAGGCGGCGTTGTCCTTGGCCGGCGGCCGGCTGCGCGACCTGGCCGGCACGCGCTGGTTCGGCGTCGCCCTCGGCGCGGCCGTGCTGATCACCTGCACGCTCGTCGTGCCGCTGCTGCGCGCCGACCGCGCGACCCCCGGCCAGTTCGTGTTCCACCTGGCGGTGCTGGACGCCGACGGCAACCCCGCGCCACGACCCGCGATCGTGCTCCGCTTCGCCGTGTGGTGGCTGCCGGTCCTGTTGCTCACCTCGACCGGTCACACCGGTTGGGTACTCGTATCGGCAACCGTGATCGGTCTCGTGGCCCGCCTGCGAACGGACCGCCGCAGCGTTCTCGGTCTCGCCTCACGTACGCGGACCGCAACCCGCGCAACATATATCGCCCACACCACCGCGAACCGGTGACATCGCGATTTCCTAGGCGGTCACCAAAGATGATTCCCAGTCGATGCTGTGGTCGAACTGCCAGGTGTACTTCGCGGGATTGCCGAACTTCATCGCCACCGGCATCACCAGATCACGGATCACCCGCACGACGGGTCCGGCCGCCTTGTTCTGGTTCGTGCGCGCCGCCATGGCGATGATGCGTTCCACCCGTTCGCGCCGCAGGCCTTCATAAGTCCGGAACGCTTGCGGGTGCGGCAGGTCGCGCAGACAGCGGGCCAGTTCGACCGCGCTCTCGATGGCCAGCGACGCGCCCTGCCCCGAACTGGGGGACGTGGCGTGCGCCGCGTCGCCGACCAGCACCATCCGGTCCCGGCTCCACGTCGGCACCGACGGGATGTCCTCCAGCGGGCCGGTCACGACCAGCTCGTCCGGCGACGCCCGGTCGATCATCGCCACGGCGGGCGTGCGGTCGTCGGCGAACGCCGCGCGCAGGATGTCCAGCCACTCCGCCGGGCCGGTGGCGCGGACTTCCGCCGCCGACACCGGGGTGCGCCGCGGCAGGTTGGCGAACCAGCCGCCGGACGAGTCGTCCAGCACCTGGTAGCCGAAGAACGCCCGCTTGCCGAAGACCAGGTTCATCCGGCCCCGGGTCGACGGCAGACCCGTGTCGGCGACGTTCGCCCCGAACCCGAGCAGGCCCGCGTACCGGGGCCGCGGCGCGGCCGGGTCGACCAGCCCGCGCACCGTGGAACGGATGCCGTCCGCGCCGATCAGGATGTCGCCGCGCGCCACCGAGCCGTCCGCGAACCGCGCCCGCACCCCGTCGGGCGACGACACGGCGTCGACCAAACGCTTGCCCAGCACGGTTTCGACGCCGCGTCGCGCGGCCTCCTCGCTCAGCACGCGGTAGAGGTCCTGCCGCCACACCAGGAGTTGCGCCGGGTCGCTGGTGAACGCGCCCAGCGTCTTGCCGGTCCAGCTCTGCATGGCCATGGCGGTGATCGGCGTGCCGATGGCGCGCACCGCCTCGTCCAGCCCGATCACGCGCAACGCCCGCAGCCCGTTCGGCGCGATGCTCAGCGCGCCGCCCACGCCCTCGGCGGTGCGGTCGTACGCCTCGAAGACGGTCGCCTCGATCCCCGCCTGCCGCAACGCCATCGCGGCCACCGGGCCGCCGATGCCGCCGCCGATCACCAACGCGGTCATGTCCCCTCCGGTTTCCTGTGGAACTCGGCCCACATCGGGCCCCACCCGCTGTCCGGGTGCTCGATCCGTTCGATGAAGCCCCGGACGAACGCCGCCTCGGCGTCCAGCAGGGCCAGTCGGTACTCCTCTTCCACCAGGAAGAGCGGGTGGACGTCGGTGTCGTCGATCAGCCCGCGGATCTCGACCCGCTGTTCCGCGAGCCGCGCGAGCCGGCCGGTGAGCAGTTCCACCACCTCGTCCGGCGGGAGCGCGCCGATCAGCGACAGCGCCGCGACGAACTGCGGGTACTCGTGCCGCGGCTCGGCGACCAGTTCCCGCAGCCAGTCCCGCAACTCGGCCCGGCCCGCCGGCGTGAGCGCGTAGACCGTGCGCTCGGGGCGGTGGCCCTCGCGGGACGTCTCGTGCTCGGCGATGAACCCGGCTTTGGCGAGCTGCCCGACCACCATGTACAGCGAGCCGTGCGTGAACTTGATGCTGCGCGCGTCCCCGTGCTCGCGCAGCATCCGGCTCAGCTCGTAGGGGTGTGCGGGCTGCCTGACCAGGTAGCTCAGCACCGCCAGGGCCAGCAGGTTGCCGACCTTGCGCTTGCTCGCCATCCGTCCTCCTGTAGTCAGGACTGACTATCCATGCTTGATTAGTCAGTGTCAACTATAGCGGTGTGGTCAGGCAGGTCGCGGCGGTGAGGTAGCGGGCGGGCATGGCCGTGAGTTCGTCTTCGAGCCGGCGGCGTACCCGTGCTCGGCGAAAACGTGAGCAGTGCGGTGAGGATGCGCCGCCTGGTGAGTTCGGCCCGCACCTGGCGGGGCTGTTTGCGCGGGTGGAGCCGGTGCTTGTCCGACGTCATGGCACCACCGGGCGGCAGCGTGAAAGCGAGTGGCGCGCGAAGCGAGCAATTGCTCATAATAGTGTTATGACCTGCGACAACGTGATGGGTCAAAGGTCGCGGGAGCACGAATTCGCCGCATGTCTCTACCCAGGAGCAGCCGTTCATGACGCCTACCCGCGGCGGACGCGGCGGGCCGCATGTACGCCTGTGTGTCCCGCGCGCTGTCACCCCGGCTCGTCGTGGACCTCTGACCGGAAAGCCAGGAATCCAATGCTGCCCAAGGTGCAGACACCCGAGACCCGCAGGATGATCACGCTGGAGGTGGTCGCCAACACCAGGCTCAGCCCCAACTTCACGACCGTCACGCTCGGCGGACCCGAGCTGGCGCACCTGCGACCCACTGGCCGCGACCAGACCGTGCGCCTGTTCTTCCCCCGTGACGGGCAGACCGGGCTGCGGATGCCGACCCTCTCCACCGAGGCGTGGATGGCGCAGCTTCTCCTGATGCCCAAGTCGAGCCGCCCCCGGGTGCGCAACTTCACCATCCGGCGGACCCGACCGGAGGTGAACGAGGTCGACATCGAGTTCGCGCTGCACGGTGACGCGCCGGCCTCCGAATGGGCCCGGCGCGCCAAGCCGGGCGACCCGGCGGGCATCTTCGACATGGGCACGACCTACCTGCCGCCGGACCAGGTGCCCTGGCAGCTACTGGTCGGGGAGGAGAGCGCGGTGCCGGCGATCCTGGCCATCCTCGAAGGTGCCCCGGCGTCGCTGATCGCGGAGGTGTTCCTGGAGGTGCCGGAGACGGCGGACATCCGGCCCGACATCGCAGTACCCCAAGGGGTGCGCGTGCACTGGCTGGCCCGTGACGGTGCGGACAGCCGGCCCGGAATGTCGGCTCTCGACGCGGTCCGGCGGTCGCCGCTGCGGCCGGGCCGGTTCTACACCTGGGTCGCGGGCGAAGCCAAGCTGGCCGGCGGCCTGCGCCGTCACCTGGTGAACGACCGCGGTGTGGCCAAAGCGGACATCACCTTCGTCGGCTACTGGCGGCACGGCCGGTCCAGCCCCGGCTGACCGTCTACTGTGGACTGGCCTCGGGCCGGGGGAGCGAAGGCGTCGGCAGGGGGACGCGTCGAGCCGGCGGAGCGGCGGCGTCGAGGGAAGTGGGTGGCGTCGAGCCCGGGGGAGCGGACGCGCCGAGCCCGGGGGAGCGGGCGGGGTACCGGCGGGCGTATCCGGTGCGGGGCGGTCAGGCCCCCCGGTTCGCCCCGACGGGCAGCCGGGGCAGCTTCAGCACCCGCGGCGGCCAGTGGTCGGCGGGCCACAGGGTGCGCAGCGAGCTGTCCGGCTCACGTCTCGGCCGGTCCCGCGGTGGGTCCTCCTCCTCTCCGCCTAACAGCGCCTCGCTGTCCACTTCGGACAACACCAGCCTGCGCAGCCGTTCCGCCGTCCCGTCCCGGGGCGGGTCCAGCGTGATGGACGCCGCGTGCGGCTTGCCGCCGCCCCAGCTCGGCCGCCGCTCCCACAGTGCCGGCCGTGCGGCCACGACCACCAGCAGCGGCACCGGGTGCGCCGAGTCCGCCAGGTCCTCCACCGCGTCCAGGACCTGCTCGCCCGCCAGGTGCACGTCCCGCAGCACCACCACCAGCGGCCGGTCCTGCGCCGCCAGTTCCAGGAACCGCCGCCACGCCGCCGGCACCACGTCGGGGTCGACCGGCCGCGTCGGGTCCAGCCGCGCCAGCAGCCGGTCCGCCTCGGCCGGGCTCAGCGCCCGCAGCGCCGCCGCGAGCTTGCCCCGCGTCACGTCGGGCCCGTCGTCCGGCCGCACGCCGCAGTACCCGGCCAGCACCTCGTGCACCACGCCCAGCGGGTCGCCCGGCGTGATCCGTCCACTCAGGACCCGAGGCCCGTCCACGAGGCCCTCGAACCGCTCCAGGAACTCCTCCGGCTCGCCCAGCACCGTCACCAGGTGCGGGGTGGCACGCCGCAGCGTGCGGTCCAGCAGCCCGCGCACCACGGCCAACTCGCTGTCGTGCCCGTCGGCCTCGCCGGTCGCGCCGGAGATCTCCCACGCCCCGCCCCGCGCCGCCGTGCCCTGGAACGCCGGGCCGGTCAGCTCACGGGTCCGCGAGCAGATCCACACCGCGCCGTCCGGCACCGCCGACAGCACCTGCTGGCACTCGTCCACCAGCGCGCCGTTCACGGTCGGCGGCGCGTTCGGCTCGGTCAGCACCAGCGCCTCGCCGGTCACCACCGCGATGTGCACGACCAGGCTGCGGCCCATCCCGTCGGCGAAGCAGTCGCGCAGCGCGAGCGCCGCCCGCACCGCCCGCTCCTCGTCGTCGCCCTGCGCGAACGGACCGCCGAACAGCGCCAGCGACGCCGACCCGATGGACGTGGCCACCGTGCCGCCCAGCTCCTCGATGCCCGACCGCACCATCGACGTCACCGCCGCCAGCGCGTGGTCCACCTCGGCCGGGTCGGCGTCGTCGGTGGCCGGCCGCACCCGCACCAGCGCCACGCTCAGGTGCTGCCGCTGCGGCCCGGACGAGGGCCGGGGCGCCGGGACCGGCTCCACCGGCCGCGGGTGCCGGACCACGGCCTCCTCCCGCGCGGGCTCCAGCGCGAGCGCCGGGTCGTGGGTGAGGATCGCGTGCTGGAGCTTCTGCAGGCCCGGTCCGGGCTCCAGCCCCAGGTCCTCCACCAGCGACGTGCGCAGCCTGCTGTAGACGGCGAGCGCGTCGGCGTGCCGCCCGCACCGGTACAGCGCCAGCATGAGCTGGCCGCAGGACCGCTCGCGCAGCCGTTCCGCCTCGACCATCGCCTCCAGCTCGCCCAGCACCGACTGGTGCCTGCCGCACGCCAGCTCCGCGTCGAAGTAGTCCTCCAGCGCGTCCAGCCGGGCGTTCTCCACGACGGTCAGCTCCGGCCAGCAGATGCCGCTCTCCACGAGGTCGGCCAGCGCCGCGCCGCGCCAGATGCCCAGCGCCTCCCGCAGCACGCCCGCGGCCAGCTCCGGCGCCGCCGGCTCGGCCCGGCCCAGCTCGGCCCGCCGGTGGAACTGGAACAGGTCCACCTGCTCCGGGTCCACCTGGAGCACGTAGCCGGGCGCCTGGGTGGACAGCCGGGGCGCGTGGGGGCCCTCCGTCACGGACAGCGCCGCGCGCAGGCTCCACACCGCGTTCTGGAGCATCTTGCGGGCCGACGCGGGCGGGTCCTCACCCGGCCACAGCGCGCCCAGTAGCTGGCTGGTCGGGACCACCTGGTTGGCCTTCAACAACAGGAAACCCAGGGTCGCCCGCTGCTTGATGCCGCCCAGTGCGATCGGCCGTCCCTCGTGCAGGACTTCCAATGGGCCCAGTAATCGGAACTTCATCTTCTCTCCCCCAGTTCTGGCGGGTGAGGCCACTGGTTTCAGGGCCGGCCCGCGGAGTCCACCGGATCCGGTGGCGGATGTGCGTCGCTGGTCCGTGCCCGATGTGTCTACCCGGTGACGAGGTCGCCGGCAGCAGAAATGCGGCTTGTCGCCCGACCGGGTGACGTGTCTGTCATGTCCGAGATGTCCGTTCTTCATCGACCAACGGCTTCTCTTCCACTGCGGGACCACGCACCAGCAACAACGTCACCAATGCGATGACCGCCGTCGCTGTGGCGCTCACCACACCGACCACGTTCAGGCTGGACGTGAAAGCGGCTCGGGCCGCCTCCACCACGTCGGACCCGCCGACCGCCAACGCGCCCGCGAGCGACTCCGCCGCATCGCCCGGCACGCCGGCCGGCAGCTCCGACCGGTACACCGCGGTGCCGACGCTGCCGAGCACCGCGACACCCAGCGCCAGCCCGAACTCCATGCTCGTCTCGGACATCGCCGCCGCCGACCCGGCCCGCTCGGCGGGTGCCGCGCCCACGACCAGTTCGGTGCCCAGCGCCATCATCGGTCCGATGCCGAGGTACACCACCACCAGACCGGCCACCACCAGCGCCAGGCCGTTCGGCCCGTCCACGAACGCCAGCATCAGGTAGCCGACCGCCGACACGCCCAGCGACACCGCCACCAGCGGGCCGGGAGCGACCCGGCGCGCCAGCACCGGAGCCGCCATCGACGTCACGATCATGGCCACCGCCGACGGCAGCAGCCACAGCCCGGCGGCCAGCGGTGAGAAGCCCGCAACCAACTGGAGGTACTGCGTGACGAACAGATACACCACGCCCACCACGGCCAAACCCACCAGAAGGGCCAACAGCGCGCCCAGGAACGCGGGCCGCGCGAACAGCCGCACGTCCAGCAGCGGGTCGGGCAGCGACCGCTGGCGCCGCACGAACAGCACCGCGAACACCGCGCCCAGCACGATCGCCGCGAGCGCCGGCACGCCGACGCCGTCGGCCGCCACCGCCTTCAGCCCGTAGATCGCCGGCAGGATCGCGGCCAGCGACAACGCCACGCTGACCAGGTCCAGCCGGCCCGGCGACGGGTCGCGCGACTCGGGCAGCAGGAACGGCGCGGCCACCAGCAGCAGCACCATCACCGGCACCGCCAGCAGGAACACCGAGCCCCACCAGAACAGCTCCAGCAGCGCGCCGCCGATCAGCGGACCGGCCGCCACCCCGGCCGAGAAGCAGGCCGCCCACACGCCGATCGCCACGCCGCGCTGCGTCGCGTCGTGGAACATGTTGCTGATCAGCGCCAGCGTCGACGGCATGAGCGTCGCGCCCGCGATGCCCAGCAGCGCCCGCGCGGCGATGAGCATCACCGGGTCGGTGGCGTAGGCCGCGGCGACGGACGCCGCGCCGAACGCCACCGCGCCGATCATCAGCAGCCGCCGGCGGCCGATCCGGTCGCCCAGCGTGCCCATGGTGATCAGGAAGCCGGCGATCATGAAGCCGTAGACGTCGATGATCCACAGCGTCTCGGTGCCGCTCGGGCGCAGGTCGGCCCCGAGGTGCGGCAGCGCGAGGTAGAGCACGGTCGCGTCCACCGACAGCAGCAGCGTCGGCAGCGCGAGGACCGCGAGCCCGAGCCATTCCCTGACCCCGGCGCGGTCGGCGGTGTGTGCCATGTCCGTTCCTTCCCCAGGTGGGCGGCCGAGCACGCGCCCGGCCGCCTGGCCTCCCGCCGCGGGCGACGGGTTCCCGCGTCGCCCGCGGCGGCCCGGCCCAGTCGGTGGCGGGCGTGCGGAGCACTTCGAGCGGTGTGGCTTCGAGTGGTGCGCCGAGCCCGTCTCCGGTGTGTCCGGCTTGATCTCCTAATCGGTGGCGGGCTTGCGCAGTACTTCGAGCAGTGCGCCGAACCCGTCGCCGGCGTGCCCGCGCTTGATCGCCTGCTCGGCGCGGTTCTTCAGGAACTCCGGCAGGGCCGGGTCCACGCCCTGGGCGCGGCTGGCCTCCACCAGGTGCTCGATCGCGACGGCCTGCATGCCCAGCGTCGAGTCGTTGTCCGGGTAGGACCCGGCGTCCGCCTGGCTCGCGATGTTCGGCACCTCCGGCGCGATGACGTGCTCGAACCACGCCTGCGCGTAAGGCAGGAACGCCGCCGCCGGGACCTGCTCGGTGCCGACCAGGGCCAGCGAGTGCATGAACCCGGTCCACGTGGTCCACATCAGGCCCAGCAGCGCCACGTCGTACAGCGACGGCAGGCCCGCGTCCTCGCCGAGGTACGTGCCCGCGCCCGCGATCGCGGTCAGCGTCGCGGCGTGCGCGTCGTAGACGTCCTCCGGGCCGCCGTAGAAGATCAGCGTGTGCTCGGAGCCGATCATGGCCGGGATCGCCATGATCGCGCCGTCCACGTAGTCCACGCCGCGCTCGGCCGCCCAGGCGGCGGTCTCGCGCGCCTCCTGCGGGGTGCCGGAGGTCAGGTTCACGATGACGTGGCCGGCGGGCGCGTCGCCCAGCGAGTTGACGATCTCGCGCATCGCCCGGTAGTCGAGCACGCAGACCACGACCAGGCCGCTGGCCGCGACGGCTTCCGCCACCGTCGCGGCCCGGACGGCGCCCTTGGCGACGAGGTCGTCCGCCTTGCTCGGCGACCGGTTCCACACCGTCGTCGGGTGTCCCTTCGCCAGGAAGGCGCCCGCCAGGGCCGAGCCCATCGAGCCGAGGCCGATGACCGTCACGGGCGCGCGGTTGTCCGAAGTCATTGCCAGTTCCCCTCGTGTGTCGCGTTGTCCGGTGGTAGGTGGGCACACCCCACCTCCGCTTCCTGGTCCACCGTGGCCCCACGCTCTCCCGGCGCTCTCTCGAACCTCTCTCGATCCCGTTCGGCCGGTCCGGAAATGTCCTCCGACCTGCCCGTCAGCGCACTGTCCCGGGCGGGACCGCCGGATATCGTGCTGTCATGCGCTTCGGCATCCTGGGGCCCCTCGCCGCGTGGCCCGTGGACGACCGCGCGCTCGCCCTGCCGGGGAAGAAGGTCCGCGCGCTGCTCGCGGCGCTGCTCGTGCAGGAGGGCGAGCCGGTCTCCGTGGACCGGCTGGCCGACGTGCTGTGGGGCGACTCGCCGCCGAACAACCTGGTCGGGGCCGTGCACACCAAGGTCTGGCAGCTCCGGCGGGCGCTGGAGGCGGCCGAGCCGGGCGCGGGGGAGCAGGTCGTGTCGCGCCCGCCGGGCTACCTGCTGGACGTGCCGGACGCGAACGTGGACGTGCGCCGCTTCCAGCACCGGCTGGACGAGGCGCGGGACGCCGCGAACCCCCGCGACCGGGTGGCCGCCCTCGGTGACGCCCTGGCGGAGTGGCGCGGCCCGGCGCTGGCCGACTTCGCCGACGACGACTTCGCGCAGCCGGCCATCGCGCGGCTGGAGGAGCAGCGGCTGACCGCGCTGGAGGACCGCGCCCACGCGATGCTGGAGCTGGGCGAGCACAGCCTGCTGGTGGGCGAGCTGGCCGACCTGGTGGTGCGCCACCCGTTGCGGGAACGGCTGCGGGCCGCCCACCTGCGGGCGCTGTACGGCGCGGGACGGCAGAGCGAGGCGCTGGCCGGCTTCGACGAGCTGCGCGAGCGGCTGGCCGAGGAGCTGGGGCTGGAGCCGAGCGCGGAGCTGGTCGCGTTGCGGCAGTCGATCCTGGAGCGCGACCCGGCGCTGGCGCCGTTCCCCAGCCCCATCACCACCACGGCGCGGCCGGTGACCAACCTGCCCGTGCCGGTCAGCGGGCTGATCGGGCGGGACGCGGCGGTGGTGCAGGTCCGCGCGCTGCTGGAGGCCAGCCGGCTGGTCACGCTGCACGGCATCGGCGGGGTCGGCAAGACCAGGCTGGCGCTGGCCGTGGCCCACCAGGTGGCCGAGCAGTACCCGGACGGCGTGTGGCTGGTGGAGCTGTCCACCCTGGACCGGCCCGCCGACCACGGGTTCTCCGCGGTGGCCAACCAGGTGGCCGGCGTGCTGGGCGTGCGGGACGAGGTCGCGGCCGGCGGGCGGCGGATGTCGCAGGACGGTCGGCTGGCCGACGCGCTGCGCACCAAGCAGCTACTGCTGGTGCTGGACAACTGCGAGCACGTGGTCGAGGAGGTGGCGCGGCTCAGCGAGCTGATCCTCCAGGCCGCGCCCGGCGTGCGCGTGCTGGCCACCAGCCAGGAGCCGCTGGGCATCGCGGGCGAGCGGCTGTGGACCGTGCCGCCGCTGACCCTGCCCCGGTCGCCCGAGCGGGCCGCCGAGTCCGGCGCGGTGCAGCTCTTCGTCGCCCGCGCCACCGCCGCCGCGCCGGGGTTCACGCTGGACGACGACACCCTGGCGGCGGTGGACGCGATCTGCCGCCGGTTGGACGGGCTGCCGTTCGCGCTGGAGCTGGCCGCCACCCGGGTCCGCGCGCTGGGCGTGCACGAGCTGGCCGCCCGGCTGGCGGACCGGTTCGCCGTGCTCACCGTGGGCAACCGGGGCGCGCCCGCCCGCCAGCAGACGTTGCGCGCGGCCATCGACTGGTCGTGGGAGCTGCTGACCGAGCAGGAACGGGTGGTGCTGCGCAGGCTGTCGGCGTTCAGCGGCGGCTGCCCGCTGCGGGCCGCGGAGGAGGTGTGCGCGGGCGGGCCGATCGAGCCGGGCGAGGTGCTGGACCTGGTGGCCCGCCTGGTCGACCGGTCGCTGGTCACCGTGTCCGACGTCGCGGGGGTGCGGCGCTACCGGCTGCTGGAGTCGGTCGCCGCGTACGGCGCGGACCGGCTGAGGCAGGCGGGTGAGGAGGCGGAAGTGCGGCTGCGGCACGCCCGCCACCACGCGGAGCTGGCCGAACGGGTGCTGCCGCACCTGCGGGGGCCGGGGCAGCGCACGTGGCTGGAGCGGGTGGACGCGGAGAGCGCGAACTTCCGCGTGGCTTGGGAGTCCGCCAGTCGGCACGGCGCGCCGGACCTCGCGCTGCGCATGGTCAACGCGCTGGCCTGGTACTGGTTCCTGCGCGGCCGGTTGGCGGAGGCGAAGCGGGCGTTCGCGACGGCGTTGGGCGGGGCTGCGGCGGCGGGTTCGGACGGCGCGACGGCGTTGAGCGAGGCTGCGGGGCCGGGTTCGGACGGCGCGACGGCGTTGGGCGGGGCTGCGGGGCCGGGTGCGGGCGGCGCGACGGCGTTGGGCGGGGCTGCGGGGTCGGGTTCGGAGGGCGTGCGGGCGCTCAGCGGGGCTTCGAGGACCGGTTCGGACCGTGCGAAAGCGTTGGCGTGGCAGGCCGGGTTCAGTCTGCGCGCGGGCGACTCCCTGCATTCCCTGGAACGCTACGACGAGCTGGTCGACCAGGTGGCGGACCCGCTGGGCCGGGCGATCGTGCGCTGGTTCCTCGGCTTCACCAGGATCGGCTTCGGCGACCAGGACAGCGCGGAGAAGCGCCTGGACCGGGCGTTGGGCGAGTTCCGGGCGCTGCGTGACGACTGGGGCACCGCCGCCGCGCTGGCCGCGCTGGCGACGCAGAGCGTGCTGCGCGGCGACCTGACGTCGACCAGGCAGTACGGCACGGAGAGCGCCGCGCTGTTCACCGACCTCGGCGACGGCTGGGGCCGGTTGCAGGCGACCGACGCGCTGGCGGCGCTGGCCGAGGTGCACGGCGAGTACGACCGCGCGGCACGACTGCACCGGGACGGGCTGCGCATCGCGGAGACCCTCGGCCTGTGGACCGAGGTGTCGACCAAACTGTCCGGGCTGGGCCGCATCGCACTGCTCGGCGGCGACTACGCGCAGGCGCGGGAACTGCACGAGCGGGCGATGCGGCTGGCGGCCGAGCAGAGCTTCACCTTCGGCGAGCAGTTCGCCGAGGTGGGGCTGGGACTGGGCGCGCGGCGCGAGGGCCGGCTGGACGCCGCCGAAACGCACCTGCGCCGCTGGCTGGACTGGTGCCGCCAACTCGACGGCGACCACGGCGTCGCGCTGATCCTGGCGGAGCTGGGTTTCGTGGCCGAACAGCGCGGCGAGGCCGAGACCGCGCTGTGCCTGCACCGCGAGGGCTACGCCGCCGCTTGGGCCACCGGCGACCCCCGCACCATCGCGCTCGCCGTGGAAGGCGTGGCGGGCGGCTACTCGGCGTGCGGCGACCACCGCCGGGCGGCGCTGCTGTTGGGTGCCGCGGCAGCCGCCCGCGCCACCGCCGGCGCTCCACTGCCACCCGCCGAACGCGGCGACGTGGATCGTTCCACCGGGCGCGGTGAGGCGGCGTTGGGCGCTGCGTTCGCCGATCTGATGGCCGAGGGCCGGGCGCTGGGACTGAGCGAAGTCCGCTCCCTTGTGCTGGAGAGCTGAGACCCCGCCCCACTGGCCGGCTTGGTGCGACTGCGCTGTGTGCTGTCGGCGACACGAATAGTGTCCACGCCTCGCGCGTATTTCCCCACACCGGGCACCTGCCGGTAATCGGGTGCTCATCGAGGACTCATCCGGAGCCCGGGTGAACCCGCGATGACCAGCCTCGTCGGCGATCCGCGATATATCTGCACACAGCTCGCCGAACCGCGCGGGCGCGGAACTGCAACTGCCGCGAAAACCTGTCGATCGGAGACGAGAAAATGAGTTCATCTCCTGGTACGCCCGAATTCGCGGACTCGTACCTGGTCGAGGTGCTCGAAGAGTTCGGCCTGGCGCGGAAGTACGTGCGGGCCGAGGGCAACACGCTGTACTACCTCGCCGACGACGGCGCCGAGGTCGGTGTCTTCGACGCCGCCAGCGGCTTCGGCTCGCTGATGTTCGGCCACAACCACCCCGAACTGGTCGAGCACGCCAAGTGGCTGCTGGACCAGCGGACGCCGGTGCACGCCCAGTTCTCCGGCTACTCCTTCGCGCTCGACCTCGCCGCCGGGCTGAACAAGATCGTCCGGCGCGAGCTGGGCACCAAGGACAAGTTCTACGGCCTGTTCGGCAACTCCGGCGCCGAAGCGGTCGAGATCACGATCAAACACGCCGAGTTGGACCGCGGGATGCGGATCGCCGAACTCCAGGCCGAGATCGACGAGCACACCGCGCGGGCCCGTGCCGCGGTGGAGGCCGGTGTGCCGGTGTCGGAGGCCGCCGCCGCCCTCGACACCGGCGGGGGCGGGTTCGCGGCGCTGGTCGCGGAGGTCCAGCGGCGCAACGCGGAGACCGCCGCCCGGCCGCCGCTGTTCCTCGCGCTGGAGGGCGGGTTCCACGGCAAGCTGGTCAGCAGTGTCCAGCTCACCTACAACGAGGAGTTCCGGGGCCCGTTCAAGGCGCTCGCCGCGCAGGCCCGGTTCATCCCGCGCGACCGCCCCGAGCTGATCGCCAAGGTGGTGGACGAGGAGCGCGCGGCGCTGCTGGACTTCGTCGTGCAGGACGGCGTGGTCGACCTGGTGGAGCGCGACTTCCCGGTGTTCGCGGCGTTCCTGGTGGAGCCGATCCAGGGCGAGGCGGGCATCTTCCCGCTGACCGCCGAGCTGGCCCGGGCGCTGCGCCAGGCGTGCGACACGATCGGCGTGCCGCTGGTGTCCGACGAGATCCAGTCCGGCATGGGCCGCTCCGGCACGTTCCTCGCGGGCACCGCCATCGGGCTGGAGCCGGACTACATCATCCTCGCCAAGGCGTTGGGCGCGGGCATCGCGAAGCTCGGCGTGGTGCTGGTCAACGAGCACCGGTACCGCAAGGAGTTCGAGCTGATGCACACCTCCACCTACGGCCGGGACGGCTTCTCCAGCAGGCTCGCGGTGAAGTTCCTGGAGATGCTGGAGGCGGACGGCGGCCGGGCCTACCGGCTCGCCGCCGAACGGGGCGCGCGGGCCAAGGCGATGATGGAGGCGATCAAGGCCGATTACCCGGACGTGGTCAAGGACGTGCGGGGCGCCGGCCTGATGCTCGGCTTCGAGCTGCACGAACAGCGCGGGTCGGCGTCGGCGGAGATCCGCGAGGCGGTCGAGCACGAAGCGCTCGCCTTCGTCATCGGCGGCCACCTGCTGCGCAAGCACCGCATCCGGATCTTCTCCACCGCCAGCAACGTGGAGACGATGCGGTTCGAACCGTCGATCTTCCTGTCCGACGACGAGATCGCGCGGGTGGACGCGGCGTTCCGGGACGTCTGCCAGATCCTGCGCGACCAGGACGCGGGGCGGTTCGCATGACCAAGCCGCTGAACCACCCGGTGATCGACACGGCCGGGCTGGACGTCCACGGCGAGTCCGAGCGCCTGCGGGCACTGGGGCGCGCGGTGCGGGTCGAGCTGCCCGGCGAGGTGATCGCGTGGTGGGTGACCGACTACGCGCTCATCAAGGAACTGCTCACCGACCCGCGGGTGTCCCGCGACACCTACCGGCACTGGCCCGCGTGGGGCGGCGGCGAGAGCGAGCTGGCCCGCACCTGGTCGCTGGCGATGTGGGTGGCCGACCGCAACATGATCACCGCGTACGGGGCCGAGCACACCCGGCTGCGCAAGCTGGTGGCCAAGGCGTTCACCGCGCGGCGCACCCAGGCGATGCGGCCCCGGATCGAGGCGGTCACCGAGCGCCTGGTGGCGGAGCTGGCACGGCTCCCGGCGGGCGAGGCGGTGGACCTCCGCGAGCGGTTCGCCTACCCGCTGCCGGTGGAGGTGATCTCCGCGCTGCTCGGCATCCCGGACGAGATCCGCGGCGACCTGCTCCGCTCGGTGCACGAGATCATGGACACCTCCGCGCCGCCGGACCGGGTCAAGGCCAACGAGCTGACCCTGTACCGGCTGCTGCACGAGCTGGTGGCGATCAAGCGCGAGCGCCCCGGCGACGACGTGACCACCGGTCTCATCCAGGCGCACGACGACGACGGCGACGGCCTGAGCGAGCGCGAGCTGGTCGACACCGTGCTGCTGATGTTCACCGCCGGCCACGAGACCACGGTGAACCTGCTCGACCAGACCATCACGCTGCTGCTGACCCACCCGGACACGCTGGCGGCGGTGCGGGCGGGCGCGCTGCCGTGGGAGGACGTGGTCGAGGAGGCGCTGCGCCTGGAGGCCCCGTTCCCGAACCTGCCGCTGCGCTACGCGGTGGAGGACATCGACCTCGGCGACGCGTTCATCGCCGAGGGCGACCCGATGGTCATCGCGTTCGGCGCGGCCGGCCGCGACCCGAAGGTGCACGGCGACACGGCCGCCGGGTTCGACCCGACCCGGCCGACCCGACGCGAGCACCTGGCGTTCGGCCACGGCGTGCACCACTGCCTGGGCGCGCCGCTGGCCCGGCTGGAGGCCGCGATCGGCCTGCCCGCCCTGTTCTCCCGGTTCCCGGACCTGCGGCTCGCCGCGCCGGCGGACCGCCTCCGACCGCTGGGGTCGTTCATCTCCAACGGTCACCTGACCTTGCCCGTGCTGCTCACCCGAAGCGGAGAGGAAACCCGATGAGTGAAGTGCTGGACGCCGTCCGGGACATCGTGCCCAGGTTGCGGGAGAACGGCCTGGAGGCCGAGGAGCGGCGCTGGATCCCCGACGAGAACGTCGACCTGCTGGACAAGGCCGGTGTCTTCGGCATGGCCGTGCCGCGCCGCTTCGGCGGCACCGACGTGCCGCTGGCCGAGCAGATCGCGGTGCTGACCGAGGTCGCCCGCGGCTGCGGCTCGACCGGGTGGACCGCCGTGGCGTGGGTGTCCAGCGCGTGGATGGCCACCCTCTACCCCGACCAGGCCCAGGAGGAGATCTTCGCGGGCGGCTCGGTGCGGATCTCCGGCGGCTTCACCCCCACCGCGAAGGCCACCCCGACCGACGGGGGCTACCTGCTGGACGGCTCGTGGCGGTTCAACACCGGCTGCCGGGGCGCGCACTGGGACCTGCTGGCCGCGATCGTCGAGCGCCCCGACGGCACGGAGGAGGAGGTGTTCGCGATGGTGCCGATGTCGGAGCTGTCCATCGCGGACGACTGGCACGTCACCGGCGCTTCGGGCACCGGCAGCTCCACCACCACGGCCAAGGGCGTGTTCGTGCCCGCGCACCGGGTGGTGACCGGCGAGGAGGCGCTGCTGGACGGGGCGCCGGGCCGCACGCCCACCGTGTCGGGCCGCGGCTACAGCCTCATCAGCTACGTGGTGGCCGAATCCGTCGCGGCCTACATCGGGATGGCGAAGGCGTCGCTGGAGCTGTTCCTGGAGCGGCTGCCCGGCCGCGGCCTGGCCTACACGTCGTGGACCGACCAGCGGCAGCACCCGCTGACCCAGCACCGGGTCGCGCTGGCCGCCAACAAGATCACCGCCGCCGAGACGCTCTCCGCCGCCTACGTGGACCTGTTGCAGCGGCGGGCCGACGCGGGCGAACCGCCCACGTGGGAGGAGAAGGCGGCCGTGCGCGGGCAGGCCGGCACGGCCATCCAGCTCGTCAAGGAAGCCGTGCAGGACCTCCAGACCATCGCCGGCGCGTCCGCGCTGGGCAAGCACGCGGCGTTCCAGCGGTTCCACCGGGACCTGCTCGGCCTGACCACGCACGGGCTGATGTCGCCCGACATGAGCCTGGAAGTGCACGGCCGGGTCCTGGTAGGCCTGGACCCGGACACACCGTTCCTGTAACCGAGACCCACTGGGGGATACCGAATATGCGGAATGCGAGGTCGAGCACGACCGCCGGCCCCAGCCGGCGCCACGTGCTCAAGGCGTTAGCCGCGACCGCCGTCGCGGGCGGCGCCCTGTCACCCGGCCTGGCGGCGGCGACCGGCGGCCGGTCCGCCTACGACGTGATCGTCGTGGGCGCCGGCTTCGCGGGCGCGACCGCCGCCAGGTCGTTGCGCCGCCGGGGCCTGCGGGTCCTGGTGCTGGAGGCGCGGGACCGGGTCGGCGGACGCGCGTGGACCACCACGTTCCAGGGTGAACGGGTGGAGCTGGGCGGCAACTGGGTCGACCCGCGGCAGACGTTGGTGTGGAAGGAGATCGAGGATCAACGCATCGGCCTGGTGGCCGACCCGGCGCCCGAGCGGACGCTGTTCCCCACCGAGAAGGGGTTCGGGTTCTTCACGCCCGAGGAGGCGTTCGGCAGGCAGGGCGAGCTGCTCGCCCGGTTCTCCGCACGGGCCCGCGAGCTGTTCCCGCGGGCGGACGATCCGCTGGTCCGCGCCGACCTGCTGCGCGAGCCGGACCAGCTCACCATCCGGCAGCACCTCGACGCCATGCGGCTGTCGGCACTCGACGACAAGTGGCTCAGCGGCGCGATCGGCGGCCTGGGCGGCTCGTCCACCCGCGGCGCGTACACGGAGTTCCTGCACTGGTGGGCGTTGTGCGACTACAACGCCGAGCAGTGGTACGGCATCAACACCTACAAGCCGGCCTCCGGCATGTCCGGGCTGGCGCAGGCCATCCTCGCCGAGGCCGCGCCGGAGGTGAAGCTCAACACGCAGGTGAAGTCCATCGCCGACGACGGGAAGCAGGTCACCGTCCGGACGCGGGCGGGCGCGGTGTTCACCGCGGCGTCGGTCGTGGTGGCGGTGCCGGTGAACCTGTGGCGCACCATCGAGTTCAGCCCCGGCCTGTCGCCGGAGCGGACGCGTGCCTCGCGGGAGACGTTCGGTGTGCCGCACGCCAAGAAGCTGTGGCTGCACATGCGCACGTCCATCGGCAACACCTTCGTCTACACGCCCGAGGGCTTCCCGGTCGACACGCTGGTGCCCTACAAGCAGTTGTCCGACGGGCAGCTCATGATCGGGTTCAGCACCGACGAACGGCTCGACGTGGGCAACACCGCGCAGGTGCAGGAGGCGGTGCGGCTCGTGGTGCCGGACGCGCAGGTGCTCGCGGTGAAGGGGCAGAACTGGGGCGCGGACCCGTACGCGCTGGGCGGCTGGTCGTTCCGCAGGCCGGGCCAGCTCACCGGGCTGCTGGCCGAGATCCAGCGGCCCCAGGGCCGGATCTGCTTCGCCACCAGCGATATCGCGAGCGGGTGGAGCGGCTACGTGGACGGGGCGATGGAGTCCGGTCTGCGCGCGGCCGAGCAGGTGGCGCGGCACGCGCTGAGGTGATCGCACCGGTCCGGCGGCCCAAGCTGCGGGCCGCCGGACCGCGACCCGTGGGAGCGGTGATGACGGAAGCGGTGGAGTTCGACTACGTGGTGGTCGGCGCGGGATCGGCGGGCTGCGCGGTCGCCGCGCGGCTGTCCGAGGACCCGGGTGTCACGGTGGCCCTGGTGGAGGCGGGCGGTCCGGACGACCACCCGGACATCGCCGTGCCGCTGGGCGCGCTGGAGCTGTTCGGGTCGGCCGTCGACTGGGACTTCCCGACGCTCGCCCAGCCGGGCCTGGGCGGGCGCGAGGTGCGCTGGCCGCGCGGCCGGGTGCTGGGCGGCTCGTCGTCCACCAACTTCCAGATGTGGGTGCCCGGCCACGCCGAGGACTTCGCGTCCTGGCACCCGTCCTGGTCGTGGGACCACGTCCGGCCGTACTTCCGCAAGGCCGAGCGCTGGGCGGGCGAACCGGCGGACGGCGGCGCGTTCGGCCGGGACGGTCCACTGTGGATCGCGCCGCAGCGCGACCCCGACCCCAGCACCGCCCGGTTCCTGGACGCCTGCGTGGCGGCCGGGCTGAAACCGGTCGCCGGCGGCCTCGGCGGCCCGGACAACTCCGGCTGCGCGCCCACGCCGGTCACCCAGTCCGCGGGCGCGCGCTGGAGCTGCGCCGACGGCTACCTGCGGCCGGCGGCGGCCCGGCCCAACCTGACCGTCCTCACCGGAGGGCCGGTGCACCGCGTCCTGCTCTCCGACGGGCGCGCGACCGGCGTGCGGCTGGCCGACCGGATCCTCACCGCCCGCCGGGAAGTGGTGCTGAGCGCGGGCGCGGTCGGCTCGCCGCACCTGCTGCTGCTGTCCGGCATCGGCGACCCCGACGAGCTGCGCGCGGCCGGCGTCGCTCCGCGGGTGGACCTGCCCGAGGTCGGCCGTGGCCTGCACGACCACCTGATCCTGGACCTCGCGGTGCACGCGCCGGCCGCCACCAGGTTCCTCGAAGACGCCCGCGACCGCTACGAGCGGTACCGGATGGGGCCGTTGACGTCCAACATCGGCGAGGCGGTGGCGTTCCTGCGCGCGGACGGCGGCGCGGGCCCGCCGGACCTGGAGCTGATCTGGTCGCCGATGGCCTTCGGCGACGACGGCACGCCGCTGCCGGGCTACACGGTGGGCGTCGTGCTGCTGCGTCCGGAAAGCCGGGGCCGGCTCACCCTGGCCGACACCGACCCCGCCACCGCGCCCCGCATCGACCCCGGCTACCTGACCGCCGAAGCCGACGTGCGCACGTACACGGCAGGTGTGCGGTTCGCCGAGCGGATCCTCGACTCGGCCGCCCTGCGCCCGCTGCACCGCGGCCCGGTCGCGCCGTGGCCCGCCGGAGACGCGGTGGCCGACTACATCCGCGCCCGCGCGCAGACCGTTTTCCACCCGGTCGGTAGCTGCCGGATCGGCGCGGTGGTGGACGAGCACCTCCGGGTGCGCGGCGTACCCGGACTGCGCGTGGTGGACGCGTCCGTCATCCCCGAGGCCCCCCGCGGCCACACCCACGCGCACGCCGTGATGATCGGCGAACGCGGGGCGGACCTCATCCGGCGCGCATGGAAGAAAAATAGGACCGGAGCCGACAATGAGCGTCCGGTTATTCCGCGATGAGAGGTGGGAAGGGTCGGCCGGCTAGCGTGGAACGCGGGCAATGCCGAATCCGCACCGGAAGCGAGGTCTCGTCCATGACCGCCCAGATCGACTGGCAGAACCTGGATCTCACCGACGACCCGGAAACGCAGAACGACGTGTTCCTGAAGGCCTTCAACTCGGGCCGGGGAGCCATCTTCGACAGCCTTTACCGGGACGACTCCATTTCCAACCTGTCCGGGAGCCCGCTGACCGGGAAGGCGCGCACCGAGGCGATCACCGCGCTGCTGGCCACCGGCCCGCGGCTGAAGTCGAAGGTGAAGTCGTACTACACCGCCGGCGACACCTCGTTGATCATCGTCGAGTACGACCTGGTGATCGACCTGGAGGACGGCCGCCGGCAGCGCATCCGCGGCAAGTGCACCGACGTGCTGGTGCGCGGCGAGCACGGCAAGTGGGTGATGGCGGTCGACCGGCCGGTCGCCGACTCGGTGGAAGACCTCCAGGGCTGAACCGCCCGCGCGGACCGCGTGCCCCATGCGCGGTCCGCGCCCCTATTGCGGGAAGGACGTGTGCGATGGAACTGGCCACCCAGCGGACCGGGGTGTCCCCGACCGAGATGCGCTCCACCCTCGCGCGGTTCGCCACCGGGGTCGTCGTGCTGACCGTCGGCGGCGAGCACATCCACGGGATGACGGCGAACGCGTTCAGCTCGGTGTCGCTGGACCCGCCGCTGGTGCTGTGCTGCGTGGCGCGAACCGCCACCATGCACCGGGCGATCACCGCCGCCGGCCACTTCGCCACCTCGGTGCTGCGCGCCGACCAGGAGCCGCGGGCCCGGCACTTCGCCAGCCGCGCCCGGCCGGCGGGCCGCGCCCAGTTCGACACCGTCGACTGGGCGCCCGGCCCCCACACCGGCGCGCCGGTCTTCACCGACTCCCTGGCGTGGGTGGAGTGCGCGCTGGACGGCGTGCACGAGGCGGGCGACCACTCGGTGTTCATCGGCCGGGTGCTGGGCTCAGGCCGGGGCACGGGCGCGGCCGGGCTGCTGTTCTTCGACGGCGCGTACGGGCAGGTCGACACGAGCGAAGGGCGACGATGAGCATTTCCGAGATGGACCTCCGTCCCGCGGTCCGACCCGACCCGCCGCGGCCACCGCGGCGGACCATGCGCGGGCTGCGCGACCGCCGCGACGAGCTGACCAGCCGCATCGCGCTGGGCAACCGGACGGCCGTCGAACGCCAGCACCGCCTGGGCAAGCGCACCGCGCGCGAACGCCTGGAGCTGCTGCTGGACGAGGGCACGTTCGTCGAGGTGGACATGTACCGGAAGGGCTCGACCGGCGCGTCCACGGACGGCGTGGTGGCCGGGTCGGGCACGGTGGACGGCCGGCGGGTGTTCGTCTACGCGCAGGACTTCACGATCTCGGGCGGCTCGCTCGGGGCGGCGCACGCGGCCAAGATCCACAAGGTGATGGACATGGCCGTCGCCACCGGGTCGCCGATCGTGGCGCTCAACGACAGCGGCGGCGCGCGCATCCAGGAAGGCGTGATGGCGCTGGACGGCTACGGCGGCATCTTCCGCCGCCAGGTGGAGGCGTCCGGCATCGTCCCGCAGATCTCGGTGGTGCTGGGCCCGTGCGCGGGCGGCGCCGCCTACTCCCCGGCGCTGGCGGACTTCACGTTCATGGTCCGCGACACCGCGCAGATGTACCTGACCGGCCCGGACGTGGTGCGGGCGGTCTCCGGCGAACGGGTCACCCACGACGAGCTGGGCGGAGCGGACGTGCACGGCGGGCGGTCGGGCGTGGCGTCGTTCGTGCACGACGACGAGGAGACGTGCCTGGCCGACGTGCGCTACCTGCTGTCCCTGCTGCCGGGCAACAACCTGGAGCCCCCGCCGCCGTGCGAGTGCGGTCCGGGCGACGACCTGCGGCCCGCGTTGGCCGACATCGTGCCCGTGGAGCCGAACCAGCCCTACGACATGCGGGCCGTGATCGCGGAACTGGTGGACGACGAGGAGTTCCTGGAGGTCCACGAGGACTGGGCGGGCAACGTGGTCTGCGCCCTGGCGCGCATCAACGGCGACGTCGTGGGCATCGTCGGCAACCAGCCGCTGGTGCTGGCCGGCGTCCTGGACACGTCCGCGTCCCAGAAGGCGGCCCGGTTCGTGCGCTTCTGCGACGCGTTCAACATCCCGCTGGTGACGCTGGTCGACGTGCCCGGCTTCCTGCCCGGCACGGAACAGGAGCACGGAGGGGCGATCCGGCACGGCGCGAAGCTGCTGTACGCGTACTGCGAGGCGTCGGTGCCCCGCATCCAGGTCATCCTGCGCAAGGCGTACGGCGGCGCGTACATCGTGATGGACTCGCGCTCGATCGGCTGCGACCTGTCCCTGGCGTGGCCGACGAACGAGATCGCGGTCATGGGCGCGGAGGCGGCGGTCAACGTCGTGCACCGCAAGGAACTGGCCGCCGCCACCGACCCGACGGAACTACGCGCCATCCTCACCGCCCGGTACGCCGACGAGCTGATGCACCCGTACTACGCGGCCGAACGCGGCCTGGTGGACGACGTGATCGACCCGGCGGAGACCCGTTCGGCAGTGTCCCGCGGGCTGGCGATGCTCCGCGACAAACGCCGCCGCACCCCGGCCCGTAAACACGGCAACGTGCCGCTGTGATTTGCTGCTTTGTATGGATTGGGAGCAGCGTGTTGCCGAGGCGTGGGCGCGACTGGACGAGCTGTCCCCAGAGGAGTTCCGCGCCCTGGTCTCGTCGGCGGTGTCCGGGGCGCCGGAGGCGGTCGGCGCGTTCGAGCGGGCGGCGGCGTTCGACTCGACCGGGCACCCCGACCAGGCCGTGCCGCTGTACCGGGAGGCTTTGGATTTGGGTTTGACCGGCGAGCGCCGCCGTCGTGCCGTGATCCAGATGGCTAGTTCTTTGCGGAACCTCGGGCAGCCGGAGATCGCGGTGGAGCTGCTGGCGGCCGAGCAGGATGTTGCGTCGGATCACCTGGATGACGCGGTGCGGGCTTTTCTGGCGCTGGCTCTGGTGGATGTGGGGCGGGAGCGGGAGGCTGTGGCGCTGGCTTTGGGCGCTCTGGCACCGCACTTGCCGCGGTACCAGCGTTCTCTGGGCAACTACGCGCGTGCTTTGCTGACCTGATCGACCCACACCAGGCGGGCGCTGACGTCAGGCGCCCGGCTGAGCAGGCGGACCGCCCGGTCCGGTGACCGCAACCGCATCCTCGTGCCGCCGCCGACGCGCAGGACTTCGGCGTGGTCCTCGAACGCCAGGCCCCAGGCGGCGACGTCGCCGTCTTCCTGTTCGCCGTACACCTGCACCACGGCGAACAGGCGGGGTGCGTCGTCGGCGACCATCTCGGATACGAACTCTTCGAAGTCCAGCACGGTGTCGGTCATGTCGCGACGGTAGTACTAGAATTTCTAGTACGAACCACGTTGCAGGGTTTCTGTACTCGATGGTGTGAATTCTTTCCGAGACTTGTCGAGGTACCGGCAGACTGATCGGGTGACCTCATCCGAACCCAGCCCCGGCCCCGTCATACAGCGGATCCTGCTCGGGGCGGACCTGCGCGACGCCCGCGAGGCGGCCCGGTTGTCCAACGCCGACGCCAGCAAGGCTCTCGGGTGGTACACCGGCAAGCTGTCCAAGGTCGAGCAGGGCGATATGAAGGTCAGCGACAAGGACCTCGCGAAGCTCGTCCGGGCGTACGGGATCCCGGAAGGCGACGTGCCCGCGCTCCGGCGGCTCGCGACCGAAGCACGGCGCAAACTCCCACCGGCTCGCGTTCCCGAGCACTCGGTCAAGTACGTCAACCTCGAACGCGCCGCCATCGCGCTCAAGATGTTCAGCGGCGACTTCTTCCCCGGCGTCGTCCAGACCGCCGACTACGCCCGCGCGATGCTCGAACGCTCGGTGATCGCCTCACCCGCCGAAGTGGCGAGGATGGCGGAGGACCGGGCGATGCGGCTGAAGCGGATGAAGTCCCCTGGCGCGCCCCGCCTGTGGCTGGTGGTGGGCGAAGAAGCGCTGTACCGGATGATCGGCGGCCGTGCCGTGCTTCGCGCCCAACTGGAGGAGGTCCGAGACCTGGCGAAGCTCCCGCACGTGTCGGTGCGGATCGTGCCGTTCGAGGCAGGGGCGCACACCTCGCACGGCGTTGTCTTCACGATCGTCACCCTGGTCGCCGACCGCCCCGGTGTCGTCTACGTCGAAGGGCTCACCGCGGCGGATTACCTTGGCAGGGAACATGTCCGGGTATATGACCTGGCGTTCGAGAATCTGAGCGGAACCACCTTGAGTGAGCAGCGGACGGTTGAGAAGATCAATCGACGTATCCGCGAGCTGACGTAGGAGGGTTCACCATGATCGCCTCGAACTTCGAGCACGCGCGCTGGCGGAAGTCGTCCCGGAGTGGCGGGGCGCAAGGTTGCGTGGAGGTCGCGCGCTCGGTTGAGTCGGCGGCTGTGCGGGATACCAAGAGTCGGGCATCGGGAACGCTGAGCTTCGACGGCGACCGGTTCCAGGCCTTCCTGGACTCCGTCAAGGGCTAGCCACAACACAACGGCCCACCGACCTCGCGTCGGTGGGCCGCTGCGTGCCGCCGGCGGACCCTGGGGGTGGTCAGCCGGGCAGGAGGAGGGACTCGTCCTGGTCGCGCAGTGCCGCGCACGCCGAACGCAAGCCCGCGACCAACTGCTCGATCTGCGAGTCGGTGATCGCGATCGAAGGCTCGAACCGCAGCGTGTGCGAAGCGCTCGCGGTGGGGAAGACGCGCACGTGGTGGGCGTTGAGCAGGTAGCCGGCCAGCACGTAGCCGAGCAGGCCCATCCGGGCGAACTCGCCCAGCCGCCCCGGCCCGCCGGACTGGTCGGCGAACTCCAGCCCCAGCATCAGACCCCGCCCGCGCACGTCGGACACGACCGACGGGAACGACGCCCGAACGGACCGCAGAGCCTCCTCCAAAGCAGCCCCACGCGCAGCAGCCTGCCGGTAAGCCGCCCCGTCCGACGCCTCCAGCAGCTCGACCACCCGTGACCCGAGGTGGCAGGAGAGCGCGTCTTTCGCGAACGTCGAGCTGTGCAGCAGTTCGAAGTCCGGCAGGTAGCGCGACTGCCGCACCAGCAGCACGGACGACTTCGCCAGCCCGCCGCCCAGCGCCTTGGCCAGCACGATGTAGTCGCCCAGCAGCCCGATGTGCGACGCGGCGTAGAACGCGCCGGTCCGGCCCACGCCGCTCTGGACCTCGTCCACCACCACCGGGAAGCCGAACGTGTCGGCCGCCGCGCGGATGTCCGCCGCCACGCCCTCGTCCAGCACGTGGATGCCGCCCTCGCCCTGGATCGGCTCGACGAAGAACGCCGCCACCACCGGCAGGTCGCGTTCGACCAGTTGCCCGTCCACGACGTCCAGCACGGTCACGCGGGACGCCTCCACGGCCTTCGCGACCTCGCCGTCGGACACGAACCGCGCCTGCGCGGCCAACCCCCGGAACGGCAGCCGGTAGCCGCCGTGGTGGGTTAGCTGCACGCTGCCCGCCAGCTTGCCGTGGAACGAGCCCGCCAAGGTCAGGAACACCGGGGGCACGTCGAAGCGGCCCTCGTTGTGCGCCCTGACCTGCTCGACCAGTTCCGCCGGAGCCGTCGCCAAGTGCTCCTCGACCGACTCCCGCAGCGCCGCGACCCGCGCGCCCCGGTCCATCTCGGCGTGCTTCAACGCCACCTCGACGGCCTCCGCGCCCGTGTTGGCGAAGATCGCCGAGTACGGCTCGTCCACCCCGAACTCCCGCCACAGCACCCGGTTCAGTGCCAGCGCCAGGTCGTTCGCGTACGGGTGGTAGGAGAACTGCGCGTGCACCGGCACCTGGCGATCCAGCAGGTCACGGGCGTGCGCCACGATCTCGGGGTGGTTGTGGCCCAGCACCAGCGAGCCGTAGCCGCCGACGAAGTCGACCACCGGCACCTCCTCGCCGGACGCCTTGCGCCACCACAGCGTGTCGCCCGAGCCGCGCACGTACTCCGCGTCCAGCCCGAGCTGGGACAGCAGACCGCGCAGGTGCGCCTCGGCCAGTTCGGGCGCCATGTCAGTTGTCCCCGAACGGGTTGTCGATGGCGTAGCGCCACCTGCCGTCCGCGCCGCGGCGGAGCACGTCCAGCCCGGTGCCGGACAGCGGCTCGGCGCCCTTGACGTCGAACGACCAGTCCACCACCAGCAGCGCCGTGTCGCCGGTCACATAGGACTCCTTGACCTCGGCGCGCATCACCGGCCGCTGGGCCATGAAGTCGCGGACGGCCCGCACGTGCTCCTCGCCGCTGATGGGCTTCTCCGGATCCCAGATCGACACCGCGTCCTCGGTGTAGAGGGACAGCACCGCCGAGACGTCGCCCGCGTTCATCGCGCGGACGTACAGCGCGGTCATGTCGGTCGCTTCCTCGGGCAGCGCGAAGTTCGTGGTCATGGCCGGATCCTTTTCTGCGGGGGTCGGCGAATTACGGTTCCGACGTTAACCGGGTGGCGGTCACGGACCGGTAATCCGCCAATCGACAGAACGGGCGACGACCGTTTCATGACTGGCTCCGGGCAATTTCCCGGTAGGAACGGATATCGGAAGCATCCAGCAGCGGAGGACTTGTCGATGACGAACCTGGACGACACGGTCGCGGTGGTCGGTGTGTCCTGCCGGCTGCCCGGCGCGGCCGACCCCACCTCGTTCTGGCGGCTGCTGCGCGACGGGCGCGACGCCGTGACGGAGCTGCCCCGGCACCGCTGGGAGGCGTTGTCACCGGACGCGCGGGCGGTGCGCGGTGCGCGGTTCGGCGCGTTCCTGGATTCCGTGGGCGACTTCGACGCCGGGTTCTTCGGCATCTCGCCCCGCGAGGCCGCCGCCACCGACCCTCAGCAGCGGCTGGTGCTGGAGCTGGCCTGGGAGGCGCTGGAGGACGCGGGCATCGTCCCGGCGTCGCTGGCCGGCACTGCCGCGTCCGTGTTCGTGGGCTCGCTGCGCGACGACTACACCAGCCTCGCGCTGGGGCGTGGCAAGATCACCCAGCACACCAACACCGGCACCCACCGCGGCATCATCGCCAACCGCGTGTCGTACGCGCTGGACCTGCGCGGTCCGAGCGTCGTCGTGGACACCGCCCAGTCGTCGTCCCTGGTCGCCGTGCACCTCGCGGCGGAGAGCGTGCGCGCCGGCGAATCGCCGCTGGCCGTCGCGGCGGGCGTGAACCTGAACATCCTCGGCGAGGGGGCGCTGGGCGCGGACAAGTTCGGCGGTCTGTCGCCGGACGGCCGGTGCTTCACGTTCGACGCCCGTGCCAACGGCTACGTCCGCGGTGAGGGTGCGGCGGTCGTCGTGCTCAAGCCGCTCCGCGCCGCTCTGGCGGACGGCGACGACGTGTATGCCGTGATCCGGGGGAGCGCGGTCAACAACGACGGGGCCACACCCGGTCTGACCGTGCCCGGACCCGAGACGCAGGCGGCCGTGGTGCGTGCGGCGCAGCGGCGGGCGGGCGTCGACGCGGAGGCCGTCCAGTACGTCGAACTGCACGGCACCGGCACGCCCGTCGGCGACCCGGTCGAGGCGGCGGGGCTGGGCGCGGTGTTCGCCGGTCGGCCCGCTCCGCTGGCGGTGGGGTCGGTCAAGACCAACATCGGGCACCTGGAGGGCGCGGCGGGTATCGCCGGACTGCTCAAGGCGATCCTGTCGATCCGCCATCGCGAGCTGCCCGGCAGCCTGAACTTCGCCACGCCGAACCCGCGCATCCCGCTGGACGAGCACGGCCTGACCGTCCACACCGGACACTCGGGCTGGCCGCACGCCGGCCGGCCGCTGGTGGCGGGGGTGAGTTCGTTCGGCATGGGCGGCACGAACTGCCACCTCGTCGTGTCCGAACCGCCCGCGCCGGTGAAGGACGGCAGCGGGGCGGCGGCCGATGTCGGTGTTGCGGTGGTGCCGTTGTCGGGGCGGAGCGGTGAAGCGTTGCGTGCCCATGCCGCCCTGCTGCGTGACACGCCGGGAGAGCCGCGTGACCTCGGCTGGTCGCTGGCCACCACGCGCACGGCTTTCGAACACCGAGCCGTGGTGATCGCGGCCGACCGTGCGGCCCTGGACGAGGGCCTGACCGCGATCGCCACCGGCGCCCCGGCTCCCGGCGTGATCACCGGCACCGCGACCGATGGCTCCCTCGGCATGGTCTTCACCGGACAAGGCGCGCAGCGCGCGGGCATGGGACTCCAGCTCCACCAGGCGTTCCCGGTGTTCGCCCAGGCTTTCGACGAGGTCTGCGCCCACCTGGACCCGGACCTCCGCCGCGTCATCACGTCCGGCGAAGGCCTGGACGACACGGGCTGGACCCAGCCCGCCCTGTTCGCGGTGGAGGTGGCTGCCTACCGGCTCGCCGAGTCCTGGGGCCTCGAACCGCGAGTCCTGCTGGGCCACTCGATCGGCGAGGTGGCCGCCGCGCACGTCGCCGGCATCCTGTCCCTGCCCGACGCCTGCGCCCTGGTCACCGCGCGCGGTGACCTCATGCAGGCCCTGCCGCCCGGCGGCGCGATGGTCGCCGTGGAAGCGACCGAAGACGACCTCGACCTCCCGGACGACGTCGCGCTGGCCGCCGTCAACGGCCCCCGCGCGGTCGTCCTGTCCGGCCTGGGGCAAGCGGTCCTGGACTACGTCGGGACGTTGCCCGCCAGGTCGAAACGCCTCGCCGTGAGCCATGCTTTCCACTCGCCGCTGATGGACCCGATGCTGGACGGGTTCCGCGAGGTCGTCCGAAAGCTCACCTTCAACGAGCCGCAGATCCCGATCGTCTCGACGGTTTCCGCCGACGCCGACCTGACCGACCCGGAGTACTGGGTCCGGCAGGTCCGCGAACCGGTCCGCTTCCTCCAGGCCGTGCAGGCACTCGACGTCACGACGCTCATCGAGACCGGCCCGGACGGCGTGTGCTCGGCGATGGCGGCCGACGCGGGGGTTCGAGCGTTCCCGTTGATGCGCAAGGACAACGACGAGCCGACCACCGCCCTGACCGCGCTCGCCGCCGCCCACACCCGAGGCATCGAGGTCGACTGGACGGCGTTCCGCGCCCGGCGGGTCAAGCTGCCCACCTACCCGTTCCAGCGGGAACGTCACTGGCTGGACGAGCACACCGCGCCCGACAAGGTCGAGCAATCCCAGGACATCGCCCAGTTGGTCACCGCCCATGTCGCAGCCGTGCTCGGCGCGGACCCCGGCAAGGTGGACCTGCGCCGCCCGTTCCGCGACCTGGGCTTCGACTCCCTGATGGGCGTGGAGCTGCGCGAGAACCTGGCCACGGCGACCCATCGCGCCCTCCCCACCGGCCTGCTGTTCGAGCACCCCACCCCGAACGCCGTCATCGACTACCTGCGCAGCGACGACCAGACCGAAGAGTCCACAGTGGACTCGGCAAGTGACGAGCCGATCGCGATCGTCGGCATGGCCTGCCGCTTCCCCGGCGGCGTCACCTCACCCGAAGACCTCTGGCGGCTGGTCGCCGAAGGCCGGGACGCGGTGGGCCCGTTCCCCGCCGACCGGGGCTGGGCGTCCGACCTGTACCACCCCGATCCGGACCGGTCCGGCGCCAGTTACGTGCGCGAGGGCGGTTTCCTCGCCGGCGCGGCCGAGTTCGACCCGGCGTTCTTCGGCATCTCGCCCCGCGAAGCCCTGGTGATGGACCCGCAGCAACGCCTGCTCCTCCAGACCGCGTGGGAAGCCGTGGAACGGGCCGGGATCGACCCCGAGTCGTTGCGCGGCAGCCGGACCGGCGTGTTCGTCGGCGGCACGACCGGCGACTACGGCCCCCGGATGCACGAGGCGACCGACCAGGCCGAGGGGCACGTGCTGACCGGTGCGACGCCGAGTGTCATGTCCGGCCGCATCGCCTACCAGCTCGGCACGGTCGGCCCCGCGCTGACCGTCGACACGGCCTGCTCCTCGTCGCTGGTCGCCCTGCACCTGGCCGTGCGGTCACTGCGCAGCGGCGAGTCGAGCACGGCCATCGCGGGTGGCGTCGCGGTCATGGCCACGCCCGGCATGTTCCTGGAGTTCTCCCGCCAGCACGGCCTGGCCGCCGACGCGCGCTGCAAGTCGTTCGCGGCCGACGCGGACGGCACGGCGTGGGCCGAAGGCGTCGGCCTGCTCGTCCTGGAGAAGCTGTCCGAGGCCCGTCGCAACAACCACCGGGTGCTCGCGACCATCCGGGGCAGCGCGATCAACTCCGACGGCGCGTCCAACGGCCTCACCGCCCCGAACGGCCGGTCCCAGCAACACGTGATCCGCCAGGCGCTCGCCGACGCCGGACTGTCCACTTCGGACGTCGACGCGGTGGAGGCCCACGGCACCGGGACCTCGCTCGGCGACCCGATCGAAGCCGAGGCGATCCTCGCCACCTACGGCCAGGACCGCGCCGAACCGCTGTGGCTGGGCTCGCTGAAGTCCAACCTCGGGCACGCGCAGGCGGCGGCCGGTGTCGGCGGCGTGATCAAGCTGGTGGAGGCGATGCGGCACGGTCAGTTGCCGCGCACCCTGCACGTGGCCGAGCCTACGCCGAAGGTCGACTGGACCTCGGGCAAGGTCGAACTCCTGACCGGGCAGCGGAGTTGGCCGGACACCGGCCGTCCCCGCCGGGCGGGCATCTCGTCGTTCGGCATCAGCGGCACCAACGCGCACCTCGTGCTGGAGCAGGGCGACCTCCACGAGCCCACGCACACCGAGGTCACCACGCCCGTCCCGTGGGTGTTCAGCGGCCACGACGCCGAAACCGCCCTGAGGCACGCCGAACGAGTGCGCGGGCGCACGGACATCGCCGAGGTGGCGAGGACGCTCGCCGGACGCACCAGGTTCGACCACCGCGCCGTGCTGGTCGGCACCACACCCGAAGACTTCCAAGGGCCGCCCCTGACCGGCCACGCGCCTCCCAACGGCCGCACCGCCGTGCTGTTCACCGGCCAAGGCGCGCAACACGCGGGCATGGGGCGGGAGCTGTACGCGGCGTTCCCGGTGTTCGCGCAAGCGTTGGACGCCGCGCTGACTGCGTTCGAACCGCACCTGGACGTGCCGCTCAAGGACCTGATGTTCAGCGACTGCCCGGAGCTGCACGAGACCCGCTACACGCAGCCCGCGCTGTTCGCCTACGAAACCGCGCTCTACCGCCTCGCCGAGCACCACGGCCTGAAGCCCGACCTGCTCGCGGGCCACTCCATCGGCGAGCTGACCGCCGCCCACCTCGCCGGCGTGCTCACCCTGGACGACGCGGCGAAGCTGGTCGCCGCACGCGGCCGGCTCATGCAGGCTGCCCGCGCCGGTGGCGTGATGATCGCCGTGCAGGCGACCGAAACCGACCTCGGTGACCTGCCCGAGGGTGTCTCGCTCGCGGCCGTCAACAGCCCGGACTCCGTGGTGCTCGCGGGCGACGAGGACGCCGTCACGGCCGTCGCCGAGCGCTTCGCCCGCACCCGCCGACTCCAGGTGAGCCACGCATTCCACTCGCCGCACATGGACGAGGTGCTGGACGAGTTCCGCAAGATCGCGGACACGATCACCTACCACGCCCCGCAGATCCAGGTGATCTCCACGGTGACGGGCGAACCGCTGACCCCGGACGCCGAGCACTGGACCCGCCAGATCCGCGCCACGGTCCGGTTCCTGGATGCCGTGCGCGGCCTGGAAAACCACGGCGCGACGGTGTTCGTGGAGTTCGGCCCGGACGCTGTCCTCGCACCGCTGGCGCAGGCCGCCGGCGTCACGGCCGTGTCGCTGGGGCGCGCGGGACGTCCCGAAGCGCTCACCGCCGTGCAGGGCCTGGCCCACGCGCACGCCCACGGCGCGCCGCTCGACGTCGGGTCGTTCGTGCCCGACGCCGAACGTGCCGACGTGCCGACCTACCCGTTCCGCCGCGACCTGTACTGGCTGACGCCGGGAACCCGCGCCACCGGCCTGGTGACCAGTGTGGTGGACCTCGCCGAACGGGACGAGGTCGTGCTCAGCGGCGAAGTGTCGCTCACCGCCCAGCCGTGGCTGAGCGGTCACGTCGTGAACGGCTCGGTGCTCGTGCCCGCCACGGCGTTCCTGGAACTCGCGCTCGCGGCGGGCGAGCGGGTCGGCCTCGCCCGCGTGGACGACCTGACCCTGGAAGCCCCGCTGGTCGTCCCGGAGGACGGGTCGGTCCAGGTCCAGGTGACGGTCCGGGACGGCCGGTTCACCGTGCACTCCCGGCTCGACACCTGGCAGCGCCACGCCTCCGGCACGCTCACCGAGGCGGTGTCCACCGCCGAACCCTTCCCGTGGCCGCCGGAAGCGACGGAGGAGCCGGTCGAGGACGCCTACGACCGCCTGGCAGCCCTAGGCTACGACTACAGCGGCCCGTTCCAGGGCTTGCGCCGGATGTGGAGGGATGGCGACACCCGCTACGCCGAGGTCGCGATCGACGTCCCCGCAACGGGTTTCGCGATCCACCCGGCCCTGCTGGACGCGGTCCTGCACCCGCTGGTGCTCGAACCGGCCGCGCCCGACCGGATCCGGCTGCCGTTCGCGTGGAGCGGCGTCGAGCTGACCGCGCCCGGCGTCATGGAACTGCGCGTGCGCATCACGCCCGCCGGTGAGGACACCTTCACCATCGACCTCGCGAGCGGCGACGGCCTCCCGGTCGGCACGATCGAGGGCATCACGCTCCGCGCGGTCGCCAAGAACGGCCTCGCCGGCAGCTCGACGTTCACCGTGACCTGGACCGAGGTCGCCGGTGAGGAACCGGTCGGCGACCTGGTGGTCGTGCCACCCGTCGGCGGCGACGACCCCGGTGTGGCCGTGCGCCGGGCGTTGAGCCTGATCAAGGACTGGCTGGCCGAGGAGCACGACGGCGGCGACCGGCTGGTCTTCCACACCCGCCGCGCGGTCGCGACGCGCCCCGGAGACCCGGTGGACGACCTGGCCAACGCCGCCGTGTGGGGCCTGGTGCGGGTCGTGCAGTCCGAGCACCCCGACCGCGTGGTCGTGGTCGACGCGGACGACCCGGACTCCGTCGCCGCCGCGGTGGCCACCGGCGAACCGCAGGTCGCCGTGCGCGACAACGGTTTCCTCGTGCCCCGCCTGACCCGGACCGAACTCGGGGAGCCGGCGACGCTCGACGGCACCGTGCTGGTCACCGGCGGCACCGGCGGACTCGGTGCCCTGGTCGCCCGGCACCTGCACGAGCACCACGGAGTGCGGGACCTCCTGTTGGTGAGCAGGCGCGGCCTGGACGCACCCGGCGCGCGCGAACTCGCCGACGAATTGGGAGCCCGCGTCGCCGCCGTCGACGTGTCCGACCGCACGGCCCTCGCCGCACTGCTCGACGGCGAACGGCTCACCGCCGTCATCCACACCGCCGGCGTGCTGGACGACGCGACCACCACCGCGTTGACCGACGAGCAGGTCGACCGGGTGCTCGCGCCCAAGGCCCTCGCCGCCCGCCACCTGCACGAACTGGCCGGCGACGTGCGGGCGTTCGTCCTGTTCTCGTCGGTCTCCGGCATCCTCGGCACGGCCGGCCAGGCCAACTACGCCGCCGCCAACACCTACCTGGACGCCCTCGCCGCGCACCGCCGGGCGCAGGGCCTCCCGGCCACCTCGCTGGCCTGGGGCCTGTGGGACGCGGGCATGGGGGAGACCCTGAGCGAGGCCGACCTCGCGCGCTGGGCCAGGTCCGGGGTCGCCCCGCTGGACCCGGCGCGCGGCTTGGCGCTGCTCGACCGCGCGCTGTCCGGTGACGCGGCGCTGCTCGTGCCGGCCGCACTCGATCCGTCCCGAGTGGACGGTGACCTCGTGCCCGGACCGTTGCGCGGACTGGTGAAGCGGCGCGTCACGAAGGCCGTGTCGTCGCTGACCGAAGCGACCGCGCTCGACCTGGTGCGCTCACTGGCCGCCGCCGCGCTCGGTCACGCGAACGGCACGGCAGTCGACCCGGCGAAGGCGTTCCGCGACCAGGGCTTCGACTCGCTGGCGGGCGTGGACCTGCGGAACCGGCTGATCGCGGCCACCGGCCGGAAGCTGCCCACCACCCTCGTCTTCGACCACCCGACGCCGACCGCGCTCGCCGCGTACCTGGCGGAGGGCAACCGGAAGACCGAGTGGACGACGACGGTGCGGGCCGACGAGCCGATCGCCATCGTCGGCATGGCCTGCCGCTATCCCGGCGACGTGCGCTCGCCGGAAGACCTGTGGCGGCTGGTGTCGGAAGGCACGGACGCCATCACCGGCTTCCCGACCAACCGGGGCTGGGACATCGACGCCCTCTACGACCCGGACCCGGACAAGCTGGGGGCCACCTACACGAAGTCCGGCGGGTTCCTGCACGACGCCGACCTGTTCGACGCGGAGTTCTTCGGCATGTCGCCGCGCGAGGCGCTGGCCACCGACCCGCAGCAGCGGCTGCTGCTGGAGACGGCGTGGGAGGCGTTCGAGGACGCGGGCGTCGACCCCGGCGACGTGCGCGGCAGCCGGACCGGCGTGTTCACCGGCGTGATGTACGACGACTACGCCTCCCGGCTGCCCGAGACGCCGGCCGAGGTCGAAGGCTTCCTGTTGGCGGGCAACACCTCCAGCGTCATCTCCGGTCGCCTCGCCTACACCTACGGCCTCGAAGGCCCCGCGATGACCGTCGACACGGCGTGCTCGTCGTCGCTGGTCGCCCTGCACCTCGCGGCGAACGCGTTGCGGCAGGGGGAATGCGACCTCGCGCTGGCCGGCGGCGTGACCGTGATGGCGGGCCCGAGCACGTTCGTCGAGTTCTCCCGGCAGCGCGGGCTGTCCGCCGACGGCCGCTGCAAGTCGTTCTCCGCCGACGCAGACGGCACCGGCTGGTCCGAAGGAGTCGGTCTCCTGCTGGTGGAACGGCTCTCCGACGCCCGCAGGCGCGGCCACCGGGTGCTGGCCGTGCTGCGCGGGTCGGCGGTCAACTCCGACGGCGCGTCCAACGGCCTCACCGCGCCCAACGGGCCGTCGCAGGAACGGGTGATCCGCTCGGCGCTCGGCGCGGCCCGGCTGACGACGGACGACGTGGACCTGGTGGAGGCGCACGGCACCGGCACGCGGCTGGGCGACCCGATCGAAGCCCAGGCCCTGCTGGCCACCTACGGCCAAAAGCGCACGCGACCGCTCTGGCTGGGATCGCTCAAGTCCAACATCGGGCACGCCCAAGCGGCGGCCGGTGTCGGCGGCATCATCAAGGTGGTGCAGGCGATGCGGCACGGCGTCATGCCGCCCACCTTGCACGCCGAGGAGGCCTCGCCGCACGTCGACTGGTCCTCGGGAGCGGTGGAACTGCTCACCGAGCCCCGCGAGTGGCCGGTGGACGGGCGTCCGCGCCGGGCGGCGGTGTCGTCGTTCGGCATCAGCGGGACCAACGCGCACGTCATCATCGAACAGGTCCCCGAGCCCGCTCCCACCGAGCCCGCTCCCACCGACCGCGTGACACCCGAGGTCGTGCCGTGGGTCCTGTCCGCCCGGGACGACGAGGCACTGCGCGCCCAAGCCGCCGCCCTGCACACGCACCTCGCCGCGCACCCGGAAACGGACCCGGCCGACGTCGGCCTCACCTTGTCCCGACGGGCCCTGCTCGACCGCCGTGCCGTGGTCTTCGGGCATGACGAATTGTTGGGAGACCTGGCGACCGGTGACGGCGCGGGACGCGGCAAGACCGCCTTCCTGTTCACCGGCCAGGGCAGCCAGCGGGTCGGCATGGGCCGCGACCTCTATGACCGGTCGCCGGTCTTCCGGCAGGCGTTGGACGAGGTCTGCGCACACCTCGATCCGGTGCTCGACCGTCCATTGAGGACCGTCATGTTCGCCGAGGAGCACAGCGCGGACTCGGCGCTGCTGGACCAGACGGCGTTCACCCAGGCGGCGCTGTTCGCCGTCGAGGTCGCGCTGTACCGGTTCGTGGAGCACCACGGCGTGCGGCCGGACTACGTGTTCGGCCACTCGGTGGGCGAGGTCGCCGCCGCGCACATCGCGGGCGTGTTCGACCTGGCCGACGCCTGCACCCTGGTCGCCGCACGCGGCCGGGCCATGCAGTCGGCCCGCGACGACGGCGCGATGGCCGCGATCGAGGCCACGGAGGACGAAGTGCGGGCGTCGCTGCGCGGCGTGCTGGCCATCGCGGCGGTGAACGCCCCGCGCTCGACCGTCGTGTCGGGTGACGAGAACGCGGTGGCGGCAGCGATCGCCGAGTGGTCGGCGAGCGGCCGGCGCACCCGGCGGCTGCCGGTGAGCCACGCGTTCCACTCGCCGCACATGGACGACGTGCTGGCCGCGTTCCGGGCCGACCTGTCCGGGGTGGCGTTCCGCGAGCCGGCCATCGCGGTGGTCTCGGACGTGACCGGCGAGCCCGCGACCGTCGAGCAATTGCGTTCGCCGGACTACTGGGTGCGGCACATCCGCGAGGCCGTGCGCTTCCTGGACGGCGTGCGCACCCTGGAACGCCTGGGCGCCACCGAGTTCGTGGAACTCGGCCCGGACGGCGTGCTGACCGCGCTGGCCCGCCAGTGCCTCACCGCCGACCCCGGCTCGGCCGTCCCCGTCCTGCGCGCCGGCCGTCCGGAACTGGAGACCGCGCTGTCCGCCCTCGGCGTCCTGCACACCCGTGGCGTGGACGTGCACTGGGACTTCGGTGACGCCCGGCCGGTGTCGCTGCCCACCTACCGGTTCCAGGGCCGCCGGTTCTGGCTCGACGCGCCCCGCACGGCCCGGTCGGCGGACGCCCTGGGGCTCGGCGACACCCGGCACCCGTTGCTCGGCGCGGTGGTCGAACTGGCCGGCGGCGACACGGTGGTGCTCACCGGACGCGTGTCGGCGGCCTCCTGGCTCGCCGACCACCGGGTGCGCGACGAGATCCTGTTCCCCGGCACGGCGTTCGCCGAACTCGCGCTCACGGCGGGCGCGCACGCAAGCTGCCCGCACCTGGCCGAGCTGACCTTGGCCGCGCCGCTGGTGCTGGGCACCGCCCAACTCCAGGTCACGGTCGGCGCGCCGGACTCCGGCCGCCGCCCGGTGACCATCCACGCGCGCCCCGACGACTTGACGCCATGGGAACTGCACGCGTCCGGCACGCTGACCGAGGACTCCGTGCCCGCTCCGCCGCTCGACTGGCCGGACGCCGAGCCGATCGACCTGGACGGCGTCTACGACCGGCTGGCGGACCACGGCTACCGGTACGGGCCGGCGTTCCAGGGATTGAAAGCGTTGTGGCGGCGGGGTGATGACCTCTATGCCGAGCTGTCGGGGCCTGAGGACAAGGGATTCCTGGTGCACCCGGCCGTGCTCGACGCCGCCCTGCACGCGTTGCTGCCGGGTGTGGCGGACGACGACGCCGAGCCGGTGCTGCCGTTCTCGTGGAGCGGGGTCACCGTGCACTCGACCGCAACTGCCGCGCGGGCACGGCTGACCAGGCGCGGCTCCTCGGTGTCGCTGGTGGTCGCCGACGCCGCCGGCACACCGGTGCTCACCGTGGACGAGTTGGCGTTGCGCCCGCTGGGCCGTGGCGCGCCGCGTGACGGGCTGCACACGCTCACCTGGCGTCCGGTGACCGTGACAGACCGACCGCATTCCCTGGCGGTGTACCGGGTTCCGGCGGCCGGCGATGCGCGGGAGGCCGTGCACGACGTGCTGAAGGCGTTGCGCGAAGCCGATGGCCGGCTCGCGGTCGTCATCCGGGACTGCGTGGAGCACGCGGTGGTGCGTGGCCTGGTGCGCAGTGCGCAGGCCGAGCAGCCGGGCCGGTTCGTCCTGGCGGAGGTCGACGACGACGCACTCCTGGATACCGCGTTGGGCTTGGATGAGCCCGAGGTCGCCGTGCGCGGTGGCGAGATCCTGGTGCCACGCTTGACCAAGACGCCTTCGGCGGACGCGGACGTGAGCTGGGGGAGCGGCCCGGTGCTGATCACCGGCGCGACGGGTGCGCTGGGCAAGGTGCTGGCACGGCACCTCGTGACCGGGCACGGAGTGCGGGAACTGGCGCTGCTCAGTCGCCGAGGCCCCGACGCGCCCGGCGCTGCCGAGTTGCAGGCGGAACTCGACGGACTTGGTGCCACCGCGCACCTCGTGGCCTGCGACGCCGCCGACCGTGATGCGCTGGCCGATGTGCTGGCGCGACACCGGCCGACCGCGATCGTGCACACGGCAGGTGTGGTGGACGACGGCACGCTGGCCGGGCTGACCGCCGAGCAGGTCGACAAGGTGTTGCGCCCCAAGGTGGACGCGGCGTGGAACCTGCACGAGCTGGCCGGGGAGGTTGAGGCGTTCGTGCTGTACTCGTCGGTCGCGGGCCTGCTCGGCACGGCCGGTCAGGCGAACTACGCGGCGGGCAACACGTTCCTGGACGCGCTGGCCGTGCATCGGCACGCACTCGGCCTGCCCGCGACCTCGCTGGCGTGGGGACTGTGGGAGACCGAAAGTGACCTGTCCGGCGGACTGTCCGAAGTGGACCTTCGGCGGATCGCCCGTGCGGGCCTGAAGCCGCTGGCCACCGACGAGGGCATGGAACTCTTCGACGCCGCGTTGGCCCACGGAGCGCCCGTGCTCGCGGTGACCAGGCTCGACCTGGCCGCACTGCGGGGCCGTGACGACCTGCCCGCCGTGCTGCGGGACCTGGTGCGGACACGGAAGGCCGCGGCACCCAAGGCTCCTGACATCACCGACCTGCCGAGCCTGGTCCGCGCGCACGTCGCCGCGGTGCTCGGCCACGACGACGCGTCGGCCATCGACACCCGGCGGGCGTTCACCGAACTGGGCTTCGACTCGCTGACCGCTGTCGAGCTGCGCAACCAGCTCGGCGCGGCGACCGGCCTGACGCTGCCCACCACGGTCGTGTTCGACCACCCGAGCCCGGAGGCGCTGGCGGACCACCTCGGCTCGCTGGTCGGGACCGGCGAACCCGACCCGGTGGTCGACCGCCTGGCGGAGCTGATCCGGTCGGGCGGCCTGGAGGACACCGAGCTGGACCGCCTGCGCACCTTGCTGGGCGTTCGCCCGGCACAAGACTCCGACCTCGACGCGGCCGACGACGAGGCGCTGTTCGCACTGGTCGACGAGCTGGACTAGGAGACGACGTGGCTGACGAAGACAAGCTCCGCGACTACCTCAAGCGGGCCATCGCGGACGCCCGCGACGCGCGCCGGCGGCTCAAGGAGGCGGAGGACCGCGAGCAGGAACCGGTCGCGATCGTCGGCATGGCCTGCCGCTACCCCGGCGACGTGCGGTCGCCGGACGACCTGTGGCGGCTGGTGGCGGACGGCGGCGACGCCGTCACCCCGTTCCCGGCGAACCGGGGCTGGCCCGCCGACCTGCACGACCCGGACCCGGACCAGGTCGGCCGGTCCACCACCGACCACGGCGGCTTCCTGCACGACGCGGACCGCTTCGACGCGGAGTTCTTCGGCATGTCGCCCCGCGAGGCGCTGGCCGTGGACCCGCAACAGCGACTGCTGCTGGAAACCACCTGGGAGACCGTGGAAAGCGCCGGCGTCGACCCGGAGTCGCTGCGCGGCAGCCGCACCGGCGTGTTCGTCGGCGTGATGTACAACGACTACGGCTCCCGTCCCAACCTCCCGCCCGACGAGGCGGAGGGCTACCTGTTCAGCGGCAGCGCGGGCAGCATCGCGTCCGGTCGCCTGGCGTACACGTTCGGGCTGGAAGGCCCGACCGTCACCGTCGACACGGCGTGCTCGTCGTCCCTGGTTGCGCTCCACCTGGCCGCGAACGCCCTGCGGCGAGGCGAATGCACGCTGGCGCTGGCCGGTGGCGCGACGGTGATGTCCACGCCGACCGCGTTCATCGAGTTCTCCCGCCTGCGCGGCCTCGCGGCGGACGGCCGCTGCAAGTCCTTCTCCGAGCACGCGGACGGCACCGGCTGGGCGGAGGGCGTCGGCGTCCTGCTGCTGGAGAAGCTGTCCGACGCGCGCCGCAACGGCCACCGGGTGCTCGCCGTCGTGCGCGGGTCCGCGGTGAACTCCGACGGCGCGTCCAACGGCCTCACCGCGCCCAACGGCCCAGCCCAGGAACGCGTGATCCGCGCCGCCCTGGCCGCCGCACAACTGTCCATTTCGGACGTGGATCTGGTGGAGGCGCACGGCACCGGCACGACTCTGGGCGACCCGATCGAAGCACGGGCGGTGCTCGCGACCTACGGCCAGGACCGCGCCGATCCGGTGTGGCTGGGGTCGTTGAAGTCCAACATCGGGCACGCCCAGGCCGCAGCCGGTGTCGGCGGTGTCATCAAGGTCGTGCAGGCGATGCGGCACGGCGTCCTGCCGCGTACTTTGCACGCCGAGGAGCCGTCCACGCACGTCGACTGGTCGTCTGGCGCGGTGGAACTGCTGACGGAGGCTCGCGAGTGGCCCCGTGCCGACCGGCCCCGGCGCGGTGCGGTGTCGTCGTTCGGTTTCGGCGGCACCAACGCGCACGTCGTGATCGAAGAAGCATCGCCCGAGGGATTGGACCGCGACGACTCGGCGCACGAAGACCCGATGCGCGAGGGACCGGTGCCGATCGTGTTGTCCGGCCGGAGTCCGGAAGCGGTCGCGGCGCAGGCACGTCGGCTCGCCGAGCACGGCGCGGTCGGCGCGGATGCCGCGTTCACCCTGGCCACCCGCACCCCGATGCCGTACCGCGCGGCGTCGACCAACTTGGCGGACTTCCCCGAAGCGGTCATCCCGAAGCGCGGCAAGCTCGCGTTCGCCTTCACCGGCCAAGGCGCGCAACGCGTCCGCATGGGCCTCGCACTCGCCGAGCACCACCGGGTGTTCGCCCAGGCCTTCGCCGAGGTCTGCGAGCACCTGCCGGTGCGTGCCGTGATCGAGTCCGGCGACGGCCTCGACCTCACCGGCAACGCGCAGCCCGCCCTGTTCGCCGTCGAAGTCGCGCTGTTCCGGCTCCTGGAGTCCTGGAGCATCCGCCCGGACCTCCTGGTCGGCCACTCCATCGGCGAACTCGCCGCCGCCCACGTCGCAGGCGTCCTGTCCCTGCCCGACGCGGCGAAGCTCGTCGCCGCCCGCGGCCGGCTCATGCAGGCCCTGCCGACCGGCGGCGCGATGGTCGCCGTGCAGGCCGCCGAGGACGAGATCGACCTCCCGGACGGCGTGGCGATCGCGGCGGTCAACGGCCCCCGGTCGGTCGTCCTGTCCGGGCCGGAGGACGCGGTCCTGACGGCCGCCGAAGGCCTGAAGAGCAAGCGACTCACGGTCAGCCACGCGTTCCACTCCCCCGCGATGGACCCCATGCTGGCCGACTTCCGCGCCGTGGCAACGACTCTGGACTACCGGCAGCCGGAGATCCCGGTGGTGTCGACGGTCACGCGTCACGCGGACTGGACGGACCCCGAGTACTGGGTGAACCAGGTCCGTGCCACGGTCCGGTTCCACGACGCACTCACCACGCTCCACGACGAAGGCGTCCGCACCCTCGTGGAACTCGGCCCCGACGCCGTCCTCTCCGGCCTCACCGCCGCCGCATACGACGACATCAAGCCCGTGCCGATGCTGCGCGCCGACCACGCCGAACCGCTGACGGTGGCCGACGCGCTGGCCGACCTGCACATGCAGGGCGTCGACCCGGACTGGACCGCCGTCTTCCCGGCCGCCCACCACGTCTCCCTGCCCACGTACGCCTTCCAGCGCAAGAGGTTCTGGCTCTCCCCGGTCGCCGGGGACGGGGCGGCGGCCGGATCAAGCCCCGCCGGACATCCCTTGCTGGGCTCGATGGTCGAACTGTCGGACGGTTCGACCATCCTCACCGGCAAGCTGTCCACCGCCGGCCACCCGTGGCTGGCCGACCACCGCGTCCACGGCACGATCGTCGTACCCGGCACGGCATTGGTGGAAATGGCGGGCGACGTCGCCGAGTTGACCGTCACCGCCCCGCTGGTCGTGCCCGACCACGGCGCGGTGACCGTGCAGATCGTGCGCACCGACTCGACCGTCGAGATCCACTCCCGCCGCGACGACGAACCGTGGACCCGACACGCGACCGGCACCCGCGGGACACCTGACACCGAGCCGGACAGCCTGGCGGTGTGGCCGCCCGCCGGACCCGAGGCCGAAATCTCCTACGAACGCCTCGACCAGCACGGCTACGGCTACGGCCCGGCCTTCCGAGGCCTCCGCAAGGTATGGCGGAGCGACGCCGAGGTCTTCGCCGAGATCGAACTCCCGGAAGACCTGCCGACCGCCGGATTCGCGATCCACCCGGCACTGTTCGACGCCGCACTGCACGCGCTCCTGCCGGGGATGGTGGAGGACCGACCCGCCCGCCTGCCGTTCGCGTGGTCCGGCGTCCGGTTCCACGGCACGGCGGGCGCCTCGGCCCGCGTCCGGATCACCCCCACGGGCCCGGAGACGGTCGCGATCCTGGTCGCCGACAGCGCCGGCACGCCGGTCGTGTCCGTCGCCGACCTCACCCTCCGCCCCCTCACCGGCCCTGTGACCGGCGCGAACCTGCTGTTCACGCCGACGTGGCGGGCCACGCGCGCCACGGTCGACCACATCGTCCGGCCGCTCGTTCCCGAAGGGTCGGTGCCTTCCCAGGCCCGTCAGGTCACCCATGAGGTGCTGAAAGCGCTTCGTGAAACCGATGCCGAGGTCGTCGGCATCGAGATCACCGACGACCTCACCCACGCAACGATCCCCGGCCTGGTCCGGAGTGCCGCAGCGGAGCACCCCGGCCGGTTCGTCCTGCTGCGCGACGGGGAAGCGGTCGAACCGGTCCTCACCCCCGCCGCGCCGCCGCAGGACGACGGCCCGACCTGGGACACGGTCCTGGTCACAGGTGCGAGCGGCGCACTCGGCGAAGCCGTCGCCCGGCACCTGATCACCCGGCACGGCGCGCGCAAGCTCGTCCTGCTCAGCCGCAGTGGCCGGACGCCGGAGCTGAGTGGCGCGGAGATCGTTTCGGTGGCCTGCGACGTCGCGGACCGGGACGCGCTGGCCGCCGTGCTGGCCGAGCACCCGGTGACGGCGGTCGTCCACACGGCCGGGGTGCTGGACGACGGCGTGATCGAGTCCCTGACGCCCGAACAGGTGGACAAGGTGTTGCGCCCCAAGGTGGACGCGGCCTGGAACCTGCACGAGCTGGTGGGGGACGTAGAGGCGTTCGTGCTGTACTCGTCGCTCGCAGGCGTTTTGGGCACGGCTGGTCAGGCGAACTACGCGGCGGGCAACACCTTCCTGGACGCGCTGGCCACGTATCGGCACGCCCACGGTCTGCCTGCGACCTCGCTGGCGTGGGGGCTGTGGGACACCGACAGCGCGATGTCCGGCCGACTGTCCGAAGTGGACCGAAAGCGGATCGGGCGGCTGGGGCTCAAGCCGATCGCGGTGGACGAGGCGCTGGCGGCGTTCGACGCGGCGGTGGCGACCGGCGAGCCGGTGCTCGCGGTCACCGGGCTGGACCGGGCGGCGTTGCGGGACGATCCGCACCCGGCGTTGCGGGAGCTGGCCCCGAAGCGGCGCAAGGCGCGGCGGACCGAGGCCGTGACCGACGTGCGGGCGTTGACCGAGCTGGTGCGGTCGCAGGTCGCGGCGGTGCTCGGGCACGCGGACCCGGCCGGCATCGACGCGCAGCGGGCGTTCACCGAGCTGGGGTTCGACTCGTTGACCGCGGTCGAGTTGCGCAACCGGCTGGCCAAGGCCACCGGGCAGCGGCTGGCCACGACGCTGGTGTTCGACCACCCGACACCGGCCGCGCTCGCGGCCCACCTGGCGGGCACGATCGCGCCCGCCGAGACCGGGCGGACCGCCGTGGCGGACGAGCCGATCGCGATCGTGGGCATGGCGTGCCGCTACCCGGGAGGGGTGCGGTCGCCGGAAGACCTGTGGCGGCTGGTGGCCGACGGGGTGGACGCGATCGGCGACTTCCCGGCCAACCGGGGCTGGGACGTGCCTTACGATCCGGACCCCGAGCGGTCCGGCACCACCTACACGAGGTCCGGCGGGTTCCTGTACGACGCGGACATGTTCGACCCGGAGTTCTTCGGCATGTCGCCCCGGGAGGCGCTGGCCACCGACCCGCAGCAGCGGCTGCTGCTGGAAACCGCCTGGGAGGCCTTGGAACGCGCGGGCGTCGACCCCGGCGCGGTGCGGGGCAGCCGGACCGGCGTGTTCACCGGTCTGATGTACCACGACTACGGAACCGGCGGCGCGTTGCCGCCCGAGCTGGAGGGCTACCTGGTCGGTGGAACGTCCGGCAGTGTCGCGTCCGGCCGGGTCGCCTACGCGCTCGGTCTGGAAGGACCGGCGATCACGGTCGACACGGCGTGCTCGTCGTCGCTGGTGGCGCTGCACCTGGCGGTCAACGCCCTGCGGAGCGGTGAATGCGATCTGGCGCTGGCCGGCGGCGCGACGGTGATGGCGACGCCGACGGCGTTCGTGGAGTTCTCCCGGCAGCGTGGGCTCGCGCCGGACGGCCGGTGCAAGCCGTTCGCGGCGGCGGCCGACGGGACCGGGTGGTCCGAGGGTGCCGGTGTGCTGTTGGTGGAACGGCTTTCGGACGCCGAGCGCAACGGGCACCAGGTCCTGGCGGTGGTCCGTGGGACGGCGGTCAACCAGGACGGCGCGTCCAACGGGCTCACCGCGCCGAACGGCCCGGCGCAGCAGCGGGTCATCCGGGCCGCGCTGACGGCTGCCGGCCTAACACCGTCCGATGTGGACGCGGTGGAGGCACACGGCACCGGCACGACGCTGGGCGACCCGATCGAAGCCGAGGCCCTGCTCGCGGTCTACGGCGGTGAGCGGGCCCGGCCGTTGGCGTTGGGTTCGCTGAAGTCCAATCTCGGTCACACGCAAGCGGCTGCCGGGGTCGGCGGGATCATCAAGATGGTGCAGGCGATGCGGCACGGCATCCTGCCGCGCACGCTGCACGTCGACGCGCCGACACCGCACGTCGACTGGTCGTCGGGCGCAGTGGAACTCCTGACTGAGCAAAGGGAATGGTCGACCGAAGGGCCGCGCCGCGCGGCGGTGTCGTCGTTCGGGGTCAGCGGCACCAACGCGCACGTGGTCCTGGAGCAGGCGCCGGCGGCGGCCGAAGCCGAGGCAGCCTCCGGGCCGGTGCCGGTGGTCGTGTCCGCGCGCACGGAGGAGGCGTTGGCGGAGCTGGTGAAGCGGTTGGCCTTGACGGACGTGCCGTTGGCCGACCTCGCGTACACGCTGGGCACGGGTCGGGCGTTGCTGGAACGCCGGGCGGTGGTCGTCGCGTCGGAGCACGAGGACTTGAAGAACGTCGAAACCCTGCCTCAGGCCCGTGACGGGCGGGTGGCGTTCATGTTCACCGGCCAAGGGTCGCAGCGGGTCGGCATGGGGCTGGCGCTCGCGCAAGCGTTCCCGGTGTTCGCAAAGGCTTTCGAGGAAGTCTGCGCGCTGCTGCCGGTGCGGGCGGCGATCGAGTCCGGAGAAAGCATCGACGACACGGGGACCGCGCAGCCCGCGTTGTTCGCGGTCGAAGTGGCGCTGTTCCGGCTGCTGGAATCGTGGGGCGTGCGGCCGGACTTCGTGGCGGGGCACTCGATCGGCGAGATCGCGGCGGCGCACGTGTCCGGTGTGCTGTCGCTGGCGGACGCGGCGAAGCTGGTCGCCGCACGGGGTTCGCTGATGCAGGCGCTGCCGCCGGGTGGGGCGATGGTCGCGGTGCAGGCGGCCGAGGACGAGCTGGACCTGCCGGAGGGCGTGGCGATCGCGGCGGTCAACGGTCCGCGTTCGGTGGTGCTCTCCGGGGACGAGGACGCCGTGTCGGCGTACGCGGCCGGGTTCCGGCACACCCGGCTCGCCGTGAGCCATGCGTTCCACTCGCCGCTGATGGACCCGATCCTGGCTGATTTCCGTGCGGTGGCCCATGGGTTGACCTACCGCGAGCCGACCATCCCGGCCGTGTCCACGGTGACCGGCGGCGTGGCGGACTGGACCGACTCCGAGTACTGGGTGCGGCACGTGCGCGAGCCGGTGCGGTTCGCCGACGCCGCCCGGAACCTGGTCGACGCGGGTGTCACGACGTTCGTCGAGCTGGGTCCGGACGCGGTGCTGACCGGCCTGCTCGGAGCGGTCCTGCCGGCCGGCTCGGCGGCGCTGCCGGTGCTGCGGCGGGACCGGCCCGAGCAGCACACGGCGGTGGAGCTGTTCGGCCACCTGCACGCGCGGTCGGTCGCGGTCGACTGGTCGGCGTTCCCCGGTCGGCGGACCGTGCTGCCGACCTACCCGTTCCAGCGGGAGCGGTACTGGCTCAGCCCTCGGCGGCGCACCGCGAGCGGGCACCCGGTGCTGGACGCGGCCGTGCCGATCGCGGGGCGGGACGAGGTGTTGTTCAGCGGCGTGACCGAGAAGCCGTCGACCGGCGCGGAGCTGGCCGAGCTGGTCTGGCACGCGGGCCGCGAGGTCGGGTTCCCGGTGGTGGACCTGGACATCGTGGCGCTGCCCGAGGCCGGGCGGCTCCAGGTCAAGGTCGGCGAGCCGGACGGCGACACGCGTCCGGTGACGGTGCACGCGTGGCAGGACGGCTGGGTCGAGCAGGCCCGGGGCACGCTGACCGCCGGCCCGGTGGTGGCCGCCCGCGTCGACCTGAGCCTGGTCGCCGACGACCTGGAGCCCGCCGTGTGGCGTGGTCTGCGGGCCACCGCGCCGGGGACGGCCGTGCGGTTCGACGGGACGGCGTTCCTGGACGAGCGGGGTGGCGAGGTCGCCCGTGCCGAGGTGGAGTTCCGTGCGCTGAACCGGATTCCGCTGTACGAGGTGGACTGGGTGCCGGTGGAGCTGCCGGACGTCGACGGCCCGGAGCCCGAGGTGATCCGCGTGACGGCCGGGCCGGACCCGGTGGCGACCGCGCACTCCGCCACCCGGCACGTGCTGGCGGAACTGCGCGAGCGGGCCACCGACGGCAGTCGGGTGGTGGTGCTGACGCCCGATCCCGCCGACCCCGGCGTGGCGGCGGTGTGGGGTCTGGTGCGCGCGGCGCAGGTCGAAGCGCCGGACCGGATCGTGCTGGTCGGGGGCGAGCCCGGCGGTCTCGCGAGGGTCGTGGCGGCCGATGAGCCGCAGGTCGTGTTCCGGGACGGTCGGGCGCTCGCGCCACGGCTGGTGCAGGTCACGGCCGACCCCCGGCCGGTCGACGGCGCGGTGGTGCACCGGCCGGCCGTGCCGGACAGCGCGGTGCTCGCGGGTCTCACCGACGAGATGCTGGCCGACACGTTGCGGGACACCGTCGATCGCGCTTGGGAGCTGCACCGGGAGACCGAAGGCCGGTTGGTGTTCGTGTCCACTGTGGAGGGACTGGGAGCGACGGGATACGCGCACTACGCGGCGGGCGTGGCGTTCATGGAGGCGTTGGCCCGGCAACGGGGCGGGCTGGCCGTCACGCTGGCGGACCAGGTGACCCTGATGGCCGTGGACCGGCCCGCCGTGGTGGCGGCTCCGCTGTCGGCGTTGCCGCGCACCGCTCTGCTGCGCGATCTGGTGCCGGCAACGCCGCGGGTGTCGTTGGCCGAGCGGCTGACGGGCGCGGTGAACGGGGACCGCCGCCGACTGGTGGAGGAGGCGGTGCGGAGCCAGGTCGCGGCGGTGCTCGGCCACGGCGACCCGCGGCGGGTCGACCTGGAACGGCCGTTCGGCGACCTCGGGTTCGACTCGCTGACCGCGGTGGACCTGCGCAACCGGCTGGCCGCCGCGTCCGGTGTCGCGCTGGAGGCGACGCTGGTGTTCGACCACCCGACGCCGGCCGCGCTGACCGGGCTGCTGCTCGACCGGCTCGCACCCGACGACACCCCGCCGGTGCTGGCGGAGCTGGACCGGCTCGAAGCCGCGCTCACCGAGGCGGACGACGACCACCGCGCCACGGCCACCGAGCGGCTGCGCACGATGCTGTCCCGGTTCGGCGGGACGACCGGCGACCGGCCCGACTTCGAGGCCGCGTCCACCGCCGAGCTGTTCGACTTCATCGACAACCAACTTGGCCGCGCCGCGAGCTGACCGCCCACGACTATCGAGGAGGACTCCCGTGTCGAACGAGGAACGGCTGGTCGACTACCTGAAGTGGGTCACCGCCGACCTCCAGCAGGCGAGGCGGCGCATCGCCGAGTTGGAGACGCCCGAACCGGTGGCGATCGTCGCCATGGCGTGCCGCTACCCCGGCGGCGTCGGGTCGCCGGAGGAGCTGTGGCGGCTGGTCGCGGACGGCCGGGACGGCATCACGCCGTGGCCCGCCGACCGGGGCTGGGACGTGGACCGGCTCTACGACCCGGAACCCGGTCTGCCGGGCCGGTCCTACACCCGCGAAGGCGGTTTCCTCGACCACGCCACGGAGTTCGACGCCGCGTTCTTCGGCATCTCGCCCCGCGAGGCGCTGGGCATGGACCCCCAGCAGCGGGTCTTGCTGGAGACCGCGTGGGAGCTGTTCGAACGGGCCGGGATCGACTTGGACGCGGTGCGCGGCAGCCGGACCGGTGTGTTCGCGGGCGTGGGGGAGCAGAGCTACCTGGGGTTGGCCGGGCCGGAGGAGCTGGAGGGCTTCCTCATGACCGGCAAGCTGGGCAGCGTGGCGTCCGGCCGGATCGCCTACACGTTCGGCTTGGAAGGACCGGCCGTCACCGTCGACACGGCGTGCTCGTCGTCGTTGGTGGCGCTGCACCTGGCGGTGCGCTCGCTGCGGGACGGGGAGTCGACGCTGGCCGTCGCGGGCGGCAGCACGGTCTACGGCTCGCCCACCGGCTACGTCGACTTCTCCCGCCAGCGCGGGCTCGCGCCGGACGGGCGGTGCAAGTCGTTCGCCGGCGCGGCCGACGGCACCGGCTGGTCGGAGGGAGTCGGCCTGCTGCTGCTGGAGAAGCTGTCCGACGCGCGGCGCAACGGCCACCCGGTGCTCGCGGTGGTCCGCGGGACGGCGGTCAACCAGGACGGCGCGTCCAACGGGCTCACCGCGCCGAACGGCCCGGCCCAGGAACGTGTCATCCGCGCCGCCTTGGCCGACGCGCGACTGTCCACTTCGGATGTTGACGTCGTGGAGGCGCACGGCACCGGCACTCGGCTCGGTGACCCGATCGAAGCGCAGGCGTTGCTGGCCACCTACGGTCAGGGGCGTGCGACGCCGTTGTTGTTGGGATCGCTGAAGTCCAACATCGGTCACAGCGTCGCCGCGGCCGGCGTCGGCGGGGTGATCAAAGTGGTGCAGGCGATGCGGCACGGCGTCGCGCCGCGCACCCTGCACGTGGACGAGCCGACGCCGGTCGTGGACTGGTCGTCCGGCGCGGTCGAGTTGCTGCGCGAAGAACGCCCGTGGCCTTCGGTGGACCGGGCGCGGCGGGCAGCGGTGTCGTCGTTCGGGGTCAGCGGCACCAACGCGCACGTGATCCTGGAGGAGGTGCCCGAAGAGTCGGCCGAGGCCGGTGTCGTGACGGGCGAGCTGCCGTTCCTGCTGTCCGCGCGAAACCCGGAAGCTCTGGCCGCGCAGGTCTCTCGGCTCCACGAGTTCCTGGACGCGCGGCCGGAGATCTCGCCGCTGGACGTCGCCTACACCCTCGCCACGGGCCGCACGGCGCTGGAGCACCGGGGCGTCGTGGTCGCCGAAGACCGCGAAGAACTGTTGGCCGGCCTTCAGGATTTCGACGGCGGCGCACCGGTTCCGGCCGGCGGTCGGGTGGCGTTCCTGTTCACGGGGCAGGGGGCGCAGCGTGCTCGGATGGGGCGCGACCTGCACGAGCGTTTTCCGGTGTTCGCGGAGGCGTTCGACGAGGTGTGCGTGCTGCTCGACCCGCATCTCCCCACGCCGCTGCGGGACGTGGTGTTCGGCGATGATTCCGGGCTGCTTGATTCTGGGCTGCTGCACCAGACCCGCTACACCCAGCCCGCGCTGTTCGCGTTCGAGGTGGCGCTGTGCCGGCTGCTGGAGTCGTGGGGCGTGCGGCCCGACTACGTGGCCGGCCACTCGCTCGGCGAGCTGACCGCCGCGCACGTGGCCGGGGTGTTCTCGCTGGAGGACGCGTGCGCGCTGGTCGCAGCGCGGGCCCGGCTGATCGGCGACCTGCCGGCCGGCGGGGCGATGGTCGCGGTGGCCGCGCCGGTGGCGGAGGTCGAGCCGCTGCTGACGCCGGAGGTCGGGGTGGCGGCGGTGAACGGGCCGGCCGCCGTGGTGCTGTCCGGTGACGAGGAAGCGGTGCTGGCCGTCGCCGCCGTGCTGCGCGAGCGAGGGCGCAAGACCAAGCGGCTCACCGTGAGCCACGCGTTCCACTCGCCGCGGATGGACCCTGCACTGGAGCCGTTCCGCGCGGTCGCCGCCGGGATCACCTACCACGCGCCGGAAATCCCGGTCGTGTCGAACGTGACCGGTGCGCCGGCGGGCAGCGAGCTGTTGCGGTCGCCGGACTACTGGGTGCGGCACGTGCGGTCGGCGGTCCGGTTCGCGGACTGCGTGCGGGCCTTGGTGAAGGAAGGTGTGACGACGTTCGTGGAGGTCGGCCCGGACGCGGCACTGGCCCCGATGGTGCGGGACACGGTCGATGCTCCCGCGGTCGCCCTGCAACGTGCCGGCCGTGGACTGGTCGGCGCGCTCGGGGCGTTGCACGGCAACGGGATCGCGGTCGACTGGCGGGCGTTCTTCGCCGACACGGGGGCACGGCGGGTCGATCTGCCGACGTACCCGTTCCAGCGGCAGCGGTTCTGGGTGTCGCAGGCGGAGGCGGTCGACCCGGACGAGCTGGGCTTGGCCGACGCCGAACACCCGTTGCTCGGCGCGGCCGTCCCGGTGGCGGGCGCCGACGAGATCCTGTTCACCAGCAAGCTTTCGGTGCGCTCGCAGCCGTGGCTGGCCCGGCACCGCGTGCACGGCTCGGTCGTGCTGCCGTCCTCGGCGCTGGTGGAACTGGCGATCCGGGCCGGTGACGAGGTCGGCCTGCCCCGGCTGGCCGCGCTCGACGTGACCGCGCCGGTCGTGGTGCCGGACCGGGGCGGGGTGCAACTCCAGGTCCGGGTGCGCGGGAGCGAGCTGACCGTGCACACGCGGCTCGACGGAGAGTGGACGCCGCACGCCACCGGCACCCTCGCGCCGAGTGCTGTCGGCACGTGGCCGGGGGCGGGGGAGTGGACCGACCTGCCGACTGTTCCGGCGGACGGCTTCCGCCTGCACCCCACACTGCTCGACTCGGCGCTGCGCCTGCTCGGCGACAGGGACGGGGACAGGGACGGCGACGGGGACAGGGACAGGGACGGCGACGGGGACGGGGGCCGGGACAGGGGCAGGGACGCCGTGGCGTGGCGGGACGTCGAGCTGCACGCGACCGGAGCGTCCGACCTGCGCGTGCACGTTGCCGGTGACAAGGTCTGGCTGGCCGACCCGAGCGGCGGGCCGGTCGCCACCATCGGATCGGTGCGATTGGCTCCGACTCCCGCCGAGTCGGTGGCGGAGGCTCTGTTGCGGCCCAACGACGCCCTACTCCGGGTCGTGTGGGAACCGGTCGGGCTGCCGCCGTCCGACATCGAACCCCGTGTGGTGAAATGGCTTCCCGGTGAGGACCTGCACACCCGGGCGGCGTCGGCGCTGGCCGATCTCCAGACTGCGGAGACGTTCGTCGCCGTCACCTCGGGTGCGGTCCACGACGTGACGGACGTGGACGGCGCGGCGCTGTGGGGGCTGGCGCGGTCGGCGCAGTCCGAGCAGCCGGGCCGGATCGTGCTGGTGGACCTCGACGACGACCCGGCTTCGGAGGCCGCCATCCCGGCGGTCGTGGGCTCCGGCGCGCCGCAAGCCGTGGTGCGGAAGGGAATTGTGCACCTGCCCCGGTTGACGGGAGTCGAGCCGGGCCGGAACCGTTGGCGCACCGACGGAACCGTGCTGGTCACGGGCGGCACCGGCACGCTCGGCGCGCTGGTCGCCCGGCACCTGGTCGAGGCGCACGGCGTGCGGGACCTCCTGCTCACCAGCCGGCGCGGCCTCGATTCGCCCGGTGCGCGAGAACTCCACGACGAACTGGCCGCGCTCGGGGCGAGCGTCCGGATCACGGCGTGCGACGTGGCGGACCGGGAGTCACTGCGCGCGGCGGTCGAAGACAGCCGGCTGGCCGTTGTCGTGCACACGGCGGGTGTGATCGATGACGGCCTGGTCGGCGACCTGACACCGGAGCGGCTGTCGACCGTGTTGCGCCCCAAGGCCGACGCGGCGTGGCACCTGCACGAGCTGGCGGGCGACGCGCCGCTCGTCCTGTTCTCGTCCCTCGCGGGCGTGATCGGCGGGGCCGGGCAGGGCAACTACGCCGCCGCCAACGCCTACCTGGACGGCCTCGCGGCCTACCGCGCCGCCCGAGGCCTGGCCACCACATCCGTCGCGTGGGGCCTGTGGGCGGAGACCAGCGGCATCACCAGCGGTCTGGCCGACGCGGACCGGCAGCGCATCGCCAGGGCCGGTTTCCGGCCCGTCGAATCGGCCCGCGGGCTGGCGATGCTCGACACGGCGGTGGCGTCCGGAACCCCGGCCCTGGTGGGAGCCCCGCTGGACCTGGCCGCGCTGCGGTCACGCCCGGACCAGGTGCCGCCGCTGCTGCGGACGCTGCTGCCCACCGTGCGGCCGACCGCCCGGAACGGCGCGCCCGCCCCGAACCTGGCGGACCTGCCCGAGGCGGAACGGCGCGCCGCGATCGCCGACCTGGTCCACGACGAGATCGCGGCCGTGCTGGGACTGTCCGGCGAGGTGGCCGACAAGCCGTTCCCGGACCTGGGTTTCGACTCCCTGCTGTCGGTCGAGCTGCGCAACCGGATCGCCGCCGCCACCGACCTGACCCTGCCCGCGACCGTCGTGTTCGACCACCCCACGCCGAGCGCGCTGGCGGCGTTCCTGGCGGGTGCGGCCGGGGTCGAGGACGTGGACTACACCGCCGCGCTGCCGGAGGAGATCCGACCGGCGGCGGAGGTCGTGCGCACCGTCGACTCGCCGGACCACGTGCTGCTGACCGGGGCGACCGGCTTCCTCGGCGCGTTCCTGTTGCGGGAACTGCTGACCGCGTCGGCCGCGACCGTGCACTGCCTGGTGCGCGAGGAGGACGAAGCCGAAGGGCTGCGCAAGATCGAGGCCAACCTCCGCTGGTACCGGCTGTGGGACGAGGTCGACCCGCACCGCCTGCGGGTGGTCGTCGGCGACCTGGCCCAGCCCCGGCTCGGGTTGACCGAAGAGGCGTTCGACTCGTTGTCCCGCAAGGCGGACGCGGTCTACCACGCGGGCGCGACGGTGAACTGGCTGCGCCCGTACGCGGACCTGCGCGCGCCCAACGTCCAGGGCACCCAGGAGATCCTGCGCCTGGCGGCCCGGCACCGCACCGTCCCGGTGCACCACCTGTCCACCACCGGCGTCTTCGCCGGGGCCCGCGAGCCGGGCGTGCCGCTGACCGTGGACGACCCGACCGGCCCGCCCGCCGACCTGCCCAGCGGCTACCTGCGCAGCAAGTGGGTGGCCGAGCAGCTCATCGGCCAGGCGCGGGAGCGCGGGCTGCCGGTGCAGGTGTACCGGGTGGACCTGGTGTCCGGCGACCAGGTCAACGGAGCCTGCCAGACCAGGGACTTCGTCTGGTTGAGCACCAAGGGCCTGGTGCAGGCGGGCGTCGTGCCGACGGACCTGTCCGGGGCCGTCCCCATGGTCCCGGTCGACTACGCCGCGGCGGCCGTCGTGGCGCTGTCCAAGGATTCCGGTGGCACCTACCACCTCTACAACCCCGGTCAGGTGAGCTGGCCGGAGATCGTGGATCGGCTGCGGGCGCACGGCTACCCGCTGGCGGAACGGGACTGGGCGGAGTGGCGGCGGACCGTCCTGGCGGACCGCGACAACGCGCTCATCCCGCTGCTCGACGCGTTCGAGCTGATGACCACCGACAGCGCGGCGTTCTACCCGCTGGTGGACGTGTCGCGGACGGAGGAGGCGTTGGCGGGCACCGGGATCACGTGCCCGCCGATCACCGGGGACCTGGTGGACACCTACATCGGGTTCTTCGCGTCGTCCGGCTACTACCCGGCTCCCTGAACGGTGGCGCCTCAGCCGGCGTCGGATGCGCCGCGGCCCTTGGTCCGACCCCTCGACGGTTGCGAGGGAGGCCGGACCAAGGGCCGCTGTCACGTCCGAACCACGTGTGGCATCACGTGGCGTAGCAGGCGACTGCCGGCGTCACCCGCAGAAGTACGTGCCGGACCACTTGCCGTTGCCGGGATCCTTGTGGCACCACCTGCGGTTGTCCTTGCCCTTGTGCGCGACGATACGGGCCTTCCCGTCCTTCCAGACCTTCACCATGTCGTAGGCCCAGCCGCCCATGGACTTCCAGCCGCCGCTGCCCGGCCACGCGTGCCACACCTGGCGATTCGTGCCGACCACGAAACTTTCGAGGCGGCCGTTGCCCCAGTCGACGTCCAGGACGTGTGTATCGCAGAGCGCTGTGCCCCAGTAGGTGAACCGCTCGATGGGGCACGGTGCGGCGGCTGCGGCGGGTGCCGAAACGCTCACGGGCGTGAGCGTGTACTCGGTTGCCACCGGCGGTTCCGCCGACGGCGCCGGTGAGACAGCCGCGGAGGCGGGCGAGACCATCATGACTGCCGCGCCCGCGAGGGCGACGGCGGTCACACCGGCGGTTCTGAACAGCGACGAGATTCCCACAGTGTTCCCCCTTCGGTGATTGCTTGCCGTGAAATCCGGCGGACCCCCCGCATTCGTCCTGCCCCCCGAAGGACCGCCGTACGGCCTATCCTGCGCCGCCGGTCGTGGGCAAAAGGTTGCGAAATCGTTGAGTCCCTTGACGGCCGGGACTACACAGGCACCGGGGATGTCGGTGGTGGGGGGTCAGGGTGGTGGTGGAATTCCGGGTCCTGGGCAGCGTCGAGACCTGGGTGGACGGCAGCGCGGTCGATGTCGGCCCGGCCCGATTACGGTGCGTGCTGGCGGCGTTGTTGATCGAGCCCAACCAGCCGATCACGGCGGATCGGCTGGTGGAGCGGGTGTGGGCGGATCGTGCGCCGCAAGGGGCGCGGAACACGTTGCGCACCTATCTCACGCGCCTGCGCCGGGTGCTCGCCGCCGCGGACGAGGTGCGGATCGGCCGGCGCGGGGGCGGGTACGTGCTCACGCTGGATCCTGCGGTCGTGGACGTGCACCGGTTCCGGCAGTTGCTCGCCGAGGCTCGAACGGCCGACGACGACTCGACGGCCGTCAACCTGTTCGGCAGGGCATTGGCGCTGTGGCGGGGCGAGCCGTTCGCCGGGCTGGACACCGACTGGATCAGCGCGATGCGCACGGAGTTGGAGGCCGAGCGGATCGAGGCCGAGTCGGACCGCACCGATCTCGTCCTCCGTCATGGCCGCCACCGCGAGCTGCTGTCGGGCCTCGTCGCCCGGACCGCCGAGAGGCCGCTGGACGAGCGGCTGGCCGGACAGCTCATGCTCACGCTGTACCGCAGCGGTCGACAGGCGGACGCCCTCGACACCTACCAGCGCATCCGCTCCCGCCTGGCGGACGAACTCGGCACCGACCCCGGCCCGCCGCTCCGGAGGCTGCACCACCAGATCCTGAACACCGACCCGGCGTTGCACGCCGCGGCGACCGGGCCCGCGGCGACCGGGCCCGCGGCGACCGGGCCCGCGGCGACCGGGCCCGCGGCGACCGGGCCCGCGGCGACCGGGCCGACGGCGACCGGGCCCGAGGCAACCAGGCCCGCGGCAACCACGCCGCCCCGGCAGCTTCCCGCGCCACCGAGGCTGTTCACCGGCCGCACCCGGCAACTGCGCGCCCTCACCGCTGGACCGGCCGGGACGGCGGATCCGGGCACCGGTCTGATGATCGCCACGATCGGCGGTCCCGGCGGGATCGGCAAGACGTGGCTCGCGCTGCACTGGGCGTACCGGCACCTCGACCGCTTCCCCGACGGCCAGTTGTACCTCAACCTCCGCGGGTTCGACCCCCGCGCGCGACCGGTGTCCCCCGAGGTGGCGATCCGGGGGTTCCTCGACGCCCTCGGCGTCGCCTCCACCGGCATCCCCGCGGATCCGGACGCGCAGGCCGCGCTCTACCGCACCGTGGTCGCCGGCAAGAGGATCCTGGTCGTGCTGGACAACGCGGCCGACACCGGCCAGGTCATCCCGCTCCTGCCCGGCAGCCCGACCTGCACCGTGCTGATCACCAGCCGCAGCACGCTCACGAGCCTGGTCACCACGCACGGAGCGCAGCCGTTGCCGCTGGACATGTTCAGCCACGACGAGGCGCACGAACTGCTCAGCGGCCACCTCGGCGGCGAACGGCTGGCCGCCGAGCCGCGGGCCGTGGAGGGTCTGCTGCGGCACTGCGCCGGACTTCCGCTGGCGCTGGGCATCGTCACGGCGAGAGTCGCCACCCACCCGGACATCCCGCTCGCCGAGCTGGCCGACGAACTCGGCGACCACTCGACCCGGTTGGACGCGTTGGACACCGGCGAGGACCTGAACGTACGGGCGGTGTTCTCCTGGTCGTACCGCACGCTCAGCTCGGCCGCGGCGCGGCTGTTCCGACTCCTGAGCCTGCACCCCGGGCCCGAGCTGAGTGGTCCGGCCGCCGCGAGCCTGGCGGGCACGCCGATCGGCGCGGTGCGCCCGCTGCTGGCCGAAGTCCGCCGGGCGCACCTGCTCACCGAGAACCGGCCCGGTCGATACGCCTTCCACGACCTGCTGCGGGCGTATGCGATCGAACTGGCGGACCGCCACGACCCCGAAGCCGACCAGCGCGGTGCGGTGCACCGCCTGCTCGACCACTACCTGCACACCGCACACGCGGCGGACCGCCTCCTGGAGCCGCACCGCGACCCGCTGGCCCTGACCGACGCGGTACCGGGAACCGTCCTGGCCCGGGTCACCGACCACCGCCAGGCACTGGACTGGTTCCAGACCGAGTTACCCGTCCTGGTCAGCGCCGTCGGGCTGGCCGCACAGCACCGGATGGACGAGCACGCCTGGCGGCTGCCGTGGACCCTGGTCACCTTCCTCGACCGCAGCGGCCTGTGGCCGGACTACGTCGCCACCCAGCGGACAGCGCTCGACGCGGCGCGCCGCCGCCGCGACCGCGACGGCCAGGCCAGGACCCACCGACTGCTCGGCAACGCCCTCAGCCGACTCGGCCGCGACGACGAAGCGCGGGCACACCTCCGGGAAGCGCTCGGCCTGTACGCCGAGATCGACGACCCGATCGGCCTGGCTCGCACGCACCGGGCGATCTGCTGGCTGCTGGGACAGCGCGAGCGCTACCCCGAAGCGATCCACCACGCCACGCGTGCGCTGGAACTGTTCAAGTCCGCAGGCCACCGCAGCGGCGAAGCACGGGCCGTGAACGCGGTCGGGTGGTACCACTCGCTGCTCGGTGACCATGCCCGTGCGCTGGAGACGTGCGAACACGCCCTTGCCCTGCATCGCGATCTGGGCAGCAAGGACGGTGAAGCGTCCACTTTGGACAGCATCGGCTACGCGCACCACCATCTGGGCAACCACGTCCAGGCGGAGGACTGCTACCGACAGGCCCTCGTGCTCTACGAAGAACTCGGTGATTGCAACGGGACGATCGAAACCCTCGGCCACTTGGGTGACACCTATCTCGCGGTCGGCGACCGGGTAGCCGCCATTCGGACGTGGCGGCAGGCGCTGGCCGTGATGGAGGAGGTCGACCACCCCGACGTCGACCGGATCCGCGCTCGGATCGCACGTTCACACGAGCGCGAAGCCGCCGGCAGCAACTGATCCCGGTCGAGCGTTCCCGCCGGACCGGTGGGCCACCCGGAGGTGTGCGCGGCCGGCGCGCCGGTTAGGATGGGTCGTTCGCGACTGGCGTGCCGAGGGTGGGAGTGACCACCGGGGAGCGACGAGCCGGCTTGCACCGCGCGCCTGGGTGCCACGGCGCGTTGGAGGCTGTCGTGCATCAACCGCCTGTTCCCGCGTTGGCCGTGGCCGATCCCGAGGTCGCTCGGCTGGTCGAGGCCGAGGCTGGTCGCCAGTTCGCGAAGATCCGGCTCATCGCGTCGGAGAACTACGTGTCGCAGGCCGTGCTGGAGGCCACCGGCACGGTGTTGACCAACAAGTACTCCGAGGGGTACTCCGGTCGTCGGTACTACGAGGGCCAGCAGGTGGTCGACCCGATCGAGACGTTGGCCGTCGACCGTGCCAGGAGCCTGTTCGGTGTCGAGCACGCCAACGTGCAGCCGTACTCCGGTTCGCCGGCGAACCTGGCCGTGTACCTGGCGTTCTTGGAGCCCGGCGACACCGTGATGGGCATGGCCCTGCCCATGGGCGGCCACCTGACCCACGGCTGGAATGTGTCCGCGACCGGCAAGTGGTTCCGCAGCGTGCAGTACGGCGTGCGCAAGGACACCGGTCGCGTGGACCTGGACGAGGCTCGGGACTTGGCGTTGCGCGAACGTCCGAAGGTCATCTTCTGCGGTGGCACGGCGATTCCGCGCACGATCGACTTCCCGGCGTTCGCCGCCATCGCGCGGGAGGTGGGCGCGGTGCTGGTCGCCGATATCGCGCACATCGCCGGGTTGATCGCGGGCGGGGCGCATCCGTCGCCGGTCGGCCACGCCCCGGTGATCACGACTACGACGCACAAGACGTTGCGCGGGCCGCGTGGCGCGATGATCCTGTCGGACGCCGCTCACGCCAAGGCCGTGGACCGGGCCGTTTTTCCCGGCCTGCAAGGAGGTCCGCACAACCACACCACGGCGGCCATCGCGGTGGCGTTGGGTGAGGCGTCGGCGCCCTCGTTCCGGACCTACGCGCACAACGTGGTCGCGAACGCGCAGGCGCTGGCGGCGGCCTTGGCGCAGCGCGGTTTCGAGCTGGTGTCCGGCGGCACCGACAACCACCTCGTCCTGGTCGACCTGACCGGCAAGGCCATCGGCGGCAAGCCGGCGGCGAAGGCCCTGGACCGGGCAGGCATCGAGGCGAACTACAACACCGTCCCCTACGACCCGCGCAAGCCCTTCGACCCGTCCGGCCTCCGCCTGGGCACCGCCGCCATCACCACCCGCGGCCTCGGCCCCGACCAGATGCCGCAACTGGCGGCGTGGATCGACGCGGCCGTGCAGGCGGCGGGGGACGAGGCGGCGCTGGACCGCCTTGCGGCCGAGGTGGCGGAACTGATGGCGGGCTACCCGATGCCGGGCTGGGCCTGACGGACCGGTTCGGGAGGAAGCCAGCGTGCCGATGTGCTGACGATCCGGGCTCGCCGGGCGCACGGATCTCAGCGAACGAGACGCCGCCCTGTTGCTGGGCTGCTCGGTGGGGTCGGTGAAGACGCTGACCTCGCGGGGTTGGCCAGGCTGCGGACGTTGCCGGGACGAGGGAAGGGCTGAGGTCCATGGGTGAGGGGGACGCTCGCGGTGCAGGCCGCCCGGACGCGGACGGCGACGCCGCACGTCGATGGACGTGCGCGGACGGACCGTCGGGCGGGGATCGGGGAGCAGTGGTCGCAGTCCTGGTCCAGCGCGGACGGTGCGGTGCGGGGACGGCGGGTGACGGTCGACCCGCCCAGGGGCGGCTGGGAGCCGCTGTCGACGGATTTCCGGGAGTGTTCGTCGCTGACAAGTACGCCCAGCCGTTCCTGGGCGCATGGCAGGGCGCCGGTGCGGTGCCCGCGTCGGCGGCCCCCACGGTGCGGGGACGGGCGTGGTGCTTCCGGTCGACGGATGTGCGGACTGCGGCGGAACCCGTGGGGACCGGTGATCCGAGCCTCCCGGAGGGGGATGTCGGCGACGAGGAGCGGGGGCCGGTCGAGGTGTGCTCGCTGACCTGGCGGACCGACCGCTACGGCTGGGTGTCCGGGACGCCCGGGTCGAAGGCTCATGGCAGCCCGACGTACTCCGTTCCGTCGTTGGTCGCGTGTGTGCTCACGGAACAGGTGCCTGGCACGGATCCGGCCACGGTGGTGAGTGTGTTCCCCGGTGGCGAGGGCACGTGCGCCACCCTGGGGTTGCCCGGCTACCGGTGAGAACGGCCGGATGGCAACGGCTCGGCCGGCGGGGGGCGGGCCGCTAGGCGCGGATGACGGCTTCCGCCAGGCGTGCGATGTCCTGGCGGAAGCTGTCGTGCCTGATCTTCAGCCCGTGTCGGAACGCCAGTGAGCGCAGGCTGTCGGGCAGCTCGTCGAAGGCGGGCATCTCCGCGCCGTCCACCAGCACCGGCACGACTCGCACGTCGCGGTGGAGGGCCGCCTCGATCTCCAGGCGCACCAGGTCGTTCGGCTGCTCCAGCCGCACCCTGCCGCGCGCGTCGGTGGCGGTCGCCCAGTTGTGGCCTATTACCGCTATCAGCACGTCGCAGTCGCTCACGGCGGCGTTGATGGCCTTGGTGAAGTCCGCGCCGAGCTGGATCGAGTCGACGTCCATGAAGACCTCGGCGTGGTCGACGTGGCGGTCGATCCAGTCCGCGATCCGTCCCGCCACGTGGCTGTCGGGCACGCGCCGGTAGCTGACGAACACCTTGGCGACCCGCCGCGTCGGCTGCGCGGGCGGGACCGGTGGCTGCGGCTTCGGCCCGAGCGCCTTGAGCTGGGGAGTCTCCAGCTTGCGCAGGGCGAGGATCTTCTCGACCACCAGGTTCCCGGTCAGTCCGAGGCTTGAGAACAGTCGGCCGACCACACCATCCTTCTCCTGGGTCAAGGCGAGTAGCAGGTGCTCGGTGCCGATGTGGCGGTGGTCGTGTTGCGTCGCCCAGCCGCCGGCCACGCGGTGGACCACCTTCGCACGCTCGGAGAGGGGTACGGGTCGCTCGTGCGCCTGACCGCCCCGGTCGGTCACCTTGAGGAGATGACGCCGACACAGCACGACCGGGAAGCGGAGTGACACCAGGACCCGGTACGCCGTGCTGGTCTCGTCATCGAGGAGCGCGAGCAGCAGGTGTTCGGTGTCGACGTAGTCGTGCCCGCGCCGGCGTGCGTGGTTCTCCGACCACACGACCGCGCGACGCGCGCGTTCGGTGAGCTTCTCGTACATCGCGATCCTGACGTCGGCGCCCGGCGTCCGCCCAGGATATCCGCCGTCACCGCAACCGTTCGGCAAGGGCGGCCATGTCGTCGCGGAAGGTCCGGTGGCGCAGCACCACCGGGTCCGCGAGCCGCAGATCTGCGGATATTTCCCTGTCCGATGGGAGTTCCGCCCCGTCGACCAGCACCGGGACCACGTCGATCCCGCTCAGCAAGGCCTCTTCGACCTCCTGGAGCGCCGGCCCCTTGGGTGTCCACTGTGGACTTACGACGACCACCAGCACGTCGCTGTCCCCGACGGTGTCCTCGGCGTCCATCACCACCTCGTGGACCGCGAGCTGGTAGTGCAGCCAGTCCGCGATGCGCCCGGCGAGGTGTCGGTCGCCGGGACGCTGGTAGCTCACGTAGATCCGGGCCGACGGCCGGGGTGCGGGGAGTTCGAAGCCGGACATCACGGCCAGCAGGCGTTCGCGCACGTCGTCCAGCGACACCCCGGCACGGGCCAGCACGGCGACCGCCCCGCCGTCGCCCTCGTCCAGCACGCCGAGCAGGACGTGCTCGGTGGAGATCCGGCCGTGGCCCAGCGCCTCCGCCTGCCGCACCGCCATCTCCAACGCCCGCTTCGCCCGCGGCGTGAAGGGTAAGCGGCCGGCGGACAGCTCGCGCCCGCGTCCGCGGATGGCCGCGGTGTGCCGCACGCAGTTCTGCGGCGACAGGCCGAGGGACATCAGGACGCGGGCGGCGCTGCCGGAGCCCTCCAGGAGCAGGCCGATGAGCAGGTGCTCGGTGCCGATGTGGTGGTGGCGGAGGAGTTCCGCCTCCTTCTTCGCGAGCACCGTCACGTGCTGCGCGCGTTCGGTGAACCTCTCGAACATGCGGCGGAGCCTCCTGCCGAGTCCCCGCCAGGTGTCACCGGAACCGGTCGGTCGCGGCGATCCTGGCTGCCGTCATGCTCGCACTGCCGCCGTGTGCCGTGTCGCGGATCATCACGAGTTCCGCGTCCGGCCAGGCGTGCACCAGCCGCCAGGGCGAGCCGACCAGGTTCGCGAGGTCCAGTTCGCCCTGCACCACCACGCCCGGGATGCCCGCCAGCCGGGACGCGTTGGCCGGCACGTAGTCGTCCGGCAGCCAGCAGTTGTGCGACCAGTAGTGGCAGACCATCCGGGCGAACGCCAGCCGGTACTCCGGCGGGTCGAAGCGCGGGTCGCCGGGCGTCAGCGGGAGCATCGCGTCCTCCCACGCGCACCACTCGTCGGCCGCCTTCCGGTGCACCGCCGGGTCCGGGTCGAGCAGCAGCTTCAGGTACTCGGTCGGCAGGTGGCCGTCCGGGTTCGCCACCACGGAGGTGAACCGGGCGAACGCCTCCGGGAACATCGGCCCCAGTCCGCGCGACAGGAGGTCGATCTCCTCGCGGAGCCCGACCCCCACGCCCGCGTGCACCATCTCGGACACCCGCTCCGGGTGCCGCACGGCGTAGGTCAGCCCCAGCACCGAGCCCCACGACGCGCCGAACACCAGCCACCGCTCGATGCCCAGCGTGGTGCGCAGCAGCTCGATGTCGGCGATCAGGTGGTCGGTGGTGTTCGTGGACAGGTCGACCACCGGCGCTCCGGCGTGCGGTGTGCTGCGCCCGCAACCGCGCTGGTCGAACAGCACCACCCGGTACGCCGACGGGTCGAAGTAGCGGCGGGCCCTGGCGGTGGACCCGGAGCCGGGGCCGCCGTGCAGCACCACCGCCGGCTTCCCGTCGGGGTTGCCGCACACCTCCCAGTACACGTGGTGCCCGTCGCCGACGTCGAGCATCCCGCGGTCGTACGGCTCGATCTCCGGATACATCCCAGCGTCCCCCACTCCCGAGATACAACAGTGCTGTTAGATTAGCCCACGGCAGCCTCCAGCGCCGCGGACCCCGTGCGGCCTCAGGCCTTCGTCGCCCGGATCGTGTACAGCAGCGGCAGTCGGGGGTGGCCGGCGGGGAAGCGGTATTCGCCGTTCGCCTCCCGGCGCAGGGCCGGGTAGGCCTGGAACAGCGAGAAGTCCCGTTCGTGCAGGAAGTCGACGCGCAAGCCGGCCCGCACCAACGCCGTCACGACCTCGCCGAGCGGGTGCTGCCACTGCACGGACCGGGTCTTGGTGAGCGGCGGTCCGTCCGTGTAGGTGAGCGGGTCGTCGTACGTCTCGCCGTCGGCCCGGAAGTAGTCGTGCGCCAGCGTCCGGCCGTCGTCGCCGAGCGCGTTCGCGATCGGGTGGAACTCGGCCAGGTACAGGAATCCGCCGTCCACCAGCAGCGACGACACGACCTCGGCCCAGCGTCGCACGTCCGGCAGCCAGACCAGCGCGCCGAAGCCGGTGTACACGACGTCGAAGCGCTCGTCGCCCAACGCCGCCCGCGCGTCGTACACGTCCGAGACCACGAACCTGCCGGGCTGTCCGGTCTCCGCCGCCAAGGCGCGGGCGGTCTCGACGGCGGCGGGGGAGAAGTCCAGGCCGGTGACGTCCGCGCCGAGCCTGGCCCAGGACAGGGTGTCCTGACCCATGTGGCATTGCAGGTGCAGCAAGCGCTTGCCGGTCACGTCGCCGACCTCGGCGAGTTCGAACGCGCGCAGCGTCGACCCGCCCGCGCGGAAGCCGGGCAGGTCGTAGTAGTCGCTGGCCGCGTGGACGGCGGTGCGGTCGTCCCAGTTCGCGCGGTTGAGCCCCAGCCAGTCCACCTCGGTCACCCGCGCGACGGTAGCGGCGGCCCCGGACGGGACGCACCCCAATTGCGGTGCCGGGCGAGAGGGGGATCACAAAACTGCATAGGTTGTAAATTTGCAGTCTGTGCAGCTTTATTCGTACTCTGTTCGAGTGAACGGCGCGCCCGGTCTTCGTGACCGCAAGAAGCAGCAGACGCGGGCCGCGCTCTGCCGGGCCGCTCTCGTGCTGGCCGCCGAGCGCGGTCTGGACCACGTCACCGTGGAGGACATCAGCACCGCCGCCGGGGTCTCCCCGCGCACGTTCTTCAACTACTTCACGGGCAAGGAGGAAGCCGTCGCCGCGCCCGATCCCGAGGCGGGGCCACGAATCCGGCAACGGGTCCTGGACCAGCCCGCCGGACTGTGCGCGGCGGAGGCGGTGAAGGCCGCGATGATCGCCGAGATCGCCGAGGTGCTGGCCGAGGACCGTGAATTGTGGTTGCTCCGGATGCGGGTCGTGCAGCAGCATCCCGTGCTGCTCGCCCGCGTCTTCGCCGGCGGCGAGGAAACCGAACGGCACCTCGTGGCGGGCATCGCCGAACGCGTCGGCCTCACCGCCTCGGACCTCTACCCGATGCTGCTGGGCGCCGCCGCCGGCGCGGCGTGCCGGGTGGCGTTCACCCGGTCGTCCGACCCGGATGACCCGCGACCGCTGGAAACCCTGCTCGGCGACGCCATGGACCTGCTGTCCGCAGGTCTGGCGCAGCCACCCAGGACGTAAACCGAATCACCACCAGAGGGGGGACGATGTCCGTCGAAACGACCGAGCCGACCGCGGAGAGCACCGCGCGCCGGGACGTCGTGCAAGCCATGTCCGGGCTGATGCTCGGCATGTTCATGGCCATTCTGGCCTCCACGATCGTGTCCAACGCGCTGCCGCGCATCATCGCCGACCTGGAGGGCTCCCAGTCGGTCTACACCTGGGTGGTCACCACCGAGCTGCTGGCGATGACCGCGACCGTGCCGCTGTGGGGCAAGCTCGCCGACCTGTACAGCCGCAAGCTGCTCATCCAGCTATCCCTGGGCATGTTCGTGGTCGGCTCGCTGATCGCCGGGTTCTCCCCGAACGTGGAAGTGCTCATCGCCAGCCGGGTCGTGCAGGGCCTGGGCGCGGGCGGCATGACGGCGCTGGCCACCATCGTGATGGCGGCCATGATCCCGCCGCGCGACATGGGCAAGTACGCCGGCCTGTTCGGCGCCGTGTTCGGTGTCGGCACCGTCGCCGGGCCGCTGATCGGCGGCGTCATCGTGGACACGTCCTGGCTGGGCTGGCGCTGGTGCTTCTTCATCGGCGTGCCGTTCACCCTGGCGGCGATCCTGCTGCTCCAGCGCACCCTGCGGCTGCCGGTGGTGCGCAAGGAAGTGAAGATCGACTACCTGGGCGCGGCGCTGATCGTGTCCGGTGTGTCGACGCTGCTGGTGTGGACGACGCTGGCCGGCAACCAGTTCGAGTGGCTGTCCGGCTGGTCCGCGCTGATGGTGGTCGGCGGCCTCGTGCTGCTGGCGCTGGCGGTCTGGGTCGAGTCGCGGGCCGAGGACCCGATCGTGCCGCTGTCGATCTTCACCAACCGCACGGTCTCGCTGACCACGCTGGCCAGCGCGCTGGTCGGCGTCGCGATGTTCGGCGGCACGGTGTTCCTGTCCCAGTACTTCCAGATCGGCCTGGGCAAGACGCCCACGCAGGCCGGCCTGATGAGCCTGCCGCTGATCTTCGGCCTGCTCGTGTCGTCCACCGTGGCGGGGCAGCTCATCACCAAGTGGGGCCGGTGGAAGGTGTTCCTGGTCGCGGGCGGCGCGGTGATGGTCGGCGGCATGGTGCTGCTGGCCACCATCGACGCGGGCACCAGCGTGTTCGTGGTGTCGGTGCACATGGCCGTGCTGGGCGTCGGCGTCGGCATGCTGATGCAGAACCTGGTGCTGGTGGCGCAGAACGACGTGCCGGCGAAGGACCTGGGCGCGACCACGTCGACGCTGACGTTCTTCCGCTCGCTCGGCGGCGCGATCGGCGTGAGCGTGCTGGGCGCCGTGCTGGCCAACCGAGTGACCGGTCTGGCGGCCGAGAAGTTCGGTCCGACGCCCGGCGGCGACGCGGGCACCGTGCCGGACCTGTCCCTGCTGCCCCCGGAGGCCCGGCGGATCATCCAGGACATCTACGCGACCGCCACCGCGGAGCTGTTCCTGATCGGCGCGCCGATCGCGGTGCTCGCCCTGGTGGCCGTGCTGTTCATCAAGGAGAAGCCGCTCAAGACGCTCAGCGGTGACGAGCGCCTGGCAGCCGAGATGTCCGCCGGTCACTGACCCCGCCCCCGTGAGGTCGCGACTTTCGAGCGACCGAGCCCGCCTCGACGGAGTCGAGGCAATCCAACACTGCGACAATCCCGCCATGGAACGACCTGCCGGGCTGCGGGAACGCAAGAAGCTGGCAACTCGCAAGGCCCTGGCCGACGCCGCGCTACGACTTTGTGTCGAGCGCGGCGTCGACGGCGTCACGGTCGAAGAGGTCGCGCACGACGCCGGCGTGTCGCTGCGGACGTTCTTCAACTACTTCTCGTCCAAGGAAGAGGCCGTGGTCGCCGGTGACGTGGCGACGGCCGAGGCGTTCGTCCAAGAGTTCGCCGGACGCCCCGACGACGAGCCGGTGCTCGAAGCCCTCCGCCGGGCGTTGGTGGAGATCGTCCCCGAACGCATCGACCGCGCGAAGCTCGGGCAACTCCGCGTGCTGCGCCAGACGCCATCGTTGCTGCCGCACCTGTTGGCCGCCTTCCACGCCCAGGAACGGGCACTGGCGGTCGCGGTCGCCCGGAGGGTCGGCGTCGACCCCGACACGGACGTCTACCCGCACATGTTCGCCGCGACCGCGATGGCCACCTTGCGAGCGGTCGTGACGTGGTGGCTCGACACCGGGGACCGGCGTCCGCTGGCCGACCTGATCGGGATCATGATCGACCGGCTGGACGCCGGGTTCGCCCGCTAGGCGTCCCAGGCCACCGGCAGGCTGTGCACGCCGTACACCAGCATGTCGCTGCGCAGCGGCACGTCGGAGGCGGGCAGGTCGAGCCGCAGGCCGGGCAGCCGGCGCAGCAGCTCGGTGAAGCCCACCGCCATCTCCACCCGCGCGAGCTGCTGGCCCAGGCACTGGTGGACGCCGTGCCCGAACGCCAGGTGCGAGACGCGCGGCCGGGTCACGTCCAGGGTGTCGGGGTCGCCGTAGTGGCCGGGGTCGCGGTTGGCGGCCGGCACCGAGATGAGCACCGTCGACTCCGCGGGGATCGCCACGCCCGCGATCTCCACGTCCTCCAGCGTCATCCGCACCGGACCCAGGTGCACGATCGACAGGTACCGCAGCAGCTCCTCCACCGCGCCCTCCACGAGGGACGGGTCGGCGCGCAGCCTGGCCAGCTCCTCCGGGTGCTCCAGCAGCGCGAACGTCCCCAGCGCGAGCATGTTGGCGGTCGTCTCGTGGCCCGCGACGAGCAGCAGGCTGGAGATGCCGACCAGCTCGTCGTCGGTCAGCTCGGGTGCCGTCTCGATCAGGCCGGACAGCAGGTCGTCGGTCGGGTGGGCCCGCTTGTCCCGGACCAGGCCGCGCAGGAACGCCCGCAGCTCGTCGGCGGCCTTCACCACCTCGTCCGTCGGGGCGTTGAGCCGCAGCAGGGTGGACGAGCGCTGCTGGAACTCGGCGCGGTCCTCGTACGCGACGCCGAGCAGTTCGCAGATCACCAGGGACGGCACCGGCAGCGCGAACGCCTGCACGAGGTCCGCGGTCCGGCCCGCGGCGGTCATCGCGTCCAGGTGCTCGGCGACGATCTCCTGGATGCGGGGCGCGAGCTGACGCATCCGCCGCACGGTGAACTGGCCGGTGAGCAGCTTGCGGTACCGGGTGTGGTCCGGCGGGTCCATGGCGATGAAGCTGCCCGCGCGGGCGGCCTTGTCGGTCACCCGCTCACGCAGGCTCGGCGGGAGCTTGCTCAGCACGCGTTCGCTGCGGAACCGGTCGGAGCTGAACCGGGCGTCGGCGAGCACGGCGCGGGCCTCGTCGTGGCCGGTGATCAGCCACGCGAGGTCGCCGTCGCCCATGGTGACCTGGTGCACCGGACCCTGTCGGGCCAGTCCGGTCTGGTGCGCCGCCGGGTCGAACGGGCAGCCGGGCGTGCGCTCGGTGTACTCGGCCGGCAGCCGTAAGCCGAGCCGGTCCTGGCTGGGCGCGGCCGGTCGGGAAGCGGTGGGGCTGGTCATCCGTGCGTCCTGTTCCCGACTCGGGGTGACCGAGTCGCTGCTGAGAGTGTTGGTAACCCACGGTACCAAAAGCTGCACAACGTGCAGGTTTTTTTACGAGAGGGCTTCCGTGACCCACTCGGCGAGCGTCCGGTCGGGGTGCTCCAGCCAGTGTTGGGTGGCGGCGCGGAGGGCGGCGAGGAACGTCGCGGCGAGCACCCGGGACCGCAGTTCGCCCGCCCCGCGCACGGCGACCTCGGCGGCCAGGTCGCGCTCGACCGCGGCGTACGCGGCGACCTGGTGGGCGACCAGGCTCGGGTGCCCGCGCAGCAGTCGCCGCTGCGCCACCCACGCCGGGTCCAGGCGGTCGCTCTCGGCCGGCAGCGCGGCGGCGGCCCCGGCGAGCGCGGTGCGCGGCGGCTCGTCCGCCGGGCGGTCGCGGACCAGGTCGAGCAGGCGGCGCAGGCGCAGCAGGTCGCCGTAGAAGATCGCTTCTTCCTTGCCCGCGAAGTAGTTGGAGAACGTCCGGCGGGACACGCCGGCGGCGTCCGCGATCGCCTCGACGGTGACCCGGTCGGGCCCGTGCGCCAGCGCCAGCCGCAGCGCCGCCTCGTGCAGGGCCAGGCGGGTGGCCGACTTCTTGCGCTCGCGCGGTCCGGGGTCCATCGAGAGCCACGTTACTGGAATTGCCCAGCGGGAAAACTTGCACAACGGGCAAGTTTGATAGATGCTTGTAGTAAGCAAGCATTTTCGGGAGGGTCGACGTGGACACCAGCCCACACCACGGCGAACTGGTGGAGCGACTGCGCGAGCTGTTGAAGGTCGTGCGGCTGGTCCGCCACCAGCGCACCGGCTACCCGTCGGTGCCGACCGGCCTGGTCGGCACGCTGACGCTGATCGACCAGGCGTCCGGGTGCCACGCCAAGGAACTGGCGCGGCGCACCGGGCTCGACCCGTCCACGGTCAGCCGGGCGGTGGCCGCGCTGGTCGCGCACGGCCTGGTGGAGCGGCGGGCCGACCCGCGCGACGGGCGGGCCAGCGTGCTGGCCGTCACCGACGCCGGGCACGTCGCGCTCGCCGAGGCCCAGCGCTGGTACGACGACCTGATGGACCGGGCGCTCGCGCACTGGACGCCGGCCGAGGTCGAGGCGCTGACCTCGGCGCTCGGCCGCCTGAACACCGATGTCGAAGGAGCCCTGGGCTCCACTCTGGAGGCCGCTCGATGAGTGCCGCACCACCTGCCACCGGCTCGGCCGGCCCCGCGCCGATGAGCCACCGGCAGATCCTGGAAGCGCTCAGCGGACTGCTGCTCGTGCTGTTCGTGGCCATGCTCAGCAGCACCGTGGTGTCCACGGCGCTGCCGCAGATCATCGGCGCGCTGGAGGGCTCGCAGACGCAGTACACCTGGGTCGTCACGGCGACCCTGCTCACCGCCACCGCGACCACGCCCCTCTGGGGCAAGCTGGCCGACCTGTTCGACAAGAAGACCATGGTCCAGGTCGCCATCGTGATCTTCGCGGCCGGCTCGGTGGTCAGCGGCTTCGCGCAGAGCGCCGGCCAGCTCATCGCCGCGCGGGCGTTCCAGGGCATCGGCGTCGGCGGCCTCCAGGCACTGGTGCAGGTGGTGATCGCGGCGATGATCCCGCCGCGCGAGCGCGGCCGGTACAACGGGTACCTGGGCGCGGTGATGGCGGTGGCGACGGTCGGCGGGCCGCTGCTCGGCGGGCTGATCGTGGACACCTCGTGGCTGGGCTGGCGGTGGTGCTTCTTCATCGGCGTGCCGGTGGCGCTGGTCGCGCTGTTCGTGTTGCAGGCGACGCTGAAGGTGCGGAGCGTGCGGCGGCCCGGTGTGCGGATCGACTACCTCGGGGCCGGGCTGATCGCCGCCGGCGTGTCGGTGCTGCTGATCTGGATCTCGTTCGTGGACGACTCGTTCGCCTGGGTGTCGTGGCAGACCGGCGCGATGGTCGGCGGCTCGCTGGCGCTGCTGGCGGCGGCCGTGTTCGTGGAGTCGCGGGCGGCGGAACCGGTGGTGCCGCTGGAGATCGTGCGGCGGCGGACGACGGCGCTGGCGATCCTCGCGAGCCTCGCGGTCGGCATGGCGATGTTCGGCGGCGCGGTGTTCCTGGGGCAGTACTTCCAGATCGGGCGCGGCTACACGCCGACCGAGGCCGGGTTGCTGACCATCCCGATGATGGCCGGCGTGCTGGGCACGTCGATCGTCAGCGGCCGGCTGATCACCCGCACCGGGAAGGGCAAGCCCTACATCGTGGCGGGCGCGATCACGCTGGTGGTGGGCTTCGCGGCGCTGGCGACGATCGACCACGAGACGCCGCTGGTGCTGGTCGGCGGCGCGATGCTGCTGGTGGGCGCGGGCGTGGGCATGAGCATGCAGAACCTGGTGCTGGCGGTGCAGAACACCGTGCCGCTGCGGGACATCGGGGCGGCCAGCTCGACCATCGCGTTCTTCCGCTCGCTGGGCGGCACCATCGGCGTGTCGGTGCTGGGCGCGGTGCTGGCCCGCGACGTGGGCGACCGCATCTCCAGCGGGCTCGCGGCGGCCGGCTACCCGAGCACGGGCGGCGGCAGCGGCAGCCTGAACGTCGACGCCCTGCCGGAAGGGGTGCAGCACATCGTGCGCGCGGCCTACGGCGACTCGACCGGGCACATCTTCCTGATCTCGGCGGGCATCGGGGTGGTGGGCGTGGTCGCGGCCCTGCTGCTGCGCCCGATCACGCTGCGGTCCAGCCTGGACCTGGTCGAGGTCGAGGAAGAGGCCAAGACCGGCGGGTGAGAGGCCACCCCGGGCGGCGAGGCTGACGGCGGGTGGGACCGGTCTGGTGGAGGTGGGGCGCGGCGGGCGCCCCACCTCTGTCCGTTCAGCAGTCCAGGGTGACGAACGAGACGCTGGCCGACCCGGTGTTGGCGACCATGATGTAGCGCTTGCCCGGTCCCGACGCGGTGTAGCGCGGGTCCTCGCCCAGCTTCACCTCGCCGACGATCTTGTTCGTGCGGGTGTCGACGGTGTTGAGCGTGCCGGAGCCTGAGTTCGTCACGTAGAGGATCCGGTCGCCGGCGTGCAGCGCGAGCCCTCGCGGGTTCTTCCCCACGGTGATGGTCGCGGTGACCGCGTTGCGGCGGGCGTCGATGACCGAGACGGTGCCGCCGATGGTGTTGGTGACGTAGACCGTGCGGTTGTCCGGGGTGACCAGGATGCCGCGCGGCTCATCGCCGACCGGGATGGTCGCCGTGACCTTCCTGGTCTCCGTGTCGACCACCGAGACGGTGTCCGAGTCGGAGTTCGCGACGTAGGCCCGCCTGCCGCCGGCGGCGAACGAGATGCCGCGCGGCGCGGTGCCGACCGGGATGGTGGCGATCACCGACTGGCTCCGGGTGCCGATCACGGTGACGGCGTTGGAGCCGGTGGAGCTGAGCCAGATCTCGCGGCCGTCCGGTGACGTGGCGGACAGCCGGGGCGCGTCGCCCACCGGGATGGTCTTCACCACCTTCCGGTCCTCGGTGTCGATGACCGACACGTCGTCGGAGTCGCGGTTGGCGACGTAGGCGAACCGGCCGTGCCGGTCGAACGACACGCCGTAGGGGAACGTGCCGACCGGGATGGTCGCCACCACGGCGCGGCGGCGGGCGTCGAGCACGGACACCGTGTTCGAGCCCGCGTTGGACACGTAGGCGAAGCGGTAGTCGGGGGTGAAGGTCCCCAGGCGCGGGTTCAGGCCCACGGCGACGGTGTCGACGACCACCGGCTGTCCCGTCGCGGCCACGGCGGTGACCGGGATCGCGACGAGCAGCGCGGCGATGAGCAGGGTTAGGCGGTGCAGCACGGTTGTCCTCTCAGACGCGGGACCGGAGCCGGTCGCGGGCCGCCGCGTAGGTGGCCGCGCCGATGATCAGCACGAGCGGCAGCACGTAGTCGCCGTCCCGCTCGACGAATTGGAACCATTCCTGGCCGACCAGCGGCCGGAGCAATTCGGTGGCGAGTTTCCACCCGAGCACGAACCACAGCAGCGGCTTGGCCGGACGTATCAGCACGGCCAGTCCGAGCAGGATCTCGAACGTGCCGAAGACCACCATCAGGTTCGCCGAATCCACCCCGGCGCGATCGACGCCGAAGAACTCGAAGAACTTGTACCAATAGGCCTTCTGCTCGAACGCGCCGAATCCGCCGTGCCCGATCAGCAGCAGGGCGAGACCGCCGCGCGCCGCCCAGTGGACGCCGACGTGCGCCCGGTCGGACACCGCGGCGGGCAGTTCGCCCTTGCTCAGCCAGCCGCGCACCGACCAGCCGCCGAAGCCGACCAGGATGAGCAGCGCGAGCGGCATCCCGTAGTTGCCGCCGCGCTCCAGGAACTCCCACCAGCCCTCGCCGACGATCGGCCGGAGCAGCGCGGTGAACACGCCCCACACGGTGGCGTGCAACAACACTATCCGGGCCGGCCAGAACAGGACGATCAGGCCGACCGTGATGTCGACCGCGCCGGTGAGGTACATCATGTAGTCCACGGCGGCGTCCGCGGAGATGCCGAACAGGTCGTAGTAGGGCAGCCACGCGCGGGACCGGCTGAGGCCGGCCCAGCCGTGGCCGAGGTATTCGATCGCCACGCCGATGCGCAGCAGCCAGTAGAGCTTGGTGACCACCGGGGTCTGCGCCCACTTCTCCCGAAGCGTGCCGCCGGTAGTGGTCCCGATAATCTGATCGGTCACAGTTCCCCCATTCGCCGAGGGGTGATGGTGCTGACCGGGCTGAACGTACGGAAACCTGCCGGTCGGGGAATCGCCGGAATGCACCAATTCGCATTGTGATCTGAATCACATACAAAGCACAGCTAACTTGAAAATGGCCGCGCTGAATCGCGCCGGTTCGCCCGAGAAATCGTCCTGCGACGGGGGGACGCGTTCGCCCGCCGCGTCGGCCGGGGCGGCGGGCCGGTGCGGCGTGCGGTGCTGGGGGTGGCGTGGGGGGTGGTGCGGCCCGGTGGCCTCCTGGGGTCGGGGGTGTGGGCGGCCGTTGACTTGAGCGAACCACCTCAGTGAGGATTGCCTCAATGGACATTGACGCCAATCTCCGCACCCGGGCGGCCCTGCACCACGCGCTGTCCGACCCGGTCCGCCTCGGCATCGTCGAGCTGCTGTCGGTCGGCGACCGGTCACCCGGCGAACTCGCCCGCACCTTCGCCCTCACGTCGAACCTGCTGGCCCACCACCTCCGCGTGCTGCGGGAGGTCGACCTGGTCGCGCGCACCCGGTCGCACGCCGACGGACGGCGCGCCTACGTGCGCCTGCTGCCCGACGCCCTGGACGGGATGTGGCACGCGCCCTCGGTGACCGCGCCGCGCGTGGTGTTCGTCTGCACCCGCAACGCCGCGCGCTCGCCGCTGGCCGCCGCCGTGTGGAGCCGGCGCAGCGACATCCCGGTCACCTCCGCCGGCACCCACCCCGGACCGCGGATCAACCCGCGCGCGATCAGCACGGCCCGCCGGCACGGCCTGCGCCTCGAACGCGACCACACCGCGCACATCGGCGACGTGGTGCGGCCCGACGACCTCGTGGTGGCGGTGTGCGACAACGCCTACGAGGAGCTGGGCCCGGACGACCGGCGGGTGCACTGGTCGGTGCCCGATCCCGGCGCCGTCGACACCGACGAGGTGTTCGAAGACGTCCTGGCGCAGCTCGCCGGGCGCGTCGACCGCCTGGTTGCGATCGCGGGCGCGGCGTGACCCGGGTGGGGCTGGGCGTCATCGCCCGCGAGTGGGGCCGGATCGGCTGCATCGGCTTCGGCGGCCCGCCCGCGCACATCTCGCTGCTCCGCGACCTGTGCGTGACGCGGCGGAAGTGGCTCGGCGAAGCCGAGTTCGAGGACGGGATCGCGGCCACCAACCTGCTGCCCGGCCCGGCGTCGACCCAGCTCGCGATCCTGTGCGCGTGGCGGCTGCGCGGCACGGCGGGCGCGCTGGTCGGCGGGTTCTGCTTCATCGTGCCCGGCCTGGTGCTGATCCTGGCGCTGGCCGCGCTGTTCCTGGCCGCCGACCCGCCGGCGTGGGTGCTCGGCGCGGCGGCGGGCGCGGGAGCCGCCGTGCCCGCCGTGGCCCTGCACGCCGCGTGGGGGCTGATCCCGGCGAGTTGGCGCCGGGTCGGCGACGCGCGGGCGGCCCGGGCGCGGTGGGTCGCGTACCTCGTGGCGGGCGCGGTGGCGGCGGCGCTCACCGGGCCGTGGCTGGTGCTCGTGCTGGTCGCCGCCGGGATCGTGGAGATCACCGTCAACGCGCCGTCGGGCAAGCGGACGTCGTGGCCGGTGGTGCTGGCGCTGCCCGCCGCGAGCGGGGGACTGCTCGCGGTGGCGTGGGTCGCGGCGAAGGTCGGCGCGCTGTCCTACGGCGGCGGGTTCGTGATCATCCCGATGATGCGGCAGGACGCCGTGCACACGTACCGGTGGATGACGGACGCCCAGTTCCTCAACGCGGTGGCCCTCGGCCAGATCACGCCCGGACCGGTCGTGCAGACCGTGGCCGTCGTCGGGTTCGCGGCGGCCGGGCTGGTCGGCGGGCTGCTCGCCGCCGTGGTCGCGTTCGCGCCGTCGTTCGCGTTCGTCATCCTCGGCGGGCCCCGCCTGGAAAAGCTGCGGCACAACCGGACGGCGCAGGCGTTCCTGACCGGCGCGGGCGCGGCGGCGATCGGCGCGATCGCGGGCTCGACCCTGCCGCTGGCCGCGTCGCTGCACACGGCCTGGCAGTTCGTCGTGCTCGGCGCCGCCGTGGTCTGGCTGCTCGTGCTGCGCCGTGGCGTGGTCACCGCGTTGCTGGCGGCGGGCGCGGCGGGCGCCCTCATCGCCCTGCTCTGACCGGGTGCAATCCCCTGACGTGGAGGTAGTGAACAGCCATGACCTGCCCTTACTGCGACCTCGCCGAACCGGACCAGGTCGGCTGGGTGCACGCCGACGAGCACTGGCTGGTCAACCAGGGGCCGGCCGCGACCACCATGGCCGGCGGGTTGCGCGTCACGTCGCGCAGGCACTTCACCGACTTCGCCGAGATGACTTCCGCCGAGGCGGCCACGTTCGGCATCCTGCTGCACCGCCTGGACGCGGCGTTGCGCGCGGTCACCGACGCCGAACGGGTGCACCTGGTCTCCACCCGCGACCGGGTGCCGCACTTCCACGCGTGGCTGTACCCGCGGCCGGCGGCGCACCCGTTGCGCGGCACGGCATTCCTCGACGCGCCGCAGAGCGGCGATCCCGCCGCCGCGCTCCGCACCGCGCGTGCCGTGCGCGACCGGCTGGGTGCGGAGGGTGTGGTCGACATCGGTCGCGGCGCGGGCTGACCGGTGGCGAGGTATATGCGATTCGCATACGATGGCGGAATGGCACCTCCTCTCGAAACAGCCGTCGACCGGTGGCACGCGGCCGTGAACGGCGGCGACCCGGCCGACGCCGAGGCCGCGGTCAGCGATCCGGTCGTGGTGCTGGGCCCCAAGGGCGCGGGCCCGATCGGCCCCGCCGACTTCGCCGACTGGGTGGCGCGGTCGGGAATCAAGCTCGCGCCCCGGTCGTGGCACCCGGTCGGCGACCGCTTCATGGTCGTCGAGCAGGACGCGACCTGGCCGGAGAGCACCGGGCCGACCCGGGTGGCCACGGTCTTCCGGTCGACCGGGCACCGGGTGTCGGCGGCGCTGCGGATGCCGGACCTCCGGGCTGCCCTGGAACTCGCCCACCTCTGCCATGCGCTGGCCGAGACCGGGTGAGCGGCGTGGACGACGAAGCCTCACCGCCACCCGCGACCGGCCCCGGACAGGTCCTCTTCGAGTTCGTCCGGCACTGGTCGCGCCGGTGGAACGCGCCCGGCGACGGACCGGCCGCGCAGCGGGGCCGCCTGGTCCTGGTCACGGAAGCCGTGCGGTCCCTCGGCGGTCGGGGAGTCGCCACGGTCAACGCCGTGGCGCGGGAGATCGGCATCGACCAGAGCGGCGCGTCCCGCCTCGTCAAGGACGCCGTCGGCGCCGGCTACCTGGAGATGAGGCCCTCGGCCGCGGATGCCCGCCGCCGGGAGGTGTCGGTCACCGCCGCGGGCCTGGACCTGCTCCGGGACGCCCACCGGTGGCAGGAGGCGGTGTTCGACCACCTCACCGCGCAGTGGACCGCACGGCAGCGGGCCGAGTTCCACCGGGCGATGCTCCGCCTGCTCGAACGCTCGCACACCCTCGAACCGTGACCGCGGCCGGTGTCCGGGTCCGGCGGTGTCACTTCCCGGCCGTGCCCGGTTTCCCGCCGATGGACTCCTGGTAGACGTCCGCGTAGGTGCGCGAGTCCTTGATCAGCTCGTCGCAGAAGGCGGCGACGTCGTCGCCGATGAGTTCCAGGACTCCCTTGCCGGCCGCGACGCCCTCTTCGAAGAAGTCGACGATTCCCGGCAGCAGGGGCCCGTCAGGCAGGTCGATCGGCCCCACCTTGAAGAGGTACCTCTGCATCTCCTGGTAGACGATCCGGTAGTCCGGCGGGAGGGCCTTGACCCGCGCCAGGTGCGCCCGCCACTGCTTCTTGCCCTCGATGATGTCCTGGATGCCCACGTCAGCCTCCCAGCTTGTCCAGTTTCCTCGCGACGTTCCTGTTCAACTGCTCGCGCCACCGGTCGCGGTAGTTCCGGGCCCCCGCTCCGCCGGCCAGCGCCGCGCAGAAGCCACCGATGTCGTCACCCAGCACCTCGTGGACGCCCTGCCCGTCGCCAGCCGTCTCTTCGAGCAGCCCCAGCGCGCCGTCGAGGATCGGCATCAGGTTCCGGCCGGTGAAGTCCCCGTAGGGCAGGAGATGTCCCTTGATCTCCTCCCACGCCGCCCGGTGGTCGGCCGGCAACGCCTCGGCCCGGGTTTCGAACGCCTTCCACTCCCTGGTGAGGTCGCTGCCGGTGACGGTCTCCCAGAAGTTCATCTCCCGCCCTCCTTGAGTTGGTCGATCCGTGAGGTGATGTACTCCCACTTGGCCCAGAACGTGGCGAGCTTTTCCCGCCCCGCGTCGTTGAGCGCGTAGAACTTGCGCGGCGGGCCCAGCCCCGACGGTCGTTTCGTCACCTGGACCAGGCCGTTCTTCTCCAGTCGCAGCAGGATGGTGTACACCGTCCCCTCGACGACGTCGGCGAAGCCGAGTTCGTTCAGCCGACGCGTGATGGCGTACCCGTAGGTCTCCTCGCTGCCGATGATCTCCAGCACGCAGCCCTCAAGCGTGCCCTTCAGCATCTCCGTCAGGTCGTCCATCGTGAGTCCTCTTCGATCCCGGTACTCGGTGGTACCGACTACTGCTACACGGTATCACAGAGTACCGGGCGGACCGGATATCAGCTCGGCCACGTCCGCCGCCGGCGGTGTTCCGCATCGGGGCGGAGGTAAAGGCGACTATGCACCGTTAGCATCGCCCACACCCCGGTGCCGCCGGCGCGGGGCGATAGGGGGATGGGGATGACGTCCGGGGAGATCCCGGCCGCGGAGCTCGTGGGTGAGGACGTCGAGGTGGTCGACGCCCGTGTCACCGGGGTGCTCGAACTGCCCGACGGGCCGCCGCGCGCCCTGCGGTTCACGCGCTGCCGGTTCGACCGGCCGCCGGTGCTGCGCGAGGCGGCCGTGCGCCGGCTGGAGTTCGAGGACTGCGAGTTGCCGGGCCTCGACGCGCGGCGGATGCGGTGCCGCGGCGACCTCGTGCTGGCCGGCTCGTCCGTGCACGGCGCGGTGGAGCTGGGCGACGCGGTGGTCGGCGGCGAGGTCTCGTTGCGGGACAGCAGGATCGCGATGCTGCGGGCCCACCGGCTGGCGGTCGGCGGCGACCTGCACCTGGCAGGCGCGGTGCTCGACGGCGCGGACGGCGTCGCGCTGGACGGGCGCGGGATGCGGGTCGGCGGCGGGGTGCTCGGCGAGGACGACGTGCGCATCGGCGTCACCGCGACCGGGGCCGTGGTGCTGGCCGACGCGCGGATCGGCGGCGCGGTGTCGCTGCGCCAGGCCCGGCTGGCGGACCTGGTCGCCGACCGGGCGCGGCTGACCGGCGACGTGGACCTGACCGAGGCGCGGCTGCGGTCGCTGTGCCTGGTGGGCGCGAGCGTCGGCGGCTCGCTGGTGCTCGGCGCGGTCGAGGTGGACGAGGACCTGGTCACGCTGGACCGGGCGCGCGTCGCCGGGCACGTGCACCTGGCGTTCGCGCTGGTCAAGTCCGGCGTGCGGCTGGTGGACGCGCGGATCGGCGGCGACCTGCGGGCGTCCCGGGTGGAGCTGCGCGGGATGTCCGGCGCGCGGGCCCGGATCACCGGGGACGTCGACCTGACGCAGGCCCGCAGCGACAGCGGCGTGCTGCTGCCCGGCATGGACGTCGGAGGCCGGGTCGACCTGTCCGGCGCGGCGCTGCACGACCCCGGCGGCGTGGCCCTCGACCTGCGGGACGTGCGGGTCGGCGACGAGCTGGTGCTGTCCGACATGGCCGCCGAGGGCACCGTCGACCTGTCCGGCGCGACCGTGCGCGGGCGGGTGGACCTGCGTGGCGCGCACCTCGGGGCGCGGACCGTGGCGCTGGCCGCGTGCCGGCTGGTGACCGGGGAGCTGCGGCTGGCCGTGGAGGACGCGCCGCCGGGCCGGGTCGACCTCCAGTACGCGCGGTGCGCTTCGTTGCAGGACAACAGGTTCCTGTGGGACGCGGGCGGCGGGGTCGAGCTGGCCGGGTTCGACTACCTGCGGCTGGAGCCGCGCCTGGACGACCGGCCGGCCGTGCGGCGGCGGCTCGCGCAGCTACGGCGGGCGACCCGGCGGTTCACGCCCGACGCGTACGACCGGCTGGCGGCCGTGCTGCGGTCCGACGGGCAGGAGGTGGACGCGGACACCGTGCTGGTGGAGAAGCAGCGGCTGCGGTACGTCGAACGGGCCCGTGCCGCCGGGTGGGCGGGGCCGGTGGTGACGGCGTGGAGCCTGCTGATGCGGGCGCTCACCGGCTACGGGTACCGGATGTGGCGGGGCGTCGTCGTGCTGGTCCTGGTCGCACTGGTGGTGTTCCTGCTGTGGTGACCGGGACGGGCGGCGCTGTGCCCGGCTGATGGGGCGGGCACAGCGCCCGGCCACCGGTCAGACGACGTCGACGAACACCGGGTTGGCGTAGCACCACAGGTCCGACCACGGGTCCGCGTCACCGACCACGTCCATGACCGGGCCGCCGTCCGAGGTGAGCCGGTTGCCGTCACTGCCGCGCAGCCGCAGGTAGAACGAGCGGTCGACGTCGCGGAACGTGTGGGTGAACTTGACCGTCCCGCGTGCGGTGCGGGCCACCTCGAACGTCTTGAGCACCGTGGTCCCCGGCGCGGACAGCGCGTCCCGGTCGGCCGCCGGCCCGGTGATCGGCCCGCCGATCAGGTCCACCTTCGCGAGCCGGGGGATCGCGCCGTGGAAGTTCGGCCGCCGCGCCAACCGGACCTCGACGACGACCTCGACCGCGCCGCCGCGCTCGACGAACGTCCGCCCGCCGATCGTCACGCCGCGGCTGTCGGCGTCCGACCTGACCCGCAGGTCCAGGCCGTCGATGAGCCCGCCGTGCACCGCGACCACCTTGCCGCTCCGGAGGCCGCGCATCACGTCCACATAGGACTTCGACGGCGCGCCGACCAGCGTGGCGCTGTAGTAGCCGGGCCAGTAGTCGCCGTAGACCTGCGGCTTGCCGGTGTCCACGGGCGCGCCCCGGCTGCCGGTGGTGGCGTGGTCCCGGGTGCCGGGGATGAAGGTGTCGCCGTGCACCTGGTGGCTGTCCGAGGTCGCCGTGACCCACCACGGCCGGCCCTCGGCGAGCAGCGCGTCCCACAGGCCGCCGACCTTCGCGGTCATCCAGTCGAAACCGCCGTAGGTGCGGTACGGGTTCTCCAGCGCGGTCGGCTGGTAGCCCGGGAAGCTGTCCTGGTTGGGTGCGCCCTCGTAGTAGCCGCGCGCCCCGCCCCGGCCGCCTCGGGCCGCGGGGATGCCCGCCGCCTGGTGACCCGGCGCGCCTTCCATGCCGACCGCGACCCCGGGCGCGGCGTCCCGCCAGCCCCGCAGCTCGTGCGGGCTGTCCACGCCCCGGCGTGCGGGGTGGTTGGCGAACATCAGCGCGATCTCCGTGCGGCCGGAGAGGACCTGTGCCTCCAGGTAGCGCAACGCGGCCAGCGCGTACGGCTCACCGTCGGCGGACGTCGCCCTGGCGATCAGCCCCTTGCCGCCCTGCGCGACGGGCGTGGCGAGGATGCCGCCGTCGTAGGCCGCCTCGAACGCCTTCAGGATGTCCACAGTGGACCTGCCGGGCGGGAGGAAGACGGTGGCGTGCTCCGCGCCGGGGATGTTCCACTCCAAACCCTGGTACACCAACGTGTCCCGGTGTTCCTCGCGCGCCCGTTCGATGTCCGGGGCGACCTGGTCGACCGAGAACTTCTCGTGCGCCACGCCGCCGTGGTCGGTGATCACCAGCCAGTCCAGGCCGTGCTTGCGGGCGTTGGCGACCTGGGTGGAGACCTCGTACTGGGCGTCGGACGAGTACTTGGTGTGGATGTGGTGGTCGCCCGCGTACCAGCGGTCCCGCCGCCCCCACGGGTTCACCGGGTGCGTCGGCCGGTGGTCGTGCGCGGCGGCGGGGACGGTGAACGCCGCCGACCCGGCCGCGGCGACGCCCAGCCCCGCCAGGAACCGCCGCCGTGCGACGGACAGCGGCCGGTCGTCCTCCACGTCCCGCCAGCCGCCTGCCACCGGCTCGTGGTCGTGATCGTGATCGTGATCGTGCTGGTGTGACATGGAAACTCCGATCCGACGGCGCTCGCGCCGAAGTATCGTGAGCGCGCTCCCCGTCCGGCGGTGGGGAAGCGCGAACACCTGGTGAACACTTCCGCCGGACCGGAATATCGGTTGACCACCGGCGGCCACCGCGGCGATGATCTGCGCATCGACGAAGGGAAGGGGCGGTCGTGACGAAGATCCGAGTGCTCCGACCCTGCGCGGACTCCCCGCCGTGACATAGCACGGCCATGACCTTGGGGAGTCGCCCACCGGGAAACCGGTCCGGGCGACTTTTTCCGGTACGAGAAGACCATTTTCACCGCTCGCCCCCGCCGCCGATCCGTGCGACCAGGGCGAGCAGGCGGTCCTGCCGAACACGGCCGGCCGCCGCGCCCCGGTAGCTCAGGTGGACAGAGCGCGACGCTACGAACGTCGAGGTCCCAGGTTCGAGTCCTGGCCCGGGCACTTCCGACCGGCCCCGGCAAGCAGCGCCGATATCGCAGGGTTGCTAGTCGTGATCCGTGGAGTCAGGACGGTCGATTCGTCTGGTCGTAGGTCTCCTGCGCCGCTGACACGTCGCCGAGGTGCGCGATCGCCCATTCCTGCAGTGCGCGCAGCGGCTCGCGCAGGGTGCGGCCCGCCTCGGTGAGCGTGTATTCGACGCGGACCGGAACTTCGGGGTGGACGGTGCGGCGCACGAGCCCGTCCCGTTCGAGCCCGCGGAGAGTCTGGGTGAGCATCTTCTGCGAGACGCCCTCGATGCGTCGACGCAACTCCGAGAAACGGGCGCTGCCGTCCCAGAGTGCGCCCACTATCAGCACCGTCCAGCGGTCGCCGATGCGATCCAGGATGTGGCGGGTCGGGCAGTCCGCGCGGTAAGGGCTGCCGCGGAGCACCGACTCGGCCGGAGTGGTTACCACAAGGTGCCTTCTTCCCGTTGGAGAGTTGCTCTCATACGGTAATCGCAGCACGTCGTCCAACACCACCCGTCGCGTAGAAAGGCACCTCGTGTCCCGCATTACCGTCATCGGCGGCACCGGCTATGCCGGTTCGGCCATCGTCGCGGAGGCCGCTGCCCGGGGTCACCGGGTCACCGCGCTGAGCCGCTCCCTCCCCGGCGCGCCGATCCCGAACGTGACCTATGTCCAAGGCGACGCCACCGACGAAGCAACGCTCTCGGCGCCCATCGAGGGCGCGGACGTCGTCGTGGGCGCACTCGCCCCGCGCGGCGGCCTGTCGGCCCACACCTTCCGCGACGCCTACCGCACCATCGCGCGCCTGGCCGATGCCGCAGGCGTTCCCCTGTACGTCGTCGGCGGTGCCTCGTCGCTGCGCCCCGCGCCGGGGGCGGATCGCTTCGTCACCGACCTCAGCCACATCCCCGCCGAGCTGCACGACGAGATCCGCGCTGGGGCGGCGCTCGTCCTCGTGGACCTCCCGGCCACACCCGCGACACTCGACTGGGTCTTCGTCAGCCCGGCGCTCAGGTTCGGCGCACGGATGCCCGGCGAACGACTCGGCCGGTACCGGCTCGGCGACGACGTCGCGGTCCAGCCCGACGGCGGCGCGATCTCCGCCGCGGACTACGCCCTCGGGTTCGTCGACCTGATCGAGAAAGGCGACCACCACAGGGCACAGGTCAACCTCGGCCACTGAGGTGGTCCCAGCGGGATCCAGTTCGCTGTCCGGCGCTCGAACCGGCCGACAACCCCGCTCGCCGCCATTGTCATCGCGGCCCCGCCGCGGCCTGACCGACCGGCGGCCGAGCGCAAGGAAGGCGTGTTCCACCATGGATGATGAAGACGAGAAGACGCACTACCGGGGATTCGGACCCGTCCTCGGGCTGCCGATCCAGGACGCCCGGGTGGATCTCTCCGCCTTTCCCCCGGACCTCCGGGCGGTGGTGCGGGAGTTGTTCCCGCCCGTGCTGGAGAGGGCGAAGGAGCCGCTGGTCGGCATTACGACGGACGGGCACGTCGTACCCGATCTGTTCGCCCTCCAGGACACCGGCTGGAATCCCGAGCCCGCGAGCAAGGCGGCGACGGCCTTCCTCGACTGCCTGACTTCCGCGCAGCGCGAGGACGTCCTCTTCGCCGTCGACGCGGACGAATGGCGTATGTGGATCAATGCGTTCCCGAACTGGGATCCGCACGGCCTGCGCCTGGACGAACTCGACCCCGCGCAGCGCGGGCGTGCGCTCGCGATCGTCGAGGCGTCCCTGTCCGCCACCGGCTTCTCCGACGCTCGGACGGCGATGAAGCTCAACGCCGCGCTCGGCGAGCTGATCGACCAGTACCGCGACACCCTCACCGAATACTGTTATTCCTTCGCGGTGTTCGGCACCCCTTCGCCAACGGAGCCGTGGGGATGGCAACTGTGGGGTCACCACCTCGACGTGCACTGCTTCATCGTCGGCCGGCAGATGGTCCTCACCCCGACCTTCATCGGTGCCGAGCCCACCGAGGCCGACCGCGGTACCCACAAGGGCCTGCGCCTGTTCGAGGAGCAGCGGTCGGCCGGACTCGACCTGCGGCGCAGTTTGCGCCCTGAACAGGCACGTCAAGCCGTTCTCCACACTTCGATCCGGGTGCAGGACCTGCCCGCCGAACTTGCCGACCCGGTCAACGGCAGGCACCTGGGTGGCGCCGCCCAGGACAACCGCGTCATCCCCTACGCCGGGCTACCGGCCGGCGGACTCTCCCACCGGCAACGGGAGTCGCTGCTCCACTTGGTGAAGACCTACGCGCGGCGACTCCCGGACGGTCCCGCCGCCGCGTTCATGGAGGGCATCGAGCGGCATCTCGACGACACGCACATCGCCTGGATCGGCGGGAGCGGCGACGATGACGCCTTCTACTACCGCATCCACAGCCCCGTCGTCCTGATCGAATACGACTGCCACCAAGGCGTCTTCCTCGACAACGACCAGCCCGAACCGTTCCACGTCCACACCATCGTGCGCACCCCCAACGGCGGCGACTACGGGCGCGACCTGCTGCGCCGACACCTCGCCCGCCACCACCCACAGCACGGACGCCGAACTGCAGGGCCGAACGCGCTGCGGAGCGCCTGAACCGCAGGAGGTGACCAGCGCTTCATCCGGTCGCCTCCCGCGGCAAGTCGCCGCACCTTCCCGGTCGACCCGGTCCGACGTGTCGGCTCGGCGCTGACCGGATACCCCTCCGGAATGGAACCCGAGCCGAACCACACGTCACTGGAAGACCTGCGGCGGTTCGTCCTCGACCGGTTGGCCGAGGACGAGCGGCGGTTGGCGCGCGAGGAGCTGCCGGCGCTGGACGATGCCGAGCGCCAGGGGCGACTGCGGATCCTGCGGTCCGACGACGGGCGGGGGCTGCTGCTCATCCCCGGTCCCGTGCAGGCGCGGGAGGAGCGGGCGCCGGTGGCGTTCGACGACAAGCTGCGGTTGCTCCGGGTCGAGGTGGAGGCGACGTCGGACGCGGCGCTGCTGCGTCTGCTGGCCGGTGCGTACGACACGCATCACGGCTGGCAGGAGGAGTGGCGGACGAACTAGCCGGCGGGGTCCGTGCCGCGGGTCGGGCGCACCTCGCCAGGTGTGCCGCGCCTGCCGGCCGCGATGGCCTGACGCGTCAGCCGTTCACGCGGTCTGCTCACGCGGTCTGGCTCGCGTGGTCTGGCTCGCGTGGTCTGGGCTCGCGTGGTCTGGGTCACCCGGTCTGGGTCACGCGGTCTGGGACAGGGGGGAGGTCGCTGCCGAGGCGTAGACCTTCACCCGGCTCACGATGTCGCCACCTGCCGTCCGGGCCGACCGCACCGCCGACTGCCCATCGCCGCGGAACAGCCGCCGCACCCAGTCAGCCACCACCCGGGGAGGCGGCAGCACGTCACCCCGCAGGTGGGCCTGCACGATGAGGTCTTCGCCACTGTGCGTCTCCACCGCCGCCGACCAGCCCTCCCGCTCGTCCCACAGCAGGGCCACGTCGCGTTCCGGGAAGCCGGGCAGGCGGCCGTCGAGCGCCAGGTAGGCGGTCGCCGGCCGGTCACCCTGCACGTACGAGCACTCGCCGCTCAGCCCCAGTTCCGCCGTGACGAGCTGCACGTAGCCCCGCAGGCCCCATGTCATGACGTCGTCGAAATCCAAGTCCATCCCCAACCGCCGCCTTGCCAACCGTCCGTAGAGCGCGTCGACTCTGCTCGACGCGCATCGCAGGTACCCGGTCGGGCGACGGGCCAAACTTCCGGGTGGCGATGAGGTCACTGTTCCGATCCAGTCACGGCCCGCGACCCGCCATCACGGCTTGTCCTCGGGCTGCCGGATGGAGGCGGCGACCGACCCTCCGGGCTCATCCGCCGCCTGACCTCGGTGGACGGCCTCCGACAGGGCCTCCTCGTCAGCGTCGGGCGAGGGTTCGAGGGCGACCTCGGTGTCCGCCCGCTCGGCCTCGTCGCCGGTCTCCGGGACGACGTCCGGGGCGGCCGTCGGATCGGGCTGCTCCTCGGCGAGCCGGTCGTCCAAGGGCCGGGCGTGCGCCTGCTCGTAGGGCGTCATGCCGTACTTGTCCGCGCCGGTCCAGTGCTCGGGCGGGTCCATACCCGCTTCCAGCGGGTCCAGCTTCAGCCGGTCCTCGTCGAGGTCCTCGGCGCTGTTGAGGGCCACCGGGTCGGTTTCGACCGAGTCCGGCGCGCCGGTGTCGTGCGGTGGCGTGTAGTCGGTCGACGCGTCGTCGCTGGAGGTCATGGACGCCGAATACCCGACCGGCGGGCGGTCAATCGTCCGCCGTCGGCCGGGACCTCGTCGTGGCGTGAAACCTGCTAGCTTGTCGCTCCGTGTTCACCCCGGACGAGCGGAACCGGTTGCGGGACGGGCTGGTCGCGGCTGCGGAGGCCGATCCCCGCGTGGTCGCCGCCGCGCTGGTCGGCTCGGCCGCGGCCGGTCGGGAGGACCGGTGGTCGGACATCGACCTGGCGATGGCGGTCGAGGCCGACGTCGACCAGGTGGTCCGGGACTGGACCGCGCGGCTGTACCGGGACGGCGACGCCGTGCACCACTTCGACGTGCGGCACGGTGGCACGCTCTTCCGGGTGTTCCTGCTGGCGAACACCCTGCAGGTGGACGTGTCCTTCTGGACGCCGGACGAGTTCGGCGCGACCGGTCCCGCGTTCCGGCTGCTGTTCGGCACGGCGGTCGAGCCGCGGCCGGTGCGGTCGCCGGAGCCCGAGCACCTCGTCGGGATGGGCTGGCTGTACGCCCTGCACGCCCGGTCGAGCATCGCGCGTGGCCGGGTGTGGCAGGCGGAGCACATGGTCAGCGGCCTGCGCGAGCAGGTGCTCGCCCTCGCGTGCCTGCGGCACGGCGTGCCGGCCGTGCAGGGGCGTGGCCTGGACGACCTGCCCGCCGCCGTGACCGCGCCGATGGCCGCGACGCTCGTCCGCGCGCCGCACACCACCGAACTCCGGCGCGCGTTCGCCGCCGCCACGGAGGCCCTGCTGGCGGAGGTCGGACACGTCGACACCGGGTTGGCCGCCCGCATCGCGGACACCGTGCGGGAGATGGCGGGCTTCGCCGGCACGCCACTCTGAGCGAGCCGGAAACGCGGCCGGAACAGGACATCGGGCCGCGCGGCGGGCACTCCTGCGCCACAGTCGACGGGGAGATCAGGACTGCCGCGTGAGGAGTCGACGGATGGCACCAGGCCGCATCGACATGGACTACGACGTGATCGAGCCGATCATGCAGGGCATCGTGGCGCTCAGCTTGGCGATGTCCGAGGACTGGCCGGCGATCCGGGGCGCGATCACCGCCAACGAGTCCGGGATCGGCGCGGACCGGCTGGCGCGGGCCTTCCGCACCCGCTACGACCAGGGCACGGAGAAGACGACCGACCCCGGCATGTCCCGCGACCCCGGCGCCGCGGTGACCGCTGCGGGCGCGACCAAGGCCATCGCGGACCTGGAGGCCTCGGGGCAGGCCGGTGTCGACGCCGTCCGGGTGTACATGGCCGCCGACCAGGTCGCCGCCGGCGGCTACGGCCGCTGACCGGGGGAGGTGGCGACGGTGGCGATCCAGGAACCCAGTGGCGAGCACGGGCTGTGGCCCGCGGTGAAGAGCAGGACCGGGTGGCCGGACACGGACGAGGACCGGGTGGCCGAGCTGTCCCGCGCCTGGCTGAACGGTGCGGGCGTGGTCGGGCGGGCGTCCCGGGTCGGCCGCGACGTCCCCGCCGTCGAGTCGGGCTGGCGGGACGAGGCGGGCGCGACGATGGCCGCCCGGCTGCGCGGGAACGTGGACTTCGCCACGAAGACCGTCGCACCGGAGATGTACCGGCTCGGCGGGATCACCAAGGAGTTCGCCGACGACATCAGGTCCGCCAAGGACTACATCCACCGGATCATCGACGCGAACCTGTGGCCCTACCGGCTGGCCGGCGCGCTGCCGTGGCCCTACCAGGGGATGGCGCGCACGCTCATCGTCAACAAGGTCGCCTCGGCGATCAACGACATGCTCGGGCACATCGAGAACGAGTCGAAGTACGGCGGCGGCACCAGGCAGGGCGTCGGCAACCCGCCGTTCCTCGGGCCGAACTGGGACAACGACTGGGCGGGACGGGAGATCCTGAGCCGCTACCTGCTCGGCGGCGACGACCGGACCATCGTCGACGATCCCCGGTGGACCGAGTACATGACGGGGAACCAGCGCCTGCGCGAGCAGTTGCTGGGCCCGACGCTCACCGCGGCGCGCGACGCGCTGGACGGGTTCCGCGCCGGCGAGGGCGCGAACGGCGAGTTCTCCCAGCAGTTCCACGCGACCATCGAGAACGGCGAAGGCATGGTCGGCTACGAGTACCTGCACGGCACGGACGCCGACGCGGGCGACTTCCGGTTCGACGGCAACACCACCGTCACGGCCCGCCCGGACGGCAACTACGAGGTCACCATCGACGGCGACTACACCTGGCACGACAAGATCGACCCGAACCCGAGGTACTCGACCGACGTCGAGAAGAGCAGCCGCGCGGAGACGATGAGCGGCGGCTTGGCCGACCCGTACAACCTGAGCGTCAAGTGGGGCGCGAAGACCACGGTGGTGCTCGACCAGAACGGCAACGTGGTCAGCATGAAGGGATACCCGTCGTGAACGACTTCGGTGGCCTGGCGGACACCTACGACCGGCTGCTCGCGGGGATCGAGGCGACCCGCGACGGCACGGCGGACCTGCGCGTCTCGGCCGACTCCCCGGACGGCCTGATCACCGCCACGGTGACCGCGCGGGGCGAACTGGCGGACCTGCGCATCGACCCGCGCGTCTACCACGCCCCGGACTCCGCGGCCCTGTCCGATGCCATCCTCGACGCGACCCGACGGGCCACCCTGGACGCCCACCGCCAGGTCTTCACCCGCCTGCGCGCCCTGCTGCCCGCGGACGCCACCTTCGAGGACACCGACGTGGAGCTGGGCCCTTTCCTGCACCAGTTGGGTCAGGCCCTGCGCGACACGCCCCGCCGCTGAGACCACGTCGCCGCTGCCACGTACCGCCATCGACCGTGCGCGCAGCGTAGCGACCAGGGCGTGGTCGAGTGCGGCATCGTGCGACAGTCCCGTTCCCGGTACAGCAGCCGTGCCAGGGGGCGCGCAGGTTGTTTACGCGTTCCTAGCGAGTCTGGATCGTCATACCGACCGCTGGGCGGACAGCGAGCACACTATGGGCGTGGAGAGTGCACGGAAGCGTGGTGAGCTGCGGATCTACCTCGGCTCGGCGCCCGGTGTGGGCAAGACGTTCGCCATGCTCGGCGAGGCGCACCGCCGCCGTGAGCGCGGCACGGACGTGGTCGTCGGGCTGGTCGAGACGCACGGCCGGGAGAAGACCGCCCGGCTGCTGGACGGGCTGGAGCAACTGCCGCGCAGGCAGGTCCACCACCGCGGCGGCGAGTTCGGCGAGATGGACGTCGACGCGCTGCTGGCCCGTGCCCCCGAGGTCGCGGTGGTGGACGAGTTGGCGCACACCAACGTGCCCGGCTCGCGCAACGCCAAGCGCTGGGAGGACGTCGAAGAGCTGCTCGACGCGGGTGTCGACGTGCTGTCCACGGTCAACGTCCAGCACCTCGAATCGCTCAACGACGTGGTCGAGCGGATCACCGGCGTCCGGCAGCGGGAGACCGTGCCGGACGAGGTGGTGCGGCGGGCCGGGCAGGTCGAGCTGGTCGACATCACGCCCGAGGCCCTGCGCCGCCGGCTCGCGCACGGCAACGTCTACGCCGCCCACAAGATCGACGCCGCGCTGGGCAACTACTTCCGGGTCGGGAACCTGACCGCGTTGCGCGAGCTGGCCCTGCTGTGGGTGGCCGACCAGGTGGACGTGGCGCTCCAGCGGTACCGGACCGAGCAGCGGATCACCGACACGTGGGAGACGCGCGAACGGGTCGTGGTCGCGATCACCGGCGGCAACGAGAGCGAGACGCTGATCCGGCGCGCGCGGCGGATCGCGGCGCGCGCCGGGGCCGACCTGATGGTCGTGCACGTGCTGCGCGGCGACGGGCTGACCGGCGCGCCGCCGCAGCTCGTGGCGAAGGTCCGCCGGGTCGCCGAGGACGTGGGCGCGACCTTCCACACCGTCGTGGGCGACGACGTGCCGACCTCGCTGCTGGAGTTCGCGCGCGGGGTCAACGCCACCCAGCTCGTGCTGGGCACGTCCCGGCGGTCCCGGCTGGCGCGGGTGTTCGACGAGGGCATCGGCGCGGCGGTCATCCAGGAGTCCGGGCCGATCGACGTGCACATGGTCACCCACGCCGAAGCACGGCGCGGGCCGCGGTGGCGGGTGGTGCGCAACCCGCTGAGCCGGGGTCGGGTGCTGGTGGGCTGGCTGCTGGCGGTGCTGCTGCCGGGCGCGGTGACCGGGGTGGGCCTGCTGTCCCCCGAGGACTTCACCTTCTCCACCGACCTGATCGGGTTCGTCCTGGCCACGGTGGTTGTCGCGCTGGTGGGCGGGCTGGGGCCGGCGATCGGCGCGGCGTTCCTGGGCGCGGGGCTGCTGAACTTCTTCTTCACGCCGCCCTACTACAGCCTGGCCGTGGCGACGCCGGAGAACCTGGTCACGCTGGTCGCGATGCTGACCGTCGCGGTGCTGGTGGCGCTGGTGGTGGACCGGGCCGCGCGGCTGGCCGAGCAGGGCGCGCGGGCGCGCACCGAGGCCGCGCTGCTCGCCTCCTACGCCCGGACCGTGCTGACCAGCCCGTACCCGCTGGCGCGGCTGCTGGAGAAGGTGCGGGAGAACTTCGGGCTGGAGTCGGTCGCCCTGCTGGAGCGCCGCGACGGCGAGTGGACGCGGGTCGCGTGCGTCGGGCCGCGGCCGTGCGACGAGCCGGACGAGGCGGACGCGGACGTGCCGGTGACCGCCGACGTGCACCTGGCGCTGCGCGGCCGGGCGCTGCCGGCGAGCGACCAGCGGGCGCTGGAGGCGGCGGCCGGGCAGGCGCTGATGGCGTTGCGGCAGCAGCGGATGGCGGCCGAGACCGCCGACGCCCAGCGCCGCGCCGAGACCACGGAGCTGCGCACCGCGCTGCTCTCCGCGGTGGGGCACGACCTGCGCACGCCGCTCACGTCCATCAAGGCGGCGATCGGGAGCCTGCGGGACCACGAGCTTCGACTGTCCACAGAGGACACGGACGAGCTGCTGGAGACGGTGGAGGTGTCCGCCGACCGGCTGACCGGCCTGGTGGACAACCTGCTCGACTCGTCCCGCCTGGCCACCGGCGCGGTGCGCCCGCTGCTGCGGGCGGTGACGTTCGACGAGGTGGTGGCGCGGGCGCTGGCCGGGATCGACGACCGGCGGAGGGTGTCGGTGGACGTGGGGGAGCACCTGCCCGCCGTGCTGGCGGACGTCGGGCTGCTGGAGCGGGTGGTCGCCAACGTGATCGACAACGCGCTGCGGCACGGGCTGCTGAGCCCGCGCCGGCTGGTGGACGTGGACGGCGACGGCACGATCGCCGCCGACGAACCCGAGATCGCGGTGCGCGCGAGCGCCTATGGTGACCGGGTGGAGTTGCGCGTGGTCGACCACGGGCGGGGCCTGCCGAAGAACACCGCGGACGCCGTGTTCGCGCCGTTCCAGCGGCTCGGCGACCGGGACGCCACGCCCGGCGTGGGGCTGGGGTTGAGCGTGGCCAAGGGTTTCGTGGACGCGATGGGCGGCACGATCGCCGCCGAGGACACCCCCGGCGGCGGGCTGACCATCGTCATCTCGCTGCCCGTCGCGGAGGTGGCGGTCGCGTGACCACCGTGCTGGTCGTGGACGACGACCCGCAGATCGTCCGCGCCTTGCGCATCAACCTGACCGCACACGGGTACCGGGTGCTGACGGCGCACGACGGCGCGTCCGCGTTACAGGAGGCGGCGTCCGGGAAGCCGGACGTCGTCGTGCTGGACCTCGGTCTGCCGGACGTGGACGGGGTCGAGGTGATCACCGGTCTGCGCCGCTGGTACACCCGGCCCATCGTGGTGCTGTCCGCGCGGACCGACTCGGCGGACAAGGTCGCGGCGCTGGACGCGGGCGCGGACGACTACGTGACCAAGCCGTTCGGGATGGACGAGTTCCTGGCGCGGCTGCGGGCGGCGGTGCGGCGCACCGGACCCCGGCGGGAGGGCGAGCCCCCGGTCCGCACCGCGTCGTTCACCGTCGACCTGACCGCGAAGAAGATCCACCGCGACGGCGCGGAAGTGCACCTCACCCGTACCGAGTGGAGCCTGCTGGAGGTGCTCGTCCGGGCCGGCGGCGAGCCGGTCGGCCGGGGCGAGCTGATGGACCGGGTGTGGGGCGCGGGCCACGAGTCGGAGACCCACTACCTGCGGGTTTACCTGGCGCAGCTTCGCCGCAAACTCGAACCCGAACCCTCCCGGCCCCGCCACCTGCTCACCGAACCCGGCCGGGGCTACCGCTTCCAGGTGTGAGCGTGGTTTCAGGGCAGCAGCAGACCCCAGTAGAACGCCCACGGCACGAACAGCGCGCCACCCGCCAACACCAGGCCTTGGCGCAGCCGGTCCGCCGACGCGCGCCACCGCAGCGCGACCAGCACCGCGGCGACGGTCGCGGCGACGGCCGTGAGCTGCAACGCCAGCCACACCACCGGACGGTCGCCCAGCAGCGGACCGGCCTGCACGCCGTACTCGGTCAGGCTGAACATCAACGTCGACAGGTAGCCGACCGTCCCGAACGACCCCACCAGCCCGGCGACCACCACGACCCGCGCCGGCCACGTGCCCGCGCGTCCCTTGCGGAAGAGCACCGGGTACGCGCCGAACAGCAGCACGAACAGCCCCAGCACGCCGAATTGGACGGGCGCGGACTCCCACCACGCCGACCGGATCACCTCGGTGGACCGACTCTCCTGCGGCGGCAGGGTTTCCACCACCGCGCGCGGCGGGTTGCCGCTCGTGACGGCATCCACCCAGTCGCCGACGGCGTCCGCGTAGCCCGGCATCAGGTCGGGCAGCCGGCGGCCCTGCGGGTCGCTGCGGTGCATGGCGTGCGGCGCGTTCGGGATGAACCGGATCGTGTAGTGGTGGTTGCCCGCGCCGGACAGCGTGTCGCGCACGATCTCGGCGCTCTCGGCGGGCGGCACGGCGACGTCCTCCGCGCCGTACAACGCGAGCAGCGGCTGCCGCACCGCCCGCAGCACCGGGACCGGGTCGTGGTGCGCGGCGCCGAACAGCCCCGCGTCGGAGATCATCCGGTGCCACGTCGTCGGGAACGTGCGGGCGACCGAGCCGCCGACGCCCGACCACGCGAACTTGTTGGCCACGTTCCAGGACTGCTGGCGGACCGGCGACACGCCCGAGCCCGCCGCCATGATCACGAACTTGACCTCCGGCGACTTCGCCGCCGCCATCGGCGCGACCCAGCCGCCCTCGCTCAGGCCCCAGACGCCGGCCTTGGTCGGGTCCACCTCGGGACGGTCGCGCAGCACGGCGAACGCGGCCAGCGCGTCGTCGGCGAGCTGCGCGAAGTCCCGGTCGAACCGGCTGTAGCCGTCCTGCCGCTTGTCGGGGGCCAGCACCACGATGCCCTGCCGGGCGAACGCCTCCGCCTCGCCGCGCAACTGCTCGCGGAAGCCGGGGCCGCCGGTGCCCGAGCCGTGCACGAGGAGCAGTGCGGGCAGCCGGCCGGTCGCGCCACGCGGAGCGAACACCGTGCCGCCCAGCGTGATGCCGTCAGGGGTCCGGAAGCTCACGTCGGACGTGACCAGGTCGTCGGGCGCGGTGGGTGCGGAAGGTGCGGTGGGCACGGCAGTTGCGGCAAGCGCGATTGGCGCGTCGAGTGCTGTCGGCGCGGCCGGTGCGAGGGCCAGTAGCGCGGCCAGGGCGAGATTCGTGAACAAGGGTGTCCCCCCAAGGGTTTCGGTGACACCCCGATGGTCATCGGCGGGCGGTTCCGGCACATCGCCCGCGCGACCCGGTCCGCCGCTCGCCCGTCAGGGGGAGCCGGGCACGATCAGACCCCGCTCGTAGGCGGTGATCGCGGCCTGCGCGCGGTCCCGCAGGTGCAGCTTGGACAGCACGTTGCTGACGTAGGTCTTCACGGTGTGCGCGCTGACCGCCATCTCGGCCGCGATCTCGGCGTTCGACAGCCCGCGGCCCAGCAGCACCAGCGCTTCCCGCTCGCGGGCGGTGAGCACGTCCAGGTCGGCCGCGGGCGTCGGGCGGGGCTTGCGGCGGACCACGTCGTCGATCAGCCGCCGGGTCACGGAAGGCGCGAGCAGCGCTTCGCCGGCCGCCGCGACGCGGACGGCGTGCGCCAGGTCGTCCCGCCGGACGTCCTTGAGCAGGAAGCCGCTCGCCCCGGCGGACAACGCCTCGAACACGTAGTCGTCCTGGTCGAACGTGGTCAGCATGACCACCCGGGTGTCGGTCTGCCCGCAGACGATCCGCACCGCCTCGATGCCGTCCATGCGCGGCATCCGGATGTCCAGCAGCAGCACGTCCGGCCGGTGCTCCAACACCGCCGCGACCGCCTCCAGCCCGTCCGCCGCCTCGGCGACCACGTCGATGTCCGGCTGCGCGCCCAGGATCATCGCGAAGCCCGCGCGCACCAGCTCCTGGTCGTCCGCGACGACCACCCGGATGCTCACGTCGCCTCCGACGGCAGCCGGGTGCTCACGTTGCCCCCGATGACAGGTTGCCCCAGCGGCAGTCGATCAGCCGTCCGGGCGATCACGCGACCTCCAGCGGCAGTCGGGCGGACACCCGGAACCCGGTCGGCCCGGCGGTGAACGCCGCCGAGCCCCCGCAGGCCGCGGCTCGTTCGCGGATGCCCAGCAACCCGTGCCCCGGCACGGGTTCCGGCGCCGGCACGCCGTTGTCGGCCACCGTGATCACCAGTTCGGCGGCGGTCCAGTCCAGGGTGACCGAGGCGGTGTCGCCGGTGCTGTGCTTGACCACGTTCGTCAGCGCCTCCTGCACGATCCGGTACGCCGCCGCGTCCACCCGGGGGCCCGGCTCACGGCGTTCGCCGGTGGTCGCGAGGGTGACGTGCGGTCCGACGCCGGCCACCAGCTCGGGCACCCGGTCCACCGCCGGGCGCGGCTCGGCGTCGTCCTTGAGCAGGCCCAGGGTGCGGCGGAGCTGCGCCATCGCGTCGCGCCCGGCCGAGGCGATGGCGTCGAACGCGGCGACCGCCCGGTCCGGTGCGCTGCGCACCACCACCGGTCCCGCTTCGGCCTGCACCACCATGAGGCTGACCGCGTGCGCGAGGATGTCGTGCGTGTCGCGGGCGATCCGGGCGCGTTCCCGTTCGGCGGCCCGTTCCGCATCCGCCTCCCGTTCCCGTTCGAGGCTCGCGGCGCGTTCCTCCAGCACGGTCGCGTAGGCGCGGCGGATGTGTGCGCTACGGCCCAGCGCATACGCCGCGCCCCACAGGAAACCCTCGCGGATCGCCGTCGACGCCGACCCGAGCACACCGCCGATGACGACGATCCCGACCACCGACGCCGCCAGCGTGACCAGTCGGGTGTTCCTCGGCGACAGGTCCGCCACCGTGTAGAACGCCAGCAGCGCGCCGAACCAGACCGGCTGCTCCGGCCCGTCCGTGCCGACCACCGAGTACGCGGCGATGCCGAGCGCCGTCACCACCAGGCAGGCCACCGGGGCCCGCCGGCGCCAGATCAGCGGCAGCGACACCAGCAGCACCGGCAGGAACGCGCCCACCGTCCACGGCCGGCCGGACGTGCCGGCCGTCAACACGAACGGAGCGGTCTGCCCCATGAACGCCAGTACGGTCAGCATCACGTCGACCGAGGCTGGCGACAGGGCGCGCAAGCGGCGCATCGACATGGAATTCCCCTCGACCGGGCCGACTTTAGCTCCGCCGCGCGAGCGGTGTCCTCACCCGTGCGAGCCGGCTCGGGACTCCCTCGCGCCGGCGATGCGCGGACCGGGACGCCGCGGCGACAGTTGCCGGGTCACCGACTTCGAGGAGTTCCGCCATGCGCACTGTCGTCACGCTCGTCACCGGTCCCGTGCTGCTGCTCGTCGGCGTGGTGCTGATGATGATGCCGAACGTGTGGACGCTGTCCCACCTGGTGTTCCTGCTGGGCACGGTGGCGATGCTGCCGGTGGCGGTCCGGCTGGACGCCCTGCTGCGGGACGCGAGTCCACCGTGGATCCGGGTGCCGGCGCTCGTCCTCACCGTCGCCGGGGCGCTCGCGCTGGCGGGGCAGTTCGTCATCGACTTCACCGTGCTGCGGCTGGCGCACGGCGAGCGGGCGGCGGCCGGGGCGATGTTCGACACCATCCAGGAGTCGCCGGTGTTCGCGCTGGTCTTCTACCAGGCGGGCCCGGCGCTGCTGTTCACCGGACTGGCGCTGGCGGCGGTGGGCCTGGTGAACCGGTCGTGGCGGTGGGCGGGCGGCCTGCTGGTGGCGGGGGCGCTGCTGGTGGGTGCGGCGCGGGTGACCGGGCTGCGGGCGGGCGAGGTGCTGGGCCTGGCGCTGATCGTGGGCGCGCTCGTGCTGACCGGCCGGGCCGTGGTCGGGCGTCGGCCTGCCGTGTGACGCCGGGCCGGTGGGCCAGTCGGAGAGGCGGGACCGGCCCGGCGTGAGCACGTTCCGTGCGGCGCCGGGAGCATCAAGGGGGAAGCACCCGACACGTCAGGTAGTCGTGCCGGGAGGGAAATCGGTTCCCCCGGGGCGCATGGTTCACCCGTTCGACGCGGCGGGAAACTTCGGGAGTGGGCTTGGCGGACCGGAGGGTCGGCCGTGGCCAGCGCCGGCATAGCCACGGCGACCGTCTCCGGGTTCACGGCGGGTGGTGCGGCGTTTCGCGCGCTCCCCGCCCGTGCACCGCACCAGTCTGCGTCGGCCGGTTTGAGCTTCGCTGTCGTAATGCTTTAGTGCCTGGTCACAGGCGCGCTGGACCTGCCGCAGTAGGAGCGGCTGCGCTGTTCGGCCGGAGACCGCCGGTCGGCTGCGCCGGCGGGCTCGGAGGTCGGCGGGCAGGCGAACGGCGGTCGGGTGTCAGGCGGGTGGCGTGGTGAGTTTGTCCCGCATCCGGTCGGCGTCCTCGGCACGGCCCTGTGCCCGGAACAGGTCCAAGGCCTCCCGCCAAGCCGCGCGGGCATCCGCGGACTGGCCCGCCGCCAGGTGCGAGTCGCCCAGCTTCTCCAGCGTCCCCGCCGCCTGCAAGGTGCCGCCCAACTCGCGGAACAGGTCGAGAGCCGCGCGGTAGTGGCCGATCGCCACCGCGAACTCACCGGTGTGGTGGGCGATGTAGGCAAGGCTGTCGAGGGTGTTCGCCTCGCCGTACCGGTACCGGTGTGCCCGGTGCAGGGCAAGAGCCGCCGCGCAGTGTTCGCGGGCCTGGTCGTGGTCGCCGAGGCGGGCCGCGAACCAGCCGACGCCGTTGAGCGCGTCCGCCTCGCCGGTCGGGTCGTCCAGCGCCCGGTAGATGTCCAGGGCGTGGCGCGCGTGCGCCAAGGCCTGCCTGCCGTCGCCCTGCTCGTCCCACGCCCACGACAGGGTCCGGTGCACCTGACCCTGGTTCAGCAGGTCGTCGCTCTTCACGGCCAGCGCCAGCGCCTGGTGCAGGTGGTCGACGCCCTCGTCGTGCCGGCCGACCTCCACCAGCGCGTCGCCCAGCAGGCGGTGCACGCGGGTCTGGATCACGGGGTCGCCCAGGTGGTCGGCGGCGTCCATGGCCGTCCGCCACGCGGCGAGGTTGTCGTGGCTGTGGCCTCGCCGCAGGTGGAACGAGGTCAGCGTCCACGCGAGCTGCCACACCGCCTGGTGCCTGCCCAGTGCGACGGCGGTGTGCTGGGCGGCCAGGATGCCGCGGTGCTCGGTGTCGAACCACGCCATCGCCGACGGGTCGTCCGGCAGCGGGTGGGGGTCCGCGCCGGGCGCCGGGGGATCGAGGTCGACGGACGTGGCGTGCGGGTTCAGCACGCGGCGGGCGGCGAACGCCGTGTGCAGGTGGAAGTCCACGAAGCGGTGCAGGGCGGCGGACCGCTGCTCGGCCGGCAGTGGTGTGTCGGCGGCGAACCGGCGGATCAGGTCGTGCATCCGGTACCGGCCGCGCGCGTCCTGGACCAGCAGGGACGCCTGCTCCAGGGCACGCAGCACGGCCCGTGCCCGGTCGGCGGGCAGTCCGGTGAGCGCGGCGGCGGTGGGCAGGCTGACGTCCGGGCCGGGCGCGATGCCGAGCACGGCGAACACGCGGGCCTGGTCGGCGGTGAGCGCTCGGCGCGACCACGACAGCACGGCGGGCAGGCTCGCGGCCGGGTCGTCGTCGTCCAGCGCGCCCAGACCGAGGTCGCGCAGTTCGGCGGCGAGCGTCGCCAGGGGGAGCGCCGGGTGCCCGTGGGCGCGGCCGGCGACGATGCCCAGCGCCAGCGGGAACCCGCCGGACAGCGCGATCAGGTCGGCGACGGCGTCGGGTTCGGCCGCCACGCGGTCCGCGCCCAGCCGGGCGGTGAACAGGGCGCGCGCCTCGGTGTCGGTGAGCACGTCCAGGGAGAGGTGGCGCGCGCCGTGCACGGTGGTCAGGCCGGGCAGCCGGTTGCGGCTGGTGACCACGACCGTGTTGGCCGGGCCGCCGGGCAGCAGCGGCGCGACCTGGGCGGTGTCGGCGGCGTTGTCGATCACCAGCAGCACCCGCTTGTCCGCCACCAGGCTGCGGAACAGCGCGGCCTGCGCGTGCGGGTCGACCGGGAGGCGGGCGGGGTCGACGCCGAGCGCGTCCAGGAACCCGCGCACGGCCACCGGGGGCGGCATCGGCGTGCCCTCGGGGCCGAAGCCGCGCAGGTCCACGAATAGCTGGCCGTCCGGGAAGCGGTCGGCCTCGCGGTGCGCCCAGCACAGCGCCAGCCAGGTCTTGCCCACCCCGCCGGGGCCCGCGATCACCGTCGTGCCGTCGGCGTCGAGCCGGTCCAGCTCCTCCGCGCGGCCGACGAACGACGTCGGCACGGCGGGTAGCTGCCGGGGCACCGGCGGCGCCGCGGGCCGGTGGCCCGCCTGGACGGGTTCGGTGGCCGCGGACAGGGTCGGGTCGGCGGTGAGGATCCGCTGGTGCAGCAGCCCGAGCGCGGCGCCGGGGTCCGCGCCGAGTTCGTCCGCCAACCGCGCGCGGACCCGCTGGTAGTGCTCCAAGGCCTCGGCCGCACGGCCGGCCCGGTACAGGGCGAGCAGGTAGTGGCCGGCGACCCGTTCGTCCAGCGGGTGCTCGGCGGCACGGGCGGACAGCTCGGCCACCAACTGGTCGCCGTGCCCCAGCCGCAGCCGCAGCTCGGTGTGGTCGCACTCCACGTCCAGCCGCTCCAGCCCCAGCCGGTCGCGTTCGGACGTCGCCCAGTCGCCGTCCAGACCGGTCAGCGCCGCGCCCCGCCACAGCCCGACCGCCTCGGCCAGCAGCCGTTCGGCGGTGCGGTCGTCGGAGGCCCGGGACCGGACGCGCAGCGCGCGGAACCGGTGCAGGTCCACCGCGGATTCGTCGGCCACCAGGACATATCCGCCGGAACGGAGCACAATGTCCACTCGGGCCTGCCGGAGCCGGGAGACGTAGCTGGACAGCGTCCCCCGCACCCGGGCCGGCGGGTCGTCGCCCCAGACCCGTCGGACCAACCGGTCGACCGGCACCACCCGGCCGATGTCGACCGCCAGCGCGGCCAGCACGCACCGCTGCCGGGCCGGACCGAGGTCGGCCGGCCGCCCGCCGACCCGCGCGGTGACCTCGCCGAGCAGCCCGAAGTCCACTCCGGCGACCTCCCGAAACCGTCCCTGACCTGCGCATTGCAGGACCGTGCAAGGTATACACACGGCCGGTCGCGCACACTGGCACCCGAGGCGGTCTTGCAACCTAGGGGGGCCAGGGGGGAGGGCCGCCTCCCCAACTTAGTGACCGCTCGGGGCGCCAGTCGCCCCGAGCGCCCCACCGGCCTCCCGACGACCACCCGGGAGGACTCGTGACAACCGGTCGTCTGCTGCCCGGCGTCTTCGCCGAGCAGCGCCACCTGGTGCCGGCGAACGAACCGGCACACCACTCGGCCCACGTGGGCGACCGCTACCGGGCGGTGTGCCGGGCGCTGTGCCTGCCCACCCCGGACCGGGGCTCGTACACGTGGCGGGATTGGCCGATCTGCCCGAACTGCGCCCGCCACCTGCGGGTCAGCGCGGCTGTCGCGTGACGGGCGAGGGGAACGTGGGCGAGGGAAACGTGGGCGAGGGAAACCAACAGGGCTCCGTCGCGGGCTGGACAGGGGCGGCGACCCGCTGAGGGGGTCGCCGCCCCGGTGAAAGATCGCGGAGGCCACGGCTGTCCGATCGGCCGCGTGAGGCCGCAGGGACCGGGTCGGGAAGTCGACCGGGTCAGGGATCGGGCCGGGAATCGACCGGGTCGGGCGATCGGGTCGGAAAACGATCGGGTCGGGGCTCGGGTCGGGGAGATCGGTCGACCCGAGCCGGGGTCAGTAGCCCCGGTAGCCCGTGCCGTTGTTCATCGACACCAGGCCCGGGTGGTTGCCGAACCCGCCGTACCGGGCGTAGGTGTAGCGGACACCCGCGATGATGTTGTCCACCGGGTTGAGGATGTTGTCGTGCCCGGCCAGCTTGTAGGACTGGAACGTGGGGTCGATGCACTGCATCAGGCCCTTGGACGGGGTGCCGCGCGCGGCGTTGGAGTCCCAGTTGTTGACGGCGTTCGGGTTGCCGTTGGACTCCTTCTGGACGATCGTGTAGATCTCGTCCACGCTGTCCTCGGTGATCGGGGTGCCGTTGGCCGCGAGGATCGCGATGGCTTCCCGGATCCAGCCCTCGACCTGCCGCTGGTGGGGCGACTTGCGCGCCTCTTCGGCGTCTTTCGCGTCCTTGGCGGCCTTCTCGGCGGCGGCCTGCTGGCGCGCCGTGTAGCCGCCCTGCGCGACACCGCTCGCCTGGGAGAACGCCTGGAGGGCGGTGAGCTGCTCCTGGCGGATCATGCGGGCCGTCTCGGAGCCGAGGTCGATCGCGTGCACGGTGTCGACCTTGCCGGTGCGGACGTGGTCGTCCGGCCAGCCGCCGAAGTCCGCGCCGCCCGCCTGGGGGTCGAGCGCGCCGCTGCTCATGGCGTGGGCCGCCGCGCCCGCGCCGGTCGCGATGCCGACCGCGACGGCGACGGCGCCGAGTCGCTTCGGCAGCTTCCGATCCGGTTCGGCACGGTGCGCGCCGATGTAGCCCGGGGACTGCGCGCTGACCGTGTAGACGATCGGCTGCTGCCCACGGGGTTTCCTGTGGCGAGCCAAGGGTGGGGCCTCCTGCGTCGGGGAGTTCGACCACCGTCGACCTGGCGGGGGATCCAGGCCGGGCCGCCTCGGGGATGACGGGCCCGTGTCCTACAAGTGATCGAACCGTGATGTGCGCCGAGGAACGTAACCGTTGGTAACTCACCAGGGCAAGAGGTCGCCCATTAGGGGTGACACGAGTCACGTTTGTTGACAAGAGTGCTACGCACTGTCATTGCCCTGTTGTCGTAATCGGGAATACGCCATCCGGACGCGCGCGGATGACGTGCCAGCAGGTATTTTCCTACTTGTCGATCAACCGACGTTCGCGTAGGGTGGTCAAATCTATGGGCACTTTGTACTTCCTGTGATCGGTATCGCGTCCGCGTAGAGCACGGCTCCGCGGCGCGGCCTCGCCATCCACCGCACCCGATCGACTCGGCCGTTCCGCGGCCGAGAACAGGAGCACGCCTTGCGCACCGCGCAACTGACCCTTCATGACGTCACCAAGCGCTACGCCGACCACGTGGTGCTCGACGGGATCTCGCTGACCGTGAAGCCGGGGGAGAAGGTCGGCGTCGTCGGCGACAACGGCTCCGGCAAGTCGACCCTGCTCGCGCTGGTCGCGGGCAAGCTGGCCGCCGACAACGGCGACCTCACCGTGGTCGCGCCCGGCGGCGTCGGCTACCTGCCGCAGACCCTGGACCTGCCGCCGCACGCCACCGTGGCGGACGCGATCGACCTCGCCCTCGCCGACCTCCGCGACCTCGAAGCGCGGATCAGGTCGGCCGAGGCCGACGGGCTGACCGACCTCGCGCACTACGCCGGGCTGGTCGACCGGTTCGAGGCGCGCGGCGGGTACGAGGCCGACACCAGGGTGGACATCGCCCTGCACGGCCTCGGCCTGCCGGGTCTGGACCGGTCCCGGCCGCTGGGCACGCTGTCCGGCGGCGAGCGGTCCCGGCTGGCGCTGGCGGCGACGCTGGCGTCCGAGCCGGAACTGCTGCTGCTGGACGAGCCGACCAACGACCTGGACGACCAGGCGGTGGCGTGGCTCGAACAGCACCTGGCCGGCCACCGCGGCACGGTCGTCGCGATCACCCACGACCGCGTGTTCCTGGCCCGCGTGACCGACACCATCCTGGAGGTCGAGGAGGGACGGGTGACCCGCTACGGCGACGGCTACGACGGCTACCTCGTCGCCAAGGCCGCCGCCCGCGCCCGCCGGCTGCGCGAGCACGAGGAGTGGAAGGAGGAACTGGCCCGGCACCGCAGGCTGGCCGAGTCGGCGGTGGCCCGCCTGGACGCCATCCCGCGCAAGCTGCCGCTGGCGGTGTTCGCGGCCGGCCCGTTCCGGGCGAGGGGCCGCGGCCACGGCGCGATGAGCCGCGTCCGCAACGCCAAGGAGAGGGTCGCCCGGCTCACCGAGCACCCGGTCGCGCCGCCACCGGACCCGCTGCGGTTCACCGCGCGGATCGCCACGGCCGAGGCGGACTGGGTGGCCGAGCTGCACGACGTGCGGGTCGGCGACCGGCTGCACGTGCCGCACCTGGCGATCCGGCCGGGTGAACGGCTCCTCGTCACCGGCCCGAACGGCGCGGGCAAGACCACGCTCGTGCGGGTGCTGGCGGGCGAGCTGGCGCCGGACGCCGGGCACGTCGTCACCCCGGCCGGGGTGGGGCACCTGCGGCAGGAGGAGACGCCGTGGCGGCCGGAGCTGACCGTGCGGGAGGCCTTCGCGCAGGGCCGGGGCCACCCCGACGACCACGTGGACCGGCTGCTGTCGCTGGGCCTGTTCGCGCCGAGGGACCTGGGGCTGCGGCTCGGCGAGCTGTCCTACGGCCGCCGCCGCCGGGTCGAACTGGCCCGGCTGGTCACCGAGCCGGTGGACCTGCTGTTGCTGGACGAGCCGACGAACCACCTGTCGCCGGCCCTGGTGGAGGACCTGGAGCAGGCGCTGGCCGACTACCCGGGCGCACTGGTCGTCGTGACCCACGACCGCCGCACCCGGTCCCGGTTCGAGGGCACGGAGGTCCGGCTGGCCGCCGGCGTGCCGGTCGGGTGAGCCGGACCTCCGCCCGCGAGGCCTTGCGGCCGGCCGCTCTCCGCGAGCGACCGGTCGCAAGGCCTCCGCGGCGGCCCCGGCTCGTGTCACCCTCCGCAGGCCGCCCCGGCTCGTGTCCCCCCCGTCGGCCCTCGTGAGCCGGCCGCATGTCCCGGTCAGCCCTTGGCCTCCGCCGCCTGGACGGTCTGCTCCAGCAGCAGGGCGATCGTCATCGGCCCGACCCCGCCCGGCACCGGCGTGATGTGCCCGGCCCGCTCCGCCGCCGCCGCGTACTCGACGTCACCGACGTTGCCGGGGTTGTACCCCGCGTCCACCACCACCGCGCCCGGCTTGATCCACTCCCCGCGGACCAGCTCCGGCCTGCCCACCGCGGCCACCACGACGTCCGCCTCGCGCACCACCTCGGCCAGGTCCACCGTCCGCGAGTGGCAGTAGGTGACCGTCGCGTCGCGGGCCAGCAGGAGCATCCCGACCGGCTTGCCGAGGATCGGGCTGCGCCCCACCACCACGGCACGCCTGCCGGCCAGCCCGATGTCGTAAGCGTCCAGCAGCCGCAGGATCCCGCCCGGCGTGCACGAGTGGAAACCGGGCTCCCCGAACGCCATCGCGGCGAAGCTGTGCATGGTGACCCCGTCGACGTCCTTGCCCGGCGCGATCGCCTCGAACGCCGCCCGCTCGTCGATCTGCCCCGGCACCGGGTGCTGCAACAGGATCCCGTCCACCGCGGGATCGGCGGACAGCGCGGCGATCTCCTCCACCAACCGCTCGGTCGACGTGTCGGCGGGCAACTCCACCGCGCGGGACGCGATGCCGACCCGTGCGCACCGCGAGCGCTTCATCTTCACGTACGTCCGCGAGGCGGGATCGTCACCGACCAGGACGGTGGCCAACGCAGGGGGGCGGCCGGCACTGTCCGCGAACGTACGGGCCCGTTCGGCGGTGGACTCCAACAGCGACCGCGACACGGCCGTGCCGTCCAGGACGCGTGCTGCCATGGCGGTACTCCTCACTCGTGACCGAATGAGGGGCACCCAGGCGTGCGATGCCGACTCGCTTGCACTCCCCGGTGGTGGACCACCCGACGCCAGTCGTGCGCCGCCGAGTCTAGCGCTCCCCGCGCCGCCGATCCGGCGACCCGCGCGAACCGCCCGAGATCAAGATCACAACGGCGTGCTCTACCGTGTGGTGCCCACGTCGGGCGCTGGTCGACGGCGTCGCCGCCCGCCCGGTGAGCGGCCCACGCGGCCGGGTCGGTCCACCGGATGCAGGCCTGCCCGTGACCCGCCGTGTCGCTCGGAAGGCGCGAATTATGCTGTTCGAGGCTCCCGGGGCGACCAAGCCGGGGAAACCGGACATGGCGGACGACGGACAGGCGGGCTGATGGCGGGGCAGTACGGTCGATCTTCGGGGCAGCGGCGGCCGGCTTTCGGGCGGGTCGACCCGTTCTGCCTGTTCGCCGTGCTGCCGATGCTGCTGCTGGCGGGGCTCATGTTCTGGGGCGGCCTCGTGCTGGTGGGTGTCGTGGTGATCGTGGTCGCCGTGCTGGTCGTGCTGGTCGACTCGTGGTCCAACCGGCCGATGAAGGACTTCACGCCCGAGTACGACGACGAGGACGACTACGAGCCCCGGCGCCGCTACTGATCGACCGCCGGGAGCGGCACCTCCGCGTCCCCAGACCGGCCACCGCCGGGTGCGGTCGGCCGGCACGGGCAGGGTCAAGCCCGTACCGCGACACGGTTCAGGATCTGGTCCACGGGCTCACGCCGAGCTTGCCGGTGCTGCCCAGGTCGACGGTCACGGGCGGCATGTCCTCGGCCCACGGCTCGCCGTTCGGGCCCAGCCTCGGCATGAACGTCTGCCGGGGCCGCCCGACGGCCGGTGCGATGTCGATCCGCGTGCCGACCTGTGGAGGATCGGTGGTGTCGTCGTAAGTGTTGCGCCACACCAGCCCGGTCTTGGCGGTGTCGCCGGGCTGGAGGGTGATCTCCTGCGGCGGCACCTCGAACGAGTCGATCCGCGACACGCCCGCCGAACCCCGCTGGACCTCCACGTCCAGCACGTCGCCGTCCTCGTCCAGCAGCCGGAGGTCGGGGTAGCCGGCGACCGTGTACGGGGCGGTGCCGCAGTTGCGCATCTGCAAGGTCAGCACCCGCAGGCCCATCGCGGCGTCGCCGCTGAGCGCGGTGACGAGCACACCGCCCTCCGGGCACGGCGAGGTGGTCGGCGCGGGCGGGCGGGAGGACGACGACGTGGGTGCGAGCGTGAGCTGCTGCCCGGCGGACGGGCTGCCGCACGCGGTCACGGACAGCAGGAGCAGCAGGGCAACCGGTCGGACGTTCACCAGGTGACTATTTCACAACCGCGCTCGGGAGGGCCTCGGCGACCGGGCCGGACAGCTCACCGGACGCCTTGGAACGCGCGGGCCCGGGTGCCGGCCAGTTGGTCGCCCACGTCGCCGCGCAACGTCTGCACGGCGTCGAGCAGGTAGTTCTGCCGCACCCGCCACGGGCCGCGGTCACCCTGCCGCGGGAACGCGTCGATCGACCGCTGGATGTAGCCGGAAGCCAAGTCCAGCAACGGTTCGCGTGCCATCACCCGGTCCGGCCGGGGCACCACGGAGGTGAGGCCCTCGCGGTCCATGTGGTCGAGCACCCGGCACACCAGCCGGGAGGTCAGGTCGGCGCGCAGCGTCCACGAGGCGTTGGTGTAGCCGATGCACACCGCGAAGTTCGGGATGCCGGTGACCATCGCCCCGCGCCACACGAACTGCCCGGACAGGTCGACGGCCGCGCCGTCCACCCGGGGCTCGATCCCGCCGAACGCCAGCAGCCGCAGGCCGGTCGCCGTGACCACCACGTCGGCCGCCAGCACCCGGCCGGACTCCAGCCGGACGCCCTCCGGCACGAACGTGTCGATCCGGTCGGTCACCACGGCCGCCGTGCCCGCTCTGACCGCCTGGAACAGGTCGGCGTCCGGGATCGCGCACAGCCGCTGGTCCCACGGGTCGTAGGTCGGGGTGAAGTGCTCGCGCACCGCGTGGTCGTCCTTGAGCGTCCGGTTCGCCAGACCGGTGAGCAGCTTGCGCGCCGCGCCGGGGAACCGCCGGCAGAACTGGTAGAAGCCGGTGGTGAACGCGATGTTCTTGGCCCGCACGACCCGGTGCGCCAGGTCGGCGGGCAGCAGCGCGCGGATCCGGTCGGCGAGCCTGTCCCGCCCCGGCACCGGGCTGATCCACGTGGGCGAGCGCTGGAGCATGGTCACGTGCGCGGCGGCGCGCGCCATCGACGGCACGATGGTCACGGCGGTCGCGCCGCTGCCGATGACGACGACCCGCTTGCCCGCGTAGTCCAGGTCCTCCGGCCAGAACTGCGGGTGCACGACCCGGCCCCGGTAGGACGCGAGGCCGGGGAACTCCGGCTCGTGGCCCCGCTCGTAGTCGTAGTAGCCCGCGCAGGTGTAGAGGAAACCGCAGGTCAGCGTGCTGCCGTCGCTCAGCGTCAAGGTCCAGCGCTGGTCCGCGGTCGACCAGTCGGCCCCGAGCACCCTGGTGCGGAACCGGATGCGCCGGTCGATGCCGTGCTCGGCGGCGGTGCGCCGGATGTAGTCCAGGATGGCCGGCCCGTCCGCGATCGACGCGGCCTCCCGCCACGGCCGGAAGGGGTAGCCGAGGGTGAACATGTCCGAGTCGGACCGGATGCCGGGGTAGCGGAACAGGTCCCACGTCCCGCCGATCGCGTCCCGCGCTTCGAGGATGGCGTACGACTTGCCGGGGTGCCCGGCGCCGAGGCGGTACGCCGCGCCGATGCCGGACAGCCCGGCGCCCACGATCACGACGTCGAGATGGGCGGGTTCGGTGGTGGCCATGGCCCCAGTGTGCCGACCCCGCCAACTCGGATTCCCGACTTCGCGCGCCAACCGGACCCGGTACGACATGTCGGTGGTCCGGCGGCACGGGTTGGCGCGTCGGGGTAGATGTCCGTCGTCTTCGGGCAAGAAGTCCCCCGGCCGAGCCGACAGGATCGAGCCACCGAAGGGAGAGACATGATCGAGTACCGGTTCACCGGCGGCACGGCGGTCTTGACCGGCGCGGCCGGCGGCATCGGCGAGCACCTGGCGCACGGCCTGGCGGCCCGCGGCAGCGACCTCGTGCTGGTCGACCGCGACGCCGACCGCCTGACCGCCGTGGCCCGCGCGATCCACGCCCGGTTCCCGGCGGTCGGCGTCGACATTCACGTCGCGGACCTCGCGTTCGTGGCCGGCCTCGGCGCGCTGACCGACGCCGTCCTGGCCGCGCACCCCCGGATCACCCTGCTGGTCAACAACGCGGGCGTCGCGCTGGGCGGCACGTTCGACCAGGTGACCGCCGAGGAGTTCGACTGGGTGATGGACGTCAACTTCCGCGCGCCGGTGGCCCTGACCCGCCTGCTGCTGCCCCGGCTGCGCGCGTCGCCGGGCAGCCACATCGTCAACGTGTCCAGCCTGTACGGCCTCATCGCGCCGCCCCGTCAGGCGGCGTACGCGGCCAGCAAGTTCGCGCTGCGCGGGTTCTCCGAGTCCCTGCGCCACGAGTTGGCCGACCAGGGCGTCGGCGTCACCACCGTGCACCCCGGCGGCATCCGGACCCGCATCGCCGAGTCCGCGCGGGTCGCCAGTGGCGTGACGCAGGCCGAAGCGGCACGCGAGAAGGAGCGCTTCGCGGAACTGCTCACCTACCCGGCCGACAAGGCGGCCGAGCGGATCCTGAAAGGCGTGCGGAACCGCAAAGCCCGTGTCCTCATCGCGTTCACGGCCTACGTGCCCGACATCCTCGCCCGCCTGTTCCCCCAGTCGCACATGGCGGTGCTGAAACGCCTGCGCCCGTCGGCCACCCACGCCAAGGCCCGTTGACCGCTCGTGGTGCGAGCGGGCCGAACCGTCCGCCGTGGATGGCCGACGGGTTCACCGTGCTCACCGCCGGATGTTCACGACCCGCCGCCCGGGCCTGACGCGGCGATCGGGCGTTCACGGCCGCGTGCTCACGGCTGGGCGCAGCGGACCCGGTCCGGGCAGTTGCGCAGCAACTCCACCTCGGGCGGAGCGGTGATCACCGGCGGGCGGGCGCCGCCACCCGGCCACTGCACCGAGATCGCCATCGAGGAAGCGTTGTTGTCGTAGTTCTTCTCGACGAAACTCCGGTCGGAGTTGACCAGGTTCACCACGTCGTACACGCCCGACGGCACGTCGGTCAGGTCGAGCCACTGGTAGTCGACCCGGTAGTCGTAGTCGTCACCGGCGCCCACCGAGATGCCCTCCACCACGTCCAGCGCCTTCGGCTCGTGGTGCCGGCACCGGTTCTCCCGCAGGAACGTCGCCAGCCCGCCCTCCGGGCTGTGCGGGTCCTTCGGCCGGTTCGCCAGCGCGGCGGCGTCCCTGGCGGTGTAGCGGTCGCCGAGGCAGAAGCCGTTCTTGCGGTCCTGCACCAGGGTCCGGCCACTCGGCGTGCGGAGCTGGAAGCGCTCGAAGTCCAGCAGGTGCCAGTGCACGTGCGCGGGAGCCGGCTCGTAGTACACCTTCGACCGGATCGGGTGCTGCGCCTGGTCGTACGAGCGCGGGATCGACCGGTCCACCCTGGACTGGAACGCCTGTCGCGCGGTCATCGTCGGCTCGTCCACCGAGCCGCGCCGGGCGTAGACGAGCAGCGGGCCGTCGCCGATGTTGTCCACCGATGTGGTGAACCTCAGCCGCACCGCCCCGATCGGGCCGGAGTCCACACAGGATCCGGCCGGGGCCGACGCGTCGGCCACCAGGCACACGTCCCAGTCCGCGCACAGCAGCGGATCACTGCTCGCGCCACCGGGACAGCCGACCGGCGCCTGTCTCAGATCCGGCAGCAGAGGCCCTTCGGTGGCCGGCGCGCCGAGCGCGGCCACGGTCATCGCGGCGCTGGCCGCGTTGCGGAATTTTTTGATCACCACCCGGAATGTACTGCGGGCGAAGGGAGGTCCGACACCAATGTTCACTCGATCGACTGAGGTGCAACGGAAATCCACCCCAAAGAACCTAACGTGTCGCGCGATCCGGCACCGGACCTCCAGGGCACCCGAGGAGAACATTGGACACCGTCACGCTGGTCTGCGGCACGCGCCCCGAGCTGATCAAGCTCGCCCCGCTGATCCGGTTGTTCGGACCGCGCGCGGTCGTCGTCTACACCGGACAGCACTACGACCGCACGATGTACGAGCTGATCCGCCGCGACATCGCGGAACCGGGCGGCTTCCACGAGTTCGCGCTCGGCGGCGCCCGGCGCGGCGCGCAGCTCGGCCTGGCCGTGAAGGCCGTGGACGACGTCCTCGCCGCGCACCGCACCGCGGCCGTCGTGGTGCAGGGCGACACCACCTCCGCGCTCGCGGGGGCGTTGGCCGCCAACGCGGTCGACGTGCCGCTGGTGCACGTGGAGGCGGGCCTGCGCAGCTTCGACCGGGCGATGCCCGAGGAGCACAACCGGGTGGCCATCGACCACCTCGCCGACCTGTGCTGCGCGCCGACCCTCCTCAACCGGGGGAACCTGCTGGCCGAACGCGTGGCGGCCGACCGCATCGCCGTCACCGGCAACACCGTCGTGGAGGCGCTGGAGGCCGCGCTGCCCGGCCCGGACGCGGAAGCCGCCGTGCTGGCGTCGCACGGCCTCCGCCGGGACGGCTACGCGGTCGCCACCATCCACCGCCCGGAGAACGTGGACGACGCGGCCACCCTGGAGACGATCCTGCGCGAGCTGGCCGCCCTGCCGCTGCCCGTCGTGCTGCCCCTGCACCCGCGCACGGCGAAGCGGGTGGAGCACTTCGGCCTCGGCCCGCTGCTGCCCGCGCTGCACGTGATCGAGCCGCAGGCCTACCCGGAGTTCCTGGCCCTGGTGGGCGGAGCCGCCGTCGTCGTGTCCGACTCCGGCGGCATCCAGGAGGAGGTCAGCGTGCTCAAGCGCCCGGTCGTCGTGGTGCGGCGCAGCACCGAGCGGCCCGAGATCGAAGGGACGTTCGGCACGCTCGTCCCACCCGGACCGGGCGTCGGCGTGGCGGCGCGGACGTGGCTGGACGACATCGCCGGCCACCGCGCCCGCCTCGCCGGCATCCCGTCGCCCTACGGCACCGGCTCACCCTCGGTGCGGATCACCGCCGCGCTGGAGCAGTTGGTCGGCGAACGCCTCGCCGTTCCGGCGCTGGTCGGCTGAGGCGTCCTGGTGCCGGTCGGCCGGGGTGTCCCGGCGCTGGTCGGCTGGGGCGTTCTGATGCCGGTCGGCCGGGGCGTCGCGGTGGCGGTCGGCTGGGCTGTCGCGGTGCGGGCCGGCCGAGGCCCCGCTGACCGCGTCGTCGTCCAGCCGGGCGACGACGCGGCCGGCCAGGCCCACGCTGGAGTTCCAGCTCGTCACCGACGGGTAGACGTGCGCCGTGGTGGCCAGCAGCAGCGGCGTGCCCTCGACCTCGACCGGTGGCCGCTCGGCGAGGTAGCCCAAGGGGTACACGGGTTCCACGAACGGCGCCTTGAACACCCGCACGTCGTCCACGTCCGCCGACGTCAGGTCCGGGTACAGACCGACGAGCTGCTTGGTCCACCGCGCCGCGATCCGACCCTCGTCCTCGCGGTACAGCGCGGACTCCCGGTCGGTGTAGCGCATCGCGTACACCAGGTGCCGCCCGGCGAACGGCCCGGCCAGCGCCGACATCTCGACCACCCCGTCGAAGTCCGTCCCGGACCGCACCACCGGCGCCCAGTAGTGCCCGGACAGCGGTCGCTTGAGGAAGAACAACGCGTTCACCACCCCCTGGTACGACAGCCGCACGTCCGGCACCAGCCGCGCCAGCTCGCCGTCCGCGACGTCCCGCAGCACCGGCAGCGGCAGCGTGGACACCACCCGATCCGCCTCCAGCACGCTGCCGTCCGCCACCGTGACCAGCGCCCGCCCCCGGTCGACCGCGAGCCTCCGGACCGGGGCGGAGGTCCGCACCACACCGCCGGACGCCTCGATCGAGGCCTTCAACGCGTCGATCACGGTCTTGTAGCCGCCGACGGGATAGCCGCGCACGGAGACGTTGCTCTCCCGCCCCAGCCGCTGCCACAGGTAGAGCGCGGGCACGTCGCCGAACGAGGCGCCGAACTTGGACCCGAACATCGGCGCGAGCAGCCGCTCCCACACCCGGTCGCCGTACACCCCGCGCAACCAGTCCTCGGTGCGCAGCAGGTCCAGGTCCTTGCCCCGCCCCAACCGCCGCAACAGCAGCGTGGCGACCCCGAACCGCAGCCGGTCGTGCGGCGGCAAGGGCGTGAACCGCATCAGGTCCAGCGCCGAGTTGAACGGGAAGTGCCGCCCGTCCACCACCATGCCCATCCGGGTGCGCTGCCAGCGCACGGCGTCGCGGAGCCCGAGTTCTCCGAGCAACGCCAGCAGATCGTCGTCGGTAGGCATGATGCAGTGGTAGAACCGCTCGACCCAGCGGTCCCGCCACGGGAAGAACGTGCCGAGCCCACCGAGCTGGTCGCTGCCCTCCACCACCGTGACAGCCACCCCGGACCGCGCCAGCCGGTGCGCGGCGGCCAACCCGCAGATCCCGCCGCCGAGCACGGCGACCCGCAAACCCTCCGACGCCTTCCGCGCCGACTCCGCCGAACCCTGTCCTGGCGCGGAACTCTGTGGTGGTGCGAAACCCTGTCGTGGTGCGAAACCCTGTCGCGGTGCGGAACTCGGCCCTGGCGTCGATCCCTGTCCTGGCGCGGCATCCCGGTCCGATCCCGTTGCCGCGCCGCGCCCCGCCCCGGCCACCTCGTCCCTCACAGCGGGCGGTAAGGCGCGGGTGCGAGACGATCGCGCATGAGTAGTTTCAGATACTGCATGATCGTCCTGCGCAGCTTCAACTTGCTCGGCCCCCGCTTCCGGTCGTAGCGCAGCCGCAGCGGCACCTCGGCGATCACCGGGCGGCAGTGCCGCAGCTTGAGCAGCAGTTCCACCATGCACGCGAAACCGCGCTCCTCCACCAGCCGCTCACCCCAGTGCACCGCCGCCCGGTCGAGCAGGCTCACCCGGTAGGCCCGGAACCCGCTGGTGAAGTCGCGCACCCCGTCGACCCGCAGCACCCGCCGGAACAGCACCGCCGCCCCCCGGGAGAGCAGCCGCCGGAACGCGGGCGCTGTGGTGTCGTCGCCGCCGGCCACGAACCGGGAGCAGATCACCACGTCCGCGCCCGCCGCGATCTCCGCCCGCAGCGCGGTGATCAGCGCCGGGTCGTGGGTGTCGTCGGCGTCCATCACGACGACCAGGTCGTCCTCGTCCGCCACCTCCAGCACGGCCCGCAGCCCGGACTGCACGGCCTGGCCCAACCCGAGGTTGACCGGGTGCCGCACGACCCGCACGACCAGCCCGTCCGCCTCGACCGCCACGTCGGCGGTGCCGTCGGAGGAGCCGTCGTCCACCACCCAGACCGCGACCTCCTCGGTCCGCGCGACCTCGGCGAGCCGGCGCAGCAGCGGCGGCAGCGAGGCCGCCTCGTTGTACGCGGGCAGCACCACGTGCGCTCGGCCACGGGTGCGCGTCGCCCCCGGCGCGGCGGGCGCCTCTTGTTCGTCGACGGCCACTATCGACCCCATTTCCATCGGTGCGGGTTGGCGGGTCAGAATTATTCGCCTGGGAACTCGGCCCGAGTTCCACCACCCCGTGTTCCCCGTGCCGAGTTGGTGACGGGAACCAGTACGAGACACACCCCTTTGTCGCCGGATAGGAGGATCTTGATCTCCCGGAAGAGTGAAGTCGAGGTGCCTCATTCAGTATTCCAAGCATTGAGTGATCAAAGCTCTCGTTCGAGTGAACCTGGTCGGTATCTGTCGACCGGTGGGAAGGACGTCGTCGGAATGTGGTGTGGCGAGGTGTTGCGGCAGCGGGGCCGGAGCGGACGAGTGTTGTCGACCCCCCGGAAGGGTGGCTCGTAATGAACCGGACGGGCTCGACGGCGACGGCCCTGTCGCCGCCGGGGCAGGCCCGGTCGGCGGTCGGCCGTGACCTGATGGGCCGGGTCAACGCGGTCGCGGTGCTGCTCGTCGTGGTCGACGTGGCGGCGCTGGCGACCGTGGTCGACGGCCTCGGCTGGGCCAGGGCGGGCGCGGTCGCGGCCGTCCTGCTCGGCGTGCGGGCGTCCTGCCGGCTCTACCGGCGGCGGCTGTGGCTGTCCTGGCTGCACGACCTGCCGCGCTCGGTGATCGCCAGCGCGACCGCGTTCGCCCTGGTCACCGGCGCCACCCTGGTCCTCCGGACACCGGCCGACACGACCGCCGAGGTGCAGTGGGCGATCGTGAACTTCACCGTGTGGAGTGAACCTGCTCGCCTGTTCGTGTTCACCTTCGGCCGCTGGGCCCGGCGCCGCTTCCACCGCTGCGACCGCACCATCGTGGTCGGGGCGGGCCAGGTCGGCGCGACCCTCGCCGGGGCCATGCTCCAGCACCCCGAGTTCGGCCTGCGCCCGGTCGGGTTCGTCGACCCCGCGCCCGCGCTCGACGCCGCCGCGCTGCCGGTCCCGCTGCTGGCCGGGAACCTCAACGACGCCATCACCCGGCTGCGGGCGGGCAGCGTGGTGCTGGCGTTCTCGCACGCCGCCGACTCGCCGCTGGTCAACGCCGCCATCACGGCGCACCGGCTGGGCTGCGCGATCTTCGTGGTGCCCCGGATGTACGAGCTGTACCAGGACGGCCCGGACGTCGAACGGCTGCGCAGCTACCCGCTGGTGCGGCTGAGCACGGCGCCCACCAGCAGGCCGAGCTGGTGGGTCAAGCGGGCGGTGGACGTGGTGCTGGCGGCGGTCGCGCTGGTCGCGCTGGCCCCGGTGCTCGCGTTGTGCGCGCTGGCCGTGGTGCTGGAGAGCGGGCGGCCGGTGATCTTCCGCCAGGTCCGGGTCGGCATGGACGACCGCACGTTCGTGCTCTACAAGCTCCGCAGCGTCCGGATGACCGACGAGGACGATTCCCAGATTCGCTGGTCGGTCGTCGGCGACCGCCGCGTGGGCCCGGTCGGGCGATTCCTGCGCCGCACGTCCTTGGACGAGCTGCCGCAGTTGTGGAACATCCTGAAGGGTGACATGTCCATTGTCGGACCGCGACCGGAACGACCGGGTTTCGTGCGCGAATTCTCGGCGGTCCACGACCTATACTGGGCGCGGCACCGGGTGCCGACCGGATTGACCGGACTCGCTCAGGTCCACGGGTTGAGAGGGGACACTTCGATAGTCGACAGGTCCCGCTACGACAACTACTACATCGCCAACTGGTCGTTGTGGCTGGACGTGAGAATCCTGTTGTTGACGGTGGGTGAGCTGTTGTGCCGAAGGAATCGCTGATCCGTGACCGCCCCCGGCGCGTGTTCGCCGGCACCTGCGTCCTGACGCTCCTCCTGGCCTGCTCGGCGGCGTTGCCGAGCACGGCGGGGGAGCCGGGCGCGCCCGGACCGCCCGCCGTGCTGGAGGAGTTGGACCGGCTGGGAGCGCACGCCGGGACCGAGGAGCTGGACCGGCGGCGGAACTACACCGTGCCACCCGGCCTCGACCCGTTCGGCCCGCCCCCGAAGCCGCTCGCGCCGTGCGCCTGGTGGTACGGCATCGGCGAGCCGCCGACCTACGCGGACCTCAAGTTCGTCGCCCAGCACTACGACCTGGTGGTGCTCAACGCGATCGAGACCACCGCCATGAGGCTGCTGCGCAAGTTCAACCCGAAGATCAAGGTGCTGGTGTACAAGGACTTCGCCAGCACCCGCAACTACCCCGGCGCGGTCGTCGGCGACGGCGACGCGCCGCTGCTGCCCAGCGGCGTCGGGTACATCGCGGCGCAGTCCCGGCACCCGGAGTGGTTCGCCGTCGACCAGGCCGACCAGCGCATCGAGTGGAACGGCTACCCGCGGCACTGGCAGATGGCGGTGTGGGACGAGGGCTACCAGCGGGCGTGGGCCGACGCGGTGACCGCCGAGGTCGTCCGCGAAGGCTGGGACGGCGTGCTGGCGGACAACGACTTCAACTCGCTCAAGCACTACTCGACGGCCGTCGTCAAGGGCACCCCCGACGCCGCCGCCACCGACCGCCTGATCCGCGACGGCATGGACCGCTTCCTCGACCTGGCGGGCGAGGCGCTGCACAAGCACGGGAAGATGCTGATTCCCAACGTGTCCGAGTCGCAGCTCACCCCGGGCAGGTGGTCGGCGCACTCCCGGTACGACGGCGCGATGGAGGAGAACTTCGGCCTGCGCGACAGCGGCGGCGGCGAGCTGATCACGTTCAAGGGCAACGAGTTCAAGGAACTGCGCGCCCAAGCCGCCCTCGGCGAGTCGTGGCTGCTGCTGGTCACGCACGCCAAGAGCGAACGGGAGGAACGCGTCGGCTACGCCACCGCCGCCCTGCTGGCCGGCCCGTACACGTGCTGGAACGGGTCGGCCACGAAGGACTACCGGAACCCGGACTGGTCGGTGTACCAGGACACCGACCTGGGCGAGGCGGTCGAGACGGCGAACCGGCTGCCGAACGGCACGTGGACCCGCCACTTCAGCAACGGCTGGGTGGCCGTCAACCCGACCGCGAAGGCCGCTGTCGTCACCCCGCCACCCGGTCTGGCGACCCTCGACGGAGCCGCCGTGACCGGCCCGATCGACCTGGCGGGCGCGGACGCCGTGATCCTGGTGAAGCCGAAATCCACCGCGACGGCACCCACCCCCACCCCCACCCCCACCGCCACGGTGAGCCCACCGAAACCGACGCCTCCGACACCACCCACCAAGCCGACCGCCCCCACCCCGATCACGACTACCGCGGCGACCCCAAGCCCAACGACGGCCACCGCTCCCACCGCCCCGGCGACAACCGCCGCTCCCACCCCGACGACAACGGCAACCACGACACCCGCAGCCCCCGCCATCCCCATGACAGTCCGCGCCGGACCGTGACTCCGACGTGAGCCCGCTCGACGCTCACGCTTGGACGAGCGAAGGGCCCGAGACAAGCTCGCGGTAGAGCGCCAGGTGGCGTTCCGCGCACACGTCCGGCGCGAAGCGGGCGCGTGCCCGTTCCGCCAGAGCCCGACCGGTCCGACCCGGATCAGGGTCGGCGAACAGCGCCGCCAGCCGAGCCGCCAGAGCGCCCACATCGCCCGGAGGCACCAAACCGCCGGAAGAGGCCCAGCTACCCGAAGAGGCCAAGCCGTCCGAACCCGCCGAACCCTCCGGGAGAGCCAGCATGTCGGCCACCCCGCCGGTGTCGGTGGCCACCACCGGCTTGCCCGCCGCCATCGCCTCCGCCACCACCAACGGCTGCTGCTCCATCGTCGACGGCAGCACCAGCGCATCATGCCGCCGAAGCTGGTCGGGCACATCGGTCCGGAAGCCGAGGAACGAGACCCGGCCGGCCAGGTCCCGCTGTGCCTGCCGCGCCGCCACCTCGCACAGCGGCCCGGACCCGATCACGGTCAGCGAAGCGTCCGGCGGCATGACGCCGGGCCGCGCCAGGGCGTCCAACAGCGTCAGCAAACCCTTGCGCTCCACCAGGAGCCCGACGAAGATCAGCTTGCGCACCGGCCCGAGCGGCGGGCAGGGCACCGGCAGCTCGACGCAGTTGTCGATGTGCGCCACCCGGTGCGCGGGAACACCGAGGCGCCGCACCAGGAAGTCGCGCATCGCGGGAGCGGGCACGATCGTCCGGTGCACGAACCTGGCCACGCCGGCGTCCGCCGCCAGCACGGTCCGGGTGTACGTCGACGGACCGGCCGCGCCCCGCGCTCCCCGGAACCACTCCTGGCGCACGTCGTCGGGCACCCCGTGGTAGGTCTGCACCACCTTGTGCCGCAGCCGCAGCCCCGCGCTCACCAAACCCGCCCGCCGGTCCTGGGCGTGCACCACGTCCGGTCGCCACGCCCGCAGCGCGTCCCGCGCCCGTCGCCCGGCCCGGAGATCACCCTTGTTCGCCACGGAAACCACCTCGTGACACCCCGCGATCAGCTCCGCGCCCCGCGACGGCACCGGCCCGAACACCCGCACCTCGGCCTCGCCCGACGCGGCGAGCGTCGCGGCCAGCCGGACCGTGACGTCGACCGGACCTCCCTTGTCCTGCGTCAGCAGGTAGGCGACCTTCACCGGCCCTCTCCCACGAGCTTGTCCACCAGGGTCGCGATCTGGTCGCCCACTCGGCCGGAGTCGAACAGCACCTCGGCCCGCCGCCGCCCGGTCAGGCCTTCGCCGGTGGCCAGCACCGGGTCCGCGAGCCGGGCCGCGATGGCCTCCGCCAGCGCGGGCACGTTCCCGGCCTCCACGACCGCGCCCGCGTCGCCCACGCTCTGCCGCACCCCGCCCACGTCGAACGCCACCACCGGACGGCCGCTGGCCATCGCCTCCAGCGGCACCAGCGCCATGCCCTCCGCCCGGGAGGGCAGCACCACCACGTCGGCGGCGGTGTAGAAGTCGGCCACCGCCGTGTCGTGGCCCCACCAGCGCACGGAGGAGTGGTCGCCGATCGCGCGCCACCGGTCCCGCATCGGGCCGTCGCCGACCAGCACGAGTTGCGCGTCCGGCACCGACGCCAGGACTGCGGGCCACGCCGTCAAAAGCAGGTCCTGGCCTTTGAGCGGCGCCAGCCGGCCCACGCACACCGCGGTCGGCACGTCCGGCAGTCCGAGGCGGCGGCGTGCGGCGACCCGGCTGCGGGGCCGCAACACCGTGGTGTCGACGCCGTTGCACACCACCTCGGCGGCCGTGGCGATGCCCTTGGCGCGCCCCGCACGCAGTTCGTCGTCGCTCACGCACACAAGCTGGTGCGCCCACCGCGCCGCCAGTCGCTCCCACGCCGCCGACACGTGCCGCAGCAGGCCGTGCGCGGTCTGGAACGACCAGAGATGGGGCTGGAAGATCGTCGGACGACGGCCGCGCAGCACGAGCCGCCCCGCGAGGCCGGCCTTGGAGCTGTGCAGGTGCACGGCGTGCGGGTCGAGCCGGTCGAGGATCTTCTTCAGCCGCACCACTTCCGTGACGGTGCGCGGACCGGGGGTGCGGGTGGCGGGCCAGTCGTGCACGTCGACCCCCTCGTCCCGCAGCCGGTCCGCCAACCGTCCCGGCGGGCACACGACGGCGACCGACCAGCCGCGTTCCCGTTGTGAGACAGCGAGTTCCCGCACCACCGCCGCCACGCCGGCGGCCACCGGCTGGGTCACGTGCACGATCTTCACCGGCGCACCTCACGCAGTTCGCGAACCGTGCGGCGGTTGGCGAGCAGCGCCGCCGCCGTGTAGCCGAGCACCAGGGCCGACCCCTCGCCGAGCGCACCCGGCAGCGTCGGGCCGAACAGACCTCCGAACAGGTGCGCCACCACCAGGCAGCACGCCGCGCCCACCAGGACGCCGACCGCCGTCCGCCCGAGCTGCGGTGGCGCGAGTCCGTTGCGCGCCAACACCACCCAGGCCACCGGGACCATCGCCCAGACCACGAGTAGCTGGGTGAGGGCGACCGCCACCACACCGTGCCGGGTGACCACCGCGAGCGCCGCCACGAGCACCGCCAGGTGCGTCAGCTCCAGCGCCAGGTAGCGGCGGGCGTGCCCGGCCGCCCGGATCACCTGGTACCACAGGTGGAGCAGGCCGAAGCCGAGTCCGTAGCCGCACAGCAGCACCAGCGGTACCGCGGCCGGCGACCACCGTTCGCCGAACAGCACCACCCGGTCGGCCAACGCCGCCGTCACGGCGTAGAGCCCGCCGGTCACCACCAGCACGGCGTGCGTGAACCGGCCGACGGCCGCCGGCAGCCTTGCCCGCTGTCCGTGCCGGATCAGCCTGGCGCACACCGGGAACACCACTCCGCCGAGCACCACCGCGACCATGATGTACGGCACCCAGGCGATCCGGTAGGCCAACGAGTACACGCCCACCGCCTCCGTGCCCAGCACCCGCCCGACGGCGAGGTAGTCGACGTTGATCAGCAGCACCGCCACCAACGCCCCCGGCCCGACCACCGCGATCCAGCGCAACGCCTCGGCCGCCGCGTCCACGTCCCACACCGGCCGCACCCGCACCCCCGCCAGCACGCCCAGCAGGGGCTGCGCGACCGCCGTGCACAACAGCCCGACGACCAGCGAGTACGGCCCGAAGCCTTGCAGTGCCAGCACGATCGTCACCGCCGCGCCGAGCACCGCACCGCCCGCGTCGGGCAGCATCCGCCGCCGGAAGTCCAGATCCCGGTGCAGCAGACCCATCTGCACGCCGCCCGCCGCCGTGAACGGCAGGCTCACCGCAGCCAACCCGATGAGCGGCGCCACCTCGGGCGCGCCCAGCGCGTCCGCGATCGAGCCCGCCGTCGCCACGAGCAGCACGGCGAGCGCGACACCCGTGCCGACGCTCAACGTCAGCAGCGTGCCCGCCATCCGGCGCGGGTCGAGGCCGGTCCGGCTGATCACGTCGTAGACACCCATGGACTGCACCACTTGGCCGATGTTCACCAGGGACACGGTCAGCGCGACCAGGCCGAGCCCCTCCTCGGTGAGGAACGCGGCCAGCACCAGCGTGACGGCCACCTGGCCGCCCTTCCCGACCAGGTTGACCAGGAACAGCCAGAGCGACCCGCGAACCGCAGTGGTCACGTCTGTCCGATGTGGACTCGCGCACGGCCGCGCGCGAGGACGGCCAACGCCACCCACGCGACGACGAGCGCGATCCCGTCCACGGTCACACTCGCCCGTGCGCCGAACAGGTCTCGGATCACCGTGTCCACGAAGTGCAAGTGCGCGAACGGAACCGCCATCGCCACCACCACGATCCCGAGCACCGGCGTCCTGTCCCGCCACCACCGCACGGCGACCAGCGCCAGCGCCGGGACCGCGATCAGCACATCACCCGGCTGGTGCACCACCGCGACCACCACCGCGAGGCACGTCAGGAGATCCGCGGCGGCCACCTCGCCGACCCGGTCCAGCCGCCGCACCAACACCACGGTCACCGCCATCACGGTGACCAGGGTAAGGAGTTCCGCTCCGGGCGGCAGCCACCCGGTGACCCGGAAGAACACCGCCGCCAGGTCGGCCCGTTGCGAGGTGAGGGAATCCACCGCGCCGTAGGCGGTGGAGCCGGCGTGCTCCAGGTTCGCCGCGACCACGTCGAGGAACGCGCCGACCCCGCCACCCCGGAACACCAGCGGCACCACCACGAACAGGCTCGCGACCGCCGCGATCGCCGTGCCGCCCAACGCCACCTTCCGCGACCCGCGGGCGAACAGCAGCACCGCCAGCGGCAACCCGAACTGCGGCTTCAGCCAAGCCAACGCCAACGCGACCGCCGCCAACCGGGGATGGCTGTGCCGCCCCAGCAACGCCCCCGCCGCGCCGACCGCGATCAGCGGGTTGACCTGCCCGACGTAGAGCTGCGCCTTGCCGACCTGGCTGATCACCAGCAGCGCCCCGACCACCGCCGTGCCGAGGAACAGCGGAGCCCGCACGTGACCGGCCGCCAACACCGCCAGGAACACCAGCAACAGCAAGGAGACCACCGCGAACGCCACCGCGCCGAACCGGTAGTCCGGCAGCGCGAACGGCAGGTGCAGCACGAGGTGGTAGGGCTGGTACAGGTTGAAGCTCTGCCGCACCGGCCAGTGCGCGAACATCGTGGCCGGGTCGTACGGGTTGCCGCCGGCCAGGAACTCGCGGATCGGGAAGTACAACGCGTCCCGGAAGTCCTGCATCCGCTCCTCGGGGCGGTTCGCCGCGGTGGGCAGCGGGACATCCCACGACGGCCGCAACGCCCGCCAGGCGCTGAACACCCCGACCACGGCCGCCACCACGGTAACCACGAGCCGCCGATCCACACCTGCCTGCTTCAGCTTGCCGGACTGTGCGTTCGTGTTGCCTGGCCGTTGCCCGCCGGGCTGCGTGTTCGTGTCGGCCGGCCGTCGCCCGGCGGGCTGCCCGTCCACACCTGAGCCGAACCGGTTGCCACGCTTCACGCCAGCACCACCGCCACCACCGTCGTGCCCGCCGGCAGCGCGCCGACGACACTCGCCAACTCGTCCTGCCGCCCGCCGAGCGGCGCCACGGCGATCAGCGCAACCCCGTCGGCAGGCTCGGACGTCTTGTCCGGCAACTGTTCCGCCAACGACTCGGCCCGTTCGGCCAGCGCCGGCAACACCGCCACCACGCGTGCGGGCCGCACGGCCGCGTCGCACAGCACCGTCAGCCTGTCCACCAGCCCAGGATCGTCGTCGCGCACCACCGCCACCGGATGCCCCACACCGGCCGCCGACAGCGCCGCCCGCACGCTGTCGGTGACCCGCGTCCGCCGCAGGTGCCGCAGCGCCGCCGTCGCGAGCCCGGCCACCACCGCCGCCGCGAACGCCAACCCGACCGCCAGTGGCCAGTCCGGCGCGATCCGGGTGACCTGCGGCGTGTCCAACAGCCGCAGCTTCGCCGCCGGGGCCAGCAGATCCGCCTGGACGACCGCACGAGCGACCGCCGCGGCCCCGTCGCGCGCCTGCCCGGCGGTAGGAGCCCGCACGGACAGCCGCGCCAGCCCGGAAGCGGGCACCACCTCCACGGTGACCTGCGCCGCCGCCGTCCCCGCCCGGCTGAGCACGGAAGGACTGCGCGCGACCTCGACCAGCGCGGGCAGGGAGAGCGCGACCACCTCGCCGTACTGCGGGGCCTCGGTCCCGGCCGGACCGGCGAGCAGGCTCACCCGCCCCTGGTACTCCTCGCCCTTCACCACGGTCGCGAGCAGCACCAGCGCGCCCACCACCAGCGCCACGACCACGCTCTCCACGAGGAGCCGGACCCTGCCCAGCGCCGTCGCCGCGCCCATGCCGGCGAGCCGGACCTTCAACACCGCCACGGCCGCCTTGTCACCGACGCGTCCACCCTTCACCGTCGACCTTCCCACTCGCGCAGCAACTCGTCGTAGGACCGCATCAGCACGCACGGATTGTGCGCACGGGACACGGACGCCTGCCCGGCCGCACCCTCCACAGCGCGCTTGCCCGCGTCGAACAGGAAGAGCCGCAACGCTTCCGCCGCCGCCTCCGGGTTGCGCCGGGGCACCACCAGACCGCCACCACCCGCCAACGCCTCGCCCACGCCGTCGACTTCGGTGGCCACCACCGGGCGACCGGCGGCGAGCGACTCCAGCACCGCGACCGGCATGCCCTCCCAGTCACTGGTCAGCACGGTCACGTCCGCCGCCGCCAGCAGGTCCGGCACGTCGGGCCGGTTGCCGAGGAACCGCACGCCCGGCAGGCCCGCCGCGTTGCGCTCCAGCGAACGCCGCAGCGACCCGTCCCCGGCCAGCCACAGCTCCGCGCCGCCGCCGACCCGCTTCCACGCCTCCAACAGCACGTCGTGCCGCTTCTGCGGCTCCAGCCGGGCCAGGCACAACGCCACCGGCACCTCCGAGGGCGCGCCGAGCGCCGCCCGCACGGTCGCCCGGTCGACCCGCGGCTCCTGCGGGAACACGGCGTTCGGGATGACCACCGGGTCCGGCGTGAGCCCGGCCGCCCGCAACCGGGCCGCGGTCGCCTCCGCCACCGTCACCACCGCGCGGGACGTCCGCCGCAGAATCCGCGCCGCGCCGGCGTAGTCGGCGTCCGCCACGCCGTGGAACACCGTCAGCAGCGGGACTCTCCGCGGCAGCAACGCCAACCGGGCCACCATCGACGCGGACACGTTGTGCGCCAACACGACCTCGGGCCGGAAATCCTTGATCGCCGACCGGGTCGCGGCCGTCGCCCGCAGCACACCGGCCGCCTTGCGGTGCGGCGCGGGCACCGTGAACGTCGGCACGCCATGCCGGCGCAACGCGTCCGCCCGGTGCCCGCCCGCACTGGCGACGGCGGTCTGCCAGCCGAACTCCGGACCGGTCCGGGCCATCCCGGCGACCAGGGCCTCCGCCCCGCCGGCGCCCATTTCACTGATGACGTGGAGCACACGCATCGGTTCCCCTTCGACGCAGATCGGCCGCGGCGACGACCGCGACCAGTGACCACAACGGCAGGTAGTACTGCTGGGACAGGAAGGTCGACGCCACCACGACGGCAAGCAACGACGCCTGCACCGCCACCATCGACCGCCGTGTGTCGGTCCGGGGCACGCGTTCGGAGTCGCCCGCTGTCGGTGGTGGTCGTGGGTCGGACCGCAGCATGCGCCCGGAGTCCGTTGTCGCCGGCGGCCGTGTGCCGGACCGCAGCACGCGCTCCGAGCGCACCGCCGCGACCGCCAGCAGCCCGACGAACAGCCCGAACCCCGGCAAGCCCAGCTCGGCCACGACTTCGAGGTACATGTTGTGCGCCACCGGGGTCTGCTCGTCCACCTCGGCGTTCCCCGAAGCGGCGGGGTAGTCGCTGCGAAACCCGCCCGGCCCGACGCCGAGCACCGGGTGCTCGGCCGCCATCCGCGCGGCGGCCTGCCACCGCAGCTCGCGGGTGTCCACATTGGTCTCGGCGATGTGGCTCTTCTCCCGCACCGCCCGGTCCAGCGTCGGCCCGCCGAACAGCAGCACGCCGACCCCGAGCGCCATCACCACCGCGACCCCGCCCGCGACCGCCCGCACCGGCAGTGCGCGCCGGGCCGTCAACCACACCACGGCGACGGTCAACGCCAGCGCGCCGCCCCGCGAGAACGTGGCCGCCGCACCCGCGACCAGGACTAGCCCCGTCAACGCGAACCCCGCCGACCTCGCCCGCGAGGACGCCAACCCCGCCCGGGAGCGCCCGGTGTCGAGCAGCGCCACCAGCAGCGGCAGCGCGGCGACCAGGAAGTACGCCAGGTCGTTCGGGTCCTCCAACGGCCCGGTGGCCCGTGTCTCGCCCTCGGCGACCATGCTGTGCAGCGCGCCCACCGCCGCGACCGCCGCCCCCGTGACGATCGACGCCAGCAGCGCCCGGATCGGCACCTCACGGGCCGCCACGTCGACCAGGATCACCGTGATCACCAGGAACGGCAGCCACCGTTGCAGGTAGTCGACCGCGTACGGGCCGCCCGCGTGCAACGCCGTGGAAGCCAGCAGCACCACCGCGAACAGCGCCAGCACCGCGTGCACCGGGTGCGGCGCGGGCATCCGCCGCTCCCGCACCCGGACCGCGACCCACACCGCGGCCAGCAGGGCGGGCGTGACCTTCGCCAACTGCCCGTGCACGGCGAACAGGTAGCCCTCCAGCGGGGCCAGCGCCACGGTCGCGCACGCGAGCACACGCAGGAGCCACGTCATCCCGAACGTTCCAGCCTCGTCGTGCCGCGCACCCGCAGGTTCCCGCCCAGCCGGGCGACGTGCTCCCCGGTGCCGACGACCTCGAAGTGCCGCCGCAGCGCGCCCAGCACCCAGCCGAGCAGTTCGACCTTGTGCGTGGCGGACACGGCCATGCCGGGGAAGAACTCCATGCCGGGCGCTTCGGCGGCGCTCAACACGTCCGTCGGGTGCAGCAACAACGACGGCGACACGCCGAAAACACGGCACAGCCGCAATGCCGTGCGGAAGTAGCCGCGGGCGGCGGCGGGGGAGACCTGGTGCAGTTGCAGCAGGTACGAGCCGTGGATCGGCACCCGCAGGAGCGGCATGGTCGTCACCGGCAGCTCCACGGGACCGCTGTCCCAGCGGTAGGCGCGGTTCGGCGCGAGCACCTTCGAGAACCCGCCGAACAGCTCCGCGCTGTCCTTTGTAGACGGAGCGGAGCGGTTGTGGTACCGGCGGGCCAGCGGACCGATCCAGGTCGGCAGCGTGCTCGCGTCGTACCGGTAGCCCCGTTCGGCCAGCACGTCCAGCAGTTCGGGCGTCACGCTGTAGCCGGGACCGCGGAACCCGACCGGTCGGGGGGCGCCCGCGGCGGCGATCGCGTCCTCGGTCCGCTCCACCTCGGCTTCGAGTTCGGGCCGGGAGTACCGGTGCAGCCACGGTTCGTGGCCGAACGAGTGGTTCCCCACCTCGTGCCCGGCGGCGGTGATCGCGGCGACGGCGGCTGCCCCGTCGTCCCGCGCCGCGTCCGCGCCGACCACGAAGACCGTGGTGCTCAGGCCCTGCTCGCCGAAGACCTCCAGCAGGCGGGGCGTGGCGGCGGCCAGGAAGCTCGGCATCCGCTCCCACGCCGGGTCGCCGTGGGTCTTCAGGTAGGCCCAGAGGTTGTCGAGGTCGAGCGAGACGCTGGCGACGTTCACGAGGCCTCCCGCGCGGTGACCGGCGCCGGGGCGAGCCGTGCCGCGTAGCCCAGCGCCAGCACGCCGAGCACGACGAGGGCGACGCCGAGCGCCACCCACCACTCCCGGCCGGGCGCGATCCGGTCGCCCAGCGCGAGGATGCCGACCGCGGACGTGACCACGACGGTCACCGAGTCCATGGTCGCGACCGTCGACGTGGCCGAGCCCCGTTGCAGCGCGACGGCCATGCACGCCTGCCCGACCAGCGCGGCCAGCACCATCAGCCACACCAGCGGGTAGTACGGGAGGGCCAGGACCGGCTCGTCGGCCAGCGACCGGCTCGCGATGGCGACGACCGCGTACGCCAGGCCCGCCGACACGGCGACCGACACGACGCCCTTCGCCTTGCGGGACGCCAGGAACACCACGACCAGCGGCACGCCGAGCAGCAGGAAGCCGGTGTCCACCGGGATATCGGCGGCCACCGAGGACGCGGACGCACCGGCCAGCAGCAGGAGCCCCAGCGCCATCAGGACCAGCACGGCGACCTCGACCGGCCGCACCCGCCACCGCAGCGCCAGCACGCCGAACACGGTCGCCACGCCGACCGCGCAGGACGAACCCGCCTGCACCAGGTACAGCGGCAGCTCGGCGCGGGCGAAGAACGCCAGCACGAACCCGCCCACCTGGCCCGCGAACCCCAGCAGGTAGAGCCGGTCGACGGCCAGCCTGGCGAGCAGCCCGAAGCCGCTGCCCGGCTCGGCCCGGCGCGCGGCGACGGTCTGCGCCACGATGCCCAGCGCGTACATCGCCGTGGCCGCCGCGAGGGCGAGATATCCGGGCACGCGACAACTCCCGCGGAAAGGGGATGGGACGTGCGGCAGCGTACGACGTCGGAATTCGTTGCCCGATTGAGCGATATTCCAATTACTCGAACGAGTGACGAAGAAGTTTTCTGGTCAGCGCGCTGTCACTGAGCAGGTCGGTGTTGTCCGCGAACTGGTCAACCGCCCCGATCAGTGGCCGCTGTCGCAGCGCCGGATCGGTGACGCCGCTGATCAACGCGTCGGCGAACCGCCCGGCCCGCAGCACCTGGAACGGCCGCTCGTAGTACGGCCCGGTCGCCGGGTCCAACGGCTCGGTGAGCCCCAGCCGGTTGTGGATCCGCGCCACCGTCGAATACGCGGTCGCCAGGTGCCGTTCCCGGTCGGACCAGGAAGTCGCCGCGAGCGCCGCCGTCAGCACGGGCGTCAACTCGGTCGGCAGCCACCGGAAAGCGCTGCCGAGCCATTTGCCGTAAGGCGGATAGCGGCGGTGCATGAGCAGGCACAGCCGGACCAGGTCGCGGACCTGCCGGGCGGCGACGATCGCCGACCCCAACTCGTCGCCCACCTCGCCGCACCGGCCGACGAACGCCTCCTCCTGCGCCAGCCGCTGCCACTGGCAGGCCAGCACGTAGCGCCACACGTCGTCCGGGTACCAGGCCAGCTTTGCCCGCGCGGCGGTCAGCCCACCCGACCCGTCGTGGAACACCGCGCCGCCGGTCGTCTCGGCCAACGCCTGGGTGGGCGTGGCGAGCCAGTCGCGCGTCGCGATCCCCTCCCGCGGGTCGAAGCCGAGCTGCCCGGCGAACCAGGCGTCCAGCGTGGTGACGTCCACCCGGTGGCTCACCGGGCCGTCGGTGTGCGCCATGACGCCCACGTCGCCGTCGTCGGTGAAGTGCGTCGGGTAGCCGAGGAACGACTTGGGCAGCCCGTCACGCAGGGCGTCGCGGATCGCGGGGCCGCGCTCGTCGCCGGGCTCCAGGAACAACTGCAGCCGTGGACCCCAGTCGTGGTCGGAGGAGCGGGCGGTGTCGAAGCCCAGCACCTCCGACCCGGACCCGATCCGGGCGGCGGTGTGCGGGACGTCCCCGAACCGCGACCGGACGACCGGGAGCACGGCCTCGGCGTAGTAGCGGCGGGACAGTTCCAGACCGGGGATGAACACCCTGCCGATCCTGCCTCTTGCTCGCCTCGCCGCGCAGCCGGGTATCGCGGGCGCCGGCACGAAGCTTTCGGGTCCGATGATGCACGGCCGGTCAACGGGCGTGCGCTGCGGTTCAAGGACGTCGGCCTCCGGTTTGCTGCACTTGGACCATGGTCGACGCGGACTTCGTGGTGGTGGGTGGGGGCACGGCCGGCTGTGTGCTGGCGCGGAGGCTGCTGGACCTCACCGAGGGCACGGTGCTGTTGCTGGAGGCCGGCGAACGGGACACCAACCCCGCCATCCACGACCCGTTCCGGATGCACGAGCTGTGGGACAGCGCGCAGGACTGGGGTCTGCGCACGGTCCCCCAACGCGACGCGGCGAACCGCCCGCTGCACCTGCCGAGGGGTCGGGTGCTGGGCGGTTCGCACGCCCTGAACGCGATGATCCACGTCCGGGGCAACCCCGCCGACTACGACGACTGGGCGGCGCGCGGCAACACCGGCTGGTCCTGGGCGGACGTCGAGCCGGTGTTCCGGCGCATCGAGAGCGGCCCGCTGACCATCCTGCGCGACTTCACCGCCGACCCCGTCCAGGAGGCCATCCTCACGGCGGCGCAGCAGGCGGGCGTGCCGTACAACCCGGACTACAACGGCGCCGACCAGACCGGCGTGAGCCGGATGCAGTTCACCATCGCCGCCGGCCTGCGCCACACCACCGCCCGCGCCTACCTGGCCCCGGTGCTCGACCACCCGAGGTTCACCCTCGTCACGAACGCCCACGTGCGCCGCCTGCTCATGTCCGGCGACCGGTGCGTCGGTGTGGAGTGGACGGAGTACGACCGCGTCCACCGGGCACGGGCCGGCGAGGTCGTCCTCAGCGCCGGCGCGATCGGCTCGCCGCAGGTGCTGCTGCGCTCGGGCATCGGCCCGGCGGACGACCTGCGGGCGCTGGGCATCGACGTGGTGGCCGACCTGCCGGGCGTGGGCGAGAACCTCCAGGACCACTGGCTGGTGCCGACGATCTTCAGCACGTCGAAGCCGATCGAGCACACGCCGGGCCTCCCACCCGCGCAGACCCACCTGTTCTGGCGCAGCCGGCCAGGCCTGCCCACCCCCGACCTCCAGCCGCTGCACTTCAGCGCCCCGCTCTACGAGACGTGGATGTCCGGCCCGGACAACGGCTTCTCCCTGATGGCCGGCCTGATCCGCCCGGCGAGCGCCGGCCGGATCACCCTGTCCAGCCCGGACGGCCCCCCGCTGATCGATCCGCGCGTGCTCTCCGAACAGTCCGATGTGGACGCTCTGGTGGAGGCCGTGCTGCTGTGCCAGGAGATCGGGCACGAGCGGGCGCTCAAGGAGTTCGGCACGGACGAGCTGTACCCGGGCAAGCTCGAACTGCGGGACTACGTGCGGCGGTCCGTGGTCACCTACCACCACCAGGCCGGCACGTGCGCCATGGGCTCGGTCGTGGACCCGGAGCTGAGGGTGCGCGGCATCGCCGGGCTGCGGGTCGCGGACGCCTCGGTGATGCCGACGATCGTGTCCGGCAACACCAACACCCCGACCGCGATGATCGCGGAGAAGGCCGCCGCCCTGATCGCCGGCTGACCCGCTCCCGGCTTCATCGCGGGCAGGCCGGTTCCCCTCGGGAGCGGCCACAGCGGTGACGCTCCGTTCCGCTCTGACTCCGACCAGCTACGATGACTCGACGGCACCTTCCTTGCCGCTCCTGGCCTCGGCCGAGGCATCTCGTTTGGAGTCACCGTGACCGAGCGCGAGGGACCGACGGTAGACGAACCAGCTCCGGCTGCTGCGCGGCTGGCACAGGAGATCAAGCGGCGTCGCACGGATGCCAAGCTCAGCCAGCCCGAGCTGGCCACGAAGATCGGTTACACCCGTCAATACGTGTCGCTCGCGGAACGCGCGACGAACAACCTGCCATCACGGGAACTCGTGCAAGCCCTGGACCGCGCCCTTGAGGCCGGCGGAGCCTTGCTCGCCCTCCGCGACACGGCGAAAGCCGAACAGCGGTCCAAACGTCGCCCCGACATGCCCGCGAAGTCAGCCGACGGTGCGCGAATGCTCGTACCGGTGTTGGTCGACGGCCAGGTGGTGCTCCTGCCGATGGATACCTCGGCAGGGCCAACGGACGAGCACTGGTTCACGACGGCTGCCGGATGGGGTGCCATGAACCGGCTGGACCGGCGATCCTTCCTTCAGCACGGCTTGGCCGCCGCAGCCTTGCCCGCACTTGGTCTGGATGAACTCCAGCATGTGGCTGCCGCGCTCAACCAGGCCGGCCGCTACTTGGACGGGACGGTTGTCGACTACTTCCGCGCGCAGTTCGCCGGCTGCGCGGCCGACGACGGTCGGCTTGGCCCCGGCAAGACGTTGCCGGTGCTGGTTGGCTTGTTGGGCGCGGTGGACAAGCGTGCCCGTGATGTCCGACCGGAAGTGCGCCGCGAGCTGCTGAAGACAGCGGCGGTCGGCGCGGAGTTGGCCGGCTGGTTGTACCGGGACCTCCGCGACTTCGTCCTGGCGCAGTTCTGGCGTGACCGGGCAACCGAGTGGGCGCAGGAAGCCGGTGACACGGCCATGCAGGGCTACGTCCTGCTCAAGAAGGCCCAAGCCGCCTACGACGAGCGGGACGCGCTGCGGATGCTCACCTTGTCCGAGGCTGCTCAGGCCGGCCCCTGGCGACTGCCGGTCCGGGTGCGCGCCGAGGTTGCGCAGCAGGAAGCGCGCGGCCACGCCATGCTGGGCCACGATGGCGCGCTGGTGGCGCGGAAGCTGGACCAGGCACACGAGTTGCTGGCCGAAGCCGACGAGCAGGTGACGGAGAGTGCGCTCGGTGCCCACTACAACCGCACCTTGTTGACCATGCAGACCGCCATTTGCCACACGGAGGCCGGCCGGCCGCGACGGGCCGCCGAGCTGTACGAGGAGTGGCTCAGCACCAACCAATTCTCGCCCCGCGACTACGGCTACTTCTTGTCCCTCAAGGCATCCGCGCTCGCACTGGCCGGAGAGCCGGACCAGGCAGCCCAGACCGGCATCACAGCGTTGAAGTACGCCCGTGACGCGAACTCCGCCCGGACCGTGCAGGAACTGACCAAGGTGCTTCAGACATTGGAGCCCTGGCGCAACAGGGCCGTGGTACGCGAGCTGCGTGGAGCGGTGAAGGCGTAGCGGTCAGCCGCGGCCCGTGATCCAGTCGGCCGCGGTGCGGATGGCGAACGCTTGCCACTCTTGGGTCTGCGGGTGGAGGTACTGCGGGTCCTCGTGCACCGCGATGCCGTGTTGCGCGCCCTCGATCTCCACCAGGCGGTGCTCGGCGCGCAGCCGCCCCGCAGCGGTCCGCGAGGACTCCACAGGGATGAACGTGTCCTGCGTGCCGTGGATGATGAGCGTTGGACGGGCGATCTCCGCCATCACCTCACCGGGCTTGAGCCAGAAGACCTCGTTGAGCAGCGCCCGGCCGAGCTTGAAGGTCGGTGAGTGCGCCACGAAGCCCTGCCCGGCCAGCTCCTGGCCGGCTTCGTCGTCGATGTGGTTGTTCGTCCAGTACGGCTTGTCGTCGACGAAGCGCTTCTTGTAGTCGATCAGCGGATTGATCATGACCAGTCGGTCTACGTCATCCGGTCGCTTGGCGGTGTAGTAGCCGGTGATGCCGCCCGCGAAGCTCGCACCGACCAGGCTCACGGCTGCCGCGCCGGTCGCTTCGCGGACCTGGGCGATGACCGCCGAGATGTCGTTGAGGATGGTTGAGAGCGTCAGCTCCTCCTGGTGCCCCTCACTTTCACCGTGGCCGCGTAGATCGAAGCGCATGCTGGCTACTCCGGCTTCAGCCAGGCCGGTGGCCATCCGGGTGAAGAAGCCGCCCTCGTTCCGCGTCACGCCGCCGCCATGCACGAACACCGCCGCGCGTTCGGCGACGCCTGGCGCGACCAACGTCCCGGCAAGCGTGCGCCCATCCAGGGTGCGGACTGCGGCGGCAACACCTTCGACCGACACGCCGGCTCCTCTCGACCAGGTGACTCCATGGTTCCACGGCCGCTCCAGCGAGGAACCGTCCCCCGGAAGGTGAGTCGCAAGATCGATGTTTCCGTCGTTCAGCGCACGATGAAGGCGAAACTGGGGCTCAGGCCCGGTAACGCGGGTTCGTGTTGTGCCACTCGAACCCGCCGCCCATCCACGCCCGAAGCCCGCGCAGGAACCGGTGGAGTTCGGGCGACGGCACCGACAGCAGCTCCCGGTGGCCTGCCTCGAAGTCGCGGACCAGTTGGTTGTGCAGGCCGACGGTGACCTCGGTGGCCTCCTCCACCGAGCACTGCCGGTCGGCGGCGATCTGGAGGACCATGTTGCACACCGGTTTCTCGTCGGCGGCGTCCTTCGCCACCGACAGCAGGTCGTTGACCATCACCGACGCCGTGCCGGCCTGCATGGTCAACCGCCGCACGCGCGGCTCGTAGTACAGGTTCGCCGGCAGCTCGTACCCGCCGACCGGGTCCGACAGCGTCATCGACGTGTAGAAGCTGTCGTGCTGCCGGGTGGCGAGGTACTGCCAGGCGGACGGGTATTCGCCCGTGTGCCGCCACGCCGCGTACGCGTTCCAACTGGCGAACATCGCGAACGTCGCGTAGCAGGCGCGCTGGACCTGCGCCGGGGTGCCGTGCCGGGCGAGGTGCTCGGTGGCCGACCGCAACGCCACCAGCACCGGGTCCGAGCGCAGCGCCTCCTCCAACGGCTCGGAGAACTCGCCGGCGGGCGCGACCGGGTCCATGGCCGCCATCGCCAGGGCAAGCTGTGGCGGCAGCGCGGTCGGCGTCGCACCCATCCCGCTGTCATCGGCGTAGAGGTCGTCGGCGGCCCACCAGGCGGCGTTCAGCTTGGCCGCGATCAGGAGGCGTTCGGGATCGTCGCTGTCGGGGTGGGCGAGCACGACAAGCCGCCCGAACCCGGCCTTGCGCAACTGGTCCAGCTCCGCACCCTCGAACCCGCACTCCCGAGCCCACTCCACCAGCAGGTCCTCGACCACTTCGGTCAGAGCGTCGTCGATCCGTTCGACGATCGGCACGTACAACGGCGGCGCGGAGCCGTCACCCCACGGACGCAGGGCATAGGCCGGGTCCTGGACAGGAACCGGATCGACCGGGGCCGACCGGGCCGGGGCCGACGCGGCGGCCAGCACCTGGGCGAACTCGGTCGCGACACGAGCCGCCGACGTGCCCAGCCCGGTCGGGATGGTCCAGTCGGCAGCCTTCGGGGCGGAGGCGGGGGCGGTGTCCGTCACAAGTTCCGAGACTGGCAGCCCGGACCCCCGGACGGCATCCACCAGCCGGGGATAGGCCTCGCACTATCGGGTGGTTCAACGCCACCGAGCCGAACGCACTCCGTGAACTCAGTGACGAAACGGCACCACCGCAGAGGAACCACAAAGCAAGGCGACCAGTACTTACGCAGATCTGGGCTCAAGCCGGGAACGTTAAGCAGCGGCACCACATTATCGATAAGCCCTGAAGCTGTCAGGGACGGCTGGAACGCCACGCGCGCTACGGAACGTGCACTTGCGGGTGCCAGGTCGCGTGCTCCTCGGGCTGAAGGGCACGCGGCCTGGCACGCTGGGCGGGTTGCTTTGCGGGCGGCGTGTTGCTTTGAGTCCGGTCCCCCGGCAGCTTTTAGGGCTATCGATGATGTGGTCCCGTTGCGTGCTGTTCCCGGCTTGAGCCCAGAATTGCGTGCTTATAGAGTGCTTTGAGTCCGTGGTCACTCTTCTGCCGTCAAGCTGCGTAAAAACCGAAAGCAAAAACGGGGGACCAGCGTTCTTGGCGTCGAAGGCCTACAACGCCCCGGTGTTCATGGTGCGCAGGATGGTGTGCTGGTCGATCCGGTCACCGGTCAGTTCCGCGCACACCTTCCCCTTGTGGAACACCACGACCCGGTCGCAAGCCGACACCAGCTCGTCCAGGTCGGTCGAGCACAGCACCACTACCTTGCCCGTGTCGGCCACGCTCCGTAGCAGCGAATGGATCTCCGCGCGCGCACCGAGGTCCACGCCGCGCGTGGGGTCGTCCAGCAGCAGCACGGACGGGTCGGCGGCCAGCCACTTCGCCAGCACGACCTTCTGCTGGTTGCCGCCCGACAGCAGGCCGGCCCTGGCGTCGACGTTCGGCGGCTGCACCCGGACGCGGGCCGCCAGTTCCCTCGCCGAGTCGCGCAGCGCGCTGGTCCGCAGCAGCCCGGCGCCGGCCAGTGCCACGGGCCGGACCTGGGCGATGTTCTCCCACACCGGCTTGTCCAGCATCAGCCCGACCCGTCGCCGGTCGCCGGACACCAGGGCCACGCCGGCCGCGATGGCCGAGCGGAAGTCACGGGGTGTCCGGCCGCCCGGCAAGGTCACCGACCCCCGGCTGGGGCGGCGGATGCCGGCGATGACCTCCAGCGCCGTGGTGTGACCGGCGCCCGCCAGACCCGCCAGGCCGACGATCTCGCCGCCGGAGCAGGTCAGGTCCACCCCGGCCAGCCGGTCGGGCACGGTCACGTCGCGGAGTTCCAGCTTCGCGGCGGACGGCTTGCCGGTGGTCCGCACCGGGGTGGGGAGGTCCTGGCCGAGCATCGCGTGGACGATGTCGCCGATGTCCAGCTCCGCGCGGGGCCGGGCGTCGAGCACGGTCCGGCCCTCGCGCAGCACGGTGATCTCGTCGCAGAGGTTCATCACCTCTTCGAGGATGTGCGACACGAACACCACCGCCACCTCGCGGTCCCGCATCACCCGCAGGATGTCCAGCAGGCGGCTGGAGCTGTCCTTGTCCAGCGCCGACGTCGGCTCGTCCAGGATCAGCACCCTGGGCTCGACGATCAGCGCCTTCGCGATCTCCACGAGCTGCCGCTCCGCCAGCGACAGCGAACCGAGCTTCACGCGCGGGTCGATGTCCAGGCCGAGCTGCTTCAGGACGGGCAACGCCCGTTCCATCATCGCCTTCCGGTCCAACAGCGGACCGCGCTTCGGCTCGCGCATCGGGTAGAGGTTCGCCAGCACGTCCAGGTCGGGGAACAGGTTCAGCTCCTGCGACACCACGGCGACCCCGTTGGCCGCCGCCTGGGCCGTGCTGGCGAACGCGACTTCCGCGCCCGCCAGCCGCAGCGTGCCGGCGTCCGGCGTCACCGCTCCGGTGATCACCTTGATCAGCGTGGACTTGCCCGCGCCGTTCTCGCCGAGCAGCGCGTGCACCGAGCCGGGGCGCAGCGTCAGGTCCGCTCCGGCCAGCGCGGTGACGCCGCCGTAGGCCTTGGTGATCCCCTGTGCGGTGAGGGCGTGCATCAGTTGGCCTCCCCGATGGGACGCAGGTACTTCGACGGGTCGGCGAGCTGCTTGTCGGTCTCCGCCTTGAACGCGGCCTTGCGGGAGTCCTCGTCCTTCTGGCGGGTCATGATCTGGTCGATGTTGGCCGCGTTGACCACCAGCGAGCCGGTGTTCCACCAGCCCTTGGGCAGTTCCTTGCCGGTGCGCTTGTGGTCGGCCAGCAGCCGCAGCGCCACGTAGCCCTTCAGCCAGTGCTCAGGAGAGGCCAGCGCGAACACGTAGCCGTCCTTGACCGCCTGCAGCGCCGACACGTCGGGGTCGCACGAGCCCGCGAGGAACTTCCGGCCGGTGTTCTTCTGGATCAGCGCCAGCGACACCGCGTCCTGCGCGCCCACGCCCAGGTAGCCGATCGCGTCCGGGTGCGCCTTGACGATGTCGTTCCACTTGGTGAAGTTCGAGGTCGGCTCCGAGCCGGAGTCGAACGGCCCGGTGATCCGCAGGCCCGGCCGCTTCGCCTCGATGACCGACTTCATCCCGTCCAGCCGCTGCTGGAGCAGGGTGAGGCCGGGGATGGCGTTGCCCAGCACCACCTCACCGGTGGCGTTCTCCGGGACCTGCTTGACGAACTCCTCGCCGAGCAGCTTGCCCAGCTCGGTGTTGCTGTTGCCGATGAACAGGTCGACCTTGGTGCCCGCCGGGGGAGCGGTGTCCACCGCGACCACCGGCACGCCGAGGTCGGTGGCCTGGTTGAGCGGCCGGACGAACAGGTCCGGCGTCAGCGTCTCCAGCGCCACCCCGTCCTTGGAGTTGCGGATCGCGGACTGGAACAGCGTCACCTCCTGCGGACCGTCCACCCCGGACGGGGCGCTCAGCGCCAGGTCGACGTTGCCGGCGTCGGCCGCGCCGGCCTTCGCGCCGAACGCCATCTCCTGGAAGGGGTTCTGCGTCGAGGTGGCGTAGACGAACGCCATCTTGAGCGGGGCGTTGGCGGACGGCTCCGCCGTGCCGCAGCTTGCGACCAGGCCGGCGACGGCCAACGCCGCCACGTACCGTTGGGGACGCATCAGGACCTCATTTCCTACGCGGGGTTTCACAGTCCGAGCATTGATTCGCGCGCCCGCTGCCGGCTGCGCAGCGCGCTGTCCACCCCGACGGCCAGCAGGACGACCAGACCGGTGGCGAAGCCGCTCCAGTTCGCGGGGATGCTGAAGTACACCAGTCCGCTGGAGACGACGCCCAGCAGGATCGCCCCGAACACCGCGCCGACCACGGTCGCGACGCCGCCGCGCAGCGGCGTGCCGCCGATCACCGCCGCGGCGATGGCCTGGAGCTCGAACCCGATGCCGATGTTCGGGTCACCGGAGGTGAAGAACGCCAGGCCGAGCACGCCCGCCAGCCCGGCGACCGCGCCGACCAGCACCAACACGTACAGCCGGGTGCGCGGGATCGAGATGCCGGAGAACGCCGCCGCGTCCGGGTTGGACCCGATGGACCGCACCCGGTAGCCGAACGGCGTCCAGCGCAGCACCACGGTGAGCGCCACGGTGACCACGATGAGGATCCACACGCTCACGGGGAGTCCCAGCAGGTCACCGCCCAGCACGGAGAAGAACGAGTGCTCCAGCGGCAGCCCGGTCACCTGCTGCCCGTCGCCCAGGGCGACCGCGAGTCCTCGGTAGAGCTGCATCGTGGCCAAGGTCGCCACGAACGCCGGGATGGCGATGTGCCGCACCACCAGCGCGTTCGCGAGACCCAGCACGGCGCCCAGCACGATCCCGGCCCCGCACGCCAGCCACGGGTCGATCCCGTCCCGCATCAGCAGCGCCGACGTGATCAGCGAGAGCCCGAACATCGCCCCCACGGACAGGTCGATCTCGCGCATCGCCAACAGGAACGCCATGCCGGCCGCGAGCAGCGCCACGTACACCGAACTGTTCAGCACGTCCTTCAACTGCCCGACGGAAAGGAACGTCGGGCGCAGCGCGCCGATGAGGAGCACCAGCAGGATCGTCGCGATCAGCACGCTGCTGGACTCCGCGCGAAATACCTGCCTGCCGAATCCGACGATCGAATTTCCCCCGCTCTTCGTGGGAATACGTCGGTCAACCTCGGTCATGCCGCCTCCGTCCGCCCGGTACGGCCACCAGCGTGCGGTGACGACCGGATGAACGCTTGCCCGATGGCGAACACCCGTTGACCACCAGCGCACCGACTGTGGTCGAGGGCACAGCAAGTCGGCAGGGCATAACTAGCGTCTGCGCCCATGGGCAGCATCGAGGGCAAGGTGGCGCTGGTGACGGGCGCGGGCTCGGGCATCGGCGAGGCGGTCGCACGCAGGCTGGACGCCGAGGGCGCGCGGGTGGCGGCGCTGGACGTCGACTCGTCCGGCGCGGAGCTGACCGCGGGTCTGTTGACGCGCGGCATGGCGGTGATCGCGGACGTCGCCGACTCCGCGCAGGTCGACGAGGCGGTGCGGACGGTCGTCGAGACCTACGGCAAGCTGGACATCCTGGTCAACAACGCGGGCATCCGCGGCGGCCAGGAAGCGGACGACGCCTTCGGGCGGCTCGCGTCGCGGCTGGAGGAGGAGGCGTCGGGGACGCCCACGACGCTGCTCGAAGCGACGGTGAACATCAGCGACGAGGCGTGGCACCGGATGCTCGGCGTCCACCTGGACGGCACCTTCTACGGCATCCGCGCCGCGCTCCGGCACATGCAGCGCGGCGGGGTGATCGTGAACGTGTCGTCCATCTGCGGTCTCACCGGCTGCGCGCACATCCCGCACTACTCGGCGGCCAAGGCCGGCATCGAGGGCCTCACCAGGGCGGTGGCCCGCGACGTCGCGCCCCAGGGCATCCGGGTCAACTGCGTCGCGCCCGGCTACATCGACACGCCGCTGGGTGACGTGATGGCGCCCGTGGTGCGGCGTGACCTGGAGCGGCAGATCTCGTTGGGGCGGTTCGGCCTACCGGCGGAGATCGCGTCGACGGTGGCATTCCTGGTGGGCCCGGACGGCACCTACCTGACCGGGCAGACGTTGAGCCCCAACGGCGGCTTCGTGATCCGCTGACGGTGGGCAGCCCGGCGGTGGAGTCCGTGCGCCGCGGACTCCACAGTGGACGACCGGCCGCCGCACCGAAGTACTGAGCCGTCGAACCACGATTTCTGCGGTTGAACGATCCCGCCGGCCGGCTACACTCGCGCCGGACTTGGGGGTGGGATGACCGGCGGTGGAGCCGAGGACGAGTCCGGCGCGACGCGGAACGTCCACCACGGACCGGTCGACCGGGTGGTGCAGGCGCGGGACATCCACGGCGACGTCCACCTGACCGGGCCGAAGCTCCGCGCGTGGCTGTTGCCCACCGCCGTGCTGGGCGTCGCGGTGGTGGTGGCCGCGCTGGTCGTGTCCTGGCCGAGCGGGCCGACCGCGGCGAACCCCGACGCGCCGCCCGACCTGCGGGTGACCGCCGACATGACGCACAACGACCAGGGGCCGTGGGGTTACGTCAGCGAGTCCGCCGAGTTCCCAGGTCCCGAGCTGTTGGCCCGGCTGGCGCAGCCGATGTCCGCCGTCGACCGCACGCTGATCAAGGACGTCCGCACCCAGCCGAACGCCGTCAGCCTGCAGCAGCACACCGTCCGCTTGCACCTCGAAGGCTCGCGGGACCGGCCGGTCCGGGTGACCGACATCAGGCCGGCCGTCCGCCGCAGCACGGCCCCGCTGTCCGGCAGCCTGGTCCAGGTGTATCCCCAGGGCGGCGAGGAGTCCTCGAACGTCCACTTGTATCTGGACGACGCCTTCCCGAGCCTGATGGCGACCACGCCGGTGCCCTCGCCGCCGCCGGGCCAGTCGGGCAAGCGCGAGCCCACCGGGCCGTTCTTCCCGTCGAGCACGATCAACCTGGCGCCCGGTGAGACCCACGAGGTGGCCCTGACGACGTTCGCCCGCCTGCGTGCCTACGAGTACGAACTTGTGGTCGTCCACCAGGAAGGCGACCGGCTGCGGGAGACGGTCGTCAACGACGGCGGCAGGCCGTTCCGGGTGTCGGGGTTGGCGTGCAGTGGCCCGCAGGAGGTCTCTTACCGCTCGGCCTACCTGCTCGCCACCGGGTTCAGCGTCGGACCCGTGCCCTATCCACGGCGGTTCGGTGTCAGCTACCGGGACTGCACATGAGACGGCCGGGGAACGTGGTCCTGTGGAGCGTGGTCGCGGGGGTTGCGATCGTGCTGGCCGCCGTGTTCATCCGGCTGGAACGTGAACGCGCCGAGCCGGTGGCCGCGCCGCCGACGAGCGCCGGGCTCCCGACCACCGCCGCGCCGACGACGACCGCCACGACGATCCCGAGCGTGACCACCACGCCGTCGTGGGCCTGCGGGACGGTCGCCGGCACCGACGCCGACGGGAGGCCACTGCCCGCCGGCGCGCTCGACCAGGCCGTCCGGGTGCACGACGCCGCGTGCCGCCGCGACTTCGACGCGCTGCTCGCCGAGATGGACACCCCGTTCGGCAACGAGCCCCCGGAGCAGGCCGTGGCCGCCCTCCGGGCCGATCCCGGCGAGGTCGTGCTGCTCGCCCAGACGCTGGAAGCCCCGGCGGCCGTGGACCAGGGCGGCCTGTTCTTCTGCCACCCTGGCGGCGCGGCGGCGGTCTTCGCCCGGGGCACCCTGGACCGGCCCGGCAAGTGGTCGGCGTTCCTCCCGCCCAGTTCGTCGCTGGCCATCTCGCTGTGCGGGCGCTGAGCCACTCGCGTCGCGTCCTTCCGCCGTTCAGTCCTTCCAGGGCATCTCGTCCCGCAGTCCGGTGTGGATCGCGTAGGCGTTCTTGATCGCGGCCTTCAACGCGCCCTCCACCCAGCGCCGGTGGCGGCGGTCGCAGGCGTCGTTGGCGAACCAGACCCGGTTCACCGGCCGGATCACGTCGTCGTAGAACGCCTCGCTCATCTCGAACGCGCGGTACAGCGGTCCGATGCCGCAGGCGAACCAGTCGAGCGCCCAGTCCTTGTAGACGCCGAACTCGAAGGTGTCCCGCGCCTCGGGGTGGATCTTGGCGAGGTCCTCCAGCGCCTGCGCGACGCACTCGTCACCGGCCAGCGGCGTGTACGGCATGCTGTCCTGCTCCCAGCAGTAGGACGCGATCATCACGCCCTTGCGGAACCGGGTGTCCTGGCCCGCCGGCGGGTAGACGATGTTGCGGATGGCCAGGTCGGTCACCGTCAGGCCGTGCGTGATGCCGTACGAGCTCTCCCACCACCGTTCGCTGAACTGCATGAACAGCTTGTGCGCGCGCCCGTAGTAGGTGTTGCGGATCGCGTACCACTTGTCCGGGTCCAGCCCTTGGATCTCCATGTGCCGCAGGCTCGCGAACGGCACGGTGACGATGCACTCGTCGGCCGTGATCTCCTGCGTCCTGCGCCCGGTGCGGAAGTGCACGCGGACGTTCGTGTCGGTCTGGTCGATGGCGTGCACCTGGGCGCCGAACCGGATGTCGTCCATGAGGTACGGCTCGAACGCCCGCGGCAGCGAGTCCGCCCCGTCCTCGATGTAGACGAGTTGGCCGAACACGTCCTCGTAGTAGTGCGAGAACCACTCGACGAGCGAGAAGTGGTACCGCCCCTCCAGGTTGAACAGCGGGCCGAGCATGGCCAGCGCGCCGTCACCGAGGCCGCGTTCCTTGAGATAGCCGAGCAGGGTGTACTTGTCGTAGTCCTCCAGCAGGCGGTGCCACGCCTTGTCCTCGTCCTCGTGCTCCATGATGTCCACGAGTGGCTGGACGGTGTGCCGCAGCAGTTCGTGCGGCGTCTTGTCGGATTCGTCCGGCCGCAGGTCGAAGTTGAACAGGCCGGCGTCGAAGTCCCGGCGGCGGACGCCCTTTCCCTGGAGGTAGACGAACGTGTCCTCGTCGTACATCGGGAACGGCCGGGTGGCCAGCCCGAACTTGTCCTGGATAAGCCACTGCACCAGCGGGTGCTGGAGCGGGAAACGCATCGCGCCGAACTCGCCGTACATGTTCCCGGCGAATCCCCGGTGCGTCAGAATCCGCCCGCCGAGCCGATTCTGGCCTTCCAGGATGGTCACCTCGTGGCCGGCTTCCTTCAACAGCAGAGCGGCCGTCAAACCGGCCATTCCCGCGCCGACGACGACGATCCGCCGACGCGGCGCGGAACTGTCCGGCAATCCTTCTCTGAGCAGGTCGAGCGCTGCCAATTCCATGGCCCACATTCGCCCCGGACGACAGCGCACAGCAAGGCCCGCAGCCCGATCGGCGACGTTTTTCCCCCGGTCCGGTCACACCGGCCGCCGCGTCCGCACCGGTGCGTGACGCAGTGCTTCCGTCCGGGGGAACCCCTTTCCCGAATTGTGCGGAAACTAGCGGGCGGTCAGGAACCTGTCCCGGGGCAGGGCGCGGTCCACGACGCGCAGGTCGCCGAGCCAGCCGTGGTAGGACTTCTCGACGACCCGGTCGTACGCGTACGCGCCGACCAGCCACGGGTCGCCGGCCGTCGAGATGCCGGTGGCCGGGGTGGACGGGTTGCGCAGCAGTTCCGAGCCCTCGACGTAGAGCCTGGTGTGCCGGCCGTCGTTGACGACCGCCACGTGCCACCAGGTCTCCTCGTCCATCTCGTGGCCCCAGTTGGTGGACGAGCCTGCCTGGTTCCTCGGGAACACCGCCCACTGCAATGCGCCGCCGCCCGCCACGTTCAGCGTGCCGAGCGGTTCCCTCGGGTCGTCGCCGGTCTTGCCGGCGGCGGCGCCCGGCGCGAGTTTCGTGAACAGGCCGCACCACGGGTGGTCGAAGCCCGCGGGCAGCTTGATGAACGTCTCGATCGTGTAACCGCGCTCGAACGTCATCCGGTTCAGCGGCGCACCGTCGACAGTGGACAGGTAGCCGTTCTTGTCGAAGAACCGGCTGCCGTGAGCCGGGGAGTCGGCGTGGTGGTCGTCGGTGGCCGTGAGCGTGCCGACCTGGCGCAGGTCGTTGCCGTTGCCGGACAGGTCCTTGAGCGAGTCGGACCGCCAGTAGGCGACCGTGCCGGGCACCAGCACGTCCCGCGCGGGCCTGGCCGGGCGGACCGGCACCGGCGCGAAGCCCGCGAACCGCCGCGCGAAGTCGATCGGCACGCTGAACCGGTCGGCGTCGCCGGTCAGCTCGATCTCTCTGCGCTCCAACGTGTTCAGCGACCTCTTGGCGAGCAGCCACGGGGAGAACGTGCGCACGTCGATGGTGTTGCGCGCCAGGTCGAAGTCGTACCGCCGGATCATGGCGCTGCCGCCGTAGTAGCGGTCCTGGTAGTTCGTGATGTGCACGTGCACGTCGTTGCCGGCCGCGTTGCGCAGGACGGCACGGGCGGGCGGCCAGAAGTGGCCGTTGAGGGTGAGGAAGATCTGGTCGTTGTCCTTGATCAGGTCGTCCCACAGCCGCCGGCCGTAGTCGGACAGCTCGGCGTTCCCGGCCTCGCCCGCGTCCGCCAGCTCGTGCGTGGTCAGGATGACCGGCAGCTTCGGGTGCTTGGCGAGGACCCCGCGCGCCCAGGTGAAGCCCTTCTCCGACATGCGCCAGTCCAGCGCGAGCACCAGCCACTCCCGGCCCGCCGCCCGGAACACGTGGAAGCTGTTGTAGCCGTCCGGGCTGGCTCCGCGGAACGTCGGCGACGCGCGGAAGCGGTGCGGCCCGAACTCGTCCAGGTACGGGGTGCGCCCGCGCTGGTCGTCGGTGCGGGCGTCGAGGTCGTGGTTGCCCGCGAGCACGCTGTAGCCGACCTGCCGCCGGTCCAGCGCCCGGAACGAGTGGCCGATGCCCTCGATCTCGCTCTTCAGGCCGTTCTCGGTGAGGTCGCCCAGGTGCGCGACGAACGCGATGTCGTCCTGGCCGACCAGGTACCGCAGCGCCGCGTCGAGCGGCTCGGCGTCGCCCCGGTCGCGGTCGAACAGGTACTGGGTGTCGGGGATCACCGCGATCGTGAACCGGTCGCCGCCGACGCCGGGCCGACCGGCGGCCAAGCTGTCCGGCGCGGCGAGGGCGGGCGCGGGGACCAGGGTGCTCGCGGCGGCGGCACCGGTGCCCAGCAGGAACGTGCGGCGGGTCGTCATGCGGGGGATGCCAGGTCGGCCGGCGCAACAGGCAACAAACCAGACGTTAACCCTTGTCTCCGTTGTCCCGACAGGGCCGCCCACCGCCGACCGGCCTTTGTGGACGGAGGGTGAGCGCCGGGCTCCGGACCGGAGGGGGCAGCGGACCCACGACACGCCGACACGCCGAGCCGGTTCAGTTTCACGCACGATTTGCTGGTTTCCGGGTAGGTTTGACGCATGACGGAACAGCAGGAGGTCGTCGCGGAGTTCGGCGCCGCCGGCGTGCTCGCGGGTCTGCGCTGGGCGTACCTGTCGGCGACCACCCGGGCGCTGGAGGACTTCTCCGAGGCGGACGGCCACGACGCGGCCTGGCTCGGCAACACCCGGTTCACCCTGTTCCGCAACCGCCTGGACCGGGTCTTCCACTGCGAGCGGTACGCCGCGCCCGAGGAGGACTCGGGGCTGGACGAGCTGTACGCGAGGCTGTCCGGGCGGGACATCGACACCATGCCGCGCGTCGCGCCCGGCGCGGTGCGGCGGTCCAACCTCAACAACAGCCCCGGCTGGGCGGTCGGCGACCGGCGCTTCCTGCTCGCGGCAGGCGAGTTCGGCAAGCTGGACGAGCTGTCCTGGGCCCGGCGCAGCACGACCAAGCAGCGGGTCGCGCTGCAACGCGAGCCGCACCCGGCGCAGCCGTCGCTGTTCGAGCACTTCGCCGAGGAGGAGGTCGGCGGCCTGTTCGCGCTCGCCACCCGCAGCCTCGACCTGGACACCTTCGTGGTCGCGCACAGCCTCGACCCGGTCAGCAGGCAGGCCGAGCTGATCCTCGGCCGCGCGCGGCTCAACGCGGGCGGCGGCCCGGCGTGGACGTGGCGCACGGACGTCCTCCGGACGCCCGCCGCCGGCGGGAGCCGCCGCACCGCGAAGCCGACGCCGATCGCGCCCGACACCGCGCCGGACGCCCCGGTGCGCCTGCGTGGCCGTGCCGAGCAGCGCGACGGCCGCGCCAGCGGTGAGCGGTGAGCCCTCGCACGCCGGCGGCCGAGGTCGCCCCCCTGTTCGACGGATCCCGGCTCACCCTCGCCCGCAGGCTCGCGGGACTGCGGAAGAGCGACCTGGCGGGCCGGGTGGACAAGAGCCCGACCGCCGTCGCGGCGTGGGAGTCCGGCGCGAAGCGCCCCACCGCCGCGACCGTGGCGCAGCTCGCGCTGAGCCTGTCCGTGGACCCCGGCTTCTTCGCCGTGCGCGCCGACGACGTGGCCGCGCTGAGCGCCACGCCGCACTTCCGGTCGCTGCGCTCCACCAGCCAGCTCGCCCGGGACCAGGCGTTCGCGTACGGGCAGGTGGCGGTGGACGTGGTGGCCAGCCTGGAACGCCACGTCGAGTTCCCCGAGCCGGCCGTGCCGGCGCTGCCGGTGCCGGTGGACGACCCGGCCGGCGACGGCCCCGAACGCGCCGCGCGGCTGGTCCGCGAGCGGTGGGGGATCGGGCCGGGTCCGTGCGGGCACCTGGTGCGGCTGCTGGAGAACCACGGCGTGCTGGTGGTGTTCAGCCCGCCGCAGGCGGCGTCCGTGGACGCGTACTCGTTCGACAGCGGGCTGCGCCCGGTGGTGGTGCTCAACCCGGTCAAGCACGACTACTACCGGCAGCGGTTCGACGTGGCGCACGAGCTGGGCCACCTCGTCATGCACGGCGACGCCGAACCGGGCGGCCGGGCCGTGGAGGACCAGGCCCACCGGTTCGCCGCGGAGCTGCTGATGCCCGCCGACCAGGTCCGCGACCTGCTGCCCGCCTCGATGGGCGGCGCGGTGTGGCCGACGCTCGCGCGGCTCAAGGAGCAGTGGGGCGTGAGCATCCAGGCCCTGCTCTACCGCGCCCGGTGGCTGGGGCGGCTCGGCGACGTGTCCTACCGCAACGCCATGACGACCATCTCGACCCGTGGCTGGCGGCGCAGCGAACCGGGTCTGGTGGCGGCCATCGAACAGCCCTCGCTGCTGCCCCGGGCGGTGGAACTGCTGGCGCAGGAAGGGATCGACGACACCTTGCTCATCCGGCAGTGCCGGGTGCCCGCCGGTCTGTTCCGCACGGTCACGGCGCGGACGCCGGAGTCGCACGTGCCGGAGCGGGACGCCACCCGGGCGCGGGTGGTGTCCATCCTGGAGCGTCGGCCGCCTAGGGAATGAAGACCTGGCCGGTTTGCGCTCCTTCCACCGATCGCACGAAGGCCTGGGCGACGACCGCGAGGTCGACGGGCGGCATGCCGGGGAAGAAGTCGCCGTAGTCGGGCACGCTCTCGGTGAACACGGTGGGGCTCACGGCGTTCACGCGCTGGGGCGCGATCTCGACGGCGGCGGCGCGGACGAACGACTCCACCGCGCCGTTCGCCATCGCCGCCGCGCTGCCCGTGACGATCGGCTCGCGGGCCAGGACGCCCGTGATCAGGGTGAACGAGCCGCGCTCCGCGATCCGGGACACGCCCTGCCTGACCAGTTCGACCTGGCTGAGCACCTTGCCGTGGAAGCCCGCGCGGAAGTCGTCGGCGGTCAGCTCCGCCAACGGCTTGAACGGCACGTCGCCGGCCGCGCTGACCACCGCGTCCACCGGCCCCGCCGCGTCATACAGCTCGGCCACCCGGGAGGGCTCGGCGATGTCGTAGCGCAGGTCGCCCGCGCGGCGGCCGACGGTGCGGACCTCGTGGCCGCGGCCGGTGAGCGTCCGGTGCACGGCCGTGCCGAGTGTGCCGGAGGCCCCGATGAGCAGAATCTTCATGCCGCTGACGCTAGGGGTGGTCCACGAGGCGAGGGAAATGCTTCCCGTGGAGCACTTATGCTCGGTGATTATGAACGTGGAGCTGCGGCACCTGCGGGCGCTGGCCGCGATCGGCGACGAGGGCACCATCACCGACGCCGCGATCGCCCTGCACGTGAGCCAGCCCGCGCTGTCCCGTACCCTGGAGCAGCTAGAGCACCGGCTCGGCACGCGGCTGGTCGAGCGCACCACCCGCAGGCTCGCCCTCACCGAGGCGGGCCAACGGCTTCGGGAGCACGCGCACCGCATCCTCAACCAGCTAGACGACGCGCTGTCGGAGGCGACGGCCGGTCCGCGCCCGCTGCGCATCGGGTTCGGCTGGGCGGCGCTGGGCCGGCACACCGTGCCGCTGCTGCGCTGCTGGCGGGACACCCACCCGGACACGCCCCTCCAGGTCCGCCGCTGTGAGGATCCGGAGGTCGCGCTGCGCCGGGGCGAGGTGGACGTGGCGTTCATGCGCGCCGCGCCCGTCGACCCGACGCTCGCCGACCGCGCGCTGTACGGCGAGCAGCGGATCGCCGCCGTCCCGGAGCACCACCCGCTGGCCGGGCGGGACGCCGTGCGGCTGGCCGACCTGGCCGACCAGCCGGTCGCGCTGTGCGCCGCGGCCGCGACCACCAGCGCCGACCTGTGGCCGGAGGGCGCGCGCCCCAGCACGTTCGAGGTGCCGGGGGTGGACGAGTGGCTGACCACGATCGCGACCGGTGACGCGGTCGGCGTCACCACGGAGGCCACCGGCCACAGCCACCCGCACCCCGACATCCGCTACCTGCCGCTGGCGGACGCCGAACCGGTGACCGTGCGCCTGGTGTGGCCGCGCACCCCCACGCACCCGGCGACCCACGCGTTCCATGCGCACGTCGCCGTGCTCGGTTGAGTCAGGTGGTCGTGGGCGGACGGCTTGCGTGTTCCTCCCGCTACCGGGCAGGGAAGGGCTCAGCTCTCGTCGTCCGGCCCCTTGAGCTCCCACACGCCGCGCCGGCGCACCACCAGCAGGTAGTAGAGCGCGGCGGCGACGCCGATCCCGGCCGTGATCGCGAGGCTGGGCCGGCCGATGACCGGGTCCATCGCGTTCTGCCACACCACGTACGCGAGCGCGGCCAGCGCCAGCACCGGAGCGACCGGGAACCACGGCATCCGGTACGCGGCGTGCGCGGTGGACCCGTTGCGGCGTCCGTTGAGCACCGCCAGGCACAGTGCCGCGTACACCGCGACGATGGACGTGGCGGTCACGACGAGCAGCAGGTCCTTGTCCACGAAGCACAGCGCGGTGGCGAACACGCCGGTGGCGATGGTCGCGATCCACGGCGTGCCGGTGCGCGGGTGGATGGCGGCGAGGGCCCGGCTGACGGTGCCCGGCCAGGCCGCGTCCCGGCCGGTGCTGAACACCATCCGGGACGTGATCAGGATGATCGCCAGCACGGCGTTCAGGATCGCCAGCGCGACCGCGAGGCTGATCACCGTGTTCACCGTCGACCCCGCCTGCGCGGTGACGAAGTAGCTCATCATGTTGTCGGCGGCGAACAGCTCCTCCAGCGACGGCGCGCCGAGCAGCACGGCGGTGACCGGGATCAGCTCCGACGCGACGGTGATCGCCAGCGCCCACAGGATGGCGCGGGCGATGCCGCGGTGCGCGTTCGCGGTCTCCTCGCCGAAGTACACCGCCGAGCCGTAGCCGTTGTAGGAGAAGATCGCCACCGCCGCCGCCGCGGTGATCAGCCCGAACGCCGCGGGCCCGACCACGCCGTCCGCGCCGGCGGCCACCGGGGCGGTCAGCAGCTCGCCCAGCGGCCGGGCCGGGTCGAACAGGCCCAGCGCGCTCACCACGGCCAGCGCGATCAGCTCGATGACCAGGAAGACGCCGGTGATCCACGCGTTGAGCTTCACGTCGAACACCGCCAGCACGGTCGCGCCGGCCGTCGTCACGGCCGCCACCAGCGGGCCGTTCAGACCGGGGATCAGCACCTCCAGGTAGGTGCCGACGCCCAGCGCGATGACCGCGATGATCAGTAGCTGGGTGACCATCAGCAGGCCGAGGGTCACGAAGCCGGGCAGCTTGCCCAGCGTCCGGCCGACGATCGCGTACTCGCCGCCGCTGAGCGGGTAGGCCGACGCCAGCTCGGCGTACACGAAGGCCATGAAGACGCCCACCACGGCCGCGATCACGAAGCTCCAGAACGCCCCGCTGCCCGCCTGCGCCACCACGCCCGGCGCGATGATGAAGACCGAGGACGCGGGGGAGATCGCCGAGAGCGTGATCAGCAGGGTGCCGAGCACCTTCAGCCCCCGGCGCAGGGCCGGGTCGGGCTTCGGTACGGACGTGCGGTCGGACGAGGTGGGGGAGGGCGACGACGGATCCGGCATGGCGGTCTCCTCGGTCGGTTCTTTGACTGGTCATCAAAGAACTCGGCGAGGTCTACGTCAATACCATGTTCGGCTACGAGTGTGTTTCGGTGCACCGCACTTGCATTCTTTGAAGATCACCCGAAGAATCGGAGTATGCCGAGACCGAGCCGGGCCCACGAGAAGCGCGGTGAGCTGGTCGCCGCCGCCCGCCAGGCCGTCCTGGACCGGGGCGTGCTCGACCTGCGCCTGCGCGATGTCGCCGACCAGGCGGCCATGTCGCCGGGTTCGGTGCTGTACTACTTCCCGACCCTGGGCGACCTGCTCTACGAGGTGCAGCGGGAGGCGATCGAGCGGTTCTGCGTCGACCGCGAGGAGGCGGCCCGCCGCGAACCGGACCTGCGCCGCAGGCTGGTGGACACGATCCGGGCGGGCCTGCCCACCGGGCAGGACGACGAGCTGTGCGTGCTGATCTACGAACTCGGCGCCCACGCCCGCCGCGACCCCGCCTACGCCGCCCAGCACATCCGGCTGTGCGAACGCCAGGTGGCGCTCTACACCGCGATCCTCGAAGCCGGCGCGGCGACCGGCGTGTTCGACCTGACCCGTGACGCGACCACCATCGCGCGCGGCCTGGTGGCGCTGGAGGACGGCCTCGGTCTGCACATCACGCAGGCCGTGCCGACGTTCACCACCCCGCAGGCCGAGGCGATCCTGTTGGCCCACGCGGCCGATGCCACCCGATGCGACCTGGAGGCGTGAATGCGCGCACGTGACCTCGGACTGCGACTGCCCGGCGACCCGGGGCCGCACAACGCGATCACCGACGTGCCCGGTGTGGAAGTCGGCTACACGACGCTGATCGAGGGTGACGCGGTGCGCACCGGCGTGACGGCGATCCTGCCGCGCGGCCGGGCGGACTTCGACGTGCCGTGCACGGCGGGCTGGTTCTCGCTGAACGGCAACGGCGAGATGACCGGCACGGCCCTGCTCAGCGAGACCGGCTCGCTGCGGCTGCCGGTGCTGATCACCAACACGCACGCGGTCGGGCCGTGCCACCGGGGTGTCATCGAGTGGGTGGGGCGGGAGAAGCCCCTGGTCGCCGACCAGTGGCTGCTGCCCGTCGTCGCGGAGACCTGGGACGGCTACCTCAACGACATCAACGGTCCGCACCTCCAGCCCGCGCACGCGGTGGCGGCGATCGACAACGCCCGCCCCGGCCCGGTCGCCGAGGGCTCGGTCGGCGGCGGCACCGGGATGAACTGCTACGCGTTCAAGGGCGGCAGCGGCACGTCGTCCCGCGTGGTGCCCTACGGCGCCGACACCTACACGGTCGGCGCGTTCGTGCAGGCGAACTTCGGCTCCCGCAAGGAACTCGTGGTGGCCGGCGTGCCGGTCGGCGAGCGGCTGGCCGACGACAACCCGATCGAGGACGGCGACTGGGCGTTCCCGCCCGGCGCGGGCTCGGTGATCGCCGTGGTCGCGACCGACGCGCCCCTGCTGCCCGGCCAGTGCACGGCGCTGGCGCGGCGGGTGCCGCTCGGCCTGGCGCGCACCGGCACCACCGGGTCGCACTTCTCGGGCGACATCTTCCTGGCCTTCTCCACCGGCAACGCGGGCACCCAGACGCCGTCCGCGTTCCCCCACGGCGAGCCGGACTACGACCACCTGCGGCACGTGCCGTGGAACCGGATGGACGACTTCTTCGCCGCCGTCGTGCACGCCGTGGAGGAGGCGGTGCTCAACGCGCTGGTGGCCGCCACGACCATGGTGGGCCGCAACGGCCGCCGCTCACCCGGGTTGCCGGTGGACCGGCTGCGGGAACTGATCCGCTAGCACCCGCAGCTTGACTCCGGCGGCGGAAAGCGCTTTCCCGCGTGGGTGCATAGTGGTCGATGCGGTGGTCGGAAGCGGCCAGCCGTCTGTCGTGGTCCGGCGCGCCCGTCGCCGGCACAGGAGCGTTCGGCGGCCACCCCGGTCGGTTCGAGGTGATCAGGCCGCCCGCCGCCGGCTCACCGGCCGCAGCCTCGGCCGGGCGGGGCGTTCGGCCGCCGGCTCCGGGTAGGTGTCCTCCGCCGTCCCGTCCGGCGAGTCCGGCCGGGGGCGTGCGACCCGCGCGCCGTCCGGATCGCGGCGTCCCCGGTGCACCACCACCAGCAGCAGCAGGCCGAGCACCAGGATCGCGTGCGACGTCACCCGCTGGACGGTCGCCTGACCGGCCACCAGGTCCTGGACCGAGAACGCGCCCAGCACCACCACGAACCCCGCCACCACCGGCAGCATCCCGGTGGTGGCCCGCGGCCGGAGGGCGGTCCACAGCAGGCCCAGGCCCAGCGCCAGGTTCCAGGCGGTGCTCTCGTTGAACAGGTGGTTCCCGCTCGCACCGTGGATACCGTGCCCCGCCAGGTCCGGCGCGGCGCCGGGCCCGAGCACCTGCGCCAGCCCCAACGTGATCTGCGCGACCGCGACCCCGGCCAGCGCGGCACGCGGGTACCAGCCACGCGTCGCCTTCGGCGGAACCGGCGACGCGGGGTCCAGCACGGCGTTGTCGAGCACGGCATTGTCGAGCACGGCGTCGACCAGATCGGGCGTCGCCGAAGCGGGGCGCAGCCGCAATGACCTGGTCAACGCCGCCGCGCCGTCCTGCCACTCCCGGCACGCGGCGCACCCGGCCACGTGCGCGTCGGTGTCGGCGGCAGGCGCCGGCTCCCGCTCGTCGTCCAGCCGCGCCGACAGGGCCTCCCGACAGGTCTCGCAGTCCACGGTCATATTGTCGGCCAAGTGGGCGTAGAAGTTCCCACGGCGGGGTGCACTAGCCTGATCGACTGTGTCGATCTCACGCGGTGCTGACGACACGGTCACCACGTGGGCGTTAGCCGCCGGGTCCGGTGACCGTGCCGCGCTGGAGAGCTTCGTCCGCGCCACCCAGCGCGACGTCTGGCGGCTGGTCGCCCACCTGACCGACCCGGGCCGGGCCGACGACCTGGCGCAGGAGGTCTACCTGCGGGCCCTGCGCAGCCTGCCGGCGTTCGAGGGCCGCTCGTCGGCCCGCACGTGGCTGCTGTCGATCGCCCGCCGCACCGTCGTGGACCACATCCGCGCCACCGGCGCCCGTCCCGCGATCGCCTGGTCGGCGGACGTCCAGCAGGTGTCCGACGCCCAGCGGTCCGCTTCCCGCGCGCCGGGGTTCGAGGACGTCGTGGAGCTGAACCTGATGCTCGCGGGGCTGGCTCCGGAACGCCGGGAGGCGTTGCTGCTCACCCAGGTGCTGGGGTTGTCGTACGCCGAGGCGGCCGAGGTGTGCGGGTGCCCGATCGGGACGGTGCGCTCCCGCGTCGCGCGGGCCCGCGAAGACCTGCTGCGCGGTCGGGGCCACGAGGACATCAACACCGGCTGACGTCGGGGACGACCCGGTCCCGGCCGGAACGCGTTGTCCGGCCCGGACCGGATCGCCCGGGTGATCACCCGACCGATGTGGGCCAGTCCAGGCGGACCTGCCACTTCACGGCGCGGTAGGTGCCGTCCGCCGCGGTGGACCGGCCGACGATGACGCCGATGTTGTTCAACGCCACCGGCACACTGTACGCGCCGCCCAAGGTGCCCAGGTCGGCGGCACGGCCGTGCCGCCACAGGAACGCCCGGCGTTGCCCGGACGACGAACTCCACCCCACGATGTCGCCCGAGTCGTTGATCGCCACGGCCTCGGCCGGGCCGGGGACCTCCAGCACCACCTGACGGCCGCCGCGCCACACCGTCGCCTGCCGCACGCCCGCCGCGTCCTGCGTCCAGCCCACGATGTCGCCGCGTTCGTTGATCGCCTGGGGGTTCGCGGAGACCTCGCCGACGCCGCCCGGCAGCACGGTCACGGTGTCGCCTTCCCAGCGCAGCGGCAGGGTGGCGCGGGCGCCCACGACGACGCCGGACTCGTTGGCCGCCGACACCTGGTACCCGCCGTCGCCGGGGGCCGCGGCCAGGCGGGCGCAGGAGGTCTCCTGGCAGCGGAACGCGTGGCTGTCCGTGCCGGACATCGGCAGGTGCGTGCCGGCCACCAGGCCCCGGTCGTTGACCACCGGGACGCTCAGGTGCGGGCCGCCCCCGCGGAGGCCCAGCAGGCGGCCGTCCTTCCAGAGCGACGACGCGTCCTGGTGGTAGCCGTACGGAGACGTCGAATAGGTCATCGGCACCACGCCGTCGGCGTTGATGGCCGTCGCGCTCACCCAGCCCGCACCCTCGGGCGCGATGTCGGTGGTGGCGCCGTTGTGCCAGATCCTCGGGTGCTGCACGTACGGGCCGCTGCCGCTCAACTGCTCCAGGACGAGCACCTGCCCGCGCCGGTTGATCGCGGTCGCGTGGCCGCGGCCCAGGTCGGTGGTCTGGCCGCGGTGCCACAGCACGGCGTGTCCGGCGCTCGCGCCGGCGATCTGGCCGGCGTCGTTCACGCCCACCGGGTCGGCGCTCGTCCGACCGGGCAGCGGGGGCAGTTCGATGGTCGTCACGCGGTCGGCGGCGTGGGCTACCGGAGTGGCCGGCAGCGGCAGGGTCACGACCAGCAGCAAGGGGATGAGGAGGCGGGACTGGGGCATGGTCGCTCCGAATGGGGAAGACGTTGGCGGCCCTGCTCCGGACGCTATCGGCGACGGGCCGGCGGCTGCGTCGGCCGGACAGCGGAATGACCGCGCCGGTCGGTGAGACGCCGGTCGGTGAGACGCCGGTCACCGGCCGGGAGCCGGCCGGGGGCCACCAGTCGATACGGACAACTTCGGCCGACGAGCAACGAGATAGCGCTCTGCGGTGTCTTAGTCACCGAGGGGAGTGGCGGCCGACCAGGTGCCGCCACGGTGAGGGAAAGGGTCCACATGACCCGCAGGAGAACACCACTCCTGGTCGCGGGCCTGGTGACGGCGGCGACCATGACCGCTGTGACCGGCTCCGCGACCGCGCACGCGGAAGAGCGCGCCGCACCCGGCGGACCGGAGGGCACGGTCACGCTGGTGACCGGCGACCAGGTCACGGTGCGGGGAGGGAGGGCACAGGTGCGGCCGGGGCAGGGCCGGGCGGACGTGTTCTTCCTCCAGCGCAAGGACGAACGGGGCGACCTGCACGTCGTGCCCTCCGACGCCGCGCCGGCGGTGCGGGACGGGCGGCTGGACGAGCGGCTGTTCGACGTCACCGGCCTGATCCGGGCCGGGTACGACGACCGGTCCAGCCCCGTCACGCCGCTGATCGTCACGTCGAGCGGCACGCGGATCGCCGGCGCGGCCGACGTGCGCGCGCTGCCCAGCGTCGGCGGCTACTCGCTCGACGCGGCGAAGACCACCGCGTTCTGGTCCGGCGCACGGGCGGCCGGCGTCGACAAGGTCTGGCTGGACGGCCCCGTGCGGGCCACGCTCGACCGGAGCGTCCCGCAGATCGGTGCGCCGGACGCCTGGCGGGCCGGGCACACCGGGCAGGGCGCGACCGTCGCCGTGCTCGACACGGGTGTCGACCCGACCCACCCGGACCTCGCCGGGGCGGTCGTCGAGGCGAAGAACTTCAGCGACAGCGCCGACACCGACGACCGCGTCGGCCACGGCACGCACGTCGCCGCCACCATCACCGGCGCGGGCCGGTACCAGGGTGTCGCGCCGGACAGCAGGCTGCTGGTCGGCAAGGTGCTCGGCGACCACGGCGGCGGCCGTGAGTCGGACATCATCGCCGGCATGGAGTGGGCCGCCGCGGCGCGCGCCGACATCGTGAACATGAGCCTCGGCAGCGCCTGGCCGACCGACGGCTCCGACCCGATGTCCCAGGCGGTCGACCGGATCACCGCCGACACGGGCGTGCTGTTCGTCGTCGCGGCGGGCAACAGCGGGCCGTCCGACCAGACGATCGGCAGCCCGGCGGCGGCCGACGCGGCGCTCACCGTCGGCGCGGTGGACCGGGACGACCGGCTCGCCGAGTTCTCGTCCCGCGGTCCGCGCTGGCTGGACGACGCGATCAAGCCCGACATCACCGCTCCGGGCGTGGACATCGTCGCGGCGAAGGCCAAGAACGGCACCATCGGCAACCCGGTGGGCGACGCGCACGTCGCGCTGTCCGGCACGTCCATGGCCACCCCGCACGTCGCGGGCGCGGCGGCGATCCTGGCCGCCCAGCACCCGGACTGGACCGCCGCGCAGCTCAAGGGCGCGTTGATGGGCAGCGCCAAGCCGAACCCGGCGCTGTCGGTGTACGAGCAGGGCGCGGGCCGGGTCGACGTGACCCGCGCGGCACGGCAGCCGGTGCACGCGTCGCCGTCGACGCTCAGCCTCGGCACGGCATTGTGGCCGCACCACGACGACGCGCCGATCGAGCGGAAGATCGGCTACCGCAACGACGGCACGGCCCCGTTGACCCTGCGCGTCGCCGCGGACGTCAAGGACCCGGCGGGCAACGCCGCACCGGCGGGCATGGTCGCCGTGACGCCGGCGGAGATCACCGTCGCGCCGGGTTCGTCGGCCGAGGTCGCGGTCACCGTGAAGACGTCGCTGGACGGCCCGGACGGGATCTACAGCGGCGCGCTGGTCGCGGTCGGCGGCGACACGGCGGTGCGCACGCCGATCGGCGTCACCAAGGAAGTCGAGAGCTACGACGTGAAGCTCAGCTTCCTGGACCACGACGGATCGCCCACGCCCGAGTACTTCTTCCGGTTCGTCGACGTCGTCCATCCGCGCGCGTACGTGCGGCACGACCCGTCGGGCACCGTGACGGCGCGCATCCCGAAGGGCACGTTCTACTTCGACTCCTACGTGCAGACCCTCGGCGACGAACGGCTGATCACGAATTTCATCGAGCCCGCCATCACCGTCGACGGTCCCGCCGAACTGGTGTTCGACGCCCGTGCCGGGAAGACCATCGAGGTGGCCGTGGACAAGCCGAACGCGAAGGTCGGCTACGCGACCACGTTCTTCGACATGAAGACGGAGTGGGGCGACACCGGCAGCGGCACCATCGGCAACGACTTCGAGGGCCTGCTGTTCGCGCCGTCGAAGACCTCCGCGCCGGACCGGGCGACGTTCGCGGTGACGGCGCAGCTCGCGGAGCCGGACGGCGCGGGCGGCTACGTCGGCAGTCCTTACCAGTACTACGTCGGCTGGTCGCACGACGGCGGGGTGCCGGCCGCGCTGTCCCGCCGGTTCGCCGACCGCGACCTGGTGAGGGTGAACTCGCTGAGCGCGTCGTCGGCGGCGGACAAGCGCGGCTTCCGCGACTTCATGGCGGGCGGGCCGCTGCCGTTGCGGATCACCGAGCACTACTCGCCGGGTCTCGACTGGTACGGCTCGTTCGCCGTGATGACGGCCGCGAACGCGTTCCCGCCGGAGTCGTTCCAGCAGACGGCCGCGCCGCGGCGGTTCCAGGCCGGGCGGCCGGTGGCGGAGAAGTGGAACATGGCCGTGTACGGTCCCGCTTTCCCTTACATGGCAAGGCCTGACGAGTGGGCGGCGCGGCTGGGTGACGAGGTGCGGGTGTCCGTGCCGATGTTCACCGACCAGGACCCGAACCGCTACGGGTTCGCGGAGACCGTGAAGGCGCGGACGACGCTGCACCGGAACGGTGCGCCGGTCGGCGAGTCGGGGTCGGCGGGCAGCGTGCGGGCGGTCGTGCCCGCGGGCAAGGGCACGTTCGAGCTGCACACGGAGGCGCATCGCGCGGGCGTGTCGGAGCTGTCCACCAACGTGTCCGCGACCTGGACGTTCGAGTCGGACACCGTGGCCGGCGCAACCCCGGCCGGACTGCCACTGCTGGCGGTCCGGTTCGCGCCGGTCCTGGACGACCGGAACCGCGCCGCCGCCGGCCGGCCGTTCGCGTTCCCGGTGTACGTGCAGCGCAACGCTGCGGTGAAGCCGGGTGATGTGCGGACTTCCGTGCAGGTGTCCTACGACGACGGCGCGTCCTGGAAGCCCGTGCCGCTGGTGAAGCTGGGTGAGCGCTGGTTGGCGGCGGTGTCGCACCCGGCCGGGGCGAAGTACGTGTCGCTCCGGGCGTCCGCGAAGGACAAGGACGGCAACGCGGTCGAGCAGACGATCATCCGCGCTTACGGCCTGAAGTAGTCGCCGACCCGTTGGACCCGTCTCACCGCGGGTCCAACGGGTTGTCCGGCACGCGCCGGCCGGAGCAGACCTCCACGCCGGTCAGCCTGGGGGCACCTGGCTTCGGGCGGTCGTGTGCTCAGGTCAGCAACAGCACCGCGCCCGCCGCCAGGGTGAAGAACAGCGCCACCGGCAGCGCGCCGCCGAAGCGGGAGGTCAGCTCGCCGCCGTGGGGTGACGTGTCGTGCAGGCGGCGGGCGATGGCGCCCAGTTCGGTCACCGGGCGGCGGCTCTGGGCGAGGGTGAAGCGGGCTCCCGAGTCGAGTTCCAGGACCAGGCGGTCGCCGTCGCGGCGGATCGAGGTCACCGCCGACCACGGCACGTGGTAGGTGCGCAGCCAGGAGCGGACGGTGGCGTGGTCCTGGTGGAAGACGGCTGACGGGCGGCCACGGACCCAGCCCGCCACCGCGCACGTGCCGGCCGTCCACAGGGCGGTCAGGACGATCGGGCCGTCCAGGGTCGCCGCGCCGGCGGTGAGGAACACGGCGGCGGCGAAGAGCCAGCGGCTCGCGACCACGTCCCGGTGGTGCGGCTGCACCGGGAAGGGCAGCGGTGGGATTTCCAGGGCCACGCCCAGGAGTTCCTCACCGGGGTCGTCGAAGCGGGGGACCGTCCGGTGGTACGGGCGCAAGGGGCGGTTGGGCAGCAGGACGGTGTCCGCGCCCACCAGGACGACCCAGCCGCCGTAGCTCAGGTCGCCCACCGCCAGCATCCGGTCGTCCTCGAACGGTCTCGACACCGGCATCGAGCCGAACGGCTTGCCGTCCACCGTGTGCAGCACCGCCCGGCCGCGCGGGTCGGCGCGGACCAGGACCTCCACGGACGGGGACGGGGTGGCGAAGACGCGTTGCCACGCCCGGCGGCCGGCGACGTCGCGCAGGCGCAGGAAGGCCGCCATGCCCAGGGTGAGGGCCATCACGGTCAGCGGGAACGTCACGTCCTCGGGTTCGGCCACCAGCTCCGCCCACTGGCCGTCCACCAGCACCGGCACGTCCATGCCGACCGCGTACGACGCCGGGACCAGCACGTCGAACGTCCGGCGGGACGACGGCAGCTCCAGCGTCACGTCGTACTCGCCGACCGTGACGACGGTGCCGCTGACCCGCACGGCCGCCGCCGTGTGCTCGGCCGCGTCGGTCGAGTCCACCGCGTACTTCCCCAGCGCCAGCACGCCGACGAGCAGCATCAGCACCGCCACCACCGACCGCCCGGTGAACCGCACGGGCGTCGGGTGCGGCACCAGGACGGGTCGGCTGATCCCGCCGAACACCCGGTGTTGCGCCCGCCGCGCCTCCACCAGCCACAACGCGACCGCCACGCACGCCAAGCCGTGCAGCCCGAACGCCAGGCGGATGCCCTCGTGCGCCTCGAACACGACTTCGACCAGGCCGAAGCCGGCGCCCAGCGCACAGCCGAGCACGGGTTCCCGCCACAGCAGCACGGGTGTGGCCAGCAGTGCCGCCGCGAACACGGACAGCCACGGGTCGGGGTAGCACGGCGCGGCCGGGGTGCAGCCGGACGTCGTGGTGACGGCGTAGCCGAAGGCCACGCCCCAGCCGACCAGCAGCACGCCCTTGTAGACCCAGGCCGGCACGGCGTGCGCCTCCCAGCGGCGCAGGTCCTCTGCGGTGAACGGTCGGCTCATACCGCAAATCCTGCGTTACGACACGCCGCCGTCCGCCACCAGCCCCGGGTAGTGGGCTTCACCGGCCGTGACCTGTGTCGTGCCGGCCGCAGCGGGCTCGCCGACCATGAACAGCGCCGTGCCGGCCCCGCCGGTCGTGGACAACGCCGTGTCCGCCCCATCGGCCGCCGCCCGGAACCCCGGAGCCGCCTAGATCGTCGCCGCCAGCCGCGTGCCCTGGTCGACGGCACGCTTGGCGTCCAGTTCGGCGGCGATGTCCGCGCCGCCGATGACGTGGGTCACCACACCTCGTGCCGCCAACACGTCGGCGAGATCGCGCACGGACTCCTGACCCGCGCACACCACCACCGTGTCGACCTCCAGCACACGCGCCCCCACTCGGCACGCCACTCGGCGACGGAGAGCGCGGGGGACCGGGTGAGGAATTCGGTCACGTCCACCCCGATGCCGCCGGCGCCGATCACGGCCACCCGCGCGCCGACCGGAGCGCCGCCGCGCACCACGTCCACATAGGACAGCGCGTGTTCGATGCCCGGGATGGCCGGCACCCTCGGCACGACACCGGTCGCGACCACCACCTCGTCGAAGCCCGCCACATCGTCCGCCGTGGCGCGCCGACCGAGGTGCAGCCGCACGCCGGTCAGCTCGACGCGCCGCCGGTAGTAGCGGATGGTCTCGGCGAACTCCTCCTTGCCGGGGATCCGCCGCGCGATGGCGAACTGCCCGCCGATGTCGTCCTCGGCCTCGAACAGCTCGACGGAGTGCCCGCGCTCGGCCGGCGTCACGGCGGCCGACAGCCCGGCCGGACCCACTCCCACCACGGCGACCCGCTTGGCACGGCGGGTGGGCAGCAGCTTGAGCGTGGTCTCGTGGCCCGCGCGGGGGTTCACCAGGCAGGACGCCTTCTTCAGCGCGAACGTGTGGTCCAGGCACGCCTGGTTGCACGCGATGCACGTGTTGATCTCGTCCGCCCGCCCGGTCTCCGCCTTGCGCACCCACTCCGGGTCGGCGAGGAACGGCCGGGCCATCGACACCAGGTCCGCGCCGGCCGCCGCCACCTCCCGGCCGAGCGCGACGACCTCGTCCCAGGTCTGCCCGTCCGGGACGAGGTCGAGCATCGAGAGCCGGTACACGATGATGAAGTCCGGCCCGGCCGCGTCCCGGCACCGCCGCACGATCTCGACCGCGATCCGCCGCCGGTTCTCCGCGCTGCCGCCCCACCGGTCGGTGCGCCGGTTGGTGCGCGGCGCGAGGAACTGGTTGATGAAGTAGCCCTCGGAGCCCATGATCCCGATGCCGTCGTACCCGGCCTCGCGGGCCAGTTCGGCGCTGCGCGCGAACGCCGCGATCTGCGACCGGACGCCCCGGTCCGACAGCGCGCGTGGCCGGAACCTGCCGATCGGGGCTTTGATCGCGGACGCCGAGACGGACAGCGGGTGGTACGAGTACCGGCCCGCGTGCAGTAGCTGCACCGCGATCTTGCCGCCCGCCTCGTGCACGGCGTCGGTGATCACGCGGTGGTGGCGTGCCTCGCGGTGCGTGGAGAGCTTGGACGAGAACGGGTAGAACCAGCCCGCCCGGTTGGGGGAGAAGCCGCCGGTGACCATCAGGCCGACGCCGCCCCGGGCGCGTTCGGCGAAGTACTCGGCGAGCTGGTCGAAGTCCTTGAAGCGGTCCTCGTTGCCGGTGTGCATCGAGCCCATCAGCACCCGGTTGCGCAGGGTCGTGAAGCCCCGGTCCAAGGGGCGCAACAGGTTCGGGTAGTCGGTCATCGCCGGTCGTCCTCCCGCATCGCCGCCGGCACCTTCGTCGCACCACTCGACCAGCCCCTGCTCGGCGCGGATGCCGCCGCGCAGCACGAGGTACTGGTGCAACGGCGCGCTGTGCAACCAGTTGCATAATCGGCCGGCGGCTTCAGCCGAGCGCGCGGATGCTGCTCAGCGTGGCCGCCTCGTGCTCCCGGTAGACGGCCGGCAGGCGTTCGGCCAACGGGCGCAGCAGGTCCAGTGCCTCGTGCAGCGCACGCAGCGCCGCCGCGGTCTCGCCGTCGGCCACCAGCAGGTCGGCCTGCCGCCGGAGGGCCGATGCCAGTTCGGCGTCGTACCGGTGTGCGTCCAGACCGTTGAGCACGCGGTAGATGTGGATGGCCTCGGCCGTCGCGCTCACCGCGTCCCGGCCGTCGCCCCGCGAGGACAGCCGCGCCCCGTAGTCGAGCAGCGCCGACGCGAGCACCTGTTGGTGGCCGGTCAAGGCGAACCGGCCCAGCGAGTACGACACCGAGATGGCCTCCTGCGCGACGTCGATCGCCCGCTGGTGCCGGCCCGCCGCCAGCAGGAGCCTGCTGTACAGGCACAACGCGTCCGCGAACGCCGGGCGGTAGGACACCGGGTCGGCCGCCGCGCGGGTCCGCAAGGTCTCCGCCGTCCGCTCCATCGCCCGCACCGCCCGCCAGATCAGCCCCGCCGCCGCGTACCGCTCCGCCAGCGCCGACCGGCCGCCCGACTCGGGCAGCACGTCCACCAGCCGCTCCATCACCAGCGCCAGGCCCAGCGCGCTGTCCTCGTCGTGCGACAGGGACAAGGCCCGCTGCCACAACGTGTGCAGCGACCCGATCCGCGCGTGCGCCGCGAACTCCGCCAACACCGCGTCCGACGTGTGCACCAGCAGGTCCGGGTGTTCGGCGGCCAGCGTGTCCAGCAGGTCTTCGCGGGGCCACGTCATCACGGCCGTCCGCAGGGCGCTCGCCGCCACCTCGCCGCCGCCGGTCAGCAACCGCCGGAACAACGCCCACGCCACACCGCCGGACAGCCCGAGCACGTCCCGCCCGTTCACCGCCCGCTCCACCAGCGCGTCCGCCAGGCACAGCGGCCGTAGCGGCTCCACCACATTGCGCTCGGCCGCCGGGTACCGCTCCTCGTACCGCGCCAGTAGCGTCTCCGCCCGCGCCGCGTCCGGGGCGACACCCAGGCGCACCAACGCCTCCGCCGCACCCCACCGGGACAGCGGGTGCGCCAGCGTCGCGACCAGCACCACCATCGCCAGCCCGACCTTGTCCTCCACCCCCGCCCGCCACGCCGCCACCTCGCGGTCCAGCAGGTGGTCGGCCAGTTCGCCGCGCTCGTCCGCGGCGCCCAGCGCCGCCGCCACCGCCGCCATGTGGATGACGTCCAGCGACCTGGCGCGCCGCACCGAGACCGGCACCGACCGGGTGTCCACCCGCGGCGAGAACTCGCGGACCGTCGCCGCGTACGCCGCCAGCGGGTCGCTGATCGGCGGCAGGAGCTGCTCGGTCAGCACGACACCGTCCACTTCGGACGCCAGGAGGTGGCAGGCCGCCTCCCACCAGGCGTGGTTCTCCCGCGCCAGCACCAGCACCCGGGCGGGCGGGCGCAGCCGCGCCACCAGCTTCGCCAGGCGGGCCGGGGGCCACGCCGGGGCGTCCACCACCAGCAGCAGGTTCGCCGGCGCGTCGAACGGCACCGCCGACGGCCTCGCGGGACGCCGCACCTCCCACGCCTGGTTGCCCGCGATGGTGGTCAGCACGTGCGCGAGCTGGCCCTTCCCGGTGCCCGGCGGACCGTGCAGCAGGCGGACGCCCACCCCGCCGCCGCCCAGGAACCACGCCGCGAGCTCCGCCTGCGCCCCGTCGCGCCCGGCCGGCGGGAACCGCTCGGTGTCGGCCAGCAGCCTGCTCGGCAGCGGGCTGTGCCGGTTCGGGGCCCGGTCCACCAGGTCGCCGCGCCGCATGGTGAGCACCAGCCCGGTGCCGGAGCGTCCCCGGAAGTCGCCCGCCGGCGACTTCACCGACACCACCTCGCCGGACGGGACGCGGACCGTGCGCAGGTAGCGGCCCTGCTCGTCCAGCAGGTCGATCAGCGCCGGCTCGGTGTCGGGCACGTCCAGGCAGGTGCTGCCCGCCGTCCGCGTGCCGCCGATGTCCACCAGGTCGCCCTGCCACGCCAGCCACAGCCGCCGCCGGCCCAACGCGTCCGCCACCGGCCGGAGGTGCCCGGCCCGGATGTCCTCCGGCGGGCTCGCCGACTCCAGCGCGTCCTCCGCCAGCTCCTGGTTCGCGACCGCGTGCAGGAGCCACCCCGACACCTTGGCGCGCGCCGCCGCCGGCAGCCGGTGCCACCCGCCGTAGAGCCAGTCCGCCAGACCCGCACGGCCCTCGACGGCCAGCGAGTACAGCGCCGACCGCAACTTCGGCTCCGGGTCCACGTCGGTGAGCACGCACTGGACGATGCGCTCCTCCAGGCGCAGCGCGGGGGACAGGCAGTGGTCGTGCGCATTCGCCAGCACCTGCCACACCCGGTCCGCCGGCGGGGTGCCCAGCCGCACCCGCAGCGCGCCGCGCAAGGCGGGCAGCAGGTCGCGCCGCAACGCCACGCCACTGGGCGAGCGGCTGCCGATCCAGTCGCCGAACCACAGGTCGGACTCGGCCGACACGTCCAGCAGCGGCAACGTGGTCAGGCGCATGGCCCGCATCAGCTCGGGCTCGATGCGGGTCGCGCAGCTCAGCATCACGGCCAACTGGACGTCGCCCGGCAGGTCGGGGAAGTCGTGTTCGGCGAGGGTCTCCTCCAGCCGGGTCGCGATCAGTCCCACGACGACCTCGCGCGCGCTCCGCTGACGGTCGTCGTGCGGTCCCAGCACACCAGCGGCAGCAGCGCGCGCAGCCAGCCCGGCCACCGCCGGGGCGGGAACGGCAGCAGGCCGATCGGCGAGCAGCCGTGCCAGCGCAGGATCGTGGTGAACCTCGCCCACTCGGCCCGCCGCGACCGGTGGCGCTCCAGCGGCGAGCCGCCCAGGCCCAGGTCCGACAGCAGCAGCACGCGGCAGCCCGGCGCGGGCGGGTGGTACGGGCCGGCCACGTCGCCGTCGGCGTGCCACACCCCGCGCAGCGGGCTGTCCGCGAAGTGCCGGACCTCGGTGGCGTGCTTGCCGACCACCGCCCGGACCTGGTCCACGAGCGCCCGCTGGTCGGTGGCGAACGGGGCCATCGCCGGCCCGACGTCCACCAGCACCTGCACGCCGAACCGCGACGTCCGCACGTTCTCGCGGGGCAGCGCCCGGATCGGCAGGCCGCGGGCGATCGAGTCGACCAGGGCGGGCATGTCGACCTTGCCGTCCGGGACCGGCCGGGACAGCATCGTCTGGAGGATCGCCCGCTCCGAGCGCGGCGACAGCAGGCTGACGTGCCGGGGACGGGCGTCCAGGTGGCGTTCCTCGGGCTCCGGGACGGGCTTCACCCGGCGCCACACGTCCGGCTCGTGCTCCTCGGTGGTCCACGCGACGTCGGGGATGGTCGGGAACGCGGCCGGCGTCGAGGCCTGTCCGGGAGCGTCAGCGGTGGTGTCGGCCGGGGCGTCCGGCTGCTCGGGGAGCGGCGGATCGCCGGGGAGGTCGCCCACCACGGTCACCGGCACCTCCACCGCGACGTGCTCCACGACGATCGGGGTCACGGGCCGCTCTCGTACGGCGACCAGGCCGAGCAGGGCGGCCGTCGTTCGCAGCTTGCCCGCGTCGGTGATGCCGAGGACGTGCGCCGCGCGGGCCAGGTCGCCGACCCAGATCGCGCCCGTGCCGGGTGGGGCCGGTTCAGTGGACATGGTCGGGTTTGAGGAGGGTCAGCTTCAGCAGTTCCTCCCAGGTCGCCGTGTCCCGCCGGATGCCCAGCCGCAGGCACGCCCGGTACGCGTCCAGGAACTCCGCCGTGCTCGGCGGGCGCTGCCCGTTGCCCTTGGCCTCGCCGCGGGCCTCGTCCAGCCTCCGCGCCAGGTCGCCCGCCAGCTCCTCGTCCGCCTTGCTGTGGTGGGCCCTGGCGATGGCCACCAGCCGCTGGGGGTCCGGTTCCGGCAGCCACGCCACCACGCAGCGGCGCAGGAACGCGCGGGGCAGTTCGCGTTCCTCGTTGGTGGTGACGACCACCAGGTGCCGGGCCAGGCCGGGCGCGGTGAACGCGGTGCCGGGCGGCTCGACCTCGGCGGTGGGCGGCTCCTTGGCGATCGTCCGGTCGATCTCGGTGACGTGGAACTCGCCGCTGCCCAGCGGCACCAGCAGGCCGTTGGGCAGGTCGGGGTCGGCCTTGTCGATCTCGTCGATCAGCAGCACGGCGTGGTCGGGGAACGCGGGGGAGCGGTTGCCCTTGTCCACCGCGCGGTCCTTGACCGGCATCCCGTCCTGCGGGTGCGAGCCGCGCAGCGCGGCCGACCGCGGCGCGAACGCCCACCACAGCGGGCCGGGGTCGATGTACTTGTGCTCGTGCCACTTGCCGCGCTGCCCGTCGGCGAGCCGGGCGTCGCCCAGCCGGCGCACGCTGTCGAACGTCCACAGCAGGTCCTGCGCCTGGGTCCGGGCGGTGACCACGTGCTTGTAGAAGCGCCAGCCCTCCTGCCGGGCGATGTACGGCGCGAGCGACGACTTGCCGGAGCCGGGATCGCCGCGCAGCAGCAGCGGCCGGCCGGTGGCCAGCGCGATGCGCACGGCGTGCTCCAGCTCGTCGGTCATCAGGTAGACCGCGCCGTCCCGGTCCGGGGTGTCCACAGTGGACGAGATGGTCATCCGTCCTGCCTCTCAGACCGATTCGGCGAGCTTGGCCGCCCGGTTCAGGTCGTTGACGAACTGGTGCGCCAGCTCCTCGGCGTCGGCGTCGAGCGCGTCGAGTTCGAGGACTTCCGGTCGTGCCACCCGGCCCCGCGGACCCAGCAGCAGGATCGCGGCGACGTCGGGGAACTCCTTCTGCAGGTCGTCCAGCGCCTCGTGCAGCCGGGCCGGCCGGACGCCCTGCGCGATCACCACCAGGTGGCATCGGCCGGCGGTGCCCCTGGTGGCTTCGGCGACCTCTCTGCGCAGTTCGGCGGACATGCTGCGGCCGGCGTCCTCGCCCGCGACGAAGCCGATGTCCCGCACGGTGATGTTCGCGTCGTCGAAGCAGAAGGCCACGTCCAGGTAGTGCCGGCCGACCCACGCGTGCGAGGCGTTCAGCGCGGCCCGCAGCGGGATCGGCCCGTCGTCCGACGGGCGCAGCTTCCGGGCGGACGCGCGGTTCACCCAGCTCGGGTGCAGCAGCCGGACCAGGCGGGTCAGGTCCTCCGAACCCATGCGCCACCGCAGCACGCCCACGGCGCGCACGACTCCCGGCTGTCCGCCGTGGTTGAGCAACTGGATCGCGAGCAGCAGGTCGCCGGCCACCGCGCGGGTCGCGGTGCACAGCTTTTCCTCGATGCCGAGCGCCTTCGCGCCCTTGTAGCGCAGCTCGTGGTCCACGGATCTGAGCTGGTAGCTGAGGCGCTCGGCCCACGTGGCGTCCGCCGGGTCCAGACCGGGCGGCAGGCAGGCGAACACCGACGTCACCTTCGCGACGACCCGGTCCACCTCCGCGGGCCCGGCGGCGGCGTCCAGCTTGACCGCCTGCACCAGGTCGAGGTCGGTGAACCCCATGGCCTTCACCTGCCTGGTGCTCAGGTCGTCGACCAGCACCGGGATCACGTGCGGCGTGCCGCGGGTGGCACGGTTGTGCAGCGCGACGATCGTCTCCTGGCGCGCCCGCGGCGACTTCACCGCGAACTCGTCCAGCAGCACGATGAACGCGTCGCACCGGTCCAGCGCGTTCGTGACCTCCGGACGCCAGTCCATGCCCGGCCCGATGTCCTCCAGGTCCAGGAACACCGTGTAGTTCAGGCGTTCCAGCTCGTCGTGGAGCCGGTCCCGGAGCAGCGAGGCACGGGTCGGCGTCCCGTCCCGGTAGGTCCGCTGCCGGGAGCTGTGGCTGATGAAGACTCTGTCGCGCACGGTCAGCCCTTGCCTTCCGCCGTGTTCCACTGCGCCAGCCACGCCTCGTTCTGGGTGGCCAGCAGCACTTCGCACTCGGTGACGACGTCGGCCCCGAGCCGCCCCGACGACCACCGGCCGCGCAGCGACTCCAGCCGCTGCGCGGTCCGGTCGTACACCAGGGCCAGGTACTCGTGCCGGGCGGCGGCGCTGTGCGCGGCGACGGCGGTGGCCGCCGTGGTGAGCGCGCCGATCCACCCGGCGGTCTGGGTGTTCCCGGCCGCGGCCAGGCCCGCCAGCGCGCCGCCCAGCACGGTCAGCGACACCTGCGCGTAGCGGAACCCGGCCGCCCAGTGCGCCAGTCGCGTCGCCTTGGGCCGGTAGTACTCCTCCAACTGGCCGGTCAGTCGAACGTCCACATAGGACGGCACGTCGTGGACCGCGGGCGGCTTCCGGTCGTCCGGCCGCTGCCGGGCCACGCGCGAGCCGGTCGCCTGGTCCTCCGGGATCAGCTCGGCGGTCCGCTCGTCCAGCACGGCGTCCCGGTCGCCGTCCAGGTACCGGCCCGCGCGCGCCAGGAACGAGTAGACCTCGCTCTTCAACGCCTCGGACACGGCGCGCAGCTTGGTCGCCGTGCGCAGGTCCGCGCCGGCCCTGGCCGCCAGCGCCGCGCCGACCGCCGTCGCGCCCGCGCTCAGCCCGGCGTACGCCGCCGATCCGGTGCCGGCCGCCGCCGCGCCCGCCGACGCCGCCCCGACGACCAGCAGCAGCGTGAGCCGGCGCGACCGGTCCAGCCCCCTCTTGGCCCGGTCCGCCGCGAGCGACCAGCGCCGCTGCAACCGCCACACCCGGGCGGAAGCGGTGTCCACGTCAGGCACCCTGCGTCACCCCCAGGAGCAGTCCGACGACGAACAGCAGCGCGCCCATGAGCACCATCACCGGGAAGCTGCGCAGGGCGTCCGGCCACGTCACGACGGTCGGCAGCACCGCGGTGGCGGGAGTGGCGGTGGTGGGCGGCGGCTCGGGCGGCGGCCGGTGCGCGTCCGGGTCGGCGCACCACATCACCGACCAGTCCGGCGTGGCCACCGGCAGGCCCTGGTGCCGCAGCTCCCGCACGCCGAACGCGGGCACCAACAGGTCGGCCTTGCCCGCCGCGACCGACCGCTCCACCATGGCCCGCACCAGGAACGAGGACGTCCGGTTGTCCACCACCAGATCGCCCACCTCGGCCAGCGTGGTGCGGTCGTCGAGCCGGAGGTCCTCCATCCGGTCGCCGAAGCACAGCCGGGTCACCACCGGGTAGACGCCCGCCGCCCGGTACCCGATGGCGTCCAGCCTGCCGCCGGTGAACCTCGGGTTGAGCAGCTCGCCGCGGATCGCGTACCGCTGGCCTTGCGACTCCTCCGGCCCCGCCTCGTCCAACGCCGCGACCAGCCGTGCCGCCTGGTCGGGATTTTCGGCCGCCCTCAGCTCCCGCACCAACTCCAGCCTGCTGGGGCCGGGATTCGGTGTCACGCCGCCGGTTTCCGGCCCGCCGAGGCCGGCAGGGCGGTGCGTTGCGCCGACGCCCGAGAAGTCGTGTGTCGTGCCGGGTCCGGCGTGGTAATCCCGGGTCGCGTTGACACTCGGAGCGTCCTGCGTCGTGCCGACGCCGGCGGCGTCCCCCCGCTGTGCGTCATCGAGCCTGAGTTCCTGCGTGGCGTCGGCCGAGCGGTCCGGTCCGCGAGCCGTCAGTGCGACCTCCCGACCCGACCGCCGCTCCGCCAGGTGCCGCAGCGCGGCCAGCCGCCCCGCCACGTCCGTGCTCTCCGGCACCCGGGCCCGCGCCAGCCCCTCGAACAGCGCCGCCGGGTCGCTCCGCAGGTACTCGCCGACCAGCGTGGCGGCCGCGTCCGCCTCCCAGCCGTCCGCCGGAGCCGAGTCCAGCCGCACCAGCGTGCCCGCGAACTTGGTGGCCCCCGGTTCGTACCCCGGCAGGAAGATCACCTCGGCCGCGTTCTTCAGCTTGTGGTCCACGCTCTGCTCGTGGGTCGAGAACGTCCACCGCCGGGTCAGGTCCGAGCCCGCCCACACCGCGGCCAGCACGTCCACCAGCCCGCGCAGCAACGGGATCCGGTCCGCGTCGCCCGCGCCCACCACGGTCAGGTTCCCGCGCGGCTCGCGCAGGTGGGCCGCGACCAGCGCGGTCAGCCAGCCCGACGGCGGCCGGTCCGCGTCGGTCGCGCCGTCCGGCAGGTCGGAGCCGGCCAGCCGCTCCATCGGCCGCGCCGGGTCGGCGTCGCTCAGCCAGCCGTCCCAGGACGCCATGGACAGCGCGCGCCGCGGCGTCAGCACCGCCGCCGGGCCGACCACCGCGTGCGCCGAGTTGCGCCCGTTGCTCCACCCGTCGTTGCTGCGCCGCACCACCGCCACGCCGAACCGGTCGAACGCGAAGTACGACAGGCTGGTGTCCGGCATGTCGCCGGTGTTGTACGACTGGATGCGGGACAGCGGCAGCAGCAGGTTCTCCCACCCCCGGCTCGGGCCGGGCGGCAGCGAGGTGCCGCGGCACCCGACCCCGTGCTCGCCGGGCGCGAACACGAGCTGGTCGACCTCGGACTCATCGGGTCGGGACATGCCAGTGACCCACCTTCCGCGCTTCCGAGCCGGCGAGCACACCGGTCATGGCCAGCAGGGCGATCAGCGGGCGCAGCACCCGCATCGGCCGCACGCCGCGCACGAACTTGCGGTCGACGGGCTCCGCGCCGGTCGCCGAGGCGAAGTGCAGGGTGCAGCGGGGGAACTCGTGGAACGGCGACAGCGACGAGTGCGCGCCGTGCTGGTGCAGGAAGCCGTACACGTCCCGGCTCTCCTCCAGCATCACGTCGGCGTCCAGCGTCCCGTCGTCCTCCCGCCGGATCCACCGGTCGACCGGTGGCAGGTAGCGCAGCCGGTCGGACTTGTTGAGCACCAAGGCCGCCGGGGTGGACGCGAGCATCCCCAGGTCGCGGAGCCGGCCGATGACGTTGAGGAACGCCTTGTTGACGCCCATGGTGCTCTCCGGCTCGTGGTTGCGGATGCCCAGCGCGTGCTCCGGCGTCTCCACGAACAGCAGCGCGTCCACGCCGATGACGAACCGCGCGGTCTTGCCCAGGTCCTCGCCGTCCTTGAGGAAGTCCTCGCCGGAGATGTCGAAGAACGTGACCGGGCGGGTGCCGGCGGACGAGGTGAGCGTCATGACGTTGGTGAAGCCGCTCAGCCCGTGTGGGGTGCCGAGCAGCTCCTCGGAGCGCTCCAGCTTCTGCAGGTGCTCGGCCTCGAACCGCTGGTGTAGCTGGAGGTCCATGGCTCGGGCGGACACGTCGCACCCCTGCAGACCGCCCCGTTCCAGTTCGGCGATCAGCGAGGTGAGCAGGTGCGTCTTGCCGCTGCCCGACCGGCCCACCAGCCCGACCACCAGCGGCGGGCCGTAGTCCAGGTAGGACGCGGGCAGGTGGTGCGACTCGGTGTCGCCGGACGGGTTGGGGCAGCGCTGGTAGCAGCTCCGGCGCATGTCCAGGCGCTTCACCGGGTCGTTCACCGAACTCAGGTCGATCAGCTCGTAGCGGCCCACCTCGTCGGTGGTCATCCACAGCTCGTCCTCGCGCCACTCGAACCGGTCCAGGCACACCGGGCAGCGGACCTCCGGCCCGGTCGTCGGCGCGGTCACCCGGTCACCATCCACGCCACGCCCGCGACCAGCGCCACCAGCACGACCGCCGCCGCGACCGTGAGCTGCCACAGCGGCAGCCTGCGGCGCGGCAACGGCGGCGGCTCCTCCGCGACCGCCCGGGGCGCCAGCTTGTCCGCCAGCACCTCGTCGAACCGGGCCCGCGACCGCGCGAAGTCCCGCACCGCGCTGTCCGCCCGCGCCGGCACGCCGTCCGCCGCCTGCAACCGGGTCAGCAGGTCCTCGGCCCGCGGCCGGTCGGCGGACCGGGCGGTGAACACCCCGGCCAGCAGCTCGCCCATGGCCACGCCGAACCGCTCGGGCGCCGGGTGCGACCCCGGCGGCTCGCCGGTCACCGCCTCCAGCACCACCGCGCCCGCCGACCACACGTCGTCCGGCGTCGCCGCCGCGCCGTCCCCCGCCTGCTGCGCGGGGGAGCACCACCGGCTCTTGCCGTTGCGCACCCTCGGCTCGCCGGTCAGCACGGCGTGCTCGAACCCGACGACCTGGACCCGCCCGTCGCCCCACCACACGGTGTCCGGGCTCAGCCCGCCGTGCACCAGCTTCGCGGCCTCCAGCAGCCGCAGCGCCCGGAACAGGCCGACCGCGAACTGGTGCTGCTGCTCGGTGAGTAGCTGCCCGGCCCGGTCCGCCACCGGCCCGCCGTGGTACCGCTCCAGCAGCACGAACGGCTCCTCGCCGTCGATGTCGTAGCCGACCATCCGGGACAGCTCCGCCGGGTAGCCGTCGGCCGGGAACCGCCGCAGCAGCCGCGCGCCCGCCCGGATCTCCCGGTCCAGCAACAGGTACAGGCCGGGATTCACCAGCCCCGCCTCCCTCGGCACGCTCTTGCGCACCAGCGGCGAGCCCTCGGACGTGACCAGCGAGCGCACGGCCAACTCGCTGCGCACCGCCGGGCCGTCGTCCTGCTCGCGCACCTCGATCCGCCGCGACTGGTACCGGTAGTCCCGGTAGTCGACGAACTGCCACGCGCCGGTCATCGCCCACTCTCCGGGGTGTGCGGCCAGTAGGTGCGAACGACCTCGCCCCGCAGCGGCACGAGCCGCACGACGCCGGCCGCGAGGGTGCTGGTCGTCCAGCACGTCTCCAGCAGGGTGTCCACCGCGGCCTCGGCCAGGTGCGGCTGCGCGAGCAGGGGTGCGAAGCGCACGATCTGGATGTCCTTCGCCTCGTGCTTGAGTTCCGCGAGGTCGCGCGGCGCGCAGAGCTGGCGCATCTCCTCGCGGCCGGTGCGCTGCGTGACCGCCTCGATCTCCGGCACGCGGCGCAGCGTCTCGGTGATCAGCAGCTCCCGGTTGCCGTCGGTCCGGCCGAACGGCGGCGCGGCCTGGACTCCCTTGTCCGCCAAGTGCATCCGGTACTCGCCGAACAGGTGCTGCACGCGGTCGCCGACGCCGAGCCCGACGCCCTCCAGGCCGCGCCGGGACGCCAGACCGGCCCAGCACGGCGCCAGCACCTCCAGCGTCAGGTCCGCCAGGTCGTCCGCGACCACCGGCGACACCAGCGGGTTGTCCACGACGACGTGCGCCGGCTCGCCCTCGGCGGCGATCCCGCGCAGCACGGTCGCCGCGTCGTCCAGCGCGCCCGCGACCGTCCGCATGGCGTCCGACCAGAACCGCAGCCGGTCGGCCTGCCGCCAGCCCCGGTCCACCAGGTCCTCCAGCACCACCCGGATCCGCGCGACGGCCGCCACCGCCTCCCCGGTGGCCACGGCCGCGTGCCACTCCCGGACCGCCCGCCGCCAGGACAGCCCCAGCAGCACGACCAGCCCCACCACGGCGGCCACCGTGACCGGCGCGGTCAGCTCCACCGGCACGGGCCACGGCAACGCCCGCGCCACCACCACCCCGACCGCGGCCACCGCCGCGTGCGTCAGGGCGGGCAGCAGCCGGACAGCTTGCGACTCGCCCACCCTCGGCCGGGACAGTGACGTCCGCAGCACCGCGCACACCCACGCCAGCCCGAGCACCGGGCCCAGCAGCCAGAACGCGCCCGGCAGCAGCGCCGCCACCCCGATGCCCACCGCCGCCAGCGGCAGCGTGACCACCGGCAGCACCCAGCGCCGGAACACCGCCGGCTCCTTGAGCCGCGCGCCCAGCTCGGCCGGGTAGGCCTCGTCGAGCTGCCGGCCCACCTGCCGCGACCCGCCCGGCGCGAGCCACGTCGCCCCGCCGCGCAGGCCGGCCGCCAGCTCGGTCAGCGACCGCCCGCCGCGCAGCTCGTCGGTCACCCGGGTGCGCAGCCGGTTCGCCACCTCGTCCGGCTCCACCGGCAGCCGGGGCGGCAGGCCCAGGTCGGACAGGGCCACCGACGAGCCCGACATGGACCGCGCCGAGACCTCGTCCGCCGTGGCCCGCACGACGTCGGCGAACGCGTCCAGCTCGTCCCCGGTCGCGACCACGGCGTCCCGCGCGGCGGTCGCGTCCTCCAGGCCCAGCAGCCCGGCCCAGCCCGACAGCCGCTGCACCGAGGTGTCGGCGTAGTGCGCCTGTCGGGCCGCGCGCTGCCACGCCTGGTCCAGCTCCGACCCCTCGATCACGAAGCCGGTGTCCTCGGTGCGGCCGTCGGGCTCGGGCGGGGTGACGAGGTCGACCGCGCCGCCGCCCTGGGCGGTCAGCCGCGGCACCGCCTGCCACACCGCCGCCGTGACCTGGCCCGGCTCGATGTACCCGGACACCGTGTGCAGGCCGGGGCTCGCGGTCGCGTGCGGTATCTTCCGCGCCCGCTCCACGACCTCGTCGAACACGTCTCCGATGGCCAGCGCCTCCACCAGCTCGTCCAGCCCGGCCCGGGTGTCGGCGGACGACGGCAGGCCGCGCACGCTGTCCGGGCTCCACCACACGCCGCGCGGGTCGCCGACCCACAGCACCGCCGAGCCGTCCTGCGACAGCACGGCGGGCAGCCGCAGCTCCGCGCCCGAGTCGGTCTTCGCGGTGGAGCCGACCACGACGCAGATCACGTTCAGCCGGTCCACGTACAGGTGCTGGAACTCGGCGAAGTCCTCCGCCAGGTCCCCGGTGTCGGCGACCACCAGGACCCGCTGCGGTAAGCGGCGCTCGCCGGACCGGCTCATCCGCAGCCACGACAGGGCGAGTGCCCGGTCTCGGATCAGGTTCAGGTAGTGCACGGGCTCCGTGCCGGGGGCCGTCACTGGTCGACCCACTTCTCAAGCTCGCGCAGCGACACCTGGACCGGCGCGGTGTGGCGGAACGGGAAGTCGAGCGCGGCGGGGAACGTGCCGGTCCAGAACGAGCGGAGCTGCGCCACCCGGCTCGCGCTGGCCTTGCCGAGGCCGCCCAGCGCCGAGTTGATCGACGCGGCCTGGTCGTGGGCCAGCTTCACCACCGTCCGGTAGAGGTCGGACGGCGGGTTCGGCGTCTCGTCCACGCGGTGCGGCAGCACGCCCATCAGCCGGGCCCCGAAGTCGCGGCGGATGCCCTCGTCGTCGGTGAGCGTCCACTCCTCGTACGCGGACAGCACGCTGGCCCACGACGACATCCGGAAGTAGTCGGTCAGGCCCAGCCGCATGGACACCTCGTCGTGCCCGCCCAGCCGCACCGCGATCGCCGTCGGCGACTCCGGGTCGCCCTCGACCTGCACCTGCCCGTTCCACAGCGCGCACAGCAGCCGGTGCAGGATGAGCACCCGGTGCTCCTCGGCGGTGGCCAGGTAGCTGTAGTCGTACCCGGTGCGCTGGCGCCACTTCAGGAAGTCGTGGTCCATCGGCCGCCGCTGCGCGTCCGCCCACGTGCGCAGCACCTCGCGCAGCTCCGGCACCTCCGTGACGCTCATCGACGTGCGGAACAGCACCACCGCCATGGACTCCGCGCTGGTGGGCCGGAAGTCGACCACGGTCTCCGCGTCCCGGTGGAAGTTCACCTCCTGCTGGAGGTACCGCTGGAGGTCGGGGTTCGCGCTGTCGGACGGGTAGCTGAACAGCACCTTCAGCGGACCGGCCCCCGGCGGCGAGAACCCGCCCGGCACCAGGCCCGCGAGCTTCTGCCGGAACTGCGCCAGGTCCTCCTCGTCGACCGTCGCCACGTCCGACCCGGCCGCCGCCGCCAGCAGGTCCTGCAACGGCGGCAGCAGCGGCTTGGTCTCGGCGTCCTTGTGCCGGAACAGGAGCTGCACCTCGCGCTTGAGCCGGTCGCGCACCGCGCCCACGGCCTGGCGCGCGTCGCCCTGCACGGCCGTCTGGTACGCCGCCCGCCACGCCTCCGCGCCGAGGATCTCGTTGACCAGGTCGCCGGTCGTCGCGGTGGGCCGCAGCCGGCCCAGGCGCGCGTAGACGTCGATGAACCGCCGCCGCACCGCCTGGTAGAACGGCTCCAGGTCGCCGCCCTGCGGCGGCAGCAGGTAGGACACGCCGACCCGCGGCCGGTACAGCTCCCGCGCCCGCCGCCGGAACCGCGGCGCGTCCGACCGGGCGTGCTCGACGAACGCGTCCACGACGGCCCGCAGGTCCAGCTCGGCACGGCGCAGCGTGCGCTCCCAGCGCAGCGACTGCTCGTTCCACGCCGCGTGCCACAACCGCCGCGCCCGCCACTTGTACCAGCGGTTCTGGTCCTCGATCGCGTCCCGCACCACCGGGTCCGCCCACTTCACGCGGCTGAACAGCTTGTTGCGGATCTCCTGCGCCTGCGGCGGCGCGAGGGTCAGCCCGGCGGGCGCCTCCGGCTCGCCGCGCCTGCTCTCCAGGATGCGGGCGAACCCGCGCTGGTCGGCCGCGTCGGCGAGGGACGGGTGCCCGGCGAACACCCGGTGCAGCCGGAACAGGTCGATCTCGCCGAGCATCAGGTCCGCCGCGCGGTGCGGGTCGAAGTCCTGCGCCAGCTTCGGCACCCGCTGCACGAGCTGCTGCTCCAGCGTGTTGAGCGCGGCCTCCAGCGTCTGGACGCGGGTGCTCAGCGCACGCAGGATCGCCTCCGCGCCGGTCGCGATCGGCGGCTCGGCGAACTCGATCGGCGCGCGCTGCCGCAACGCGTCCAGGTTGGACCCGGTGAAGAACTGCTCGATGGCGTCCCGGTTGTTCTCCGCCCGGCCCGGCGGCGGCTCCACCAGCTCGGTCACCGCCTCGGCCAGCAGCCGCGAGCTGACCAGCTCGGCCAGCTCGTCCACCGGCACGGTCAGCGACGCCACCAGGCTGGTGGACACGCCCCGGTTGCCGATGCCGCTGGGCGAGGGCAGCTCGCGCTCGGCGGCCCGGTTCACGAAGTCGTCGGCGAACGACTGGTAGATCCGGTCGGTGCCCTGCGCCAGCGCGCTGCCCTCGGTCGGCCCGGTGCCGATCAGCGACAGCATCAGCGACACCACCGACCGGTGCAGGTCCTCCCGCTCCACGCCCGCGCTGCGGCTGAACAGGAACGCGGTCTGCGCCGTGCCCGCGCGCAGCCGCAGCTCCTCGCCGCTGGGGTAGCGCACGGACAGCGCGCCGCTGATGCCGGTGTCGTTCAGCTCGGTGCCCGCCGACTGCGAGTTCTGGTCGTCCACCAGCCGGAACAGGTCCAGCAGCGCGCGGCCCGCGTTCAGCCGCGCCGGCCGGCCGCCGCCCAGGCCCTCGTCGAACGCCGACGGCATCAGCACCAGCGGGTAGATCCGGGCGCGGTACTCGTTGCGCGCCAACGCGTCCCCGACCAGGTGCAGGTAGTCGTAGAAGATCCCGCTGCCGGTGCCGCCGGCCACCGAGAAGGCCACGAACACGTCGCACGAGCCGGTCAGCTTGCCGCCCAGCCGCGCCAGCTCGCCCGCCGACTTGTTGATCGCGCCGATCGCCCGGCTGATCGGGTTCTGCACCGGGCCGAGGCCGGTGCGCAGGGTCTCGAACAGCGCGGCCCGGCCGACCGTCGGGAACTGCCCCGCGCCCTTGGCCAGCGGCCCGATCCGGGGCTCGCCGTCGACCGGCGGCAGCCAGTCCACCGCGCCGCCCGCGTTGAGCCGCAGGCTGCGCGCCACCTCCGGGTAGGTGTCCTGGCGCGGCACCAGGTCCTTGACCAGGTGCATGGTCCGCTCGGCGGCGGGCAGGTGCTCCTCGCCGGGCACGACCCGGCGCTGGAGGCGGGTGAACTCGTCCTCGCTGAGGTCCGCGTAGACGAACTGCAGGCACGAGGGAAGCTGGTACGGCAGGGTGTTCTCGCCGCTGAGCAGCTCCTGGAGGTTCGTGCCGTCGGGGCCGCACAGCTCGCTGCGCAGCCGGCGCTCCAGCTCCGCGCCGATCAGGCACCCGGTGCCGCCCAGTCCCACGAACAGGACCGGCTGGTAGATCTTCATGTGGCGCTCCTCGTCCGGTCCTCGGTCACAGCAGGTCGTCGTCGGCCGGTGGGCCGGCGCTGGGGCCGGAGGTCTGTCTGACCGCGGGCCGCGCCGTCGCGGGCGGTGCGGTGGCGGACCTGGACCGGGTCTGCGGCGGGCGGCGGGACGGCCGGCGCTCGTCGTGGTAGGTCAGCTCCACGTCCGCGGCGATGCTCTCCGGCTGACCGGGACGCAGGTCGAACGTCCGGCCGTCGACGTGCCGCAGCACCACCCGGCCGTCGTCGGTGCGGCGCAGCTCGTAGGCGGTCTCGACGTCGGTGGCGTGGTTGACGGTCATCGCGCCGCCGGCTTCCTTGGCGGTGAACCGGAAGACCTGCGACGGCTTGTTCGGCGCGTGCAGGTAGCTCGGGCGGCCCGCCTTGGTCAACTGCACCCGCAGCCCGCGCACGTCCCGGTCCCGCTTGCGCTTGGCGAACCGCACCAGCAGGTAGCCCAGCGCCGCCGCGATCAGCACGGCCAGCACGATCCACAGCCACAGGAGCTGTTCCACGAGCGTCGGCGGGTAGGACACCGCGGCGGTGAACGGCATCGAGTGCCAGACGACGGCCGGGTTGGCGTCGTCCACCACGTCGATCGTGCCCGAGTTGGCGCCGATCACGGTGTTCTCGGCGAACGCGAGGGCGAAGTCGAACTTGTTCGCCCCGGTCTTCAGGTCGAACACGGCCGGCTCGGCCGACACGACCGTGCCCGGACCGGGGTTGCGCACCACCAGCCGGACCTTCTGCGGCTTGCCGGTGTCGTTGGTGACCGTCAGCTCGCCGGGCCGGGAACTGCCGGGCGGCACGAACGGCTCGTTGTCGGTCAGCCGGACCTGGGCGCGGACCTGGGCCAGGACCGCCGCGACCCGCGTGTCGAGCGTCCGCTCGTCGCTCTGCACGCCGACACCGGACACGGCGCCGGTGAAGCGGAGCGCGCCGGTGGCGCTCTGCGGCACCGTGCCGGCTCCGGTGAACACGCCGTCGCCCGCCTTGGTGTCCGGGGTGTTCCCGTCGTCGGCCAGCACGACCGGGAACTCGGTGAACCCTTCGCCGCCGACCTTGGCGGAGAACGCCAGCCCGGTCAGCGAGGCCGCGTCGGTGATGGCGTTCTTCCGGGTCTGCAACCGGACCCCGAGGGTCACCTGCTGGCCGGCGGTCGGCGCGGGCGGGTCGACCGACAGCACGGCCCGTGCCGCGCCCTGCCAGAGCACGGTGGAGACGACGCTCTGCCGGGGGCCGTCCGCCGGCGTGGTGAGTTTGATCTTCCAGGTGCCCGGCACGGGGTTGACCACCCGCAGCGCCTCGACCGGGCCGGACTCGCCGCTGACCTGGAACGAGGAGTCGTCCAAGCTCGCCGACTTCGGCACCGCCCGCCCGCGCGGGTCCTCGTAGCTGACCGCGATCCGCGGGTCGCGCCGGAACACCACGATGGAGCCGTCGGTGGCGATGGCCGGGATCTCGACGTTCGCCACGACCGTGCCGCCGGGCTCGGAGGTCGTCGTGACCAGCGCGCCCGAGCCCGCGCAGCGGCCCGAGCTGAAGGCGTCCTTCATCGAGCCGATCACGTCGTCGGCGCTGGTGACGACCTTGGCCTGGGGTTTGGGCGACTTCTCGCCGCAGGTCTGCTGCGACCCGCCGGCGGCGAACGCGTCGAGCTGCGCGTGGTCCAGGTTGCTGCCGAAGGCCAGCGGCCAGACCTGCACGCCCCGCTCGCTCGCCCGGTCGAGTTGGCCGCGCAGCGCCTGCCGCGCGGCCTCGTTGCGCAGGTCGCCGTTGTTGTCCTTGCCGTACACCTCGCTGTTGCTCACGTCGAGCCGGCCGTCGGTGAGCAGGAAGACGATCTTGGCCTGGTCGGCGGGCGCGGCGTTCAGGTTGCTCAGCGCCTGCTGCAACGCGAGGACGTGATCGGTGCTGTCGCCCTCGTTCGGCGCGCGCTTGCGCAGTTTCTGCACGCACGCGGCAAGCGCTTCCCGGTCCGGGGCGGATTCGACCACGGTCGGCGGGCACACCGGGTCCACCGCGACCTGGGGGCCGGGCCCGTCGTTGTCGCTGGCGAATCCCACCACACTGATCGTCGAACCGGGTGAGAATTCACCGAGCGCGATCAGCAGGGCCGCATCCTTCTCCCGGTCCATCGACTCCTGATCGATGCTCCCGGATTCGTCGACCAGCACCACCATGTGCAGCGGCCGGATCTGGGGATCATCCTGGGCGGCGCCGGCGGCCGTTCTGGCGGCGGAAATCGGCGCGGCCGGGCCGGCCACCGCGCCGAGCGCGAAGATGACCGCCATGGACGTGCGGAAAAAGCGTGCCGCACGCCTGGTGCGAACGGTTCCCGTTGAGGTCAACTCTCTGCCCTCGCTTGCCCTTCGATGGTGTTCCGGCTTCTGCGCGCCGGGCCGACCAGCTTGACTACACGTGTTGACCTGCGGTTTCCGACTGCCGTGACGCCGCGTGAAGGCATGCCCGGAAATTCCTCCAGCGAGCGGCAGGGGCAGGGAAAAGGGCGCACGAGGAAGTCATCCGCACTATTGCGGACGGCTGGTTCGTCCCGGTGGACAGCTCTCCGTCACTCCGTGGTGGTTCGAATTATGACTATCCGAGATATACACCAATCCTGGGGGCCTGTTACTGCGTGCAACGGTGATCACCCGTCTGGCCTAAGTTCCGGTCGGTTCGGCCTGGAATTGGCGGACACCGTTCGGTAACGACCCGGTCAACCGGCCGACACGATCCACCGCGCGACGACACGGACGGCCCAATAAGCGCAGAATTACGGACTTCTCCGGCAACGGCTGCGGTAACTTCCCGCGCCCGTCGTAAACCGAGGGGAAATCGCATTCGATTCCCGCCCGGCGTCGGGTGGGCCTGAATCGCAGTTCAGCGGCGGGAGTCGATGAGCACCGCGAGACCGTCCAGGATGCGCTCCAGGCCGAAGCTCCACCCGTTGTCGCGGACCGCGCCGTCGGTCGAGTCGGCCGCCGCCACCAGCGCGGGGAACCGGTCGCTGTGCCGGCGCAGGATGTCGCGCAGGTGCTTCTCCGCCGTCCACGGCTGGGTGCCCGCGGTCGCCGCCGAGCGGGTGTTCCGGATGTGGCCGCTGAGCAGGAACACCGCGTCCATCCGCTCGCCGCCGTCCAGCCCGGTGCCGGCCAGCGCCGCGACCGCCGACTCCGTCCACCCCACCTCGCGCGGCCCGGTCAGGCGCTCGCCGGTCGTCGCGGCGGGCAGCCACGGGTGGTGCTCCCACGTCTCGCGCATCAGGTCCGCCCACCGCACCAGCCTCGGCCGCCAGCCGCCCGGCACGGTCAGCAGGTCCGGCGGCTCGCCGACGGCCGACTCGATCATCACCGCGACCAGCTCGGCCTTGCTCGCCACGTGCCGGTAGAGCGCCATCTTCGTGACGTCCAGCTTGGCCGCGACGTGCTGCATCGACACGGCCGCCATGCCCTCGGCGTCGGCCACCCCGATCGCGGCGTCGGCGATGCGGTCGACGGTGAGCGCGAGCCTCGGCGGTCGCGCGGCCTTCTGCCGCGAGCCCCACAACAGCTCCGCGCCCTGGCTCTCGCCCATCCGCACACCGCTTCCGCACAGGGGCTTGCACCCGTTGTCGATCTGTGTCTAGGGTACACCGTGTGTCCGCCGGACACACAAGTTACCTGCGGATACCCGAGTGTCCGCAGCACCCGGAGTGGGGGCCCCTCATGTCTGTCAAGATCTTCGTCAACCTGCCGGTGACCGACCTCGCCAAGTCCATCGAGTTCTTCGCCGCGCTGGGCTTCCGGCACAACCCGCAGTTCACCGACGAGAACGCCACCTGCATCGTGTTCGGCGACGCCGTCTACGCGATGCTGCTCACCGAGCCGTACTTCAAGACGTTCACCCAGAAGGAGATCGCCGACACCGGCAAGACCGTGGAGGCGATCCTGGCACTCGGCGTCGACAGCCGCGCGCAGGTGGACGAGATCGCGGACAAGGCGCTCGCCGCGGGCGGGCAGCCGAGCAAGGAGCCGCAGGACCACGGCTTCATGTACTCGCGCGGCTTCACCGACCTGGACGGCCACGTGTGGGAGCTGTTCTGGATGGACGAGTCCGCCGAGGGGTGATTCGGGGAGCACGGCGGCGGGCGGCTCGGTGAGCCGCCCGCCGCCGTTGACGTGGTCGTTGACGTGGCCGCCGGCGTGGTCGACCGCGGGCGTCGGTGGAGGGCTCACGCGTCTTCCCTTCAGGGGAGGCAACGTGAACGTGAGACCGGCCGCGCGGCCCGTGATACACCGGTTCGGAACCGAACCGACTTCCAGGGGCGGCCTTGCGAACTACAAAGGGCGGCCTACAAAGCGGAGTAGTGCGCGGCGTCGCCCTTGCGGATCACGCTCCGGGTGCCGTCGATGCCCACCGGCACGTCGCCGGCCAGCGTGATCCGGTGCAGGCGGCGGGCCTGGTCGTCGTAGTCCGCGACCGCGTAGTGCTGTGTGGCCCGGTTGTCCCAGATCGCCACGTCGCCCTCCTGCCAGTGCCAGCGCACGGTGTGCTCCAGGTGCGTGACCCGCTGCTGGAGCAACTGGAACAGCGCCTGCGACTCGCTGGACGTCAAGCCCACCAGGCGCTTGACGAAGTGGCCGAGCAGCAGCGCGCGTTCGCCGGTCTCCGGGTGCACGCGGACCACCGGGTGCTCCGTCTCGTAGACGTCGGACACGAACTCCTTGCGGTATTCCTCGGTTTTCACGTCGACACCGCCGATGCGCAGCTCGTCGATGTTGGCCGCGTAGTCGTAGGCGTTGGTGTGCACCGCCCACAGGTTGTCCACCAACGCCTTCAGCGACGGCGGCAGCGACTCGTACGCGGCCACGGTGTTGGCCCACGTCGTGTCGCCGCCGTACGGGGGCAGGTGGACGGCCCGCAGGATGCTGACCGCCGGGACGCGGTCCACGAACGTCACGTCGGTGTGCCAGCTATTGGCCTTGCCGTAGTCGGAGTCGATCGGCAGCACGTTGGCGTTGTCCCGGCCGCGCACGGTCGGGTGCGCCAGCGTCGGCGTGCCCAGCAGGGCCGCGAACGCGAGCTGGCCCGCGTCGTCCAGGTGCTGCTGGCCCCGGAAGAAGACGACCTTGTGCGCGAGCAGGGCCGCCCGGATCCCGGCGACGGCCCCGGCGTCGAGGTCGCCGCCGAGGCGCACGCCGTCGATCCGGGCGCCGATGACCGAGCCGAGCCGCACCACCGACACGTCGGTCCTCACGCTTTCCACAGTCAGGCTCACGGTGTTCCCTTCGGCTGGATGGCTTCGCGCCGCGGACCCGCGGCCGGAGAGCGGGCCTCACCCGCGCCTCGACGGTACGAATGGCCCTGCCGCCCAACGAGGTTCCGTGCGGCACTGAAAATAAGTAGTGGTCGGCATTCCATATCCCGGACGTCGTTGACTTCCGAAGTGGACACACGGAGTCTTCGGGCTGTGCACCGCTGCTGTTGACCTCCACCGCCGGCCCGCCGGCCGCCCCCGTGACTTCCTTGCCCACCCGCACAAAAGCGGGCGCCCCGCCGTGCCCGCACCCCGAGAGGTTCGCCGTGACCGAGAGCCCACGCGCCGCCCGCCCGGGCGTCCGCGCCGTCAACGCCGCCGCGGTGCTGGCGGTGATCCGGCGTGAGGGCCCGCTGTCGCGGGCCGCGATCGGCGAGCACACCGGGCTGAGCCTGCCGACGGTGAGCAGGCAGGTGGGCGCGCTGATGGAGCTGGGCCTGCTGCGCGAGGACCCGGACCTGGCGCCGGCCGGCGCGATCGGCCGCCCGCGGGTGCCGATCGCCTTGGACGGCACGGTGTTCGCCGCGTGCGGCGTGCACATCGGGGTGAGCACGACCACGTACGGCCTCGCCGACCTGCGCGGCACGCTGCTCGACTCGGACGAGATCCCGACGCCCGGCGGCAGCGCCGAGGACGCCCTGGCGCACATCGCGGGCAAGGTGCGCGCGTTCCTGCGCCGGTGGCCGCGCCGCACGGTGCTCGGCATCGGCCTGGCCAGCGGCGGCCTGGTGGACCCGGTCCGCGGCCTGCTCGACCACGACCGGCTGGGCTGGCACCGGGTGCCGGCCGCCGACCTGCTGCACCGCGCGACCGGCCTGCCGGTGCGGCTGGACGGCCACGTCGCCGCGATGGCCAACGCCGAGCTGCTGTTCGGCTGGGGGCCGCGGGCGTCCAGCCTGCTCTACTTCTACGCCCGCGAGGTGGTCGGCATCGCGCTGGCCGTCGACGGCGCGCCGCACCGGGGACCGGGCGGCGGTGGCAGCATCGCGCACCTGCCGATCGGCGGCGACACGCGATGTCCCTGCGGCGCCACGGGGTGCCTGGAGGCCACGGTCGCCGACCGCACCGTGGCCGAGGCCGCCGTGCGCGCGGGCGCGGTCGCCGAGCCGGACATCCGGCTGGTCCGGTCCGCCGCGCGGGCGGGTGAGCCGACCGCCGCCCGGCTGCTCGCCGACCGGGCGACCGCGCTGGGCCGGGCCGTCGGGCTGCTGCGCGACGCGCTCAACCCGGACCGCGTGGTGCTCGGCGGCCAGGCGATCACCGACCCCGCCGAACGGCTGCCCGACCTGCTGCGGTCGTACGCCGACACCACGAACCTGCCCGGCGCGGACATCGTCTCGGTGACCCGCCTCGGCCCGGCGCTCCAGGCCACCGCCGCGTGCACCGGCCTGCTCAACCGCCTCTTCGACCACCCGCTCGACCTGCTCGACGACGCCAGAAAGGCACCCGTCCGATGAACCTGACCAGACCGCTCAAGGCCCTCGCCGCGGTGGCGCTGCTGCTCGCCGGCACGGCCTGCCAGTCGGCGGTGGACGCCCGGACCGCGGCGGGCGACGCGTCCGCCGCGCCGAAGCCGGGCGGGGTCGCCGAGGTCGGCGTCACCCTGGACCTGGTGCCCGCCAACGTGTTCACCAACAGCAACGCGGCCATCACCACCCTGGTCGGCCTCGTCTACGACACGCTGGTGCGCTACGACCGGGAGAGCCTGGACCCCAGGCCCGCGCTGGCCACCGGGTGGCAGGCCGCCGACGGTGGCCGCACGCTGACCCTCAAGCTGCGCGAGGACGTCAAGTTCCACTCCGGGCGGGCGTTCACCTCCGCCGACGTCAAGTTCTCGCTCCAGTCCTACACCGACCCCAAGTGGAACGGCCAGCTACTGAGCACCGCCAAGATCGTCACCGCGATCGAGACACCCGCGCCGGACGAGGTCACGCTCCGCCTGGAGCACCCGGTCAGCAACCTGTTCGACCTGCTGGAGACGGTGCCCATCATCGACTCCGAGAGCGCGGCCGACATCGCCACCGGCAAGAGGTTCGTCGGCACCGGCGCGTTCGCGTTCGAGTCGTGGCGGCCGAACACCGACCTGAGGTTCACCCGCAACACCGGGTACTGGGACGGCCCGCCCTACCTGGAAGGCGTGCACGTGCGGGTCGTCCCGGACAGCCAGTCGCTGCTGGCGGCGGTCAAGTCCGGTCAGGTGCACCTGGCCCGCGGCATCGGCTACCGCGACGCCGAGGCGGCCTCCTCCTCACCCGGTCTGCGCACCATCCCGTTGGACGGCGCGGAACTCCAGGCCTACGTGGGCCTCAACGTGACCGCACCCGGCCTGGACGACCCCAAGGTGCGCCAGGCCGTCGCCTACGCGCTGGACCGCGAGCGGATCATCAAGGAGGTGTTCCGCGACCGCGGCTACCCGACCTCGCTGCCGTGGCCGCGCACCAGCCCCGCGTTCGACCGGGACCTCGACGGCCGCTACCGGCGGGACGTGGGCAAGGCCAGGTCGCTGCTCGCCGAGCACGGCAAGCCGGTGCCGGAGATCCCGCTCGCCTACGTCGGCAACGACCAGGTGTTCACCGCCATCGCCCAGATCGTGCAGAACAACCTGGCCGAGGCGGGCCTCGCGGTGAAGCTGGAGCCGATCGACTCGACCCAGTTCGTCAAGCAGCTCATCGGCGCGCAGTTCAGCGGCCTGTGGACGACCAACCACTCGTGGGCGCAGCTCTCGCCCGCCACGCTGACCGTCAGCGCCTACCCGTTCAACGCCCGCCGCAACGCCTCGCGGTTCTCGTCGCCGGACTACACGGCCGCCGCCGAGGCCGCGTGGCGGCTGCCTACCGCGACCGGCCCCGAGGCCACTGCCGCCTACCGCGCGGTGTCGGAGCAGTTGTTGGCAGGCGGGTTCCTGGCCGAGATCGGCGTGGTGCTGGAACAGGTCGTGGTCCGCGACGCGCTCCAGGGCGTGGACTGGACGAAGCGGCGTGAGCTGGACCTCGGCAAGGCGCACCTGAGGTGACCCGCTACCTGCTGCGGAGGGCGCCGTCGGCGCTGGTCGTGCTGTGGCTCGCCTCGGTGCTGGTGTTCCTGCTGATCCGGGCCATCCCCGGCGACGCGGCGGCCGTGCTCGCGGGGGCCGACGCCGCGCCCGGGGCAGTGGCCGCGATCCGCGCCGAACTGGGGTTGGACCGGTCGGTGGTCGAGCAGTACCTGAACTGGGTCGGCGGCCTGCTGGCGGGCGACCTCGGCCGGTCCTACCTGATCGGCGGCGACATCGCCGCGCTGGTGGCCGAGGGGCTGGGCAACACCCTCGCGCTGACGGCGGCGGCGTTGCTGCCGGCGGTGCTGACGGCGCTGGTGCTGGGTCCGGTGTGGGCGTCGACCCGCAACCCGTGGGTCGACCGGCTGCTGACCGGGTTCCACACCGCGTCCGTGGCGTTGCCGACGTTCGTCACGGGCGTGCTGCTGATCCTGGTGTTCGGGGTGTTCTTCCGGCTGCTGCCGACCGGAGGGGTGCCGCCGGACGGGCTGCTGGACCGGGTCGACATCACCGCGCAGTACCTCGTGCTGCCCGCCGTGTGCCTGGCGCTGCCGGTGGCGGGCGTGCTGACCGGGTTCCTCGCCGAGACGCTGCGGGGCGAGCTGCGCCAGGACTACGTGACGACGGTCCGGGCCGCCGGGGTGCGCGAGCGGGAGGTGGTCGTGCGGCACGCCCTGCGCGGCGCGCTGCCGGTGGCCGTGACGACGCTGGGGCTCCAGACGGGCGCGTTGCTGGGCGGCGCGGTGCTGGTGGAGTCGATCTTCGCGTGGCCCGGTCTCGGCCTGCTGGTGGAGCAGGGCATCACGCGGCGCGACTACCCGGTGGTGCAGGTGCTGCTGATGCTGTCGGTGACGGTGTTCGTGCTGGTCCAGTTGCTGACCGACGTGGCGCACGCCTACCTGGACCCGCGGGTCAGGCTGGGCGGGCGGCGGTGAGCGCGTTCCGCCGGGGGCGGGGGCTGGTCGGGCTGGTGCTGGTGGGCCTGGTCGTGGCGGCCGGGCTGCTGGGTCCGCTGCTGGCGCCCTGGGATCCGTACCAGCAGATCGAGGGCGCGAACCTGCTCGGGCCGTCCGCCGCGCACCCGCTCGGCACCGACGACCTCAACCGCGACGTCCTCAGCCGGCTGCTCAGCGGCATCCGGGTGGACCTGCTGATCAGTTTCACGGCGGTGCCCGCCGGCGCGCTCGTCGGGTGCGCGATCGGGGCGCTGGCGACCGTCAACAGCTTCCTGGACGTGGCCGTGCAGCGGCTGTTCGACGTGCTGCTGGCGTTCCCGCAGCTCATCCTGGCGGTCGGCCTGGCGGCCGTGCTCGGTCCGGGCACGTCGTCCGTGGTGATCGTGGTGGTCGCCGTGGAGATCCCGGTCTTCGGGCGGCTGCTGCGGGCCGCGGTGCTGCGGGTGCGCGAGGCGCAGTTCGTCACCGCCGCCGAGGTGGTGGGCGCCGGGCGCGGGCACGTGCTGCGGACCCACGTGCTGCCCAACTCGCTGGAGCCGGTCGTGGTGCAGCTCGCCCTGTCCATGTCGGTCGCGGTGTTCATCGAGGGCGCGATGAGCGTGCTCGGCATCGGCGTCAGCCCGCCGCACCCGTCGCTGGGCGTGGTGCTCACCACGTCGCTGCGCTACCTGGACCTCAACCCGCTGTTCGCCCTCGGGCCGCTGGCGGTGACCGCCGTGCTGGTGCTGGGCTTCCAGCTCGTCGCGCAAGCCGCGAACGCCGCCCGAGGCTGAGAAAGGACCGCTTCCGATGACCCTTCCCCCGAGCTACCGCGGCTTCGCGGGCACGGTGGGCCGCACGTTCGGCTCCTCTCGCCCGGCGTGGCCCGCCGAACGCCGGTCGCGCGGACCGAACATCGTCGTGATCCTGGTCGACGACCTCGGGTACGCCGACATCGGCCCGTACGGCGGCGAGGTCGAGACGCCGCACCTGGACGCGCTGGCGGCCGGCGGCCTGCGGCTGACCGACTACCACACCACGCCGCTGTGCTCGCCGTCCCGCGCGGCGCTGCTCACCGGGCTCAACCCGCACCGCGCGGGCTTCGCGTTCCCCGCCAACGCCGACCCGGGCTACCCGGCGTACTCGTTCCAGCTCCCCGACGACGCCCCGTCGCTCGCCGAGTCGCTGCGGGACAACGGCTATGCCACGTTCGCGGTGGGGAAGTGGCACCTGACCCGGGACGCGGCGAGCCACGACGCGGCCGACCGGTCGTCGTGGCCGCTGCAACGCGGGTTCGACCGCTACTTCGGGAGCCTGGAAGGCCTGACCAACCTGCACCACCCGCACCGGCTGGTGTGGGACAACAGCCCGTACGACGTGGGCGACCACCCGGACGGCTACTTCCTCACCGACGACCTCACCGACCGGGCCGTGCGGATGATCGACACGTTGCGCGCCAACGACCCGGACAAGCCGTTCTTCCTGTACTTCGCCCACCACGCCATGCACGGGCCGCTCGGGGCCAAGGAGGAGGACCTCGCCCGGTACCGGGGGCGCTACGACGAGGGCTGGGACGTGATCCGGGAACGCCGGTTCGCCAAGCAGCTCGCCGAAGGCCTGTTCCCGCCGGGCACCGTCCTGCCGCCGCGCAACGGCGAACCCGGCCGGGATGTGCCGCCGTGGTCCGACGTCCCGGACTCGCAGCGTGCGCTTTTCGCCCGGTACATGGAGGTCTACGCCGCTTCGCTGTCCAATGTGGACCAGAGTGTCGGACGGGTCGTGGCGGCGCTGCGGCGGCACGGCGAGCTGGACGGCACCGTCATCGTGTTCACCTCCGACAACGGCGCGACGGCCGAGGGCGGCGCGGACGGCACCCGCAGCTACTTCAGCCAGTTCATGCACGTGCCCGGTGTGCCCGACTCGTGGGAACGGGACGTGGCACGGGAGCTGGACCTGGTGGGCGGGCCGCAAGCCACCGTCCACTACCCGCGCGGCTGGGCGCAGGCGTCCAACACCCCGTTCCGGCTCTACAAGTCCGACACCTACGCGGGCGGGGTGCGCACACCGTTCATTCTGCACTGGCCCGCCGGGCTCGAAGCCGGGCTGCGGCACCAGTACGTGTACGTCACGGACGTCGCGCCGACCCTGCTCGACCTCGCGGGCGTGCCCCGGTCGACCCATCGGCACGGCGTGCCCGCGGTGGCGTTGGACGGCGTCAGCGCGGTTCCCCTGCTGCGCGACGCCGCCGAGCCGAGCAGGCACACCACCCAGTACACCGAGACCGGGGGCAACCGCGGTTACTACGCGGACGGCTGGAAGATCGTCACCCGGCACCGTCCCGGAACTCCCTACGACGACGGCGAATGGGAGCTCTACCACGTCGCGGTCGACCCGACCGAGGCGGCGAACGTGGCCGCGGCGCACCCGGAGAAGCTCGCGGAGCTGGCCGCCGCGTGGGAGGAGGCCGCCTGGCGGAACGCGGTGTTCCCGCTCGACGACCACGGCCCGGCGGCGGCGCTGCGCAGGCCCGCCGACGAGCGGCTGGAACGCCCCGTCGACCTCTACCCCGGCACGCCGCTGCTGGAGCGCTACCGGTCGGCGCAACTCGTGCAGTTCCGGTCGTTCTCGGCGTCCGCGTCGGTCGAGCACCGGCCCGGCGACCGCGGCGTGCTGTTCGCCCACGGCGACCAGGGCGGCGGGTACGTGGTGTACGTGGCGGACGGCGCGGCGCACCTGACGTACAACGCGTACGGCGACGTCCACCGCACCGGCCCGGTGCCGCTGGGCGCCGGGGAGGTGCGCCTGCGCGTCGAAGCGCTGCCGGAGTTCCACTGGGAACTGGTGCTGGACACCGGCGCCGGCACGGCGGCGCTCGGTCCCGTGCCGCAGCTCATCGGTCTGGCGCCGTTCACCGGCATCAGCGTCGGCGCGGACCTGGGCGGCCCCGTGGACTGGGAGCTGCACGTCCGGGAGAGGACGTTCCCGTTCACCGGGATACTGCGGCGCGTGCGCTACGAGCCGGGCGAGCAGGCCGACTACGACCCCAAGCTGGTGGCGCGACTGTGGGCGGAGGCCGAACGTGTCTACGACTGACCTGCTCAGGATCTCCGGCCTGGCGGTCGCGTTCGGCGCGACCGAGGCGGTGCGGGGCGTCGACCTGGCCGTCGCGCCCGGCGAGATCGTCGCCCTGGTCGGCGAGTCGGGCTCGGGCAAGTCCGTGACGGCACGGGCGGTGCTGGGCCTGCTGCCACCGACGGCGCGGGTGCGGGGGAGCGTCCGGCTGGGCGCGGTGGAACTCGTCGGCGCCGACGAGAAGGTGATGCGCGGCGTCCGCGGCAGCAGGATCGCCATGGTGTTCCAGGAACCCGCGACCGCCCTCAACCCCGTGCACACGGTCGGGTGGCAGCTCGCGGCCGTGCTGCGGGCACACCGCGCGCTGTCCAGGGCGTCCGCCCGCCGGGAAGCCGTGCGACTGCTCGACCTGGTCGGCATCCCGGAGCCGGCCACGAAGGTGCGCCACTACCCGCACCAGCTCTCCGGGGGCCAGAAACAACGCGTGGTGATCGCGCTGGCGCTGGCGAACGACCCGAGCCTGATCATCGCCGACGAGCCGACCACCGCCCTGGACGTCACCGTGCAGGCGGAAATCCTGGACTTGCTGCGCGACCTCCGCGACCGCCTGGGCACGGCGATCCTGCTCATCACGCACAACATGGGCGTGGTCGCGGACCTGGCCGACCGGGTGGCCGTCATGCGCCGCGGCGAGATCGTCGAGCAGGCGGCGGTGGACGACCTGTTCACCCGCCCGTCCCGGGCTTACACGAGAGAGCTGCTGGCCGCCGTCCCGAGGCTCGGCCACCGCGACCCCGCGCCGCCTCTCGCGTCGACCGACGCGTTGCGCTTCACCGGCGTCACCGTCCACTACGGCGACTTCACCGCAGCCTCGGACGTCTCACTGCACGTGTCGCGGGGCGAGGTCGTCGGCCTGGTGGGCGAGTCCGGCTCGGGCAAGTCGACGCTGGGCCGGGTGGCGGCGGGCCTGCTGCGCCCGACGACCGGCGCGGTCACCGTGCTCGGCGACGACCCCCGGCTGCGTGCCGTCCGGCGACGCGTGGGCTTCGTGTTCCAGGACCCGGGAAGCTCGCTCGACCCGCGGCTGTCCATCGAGGACTGCATCGGCGAACCCCTGCGCGTGCACAAGGAAACCACGCGCTACACCGACCGCGTCGCCGAACTGCTCGACGCGGTCCGCCTCCCGTCCTCCCACGCGCGCCGACGCCCTCGCGAACTGTCCGGCGGCCAGCGCCAGCGCGTGGGCATCGCGCGGGCACTGGCGCTGAACCCGGACCTGCTCATCGCCGACGAGCCGACCAGCGCGCTGGACGTCTCCGTGCAGGCGGCGATCCTGGACCTGCTCACCGACCTGCAACGGGACCACGGCTTCGCCTGCCTGTTCATCAGCCACGACCTGGCCGTGGTCGATTCGCTGGCCCACCGGGTGGCGGTGCTCCACCGAGGCCGAGTGGTGGAACAGGGCCCGCACCACGAAGTCCTCCGCACCCCCACCGCCGACTACACCAGGAAACTGGTCGCCGCCGTCCCGATCCCGGACCCGGCGGCGCAACGAGCCCGCCGCGCGGGTCTGGCCGACGTCCGGGCGTGAGCGGTGATCTCACCTGCGGTAATCCGATCGGGTCGCCCGCCGGCGGAGCCGAACTGCCGGCCGGCGGGCCCGCTATCGTGGTCACGGAGTCCGGTGGGTGATCTTCACGAGCACGATGGAGGCGCGCGAGTGGACGCCGCCCCGGAAGCCCAGGGTGAACTCGTCGCCTTGCGTGAAACGGCGAGGGTCGAACAGGATGCCCGCCGGAGGTCGGAAGTCGGCCGGGACGGGCCTTCGCCGCAAGTCCCGGAGAACTCACCGGGCGCCGCCGACCCCGCGGCCGGTCAGCGTGCCTGGCTGATGGTTCGGGCAGCGCCCGGAGTGCGTGGCCGGGAATTGACGGAACTCGCCGCCTGGCTCTACCCCGAGTCGAGCCGTGCCCCCGGGGGGCACGTGCTGACCGGGCCGGGGTGGCTGCTGGACGAACCGATCGACCTCGACTCCGTCACGCTGGAGTGGTTCGCAGAGTGGCCTGCCTACGCCATGCCGGATAACACCGCCGGCGCTCTGGACGATCTGCTGCCCCTGCGCGACGACGGCACCCGCTATGCCGACTACGCCCGCGCCGTGCGGGATCTGGTCCGGCCGCGGTTGCTTGAGAACAGGTTCAGCTACCGCCTGGTCTCCGTGCACAATGATGGCCGATACCGGCTCGGGTTCAGTCGGACCACCTTCTTCGAGGTGTTCAACCTCAAGCAGTTGCTGGCTCACGAGTTCAAGTCGGCCTGGCTCCGATCCGGCCGGCAGTTGCCGCAGCCGCATGATCTGCCGCTGCGGTCCGCGATCGGCGATCCGTTCGACCCCGAGCGCCTCCTGATGTCTCCGGGAATCAGCACGCTGACCATCCGGCGGGATGGTCACGGCAGGGACCACCGATTCGTGCTGCACGAGCGGGACGGTGGCAAGGTGGCGGATGGCGGAGGGCTGTGCCACGTGATGCCCGCCGGGGAGTTCCAGCCCTCCTCGGCGGAGCCGGACAGTGTGCGGCATGACTTCTCACTGTGGCGGAACATCATGCGCGAGTTCTCGGAGGAATTCCTGGGGAACCCGGAGCACGATGGGTTCGGTGGCGGCCTGATCGACTATTCGGGCGCCGAGCCGTTCAAGTCCTTCGAGCACGCGCGGGCGCGGGGCGGGTTCCGGCTGTGGTACTACGGCCTGGTCGTCGAACCGCTCGAACTGGGTGCGCAACAACTGACGGTCGCCGTCATCGACGGCGAACACTTCGATGCCTTGTTCTCCCGGCTGGTCGCCGTGAACGACGAGGGAACACTGATCGGCAAGGACGGCAGAATGGACCTGCCCTTCACCGAGGACGCCATCTGTCGGCTCGATCCCCGGCTGTCCGCCGGGGCGTCGACCCTCCTGCGGCTGGCCTGGCGTGATCGACGGCTGCTCCTCGCACCCTGAGACCGCGGTGGACCGGACAGGAACCGGAAGTTTCCTCACCACAACGGCGCTGCCACAGGCCAGACTGGAGCCATGACAGGACGCGAAGGACGCCGCATGAGCCCCGTCCTGCACACCGCGCTCGCCGAGCTGTTCGGGCTGATGGTCCTGATCGGCACGTGCGCGCTCCTGCTGACCGTAGGCGTCGACGTCGGCGACAGGAAACTGGACTGCGGCAGCGCGGTCACCGGACTTCGCGGAGCCATCACCTACGACCCGCACGACAAGCGGACCGAGGAGGTGGCGGTCCACCGCGCGGCCTGTGAGGACGCCATCGGCACCCGGCGCGGCTGGGCGTGGCCGGTGGGGCTGGTGGGTCTGGCGGGGATGGCGGTGCTGATCTACCTGGTGCCGCTCGTGAACCCCACGCCGCAGTGGTGGCGGCACATCCCGCGCAACTTGCACCGTTGACCGGCGGTTTGTCCCGGCGGTCGGCGGCAATACCTCCACCGAGGAGGTGCCGTATGACCACGTCGGAGCCGGACGAGCCGGACCTGGAGCGGACGCAGCAGCTCATCGACGAAGCCGACGCCATCGCGCGGGACCTGCGGGAGACCACGCCGGACCCGTTCCCGGAGTCGGAGGAGGCCACGGAGGGGCCTTGAGCTGCGGTGCTGGGCCGTCCGGGTGACACTGTGCGCGAGGGGGCCGTCTACAGAGGACGGTCGCGATGGAGCGGCGCACGGGGTTCCCGGACCTGGTCCGGCCGATGCTGGCCACGGCGGGCGAGTTGCCGGACGGGCCGGGGTGGGCGTTCGAGTTCAAGTGGGACGGGGTGCGGGCGGTCGCGTACGTGCTCGACCGGAAGTTGCGGTTGATGACCCGCAACGACCTCGAAGTGTCCCGTTCGTACCCTGAGCTGCGGGCGCTCGGCGGGCTGGTCGACGGCGTCGTGCTGGACGGCGAGGTCGTCGCGCTGGACCGCGGGCGGCCGAGTTTCGGCAGGTTGCAGTCCCGGATGCACGTCGGGCGGCCGACCGACGACCTGCTCGCCCGCGTCCCGGTCGTCTACTACGTCTTCGACCTGCTCTTCGCGGACGGCGAACGGCTGGTCGACCAGCCCTACACCCGGCGTCGCGAGCTGCTGGAAGGCCTCGGCCTGGCCGCCGCGCAGGTGCAGGTGCCGCCGCGCTTCACCGGCGTGCACGGTGAGGACGTCCTCACCGCCGCCCGCGACCACTGCCTGGAGGGCGTGGTGGCCAAGCGCGTCACATCCCGCTACGAGCCGGGCAGGCGCTCCCGCTCCTGGATCAAGGTGCCACTGCTGCACACCCAGGAGGTCGTCATCGGCGGCTGGAAACCCGGCGACGGCCGCCGCCGCGGCACGGTGGGCTCACTGCTGCTGGGCATCCCGACCCCGGACGGCCTGCACTACATCGGCAAGGTGGGCACCGGCTTCACCCAGGCCATCCTGGACGACCTGCACGACCGCCTGCGCCCGCTCGAACAGCCCCGCCCGCCGTTCACCGACGCGGTGCCCCCGGAGCACGCCCGCGCGGCCCACTGGACCCGGCCGGACCTGGTCGGCGAGGTCGAGTACCGGACGTTCACCGAAGACGGCCGCCTGCGCCACGCCTCCTGGCGCGGCCTGCGACCGGACAAGACCCCCGACGACCTGCGCCGCTAACCCCGCTGCTCGCGCCCCGGGTACTGCCCACGTGACCGCTCCACCGCCGTGGTGGCCACCCCCAGCAGGATCATGGTCGCGCCCAGCCCCAGGTGCAGCCAGTTGTCCGCCACGTTCACCGGCAGCGGGCCGCCCTCGCGGATGTACGAGCCGTACACCCACAGCAGCAGGTAGATGCCGCCCCCGACCACCAGGAAGAACCGCGACGCGCCCCGCCACGCCGACGCGACCACACCCAGCACCCCGAACAGCAGGTGGACGAGGTTGTGCAGCACCGACACCGCGAACAACCCGAACAGCAGGGCGTGCGTGTGCGGCCCGGCGAACGACAGGTCGCCGGTGGTCGCTCCGGGGATGAAGCCCAGCACGCCTGCCAACAGGAACACCACGCCGACCAGCAGCGCGGCAGCCTGGACGGGGCGTCGGGTGGTTCGGGTGGGTGTCGTCGCCATCGGCCGTCCTTCCGTTGCCCTGATCATCGGGTACCCCTAGGCGTGCCCGGAAACCACCGCGTGTAACCCATCCAGGTGAACCGGTCCGAGGTGGCGCGGGTCGCGTAGCCTCGGGCCGCATGGGGGAACGGGAACGGTTGGAGGCGATCCAGCGGGCCGTCGACGGGCACACCACCGGGGTGCTGGAAGCACGGCGGCCACAGGCGTCGTGGGACTGCCTGGAACTCGGCGCGGGCGCCGGCTCGATCGCCTACTGGCTCGCCGGACGCTGCCCGGACGGCCGGACGGTCGCCGTCGACCGCAACACCGCGCACCTGGACCCGGCGAGGGCCGCCAACCTCGCCGTCGTCCAGGCCGACATCACGGCCGACGACTTCGAGCCCGGCCGGTTCGACCTGGTGCACGCCCGGTACGTGTTCTGCCACCTCGCGAACCGGCGCGAACTCGTCACCCGGGCCCTCACGTGGCTGAAGCCCGGCGGCTGGCTGGTCGTCGAGGACCCCTACCACCTGCCCGCCGAGACCTCGCCGTTCCCGGTGGTGCGCCGGATCATGGCCGCCTACCAGCAGCACTACCGCGACCTCGGCTCGGACATCACGTGGGCCCGCGGCCTGCCCGCGGTGTTCGCCCGAGCAGGCCTCGCCGACGTCGACTACGCCGGCCTGCTCGGCCGCATGGGCGGGCCCGGCGACCGGTGGGCGGAGCTGATCCGCCGGGCCGCGCCGGACCTGGTGGCGGCCGGCACGGTCACCGCCGACGACCTCGCCGAGTTCGAGGCGCTGCGGACGGACCCGGCGTTCCTGGACATCCCGCAGATCACGGTCTGCGCGTGGGGCCGTTCACAGCCGGGCGGCTAGGCGGGCCGCCGCTTCCTCCACAGTGGACTGCCGCTTGCACACCGCGAACCGGACGAGGTTCGCCACGGCGGGCACCGGCGCGGAGTAGAACACCGACAGCGGCAGGGCCGCGACCCCGCCGTCCAGCACCATCCGGTCGCACCACTCGCCTGCCGGCGAGCCCACGTCCGCCACCAGGTAGAACGGGCTGGCCGCCACCTTGGTCCCCACGCCCATCCCGGTCAACGCCCCGGCGAACCACCCGGCCCGCTCGTGCAGCGCCGCCGCGACCGACCCGACCACGTCGCCGAACGACGGCGAGGCCATCAGGTCCGCCACCGCGAACTGCAGCGGCACGGCCGGGCAGAACGTCACGTACTGGTGCACGGCCCGGATACGCCGGGTCAGACCGGGCCCGGCGACGGCCCACCCGACGCGCCACCCCGTGGCGGCCAACGACTTCGACACCGACGACACCTTGACCCGCAGCTCCGGGTCCTGGATCACGTCCAGCACGCCGCGGTGCCGCGCCCCGGACGGGAGCAGGTGCTCGTAGGTCTCGTCCGACACGACGACGATCCCGCGCCGCTCGGCCAGTTCCGCCAACGCCGCCCACTCGTCGTCGGACAGCGTGCGCCCCAACGGGTTCCACGGGCTGTTCACCACCACGAGCCGGGTCCGCGAGGTGCACGCGTCCGCCAGTAGGGAAGCGAACGTCCCTTCCGACGACGTCACCCGCACCGGCACGGGCACCCCGCCGGCGGCCACGATCGCGGGCGCGTACTGCTCGTACGCGGGCTCCACCACCAACGCCTCGTCACCGGGCCGCAACAACGCGGCCATGGTGCAGTGCAACGCCTCCGTCGCACCCGCCGTGACGGTGACCTCGGTGTCGGGCGAGCACCCCGACGCCACCGCGGAACGCAGCGCCGGCACGCCCGCGCTCGGCATGTACTGGTGCACGGCGTCGTTCGCCGCGACGGAAGCCAAGGCCGCCAGCAACTCCGGCGGCGGGCCGTGGTCGAAGACGCCCTGCGCCAGGTTGATCGCGCCGTGCCGCGCCGCCAACGCCGGAATCCGCACGAACATCGACTCCACGGCCGACACCTACCCTTCCGCCCGGGACGCCCGGCGACTCTGGATGACCTGCACGGTCAGCGCGACCGCGAGCACCACCACCGCGTACAGCGAGCGCCACCCGGACTGGATGAGGCTCGCGCCCAACACCACCAGCAGCAACAGGTTCAGCACCGACCGCACGGTGAGACCGCGCACCCGCGCGTAGGACACGATCGACAGCAGGTAGAGCACGATGAAGATGGCCGACGCGGTGGCGACGGCGTCCACGATCACGTCCGGCCAGACGACCAGCACCGCGCCGACGACGAGGAAGAGGCCGGACAGCAGGAAGATCGCCCGCCGGGGGACACCGGAGCCGGTGGCCACGGCCAGCCCGCGCGGCAGGATCCCGCTCGCGCCCGCGCCCTGCACCAGCCTCGACACGCCCCACACCCAGGCGACGGCGTTGAGCACCATCGCGCCGAACGCGATCACGGTCACCGCCAGCACCACGAGCTGCCGCGGCTGGATCGTCTGCGCGAGCTGCAACAGCCCGGTGACCTCGTCCACCTCGGTCCGGGGGATGCGCACCGCGATGGCGACGGTCAGCAGGATGGTGAACACCCCGTAGACGCCCAACGCGGTGGCCGACACGGGCAGGAAGTCCTTGTGCGGGTCGCGGAACTCCTTGGACAGGAACGTCAGGTTCTCGAACCCGGCGAACGCCCAGAACGCCAGCACCACGCCGGGCAGCAGCACACCGAGCGAGGAGAAGTCCGGCGTCACGGCCGGAAGTCCCGTCGACACACCGGGGATGGCCGCCACGATCAGCACGGCGGCCATCGCCACCAGCGCCCAGGTGCCCGCGTTCTGCACCCGGGTCGAGGTCTTCACCCCGGCCAGGTTCGACGCCACCGCCGCGACCAGCACGGCGGCGGCGGCCACCACGGCGACCAGCGCGTCGGCCCCGAGCGCCTGCGACACGTACCGCCCGGCCACCATCGCGCCGGACGGCAGGCCCACGATCACCAGCGACACGAACATCAGCGGCACACAACGCCCGAACACCCGCCCGAGACCGGTGCGGATGAACGCCTCGATCCCGTCGCCGTCCGGGTTGGCCCGTACCATGTCCTCGAACATCAGCAGCATGGGCAGGCACACCACCGTCGACAGCAGCCACACCAGCAGGCTGTTGGACCCGGCCTCCGCGTACACCGCGGAGGGTAAGAACAGGATCCCGGATCCGGCCACGGACCCGATCGCCAGCGGAATCGCCTGCCGCCGGCTCAAACCCGGTGCCGCGTCGACGTGCCTGTCGGTCATCAGCGTTCTCCACCCCAAGGAATCATGCGGTCGCGGTTCAGGATGCCGCGGGGGTCGAGGAGTTCCTTGAGCTGGGTCATCAGCGCGATCTCGCCCGCTGACCTCGTATAACCGAGGAAGGACCGCTTCTCGAACCCCACGCCGTGTTCCGCCGAAATCGAACCGCCACTTTCGGTGACGAGACGATACACAATGTGTTCGACTTCGGGTTTCCGCTCCCGGGTGGTTTCTCCGGTGATGACCGCGATGTGCACGTTGTCGTCACCTAGATGGCCGAACACGAGCAGCTTCACGGCGGGCCACGACAGCTCCAGCTCGACGCGCATCGCGGCGAGGCACTTGGCCAGCTCCCGCGCCGGCACGCTCACGTCGAACCCGAACAGCGGCTGCATCCGCAGGATCTCCGCCGGGATGCGCTCGCGGGCCGCCCAGAACGCCGCCAGCTCGCCCGCGTTCGACGCGACCGCCGCGTCCAGCAGGGAGTCCGCGAACCCGTCCACCGCCGCCGCCAGCCGCTCGGCGTCGCCCTCGGGATCGGCGCCCCGGCACTCCACCAGCGCGTACAGCGGGTGCCCGAACGGCAGCGGCAGCCTGATGCCGGTCGGCTCCAGCGTCCGGTAGGCGTCGTCCCACATCACCTCGAACGCGGTCACCGCGCCGGGGAGCTTGCGCTGCAACGTGTTCAGCAGGCCGAGCGCCGCGTCCACGTCCTCCAGCGCGACGAACGCCCCGGTCCGGCTGAGCGCGCCGGGCTGGAGGCCCAGCGTCGCCTTCGTGACCACGCCGAGCAGCCCCTCGCTGCCGATGAACAGGTGCTTGAGGTCCATCCCCGCGTTGTCCTTGACCAGCGGCGTGGACAGCGTGAGCACCCGCCCGTCGGCCAGCGCGACTTCCAGCGACCGCACGTGCTGCCGGGTCATGCCGAACCCGACCACGTTCACACCGCCGGCGTTCGTCGCCACGCACCCGCCGATGGTGGCGCTGCCCTTGGACGCCAGGTCGATCGGCAGCAGGAAACCGTGCTGCGCCGCCGAATCCTGCACCGCCGCGAGCGTTGCGCCCGCGCCCGCCGTCACGGTCCGCCCGGCCACGTCGACCGGGGACACCGCGTCGAGCCGCTCGGTGGACAGCACGACCTCGTCCGCGCCCGGCACCGCGCCGCTGACGAGCCCCGTCATGCCGCCCTGCACCACGACCGGCTGCCGGTGGGCGTCGCACAGCGCCAGCACCGCGGCGACCTCGGCCGCGCTGCCCGGCCGCACCACCACGGACGCGTGCCCGACCCGGTCACTGCCCCAGAGGTCCTGGGTGTGCCGGGCGGGCACGTCCTCGGTCACCACGTGCCGTGCGCCGACGATCGCCGCCAGCTCCTCGACCCGCACCCTCACGGCCGTTCCCCTCATCCGTTGTTGGCGTGCCCGGCACGCAGGCTGGTCCGGACGTGCAGCAGATACCCGCCGGGCCCCGAGGCGAGCGCGCGGCGGACCGCGCCGACCGCCTCGCCCGGACCGCGCACCGTCTCGCCGGGGATCCCGAACGACTCGGCCCAGGTGACCAGGTTCGGGGTGTGCAGGCTCGTGCCGCAGTACCGACCCGGGAACGCGCGCCGCGCGTGCTGGTCGATCGTGCCGTAGCCGCCGTTGTCCGCGACCACGACGACCGGGCACCGGCCCTGCGCGCGGCCGGCGGCCAGCTCGTCACCGGTCATCAGCAGGCCGCCGTCGCCGACCACCGCCACCACGGTCCGCTCCGGGAACCGGTGCGCGACCGACACCGCCGCCGGCACGCCGAAGCCCATGGCCCCGTTGCCCAGCGCCAGCATCAGCCGCGACGGCCCGGCGTGCACGTACCGGTGGACCCAGCTCGAAAAGTTGCCCGCGTCGAAGGTGACCACGGCGTCCTCCGGCAGCTCCGCGTCCAGCGCCGCCGCGACGTGCGTGAAGTCCACGCCGTCCTCGAACACCTTCGGGCGCGGGGTGGCCAGGTCGACGGCCAGCTCGTGCCACCCGCGCACCCACTCCTCGCGGTCCGGCGACACCGCCGGCCACTGCGCGGCGGCCAGCGCGTCCAGCACCGCCCGCGGCGCCTGCTTCTCCACCACGTGCACCCGCGGCCCGTGCCAGCCGGTCAGGTGGATCTCGTCGGGCGCTTCGCCGAGGAACACCACGAGGTCGGCCCGCGCCAGCCGGTCCCGCACCGCGCGCGGCGTGCCCAGGTGCAGGTGCCCGGCGTAGTTCGGGTGCCGGTTGTCCACCAGGTCCTGCTGCTTGTTGCCCACCAGCACGGGCAGGCCGGCCGCCGCCGCCAACGCGGCCACCGCGTCACCGGCCGTGCGGTCCGGGTGCCGGGACCGCAGCAGCCGCCCGGCCAGCAGCACGGGCCGCTGCGCCCGCGCCAGCTCCGACCACACGTCGGCGATGTCCGGCTCGGCCAGCGAACGCCCCACCGGGGGCACGTCGGCGTGGGCGGGCGCCGTCCAGAGGTCTTCCGGCACGAGCAGCACGACCGGCTGCGGCACCGGCCCGGCCAGCACTTCCGCGGCCTGGGTGAGCTGTTCGGCCAGGTGTGCCGCGGACAGCGTGAACGTCGTCGCCAGCGCGCCGAACATGCCCGCCAGGTCCGCGCCCTGGAACGCCGTCCGCCGGTCGGCGTCGCTCGGGATGTCGCCGACCAGCACCACCAGCGGCGTCGGGTCGGCCGCCGCCGCGTCCACCGCGATGGCCACGTTGGTGGAGCCGGGGGAGCGGTTCACCGCCACCACACCGGGTTTCCCGGTCATCCGCGCGGAGGCGATGGCCATGAACCCGGCGCCGCCCTCGTGCCGCGTGGTCACGGTGCGGATGCCGTGCGTCCCGGCGTGCGCCAGCAGCGGCAGGAACGCCTCGCCGGGCACCGTGCACAGCTCGTCCGCACCGAGCCGCGCCAGCCACCGGCACAGCACGTCGACGACCATCAGCGCTTCACCGACGGGTGCCGGAAGTCCCCGGTGACGGACTCCTCGGGCCACACCACGACCGCCTTGTCCGCGGTGTCGCCCACCTCCTGGTAGTGCATGAGCACGATCTCCGGCGGCTGGTGGTGGTCCTTCGAGAACCGCACCGGCCCGCGCCAGGTCCGGAAGCTGCCGGACTCCAGGGCGTTCTGCAGCGCGGCGCGGTCGTGCGCGCCCGCCAGCGCCGCGGCCTGGGCCAGCACCACCACGTCGGTGAACGAGTTGAGCGAGTTGTCCGGCGGGTAGCTGCCGAACTCCCGGTAGTAGGTGTCCACGAACCACCGCCCGGTCCAGGTCAGTCCGGGCCACTCCGGGCTGAACCGGGTCGCCGGCCACAGCACGCCCGCGCCGGCCTGCCCGGCGAACTCCCAGTAGTCCGAGGACCGCATCGGGAACGGGAAGCACGCCATCATCGGCACCTTGGGCAGCAGACCGGTTTCCGCCGCCGCCTCCACGATCATGTAGTTGGTCCGCACCACGCCGGCGTTCACCAGCAGTTCCGGCCCGAACTCGGTCGCCCGCGCCAGCGGACCGCGCACGTCCTGCACGCCGTCCTGCGCGAAGTCCTCGCGGAACAGCTCCAGGTCCGGGATCGCGTCCTGCAAGGCCTCGCAGATCGTGTCGGCGAGCATCTGCCCGAACACGGTGTCCGCCGCGACCACCGCGACCCGCTTCCAGCCCTGCTTCGCGGCGAACCCGGCCATCAGCGGCGCGCGGTCGGCGATCGAGAAGTAGGTGCGGAACAGGTGTTTGCGGCCGTGCGTGATGGTGTTGTGGCCGTTCTCGATGAACGTCGGCACACCCCACTTCTCGGCCAGCTCCGCCACCACCGGACTGGTCCGCAGGTGCCACTGGCCCACCACGGCGCTCACGCCGTCCAGCGCCACCAGCTTGGCCATCCCGCCCGCCGCCGAGCGGGCCATGTGCTCGGTGTCGGCGGTGCGCTGGTCATTCTCCAGGAACAGCCGCACCTGCCGCATCGAGAAGTCGCCGGGGTGCTCGTGCACGAACCGCGCGCCCAGCACCGCGCCGCGCACCACCAGCTCGCCCGCGGTCGGGTCGCCGGGCAGGCTCAACGGGGTCAGCACGCCGACCGGCATCGCCGCCCCGGACACGGTCGCGTTGTGCGCGTCGACCAGCGCCCTCGCCCTGGTCTCGTTCTCGCTCGTCATCGGAGAATCCCCTCGCTCAGACGTCGAATCGGCTGCGGTAGTCCGAGGTGGCCGCGCGCAGCGCGCCGGCGTCCAGCCCGAACTCGTCGGTGGTGTAGCGGTGCACGCCGTGCTTGCGCCGGCCGTTGCGGGACAGGTACGCCCGCACCTCGGCCAGGAACTCGTCGGACATCGGCAGGCCGAGGAAGTCCAGCACCCGCCGCAACGTGCCCTCGGTGTCGGCGACCAACTCGCGGTAGCGCAGGTCCAGCACGGGCCGCCCGGCCACGAGGTCGTCCCGCGCGTCGGCGAGCTTCGCCGTCAGCGGCACGATCCGCTCCCGCCAGAACGCCCCGATCTCCGGCAGGTCGAGGTCGTCGCTGCGCGCGCCCCGCACCGCCCGGCACAGGCTGGCGGTGGACGCGATGGCCTCCGCCGGGTCGCGGTGCAGGTGCACGAACCGCGCGTTCGGGTACGCCGCCACCAGTTCCGGCAGGTACCAGGTGTGGAACGGGCACTTGAGCACGGGCGTGAGCGGCGCGCCGTCCGCGTCCACCCGCCTGCTCATCAGCAGCTCCAACTGGTGGCGGTGCCACTGGTACGGCACGGTCAGGTCCTGCCGGCGCAGCCACTCGCCGAACGACGGCACCCGGTAGCGCATCTCCAGCACCATGCTGTGGAACGTGTTCACCACCAGCCGCAGGCACTCGTCGGGCCGGTCGGCGTGCAGCAGGTGGATGCCGGGCAGGTCCGGGGCCTTGCGGTTGTAGTCGTCCACGTACCGCTGGGCGGCGTCGCGCACTTCGGCGTACCGCGCCGGGTCGCCGCTCGCGGCCACCGGGTCGGCCAGCTCCCACAGCTTCGGGCCGTGCAGCTTCCCGTGCAGCGCCAACAGGTTGTGCAGCAGCGTGGTGCCGGTGCGGAGCATCCCGATGACCACCACGGGCCCGTCGACCGGCGGCGGGGTGCGCTCGGCCCGCGCCGCGACGACCTCGGCGATCACCTGGCGGCTGCGGTCCAGCGACGCCAGCACCACGGGCACGTCGTCCTCGCGGAGCCGCCCTTCGGCCAGCACGGACTCCCGGAACCGCTCCTCGCCGACGTCGAACGCCGGGTCCGGCCGGAGGGTGAGTGTCGTGGTCACGAATCCTCCTTGTGGGGCACGATGACGGCGTCCCGCGCGGGACGTCCGGCACGCAGGTCGGCGAGGTTGTCCAGGAACGTCCGCGCGACCTCCGCCGGCTCGCCGGGGAACGCGAACGCCCGGTGCGGCGAGACGACCAGGTTCGGCACCGACCAGGCCGGGTCGTCGTCGGGCAGTGGTTCGGTGTGGTGCACGTCGAGGAACGCGCCCCGGATCCGCCCGGCCCGCAAAGCCTCGTGCAGCGCCTGGTCGTCCACAGTGGAGGACCGGCCGACGTTGACGAACGCGGCGTGCGGCGGCAGCGCGGCCAGCACCTCCTTGTCCACCAGCGCTGTCGGCGTCGCGGGCAGGCAGCCGACGAGGTGGTCGGCGTCGGCGGCGGCCTCCACCAGCCGGTCCACGGGCACCGTGCGGTACGCGAGCGGCACGGGCGTCCGGCCGGTGCGCGTCACGGCGACGCACCGCGCGCCCAGCGCCGTCAGCCGCCGGATCACCGCCCGCCCGATCCGGCCCGAGCCGCCGAGCACCACGACGGTCGACCCGTCCAGCAGCACCGCCCGCGAGGTGTACCAGGGCGGCCGGACCGGGAGTGCGGGGAAGTCCTTGAGCAGCATGAACAATGCCGCCACCGCGTACTCGGCGACCGACTCCACCGGCACCCGCGCGGCGTTGGTCACCAGCACGCCGGGCGTGAGGCCCGCCGCCGCGAGGTGGTCGGTGCCGGTGCCGGTGAGGTGCAGCCACCGCAGCGCGGGCAGCTCCGCCAGCACACCGGGCGGGAACTGGTAGCCCACCAGCACCTCGACCCCGGCCCGTTCGGCAGGGGAGAGGTCGCCGACGACCTCCGCCCGCCGCACCGGCACCTCGGCCTCGATCCGGGGCGCCAGCTCCGGCGCCATCTTCGAGTGCGCGACCAGGACGCGCGGGCGGTCCCAGCTCACCACGCGATGTTCCGGTCGGCCAGCAGCTCGGCCACCGGCTCGGCGCTGCCGGACGCGCTCAGCTCGGCGATCAGCTCGCAGTTCTTGGTGACCTTGCCCGCGATCCAGTTCCGCAGCCACGCCGACATCCCCGGCACGGTCAGGCCGTCCGGCGCGACACCCGCGATGATGCAGCCGGTGACCGCCGCGCCGCCGACGTTGACCACCACGTCCGGCAGCACGGTGCGGCCGGCCTCGCCGAGCATCCGGCGCGCGGGCTTGGTGCAGCTCATGTTCCCGCCCTCGACGATGATCCCGGCCCGCACCGACGACACCACCGACTCGTCGATCGCGTCCGCGCCCGCCGCGAGCACCAGCACGTCCGCGTCCACCTTCAACCACGCCCGGTCGCCGCCGTGCGCCCGCACCGACGCGGGCAGCCCGGACCGGTCGATGGTGCCGTCGGTGCTGGTGCACGCGATCAGCTTGTCCACCGGCAGCCCGGCCGGGTCCTCGACCGTGCCGAGCACGTCGGCGACGGCGACGACCCGGTGCCCGTGCGCGGCCAGGTGCTGCGCGACGCCCCGGCCGACCGTGCCGAAGCCCTGGAGCACGACGCGCTGCGGCGTCTTGGCGTTCGCGGCCCGCAGCGAGCTGAGCGCGGCGGTGGCGACGCCGAAGCCGGTGATGTCCACCATCGAGCGCCAGAACTCCGCCCAGTCCACGTCCAGCCTGGTCGCGCCGGGGCGGCCCGCGATGTCGTAGCCGGCGGCGGCGAAGAACTCGTCCCGGTCCGGGTGCGTGGTGCCCTGGTCGCAGCCCAGGTACACGCCGCCGTGCAGCAGCGGCCGGGTGACCTGCCCGAAGGTCCGCATCAGCGCGTGGCGGTCGCGGACCGGGCCGTTCGGGCGGATGCCGGCCTTCGCGCCGCCGATGGGCAGGTCGACCAGCGCCAGCTTGTGCGTCATGGCACGGGCTAACGAGGCCAGCTCCACCTCGTCCACGGTGGTGGTCATCCGCGTGCCGCCCATGGCCAGGCCGTCGACCATGCTGTCGACCACCACCCAGCCGGTCGCGTCGCAGTCGGGCAGGGTCAGGGTGGTCGAGAACAGCGGGTGCGCCGCGTTCGTGGCGTCGGCGTGCAGAAGTTGCTGGGTCATGTCGGCGTTCCCCTACATTCAGTCCGCGTTGGGCAGGGCGTGCTTTCCCGACGCCGCGACGGTGTTATTGCGGCGTGGATTGAATGGATTTAGTGGCCCCCAGGCGCCGCGCACATCAGAGCATCGGGCTCCGAGGCATCTATACCGCCGAAAGGGTGATGTGTCCGATAGGTGGACGCTCTTGACACACTGCTCTAGCCTCGGTTCGCGGTCCACGGACGTGACTGCCTGCGGTTTACCGTCAATGTGAACGACGTGTTTCACGGCGGTGCTTCGGGAATACGAAGGGGGACATTGTGGGTGCGACTGTCTGGTTGACCGGACTGCCCAGCGCCGGTAAGTCGACGCTGGCCGGCGCGCTCGCGGACCGGCTCGCCGAGAGCCGTCGCGTGGAGGTGCTCGACGGGGACGTCATCCGGCGTCAGCTATTCCCTGAGCTGGGCTTCAGCAAGGAACACCGGGCGGAGAACGTCCGTCGGACGGGCCTGGTGGCCCGGCTGCTGGCCGGTCACGGAGCGGTCGTGATCACGCCCGTGATCGCTCCATACCGGGCCGCGCGGGAGGCGGTTCGGAAAGACCACGAAACCTTCGGACTGCGTTATCTCGAAGTCTTTGTCGACGCGGCCCCGGAGATCTGCGCCGAACGGGACGTGAAGGGGTTATATGCGCGGGCGAAGCGCGGTGAGATCACCGGTCTGACCGGTTTCGACGACCCGTACGAACCGCCCCTCCAGCCCGATTTGCACCTCCGCACCGACCGGCTTTCGGTGGCGGACTGCCTGGACCGCATGGTAGCCCTCGTCACCGGCGCCGTGGCCCGATGAAGGTCGCCGACCGCCTGGAGTCCGAGGCGATCCACATCTTCCGCGAGGTGGCGGGCGAGTTCGACCGGCCGGTGATCCTGTTCTCCGGCGGCAAGGACTCGACGCTGCTGCTGCACTTGGCGGTGAAGGCGTTCTGGCCCGCGCCGGTGCCGTTCCCGCTGCTGCACGTGGACACGGGCCACAACTTCGAGGAGGTCATCCGGTTCCGCGACCGCGTGGTCGAGCGCTACGGCCTGCGGCTGGAAGTGGCCCGCGTGCAGGACTACATCGATGACGGGCGGCTCGCGGAACGTCCCGACGGCACGCGGAACCCGTTGCAGACCGTGCCGCTGCTCGACGCGATCACCTCCCACAAGTTCGACGCGGTGTTCGGCGGCGGACGCCGCGACGAGGAGCGGGCGCGGGCCAAGGAGCGGATCTTCAGCCTGCGCAACGCTTTCGGTCAGTGGGAGCCGCGCCGCCAGCGCCCGGAGCTGTGGAACCTCTACAACGGGCGGCACCGCCCCGGCGAACACGTCCGGGTGTTCCCGCTGTCCAACTGGACCGAGCTGGACGTCTGGCACTACATCGCCCGCGAGGACATCGAGCTGCCCTCGATCTACTACGCCCACCGACGTGACGTGTACCTGCGTGACGGCATGTGGCTGGCCGAGGGTCCGTGGGGCGGACCGCGTGACGGGGAGACCCTGGTTTCCAAGACGGTCCGCTACCGCACCGTTGGCGACGGCTCGTGCACCGGCGCGGTGGAGTCCGACGCCGCCGACATCGAGACCGTGATCGCGGAAGTCGCCGCGTCCCGGCTCACCGAGCGCGGTGCCACCCGAGCGGACGACAGGTTGTCGGAAGCCGCCATGGAAGACCGCAAGCGGGAGGGCTACTTCTAAATGAGCGACCTGTTGAGGCTTGCGACCGCGGGCAGCGTCGATGACGGGAAGTCCACCCTGGTCGGAAGACTGTTGTACGACACCAAGTCCGTGCTCGCCGACACGCTCGACGCGGTCCACCGGGCGAGCGCGGACCGCGGCCTGGCGACGCCGGACCTGTCGCTGCTGGTGGACGGCCTGCGCTCGGAACGCGAGCAGGGCATCACCATCGACGTGGCATACCGGTACTTCGCCACCCCGAAGCGGTCCTTCGTGCTCGCCGACACGCCGGGACACGTGCAGTACACGCGGAACACCGTGACCGGCGCGTCGACCGCCCGACTGGGTGTGCTCCTGGTGGACGCGCGCAAGGGTGTGGTGGAGCAGACCCGCCGCCACGCCGCCGTGCTCGCGCTCCTCGGCGTGCCGCGCCTGGTGCTGGCGGTCAACAAGATCGACCTCGTGGAGTACGACGAGGTGACGTTCACCAGGATCGCCAAGGAGTTCACCGCGCACGCCCTCGCGCTGGGCTACCCCGACGGCAGCGTCGTGGAGATCCCGGTGTCGGCGCTGGTGGGCGACAACGTGGTGGAGCGTTCGCCGCACACCCCCTGGTACTCCGGGCCGACGTTCCTGGAGCACCTGGAGAGCGTGCCGGTCGAGCCCGACCCGCACGACGCGCCGTTCCGCTTCCCGGTGCAGTACGTGATCCGGCCGCGCACCCCCGACTTCCCCGACTACCGCGGCTACGCCGGACAGGTCGCCGCCGGCACCGTCCACGTCGGCGACGCCATCACCGTCCTGCCCATCGGCCTGCGCAGCACCATCACCCGGATCGACACCGCCGACGGCCCACTCGACCAGGCCGCCGCCGGCCAATCCGTCACCCTCCTCCTGGAACACGACCTCGACATCTCACGCGGCGACCTGATCACCGGCGGAGAACCGCCGACCGTCACCGACGAATTCGAGGCCACCGTGTGCTGGCTGGCCGAGAAGCCGCTGACGCCCGAGGCGAAAGTCTTGGTCAAGCACGGAACCCGCACCGTGCAGGCCGTCGTCACCGCTCTGCACGCCCGCTTCGACGAGCAGGATCTGTCCAGTGTAGACAGTCCGACGACGTTGGCGCTGAACGAGATCGGCCGGGTGGGACTCCGCGCCGCCGAGCCGCTGGCGCTGGACGACTACGTGCACGTCCAGCGCACGGGCGCGTTCCTGGTGATCGACCCGGCCGACGGCGGCACGCTGGCGGCGGGACTCGTGGGAGCCCCACTGCCGACCGGGGGCGCTCTCCGTTAGCGGGCTCCGGCCTTCCTGGTCGCGTGACCGTGCGGCCGGGTCCGGCGCAGTGCCTCGACCCGCAGGCTGAACCGCTCGACCGCGTCCTTCAGGCTGCACCGGAACTCGTCACGGACGGCTTTGATGGCGTAGATGTTGCGGCCCGCCAGGATTTCGTCGTCTATGGCGAGCCACCGCCGTTCCTCGGCGTCCTCCGGCAGCTCCAGCGCCGTCAGGCACGCGGTGAGGCGTTCGACCTCCGCGAGCACCTGGTCCCGCGTCAGGACGTCGAGCGCGTCGAGCCGGTTGCCGGGGCGCTGCTCCGCGGGCAGGCCCAGGGCCCGGCAGAGCCGGTCGCGCAGCTCGGCGGGCTCGCGGTCGGCCTCGTCGGTGGGCAGCCGGAGGATCTGGTCGGTCAGCTCCGCGGCGGTCCGGGCGTCCAGCAGGCGGCGGGGCGGCGCGGGGCGCGACGGCGTCAGGGACGAGACCGGGTGGGCGAACCCGAAACCGGTCGCCATGACCGCCGTCCGGACGCGGGCCAGCTCGTCGTCGGTGAGCGGCACGGTGTCGCCCGCCGGCGTGCGGTGGGTCGGCACGAGCGCGGCCGTGAGCCCGTACCTGCCGATCAGGACGGTGACCGGCAGGCGGGCGTGGACCGCCTCGGCGGGCAGGGTGATGCTCCCGTGGTGGTCCGCGCCCGCCGGCAGGCGCTCGTGCGCGCAGCGGCAGTCGAACTCGTGCTCCAACCGGTGCGCCAACCGCGCCACGTGTTCCTCCACGACCTCCGGATCCTTGACGCGCGGCCGTTCCAGCCGGTCGGGCGCGTCCAGGTCGGTCAACAAAGCGTGGAGTCGTTCGGCAGTGGTGGGCACCGGCGGATGGTCGCAGGTTCCGCGCGCCGGGGCCGAACGGATTTGCGGCCGGCAGCGGGGGAGTCCCGCTGCCGGCCGCGGCTCAGAACTGGAGGTGCCAGCCGTTGAGCGTGCCGACGTCCTGCGGGCCCGCGTCGCGGACGCGCAGCTTCCACACGCCGTTGGCCACCTCGCCGGAGGCGTTGACGGGGTAGGTCGTGACGAGGTTGTCCGCGCTGTCGCTGCTGGAGTTCTTCACCCGGAACGCCGTGCCGTCCGGCGCGACCAGGTCGATCACCAGGTCACCCCGGTAGGTGTGGGTGATGTCCACGCCCACCACCAGCGTCGACGGCGCGTTGCCGGCAACACCGGAGACGGTGATCGAGCTTTCCACGGTGGCCTGGTCGGGCAGGGCCAGGTCGTCGCCGTTCTCGAACTTCCTGCCGGGCGCGTCGCCGATACCGGCCAGCGTCCACAGCGCGTACGCGATGGCGTCGCTCATCCGGTCCAGCGACGTGGTCTCGATGTTGCTGATCGTGTCGCACGAGCGGTGGTAGCAGCGGTCGAACGCGACACCGGCCGAGCCGCCCCACTTGGACGCCTGCGCGGCGGTCTTCGTCGTCTCGGCCCCGGTGAACAGGCCGCCGACCGCGATGCCCGCCCGCGCGAACGCCGCGTGGTCGGAACGCCCGCCGACCGACGTCAGCTCGGTGGCCACGACGCCGCTGAAGGCCGCCTGCAGCGTCTGCTGGAGCTGCGCGGAGCCCGCGGGCTGGCCGCTGGCGCTGTAGACGAAGTAGCCGGGGTTGGGCGAGCCGATCATGTCGTAGTTCAGGTACGCCTTGATCCGCGACCGCTCGGCGGCGGGAAGCTGGTTCACGTAGTAGTTGGAGCCGATCAGCCCCAGCTCCTCCGCGCCCCACCAGCCGAACCGCAGGTGCTTCTGCGGCCTGAAGTTCTCCCGCGCCACGGTCAGCGCGACCTCCAGGATGCCCGCCGAGCCGGTGCCGTTGTCGTTGATGCCGGGGCCCGCGCTGACGCTGTCCAGGTGCCCGCCCATCATCAGGGTGTCGTTCACGTCGCCGCCCGGCCAGTCGGCGATCAGGTTGTACCCGGTCGCGCCGCCGTGGGTGAACTGCTGGATGGACGTCGTGTAGCCCGCCGCGTCGAGCTTCGCCTTGACGTAGTCGATCGACGCCCGGTACCCCGGCCGGCCGTGCGCCCGGTTGCCGCCGTTGCTGGTGGCGATCGTCTGGAAGCTGTTCAGGTGGGCCTGGACGTTGGACAGCGAGATGTCCGGCACGGCCAAGGCGGCGCCCGGCGCCGCCGTGACCGCTGGTGGGCTCAGCAGTGCCGCGACGAGCAGCAGGGCGCTCGCCACCGGTGTCGTCCTCTTCAGGGACATGGCTGCCTCCGCAGGGATGTAGGGAAAGCCAACGATGAGCCTGCGGGCTGGCGCAATCCGGCGGTAGCGACGTTCGTCGTGGCACATTCGGACGCAAATACGGCATCTCGATTTATTCCATAGCTTCAGTGTAGATTGGAATAAATCTTCGGTCAGTGAGTGGCGCGCCCACGAACCGCACTGACCAGCAACTATGCTGCGGACCGCTCCTCCCCGGCGCGGAGCGGCCCCGTTCGCCGCACGGACTCAGCAGTCCAGCACCTTCATGATCACCAACTTCTCGTAGCCGTGGATGCGGTGGTCGCCCTTCCCGCCTATCCAGACCTGGGGCTTGACCCCCACCACCTTGATCCCGGTGGCCGTGCAGGGCAGTCGCACGCCGTCGTAGTCGACCGTCGGCGGGGTCGATTGCCCCGGCCGCAGCACGTGGTGCGGCTTGCGCCAGTCCTTGATCGCCACGACGTCCTTGTCGCTGGCGTTGACGACCGAGCCGCAGAAGTACCACGGGAACGGCGGGCACCAGTAGCTGCCGCGGGGCGACGCCTCGCTATCCGCCAGCCCCTCCGCCGGTGTGGTGGAGGCCGACGCGGTGCCCGCGGTGGACAGTAGGGCGGCTGCGGCGAACACTGCTGTCCCTAATGCGCGTTTCATCGATGAACTCCCCTTCTCGATGCTCGCCCCCTCGTGGCGGCGATGGCGACGACCACGTTCGGCCCCGACCGGCCGCGGCGGCAACACGATGGGGCCGATCCGGGACGGTGGGCCGGACGATCGCGGCCCACCTGCGGAAACGGTTACGCCGTGGCACGTGCCGTGGGATGCTCGGGACGGGAGACGAGCGCACATCGAGGGGAACGATGGCTCGGGCAGCACATCAGGCCGCCTTCGCGGCGCGTCTGCACGAACTCAAGGAACGCAGCGGGCGCAGTTATCAGGCGCTCGGCCGGCGTTGTGGGCTGAGCAGCTCCACGCTGCACCGCTACTGCACCGGAGGCGGCGTGCCCGCCGAGTTCGCCCCGGTGGAGCGGCTGGGCCGGTTGTGCGCGGCCAGCCGCTCGGAACTGGCCGAACTGCACCGGCTGTGGCTGTTCGCCCGAGTGCAGCGCGAAGTCGAACGCACCGGCGAACCCCAGCCGCCGACGCCCGCTGCGGACCGGCCGACACCCGTGCCACGCCGGCCTTCGAGGCGTCGGGTGGGGGCGTGGCGGGCCGGTGTCGGCGTCGCGCTCGTCGTCGCGCTGATGTTCGGACTGGTCACGGCGGGCCGGCGGGTGCCGGAGCAGGTGGCCGCGGGCACGGCCGGCCCGGTGCCCATGTGGACCAACAAGCCCATTCGGGTGAGCAGGGAATTCGTCGGTGTCACGAAGAACGCCGCGAGCCCGCACATGCCGCAGTTCGGCGTGGGTTCGCTGCGGCTGTGGGACTCGGGCACGCGGTGGCACAAGCTCGAACCGGAACGCGGACGATTCGAGTGGTTCAGGCTGGACCGCCTGGTCGACCCCGCGGTGCGGGCCGGGGTTCCGGTGCTGCTCACCCTGGGCGGAACACCGGCGTGGGCGAGCCCGGGTGGTCGGGAGACGCGTTACGGCGACGGGTCGAGGACGTCACCTCCGGACGACCTCGCGGACTGGGAGCGGTTCGTCCGCGAGTTGGCGACCGCCTACCGGGGCCGGATCGCCGGGTACGAGCTGTGGGACACGGCCAACCAGCAGCAGGGTTACAGCGGGACGGCCGAGACCCTGGTGGCGATGACCGAACGGGCCGGCCGGGTGGTCAAGGAGGTCGATCCGGCGGCCACGGTGGTGTGTCCCGGCATGGCCGAGCTGTGGGCGCCCGGGGCACGGCAGTGGATGGAGCGGTTCGCGGAACTGGGCGGTTACCGGCACTGCGACGTCCTGGGCGTGAAACTGCACCCGCGCCAGGCGTCCGACCCGCCGGAGTCGATGCTCGAACTCGCCACCGAGATCGAGAGGTCGCTCTACCGCGCGGGCGCGCAAGCGCTGCCGATGTGGAACATGGGCCAGGGCTTCTCCACGCCGCTGGAGCAGCCTCTGGACCCCGAGCCGGCGGCGGACCACGCGGTTCGCTACTACCTGGTCAGCCTGTACGCCGAATACCGGAGGGTGTTCTTCTACAACTGGGGCAGCGACCGGATTCCGATCGTCCTGCAACCCGACGGCGGCAAACCCACCCGGGCGGCGCGGCACGTCGAAGAGCTCGGGTCGTGGCTCACCGACTCGCAGAACACGTCGTGCGGCCAGGGGAGCAAGGTCGGCCTGCCGGACAACGTGTGGCGGTGCGGGTTCACGAAGGGCGACGAGAGGTTCGACATCCTGTGGACCGACCGCGGCTCCGCGCGGCTCGCCCTCCCCGCCGACGTGGCAGCCGTCGAAGCCATCGACGGGGTCTCCCGGACGGACCGGCCCAGCGGATCTCTCGACGTCACCGGCCGCCCGGTGGTGCTTCGCCTGGAGTAGCCGTCGCCGGGGGCTGCCTTGGTCGTCCGCCTCCGGGTCCGGCGGCTAGCTGCGGCGTTCGCGGGCCCGGCGTTTGCCCTCGTGCATTGCGACGACCCGGGCGACGGGGATCTGGTGGCCCTCTTCGACCAGGTCTGGCGGCAGGGCCTGTGGTTCGGGCAGTCGTTCGGCCCACGGGTCTGTCTCACCGAGCAGGTCCAGGGCCGTGCGCAAGGTGAAGTCACGGGGTGTGATCCGGTCCAGGTCGTCCCATGCCACGGGGAAGGACACGGGCGTGCCGGGGCGTACGCGGGGGCTGTAGGCGGCCACCACCGTTCCCCGTAGGCACGGGTGGAGTCCAGGAAGACCTTGCCCTCCCGCTCCTCGCGGATGTAGGCGGTGGTCGCGACGGTCGGGTCCAGGCGTTCCGCTCGTGCCGCCAGCGCCCGGGTTGCCGCTGCCGCGTCGTCGTCGCTCGCCGTGATCGGCACGAAGATGTGCATTCCCTTGGCGCCGCTGGTCTTCACCGCGCCGGCCAGGCCGCTGTCGGCCAACGCCCGCTGGACCAGGCGGGCCGCGCCCACGACGGAGGCGAAGTTCTCGCCTTCCGGTGGGTCGAGGTCCAGCACGAGGTACGTGGGGTGTTGCCGGTCGTCCGTCCGGGACAGTGTCACGTGGTACTCGATGGCGCGTTGGTTGGCGAACCAGAGGAGGGTGCGTCGGTCGTCGCAGAGGGCGTAGTTGACTTGTCGCTTGGACGCTTCGGCCCACAACTGGGTGGTGCGCACCCAGTCCGGGGTGTACTTGGGGACGTTCTTCTGCATGAACGCGTCCTGCCCGCGCAGCACCCTGATCACGGACAGCGGTCGTCCGGTGAGGCCCGGCAGGATCCGGTCCCGCACGGCGTCGAGGTAGTCCACCAGGTCCCGTTTGGTGGCGTCGGCCCCGTCGAACAGCGGCTGGTCGAGATTGGTCAACGACACACCGGCACGTTCCTCAGCAGCAGCCACGCCCACACCTTCCCCGGTCGGGCGTGGGCAGGCAAGTCAGTGTCGGGTGTGTCAGTGCCGGAGGTGTCAGTGCCGGACGTGTCGGTGTCGGAGTGCGCGGCGGAGGGCGGGGTGTCCGGCGAGCCACTGGTAGGCGTCGTCGGGGTCGGTGGCCCAGAGGTCGAGGGCGTTGCGGGCGGCGGGGAGCAGGGTGTGGTCGTGGTCGGCGGCTTCGAGCAGTGGCTGCCAGTCGCCGAGGTAGGACAGTCCGATGAGGCGGCCTCGTTCGGCTTCGGGCCAGGGGCGGCTCAGGAGGTCGTGGATGGTTCCCTCGTCCGCTTGTCGGGCGAGGAAGCCGAGGACGGCCGGTATGTCGGTGGCGGCCGGTTGTCGCTCGCCGCCCCGGTCGACCACCGTGCCGGTCAGCGCCGGCAGCAGGTCGATGATCGTGGGCAGGGCCGCGCGGAGGTCGGCGGTGGCGGTGGCGCGGATCCACTGGACCGTGTCGGTCGTGGTCGTGGGCCGGTGTGCGAGCAGGGCCTCCCGCGCCTCCGGGTGGAGCGTCCAGCCTGGTCCCGCGCCGGCGTCGCGGTGGAATGCGAAGCTGGCCAGCGCTTCGATCGCCGGCACGTGTTCTCCTTGGCACAGCAGCAGTTCGAGGTCGTCGCGGCTGCTGCGGGTGGTGGTCAGGGTGGTGGTCCACGGCCACCGCAGCCGGCCGGGCACGTCGCGGTCGGCCAGGTCGGCGGCGCAGGTCCAGGCGAGTCGGACGCCGGCGGGGGAGTCGGTGGCGAACACCGCCGAGACGAGCGCGGCCAACGGTTTCCCGTCGGTCACGTCCGGGAGCAGGTCGCGGGCCAGTCGGGCGGCGTCCTCGGGGAGGTCGAGTTCGCGGGCGATCGAGGCGGCGGCCAGCAGGCGGTGCGGTGGGTCGTCGGCCTTGGTCCGGTGGAGGAGTTCGGCGGCTTGGTGAGGGTGGTGGCGGAGCAGGTGGTGCGCGGCCCGGTTGGCGCGTGCCGGGTCGGGGTCTTCGGCCGCCGTGACGAGGGTGTCGGCGTTGTCGGTGGTGGTGCGGTCGGCGACCAGGGCGGCGATGGTGTGGTGCAGGTCCGGGTCGAATCGTCTCAGCCACAGCCAGTCCTCGGTGGCCGTGGGCGCGAGTTCGGCGCGTTCTTCCGCCAACGCCAACGCGGTGGCGACGTCGTCGGTTCCGGGTAGCAGTCGGTCGAGTGCGGCCAGCCGGTCGCGGGCGGCTGTGACGTGTCGGTCCCGCACGTCGTCGGGCAGTGCCGTGCCCAGCGCGCGCAGTGCCCGGTAGGCGCGGCCGGCCAACGTCCAGGGCTCTCGCGGGTGGACGAGAGCGCCCAGCAGGAGTTCGAAGCCGTGCAGTCGGGCTCGCGCGACGATGTCCAGCGCGGTCGCCCACAGGTCCGTGACGCCGTCGTCGGTCAGCGCGGTGTGGACGGCGGCGGCGAGTTGTCGGGTCAGTTCCCGGTGTGCCGCACGGGGATGGGGTTTGCGGTGCAGTGCGTCCAGTCTCGACAGGGCGGCGATCCGGGCCTGTTCCGGGGCGCTGGAACAGGCGGCCACGTCGCCGAGTGCGGCGGACGCTTCGGCCGCCGCCAGCGCTTCGGCTGCCTCGGCCCACGCGTGCGGACCCGCAGCCGGGTCGAGCAGGCAGTCGCGCAGCTCCGCGGTGAACTCCCGGCGGTCGCAGCGGGCGGCGGTGAGCAGCCGGCCGGCCAGCACGGTGTCGAACTCGGCGACGCGGCGCGCGATGTCGGCTGCCGTGGCCGTGTCGACCTCGGGCAGGGTGACCAGGATCAGGCCGGCCTCCGCGCACCGGCGGCGGGCCAGGCAGGCGGGGATGCGGTCCGGTGTGCGCAGCAGGGCCTGGGCGGTGAAGTAGTCCTGGTGTGCCGGGTCGAGGAATTCGACGCGGTGGCCGACCCGGCGCAGGACGCCGGTCGCGATCAGGCTCTCGTCGGGCTCGTCGAGTATCGGCGTCCCGGTCAGCAGGTGCCCGGCGAGCCGTTCGCAGTAGGCGCGGGCGGCGTCGTGGTGTGGCAGGCCGACCGGTTTCCAGGGGTGCGGGAGGTGGTCGAGGTCGCCGGTCGCGCGCACGTGCTCGACCAGGGTCGCCAGCACGCCGGGGCGGTGCGGTCCCGCCCGCCGCCAGGCGGGGTCGTCCAGCACGGTGGCGAGGAGGTGGTCGATGCGGAACGAGTGGTGGCCGAGCGCGCCGAGGCGGTCGTGCAGGAACGTCCACATCCCGGAGGGGTCCATTCCGTGCATCCGGACGACCTCGAACCCGGCGGGACCGGTGTCGGCCCGGCGGGTGCAGCGGACGATCGGCGTGCGGGGGTAGGTGTGCCGGGTTCGGGCCGCCCAGTCGCGGGCGGCGACCTGGTCCGGCGGGTCCAGGACGAGGTGCACCGCGCCCAGCGCCAGGGCCTGTTCCGCCACGCCGCCGAAGCCGAGCCGGGCGACCTCGCCGATCAGGTCGTCCGGCACGTGGTCGAGCAGCAGTGGCATCCGGCAGCGCGGGGTGCCGCCGCACACGGCCACGGCGGCGCGGTGGACCAGTTCGCGGGCGGCGGTCGACTTGCCGATGCCGGGCTCGCCGACCAGGTTCACCGCGTCGTGTTCGACCAGCCGGGACTGCACCGGTTCCAGGTCGAGGTAACGCAGGTGTTCCCCGGTCGTCTCGCCGACCGTGCGGGCGGCGGTGTCCGCGCAGCGTTCGACGACCAGCCTCCGTCGGTAGTCGGCGATCAGGTCTTCGACGTCGTGGTCCCCGGCCGCCGCGGTCAGCCGGGTGCAGAGGACGACCATGGCATCGGAGCGGGGCGGCATCAGCACCGGGGCCGCGTGCGTCGCGGCCACCGCGAGTCCGGGTCGCCAGTGCCGGAACGGATCGGGCTCGGCGATCCACTCGGACAGCACGCCCGCGACGATCGCGGTGGCGGTGAGCTTCGCGGGCGTCTGGAGTTCCGGTCCCCACTTGAGGGTGCGGTGGGCGGCGATGAGCAGTTCGTGCGCGTAGGCCTGCCACCACGGCTGGCCGGCGTCGGGCGGGTAGTGGCGGTGCGCCTGCCGGCGGATCGCCCACAGCAGCCGGAACGGCCCGTGCAGGCGGTCGCCGAGCAGGACGAGGCTCGCGGCCTCGGCGGCGTCCGGCGCGACACCCCCGTCCACGGCGCACGAGGTCAGCGCCAGGACCCGTTGCAGGTCGAGCAGGTCGTGCCGGTCGAGGTCGGCGAGCACATCGCGCACCAGCCCGGTTTCCAGCCAGCAGTAGTCCTCCTGCTGGGGCCGGTCGGGCGCGGTGCGCGCGTAGTCGATCAGGAACGGCTGCCAGTCGGCCTCGATCACGTTGCGCGGGTTGAGGTCGCCGTGCGAGAACGCGAACGCCCGGCCGCGCACCGGTTCGGTCAGCACCAGCGGCAGCGCGGCGAACGGGTCGGCGATCACCAGCCCGTCCGTCGCGCCGGCCAGCCGCTCGCGGCGCTGGTCGCCACGGGTCTCGACCACGGTGCCGTGCAACGTGATGTCCTCGTCCGGTATGTCCACAGTGGACGAAGGGTCGACCCGTACCGCGATGTCGTCGCCGAGCAGCACCGACGGGTCGTCCGGATGCCGCCGGCGCAGGCCGGTGAGCACGATCGGGTCGCCACGCCGCAGATCGTCCGGCTCGCCACGCAGGGTCGTCCGCAGCACCTCGTCGTGCGGTGTCGGCGCGGGAGAGGTCCGGTCGATCCGCGTGCCGTGCACCCGGACGGTCAGGTTCGGGCCGAGCCCGGTGTTCCGCGACCGCGCCGACTTCGCCGACCGGACCACGTGGCACCGGTTGTGCAGCACGTGTCCCACACCGTCGAACAGCCGGTCGAGCAGCCGGACGGTATCGTCCACTGTGGACTGACCGGCGAGCGTGGCGCGGACCACCTCCTCCAGCGTGCGCAGTTCGGCGGCGGGCCGTCCCGCGTACTGGCCCACGTGGTCGTAGACGACGACCGCCGGACCGGTCCCGCCGCGGACCGCTTCCGGGCTCGCCGCGACGATCGGCGCGCACAGGGCGTTGGCGGCGGGTTTCACCGACTCGTGGAAGGCCTGCCACTCCCGGCGCAACTCCTCCGGCGCGTCGAGCTTGGCCACGTGGATCACCTGGTGCGCCCCGCGCCGCACGGCCAGCCGGGCCACGACCGCGCCGCTGCGCCCGCCGCCGAGCAGCCGGGTCACCTCGATCTCGTCCACCGGGGCGGGCCACCCGCCCTCGCCGTGGTCGGCGATCCGGCGCAGCGCCGCCCGGAGTTCGGCCCGCCGCCGCGGCGGCAGGTCGACGTCGGCGAAGGTAATCTCGGGTGGGGTCACGCTCGGTCATCCTCGGAGTGGGGGAGCGGTGGTGCGTCGGAGTCCCGGGGACGAGTCCCTGGTCTGGACGAGGTTGTGCACCGGGTTCCCGGAGTACGCGGCGGAAGCCGACCGGTTCGGGATCGGCGGCCGGTGGCGGGACCTGGTCGACGGGGTGCGGCGCGGCACGGCGCGCGCCCGGGAGGTCCGGCTGTTCCTGGCCGAACTGGCCGAGCGGCGCGGGCACCTGGAGGACTTCGCCGGGCGGGACGGGACCTGGTCGGTGACGACGGAGGAGGACGCCGCGCCCGGCGCCTACGCGTGCCCGGCCGGCCGCTGCCGCCGCCGGGACGCCGTCCTGCTCGGGCCGCCGCCGCGCTGCGCCGCGTTCGACCGCGCCATGGTCGACCCGATCGGGTGATCTGGACGCGTTCCCGGTGTTCTGCCAGGGTGTTCCGGACAGCGCCCACCGCGGGAAGAGGGGCGAGCGGATGTCCCGGACGCCGGTGCGGATCTCGTTCAGCGCCCTGCTCAGGGTCCGGGACGACGACCGCTTCGTGCTGTTCCACTCGCCCACCCGGCCCGGTGTGTGCGGCCCGCCGGGCGGCGTGATCAAGTACTTCCCGCCGGCGGCGGGCGTGCTGGAGCGGCTGGGGTTCGACGAGGAGCGCACGCCGCCGCGGATCGAGGTGGCCGGCATGGACCTGCGCGGGCTGCTGCCCGCCGGGTCGGTGCGCCGGTTCCTGGCGTGGTTCGCGACCGGCGCGTACCGGGAGCACGCCGAGGACTGCCTGCGCCGCGAACTCGCCGAGGAGTCGCTGGAGGTCGGGCTCGGCCCCACCGCCGAGAACCTGCACGAGGCGCGGTTCGCCCACGTCCGCACGGTGGTGGAGGGACCGGCCGCGGTGCCGGGCAAGCCGTACCGGCAGCTCCGCCGGTTCGAGGTCTACGACCTGGTGACGGGCAACGGGGTGGGCCTGCGGATCACCCGGCGGCTGGCCCGTGCCGGCCGGGCGGCGGAGCACCCGGACGTGGTGTGCGCGAGCCGGTCCGACATCCGGCACGGCAGGCTGGGCCGGCTGCTGATCGCGCCGCAGAGCGCGTTCCTGATGGGCGGCGTCAGGCTGACACCGGACCTGCCGCCGGTCCGGTGAGGGGCGGCGACGTGCTCGGCACGGTGGAACTGGCGTCCCCTCCCCGCCGCGTCGGCGTGGTGGCGCTGGCCCGGCCGGTGGTGTCGGCCGGTGGCGCGGTGCGGTTCGGGTACACGCTGCCCGCCGGCTCGCCCGACCTGTGCGCGCTGTCGGCCGTGGTCCGGTTCGACGACCCCGCCGTGCGGGCGCACGACCTGCGGGTGGAGCTGCCGGAGCCGGGTCACGCGACCACGGCGTGGACCATGCGGGACGGCACCGCCGGCTGGCTGGTGGGCGACCCGCTCGGAATGTCACCGGTGCCCCGCGAGGGCTGGTTCGAAGTCGTCCTGGACACCTCGGCGGTGCCGCTTGCCGTCTCGGGCGTCTCGATAGCCGGCCCGGACCGGCCGTCCGATCAGGAGGCGTCGATCTCCGGCCTGATCCGGGTGCACGGCACGGCGGTGCGGACCGGTGTCGTGCGGACCGCACGGCGGCACGCCGCCGGTGACCGGCCGGTGCGGTTCGAGGTCGCGGTCCCGGGCGCGTCGCGCCCCGTCGCCGCCCGCACCGCGCCCCGGCCGGCGGTGCGGCTGTGCCTGGCCGTGGACACCGAGCAGTACCGGCGGTTCGCCGTGCCCGAGGCCGCGCGGGCCCAGCGGCGGTTCGTCGAGCTGCTGGACCGGGCCCGCCGGCGGGCGGGTCTGGACGACGCCGACGTGGACGTCGAGCCGTCCGGCGACGGCGTGTTCGTGCTGCTGCCGGCCGGCGTGGACGAGACCGTGGTGATCCCGAGCCTGGTGGAGGGCATCCGCGCGGGCCTCACCGACCTCAACCGCGACCTGAACGACCGCGCCCGGCTGCGCCTGCGGGTCGCCATGCACCGGGGGCACGTCGCCGCCGGGGCCAACGGGTGGCTGGGCAGCGCCGTGACCACCGTGCACCGGCTGCTGGACTCCGACGCGCTGCGGCGGGCGCTGGCCGACACGCCCGCCGCCGACTTCGCGCTGATGGTCTCCGACGTGCTCTACCGGGACGTCATCGTCGACGGCTACCAGCCGCTGGACCCGGGCGAGTTCGCCGCGGTGGTGGCCGCGGTGCCGGCCAAGCAGTTCGCCGAGCCCGCCTGGCTCTACGTGCCCGGCGCCTGATCGGAGGGCGCGGCACGGCTGCTGTGCGGGCTGGGGCCGCGCCCTCCTCACCCCGGTTTCCCCAGCAGCAGCGGAGCCTCGAACTCGCCGCTGATCGTGTCGTCCAGCCGGATCTGCACGCACGCCATGCCGAACGCCTTCTCGACCGGCTCGCCCGCCGCCAGCGCCTGGTAGAACCCGACGCTGAACGCGATCGCCGCCGCGTCGCCGATCCGCTGCCGCATCCCGATGACGTGGCCCACGTGCGCGGCCACCGCCTCGGCCAGCGCCACGGTGTCGCACGCGTTGACGATGACGCACTCGACGGTGTCCGCCACCTGCTCGAACAACGCGGCCAACCCGGCCACCGGCACCAGCCGCGACATGCCCACCTCGTTCTCCACGTACAGCCGGCCGTCGGACTCGCCGTGCCCGGAGAAGTGCACGATGCGCGGGCGGACGTCCAGCAGCGCTTGCGTGATGTCCCGCGTCCGCACCGCGCTGCGCTCGTGGAAGTCGAACGAGTCGCGGGCGCTGCCCAGCCGCAGCATCTCCTGGATCGTCCGGGACTCCGCCGCCAGCCGCAGCGTCTCGGTGTCGCTCGGATTGGCGGACAGGTACAGGATCCGCGTCTTCTCCGCTGCCTGACCCGCCGTCGGACCCGAGGCCGGGCGCACGTGCACCGGAACCGTGCTGCGGGCCGACCGGAACAGATTCGCGTCCGTGCGGCAGTCCACCCTGAGCTGCACGGGGACGTGCGTGCCGGTGCCGGTCGGCCGCACGTGCGCGGTGAACTCCGCCTCGGCGCCCGGTGGCAGCACCCCCAGCACCTGCCACGCGTCGTCCTGGTAGACGTCGAACGGCCCCGAGATGCCCACCTCCACCTCGACCAGCACCGGCACACCGGTGTTGACCACCCGGCCGCGCAGTTGCGACCACTGCCCGTCGGGCAGCGTCCGGTCCACCAGCGTGACGGCGAACCGCGGCTCCGGCACGGGCGCGGCCTCCTGCCGGGGCGTCACCTCGACCTCCGCCCGGAAGTCCGTCACCCGGCGGCTGTCGCCCCGCGGATCCCGGTAGGAGAAGTTGCCGCTGCCCACCCGCCACCGGCCCACCGCGTCCGGCCGCACCCGCAGCACCCGGTCGAAGCTCGCGCCGGCCTCCAGCCGGGCCACCTCGATCCGAGGCGCCCCGCCGAGCAGCGCGAGCTGTTCGGGCAGCTCCAGCTTGAGCACGATGCGGGTGCACGGCCCGGCGGCGGTGTTGGTCAGCCGCACGGTGAGCGCCACCGGATCGCCCGCGCCGACCCGGTCCGGCGTCACGGACACGTCGATCACTGCGCGCCCCCCAGCGCGACCGCCCTCGGGTGGTGCCGCTGCTTGCACTCCTTGCAGTGCAACGCCAGTTGTGCGGAGTGCCGGTCGGACTCGGCGAACGCCTCGTCCACGATGCGCACCCGGTCGTGGCGGCACAACGGCTTCCCGCAGTGGTGGCACACCGCGTCGATGAAGACCTGGCCCGCGCCCTCGCGCGCGTGGCACTCGGCGCATTCCCACGCCATGGTCGGATTCCCTCCTGCTGTCCGGTGTGCTCAGGTACGGTCGAGCTGCCCGTCGATCCACGCGCTGACCTCGCGGAACGCCTGCTCGGAGATGCTGCCCCCGGCGAACCGGGCAACCAGCTCCGCCCGCTGGCGCTCAAGCTCGGCGACCCGCGGCGGAACTTCCGGCCGGTGCCGGTGGTCGGCCCCGAACGACTCGGCGGCCCCACCAGCCGGCGCGCCCGGCCCGTGCGGACCGGTGTGCCCGTGTGGACCGGTGTGTCCGTGTGGACCGGTGTGCCCGTGCGGACCGGCGTGTCCGTGCGGACCGGCGTGTCCGTGCGGACCGGTGTGCCCGTTCTGCGGAGCCGGCCGGGCGGCCCCGACCGGCTCACCAGGCGTTCCCGACCCGCCGCTGTCGCCGAAGAACGCGTCGGGCGCAGGGCCGGACCGGGCCTGCAGCGCCTGCCGGATGATCGAGCCCAACCGCTCCCACGACGCCTCGATCTGCTGCTCCATCGCCTTGCTCGCGTAGGAGCCCTGCACGGACAGCCGCACCCGGCTGTGGCCGCTCTGCGCCCGGATGTCGCCGTTGTGCAGCTCCTCCCCGGTCAGGCTGAGGCGGAAGTCGATCGGGTACACCCCGTCGTACCCCCGGCCCGCGATGTCCCAGTACCGGTTCATCACGTGCGCCTTGCCGCTGGTCCGCGCCGGGTTCTCCACCACCCGCTTGACGTAGTAGCCCTCGTCGCTCAACGCGTTGGTGAGCCGCGCGACCGTCTCGTGGTCGGGGATCACGCGGGGGAACTCCTCCGTTTCCGGCCGGTTCGGATCCCGGTCCCGGTCGGGCACCACCAGCACGTCCTGGTAGCGCACCCCGGCCAGGCTCAGCTCGAACGTCACCGCCACCTCCGTGCCCGCCTTGCCCGCGGTCACCTCGTCGCCGCGCCTGCCGCCCAGCGGGAGCAGCACCTCCACCCCGGACAGCCCCGACAGCGTGCTCTTGAACCGCGCCGTCGCGTGGCCCCGCAGGACGTCGGCCATCGAGATCCGCTCCTCGAACTGCACGGACAGGGTGAGCCGCCCCGAGGAGCGGATCTGCTCGGTCAGCACGATCTGGCTCCACTCGACGCACCGCACGAGCTGCTCCGGGTCGTCCGGATCGGGCTGCTTGCCCACCAGCGGCCCGAGGTTGGCCCGTTCCACGTTGCCCCACGCCACCGGCACGTACAGGGTGATCGGCTCCAGCTTGTCGATGACCAGCGGCGCGCCGCTCGGGCCGACCGCGCTCCACCCCACCTCGATCTCCAGCGTGCGCTGGTCCTCGCCGGGGCGCAGCGCCGGCGTGAGCCAGATCGGCACGTGGTCGGGTTCGCGGCCGGGCATCACCGCGTAGGCGGCCCGCATCTCCCACCGCGCGCCGGTGCGCCCGTCCGCGGCCTCGAAGAACGGGTGCCCGCCGGTGTGCCCGGTCAGCGGCACGACCGGACCGGCCATCGCGGGGTCGGCGAACTCCGCGCCGGTCTCGCCCCGCAGCACGGCGAACCCCGCGCAGTAGGCCACGCCGTCACCGGGCGAGAGCCGGTACTTGCGCTGGTACAGCCCCAGCCGGTCCAGATCGGCGCGGGCGAACGTCATGGACACCACGAGTTCGCCCGCGGCGCGGGAGACCGTCGTGTGGTACCCGCCCCCGGCGTCCAGCCGCAGGCTGCCCGTCAGCTTCTCCCGCACCCTGGCCGAGTCGACCTTCGGCATCAGCGGCAGCGGCGGCATGGCGCGCTGCGCCTCCTCGACCCGCTGCCGGTCCAGCCAGTAGGCCACGCCCGCCGCCGCGCCGCCCAGCAGGAACACCACCAGACCGGTCGGGAAGTGGAGGAACATCAGCAGCACGCCGAGCGCGGCGAGCGCGGCGGCGCCGAGCAGCTCCCGCAACAGCCTGCGCCGCACGACGTGCCGGCAGTCGTCGCAGTGGAACGCGCGCGGCACCTCGATGCCCAGGTCGGCGAACTCGCGGCTGAGCGGGTTGCCGTTCTCGTCCAGGACGCCGTGCGCGTCCTGTCGGCACATCAGCCGGCCGCAGTGGTGGCAGGCGGCGAACAGGTCGGTGGAGCCGCATTCGCCGCACCGGGCGCGAGGCGCGCGCGGCACCACTTGGGTCGTCATCTTCCTTGTCCCCTCGGGGTTTCTCGCGGATGTCGATCGAGGTCAGCGGTGGGCCTTGAGCCGTTCGAACAGCTCGCGGAGGTTGAGCTGGAGCGCGTTCATCACGTGCGTCAGCTCGCGGCTCGTGCCGGGCAGCGCGCCGCACATGAACACCTTCAGGTCGCCGCTGTCGAACGTGGTCTTGAACGTCTGCCCGCCCGCGAGCTGGTTCTGCCGCTCGGTCTGGAACCGGCGGCCCTCCAGCAGCAGCCATAGCTGCATGACGTCCGGCCCCGCCGCGCGGGTGGCCCACAGCAGGTGGCGCATCGCGTGCTCGCCCTGCCCCGGGTAGGCCAGCGACTCCTTGATCTCGAAACCCTTGTCCTCCAAGGCGGACCGGATGTCGGAGACCCGCATGTCGTCGGGGATCACCTCGTCGAAGTAGAGGTGCTGGCCGGGCATCATCAGCCGGCGGTTGAACGCGTCGTCCAGGATCACGCTCAGGTCGGTGGTGATCCGGCTGGTCAGCCGGGGTCGGCCGGGGACGCGGACGCCGCGGGCGTCGAACAGCCGGGCCCGCAGGCCGGACAGCAGGTAGTCGTCCACCTCGACCTGCACGGTGCCCTGGACGTCCGGCTGCTTGTACAGCTCGCCCGGCTGCTCGATGTGCAGGTGCAGCTTCGCGCTGGCGAACCGCAGCGTGTCGCCGTGCGGCTGCCCGTCGGCCTGGTCGCGCGGGTTCAGCAGGAACATCGGGACGTCGCGCCACTCGATGCTGCCCGCCGCCGGGTCGTAGCCGATGGGGAAGCCGCGGCCCTCGTCGTCCTCCAGGCTCAGCGCGCCCAGCGAGGTGATCGTGGGCCACCGCAGCGACACCCGGCCGACCTTCGGCCTCAGGTCACGGGTCTTGCGGTGGTTGGGCAGGTGCAGCACCACCTGCACGGACAGCCGCAGGTAGGAGCGGAACGAGATCTGCTTCGACAGCTCGTGGCCCACCTGCCGGAGCTGATCGTGCCCGAACGTGGTCACGGTGAGCAGGTCGTGCAACTCGGTGCCGTCCGGGTCGATCAGGTCCACGTGGACGTCCACCGGGCGCACCCGCAGCGCGTCGTCGGCGGGCGTGTAGTCGTGCCGGATCTCGCAGGCGGAGCGGTCCGCCACCAGGCCGCGCTCGCCGAGTTCGGCGATCGGGACGGTGATCGGCACCGAGCCGTACCCGGCGGACAGGTCCAGCACCTCCGACAGGTCGGTGTGCGAGTGGTCGCCGAGCGCCAGGTGCCCGATCAGCGCCCGCTCCGGCAGGGACTCCCCGGCGGTCACGTCGGCCAGCGCCTGCCGGGTGAAGTGCTCGGCGCCGTCGTAGGGCAGCGTCAGGTCGATGCGGCCGGTCGGCTCGCTCTCCTGCTGGAACGACCGGTTGCGGGAGATCTCCTGGCGGTAGTGGTAGTGCTCGGTCAGCGACGCCTCGGCGAGCATGGCGCGGGCGAACGCGTCGGGGGTGTGCGGGCCGCCCTCTCGGTGCGCGCCCAGCGCCTGGCGCACGCCCACGCTCATCGCGTCACGGACCTGGGCGAACCTGTGGCGGGGATTCGGCATGGTTGAGCCCTTTCACCGCGTTTCCGCGGTTTCGGTGCCGGGTGGGGTCGGAACTCGGTGCGACACATGGGTCCTGCGGAGCTGCCCTGAACGGTCCTGCCGTCCGGAGTCGCATTTCCTCCTGGTGGCGGTGATGTGGTGCGCGGCGGGGGATCGGGCACCACTTTGTGACACTTCGCTACGACAGACCCCGTATTGGTACGGGATTCAGCCGTTCAATCCGCCGTTCCGGCGGAGTCCGGCCAGATCGGTGATGACTATCCGTCGGCCGCGCTGCTGCAGCAGTCCGTTGCGCCGCAGGTCCCGCAGCGCCTTCTCCACCGAGCTGAGCGCCACCCCGGCCAGCGCCGCCAGCTCGTGCTGGGTCAGCGGCACGTCCAGGCTCCACCCCTCGGGCGTCCGCCTGCCGTGGAACCGCACCAGGTCCGCCAGCACCCGCGCCACCCGCGCCGGGGCCGGGCACACGATCATGTCGACGCACCGCGCGTGCAGCCGGCGCAGCCGCTCGCTGAGCATCCCGGCCAGCGCCAGGCACGCCTCGCTGTGCCGTTCCATGAACTCCGCCAGCTCGCTGCCCTTGATGACCCGCGCGGTGGCCGGTCCGCTGGCGATCACGGTCGCGGTGCGGCGCTCGTTCTCCAGCACGGCCATCTCGCCCAGGAGGTCGCCCGGTCCGCGCACGGCCACCAGCAGGTCCCGGCCGAACTCCGAGGTCACCGTGATCTTGACCCGCCCGGACAGCACCACCAGCACGTGCCGGTGGTCCTCGCCCTGCCGCATCATGCGCTGGTGCGGCCGGTAGCCGACCTCCGTGCCGAGGCTCAACAGCGCTTCGCGGTCCCGGCCGCGCAGCCTGCCGAGCAGCGTGTGCTCCGGCCACGGCTCGCGGTTCAGCGTCGACCGCCCTGCATCGTCCGCCCCCTTGTCGGCCCGGTGTGGCGATTCCGCATCGTGGTGCCAGGCCGGCCGCGGTACCCCGTCTAAATACGGGGTCGGCCCGAGTGCGGTTCCACCAGCGCCCGCATCGACCCCTGGTCCAAAATCGTCACCGACCGGTACCCGGTGTCCGCCAGACCGCGTCTGCGCAGGTCCGCCAGTACCTTGTGGACGGTCGGCTCGGCCGCGCCGACCAGCGCCGCCAGCTCCGGCTGGGTCAGCGGGAAACCGATGCCGATGCCGTGCGCGGTCGGCTCGCCGTGGTCGGCGGCCAACTCCAGCAGCACCCGCACCACCCTGGTCCGCACCGGGCAGCCGGTGAAGTCGATGCGGCGCTGCGTGGACCACCGCAGCTTCGCCGCCACGCTGCGGCTGACCGCCTCGGCCGCCCCGGGGTGGCGCAGCAGGAACTCGTGGAACGCCGCGCTGGACAGCACGCGCGCCCGGACCGTGTCGGCCGCGACGGCGGTCGCCGACCGGGGCTGCCCGTCCAGTGCGGCCAACTCGCCGATCAGGTCGCCCCGACCCCGGATCGCCAGCAGCGCCACCCCGCCGTCGGAATTGCCCGCCGTCACCTTCACGTACCCGCTGAGCAGCAGCGACACGTGCGAGGACCGCTCGCCTTCACGGAGCAGGACCTTGCCGGGCGGGTGCCGCACGGACACGCCGGCCGTCAGCAGGTCGTGCTCGGCCGCCGGCGACAGCGTGGACATCAGGCTGCCGGACCGCCACGTCCCGTGCGCCATGCGACTCCCTGGCCGTCTCGTCGTCCCCCGCGGAGACGTCGAGCGTGCCAAGCCGGGTGCCCGCCGGGTATCGCGCGCGTCCACGTTCACCCGTCTGCCGGGCACCGCCTGGTCACAGCAGCGCGGTGAGGCGTTCCTCGACCTGGTCCAGGGCCATGCGCACGGCGCCGAGCGCGACGTTGCCGGTGCCCAGCGCCGACACGCGCAGGTCGATCGGCACCAACAGCATGCGGCCCAAGCGTTTGCGCACGGCGTCGAACAGCACGTCGCCGGCGCGGGACACGCCGCCGCCGACCACGACCCGCTGCGGGTCCATGATCAGTAGCTGCACGGCCAGACCGCGGGCGAACCTGGTCGCGATGGTGTCCACCACGGACAACGCCGCCGGGTCGCCCGCCACGGCCGCGTCGAACAGCGGCGCGATGTCGTCGGACGTCGCGAGCCGGTCGCGCAGCGGGCTCTCGCAGCGCTGCACGCCCAGCCGCAGGATCTCGCCCGCGCCGACCAGCCGCTCGAACGCGCCCAGCCCGTCGGTGGGCGGCTTCGGCTCGTCGTCCAGGTCGGTCACCAGGTCGATGAACCCCAGCTCGCCGGCCGCCGACGACGCGCCCCGGTACGGCTTGTCGTCGATCACCATGCCGGTGCCGATGCGCTCGCCCCACTGCACGAACAGGAGGTTGGCGCCCGCCTCGCCACGCCACCGCTCGGCGACCACGGCGAGGTTGACGTCGTTCTCGATCCCGACCGGGCAGCCGAGCCAGTCCCGCAGGTCGGCGATCACCGGCAGGCTGCTCCAACCGGGGATGCTCGGGGCCAGCACGACCTCGCCGCGCTCGTGGTCCACGATGCCGGGCGTGCCCACCGCTGCGGACCACAGGTCGGTGGGCGTCACGTCGGCCTCGGCGGCGACCTCGGCGAGGGTGGCGCGCAGCAGCGTCACCAGGTGCGATCCGGTGGGGCGGGGCGGGGTGGCGACGCGGCGTTCGGCGAGCACCGTGCCCGCCAGGTCGGCCACCATCACCAGGACCTTGTGCGGGCCGATGTCGATGCCCGCCACGTGGCCCAGTTCGGCGCGGAAGCGCGCGCGTTGGGCGGGGCGGCCGATCTGGTGCTCGGTGGTGCCCGCGAACTCGGCGATGCCGGCCTCGGCGAGGGTGGTCAGCGCACGCGTCACGGCCGGGCGGGACAGGCCGGTCGCCACCACCAGGTCGGAGACGGTGGCGGTGTGGCCGGTGGCGTCGCGCAGCGCGTTGAGCACGGCGGTGGCGTTGATCCGCCGCAGCACGTGGGGCCCGCTGGCCGCTGATCCGGATGACACCCCAGCCTCGCTTTCACCTACGTGCCGCGCACGCTAGCAGAGCCAAAGCCTTGACAAGTGGTCCAGACCATAGCAAAGTATCGAACGGTTCGTTACTAAGTGCGCCCAGCTCACGTCCCTGCGGTGAGACACGGCTCGGGGGAGGCCACGGTGGAAGACGTGAAGTACCGACTCATCGCCGATCACCTGATCGGGGCGATCGACCGCGGCGAATACCCGGTGGGCAGCGCGCTGCCCACGCTGCACGAGCTGATGAACCGCTTCGGCGTGGCCCGCGGCACCGCCCGCGCCGCCGTCGCGGTCCTCGTCGCGCAAGGCGTGGCGACCTCCAAGCAGGGCCTGGGCACCCTCGTCTGCGGCACCACCACCCCGCCGGACCAGCACCTGCCGCGCATCCTGCCCGACGGCGCGACCTACCCGAAGGTCGTGCTCAGCGGCTGGGCCGCGGCCGGCCCGGACATCGCGGGCCGCTTCGGGCTGGCCACCGGCAGCCTGGTGGTGCACCGCATCCGCCACCACCACACCGGCGCGCGGGTCACCAGCATCGACCAGCAGTGGCTGCCCCGAGTCGTCGCGACCACCATCGAGCAGCACACCGGCCACGACATCTCGGACCGCAACGACACCCCGCAGCCGGACCTGACCCCGTTGCTGCGCAACGCGGGCCTGGACCCGATCGTGGCGACCGTGCAGCTCGACGCCCGCCTGCCCAGCCGCTCCGAGGCGGACACCCTCAACATCCCGGCCGACGCGCCGGTCCTCATCGTGCACCGCATCACGCACGGCTCGTCCGGCACGCCGGTCGAGGCGACGACAACGGTGTCGAGCACCGGGGGAGCGGCCCCGAAGTTCACCATCCCGCTGACCGGCTGACCCTGCCTGCGCGGCTGACCCTGCCTGCACGGCTGACCCCGCCCACGCGGCCGACCCCGCCTGCGCGGCCGACCCCGCCCACGCGGCCGACCCGGCCCACGCGGCCGACCCGGCCCACGCGGTCGGTCCCGGCGCTCAGGCCTCGGCCGTGGCCCGCTCGCCGACCGGGACGTCCCGCTCGGGCTCCGCGATCCGGTCGACCCGACCACCACCCGCCGGAACCGGGCCGGGCACGGTGGGCGCGTCCGGGAACCGCTTGGTGAGCAGAGAGGTCTCCAGAGCCAGCGCCAGGTACACGACCAGCATCGCGGGCCACGGGCCCAGCGGGTCGGCGACCCACTGGAAGCCGAAGGTCAGCACCGCCGCGAGCAGCGCGGGCAGCGACCCGATCAGGAACACCCGCCGCCACCGGCTGCCCCCGCCGGCCAGCCCGAACCCGGCGACGCTCCACAACGACGTCAGCACGGCGAACCCGGTCAGCAGCCCCACGAACACCGACCGGAACTCCCGCACCCCCTCGGGCACGAACCCCAGCCACCCCACGACACCCGCCACCACGGCGGCCACCGTGACCACACCGACCAGCACCGCCCGCACGGTCGCCCACGGACTCCGCCGGTGCGGCCACCACCGCCACACCGCGCACCCCACCGCGACGCCCGAGCCGAGCGCCACCAGCACGTGCGCGGGCCGGCTGAAGCCGTCGTCGGTGGCCACGGTGACCGCGATCCAGCACAGCGCGGCGGCGGCCATGCTCGCCACCGGAGCCAGGAAACCGACCAGGACCGGCGGCAGCACAACGGGTTTCGCCACCGCGAACAGCCCCCGGACCAGCCGCGCCAGGCCGTCTCCCGCCGGCTGCACCGCCCGCCACGCCACCAGCCCGAGCCGCATCGCCGCGCGCCGCAGCGAAGACCTGGTCAGCAGGTCCCGCACGGACTCCGCGCCCACCTCGGCCAGCACGGCGTGCTCGGCCGCGGTGTGCTGCGCCGCCTGCTCCATCACCTTCGGCGCGGGCGGCAGGTCGCGGTTGTGGCCGGCCTCGTCGAGCGCCTTCAGCAGCGGGATCTCCTGCCGGAGGATGTTCCAGTGCAACCAGGTCTTCAGCAGCTCCGGGGCCTTCCGCGCCACGTTGTCCGCGTCGACGTCCCTCGGGAACGGGCCGATCAGCTCCGCCAGGTCCGGGTGGTCGGCCACCAGGTCGGTGTGCAGGTCGACCAGCCGGGTCAGCAGGCCGGCGCCGTCGGCCTCGGCGCGCTCGGGCCGCGCCACGACGTCGACCAGTGACGACGCGGCGTCCATCCGACCCCACGTCCAGTCGTTGAGCCGCCACCGCGACGACAGGAAGCTCGCGAAGTTCATCAGCGTGTTGCCGCTCAGCTTGCGGTCCACCCGGTCCTCGGGCTCGGGCGCGGCCCCGAACAGCAGGCCCTCCAACGGGCTGTGCGCGGCGGCGTTGATCGTGTGCAGCCGGATGTGCGTCGGCTCGGCCAGCGGGTCCGGCCGCAACGGGCCGAGCACGAGTTCCGCGTAGTCCAGCACCTTCCGCATGCCTGCCTCGTCGGTCGCGCCGGCCAGCGCCCGGAAGCCCGGCACGGCCGCCCGCTCCGCCAACTCGTCCCGCAGCACGGCACAGGTCCCGGCGACGTGGTCCAGCACGGCGTTCGAGAACGGCTCCGCCGCGTCGGCCGGGAGAGCGCCCAGCTCCTCGTGCACGGCCCGCCGCGCCACCTGCCCGAGCATCCCGACACCGCAGTCCCCGAGCCCGCCCGCGTCCCGCACGAACCGGTCCAGCCGCTGATCGGCCTCGGTCACCCAGTCGTCCACCCGGCTGCCCGGACTCCCGACCCGCAGCAGCAGCCGGTCCCGGGCCGCCAACAACACCTCGCAGGCGAACCTGGCCCGGTACAAGGACTCCCGCGCGTCCCGGAGCGCCTCCGGCGGCTCGTCCGAGGCCTTCTCGACGGCGTGCACCCAGTCCAGCGCCAACGCGACCGCACGCGCGCCCGCCAGCGGTGACCGGAACGACGTCCCGGCCTGGGCCAGGTCGGTGTCGACCGCGCCGCGCAGCTCCTCCAGCAGCGGCCACCGCTCCGCGCCCGCGAACGCGCTGGTGTCCGGGATGGGCAGCGGATCGGGGCCGACCAGCGAGATCGGGTCCTCGATCAGGCGGGCCAGCCGGTCCGCCTCCACGCAGGCCACCGCCTCGGCGTACCGCTTCCGGTCGTGTCCGCTCGGGTCGGGCAGGTCCGCGAACGCCGGGTCGCCGGGGATGCCGCCGGTCGCACCGTGCAGGCGCTGCGCGTTGGTCCACGCCTCGCGCAGCTCGGTGGCGTCCTCCAGCAGCGACTCGCTGTTCGCCTTGGCCCGCAACAACGCCCGGATCACGCCGACCAGCCGGGCCAGCGAACGGGCGCCGTCGGCCTCCGGCTTCGGCGGCGACGGCGGCACCGGTTCGAGGTAGAGCAGCCAGCGGTCGACGGACTGGTTCGCCGCCGCGCCCGCGATCGCCCTGATGGCCCACGCCAGCGGCACGTTGTCCAGCACCCCGCCGTCCATCAACTGCACCCGGCCGCTGCTGCCGTCGGGCGCGCACGTCTCGCTGATCAGCCCGTGGAAGTTCCGCTTGTCGCCGCTGCCGGACTTGACCACCTCGACCTCGGCGGGCTCGAACGCCGCCGGGAACGAGGACGTCGTCCGCGCCGCGTAGGCGAGCCGGTACAGCGTGCGGTCCCGGTCGTCCAGGGTGAAGTCGGTGAACATCGCGTCCGCCGCGCCGTCGCCGTGGTGGCGGAACACCAGGTGCGCGCGGGACCAGTTGACCAGCATCGACGTGCCCAGCGAGGTGCGCAGGTACTCGTTGCGCGGGTTCAGCCGGGTCGCGGTGAGGATGAGCCGCAGCATCGCCGGCGGCGCGACCGGCTCCGACTCGCCCACCAGCCGGTGGAGCTGCTCGTGCACCTTGTCGTGGAACCCGCACCCTTCGAGCAGCGACGGCGGCGTCCGCTCGTCCGGCTTGCGGGTCAGGCCTTCGAGATCGCCCAACCGCAGCCAGATGTCCCGGATCCGGCTGTCGAACGGCATCCCGTACATCAGGTGGCTGGCGAACAGCACCCCGTTCAACCCGCCCGCGCTGGTGCCGGTGAGGATGTCGACGGTCACCCGGTCGTAGCCGGACCGCTCCAGCAGGAACCGGTAGACCTTGCGCTGGGCGGCGTCGCAGTCGTCGGCGGTCGAGGGGCCGGCGAGCGCGGACCGCAACGTGGCGATCTCCCGACACGCGCCCCCCATCCAGACCGCGAGGCTGACGCCGCCACGCATGCACAGGGCGAGCCGGAGTTCCTTGGGCAGCACACTCATGAGTTCCTCCGCTCCCGCAGGGTCGTGCGCGGGTCGTGTACCTGGAGGTCGCCCATCCGTCCGAGGGGGTTACTCAATTCACCCGAATGGCTGGTACCGAGTGCTGTAGCGGGGTCAGGGCGCGGACGGCACGGCCACCTCCGTCAGCCGCGCCAGGATCTCCGCCTGCCGCTCCCGGTACCGGCGGACGTTCGCCAGCTTGATCTCCTCGTACCCGCGCACCACGTCCGGCAGCGCGGCGAGTTCGGCGACCGCCGAACGGTCCACATCGGACACCCGCAACGCGGTCGTGATCGCGGCCCGGTACTCGGCGACCAACTCGCGCTCGACCCGCCGCACCTCGGCGTAGCCGAAGACGTCCAGCCGCGTGCCGCGCACCCGGCGCAACGCCCGCAACACCCGGAACACCGGCCGGAACCACGGCCCGAGCGCGACCTTCTTCCGCATGCCCAACGCCCGCAGCACGGGCGGGTGCAGCCGGTAGGCGAACCGGGCGGCGTCACCGAACTCGGCCTTGATCCGCTCGGTCAGGGCGGGGTCGAGGGACAGCCGGGCGACCTCGTACTCGTCCTTGTAGGCCATCAGCTTGTACAGGTTCCGGGCGACTTCCTCGGTCACCACTGTCGGGCCGTTCTCCAGCACGCGGACCTGCTCGACGAACTCGGCGTAGGCGCGGGCGTACCGCTCGTCCTGGTACGCCACCAGGTCCGGCACCCGGATGTCCAGCACCCGGGCCAGCTCCGAACCAACCTCGGCCCGCACCAACCCCCGCACCCGCGCGACAGCGGGATCCGGAACCACCCCGGCCGATCCCGACACCCCGGCGGCCGAGCCGGTCGGAGCCGGCGATCCCACCGCGGCCGATCCGGCAGCAGTCGAGGACAGCTCGGCATCAGCGGGCGGGGACAAGGGCTCGGCGACCAGCACCCGGCCGTGGCGGAAGGCCTGGATGTTCTTCGCCACCGCGACCCCGTTCAGCTCGATCGCCCGTTCCACCGCCGACGCGGGCAGCGGCAGCGCCCCCGTCTGGTAGGCGGCCCCGAGCTGGAGGATGTTGGCGAACTGCCCGTCCCCGAACAGCTCCTCCGCCACCGCACGGGCGTCCAACGCGACGGTCCGCGCGGCAGCGGCCTCCAGTGCCGAGCGCACCCGACCGGCGGCCGGGAACGACACGGACGTGTCGATCACCATCCGACCGGTCGGCACCTCCGTGGTGGACACGACGGCCGTGGTCCGCGCCGGATCGGCCGCCGCGAGGTGGGTGGGGTCCGCGCCGACCAGCGCGTCGCACGCCAGGTACAGATCGCACTCCCCGGCGGCGAGCTTGGGCGCCTGATCCGTCGGGACCTCGCTGACCTTCAGGTCCGACACCACCGCGCCGCCCTTCTGCGCCAGCCCGGTCTGGTCGAGCGTGCGCACGTGCCGCCCGGCCAGCACCGCCGCCGTCGCCAGGATCTGCCCGACCGTCACCACGCCCGTGCCGCCGATGCCGGTGATCCGCACGGTGAAGTCGGGCCCTGATACGGATGCCGGCTCCGGCGCCGCGTCGGACGCCAGCTCGACCGCCTCCCGGCGCGGCCTGCTCCCGCCGGGCACGACCGTCAGGAACGACGGGCAGTCGCCGTCCAGGCACGAGTAGTCGACGTTGCACGACGACTGGTGGATCGCGGTCTTGCGGCCGAACTCCGTGGCCACCGGCTGCACGGACAGGCAGTTCGACTTGGTGCCGCAGTCGCCGCACCCCTCGCACACCCGCTCGTTGACCACGACCCGCGTCGCGGGCGTCTCCTGCTTGCCGCGGCGGCGCTTGCGGCGCTTCTCCGCCGCGCACTCCTGGTCGTGGATCAGCACGGTGACACCGGGAATCGCGGCCAGCTCCTCCTGCGTCCGCATCAACTCCGACCGCTCCCGCACCGCCACCCCGGCCGGGAACGACCGGCGGCGCAGCTTGCGCGGGGCGTCACTGGTGACCACGACCTTGGCCACGCCTTCGAGCAGCAGCAGCGCGGCGATCCGCTCCACCGGCAGCCCGCCGACCGCGTCCTGGCCGCCGGTCATCGCGACCGCCGAGTTGTAGAGCAGCTTGTAGGTGACGTTCACGCCCGCCGCGACGGCCGCCCGCACCGCGAGGCTGCCGGAGTGGGTGAACGTGCCGTCGCCGATGTTCTGGGTGAAGTGCGGCGTCTCCACGAACGGCGACATGCCGATCCACTGCGCGCCCTCGCCGCCCATCTGGGTCACGCCGACCACGGAGCCGACCTGCTCGGGCTCCATGAACAACGCCATGGTGTGGCAGCCGATGCCGCCGCCGACCAGCGTGCCCGCCGGCACCTTGGTGGACGAGTTGTGCGGACAGCCGGAGCAGAAGTAGGGCGTGCGGGCCAGCAACGGCAGCGCGATGCGCTCCCGCCGGCCGCGCCGCCGCCACGCCTCCACCGACCCGATGCCCAGCGGGGCCAGCAGCCGCGCGAGCCCGGTCGCGACGCGGTCCGGGTCGAGTTCGCCGACCTCGCCGAACAGGGCACGCCCGTCCGGCCCGGTCTTGCCGTGCACGGCGGGCGCGTCCGCCGTGCCGTAGAGCAGGTCCTTGACGGCGGCCTCCACGAACGACCGCTTCTCCTCCACGACCACGATCCGGTCCAGCCCGTCGGCGAACTCCCGCACGATGCCCGGCTCGACCGGGTGGATCACACCGAGCTTGAGCACCCGGATGCCGTGCCGCGCCAAGGCTCCGTCGTCCAGGCCGAGATCGCGCAGCGCCTGCCGGACGTCCAAATAGGACTTCCCGGAGGTGACGATCCCGATCCGGTCGGAGGACGTCCGCCGCACGATCCGGTTCACGCCCGACGCGCGCACGTACTCCAGCGCCAGCGGCAGCCGCACGTGGTAGAGGCTGCGCTCCAGCGCGGCGAGTTCGGTGCCCAGCAACCGCGACGTCGGCTGGTGCCGGTACGCGCCCTCGGGCAGCGTCGGCGCGACCCACTCCCGGCGCACGGTCGCGGTGCTCGACGCGTCGGCGACGTTCGCCACCACCTTCAGCGACGACCACACCCCGGCGGCCCGCGACAGCTCGACCGCGTGCAGGCCGAAGTCCAGCAGGTCCTGCGCGTCGGACGGGAAGAAGATCGGCACCGCCAGGTCCGCCAACGCCAACTCCGAGGCGCACGGCACCGTGGACGACTTCGCGTTCGGGTCGTCACCGACCAGCAGGACCGCGCCACCTCGCGGGTCCGAGCCCGCGAGGTTGGCGTGGCGCAGCGCGTCGGTGGCGCGGTCCAGCCCAGGGGCCTTGCCGTACCAGACGCCGGTGACGCCGTCGTAGCGCCGGCCGGGCAGCGAGCCGGTGAGCTGGCTGCCCATCACCGAGGTGGCGGCCAGCTCCTCGTTCAGACCGGGCCGGTGCACCACGTTGTGCTTGTCCAGCAACGTGGTCCGGCGCGCCAGCTCCAGGTCGTAGCCCGCCAGCGGCGAGCCTTCGTACCCGGACACGAACACGGCGGTGTCGAGACCGGTGTCCCGGTCGTGCCGGACGCGGTCGAACAGCATCCGCACCAGCGCCTGAACCCCGGTGAGGTGGACGACGCCGTCCTCCCGGAGATAGCGGTCCTCCAACGTGAACGCCTCCACGCCGACTCCTCCACTAGACGCCACTGCGGTGCAGGTCACACCACACGGAACGGATCGCAGTTGCAACATCGTGCCCTGTTTCCGCCGACTCGACGCAAAGATCGGTCGATCTTCCCTCGAAGAGGGCGGATCTTTTGCGCGCCGACTACGCTGGGCCCGTGCCGGAAGACCTGGTGGACGACATCGACCACGAGATCCTCGCCCTGCTCCGCGAGGACGCCCGCCGGACCCTGTCCGACATCGCGGGCCGCGTCACCCTGTCGACGGCGGCGGTGAAGCGCCGCATCGACCGCCTCCAGCAGATCGGCGTGATCACCGGCTTCACCGTGCAGATCGACCACGCCAAGCTCGGCTGGGGCATCGAGGCGTTCACGGAGCTGCGGTTCGCCGGCACCACGAAGGTCGCGGACATCCTCAACACGACCACCCGGATGCGCGAGGCGCAGGCGGTCTTCACCATCGCCGGCGACCCGGACGCCCTCGTCTGGCTCCGCGTGCGCGACATGGCGCACCTCCAGCGCACCATCGACGAGATCCGCCGCCACCACCAGGTGACCGGCACCAAGACCCTCATCGCCCTCGACTCGTGGACCCGAGGCCACGACCGCCCGACCCCCTGAGCGCCCGTCCGGCTTCAGCGGAGCCGTTCCGCGCCGGACAGCGCGGCGTCCAGGCACTCCCGGATGCTCTCTTGCCGGCGTCGGTCGCCGGACCGCTCGGCCAGGGCCGCGCCGTCCCGCAGCACCCGCACGGCCTCGGCGTAGTCGTGCCCGTCGAGGTGCAGCTTGCCCAGTTCCTCCAGGCACGCCACCTCGCCGACGTGGTCGCCGAGCCGCCGGGACAGCGCCTCCGCGCGGTGCAGCGCGTTCAGCGCCGCACCACGCCGGCCCGCCCGGCGGTGGGCGACGCCGATGCGCCGGAGCACGGAGGCGCTGCCGCGCTCGTGCCCGGCGTCCTCGTTGAGGCGCAGGCAGATCCGGTAGTGGCGCAAGCTCTTCGCGGTCTGCCCGGTGCGGTCGTAGAGGCTGCCCAGGTACTCGTGCGCGGAGGCCTCGCCGGCGGGGTTGTCGCCCAGCCTGCGATGGAGGGCGAAGCTCTCCTCGCCCTTCGCGATCGCCTCCTCCAGCCGCCCGAACATCTCCAGCGCCTGCGCGGTGTTGATCAGGCAGCCCGCCGCGCCCCGGTCGTGGCCCAGCGCCCGGAACTCCGCGAGGCTCCCGGCGAGCTGCCCGAACGCCTCCCGCGGATCACCGGACCACGCCCGCGCCAGGTCGACCAGCGCCAACCCGAGGTCCTGCCGCACGATCGCCCGCGCCACCCGGTCGTCCCCGGCCACGTCCAGCGCCGCCCGGCTCAGCAGCGACCAGTCCAGCCAGTGGCCCCGGCTCAGGTAGAACCCGAACAGGCCGGGCGCGAGCCGCAGCAACCGCTCCGGCGGCACACCCGGCGTGCGCGTGACGCCGACCAGGTGGTGGCGGTGGTCGTCCAGCCACCCGAACGCCTCGGCCGAGTCGGCGAAGTCCGGACCGCCCTCCGCCCACGCCGGGTCGCCCCACGCCTGCCGGACCCCGCCGGTGGTCACCAGCGCCAGACTGCGCCACGCCGCCGCCACGAACAGGTCGACGGCCCGGGTGAGCGCCCGCACGCGATCGGCTTCGGGGATCGCGGCGGCACGTTCCCGCGCGTAGTCCCGCAGCAGGTCGTGCATCCGGTACCGGCCGGGCTCGGCGGCGTCCAGCAGGTGGGCGTCGGCCAGCCGTTCCAGCAGGCGTTCCGCGTCCCGTTCGGGCAGGTCGAGCAGGCGGGCCGCGACCGGCAGCGAAATGTCCGGCGCGTCGGGCAGGCCGAGCAGCGCGAACGCCGTCGCGTCCGACCGTTCGAGCTGGTCGACCGACACCGCGAAACTCGCCCGCACCCCGAGGTCCCCGCGTTCCAACTCGTCCAGCCGGTGCCGGTCGGCGAGCTTGCCCGCGAGGTGCGCGATCGGCCACTCGGGACGGGCGGCCAGCCGCGCGCCGACCAGGTGCACCGCCAGCGGCAGCTTGCCGCAGAGCCGGACCGCCTCGGCCGCCGCGGCACGCTCCGCGTCGACGCGCTCGGCGCCGACGGACGCGGCCAGCAGGCTCAGGGCCTCCTGCTCGGTGAGCACGTCCAGCCGCACGTGGTGGGCCTGGGGCAGGGTGTCCAGCGCGTGCCGGCTGGTGACGATCGCGGCGCAGCCGGGACTGCCCGGCAGCAGCGGCCGGACCTGGTCGGCGTCCGCCGCGTCGTCCAGCAGCAGCAACACCCGCCGCCCGGCCAGACCGGAGCGGAACCGCGCCGAGGCCTCCGCCGAGTCCGCCGGGACCTCGTCGGCGACGACGCCGACCGAGCGCAGCAACCGCGCCAACGCCTCGCGGACGGGCAGGGGAGTGCCGCCGCCGCCCAGGTCGACGTGCAGCAGGCCGTCCGGGAACCGGTCGGCGACCCGGTGCCCGACGTGGGTCGCCAACGCCGTCTTGCCGACACCTCCCATGCCCGCGATCGCCGACACGACGACCGTGGACGAACGGTCCAGCAGCCGCACGATCGCGTCCACCTCGGCGGCACGTCCGGTGAAGTGCGCCACCGGCGGCGGGAACTGCCGTGGCGGCTGTTCGGCCGACCCGCCCCGCGGCCCCGGCCGCCGGGCAGCCGCCGCGACCAGCTCCGCCCGGTGCGCGTCGGTCAGCCGCAGGGCTTCGGCGAGCCGGTCCACCGTGTCCCGGTACGGGAACCGCCGGTCGCCGCGCTCCAACGCGCCGACCGCCTGCCCGCTCAGCCCGGCGCGCTCGGCCAGCGCCTCCTGCGTCAGTCCCGCCGCTTTCCGGTGCCGTCGCAGCAGAGCGCCGAAGGAGATGTCCATTCGTCCTTCCCCCACAACGGAAGTGTGGGGGTCGACTGTAGAGATTGTCGCTGTCGCGTTGCGCGACAACAGGAAAAACTGTCGCTCAGCAATGCGGGGGAACGCACGTGAATCGCAGTCCACGGCGCGTTTTCCCGATCAGGGGGAATGCGTGGATGCCCGACCAGGGGGTGGGCATCCACGCACCCGGTCGAGTCACACCCGGGCGGCCAACGCCCGGATCAGGTCCCGTGCCTCCTCCCGGCCCAACGCGCTCCAGCGGGCGAGACCGCAGGCGGCCCGTCGCCGGACGTGGCGAGCCACCGCCTCGTCCCGCGCCACCACACGCACCGCCATCGCCGCCCGTTCCCGGAAGTCGGACCGCAACTCCACGGCGGCCTCGGCGCACCGGACCCGCTGCACCGCCGAAAGCCTTCCGTCACACGCCATCGCCAGCAGCTCCAAGGCCGCCTCCGTAGGCTCGACCACCCCGATCGCCCGCCACACGTACCTGCTGTGCAACTGGTCCGGTGTCGTCACCAGGCCGCGCAGCACCGCCATCACCTCACGTCGGCAAGCAGGCGCGATACCGATGAGCTGAGCGGCACCCTGTGCCCGCGCCAAGGCGGACAGCGCGGTGTCGACCACCATCGCGCGCAACGCCTCCGCCGCACGCTCGCGTCCCGGCTTGCCCAACCCGGCCAACGTCTCGGCCGCCCGCCTGCGCATCGCCGGCCGAACCGCCGGATCAGCGGCGACCGCGTGCAGCACCCGAGCCGCCGCGGCACGGTCCTCGGCCTGGTAGCCCACCAGCTTGGCCGCCGCGAGCGACCGGGTTGCCGCAGTCCTCCGCTCATCGTCGCGCAAGGTTCGCACGGGGTTCAGCCCGTCGAACCGCCTGAGCGCGAACCGGAGTTCGACGCGGCGGAGGTCCGAGATCCGCGAGTCGGCTTCCCACTCGCGTACGAGGCGCACCACCGACTCGGGCGGTGTAAGGGTGAGATCAAGTACGAGTCGGATCGCTCGACGGCGCTCGGGAAGCGGTCGCGCCTCGTCAAGTGCCCGTGATTGCGCCTCGGACAGCACCCGCTCCCACCACGTCGAGCCGAGCTTCGCCAAGGCCCGCCGCGCCTTCCGCTCGGTAGTGGGTTCGCCGGCCATCCGTTCGAGCAGGCGTGCGGCTTCCGGGACGAGCCGCACCGACAGCTCCGCGAGCGCGGAAGCCGCGGTGACCCGGTCCTTCGCGCGAGTTTCGGGCCCGGCGAGCACATCGCGGATCTCGGCTTCCGCCTCGGCCGCGAGCGGCAGGTCGTCCCAGATGTCCGCCTCGGGCAGCCGCTGGTCGAGCGGCACCGTGCGATCAGCCAGCAGGTCGCGTTCGACCTCGGTGCGCGATCTACGCGGCAGAGCGTTGATCAGCCGCCTGCGTGTCCAGCGAGGGGTGGCGGGGTGGCGCGCCGCGGCTGCGGCCAGGCTGGGCCACTGGTCCAGGTGCGAGAGGTTGATTTCGGTCAGGCAGCCGACGGCGGTCGCACGTGCGCGGGCGGTGGCGTGTGGGCTCTCGGCGATGTGCCGCAGGAAAGCGGCCGTACCGGGTTCGTGGTTCCGGTCGAGGCGGGTGACCAGAGCCGCTGCCGCACAACGATTCTCGACGGATTCATGCTCGTCTTCCAGCACGGACCGGCAGTATGCGATCGCATCATCCGCCGTGCTCCGGTCGAGTTCCACCAGGTTCCAGATGACCTCGCCCCGCGTGTCGATCGTCAAGTGCTCGTCAGCGGCCTGGCGGCGGACTTCAGCGAGAGCGTCGCCGTCTCGGACCAGCTCGTGCAACGCCGAAGCGGCAACCTCGCGGATGGAACGAGGTGTGTCCGCGTCCGCGAGGAGCCGACGCAGCGGGAGCACCACGTCGACACCACACCCGGCCAGTCCGAAGACGTGGTCTTGCCAGCTCGACCCCAACCACACCTCGTTCGGGTCGAACACCGCCGCGATCGCCTCCGCGAGGTGGTCGGGGGCAGTCCGGGCCAGCATCACGGCGGCGGCGTGGCGGGTGGTCGGGTCCACGGACCGGTCGGCCACCAGTGACCGCAGTGCCGCGACGAACTCGGCTCCCGAGCCGGCGCCGAGGATGTCGAGCGCCCGCAACGCCTTCCACGTGCGGTGGGCGTTCGCCCGGCCGTCGGCCACCACCTCGTGCAGCGCCTGCGCCAACTCAGCCCGGAGCCCCTTTCCCACGTCCCTGAAGACCCTTGCCACGTAGGGGAAGTCGAAGCCCGGAACAGTGGCGGCGCGGAGGAGTGTGCACATCGCGGTCACCGTGGCGGAGTGGAACAGTCCTGCCAAGGGTATGAGGCTGCCGGCCGCCGACATCCGTGACCGGTAACTCCTGGATGCGTCCCCGAGCACCGACAGCAGTGCTTCCGCGACACGGAAGTCGCCGGTGTCGGTGGAGGCGAACGTGAACGCTCCGTCGAACAGCCCCACTTCACCTGGGTCGTCCATCCGCGTTGCTCCGAGAAAGACTTCCAGCGCCCGGCTCGGGGATTCCCGACCGAGGTAGAGCAGTTCCCGCCACGCCATCAGGACAACCCTGGTGTCGGTGTGGGTGGTGGCGATCCCGAGCAAGGTCCGACTCACTTCGGCGTGGAACTCGGGCCCGGACCGGATCAGCCGGTTGGCGGCCTGGCAGCGCACTTCCGGGTCGGCTCCCTGTTCGGCCGCCAGGTCGCGCAGCTTGCCGACGGCAGTGGTCCGGTGCGGGTCGCCGAGGTCCATCAGGAAACCAAGCGCCGTCAGCCGGTCGGCCGGCCGCGTCAACGCGTCGGTGCACACCCGCCACATCGCCGCTGCGGCTTCCGCGAAGTGCTCGGGCCCCAGGCCGGCGAGTGACTTGGCCGCCCACAGCGAGTAGTTGGTGATCGTCCCGGGGTCGGTGATCTGCGCGCGTAGCCGCGTAGCGGCGAGGTCTCGGAAACGTCCACCGAGATCGGCGAGCCGCTCCGCGCACTGCCATTTCTCGTGCGGGGCCAGGCCAGGCTCGTCCACCAGCGTGATGAGGTGGTCGCCCGCCGAGGCGCGGTGTTGCGGCCCCAGTTCACCCAGCACCAGCGCCGCGGCGGCGCGGTCGACCCTTTCTCGGCGCCGGTCGCTGATCAGCGTGGTCAGCGCCGCGACGGCGGCGGCGCCGTGGTCGGGGCCCAGTGACGCGAGCCCCAGCGCGGCGTCCCGTCGGCCGGTCATGCTGAGGACGGGATCACACAGGATGGCGTGGAGGGCTTCGGCGCCCGCCGCGTGGAACTCGACACCGATCTCGATCAGACCTGTCGCCATCTCGACGAGGTGGCGCGTGGCGGTGCCGTCGTCCGCCAGCCGCGCGGACAGCGATGCCACGGCGAACTCGCGGGCGTCGGGGCCGAAGGCGGCCAGCGCCACGGCGGCGGTGCGGCAGGTGAAGCCCGACGCCAGCGGGTTCGCCAGCACCGCGCGCAGACCGCGTTCCGCGGGGTCGCGCTGCTCCGGCCCGCAGTCGGCCAACGCCTCGGCGGCGGCGCAGCGCTCGGCCACCGAGGCGTTCGGGTCGTCCACCAGCGTGGTCAGGAAGACGACCGCCTCCCGGGTGTGGTCGCCGCGCAACCGGGTCGCCAACGCCGACGCGGCCTCGATCCGGGAATCCGCCGGCGCCGTGTCGGCGCGCATCAGCGCGGTCAGCCACGCGGCCAGGCCGGGGTGGTGGGTGGCGCGACACGCTTGGGCGAGGACGGCACCGCCGGGGTACTGGGTGGTCATGGCCCAGCCCCACACCGTGGTGAGGAAGTCGTCCACAGCGGCCTTGCCCGCGGGGGCTCGTTTAGCCAGCAAGCGGGCGGCCAGCAGGTGCTGTTCGGCGTCGCCGCCGTGCAGGAACCGGATCAGCGGATCAGCTTCGGCGGGACGCAGACGGGTGTAGTGCAGCAGCACGGACCTGGCGTACTGGCCGCGTTCCTTGGGCCGCGCGGCGTAGAGCGTGCGGGCGAACTCGTCGTGGTCCGGGGCGAAGTGGTCGGGGAGGTCGCGGGCCATCGAGGTGGCGGCCAGGTGCTCGGCGAAGCTGTGGTGCAGGAAGCGCAAATCGTCCGAGCGGATCACCAGCGGGCCCACCGAGACCAGGAACGCGGTCAGGGCCTCCGGCCAGTCGGGGGACAGGCATTCCACCGGCACGTGCCGGCGGACCCAGTCGCGGGCTGCCTCGACCAGGGACGTGTCGGTCTCCAGGCGGATGCGCCCGAGGTGTTCCAGCAGGAGGGTGCGGTGGTCCTCGAACGGCGCGGTCGGGGTGCGGGCCGAGCGGAGGAACGCCAGGTAGGCCTCGTACAGCTCGTACTGGTTGTCCGGCAGCGGCCGGTCGCCCCGCTGCTGGAAGATGATGGCCGCGATGGTCGCAAGCAGCGGGACGCGGACCAGTTCGTCCAGGTGCGCCTCCCGGATCTGCCGCACGAACCGGCGCGCGACCTCGGCGCCCTCCTCGGCGAACCAGTTCTCGGCGAACGAGCGCAGCGCCTCCTCGTCGAACGGCTGCAACTCGTAACGGGCCGCGCCGATGCGTTGCAGCGGAGCCAGCGCCGCGCCCTCGATCGGCCGGGTGGTCACCACGACCCGGTACGGCGACCCGGAGGGCTCCGCCGCCCACGCGGCGAGCACGGTCACCAGGCGGTCCCGGTCGGCCGCGTCCGCCACCTCGTCCAGCGCGTCCACCAGCAGCAGCCACCGGCAGCCGGCGATCCGGTCGCCGAGCGCCTCGGCGGTCACCGGGCCGCGCAGCAGGGCGCCGTACTCGGCGTGCGCGCTGTCCGCGAGCGCCTGGGAGAACGGCAGTTCCAGGCGGGCGGCCAGCTCGCGCGCGGTGAGCCGGAGCGGCACGACCGGCTCGGCGAGCGGCTCGTCCTGCCCCTCGCCGCACCACCGGGCCGCGATGTCGGCGGCCAGGCGCAGCGACAGCGTCGACTTGCCCTGCCCCGCGCCCCCGGTCACCAGCAGGTGCTCGTCACCGTCCAACGCCGTCCGCACGGTGCGGGCCGGCGGGCGCACCGCCACCCGCACGACCGGCGCACGGGGCACTTCGACCAGTTGCCCGTGCCCGTCCAGGATCGGTGTCGGCCGGGACGCCTCGGAGCGCGGCTCCTCGGTGCCGGTGCTGAGGTCCTGCCGCACGTACACGGTCGCGAGTGACGGTCGACGCGACCCCGGCAGCCGGTACGGCAACTCGTGCGCCGCCCGCACCTGGGCGTGCATCAGCGACTGGATGACCGGCGGCAGCGTGGGACACGCCGGCCACCCCTCGGCGACGGGCTGCGCCGCCTCGACCGGCAGGTCCGGTCTCGCGGCCACGTGGATGTGGACGCCACCCTGGATCAGGCCGGCCTGGACACTGGGGCCGACGACCCCACCGATGTGGTTGGAGACCGACTGCCCTTCCTGTTCCACCCGCACCCCCTCGCGTCCGCGTTCCCACGCATGGTCCCACGCGCGCCGACGGGCGTCAGGGTGGCGTCTTCAGGCTGAATATCCGCAAAAATGCGGGTCATTCGTGGAGACGCACGCCATATGTCCACTGTGGACGAACGAAGGCGGTTGTCGGCGCGGCAAGCCGACAACCGCCTCTCGGCGTTCAGGACTCACACAGGTGGGTCAGCAGGCGCCCTGGTCCTGCCAGACGGCCCACGAGCCGGGCGCGCCGGGCTCCGCGCCGGCCGAGTACCACGTGGACTTCCACTTGTGGCCGGCGTGCGAAACCATGTCGTCCGGCACGTAGGAAGCCGTGTCACTCCACGCCGGGACGCCGTCACAGCCGCCCGGACCGCCGCCGCCGGTGACGGTCAGGCTGTACGTCGCCGTGCGGGCCGACGCGCCTGTGCCGACCACGGTGATCGTGTACGTGCCGTTGACGGCCGAAGAACCGACCGACACCGTCGCCGTGGACGACGAACCGGACTGCACGGTCGACGGGTCGAACGACACGGTGACCCCACTGGGCAGGCCGGTGGCCGACAGCGCGACGTTCTGCGGCGAACCGGCCGTGGTCGCGGTGTTCACCGTGAACGTGCCGGAGTTGCCGACCGCGACCGTGCCCGACGCCGGGTTGAGCGACAGCGAGAAGTCGTTGCCGCCGCCACCGGTGACGGTCAGGTTGTACGTCGCCGTCTTGGCCACCGAGCCGGTGCCCCGCACCGTGATCGGGTACGTGCCGTTCGACACCGACGACCCGACCGACACCGTGGCGGTGGACGACGCGCCGGACTGCACGGTGGCCGGGCTGAACGCCACCGACACGCCGCCGGGCTGGCCGGTCGCGGTCAGCGCGACGCTCTGCGCCGCGCCCGACGTGGTCTGGGTGTTGACCGTGAACGTGCCGGTGCCGCCCACCGCGACCGAACCCGAGGTCGGGCTCAGCGACAGCGAGAAGTCGTTCACCGGCGCGTCGCTGACGGCCTGCTTCCAGATCGTGTACGCGATGCCGTCCGACGCGCGGTCCAGCGCGGTCGCGTTGATGTTGCTCGTCGTGTCGCACGAGCTGTGGTAGCAGGCGTCGTAGGCGCCGCCCGACGTCCCGCCCCACTTCGCGGCCTGCGCGCTGGTCTTGCGGTACGACGCGCCGGTGGCGTAGCCGGAGGACGGGATGCCCGCCCGCTGGAAGGAGGCGTCGTCCGAACGGCCCGCGCCCTCGGTGTTCTCCTCGGGTTGCAGGTTCAGCGAGTTCCAGTACTCCCTGAGCGGCGCGGCGGCGGCCGTGTTGATGTTGTTGATGAAGTAGCCGGCGTTGCGCGAGGCCACCATGTCGAAGTTGTAGTAGGCCTTGATGGCCGACCTCTGCGCGGCGGGTAGCTGGTTGACGTAGAACCTGGACCCGTTCAGGCCCTGCTCCTCGTCGGTCCACCAGGCGAACCGGACGTGCTTGGTCATCGTCGGCTTCCGCGCCGCGAGCTGGAGAGCGTTCTCCAGCAGGGCACCCGAGCCCGAGGCGTTGTCGTTGATGCCCGGACCCGCCGAGACGCCGTCCAGGTGCGCGCCGAACATGATGGTCTGGTTGGCGTCGCCGCCCGGCCAGTCCGCGATCAGGTTGTTCGACACGTAGGTGCAGCTCGTGCACCGCTGCTCGACGACGGTGTAGCCGGCGGCCTGGAGCTTGGCCTTCACGTAGGCGACCGACTGGGTGTACCCGCTACCGCCCGCGCGGCGGTTGCCGCCGCCGCTGTTGGCGAAGGACTGGAACTGGGCCAGGTGGCCCTGCACGGCCGCCACATCGATGTTGGGCGGCGCGAGGGCCGTCACGGTCGACGTTCCGCCCGGCTGCTCCTGGTTCGCCAGGGCGGGAGTCGCTGCCGTGGTCACCCAGGCGAGGGCCGCGATGGCGACCGCCGCACCCAGGGTTCTGTGCTTCATCCGATTGCTCCTCACAAGGCAGGGAAAGGTCCGGCCGCTGCGCCCCGCAGGAAAGGCGGCACCGTATGCGGTGCACGGCCGAACCAACGAAGCCTCGCATTTCCGATGTCCGGCGAGGTAGGGCTTGCCGTAGGTACCGGTGACCGCCGTTCACCGCGACACTGTCGGGTTGCCCCTCGTGGCGCGTGGTCGGCCGACCCTCGTAGGCGTGTGTTGTACCCTTACCTGGTAGGCGTACATCGCACGCTCATGGCCGACGTCCGAGGGGGTCCGATCATGGCGATCCGACTTGTCACCGCACTCGCGCTGCTGTCCACCGGCCTGCTCGCGGGAGCCTTCGGCTACGGCGCGGTCAACGTCGCGACGACGTTCAACGTGGTGCCGCTCGACGTGCGCCTGACCTTCCACGCCGCCCTCATGCAGATGAACGGCCCCGTCATGCAGACCGCGATGGGGCTGGCCGCGCTGAGTTCGCTCGCTCTTGCCCTGTGGTCCCGCGGCGCGCCGAGATACCTGGCGGGCGCGGCAGGCGGACTGGCCGTGGCGTCGTTCCTGATCACCAGGCTGGGCAACGTGCCGATCAACGGCCGGATCAAGGTGTGGGCCGTGACCACGCCACCGGCCGACTACGCCTCGATCCTCCAGCGGTGGGAGATGTTCAACATCGCGCGCACCGTCACCGCACTCGCCGCCTTCGTGCTCGTCATCTCGCTCGCGGTCCGCAGTCGGCCGACCGTCGAACGGAAAGGAACTCCCTGATGCCACAAACCTTCCGCCACATCACGCCGGTACGGCCGGAGGACGCCGCCGGACAGGTGGCCGCCGTCTACCACCAGGTCGACACCGAGTTCAGCAGCATCGGCCCGGCGGTCATGATGCTCTCGCCACGCCCGAGGAGGCGCCCGAGTACATCGGGACCGCACTGGCGCTGCACTTCATCAACCGATTGGTGCGCGTGCTCATCGCCGGCGACCTGCTGCCGGGGAGCATGCGGGAAGACGAGCCGGCCGCGTTCGACGGCGCCCCGATCGCCCGTGCGATCCAGCGGCAGCGCACACCCGGTGAAAGCCTCCGCCTGCTCGCTTCCGTGCCACCGGAGGAAATCCCCGCATGGGCGGGCGACCACCCGGTCGGTCCCGCCTACGCGGCACTGCGGGTCGCGGCCGACCGCGGCCGGGGTCTGTTGTCGGAACCGGCTCGAAAGGTCGTGCACGACACGATCACCCGGCACCGGGGCCGCGACCCGCAAGGCGGCCCCACCTGGCCGGCCGAATCCCTGGCCACGCTCACCGAGGACGACCGCCCCGGCGCGGCCCTCGCGATCCTGGCCGGGCTGGCGCCGAGCCGGATCACCGAGGACGACGTCACCGGCTGGCGCACCGACCGGTACACCGACCACTGCCTGCTGCACCTGCTCGCCTACGGCGCGATCACGGCGGTGCGGTCGATCGAAGCCGACCTCACCGGGTGAGCCTGCGTCACAGCCAGCGTCACAGCCTGCGTCACTCCAGGAACGCGGCCAGCAGCAGGTCCAGCCGGGCACGCGCGTGATCCGGGCGCAGGCGTCGGCCGTCGGTGAGGGTCGCCAGGCCGTGCAGAGCGCTCCACACCACCTCGGTCAACGTCTCCAGATCCCGTTGTGCCGCAACGGGTGCCACCGCCGCGATGAACTCGCCGAACGCGGCCCGCAGTTCGTCGGGGGTCTCGGCGGTCCCGAACGGGAGGTCCACCCGCCGCACGAACATCGCGTCGTACAGCGCGGGCCGGGCCTGCGCGAACGCGAGGTACTCCTCGGCCGCCGCCCGCAACGCCGCCGGACCGTCCTGCCCGCCCCGGGCGGCGCGCAACCGCTCACCCAACTCCACGAAACCCTGCACGGCGACCGCGCGCACGATCGCGTCCTTGCCCTTGAAATGGCTGTAGAGCACGGGCTGGCTGTACTCGACGCGCTCGGCGAGCCGACGCGTGGTGACCGCGTCCCAGCCTTCGGTCTCGGCCAGGTCGCGGGCGGCGTCGACGATCAGCCGATGGCGTTCCGCTCGTTCGCGCTCGCGGCGCTGCTGGATGGACACACGTCACACTAGCACTGCTAGACATTCAAGCGTGACTAGATCTAGTGTCGCTCTTGTACCTAGCAGTGCTAGCAGCCATCGGAGCGGTCATGATCCTCAAGCGCGTCAACACGGTCCTGTCGGCACTCGTCGTCCTCGCGGGCTTCTGGTTCGGCCTGAACTTCCTGCTCGACGGCGACACCGCGGCGGCGGGCTTCGGCATCACCCCGTGGCCGACGGACGAGGGAACCGGCTACTTCATCGTCAAAGCCGTCCGCGACTTCGCCTACGCCCTGACCGCCCTGGTCCTCCTGCTCCTCGGCCACCGCAAGGCCCTGGGCTGGGTCGTCCTCGCCGACGCGATCATCCCGATCGGCGACGGCATCGCCGTCCTCACCCACGGCGGCACAGCCGCCTACGCCCTCGCCGTCCACGGCACGGCCGCCGTCCTCGTTCTGCTCACCGGTGTCCTCCTGCTGGTCGAGCAGCGGGTCACGGCCCGGCGCTGATCGTGAACGTTCCGGACAGCGAGGCCCCCGTCAGTCCAGTCGGACGTCCACCGGCACGGCGTTGCCCAGGGTGTGGCCGACGGGGGAGGAGCGGACCACCTTCGCGTGCAGCGCCTCGATGTCGGCACGCGGCGCGGACGACTCGATGTGGACGTTCGCGCTGATCGTGTCGAAGCCCGCGTGCCCCTCCGCCAGCCCGAGGAACACCCGCAGGTCGATATCGCCCTTCAGGTCGATGGTCAGCCGGTCGATCGCGATCCCCGCCACGGTCGCGTTCGCCGCGTACCCCACGGCCAGGCAGTTGCCGAGCGCACTGAGCAACTGCTCGACCGGGTTGGCCGCGCTGTCGCCGCCGCCGAGCGCGGGCGGTTCGTCGGAGGCCGTCGGGGCGAACCCGCGCACCCGCGCCTCGGACCGGAAACCGCCCTGCCACCGGACGTGCGCCGCCCACGTGGTCCTGGCCTTCGTCGCGTCCTCCCGGATGGCGGCGACGAGCGTGCCGACCGCCTGGATGTCGACGTCGTTCAACTGCGTCTCAACGGCCACGAAATTCTCCTTCGATCACGGCACGGGCACCGCACCGGGAGCGGAACCACGCGTCGCAGTCTGGGTCGCCCACCGGTCCCGCCGATAGCGCTCACCACGTCCTGGGATGCCGCCCGCAACGAGGGAATAACCCGCACCGCCCACGATGCGGACGGCAACCGTCCCAGCTCGTGAACGCCCGCGGCGAATTCGCTCGCCTTCAGCCGGACACGACCGCACCATCCGGGATCATGACCCTGTCCCACTACGTCGCCGTGCTCCGCCACGCCGGACACGACCTCGGCGACGTCAGCCTGCACAGCGGCCAGTTCCACGACGTGCTCATCGCGGCGGACCGGGTGTTCAGGTTCCCGAAAACCGCCGCCGCCGCAGCCGAACTACCCCGCCGCGCCGCACTGCTGACCGCGTTGAACACGCTCGACCTGGGCGTGGAAATCCCGACACCGCTGTCCGACGTCGACCCCTCCGCGCCGGTAGGCGACACCTTCCTGACCCTCAGCCGCGTGCCCGGCGCCCCACTGGGCCACGCCGAGGCGGTCGACGCGATGGTCGCCGAGTTCGCCCGCGTGCTGCGGACGATGGCGGACACCAAGCCCGTCGACGTGGTGCCCGCGGCCGACCCGCACCGGTGGACGGAGTTCGCCGCCGGCGTCCACACCGGACTGTTCCCGCTGATGGACGCCGCCGGCCGGAACCGCGCCGAACGCGAACTCGCCGCCGTGCAGCGGCTCGACCACGTCACCACCGGCCTGGTCCACGGCGACCTCGGCGGCGAGAACGTGCTGTGGCGACGGACCGGGGACCGGCCCCGGCTGGTCGGCATCGTGGACTGGGACGGCGCGGTGATCGGCGACCCCGCCGAAGACCTCGCCGCCGTCGGCGCGAGCTACGGCGCCGGCCTGCTCGACCGGATCATCACCCTGCTGGGCGTCGACCGGACGTCCGCCGTCCGTCGCACAGCCGCCTACCAGGGCACGTTCGCCCTGCAACAGGCACTGGCCGCAGCGCGCGACGGCGACGACGCGGAACTGGCGGACGGCCTCGCGTCCTACCGGTGAGGAGCGTCAGGAGCCCAGCTTCACGATCTGCGCCGCAACCTCGGCCGGGCTCTCCAGCGGCAGCATGTGCCCGGCGTCCGCGACCACGACGGCCTCGCCGCCGACCGCCTCGGCCAGCGCCCGCGCGTTGTACTCCGCGCACAGCCGGTCCTCGTCGCCGACGATCGCGATCACCGGCCGTTCGCCCGCCACGGTGAGGGCGGCCTCGCGGTCGTACCGGTCCACGGCGGGCCGGAACAGCGCGATGGTGTCCGGCCAGTGCGCCCACACCATGTCGGCGGTGAGGTCGACGTCCTCCGGCCGGGGCTCGTCCCCGAACAGCCACCACCGCAATCCCGCGGTCTTGGCCGGCTCGATCTTCTCCCGGATGGTGCGCACCAGCGGCCCGAACGCCCGCTCCAGCTCCCGCACCAGCTTGCCCAGCGCCTTCGGCCAGGCCAGCGACGTCTCCGCCAGCCCGCCGGCCGCCGTCGAGACGAACACGACACCCGCCACCCGCTGCCGGTAGAGCCGAGGGCGGCGTTCGGCCATCGCCATCGCGGCCATCCCGCCCATGGAGTGCCCGGCGATCACCACCCGACCGTCCGGCACGAGCCGTTCGACCAGCTCGCCCAGGTCGTCCCCGAGCTGCTCGACGGACGCGGTCTCCTTGGTGGCGGGCCCGGACCCGCCGTGCCCGCGGTGGTCGTAGCGGATGACCTGCACGTCCGCGGGCAGCTCCGCCACCACCCGGTGCCAACTGCGGTGGTCCAACGCGTAACCGTGTGCGAGCACCACGGTCAACCCGGTGTCAGGCGTGCCGCTGCGCTCCAGATGCAGCTCGGTGCCGTCCTCCAGCCGCAACCGCTCGGTCGCCATGCCGCTGCCCCTTCCGTCGTCGGACCTCACCGGTCCCAACGACCGGACGAACCGGACGTCACGGTTCCGCAATTCGCCCGGCGGTGGGCCGCTGTCACCCGGGACGGTTGCGTTGGCGGTTTGGGCGGGTGGCCGGGCCCGGTGGTTCCTACCGTCGTGGGGTCCGTTCCCGCCGTGAGGGGAGTCGCGTGGACCGGCGTGCGTTCCACCGTTCGTTGTTGCTGGGCGCCTTCACCGCGTCGGCGTCGGTCGGCGCCGGGGTCGCGGTCGCGCACGGCCGGCCGCCGTCGGGCGGGGTGCCGCGCCGGTCGGTGGTGGAGTACGGGCTGCCACCCGCGGAACGGACCCACGAGATGGTGAAGGTGCCCGGCGAGCCGCTGGTGCTGGTGTCCCAGTCCGCCGACAGCAAGCTGGTGAAGCTCCGGCTCGACCCGGCCACCGAGGAGGTCGTGGCGGCGCGGGCGTTCCCGCTGGGGTCACCGGACGCGGTGCTGCACGGCCTGGCGGTGTCGCACCGCCACCCCGGCATGGTGTGGGCCACCCACGAGTCCGCGAACCGGCTGCTCCTGATCGACCCCGGCGGCGCGTCGGTGGACGTTCGGCCCGAGGTGGTCCGCACGATCGACGTGCCGGGCGGCGGGGAAGGGCCGCACCACGTCGGCGAGTACGACGGGCAGTTGTGGGTCAGCCTCCGGCGCAGCCGCCAGGTGCTCGCGATCGACCCCGCCGACCCGGCCCGCCACCGGCTCCACGACTGCCGGCCGAACCCGGTCTTCGTCGCCCGCCACCCCGGTTCGGGCGACTTCTACGTCACCCAGGACGACGCGGGCCTGATCCTGCGCATCGACCCCCGCACCCGCGACACCGCGCAGCTCGCGGTCCCGGCGGAGCGCGGCGGCACACCGATGGGACTGGTGGCCGGGCCGACCGGCCTGTGGGTGGCGCTGCTGGGCAGTCCCGAGCAGGGCACCGGCACGTTCGGCCGCATCGACGCGCAGGGCAGGCCCACCTGGTTCCACCTCCGGTCGCCCGAGGTCGCCGCGGCGGCACTGCTGCACCTCGCGTTCGACCCGCCCGGCACGCCCCGCCGGCCCCGCGCCTGGCTGCTGGGCTCCTCGATCGTCAACCCGAACGCGCTGGACGTGGTCGTCCGGGTGACCTTCGACCCGGACTTCACCAGGATCACGGGGGAGGAGGTCGCGGTGCTGCCCACCCAGCACTGCAAGGCGCACCGCCTGCTGCCGCTGCGCCGCAGCGTGCTGGCCACCGAACTCACCAGCTCCACCGTCGCCCAGCTCACCACGGGGCGGTGGGACCGGCCCACCACCCCGGTCCCGGGCGAACCCGGCTGACCGGGGGTGGTGGGCCGGTCCGCCCGGAGGCTTACGAGCTGCGCAGGAACCGGTCCAGCACCCGGACGCCGAACTGGAGCGCGTCGACCGGCACCCGCTCGTCCACGCCGTGGAACAGCCCGGAGAAGTCCAGGTCCGCGGGCAGCTTCAACGGCGCGAACCCGAAGTTGCGGATGCCGAGCTGCTGGAACGACTTCGCGTCCGTGCCACCGGACAGCATGTAGGGCAGCACCCTGGCGCCGGGGTCCTCCGCCGTGATGGACGCGGTCATGGCGTCCACCAGCGCCCCGTCGAACGTCGTCTCGACCGGCGGCAGGCCCAGCCACTCCCGCTCGACCTCCGGCCCGAGCAGCTCGGCCAGCTCGCGGTCGAACGCCTCCTCGCGCCCCGGCAGGATGCGGCAGTCCACCGTGGCCTCGGCGAGCGACGGGATGACGTTCGACTTGTAGCCGGCGGACAGCATGGTCGGGTTGGCGGTGTCCCGGATGGTCGCCCCGATCATCCGGGACAGCGCGCCCAGCTTCCCGATCGCGCCCTCGATGTCGTCCTCGGGGAACTCCAGGCCGGTGATCTCCGAGACGCCGGCCAGGAACTCCCGCACCGACGGCGTGAGCACGATCGGGAACCGGTGCTGCCCCAGCTTGGTGACGGCCGCCGCCAGCTTCGCCACCGCGTTGTCGTGGTGGATCATCGACCCGTGCCCGGCGGTGCCCCGCACCCGCAGCTTGAGCCACCGGATGCCCTTCTCGGCGGTCTCCACCAGGTAGGCGCGGACGTCGTCCTTCAGCGTGATGGAGAACCCGCCGACCTCGCTGATCGCCTCGGTCACCCCCTCGAACAGCTCGGGCCGGTTGTCCACCAGCCACTTGGCCCCGAACACCCCGCCCGCCTCCTCGTCGGCGAGGAACGCGAACACCAGGTCGCGCGGCGGCACCACACCGTCCCGCTTGAACCGCCGGGCCACGGCCAGCGTCATCGCGACCATGTCCTTCATGTCGACGGCCCCGCGCCCCCAGACGTAGCCGTCCTGCACGGCGCCGGAGAACGGGTGGACGGTCCACTCGGACGGGTCGGCGGGCACCACGTCGAGGTGCCCGTGCACCAGCAGCGCGCCCCGCGAGGGATCGGCGCCGGCCAGCCGCGCGACGACGTTGCCGCGCCCCTTCGCCCCGGACTCGACGTAGGTCGTCTCGTAGCCGACCTCACCCAGCTTCTCGGCCACCCACTCGGCGGCGGCGCGCTCCCCGACCAGGGTCGCCGGATCCCCGGTGTTGGTCGTGTCGATCCTGATCAGCTCACTCGCGAGGGCGACGACCTCGTCCTGCGCCACCCGGAGGCCCTCTTCGACGTTGCTCACCCGGTCTTCCTACCACTGCGCCGCGCCGGACGATCCGCGCAGGCCACGAGAGGAACCGGACCCCGCCCCGACGGTGCGCCGTCATGCTTTCGGTGCATCGACAACAGGGCCGTTCGGCCGCAGAGTGTGAGCGGTACCACAGTCCACGGATCACCGAGGAGCCCCGTGATGCCGCGTTCAACGGTCCTGGTCGCAGTCGACGGCAGCGCGGACGGCTCGGTGCTGGCCGACCAACTCCGCGCGCTCTGCGTGCGGCTCGCCGACCAGGGCCACGAGGTGGCGCGGGCCCGCACCGCGCCCGACGCGCTCGCCCTGACCCAGTGCCGCGCGGACCTCGCGGCGGCGGTGGTCGGCTGGGACCTCGGCGCGGGCGACGGGCAGCGCCCCGCGGAGGCGGTGCTGAAGGCGCTGATGGCCCGGTTCACCCGGCTCCCGGTGTTCCTGGTGCCGACCGCGACCGACGTGGACGACCTCCCGCTGTGGGTCTCCGAGGCCGTCAGCGGCTACGTGTGGCTGCTGGAGGACACCCCGGACTTCATCGCGGGCCGGATCGGGTTCGCCGCGACGCGCTACCTGGACGAGGTGCTGCCGCCGTTCTTCCGCGAGCTGCGCCGGTTCGACGACACCCACGAGTACTCCTGGCACACCCCGGCCCACGCGGGCGGCGTGGCGTTCCTGAAGTCACCGGTCGGCCGGGCGTTCTTCGACTACTACGGCGAACGGCTGCTCCGCACCGACCTGTCGATCTCCGTCGGGGAACTCGGCTCGCTGTTCGAGCACACCGGCCCGATCGGCGAGGCGGAGCGCAACGCGGCACGCATCTTCGGCGCGGACTCGACGTACTTCGTGGTGCACGGCGACTCGACCGCCGACCGGATGGTCTGCCACGCCAGCGTCGCCGCCGACGAGCTGGTGCTGGTCGACCGCAACTGCCACAAGGCGGTCTACCACGGCCTGACCATCACCGGAGGCCGCCCGGTGTACCTGGTCCCGACCCGCAACGGCTATGGCCTGATGGGGCCGATCCCGCCCGGCGCCATGACCGCCGAAGCCGTGGCCGCCGGTATCCGCGACAGCCCGCTGGCCGAAGGCGCCGCCGGCGACGGGCCGGTGTACGCGGTGATCACCAACTCGACCTACGACGGGCTGTGCTACGACGCCGTCCGGGTGGCCGAACTGCTCGGCGCCGGCGTGCCCCGGCTGCACCTGGACGAGGCGTGGTTCGCCTACGCCCGGTTCAACCCGCTCTACGCGCGCCGGTACGGCATGTCCGTGGACGCCACGACCATGCCCGACGAGACCCGCCCGACGGTCTTCTCCACGCAGTCCACGCACAAGCTGTTGGCCGCGCTGTCGCAAAGCTCGATGGTGCACATCAAGAACTCGCCGAGGTCGCCGGTCGAACACCGGCAGTTCAACGAGACGTTCATGATGCACGCGACGACCTCGCCGCTGTACCCGATGCTCGCCTCGCTGGACGTGGCCGCGGGCATGATGGACGGCCCCGGCGGGCGGTGGCTCACCGACGAGGCGATCACCGAGGCGATCCGGTTCCGCCAGGCCGTCGCCCGGCTCGGCAGGCGGATCACCGAGGCCGCCGACCGGCCGGACTGGTTCTTCGGCACCTGGCAGCCCGACACCGTCACCGATCCGGGCACCGGCAGCACGTACGCGTTCGCCGACGCCCCGCTGGACCTGCTGCGCACCGAGCCGGGGTGCTGGACGCTCGCACCCGACGCGGACTGGCACGGCTTCGCCGGCGTGGAGGCCGGCTACTGCCTGCTCGACCCGATCAAGGTGACGATCACCTGCCCCGGCACCGACGCGCAAGGCACCGCCGCGGCGACGGGCATCCCGGCGCGCATCGTGACCGCGTACCTGGAGACCCGCCGCATCGTCGTGGAGAAGACCGACGCCTACACCTGCCTGGTGCTGTTCTCGATGGGCATCACCAAAGGCAAGTGGGGCACTCTGCTGGACGCCCTGACGGACTTCAAGCAGCTCTACGACACCGCGGCACCGCTGGCCGAGGTGCTGCCCGCGTTGGTCAAGGAACACCCCGACCGCTATGCGGGGCTGTCCCTGCGCGGCCTGTGCGACAAGATGCACGCGCAACTGAGCAAGGGCGACCTGATCACGCTCCTGGACGAGGCGTTCACCGACCCACCGCAGCCCGTGCTGACCCCGGCGCAGTCGTACCAGCGGCTGATCCGAGGCGGCACCGAACCGGTCCGCCTGTCCGACCTGGCGGACCGCGTGGTGGCGACCATGGTCGTCACGACCCCACCCGGCATCCCGGTCCTCATGCCCGGTGAATCAGCCGGTGACACCGACACGGCGACCATGCGCTACCTCCGCACCCTCGAAGCGTTCGACCGCGAATTCCCCGGCTTCGCCAGCGAAACGCACGGCGTGACCAGGGACGCGGCAGGCCACTACTGGATCACCTGCCTCCGCCGGTGAGCCGAGGCCGAGGGCCGCCCGCGTGGGGCGGGCCACCAACAGACCCGCCCCACGGCCCCGGTTTCGCTCAGCGCCGGTGCAGACCGGCGTGCAATCCCTTGATCAGGTCACCCTGCGGCGTGTCGCCGTCCAGCGACCAGATCATCGCGCCGCCGAGCTTGCGGTCGCGGATGAACTTGCCCTTGCGCTTCAGCTCGGTCGGGTCGTCGTAGGTCCAGAACGTGGTGCCGTCGAACAGCCAGGCGTGCCCGGCCTTCTCATCGCGGTAGAGCTTGTACTTCCCGCCTGCCAACAGGTTCTTGAGCGTGCGGTAGTCGTCGTAGCCCGGTTCGAAGGTGGCCGGGGCGGGGCCGGTGGACTGCTGGAACAGACCGTTGTTCCGGTTGGTCACGCCGGTCCAGCCGCGACCGTAGTACGGCACGCCGAGCGTGATCTTGTGGCGTGGCGCCCCGCGCTCGATGTGCGCGTCCACGACGATCTCGCCGCTGTCCTTGGGCGTGGTCGGGTCGCCCTCGGGCACCCGGATCGCCGACTGCTGGTTGGTGGTCTTCTCCCAGGTGCCGTGGTAGTCGTAGCCCTGCACGGTGGCGAAGGTCAGCAGCTTGTAGACCTCGGCGAGTTCGTACCCGCGGTCCATCGCCTCGCGGTTGGCGGGCAGGAACGCGGTGAGGTCGTAGATCCTGCGGTCCTTGAAGCCCTGCTTGAACAACTGGAGGCGGTACTCGCGCAGCAGCTTGGTGAAGTTCTGCTTGTCCTCGGGGCGCACGACGTTGCCGACTTCGCCTTCGGTGGACGGCCACTCCCAGTCCAGGTCGATGCCGTCGAACACGCCCTTGGCCGCGCCGGCGGGCGCACCCGGCAGGTTGCCCTTGAGCCAGAGGTCGATGCAGGACTTGACGTGCGCCGCGCGCGACTGCGGGGTGAGCGCGGCGTTGGAGAAGTACTTGGACCCCGTCCAGCCGCCGAGTGAGATGTAGACCCGCAGCTTGGGGAACTTCTGCTTGAGCTGCTTGATCTGGTTGAGGTTGCCCGCCAGTGCCTGGCCGGGCTCGTCGGCCTTGCCGCTGATGGCCTGCTCCGCCGAGAACGGCCGCTGGTAGTCGGCCCACGGGTCGGAGCTGACGCAGCCGCCCTGCTCGTCGAGGACGCTGAAGGCGTAGTTGAGGTGGGTGAGCTTGGCCGCGGTGCCGTTCTCGACCAGGTAGCGCATCGGGATGTTGCGGTCGTAGATGCTCCACTGGGTGTAGTACCCGACGGTGCGGACGGCGCTGCCGCCGTGGTGGTCGTGGGCCTGGGCCGGCGACGCGACGACCGACAACCCGACCGACAAGGCACCGGCCAAGAGGGCGGCGCCCCATCTCTTCATCGACATGGTTCTCCTCGCGCTAGCAGCGACGACGGTAAGGTCCAGACCACGCTAGATGGAGGTCTAGACCACAGCTACGCCCGGACGGCGCAACCGGAAGGCCCGAGCCCACGAGGTGGGACGAACCCACCACCGCCCGACGGCGTCCCGCGATCGTCGTGGGCGACTCGCAGTGGAAGCCCACCGCGGCATCGGTGCTCGACCCGCTGACCACTTGCCCGAACGTGCCGGTGGTGTGCCCGCGGTGTGCCCGTGCCGACACTCCGGAACGGCGGTGCGCCGGAAACCATGGCTGAAACGCCAGGAGGTCCTCCGCACATGCAACCAGAACAAGAAGAGCTTCCGATCCGGAGGCGACGTGATCCGGACCGTTCACCGGCGGCGTCGGAACTCCGGGCGCACAGCACCGTCCCGGCCGGAGCGGCCGAGCTGGCGGCTCTCCAGCGTGCGGTGGGCAACCGCGCCGTCGTCCGCCTGCTGGCACACCGGCACGGCGCCCCGGTCGATCCGGGGCCTGGAGGACCCGTTCCGGCGGCTTCCGACGTTGCGGTCCAGCGGGCGCCGGCGGACCGCACGAGGATTCCCGAGACTCTGGATGAAGCACGTGAGGACCTGTACTTCCGTCCCGGGGGTCTGGTGCCCGCGTCCCCGGAGGCGCAGAGCGGACTGGAGGCGAAGTTCCCCAAGACCAAGAGCGGTGAGCACAAGAAATTCCCGAAACCGTACAAGGGCGCCAACATCCCTTTCATGAAGTTGGATCCCGCGGATTGGTTGGCGGCGCTCAACAGCCAGTACGACGAAGACCCCAGGTTCCGATCGAACTGCCAGGACGCCACGCGCGCCTTCCTGGCTTCGTGGTTCGGAAACCCGAAGGCCGCGTCAGGCGTTTTCGACCGCCACGAAGACGGAACTCCGGGGATCGAGTCGAACGGTGCCCAGGCGACCCAGAAATGGCTCGGAGCCCCGTGGCGAGCGTCGGAGGACAGCCCCGACGGCGGCCGTTATTCGACGCCGGCCGACGTCAAGGCCCGGCTGTCCGGCGCGGGGCCCGGCTCGGCCGCCATGGTGGTGTTCCGCCCGGAGGGCAGGCAGTACAACCACGCGGTCAACGCCGTCAACTACAAAGGCTCGATCTTCTGGATCGACCCCCAGAACCGCAAGATCTCCAGGGAATTCGATTTCCAGGCGGCATCGTTGATGATGATCGTGGTGAAAGGCAGCGACTTCGAGCCCGTCGACGCGCCAGAGCTCAACCCGATGCGGATGTCGGTGGGCTGAGGTGTGCCGGGACGTGCGGTGCGCGGCGACGAGCCTCCGATTGCGTGAGCTGATGGAGTCGCCGGCGTCCCTACCGCTGGTGCCCGTCAAGATGACCTCCGGTGCCGCCGAACCGGCGCTTTAGAACGACTCGATAACGTCGGCACGAGCAGCGGCGGAGTGGAGGAAGCGGCGTGGAAGAGGGCTTCGTGCGGGTGTGTGCGCTGGGCGACATGCCTGAGGAGGGTCTGCTCGCGGTGGAGGTGGACGACACGCCGCTGGCGATCGTGCGGTCCGGCGGTGAGGTGCACGCCGTGCTCGATCGGTGTAGCCACGCCGACGTGCCGCTCACCGAGGGCGAGGTGTACGGCGGCGTGGTGGAGTGCTGGTTGCACGGTTCGTGCTTCGAGCTGCGCACCGGCAAGCCGACGAGCCCGCCCGCCACCGAACCGATAACGGTGTTCCGCGCGGCGGTGGAGAACGGCGATGTGTACGTGCGCGTGCCTCCCGAGGCGTAGCGCTCCGGCCGCGTCCGGGTGGGTGCCGGGCACCCACCCGGACGCACCCTCAGGACGCGAGCGCCGCGGTCCGCTCGTCCACGACCTCCGCGCCCATGATGATCGTGCGGTGCAGGTCCCGCAGCGCCCGGCAGGGCTCCACGCTCAACTCCGTGTTGAGCACGTTGCGCGCCTGGTGGTAGACGCGAAGCGCGTCCCCCTGCCGGTCCGTCCGGTACAGCGCCAGCATCAACTGCAGGTAGAACGACTCCTGCAGTGGGTACTCGGAGATCAACTGGTGGAGCTTGCCGATGACCGACCGGTGTCTGCCCAGCGCCAACTGGGTGCGGATGTGCAGTTCGAGGCACTCCAGCCACGCCTCCTGCGCCCAGGCGGTGAAGCCTTGGAGCAGCGGGCCGTCGCCGGCGACCTCGCCCAGCGCGGGACCGCGCCAGAGGACCCGCGCGGCGTCCAATTCGTGGTCCGCCTCGGCCGGTCGCCCCGCCTGCAGGAGCGTCCGGCCGCGTTCCAGCAGCGTCCGGAACTCGTGGACGTCGACCGTGTCCGCGCCGAGCGACAGTTGGTAGCCCGGCGCCCTGGTGAGCACCCGGCTGCCGTCTTCCCCGGTCCCGGCCAGGAACTTGCGCAGTTGTGACACGTAGACGTGCAACGACGCGATGGCCCGCCGCGGCGGGTTCTCGTACCAGATCTCCATCATGATCTGGTCCGTGCTGACCACCTGCTCCGACTTGATGAGCAGGGCGGCGAGCAACGCCTGCACCTTGCGCGGGTTCAGGACGTGTTCGTGCCGGCCGTCTAACACCCGGATCGGGCCGAGGATCTGGAACTGCATGCTTCCCCCTAGTGATTGCACGGACAGCCAGGGCCGTCCGACGACGCCCCCAGCGCCGCTACGGCCCACGCTGCCAGAGCGGAGATAGTCTCCGCATCGGGGAAAACACGTACGAGCCGCCGGCCGGAGGGGCCGCGGCCGGTGTCCGACGTGGGAAGCTTGGTGACAGGAAGCGCCGAGGTGCCGGTGATGGGTGGGCGGGATGGAACACGGCGGGAATCGAGGGCTGCGGGCGGACGCGCGGCGCAACCGCGTCAAACTGCTGACCGCCGCGGCCGAGGTGTTCGCCGAACAGGGGCACGACGCGACGCTGGACGAGGTGTGCCGGCGGGCGGGTGTGGGGCCGGGCACGCTCTACCGCCACTTCCCGACGCGGCAGGACCTGCTGGAGGCGTTGTTGCGCGAACAGGTCGACGTGATCACCGCCCGCGCGGCGGAGCTGTTGTCCGAGCGGGACGTCGGCGCGGCGCTGGTCGAGTGGCTGAGTTCGGTGGCCGAGCACGCGGCCCGGTTCCGAGGCGTTGCCAGCGTGCTGATGGTCAGCGGCCTCAAGCGCACGGAGAAGCTCTTCTCCTCGTGCCACAACGACATGTTCGCCGCCGGCGCCGCCCTCGTGGAGCGGGCCAAGGAGGCCGACGCGCTGCGCCCCGACGTGGCGGTGGACGAGGTGTTCAAGTTGGTCAACGCCATCGCCTGGGCGAGCGAGCAGACCGGTGGCTCGACCGCCGAGCGCGGGCGCCTCGTCTCGCTCGTGCTGGACGGCCTGCGCCCGCGCGACGACCGCCCGCGACGGCGTCAGCGCGCGGTGAGCGGAACCAGCACCTCGTCCACGATCGAGTCCACGTAGTCGTCCGGCACGTTGGGTCCGTGGTGCACCACGAAGTGCACGATCAACGCCGGGCCCACGGTGGCGACCATCCGTGACGCGGCCTCGGGGCGCAGCTCGCCCGATTCCGCGCCACGCCGGAGCACCTCGGCGATCAGCTCGTGGCACGGGTCCATGACCCGTTGGCCCACGACGGAGTGCAGCATCCCGCCGGCGCCCGCGACCTCGGCGCGCACGACCTTGAACACGGAGCCGTGGGTGCGCGTGATGGCGTCGCGGATGCAGCGCAGCAGCGCGAGCAGGTCCGCGCCGACGTCGCCGGTCAGTTCGACGGCGCGCGGGTCGGGCAGCACGTGGCGCAGCGCGGCGGCCAGCAGGTCGTCGCGGTCGCTCCAGCGGCGGTACAGCGCGGCCTTGCCGGTGCCCGCGGCGGCGGCGACGCCCTCCATCGTCAGCCCGGTGTAGCCCACCGAGCTCAACTGCTCGATGGTGGCGTCGAGGATCGCCCGCTCCAGGGCTTCTCCGCGACGGCGGGTTCCCGGACGAGGCCCGGCGGCTGGGTCCTGCACGGCTGACATTCGACGCGACACCTCCGGGGCAATCCTAGGGGAATCCCTTGCGCCGGGAGTGGCGACGTTCCTATAGTGAACGCGAACGTCTACTACTGGTCTTCTGGACCCGACGCATCTTGACCCCTTGGAGGGGCTCTTGTCCACCGCATCTGTGCCGGCTGAAGAGGTCGGACGTCCCGGTGCCCCCGGCAAACGGGGCAAGACCGGCTTAGCCCTGCTGGTGATCGTGCTCAGCCAGTTCATGGTCGGCATCGACGCCACCGTCGTGAACATCGCGCTGCCACAGATCCACGCCGACCTCGAATTCACCGCCACCGGCCTGGCCTGGGTCAGCAGCTCGTACACGCTCGCCTTCGCCGGCCTGCTGCTGCTGGGCAGCCGCATCGGCGACATCTTCGGCCGCCGCAGGATCTTCATCATCGGCCTGGTGGTCTTCGCCATCGCCTCGCTGCTCGGCGGCCTCTCCGACTCCGCGGAGCTGCTGATCCTGTGGCGCGTCGTGCAGGGTGTCGCCGCCGCGCTCGCCGCGCCGAACTCGCTGGCGCTGGTGGCCGGCAACTTCGAGGAAGGCCCCCAGCGGAACAAGGCGTTCGGCATGGTCGCGAGCGCCTACGCGGCGAGCCTCGCGGTCGGCCTCATCCTGGGCGGCCTGCTCACCGAGGCGGGCACGTGGCGCTGGGTGATGTTCATCAACGTGCCACTCGCCCTGGTGGTGCTCATCCTCGCGCCCCTGCACGTCAAGGAGGCCGAGCGGCACCCCGGCAAGGCGGACTGGGCCGGCATGGTGCTGTCCACCGCCACCATGGCCACGTTCGTGTACGGCCTGCTCAACGCCGCCGAACGCGGTTGGTCCGACATGCCGACCTACCTCGCGCTCGGCGCCTCGCTCGTGCTGCTGATCGCGTTCCTGTTCGTGGAGAGCAGGACCGAGCAGCCCCTGATGCCGCTCGACCTGTTCAGCAGCCGCACCCGCACCGGCGGCTACTTCACCCTGGTGGGCCTGGTCGCCACCATGGCGGCGATGAACTTCTTCGTCAGCCAGTTGCTCCAGGACGTGTTCGGCTACACGCCGCTGATCGCGGGCCTGGCGTTCCTGCCCATGGCGGCGGCGATCATGATCGCCAGCAGCCAGGCGGCCAAGCTGCTGGCCAAGGTCGGTGCCAAACCGCTCATCCTGGGTGGCTCCGCCATCATCTTCGCCGGGATGGCGTGGCTGTCCACGGTGTCCTTGTCCAGCAACTACTTCGGCAGCGTCCTCGGTCCGATCCTGCTGTTCGGCATCGGCGCCGGCTTCGCGTTCACCGCCGTCTCGGTGACGATCCTGTCCGATGTGTCCGGTCGCAACGCGGGCTCGGCCGCCGGTGTGCTGGAGGTCATGCAGTGGATCGGCTTCACCCTCGGCATCAGCGTCCTGGTCGCCGTGTTCGGCGCGGCCTTCCGCGGCGCGGGGGAAATCGCGCCGGGTGACGTCCGGTTCGGCATGGTGGAGGGCATGGGAGCGGCCTTCCTGGCTTCCCTGGTCTTCGTCGGACTCGCGTTCCTGATCGCCCTGTTCGTCATCTCGAAACCCGCTGCTCCGGCAGCGGAGGCCACTCAGCCAGGCAATGCGGAAGCGACCCCGGCCGACTGAGCAGGCACGGCACGGACGCAGGCGGACCTGGTGACCCCCAGGACCCGGACCGCCTGCGTCCGTGCCGTATTCGCACGTCCCCGGTGCTCCACCGACTCCGCTTCAGGCTGGTTTTAGAGGCTCCGCGAATGCTGTGGGCCAGCATCGCGCCCGCCGCCGCAGAGGAGTCGTAGTGAGTCGCACTGTCGTGATCGCCGGTGGTGGGCCCGTAGGTCTCATGCTCGCCGGTGAACTCGCCCTGGCGGGCGTGCCCGTCACGGTCGTGGAGAGGTTCTCCGAACCGAGCGAGTACTCCCGGTCGCTGACCCTGCACGCCCGGACGTTGGAGGTGCTCGAACAGCGCGGGCTCCACCAGTTCAGCGACTACCCGCAGGTGGCGTCCTACAACTTCGGCCTGGTCGAGCTCCAGGACTACGTGGGCGATGCCAGCCTGCTGCCGCTGCTGGTGCCCCAGCGGGAGATCGAGCGCCTGCTGGAGGACCGCGCGGTCGAGTCGGGGGCGGACATCCGGCGCGGCCAGGACGTCGTGGACTTCGAGCAGGACGACGACGGCGTGACCGTGCTGGTGCGACCGGCGGACGGCGCGGAGTACCGCATCCGGTGCGCCTACCTCGTCGGGTGCGACGGCGGCGGCAGCATCGTCCGCAAGCGGGCCGGCATCGGTTTCCCGGGCACGGTGTCCACTGCGGACGGTCTGACCGCCGACGTCATCACGCCCGACGACGTCGAGGAGTTCATCCACCCGACGATCTCCCAACCGGGCATGTACGCGTCGATCCCACTGCGGCCCGGCTTGCACCGGGTGACCGCGTTCGAGTTCGGCGTGCCCAAGACCGGCAAGGAGGTCGAGCCGACGGTGGAGGAGTTCCGGGCCAAGTTCCGCAAGTGCTCGGGACGCGACCTGGGCATCCTGCGCACCGGCGAGGTGCGGTTCCTGTCCCGGGTGGGCAACGCGACCCGCCTCGTCGACAGGTACCGCGAGGGCCGGGTGCTCCTCGCCGGCGACGCCTGCCACATCCACCTGCCGATCAGCGGCCAAGGGCTGAACACCGGCGTCCAGGACGCGCTGAACCTCGGCTGGAAGCTGGCCGCCGAGATCGACGGGTGGGCGCCCGCCGACCTGCTCGACAGCTACCACCGCGAACGGCGGCCGGTGGGGGAGCGGCTGTGCTGGAGCACCCGTGCCCAGGACGGCCTGCTCTACCCGCTGGACCAGGTCGAGCCGTTGCGCGGGCTGTTCAAGGAACTGGTGCGGCTGAAGCCGGTCAACCGGTACCTGATGGGCATCCTCTCCGGTCGCGACATCCGCTACGACTTCGAGGGCGCCGCGCACCCGATGGTCGGCGGGCGCATCCCCAACGCCAAGATCAGCACCTCCGCCGGCGAGGTGACGCTGGCGAGCACCCTGCACGCCGGGCGCGGCGTCCTGGTGGTCCTCGGCGAGCACGAGCCGGCCGTCGACCTCGCCTCCGGGTGGGCCGACCGCGTGGACGTCGTCCGCGTCGCCGAGTCCGCCGACATCCCCGCGAGAACGCTGCTGATCCGCCCCGACGGGTACGTGGCCCACGCCGACGAGCGGGGCACGGACCCGGACGCGCTGAGCCGCGGCCTGCGCACCTGGTTCGGCGAGCCGACCACGACGACCCTTGGGAGCAAGCGATGACTGCAACGGTGGTGGTGGCGGGCGGCGGTCCGGTGGGACTGATGCTCGCCGCCGAACTGCGGCTGGCGGACGTGCCCGTGCTGGTGGTGGAACCGAAGGCGCGCATCGAGGAGCACTCGGCGGGCATGGCGGTGCACGGTCGCACGCTGCAACTGCTGGAACGGCGCGGGCTGGCCGACGAATTGCGGGCGCAGGGCATGTTCGCTTGGCCGCGCACGCCCTTCGGCCTGCTGTGGCTCGACATCTCCGACGCGGGTCCGGAGGAACTCACCTACGGCATCCCGCAGTGGCGCACCGAGACGGTCCTGGAGCGCCGCGCCGTCGAACTGGGCGCCGAGGTCCGGCGCGGCCACCGCGTCGTGGCGTTCCGTCAGGACGCGGACGGCGTCACGGTGACCGTGCGCGCGACGGACGGCGCGGAGCAGGAAGTGCGCGCCTCCTACCTGGTGGGGTGTGACGGCGCGGACAGCGAGGTGCGGGCGTTGGCGGGTATCGGGCAGGCCGATCACCCGACCTCGGCGTACCGCGGTGTGTTCGGCGACGTGGAGCTGGTCGAGGGCGAGCAGTTCGACGCGGGCCTGCACGACGACGGCGTGTTCGGCGCGATCCCCGTCGCCCCCGGTGTGCTGCGCTTCATGACCATCGAGTGGGGATCCCGCCCGGAGCCCGCCGACGGGTCCGTCACCGAGGACGACCTGGTCGCGGCCGTCGAACGCGTCACCGGCACCGCGCCCAAGCTGCGCGGCACCGGGTTCGTGGCGCGCTTCGGCCGCCAGAGCACGGTGGCGGACCGGTTCCGCGACGGCCGGGTGTTCCTCGCGGGTGATGCCGCGCACGTGTCGTTCGTCTCGGGCACGCAGGGGCTCAACGCCGGCCTCCAAGACGCCGCCAACCTCGGCTGGAAGCTCGCCGCCGCGGTCACCGACCGGGCTCCGGAGGGATTGCTGGACACCTACGAGGCCGAACGGCGGCCCGTCGCGTTGCGGGCCTGCGACCACGCCCGCGCCCAGATGGCGCTCATGCACCCGTTGTCGAAGGTCGGCCCGTTGCGCGACCTGCTCGACCGGATGCTGCGGATCGGCGAGGCCGGCCGGCTCCTGCTGCGCATGCCGACCCTGGCGCGCTACCCCGAACCCGGACCGGGCGACCATCCGCTGATCGGCGAACCGGTGCCGAACTACCCGCTGCTCACCGAGCAGGGTGAGACAACGGTCGCGCGCGCCATGGCGTCCGGCCGGGCCCTGCTGGTGTCGTCCGCGGACCGGTCACCGGCCGCGGAGCTGCCCGACGGCGTGGGCGCGGTCCGGGCCAAGCCGCTGCAGGAGGTCGACGCGGACTTCCTGCTGGTGCGCCCGGACGGGCACGTGGCCTACGCGGGCAACGATTCCGACGCGCTGGCCACCGCGCTGCGCACCTGGTTCGGCGCCGCCTGACGCGTGGTGGACCGGCTTCGGCCGAGAGGTGGCGAGGTGCCCGGCCGGAACCCCGGCCGGGCACTCGCGCACGGGTGGTCGGATCGGGCGGTGACAGCGGCCGGAGAACGCAGACCGGGCGGAAGGCTGTCGAACAGCCTTCCGCCCGGCCCCTGGACGAACAGGTGTCGCCTACCGCGGCAACTCAAGTGCCCCAGGCCTTCTCGCGCACGCGTCTCACCAGACCACCGGCAGGGTGACACCGTAGGTGCGGCGCACGCGTCTCACCAGACGACCGGCAGCGCGGGCAGGGTGACACCGTAGGTGCCCTCCGACCACACCAGCTCCTCGACCGGCACGGCCAGTCGCAGGTCCGGGAAGCGGTCGAGCAGTGACGTCAACGCCAGCTCCAACTCCACGCGGGCCAGGTGCACGCCGACGCAGTAGTGCCGCCCGGCCCCGAACTGCACGGTGCCCGGCGTCCTGGGCCGGTCGAACCGGACGAGGTCCGGCTCGGGGAACGCCTCCGGGTCGTGCCCGGCCGCCACCAGCGGCGTGAACACGCCCTCGCCCTTGCGGACGACACCGGACCCGGACTCCAGCACGACGTCCTCGGTGGCCATCCGCATCAGGCCGCTGCCACCGCCACCCGGCGGGCTGTGCCGCAACAGCTCCTCGATCGCCGCGGGCACCAGCGACCGGTCGCGGCGCAGCGCCTCCCAGTGCTCCCGCCTGGTCAGCAGGGTCAGCAGCATCCGACTCAGCGAACCGGCGATCGTCTCGTTGCCGCCGATGACCAGGGTCCGGACCATCGACACCAGTTCGTCCTCGGACAGCCGGTCGTCCACGTCGCGGGCGCTGATGAGGTGGTCGATCAGCACGTCACCGGGTTCCGCCCGCCGTCGGGCCGCCAGCGCGACCACGTAGTCGTCGAACCCGCGCGCCGCGCGGTCCAGCTCCTCCGGCGACATCGCGAACGACAGCCAGGCCGACACCCATTCCTTGAGCTGCGGGCCGTCTTCCTCGGGGATGCCGAGCATGCCGCACATGAGGCTGGTGGGCAGCCGGTAGGCGAACTGCATCAGGTCCACCGGTCGCTCGCCCCGCTCCACCTCGTCGAGCAGGAGGTCGATCTTCTCCTGGATCTTCGGGCGGAGCGCGTCGGCGCGCCGGGGGGTGAAGGCCGAGGCCATGATCCGGCGCAGCCGCAGGTGGTCCTCGCCGTGCATGTTGAGCAGGATCGTCGGGTCGTCCAGCATCAGCAGGTTGTGGAACAACCGCGGCGACCCGGGCGCGGACAAGTCGCGCGTGAACCGGGCGTCGTCGCCCATGATCTGCTGGATGTCCCGGTGCCGCACCGCCAGCAGCGCCGTGTCGCCGGTGGGCAGCCTGACGCGGCTCAGCGGGCACTCGGCCCGACGGCGCGCGAACTCGGGCGACGGGGTGGCGCGTGGTCCTTCGGGGAACGGGAAGTCGGCGAGTTCCTCGTCGGCGGGCGACTGCCGGGTGGTGCTCACCGGCTCGTCGTGCGCAGCTCGTCTCATGTGCCGGTCCTCCAGCTCACCAGGTGACCGGCAGGCCGGGCAGACCCACGGTGAAGTTCGAGTTCGACCACGGCAGGTCCTGCGGCGCGACCGCCATCCGCAGCCCCGGGAAGCGGTCCATCAACGCGGACAGCGTGACCTCCACCTCCGCCTTGGCCAGGTGCACGGCGGGGCAGAAGTGCCTGCCCGCGCCGAAGATCATCGTGGGCGCGGTCTTCGGCCGGTCCAGCCTGAACTCCTCCGGCTCCGGGAAGACCTCCGGGTCGTGCGCCGCGGCCACCACCGGAGTGGTCACCCACTGGCCCGCCCGCACCAGCGCGCCCGACGGCAGCACCACGTCCTCGGTGGCCTTGCGCATCAGGCCGACGGAACCACCACCGGGCGGATTGACCCGCATGAGCTCCTCGATCGCGCCCGGCAGCAGCGACCGGTCGGCCACCAGCGCCTCCCAGTGCTCGACATCGCGCAGGAGCGTGAACACCGAACGGGCGATGGCGTTGCCGATCGACTCGATACCGGCCGCCACGATGGACCGGATCATCGACTCCAGCTCGGCGTCCGACATCCGGTCGCCCTCGTCGTGCGCGTCGACCAGGCGGTCGATGAGCGCGGTGCCGGGGTCGCGACGGGACCGCTCGGCGGTGTCCACGACCCACTGGCTGAACTCCACGCGGATCGCGTCCATCTCCTCGGGCGCGGCGACCGACAGCCACGCCGAGACCCACCGCTGGAGCCGGGCGCCGTCGTCGTCGGGCAGGCCGAACTGGCGCAGCACCAAGCGGGTCGGCAGCTTGTTGGCGAAGTCGGCCATCAGGTCGGCGGGTGAGCCCGCGGCCTCCATGTCGTCGAGCAGTTCGCCGACGATCTGCGCGATCTCCGGTCGCCACCCCTCCACCCGGCGCGGCGTGAAGGCCGGGCCGATGATGCGGCGCAGCCGGAGGTGCTCGTCGCCGTTCATGTTCATCACCAGGGTCGGGTCCTCCAGGACCTCCTGGTTGGGGAACAGCCTCGGCCGGTCCGGCTGGGACAGGTCGCGGGTGAACCGCGCGTCGTCGCTCATGACGGCGTGGATGTCGGCGTGCTTGACCAGCAGCAGCACCTTGTCGCCCATGGGCAGGGTGACCTCGCTGACGGGGCACTGGGCGCGTCGTCGGCCGAACTCCGGTGGCGGTGACGCCATCGGCCCGTCCGGGAACGGGAAGCGGTCGGGCCCCTGGGGGAACGGGAAGCTGTTCCGGGCGGTCTCCGGGGCCGCGTCGTCGGGCGTGGTGTCGGTCTCGGGCGCGATGGACTCGGTCACGGACAACCCCTTCGGGTACGGCTGCGTCAGCGCCGATGGTGACCCGCGGCCCTTGGGGACGGCTAAAGGGCGGCGTGATCTGTTGCGAAGCGGAGGCTTCCTCCGTATTCTGGCCGGGGCCGAGATTCCCCTGTCAGTGAGGATTCCGCTTATGTCCGGTGCCAAGGTGGAAGTCGGTCGGGTCGGTCTGTGGACCAACCAGTTGGACGGCCAACCCGTCGGCCGCGTGCTGGAGGCGACGCGCGAGATCGAGGAGCTCGGGTTCTCGGCGCTGTGGGCGGGTGAGCTGTTCGGTCGTGAGGCGCTCACCCAGGCCGCCCTGCTGCTGGCCGCGACATCCCGCATGACCATCGCGACCGGCGTGGCCAACGTGTACGGCCGCGACCCCGTCACGATGGCCCAGGGCCAGCGCACCCTGCTGGAGGCGTACGGCGACCGGTTCGTGCTCGGGCTGGGCATCAGCCACCCGTGGTTCGTCGAGCAGGTGCGGGGCCACGTGTACGGGCCGCGCGTGGCGACCATGCGCGGCTACCTGGACAGGATGGACGCCGCGCCGTTCGGGCCGCCCGGCGCGGAGAAGCGCGGGCCGCGCGTGATCGGCGCGGTCGGGTCGAAGATGCTGCGCCTGGCGGCCGGCCGGGCGCACGGCGCGCTGCCGCTGGGAATGCCGGTCGAGCACACCGCCCGCACCCGCGAGCTGCTGGGCCCGGACCGGTTCCTCGGCGTGGTGCTCCCGGTCGTGCTGGGGCCCGACGACGCGGCCACCCGCGACATCGCCCGCACCTACGTGGCCGAGTCCCTGCCCAACCGGGCGGACGTGCTGCGCGAACTCGGCTTCGACGTCGACCTGCACGGCCGGGAGGCCTCCCGCCTGGTGCGCTCCGCGGTGGCCTGGGGCGGCCCGGAGGCCATCGCCGCGCGCGTGGACGAGCACCTGGCCGCCGGCGCCGACCACGTGGCCTTCTCGGTCACCGGCGGCGTGGCGGAGGAGCTGCCCCTCGCCGAGTGGCGCGAACTGGCGGCGCTGACCCGCCGCTGACGTCCGGTGGTCCGGTCGTCCCGCCGGGGACGACCGGACCACCGTCACACCGCCGCACCCGGTACCAGTTCGGCGTGCAGGTACGCCACCAGCGACTGCGGCGTCGGGTGGCTCATGACCACCACGGCGGGCAGCTCCAGACCGGTCAGGTCGACCAGCGCGTTGCGTAGCTGCAGCGCGGTGAACGACGACATGCCGATGTCCAGGAAACTGCCCTCGGCGTCGAACTCCTCGGTCGCGCCCAGCTCCAGCACCTGGCTGGCGTGGTCGCGCACCATCTCCATCAGGACCTCCCGCGCCTCCGCCGGCGCCAGCCCGGCGAGCACGGCCCGCAGCACGGTCGGGTCGGACTCGGCGACGTCCTCCTCGACCCGGGTGACCGACCCCGGCAGCCGGGCCGCGACGCGGTCCGCGCGCCACCGCGCCAGGGCGGGCAGCACCGCCCGAAGCGGCTCCACGAGGTCGTGGTCCGCGCCGAGCAGCGCGGCCACGGCGACCGGGTCGCCCAGCGCCACCTCCGTCCACAGGGGAGCGTCCGCGCCCACCGGCTCATCCGTGTCGTGCAACCAGTACCGGCCGCGGGCGAACGCGTGCGGCGGCACGTCCACGAGCGCGGTCGGGGGACCGGACACCTCCGGCCAGTCCACCTCCGCGCCGTGCACGTGCAGCGCGGCCAGCGCGGCGGTGACGGTGGCCGGCTCCGGCTTGCCGGCGACCAGGAGCGGTGCGACCACCGCCGGCGCGGTGTCCAGGCAGTCCGCCACCAGCCCGCACAGCACCGCGTCCGGCCCGACCTCCACGAACCGGTCCACCCCCAGTTCCGCCAGGGTCCGCACGCCGGACAGGAACCGCACCGCGCCGCGCAGGTGCCGCACCCAGTAGTCGGGCGAGCCGAGCTGGTCGGCGGTGGCGAGCGCGCCGGTCACGTTCGACACCAAGGGGATGGTCGGCGCGGCGAACCGCAGACCGGCGGCGACCCGGCGGAACTCGTCCAGCACCGGGTCCATGTGGTGGGAGTGGAACGCGTGGCTCACGCGCAGCCGCTTGGTCTTCACACCGCGCGCCCGCCAGCGGCCCGCCACCTCGGCCACGGCTTGCGCGTCACCGGACACGACCGTCGCGTGTGGACCGTTGACGGCGGCGATCGACACCACGTCGGCCAGGTCCTCGAACGACGCCGGCACCTCGTCGTGCGCGGCGGCCACGGCGACCATCGCGCCACCGGCCGTCGCCGCCTGCATCAACCGGCCCCGGGCGGCGACCAGCGCGCACGCGTCGGCCAGGTCGAGCACACCGGCGACGTGCGCGGCGGCCAGCTCGCCGACGGAGTGGCCGATGAGGTAGTCCGGCCGCACGCCCGCGTCCAGCACGGTCCTGGCCAGGGCGACCTCGACGGCGAACAGCGCCGCCTGGGTGTAGGCGGTGCGGTCGAGCAGCGCGGCGTCCGCGGACCGGGCCGTGGCGCGGACGACCGCGCGCAGCGGCCGGTCGAGGTGGCCGTCCAGTTCCGCGCACACCTCGTCGAACGCCCGCGCGAAGCCCGGCAGCGCCGCGGCGAGCTGCTCGCCCATACCGAGCCGCTGGCTGCCCTGGCCGGTGAACAGCACGGCCGTGCGCCCGGCCCCGACCTGGCCGCGCACCACCCCGGCGGCGGGTTTCCCGGCGGCCAGCGAGCGCAGGCCGTTCAGCGAGGTCGCCCGGTCGTCGGCGACGACGGCGGCGCGGTGGGTGAAGCCGGTGCGCCCCACCAGCGCGGCGGCCACGTCCGCGGGACGGACGTCCGGCCGTTCCTCCAGGAAGCGGGCCAGGCGCGCGGCGTTGGTCCGCACCCCGGCCTCGCCCCTCGCGGACAGCAGGATCGGCACGGCGCGCGCCGGCGCCTCCGCGTCCTGCACGGGTGCTTCCTCCAGGATGACGTGGGCGTTGGTGCCGCTGATGCCGAAGGAGGAGATGCCGGCTCGGCGTGGTCGGTCGGTTCGTGGCCATGGTGCGCTGTCGGCGAGCAGTTCGACCGCTCCGGCTGTCCAGTCCACGTGCGGCGACGGGACGTGGGCGTGGAGGGTGGCGGGGAGGGTTTCACGGCGCATGGCCATGATCATTTTGATGATGCCGGCGACTCCTGCGGCGGCTTGGGTGTGGCCGATGTTGGATTTGATGGAGCCGAGTCGCAACGGGGTGGTGCGGTCTTGTCCGTAGGTGGCGAGCAGCGCCTGTGCCTCGATGGGGTCGCCTAACCTGGTGCCGGTGCCGTGTGCTTCGACGGCGTCCACTTCGGACGGTGTCAGGCCCGCGTCGCCGAGGGCTTGGCGGATGACGCGTTCCTGTGAGGGTCCGTTGGGTGCGGTGAGCCCGTTGGATGCGCCGTCCTGGTTCACGGCAGAGCCGCGGATGACCGCGAGGACGTGGTGGCCGTTGCGTTGTGCGTCGGAGAGGCGTTCCAGCACCAGCAGTCCCGCGCCCTCGCCGAAACCGGTGCCGTCGGCATCGGCGGAGAACGCCTTGCAGCGACCGTCGACCGCCAGCCCCCGCTGCCGGCTGAAGTCGGTGAACACCGCCGGTGTCGCCATCACGGTGACCCCGCCCGCCAGGGCGAGCGCGCATTCGCCGCGGTGCAGCGACTGCACGGCGAGGTGGATCGCCACCAGCGACGACGAGCACGCCGTGTCGACGGTGATCGCCGGCCCCTCGAAGCCGAACGCGTAGGCCACCCGCCCCGACACCACGCTGGTCGCGCTGCCGCTGCCCAGGAACGGCTCGTACTCCGGCGGCGCGGACCGCAGTCGGCCGGCGTAGTCGCCGTACATCACGCCCGCGAACACGCCGGTCGGACTGCCCCGCAGCGCACGCGGATCGATGCGCCCGTGCTCCAGCGCCTCCCACGCCACCTCCAGCAGTTGCCGCTGCTGCGGGTCGGTCGCGGTCGCCTCGCGAGGGCTCATCCCGAAGAACCCGGGATCGAACCGGTCCGCGTCACGCAGGAACGCGCCCCGCGCGGTGTAGGTGGTGCCGGGTCGGTCGGGGTCGGGGTGGTGCAGGGCCTCCAGGTCCCAGCCGCGGTCGGTGGGGAACCCGCCGACCGCGTCGACGCCGTCGGCCAGCAGCCGCCACAGCTCGTCGGGTGTGCCGACGTCGCCGGGGAACCGGCAGCCGATCCCGACCACCGCCACCGGCTCCGCCGCCGCGGCTTCCAGCTCCCGCACCCGCTGCCTGGTCCGGTGCAGGTCTGCGGTGACCCACCTCAGGTAGTCGGCGAGCTTCTCCTCGTTCGTCATGCGTGCCTCCGACCCAGCTCTTGGTCGATGAATGCGAAGATCTCGCTCGTCGACGCCGTGGTGATCCGTTCCGCGATGCCGTCGTCGGCGGTGGGCGCGTCCCAGCCCGCGAGGAGTTGCCGCAGCCGCGCGGTGATCGCGTCCCGTCCGCCGTCGTCGGCGGCGACGGCGGCCAGGGTCGTGCCGATCCGCTCCAGGTCCGCCAGGACCGCCACCGCGCCGGGCACGGGCTCGTCGACCGGTGCGAGGTGGGCGACCACCAACCGCGCGACCGCGGACGAGGTCGGGTGGTCGAACACCAGCGTGGCGGGCAGCCGCAGCCCGGTGGTCGCGTTGAGCCGGTTGCGCAGCTCCACGGCGGTCAGCGAGTCGAAACCCAGGTCCTTGAACGCGCGGTCGGCGTCGATGGCCTCGGCGTGCCCCAGCACCGCCGACGCCGTGCCGCGCACCAGGTCGAGCACGACGTCGTGCTGCTCCTGCGCCGAGAGCCCGGCCAGCCGCTTCGGCAGGTCGGTCCGCACGGCGGCGGCCACCGAGGACGGCGTTCGCACCAACCCCCGGAACAGCGGTGGCAGCAGACCCGCCGCGGCGGTGCGCCGCAGCGCGGGCAGGTCCAGCGCCGCCGGCACCGCCGCGGCCGGGTTCGCCGCGAGGGCCCGGTCGAGCAGGTCCAGCCCTTCGTCCGCGTCGAGCGGGCGGGCGCCGGCGCGGGCGAGCCGTGCCACGTCGGTTCCGGCCAGGTCGCCGGTCAGCGCCGAGGGATCGGCCCACAGCCCCCACGCCAGCGAGCTGCCCGGCAGGCCCGTCGAGCGCCGGTGCGCGGCGAGCGCGTCGAGGAACGCGTTGGCCGCCGCGTAGCTGCCCTGGCCGGGGCTGCCGATCGTGCCCGCGGCGGAGGAGAACAGGACGAACGCCGAGAGGTCCAGGTCGCGGGTCAGCTCGTGGAGGTGCCAGGCCCCGTCGAGCTTGGGCGCGAACACCGTCCGCAGCCGATCGGGGTCGAGCGCGGCCACCACACCGTCGTCCAGCGCGCCCGCGAGGTGGAAGACCGCGGTCAGCGGGTGCGCGGGGTCGATGCCGGCGAGCAGCCCGGCCAGCGCCGCGCGGTCGGAGGTGTCGCACGCGACCACCGACACCTCGGCGCCCGGTTCGCGCAACTCTTCCGCCTCGCCGCCACCGCGGCTCACCAGCACCAGCCGCCGCACGCCGTGCGCCACGACCAGGTGCCGGGCCAGCAGCCTGCCGAGCGTGCCGGTGCCGCCGGTGACCAGGACCGTGCCGCCGTCGGCGAACCGCACGGGTTCCCCGGCCGGGATCGCCCGCGTCAGCCGTGGCGCGAGCAGTCCACCGCCGCGCACCGCGACCTGGGGTTCGCCGGTGGCCAGCGCGTCGGCCACGTCGTCGGGACCGCCCGCCGGGTCCAGGTCCACCAGCACCACTCGACCCGGGTTCTCCGCCTGCGCCGACCGGACCAGACCCCACACCGGGGCCGCGGCCAGATCGGGCACGTCGTCCGCGGCGCCGGTGGCGACCGCGCCGTGCGTGACGACCACCAGGCCGACGTCGGCGTGCAGCGCGTCCAGCACGCGGCTCGCCGCCGCCAGCGCTGCCGCGGGGGACATCGCGCCGCCCTCGACGTCGAGGACCGGCCACCCCGACCTGTCCTCCGCCACCGGGAGGGGGACCACCCGACGCCACTCCAGCCCGAACAGCGCCCGGTCCTCCGCGCCCAGCGCACGGAGCTGCTCGGCGGCCATCGGGCGGACGGCGATGGAGGCGACCGAGCCGACCGGCGCGCCGTCATCGTCGGAGAGCGTCAGCGTCACCTCGTCCGGTGCGCCGGCCACCGGCGACAGGGTCACCCGCACCGCCGTCGCGCCGGTGCGGTGCACCTCGACGCCCCGCCAGGCGAAGGGCACCCGCACCGTCCCGCTGTCCTGCTCGGGCGCCATCGCGTGCAGGCACGCGTCCAGCAGCGCGGGGTGCACGGCGTACCGGCCGTCCCGCGCGTCGGCGGGCAGTTCGACCTCGGCGTGCAGGTCGTCCCCGGCCCGCCACAGCGCCCGCAGCCCCTGGAACACCGGCCCGTACTCGTAGCCGCGGGTGAACAGCTCGGCGTACCTGCCGTCGAGCGGGACTTCCTCCGCTCCGGCGGGCGGCCACGCGGCCGGCGCGGGGGAGGGTGCGGTGACGGCGGCGGAGAGCAGGCCGGCCGCGTGGCGCACCCACTCGTCGTCCGCCCGGGAGTGCACCTCCACCACACCCGCCTCCGACACGGTCACCTGCACGGCGACGGTCCGGTCCCCGGTCAGCACCAGCGGCGCCTCCAGGGTCAGCTCGTCGAGCCGCCCGAACCCGGCCCGCGCGCCCACCGACAGCGCCAGTTCGACGAACGCCGTGCCGGGCAGCAGCACGGTCCCGGCCAGCGCGTGCTCGGCCAGCCACGGCTCGGTGCGCGCGGACAGCCTGCCGGTGGCCACCACGCCACGCCCACCGGCCAGTTCGACCGTCGCGCCGAGCAGCGGGTGCCCCGCGGGCACGAGTCCCAGGCCGGTCGCGTCACCGGTCGTCCCGCCGGGCTCCAGCCAGAACCGGCGGCGCTGGAAGGGGTAGGTCGGCAGGTCCAGCCGCGCCCGCGGGCCCAGCAGCGCGGTCAGGTCCAGCGGCGCGCCCGCGACGTGCGCCTGCCCGACGGACAGCAGCACCCGGTCCAGGCCACCCTCGTCGCGGCGCAGCGACCCGACCACGGTGCCCGCCACCTCGCGCGCCTCCAACGTCTCCTGCACCGCGACCGCGAGCACCGGGTGCGGCGACAGCTCGACGAACAGTCGGTGGCCCTGCTCGGCCAGCCCCGCCACGACGGGCTCCAGCCGCACGGTCTGCCGCAGGTTGCGGTACCAGTACCCGGCGTCGAGCTCGGTGCCCGCCGCGACCTCCCCGGTCACCGTGGAGTGGAACGCGACGCGCGCGGGCCGGGGCGTGATGCCCGCCAGCGCCTCCAGCAGCTCGTCACGGATCTGCTCGACGTGCGCCGAGTGCGAGGCGTAGTCCACCTGGATCCGGCGGGCGCGCACGCCCTCCGCCTCGCAGGCGGCCAGGAAGGCGGTGAGCGCCTCGTCCTCACCCGAGACGACCGTCGAGCCCGGTCCGTTGAGGGCGGCGACGTCGAGCCCGCCGGCCAGCCGCTCCCGCACCTCGTCGGCGGGCAGCGACACCGCGCCCATGCCACCGCCGCCCGCCATCCGCCCGGCGATCAACCGGCTGCGCAGCGCCACCACCCGGGCCGCGTCCTCCAGGCTCAGGGCGCCCGCCACGCACGCCGCGGCGATCTCGCCCTGCGAGTGGCCGACGACCGCGGCGGGTTCGACGCCGAACGACCGCCAGACCTCGGCCAGCGACACCATCACCGCGAACAGCGCGGGCTGCACCACGTCCACCCGGTCCAGCGCGGGGGCGTCCTCGTCGCCCCGCAGCACCGCCATCAGCGACCAGTCCACGTGGGACGCCAGCGCGGCGGCGCACTCGGTCAGGCGCTCGGCGAACACCGGCACGCGGTCGGCCAGCTCCAGGGCCATCCCCGGCCACTGCGAGCCCTGGCCGGGGAAGACGAACACCGCCTCCACCGGCCGGTCGGTCGCGCCGACGGCCAGGTTCGCGGCCGGCTGCCCGGCGACGAGCGCGTCCAGGCCGCGCAGCAGCCCGTCCCGGTCCGCGGCCACGACCACCGCGCGGTCATCCAGCGCAGGGCGTGACCCGACCAGGGCCGAGGCCAGGTCGCCCAGGTCCGGTTCGGTGGCGACGACCAGGTCGCGCACCCGGGCCGCCTGCTCGCGCAGCGCCTCCGGACCGCGACCGGACAGCACGATCGGCACCGGGCCCTCGTGCGGCCCGGCGTGCCCGGTCCGCGGCGCGGCGGGCTCCTCCAGCACGACGTGCGCGTTGGTGCCGCTGATGCCGAACGACGAGACCGCACCCCGGCGCGGTCGATCGGCGAGCCACGGCCGGGCCTGGTGGAGCAGGCCGACCGCGCCCGAGCCCCAGTCGACCTCCGGGGTGGGCTCGTCGGCGTGCAGGGTGCGCGGCAGCACGCCGTGCCGCATCGCCTGCACGACCTTGATGACGCCGGCGACACCGGCCGCGGCGAGGGTGTGCCCGATGTTGGACTTGATCGACCCCAACCACAGCGGTCGCTCCCCGGTGCGGTCGCGGCCGTAGGTGGCCAGCAGGGCCTGCGCCTCGATCGGGTCGCCCAGCGCGGTGCCGGTGCCGTGAGCCTCGACCAGGTCGACGTCCGCCGCGGTGAGCCCGGCGTCGGTCAGCGCGGCGCGGATGACCCGCTGCTGCGACGGCCCGTTCGGTGCGGTGAGCCCGTTGGAAGCGCCGTCCTGGTTGACCGCGGAGCCCCTGAGCACGGCCAGCACCCGGTGCCCGTCGCGGTCCGCGACCGACTGGCGCGTCAGCACCAGCACGCCGACGCCCTCACCCCAGCCGGTGCCGTCGGCGCCCGCCCCGAACGCCTTGCTGCGGCCGTCCGGGGCCAGGGCGCGCTGGCGGCTGAACTCGACGAAGTTGCCCGGACCGGCCATCACGGTGACGCCACCGGCCAGGGCCAGGTCGCACTCCCCGCGGCGCAGCGCCTGGCTCGCCAGGTGCAGCGCGACCAGCGACGAGGAGCACGCCGTGTCCACCGTGACCGCCGGGCCGTGCAGCCCGAGCGAGTAGGACACGCGGCCCGACGCGACGCTGGTGGTGTTGCCGGTGGACAGGTAGCCCTCGAAGCCGTCCGGCACGGACGGCAGCCGCGAGGTGTAGTCGCCCGCGATGACCCCGGCGAACACGCCGGTGGCCGAGCCGCGCAACGCCGTCGGGTCGATCCCGGCCCGTTCGACGGCCTCCCACGCGCTTTCCAGCAGCAGCCGCTGCTGCGGGTCCATCGCGGTGGCCTCGCGCGGGTTGATGCCGAAGAAGTCGGCGTCGAACAGGTCCGCGTCGTGCACGAAACCGCCCTCGCGGACGTAGGACCGGCCGGTCGCGTCGGGGTCCTCGTCGTAGAGCGAGTCCAAGTCCCAGCCCCGGTTGCCCGGGAACCCGCCGATCGCGTCCACCCCGTCGGCCACCAGTCGCCACAGGTCCTCCGGCGACTCGACGCCGCCGGGGTAGCGGCAGGCCATGCCGATGATCACCACCGGGTCGTCGCCCACGGCCGCCGGTGCGGCGGTCGCGACCACGTCGGGGGCCTCGCCGAGCAGTTCGGTGTGCAGCCTGCCGGCCAGCTCGACCGGGCTGGGGTGGTCGAACACGACGGTCGTGGGCAGCCTCAGGCCGGTGGCCGCGCCCATGCGGTTGCGCAGTTCCACCGCGGTCAGCGAGTCGAAGCCCTGCTCGGTGAACGCCCGGTTCGCCGCCACCGCCTCCGCGCCCGCGTGCCCCAGCACCAGCGCCGCCTGCGCCCGCACCAGGTCCAGCAGCACGCGTTCCTGCTCGGCGACGGGCAGCGCGGCCAGGGTGTGTGCCAACGAACCGCCCACCGCCTGCCGGGACGCGGCGCGGCGCGCGGGCAGCGCGACCAGGCCGCGCAGCAGCGGCGGGACCTCCGGTGCGGCCCGCAGCGCGACCAGGTCGACCTCGACCGGCACGACCACCGCCCGGTCGCCCGTCACGGCGGAGTCGAAGAACCGCAACCCGTCCTCGGCGGCCAGCGGTCGGATCGGACCGCGGGCGAGCCGTGCCGCGTGCCCGTCGGCCATGCCGTCACCCGCCCACGGCCCCCACACGAGCGACACGGCGGGCAGCCCGCCGGCGTGCCGGTGCGCCGCCAAGGCGTCGAGGAAGGTGTTGGCCGCCGCGTAGGCCGCCTGCCCGGCGTTGCCCGCCAGCCCGGCCAGCGACGAGAACAGCACGAAGAAACCCAGGTCGTGGTGCCGGGTCAGCTCGTGCAGGTGCCACGCCGCGTCGACCTTGGGCCGCAGCACGGCCGCCAGCCGGTCCTCGGTCAGCGAGCTCACCAGGCCGTCGTCGAGCTGCCCGGCGGCGTGCACGACACCGGCCAGCCGCTCGCCGGCCAGCAGCGCCGCCAGCGCGTCCCGATCGGCCGCGTCGCACGCCACCACCCGGACCCGTGCGCCGAGCGCCTCCAGGTCCGCCCGCAGCGCGTCCGCACCCGGCGTCGCGGGGCCGCGGCGGCTGATCAGCAGCAAGTCCCGCACACCCCGTTCGGCCACGAGGTGCCGCGCGAGCAGCGCGCCCAGCGCGCCCGTGCCACCGGTCACCAGGACGGTGCCCTCCGGCTCGGCGGGCACCGTGAGCACCACCTTGCCGACCTGCTTGGCCTGGCCGAGGTAGCGGAACGCGGCGGGCGCCTGCCGCACGTCCCACGCGGTGATCGGCAGCGGTCGCAGCACGCCCGCCGCGAACAGCGCCACCAGTTCGGTCAGCATCTCCTGGATGCGCGCGGGGCCCGCTTCCATCAGGTCGAACGCCTGGTAGTGGACGCCGGGGTGGGCGGTGGCGACCGCGTCGGCGTCGCGGATGTCGGTCTTGCCCATCTCCAGGAACCGCCCGCCGCGCGGCAGCAGCCGCAACGACGCGTCCACGAAGTCCCCGGCCAGCGCGTCCAGCACCACGTCCACGCCGCGCCCGTGGGTGACGTCGAGGAACCGCCCTTCGAAGTCGAGGGTGCGGGAGTTGCCGATGCGGTCCTCGGCGAACCCCTGCGCGCGCAGCACGGGCCACTTGCCCTCGCTCGCCGTGCCGTAGACCTCGGCACCCAGGTGCCGTGCGAGCTGCGCGGCGGCCATGCCGACGCCACCGGCCGCGGAGTGCACCAACACCGACTCGCCCGCCCGCAGTCCCGCCAGGTCCACCAGGCCGTAGTAGGCGGTGAGGAACACGATCGGCGTCGCGGCGGCCTGCGCGAACGACCAGCCGTCCGGCATGCGCACCACCAGGGACCGGTCGGTGACCGCGGTCGGCCCGACCCCGTTCGCGAGCAGGCCCATCACCCGGTCGCCGGGCGCGAGGTCCGCCACGTCCGGTCCGACCTCCACTACGACACCGGAGCCCTCGCTGCCGAGCAACGCGTCGCCGGGGTAGACGCCCAGGGCGATCAGCACGTCGCGGAAGTTCACGCCCGCAGCACGCACCGCGATGCGCACCTGGTCACCGGAGAGGGCAGTGGCGCCCTGCGGTGCGGGCAGCAAGCCGTCGGCCGTGCCGGACCCGGTCGCCTCCAGCCGCCAACCGACCCCGAGGGGCGGTCGCAACCGGTCCCGGTCCGTCTGCACCGCGAGCCGCGGGCGGTGCAGCACTCCGTGCCGCAGCACCAGTTCGGCCTCACCGACGCCGACGGCCGCCACCGCCTCGTCGGCCCGTGCCGGGTCGTCCACGTCGACCAGCACGATCCGCCCGGGGTGCTCGGTCTGCGCCGTGCGCACCAAGCCCCGCGCCGCGGCGGCCGGCAGGTCCGAGACCCGGTCGCCGGGAAGCGCCGCCACGGCGCGGTGCGTCACCACCACGAGCGTGCCGGAGTGGTCCTGCGCCAACCAGTCGCGCACGGTCCGCAGCGCACGTGCCGCCACGTCGTGCGCGGCCTCGACCACACCGGCCGCCCCGTCCGACTCCAGGTCCACGCGCACGACCTCGCCGACCTCGCCGGCCGGCTCGACCGGTTCCCACACCGGCTCGAACAGCGGGCCGCCGGGTCGCACCGCGAGCGCCGCGGCCGACGCCGTGCGCAGGCTGAGCCCGGCGACCTCCGCCACCGCCGCACCCGTGTCGTCGGCGACCAGCAGCGACACCGCGTCGGAGCCGGCCGGGCTCAACCGGACCCGCAGCCGCGTCGCGCCCGTCGCATGCAGCACGACGCCCGTCCAGCCGAACGGCAACCGCACCGTGCCCGGCTCGGGCCGGTCGGCGGCGGCGGCGGCGAGGGCGTGCAGGGCGGCGTCCAGCAGCGCCGGGTGCAGGCCGAAGCCCTCGACGGCCAACCCTTCGGGTAGTTCCACCTCGGCGAACACGTCCTCGCCCGCCCGCCACACCGCGCGCAAGCCCGTGAACGCGGGCCCGTACCGGTAGCCGAGGGCGGCCAGGTCGTCGTAGAAGTCGTCCACCGGGAGCGCCTGCCCGGCGGGCGGCCACTGCTCCAGCGACTCCGGCGTGCCGTCGGCCGTGCCGAGGAACCCCGTGGCGTGCCGGGTCCACGCCTGCTCACCGGGCCGCGAGTGGATCCCGATGGTCCGCCCACCCGCCTCGTCCGGCGCGCCCACGGTGACCTGCACCTGCACGTCACCAGTGGTCGGGAGCACCAGCGGCTGCTCCAGCGCCAACTCCTCGACCCGCTCGCACCGCACCGCGTCGCCCGCGTGGATCGCCAGGTCGAGCAGGGCGGTGGCGGGCAGCAGGATCGTGCCGCCGATGGCGTGGTCGGCCAGCCACGGGTGCGCGGCGACCGACAGGGAGCCGGTGAACACCACCGTGTCGCTGTCGGCGGGCCGGACGGCGGCCGTGAGGAGGGGGTGTCGGGTGGGGGTGAGGCCGAGTTGGGTGGGGTTGGTGGTGGGTGGTTTGTGGAGCCAGTAGTGCTGCCGTTGGAAGGGGTAGGTGGGGAGGTCGGTGATCGGTGCGGCGGGTAGGTATTCGGTCCAGGTGATGGGGGTGCCTTGGGTGTGGAGGGTGGCGAGTGCGGTGAGGTAGGTGGTGTTTTCGGGTTGGTGGGGGCGGAGTGTGGGGGTGGTGTTGGGGGTGAGGTTGCTGAGGGTGGTGTCGGGTCCGAGTTCGACGTGTCGGGTGACGCCGTGTTCGTGGAGGGTGGTGGTGCCGTGGTGGTAGCGGACGGTGTTGCGTGCTTGTTGGGCCCAGTACTGCGGTGTGAAGACGGTGGGTTGGCCGGTGAGGTTGGAGATGATGGGGATTTCGGGCTGGTGGTGGGTCAGTCGTGCTGCTACGTCGGTGAGTTCGTTGAGGATGGGGTCGAGGTGGTGGGAGTGGAAGGCGTGGCTGACGGTGAGTCGGGTGGCCTTGCGTCCGGCCGTCTTGCAGGTCTTGATGATTCGTTCGACGGCGTCGGTGTCGCCGGAGATGACGGTGGTGTCGGGGCTGTTGAGGCCGGCGATGTCGACGCCCGGCAGGAGCCATTCGCGGGTTTGTTGTTCGTCGGTTTGGAGTGCTGCCATCGCGCCGCCGGTGGGGAGGTTTTGCATCAGGTGGGCGCGGGCGCAGACGAGGGTGGCGGCGTCGGGTAGTGACAGGACTCCGGCGGCGTGGGCGGCGGAGAGTTCGCCGATGGAGTGCCCGAGGAGGTAGTCGGGTACGACGCCGTGGTGGCGTAGCAGTCGGTAGAGGGCGACTTCGACGGCGAAGAGTGCGGGTTGGGTGTAGCCGGTCTGGTTGAGCAGGTCGGGTTCGTCGGCGATGACCTCGGCGATGGGCCGGTCCAGGTGCCTGTCCAACTCGGCACACACGTCGTCGAACGCGGCGGCATAGACCGGCTGAGACCGGTACAGCTCCAAGCCCATACCGACACGCTGACTGCCCTGCCCGGAAAACAGGAACGCCAACCCACCAGACTCCACCTGCCCGCCGACCACTCCGGCGATCGTGGTGCCGTCGCGCAACGCGGTCAGACCGCGCGTGAAGTCCTCCGGCTCGGTGCCGAGCACCACGACTCGCTGCTCCAGGTGCGCACGGGTGGTCGCCAGCGACCGGGCCATGGTGGCGGTGTCCTCGTCCACCCGCGACAGCAGTTGAGCGGCACGGGCCGACAGCGTTTCGGGCGACCGGGCCGACACCAGCCACGGCACGAGACCGGGCGCGTGCGCGGACTCGACGGGCTCGGGCGCGACGGCCTGCTCCAGCACGAGGTGCGCGTTGGTGCCGCTGACGCCGAACGAGGACACGCCCGCTCGTCGGGGCCGGTCCTCGACCTCCGGCCACGGCAGGTTCTCCGTGACCAGCTCCACCGCGCCGGAGGTCCAGTCGACCTCGACGTTCGGTTCGTCGACGTGGAGGGTGGCGGGGAGGGTTCCCCGGCGCATGGCCATGATCATTTTGATGATGCCGGCGACTCCTGCGGCGGCTTGGGTGTGGCCGATGTTGGATTTGATGGAGCCGAGTCGCAAAGGGGTGGTGCGGTCCTGCCCGTAGGTGGCGAGCAACGCCTGCGCCTCGATCGGGTCGCCCAACCTCGTGCCGGTGCCGTGCGCTTCGACTGCGTCCACTTCGGACGGTGCTAGGCCCGCGTCGCCGAGGGCTTGGCGGATGACGCGTTCTTGTGAGGGTCCGTTGGGTGCGGTGAGCCCGTTCGAGGCGCCGTCCTGATTCACGGCAGAGCCGCGGATGACCGCGAGGACGTGGTGGCCGTTGCGTTGTGCGTCGGACAGGCGTTCCAGCACCAGCAGGCCCACGCCCTCGCCGAACCCGGTACCGTCCGCCGACGCGGCCATCGAGCGGCACCGACCGTCCGGTGACAGTCCGCGCTGCCTGCTGAACTCGGTGAACAGGCTCGGCGTCGCCATCACGGTGGCACCGCCCGCCAGGGCGAGCGCGCATTCGCCACCGCGCAGCGACTGCACCGCGAGGTGGATCGCCACCAGCGACGACGAGCACGCCGTGTCCACGGTCAGGGCCGGGCCCTCCAGCCCGAAGGTGTACGCGAGCCGACCCGACGCCACGCTGAGCGTGTTGCCGGTGAGCAGGTAGCCCTCCAGGTCGGGCGGAGTCTCCGCGGGTCGCGTGGCGTAGTCCTGGGCGATGGCGCCGACGAACACCCCGCCGTCGGTGCCGCGCAGCGCCGCCGGGTCGATGCCGGCGCGCTCGAACGCCTCCCACGACACCTCCAGCAGCAGTCGCTGCTGGGGGTCCATGGCGGTGGCCTCGCGCGGGCTGATGCCGAAGAACTCCGGGTCGAACAGCGCGGCGTCGTCCAGGAACCCGCCTCGGGTCACGTAGGTGGTGCCGGGGTGGTCGGGGTCGGGGTCGTACAGCGCCGCCGCGTCCCAGCCGCGGTCCGCGGGGTACTCGGTGATCGCGTCCACGCCGTCGCGCACCAGCTCCCACAGGCCCTCCGGCGACGCGACGCCGCCGGGGAACCGGCACGCCATGCCCACGACGGCGATCGGTTCGTGCCGCTCCGCCTCGGCGTCGCGCAGCTCGCGCCGCGCCTTCCGCAGGTCCGTGGTGACCCGTTTCAGGTAGTCGCGCAGCTTCTGCTCGTTGGACATGCGGTTGTCACACCTCGCCGATCGTGGCCGGTCAGGCCGTGCCGAATTCGTGGTCGATGAAGTCGAAGATCTCGTCGTCGGTGGCCTCGCCGAGGTCCCGTTCGTCGCCCTCGGCGACGACCTCGGGACCGGTGAGCAGGCGCAGGAGGTCCTGCATGCGCCCGGACAGCAGCCGGCGCGCCTCGTCGTCGAGGTCGGCCGGCCGCAGGCGGTCCAGCTCGGCGAGCACGGAGTCCGGGGTCGCCACGCGCGGCGGCACGACCTTGCCGTGCAGGAACGCCGCCACCGCGGCGGGCGTCGGGTGGTCGAACACGAGGGTCGCGGGCAGCCGGACACCGGTGGTGTTGGCCAGGCGGTTGCGCAGCTCCACCGCGCTCAACGAGTCGAAGCCCATCTCCTTGAACGCCCGGCCCTCGCCGACGGCCTCGGTGTGGCCGAGCACCGTCGCCACCGAACCGGTGACCAAGTCGAGCAACACCCGGCGCTGCTGCGGCTCCGGCAGCGCCGCCAGCCGGTCCGCCAACGACGACGACCGGTCCGCGGTCTCCACCAACCGCCGCGCCCCGCCGCCCGCCCGCGAGGCGTCGAGCGCGGACAGCACCTCCGGCACCGGTTGCCCGCTCGCGCGGAGCTTCGCGACGTCCAGCGGCGCGGCCACCACCACCGGCCGGTGCAGCGTCGCGGCGAGGTCGAACAGCGCCAGCCCCTGCTCGTCGGTGAGCGCCGCCATGCCCATCCGGTCCAGCCGGCGCAGGTCGGTGTCGGTCAGGTGGCCGGTCATCGTGCTCGTGTCGGCCCACAAGCCCCACGCGATCGACAGTGCCGGCAGGCCCAGCGCGTGTCGTTCGACGGCAAGCCGGTCGAGCTGGGTGTTGGCCGCCGCGTACCCCGCCTGCCCGGCGTTGCCGAGCGTGCCCGCCAGCGAGGAGAACAGCACGAACGACGACAGGTCGAGGTGCCGGGTCAGCTCGTGCAGGGTGCGCGCCGCGTCGGCCTTGGCCCGCTGCACGGTCGCGATCCGCTCGGGCGTGAGCGCGTCCAGCACGCCGTCGTCGATGACGCCCGCCGCGTGCACGACGCCGGTCAGCGGGTGCTCCGCCGGGATCGCATCAAGGACGGCGGCCAGCGCATCGCGGTCGGCGGCGTCGCAGGCCACGACGTCCACCACCGCACCGACCGCCCGCAACTCGTCGCGCAACCCGGCCGCACCCGGCGCCCGCTCGCCGCGGCGGCTCGTCAGCACCAGCCGTCGCGTGCCGCGCCGCACGAGGTGCCGGGCCACCAGCGCGCCCAGCACGCCCGTCCCGCCGGTCACCAGCACCGTGCCGTCCGGTTCGGCCGGCGCCGGGACGGTCAGCACCACCTTGCCGACGTGCCTGGCCTGGCTGAGGTGGCGCAGGGCTTCCGCGGCCCGGTGGACCGGGAAGACCGTGATCGGCATCGGCCGCAGCGCACCGGCGTCGAACAGGGCGCTGATCTCGTCCAGCATCTCCCTGATGCGCTCAGAACCGGCCTCCAGCACGTCGAACGCCTGGTAGTGGACGCCGGGGTGGGCGGTGGCGACCTCGTCGGCGTCGCGGATGTCGGTCTTGCCCATCTCCAGGAACCGCCCGCCGCGCGGCAGCAGCCGCAACGACGCGTCCACGTGGTCCTCGGCCAGCGAGTTGAGCACCACGTCCACGCCGCGGCCGTCGGTCGCCGACCGGAAGCGCTCCTCGTAGTCCAGGGTGCGGGAGTCGGCGATGCGGTCCTCGGCGAGGCCGAGGCGGCGCAGCACGTGCTGCTTCGCCGGGCTCGCCGTGGCGTGCACCTCGACGCCCCAGTGCTCGGCGAGCTGGAGCGCCGCCGTGCCGACCCCGCCGGTCGCGGCGTGCACCAGCAGGGACTCGCCCGCAGTGAGGCCGGCCAGGTCCGCCAGTCCGTAGTAGGCCGTCAGGTAGACCACCGGCACGCCCGCCGCCTGCGCGAACGTCAACCCGGCCGGCACGGCCGCCAGCAGTCGTTCGTCGGTGACGGCGACCGGGCCGACACCGCTGGAGAACAGGCCCATGACCCGGTCGCCCGGCGCGAACCGCGACACACCCGGACCCACCTCCAGCACCCGGCCGGAGCCCTCGCCGACCGGCGGTCGCCCGTCGTCGGGCACCATCCCCAGCGCCAGCAGCACGTCGCGGAAGTTCAGGCCGCCCGCGCGCACCGCCACCCGCACCTGACCCGGTCCCAGCGGGTCCAGCACCTCCGGGCACGGCGTCAGCGACAAGCTGTCCAACTCGCCGCGCATGGTCAGCGACAGCCGCCACGGCCCGTCCGCCGGTTCGGCCAACGGGTGGGTGGGACGGACCAGCCGCGGCACGGAGGCCGCGCCGGAGCGCACCACCACCTCGGTGTGGTCGGCGGCGATCGCGGCGGGCAGCAGCGCCCTGCTGTCCGGGTGGTCGTCCACGTCGACGTGCCGCACCCGGCCGGGGTGCTCGGCACGGGCGCCGCGCAGCAGCCCGGTGACCGCGCCGTGCGCGACCGACCCCGCCCGGGTCAGCACCACCAGCGGCACGGACGCCAGGCCGGGCTCGGCCATCCACCGCTGCACGGTGGCCAGCACCTCGCCCACGTCCTCGGCGGCCGGGTGCACCACCAACTCGGGCAACTCGTCCGCGGCGATCGCCGCCGGTTCCGCGACGTCCGCGTACCGGGTGAACGGCAGCCCGGTCGGCTTCGGACCCAGCACCGCCCAGCGCGCTCCGGTCAGGTCCGGCTCGGTCAGCTCCACCGGCACGAGGTCCACCGTGAACAGCGCCTGGCTCGCATCCCACCGCGGGGCGAGGCGGTCGCCCCCGACCTCCCGCACCAGCAGCGAACCGACCTGCGCCACCGGCGCGCCGGCCTCGTCGGCGACCAGCACCGCCAGCGCGTCGGGGCCCGTCCGGGTCAACCGGACCCGGACCGACCGCGCGCCGACCGCGTGCAGGTGCACGTCGGTCCACGTGAACGGCAACCGCACCGGTCCGTCCCCGTCGACCAGGCCCACCGCGTGCAGCGACGCGTCCAGCAGCGCCGGGTGCACGCCGAACCCGGTCGGGTCGGCGTCGTCGGGCAGCCGCACCTCGGCGTAGACCTCGTCACCCGCCCGCCACGCCGCCCGCAGGCCCCGGAACGCCCCGCGGTAGGCGTACCCGCGTGCGGCCGGCGACTCGTAGAAGTCGTCCACCGGCAGCGGTTCCGCGCCGGCGGGCGGCCACTGGGCCAGGTCGCCGACGTCCTCGGGGGCGGCGGCGGACACCGTGCCCGAGGCGTGCCGCACCCACTCGTCGGACGCCGTCGACGCGGAGTGCACGGTCACCGGCCGCCGTCCGTCGCCGTCCGGCTCGCCCAGCAGCACCTGCACGTCCAGGTCGTGCTCGGGCAGCACCAGCGGCTCCTCCAGGACCAACTCGTCCAGGTGTCCGAGCCCCACCTGGTCGCCCGCGTGGATCGCCAGGTCCACCAGCGCCGACCCGGGCAACAGCACCGCGCCCAGCGCGACGTGCTCGGCCGTCCACGGCTGCGCCGACCGGGACAGGCGCCCGGTGAAGACCAACCCCGACGACCCGGCCGTGCGCACCACGGCTCCCAGCAGCGGGTGCGTCGCGCCGTGCAGACCGAGCGAGGCCGCGTCACCCGCCCGGACCGGCCCGTCCAGCCAGTGGCGCTTGCGCTGGAACGGGTAGGTGGGCAGCTCGACCGCGCCGCTCTCCGGCACCACCGCCGACCAGTCCACCGGGACGCCCCGGACGTGCGCTTCCGCCAGGGAAGCCAGGAACCGGTCGCGTCCGCCGTCGTCGCGGCGCAGAGAGCCGAGCACCACCACGTCGCGGCCCGCGTCCGCCGCCGTGTCGCCGATGGCACCCGTCAGCACGGGGTGCGGGCTGACCTCGATGAACACCCCGTGCCCGTCGTCCAGCAGCGACCGGACACCCTGCTCGAACAGCACGGTCTGCCGCAGGTTGCGGAACCAGTAGTCCGCGTCCAGAGTCCGCGTGTCCACGACTTCGCCGACGACCGTCGAGAAGAACGCGATGTCGGATCGCCGGGGCCGGATGTCGGCCAGGGCTGCCAGCAGCGGTTCGCGCAGGGTGTCCACGTGGGCGGAGTGCGAGGCGTAGTCGACGGGCACGCGCCGGGCCCGGATGCCTGCCGCCTCACAACTCGCCAGGAGGTCCGCCAACGCCTCCGAGGCGCCGGACACGACGGTGCTCGCCGGACCGTTCGCGGCAGCGACCTCCACGGCCCCGTCGTAGCGGGCGATGCGCCCGGCCAGTTCCGCCGCGCCCAGGCTCACCGAGAGCATGCCGCCGGTGGTGGTGGTGAGGGTGGTGATGGCTTTGCTGCGGAGGGTGATGATTTTGGCGCTGTCGTGGAGGGTGAGTGCGCCGGCGATGTGGGCGGCGGCGATTTCGCCTTGGCTGTGTCCGATGAGGGTGTGGGGGTGGGTGCCGTGGTGTTGCCAGTGGGTGGCGAGGCTGATCATGGTGGCCCAGAGGGCGGGTTGGATGGTGTCGGTGGTGGTGAGTGGTTGGGTGAGTTGGTGGTGGAGGTGGTGTCCGGTGTGGGGGTGGAGTGCTTGGGCGCAGAGGTCGAGTTGGTGGGCGAAGGTGGGTGAGGTGGCGGCGAGTTGGAGGGCCATGCCGGTCCATTGGGGACCTTGACCGGGAAACACGAACGCAGTTTTTCCCTGTGCGTCGGCTTTTCCCTGGATCAGGTTGGGTGCCATGTCACCGGCCAGGAGCGCCTGCAGCGCGGCCGAGTGATCGCCGCCGACGATCGCGGCCCGGTGGGGCAGCCGCGGAGCCTTGGTCGCCAACGCGGGCGCGACCGACTCCGGGGCGAGGTCCGCCACCTGCCCGGCCCGTGCCGCCAGCGCCTCCGGGGACTTGGCCGACAGGAGCAGCGGCAGGTCCGCGTCCGTCGCGATCGGTGCGGTGGTGGGCGCGGTGGTGGGCGGTGCTTCCTCCAGGATGACGTGGGCGTTGGTGCCGCTGATGCCGAAGGAGGAGATACCGGCTCGGCGTGGTCTTCCGGTTTCGGGCCACGGGACGTTGTGGGTCAGTAGTTCCACCGCGCCGGTCGTCCAGTCCACGTGCGGCGACGGGGAATCGGCGTGGAGGGTGGCGGGAAGGGTTTCATGGCGCAGTGCCATCACCATTTTGATGATGCCGGCGACTCCTGCGGCGGCTTGGGTGTGGCCGATGTTGGATTTGATGGAGCCGAGTCGTAGGGGGGTGGTGCGGTCTTGTCCGTAGGTGGCGAGCAACGCCTGTGCCTCGATGGGGTCGCCCAACCTGGTGCCGGTGCCGTGTGCTTCGACGGCGTCCACTTCGGATGGTGTGAGGCCGGCGTTGGTGAGGGCTTGGTGGATGACGCGTTCTTGTGAGGGTCCGTTGGGTGCGGTGAGTCCGTTGGATGCGCCGTCCTGGTTGACGGCGGAGCCCCGGACGAGGGCCAGCACCGGGTGCCCGTTACGCCGTGCGTCGGAGAGGCGTTCGAGGAGGAGGAGGCCGGCGCCTTCGGACCAGCCGGTGCCGTCGGCGGTGGCGGCGAATGGTTTGCAGCGGCCGTCGGGGGATAGTCCGCGTTGGCGGCTGAATTCGATGAAGGTGTTGGGTGTGGACATGATGGTGATGCCGCCGGCGAGGGCGAGGGTGCATTCGCCTTGTCGTAGTGCTTGGGTGGCGAGGTGGATGGCGACGAGTGAGGAGGAGCAGGCGGTGTCGAGGGTGAGGGCGGGGCCTTCGAACCCGTAGGTGTAGGCGATGCGGCCGGAGGCGACGCTGGAGATTGTGCCGGTGAGGAGATGTCCTTCGTAGCCTTCGGGTGTCACCGGCAACCGCGACCCGTAGTCGTTGTACATGACGCCGGTGTAGACGCCGGTGGGTGTGCCGTGGAGGGTGGCGGGGTCGATTCCGGCTCGTTCGATTGCTTCCCAGGCGGTTTCGAGGAGGAGTCGTTGTTGTGGGTCGGTGGCGGTGGCTTCGCGGGGGCTGAGGCCGAAGAAGTCGGCGTCGAAGTCCGCCGCCCGGTACAGGAAACCGCCGCTCACGGAATACGTCTTGCCCACGGCGTCCGGGTCCGGGTCGTAGAGGTCGGTTGGCCAACCCCGGTCCTCCGGGAAGTCGCCGATGGCGTCGCGGCCTTCGGCGACCAGTCGCCAGAGTTCGTCGGGTGTGGTGACGTCTCCCGGGTAGCGGCAGCCGATGCCGACGATGGCGATCGGCTCGTCCACCGCACTCGTCGTCACGGGCGCGACCACCGCACGGGGTTTGCCCTGCTCCGCCAGGAAAGCCACGAGTGCGGCCACGTTCGGGTGGTCGAAGACGAGGGTGGTGGGCAGGCGCAGCCCGGTGACGGCGTTGAGGCGGTTGCGCAGCTCCACGGCCGTCAGCGAGTCGAAGCCCAGTTCCGTGAACGCCCGGTCGTGCGTGATCCCGGCAGTGCTCCGGTGGCCCAGCACCACCGCCACCTCGGCCCGCACCATCTCCGTCAAGTCCTCTGTGGACATGGACGTCACCGATCGGTGCGCCGCGCGCCGCGCGGTCGGCGGCACCAGGCGGTGGAACACCGGTGGCACGCTCGGCCGCTTCCGTATCGCGGCCAGGTCCAGCTTCGCCGGCACCAGCACGGGGTCCGTCGCGCCGAGCGCCAAATCGAACAGCGCCAAGCCCTCGGCGACGCTCATCGGCGCGACGCCGGCCCTGCTGATCCGTTCGCGGTCCGCCTCGCCGAGCGTCGTGGCCATGCCGCTGTCTTCCCAGAGTCCCCAGGCGAGTGCGGTGGCGGGTTGGTTGTTGTGGTGGCGTTGGGTGGCGTGGGTGTTGAGGTAGGTGTTGGCGGCGGTGTAGTTGGCTTGGCCGGGGTTTCCGGTGGTGGTGGTGATGCTGCTGTAGAGGATGTAGTGGGTGATGGGGTGGTGTCGGGTGAGGTGGTGGAGGTGGTGGGTGGCGGTTTTGGGGGTGAGGGTGGTGTGGAGTTGGTGGGGGGTGAGGTGGGTGGTGGTGGTGTCGTTGAGGGTGCCTGCGGTGTGGATGATGGTGGTGAGTGGGTGTTGGGGGTTGATGGTGGTGAGGATTTGGTGGAGTTGGTGGGGGTTGGTGAGGTCGCAGGGGTGGAGGGTGGCGTGGGCGTTGTGGGTGTGGATGTGGTGGAGGAGTTGTTGGGCTTGGGGTGTGTGGGGTCCGGTGGTGTTGAGGAGGAGGAAGTGTTTGGCGTGGTGGTGGGTGATGAGGTGGTGGATGAGGTGGGTGGCGAGGGTGCCGGTGGCGCCGGTGATGAGGATGGTGGTGTCGGGGTTGATGGGTGTGGGGTTGGTGGTGGTGGCGGGGGTGAGTCGGGGTGCGTGGAGGGTTCCGCCGCGCACCGCCAACTCCGGCTCGTCACTGCGGAAAGCGAGCTGCGCCGCGTCCAGGTCGTCGACGTCGACCAGCCGGAGCCGGCCGGGGTTCTCCGAGATCGCCGACTTCACCAAGCCCCACGCGGGGCTCTGGTTCAAGGCCCGGATCGGGTCGTCCGCCGAAGTGGACACCGCGCCCTGCGTCACGACCGCCAACCGCCGTTCACCGTCCTCATCGGACAGGAAGTCCTGGACGACGCCCAGCACGTGCTCGGTGATCCGGTGCGCGGTCGCGGGTTCCTCGTCCTCCGGCACGGGGACCACGGTGGTCTCCCAGTCCTCCGGCGCGCCCGTCGCGGACACCGGAACCCACTCCACGCGGTACAGCGGCGCGCGTGTCGCGGTGCGCACCTCCAACCGCCCGATGGTGAGCACCGGTCGACCCGTGTCGTCGGACAGGTCGACCGCCACCACGTCCTCGCCTGACCGCGTGATGCGCACGCGCAGCGCCGTCGCCCCGGTCGAGTGGACCGCGACCCTCCCGAAGGAGAACGGCACCTTCGTCGGACCCGTGCCCACGTCCAGCAACATCGGGTGCAGCGCGGCGTCGAGGAGCGCCGGGTGGATCGCGTAGCGGTCGGCTTCCGGGCGCAGGTCGACGGGTAGTTCCACCTCGGCGTAGGTGTCGTCGCCGTCGCGCCACGCGGCGCGCAAGCCCTGGAAGGCGGGGCCGTATTCGTAGCCGTTGTCCGCCAACGTCGAGTACAGGTCGTCCACGTCCACGGCCGACCCCGCCGGCGGCCACGCGAGGGCCGCGGCCACCGTGCCGTCCCCGACCGTGAGACGGCCGGACGCGTGCCGCACCCACTCGTCGTCCTGGCGTGCGTAGACCACCAGGTCGCGCGCGCCACTCGCGTCGGCGTCGGTGACGGTCAGGCGCAGCGTGACCACGCCCGCGTCCGGGACCTCCAACGCCGTGCCCAAAGTCAGTTCGTCCACCAACGGGCAGCCGAGCTGGTTCCCGGCGTGACGGACGAGCTCCAGGAGGACTGTTCCGGGCACGAGCCGCCGGCCGTCGATGGTGTGCTCGCCGATCCAGCCCGCGGCGGACAGCGTTGCGGTGAACTGGACGTTGTCCGCCTCCGGTTGCGTGATCAGCGCCGTGAGGAGGGGGTGTCGGGTGGGGGTGAGGCCGAGTTGGGTGGGGTTGGTGGTGGGTGGTTTGTGGAGCCAGTAGCGCTGCCGCTGGAACGGATAGGTGGGGAGGTCGGTGATCGGTGCGGGCGGTAGATAGTCGGTCCAGGTGATGGGGGTGCCTTGGGTGTGGAGGGTGGCGAGTGCGGTGAGGTAGGTGGTGTTTTCGGGTTGGTGGGGGCGCAGTGTGGGGGTGGTGTTGGGGGTGAGGTTGCTGAGGGTGGTGTCGGGTCCGAGTTCGAGGTGTCGGGTGACGCCGTGTTCGTGGAGGGTGGTGGTGCCGTGGTGGTAGCGGACGGTGTTGCGTGCTTGTTGGGCCCAGTACTGCGGTGTGAAGACGGTGGGTTGGCCGGTGAGGTTGGAGATGACGGGGATCTCGGGCTGGTGGTGGGTCAGTTGTGCGGCTACGTCGGTGAGTTCGTTGAGGATGGGGTTGAGGTGGTGGGAGTGGAAGGCGTGGCTGACGGTGAGTCGGGTGGCTTTGCGTCCGGCCGTCTTGCAGGTTTTGATGATTCGTTCGACGGCGTCGGTGTTGCCGGAGATGACGGTGGTGTCGGGGCTGTTGAGGCCGGCGATGTCCACGCCCGGCAGGAGCCATTCCCGGGTTTGTTGTTCGTCGGTTTGGAGTGCTGCCATCGCACCGCCGGCGGGGAGGTTTTGCATGAGGCGGGCGCGGGCGCACACCAGGGTGGCGGCGTCGGGCAGTGACAGGACTCCGGCGGCGTGGGCGGCGGAGAGTTCGCCGATGGAGTGCCCGAGGAGGTAGTCGGGTACGACGCCGTGGTGGCGTAGCAGTCGGTAGAGGGCGACTTCGACGGCGAACAGTGCGGGTTGGGTGTAGCCGGTCTGGTTGAGCAGGTCGGGTTCGTCGGCGATGACCTCGGCGATGGGCCGGTCCAGGTGCCTGTCCAACTCGGCGCACACCTCGTCGAACGCGGCGGCGTAGACGGGTTGTGACCGGTACAGCTCCGAACCCATACCGACACGCTGACTGCCCTGCCCGGAGAACAGGAACGCCAACCCGCCTGTCTGCACCTGCCCGGTGACCACGGCCGCGTCGGGCGTGCCTGACGCCAGGCTCCGCAGCCCGGCGGCCAACTCCTCCGCGTCGTGACCGATCACCACGGCCCGGTGGTCGAACAGCGTCCGCGTGGTGACGAGAGAGTAGGCCGTGCCGACTGCCGGGTCCGACACCGGTAACCGCCGGGCCTGACCCGCCAGCGCGTCCTCGCTCTTGGCCGACAGCAACAGCGGCAACGGCCCCGTGACTTCGGGCGGCGGTGTTTCCTCCGCCGGTGCCTGTTCGATGATGATGTGGCTGTTGGTGCCGCTGATGCCGAAGGAGGAGATACCGGCTCGGCGTGGTCTTCCGGTCTCGGGCCACGGGACGTTGTGGGTCAGCAGCTCCACCGCGCCGGTCGTCCAGTCGACGTGTGGTGTGGGTTCGGTGATGTGGAGCGAGGCCGGGAGCGTTTCGTGATGCATGGCCATGATCATTTTGATGATGCCGGCGACTCCTGCGGCGGCTTGGGTGTGGCCGATGTTGGACTTCAGCGATCCCAGGCGCAGCGGTGCTTCGCGGTCCTGTCCGTAGGTGGCGAGCAGCGCCTGCGCCTCGATCGGGTCGCCCAACCTCGTGCCGGTGCCGTGCGCTTCGACTGCGTCCACATCGGACGGTGACAGTCCCGCACTGGCCAGGGCTTGGCGGATCACGCGTTCCTGCGCCGGACCGTTGGGCGCGGTTAGCTGGCTGCTGGCGCCGTCCTGGTTCACGGCCGAACCTCGGATGACCGCCAGCACGCGGTGCCCGTTGCGCCGCGCGTCGGACAGGCGCTCCAACACCACGAGCCCGACGCCCTCGGACCAGCCGGTGCCGTCGGCCGTGGCGGAGAACGGCTTGCAGCGGCCATCCGGTGCCAGTCCGCGCTGACGGCTGAATTCGATGAACGTGCCGGGTGTCGCCATCACGGTCACGCCACCGGCCAGGGCCAGCGTGCACTCGCCCTGCCGCAACGCCTGCGCTGCGAGGTGGATGGACACCAGGGAGGACGAGCACGCCGTGTCGACGGTGACGGCCGGGCCTTCGAGACCGAGCGAGTACGCGACGCGGCCGGACGCCACGCTGCCCGTGCTGCCGGTGAGGAGGAAGCCCTCGAAGCCCTCGGGCGCCGTCGACATCCGGGATCCGTAGTCGTCGTACATGACCCCGGCGAACACACCCGTGCGCGAACCACGCAGCGCGGTCGGGTCGATCCCCGCCCGTTCGACGGCCTCCCACGCGGTCTCCAGCAGCAGTCGCTGCTGGGGGTCGACGGCCAGGGCCTCGCGGGGGCTGATGCCGAAGAACTCCGGGTCGAACGCGTCGGCGTCGTACAGGAAGCCTCCCTCGCGCACGTAGGAGGTGCCGACGTGCTCGGGGTCCGGGTGGTAGAGCGACTCCAGGTCCCACTCGCGCCCCTCCGGGAACGGGCCGATCGCGTCGCGGCCCGCGCCCACCAGCTCCCACAACTGCTCGGGGGAGGACACCCCGCCGGGCAGGCGGCACGCCATGCCGACGACCGCGATCGGCTCGTGCGCGAGGTCCTCCAGCTCCCGCACCCGTTGGCGGCTCTCACGCAGGTCCAGGGTGGCCCGCTTGAGGTAGTCGCGAAGCTTCTGCTCGTTGTCCATGCCTACCTGCCGAGTTCCTGGTCGAGTGCGGCGAAGAGTTCGTCGTCGGTGGCGGTGCCCAGGTCGGGCGGTGCGCTGTCGCCACCGCTGCCCGCGCCCGCGGTGCGCAGCAGCGCTCGCAGCCGGTCGGCGAGCACGTCGCCGTCGGTGTCGAGCGCGGCTTGGAGCGTGTCGAGCGCGGCCTGGACCTGGTCGCCGTCCAGTTCGCGCCGCAGGTGCCGGGTCAGCGCCGCCGCGGTCGGGTGGTCGAACACGAGCGTGCTCGGCAGCCTCAGACCGGTCTCGGCGTTGATGCGGTTGCGCAGTTCGACCGCGGTGAGCGAGTCGAAGCCGAGGTCGAGCAGACCGCGCTGCTCCTCGATGGCCCGCGGGTCGGGGTGGGCGAGCACGATGCCCACCTGCTCGCGGACGAAGTCGAGCAGCACCCGGTCCCGGTCCGGGCCGGATGCGGCGGCCAGCCGTTCCCGCAGCGCCGCGCGCGGGGCCGCGGTGGTGCCGCGGCGTTCCACCCGGACCAGGTCCCGGTAGACGTCGGGCAGCGCGTCGCCGAGCCCGCGCAGCGCGGCCCGGTCCAGGGCCGCCGCCACGACCAGCGGCCGGTCGCCCGCCAGGGCGGCGTCGAACGCGGCCAGGGCGGCGTCGGTGTCCATCGGCACGACACCGCCGCGCGCGAGCCGGGCACGATCGGCGGCGTCGAGGGTGTCGGCCATGCCGGTCCGCCACATCCCCCACGCCACGGACAGCGCGGGCAGACCCAGCGACCTGCGGTGGACGGCCAGGGCGTCGAGGAAGGCGTTGCCCGCCGCGTAGTTCGCCTGCCCGGTCGTGCCGACGATGCCGGACAGCGACGAGAACAGCACGAACGCCGACAGGCCCAGGTCTACGGTCAGCTCGTGCAGGTGCCACGCGGCGTCCACCTTCGGCCGCAGCACGGCCGACAGCCGTTCGGCGGTCAGCGACTCCAGCAACCCGTCGTCGAGCACACCGGCGGCGTGCACGACGGCGGTCAGCGGCGCGGTGTCCGGGATCGCGTCGAGCACGGCGGCCAGCGCGTCGCGGTCGGAGGTGTCGCAGGCGACGACACCGGCGCGGGCGCCGAGCCCGACCAGTTCGGCCACCAGCGCCTCACCGCCGCCGTGCCGGCCGATGAGCAGCAGGTCGGTCACGCCGTGCGCGGTCACCAGGTGCCGCGCGACCTCCGCGCCCAGCGCCCCGGTGCCGCCGGTGACGAGCACCGTGCCGCCGCCGAAGTCGACCGGTCCGCCGGGTTCGCGCAGCCGGGTGAGCCGCGGCGCGTGGGCTCGCCCCGCCCGCAGCACCGCGTGCGGCAGGCCGGAGGCGAGGACGGCGGGCAGCGCCGCCCGGCTGGCGGGGTGGTCGTCGGTGACCACGTGCCGGACCCGACCGGGGTGCTCGGACCGCGCCGCGCCGAGCAGGCCCCGCACGGCGGCGTGCGCGAGGTCGTCGTGGGTGACCACGAGCAGCTCGCCCGGCTCCTCGGCGGCCAACCACGTCCGGACGGCGTCCAGCACCTCGACGGTGAGGCCGTGGGCCTCGTCGACCTCCGCGTCCCGCACGGTCAGCACGCGGGGGGCGTGGTCGCCCGGCGGCACGTCCACCTCGACGTGGTCCACCCCGAACAGCAGGTCGGTGTGGGCCGCGGCGGACAGCCCCTCCACCGGGACCGGCCGGGTGACCAGCGCGGCGATGGAGCCGACCGGCGTGCCCGCGCCGTCGGCGAGGACGACCTCGACCGCACCGTCCGCGCCCGTGACGAGCCTGGCGCGCAGCGTCGTCGGCCGCACCGCCGCGAGCCGGACCCCGGTGAACGAGAACGGCAGCCGCGGCGTGCCCGATGTCGACGGGATCAGGGCGTGTAGGACGGCGTCGAGCAGCGCGGGGTGCACCGCGAACCGGTCGGCGTCGCCGTCCAGCCGCGCCTCGGCCCACACCTCGTCGCCGGCCCGCCACACGGCCCGCAGGCCGCGCAACGCCGGTCCGTACCGGTAGCCCCGGTCGGCCAGGTCGTCGTACAGGTCGTCCACGGGCACGGCCTGCGCCGCCGGGGGCCACGTCAGCGGGGCCTCGCCCGGGTGGGGGTCGGCCGACAGGGCGCCGACGGCGTTGGTGATCCACGGTTCGTCGGCGCGGTCCACCCGCGAGTGCACGCCGACCCGCCGCGCACCGCTGTCGTCCGGACCGCTCACGATCACCTGGAACTGCAACGCCGCGTCCTGCGGCAGCACGGCCGGGGCGCGCAGCACCAGTTCGTCCAGCCGGTCGCAACCGGACGACGCGCCGGCGTGCAGCGCCATCTCCACCAGCGCGGTCCCCGGCACCAGCACGGTGCCGCCGATCGCGTGGTCGGCCAGCCACGGGTGGCTGCGCGCGGACACCCGACCGGTGAACAGCACACCGCCCGAGTCGGCCAACGGCACCGCGGCGCCGAGCAGCGGGTGCCCGGCGTCGGACAGTCCGACCAAGGCCACGTCGCCGCCGGACCGGCTCCCGGTGAGCCAGAACCGCTGCCGTTGGAACGGGTAGGTGGGCAGGTCGGCCGCCGGACCGGGCGGGACCACCGCGGTCCAGTCCACGTCCGCGCCGCGCACGTGCGCCCACGCCACCGCGGTCAGCGCGGTCCGCGGCTCCGGCCGGTCCCGGCGCAGCACGGGAGCCGCCACGACATCCTCGCCGAGGCAGTCCTGGGCCAGGCCGCTCAGCGCGCCGCCCGGGCCGACCTCGACGAACGTCCGCACGCCCGCGTCGCCCAGCGCGCGCATCGCGTCGAGGAACCGCACCCGCTGCCGGACGTGCCGCACCCAGTAGCCGGGGTCGCCGAGTTCGGCCGCACCGACCGGACCGCCGGTCAGGGCGGAGACCACCGGGATGGCCGGCGCGGCGTAGGCCAGGCTCTCCGCGACGGTGCGGAACTCGTCCGCCACCGCGTCCACGTGCGGGGAGTGGAACGCGTGGCTCACCCGCAGCCGGGTGACCTTGCGGCCCCGTCCCACCAGCGCGGCGACGACGCGCCCGGCGGCCTCGGCGTCACCGGAGATCACCACGGAGTCCGGGCCGTTGACCGCCGCCACGTCCACCAGGTCCTCCAGGCCGACCAGCAGGGGCGCGACCTCGTCGAGGGTCGCCCGCACCGCGTGCATCGCGCCGGTGGCGGGCATCGCCCGCATGAGCAGCCCACGTGCCGCGACCAGCCGGGCGGCATCGGGCAGTGACAGCACACCCGCGACGTGCGCGGCTGCGATCTCGCCGACGGAGTGGCCGGTGAGGAAGTCCGGGCGCAGCCCCCAGGAGGACAGCAGCCGGAACACGGCGACCTCGGTGGCGAACAGGGCGGGCTGGGCGAAGCCGGTGTCGTCCAGCAGCGACTGCTCCTCGCCGAACACCACCTCGCGCAGCGGTCGCGGCAGCCACTGGTCCACCTCGGCGCACACCGCGTCGAACGCCTCCGCGTACACCGGGTACGCGGCGTGCAGCCCCGCGCCCATGCCGAGGTGCTGGCTGCCCTGGCCGGTGAACAGGAACGCCAGCCCGCCGTCCACCGCCGTGCCGCGCACCGACCCGCCCACCTCGGCGGCGGGGTCGTCGTCACCCGACACCAGCGCCACGGCGCGGTGCGGCAGCGCGGCCCGTCCCGCCAGCAGTGTCCGCGCGGCACCGGCCGGGGACGTGCCGGCGGCCAGCGCCCCGGCGAGGCGGTCGGCGGCGGCGTCCAGCGCGGCGGGGGTGTGCCCGGCGAGCACGAGCGGCAGCACCGGTGCCGTCGCCGCGGCGGGCGCTTCCTCCTCCGGCTCGACCTGTTCCACGATCAGGTGGGCGTTGGTCCCGCTGATGCCGAACGACGACACCGCCGCCCGCCGCGGCCGGCCCGCGGCGGGCCACTCGACCGGCTCGGTCAGCAGCCGCACCGCGCCCGAATCCCAGTCCACGTGCGGCGTCGGCTCGTCGATGTGCAGGCTGCGCGGCAGCACGCCGTGCCGCATCGCCATCACCACCTTGATCACGCCCGCGACGCCCGCCGCGGCCTGCGCGTGCCCGATGTTCGACTTCACCGAACCCATGAGCAGCGGCGTGCTCCGGTCCTGCCCGTAGGCGGCCAGCACCGCGCGTGCCTCGATCGGGTCACCCAGCGTCGTGCCGGTGCCGTGCGCCTCCAGCGCGTCCACGTCGGAGGGGGACAGGCCCGCGCTGTCCAGCGCCTGCCGGATCACCCGTTCCTGCGCCGGGCCGTTCGGCGCGGTGAGGCCGTTGGACGCGCCGTCCTGGTTGACCGCCGACCCGCGCACGACGGCCAGCACGTGGTGGCCGTTGCGCTGCGCGTCGGACAGCCGTTCGAGCAGCACGAGACCCGCGCCCTCGGCCCACGCCGCGCCGTCCGCGGCGGCCGAGAACGACTTGCAGCGCCCGTCCGGCGACAGCCCGCGCTGCCGGCTGAACTCCACGAACAGCGTCGGCGCGGCCAGCACCGTCACCCCGCCGGCCAGCGCCAGGTCGCACTCGCCGCGCCGCAGCGCCTGCGCCGCCAGGTGCATCGACACCAGCGACGACGAGCACGCCGTGTCCACCGTGATCGCCGGGCCCTGAAGGCCGAACGCGTAGGCGACGCGCCCGGAGGCGACGCTGACCGTGCTGCCGACCGACAGGAAGCCCTCCATCGCCTCGGGCGCGTCCTTCAGCCGCGCCGCGTAGTCGTTGGCCATGACCCCGGCGAACACGCCGGTCTGGCTGCCGCGCAACGACAAGGGGTCGATCCCGGCGCGCTCGAACGCCTCCCACGACACCTCCAGCAGCAGTCGCTGCTGAGGGTCCATCGCGGTGGCCTCGCGGGCGCTGATGCCGAACAGCCCGGCGTCGAAGTCGGTCGCGTCGTAGAGGAAGCCCCCCTGACGGGTGTACGAGGTGCCCGCGTGGTCGGGGTCCGGGTCGTAGAGGCCGTCGAGGTCCCAACCCCGGTCGGCGGGGAAGCCCCCGATGGCGTCGCGCCCGTCCGACACCAGCGACCACAGGTCCTCCGGCGAGGTCACCCCGCCGGGGTAGCGGCACGCCATCGCGACGATCGCGATCGGCTCGTCCACCGGGGCCGCCACGCGGACCCGGCCCACCCGCTCGTCGGCCGACGAGTCCGGGTCGCCGAGCAGCTCGGTGCGCAGGAACCGCGCCAGCGCCGGCGGGTTCGGGTGGTCGAACACCAGCGTGGCGGGCAGCCGCAGGCCGGTGGCGGCGGCGAGCCGGTTGCGCAGCTCCACCGCGGTCAACGACTCGAAGCCCAGGTCGCTGAACGCGCGCTCGACGGGCACCGACTCCGCGCCCGCGTGCCCGAGCACCGCCGCCGCGCTCGACCGCACCACGTCGAGCAGCACGCGCTCCCGCTCCGGCCCGGACAGCGGCCCGAGCCGGTCGCGCAGCGACAACGTGCCCGCGCGGGTCGCGGCGGACGCCGTCGGCCGCACGCCGCGCACCAGGTCGGCGAACAGCGGTGACAGCGCCCCGGCGGCGGCCGACGCGCGCAGCGCCACCCGGTCCAGCCGGGTGGGCACGACCACCGGCGCGGCCGAGTCCAGCGCCGCGTCGAACAGCGCCAGGCCGGTGTCCGCGTCGAGCGGGGCGACGCCGGAGCGCGTCAGCCGCGCCCGGTCCACCGCGGTCAGGCGTGCGGTCATGCCGCTGTCGTCCGCCCACAGGCCCCACGCCAACGACACCGCGGGCAGCCCCAGGCCGTGCCGGTGGCGGGCCAGCTCGTCGAGGTAGGTGTTGGCCGCCGCGTAGTTCGCCTGCCCGGCCGTGCCGACCGTGCCCGCCAGCGACGAGAACAGCACGAACGCGTCCAGGTCGGCGGTCAGCTCGTGCAGGTTGCGCGCCGCGTCCACCTTCGGCCGCAGCACCGCGTCCAGCCGCTCCGGGGTCAGCGCCTCCAGCGTGGCGTCGTCGAGCACACCTGCCGCGTGCACGACGGCCGTCACCCCCGCGCCGGCCAGCAGCGCCGCCAGCGCGTCCCGGTCGGCCACGTCGCACGCCGCGAACGCCACCGACGCGCCGTGCGCCACCAACTCGGCCTCCAGCTCCACCGCGCCCTCGGCGGCGCGGCCACGACGGCTGGTGAGCAGCAGGTCACGCACCCCGTGCCGGGTGACCAGGTGCCCGGCGACCAGGCGGCCGAGGGTGCCGGTCGCACCGGTGATCAGCACCGTGCCGCCGGTGCGGAACACCGTCGCGGCGTCACAGGGCACGGACCTGGTCAGGCGGGGCGCCAGCACCACGCCGTCCCGCACGGCGGTCTGCGCCTCACCGGCCAGCGCCGGACCGGGGTCGGTGGTCCAGTCGGGCAGCTCCAGCAGGCCGAACCGGTCGGGGTGCTCGGTCATCGCGGTGCGCACCAGGCCCCACGCCGTGCTCGCGCCCAGGTCGCCGGCGAGCGTCGCGACCACCATCCGCGAGTCGGCGAACCGCTCGTCCGCCAGCCACTCCCGGGCCAACCCCAGCACGCGGTGGGCCGTGCCGGCCGGGTCTGCGCCCTCCGGGCACGGCACGAGCAGGACCGGCGTGACCGGCACGTCCGCCAGTGCCGCGACCGTGCCGAGCGGGGCGGGCAGCCCCAGATCGGCGTCGTCGAGCACAACCCAGTCCGGCACCTCGCCGTCCGCGCCGGCAGGCACCCACTCGACCTCGTGGAGGGGGTGGTCGGCCTCGGCCGCCAACCGCTCCAGCGGCACGTCGCGCAGCACCAGGGACTCCACCGACGCGACGGGCGCGCCGGTCGGGTCCAGCACGCGCAGCGCCGTGCCGCCCGCGGTCGGCGTGAGCACCACGCGCACCTCCTCGGCTCCGACCGCGTGCAGCCGGACCCCGGTCCACGCGAACGGCAGCCGCACGCCGTCACCGTCCAGGACCAGCGGGTGCAGCGCGGCGTCGAACAGCGCCGGGTGCAGGCCGAAACCGGCCGTCGCGACGTCCTCGGGCAGTCGGACCTCGGCGTACAGCTCCTTCCCCGACCGCCACAGCGCCCGCAGGCCGCGGAACGCGGGCCCGTACTCGAAACCCCGGGCCGCCAGCGACTCGTACGCCGATGACAGGTCCACCGCCGTCGCGCCCGCCGGTGGCCACTCGACCACCGGCGTCGGCGTCCCGACGGCCGTGCCGAGCACACCCGTGGCGTGCGTGGTCCACGGCAGGTCGTCGTCGGACTCGGGACGGGCGTGCACCGCGATGGCGCGGCGGCCCTCGTCGTCCGGGGCGTCCAGCACCACCTGCACCTGCACACCCGCCCGGTCCGGCAGCACCAGCGGCGACCCGAGCGTCAACTCCTCCAGCACGTCCAGGCCGACGCGGTCACCGGCGCGGATCGCCAGGTCCGCGAACGCCGTGCCGGGCAGCAGCACCACCCCGGCCACGGCGTGGTCGGCCAGCCACGGCTGCGACCGCGTCGAGATGCGGCCGGTCAGCACCACGGTGTCCGACCCGGCCACGGCCAGCGCCGCACCGGCCAGCGGGTGCGGGTCCACCGCCAACCCGAGGCTGCCCGCGTCGGCGTCGGCCACCGGCCGGTCCAGCCAGTAGCGCTTGCGCTGGAACGGGTAGGTGGGCAGGTGGACCGCGCCGGCACCCGTGCCTGCACCCGTGCCGGCACCCACGCCTGCCGCGACGGACCAGTCCACCGGGACGCCGTGCACGTGCGCTTGGGCCAGGGAAGCCAGGAACCGGTCGCGTCCGCCGTCGTCGCGGCGCAGCGTCGGCACGGTCACCGCGTCGGTGACACCGACGTCCTCGATGGTCTCCTGCATCGCGGTCGTCAGCACGGGGTGCGGGCTGACCTCGATGAACACCCGGTGGTCCTCCCGCAGCAGCGTCCGGGTCACCTCCTCCAACAGCACGGTCTGCCGCAGGTTGCGGAACCAGTAGTCCGCGTCCAGGTCCTCGCCGCGCACCAGCTCGCCGGTCACCGTGGACAGCAACGGGATCTTCGTCGGCATCGGCTCGATGTCGGCCAGTGCGGTCATGATCTCTTCGCGCAGGGCGTCCACGTGGGCGGAGTGCGAGGCGTAGTCGACGGCCACGCGCCGGGTCCGGACGCCTGCCGCCGCGCAGCGGATCTGCAGGTCGTCCAACGACGCCGCCGAACCCGCGACGACCACCGACCGCGGCCCGTTGACCGCCGCCACCGACACGTCGTCCGGCAGCAGGGCTTGCACCCGCGCCACCGGGAGCTGGATCGAGAGCATGCCGCCGGTGGTGGTGGTGAGGGTGGTGATGGCTTTGCTGCGGAGGGTGATGATTTTGGCGCTGTCGTGGAGGGTGAGTGCGCCGGCGATGTGGGCGGCGGCGATTTCGCCTTGGCTGTGTCCGATGAGGGTGTGGGGGTGGGTGCCGTGGTGTTGCCAGTGGGTGGCGAGGCTGATCATGGTGGCCCAGAGGGCGGGTTGGATGGTGTCGGTGGTGGTGAGTGGTTGGGTGAGTTGGTGGTGGAGGTGGTGTCCGGTGTGGGGGTGGAGTGCTTGGGCGCAGAGGTCGAGTTGGTGGGCGAAGGTGGGTGAGGTGGCGGCGAGTTGGAGGGCCATGCCGGTCCATTGGGGACCTTGACCGGGAAACACGAACGCCGTCTTGCCCCGCACTGCCGTGCCCAGCAGCAGGTTCCCGGCCGGCTCGCCCGTCACCAGCGCCCGCAGCGCCGCCGCGTGGTCGCCGCCCGTGACGGCCGCGCGCACCGGCAGGTGCGGCGTCCGCGTCGCCAGGGCGACTGCCACCTCCTCGGGCGCGAAGCTTTCGAGTTGCTCCGCGCGGGCGGCCAACGCCTCCGGGCTCTTGGCCGACAGCAGGAGCGGGAGGTCGGTCCCGGTCGCGGTGACCGCTTCGGCCACGGGCGCCTGTTCGACGATGACGTGGGCGTTGGTGCCGCTGATGCCGAAGGAGGAGATACCGGCTCGGCGTGGTCTTCCGGTCTCGGGCCACGGGATGTTGTGGGTCAGCAGCTCCACCGCGCCGGTGGTCCAGTCGACGTGTGGTGTGGGTTCGGTGATGTGGAGCGAGGCGGGGAGCGTCTTGTGATGCATGGCCATCACCATTTTGATGATGCCGGCGACTCCTGCGGCGGCTTGGGTGTGGCCGATGTTGGACTTCAGCGATCCCAGGCGCAGTGGTGCTTCGCGGTTCTGTCCGTAGGTGGCGAGCAGGGCGTTGGCTTCGATGGGGTCGCCCAACCTGGTGCCGGTGCCGTGTGCTTCGACGGCGTCCACTTCGGACGGTGTCAGTCCCGCACTGGCGAGGGCTTGGCGGATGACGCGTTCTTGTGAGGGTCCGTTGGGTGCGGTGAGTCCGTTGGATGCGCCGTCCTGGTTGACGGCGGAGCCGCGGATGACCGCGAGGACGGGGTGGCCGTTGTGTTGTGCGTGGGAGAGGCGTTCGAGGAGGAGGAGGCCTGCGCCTTCGGACCAGCCGGTGCCGTCGGCGGTGGCGGCGAATGGTTTGCAGCGGCCGTCGGGGGATAGTCCGCGTTGGCGGCTGAATTCGATGAAGGTGTTGGGTGTGGACATGATGGTGATGCCGCCGGCGAGGGCGAGGGTGCATTCGCCTTGTCGTAGTGCTTGGGTGGCGAGGTGGATGGCGACGAGTGAGGAGGAGCAGGCGGTGTCGAGTGTGAGGGCGGGGCCTTCGAACCCGTAGGTGTAGGCGATGCGGCCCGACACCACGCTGGAGATCGTGCCTGTCAGGAGGTGGCCTTCGTAGCCGTCCGGGGCGGAGGCCAGGCGGGTGCCGTAGTCGTTGTACATGACGCCGGTGTAGACGCCGGTGGGTGTGCCGTGGAGGGTGGCGGGGTCGATTCCGGCTCGTTCGATTGCTTCCCAGGCGGTTTCGAGGAGGAGTCGTTGTTGTGGGTCGGTGGCGGTGGCTTCGCGGGGGCTGAGGCCGAAGAAGTCGGCGTCGAAGTCCGCCGCCCGGTACAGGAAACCGCCGTGACGGGTGTACGTCCGCCCCACCGCGTCGGGGTCCGGGTCGAACAGCTCCTCCACGTTCCAACCCCGGTCAACCGGGAAGTCGCCGATGGCGTCACGGCCTTCGGCGACGAGTCGCCAGAGTTCGTCGGGTGTGGTGACGTCTCCCGGGTAGCGGCAGCCGATGCCGACGATGGCGATCGGCTCGTCCACCGCACTCGTCGTCACGGTCACCCGCCGGGACCTCGATTCACCGGTGACCCGGCCCAGGATGAACTCGGCGACGGCGTCCGGTGACGGGTGGTCGAAGACGAGGGTGGTGGGCAGGCGCAGCCCGGTGACGGCGTTGAGGTGGTTGCGCAGCTCCACGCCCGTCAGCGAGTCGAAGCCCAACTCGCGGAACGTCCGCGCCGGGTCGACCGAGGCGTCCCCGTCGTAGCCGAGCACCAGCGCGACCGTCTGCGACACCGCATCGGCCACCACCGCCCGTCGTTCCTGCTCCGGCAGCGCGCCGACCCCGCTCGCCCAGTCACCGTCCTGAGTGGACCGCGCGTTCACCGCCGCGCGTCGGCGCGCCGGTACCAGCTCGGAGAGCACCGGCGGCAACGTGCCCTCGTCGGCTCGCGCGCGCAGCGCCGCCATGTCGAACACCGCGGGCACCAGCACGGGGTCCGTCGCGCCCAGCGCCAGGTCGAACAGCGCCAAGCCGTCCTCGACGCTCATGGGTGGCATCCCTCGGCGTCGCCAGCGCGCCACGTCCGCCGCGGACAACCCGCCGGCCATTCCGCCCTCGGTGTCCCAGAGTCCCCAGGCGAGTGCGGTGGCGGGTTGGTTGTTGTGGTGGCGTTGGGTGGCGTGGGTGTTGAGGTAGGTGTTGGCGGCGGTGTAGTTGGCTTGGCCGGGGTTTCCGGTGGTGGTGGTGATGCTGCTGTAGAGGATGTAGTGGGTGATGGGGTGGTGTCGGGTGAGGTGGTGGAGGTGGTGGGTGGCGGTTTTGGGGGTGAGGGTGGTGTGGAGTTGGTGGGGGGTGAGGTGGGTGGTGGTGGTGTCGTTGAGGGTGCCTGCGGTGTGGATGATGGTGGTGAGTGGGTGTTGGGGGTTGATGGTGGTGAGGATTTGGTGGAGTTGGTGGGGGTTGGTGAGGTCGCAGGGGTGGAGGGTGGCGTGGGCGTTGTGGGTGTGGATGTGGTGGAGGAGTTGTTGGGCTTGGGGTGTGTGAGGTCCGGTGGTGTTGAGGAGGAGGAAGTGTTTGGCGTGGTGGTGGGTGATGAGGTGGTGGATGAGGTGGGTGGCGAGGGTGCCGGTGGCGCCGGTGATGAGGATGGTGGTGTCGGGGTTGATGGGTGTGGGGTTGGTGGTGGTGGCGGGGGTGAGTCGGGGTGCGTGGAGGGTTCCGCCGCGCACCGCCAACTCCGGCTCACCCGATGCCAACGCGCTGCCCACCAACCGGAGCGCGTCGTCCTCGTTGTCGGTCTGCAACAACAGGAACCGGCCCGGCTGCTCGGTCTCCGCGGACCGCACGAGGCCTACCACGGGCGCGGCGTGCACCTCGTCCTCGGCCACGACGAACACCAGCCTGGTGTCCGCGAACCGCTCGTCCTGCACGGCTTGCAGCGCCCGCTCGGCCGACCGGTGCGCGTGCTCCACCGGATCGGTCGTGGCCTCCGTGAACAGCACGATGGCGTGCTCCGCAGGCATCTCGTCGGTCGTCACCGGCACCGGCCGCCACACGTACCGGTACAGCGACCCGGCAGTCCGTGACCGACCCAGGGCCGCGCGCTTCACCGGCCGCAGCACGGCGGACCCGGCCTCGACCACGGGCAGGCCCGAGCCGTCGAACGCCCACAGGTGCGCGGTGTCCGCGCCCGTCCGCTGCCACCGCACCCGCAGCGCCGTCGTCCCGGCCGCGCCCAGGTGGTAGTCGGTGAACGAGAACGGCAACCGGATCTCGTCGGGCTCCCCGCCCGCGGCCTCCAGCACCCACGGGTGCAGGGCAGCGTCGAGGAGCACCGGGTGGATGCCGTACTTGCCGGCCTCGGCGTGCAGGTGCGCGGGCAGCTCGACTTCGGCGTAGGTGTCGTCGCCGTCGCGCCACAGCGCGTGCAGCCCCTGGAACGCGGGACCGTACTCGTACCCGAGGGTGGCCAGCTCGTCGTACGCGCCGTCCAGCGGGACAGGCGTCGCGCCTGCCGGCGGCCACTCCCCACCGGCGACGCCGGCCAACCGCCGCGCCGAGGTCAGGACACCGGTCGCGTGCGTCTCCCACGGACCGTCCCCGGTCCGCGAGTGCACGGATAGCTGCCACTCACCGCGCTCGTCCGACTCGTCCACGACCAGCCGGAGCCGCACGTCCCCGACGGCGGGCACCACGACCGGTGACTGGAGCGTCAACTCGGCGACCGTCGAACAGCCCACCTGGTCGGCGGCCTGCCCCGCCATCTCCAGCAGCGCGGTGGCGGGCACCAGGACGCTGCCGCCGATGGCGTGGTCCGCCAACCACGCGTGCGTCGCCAGGGACACCGTGCCGGTGAGCTGCACGCCGTTGCCGTCGGGCTGCGAGATGAGTGCGGTGAGCAGCGGGTGGTCGGTGGCGGCCAGGCCCAGGCTCGCCGGCGTCTGCGGGCGGGGCGGAGTCAGCCAGTAGCGCTGCCGCTGGAACGGATAGGTGGGGAGGTCGGTGACTGGTGCGGCGGGTAGGTAGTCGGTCCAGGTGATGGGGGTGCCTTGGGTGTGGAGGGTGGCGAGTGCGGTGAGGTAGGTGGTGTTTTCGGGTTGGTGGGGGCGGAGTGTGGGGGTGGTGTTGGGGGTGAGGTTGCTGAGGGTGGTGTCGGGTCCGAGTTCGAGGTGTCGTGTGATGCCGTGTTGTTGCAGGGTGGTGGTGCCGTGGTGGTAGCGGACGGTGTTGCGTGCTTGTTCGGCCCAGTAGCCGGCGGTATAGGTGGTCGGTTCTCCGGTGAGGTTGGAGATGACGGGGATTTGGGCGGGGTGGTGGGTCAGGCCGGTGGCGATTCGGGTGAGTTCGTGGAGGATGGGGTCGAGGTGGTGGGAGTGGAAGGCGTGGCTGACGGTGAGCCGGGTGGCTTTGCGCCCGGATGCCTTGCAGGTCTTGATCATCTGCTCGACGGCGTCGGTGTTGCCGGAGATGACGGTGGTGTCGGGGCTGTTGAGGCCGGCGATGTCGACGCCCGGCAGGAGCCATTCCCGGGTTTGTTGTTCGTCGGCTTGGAGTGCTGCCATCGCACCGCCGGTGGGCAGGTTTTGCATCAGGCGGGCGCGGGCGCAGACGAGGGTGGCGGCGTCGGGCAGCGACAGGACTCCGGCGGCGTGGGCGGCGGCCAGTTCGCCGATGGAGTGCCCGAGCAGGTAGTCAGGGGTGACGCCGTGGTGGCGCAGCAGTCGGTAGAGGGCGACTTCGACGGCGAACAGTGCGGGTTGGGTGTAGCCGGTCTGGTTGAGCAGATCGGGCTCGGCAGCGATGACCTCGGCGATGGACCGGTCCAGGTGCCTGTCCAACTCGGCACACACCTCGTCGAACGCGGCGGCATAGACCGGCTGAGACCGGTACAGCTCCAAGCCCATATCGGCACGCTGACTGCCCTGCCCCGAGAACAGGAACGCCAACCCGCCTGCCTGCACCTGCCCGGTGACCACGGCCGCGTCGGGCGTGCCTGACGCCAGGGCCCGCAGACCCTTCTCCGGGTCACCGACCACCACCGCGCGGTGGGCGAAGCCGGTGCGCTGCGTCACCAGGGACCACGCGACCGACGTCGATGCGTCACCCACGCGTGCCAGCATGTGCTGCGCCTGCTCGGCCAACGCCGCTCCGGACCGGGCCGACAGCACCCATGGCGCGAAGCCCGCAACTTCCTCGACCAGGTCCTCCGCCGGTGCCTGTTCGATGATGATGTGGCTGTTGGTGCCGCTGATGCCGAAGGAGGAGATGCCGGCTCGGCGTGGTCTTCCGGTTTCGGGCCACGGAATGTTGTGGGTCAGCAGTGCTATTGCGCCGGTCGTCCAGTCGACGTGTGGCGTGGGTTCGGTGATGTGGAGCGAGGCCGGGAGCGTTTCGTGACGCATGGCCATCACCATTTTGATGATGCCGGCGACTCCTGCGGCGGCTTGGGTGTGGCCGATGTTGGACTTCAGCGATCCCAGGTGCAGTGGTGCTTCGCGGTCCTGTCCGTAGGTGGAGAGCAGCGCCTGTGCTTCGATCGGGTCGCCCAACCTGGTGCCGGTGCCGTGCGCTTCGACTGCGTCCACATCGGACGGTGACAGTCCCGCACTGGCCAGGGCTTGGCGGATCACGCGCTCCTGCGCCGGACCGTTCGGTGCGGTGAGGCCGTTCGAAGCGCCGTCCTGGTTCACGGCCGAACCCCGGATGACCGCCAGCACGCGGTGCCCGTTGCGCCGTGCGTCGGACAGGCGCTCCAACACCAGCAGGCCCGCGCCCTCCGACCAGCCGGTGCCGTCCGCCTCCGCCGAGAACGCCTTGCAGCGGCCATCCGGGGACAGACCACCCTGGCGGCTGAACTCCACGAACATGCCGGGACTGGACATCACCGACACACCACCGGCCAAGGCCGTCGTGCACTCGCCCTGCCGCAGCGCCTGAGCGGCCAGGTGCAGTGCCACCACGGACGACGAGCACGCGGTGTCCACGGTGACCGCCGGGCCTTCCAGGCCGAACGTGTAGGCCACCCGCCCCGAGATGACGCTGGCGCTGCTGCCGGTCAGCACGTGGCCTTCGTGGCCACCCGCGTCCTGGTAGAGGCGCGGGCCGTACTCCATCGCCGTCGCGCCCACGTACACACCGGTCCGCGAACCGCGCAGGGACGTGGGGTCGATGCCCGCGCGTTCGAGGGCTTCCCAGGCGGTTTCCAGCAGGATCCGCTGCTGGGGGTCCATGGCGGTGGCCTCGCGGGGGCTGATGCCGAAGAACTCCGGGTCGAACAGGTCCGCGCCGTCCAGGAATCCACCCCGCGCCACGGCGGAGTCACCGGGCGCGAGGTCCCAGCCCCGGTCGGTCGGGAAGTCGCCCACGGCGTCCACGCCCGTCCGCACCAGGTCCCATAGCTGTTCGGGGGAGGACACCCCGCCGGGCAGGCGGCACGCCATGCCGACGACCGCGATCGGCTCGTCCGACACGTCCACACCGTTCACCACGACGTCCCGGTCCACGCCGTCCATCAGGTCGTGCAGGTGCTCGGCCAGTGCCGCCGGGGTCGGGTGGTTGTAGAGCAGGCCGGTCGGCAGCGACAAGCCGGTCGCGGTGCTCAGCGCGTTGCGCAGTTCGACCGAGGTCATCGAGTCGAAGCCCAGCTCCTTGAACGCCGTGCCCGCCTCGACCTCGTCCGGCGTCCCGTGCCCGAGGACCACGGCGACGTGCGCCCGGACCAGGTCGAGCGGGTCGGTGCGCGCCACGTCCGGCTCGACCCGCGCGGGCTCGGTGGCGCCGAGCCAGTAGTGGTGTCGTTGGAACGGGTAGGTGGGGAGGTCGGTGACCGGTGCGGGCGGTAGATAGTCGGTCCAGGTGATGGGGACGCCTTGGACGTGGAGGGTGGCGAGTGCGGTGAGGTAGGTGGTGTTTTCGGGTTGGTGGGGGCGCAGTGTTGGGGTGGTGTTGGAGGTCAGGCTGCTGAGGGTGGTGTCGGGTCCGAGTTCGACGTGTCGGGTGACGCCGAGTTCTTGCAATGTGGTGGTGCCGTGGTGGTAGCGGACGGCGTTGCGTGCCTGCTCGGCCCAGTACTGCGGAGTGAAGACGGTCGGTTCTCCGGTGAGGTTGGAGATGACGGGGATTTGGGTGGGGTGGTGGGTCAGGCCGGTGGCGATTCGGGTGAGTTCGTTGAGGATGGGGTCGAGGTGGTGGGAGTGGAAGGCGTGGCTGACGGTGAGCCGGGTGGCTTTGCGCCCGGATGCCTTGCAGGTCTTGATCATCTGCTCGACGGCGTCGGTGTTGCCGGAGATGACGGTGGTGTCGGGGCTGTTGAGGCCGGCGATGTCGACGCCCGGCAGGAGCCATTCGCGGGTTTGTTGTTCGTCGGCTTGGAGTGCTGCCATCGCACCGCCGGCGGGGAGGTTCTGCATCAGGCGGGCGCGGGCGCACACCAGGATGGCGGCGTCGGACAGCGACAGGACTCCGGCGACGTGGGCGGCGGAGAGTTCACCGATGGAGTGCCCGAGCAGGTAGTCAGGGGTGACGCCGTGGTGGCGCAGGAGCCGGTAGAGGGCGACTTCGACGGCGAACAGTGCGGGTTGGGTGTAGCCGGTCTGGTTGAGCAGGTCGGGTTCGTCGGCGATGACCTCGGCGATGGACCGGTCCAGGTGCCTGTCCAACTCGGCACACACCTCATCGAACGCGACGGCGTAGACCGGTTGTGACCGGTACAGCTCCAAGCCCATACCGGCACGCTGACTGCCCTGCCCCGAGAACAGAAAAGCCAACCCGCCAGACTCCGCGCGACCGGTCACGACGCCGATCGCCGGTTGGTCCGACGCCAGCGCCTCCAGCCGCGCGACCGCCTCGGTGCCGTCGCCGATCACCACGGCCCGGTGGTCGAACTGCGTGCGCGTGGCCACCAGCGACCGCGCCACGGTGGCCGGCCGGTCGGTGTCGAGCAGCGGCACGAGCGCGCGCGCCTGAGCGCGCAGCGCGGCGGCCGACTTGCCCGACAGCACCAGGGGCACCGGTCCCGCCAGGACCGGCTGCTCGGGCTCGGCGGGCACGGGCCAGTCGGACAGCACGACGTGGCAGTTCGTGCCGCCCATGCCGAACGAGCTGACGCCCGCGTACAGCCTCCGCTCGGAGTGCGGCCACGGCTCCCGCGCGACCTGCACCGCGAGGCCCAGCTCGGCCAGCGGGATGTCCGGGTTGGGCGTCTCGAAGTTCAGGCTCGGCACCAGCTCGCGGTGCCGGATGCTCAACACCGCCTTGAGCAGGCCGGCTATGCCCGCCGCACCCTCCAGGTGCCCGATGTTGGTCTTGACCGACCCGACGCGCAGCGCGTCACCGGGGGAGCGGCCGAACACCGCGCCCAGCGCGGACGCCTCGACCGGGTCGCCGACGCGCGTGCCGGTGCCGTGCAGCTCGACGTACTGCACCGACTCGACGGGCACGTCCGCCCGCCGGTACGCCGCGCGCAGCACCTCGCGCTGCCCGTCCGGGCTCGGCGTGGTCAGCGAGTCGGTCGCACCGTCGTTGTTCATCGCGCTGCCGCGCAGCACCGCCAGCACCCGGTCGCCCTCGGCGAGCGCCGAAGCCAGCGGCTTGAGCACCACCAACCCGCCGCCCTCGCCGCGCACGTACCCGTTGGCGCGGGCGTCGAACGTGAAGCTGCGCCCGTCCGGTGACAGCGCGCCGAACCGCTCCGCGCCGATCGTGCTGTCCGCGACCAGGTTGAGGCTCACCCCGCCGGCGAGGGCGGTCGTGGACTCTCCGCGGCGCAGGCTCTCCGCGGCGAGGTGCACGGCCACCAGCGACGACGACTGCCCGGTGTCCACCGCGGCGCTGGGGCCGTGCAGGCCGAGCGCGAAGGAGACCCGGTTGGCGATCACGCCCCGGTTGAGGCCGACCAGGCTGTGCTGCGTGATCCCGTCCGCGCCCCGCCGGTGCGCCAGCGCGGCGTAGTCGTCGGCGATGACGCCGATGAACACGCCCGTGCGGGTGCCGCCGAGCGCGGCGGGCACGATCCGCGCGTCCTCCAACGCCTCCCAGGCCAGTTCGAGGACCAGCCGCTGCTGGGGGTCCATCGCCGTCGCCTCGCGCGGGCTGACGCCGAAGAACGCGGCGTCGAACCCGCTGACGTCGGCCAGGTGGCCGCCGGGGCGGCGGGGCAGTCCCGGTCGGTCGGCGGGCGGGTCGCCGATGGCGCTGCGACCCCCGCCGAGCAGCTCCCATAGCTGCCGCGGGTCGTCCGCGCCGGGCAGCCGGCACGACAGGCCGACGATCGCGATCGCATCGGTGGCGTCCGTTTCGAGTTCACGCATGGTGACCAGTGCCTATCGGTCGGAGGTGAGTGGCTGCCAGGTGCGCGCCAGCGTCCGCAGGCCGCGCACGAGCGCGGGGCGCAGCCCCCGCCCGCCGGTCAGCCGCAGCAGGGATTCGACGACCCAGAGCCTGCTGTCGAGCACGTGCCGCGGTGAGCCGTGGTAGTCGTCGTTCTGCTGCACCCGCAGGTCGCGGACGTGGTCGCGGAGCAGCCGCGCGTCGTCCGGCGGGATCACTTCGTCGCGCCCGCTGACCAGGCAGCGCACCGGGACGTCCAGCGCGTCGAGCTGGTCGGTGGTCAGGGCGAGGGCGGGGAGCAGGTCGTCGAGCGCGTCGGCGGGCTCGCCGGTCAGGTGCGCCAGGGTGTCCGTGGTCAGCCGCGGCACGCCTTCGCGCCACCGCCTGTCGGTGAAGAACGCCGAGACCGGCGCGCCGGCCGTGACGATGCCCGCGATGCGGCGGTCCTCGACGGCGCAGCGCAGCGCCAGGTGCCCGCTGAAGCTCAACGCCAGCGCGGTGGTCCGGCTCGCGTCGGCCCGGTCGGACACCGCGTCCAGCACCGCGGAGATCATGCGGTGGCTGTCCGGGCCGTAGCGCAACGCGTTCTCGCCGACGCCGGGCATCTCGGTGACCACGGCGGCCAGGCCGAGCCGGTCGGCCAGCCGCAGCGTCGGCGCCCACTGCTCCTTGACGCTGACGATGCCGCCCATGATCAGCACGAGTGGTCGGGGCGCCGCCGCGGACAAGCCGGTCGTCCAGCACCGCACGACGGCGTCGCCGACCCGCACCTCCAGGGGCCGGACGTCGCGCTGCGCGGCGGCCCACCGCACGAACAACCGCAGGTAGCGCTCCTGGGCGTCGCGCCGCGCCGGGCCGTCGACGTAGGGGAAGCGCGCCATCACGTACCGGCGGGACGCGTCCAGCGCCCTGCCGGCACGCTCCAGCGCCTCACCGGAGGCCCGCCACGCCGTCGCCCACGACCGGGGCTCGCCGTCCACGTCGGAGTCGATGCCGTCGAGCACGGGCTGGTAGGCGGCGGGCCGCAGCCCCTGGGCCTTGGCGTGCACCACGATGAACCGCTTGAGCTCCGCCACGTCGTTCACCCGGCACCGCCGTAGCTCTCCAGGGCGTCCTTGATCTCGGTGAGCACGTCCGCCGCCTCCGCGCCGTCGATGACGCGGTGGTCGAACGACAGGCTCAACCGCATCACCGGCGCCACCACCACGGCCTCGTCGCGGACCACCGGGCGCGGCAGCACCCGGCCCACGCCGAGCGTCACGGTCGTGCCGCCGACGGAGTGGAACGAGTCGACCGCGCGGTGCCCGAGCGAGGTCACCGCGAACGTGCCGAACACCTCGTTGCGGCGGTGCAGCGGGCCGACGAACCGGCGGAACGCGAGCCGTCCCAGCGGCACGGGCAGACCCTGCAACCGCCGCACGCCCGCGAACTCCGGCATCCGCTCCGCGTCGCCGTCCCGGTAGTGCGACACCTGCTCCTGGATGCCGTCCAGGTCGGTGTCGGCCAGGTCGGGCAGCACGGCGGACAGCACGGCGCGCTGGCCGTCGAGGGTGCGGTCGAGGGCGAGCTTGGCGTTGACCGCCTCGTAGTGCGCGACCCGGGGCCGCAGCGCGCCGCGGATGGCCGCGTTGGCCTGCGGGTGCTTGGCCAGCACCTGAGCGCCCGCGTGCAGGACGTAGGTCACCAACGAGTACCGCGTGCCGACCTGCCGGGCCCGGTCGCGGTGGGAGAGCACGCCGCCCATGTCCACCTCGGTGTCCAGGAACACCGGCGCGACGGCCCGGATCTGGGCCAGGAAGTGGAGGGTCTGCCGGCGTCGGCGGGGGAACGGTCGTCCGGTCACGACGCCACCGCCAGGCGGTAGATGTGGCCGAGGCTCGACGCCGCCAGCAGCTCGGCCATCGGCATGGTGCGGCCCGTGCTCCGCTCCAGCGCCATCACCAGGGCGAGCAGGTGCACCGAGTCCCAGCCCGGCACGTGGTCGAGGACGGCGTCGAGGTCGGCCTCGGTGACCGGCACGCCGACCTCGTCGGTGAGCAGGGCGACGAACTCGTCGATCGTGTTCACGCGAGTATCCCTTCGGCGGTTGTGGCGTCGCGGACGTGGTCGGGGACGTGGTCGATGCGGGCCAGGTCGTGGCGGAAGACCGCGCCCGAGCCGTCCCGCGCGATCTCGGTGAACCCGTTGTGCGGGTAGAACTCGGCGACCTTGCCGTTCTTGGCGCTCGGCACGTGGCGGGCCAGCACCTCGGCCGCGCCGGCGTCCCGCGCCCGGCGCAGCACCCCGCTCAGCGCGGCCTGCTCCACGCCGCGCGCGAACACCCGGCAGCTCAGCAGGAAGTTCTCGATCTCCACCGACGCGCCGGCGCGCCGGGTGAACACCGCGCCGACCAGGCCGTTGTCACCGAACCGGTCCCCGGAGCGGATGCCGTACACGGTGGCGGCCGGGTCCTCCAGCAGCGCGGCGACGTCCGCCTGCTGGAGGCGGCGCGTGGTGAGGTTGAACTGGTTGGTGCGCAACGTCATCTGCGAGACCCGCGGCACGTCCGCCGGGCCGATCCCGCCCAGGTGGACCCACACGCCGAGCTGCGCCAGGTAGTCCTCCAGCGACGGGAAGCTCTGGAGGAAGTCCGCGCGCGCCAGCTCGTCGCGGTACCGCGCGGGCCGTGCCAGGTCCTCGTCGGTCACCCGCGGCACGTCGAACCAGCCGTCGCGCAGCAGCTTCTCCACGTGCAGCGCCGGTTCGGCGTCGACCTGCACGACCGCGACGCCGGGCAGCGCGTGCCGGACCAGCCCGCACTCGTAGGAGCTGTCGTCGACGAACACCAGGCTGTCCACCCCCAGGTTCAGGTCCGCGGCCAGCTCGGTCAGGTTGTCGTGCTTGGGCCGCCAGTTCGCGGCCACCCGCACGAAGTCGTCCTCGCGCAGCGCCAGCCGAGGGTGGGTGCGCAGCGTTTCGCGCACGACCTCCGGATCGTTCTTGCTCACCGCGGCCAGCAGCACGCCCTGCGCCGCGAGCTGCCCGGCGACCCGCTGGAACGCGGTGAACGCCTCGCCGCGGTAGGTGTCGCCGACCTCCACGCCGTCCGGGCCGACCTCGCCGAGCACCCCGCCCCACACGGTGTCGTCCAGGTCGAGCGCGAGGACCTTCTTGGTCCGCCCGGTCGCGTTGCGCGCCAGGTGGCCGACCTGCCGGGCGTAGCGGGCCAGCAGGTCGGGGGACAGGTTGGCGTTGACGTAGGCGCTGAGCCGGCTGTCGCTCGCCGCGATCGGCTCGGTGAGCAGGGTGTCCAGGTCGATCACGACCACCGCCGGGTGGTCCTCGACCAGGCGCAGCAGCCGCGCGTTCGCCTCGCGCCACACCGCGCCCAGCCGGGCGCGTGCCCGCAGGTCCACCAGTTGCGCCGCGACGGTGTGCGGCAGCGGCAGCGTGTTGAGCACGAGCGTGCCGGTGGTGTGCCGGGCCGCGACCGCGCCCAGCAGGGCGATCTTGGCCGCCAGCGCCTCCGCCACGTCCTCCCACCGCCACGGCGTCGGGACCTCGTCGAACACCACCCGGTGGTCCAGCACGCACAGCACCAGGTCGTGCGGGGCGCCGCCCAGCAGGTCGCCGCCGGGGTCGGACAGGTCGGTCACCCAGGAGCCGAAGTCGCCGAGCCGGGTGCGGGCCAGCAGGCCGTGCCGGGCGATCTCCGCGGTCAGCGGCGCGGTCAACGTGGCGAGCGTGCCGTTGCCGGTGATCGCCACCGACACCGCGGGCACGCCCACCACCGCGTCCGGGTCCACCCGGTCGAGCAGCCGTCCGGCCCGGGTCAGCTCGTCGCCGGACAGCCCGGCCAGCAGCGCGGGCACCTCGGCGTACCGCTCGGCGAGCGCGTCGGCGCGGTGCAGTTCGGTCAGCCGGTCGAGCCCCACCGAGGCGCTCACCGCTTGCCCACCGCGAAGCCGGCCTTGATCCACTTGCTGGACTCGACGGCGATGCCGATGGCGCGGTCGCCGGCGACCATTTCCGGCAGCAACCGCTCCAACTGCACGAACGGCGCCGCGTTGCCGACATTGGCGATCTCCGCCACGCAGCTCACCTCCTCGGCGGTGGTCAGGCCGAGGTCGGCGACGATGCGGTCGGTCATCGTGCCCGAAAGCTGTGGCGGCAGCAGGTAGTCGACGTGGGTGCCGCTCCACCCCATGGTGTCCAGCAGCTCCTTGAGGATCTCCACCGACATCTCCGGCACCAGCCGCTCGATGGCCTTGTAGTCCTCGCGCAGCGCCGGGCCGCGCTCGCGGTCGGCCTGGCCGAACCACTCCACGACCTGGCCGGGCTCGCGACCCAGCCCGGTCAGCCGGTTGATCACGTGGTGCAGGACCGCCGCGTCGTCGACCGGTTCGGTGGTCAGCACCGCCGCGCCCGCGCCGTCGCCGAACAGCACCACGTTGACCAGCTCGTCCGGCGGCAGCCCGCGCAGGTCCATGTGCACGTCGAAGTGCTTGGCGCACACGTCGCCGCCCAGCACCAGCGCCGTCGCGGGCTTCCCGCCGGCGCGCAGCAGTTGTGCGCCCACGTCCAGCGCGGCGACCGCGCCCGTGCAGCCGGACTGCAACTGGTAGGTCGGCACGCCGTCCACGCCCAGCCGCTCGGCGACCATGTTGACCGTGGCCGGCATCAACTGGTCCGGGGTGGCGGTGGCCATCACGACCAGGTCGACGTCCCGGGGCCGCACCCCCGCGGCTTCCAGTGCCCGGCGCGCCGCCTCCGCGCCCAACTCGGCGAGCGTCGTCCGCACCTCGCCGGTGTCCAGGTCCACCGCGAGGTGCCGGGACTTCGTGCCGATGAACACGTCGATCCACTGCTGCCAGGAGGCGTCCATGCCGAACCGGCGGGCGAGGGCGTCGTTGCCCACGGGCCCGCCCGGCAACGCCGAGCCGGCGGCGAGGATGCGTACGTCGGAGCCGTTCATGCCTGAATTCCTTTTCCGCCGTCTGATTTCCGCCCGGTTTCCCGACACATTCCGGGAACAGCGGCTGAAGCCGTTTTCGAGACCGCCGATCAGCTCGGCCGGGGCAGTGCGGCCATGAATGCGGTCAGGTACGCCGAGTCCATGTACTCGCGCCCGCCGACGACCTTCCCGGCACGCACTTCGAGGATGAAAACGTGCCGATTCCGGTAAACGAGGTCGGGTGTCACCGGGCCGTCGCCAGTGGCCTCGACCACGACCACGCCGCCCTCGGCCACCACCCGGTGCACCTCGTACCGGATGCCCTCGGGGAACTGGCCGCGGATCACCCGGACCATCCCCATGAACTGGTCACGGCTCTGCACGCCGCCGAAGGGGTGGTCACCGGCCGCGGCTGCCTCCCAGGTCGCGCCGGGCGCCAGCAGTTCCTCGACCGCGTCCACGTCGCCCAGTCCGACCGCCTGGAGGAAAGCCTGCGCCACCCACTTGTCCACTGTCATCCCGATCCCGTCCCACCTGTTCCTCTGACAGTGCGGGACCATACGTGCGGGATCTAAAGCGGCGCTGTGCCGATGTCCCGGGTGCCGCTTTAGAAATCGACAAGCCGCGGCTTAGCGGAAGCCGTCACCCTGTGCGCCGACTCGTGTCGATGAAATCGAGGAGCCGATCATGGCGATGCACCAGCCCCCGGTGGTCCAGCCGCCGCAGACCGTCGAGGAACTGGGTCGACGGTGGAGCCTGTTCCAGCCCTGGCTGCAACAGGACCCGATCTCGCAGTGGGCGAAGCTGCGCGAACACGCCCCCGTCGTCCGCTCCGAGGAGCTGGGTGGATTCTGGATCCTCACCCGCTACGCCGACATCGAATGGGCCGCGAAGAACCCCGAGGTGTTCTCCAACGCCAAGGTCAGCATCCCGCACATGCAGCTTTACGCGGACAAGCAGATCCCGGTGCAGCTCGACGGCGAGGAGCACCGCGTCTGGCGGCAGACCCTGACCTCGGTGTTCAACCCGGCCGTGGTCAACCACCTGACGCCGGAGATCCGCCGGGCGGCGGCCGACCTCATCGACCCGATCGTGGAGCGCGGGTCGTGCGACGCGATCGCCGAGTTCGCCATCCCGCTGCCCGCGGAGACGTTCCTGATCAACTTCGGCATCGGCCGCGAGCACCTCCAGGCCCTGCTGGACCACAAGGACTGGCTGCGCAAGGGCGCCATGCTGGCCACCAGCGACGAGGAGCGCTACGCGGCGAGCAAGCCGCTGTGGGACTTCTTCTCCGAGTCGGTGGACAAGCGGCGCAGCGAGGGCCACGAGAACCGGCAGGACGTCATGAGCCTGCTGCTCAAGGCCGATGTGGACGGTCGGCCGCTGACCCAGGACGAGGTCGTCAACGTCGCCTTCATGACCATGCTGGCGTCGCTGGACACCACGAACTCGATCCTGGGCCTGATCTTCGCCCACCTGGCCGAGCACCCGGAGGTGCAGGACCTGATCGTGTCGTCGCCGGACCGCGTCCCGCTGCTCATCGAGGAGCTGATCCGGTTCCAGGCCATGGGGTCGTCGGCGCGCGTGGTCACCCGCGACGTCGAGCGACACGGCGTCACCCTGCGCGCCGGCGACCGCGTGCTCATGGCGTGGGGCATGTCCGGGCGCGACCCGGAGGCGTTCGACCGCGCGGACGAGCTGGACTTCGGCCGCGACGCCGTCCGGCACCTCAGCTTCGGCATCGGTCCGCACCGCTGCCTGGGCATGCACCTGGCCCGGCGCATCCTCAAGGTCGCCCTGGAGGAGTGGCACGCCCGCATCCCGCGCTACCACGTGACCCCCGGCTCGACCCGGGTGCACCGCTACACGCCGGTCCGGGGCATCGACCGCCTCGACCTGACGATCGGCTGAGCGCCGTGGTCCACGTGCGCGTCGACGCCGACCGGTGCAACGGGCACGGCCTGTGCCAGCTCACGGCTCCGCGGGTGTTCGAGGTCAACCCCGCCACCGGGTTCAACGAGGCGGGCGAGTTCGACGTCGCCGAGGGCCTGCGCGAGGCCGTGGTGACCGGCGTCCGAGCCTGCCCGGAGCAGGCGATCACCGCGTCCGACTGAGCCGGGACGAGGCCGACGCGACCCCCGCGGACCCGGTGTCCGCGGGGGCGGGAGGTCACGGCCTGCCGACGGCGTCCTCGCCGGAGGCGCCCAGCCGCAGCGCGCCGGCCAGCGCGGCTCGCGACTTCACGTTCATCTTCCGGTAGATGCGCGACAGGTGCGTCTCCACCGTGCGCGGGCTGAGGAAGAGGTCCTTGGCGATGTCCTTCGTGCGCTCGCCCGTGGCGGCCAGCCACGCGATCTCCGCCTCCCTCGACGTGAGCGCCGCGGTCGCGGTCCCGTCCACGACCTCGGGCCGTGCCGACCACGCCTCCGGGTGCGCGGCCTGCGCCCGCTCGTAGTCGCCCCAGGCACCGCAGGAGGCCACCAGCTCCTGTGCCAACGCCATGAACAGCACCGCGTCGCCCTCGACAGGAGAACTGCCCGCCGCGGCCACCAGCGCCCGGAGCTGGGCCGCCGACATCCGCACCTCGGAAAACGACTCCGCCGCATCCGCATAGCTCGCCACCGCGCCCTCGACGTCACCCTCGGCGCGTCGCAGGTGCCCCTGCGCGCTCAAGGCGTGCCCACGTTGCGACCGCAGTCCCGTCGCGTCCGCCGCCGATGCCGCGGCCCCGGTCCACCGACGGGCGGCCGGCAGGTCGCCCAGCGCCACCGCGGCCTCGGTCAGCCGCGTATAGCACAGCGCCCTGTCGATCAGCGGAACCCCGGGCAGGCCCGGACCGCCCAGGCTCAGCACCAACGCGGTGCAGCGCAACGGGTCGCCGTCGGCCAGCGCCGCGAAGGCGAGCGCCAACACCGCCTCGGGTCGCCCGTAGACGCTATCCCGCGGGAGGGTCGCCAGTGCCTCCTCGGCCAGCGCCAGCGCCCGGCCGCAGTCGCGCTCCACCGCCAAGGCGCACGTCGACTCACGCGCCAGCGCCAGGGCGCGCAGTTGGTCGGCGCCCATCCCGGCGGCCAACCTGGCCGCCTCCGCCGCCGCGGCCGTCGCCTTGTCGAACTCGCCGATCTGCAGCGCGGTGACGCTCAACCCCAACAGCATGGTCGGCACCTGGTGCAGCGTGCCGCGCCGGCGCACCAGCTCGGCGGCCCGGGTGAAGTGCCGCCGTGCCGCCGCGAACCGCTCCATGTTGACCTCGGTCCACGCCAGCATGCCGAGGTACTCGCTGTGCTGGCCGAGGTCGGAGTCGGCCAGCATGTCCACGATCGCCGCGCAGGCCGACACCGCCTCGGCCGCGCCGCGCACGTCGCCGGTGAACAGCCGCTCGAACCCGGCCGCCGCCAGCGCACCCACCCGGTTGATCGGCCCGCTGTGGCGCAGGGCCATGTGCAGCGTGTGCTCGATGCGGGTCCGGGATCCGCGCCCGCCGTGTGCCAGCGAGATGAACTGCTGTGCGAGCTGCAACTCGATCCGCAGCTCGTGGTGGTCGGCGGGCACCCGCGCCATCTCGGCGTCCAGCAGGTGCGTCGCCTCCTCGAAGGAGCCCAGCATGCACTCCAACTGCACGCACCGGATCACCGCACTGGCCCGGTCCTCCGGCGATGCCGAACCCATCGCAGCCAGGGTGTCGCGGTACAGCGCCGAGCTCTCCGCGACCCGCCCGCACGCGGCCAGGGCGGCGGCCCGCTGGAGCGACACCTCCGCGCGATCCGCCTGGTGCGTCTCGTCATCCGGCCACACCGCCAGCACCCGGCCCAACCACTCGGCCACGGCCACCGGCTCGTCCGCCCCGACCTGCGCCGCCGCCCGCGCCACCAGCCGGTGGCACTGCGGATCGGCCAACCCCAGCAACGCCTCCACGTGCTCGTGCTGCTGCTCGTACGGGGCCTGCCGGGCCAGCATCACCTCCAGCGCCCGCCGGTGTGCCGCCGCCCGCCACTCGGGCTCGGTGTCGTCGTAGACCACATCGCGCACCACCGGGTGGCGGAACGCGTAGGTCATGCTGCCCCCGGCCGTGCGGAACAGGTCGCGGTCGACCAGGCGGGAGCTGATCGCCCGCACCTCGTCCGGGTTCCGTTCCGCCACCGCCGACAGGCACGCGATGTCGAAGCGGCCGGCGACGACGGCGGCGGCCCTCAACACGGCCCGCTCGTCGGTGTCGAGCGGCGCCAGTTCACCGAGCAGCCCGGCCGCCTGCTGGTTCGGTGGCGCCTGTTCGGCTCGCGACAGGATCAGCAGGTACGCCGGGTTGCCGCCACTGCGCTCGTGCAGCCGCAGCAGCCGCGGGTCGTCGGTTTGCAGCCCCACCACCTCGGCGGCCTGGGACAGCCCCAGGGGCCGGACGACCACTCGTTCGGCGGTGCCGATCTCCCGGGCGTGCGCGAGCGCGTCGACCATGCGCTGCGCTGCCTGCCGCGGCCTGTGCACGACCACGAGCAGCAGGTTCGGAATGGTGAGCGTGATCAACCGCTCGACGAGATCCGTCGAGCTGTCGTCGGCGTAGTGGAAGTCGTCGAGGACCAGAAGCGTGCGCCGGCAGGCCATGGCTTCGATGAGTTGGAACACCTCGAGCATTTCCAGCGGTGTGCGGCGGGTGCACGTGCTGGGATCGGAGCGGCCACGCAGCATGTGCGCGAACGGGTGGAGGGCGCTGTGCCGCTCGCGCTCGGTGCACCGCCCGACCAACACCTCGTAGCCACGCCGGTTGGCTGCCGCCACGAGTTCGGACACCAGTCGGGTCTTGCCGCTGCCGGGTTCGCCGGTGACTTCGACGAGGTGGCCGTTCGTCGCGTCGACCACGTCCAGTGCGGCGGTCAGTCGGTGGGCCTCACGGACGTGGACCGACCGAGGCACGGCTGATTTCAGAGATTCCCTCAATGCCGTTGACCCCCGTGGCAGGCAGTGTGGATCTATTCACGTTACCTGATGGGTCACTTGTCCGGTGTGAATATCGTCGATATTCTGTTAATCAGGCGGACCGGTCGTGATGGGCCCGCGGCTTCACAGCGGTATGTTCGCGTGCCACCCGCGGGCCGGCGGCGTCGCCGCGATCGCCTCGGCGATGCGTCGCCTCGTCCGAGCGGGCTCGACGACCTCGTCCACGACGCCCAGGGCGAGCCCCCGCCGCACGCCTCCTGCGGCTTGCTCCTGTTCGGCGACCAACCGGGTCAGCAAGGCGGGCCGCCCGTCCTCGCCGGCAGCCGCCAACTTCTTGCGGTGCAAGACTTTCACGGCCGCCTCCGCGCCCATCACCGCCACCTCGGCCTCCGGCCAGGCGAACACGGCGGTCGCGCCGAGCGACCGCGAGTTCATCGCGATGTAGGCACCGCCGTACGCCTTGCGCGTGATCAGCGTGACCCGCGGTACCACCGCCTCGGCGAACGCGTGCAACAGCTTCGCGCCCCGCCGCACCACGCCCTCCCACTCCTGCCGGACACCGGGCAGGTAGCCCGGCACGTCCACGACCACGACCAGCGGAATGCCGAGCGAGTCGCACATCCGCACGAACCGCGACGCCTTCTCGGCGGTCAGCGAGTCCAGGCAGCCGCCCTTGCGCAGCGGGTTGTTGGCGACCACGCCGACGGAGCACCCGGCCAGCCTGCCCAAGCCGACCACGACGTTGCGGGCCCACTTCGGTTGGAATTCGTGGAATCGCCCGCCGTCCACCAGCCGGGCCAACAGCGGGTGCACGTCGTAGGCGCGGCGCGGATTGTCCGGCAGCAGGAGCCGTAGATCCTCCTCTTCGCCGAGCAGGGACATGTCGACCGACCCCGGCGCGGCGAGCAGCGCGGTGACCTCCCGGCCCGTGCGGAGGGCATCGTCCTCGGAGTCGGCGAGCAGGTGTGCCACACCCGACCGCCTGCCGTGGGCTTCCGCGCCGCCCAGACCCTCCTGGTCGATCTCCTCGCCGGTGACCGAGCGGACCACGTCCGGACCCGTGACGAACAACCGCCCGCTCCCGGTGGACAGGACGACGACGTCGGTGAGCGCCGGCCCATACGCCGCGGCGCCCGCCGCGGGCCCGAGGATCACCGACACCTGCGGCACCACCCCCGAGGCGCGGGTCATGGCGGCGAACATGCGTCCGACGCCGTCCATCGACTCCACACCGTCGGCCAGCTTCGCGCCGCCGGAGTGCCACAGCCCGATCACAGGCTGCCGGCGCCGTACCGCGAGTTCGATCGCCCGCACCACCTGACCCGCCCCGGCGGCGCCCAGCGCGCCCGCCATCGTCGTCGCGTCACTGCAGTAGGCGACCACCGGGATCCCCTCGACCAAGCCGGTGGCCACCACGACCTCGGCCCCCACCGCGCTGCCCAGGACCGTGGCCGAACCCGGGTCGAGCAGGCGCTCGAGACGGGCGACCGGATCACGGGGATCGGCAACGGTGGCGGACGGGCCCCGCGTGTCGAGTGCTGTCATGGTGGCAGTGTGACCACCGCTGCTAAAGCATCGATTGCGCGCGCCGGCGTTGGCCGGATCACTCCGCGATCGCGGTTCGGCCGACCCAGCGGAAGATCGGGACGCCCTCCTCGTCCACCGGGTTCGTCTCGTCGCGGACGAAGTGCTCGTAGCCGGCTCCGAAGTTGAGCTTGATCTTGTCAGTCAGTTTCTGCACCTGCTGGAAGCGGAGCTGTCGCGGGAGGTGGTCCGGGCCTCCGGTCAGGATTACGTCGAAGTTCGGCATTCGCGCTCCTCGGTGTGGTCGGCGGATTCGTCCTCGGTGGTTCGTCGAGCCGCAGGACCGAACCGGTGGTGCAGCCGCTGCGCATCAGGTGCAGGTAGGCGTCGCGGACGTCCATCCCCATCCCCGACGTGCCGCCGATGCACAACCCGCTGCCCTGCCAGTTCCATGGGGCCGCTCCCGCCTCGTTCGTCGACCCAGGCCGGGACCAGCCTCGGGCAGGGCGCTAAAACGCCGCCTGCGCGGTGCTTAAGGGGCGGCCCGCGGCCCGGTCCAGTGACCGGCAGGGCAACCGGGCCGCGCAGCAGCATCCCGGTCTTCCACCGCGCCGGGGCCGCCCGGAGAGCCGGGCACCGGGCAGGCGGCGCAGCAGCGCCTCCACCGCCACGGCCTGGACGGTGCGCACGTCCTGGTGCCGGGTGGCCAGCCACCCTTCGGCCCCGTAGGGCATCCGCACCCGCGCCGGCGGCTCGTGCCGGCGCAGCCGCGCGTAGGCCGGGTCGACCTCGGCGTCCAACGGGCCGCCGAACGAGAAATCGCGGACCCCGGTCATCGCAACATCCCCTCGTGCGCCCGGCGTTCGCCGCCGGAGCCCCGGTCACAGGCCACCACCACGCACGGGCCCATCGCCCGGACCCCCGCCGGCCACGGCCGCCGCCAGAGCCGGTGGTGCCCGGCGACCAGCACCGTGGCCGGACGCGGCAGCTCCAACCGCGCCAGGTCGTACACCGCCCGGAAATCCCACGGGACGCCCGTAGGCGCGAGCACCCCTGCGGCGTGCTCGAACGACTCCGCCTCCACCTCGTCGTCCCACGACACGAATGGCGCCATCCCGCCAGAGAGCCACGGCAACGCCCGCCGCAGCCGCAGCACCACCAGCAGGGGCTCGCCGCCGACGCCGACCAGCCGGGCACCGTGCCGCACCGTGGCCAGGCTGCACGAGCGGTCGTCAATCAACGCGACCACGCGCCGCCCCGTCGCGGACCCGCCGGTCACAACGGGACGTTCCCGTGATCGCCCCGGGCCCCGGGGGCGCGGGCGGTGGCCTCGCCGAACGCCCGCACCAGCCGGCACCGGGTGTCGGCCGGCCGGACCACCTCGTCAATCACCCCGTCCGCCTGCGGTGCCCGTCGACCAGTTCGGCGCACAACGCCTCCCGCTCCCAAGCCGGCCCTTCGGGCAGCATCAGCACCGGCACGCTCGCCATGCTCAGCTCGGCGGCGAGCATGAGACCGGCCGCCCCGGCTCCCGCGATGATCACGCGTCGGCTCAGTCGTGGAACGCATGCCGTTCCCTCTCCAGTGGCCGGTTGGTCCGACCGATCATCCGGAGGAGGGCTAAAGCGGCGCTTGCCGATCCCAACAAAAATGATCACCGTGGTGGCGTCGAGCACGGTCAATGTGGATCATGCCGGTTCCCGATCGGCTGTGTCTGCAAGGCATCCTGTGCGTGCCGGCATCCAGCGAATCCTGCCGCAGGAGCTTGGCTTCGGCTCCGGGACGACCCAACCGGCGGCGACTGCGCGATGGGAACGAGGCCACTGTCCGGTCACGTGCATGCCCGTCAGCGCCAATCGGCAACGTCACTGGTGACCACGTCGGAGATCGAGTGCCCACGTCAAAAACCACTATCCGCTGACGTAATCGCGGACGACCGCCCGCCCCGTCAACCGTAAGAACCGGGCGCGGCCCGCTGCATCGGCATCGCCGAGGCCGTACACCACGTGCCTACCTTCCTGCGGCATCAGGGTGATCAACGCGTCCTCGTTCAGCGCGACCAACTCGAACGACTCGTCATCCTCGTCCTCATCCGACGACGACACACTGACCCACGCGCGACCGTCGGCGTCCACACTCACCACCCAGTCACCTGCGGCGGACCGATACGTCCCGACAGCCCGGTTCGCGTCGACAGGCCGAGGATTCGCCGGAGGAGAGGGAAGTTCGGGCTGGCGCACGCCCGCCAACGAGTTCAGCAAGTGCCCGAACACCTCGCTGAACACCGGGAACACATCACCGCCGTTGGTCAACATCGCCACCGCGACACCCTCATCGGGCACCACGCGCACGAACGCACGTTGCCCCATCGTGTAGCCGCTGTGGCCTAACACGACAGGCCCGCCGTAGTCAGGCAGCGACCAGCCGAGCCCCCAACGGCCGTTGACCAACCCGGGCTCAGGCACCTCGACCTGAGGCTCTCGCATCGCGTCGTACCCGGGCGTCGAGAGAAGGTGCCGGACGAAGCCGAGCAGATCACGCGCACTCATCGCGAGCATCGCACCAACAGGAGCTGCGGCCGGCACAAGCGACCACTTCTTCACCGGCTCAAGCGGTGCGTCCGACCGCGCCCGTTCGTGCCCGACCGCGGGCAGGGCCAGAATCGCCTCATCGACGCACGTCGCGACATGGGCCAGGCCGAGCGGTGTGATCAGGTGCTCGCGCAGCGCGCGGTTGTACGACTTGCGGCGCAGCACCTCCACGAGCCTGCCGAGCACCACGTAGCCGCTGTTGCAGTACGAGAAACGCTCACCGGGCGCGAAGAACTGGACGGCATCGGCGAGCGCCTCGACGTACTTCCGCACCGCGTCGTCGTTGCGGCCGGTGTCGGTCCAGATATCCCCGTCGAAACCCCCGGTGTGGCTCAGAAGCTGCCGAACGGTCACGGTTCTGCTCGCGACCTCGTCGGCGAGCCGGAACCCGTCGAGGTACTCGGACACCGGCCGATCCAGGTCGACCACGCCTTCGCGCACCAACTGCATCACCAGCGTCGCGGTCCACACCTTGGTGATCGAGCCGATCTGGAACAACGCGTCACCGGTCACCGGCACACCGGTGGCCAGGTTGAGCACACCGGCCGCAGCATCGACAACCTCCCCGTCCACCAGCACAGCCACCTGGGCCCCAGGCAGGCCATTCCGAGCCGCAAGCTCCGGTAGCACCTCGCCGAGCCACTCACCAACGGCTCGCGCTCGACCAGCCAATTCCCCGCTCCGCTCCACTCGGCGCCTCTCAGCGCGCGCGTCCCACCGAGGCTACGGCGCCACACGCGCCCGTCGTCCCGGCCGGAGTCCGCGAAGGTGGGCTGTGGCAGGGTTGGGGTCGTGCGTTCGTTGGACGGGCTCGACTCCGCCGCCCTGGGGCCCTTGTGGAAGGCCGTGCACGACCGGCTGTCGTCGGGGCAGCGGGTGAGCCGGGTGAAGGTCGGTCCCCTGGACGACGAGCAGCGGTCGGCCGTGGCCGATCTGCTGGGGAACGATCGCCTGCCGGGCGAGTACGCGACGGTGTCGGTGGACGGGCTGGACGAGTTGCTCCGGGAGTCGGTGGGAGCGGGCGTGCGAGAGGTCGTCGTGGCTCTACGAGGACCGCTCGACGACCGGGCCGCACGGCGGGCGCTCGCGGCCGGCGCGCGGTCCGAACTGTGGACGTGGTTGCGCGGGCACCCTGTGGTGAGCGCCCAGCCGGCCTTGCTGGAGTGGGTGGACGGCGTTCGGCCGGCCGGGCTCGTGGGTGGCTCCGTCGAGCGCACCCGGGACGTGCTCGAACGGGCCCTGCGGGTCGTCGGTGGGCTGCCCGCGGCGGGTGTGCCGCTGCCGGTGTTGGCGGAGGACGTGCTCGGCGATCCGCACGCCCTGGACGAGGGAACACGGTGCGCCGGGCTGGTCCTGCGGGCGTTGGCGGTGATCCACGGTGTCGACCTGCCCGGGGACGCGCAGGAGCGTCGGGCGCTGTGGGAGCGCGCGGGGGTGGTCGAGGATGAGCTGTCGTCGGTGGTCCTCGCCGCCGGGCTGCGGTTGGGCGGTGTCGGCGGTCGGCTGCTGCGGGTGTGCGCCGACGAGGGGCACGTCGCGGCGCTGACGCTGGCGCAGGTCCGGGCCACCTCGTTCGCCGGGGCGCCGCGGGACGTGTGGGTGTTCGAGAACCCGAGCGTGCTCGCGGTGGCGGTGGCCCGGTTCGGCGCCTCGTGCCCACCGCTGGTGTGCACGTCGGGCTGGCCCAACAGCGCCGTGATCGCGCTCCTGCGGGGACTGTCCGCGGCCGGGTCCGCTCTGCGCTACCACGGTGACTTCGACGGCGAGGGCGTTCGGATCGCCGCTCACGTGAGTGCGCGGACCGGGGCCACGCCGTGGCGCATGGCCACCGACGACTACCTCCTGGCGCTGGGCGGCACGCGCGTCGGCACGCCGGTGGGGCGGGTCACCGAGGCACCGTGGGACGGCGGGCTGGCGAGCGCGATGCGCGACCACGGGCTGGCGGTTCCCGAGGAACGGGTCACCCCGCGACTGCTGGACGAACTCGATGATTGCGGCCGGGATGTCGGTGGTCTGCCGTAACGTGCCCGACCGGTGGGAGGAGGGCTTCTTTGGAGGCCATGCGCGTGCCGCCGGAGATGTTCCGGTTCACCACGGGCGAGCGGGCCGAGCTGTACGTGGCGATCCTGCACGCGTTCGGTGAGGCCAACGAGCGGTTGGAGACCGCTCTCGGGCTGGACGACGTGCGGGCGAGGCTCCGCTCGGTGGGGTGGCTCGACCCGCTGGACGACAAGGACCTGACCGGAGCGCTCGGGAGCCTGCGCGACTGGCGGCTGCTCGACGTCACCCAGAACCACGCCGAGAACTACCGGACCGCCGACGAGTACGAGCGGCGCAACCTCCAGTACTCGTTGACCAAGCGCGGTGAAGCCGCCCTGGCCGGTGTGGTGCACGCGATGGGCGTGCTGGTTTCGACGGGCGCGCTCCAGACGGCCGTGCTCGACGCGATCGCGGACCGGCTCGGTGAGCTGGTCGCGCACCTGGGTGATCCCGGGGTGCCGGATCGCCGGATCTTCAGCACGCTGGTCGAGCTGGAGGGTCACCTGGAAGCGTTGCGGGGCAACACCAAGCAGTTCAACGGCGAGTTGCAGCGGCTGCTGCGCGCGGAGGGAGCCGACCAGGAGACGTTCCGCGAGGTCAAGGCGGCGACCGTGGCATATCTCCAGGAGTTCACCACGAACCTGGAGCAGCGGGCGCACGCCATCGCCAACCGGGTCGGGCTGGTCGAGGCCGGCGGGGTGGCTCTCCTGCACCACCGCGCGCTGGTCGGCGCCGAACTCCCGCCCACCTCGGGCGACGACCCGGGGGTGGCGTGGTTGGAGCTGCGCCGGGCCAGGTGGGAAGGGTTGCGCGCGTGGTTCCTGCCGGTGGACGGCGGCACGCCCAGGGTGCAGCAGCTTTTCGTGGTCGCCAGGCGGGCGATCATCGCGTTGTTGCAGGTGCTCGACCGGATCACCGAGTCCAGGCGCAGGTCGACCAGTGCGGCAGCCGACTTCCGCGAGCTGGCGCGCTGGTTCGCGGTCGCGCCGGGGGAGGAGGATCTGCACCTGCTGTGGTCGACCGCCTTCGGGCTCGGTTCGGCCCGGCACGCGCACCTCGGGCACCCCGACCCGGAGCTGGTGGGGTCGTCCGCCCGGTGGGCCGACGCGCCGCCGGTGGAGGTGTCGGCGTTGCTGCGCACCTCGGGGCGGACCGAGCGGTTCAGCCGCACCGGGCGGGTGCGCGACGTGGCCGCGGTCAAGGCCGCGCGCGCCGAGTCGGCTCGTGCGGAGCGGGCCGCGCTGAAGGCCGCGTGGGACCGGTTGGACACCGGTGGCGGCATCAGGTTGTCGCAGTTCGGGCGGTTGGATCACGAGGTGCTCGAACGGCTGCTCGACCTCCTCGGGCGGGCCTTGGCCGCGACCCCGGACCGGCACGGCGTCCACCGGGCCACCACGGGCGACGGCCGGGTGGAGATCCTGCTGAAGCCGCCTGGTGCGCACCGGGAGCAGGCCGTGCTCAGCACACCGCGCGGCGTGCTCACCGGCCCGGACTACGACGTCGAGATCCGCACACCGGGTGGTCGCGCGGCACGGCCGCCACGGGGCGCCGCCGAAGGAGCGGCGACCGGATGAGCAACCTGGCGAACCAGCTAGTCATCGCGGAGCGCGAGGAGGTCGCGCGGGCGATCCGCCTGCTGCTGGCGACACCGCTGATCGGCGCCGGGACCGCACCCGAAGCCTTCGACCTCGTGCGCAGGCGGCGCGAACCCGTCGAGAAGTGGTTCGACTACTACTGCGGGTGGTCGCTGATCGTCGAACCCCGTCTGGGGTACGCGCGGCTGGCCAAGGTCCGGGTCGCCACCGACCCCACCCGCCCGGCGCGACGGCACCGCACCGGGCGGGCACCGTTCGACCGCCGCCGGTACACCCTGCTGTGCGTGGTGGCCGCCGAGCTGATGGCGGTCCCGGTGACCACGGTCGGGCTGCTGGCGGACCGCGTCGCCCAGGCGTCGGCCGCGGACCCGGCGCTGCCGCCGTTCGACACGTCCAGCCGCGCCGAGCGGATGGCGTTCGTCGACGCGCTGCGCCTGCTGGAGTCCGTCGGCGCGGTGGACGTGGTGGACGGCGCCACCGAGTCGTTCGTGGACTCCGCCGACGCGAAGGTCCTCTACCGGGTGGACGCGACGCTGCTCATGCGCCTGCTGGCGGCCCCGGTCGGCGCGTCGCAGGTCGCGGTCCCCGCCGACGAGGTGCCGCTGCGCTTCCCGGAGCTGCTGACCCGGCTGTCCCGCGAACGGCGCTACGGCGATGCCGACGAGCCGGGGTCCGAGGTCCAGCGCAACCTGTGGCTGCGGCACTCGGTGTTCCGCAAGCTGGTCGACGACCCGGTCGTGCACCGCGACGAGCTGACGCCCGCGGAACTGGCCTACCTGTCTTCACCGACCGGTGGGCAGCTCCTGCGCCGGGCCGCCGACCAGGCGGGGTTCCTGGTGGAGGAACGTGCCGAAGGCGTCATGTTGGTCGACCCGGACGGCGTGGCCACGGACAGCCGGTTCCCCGACGACTCCGGCAACGCCAAGGTCGCCGCCCTGCTGCTGCTCGACGTGATCACGGCCGGAGCCGGACCGGTCGCCGTCGAGCAGTTGCACGCCGAGGCCGAAACGCTGCTCGGCCGCTTCCCCAACTGGGCCAAGGGCTACCGCGTCGAGGACGGAGCCACGCGGCTGGTCGCCGACGCGCTGGACGTGCTCAGGGCGTTCGGCCTCGTCCGGCTCGACGGCGGTGTCGTGCGAGCCCGGCCCGCCGCCACCCGCTACGCGGTGACCCGAACGAGTGCCGACGAGGTCGAGGACAAGACATGACGGTGACCGAACTGCCGCGTGCCGAGGTCGGCGCCGGGCAGCGGAACGTGTCCAGGTGGGTGCCGCACCGCGCCGGGATCCTGAACGTGTGGCGCTACTACGACGAGGTCTTCCGGTTCCACAAGGGACGGTTGCTGCTGCGCGGTCCCAACGGCACCGGCAAGTCGAAGGCGCTGGAACTGCTCCTGCCGTTCCTGTTCGACGCCAACCTGCGCGCCAACCGGCTCTCCACGTTCGGCACGTCCGAGCGCACCATGCACTGGAACCTGATGGGTGAAGGCGCGACCGGCGCCACCAGGGTCGGGTACGTGTGGCTGGAGTTCCGCTTCCCCGGTGCGGACGGCTCGCCGGACAGGTGGTTCACGTGCGGCGCGCGGCTGGCCGCCACCAGGCACACCACGGCGGTGCACCCGGACTACTTCACCAGCGGGCAGCGCATCGGCGTGCCGGGTGGCCTCGCCCTCACCGACCCGAACGGCGCGCCCCTCACCACCAAAGCCCTGGAGGCCGCGCTCGGCGAGCGGGGCACGCTCCACCAGAACGCGGCGGACCACCGGGCGGCCGTGCGCTCGACCCTGTTCCCCGGGTTGAGCGAGCAGCGCTACGACGCGCTCATCACGGCCCTGCTCCAGCTCCGCACGCCGAAGCTCTCGCAACGGCTCGACCCCGGGCTGCTGTCCACGTTGCTGTCCAAGGCGCTGCCGCCGCTGGGCGAGGCGGAGATCAGCGACCTCGCGGAGGGCTTCGAGCGCTTGGACCGGCAGCGTGAACAGCTCAAACGCCTCGACGCGGAGGTGGAGGCCGCGCAGCACCTCAAAGCCAGGCAGCGCGCGTACGCGCAGCGCGTGCTGCGCGCCGCGGCAGCGAGGCTGATCTCCGCGACCACGGAGCTGGGCAACCTGGCGGACGCCGCGAAGCTCTCGGAAGAGGAGCACCACCGCGCCGCGCAGCGCAAACAAGAGGCCGAGGAACGCGGCGAGCTGCTGGAACAGCGCACCGTCGAGACGGAGGGGCGCATCCAGGGACTGACCGGCAGCGAGGCGTACCGGAAGGGCGAACAGCTCGACCGGCTGCGGACCCGCGTGCGCGAGGCCCGTGCGACCGCCGGGAAGAGGCGCGCCGACGCGACCCGCCACCGCCAAGCCGCCCAGGCCGACGCGGAGGTGGCCGACACCGCCACCCGGCACGCCGGGGCACGGGCCGCGACCGCGGGGGCGCTGGCCGACGGCGCCTCGACCGCCGCCGCCCGCGTCGGTCTCGCCTCGGTGCACGCCGAGATCACCCGCGCCCTCGCCGACCCCTCGCGGTCGCGGACCCTGCTGCGCGCCGCGGTGCAGGCGCGTGCCGAGCAGGTGGAGGCCGTACGCGCCGCGGTGAACGAGCACGAGGTGGCGGTCAACAGCCGGCGGGGCGCGGAACAGGCGCTCGACGAGGCCAGGGAGGCCCTGGCGTCCGCCACCGAACGGCGGGCCGAACTCGCCGACCGGCGCGAGGCCGCGCTCGTGGAGCTGCGGGCCGCCATCCTGGCGTGGGCGGCGGACTGCCGCGAGCTCGCCTTCCCCGACCACGGGGCACTGGCGGGTCTCGCGGCGTCGGAGACCGCCGTGCTGACCGAGACCGATGCCGCCGCGAGCCGCGTGCTGGACGCCATCACCAGGGACGAGACCCTCGTCGGAACGGCGCTGGAGAACACCGGACGTGATCGGGACGCACTGCGCGACGAGGTCCGGCGCCTGCTGGCCGAGGAGGACCTGCCTCCCCTGCCGCCGCACACGCGCACGGCGGACCGCGGGACGATGACCGGCGCGCCGCTGTGGCGCCTGGTCCGCTTCGCCGACACCGTGCCCGACGGCGTCCGCGCCTCGGTGGAGGCCGCGCTCCAGGCGTCCGGGCTCCTGGACGCCTGGGTCGGCCACGACGGAGCGGTCATCGGACACGACACGTTCGCCGTGCCCGGCGCCGTGCCGCCGGCGCCGGGTCGCTCACTCGCCGACGTCCTCGTGCCCGAGGTCGACACGCCCGTGGCCGCCGATGTCGTCGCCCACCTGCTCGGTGGCGTGGCCTACGGGGACAGCCCGCCCGGCACGCACCCGGCCGCCATCGGCGCCGACGGTGGTTGGCGCATGGGCAACCTGCGCGGCACTTGGCGCAAGGACGAGGCGGCGCACATCGGCGCACTCGCCAGGCAACGGGCCCGGCAGCGTCGGTTGACCGAACTGCGCGAGCGGATCACCGCGTCGGAAGAGCTGATCGAGACGCACACGGCCGCGTTGCGGTCGCTGGCCGCACGCAGGTCGGACGTCGAAGCCGACCGGCGCGCCCGGCCAGACCACGCCGACGCGAACGCGACGCTGGAGGCCCTGACCAGGGCGGATGCGGCGGTCTCCAGCGCCGACGGCGTGGTCCGGCGCTCGCTGGACGGCCTGGCGAAGAGCGAGCAGCGCGTGGACCGAGCCTTGCGCGCGCTGACCACGACGGCGGCCGAACACGGCCTGCCCACCGAGCGGAACGCGCTCACCGCCGTCGCGACCGCCGTGGACGCCTTCCGGACCGCGTCCGACGCGTGGATCGACGAGCACGCCGCGCTGCTCACCGCACGTCGTGAAGCGGACCGGACCGCCGAGCAGGCCCAGCGGTCCAGGCTCGCCGCCGAGCAGCGCGAGGACGAGGCGGACGACGCGGAAGCCGTGGCCCGCGGACTCGACAGCGAGCTGGACGCCGTCGAAGGCACCATCGGCGTCGACTACCGGCAGGTGCTGGACGAACTCGCCGGCCTGCGCGAGACGCTGTTGACGCTCAGACAGCACGTCGGCACGAACCGGAAGGAGATAGCCGCCTTGGCGGTGCGCCTGGGTGAGCTCACCGCCCAACGCGCCAACGACGCACGTGACCGCGACCGTGCCACCGAGGTGCGCGACCAGGTCGCGGCGCGGTTCCGGCACCTGGCGGACGGCAGCTTCCCGGCCGACAGCGGTCTGGACGACCCGACCGCGTTCAGGCGGGTGCTCACGGCGTCCGGTGGCGTCCGGGCAGCGCTGGACGCGGCGAGGTCGATCGCCGCCGCGTGGCCGACGCTGCCCCACTCGCCGAAGAACCTCGGCGACGCCGCACACCGGCTCGCCGAGGAGGTGCACGCGTCCCGCGAGGTGCTGGGCGGCCGGGCCGACCTCGAACTCGATTCCGACGAGGACGTCCAGGTCTTCTCCGCGATGGTGGACGGGGTGAGGATCGGCGCTTCGGCGCTGTTCGACCTGCTGAGGTCCGACGCCGAGCGCAGCAGGGAGGACATCACCGCACAGGAGCGCGAGCTGTTCGACCGGACCCTCACCGGGGACACGCGCCGCCACCTCGCCGCCCGGATACGCCAGGCGCACGAGCTGGTCGATGGGATGAACGCCCGCCTGGAGCGCGTGCGCACCGCGTCGAAGGTGGCGGTGCGGCTGGTGTGGGAGGTGTCGCCAGAACTGTCGGCGGGCACGAAAGCGGCACGCGACCTCCTGCTCAAGGACCCGGTGCGACTGACCGAGACGGACCGCGAGTCGCTGCACCGGTTCTTCCGCGACCGGGTCGAACAGGCCAAGGGCGACGACACGGCCGCCAACTGGGAGCAACAGTTGGGGCAGGTGTTCGACTACACCTCCTGGCACCGGTTCGTGGTGAAGGTCGACCGCATGAACGGAGCGGGCTGGCAACCCCTGACCAAGAAGCTCCACGGGGCGCTGTCCGGCGGCGAGAAGGCGATCGCACTGCACCTGCCGCTGTTCGCGGCGGTGGCCGCCCACTACCAAGCCGTCGCCGGTGCACCGCGGATCATCCTGCTGGACGAGGTCTTCGTCGGCGTCGACAACATCAACCGCGGCCAAGTGTTCGAACTGCTGTCGGCGCTCGACCTGGACTTGGTGCTCACCTCCGACCACGAGTGGTGCACCTACCGCGAGTTGGACGGCATCGCGATCCACCAGCTCATCAGCGGCGGGGACGGCGACGACGCCGTCACCACGGCCCGATTCGTGTGGACCGGCGCCGAGGTGGTCGACGAAGAAGCGGAAGAGGACGCATGAGCGCGTTCCGACGCGGTCCCAGGGCGCACCCCGAACCCACATCACCGCACTCTCCGGCCGTGTCACGTGTCGGGCGGTTCCGGTGCGCCCACGCCAACGCCAGCCAGGTCTTGCCGATCCTCCGGCCCCACCGATAGCCGACGCTGCCGCCACGCCCACAGATCGGCGCCAACGGTCCCCGCACAGCCGCGGCCAACCGTCCGGCACGGCGATCGCCGCGGCTGCCAGGGCCAGGGCACGGACCGCAGGTTCATGCTCTCAGCACTATGCAACAAGCCAGCAGTAGCGCCGCGAACAGGAGTGCAAGGCGGGAGTCGACTTGTTTGGTGTGGAGATGCAAGCCGCCGTGTACGACACCAACCTGCGCTGTCGGGCCGCCGCTTCGACCGACTGTGTTGTGCAGTTCCTGCCATTGCCGATTCGCGATCGACATCGCCATGTGCCCTCTCCGCTTCGCCCGATCACTGCCGCGAGCCCACCGCATCACCGATGGGCATGGACGAACAGGCCGGTGGCGACAACTTCGCGAAACCGCGACATGACGGACTCCAGCGCCTCTGAGTCCAGCATGCTGACCGTGTGGGGCGTATCCGAGCAGACGAGGTCAGGGCACTCCGTGCGGCACTGTCGGCGCGGTTGCGCGACGCAGACGATCGCGAGGTGACCGGACTGCCCGCTGCGGTCCAGCGGCTTGTCGGTCGAGCGAGCGCCGGTCGTTTACGGGCCGGGCTCACGTGGCTCGTCGTACGAAACCGCGTTGCTGCGAACCTCTCGGCGCCCGAAGTGTGGCTGTGGGTGGAGACTTCAGGGTTGCGGGGCTTGCGCACCAAGGTCGCGGACGCCGCCCGTCTGCTCGGCATCTCGAGTCGACAGGCCCATCGGCGGATCAAAGCGGTCGACGTGATCGTGGCGGGGTTGCTGGACACGTTGGCCGTCGACGGCTTGGCAGGACCGCCGCCACCGGAGTTGAGCAACGATGAACTGCTCCTCACCGCACAGGGCGACAGCTTCACAATGCCTGAGCCGGCCCGCGCACTCGACGCGCTCACGTCGTACGCGCGCAACCGACAGCCGTCGTTGCGCAAAAGCGGCCTCTACCTCGACCGGCACAAGGACAGAAGATACCGTGATGCAAGTCGCGTCGGCGGGTGGCTGGCTACGTTGTTGCACCACCCGCCGTTGAGCACCGGGATACCACGTCCTCTGACGGACTGCGCCGGAATCGAACTGGCCGACGACCCGCAGGTAGCACTGCAACAACTTCGTCAGGTGATCATCGCCAAACAGCGAGACGTGCTGCCGGTACTGCTGGCGCATACGGCCCGGCTCATTCCGGATGTCGCCGCGGCGGGTGTGGATGCTTGGTTGTCGTATCTGCACCTGAGCTATCACGCCGCGATGGAAGTCGAACACGTGTCCGCGCTGCGCTTCGCCCAGGCATTGCAGAATGATGCCGAGCGGTTTGCAGGCGTGGGCGATCCGCGTGTGCGGAGAGGGTTGCAGGGACGCGGCCACATCCTTCAGATGTTCGGCCACTACGAGGCGGCGCTGTCCTGTTTCATGCGGGCGGTGCGACACGCTCTGCACTTCCCTCCGAGCACCGACTCAGAGGACGAGCTGACGACGACGCACGGCGCCTTGGCACAGATTGTGGTCACGCTGGCGATGTCCGGCCGAGCCGGACATGCGGACGGTCCTGCCCGTCGCATGCTGGCGGAAGCCGACCGACTGTCGGACGTGTCGGAGATCCGGTTCACCACCGCGCGCCGCATGTTCGAACTCGATCTCGTGAAGAGCACGAGACCGGACGTGTTGGAACTGTCGGTGACTTCGGGTGGTCGACATTCGCGGCTGGAAGCCCAACTCGATCGGTTCCTCGAACTAGCCCATCACACCGGCAAACCCAATCGCATCTTGGCGGCCCACGACATCACCCTGCTCTATGCAACCGTCACGCGCGACCGCGGCTTGGCAACCTCTGCCCGAACAGATTTCGCCCACACCACGGAAACCGACGGCTACGCCAACCTCAGCGACCGCTTCAACCGCCGGTTGCGCACGGCAGCGGCCCTGTCCGGCGCCTTCGCCGACATCGCGCCTGTCCCGACTCCAACCGACCCACTCCGTGACCCGCTCGCCACTCCGGCCGGGACAGGTCTACTGCTCCCCCTCGCCATCCCAATGGCCCGCACACACAAGTCTCAGACAACTTCTCTGCCTTGACCCGTTGACGGACATCCCGGCCCTGCCGCATGATTTTCAGCGCCCACTGAGCCACTGCGCGGAGCGCTTAAAGAGCGGGGGTACAACCGCCCGACCGGTCGATGTCGCATCGGCCATCGGGATTCATCTCGGAACCGGCACGTCTCGCTATTTTCACAGCATCGACACGACGACCCGCGTATCCCGACCGATACCCCGCAACGTCGCCGAGGCCAGCGTCCGCCGCCACTCGAACCCCACATCGCCTAGACCGGCGTGGGCGCTCGACCGCCCCTTCCCCGGTGCAACGGCCGCCCGGCCACGTCCAACGCCCACTGCCCTTCGTCGGTCCTCGACCGCTGAGGCCACCTCCACCGGCGCAAGCCTGGAGCGCCCGCGGGACAACAAGACCAGGGTCAGGTGGTGTAGGGCTCGGCGAGGCGGCCGAAGAAGGTGTAGAGCCGGTGGCGGTTGGTGAAGACGACGGTCAGTTTGTTGCCGCCGAAGCGGTAGACCTCGTAGCCGCGCAGTCGCAGTTCGCGGTCCTCAGCCATCATGCCGGCATACCGGCGCGGGTCGGCCTGTCCGGTGGCTGGATCGGCGTAGTGCCGGCGGCCGTCGCATTCGATGACGATGCGGATGCACCGTTGGCGGTCAGTGGCTGTGATTCGGGGCGATCGTGTCGTGACTGGCGTGGTGAAGGTCGTCGAGTTGCTGTTGGACGCGTTCGGTGTCGGCGTCGCGGCTTTGTTGCCGGTACAGGTCGAGGGCTGTCCTCCACGCTTCGCGGGCTTGGTGGTGTTGGCCGAGAGCAGCGTATGAGTGGCCGAGGTGGTCCAGAACCACGACGGCCTCGGCGGTGTTGCCGACCGTGCGGTACAGCAGAACGGCCTGCTGATAGTGGTCGATGGCCTGGCGGTGATGCTCGGTGTGGTGGTCGATCCAGCCGAGGCTGTCCAGGGTGGCCGCCTCGGACTGGGGATCGTGGTGGCGGCGGTGCAGGGTGAGGGCAGCCAGGCAGTGTTCTCGGGCGGTGTCGTAGTCGCCCAGGCGGGCGGCCAGCCAGCCGACGGCGTTGAGCTCGACGGCCTCCCACACCGAGTCATCGAGTGCACGAAAGAAGCCGAGGGCTTGGCGGCCGTGCTCCAGTGCCTGTCGGTAGTCCTCCCGGCGCTCCCAGGCCCACGCGAGTGCGTCGTGGGTGTGAGCCTGCTGGGCGAGGTCGTGGTGGTGTTCGGCCAGGGCGAGGGCCTGGTGCAGGTGGGTGATTGCCTGCTCGTGCCCGCCCATCATGGCGTGGGCGTGGCCGAGACGACGCTGAGCGAGGGTACGGGCGGCGGGATCGAGCAGGCGGTCCGCTGCGTCGGCGGCGGCCTGCCACACGGTGAGCGCGTCGTGTCGGTGCCCCCGCCGCTGGTGGAAGGTGGTCAGGGCCCAGGCGAGCTGCCAGACGGCGCGATGGCGGCGGTGGGCGGCGGCGGTGTGTTGGACGGCCAGTAGGTGGGGGTGGTGGGCGTCCATCCAGGTCAGTGAGGTCTGGACGTCGGACAGCCGCGGCTGCGGGTGGGTGCCGGGTGATGGTCGATCGAGCGAAATGGGCGGGCGGTGGGGGTTGAGCAGGCGGTCTGCGGTGTGGGCGGTGTGCAGGTAGAAGTCCACCACCCGTTCCAGCGCCGCTCGGCGTACCGAATCCGGGAGGTGACCGTGGGCGGTCGCGGCTGCGTAGGCGCGGATGAGGTCGTGCATGGTGTAGCGGCCGTGCGGGTGCCGGTCGAGCAGTGAGGCATCCTCCAAGGCGCGCAACGCTTTGCGGGTCTGAGCCTCGGACAGGCCGGTGAGGGAGGCGGCGGCGGACAGATCCGTGTCCGGGCCGGGGGCAATGCCGAGCAGCGCGAACACCGTCCGCTGCTGGTCGGTGAGCCGGCGCAGAGACCAGGACAGCACGGCGGGAAGGCTGGCGGCAGGGTCGGTGTCGTGGTCGAGCATGTCCAGACCCAGGTCGCGCAGTTCGGCGGCGATCTCGGCCAGCGGGATGGTGGGGTGGATGGCGGCGTGGCGGGCGGTGATCGCCAACGCCAGCGGGTGGCGTCCGCACAGCTCGATCAACTCGTCGGCCGTGTCGGACTCGGCGTCGCCGCGCGCCTCATCAAGGCGCGCGGCCAGTACGGTACGTGCCTCCTTGTGGGTCAGGACGCCCAGTGGGAGGTGACGGGCTCCGTGGCGGTCGATGAGGGACGCCAGCCTGGTGCGGCTGGTGACCAGCACGGTGCAGGTCGCACCGCCGGGCAGCAGCGGCACCACCTGGTCGACGGTGGCGGCGTTGTCCAGCACGATCAACATCCGCTTCCCGCTGACCAGGCCGCGGAACATCGCGGCCAGCGCGTCGAGACCCCGCGGAAGGTGGTCAGGGTCGGCGCCCAATGCGGCGAGGAATCCCCGCACGGCGTCCGCTGGTTCGGTAGGCGGCCCGGTAGGACTGAATCCACGCAGGTCGACGAACAGTTGCCCGTCGGGGAACCGGACCAGGTTGCGGTGCGCCCAGGTCAGAGCGAGACAGGTCTTGCCGATCCCCCCAGCTCCGCCGATCGCAGAGATCGACACCATCGCACCCGCCGCGGGATCAGCCGCGGCTAGGACTCGGTCCAGCGCGGCCAACTCCGCCGCTCGTCCAGCGAACACCCCTGGTGCAGCGGGCAGTTGGCACGGCACCCCCGTTTCGGGCGGTCGTAGTGGAGCGTGCAGGTGCACGTCGCCATGCACGATCCCTGCTTGCACCACAGCGGCAGCACCTCCCGACACCGCATTGGACACACCCGGCGCGCCCACACTGTCGCCGACGGCGGGCACGGGACCTGCGGTTCGTTTCGACTCGGGTATCGCCACCCGGACACCTCCCGTCCGGTCACCGACTGGCGGCTATCAGCGTTCCACCACACCAGGGTTCCCCTTGAGCGGCGTCGGCCGAAATCATCCGGCTGGTCCAACCCCGTGCCGCAGAAAGACGGACCGACCTGCACAACATCCACGGCTGCGGCGCGTTGACGTGTCACGAGATCATCGCCTTCTTAACCAACCTTCGGGTCGAGAACTGGCGTAGGTGCCGGACTCTTCGGAAGACGAAGGCATCAGACGTATAGCTGAGTCGCCATCACGGGAGCCCCCGGAGATCCGAACCGCATGGAAGGGAGTAGAGACGTAGTCCTTGAGGTACTGCTCGGGTGGTCGCCGTGGCGGCGGACCGCGGCCGAGCGGATCACCCCGTCCACCCGCAGCGGCACCGCCGGCATGCCGGTCGGCTCCAGATGGTGAAGCCGAGCCGGTGCAGCGCTCATCTCACTAGCCATCGCGAACCCGCCAACGCAGAACCGGAGCCCGCGCCGACACCCTGATCTGCACGAGCACCCGCTTCGACTCGGGAGGCCGGACTGCCGACGGTGCTTCGCCCACCGCAGTGGCCACCCCCTGCCCCTCGCTCACGGTCGCTGCGGCAGGTAGGCGGACCAAAGACGGTGCACCCCACCTCTCAGCGCGCCCCGTGGACCCCCGATTCCGTCGGGGTGCTGGCGTCAAAGGTCACCAGCGTTTCCCAAGACAGCCGCCACGGGCCTATCAAGCCACCCACCCTCAGGAGCCGACTGTCCCTTCGGCGACCCCTCCTCTCGGTCTCCAGCAAGCCCGCCCTGACCAGCCAAAAGCTGTACCGTCCGCACGACAGAGGGCCCGATTTGGACCGTGAAAGACGATCATGTAATCTAGGCGCACACCACGGCGACAGCCGAGTCCGGGTGGCGGAATGGCAGACGCGCTAGCTTGAGGTGCTAGTCCCCGAAAGGGGGTGGGGGTTCAAGTCCCCCCTCGGACACCACATCGACTGGAATTTCAGCCGCTGTGATTACGGGAGGTCACACGAAAGTGACTAACTGTGATCAAGCTACAAGTGGCGCGGCCTGAACTGAGAGCGCATCGAGCCTTGAGGCTCGATGCGCTTCTTGGCGTGCGTGTTTTCGCTTCGGTTGTCTCCACCGGTTCGGCTGGGATTCCAGCCGTCGGGCGGGTGGTGGCCGGTGGTTGAGCGGCCTGTTCCATTGTTCGTGCCGCCGCCGGTTCGGCGGCGGAAGCGTGTAGAGCCTCCTGTGATGCCGCCTGTCGTCCGTGCCGCCATCGGCGGGTCCGGGTTGATAGTGGGTGTGGCCCGCTTCGATCATTCGGGTCGTATCGGCGAGCGGTGGCTGATGGAGGCGTTGGGCTGGCCTCCGGGTGCTCGCTACGAGCTCCTTGTCGAATCGGACCGGGCGACGGTTTCCCTGTCCGCAGAAGGGAAGGGTCGGATCGACTCCCGTGGGTATGTGGGGGTCCGCGCCGGTACCCGTGATCTTCTTGGGATCAGGAAGGGGGATCCGGTGGTGCTGGTGGCGCGTCTGGACCTCGGTGTGCTGATCATCCATCCGATGCGTGTCGTCGCGGACCTGGTGGCGCGCTACTACTCCTGTATGGACGGTGTTACCGATGGGCTCTGACAGGAAAAAGGTGCGGCTGCTCCGCGAGGTGGGTGCCGCGATGGGAGTGCCGCGGTCCGCAGTGGCGGGTTCGCCGGTGGTGCCGAAGGTGGGGGAGTACCTGCTTCGTGTCCGTGCCGCGGCGACGCCGTCGCAGCTGCAGCGGTACCGCCCCTACTGGCGGCGTGCGGAGGAGGCGTTCGGTCGCCGCCGGCTGGACCGGGTCGGGGTGACCGACATCCTGGGGTTGAAGGAGTTGTCGGTGGCGCGGGCGCGGGTGCGAGCCAACAGTCGCGGTGGTCGGTACGCGGGGGAGGCGTGTGTGCGGGCGATGCGGCTGGTGTTCAAGCTCGCCACACTCGACGGATTCGTCGCGCGCGAGTCCGATCCCGCGCGCAAGGTCGCCCTCCCTCGGCGCCTGCCGTCGACCCGGCGTGCGTTGCAGCGCGAGGAGATCGCCCAGCTCGCGCAGGCGGTGGTGACCGGCGGCCACGACGTGGCGTTGGACAGCCTGTTGTTCCGCCTGCACCTGGAGACCGCGTGCCGCCGGGGCGGTGCGCTGAACCTGCGATTGGCCGACCTGGACGTGCAGCGCTGCGCGGTGCGGTTGCGCGAGAAGGGCAGCACGCACCGCTGGCAGCCGGTCAGCCCGACACTGGCCGCCGCCCTGCACGAGCACGCTGCCCTGCGCGGTGCCACGAGGCCGGGCGACGCGTTGCTGCGCACCACGAGGCACACGCCCGCCACCGGTCGCCGTTACGATCTGTTGTGGAAGCGGGTCCGGGCGGTGCTGCCCTGGGCGGCGAGTCTCGGGGTGTCCGCGCACTGGCTGCGCCACTCGACCCTGACCTGGGTCGAACGCAGCTACAGCTACGCCGTCGCCCGCGCCTACGCCGGACACACCGACGCCAAAGGCGCCCCCACCGCTACCTACACCAAAGGACTCCCTGTCGAGGTCGCCACCGCGCTGGCCGACTACACCGGCGAAGCGCACCCCCTCGCCGAGGCGGCCTGAACACCCCTTTCGGTTCGGACCGCAGCGCCCGGACCGGTTGTCCGAGGAAGCGATGGAGGTGCGGGCGTCGGCGGACGCCGGGAACCTTTCACTGTGCCAGGCTGCTACGAATGGGTCCTCGCCCGAGCTGTCGCGGCTGGTCGTTTCGCTGCGCGCCGCCGAGGGCGGCTCCCGCGACCGCGCCGCGATCCGATGCGCCCTTGTAGGCACGTGGAGGGACACCGCCAACACGGACCGCCGGGTCGGCCCCAGGTTGTGGAGGCGGTGGCGAGTCGACGCCCCCAGTGGTTGTCCGACGACCAGAACCGGACCTTGGCCACCCCTGTTCGTCGCCGTTGCCCTCCCACAGGGAGAACACCCGCCGCCGATTCGGATACGGCACCGGGGCGGGAAGCAGCGCCGTATCTGGCTCGGCGCGCGTCGGTCGAGCAGGTCGCCACCCTGCTCGTGGAACCCTCGCTTGGCCCTTCCCGTACCGGGATCTCGAGCACGGCGACTGCGTGCTCTTCCTGGGCCGATACGGCGCGGTCGTACGGGATTACGCCCCCGAGTGGCTCCCAGTCGACGGTGTGATCACCCTCAGCGGTCCGCTCGAGGTCTGCCGCCACCACGCCACCGGCTTCCGCACCGCCATCACGGCTCCCGTCAGCTACACCGCCGACATCGCCCGCGTCGCCTCCGCACTTCCCGCCGGGGTCGAGCGGATGCTGAGCGGAACAAGCCTCTAGCAGGGGCTTGGTCGGGTGCGGTTGTGGGCGACTGCACACCGGCCTTTGGCTGCCGGACAACGTGGAGGGACGGGAACGCGTCGCGAATCCTCGACACAAGCAACTACCGGGGCGTCCCGCGGTCGAACGCGACTCGGGCCTTCGAACATTTCCCGGTCGGCAGCCCAGCTTTCCTTGGCCCGCGGTTTCCGGTCCGGTGAGGATCGCGGTCGAACGACCGGTCCCGCGCCAGCCAGCGCGCGAACCGCCGGCGCGGCCCGCGGGGTCGTTGGTCGGCCGGTCGACAGGTTCCTCCTGCCCTACGGCGACTTCTCGGATGAGGAGTGGTCGGGTGAAGAGTGGTCGGACGAGGAGTGGAACTTCTACTACGGCATCGACGACAGTCTGCTGATCGAGTTGTGCCACAGGGCACGGTCGACAGGACGGTGTCGACCGCGTTCTGGACTGGCTCCGGAGCGGGCTCACGGCGGCGACAAGTACCGTGCCGAGGCTCTTGCCGACGCGCTGTTCTTCGACGGCAGGCACGCCGAGTTGGACGAACGCGCGCGGGCGCAACCAGCCCGCTGAGCACGACCTCGAATCGACAGGTGTCGTTCACGCGAGCTCCGCCTGCCAGGCCGTGCGGCCGTAGGTGGGAGCGTAGCTCCGGCGCCTGTCGGTTGATCGGGGCCCCACGTTGTCGGCCCCGTGGAGCGGTCCGGTGATCACCTGACCGCTCCAAGGGGCACGTCGGCACACAAAGTCGGCCAAGCGACACCAGATGTTCCACCCTGAGAGAGTCGCTGCTGGCAGAGAACGCCACGATCCCCGAGGCCGATCTCCGGAGCTCCGTCACCGTTGCGAAGTAGGCGGGATCTAGCGGCGTGGTCAGCCCAGTCAGTGGGCGAGCAGCAGGTGTGCAGCTCGCGTTGTTCTTCGAGAATCAGGTACGCGACCTGGCCCGCGTCGTCCGGGCCGAAGTGCCAGTAGCGGACGACCGCGTCTGGATTGTTCCGGTGCTGAGGAGGCCCGTTCCAGGGCTCCAGTTCCAGTACAGCGAGCACTTCGGCGTAGGGGCGAGCGCTTGGGGCGGCGACCTGGTCGAGGGCCTCGGCGTCCGAGACGATCCGGTACACCGGCTACTCGGCCTGCCGTACGCGCACCAGCGCTTCCGGCGACTGGTCGCAGCGGCGAGAACGAAGCCGGATGACGAGGCCGCGCGCCTGTTGACTGAAGCCCTCGCCCTGTGGCGTGGGCTGGCGCAATCGGTGCCTGGGCATTGGACGCCGCCGCCCAACTGGAGGAGGAGCAGGTTGGCGCGCAGAAGTTGCTGGCCGAGGCTGAGCGGCGGTCGGGCCTACGCGTTGACCACGCGGACGTCCATCACGGCATCCACGTCGGGGCAGAGCACGAGCCCGGCGATCACCCATGGGAGCGGCCCGCCCTGCCCGAGTCGGCACTCCGCATCAAATCCAAGTGAAAGCGTATTTTCTCTGGGATGCAACGAAGATCGGCCTTACGCACTACGCTCACGCACCGTGACCTCTCTCGACCTCGTGCTCAGGTTCGTCGAGGCACTGGTCTGGCCGCTGTCGATCCTGATCGCCCTAGTCGTCGTGGTTCGCGTGGCCGCACCCCGCGTCGCCCCACCGACACCGCCGCCGCCACGACCGGTGATCCGCCACCCCGGCGACTCCGTAGCCACCGCGATCACCGAGGTCGAGGCGCTGACCGGTCGAGGCGGCGGACCACCCGCAGACGCCACCGTGCACCTGGGCGAGACGATCCGGCTGACACCGACCGAGCCCCGGGACGCCGAGTGGCACGTCGTCGAGCACCTGCGCGCGGGACACGTCGTGATCGTCGACCTCTCCGCGCTGGACGAGGACGCCGCGACCCGGCTCGTCGAGTTCTGCGGCGGGTTCACGATGGGCGGCGGTGGCACGTTCTTCCAGATCTCCGGCGCCGTCGTGCTGCTGACCCTCGATCGGGCGAGGTGACCCCGCGTGGCCGCGCGCAGCACATCGGCTAAGCCCGAAGCGGTCGTCACCGCCGAACAGGAAGCCAAACGGCGCAAACAGAGCCTTGCCGCCAACGAGGAACTTCTCAAGATCAAGCACACTCTCCGGCAACTGGAGAGTTCGCTGCGGATCGCGCGGCGGCGTCGAATCTTCGCTCAATGCTCGATCGTGCTCGGGCCGATCTTGGCGCTCATCATGTATGTGCTGTTCTTCCTGGACTTGTTCCAGTGGGATCAGTTGAGGCCGTTTTACCTTCCGGGACTCGTAGTCGTCTTAGTTCTGCTGTGGAACGCGAGACGTCTGTACAACAACCCGGGCGGCCCGCTCGAGCCGGACGCTGGCGGAGTGCGACGCCGGCAGACCGAACTCGAGTTGGATCTTGAACTCGCACGCAAGCACGACCTGCGCAAATTCAAGGTCGCACATGGGCTCTACGACACTACCACGCGTCGGCTGCTCTACAAGGAGGATGCCTACGCGGACATCGAGAGGCTGCGAGAGGAGAGTCGCAAGTACCGCAACGTCAACAACTTCCTTCAAGGCGTGCTGATCGTGGGTGCGCTCGGCGCGACTGGGTCGTCGGCGATCGCAGCCGAACTCCAGGCACTGCGGTGGGTTACGTTCGGCATCGCCGTCGCGGTTGGTCTCGCGAGCGGGTTCATGGGCTACTACAAGTACAAGGAGCGCAGCTTCTATCTCCAACAGACCGCCGACGCGATCGAGCACGAGTGGGAGGCGTTCGAGGTCGGCGTCGGGCGCTACAAGCGGGCCGACACCGCTGCGGATGCCCTCGCCGACTTCGTCGAAGAGGTCCACAGGCTGAAGTCTGAACAGCGCAAGCGCCAGCAGAACCTGGAGCAGCCGCCCGAAGTCCGCAGCAGTGGCGAGGCTTGAGGTATGCGCTGGAATGCCGGGCGCAGGACAATCCGGACCGTCCTGACCTGCGGCCGACTGTGGTCGGCGTGCTGTGCGCCTATCTGAGGATGTCGTTTGACGCGCCGGACGGGCCACCCGGTGAGAACGCCGACCGGGCCGCCCGGGAGGAGCACCGGAACCGGATTCAGGAGCGTGAAGTCCGGCCTGACCGGGAACGCCGAGTTCGACGGGGCAGTGTTCGCCCACGGTGCCCTTTTTAGCGGCGGCTGCGCTGCACCGAGGTGGTGCTGGATTTGCGGGATGTGGGTGCTGGTTGTTGCCTGCACCCGGTCTCGCCTCGCTCGCCGCTGACCGTGCTCCTGCGATGTCTCCGGGTGAAGAGTCGTAGTGGACCACGATCAGGTTCCTGGAACCGGGCATTTCGGGGTGTGGCCAGGAACTCCCTGCCGTGGACACCGGCGTAATGGTGGCTGGATGGCTGCGCGAACACTGGCTCTGCAGTCTTTTCCGAGTGTGGATCGGATGTCGTCGGTGCCGCCTTTGACGGTGGAGGTGAGGCTGTGTGCCAGGGCCAGGCGTACGAGGCCAGACGGGTCGGCGGCCAGACGTTGTCCAATGGCGGGGTCGGTGTCGGGGATCCGGGTCCAGCATTGTGCGGCGAATACCCGGATGGAGGGAGAGCGCGAGACGGCGAGAGCGAGCAGGTCGTGGCGGAACGTGTCGGCCGGTGCTTGGGAGAGTGCGCTTCGCAGGAGCCGGGGGTTGTCGATGTCGCCGTCCATCAGGGTCAGCAGCAGAGTGCGGGCCAGGGTCCGTTGGTCCTGATCGTTCTCGGCGAGGACGATCAGGAGGCGGTTGGCGGCGAGGATCAACTCCTTCGGGGAACCTATCTGCAGGGCGGCAGGGTCGTCGTCAGGTGTGACGCCCTGACCGGCGGCGAGTGGTCGGATTGCGTTTCCGATCCTGGCGCGCAGTCCCGGGTCGAGCGCGTTGACTCCGCACAGGTGAACGACGGTCACGATGGCGTCGATCGCCTCGTGGCGTTCGAGGTTCGGTTCGCGGGGTTCGAGGGCGATGTCGAGCATCGCGGTCAAGAACCGGCTGCGACGGTCGAGGTCGCAGACAGGGGAGAGTTGGGCGACGCTGACCATGTCGCTGCCGAAACTCAGGGAGTTCCGTTGATACGACCGTGGTGCAGCTGCGGCGTCCAGGGACGCCTTGGCGTGCTCGACGATGTCGGGTGTTTGGACACCCAGTCCGACGAGTACGGGAATGAGCCACGGCGCTCTTCCCTCGATGGCGGCCTGCGACAGTCGTTTGACCAGCAGTTCCTTGGCGGGGGCCAGGCTGGTCAGCATAGCGTCGGAAGTGATCTCCAACGCCCGCGTGGATGATCGGGCCAGGTTCGCGAACTGGTCGGCGGCCTCGGCGGCGAGCGTGGGGTGGGTACGGGCGCATCCCAGGAGAAGCGAAACGTGATCCTTGATCGCCCGTGGGAACCGGCCGCTTCGTGCGGCCGGGGCCAGCCGGTCGACCAACCTGGCGGCCGTGGTGGGCATGGACGCCCACGCGAGAGCCGCGAGCGGGCCTAGCAGGGCCTCGTTCGCCGCGAGGATCGACCAGCCAGGGACGGTGCCCGTGGTGATCAGCCTGTCGCCGAGTTCCTCGAACACCGGCCGCGCGTGTGAGTCGGGCACGAGATCGCCGTGTGCTCCGAGGAATTCGTAGGTCGCCCGGAGTTGCCACACAGGGCCGTTGAGCCAGGCACGATCGGGGATGAGAGGTGCGTCGGGCTGGTCTCGTACCAGCGCCACGGCCATGGCGGATTCGCCTGCCCGCAGGTAGCAGCCGACGGCGTGTTCGGGGTTGTCCGAGGCGTGGGCGGCCCCGAGGTTCTTCTCGCACTGGCGCTGCATGCCCAGTGCGGCACCTGCGGACATGCGATGCCTCAACCGCATGAAGATGCGGCGGGCTCTGTCGTACCGCTCGGGAGTGAGAGACTCAAGTCCACGTGCCAGCAGGAGCTCCTCGCCCTGGAACACGCTGATCTTGTGGCCTTGAGGAAGTGACTGTGCCGTGTAGTGGGTCTCGTGGCCCGTTCCGGGTCCGCCGAGGGCGTGGCGGAGGTTCCTCAGGTCGTACAGCCAGTTGCGGATCTCGGCGTACATGTGTTCGCCGGTGGCACGTTCGATGGCCTTCTCGTAGCTGTCGACGGCTTCCGCGAGCCTGCATTCCTTTGCGAGCGCCTGTCCGTGTCGTGCCAGAGCCAGGGCGTACAGGGGACCGCCGCAGTCCGCCTCGATCACGGCCAGCAGGGACGGCCATTCCTCGCGGCACTCCGCCACTGCGATCCGTAGCCGTCCGGCCAACTCCCTTGCTTCGGCGGCCGCCTCTCGGGCGTGGGCGAGGGCACGATCACACAGATCTCCGAACACCTCGGGGCGACCCGCCGCGATTGCTTCCTCGGCCAGCCACAACAGGAGCTCTCCGGCGTGTTCGTCGCCCTGGTCGAGTTCCGCGACGTGCACGGCCACATCGGTCAGCGATGCCTGTCCGGCTTCGTACTGCAACATCGCCACCACGGCATTCCCGGCCGGTGACCGTACCTGAGGCGACTTTCTCAGTTCGTCCACCAGTTCCCACTCGTCGGAGAACTGGGATGGAACCTCTCCCCGCTGAAGAGGCGACCAGGCGCCGGTCACGGTGGCGCGCACTGCGGTTTCGTGCCGCCCGGCGGCATGCAGCGCATGGGAGAGGCGCGACTGGATGGTGGCGGCCTCGTGGATGTGACCGGCGGCGTGAAGATCGGTCATCGTCCGAGCGAAGAGTTCGGCCGCAGTATGAGGATCGGAGTCCAGGATCCTGTGGGCTTCGGCCAGGCGGTCGTGCAAGGGTCCTGCGGCGAGCGGACCGTAGAGCACCTCCTCGGGGGCGAACGCGGGCCAGACGTCACCCGGATGCTCCACCTCGTTGACGACGATGCCGTCGACAGCCAGGTTTCCACGCAGCGACCCGGCGGCGGCGAACCGTCGGCCCGCGGACAGGCGCCCACATTCCGACAGCAGACTCTTCCACGCGGATTGGATCCGACTGCGGTCGACGAGCGCCCCTGCCAACAGCGCATGAACGCTGAGGAGGTCCCGCCCTCCGGGTTCGAGATCGAAAACCATCAGCCGAAGCACCGCGCAGAACTCTCGGAACTCCTCGCGGGTGATCTCGGCACCCGCCTCCTGCCTCCACAGGCGGTCCACGTGCTTCTTGAAGACATCGAGAGCAGCCTGTTGCCCGTTGTTGTCGACCAGTTGACGCTCGTCGGACCACCCAGGGGCGGTGGCCAGTCGATCGACGACGGTGACCAGAGCGTGACGCACTGTCGCCGGGGCCGCATGGTCTGTCGCGATCACGATTCGGTCGACGGTGGCGTTCCAAGCCCTACCGGACCCCGGTTCCGTGGTGTCGTAGGGAATCCCCTCCCGATACATCCGTACGGCCTGTGCCAGTGCCTGAGCCAACGGTGACCCCTCGGTGGCCTCCAGCCTCAGATTCGTCTTCGCTTGAACGACGATGAATCCGCCGTCGTGGGTGACGACACAGACGTCGTCCACCGGGTATCCGGTCTGCATGCCCACACGTGTGGGCCAACCCGCTGTGTTCGGCCACGGCCGGGACGGATTCGACGCCAACGGACGTTCCGCCAACACATGTGCGGCGAACATCGCGCCTACCTGGACCTCAAAACCGTACCCGCGCGACGCTCCGGATCCCCCGGTGCTGCTCCTCGACACGTTGGCACCGTATCCCCTTGCGCGGCTGCGGTGACAGAAGTGCGGACCGGGCACGCCATGTGGAACCAAATGCCCCCTGGCAACGACTCCTCGCCAACCGATATGGCGCGCGGACGTCCCGGCCCGCCCCCGTCATCGGGACTGCAGGAATGTCTTTTCCGCTCGCCCTGGATCAGCGTCGCATGTGGATGAACGGCGATGCGTGCCGTCACCCGATCGAGTCTGGTCTGCCGGTGTCGTGCTGGTGGAAGAGTTCGGCGGGCTCGACGTGGAGTTCTTCGGCGAGGACGAAGACGCGGTCGAGGCCGGGGGAGTGGCGGCCATTCTCGACGCGGTCGACGGTTTTGCGGTCGAACCCGGTGGCCTCGGCGAGTTGCTCCCCAGGGCCAGTCGCGTTCGGCCCGGGGGGCGGCGTTGCGGTGGTCGAGCTGTGTGCGCCGTCCCGCGAGGTGCGGGTGCACGAGCGGTGCCGGCACGGCAGCGGGCTTGGTACGTCACGCCGCGCGAGTCCGTGTCAACGGTGGTACAAATTCGGTCGCGCAGCCTTGTCTGGCGAGTATAGGCGCTGGTCAGACCGGGTTCTGTGCTGCTGTCGTGCTGTTGCCGATCCATCTGTGGAGGCGATGAGTGAGCAGTGACCCCAAGACCGTCCAGGCCGCCCGTCTGTTGCTGGCCCAGCTCGGCGTGACCCCGAATGACCTGATGCGGATACCGGTGGACCTGCCGACGTTCGCCGCCTACGTGCCCACCGTGATCGCCGCGTCCGGCCCTGGCGCGGTGCGCACCTACGGCACCTACTGGACGCGGATCGTCGAGACCTTCGGCGACCGCCGCCTGGACGAGCCCGCCCCGTCGGAGATCGAGGCGCTGATGCGCCGCCTGGTCGCCACCCGCACGATCCGCCGCAACGACTGCGGCGGCCACTCCGTCGCCGAGCACCTGGTCGCCGCAATGCGCGCGGTCTACAACCGGGCGATCAACGACAACCTCGTGCCTCCGAACTACAACCCGGCCGACAAGGTGCCCAAACCCCGCCGACGACCCACCGCCCGCCGGGCCCTAGGCCCCGCAGAAGTGACCGCGCTCGCCGACGCGATCACCGGCGGAGGCCACGACGCCCCACTGGACACCCTGCTGTTCCGGCTGCACCTGGAGACCGCCTGCCGCCGCGGCGGCGCCCTGGCCCTGCGCGAGAACGACATCGAACCCACCACCTGCCTGATCCGGCTGCGGGAGAAAAACAACACCGTCCGCTGGCAACCCGCCAGCCCCACCCTCGTCCGATCCCTGCTCGACCACCGCCGCCACCGCGGCAACGACAAACCCACCCCCGAACCACTCCTGCGCCACCGCGACGGCGATCCGATCAACCGGCGCCGCTACGACCGCCTCTGGCAGCGTGTCGGCCGCCAACTGGACTGGGTCACGGCCCGCAACGTCTCCACCCACTGGCTCCGCCACACCACCCTCACCTGGGTCGACCGCCACTACGGCCCCTCGATCGCCCACGGCTACGCCGGGCACACCCACCCGCGCGGCGACGACGTCACCGCCGTCTACACCAAACCCACCATCGCCGACCTCGCCACCGCCCTGGCCGCCTACACCCGTGAACCCCACCCACTCGCCACCACACCACCACCCGACGGCGGCCTGCCCGCGTTCCCCATCCTCAACCCGGTCGGCTCATGACCGAACACCTCACCCCGCTGTTCACACCACCAGTCGAGCGGCCGGTCAGCCCGCTCGCCGAGATCGTCATCCCGCGACGTGTCGACCTCGGGCGAGATTCGGGTCTGGTCGTCGCATCCTCGACCATCGACCACTCCGGACGCGTACCCGCCGCCCGACTGCTCAACGCACTGGGCTGGCACATCGGCCTGCCAACGCGGGCACGGCTGCGCGGCGACGCGATCGTCGTCGAACCCGACTCCGACAGTCCACACAGGATCGACAGCCGCCGACAGGCCTTCGTCCCGGCCGGGCTCCGAGCACTGGCCGGCATCACCACCGGCGACCGAGTGCTGCTCACAGCATCTCCGGCCACCGACACCCTGATCGTCCACCCAGGCAGCGTGCTGCGCCTGCTCGTGTCCGGCCATCTGACACCGGCACCGCCTTGCAGAGCGAACCGCACGCGACCAACACGCTGAGCACGACCTTGAGCTGACGGATGTCGTCCACGCGAGCTCTGCTCGCCAGACCGTGCGGCCGTAGGTGGGAGCGTGCCTCCGGCGCCTGTCGGAACGATCCGGGATCCGGATTCGTCCGCCTGGTGGAGCGGCCAGTGATCACCGGGCCGCTCCACCGGTGATCATCGCCGATCTACTCTTCCGGCACTATGCCGTTGCCCAGGGGGCTCTCCGCGTCCGATGACTTCGGCAAGATCGAACTCGTTCGGCGGCTCCTCCGGGAGGTGGGCGTCGAGTTGTCGGATCTACTTCCCACGACGAAGTTTCCGACGGTCTCGGAGTACTTGCCGCGGGTGTTGGCGGCGGCATCGCCGTCGCAGTTGCAGAAGTACGGTGTGCACTGGGAACGCGCTGTGCGCGCGTTCGGCTCGAAGGGGATCGACGAGGTCAAGCCGACTGACGTGTTGGCTCTTCAACGGCTGGCGACCAGCAAGGCCCAGGTGCGTTCCAACGGTCGCAAGGGCAGGCATGCCGGCGAGAGTGCGGTTCGGGCGATGCGGGATGTTCTTCCGGTTGGCCATCGTGGACGGTCTACTCAGGGCCGGGACCAATCCGGCGATGGAGGTCGAGCTCCCACGTCGGCTGCCCAATGTGCGTCGCGCGTTGACGCACCGCGAGATGGCGGCGATCAATTATGTCGTCGCCACCAGTGGCAGAGATGTGGCGTTGGATTCGCTGCTGCTGCGGTTGCACACCGAGACGGCGTGCCGCAAGGCCGGGGTGCTTGATCTCCGCTTGGCCCCGACCTGGACACCGAGTCCTGCGCAGTACAGTACGGCTTCGGGAGAAGTTCGGTACCGAGCGGTGGCAGCCGATCCAGGCCGACGTTGGTTCGCGCTGTTGACGGAACATGCGGACTCGCGCGGAGCGCGGCATGCTGATGATCAACTCCTACGACATCCGGACGGCACACCGCTGACCGGACGACGATACGACTTGTTGTGGATGCGGGTGCAGAAGAGCCTGAAGTGGGCGGCACACCTCGAGTTGTCGATGCACTGGTTGGGCTTGTCCCGTTTTGACGGACATCTGAGATCAGGGGACGCGTTTCCCCGGAGGGATGTCCCATCATGGAGCCCATGGGCAGGAAGAAGCGGCGGCCTCGCCGATCGTTCACCCCGGAGTTCAAGGCCGAGATCGTCGAGTTGTGCCGGCGGGGCGACCGGTCGGTGGGTCAGGTGGCGTCGGACTTCGATCTGACCGAGACCGCGGTGCGGCAGTGGGTCGTGCAGGCCGAGCGTGACGCGGGGATCCGTACCGACGGGTTGACCACCGACGAGCGGGAGGAGCTCGCCCGGTTGCGGCGGGAGAACCGCCGCCTGACCGAGGACGTGGAGATCCTCAAGCGTGCCACGGTTTTCTTCGCGAAGGAGATCCGGTGAACGTGTATCCGTTCATCGAGGCGGAGAAGACGGGCGGCGGCAACGTCCATCGGGCGTGCACGCTGCTGAAGGTCTCCCGATCCGCCTACTACGCCCACCGCGCCGGTGCTCCTTCCGCCCGCGCACGGCAGGACGCGGACCTGACCGCGCAGGTGGTCGCGATCCACGACGAGTCCAAGGGCACCTACGGGGCGCCACGGGTGCACGCCGAACTGCGGGCGCGGGGCGGAAGGCATTCCCGCAAGCGCGTCGCCCGACTTCTGCGCGCCGCCGGCCGGGCCGGACGCGCCCCGAAACGGTGGCGCACCACCACCGTCCCCGACCCCGCCGCGACCGTCCCGGCGGACCTGATCCGTCGGGATTTCTCCTGCGCCGCAACGGAGATCGACACCCGGTGGTGCGGTGACATCACCTATATCCACACCTGGGAAGGGTGGCTCTACCTGGCCATCGTGATCGACATCGCCTCCCGGCGCGTCGTCGGTTGGGCCACCGCCGACCACCTGCGCACCGACCTCGTCGCCCGGGCCCTGGACAACGCCGTGCGGCAACGGCGGCCCGAGCCCGGCGTGATCTTCCACGCCGACCGCGGCTGTCAATACACGTCCACCCGGTTCGGTGCCCTGGCCGACGAGTTGGGAGTGCGTTTGTCGGTGGGCCGCAAGGGCCAGTGCTGGGATAACGCGGTCGCGGAATCGTTCTTCGCCACCATCAAAACCGAACTGCTCGACCGGCAACCGTGGCCCACCAGGACGATGGCACACAAGGCGATCTTCGAGTACATCGAGGGCTGGTTCAACACCCGCCGCCTGCATTCCAGCCTCGGCTACCTCAGCCCTGCCACCTACGAGGCGACCCGACACCACCCGGTAAACCGGGTAGCCTGACCACCTCATCGACCTTGTCCGTCAAAACGGGTCAACCCCAGGTTGCGCCATACGACGCTGACCTGGGTGGAACGTCACTACGGTTGTGCCGTCGCCCGAGCCTCCGCGGGACACACCGACACCAGAGGTGGCTCCACGCTGACCTACATCAAGGGGATGCCAGTGGAGGTGGCCCAGGGGTTGTCGGCCTAGACAGGTGAGCCACACCCGTTGGCCGAGCTGAGCCGACTGTGATCGTTGATCACGCGCCGAGGTGATGGCGGCCGTGAAGGTGCCGGTCGGTGAACGCCGATTCCTCGACCGACACTCTCCGCTGTGGACACTGGGTGTGATCCACTCGATGGAGCGGATCACGAGTCGCTCCACTGGAACAGTTCGAGCGGCGCGACGCCGAGCGGGTCGGCAAGGACGAAAACGCGATCGAGGCCGGGCGAGTACAACCCACCCCAGAATACGATCCTCACGATCGGACAGGTCGGCCAGCGCCTGCTCGATGTCGCCGACCGCGTGCGCGACTCACGCCCGCGCGGCCAGGATGTCGGAGAACGGGCCGCCGACGGAATGCACACTGAGCAGCGGCGTGGGTGGTGGAAACTGGCGCCGTTCCCCCGTTGGCGATGATTGTTTCCCTCCCAGAGGGTCGCCTCTGAAGGGGCAGCGGTTCCGTTCGGACCGTCGTTGGTGGTGTTGTCGAGGTCGTCGAGTTGGCGTGCCTGCCATGCGGGTCCAGCCACAGCGCGCCGTCGACGCGAAAGTACTCCGGCGTCTCGTGGATCGCCTCGCCGACCGCCATCCGGGCGAAGTGCCCCCACCACGGCTCAACCGACGCGTCGTCGGCGAGCGCGTCCCCCGCCGTACCACTCGTCGGGCAGGCTCGACCCAGGTGTGTAGGCGTCCGGCACGTCCTCGTCGAGCATTGTGGCGTGGTCGAAGCGGCGAGGACGGGCTCGTGGGCGAAGGTCGGTCGGTAGTCGACCGCCCGGACTGCGCGGTCGAAGCCGATGTCTCGCGCCGTCCCGTTTTCGGGTCGAGAACTCGGTCCTGGCCCAACACCCGGCACTGCTGCTGTCACAGGGAAGCACCGTCGTGAGCCGCCGAACACCTGGTGCGGATCAACTTCAGGTCGCGCCTGCCTGGGTGGCGGTCTTGTGGGTGGTGACGTGGTGGTAGCCGAGGGTGTCGGGGGTCCGCTGGTCAGGCATTGGCCGATACCCTGCACGTCGGATCAGCCTCGACGCCCGACACCGGATGGAGAACCTGTGCTGGACGACACGCCCCCGCACCGCCGGGTACGCCTGGCGCTGCACGCTCTTCGAGACGTCTTGTCCGATGCCCTGTCCGCCGAGTCGGCACCCTCGGAGCCGGCCATGCTCAAGGAACTCAGCGCGGCACAGATCGCACTCACGTTCCTCGCAGGCGACATCGCCCGCCGCGTCCGCGCTGACATCTCGAACACCGAGGAGTGGGGCATGGAAACGGTTCGACTGCTCGACGCATACGAGGAGCACGTTGTTCGTGCGGCTGCGCTGGCCCAGGAGTTCGGCACCCACGTCCAAGGAAAAGGGTGAACACAACCGGTCACCCGATCGGCGGTACGACCGGACGATCCTCCTCGTTAGTTTCGAGAAGTATCGAACGGAGACTATGCGTCGTTGAATAGTGGGGGAATGTCCTTGAAAAGGATCTTTTCGATCATCGCTGCCTTGCCGCTCACGCTGACTGCGTTATTGGTGCCCAACTCGACCGCTTCCGCCGAAGGCGGCCCGGCCGATTTCATGCCTCCGCCACCGGACTGCGGCGACAGGATCCAGGTGTACGCCAGGACTCAGCAGCCTGTCAATGCGTGGCAGTTGAGAGTAACCGGAGCCGGTCTCAGTGAGATCCTACCTGGTGGTGCCGGGCGTGTCTTCCTCTCGTTCGACGACGACGACGCCTCCGAGAATCGCGACGTCTTCATCGACTCCAGTCATCCGCTGAGTGTCTTCGCCGTCGTGAACGGGGCGAGGATCGCCATCTACGTCAGCGTGACTGATTTGGACAACCGGGTGACATATTGCGCGACGACCAAGAATGTTAACCACCCGTAAAAGATCTTCGAAACCTAGTCTGCCCTCCATCGGGCGGCGTCCGGTGACGCGGTCACGCGAGGTCGGTTGATCGGAGATGGCCGACCGGCTCGGTGGGCGAGCAGCCACGCTCGCCGCTTGCGGAAGCAACGATCTGACGTCTTTGGGTCGTGATGGCGATACTGCATGTTCAACTGTCGCGGGTCTCCGCGGTTGTAGTGGTGTGTCTGTTCACGAACAGCCATTTCACGGCGAACCCGCGACAGTTGAGTATTCGTCCTCGACAGTTTCAAAGACTGGCCTGGGCACCGGCGTGGCCTCGTAGAGAGGTGTGCCGACGCGGCGCTCCTCGGGCAGACCACGTGGATCAGCTACCAGCACTGGCTGCGCCACCTCGACGACGCCCAGCTCCGCGCGGGGGGTGTCCCTATGTGGTTGTCAAACCGCAGCCGGGGCGGGAGTGGTCTCCGGGTGCCGGTAGTTGGTCTTGGTGCGGAGCATGGCGAACAGGACGTCGCAGCGGCGCCGGGCCAGGCAGATCAGCGCGGCGTTGTGTTTCTTCCCTTCGTCGCGTTTCCGCTGGTAGTAGGCCCTGCTGGTCGGATCGGAGAGGGCGGCGAACGCGGCGAGGAAGAACGCCCGTTTGAGTTTGCGGTTGCCGGTGCGGGCCGGGTGTTCGCCCTTGATGGAGGAGCCCGAGCTGCGGGTGACCGGGGCGATGCCGGCGTAGGCGGCCAGGTGGCCGGAGGTCCTGAACCCGGTGGCGTCGCCGATTTCGAGCAGGATGCGGGCTGCGGTCCTGACGCCGATGCCGGGCATCGAGGTCAGGACTCCGGCGAGAGGGTGCGCTTCGAGTATCCTTTCGACCTCGGTGGCGACCTGTTTGCGTTGCCGGAGAACGGTTTTCAGGCTGTCGGCCAGGCGGGGCAGCACGGTGTCCGCGGCCGTGGTGCCGGGGACGACGACGGTTTGTTCGTCCAGCGCGGCCAGGATCGCGGTGACGAGTTTGTCGCCCATTCTCGGTGCGTGGGCGGTGGCGATCGAGGTGAGTTTGCGGCGTCCGGCCTTGGCGATGCCGGTGGGGCCGCCGCAGCGGGACAGGATCTCCAGCACCGCCGGGTGGCTGATCCTGGACCCGATGGCGCGTTCGAGGGCGGGGTGGACGCCGGTGAGCAGGCCGCGGATGCGGTTGGCGATGCGGGTGGCCTCGCCGGCCAGGTCGTCGTCGAACCCGACCAGCACGTCCAGCTCGGCCAGGGCGTCGTCGCCGACGTCGACCGGGCGCAGGGTGTGCGGCAGCGAGCGGGCCGCGTCGGCGATGACGAAGGCGTCCCGGGCGTCGGTTTTCGCCCGGCCGGGGTAGAGGTCGGCGATGCGGCGCATGGCCAGGCCCGGCAGGTAGGCCACCCGGTGACCGGCCGCGCGGGCTACCGCGACCGGCAGCGCGCCGATCGTCGCTGGCTGGTCGACCACCACCAGCAGCGGTCCGTGCGCGGCGAGCTTGTCGAACAGCGCCCGCAGCCTCGGTTCGCTGTTGGGCAATGGCGCGTCGTGCAGCCGCTTGCCCGCCGGGTCCAGGCCGACGGCGTGGTGTTCGCCCTTGCCGACGTCCAGGCCGAGGAACACCTGGTAACCGCTGGTCATCCGTCCTGCCGTTCGTTCATCGCGGGTGGTCGCCGGTCGGGCATCGACGGCCGGCACCCACGTTACGACGAGACCTGCCCGGCGGGCGGCCGTGTCCCTAATGACTACCGAACGAGCTGACGGGTGACGCCTTCTAGCGACACGGCCGCACAGGTCTGATCCGCAGGCCGGCGCTCCCACTTGCTCGTTCGGACGGGTGGGGCCGGACGTGTCCGGTGGACGTCTTCCGTGTCCCTGGGCTGATGAGCCCTCCTGATAGATCGGCGCGACCGGCGTGTCCGTGCTCCACCCGTTCACTCGATCAGGCAGTTTGTTCGTCGTCCGAGCCCGTCCGCGCGGAGGACACCTCAGTGACCGGGAACCGTCGAGTTCTCCGTCGAGACCGGTGCCCGCGCGGATCGCTGGGATCGCGAACGGCTCAATCGGAGGTCAGGCCACAGAGCCTCGTCATTAGGGCGCCGCGCGTTCTCGTCAGGGTTCGGACCAGCACAGACAGTCAGTCGAGGGGAAAGTTCAGAGTGAAGGTGTTCTGCGGGATCGACTGGGCCGAGGACCACCACGACGTCGCCCTGGTCGACGCCGAGGGTGTCCTGGTGTCCAAGCGCCGCATCGACGACTCGGCCAGCGGCTTCGCCGAGCTGCTGGCGATGCTCGCCGACGCCGGTGACGCCGCGGCCGACCCGATCCCGGTCGCGATCGAGACCCCGCGCGGCCTGCTGGTCGCCGGCCTGCGACAGACCGAGCGACGGGTCTACTCGATCAACCCGATGGCAGTGGCCCGCTACCGCGAACGACACAGCGTCTCGCGCAAGAAATCCGACCACGTCGACGCCATGACCTTGGCGAACATCCTGCGCACCGACGCCCACGTCCACCGGCCGCTGCCCGCCGACAGCGAGCTCGCCCAGGCCGTCGCGGTGCTGTCCCGCGCAACCCAGGATGCCATCTGGCGGCGATCCCGCGCCACACAGGAACTCCGCGCCGCGCTGCGCGAGTACTACCCCGCGTTTCTCGCCGCGTTCGCGAAGGGCGGTGCCACCAACCTCGCCAGTCCCGAAGCGCGCATGGTCCTGGAGCTGGCACCGACACCCGCCGCCGCCACGAAGATCACCAAGGCGCGCATCGCCGCGGCCCTGCGTCGCGCCGGTCGCCAGCGCGGCATCGACGCCCTGGCCGCGCAGCTCCTCAACGACCTTCGCAAGCCGCAGCTGCGGCAACCGCCGCTGGTCGAGGAGGCGTTCGGCCACCAGGCGCTCGCGCTGCTGGCCACCCTCAACGCCGAGTGCGCCGGCGCGGACCGGCTCACCGAGTCCACCACGGCGGCGTTCCAACAGCATCCGGACTACGCGATCATCACCAGCTTCCCCGGCCTGGCCGACCTGTCCGGGGCCCGCGTCCTGGGCGAGATCGGCGACGACCGCACACGCTTCACCGATGCCCGCTCACTCAAGGCCTACGCCGGCTCCGCACCCGTCACACGGGCCTCCGGCCGCAGCATCTCCATCACCCGCCGCACCGTCAAGAACGACCGCCTCAACGCCACCGGATTCGTCTGGGCCTTCGCCAGCATCGGCCGAGCCGGCGCACCACGCGACCACTACCAACGCCGCCGGGCACACGGCGACCGGCACGCCGCCGCCCTGCGCCATCTGTTCAACCGCTTCCTCGGACAGCTCCACCACTGCCTCCAGACCGGCCAGACCTACGACCCGATCAAGGCATTCGACACCCAGCTCGACACCCCAACCGGAGCTGCGGCTTGACAGTTAGCAAGATCGGAGGTCTATCAGCGGTCCCTCGATGCCACCAGGTCCGGTGACACCACCCCCCGGATCATGCGCTCGACTGGGGGCGTCAGTCATGCCGGACCTGGCGACCACGACTCCTTGATCAGGAGCTACGAAAAAGGTAACGGGGGGCTGGGCGGTCGCCGGACCGAATCTGCTCACCTACCTCAGGACCGCCGTCCGCGCGGCCCGACACCACCCGTATCCCGCCGTCTCCGGTGACTGGACGCCGCCGCTGTCCGACGTCCACATCCAGCAGGACGCCTTGCCCGAGGACACCCTGTCCGAGGCGTCCACTGACCCGGCGTCGGGTTTTCCGGCCGGCGTCCTGTTCGACCGCTCCGAGGACAGCCTGCTCGTCGGCGGCCCCGGCGCCGGGAAGTCGAGTCTGCTGCGTTCCGCGGTCACCTTCCTGGTCGAGCGCTGGCTGCGCGGTGAGACTCCACCCGCCCCGGTGCGCGTCCTGGCCACCGACTTCGTCGCTTCCTCGCCGCTGCCCGAGGCGATCGCCGCGAGCGTCCGCGCAAATCTGAGCGCCCTCGGGCTGCTCCACTCGTGGCCGCCCGGGTTCTTCGCCGAGCCGCCGATTCCGGGTGGCAGCTGGCTCGTCCCGGTCGACGGCTTGGACGAGGTGATCGACCACGAGCAGCGGAAGGCCATTCTCACGAAGCTTGCCGGATCGAGGGCCGGGAACCCCGAAGGGCTGTACCGGTTCGCCGTCGTCCAGCACCACGGTGGCGTGCCGTGTGACATCTTTGGAGTACGGCATGCGCTCACCGCTGACGGCGGCTCAAATCGACGACCTGTTGGGCGACCACCGCCACCGGATGCGAGTCGTGCTAGGGGTCGCGCGACCGGTATCCACCTGGTTCCCGAGGCGGTACACCCCGCGGCGGCCGTGGGTAACCGCTTCTTCCCGCTTCAGGTGGAGAGTCGGAGTCAGTTCGAGGAACAGCCCGTCTCAGGCAAGCCCGGGGGAGTGGCGGGTCGTGTTGGACGACCTGGTCGGTGTCATGCGCCGCACGAACAGTCATGCCTTGAGGCGCTGGAGCTAGCCCAGACTCGGACGCTCGCAGCACCAGAGGTGACGCGTTCTGTGGTGGTCGGGTCAGGACAGGACCAGATGACGCTGTGGCGGCACGCGTTCGCGCGGATCGACCAAGCGAGCTTCCGCGCAACGGGAGCCTTGTCGTTGAGCACCGTGACCCTCCGTCGCTACGACCTGGCGACGCTGTGCGTGTGGTCCGTCGAGGCGACCGTGTTCACGAGGAACGGCGCAATGAACTGCTCCGAGTCACCGGTGGCTGGCGTCGTTGGTGGAACATGCGGCGCAGCTGGTCCAGGGGTGACGGTGCGAACGCACAGAACTCCTCCGGAATGGGAGGCCGAAGCGCGGGTAGGCTGGAGCGAGCTTGACACACCGAGCGGCACATCCTCGATCGTGGCGCAGGTCGGTTTGGCGGATCAGCGGCTGAACACCGCGTACGACACGATGGTCGAGGTGATCGGTTCGGCCGGTGTCAGCCGAGCGGACCTCGAGCCGCTGCTGAGCTGGTGGTGCCGGACCCGTCGTTCGTCGTCGAGTGCCTGATAGCGCTCCAGGTGTTCAACGTGGACGGCGACGGCCGGTCCCTTCCCGAGCCCAGATTGGCTGCGTGCTGGCCGCATCGCTGACACTGTCCGGAGCAAGCCCACCTGCAAGGCCCACGCGAGACACGTCCTCGTGCGGGGTTGAGCATTGTCGAGTCGTCCCCTTGGACCGGAACCCGGATCCGGTCCGCGTCACGTCCCATACCGTCGGAACGTTCAGGACGTGAACAAGTTCCGGAGCACTGCGTCGTGCTCCTGGCATACGACACGTCCCGATGAGCGGAGTGCGTCACTCAGCCGTTGGTCGAGCCACACCGGAAGCTCGCCGAGAGGCACACCGGACGGCTCCCGTCCGGCCTGCTCGACGGTGTCTGCTGACATGGCGACGAGTCGGGCGCCATAGGTCTCGGCCACCACGTTGGCGATCTGCAGCCCTGGACCGTCCAAGTCGCCTGCGTACCGGAGGCTCACACCGTGATCGACGGCCAGTTGCAACAGCGCGTGGTCGACGCTGCCGAGCTGGCCGCTGGTGCAAGCGAACGCGAGCGGGCTGCCGTGGGTCATCGCCGCTTCCAACACGGAAGGGTTCTCCACGACGGTGAGCAACTGCGGCGCGAATGTCGGCGGGTGCACGGTCAGGTCCAGGAGCGTGAGAGCCACCGGAGTCGTCGCTTCCCGCAACCTCAAGTCGATCGGGCCGGTTCCGCGCACTCGCACCTGGTGTAGCAAGACCGTCGCAGACAACCGGTCCGCGAGGATGCCGATCCCGGCGAGCATCGCGCGCATCAGATCAGGCCGCCGGGGTTCGGGCACGCCGGTCAACTCCGCCACCGCGGCCACCAACCGCACGCCGGGCAGTCGGTCCAGGTCGAAGTAATGGGGATCGCCCGCGCAGTCGTGGGACAGCTTCGCCAGGCTGGTCGGTGGTGTGCAGGGCAACCGCGACACCACTTGTGCCAACGCCCCTGCCAACTGCCGTACCGATGTCTCGTCATCCGTCCCGGCCGCCCGCATCCTGGCTACCAAGCGCGGCAACAAAGCCAGTACCTCCTCGACGTCTGCCCACAGGCCCAGCCGTTGCGCCGATGTGGCTCGCCGTGCGGCGGCCACGTCGACCACGGGCCGTCCCACCGCGGTCTCCACCAACTGCTGGAGATCTTCGGCCGACAGGCCCAGGGCGGTGAGCACGTCGCGCAGGGGCACTACCGTCACGTCACCGCTCGCCACCACCGCGGACTGGTCGCGCCGACGGCGGGCACTGGTGTCGACCCACGTCCTCAAGGTGGCCAGCCCGACGCTCGACAGTCCTTTGACCCGCACACGCGCGATCGTTGCGGGCTGGCGACCGGCGCACAGTCGCTCGTGGACGGCAGTCCACAATGCGGTCAGGTCTCGGTCGGCCGCCAGGGCGGCGATGTCGACCGCCATCACGCACCCAGGTTCAAGGTCAGCGGCTCCGCCTCACCGTGTCCCTTCCACAGCCACGGCACCGTGACGCGGTGCCTGCCCGCGGTCACGACTTGGTGGACGACCACCTGCCCGCTCTCCTTCTTGAGCATCGGGGTGATGAACGGCGCGGTCGCCAGCACGTCGAACTTCCACGAACGCAGCAGCGCGAGTACTTGGCGGAGGTTGGGCTCGTCGAACGCGGCGTCGATCTCGTCGATCGACACCCACCGGGGACCGTTGTAGTGCTCGCCGGAGTACATGGACCACGCTGCGGCAAGAAGCGGCAGCATGGTCGCCAGCCTCCGCTCCCCGGTGGACAACGAGTCCAGCGGGTTGGACCGCGCGGTCACCTCGCGGAACTTCTCCTGTTTCTGATCGGTGAACGACGAGTGGGTGACCGTGATTCTCCAGTCGTGCCAGGAGCGGTAGTCGAAGGTGTGTGCGACCCGGTCCTTCCAGGAGTCGCCCACCTTCTCGCTCATCCGCTGCTTCAGGACGATGTACATGTCCTCGAAGATGTCGTCGGACTGCGGCTGGGAGATCAAGTCGACCATGCGGCGGGCGTCCTCGTCCTCCCGGACGTTCCACTCCACCTGCACGCCGACCTTGGCCACGCCGGTGCGGACGCCGTCGAGCGTCCTGCGGATCTGTCGGACGAGTTCCTGGGCCGCGTCACGGCGGACCAGGATGTCGCGTCGCAGCTCCGTGAACAAACTGGTCTTCAGAGTGCGCTTGACGTCGTCTCGGAGGTCGTCCTCCAGCTGCGTGGCTGTCGCCTCCAGTTTCCCCACGGCGACGTGCAGATCCTCGCCCCTGGTCGCACCCGGATCGGCGACCACGGCGCGACGCCACTCGGTGTCGTCGACGGTGACCAGCACGACTTGCCGGTCGAACCGCGCCAGCGCGGTGCTGGTCGTGCGCACGCTCGATTCCAGCTGTGCCAGGGCGCGGCTGCGTGCTTGCACAAGAGCGCCGAGCCGGTCGCCGGTCGCGGAGTGGTCGGCGAGCAGGCGCCTCGCCCACTGGAGCGCGGCGGTGAGGTGCGCGGGCTTGCCCGCCGGGGTGCGGGGCAGGTCGTCGGGCACCGAGGCGAATCCCTCGTCCACGAGCGCGCCGAACTGTCGGAGCCGCGTGTCGCGCCGTTGTTCGGCGGCTTCCCGCTGCGGGGCGATCCCGTCGAGCGTGGCTTTCGCAGCGGCGGCTGCCTCCCCGGCTCGCTGTCCTAGTTCCGCCATGGACATGGCGTCGTCCTTGGCCTTCGTGAGGTCGTCGGTGATCCGCTGCCGCGTGGCGCGCAACTGTTCGTACTCCGCGCCGTACAGCTCCCGAGCCTCGGCCACGGCGGAAGCCTCACGGACGGCGGTCAGCCGCGCCTCCTCGGCTTCGGCGCGGGCCTCGGCCAGGACCTCCGCCCTCTGCCGCGTGAGTCCTTCGGCGCGACGGGCCTGGTGGAACAGCCCGATCACCCTGGTCGCCGCCTGGCCCCACAACTCCACGCGGTGCCCGAGGTAGGCGACGGTCGTGCCGTGGGCAGCCAACGCCGTCCGCTCGGTCGGCAGCAACGTACCGTCCGGCAGCGTGGCCTGGCGGTTGAGCTCGCGCAACGCTTCGTGGACCGCCCCACCGGCCTCCCGATGACGTTCAGCCGCCGCGATGACGGCTGCCTCCGACCTGCGCAAGTCCTCCGCACAGCGGTCCTCGCCGAGCTGGGCCGCACGGACCTCGGACATCGGGGGAAACGATGCGTGCTCCGCATCGGCTTCCCGCTGTGCTTCCTCGGCGGCGGCGAGGCCCGCCGAGGTCCCGCTTTCGGCGGCTCGACGTTCCTCGACCACCTGCTCCGCGGCCTCGACCTTGAGCCGTGCTCCGGCGGCGACGTCCGCGGTGTGCCGTAGTTGTTGTTCGGCTACAGCGATCCGGGTCGATCGTCCGACTGCGGCGGCATCCAGCCGGGCGAGGACCTGCTGCTTCGCCAGATCGGCCCGTGCGATGCGGTCGGCGGCCTCGCGCCGTGCCGTTTCGGCGGCGGTGTGCCGTCGCTCGGCTCTGCGGCGCGCGGCCACCAGTTCGTCGTGCGGCGGGAACGCGTCTCGTTCCGCTGTCGCGGCGAGGACGTCGGCCTCACGGTCCGCGAGTTCTCGGCGAGCGGCGGCGACGTCGTTCCTCGCACCGGCCAGCGCTCCTTCCAGGTCCGCGACCCGCCGCAGGCGAGCCCGCTCACGGGTGGTGCGGCCGATGAACTTCGTCCGGTAGCCCGTGGGCGCCGCCGCGGTGAGGACGCCCGAACGCACCCGGCCGTGCTCGGCGTCGCCGTCGATCGGGATGGACTGGAGCAGGGCCCGAACGCGTTCCGCAGGGATCGCGGGAGAACTCTCCACGTCGAGCAGGTCGCCGAGGGAGCGCCCGGGCACCGGGCGGCCGGTGGTGATGACGAGGTCGCCCGCGAGTGCCTGACCGTCGGGCGTCACCAGCGCGTCGAGCAGCCCGGCGACCAGGAGCGCGCCCTCCAGCCGGTCCGCTTCCTCCGTCGACAGGTGGCCGGCGAAGTCCACGAGCGCCCACAGCGGGACGCCGTCCTCCGGCCGGCGGTCACGCCACGGGGCAGCCTGCGGCACCGGTGCCGCGCGACGCGCCTCCTCCAGGTCCGCCGTCAGCTCCGCGACTGCGGACTCGGTCCGGTCGACGTCGTGCCGGGCGTCGGCCACGGCGAGCCCGAGCCCGACGCGGGCCTGGGCGTGCGCCTGCTCCACCGCCAGACGCACGACAGCGGGGTCGACATCGTGCTCGTCGGCTTCGGGCAGGACGACCGCGTTCACGAAGCGAGCTGCCCCGCGCCACCGGTAAGCCTGCTCGATCCACAACGTCGCGGCCCGGTGGGCGGCCAGGTCGGCCGCTGCAACGGTTTCCTCGGCCGCGGCGACGTTCCGTCGGGCCTCGTCCACGTCCCGCCGGTGCGCCTGGTCGGCCGCGGCGCGTTCCCCCGCGTCGCGCGACTCCTCGGCCAGCACCCGCTCGCGCTCCTCACGCAGGGCGGATGCCGCGATTTCCGACCGGCCGACAGCGCTGTCGTGATCGGCACGTGCCTGGTTGAGCGCGCGGACGGCTTCGGCCACCAGCGCCGTGGCCGTCGCTGCGGCTTGGCGTCGGCCCACCAGATCGATCCGAGTGCGGGCATCGTCCCGAGCCTCGGCTAGCCAGGTGACTATGCGGTCGATGGCCAAGGGGTCGTCCGTGCCGTCACGGGGCTCGGTCAGCTCACGAGGCACCGGCCCGAAATGGCGGGCGGCCGCCTCCCACTCGGCGATCGACTCCAGCAGAGCGGCCTCGGCGGCTCGGCGCAGCCGAACGGACTCATCGGCATTGCTGCGCGCCTCGTCGTCCAGGTGCTCGGCCCGGCGCAGTTCCTCCGCCGCTGCCCGCTCCCTGTCCTGCGCCGACGCGTGTGCCCTGAGCGCGTCGTCGACCCGCTGCACCTGGACGACGCGTGCGTCCGCCCACGCCGCCGGAGTGGCGCAGGTCTGCGTTACGTCCGCCACCGAGGTCTCACCGTGCCGCCCCGCGCTGAGCAGGGCCGTCGTGGCGGCCAACTGTTCGAGAACGGCGTCGGCGCCCACGGCGCGGGACGCGGCGCGCAGTTCGTCGGACAGCGTGGCCAGGTGCTCCCCGGCCTCCTGTGCCGTCATCGCCGCTTCTTCGGACTGCTCCGCCGCGGTCGTGGCCTCCTTGGCGGCGCTTTCCGCGCGGCCCGCGGCGCGTTCGGCTTCCCGAGCCAACTCCGCGGCACGACGTTCCATGTGCGGAAGTTCGGCTCCGGCGTGGTCGCGCAGGGCGGTGTCCGCTGCTTCGCGACGGCCTTCGAGGGCGGAGATGCGGGTGTTCAGGACTTTCAGCTGTCCGGCTGCCTCCTGCTGCTTCTGTTGCGCGGTCTCCAGGGCCGCGGTGGCTTCGCGGGTTCGACGCGTCTGGGCATCGAACTCGGTGTTGGCTGCGGTGAGCTGCGCCGCCTCGACGTCAACGAGCGCTTCGACGTAGCGCTGGTAGCGTTTGTCGGTGGTGGCCAGTTGCCTGGCCTCGTCACGCATGTCGGCCAGTTGGGTCTCGAGTTCGGAGATGCGTTCCATCGCCTCGCCGATGACCGTCAGCCGGTCGGGGTCCAGTGCGGGCAGCGCCTCGGTCAACACGGCGCGCATCTGCGCGGGTGGGATCGCCTCGGCCGTGCGCAGGCTCCGGAGGCTGCGCAGCACTCCTGTCAGTGCCTCGAACTGCACCTCGTCCAGCGGGGTGAAGAGGCGGATGCGCACGGCGTTTCGGTACCCTGGCTCGTCGTTCACGGCGGCGAGGTGGTCGCGTGCCTTCGAGCGCAATGCCTGCGCCGAGGTGAAGAGCTCCCCCTCGGTGGTCGCGAGCTGGGTGGCGAGGTCGTCGATCCGCACGGGGTCGCCGTCGCGTTCGAGCACGAGGTGTTCGCCCACTCGGCCGGGGCTGATGAAGAATGCGCGCTGGAGGTTCCCGCCGACCGCGCGCAGCCACAACCCTGTGGTCAGGTACGAGATTTTCCCGGTCCGCGGTTCGTGGCGGCCGTACTCCAGCCACCAAGCCCCGGTACGGTCCTCGCGCTCGTTGCGGTCGGTGTGCCTGCTGGTCAGTGTTCCCGCCGCCTTGCCCGACACCGACAGCGCCGTCTGCGAGGTGTCCCCGTCCAGCAGCAGCGTGATGAGCATCGACGCGGTGAGCGACTTGCCCGATCCGTTGGGGCCGGTCAGGGTCATCCACCCGTCGGCGAAGACGAGGATCTCGTTGGACCACGCCCAGGAGTTGACGACGCCCGCCCTCGATGGCTGCCAACGCCCTTCGGCAGTGGGAGCCCCGACCGAGGGCAAGTCGCGCACGGCGTCCAGATCGCCGACCGGGTGTTTGGTGATGTTCATCGGTCGGTCGGCTCCTCGGTGAGCTGTACGGCGGTTTGCTGGACCTTGATCCGCCAGAGGTGGACGCCTGGTGTCGGCTCCCAGATGTCGTGGTGCAGTGGGACGAGCAGCCCCACCGCCACCAGCTCCGCCGCGGCGGCGCGGGCCAGCGCGGGCAGTCTGTGCTCGTACGCCGCGGCCCAGCGGGGCAATGTGGTCCGCACCCGCTCGAACAGTGCGACGACCTCGGCGATGCCGAGCACCGCGCGCGGTTCGGGGCGCAAGGTCAGGGCGTCCAGCAGCGCGAGCGCCGCCTGCCGCTCGTTGCGGCGACCGTTGGGGAAGTCGACGAGCGTGCCGATGCCGCTGGGATCGGTGATCTCCCACCAGTCGCGGCGGGCCGTCGTAGCGAACCCCAGCGCCGCGACGACTTCCAGCGCCCGCTCGCGACCGGCGGGCGTGTGGAGGTAGGGCATCGGCGCCCGGTCGTCGAGCGGGTCGGCCGCCGGGTCGTCGACCAGGCGGCGCAACGCGAGTAGCCGTCGGTCGTCGACCGTCGGCTCATCGTGCGCCGCCGTGTCGTCGGCCAGCACGTCCGCGGACAGCACCGTGACGTGGCGCTCCGGATCCACGCCGTCCAAGCCGAGCAGGGTTGGTGACAGCGAGGAGAACTTCATGGCCAGCCGCTCCCTCGACGCGCTGACCACCAGGTCACCGTCGTCCTGACCGGCGATCCGCTCCAAGTCCGCGTCCACCGAGATCGAGCCTTCGGCAACCAAAAGCCTGAGCGCGTCGACCAGGTTGAGCCGACTGGTCCTCGCCTCCGATTTCCCGGTCCCGTCGGTCGCCACGATCCTGAACTGCGGCAAACCACCAGTTGGCGCCTCCGAGGCGCACACTTGGGCGATGGCCTGCATCAGCTCACGCAGGCTCATCCGAGGCCTGCGCCACAGCTGCTCGCACACGAGCGCGACGAGCGCCAAGACGTCCTTCGGCGCCAGGTGTGCGTCCCGACCGTCGCGGCGCAGCCGTGGGCCGCGTTCGGCGGGCACGTCGGCCCGGCGCTTGTGCAGCCGCACCAGCTCCGCCGACTCGGCGATCTCCAATTCCCAACCGAGCTCCGACCGGAAGAAGTCGGTCAGCTGCCGTCGTCCGCGGACGGCGGCGCGGTACAACTCGGCGTCCACCTCGGCTCGGATGCGCCCTGTGGCGACCAACCGACGGGCGGGTTCACGCAGTTCCGGTACCAGTGCGCGGACGACGCTCACGCGACACCGCCCTTCCGCTCCTCGCGGATGCCGATGTCGCCCGACGGAATCACACGTACCCGCAGGTCCGGTGCGGCCAGAACACCGTCCGCGAGCCGAACGCGGACGGTACGACCCGGTGTGCCGACCCTGACGAGCACCCGCACGCTCGCACCGTCCGCGTACGCCTGGCCGGTGCCGGTATCCGGGTCGAACTGGGCAAGCGCCACCTCCACCGCGCGTAACAGGACTGCTACGGCGGCGGACGCGTACCCGGTGAAGTGGTCCAGCGATACCTCGCCTTCAGTAGCGAGCAACGTGGTGAGGTGCCTGCGCTGGGACGCTTCCTCCGCTGCTTGGGCCGCTGCCGCCGCACGTTCCCGGCTCGTGTCCGCGAGCTTGCGCGGTCGACCGCTGGGCGGTCCGTGACGTTCGTGCTCGCGTAGCGTCACCTCGACCTGGTGCCTGGTCCGGCCCGCTGCGGCCAGGGTGCCGTGCGCAACGCTCTCCTCGACCATCCGGGGCACCGCGTGCCACGCCGGCCAGTCGCCGAAGGCCGCCGCGTACACGCGCCGGGCCTCCTCGTCGGTCGACTGACGGTGGAGGCTGCGGGCCAGCAGTCGGAAGTCGTGCCCGAGGTCGGAACCCCGGCGGCGGGCCGTGTAGCGGCGGTCGATGGCCACGAGCAGCGTGTGCACCGCGCCGGTCGCCGAGCCGATCAGCCGGTGTACGCCGCCGTCCTGGTGGAACCACGCCGTCAGGTCGGTGAGCCTGCGCACCCGGTCTTCCACCCAGCTCTGCTGCTCGGCGGCGTCGATGAGGCCGGCGTGGGCGACAGCGGCCTCCGCGACGGCGTGGTGCCCGGCGGCTTGGAGATCTTCCAGCGCGTGCTCCACCCGCCGCAGTGCTCTCCCGTACTCGCGGGGAAACTGCCGCAGTGCCTCGATGACGCGGTCGCGGTTGTCGCCGAACACGCTGTCGTCGGTGACGTCGGACTGGACGATGCGGGCGAGCGCGTCGTAGAAGTCGGCGGTGACGCGGCGGAGTTCGTCGATCCGGGTGCGTACGTCGTCGAGGTCGATGGGCAGGCGACCGGGGTCGTGCGCGGCGTGCTCCAGCAGCGCGCGGAGCGTGCTCTCCACGCCGTCCAGGAGCCTGCTGGGCAACTGGAGGGCGCGTCTGGCGTCGACCACGGCCAGGCGCACCGCGGCGACGATGCCACGCCCCTTGCGGGTCAGCGCCCACGCCTCCTGCCTGACGATCACGCCTTGGAGGCTGCGGACCGGCGCGGCGTAGTCCCGGAAAGGTTCGGCGAACCCCCATTGCGCCAGCCTGTCCAGCGACTCGCGGAGATCACCTTCCGGTAGGGGGTCGTGGTAGCCGACCACCCTTGCCTGGGCGGAGATGTCCGCCAGGGTGGCCATCGGTCCACGCGTCGACAGTTCCTCCAGGGCCGCCAGAAGCGCCGTGTACCGCTCCCGCACGAGGTCGTCGGACGTGGCGAACGCGGCCCAATCGTCCGCCTCGACCTCCTGCCACCACCGTCGCGGATCCCTCACCGCACCCCTTTCGGACACGACTGCGCATCATTGCCGCAATAGTGCGGCTTACTTGTTCGACGTCGCGTTTGAACGATCCCGGCGGGGACACCATAACCTGACAGTCCGACTGAGCGCGAAGTCCCCGTCTGATGATCGAACTATTGTCGACGCGCGGTGATGCGCAATGATCTGTGGGTGGGCGACAGGGGCGGCGGACCCGACGAGACGGGAAGACCTGCTCCCGTTCGCGCGCGCCGGACCGTGTCGAACACCGTTGCCGACGCGTCGTCCGGCCCCGTGGTGCAGGCCGGGTACCTGCACGGTGCCGCGACCGCACCCGGCGGCTACGCGAACGCAGGCGTGCACATCGGGGACGTGCACCTCACGTCAGGCACTCCTTTCCGGTCCCGATACCTGCACCAGGTAAGGCGCATGGCACCGAAGGACCTCGTCGGGCGCGAGGCCGAACTCGCGGAACTGGCCGAGTTCTGCTCGTCGCGGTCCGGGGCCTACGCCTGGTGGCAGGGTGAGCCGTGGGCGGGCAAGTCGGCGTTGTTGTCGTGGTTCACCCTGAATCCCCCTCCTGGGGTGCGGATCATATCTTTCTTCGTTACCGCTCGGATGGCTGGCCAGAACCATCGCGGCGCGTTCATCGAAAACGTCCTCGGGCAGTTATCCGAAATGCTGGGCGAAACACCCCCGGTGCTATTATCCGAGGCGACCGGAGAAGCGCACCTGTTGGGCATGTTGGAGGACGCGGCGGCGTTGTGCCGCTCTCGGAAGGAGCGGCTCGTCCTCCTGGTGGACGGTCTCGACGAAGACCGCGGTGTCACGACGGGGCCGGACGATTACAGTGTTGCCGGGTTGCTCCCCCTCACCCCACCTTTCGGCGCGAACGTCGTTGTAGCGAGCCGGTCACACCGCCCGCTGCCCTACGACCTGCCTCAGGACCACCCGCTTCGCACGAGCTCCTTGGTCCGTGAACTGGAGACGTCCCCGGCGGCTACCGTGAGCCGGTCGGACAAGGAAAGGGAATTGCGCGGATTGCTGACCGGGCAACGCGATCTGGTGGCGTTCGTCGTGGCGTCGGGCGGAGGGTTGTCGGCGGAGGACTTGGCGGAGCTGACCGACGTGCCCGCGCGCGAGATGACTGAGCGGCTCGCCTCCACCGCCTGCCGGAGTTTCGCCTCACGGCCGAGCCCATGGACCGCGGGCGAGGTGTACCTCCTGAGCCACACCGAATTGTTGGCGGAGGCCGCGACGCACCTGGGAGCCGCGGTGGACGAGCACCGGGCACGCATCCACCGGTGGGCCGATACCTATCGGGACCGCCGATGGCCGATGCCGACGCCGGAATACCTGCTGCACGGGTACTTCCGCATGGTGGCCGCGGACGAGGATGTCGTCCGGATGGTCGCGGTCGCGACTGACCGCGACCGGATCGACCTGATGCGAAAGGTCTCGGGAAGCGATTCTGAGGCCCTGAGCCAGCTCGTCGCGACCGAGGAGAAGCTGCTCGCGCGAAACGAGGTCGCCGTGACCGCGATGACCCGACTCGCGCTCAACCGGCAGCGGCTGAGAAACCGTAGCGCGGCGATTCCCGTCGACCTGCCGGCCGCGTGGGCGGCACTCGGTCGACAGCAGCGGGCAGCGGAACTCGCCGACGCCATCGGCTCGGTCGTGGACCGCATCGAGGCACTGGCGCTCGTCGCGGTCGAACTTGCCGAGCAGGACGTCGACGGCGCGAGATCCACGCTTTCCCGCGCCGAGCAGCAACTCAGCCTGGTGGACGAGCCGACATCCCGAAGCCGGGCGGTCGCGGCGCTCGCCAAGGCGGCGGTCGCGGTCGGAGATCCGGCCGGGGTATTCGCCGTCCTGCGCTCGCGAACAAGTCTGTCAGCCGACGACTTCGGGGAGATCGGTCGGGCGATCGAGGCCCGGTGGGGTGCCGGGCAGTCGGACGTCGCGATCAACTACATCGACGACGAGACCGCCCGGCTGCGCATGTGCCTGGGCATAGCGGAGGTCTCCCCGGACACGGACCGTGCCCGCCGCCACCTCGATCACGCCGTTCGGCTCCTGCCGGGCATTCCCCGATGGGAGGTCCGGAACACGTTGCGCCACATCACGCGCGCCGCGTCACGGCTATTACCGTACGACGTCGCCGACTCCACAATCCGCTCTTTGTTCCGCTCGGGAGCGTTCGAGGTCGAGGTGGCCGGTGCGCGAGCGGAGGTGGCGGCAAGGTTCGGCGATTTCCCAACCGTGGTGGACCTCGTCGCATCGCTCAACGCACCGGACGCGCGCCCGCTCATCGTCCACCTGCTCGGGGCCGTGCCCTGGCCGAAGCACCAGGCCGCCGAGCTTGAGGACCGGTTGGCTGAGGTCGGCGGCACCCGGAACACCCGTGCGCTCACGGTCGCCGTCGCAGACGCGGGTGACTTGCCACGTGCGGCGAAGCTCGCGACGCGCGCGGCGGACAGCGCGGCCTTGGTGGCCGTGGCCCGCCGTGCCGCGGTCGCCGGAAGTCCGGGAATGGCCGAGCAGCTCCTTTCCGCGACGATGAACCTCGTCGCGGCCGGCACCGACCCTGTCGACGACCTGCGTGGGATGGCGGTCGTGGCGCAGGCGGCCGCGCGGTGCGGTGACGCCGTTGCCGCGAAGCGCCTCATCGCGAAGGTCGAGGACCACGGGTACGGCACCGAGTTCGCCGATCAACTCGCCGCGGCAACGGCCTTGACCGGCGATCTGCCTTTGGCGACCGCATATGCCGGTGACGACGAACGGGTACTCGTGGCAGTCGTGCGCGCCGCCGCCGAAATGGGAGAGACCGCCGCCGCGCTGGAGATATCCCTTGGCCTATCCGACCGACACCGCAGGGAGGAGGCCCTCGCTGTCACTACGGAAGCGCTGATCGATACCGGAGAGCTGACCAGAGCGGTCACCACAATCATGCGGTGCAAGACAGACCCGGCGTGGCGAGTGGTCGCCACCGCCCTGGCGCGGCGACCGTTCACCGCCGATGCCCTGCACTTGGCCTTTCTCGTGCCCAAGGAGCGGCGCAACGCGCTGCGTGCGTCCATCGCCCGGTCCGCCGAGCACACGGGCGCGGTCGACGTGGCGAACGCGTGCCTCGACGAGATCTCGAACGACGACGACCGCCCGGACGCGCTGCTTGGTGTGCTTGAGGCGGCCGCAGCTCGACGCGACCTAGGCCGTGTCCGTCACCTGTCCGCAGCCCTGCACAGTGCCGCCGCACGATCCTCCACCCTCGGTACGGCCACCGGCCAACTCGCGGAAACCAGGACGCCGAGCGGTCTTTCGACGTTGACGACATTCACCGAGTCGCTCGAAGCCGCGCTGGAGGGTCGATCCGCGAGCCAGGCGGCGGTAATCACCCACCCCGAGCAGCGGGCGAGGGCGGCGGTGGCGTTGGCCAACACCGGTGCAGAAGACCTGGCCGCACACCTGGTCCGAACCATGCCGTCCGACTACGAGCGAGGGCGCGGGTGGCACCGCCTGGCGATGGAGACCCGTCTCGGCACGACCGGACGGCCGGCGGCGGAGATGCTGCGGCTCCTCCACTGGGCAAACGTCGTGCCGGTGATCACCCGGCACCACCCGGAGGTCATCCCGCTGCTCGTCGACGATTTTCTTCACACAGCAACCTGATCCTGGGGAAGTCGTCGGCTTGAGTCATCGGTGTCCGGCTACAGGTGCCACTGGTTGTTGTAGATCGACTCCGGTCGTCGCCCTCTACCGGCACCCGTCACCCCTCGCTCGGACAGCCGCGAGGTCCCGGAAAGTTTGTGACCATTCCGCCCGCTCGCCGCCGACGCGGGCTTGAGCCGGACCACGTCCAGCGGCGCGGTCTACAAACGGCACCGCCGAGCCCACGGAACTACTGGCTCTCGACCTTGCCCGCCGACGTCCGGCTGTGTGACCTGGTCAGAACCGCCAAGATCCGCTGGCGGATCCCTCTCGGTCAGACTGCTGTGAGACACCTCGTGTGAGCGGGGTTCCTGGCCAAGGGCGGGATCGGAGATCCTTATGCTCGTGTCCACCCCATCCGACAAGCCGCCCCGGCGTTCCTCTGGTGGGACGCCAGCCGATCCGGCCGCGCGCCCGTCCCGGCGGAGGTTCACCGCCGAGTACAAGCTCGCCCTGGTCGCCGAATACGAGAACGCCCCGAACGGGCAGAAAGGCGCGATCCTGCGCCGCGAGGGCCTGTACTCCTCGCACGTCATCGAGTGGACCCGGGCCCGCGACGCGGGCCGACTGGGCGGCGGGCCCGCGGAATCGACGGCCTCGGCGACACCGGCGCGCAGGACCGCCGAGCAGATCGACCTGGAGAAACTGCGCCGGCAGAACGAGAAGTTGACCTCCGATCCGACCAGGACCCGGATGGCGCTGGACATCATGGGAAAAGCTCACGCGCTCTTGCGGGAACTCTCCGAGAGCGCGGACGAGGACAGGCCGCACGGGAGGTGATGACGGCCGCGTTCGCCGAGCTGCGCGCCGCCGACGTGCCGGTAACGACCTCGTGCGCGTTGACCGGCAGGTCCCGGGCCACGCACTACCGCCACGCCGGGACGCCGGGTCCGGTTCACGGCCCCCGGCCGCGCCGGTGTCCGCCGCCGCACGCCCTGGACGCCGCCGAACGCGCCGGGGTGCTGGAGGTGTTGGCCGGCCCGGCCTACCGGGACCTGGCGGTCCCGCAGGTGTGGGCACGCGAACTGGACGAGGGCCGCTACCGGTGCTCGGTGTCGACGATGTACCGGAACGCACGCGCCGCCGGGCAGGTCCGCGAACGCCGCCGCGTCGCCACCCACCCTCCGCGGGCGCGTCCGGAACTACTCGCCCGCGGCCCGGGCCAGGTGTGGTCCTGGGACATCACCGCGCTGAAAGGCTCGGTGAAAGGCGTCTGGTACCGCTGCTACGTCGTGCTGGACATCTTCTCCCGGTACGTCACCGGGTGGCTGGTCGCCGCCGCGGAGGACGCGGTCGTGGCGAGGGACTTCCTCGCCGACGCCGTCGCCCGCAACGGCACCGCGCCGCACACGGTCCACGCCGACCGCAGCGGCGCCATGGTCTCCAAACCGGTCTCCGAGCTCCTGGTCGACCTCGGCGTACTCCGGTCGCACTCCCGTCCCCGCGTCTCGAACGACAACCCCTACTCCGAAGCGCAGTTCAAGACGATGAAGTACATGCCCGACTTTCCCGACCGGTCGGCTCCCTGCAGGACGCACGCGCGTTCTGCGAGGAGTTCTTCCTCGCCTACAACCACGAACACCGCCACTCCGGCATCGGCATGCACACCCCCGCGTCCGTCCACTTCGGAACCGCCGACCAGATCCGCGATCAACGCCAGGGCGTCCTCGACCGCGCCTATGCCCGATATCCGGAGCGTTTCGCACGCCGTCCCCGTCCACCCGCACTGCCCGACGTGGCCTGGATCAACCAGCCCGTCGAGCAACTGCAACCGACCCCGTAGACACAACCTGTCTCACTTGAATTGACAACTACCGCTCGGCCCACGACCTGACCGCAGCACGCACCCACGGCATCGTCGACGCCCTCACCGCAGCGGACATCCCATGCTGGGCGGACAAGGCCTACCGAGGCGCCGGCGGTGCGATCCGCGTTCCCTACCGCGGCAGATGGCACAACCTCTCGCCAGGACAGCAGGCGGTCAACCGCTCTCACGCCCGCATCCGCGCACTGGGCGAACGTGCCGTCTCGATCCTCAAAGCCTGGCGACTTCTGCGCAGACTCCGCTGCTCCACCACCCGCATCACCGACCTGACCCGAGCCGTTCCGGCTCTTCATCTTGCGGCCGGGTGAGGTTGGAAAAGGCTCAACCCGGCGGCCGTCGGGCACAGTACGATCTCGCAAACTCCACCACCTGGGCTTGCGGCGGTCTTTCCGGTGCCGAGCTGCACAAACAGGCATGCCGAGCCCGCGTTCGGCTGGCCGGGCCTGGACTGGCCCTCTGCCCACAGCGGCCACAAAGAAACCGGGCGTCACTCCGAATTCTGTCGATCACGGGGATTGAGCGGGTCCAGCGGTGTGCGGCGCCGCAGCATCCGCTGACGTGCCCCCTGGGGCGACATGCCGAGTAGCTCCCCGAGTTCCTCCCAGGTGTAGGCACTGTGTACTGGTTGTCCTGATCGGTGTTCTCGCCGTGCCTCCCGGAGCAGCATGCCGACCTGTTCCTCGGTGCTGCGACGGAGCTGTTCCGCCGCCCACAGGCGGGCCAGTATCGGGTCGCCGAACAAGTCGAGCACGGCGTGACCCAACTCAGTCACCGCTCTCCGGGCATGTTCCTCGGCCAGTTCCCTTCCCCCCATGGGGGCGCAGCCTAGCGCGACGGTGGCGACTCCGTGCGAATTTGAACAACAATTGTTGGGGCGTGCATTACCTCTGCTCCGAGCGGGCCAGTCGGAGAGGTGCGCGTACAGCGCCGATTTCACTCGTTTGCCATGTATTCGGGACTCGCGGCCGCAGAGCGCGACAACCTTACCTGCCGTCTGCTACACACCAGCCTGATCGGTTAGTCCGATCTGATTAAACTAGTTGTTTGCGTTCGTTACTCACCGCACCGTTCTCGGGGGTGTGCGACGTTCACCACTACGGCGGTTTCTTGTGGCTCTCCGCGACTGGAAGCATCTTGCGCCGTCGACGACTGTTGATCGACCGCACGAGGGAACAGTAAGGGGGCAGCGGTCTGAGGGTCGGGCGAGACCACTGCCGCATCACGCGCTGTCGATGCCTGGATCGACCGATTGTTGTGCGTCGTGCCCATTGACGACTAGCTTCTTACGCCGCCCGCCTGCTGGTTACCGCGATGTTTCATATTTTTCGATTGAGGGGGATGTGTGTCTCGATTACTATGTGTCCGAGGTGGCCTGATGATCGCGCTGGCGCTGGCGGGCAGTCTGGCCACGTTGACGGCCGGTGCCTCAGGCGAGCAGGAGAAGTCTTCACGCCCGACGGTGACGTCACCGTCGTCGGGGATGCCGGTTCCCGGCAGTCCGACGCGCAATGCGGTCCCCGCGCCGGAGTCGGTGCGGACACAGGCACGCGTCACGATGTCAGAGTGCGAGCCGTCGTCTGACGGACTGACGAGGGCATGCCTGCATGAGGTCGACACGGACGACGTCGAGGAACTCCCGGTGCCGCAGAACCAGGTGTCGTCCCAGACAATCCAGCCTTTACCGGAGTTCTGCACCAAGTCCGTGGACGGGGGCTTCTGGGGCACCCGCACACAGTTATGCGAACTGCGGCGGCTCAAGTACTCGACCGAGCGGTTGCAAAACGGCATCTGGGTCCTGACTGGCTCGGCGTCGATGCGCATCTACCCCTACGCGTACACGTCTACGACGCTGCCTGTGTGGGCGCACCAGATTCAGGTGTCGGCCTACTTCGGCTGGGGTGACGCGTTGAACGCCACGGTGCAGGGCGAGATCCGCTTCGAAGGCAACTGCACCCGACTCAACTCGGCGTTCCCTCGCCAAAACCTGAGTCCGCTCCACAGCTTCAAGGACGGCGAGGCGAGCTTCGAGACCACCGTGCGCATCTCCGGCGCGAAGGGCGCTTGCACCACCACGTGGGACCTTCTCTTCCTCAACGGCAGCTACACTCCGGAGAAGGCCGAGTACGCGATGCTGGAGATCCGGTGCGACAACGCCACCGCCGGCACGACCACGATCGGCTGCGTGGTGCCCTGGTCCCAGCCGGAGATGTACTACAGCCGCTCACAGTACCCCTCCTTGGCAGCCCACGTGGAGCGCGCGCAGGCATCCGGCCTGCCCGGCGGCCAGTACGGATACCCGCTCACCTACACGACCAACTCTGCGATCGTGGACGCCAATCGCCAGTTGGCCTGCGGTGACGCACCGAGCATCGCGGGCCTCAGTTGCGACGAGTACCCGATCGCCACGTCCCGCGAGGGCCTCAGCGCCGGTGGCACCCGCCGAACCTTCGAAGGGTGCAACTTCGCCCTGCCCGGCCAAACCGGCTACTCCGGCGTCAGCGTCTGCATGATCACCGCCACCGAGAACAACGCCCAGGGCGGCATCCACACCCAGTTCAACCGCAGGGAACGCATGCTCGACGGTGACACGTTCCGTATCTACATCAGCCCGTAAGCGATCGCTGGTGACCAGCCGCGGGACAGCCGACTGATTCTGCGGACGATTCGGCCCACAAGGTGCCGTCCGGATCAGTATCGTCAGACGACCTGACCCGGACGGCTCCGCCCGCCGCCCGCCACCATCAGCCAGTCGCAGCGAGGCCACCGCCATGACACGACACTGGACGACACTCCGCGTCTCGGACCACGGCTTCGCAGTGTCCGACCGCGGTGAGATGCCGATGACCCCAGGAGCTTGGAGCAACGGCTTGATCCGGCCATTGCCGTTCGGAGCCCTGGTCTTCACCGGCATCAGCCACGGACGCGTCCGGGTGTGCGCGGCCGTCACGGACCGGGAGCCACCCGACGTCGAGCCCGGTCCATGGGAGGAGATCGTCGATGTGAGTGTGACCGCCCCCTACGGGCAGCTACGGGTCGATTCCTACGACAAGGGACCACCTGCCGAACTGCCCTCGCTGAGCCCAGGCGGAGCCGGAACCTACCGACTCCGGGTGCATGCCCAGGGCCGCGACCTCCACTACGACCAGGTCCACAGCGATCCCGGCGAGGCCTATTTGATCATCGGGTGGCCATCGCCTCCCGCACCCGAACGCATCCTCCGTAGCACCGACCGCTGCGGACGATCGCTCCGCCAGACCCAACCACCCTCCCTCCCGGAACCATCCGCCGACCCCGTCCCGGCCCACGCGCAGGACGAAATGCGCACCCGCGCCCGCAACCACGACGCCCTCCTCGGCCTCATCGCCCAATACAAGTCAGGCGAACAGCCAGACGGGCACTAACGGCTACGCCGACGCACCTGATGGAGGTGTTCTGGGATCGAGTTGAGCGTGTGCTTGGGCGCGGAGTGCCGGTGGACTATCGGCGGTTCGCGGAAGCGTTCGGGTCAGGCGTGTTCGCCGACTACGTCAAGGTTGCCTCGCCCGTGCACACTGAGCCGTCGTAGAATTGCTAGGAGTGGATGATCCGCGATGACCGGTGCCGGCCGTGTGCCTTCTGGCAGTTCGGACGACCCGACACGCCACCCAGGTCGCGAGCCTCGGCTGGCGGAACACCGAGGCTCGGGATCCGACGGGTTGACATAGGCCGTGAACGCAGCACGGTGCTACGGTTTACGCGGTCGCGGTGCTGCGTACAGATCCACACGCAGGAGGTGTTCCGCGAGCAAGGGTCGGGGACGCACCCGCAGGTACGCCCCGACTTGTTACCTGGGCAGCAGATCGACGATCGAGGCGATCAACGCGACGACCTGTGCCAGGAGGCCAACGGTGACGGCGGCCCGTGCGGAACTGCCATTCCGCTTGGGCCTCCGCGTCGAACGCCTACGGCGTCCACCCTCGACCGTTCTTCTTCGGATCACACAACCTCCCTGGACTCATCCACTCGCGTGGACGTGTCGAGACCTTCCCGACCCGTCGACGTGGTCGGGAATGGTGTGATCGGTGATCCGTCGCTGACTGTATCGGGCGCTGACCATCGCCCTGGCAGGCCACTGCATCTGTGGATAGCCCTGTTGCCGGTGAATAGCCCGCCTACGCGTGTTTCTCCTGTTCCCGCCGTCTTGGCCCGCCTCGCTGTTGCGGTCAACCTGAGTCACCCGACGTGAGGGCACGGCGGGCCGCCCACGAGCACGGCGGCAACGGTCGACGTGGTCGTCTTCGATCAGGTGGCCCAGTCAACGTGCCGTCACCTCCGCAGGATGCGCTGGTCACCGTTGGGCGGTGCCTCTCCGGTCGAGGCCCGCCTGGCCCTGTTCGCTGTCGTGGTGTCGGCGAACGTAGCGTTCCCGGCGATGTCGGCAAAGTGGGTGCACCCGAAATATTCAGCTCACCAGAGCCCTCGACAGCCGAACCCGTACGGTCGGTCGGTCACAAGGCAGCCTGCCCACGCGGGAGGGGTGGCTCTACCTGGCCACGGTTATTGATCTGCACACCCGCGAGGTCGTCGGACACGCGATGGCCGACCACATGCGCGCCGAGCTGGTCCCAGACGCCCTCAACCTCGCCGTCCGACGCGGTCTGATCAGCGACGATGCGGTTTTCCACGCCGATCGCGGGTCGCAATACACCTCAGGGTTGTTCCGCTCCGCGCTCGCCGGGCACGGCATCCGGCCGTCGGTGGGGCGGACCGGGTCGTGCTTTGACAACGCCGTCGCGGAGTCGTCCTTCGCCACCCTCAAGACCGAGATCGGCATTACCGTCCGGGACACCCACGAAGCAGCCCGACGCGGCGTTTTCGCCTACCTGGGCTACTACAACCACGACCGTCTACATTCGACACTCGGCTACCGCACCCCGCACGAAGTCCGTATCGGCTATCGTCAAGGTCTCACCCTCGTGGCATGAAATCCGGTGTCCGGTCTTCGGGGACAACCTCACTCGGAGCGGAACCGAATGAGGAGGCAGCTGTTTCGGAAGCGGCGGTATGGACGAGGAACACAGCATCCGAGATCACGGTCAAGCGGAGCGTGCTGCAACGGCAAGGGGCGCAGTGGACGGGAGACGTAGGAGGGCAATGGCTTCGGTCATCGCCCCGAACTCTTCGTCCAGGACGTCACCACCCTGCCGGATCAAGGCGGTGTTCAGGTTGATCAGCGCACTTGCCATGGTCCGTTGATGGACGGTGCCGCCCTGCTTCGCAACCCGCTGTCCGCAGGCCAGGCCACATGGGGTGATTTGGTGCCGGGGTCGCTGCCGTCGCGGCGACACGCCGTCATCCACGGGCCCAGAGCTACAGGGTTGCCCAGACACTGAACGATGATGGACAGATGAGTAGAGCGCCCTTCTTCCCCGAGCAGGTGGACCGGTTGTGCCGGGACCGTCGCGGGTCGGACGGCGACACACCCTTCGATCTCGATGCCGCGGGGTTTCTCGACGTCTCCGTTCGATGGTGGCGCACCGCCGGTGCGGCGCTGCCCGGCGGGTTGCTCACGCCGGAGGAAGCCTCCGGTGGCGGGGCGCTGGTGTTGCTGGGCGAACCGGGTGTGGGCAAGAGTTCGGCGTTCCGCCGCTTGGTCGACGGGCTGACCGACATCACCGACCAAGCCGACGGCGACAAATCCCACGCGGTGCTGTGGGTCGACGGTGGCGATCTGGTGGACGCTTCCTTCGACGAACTCATCGGCGTCCATCTCAAGGGACTGGCCGCGCCTGGACAGCCAGCTGGCGAGCTGAACCACCCTCGGTTGACCCTGGTCATCGATCAGCTGGACGAGAGCCCCATGCGGGAGTGGTTGCCCGGCAGGTTGGGCCGTGCACTGGATCGCATACCGCGAGGCGCGGTCCGGTTGCTCATAGCGTGTCGTACCGCGGACTACCCGCCGGCCCTGACCGACGTGCTGAACCGCCACGTGGACGACTACGTCCTCGCGGACCTGGCGCCGCTGACGCGAGCGCAGGCGGTCCAGTTGGCGAGCACCGTGCACGACGACGGGCAGGCGCTGGTGGAAGCCGCCGTCGCGGTGGGGGCGGGTGCGCTGGCCAGCGTGCCGCTGACGCTGGAGCTGCTGGTGCGGATCCACAACCGCGAAGGCCGGCTGACCGGCGGCCCGGCCGCCTTGTTCGCCCAGGGCACGCGGCTGTTGGCCGAGGAACCGGACCGTTATCGCAATTCCGAGCAGTTCAGCGTCGACCAGCGCTTGGCCGTCGCCGGACGTATCGCCGCACGGCTGTTGCTGTCGGGTCGCCGCAGCATCTGGATGGGCAGCGGTCTGGACGCCCGGGAGGAGACCGACCTGGTCGCCGGGAGCCTGGCCGGTGATCAGGAGCGGACGACCAGCGGCGTGTTCGACGTCAGCCAGGCGGCGATGAAGGAAACGCTGGGCACGGCGTTGTTCACCGCGCACGGGCAGGACCGCCTGGGGTTCCGGCACTCGTCGCTGGGCGCCTACCTTGCCGCCCGCTACGTCCACGACCGGGACTTGCCCCGCCACCAGCTGGTCAGCCTGTTCCTCGTCGACGCACCGGATCGCGACACCGCCGGCATCCCAGTGCCGTTGCGCGAGGCCGCGACGTGGCTGGTCGCCCTCGACCCGGCCAACACCGAATGGCTGGCCGCGGCCGACGCGGAGAGCCTGGTCGCGCACAGCGTCATCGTCGACTCCGAGCCGATCCGGTCGCTGGTCGTCGCCCGCCTGCTCGACCACGCGGGCGAGGTGGAACTCAGCGAAACCGGATGGGTGCCCGGACGCTGGCAAGTCGCCCACCCCGGTCTGGCCGAGCAACTCAGACCAACGCTCGAATCGACCGCACCCGGCTCCGAGTGGTCCGAACACGCCCGAGTGCGCCTGGCCGTACGGTTGGCGCGCGACGCGGCCGTCGCCGAACTGGCCGACCCGCTGCTGGCCATCACCGAACACGACGGCTGGGACATCTACGAGCGCCGCCACGCCGCGGTGACGGCCATGGAAGCCGCACCCGACATCGCCGCACCCCGCCTACGCGCCCTGCTGCACACCCTCCACGCGCCCGCCGACACCACGCCGCCCATCGAGATGGAGGAGCTGGAGGGCACGCTTCTGCGGTTGCTGTGGCCTCATTACCTGCCGTTGCAAGAGATGTTGCGGCACGTGCGCCCGTCACAGCGCTCGTGGTACGGCGAGTACGAACGCTTCGTGTCGGAGATGGCCAACGACGTACACGCCGACGACTTCGACGCCCTGCTGCGGTGGGCCTGCGCCCGCGTCGGCGGACCGGCACCTACCTCTTCCATCAGTCCGATCCTGTCCATCGACCCCGACGACAGCGACATAATGCTGCCCCTGGACGACGAGCCGATCGGCCAACTCCCGTCGAAGCTGCTGCCCCCCATCGTCAACCGCGTCCTCGGCTCACCGGTCGCGCACGAACACCTCGGCATGGTCGCCACCCTGCTGTGGTCCCAACTGCGTGACTACGAACATCCACCGATCCCCGCACCGCTCGATCTGGTCGACGCCGATGGTGTCGAACCGGAAGCCACCACAACGCTGCGCCGAGCACTGGCGAGCCGCCTGGTCCAGCAGGCGGTCGCCGACGACACCGGGCGCCGCAACGCCGACGTGTGGGCCATCGCCAACGACTGGGAGACCGCCCGACGGCGAGTAGGTCAATACCCACCACCGGACGGGCTCCATGAAGCCGAACGCGCCGCACTGCTGGACAGCAGCGACTTCGCCTGGGCACTCGACCAAGCCGACCAAGCGCGCGAGTCCGGACAGGACGACCTGGCCGCGGCGATGGGGCGACTGGCGTCCCACCTGTTCAACGGATACGACCCCGACATCCTCGCCCTTGCCTACAATCACCAGGACAATCCGGCCTGGGAGCACATCCGCTGGGTCTACGACGGCGTACCACGCGACAGCGACCTCGCCGACGCCATGCGCAATGCCGTCCGCCACGGCCACCCCAGACAGTGGGATCAGTCGGAGGAGTTCATCGAGGCCCAGCGTGATCGCCTGCGCCTCGCCCTGGGCGACGACCCTAATGCGTTCTGGTCGCTGGCTTGGAACCTCCAGTTCGACCCCTTTACCGGCCAGCAGGTCTACCCGAAGTCCGACGACCTTCGGACGTTCGTCGGGGTCAGCGTTTTGGGAGACGATGCCGAAACCGAACTTCTCACCGCAGCCCTGGCCTACCTGGACCACGGACACGACCACCGGGACAGTTGGCTCGGCCAAGGAAAGATCCACTATCCAGCGTGGGCCGGCTGCCTGGCGATCACCCTGCTGCACCACACCGGCGGACTCCACCGCATCACCGACGCCCACTGGACGGCATGGGCGGGCGCACTGTTGAGCCCCTTTACCTCCGCCGACAGCGGAGAGGGCAGCGACCGCAGGAGACACCTGCTCCGCATCGCCACCCAACGCGTTCCCACTGTGGTCGCCACACTGCTGCGAGGCCTGGTGCACAACGATCTCGTGCGAGGCGAGCGCCCCCTGGAGCTTGGGCACTTCGGCGCGGACTACTCACCACACATCGCCGACACCATGCTCACACTGATCGACCAGATCGCCTCCGCGCTCGACGCCGCGTCAACACCGTCACTATGGCCCGGCGCCGACCTGAACAAGACCTCCGAAACACGCACCGCCGCGATCAGCACCTGGGCCGAACTCCTGGCGCCCTTGGTAACGGCAGAGGACCCAAGAGCGCTCAAGATCGCCGCCGACACCCTCGCCCGCGCCGGCGCAGGCACCTCCCAGCGCAGCCTCGCGGTTCAAGCAGGCTGCATCCTGCTACGCCACGACCCGGCCCGGTTCTGGCAACCGACAGCCACCACAGCCCGCACCGACGACGACTTCGGACGCGAACTCGCGCTGGCCTGCGCCTCCAGACACATCCGGGAAGCCATCCTCGGCCGCCTCGACGAGGAACAACTCGCCGACAACCACCGGTGGCTCAGCACCCTGTTCCCGCCTACCGCCGACACCGAACGCCTCGAACCAGGACGGATCACACCTCGCGACGAGGTCCGCTCCTGGCGCATGGAGTGCGTGCGGACCCTGGGCCAACGAGCCACCCAGGCCTCCGTCGACCAACTGCGCCGCCTTGCCTGCGAGCACCCCGACGACCTCGAAGTCGCCGCAGCCCTCATCAATGCCCGACGCCGCGTCCAAGCCACCCGATGGACCGACAACACCTCGGTCGACAACATCACCGAGATACTCAACGACCCCAGCCGCAGACTGATCCGCTCCAACACCGAGCTGGCCAAACTGCTGCTCGACACACTCGCCGACATCGCCGATGACCTGCCAGCCCACGGCGAACTGCTCTGGAACCACACCCCAACCCGAACCCGTAGCGCCAGCGGCACGACGCCGGAAACCTGGGCCCCCAAGTTCGAAGCCGCCCTGTCCGCCTACCTAGCCCACGAACTCAAAATCCGGCTCCACGGCCGCGGCATAGTCGTCAACCGCGAGGTCTTGATCCTCCCGCGAGACGCCTACGGCGCCGGTGACCGCACCGACATCCTGGTACAAACCACGACGTATACCAACACCAGTGGTAACCAGACTGACGAACAGCCCACCGTCGTCATCGAAGTCAAACCTACGTGGAACCGCGACCTAGTCAACTCCTATGAAACACAACTCGTCCATCGCTATCTTCCGGAAGCCGGAACCGACACGGGGATCTACGTCATCGGTTACTACCCCCTAAACCAGTGGACAGCACAGGACTATCGAAAAACCAACGCCAGAAGGTTTCCCCCGGATACCCTATACGGATTGAAAGATCAGGCGCTGCGACTCAACAAGGAACTGGGTGTCCATACGACACCTTTCATCCTCACAATCCCGCACCCGGAAGCCGTGCAAGTCAACTGACCCCGGGCCAGTACAACCGTTACGAGCTTCGACCCGTTGCGGTACCAAGCACTTCGCACCGATCGAGTCATTCAATACATGGGCCTTCGATGCGATCGACAGGTCGACGCCCAACCGTGTGCCACACAAAAAGTCATCGTCGCGGGTCAAGCCACGCTGCTGGCGAGTTGAGAGCATGTCAGGGGAATCGTGTCCCTGCTGTACGGGTGACCCGGAAGCTGGTGGCCGCCCCGTCAGTGCTGCTTCACAGCGAGGCGACGAGGAACGCCGAACTTCTCGTGCTGCGCCACGAGAACGCGGTGCTTCCCCGACAGCTCGCGAGCCCGGTCCGCTACAATTCCGCGAACCGACCCCCGCTCCTCAACCAGCGACGATGACTTTTTGAGCGGCACAGGTTCACGGTCGCATGTACCAGGTGGAGTCCGAGATAAATCTCGACGCCTCGTCCTTGGTGAGCTCATGAATCTCGTCGTCGGTAAGGCGGGCGACCTCCGTCCTGAATCGCTCGAACGCGCGGACAGCGAACTCGAAGCCGCTGTCGGAGGACACGTCGAGCCAACCCATTCCCAATCCGGCGATCCATGTTTCGAAGGCATCGAAGAAGCGGGACAATCGCACCGTGCTGCGCCGATACGGTATGGGAGTGCCCGACCTGGCACGGGCGACCCGCAGCGCCGCAGACTCACTCACTCTCATCGCCCAGGAGACGATCACTCCGTTCCAGGGCGACAACCTGAGCCTTTTCCAACCTCACCCGGCCGCAAGATGAAGAGCCGGAACGGCTCGGGTCAGGTCGGTGATGCGGGTGGTGGAGCAGCGGAGTCTGCGCAGAAGTCGCCAGGCTTTGAGGATGGAGACGGCACGTTCGCCCAGTGCGCGGATGCGGGTGTGGTAGCGGTTGACCGCCTGCTGTCCTGGCGGGAGTTGGTGCCATCGGCCGCGGTAGGGGACGCGGATCGCACCGCCGGCGCCTCGGTGGGCCTTGTCCGCGCACATGGGATGTCCGCTGCGGTGAGGGCGTCGACGATGCCGTGGGTGCGTGCTGCGGTCAGGTCGTGGGCCGAGCCGGGCAGTGCGGGCGAGGTCCACAGCAGGTGCCCGGCCGGATCGGCGAGGACCTGGACGTTCATGCCGTGGCGCTTATGCTTTCCGGAGTAGTACGGCCGGTCGGCGGCGACGCGGTCGATGCGTAACAGGGTGCCGTCGAGGATGACGTAGGCCTTGCGTGAGGCGACTTTCACCGCGTCGTCCAGGTCCGGTGCCAGTGCGGCCAGGAGTTCGACCGCTTCGTGGATGTAGCGGCAGACGGTGGCCAGGCCGATGCCGAACCCAGCCGCCAAGCGGGTATAGGTATCGCCGCACCGTAGGTGGGCCAGGACCAGCAGGGCTTGGCGTCCGGGGTCGAGGCGTCGCCACCTGCTGCCGATCCGGCGCCGGTGCGTGGTCGGTTCCCGCGCCCGGAACTGAAGGTGTGAACTGGACAGGTCGATCGCGGATGGGTGGACAAGCACTCGAAGCTCCTGGCGATGGCCTTGCTCTTGGTCGAGAAGTCATCTACCAGGAGCTTCGCCATGTCTCCACCACGGTCACCACCCACGCCGCCATGTTGGAAAGGGCTCACTGACCCGCGGACAGCTCGCCGTGTGGTACGCCGGTGGCTACCGGACCGCCACCTCGGCACGCCTGGCCGGGGTACGCGCGGCCTCGGACACGGCGCTGGCGACGCTCGTCCGCAGCACGACGGAGCAGGAATCCTGGCTGCCCGACCACTTCTAGCCACCGCATCCGCCTTGCGGTCAGGACAGATCCACGGGCAGTGCGAGGGCAGTGCGACCAAGGGTGATCCGGCTCCCGCGCCTCCCGCCACAACGCCGGGCTGTGGCGCACCACCGCCACTCGGCGGAGGTCCCGTCGAACCGCGCCAGCGTGCATCCACGATCCCCGCTGTACACCGCGAAGACTGGCACACCAGGGCTCAGCACCTCACCAACCGACCTGGATATCAGCAGGCCTGCACGGCCCGAAATGTCGCGACTACACCGCCTGCCCCCACGTAGCCGGAACCCATCGGCGCAGACCAACAGCACTTCGGTAAAAATCCTCGTGGAGTATTTGTTCTTGGATCTGTCGACACGGCCGTCTCGGCAACGTACGACCGCAGAAGCCTTGTGCACCAACTGCTGCCTGCTAGTCAGCGAAGATTCCACCCGCGCTCTTTGACGCCTTTCACCGGCTCGCAGAAGAGTTCGACCTGCGAGCCGGTGAAGGGCGTAATCACTTGCGTCGGGATGACGCGGCCATAGTCAGCCACGTAGCTGCAATGAACCGAATGCCGAGCGACACGAGTTTCCCTCAGTTCGGTTGACCGTCCCGCTCGTGCCGATTCGTCGAGGGACGCTATTCGCTCGACTTGACCTCCGCTCGCGCACGAAGAAGCAGCCGCAGCACGTCCAGAGCCCGCTGGCGTCGCGCAGGTTTTCCCGAGTACACGGCGGCGGTCGCCGCCCCGAACACGGCAAGCATGTAGACGAGCGAGCAGAACTGGGCGATCACTGCTCCGCCCCGAACGAGGTCCATCAGTGCGGAAGTGGTCATCCACGCCTCCGAGAGTGTGAGGTGCTGCGCGGGTCGCAACGGGTTCGAGGTCACCCCTTCCAGATAGTTTCCGGCGACACCCGAAGGGCGATGACTTTCATTTTTGCAGGTCAGAGGCTCGGATTCGGACTTGGCGCACGATGGCGTTCCCCTTGCTCGGCCCGCTACGGTGTGGCTCGTGGACGATGCCGACGAGCCGGTAACCGCCAAGAGTGAACTGCTGACGGACCTGAGAGACCTTCACAAGTCCGCAAAGGCGAAGAATCCTCGCATGACCTACGACGAAATCTCGAAGCTGGTCAAGACCAAGGGGGCGGAGGTAGGGCGTGCGTCCTTGGGCGACTACCTGGCGGACGGGGGCACCACTCTCCCTAGCCGAGGGGTGCTCGTAGCCTTATACAAGGTTTTTTCGGAAGCGATCCTGCCGGACAGTCCCGTGTCGACCCTGGAGCAGGTGGAGCGGAGATTCGAGCGGGCACAGGAGGAGAACAAAGAAGCCCAAATCCAAGGCGGCAGTCGAACCAAGCACGAAAGGTCACCGGACGGCAGCCCCGGCAGGCTCGCCAAGATCACGAACGAAGAAAAAGCGGGCCGCGACTACTGGAATCGAGTTACGGCCGACATCGCCGCATACAAACCCGGCCTCCTGCGTCGCCGATGCGAGTTCGGAGAGGTGTTCACAGATCTCGATACCGCTGCCCCCCTGGCCCGCGAGTGGTTACGGGACGCGGTACGAGACGCCTTCGAGGACCTCCAACGGCAGCACCAGGTACCTGGCGGGTACGTGTTCGTCGAAGGCGACGCGGGCGTGGGCAAGACGACCTTCGCCGCGTGGTTGACCGCATGGGACGAGGACGCGATACCGCATTTCGTGCTCTCGACCAGTCCCGAGACCAGGAACGGCGAGACCGCGCTGCGCAGCCTCGCGGCCCAGATCGTCGCCCGGTACCGACTCGGCAAGTTTCTGACCTCGAAGGGCATGCTGTCGGCCGCAGCCGACGGACCCGACGGGCTGATCAGGGTCCTCAACGCAGCCCTCGACCCGAAGCACAATCGCGGGCACAGGATCGTCCTGGTCATCGACGGCCTCGATCAGGCTCTGCCCGAGCCGGGTGATCCGGAGCACCCCGATGGCGCGTACCTCCCGCTTGGGTTGCCCGCGGAAGCGCTCCCCGCCGGTGTGTACGTGGTGGCGACCCTGAGGAAGGGGACGGACCTCCAGGTGCGGCCGGCCCGCAGCAGGGTGATCAGTCTGGACGTTGCCGACGAGCGCAACCTCCAGGATCAGGTGACACACCTGCGCGCCGCCTTGGTTAAGGAGGGCGCGGTACCTGCCGAATTAGGAGCCGATATCGACCAACTGGTCGCCAGAGTGGCCACAGTGTGTTGGGGCAGCTGGATCTACCAGCGCTACCTGCTGGCGGACCTGCGCGCTGGCCGGATCACCACCATCGGCGAACTGTGGAATCTTCCCGCCACCGTGCAGGGCTACTACGCCAAGGTGCTCGGCGACCTGCGTCGCTACACCGACGGGTCGGACGTCGAGGCGTCGAACGGCAATCCGGAACAAGCCCCGTCGCGGTACTCCGCCAGGGTTGTTCCCGCCCTGTGCGCGCTCGCCGCGGCTCAGGTGCCGGTGTCCGCCGACGTGGTGACGGCATTGGCGGGCCTGGCGGGCCAGGAGGCGGACGTTGTGGAGCGGTTTCTCAGTGGACCGCACCTTGGTGCGTTCGTCCGCCGAGACCGCGACCAGGGCTTCGGGACGGCCCGCTACAGCCCGTACCACGGGAGCTTTCGCGACTTTCTGAGTCGCACCGATCCCGATCCCGAATCCCGGGGGGACATTGAGCAGCTCGCCGTGGCCAAGCAGGCGCGGCACGCCCATCACAGGATCGTCGACCGTTACCTCACCGCTTGGGGAGGACTCGACGCAGGGCTTCCGGTCCTGCTCGCCAATGCTGCGGCGGCGGACCTCGATGATGGTTACGGTGCCCGTTTCCTGGTCCGGCACTTGGCCTTCACCAGTCGCCACGCCGAGCTGCACAAGCTGCTCCGAGCCGAGGGCGCGATCGCCGACAGTGGACGCCCGGTCAACATCTGGGCGCACATCCACGCAGGCGATGTGAATCGCTATCGCCGGCATCTCTCCAGTGCCCGCAGCCTCGCTGCCCGGCCTGTCGACGGCGCGGAGCCGGACCTGGCTCTGGACTGCCGCTATCTGCTGATGTTGGCATCGGTGCGCTCGGCTAGGCGCTCGACCAGCCCGGCGATGATGGCCGAACTGGTCCGTAGAGGCCTGGGAAGCCCGATCGACGCACTGGCCCAAGCGGCAGGGGCCGAGGACCGAGAAGAACGAGTGCGGATGGTGGAGGCGCTCGCCCCGCATCTGCGCGGGTACGCCGTCAAGGTGGCATTGGACCTCCTGGGAAGCCCGAAAGTGACGGAGCTGGCCACATACTTCATCCTGGTCGACCATCTGGAGGGTCCGGCGCGGGAGGAGGAGATCAGCCGCGTATGGAATCTGCTTTGCAACGAGGCGGACGACAAGCTGGACGATCGGCTGCGCGCAGTGCTTCTCGTTCCTCTTGCGCCACTGCTGAGCGAACAGGAGATGATCGACGGGGCGGCCGATGTGGCGCTGACCCTGGCCAGGTCCACCCACGAGATCGTCGTCAACGGCACGGAGCGACGTACCGTGGTGGGCTACGGCACCGATCCCGCGCTGTGCGCGCTAGCACGACGCGTCTCCGAGCAGAAGGTGCAGAGTCTGCTCGACCGCGCCGAAGAGCTGATGGAGAGGAGCCATGATCCGCTGCTGGCCAGGGCACTGGTACCCCGGCTGTCGGGCGTGCAAGTCCTGACCCTGGCGGAGACGGCGCGGCGCACCCAGTCCGAGACCTACTTCGACGACCCTGCCTGGGCGTCCGTGATCGGGCAAACGGACTGGCCCCGCCAGCGGGCATTGGACGCACTCCGCAGCGACGGCAGCCACTACGGGGTCCAGTTCGCCTGGAGGCTCGTCCACGCCGCACCACACCTGTCGCCGGAAGAACGGGCACGGATCACCGGCTCGTGGCGCAAAGCTGGCCGTAAATCCGCACGGGCGTGTGTGTTCGCGGCGCTGGCACCGTGGATGCCTCCGGCGGACCAGCACGAACTGATCGACCTGGCGCTCAGTGACCTCGAACGGGACACCGATTCGTGGATCGTGACCCTCGAACCGGCCCTGACCTGGCTGGCCCCCGTCGTTCGCGGCGACCAGGCGGTGCGCGCGGCGAAACTGGCACGACGACTCGACCACAACAGCGACCTCCGGTCTACCGTCGAACCCGACACTCCTGTGGTTCCGACGATGCTGCGTGGGATGCCGCAACTGGAACGCGATCGACTGCTCGGCGACTACTTCGAGGAAGCACGCCGACTCGGAACTCAGGGGAAGGGCCGCGCGGCGGAGATCATCACGGCGTTCGCCCCGCTGATCGCTGACAAGGTGGTGTCTCATGTGCAATCCGAGCTTGCCCTCGACACTGCGACCGGCTTCACCGGTGGCAACCGGGTCGCCGCGGTGGAAGCCCTGCTGCCGTACCTGACGGACGGGCAACTCAGGCGGGTCACCGACCAGCAGGTCTCGCTCGGGGAAGGCCGCGCCGTGCGAGCGGCCCAGGCGGCGGCGCGCGCGACGCTCGGGCGTCTGGACGAGGCGATCGACATGCTCGGCGACGACATCGCCGCCCTGCTCGCACTGGCCGCGACGACCGACCCCGGAAGTGACCGACACCGGCAGGTCCTGGACCGGATTGTGACCGTGGCTCCGGACACGGTGGGCGCAATGCTTCCGTTGTTGCCGGAGCAGAAGATCCTCTTCTTCTACGAGTCGGAGTACGTCACCGAGGTGCTCGCCGCGATACCCGATCGGCGTCCCTACACCCGGCGGCTGTGCAAGGGCCCGTACCGCTCGGGCTACGGGTTGGACTACTCCGCGATGCTGCGCCTCATGCTGCCGTACATGACCGAACGGGAACGGAACAAAGCCTTTGGGGCAATCATCCGTGACCCCAGCGCGATCCAACGTGCCAACGGATTTGCCGTCCTGTCCCTGTATCCGCCGAAGGCGATGCCAGACCGGGCACAAGAAGTCGCCGACCAACCAGGAACCCAGGACGCTGGGGTCCACGTCACCCTCGCGGCTGGGCTCGTCCGGCTGCTGCCCGAGCACGAGCGCCCTGCTGCCGCCACCGCAGTACTAGGTCGACTCGGAGAAACCAGTAGTCCGACAGTCATGCGAATCGTGCTGGACTGCATCGCCCCGTACTTGACCCCCGAGCAACGACTGGCCCTGGTGACCAACTCGACCGGCCACCTGGCTCCGGTCGCGGTACTCGTCCCACTGCTCAACTGCGCCACGGCCTCGGAGCGGACCGCCATCCTGCGCGCGATGGCTTCCCACTACGGGAGCTACGCACACAGCGAGGGAATCCTGTCCACCCAGCAACTGAACGCCGTCGGAGACGGTGCCGTGTGGTTCTGGCAGGACCTGTTCGACCGAATCCACAGGTTCACCCGCCCCCACCACAAGGTGGCTCTGCTCTCCACGGTCCTCGCACACGCCTACCACATCCGCTGGTACGCCGACGACCGCGCGGACGCCATCACGCCGGAGACACCCGCTATGGTAGGGCCGATCGGACCTGCCTTGTCGAACCTTCCTCGACCCGAACTCCTCGTCGCACTCACGAGTGCATTCCGGCACATTCACGTGCTGGGCGGAAAAGCGGCCGTCGAGGAGACGGACCAGGCCATCGACGATGCCAGGCGCTGGTGGGCCTGAGCCGCCATGGACGGTGTTAACGGGACGTGCTGCGGCCCTCTCGGGAATAGGTGGCCGGCCAACCGTGCCCGTCCTCGTCCTGGCACGCTGGCGCAGCGCGAAGTGCGCGACACAGCCCCCCGGACGATTCGCCAAGCGCGAAGTCCGGGCGGGTGGTCAGACAGGCTCCGCCTGACCGGTGAAGCGGCGATCGCTCATCGGACGCGTACGGAATCACGAGATCGGGACAATGCCGGAACGCCCAGTCGCTCGACGAAGCCGTCCTGATCGTCAGCCAAGGCGTCCACGACACAGGTCCGCACCCATGGCGGGCGAGGCGGGTGTTCTGAACCTCTACGGCGAACTCCGAGTACCGACGCGCCGTCTTGCAGGCCGCTGATTCAACGTCGACTTCGCCGCCGGATCCCGAATCGTTGTGGGCGGGGGAGGCACCGGTCTGCGCGCGCAGCGGCGATGTCGCGAGCTTGGCGCCGACGTGATCCACGTGTCGACCCTGATGTCCCCGTGTGCCGCCAGGTTGATCTGGTGGCTGCGGTCGCGGCTCGTTCTCCGATCAGGGCGACGGCCTTGCCTAGGTGCCGAACGCAGAAGGAAACCACGTGGCGTCGCCACCGAAGCCGTCGGAAGCGGTGTTCGCGGACGCCGCTCACCGCTCGATGGAGCGAGCGGTGGTGTCCGAGGATTCCTTGGCCACCACAGACGATGACACCGTCTACTTGGGTCACGACCCAGTGATCCGCAGAGTTGAAACCCTTGCTAGAGTTTCATTTCATGGCTCCTCACACCCTTCGGGTGTGGGTTGCAGCCCACGGCAGGGTGGTTGAAAGTCCCTCTCGGACACTCAAACGTGGGGAATTCCCCACTACCCATCATGGCAGTACCGGCCCCCGATCGCAGCACGCGGTCGGGGGTTCAAGTCGCTTCGACGGCAGTCCGCCCTCCTGCGGGGTGGTCACCTTGAGTGATCGGATCATCCCCGCGCTCGTTCCCGGCCGAACCACCCGCCGCACCCCCTCGGGCGCACCGTCGGATCCGGGACGGACGCCCTCGACAGCGGGGACGGGCATCCCCGCGGCGGAACCTCTCGCACCCAGGGAATTGGATCTGCGGCGCACTCCGGCACCGGCTCCGGGCGAGCTTCCGCCGATTCGGATGCGGCACCTGCGCCGGTATTCCACGTCGATGTTCGACCACAAGGGCCGGTTGACGTGCGGGATGTTGTTCGACGTTCTCGACTGGGAAGCGGGAACGCGGATCGACATCACCGCGCAGGCCGGGACGGTCGTGGTGCGCCGCGCCCGCGGCGGCGAGTACGAGGTGAAGAGCCGCCGGTTCCTGCACATCCCGGCGACCGTCCGGCACTGGTGCTCCTTCGGCCAGCGTGAACTGGTACTGCTGCGGGCGGTGCCGGAGCTGTCGACGCTGCTGATCTTCGGCCAGGAACGGCTGGACCACGCCCTGCCCGACCCACGTCGACTCGTGGACGCGGCTCGCGCCGTGGGGGTCCAAGTCGGCGGTCCCGGCGATGGCCCCTCTGTTCGAGCCGCAGAGGCGGGGGCGTCGGTCCGGATCCGTGGAGTCGGGAGGTGGGCGTCGTGGCTGAGGCTGTTCCCGACCCGGCCGACGTGGCGATGGCCACGCAGCTGCTGGCGCGGATGAACCTGCGCATCGAGGACTTGGTCGACCTCGACGCGTTGGTGGCCGAGCGCGCGGGAGCCGGCGGTGAGGTTCCGACGGTGCGGCGGGTGCCGACGTTCGCGGAGTTCGTGCCGGTGGTCGAGGGTGCGGTTCCGGCGCCCTCGCGGCGGGTGTACGGCACCTACTGGCGCAAGATCGTCGAGGTCTGGGGCGGGCGGAGGCTGGACGAGGTCACCGTCTCCGATGTCCAGGGCCTGTTCGAGTCCGTCAGGACCGGGGTGGTGAAGCGGCGGTCGGGCAATGGCGGTCAGGGCGCGGCCGAGCACGCCTACAACGCGTTGTTGTGCCTGTACCGGTATGCGATGGACGAGGAACTGCTGTCGGTCCGGCAGAACGTGATGCTGCGGGTGGCGAAACCGAAGCGGGTGCGGTCGCGTCGCCACAGCCTCGACCCCGAACTTGTGGCGAAGATTCAGGAGGTCGCCTCGACCACTGGCAACGACCCGGGGTTGGACGCGTTGCTGCTGCGGTTCCACATCGAGACCGCGGCCCGGCGCGGCGGCGCGCTCGGGCTGCGGCTGCGGGATCTGGACCGGGAGCAGTGCCTGGTGCTGTTGCGGGAGAAGGGCATGACGTCGCGGTGGCAGCCGGTGTCGCCGACGCTGATGGACACCCTGGTCCACCACGCCCATCAGCGCGGCGCGCGGGACGAGGACAGTCCGGTGCTGCGCTACCACGACGGCACCCCGCTGACCCGTAAGCGCTACGAGACGCTGTGGGGGCGCATCGGCAAGCACGTGGACACCGTGCACACGCAGATGATCAGCACGCACTGGTTGCGGCATACCACGCTGACCTGGGTGGAGCGCAACTTCGGGTTCGCGGTGGCGCGGGCCTACGCCGGGCACGCCGAGCCCACCTCGAACAAGCACGGCGCGACCTACACCTACGTCAAGGCCAGCCTCACAGAGGTGGCCACGGCGTTGCAGGCCATGACCGGCATCCGGCACCCGTTGGCGATCTTCGGGTACGAGGAGGTGGAGGAGCACCCGTTGGCGGCGGTGCTCGTCGGGCCGCAGGAGCTGTAGTCGGGGTGATGGTCGCCCGACCGTTGGTTGACGGTCGGGCGACCCTGGCCGTGACTCGGCTCTTGGGTTCGCCGTCGTGCACGTTGCCGAGCGGCTGTCGACAACGGCGAAGGGTTGCCGGAGGTGTTGCGGTGGATGGGTATCGCAGGAGGTGCGGCTACCTGAGCATTGGAACGACCTGGGTGATCAGGAGCGTGATGGCGGCCGTGAGCGCGGTGGCGGTGATGACGAGCCGTCGGGCGGAGATGAGGACCGACCGCACGGCGTCCAGCAGGGTACAGGCGGTCTTGGCCCACCGGGTGATGCGCTGGTTGATGTTCACACCGACCACGGTGATACCCCATTTTCCATACCCCATAAACTCACAGTCATGGCCACCGAGGCGGAGATCCGCAAGCTGTTGACCAGGCGTCTGCGTGCGGGTCTGACGGAGCGCGAGTGGGCATTCCTGGTCAAACGCGGCCACCTGGACGACCTGCTCTCCCGCGAGGGCGGTGATCTGGGCGAGGAGATCAAGGCCGTCGCGGAGCTGTTCAAGGACATGAGGGAGGCATACCCTGCCTCCGACCCGGCCGGGTCCTCCGACCCGGGTCGTACCCTCCCGTCGCCGTCCTCGCCGCAGGTTCACTCGGCTGCGGTGGGGCAACGGTCGGCGGCATACGCGTTGGCGTTGAGCGAGAACATCGCCGCCGTGGCCGATCGTGATCGCCAGACCGGGGCCTTCCGCGCGGCCCACCTGCCCGACGGTGTCATTGGACTGGACCAGGTCGAGGAGTGGATCAGCCTACGGGCACAGGAGCAGCCGGGTGATCTGCGGCAGGCCCGCGTCCAGGTTCCGGCCGGCTGGCAACCTGACGAGCCGCTGCCGTCGACCTCGGCGAGCTTGTTCGTCGACCGGCTGGAGTACGTCGTGCCGGGGTACGACCGGGTTCGGTGGATCGTGGTCGTGCCCGGTGGCGTGCTGGGATGGTTGCGCAGGCTGTCGGTGGGGTTGGCCACCGCCCACGGGTGGGAACCCGCGCAGGCCACCACCTGGGTGCTGACCGGGGTGACCCCGCTGGTCGGGTTGATCCGGGTCACCGAGGCGCGGGAGAACATCCGGGATTCGTGGTGGATGGCCTGGTCGGAGCGCATCACGCTGGACGTTCACCCCGCTGCGATGCCCGAGGAGGTCGCCGAGGCCTACCGCGCTGCCCGCAAGCGGTTCGACGCCATCCGCACCGAGGGTGAGTACCGAGCGCGTTCCCAGGCGATTCCACAGCTTGCCTTGGCCCGGTTCGTCGCCCGTCGTCGGCCAGGGTGCACGTGGGATGAGATCCGGATGCTGTGGAACGACTGGATCACCGAGCAAGCCGATCACCCCGGCGTGACGCTGAAGCGCTACGACTCCACCAAAAGGTTCCACAACGAAGCCGAGGCCGCCTGCAAACGGGTGCTCTACCGAGGTGGCTACGTCGGCCGCCGTGGCACCGTCCAGGCGGTGGCCGATGGCGAGGTCTTTGAGGAGCAGACCAGCTGACGGGCTCGGTTAGAAGTACCCCTAGAAATCATCAACTGTCTGTGGGCACACCCGGGCTTCCGACGGGCGCTTGCACTCAGCGCCCATTCACCGACCGGTGCAGCCCATCACGTGGGATGACACCGGACGAGTAGAGATCGGCGACATGACCTCCGTGCCCACCGAGCACATGGCGGCGGACGCCACTTGCCTGCTCGTCCGGGCAGCAGCCGACAACCGTGACGAGTTGCTCCGGTTCACTACCCGGTGGAGCTGCTGTGGGGGCCGGGCATCGTAGGGCAGGCGCGGGCGTGGACCGAGGCCTACCATCCGGTAGACGAGGTCGATACCTTGGACCGCCATTTCGTGATCCGCCGCCACGTCGACCACGACCCGCCTCGCAGCACCGCGGTCACCGCCGGACTCCCCACCAGCCGGCGGATCAGCGTCTGGTTCCTGGTCAAGGCCGATGACCCACTCGGTGCGTTCAACACGTCCGCAACCAAACCGACCGGAACAGCGGCTGTGTGGGCCGAGGCCCCGTCCGGCCTGTCCTGCCCACACCGTGATCCGAGGTAACTGACACACGACCATCCGGTATGCCGCCCAGGCGGGACTCGACACACACCCCCCCGACATCCGAGTACCGCCGCCGCTGCCTCCGTGGCCTGGTTCCTGAGCAGTGGAGCAACGTCGATCACCCTGTGGCTCGGTGATCAGGCGTTGGTCAACAGGTCGGTGAAGGGGTCGGCGTGCGGGATGTCGTCGGTCCAGAAGCCGTAGCGTTCGGCCAGTAGCCGCATCACGATGGTGGGATTGGTGGTTGCGTGGTGCAGCGTCAGCTCCCAGCGATGCAGGCTGCTTGTCGCGACGAGCAAGATCCCGTCATCCATGACGTTGCGGGTGATCCGGTCCGGGGAGATCCGGGGGGCGTCGGGTTGCTCGTCGCGGAGTGCTTCGTCGTGGAACAGCCTGATCATCTGGTGCGCGCGGTCGGCGGTAATAGGGCCGTGACGCAGGGCCAGGCGGTGGTTGACGGTCAGGTTGGTCACGACGTTGAGCAGGTGCCAGTCCTTCCAGCCTTCCTCGCGCAGCTGGCGGAACAGGTCGCGGACGCGTGGGTCGGCTACGAGGGCGGGGATGGTGTGCCGGATGGCGATCGGCAGGACCTCGTAGCGTTCGGCCAGGATGGCGTGGGCCTTGTCGGTGCTGTAGCCGGGTCCAGGGCCTGTCCGTGGCTGGAGGTGGGGTGCGCCTGCTCGCGGGTTGGGGTGTTCGGTGTTGGTCAGTGGGCGGTGACGCGGGCCGGTCAGGGGTGGTACGGGTTCGGCGCGGAACAGCGCCAGTTCCCGGTAGTGGCGGCCGATCTCCAGGTTGGAGAAGAGGCCGTTGCCGGCTGCCTGGTCCATGAGCCGGCCGAACGACTGTTGGTCGAGCAGGGAATTGCCGAGTAGCACCTGGAAAGCCAGGTGCAGTACACCGTCATGGACCTGATTGTCGGACGGCGGGTGGACGGGCAGGAACAGCAGCCACAGTCGCCGGTCACCCTCGACGCGGGTCCGGTAGGTCTCGGTCGGGCGTCGAACGGGCGGGTAGGTGCGGATTTCGATGTCGACGTCCTGAGTGACGAGGACGGGATCCAGGGAGGCGAACTCCACCAGCAGGATCTGCAGGGTCGAGGTGAAGTCCTCCACCGCTAGGACGGTGTCCTGCTCGTTGAGGCCGTGCACCGTCCACCGCACGCCCAGGGCGTGGAAGGCGACGGTACGGCGTGGTCCGACGTCGCTGAACGGGGCACCGGCTTTGTCCGATAGCCAGTCAGTCCACTCTTGTTCGCTGCGTGGGGTCCCCGAGGCGGGGGTGTCGCGAGTGTGGGTGAAGCCGTCGAACACACTGTCCCGCTGGATGTCGTGGATGATCGGCAGGAACTCCGGTCGGGTCTGTTCGGCGATCACCGTGGTGAACCCCTGGTACTTGATCGCATCGGTGATGTAGGCGTGGCGTTCGAGGTTGCCCGGATCGGGTGCCCATGCGAAGTGGGCTTGGCTTGCGATGGTGGCTAGTTTCGCCGAGGAGATCCAGGCTCCGGCCAGGTGGTCCATGTTGGCGGCGGAGAACAAGGCGATCGGGACGAGTTTGCGGTCGTCGGCGTCTGCGCTGCTGCGGGCGAGAGCTGCCATGGCCAGGGCGTACTTCTTGGCGGCCAGGTACATGCCCAGGGTGGAGTAGATGTCCACGATGCTGGACATCGCCAGCAGGGTGCCGAAGAGGGTGTCGCCGTGGAACCAGTTGATCTTCGATTGGTGGAACTCGCGTAGGGCATCGAGGAGTCGGCCGGCGTCGCTAAGGGCTTCGGCCCGTTGGCGACACCTGTCGCCGACCGCGGCCTCGCCTTCCTGCGCTGCGACGGCCCGGTCCAGACCGTCGCACACCTGTCGGTAGAGCGGGTGGTCACGCAGAGTCGGCGTGAGCAGGTCGACGACCGTGCCGAACACGTCGATCGGATAGGTGGGAGCTTCGGGCAGCAGTTCGACCAGGGTCAGCAGGTGTCGCATGCCCGCGTCGAGGTCGAGCACCGGCGCGGTCTGCAGATGGGTCTGGAGCGTGCCGTGCTCCATGGCCTGAATCAGGTCGTCATACAGATGGTCAACGTCCTCCAACGTCGCGCCACTCCGCATCTCCCCGTCGGTGTAGTCGATGTGCAGCGCCAGGTGCGCGGCTACCTTGAGCAGGCCAGCTCGCGTGTTGGGTCCCCACTCCTGCTCCAGTAGTCGGTCGACGTGGTGACGTAGCGGTGCTGTCCAGTCCAGCACTTCGGCGAGTGGGATGTCGGTGTGGCCATTCGCGGCTGCGATAGTGCAGAACTGGATGAGCAGGCTGGCGTTGAACAGCAAGGTCGGGTCGTCGCTGTGGTGGATGTCGTCGAAGAAGCGGCGGATCAATGGCTCGGCGGGCCGCAGGTCGGCAGTGCCGCGGCTGTGGGCGACTGCGATCTCGTAGACGGCGTGCAGGCGGGCCTCGTCGTCCGGGGTGCGCTCGGCGAGTCGGGTCATCAGGGTCAGCCAGCCGGGCAGGTCGGCGCGGGCCGGGCCCGGAGGGATGGCGTGGCGTAGACCATGGCGCAGGTCGAACAGGTCGCCGAGGTTGAGCGGTCGGGAGTCGGGGTGCTGCCAAAACCCGCGCAGCTCGACGTACCAGTCGGGCAGTTGCGACCCGGGGTCGGGATAATCGGTCGGGGGTGCAAGCTCGGCAGGCAGGTGCAGGTACTGCTGGGCGATCCAGTACAGCTCCGGCTCGGCCAGCCACTCCGCCAGGGCCGTTCCGTCGACGATGTCCACCGCGACGTCGTAGCGCTGTCCCGCCCAGGCTTGCAGGTCGTGACGCAGGCGGGTCGGGACGTTCTCGATGGCGAAGATGTAGATGCGGTCGACGTGGGTGCCCTGGGTACAGATGGAGGTGATGTCGCCCTCGAACTTCGCCCGCAACCCATCGCGCTGGATGGTGCAGGCGAAAACTACGACGTCAGTGGAGGCCAGCGCAAGGAAAGCCAGCGCGAAGGGCAGTTCACCGGCCAGGTAGGTGCGAAAAGTCTCGAAGTCCCGTCCCTGGTCGCCGCCTGCGGACACCGGGCCGGTCGCGGGCAGGATGTTGCTCGTGATGCGCCGCTTGGCCACGTGGCGGCACACGTGCTCGAACGAGTGATGAGCGTTGTCCGCAGCCAGGGTGTGCAGCGCGAACCGGATCATCTGGGACGTCTCGACCGGAGTGGCCACCTATACCTCGCCTTGCCTCACGCGGTGGAGCAGTCCGGACATCCTGCCACCTCGCAAACCAGTCGACGGGTCGACATCAGCGACCCGACAGACCGCCCTGCTCGGACGGCGGGTGCACATCACGATCTACGAGACGGCGAAAGGTCTGCGGCACTCACCGACACACACCCTGTCATCCTTATTCGCCCCCTTGACGCCGCCTGGCTCCCTGCCCCGGTCCGTCTGCGAGCGTCGACATCTCCAGTGACTGGCAGGTCGGCGCGGCGCTGCTGGCAGACGACGGACCCGTCCCCGTCGCAGGTCAGTTTCCTGTCGAGCCCGCTGATGTTGCGTCGTGTAGCCCGATGGGCTCAGGCGGTACGCAACCCACGCTGCTTGCGCGCGAGGCACCGGGTATCTCGCGCGCACTTTGCTAAGATCCGGGCCGCGAGGGCGCGCAGCAGGTGGTCTCTCGCGCTGCCACCATTGGAAGGTGCCGTGAGCAACTACCGTAGCGAGGTTCGAGATAGCGATCTCGATCGTCTGGAAAAGAAGGTAAGCGCAGGCAATTACGGCACATACCTGCGTCGAATCACACTCAAGCAGATCCGCAAGTTCACCGATCGTGTGGTTAGCTTCGATTTTCCGGTAACCGCGCTCGTCGGCCCCAATGGAGGCGGAAAGACGACCATTCTCGGCGCTGTCGGACTAGCCTATAGCGGCATCTCACCGGGGACGTTCTTCGCAAAAGTGGACGCTATGACGCGAGTATGAAGAACTGGGTCATCGAGTATGAATTGATCGATAAGACCCTAAATGCACGCCTTCCGCTTCAACGTACTGCGAGTTTCCGACAACTTAAATGGAACCGTAAGGCCATTAAGCGACCAGTACTATTCTTTGGTCTCTCACGAACCCTTCCCGCCACGGAACGCAAAGAACTAGTCAAGGCCATCGGAAGCAAATTTGTCGCCCGCCACGAAGTGGCGCTCTCGTCGGGCGTGGTGGATGCAGTCGAAAAGATTCTAGGTAAGGACATGCAAGGCTGCAACCGCCTGTCCATCGACGCTCTCGGCCACGCAACTCTTTTCGCGGTGCGCAACTCCGACGGCAGCGAGTACTCTGAGTTTCACTTTGGCGCCGGAGAGGCTAGCGTCATTAGGATCGTTTCCGCAATCGAGGAAGCCCCGGATGGGGCAATGATCCTCATCGAGGAACTCGAGAACGGCCTGCACCCGATTGCCACTCGGCGAATGGTTGAATATCTCGTCGATGTCGCATTGCGCAAGTCTTGCCAAGTTGTCTTCACTACTCATAGCAACGATGCGCTTACCCCACTGCCATCTACGGCAATTTGGGCCGCCTATAATGGCGAGGTCCTGCAAGGCAAGCTTGACATTAAGGCCCTCCGTACCATCACAGGACAGATTGACGCCAAATTGGCCATCTTCGTCGAGGACGAATTCGCCGAACTGATGGTAGCAACAGCTTTGCGCTATCATGGCAAAGTTGAGCTTGACGCTGTCAAAATTCACGGCATGGGCGGCGAGGATCCTGCCATCAAAGTGAACCAACAGCATAACCTCGACCCCACTTCCCAGTTCCCCTCCGTGTGCCTGCTTGACGGAGACCAGTCCGCAAAGGCGGATACCGCGAACCGGGTGTTCATCCTCCCAGGCGACAGCGACCCGGAGGCACATGTTTTTGATGTCGCCCTCGACCGATTGGACCATGTCGCAGCGCGCCTTACCGTTTCCATGCAACTGCCACCGAGCGAACAGGAACACGTAAAGCAAGTAGTACGCGACAGGGCTCTGACGAATCGCGACCGCCATGTTATTTTCGAGCAGATTGGCGAGGATTTGGGCTTCATCGCCGGAATGGTCGTTGCCAGCGCCTTCCTAGCGATATGGGCACAAGAGCGCCCCGAGGAGGTCCGGGACATGGTTGCCAAATTCATCGACATCATTCCACTCAAGTAGGGATCGACCTAGGGCGACTCTCTACCAATTCCTATCGTTTCGATAAAGCACCGCTGATTTAAGAATCCCGCCAACATCCGCAAGTGGAAGTTCAACATGACCCTGGTGATCACCGAGGCGGTCGGGTTGGCCAACCTGGTCGACGCCGCCGACGCAGCGGTGATCCGTTCGGGTACCGGACTGCTGTGACGCTCGCAGAGCGGCCACGCCCACGGCACTCCGGGCAGTCGCCTGTCGCTGATCGACCACGGCAGCGTCGTCGACCGCGGCAACGGCACCCTGTGAGGCGCGGCGAGCACCTCGTTCGAGCAGGTGGTCACCGCCACCGGCGCCGCCGCGCTGCTGCTCAAGGAAGCCTGGCGTCTCTACGACCTGCGCCGGGAAAGCCTCGGTGACGTCTGATGACCACCGACGACCGGAACCACACGTCCAAGACTCGACTGTGGGACGACAGGGAAAACGCACGTAAGGCCCGGACCGCGATCACGATCCTGACCGAGGCGTTCGACGCGGTCGTGGACGCCGGGCAGATCACCGTCCACGCCCAGACCAGCCACGTCTTCCAGGCGATGTTCGGCTGGTGGGCCTGGATCATGCGCAGCAGCAAGGCCACCGTCCTGCTCCACGACAACGGCCTGGACCACGAAGCGGAACCCATTGCCGGTCGATCCGGCAACACGCCCTGGTGCTCCAATGGGTGATCGACGTTGGCGACCAGGCCCTGGAGGCGATGGCCGAGCACGGCGAGAACGAACAGCGCAGGTTCTTCGGCCACGCGCAGCGAGCCGGCTGGCCAGCACCCGAAGCCGTCGGCACGACGGTCCCGCCGAAACCGGACACGCTTCATCCGCTGCTGCCGATGGTCAAGAACTTCGCCGAACTCTGCCGCGCCTACGACGCACAGACCACCTACGTCGCGTTCGGCCTCTACTCGGCCCACGTCCACCCCTCCACCAAGGGCGCGATGGCCTACCTTGACCCACAGACGGGACCGCACAGCACGCCGATCCTCGAAAGCTATAGCGGACTGCTCCACACCGCCGCCTGCGCGATCCAGACCACCAGGACCATCACCGACTCGTCGCCGGACATCCGTTCGACCAGGCCATCTCCCGCGCCGAACAGGCACTCGGAACCCGCATCGACCCGCCCGTCCTGCGCCCCGAACACCAGCCCTCGCCGCCGCCGAGCCCATGATCAGCCAACCACCTTCCGGTCGAGCCGCCGCCTGCCTCGACAGCGCCCGCTGCTGATTCGGCGCGCTTGAGCATCGGGAATTCCGGCTGCGACACCCTGTCCTGCTCGTCGGCTCGTCCCGCCGAAAACATCGAGCCAACCGCGGCTTGGTGTGGCATCCTGCTCGGCTGGCCTCCCGGCCGGCCTACCCACCTCGGTCGGCAGCTGGCGATGAAGGAGCAGGTCCGTGATCACCCACACGCTGGAGCAGTTGCGCACGCCCGACGAGCGCACGCAGCACTTCACCCCTTACGGGCTGGGCATCACCCACATGCTCACGCCGGAAGCGGCTCTGGCCTACCAGCACACGTTACTGACGGGTACCGACCTGGTGGACGAGGTCACCGAGGGCACGCGACTGCGCTTCGAGCGCGTCCGCACTCTTTACCTCCACGGCGTGCTGGATTACGAGTTCTTCACCATCGCCGGTGATTACGCCCGCCTGGTCGTCGAGCACGCCCTTCGCGACCGGTTCCTGACCTTCTACGAGCACCGCATCGTCCTGGTGAGCGCCTCCAGCGGGCGGGAACGCACCGTAGAGGTCGACTCGTTCGAGAAGGTCCATGCCGCCTTCAAGCGGCGGGGCGGCCCGTGGAAGCTCAAGTTGGCCACCGGCGGCGAGCTCGAAAAGTTCAACGGCATGCTCAAGGATCTGAGGGAGTGGGCCGGCGTGGAAGGGCTCCTGCCCGGCCAACGGGCCCGGAGGATGCGGTCTGCGTGGATCGAACTGCGCAACATGGTCGCGCACTCCTCCGGCTATCACCTCGGCACACCCGTCGACGCTGTGCGGGTCATCCGCGACCTGGCCGAAATCATCAACTGCCTGTGGGGTGCCCGGACGCCCGGCGGTCGCCTGCATCCCGCCCCCGTGCACCGGCCGGTGCAGCTCATCGTCTGGGACGACACCGAACGCGTGGAGATCGGCGATGTCGCCTCGGTGCCCAGCTCGGACATGGTGGTCGACCCCACCTGCCTGGTTGTGCGGGCACAAGCCGACAACCGCCAGGAGTTGCTCGGGTTCGATCCCCGGTTCGAGACCACCCGCTACCCGGTGGAGCTGCTCTGGGGACCGGGCACCGTCGAGCAGGCGCGAGCCTGGGTCGAGGCCCACCGGCCCGTGGACGACGAGGTCGACACCCTGGACCGCCACTTCGTGATCCGTCGCCACGGCGACCACGTCGACCCGCCCCGAGGCATTGCGGTCACGGCCGAACTGCCCTCCGACCAGCGAGCCGGCACCTGGTTCCTGGTCAAGGCCGACGACCCGCTCAGCGCGTTCAACCACATCCGCAACCAGACCGACGCCACCAGCGCCTGTAAGGACGCAAGGCCGTGTCCGGTCTGCCCTGCTCACACAGTGACCAGCGGTGACTGGCACACGATCCTTCAGCACGCCACCCAGGCAGGACTCGACGCACGTCCTCTCGCTCCCGGCCGTGCTCGGGTGCCGTCCCTGCTACCCCCGTGGACCGCCGAATCCTGAACGGTGAAGCCGGGCCGGTGAGGATCGCCGGCTCGACAACCTGCAAGCCTGATACAGCGTCCCGTGGGGCGGCAACCGGAACTCGACCGCGTCGTGCGCCGATGACCACCGTCGTATGGGTCGCCTTACGGGCCTGGGTGTTCCTGGCCGTGGTCAAGCGCGGTCGTCGGTACTAATCCAACCTGGCGCACGGGATCGATCCGAAGCCGACCAGGCCGTCTGCCGGCGGGTGAGGTGCGGCAGAGGACTGCCGGAGTGCTGTCGCCGTTGGATGAGGGTCTGGTGGACGATCAGGTGTTCCGATCACGTCCTTTTAGGTGGCAGCGGGGACATGGGACCAGCAGGCCGGTGCCGTCGTCGACGTAGCGTTCCTGCGGTGCGGGGCCGTCGCAGCGCCCGCACCATTGCGGCCAGTCGACGCGGTCGGATCTCCGGTCCGGTTCCCGGGCACGACCCCGGCGGGAGGACGCGGTGGTCGTGTGGCGCTCGACCGGTGCGGCCGGCCGATCCTGTGGTGGCGACAGAATCGGTGATGGGTTCATGAAAATGGCGTAGCGGTTGCGGCGCCGTCCGCCGCCGACCTCGATCGCGATGCGTCCTTGGTCGTGCAGGCGTTTGAGGCGACGCTGGACTGTGCGCTCGTCCAGTCGTGTCTTGCGGGACAGATCGGCGATCGATGGCCAGGCGTTGCGCCCTTGGTCGTCGGCCGAGTCGGCGATCGCCAACAGCAGGAGCAGGTCGGTGCCCGCGGCCTCGGCGTGTTCCCACACCCAGGTCATCACCCGGATACTCATGCGGACTCACCGACCGCATGAGTATCCGGCGGAATCACCGCAGTTTCCGGGCTCCTCTTCCGCTGCCGACCCATGCCCCTCTTCGACGTGCGTAGCGGGTCGACCGAGTCTTCCTGCGGTGCGTCGTTGCCGCTTTGCTGCCACCATCCGACTTCACGCCCCCCGGTTCGCTCCGCAGGGCATCGTCACATCGATCGTCCGAAGTGTCAAAGTTTTCAACGGGTGAAATCTTGCACAAAGAACGAAATCGATCCGGGATTTCGGTGTGCGAAATCCGTCATGTCGATTGCACTTCTTCACGCGTAGACCCTGAGGTCGGACTCCTAGTTGTCCACACCCCCGGCAGGTTGCCACCCCCGGCAGATTGCCGCCGGTGGCGCAGCTGCGCCGGGGCTGCGGTAGCACGGTCGTGCCGGGGCTGGGGTGACACAGCTACGCCACCCGTTACGTCCTATGACGTTCTATCCCTTGATCCCCTGGCCCACTCCGACGTCGACACGGGCACGCCCGAGACACGATCAACCTCGACTAGTCACCAACTCCTGACGCGGCGACCGATCGGCCACAGCCGGACGAACAGCGCGTTGCTGTCTTGGCGCTCAATCGGGCCTACCGGGTCGTATCGGCGCAGTCCTTCTGCTGTGCGACTCATGCCGAGGGGTATATTCCGGTCGCAGACGAAAGGAGTAGGGCGTGGAAGGGGAACCCTGGGGCGAGGCGAGCGTCACCTTTCCCGATTGGAAAGGCACGGCACAGCTCGACGAGCGCAAGACTGTGCCGTGGAGAGGGCTTGTGCGGAGGGTAGGTCTCGACAGCGAGCAGTGGCAGGTGGTCGGGTTCAGCATCGGCGGAGGCGAGCACGGGTACGACCTGCGGGTCTACGCCGCGCCCCGCGATGTGTGGGAGAAACGCGCATCCGATGACAACGCCGAGATCGAAGTGACCGAGTTTTTGGTCCATAAGGTCGACCCCCTCGCGGTCTTGCAGGAGATGACCCACGTGTTCGAGTTGAACATGCGGATTCGAGGTCTTGAAGACCGTCGAATCCGCGTCAGGGCACGGTCGGATCTTCCTTCGGAGTTGTTCGTCGACGAGAACTTCGGCCCGCAGGAGGACTAGCCTGGAGCGGGATCGCGGGTCGGTGGCCGGTGCAGGTGGCTGGGTACGGCGGCATGGGGTGGCGCGCTTGCCGTGCCCTCCACAAGCCCTGTCGAGGGCTGGCCGTCAGCGGTCGGTGAAGTTCCCAGCACCGCGGTCCGGATGGCTTCCCAGTTCTCGGTCTTCCACCAGTCGAACAGGTCGAGGGTGCCGACGACCGGCACTGTGAGCGTCTTGACGAACTCCGGGCGCCCGTAGATCTGCCGGAACCGCTCACCGGGCGGCTGTTTGCGCTGGTGGTTGACGATTAAGGTGCCGCCGTCGACAGGTGAGTCGGGCTGGAGGCCGCCCCAGGTGCTTAGATGTCGCAGTAGGTCGCCGACCAGCGCTTCCTTGGCTCTGCCTCCTTCGGACTTCACCTCGACCAGGCGGTGGTGCGGGCCGAAGGTCACCAGGAGGTCGGCCGACACCGTCGCGCCCAGTCGGGCGTCGACGTCGTCGACGGTGAACCCCGCAGCGGACAGCGCTTGGGTGACCGCGTCAACCAGAACCGAGCCGGTGCCGAACATCAGACCGTTGCGGATGGGGTCCGCGACGGCTGTGGCGTCTGCCAGGTCCTGCTGCAGCCGCGCCCTGTCCCGGGCGTACCGGACCTCCAGGTCGGCCAGCGCGGCGCGGGCCTCGGTCTCCGCTGGCGTCTCCAAGTCCGCGTCGACCGCGAAGGTCAGGCGGTGACGTCGTGGCGCGTCCGGGGCGTAGGCGGGGACGGCGCGCTGCACCAGCCAGTCGATCATCGTGTCCCAGTCGACGCCGTCGGGCACGATGTACCAGCGCTCACGTTCGTCCGGGGACACCCACACTGCGACGACCGGAGTACCGAGCGGATCGAGCAGGATCGGACGCAACTGCCCTGCCGGTCGGGTTGTGCCCCATTGCGCTCCGGCCGGGTCTCCGCCCTCGCGGTCGGACTGCATTTCCCACCACGAGGCGTCGGGGGGACGGTTGAGCAGTCGCAGTCCCAGATCCCGATCCGCAGGGTCGAGTGCGTCGGCGAGTACCGGTCGGGTTCCCTGCGGGCAGAGGCAGCCGTAGATGGTGGTGTCGTGGTCCAGCAGTGCTATCGAGTCGTCGTAGTCGCCGGGCGGCCGGGACGGGCGGCCCTTGACGGTGCCCATCACGGCGATGATCAGGGCGGTTTCGTCTCGCCTGGCCGCGCCTGCGAGGAAGCGTCGGAGTTCGTTCGTGCCGTTGTAGAGGTTGGGTTCGAGCGCGGCTACGCAGTGGGCCGTCTCGTACCCCAACCATCGCGGCTCGACCTCGTGCCGTGCCCAGTCGACCTCATGAAGCGACGGCCGCCTGACCGTCACCACCGGCTCCACCTCGTAACCCGTCGGCAATGACGACCGGTCGGGACCTGAACTCGAAGGTAAGGGATTCTGCGGTCGGCCGACATGCACCGGTAACTGAGCCTGCATCGGCAGATGCTACTTCGGGTCGCCATGACACCACGGATTCGCTGACCGGTGACTCTCGTTGCGACTTGCTGCCTGCCATCCGGACATGACCGCCGTCCGGCACACCGTGGACGAGGACACGCTCGGCCCGCGGACCCATGGATGATGTTCGACCGGTCTCGTGGCGCTGCACACCATGTTCACGCTCTCGGCCACAAGCGGCGAGCGCGTCACGGAACTCGCCGCGGTTCATCACCAAACTGAACGGCCTGCTCATCTCGACCGAGAGCCTCGCCGATCGTCGCTGAGACCGCACGGTACCTCGCGCTGCCCGCGCGCGGCACCGCGAGGTCCCGACCCGCACCCGAGTGAACCTCAACTCTTGTCCGCCTCGTGGCGAGCTTGGTCGACGGGCGGGGTAATTTCGGGCAGCAACTCGGCCAGGACCGCTTCCACGATCGGCGAGCCGCGCCATGCCAGGTAGGCGCGCCCGGCGGACAGGCGGTTGAGTCCATGACGTTGGTACAACGCCTGGGCACGAGCAGTTGCCGTGTACTCGTCTTCGGGGTCGATCAGTCCCAGGCGTCGCGCGGTCGCCAGGTGCTGGGTGACGCCGCCGAGGGAACCGAAGTGCCGGTAGGGATCGCCCTCCACGGCGCCTTTGATCAATACCACGGTGAAGATGTCGGCGAACCGGTCGCGCCGGTCGTCCTCAGTCACCGTTGGTGTCGTCCTGCCCGTGGTCGAGACCGATCATCGGCCGGTCGCCGCGGCAGGGCGCCAGTGCGGCATCGTCCGGGGCGACGCCGTTGGCGACGGCCATCGCGCGGTAGTTCGGGTAGAGCCCGACGGGGCTGCTGATCGAGTCGGGATCGATCCGGTCCTTGATCAAAGCCAGGCGGACGGTGAGGTTGTCGGAGGCTCCTCGCAGGAGGAACCCCGCGCACATCTGGGGTCGCGTTCGGGCCGAGCCGTGGCAGCCGAAGGTGTGGATGGCCATGTCGTAGGTGGTGCGGGCGCTGTCGCGGAACACCTGCGGAGGAAATGCCCCGGCGGGGGCGTCCAGCCGCCAAGGGCAGCGCGGACACGGTTCGGTCCGGTGGTCGCTTCCTCGGCGTTCGACGGTGACGACGCCCCACTTGCCGTCCCCTGCCGGACGAACCATGACGATCTTCGGTCGGTCGCTGTCAGTCACGGTGATTGTTCCCAATCGCGTTGGTCGCCGTGGTGCCGCCCGAGCAGGATGGTGACGCAGTAGATCACCATCCTGCTCGGGCGGTCTGCGAGGGGCGGTCCGAGACGTGCCGAATGCCTTGCCGGCAGGCGAGCGGACTGCCGGTCAGGCCGGCTGTGCTTCCTTGAAGGCCACGACCAGGTCCTGTGGAATGCGGCCTCGTTCCGAGACCTGGTGTCCCTGGTTCCTGGCCCAGTCGCGGATCGCCTGGTTCAACTCCCGGTCGCCGGTCGTGGTCTTGCGGGCGACGTCCGACCGGCGCCACCAGGTCGGCATCGAACCCGACCACTGCGGCGCGGTCCTCGACCTCGCCGCAGTGGGACTGGTCAACAGCGCGTGGCGAAACAGTCCGGTCGAGGACTGGCACGCCGGCGACGGCCCGTTGAGCGACGGCGACATGCTCCGCATCAATTCCCACACAACCAGCCGGATGCGCGACATCATCCGACGCTGGCGCACCGACTGCGGCATCGACGCCCATGCACCCATCGCCTACCTGGACGAACTCGACATCGAGGCGGTCGACTGGCTCGCGGGCAAGCTGTGCCGTTGGCTGACCGACCCTCGACGCAGACTGCCTACCGGGGTCGCCCTCGCCGACCTCGCTGGCGACAACCTCGACGAGTACACCGATCACGCCTTGGGGGTCCTCGGCGGTGTTGCCCAGCTGGCCGAAGACCGCGACGCCCACTACGCCTTCTGGCGCGCCGCAGCCCATGCAGGGCTTGCCTGTCGCCACTGGTGGGGTACCCCGACCTGGCCGGGGCTGGTCGACCGCTTCGTCCGCGCGCTGGACGACCCGACCGACTCGCATTGGGGCGCGGAAGGCCAATGGTTCTCCCGATTGCGCCCACGCCCACGGGAGATCGCAGACAAAAACCGGCTGCGACGTGCGCTTCTTCAGCACCCGTGGAAACTTGGCTCGGAGTCGGCCCAGTTCCTTGTCAGCGCCGGTATCGGCATGATGCGCGATTCCATCCCGCCATTGCCTGCGACGGACTCCACCAGCTAGAGCGTGTCTCTTTGATGGGTTGAGCTGTTGATCGGATGTGTCTGTTCGATTGGTGATCAGCGATGTGATGTGGGGCCGGATCGAGCCGTTGATGCCGGCCGATCCGGTCCGTGGGCGGCGGTGGGCGGACCATCGCCGGACTCTGGAGGCCATCGCGTGGAAGTTCCGGACGGGCTCGCCCTGGCGGGACCTGCCCGGGGAGCTCGGCTCGTTCAAGACCGCTCATAAGCGGCTGCTGCGCTGGGCGGTGGACGGCACGTGGGCCCGCATCTTCGCTGCGGTCCTGGCGGCGGCGGACGCGGACGGCGACATCGGGTGGGTGGTCACGGTGGACTCGACCGTCTGCCGGGCCCATCAGCATGCGGCGGGCGCCCGCAAAGGGTGACGCTGGCCGGGGTAAGCCCGCCGACCACGCGCTGGGACGCTCGCGAGGTGGCCTGAGCACAAAAGTTCATCTGGCCAGCGACTCCCACGCCCGTCCCCTCGCGATTGTCCTGACGGCAGGTCAGGCTGGCGACGCGCCCGCGTTCACCGCGGTGATGGCCGCGATCCGTATACCGCGCGGCCGGACCGGGCGACCGCGGACCCGGCCGGACGTGGTGCTCGCGGACCGGGCCTACTCCTCGCGCGCGATCCGCGCTCACCTGCGCGAGCGGCACGTGCGCACGGTGATCCCGCAGCCGGCGGACCAGGTTCGTCACCGTCGGCGACGCGGCTCGCACGGCGGGAGGCCGCCGACGTTCGACCCAGAGGCATACAAGGGACGCAACACCGTCGAGCGGTGCATCGCCCGGCTGAAGCAGTGGCGCGGCCTGGCCATGCGAACGGACAAGCTCGCCATCGCCTACCAGGCCGCACTCCACCTCGCCGCGATCCTCATCTGGGCCCGGCGATAGCCGTCGTCAGCAGTCAACCGCCCAACGCGCGTCCGCAGGCGAAGCGCCAGTACCGACGTGCTGCACCACGCTGAACGCCATGCGCAGGGGGACCGGTGCCCTCACCCGGGCGTCAGGTGGCTAATCCGTCTTGACGGGCAGCAGCGCCCAGGCGTTCTGGAGGTCGGAGTCGGAAGGCACCAGTTCGAGCTCGGGCGGGAAGATCGCCTTCGGCGAGATCACCAGTTGCAGGTCCCGGTCGGGAACACGGAGGAAGTAGGGGATCGGGAGCGGGTTCTGCGGAGCAGGCTCGATCTTCCACTCACGAGTGGGGAAGTCACTCACCGGCCCCAGGATCACCCTCTCGCCCATCTCCGCCTCCTTGTAGCTCACGGAACGAGAGGGGAAGAGCCGGGCGGGAATCTGGATGGCGCAAAGGGTGCCGTCCTCGCGGACCTCCACGCTGAACTCTTGCTCCCGTTCCGGCGCGGCCCCCGGAGCCGCAACGGTCACACCGTTCTCCCCGGCTGTGAGGACCCGCGCCTCGGGGCTCATGGCGCTGGACCAGCTGACGATGCGGTAGACGCCAGACTTCAAGGTTTCCATGGGTGACTCCTTCACCTGGTGATCGCCGCGCCCGCGACCGCCTCCGGTCAACGACCTTCTGCGGCAACGAGTGGGCCGGGCCCCAGGCAACACTGCCGATGCCCTGGGAATGCGCCCCCACGCGGCAAACCACCCGGACGTGGGAAAACTCCAAGGAGACAGGCTCTAGCGCCGTCGAGACAGCCATATGGTCGGGAGGCAGTTCGAGCCGGGCGCTGCGTGTTGCGTCGGCCAAGACGGGCATGCGCCGTGCCGCTTGCCCGCTCATCCTTGCGCGGTGGTGTCTGCCTCCACCGAGGTGACTGTGCCCAGCGAGAAATACTCGTCAATGGCTGGATTCACCGGTGCAGCCCGCTGTCGGCCACCAGGGCGGCGATGGCATTCCGTCGGATGTCAGGCCCCACATGCGCAGTCGCTCGGCGTGTTCCTGCTGCCCGGTGGCACGGAGGGAATTGATCAGGCCGCGAGAGGCGTGCTTGTTGCCGGCGTGCACTTCGTCCCACAGCAGCTCGTGTTCGCCATGCTTGGCTAGCAGATCTGCCAACGCCCACGCACACGTGGAATCGGTTTCGGCACGGCTGCGCAGTAGTGTCACGGCCCCGGAGAGGCGTCCACACGTGGCAAGGTGTCGGGCCAGCTCGATTACGGCGTCGGTGTCGCCAGCGTCGCCACGAGCGCGCAACTCGTCGAGCATGTCGTGCTTGGCAAGCTGGTGATAGAGCTGGCGGCGAGCGTGGGTGTCGTCAGCGTCGGATAGGGAGCGTAGCTCGTCCAGCATGCCGTGCTCGGCCAGCATGTCGGCCAGCGCGTGCGAGGTGAGGGATGCAGTAAGGCCAGCGATCGTGCGCAGCTCCTCGATCGTGTCCTGCCTGTCAGACAGACGGGTCAGCAGCGTGGCGGCAAGCGGGCTGTCGTCGGCGATGGCGCGCAGCACAGCCAGGGCCTTGTCCGTTTCGCCCCGCTCGACCAACCAGAGGGCGAACGTGCCGGTCCGGGCGTGCGTCGCATCGTAGTGAGCGCGAAGCCACGTATAGCCCTCGTCGATCTTTCCCTGTTCGATCAGCAGCCCAGCCAGGTAGGAGGCAGCCTGGGTGTTGCCCGCCTCGGCGAGGCGGCGCAGCGGCTTCACCATGCTGCGCTCGGTCAGCAGTGGGATCAACTTCATGGACGCGTAGATGTCACCATCAAGGGCCAGGGGCAACAGCCCTTCCACCATGCCGTGGCGGGTCAGCATCTCGACCAGAAGTATGTCTGCGTAGCGGTGACCGGTGTCAACCAGAGTACGCAGCAGTGCTACGGCTTTACCGACTTCACCCTGTTGTTCAAGCAACTCCGACAAGCTCAGGACGACGAACGACTCGCTTGTCGCATCAAGGGGACGCACCATCTCCACGGCTTCGTCGACCCTGCCCTGCTTGGCCAACCGTTTGGCCACTCGGACGGTGGCGTCGATGTCACCGACGTTCGAGAGGGCGTGGTCGAGACGGTGGGCGTGCCGATACTGCATCCGTTGCTCGGCACCCCGAGCGAGGCGGCGACGGTCGTCGACGTCATCGGTGTGGTCGAGAAGGGCGTCCCAGGTGGTGTCGGAGAGCAGGGCGCTTCGGCGGTGTCGGAGGAGTTCCTGGAGCAGGTAGTCGGTGACGGTGTAGCCGAGAACGCGGCGGTGGTCGGCCGTGGCGATGGCCAACAGTGGCGCTGTGGCGGCGTCGTCACGGCGGTCATGGCGAGTCAGCTCGGCCAGGGCGCGATCGAACCAGGTGTCGTCGGCGTGGATGCCAGTGAGGTAGCCGCGGGCGGCTTCGCACAACAGGCGCCGGCTCAGCGGGCCTTGGATGCCCAGGCGTCGGGCATCGACAGCGGCGTGGACGACCGCCTGCCGCTCGGCGGGAGCCTCCCGGTAGCGCTGCATGATGCGCGGAGCACCGGCGAGGGTCTCGGTGACGTTGAAGTCCGTGCCTTCCACGGCGAAGGCCAGCCGGGGGTCGCGTGGACCCAACTCGCGGGCACGATGCCTCTCCGCCGCGGTGAACGTGTCCACGCGCAACTGCTTGGAGCGCAGGGCCAGCACGTCCGCAGCACCTGGGTAGCGCGGCCTGGTCACACCCGCGTCGTCGGTGTCGCTGGCGCGGAGCCGGTCGAGGTAGTCCGGCCACAGGGTTGTCAGCACGATCACCGGCGCGTCACCGTCGAGTAAGCGCCGCAAGACGGCGGCGGTAACCGGCACGTCGTCGACGCTGTCGTCGGTGACGAAATAGGGCCCGGCCAGGAAGCGTTGCAGCTCGTCCAACCACACCACCACCGGCCCCGACAGCGCGGCATCGGCAAGGGCGTTGACGGCCCCGCCGTCGCCTAGATCGGGCACCAGGACCCGGGCACCGCCCAGCTCCTGGCGGGCGGTCTCGAACAACAACCGGGTCTTGCCCACGCTGGAAGTACCCACCAACAGCAGGAAGCCACCCTCGCGGCGCGCCTGCCGCATCCACGCCGCGACGTCCGCCGACAGCTCGCGGGGCACGAACAACGGCAGATCCGCGTCCAGTGCAGCGCCGTTCGCCCGCCGCAGCGCCCACCGGCGACGTCGGTGGCGGCCGTGCCCTGCCGGCAGCGGCACCGCCTCGTGCACCCGAGCCCGGCCCGCCGGGAGCGTGCGCATCAGTGGCAACTCCGCGAGCTCAGCGCGAGGTGCGCGGACGGGCTCGGGGACCTCGACGGCGGCGGCGGCGGAACGCCGACGGTTCTGCAAGATCGATACGGTTCCAACCGCGAGCGAGGCCGCGCCGATCACCATGCCGGCTACGCTGGCTCGCTGATCACGTTCCTCCCACGGCAACGACCAATAGGAGTCGAGCACCGCCAACGGCGACGGCAGCCACCACCACGACGTCAACCCAGCTGCGGCCGGCAGCAGCCACGACCACGCCGCGCCCCGTCTCCGTCTGGCCACCCCAGTACTCCCACCCTGCCCGGCCACCGCGCGCAGCCGATCACAGGACCTTACGACCTATCGGCCGAGGCCAGCTGGCCGCGGCCGGACCATGTCAACGACGCGGGAAACGGACCCGCAGGCTACCGGTCTCGGACCGTTGCCGCTCGCCCATCAGGTACACCTGCATCAGGTACACCTGAACTTACGGCGCGGACGAAGAAGACGGCAAGGAGTCGACGTTCATCCCGAAGTCGTCCACTACCATGAATGCTCTGCCCAGTTCGTTGAGAGTCAGTTCGAGGCGCCAATGATCGACTTCCCCCATTGAGTTCGCATACGGCCGAAGACCGGGAAGAAACTGGATACCTTCCGCTTCGCCAGATTCTTCCTCGCCAGAGGAAGAAGGTTCGTAGTCGAGTAGATATTCAAAATCCCGGCCGGGGTAGAACGAGTTGCGGTACGTCTCCTCATGCAACTTCACATCTGCCCACGGGAACAGTGACGGAATTGCGTCCGCATAGACTTCCCCACCAAGCCTGACTCCCCAGGTCGCCAACTTCTCCATACTTCCACTGCCAGGATGGACTACCTCCAGGGCGATGGACGCGGGGCCGGATATCTTGTTGAGCCATTCTTCGATGTAGATGATCACACGATGATCTTGGACCAACAGGTCCATCCAGGGCCGAGCCAGTCGCAGTTGCCGCATCCTCAGAAGGTATGGGTCACCTTCGGCCGCCTCGCGAAGTCGCGTCCTTGCACTTCCATTGAGGACATGCTCTTCAGGAACAAGAATCTTCCACCCCTGTCCCGTCGACGCCTTTTGCAAGGTGGCCTGATTGACCAGTTGCCAGTAGCACCGGTTGGCGTCAGGGTGAAATAACACCACTACGACCGGCAGGGAATGGTTGAGCCAGTATTTCACGTGCTCCGCCCTGGGACGGAACCACCAGCCGCCGGGGACGGGTTTTTGAAACCAGCTCACACCGCTTTTGATCTGTAGTGCCAAAAGCCTACCTTCGACTCGATGTCCGTCGACCACCTCAACGTGCGCATCGATGCCGTAGTCTTCGGTCGGCTGCTCACGGAACAACCATCCGAGTTCTTCCTGGATGGCAAGTTGCGTGCGGGTTACTCCAATACTGGCCACTTTTGCCGAGAACTTGCGGCGCACTGCCGCACCTCATCATTCCTGTGATCGCCCGCAAGACAATCCGCCTTGCGGCGTTGGGATGCACGCCACCTACGGCCGAGTCGAATAATCTATTGTGGTAAGAACATGCCGGACAGTTTGGGCGATCGAGTTAACGGCTTCATCGAGAAAGTGCTCGATCGGATTCGCCTCGGCTGACCTGTCGATGTTGATCAATTTCGACCAACTGGCAGGTTCGTACCGCGCCAGCGAAGACAATGCGAGCAGTGTCGACCATAGTGCCAGAAACGGATGCAGCCCGTTCGCCATCGTTCCAAGAGTCGGAGTCACGACAAGATCATCAGCGGATCTGTACGCAATGACGCCGAGATCTGCGAGTGTCCGAGGTTCCGAGACACGCAACGGAGTCTCTCCTGTACGCCATGTCTCTCCCGTAAGCCACCGAACTTCGAGCGTGAACCCATGACCCAATGCCACTAACTTTAGCCACGTTTTCACAGCTCAGATCGATCCAGAGGACGTTCAGCTCGACCGGATCCGGGCCATCCCGGACTCGTTGGGGCGAGAGGCGACCTGGGGATCTGCGCCTGCGCGATGCAACTATGTCCTAAGTGGACAATCTTTCGTAGTGTCATCCGGCCTGTTCGGCGGACGAACCTGGCCCTGACCAGCGGAAAGCTTAAGTTAGTGGCATTGACCCATGACCAGCCGACCGCCATCTCAAACTGCCCAGCGGCTGCGACAACACCAACTCACTGTCGACAAGTGCAGGATACCGATCAAGATGCGTTTTGACGCGAACAGGATCGTCACCATGCTGCTCCTTCAGCCATGGAGGGATCCATGAGATTTCCGCCTGAGAGAAACTTTCACCCGCCAACCCGCTGCCAGGAAAAAAGAGCAGCGCCGGCAACGGCCTTTCGGTCACGATGGGGAATCCGGCGACTTCAGGGAGCAGCGGCCATAGTTGACCGAGCGGTATAGCTTCTCCGGACACCAGAGGCTCCACACCTAGCGCCGAGGCAACAGCCGGATAAAGTCCGGTTTTGGCCGCCGTGACGGTGACATCCACAGCATTGGAGAAATTAGTGTCGACAGTCATTCCATGGCCGGACACTCGCCAGTGCTGATTACTGATATGTGGTGACGCCGCCACAACCGCCCGACCAGCCTGCGACAGCGCGTAGAATAATTGCACCGGCCGAGTGGCGTAACCTGCTTCACGAGCAGCGGCCAGAAACTGTTCGCACTGTTCCAGAGCAGCTTGGAACATCGCTCGTCGTGCACCCTGCTTTGCGTAGCCGGGTGGATCGAAGCGCAGAGCGCGAAGGCTTCGCAGGAGCGTTCCTGTGACCACCTGACCTCCTCAGGGACAGCGCCATAACCTAGCTCATGGACTAAATGGACGCTCGACTGCGACTCGGGGGCCCGCCGCTGGCTGACCAAGACAGGCGATCTCGGAACCAACCACCCGCATGGCGAGGCTGAGCACCTCTACAGGGGCGATCGGTTCGGTCCTCAGACCAGGCAGGCCGACAACATCTCCAGGATCAGGGGCGTCTGCGAGCGCTTCAGTCGCACTCTTGGCGGGAACGGCACAAGCAGCGGAGGCGCGGGCCACAGCCTGGTCAAGGCACTCGTCAGCGGTGGCGACAACGAAGGCCGCTTGTAGCCGGGCGGGCCACCGAACGCTGCGAGGACGAGACGTCCCAAGATGATCACGAAGAACCAGCCGTCGCCCACAACGTCTTCACCGACTCGGACCGTGGCGCCTCGACCCGCGGTAGCCACCCCGGACAGGTCCCGTGCGGCTCCCACCCACACCGTCACTCCCTCAGTGGGGGCAGCGTCGTCCCGTACCCACGCCTCTTGCTCGACAGGGGCGACACGTTGCGCCCTCGCACCGGCCAACTCCAGCATGAGCATGGTCTTGAGAAACCACCGGACGATCAACTTGCACTGCACGGTGGTCACCGCACGGTCCTGACCCAGGATCAACGGGGCCAGCACCGCCTGCGCGCTGCTCTCCAACTCCGACATCCACCCGTTGTTGCACGACGCGCACACCGCCTTGACCGTGATGCCCAGACCGAAGGCATGCCACTCCCGCAGCACGCCACTGCCCGGCGCTCCCTCATAGCGGTGCCCCACCGGCTCACCGATCGGATCCATCACCCGTCCCAGCCAGGCAGGAAGCGCGTGTTCCCGCGTCAGCCCTCCGGTCGCCCCGCACATCACACACCGCGTCGCCAACGCTCCCGCTTCCCTCGCCCGACCTACACACCCCCGCCAGCCGCGACGGTAGGTCGAGCACTCTGTCACGAACCGGATCCCAGCGAACGCAGGTCATGCAGATGCCATGCGCGCTCGATCATCCGCCGCGCCGCCAGCACGCTGAACGACACCTGCCCCTCCGGCGCGGTCACCAGCCCTTGCCGCACACCGGGCACCTCCGACGGGATGATCCGGGAGCGGTCGAGCATCATCATCGACGCCCACTTCTTGCCGTGCGCCGAGCCGCTGTTCAACATCCAGATCGCCAACATCTCCTCACCGGCACCCCGCAACGCCTCGTCACCGGCCGCGCGCACGATCGTCGAGTACGAGATGGACCTCGCGGCAACCTGCGCAACCTCGTCGACGGACAGGCCTCGCGCTCGCGCGATGTCCTGCAACTGGGTCTTGCGGCGGCCTGTGGTGACAGCGGGCTTCGTGTCGAGCAACCCCATCAGCTTGTCCCGCTCCACCAGGTCCGCCCACGTCACCCGAAGGCTCCGCAGGATCCTGGTGTTCCGACTGGGCGGGGCCAGCACGAACGCCGCGGTGGCGGCATTCTCCAACGCCGCCCGGAGCAGCGTGAACAAGGCGTGGGTATGCAGCACGTGCGCGTCGGTGACGAGCGACTTGGCCGCATGGAAGTGGTCCACCGCCGCAACCAGGCCGGTCACAGCCGTGTGGGATACCTGCCACAGCGCCGTCACCTCGTCATCCCTAGCCAGACTGCTGCCCGACCTCGGCGCGGGTACCGGACGTGAAGTCCGCACCTGCCACTGATCGGCCACCCCGAACAGCGGCAAGTTCCGCGGCCACCGAGTCACCTCGCCCATCTGCCAGATACGCGAGGCCGCCGACTCCGGATCCCACCCGGTCACCAGCAGCCGCAGCGCCTCGACCCGCCCGGCCGCGTCCAAACGCAAGCTCGTCGGCGATCGAGTGCCGCTGGGCACCGCTCAACACCCCCAACACCTCGGGCAACCACGACCGCAACAACGCCGCGACATCGCCGTGCGCCCACTCCCTGGCGTGCCAGTGATCGACCGGATCCAGCTGCACCGGGTGCACAGCGCCGAGCAGGCTCGCCACGACCGTCGGGCGCGGCCACCGCCGCGAACCAGGGAGAGCTGCGGGCGTTTACGCAAGCAGGCGGGCAAGTAGGAGAAAGGGATACTGCGGGAGACGACTGCGTATCTCGCGGAGGAGTGGTTTCGGACTCGCAGCCACCGGTTCATCAGCTGTAGTGGCCTGCGATGATGGGACCGTGGTGAACCCCGGTGGAATCAGGCTGCCCGTCGTCAAGGCGCTGATGGACGAGCTGGACGCAGCGGCCAGTCTCATGAAGCGCGCTGTCGAGCTACTCGAACGCTATCAATCGGCGGCTCACGACGCCGACCCGTTGTTGGCGTGCCTGTCCATCGGCGTGGAGAAGACGACAAAACTGACCCTGGGCATGGCGGGTATCCAGGACACCGGGCACTGGCCTGACAAAGTCACAATGCAGAATTTGTTGCGCCACCGCGTCGTACTGCTCGATTCGAAGTGTCGCGAGCACATGGCTTCACACGCTGAACTATCCAGCGTCACACCACTCATCCGCACACTACTGGACGAGGTCGCACAGGACCGCGTCCTGGCCGCAGTCTTGGAAACCCTCGATCGCTACGGCTCCCAAGGCCGCTTCCACAACCTCGACGCCCTGGCCGAAAGTCCGCAGGCCGAGCCTTCACCCCGAGAACTCTGGACCATGACGGAAACCATGGTTTGGGAGAATGACCCGACGCTCTTGGCGACCGCAGGTGGACCCGGTTTCGCGCAATCCCGAACGCGAGTGAACGGCATTATCAACGCGTCGATCGCACGGTGGCGTGAGCTGTACTTCCGCGCATGGATCACTGGTGTCCTGGGTTCCGATGCCCGCCAGTGGTCGGCCTATCTCGATCCGAAGTGATCATGATCCGCACGAGCCGACCCAAGGCCGTCGGCCTCGTATGAACTGCTACGGCCGACGGCGGGCAACTCGTCACCGATGACGGCCAGGGCTGGGGTGCCACGCAGGTGGGGTGCCGGTGTCTGTTCGCGGTCGTCGGCCGGGTCGCCGGCGGTGGGTGTGGTCGTGTCGCGTGCGGGTCGTAGGCGAACTGGACGACGGGTGAGAAAGATCAGGGCGGGTTGCACCGGCACCAGGTAGGTCAGCGGACCGCACGGCGACGCGGGAGTCGACCTTCTGAATCTCGTCTTATTGAACCGAAAGTGATCGACCTGCCGGAAGACGATCACTTTCGATTCAATAACCGGACCTTAAGCATCAAACCGGTTGTAACTACAACTTTCAATCGACTTGCCGCGGGAAGGCGTCGCCGAGCGGCCACTGTTCGGCGAGGCCGACCGCCGTGTGGCCAGGGGCGGCAGGTGGCTGGCGTTCGACCTGATCGCCGACGAGTCGCACTGTCGCCCAAGTCGGAAGCGTCGGGGCTTCGATCGAGTTCGGGTTGGGGCTGCGCCATAGAACGGGCGTGTTTATCGTCCAGGTCCATGGCGCGGGATTGTCGACGATGAGAACGCCGCTCACCCGCTCGCGACCTTGGGCGTGAGCAGTTGTCCAATAGCCGTCCGCCCGGCGATACAAAGTTGATGCGCCACCGGCGTGATCACGCTCGACCAAATTTCCGTACAGCGATCTCTCGGTGTCCCTTTCCTCGGGAAACCCGGATGCGTTTCCGACTGCCACAACGAAAGGAAGTGACAGGTCGCCGTATTTTTTGCCCTTCTTCCTGACCGCGTCAAACACCAGGCTGGAGCCACTGTCGAACCAGGCCAACGCTGGGTAGAACCCAATGGTTCCGTTCGATGGAAGACCTCGGTTTTCGATGCTTCGCGGGATAGCCCGGGACGAGACGGACCAGCCTGCCTCCCGCCAGACATGGGCCGACAGAGGCATGTCGTGTCGGTCTCGGTCAGCCAGGAATCGGTCCGGGTCCAACGCGGCGAGCCAGCGAATCAGGCCAGCTTTCAGTCGCTTCTGCGACGGCGCTGCCGATCCTGCCTGATTGACCGAGACCGCCAAATAGAAGTTGGGGCTCGGCACACTCTCGATGGCGTCGATCAGAGAAGGCGTCAACGCGCCGCTTGTCATGTCACCGATACGCTGCGCCGTCCAGATCGCTTCGATGACGAACTGCCTGTCATCACGGGTCACGAGGAAGTCCGGACTCTTGCCGCGACTTCCGAGTGATTGCTCGACCTGGACAGTGCAGCCTGAGCCGAGCAGCATCTCATGCAGATACAATTCCCACAGCGCGGAGTACACGTTCGCGTCGGAATTCCGGTCCAGCAAGCGACTGAGGAGGCCGGAGCGGCTGTGCTCCGGGAAATGCGAAACCCACTCGTTGATCACCTCACGAACCTGGTCCCAGTACGGCCCGGCAACCCGCTCGTAGAACTCCGCTTCAGGCTCGGAAGCCCTTCTTGGTGACGGATCCGTCCGGTTCCGGTTCGTGTAGACGACCATGACCCTCGATGGTATATGTGCTTTCGGCAGCCCCTCTCGCAGGGTCTGGCTCGACACTCGACGACGGCCTCGATTCATGCTGACAGGGATGCAGCCAGCCGTGTCGTGTAGCGGTATGCGGGCGAGCAGCGATCATGGTGTCGTGCCGAGCAAGTTGAAGTTCGATGCACCTGTCCCCCGTTGGGTACGGGTCCGGGACGAGTCAGAGGATGGCGATCCGCCATTCGACCTCGACGAGGACGGTTTCCTGCCTGCGCCGGACAGCCACGCGGCTCGCTCGGTCTCACAACTTCTGATCCGCCCCGATGAGGCAGCCGACAGCGGCGCACTGGTTCTGCTGGGCGAGCCCGGCGCGGGCAAGACCACGACGCTGTCGCTGGTGACCGGCGCCGACCCCGACACCCCGCCACCCGATCCAGGTCAGCCTGGCACGGTCTGGGTGACCGGCTCCGAGTTGAGCGACCCTACGACGTTTCGGGAGACCGTCGGCGAGCACCTGGCCGCCCTACCCTCCAGCGGGTCGGACCTGGAGCCACACCCACTGACGATCGTGTTGGACCAGCTCGACGAGAGCCCGTTCCTCCGGAACCTGCCTCGACGCCTGCACCAAGCGCTCAAGGATAAGGACGTGCGGTTTCTGCGGCTGCTGATCGCCTGCCGCACAGCCGACTACCCGGAATCACTGACCGCGGTGCTCAAGCAGGCGCTGGGCGGGTGCATAGTCGCTGACCTCGCCCCATTGACCCGGGCCGATGTCACCACTCTGGCCGCAAGCTTCGACGGTGTGGACGCGCAGGCGTTCGTGAAGGCTGTTGTCGCCAACGGCGCCGGCACGCTTGCCAGCGTCCCGCTGACGTTGGCGATACTGCTTGGTGCCTACCGCCAGAACACCCAATCGCTGACCCAGGGAGCGCTCGGTCTATTCGCCCTGGGCGTCGGGCACCTGGCCGACGAACACGATCGCGAACGTGCCCGGACCTGGGCGCCGATCACCAGTGTGCCGCAGCGCGTGGAGATCGCCGGCCGCATCGCCGCACGTCTCGTACTCTCCGGCCAGCGGGCGATCTGGACCGGTGAGTACGCGCTGGCAGATGCACACGATCTCACCGAGGGCGTGCTGGCCGGAGGAACCGAAATCGCGGGCGGAAGCTTCGACGTCACGCCCGCTGCTGTCGCTCAGACCCTTCGAACGGCGTTGTTCTCCCGAAGCGGCCCGCACCGTAGGGCGTTCGCCCACTCGTCGTTCGCCGCATACCTCGCAGCCCGACATCTCGCGATTCGGGCCGACCAAGGCGGCAGCGGTGTGCGCCGCCAGCTGGCCGGTTTGTTCCTGGTCGCAGCCCCTGACGAGGACACCGTCAGCATCCCGATCCACTTGCGTGAGACCGCCGCATGGCTCCTGGCGCACGCTCCGACTCAGCACCGCTGGCTGGCCCGCGCCGATCCTCAAGGTCTCGTGGCGCACAGCGCCGTCATCACCGATCATGATACGCGGGCTTTGATGACCGACGAGCTGCTGCGCCGCGCCGCCGAGGTCGAACTGTCCCAATGGTCTTGGCGAGGCACACGTTGGCACCTGGCGCATCCGGGCCTCGCCGACCAACTCCGCGTCGTCCTCGACACGTCCAACATCGATCCGGCGGAAGAGTGGAACCACGCCGAGGTGACTGTCGCCCTGCACCTGGCACGCGACTGCCCCGATGAGACTGTGACCGACCTGCTCCTGCGGTTGGCGGAGAACTCGCAGCTGCCCATCCTGCTGCGTACAACCGCTGCGGATGTCGCCATGGAGACCGCTGTCACCGTCGCAGCGCCACGGCTGCGAGCACTGCTCGGCACCCTCCAGGACGTGTCCGACGATCGCGACCAGGAGCACGACGAACTCGTCGGTGTCCTGTTGTCCTTGCTGTGGCCTGAGCACGCGGACCTCGCAGAGGTGCTACCGCACGGCCGACCCGTGCAGCAAAGACCGCAAGGCGTGTACCGGTGGCAGTTGGGCCAGTTCCCGCGTGCGGTCGCCGATGCCGATGTCCCGGCCCTGCTGAACACCGCACGTCAGCTGGCACGCAAGGTCGCGGGCCTGTCCGACGAGGGCGACCTGGTCGACGTCACGGGCGCACCGAACCACGGGCTCTCGCGCGAAACGACGCTGGAGGAGGTCCTCGCGCCGATCACCGACCGCGTGTCGGTTTCCTCCGATGCGCATCTGCATGTTCCGGCGTTGGCGGACCTGTTCACCGATCTCATCCGAGTCGAGTTCCGGCCGACGCTCCCCGTCGGGCTCGACCTCGTGCACAACGACGGCATCGAGGACGGCGGAAGCAGAGAACTGCGGCACGCGCTGGCCGAAGCCATGGTGCTGGAGATCGTCAAGCGCACAGGCGACCTCGAACTGGCACTCGCCCTCATGATCGCCCACGAGTGGCGACGCACCCCTTCATACCGCGACACCCTCGCCCCGATCGGAACACAGCGTGGCGACCGGACACACCTGCTCGACGACCAAGACTTCACCTGGGCGATGGACCGCGCAGATCACCACCACACCCAAGGTGCCCCAGCACACGCAGCGGCTTTGCGAGTCCTGGCGACCGCCATCGCCGACCTGTACAACCCCGCAACGTTCGAGCGCGCCTACACTCTCCGCGACACGCCTGAGTGGACAAACATCAAGTGGATGTACGAAGGCGTCGAGCTGGACAGTCGGCGCGCGAAGAACATGAAGCGCAGCTTGCGCGGACCGAAAAAGTGGGAACACGCCACCGAGTTCGCTCAGATGTAACGCCAGCGCCTGCGCGAGGCCGCGGAAGGCGACACCACCGCTTTCCATCGCCTCGTGCACGACCTACGCGCCGACCCGCTAACCGGGCGACCCGACGTCAGCGACACCTACGATGTACGTCGCCATGCGGGCGCGAGCCTGTGGTCCGAAGACGAGTTCGATCACGCCTTCCACCTCGCCGCCCGCCACTATCTGCTCACCGAGAACGACGACCGCGACACCTGGCTCGGCGCCCGGCTGACCAACCGCAAGGCCGAAGCGGGCTACGCCGCACTGCTGTTCCTGCGCAACACCGGCCGACTCGACGACCTGGACGTCCCGTGGAGTGCCTGGGTGGGTGCCGTCATCGATAAGGCACACCGACTAGGTGTGGCCAAAGAGGGCACTGCCTGCCGCAAGTTGCTCAGCCAGATGGCGGTTCGCGCACCGACTCAACTCGGCGACGCTCTCCAGCAACTGGTTCGTCGCGCCTGCAACGACGGCCAGCAACCGTGGGCGCTGAGCCACCTCGCCTCGGCACTCCCACCGGCCGCACACCATCTTCTCGTCACCCTCGCGGAGGAACTTCACACGGCGCTGAGCAGACAGGCCATCGACACCACGCCCCAGTCGAGCGACGCCTCACCGTCCCCGTCATCCGCCATGGACCAAGCCGACCGCATCACCTTGCCTCCGACCCAACAAGCTCGCGATGCCGCTCTCCGAACCTGGCAGGACCTCCTGCGCCACCCCCTGATTGCCGGAGACGCCCGAGCCGTCCAACTGGTCACCCAGGCGTTGGACACCGTCCAAGACAGCGAGACCTCGCATCCCGTAGGCGTCGCAGCCGGCGGGGTCCTGCTGTCCTCAGACGCAGCCACCGCATGGCCGATCATCCGCCCGAAACTGACAGAATCACCTCAATTCGCGCAGGACCTCGCCCAGGCGTGCGCGAACCGGATCACGAGCGATTCGATCATCGAGACGTTGTCCGACACCGAACTGGCTCAGGTCTACCTCTGGCTGGCCGACACCTGCCCTCCCGACACCGAGGCTGACCTGACCGCAGACTTCTACGTCACAGGTGACCAGGCGGTTCACGAATGGCGCAAAAGGACGCTGACCCTGCTGTCCCGCCGAGGCACCACCGAGTCGGTCCGCAGCGTCCGCAAGATCGTCGACCGGTTCCCGGAAGATCGCACGCTTCGGGCCGCGTTGATCAACGCACGGCGCCAAGCCCAAGCAGCCGCAGCCATGCTGCTCACACACGACCAAGTCACCACCCTCCTCGCCGACCCACACCGACGAGTTGTCCGCACGGCCGTCGAACTCGCCGAAGTCCTCATCGACACCATCGCCGACATCCAACGCGACCTGCATACCCACTCGAACCTGCTCTGGGACTGCGAACGCGTATCGGAACTTGACGAAACAACAGGAAAAAGCAAGCAACATCGTCTGTGGCGCCCCAAACGCGAAGGAGCGCTCTCGGCCTACATCGCCCACGAACTGCTGCTCAGACTGCAACTCCGCGGCATCATCGTCAACCGCGAGGTCATGATCAGGCCGACCGACGAAGGCGATTCCGGCGAACGTCCCGACATCCTCGTCGAGGCAACGGCCACCTCCTCATGGCTTGAGAGCATCGAGACGATCAGCGTGCCCATCGAGATCAAGGGCAACTGGCACGAAGCAGTTCCGACGGCCCAACAAGACCAACTGATGCGCTACCTGGCAGCGAAAAACACCGACGTCGGCATCTACCTGGTCGGCTGGTACGACCTGGAGCACTGGACCTCCGACGACCCGAACCCGAAACGAGCAGCTACGAGACTGAACTCACCGGAACAGCTGACCGAAATCCTAGAAGAGCAAGCCAAGCAGATCCGGGAAGGAACCGGAAAGCGTACCTTCCCCGCCATCCTCACAATCCCGAGAGCTACACCCAGCGGAAGGAGCGAACTGTCCGGCTGATCCCACCTGGAAGATCACCACACACCGATCGGAGCTCTCACACCTGGAGGGACCAGCTCCAACGGACGAGGTAGCACCCGCAGCTGTATGGAACGGCCGGTTCACAGCAGCCGTTCATCGAGGACTTCAGGCGTGCCCAGGCCGGTGACTAGGCGAACCTCGGGGGCTCCGAGCGGTCCCCACGGATATGTCGCCACGCCACCGCGGATCACGTTGCGTGTCGCCTCAGACCACGTGAGTGCGGTGGTGGCGAACAGCAAGCGGTCTGCTTGAAGCCACTCAACCGCCTGGCACTTCTTGGCCACCTCCGCCTGACCCTTAGCCTTGCCTCCGGCGAGGTGGTCGGTGCTCTTGCACTCCGCGACGGTGAGGATATCGTCGTTGTAAGTGATCAGGTCGACCTCGACCCTCGGCGTGCCCTGAAGAGCGAACTCCAGTTCCTCGACGTCCTGGAACACAGCCTTGGGCAGCCTCGGAGTCTGCGAAGCCAGATGTGCGGACAACAGCACCGAGACCTCACCGTGGTCACGCAGGAAATGACGGGCGACGGGGTGCAGGTCGTAGAACCACGTCGGTACGTCGACCGGCATCCGCCACGCCGCCAAGTCCAGCTGACCGGTGGCACCGCAGCGCAGACAGGTCCAGGTCTGCCCCAGACGCTCCAGCGGCTGGAACTGCACCTCCTCGCACACCGCACACCCCAGCACCAGGCCGCGGCGCAGCACCCCCGCGCGCAACGCGGTATCCGCCAAGGCCCGCGCCTGCTCACGCGACGTGTCGGGCATGCGCGCACACAGCCCACCGAAGGTCAACACACCCTGCTCGCTGGACAGCGCAACACCATCCCGGTGCGGGTAGGCATGACTGCTGGTCGCGCTCGTCGGGCGCATGCCGTGCAAGGCGCCCAGAAACGGCCCCGCAAACAGGTCGAGGAACTGTCGTCGGCCGCCCAGCATCCGTGCCAGCAGCGCGCTGCGCTGCCCGGCATCGCTGACGCGGACCTCCAGGCCGTGCTCGCGGCTCTTGGCCTGCACCCAGTCGGCGAGACCGAGATCGCGCACCGCGGGCCGCGCCAGCCGGTTGACCGCAGGGATCCCTGCCGCGACGAAGTCGAAGCGCTGGGACTGGTAGGTCACGCCGTGGCGGCTGGCCCGACCCCACGTCAACCAGGCAGTGGTCTCCGGGTTGAGCACCTCGTGGCGGTCGACTGTGCGTGGCGGTCGGCATGGGTGTGCCGCCACCGTCCGTGTGCGATCGGTCCACGAGCGGGGGTGGTGATCGGCTACCGCTTGCCGAAGCTCTGAATCGATCCGTCGAATCCGGCGCACGTCGGGGTGAAGCGCCGTCACTGGACTTGTTGGCGAGCTTCAGCAGGCAAGACTTGATGGCGGACCACGCCGAACCCTTGGACGGCGTCCGAGGGGAAGGAGTCTTGTGTGCTGGTGCCCGTAGGAGGAAGCGGGAGCGGCCTGATCGCGGGTGGGGGCGGGAGCAAGGCGAAAGTGCCCTTCTGCCGCCGGAGCGTCCTGATCGACTGGGACCACGGGATCAAGCTGTCCGCTGTCGAGATCCGTCCCGGCGTGGCGGTGTCCGGTGACACCCAGGTGACCGGACGAAGGCTGCGGGAGATGGGGTGGGGGTACGCTCCCGAGCGGCCCGCGCTGGGGCTCGCCGAGTATGTCGACGAGGTCGAGCACCTGGTGCGCCGGCTGGAGACCACCGACGCGGGGCGCAGGCTCATCGGGTTCTTCGCATCCGGCTTCCCGCTGCCCCGACGGCGCAGCACGTCCCTGGCGTGGGACTACGGGCCGGATGACTCGAAGTTCGGGATCAATCCACGTCGTTGGAAAGCGGTCACTGCGGCCGCGCCGCAGCGCGAGGTCTCCATCAACGTGGTGATCCTCCAGGATGAGACGTTCGAGGACCACTGCCATGTCTTGCCCGACGGGTCCGTCAGCGCGCATGCCGGGTTGGGGGCCGCGCCGACCGTCGTGTTCGGACCGCGCAACGGGGTGCTGGTCGACCGCCTTGCCATCGCCCCCGAACTGATCCTCGGGCACGAATTGGTGCACGCAGTGCACATGCTGTCGGGGAGCCTCAGCCGAGGCAGGCATGTGCAGAAGGCCAGGACCGGGGGCCCGGAGGCGTTCGCCGCAGCCCTGTTCACGGCCGAGACCGGGCTGGATGTGAACCTGCTCATCGCCTGGCTCGACCCGGCGAACGCCGCCGCCTACGACAAGCTCCCCAAGGGGCAGCGGGACCGGATCGACGACATGGTCGAGCTGTACGACGAACTCCTCGTGCTCGCGAGCCAGGCGCTCGCCCCGGTCATGCCCGTGCAGGAGAAGCCGGAGGGGGACGTGGTCTTCCAGAAGCCGATCGTGAACCTGGAGGAGACCAAGACCCACGGCGCGGACCTGACCACGGCGTGGTTCCACGGCGTCCACGTCGTGGTCGACCTCCGCCGCATCCGGCCGACGGTGGCCGAACGCGGCAGCGACGATGCCGCCAGCGGCGAGGTCCAGCGCTTGGAGAAGCTGCTGCGCGCCAAGCCGAAGGACAAGGCCACGGCCGCCGCGCTCACCGCCGCCAAGCTGGTCAGGCAGCTCCGCCTGTGCACCCGCGACGTCAACGAGGTCGTCCTGGCCCGACAGCTGGGGCTGCCGACGCGGATGTCCTACGCGCCCACGCTGTCCAAGCAGACGGCTCCCGGCAAGGTCGAGGCGCACCTGCACCGCCACCTGTACCTGCCGCTCAAGCGCGCCGACCTGCCCAACGAGACCTTCACCGGCCAAGCCCCCTACACCGCGCTGCGCACCGCCCTCGCGGGGGCCACCTCGAAGCCGGAGGACCCGGACTCGGTCGCCCACCTCGACGAGTACGTCGCGGCGCTGAACGCCTGGGAGTCCGGCAACCCTGCCCCCGCCGCCGCGAGCGGCTGGAAGCCTGGCGACACCCCGGTCACCGATTGCGTGACGGGACAACCGATCCGGACCGTCACGGTCGAGGCGGGCACGGTGCCGCAGCAGGTGCGCGAGCGGGCCGCCAAGGTCGTTGAGGACGTGGACGCCCATCCCGGCACACCCGTGGACAGCCGGGGCAACGAGCTCCTCCGCCGTGCCACCGCCGCCCCGCTGCCGCCTGCGCCCAAGCCCTGACCGGCCGTCCGACGACCCCTGGGAGCGCCCGATGTCCGCTGCCCTGCCCGTGTCCGACCTGCTGGAGAAGATCGGCGAGGCGGAGGAGTCCTCTTCCCCGCTCACCCTGTCGTTCGACCTGCTCGGGTTGCAGCACGCGCGCGAGTTCTTCGACACCTACCTCGGCGGGGCCGATCTGGTCGTGCGAGCCGGGTTCACCTTCGACGAGGACTCACTGACCCTCACCGGCGAGGTCGAGCTCGGCGAACTCGGCACGCTCGGCGGCGTGGCGATCACCTTCCTGGCGGACGAGGACGAGCACGTCGCCGGCCTCCAGGTGGCCGCCCCGTTGACCGGGTGGTCGGTGGAGGTGCCCTTCCTGCGGGTGGATCTGGACTTCCTGCGGGAGTGCGGGTTCGACTCGGCGGTGGTGCTGCTCGGCGTCGGCGTCGCCCCCGGCGGCGAGCTGCCGTCCTCGTGGGTCGCGGCCGGGGTGACCTTCCCGCTGGCGGGCCAGGCCGTGTGCCTGGTGGTCCGGGGCGAGGGGCTCGACAGCGGGTACGAGCTGTTCGGCGCGTTCGGGCCCGAGCTGACCCTGCCCGGCACCGCCGACCTCGTCGGCGTGCCCGGCTTCGACCCGGTCGGGCCGGGAGAACTGGTGCTGCCGGAGGAGATCCCGGCGGCGAGCGCGATCACCGGCCTCGACGTGCTGGTGCGGGTCGACGCGCACGGCATCCGCTGGGCGCGGGTCCGCGCCGCGCTGGTGGGGGCGGGCAACGAGCTGATCCCCGGCGTGGTGGTGCTGGACGAGGTGTGGGCCGAGTTCGCGGTCGGGCACGACGATCCCGACCTCGGCGAGGGGGTGGCCGCGGGCTACGTCGTCACCGCCGAGCTCGGCGCGACGGCGACCGTCCTGGGCAACCGGATGTCCGCCACCGTGCACCTGCCGAGCCTGGTGCTCACCGCAGACCTGGAGGACCCGCCCGAGACCGGAGAGCTGATCGGTGACCGGCTCGCGGGCAGCGGAATCCCCGATGGCGTGCACTTGTCGCACCTGTCCGCCGTCGTCCGGCTCCGGGACCTGGACTACAGCCTGTCCTGCGGACTCGACACCGACTGGGGCTTCTTCGACGGCCTCACCGCCGACGGGCTGACCCTGGAGCTGACGGGGCACCGCGGCGCGGTCGACGACATCGTGATCGGCGCGTCGCTGCCCATCGGGAACCTGCCCCTGCGGTTGGAGGCACGCCGCACGGCCGCGGGCGGCTGGTCGATGGCCGCGGGCACCGGCGGCGCCGACCTCGACCTCGCCGAGGTCGCCGACTGGCTGCACGACACCTGGGGGATCCCCCTGCCCGCGTCGCTAGCCGGACTGGTCCTGCACGGCGCCACCGCCACCTTCGACCCGGCGGCCAAGAGCTTCGCACTCACGTTGGACGGCGAGTTCCCCGTCGGTGACCTGTCCGGGTCGGTGCGGGTGCGGGTGCGGTTCGCGAAGAAGGGCGGCACGTGGGTCGGCGGCGCGGAAGGCGAGCTGACCCTGCCCTCGGGCGGGACCGCGGAGGAGCCCGCGTGGATGGACTACCGGCTCACCCTGGACACCGACCCGGACGGCACCGTGCTGACCGCGTCCTGGCATGCCGATCCCGGGGCGGGTGTGGACGTCCTCGACCTGCTCGGGGTGCTCGGGCCCGGTGTCGAGGAGGTCCGCGACCACCTGGCGGCGCTGGACTGGCCCGGCGTCGAGGGGGTGACGATCGCCTGCGCGCCCGCCACGGGCACGTTCGCGCTCGCCGTGGCGGGTGAGCGGATCGGGGTGCTCGGCGCGGTCACCGGCACCGGGCAGGCCCGGGCCCGCGCGGTCGTCGTGCGCGGTGCGCTGGAGGTGCGGGCCTCGGACCTGCCCGTGGTCGGCAGCGCGGTGCCGGCGGACCACGACCTGGTGCTCACCGGCCTCGGGTTCCGGTACGCCGCCACGGCGTGGACGCCCGAGCAGGTGGCCGACGTCGTCGCGGCGCTCGCTCCCGCCGAGGACCTCGTCGACCGGACCAGGGTGCCCGAGCTGCCCGCCGCCGGGCTGCCGCGCGGGCTGGAGGTGACCCTCGACCACAGCCTCGGGGGTGTGGCGCAGGACCCGCTCGCGCTGCCGATTCCCACCGGCGGCGCGGTGCTCGCGAACGACAGTTCCACCGCGAGGCAGCTCGACCTGGCACTGGGGCCCGCCCGGTTCCACCGCATCGCGCTGTCCTACGCCGCCGGCGCGGCGCACGTCGTGCTCGACGCGGAGCTGGCGCTGGGCCCCGTCCGGTTCGTCCTGTTGGGACTGGGGATCGGCATTGACGGCTCGTTCGGGGTGCGGCCGGTTCTGGGCGGCGCGGGCGTGCTGATGGACAAGCCGCCGGTGAAGCTGTCCGGGATGATGGAGCGCCGCGAGGACCCCGCCTATCGCGAGTGGTTCACCGGCCGCCTCAGCGTCGAGACCGGGTTTTTCGCGTTGGAGGCCGTCGGCAGCTACGCGCGCGGCCACGACGGCTGGACCTCGTTGTTCCTGTTCGGCGAGATCGGCAGCCGCAACGGGGTCGGGCTGTTCGGGGTGCCGGCCTTCACCGTCACCTCGGTGGCGCTCGGGTTCGGCGTGAACTCGACCGTGCGCACCCCGACCATCGACCAGGTGGGCGAGTTCCCGCTGGTTCAGCGGCTGTCCGAGGACGGCGACCCGTCGGCCGCGCTGGAACGGCTGGTCGGCCCCGACGGGTGGATCACCCCGAAGGAGGGCCAGTACTGGGGCGCCGGCGGGCTGGAGTTCACCTCGTTCCGCTTCCTGGAGGCCCGCGCGCTGCTGCTCGTGGAGGGCGGCCGTGAGTGGAACGTGATGCTGCTGGCGCGGGCCACGGTCGACCTGCCCAGGAACAGGTCCGGCGGACGACCGCTGGCCAGGGTCGTGGTCGACATGGCCATGGGCTACCGGGAAGCCCACCACCTCTTCTACATGGACGTCCTGATCGCCCCCGGCTCCTACGTGCTGGACCCCGACGCGCGGCTGACCGGCGGCCTGTCCCTCTACATCTGGGGCACCGACACCACGGCCGTGGGCGGCGGCCGGGGGTTCGTGTTCACCCTGGGCGGCTACCACCCGAAGTTCGTCGTGCCCCCCTACTACCCGCGCCCGCCGAGGGTGGGCTGGGAGTGGAAGCGCGGCGACGTGTCGATCCGGGGCGAGGTGTACGCGGCCGTCACCGACGGCGCGTTCATGGCCGGCGGCAGGCTGGAGGCCCGCTACGACCGCGGCCACGGCATCCGGCTTGAGGCGTGGTACACCGCGTGGCTCGACGTGCTGGTGCAGTGGAAGCCGTTCTACTTCGACCTGGACATGGGTGTGTCCGTCGGGGTCGCGGCCACCGTGAAGGTGCTGTTCGTTCGGGTTCGAGTCTCGCTGGAGGTCGGCGTCCGGCTGTCGCTGTGGGGGCCGCCCATCGGCGGCACCGTGCACGTCAAGGTCTGGTTCATCTCCTTCACCATCGGCATCGGCGCGTCGCGGAACAGCGCCCCCGCGGTCGACTGGGACGAGTTCAGCACCCAGTTGCCGTCGCCGATCGCGATCGTCCCGGAGTCCGGGCTGCTCGCCGACGTCGACCAGGAGGAGAAGGCGCTGCGCGCCGCCGAGAAGAAGCCCATCCTGGTCTCCTCCGACGGGTTCAGCCTGGCCACGCTCACCAACCTGCCCTCCACCAGGATCGTCCTCAACTGCACCGAGTTCGACCGTGCCGAGGCGACGTCGGTGAACATCCGGCCGATGCGGCTGACCGGCGCCACCAGCGAGCACGTCGTCACCATCCGGCTCGGCGACAAGCCGTTCGACCCGCAGGACTACGGCTGGAGCGTCACCGCGGTCGTCCAGGGCCTGCCCCGCGCGATGTGGGGTGACCTGCTGGACAGGCCGGGTGACGCGCTCACCGAGGACCCCCAGGTGCCGGACTGTCTGACCGGGCTCCGGTTCGCCGTCCCGCCGCCCGACCTCGCGCCCGCGCTCGGACCGATCGACGCCGAGGCGTTCGACGTGGACGCGCTGGAGCCCGCGCGACTGCCCGGACAGGACCCCGAGCCGAGAGGACCCGCCCCGCGGGAGGACCCGGACAGCATCACCGAGATCACCGGGATCACGGCGACGGCGGCCAGGCGGACCGCCGTCCACGAGGCGCTGTCGGCGATGGGTCTCGGCCCGGGCGCCGACGGCCCGCTCACCCACTACGCCGAGGTGGCGGCCACCGCCTTCACCGACAAGCCGCTGACCACGACCGCCCCGAGGTGAGACGCGTTGCCGACCCAGCCCGACCTGCGCATCAGCTTCCACGACTACTACCAGCCCCGCGCCACCGCCGGTGTCTACACGGTGGAGGCCACCCAGGTGCTCGAAAAGGGCGACGACCCGGTGCCCACGCCGGGGCACGAGCTGCCCGAGGTGGTCGAGCGGTTCGAGGTCAGGGCCGTGCGTTTCGTGCTCGACGAGTCCTCGGTGCACGCCCTCTACCCGGCCGAGGGAGCCGAAGGCGACTACCGGCTGACCCTGCCGCACATCACGCTCAACCGGGCGGTCCTGCCGTGGGAGCGGGAGACCGAAGGCCACGCCCTGGAGGACGTGCCCGTCCGCGAACCCTGGCTGGCGCTGCTGGTGTTCCGCGCGGGGGAACTGCCTGACGACCCCGACGCCCGCGGCGACGCCGTGTCCAGGACCGTCGAGGAGCTGCGCTGCCCCACCGAGAAGGACGTGCTCGGGCCGAAGCTCGCTGACGAGGGGATCGACGCCGACGTCTCCGCGAGCACCACGAAGACCATCGACGTGCCGAGAGAGGTCTTCTCGGCGGTCGTGCCGCGCCTGGACGAGTTGCGCCACCTCGCCCACGTGCGCGACGTGACCACCGCGCCCTTGCTGCTCGACGACGGCGAGGTGCTCACCGAGGGCCGCTACGCGGTGATCGCCGCCAACCGGTTCGCCCGCACCACCGGCGCCCACGCGGTGCACCTGGTGTCGCTGGAGGGTTGGAAGGAGTGGCTCGGCGACGCCGAGCCACCCGAGCAGGACCGGGCGGGCTGCCTGGACGACGGTGGGACACCCGAGGAGTACCGGGCGTTCCGGTTGTGCTCGCTGCGCTCGTGGTCGTTCCGGTGCGACCCTGCCGCCGTCCTCGACGCGCGGAGCCTGCTCGACGCGCTGGCCGAACCCGGGCGCGCCGATCCCGAGAACCTGGCGCCGCGACTGCGGCCCGCCGACGGCGGGGCGGGCGGTGAGGCGGCCGACTACGCCGCCCGGCGGCTGTGGCTGGGGTACGCGCCCGTGCCGTACCGGGTCGGCTCCGGCGAGCTGACCTTCGGCTGGTACCGCGGCCCCTGCGCGCCCGCCGCGGTGCCACCGGTCCCGGTCGTGGGCAGGTCCACCCCGCACACCACCGCCGACCACGCGCTGATCTTCGAGCCGGAGAACGGCCTGTTCGACGTCTCCTACGCCGCGGCGTGGACGCTGGGCCGCGCGCTGGCCCTCAGCGACCCCGCCTACGCCGCCGAGCTGGCCCAGGTCCGCAGGGAGCTGGCCAACCAGGCCGTCGAAGGGCTCGCCGTGGCCGGTGACCCGCACCTGGAGAGCCTGGGCATCGACCCGGAGCGCCCGGCGCGCACGGCCACCACCGCCACGGGCCTCGCCGCGGGCGGGCTCGGGCGCGCGCTGGTCGACGCGCTCGCCGCCCCGCAGCGCCCCGAGGACGACGTGCCCGCCACCCCCGGCGTGCGGACCCGCAGGACCAGGGCGGGTGTCGGCGCGCTGGCGGGCGGGCGGATGCAGCGGCTGCTGCGCCGCACCGCCCGCGAACGCGGCTCGGGGATGCCCACCTGGCTGGACGGGGTGGCGCTGCTGCGCGGCGTGCCCTTCCGCTACCTCGTTCCGCACCAGGACCTGCTGCCGCCGGAGTCGCTGAGGTTCTTCGTGGTGGACCGGCAGTGGGTGGAGTCGCTGGTCGCCGGGGCCCGTGACGTCGGCGTGCACACCGCGGTCGACGTGGCCGCCGACGCGGCCCTCACCGCCGAGGTGGACGCCGCCCGCACCGGGCAGCGGGCCGCCGCGGGGGTGCTGATCCGCTCCGCGCTGGTCAGGGCCTGGCCAGTGTTCGACCTGCTGGCCACAGCGTCGGGCGCGCCGGTCATCGAGCTGCGCCGCGACCACCCGGCACCCGACGTCCTGCTGTGCCTGTTCGGCGAGGTCCCCGACGAGGTGGTGATCAGGGAACCCGGCCAGGGCATCCACTTCGGCATCGACCACGGCGACGTGATCTCGCTGCGCGGGCTCGACCCCGGCCCCACCCTCGGCTATCCGCTGGAGCGCTCGTTCCCGGACGAGGGCACCGTCTTCGACGACCACCTGCGCCCCGCCGCGGGCACCCCCGACGTGCTGGACCTGCGCGGGATCGTGCCCGCGCTGGCGCAAGCCCTCGACCGCGACGACCTCACCCCGGCCGAGTTCGCGCTGCAACTGGTCAACGCCCCCGTCGAAGTCTCGATCAGGGCCGGAGCCCCCACCGAGGAGACCGCGTGACCGACACCGAACTCCTCGTGCCCGTCCGGGTGCACGCGCTCATGGTCAACCAGGACGTCCGCGCCCAGGACTTCCTGCGCTGGCAGCCGCGGTACACGATGATGCTCAACCCCCGCTACAAGCTCAGCGCCGAACCGGGACCGTACGAGGACGGCGACCTCTTCGACATGCCGGGCTCCGAGGGCGTCCACGTGCAGTGGCAGCTGCCCGAGGCGCTGACCGCGGGTCACATCGACCCCGAGACCGGCGAGTCGGTCTTCCCCCTGGTGCCCAACCGGTGGCTCGTCGTGCGCTACGCGCGGGTGGGCGGCGAGCGCAAGGTTGCCGGGTGGCTGGTGCAGAGCGACTACCTGGAGAAGCACGACGACCTCGGGATCGAGGCGTACACCCAGTACCTGGACCCGTTCGCGCCCGCAGGCGAGCCGCGCCACGACTACATCGGGCGCGCCCACGCGCTGGCCGACGGCCCGTGGCAGGAGCCGCCCGCGCGGCCGCTGTTCCTCACCGCGATCGGCCCCGGTCTCCCGGCGTTCGCCGCGTTCGCGCCGTACCACGAGAACGTGTTCCTGTTCCACGACACGCTCGCGGACCTGACACTGCCGGGCGGGAACCACCCGCCGGAGGCCACGCTCAGCTACCAGGTCTTCGGCTGGTACAGCGACGACGACGCCGACGTGCTGCGCCGCGCCCGGGACGTCCCCGAACTGCTCCCGCCCGACACCGACCCCGACGACGTCCGCGCGGTGGCCGCGGCGCTGGGCTGGTCCATACCCGACGCCCTGCCCACGACCGTCCGGCACACCCGGTACGCGGGCACCGCGCTGGGCATCCACTGGCAGCAGCGCGGCTACCAGCCCCCGTCGAGCAGGCCCGCCCCCGAAGCGGTGAAGGTCGCCATCGGCCACTCCACCGCCGACGCCGCCACCGCACTTGCGGCGCACCAGACCCGCTCGGCGCGGATGGGCGACCTGGTCAACGCGCTGTTCCACGGCGACCCGGACGCCCTGGACACCGCCGACGGCGAGATCGACCTCGCCGAGCTGACCCACGGGTCGTGGTTCGCCGCGCGCGACGGCGGCCAGGAGTGGGAGGTCACCACCCGTCCGGCGGACCCGGCCGAAACCCCGCCGCCGCCACCCGCCCAACCGGCCTGGGTGGCCGAGCTGAACGCCGACCAGGCCGCCCACGACTTGATCCCGCCGCGCCTGGAGGCCGCGCGGTGGCGGCTGTGGAGCCTGCGGTGGATGCGGGACCTGCCGGAAGAAGAAGGTCACCGCCCGCCCGACTACGTCGTCGACCCGGACACCTGGGACGAGCGCATCGCGCAAGCACACGCCGAGGTCGAGGCTCACCTGACCGCGCTGACCGCCGCACGGGCACGCATCCCGCACGCCGACGACCCCGACGACCTGCCCGCCGCCATCGCCGACTTCGCCGCCGGCAAAGGACTGACCTCGGAGTTCGAGCTGCGCAGGAGGCCGCTGGGCGTGTTCCACCGGCCCGCCGACCCGGTCGTGCTGCTCAGCGACTGCGGCCCGGTCGACCCGCTCGCCCGCGCCGAAGACGACCCGCTGCCGTGCAGGCTGCCCTCCGCGCTGCTCACCAGGGTCAGGATCGGCGACACCTGGGCCGAGGCGGACCCCGCCGCGCCGCTGCCACCCCACAGCGACGGGCTGCCCCCGGCGTGCGCGGCGCTCATCGCGGAGTAAGAGCTGCTGGAGCGCGCGGCCACCACCGCCGTGGACGGGGCGACCGCGCTGCACGCGATCACCACCGACCCCGACGGCTGCGCGGAAGGGCCGTGGCCGGAGTACCTGGCGGTCTGGTCGCAGCCGTGGCTGCCGATGTACATCCAGTGGCGGATCGTGCACTGCGCCACCCCGTACGCCGGGGACGACGGGGAGCACTGGGAGTTCGACGGTGAGCGCTACCGCTGGCTCGGCACCGGAGCCGAACCCGCCACCGACTCCGGCTCCGGCCCGGAGGAGCACGGCGGCCTGCGCAAGACCGACTTCACCGGCCGGGCGTTCCTCACGCCCTCCTTCTCCTACGTGCTGCGCGGCCAGATCGACCGGCAGACCGAGAGCGCGCCCGCGGGGCAGGTCTCGGCGCTGCGCGGCCTGCGCGCCGACCTGTCCGAGCTGAGCGTCCTGTCGCAACGCTTGGACGGCCTCACCGACTGGCTGCTCCAACGCGACGGGCAGTGCCAGGTCACCACGCAGGTCGCACTGGCCGGTGACGAAGACCTGGCCGAGCTGGTCGGAGAGACCAACCACGTGCCCGACGGCGCCGGCGACCGGCGCGACCAGCGGTTCCAGCCGGTGCGCGGCGGCCAGTTCTACTTCCGCGAACTGCACCTGGTCGACCGGTTCGGCCAGACCGTGCGCAAGGTCGCCGCCCAGGGCTCCCAGCCGATCCAGTTCGCGCCGATCCGCGCCGCCAGCGTCCAGCCGGACCGGCTGATCTTCCCCGACGCGCCCGGCCCGCAGCGCTACCTCCAACTCCCGCCGAGGCTGCTGCACGAGACCAGGATCCGGTTCGAGCCGACGCGCGAGGGGGCCGACACCCCGATCGTGGGCTGGCTGCTGGTCAACCACCTCGACCAGACCGTCCTCGTACACGCCCCCGACGGCCTGCCGCTGGGCGAGCTGCGCGTCGTCGTGCTCGCGTCGGACACCCACGAGATCACCTGGACGCCGCTGCCCAACGCGCCGCTGCGCCACCCGGCGGACGAGGACTTCCGCGCCGCCCACCCGCACGTGGCGGGCTTCGCCCTCGGGCTGCTCGGACGCGGCCCCGACGCGTTCACCGCGCTGATGACCACGATCGACACCAGCCTGGAGCGGATCAGCGACCTCACCCCGAGCGAGGACACCTCCCCGCTGCGGCTCATCGGCCGGCCGGTCGCCCTCGTCCGCGCCCGCCTCGGCCTGGAACTGCGCGGTCCCCTGCTCACCGACCCCGCGTGGGACCGGGTGCTCGATCCGCCGCGCGAGCCGTACCCGGACTGGCGGTGGACGGTCCGGCTCGGCGACGCCGAACAGCTCAAGGACGGCCTCATCGGCTACTACCAGGCGCCGGAGCCGGGCGCGCCCGTCGAGTACGAGGCGCTGCACGCGGTCACCCCCGCCGGGGCGGGCGGTTACGTCGAACCGATCGGCACCGGCTCGGGCGTCCGGGTGCGAGCCCGGCTCTCCGACGACCTCGAACCACTGGACCTGACCCTGCTGATGTGCCCGCACAGCGCCGTCCACGCCACCACCGACATCCTCCCGATCGCCGCGCTGCGCGTGGACACCGAGGTCGTCGGCGCGGCGCTGCGCCGCATCCGGGCGGCGTTCCGGCTCAACCCGCTGCTCGCCGTCGAACGCGGCCCACGCGACGGCACTTCGGACGACGAACAGCCCGGCGTGGTCATGCCCAAGCCGGCGCAGTGGCACGGCGAGTGGACCTGGGCCGAACCGGTCGTGGTGGACGCCGCGCCGCTGCCGGACTGGGCCGAGCTGCCGATCCTGGCCTCCGACGACTCCGCCCGCGTCGACGACCCCGTACCGTCCGCCCGCGCGGGCTACCTGCTGCTGCGCCCGACCGACCCGGCCGGAGAGGAGAACACGTGAGCGAGGACCGACCACTGCTGTTGCCGTACCGGTTGGAGAGCCGCGCGGGATCGAAGGCCGCCGTCGACGCCACCGCGCCCGGCACGCGGCTCCTGCTCACCGTCGGAGGCCCTTCCGCCGAGCACGAGACGCAGGTGCGCTGCGACGGCTTCGTGCTGTCCGTGCCCGTCGACCCGGCGGTGCGGCACGCCCCGCACCTGCGCGGCACCCCCGTGCGGGGCCGCGCTCAAGGAAGGCACTGGTGGATCGCCGCCGACCGGACCGACCCGGCGGTGCTGAGGCTGGAGTGCGTCCCGGACGAGCCCGCCACCTTCGACGGCACCTGGTCGGTGACGTTCGAGATCGACCTCCCTGTCCCGGTCGGCTCGGCGGCGGCCGAGATCAGCGAGCGCGCCGCCGCCGGAACCGCCGCCCTGACCGCCCGCACCGCACCAGTCCCGATCACGCAGGCATAGGAGCGTTTCGTGCCAGACGACAACCTGATCAAACCCGTCCTCGCGACCGACCCGGACCCGCTGACGGTGAGCACGTTCGCGGAACCCTCCTACGCCACGCTGACCCTGGTGTACGGCAGGGAGAAGGACCCCGCCGCGAGCTGGCCGACCGACTGCTGCAAGTTGCGGATCTCCATCCCCACCGGCCGATCGGCCACCGCGCTGACCGGCGACCCGCAGCGGATCACCCCGTCCACGGGCGTCTTCACCGACGGCACCGGAAAGAGGTGGCACGTCGCCAGGGACTCCACCGACCCGAACCGGACCGAATACACCCTCGTCCCGGAGGACAACGCGACGTTCGACGGCACGTGGCAGTTGGACGTCAAACTGTCCGGCATCGAGGTCAACGGCGCGATCGGCCCGGTGACGATCGAACTCGCCGAACGGACGAAGACCGCCGGAGAAGAGTGGACCGAGCGCAAGGGCCACGTCGAGGTCGTCAAGCGCGACGACGTGTTCTTCCTGCACTCGCTGCGACCGGCCGACAACGTCATTTCCCGCGACGGCACGGCACAGCTCAACTGGGAGGGCTCCACGAACGCCCAGTACACCGTGTACTACCGGGACAAGGACGGCGAGGACCAAGCGAAGGTGCTGGACAACCCCGGCGGCACCTGGACCTCGCCCCCGCTGGTCGACGCCACGAACTTCACCCTCAAAGCCACCCTCGGAGACAAAGACCTCTACCAGACCACCCACGTCCGGGTCGCCGACCCGGACGTCCGGGTCCACACGCTCGGGGTGGCGGACAAGGTGGTCAGCGACCTGGTCGTGGACACCGCCAAGACGCTGAAGGTGCGCACCCTGTCCGGTGGCGGGTCGGCGATCAAGGTCAGGGACGACCTCGACCAGTCGGGCACCGTCGCATCGATCACCACCGGCACCGGCGGGTTTACGGCGAACGGGCACGTGTCGGCGATTGCCGAGGACAAGATCGTGTACATCAGAGAACTGCGCGGGGGGTCCGAAGAGGTACTGAAGATCGGCAGCACCACCGAAATCTACAGAGGCGCCAGCCTCAAGATCACCGGATACGGGAGACTGGTGACGCCCAAGGCGGAGTTCACCGGCGAGGTCACGGTCACCGAGGAAGGGTCCCTCACCGTCGCCGGCCTGCTCTCCGCCTTCGGCGAAACCAGGCTGGTCGGAGGCATGCAGTCCTTTGAGCTGGAATGGAACACCGCGCACAAGTTCACCGCGCCCACCTCGGGCCTCGCGATCGGGATCGTGCTGAGCACCTCCATCCACAGCAACCCCATGCTGGAACTCAAGACCGGCGGAGTATCAGCCCAGGCGACCGCGCGGCGATACAACACCGACCGCGGAAACACCTACTCGACCACCGTGCTACCAGTAAAAAGGGGCGTCGACTGCACCGTGAGCTTCGTCGACAACGGCGGTGCCTCCGGTCGCCAGGGCAAGTACGCCTGGCTGAGGTGGGTTCCGTTCGGCGACGGAACCATCAGCCTCGACCCGGCGCCGGCGGAGGTGGACGACTTCGACCAGCACGACGCGGCGGAGCCCGAGCCCTTCGACTGATCCCGCCGGGAGCCCCGTCCTCCGTGGACAGTCGTCACCGCTCCGCCCCCGTCGCCCGAGACCCCGGCGATTCCACCGCCTCGTGCACGATGGGAACTCAAGCGCCCACTCCCATGCACCCGCTGATCAGGTCAAGCAAGGCGGGGTGTCGAGATGGGCTCCGAAGTGGGTGACACGTTGGTCCGGCCCGCGGCCAGCCCGAATCGCTTGAGATTCCCCGATGACCCGAGGCGGTTGTTACCTGGATCGGGTAGGTGGTGCCGGGATGGCAGTCGGGTCGGCCCGAGCGGCATGCCCGGCGGCTTCGTACTCGTCGGGGTTGAGCCAGCCCACCGCGCAACCGCTATCCGATCGGAACGAACGACACACTCGGTGTTCGGGCGCGGCACCGTCACCGTCCGGTCGTGGACCTCTCACTCACACGGTCGGTTTCTCCCGCTGTCGGCGGCAAGGTGCGGCAGTGGCCACCTACTGAGGTTGTCCCCTTGAACCGGACACCCTGATCCCAGACAGCGGTCTGGGGAAGGATGTTCCCCGTGTCAGGCAAGTCGAAGTACCCCGAGCAGTTCCGCAGGGACGCCGTCGCGTTGGCCCGTTCGTCGGACCGGCCGTTGCGGCAGGTCGCCCGTGAGCTGGGCGTGAACCACGAGACCCTGCGCAACTGGGTCCGCACCGCCGAACAGGCCCAGGCCGGATCGGTCGGCACGGCGGCGGTGGTGGTGGACCAGGAGGAGCTGCGGGCGCTGCGCAAGCGCGTGGCCGAGTTGGAGCTGGAGAAGGACATCCTCCGCAAGGCCGCCGCGTATTTTGCCAAGGAGATGGGTCGTTGACCCGCAGCTACCGGTTCATCTCCGAACACCGTGCCGCCTTCGGCGTCACCCGGCTGTGCAGGGTCCTGCGCGTGCGACGCCCGGGCTTCTACGAATGGCTGGCCGCCGCCCCAGCCAGGGCGGAGCGGGCGAAGGCGGACGAGCGCCTGGCCGCCGAGATCGCCGAGGTCCACGCCGGTCACCGGGGTGCCTATGGGCGTCCGCGGATCGTCGTCGCGCTGCGTCGTCGAGGCCGGCGGGTGAACCACAAACGGGTCGGGCGGGTCATGCGCGAACGCGGGGTCGTCGGGCTCACCCGCAGACGCCGCAGGTCGTTGACCAGGCCTGATGCGGTCGCGGCGCCAGTGCCGGATCTGATCGGCCGCGACTTCACCGCCCTGACGCCGGGGATGCGGCTGGTCGGGGACATCACGTACCTGCCCACGCGGGAGGGGTGGCTCTACCTGGCCACGGTGATCGATCTGCACAGCCGCGAGGTGGTCGGGCACGCGATGGCCGACCACATGCGCGCCGAGTTGGTCCGCGACGCCCTCGACCTCGCCGTCCGACGCGGCCTGACCGGCGACGACGCGATTTTCCACGCTGATCGCGGGACTCAATACACCTCCGGACTGTTCCGCTCCGCGCTCGCTGGTCACGGCTTCCGGCCGTCGGTGGGGCGGACCGGGTCATGCTTCGACAACGCGGTGGCGGAGTCGTTCTTCGCCACCCTCAAGACCGAGATCGGCACCACCGTCTGGGACACCCGCGACGCAGCCCGACGCGACGTTTTCGCCTACCTGGGCTACTACAACCACGACCGTCTACATTCGACACTCGACTACCGCACTCCGCACGAAGTCAGCGTCGGCTATCGTCGAGACCTCACCCTCGTGGCATGAAATCCGGTGTCCGGTCATCGGGGACAACCTCAGGTCGGCAACGCGGTGATGGTGTGCCTGCGCAGCGCCGGGTGGTCCGCCAAGCCCTGCTTGCCGCCGCGCGCACACAGTTCGACCGCCGTGTACGTGGCGTCGGCGTGCCGCCGGTACACCTCGACGAACCGCACCGCCCAACCCGACGCGGCACCCGCCAGCCTGCGCGGCCACAGATCCGCCAGCGCCGCCACAGCCGGGTACCCGCGTGGTATGTCGACGCCTTCCAGCACCCCGATCAACTGCTCCAGCAACACCCGCACCCGCTCCGGCTCGGCCCGCTCATGGTCGAACCCGTCGTCGACCACCGCGATGAACACGCTCCGCCGCGACAGCAGGGCCGGTTCGAAGCGATCGGCGTCAGACGCTAGCCAGCCCGCCATCCCGCCGCGGCCCATCCTGGCCAGTGCGTGCTCGCCGTCCGCGTTGGTCGTCAAGCCGACGTCAGCGCTCCAGGCGCGTACCTGCCGTTCGGCGTAGTCCCAGTCGGGTGACAGGTGCGCGGCACGACGGTGATCATCCAAGCCAGCGGGCGCGGTGGTCGATCGCTCGACCGTGTGAACCCACCCGACCACGCTGCTCGCGACCGACCGCACCCGACGTGCATCCCAACTGTTCAGGAACCTTCCGGCGAAGGAACCGGCTCGGTCGTCCCGAGGGTTCTCGCAGCGTGGCTGCGGTCGTCGCGGCGGAAGCACCGCTGTCGGGTGGGTGGCGCACGGTCGGGTGGAGTGCCGGCGGTGCGGTCCGGGGTGTGCCTACGTTGCTTGCGGGTCGCCGGATCGGCGACCGCCGCTGTCGTCCGGGTAGGGCGGCGGCGCTGGACGGACCGGTGAGGAGATCGCAGCGGTGACAACGACAAGACGGGGCCGCAGCCTGCTCGTGGCGGCGGTGGCCGTGGTGATGTGCGCGGGGGCCGCGCCCGCAGCCGCGCACGAGCTGGCGCGGCCGGAGCCGGTGTCGACGGTATTCTTCGGCGACTCCTACGCCGCCAACTTCGGCATCGCACCCATCTTCGGGGCCTGGGACCTGAACGAGTACTACTGCTTCCGGTCCGAGGAGAACTATCCGGCGGTGGCGGCCCGGGAACTTGCCGAGCAGGGCACCACGCTCGACGTCGCCTCCGACCGCTCCTGCGGCGCCGCGGTCATCGAGCACTTCTGGACCACGCAACCCCTGCCGAAGGGCAAGAGCAAGCCGCCCCAGCAGGAGGCCCTGGGCAGCGAAACCAGGCTCGTCGTCGGCACCCTCGGCGGCAACACCCTCGGCTTCGTCCAGATCCTCCAGCAGTGCTCCCAGACCTTCCGCAACCTGGACGCGGTGCTGCCCGGCGACCCGGTCGACCCCGACGACCCCGCCGAGCAGTGCGCCGCCTTCTTCACCGTCGGCGCCGGCAGGCAGTGGCTCGACTCCCGATTCGATACGGTCGAGACGGAGCTGGGGGTGTTGTTCGACAACGTCGGCGAACTCTCGCCGCACGCCAAGGCCGTGCTGGTCGGCTATCCGCGGATCGTGCCCGACAACTTCGTCAAGTGCCAGATCCCCGCACCAGGGCGGAAGTACAAGCCCTTGGCCGACATCCCGACCAACGCCCTGCCCGTGTTCGACAACATCCAGGAGCGCCTCAACGACCTGATGCGCGCCAAGGCCGACGAGGCAGGAGCGCTGTTCGTCGACCTCTACGCGGTCACCGGCTACAACACCGCCTGCGACGGCGACGACCGCGGCATCGGCGGCCTGTTCGAGACATCCCAGGTCAAGCTCCTCGGCGTGCCATTGCCCTGGCTCCTGCACCCCAACACCCGCGGACGCGACATCCAGGGTCACCACGTCGCCACCGCCATTCAGCACACCCTCCGCACCTGACCTCTACCGGTCCCCACCGGTTCTTCGTCCACCCTCACCCAGGCGGCGGAGGCGGCGCGGACCGCGCCGGCGAGCCAGGTCGCCTACCTCGCGCACACCTGATCGCGTCCTGACCAGCGTCATCCGGTACTCCGAAGACATCGACCCTGCCAGCCACCTGTTCGCCCCCGAGTATGAGCTTCCCCCGGCAGCCCGAAGGCTTTCCAGACATGGTCCGATAGGGCCTGAAGGGAGTCGTCCGTGGCACCACCGAAGAAGTACCCAGACGAGTTGAGGTCCCGTGCGGTCCGGTTGTACCGGGAGTCGGACCCTAAGCCGGTGATCCGACGCCTGGCCGAGCGCGGCGTCCGGCCTGCCCACCCGGTCGACGCCTGCCCGCCCGAACTTCTCGCACGGTGGACGAGGGGACAACCGGCTGCAACATGGTCAACAACGCCGGAAAGTCCGGGCCGTCCACCGAGACGAGACCACCCGCCTCAGGCATCCACACCTGAACCCCGCGGCCCTCGAACAACAGGACCAACTCCCTGAACTCGGCGACCGTGCCGAACGCCCGCTCGTAGTCACCGACCACCACCGCGTCGAAACCCCGATCCGGATCACCGGACGCCACGAGCAACGCCGAAGCCCGCGGACGATCCGACCACGAGACGCGTGACGTCACCCCGACGTCGAAGAAGCCCGCCACGATGACACCCTGATCGGCGATCGTGTGCTCGGCCATCTCACGCTGCCACGCCTCCGACACCTCCGGCCCTTCCGGATCGGACGCCCCGACACACCCGTAGAACGCGAAACGCACCTCGCGGAGGGCATCCTTCGATCCGACTTGCCTCCAGGGTCATTGCGTTGTGGAGTAGCTGCTGGTCACGGCGGTGATCAGGTCGTGTGATCGGCGGTTGGCGCGTCGGAGGGCGCGGGCGATGTTGGTGTGGCCGTTGGTGCGGTGCCAGCCGATCGCGGTGTTGCGCAGAGTGGCGATGACGGCGGGGCCGGTGCCGGTTCGGGCTTGGTGGGAGTCTTCACGGAACGTCACGTCGCGGACGTGGTGGACCTGGTTCTCGATGAGCCATTCGCGGCGGATCCAGTCCTGCAGATCGACCGGCAGGGCGTCGCCGGCGGGCAGGGACACGGTGAAGTACGCGGTTTCGCGGGTGGTCTTCGTGCCGGTGGTGCGGCTGCGGGTGATCCGGACGGCCTGCTCTGCGTGGGGGAACGCGATGCCGCCGGGAGTGTGCGGGGTGACGGCTTTGACGGTGCGGGTCTCGCGGCGTCCGTGACCTCGGTCGCGAGTGCGGTCCCCGACGGGGATCTTGGGCCAGGGCAGGGATTTCAGTTGGGTGAACAATGTCGGCTGGTTGCCCTTCACCGCGGTCATCAGGTGGGCTCCGCGGGTGGCGACCTGGTGGGCGTGGCCGGCTTGGGTGTGCAGTGCGTCGGCGACGAACACCACGCCCTCCAGGGTGCCCACAACCCTGTGGACGGCGTCGAGAAGCGGGGTGAACGCTGGAATCTCGTTCGACTTCGCGTTCACGGTGACCTGGGCCAGGACGATGCCGGTGTCTGTGTCCAGGGCGGAGAGCAGGTGGACCTGTCGGCCGTCGTCGAGGCGGGCGCCGCGCAGGGTTTTGCCGTCCACGGCGATGACATGGCGGTGTCGGCGTGGACGGACCGGCGGTGATCGCCGGGCGCGGGTGGTGAGCCAGCCGGCGAGGACGGTGGCCAACAGGTCGGCGTCGAGGCGGGTCAGCAGCCGCCACATCGTTGTGCCGGAAGGGATGCGCTCGAAACCGAGCCGGCCACGGGCATCGCTGTCGAGATCCTGTATCCAGTCGGTGATCGCCGCGAAGGACGACGCCCCGGCCAGGACCGCGCAGACCGCAATCATGAGCAATGCCGACAGTGGGTAACGGATCCCGCGCGGGTCACGCGGGTCCGGGACCTTCGCCAAAGCGTCCAGCAGACCGCCATGCTCGCCGTCGGCGACGGGCGCTGGTAGCCGGTCAAGGGTGGGTGTGGTGACGGTCAGTGCGGTGATGAGAGATGATGTCATCGGCGGGTGAGGTCTTCCTCGGAGTCGTGAAGCGTCGCAACTCCATGATCACCGATGCGGTCTCACCTGCCGCTCCCGCCTCCATGAAGGCCCTTCGCTCCGCAAACTCGCAGCTCAGAGCCTTGCTTTCTGACTACGCAATCGCCCTGGACTTGCCTCCCTTCCTCTGATGCGTCAATTGCCATCCCCAAGCCCCACACGTTCCAACCTCCGCTATTCGACGAATCACCTCGATCCTTCCTATTCGCTATCGCGTTTGCTGTAGTTCTTGAATTCCTTGGATCGAGCCGCAACCCTTCTTGACCAAGCAGGACAAGTAGCGTCTAACGCGATTGACGGTGACCGTCTGCGGCTGACCCTGGGTCGAGTCATTTCACTGGACGAAAGACTGAGTGGGGAATTCCCCACTCTTGCACGGGAGCCTCGAACGGCTGCTAAGCTGGACTTATGAGCCACTCCTCTTCGAGGGGAGTGGGGAATTCCCCACAGCTGCGCGTTTGGGCAAACCTCTCGGACACGAGCACTATTCACATAGCCCACTGGCTTGATCATCACATCAGCCACGTGGGCTTTGTCTTTGTAGAGAACATGCAGGTCAAGCCCCTGGTAGACCTTGAGCAGGCTCTCCGTCTTGGCTCCCTTCAGCGCCGCTCCGACGTCCCCGAGTGAGTCGATCATGGCGTGCACTTCGGCCGCTGTCAGGTGGCCCGGCGGGGGAGTGTTGTCAAGCTCGGCCTTGGCCGCAGCCCGCACTGCCTGGGCTTCGTTCATGGGCTCTACCAGCGCCATCGGGTCGATTCCCGCCTTGATGGCTGCCTGGTAGCGGCTCAGTTCCTGTTCTGCCTTCGCCAACCGCTTTCGCGCCGAATCGTGGTTCGTGGGGGTCAGAGTCCCCTGTGAGGCAACCAGCGCCGCCACAGTCCGGTCGACATTCCTCGGGTCGAACAGCCCGCCCAGCCACTTGTTCACCGCGTCCAGCAGAACGTCCTCACGGAGGTAGATCGTCGGCGGGTGGATGCCCAGCGCGGGCGACCCGTTGGGCAATGTCCTTGCGGGGCACCGGTAGTACATCCCGCGCGCCCGTGGACTGGCTTCCATCTTCCGTTCGCACACCGTGCACCGCAGCCGCCCTCGGAATAGGTAGGTCTGTTTCGTCGGCCGCTCGGCGCGCTCCGTCTTCCGAGCCGTCTTCAGCCCGCCGGCGGACTTCGACTTGCGGAGCAACTGCGCTTGCGTGAACTCCTCCACGCTGACGATCTCCGGGTGCGCCGGCCTACGTGACCGGACGATGCGGTCAGCGCTCGCGCGCCGGAACCGGATCACGTTCCCGGCCGCAACGTCGTCCGGATCGAGCAGCATCTCCTGACGCATCCACCGGCCGAAGAACGCATAGCCGGTGTACCGGGGGTTGTCGAGAATCGCCCGAACCGTGCTGCCCTGCCAACCGTCGCCGGGCCGGTGCGGATTCTGGTCCGGCCGCCGCGCCGAAGGACACGGGATGCGGTCGCGGTTCAACCCCGTCGCAATCGCCCGGTCGCCCCGCCCGCTCAGGTACTCGGCGAAGATCCGCCGCACCACCCACGCCGATCCCTCGTCAATCGCCAACACCCGCAACCGGTAGCCCTCGACAGCCTTGCGCGGGTTCGGATGCGGCCCACCATCCACGGTTTCGTACCCGTACGGCGCGCGCCCTCCTTGGTGTCGCCCTTCATTGAGCACCTGAGCATCCATAGCCGCCCGCACCCGTGCCTGGACGTGCTGACGCTCGGACTCGCTCATGCCGCCGAGCACGCTCATCAGCATCTTGTGCGACGGGTTGCGAGGGTCGTACTTGCCGCCCAACTCCGGCACCCACAGATCCACCCCGTACGCGGCGAACCGAGGCGCGATCAACGAGAACTGGTTACCGAACCAGCACCGGGTGCCCTCACCCACGACCACGGCGTTCCACCCGCGATACGGGTTCTTCAACGCCGCCAGCAACCGTGACGCCTCCTCCCGCCGATCCCAGGGCACGGACCGCGACTGCCCGATATCGAAGAACTCCTCCACGATCACCCCACCGAACGGCTCCACGAACTTCCGCCCGTTGCCGAACTGCCACCCGCGCGATGTCTCCGGATCTTGGTTGTCCTCGGTCGAGCACCGGCCGTAGCCCGCCATCGGCCCGATACCGTCTTCGACTGTGTCGGCTACCTCGATGCCGAGCAGTTCGTCCAGCGTCGCCCATGGGTCTCGGCTGATTTCAGCAGTCACGGTCGCCCCCTGCCCGAGGTCCGTCCAAGACCTCCACGGTGGTCAGTTCGACCAGTATGGCAAGCAGAGCACGGCTGGTCACGGGCGTGAGCGGAGGCAGCTCGTCCGGCAGGTTCACCGTGACGTCCTCACCTGCGCTCATGGCTGCTCAGACCCTGGTGAGCCGATTTCATCACCCACCTGATCGACAGCAGCACGGATGTCCGCCGTGAGGTAGCCACGGACCCTTCGCGCGCCGTCACCATCGGGCACGTACTGCCGCAACGGGCGGCAACCCAGCTCGCCCATCTCCCGCCCGAACGTGCCCGCCTCGACCTCCAACGCCTCGACCAGCTCGGCGGTAGGCACGAACTCCCGTTCGTCCAGGTCGTCCCCGAGGTAGTCCACAACGGCCGCCAACGGTTCGGGCAACTCGACCACCCACCCGTCAGCCGTTCCGCTCCCCAGCACCTGAACCACGGCTGCCGAGTCAACCGACCGCACTGCATCGTCGCCCACAGCGTGGCCTGAAAGCGTCCCGGCAGCCTCCCGCAGCGCACGTCCCCGGTCGCAGATCACCCGCCAGTCGGTGTTCGGCATGTAGTACGTCCGCACGGTCATGGCGACCATGTCAGCCCCAGCGTCCGTCTCCCCGTCAGGCCGCAGGATGCCGACGCCCTTGTGACTCGGCAACAAGGTCGAAGCGTCGAACCCACGCGTGTTCATCTGCTCACCGAGCACGATGTTGGAGTCCCGCCAGTCCATCACCCGCAGCGCGAACCGAGACCCCAACACCGCCCGCAGCCGGGACGGAATGGTGTTTGAGTCCGGCCGTTGCGTCGCCAGGATGACCACCACACCAGCCGCTGGCCCCTTGCGAACCAGGTAGGTCAACAAGTCAGCGATGTACGAGCCGAGCGTGGTCTTCTTGCCGCCCACCTGCTCCCGAGCCGGGTTCTCCAGGAAGACCTGAACCTCATCAATGATCACCGCCGTGATCGGCATCCCAAGGTCCACATCTCGCGAAATGGCCGGAGTGATCTTCGACTCGGGACAAACCTCATCGTCCAATGTGGCCATCCGCGCGTACCGCGATTGGACTTCTGCCACCAGCTCCACGAGGTGATCCCGCACGGCGTAGGCGTGTGACAGCTCGTCCCCGCACACGTACCGGTACGCGAGCTGTTCGGCTGCGTCCCAGTCCTTGCCGCCTTTGCCGTCGAACACGTACAGCCGCGCGTACGGGTCCAGCACCAATCCAGCGGCGGCAAGCCGAGAAGCAAACGTCTTGCCCTGCCTAGGAATCGCGCCCACAAGCAACGACGTCCACACCAACGGAAGATCAATCCGCCGGTTCCGCGCGTCCCGCCCGAACGGCACCGGCCGCCACGCGTCCCACCACTCCACATCCAGCAACGGCGTCCGCACCGGCGGACCTGCGTACGGGTCCTCATCCGCCACCCACAGGAACACTCGCCCGGCATGACCCCCACGACCACGCACGCGCTCAACGATGAGCTGAACCTCATCCACCGCCAGCGCCGACGCCAGCGCGTCCCGATTCTTGATCACATCGGCCGCCTTGCGCGTAGCCGGCAGGTCGACCGTCATAGCCCAACCGTCACCCGTCCGCCTGGCCCGCTCGACCAGCCGCAAGGCTTCGTCCTTGCCGATCAACTTCGCGTCCCGGAAGGCATCCACCAGCACCTGAGGGTCCATCGTCCACGTCAGCGTGCGCGGCCCGGCGAGCACCGCCTTCCGCCCCGGCGAGCCGTCCTTGCGTCGCCCGGCGACCGCCAGCGCCACCGACACAACACCCACCGCAGCCCACAGTGCCAGCCACCCGTAGATCACATACGCCACCACCAGCACCGCTGAGATGGCAGCCACAACCACCCCGGTCACCTTCCAGCGGAACAGCGTCAGCGCCCGGATCTCCACGAACTTGTCCGCCAACTTCTCCGACTGCTCGGCAGCCTCCCGGTAGTCGCGCACCCGCACCCAACGCCGCCACGCACGAGCTGCAACCACCATGCCGCGACAAACCCCACTAAGGAACCGCCCCGGCAGCCGCACCAACCACCCAACCGCATCCCTTGCGACGTAACGCAATCCCTCACGCTGCCATCCCACACCCAAGCGCCGGACCGGCTCCGGCTGGTCAGCAACCAACTCCCCTTCATAGACGGGCTCGGCGGGCACCAGGTCGCCGTTCATGAACGGCCCCCATCTTCGTCAAGGGCCGCCGCAAGCCGAGAGGACAACCCACGCGAGCACCCGGTCACCTGCCGAACCCAGGCAGGCGTCACCACCACGTCCGGCGTACGCGCCGCCCGCGCCGCTTCGAGGTAGTCCGCGAAGGACGTCCTCGGCACAGGTGGCGTCGGTTCATTCGGGCCAGTCGGCGCGGCGTTCGCCACCGCCGCGCCGAGCTTGTCCCGCAGCTCGGTCACTGCCTCAGCCGCAACGAACACGACCAGCGGCGGCACGGAGTGCAGCACCACGAGCGCAGCCGAGCCGTCCATGAACGCGCCCCAGGTGTTCATGACGTACGTGGCCGCAAGCGTGAACCACTTCGCACCGCGAACCCATCCGCCCATCCGCACGCCGTACCGAGCCGTCACCTGCTCAGCCCGCAGAATGGCCAACAACACCAGCGACACCATCGGGTCCAGCAGCCAAGCCGCAGACCAAGCCAACGACCACACCGCCGCACCGGCCGCCGCGAACTGCTGGACGTTGGTCATCGTGAACGCCAGCCCCAGCAGAATCCCGGTCCAACACAACCGGTCCACCTGCACCGCCACCCGTTCAACCGACTCGCTCATCGCCGCTCACCTCGGCCACGACGCGGTTCGTAGGTAGTGATCATCAGCGCCCGCGTCAACGTGTAGGACGCGAACAGCGCAGGCACCACGAGCACGGCCAAGAGCAGCCAACCGTCCCCGCGATAGGTGACGACCACCCACTGAACGACCACGATCAACGCCGCGTTGATCACCACTCGACCGGCCAGCGACGCCAACCGCACACCGCTTCGCGCCGCACGAGCGGTCGCCTTGGCTCGGCGGGCACCCGCCCGCCACACCAACAGCAGCACCAGGACCACGCCGAGCCCGGCCAGCAACTGGACAGGCGTCACGCTGAGGGCGTTCATGAACGCGGCCCCCTCTCGGCGCGTTCACCACGTCGGAGCCAGTGCGGGTACAACGCCCGCCGGTCATCGGCCGATAGCGCACCCCACACTCCAACGGTGTCCTCACCGGCGGTGCGCAACTCCAGTTCCAAGCACTCGTCCCGCACCGGGCAGCCAGCGCACATCCGCGCGGCCAACTCCCGATCGGTCATCTCCTCATCGGCCCACGGCGGCACGTCCGTGAACGCCCACATGCACAAGCCGTCACGCTCGACCACGTCGGCGAGCAGGGCGGTAGGCACCCACCGAAGCCGATCAAGCTCCCAAGCAATCCAGATCAGGTTCACGGCGTACCCCCGGAACGGGGCTCACCGAGCAGCCGAACCAGCACGTTCGCCGGCAGGACGTACCGACCGCGCCGACGCACGAGCCGAACCGTCCCGACGCGGACAGCGCGGTGAACGGTGGACGGCTCGACACCGAGCAGCCAAGCGGCCTGACGAACGGTGTAGCCGGAAGAAGGCAGAGAAGTCCTCATGAGAAATGCCCTTCGATTGAGAGAGCTGACGATTTCAGCTCTAGGTTGCTGATTTCAGCGCGATTGAGTACGCGTTTGATCGCGACCGGCGGGAAATGCGCCGTGTCTCATCGCGGAACAGCGGAAGGCGGCTAATCTCAGCGCTGAGGCGGAGCGCGGAGGAATACGTGTCGGAGGACTGGGCGGCAGTCGCCAAGGCCATCAACCAGCGAGTGAACGAGCTGGGCTGGCGTCAACGGGAGCTTGCGGAACGTTCGCACGTCTCCCAAGCCATCGTCCGCGAAGTCCAGCACCACACCGTTGAGCGTCGTCGCAGCCCTCGAACCCTGGAGTCCCTCTCGACAGCGCTCGGCTGGCACCCGCAACACCTCGATGCCGTGCTGCACGGCCGAAGGCCACCCGAAGCAGACGAACCGGTGGCGGACCCCGCAGACAGCCTCTGGTCCCGTTTGGACAGTGTCGAGCAACGCCTGAGCGAGATCACCGAACGCTTGGACGACCTCAAGTCGGACCTCTCGACAGTGATCGAACATGTCCGCGAACGCCGGTAGCCCAATGCGTTTCCGCTGGTTAGACCGCTTGTTTCCCATGCCGCTAATTCCACTGCGATTAGCGGCCGGAACCCATGCACCACCGATGCACAACCAGTGCAGGTTCAATGCATATCGCGCGCGGGGGTAGCGACGAGATGAGCTTGAACGACGGCTGGACCGGCCGAACCGCGTCCGCCCTCCAAGCCGCTTTGCGCCTCACCAATGAGACGTTCGCCGAACACTTGGGCATCGGTGTCCGCACAGTCGCGTCCTGGCACCAGAAGCCGGACCTACGGCCGAAGTCGGAGATGCAACAGCTCTTGGACACGGCACTGGACCGAGCGGACCCAGCGGTCAAGGCCCGGTTCGCCGCACTCGTTACCGGACCGGCCCTGGACCTCCCGGAAGGTGCGGCGGCCGACGCAGAGGCACGGTTGAGCGGAGACACGTCCATCGTCGCCGCTCTGGACTGGCTCGACGAACACGCCCACTGGGAGCCGGGAACCGCCCGCCGAGAAGTGGCTGCACGGCTCGTGCGCCTGGATGTCGGAGCACTATACGACCGAGGCGTCCGACGTGGCCGGATCAACCAGCGCGACTCAGCCCGAGCACTTGCCGACTACTACGGCGAACCCACCGACGACCACGGCCGCTACACGGCCCGGTTCGGCACCGTCGAAGCGTCCACCACAGTCCTGACCCACCGAGACTGGCTGGACCTCGACTGCCCACTGCTCCCCAGCCACGACCGCCTCAAGCTCACGGGCGTAACCCCGGACGATGATCCAGCGATGGACGAGGAGACCGCCGGGCGTGCCGCTCAGCGGTTGGCCGAGACGCTGGCACTGGGCAACCGCATGGTCAACATGCCCCTGTTCCGGCTACTGGACGTAGGCGTGCGCAAGCACGCGATCGCGAGTTCCGTTGGCGTGACGAGCTTTGTGGGGTACGTGGTGACGATGGACCTGCTCGAAGGCGAGCTGGTCGATGCGCTCACCACCGGCCAACCGACTTCCCGCGGAACGCTGCCCCTGCGCGACGCCTACCTACCGGACCTCGCCGGCGCCCTCAACGTGTCCGACCGAATGTGCGCCGGCGGCGCCCTCGCCCTGACGGCCATCGCACGCCCGGCCGACCCCTTCCGAGGCGAAGCGGACTACCTCCTGCTGGTGCAGGAACGCTCCGGCCACGTGATCAACGCCGCGCGCCGGTTGGCAGTCATCCCGAAAGGCTTCCACCAACCACTCACGGACTTCCGCGCTGACGCACAGATCGGCGCAACGCTCCGCCGTGAGATGGAAGAGGAACTGTTCGGCCGCGAAGACATCGACAACACGGTGGGGGAGCAGCGCCACGCCGATCCCATGCACCCCAGCCGCCTGTCCGAGCCGATGCGCTGGCTCATGTCCGGCCCCGGCCGCCTACGCATGGAGTGCACCGGCTTCGGCCTCAACCTCGTGAGCGGCAACTTCGAGTTCGCCAGCCTGATCGTCATCGAAGACGAGGAGTTCTGGACCCGCTACGGCGGTCAGGTGCGGGCCAACTGGGAGTCCTCGAACCTGCGCCAGTACTCCAGCCTGGACAGGGAGCTGCTGGAAGAACTCGCCAACGACGTAGCGTGGAGCAACGAAGGGCTGTTCGCGCTGATGCAAGGTCTCCGCCGACTACGCGAGATCGGCGGAAACCGCGTCAACCTGCCAACCATCGAATGGGAGATCAAGTGACCGCCAACTGGCAGGCCGGAAACGCCACCGAGGACGGCAGCGACACGCGCGGCTGGCTGGTAGGCCACTTCATCGACCCGTCCCAGGGCATCCGCTCTCAGAAGGACGTAGAGGTCAAGTGGGCCAACCACCCAGCCGGTGACAAGCGCCCGGACTGGACGGCAGACGACCAACGGACCACCCTGGTTCTCCTTGTGCAGGGCCACTTCCGCGTAGACACCACCGAGGGCAACTCCACCATGACGCGCCCCGGCGACTACATCATGTGGGGTCCAGGCGTCGACCACTCGTGGGAAGCCTTGGCCGACTCCACGGTCATGACCGTCCGGTGGCCATCACAGACCTGACAGCTCAACGGCCGGCAAGTCCACCCGCTTCCCACCGATCTCCCGAAGCCGCCGAAGTCCTTGGAGCAACGCGAACAACCCTTCGTTGCTCCAAGACTCGCGCGCCACCAGATCCTCAACCAGCTCGCCGTCAAGGCTCGAATAGAGCTGCAACCCAGCCGCTTCCCAGTTCGCCTCAACCTGACCGCCAAACCGTGGCCAGAACTCCTCATCCTCGATGACGACCAAACTGGCGAACTCATAGTTCCCACTCACCAGGTTGAACCCGAACCCGGTGCACTCCATCCGCATTCGGCCAGGCTCTTCGGCAAGCCATCGCATCGGCGCTGACCACCGCCCCGGATGCATCGGCGAAGCGGCCCGGCTCTCCCCGGTGGTGGTATCCACCTCCGCGCGCCCGAACAGCTCCTCTTCCATCTCCCGAAGCAGCGTCGCGCTCACCGGCACATCACCCCGGACATCGTTGAGCGGCTGGTGAAATCCCTTCGGGATGACCGCCAGCCGCCCAGCCGCATTGAGCACATGCCCAGACCGCTCCTGCACCAGCAACGCATAGTCAGGCTCACCCCGGAAACGATCACGTGGCCGCGCGATGGCACACAGAGCCAGCACGCCACCCGCACACGTACGCGCCGGCAAGTCGAGCACGGCCTCCAGGTCCGGCAGGTACTCATCCCGCAACGGCAAGCCGCCGTGATGCCGGCTCACCGCGTCGACCAGCTCACCCTCAAGCAGATCAGCGGTCAGCGCGTACTCAACGAACGGCACCAACCCCACCGTGCCCACCAGCGGATCGCCCTGCTCGATCTCCAACAACCGGTACAGCGGAAGGTTCGCCACCCGCACCCCAAGCGCGGCCGACTCGGCAAGCTTCGAAGCCGCCGCGTGAGCCATCGCACCCCCCAGCTCAGGCCGCGCAGTCTCCTTGTCCCGCAACAACTTCATCCGCTCGCTACCGTCCGCCAGCGGTCGAACCTCAGCCCACCACTCCGGTGCACCGAAGATCGTGGTCATGAGGCCCTGACCGCCGAAGCGAACCCGGTAGGTGTCGTACCCTTCCACCCCATCGCGGTAGTAGTGGGCCAGCGTCCGCACAAGCTGCCGACGCCCAACCCTGCCCCGCGTCGCGCGCCGATCGAGCAAGGCACCAGGCTCCAACCCGGACAGTCCAGACCGGACCTCAGCGCGACTCGTGCCAGCCGACCACCCGGCCCGATCGTCCAGCCAGTCAAGCGCCGCCGCGAACTCGACGTCCGCGCGGACAGGCGGCTCAGCAGTCGCGACCCTCACCAGACCAGCGTCCGGCGAAGGCACGGCCAACAGCTCCTCAATGCCGACCTCAAAAATGCTCTCCAGCAGCCGAGCAGTCACCTGCCGAACCGGCCTTACCGGCTCCCCGGACGACTTCCGCCCAGCCACCAGGCGCTGAAGGTGCCGCAGCCCCAACGTGCCCGGTTCACCGCGCTCACGAGCGAACGTCTCGGCGTACTCGGCAAACTCCTCCAAGGTCATCCGCCGCTCACGAATCTTCTGCTCAAGCACCGTGCGAGGCGTCCGCATAGCCCCGCCTCCCATCACGTCGGACCAAGATCAGAGCTGACTGAGCGCTGACCATCTCTTGATTTCAGTCTGACATGCCCACGCCTACTTGATTCCAAGCCATGCCCATAGAGATCAACCAGGCGTCCCCGCAGCCGTCCCGCGTGTCCCACCTACCACTATCGCGGGACACCTCCCAAACCCGCACTGACCAGAGCAAACCGCCCATGGGACACCGGGACGCGTGCCCGCAACCCCGTCCCAACGGACACAAAACGGCTGTGGGCGGGACATCCAGAGATGCGCCGCCCACAGCCGTCCCGTCCCACTCACTGCCGAGGGGGCGCTACCCCATGAGCATCTTCCGGAGCGCCAAGGCAGGCGACACCCACACGACCCGCACCGCCACCTCGTCCGACTTGCCGTAGGGCTTGAGCGCTTCCTCCGTCGTCCCGAACGTGCCGCACGCCTTCCCGTCCACCGACACCACGTGCACCCACTCGTCAGCAGAAATCCCGAACCCCATCACCCGAGCGATCTCCGGGTTCTTCACCTCGTACTCCACCACGGCGAACACGCTGGGAGCCGACGCCACCACCATGTCCAACATGTCCGGGTCATACGGCTCAGAGCCGAGATCTCCCGCACCGCACCGCGCCTCTGCGGCCTCTTCCTCGGTCACGCCGTCCCCGGACTCCGCCAAAGTCGTCACAGCCGCCATGCCAATCATGTTCCTTCCAGACGATGCCGACCAACAGACGACGGCCCCTCAAGCACAGCCAGAACCTCCTGCTGCGCCCACACCGCCGCCGCAGCGCTCTCCACGCACTGCCGCACATACCGCCGACCAAGCGCGACGACGTAGAGCGGAGGCAACACCAACCAGACCAGGAACAACACAATCCCGCCTACGTCGACGCTCAAAGCGCTCCACATCTCCACCACCACCTCGATCGGACTGAATGCGTAATGAGGAGTCTGGGGAAGTCGTCACAGGTAAGTCAACGACAAAAACCTGACATGAAACGACATCGGGCGACTTGCTGAGCTGTCTAAAGTGGAGCATTCGTGAATGCCTGAGCTCCTGGAAATCGCTACAGTCTGCACAAGCATCCCAGGGGCGCTTTTATGGCAGGTTCTCGTCTGAAGCAACTCCGTCGGAGTTCGATTGTCGACGTTGTTTGAAGTCTGCAAACTTCCTGGAGTAGAAGTAGACATAGTCTAGTAATGCCTCGGCGAGTGCAAGCGCATCCTGTGCATCCTGCTTAGTCAAAGCTTCGCCGGTGTAGTGGGCTGCTGTATTTCCTAAAGTTCGAAGCTCCGTGGTCCATTCCACCAATTGGCCATCGATGATCTTTCTCTCCTCCATTTTTCGGAGGGACGAGATAAGAGTCCTCTCGTTGATTGAGTGATCTGCGCAGACTCCCTCGAGTGTTCTGCGGACCATGACTACGGCGGCAGTATATGCTTGATGCTTGAAGCAATTCCGAGCTTGTGTCATCTCGTTTCGGATTGCCGAGGGTATGAAGTTATTCAGATACCCCTCTTCCCATGGCCACACCCTTTCGGGTGTGGACCAACCATCGAATCGTTGCGGTGAAATTTTCTGCTGAAGAAGTGCTACGTCCCCGCATCTGGTGCATTGTGACAAGGTGTAGCGGACGTTCTCGTGTCCGATATCGGGCTGGTTAATCGCAATGAAGCCGTATACTGACAATTCGCCGGGATCATCGCATATGAAGCAATTTGCGATGATCTTTCCGACAACTTCTGATGAGCGAGATTCCGGAGTGATGGGCATCGCATTCCAGTCGGTTCGTTGACATGAGAGCTCTTACGAGGAGGCGGTGAGGCCCTTTTGATCAGCGTAGGCGTTGCCAGACCAAGATTTATCGGCGGCGCGCCATATAGCGGCCACGCCATTTCGTTCGAGGATGGCGAGTGTTATCGGATTGGGGATGGCATCGGAAAGAATCACGCCCTCCTCTGCCCCCTCCTGTTGTGCTGCTTGACTTATCGAACCGAGCATGTCGACTCGTAGGACTGTGGCGGCGGATCGGAACTTGAAGAAGTAACACGCCCCATTTATGTTGGCAGTAAAGGAGCCGTATTGGTCCTGTGTAGCTGGTTTCGTTTCGATTCCGCGCTTCGAAAGGTATTCTGAGTATGCCATTGCAATCAATTGTGCTCGAGCGTGTATATCGTGTGTTTCGGGCCGTCGGTCAATGTTCACCTCCGAACCTTCCACAGTCAGCACGTTGTCGACAGAAGCGAACGTCACAGGTAGGGAGAATAGATTGCTTGCGAGTCGCAGGAACGTATCTGGACGTGCCATGAAGAGCTTTTTGCCAGTTCTTTCTGCCAACTCTTCGAAGAGTTCCGGTCGTGGACCCAATAGTCTGCCTCTTGATCTCCTCCACCAGTCTTCTTTTGCATCGGCAGTAATTAGGAGAACGTCGCGCGAACGCAGTTCAGCTTCTCTGAGTGTTTGTTCCCACTTGATGTAGTCGCCGGATGCTGATCGATCCGCCTTATTCCTATCCATGTATCCTGGAGGAATTTTATTCGCAAGCCTGCGCTGACCTTCTTGAATTGCGTTTTCAAGTTCGCTTTGCGACAGTGGTGGCCCTACGTTTTTCTCTAGTGCACCCATCAATTCTCGTAGCACGGGATCGCGTGTTGTATCTCGCGCTTCGCTCAGGTCATTTCGGGTGCCAGTACTAAGTATCTTTTGCTGTACTTCTTCGACCGCTCGCGAGAGTATATTCTCAAGAGAGTCTAGTTGGTCGGTTGACAGCGATACGCGGCGTCCCCAGGTCTGCATTTCCATGAGCATTTTGATTTCTAGGCTACGCAGGGAATCTGAAGTTCTCTGCGACAGCTTCGTTGCTTCCTCAACGATGTGCTCTCTATTTTCCCAAAACTCTTGCATAGCCTCGTGGGGAATCCAGAGATTGGGTCCTATAGCGGAGAAGGTGCCAATAAAGTCCCTGCGGGTCTGCGGTGTATACAAATATAAGCTGAGCAGGCAGCTCGTGTCGAGCACTACTAGGCCACTCGCAAGAACCCTGTGATAGTCATCTTTCGAAGCTGTCTGGTACGCTCCAAAATTATCTGCAATATTTGCACCATCTCGAACTTGTCTGTGCTCGTTGTCATCGGTCATTGCGTGACCTCCTTGTGTTGGTTCGATTGCACGTGCGGACGGCACGTGATTAGACTCGACTGAAAAGTCTGATTGCTCTTTCCTGAGTGAACCCTTGCATGGCTTCTCTTCTTTCGTCATCTCTGTCGTTTTTGCGGTCATGTTAGGAGTGCACACTACTCTAGCGAGCTGCTGGGCATGCCACTGACACCGGATCGCGTCAGAGGCTCTGTCAGCGTGCCCTCTTCGTCTTGCGGTCTGCTCTGCGTCGCCTCGCAGAACCCTCCTAGGCGCGTGGAGTTGACGCAAGAGAGCGGTCGGTTGTGAGCATCGGTGACCTTGAGCCTTATTCAAAAGTGTTGCCCACCCGTGGAATAGACAACAGCCCCGACCGGTTAGGATCGCTTCTTCTCACGGAAACCGATCCACGGCGGGGCTGTTGCACTACGAGTCTACTACCGGGCTCGACCCGGACCAGATCCAGGAGTTGGTCGCCAGGATCCGACAGATCCTGCCGCCGGAACGACGACGGGGACGGCCTCCCGCACTCGGCCTGTACCGGTCGGTCGTGGTCACCCTGATCCTGCTGCGGTCCAATCTCGACCAGGCCACCCTGGCCGATCTGGTGGGGGTCAGCCAACCGACGGTCTCCCGCATCCACCGCAGACTCACTCCACTGGTGGGCCAGGCCCTGTGCCTGCACATCCCGCCCGTCCCCGAGATCCTGCGCGGCCGGGCCGTACTGGTCGACGGCACCCTGATTCCGATCGGCGACCGCGCCGGCCGCCAGGACCACTTCTCCGGCAAACACCGCAGGGTCGGCGTCAACGTCCAGGTCCTCGCCGACCTCGGCGGAACCCTCCTGGCGGTGTCCCCGCCGCAACGCGGCTCGCTGCACGACCGCACCGCCCTGGCCCACACCGGCTGGGAAACCCACCTCACCGACGCCATCGGCGACCTCGCCTACCGCGGCACCACCGTCGTCACACCCCGCCGCCGCAACTACGGCGGCGGCGAACACTCACCCGGCGACCTCGAATGCAACCGCGAGATATCCGCCCTCCGCGCCCCCGTCGAACGCGCCATCGCCCACCTCAAAAACTGGAAGATACTCAAAACCGGCTACCGAGGCCGCCTCGCGGAACTCCCCACCATCATCCGCGTCATCACCGCCCTGGAATTCTACCGACTCGGATGGCAGCCATTATGAATAAGGCTCCTTGGCAGGTTCGAAACTTTGGATGGAATCTTAGTGTCGGGCCTTTGGGGTTCATCCGCACAATAATTTCAGGTAACACCGGCTTGGTCATGGAATTCTACTGCTGCCATGAATCGTTCCGCAGAACTACCTGGGTGAATAGTCTTCGGACACATAATTTGCCCCGCGAGATATCTCCAGGTCACCTGGAAGGCTCGCGGGGCTTGGTGTTTCCCGACGCTGCTCCGAGCCTACCCGTCGACCGCTGGCCGTGGGGTGTCTGCTGGCGTGCGGGTAGGAGCAGCGGGCGACGCCCGGCTCTTCGTGCCAGCTCCTGTTGACTGTGGTTGTCATGGAGCCCGCTCGGCGGGCGGTCGTCTCGCCCGGCCCGGCAGGTGTCTCGCGACCGCCTGGCGGCGATAGCCGCGTGCAGCCTGCTCTGCCGTCGTCGTCGCTGTGGCACCGCAGGGCGTTGCGGGCGGGGCGGCGGCCGGAGAGGCTGTCGCGCAGAGTGGATTTCGCTGGCTGGTGCGTCATCCCGGTCCGCGGGTGTGTCGGGCCGGTCCGTCTCCTTGGCTGTCGCGTAGGTCAGGGACAGCAGGAGTTGGTTGTCTCCGTTCCGGAGCGTGTCGTTGCTGGGCTGCTGGGCAAGGCGTCTGCGTGGTGTGCGCGCTGACGTGGTGGTGCCGCGGTCGAGGAGTTCGACGCGGGTGGCGTCGCAGCGGAAGACGAGCCCGAGTTCGTCGGCCAGTCGTGCGGTCTGCTCGGCGTCGGGGTTGTCGGTGATGCCCGTGGTGGTGAGGTGTGCGGCGATGCGGGGGAGTAGGTGGTCCTCGCGCAAGTACAGGTTGCCGGGTGCACTCTCCGGTCGGGTGCGGGCGCTGGTGTGACCGTGGCGGCAGCGGTAGGCGGCCCGGCTGTGGGAGCGGTAGGCGGCCCGGCTGTGGGAGCGGTGCGAGTCCATCTTCCGCCCGCACAATCCGCATTGAAGCCGGCCCGCCAACAGGTAGACGCACTCGCCACCATCAGCGTCGGCGGCCTGGCCGGTGCTGTGCCGGGCGGCTTGGATGGTCTGGGCGGTGACGAAGTCCTGTTCGGACACCAGCGGCGGGTGGGCGATGCGGGTCGAGATCGCCCAGGCGTGCTGCTCGTTGCGGACGCTGGTCCGTCGGCCGCTCGGCGAGCGGGTGGCGCGGTCGGCGCTGGTGCGGTTCCACACCTGGCGGCCGGTGTAGCGGGGATTGCCCAGGATCTCCACCACCGTGCGCAGCGACCACTCGGGGTCCACCCGAGCCCTGTCGCGTTCCGTGTCCACACCCGACGGGCTGGGCACGGCCTGCTCGTTGAGGTGACGGGCGATGCCCGCGGCGCTGTGCCCCGCCAGGCGTAACGAGAAGATCAGCTTCACCACGGGTGCCGTGGCCGGGTTCGGCACGAGCCGCTGCTGCCGAACGCCGCGCCGCGCCAACGCCCGGTTCGGATGCGGCCCGGCGTCGACGAGCCGGTAGCCGTAGGGCGGCCTGCCACCGAGGTAGCGCCCCTGCTCGACGGTCTGCATCCGCATGGCCGTGACGACCCGGTGCCGGGAGCGCAGCACCTCCGTCTGCGAGCGCGCCGCGAGCAGCGACAGCAACGCCTCGTGCGCGGGGTTGTCGAAGTCCACAGGCCCCTCGGCCTCCGGCAGCCACAGCTGCACCCCGAACCGCTCCAGCACCGCCCGCAGCTCCCGCACCTGGGCGCCGTCGAGGAACGCACGCTCGTACTCGCCGACCACCACCGCGTCGATCCGATCCGCGTTCGCCGCGATGTACCGCAGCATCGCCGCCGCCCGAGGCCGCAGATGCCACGGCACCTGACGGGACACCCCACCTCGAAGTACTCTCCCACGATCGCGCCGTGCTCCGTGGTGACCCTGCGCGAGACATCCAACTGCCACGCCCGCGAGGTGCGCGGGTCCTGGTGCTTACGGGTGGAAGCGCGACCGTAGAACAAGAACCGCAGACTCTCCACCGGAGCGGCGTCCAGGGCCGGGATGCCCGGTGGGATGGTCGCGGCGATCCACTCGGCGAGCGTAGTCGGGCGTGGCAGGGCGGACACCGTCATGACGCGGTCCTCGACATCGGAAGGGGCTGGATGCCGAGGTGACGAGACACGCTTGCCTCGATGACAAAGAACTCCGAAGATACGCCCGGTTGGAGTAGTTAAAGCCGCCTGGTTCGTCGAAACGCATGACGACCAGCGCACTGAGCAGGCCACGCGACAACCGCAGGATCGCCGGCGTCTGCGCCGGTCTGGCCCAGCGATGGGGTATGAAGCCTGGCGCGGTCCGGCTCCTGTTCGTGCTGTCCTGCCTGCTTCCCGGCCCGCAGATCCTGATTTACATCGTCCTGTGGGCCATCATGCCCTCGCGCTGACCATCGTCGGCGGCTCCCACCATCTGAGACCACAGCACGTCGGCCTTGTCCGGCGACATGTCCCACTGCACCGCGAGCGCCGTGATGTCGAGGATGAGTCGCATGGCCGGAGTCTGGGCTTGTGTGGCGCCTCCGAGCACCTCGGCGGCGTAAGCAGGCCCGCTCGATTGGCCGTCCTCGCTGTTGATCTCGTTCTCGATGCGGTTGGACACCTCGACGAGGAACCGCGCGATGCCGTGGACCACACGGTCGTCGGTTCCCAGGGCGGCGATGGCGCGAAAAGCCTGGTGGAACCGCTCCACCTCGTGTGCGATGCGCTCGTCGTGCGTTGACGACGTCGGTCGGACGCCGACTGCGCCGAAAAGCTCACCGACACCCCGTGATCCGGCCCGCCACGCCGATCACGTCGTCGACACCCGGGAAGTGCAGGCTGCCCCGGAGGCCACCGGACAGCACCAGGCGCAGGCGGGCACGTGCCGCGACGTGCAGTTCGGCGTGCCCGCTCCGGCCGACTAACCTGAGTTCGCGCACCATCACGGGCCCGAACTCGGCATCGGCGTTGAGCGTGCCGCCCACGTGACCGGTGACCTCCGCGCCGATGGTCCAACCGGAGCCGAGGGACAGCGATGCGCTGGCGACGGTGAAGTTCAGTGCGTGGTGGCCCAGCGGGAAGCGGCGGGAAACCCGGTCGTGCAGCACGCGATCAGGCAGCATGAACAGCGCCGGCGGCACGGTCCTGGACCGTGGCACCGACGGCTCCGGTGGTGCTTCCGCGTCGGCGTCGACCCCGGACCGCTCCGCGCCGACCGGACGACTCCGCGCCGCTTCGAGCAGAGCCGGGACGTCGGCACGTGCGACCGCCGTCACCGTGCCCGCGACCACCAGCCGTGCGGGCAGGTCGACGATCGCCGGGTCACCCCTCGCGGCGCACAACGCCGTGGCGATCTCCACACGTTCCTCAGGCATGGCGGAGTCCAGGGCGTCAAGCACTCGTCGGTGCCCCTCGTCCGGGGTGGTCAGGCCGGTGCGTTGGACTACGGCATCCGTTGGACGGCGGCGTTGCCCACCGCCCGCTGGAGGCGGGCAAAAGCAGCCGGGGACAGCGGTGCATACGGGGCGACGACCGACTCGTGACTCGAAACGGTGAGGTGGGTTCGGCTTGTTGCTGTGGTCCCATCGCCGCATGCTCCAACACGGCCCGATCGTCACCATCGTCGTTCGACCGATCGAGGTCCGGAGGTGCAGTCGTTCGGGCGGAGTTCGACGGTCAGGGTGTCGGTTGGCCGATCCGGCTGAACGCCTTCAGGAGCGGCCCGGGCGAGTGCTCGTTGAACAGCATTTCCAAGCTGCGCGCGGTTTCGGCTGCGGTGTCCTCGGAACAGGGGAAGAGTTCGGCCTAGTAGGCGGCGAGCGCGGTTTCGACGTCGTCGGGGTGGGCGGCGATGGCCAAGGCGAGCCCGGACCTGTCGTACATGGCGAGGTTGGCGCCTTCGCCGGCGAACGGTGACATCAGGTGTGCGGCATCGCCGAGCAGCGTCACGCCGGGCACGCGGCCCCACGAGTGGCCGACGGGCAGGGCACATCCAGGGGCCTCAGATGCTCTCGTGCCACGTAGCCCGACCGGGTGGTGCGTAGAGCCGCTGGCCGGTCGGCAGGCGTGCTCGGCGAGCGTCGCCCACAGCCGGCCGAGGCTCGTCCAGAGCATGTCGACGGTCGAGTGCGCCACCAGGTCGTCGCCCATCGTGCTGTACGCCGGGCAGAACACCCGGCCGTCGTCGGCGGGCAGCACCGCCACCGTGCCGATCGGGTAGCGGACGAGCTTGCCCAGGCGCTTGTCCGCCCTGGCGACCGCCGCCTGCGGCTCGGCCGAGTCCAGCGCCTCGGCCAGGTCGCGGTCCAGGCGGTCCACGCGGCCCGCGTACCGGCGGTCCAGCAGTTGGCCCTGGACGCTCCGCCGGCTGATCACCAGGTCGTCGGTGGTGTCGGTGGCGAAGGTGTCGGCGAAGCCCACGACGATGTGCCCCGGCTGGTCGAACAGGTCGCCGACCACCACCCGGACCGCGGTTGCCGGGTGTCGGAAGTCCCTGCGGACACCGACCGGACGCGCTCCCTTCCGCAGGCCCCACGCCAGCCCCACCACGGCGGGCACGGCCATCGCCGCCCACGACTGCCTGGCCGCCGTGTCCAGCAGGACGTCCACGACCGCGGTGGCCGCGACCGCGACGCCGAAGGCGGACAACGCGTGCACGGCGAAGCGGGGCGGCGAGATGCGCCGGCGAATCGGCGGCCGCACGGGGGACTTCCGCCGCGACGCGGATTCCCCGACGGGAGCGGGCAGTCGGGGAACCCGCAGCCAGGCGTGGGTGGAGGTGCGCTTCACGCGCACCGGGATCTGCTGGTACTCCTCCGGGGCGGCGGCCGGGTCCTGCTCGACCACGTCGTGGAAGAACGAGTCGGAGACGACCAGCGACAACGGCGTGTCGCCGCGCTTCAACACCAGCCGCGCGGCCTCGGCGTCGAGGATGCGGAACGCGAAGCTGATGGCGGGGCTCACCGCACCCCTGCTGTTGAGCCGCACCTCGCCGGCGTGCAACGCGACCCGGAGTCTGATCGCGGCTCGGGCGGAGTGCACGGCGTTGTGCCGGTGCAGGGCGCGGAGCAGCCCGTCCGGCAGCCGATTGGCGAACGCGCTCTTGGAGACCTCGGACGGGACCAGGATCAACGCGCCGTCGCCCCGGTTCTCGGTGAAGCACTGCCCGAGTTCCACACCGGCGTCGGAGAAGGCCGAGCCGAGGATCCGTTGCAGGCCGTCGTGCGCGGCGGCCTGGTGCGCGGCGGTGCGGGCGGGGTTGGTGTAGTCGGCGATGTCGACCACCACGATCGTGCGGTGGTGCGTCTCGGGTAGCGTCATGAGACTCCCGTACCAGCTACTCCGGGCCGGCCGACACGACGTTGGTTCGGGAAGGCTCGTTCGGGTGGACGGGCCCCCGGCGCGGAACCCACGCCGGGGGGTGGCCACCGGTGCCGTGCGCCCGTCCGAGGAGGGCGTCGAACACGGGTCAGGAGCGGTGCAGGGCGTTCTCGATGAGTGCGACGGCGGTGCGAGGGTCTTCGACTTCGACGACCAGGCGGGCGTACCGCTCGTCGGCCAGTTCGATGACGATGGCCTTGGCGGCGTCGTGGACGTCCCAGAAGACACGTTCTCCGTCGCGGTGGAAGGTGCCTGCGGTGATCACGCCGGGCAGGTGTGCTCCGGGGGCCCGGATTCCCTTGGGTTCCTTGACGATGCCGGGGTCGACGGTGGCGCCGCGGACGTTGGTCAGAGGGACGGTCAGGCGGCTCTTGAGCGCCCAGAGCTTGTCCAGCCCTTCGATCGTCACGACCAGGTCGCCGCCGTCGATCTCGATCCGTGCCATGTGGTGCTCCTTCATCAGGTGTCGAACCGCCGCGCCAACGCGGCGGAACCGGGTTCGGTGGCGGAGTCGGTGGCCCGTGCGCGCAGGCGCAGCCCGAGCAGCGCCGAGGTGAACGCGCCGGTCTCCGTGGCGTCCGAGGTGGGCAGGACCGCGCCGAGCGCCCGGTCGAGGACCTCCAGTGCCTCGCCGACCAGCGCGGCGACCCCAGTGTCCGAGGGCGCGCGCTCGACCGCCGCCAGCAGCAGCAGGTCCAGCCCCGCCTCCGCCACCAGGCGCGCGGCCTGTGCCGGCCCGTCCGCCTCGGTGAGGGCCTCGGCGAGCGGACGGACATCGTCGTCCAGGAGTCGGCGCAGCGCGGCCAGGTACAGGCCCTGCTTGCTGCCGAAGGTCTTGTACAGGCTGTTGCGATGCACACCGAGGCGGCTGACCAGGTCGTCCACGGAGACCCCGTCGTACGCCCGCTCCGCGAACAGCGCTGCCGCGGCTCGCACCACTTCGGCTTCGTCGAATCCCCTCGGTCGGCCCATGCGGCAACCGTAGACAATTCGGGAACGATCAGTCAAGAACGATCGTTCCTAAATTCGCGCGAGCTCGGCCTCCGCGTTCGTCACCAGGGTGGACGCCTCCGCCTGAAGCTGAGTTCCCCCAGGTCAGGATGCTTCGTGCGGCTGCTGAGCCGTGTCGTGCATCACAGGATCTCACCGGCCAAGGCCGTCTCGCTGCGGAGCGCCTGCAGAGTGTCGATCTCGCGATCGATGTCACGTCGCTTGGCTTCGAGACGCTCGACTTCCTGGGCGAGCAACTGCTCCATGACGCCTGTGTGCTCGTCGGGCGGGGCCTCCAGGCACGGGAGCAGTTCGTTGACGGTGGCGCTGCTCAGTCCGGCGGCGAACAGGTGCTGGATCATCACGACCCGCTCGACCATGGAGCTGTCGAAGGCGCGCCACCCGCCGGGGGTGCGCTCGGAGCGGATAAGCCCGTGCTCCTCGTAGTACCGCAGGGGCCGGGTGCTGACGCCGCTGGCATCCGCTAGCTCACCGATGCGCATGAGACCTCCCAAGGCTGCCCGCCGGCTCCCATCCTTGCAGTTGACACCGGCGTGAAGTTTCACGATCGAGGGGCCCACCCTGGAGGGCGTCGCCACCGAAGTAGTGATCCGCCGAGCCCGGCACGAAGCATCCGCATGACCGCAGACACGACCCGGATCCGGGGGCACTGATGGCCGACGCCATGGAGCGAGGCCTGGTCCCTTTCACCCGGTACCGCTCCGACTTCACCACCCACTCGTAACCCACCCCGACAAAGGACACCCGCCATGCACTGGCTCTACCTCGGCATCGCCGTCGTCTTCGAGATCGCCGTCGCCATCTCCGCCGGCAAGGCGCAGGGTTTCACCCGACCCGCCTGGACCACTGCCACGCTGGTCAGCGGTGGCATCGCCACCTACCTCCTCAACCTGGCGCTGCTGACCTTCGACGTCGGCGTCGGCTACGCGATCTGGACCTCCGTCGCCGGCGTCGGGATCGTCGTCCTCGGCGCTCCCTTCTTCGGCCAACGTCTCGACTGGCGCAAGCTTCTCGGCATCGCCGCCGTCATCGCCGGAGTCGTCGGCCTCCAACTCAGCGGAGCAGCGTGATGACCCAGGACGCCAACCCCGCACCACGCCATCTCGCCGAAATCGACCCTGCGGAAGGAACCCACATGACCAGCGAAACCGCCACCACCCACACGAACGCCACCACCCGTAGCGACCGGGCACGAGCATGGCTCGTACTCCTCCTCGCGGAGCCTTCGAGGTCGGCTACGCCCTCGGCGTCGGAGGCAGCCAAGGCTTCACCGTGCTCTCCTGGTCGCTCGTCTCGGTCGTGTTCTTCCTTCTGGCGCTCTTTGCCCTCAGCGTCGCCCTACGCACCATCGACGTCGGCATCGGCTACGCCGTCTGGGCCGGCATCGGCGCCGTCGGAGCCGCAGTACTCGGTCCCGTCTTCTTCGGCGAGACCCTCACCCCGGTCAAGGCATTCTGGCTCACCGTGATCATCGTCGGCGTCGTCTGGCTCAAGCTCTCCGACGGCCCCAAGCGAACGCAGGCCGAGATGAGCGACCACAGGCCATGACCAGTCACCGGTCAGGTCAAAGCGCGGACGGTTCGAGTTGGAGTGCGAGTTGGAGTTGCCGCGTCCACCAGCGCAGGTGAGCGGTCGGGGTGCTCGCTGTGACGCCGGTGAGGCCGGCGCTGCGGCGGAAGGCGCTCCCGTAGAGGGGGTCTATCGCCATCGCTTGGTGGAGGGCCGCGACCGCGAGCTGCGTGTCCTCGATCGAAGCCGCGGATGGCCGCAGCCGGTGGAGGGCTTCGACCACAGGGGTCAGCATCCCGCTGCCATGCTCGCGCCAGCCCGCGGCATGCAGAGCGACCGCCAGCTCGCCGTAGCCCTGCCGGTAGAGGTTGGCGAGTGACTCGACGAGTTCCAGGAGGTCTGCGCCCCGGTCCAGCCACGACGAGAGGACGTCCTGCACGGCGGCTTTCAGTTGTCGTCCACCGTGTCGAAGCAGTTCGCGCAGCAGGTTGTCGCGGCTCTGGAAGTGGTGTGTGACGCCGGCGTCCGTCATGCCGACCCGGGCGGCGACGGCACGGACCTGGACCGCTGCGACGCCTCCCTCGGCGAGCAGCGCTGCTGCGGCGTCGAGGATAAGGCGGCGAGCCTCCTCGGGCGGTCTGCGTGTTCGACGTGTCGCCATGACCTTCGACCTTACCTTGACCAGTCAAAGCAGTGGGTCGTATCGTACCTTGACAGCTCAAGGTGGAGGGAGCGCGGCTGTGCCCATGGTTGACCTCACGGCTCGACAGCGAGCCTCGCGCTTCAACCGGCGATGACCGACGTCACCCTCGCCCGAGGAGGCGCAACGCTGCGAGGCACGGCCACCGGCACCGGTCCGACCGTCCTCCTGCTCCACGCCGGCGGCGAACATCGCGGTGTCTGGACGCCGGTCGCGGCGGCGCTCACCCTGTGCGGGCTCCGGAGCGTGACCTTCGACCTGCGCGGTCACGGCGACAGCTCGGGACGGGCAACGACGCTGCGGGCGATCGCGGAGGACGTGACCGCGATGATCCGCCGTGAGCCGGCACCGGTCGTGGTGGTCGGCGCTTCCCTGGGCGGACTGGCCGCTATCGCCTCCCTCGCCAACCCGCGCACGGCACGTCACGTTGCCGGGTTGGTGCTCGTCGACGTCGTACCCGACCCCGATCCCGCTCGGGTCCGCGCCTGGCTCGACGGCCGCGGCCTCCGCCACGACCGCGCCGAGATCGTCGAGGACATCCTCGAACGCGGTCCCGAGCTTCTGGCGACAGCCACGAAGATCGACCTGCCGATTCTGCTGGTCCGTGGCGGGCCGAGCTCACCGCTCCGCGACGCTGAGGTGGAGCGCTTCCGCGCCGCCAACCCCGCGGTCACGGTCTCCCGGGTGCCTGCCGCAGGTCACCTGGTAGCTCGTGATGCTCCCGAGGAACTCGCACACCTCGTCGCGGACCACGCGTCGACGTGGCTCGACACCGAGACGACCACCCGTCGCGCCTTCGCGCTGCAACGCTCTCTGGGCGCCGACCGGCTCGACCACCCGGGCGGAACGCTGCTTGCCCACCTGCACAGGGTGCACGGTCTGACCGTCGAATGGTCCGCCACGCCACGCATCCAACTGGCCGCCATCTGCCACGCGACCTATGGCACCGACGGGTTCCCGCACGCGCTGCTGGCGGCGACGGAGCGGCGACGGCTCGAACGCGTCATCGGGCCCGAGGCCGAGTCGCTCGTCTACCTCTATGGCGCTTGTGACCGATCCCAGACCTACCGCAACCTCGGGCACCAACCGCTTCCCGTGCGTGATCGCTTCACCGGCGACAGCACACCGATCCATGAGGCCGACCTCGCCGACTTCGCCGTGCTCACCATCGCCAACGAACTCGACGTAGCCCGCTTCGCCCGTCTTCCCGTCACTACCCTGAACGGGATCCGCCGCCTCGTGACCGCGCTCGCTGCCTACGCACCCGTCGAAGCCGCACGAGCGCTCGACGACGACGCCCTCGCATGACGACCGGTCCTCGTGGCACTTCGACAGGTTGGAGTCCTGCCGGGGCACTCAGATGATCAGGAACCACCGCAGGTCAGCCCTCGTCCGGGCGCACACCTCCTACACCGAGTTCAACGCCGACTTCGGTCGACCGGGCCGGTCTCCAGGGCTCCAGCTTCGAGCAGAACACCGACCGAGCCGCCGTCGGCGTGCTGCTCGGCAAGACCTCCGAGGCCGCCGCCGCTGATGAGCCGAACACGGCGGCGTGCGGGTGCACCCGTGAAGTGGCGATCGCGACCGCCTGCAATCGGCTTGCTCCCAGGATGGGGCACGCCGCCTCGCCGTGCGTGCCGCCGCTGTCGCCGGTGCCGCCGAGACCGGGAAGGTACGGGGCGCTGGCCAAATGTGAGTCGTTGACCTTCGGCAGGCCGCCGTTGACCACCTCGGTCGTGAACCGCTCCACCACGACGGGGTCCTCGGCCCACAAGGAGTTGCGCAGGCCGAACTTGTTGCGGTTGAGGAAGTCCAGGCAGTGGTCGAGCAGGTCGGGGCCGTCCTCTGGCACCACGACGGAAAGCATCGGGAAGAACTTCTCGCCGCGCACCGCAGGCAGACTGTCCGCCTGTTCGAACCCGTCGACCCGCAGCACGGTGGGTTCGATGAACAGCCCGTTCGGGTCCGGCTCGCCGTCCAGGCCGACCCGGTTGCCGCCGCAGACTTTCACGGCGCCCGCGCTCGTGGTGTCGTCGAGGGTGCGCTGGAACGCGGTGGCTCGCAGCACCGGGCTGAGCACCGTGTCGGAGGTCTCGGGATCCCCTGGTCGCAACGCCGACGTGGGCCGTGGCCAACCTGGTCAGCAACTCGTCGGCGATGTCCGGGTGCGCGATGACGTACTTCGGGCCGACGCAGGCCTGGCCCGAGGCGTAGAAGGACTCCGGCAACGCCGCAGTGGCGTGTTCCAGGTGCGCGTCGTGCCAGACCAGCACACCGTCGTTGCCCGACAGTTCCAAAATCGCCTTCTTGCCGCGTTCGACGCACTTGCGCTCCAGCGCGAGCCCGTGGTCGCTGGAGCCGAAGTAATAGACGGTGTTCACCGACGGGCTGTCCAGCCACTGCCGCATGGTGACCTCGAAGTCGGCGCAGATGACGTTGATCGTGCCGGGTGGCGCGCCGTGCGCCTCGAACACGGGGATGATCACGTTGTGCAGGGCGTAGCTCAACGAGGTCGCGCTGCTTCCATCTGGTTGACGTCCCAGTACCGTTCCGTGTCGAACCGGTCCGGGGGAGGCTCGTCCACCACGTCCCGCCCTTCGACCAGCACGGACCACAGCCCGTCCAGGTCGGTCACCCCACCGGGCAACCGGCACCCCACACCCACGATCGAGATCCTGGCCGACATGACCGGTGATCGTCCGGCAAGGGGTGACAGGGAGTCGTGTCACACGCACGGCATCAGCCCATCTCGGCCCAGGCGCGCAGCCAGGTTGGCCGGCGTCGTCACCGTCGGTCGCACGCATCAGGCTGCTTCGTGCGGCTGTCGGATGGGACGGGTGCGGTCATCGGCAGAACGGGCCGACGTCCAGTTCGGTCAGGATGGCGCGTGCCCGTGCGTGATGCGCGGCGGCGGCGTGTCGGGGGATGCAGTTGGCGATGCCGGTGTGTGCGCGGGCGGTTTGGTGGGGGTGGTTCATGGTGGTGGCGAGGGCGAGTGCCTGCCGGAAGGTGGCGAGGGCCTCCGGGAGGTTGCCGTCGATCCTCAGTGTCTCGCCCAGTTCGTTGAGGAACAGGCATTCGTTGAGCCGGTCGCCTGCTTGCCGCAGCAGCACAAGGGATTGCTGTAGCGCGTCGACGGCTCGGTCGGGTCGTCCCGCCATGCGGTGCACGATGCCGAGGTGGCCGTACGCGGTGGCGGCGACTGATCGAGTCGCCGGAGGAGGGTGGTCGGCGATCATCGCCAGCGCGCGTTCGCACAGGGTCTCGGCCTGGCCTATGCGGCCGAGGTGCTTGTGGTCTCTGGAGGTGTGGAGTGGCGTTCACGGTGCCCGTGGAGCAGTTGATCGTGACCGCCGAGTCCTGGGCCGATCTGCTCCGCGACTGCAAACGGCGCGGGATGCGCCCCGATACTGGCGATGGGCGACGGGGCGCTCGGCTTCTGGGCGGCGCTGCGGGAGGTGTTCCCGACCACCCGGGAGTAGCGCTGCTGGTTCCACAAGAGTGCGGATGTTCTTGCGGCGCTGCCGAAGTCAGCGCAGCCCGCAGCGACCAAAGCGATGCAGGAAATCTACAACGCCGAAGACGCCGACCACGCCCGGACAGCGGCCACGAGCTTCGCCGATGCCTACGGGGTGAGGTTTCCCAAGGCTTCCGCGAAGATCACCGACGACCTGGACGTGTTGCTGGAGTTGTACAACTACCCGGCCGAGTACTGGGTGCACCTGCGGACCACGAACCCGATCGAGTCGACCTTCGCGACCGTGCGGTTGCGGCAGAAGGTCACCGAGGGCCCCGGATCCCGCGCGGCAGGCCTGGCTATGGCGTTCAAGCTGATCGAGTCCGCCCAGCATCGGTGGCGAGCGGTCAACGCACCCCACCTGGTCGCCCTCGTCCGCGCTGGCGCGACCTTCGAACGCGGCGTCCTGGTCGAGCGACCCGATGAGAAGTCAGGAGGCGATCAGCACGTCGCATGACCACGCCGATCCACGCAAGTACGGCGGATCATGTGCCTCATTCTGGCATGCCTCAGCCTCGGTTGAGTCTGCTTGTAGAGTTGCTGCAGTGGAGCGCTCCGAGATCTTCGACATTGCCCACCTGCGCCATCCGATCGCGGCGCCGGTGGCGCCCCAGCGGCTACGCGAACTGGTCGGCTGGCTGCGCCCAAGCGACGGCGCCCGCGCCGTCGACCTCGGGTGCGGAGAGGGCGAGTGGCTGCAGGAGTTGCTGCTTGCCCACCCCGGGATCACGGGCGTAGGGGTAGACCACATGCTCCCGGCCTCTGCCGCCGGGCGTGCCGGCGAGCGGGGGCTGAGCGACCGTGTGCGCTGGATCGAAACGGATGCCGCCACCTGGGCCGACGGGGTCTTCGACGTGGTGCTGTGCGTCGGTGCGAGCCACGCCTTCGGCCGGCTGGAGGACATGCTGGTCGCTGTCCGGCGGCATCTGCGCCCCGGCGGCCAAGCGCTGATCGGCGACAGCATCTGGGAGGGCCGCCCGTCGGCCTCTGCGCTGGCGGCGCTTGAGGTTTCTGCCGACGCTTATCCCGACCTCGCCGGCTTCGTGCGAGCCATCCGTGAGCACGGGTTCGAGCCGTCGTACGGGCACGTAAGCACGTTGGCCGAGTGGGACGACTACCAGTTCAGTTGGGCCGGGTCGCTCGTCGACTGGGCCGTACGGGAGGCCTCGACGACGGAGGATCGTGCCCAGGCGCTTGCCGTTGCACGTGAGCATCGCGAGTCCTGGCTGAGCGGCGCGCGACGCGAGCTTGGGTTCGCCACCTTCGTCCTGCACGACGCCGCCGCCGCTGGCGCGCGCGACTGATCGGCGTTCACATTGCTGCCAATGTTACGGCGGCCAGCTCGTCGCGTGATCCGACAAGAAGTCAGAAGGGCAAGTCGCACGACACGCCGATCCACAGGTCTTGACTATTCCTCGGACCGATGTGGTCTTCGACCCTGCCGAGCATGACACTCAGGGCCTTCTGGATTCAGGTCGTGCTGCACCTGCTCGGCCAACTCCCGGCGGGCGCGTAGCGCGCATTCGGCGAAACGAGGCGTGGTAGCGGGGAGAAGCTCGTCGGTGCCACTACGGCTCCGCCCGCGCCGCGGTAGAAGGCCACCGGTGGGCCGTGCCCCCGGTGCGGGCGGTCCGAACGGGATTGCCCGCACCGCTTCGGTGCGGTCCGGGTAGATCGCGGAGTCGGGCGCATTCGCTGCGGCAGACCCGAAGTCCACGTCGGAGTCGGGCACGAACACCGGCAACGGCAAGCCGTCGCAGTACACCAGGTAGCCACCGAGGTAGATGCCGAAACCGACGGCGTTCACCCGGAGATCGGTGTAATCACCGTGGTGCCGGGGATCGACGGATGCCGCCGACGCGCCGGGCAGTCGAATGCCACGCGCCGCGAGATCAGCCTGCTGTGCAGGTGTGACCTGTTCGAGCTCGAACGTCACCGAGTCACGTTGCACCGACTTGGCCGCCACCAGCGCCGCCGTGGCCTGGTTCCCGTTGTGCGCTGCAGCGCCAGCAATCGTGACGCACGGAATACAGGCTGCGGCGTTCGCGCGATCGTCTGGTGGGTGCGCCTGCCCTCCTCGTCCTGCACGACCGCGCTGGCGTTCATACACATGAGATCCGCGCCCGGCGTGCCCGTGCTGGAAGGGATGTGGGTACGCCCGCATGGGCAGCCGGGCTTCCCCGTCGGGCAAGCAACGCGAGCATGTCGTGGTCAGCTGTGAGGCTCGGAGATCACCCGGCTGCGCGGGACCACGGTCCGGTGACATCCCGGCGTCCGCGATGCCGCGATGCGGGCGGTCCAGTAACCCACGCAGAGGGACTGCTGGATCGCGGTTGCCCTGCTCGAACCACCGAACCCTGGTAACGGGAAACGGCTGGTACTCACACCCGGTAGGTGTCTTCGAACACGAGAAGCCCGGACTTTGACGCTGCCGATCTTGTATGGCCCCGGTAGGACTCGAACCTGAACGGTCTGTGATCACGGTGTTGGTGGCGGCGACCGCTTGGTGGACGGAAGCCCTCGACACCGGCCCGGATCGCGTCGCGCTGTTTCCACTCGTCGGTCGCCTGGCGGTCAGGGGGCCTGACAACGGTCCCGGTCGATGGTGGACGCGGCACGGCCGTAGCCGTCACCGGGGAGCAGAGACGTTCCCTGCCGGCCGGGAGGTCTTTCTCCTCCCGCCCGGACACCTCCTCACCGTCGTGGGCGGCCGTGGTACTGCGTGGTCCAACGGTCCACAGCACGATCACGGCCGGGATCTCCTGTGACCACACCGCCGCGCGGGCATATCCCGGAGCCGGAATCCGTCGATGCCGACCCGAGCAGTCGCCGTGGCGCGCTCGGCCCGGCTACGGGGTAACCAAGTGGAGTGCTCCGCAGTGCGGACCGGTGAGCGTATTCCGGTCCGCACTGCGGAGGTGGCCGCCCGCACACGCGTGGCCGGGGATCGGCGGGCCGCCGGAATCGCGCGGCGAAGGCCCGCTGTCGAAGCTGTGCAAGTTGCGGGGCAGCTCGACCAGGTCGTAGTCGGGCGCGGCGGACGTCGGCGAGCGACATGCGGCCGGGTGGGGGAGCGGTGGGGTCATGGCGGTGTCGCCGCCAGACAGCCCTATCCACACCGCGCGACGTTGTTGTCGAGATACCAGCCGTTGTCCTCGCGCACCCAGAACCTGTAGGTGAAGGCGAGGGCCGGTGGTCGGACCGGCGGGCTGAAGCGGGAGCCGATGAGCCGGTGGTTGATCAATCGATCGCCCACGACAGTGACGTAGTCACCGCTCGCGGAGCACGGGCGATCGAAGTTGCCGTTGTACGGCTGAATCGTGGTTTCGCTGCCGGTGAAGTCGAGGCACCGCGCGTAGCTGACCGACAGGAATCGAGGAGTGCTGAGAAGGGATTCGTGCAGCCAGAATCGGTAGGTGACTCGGTTGGTCACGGCACTGCCGTACTTGCGTTCCCCGATCAGCCAGTGGGTCTGGTAGGGGAAGGCCGGGTCGGTGTACGAGCCGTTGGTGCACGCCAACGGGATTGCGGCCTGCGCGGGTGCGACGATGGACAGCATGGTGACCAGGGCCGCAGCGAAAACGATGATGATGCGCTTCATGGTCGATCTCCTTGGAAGACTTCGCGCTGGACCGGCGAAGAAGGCTGGTTCCACCGGTCGGGAAGTTCGGCACGGCTTGCGGAGACCAGCGCACCGGAGGCATCCGGCAAGAAGTTTGCAGACTTCTTGAACCCGTAGCTCCGCTACCACGACGTGCTCGGTCCCGGACTGGCCGACCAGGTCGAGGACGATCCGCTGGACGACCGCCGTCCCGGGGCATCGACCTGACAAGGCACTGCTAATGGAAGAGCCGGCTACCGGACAGGTCCAGCTTCACGCGCACGTCTGCGGCGTTGGGGTGTCGGAGCTGTTCCAGGATGGCCAGGGACTCGTGCCAGCACTCCGCTGCCGCGGTGTCGTCGTGCGTCGCGTGGAGGGTGTCGCCCAGGTGGTCCAGCGTGACGGCCTGGTCGTACCGGCTGCCCAGTTCGCGGTAGAGCGCCAGTGAGGACCGGTACGCCGCTATCGCCTCGGGGTGGTGTCGGAGGTAGTGGTGGGCGTAGCCGATGCTGTGCCACGTCGCGGCCTGGCCGTAGCGGTGTCCAGCTCGCGGTGCAGGCGGAGGGCTTGGTCGCAGTGCACCAGTGCCTCCTCGTGCTCGCCGAGTTCTGTCAGGCACCAGCCGACGTCGTTGAGCGCGCCCGCCTGACCGGCGCGGTGGTGTGTCGATCTGTAGAGCGCGAGCGCGTGCTGTGCGTGTCCCAGTGCTTCACGGTGACGCGCACCGCGGTGGTACATCCAGTCGATCTCCAGGTGCGTCCTGGCCTCTCGGATGAGGTCGCTGTCGGCGCGGTGCAGTGCGAGTGCCTGGTCGAAGTTGCGCTCGGCGTCGACGTAATCGCCGTGCCAGGCTTGCGCGAGTGCCACACCGCGGTGCGCCAGTGCCTGGCCGGTGGTGTGTCCGAGGGCTGTGGCGGCGGCGAGGGCGATCTCGCCGAGGGCCGCGAGATCGGCAGCCTGACCAGTGCGTTCCGCAGCCGGTCGACGTCGATCCGGCCGTTGTTGACCGCGTCGTACAGGCCGCCGTGACCGCGTCGGTGCTCCGGTGCCAGCGACAAGCCGACCAGGGTCCGCACCGCCTATCGGCGCACAGCACGGCGTCGAGTACCGCCTGGTGCAGTCGCCGCCACAACGCGGCCTGCGTCCACTGCGTGAACCGCCGGTGCGCCGTGGGCGCCGAGACACCGAAAGAGGGTGGCAGGTCCCGCCACCGACAGCCACTGGTCAGCACGAACACGATCGCGGTGAACACCGCCCGGTCGTCCACCGGGGCCGTCCCGCCACCCTGCGGACGCGCCGCGAACTTCGGGATCAGCGGCTCGACCACAGCCCACAAGTCATCAGGCACCAACCGCAACGCCAAACGATCGAACACGACACAACATCATGACAGCATTGCGACCGCCACGTGAGGCCGGCTCTAGTTCCGAGCGTGATCAGGCTACTCCGAATCACGTCACTGTTGGCGCCGTTGCCGAAAACTGACAGTGGCGTGAACTTGTATGCACCTAAACGTGCACTTAAGGTCATGAGTTTGCGGGCGGTAAACCAGCCGCCGGAACGGCGTCCTAGGGTTGCGGTGAAGACATCCGGTTGTGGCGGAGGGCACCATCGATCTTCGTGAACCGGCCCGGGGATACGCTCAGTGTTAAGCAAGCCGGTTATTGCGATGCGGTTTTCGCTGACGGCTCCTGTATTGGCGCCGGTTGGGTGTGGCCGTTTCCGGCGTGGGCACGACATCAGTCATTCAGCCGTGCGAACAGTCAGCCGACCAAGGAGGATGGGATGTCCGCCGAATTAGGTGACATTCGGCAAGAGATGAAGAAGAAATCCCTGGTACGGGTGTTGCTCGTCGACCACGATCCGATCTCCCGGCACGTCGTCGGCGCCGTCCTCGGACAGGAGGAGATGGTGGTGCTCGTGGCGACCGTCGAGGGGCCGGACCAGATCCGGGCCTGGGGACCCGACCAGGCTGACGTGGTGGTCTTTTGCGCCCTGCCGGACAGTCAGGCGATCGCTCACGTCCGCGAGATCGCGGGCAGAGGACTGCCCGTGCTGCTCGTCGGGACCAGGTGGACCGGCGAGTCCGTGGGTGAGGCGCTCGCGGCTGGAGCCAGGGGGTGCCTGGTGAAGAACACCCGGATCGACACCATCGCCACCGCCGCGGCCGCTGCCGGGTCCGGCCACCTGATCCTCTCGCCCGAGTTGCTCCGGTTCTACCGGCCTGCCGAGGTCGCGCAGGGCATCACCAGGCCGGGGGCGTTGTCACCGGAGCAACTCGTCCGTTCGCTCACCGAACGCGAGTTGGAGGTGCTGACCCTGCTCTCCGCAGGCAACACCACCGCCGAGGTGGCCGCGGCGCTGCACGTCTCCGCCGCGACGGTGAAGAGCCACGTTTCACACTCGCTCACCAAGCTCGGGGTGCGCAACCGTGTGGAGGCCGTGCTGATGGTCCGCTCGGTCGTCCGGCGGTGACGAGTCGCCGAACGGACAGCGGTGCCGGGTCCGCGCGGATCAGGCGGTCCTCAGTCCGCCAGGAGCAGCGCGTGTCCGGCAGGCGGTTGGGAGAAGCCGGTCTCGTTGTCGTACCAGCCGGCCACCTTGACGGTGCGGCCGCCGACGACCTTGGTCAGGCCCGCGTCCCTTGGCAGCGGCGAAGGCCGCGTTGATCTCCTCGATCGTGGTGTCCGTGCTCATCTGCACGGTCAGGTCGGTCAGCGAGCCCGTCGGCACCGGTACGCGGATCGAGTAGCCGTCGAGTCGTCCCGACAACTCGGTCGACCTCGTGATCGAGTCGACCGGCGTGTTCACCGACGCCACCAAGGCCCGCGCACACATCGAGGCGGGTGCGCGCAGGGTGATCATCTCCGTGCCTGCCACGAACGAGGACCTCACACACGCGTATGGCGAAGTCGGCCCGCGGCAGCGCGGCCGGGTCGCGCTCGGCGAGCACGGTGATCTTGCGTCCGTCCACCGGGATGAAGTCCTGGCCCGCGGTCACATAGAGAGGCAGCATGTCCAGGACGGACTCGTACTTGAGCAGGTGTGCGAGCGTGGCGGCGTCGGTGAGATCGTTGACCGCCACTACTTCGATGTCGTCGTCGCGGGACAGCGCCGCGCGCAGAAAGCCGCGGCCGATGCGGCCGAACCCGTTCACGCCGATGCGCAAGGTCATCGCAGAAGTCCCCAGCGGTGAGGACCGGGGCCAGTCCGCGTAACCAGCGGAGAAGCCGACGACGACGTGCACCACCGGCACGCCTTGAGCGCGTGTGGCGGCCACCGCGCGTGCGGCGTTCTCCAGCACCCCGCGCTCGCGCACCTGGTCGAGGCACGCCTCGGGATAGCGGCCGTCGGGGTGGGTGATCTCGTTGATCAGATCGAGCACCAGCAGTGCTCTCATGCGGGGGTCTCCACGGGTTCGGTCGTCAACGACGGGCCCGAAGGGCGGGACCGCTCGAAACCGGCGATGTCGGCCTCGCGGCGCAACGTCTCGGTGATCAGGTCGACCCCGTGCAGCAGCCGTGCCCGCGCCGCGGGGTCGATGTCGAACGGCAGCACACGGTCCGAGTGGCGCACCTCGCGCGCCACCAGGTCGACGGTGATCTCCAGCCAAGGATCGGCTTCGACGAGGTCCCACAGCGCGCGGATCTCGTCGTCCGGCAACGCGACCGCGAGCAGGCCCCTGGTCAGGGCGTTGCCGCAGAAGATGTCGCCGAAGCGCGGGGCCAGCACCGCGCGGAACCCGCTCGACTGCAGCGCCCACACCGCCGACTCGCGTGACGAACCGGTGCCGAAGTCCGCGCCCGCCACCAGCACGGTGGCACCCTGGTGCTCCGGCTTGTTGAGCACGAACCCTGGGTCGTCGCGCCAGTCCGCGAACAGGATGTTGGTGTAGCCACCCCTGGCGTAGTAGGGCACGAACCGTGCGGGGGAAATCTGGTCGGTGTCGACGTCGCTGCGGCGTAGCGGCATTGCCGTACCGGTGTGTGCGGTGATGGGGAACATACGTCCTCGGCGGGTCAGAGGTCGGACGGCGCGGCCAAGTGGCCCGCGACGGCGGTGGCGGCGGCCACCGCCGGGGAGACGAGGTGGGTGCGGGAGCCCTTGCCCTGCCTGCCCTCGAAGTTGCGGTTCGAGGTGGACGCCGCGCGCTGGCCCTGAAGCAGCCGGTCGTCGTTGAGGCCGCAGCACATCGAGCACCCGGCCGCCACGCGGAAGTCGGCGCCCGCCTCGGCAAAGACGTGGTCCAGCCCCTCGGTGACTGCTTGCGCGCGCACGTCGGCGGACCCCGGCACGATCATCAGGTGCACCCCGTCAGCCACTTTGCGGCCTGACAGCACTGCCGCGGCGGCACGCAGGTCCTCGATCCGCCCGTTGGTGCACGAGCCGACGAACACCGAGTCCACCTTGATGTCGCGCATGGCTGTGCCGGGTCGCAGGCCCATGTAGTCGAGCGCCCGCCGTGCGGCTGAGCGCTCCCGTTCGTCGGTGAAGGCGTCCGGGTCGGGGACCACCTCTGCCAGCGGCAGGCTCTGCGCGGGATTGGTGCCCCACGACACGAACGGGGTCAGCTCGCTCGCGTCGATCACGAACCGGGTGTCGAACTCGGCGTCGTCGTCGGTGCGGAAGGCCAGCCAGCGCTCGACCTCGGCGGCGAAGTCGGCAGGCATGCCAGGGCGGTCGCGCAGGTAGCGCACGGTCGTCTCGTCCGGGCCGATCACCCCGGCCTTCGAACCGGCCTCGACCGCCATGTTGCACAGGGTCATGCGCGCTTCCATCGACATCGCCGTGATCGCGGGCCCGCGATACTCCAGGGCGTGTCCCTGCGCGCCTCCCGTGCCGATCCGCGCGACCAGCGCCAGCGCCAGGTCCTTCGCCTCGACACCGGCGGGCAGGTCGCCCCGCACGGTCACCGCCATGTCCTTCAACCTGCGCGCGGGCAGGGTCTGGGTGGCCAGCACGTGCTCGACCTGGCCGGTGCCGATGCCGAACGCCACCGCTCCGAACGCGCCGAGTGTGGTGGTGTGCGAGTCGCAGCAGACGATGATCATGCCCGGCCGAACCAGGCCCTGTTCAGGCGCGATGACGTGCACGATACCTTGTTTCCGGTCGCCGAGCTTGCGCATCGGGATGCCGAACTCGGCGCAGTTGCGGCGTAGCAAAGCCGATTGGCGGCGGCCTGCGGGTTCGTGGATGACCTCGTCGAGTGACCTGGTCGGGGTGTTGTGGTCCTCGACCGCCAGTGTGAGGTCGGGTCTGCGGACCGCACGTCCCGCTGCCCTCAGGTCGTCGAAGGCGTATTGCGTGTTGACCTCGTGCAGCAGGTGGAGGTCCACGTAGAGGAGGTCGTCGAGCCCGCCGTCGCCGGAACGCACGACGTGCTCGTCCCACACCTTCCGAGCCAGGGTCCGGCCTTGGGTCGCTCGCATGTCCCCAAGCTCATCCGCTGGGCGGTGGGCGGGCAACGGCCGACGGATGAGACGTGCTCGTCCCTCGGCTAGGGCGATTTCCACTCGTGTCCACCCGGTGGAGTCACGCTTTCGCGTGGGCCACCGGGCTGCTACCGCTAAAACAACCTGTTTGTACGGTTACCTGATTGGGGAGACAGTAAGTCCGCCTTGGCTATCGCAGGCCAGGAACGCAGGGAGACCCACCGCTTCGGGCCTAACCACCGCTGGACGGTGCTGGGGATCGGCGACGCCGCGACGGCCGCTGGCGTCCGTTCTCCGTTGGTGCGGTGGGACATCTGGCGGCTCGCGCCGGCCGGCGCCCTGCTGACGGTGCCGCAGTTCGGCATCCTGACCTTCAGCGCGGTCTTCCTGCACGACGCCAAGGGCGTGGGCGTGCCGGCCACCGTCGTGATGCTGATGGTGGTGCAGATCGGCGGTGGCGCTGCGCGCATCTGAGCGGCAGGTACACCGACAAGCACGGCAACCGCAGGCAGGCCATCAAGGTCTTCGGTGCCGCCGCGGCGGTGATGCTCGTGCTGTCGGCGTTCCTCGTCGACGCCCCGACAGTCCTGGTCGCCGCCACGCCGGCGATCGGCGGCGTGTTCGCCAACGCCTGGCACGGGTGCTGGGTGTGGCTGCTCGTCGGCATCGCCTCGGGGGTGGCGGTACCCCTGGCCCCAGCGGCGCTCAAGGCGGCACGGGCCACCGGGGCAGCCTGACCCTGGTCGAGCAGGAACGGCGGATGTCTGCTGCGGACGACTGTCCACAGCAGACATCCGCCGTCGGCGTCCACGGCTACACCAATGGCAGTCGTTCCTCCGAACGCACGTAGTCCACCTCCACCTCCAGCTCCTCGGTCTCCTCCCTCGGACGATTCGCCGACATGGCGAGGTCGTGAGAATCGAAGTCGATCCGATCGACAGAGGGGGACTTCATGCAACCGATCCACACGTTCTCCGATACCGAACGGGACGACATCCGCGCGGCGTTGGGAGCGATCACCGTCGACCCCTACCGCGACTACCTCGGCTTCACGGCCGCGGTCGCGGCACTGGTACGGGACGGCCTGCCCGCCCCGCTGGTGAAAGTCGCCGACCAGATTCGGGGCGAGCGCGAGAGCGGCCACTCCGACGTGCACGCGCTGCGCAACTGCCCTGTCGACACCGAACTGCCGACTCTGTCGCACAGCAACCCGCAGGTCGACAAGTACGCGCGGAAGAAGACGTACGTCGGTGAGGCGTTCCTCGCGGCCTTCGGCCTGCTGACCACAACTCCGCTGCTGGCCTACGCCACGCGGTTCAACGGCGACTTCTTCACCGACGTGTTCGCCATCGACAAGTACTTCGGCAAGCAGACCGGCTACAGCGACGGCGAACTCGTGTTCCACAACGACCGCACCGCGCACCCGGTCCGCGCCGACTTCATCACCCTGCTCGGTATGCGCTGCCCGGCGGAAGAGATGACCTACACCGCGTTCATCGATGGACGCTCACTGCTCGCGAACCTCAGCGCCGACGAGGAAGCGGTGCTGCGCCTGCCGCACTTCGTGACACCGTTCGACGTGGTGTCCAAGGACAACAACAACTCGCTCACCGAGTCGGCGCCGCACGTCATCTTCGAGAACGATCACAGCATCCGGTACCTGGACTCGCACACCACGGTGTCGCGGACCGCGCCGCCGGAAGCGAAGGACGCCTTGCTGGCGCTCAAGAGCGCGCTCTCCCGTGCGGAGCGCAAGCGACACCGGATCCTCGAAGGCGACCTCTTCACCTTCGCCAACCAGGACGGTCTGCACAACCGCGAGCTGATCGAGGTCGTCGACGTCGAACGATCCCGTTCGCGCTGGCTGCTCAAGACCTACGCCTTCCGCGACCAGGCCGCCGCCGACCACCATACCGATCGCTGGATCAACGGCATCCCCGGACTGGTGGGGGACTGAGGAAACCGGTGACCGCGGACCACACACCCACCGGAGAGGCAGTCATGGACCAGAGCACGCGGCGGATCGCTTTGTTCGACACCACTCTGCGCGACGGCGAGCAGGCTCCCGGCAACGCCATGCGCCCCGAGGAGAAGCTCGACCTGGCCCTGCGCATCGCGGAGCTGGGCGTGGACTGCGTCGAGGCAGGCTTCCCCGCGTCGTCGCCGAGCGACTTCGAGGCGACCCGCCTGATCTCACAGAACCTGCGCGGAACCCGGTTCGCCACCTTCTCCCGCACGTCCCGCCTCGATGTCGCGCGCGCCGTCGAAGCGGGAGGCGTGGACAACCACGAGGTGCAGATGGTGGCCACCGGCAGCCGCATCCACCTGGAGCACAAGCGCGGCATCACCGCAGCCGCTGCTGTCGCCGAGGTCACCGACACCGTTGCTTTCGCCCGATCGCTTGGCGTGGAACACATCTCGGTCGGCATCGAGGACGCGAGCCGCGGCGACGACGACCTGCTGCGCGCACTCACCGACAGCGCGCTGGAGGCGGGCGCGACGTGCATCATCCTGGCCGACACGACCGGGTGCCACCTGCCGGCCGAGTACGCCGAGCTGATCGGCAAGATCCGCTCGTGGGCGCCCCGTCCGGTCCGTGTGTCCACCCACTGCCACAACGACTTCGGGCTGTCGCTGGCCAACGCCATCGCCGGTCTGGAAGCGGGCGCTGACGAGGTGCAGGTGACGCTCGGTGGCATCGGTGAGCGCGCGGGCAACACCCCGCTGGAGGAACTGGCCGCGGTGCTGGCCTACAAGTCCGCCGAGTTGGGGATGCGGGCCGACATCAAGCTGGAGTCCATGTACGCGGCCTACAACCGGCTGCGCGAGATCATCGGCCTTGAGGAGCCGAGGAACAAGGCGATCTTCGGCACGTACGCGTTCGGCACCGCGGCGGGCATCCACCAGCAGGGCATCCTGAACAACCCGGCGACCTACGAGTTCGTCGAGCCGTCCCGTTTCGGCCGCGAGCGTTCGCTGCTCATCGCCCGCCACTCCGGCCGGGCCGTGCTGCGCCACATCCTGGACAACCTCGGTGCGCGGGTGACCGACGCCGAGTTGGAGAACCTCTACCGCAGGCACGTCGCCGAACGCCCCGGTGGCGACTGCGAGGACCTCTCGGTCGTGCAGGCCAGGATGGCCGCGGAACTGTCCGTCGCACCAGCCTCGGTCGTAGCGTCATGACCCACGCCTACCTCGGGCCGCAAGGAACCTTCAGCGAGACGGCGGCGCGCTCGTTCGGCACGCGGGTCCGTCCCTACACCTCGGTCTCCGCCGCGCTCGCCGCCGCGCGCGGTGGCGAGTGCTACGCGGCCGTTATCCCGTTGGAGAACAGCACGAGCGGCGTGGTGCCCGCGACGTTGGGCGAACTCGCCAGGATCGGCGAGGACCTGCGGGTCGACGGCGAGGTCGAGGTGCCGGTGCGACTCGCGCTGCTCGGTTTGTCCGGAGCGAGCCTGTCCGGCGTCAACCGTGTGCGCAGTCATCCACACGCGCACAGCCAGTGCGCCCGCTGGATCAGCGAGTCGCTACCTGGTGTCGAGGTCGTTCTGTCGGACTCCACCGCCGCTGCGGCGAGGGAGGTCGCCGCGGGCGGTTCACCCGCGGTGGCCGCCATCGCCTCACCCGAGGCCGCCGCCCACTACGGCTTGAGCGTGCTCGTCGACAGCGTGGGTGACCGAACCGACGCGTGGACGAGGTTCGTGTCAGTCCGCCGGGCGGGTGAGTCCGTCCTTCCGACCGGGCACGACCGGACATCGTTGCTGATCACACATCGGGTCAACCGGCCTGGCGTGCTCGCCGAGTCGTTGGCCGAGTTCGGCGCGCGTGGTGTGGACCTGGTCTGGCTGCACTCGTGGCCGGACGGGTCGAGCCTGCGCCGCTTCCGGTTCTTCGTCGACGTGGAGGGTCACCTGGACGACCTGCCCCTCGCGGATGCCGTTGCGGCACTGCGGAAAGCCGCCGACGTCGCGGTCTTGGGCAGCTACGCCCGCGCGCCCCGTGCAGTGGTGAAGGAGGTGGTCAGGTGATCGGGACGGGTCTGCGCGCAATGATGGTGCTGGAGCGGATCGCAGCCCGGCCGGCCGCGGAGCCCCGCGACCGAGCGGTCGAGGTCCTTGCCATCGACGCGGTGGAGGTGGGCGCCGGCCGCGTGCACCGCACCGACCATCCCCGTTGGTTCCTCATGAACACAGTCCTCGGCCAGATCTCGGCGTTCTCGGGCCTGCCGGACGACGAGCAGGCTCGCGCGGGTGCGGGACCGTCCTTTTGGGAGTGGCGGGAAGCCGCCGAACCCGGCTGCCAGGGGCCCGATAGACGCCCGCATCCCGAGCCCGGACCTCCGTGTGGACTCCTTGCCGTTGACGGGGGACTTGCACGACCGCGGCATCTGGTCCAGTTTCGTCAACCGCGGCGCCAGCGAGGAGTACGACACCGGTGGCGTCGCCGTCACGGCCAGCCCGTTCCACCCGGTCGACCGGCATGGTCGGCCCGACGAAGGACTGCACGTGCTTGGCATCCCGACCGAGCACACCCGCTGGTTCATGCAGGTCGGCAGCAGCAGATCCGGCCAGTGAAGCGACATCGTCCACGACGTCGCCGCGATCACCGTCTCGGTGCTCGCCCCGTCCGCGTGCCTGCCGAAGTGGTCGCGCGCGGTGCGTGACGTGCTCCACCGACAAGGAGAAGCCCAGTGACCACCACCGTCCCGACGCTGGCACCCGCCACCGCCTGGATCGGCCAGTCCACCACCATCCCCCGTCCTCACTTCGACCTGCTCCGCCCGGATGTCCGGGCCGGATTGGCCGGCGCGCTCGACCTGCCCGCCGCCCAGCAGCCGTCGTGGCCCGACAAGAGTGTGCTGCGGGCGGCGTCGGCCGAACTCGCCGAAGCCCTGCCCGTGGTCACCCCGCCCGAGATCGACACCCTCACCTCCCGCCTCGCCGATGTCGCGACGGGCTCGGCGTTTTTGCTGCAGGGTGGTGACTGGGCGGAGACGTTCGACGGCAACACCGAGACGCACCTGCGCAGGAACATCCAGACGATGCTGCGGATGAGCGCCGTGTTGGGCTACCACGGGGGCATTCCCGTGGTGCACCTCGGCCGGATCGCGGGCCAGGACGCCAAACCCCGCTCCGGCGACACCGTCGCGCTCGGTCCGCCCAGCTACCGCGGTGACGCCGTCAACGCGTTCGAACCCACGTCGGACGGCCGAGTGCCTAACCCCGACCGCATGGTCCGCGCCCACGCGAATGCCTGCGTCACCATGAACATGTTGCGGGCGGTGGTGGGCACGAGCAGCATGCGCGGCGCGCACCAAGGCTACGAGGAGTTCCTCGCCTCGGCCCGCGCGGGCGGCCGGTACAACGCGATGGCCGCCGAGGTGGACCGCGGTCTCGCGTTCATGAACGCCTTCGGCGGGTTCTCCGGCGACCTGGCGCGGGCGCCGGAGTTCTTCGCGGGGCACGAGGCACTGCTGCTGGATTACGAGGCGGCCCTGGTCCGCGCCGGCGAATCAGGGCGCGCTTATGGCACGTCCGGGCACTTCCTGTGGATCGGCGAACGGACTCGCCACCTCGACGGCGCGCACATCGCGTTCGCCGAGCACCTGTCGAACCCGATCGGCGTGAAGCTGGGGCCGACGACATCGCCAGAGCAGGCGCTTGACTACGTCGAGCGGCTCGACCCGCGGCATGAGCCGGGAAGGCTCACCCTGATCGCCAGGATGGGCAACGGCCGCGTCCGCGAGGCGTTGCCGCCGATTGTGGAGAGGGTGGTGGCGTCCGGGCACAAGGTCGTGTGGCAGTGCGACCCGATGCACGGCAACACCCAGAACTCCGGCAGTGGCCACAAGATCCGGCACTTCGACCGAATCGTCGACGAGGTGCAGGGCTTCTTCGAGGTACACCGCAAGCTCGGCACACACCCCGGTGGCGTTCACCTGGAACTGACTGGCGACGACGTGACCGAGTGCCTGGGTGGCGCACAGCAGATCTCGGAGGCGGACCTCACGCGCCGCTACGAGACCGCGTGCGATCCGCGGTTGAACGCCCAGCAGTCGGTGCAACTGGCGTTCCTGATCGCCGAGATGCTCCGGTCCTGACCGGATTCCGAAGCAGAACGAGGAGATGGCGATGACCAAGCGTGCGGCGCGAAGGGTGGCGGGCGTCGAGCGATCGGCGACGGTGGCGATGCTGGAGACGGTGCAGCACCTGCGGGCGTCTGGCGCGTCCCTTGTGGACCTGTCCAGGGGCGAGCCCGACTTCACCACCCCGTCTGGGATCACGGAAGCGGCGATCCACGCGTTGCGCTCGGGCCAGACCCACTACTCGCCCAGCCGCGGGTTGCCTGGACTGCGCGCGGCGGTGGCGGCGAAGTTGGCGAAGGACAACGGCATCCTCGTCAACCCGGCCGATGGGGTGATCATCACCCCATCGGCCAAGCACGCCCTCTACGCGGCGCTGACCGCGTTGCTCGACCCCGGCGACGAGGTCGTGATCCCGTCTCCGGGCTGGGTCAGCTACGCGGCCATGGTGTCGCTGGCGGGCGCGACACCGGTGCCCCTGCCGCTGGACCCGTCCTCGGGCTTTCGCATCTCCCGTGACGACTTGGCGGCGGCGATCACGCCGAACACCCGCGTGCTGCTGGTCAACAGCCCCAACAACCCCACGGGCCGGGTGCTCGACTCAGCCGAACTGGAGGCGGTGGTGTCCGTGGCACGAGCCCACGATCTCATTGTCATCTCCGACGAGATCTACGAACACCTGCGCTACGACGGCCGCTCGCACCTCAGCCCGGCCGCTCAGTTGCCGGAGAACACGCTCACCGTCAACGGCTTCTCCAAGGGCTACGCCATGACGGGTTGGCGTCTCGGCTACCTGGCCGGACCGGAAGACCTGATCTCCGCCACCCTCAAGGTGCACGAGCACAGCGTGAGTTGCGCCGCGACCTTCGTCCAGATCGCGGGCGAGGCCGCACTGACCGGAGGCACCAGGGCCGTCGTCGCCATGCTGACCGCGTACACCCGGCGACGTGACCTCCTGGTGCACGGGCTCAACGCGTTGCCGGGAATCACCTGTGCTGCGCCGGAAGGCTCGTTCTACGCGTTCCCGGACATCCGTGCGACCCACCTGCCGGACGCGGCCGAGTTCGCGGACTGGCTGCTGCGCGAGGCAGGTGTGGTGACGACACCCGGTTCCGCATTCGGTCCTGGGGGACAGGGCCACGTGCGGCTGTCGTTCGCGGCGCCCGAGGAGGAACTAGAGGACGCATTGGTGCGGATCGAGAAGGCTCAGAGCCGCATCTAACGACGAGCACGACAAGCGCCATGTCCCGGCTCAGTAGATGGTGCCGTTACCCGCGCCTGCACCAGTAGAGCTCGACCAAGTCCTGCTCGGCCTGATGGCCGCGCCATGACGGCGCCGCCGTCGCCGACGAGCGGCAGCGAATGTACGACCAGACACGAAGGGTAGGGGCATGCGCATAGCGATCATCGACCGAGGAGGGGCCGACCGGTTCGCACGGGCTAACGGTGACGCCTGGCTGCACCGATCTGGCACCGACGCGGTGTTGCTCACCGACCCAGACAAGGTGTCGAAGTCCCGGCTGAGCGACTGGTCCGCGGTGCTCGGCTTCCCGATCAATTCCGAGCCGACCTTGATCGGGATGCTCACAGCCCTGCACGCGGGGCGGAGCCTGGACGCGGTCGTGGTCTTTCCGGAGAACCTCCAGCTACCAGTGGCCCAGTTCCGCACCGAGCACGGCTTGCCGGGCCCGCACACCAACTGGGTGGCGCCATTCCGCGACAAGAACCTGATGAAGCAGGTCGCGCGGGCCGGTGGGCTGCGCTGCGCCCCGCACGCCCTGGTGGACACGCCCGCCGACGTGGCGCCGTTCTTGGCCCGCTATGGCAAGGTCGTGGTGAAGCCGAGGGACGGTGCCGGCTCGGTCGGCGTGCACGTCCTATCGAGCACGGCCGACCTCGACCTGCTCCCGCCGCAGCTACGCCACCACCAGGTGGAACAGTTCGTGGAAGGCGAGATGCTCCACGTCGACTGCCTGGTCCGCGACGGGAGCGTGCTGCACCGGACGGTGTTCCGCTACGTCAACTCGCAGCTCGAGTACACCACAGGTCGGCCGACCGCTACGGCCATCAGCGACGACCTCGCGCTCCAGCGGGCAGCCGACGCGCTGACCAGCCAGGTGCTGGAAGCGTTCTCGGTGAGGGACTCCGTGCTGCACCTGGAGGCGTTCATCAGCCCGGACGGCCTCGTCTTCAACGAGGTCGCTTGTCGCGTCGGCGGCGGGACGATCAACGAGATGGTCTACCAGCTAAGCGGCTACAACCTGATGGGGTCCATGATCGACATGGCCGTGGGTGAGCCGAGCAAGCCGGACCCGGACTGGCAGCCGGGCCCGCCGGCAATCGGCGACGTGATGTTCTACGCCCGCCCAGGGGTGTTCGAGGGCATGGACGACGCCATGGTGCCACCCGACTGGCTGATCTCCCGGCAGGTCTTCGCCGACGTCGGCGACAGCGTTCAACCGCTCGGGCGTGTCGGCGGCAGCATCGCTCAGTACGTCGTGGCCGGCTCCGACGAGGAACAGGTCCGGGCTCGAATCGACTGGATACGCGAGAAGGTCACCGTCCGGGTGGAGCAGCCGCGCAGGTGACGGCGATCGGAGCCAGGGTCGTGACGACGCCGCTGCGCCGGGCTCAGTTCAAGCACGGGCGGCCCGTGACCGGCGGCTGGCCGCTGCTCGTCGTCCGCGTACAAAACGAGGCCGGCGGCTGGGGACGCAAGTCCTGAGTGTGCTGTCGGTCATATGGGTTCTTTACCGTATGTCGATGTATCGAAGATTTTTCACTTGCTTTCTTTGGGGGGCCGTAGGATTCGCGCAATATGCGCTGCACGGCACCGTTCATGCGTTGATTTGTTTGCCTGTGTCAAGGTGAAGGAATAAGAATGTCCGTAATCGAGTCAGATTTGCTATCTGGCAACTTTCAGTCAATGTTCCGCAATACTGTCGGCCGGTTGATTTCGGACGGCGCGTCCGGCCAAACGGTAATGTCCAAGACCGAATGGCAGTTGGATCCGGGCCTGAGCGCGGCCATGAAGGAGATCGTTTCACTGCACCCAGAGGATCGGGGCTTTCGAGTGGTGCCGGGCCTCTTGAATGGGCTTGGCGATCCTGGGCACACGCCACCGCGCTGGTCCGAGGTTGAAGCAACGCAGGCTGCGGCCCATGATGTGGCTCTTGTCCTTGTCGCCTCCGCTCTGGGGCGACCCTTCGGATGGGCGGGACAGCAGGACGGTCGACTGGTGCATAATATCTTGCCCAGCCCGGAGAGCGCTGGACTACAGGTCGGTGCCAGCAGTGCGGTTCCCCTGGCCTGGCATACAGAGGATGCATTCCATTCAGAACGGGCGGATGTACTACTGCTCGCGTGCATGCGAAATCCTGATTCCGTGGGCACCCGACTTGCGTCCATTCGCGACATCGCGCTTAGCTCGACCGAGCTGGAGCGCCTCCAACAGCCGCTCGCGATTATCAATCCGGACGATTCTTATAGGATCGACGGGCGCGACGGTGCATCCGATGTCGGGATGTCGACCGTTTGGTCCCGAACCGATGGACTGTGCGTGCGCTACGATCCTTTCTATACGCGCTTCCTTGAGGAGGAGCCGACGTTCCTCGATACCTACGAGCAACTCGCCCAGCGTTTCGAAGACTGCAGTTTCAGCGTGAACCTTCGACCGGGCGATCTGTTGGTCGTCGACAACGACGTTTTGGTTCATGGTCGAGTAGCTTTCCGGCCTCGCTATGACGGAACGGATCGCTGGTTGAAGCGAGTCCTCGTTCGAGCGCCTCGGCTGCGTCCTTCCCGAGAGCAGACTGAACATGGTTACGGGCAGACGCCGTTGTTGTTCTGACCACGTCAGCCAACTGCCGCAGCGTGACCAGGGCCACGAAGCGGGTGTTGGTGGCGTCGGTCTTGCGGCCGTGACCGGTGTCGAACACCCTGGCTTCGACCGCGAGCTTGGTGGGAATGCCGAGGACCGGTTCGCTGTCGGCGACCAAGCGTTGCGCGAGGTGTTTGACTACGCCGTCGCCGACCCGACCGCCCACAATCGGTCGGGTCTGCGACGGCCTTCCTCGACGTTGATCAGGGCAAACCTCTTCTAAGTCCCTCCTCACACGGCGTTCGGCGAGGCGCAGGCCATGAGTGGGACATGCCAACCAATCGGTGGGCAGCCGCAATGAGAGAGCGACTCGCCGGACGCCTGGAACGAGTTTGGCCAGACACCGGTCCCACACCAAGCTTGAGTTTTAAGGCGTGTGGCCGGGTGTCGATTGGGCCGTCCTGATGGTCGACCCGGTCCGGGTCTGGTGGGTTTCGGCGCATGGGCCGGACAGGTCACCTGCTGGCGGATGTACCGAAATCCCCGTCGGACCTGTGCCGGGGTGAGTCGTTGTGGCAGAACGGTTTTCTCCCAGGGATGACGCAAGTCCGCGACCATGCCGCGTGCCAAGCGCAGTTGGGTAGAGGCGGCCGGCAGCAGCCAGGTCCACCGATCGGCCGCGTCGGGATCACGTAGTTTCGGGGTGACCCGGCCGGTCACTGCAAGCCTGGAAACCAGCTAATCCAGTCTCCATCAAACCCGGTACTTGACAGTGGGAGGGGTGTTGTTTTTTTGGGGCGGGCGTTGATCGATGTTGCGCCGTTGAGGGCTCCGGTTTTTCGGCGGTTGTTCGTTGGGCGGGTGTTCTCTGGTTTTGGCAGTCAGATGACGCTCGTCGCGGTGATGTTCCAGGTTTGGTCCATGACCGGTAGCACGGTGTGGACCGGGGCTGTGGGGTTGGCGATGGCGTTGCCGATCATCGTGTTCGGGTTGTTCGCCGGGTCGTTGGTGGATCGGGTTGATCGGCGGCGTTTTTACCTGATCACGGTTGCCGGGCAGGCGTTCTGCGGTGTTCTGCTCGCTGTGCAGGGGTTTGTGGGGCACCTGCCCGTGGGAGGGGTGTTGGCGCTGGTTGCCCTCCAAGCCTGTTTCGTCGCCGGTGGTGGGCCCGCGTCGCGGACGTTCATCCCACGGTTGTTGCCCAAGGAGCAACTCGCGGCCGGGTTGGCGTTGAACCGGATCGGGGTCCAGGGGGCGATGTTGCTCGGGCCCGCGCTCGGTGGGGTCCTGGTGGCGTGGGCAGGGGTTGGTGGGTGCTACCTGGTTGACGTGGTGACGTTCGGGGTGGCGTTCTACGGGGCTTTCGGGTTGCCGCCGATGGTGCCGGAAGGGGAGTTGTCGCGGCCGGGGGTTCGTGGTGTCGTGGACGGGTTGGCGTACCTGGTTCGGGAACCCGTGGTGCGCGGGGCGTTGCTGACCGATCTTGCCGCGATGGTGCTGTCCATGCCGATCAGCGTCTTCCCGCTGGTGAACGCGGAGTGGTTCGGTGGGGATCCGCGGACGTTCGGGTTGTTCCTCACCGCCATCGCGGTGGGTGGCGTGGCGGCGTCGGTCTTCTCCGGCACGTTCACCCGGCTCGCGCGACCGGGGGTGGTGATGGTCGTCGGGGCGCTGGGGTGGGGCGTGTCGGTGGCGTTGTTCGGGATATCCACCAATCCCTGGGTGGGGTTGGGTTTCCTGGTGCTGGCGGGGGTGGCGGACACCGTTTCCGTGGTGTCGCGCGGGGCGTTGGTGCAGTTGCACACGCCCGACTCGATGTTGGGGCGGGTGGCCGCCGCCGAGCAGATCGTCGCGCAGGCCGGGCCCGACGTGGGCAACATGCGCGGTGGCCTGGTGGCCGGTGCGACGTCGGGGCCCTTCGCGCTGGTGAGCGGTGGGCTACTGTGCGTGATCGCGGTCGCGGTGGTCGGGGCCACCACTCCGGGGTTGCGGCGGGCTTCCATTCAGGCGCCGGTGTAGCGGTGTGCGTGCCGAAAACTACGTCCATGCAGGTTAAGACCGTGTTTCGTGTGGTGGGGTTGTGGGCTGGTGGGATGCTGATATGCCATGACGGACAAGTTGGCGTTGCGGTTGGTGCCGGACGGGCTGTGGGCGCTGGTCGAGCCGCTGGTTCCGGGGTTCGCGGTGCGTCCGCAGGGTGGCGGCACCCCGCCGGTGGACGATCGGGCGGTGTTCACCGCGATCGTGTAAGTCCTGGCCGGCGGGTGTGCGTGGCGTGATCTGCCGCCCTCGTCCGGGGTGGCCGTGCCCACCGTGCACCGTCGTTTTTCCCAGTGGACCGAGGCCGGGTTGTGGCGTCGTCTGCACGTCGCGGTCCTGGACGAGCAGTACTCGTTCGTGGCCGCGCTGGAGACCGGCGGCACGTCGTGGACGGCGTTGCCGGACGCGGTCCGGTTGCCGCCCGGCGCGGACGTCGCCGCGGTGACCGTCGCCCGGCTGCGCGGGGTGGTCGAACGGCTGATCGCCGCCGGGTAGTGGAGGCAGGGCGATCCGGAGATCCCGGTGGTGCTCGACGCCGGCTACGACGTGCCGCGCATCGCGTACCTGTCGGCCGATCTGCCGGTGCGGGTGCTGGGACGGATGCGGTCGGACCGGGTGCTGCGCCGCCCGACCCCACCCCGGGTCCACAATCCTCTGGGCGGACGTTTTCCCGAGCACGGCGGCGAGTTCGTCTTCGGCGACCCGGCCACCCGGGGCGCCGAGGACGTGCTGACGCGCACCGACACCCGCCTCTACGGCACCGCCACCGCACAGGCCTGGAACCGCCTGCACCCACGCCTGACCCACCGCAACGCCTGGATCGACCACGACCTACAACCGCCGGCACGGCGTTGTGAACATGCTCGCCGCAGTCGACCTGACCACCGGACGCATCCACTACCGGATCCCTGCTCTGATCATGGGCAACCTCACGTCCCACCGGCACCCCGACGTCCGCCAGGGGCTCAGTGCAACGCCGTCGGGTTGGTGTTCCTGCCAACCTGAAGTCGGCCGCGTCCGGGTTGGCGGGGTACCTCATGACGCGAACTCCACGTCGACCGGTGTGATGTGCCGAACCGGATGCGACTGTCCGGTCAGCACCGGGTCGCGGTCGGTGCGGCCCTGCAGGTACCGCTGGTAGAACGCCGTCGCGTAGGTCACGACCACCTCCCGCTGCCGGGCTTCGGTGAGCTGCCGCCCGGGTGTGCTGCCCGCATGGCCGTCTGTGCACTGGCCCGCCGGAAGGCCCTCGTGCGACGCGTCGTCCACCGCGCCCGCCTGGCCGCTGCCCGGCGACCATTGGACGTTGCTGAAGTTGTGATTGGCGCCGTGCACCAGGAACGCGTGGATGGGCACCTTGGTACGGCCCCGGACATCGTCGAAGTACGACCGCCCTCTGATCGAGTCGCAGCCGCCGTCCAGGACGGCGAAGGGGACCGAGGTCACCTCGGTCGGCTCGACGACGTTGTAGACGGCGCCCAGCGGCAGGACGGCCCGCACCTGGACTCCCGGCGGCCAGGTCGGCCGCCATTGCTCGGACGAGTGCAGCATGGCGGCCATCCCGCCGCGGGAGTGGCCCATCGTGCCCACGTTGGTCAGGTCGACCTGACCGCGGAAGTCGACGGGCACCGGTGCGCCTGTCACGGGATCGGCGAACTTGCCCGCCAGTTCGCCGTCTCCTGTGCTCGACAGACGTTGCCACATCTCCAGGTGCTTGTTCAGCAGGTGCGCGCGGTCGGTGTACGCGGCACCGGGGTTGGCGGAGTTGATGCCGTTGACGCCGATGGAGACCACGACGAAACCTCGGCGCGCCAACGCCTTTCCGAGGTAGTCGTAACCCCGGTAGCTGGGCAGCTCGTGATGCCCCTGCGGGCATGGCCAGTCCATCGTGGGCTCGTTCTTCGGGGTGGCCACGCAGGTCCACCACATGCCGTGCAGTTGGAGCACGAGCGGTCGGGGCGTGGTCGTCCGCTGCTTCGGGTAGTGCACGACGGCACGGAGCTCGTTGGGGCCCCGGAAGCCCTCTCGGGTGAACGCGGTGTCGCCGAGGTCGTAGACGGCGACTCCGACCTGCGGCGGGCCGTGGTCGGCCCGCGCCGCGGTGGGTGAGATCAGGGCGATCGCGGCCAGCAGCGCAGCTATGGTCCTCATTTCTTCGACGCCTCCTTCTCGCACTCGGGCATCAGCTCCAAGCCCTTGACGACGGACTCCCTGTCGTTCTCCGGGCCGCCGAGGGAGACGGAGACGATCGGGGAGTTGGGATCGTTGGCGACCTCGACCTCCCTCACTCCTTTGTCGCGCAGGCACTGCACGACGCGGCGGGTGAAGTCGGGGGTTTCGGGGTTGGCGCGGTCCATCTCCCACGGCGGCAGGGGATCGCTCGACTCGCACGCCTTCGCGGCGGCTTTCTGCACCTCGTCCGTCGGAATCCCCTCGGTCTGGAAGCGCGTCTTGTCCACACCGTGCTCGGCCATGCACCGGATGTGGACCTGGTAGAGGGCGTCCTTGTCCTCGGGCGTCATGTCGATCCGCATACGTGGTCGTTGGGAGTCCGCCGGCGTCGCCGGCGAGGACGGTGAGCCGCTGCCGGGCGTGGTCAGCGAGGCGACCTGGTCGGCCTGGTCCGGCGGGGAGGAGCACGCCGTGACCGTGGCGACGAGCACCAGGCCGAGAACGAATTTCCGCATCTGCACACCCAATCTGGGAGGGAACGGTTACTGCGCGGAGAGGGCTTGCGTGGGGGTGAGGCGGGCCGCGCGGATCGACGGGTAGAGGCCGGCGACCACACCGACCACCACCGCGGCGAGGACACCGCCGGTCAGCGCCGTCAGCGGGATGACCGGCGGCCAGCCCTGCGAAGTGGCGTACCCGACGGTGCCGAGCACGCCGAGCGCCGTCCCGGCGAGACCGCCGAGGCCCGACAACAGCACGGCCTCGGTCAGGAACTGGCCGCGGATCTGCCCGCGGGTGGCGCCGAGCGCCCGGCGCAGCCCGATCTCCCTGCGGCGCTCCAACACCGAGATGACCATGGTGTTCGCCACGCCGACCCCGCCGACGAGCAGGGCGACGCCCGCCAGACCGAGGAACAGCGCGGCGAACGAGTTCTGGGTCGCCCGCTTCGCCGCGAGTGCGTCGGACGGGCGGCTGACCTGGATCAGGCCGGGGATCTCCGAGTACAGCGTCGCGGGAAGCACCGCGCGCACGTCCTCGACGGCCTCCTCCCTGGCCTTGAGGGAGATCACCGTCGGGTGCCCGTCGAACTTCAGTTCGGAGCGCGCGACGTCCCAGCCGACGAGCACCGACCGCTCGATCTCCGGCGCGAGCGGCATCGGGCTCAGCACGCCGACGACGCTGAACCAGCGATCACCGACGAAGACGGCCGGACCAGCGCCTCCCGGCAGGACCCGGTCGACGCCGAGCCTGCTCGCGGCGACGTACCCGAGCACCACGACGGGGAACGCCTGGGTGGACTCGGTGAGGAACTGTCCACTCTGGACGCCCCCGTTGACGGTCTCCAGCAGTCCCGTGCTGCTGGCCAGGACCGTCAGGTCTGACCCGTAGCTCGCGTCCAGCCGGTCGGAACGCCGGACACGGGCGTGCGTGTTCGCCACCTGGGCAACGGCGGTCACCGGGCCGATCCGCTCGACCATGCCCGCAGAAGCCTCGGGCAGCTCGACCGGTTTGTCCTGTCCCGGCATCGGCTGGGCCCGCAACGTGTTGGTTCCCAACGCTGTCAGCTCTTCGAGCAGTGCCTGCTGACTGGACGCGGGGATGCCGGTGACCACCACCATGGTGGCGATTCCCAGCGAGATACCCAGGGCCGACAAGGCGGCCCGCATCTTGCGGGTGCTCAGCCCGAGCATGCCGAGCCCGAACATGTCGACGACGGACAGCCGCACCGGACGCGGTCCGTCCACAGTGGATCTGGTCATGACCAACCGCCCGCGCGGGTGTCGGACACGATCCGGCCGTCGCGCATCTCCACGCGGCGGGGGAGCCGGGCGGCGATGTCGCGGTCGTGCGTGATGACGGCGATGGTCGTGCCGTCGCGGTTGAGCTCGACCAGCAGGTCGAGGATGGCCGTGCCGTTGGCGGTGTCCAGCACCCCGGTCGGTTCGTCGGCGAGCACCAGTTCGGGCTCGTTGACCACCGCGCGGGCGATGGCGACCCGTTGCCGCTCACCGCCGGAGAGCTGGTGCGGCAGGTGGTCGACCCGATGACTCAGCCCGACCCGGTCCAACGCGGCCAACGCCAGTGGACGACGCTCGCGGCGGCGGATCCCGGCGTAGAGCAGCCCCGTTGCCACGTTCTGCGCCGCGCTGAGCCCGTCGGAGAGGTGGAACTGCTGGAACACGAAGCCCAGTCGGCTGCCGCGCAGCGCCGCGAGACTTCGGTCGGACAACCGGACGACGTCCTGGCCACCGACCTCCGCGGTGCCCTCGGTCGCCAGATCCAGGGTGCCGATGATGTTGAGCAAGGTGGACTTGCCCGATCCGGACGGGCCGACGATCGCGAGCAGCTCGCCTTCGGTGATCTTCAACGACACGTCGTCCATCGCCGTCACACCGCCCGCGTAGTGCTTGCTGACGCTGCGCAGCTCCAGTACAGCCTTCACGACGCGGTCACCACTTCCAGGCCTTCCGCGATGCCCGAGCCGGTGATCTCCACCAGGTTCTGCGAGTACATCCCGGTCTGCACGGCCTTGAGCGGTCCGTCGCGCGGCTGCACGGCGTATCCGCCCTCGCGCAGCGCGATCAGCGCGTGGACCGGCACGACCAGCACGCCGGGGCGGCTCTCGGTGGTGATCTTCACCTGCACCGATGCCGAGTCGAGGTCGGCGACGGCGTCCGCGTCGTCCGGGATGACGACGACGTCCATCTTCTGCACGCCACCGCCCGGTTGTCCGGTCTGGGACTGGCCGGAGTCGCCGCTCACCACCGCCGTGCTGATCGAACCGACCTTCGCCGGGAGCTCCTTGCCGTCCGGGCGCACCACGACCACGGTGGAGCCTGCCTTGAGCGTGCCGACCTCACCGACCGGCACCGACAGCGAGACCACCCGCGCGTTCGCCGTCACGGAGACCAGCGGGCCCGTCGCGGGATCGCCGAGTTGGGCCGTCACGGCGGCGATCCGCGCCGGCGCGTCGAGGACCAGGACCTGGCCGACGTCCAGCGTGCCGTTCGGCTCCAGGCCGACCTTGTTCTGCCACCTCTTGAGAGCGGCGACGACGGCGGGTGTGAACTCGGCCTGCTGGGCGTCGTCCGGCCTGCGACCGGGCTGATAGCCCAGCGCGGCGAGGTTGTCCATCACCACGGCCACGTCCGCGCCTTTGGTGCCGGTGGCCTCGAGCTTGCGGAACAGCGGGGTATCGCCGAAGAACACCGGCACCGGCCGGTCGTCCACCCGGTACAGGGGCTTGCCCAGCTCCGCGACGTCCCCGACAGCGGGGAGCTTGGTCAGCGAACCCGCGCCCGCGCCCTTGACCACGCGAGGGGCGCCGAAACCCAGCATCCCGCCGACAGACCGGGTGTTGGTCAGATCGGACTTGCGCACGGTCGTGGTCTTGACCTCCGGGGCCGCCGAAGGGGCACTCTCCGGCGGTCTGCGTTGGGCGATCAGCACCACGACGCCCGCCGCGACGGCGACCAGCGCGGCCACCGCGATGACCGCCCGGCGGCGATGGGGAGATTTGGTCATGCGGCGATGATCGAAGGAGCTTGTGAGGAACCTGTGATCGTCCTGTGCGGCTCCCGTGAGCCGAGGGCCTCGCGGTCGTGCGGACCCGGCCGAACGCGCCATGGCCTGGTTATCATCGCCGCGTGTGCGCGCTCATCCTGGTGGCCGAGGACGACGAGAACCAGGCCGAACTGGTCCGCCGGTACCTCAAGCAGGACCACCACACCGTCATCCTCGCCGCTGACGGGCGCGCCGCCATCGAGGAGGCGCGCAAGCACCTGCCCGCGCTGGTCGTGCTGGACGTCATGCTGCCCAAGGTCGGCGGGCTGGACGTGTGCCGCATCCTGCGTGCCGAGTCCGACGTCCGGGTACTCATGCTCACCGCGCGGTCCACTGAGGACGACATGCTGCTCGGACTGGACCTCGGCGCCGATGACTACATGACCAAGCCGTTCAGCCCGAGGGAACTGGTGGCCCGGGTGCGCACCCTGCTACGGCGGGCCGAGCAGGTGACGATCCCGCCCGACCCGCTGCTGCGGGCGGGGCCGCTGGCCGTCGACCCAGTTCGGCACGAGGTGACCGTGCGCGGTCGTCCGGTCGAGTGCACACCTGGCGAGTTCCGCCTGCTCGAGACCATGGCGGCCGAGCTGGACCGGGTGTTCACCAGGGAGCAGTTGCTGGAGCGCATGCACGGCTTCGACCGGTACATCACCGGGCGCACCATCGACGCGCACGTGAAGAACCTGCGCCGCAAGATCGAGGCCGACTCGCGCAACCCGGTGCACCTGGTGACCGTGTACGGCGTCGGATACAAACTCACCGGCGGACGCGCCGATGCGCCGTAGCATCTTCACCCGGCTGCTCGGGGTCACCGTGCTGCTCGCCATGTGCTCGATCGCGGCGACCGCATGGCTGGTCGCGCAGATCACCCGTGGCTCGATCGAGCAGGAGCAGGGCCGGGAACTCGCCGTGGACAACAACATTTACTCGACCCTGCTCGGATACGCCGCGACGCACCCGAACTGGAACGAGGTCACGCCGGTCGTCCAGGGTCTCGCCGCGCAGCACCCCAACCGCCGGATCGCTCTGCTCACCAGGGACCGCCGGCCGATCGCCGACGTCGGCGGAGGCGGCGGTCCACTGCCCGCCACCGCTTCCGCTGTCATCGACCCGCTCGCCGTCGACCCGGTCCTGGTGCCCGACGCCGCGCGGGACCGGATCGACAGGCGTGCGCTCGGCCCGTTTTGGGTGCCCGCGGACCAGCGGGCACCCAAAGACCACACGGGGACCCTCAAGTGCCTGCGGAACGTTGCTCTGATCGACGACCCGGCCAAGGCGCAGGGCGAGGAGAAGCGGTGCCTCGACTCGCGGATGCCCGAGTCCGAGCTGAGCGATCTCCGGGCGGTGTTCGCCCTCGAAGAGCTGGTCAACGTCTGCCTGGACAGGAGAGGTCTGCTCCCGGTGGAGCTCGACCCGAGCCTGACCTGGCAGCCGAAGTTCGAGGAGAACGTGCCGAGGGACGAGCAGGCCATCGGGACCTGCGTGACCACCACCAGGCAGGAGCAGCTAGCGCCCTATGTCACGCAGTCCGCGCTGCTGTTCGTCACCAGCCCGGCGGGAGCGCCGACCACCACCTTCGACCTGTCCGAGGGCAACTGGCGGCGGATCGCTGCCGTCGCGCTGGCGATCCTGCTCGTCGCGGTCCTGGTCACCGCGGCGGCCTGCGCCCGGCTCATCCGCCCGCTGCGAGCGCTCACCGGGGCAGCCCATCGGGTGGCCGGCGGTGATACCCCGCAAGTGGTGGTCAAGGGCAAGGACGAGCTGGCCCAGCTCGCCTCGGCGTTCAACACCATGTCCGCCGCACGGGCCCGGATGGAGCGGCTGCGCAAGGCAATGGTCAGCGACATCGCGCACGAGCTGCGCACGCCGCTGAGCAACATCCGTGGCTGGCTGGAAGCCGCCGAGGACGGGATCAGCGAACGCGACCCGGCACTGATCGCGTTGCTGCTCAAGGAAGCGCTCATGCTCCAGCACGTGGTGGACGACCTGCAGGACCTGGCCGCCGCCGACGCGGGCGAGCTGCGCCTGAGCCTCGACGCACTCGACGCGGGGAGCCTGCTCGCGCAGCTACGGTCGGCGCATGGGCCGCGGGCGACCCAGAACGGGATCACCCTGTCTGTCGCGTCGCAGCCGGGACTGATGCTGCGCGCCGACGCGCTGCGACTGCGGCAGATTCTGGACAACCTCGTCACCAACGCGCTGCGGCAAGTGCCCGGTGGCGGCTCGATCGCGGTGACCGCCCGTGCCGACGGGCACACCGCCGTCATCGACGTCGCCGACACGGGCACCGGCATCAGCGCCGAGGACCTGCCGCACGTGTTCGACCGCTTCTGGCGGGCCGAGAAGTCCCGCAGCAGGCAGACCGGCGGCAGCGGACTCGGGCTCGCCATCGTCCGGAAGCTCACCGAAGCGCACGGCGGCGACGTGACCGCTGTGAGCGCGGAGGGTCAGGGGACGACGTTCACACTCCGGCTGCCGAACGGCTAGCGACTTGCTCAGCCCGGACCTCTCCGCCATCGACTTCCGCGACCAGTGCGTGGCATCACGCCTGGGACGCCGCCGGACTTCTGGTCGATCATGAGCGAAGCCCTCGGGTGATCATTCTTCTTGCGGCAGCAGGATGATCACCCGAGGGCTTCGTCGATCAGCGCGGGCGACGCCGGATCGGCCGGCATGACGGGGGATTCCACGGCGTGGGCCTCGGCCAGGCGTTGACAGTGTAGCTAAACGGATTTAGCCTTCCCGAAATCTCCAAGGGCGGAGGCGGGATGAGCGAGTCCACTGCCGACACTGCACTGCTCGCGATCGAGGACCTTCGCGTGACCTTCCACGGCGAACGGGAGGTTCGCGCCGTACGCGGCGTGTCGTTCTCCCTGTCGGCCAGGGAATCCATGGCAGTGCTCGGTGAGTCCGGGTGCGGCAAGACGGCCACCGCCCGCGCGGTGATGGGCCTGCTCGACCCGGGGACCGAGGTGATCGGCCGGATCGTCTACCGGGGCGAGGACGTGCTCACCCTGCCGGCCAAGCGCCGCCGCGCGCTTTGCGGCAGCAAGATCGCGATGGTCTTCCAGGACGCGCAGACCGCGCTGAACCCGTCGTTCACGGTCGGCGACCAGATCGCCGAGATGTTCCGCGTGCACACCGGCGCGTCCAAGAAGGCCGCGCGTGAGCGAGCGACCGACCTCATCGCCAGGGTCGGCATCCCGGACGCGCGGCGGCGTGCCGGGGAGTACCCGCACCAGCTCTCCGGCGGCATGCGCCAGCGCGTCGTGATAGCGATGGCCGTCGCGCTCGGCCCCGAGTTGCTGCTCGCCGACGAGCCGACGACGGCGCTCGACGTCACCGTGCAGGCCCAGATCATCGAGCTGCTCCAGGAATTGCGCCGGGAGTACGAAACCGCGCTCGTGCTGATCACCCATGATCTCGCGGTCGCCGCGCAGGTCGCGTCGCGGGGCGCGGTCATGTACGCCGGTCAGGTTGTCGAAACCGGTCCGTTGAACCGGCTCTACCGCACACCGCGGCATCCGTACACGATCTCGTTGCTCGAATCGGTGCCCAGGGTGGAACGACGGGTCGAGGAACTGGGCTCCATCCCCGGCTCCCCGCCGGATCCGGCCGCGCTGCCCGCCGGATGCGCGTTCGCAGCGCGCTGCCGGTTCGCCATCGACATCTGCCGTGCCGAGCAGCCGGTGTTGCGGGTCCTGGCGGACGAGTCACTGGTCGCCTGTCACCGCGCGGAGGAGGTGGCCGGTGGCTGATCCGTTGCTGCGCGCCGAGAACGTCGTCAAGCACTACCAAGTCCGAAATGGACGCAAGCGCGGTGTCGTTCGCGCGGTGCACGACGTCAGCTTCGAACTGGGCAGGGGCGAGACGCTGGCGCTGGTCGGCGAATCGGGCTGCGGGAAATCGACGTTGGCCAGAACACTGGTGTGCCTCGAACAGCCGACGTCCGGCCGGGTGATGCTCGACGACACCGACCTCGCCGGGCTGCCGGAACGCAGGCGCAGGCCGCAGCGCAAGCGGATCCAGATGGTCTTCCAGGACCCGTTCGCTTCGCTGAACCCGCGCATGAGCGTCGGCGACCTGATCGGTGAGGCGTTCGAGGTGCACGGCCTGCCCGACGGCGTCGGCTCCGCGCGAGCCGCAGTGGCCGAGCTGCTCGCACGGGTCGGTCTGGAACCCGCGATGGCCGGCCATCACCCCCGCCAACTCTCCGGTGGGCAACGGCAGCGGGTTGCCATCGCGAGGGCGCTCGCGCCGCAGCCGGCGGTGCTGATCTGCGACGAGCCGACATCGGCGCTCGACGTGTCGGTGCAGGCCCAGATCATCGCGCTGCTCCGCCGGTTGCAGTCCGACCTCGGCATCGCGTACGTCTTCATCAGCCACGACCTGGCCGTGGTGCGTCAGATAGCCGACCGCGTCGCGGTGATGTACCTCGGCCGGATCGTCGAATCCGGTACCGCGCAGGACATTTTCGAGTCTCCGGTTCATCCCTACACCCAAGCCCTGCTCGCCTCGATCCCCACTCTGACGCCGGGCGGACCGACCCGGCTCCACGGTGAGGCGCCCAGCCCGATGAATCCGCCGGCAGGCTGCCACTTCCGGCCGCGATGCCCGCACACCCAAGCGGAGTGCGGCACCCGCCTGCCCGACTTGGCCGCGTTCGCGCCGAACCACCTGGCCGCTTGCCTGTTTCCCCAGATCCGCCGCTCGCAAATCCCGACGGAGGGCCAATCGTGACCGGTCACCACTCACCCCTGAACCGGCGGGGTTTTCTGCGCGCGGCCGGTGGCGCCGCACTGCTCGTCCCGTTCGCTTCCGCCTGCGGTGACACCAGGACGGGCCAATCGGGTTCGGGCGGCATGCTGAGGTACGCGTTGTCCGCCGAGCCGAAGGGACTCGATCCGGCCTCCACCGGCGAGTCCAACTCCGGCATCGTGATCCACAACGTCTACGACCGGCTGCTGGAGCTGACCGGGGACGGCAAGGACGTCTCCCCGGGCCTCGCGGAGCGCTGGGAGGTCACGCCGGACGGCATCGGCCACACCTTCCACCTGCGCCAGGGCGTGAAGTTCTCCGACGGCAGTACGTTGGACGCCGACGCCGTGGTCGCCTCGCTGCGGCGGACGATGGAAGTCGGGCAGGGCGCGAGCGATCTGCTCATCGACCACGTCAAGCCGGGCAACATCGTCGCCAAGGACGCGGGCACCGTCTTCATCACGCTGGACGCGCCGTTCTCGCCGTTCCTGCGGACGCTGGCGCTGGACGCGGTCGGCTCGGTCGTGAACCCGGCGGTGGTCGCGGCGAACAAGACGCAGGCCGATCCGACCGCGGCGAAGTACCTGGCCAGGAACATGGCCGGCAGCGGCGCGTTCCAGTTCGTCCGCTGGTCGCCCAACCAGGTGATCGAGGTCAAGTCGTTCGACGGCCACTGGCGCGGCAGGCCGAAGCTGGCCGGGGTGCTGTTCAACTCGCCGGTGGAGCCGTCGACCGCCGCGTTGCAGTTGGAGCGCGGCGACCTCGACGTGGTCGGCAACCTGCCGGTCAACCTGATCGACCGGCTGGCGCAGAACAAGGACGTGACGGTCCTCGCCACGCCGCTGCTGGACATCACCTACTGGATCTTCCAGACCGAACAGCCGCCGTTCGACGACGTCCGGGTGCGCCAGGCGATCTGCTACGCGATCGACCACGACGCGATCATGGCCAACGTCGTCAAGGAGAGCGGCATCCCGTTGCGCGGCCCGATCCCGGGCAGCCTCGTCGGCGGGTACGCCGACCACGGTGAAATCGTGGTGTACAAGCGGGATGTGGCGAAAGCCAAGGCGTTGCTGGCGGCGGCCGGCCACGGCAACGGCCTGAAGATCGACAGCACCTACGTGCCCGGCTACGGCACGCTCAAGCAGATCGCCGAGGTGATGCAGGCCAACCTCAAGGAGGTGGGCGTCGAGTGCTCGATCGGTGAACTCCCCCTGTCCACCATCATCGACAAGGTCGGCAAGGGCGAACTGCCGTTCTTCTCCTGGAAGTCCACTTTGAACTACGCCAGCCCGGACGCGTTGCTGTACGGCAAGTTGCACGGCAAGGCGTCCCGGTCGGTCGAGGGCAACCTCGCGCACTACCGCAACGACAAGGTCGACCAGTTGCTCGACCGGGCGCGCGGCTCGGCCGATCACCAGGCGCAGGACGCGGACTGGCTCGCGGCGTCGGCCCAGATCAGCCAGGACGCCCCGTGGCTGCCGCTGTACCAGGACGTCGACCGCCGGGCGGTCCGCAAGAACATCAGCAACTACCGGGAATCCGCGCTGTCGCGGCCCGACCTGTCCATCGTGGGGAAGGATTGACATGGCAGAGGACAACAGCATCATCGAGGTCGAGTCGTGGACCATCCGGGACGGGGTCGACCCGCGCGAGTACCACGAGGGGATGCGGACCTGGTTCCGCTGGGTGGCCGACCGGCGGGCCGAGCTGTTCCCCGAGTGGAAGGCCGCGTCCTACTACCACGAGGTCGATCCGGCGACGCTGACGCCGACCGGCCGGTACACGATGTTGTTCGAGTACCACTCCGAAGCGGAGCGCCGCGCGTACAAGGAGCGGCGCAAGGACTGGTCCGGGCCGTACGCCGAATACAAGAAGGTGGACCCCTACGAGCCGTTCCTCGACGACGTCACGCTGAACTTCTGGGAGCCGGTCGAACGCGGGCTGTGGCTGCCCGGCCGATCACGGTCGTAGTCCATGGGCCGATTCGTAATGCTCCGGGTGCTCATCGCCGTTCCGCTGGTGCTCGCGGTCTCGTTGATCACGTTCCTGCTCACGCACATCGTCCCGGGCGACCCGGCGCGGGTGCTGGCCGGGCTGAACGCGAGCGAGGAGGCCGTGCAGCGCATTCGCGAGCAGGCCGGGCTGGACGAGCCGCTGGTGACGCAGTTCGGGCTGTACCTGCTGCGGCTGGGGCGCGGCGACCTCGGCGACTCGCTGACCAACCAGCAGCCGGTGCTGTCGAACCTGCTGGGCGCGTTGCCCGCGACGATCGAGTTGACCATCGCGTCGCTGATCATCGCGCTGGCGTTCGGCATCCCGCTCGGTGTGCTCGCGGCGACCCGTCGGGGCGGGATTTTCGACCACCTGGGGCGGGTGCTCAGCCTCGCCGGGGTCGCCGTTCCGGTGTTCTGGGTCGGAATCGTGCTGGTGGTGGTGTTCTACGCCCAGCTCGGGTGGTTGCCCAGCGAGGGGCAGGCCGACGTGGCCGGTGGGACCGGGGCGATCACCGGTTTCGCTTCGCTGGACGCGATCCTGCGCGGCGACGGCGCGGGTTTCCTGGATGTGGTGCACCACTTGGTCCTGCCCGCCACCACGCTGGCCTTGCCGACCCTGGCCCGCGTCATGCGGACCACCAGGGCGGCGATGCTGGAAGCGTTGTCCGAGCCGTATGTCGCCACCGCGCGGGCGAAAGGCGTGCCCGAGCACCGGGTCGTGTACGTGCACGCGCTGCGCAACGCGATGATGCCGGTGGTCACCGTCACCGGGCTCGCGTTCGGGTACCTGCTCGGCGGTTCCGTGCTGGTGGAGAAGATATTCAAGTGGCCGGGTGTCGGCCGGTACGCCTACGAGTCGATCACCATGCTGGACTACAACTCCGCGATGGGGGTGACCCTCGTGGCAACCGTCGCTTTCCTCGTGGTCAACCTGCTGGTGGACGTGTTGCACGCGGTGCTGGACCCGAAAGTCCGGCTGTCATGACCGCCGGACCGCCGCGTCGGATCCGCCGCCGGGTCAGCCTCGCGGGATGGCGACCGTCCACCGCGGTCGCCCTCGCCGTGCTGGGGGTGACGGTCGTGATGGCGGTCATCCCGGGTGTGCTCGCACCGTACGACCCGAACGCGATCGACCTCGGCGCCGGCCTCCGGCCACCGTCGGCGGATCACCTGCTCGGCACCGACAACAACGGCCGGGACCTGTTGAGCCGCATCATGCACGGAGCCGGCATCTCGCTCGCGATCGGTGTGTCGGTGGTGCTGTTCTCGACCATCGTCGGCGGCGGGCTCGGGCTGATCGCGGGATTTCGCGGCGGCTGGGTGGACGAGGTGCTCATGCGGATCACCGACGTCTTCCTCTCGGTGCCCTACATCCTGCTGCCGATGGTGGTCGTGGTCGCGCTGCAACCCGGCCTGGTCAACACCACGATAGCGCTGGCGGCGGTGTGGTGGCCCTCCTACGCGCGATTGATGCGCGGGCAGGTCGTGTCGGTCCGTCGACGGCCCTATGTCGACAGCGCGATCGTGCTCGGGGTGCCGACCCGTCGCATCCTGCTCCGGCACGTGCTGCCCAACGCGGTCGGGCCGATCGTCGTGCTGGCCACCACGGACGTCGGATTCGTGATCCTGGCCAGCGCAGGGCTCGGCTTCCTCGGCCTCGGCGCCCGGCCGCCGACCCCGGAATGGGGCGTGATGACCAGTGACGGGCTCGGGTTCCTGCTCGATGCCTGGTGGTACTCGCTGTTCCCGGGTCTGGCCATCGCGCTCGTGGTCCTTGCGTTCACCATCCTCGGCGACAACGTCGGGGACCGGCTCTCCGGTGGCTCCGGCGGCAAGAAGCGAAAGGTGCGTCAGAAGTGGTCCTCACCAGCATCCGGTTGACCCAGTTCGTCGGAGGACCGGCCGAACTGGTCGACCTGGCCGTCACGGCCGAGGAGGCCGGGTTCGATCAGGTGTGGTTCGCCAGTGACCCGTTCATGCTGCACACCTGGGCGCTGTGCGCCGCCGTGGCGCAACGCACGTCGCGCATCCACGTCGGCGCGCTCGGGATGAACCCCGGCACCGTGGACCCGTCGGAGATCGCGGCCTACCTCGGCACGCTCGACCTGTTGTCCGGCGGCCGCGCGCTGGCCGGGATCGGCGCGCACACCGACGGGATGGTCCCGAAGCTCGGTATCGACGGCACGGCCATCCCCGGCCGCACGGCCGAGGCCGTCCGGTTGATCCGCGCGCTCATCGCCGGGGAGGAGGCGCCGACGGACGGCGAGCACTTCCGGTGGAAACCGGGGTGTGCGCTCGGTTTCACGCCACCGAGGCGCCGGATCCCGCTCCACGTCACCGCATACGGCGAGGAGTTCCTCACCGCCGCGGGCGGCTACGGCGACGGCGTGCTGCCGATCCTGTTCCCCCCGGAGACAGCGCCCGAAGTGGTCGGATGGGTGCACGCCGGCGCGGTGGCGGCCGGCCGTGATCCGTCCGAAGTGGACATCGCGGGCTGCGTCTGGGTGTCGGTCGCCGACGACCCGACTGTGGCGGGCGACCTCATCCGGCCGACGATCGCGTTCTTCGGGCCGTACCTGTCCGATCGCGAACTCGCGGTGGTCGGTCTGAGCTCGGCGGACTTCGCGCCGGTCACGGCCGCGATGCAGGCCGACGGTGTCGACGCGGCGGCGAAGCTCGTCACCGACGACATGCTGAGGCTCGCGGTCGTCGGCACCCCGGCCGAGGTCGTCGTCCGACTGCGCCGGCTCCTCGCCGCCGGTGTCACCCAGCTCAGCATCGGCGGCCCGCTCGGCCCCGACCCGGACGCGGCGATCCGCCTGTTGGGTGAGCAGGTGTTGCCGATGTTGGATTAACTACTGTCTGACCGAGCCGACGACGATAGGGGAGCACACACCGTGATGGGCGAACGGATTCGGGAGCTGCGCGCGGCGCGGTCGATGACGGCGACCGAGCTGGCGAAGGCGGCCGACGTGTCGGTCGGGTTGATCAGTCAGGTCGAGCGCGGGATCACCGACCCGAGCCTGGAGACCGTTCGCAAGATCGCGCGAGCGCTGGACACCCCGGTGTTCAACCTGTTCCAGGACACCGATCTGGAACGGGTCGCGTTGGTGCGCAAGGACCGCAGGATGGACATCCGCTCGCCGCAGGGTGGCCTGGTCTACCAGCGGGTGTCGGCGGGCGTGGGCAAGATCGAGGTGCTCGAAGGCTTGCTCGAAGCGGGCGCGGCGTCCTCGGAGACAGGCTGGAGCCACCCGTCGGACGAGTGCGTCGTGGTGCTGACCGGGCGCCTCGTGCTCGAAGTCGACGGTGAGCGGTACGAGCTGAAGCCGGGCGACAGCGGGAGCTTCGACTCCCGGCTGCCGCACCGGTACCTCAACGAGACGACGAAACCGGTGCGGTTCATGCTGTCGGTGACGCCGCCGAGCTACTGACGGTCCCGGCCACCGACGGCTTGCTTTTGCGTGGCCGCCATGGTCACCGACCGGTTTTTGGTTTGCCTACAAGGCTTCAGGGAGTTCGTGCGGTGGGGACGCGGGTCAGCGCATCCTTGACTTGGCTCGGCGAGGCTCCCTACCATCCTTTAGTCACACTAAAAGTTTTGAGGTGTCATGCCAGTGAAACTCACCAGCCGCCAGTTCCGGGAGTGTTTCCCCGTCCTGGCCGACACCGTGCACCTGGCCAGTTGCAGCCAGGGCGCGCTGTCGGGCGAACTGCTGGCCGCACTGTCCGAGATGACCTTCACGATGCGCGAGCACGCCGCGCCGTGGGACCTGTGGATGGCCGAGGTCGAGCAGGCGCGGCGGCGGTTCGCCGCGCTGGTCAACGCCGACCCCGACGAGATCGCGGTGGTCCACTGCGCGTCGGACGGCGCGTACCAGGTGGCCTCCACGAAGGACTGGTCGGCGCGGCCCGGAATCGTGACGACCGACATGGAGTTCCCGTCCGTCGGCCACGTCTGGCTGGCCCAGGCGGCGCGGGGCGCCCGGGTGACGCACGTGCCCGAGCGGGACGCCGCCGTCGACATCGGCGAACTCGTCGCCGCGATCGACGAGCGGACCGGCTTGGTGTCGGTGCCGATCGCGTCCTACCGGAACGGCGCGAGGATGCCGGTCCGCGAGGCCGTCGAGAAGGCGCACGAGGTCGGCGCGCGGGTGTTCGTCGACGCGTACCAGGCTGCCGGGGTGCTACCGGTGGACGTCCGCGCGCTCGACTGCGACTACCTCGTCTCGGGCGCGCTGAAGTACCTGCTGGGGTTGCCCGGTGTGGCGTTCCTCTACGCCCGGGGCGGGTTGGCGGACGACCTGCCGCCGCAGCTCACCGGCTGGTTCGGTCGGGTCGACCCGTTCCGGTTCGACCCGAGGAAGGTCGACTACCCGACCGAGGCGCGCCGGTTCGAGACCGGCACTCCGGGCATCCCCGCCGTCTACGGCGCCAACGCCGGGTTGCGGCTGCTGTCCCGGGTCGACCTGCACGACGTCGAGCGCCATGTCGGCGAGCTGGCGACCCTGGCGTCCGAGCGGTTGCTCGATGCGGGCGAGCAGGTGTGGGGGCCGCGCGACCCGGCGCACCCCGGCCCCCAGGTGGCACTGGTCGACCAGAACCCGGATGCCCTCGCCGCCCACCTGTCCGCGCGCCGGATCGCCACGGCGCCGCGGGGAACGGTGCTGCGACTGGCCTTTCACTACTTCAACGACGAGTCCGATGTGGACGCGGTGTGCTCGGCGATCGCCGACTACCGCGCGAAGAACCGAGGAGACACAGGTGCTGCACATCCGTAGGTCCTCCCGAGCGAGCTGGCACGGTCCGGCGTCCACCGGAAGCGGGACGCTCGACCTCGGCAGGCGGGGCGCGTCCCTGCCGTTCAGCCTGCGCAGCCGGGTCGGCGAGGAGCCCGCGACCAACCCCGAGGAGCTGCTCGGCTCCGCGCTGGCCGGGTGCTTCTCGATGTCGCTGGCCAACCTGGCCGAGGAGAACGGCACCCCGGTCGAGTCGATCGACGCGGTCGCCGTCGTCCACCTCGTGCAGACGGCAGAGGGGTTCCGCATCCCCCGGGTCGAGCTGTCCTGCGTGGTCCACGCGCCGGGCGTGGCCGAGGACAAGGTGCGCGAGATGGCGGAACACGCCGAGCGCACCTGTCCGGTCCGGCTCCTCTACGCCGCCGATGTCACCCTGAAAGTCGAGGTCGAATCGTGAGCAAGGTCTTCCACTACGGCCTGGTCGAACCGTCCTGTGTGGATGGTGACACGGTCGACGTCCGCGAGACCCACCGGGACGACGCGGCCGGACTGCGGCAGGCGGTCTACCACGTGCGTGCCGGCCGTTCGATGCCGCGTTCGCCGGGCGCCGGGCGGCTGGAGACCCTGTTCGTGCTGTCCGGCGACGGAACGCTGCACGTCAACGGGGAAAGCCAGGCGCTGCGCGCGGAACTCGCGGTACTCGTCGTCGGGGAGGACGTCTACGAGATCACGACCGACAGCGAGGTCGTGCTCGTGTCGGTCACGGCGCGACAGCATCCCGACGTGGCGTGCGGCGACTACCGCCTGTGGATCGACCTCGCCGATCAGGTCAAGCAGGACGCGGTGAGCGACCGGGAGTACCAGACCCTGTTCGACCCCGGGACCGGGTGTTCCGGCGTGACCCAGTTCGTCGGGTACATCCCGGCGATCCGCACGCCCATGCACTACCACCCCTACAGCGAGATGGTGTTCGTGTTGTCGGGTACCGGTCGGGTCGAGATCGCGGGTTCGACGTCCACGATCGGCGCGGGCACGTGTTTCTACCTTCCGGCCGGCGTCCACCACCTGGTGGAGAACCTCGGTGGCGAAGGATTCCTCCGGTTGCTCGGGGTGTTCGTGCCTGCGGGCAGCCCGTCGCAGAACATCCCGGTGTGACGTGTCGTGCGGCTGAAGGTCAAGTACCGTAGCGGTTCCTCGACGCCCTGACCCGCCACCGGCTGGTGCAGCGGTTCAAGCTCTGTGAGATGGGAGAGGCTGATGTCGATTCTGTCCGACCTGCTCGGCGCGCTCGGCTCGGGACGGGTCGAGGTCGTAGACCTGACCGCTCCGCTGCACTCGGGCACCCCGCTGCTGCAACTCCCGGAACCGTTCGCGAACACGATCCCGTTCCGGCTGGAGGAGATCAGCCGCTACGACGACCGGGGACCGGGCTGGTACTGGAACGACATCCACACCGGGGAGCACACCGGCACCCACTTCGACGCGCCGGTGCACTGGGCGACCGGCAGGGACGGCGAGGACGTGTCCCAGGTCGACCCGGCGAAACTCGTCGCGCCCGCCGCGGTGCTGGATTTCGCCGGGAATGCGGCCCAGGACTCGGATTTCCTGCTGGAGATCGCGCACGTGAAGCAGTGGCAGGAGGCGCACGGCCCACTGCCGGACGGCGGCTGGCTGCTGTACCGGACCGGGTGGGACGCCCGGGGTGAGAGCCAGTCGGAGTTCCTCAACGGCGGTCACAGTCCCGGCATTTCCGTGGAGTGCGCCCGATGGCTCGCCGAGGAGACCCCGATCATCGGCGTCGGTGTGGAGACCGTGGGCACGGACGCGGGCGCCGCGCATTCGTTCGAGCCCGCTTTCCCCTGCCACTCCTACCTCCTGGGCGCGGGCAAGTACGGCCTGACGCAGTTGCGCAACCTCGCGGTCCTGCCGCCGACCGGCGCCGTGGTGCTCACCGCGCCGCTGCCGATCGTCGGTGGTTCGGGCAGCCCGACCCGGGTGCTGGCGCTGGTCGAACGATGACGGTCGCGGACGCTGTCGGCCGCGCACTGGCGGATCTCGGCGCCGACCACGTGTTCGGCGTGGTCGGCAGTGGGAACTTCCACGTCACCAACGGCCTGATCGCGGGGGGAGCGCGGTACGTCGCCGCCCGGCACGAAGGCGGTGCGGCCACGATGGCGGACGCGTACGCGCGTACCAGCGGCAAGCTCGGGGTGTTGTCGGTGCACCAAGGCTGCGGGCTGACGAACGCGATGACCGGCATCGCCGAGGCCGCCAAGAGCCGGACCCCCATGATCGTGCTCGCCGCCGAGGCCACCTCATCGCGCTCGAACTTCTTCGTCGACCAGACCGCGCTCGCCACGTCCGTCGGCGCCGTCGCCGAACGCGTCACCTCCGCCTCATCCGCCGTGGACACCGTCGTGCGAGCGGTTCGCCGCGCCACGCACGAACGTCGTACCGTCGTGCTCAACCTGCCGCTGGACCAACAGACCGAACCCGCTCCGGTCGGCTCGATCGACCCCGTGCCGACGTACCTCCCACCCACGCCCGACCCCTCAGCCGTCGAAGCGCTCGCGGCGGCCATCACCAAGGCGCGTCGCCCGGTGTTCGTCGCCGGCCGGGGCGCCCGCCACGCCCGCGCCGAGCTGGAACGCCTCGCCGAGCGATGCGGCGCGCTGCTGGCGACGTCGGCCGTGGCCAACGGGCTGTTCGCCGGGAACCCGTGGTCCCTGGGCATTTCCGGCGGCTTCTCCGGCCCGCTCGCCGCCGAGCTGATCGCCGACGCGGATCTCGTGGTCGGCTGGGGTTGCGCGCTGAACATGTGGACCACGCGGCACGGCACGCTGATCGGCCCCGAAGCGACCGTCGTGCAGGTCGACCTGGATGCGGACGCCCTTGGTGCGCACCGTCCTGTCGACTTGGGGGTTGTCGGCGACGTCCGGGCCGTCGCCGCCGCTTTGCGGGTCGAGGAATCGCCGGGCTACCGGTCGTCCGGACTGGCCTCGCGGATCGCGCGTTCCGGCCGCTGGCGCGACGTCCCCTACCGCGATGAGTCCGAAGTGGACAGAATCGACCCGCGCACGCTGTCCATCGGGCTGGACGACCTGCTGCCGGCCGACCGGGTGATCGGGGTGGACTCGGGCAACTTCATGGGCTATCCGAGCGCGTACCTCTCGGTGCCCGACGAACGCGGATTCTGCTTCACCCAGGCGTTCCAGTCGATCGGCCTGGGCCTGGCCACCACCATCGGCGCGGCCCTGGCCGAACCCGACCGCCTGCCGGTCGCGGCGCTCGGCGACGGCGGAGGCCTGATGGGCATCGCCGAACTGGAGACCGTGGTCCGGCTCGACCTGCCGATGGTCGTCGTGATCTACAACGACAGCGGCTACGGCGCCGAGTTCCACCACTTCGGTCCCGCCGGGCATCCGCTGGACACCGTGCGGTTCCCCGACACCGACCTCGCGGCCGTCGGACGCGGTTTCGGCTGCACCGCACTGACCGTGCGCCGCCGCGCCGACCTCGCCGGCCTGACCCAGTGGCTCAACGGCCCGCGCGACACCCCGCTCCTGATCGATGCGAAGGTCACCGCTCGTCGTGCGTCCTGGTGGCTGGAAGAGGCCTTTCGCGGCCACTGACGTCGAACCCTCGTGAACATGCTGCGCAAGGGTCACAACTAGGCCATCTTCCCCCATGACCTGCGCACCGGCGAACAGGACGCGGGGTACCCGCGGTTCGCGGCCCTGCGCAACTACTTCCGCCAGAGCGCGGGCTACGCGGTCGGCCAGGCGCCCGATGCCTGCGCGACCCTCAGATGTCTACGACGGCTGCTACAACGGCACACGGCGCTACCACAACTACGAGAAGGACCTGCTCCAGCGGGACGTCGAGGGAGGCGGTCGCACCACTCTCACCGAGCAGTTCACCTGGCACCCCCAGCACTACGGGTTCTGCAAACGTCACCCAACCCGCGGTGACCTAACTTCGCGCGACGGACCGACCACGCCAGCCGCAACGACTACATCTACTTCGACGTCGACCCCCGCTTCGCGCCGGCGACCGAACGCGCGTTCCGGATCGCCGTCACCTACCGCGACACCGGAACCGCCAAGTGGAGCGTGCAGTACAGCACCGCCACGGCCTCCACCCCGACGGTCACCAACACCAACTCCGGCGCCCTCAAGACCGCGATCTTCACCCTGTCCGACGCCGCGATCCGCGGAGCACAGGCGGGAGGCATGGACTTCCGCGTCTACAACGGCGGGTCGACCGACGTCGTCGTCCGCAGCGTCCCGCGTGATCCGCGGCGGCGCGTGAACCCCTTCCAGCACGGGGCGGACCGAGGGCACACGCCCTCGGTGACCCTGTGGTCGGTTGCGTGATCGAGCTGTTCGGGTGCTTGCCAGGCCCGAGGGACGTCATCGAAGGCGTCGTCAACGAGGTCGAGCCGCTCAAGCGACCAACCTCTGGAGCAGCGAGCATCGCCCTGCTGCGCAAGCGAATCCTGCTCGACCAGCGACACTTCGCCAACGAGCAGGGGTTCGACCTCGCACCCGGCCCCGGCTGGTTGATCACGCAACCGGTGCCCTAGCCGACGTTTGTACAGTCCCGTCGTCGTGAGGCACGGCGACCTTCGCCACATCACGAAGGACAGGGTGCTCCGAGCAGGTTCAGGGTCGCGTTCCGGGACTTCCCCGATCGGAGGGCGGGGCAGAGGTCGGGTTTGCGATCAGCGTGACCGCGAGCACCAGTACGGCATCGTCACCGGAGAGGAGTGGGCGTGCAGTCGCACCGCTGACCGAGGAAGGCGGTCGGTCGTCGGGGTGAGTGGGCAGAGTCGGGCCGGTGACCGACCGCGCCGCGTATTCCTTGTCCCGCCGGTTGATCGCGGTTGGCGGGCTGTTGTTCACGGCCGCCTGCCAGGTGGCCGGGCCTTCGGCGAACGGGTCCTGCATGGTGTGGGGCACCGGCCCGGAGGCCGTGGAGCACCGAGCGTCGTCGGGGGAGTGGAGCGGCCTCGGTTCAGTTGTGGTTGACGGGCCATGCCGCAGCGGGGTTGCAGTGTGCCGGGCAGGCCAGGATGTAGAACTCGGTACCGAGGAAGAGTAGGTACTTGTCGCGGTCGGACGCGTCGGGCTGGTGGGGGTTCTTGTCGAACCTGGTGTTCTCGGGTAGCTGACACACGTACACCAGGTCGGTGCCACAGGGGCAGCAGTAGGACTCGCGCTCCTGGATCCAGGACGGGACACCCCCGATCTTGAACTCAGGCAGACCGCGGTGCCGTGTTCGGTGAATGCTTCGTCGGTCACCTGGCCGTCGGTCATCTGGTCGTCGGTGAGCTTCTGCTCAGGCCACCAGATCGTGAGTTTCTCGGCGCCCGGGTTGAGAGTGAGCCGGCGCGGTTGCAGGTACGGCTCTGGAGTGTCGGTCGGACCCATGTCGTCGCGATGGAGCAGGATCCGCCAGAACGCACCGGGGTAGTTCCAGATCGGCGGTGCTCTCGACCAGGTACATGGTGATGTCGGATCGACGGACCAGGGGAGCGCTCACGACGCCCATCCTTGGCGATCAAGCCCAACGAGGCCCTGGCCCGCACCTGGGCGCGGGCGGCGTTCACCACGGCAGGCGTCTGGTCCACGGCGCCGGGTATGCCTTGAGAAGGTGTTCCAGCGTCAGGGGCCGTCGGCAGGACGGCCCCTGAACACGAGGCGTCAAGTGCGCTCAACTGCTCCCAAACCGAGCGCCCGATCGGCGCCGCGCGCCCCTCGTGCCGCGACAGGTGGCAGCGGAGGCGGTTTCAGCCCTCCACTGCGGCACCGGCCGCGTCGGTGGAATTCCGCCCGGACTGTCCGACCGGGTCAACAGCCCCGTGGGCGGCCGGCTGGGCCAGGCGCCCATCCCGGACGGCGACGTCACCGGCCGGACGGCCCGCCGAAACACTGGCGCTGGAGATGGCTCGCCGCCCGCATGGACTCTGGCGGCGAAAGTGGACCTCGAACAGATCAACGTGTCCACGACCGAGGAGTACGCCGCCCGGCCAGACGGGGCACAGGCCCGGCTGCACGTAGAGCTCAAGCGGGAGGAACAAAGCCGCAAGGGCGAACTGACCAAGGCCGCCTATCGGGAATACCGGGAAGGTCGGCTTCCTTCCGGACCCGGAGCACGCTCCCTCATCGCGGCCTTCGAGCACGTCGACGCCGGTCTTGTTGAACTCCACGCTGGTCCGGCCACGGTGGTGGCCACCGACCGGCCGCGCCAGGTGTAGTTCGTCAGCTCGCTGATCTCCAGGTCATGGAGGACCTGCGCGACCGTGCTGCTGGCCTTGGGCGGGTCGAAATCTTGCGACGAAGCTCCGACGGGTAATCCCTGGGTATGCCGACCTCGCACCGGGATCATCAGCATGACTGTCCAGTAACCTGACTCGATTAAATCCGCGGCATATCAAAGTCGAAGGCGGTCGAGGTGGACACTTGACAACGCGGTCCGGATAATGGCTGTCCGGACCGTTGGAAGGTGGACGTGTGCCGCGTGTCGAGCAGCCGCTTGTGCCGGACGGTTCCGCACTCGTGGGATTCGCGATTGACCTGCGGCTTTTGCGGGCTCGGGCAGGGCTGCCGGCCTATCGGGAGCTGGCTCGTCTGGCGCACTATGCGTCGACGACGCTCGCTGAGGCCGCCGCAGGGCGGAAACTTCCCAGCCTCGACGTTACGCTTGCTTTCGTTCGCGCGTGCGGCGGAAACGAGATCGAGTGGAAGGAACGCTGGCATGCGGTCGCCACGGAACTGAACGCACGCGCGGCGGTTCCTGGGCCAGTCGACGAGGTCGCAGTTGGAGCGCCGTATTTTGGTTTGCGCTCGTTCGGTCCCGATGACGCGGGTTTGTTCTTCGGCCGGGAACGACTGGTCTCCGAGGTGCTGGACCGGCTTGGGGAACGGCGGATCGCGGTGTTGTTCGGCGCTTCCGGCTCGGGGAAGTCCTCGGTGCTGCGAGCGGGTGTCGTCCCGGAGTTGCGAGCTCGTGGCACCGTCGTGTCGACCTTCGCTCCGGGAGCTCGCCCGATTGAACAGGGGTGTGTTCATCTCGCGTCCGTCCTGGGCGTCGTGCCGAGCGTGGTCGCGGACGAGTGGTGGCATGACGAGCGTGGCCTGCACCGGCTGGTATTGCAGGCGTTGGTCGGGCACGACGAGCGCGCTGAAATGGTGGTCGTGGTGGACCAGTTCGAGGAAGTGTTCGCGCTGTGCCGTGACACCGCCGAGCGCGAGCGGTTCATCGCCGGGCTGATCACCGCGGCGTCCACCGAGGGCAGTAGGTGCCGAGTCGCGCTGAGCGTGCGATCGGACTTCTTCGCCCACTTCTCGGCACACCCCTCCCTCCTCGCGGCTCTGCCAGAGGGACAGGTCGTGGTCGGACCCATGACCACCGACGAACTGCGCCGTGCCATCGTCGAACCCGCCATGCGCAAGGGCTGCGCCGTGGAGAGCCGGTTGCTGGCCGAGCTCATCGCCCAGGCACACGGGCGGACCGGCGTGCTGCCGCTGCTGTCGCACGTGCTGCTGCAGGTGTGGGGGCGCAGGAGCGGAAGCCTGATGACACTGTCCGCGTATCAGGCCGGCGGTGGGCTCGACGGCGCGCTGAGCCGGACCGCAGAGGAGATCTACAACAGCTTCAACGCCCAGCAGCGACGGACCGCCAAGACGCTGTTCGGCAGGTTGGTCGCACTCGGTGAAGGCACCGAGGACACCAGACGGCGACTCGACACCGCCGAACTCGACGAGGACTCCACCCTGGAGGCCGTGCTCGACACCCTGATCCGGGCACGGCTGCTCATCCGGGACCACGATGCCCTGGAAATCACCCACGAAGCGCTGATCCGAGCCTGGCCACGACTGCGTCAGTGGCTGGAGGACGATCGCGACGACCTGCGCCTGCACCGTCAACTGGCCGACGCCGCCCACACCTGGCTCAGCCTGAACAGGGCCCCCGATGCCCTGCTGCGCGGTGCTCGACTTGATGCCACGAGGGAATGGGCCGACCGTGGTGGGCCGGCCAGCGCTGCGGAGCAGGAGTTCCTCGACGCCAGCATCTCCGCGGACCAGGCCGCACGAGCGGTGGCCCGGCGTCGCGCCCGCAGGTTGCGGCAGTTCGTCGCCGTGTTGACCGTGCTCGTGGTGGTGCTCACTGGCATGACCGCATACGCCGTGGTCACCCAACGAACCGCCACAAGCGAGCGCAACAACGCCTTGTCACTGAGAGCTGCCGATGCGGCACTGGTTCTTGCGGAAGATGATTCCCATCAAGGGCTTTTGCTCGCGCTCGCGGCCTACCGGGTGGCGCCCACGGCGGAAGCCCTCAATGCCTTGCGCGTCATCACCGCAGGACAAGGTGAATACATCTTCGGAACAGACCTGTCGGCCGACGAACACGTGCACGATGTGGGACCTCAGGCACGCTTCATCGTGACGACAAGGCCACTGAACCCCGAATCACCATATCGACTGTGGTCAGTGGACCGGGACAAGTACGTCTCCGAGATCTGGAAGGGACGTTACCCTCCGGTATTCAGTCCGGAAGGGCGGTTTGTCGCGCTCTCCGAAGAGCGGCTGACCCGGCTGTGGGACGTTACCGACCAGAGACATCCCCGTGTGATCGCCACGCTGAACTGCCCGACATTGATTCACAGCATCAGTGAATCCGGGGAAACCATGGCCGGAGTGAGTCGGGTACCGGACGGTGTGATCCCGGAGGGCGCACCGGTCCCGCCTCAATGTCGATCGGCCTACAACGTGATGGTATGGCGCAATGCCACTAACTTAAGCTTTCCGCTGGTCAGGGCCAGGTTCGTCCGCCGAACAGGCCGGATGACACTACGAAAGATTGTCCACTTAGGACATAGTTGCATCGCGCAGGCGCAGATCCCCAGGTCGCCTCTCGCCCCAACGAGTCCGGGATGGCCCGGATCCGGTCGAGCTGAACGTCCTCTGGATCGATCTGAGCTGTGAAAACGTGGCTAAAGTTAGTGGCATTGTGGTATGGCGGCGAGACAGCTCGGGACAGTTCGCAGGCTTCGCACTGCCCGATAGGCACGGACAGAGGATCACCTTGCGCCCCGACGGGCGAGCAGCAGCGGTCGTCCGGCCTGATCCCGTCACGAAAGAGACCGATGTGGAACTCTGGAGCCTTGAGCCCGACGGCGCACCGCGTCAAGCAGGTATCGCCGCCACTTCCTCCGGAGAGAACTGGGACGTCACCTTGACGTACAGCGCAGACGGGCGATCGCTCGCCGTCAGGCAGCGCGAAAAAGCACCTGCTGTCATCGACGTCGGGGACCTGTACGCTCCTACGCTGCGAGTCGACTTGAGTCAGCAGCTCGGCACCGTATCCGAGGTCGAGTTAGGCCCTGATGGCCGGACACTGGCGATGACCGGCCCTTCGTCATTTGAAGTATGGGACGTGAAGGGCCGGGAAGGCTTCCGCCGAGTCGTAGGTATCGGAAAATTCGGCGACCCCGTGGCCGGATGGAGCTACCGTCCCGATACGCGTGAAGCTGTATCCGTCAGCCCTCAAGGCTGGTTGTGGAAGTTCGACCTGGACGCCGAAAGTCTGTTGGGAAAGGTTTGTGCCCGCCGCGACGTGGACAAAGAAGCCGTTGGCTGGGCGCTACATTTCCCCGGCGTGCCCCAACAGGAACTGTGCCCGTGACCACGCGCATATTCCACATCTAGGATCGCCATCAAGGTGTACCAGTCGTTCAACACGCGACACTTCCGACCGGCGCTCCACGTCGATTCCCATTGACCGGACGTTGATGTCCGGCATCCATCCTTCCGGCACCGGACAACCCGTCTGCACTACACCGGTGACCATTGCCTCGGCCTCGAAGAGGGGATGAGGCAACGCCGGACCATCCGGCATCGATGGATGAGAGAGGCTGTGAACAGCATGCGTTGGCTGAAAGGTTTGACTGCTGCGCTGGGGTTTGTCGCGGCGACTGCCCTTGTGGCACCGGCCGCAGCCCACGCGACGCCGCTCGACACTCCGGTGTCCGTGGCTTCGTGGGAACAGTGCCTCGACGGCTACTTCTGCGTGTGGGAGTATCCCAATGGGAATGCGGGCGTCATCGGCGGGCATTTCGCCCGCTTCGCGTGGGGATCGGAGAATCTGGCGAACCCGATCGGCGGTTTCGTTTTCAACGACAAGATCTCGTCGGTGTGGAACCGCACCGGCAAAGTCTGGTGCACCCACGTCGACAAGGAGTACCAGGGAAGAGTGTGGCCGGTCGGAAACTGGCGCGGCAACACGGCGCAGTACAGCATGGACAACAAGATCAGCTCACTGCGAGTGTGCCCCTGACCGTAGGTAGTTGACCGTGGGCTTCCCACGCCGCTCAAGCGGAGTGGGAAGCCCACGGTTACCAGCGGCAGACCTGCGCCGATGCGGGTGAGCCGGCTACCCGAAGTCGGAGACGCGGCGAACCGGTGGCGGCGAGGTCGCGCAGGGCGCGCCGGCGTCGGCGAACGCGGTGACCCAGGCGGCTGGCGGTGCGGTGTCGGCCGGCAGCAGGCTGCCGGGTGAGGTGTCGGTGGTCATGAGTCGCCGAAAGCTGGGTTCGTAGGCGGTGCAGCCGGTCCTGGCCTGCGCCGCGCAGCAGCGTGCTGCACAGCAGAACGGGCAACTCGCGCTCTCCGATCGCCGCCTGCCCGGTGCGGAGGTGGACGAGGCTGTGGCGGCTGTCGGAATGGAAGAGACGGTGGGCCACGGTCATGCCGTCGGGGCCGCCGAAGGCATGCCCCTCGGGCTCGTAGATCTGGTTCCGACGTCGGTCCACCAGCCGGGCAGGTCGTCGGTGCTGCCGGGGAGGGGTTCGGTGAGCCGCACGAGGTAGGACAGCACCTCGTCGGTGATCTCGTGCTGCGGATTGTGGTGCAGGTGGTAGGCGCCCAGGCCGGACAGGCCGCAGATCAGGTCGCATTCGGCCATCGCGCGCGGAGTCGGAGTCGATTGTCCGGGCGAGGCCGCGTCGCTGATCGACATCGGCTTGCGGATCAGGTGTCCCGACGACACCCAGGTGTCGGGCGACCCGACCGGTCTCGTCGAGAGGTCCGGTCGTCTGCCGTCGGCCTTGAACATCTTGACCGCGGATGGTGCGGCACCTCCGGCGGCGACACCGCCCGGCCGGTCGCGCCATCGTCCCGATCGGCCGCAGTGGAGCGTTCCGATCGTGCCGGCAGATCGTGAACCCGCTTGACCGCCGAAGGTGATCTGTGGTGAGTTCAACCGGACGGGGGTGGGGGCCCTCGGTCACTGTGCATCGACCAGGGGGGTTCCGGTGGCACGTCTTCGTCGGCATGCGTTTCTCACGGCCAGACCGGTTCGGATCAGATTCAAGCTCTTGATCGTCGCGTTGGCGGCGGTCCTCGGTGTCGGCGCCACCGCCGTTCCGGCCTCGGCGGAGCCCGGCACCGGGTCGGCCACCCAGCCGGTCGTCGATGAGATGGCCGGCGCTGCCGCGAAGTCGGCGCCCTTGCCGCCGCCGCGGGACCTCCCGCCGCTGGACCCCGGGCCGGACGGTGCGCCGGACGTCGGGCGGGAGCCGTCGCGGGCTCAGCCGGTGGCCCCGTTGCCCGAGGTGGACCCCGGGCCTGACGGCCGGGTCACCGTTGAACGGCAGGCGATCGTGCCCGAGCCGCCGGTGCGCCCGACCACGTTGGACCTGCCCACCCGGCCCGCACAGGAGTTGGTCGACGCCACCTCCGCCGACGCGTCGGCCGCGTTGGGGCGGGCGGGCAGGCTTGCGCCGGACGGCGCACCGGACCTCGACGCGACCAAGCTGCAACCGCAGGTGTCCTCGGCGCAGGTGCTCGACCCTTCGCGGAAGGGGACGCTCCAGGAGCTGATCGACGCGGTGACGTCGGGCAACCTCCCGCCGCCCCTGCCGGTGGACCCGTTGGCGCTGCTGCAGGAACTGCCCGACGGCATCCCGAGGATCACCTACCGGATCTGCTCGGAGTCCCCGACCAAGGCGGTGTCCTGCTCGCTGACCCTGCCGCTGGCCGTGCCGGCGATCGTCGACGTCACCGGCGACCGCACCCCGGACGTCCTCGCCGACCTGGTCCCCGTCGCCGCCCTCGGTGACGTCGTCGGGGCGTCCCGGGAGGTCCTGGACCTCGAACGGCAGATCGCGGACACCACCGCGCGGCTCAACGTGGTCGTCGAACTGCTCAAGGACCCGATCAACGTCATCCTCCACCCCGAGCTGCTGATCGAGCGGCTCCAACTGGAGCAGCTACTCACGAGCCTGAACGACCTGCTGCGGCAGAAGGTCGAGGCGCTGCTGAACCTGGTCCACGCCGGCCTGGGCGTGCTCAGCGTGCGCCTGCCCACCAGCGAGCACGCCGGCGGCGACCTTCCCGCGCACGTGTGGGCCGTCTACGACCTGCCCACCCGCAAGCGGATCTCGGTCGGTTTCGACGGCCTCCGGCGCGGCTCCAGCCTGCCGACCGCGGCCCTCGGCCTCTACACGTTCAACCCGGTCCAGGCCGTCCGCGGGATCTTCGACATCAAGGCGACCGTGGTGCAGGTCGGGGCGGGCGAATCGATGGCGGTGACGGCCGGGCTGGCCGGTGTCGCCGAGACCGACCAGGGCGAGGCGGTCGACCCGACGGTCGCCAGCGCCCGCTTCTCGCCCGTGCCGAACCTGTTCACCGCGCACGCCTTCATCGACCCCGGCGCCGCCGACCGCGACCAGAAGGCGACAGTCGACTCGTCCAGCAGCGAACGCACCCACCTCGACACCCAGGTGCTGTCCAACAGCCCCGCGGCCAACCGCTTCGACCAGCTCAAGGTCGACCTGCTGCCCACCTCGGTGGCCGCGGCGCTGACCAGACCGGCGGGCGGAGCCCAGGCCACGGTGCAGTACACCGCCGACTCGGCCATCGACGACGTGTTCTTCGCCGACTACGTCTACACCGGACGGGACCTGACCCGCGCGGTCCAAGCCCAAGCGAAGGCCGTGCCGACGCGGTGGAACGCGGTCCTGACCTCCGTGCAGGACAAGGTGAAGCTCGACTACACGGCTGCGAGCCGGCTCAGCGCGCTCGACGTGGCAGTGCTCGACCGCGACCCGGCCATCGTGTTGCGCGGCGCGCTGCGCGACATCCCCACGTCCGCGACGGTCGACGTCGACATCCCCGGCCGGCACGTGCTCTTCGACGCCGCCGAGGCGCTGGGTTCCGCGGAGGTGTTCGTGTCGCGCGACCAGGGCGCGTTCGCGCCGCTCGCGGGCGACCACACCACCTTGGTGCTCAACGGCGGCGGGCTCGGCGCGAGCGCCCGGGTCACCGGCCTGAAGAAGATCGACGTGTTCTTCGGCGACCACCCTCGGGGCGCCTTCGAGTTCACCCCCGGCGGACAGGCGTTCGTCGGCGCGGGGCACGTCGACGGCCACCAGAAGGCCCGGCTGGACGTGTCCAACCTGCCCGCGACGCTGTCGTTCGACCTCGACACCGCCCAGCGCAAGGTCGCGTTCCGCGCGAGCAGCGTCGTGCAACGGGTGCGGGCCGCCTACGTCGACACCACCACCGGCCCGAGCGCCGTGGCCGCGGTGGACGGGGTGCCCGCGTCCGTCGACGTGGACTACGACCTCGGGGAGCGTCCCCGCGTGCGCTACCGGGCGTCCAGCCCGGTCCCGCGGGTGGAGCTATTCGCCAGTCCGCAGGGCGTCGAGACGCTCGACCCCGGCGCGCACCACTACCTGTCCACGGCGGTCACGGACGTCCCGACCGAGGTCGACATCCTGGTCGACCTCCCGGCACGGCACCTCGAAGGCACCATGTCGGCCCCGCTGGGCGGCATCGACGCCGTGGCGCGGACGCCGTTCGCCGGCCGGGACACCGTGGCGATCGCCGCGCTGACCGGCGTCCCCGCCCGGTTCGACGCCGACTTCGCCGACGGCGCCATGCGCTTCCGCGGGCTCACCGGTCCGCTCGGCTCCGCCCGGTTCGCGGTGACCAACCACACGGGCGCCACCGCGCCGACGGGCCAGCACGTCTCGGTGCATTACCGGCAGGCCACCGGCGACTTCGACGGCAGTGTCCTGGTGCGCAACCTGTCGCACGCCGAGTACTCGCGCGGCGCGGCGAAGCAGACCACCCGGCTGGACTCCGACACCGGCGGTCAGCCGGTGTTCGCCGACGCCGACGTCGTGCTCGCCGCGAACGGCGTCGACGACACCCGCCTGGCGCTGACCGCGCGGATCGACCACCTGCCCACCCGGTTGGAACTGGTGCAGGACCTCGCGGACGGCAGGCTCACCTACACCGGCGACAAGTCCATCGGCCTGACCGCCGAGGTGCGCGTCGGCAAGGTCAAGGCACTGGGCGGGCTCGGCGCGCCGCTGTTCGACAACGGCGTGGCGGTCCGCGCCCGGGGCTGCGACGACGGGCCGGGCTGCGCGCGCGACGACACCCCGCTGTGCACGCTGTTCCCCCGCTGCCTCGGCCTGGTCGGCACCGTGCGCCTGCCCGGCCTGCCCACCTCCCTCGCGCTCAACCTCACCGCCAAGCAGGTCGAGTTCACCGGCTACAGCCAGCCCGCCGGCGCGCCGCTGAGCGCGTACCTGGAGGTCGACGGCCTGCTCGCCGGCCTGCCCCGGCTGGAGGGCCTGGTCCGGCTCGACGGCCTGCCCGCCGCGGTCGACCTGACCGTGGGTCCGATCACCGTCGACGGAAACCCGGCCCGGGTGGACGTCGGCTACCGGGCGTCCGCGCCGCTGGGCACCCTGCGGGTGGACGCGGAAGCGGCGACCTCGACCGCGTACGGCACCCTGCGCGGCCGGGCCACGATCTCGAAGCTGCCCGCGACGGTCCACGTCGTCGGCGCCTTCGACGCGGTCACCACGCTCGGCGTGCACAACTCGGCCGGGATCGACGAGATCACCGCCGCGCTGTGGGGCGTGGACAGGGGATACCTGTCCGCGTCGGCCACCGGCGTGCCCAAGGACATCGACGTGCGGGCCGACGTGCCCGCCGGGACGTTCACCTCGACGCTGTCGGACCCGTTGGGCGACCTCACCTTCGCCGCCGCGGGTGTGCCGTTCCAGGGTCGGGGGCACCAGGTGTTCGCGCAGGCGACCGGTCTGCCCACGAAGATGACGGCCAAGTGGTCGGGCGGTGCGCTGGACTTCCGCGGCGTCACCGGCCCGGTCGGCGCGGCCCGGTTCGCGGTCACCAACCACCCCGGGGCCACCGCGCCCGCCGGACAGCACGTGGCGGCGCACTACCGGCAGCTCACCGGCGACCTCGACGCCAGCGCCTCGGTAGACGGGCTCTCCGCCGTGTCGGTGTCCAAAAAGGACCACGGCTTGGCGTTCGACATGCGGTCGGGCAACGGGGTGTTCGCCTTCGACGGCGACGTGGTGCTGGCCGCCGGCGGCGCGGACGACACCCGGTTCGCGGGCGTCGGCCGGGTGAGCCTGCCCAGCCACCTGCTCATCGACTACAGCGGCGACAAGTTCCACTACGAGACCGACCGCCCGGTCGGGCTGGTGGCCGAGGCCAGGATCGGCAAGGTCGCGGCGATCAACGCGGTGGGCGGCGCCCCGTTCTACCCGCACGGCGTCGCGTTGGAAGCCAAGGGGTGCGACGGCGGCGCGGGCTGCGCGCGCGACGAGACGCCGCTGTGCAAGGTGTTCGGCAGGTGCTTCGGCGCGGTCGGGACCGTGAACCTGCCCGGTCTGCCCACGCGGGTCGACCTCGACATCCAGAACCAGAAGGTCGACGTGGTGGGCTACCAGCCGCCGGCCGGCGTCGACCTCACCGCGTACGTCGCGCTGGACGACCTGATCGCCCGGGTGCCGCACGCCGCCGCCCAGGCGAAGCTCAGCGGGCTGCCCGCCCCGTTCGACCTGCACATCGGGCCGTTCGGGTTCGACCAGAGCCTCGACCCCGCCGAGCCGAGCACGCTGGCCGTCGCCTACGACAGCTCGGCCGCCATCGAGACGCTCGCGCTGAAAGCGGAGGCGCGCACGACCACCGAGCACGGCGACCTGGTCGGCGAGCTCGACGTGTTCGGGGTGCCCGCCCGGATGGGGATCACCGGTGGCTTCGGGAAGAACTCGACCGTGCGCGTCGAGGCGTCCTCGCCGATCACGTTGGTGGACGCGGGCGTCACGGCCCGGTTCTCGGGTCAGCCCGCCTCGGCGCGGGCATCGGTCACGAACATCCCGGCGTGCGTCGGCACGAACTGCGTGACCGTGCGGATCGAGGGCACCGACAGCCACGGGACAGCGCTCAAGGTTCCGAAGGTAAGGGTCGACGCGCCGGCGGCGGGCCTGGGTGTCGAGGCGTTCGTCCGCGGCACGCTGGGCATCAACGCGAAACCGGTGCACCTGCAACTGCACGACGCCTTCCTGAAGCTGGAGGACGCCGGGTCGCAGGTGACCACCGAGATCGTGCAGAACGTGGTGACCGGTAGCTTCGACACCACGGTCACCTCCTCGCCCGCCGCCGGGTCCATCCTGATCGGCGGCGCGTTCTCGCTGCGCACGGACCGGATCACCATCCCCGACCCGGCGTTGCGGATCCCGATCTGCGGCGTCGACGTCGCGGCGCTGCACCTCGGCGGCCACGTCCAGGTGAACAAGATGGAGATCGGGACGGTCTACCTGCACGCCGACGGGTTCACCAGGTTCTCGGTGCACCCCGGCGAGCAGTACCTCGCACTCGGTGTCGACGGCGACTACCGGGAGTTCGGCGTCGGCATGGACGACATGGTCATGAACATCGACGTCGACCTCCAGATCAAGGTGCTCAAGTTCGACGACCCGACGATCAAGCCGTTCTACGAGAACCGGGTGCTGCTCGACCCGGCGGTCACCCGCAACACCGTGCGGATGCACCTCTACGACCAGGAGTACGGCCCGGTCGCCAAGCTGGTGCTCAAGATCGGCGACGCGGAGCTGTTCGACTTCGACCTCGAACGGGTGCCGCGGCACCTGCGTGACGTCGAGCCGAACGGAACCCTGTCCGGGTTCGTCTACACACCGTCCAAACAGGACCAAAAGTTGGTGTTCAGCCTCCTCGACCCGGGCCTGGAGGAGAAGGACCGCCCGCTGATCGATTTGGCCACGGCGTTCAAGTACAGTCCGTTCGACAAGAACGGGGGGCCGGGCCCTGGCTGCTGAACGGCTTCGAGCGGTGGTCGGCACGGTCGTCCTGTGCGGGGCGGCCGTGTCGGCCTGCGCGACCGGCGGCGGGGACGCGTGCGACACGACGGTGACCGTCGACCCGGTGGTCATCCAGGGCAGCGGCGCACCCGCGGCCGACCTCGACCTCCAGGCCCGGGTCGTCGACGGCGGCAAGCCGGTCGCCGGGCTGGTGCTGGAGTTCCGAGTCGGCTGGCCGCCCGAGGGCGGCGCACTGGCCGGGTCGGCCGACACCGACGCCGACGGGGTCGCGCGCCTGCACGTGGACGACTACCTGCGGGCCACACCGGTGCAGGGCGTGGACTTCACGGCGATCGGCCGCTACCAGGCCGAGGTGTCGGAATTCCAAACCTCGGAAGAGGCGGGCAAGGCCGTGTGCATCCGCAGCAGCCAAGCCCCGTTCCGCTACGAGCCCTGAGGCCGGCCGTGGTGGCCGGGGTGCGGCTGTGCGCGTTCGTCACACTTCGTCACAGACCTGTCATCATTCTGGGGCAGGGCGCGCACACTCGTCGTCAATGGTGGGCCTATACGCTTGTGGGCGAGGGGGCGTGCCGAGGACGAGGAGTTCCACCAGTGTCGCGCTTGCTGCTCGTGGAGGACGACGCGATGTTGGCCGAGGCGTTGTCGCTCGCGCTGCGCGGCCTCGGGCACGAAGTCGCGGTGGCGACCACGGGAGAGCAGGCGCTGGAGAGCCTGGTCGAGCGGCGGGAGGCCGCGGACCTGGTGCTGCTGGACGTGATGCTGCCCGGTGTCGACGGGTTCGAGGTGTGCCGCCGCATCCGGTCGGGCGACACGGTTCCGGTGATTCTGCTGACCGCTCGCGGTGACGCGGTGGACATCGTGGTGGGCCTGGAGTGCGGTGCCGACGACTACGTCGTGAAACCGGTCGAGCCGCGAGTGCTCGACGCCCGGATCAAGGCGGTCCTGCGTCGCGCGGTGCCCGCACAGCCGTCGCGGCAGCACGTGCACACGTTGGGCGACCTGGAACTCGACACCGTCGCGATGGTCGTGACCCGGAACGGCGAGGAGTTGAACCTCACGTCCACGGAGATCCGCCTGCTGATCGAGTTCGCCGAGCACGCGGGTCAGGTCCTGAGCAGGCAGGCGCTGCTGAAGCGGGTGTGGGACTACGGGTTCTCCGGCGACTCGCGCCTGGTCGACGCCGCCGTGGCCCGCCTGCGGGCGAAGATCGAGCCCGAGCCGACCAACCCCGTGCTGCTGCGCACCGTCCGGGGATTCGGTTACCGCCTGGTCAAGCCGTGACGTGGCGGCCGGGCCTGCGGGCCGGCATCGTGCTGACCGTCGTGGTCGTCACCCTGGTCACGACCGTCACGATGGCGCTCACGACATACCACCTCCAGGCCGGGGCCACCAGGGAGCGGTTCACCGCCGCGGCGCAGGCCGCTTTCGACTCCGACACCCAGCAGGCGCACCAGTTCCTCGTCCGCAGCACCGCCTTCAAGTCCGTTGTGGATGGTGTGGCGGAGTACATGCGGGCGCGGCTGGGCCTGACGTGGGCACTGGTGAACTTCACCCCGACGTCCGGTCCCGTCTCCGTCTCCCGGGACGGGATGTACCTCCCGGTGGCCGGCACGGGGTCGTTCCCCGGTCAGCTCCCCGTGTCCGAAGTGGACGAGATCCGGGGGCGCCGGGGTTCGGTGCGCTACACCGTGGACACCCCGGTGGGTTCGCAGCTCGTGATCGTCGGCGAGGTCGAACCGGGCCTGCTGCTGGCCGAGTTCTACAACACGCGCGGCATCGACAGCGAACTGGCCACCCTGCGCACCCGGCTCGCCGCCGTGGCGGTGCTGATCGCGCTGTTCGGCAGCGCGCTGGGCGTGTTGGCCGCACGGGCGATCCAGCGCCGGGTGCGCACCGCGGCCGACGCCGCCCGGCGGTTCGGGGCAGGCGAGTTGGCCACCAGGTTGCCCGTGCAGGGCCGGGACGAGCTGGCCGATCTCGCCGGTTCCTTCAACGCGATGGCAGAGCGGCTCGGGGAGTCCATCGAACAGCTACGGCTGAAGGACCAGCAGCAGCGGCGGTTCGTCGCCGACGTGGCACACGACCTGCGCACCCCGTTGGCGTCCATGGTCGCTGCCGCGGACGGCCTGCACAGCCCGGACGCGGGGGACCGGGCCAGGTCGGCGGAGCTGTTGGGCAGCCAGGCGAGGCGGCTCGGCGGGCTGGTGGAGGACCTGCTGGAGATGTCCCGGTTCGACGCGGGCGCGGCCGAGCTGCGCCCCGAGGTCGTCGACCTGGAAGCCCTGGTCTCGGACGCCGTCGAGGTGAGCGCGCCGGGCACGGGCATCCCCGTCCGACGTGTCGGGGACGTCGTCGTGCTGGGAGACCCGCGCCGCCTGCACACGATCGTCCGCAACCTCGTGACGAACGCAGTCCGGCACGGCGCACCACCGGTCGACGTCACCGTCGACGGCACGGAAACCGGACGGGTGCGCGTGACGGTGGCCGACTCCGGCCCCGGTCTACCCGACGACCTGACCCCGGTCGTCTTCGACCGCTTCGTGCGCGGCGACCGCGCCCGCAGCCGCACGGAGGGCAGCGGGCTCGGGCTGGCCATCGCCCACGAGAACGCCCGTTTGCACGGCGGCACGCTGGAAGTCGCCAACGTCGGCGGCGCGGTGTTCACCCTCACCGTGCCGCGAGGAGCGGTCGAGCACATGTGTTGAACTGCTGTCACACAACGAGAACACGACTCGCACGGGGCGCAGACATTGAACCGGCAGTGTCGGAGGTGTTCAGATCCGACACGACCAGCGGGGAAACATGTTCTGCGAAGCGGTGCGCGCAAAGGAAAACGTCAATCGGAAGTCCGGCCGCCTCACCTCGGTGGCGGTCTTCACCGCGCTCGTGGCGGCGTTGACGGCCTGCACGTCGAACACCACGAACGGCAGTGGCTTCCCGAAGAGCGCAAACGAGGACGGGCACATCCCCGACCCCGGCATCTCGCCCTACTCCCAGCACGTCGCGATCCGGAAGATGGACCCGGACCTGTTGGCAGCCGTGCGAAAGGCCGCCGCGGGCGCACGTGCCGCGGGTATCGAGCTGAAGGTGACCTCGGGCTGGCGGAGCAAGGCGTACCAACAACGCCTGCTGGATGAAGCCGTGGCCAAGCACGGGAGCCTCGCGGAGGCGCGGAGGTTGGTCAACACCCCGGAGAAATCGACGCACGTGACCGGCAAGGCCGTCGACATCGGCCCGACCGACGCCGCCGACTGGGTGATCCGGAACGGCGCGGAGTACGGCCTGTGCCAGACGTATGCGAACGAGATGTGGCACTTCGAACTCGCCGTCGCCCCCGGTGGGGAATGCCCCGTGCCGCACGCCGACGCCTCCGGGTGATCGCCGCGCGACGCTTCTCGCCCACGCTGTGGGGTTCCAGAACTCCCACCCCGGAGCTCCGAGACCTGGTCGGACGCCCCGCGAGGCCACCTCAAGGCTGACCCGAGTTGCGATCCTCAGCGTCGGAGCTGCCCGGTCCTGGTGGGCGCGCTGAGGAGTTGCGGGGTGTCGATGTCGCCCGCGATGACGTCGCGGGCGACGTGGCTCAGCTTGAGGTTGTGCCCGCGGGCATAGCCGCGCAGTGCGGTGAACGCGGTGTCCATGTCCGCCTGGAGGCGTTCGGCGACCAGCCCTTTGGCTTGTTCGACGATCACCCGGCTGGTCAGGGCGGCCTGGAGCTGCTCGGTCAGCACTTGGTGGTGGTGGATCGAACGTTGTTGCAGCAGGCCGATGGTGGCGACGTCGACCAGCGCCGTGGCGGTGCGCAGCGCGGTGGCGTCCAGCTCGCCGGACCGGTTGCGGAACAGGTTGAGCGCGCCGATCACCTCGTTGCGCAGGCGCATGGGCACCGCGTCCACGGCGACGAACCCCGCCTCGGTCGCCGCTGCGGTGAACCGCGGCCACCGCCCGTCCGTCTCCGCCAGGTCGGGGTGGCTCACCCTGGTACCGGTGGCGAACGCATCCATACAGGGCCCGTCGTCGCTCTGGAGCTGGAAGAGCTCCAGCAGCCGCGCCTGTTCGTTGGACGACGCGATCAACTGCAACCTGCCTCGCTGGTCGGCCAGCAGCAGTCCCGCGGCGTCGACGTCGAGGAGTTCGACGCACCGGTCCACGAGCATGTGCAGGAAGTCGATGACGTCGAAGTCGTCGACCAGGGTGTCGGCCAACTCGACGAACGTTTCGACGAGACGTTCAACGTCCATCGCAGCCACCTCCGCTGGTGTGCTCAGAGTGAGGTCGTATTCCGTGCGTGCTCACGGTTGTCCTCCGTCACGGTCGAATCGCCGTCGGCGGGCCACGACGTCGGCCGCCAGCCCGCCCAGCGGTACCTGCTCGGCGAACGCGCGGGCGCGCAGGTGGGCGAACGCGTCGGCCATGCCCAGGTCCAGTTGCGCCGCGACCATCCCGGTTGCCTGGTGCACGTGGGGGTTGTGGAGAGGGAGGCCGTCCTCGGCGACGTCCGCCGAGTCCACGTCGGCCTGCTCGTCCAGCAGTAGCCGCAGGGCCAGTTCCGCGAACGCCAGCGAGTCGGTGAGCGCCGCGGCGTCGAGGTGGCCCACGTCGAGCCGGTACAGCGACAGCACCCCGGCCCGGATCGCGCCGACGCACAACGGCAGCGCGAACAGCGCGGCCGCTCCGGCTTCGACGGCCAGCGGCGCGAACATCGGCCACCTGGCCTGGCTGGAAGGGGCGTCGAGATCGGCGACGAGCGCCGGACCGCCTCCGCGCCAGACGTCCACGGCCGGTCCTTCGCCCACCGTCACCTGCAACTCGGCCAGGCGTTCACCCAGCGCATCCGTGGCGCACCTGACCTCCGGCCAGCCGGAGGTGTCCACGGTGAGCACGGCGCCGCCGACAGCCAACCGCGCGACGGCGGCCTGGCAGAGGGTGCCGACCGAGACGGGCGTGCCCAGGTCGGCGGCCTTCTCCGCGATCCAGAGGCTCACCTGCGCCAACCGACTGGTGGTGTACCGGGCCATCTGGAAACCTCCCAGCCGCCTGGTCGCAGGGCACGACCCGAACCTCCCGCACCGTGGAACACGATCGTCCCACGATACGCGCCGCAACCCCGCAGCCCGCCGACCGGAGTCGGGTGCCGAACTCTCACCCGAATGCGCGCCGAGGTCGTGCGACCCGCGCGCCGTCGGCCGGACCGCAGGAGGGAGATCAGCGTTGAGCGGGAGGCGGTCGCCGGCGGCGGCTCACGTTCACCCGGATACGCCTGCGCCACAGCGGCCGGGGGGACGCGACGACGCCGATCGGTGAATCGGGTACCGCCGCTGGGGGAGACGTGCCCATCCGCCCCGACGCGGTGGAGGCGTTCACGACGCGGCCTCGTCCTCGTAGAGGCGCACTTCCCGTCGCGGGCCGCGCGCCGCCCGCAGGTCGAGCACGCCACCGTCGATCTCCGCGCGCTCGACCGTCCGCCACCCTGGGAGGGCGGCGCCGGCACGCCCGACAACGATGTTGTTCCACTCCAGGATGTCCTCGACGCCTGCGGTCGAGCCGGTGTCCGCTGCGACGCGCAACGCGGCCCGAGCGGCGCCACCCGGCGTGGCCGGCGGGATCACCAGCAGCCGGGTCCGGGCTCGGCCAGGTCCGATCATGGTGACCGTGTGCGGCGGCATGGTGCGGAAACCCTCCATGCGCACCACCGTGTCGCGCACGGTGAGGCGGCGTCCGACGACGTCCCACGTGTCGAGGTGGTAGGAAACCCGCTGCACGGCCATCCCCCGCGCGGCCATGGCGGTGATCAGCGGGGGGAACTCGGTCGCCGGGTCGGTGGACCACGGCCACCAGCCACCGTCGACGGAACCCGCCTCGTTGTTGTGCGGTTTCACCGCCCACCGGCATCGAGGCCCTGTGGCCGGGTTGGTGGTGGGGGGACCTGACTGGTTCGAAGTCAACTCGGCGTTCCCGCCTCCGGCCGGACCGGCCGGACTCGTGGTGCGCCCAAGGCGGTGCCGGCTCGACGCCGGCGCTCGATGCGCCCTCGGTACTTCCCACATTACGCCGGTGAACGCCTCGAAAACGATTTCCGAGGTTTCCGGCAGGAGATGTGGAAGAGTGAAGTGCTTGAAAAGCGTTCGGACCAGGTTTGGAACCGCCTTGTGCGGGGATCTCATCGGGCAATACGCTCAATACCTGAAATTCGTCAGCCCGCCCGGACCCCGCGGATGCCACGCTCCGGCGAGGAGAGCTTCGTGAGCGCCAACGTCCGAAGTGCCGCTCGACCGCCGTCACCGGAAGTCGCGATCCCATCGCCCGGCGATCTCCTGGCGGTCGCGGTACGGCCGCTGTCGGCTCTCACCCCTGTTGTGCGCGGTGTCCGGTGACGTGGGCTCCTCCACCGCGCCCCACCCGCGTGACAGCCTCCTCGGGCAGATCAGCTCCGCCGGTCCGGACCTGGCTCAGCGAGGTGGGCTTCCTCGGCGCGGCCGGTCTCACCGTCCTGGCGGAAGCCAGGGCCGCGGTCCCCGATCAGGCGTCCTCGCGGGCCGAGGTCGAGCGCCGGCGTCAGGCCCGGTCGCTGATGTTCCCCTGGCCTGACTTGCCGTAGGTCGCGCTGCTCGACTCGGCGGAGCACAGGCAACCCCGGTGCAGTCCGCCCGCCCGGGTCGCGGCGCAGAACCGCCGGGCGAGGGGGTCGTGGGCATCCGCCGGGTGCGGGCACGCGGGGCAGGACCGCTCAGCTTGCCTTGCGGCGTCGGGTGCCAGGGGGTCGATCAGCACGTGGGTCGTCGACATCGGTCCGTCCTTCGTGTGGGTGAGGCGTGGTGTCCGATGCGCTGCCGTCGCGGACGTCGAGCCGCGGGCGGGAGGATTCCCGACTCGTTCTCCGGGAACGCAATCGAATGAGATCGACTTCGCCGGGGGCCGGGGCGACACCTCCAAGGGTACTCCGAATATCCCGACCGGTAGTCGCCGGACGTCGTTTCCGCCATTTTCGCGGCGGTGACCGCAGTCCGCCGGGCACGCAACGGCCCCCGGTCGAGCCGGTGCCGGACGGCTACACCTGCGCGCAGGCGACGAGCACGGCGACGGTCGCGCCGGCGGAGGTGGCGTAGGCGGCGGCGCTGAACGCGGCGACGTTGGCGGCGGCCGCGTTGATGGCGGTGGGTGTCCCGGTGACGACACCTTTCGCGAACGCCTTGGCCGCGCACCCGGCGGGTACGGAAAATCCGGCGATGCGCTCTTTCGCGTATGAATTCGGCGTACCTGGTCGTTGGCTGTTCAATTCGATCTCGAATCATCGCGATGGAACGTTCAACGTGCGCGTTGCCCGGTCGGCGAGCACCGACCCCGCTTGCGAAGACGAGCGGCGAGTGCGACCGTGGAGGTCTACCGCGGTGACGCCTCTGGGATTCAGCGGCATCGCCCGCAGTGGGCAATGCCGTCCCGGACCCCGACGGCCTGTGGTCACACCAGGCGCGATCGGGAGGTCTGCGGTGAACGGGCCGGCATGTGCCGCGCGGCACATGGGGGCGATAATGGGAACCGGCCGCCTGTCGGCCGCGTTCGACTCGATGACGGGCAAATCCGGTTCCTGCGCACCCGTCGACCGAAAACCCTCGGGGCGTCCAACGGCCCGCACTCCGGTGGGCCCCCGTGATCCTCGCGAACCGGCCACGCCGACTGATCGGCCAGGTTCGCCTCCTCCCAGGCCCCACTCCACCCCAGGTCGCGGACACCGGGGAAGCGAAACGGAGTGTGTCCGTTCATCCGGAAAGCAGATATTCATGATGTCCTCGCCCATGGCCACGGCACAACCTGGCGACCCTCGACAGGGCAGTGACTTCGCCCGCTTGACGCGTGAACTCAAGGACGCCGGCCTGCTGGACAGGCGGCGCGGGTACTACACGACGCGGATGATGGTCAACGTCCTGCTGCTCGCGGCGGTCGGAGCGGCGGTGGTGCTGCTGGGCGACTCCTGGTGGCAGGTGCTGAGCGCGGCGCTGCTGGCCGTGGTGTCCACCCAGTTCGCGTTCATCGGCCACGACGCCGGACACCGGCAGATCTTCCGCTCGCACCGCCTCAACGACCTCGTGGGGCACCTGCACGGCGGTGTCACCGGGATCAGCTACCAGTGGTGGGTCGGCAAGCACACCCGCCACCACGCCAACCCCAACCACGAGGACCACGACCCGGACATCGAGATCCACGCCATCGCCTTCAGCCGCGAGCAGGCGGGCTCCAAGCAGGGCCTGTACCGGTGGATCACCAAGTACCAGGCGTTCCTGTTCTTCCCGCTCCTGCTGGCCGAGGCGGTCGTGCTGCGGATCTCCGGTCTGCAGGCCCTGTGGCACGGGGAACTCAAGCGCCCCTGGCGGGAGGCCGCGTTGCAACTCCTCCCGGCGGTCGCGTACCTGACCGCGGTGTTCCTGGTGCTGTCCCCGCTGAAGGCGGTCGTGTTCATCGCGGTCCACCAGGGCCTCATGGGTGTCTACCTGGGGTGCTCCTTCGCCCCCAACCACAAGGGCATGCCCATCATCGCCAAGGGACAGCGGCTGGACCACCTGCGCAAGCAGGTCCTCACCTCCCGCAACGTCACCGGCGGCCGGTGGGTCGACGCACTGCTCGGCGGCCTCAACCACCAGGTGGAGCACCACCTCTACCCGCACATGCCCCGACCCAACCTCCGCCGCGCGCAGCCCATCGTCGAGAACTTCTGCGCCCGCAACGGCATCCCGTACAGCAAGGCCGGTCTGCGTTCCTCCTACGCCCAGGTCCTACGCCACCTGCACGACGCCGGCGCACCCCTGCGCACCGGACGTCCCGCCCCGACGGGCTGAGAGCGGCAGACGTCCGACCGCTCCCGTTCAGCTCGTCGGCGAAGTCGCGCGGAACGCGAACTCCAGCAGCGACCACGACAGGGCCGGTGTGCCCGGCGATTGCCCGGCACACCGGCCCTGTGGCGAGTCTGTCGCTGCTGATCAGCAGGTGCAGACGCCGCCGTTGTTGACGCCGGCCACGCCGTTGGCACCGACCAGACCGGAAGCGCCATTGGGACTGGTGATGGTGTTCACGCCGGTGCCGCCGTTGATGGTTCCGGCGTTGCCCGTGCCGGCCGCACCCGCGGCACCGCCCAGACCGCCCGCGCCGCCGGGACCGGCGCACCCGGTGCCACCGTTACCGCCGGCACCACCGTTGCCACCGATACCGCCGGTGTTGGTGATGACGTCGTTGTCGGCGTCACCGTTGACGTTCCCGGAGTTGCCGCCGCCACCGGCACCGCCGGCACCGCCGACGCCACCCGCTCCACCGGGCTGCGTGGCACTCAGACCGTTGCCGCCCTTGGCTCCGAGGCCACCGAGACCACCGAGGCCGCCCTTGGTCGTGAGGGTGTCCGTCGCGGCGCCGCCGTTGACGGTCCCCGAGTTGCCGATACCGCCCGCGCCACCGGCGCCACCCACGCCACCGGCGCCGCCGCCGCTACCGCAGCCGCCGACTCCACCGGAGGAACCCGCACCGCCGGCACCGCCGGTGGTGGTGATGTTGTCGATGCCGGTGTCCGTGGTGCCGCCGTCGATGGTGCCGGAGTTGCCGACACCGCCGGCGCCCGCGGCGCCACCGATACCGCCGGCACCCGCTCCGCCTGCCGTCGCACCGCCGTTGCCGCCCAGCCCGCCGACGCCGCCGAGGCCGCCCTTGCCGCCGGTCGCGTTGACCGTGTCGCCGCCGACCCCGCCGATGACGGACCCGACGTTGGCAGCACCGCCGACGCCGCCGACGCCGCCGTTGCCGCCGGCACCACCCGCGCCGCTGTTCAGGCCGTTGCCGCCGTTGCCGCCCGCGCCACCGTTGCCGCCGCCACCGCCGGTGACGGTGATCTGGTCGGTGCCGTCACCGCCGTCGACGACGCCGGTGCCGCTGATGCCGACGCCGCCGCTGGTCCCGACGCCGCCGTTGCCGCCGGCGGTTCCCGCGGGGGTGCCCGCCGTGCCGTCCGCACCGGGAGGGCCTGTCGCCCCGTTGAGGCCGACGGTGCCGGTGATGACGATCGTGTCGTTGCCGCCCAACCCCCTGATCGTGCCCGCGACAGAGCCGCCGGTGATCGTGATGGTGTTGGCGTTGGCGGTGCCGTCGAGGACCTGGCCGGCGGGGACGCCCGCCGTGCAGGTCACGTTCTCACCGGACCGGACACACCCGGCCGGGTCGGCGGCGTGGGCGGAGCCGGGAGCCACCAGGGCGAACCCCGCCACGGTTCCCAGCCCGATCAGAGCACGTCGAACCCGTACCGCCGTGATGCTACGCGTGGTCGATCGCATGACTTCTTCTCCACTTCTGTAATGGCTCGATTTCTCCTCTGCGCCGTTGAGAGGGCACGAGGACGTCCGTCATGGCAAGGGCGCAGCTTTTCTGGTTGATCTGCCGCCGCCGGGGCGTTCCACCCAGGGAGTGATCGGTGAGTGTGATCTCGTCGGCGGTCAATGCCGCGCATCAGATTCGTCTGCGCTCCCGGGGCAACCCTGTGCCTTATTTGTCAAAATTGCAAGTAAATCGGCGGTTCGTCATCCCGTTGCGAGGAATTCCCGGTGACGGAGGAATTTTCTTCTTCGTGCGCGGGGCTGTGGGTCAAACATTGATTCCAGTGTTTCTCGTCACCACGGCCGCTGTTCGAATCCGGCCAGGAATTCCGCCGGTGGGGTGCCCGGTCGGATCTCGTCGAAATCCGCAGGTCGCGGATTCCGTTCGGGAGTCGACCTTCACCGAAAGGTGCGCACGTACGGCTATTTGGGTGACTGCGGTGCCGGTCAACCGGTCGAGGGTATAGGTTGATGCTTGTTACCCCGGACCCCGGTGGCGCCACCTCCGCAATTACTGGAGGCGGATCGCACACCGGGGTTTGTGCATAGGGAACGGTATCAGCCGGCCCGGATTGTATCGGCGTCCGTGCGCCGACTGCGCATTCCGGCACTCGTGCGTCGCACCGGTCGTCATCGATCGTGCCCCAGGGAATGCAGTAGCCAAAGTACGCCAGATCCTCGATACAAGGAGAAATCACCCATGGGAATCGTCATCGTCGGCGGCCTGATCGACTCCGTCATCGGCATCGTCAACGGCACCGTCGCCGGAATCCTCGGCGCCGCCGGCGCCGTCCTCTTCCCCCTGCTCGGCCTCTGACACCGAAGTCCGACCGGTACGCCCGCCGCCAGGTCTTGCCTGCGGGGGCGTGCCGGTCCACGCTTGGGCCGACCAGCCGCCAAGACGGTGCCGTTGGTTCCGCTGCGCAGACCGGACCGACTCGGCCCTCGGGAGTTGCGCTTCGGGCGCGGGTCACGGGTCGGCGGGGGCATGGACCTCGCTGCTGCGAAGGAACTCGTCCGAGCCGATTCGCGGGAGACTCGTGGCGGTCGCATCAATGAATCGGATCCCAATCGGTCTCGATTTGTCGTGTCTGGTGCGAGATGCCGACCGGACCGGGGCGTCGGTCGAGTGCCGCCCGTGCGCACCCAGCGAGGCGTCCTGCCGTCGTACGAGCGTGCGTCCATTCGGGCGACGCAGCGCCAATCTTTGCTGCAATAGGAGTAACGTACTGTGTCACACCCCAGACCTCGGTGACGTGAGTCAGCCGCCATGAGCGGTTCGCACCACGAGCCGAGGTTTTTGCGTGTGGAGGAAGTGGACGCCGACAGCCACGCCGGTTGTGGGTGGCGTGCGATTCGTATCAGGTCAGTTTTCGCCAGCGCATCACGCTGTGCGAGTCATCGCCAACAATGTGTCAAGGAAACGAGCATGAGAATCCTGCAGAGTAAGATCCGTCGAGGAGTCGTCGCCACGGTGGCCGGCGTCCTCGCCGTCCCGTTCTTATGGGCGGTCAGCCCTCTGACCGCCCACGCCGCTGTCAACTGCGTCGTGAGTGCCGGCGTGACCCAGACCGACACCGTCGTCACCGGAACTCCCGGGAACGACACGATCGACTGCGGCGGCACGAACCCCGCCAAGACGATCAACGGCAACGGCGGCAATGACACCATCACCGGTTCGGACTTCAACGACACGATCAACGGTGGCGACGGGAACGACACCCTCACCGGCGGCACCGGCGACGACACTCTCACCGGCGGCCTGGGCATCGACACCGTTTCCGGCAGCGCCGGAAACGACACGCTCATCGGCGCGTCCAACGACGGCGCCCAGGACAGCCTCGACGGCGGCCTCGGCACCGACACCTGCCAGGGGCCCGCGCCAGACCCCGATATCCACGCGAGCTGCGAGAACACGAGCACCCCGCCAGGATCGGGACCAGGTTCGGGCACGGGTAACGCGACCGAACTGTGCATCGCGACCGGTGGCGTGCTCACTCTCACCGTGAACCCGGTGGGCTATGTCTGCGTGTTCAACCCCCTCGGTTCGACCAACCGGCGCGTTTCCGAGGCCCGCGCCATCTGCACCGGAGCCGGCGGAACCTTCGTGAACCTGCTCCCCCTGAGCTACTCCTGCCTCCTGCCGACCACGCCATAACCACGCGCGCCACCGGTCGATCCGTCGGCCCGTCACCCGACGCCGGCCGGGTGACGAGCCACTGATGTGATCACAGCGAGTTGCGGCCGGATGTCGACGTGCTGGTCAACACCGATAACCAGCACCACGAGCCGAGGCCTCCTGCTGTCGTCGGGTCTGGGGTCCGGTGGGATGCCGAGGTACGAGTAGGCGAACGTGCGGACTGCGCAACACCGACTGCTCCTTCAGGCACATGCTCGCAGCCCTCGACCTGAGCAGCGGCAAGATCCACTACCGGATCCGGCGCCGCAACGACACGGCGAGTTCCTCGGCCTGCTCAAGAGTCTGCGTACCCGCTGGACCGGCCAGAAGCTCTACGTCGTCGCCGACAAGTTCCCGCCCCACCACCACCCAGACGTCCTGGGCTGGGCCGTCGTCAACGGCACCGATCACCGCAGCCACGCCGAGCAGATCGGCCACAGCGCCAGGTTCGGCCTCAATACGGCGCCGGCCAAGGCGGGTGGTGAGTAGCCGGCGGGCCTCGGTGTCGGTGAAGGCGTCGAGGCGGACCTGGTGGGCACCGTGCGCCATGACCAGCCTGTCGAGGCGTCGGCGGCTGGTCACCACCACCGTGCAGGACGGGTCGCCGGGTAACAACGGGGTGATCTGGTCGGCGGTGGCGGCGTTGTCCAGCACGATCAGCACCCGCTTGCCCGCGACGAGGCTGCGATAGAGCGCGGACTGAGCGTGCAGGGCCGTCGGAATGCGAGCGGGATCGACGTCGAGGGCATCGAGGAAGCCGCGGACCGCCACGGTCGCCTCCATCGGCTTTCCCGCCGGGGAGAAACCGCACAAGTCGACGAATAGCTGCCCGTCGGGGAACCGGTCACGATGCTGGTGAGCCCAGTACAGGGCCGGCCAGGTCTTGCCGATGCCTCCGGTGCCGGCCAGCGCCGAGATCACCACCGTGCCGCCCGCGAGCGAGCCTTGGTTCAGGGCAGCGGTGAGTGTGGCCAACTCGTCGGCGCGGCCGATGAAGGCGGGTGGAGCGGCGGGCAACTGCTGCGGCACCGGTCGCCCAGGCGGAGCCGTGTGGTGGTGAACGCCACCGCTGATCGTGTGGGCCTGCACCACCCCACCCGCGACCACCCCGGTCACCGTGTTCTGTGCCTCCGGGGCCTACGCCTCGACAGTGGGCGAAGGCTCGCTCGGTGGGACGACCTGAGCGTCGGTATCGTCGCGGTGGTCTCGGGCCATCATCTCCGCTCCCTGCCTCAGTCAGTGGCAGCCGTTGCACCTTGCCGTCGAGCACATGAGCGCAGCGCTGACCTGCGGGGTGACAGGTCCGCTGAGACGGCGTTGGTGTGGTGGTCGTTGGCCGGGTTCATGTGGTGGAGCTTTGCGGTGTTGGCGTCCTATTGATCATGGCGGGGCCGTCTGTCGCTCGGCGGGCGATACCGCAAAGATGCGAGGAATCTCCGATTCCTTCCCGCCACTGCGACCGTAGCGTCCGTGCCATGGGTTTATTCGGTAGAAGAGAGCGGCGATGGCCGGGAGAACCCTGCCATCGGACCGTCGTGGCGGTGGACATCGCGGACTCCACGGCGAGACCGGACGCCACCAAGGTCCGCCTTCGCCGCGTGCTGTACGAGGCGTTCGAGAACTCCCTGTACGCGGCCGGTGTCGAAGAGCGTCTCCGCGACCCGCTGGTCGACCGGGGGGACGGGATACTGGCGGTCATCCACCCGATCGTGCCGAAGACACTGCTGCTGAATGCCTTCGTGCCCGCGCTTGGCGAAGAGCTGTCCAGGCAACAGGACCTGCGGCTTCGTGTGGTCGTGCACGCCGGCGAAGTGCTCTACGACCGCAGGGGGTGTTGTGGCGAGGCCCTGGATCTCAGCTTCCGGTTGCTGGACGCACCCGCGCTCAAGAGCGCGCTCGCGAAGGCGGCGGAACCGCTCGTTCTCGTCGTGTCCGAGGCGAAGTACCGAACCATCGTGCGACAGGGTTACCGGGGCATTGACGACGACGCCTTCGCACCCCTCGTCCAGACTCATATTGCGGGCCGAACACACCGGGGATGGGTGCGGGTGTCAGGTGGTGTCACGCACGTGGCGGACAAGCTCGGTACGTGAGCGCACCCCGAGCTTGGCGTAGACATGGGTGAGGTGGGCCGCGACGGTCTTGACGCTGAGGAACAACAACCCGGCGACCTCAGCGTTGGTGTGACCTTGCGAGACGAGTGCGGCAACGCGCCGTTCGGTCGTGGTCAAATCGCCGGAATTCGGGGTCCGGCCACCGATCCGGGCGAGTTCGCTCCCCGTCTTGGCCGCCCAGAGCCGGGCCCCGAGCCGGGAGAACGCGGCCAAGGCGTCGCCAAGTGCGTCTCGGGCGGCACGTTTCTGCTTGGCCCGGCGTCGCACGGCACCGACAGCCAGGAGCGTTCGCGCACGCTCGAACGGCCAGTCGAACCTCTCGTGCTGGGCCATCGCGGCGTCGAAATCGGCCATCGCGATGTCGAAGTCACCGCGTGCGGCGGCGATCCTTCCCCGGCACCTGGCCGCGGTGGCCAGGGCGAACGGGCGGTCCATGCGGATCCCGAACCGGTGCAACTCCTCAGTCAACACCGCCGCCCGGGCCAGCTCGCCGACCTCGACGAGTGCGTCGAGCTCGCACCAGGCCAGCGGGTACCACGCGGGTTCAAGAAACCCGAGCTGGCTCATCCGGTCCAGGAGAGGGCCCAACGATCACCAGAACGTCCGGCCGCGACGAGCCGCCGCCGTGCGTGGTCCGCCTGCTCCGCCGGGGTCAGCCGTGCCGCAGCCTCGACCAGTTCGGCAGCGGTCTCCGGGGCGCCGCGTGCCCGCGCCAGCGTCGCACCCTCCTCGATCGCGGCGGCCACCACCTCGTCCGGTCCGTCGGCCGCGTGCACCAGGTGCTGGGCGCGTTGCTCGGCATCGGTCACCACCTCCGCCAACCGGCCATGCAGCGCACGTCGAGCGGACAGCGGTATCCGCGCCAGCGCGGCAGCGCCCAGCAGGGGATGGCGGAACCGAAGCCGTCCCTCCTCCACCAGCACCACTCCGGCGTCGAGCGCGGTGTGCACAGCCGATGCGGCAGGCTCTCCGAGGACGGCGACAAGCTGTGCCACCGTCGGCGCGGGCAGGCAGGCCGCAACCGCCAGCACCTCGTGCGCGGCCCGCGGCAAGCGGTCGAGCCGGTCCGCGACCAAGGCCTCCAGCCGAGCCGGCACCTCGTCAGGACGACCCGTCAGCTCCAAGGCGTACAACGGATTCCCGGCCGCGATGCGCACAATCCAGTCCCGCGACCTGCGCGACAACCCTGCTCCCCGCCGCTGCTCCACGAGCAACGCGAGATCGTCATCGGCTAGCGGTCCCAGCTCCAACCGGTCCAGCCGAACCGGCGGCGCGGCATCGTCGAGCCACAGTCCGCCCTCGCCACGATCGGTCGCGAGCACACCGACAGCCACATCGTCCGACCGGCGAAGCGCGAACGCCAGCGTCCGCGCGGACGGTCGGTCCAGCCAGCGCGCGTCGTCCACGGCGAGCACAACCGGGCAGATCGCCCGCAGCACCGCAAGAGTTGCCCGACCGACGACCTGCGGCTCGATGACCCCGGAACCGGCATCGGACCGCGACAGCACAACGTCGAGCGCCCGCCGCTGCGGGGGCGGCAGCCCAGCCAACTCGTCCTCACCACAGCCGCCGAGCAGATCAGCAAGACCCGCGTAGGCGAGCACTGATTCGGCCGGCACACACCGGGTCCGCAGCACCGTCAGCCCGCGCGGAGCGGCGGCCACGGCCGCATCGAGCAAAGTGGTCTTCCCGATCCCGGCCGCACCCTCGATCACCAGAGCAGCCGGACCACCACCCACCCGGCCCAGAAAGTCGTCCAGCCGACGCAGCTCGGTCTGCCGACCCACCACCATACCGTGGAGTATCGCAAGCGAACCATGGTCAAGGAAACGGCTGACGCCCGACACGCGGAACACCCATCGCGCCAAAGTGCCACCAACAGAACTCAGTTCGCGACCTCGGCGTGCAGCCACGTGACCGACGCTCGCCCAAGTCGAACGCTCGCTCGTCGGCAGAAGCGGGACGCCCGTCGGGACGCCCGCTCGGTGGCATGAGCGTGTGTTCGCGGGCGACACCTCACCCTCTGTCCGCGAGGTTGGCTTGGGCGTCGCTGATCGCGTTGGCGCGGTCGATCTGGGCCATGTGCTCCTCGGCCCATGTCCGGAGCACGGCTAGCGGGACCTCGAGCGACGAGCCCAGATCGGTGAGCTGGTAGTGCACGCGTGGCGGCACGGTGGGCTCCACCCGGCGGGCGACGAGGCCGTCGCGGGTCAAGCTGTGCAGGGTCACCGACAGCATTTTCTGTGAGACACCGGGCATCCGCCGGCGCAGCTCGGCGAAACGCACCTCGTGCGGGGCCGCCTCCGCGAGGACCTTGACCGCCATTGACGTCCATTTCGTGCCGATGCGGTCCAGCAGCCGGCGGGTCGGGCACTCGGGATCGAACAAGTCGCCGCGTCCACTTTGTGCCGAGCGCGCCGGTCGGGAGGTCACCTGGAACTCACCACCTGTGGGCAAGGTGCCGTCTTGGCGGCACTACCGAAGTTACCTAACGTCTCCAAGTAACCAATGGTAACCAGCTTGGAGGCGCCGTGCCCGGCACACCACCCGCAACCCCTTCGCCACGGCACAGAGCCGACATCGTGCTTCGGCGGATCGCCACCAACGGCATCCAAGCCAACGTGGCTGTCGTCGGCACCGGACCGGCAGTCCTGCTGCTGCACGGCTTTCCGCACACCTGGCGGCTGTGGACCGAGATCATCGGCCCGCTGGCCGAGCACCACCGGGTCATCGCCCCGGACCTGCGCGGGCTCGGCGCCAGCACCCGCGCGGCGGAGGGTTACGACGCGGGCACGCTGGCCGCCGACGCCGGAGGCATCCTCGACGCCCTCGCCGAACCCACCGCGGCCGTGGTCGCCATCGACGCCGGCACCCCGGTCGCCTTCCTGCTCGCCATGCGGCGGCCGGACCTGGTGCGGCGACTCGTCGTGATGGAGTCGCTGCTGGGTGCACTGCCCGGCGCCGAGGACTTCCTCGCCGACGGCCCGCCGTGGTGGTTCGGGTTCCACTCCGTTCCCGGTCTGGGCGAAACAGTCCTGATCGGACACGAGGCGGAGTACCTCGACTGGTTCCTCGCGGCAGGCACCCACGGTCGCGGTGTACCACCGGAGATCCGCAACGCCTTCGCCGACGCCTACACCGGACACGACGCCCTGCGCTGCGCCTTCTCCTACTACCGCGCCCAGCCGACCAGCGCGCGTCAGATCAGCGAGGCCGTGTCAGGTGGCCGGCTCACCATGCCCACCATGGCGATCGGCGCCCACCCGGTCGGCCGCGCACTGGAACAGCAGTTGCGCCCCGTCACCGACGACCTCACCGGTCACCTCGTTCAGGATTGCGGCCACATCATTCCGCTGGACCGGCCCCAGGAACTGCTCCGCCTCCTGACGCCCTTCCTCGCCGCCGACCAGCCCGCCGGATCACGCGATCGCGCACTTCCGCGGTAGCCGAGTCATACCCACAGCGGCAGAAGCGGATGTTCGTCGTTGCCCGAAGGGAAGTGCGCTCGCGGTACCCGCCGGCTTGCCGACGTGAGGATTCCGGATGATCAAGGCGGTGGCGATTTGTCGACTGGTAGTCGAGATCGTTGTGAGCCGCCGTCCGGCGTTCCCGAATCGCTGGTTGAGTCCGGCGTGCTCTTCCAAGGCTCGCACGATCGTGCCGACGAGTGGCACGATCGGGGGTTCCTCCTGTTCGTAGCGCCAGGCGTTGAACCACACCGTCACCACGTTCTCGTCGGCGGCGAGGTTCCGCTCGACCATGCGCATCAGGCTCGTCTTGCCGGTGCCCCACTCACCGAAAACACCGATGGTGAACGGACCTCGGGTGTCGGTCGCCGCCAAGGCCAGGATCCGGGCGCTGATCGGTCTCGCCGATCGCCTGGTGGGCAATGAGCCTGATCTTCACGGGACTCCGCTCCACGACGGTCTGCGCAGTAAGGCACTCGTTACCCGTATCGCCGACTCAACGCACAGCGCTATCTCAGGCGTCACTTCGAAGACGATGCGGAACTCCAGCCCCCAACGGCCGACGGCTACTGTTGCGTGTCCGACGAAGCCTTGGTCTGGATGCGCCAAGCACACGGCATGTTCGCCGCCATCACGAGTTGATCAGTAGGCGAATCCTGGCCGGGGATCTCGTCAGGCGGGTGGTCTTGGGGTGTGGGCGGTTCGGCCGGTCACCTGGTTGCGGCCGGTGTCTTTCGCTTCGAGGAGTGCGATGTTGGCTTCCTCGATCACGTCGGTGACGGTGGCGCCGGGTTCGGCCTCGACCACGCCCACGGAGACCGTCAGCACTCCTCCGGGGTTTCCCCGGTGTTCGATCCCGGACTGTTCGACGGCCAGCCGGACTCGTTCGCCGACCGCCGTCGCCTCGTGCAGGCGGGCGTCGGGCAGCAGGACGGTGAACTCCTCGCCGCCGTAGCGGTAGGTCCGGTCGGTCGTGCGCACCGCGCGTCTGATCGCCTGGCCCACCTTGCGAAGTGCTTCGTGGCCGGCGAGGTAGCGGTAGAGGGTGTTGTAGTCGTGGAAGTGGTCGATGTCGACCAGCAGCAGGCTGTAGGGCCGCCCGCGACGGTTCTGGAGGTCGTGGTCGGCGTCGAAGGCGGCCGGGTTGGGCAGTCCGGTCCGCTGGTCGATGGTCGCGGCTTCCACGAGCGCCTGCTTCTCCAGGCGCATGTGTTCCAGCCGCTCGGCGAGCTGGTCGACTTCCAGTTTGCGCGCCAGCACCCAGTCCTGGAGGTCGTCGCGGTAGACCACGGCATGGGCGCGGCCTGTCGCCTTGGCCCGGTACATGGCCAGGTCCGCGCGGTGCAGCAGGGATTCCGCCCGGTATCCCCGGCGCACGACCATGATCCCGGCCGACGCGGTCACCCGGACCACGTCCCCGGCCACGGTGAACTCCAGGTTCACGGCCTCCTGGGCGAACGCGACCGCCTCCTGCTCGTCGGACCGGTCGAGGAGCACCACGAACTCGTCACCCCCGACCCGCGCCACCGTCCCCCGTCCGGCCATGACCGCGTCGAGGTGTGCCGCGACCCCACGCAGCACCAGGTCTCCGGCGGCGTGCCCGTAGCGGTCGTTGACCGTCTTGAATCCGTCGAGGTCCAGGAACATCAGCACCGGGCCGGGCCCGGAGTCCGGCGCGCCGCGAGCCGCCTGCTCCAGCCGCGGCAGCAGACCCGCCCGGTTCGCCACGCCGGTCAGGCCGTCGGTGCCGAGCCGTCTGCCCAGTTCCTCCGACCGCTCCGCCCAGCCGGTCACGTCCAAGGCGACGACCACGAGGCCGCCCACCGCCGGGTCCGCGCTCAGGTCACGTGCGACCAGGTCGACCCGCCGCGCGGTCGAGCCCTCGACCGGGACCGCGCACGTGCCGCGCGAGGCGCTGTCCCGACCGATCGCGGCCTGGAGGAACGAGGCCACCGCGGCCGCGTCCGCAGGGTCCACAAGATCGGGAAACACCCCCGACGCGGTGCCGAACAGACGCAGCGCCGCCGGCGAAGCCCATCGAACGGCCAACTCGTCGGCGTCGACGACCAACACGGCGGCGTCACCGCGCTCCATCACTGCCTGGTGGAATTGGATCTCCTCGCTCACCGCAACCCCCTGCAAATCTCGGCGTGGCCCGCTCCCGACGGCCACAGCCCCCTGCCGACGCTAGCGAAACGATCACGCTCGTGAGGTGCCGACGCGAGAACATCGGCGGAAGCGGACCTTCGTCGGGACGCGACCAGCGGCATGAACACGCCTCGCAGCGTCAGATCAGTGGCATGGCAGCGTGTTCGCGAACCTGTTCGCCAGTGACGTGCGGCTCTGTTTCACCCGAGGGCTGAGTCGACCGAACATGCGCCGAAAGGTCGCCAAGCTCTCAGCGAACAGCGTCCTGTTTGGCATGTATCTCGCCACAAGGGCTCTGCAGAGCGAACGACCGGTGAACCGGTTGCTCCGCTCGACCATCGCCGTATTCTGACCTGTTCCGCACCGGACGGACCCGCGATCGCGGCGATCCGACTGGAGTACGGAAGTGAACCCACGATCCCGAGACATCCTGCACGGCCTCGAGGAGAACCCGGCTCTGCCCGACCGCCGGCGCACATGCCTTCGCCCGATCGACGGTCCCACGCGATCCGCCACGTCCGGCAGCGTTTGAGGGTGGCTGCTGGGGGGCGGGAGCGTCGAGTTCCAAGCGCGGGCGGTTGGGCCAGATGAGGTTGAAGGCCGCATAGGCGGTGTGGGCGTAGAAGTCGACCACCCGCCGAAGCGCACTCTCTCGAGTGGGTTCGTCCAACTCGTGGGCGGCGGTGGTGGCGTAGGCGCCGATCAGGTCGTGCATCCGCCAGCGGCCGTGTCCGTCGTGATCGAGCAGCGACGCCTCATCCACCGCATCCAACACCCGCTTGGGTCCGAGCCGGGGTCAGTCCGGCGAGATTTGCGGCGGCTACCGGTCGGCGGGTGATCTGGGTCGGGCGATCTCGCTGTACGAGGCCACCCTCGCCAGTTGCGAGCGGGTACTGGGCCATGATCACCCGACGGCCACAGTGATCAGATCGAACCTCGACGGCGCGAGATCGACCTGAACTGCTCGCGCTCGATCGTCACCAGGCAGGCTGACAGCAGCTCCTGAGTATCCGCTCGTCGGCATGTGCGGATGTCAGTGGTGCCTGGTTGCGTTGTTAGGGCGCGCTGCCGCCTCGGCGCTACTTGTAGGTGATCGTGTCGAGCACGGCGAGGGCAAGGGTCACGCTGTGGTCGGCGTCGTCGACACCGACTTCCTTCCCTCCGCGGCCCCGCACTCGGAAGCGGCCGTCGTCCAAGGACTGAACCCAGGGGCCGTCCGATTCGACGTAGCGGATCGTCGGCCGGAAGCCGAGGGTGTACATGCTGGTGAAGGGATAGAGGGCGCGCAGGCGCGGCTGGCCCATCGCGGCGACGAGGAATGGACGCAGCGCCGTCAGGTGAGGCGGCAACCCTCGGTGGCCGACGTACCGCTGCCAGCGCCACTCGATCCCCTCGCCCCGCTCGTAGGCCTCCGACCAGGGACTGAACTGCGCGAAAGGCCACGCGGCACTGAGGTCGCGGACCAGCGCGCCGCCCGTCCAGGTCGCGATGGACCCGGCGACCGCCGCGAGGTCCGACGTCGTGCCGCTGGCGAGTTCGACGTCGTGCACCCGGAACCGCATCAGGAACACCCGCTCCTGGATGCCCATGCCCACGTCGACACGCCGGTCTTCGTGACGCACCACGGCACCCGTGTCCCGCCACCCGGGAGCCGCCGGCAGGCGGACGGCAAGGCCGCGCCCCAGGCGGTCGAGTTCGGATTGCAGCGCGACCCGCAGCGAGAAGACCCGCGCGACATCCGGGTAGAAACTCCAGTCCACCGGACTTCCCCATTCCGCAGCCTTCACTGACGACAGGATATCCGTCGCTGCCAGAAGGACCTTCTCACCCGAAGCCGATGGTCGTCGTGACGCGCGCTCTGCGGCATGAGCGTGCGTTCGAGTCGGGGAGCGCGCGCATGTTCATGCCGCCGGGGAAATGATGATCTTGCCGTGGATGTCGCCCGTCTCGCTCCTGCGGTGGAGGGAGGCGACTGCGCCGAGTGGGTGGCGTTCGGTGACCTCGACGGTGATCGCTCCGCTGTCGACCAGAGCCACCAGCGCGGCGAGTTGGGTGGGGTCGTTGTGGGCTACGACGTGTGCCGTGGTCACTCCGGTGCCGGGCGGCGCCTGGATCACGTTGGTGACGGAGACGACGCGACCTCCGGGTCGTGCGAGCGGGGCCAACGCGGTGGCCTGTTGCCGGTCGAGGTCGACGAGGTTCACGACGGCATCGACCTGGCGGTCGAGCGCGTCGCCGAGGGAGGTGGCGGTGTAGTCGATGAGCTGGTCGGCGCCGTATCGCAGGACTGCGTGCTCGCTGCGTGGACCGGCGGTGGCGATCACCCGCGCCAGGGCGCGTTTGGCGAGTTGGACCGTGAACCCGCCGACGCCGCCGCCCGCGCCGTTGACCAGGACCCGCTCACCCGCGACGAGTCCGGTGCGCTCGATCGCCTGCCACGCTGTCAACCCGGCGAGCGGTATGGCGGCTGCGTCGGCAAGGGGAATGGCGGTGGGCGCGGCGACCAGCGCCGCGGCGTCGGCCACGGCGAACTCCGCGGCTGCGCCGTCGATCCAGCCGATGACCCGGTCGCCGACCGCGTGCGTGTGCACTCCCTCGCCGAGTTCGACGATCGTGCCCGCGACGTCCCAGCCCAGCGTGAGCGGCAGGTCCGCCGGCAACAGGTTGCGCAGTGCGCCGGCGCGCAGGGCCACCTCGGTCGGGTTGAACGAGGTGGCGGCGACCTCGATCAGCACCTTGCCCACCCCGGGCGTCGGCCGGGCGATCTCCTCGATCCGGATGACGGTCGCGTCGCCGTACTGATGAATCCGTGCAGCTCTCATGATCTCGACCGTAGGGTTCCCGGTCGAGACGAACCATGTGCCAAAGCCGCTTGTTCCATTCGCGATCGTCTTCGAGCGCATAGGGTCGTCGTCGTGGATGTGCTGAGCGACGTGCTGTCGGTGCTGCGCGCCGGCCAGCCGAGGTCGGCCCTCGTGAGGTGGCACGGCCCATGGGCGCAGCAGTTCCCGCCCGTGCCCAACGCCGTCGGCTTCCGGGCGGTGGTGCAGGGCAACTGTGTTCTCCTCCCGACCGGTGCCGCACCTGTTCGGCTCGGCGCGGGAGACGTCGTGCTCCTGCCGCACGGACGCGGGCACGTGTTGGCCGACAGCTCGACCACGCCCCCCACCACCCGGGCGAGTGACCCCGCTGCCGCGGACTTCCCCGACAGCCGTCCCCTCGTGATCGCCGATACCGCGGGACCATCCACTGTGACGCTGTGCGGCGCATACGAACTCGCCCCCGAGGGCCACCACCCCTTGCTTCAGGACCTGCCCGAGGTCATCCACCTCGATGCCCGCGTCGACGGTCGTACCGGGCTGAGGGCCGTGCTGGACATGCTCGGTGTCGAACTGGCGCGGCCAGGGCTCGGCACGGACGCCGCCATTCCCGCGCTCCTGGACATGCTGCTGCTCTACGCCCTACGCGCGTGGTTCGACGAGACGCGCACCCGGCAAGGTACCGGCTGGGCGGCGGCGTTGCGCGACCCGGCCATCGCGGCGGCCCTGCACGCCATCCACCGGAAACCGGCACACCCGTGGACCGTCGCGTCGCTGGCCACGCTCGCCGGCCTGTCCAGGGCGCCGTTCGCCAGGCGTTTCACCGAACTGGTCGGCCAACCACCGGTGCGCTATCTGACCTGGTGGCGGATGACCACCGCAGCTCGGCTGCTGCGCGGGTCCGACGTACCGCTCAACGTCATCGCCGACGCGGTCGGCTATCACTCGGAATTCGCGTTCGCCGTAGCGTTCAAACGGCAGTACGACACCCCACCGGGAAGGTACCGGCGGTCGACAGACGCGATCCCGCACTAGATGATTGATTCCAAGGGTTAGTGGTCGTAGGCGGTCAGGGAGCGCTTGATCGGTTGGCCGGTGTGGTCGTTGTGCCAGATGGCGGCGGTCAGGGCGAGGATGCGTTGCAGGACGCGGACGATGACTCCGGCGGGTGTGCGTCCGCCGTGGCGTTCGAGGTCGAGTTGGGCTTTGAAGGTCTGGTTGATCGACTCGATGGTCTGGCGCAGTGGCTTGAACAGGGCGGCGACGGGTCGTTGCGCTTCGCCCTTGCGGGCCGGGCGCAGCAGCGTGACGCCGGTGTCGGCCAGGTCGTGTTCGAAGTCGCGGCCGTAGTAGTGCCGGTCGGCGATCAGGATCTGGCCGGGACGCCCGGCCGTGAGCGCGGGTTCGGTGTCGAGGATGTCGAGCAGGGTGGTGCGTTCGTCGGCCTTGGCGCCGGTCAACGCGAACGCCACCGGCAGCCCGCCGAGAGTGCAGACAAGGTGCAGGCGCAGGCCCCAGAAGAAGCGGGAGTGCGAGGCGCAGTAGCCGTACTGTGCCCATCCGGCCAGGTCGGAGCGTTGCGCGGTCTCGCGGGACCGGCCGCACTCGACCGGGGTGGAGTCGACCAGCCACACGTCGTCGGTCCACAGCGTCGTGTCGACGGCCAACAGTCGGATGACCGCCTTGACCAGGTCGGCGGCGTTGCGCAGCCGCTTGTTGTAGCCGGGTTGGCGGGGCAGGTAGCGGAACAGGTGTCCCAGGTGGGCGCGGGCGTGGCGTAACCAGCGGGCCTCGGAGGTGAAGCCGAGCAGGGCCTGCATCACCGCCAGGGTCACCAGCTCCGCGTCGGTCAATGTCGGCGCGATGCCGACCCTCGGACGCCACGGGGCCAGGTGCGGCGCGGCCTTCAGCAGGTCGTCGGTCCTGACGTAGAGTGCGGTCGCGAGGGTGTCAATGTCGGTCGTCACAACCCGTACATCGACACCCTCGCCCCACGTCTCCAGGTGCCCACCCCTTGGAATCAATCATCTAGGCGAGGTCCGTGGCAGGCGAGGACGACCCGCCTCAACGGCAGCAATCGCTCATCGGCAGAAGCGTGCGTTCCACGTCGCCTGGGTTAACCATCGCGCAACAAGGGTTCCTTGAAGGGCACAGGACGCCCGCCGGTCGGGACACTTACGCGAGTGACGGATCGTGTGCAGTTGAGTCCGCCCCGCTTGGCAGCGCGGGTGTCGCCGCCAGGCGACTACGAAGATCCCTACCTCGTCGAGTTGCGGCTGCTCAACATGGGCGATGTCGTCGACTGCTTCCACGTGAACGTCAGTGTCGAGTCCGGCTCGATCCCCGATCCGGCGCGAACCGAGACCGTGGCGTTGTTGCCCAGGGCCGAGCACCGGTGGTTTGTGCCGCTGCTGCTCCGTGAGCAGACTTCGGCGCTCCTGAGGGTGGAGGCGCGGAGCGAACACACGGATCTCGTGCGACGGCTGCACGTGGTCGTCCCCGACGACACGGAAGTCGACACCGGTCAGGAGGTGCAGGTCGTCGCGCCGGAGCCGCGCCGGCGGTTGGGGTTGCTCAGCGACCATCCGGTCGAGCCCGGTACGGACATGCTCGGGTACGGCGAGGTGGCGGGGCGCATGGCGGACTTCCTCCTCGATGTCCGCGGCGCCACCCCGTTCGCCCTCGGTGTCCAGGGCGGCTGGGGAAGCGGCAAAAGCAGCCTGATGCGGTTGCTGGAGCACGAGATCGAAGAACGCGCCCAGGAGCGACGGGGCAGGGTGAAGGTCGCCTGGTTCAACGCGTGGACCGCCGAGGGCGCCGGTGCCCTCACCGCCCTGATCCGCTCGGTGCTGGACCAGATGGACCCGAGTGTGCTGCGGCGGGTGTTGCGTCGGACGCGGCGGTCCTCCTGGCTCACGACGCCGTTCGTCGTCCTGGCCACGTGGCTGGGCCTGCGTGCGTTGGCGGACGACCTCTGGCAGCGGTTCCGCGTGGACGCCTCGCAGCGCAACCAGATCCGCAAGGAGATCCAGGACGCCGTCACCGCCTGGGCAGACCGGGAACGACCTGTCGACGAACGCCGGCAGCTCGTCGTGTTCATCGATGACCTGGACCGGTGTTCCCCCGACAACGTCGTGCAGGTGTTGGAGGCCATCCGGCTCTACCTGGACGCACCCGGCCTGGCGTTCGTGATCGGCTACGACCAAGCGGTGGTCGGCGAGGCGCTCGCCCGGGCCCGCGAATCGTTCGCCAACGCCGGCCACCTATACCTGGAGAAGATCATCCAGGTCGACTACGCCATGCCCGTGCCCGACATCGAACAGATGCGTGCCCTGGCCCGAGCCTGCGCACGGGAGTGCGGTGTCGCCGACCTGCTCGCCGAAGAGGACCTGACGCTGATCGTCCGACGCAGCGAACGGAATCCCCGCCGACTCAAGCGTTTCCTCAACACGTTCGTCCTCTCGCACCGGCTCGACAGCCGCTCCGCGCAACTGCGCGCCGAAGAGCACATCAAGATGCTGGTGCTGCGCATGTACTTCCCCGGGCTGTTCCGGTTGATCATCCTCGAACCGGAACGTGACGTGCTCGGCCAATTGATGGAACTCGCCCGACTGCGAGCGGCGGTGAAAGCGGACCGGGACACCGACGACGAGATGGTCACCTGGCTGTGCGAAGCGATCGGCGTCGCCCGGCCGCGGCCCGGTGAAACCGCCGGGGACGTGTTGGCACGACTGGAGGAACTGGCGCCCGACGTCGTGGTCGACCTGTCGCGCGACACCGACCTGTTCTCACTCGTCTGGAGCCTGGGCTCCACCGAGCAACGCGCCGACCTCCTACACCGGATCCGGGACCGCCTGGAGTTGTTCGAACAGGCCTCGAGCCTGCTCGAACCGCAGAAGCGGCCCGACCGGTGCCCGATGTGCGCTGCGCCGCAGACCGGTGCCGAACAGGACTTCTGTGACGCGTGCGGGGCTTACCTGGACGGGTAGATCCGAGGCTATGCCGCACGCCACGCTGTGATTCTACGATCACCCGCCGCCCTACGACGACGGTCCAGATCTGTCGTCATGTCCGGTTACACATCTGCACAGTCCGAGGCATACGGGTCTCAGCTTGGCAGACGGAGTGCGCCTGTCGTAACGCGCGATCAGCGCATGAGTGAGCAACGGCCGGCCCGGACCTGCTCACCAACTCCAGTTACTCTCGGCACAGCGACGGCCCCCGGCGATGCGGATGGAGCAGGTCGGTTTGCACGGCGGCCGGGTCAGCAGGCAGGTTGAACTCGCGCGTCGCGAACGAGATCCTTCGGGCCAGATCGACGTCACCCTGGCTCTTGCTGCCGAACCCACCGACGGGAGCCACATCGTCACGTCTGACGGCTGAAGGTCGACGTCCGGGTGACGGCCAGATGCCGATAGCGGCCACCACGGCGACGCCCGCCGCGATCGATTCGGTACGGAAGTGGGCGCACGCTACCGAGAACAGCACCCGCCAATCCTCAGCGCCCTCGGCCTCGTAAACCGCCGCGGCGAAACCCGTCCCCTCAGCCGCCCGATCCAACCGGTTCGCCTCAGGCGACGTCCGATCTTCGGTATGAGCGGATGTCGGCTGCGAGGTCGACGTAGGTCAGGAGGAGGTGCGTCGGCTGAGCTGCAGGTAGCCGGTGGCAGTGCGGTGCAGGGTCAGCGACAGACTCAACGCCGCCACGGTGGCGACTGCGACGGGAACGGCGGTGAAGATCACGACCGCTTCCGGCGCATTGTCGCTGTCGGGCGCGATCAAGGTCAGGGCGTGCAGCAGGTAAGCCCCGCAGACCAGCAATTCCAGCGCGGCACCGGTGACCAGCGCACTGCGCCCGATCCCCATCGCCAGTCGCACCCCGCCCACGGTCAACAGCACCGACGCCACGACCTGGACGGCGACCACCGACCACGCGAGGAGCACGACCCGGCCCGCCGCCGGCGGCTCGACCAGGACCACGACGGCGAGCACACCGCCGATCAGCGTCCCCACCCCGACCAGCACGCCCAGAACCGCAGCGCAGGTCACCGATCCGGGCCGCAACCCCGCTTCGTCCAACAAAGCGTCCAGCCGGGTCATGGTGTCCCTTCGGCTCGGCGACCACGCCCTCTTCATCGCCGACGTGTCCCCCACCGTTTCGTTCGGCGGCAGAAGAGTGCGTTGGCACTGTGCGGTGGGAAAGTGGACTTCACTGCCGACTGGTCCCCTTGATGGCAGTGCGTGTTGGTGAGGTTGCTGCGGGTGTCAACCTTCGGGTGGGTCAGGTCGGTTAGAAGGGGTGGATGGCCGGTTGAGTGGCGAAGGGCAGCGGGGTGGTGGCTGGTGGGGACGAGGACGGTTACGCGGAGTTCGTGCGGGCAGGTTATGAGGGTTGGTTCCGGTATGCGGTGGCGTTGACGGGCGGGGATCGGGATCGGGCGTACGACCTGGTGCAGGAGGCGCTGGTGCGGTGTCTGCGGCGGGTTGGCGGTGGGTGGTCGGGGCTGTCCGGCGCGTATGTGTACGCGGTGGTGTTGAACGTGTTTCGGGACGGGTTGCGGCGGTCGGAGCGGTCGTTGCGGCGGGAGTTGCGGGTGGCGGTGCCGGATCTCGTGCCCGATGTGGCGGACCCTGTGGTGGACCGGGCTCGGGTGATGCGGTTGTTGTCGCAGGTGTCGGTGCGGCAGCGGGAGGTGCTGGCGGCACGGTTCCTGCTGGATCTCAGCGAGCGGGACACCGCGCGGTTGCTGGGGTGCTCGGTGGGAACGGTGAAGACGCTGACCTCGCGGGGGTTGGTCAGGCTGCGGGTGCTGCTGTCCGTGAGGGAAGGGGCCGAAGTCGATGGATGAGCGGGTAGGCGGCGGTCGGGATCGCGTGGGCGGGGCCGACGAGGCCGACCGGGATGCGGGTTGGGGGCGTGCGTTGCGGGCCGCGTTGCACGACGCTCCGGATGGCGTCCCGGACCCTGCACGGGTGGAGGCCGCGGCGGGTTTGGTTGCGGCGGTAGGGGTGGCGCCGCCCGTCGATCGGTCGCGGCGCGGGATGTGGTTGGCCGCGGGCGTGGTCGCGGTGCTGCTGGTCGGGGTGACGGTCGGGTGGCAGATCGTCCGCCGTGGTGGTTCGGAACCGGCGGGCGTGCCCGTGTTGCAGTTCACGCCGGCCGAGGAACGTGACCCGCGTGTGTTGCTGGCGGGGTTGGCGGAGCGGGCGGAACGGCAGTCCGGGCCGGGCGGTTCGGGGCCTTGGCTCCACCGGGTCGGCAGGCAGTGGGCTTTTCAGACGTCGATGAACACGCGTGGGCACACGATCGGGGCCGGGGTCGGGGAGCAGTGGTCGCAGTCCTGGTCGGGCGCGGACGGTGCGGTGCGCGGTAGGCGGGTCACGACGGATCCGCCCCGGGGCGGCTGGGAACCGCTGTCGGCCGATGAGCCGGCCGAGCCCGGCGGCCCGGCGCTGCCGCAGGTGGGCGCGGTGTCTGCGGAGCAGGTCCGCGAGTGGCTGATCAAGCAGGTGCGGACGGGCACGTCGACGAGTCCGGGGGACGAGCGGTCGACCGCGCAGTGGTTCCGGGCCGTGGCAGGTGGCCGTGCCGCGGACGACCCGGTGTTCGCGGCCGTCGCGTGGCGGATCCTCGCTTCGCTGCCTGGGATCACCGTGGAGGGGCAGACCCGGGATCGGGCGGGGCGGCCCGCTGTCGCGGTGTCGGTGGTGGCGGAGCAGGCCGGTGGGTGGTTTCCCCGGCAGCGGCTCTACCTGTTGTTCGATTCGCAGACCGGGCTGCTGCTGGCTGGTGAGACGGTGGCGTTGGCGGTCGACGAGAACGCGGTGGGCACGTCCGTGTCGTTGCCCGTCACGACGGCGTACCAACTGTGGTTTGCCGGGGTGTTCGTCGCCGATAAGTACGCCCAGCCGTTCCTGGGGCCGTGGAGTGGGGCCGTGCCCGCGTCGGCGGTCGCTGCGGTGAGGGGACGGGCGTGGTGCTTCCGGTCGGCGGACCCGGCCGGCCAGGCGGAGCCGGTCGGGACCGGTGATCCGGGTCGACCGGACGAGGCCGGCAACCGGGAACGGGGCCCGGTCGAGGTGTGCTCGTCGACCTGGCAGACCGACCGCTACGGCTGGGTGTCCGGGACGCCGAAGACACAGGCCCGGGGGAACCCGTCGTATCCCGTGCCGGCGTTGGCCGCGTGTGTGCTCACCGAACGGGTGCCCGGCACGGAATCGACCACGGTGGTGGGCGTGTTCCCTGGCGGGGAGGGCACCTGCGCCGCCCTGGGGTTGCCCGGTGCCCAGTGAGTTGGTCGGAGGCAACGGCCCGATCCATCGGGGCGGGCCGTTGCCTGGCGTTTCAGCGGGGGCCAGACGTGGCGGGGCTGGATGAGGCCGACGTTGTCGTTGTAGGTCCCGAGTGTTCTGCCGCCCTTCGAGTCGGGGTCGATGTTGGCGAAGTCCTGGGAGGAGTTGAGGGCCTTGTTGTGGATGCGGGCGTAGTTGCAGTCGCTGTAACCGAGTACGGAGGACAGGTGGTCCTTCCACCAGTTGTTCGGGGATGCGGTGGTTGGTGGAGGGTGCCCTGTAGCCAGGTATGGAGGGTGATGTAGTCGGTGTCGGTGAGTCCGATGCGGGGGTCGACGCGGTGGAGCAGGGTGGGAGCGGGGTGGTGGGCGGTGACCCAGGTGCGGTCGGTGTCGGTGATCTCGTCGTCGACCAAGGCGAACGGGCGTCCGGCGGCCCAGGCGAGCAGCGGGCGGGTCTTCCAGTGCAGCCCGATCCGCTCGTCGTCCCGGTCGGTGTCGCAGGGTTCGGGCCAGGCGACCACGGCCAGGTGCGGCAGTCCGATCCTGGGTGCGATGGACTCGTTGGCCTCGTCCGCCCAACTGGTGGCCCACACCAGGTCGCAGAGCAGTGATGCCAGACGGGGTCCGTGTGCGGGGTTGATCCTGACCAGCAGCGGATTCGCGTCGTCCGCCCGCAGGTCGGGTCCGGTGTCGTAGGTCGGGTACCGGCCGGCGCCGAAGGGGATGAGCGGTCCGTCGACGTCGAGGAAGAGCAGCGGACGCTGCCACGAACCGGACACCGACGCACCCTAGCGGTCCCGCTCCCGCACACGGTCAAGACCATCGACATCATGGCCTCACAACGTCCGCTCATCGGCAGAAGCGGACGTTCTTTCCGTCTCGGAAGCGCGCGTTCGTTCGAGGATGCTGGCGAGTCACGTCCGATCGTCATCAAGCCCCGAGATGTTGCGAGGGTCGTCTCGGCGTTGCTTGAGGTGTCGCTTTGGCGAGTCGGAAGCCTTGACCCTGGTGTCGATCGACGACCGGTCGTGTGGAGGCCGAGGAAGATCCGTATGGGCGCGTGGGCGGCAGGCTGATCGGCTTGCCGGATACGTCAGACCGTGTCCCAGGTGAACAGTTCGATTATTTCGACGTTCAGTGCGTCGGCGAGGACGAAGACGCAGCCGAGGCTGGGGGAGTGGCGGCCGGTTTCGATGTGATTGGTCGTTTTGCGGTCGAAGCCGCTCGCCTCGGCCAGTTGTTCCCGGGTCCAGGTGGTGTGGGCCCAGTCGGGGAAGGTTCCGTGGTAGCCGTTGTCGGTGGACACCGGCTTGCACGGCGGAACCGCCACAAGCCCACCCCGGCGAACCCTTCGACGAAGCCTGCCCGGCGGCCCGGTCCAGCGCTGCCACGACGTTCCAGGAACGACACCGGAAAGTCCTGCGTGCAGTCGTGGTCGGTCACCACCACCATCTGCTTGGCGTCGGCCAGGTCGATCCCGACGATCGCGCTGTCCACCGGCACCAGCGCCCGCAGGCGGGTCCAGTCGGCGTTGCGGTTGCGCATCCTCCCGGGACACCCCCGCTACTGTTATCCATGAACGTCCTCCCGCGATGGGACACCAAGCCCGACAGCGCACCAGGAGCCGTTCCCACGTCCAGACCAACACGCGGAACGTCTGCCGATGTCGCAGACCGAGCGCCTTGGCGAACGTCCTCCTCCGCCGAATAGCGGACGCTCCGGATGTCGGTTGGAAACCGCCTGCCTGAGGCTCACTTCTGCGGCTGGTGCAGTGTCGGTTCGACAAGAGTCTGCTCGAGCGTGGCGGGGATGCGGGTGAGGGTGGTGCGCTCGGAGGCGGTGAGCGCGTCGATCGGACTGGTTCGCGCTCGAGCAGTTGGCGCACGGTGGTCTGGATGAGGGGTTTTACGGAAGGAGGCAGGTCCGCTGGGCCGTACGACCCAACTCGGAGAGGCTTGCGGTGAACTGCTGGAAGGCCCTTCCCGTTTCCCTATCCTGTCGCCGGACCGCCAGCCACCGCTGTGCTGACAGGGAGCCCGAGCCTTGGACACCGATCCTCCCGATTTACTTGGTGTCGACGGCGCGCGCGTGGTGGTCGTGGCCACGTCGCGTCACGTCGGCGGCTCGCTGCTGCCGGATGTGCCGTCCGCCGCCACCACCGCCCGGGACCTGGGCCGGGCTTACGTCGACCGCTGCGGGCTGGCAGAGGAGAACCTCTCCGTCGTGCTCGACCCGGCCGGTCCGCGGGAGCTGGGCGAAAGACTCCTCGCCGTCGCTGAGGAGGCGACCGAGGTGCTGGTGGTCCACTTCGTCGGTCATGGCGTGGTCGGGCCGGACGACGCGCTGTACCTGGCGACGTCGGCGACCGACGATCCCGCCAAGGGCCTGGCCCACCACCGTGCGCTGCGTTACGCGGAGCTGAAGGACGTGGTGGCGCACTGCCCGGCCCGGTCGGTGTTGCTGGTGCTCGACTGCTGCTTCGCCGGCCGCGCCGCGGGCCTGGACCCGGTGCGGCGGTCGCTGGCCGACTCCACGCGCGACGGCGTGTACCAGCTCGCGTCGGCGGGCGGGGACGAGGCGGCGTGGGCGCCTGCGGGCAGCCCGCACACCGCGTTCTCCGGCGAGCTGGTCCGGCTGCTGGACGAGGGCGTCGCGGGCGGGCCGCGGATGCTGACCCTGGACGATGTCTTCGAGGAGCTGTCGGCGCGGCTCGGCGACCGCGGCTACCCGCGCCCGCTGAGGTTCGCCACCGGCCACGCGGCGCGGTGGCGGCTTGCACCCAACCCGGCGTGGCGGGCGGGCGGCGGCACAGGTCCCACCGGCCCGCCCGGCCGCGCGCCGTACCGCGGGCTGGCGTACTTCCGCCGCGAGGACGCGGACTTCTTCTTCGGCCGCGACGAGTTGTCCCGCGAGCTGGTCGGCCGGCTCGGCGGGTCGGAGCCGTTGCTGGTGCTCGGCCCGTCCGGCGCGGGCAAGTCGTCCGTGCTGCGGGCGGGCCTCGCGGTGGCGGTGGAGCGGCTGGACGGCTGGGCGTGCCGCGTGGTCACGCCGGGCGCGGACCCGTTCGCGCCCCTGGCGGCGTGGCTGGCCGAACGCGGCCGGGGGTCGGTGACGGAGCTGCGCGCGGCGCTGCGGGCCGACCCGGACGGGGTCGCCGTGCGACTGCACGCCGAGGCGCGGGCGAGCCGGGAACGCGTCGTGTTGGTGGTCGACCAGTTCGAGGAGCTGTTCACCGCGGTCGCCGACGAGGACGTGCGGCTGGCGTACGTGCGGGCGCTGACCGGCGTGGCGCGGATCCGCGCGGCATCGGTGGTGCTGAGCGTGCGCGCCGGGTACTTCGGCCACTGCGCGCGCTACCCGGAGCTGCTGCCCGCCCTGAGCCGCCCGGCGGTGGTCGCGCCGCTGGGCCAGGAGCAGCTACGCGAGGTGATCGCCGAACCGGCCCGCAAGGCCGGGCTCGAGCTGGAGCCGGGCCTCGTGGAGCGGCTGCTGACCGACCTCGGCGACGGCCCCGGGCCGCTGCCGCTGCTGTCCCACGCGCTGCTCAAGACATGGGAGGAGCGCGACGGCGGGCGGCTCACGCTGGCGGGCTACCAGCGCACCGGCGGCATCCAGCAAGCCGTGGCGCGCACCGCCGACGCGGTGTACGACTCGCTGGAACCGGAGAGCCGGGACGTGGCCCGGCGGTTGCTGCTGCGGCTGGTGCGCCTCGGCGACACCGGTGACCTCCGGCGCGTCGTGCCCCAGTCGGAGCTGGCGCTGGACGAGCGCGGGCAGCGCGTGCTGGACGCGTTCATGCGGGCCCGCCTGGTGAACGTCGACCAGGACTCGGTGGCCATCACCCACGAGGCGCTGCTGCGCGCATGGCCCCGGCTGCGCGACTGGATCACCGCCGACCGCGCCGGGCTGCTGGTGCGGCAGCAGCTAGCCGAGGCCGCGCAGAACTGGCAGCGGCACGAACGCGACCCGGAACTGCTGTACCGGGGCAACCGCCTCGCCGAGGTGAGCGCGTGGCAGGGCGAGCGACAGCAGCGCGACCCGGTCGGCGAGGTCGAGGCGGCCTTCCTGGCGACCAGTCGCCGTCAGCGGCGGGTCGAGTCGCGGCGCAAGCGTGCGGCCGTGGCGGTGCTCGCTGTCATGCTGGTGCTGGCGGCCTCCGCGGCGGTGTACGCGACCGTGCAGCAGCGGGAGTCCGCGCAGCACCGGGCCGCGGCCGAGGCCAGCGGCAACACCGCGCTGTCGCTGCTGGTCGCGCGCACGGCCGAGGACATCCGCGACCTCAACCCGGTGCTGGCCATGCAACTCGGCGTCGCCGCCTACCGCACCGCGCCGACGGCCGACGCCCGCAGCGCGCTGCTCAGCGCCGTGACCATCCCCGCGCCCACCGTGGTGTCCGGCCACGACAACGCCGTCGACGGGCTGGCGTTCGACCGGGAGAGCGGTGTCCTGGTCACCGGCTCGGAGGACCACACCGCGAAGCTGTGGGACATCGAGTCCGACCCGCGGCGTCCGAAGCTGCTCGGCAAGCTGGACCGCCACCGCGACTACGTCTACGACGTCGCCGTCAGCCCGCGCGGTGGGCGGGTCATCACCGGGTCGCACGACCACACCGCGAAGCTGTGGGACACCAGCGATCCACGGGCGCCGAAAGAGGTCGCGACCCTCTCCGAGCACACCGAAGCGGTGCGCGGTGTGGCGTTCAGCCCCGACGGCTCTTACGCGGCAACCGCTTCCGTCGACGGCACCGCCCGGTTGTGGGACGTGCGCGAACCTTCGCGCTCGGTGGCCGTGTTGAGAGGGCACGCCGGCGCGGTGCGCGGTGTCTCCTTCCACCCGGACGGGCGCACGTTGACCACCACCGGTGTCGACCGGACCGTGAAGCTGTGGGACGTCACCGATCCCGTCCACGTCCACCCGCCGCTTTTGTCCAATGTGGACGAACACGGCGACACGGTGCGCATGGCCCCGTTCAGCCCGGACGGCACATTGATGGTCAGCGCGTCCAACGACCGCACCGCGCGGCTGTGGGACGTCACCGACCGCACCGCGCCCAGGCTGCGCGCCACCCTGTCCGGGCACACGGACACCGTGCGCAGCGTCGCGTTCAGCCCGGACGGCACGATCGTCGCCACGGCGTCGGCGGACAAGACCACCCGGCTGTGGGACGTCCGCGACCCCGACCGGCCGCTGCCGCTGGTCACCCTCGGCGGCCACGGGAGCATCGTCAACGCCGTCGCGTTCGCGCGCGACGGGCGCACACTGGCCACCGGGTCCGGCGACCACGCGGTGAATCTGTGGGACGTCGGCGACCCGAGCCATCCGGCGTCGCTGCTGCCGGCGCTGAGCGGCCACCGCGGGCCGGTGCGCGGCGTGACCTTCAGCCCGGACCGCAGGACGCTCACCACCACCGCCGACGACGGCACGGCGCGCCTGTGGGACGTGGCGTCACCCAGTCACCCGAAGGCGGTGGTGGAGTTGACCGGGCACACCAGGAGCGTGACCGCGGCGGTGTTCAGCCCCACCGGGCGACTGCTGGTGACCTGTTCGGACGACGGCAGGTTCCAGCTTTGGGACGTGACCGACCGGGCGAAGCCGGAGCGGCTGGCGGTCGAGCAGGCGTCGGACGGGAACACGCTCAAGGGCGCGGTGTTCAGCGCCGACGGCACGGTGCTGGTCACCGCGTCCGGCGACCGCACAGCGCGGCTGTGGGACGTCCGGTACCCGCGACAGGTCAAGGCGCTGGGCTCGCTGCTGGGCCACGACAGCTACCTGTACGCCATCGCCGTCAGCCCCGACGGCCGGACCGTCGCCACCGGCTCCGAGGACCGGACGGTCAAGCTGTGGAACGTGACCGACCCGCGGCAGCCGGTGCTCCGGTCGACCGTGACCGGCCACACCGCCTCGGTGTGGAGCGTGGCGTTCAGCCCGGACGGCAACACGCTCGCCACGGCGTCCGCCGACCGGACGGTCAAGCTGGTCGACGTGCGCGACCCGGCGCAACCCGTGGTGCGGCACACCTTGGAGGGGCACATCGCGCCCGTCTACGCGGTGGCGTTCGGCCCGGACGGCACAGTGCTCGCCACCGGCTCGGACGACGGCAGGGCCAAGGTGTGGGACGTCTCCGGGGAGCCGCGGGTGACCGCGACCCTGGTCGGCCACGGCGGCCCGGTGTCGGCCGTGGCGTTCGGCGACGGCGTGCTGGCCACCGGCTCGTGGGACCACACCGCGCAACTGTGGTTCACGGACGTGGACAAGGTGGCCGACCTGGTGTGCGACCGGATCTCGGCGACGGTAACGGACCAGGAGTGGTCCCAGGTGCTGCCGGACATACCGCGCCGGCCGTCCTGCTCCGACTGAGGCGGAACGTGGACGTGGGACCGCGTGCGGACGGCGGTGCGGACACGTTGCGCGCGGTGGGTCCGGTGCACTGTCGCGGTGACAGAGGCCCGGCCCCCACCGCACGCGTGCCCCGCTGCGGTCTGCGGTGTGAACCGGGCGTGCAGCCAGGTCAGGTGATGATGAACTTCTCCTGGGCGTCGATCGATCGCGTCCGTGCCCGCAGCACACTGCGTGGTGGGCTCCTGTGCAGTCGAGTCAGTCGCGTGTTCGCGCCTCTGCCTCACCGCCCTCCCGTGTCGCGGGCGAGTTGGTCTTGTAGGCGTGCGTGGCGGAATTGGTAGCACGATCCGGCTTGGCGCAAGGCCCCTCGGTGGTGGGCGTCGTGGCAGAAGCGCATGAGTCGCCAGGGAAGTCGTCCCCGCAGTGCCAGCACCGATCGGGCGGCGACGAACCAGCCCCAGGCGCTGCCGGAAAGGGCGACGCCCTTCTGGTGGAAAACCCGGTCTGCCATGCCGAGCGCCAGTCCTGCCGCACAGCCGATGAGGACACCGGCGATCACTCCGAAGCCCGGTCCGGTGAAAGTCCGACCACGAGCCCGAGGCAGAACTCGGCGGCGACTCCGACGACGGCGACGGGCGTCAGGCCGATGATCAGGCCCGCCGGCAGCTTCCGGAGGAAGAACCCCTGGACTCCCCGGTGTCGGGCGTTGATCCGTCTGGGGTGTGCCGGCGGCCTTACCAACGCTCCCTTGACGAGCCCGCCGACGGCACCGGCGGTGAGACCGACGGGGAGCCCCGCGAAGATCCCGATGCCCAGCCCGCACACCATGCTGCTGACCAGTTGGAGGACGACTCCGATCGACGTTCGCCACGGGCGCGGGAGCGCCTGGTGCAACTCCCACCACGCCAGGTCGCGGGTCGCGCGCCGGCTGAGGTACCCGGCGAGGAACGACAGCCAGGCACGAGCCTCGCCTGGTGGGTACCGGGCCTTGGTGCGGTGCAGCCCGGGAGGCGAGGGGTGATCGTGGTAGGCGGCGGGGACGAACGCGTCGAGGACGTGCTCTTCGACAGCGCCCCGGTCGGGGAATCGGCTGCGATCGAGCAGTTCGTCGGGACCGGTGCCGTCACCGGCGTAGACGGTGCGCGCCAACGCCGAGATCAGCGGCTGCGACAGGGCCGTGGCCACGTGCCCGTCCGGGGCGTCGCGGAGTTCGGCGAACACCGATGCCCACCGCCCGTCGCCGGCCGGGCCGGCGGACAGGTACCCGATCACCTCGGTCACGTCGGCGCGTTCCAATTCGATGACCGCTGCGGTGGCCAACACCGAACCACCCGTACCGACTGCCTGCTCGTACTCGGCGCTGCGGCAGGTGACGACGAAGGGCGTGCCCCGGGTCGCGCGGTCGAGCGCCTCGATCGCTGCGGTGTGCAGCCCGGAGGGTAGTTCGTCCAGGCCGTCGAGGACGGGCACGACGCGTCCTCCGGTGAGCAGTGCGGTGGCCGCGTCGGAGCCGAACAGCGCGGCGTTGCGCAGTGCCGGGTAATCCTCGACCAGGCGTCGGGACATCCACGTGTGGAGGTGCTCCGCGTGCGGGTTCCACGAGGACAGTGCCAGCAGGGACCGGTATGAGGCCGGCGTGGGTGCGACGGCGCTCCAACAGGGCCAGGGTCAACAGGATCGCCAGCACGCTCTTGCCGGAGCCGGGCTCGCCCAGCACCACGAGCTGTTGGCGGGGCAGCCGGTCGAGCCCTCGGATCGCGGCCTCGTCGCTCCACTGGCGGTGCAGGGTTCCCGTCAGTTCACTGAGGGCGCGCGTCGAGCGGTCGTCCCGGTCGACGTGCGGCTCGTCGTGCCGACGGGCGAGAACGGGCACCGTGCCGTCCGGCAGGTGGATCCACGCCCTGGTGTCGGTTTCCTTGACCGTGACCCGAATCGGGTGGTACCCGGCCTGGTCGACCTGGCAGTGCTGGACCACCTCGTCGTGGAACCACTCCGAGACGATCACCGCGACCGGGCCGGGCGAGGCGACCAGGGCCGCCTTCAGCGCCGCCGCCTCGGCCAGCCGGAAGGCCATGGTGATCGACGGGCCCGTGACGCCGTGATCGTCGTGTCGTACCTCGCCGGCGTGCATCGCCACCCGCAGCCGCATCGGCGCCCCGACCCGGTCGAGGCTGCGGAGCCGTTCGAACAGCAGGCGCGGCATCGCCTCCACGAAGTACCCCTTCGGCACGTCGCCGGGAGCCAGGACGAGCACGCCGTCCCCACGGTCCTCGCGATAGCACCCGTCCCACGGAAGCCCCGCAGCGCGGAAGGCTTCCTCCAACACCGTGTACAGGCTGTGCCGCACCATCACCTGGTCCGGGATCCGACGCCGTTTCCCGAACCCCTCGACATCCACCACGACGATGGTGCGGTGCAGGACCGGCTGTGAATTCTCCATCAGGCACCACACCAGACCGACTCAGCCGATAGTTCCGTTGGCCGGCATCGCCGGTCCCTGCCTCAGCCGTCGTGGTGGCAGGACCAGCCCCACGAGCACTGCCAGGACGACCGCGACGAGGACGCTTCCCCGAACGGACATGATCAGGTCCCCTCATCCGCAGACCCACCCACCTGCCGGGTCGAGGGGGCGAAGCATCCCGTTACTGTCACTGGGATCACTTCACCCGCTCAGCTCAACCGGCCTGGCCACCCAGCAGGTCCGACGATCACGGGGCGGCAGTCGCGACCAGGACCGGTCGCACACATCCGCCGGGTCGGTCCAGCCCTTACAGCCATCGCGGACTTCGCCACCGATGTGGATGATCCTGGCCGAGGACTAGGTCCGCTTGGTCCCTCCACCCGGAAACCGTGAACCGGTACGCGTGCTGACCGGTCAGTGACCCAGTCGGGCCGCGAGACCGTCGAGTACGCAGTCCAGGCCGAACGCGAACTCGGCGTCGGGGTCGAGTTCCTCGGCTTCGAGGACGCGGCGGGCGAGCATCGGGTGCTTGCCCGCGGCGAGGACCTCGCTGATGTAGGGGCCGACGCTGCGTTGCCACTGCTCTGTGGTCAGGCCGGTGCGCTGTTCGGCTTGCCGCGCGGCTTGCTGGGTGGCCACCGAGCCCAGCACGTACGCGTGCACGGCGCTGAGCGCCTGCGAGGCCAGGGTGATGTCGGGGGTGAGCGCGGCGGCGGCGCGCAGCGTGGATTCGGACCGCCGCAACGAGTTGGGTCCGAGCGAGGGTCGGCCCGTCATTTCGCCCGCCAACCACGGGTGCCGCAGCAGGGTCGCGCGCAGCGCGTGCGCGACCGCGGCCAGGTCGGCGCGCCAGTCTCCGGTGGGCTCGGGGAGCGGGTCCTCGCCCTGTGCCGCGTCGATCATCAGGTCGACCAGTTCATCGCGGTTGGTGATGTAGCGGTAGAGGGTGGCCGTCCCGGAACCGAGGTCGCCCGCGACCCGGCGCATCGACACCGCGGCCAGGCCCTCCGCGTCGGCGACGGTCAGCGCGGCGGCCACGTACTGGTCCACTCCCGGTGCGCGTCGGCGCGGTTCGGGGCGGGGCCTGGTCCACACCGACCATGGAGCGGGTTCGGTCATCGGGTGGTTCCTTTCCTCGTTGACCGGCACCCTACCTTATGGATACGGTGTATCCATGACGGAAACAGTGTATCCAGAAGTGCCGGTGCTCGTGGTCGGAGGTGGCAGCGTCGGGCTGTTCGCCGCGGCGCTGCTCGCGCACCACGGCGTTCCCGCGGTGCTCGTGGAACGCCGATCCGGGCCGTCGGTCCACCCGCGCGCCACCGGTATCGGGGCGCGTACCGTCGAAATCCTCCGCGAGCTCGGGCTCGACACCGCCGTCGACGCCGTCGCGGTCGACCTCCGGGGCGGCGTGGGCAAGGCGGTGGCGCGGACCGTCGTCGGGATGGGCGCGGGCGACGTCGTGACCGTGCCCATGCCGACCCCGTCCGCCGCTGAACTGGACGTGACGCCGTTCAGGCTGCGCGGCGTCTGCGCGCAGGACCGCCTCGACGCCGTGGTGGCGGCCGACCTGGCGCGGCGAGGAGCGGATCTGCGCTGGTCGACCCGCCTGGTCGGCATCGCGCAGGACGCCGATGGGGTCGACGTCGAGCTGGAGGGGCCCGACGGCCGCTACTCGTTGCGTTGCGCGCACGTGGTGGCCGCGGACGGCACGCACAGCGCCGTGCGGACCGCGCTCGGCGTGGGCACCTCCGGGGCGGGCGACCTGGGCAAGTCGATGGTCAACATCCTGTTCCGCGCCGACCTCCGACCCCACCTGCGGGGGATGTCCTTCGCCACCTGCACGATCACCACGCCGGAGGCGCCCGGCCTGCTGGCGACCGTGGACGGCGAGACGAACTGGGTCTTCCACGCCGCCTGCGACGTCGACGCCGGCGAGCGCCCCGAGGACTTCACGCCCGAGCGCTGCGCCGCGGTCGTCCGGGCGGCGGTCGGCGATCCCGAACTCGACGTCGAGGTGCGCAGCGTGCTCCCGTGGCGTCCCCGCAGCTCCCTGGCCGACCACTTCGCCGTCGGCCGCGTGTTCCTCGTCGGCGACGCCGCGCACACCGTGGCGCCGATGGGCGCGTTCGGCCTCAACACCGGCGTCGCCGACGCGCACAACCTGGCGTGGAAGCTGGCCGCCGTGCACAAGGGCGAAGCGGGCGCCGGGCTGCTCGACACCTACGCGCAGGAGCGCGAGCCGGTCGCCGCGGCGACACTGGACCAGGCGATGCGCAGGCTCCCCGACCCGCGGCTGCACTGGGGACGTGGACCCGAGGCCGACGCCGCCAGGGCGGCGGCAGGGGTGTGGGCGGCGCCGGTCGTGCACCTCGGCCAGCGGTACGACTCGGCCGCCGTCGTCGAACCGCGGCCGGAACTTCCGTCCACAGTGGACCTGGCGGTGGCGCTGGACGGGTCGCCGGGTTCACGGGTGCCCCACGCTTGGGTCGACGGGGTCTCCACGCTCGACCTGGTCGCATCCCGGTGGACCTTGTTGGTGGGCGGCGCGGGCGACCGGTGGCTCTCCGCCGCGGCGGACGTCGGCCTACCGGCGCACCGGGTCTCCGCACCGTGGCTGTCCGACGACGGGGCCCTGCTCGTGCGACCGGACGCGATCGTCGCGATGCGGGTCACGACACCGGTCCCGGACCCGGCGCGGTTCCTCGCCGACGTCCTGGACCAGGTGCTGGCCAGGCCGGTGGCGGTGCCGAGCACCTGACCGGTGGCGAGGCGTTGGCGGATTCGATGAGGTCGAGGTTCGTGCCTGCGGTATTGGGCAGGACGGGGGAGTACGCCCTGCGGATCACCCGACAGGATTAGGTCGATCGGAATGTAATGGGCCTCCAAGAACGCGCACATGCGCAGGGCCCCGATCGCGGCCGGCTGATCGTGTTCGAGGAATCTGAATGGAGCACCCAGGTCGTCGCGACGGTGCTGACCTTCGAACAGGTCGGCTCTCCTTCTCCTCCCTCGAATCGGTGACGTCCGATCGTCCACACCCGGTACGGTGAGTCACCGAGCGTGTGCGTTGAGGGGGGAATCGGGGGTGCCTGGGTGACCGCCGAAACGGCTGGGGACTGGCCGGAGCTGGTTGAGCTGTTGCGCGCGGTCCGCGCGGAGATCGATGCGACCCTCGGCGCGGAGACCGGGTTCGACAAGGTGGTCCTGACCGAAGGCCGGGCAGTGGGCGGTGACGGCGAACAGCACGAGTACTCGTTTGCCGCCCGTGGCTGGAAGGACTCGTTCTCCGACCGGCCGCTGCTGGTGCGTGCCCGGCCGCGTGCGGGCTGGGAGCCGGCGGAACTCGTCGTCGCCGAACGCGGTCGGCTCCGCCTGCGCACGTCCGCCGAGCTGGGTGCGAAGGCCGAACTCCGCGAGGACGACACGTCCGGCCTGGTCACACTGGCCGAACAGCTCGACCAGACCACCTCCGGAGCCGGCAGGTTGAACCTGACCGCGGCCGGGTGGCTGGTAGGCCGGAGCCTGCCCGCAGCCGGTCAGTGCCCGGACCCGGAGCGGTACGTGCGCGACTGGCGGACCCTGCAGCTCAACGACCGGCAGCGGGCGGCGGTGGTCCGCGCCCTGGGCAGCGATCTCACATTCCTCTGGGGGCCGCCCGGCACTGGTAAGACCGAGGTCGTCGGCCATGTCGTGGAGGGCAACCACCGGCAGGGGCACCGGGTGCTGTTCCTCGCGCCGACCAAGGTCGCCGTGGACCAGGCGGTGGAGCGGCTGTGCGAGCTGTTGAGCGCCGAGAGCGGATTTGCCGACGGGCTCGTGCAGCGGGTCGGGGACATCGCGGTGGGCTCGCTCAAAGAAAAGTACGGTAACCAGATCGAGCCGCAGAAGATCGTGGCGCGGTTGAGCGCTGCCCTGACTGCCGAGATCGTGGCGTTGCGCGATCAGCTCGACGTCGTCGACGGCCGTTTGGCGCTGCACCGCGAGTACGCGGAACTCACGCGGAGCCTTGCGCAACTGCGCGACGACGCCGGGCAGGCCGCGCGGAACGCCGCCGCCGCCGCGGCCCAAGCCGACCGCGCCGGACGGGAGGCAGCCCGGCTGCACGCCGAGCTGACCGGGATCGGAGTGCCGTCCGGCCTGTTCGCCGCACGGAAGGCGCGACGGCGGGACGAACTCCTTGCTCAGCTCCAGGCGGTCAACCAGGACATCGCGAACCTGGCCGCGCGGCACCAGTTCGCCACTGCCGAACAGCAGCGCTGCACAGCGCAGGCGGAGGCCGCCGAGCGCAAGGTGAGCACGCTCCTGCCCAAGCTTGCCGGGATCGCGCCCGCCGACCAGCTCGTCGCCACGGCGAAGAATCTGCGGGAACGCCTCGAAGCGCGGCAGGAGGAGCTCCGCACCGTCGAGGAGGTGGTGCGCGGCAACTGCCGTGTCATGGGGACGACGGTGGCAAAGGCGGTGCAGTCCCGGTACTTGATCGACAAGTTCGACACCGTCGTCATCGACGAAGCGGGCATGGTCAACCTCCCCTCGGCGTGGTACGCCGCCGCGTTGGCGAAGAAGCGGGTGGTCGTGGCCGGCGACTTCCGGCAGCTTCCCGCGGTGACCCGGGCGTCCAGCGACCGCAACGCCGGCCAGGAGACGCGGTCGCACTCCGAGCGCTGGATGGATCGCGACGCCTTCCACGCGGCCGGACTCGTCGACGGCCACGGGCGGGTGCGGCCCCATGACTGCCTCGTCGGGCTGAACACCCAGTACCGGATGCATTCGGCGATCTGCGCGGTCGTGAACACGATCGCCTACCCCGACGCGCCGTTGATCACCGGGCGGGCGGACAACAGCCGGTTGCCCCCGTCGCCGTTGCTGGAGGCACCGCTGGTGCTGGTCGACACCGCGTCCCGGCGCTCGGCCGCACGGGGCGGCTCGGGCGGTCACAAGTCCAACCCGGTGCACGAGGCCGTGATCCACGAACTCGTCCGGGGACTCCAGTACGACGGCGTGCTGCCCGCGCGCAAGGAGGAGGGCGGGCCGCCCGATGCCCGGCCGGCCGCTCGGATGGCCGTCATCGCCCCCTACCGCGACCAGGTCAGGGCGTTACAGGGGAGCCTCGCCTACCGGTTCGGCGCCGACTACGACGGTGTCGTCGACACCGTGCACCGGTTCCAGGGCAGCCAGCGGCCCCTGGTGGTGATCGACACCGTCGCCGGCGCCGGTGACAAGGTCGGCCTCTTCTACGAGGGAACGGGCCTGTCGTCCGCGACCTGCCGGCTGCTCAACGTGGCGGTGAGCCGTGCGCAGGACCACCTCGTGGTGGTCGCCGACGTCGACTTCCTGAGCCGCAACCTCAAGCCCCACGGCGAAGCCGCCCGCATGGTGGACTACCTGCAGCGGCACGCGCACCGGCTCGATGTCGGCGACCTCGTCCCGTTCCGCGCGGCTGCCGACCTGGCAGGCCTCGGCCCGCACGAACTGACCCGGCCGGCCTTCTTCCCCGCCGACGAGGTGCCGCGCGCCGTCGCCTGGGACATCGCGCACGCTCGGCGCAGCATCGAAATCTACTGCGCGTTCCTCGCCCCCGCCCCGGTCGAACGCTGGCTCTCGAAGCTGAAGCCCCGCATCGACAGCGGGCTGCGCGTCACCGTCCACACCCGACCGGCCCGGCGATCCGACGACGAGAGCCAGATCTCGGCGCTGGAGGCGGCGGGTTGCACCGTGAACCAACGTGAGCGCATGCACGAGAAGGTCGTGATCGTCGACGACGAGGTGCTCTGGCACGGGTCGCTCAACCTGCTCGCCGGCACCGGGCCCACCGACCTGATGATGCGCATCACCGATCCCGGGGCCTGCGAACGCGTGCGCCACATCGTCGGGCGCGCCCGCCCCGATCCGCCGGCCCGTCCGGCCCGGCCCACTCGTACCGAGGTACGGCCCACGTCCGGACCGAACGGCAACGGTGCCGGCCGGTTGTACCTGAACGTGCCGTTCGCGGAGAAGGATGCGGCCAAGAAGGCGGCGAAAGCCCGATGGGACGCCAAGGTCAGGCGCTGGTACGTGCCGCACGACACGCCCCGGCACCTCGTGGAACGGTGGCTGTAGCCGCCCGGTGCGGCGGCCGACGTCGAGTGGTGGAACCAGTCTGCTCGACGGCCGGCCAGGGTCGCCTTCAGCGACGCGAGGGTGACCTCACGGTGAGCCGGATGGACACGCCGATGGTCGGTGTCCGTATTGGAAATTCGAAACGCTGGTATCGGGCCCGACGGCCACGGTGATGACGATCCCGTTGGCGGTCGGGCCGCCGCTGACGAACACCCGCTGGTGCGCCTGGTCCACGGCGATGTCGCCGAAGCCGGGCAGCCACACCGCACGCGCCTGCGAACTGCGGCCCTCACCGGAAATATGCGGCGCGCTGTGCGGAGTTCCGTATCGCGCCAACTGATCGCGCACGGCGCCCGACCGCGTCTCAATGGCCGTTCCGCTCACGTGGAATTGTTGTGCCGGCTGGCGTCCTCCGCGACGGAAAAGCGCAATCCGCGGCCAGGCTCCGGTCGCGGCCGGTAGACCGTTTGCGTATTAATCCGCTCCGATTGGAAACCGGGATACGGTCGGACCATCCGGGTGATCGGGCGCGACATATCGCCGTCCGGACCCGGAGATCCCCTAGGTTCGGCGTTGTCGGCTCAACATCCCAGAACAGCGACGAGGGAGTGCATTCAGTGAGACGAAGATGGCAGGCGATCGTGGTGTGCGTGATAGCACTGGTGATTCCGGGTGCCACCCAGGCGGTCGGTGCGGCGAATGCGTCGGACGAGTGCGTCGGCATGACGTGGTCAGTCCGGAACAACCACTGGAACGCCGACACCGTGCTGGTCGGCAACGACTCTTCGACCAACGCCTACGCCGGCGACACGTCCTGCGACGTGCCGCTGCCGGTGCTGTGCCTGAAGAAGTCCGGCCTGCCACTCCCGGCGGGCGTCGTGCCCGACTTCTACAACGGCTGGACCGGCGGTGAAGCGAAGTTGACCCCCGCGGTGTCCGGCTACGCGCTCTACAGCCGCGCCGCCGCGGACGGGCTGTGCGCGGCCCAGTTCGGACCCGGCTATCGGATGGGCGAACACCACGACGGCGGCGGCGGTTGGAACTGGTGGGCCAGGGGCGACCTCCTCCGTACCTGGGTCGCCGTCAACGACCAACCAGCCAACCCCTGGAACACGACCACCGGCAAGGCCATGACCTGGTCGCTGCTCACCCAGGACTGGAACCGCGACCTGGTCGACTTCCACAGCGACATCAAGACCGACGGCTACCACGGTGACACCCCGACCACCGACCGACTCCCCGTGCTGTGCCTGCGCCCGGACGGCCGACCGGCACCAGACGGCATCCCCTTCGACTTCTACAACGGCTGGGCCGCCGGAGAGGTGAAACTGTCGTCACCCGTCCGGGGTACGACGCTGACCTCCCGCACCGCCGCCGACAACCTGTGCGCCACGCAGTTCGGCCCCGGCTACCGGATGGGCGAACACCACGACGGTGGTGGCGGCTGGGGCTGGTGGGCCTCGGGCGACCTCCGGTTCTGGGTCGCCATCGACGACCAACCTGCCAATCCCTGGAACTGATCCCGCCGATGGGCGCCTCGTGCTCGTCACCATGGCGAGCACGAGCGAGCAGGACACCGCGACGTCGCTATCCACTATCGCCAGTGGGTGTCCGCGGCCGGCTTACGGCCGAGGGCCATCCGCAGCACGACGACCGTGTACGCGCAGAGCACGGCGAGCCCGGCCCATCCGGGGAGTGGGAAGTACCCTGCTGACGGTGCGTAGTGCGCGGTCACCTGCGGATACTCCACCATCGTCTGCTGGACGGCGAAGCCGGCGGCCGGGGTGAGCCGCAGCAGCCACTCGGAGACCACGTCGGGCAGCAGCGGGAACGTCGTGACGGCGTAGGGCAGGGCGACCAGCGACAGTCCGATGAGGATCGCCGCCCAGCCGCGGCGTAGCCACACCCCGAGCCCGTAGGCGAGCACGGCGCAGAGCGCGAGCACTGCCGCGACGCCGACGATCAGCCACGCGAGGGTCGGCGCCGGCACCGGCTGCACCGGGACGGCGTTGTCCTTCAGGATCGCCGTGCCCACCGGGAGGACGACGCCGACGCCGACCAGGCCGGTGAGGAAGGTGGCCGCCCCGACGACGGCCGTCCGGGCGGCGATCACCCGCCGGGCGGCCGTCTCGCGCGCCGTCCGGGCGCCGTAGCGGGCCGTGGCGACGACCACGATGATCAGCGCGACCGCCAGGCCGGTCAGGGTGTTCGTGACACTGCGCGCGCCCTCCTCGTTGAGCGGGCCGATGTCGCCGGTGCCGCTGACCGTGATGGCGCCGTGCTTCTCCACGGCTCCCGAAGCGTTGTGGTGCTTCTCCCAGTCGGTGTGGTTCATCTCGCCGACCGACTCGCCGACCCAGGTGCCGGTGGTGTCGCCCTCGACGGCGACGTTGTCGAAGACGCCGACGGCCTGGGTGAACCGGGACTCCTCGATCGCGCCGCCGAGGCCGACCTCGCGGAGCGTGAGATCGCCGGGGGACGTGGCGAAGAGGCCGACCTGCACGGTGTCCGGCAGGCCGTCGAGCTTCGCCGTCGCGACGGTGTGCCACTGCTTGCCGTCGGCCGACTCGGAGCCGGTGATGGTGTCGCCCGAGCGGGTCAGGCGCAGCCAGCGCGGGGCACGCTCCGAGACACCGCCCGCGCTCCCGGCGACGTCGTGCTCGTAGTCGTGCTGGAAGCGCACGCCGTGGCTGCCGGTCATCATGAGCGCCGCGTACCGCGAGCCCTGCCGCACGCCGTTCTTGACGATGATCCCGGCCTTCGCCCACGGCACCAGCCCGGACACGATCTGGTCGTGGTCCGGCGGAGGGTAGGTGATCGTTCCGGTCATCGAGGTCATCCGGACCGTGATGCCGCCCTCGCGGCCCAGGTCGCGATGCAGGAACCAGAACGTGTCGCTGACGGTGGAGCCGTCGCCGGCGACGGGAACGGCCGGGCAGGGGCCGTCGCAGGACGAGTGGCTGCCGAACGCGTACAGCAGACCCGGCGCGATGATGGTGAGGGCCGCGGCGGTCAGGGCGATCAGGCGGCCCGGACGGCGGAACGCGGTCCATTCCCGCCGCAGGAGTTCGGTGGTCGACATGCCGTCGGTTCTACCGATCGGCGGGTGACACCGCCCGAACCGGTTTTGTCATGCCGTTGTTAGGTCTGCCAGGGCATGCTGGAGGCGTGATCAGGCTACGCAGCGGGACCGTGGGGGTCCGGTTCACGATCTTGTATGCCGTCGGGTTCCTGCTGTCCGGCATCGGGCTGCTCGTCCTGACCTTCCTGCTCTCCGGCGGCAGCCTGAGCAGCGTCGCCCCCGTCGGGCATCCCCCCGCCCGGGGCAGCCTCGCCGCGGCGCAGCAGCGCATCCAGGAGCTGGAAGACCAGTTGGTCGCCGTGCAGGCGCAGCAGGCCGGCCGGCTGCTGGCCGGCTCGCTGGTGGCGCTGCTCGTGATGGCGGCCATCTCACTGCTGCTCGGTCGGGCGCTGGCGAAGCGCGTCCTGCGACCGCTGCGGCTCATCACCAGCGCCACGCGGCGCATCTCCGCCGACAGCCTGGATCGGCGCCTGGCCGTCACCGGTCCGGCCGACGAGGTGAAGTATCTCGCCGACACCATCGACGAGCTGCTCGAACGGCTTGAGGCGTCGTTCGCCGCGCAGCGCCGCTTCGTCGCCAACGCCTCCCATGAGTTGCGTACGCCGCTGTCGACGATGCGTGCGTCGCTGGACGTCGCGGTCGCCAAGCCCGACCCGGCCGCCTCGACGGTGGCCCTCGCGGACCGGATGCGTACCCAACTGGACCGGGTCGACCACCTGCTCGACGGGTTCCTCGTGCTGACCCGGGCGCAACACGGCGCGCTGGCCGACGTCGCCCCGGTCGACCTCGGCGACCTCGTCGGCACGGCGCTGCGCGAAAGATCCGCCGACACACAGCGGAAGGGCCTGAACGTGACGGTGGACCTGCGGACGAGCTCGGCGACCCGGGGCAGCCCGGCGCTGCTGGCGCGACTGGTGGGCAACGTCATCGACAACGCCGTGACGCACAACGAGGACGGCGGATGGATCAAAGTCACCGGCTCCGCGGGCGAGGAGGAGACGGTGCTGGTGGTCGAAACCGGCGGGCGAGTCCTCGACCAGCGGAAGGTCGACCGGTTGGCGCGGCCCTTCGAACGGCTCGGCGGCGAGCGCACCGGCTCCTCGGGGCTCGGACTGTCCATTGTGGCCGCCGTCGCCGCCGCCCACGGTGGTCGGCTCGCCCTGCTCGCCCGACCCGAGGGCGGCCTGCGCGTGTCGATCACCCTTCCCACCGCGAAGACGCCCGTCCCGGCATGAGGATCCTCGTCGTGGAAGACGACCACGCCCTCGCCGAGGTCGTCGCCGAGGGCTTGCGCGACCAAGGGATGGCCGTCGACCTCGCCCACGACGGGCCGGCCGCCGCCGCCAAGCTCGAACTCACCGCGCACGACGTGGTCGTCCTGGACCGGGACCTGCCCGGCCTCCACGGCGACACGCTGTGCCGGATGATCACCGAACGGGCAGACCGGCCGATGGTGCTGATGCTGACCGCGGCGAGCGCACCCGGCGACCGGGTCAGCGGGCTGACCCTGGGCGCGGACGACTACCTCGCCAAACCCTTCCACTTCCCGGAGCTGATCCTGCGCATCCAGGCGCTGGCCCGCCGCAAACCGGACGCCCGGCCCCGGACGCTGCACGCGGCCGGGATCGAGCTGGACCCGGTACGCCGGACCGCCGTCCGCGACGGCCGGCAGCTCACCCTCTCCGTGAAGGAGTTCGCCGTGCTGGAGGCACTGCTGCGGGCCAGCCCCGGTTTCCTGAGCGCCGAGACCCTCCTCGAACAGGTCTGGGACGAGAACGCCGACCCGTTCACCAACACCGTCACCGTGACGGTGGGCCGGTTGCGGCGCAAGCTCGGCAGCCCACCGGTCATCGCCACGACGCCAGGAATCGGCTACCGGATCGCCTGATCCACCACCCCACGGCGGTACGCAGACGAATGATCCGAGCGCGACTCGGTGAGGGTGCCGATAGCTTGCCCGCGTGATCGAGTCGACGCAGACGGACAGGGGCCTGTCTTGCCTTGTCGTACCCCGCACGGGGCAGCTCGTCGCCACGGACGACAGGTGGGAGCCCTACCGGCTACTCGACGGCGATGGGGCTCCAGTTGCTCCGGTGGCCGCGTTCCTACGGGAGCTACTAGCTGCCGGAAGGGCGGTGTCCACACTCCGCTCCTATGGCATGGACCTGTTGCGGTGGGGCGATTCCTGCTCGCGGTGGACGTCAGTTGGGACCGTGCGACCCGGCTCGAGGCGCGGGACTTCAATCTGCTGGATCCAACTCACGGTCAAGCAGCGCAAGCAGGATCCCATGCCCAGTACCGGAAGTCCGACGGCCAAGGCTGTGGGCGCCCCGAATCCGGTGACCGGCAAGCCCGCGCTCGGGAACGGATCAACCCGTTCCCGCTGGACGCCTCCCGCCGGTCACGGCGGGCTCACGCCCACCACAAACCCATGGACGAGTGGAAACACGAGCGCACCGGCCGGTACCGACCGAGCGTGCCGCAGAGGATTCCCCAGGCGATCCCTGACGATCGGTTCGACGAGCTGTTCGCAGCCTTGTCGTCGAATCGGGACCGGGCGCTGGTGGCGTTCTGGATCCCCACCGGGCGCGGGCCTCAGAGCTGCTGGGCACACGCCATTGCGACGTCGACCCTGGCCAGCAGTTGGTCACCTTGGTACGGAAGGGATCCACTGTGGTGGACCCTGCGTCAGCCTCACCGGCCGCTGACCTGTCACGCCGCCCACCGCAGTTTTAGCGGGCCGACGCCGTGCTGGGAGCTGATTGAACCTTGCACGCCCTGCGTCACAGCTCTGAGACAATGCCAGCATGTCGCTACCGCCGGTTTTGGACTCCTTGGAGACCGATCGCCTCATCCTTCGGCGTCGAAGGGTGGGCGAGGCCGCGATCTATCACCAGTTGTGGACTGAGCGGGATCTGCGGGTGCCGCCGCATCGGCGGATAAATTCCGAGGGGCGACCGACCGTGGAGGACATTGCGGCGCAGGTGCGCGCAGAGCGTGAGAATTCGGGGCCAGGGATTCTGGCGGTGGAGCGGAAGGGCACGGCCGACGTCATCGGGTATTGCGGGTTGATCTTCCCTGGGAACGGGTCGCCTGACGAGCCTGAGTTGGCCTACGAGTTGCTGCGCGCGGCTCACGGTTGCGGTTACGCAACTGAAGCAAGTCGGGCCGTGGTCACATGGGCGAGCGAGGCGGGCTATCGGCGGTTGTGGGCAACGGTGTGGGACTGGAATGTCGCGTCGCGACGGGTCCTGGAGAAGCTCGGGTTCCGCGAAACGGGCCGGGTGGAGCCCGACTCCGTCTACGGCCACAGCCTGCTAACCGTACTAGAGTTTTGAACCATGCCCGATGGTGGATCCGCATGCGCACGTCATCGTGGATCGCGGGCCGCGTCCACCCCCCCGGCGACACATCCCGATCCCTTCAACGCACTCTTCCGCCGCCCGACAGCGCGTTCCGCCAACCGTGGATGCCAGTAGTCAAAGTCGGTTGGGGCGCGCAGACGTTAGTTCAGAGAAGCCTGCTTGAGATGCGCGTAGCTGGACATCAACCCGAAGATGCTCCCCGCTCGGATGAGTCGGAGGCCGACCTGGAGGAGCGGAGGCAACGAGTCGCCTCGTTGTTGGCAGACGTGCGCCATGCGGCATGTGCGGATGTTGCACGATGGTGATCGACGGCGCGATGTCCGATTCATTCAAGACTGCGGCGCCGGCTCTGTGATGGTGTTGGCGGTACTTCGTACTGATCTCCTGGGAGCCGCAATGAGGTTCGGTTACGCCATCGTGTACGTCTCGGACGTGGTCCAAGCCGTTGGCTTCTACGAGCGGGCTTTCGGGCTGGCCCGCGCGTTCGTTCACGAGTCGGGCGATTTCGCCCAGCTCGATACCGGCGGCACGGCGCTTGCCTTCACCAGCCACCGGCTGGGGGTGAAGGCGGTGCCGGTTCCCTACGCCGCCCTCGACCCTGCCATGCCACCGGCGGGGATCGAGTTCACCTTCATTACCGATGACGTCGCCGGTGGCTTCGCCCGCGCGGTCGCGGCCGGTGCCACTGCCCTGGCCGAGCCGCACGACACTGCCTGGGGCCAGGTGGTCTCCTACGTCAGAGACCCCTATGGCGTCCTCGTGGGAATCGCCTCGCCGGTAACCGGGTCCTAACCCGTCAAGACCGGTCAAGCAGAGCAGCGCCGCCGCACCCCGCCCACCACCCGCCGGTCCCTGACGCGCGTCACAGAGCGAACAGCACCTCCACAACCAAGCTGCCGGCAAGAATCCCCTGGCCAGCCCTGTTTCCATCCTTTGGTGATCCCGCCGGGGGCACCAACCTGATCAAGCGTTTCCGCAGTTCAGTCCTGTTCCCTCCGTGAGGCCGACGCAGACTCGGAAACGCAAACCTCCAAGTCAGGCCTGTTCCCGTTGGGCTCCTGTGGGGTATGGGCCCCCGCGCTGCCGTTGTGACGGTGCGACCGCCCACGCTGCATGGACTCCATGCGTAAGCCGTCTGACCAGCGGTTCGATCGCCCTGGAAAATGACTGTCCGCAAACGACAGTAAGGCCTGGGAACGGCGACCCGTGCGACCCGCAGTCGGCTCGATCCGACTGCGGGTCGCTGCCTGTCGGGGCTTGCCGGCTGGCGACGGCAGGCACCGGCCGGGCGCCGCGGATCCCCTGGTCCGCCGGCACCTCTCGCACGACATCGACGACCGCTTGGGTCGAGGCGGTACCGGCGGCAGCGCGACACCCGCAGCGCGGTTCCTGGCCGTACCGTTCCTAGGAGTACCGCGCCCCCTCTTCGTTCTGGTCCACCGCATCGGCGGGCCCTAGCGTCGGGTGAATGAGGAGAACACGATCGACCACGGTCATGACGATGGCAGCCGCTGTCGCCGTCACGCTGCACGCCCCGGCCTCGGCGACCATCGGCGATCAAGGACCCCCACCGGCGACGATCGCCGTCGGCGAGCGGCCGGAGAGCGTGACACGGGCGTGGGAGGGGCGGTTCTTCGTCTCCGTCCAGGGCGCTCCGGACGCCGGCCTGGGCGACGGTGAGATCCGGTCCGTCAACCCCCGCACCGGCGCGGTGCGGACGTTCGTGTCCGGTCTGGACAACCCGCGCGGCATCACGTTCACCGGTGACCGGCTCGTCGTCACCGACACCGACCGGATCTGGCTGATCGACCGCGCCGGCCGCAAGAAGCTGCTCACCACCGCGAATCGATTCCCGCACGCGGCCGCGTTCCTCAGTGACGTGGCACCGGCGCCGGGTGGGAACGCGGTCCACGTCGCGGAGATGGGCGCACGCACTCTGAGCCGGGACGCGAACGGCGTCCTGTGGCCGCTCGACAGCCCGATGGCACAGCGGATCCCCGCCGAGGCCCGGGTGTACCGAGTGTCGTTCGCCGGGGACGTGCGTGAGGTGGTGCCGCCCGGCCGGGACGCGCTGATCATCAACGGGGTGGCCACCGGCCGTCGACCCGGCCAGGTGGTCGTCGGCGACATGTTCTACGGCAACATCGTCACGGTCGACATCGTCTCCGGCCGCCGCACGCTCGTGGCAAGCGGCTACCGCGGCGCCGACGGCGTCGAACAGGGACACGACGGTTCGTACTACGTGTCCAGCTACGACCAGGGCGTGATCTGGCGGCTTGATCGCGACGGCGGTCACGCGCGGGTGCTGTACCGCGGCGCCGGCACCGGCAGCACCGCGGACTTCCACCTCGACGAGCGCAATCGGCGGCTGCTGGTGGCCGATACCGCGGGCGGACGGGTAGTCGTGGTGCCGACCGGGAGCTGAAGGTCCGGCCTACGAGCGGCGCAGGCTCGCCGCCGGCTGTGCGGGGCGAAGGCAGGAGGGCGGACCTGTCGGGTGTGCCACCGTGCAGCAGATGAGGAGAAGCCATGGATCGTGACACTGCCGCTCACAAGCCGAATCGCCGAGCGCTGCTCGCCGGGTCGGTGGTCGGGACCGCCGCCGTGGCACTCGGAACGACCGCCGATCCGACGCAAGCCGATGGCGGAGAAGGGCGTGAATCCCGCAACAGGCGCCGCATCGCTCAAGCCTTCCGGGAGGCTGCCGAGCACGGCACGTTGAACGTGTCGGGCGCCTTCTACCTCAGCCTCCTCTCCGAGGACCCCACCTGGACCGTCGCGTCCGCCAGGCCCCGGACATATCCCCACCGGCAGCAGGCCACGAGGCGGCCGATCGTGCGCACCACGGTCATGCCACTGCCGGCGAGTCCCAACCCGTTGGTCTCCTGCTGGGGTGAAGACGCTCTGGTCGCACATAGGCCCGCTCTCATTGCACGAGCACCCGAGGGTTCGAACGCTCGCTCCGCGGCAGAAGCGGATGTTCGTGCCCTCCTAACGGACAGCGTGTGGTACCTGAGGCAGGTTCGGTGGCACTGCGGACTGGGTGTTGTTCTTGAGCGGGTTCGGGGAGATCACGTCCGGCCCGGCGGTGCGGAGTGGCTTGGAGACGATCGGGTCCGTGTCGGTGCCGATAGTGCAGGTCCGCGGAACCAGCGGGGAGATCACACCGACCTTGAGGTGCATCGAGCCCATGTGGTCGCCGACCGACAGGAAGGCCGGGAAGCCCGCGTAGCGAAGCTGGGTCTGCATCCGCAGCAACGGGTTCCGCTCGGCACCGGGAACACCGGGCAGGCCGCCGGAACCGGCACCGCCGGCTGCGCGGACGCCGCCGGGCGGTCGGACCGAGCAGCGTCGTCGCTGCCAACTCGGCTGCGGCCGCGCGAAGAAGCCCTGTGATTGCCATGCCGGCAGTGGGTTCCGGGTGCCGCCGAAGCCATGATCGGGGAACCCCTGTCGGGGTACAGGTCCACGTGTTGGGGTACGTGCGGGTGGATATGTAGAGGCGGATCACCCGGCTCTGTTGATCATGACGGGCGGGCTCTCGGGCCGGGAGCTGCACACCCGGCACCGCGCCGGTGACCAGGCCGACGGTCCGGTCGCTCGATCGTGACGCCGGACAGCAGCGCCTACCCGTCAACGGGCATGAAACGATCGAGCCGGATCCCGACACCCCCGTGCGGGCAAGGGCTTCACGATGAACCTGCTGGAGTTGACCGAGGCGTTCGATCGGAGGCACGTGGACGTGCGTTGTGTACTGGGCCGGTTGGTGATGGCGGGAACGGTGGTGCTGCTGCTCGCCGGGTGCGGTGGCGCGGTGACGGAGCCGGGGCCCGCCCGTGACGACGAGTCGGTGACGGAGTCAGTGCCTGCCCGTGACGACGAGGGGGATGCGCGGGCGGCGGCCCAGCAGTACGCGGCCGCGCTCGACGCCAACGACGAGGCCGCGGCGACCCGGCTGACGTGCACGGGTACCGACAGCGGTGCGCTGTTTCCTGCGTTCGGCGGTATCAAGCGCGCGCTGCCGAAGGAGGCGACGAAAGTCACCGCCGTGCAGGTATCGAGCGAGCGGGCCACCGTCGAACTCGTCCTCTACGGCGGCCCGACGACCGCAGTCTCGCTCGCCCGCAAAGACGGCCGGTGGTGCGTGTCGTACTGACCCGCGGCTGCCGTCCCGGCCTCGTCGCCAACCCTCTGGCGCCGCGTGGCCGGCGGGTAGGACCGGAACTCGCACACCGGGGACGTCCTCCTCGCGGCGAAGACCGGGACACCGGCGCGCACCGTGTCCGGTGGCGTTGAAGTTGGCCTGACGGCCGTTGTTGACATGCGGTGGTGCCGGCCGCGATGACCGCTTGGGGCTCGCGTACCGCCGGGTCAGGCCACCACCGGACATGGCCCGGATCCTCCCACCAGATCCCGCCCGTCCGTGCCTGTACACGTCACCACGTACCCGACAACCCCCGGCTTTCCCCGGAACGGACTCTGACCGGGGTACTGTCGGACCCACCGGACCGGACGGCACATCCCGCTCCCCAGCCGCCACTCGCCCTCCGTGACCGGATGGCGCATCACCGCCCAACCTAATCCTGGCTTGACTGAACTGCCACGTTTCCAGGACCCCGTACATCGACCGAACCGGCTCACCCCACAGCCTCACCCCTCCGTACTGGCCGTGGTTCCCCGACCCCGCCCCTGGCACGGCTTCACCGGCCACCTCCGCGCCGACTTCACCGACCGCGACCTGCCCATCATCACGGGGGTGGCGGCGAGGTTCATGCGGTCGGCTGGTCAGGCCCGTCCAGTACGAGAACGTTGGCGAGATCGCGCAGGCATTCCTCGAAGACCGGTTCCAAGTCCGTGTAGGCGAAGTCGAGTTGATGCAGGACTTCCATGCACAGCAGGCCATACAGCCGGATCCAGCAGGACAGGAAGACGTGCGCGGCCTCGGGTGGCAGCCGTCCGTCGATGCTTGCGGAGTAGGCGGTGAGCTGCGCCCGTAGTGACCCGGGCAGCTCGGTCAGGTCGGGCGTCGGGAACGGTCGGGTCTGCCACAGCTCGACCGTCAGGTCCAGCAAGACCTGCTCGAAACGCTGTCCGGCCTGGTTGCGCGGCGAGTCCGACTGCCGGTTGGGTGGGCTGATCGGGCTGGCGAAGATCCAACCGAACTCGGCCCGGTGGGTGATCGCCCAGGCGCGCATGGCCCGGCAGGCCGCCAGGATGCGCTGGTCGACCGGGGCGTCGGCGCGAGCGTCGCGGGCCTGTTCCATGGTGGTGGTCAGCTCGCGGAAGAGGTCCGCGGTCACCGCGCCGACGAGCTCGTCGTGGCTGGCGTAGTAGTGATACAGCGCCGGGCCGCTCATGCCCACCTGGCGGGCGACCGCGTTGATGGTCACCGCGGTCGGTCCCTGCTCGACCAGCAGCGTACGCACAGCCCCGTGGATCTCCGCCAACGTGGCCTGGCGCAGCCTCGCCCGCCTACTGCCCGTGCTCGCGGCCATCGTCACCCCTCTCGCTCGCCCCGTTGACATCTTAGACCATCTATGGTTCCTTAATGGCTCTATGTTGGCTTAGAGGCATTAAGGAGAGCTGGTGGAACGCTGGTGGTGGATTCCGCTCGCGGTCGTGCTGTTGACCGCGGCCGTGTGGTGGCGGTTGTCCAGAACCGCGCACCTACGACAGAAGCGCGAGGGCCGGCGATGAAGGTGATCATCGTGGGCGGCGGCATCGGTGGGCTGACCGCGGCGGTCGCCTTCCACCAACGCGGTTGGCAGGTCGGGGTCCTCGAACGCGCGCCCGAATTCACCGAGATCGGCGCGGGACTGTCGATCCAACCCAACGGCCTGCACGCACTGGACATGCTCGGCCTGGGCGATGCACTCCGCTCCGGCGGGCCGACCGATCCGCCCGCCGGCATCCGCCGCACGAATGGGAGCTGGCTGATCCGCAACGACGTCGACGACCTGAAACGCCGCTTCGGCCAGTGGGCGACCGTGCACCGTGCAGCCCTGGTCGACCTGCTACGCGCGGTCCTGCCCGCACACGCGCTACGACCCGGCACCGACGTGCACGCCGTGCGACCCGACGGCGCGGTCCGGCACAGCGGCGGCACCACCACTGCGGACCTCGTCGTGGGCGCGGACGGCGTGCACAGCGTGACACGACGGTCCCTCTGGCCCGACATCCCCGGGCCACGCTACGTCGGATACACCACCTGGCGCCTCATCGCACCACCCCACGCCGTCGACGGAAGCGTGGAAACCTGGGGTCGAGGCGAACGATTCGGGCACGTGCCCATGCCCGACGGCCGCGTCTACTGCTACCTGATGGCCAACGCCCCCATCGGCTCCCGCACCAACCTGGACCGGCTACGCGAACGCTTCGCACGCTGGCACGACCCCATCCCCGCACTGCTGGACTCCGCACGTGCGGACGCGGTGTTGCAGCACGACACCTACGAGCTGCCGGAACTGCGCACCTACGTCTCCGGCAAGGTCGCCCTCCTGGGCGACGCCGCACACGCCATGACCCCCAACCTCGGACAGGGCGCCTGCCAAGCCCTCGAAGACGCAGTCACCCTCGCCTCCACAGTGGACACCCTCGGCGTGCGCGCGGGGCTGGAGGAATACGACCGCGCCCGCAGACCACGCACCCAGATGATCGCCCGCCGCTCCCGCCAAGCCGGCACGCCCGCGCACTGGACCTCCCCACCACTGACCGCCCTGCGCGACGCGGCGCTCCCCCTCCTGCCCCTCTCGCTCTTCGGACGCTCGATCACCTCCGTCTACACCTGGACGACCTGACAACCGAGAGGTTCGCCCGATGACCTTGTCACGGATCCTGATCATCCTCGTTGGAGTGATCACGACGATCAGCGCCGTACTCGCCGACCTGGTCATCCCCGACCTGGCGGCACAGCACGCCTTCAACCCGGCATGGCCACCCCACGCCAAGTTCCACGACGCCCAATACATGGTCATGACCGTGCTCCTCGGCCTCCTCGGCCTCACCCTCGCTCTCCAGCGGAGCCGGAACACGCGCGGCCGACTGCTCTGCGCCACCGCCATACTCTCCATCCCCTGGCTCGGCATGCTCGGCGCCCTGCTGTTCCCCGACACCGCCACCTACGACCCGGAGTTCGCCGACCACACCCTCTTCGTCCTCGGCCTCCACGGGCAGGTCGTCATGGCGATCGCCCTACTCCTCGCCCTACTCGGCGCAGCAGCAGCACTGCGCACGCTCCCAGACAGGACGACACAGCGACACTCCGCGCCAACGGAGGGCATCACCGGAACAGGATCAGCTTGTTAGCAGCTATTTCGAGCTATTGGGGTTGGGGTGAGTCGGCGGCTGGTGATGCGGATCATGGACAACGAAACCACGGCCAACAACGTCCTCGCGATGCCGAGCCGGAGACACCGCGATGCTTGAACCAATCACACCATCGACAGGAAAGCCGCGGTTCGGGTCCTGGTCGCGGGTGTCGGCGCAGGCCTGGTGGCCGCCGCGGGCACCGCCGCGGTGATGGGCGCCGTGCCCGGCGACCGATCCGGCCTCGGTTCGGCGATCAACGACGCCACCCGTCAGGCCGGCGCGGAACTGCGCCCGTCCGGCGGGCCCGCCCAGGAATCGGCCGGTGGAGCTACGACACGCTGTTGTGCCATTGTTGGTCCACTGTGGATGGTGGCCGAGCGCGGGAAGCGCAACTGGGCCGTGAACCAAGGCTGGCACCGTCGATTGTTTCTGCTGAGGTGCGGATCGCGTGCGCCAACAGGTCCAGGCGTTATCCGTCCCCAGTGGAATAGTCTTTCCGACTGTGCCGGGACGACCGTGGAACGGATTCCTTGGTCCGTGCCCGAACACCTGACAACTCCGCTGCCGTTGGTGGAGTATGGCTCCGTGCCTCGTGGGGAACGCCCGCTGGACCCAGGAGACGGTCCGCTGCTGAGGTTCGCCGCCGATCTGCGCCGACTCAGGGTGCAGGCCGGCAACCCGACCTACCGGAAGTTGTCGGCCGCCGTGCACTACTCCGTGGCGACCCTGTCCGAGGCGGCCTCCGGTCGGAAGCTGCCCAGTCTGCCGGTCACCCTGGCCTACGTCCGCGCGTGCCGGGGTGACGTGGCGGAGTGGGAACGCCGCTGGCTCGACCTCGCGGCCGTGCTCGCCGTGGAGACGCGCAGGTCCGACGAAGACCCGGTGCAGGCGCCCTACGTCGGGCTGGCGGCGTTCCAGGCGGATGACGCCGAACGGTACTTCGGCCGGGAAGACCTGGTGGACCGGCTTGTCGAACGGCTGTCGCGCGAGCGGTTCGCCGCCGTTGTCGGCATCTCGGGGGCGGGGAAGTCCTCGCTGCTCCGAGCCGGCCTGCTGCCTCGGCTGGCCGCCGATCCGCACCGGTCCTCGCTGGTGTTCACGCCAGGCGCGCACCCGCTGGAGGAGATCGCGGTGCAGGCGGCTCGGCTCACCGGCGGCGCCTTGGGCGCGGCGCTGCGAGCGGAGTTCGCCGACGACCCGCAGGGTCTGCACCGGGCGGTTCGGGTCGGTGTCGCGGGTCGGCGGGCCGAAGCGGAGGTCGTGCTGGTCGTGGACCAGTTCGAAGAGGTGTTCACGCTCTGCCGGGACGAGGCCGAGCGGGTTCGGTTCATCGACCACCTGGTCGCCGCGACTCGTGCCGACACCAGTCGCTGCCGGGTGGTGATCGGGGTGCGGGCCGACTTCTACGGGCACTGCACGCAGTATGCCGCGCTGGCGGACGTGCTGGAGAACGCGCAGGTCACGGTCGGGCCCATGACGATGGAGGAGCTGCGGCGGGCCATCACCCTGCCCGCCGCCGCGGCCGGGTGCAGGCTCGAAGCCGAACTCCTGGCCACACTCCTGGCCCAAGCCGCCGGGCAGGCCGCCGTCCTGCCCTTGCTGTCCCACGCGCTGCTGGAGACGTGGCGGCGGCGGCGCGGGGTGGCGCTCACGCTCGGCGGGTTCCTCGCGGCGGGCGGGATCGAGGGCTCCCTGGCCAAGACCGCGGAGGATGTCTACGCCTCGCTCGGGGCCGGGCGACAGGCGCTCGCGCGGATGCTGTTCTTGCGCCTCACCGCGTTCGGCGAGGGCACCGAGGACACCAAGCGCCGGATCGGGCCCGGCGAGCTGGACACCGACGACCCGGAGCTCGTCGCCGTCCTGGAGGCGCTGACGTCGGCTCGCCTGATCGCGCGCGGCCGAGACGGCATAGAGATAGCCCACGAGGCGCTGATCCGCTCGTGGCCGAGGCTGCGTGACTGGCTGGCCGAGGACCGCGAGAGCCTGCGCGCCTATCGCCGGCTCACCGAGGCCGTCGACGCGTGGGAGGCGGTCGACCGTGACCCCTGGGCGCTCTACCGGGGTGCGCGGCTCGCCGCGGCGCGGGAGTTGGTCGTGGGTGGGAGAGTGGTGCTCGGCCCACGTGAGCGCGAGTTCGTCGACGCGAGCGCGGCGGCCGAAACCGATGAACTGGACAGGGTCCGCCGACGGGCTCGGCGGCTGCGCCAACTCGTCGCCGCCCTCACCGCCTTGCTCCTGGTGGCCACCGGTGCGACCTTCTTCGCCCTGCGCGCCCAGAGAACCGTCACGGAGCAGCGCAACAACGCCGTCTCGCAGAAGGTCGCCGCCCAGGCCAACGAGTTGCGCGTCGCGAACCCGGCCCTGGCGGCACAGCTTGGCGTGGCCGCGTACCTGGCCGCCCCCACGGTGGAAGCACGCAGCAGCCTGCTCAGCACCTTCTCCAGCCCGTACGCGACAATCCTGACGGGCCACACCGACAACCTGTACGACGTCGCCCACGGTCCCGACGGCAGAACCCTGGCCACGGCGAGCAACGACGGCACCACGCGGCTGTGGCACGTCGCCGACGCGCACCGCCCGAAGGCGCTGGCCACTATCGCCACGGGGCCCGACCCCGTCCACGGCGCGGCGTTCGGAGCCGGTGGTGCCGTCCTGGCGACGGCGGGTGAGGACCGCATGATCAGGCTGTGGGACGTCACCGAACCCGGCTCACCGGTCGGGTTGGCCACGGTCTCCGGGCACACCGACACCGTCACGTCGGTTGTCTTCAGCACCAACGGAACCCTGCTGGCCTCCACCGGGGCGGACCGCACCGTGCGGCTCTTCGACGTCACCGATCCCCGGAACCCCAGGCCGTTGGCCGTGCTGGGCGGCAGCACGGAACCCGTCATGGCGGTCACGTTGAGCCTGGACGGCCGGACCCTGGCAGCGGCCGGCGGACGGACGCCTCCCCGGTTGTGGGACATCTCCGACCCGGCCCGACCCGGTCCGCCCGAGATCCTGGACAGCCACGGTGAAGTGGTGCTCCGGCTCGCCTTCAGCCCGGACGGCCGGACCCTGGCCGTCGGCCAGGGCGACCACACCGCCCGGTTGTGGGACGTCTCCGACGTCGCCGACCCGCGCGAGCGGGCGACCCTGGAAGGCCACACCGACTCGGTGCGCTCGGTGGCCTTCAGCCCTGACGGACGCACCCTCGCCACTGCCGGGTACGACCGCACCGTCCGCCTGTGGCGGCTCGACGGCTCCCCGACAGCGACCGAGCTGATGACGCTCACCGGACACACCTCCGTGGTGGCCACCGCCCGGTTCAGCCCGGACGGCAGGACCCTGGCCTCCGTCGGCGACGACCGGACCGTCCGGCTGTGGTCCCTTCCCGGCCGCGTCCTGGCCGGCCACGCGGACTCGGTGTACGGAGTGGCCTACCGCGCGGATGGCCGCCTGGTGGCGACGGTCGGCCGGGACGAAGCCATCCGGCTCTGGGAGACCGACGGGCTCGACTCCGCGACAGAGGTCGCCACGCTGACAGGTCACGGCGAGATCGTCCGTTGGGTGGCTCTCAGCCCGGACGGGCGGACCATGGCAACCACCGGTCACGACCGCACCGTCCGGCTGTGGAACGTCTCCGACCCGCGCGCCGCGCACGAGTTGTCCCGCATCGACGTTCCCACCGGCAGCACCATCTCCGTCGCGTTCAGCCCCGACGGCCGCATGATGGCGGCGACCGGAGAGGACCACGTCGTCCGCATGTGGGACGTGACCGATCCCGGTCACCCCGAGGCGATCTCCACCATGACCGACCACGGGGACGTGGTCGGCGCGGTCGCGTTCAGCCCCGACGGGCGCTCCCTCGCGACGGCGAGCCTGGACCGGACCGCACGGTTGTGGGACATCACCGACCCACGTCGTCCCCGGCCGACCGCGATCCTGGCCGAGCACACGAGCCCGGTCGGTTCGGTCGCGTTCAGCCCTGACGGGCACACGGTGGTGACCACGGGCATCGACCGGACCGCGCGGCTGTGGGACGTCACCGATCCCGGGCGCGCCCGCCAGGTCGCTGTCGTCACCGACCACTCCGACGCCGTCTACTCCGCGGCCTTCAGCCCGGACGGGCGGACCTTGGTCACCGTCAGCGGCGACCGCTCGGCGAAGCTGTGGGACGTCACGGACATCGCCCACCCGACCGAGGTGGCGACGTTGCTCGGCCACACCGACAGGGTGTTCATGGCCGTGTTCCGTCCCGACGGCAGTGCGCTGGCGACCATCAGCCAGGACCACACGACCCGCCTGTGGGACATCGACCCGGAGCGCGCCGTCCGGCGCGTCTGCGAGGTGGCGTACCCGTCGATCAGCCGCGCCGACTGGGACGAGTACCTGACGGGCCTGCGCTACTCGCCCCCCTGCGCCACGAGATGAGGTCGACGCACCAACCCCACGAGCACCGCGCTCAGACCGGTTTCGTCGCAGGCCCGGTCAGCAGCGGGAATGGCTCGACCGGGCCTGCTTCAGGTGTTGGCGGCTCGGCACCCGGCTACCGGATGGCAGGCGGGTCGGCGACGCAGCCGGTGCCCTTGGTCAGCCGCAGTTCGGCCCGCACGGCGTCGAGGTAGGCGCAGCCGTCCCGGGCGTTCGGCTCGATCACCCCGCCCTCGTGCCACTCGTTCCACGCGTAGAGCAGCACGAAGTTGTCCACTGTGGACGGACGAGTGGAGGCGTCCAGGTCGGCGCGGATGTCGGCCAGCAGCCGGCGGAACGCGGGCAGGGACTGGTCCTCGTACCAGCGGAAGGACGTGTGCAGCTTGGTCCGTGCCTCCTCCGGGGTGTCGCCGGGCAGCACCGGGTCGGCGATGCTGATGCCGATGCGGGGCCGCTCGTCGAAGTCCGAGGTGGCGCACCGGATCAGCGAACCAAGCTGGGTGGCGAAGAACCGGCGTTCGCCCGCGACGTAGTTCTCGTACGAGCCGGCCTGCCGGTCCCACCGACCCGGGCAGTAGCCGCCGTCCAGGCCGTGCTCGGGCTTGGGCACGCCGTTGTCGGTGGTCATGGTGATCAACACCTCCTCGCCGAGCGTCATGCGGGCGCGGGTGCGGATGGCGTCGGTGAACTGGCGGACCGCCGCGGCGTCGACGGTGTTGTCCGGAGGGCCGCCGTTGGGTTTGCCGATACCGCGCACGTCGCAAAGCTGCAGCATCGGTCGGCCGTCGTTGGCCCGCAGGATGTTCGGTTGCGACAGGTAGTCGTCCACGAGGATCCGCGCCGCCCGGGAGATCTGGTCGCTCGGCATCCGCAGCGTCCCGCCCGCGCCGCCGCCCCACGGGTGGATGCACGGCAGCACCGTGAACCTGAGGTCGGAGCGGTTGCGCGCGGCCAGGAACGAGCGCAGCCCGGTGGCGTACTGCTCGTCGGCCGCGCCGGGGTTCCAGTACCAGTAGAACGCGAAGTGGTCCAGGCCCGCACCCGCGGCCTGGGCGATCTGCTTCTCCAGCGTCTCCGGCCGGGCGTCGTCGTAGTAGCCGATCGCCGGCTTGAGGTGGGAGAAGTCCTCGTCGCGCCAGTGCCCCACGGCCTTGGGGTGGCGGTCGTGCGCGTGCCGGACGCCGCCCCACCAGTCGTTCGCCGCCTCCGGGCCGTAGTACTGCTCGATGCGGTCCATCATGGACCGGTTGCCGTTCGCGTCGAACACGCCGAAGTAGATGGCGCCGGTCCGGATCCACCGCGGATGCACGTGCCCCAGCGGACCGTCGATCCGCCAGCCCTGGGCCACCAGTGCGTCGGCCTGCGACGCCAACACCGGGCGCCACGAGTTGAGCACGCCGTCCTTGCGCATCCGGTACAGCACCTCGGTGCCGGGCTGCGCGGTCGCCGACGCGTGCCCGATGACGCCCTCGTACCGGAACGGCGGGTTCGCGCCGGTGGTGAGCTGGTCCCGCTCGGCCGTCGACGCGGTCAGCAGGTAGGCGGACTCGGTCGCCTTGCGCAGCCGGTAGATCGGCTGCGAGCCGGTGAACGGCGCCCGGCGCAGGTAGCCGACGCGGGCGTCCGCGCGCAGCCGCATGCCGTGCGAGGTGACGGCGGCCTGCGCCTCGCCCTGCGACAGCGTCCAGAACAGGCCCGCGCCGGTGTGCAGTTCCAGCAGCGGCACCGGGTCGGTGACCTTGTTCTCGGAGTTGCCCGCCGCGGCGGCGGGCGGAGCGTTCGTGGTGGACATCGGGGTCAGGGTCGCCAACAGGAGTGCGACCACCCAAGGGACTCGTGCCTTCACGAGGTCACATCCTCGCCGAGCCGCCCGCCCGGTGCGTGCCTTTTGCCACGAGTGCGCCGACTCACACCCTGCGGTGAACAGGCAATGCGGACGTGTCGACCGGCCGGATGGCGGGTAGTCGGCGGGAGCCGAGAGCCGGCACGGAGGGAGTGCGATGAGCGACACGACGACGGTGGGCAGGCTGCGCACCGTGCTGGGCGACGTGGGGTACCCGGCGGACAAGGGACAACTGGTCGACCACGCCTCGCGCAACAACGCCGACGAGGATTCGGTGCACGCGCTGCGCTCGATCCCCGACCAGGTGTACGGGTCCTTCGACGAGGTGGTCGAGGTGGTCGCGATCGACCAGGACCGGGAGGTCTGAGCATCGAGATGAATGATGTTCGCTTTCTGATCGCCCGGGAGTGACCGTCGGCCGTGCCGTACCGCGGCCTGGACCCGGGGCAGCGCGGACCTGCGGGAACGTGCTACCGACCTGGCCGAACCTCACGGCGGGTATCGTTTTGAGCAGGATGTTCAGTTCCGTAGTGCCTGGCGGGCTGCTGGGCGAGTACGTGGCCCTGTGTTGGCTGCACGAGTCCACGGGCCCGGGGCAGGGCCCGGAACTGCGGCTGCCCACCGGCACGGTCGAACTCATGGTGAACCTGTCCGCGGACGACTTCCGGATGCCCGCCGAGGACGGCACCAGCCGACGCCTCCCCGGCGTGCTGGCGGCCGGGCCGTACCGACACGCCTACGTGCTCGACCCCACCTCGCACTCGCACGTCCTTGGCGTGGTGTTCCGGCCCGGCCGGGCACGGGCACTGATCGACGTCCCGCTGTGCGAGCTTGCCGACCGCCACGTCGCCCTGGAGGACCTGTGGGGCGTCGGCGCGACGCGGGCCCGTGAGCGGATGCTCGACGCCCCTGACGCGACGAGCCGGCTGCGGGTGCTCGAAGCGGTGTTGCGCGAGCGGCTGACGGGCTTGGATCAGGCCGTGCACCCGTTGGTCGCCGCGGCGACCACGTGGCTGTCCCGGACCCCGGAGTACCCCGGCGTCGGCGAACTCGGCGACCGGCTCGGGTGGACGACCCGCCGCGTGCAGCAGGTGTTCCGCAGCGAGGTCGGGCTCAGCCCCAAGAGCTACCAGCGCCTGCAACGCTTCCGCTCGGTCCTGACCGGCATCGACCGGGTCGGCCGGCTCGGGTGGTCGGCGTTCGCCGTCGAACGCGGCTACTACGACCAGGCGCACCTCGTCCGCGAGTTCCGCGCCCACAGCGGGCTCTCGCCGACCGCGTACCTGCGCGGCAGGGGCGGGCAGCTCAACCACGTGCCGCTGGCTCGGTAGGCCGTTTCGCATTCGTCCAAGACGCCGAGCCTGTTGGAACAGCAGGCTTGCGGCATGGATCGACAGCGATTCATCGACGACAGCGCACGTTGCCCGAGCGGACGCTTGGCCACTGCTGTCGACCACACGACCTGGGAGGCCGTCGCTATGTCCGTGATGAGGATCGTGGCGTATGCCGGGGGCGCGAACCTGGCCGCCTCGCAGGCGTTCTACACCGACGTGCTCGGTCTGGAGATCGCCATGCGGGCCCCCGTGCTGGGGCTCGCGTCGCCGGCCAACCCGTCGGCGCAGGTGATCATCCCGCCGCTCGGGATGGAGGACCCCGCGCCGAGCTTCGGCCTCGATCTGGGCTCCCCGGCGGCCGTCGACGCCGCGCACACGGCCGCGGTGGAACAGGGCCTGCGCGTGGTCTACCCCATCCGGGACGAGCCGTGGGGCGTGCGCCGCTTCTTCGTCGAAGATCCCGGCGGCACGATCATCAACGTCCTGGCCCACCTCTCGTGAGCGACGACCGTCCGCCTCCAGCCATCCTGATAAGAGGTACAAGTCACAGCCGGAACCGCACTTCCCCCCGTCGGGCAGGTATCCGACACGCCGTGCCAGGTTCGTGCCAGGTCACGCCGGCACAGTCGTCGCCCGTACGGAAAACGCACCTCATGAGGGGGACGGATGAAGCTCGGACGAGTCGCGGCGGTGCTCGCCACCGTGATGCTGGCAATGCTGGCGGTGGTGCCGTCGGCGTCGGCCGCGCAACAGTGGACCTGGCAGAGCAGGGGGGACGGCGGCTACTTCCTGGACCACAACTTCGAACAGGGTGTGCACACGCGCCCGAGGAACGGCGGGCCCCACCAGTTGTGGGAGGTGAAGCGGTACAGCGACGGCACTTACCGCTTCATGAACGTCGGCACGAAGATGTGCCTGGACAACAGTGAGCACGGCGTGCGCGGCTTCGGCTGCAACGACGGTGCGTGGCAGCGTTGGCGCATGGGGGACTGGGGCAACGGTGATTGGGAGTTGGTGAGCATGTGGAACAACCACTGCCTGTACAGCGGCGTCCACGGCATCCGCACGGTCGGCTGCACCGGGGATTGGACAGAGCGCTGGCGGTGAGGCCGGAGCTCCTGTCCGCTGGGACGGGAGAGCGGTGACTTCCCGTTGACTCCTGCCTTGCCGGGAGTCAACGGGAAGTTCGCTTCGCCGGTCCACTTCGGATGCCTGAACGCGGGTCCGGGGAAGCCACTCGAACTTGATCCTGCTTCCGGTAGGTCACCCGGGAGCGAGGCATGGCCTGCGGGGAACATCCGCGACCACCGCTCTCACGCCCGGCAGGTGCTCACCCGAAGCCGGGCCAGTCCTGCCGGTGGGGGAGGGCGACGACGAGTTCGCCCGACTCGAACCGGTCGAAACCGAGCGTCCACTCGCAACCGTGCCACATCAGTGTGACCTCGCCGTCCGCCGGGCGGTACACGGCGGTGTAGACGGTGTCGACCAAGCCGTCTTCCCGGAAGAGCGGCGGGCACGACATCGCCAGGCCGCCCTCCTCGGTCGAGTCCCAGTGCAGCGTGCGGCCCCGATGGACCGGTCGGTCCGGGACCAGTCGGTAGGCCGCCCTGGCGCCGGTCGCGTCCAGCACGGTGAGGTCGTGCGCCACGCCGGTCTGCCAGGTCGGCAGCGCCTCGTCCACGTCGGCGACCGTCGCGCAGTGCTCCAGCAGGTGCCGCACCAGGATCGGCCCGCTCAGCCCGCCGCGGCACCGGCCCGTGCCCGCGGTCGTGGACACGACCAGGCCGTCGTCGTTCATCCCGTCGAACAGGCCCCACAGGCCCGCTGTCATGCCCAAGACCCGGCGGTGGGTCAGCCGGCTGCGCCACAGCGTGCCCTCGAACCGGTCGGGTTCGCAGGCGAGGTTGCGCACGAGCGCCCGGCCGGCGGTGCCCTGGGGTCCGTGCACCACCGGCAGGGGTAGGTCGACGTGGGTCAGGTGTGCGGCCAGCGCCGGGTCCGCCGGGCCCGTGCTTCTCAGCAGTTCCAGCCACAGCGGGACGAGGCGGGGCGCGATCGACTGGAGGGTGGACCACCGCCGGAACAGGTCCGGCTCGTCGTCGTCCGACGGCGGCGACCAGTGGCGGCGGACGTGCTTCCGCCACTGGTCGCCGGGAAGGTCCTCCGCGAAGGCCCGGAAGGTCATCGATCCGGCGGCGCCGTGCGTCACGCTGTCCACCGTTCCGATCGTCCCGCGCGGCCTCGCGCGGGACCATGCGGAACTACCGGCAGGATTGGCGAACCGCCCGGTCGTGCAGCACCGATCGGTACCGCGTGAGCCTGTCCTCGGCCGCGGTCGGGATGTCGTGCTCGCCGACGCCCAGGCAGAGGAAGAGGCAGCGGTCGGATGTCCGGGGTGGTTTCGTCTTGCGTGTCCGGAGGTGGGCTGCCGTTGCCGGGCGCTACAGCCCGATCACCGGCGGCGCGGCTTTGCCGTCCACGTCGAACGCGTTCGAGTCGTCCTCCAGAATGCGCCGCACCGGACGGTGTTCCGGGGCATCGGGCCCGGATCGTTCCTGGTTGGCCCGGTAGTGGATCTCCTCGAAACGGACCTCGGGTGCCGGTTGTCGTTTGTCCACCCGAGGGCCGAGGGCTTCGCGGGGGCGGACGCGGGCGGCATTGGCTTGGTACAGGCCGGTTTCGGGGTGGCTGCGACCGTGGAGGGTGCCGGCGGTCTCGGCGGCGTGGATGTACCAGCGGTAAGCCTCGTCGGGACGGTTGGCGGCCTCGTACGCGCGGCCGAGATTGTTGCGGTATGGCAGCACTTCCTGGCTGTCGGGCCCGAAAATGCGTTGTGCCGTGCCTAGGTTGCGTTCGAAGGCGGCGACCGCCTCGTCCAGCCGGCCCGCCGCCAGGGCGACGCGTGCCAGGTTGTCGAGGCTCGCCAACACCTCCGGCGAACCGACACCAAACCCGGCGATCCGCTCGTCCCGCGTCACGGCGAACAACCGCGCCGCGTCGTCCAGGTCGCCGGCGCCTTCCCGGGCGACCGCCAGTTCGTCGCGTACCCTCCCCAGGTCGTCCGGCCAGGCGTCGGACGCGCGGTTGAAGTTGTGCTCGGCCAACTCCACCGCCTCCGCCGTCCGCCCGGCCCGGAGGTAGGAACGCACCAGGTCGCCGCGCAGCCGGATGACCAGGGGCTCGTCCTCGGACATCTGCCGGGAGAGTCTGCCGATCCGGTCGTGCAGCGCGCTGATCTCCGAACGGCTCCGGCTGCTCACCCAGCCGTCACGGGCGAAACCCAGGTCCGCGCCGAGCAGTTGCGGTCGCGGCCCGGCGCGCCGGGACGTTGCCGGTTCGGGCGGCGAGTGGAACGCCACGGCGCGTTCCCGGTTCTGACCGATCAACCTGGTGACCGGGTGCTCCGGGCCGAAGGCGGCGTGCGCGTCGCGCAGGGCGTGGTCGTAGGCGGCGACGACCCGATCGTCCTGTCCCGCCTGGTCGTAGGCCGACGCCAACTCGTGCCGGTAGTCGACCAGCACCGTCGGAGCCACCCGGGCCTGCTCCGCGTCGGCGACGACGCGCTCGTACAGGCGGGTCGCGTCCAGCAGCCGACCCGCCTGTACGTAGGCCGCCGCGAGATCGCGCGCGAACGCGACCACAGCGGGGTGTCGCGGTCCGAGCAGCCGTTCCACTTCGATCAGCGTGCGCTGGTACTGCGCGACCGCCACGTCGACCCGGCCGGAGTAGAGGTGGATGGTGGCGAGGTCGTTGCGCGCCGTCCACGACCGGAGGTCGTCGTCGGGCAGCACCCGGCCCGCGTCCTGCGCGACCTCCATCGCGAACAGTTCCGCGCGGTGCAGGTCGGCGGTCTGGATGAGCTGGCGCACCGACCACGTCCGGAGGTCCACCAGGTCGCCGAGGAGCGCCGGCGAATCGACCCGGTCGGACGTGCAGTGCTCGCGGAGCGCGGCGATCTGCCGGATCAGCGCGTCGGACTCGCGTCGGCGTTGCAGCGCCTCGGTTTCCTTCGGCAGCAACGTCCGCAGCCGGGTGACGGCGTTCTGCACCACCGCTTCGAACGTCCCCTCGAACGTGCAGCGGTCGCGGATCACGCGCTGTACGAGACGGTGCATGATGATGTTCTCGCCGCCGACGCTGAACGTGATGACCGACGACGAGGCGAGCCGCTCCAGCACCTCGTCCACGTCCATCCGCGCGGCTGCGGCGTGCAGCACGGACCGTGGCACGCCGTCGGGCGAGAGCAGGGACACCAACTGCAGCACCTGCGCGGCCAAGCCGCCCTCGGTGAAGCCGACGTCGTTGAGGGACAACAGGATCGCCTCGGCGGTCCCGTGCGGGTAGGACTCGCCGGGCCGGCGCACCAGGTGCCGTTCGACCGGGGTGGACCGCAGCCGGTGCAGGTAGGTCGGGTAGTCCAGGCGCTGCGTCCGGATGACCGCCGCGGCCTGGGCGAGCGCGAGCGGCAGGCGTCCCAGCTCGTGTGACAGCATCCGGGCGCCGTCCACGTCCGGGCGGCGGGTGGCTTCGGCGAGGTAGGCCAGCGCCTCGTCGAAGGTGAACACGTCCAGCACGAACAGCGCGCCGAGGTTGCCCGTCGCCGTCCACGTGCTGGTGATCAGCACCTGCGTGCACCCGGAAGTCGGGATCAACGGCCTGAGCGCGTCGGCGTCCGTGGCGTTGTCGAACACCAACAGGGCCGGTTCGGTCCGGCTCTCCAACCACGAACGCACCCGCAGGGCGGTGCTGCGCACGTCGTCCCGGGGACCGCGCAGACCGAGCCGGACACCCACCTCGCTCATCCCCGCCAGCAACAGGTCCGGCGTCTCGGCCGCGATCCACGCGACCAGCGGGACGCCTTCGCGGATGCACTTGCGCGCGTAGGCGGCGGCGAGCTGCGACTTGCCGACGCCCCGCTGGCCTGTCATCGCGCACACGACGACGACATCGTTGCCGCCGGCGAGGTTCGACAGGTGGTCACCCGCCGCCGGACGCGGCTGGTAGTCCGGGGGCTCGTTGGGGATCTCGCCGACGACGACCTGCCGAGGAGGCTCTTTCGGTTGCGGCGCTTCGGAAAGCACTACCGTGCCGATGCTGTGCGACTGCACGACGCTGCCGTACACGCTGCTCGACACGCGATTGCCGAACGAAGCCCGCCCCAGGAGCACCGCCGCGACGACGCCGGCGGCGCCCACCGCGATCCCGAGCCAGACCCCCAACCACACCGCGACCGGAACGGACAGGACCAAAGCGAGCAGTGCGAGCAGCGCTCGTCTTCCGGTAGTCAATCCCACCTACCCGGCAACGGAGACCTGATCGAACGAGCAACATACACCGAAAGGAGCCCCGTCTCTCCGCAGATGTAGTAGTCCAGGTACGAGCGCTTGACCAGTGGTGTCTCGTCCGACTGGAGTTCGCGGTGGCGCAGGCTCCCGACCCGCGATCCGCGAGTGGCCCGTTGCCCGAGCGGGCGACTGGTGGTCGAGGTCTCCTGGAATCCTGATTGATCACTCGGCAGTATGGGGAACATGCCTGCCGATCACGAGAGTTCCGCCGACGTGGCCGTGGAGAACGACTACGACAGCTTCGCCGAGGCGTACACGGTCGAGAACGACACCAGCCTCCTCAACGCCTACTACACCCGGCCCGCGATCGTGGACCTGGCCGGGGACGTGGCCGGTCGGCGGGTCCTCGACGCCGGGTGCGGCTCCGGTGCCGTGTCCGAGGCGCTGCGCGAGCGGGGCGCCGTCGTGGCCGGCTTCGACCGCAGCGCGAAAATGGTGGAGCTGGCCCGGCAGCGGCTCGGCGCCGACACGGACCTGCGGGTCGCCGACATCGGCCAACCGCTGCCATACCCCGACGGCGCGTTCGACGATGTCATCGCGGCCCTGGTGCTGCACTACCTGGAGGACTGGACCGCGCCGCTGGCCGAGCTGCGGCGGGTGCTGAAGCCCGGCGGCCGGCTGATCGTGGTCGTCAACCACCCCATCATCTTCAAAATGGAGTATCGCGAGGCCGACTACTTCGCGACCAGCAAGTGGTCCGAGGAGTGCACCTTCAACGGCCAGAAGGCCGTGCTCACCTACTGGCACCGGCCGCTGCACGCGATGACCGACGCCTTCACCGCAGCCGGCTTCCGCACGGCCGTGATCAGCGAGCCGCCTCCGGCGCCGGAAGCCCACGAACTCTTCTCCGACGAGATGGCGAGGTTCCCTTCCGGGGCCTTTTTGAGCTTCCTGTTCTTCGTCCTCGAAGCTGCCGACTTCAGTCAGAACGTACGGCGGCCCGCAAACTAGGGGCGTGTCTGACAAAGCGTGGATCCCTGCGATTGCGGCGTGGATGAGGACGGCAGCTCGGTAGACGATCGTGTGTTGGTCGTATCGGGGTGTTCACCCGGCCGCGGCCACCCGGGCGAGCGCGTCGGTCAAGGTCTCGGCCGGGGATACCGGGACATCGGTCGTGCGCCAGGCGATGTAGCCGTCGGGGCGCACCAGCGTGGCGCCTTGGGGGCCGGTGCCGAAGGCGGTTGGGAACGTGTGTGGGTCGGTCGTGTCCACCTCGGCGCCGAGGTGCACGAAACGCACCGGGATGCCCAGGTGGTCGGTGGTCTGCTGGGCGGCGGGCGCCCACAGTGGGTCTTGGGACAGCAGCACCCAGCCGCGCCCGAACAGGTCGAGGGTCGATGTTTCCTGGCCGTCGGTGGTGGTGATCGGCAGGTGCGGGGCGCGGGTGCCGGGCTGACCGGCCCACTCGTCCGGGCGTTGCGCCGGCGGCAATTCGGGACCGGCCCCGGCCACGGCGTCGGAGCGGTAGAGCTGCCCGAGTTCGATGGCGTTGTCGTCCAGTACCGGGACGTCCGAGCGTGGGGCGGTCAGGAAGGCCTTGTAGTCGGCGCGGGCGAAGATCTGCTCGTGGCGTAGTTCGGCGATCGGCCGCCGCTCGGCGTCGTAGGTGTCCAGCAGGCGCGGATCCGATTGCCCGGACAGGACCGCGGACAGTTTCCAGGCAAGGTTGTGGACGTCGTCGATGCCGGTGTTGGCGCCGAACCCGCCGCGGTTGGGTGGAAGCTGGTGCGCGGCGTCGCCGGCCAGGAACACGCGCCCGGCCGAGAATCGCTTCGCGATCAACGCAGCGAGTTCCCAGCGCCCGGTTGTGATCAACTCGACCGGCAGATCGGGAATCCCGACCGCTTGACGCACCAGCGTTTTCTGTTCGTCTTCGGTGCGGTCGACATCGTCGCTGAGCATCAGCACCCACCGGCCGTCGGAGTAGGTGGTCAGGAACGCTGTGAAGTCGGGTTGTCCGATCTCGAACTGCACCACGCCCTTCTCCAGGTAGTGGTCGATCGGGGCGGTGAACAGGATCGAGCGTTGCACCGACAACAGGCCCTCACCCTCTCGGCCGATTCCGAGGGCTTCGCGGGTCGGGCTGGTCGCGCCGTCGGCAGCGATCACGTACTGGGCGCGGATCTCGTATTCGTGACCGTCATCGCGGCGGCGGAGGGTCGCGCTCACGCCGTCGTCGTCCTGTGTGAACCCGATCAGTTCGGTGCCCAGCCGCAGGTCGGCACCCAGGTCGCGGGCCCGGTCCCGCAGGATGGGTTCCAGTTTGTCCTGCGCGATGGCGGTGCCACCGACCGGGGAGTACCTGATCTGTGGTTTCGGGCCGCCGCCGGGACTCCAGGGATATTCCTCCATCCACCTGCCCGCCAGCGACTCCACTCGGGCACGCCGCGGTGCGCCGCTGCCGTGTCCCGATGTCGGGACCTCGATGCCGACCTGGCGGAACAGTTCCAGGGTGCGGGTGGTGTAGCCGATCGCCCGTGGGTGCAGTGAACTGCCCTGGTGCTTTTCGACCACGACGAGCGGCACGTCCTGCCAGGCGAGGAAGACTGCGGCGGACAGGCCGACGAGGCTGCCGCCGACGACGAGCACCGGTGTGGTTTCGGTTGTCGACGCGGTGGTGCTGTTGGTCATGACGGGGCTCTTTCAGCCGTTGTCGGTGGGTCGGACGGGCTCGACCGGGGGTCGTGGGGTGGCGAGGATGCCGTTGACCAGCACCGACAGCCCCCAGCTCACCCTGACCTGTCCGGGTCCGGACAGCAGTTCGCGGGCCAGGGCGTTGACCAGCGGGTGCTGGGCGCGATCGGCGTTGGTGATGGCGGTGACCAGCGCATTCCACTCCGAGTTGTCCTCGGGGTTCTCTCGGCGGGTGGCCTGCTCGGCGCCGGTGGCGGTGGCGAACTGCAGCAGCAGATCCACCGCCCAGGCCGCCCGCGCGTCATCCACGTCGCCGTCGCGCAACAGGGTCAGCAGCGCTTCCACCAGGTCCAGGTAGCGGGGCCCCGAGGGGCGGGTCAGCAGCGCCGAGCGCGCCAGCGGCGGGTACCGCAGCAGCACCGCCAGGTAGGAGTCCAGCACCGCCTGCATCCGGTCTCGCCAATCCCCGGCCGCGGTGACCGGGGCGAGATCCACGTCGGCGAGCAGCTCATCGAGCACTGCGGCCCGTAGTTCCGCGGCGTTGCGGAAGTAGACGTACAGCGACGCCGCGCCGGTATCGAGCTCGGTGGCCAGCCGCCGCATCGTCACCTTCTCCAACCCCTCGGCATCCATGACCGCGACGGCGGCCGTCACGATGCCCGCACGGGTCAGTGCCGGTTTCGCCGGACGTTCCCGGCGACTCTGGGCAACTCTTGGTTCCCTGTCCACGAACCCAGACTAGACGAACATGTTCGTTACGAACGAGATCGTGACAAACGTGTTCGTGTGTGGTGTGTCACTGTCGAGCATGCCGGTAGCGACCGCACTTCGCAGGATGGTCCGGTTCTTCATCCGGGCGAGGGCGTGTTCGGCGCGGGCGCGGATCGACCGGCGGACGGTGTTGAGGTCTTCCTGCCAGTCGGTCGACTCGGTGCCGCGTTGCCGGTCGGTGAGCCGGTCCAGGGATCAGGACAGCACCGCGGGCAGGCTGGCGGTGGGGTCGTCGGAGGCCAGGGCGTCCAGACCGAGGTCGTGGAGTTCGGCGACGGTGTCCGCCAGGCGCAGGTGGGGTGCGGCGGCGGCACGTGCGGCGACCAGCCCGAGCGCGAGTGGGTATCCGCCGCACAAGCGGGTCAGCGCTGCGACGGCGTGGGAGTCGCAGGCGGCGCGGGCTTCAACTCGGCTCGACCCGTCTTCGAGACACCGGTGAAAACCTTGCGCCACAGACTCGGCGCGTCCGCTCGCCAACGGCGGCGCACGCCGGCCGCAGGGAGGAATCGGGATGGCAACCAGCTCGGTGGATCGGATTCCGGCGTCGCACGGCCGGTCGCACGGGGACCGGGGCGAGCAGCACGAGGTCATGATGATGCTGGCGGGTAAGTGGGTGGCGGGCACCTTGACCGTCCTCGCCCGCCTCGGCGTCGCCGACCTGCTCGCAAGAGGACCGCGGGCGGTGCCGGACCTCGCCGCGGCGACCGGGTCGCACGCGCCCACGCTCTACCGGTTCCTGCGGGCCGCCGCTTCGGTCGGGGTGTTCGCCGAACGGGAGGACGGGCGTTTCGAGCTGACGCCGAAAGCCGAGTACCTGTGCAGCGACGTGCCGGGAACGCTGAGGTACCTCGCGTACTTCTACGGCGAGCCCACGGTGTGGAACTGCTTCGGCTACGCCGCCGACACGGTCCGCACCGGGGAGCCCAACGGGCGCAGGCTGCGCAACGGCAAGAACTTCTTCGAGTACCTGGAGCAGGACGCCCCGGAGTTCGCGTCGGCGTTCCACAAGGCGATGTCGGAGCTCAACGACGAGCGCGCGCCGCGGATCGCGGACTCGTTCGACTTCGGGCGGTTCCCCAGGATCGCCGACATCGGCGGTGGCCAGGGCCGGCTGCTGGCGGCGATCCTGCGCCGCTACCCCGACTCGCGCGGCGTGCTGTTCGACATCGCGACCGCCATCGCGACCGCGCCGCCGGTGCTGGAGGCGCAGGGCGTCGCCGACCGCGTCGAGTTGGTGGCCGGGAGCTTCTTCGACGGCGTCCCGTCGGGGGTGGACGCGTACGTGCTCAAGGCCGTCATGCACGACTGGGCCGACGACCTCTGCGTCGGGGTGCTCAAGCGCATCCGCGAGGCGATCGGCCCCGACCCGGACGCGCGGGTCCTGATCATCGACGGCGTGCTGCCGACCGGCAACGACCCGCACTACAGCAAGCTGATGGACATCGCGATGGCGGTGACCAACGGCGGCCGGGAGCGGACCGCGCACGAGTGGTCGACCCTGCTCGCGGAGGCGGGGTTCGAGACGGTCGCGATCCACCCCACGGTCGAACCGCACGGCATCGTCGAGGGCCGCCCCCTCCCGCGCCGGTGACGACTTGCCCCGCAGCGCAGGAAGGCGACGACATGAGCACGGAAGAACCCGTCCCGTACCCCTTCGCCCGACCCGCGCCGCTGGAGGTGCCGGTCGAGCTGGCGACCGCCCGCGACCGCCCGGTGATCCCGGTCCGGCTGCCGAGCGGCGACCACGCCCTGCTGGTGACGCGCTACGAGGACGTCCGGGCGGTGCTCACCGACCCGAGGGTGAGCCGCAACCTCAACCGGCCGGACGCCGCCAGGATGACGTCGGACAACAAGATGTTCCAGGACCCCGGGATGGACCCGGACCCGCCGGAGCACACCCGGGTCCGACGCCTGGTGATGAAGGCGTTCACCGCCACGATGGTCGAGAACATGCGCCCGCGCGTGCAGGAGATCGTCGACGAGCTGGTCACGAAGATGGCAAACGGCCCGCGGCCTGCGGACGTGTCGGAGGCCTTGGCGTTCCCGCTGGCCATCCGGGTGGTGTGCGACCTGCTCGGTGTGCCGGTGGAGGACCAGGAGCGGTTCCGGGGGTGGACCGACAAGTTCCTGTCGACCGGGAAGTACGGACGGGCCGAGATCCAGACCGCGATGGGGCAGCTCGGCGCCTACATGGGCGCCCTGATCGAGGCCAAGCGGGCCGCGCCGGCCGACGACCTGATCAGCGAGCTGACCCGGGTGCACGACAACGACGACGTCCGCCTGAGCGAGTACGAGCTGCACTGGTGGTGCAGGCTGCTCCTGCTGGTCGGCTACGAGACCACGGCGAGCCAGATCGGCTACACGGTGGCCAAGGTCCTGGCGCACCCCGACCAGTTTGCCGCCCTGCGCGCGAACCCGGCGCTGGTGCCGAACGCGGTCGAGGAGGTGCTCCGGTGGAAGCTCATCAACGGGTCGCTGTCGATGCTGCGGTACGTCACCGAGGACATCGAGGTCGGCGGGGTGCGGGTGCCCAAGGGGACGAGCGTGATCCCGTCCGTCGAGTCGGCGAATTGGGACGAGACCGTGTTCGCGCGGGCCGGCGAGTTCGACGTGTCCCGTGAGGACAACCAGCACGTCACCTTCAGCGTCGGACCGCACTTCTGCGTCGGCGCTTCGCTCGCCCGGCTCGAACTGCGGGTCGTGCTGGAGACCCTGCTGCGCCGGTTCCCGAACCTGCGCCTCGCCGTGTCCGTCGACGCGTTGGCCCGGGTCGAGGGAACGCTGATCGGAGGGTTGACCGCGGTCCCGGTGGACTGGTGACCGCCAGGAGGCCGGGAAGACGAGTCCCCGCACCGGGTCCGGTGCGGGGACTCGTCGTTCGGGGGCGGTCGCGATCAGCCGGTTACCCCGACAGCACCTGCGCCTCCAGCAGGGGGTCCAGCCCCACCAGGTCGTCGTTGCGCGGCAAGGACCCCGTGGACAGCGGCCCGTCGACACCGCGCAACCAGTCCCAGGTGTCGGCCACGGTCTCCGCCAGAGGACGGCAGCGCAGACCGGCCGCCACCGCCTTGGACACGTCGGTCCGGTGCAGGAGTTCGTGCATCTCGCCGGGCGGGAGCCAGATCGGCAGGTCGGTCCACGGCCTGATGCCCGCGGCCAGCACCCGCTCGGGGGCGGTCCAGCACAGCTCCGCCCCCGAGCCGGTGACGGCCGCGCACGCGTCGAGCAGGTCACCGGTCGTGGCGTGACCCGGCGGGCACACCGCGTTGTGCACGCCGCCGAGACCGCGTTCGGCCGCGTCCAGGACCCAGGCGGCGAGGTCGCGCGAGTCGATGTACTGGAGGCCCAGTTCCCGCGGCCCGGGTGCCAGGACCCGCCCGCCGCGGGCGACGCGGCGCAGCCACCACGGCAGCCGGCGGGACGTCTCCCGGGGGCCGAAGACGAGACCGGGGCGCACCACCAGCGCCCGCTCGCCGAACGCGGCGGTCACGGCCAGCTCGCCGCCCCGCTTGGCCCGGCGGTAGTCGACATCGTCGTCGTCCGGCGACCCGTCCACCACCGGCCGGTCCTCGGTCAGCGGCGGCGGCACCGGGAAGTCGTAGATGCCCCGGCTGGAGACGTAGGCGCAGTGTCCGACCCGGTCCGCGAGCAGGCGGGCGGCGTCCCGCACCGCCCGGGGCGCACCGGACCAGGTGTCCACCACCGCGTCCCACTCGCCCCGGCCCAACGCCGCCAGGCCGTCCGGCGCGCCCCGGTCGCCGTGCAGCGCGGTCACGCCCGGTGGCGGCTCGTGGTGGCCGCGGTGGAACACGGTCACCTCCCAGCCCCGGGCCAGTGCCTCCTCGGCCGTCGCACGGCCGACGAACTCGGTGCCGCCGAGCAGGAGCAGTCGCATGGTCCGCCGCCCTCAGGCCCGCTCGCCGCCGGCGACCCGCCGCGTGACGCGGACGGCTCCCGACGGGCACAGGGTCTCGACCCGGAGCACCGCGTCCCGCGCCTCCCCGGGCGGGTGGTCGGCCAGCACCGTCACGATGCCCTCCTCGTCCTGGTCGAAGACGTCGGGTGCGGTCAGCGCGCACAACCCCGCGCCGACGCACACGTCCCGGTCCGCCGCCACGTGCATGGTCGCCTCCGGCATCCCGGTCACCAGCTCACCGGTAGGGCGTCGATGCCCTGGATCGCGCCCGGCGGGCGGGCGACGAGCTGGTCGGCGGGCACGGCCAGCCGCAGCGTCGGCACGCGGTCGAACAGCGCGGTCAGCGCGACCTGGAGCTCCAGCCGGGCCAGGTTCTGGCCGAGGCACTGGTGCCTGCCGTAGCCGAAGGCGATGTGGTTGCCCGCGCCGCGGTGGATGTCGAACGCGTCCGGAGCGGCGAACACCCCGGCGTCCCGGTTCGCGATCGAGGCCGGGATCAGGATGCCTTCACCGGCCTTGACGAGCACACCGGCGATCTCGATGTCGGCGGTGGCCACCCGGATGTTCGCGCTGTCGGCGATCGACTGGTAGCGCAGCAGTTCCTCGACCGCGGGTGCGACGGCGTCCGGGTCGGCGCGGAACTCGGCGAGCTGGTCGGGGTGTTCGAGCAGGGTGACGGCGCCGAGCGCGATCATCGACGCGGTGGTCTCGTGCCCCGCGATGAGCAGCGACATCGCCGCGAGCGCCAGGTCGTCCCGCGAGATCCGCCGGGTGCCGGCGAGCCGGCCGATCAGCCCGGGGCCGGGTCGCCGCTCGTGCTCGACGACCAGCCGCTCGAAGTAGGACAGCAGTTCGGCGCCCGCCTGCCTGCCCTCCGCCGTGTCGAAGGTCCGCACCAGCCGGCGGATGGCGTCCTGGAAGAACTCGTGGTCGTCCCACGGCGCGCCCAGCAGCCGGCAGATGACCATGAACGGCACCGGCAGCGCGAAGTCGCGGAACAGGTCGCCCGGCGAGCCCCCGGCCAGCATCCGGTCCAGCGCCCCGTGCACGATCCGCTCGATGTCGGGCCGCCGCTCCCGCGCCTTCTTCACGGTGAAGTCCGGCAGGAACATCCGCCGCTGGGCGTCGTGCTCCGGCGGGTCCATCCCGATGAGCGCCTGGCGCTTGCGCTCGGTGAGCAGCTCGACCTGCACCGAGATCACCGGGAAGCCGGGGTTGCGGCGGTCGGAGGACAGCCTCGGGTCGAGCAGCAGCGTGCGCGCCTGCTCGTACTTGGTCACCAGCCACGCCGTCTGCCCGCTGTAGAGCCGGACCCTGCGCAGCGGTTCGCCGTCCCGCAACTCGGCGTACCCCTTGGGCGGAAGGTGGGGGCAGGTCCGTGCCTGGGGGAAGACCGGTGTCGGGGTCATCGTCGCTCCTGACCGCGTCCGGGGCGCTTCGGGCGGGACCACTCAGTGCCCCCCGGCGACGTGCAGCACGTTGCCGCTGATGTTGCCGTTGGCCCCGGAGGCCAGGAACAACACCGCGTTGGCCACGTCGGCGGGGGTCGAGACCTTGCCCACGGGGGCGCCGTGGTTGAGCACCCGCTTGATCCCCGCGTCGTCGAGCCCGGCGAAGGTCGCCCTGGTCTCGTCGGGGAACCGACGCAGGAAACCGTCGCTGACGGTGGCCCCCGGCGCGACGACGTTGACCAGGATGCCGTCCGCCGCCAGTTCGGTGGCCAGGGTCCGGCCGAGGCCGTGCAACGCCATCTTGCTGGCGATGAACGGCTCGTCGCCGTTGGCGCCGCGGACCACGATGTTGGCCGAGAGCAGCACGATCCGGCCCCAGCCCCGGCCCTTCATCGCGGGCAGGGCGGCCTGCACGGTGTGGAACGCGCCTTCGACGTCGGTCCGCAGCGCCTGCTGCCAGTGCTCGACGGGGACGTCCTCGAACGCCACGGGGGTCGTGCGGGTGCCCTGCTGCGCGGAGGCGTTGAGCACGAGCACGTCGAGCGCGCCCCACTCGCCGACGACGGTGTCGACGGCCGAGCGGATGGAGGCGCGGTCGGCCAGGTCGTACTCGACCACGAGCACCTCGCCGCCCCGGGCCTCGACCGCGCGCGCCAGCTTCTCGGCGCGGCCGGGGTCGTGCCGGTAGGTCAGCGCGATGCGGGCGCCCTCGGCGGCGAAGGCCGTCACCATCGCCGAGCCGAGCGAGCCGCTGCCGCCGGTGACCAGCACGACCTTTCCGGAGAGTCCGAGCTCCATGTGGTTCTCCCTCGTTCCGCCGGTCGCCTGCGCCGACGCGGGTGGTCCGGCCGCCGCGGAACGCGTCCACCTCCCCGCGCGGCCCGGCACCACCCTCCCAGCGCGGGGTCGAGGTGCGCTCGAAACGCCGTGGAAGCCACCGCGACCCACCTTGCTCGCGCTTCGAGCACACCCCCAGCCGGCGGGACGAGACTGCCGGTGTCGTCGGGTGACGCCCTCGGGGTCGTGCGCCGGAATCCGTGGAGGGAAAATGCGGGATGGCTACTATCTGTCGACCTACCTGACCGTGCCGGGGCTGCACCGGGTGGCCCGGGTCTCCTACCGGCACGACCACAACGTCTCGTTGTGGCGGAAGGACGGTCCCGAGGTGCGGCTGCTCGCGCACTGGGAGCTGGAGCGCCTCAGCGGCCTGAAGCACCACCGCACGCCGTTCCTCACCGAGAGCGACCTGCGCGGGTTCCTCGACGGGCTGCTCCGGCCGCACGGCGTGTCCCTCGCCGACGTGGTCGAGACGTGGGGCACCCCCGGTCTGTCCACAGTGGACGACTACCACCTGGTCGCCGAGCACCCGGACATCGCCTATCACAGCCTGGGGCACCTCTACAGCGCGCTGCTGCTGGACAGCGACGTCTTCTTCGGGGGGACCACGCTGGGCTTCGCCGTCGACGGCGGGCCGGACCGCCTGGTCGACCGGCGCTACAAGCGCCACTGGTTCAGCGGCGCCCTGGTCCGCCGCGGCGCCGTCGAGATCTTCCCCGTCGCCTCGCCGGGATTGCTCTACAGCACGGCCAAGGACCGGTTCGGGATGCGCGAGGGCACCCTGATGGCCCTCGCCACGGCGACCAAGGCCGTCGGGCACTGCGACCGCGAGGCCGTCCTCGACCAGGTCGACTTCACCGGCGTCGCATCGCTGGAGCACGCGCCGGCGGCGCTGGAGCGGATCGTCGCGCGGGTGCGCGAGACGGCGGACGCCGACCCGGAGTTCACCGAGGAGGAGAGCCTCGTCAGCGCGGTCATGAAGGAGGTCCAGGCCATCTCGGTGCTGGTCATGGAGCGCAACGTCGAGCGGGCCTTGGCGCGGTTCGACCTCGACCCGGCCGAGACCCACCTCGCGCTGTCCGGCGGGTACGCGCTGAACTGCCCGACCAACAGCCACCTGATGGCCAAGTACGGGTTCCGCGGGTTCCTCGCGCCGCCCTGCGTGGACGACGGCGGGCAGTCGATCGGCATGGGGCTGGCGGCCTTCCACAAGAAGACCGCGGGTGAGAGGTTCGAGTTCTCGTTCCCCGGCGCCTACCTCGGCCGTGAGGACCGCGACCTGGACGGCGCGCTGCGGGAGTTCGCCGGGTTCGTCGACGACGTGGGCGACATCGACCACGACCAGGCGGTGCGGGACATTCTCGCCGAACCGGTGGTGTGGTTCAGCGGGCGGTCGGAGATCGGGCCGAGGGCGCTGGGCAACCGCAGCCTGATCGCCGACCCGACCTCGATGGCGGCGAAGGACACCCTCAACCGGTTCAAGCTGCGCGAGTGGTGGCGCCCGGTCGCGCCGGTGGTCCTGGAGGACCACCTCGCCGACTGGTTCGAGGACAGCAGGCCCTCGCCCTACATGCTGGAAACCTTCACGATCCGCGGCGACCGCCGGCACCTCATCCCGGCGGTGGCGCACCTGGACCACTCGGCCCGCGTGCAGTCGGTGAACCCGGGGCAGAACCCGGAGCTGCACGCCCTGCTGACCGCGATGCACCGCCGGACCGGCGTGCCGATGTTGTGCAACACCTCGCTCAACGACAAGAACGAGCCGATCATCGACACCATCCGGGAGGCGTTCAACTTCTGCCTCCGCAGGCGGGTCGGCGTCGGCTACTTCAACGGCAGGCGCGTGGCGTTCCGGAACTTCGACGCCTACCGGGCCGACGGACCGTACCCGCGGGCGAGGGAGCCGTTCGTCGGGTTCCCCGCCGAGCGGGAGACCGCGGTGCGCGCGGAGGAGAACCCGCACGGCCTGCCGGACCTCTACCTGCACGTGCTCCTGCTGGACCTGACCGCGCAGGACCGGTTCGACCTGCGCACGGTCGAGGGCGCCGCCGCGGCGCGCGAGGCCGTCGAGCACCGGCTGCGGGAGGATCCCGGGCTCGCGGAGGCCGCGGAGCGCAGCATGGCCCGCGCCGAGCACCGGTTCACCAACTTCGGCACGTCGCAGCTTCTCGGCCTGGAACTCGATGCCGTCCGGCGGGTCGCCGGGGTGTGACCGCGTCGTCCCCCTGCCCGCGCCACCGGTGGGCGGGCAGGGGGCGACGCGCTAGTCCTTGCGGCACACCACGAGGGTGTCGTGGTCGCCCAGGGGCCGCGCGGTGACCGACGCGAAGCCCGCCGACTCGGCGTGCCGCCGCAGTTCGTCCACTGTGTACTCGGCGCCGCCCTCGGAGACCAGCAGCATGTCGAGGCTGATCACCAGGTTCTCGGTGGGGCTGGCGGAGTGGCCGTCCAGCATGCGGTCGTAGACCAGCAGCGCGCCGCCGGGGTGCACGGCCTGGTGCGCTTTCGCCACCAGTCGCGCGCGCTGCGACTCGTTCCAGTTGTGCAGGACGTGGCCCATCACGACGACGTCCCCGTGGGGCAGGTCGTCCTCGAAGAAGTCGCCGCCGTGGAAGGAGATGCGGCCGGTGAGGCCCATCCGCTCGACGTGCCGCGCGAAGAACGGCTCGATCTGCGGCAGGTCGAACACGTGCCCGGTCAGACCCGGGTTGGCCCGGACGACGTGGCCCGCCACGTTGCCGCGGCACCCGCCGACGTCCACCACGGAGCGCGCGGTCGACCAATCGTGGGCGTCCGCCAGTTGCGGCGCGAGCACCTGGGTGAGGCCGTCCATCATCTGCACGAACTGCTCCAGCGCGGCCGGTGTGGACAGGACCTGCCGGAAATCGCCGTCGTACTGCGGCTTGCCGGTGCGCAGCGCGTCGGCGAGCCTGCCCCACAGCGGGTAGCGGTTGTGGTCGGTCCGCCGCAGGAAACCGCCGACGTAGCCGGGTTTTCCGGTGACGAGGTGCCGTCGGGCGCTCGGCGAGCCGGTGTACCGCCCGCCGTCGGCTTCGAGCAGCCCGAGCGCGACCAGCAGCCGCAGGAAGTCCGCCAGGCCCCGGCCGTGCAGCCCCAACCGGTCCCGGATCTCCTCCTCGGTCAGCGGACGGGCGTCCAGGGTGTCGAACAGGTCCAGTTGGACCGCCGTGAGCAACGCCTTGGCCTCGCAGAAGGCGTTGCCCAGCCGAAGGATGTCCTCGGCCGTGTCGAGGTGTGTGACCGTGCCTGTCATGCGGTGCTCCGTCCGTGTCGCCGCCGCTCGCGTGCCGGAAGGCGGGTGCGCCGATCCGGCGCTACCGTCCCAGCGCCGCATCGAGCCGACCTCGAAACGCCTTGGAGCACAGGCGGTTCCGGGCCTTGCTCGGGCTTCGAGGCCGTTTCCGACGCCGGGGGACACGATCGGCGTTGTCACGATGTCGAAGAGGGGTGGCTTGTGGTGGAGCGGAGCGTGACCCAGGGGCCCGACCGGAGCTTGGCGGGCAGACGGGTGCTGGTCACCGGTGGCAGCCGGGGCATCGGGCGGGCCACCGCGCTCGCCTTCGCACGGGCCGGCGCGGAAGTCGTCATCGGGCACCGCGGTCCGGGTGGGACGGTCGAGGCGGTCGCCCGCGAGTTGAAGGCTCTCGGCGACCGCAACGCGACGGTCGCCGCGGATGTCACCACCCGGGCCGGCGCGGAGCACCTGCTCGCCGCCGTCGGCACGGCGCTGGGCGGGCTCGACGTCCTCGTCAACAACGTCGGGGTGGACGGCTCGGCGCCGCTGGCCGACCTGGGGGAGGACGAGTGGCGTCGCGTCCTCGACCACAACCTGACGTCCGCCTACCTCGTCACGCGCGCGGCGCTGCCGCTGTTGGCCGACGGGGGTTCGGTGGTGAACGTCGGGGCGTCCGTGGCGCTGCGCGGTCGACCCGAGGGTGTGCACTACACGGCGTCCAAAGCGGCGCTGATCGGCTTCACCCGGGCGCTGTGCAAGGAACTCGGCCCGCGCCGGATCAGGGTCAACCTGGTCGCGCCGGGACTCATCGGGTCCGAGGGCGAAGCCGGCCCGCCGGCCGCGGTGGTGCGGGGCATGACGGCGCTGGGCAGGCTCGGCGAACCGGAGGACGTCGCGGGCGCGGTCCTGTTCTTCGCCGGTGACACGTCCCGGTACGTCACCGGGGCGACCGTGACCGTGGATGGAGGAATCTGATGCCGTACGCCGTGATCACCTACGACGTGGAAGCCGGGCACGAGGACGAGATCGCCGGGATCTTCGGCGCGTTCCGCCGGGTGGACACACCGACCCTTCGTGACGAGGACGGGAACCCGGTCGGGCGCCTGCTCGGCACCGCCGTGTTCATCAAGGGCGAGCTGATGGTCCGGGTGATCCACTACGAGGGCGACTTCGCGGCGATCGGCAGGCACATGGCCACCCAGCGGGGTGTGCACCTGCTGGAGGAGAAGCTGGCGCCGTACCTGAAGCGGAAGCGCGACACCGGGACGGTGGAGGGCTTCGGCAGCTACTTCCGCGACGCCACCATGCGGTGCATCTCGCAGCTCTCGGTCGACACGCACCCCGAAGGCGGGCACCCCGAAGCCGAGCGCTCTGAAGGCGGGCGCTCTGAAGGCGCACAGGCCGGAGGCAGGCACCCCGAAGGCGGGCACGCCGGAGCCGGGAACCCCGGAGCCGCGCAGCTCGACGCAGAGCCGGTCAAGGGATGAGCGCCGCGGGCGGAGGACCGGTCGCCGTGATCGGCCTGGGCAGCATGGGCGGAGGCATGGCGCACGCCCTGGTGGCCGCCGGGTTCCCGGTCGTCGTGTCCAACCGCACGATGGCCAAGGCCGAACCCCTCGGCCGGGCGGGTGCGGTCGTGGCGACCTCGGCGCGGGCGGCCGTGACCGGCGCGCGGGTCGTGCTGCTCAGCCTGGCCGACGAGGACGCCGTCACGGACGTGCTCTTCGGCGAGCTGAGCGGCGCGCTCGTCCCCGGCACGACGGTGGTCGACACGACGACCGTGTCGCCGGGCTTCGCCCGGGAGGCGGCCGACAAGCTGGCGGCGGACGGGGTGCGCCGGGTGGAGGCCTGCGTGGTGGGCAACCCGCAGATGGCGGCGGCCGGGCGGGTGCGCGTGTTCGCGGCGGGCGCCGTCCCGGACGTCGACCGGGTGCGGGACGTGCTCGACGCGATCGGCCAGGAGGTCCGCCACCTCGGTGACACCGGCGCCGCGAGCGTGCTCAAGCTGGCCTTCAACCTGCTGCTCGGGGTGCAGACCGTCGCGCTCGCCGAAGCCGTCTCGTTCGTCGAGGCGGCGGGGTTGGGCCGGGAGCTGCTGCTGACCGCGATCGAGAACAGCGGGTGGAGTTCACCCGTGCTGGGCTTCCGCTCCAAATTCATGCGCGAGCGCGACTACCGGGACGCGGGCTTCCGGGCGGTGCTCATGCACAAGGACTTGGCCCTGGCCCGCGCCGAGGCGCTGGAGCACGGCGTGGAGATGCCGCTGCTGCGGCAGGCGGTGGACGACTACGACCTGGTGCTGCGAGCCGGCCGGGGCGACGACGACGCGGCGGTGGTGGTCGAGGTGCGACCGACACCGGCCGACCGCCGCTGACACCGCGGGGAGATCGGGATGGACATCGGGCTCGGACTGCCCACCACCGTGCCGGGCGCGGACGGGCGCGACCTGCTGGAGTTCGCGCGCCGCGCGGACGCCGCGGGCTTCAGCACCCTCGCCGTGCTCGACCGGCTGGTCTACGACAGCTACGACAGCGTCGTGGCGCTGGCCGCCGCGGCGGGCGCCACCACGCGCATCCGGTTGGCCACCACGGTTCTGCTGGCGGCGTACCGGCCGAGCGCCGTCGAACTGGCCAAGCAGCTCGCCAGCCTGGACAAGCTGTCCGCCGGGCGGCTCGTGCTGGGTGTCGCGGCCGGGGGGCGGGAGGACGACTTCCACGCCACCGGCGTCGACTACCGGACCAGGGGACGCAGGCTGGACGCGCTGCTGGACCAGCTCGACGAGGTCTGGCGGGGCGGTGGCGCGACGCCGGGCGTCGGGCCCAGGCCCTCGACCGGCTCGGTGCCCCTGTGGGTCGGCGGGCACTCGCCCGCCGCGCTGCGCCGGGCCGCGAAGTACGGCTCCGGCTGGATCTCGCCGGGCGGGTCGGTCACCGCCTACCCGGACCTCGTCCAGCGCACCAAGGAGTTCTGGGCCCGCGAGGGCCGGGTGGACGTCCCCCGCATGATCGCCCTGGGCTACGTGTCGCTCGGCGCGGACGGCCGGCGCCGTGCCGGCGAGTACCTGCGCGACTACTACTCCTACCGCGGCGACAAGGCGGATCGCCTGGTGGACTCGGTCGTCACCGACGCCGCCGCGCTGCGGGAGATCGTGGACGGGCACGCGGCGGGCGGTTGCGACGAGTTGCTGCTGTTCTCCTGCACGGACGACCCCGACCACGTCGACCGGATCGCCGAGGTGGTCGAGCCGTGCTAGTCGAGCTGCTGGAGGTCGTCGCCGTGGTCGGCAGCGGGGTGACCGCGGGCGTGCTGTTCGCGGTGGCCCTCGCCGTGCTGCCCGCGCTGATCGCCATGCCGGCCGAGCAGTACGTGCACGCGCACCGGCTGATCGGCCGGCACTGGGATCCGACGATGCCGGTCATCGTGCTGACCACGGCGGTGGCCGACGTGCTGCTCGCGGTGCTGGCGCCCTCGTCGGCGGGCCTGTTCGCGATCGCCGCCGCGCTGGTGCTCGGCGTGTCGGTCGTGTCGCACTTCTGCAACGTCCCGATCAACCGCGCGGTGCACGGGTTCGCGGTCGACGGGCTCCCCGAGGGCTGGCAGGACCCCAGGCCGCGGTGGCGGCGCTGGCACCTGCTGCGCACGGTGCTCGCCGTGCTGGCGGTCGCGGTCAACGCGTTCGGCGTGGTCGGGGCCCGGTGAGCCACCGAGCCGGCCGGTTGTCCCACGAACAGGAGAGGAGGTGGGTCGGATGAGCGGGTCCGCGGCGGTCGCCGGTCCGGTCGTGACCGGCATCGGAGTGGTCGCCCCGACGGGTTCGGATGTCGAGTCGCACTGGCAGGCGGTGCTGGACGGGAAGTCCGGCATCGGCCGGATCACCCGGTTCGACCCCAGCGGCTACCCGGTCCGACTGGCGGGCGAGGTGCTCGACTTCGAGACGGCGGACCGGGTGCCCAGCAGGCTGGTGCCGCAGACGGACCGGTGGACGCACCTCGGGCTGGCCGCGGCGGAGGCCGCGCTCGCCGACGCGGGGATCGACCCGGCCCTGCTGCCCGAGTACGAGATGGCCGTGGTCACGGCCAGTTCCTCAGGCGGCACGGAGTTCGGCCAGAACGAGATGCAACGGCTCTACCGCAACGGCCCGTCGTGGGTCGGCCCGTACCAGTCGATCGCGTGGTTCTACGCGGCGCTGACCGGGCAGGTGTCGATCCGGCACGGCATGCGCGGACCGTGCGGCGTGCTGTCCTGTGAGCAGGCGGGCGGCCTGGACGTGCTCGGTCAGGCCCGCAGGCTGCTGCGCGGTGACGTCCGGCTGGTGGTGAGCGGCGGCACCGACGCCTCGCTGTGCCCCTACGGCCTCACCGCCCAGCTCACCGGTGGCCGCCTCTCCCCGGTCGAGGACCCCGAGCGGGCCTACCTGCCCTTCGACGCCGGCGCGACGGGCCACGTGCCGGGTGAGGGCGGCGCGATCCTCGTCGTGGAGGACACCGCGCACGCGGCGGCCCGGGGCGCCGGCGGCGGCTACGGCACGATCGCGGGCTACGCGGCCGGGTTCGACCCACCGCCGGGGTCGACCAGGCCGCCCGTGCTGCGGCGGACGATCGAGCGAGCCCTCCTCGACGCGGGCGCGGAACCGTCCGAAGTGGACGTCGTGTTCGCCGACGGCGCGGGCGTCCCGTCGGCCGACGCCGAGGAGGCCGCGGCGATCAGCGCGGTGTTCGGCCGGGGCGCGGTCCCGGTCACCGTGCCGAAGACGCTGACCGGGCGCCTCTACGGCGGGGGCGCCGCGCTGGACGTGGCGACCGCCCTGCTGTCCCTGCGGGACGGCGTCGTCCCGCACACCACCGGTCCGCGGCACCCGGTGCCCGAGCACGGCATCGACCTGGTGTTGGGCCGGCCCCGGCACACCGCGCCGCGCACGGCGCTCGTGCTGGCCAGGGGATACGGCGGGTTCACCGCGGCGCTGGTGCTGCGGCGGGCCGAGCGGAGCACGAACGAGGGGAACGGAGACATTTGATGGGCGACTTCTCGCTGCAGGAGCTGAAAGAGATCATGCGCACCGCGTCCGGGGTTCCGGAGGACGTCGACCTGGACGGCGACATCGCCGACGTCGAGTTCCAGGCCCTGGGCTACGACTCGCTGGCCGTGCTCGAACTGGTCAGCCAGGTCGAGCGCCGCTACCGGGTGTCCATCCCGGAGGACGCGATACCGGAGATGCCCACGCCGGCGCGCGCGGTGCGGTTCATCAACGGGCAGCTCGCACGACTGGAGGCGTGACATGGCAGGGCACACCGACAACCAGATTCTCATCGCCGCCCCGATGCACCTCGTCTGGGACATGACCAACGACATCCGGTCGTGGCCCGACCTGTTCAGCGAGTACGCCTCCACCGAGGTTCTGAGCGAGCGGGACGGCACGATCCTGTTCCGCCTCGCGCTGCACCCGGACGAGAACGGCACGACCTGGAGCTGGGTCTCGGCCCGCACACCCGACCCGGCCACGAGGACGGTGCGCGCGCACCGGGTCGAGACCGGGCCGTTCAAGTACATGTGGATCTACTGGGAGTACGTGCCCACCGACGACGGCGTGCTGATGCGGTGGGTGCAGGACTTCGAGATGAAGCCCGGCGCGCCGGTGGACGACGCGGCCATGCAGGAGCGGCTCGACCGCCAGTCGCCGATCCAGCAGAAGCTGATCAAGGAGAAGGTGGAAGCCGCCGCGGCCAAGGTCGGCTGAGGTGGGACCGGAGGGCGCGCCGACGATGTCCCAGGTTCTGGTACCGCTCGTGCTGCTGTTGAACGGGCTCGCGGCCGGCGTGCTGGTCGGCACGCAGCTCGGTGGGTTCCCGCTGCTGGAACGCCTGCCGCCGGGCCGGTACGTGGAGGCGCACGCGTTCTTCTCCACGCGCTACGACCCGTTCATGCCGGTGTGCCTGGCCGGCACGGTGCTCGGCGGCGTCGTGCTCGCCCTCATCGCGCCGACGGCGGCGAGCACGACGCTGTTCCTGGTGGCCGCCGCGTCCGCCGCGGGCACCGTGGCGATCTCGGTCGTCAAGAACGTCCCGGTGAACCGGTGGGTCCGCGCGCTGGACCCGGAGGCGCTGCCGGACGACTTCGCCCAACGGGATCCGCGCAGGCACTGGGGTTCCTGGAACCGGGCACGCACCGGCCTGGTGGTGCTCGCGATGCTGGTCAACTGCGTCGCCGCCGGTCTGCTGCTGTGACCCGCGGTAGAGCTTGAGGAGGACGGGATGGATCTCGGTCTGATCGGAAAACAGGCGCTCGTCACCGGTGGCACCAGGGGGATCGGCAGGGGCGTCGTGCTCGCGCTGGCCCGTGCCGGGGTGGACGTCATCACCTGCTGCCGGCAGGAGGGCGAGGCAGCGGTGTCGCTGAAGCGCGAGCTGAAGGAGATCGGCGACCGGCACGAGGTCGTCCGTGCCGACGTCGCGGACCCGGCGCAGGTCGACGACCTGCTCTCGGCGTGCCGCGACCGGTTCGGCCGGCTCGACCTCGTGGTCAACAACGCCGCCGTCATCAGCCACGTGCCGTACGCCGAACTGGAGCCCGCGGAGTGGGCGCGGGTGCTGGCGACCAACGTCACGGGGACGCACCTGGTGATCCAGGGCGCCCTGCCGCTGCTGGGCGAGGGCTCGTCGGTGGTCAACATCAGCTCGAAGTCGATCGAGGTGGGCATCCCGTTGCGGGCGCACTACACCACCACCAAGGCCGCCCTGCACGGGCTGACGAAGTCCCTGGCACGCGAGTTCGGCGATCGCGGCATCCGCTTCAACGTGCTCTCCCTCGGCGTGATCCGCACGGAGGCGCTGGAGGCGATGCCCGAGCAGCAGCGCACCGCGATGGTCGAGCGGTACTCCGGCAAGACCTCGCTGGGCAGGCTCGGCACACCGGACGACGTCGCGGGCGCGGTGCTGTGGCTGGCGAGCGACCTCGCGCGCTACGTGACCGGCGGCGTGATCCCCGTGGACGGGGGCATCGCGTGACCGGGGTGGGCGGCGGTGTCTTCCGGGTGATGCTCCGGATGGAGATCAAGCCGGGGCTGGAGGACGAGTTCGTGCGGGTGTGGCGCTCGATCGGCGACGCGATCACCTCGCACCCCGCCAGCCTGGGCCAGTGGCTGTCGCGGAGCGCGGAGGAACCCGGCGTCTTCTACGTGGTGAGCGACTGGGTGGACGAGGAGCGGTTCCGGGAGTTCGAGACCAGCGGGCGCCACGTCGACCACCGCACGAAGCTGCACCCGTTCCGGGTGGCCGCGTCGATGGTCACGATGCGCGTGGTCGCGCACATGGCCAACACCGGTGGTGCCCGCTCGCACCGGGAGTGGGAGGCGGTGCGGTGAGCGGCGGGCTGCGGGTTTTGCTCTTCTACGCGGGCGAGGACGTCGCCGGCATCGAGGCCGCCTACCACGAGTCGAGCAAGCTCCTCTCGGGAACGCCCGGCCTGCTCGGCAACGAGTTGCTGCGCTCGGTGCACGACCCCCTCGGGTTCGTGGTCGCCAGCTCGTGGCGCGATCGGGCGGCGTTCGACGACTGGGAGACCGGTCCGCTCCACAAAGGACAGACCGAGCCGCTGCGGCCCTTCCTGGACACCAGGGCGGCCCGGCCGGTCGGCATCTACGAGGTCGTGGCCCGGTACGGGGCGTGAACGCGCACGGGGTGCGGGCCGGCGTGGGAGAACGGCGCGGGCGCGGACCGGCGTGGGAGAACGGCGCGGGCGCGAACCGGCATGGGAGGACGGCGCGGGAGAACGGCGCGGAGGACGGCGCGGGGAGGACGGCGGGTGGAGGACGACGACGTGCGACCACCGGCGGAGGGGCGGTCGGCGGGGCCGAGGTGGCGCAGTGCCCTCCGGCTGCTTCACGACGGCCTCGTCTCGGCCGGCTCCGCCCTGAGCGGGTACGCCGAACCACCCGGCCGGGTGAGCCGGGATCGGGAGCGAATGGAGCTGGGGATGAGCACAGCGGAGGTGTCGGTCGACATCGACCAGGACTGGACGGCGTGCGGGCAGTGCGGGGTGCTCCTGTACCGCAAGCGGTTCGCCCGACTCGCCCACGTGTGCCCGGAGTGCGGTTGGCACCAGAGGCTGACCGCGCCGGAACGCCTGGACCACCTGCTCGACCCCAGGTCGGGCCGCGCCGTCGAACCCGGGCCGACCGCGGTCGACCCGCTGGCGTTCCACGACCGGGTGCCCTACCGGCAGCGCCTGGCAGCCGCCCGCGCGGAGACCGGGCTGGACGACGCCGTCCTGGTCGCGCGCGGCACGATCGCCGGCCGACCGGTCGTGGTCGCGGTGCTGGACTTCCGGTTCCTCGGGGGCAGCGTGGGCACGGCCGCGGGGGAGGCGGTGGTGACCGCGGTGGACACGGCGCTGGCCCACCGGCTCCCCCTCGTGCTGGTCACCGCGTCCGGTGGGGCCCGGATGCAGGAGGGCGCGCTGTCGCTGGTGCAACTGGCGAAGACCTCGAACGCGATGGCCGCGATGGACGAGGCGGGCCTGCTCACCGTCACGCTCGTCACCGATCCGACCTTCGGCGGTGTCGCCGCGTCGTTCGCCACGCTGTCCGACGTGATCATCGCCGAACCGGGCGCCCGGATGGGTTTCGCCGGGCCGAGGGTGATCCGGCAGACCATCGCCGAGGAGCTGCCCGAGGGATTCCAGACAGCGGAGTTCCTGTTGGAGCACGGCCTGGTCGACGACGTGGTGCCCCGCGGCGAGTTGCCGCAGGTGCTCGGCGTGCTCCTGGCGGCCGGCTCCGGTCACCCCGCGCCGGAACCGGGATCGATCGGTGATTCGTCTGTGGGCGGGGCGGATCTGTCGGGGTCGGTCGGTGGCTCGACCGTAGGTGAGGCGGACCTGGCGGGGGCGGGACCGGCCGGTGGTCCGACCGTGACCGACCCTGACCTGCTGGCGCCGCGGCCGGTCGAGGAGGTGTTGCGGTGGGCGCGGGACACCGCGCGGCCGACGGTGGGGGACCACCTCGCGAACTGGTGCGACGGGTTCGTCGCCCTGCGCGGCGACCGGGCGGGTGCGGACTGCCCTGCCCTCGTCGTCGGCGTCGCGCTCCTCGGCGGGCGCGCGGTGGTGGTGATCGGGCACCGGAAGGGGCACAGCACCGACGAGTTGGTGCGGAACAACTTCGGCATGGCCTCGCCCGCCGGCTACCGCAAGGCGGTGCGGCTGATGCGGCTCGCGGCCAAGCTCGGACTGCCGGTGCTCACCCTGGTCGACACCCCCGGCGCGCACCCCGGCCCGGACGCGGAGCGGCACGGCCAGGCCCACGCCATCGCCGAGTGCCTGCGGGTCGTGGGCGGACTGCCCGTGCCCGTGCTCAGCGTGATCACCGGCGAAGGCGGCAGCGGCGGGGCCATCGCGCTCGCCGCCGCCGACCGGGTGCTCATGTCCGAGCACGCGATCTACTCGGTGATCAGCCCGGAGGGGTGCGCCGCGATCCTCTGGCGCACCTCGACGGCCACCGCCGAGGCCGCGACCGCGCTGCGGGTGGACGCCCGGTCGCTGCTGCGGCTGGGTGTCGTCGACGGCGTGGTCCGGGAGCCGGCCGGGGGAGCGCACACCGATCCGGCGGGTGCCAGCAGGCTGCTCGGCGAGGCCGTGCGCCACGCGCTGGACGAGCTGTGCGCGCTGGACCGCGACCGGCTGGTGGCCGGGCGCCGGGCCCGGTTCCGGGACCTCGGCGGGATCAGCGCGTTCGACCACGGGCGGCTGCCCGGAACCGGGAGGACAGGGGAATGACCGAGACGCAGGAACGCGGGACGATGGCCTACCTGGGCCCGCTCGACCCGGAGACCGCCGCCCCCGCGGGGCAGGACGTGATGGAGGCCCTGCTCCGGGGGTTCGCCGAGATCGTGCGCTCGGCGACCAGGGCGCCGCGCAGGGTCAACGTGCGGATCGGCCTCGCCAGCGTGGAGGTCGAGTGGCCCGACCAGGCGGTCGAGCCGGCCGCGGCGGCCGAGACCCCGGCGGACGACGGTCCGCCGGACGCGGGGCACCGGGTCCGCGCGCCGCTGGTCGGCACGTTCTACCGCGCGCCGCAGCCGGGTGCGCCGCCCTTCGTGGAGGTGGGCGACCTGGTCGAGGCGGGCAGGCAGGTGGCGATCATCGAGGCGATGAAGCTGATGAACCCGATCACGGCCGACCGGGCCGGGAGGGTGGTCGAGGTGCTGATCGGCGACGGCGAGCCGGTCGAGTACGGCCAGCCGCTGCTGGTGCTGGAGCCGGTCGGATGACCAGGGTGCCGCGGCGGCCCGTCGGGAAGGTGCTGGTGGCCAACCGGGGCGAGATCGCGCTCCGGATCGTGCGCACCTGCCGGGAGATGGGCATCCGCACCGTCGTCGCGCACTCGACCGTCGACCGGGACTCGGCGGCGGTCCGGCTGGCCGACGAGGCGGTGCAGATCGGGCCCGGTGCGCCCAGGCGCAGCTACCTCTACGCGCCCGCCCTGGTCGAGGCCGCGCTGCGCACCGGCGCCGACGCGGTCCACCCCGGCTACGGGTTCCTCTCCGAGGACCCCGACTTCGCCGAGATCTGCGCGCGCAACGGCCTGGTGTTCGTCGGCCCGCGCCCCGACGTGATCGCGCGGATGGGTGACAAGGTGCTCGCCAGGCGGCTCATGGCCGGGACCGGCGTGCCCGTCCTGCCGGGAACCGTCGAGCCGGTGAGGGGTGCGTCCGAAGCCCTCGTCGAGGCACGGCGGATCGGTCTGCCGCTGATCGTCAAGGCGGCGGCGGGCGGCGGGGGCCGCGGCATGGCCGTCGTGCGCCGGTGGGCGGACCTGGAGCAGACGGTGCGCGCCGTCCGGGCCGCGGCGCGGTCGGTGTTCGGGGACGACCGGGTCTACCTGGAGCAGTTCTGGGAACACGCCAGGCACGTCGAGGTCCAGCTCCTCGCCGACGAGCACGGCGCCGTGGTGCACCTGGGCAACCGCGACTGCTCGGTGCAGCGGCGGCACCAGAAGCTGGTCGAGGAGTGCCCGGCGCCCGGCCTGCCGGACGGGATGGCGGACGCGCTGGCGGAGGCGGCGGTGCGCGGCGCCCGCGCGGTGGGCTACACGGGGGCGGGCACGTTCGAGTTCCTGGTGCACCGCGACCGGTTCGCCTTCATCGAGGCGAACTGCCGCATCCAGGTCGAGCACCCGGTCACCGAGATGGTGACCGGCATCGACGTCGTGCGGGAGCAGCTTCTGGTCGCGGGCGGGCTGCCGCTCTCCGTCGAGCAGTCGGCCGTCGAGTTCCGCGGCGTGGCGCTGGAGTGCCGGATCAACGCGGAGGACCCGACGCGCGACTTCGCGCCGTGCCCCGGGACGGTGACCGAGTTCGTCCCGCCCGGTGGGCCCTTCGTGCGGCTGGACACCCACGTGCACACCGGGTCGGTGGTGCCGCCGGACTACGACTCGCTGCTGGCCAAGCTGGTCGTGTGGGCGCCGGACCGGGATGCCGCCCTGGCCCGGATGGAACGGGCGCTCGCCGAGTTCCGCATCGCGGGCGCCGGCTTGCGCACCACGCGGGAGGTGCTCCGCGAGATCCTCGCCGACGAGCGGTTCCGGGCGGGCACGCACTCGACGTCCCTGCTCGCCGAGATGGCCGCCGGATCGGCGACCGCCGACGGGGCGGACGACCCCGAGGTCGCCTGAGCTGGTCAACGAGGTCCTGGGCGGTCAAACGAGGCCTGGGCCGGTCAACGAACTCGTGGGCTGGTCGACGAGGTCTCTGGGCTTGAGGTCGCCCGATCTGGTCAACGGTAGCTGTCGGTGACCACCAGCGGTGCGGCGGCGTCCCGGGGGCGCCGCTCCCCGCGGGGGTTCGGGCGTAGCGGGTCGTTCCCGTCGTCCGCGTTCCTCCGCTGCGCCGGCGCGGAGCTGTCCGGGCCGAGCTGCCGCCCCACGGTGCGGACGCAGGGCACGAAGCGGTAGCGCGCGTCCACGCCGTGCGCGACCGATTCGGCCTGCATGAGCTGGAACTCCACGAGCCGCTCCACCAGCGACTCGGCGTGGTGTTCGTCGACCGCGAGCACCCGCGCGGCCTCCGCCACGGACATGGTGGCCGACTCCGCGGCAGCGAGCCGCCGGAACGCGTCCCGCACCGCCGGCGGAGCGCTGCGCCACGTGCGGTCGACGCTCGACCGCATGCCGAGCGGGTCGTCGGCGGACCTGCGGTGGTCCGCCTCGACGCCGATCCAGGAGACCAGCCTGCTGATGGGCCAGTGCGGGCGTTCCTGGAGGCGGGTGACGACGGCGTGCAGCGCCATCGGCAGCCCGTCGCACAGCGCGACCAGGGCGTCGGTCCCCGCGCGGTCCTCCGCGACCCGGTGTTCCCCGAGCAGGTCGGTGAGCAGTCGCACGCCGTCGGCGTGATCCAGGGGCGGCACCTCCACCGTGGTCGCCACGGACGGCGTGAACATGCGGCGGCGGCTGTTGAGCAGCACGCCGCACCCCGCGCCGAAGGGCAGCAGCGGCAGCAGTTGCTCGACGTTGAAGACGTCGTCGAGCACCAGCAGCATCCGGCGTTGGGCCGACCAGTTCAGGAACACCCTGGACCGCTCGTCCGCCGAGGCGGGCATCTGCGACTCGGGCATCCCCATCGACCTCAGGAACTCGGCGAGCAGGTCGGCGGTGGGCACCTGGCCCCCGTCGAGGTCGCTGAGCCGGGCGCAGAGCTGGCCGTCCGGGTAGCGGTCGCGGAGCTCGTGCCCGGCCCTGATGCACAGCGCGGACGTGCCCGAACCGGGCGGCCCGATGAGCGCCACCACGGTCGGTCCCGAGCCGCGCCGGGCGACCATGGCGTCGAGCACCTTCGTGAGCTGGCTCTCCCGGCCGACGAGCGCGCCGCGCTCGGGCGGCAGTTGCTCCGGCGGCCCGGACCGGATGGACGTCCGCGTGCGCAACGACGGCAGGTCGAGCCCCGGGTCGGCGGCCAGCACGGCGTGGTGGATGCGTTGCAGGTAGCTCGACGGGTCGAGGCCGAGGCGGTCGGACAGCACGGCCCGGGTCTGCTGGTAGACGTCCAGGGCGTCGGCGCGCCTGCCGGAGCGGTGCAGCGCCAGCATCAGCATCTCCGGGTAGCGCTCGTTGGTCGGCTGCTCCGCGGTGAGGCCGGTCAGCTCGCCGATCAGCTCCTGGTGCCTGCCGAGCTGCAGGTCCGCTTCCAGCCGCTGTTCGAGGACTTTCTTGCGCATCTCCTCCAGCCGGAGCGTCTCGCTGCGCAGGCTGGGGCCGAGGGGGACGTCGACCAGCGCCGGCCCGCGCCAGAGGCTGAGCGCGTCCGCGAGGGTCGTGGCCGCCGAGGCGAACCGGCCGGCCTCGAACTCGACGTGACCGCGGTCGGCCAGCAGTTCGAACCTGGTGGAGTCCAGGCCCGCCGGGTCCAGCGACAACTGGTAGCCCTTGGGCGTGGTGTGCAGGGTGGCTGCCGCGCTGTCGGCCTCCGCGGACGACGCGTGCGGAGCGGTGCCGAGCCCCAGTTGCTTGCGGAGTTGGTAGATGTAGGTCTGCACCGTGGTGGTGACGCTCGTCGGCGGGTTGTCGTCCCAGAGTTCGTCGACCAGGCGTTCCCGCCGGACCACCCTGTTCGCGTTGACGGTGAGCAGGCTGAGAACTTGTCGCAGTTTCGGCGCCGATGGCGTGATGACGATGTCGTTGCGCAGGACTTCCAGTGAGCCGAGTAAGTTGACCTCCACCGTGATTCCCCCTCCTGGACTTCAGACGAAATGGGCTTGGAGCGGATGAGCGCTCTACAACGCCGACGTCCTGAATCACTGTGCACACCGCGTGAAGTCGCACATCGCGTGCACCCTGCTCCCCCAAATAAGCCTAATAAGACTCTCTCCCATTTAAGCCTAAGTCCCGCTCATGTCAAGTCCGATAGAAGTGGACCTATCGAGATGCTGTTTGGCGAGACGATCCCGGATGGCCACGCTTGGCGGTGACGATCGCGCACCGCGATGGTGTAACTGGTGGCCGGTGCGCCGGGACGGCGGCCGGTATGGGTGATTGCCGTGCTGGACCGCAGTCGGCCGGTCGTATCCGCGGGTCGCCCGGATGGCGGCGGACCGCTCCGTCGGACGCAGCCGAAAGGAGTAGGAACGCGCCGCTGCACGGGTGTAGTCGAGAATCACGGGAAAGGCCCGATTAATGCGGACAACGGATTCACCAGGCGACCGGAACCTCGGTGAATCCTAGTTCGAGCGGGTTCTCGTGGTGGCGCAGCCGGTCGACTTCGACCGCGAGGCGCAGGGTGGGGAATCGCCGGATCAGCGCGGTCAGCGCCACCCGCAGTTCGAGCCGGGCGAGCGAGGCGCCCAGGCAGAAGTGGGGTCCTGCGCTGAACATGAGTTGGCCCCCGCTGTCCCGGGTGATGTCCAGGCGCTCCGGGTCGGGGAAGACGCGGTGGTCCATGTTCGCCGATTCCAGCACCGGGATCAGGCCGGAGCCCGCCGGCACGGTGACGCCCCCGACGTCGATGTCCTCGGTGACGTACCGCAGCATGGACAGCGAGTGACCCGCCACCTGGCAGCGCAGCAGTTCCTCCACGGCGTCGGGGACGAGTTCGGGGCGGGACCGCAGCAGGGCGAGCTGTTCGGGGTGCCGGAGCAGGAGGACCACGCTGCTGCCGAGCTGGCTCGCGGTCGTCTCGTACCCGGCGAGCAGCAGGACCATGCACCACCGGTGCAGCTCGTGGGCTCCGAGCCTGCCGTCCTGCTCGTCGTGCACCCCGATCAACGCGCTGACCAGGTCGTCGCCGGGGTCGGCCCGCTTGGTCTCGATCAACTCGCCGATGTAGCGGGCGGCGTCGGCGAGGTCGCCCCGGAACCGGTGCTGGTCCCGCACCGGGACGCCGAGCAGCCGGCAGATGACCCGCAGCGTCAGCGGGACCGCGAACTCGGCGACCAGGTCGACCGGCGGCGTCCGGGCGGCGAGCCCGGCCAGCAGCTCCTCGGCCACCTCGGTGACGTACGGCCGCAGCCGCTCGACCCTGGCCGGGGTGAACGCCTTGACCATCAGCCTGCGCATGCGGGTGTGGCCCGGGGGATCGCGGTCGATGCCCGGGTTCTGGAACGCTTTCGTCTGCTCGACGGAGATCCGCGGTGCGCCGGGGCGGTCCCGGTTGCGGCTCAGGCGCGGGTCGGACAGCACGGCGCGGACGTCGGCGTACCGGGTCACCAGCCAGGCGGGGTCACCGCTGGGCATGGTGACCCGGACAGCCGGTTCGTCGCGCAACGTGCCGAGCTCCGCGGGCCGGTCCGCACCGGGGGGCCACGGGAACGGGAACCTCATGGTCATCTTCAGTGTCCCTCCACCGACTGGGTGTGCGTCACCTGATCGATCGTGTCCGCAACCACTCGAAACCGCCGCAAGAACGCCTGAAGGGCAGTCGATCCCGTCCCCGGTCACCCGGTGACCGCGACCCGCCCGAGGACCCGGCGGCACCGCACGACCGCGATGCCGACACCGACGGCGAACAGGCCGAGCACCAGGTAGTAGAGCCGGTCGGACCAGAGGTCCGACAGGTGCACGACCTGGCTGCCCAGCCCGGCGCCGAAGCCGCTGAACAGCCAGAGCAGACCGATGGTCCGGCCCGAGCGCGTGCTGTCGACCACCTCGGCCGCGGTGGAGATCCCGACCGGCCCGATCACCACCTCGCCGCAGGCCACCAGCAGGAAGGCCGCGATCAGCCACAGCGGCGAGACGGGACCCTCGACGGCGAGCGCCGCCGCCCGGCTCATCACGATGAACGCCGCACCGACGAACCCGAGCGCGAGCCCGAATTTCGCGGGCACCCCGAACCGGTCGCCGAGCCGCGGCCACAGCCAGGCGAAGAACGGCGCGGTGAGCAGGATGAACAGCGGGATCACGGACTGGAACCAGCTCGCGGGCAGCACGACCCCGGCCACCGAGCGGGCGGTGTGCTCGCGGGCGAACAGGTTGAGCATCGAGCCCGACTGGGCCGCCAACAACCAGAACGTCGCGTACGACAGCAGCAGCCAGAAGAACGGGAGCAGCCGCCGGCGCGGCGCGGCTCCCAGCGTCCGGTCGCGCACCACGGCGACGAAGCACACGAACGGCACCACGACGGCGCACAGCCCGATCGCGGCGATCACGTGCATCTCGGTGAACGTCCCGGCGAGGACGTCGACGGCGGCCAGCACCCCGGCGACGCCGAGGAACGCGGCGGTCCGCCGGCCCACTGCCTGCCGAAGCGCGACCGGCGCCGGATGACCGGGCGCCACGCCCCGGTCGCCGAAGTGCCCCGAGCCGCGCGCGAACTGCACCACGCCGAACGTCATGCCGACGCCCGCCGCCGCGAAACCCCAGTGCCAGCCCAGGATTTCGCTCAGCGCGCCGACGACCAGCGGTGCGATCAGCGCGCTGACCTGGATGCTGACGTAGAAGATCGAGAACGCGGCTTGGCGGCGCACGTGCTCCTCCGGGCGGTACCCGCTGCTGAGCAGGGCGGCCATGTTCGGCTTGAGCAGGCCGGTGCCCGCCGCGATCAGCACCAGGCCGAGGTAGGACGTCCACCGCGCGGGGACGGCCATGCCGTAGTGGCCGAAGGCGATGAGCACGCAGCCGTACAGGGTCGCCCGCCGGGTGCCCAGGACCCGGTCGCCGAGCCAACCGCCCGGCAGCGCGAGCAGGAACACCAGGCCCAGGTACGAGCCGAACAGGGCCGCGGCCGAGGACGGGGGCAGGCCGAGCCCGCCCTCGGCCGCCGGGGAGGCCGCGTACAAGGTGAGCACGGCGGCCATGCCGTAGAAGCTGAACCGCTCCCAGATGTCGGTCAGGAACAGCGTGACGAACCAGTCCGGGTATCCGAACCGCCGCCTCGCCCCGTCGTCGGCGGCCGTCGCCGCCCGGTCATCCGGCTGCACTCCCACAGTCGTCCTCCCGTGGCTCTCCCGACCGCCGGCGCTCCGCCGGCGGGTTCCACCGTGCGTCACACCGCCCCGACGTCGGCCTCCGCTCGCTCCCGCGACGCCCAGGCGACCGCGGTCGCGACCGCGATGAGCGCCGCGCAGACCAGCAGGGTGAACCTGACCGCAGCGCCGAAGGCCTGCGCGTAGGCCGCTTCGGCGAGGTCGTGCATCCGCAGCGCCACGTCGGCCGGTGTCCCCGGCGCGATCCCGATCCCCGCCCCGTCGCCGAAGGCCGCCGCCTCGACCACGCCGTCGACGAAGGGCTTTCGGTACCGGTCGGGCAGCTCCCCACTCGCGGTCGCGGCGGCCGAGCGGATGCCGCTGTCCAGCCTCCCGTGCAGCAACGCGCCCAGGCCGCCCACCGCCACCAGCGTGCCGAGCTGGCGGACCGCGTTGAACACGCCGGAGGCCGCGCCGACCAGGTCCGGGGCCACGTCGCGCAGCGCCAGCGCGACGACGGGTGCGAAGGCCGCGGACTGCGACAACCCGGCCAGCGCGAGGGGGACCAGCAGGGCGTGCTCGCCGGCTCCGGCGCCGGCGAGCAGCCCGATGGCGGTCAGGCAGCACGCGTACGCCGACAGCCCGGTCACCAGCACCACCCGGCCGCCGAACCGGTCGACCAGCCTGCCGGTGAACGGAAAGCCGAGCAGCACGCCCACCGCCCACGGGGCCAGCGCCAAGCCGGCCCGCACGGCGGTCAGGCCGAGCACCGACTGGAGGTAGAGGGTCATCGACAGCGAGATGCTCATCAGCGCCGTCGCGACCGCGGCCACCACGAAGCACATCGACGGGAAGGTCCGGTGACCGAACAGGGCGGGCGGCGCCAACGGCTCGCGGGCGCGCCGCTGCCACAGGGCGAAGAGGACGAGCAGGACACCGCCCGCCGCGAGGATCGACGGGATGGTCAGGAACGCCGTCACGTGGCCGAACCCGTACCGCTCACCCTCCAGCAGGCCGAACGTGATCGACCCGAGGGCGGCGCCCGCCAGCACCACGCCCAGCAGGTCCAGCCGCCCGGCCCGCGACCCGCGCCGGTCGGTCACGAGCAGCAGCGTCAGCACCACGGTCAGCACGCCGGTCGGCAGGTTGAGGTAGAAGATCCAGCGCCAGCCCGCGGTCGAGACCACCAGCCCGCCCAGGGTCGGCCCGGCGACGCCGCCGAGGGCCGCGGCCACGCCCCACACCGAGCCCGCCACCCCGCGCCGCCCCGGCGGGAACGCGAGCGTCACGATGGTGAGCGCCTGCGGGATGACCAGCGCGGCGCCCACGCCCTGGAGCAGGCGCGCGCCGATCAGCAGCCATGGCTGCCCGGCCAGCCCGCACAGCGCCGACGCCGCGGTGAACAGCGTCATCCCGGCGAGGAACACCGCGCGCTGCCCGACGAGGTCGCCGAGCTTGCCCGCCGTGATCACCAGCACGGCCAGGGCGAGCACGTAGGCGCCGACCATCCACAGCACCTCGTTCAGGCTCGCGCCCAGGTCCGCCTGGATCCGCGGGATCGCGATGCTCACCGAGCCGGTGTTCAGGATGGTCATGAAGTACCCGAGGCAGGCGGTCGACAGGACCGCCCACGGGTTGCCGCGGAGCGCGCGCAGCCCGGGTGCCTTCCGCGGTGCGCCCGCGGCGACCTTCCCGGCGGCCACCGCGTCCGGCCGCTCAGACACCCGCGCCGGTGCGGTCCAGCGCCCCGGCCACGGTCCGCAGGATGTCGAGCCGCTCGGCCGTCGTGCGCGCGAAGGGGGAGACCACGAGGGTGGTGATGCCGCAGGCGGTGTACGCCCGCACGCGCTCGGCGATCCGTTCCGGCGGGCCGAGCAACGACACCCGGTCGACGAGTTCGGTCGGCACCGCGGTCGCCGCCGCCCGCTGGTCGTTCGCGGCCACGTGCGCGTGGACGTCCGCCACGGCCTGCCCGTAGCCCATGCGCCGCACCAGTCCGGAGTAGACGTTGCGGCGCGGGTCGCCCATGCCCAGGAAGTGGGCGAGGTACCCGCGCACGGGGTCCGCGCTCGACTCGACGTCCGCGCCGACCACCACCGGCACGCCGCACAGCACCTCGAAGCCGTCGAGTCCGCGCCCGGCGCGTTCCCGGCCGGCGCGCAGGGACACCAGCGTGTCCGGCAGGTCGTCCGGCGGCGCGAAGGCGCCCAGCCAGCCGTCGGCGATCTCACCGGCCAGCTCCTTGTTCCTCGGCCCGACCGCGGCGAGGTAGACCGGGACGCGGTCGTGCGCCGGGTCGGTGTGCAGCACGAGCGGGTGATCGGTGCGCCCCGGCAGCGGGACGCGGAAGTGCTCGCCCCGGTGGACGACCCGCTCGCCGGACAGCGCGCGCCGGACGATCTCCACGTACTCCCGGGTCCGGCCGAGCGGGTGGTCGAACGCCACGCCGTGCCACCCCTCGGAGATGTCCGGGTTGGACACCCCGAGGCCGAGCCGGAAACGCCCGTGCGACAACGCGTCCAGGGTGGCCGCGGTGAGCGCCGTGGTGGCCGGTGTCCGGGCCGGGATCTGGAGGACGCCGGACGCGATGCCGATCCGCGAGGTCGCGGTCGCCACGGCGCCGAGGACTGTGGCCCCGTCCGCGCGGAACCCCTCCGGGACGACCACGAGGTCGTAGCCGAGCCGCTCGGCTTCCCGCGCGGTGTCCACCGCGTCCAGGTGGGAGACGTTGACGCCGAGTTTCATGCCCGGACACCCCTTCCGCCGAAACGCTGTGTACGGCGAAGGCTCGCACTCCCGCCTCGAAGCGGGAGCAGGTCCGGCGCAACCCCGTCGGAGCCGGGCTCGACCGCTGTTCCAGCACGTCTCGACCTCCCGCAACTACGGTCGGACGCTGTAGCAGCGGACCAGTCGTAGGGAGATCAGCATGCGAACCACGACAACCGGAAGGTCCCCGCTCGGCAGGGCGTCGGTGATGGTGCCGATCCTCGCGCTGGGCCTGTTCACCGGGCCCGCCGCGGCGGTCGACCGGGCCGGGCCGGGCGTGCCGGTCGCGGGCCAGGAGGCCGGTGCGCCGGTCCCCCTCGGGAACTGGGCGGTGGTGGTGACGTTCGTGAACCCGGCGATCCCGCCCGAGCGCGGCCTGTTCTCCTTCACCGTCGGGGGAACCTGCCTGGGCACCACGACCAGGGCGCAGAACCTGAGCCTCGGGCAGTGGCGGCCGGCGACCGGCGGCTTCGACTTCTCGTTCCGCGAGTTCACCTACGACGACGAGGAGGTGTGGACCGGTGAGGTGCGGGTCCAGCAGACCGGGAGGATGACGTCGGCCGACTCCTGGACGGCGTCGGGCACGGGCACGGCGTACGACGTGGCCGGCAACCAGGTCTTCCAGGTGGAGACCACCACCTCGGGCACTCGCTATTGACCGGCGAGGGTGACGATGTCGTCGACCACACGGGTGGGTGGCGGCATCCGCCGGATCTCGTCTCGCAGCGCGTGGGCGGCGGCGCGTTCGGTGTCGCCGTCGAGGATTTCCGCGGCTCGTCGGCGTAGTTCCGGTCCGGTCGCGTTGTCCACTGACAGGACTGTTCCCGCCCCGACTGCCGCTACGCGCGCGGAGTGCCGTGCGTGGTCGGGTAGTTGCGGCACCAGCAGCAGTGGCACTCCGGAGCCGAGTGCGGTCAACACCGTGCTCGCGCCGCCGTGGCCGATCACGAGGTCGCAGTTCGGGAACAGGTGCTGGACCGGGGTGTCGACCACAACCGTGACGTTGTCGCGGACCGGGCCGAGCATCGGCAGTTGGGACGTCGACACGGCGAGCACGACGTCCACGTCGAGGTCGGCCACCGCGGTCGCGACCCGTCCCGCGAGGAAGCGGTCCGGGTCGAGGCGCGCGATCGTGTGGCCCCACGTGACGCACACCAGCGGGCGGTCGCCTCGTCCGGCGGTCCGCGGTGCGACTCCCGGGCCGTTGAACGGCACGTGCCGCACGGGCAGGCGCGGGTAGTCGGTCGGGCCCTGGAGGGTGGCCGGGGTCGGGTCGACGGTCGCGACGCCCAGCGGTTCGAACGACTCCACACCGCGCCTCCGGGCCACCGGGGCGAGGGCGTCGAGCACCACCGGCCGTGCCACGGCCAGCAGGTCCGTGCCGTACAGGTGGCGGATCGCGGGCACGCCGGTCGCGGCGGCGGCGATCGGCCCCGCCATCGTGGTGGTCTCGTAGACCACCACGTCCGCGCGGAACTCCCGGATCACGTCGACGAGACCGTCCACCATGGACTCCGCGTGCGCCACCACCATCTCCAGCGCGCGGGGAGCCCCGCCGCCCGGCCTGCCGCCGGTCAGGTACCCCCGCACCAGGCCGAGGGTGTCCACCCCGCCCGCACCTACCCCGACCACGGGCAGCCCGGTGCGGGTGGTCGTCCCGACGAGTTCCGGCTCGGTGACCACCAGCACCTCGTGGCCCGCGGTCCGGCAGGCCCAGGCGAGCGGCACGAGCGCGTACAGGTGTGAGGGCCACGCCCAGGTGGCGAAGATGATGCGCACCACCACAGGGTGGCGGGAGCGGCTCGCGGGAACTTCGAACGCGGAGCAACGCCCGGCCCGTCCTCCAACCGTCTTCGAGGGTGTGCGCCCACCCTGGCCCCGGGGTGGGTTCCGGGGTGGAACCCACACCTACGGACGGGAGCAGGGGATGGGCGAACCACGAGTCGCGTTGGTCACCGGTGCGAACCGGGGGCTCGGCCTGGCGGTCGCCGCCGCGCTGCGGGCGCGGGGACTGGCGGTGATCATGACCGGCCGGGACGGGGCGGCGGTGGCGGACGCCGCCGCGACGCTGGGCCCGGGGGTCCGGGCGGAGACCCTGGACGTCACCGATCCCGCCGCCGTCACCGGGGTCCGCGACCGGGTCGGCCCGGTCGACGTCCTGGTGGGCAACGCGGGGGTGCTGCTCGACGGCGGGACCGACCCGCTCGGCGTCCCGCTCGACCTGGTCGAGCGGACCCTGGCGGTGAACCTGCTCGGCTCCTGGCGGGTCGCCCAGGCGTTCGTGCCGGGCATGGTCGAGCGGGGGTGGGGGAGGGTGGTCCTGGTGTCCAGTGGTACCGGTGCGTTCAGCAACGGGTTGTACGCGGGTGCGCCGGGCTACTCGGTGTCCAAGACCGCGTTGAACGGGCTGACCACGATGCTGGCCGACCGGACCAGGGGCAGCGGCGTCCTGGTGAACGCGGTGAACCCCGGCACGACCCGCACCCGGATGATGCCGCGCGGGCAGCGCGAACCGGAGGACGCGGCGCGCGACGTCGTCCACGCGGCGATGCTGCCCGACGACGGGCCGTCGGGCGTCTTCCTGCGCGGCGGGCGGCAGGTCGACTGGTAACCGCCTGCGCCGGTTTCGAGCCCGCCTCCAACACTCCGGGCGAGGATCGGCCGGGTGACCACCGAGAGCCGTCAGGGGGGCGACCCATGCACCGGACCTTGATCGTGGCGAAGCTGCGGACCGACGACCCGCAGCCGATCGCCGAGAGCTTCGCCGAGTCCGACTCGACCGACCTGCCGCACCTGATCGGCGTGACGCGGCGGACGCTGTTCACCTTCCACTCGCTGTACTTCCACCTGGTCGAGGCCGACGAGGACATCTCACCGCGGCTGTACCGGGCACGCAGCCACCCGCTGTACCAGAAGCTCAACACCACCCTGGCGGAGCTGGTCTCGCCGTACGACCCAGGGTGGCGCGAACCGAAGGACGCCATGGCCCGGCCGTTCTACACCTGGACGCCGGAAGCCGGGGTCGTCCGATGACGGCCACCCGACAGCTCAAGGTCAACGTGGACGACGCGGTGCCCAACCGCCGCCGCGGCGGTGACATCCGCGTCACGCTGAGCCCGCGCACCGTGCAGGCGACGTCCGGGTTCGGCGGCGTGCTGTGGCTCGGGGCGGGGGAGTTCGTCACCGAGCACTACCACCCGTTCTCCGAGGAGTTCCTGCACGTGGTCAGCGGCGAACTGGTGCTGTCGCTGGACGGCGACCCGGTGGAGCTCGGCGCGGGGGACTCGGTGCTCGTGCCGATCGGCGTGCGGCACCGGCTGGTGAACACGGGCGCCGAGCGGGCGCACGTGGTGTTCCACCTCTCGCCATTGGCGCCCCGACCGGAACTCGGCCACGTGGACACCGAGCCGGCGGCCGAGCCGCGGCAGGCCAACCCCGACGTCGGCGGTCCGGTGTGACCCGGCGCGTGGCCATCACCGGCGTCGGGGTGGTCGCCCCCGGCGCGATCGGCCGGGAGGCGTTCTGGGACCTGCTCTCGGCGGGGCGGACGGCCACCCGGCGGATCAGCCTGTTCGACGCGGCCCCGTTCCGCTCCCGGATCGCCGCGGAGGTCGACTTCGACCCGGCGGCGGCGGGCCTGTCGGCGGTGCAGGTCCGCCGGATGGACCGGGCCGCGATGTTCGCCGTGGTGAGCGCGCGGGAGGCGGTGGCGGACAGCGGGATCGACCTGGCGGCGGGCGACCCCGGCCGGACGGCGGTCAGCATCGGCAGCGCCGTCGGCTGCACGATGAGCCTGGAGTCGGAGTACCAGGTGGTCGCGGACGAGGGGCGCAAGTGGCTCGTCGACCACACCTACGGCGTTCCCCACCTCTACGGCTACATGGTGCCCAGCACGCTCGCCGTGGAGGTGGCGTGGGAGGTGGCCGCGGAGGGGGCGACGGCGCTGATCTCGACCGGCTGCACGTCCGGCCTCGACGCGCTCGCCCACGGGGCGGCCCTCATCGAGGAGGGCTCCGCCGACGTGGTGCTGGCGGGCGCGACCGACGCGCCCGTGTCGCCGATCACCTCCGCGTGCTTCGACGCGATCCGGGCCACCTCGCCCAACAACGACGACGCCGAGCACGCCTCCCGACCGTTCGACGCGCGACGGGACGGGTTCGTGCTCGGCGAGGGCGCGGCGGTGATGGTGCTGGAGGAGGCGTCGAGGGCCCGTGCGCGGGGCGCGCACGTCTACGCCGAGTACGCGGGGTTCGCCGGTCGCAGCAACGCCTTCCACATGACCGGGTTGAAACCCGACGGGCGCGAGATGGCCGAGGCGATCTCGGCGGCGTTGCACCGGGCCAAGCTGGACCCCACCGACGTGGACTACGTCAACGCGCACGGTTCGGGCACCAGGCAGAACGACCGCCACGAGACGGCGGCGTTCAAGCGCAGCCTGGGCGAGCACGCCCGGCGCATCCCGGTCAGCTCCATCAAGTCCATGGTCGGCCACTCGCTCGGCGCCATCGGGTCGATCGAGGTCGCCGCGTGCGCGCTCGCCCTCGACCGGCAGGTGGTGCCGCCCACGGCCAACCTGCACAACGCCGATCCGGAGTGCGACCTGGACTACGTGCCGCTGACCGCGCGCGACCACCGCATGGACGTCGTGCTCAGCGTCGGCAGCGGATTCGGCGGTTTCCAGAGCGCGATGCTGCTCACCAGGCCCTCGTGACCGCGTCCACCGCCACGCCGCGGCGGGTGGTCGGCATGCTGCCGCGCTCCGCCCGCGACCTGCTGCTGCTGGTGGGCAGCGGCGTGCCGGCGCTGGACGCGGCACTGCGGGCGCGCTACCCGGCGGCGCTCCTGGTGATCGCCTCGCCGTGGAAGGAGCACCGGCCGGACAGCGCCACCCTCGCCGTCCGCGCCGACCCGCGGCACCTGCCGATGCCCGCCGGCCGGTTCGACGTGGTGCTCACCGACAGCATGATGGCCGACCACCCCGTCCCGGACGACGTCGTCCGGGAGGTCGCCAGGGTCCTCCGCCCCGGCGGCGCCTTCGCCCTCGTCGTGCCGGACGACGGCACGGCCGACCGCCCTCGCACCGCGGCGGTCGTGCGGCTGTTGGTGGGCAACGGTTTCCGGGTTCCGCTGATCGCGCGCGAGCGCCGGCAGGTCCCGCTGTCGTTCCTCTGCGCGGTCGCCTACCGGGAGCGCTGAACGGTTCGCGGTCGCCTACCGGGAGCGCTCAACGGTTCGCGGTCACCTACCGGGAGCGCTCAACGGTTCCCACCGCCTGTCACGCCCGTGCGCGCCAGTACGCCAGGTTTTCCCGGGAGGCGCGGGTGTCGGGGTGGTCGGGGCCGAGCACGCGGGTCCGGTCCCGCAGGAGTTGTTCGGTTTCGGCCACCGCACGTGCCACGTCGCCACAGCCACCGCGCACGGTCGCCAGGCTCCCGCGGGTGGTCAGGGTCTCGGGGTGGTCCGGCCCCAGCACCCGCGTCCTGTCGGCGAGGAGCTGCGCCAGCTCGCGTGCCACCGCCGGCAGACCGCCGATGCGGGCGCGATGATGCAGGAGGCCGCTCCGGGCGCTCAGGGTGGCCGGGTGGTCCGGTCCGTGCACCCGGACGCTGTCCGCGACGAGCCGTTCGAACTCGGTGACCGCACCCGGCACGTCCCCGGCCTCACCTCGCCAGTTCGCCAGATCGTGGCGGGCGGTCAGCGTGTGGGGGTGCTCCTTGCCGTGCACCCGCGTCTGATCCTCGACCAGACGTCGGAACTCGATCACCGCTGCCGCCGGGTTCCCGGCCTTCCCCCGGCAGCGCGCCAGCTCGTGACGGACCGTCAGGGTGCCGGGGTCGTCCGCACCGCACACCCGGGTCCAGTCGGCGAGGAGATGCTCGAACTCGGTGACCACACTCGCCGCTTCGGCCGCGCGCGCCCGCCACAGAGCGCGGGAGTAACGGGTCGTGAGCGTGCTCCGGTCGTCCACGCCCAGCACCCGGAGCTCGATCTCCAGCAGCCGGTCCAGCTCGGCCACCGCACCGGCCAGGTCCCCGGCTTCGCCCCGCCAGTACGCGAGGTTGTGCCGCGTGGTCAACGTGGTCGGGTCCTCCGGTCCCTTGATCCGCACGCGATCTGCGAGCAGTCGTTCCGACTCGACGACCGCGCCCGCGACGTCACCCGAGTAGCCCCGCCACGTGGCCTGCTCACCGCGCAGGGTGAGCGTCGTCGGGTGGTCCGCGCCGAGCGCCCGCGCGGCTGCCGCGCTCATGCGCCGGAAGTGGTCCTCCGCGGCGCGGGCCAGGCCGGCCTCGCCCAGGCTCCGGCCGTGGCGGTGCAACACGACGTGCCCGTCGGGGATCAGGAGATGGGCGAGTGCGTGCCGCATCAGCTCGGCGGCGTTCGCCCGGAGACCCTGCCCGAGGACGGGGTCGCGTTCGTTTTCCGGCCAGCTCTCGACCAGCGCTTGGGCGGCGAAGTTGGCGATCAGGGTCGTCTTCTCGATCGCCGCGCGGGTCGCGTGTTGCACCAGGGCGTGGACGCGGATGCCGAGGTGGGGATGTGCCTGGTCGGTGTCGGCGAGGCTGAGGCGACGCAGGACCTGCACCGCGCGCAGGGAGTCCTCGGCGGACACCGGCCGGTCGGCGCGGACACCGAGGTAGGCCAAGGTCACGGCGGTGGTCGCCACCGCCGTGGGGATGCCGTTGGGGTCGAGGAACGACAGCAACTCCAGCAACGGCCGGGCGACGCCCGCCGGCGCCAGCTCGTCGGCGCGTTCGATCGACAGCGCCCAGGTCCGGTCGACCGTGTGCTGGTGCTCGTCCGGGAGGGCGTCGGGTGCGACGTCGCGGCCCGCGCGGAACTGCCGCACGTACTCCGCGCAGGTGATCTCCACGTCCTGCACGAACGCCGCGGCCTGGGCCAGGGCCAGCGGCAGCCCGCCCAGCTCGGCGGCGAGGTTCGCGGCGCCGTCGAGCAGGTCCGGTCGGACCACCTTCGACCGCAGGTAGGACACCGACTCGTCCGCGGTGTACGGGGCGACCTCGATGACCCGCCGGTCGGTGCGTCGCAGGGCGGCGTCCCGGCGGCGGGTGGTCACCACCGTGACGCCGCTGCCCGGCGGCCAGAGGCCGTGCACGTCACCGGGATCCCGCACGTCGTCGAGCACGACGACCCAGCGGCGGTCGGTGGTGGCCAGCCAGTTCACCAGCACCCGGGCCGCGGTCGCCGGGTCGTCGTCAAGGGTGGCCTGCCCGATCGCCCGAGCGGCCTGCGCGTAGCCGGCCGCGATCGTGTCCCGGTCCACCGCCGTGATCCACACGGCGAGGTCGACGGCCGGGTCGGCCCAGGACCCGCGGACGTGCCGGGCGGCGATCTGGGTCTTGCCCACGCCGCCCATCCCGGTGACCACGGTCGTGGCCGCGCTGTCGAGGCCGTCCTCGACGGCGCGCTCCTGGTAGCAGTCGGCAACCATCGGGACCGTGCCCACCCGCACGGGCCAAGGCGGTCCGGTGGCCCCGTGGTAGTGGATGGTCTGCCGGTTGTTGGAGCCGATCTGGATCCCGGTGCCGCCGTCGAGGTGGACGACCCGCGGGTCGGGCGGCTCACTCACGGGCGCGCCGCTCACCGAGGTTGATCGTCATCTCGTTGTGGTCGCCGACCTGCACCCCGGTGTTGTCCCGCACCACGACCTCGTACTTCCCGGCTCGGCCGACGAGGTCCACCAGCCGCCGGGCCGCGGCTGCCAACTCGGCGTCGCGCTCGGGATCCAGCCCGGCCAGCACTTCCCTGCCGGCCTCGGGATCTGTCTCCACCCGGGCGAACAACTCCTCGGCGGCGGCGTCCGGATCGCCGTCGACCGCGCCCGTCTCGGCCGCGCGGCGGAACAGCCGCCGCACGCCGTGCTTGACCCCCGCGTAGGCATCGGTCACGGCGGTCGTAGCGGTCGCCGTTGCACCTGCGGTCGCACCCGTCACCAACGCGGTCACGATTAACTCAGCCGACATCAGCCACCCCAGCCCACGGTGTTCCATCACCGTCAGTGATGGAACCTAACAGCCCCGCGCAACGCCGATCCAGTCCCGCGGGCGCAGTGGTGACAGAGGTTCCGCTGTGGGCGAAGTCCTGACTATGACCACTGGACGGCCGTGGTCGTTCGAGTCCCGTGCTCGCCGCGGTGGGCAGCGTGTTATGCGTCGCCGTGCTCGTCGTGCACGTGCTGGTGGTCGAATCGGCGTACCACCGTCCGGAGTTGTCGGGGCAGTGAAGCGCCGCGCACGGCGCGCGATGACCGCTGTCCTCGCTGTCGTTTCCTGGACGGCACGTCAATGCCCGATCAGGCCGCCGACCGCGACGGGAGCGACGTGGCCGGTTGCCGGAAGCGTCCGCGCCAACGCAAGACCGACGTCAACGAGTGACGATCGGCACAGACCGGCGACGTCCGATGTCGAAGTCCAGGCCGACCCAGCGGTCTCGCCGTTCGGCTCGGGCCGCAAGGCGCCACCAATAATCCGGACCTGGTAGAAGATGCCGACGTTGTGGTGCTCCATCCCCAACCGCGCTTCGGCGGCGGGAATCACCCTTGAGTCCACGCCCAACAGGCGTTCGACCACCGCCTCGCAGCCCGTCTCCTCGGCGACCTCCCGGACCACCGCGTCGAACGGGTCCTCGGCATGCTCAACCTTGCCGCCCGGAAGAGTCCAGTTCGTGTCTCCCGTCGGCGAAACACAACGGGCGAGCAACACACGCCCGTCCTCGACGCACACGGCATATGCCGCCAGCCGGAAACTCATCCGCACCTCCTTGGCGACCCTATCGGCAAGGCGACGCCGCCGGATCTCGCCCACTGAGTCCGGACACGCCCGCCAAACCGTCCGGACTTGGTTGGCGAACCGCAGGTCGGCCCCGCCGTCCTCCGGCAAGTTCAACCGGACGGGACAACTCGATCGTGTCGTACATCCTCAACCGCGAGTGGTCGTTCAACACCAGAGGATGGTCATCGGCACGCTGATCGCCATGGTGTTCCGCTTGTGGGCGTTCCGTCGCTGGGTGTTCCCGGCTAAGGATGAGCGTGCGCCCGAAGAGGTGCGGAAGCGGGAAGGTTTCGATCAGGCTGCCTGAACGCGCGGCAGGGCCGGTCCGCTGACGAGCGCGGGGTTCGTGGTCAGTCCGAGGGTGGCTGATCGATCTGTTCGCGGAGGATGTCGCCGTGTCCCGCGTGCCGTGCGAATTCTTCGATCATGGAGAGCAGCGTCCACCGCATGCTGACTGTTCCTTCAAGGGGGTTGTCCTTGGTGTCGTCAAGGTGGAAACGGGCGGCGATCTCACGTGATCGTTGGCTTGCGCGTTCGAACTCGGCGATCACGTCGGCCAAGGACTCGTCGGCTGTGACGGTGAAGGTGCCCTCGTCCCGGTTCGAGTACCCGTCGCACTCGGATTCTTCGAGGCCCGCCCAGAACCGTTGGAACCAGATCCGTTCGGCGCCTGCGGCATGCTTGATCAAGGAGATCGGTGTCGTCAGGGAAGCGACGAGTCGACGGCGGGCGTCGGTTTCGGAAAGGCCGCGCACGGTCTCGATGAGGGCTTCGCGGTTGCGATCGAGCATGTTCTCGATGATCGCTCGTTCGGTGCCGTCGGTGATCCTGTCGGTACTCATGGCTTTTACTCCGTTCTTTTGCGGTGGTCGAAGAATTCGCGCGGTCCACGTCCGGTCGGCGTGGTCGGCGACAAGGCCGCGATTCGACGCGGGGGATGAGGGGCGGCGCGATGCGTCCAGAAGCTGGAACAAGAGGGGGACGCCGAGACGTTCGATGTACTCACCGAACTCGGTCGCCGGGCAGTTCCAGCGAAGGCGCCAGCGTCGTCATCCTATGGTGTCCGCGAGGTCGGGGTCAACGTCGGCCGAAAGTCGGAGTCCGTCGGTTCTGGAGCAGGACTCAGAGGGCTTGCGTGAGGCGGTCGCGGAGGGCGGGCCAGCCCGGTTTGTCGATCTGGTAGGCGTTGGCCACCGCCAGGCCCAGGCCGACCCGGGGGTCGTCCATCAGCCTGCCGCGTGCCGCCACCATGGCGTGAGTGCGGGCGACCGAGCCGTGTTCGGCGGAACGGTCGGCGTTGCGGCGGCTGACTTCGCCCTGCAGTGCGGCGATCTTCTCCAGTCCCAGCGGGCGGCAGTGGTCCCAGCGCAGGTTCAGGGCCTGCCGGTACTCCTCCCGGGTGCGCTCGGCCAGGCGTTCGCGCAGGACGGCGCGCTCCGCGGCGGGCACGGTGTCGACGTCTCGGGCGAGGGTGTCGAGCACGGCCGGGTCCTCGACACCGGTTGTCTCGCAAGCCCAAGTGGCGGCAAGGGTGGTCACGGCGCGGACCTGCGCGTCACTCGCCGTCGACAGGCCCGCGTGCAATTCCGGCGCCATGTCGGTCAGCCACCCTGTGGCGCCGGACCGGTTCAGCCACGGAAAACGGCCGATCACCGAGGCGGGGTGCGGGCGAGTCGACCAGTCGACCGGCACGCGCACGCCGCTGACGCGTTCGAGGAAAGCCAGCGCGGCTGCGCACATCCGCTCGGCGTCGGTGAAGTCCAAGCCTCGGATGAACGGCTCCATCGCACCCTCGGCGGGCGGCTCGTCGATGACGAAGTCGAAGGCTCCGACCACCTCGCCGTCGTGGGCCAGGGCGACTTGGGCGAGCAGGTTGACGTTCCAGTAGGCGCTCGCGGCAACCGTGCCGCCTTCCGACAACCGGGCCAGGACCGAGAGATCCGCCCCGTTCCAACCGTTGTCCTCGGCCAGCACCACCCACCCGTCGAGCACGTCGGCGACCACGAGCGGCAGTTCGTCGGGGAACGCGGCGGTCGAGGCCTGGCCGGCGTCGACCAACGTCACCTCGCGGTCGGTGGCCTCGCCGTTGAAACGGATCAGCGCCTCGGCGACGGGAAGCCCGCGCACGACGGTCAGGCACATCGTCTCCCCTGGCCACCCGGCGTCCGCCAAGAGCGCCACGTAGTGGTCCACCGCATCGACTTCGGTAGTGGGCTCCGGCAACATGAATCCACCCTTCCACAGGCGCGGCCTCACCATGCGGAGAGGCTGCCCGCAACGCGGGTGCCGTGTTCGGGTCGCGTAGGAGCAAGACGTGTGCGCGCTACGGCAAGGACGGCGCCCGTGCGCGGTTGGATACTCGCCAGCCATGAGTCGCAGCGAGTCTCGGGAAGACACAGCGCTCGCCCGCAACGTGCTCGGAGTGCCCGGCATCGTCTTCCTGGTGCTGGCCGCGGTCGCGCCGTTGACCGGGATGGTGGTGATCGCGGCCCTCGGCATCGCGCTCGGCAACGGCGGCGGCATGGTCGTGGCGTTCATCGTGGCGACGGTCGTGTTGTTGCTGTTCGCGGTGGGCTACGCGCAGATGTCGAAGAGCCTCACCAACGCCGGTGGCTTCTACGCGTTCGTCGTGCGCGGGCTGGGCAAGACCTTCGGGCTGGTCGCCGGGTTCATCGCGATGCTGGGCTACAACTGCTTCGTCGCCGGCGCGATCGGCACCAGCGGGTTCTTCACCTCCACCGGGATCGCGGAGGTGTTCGGGCCGGACCTCGACTGGATCGTGTGGAGCGCGCTGTCGGTGGTGCTGGTGTTCCTCCTCGGCCGGCGGGGCATCGGCGTCAGCGCCCGGGTGCTCGCGGTCTGCCTGGTCCTGGAGGTGTCGATCCTGCTGGTGCTGGACGTCAGCGTGCTGGTCCGGCATGGGTTCTCGCTGTCCGTGTTCGACCCCTCGGTGGTGGCGCAGGGCGCGGGCGGGCTGGCCTTGTTGTTCGCCGCGAACGCGTTCATCGGGTTCGAGGCCACGGCGCTGTTCGGCGAGGAGGCGAAAGACCCGCGCCGGACGATCCCGAGGGCGACCTACCTCGCGATCGGGTTCATCGGGATCTTCGCCGCGTTCACCACTTGGGCCGTGGTCAGCGCGATCGGCGTCGCGCAGGCCCAGGACGTCGCCCTCGCGCACCTGTCGACCGGCGACCTGGTCTTCTCCGTGGCGCGGGAACACCTGGGCGAAGCGTTGACGAAGGTGATGACCGTGCTGCTCGTCGTCAGCCTGTTCGCCGCGTTGCTGGCGCTGCACAACTCGGCCACCCGCTACCTGTACGCGCTGGGCCGGGTGGGCGTGCTGCCGCGGCGGCTGGGCCGCACCCACCTGGGCACCGGCGTGCCGCGGCGTGCGGCGATCGTGCAGTTGCTGTTCGCCTCGCTGGTCGCGCTGGCCTTCCGGCTGGCCGGCCTCGATCCGGTGACCGCGCTGACCGCGAGCATGACCGGTCTCGGCACGCTCGGCATCCTCGTGCTCCAGTTCCTCGCGGCGGTGGCGATCGTGGTCCACTTCCGCAGGGTCGGCGACCGCCGGTTCGCGCGGACGGTGCTCGCGCCCGGCCTGGGTGCACTCGGCCTGGCCGTCATCGTGGCGCTGGCGATCGCCAACTTCCCCACGCTGGCGGGTTCGGACAACCCGGTCATCGCCCGGTTGCCCTGGCTGCTGCCGCTCGTCGCGGCGGCGGGCCTGGCGGTGGCCTGGTGGCTGCGCCGCCACCGCCCGTCGGTCTACCAGGCGCTGAGCACCGACCTGGAACGCGACCCGGCCCCAACCGACCGATCGCCGGCGGGTACCGGCGACTGATCGCCGGAGGTCAGGTCGGTTGCCGCTCCGAAGGTCAGACCGGCTTCCGCTGTGGGGCGTGATCGATGGCTGCGTGATCGCTCCGGCCGGGTGGACTTGATCGGTTAGAGTCCCGCGCTGTGAACCGCCTCGCCGCCAAGTCGGCCCGGACAGCGGTGCTGGTGGCCCTCGTCCTGACGGCCGGCTGCGCCACCACGACCACCGACGCCACCGGGCAGCCGCCGGCCACCCCGAGCGCGCCCGGCACTTCGTCCTCCACCTCGGAAGTCTCGGACGCTCAGGCTGAACTGCGCGCGGAGACGGTGTCCGACCCCCACGAGTTGCCCGACGACCTGTGCACGCTGCTGGACTCCGGCGAGGTCTCGACGGCTCTGGGGATCGCGGTCATGGAGGGGCAGCGGAACCAGCCGAACCGGTGCAACTGGTCGGTCGAGGGCAGTGTCGACGCGCAGGGACGCCCGGACTCGGGCCTGGTGGCCTTCTCCGCCCCGGTGATCGCCTGGCTCGGCGAGCGCGCGGAGATCGGCGGGTACCCGGCGCGCCGGAAGGGCGACCACGGCGTGTGCCACCTGACCGTGCTGCTGGAAGCCGCGACGGAGGACCGGCCGAAGCCCGCCGGCCTCTCGATGATCGTGGTCGTCAAGGACTCCACCGCCGACCAGTGCGCCGCCACCGAGTCCCTCGCCCGGCTCATCGTGTCCCGCCTGCCCTCCTGAATCGAACCGTTCGAGGCGGCGCCGCCGGTTCCGGAACAGCCTTGGTCCTGGGCAGAATTCCACGTATGGGCACCGGTTCGTTCGCGGAGTACCTCGGTCGGATCGACCGGGCGGAGTTGGCTGAGGTTCGGCGGGTTCGGCCGGAGGTGTGGGTGGCGCCGGTGCCGGACGGGCCTGAGGCGCTCGCGGAGCGGTTGAGCGGTCGTGGGGCGTTCGCTGCGGTGCGGTTGGTCAGCCGGGATGCGGAGGCGGCGGGGCGGGCGGCGGCCAGGTTGGGGGCTCAGGCCACCGTGGACTCCGTGGCGGCGTTGACCGGAGGGGATCGGGAGGCGGTCCGGTCGGCGTTGCGCGAGCTGCGGGAGGTCGGGGTGGCCTGGCCGGACGGCGAGGTCGTGTGCCTGGTGCCGCTGCTCCTGGAGCGGTGGAAGCGGACGGACGGCCCGTTGGAGGTGACCGGGCGGCCCGCGGTCGAGCGTGGTCTGGGCGGTTCGGACGGTGAGTTGCGGTCTTCGGCGCAGCACCTGCTGCGTTCGGCTTATGCGTTGTTGGACACCAGCAGGCCGATCGTGGGGTTGAAGGAAGGCGGGGTGGGGAAGCAGGAGCGGCAGCGGTTGCGGGCGGCGCTCGGGCTGGACGACGGCTACCTGTCGCTGGTGTTGGACCTGCTGTTCGCGGCCGGGTTGTCGGTGCAGGTCGGGACGGCTTTCGAGGCGACCGCGCGGTACTGGCGGTGGCGGGAGGCGACGCCTGCCCGGCAGTGGGCCGAGTTGGCCTGGACCTGGTTCCGGTTGTCCTATTCCCCGACTGCCCGGCCGAATCCGGCCGTGTCGAAGGTCGAGTCGCCACGTGCTCGGGCGGCTCGGTGGGCGGTGTTGCGAGCGGGGCGGGACGGGTCGTCGATCAAGGGGATCGCTGCTGCCGCCCCTTGGTTCTGCCCGGCGGTGCACGAGCGCGTCGACGGGGCGGTGCGCGAGGCGGCGATGGTGGGGGTGGTGGCGGGGGATGCGCTGAGCGTCTGCGGGGAAGCGTTGTTGTCCGCCGACAACACGGAGGAGTTGGCCGCTTCGGTGGCCGGGGTGGTGGTGCCGATGCCGTGCGAGGTGGAGGTGCTGGACGACCTGAAGGCTGTGGTGTTCGGCCAGTTGACGGTGGAGGCCACGCGGCTGTTGGAGGCTTCCGCGGAGAGCCGGGTGGAGGACGGGGCCCGGGTGTGGCAGTTCACCCCGGCCAGTGTGCGGGCGGCGTTCGCGCGGGGATGGACCGGGGAGTCGTTGCTGACCGCGTTGAACGGGCTGACGCAGCGGAACGTGCCGTGGGCGCTGCGGACGTTGTTGGGGGAGCGCGGGCGGGGGCAGGTGCGGGTGCGGGAGGTGGGGTGCTGCGTGGTGGCGGAGCCGAACGTCATCGCGGAGGTGGTGCGATTACCCGGTTTCGCCGAGTTGGCGCCGACCGTGGCGGCGGGTGCGATGACGCCTTCCGAGTCGGTCGCGCAGTTGCGGGCGGAAGGGTTCGCGGTGGTCGAGGACCCGTCGTCGGGAAGTGTCGTGGTTCGGCGGCGGCGGAAGGCGCGAGCGGTCGCTCCGGTGGAAGAGGCGGAGCCGGTTGCGGTGGACCTCCCCGACCCGGACGAGCCGTCGACGGCGCAGATCGTGCGGACACGGAACCGGAAGTTGTCGACGAAGGCGGTGGCGTTGTTGGCGGGGGCCATCGACGACCGGTCGGACGTGCGCATCGACTACGTCGACGGGAAGGGCGAATCCTCGCAACGCACCATCACACCGATCGGGTGGGACGGGCCGTTCCTGGCGGCGTGGTGTCACCTGCGGGAGGCCGACCGGCAGTTCAGGGTGGAGCGGATCAAGTCGGTGTCACCGGCGAGACTGTGATGGTGGACGCGACGCACCCCGTTTGACGGATAGTCGCCACGGCACATGGAGTTCAGGATTGGCCGGTACCGGTCGTGGCCGGGCAACGCCGGCAAACGGCTCGTGCTTCTCGACCCCTGGCTGTTCGACAGGGTCGCGCGGCGGTGAGGGGACTGGCATGGCTGGACGATCGCACCGCCGGCGCAACCGGGCAGCGGCACTCGTGGCGGGTGTCGTCGTCCTGGTGACGTCCGCCCCTTCGGTCGTCGCGGCGACGGGTAGCGGCGCCGTGGTCGGTGATCGGGGAATCGCCGACTGGGTGGTGGACGTGGACGCCACCAGGTTGGGCGAGTTGCTGGCCGGCGGCCGGGTCACCTCGGTCGGGTTGGTCAAGGCGTTTAAGGCACGTATCGACGCCTACGAGCAGGCCTATGCCGACCAGCCCGGTGTCAACGCGGTCATTCGCGAGGACCCTGACGCAATCGCCGTCGCGGCCCGGCTCGACGCCGAACGGCGTCGCGGGCACGTCCGCGGCCCGCTGCACGGCATCCCGATCCTGATCAAGGACAACTACGACACCGCGGACCTGCCCACGTCGAACGGCTCACTGGCGTTGCGGCGCTGGCGCACCGCCGATGACGCCGAGCAGGTGGCGCGGCTGCGCGGCGCCGGCGCGATCGTCGTCGCCAAGACCAACCTGCACGAGTTCGCCAGCGGCATCGAGACCATCAGCTCGCTCGGCGGGCAGACCCGCAACCCCTACGACCAGGCCCGCTACCCGGGCGGCTCCAGCGGCGGCACGGGCGCCGGCATCGCAGCCGCGTTCGGCGCGTTCGGCCTGGGCTCGGACACCTGCGGTTCGATCCGCAACCCGGCGGCGCACAACAGTTTGGTCGGGTTGCGGCCCACGCTGGGGCTTTCCAGCCGCGACGGCATCGCGCCCCTCTCGGACACCCAGGACGTCGGCGGCCCCATGGCCAAGTCGGTCCGTGACATCGCGCTGGTCCTGGACGCCACCGCCGGGTACGACCCGGACGACCCGTCCACCAAGGCGTCCATCGGACGAATACCGCACACCTACACCGCCGCGCTGGGCGACACCGCGTTGGTCGACGCCCGTATCGGTGTGCTCACCGACTATCTGGGCACGTCGGCCCCGGAGCAGGTGACGACGGCGCTGGTCCGGGAGGCCGCGGCGGACATGGCGGCGCAGGGCGCGACCGTCATCGACCTGCCGGCCCAACCCGCGCTGATGGCCGCCGTGGACGCCTCCTGGGTGATCAACGACGAGCACGAGCGCGACCTCAACCGCTACCTGGCGGCACCGGGCTCCAAGTTCCCGCGCTCACTGGCCCGGCTGGAGCCGCCGACAGACCTGGTGACGCTGGCCGACATCGTCACCTCCGGCGACGTCACGCCGACCGTGCTGGAGCGGCTCAAGCCCCGGCTGGGTCGCTCGACCGGCCCGCAGGACGACTACCACCAGCGGTTGGCCCGGCGGGCGGAAGCGCAACAACTGCTGCGGACGCTCATGGACGACAACGACCTCGACGCGCTGGTCTATCCGACCGTCCCGCAGCAGGCCCCTGTGATCGGGCAACCGCAGCCCGGGGGCAGGTCCTGCGCCCTGGCCGCCAACACCGGCTTCCCGGCCCTGACCGTCCCCGCCGGCTTCACCCCGGACGGCCTGCCGGTGGGTGTCGAGCTGCTGGGCGCGCCGTTCAGCGAACCGACCCTGCTCGGGCTGGGGTTCGACTACGAGCAAGCGACGCACCACCGCCGGCCACCGACGAGCACCCCACCCCTGAACTGACCGAACCCTGAACTGGCCGACCCCTGAACCGGCCGACATCGCCCGGTGACGGCCGGACCACCTCCGCGGGGTGGCGGCCCGGCCGGCGGGGTCAGAACTCGCAGTTGGTCTCGATCTCGGCGTCGCACCGGTCCACGCCGGGCCCGCCGTCGACCCGGTCCTGTCCGGGTCCGCCGACCAGGGTGTCGTTGTCCTTGCCGCCGACCAGGACGTCGTTGCCGTTGCCGCCGGTGATGTTGTCGTTGCCGTCCTCGCCGCGGACCCGGAAGTAGCCCACCGAACTCTGTTGCAGGTCGCTGTTGCCGAAGGTGTCGGCCCCGTTGCCGAGACAGGCGATCGCGGTCGGGCCGGCGATCTCGGAGTACACCGAGTCGTCGCCGCCGAGCGAGACCAGCACGCTGCCGGGCTGGGCCCAGATGATGTCGGAGGCGCCGGTGCCCGTCCACGAGGCGAGGAAGTCCACGCCGGTGAGCGGGTCGTTGCAGGTGTAGGAAGTCGTCGGCGCGGCGGTGGCCGGGCCGACGGCGGTGACCATCGCGCCGACCGTGGCGAGGGCGCCGACCAGCAGCGTGGCCACGCGATTGGGTCGCGAGCGCAACATGTGCGTCTCCTAGGGGTGGGGTCGGGGGACTTCGGGGCGTCAGCGTGTCAAGGCTCCGGGCGGCGGCGCTTCGTGAAAGGGCGACGCCCGCGTGCCCTGCGGTGCCGGCTGTTTTGTCACGTCGCGCAAACGGGGTGCCCGGACACCGCCGGGCGGTCGATCTTGTGCCGCCACTGGGATGTTCTTCGCACCGGCCACCGGGAACACTCACTAGCATCGGCTTGCCCGGTGGCGTGCCGCCCCGGGCCGGGAGCTGTGATGAAGGGTCTTTTCGTCGCCTTGAACAGGCGGGCGGAGACGAACGCCCGCAACGAGATCGCCGTCTACGGGAGGGAACTGCCCGAGTACCGGGACACCGCCGCCGACCCGCGCGCGAGAGCCGCGATGCTGGACTACGCGGTCTGGTTCCGGCGCAGCACGGTGTCCCTGGCATCCGACGAACGACCGCTGGCCGAGGACGACCGCGCCCGCATCGCCGCGATCGGGGCCGAGCGGGGCGCGCAGGGCGTCTCGCCGGCGTCGGTGCGGCGTGCCGTGGTGCTGCACGGCACGCTGATGCTGCACGAGATCCAGGACGCGACCGGGCCGAACGACCTGGCCGACCTGCTCCACCTCACCGGCTGGTTCGGCGCGCAGGGCAGGATCGGCACCAGCGCCTACTTCGAGGGTTTCCTGGAGGGGCAGCGGCGTTTCCTGTCGGTGGCCGAGCGGGTTCAGCAGTTGACGCGGATGCTGCTCGCCGACGACGCGATGGCGCGTCACGTGTCGTCCTCCCTCGGCGTGCGGCTGTCGGACCACTACACCGTGGTGGTGGTCCGCGTCCCGGCGTCGGCCGGCGTCCTGCCGTCCCGCGGTGACGTCGTCGAGCACCTGTTCAAGCAGCACCAAGTGCCGATGAGCTGGGCGGAGCTGGCGGAATTCGTCGCGCTCGTGCCGAGCGGCGGCCTGGCCCCGCCGTGGCTGCCGGCCGCGCCCGACGACCCGGCGCTCGCGGTGGTCCGGGACTTCGCCGAGTCGCTCGGCGGGCCGTGCGCGGTCGGCTGCGCCGGCGGGCGGGTGAACGGGCTGGCCGAGGCCGCGGCCTTGGCGCGGCAGGCCGCGGGTGTCGCGCCGGTGCAGGCCGCGCCGCGCCGCATGCACGGCGTCGCCGACGTCTTCGTGGAACTCGCCGTCGCCCGGCTGCCCAAGGTCGACCAGTGGCTGCGCGAGGTCGCACGCCGCCTCGCCGCCGGACCGAACCTAGTGTCTACTTTGGACTGCTACTACCGGAACGACTGCAGTCGGCTGCGCACCGCGCAGTCGCTGTGCATCCACCCGCGGACCCTGGACTACCGGCTGCACCGGGCCGAGGAGCTGACCGGCATCGACCCCGGCTCACCGCACGGGGTTCGCATCCTCGCCACCGCCATCGCCCGCACCCTCGCCGGCGCCTGGGACTGACCAGCGGCAACCGCACCGGCCGCGGCTGCGGCGGCACCGAGCACCGCCGCAGCCGCGGCGCGGTCACGCCGCGCCGATCTGGATGTTCGCGTTGTTCCTGATGAAGTTGTTGAACGGGTGCACCGTCACCCCGTGCGGGCCGACGATCACGACGTCGACCAGGCACCAGTCCGTGCTGCCGGCCAGCCGGAACTGCAGGATGATCGAGGTGACCGTGCCGATGTCCTCGCCCAGCAGGTCGTACTCGTCGGTCCGGTTGCGTTCGCGGTCGTCGCCGGGGTTGTCGAGTTCGGTCGCCGGCACCTCGCCCGCGGTGCCGAGGATCGTGATGTGCAGGTTGCCGTCGGTGTCGGCGTTCGCCCGATCGCAGGTCTTCACCCGGACCGTGTAGGAGACCACCGTCGCCTGCGCGACGCTCGTCCCGGCGAGCACGGCGGCCATCGCCACGATCATGCACAGCACGGTGCGAATCGCGCTTCTCGTTCTGTTCACCAGCCCCTCCTCCATGGTTCATGCGCGTGGGTAGCGCCTGCCCAGTGAAGGCGACCGGGGCAGCCGATCGGTGGTGGCTCGACGGTCGACCGGCAGCGCGGCCCGTCCCCGGCAGCCGGATTCGAGTGGGGCTCGGCGGGACGCCGGTGTCCGCAACACGGTCGAGGGCGTCGCCGGGTCGGTGGTGCAGGTCGGTTCCGTCGGTGGTGATGTGGTGGTCGACAACCTCGTCGTCGGGTCGGTCGAGCCGCCGGACCAGCTACCTCGGCCGCCGGCGGGTTTCGTCAACCGGGTGAACGAGTTCGCCGCGCTCGACGGGTTGTCCGCGGGCGAGGTGCCGCTCGGCGTGGCGGTGGTGACGCGTCCGCGTGCCGGGGACGCGGCCACCGATGACCCACAGACGAGGCCGGATAGCGATCCGTGCGGTAGCCCGACCCGAACGACACCGGGCTCGGGTCGCGTTCCGTCGAAGGGCAGGGGTCGGTGACGTCGCCGCCCCTGTGTCCTTGGCAGACGGGGGCGTAGGTGGTCGGTGTGGGTGGGCGGTCGCGCGAGCGTTCGACGGCGATGTTCGCGGCGCTGAAGAGGAGCACGCTTCCCACGACGATCGCGGCCGTCCACTGCTTTGCCGCTACGGCCACTGTCACGCCGAGCACGGGCAGTGCGATGGCGGCGATCTGCGCCCAGCCGTAGAGGTTGTCGCGCAGGGCGAGTTCGGCGCCGGTCGGCGTTCCCAGGAACGACACGAAGGCGCCTTGGACCGCGAACAGTGGCACGGTGAGCAACCACGCGAGGATCAGCGCGGCCCAGAACACCGTGAGCCAGGGGAACCGTGCGGTCGGTGCTTCGTCGTCCACGGTTCCAGGGTGGCGGCCTCGGAAGCGCCGTGGGCGGAAAGTGACAACGGTTGGACAACGACCCAGCCCACCATCGCGGGCGGAGGCTGGCGGATGGTCAGACTTTGCGGACGCGGGTCGCGCGGAAGTGGAAGCTGTCCTGACGGGCTGTTTCGTAGTCGAACTCGACCTGGTCACCGGCTTCCAAGACGTGGTAGCCGTCCATCTCGATCACGCTGAAGTGCACCCACGCGTCGAAGCCGTCCGGCAGGTCGGCCGAGGCGATCGCGCCCCAGCCCTTCTTGTCCTTGAAGAACTTCACGATGCCGTGGGCCATGTCGGGAGCATGGCGACCGCCCTCTGTCGGGTCAACCGACCGTGAGCCCGTGGTCGGCCGATCGGCGTGGCTCCCTCGCTGACCGCGTGACCGCAGGGCGTCGACCCAACTACTTTCGAGACCGACGACACCGGATGTGCGTAACGTTGCGGCAGGGCCGGGCCATCACTCTGTTGAGGAAGGTGGTGTCCCATGGCTGATGTGCCTGAGATCCGGCGATGCGGGCGTCCGACCAAGTCGGGCAAGCCGTGCCAAACCCAGCTCCACGGCTCGGTCGTGTCGTGCCGAAGCCACGCCGCCGACGGCGACGACGAGCTGGCCCGGTGGTACGGGATTGGGCTCGAAGAGGGTATGCGCCGTGGTCAACAGATGGCCGAGTGGAGCGCGGAGTACCGGAAGGACCGTGTCGAACAGTTGGAAAGCAAGGTCGCGGAGTTGACGAAGAAACTCGAGGACGCCTTGCGTTATTACGACTTCGACGGCGATCAAGTGGTCGAGATCGACGGCCGGTACGCGTACCGATGGGGCGGCAGTCCTCCGCTAGAGGTCGGTGACCGAGTCGTGCTGCCGCCGAACTGGTTCACCACCACGGTTCGAGGGAAGGGGCCGTTCGAAGGCACCGTCACCGGGCTGGGCACGACCTATCGGGGCGAACTGGCACGTGTCGTTCGCCGAGCCCCAGGGCAACCTCCGTCGTGACGCTTGTCTTCGACTCCGCCGAGGGTGGTGCCCGTGCGTTGCAGGGCCGGCTGAACGGACGTCCGGCCCCTGTGGAGACTCTGGCGCGGAGGCCAACACCCTGCTGTGGGAGGAGCGGCTGGACTGCCTGCCGGTCGTGGACGGCGCCGGGCACCTCCAGCATTTGGTGTTCCGGTCGGACTACGCCGAGCACAAGCAGTTCCCCGGCGCGGTGGTGGACACGGCCAAGCGGTTCCGGGTGGGGGCGGGTGTCAACACGCACGACTACCGCGAGCGGGCGCCGGCGCTGGTCGAGGCGGGGGCGGACGTGCTGTGCCTGGACTCCTCCGACGGGTACAGCGACTGGCAGGCCGAGGCGCTGCGGTGGGTCAAGCGGGAGTTCCCGGACGTGCCGATCGGCGGTGGCAACGTGGTCGACGGTGAGGCGTTCCGATTCCTGGCCGACGCGGGCGCGGATTTCGTCATGACGGGCCGCTACTTCGCGCGGTTCGACCAGTCACCGGGCAAGAAGGTGCGCATCGGCGGCTCGGTGTTCAAGGAGTACTGGGGCGAGGGTTCCGGCCGGGCGCGGAACTGGCAGCGCTACGACCAGGGCGAGGACAAACTGCACTTCGAAGAGGGCGTCGACGGCTACGTGCCCTACGTGGGCGACCTCGGCGACACGCTGGCCCTGACCGTGGCGAAGATCAAGGCCACGATGGCCTCGTGCGGCGCGGCGACCATCCCGACCTTCCAGGCCACCGCCCGGGTCACCCTGGTCTCCGAGCAGAGCTACCAGGAGAACACCGCCGCGGTCGCCGTGCGCGACAACGCCGACACGACCCTCGACTGACCGCCGGTAGCGCCACCGGCGCTACCGGGACTGGGCGAGGTGGGCGGCGCGGGTGCTGATCTGGGCCCAGACGGTCTTGTGGAAGTCGTGAAAGATCACGCCCCACTGCTGGGACAGTTGTTGCACGATCACCAGGCCCCGGCCGCGGGTCGTGCTGATCCGGGAACGGCGGGGAGTGGGCGCCTCGGAGGAGGTGTCGTCCACCTCGATCCGGACCAGGCCGGGCGGCGAGGCGCAGGACAGCCGCAGGCGGCGCGGGCCGCTCCCGTGGTCGTAGGCGTTGCTGACCAGCTCGTTCATCACCAACAGGCAGTCCTCCCGCTCGTCCTCGGTCCACCCGGTCAGAGCGGCGGCCGTCCAGCTACGGACCGACGCCAACCGGACGGTGTCGGGCAGCGGGAGCATGAGCGCCGCGGGTGGGTCGCCCTGCGGTGGCTGGTCCATCCGATCCTGCCTTTCACCCCACCACGTTGCACGGAACGCTCATCATCGTCCGCTTGCCCCGACAACACCATGCGCGAGGGGTTCTTGATCTCCTTGCGTCGCAGTTACCAGGATGTTCGCACACCTTGGTGGCGTCGACCTCGGCCAGGCATGGGGTCGCACGATCGTCACGAATCCGCCGGGGGCCGGTCAAGCGGCACCACGAAAGCGATCGTTCAGTCCACTGTGGACTTGTCTGAGGGCGGCGTCGTCAGGGGCTGTGGACGGTGAGGGTGGTCGGGCCGGTCACGCTCGGCACCCCAACGGTCAGGCATTGGAGGAGGTTCGGAGTCACCAGGGTGATCACCTGTTCCGCGCCCGCCGGCGCGAAGCCGCCCGCGGTGATCACGCCGGTGTTGGTCACCACGACCTGGCCGGCCACGGCGCTGGAGGTGACGTTGTACTGGAACGTGCTCGGCGCCGTCGTCCCGCCCCACGTGAAGGTGCGGAGGGCCGAACCGGAGTCGAACAGGACCAGGCAGGACGCGGTGAGGACGAAGGTCTCGGAGTAGGTCGCCGTGACCGCCGCGGGGCTCGTGCACGTGGGGTAGACGCCGCTGACGGTGATGGTCGTCGGCCGGGCGGTGAGGGTCAGCGGCGGGTCGAAGGTGGTGACTTCAGTGCCCACGCACACCTGGTCCACGCCCGCGGCTCGGGCAGGTGTGGCGATCAGCGTGGCTGCGGCGGTCAGCAGGAGCGCGGCGGCGCAACGGGACAGTCGTGACGACATCATGGGTTCGTCCTCCTCGGCGACCGGCGGCGGAACGTGCGGCAACCGGTGACTTCGCCGCAGCCGCAGGGCCGTTAGCCGACCCGACCGCCCATCACCCGGTCGGCGGCACGGATGTCCGCGATCGGATCAGGGCCGCGGGCGTGGTCGATGATGCGGCTGCGGTCGTGGTAGTTGTGTCGAACGCGGGCAGGAAGCGCACCGGGGGCGGGAGTAGGGGCTGACCTGGATTCCGGTGCGGCCGAGAGAGCGCCTCCTCATCGTGTGGGGTCCTGTCGGGTGTTCGGCCATTGGCCGGGCCCGCCATGGGTGGGGTTACTTCCCACCCATGGCGGGTGCGTCACCCGTTGTATTCGCTGACGACATCGACGACCCAGACGACGCCGAAACGGTCCCGCAGCATCCCGTAGGCGGGAGCCCAACCCGCCGGGCCCATCGGGATCACGACGGTCGCCCCGGCGGAGAGCTTCTCCCAGTAGCCGGTTACCTCTTCGACGGTCCGGCCGCGCACGGAGACGAAGAACGAGTTCTCGCCCTGGTCGTAGCCCATCCCCGAGGGCACGTCGTAGGCCATGACGTGGAAGCCGTTCTCGGCGAGCACCTGGCCCCACATCACCTGGTCGGCGGCGGACTCCTCCTGGACGTTCCCGGCGTCCGTGTACGTGACGACGGCGAGGTGGCCGCCGAACACGGACTGGTAGAACTCCAGCGCCGGGCGCGCGTCGCCGCGGAAGTTCAGGTGGGTCGTGGTCGTGATGGACAAGGTTGCTCCTTACCTGGACGTGATGTCTGATGCGAGACAACAGTCGCAAGGGAAGCGGCCAGGGTGTGTCCTCTTCTCTGGAGGGCTCGCTCAGCCTCGGCGTCCACCGCCAGGCAGCGCGTGGTCTGTCCGAGTGCGCTGTGGTGTGTGCTGGTCCGTACTGTGTGGCGGTTAGACGATGCCGGTGCGCAGTGCGTATGCGACCGCGTGGGCCCTGGTGTTCAGGGCGTGGCGTGACATCAGTCCGTACAGGACGTTTTTCACGGTTCGTTCCGAGTAGGCGAGTTCGTTGGCGATCTCGTCGGTGCTCAGGCCTTCGGCGAGCAGTCGGAGCACGTCGCGCTCGCGGGCGTCCACGCCGGTCATGGTCAGGCCGTTCGGTTCCAGGACCTCGCGACGTACCCGGTCCAGTTGGAGCAGCAGTTCTCCCTGCATCGCCGGGGGCAGGTGCGCGATGCCGCGGCTCACCGACACCACCGTCTCCACCAGCCGGGTGCGGTCGGCGTCCTGCCTGGACAGGACAGCCGCGACGCCACATTCGACGGCGGTGAGCACGCCGATGCCGCGAGCGCTGTCGGTCACGAGCACGCATCGAGGAGTGATCTCCGCCGTCGACCCGTCGCGGATTCGGCGCAACCAGGAGAGTGCCGGATCGCCGACTAACCGCTCCACGACGACCGTGACGGAGGCCTGCGGGTGATCCGCTTCGTCGAGCACGCGCAACCTGGGATCACCGCTGAGGAGATCGGTCGCACCCCGCCTGCTGACCGCGTCCGATGAGTGCACCGCAACCTTGACGACCTGCGAACGCCCGGCGTGCAGCCGCTGCTGGCTCATGCCGCTGAGTATCCGCATCCCGACTCAAAGGTTTTTCGTGCGAAGTTCAAACGCAGCGGATGATCCCTCCATTCCGTCCCGACACCGTGTGCGGTGGGGGCGGCCAGTGTGTCCCGCGCCCGACTGCTGGAGCGCGACGGGTACGCGGTCCGTGTCGCCTCGGTCAGGTCGGCTCCTCGCCTGCCGGGCCCTGCGTCGTGCGCCACCAACCCGGCGGCCTGAGCCGGCCGCACACTGACGGCTGCGCCGCCGTGAGGTGGCTATCGAAGCGGTGCCCAGGGCGGAACCAGGCAACCTGGGGGGACGATCGGGCAAGGTGACCCCCGCTCGCTTTCCCGCCGGAGTGATCGACAGGCAGACTCCGCGACGGCGGGGCGTAGCAGGTCATTTGCACCCTGCATCGTGTCCGATTCGACAAAACCGGAGAAATCGCGATGGCAGTCGACAACGTATCGGTAGCAACAACGGGCATGAAGCAAGCCGCCTCGCTCTTCGAGGCGGCGTCGTCTTCGGCGACCAGGCAGATGCAGTCGGTGAACGAGAACCAGGCCTCGCTGATGGCCTCGTGGACCGGTGATGCGTCGGCCAAGTTCGGTCAGGCGATGAACGACTGGGAGCGTCAGTTCCAGATCATCATCCAGGAGCTGAACCACATGATCGAGACGATGGGCGGCAACGCCACCGTCTACAGCCAGAACGAAGAGAACGCCACCAGCATCGCGGGCCAGTGGGCCGGCGGCCTGTCCGACCTCGAGCGCGGGAAGTAAGGCTTCCGGCCGCACGGATAGTTAAGGAGAAGGTCTTGGCTCAGTACCAGTTCAACTTCTCGCTGGCCGACGCCACGCGGGACAACATGGCCGCGATCACCAACAACATCCGGACGATGCTCGACGAGTTGCACAGCAACGTAACCGGCAGCCTCCAGGAGTGGACCAGCGACGCGCGCGACGCCTACAACGTCAGCAAGCAGAAGTGGGACGCCGCCGCCGCGCGGATGCCCTATTCCCTGCAGCGGGCCGAGGTGACGCTCAACGAGATCTCCAACGGTTATCTCAAGGTCGAGCACACGGGCACCCAGATGTGGGACGGCTCCGTCCGCTGACGGACTTTCCGGCGCGGCGACCGGCGGTCAACTCGCGCCGGCGCCGTGCTCTGGGCTCGGCTTGGCAGACCGGGGTGGGCGGCACGTTCCGGTCGTTGATTTCGACAGCTAGATCGCTGACCTGGATGGTGGGTGGATGACCTACACGGATCCCAAGACCGGAATCAAGCTCGACAAAGGTCCGGACGATTTTCTCTCCGATACGAACCCGAAGACCCTTTCGGACGGCAGTGAGAACCACAGCTTCGACGAGAAGTTGTTCGACAAAGAGTGGGCGGAGTGGGAGAAGTACGAGAAAACGCACATCCCGCAGCATGGGGGCAAGGACGCGCCGCCGGACAATGACGGTGGCGGCAAGGACGTCAAGGGCTACTTCAATTCCGACAAGCACAAGGACGAACGGGACGACAAGGCTCCCGGTGATCCGGAACACAAGTTCGGCGACGACAAACCGTTCAAGGCCCCGTCGGTCCCCGGCGGCGACAAGACGCCCGGCAAGGGCGTGACGAAGGTCAGCACCGAGGCGATCAAGGTCTTCGCGAGCAACATCGAGCAGCTTTTCGGTCCGCTCGACGAGGTTGCCAAGAAGCTGCAGGGCGTCAAGCTCGCCCCCGGCAGCCTGCCCGCGTCCTTCGTATTGAAGGACGGTATCGTCGGGTCAAAAGGGCTCGTGCCGGCCTCGCTGGGTTTCATCGACCGGGTCAGGGACGCGCTGACGGAGATCGTCAAGTCTTCGCGGACCCTCGCGGCCACCTACCAGAACCACGAAGAGTTCAACAAGATGAGCGGCAAAGATCTCGGTGAATTCGTCGGCGGTCTGCGCGGAAACATCAACGGAATGAAGGGCAACACGGCGACCTGAGGTTCGCCCAGCCCCGACGTGGTGGCCTCACATCGGTGTTCGCTTTGCGTAAGTTGAGGGTTGAGGGGTCATGGCTGACGACGACCATACAGTAAAGCCCGACGACAAAGAGATCGAACAGCACAAAAACAACGGTTTCCGTCAGGACTCGGACGGCTCGGTCTGGCCGCCGACGTCAGGCAAGGTGGACGACCTCTACTCGTTCGAGCACTGGTCGTGGAAGGACATCCACGCGGCCGTCGTGGGCGGGTCCGCGGTGGACAACGGACCGGGCGGCGTCAACACGACTTCGAACAGCGACCGCATGAAGCAGTACGCCTCCCCGGAGACGCTCGAGGAAACCGCGACAACCCTCAACTACGCCCAGAATTCCATGTACCTCATCGCCGAGAGCGTGGCCAACCAGGCGAAGGCGCTCGCCGGCGAACACGGCGCGTGGAAGGGTGAGGCCGCCACCTCGTTCCTGAACCTGATGCAGAAGCTCTCCCGCGAGATCCGCGCCAGAGCCGACCAGATCGCCGGCCACGGCTCCAACCCCGTGCCGAGCAGCCTGTGGAACAACGGCCAGCAACTCCGCTGGGCGCAAGGGCGGCTCAACGACATCAACGTCTGGTACGCGAACGAGGCGAAGGAAGCCGGCGCGCCGGTCATGTCGAACGGTCTGGTCCAGGTCTCGGCGAAACCCGAGATCGTGAAGATGATGACCGACGACATGCGAATCGTCGCGCGGCACCTCACCGACCAGTACAAGACTTCGGTGGAGGCGGTCCGCCCGCCGGACATCACGGACCTCGTCGATAAGCCGGCCCCTCCGCCAGGCCTCAAGACGCCGACGCCTCCTCCTCTGCCGAAGCCGCCCCCTCCTCCGCCGAAGCCGAAGTCGCCGCAGTCGCCTCCTCCGCCGAAGTCGCCGCAGACGCCTCCTCCGCCGAAGTCGCCGCAGACGCCTCCTCCGCCGAAGTCGCCGGCGTCGCCGAAGCCGATGGGACCATCGCAGTCGCCTCCACTGCAGTCGCTGCAGGCGACTCCTCCGCCGAAGCCGCCGGCGTCGCCGAAGCCGATGGGATCATCGCAGTCGGCTCCTCCGCCGAAGCCGATGCAGTCTTCTCCTCCGCCGAAGCCGTCGCAGTCGCCGCCTCCGCTGAAGCCGCTGACGCCGACGCCGCCGCCTGACGGATTGCGACAGTCCCCTGACCAGTTGCCCCGGAACATGCCGCTGTCTCGTGTGCAGACGCCGGATGGTTCGCCGTTGCCGCCGGGTGGTTCGTTGCGTCAGCCCGACCGGGTGCCGCCGGGCACGCCGCCGACCGGTACCGGGCCGACTGGTGCCCGGCCGACTCCGCCGCCTTCGGTCCTCCCGCCATCCGGTACGAATGGCCTGGGCAACAGCAACCTGGGCAACAGCAAGCTGCCGGATATGTCCGGCGGTGGCCTGAAGGGCGGCGGCGGGACGCCGGATCTCAAGCCGATGCCAGGTGGCGGTACGCCGTTGCCGCCGCCGTCCTCGATTCCGCCGTCCTCGATTCCGCCGCCCGACGGGTTGAAGCCAACGGACTGGGCGACGGACATCAACGGGCCGGGCTCTGGGCAGAGGCAGGACGACCGGGGCGGCCCGATGCCTCCGATGATGCCGCCGCCGATGGGTGGTTCGCCGGGTTCGGGTTCGGGTGTGGAGCGTCCGGATTCGTCTGGTTTGTTGGGCAATGAGACGTCGCCGTGGTCGGGTGGTACGCCGCCGCCGGTTGTTGACCCTGGTGGTTTGGAGGCTCCTGCTGGTCGTCCGGAGTCGTGGGCGTCCAAGGTGCCTGTTGGTGGCGGCGGGGCTGTGCCTCCGATGTCGCCTCCGATGATGCCGCCGCCGGCGGGTGGTTCGCCGGGTTCGGGTTCGGGTGTGGAGCGTCCGGATTCGTCTGGTTTGTTGGGCAATGAGTCGGCGCCGTGGTCGGGTGGTACGCCGCCGCCGGTTGTCGAGCCTGGTGGTTTGGAGGCTCCTGCTGGTCGTCCGGAGTCGTGGGCGTCCAAGGTGCCTGTTGGTGGCGGCGGGGCTGTGCCTCCGATGTCGCCTCCGATGATGCCGCCGCCGGCGGGTGGTTCGCCGAATGGTGGTTCGGGTGCGGAGCGTCCGGATTCGTCTGGTTTGTTGGGCAACGAGTCCGAGCCGTGGTCGGGTGGTACGCCGCCGCCGGCTGTCGAGCCTGGTGGTTTGGAGGCCCCGGCGGGTGATCCGGAGTCGTGGGCGTCGCGGGTGCCTGTTGGTGGTGGCGGGGCTGTGCCTCCGATGTCGCCTCCGATGATGCCGCCGCCGGCGGGTGGTTCGCCGGGTGGTGGTTCGGGTGCGGAGCGTCCGGATTCGTCTGGTTTGTTGGGCAACGAGTCCGAGCCGTGGTCGGGCGGTACCTCACTGCCGAGTGTTGAGCCTGGTGGTTTGGAAGCGCCTGCGGGTGATCCGGAGTCGTGGGCGTCCAAGGTGCCCGATGGTGGTGCGATGGTCCCGCCGATGTCGCCTCCGATGATGCCGCCGCCGATGGGTGGTTCGCCGGGTTCGGGTGCGGGTGCGGAGCGTCCGGATTCGTCTGGCCTGCTGGGCAACGAGTCCGAGCCCTGGGCACCCGGCGTTCCCGACGCCGGGGAGCCTGGTGGGCAACAGGTTCCCGCTGGCGAACCGGAGTCGTGGGCGACGCCAGGACCGGTCACGTCGAAGGACGGGTTCGGCGTGGACGGTGGGCAGTTGCCGCCGGTGGTGTTGCCCCCGATGGGTGGCCTGCCGGGTGGCGACGATCGCGGTGCGCGACGACCGGATTCGGCCGCCTTGCTGGGCAACGGGTCCGAGCCGTGGGCACCCGACGCGGGTCAGCCGGACGGCCGGCAGGTGCTCGCCGGTGAGCCGGACGGCCGTCAGGTGTCCGCCGGTGGACCGGTGTCCGCTCCGGATGCCTCGGTCGTGCCGGGTGTTCCCACCGAACAGCCCATTCCGTACTCGGCGGACCCCGCGCCGGCCTGGCCGGAGGACGAGCAGGACGAGCCGGGCGACGACCGGGTTGCGGTGGTGCGGCCGCCCGAGGCCGAGGAGGACACGGCGGCGTGGGGCGTCCTCGCCGGAGCCGGTGCGCTCGGGTTCCTCGTCTCGCCGGTCCGCAAGGCCACCGACGAGGAGGAGCGGACAGAACACGCCCCCGACTACGCGCTTCGGGAGAGCGAGCCATGGGTGAGTGGGCAGGACACGCCGAGCACCTATCGCCGCAAGAACGGTGAGGTCGCGGTGGACGATCAGCCGCTGCTGATGTGCTCCGCCGCGCCGCCGCCGGAACCGGAGGAGGAGCCGGACGACGCCCCGGAGGCCGAGGACGAGGACGGGGAGAAGGAACGCACCGCGGCGAACCTGCTCCAGCAGTCCGACGACGCCTGGGGCAGTGCCAAGCCCGCGCCGGGCAACGGAGTGCTGGGATGAGCACCATCACGGTCAAACGGCCGCCCCGCGCGGCCGGCCCGGAGTTGCCCGACGGCGAGGTGCAGCTCGAAGAGCCACCGGTGATGGCCGAACAGGCGTCGCGGAACTTCAGCTCCGTGCTGATGTTCCTGCCGATGGGCATCGGCAGCATCGCCATGGTGCTCATGTTCACCGTGGGCAACGGTTCGCCGATCATGTACATCATGGGCGGCGCCATGGGCACGTCCATGATCTTCATGAGCCTGTCCCAGATCGGCTCGGCCGGCATCGAGCGCAAGAAGAAGATGCAGGCCGAGCGCCGCGACTACCTGCGCTACATCGCGCAGTTGCGCAAGCAGGCCAGGGACACCGCGAACGCGCAGCGGCGGTCGGTCGCCTGGCACAACCCGGATCCGGGCTGGCTGTGGTCGATCGCCACGAGCAAGCGGCTCTGGGAGCGGCGGGGCAGCCACGAGGACTTCGGCAGGGCGCGGATCGGCCTGGGCAGCCAGCCGGCCGCGCTGAAGTTCCTGCCGCCGTCCACGAAGCCGATCGAAGACCTCGAACCGCTGGCCTCGGTGTCGCTGCGCCGGTTCGGCGAGACCTACCGCACCGTGACCGGAATCCCCACCTCGGTCGGGATGCGCAGCTTCACCAGCGTCGAGCTGGCCGGGGACGCCGACGCCGCGCTCGGCCTGGCCCGCGCGATCGTCGGCCAGCTCGTCACCTTCCACGCCCCGGACGAGCTGCACGTCGCCGTGCTGACGCCGGAAGTCGGCCGGCCGGAGTGGGACTGGGTGAAGTGGTTGCCGCACAACGCGCACCCGACCGCCCGGGACACCGCCGGGCCGGTGCGCATGCTGGCCTGCGACCACGACGAGCTGATGGACCTGCTCGGTCCGGAGATCACCGACCGGGGCGACCACGACAAGACCGTGCCGGCCGGGGCGAGCGAACCGCTCATCGTGATCGTCGCCTACCTCGGCGGCATCCCGGAGCACTCCCGGCTGTACGGCGCCGGTCTGCGCAACGTGGTGCTGCTCGACGTGACCGGCACGATGACCGGCGGGCCCAAGGTGTTGCGCCTGACCTGCCGCGGCACGACGGTCGAGTTCCCCTCCGGCGACGCGGTCGGCACCGCGCAGTGCGACCGCCTCAGCCTGCCGCAGGCCGAGCGCCTGGCCAGGCTCCTGGCGCCCCGGCGCACCAGCGGCACCGTCGAGGTCGCCGACCGACCGCTGGAGAGCGACTTCGAGCTGACCACCCTGCTGGGCATCAAGGACGTCAACACCTTCGACGTGGCGGCGCAGTGGCGGCAGCGCAACACGTTGCGCGCCAGGATGTCCGTGCCGATCGGGGTCAGCGAGGACGGCGAGGTCATCGAGCTGGACCTGAAGGAGCCGGCCCAGGGCGGCGTCGGACCGCACGGGATGCTCATCGGCGCCACCGGCTCCGGCAAGAGCGAGCTGCTGCGCACGCTGGTCTGCGGGCTCGCGGCCACCCACTCGTCGGAGATCCTCAACCTCGTGCTGGTCGACTTCAAGGGCGGCGCGACGTTCATCGGCATGGAGAAGCTGCCGCACACCTCCGCGGTGATCACCAACCTCGCCGACGAGCTGCCTCTGGTCAGCCGGATGCAGGACGCCATCAACGGTGAGATGACCCGTCGGCAGGAGTTCCTGCGCGCCAGCGGCTACGTCTCGCTGTACGAGTACGAGAAGGCGCGTGCCGCCGGCGAACCGCTCGCGCCGTTCCCGGTGCTGCTCGTGGTCGTCGACGAGTTCTCCGAGCTGCTGACCAGCAAGCCGGAGTTCATGGAGCTGTTCGTCTCCATCGGACGCCTCGGCCGCAGCCTCGGCGTGCACCTGCTGCTCGCCTCGCAGCGGCTGGACGAGGGCCGGATCAACCGGGTGGAGGGACACCTGTCCTACCGGATCGCGCTGCGCACCTTCTCCTCGATGGAGTCGCGCAGCGTCATCGGTGTCGCCAAGGCCTACGAGCTGCCGTCCGAGCCGGGCAACGGCTACCTGAAGCTCGACATGTCGAACCTGTTGCGGTTCAAGGGCGCCTACGTCTCCGGGCCGGCCCCGGTCACGACGTCGAGCGCCGGGCCGGTGCGGCAGTCGGCTCCGGTCACGGGCGACGTGACGCTGTTCGACACCAAGGCGCATCCGCTCAAGCACGTGCTCGTCGACCCCGTCGACGCGGACGCCGCCGTCAAGTCCGAAGTGGACGAAGAGGAGGCACCGGCCGCGCCCGGGGAGAAGGTGGCGAGCCTCGCGGAGGTGCTCATCGACCGGCTGGTGGGCGCCGGCCCGCCGGCGCGCCAGGTCTGGCTGCCGCCGCTGTCGGAGTCGCCGACCCTGGACAGCCTGCTGCCGAGCGTGTTGCCGGACGCCGTCTACGGCATGATCGTGGAGGACCGCACCGCGTTCGGCCACCTGCGGGTGCCCGTCGGCATGGTGGACCGGCCGGACGAGCAGGTCCGCGAGCTGCTGTTCGCCGACGTGTCCGGCGCGAACGGGCACGTCGCGGTGGTCGGCGCACCGCAGACCGGCAAGTCGACGCTGCTGCGCACGCTGATGCTGTCGCTGGCGATGACCCACACCCCGGACGAAGTCCAGTTCTACTGCCTGGACTTCGGCGGCGGCGGGATCATGTCCGTGTCCGGGCTGCCGCACGTCGGCTCGGTGGCCACCCGGCTGGAGCGCGACCGGGTGGTCCGCACGATCGAGGAGTTGTTGCAGATCCTGGAGTCGCGCGAGGCGGCGTTCACCGAGCACGGCGTCGACTCCATGGAGGCCTACCGCAGGCTGCGCGGGCACGGCGAGCTGGTCGACCAGCACGGCGACGTGTTCCTGGTGGTGGACGGCTGGTTCAGCCTCCGGCAGGACTACGACGAACTCGAAACCAAGATCAACGAACTGGCGTCGCGCGGCCTGTCCTACGGCGTCCACGTCGTGGTCGCCGCGACCCGGTGGTCGGAGATCCGGCCGTGGCTGCGCGATCTCATCGGCACCCGTTACGAGCTGCGGCTCGGCGACTCGATGGAGTCGGAGGTCGCCTCGCGCAAGGCGGCCACCGTGCCCTCGCAGCCCGGCCGCGGCCTGACGTCGGACGGCTACCACTTCCTCGCGGCGCTGCCGAGGATGGACGGCAGCGCGGACACCGACGACCTCACCGCGGCGACCAAGGCCGCCGCCGAGGAGGCGCGGACGTTCTGGCCGGGCCGACCGGCGCCCGCGGTCCGGTTGCTGCCGGGCAAGCTCCCGGTCGCCGACCTGCCCGCCCCGGAGGGCGAGTTGCTGCGCTGCTGTCTCGGACTGGACGAGCAGCGGCTCAACCCGGTGTGGCACGACTTCGCCGCGACGCCGCACCTGTTGGTGTTCGGCGACAACGAGACGGGCAAGACCAACGCGCTGCGGCTGGTGCTCGACGCGGTGACCCGGCGGTACCGGCCCAACGAGGCCAAGGTCCTGCTCGGCGACTCGCGCCGGGACCTCGATGAGAACGTGCCGGAGGAGTACCGCACCGGCTACGGCATCACCGCGGACGCGCTCTACGACCTGGCCGGCCGCGCGTCGGTCTCGCTCGGCAAACGGGTTCCCGGCCCGGAGATCACCCCGGACCGGCTGCGCCGGCGGGACTGGTGGGACGGGCCCGAAGTGTTCGTCGTCGTGGACGACTACGAGCTGTTCAGCCGCGCGGCGGGGATGGGGTCCACGCTGGACCCCCTGCTCCCGCTGATGGCCCAGGGTGTCCACATCGGACTGCACGTGATCATCGCGCGCTCCAGCGCGGGCAGCATGCGGGGGATGATGGACCCGGTCATCCGGCGGCTGTGGGAGCTGGGCACCCCCGGCCTGCTCTTCTCCTACCCGAAGGAGGAGGGCAAGTTCCTCGGCGAGGCCAAGCCGCGCACGCTGTCGGCCGGACGGGCCCAACTCGTCACCCGGCGGGGGATCAAGTTGATCCAGACCGGTTTCGTCCCCGCGCCGGCACGGGAACTGGTGGGGGAATCGCGATGAGGGAGTCCGCATGACCAGCGCACAACCGGCTGAGCTGTGCCGGCTCACCGTCTTCGGCCCGAGCGGCAAGGCCGACCTCGCGGTGCCGGTCTCGACCACCATCGGAACCCTGCTGCCGATCCTCGTGCGGCACACCGTGGACGAGACCCGCCCGGCCGCGGACGCCCTCGCCGACCAGGCGACTCCCGGTGCCCTGAACGGGATGCCGGCCGGCGCCGGCAACCACACCGAGCCGGAACCCGGCGAGGTGGGATCGTGGGTCCTGCAACGGCTCGGCGAGCAGCCGCTCGACCCGGACGGCACGCCCGAGACGCTCGACCTGATCGAGGGTGAGCAGCTCTACCTGCGTCCGGCGGGAAACCCGTTGCCGGAACTGGACTTCGACGACATCGCCGACGGCATGGCCACCGCGATCGGCTGGCAGAGCAACCACTGGCGGCCGGAGCACGCCCGCTTCCTGTTCACCGGCCTCGCCGTCGTCGCGGTCGCCACGGTGTTCGCGGTGCTGTTCGCGAGCGGCTCCGGCACGGCGGCGACGATCGGCTCCGGGGTGCTCGCCGGGTTGTTCGCCGCCGCATCGGTCTCCGCGGGACGGTGGCTCGACGACTACCTGCTGGCCGCCCTGCCCGGCGTCGCGGCGTGCTGCTTCGCCGCGACCGCCGGCCTGATCGGCGTCGCCGGCCCGGAGCACGCGCTGGAGCTGAGCACACCACAGGTGTTGGTCGCCGCGGTGTGTGCGACCGGAGCCGCCGCCCTGTTGCTCGGCGCGCGGTACTCCGTGGCGCAGCACCTGCCGATCGTGCCGTTCGGCGTGATCGCGCTCAGCGGGATCACAGTCCTGATCAGCGGATGGCTGCACGCCGGTGTCGAGCTGACCCCGGGCCAGACGGCCGCGGTGGTGTCGACGGCGTTCTTCCTGTTGACGATCTACGCACCCAAGATCGCGATCCGCGCCGCGCGGCTGCGCGGGCCACACCTGCCGAAGTCGGCCGCCGAGTTGCAGATCGACATCGACCCCGCGCCGGCCAAGGAGATCGTCGAGCAGACCGGTTTCGCCGACCGGTACTACAGCGTGCTCACCGCGGGCGCCTCGCTGGTCTACCTGGTGTCCGTCCCGTTCCTCCTCGACGTGCCCGGCTGGGTCGGCGACGTGCTGCCCATCGTGTTCGTCGTGGCGATCCTGTTGCGCGCCCGCCACTTCGTCGGCGTGCTGCAACGACTCGCGGTGACCGCGTCCGGCACGGCCGGCGTCGTGTTCATCGCGCTGCACCAGACCGATGGGGCGTCGACGTCGTTCCAGTGGTTCGTGATCATCCTGATGCTGGTCGCGCTCGTGCCGCTGGTGCTCGCCGCGACCAGGCCGCCGACCCGTCGGCTGCTGCCGATCTGGGGGCACGTCGGCAACATCTCCGAGACGGTGACCGCCCTGGCGGTGCTGCCGCTGCTGCTCCAAGTGCTCGGCGTCTACGCCTGGGCACGCGGACTGGCGGGGTGACCGGGTGCAGACTCAGAAGGACCGCGTCGACGCCCATGCGTTCCTCATGGGGCGGATGTCCTCCGCGCTGACCACCGGTGATCCCAGCCCCGCGGAGCCGCCGGACCGTGGCCGCTCGTTCGGCTTCTACTTCGGCCTGGTGATCGCGCTGCTGGTCGCGGTCGGCTTCTGGGTGTACGGCCTCATCGTGCCCGGCGGGAACTTCGCCTGGCGGAAGGAAGGCGTCCTCATCGTCGAGGAGGAGACCGGCAACCGCTACGTCTACCTCGGCGGCGAGCTGCGCCCGACGTTGAACCAGGCTTCGGCCCTGCTGTTGCAGGGTGGCAAGGCACGCGTGGAGATGATCTCCAGCGCGTCGATGCCCGGGGTGCCCCACGGCGCGCCGATCGGCATCCCCGACGCACCGGACAGCGTGCCGCCCGCGGCCAACCTCGTCGGTGGGCCGTGGACGCTGTGCCTGAACGGTCAACAGGACGTGCCGGCGGCGATGAGCATGGACCTTACGCCGGCGACGCTCCCGCAGCCGGTTCCCGACGACCGCAACGTCGTGGTCGCCTCCTCGGACGGCAGGCAGTACCTGGTGCTCCGCGGGAACAAGCACCGGCTCGGCGAACCCAGCGCGCTCGTCGCGCTCGGAGTGCCCCGGATCGCGCCGCCGGAAGCGCCCGAAAGCTGGCTCGCCGCGCTGCCCGACGGGGAGGTGCTCGCCGCCGCCGAGATCCCCGGCGACGGACAGCGGGAGATGGAGATCGCCGGCGCGGAGTGGCGGACCGGCCAGACGTTCCGGCAGCCGATGCCCAGTGGCGGCGATCAGTTCTTCGTGTTGCGGGACGACGGCCTCGCGCCGATGAGCCGCACCGAGTTCGCGCTGCTGTCGGCGAAGTACCCGAACCGCGCGCCGGCCGACCTCACGGCCGCCGACATCGCCGCCGCGCCGCGCTCGGCCGACTCCACGCTCATGGGCCGGTTGCCCGACGTGCTGGGGACGTCGACGGTGGAGGAACTCCGTGCGCCGGGCACGCACGTGGTCTGCCTGGCGCAGCGACCGCACGAGGTGTCGGTGGCGAGCTACGTGGGGATCGCGCCGGTGTCGATGGCCGGACCACCGATGACCGGTGGCACCGGCGCGATCGTGCGGCCCAACTCCGGAATGCTCGCCGCCGCGGTCCCGCTGCCGGAGGGGCAGAAGAAGCCGCACCGCTTCCTGATCACCGACCGGGGCATCAAGTACCTGCTGCCGGATGACGACTCGGTGAACGCGCTGGGCTACGGCGGCGTGGTGCCGACGCCGGTGTCCGCCGCGGTGCTCGACGCGCTGCCGTCCGGTCCCACGTTGTCCCGCGCCGAACTCGGCGCAGGCGAGAAAGGCTAGCCATGTCGCTGCGAGCCAGGATGTCGATGAACAAGCGCCGGCCTCGCCACCAGGCGCCGATGGACCTGGCGTACCGCACGATCGGCAACGCGATGGTGGTGCACGCCAAGGACGCGCTGACCAACGAGGCGATGTCGCTGGCCATGTCCGTCGCCCCGGACCCGCACCACGACCTGGTGGTGGTGGACCTGCCGACCGACGTCCCGATCGGGGTGTGGGAATCCGTCGCGACGCACCTGCCGCGCGGCAGGCGTGGTGTCCGCCTGGTGCTCGGCGGCCGGTCCCGGGAGGCGACCGCGCTGGCCGGGCAGTGGCTCGCCCAGCGGATCGGCCGGCCGGTGATCGCGCCGGACGGGATGGTGGTGCGTGGCGCGAGCGGCGCGCTGTTCGTCCACTCCGGGCAGGACAGCGGCTGGGTGCGCTTCCGGCCGGGGCACCCGCCGCAGTGGGCGGGCAAGCGCTTCCCACGCCCCTCCTGGGATGCCAAGGTGTTCGCCGACTCGGCCCCGACCAGCTCGACCGGCGTGGCCGAGCCGCTGCCCGGCGGGGTGTGGATCCGGCCGGTCGGGCACGACGCGCAGTTGCACGCCGGCCGGGGCCGGCTGATCAACGAGATGCCCTGCCAGGCCGAGCTGCTGACGGTCGTGCTCGGCTGCCCCGGCACGCCGGCGATCTCCGTGGACGACGTGCTGCGCTTCTGCGCGACGGTCCCCGATCACCTCCGGGCCAGTGTTCGATTCGTCCACTACGGACCGGTCGCGGTTCCCCCGCAGGTCGCGGTCGGGCAGGCGCTCGCGGACGGGTTGGGCGCCGGACTGGTCTGCTACACCGGCCTGCCGGTCGGCTCGGCGCAGTCGCCCGACGTGTTCACCGTGCACGAGGACGGCTCGCTGGGCTGGAACACCTTCGCCACGAGCGTCTTCTACCGGCCACCGGAGGAGGACAAGCCCACCGTGCCGACCCTGCACGGCTACCGGCGCCCTGTCCACGGCGTCGCGGAGCTGGCGCCCGCGGTGTTCTGGTACACGCCGGACGCGGTGGTCGAGGTCGTCCAGGCCGGCCTGTGGGTCCGCCCGACGAACTACCTGACCAACGCGGAGGAGGTCCGCGCGACCCCGGCGGATCCCGGCGAGAACCTGCTGGTGTTCGACGGGGCCACGCAGGACCAGACCCAGCGGATGCGGACGCTCGCCGAGGACGTGCTCGGCCGGCTGGACCTCCCCACCAGGCGGGTCAGCCGGGTGGTGCCGGCGTCGGCGTTGGCGCAGGCGGGCATCCGGATCACCGGGCTCGCGCTCGCCGAGATCGACGCCGTCGAGACCGACCGCGCGGAGAGCGACGTCGAGCGCACGATGGCCATCCCGGCTGTACCGGCGCAACTCGCGTCGGCCGACCCAGTCGAGCACGTCGCGGTGCCGGGCCCCGTCGAGCCGGCGATCGCGCCGCCGTCGGCACCCGCCGGGATCGACGCCCTGGAGGACGACTCCGAGCGCACGGTGGCCGTCCCGGCCCCGCAGACGCACGTCGCGTCGGCCGCCACGAGCGTGGAAACCCCTGTTGCCCAGGGGAATGCTCCCGCGCTTCCGGCCGCCCCGTACTCTCCGGACCTGATGCGCCTGGAGAGCGCGCCGGCGGACGCCACGCCGCCGAGCGCGCCCGAGGGCGGCGGGACGACCACCCACCAAGCCGCTTCTCGGACCGAACCGAAGGCGGCGCCGACGACCACGCGCGAGGCGACCGCGCAGATCACGCGCGAGGCGACTGCGAAACGGCAGCCAACGCCCGAGCCCGCAGCGTCCGCGTTGTTGCCCACCAAGGGCATCGACGAGGAACGCGCGTGGCTGCGCAAGAACCTCGGCCCCCGGTACGGCGTGCTGGCCAACACCATCGCCCGTGTGCTCTCCGAGCACCCCGGCCTTCAGGGCGCTGTGACGGGCTCCAATTCCGACGTGCTCACCGAGGCCGTCGCGGTCCAGCTCTACCTCGGTCCGGAAGGCGCGGAGATCGACCGGGCGCTGCGGACGGCGAAGGTCGGGCCGCACGTGCCGTTCGCGCGCTGCGTCGTCGCGGGGCTGCGGCGGCTGCCCTCGCACCGGGGCGCGACCGTGTTCACCATGACGCCGACGAGCGCGCAGTGGGATCTCTACCGCGGTCGCAAGCTGCTCACCGAGTGGGGCTTCGTCAATGCGCTGAGCGAGCCGTGCTCCGGCCAGGAGGGGAACGTGGACGTGCTGGTGTGGTCGATGACCGCGCGCCGTACCAAGCTGCTCGAACCGGAGGGTCAGCCGACCGAGGACCGCGTGCTGTTCGTGCCGGGAACCAGCTTCAAGGTGCTGGACGCGACCGAGCCGACGGCCGGGGGGCGCGGGCAGATCCTGTTGCGGGAGCTGGCGCTGAGCGAGATCGACGACGGCGGCAAGGTGGACGCCAACCGCGCTTCGCTCGACGACCTGGCGATGACGTCGTTGCGGCGTTGCGCGGATCGCTGGGCCGCGGCGAAGCCGAAGCGGCGCATTCCGGAGTCGTTGACGAATCGATTCCAGGCGCTGCCTGGTCTGGCTTAGGAGATACGCCCATGGCGAAGCGGCAGATGATCGTGGTCGGCGGAGGCGGACCCGGGGCGTTCTCGTCGGTCGGTGCGGCGATCGCAGGCGCGTCGAGCGACGCGATGATCACCATCATGCCCGGCCGCTATGAGGAGAACCTCGTGCTGGACCGGATGGTGACCCTGACGGCGCAGGACGGGCCGGGCACGGTCGAGATCCACGCGCGGTCGGGCAGTGTGCTGGTGTGCCACACGGACGCGGCGCAGCTCAACGGCCTCGTGCTGACCTGTGGTGACGAGAAGCTGGCCGCGGTGGACGTGCCGGGCGGCGAGGTGGCCATGGACTCCTGCCGGGTCGGTGGCGCGTCGTGGACCACGGTGCTGACCCGGGGACGGGGCGCGGTCGTGCTGCGGCGCTGCGTGGTCACCAGCACGGGCGGCGCCGGTTTCGTGATTGCCTCGTCGGTGACCAGCACGGTGGCCGACACCGAGGTGGTCGACGTGGAGTCGTCCGGGGTGGTGGTCACCGAGGTGGGTTCGCTGGTGCTGCGCGACAGCACGGTGAAACAGGCCAAGGGCAACGGCATCTGCGTCAACGGCGACGGCCGTGCGGTGATCGAGCGGTGCACCGTCACGGGCGCGGAGAAGCCGGCGATGGTCGTGGAGCAGCGGGCCGTGGCCACCATCACCGGGTTGACCGTCCGCGACAGCGGCAACCTCGACCTGTACGTGCTCAGCGACGGCAAAGTGTCCATTGTAGACTCTACGTTCGCGGGTGCCGCGCACCAGGCGGCGCACATCGCCGGCGGAGCGGCGCCGGAGCTGCGCGACTGCACCTTCACCGCGGCCGGGCGCAACGCCGTGCACGTCACCGGGAAGTCCTCGCCGACGTTCAGCGGCTGTGACGTCACCGACTCGCCCCTCGGGATCGTCATCGACGACGGCAGCGCGCCGCGGTTCTCGGCCACCACCGTGCGCGGCACCAGCGAGGGCGCCGTGGTGGTCAGGTCCGCTTCGGACGTCCGCTTCGCCGGGCTGCGCGTGCACGCCGAGCGCGGACCCGCCATCGTGGCGGACGGGCGCAGCAAGCTGGAGCTGACCGACGCGGCCGTCGAGGCGACCGAGGTGGCGATCAGCGCGTCCGACGTCGTCCTGCTCACGGTCAGCGACGCGCAGCTCGCCTCCGGCGCGGAGTCCGCCGTGCTGCTGGACGACGGCACTCAGGCGACGATCGCGTCCACCGTGGTCCGCGGTGGCGGCCTGCGCGCGGGATCGAACTCCGAGGTGTCCCTGCGGGACAGCGAGTTCGTGGACTGCTCGGCAGACGGCATCCAGGTGGTCGCCGGCGGTGCGGTGACCGCGGACCGCTGCCGGGTGCGCGGTTCCGGCCGGCACGGCGTCAGCATCGAACCCGGCGCGCGGGCCTCGTTGACCTCCTGCGACATCAGCGGCAGCATCGGCGACGGGGTGCGGGTGGACACCGAGGAACCGGTGAGGCTGAGCCAGTGCGTGATCACCGACAGCGGTGGCGTCGCGGTGAACCGGCGGATCGAGCACGACCGCGTCTCGCTGAACGGCCTGGTGACCGACGGCGAGGCGGACAGCCGGCGCCCCGCACCCGCGCGGTCCGCTCCAGCCGAGGTGGACACGGGAGCGCTCGGCGCGGCGGTCGCCGGCACGGCGGGCGGCGCCAACCTGGACGGCCCCCTCGCCGAGTTGGACGGCCTCATCGGCTTGGACGGGGTGAAGAAGGAAGTCCTCGGGCTCATCAACCTGATCAAGATGACCCGACTGCGGCAGCAGATGGGCCTGCCGATGCCGCCGATGAGCCGGCACCTGGTGTTCGCCGGCCCGCCGGGGACCGGCAAGACCACGGTGGCCAGGCTCTACGGCTCGGTGCTCGCGGAACTGGGCATCCTGGCGAAGGGCCACATGATCGAGGTGGCGCGGGCGGACCTGGTCGGCCAGTACATCGGCTCCACGGCGATCAAGACGACCGAGGTCGTCACGAAGGCGCTCGGCGGCGTGCTGTTCATCGACGAGGCGTACACCCTCACCAGCCAGAAGGGCATCAACGGCCCGGACTTCGGCCAGGAGGCCGTCGACGCGCTGATGAAGATGATGGAGGACCACCGGGACGAGCTGGTGGTCATCGTCGCCGGCTACTCGGAGCTGATGGAGGAGTTCCTCGCCTCCAACCCCGGTGTCGCCTCCCGCTTCACCAGGACCGTCGAGTTCCCCAACTACAGCGTCGACGAGCTCGTCACGATCACCGTGAACCTGTGCCGCAAGCACTACTACGAGCTGACCGACGACGCGATCGGCGCGCTCACCGAGTACTACGAGCGGGTGCCGAGGAACGCCACGTTCGGCAACGGTCGCGTGGCGCGCAAGCTGTTCGAAGCGATGGTGGGCAACCAGGCCTCGCGGCTGGCGTTGGAGCCGCCGACCAAGGACTCGGAGCTGAACCGGCTCACGGGGGCCGACCTGCGGGCCGAGTTGGCGCTGCTGGCCGAGGACGCCGGGAAGGCCGCCGCGGCGCCGGACGCCGACGCCGACCCGCGCGCCGCGCTGAAGGCGAGCCACGGGTGGAGCAGGCTGTGCCGGCTGACCGGCGTCGCCGAGGTTCGCGACGCCGCCGGGATGAACCTGATGCGCCTGTGCGAGTTGAAGAAGCACCGCAAGCCCATGGGCCGCGAGGCGAGCGTGATCCTCGGCGGTCGGACCGGCAGCGGGCGTGGCGAGGTGGCGAGGCTCTACGCCCAGTGCCTCGCCGAGCTGGACCTGATCGGCATCGGTCAGGTGGTGCGGGTGTCGATGTCGGCGGACTTGTCCCCGCAGTGGCCCGGTCAGGCGAAAGAACTGGTGGCCAACGCTTTCGAGGAGGCCAGAGGCGGTGTTCTCGTCGTCGACGCGGACATCGGCGACTCGGCCGCCGAACACGTGGATGCGCGCGTGGAGATCGTTGAGGCCGTGCTCGAAGGGATGCGGCAGCACGCGGGCGATGTCGCTGTCGTCCTGATCGGCGAGCGCGCCGGCCTGGCCGCGCTGTTCGAGCTGGTTCCCACCCTGCGCCAGTCGTTCGGCGCGAACTGGGACCTGGCGGAGTACGGCGTCGCCGACCTGACCGAGATCGCCGTGCGGCACCTGCGCAGGCGTGGCCACCAGGTGCCCGACGACGTGCGATCGGCGATCAGCGTACAACTGGCGGAATCGCCGGAGCGGACGGTCCGGGCCGCGCACCGGCTGGCCGACCGGCTCGCCGCCACGGCGGCATCGCGCACCCTCGCTTCCGCGGACCTGCGCGGAGTGCCGCCGCGGCCGGCGTCCCAGGTGGTGAACGAAGGGCTGGCGTCGGTCGGCTGAAGGACGATCGGGCAGACATGGTGCACGCCGGCGCCCTATCACCACCGGGTGCCTGGTTTCGGCCAAGCCGCCCCGGCTTGGCTGAGGATGTCGACGTAGGACAAGGAGATGACGTGTCCACAAGCTACGAACACGAAATGGAACGGACTCTCGCGCAGTATCACGAGCAGCGAGCGGGCCTCGCCGATCTGCAACGCGCGCTCGGCGAGGTCTCGTGCAGCGCGACGGCTCCGCGCAAGGTGGTCACGGTCAGCGTCGGCTCCCAAGGCGAGGTCACGAGCCTGAAGTTCCCCACCGAGGCCTACAAGCGGATGGTGCCCGCCGAGCTGGCCGAGGTCATCCTCACCACGATCAACGACGCGCGCTCCCAGGCGCTGGACGAGACGGCGAAGCTGCTCGGGGCGATCATGCCGCCGCAGTTCGACGCGCGCGCCATCGTCGAGGGCAAGGCGGACCTGCAGGCGATGATGCCCGCGGAGCCGCGCACTGCCGCGGACATCCTGAACGGGATCACCGGCAACTAGCTCGTCCTGCACGGACTGAAGGGAGGATGCGATGAGTGGGCAGTTTCGGATGGACGACGGAGGCGTGTCGCGTGGCGGCGACGGGTTCCAGGACTTGGCCAACCTCGTGAGCCGGCTCCAGTTGTCGCTGAACGATCTCGCGGACCTGGAAGGCTCCTGGGGCGACGACGACGCCGGCAAGCTCTTCGAGCCCAACTACCTCGACACCAAGCGGTCCTTCACCGACGGCCTGACCCAGCTTTCCCAGCAGTTCGGGTTGACCGCCAAGGGCCTGCAACAACTCGCGCGGCTGTCCAACGGAACAGAGTGGAACAACGACGACTTGGGGCTCGAACTCCAGAAACAGGTCCTGTACGGAAACCCGCCGAATGGCGGCGGTCAGGGCGGTCAGGGCGGCCAGCAGCGGGGCAGTGCACAGCAAGGCAAGTTGTTGAAGCCAGGGAGTAGTTCTGGCGGTCCGGGCGGGCAGGGGCGGTTCACCACGGAGGAGGACAAGCGGGCGCCGGTGGGGTTCAGGACGGAGGAGGACAAGCGGGCGCCGGTGCAGGCCAAGACGGAGCAGGGCAAGCAGGCGCTGGTGCAGTTCAGGACGGAGGAGGACAAGTTTGCGCCGTTGAAGGCGGCGACGCCCGACTTCCGGCCCGGCATGGGCCCAACCGGCGACCCGGGCGAGCCGCCGAAATTCAAGGTAGCCCCGTTCGACGGGGAGGGTGTCGTTCGGGCGGATTTCGTTGATCCGGGCGGTATCCCGTCGTCGACGAGCATGGAACCGATCTTCCCGCCGAAGCCGGACACGCGGTAGCACCCGTGGACCGGAACGGTGAGCCGCTGCCGGAGAGGTCGCCGTCGGAACCTGAGGGGACGCAGGCAGGGGGAACCCGGGGCCGGGCTGATTGACCGGACGATCTGAAACCGAGCCGCACTAGCAGATTGACGTTGGCACGCTGATGAGCCTGATGATCAACGAGGACATGCAGTGGGTCTTTGTGCTCGTCGGAGGTGACTTCTGGCCGAAAGGCGACGAGGACAAGCTGCGCGCGCTCGCGGAGGCTTGGAGGGGCTTTAGCGCCAACGTCATCGAGTCGGTGCAGAACGTGGGCAACGCGACGAGCCGGGTCCTGGGAGCCGTCGGCGGCGACACCCAGAGGGCGTTCTACGACCACGCCCGCATGCAGGGCGACCAGGCGCCGGAACTGGCGAAGGTCGGCCAAGAGCAGGCAACCAAACTGGATGACCACGCGTTGAACGAGGAGCACACCAAGTACGGGCTCCTGATTACGTTCAACCTCACCGGTACGGAGCTCATGTGGCTCCTGGCGGGTGGACCCCTGACCGCGGCACTGATTCCCAGCTCCATCCTGGCGGCCCGGCTGATCGTCCAACAGATCCAGATGAATTTCTTCAGCAGGCTCGCCACCACCCTCGCCACGAAACTCACGCACGGGCCGCGGTTCAGCCCGAACGGCGTCAGCGACCTCAAGCACCTGATCAACGACATCAAGCCACCGGTCTCGTCCGGACCGAAGGGCGGCGGCCCGAAGCCCCCGGCCCCCAAGGGCGACGGCCCCCCACCGCCGGTGCCGAAGGGCGACGGCCCGGTGCCGCCGCCGGTTCCGAAGGATTCCCCGACGCCGCCCGCGCCGAAAGGCGACAGCCCCGCACCGCCGGTGCCGAAGGGCGACGGCCCAGTGCCGCCGCCGGTGCCGAAGGATTCCCCGACGCCGCCTGGTGGCCTGCCGCCCAGCCCGACGCCGCCCGGCGGGTTGTCCGCCATTGAGCAGGCGAAGAAGAACTTCCTGGACAACGTCGCGGGGCACACCGCGACGAAGTTCAACGCGCTCGTGCTCGTCGGGAGAACGATCGATGAGGCGGCGGGGGAGGCTTTCCAGGAGGTAGCCGAGTACATGGCTGCCGAAGGCATCCAGTTCATCGAGGGGAACCGCACCGAGGTCAATGTCAAGGAGCTGCTCGCGTCCCTGTGGCTCGGCGCCTTCGCTGGAGCCAACCAGGTCTTGCTGCACAGCGCGCTGATGAAGGTGGACCCGAAGTTCGCGCGTAGTGCGGCCGGAGCGGGCACTACCGAAGGCCTCACCGAGGTCATCACCAACTTCACCGGCTCGATGGTGTATGGGGGCGGTTTCGGCAGCCTGTGGGCGGGCTTCGTCAACGGCCTGTTTAGCGGTTATTCGTCGCAGAAGGCCCAGGAGTGGGGCAACTACCTGACCGACCGCTTCAACAACGCGCTGGGGAACGTGCCGAACGTGTCGCGCGGTGGGCCGGAAAACGGCCTTCCCGATGGCGGCTTCGGCCCCACCGGCCCGCAGCCTGACGGCTCGTCCGGACGTGGCCCCTCCAGTTCCGGCGGCGGCTTCGACTCGTCGAGTCCCGGTGGAGGCTCGTTCGGTGGTGATCCGCGATCCGGTGGTCCGGGATTCGGCGAGCAGGGTGGTCCGGACGGTTCGACACCACCGTCGAGCGGAGATCCGACACCTGGCTACGGCGACGCGGGTCTTCGGCCGCCGACCCAGGACATCGCCGGCCACGGCTTCGGCACATCGGAACCGCAGCGGGGCAACGACTTCGGTCCGAGCGGCGACTCGCCGGGCCTGAAATCACATACGACAGGGCCCGATCACGGCCTCAGCCCGGCCCCGCAGCGCGGGATGAACGAGCCCGGCACCGGCCAGTCCCCTAATGGATTGTTGCCTGGTGGTGCGACCGGCCCGATTGGTGGGCTGTCGTCTGGTGGTGCCACTGGTTCGACTGGTGGTGGGCTGTCGTCCGGTGGACTGTCGACTGGTGGTGGGCAAACGCCTGGCGGGCAGCCGAATGCCCAGATGGGGACGCCAGCTGGGCTGCCGGATCTGGAACAGCCCGTCTCCGGTCCGCCATCGACGGAGACGCCGACGTCCCAACCGCAAGGCGGGCCGGCACCCACGCAGTCGACCGGACCGTCGCAGGCGCAGCTCGAAGGCCAGCAGCAGAGTCCGGCACCGCAGCCGGGCGGGCACGCCACCACACAGCCGGGTTCGGCTCAGCCGGGTTCGGCTCAGCCGGGTTCGGCTCAGCCGGGTTCGGCTCAGCCGGGTTCGGCTCAGCCGGGTTCGGCTCAGCCGGGTTCGGCTCAGCCGGGTTCGGCTCAGCCGGGTTCGGCTCAGCCGGGTTCGGTCCAGCCGGGTTCGGCTCAGCAGCCTGGCAGCCAGCAGGCAGGGAATCAGCAGCCTGGTGCGTCGCGAGCAGAATCCTCGACCGGTGGGTCGGCTCCAGGTTCGTCGTCGCTGGATCCTTCGGCCCCCGACCGCGAAGTCCCGTTGGTGTCCGGCGGACCGAGCGATTCGGAGCTTCCGGCCCCGCCATCATCGCAATCCCCAGGGGCGAACGGGGAGGCCCCAGCGTCGTCGGGGACCACGCCCGACAGCCCGCAACCTTCGCCGAGTGGGCGGCCGGAGTTGTCGATCGACACCTCTGTGGCCGGTGGCAACGACGGCATGCCGGACGGCCCGGTCAGCCCGTTGACGGAGCAGCAAAGTCAGGGCATTTCGAGCGGCCCGGTCAGCCCCATCGACCCAGCGTTCTCTCCGGCAGGCGTGGACACGAACGGGTCGAACCACCTGAGCGGGTCGACGCTGCGGGATGACGGCGTCAGCGGCGCGCCGACAGTCGACGATCCCGCCAACGACGCTATGCGGGACTCGCCGCCTGTGCGGGTGTCCGAGGAGTCGACGCTGGACAGGTCGGTGGAGGGGCCATCGCCGTCGGACCTGTGGGATCCGGAAGACGACGTGCCGTTCCGGCGTGACGGGTTGGCCGGCGACGGGGTTGTCCTGGCGTGGGACGGGTCGTTGGCTGCGCCGGATGGTTCGCCGACGGGGGTGTTGCCGCCTGGGGTGGCGGCGGTGCTGCCGCCCGGAGTGGCGTCGTCGTGGGAGCGGGCGCGGTCGTATCTGGGTGACAGCAAGGCGTCCGAGGCGGTGGTGGCCGACATTTCGCCGCGGGCGGGGCGGATTTTGTCGGATCATTATCAGACTCAGACGTACATCGCGCCGATCAGTCCGGAGCAGCGGGATCTGCTCGGGCGGGATTACGTGTTCCAGACGATCGTGACCGCGCAGATGGTGCGGGATCGCCAGGCCGGTGTGCCCGTCGCGACCGCGGAGGAGAACGCCCGCGGGCTGTCCAGGCGGTTGGCGCGGGCCAGTGGGAGTCCTCGGGTGCGGGGGGCTGCCGGTGCCCGCCCGGACTCCGGGCCGACGGAAGGGGCTGGCCCGTCGAGCGATCCCGGTCGGTTCGGACCTGAATCCGAAGCGGACGAGCGTTTGGTCGGCCATGCGCCGGCCGATTGGCAGGCCCCGGTTTTGTGGAGTCTCCGGTTCGGTGGCGACCCGTGGCTGGAGGCTGCCTTCCGGGGTGAAGCGCAGCTTGGGGAGGGGGCGGCCGGTACGCACGTGGCGATCGTCCAGCAGGCCCTCCTTGATAGGAACCACTATGTGGAGGTCGACGGCGTATTCGGGCCTGCCACGAAGGATGCCCTGATCGAGTTCCAGACCTACGAGGGCCTGCCGGAAACCGGCGAGCTCGACCGCGCGACGATGCACGTCCTCGACAAGCATTTCAGCGACCACCTCCCGGAACGCTGGATCGCGACCCACCCGGACCGGGCGTTGGGCCAAGGCACCCAGGTTCCTGACCTCGGCCGGCAGCGGGCGCTGCGCGACGCGGTGACCACCGAGCAGCGCGGCGAGGGCGGGGTGCTGCCCGAGTTCCGCCGGTCCATCCCGGGCCTGCCCGCGTACGAGGTCCGCATCCAGCACGCACTCGACGAGGCGATCACCAGCCGCCGCAGCGTCTTGGTCGATCAGCGGCCGCTGCGTTACCCCGAGAACCTGCTGACGCCGGATGAGATCAACTGGGTGGCGGATGCCGCCACGGACGCGGTCGACGCCGTCTTCGGCCGTTACAAGATCGGACCCGCACTCCGGTACAACCTCAACATCCGCGACCAGTTTGAGTTCGCCGCCGCCGCAGTCCAAGAGTCGCACATGTACCGGGACCTGCTGGTGACGTGGTTCATCCGGAGGGAGCTCGACACCAACCCGTCAATCGGAGCGATCGACCACGAGCACGGGGCGGTGCAGAGCCGGGCCGAGGAGCAGTCGCTCATCGCCCTGGTCGAGGAGCGGGTCACCGCAGCCCGGTGGCACGAAGTGGTGGCCATCGAGCACAACTGGCCAGGGCAGGCGCTAGCAGGGGAGGTCAGGATCCAGCGGTACCGGGGCCCCGACCCGGCGAGCAACCGGAACGAGCTGTACAAGCTGTTCGGCACCGTCATCCACGAGTACCTGCACACTCTCGAACACCCCAATCATGTGCAGTACCGGCGGGCCTTGCCGGGTCAGCGGGGCGGGAAGGTGCTTGCGGAGGGCTTGGTCGACTATTTCGCGAAGATGGTGTGGGACGGCTTGCGGTTCGACACGGACCTGCGCTCGCGGATCGAAGGCCGGTACTTCGACCCCTACGTCCTGCACGGCCCGATCCCGGTGCCTCACCGCTACCCCGAGACGGTGAACGCCGGCCGGGCGGTCGGGATCGTCGGGATCCGCAACGCCATGTCGGCGTTCTTCCTCGGCGAGACCCATCTCCTCTCGATGGCCCCTCACACCGGGTCGGACGGTCCCTTCGACGCCGCACAGCCGGTTGGGTCGTTCGGTCGTTTCGCTCCGGTGGCCGAGCCGAAAAACGATGTCGCCACAGCCGAGCCGTCCGGTGCCGACGGGCCGGTGACGGTGCAGCAGAGTCTGGGCATGCCGAGCGGCCCGGTCGGCCCTGTTGACCCAGCGTTCTCTCCGGCGGGCGTGGACACGATCGGGTCGGACCGTCTGGGTGAGTCGGCGGTGCGGGATTCGCCGCCTGTGCGGGTGTCCGAGGAGTCGATGCCGGACAGGTCGGTGGAGGAGCCACTGCCGTCGGACCTGTGGGATCCGGAAGACGACGTGCCGTTCCGGCGTGACGGGTTGGCCGGTGATGGGGTTGTCCTGGCGCGGGACGGGTCGTTGGCTGCGCCGGATGGTTCGCCGACGGGGGTGTTGCCGCCTGGGGTGGCGGCGGTGTTGCCGCCTGGGGCGGCGTCGTCGTGGGAGCGGGCGCGGTCGGATCTGGACAGAAGCAAGGCGTCCGAGACTGTGGTGACCGACATTTTTTTGCGGGCAGGGCGGATTCTGTCGAATTCTTATCAGACCCAGACGTTCATCGCGCCGATCAGTCCGGAGCAGCGGGATCTGCTCGGGCGGGATTACGTGTTCCAGACGATCGTGACCGCGCAGATGGTGCGGGATCACCAAGCCGGTGTGTCCGTCTCGGACGCGGAGGAACGCGCTCGTAAGCTGTCCAAGCGGTTGGCGCGGGACAGCGAGAACCCTCGGGTGCGGGGGGCTATCGGCGCCCGCCCGAACCCCGGACCGACCGAGGGTGCCGCGGGCCCTTCGGGGACGGCGGGGACGGGCACGGGGTCCACTGGTTCCGGGTCGATGTCCATTTCGGATGAGAGTGATTCCGGATCCGATGTGGACATGGAACCGGAATCGGCGGCCGAGGGGACCGGCCCTGTGGACGGGGCGTACCGGCGGATCCACGACGTCCTGGAGGCTGCCGGCCCGGTGGACACCGGCAGGCTGTTCACCCTGCTCCAGCGCGAGGGTCGGTTGCGAGATGGCGGCCCGGCAGTCCATTCGCAGATCGATGACGCGCTCACGTCCGCGGTCGACAGTGGACGGTTGAGCTCGCAAGAGTTGTTGCGGGCGCGGGAGATCACGGGTCTCGTGGCAGCCCCCGAGGTGGACCCGACCACCGTGCCGAGGATCGGGTCGACCGAGGTGCCTCCGTTCAAAGACGCGAATGAGTTGCCGAACGTGATCGCGGTGGCCCGGGCGTTGGTCGACGGGGTCCGGGGCCGGCAGTTCGATAGGGTCATGGCGATCCTGCGGCAGTTCGACCGGGATCTGCACAAGATCTGGCCGGTGGAAGTCGCCTATCGTGACCTGTCGGACAGTGATCTCAGAACCGATGTGCACGGGCTGCGGCCTGCTGAGAGCGCCTTCATCGACCACGTGCTCGGGAAGACCAGCGCCGACCCGGTGACGCCCGAGCAGGCCGAGCGGTTGTTCGACCGTCTGAAGAGCCTTTCGGTCGACCACTACAGGTATGGCCGGTTGCCCATTCCCGTCAACTACCCCGATGACGGCTGCTACGGGCGTGCGCATTTTTGGGCACTTGAGCTGAACCGTCTCGGCGCGTTCCCCTCGAAGGTCTTCGTGGCCCGGACGGATCCAGAGCTCGCGGTGTTCTCGCGCCACGCGGAGGACGCCAGGGACGGCGAAACGAAACCGGTCAACTTCGACTACCACGTTGCTCCGGTGGTCCAGCGCGATGGTCCGACCGGGCCGTCCTGGGCGGTGTTCGACCCCATCGTCGCCGGTCGGCCCATTACGGTCGATGAGTGGCTGGCGTCGTTGGGGGTGGCCGACGACGGTAACCGGTTGACGGTGGAGGGCGACGTTGACCACGTCCTGACAAAACTCCGCCAGGACTGGAAAGACAACCCGCGGCTGTGGGGGACGGAGAACCTCGCGGAGACCGGCGAACCTGCCGAACTGCTGACGTTGCCCGGTAGCCGCCCGGTTGTGGTCGTCACCGACGTGCACGTCCACTCGTTCCCCGCGCCGGATGCGGACAACCCGATACGCCCCACCTGGAAAGACAGTGACGTGGGGGCGAGGGACGCCGCGGACAAGCTGGCCAACAACTTCTTCGAGGGGCGCCGCCGATCCCGAAACCGCGTCGACCAGGTCTTCACCGACCACGTGGGCAGTGGCGCCGACCTCGTCGCGCAAGGCATGTACGACCCGGCCGCCCTGATGGCGGCGCTGAGCAGACTCGCCGGCCGTGAGCCCGGCGGCGCGGTCGGCGCGCTGCAACGCCACCCCGAAACGGCGACCAGACTGCGGAACGCGCTCGGCCCGGCGCGTGCGGACGAGCTCGATCAGCTCTTCCCGCAGTCGGATGACCAGGCGCCTCAAAGCCCGCTGGACGGGGACGAGGACATGGCCTCCGAGAGCTCGGAAGACTCCACGTCGGAGGACTCCGATGAGGACGTACCTCGGGAGCACGGCGATCAGGGCCTCGGCGGCGGGCAGGGCACCGGTCCGTCGGCTCGTCCGGATCTGGCCAGGGACTCGCGTGACCCGGACACCTTGCTGGCGGAGTTGAGAGCTCGCGCCAGTCGTGATCCCGGCGGCGCGGCCGGTGTGTTGCGGCGCGATCCCGGGTTGGCTGTCAACCTGCGGAACGCGCTCGGCCCCGAGCGTTGGGCTGATCTGAACCGCCTTCTCCCGCTGATCGACGACGTAGCCGAGGTGCACGGTTTCGGGCCCGACGCCGAAGTGACCGAGCGCTTGGTCGGCGATGCGCCGACCGACCAGCCCGACTCGGCTTTGGAGAGTTACCGGTTCCGTGGCGACCCGAGGTTGGAGGCTGTCTTCCGGGGTGAATCGCAGCTTGGGGAGGGTGAGGCCGGTACGCACGTCGCGGTCATCCAGCAGGCCCTCATTGAATCGGGTTCCTTCATAGAGGTCGACGGTAGATTCGGGCCTGCCACGAAGCAAGCCCTGATCGAGTTCCAGCGCGTCGTGAAGGAGCCGCAAACCGGCGTGCTCGACCTAGGGACGATGGACTTCCTCGACGCGGTTTTCGCCGACCACGGCCTGGAACGTCGGATCGCGATCAACAGAGGCCGGATGTTGAACGAAGACACCCGGCTTCTTGGTCCCGACCAGCGGCAGGCGCTGCGCGACGCGGTGACCATTGAGCAGCGCGGCGAGCGCGGGGTGTTGCCCGAGTTCCGCCGGGACATCCCGGGCCAGCCCGCGTACGAGGACCGCATCGAGCGCGCACTCTACGAGGTGATCAACAGCGACCGCGACTCCTATGTCGACCAGCAGCCGCCGCGTGACCCCGACGACCTGATGAAGGACGAGGAGAAGGAGGAGATCAACCGGGTGGCGGGCGCCGCCAAGGACGCGGTCGACGCCGTCTTCGGCCGTTACAAGGCCGGGCCCCCACTCCAGTACGGCGTCAACATCCGCGACCAGTACGAGGTCACCGCCGCCGCAGTCCAGGCGTCACCCACGTACGCGGACATGCTGGTGAAGCGCTACCTTGAGGAGAAGCTCGACTCCAACCGGAAAATCGGAGCGATCCACCGCGAGCACGGGGCGGTGCAGAGCCGGGCTGAGGAGAAGGCGCTCCTCGCCCGGGTCGTGGAGAAGGTCGCCACGGCCCGGGCGCAGGACGTGGTGGCCATCCGGCACAACTGGCCAGCGTCGGCGGTAGGAGGGACGGTCAACCTCCAGCGGTTCCGAGGCCCCGACGCGGCGAGTAAACGGACCGAGCTCTACAAGCTGTTCGGCACCGTCATCCACGAGTACCTGCACACCCTCGAACACCCAGACCAGGTGCGGTACCGGGCGGCCATTCCGGAACGGCGAGTCCGGAAGGTGTTCAGGGAGGGCTTGGTCGAGTATTTCGCGGAAATGGTGTGGGACAACCTGAAGTTCGACGCGGGCCTGCGCGAGCAGATCGAAGGCGAGTACTTCGAACGCGACGGCCAGGACCACCCGACCCCGCCGCCCGCCCGCTACGACGAGATAGCGAATGCCGGCCGGGCGGTCGGAATCGTCGGCATCCGCAACGCCATGTCGGCGTTCTTCCTCGGCGAGACCCATCTCCTCGACATGGCTGCTGACAGGGGATCGGGCGGTTCTGCTGACATCGCCCTGTCGGCTGGGTCGTTCGGTCGTCCTGCTCCGGTGGCCGAGCCCGAAACCGTTGGCTTCATAGCCGGGCCGTCCGGTGCCGACGGGCCGGTGGAGAGGGACTCGGCGCCGTTGCCGTCGGTCGACGCCAGTTCGTTGGATCCGAATGCTCCGCCCGCGCCGCCTCTGCCGAAACCCAAGACCACTGCGCCTTCGACGGTGCGCAGCGGTGGGGCGCCGCCGCCGTTGGCCAACACCGCCCCGAAGGTCGAAGAAGGCCGGGGTGTCATCGATGACGAGTCGTGGCGGCACAGTCGGCTGGAGACGGCGAAGTGGTTCGAGCCCCGGAATCCTGTGCTGCCGGAGGCGTGGGCGCACCGTCGGGATGGCGCGTATGCGCACACGGTCGACACGGCGGTTGAGGACGTCGAGACGGCGAGCACGCCGTCGGACGTCTCGAGCTACTCCAGCCCGATCAAGTACGACCTGCGTCGGATCGAGGTCAGTCCTGGCCGATTCGTCCAGGAGTACACGGTCAAGGTGTACCTCAAGCAGGCGACCGGTGCCGGCCAGGTGCGTGACAGGGCCCTCGATGCGGTGAATTCGTTCTTCAACAAGGGTTTCCGCCTGCCCAGTGGTGACCAGTTCCACGTCAACCTCGAGTACACCGACAAGGCGGATGCGCACTACACCGTCGAGGTGGTCGACGGCCGCACCTATCAGCGGTACTGGAATCGGAACGCCGAGCCGTGGGAGCTGGCTCATGAGATCCTGCACGCGTTGGGTGTGCCGGACGAGAACCTCGACCGGTCGCGCGTGTTGCTGAAGCACGCCACGAGTTCCGGTATTCACAAGGGTGACAGCAGCATCATGGGCGCGGACGCTCTCGGCGGCAAGGACGTCGGCTTGCGGCCCCGGCATCTGTGGGTGATCGAGAGGACCGCCGCCAGTGGGGTCGCGGTCCGCGACACCCGCCTGGATGCCTCGGACCCGCGCTCCACGCCGCCGCCTCAAGCGAAGGCGTCGACGCGAGGCAGCGATGCCGACGCAGTTCGCGCGTTGTTGGCGGCGGAGTGGGATTCGCAGCAGGCGGATGAGTACGACCTGGACCCTGAGTCGCGGCATGAACCGGGTGGTGTGTCTGGTTCGGGTGGTTTGTTGGACCGGTTGGATTCTGCTTGGTTTGAGCTTGATGCTGCTGTGGCGGCGCATGTGTTCGATGCTGCGGTTGAGGCGAATGTCGGTGCGGGGGATGTGGGTGGGGATGGTGTGGTTCGGTCGCCTGCTCGGCTTGCGTCGGCTGTGGAGGATGCGCAGGAGCGTTTGACGGAGGCGCTTCGTGAGTTGGCGCGGCGTGATGTCGGGGTGGCGTCTGCTGAGGTTCGTGCGCTTGATGTGGTGGTGCAGGCGCGTTTTGATGCTTGGGAGCGGGGGGCTTCGGCGGAGGAGCTTGCGGCTCTTGATGCTGCGGTGGATTCGGCGTATGAGGCGTTGCAGGTTGCGTATGCGGAGTCCGGTGGTGTTGGTGGGGACGTCGACGGTGCGGTGCTGCCTGCGGTGCGGTTCAGTGGCGACCCGATCGACGTTTCGGGTGGTGTGTCTGGTTCGGGTGGTTTGTTGGGGCGGTTGGGTTCTGCTTGGTTTGAGCTTGATGCTGCTGTGGCGGCGCATGTGTTCGATGCTGCGGTTGAGGCGAATGTCGGTGCGGGGGATGTGGGTGGGGATGGTGTGGTTCGGTCGCCTGCTCGGCTTGCGTCGGCTGTGGAGGATGCGCAGGAGCGTTTGACGGAGGCGCTTCGTGAGTTGGCGCGGCGTGATGTCGGGGTGGCGTCTGCTGAGGTTCGTGCGCTTGATGTGGTGGTGCAGGCGCGTTTTGATGCTTGGGAGCGGGGGGCTTCGGCGGAGGAGCTTGCGGCTCTTGATGCTGCGGTGGATTCGGCGTATGAGGCGTTGCAGGTTGCGTATGCGGAGTCCGGTGGTGTTGGTGGGGACGTCGACGGTGCGGTGCTGCCTGCGGTGCGGTTCAGTGGCGACCCGATCGACGACCTGAGTGTTGACGGTCATCGCGAGCCGTCCACGGATCGGGACAGCGGTGGGCAGCGCGGGGCCATGCTCCGGCTGGACTACGACAGTGTTGACGATGAGTTGCGGCGTTTCTGGCGGCAGCGGACGGAGGACAAGCTCGATCCGTTGTTGCCGGGCGAATGGGAGGGGTTGCGGTCGCAACCTGGTGTGGCGTCGATCGTCGACGGGTTCGAGGTGCGTCGGATGGAACCTCGGCCGGGGCGGTTCGTGCGTGAGGTGACCGTTCGGGTGTGGCCTGGTGCGCGCGGCGCCTGGCGGGTGGCCAACCAGAAGGTGAACTTGCGCACGTGGGTGGCGCCGTCCTGGGATCAGTTCCACGTGCGGGTGGAGGCCGCGCCGTCGGAGCAGGAGGCGGACCTGGTGTCCGCGGAGGAGGAGCGGGGACTCTTCATCGATCGTTTGATGGAGCGCCTGGGCCGTCCTTACTTGTTCGATCCGGCCGCGGACGTGGATCCTCCGGCTGATTTGCTCCCGTCGAGTCGTTCGGATGACGGTGGCGTGGGGACGGAGGGCGGTGATGGTGATCGGCAGGAGGAAGTACCGGCCGGGGACGGCGGTTCGGCGCGCCCGCGTGGGCTTTCTGAGACAGTCGACCCTGAAGGCGGCCCGGTGGCCGAACGCCTTGCCAGTGCGGAGAAGGTACTCGAGAAGCAGCCTGAGGGCCGCTATCGAGAATTGATCGACGCCGCGAAGGCGATCGTCGCCGAGCGTGGCGTTCACGATCGGCCGGACCTTATCACCCTCGTCGCGGCCGAGCTGCTCCGCAACGGCCCCGAGGCGGCTGGTGAGATCGCCGGGCAGTCCAGCGAGCAGCCCGGTTCGCGGGAACCGGATCACGCCGGGCAGTCCCCGTCGGGGGACTCGGAGCTGCGACCGGCCGGCACCCGCCCGCGACCGGCCGGCGCTCGCTGGCGACCGGGGCTGGACTCCATCGACGAGCAGCCCGCACCGGGCGACGCTCTCGACCCGGACATCGTGCGAGGACCGGCCGACGCCCTCGACCCGGACACTGTGCGAGGACCGGCCGACGCCCTCGACCCGGACACCGTGCGGGCGAAGGTTCCGGACTACCTGCTGGAGAACAGGGCCGCGGGTCCGACGCGGCAGTTGACGCCCGTTAATGGCGCGGACATCCGGGCGCGTCTGTCCGAGCTGGTGCCTGCTTTGCGTGGACACAGCAAGCTCGCGCAGGTGCAGGCGGAGGTGAACGCACAGGTTCTGTCCTTCGTCGGTGAGAACCACCGGCCGCCCTATCGGATCGTGGTCGGCAAGAAGGTCTACGAGTTGACGCTGCGTGCCGAGCTGTTGTGGGATCAGGTGGAGGCGCTCGACCGCAAAGCCGAGCCGGATCCGGCGGTGTCGTCCAGCGACGACAAGACGTGGTCGGACAACGTGACGGGCACGTCCCGCGACGGCAGCCTGAACGCGCGGGCGACGGCCCTCGTGACGCCGCCCCTGATCCTCGGTGCGGGCGTCGGGCTGCCATTTGCGCCGAACTCGGCACACGTTGCGGAGGGACAGCGCAAGACGACGGCGTCGAGCAAGGTCGAGTGGGGAGAGCTGCACCCGGTTCGGGTGCCGGTCCGAGTGACCTATTCGTTGCTGGATCCCAAAGGACGGCCGGTCGGGCGGATCGACGACCCGGCGGATCCGGAGGGCTCCGGACGGGCTCCGTCGGTGACCGGCACGGTGGATCTCGGCGCGCCGGTGTCGTTCGCCCGGCCGGATCCCGGCGACCCGCCGCGTCCGGTGCAGGGTGATCTGCCGTCGGCGCCCGCGGTGGAAACCGTGTACTCGGTCACCGAGCGAGGCCGCGGTCTCTTCGACCAGGCGGCGACGGGACTGCCGACGAGCCTCAGGGAGATCGGCTCGACGGGTCGCGAGACGCTGCAGGAGTTCCTGAGCGACGCCAACATCGAGTTCCACTGGCACAAGATGGCGGTGTTCGACGACGGGGCGAACCCCGACGCGGGCTGGGTGCGGTCGCAGCCGCTGGTGAAGGGGCCGGAGGGCGAGCGCTGGTGGAACCGCTGGTGGAACACGGCCAGCATGTTCGAGATGCGGGCCGTGGCGGAAACCGTCCAGTACATCGAGACGGTGGAAGCGAAGAACACGACCGGCAGGTTCGTCAAGGACACGGTGACGAACGCGGACACCACGAGCCGGGGAGCGAATGGCATGGTGGTGGTGGCGGTAGGCGGCGACGCCGAAGCGGTCTTCGTCGGTGCTGGGCCTGTCGTCGGCCTATCAAACTCCAAAGAGCACATCTTGCGGCACTCGGACAAGGCGTTGACCAAAACCTCCGTCGAAACGACCGGTAATACGGTCCGGTACCGGACGGTGCACCGGCTTCAGGTGCGGCAGTTGGGTGGCGGGGTCCGCACGCTGGACGGCGAGATCGTGTCGTACCAGTCGACTCCGGCGGACAAGGCCGAGCGGGCAGGGCTGGGACCCGGCCGGACCGATGCCGCCACGGCCGGCGAGCCGGCGGCTGCCGGCTCGCCGGCCACGATGCCGGAGAACAGGGCCGGGGATGCGGCTATGGGGCCGGAGAGAGGTCCGGCAGCGCAGTTCGAACGTTATCCACCTCCCTATGTTCTGGACGGCACCTCGATCGGTGGCGCCTCCGTCGACGACTTCAGTGGTGGGAAAAGCCTCGACGCTTTGGTGGCTGGTGCTCTGCGGAAGCTCCCCGGCCGCAAGTGGTATCACCTGACCCGCAGCGACTACGTCGTCGAGTTCGGTGATGTCGAGGTCGCGTGGTACTCGCGCGGCCTCAAGGCATCCGTGGCACGACTGCTCGGGCGAGGCGAGCAGCTCCGGCAGGACCTGTCGGACGGGCATCTTTCCGAGATGATCGACACGATGCTCACCGATCGCGGGCTGTGGTTCGCGTTGACGAAGAAGTCGACTTTCCAGGACTACGTCAACGTTGTGAACCCGTGGGCGCGGCTCGTCGATGTCCGTCCTCTCGGTGAGCCGGCTATCGAGACGTCCTCCGTGACCAGCGAAACCGTCGAGAAGCTCGATTTCTCGGCCACCCGCACGAAGCCGACGAAGTTCGACGCCGGTCTCCAGATCGCCGTGTGGACGCCCTTCGGTGCCGGCCCGTCATCGAACCTGGTGTTCGTGAGGGGAACCTGGAGCAAGCTCTGGTCGCATTCCGACACGCTGGTCGGCAAGAACGAGGAAGGAACGGCCCGGGAGCACGGTGACACCGTCGCCCAGGACGGTGGGGTCGAGGCAGGGAGGGTGTGGGCCTACATCGCGTCGTTGGAGATCTGGATCGATGTCCATTCATACGTGCGGCCCAGTGCCCTGCTACGGGGAATCACGTTGGGCCGCCGGGGGAAGTCGGTTCCGCCGCTGGTCGGTGCGGATGACGTCGCCGATCCCGCCCCAACCGGGGAGTGGCGACTGGGGCCGGTGGTGGTGCCGCTGCGAATCCTGGTGCCGGAGGCGTTGACCACCACGACCCCGCCGACTCCGTTGATGCCGGTGCTTCCGCGCAACGTGGTGCCCATGGCGGCCCCGGTGCCGCCGCCCAACAAGCTGCACAGGAAGGCCCCCCGGGTGCTGGACGACGTCGTGGTCGTCGCGGTGCTCGGTACCGACCACATCGGCGATGCGGTGGACACCCAGGTCTTCGCGGCGTCGAAGGACCCGGTGGACGCCGTGGACGCGGACGGGAGGGCGGTGTTCCCACGGGGCACGAACTCGCGTTCCGGCGAGGAGCGGCTCACCCCGGACTCGCTCCGGAGGAGCAGGCGGAGGTGGGAGCCGATCCCCGTCCACCGAACCTGGGAACGTCGCCGTCGTGACCTGGACGTGGACGCCGCCGTGGTGCTCACGCCGGCGAACCCCACGCCGGTTTCGCCGGTGGAGTACCAGTCGATCGAGAAGAGGTACGGCGGTTCGACGGGCCTCGTGAAGTCCGACGGGAACGGCAGCCAGTACACCACCAACGTGGTCGACGCGGTGATCCCGATCAGTGGTTCGGCGGGCAGCGGGGACATCGTGACCCGGTTCCGCGGGGTCTTCGCCGGTCTGGTCGAGCTGCTGGCCTTCCGGACGGGGCACGGCTCGGACAACGTGGTGGAGGCCGCCGAGCGGACCTCGGTCATGGGCGCGAAACCGGTCAAGGAGACCTTGGTCTGGGTCGATCTGCGGGTAGAAGTGGCGGCTGAGGCGAAGTACCGGGGCAACTTCGACAAGTGGGAGGTGTTGGCCGACGGCGAGCCCACCCGCGCCGGCGTCAGTTTGGAGCTGCCTCGGTCCATGCTGATGTGGGCGACCGACGAGCAGATCGCGGCGATGGGCGGCCTGCCTGCCCCTGCACCCGCCCCCGCTGATCAGCCTGGCGCTGGTCCGTCCACCGCGAGCGGTGGGCGTGCCGAGCCTACCGGTGACACCGGCACGGCCCCGCCGGTGGCGGAGGTGCCCGGGTCCGTGGTGAGCGGGAAGGGCGTTTCGCTGGGGCTCGGCGCGATCACCACGACGATCGATCTGCGGGACCGCATCCCACACCTGCATCGCAGGCTGGCGGAAAGCCTCGGCGAAGAGGCCGCGGACCTGTTCCTGCCGAAGTCTCCGCACGACACCACCCACGACAACTACCGCCAGGTGCAGCAGTTCCTGGCGAACGTGCACCGCACGCTGAACTCGGCGCTCAACGGCGGGCGGATCGAGCCGGTTCGACTCGAAGTCGGCCGGTGGCGAGGCAAGACCTACTACCTGGGCGTCGATCCCAGCTTCGTCGAAGCTCCCCGTTTCTCCGGGATCGAGCACGTGGACAAGTTGTCGGTGGTGGACCTCTTGGCGACGCAGGGGACCACATCGCGATCCTCCGGGCTCACGGTCGCCACGGTGGCCGCGACGGTGCGTCCTGGTATCCGCCTCGGGGCGCAACCCGACCCGGTGGCTGCCGGACAGCAGACCGGCACCGGGCCCGGTGCGGGAAACCTCGGGCAGGGCCTGACGGCCGACGCGTCGCTGTCCGTCCGGGACGACAAGCGGACGGTGGGTCGGCTCGACGAGCACAGCCAAGAGGCGAAGACCTCGGGCCCCATGGCCGCCTACTCCGGACAGCTCGCGCTGGAGCTGAGGGTCGAGCGGGACTTCGGGCTGGACGAGACCGGTCACCAGACGGCCCGGGAAGTGGTCGCGACAGACGTGACGCGGCGCGGTGACGTGACCCTGTTGAAGCTGCCGGAGGAGTCGTTCCCCGCACCGTCCGGCGGCAGGCGGCGGCTGGGCGAGGCGGTCCCGCGGCCGTCGACAGCCGACCAGGACCGTCCGCGGAAGCTCGTACGCCCGCGGCGCATCACCGCCGCGGAGCTCGCCGAGTGGCGCACACAGCCCGGCTACGTCACGGTGACCGACCCCGGCGCACGCGAGCCGGCCGCCGGCGGGTTCAGCTATGAGCGGGGGGCCTTCCAAGCCGAGCACTACTTCGGCGACCTGGCGGACCTCCGCGACCAGGCGCTGCTGGCCGTGGCGCGAGCCGGGAGCACGCTCCGCGCGAACGTGGACTCGAAAACGGTCGTCGACTTGAGGACGGCGCTCACGCTGCCGGCGGTGAAGGCCGGTCTCGGGCTGATGATGCGCGGTGAGTACGTGGTGCCGCTGGCGGGCCACGACCTGGAGGTGCACGCCCGGCTCCGGCACGACCCGAAGCTGTCGTCGGCCAGCGCCGGGGTGGACATCGAACCGAAGACGAACACCTACTACCAGGACACGCCCCTCACCCGGACGGGGCACGAGGTGGAGGTGACCGGTCATCCGTTGCTGGCCGGCGGTGGAGCCGCGCACCCGGCGGGAGCGAACCAGTTCAGCGAGGGCCGCAACAACTTCGGCTCGGCGATGAGCAACGTCCGGACCGATGTGCCGGTCGGCGGCCTCGACGACACGCTGGAGGCGTCGCCGAACCGCGTCCGGCCCAAGGACAAGGTCACGACACCGCCGGCCGCGGGCGGCAACATCACCCAGGTCGACCTGCACGACGTGGAGTTCCGGTTCGTGGCCAGGCCCAAGAGTTGGCGGGCCCCGTCCGGAGTGGGTGTCGCGGACCTCGTCGTGCACGAGGCATATGGCGTCCGGCATCGACCGGACCCCGCACGGCCGCTGCCCCAGCCCCTCACCGAGGCGGTGACCCGGCTGCACGAAGCCGGGCAGGATTGGAAGAACGCGGAGAAGGCGCTCGAAGGGCTTCGGCTGCGGCAGACGCCGGAGACCACCGGTGAGTTCGCAGTCGCGGGGGCCACCCGTCGGAGGGCCGAGGCCGCGTACTGGGCGGCGAAGGAGTACTACGACCTGCAGATCGCCGCCGCACGGGCGGCCCAGCCCGTCACCCGGGCGGCGGAAGCCGCCGAGCACGCGGCCGAGGTCGCGGCGCGGGAAGCCGGCAACGCGGCGAGGACAGAGCAGACCGCGGCGCGTCACACCGCTGTCGAGGCCGCGCAGGCCGCTGCCCGCACGGCAGGGGACGCCGCACGCGAGGCCCGCCACCACGCCGATCAGATCGCTACTTACACACACCAGGCCGCTGAAGGCCACCACCGGTCCGGGCTGGTCGCGGCGGCGGACGTGGTCGCGGGCGAGGCGGTGCAACGAGCGGAGCGGGCCGCTGACCTGTCCGCGCGCGCCGCCGGCCCGTCCGCGCCGGATGATGCCCAGACCCCTCCCGGTTCTCCCGAACCGGACGACGGGTCACCCGGGCGGTCCACGGACCCGCAGGAGCCGGCAGCCGGCGATGAGGCCCTGTCGGCCGAATCTCCGGCCGAGACCACGACCCCCGGACCGGGCGACGGCCGACGCGGCTCGGCCGAGTCGGAAGAGATGTCCCCCGGTCGCCCTGCTCCGGTTGGTTCGCCGAGGGTGGAGATCGACGACCAGCGGCCGGCGGCGGAGATCCCGTTGGAGGAGGCGCTGAGGGACGCGGCCGTGGCGGATCCCGTCGTGCCGCACGACCTGATCGGGCCCGACCTGTTCGGCCTGCTCGCCCCGACCCCGGCGCCGAACTTCCTCGCGGGCCTGGACATCTCCCGCGTGAGCACCGCGCAACTCCCGGCCTTGTTCGACCTGATGGACCTGACCAGGCCGACACCGGACGTGATCACCGCCGAGAGCCTGGCTTCCCGGGACGATCTGGTGATCGGCGTCGACCGGCCGGCGGACACCCGCACCGACTGGGCGCCCGGTGACGTCCCGCCGCTGCCGGAGCGGCTGGAGATGCCGAAGCTGCTGCACACGATCTGGATGGGCAGCCCGCTGGTCGACCGCGGCCCGACGCGCGACATCAGGCAGCGGTTCGGCGCCGGGGCCGATCTGTACTTCGACCGCGCCACCGGCGACCGGACCGGCACGTCCGTGGTGTGGACGGACATCCCACGCCGCGTGTTCGAAGCCGCCCGCGCCACGCCACCACCGGCGGACGGCGGGCGTGACGAGCACTCGGACATCCGCGAGATGGCGGAGTGGGCGGTCGAGCACAACGTCCGGGTGCTCAACTTCGACGAGGTGTTCTCCGACAACTCGCCGATGCGCTTGCACCCCTTCTTCCGCAGCGAACTGCACAAGCAGAGCGGACGGGGCTGGGCCGCGGCGAGCGACATCGCCAGGTTCGAGGTCGTGCGGGCGTTCGGCGGCATCTACACCGACGGTGACAACGAGGTGCACGATGTCGGCCTCGCCGCGGACGTGGTGCACTCGCCCGAGGCGTGGGCGTTGCTTCACACCAGCACGAAGATGCTCAACAACGCCGCGTTCGCGATGCCGCGCAACCACCCGCTCGCCGGCCTGGCGCTCCAGGGGATCGCCAAGAACTACGACAAGCGGCAACGTGAGCTGTTCGACCCCGCGACGGAAACGATGAACAAGGAGTTCTTCGACAGGTCCGGGGACGCGCGAGCGCGACGCAACTCGGTGATGCGTCGCACTGGTCCAGACTTCCTGTTGCGATCCTTCCTGCCCGGACTGGGATACGTCCACGAGCCGGTCGTGCGCGCGGTCACCATGCACACGGCGCAGAGTTGGCTCCCAGGAGCGACGAAGACGGCTGTGCCGCCGGTGAGCGGTCCCCACGAGACCGTGGAGCTGACCAAGAAGGTCGTGCAGACCCTCGTGCGTGATCTGCGCAACCGCGATGGCGACCTGCACCTGACCGTGGTGGCGGAGGTGGTCGCGCGCCACGCGGAACCCGATCGGATCTGGTCGGCCGCGTTGGGCTTCATCGCCTCCCGACCGGAGCTCGCCATGCAGGTGCGGACCGCGACGCTGGGGCGGTGGGAGCAGGGGCGGCCGAACCCGGTCGTGCTACCCGCGCTGCCCGAGGACGTCCTCGTCGTGTCCGACGTGGGTCTCGCGATGCGGCTCGGCGAGTACACCTACCCGGCCGGTGTTTTCGGCGCGGACGGACCGCCGCCGGTGGACATCACCCCTGATCCGACGACCGGCAAGCTGCCCGACGCGGCCAAGTCGGAGCTGTTCCGGCTGTTCGACCTCACCGGCACCGTCGTGGCTCGGCGGCAAGCGCAGGGCATGCCGGTCCCCACCCTGACCCTGGCGGCCGACGACGCCGTGGTCGGCGTGGTCATGGAAGCGCTGCAAGAGCACTTCACGGCGATCCACCCGACGGTCGAGCAGGGAGCCCGCTTCGAACAGCCCGAGTTCGAGATCCGCGATCCGGAACCCGACGGTCGAGCGTTGGCCGAGTTCACGCCACCACAGGCCGAGGTGGACATCGTCCCGCTGCGGGACGCGGGTGGAAACGCGGTAGGTGTCGGGTTCCCCCTGCCCGGCGAGGGCGACAGGCTCGGCGAGGCGTTCCGGCGTAGTACGCGACCGCCCGACGAGTTCACCGTCGCGGTGACGCACGGTCCCGAAGGTTTCGAGATCCCGCTGCGCGACGGTGGTACCCAGACCGTCGACGCGCCGGTTCTGATGGCCTTCCTGTCGGCTCTCGACCCTGAGACGTACGGCGACTGGCGCGGGTACCCGTCTCTGCTGTTCGTCACCAACCACGCGGACTCGCCGGAGTTCCGGGACCGGGTGGACGCGCTGCGGGTGTTGGCGAGTGAGGCCGGGTACGACGGCGACGTCCGGAGTCGGTCGTGGCCAGAGGGCGCGATGTCGCCCGGCCATGTCTCCCCGGCGGACGACCCGGCACCGGAACGAACGACCGTCGGCACGGCGGCGCCCACATCGGCGGATCCCGACGCGCAGCCCGAGGAGCCCACCCCTCACACGGAGGGCCGTCCGTCACCCCGATCGGTGATTCCGTTGGCGGATTCGGCGGGCAGGGTGGTCGGTACCGGGTTCTCCCGGCCATCGGCCATGCGGCCGGATCCTGGACAGGTCGCGCCGGGTCCTTTGCCCGGCCGGGAGGAAGAGTTGGCGGAGGCCCGTAGGGTTCTCTACCGGGGCAAGTTGAGCGTTGAAGCCGCGGATGCGTGGTGGAGGCGGGCTACGGAGATCGTGACGCCGCAGCACCAGATCGCCGTCCGTATAGGCAATCTGTCCGCGGAGGACCGTGCTGGGCGGGAGCGGGAGGACGCGGTCTTCGATCTGGTGGCGTGGCGGTTGTTTATGGACCGCGACAAGCTCGAACCCGAGGCCGGTGCAGTCGAGTTGTCCAAGCAGCTCCGTTCCGAAACCGGCAACCCCCGGATGACGGGGGGCCCCGGCGGTCGCCCGGGTCGGCGCGGTGTGCCCGAGCGGTCGAGCCGAAGAGAGCGTCCGGGAGAACCTGGGCCGTCCGGAACCCAGGAGCGGTTGCGGGACACCGGGCGGGTTGCCGACGAGCCGATCGCGGCAGAGGCGGGAGGGAACCGGCAGTCGGTCCGGGGGGAGCAGCTCACGCACTCGCCGTGGTCCCGGCACTCCTTCCCGCTCACCCTGCCGAGTAAAGTGGAGTGGGAGGGCGAATTCCTCGAAGTCGACCCGCCGGAGCTGTCCCAAGTTGATCAAGCGGCATTGGCGGAGCTCGGCGCTCGGATCAAGAAGGAAATCGGGGAACGGGGTCCTCATGTCGAGGCACCGGATGTGCGCGTGTTCGTAGTTTCGTCCACCGCGCAGAGCGATGCCTTCCGTCGGAAGATTGCCGCCCAGCAGGGCATTCTGGCGAATGCCCTGGGCGGGCTGGGAATCCGTATCACGGTGCACCATAAACGACAGTCGTCGCGCTTCCCTGGAATGGCCGATGCGTTCGGTCGGGTCGAGGTGGATTTCGACTCGCCGCGGGAGTCCGAAGACTACTACGCGAATGCGTCGAGCTTGGACCTTTCCTTCGCCGCTCGTCTCGGGCTTTTGCCGGAGGCGCATCGGCAGCGTTTGGGGTGGATGGTCAAGGGTTTCGCGGAGCGGGTGTTCGACGGGCGGGCCGACGGCCAGCGGCTGGTAGTAACACTGGACGGCGGCAAGATCGCAAGGAAGCGCGACGACGAGGTTTCCGAGGTGGTGCGGGAGGCGTTCAAGTCGGCGCGTGCCGGCAGGCGGGGTCTGCTGCCGGATGTCAAGAGCGTCGTGAAGATCGAGCGGTCCGTCATGGGCGGGGACACGATCGAGGCGCGGCTCGTGGTTCCCTCCGCGGACGGGGGTGAGCCTGTTGCGCCAATGCCGATGAACAAATACCAGCGGGCGAGGCTCAGGAAGTTGCCGCCTGAGGAGCGTGCGGCGCAGTTGGCGCGGTGGGTGGAGAAAGACCGGCGGGACAGGGAGCGTCGTCGGCAGGAAGAGGCGGCGGCGCCGAGGTCGCTGGAGGAGCAGCGAGCGGAGGAGTTCCGCCGGGGTGATGTGGAGATGGGTGGTGTTCCGGGTTCGGAGGGTGGGTGGCCCGGTGGTCCTTCGTGGGAGGAGGGTTTCCCGTCGGGGTCGGACTGGCCGGACAACCACACGCCGGGGTTGTTCACGGGTGAGCCGGGTCAGTTCCGTCCCGCCGGTCCGGAGAAGGCCGGGTACGGCGAACCGCCTGCCGAATTGGACCCCGCTTGGGAGGATCTTCTGGTCTATCCGGAGGACGGTGGTCCCGGCTCGGGTGGTGGCGATTCGTTGTTCGGCGGGTCGGTCTCCGATTCGTCTGCGGTGGGGCTGTTGCCCAACCGGCCTGGTGCTGTGTTCGACCGGTTGCTTGCCGAGGCAGGGGTGCCGGAGGCAGGGGAGTCGGAGGGCCTCGCCTGGTTGTCGGAGGTTCCGTGGGGTGATGACAGGTTCTGGGACGACTTGTCGGCCGGTGATCCCGGCTCCGGGGCGATTGCGATGCCTTCCGATCGGGACGCTGATCCGGGTGGACCGGAGCCGGCGCTTGGTGAGCCCGAACGTGGACCGGATGCCGCGGTGCGCGGCGATGTGGCGATGGCGGACGCCTTGGAATCGCCGGACGTGGAGGACGCGTCGGAGGTCGGCCGTGCGGAGCCGTCCGGCGGAGCTCTGGGGTCGGACCAGACTCCCCACCTCGGGCCGGGGCCCGACCCTGCGGAGCCGATCGTGCTGGAGCACCTCCAGGCGCAATTTCCGGCAAGCTTCGCGTATACGGTGGCGAAGCAGGACTGGGTCCCTAGCGCTCATCGTTGGAAGAAACTGGCGGAGAAGTTGCCCGATGAGCGGCAGCGCACACAGGAATTGGCGCGGCACAAGCGAGCCACCGAGGATTGGGCGCATCGGCTCAAAATGGAGCGGGAGGAGGTTAAGCAGCTGCCTGAGCCCCGGCGCACCGAGGGGTTGGCGCGGCTGAAGCGGGAGAAAGCGGGGTATGATGCGCAGCGGAAGAAGCTGAAGCACTTGGACCGGCAGGAGGCCGCGCGGGACCCCGCGTGGTGGCCGTGGTCCAGACTCTCCTTCCCGTTCGGCTCTTCGGCGGAAGTGGCGTGGGAGGGCAAGTTCGCCGAAGGTTCCCCGCCGAAGCTCAAACCGGAACATCAAGAGTCGTTGATGAAGATCGGTGCCCGGATTGCGGCGGAAATCGAGAGACGGGGTCCGGGTGTCGAGGCGCCGGATGTGCGCTTGTTCGTGTGCACCTCCGACAGGCGGTCTACGGCGATGACTGCGCAGTTGAGCACGCTGTTGGATGCTCGGGGCGAGCTGAGTATCCCTTTCACGGTGCAGCATGATTCTTGGCCGCCAGGCCTCCCAGGATCCGCCCCCGTGTTCGGCCGGGTCGAGGTGGATTTCGACTCGCCGCAGGAGTCCGAAGACTACTACGCGAATGCGTCGAGCTTGGACCTTTCGTTCGTCGCTGGTCGCGCGCTTTTGCCGGAGGCGCATCGGCAGCGTTTGGCGTGGATGGCCAAGGGTTTCGCGGAGAGGGTGTTCGAAGAGGAGTCCGACCGTCCGCGGCTATTGGTGAGACTGGGCGCCGGCAAGGACCGATGGAAACGCGTCGGAGAGATTTCCGTCGTGGTGCTGAAGGCGATCGAGTCGGTGCGTGCTGACAAGGCGGATGACCACCTGTTGCCGAGCGTCGACAGCGTCTTCCATGACGCGGTGAGCATCGAGGTGCTCCCCGGCGAGGGAGACACGGTTGAGGCGCGGATCAGTATTCCCGCGGATGTGACCGGCGATTCCGCGCTCGTGAGCGGTGAGGCTGCGCAACCGGAGCTGAGCGAGCACCGGCAAACGGTGCTCGGGAGTTTGTCGCCGGAGGAGCGTCCGGCGCAGCGGGCGCGGTGGTTTGAGGAAGACCGGCAGGCCAGTGAGCGTTGGCGGGCGGAGGCGGCGCGGGCGGAGGCGCGGGCGGAGGCGGCGCGGGCGGCGGTGGCGCGGGCGGTGGCGCGGGCGGAGGCGCGGCCGGAGGCGGCGCGGGCGGCGGCGGCGCGGGAGAAGGCGCGGGAGAAGGCGCGGGCGAAGGCGCGGGCGAAGGCGCGGGCGGAGGCGCGGGCGGAGGCGGCGCGGGCGGCGGCGGCGCGGGCGGCGGCGGCGCGGGCGGAGGCGGCGCGGGCGGAGGTGGCGCGGCAAGCGGAGACGTTGCTTCGGATCGTGGAGGGCGTACCGGGGCGGGGCGATGTGCGGCCGGAGGATGTGCGGTTCGTTCAGTTGGTTGAAGAGGGTGTGGTCGTGGGTGTTGGTTTCCCGCGTGGCGCCGCTGAAGAGGAGGTGATGCGGCAGGCGTTCAACTTGGGCGCTGGTAGGTCGGTGCGTGAGTTGTTCGGTGTGCCGGAGGGTGCCGAGTCGTTGGTGATCGCGGCGCACCATAATGTGGTCGGATTCCGGGTGGCGGATCAGTCGGGGGTGGAGCTTGGTCTTGATTACGGGCAGATGGCCCGGTTGTTGTTGTCAATTGTGGGTGGGGCGGAGGTATCGGAGGGTCGGGCGCCGTGGTTGGTGTATTTGAGCTGTCAGGTGGGTGCGGTTGATCCGGTCGTGGGCCGGGGGTTGGCGGATTTGCTGGGTGGTCGTTTTGGCGGGCAGTTGGCCGCGCGGGGTAGGCCGGAGGTGTTCGAAGCCGGTGGGGTGAGGTTGCTGGCTGATCGATCGGTGGTGCGGTTGGACCAGGAGGGACTTCCCGCTCACCAGCAGGCGGTGGCCTCGGTCGGGGTGATCAAGGGCCGGCGCATCCTGCTGGCCCCGGATGCCGAAGCGGAAGGCGACAGCATCCAGCTGCGGCCCGATGGACTGATCGACACCAGGCCGATCGGGGGCCCGACGACCCGGATGGACCCGGATGCCAGGGCGAAGCTGGTGTCCGAGGTGCGGGTGGGCGTCGCCGCGCTGCACCGGCACCTGCAGGCGTTGCCCGACTACCCGCCGCAGGTGCGCGCTCAAGCCGACGCGTGGCGGGATGCGGTGCGGCGGGACGACTTCGCCGCAAGGGACCCCGAGGAGTTGCGTGAGTTCGCGCACTCGGTCCAACTTCTGGTGCGAGAGGCTTACCAGGCCCGCGCCCAGTGGATCGAACGGGACTACCACGAGGCCAAACGCACGATGGAGCAGTCCCGCGCGTTCACACCGCCGTTCCACCGGGACGGGGTGCCGGGCGGCATCACCTCGCTCCCGGGGACCGTGCTCGGATTCGAGGACGAGTTCCTGATCCCCGAAGGGGACAGCGACGAGATCGCCGAGCTCGCCATCGACCTGTCCGACCGGGATCTTCTCGGGTGGGAGCCCGGCCAGGAGCCGTTCGAAGGGCACGCCGAGGAGATAGCCGAGGTGCTTGCCACCGGCAGGTGGGCGTTGTCGTGGGAAGCCTCCGACCAGAATGCGCTCGAGCTCATCTCGCCGAAGCTGCGGCCCGGCCGCGACGCCGATACCTGGGATCGTTACGACGAGGTGTTGACCTCTGTCAAGAGTGCCGACGGGCATGCCGACGGTATGGGCGGCCACGTCAACGTGAGTCTGGAAACCCCGTTGACACCGGTCGAATACGTACGGCTGGCCCAGTTGACGAAGGCGTTCGAAGCGGTGCTGTACCGCTTGGGCAACTACCCGGGTGGCGGTCTGCGCAATGTCAAGCTGGTGGGGCCGAATCCGCTGCCGCTGGATCCGGCCACGGTGTCGTCCCTGGAGGACGTGCTCAAGCTGAGCGCCGGGAAGCACGACGCGGTGAACTTCCAGCACGTCACGGAAGGCGAAGGCGCCCGGGTCGAGTTCCGGTTCTGGGCGGCCAGCCTGGATTCGGGCGTGCGGCAGACGCAGGCGGAGATCAGCGCGGCGATGCTGGTGGCGGCGCGGGATCCGTCGATCTACGGGCGTCTGGACGCCCTGATGGCCGATCGGCCGATGCTGCTGGCGCAGGGCGGTGACGACGGGCTGCCCGCCCTGCTGAACTTCCTGGAGTTGCTGCCGTTGAGCCTCGCGGCGCAGGAGCAGGCGGTGTACCTGTTCGCGGCCACCGAACCCTGGAGGGACACCGGCGACAACGATCAGCGTTTCCGTGCCCAGGCGGTGGGACTGCCGAACGGCGGCCTGCTCTTCCCGCGCCCCGGGCAGTCGGTGGCCGACGCGGTGCGGACCGCTCGGCGCGTGCACGGGTACGAGGGTGTCAAGATCATCATCGCGGACCTGGAGCCCGGAACCGATCAGATCGCGCTCTGGGACGGTCGCACCGTAGACGGCGACAGGTTCATCGACGCCCTCACGGGCCGTCATCTCCATCTGACCGGCACCATGGCGTTGGCGATATCGGGCGCGGACAGGACGCCCTGGTTCCACGCTCTGCTGGCGGGCCTGCCGGGGCGGCCCGTGTTGACAGCGCCTGACGTGGTGATCGACGCGCACGGACGGGTGCTGGCGGCGCGGCAGTTCGTCGACGACGGCCGGCAGCGGGTCGAGATGAACCAGCACGGCTGGACCGAGCGCACGGGCACGGCATCCTTCTCGACCGGGAAGACCGATCTGGCCGAGGCGATCGCGGAGGCCCACGCACGCCGTCGTCTGATTGGCGACGTCATGCGCGCCCTCGCACGTACGAAGCAGTACCTGGACACGCTGCCGCCGGACATGTTGCCGGAACTGCGCGGGCAGGTCGCCTCCGCGGCCGATGTGCCGTTGGACAGCGCGGCCGTAGACCGCTTGCGCGCGATGGAAGGCGACGCCCGTGACTTGCTGGGCCGGGTACGCCGGATGTGGGCGTCGTGGCACTACACCGAGGCCGGCCGCCGCGCTCAGCAAGGGCAGCCTGTCCTCGTTCACCATGCCGGGGGCGTGCCCGGCGGCATGGGTTCCCGCACTGCCGTGCAGGCTCGTTTCGAAGTGCGGTTCCGGCTTCCGGCGGAGGGGTTCGACGGCCGGGTGCGGGCCCTTGCGCACGACTTGCGCGAAGCCGGCCTCGTCAGCGCTGCCGAGTCCGACGACCCACGACTCGATGCGGGCCGCGAGGCGTCGACCGACCGCGAGGAATCAGTCGAGGATTTCGAGCGGGACGAGTGGCGGCTGGTCCGGGAACCGGGCTCCACGACGGTGGCACTCGTGTCGCCGGTCCTGGATCCCGGCGAACCCATCTGGCAGCGGTTCGCCACCCGCCTGGAGCTCGCCAGTAAGGCGGGCGGCGACGGCGCGGTCACCGGCGGGCAGCTCACGCTCGGGCTTCGGCCGATGCTCGTTCCGGCGGAGTCCGTGCAGCTGGCGCGGTTGGCCAAGGTGTTCGAGTCCCTGCTGTACCGGCTCGGCAGCGGGCCGGCGGGAGCGGGTCATCGGGTGCTGACCGAGGCCGGCCCGATACCGGTCCCACCGAGTCCGGACAGCGTTCGGACGGCCGACGACGTCCACCGGTTGAACCGGGACGAGTCCGACGCGGTCGGCTTCGGGCGCGAGGACGGAGTCGTCTTCCGGTTCTGGGCGGGTGGTCTGGACGCCGCCCGGTGGCAGGCGTACAGCGAGATCAGTGCGGCGATGGCGATGGCGGCGACGGACACGTCGGTCCAGCAGAGGCTCGACGAGCTGGTCGCCGAGCCGGCGCTGGTGGGCAGGAGCACCCCGCGGCTGCCCGAGCTGCTGGCGTTCCTGGACCTGCTCGACCTGAGCGTGGCCGTGGAGGAGCAGGCCGTGCGGTTGCTCGCGACGACCGAACCTTGGCAGCACACCGGTGACAACGATCCGCTTCTCCGGTCCCGAACCCTGGGGCTGCCGCGTGGTGGGCTGTTCTTCCCGGACCAGTCGCACTCGGTGGCACAGGCCGTTCGACTGGCGCGGAAGATGGAGGAGTACCCGGGCGCCGACCTGGTGGTGGCCAAGGTGTTGCCCAACGGTCGGATCGCGCTCTGGGACGGTGGGGAGGTGACCGGCGAGCGGTTCGTCGGAATCCTGGGCGAGCGTGGCGTCGGGCGGAACAACGCGGTGGTGCTGTCGGCGCCGGGCGCCGAGACCACTCCGTGGTTCGAGTCGTGGGCGAAGAGGCAGGACCACCCGGTCCTGACCGCCTCCCAGCCGGCGTTTGGCGGACAGGGCCGCTTGTGGGCGATCCGACGGACCGGCCACGAGGTTGCGCCTGACCCCCGCGGTTGGGTCGTGCACTCGCGGCACGGGTCTGTCGCGACCGGGCAATCTGATCTGGCAGTCGCGCTCCGAACCGCTCACCAGGACGTCGCGAGTGCCGGTGATCAGCCGGGTCACGGCGCCCGGAGCGTGGTGACGGGGCCGGCTGCCGTGCCGCCCGCGGGCCCGTCCGAACAGTCCGGCCCGGAGGCCGCCGCACCCGTTGCCGACCCGCCTGTGCGGTTCGTCGAGTTGCGTGATGAGGATGGCGCGCTGATCGGTGTTGGTTTCCCGCGTGATGACGACGAGGCCGGGATTCTGAATAAGGCGTTCAGGTCGGGTGCGGGTGGGTCGGCACGTGAGTTGTTCGGCGTGCCGGAGGGTGTGCGTCCGTTCGTCGTGGCGGCGCACCATTCCGGTGGCAGGTTCCGGGTGGCGAACGAGGCGGGGGTGGAGCTGGAGCTCGATCCCGAGCAGATGGTTCGGTTGTTGTCGGGTGTGAGCGCCGGTCCGGGGGCGTCGTGGGATCGGCAGTCGTGGTTGGTGTGGCTGAGTTGTGGATTGGGGGCGGTTGACTCGGAGTTGGGGGATCTGCTGCGTGGTCGGGTTGCCGGGCAGGTGGCTGCGCGGGGTACGACTGAGGTGTTCCAGACCGGTGGGGTGAGGCTGCTCGGTGATGCGTCGGTCGTGCGGCTGGGTGAGGCGGGGGAGACGCACCACAAGCAGGGGGTGACCGCTGTCGGGGTGACCGAGGGCCCGAGCGTCCAGATGCTGCCCGACAGCCTGCTCAGCGCCATTGGGACGCTGGCGGGGAGGTGGCGTGTTCGCGCCGCGGCGGCAGCGACGACCGTGGAGGAAGTCGCGCGCCCCGCACCCGGCCGAACACTGTTCGAGCACTACGCGCTCCGGGTCGCGCGAGCCATGCTCGGTCCCGAGCCCACGCCGCGGGAGGTCCCTGCGGGGCGCCGGCTGAGCGAGCTGTACAGGCAGCTCACGAATATGCTCGCGCACGAGATGATCCGGGCGTATCGCAACAAGCCCGGTGCCGAGCTGCACGCGATGCTCGGCGGGTGGCGGACCACCAGGGCGATGCGGGAGCAGCTGCAGGCCGTCTACGTCCTCGCCCGGACGCGGAACCTGACGGATGCGGAAATCACCGCGTTCCGGTCCGATCCGCGATGGCGTCGGCACCTCACCGCACCGGCTGAGCAAATCCCGCGGATTGCGCTGTCGGATCACCATGCCCTGCAGCTGCTGGCCCAGTGCCGCGATTCGGGCAACCGGCGGCTGAGGATTCGTCACCGGGGCCTCACACTGCCGGAGAGCGCGCTGGTCGACGAGATGGCCGCGGCGGTGGGCTACCGAAGGGTGCAGGGAATGCCCGCGCAGGGCATCGACGACTACCGGCAGATGGCACGCGACATGCGCAACGAATTCGCACGGTTGCGCACGCCGGCTGTCGACGATGTGCCGTTCGACAGCGCCGTGGACTTCTCCTTCGTCGTGAACGACGAGACGTTCTGGAAGCGCGTCAGGGAGGCCCGGCGCGAATCCGCATTGTTCGCGTGGGCGGCGTCGGTTGATGGGGAGACGCCTGAGTTCGTCACCCCACGCCCGGATGGTCGGCCGGACTACCGCGCCGTGAGTTTGGCCCTGCTCGGCCCGCTGCGCGAGCCCGATGGCCGGTTCGTGCCGCGGCGCGCGCTGATGTACGACCGGGTGGCCGCAGTACTGGCGCGCAGTCTGGAGGTGGCCGGTCGCAGCACCTGGACGGACGTCCTGGACGAGTCACGGCCGACGCTCGAGTGGCTGGAGGCGGAAGTGAACGCCGACGGCGTGGAGCGTCTCACGATCCCCTACCACGATGTTGAGGCCATGTGGCGCAGGGCTCAGCTCGACTTCCGGAGCTGGGACAACGGCTCGGACCAGAGGGGCTTCGGTGGCCCGGCCTATCAGGCCGCCCTGTTCGAGCTTGCCAGGTACCCCACCATGCGTGAAGGCGAGATGCTGTTGGCGGGCACGAACGACGCCCGAGCCGCGGAGATGCGCCGGCAGGCCGAAATGATGCTCGGGCAGCGCCCGGCGCCGCAGTGGGGAACGGGCCTGGACGCCGAGGAACAGCAGCGGCTGTGGCGGCGCATGGTCGCCGCCGTGGCGGCCATTGGGGCGACGCCCAACCGACCCGAATTTGAGGTACAGCTCTATGCGCGCGCCCTAGTGCTCGAGTTCCAGAAAATGCTCGACTACGACGACGGGTCGATGATCCTGGATAGGATGGCCTACGTCGCACGACAACAGCGTCTCAGTGCGATGGAAAGCACGCGCGACATGCGAGCAGCCGCTCGGGCCCTGATCGGGCGGCTGCGTGAGCCGGGGCACGGGGCGGTCGGTGCGCATCGGGTAACGGTGTACGAACGGCTGGTTGTCGGAGTCTCCCGGTACGTCTTCGGCGCTGATGGGGAAAGGAACTGGCAGGAATGGGGCAGCTTGCTGGAGCGCCTCGAGAACTGGTTCAACGGCGACGGTGTCACCCGGGTGTCGTTCGACTTGCCGTTCTCGCAGGTGATCCCGCAGGCGTACGCCGGTTCGCTCTCACTCGTGACAGCCACTTTCGAATCGCTCCTGTACGAGCGGGTAGTCTCACACAAGGACCTGACGGTGTACTGGGGGGACCCAGGCCGGGCCGCGCGGCTGTCGCAGGACGCCGAGAGGTTGCTCGGGCAACGGCCGGCCGGCCGCACGGGCCTGGGCCCCTCGACCGAGGAACAGGACCGACTGTGGCAGCTCGCGGTCGCGGCCGTGTCAACGAGGTTGGCTCAACGAAATTCCGGCGCCGAGGACGGCGGTACGGCAGTGCACGCCCGGAACCTGCGGGCGCGGTTCACCGAACTGCTCGGACACGACGAACTGGCCGCTCTGTCCGACATGTTCGTGGAGAGGTGGCCGGAAATTACCGCCCGCCAGCAGCCCGGACTCGACGCGCAGCCACCGCAGGCGCGAGACAAGGCCCTTCGCTTCGCCACGGCCATGGTGGGCCCACTCCCGCGAGTGCTGCCGGGCATCGGACCCGACCGCGACCGACAGAGTGAGCTGCACGCCATCGTCACGCGGTATCTTGCGTCGCTGCTGTTCGTCGGTGGCCACCTGAATCCCACCGAACGTCAGCTCTCGCGCGCCTACGAAGCGGCGAAGATCATCCGCAACCACGCCGAGTGGGTGCGGACGTGGACGGTGGACGGACCCGTGCGGGTTACGCTTGACGAGGGGTTCTCCGTGCCGTGGGACGTTGTGCGGGAACGGCTGGACAACGTCGATCCACACCGGCTCCTCAGGAAGATCGCCGACTTCCGGTCGTTCTGGGCGCCCGAGCTCGGCTCCAGCCGCGATCAACTCGGGCAGCTAGGGCTAGGGCCAGACCGCGTCAGTTTCCTGCTGGACCAGGCACGAACGCGGCTCGGTCCGCTCTTGCCGGAGGGACTTCGCCAGCGCGGCGTCCCCGATTCGACATGGCACTTCATGAGCGGGATGGAGGAGGACGACGCCAAGGAGCTGTACTCGGACATGCTGCACCACATCGCGTACCGGATCCGGACCGCGCCCGAAGACTCCGTGAACAAGCTGGTCGCCGACCTGCGTTCCGGTACCAAGGTGATGGTGGGCTTCGACCACCTGCTGACCTGGATCTCGCGGTCGGACGAGCAGTCTTCCCTGGACCCGGTTCCCGGCTACCACGAGCCCGTGCCACCACCGGACTACCTGCCGCCCCAGGATGCGCCTGTGCTCGACCCCGCTGGACCCGACCCCGCCTTCATCACGACGTGGTACCCCTGGGCCGAGTCGATCATCGGTCCTCGCCCGCGCGCCGCCGGCGAGCCGAACCGCGGCGCCGAGTATCGGGAGGAATTCTTCCGGCAGTTGACGATAGCGGTGGGGAATGCGGCGGGACGCCGCGCGGCGGAAATCGAATCGGTGAAACTCGCGAAATTGCGGCACAACGACGTGCGGCAAGCGGCGCGGCAGGCCCGGGATCGGGCGCGGGAGCAGGAAGCGAACCGGGGCGATGCCCGAGTCGTCGCGGAGGCCAAGTTCGAGGCCGCGCAGTTGGCCGCGCAATCCGAGGAAGCCCTCGCGGCCGTCGAACATGCGAAGGCCGCACGCAAGGAGGCTGACCCGGAGCAGACCAAGCAGCGCCGCATCGAGGCGGCGAAGGCCGATGTGGATGCCGCGAACCAACGGGTGCGGGCCGCCAGGGCGCGCGTGGCCCTCGCGGAGGCGGAGAATTCCCCCCTGGCCGTTGCGGAATACCGGGTGGTGGCCGCGGAATATCGCGTGCAGGCCGCCGAAACCAAAGCCGTCCTCCTGGAGCGCAGCCAGGGATCCGCGCCTGATCTGCGCGCGCTCGCGACGGTGGAGCTGAAGATCGCCTTGGCTCGGCACGCGGTTACCGAGGCCAGGGTGCTGGTTGCGGAGGCCGCGAGCGAGAGCGCGGAGGTGATCGAGCAGGCCCGAGCGGAGGCCGCGCAGGCTCATGAGGTGTCGGCCGAGGCTCGTCTCCGACGCGCGGAGGCCGATGGATCCGATGTGCCGGCGATCGTGAAACTGCAGGTGGAAGCTGCGCAGGCTCGGGCGGACGCTGCCTGGGCGCGGGCGTCAGCCGCGAAAACCCGAGTCGATGCCGCGGCGTTCGCGGGCGGGGGCGCGGAGGTGGCCATGCGCGGCCATGCGGAGATGATGTTGGCGCGCGCCGCGGGCAAAGAGGCCGAGGCCGATCATGCCCAGTTCAAGGTGAAGCTGGAGCAGCTCTCGTCGGCGGATGCGGACGCTGTCGAGCGCGCGCGTGTCGAGGCGACACGCGCCCGCACAGCCGCTGTCCAGGCGCGTGTCGAGGCCGCACAGGCGCGTGTTAATGCCGCGCAGGCTCATGAGAATGCCGTGCGGACCGCGGGCGCCGAAAAGGTGACGATCAGCCAGGCGGCTCTTGATACTGCGCGGGCACGGGTAGATGCCGCACAGGCCTATGAGGATGCCCTGCGGACCGAGATGGCCGATGCGGACAAGATCGCGGCAGCGCGCACGTACATCGTGGTGAAGCGTGCTGAGGCCGCACGGGCGCATTTTCATGCCGCGCAGGCTCATGAGGATGCCCTGCGGACCGCGGGCGTCGACGGGGTGACGATTGCGTGGGCGCGTTTTTCGACTGTGTCGGCGTATGCTGATGCCGCGCAAGCTATCGTGGACGCTCTGCGGAAGGTCGCGGCACCTAGGGACCAGATCGCGCGGGCGGAATCCTACTCATTGGAGGGCGACACCAAGCGGAATCGGGCGATGATCGAGGCGAATCGGGTGTTCGCAGCGGCGAGGGAGGCCCGTGCCGCAGCCGCGGCTGCCCGTGTCGACGAAATGGTGGCGCGTGTTGAGACCGCCGAGGCCCGGGAAGATGCCTTGCGGGCCGAGGAGTCTGGTGCGTCCGACATCGCGCGGGCCCACACCGAGACTGCACGGGCGCGCGTTGATGTCGCGCAGGCGCGCGAGGACGCTGCCCGGGACGCGGAAGCCGATGAGGCGACGATTGCGCGGGCGAGCGCCGATACTGCACAGGCCCGTGTTGATGCCGCGCAGGCTCATGAGCATGCCCTGCGGACCGTGCTGGCTGAGACGATCGCCAGCGACTGGGCGCGTAGCGAGGATGCGCAGACGCAGGAGTTCGCGCGGGATTTCTTGGAGGCTGCCGAGGCCGCGGTCGAGCAGGCGAGCGTCGAAACCCGGCAGGTGCGTACCGAGGCTGTGCGGGCACGCATGAAGGCTGCCCAGGTGTTCGACGACGCCGCGTCTACGCGTGCGGGCGCGGCGTACACCCGTCAAAGGGCCGGAAGCAGCGCATACGTGGACACCGTGCAGACGTACGAAGAGGCCGCGGAGGCACAAGCCGGCCTGGTGCGGGCACGAGCAGAGGCGACGCGGGCGGGTGTCGAGCCCGTCGCGGAGGCCGCGCCCACCGAGGGCGGTGCCCCGAGGCCCCACAGGACGATCGAGCGGGTGTGGTGGCGACCGGCGGACCAGCAGGCCGCGGTCGAGTTCCGGTTCGCGGCCGAGGCGAAGGAGTTCGGCCGGAAGGCCGGCGAAGCGGCCGGTGGCGAGGCGCTGGCGCGGATGCTCTCCGTCCACGGCTGGGCAGTCGCGCGGGAGCTGGACCTCCCGTGGCACCGGGTCGTGAAGTGGGCTGTGGAGGAGCTCGAGAGCCTCCTGGTCGACACCCCGCAGTCCGCTCGCACATGGCGGCTGCGTGCCCTGCCTTTCGTCCAGCCACCTGAGGTGTCCCTGGACGACATGGACGTGGACGACTTGTCTGTGGAGGACCGCACGGGTCTGGTGGACCGCTGGGGTGCGGAGGGCCCATATGCGAACGACCCGAGTGCCGAAGGTCTGCGCGCCTTCTCCGTGTCCGCCGACGAACTGCGAGAGCTCCTTCCCGCGTTCCGGCGAGTGCTCAGTGCCGTGGCCTACCTGCTGTACAAGCACCGGCAAGAAGCTAACGCCGGCGATCCCGCCCGGCGACTGGCCCAGGTGCTGCTCTCGAACGTCGACGCGGTGATGGAGGCGGAGCTCGACGACGACGACCCGTTCATCGACGATCCAGCCGACCGGATCCTCCAGCGGCTGTTCGCCCGGCGGCTCGACGGAACGAGGTGATCGTGTGACCACCGCCGATGGGATGCACGAAGTGCTGCTGGGTCTGGCGGGCCGTGTGCCGGACGATTTCCTGGCGTCCGCTCGTCGGCAACTAGCCGATGGTGCGGTGGGGGACGTGGCGGTGGCGGTCACGCACGAGCTGGCCCGGAGTCGGGTGCCGGTGAGCGTCGCGGATGCGGCGGTGCTCAGCGAACTAGTGGATGAATCCGCGTTCGGGGCGTTCACCGGTATTCCGCTCTCCGACGTGCGACCGCCGCTCGTGTGGCTGTTCGCCGGTGCAGGCGAACAGGACGTGCGTGACGAAACCACTGCCGCGTTGGTCGAGGTGCTGGCCGCGACCCCGTCCGCGCGTGGGCTGTGGATGGCCTGGCGCACACCGTTGCGGGACGACGGACCACGAGTGCCGGTGTACGTGGTGACGACGGACGGCGGTGACCTCGCGGCGCTCGCCGGGCGGCTGTGCCGGGTGCTGGACGGACGGGCGGACGTGCCGAGGGTGGAGGTCGTCGGTCCCGGTGACGCCCCGTCCTACCAGCGTGCGGCCCGTGCGGGCGGCAGGCTCGTGTGGGCGGCGGCCGAACCCGTCGAGATGTTCGTGGTGCGGGTCTTCGACGGAGTCGACGCGGAGGGCGGCCCGGTGTTCGACGAGGACCACCCCCGGATCGCCGACCCCGCCGAGCGGGAGCGCGTCCTCGCGTACCTGGGCGGGGGCGAGCTGCTGCTCGGCAGCGGCGACACGATGGCCGACGTGGTGGCGCCCGAGCGCGGCCGGGTGGTGCCGATGAACTACCGCACTGACGGTGTGTGGCTGTGGCCGGACGCCGTCTCGTACTACCTGGAGCACCACGACCTGGCTCCGGACGCGCCGTTCCTGGCGCACATCTATCTGACCGATCAGCCGCCGGCACGGCTCGACGCGGTGACCGTCCACCGTGCGCTGAGCCACCTGCTCGGCCCGGTGGACTGAACCCTTGCCCGGAAGAGGAGAACCCGTGCGGCCCGAAGCCCGCGATGCTCACTGGTACCTGCTGATGGACCCCGCCTGGACGGCCACCGGGGAGGAGACCGAGCCACCCGTGGAATCCGTCATGGGGCTGTGGCCGGTGGACGCGGACGCCGGACTGGGCCGCTTCCGGGCCAATCCCGGCTATGTCCCAAGTGACCCGGAGGCGCCGGCCGACCCGCTCGACGCGTTGTTCCGACTGCTGACCGCGGGCCGTCCCGTGGCGGCGCAGGTGCGGTTGCTGCTGCGCGACAGCGAGTACGAGGTCGCGCTCGGGGAGGACGGAGACCCGCTGGTGGTGCAGTCCCCGGACCGGGTCTCCTGCCTGCTCGTGGCGACCTCACCGTGGTACCGGTCGTCGTCCCCGGAGGTCGCCTCGTGGCAGCGGGTCGGGATCGAGGAACTGACCGATCTGCTGTCGGCCGGGGCGGATGTGCTGTTCAACCCGGGCAGTCCCGGGTCGCTGCGGCTGGTCGCGGCCTTCGTGAAGTCCGCCCGTCACCCGTCCGACAAGCAGCTCGCCGCCGCGTGGGCCGGCCTGCCCGCGGCGGGCGAGGACCAGCTCCGGATGCTGGCCTGGCGCATTCCAGCCCCTGACGACGGCTCCTGACGAGCCTCCAGGCCGCGGCGTGGCACCAAGCGGTTCGGGTGGCCTTCGACGGTGTGGTCGAAGGTCATCCGCCGGTCTTCGGACCCGGTGCCCGATCTTCCGGAACCTCCCAGCGGGCCATCCGAAGACCGCCGGTGTCACCGCTGTCCGGGGTGGCGGTCCGGAGGTCCTCGTCGTTCAGCAGCACGGTCTCGCGGATGAAGTCGCCGGTGAGTCGCACTTCGGCGGGGCCGCCCGGGTTGATCAGCACGTCGATGTCGTCGGCGAGGAGCGTCGCCAGTTCGATCAGGTCGACGCGTGACCAGTCCGGCGAGGTGACGCGGGCGCGGTGCGGTTCGCTGGTGGCGAGGACGACGCACGGGATGTCGTCCGGTGACGTGCGCACCAGCGGTCTGCCGTCAGCGTCCACGGCGATGTCGAAGAACGCGTCCCGCAGCATCAACTGGATGTGGACCGTCGTCGCCCGGTCCATCAGCACGAGCCGCAGGACCGTGTCCAGCGGGTCGGTGGGTGAGTCCTCGTCGGACGGCCGGTAGTCCGGGTTGGCGCGGAACTTGCCGAGCCTGTCGTGGTCCTCCACCGGCCACAGCCCGACCACCGCGTCGGTCGGGGGCGGGTCGTTGTCCGTCACCGGCTGCCATACCGGGTCCATCAGCAGCAGCCAGTTCTCCGACGCCGTCCGTGCCCCGGTGTCCGCGTCCACTGCCGTTCTCCGTTCTGCTGTGGCCGGGCGCGCCGGTGACAGCGAGCAGGCCGTGCCGCCCCAACATGATGCGATCAGGACCACGAAATGCGCTGTCGCGACGATCGGGATCGGGGACGTTCGGGCAACGGAATTGCCTTGATGACCGGCACGGTGTGTCGGGCGTCACAGTCACTGTCGATTGTCGGCAATCGACAGTCGACATACGGTCGGTGCACCCCAGGTGAGGAGTGCGACATGGACAAGGTGCGGGTTGCCGTCGTCGGAGCGGGGCGGTGGGCCCAGCGGGCGCACCTGCCGGGGTGGTCGCGTGATCCGAGGGTCGAGGTGGTCGCGTTGGTCGACAGCGACCGGCAGGTGTTGGGGGAGGCCGCGCGCCTGTTCGGGGTCCGGCGGACCGCGGGGGATTACCGCGAGGTGCTTGACGACCCGTCAATCGACGTGGTCGACGTCGTCACGGCCAACACGGCGCACTTCGAGGTGTCGGCGGCGGCGATCGAGGCGGGGAAGCACGTGCTGTGCGAGAAGCCGGTGCACCGGGACTACCGGGAGACCAAGGCGCTCGCCGACGCGGCCAGGGCCAAGGGGCTCCTGACCAAACTCGGTTTCACGTTCCGGTACGCGCCTGCCGTCCGCTACGCCAAGAGCCTGGTCGACGCCGGGTTCATCGGCACGCCCTACGTGTTCAACGGCTTCGAGCAGAACAGCCAGTGGATCGACCCCGCCACCCCGATGCGCCAGGTCGATCCCGACGCCGACCCGGAGGTCATCGCCACCTCGTCCATCGAGGGCTACGGCGCGCCGATCATCGACATCATGCACTGGTGGGCCGGCGCCCGGCTGACCTCCGTGGTCGGCACGATGCGCAACTTCCTGCCCGAGCGGGTGGTCCGCGCCACGGGGCGCAGCCAGCGGCTGAACATCGACGACGGCGACATGTGGATCTGCGAGTTCGACACCGACATTATTGCCTCCATCCAGTCCTCCTACGTCACGGTGGGCAACCTTCCTGGCATCGAGGCCCGGCTCTACGGCTCGGAGGGCGCGCTGATCGTGCGGCTGGTGGAGGAAGCCGGCCGCTGCCAGACGATCCGCACGGCCACCAAGGACGATCCGGAGTTCGTGGAACGGGAGATCCCGGCGGAGTTCTTCCCGCCCGGCGGTTCGTCCACAGAGGACTGGGACTCGCTGTTCTACGCCAACCTCTGCGCCGACTTCACCACCGAGATCCTGGCCGGCGGCGGGACCAACCAGGGCGACTTCGCCCAGGGCGCGCTGGTGCAGGAGACGATCAACGCGTTCGAGGCGTCGTTCCGCCGCCGCGCGTGGGTCGACTTCCCGCTTGGAGGCGCTGCGTGAGCCCGCACGGGTGGGGTGCGATGGCGGACGACGCCACGGCCCGCGCGCTGGTGGAGGTGGCGCTGGACGCGGTCGGCGGTCGGGCCGAGTACGCCGACGTGCGGCTGGTGGAGGCGGAGGAACTGCGGGTGTACCGGCAGTCGGGCGCGGACGTGGACGAGCGCGTCGAGCACACCCTCGGCATCGGGGTCCGTGTGCTGGTCGACGGCGTGTGGGGATTTGCCGCCCGCCCGCTGGCCGAGGCCGTCGACGCCGCCGAGGCCGCGCGTCAGGCGCATGCGCTCGCCGTGGCGGGGCGCGGCGCGTCCAAGCCGGTGCGCCTCCCGGAACTCGAAGTGCACAGCGGGCGCTACGAGACCGCGGTGGAGCACGACCCCTTCGCCACGGCGCAGGACGTCCGGCAGACGCTGCTCACCGAGGCGCTGGACGCGGTGTCCGCACCACGCCTGGTGGTGTCCGCGCAGGCGGGGATCAACGCCAAGCGGCAGCACCGGCACTTCGGCAACTCGGTGGGATCCCGCCAGCACCAGCATTTCGTGGAGTCCGGCGTGCTGGTGATGGCGACCGCCGCCGGGCACGGTGACGTGCAGCGGCGCAGCTACCCGAACTCGTTCCACGGCGACACCGGCGCGGCCGGGTGGGAGTTCGTCGTCGGCCGCGACCTGGTGGCCAACGCGGCTCGGGTCGGTGAGGAAGCGGTGGCGCTGCTCACCGCGCCGGTCGCGCCGTCCGGCACCGCCGACGTGGTGCTCGGTGGCCAGCAGATGTCCTTGCAGATCCACGAGTCCGCCGGACACGCGCTGGAACTCGACCGGATCATCGGCGACGAGGCGAACTTCGCGGGCACCTCGTTCATCGGTGTGGACGACATCGGCTCGCTGCGCTACGGCTCACCCGCCGTCACCATCACCAGCGACCCGACCGTGCCCGGCACCCGCGGCAGCTTCGCCTTCGATGACGAGGGCACCCCCGCGCGCCGCCGCACCCTCATCGACCGCGGCATCGTGCGCAACACACTGTCCACTCTGGACTCGTCGGCACGCACGGGCGCGGCCCTCACCGGGGCGGCGCGTTCGGACGGCTGGGCGTACACACCGGTCTGCTTCGCCACCCACGTCTACCTGGAACCCGGCGAGGGCACACTCGATGAACTGTGCGATCGGCTCGGTGACGGCATCTACGCCGACGACAACCGGTCGTGGTCCATCGACGAGCAGCGGTTGAACTTCCAGTTCGGCACCGAAGTGGCCTACGAGGTGCGCGGCGGGAAGAGGGGGCGGTTGCTGAAGAACTTCTCCTACGGCGGGATCACCCCGGAGTTCTGGGGTTCGGTCGAGGCGGTGGCCGACGACCTGCGCATCTTCGGCTACCCGTGCGGCAAGGGCGAGCCCAAGCAGTGGAGTTTCCTCAGCCACGGCGCGCCGTCCACGCTCGTGCGTGGCGTCCGGATCGGGGTGGCGTGATGGCCTTCGCCGCTCCCGTCGACCCCGCCCGCGCCACCGGGCTGTTGGCCGACGCCGTCCGCGCCGCCGCCGCGGACCACGTCGACGCCGCGCTGCTGGCCCGTGCGGGCGAGTACACCCGGTTCGCGGGCGAGCGCGTCCACCAGCCGCAGGACATCACCGAACAGCAGGTCGTCGTGCGGGCCGTCGTGGACGGGCACGCCGCGCGGGTCGCGACCAGCGCGCTGGACCGGGTTCCCGACGCGGTCCGCCGGGCCACCGCGATCGCGTCCGGACTCGCCCGCTCGGCCACCGCGCCGGGCTCGGCGTGGACACCGCAGCACCGCGACACCGACGACCACGTCCTGTGGCACGACGACACCGCCGCGTTCGACGCCCCGGCCCGGATCGCGATCGCCGCCGAGGCGATGACCCGGGCGCGCCGGGCCGGCACCACCGCGGCGGGCATGGTCGGCCGCGCCGTGACCCAGCTCGCGGTCGCCTCCAGCACCGGCGCGCTGCGGCACGTGGTGGCGACCGAGGCCACCGGCAGCTTCACGGTGGGCGACCGGGACGGCTCGGCGCACTGGGCGAACCTGCACCGGTCGCGCGACGCGCTGGGCCTGGACGCCGCGACCGTGGCGGACACCGTCGACCGCGCCGTGCGGACCCGGGGCCGGCAGCCGCTGCCCGACGGGGCCTACACCGTCGTGCTCGGGCCCGAGGCCACCTGCGAACTGCTCGGGTTCCTGGGGGTGCTCGGCTTCGAGGGCGGATTGGCGCAGGCGGGCGTCGGGGTGGCGACCAGACCGGGCCTGCGGGTGGCCTCCGAGTTGGTCACCGTCGCCGACGACGCGTCGCACCCGTACGGGCTGCCCATCCCGTTCGACGTGCTGGGCACGTCCAAAGCCGTGGTGCCGTTGCTCACCGCCGGGCTCGTCGGCGTGCCCGTCACCGACCGCACGGGCCACACCCACGTGGCGCGCGAGGCCGTGCCCTCGCCCGTCGCGGCGAACGTCGTGATGGCGCCCGGTACGGAGGGCGACCTCGTCGCGGGCGTGGAGGACGGCCTCTACGTCGAGCGGTTCTGGTACACGCGGCTGGTCGACCGGCAGGCGTCCACGATCACCGGCGTCACCCGCGACGCCTGCTTCCGGATCGTGGACGGTGAGTTGGCCGATCCCGTGCGGGGAGCCCGGTTCACCCAGCCGGTGTTCGACCTGCTGTCCACTGTGGACGGAGTCGGCGACGTGCTGCGCGCCCAGCCGATCATGAACGTGTGGAACGGGTCGGTCACCGCGCCGGCGATCCGCGCGCACGGCTTCCGGTTCGGTCCCCGGTGACGCCGCGCACCAACGCCCACCGGCTGCTGACGCAGGTGCTGGCGGGTGAGGTGTGCCCGCCCCTGGGCGACCGGTTCGGCTACCGGGTCGACGGCGACGGCCGGGCGTTCCTGCTGCCCGGCATGGGCGGGGTCACCCTCGGCGTGCGCGTCGGCGACCCGGCCACCGGCCACGCCGCCGACCACCTCGAACCGGGGCTGTCGGTGTGGCACCCCGATCCCGCGGCCAACCACGCCCTGCAATACCTGGCGTGCGTGGGCAACGAGGTCACCGTGCTCGGCGGTCACCGCCCGACCGGCCGCGTCCTGGGCCAGCACGCCTTCGTGCTGGTCGACCTCGCCGACGCGGACGAGGTCGCGCCGGGCGACCGGGTGGCGATCAGGGCCCGAGGTCAAGGGCTGCGGCTGCTCGACCACCCCGCCGTCGTGGTCAAGAACCTCGACCCCGACCTGCTGCCGCACCTGCCCGTCGACACCGCCCCGGACGGCAGGCTGCGGGTGTCCGTCGCCGCGCGGATTCCGCGGTCGGCTCCCGGCGCGGGCACGGGCATGGCGTCGGAGTTCGCGAACACCGACCTCATGGGCGTCACGGACGTGCGCATCGGCGACCTGGTGGCGCTGCGGGACCAGGACCACCGGTTCGGCCGGGCCTACCGCGCCGGGTACGTGACCATCGGCGCGATCAGCACCGGCGACTGCCGGCTGTTCGGCCACGGACCCGGCCCCACCACCCTGTTCACCGGGCCGGCCGAGGCGTTCGACCTCGTTGACGACCCCACCGCGAACATCGGAGCCGACTGGTGAGCACCCTGGTCCGGACCACCCTGCTCGGCGAGGTGGAGACCCCTCGGCTCGGCCCCGCGCCGTACCTGGTCGACCGCGACGGCGCGCCCTACGTGCCGACCGCGACCGGCGGCGTCGTGCTGGGCCTGCGGCTGGGCGACGGCGTGTTCGACGTCGACGGCGACCACGCGGCCCCCGGCGTCACCCTCGTGCACCCCGACCCGGCGGCCTGCCACGCGCTGACCGCGTTCGCGTGCCTGGGCAACGAAGCCGTCGTGCGCACCGGCGACGCGCGCGGCGCGACCGGCCGCGTGCTGGGCAAGCGTGAGGGGCGGGTGATCGCGGTGTTCCCGCAGGAGGTGCTGGCCCGGATGTTGCCCGCGGACCGGGTGGCGATCCGCGCGCACGGCCAGGGAGCCGCCGTCCGGGGCAGCAGCACCGTGCTGAACGTCGACCCCGCCGTGCTCGCGGCACTGGACGTGGGGTCCGTCCGTGCCCGTGTGCCCTCGTACCTGGTGGGCAACGGGTTCGGCCGCCCCGCGCACCAGTGGGACCTCGACGTGCAGGTCGACCGGGCGGATGCGGCGCACTGGCGGCTGGGTGATCTGCTATGCATCGACGACGTCGACGTCCGGCACAACGCGGGGCACCGGGAAGGGTGGTTGACCATGGCGGTGGTGGTCCACGCGTCCAGCCCGCTACCCGGCCACGGCCCCGGCGCGATGCCGATCCTGTGCGGACCCGCGGCGGACTTCGACGTGCGCGTGGACCCGACCGGCCACGTGGGAGTGACACCGGACCTGCTGGGGTGCCCCGATGCCTGACCTCGAACACCGCTCGCTGCCCGACAGCGTGCACCGCCTGCTGCGCACCCGCATCCTCAACAACGAGCTGCCCTCGGGCTCGCGGCTGGTGGAGATGTCGATCGCGGAGGAGCTGGGCGTCAGCCGCTCTACCGTCCGGACCGCGCTCACCAGGCTGGAGAGCGAGGGCCTGGTCGAGATCAGCCCGCGCCGCCACAGCACCGTGACGCGGCTGTCCCACGAGGACATCCAGGACGCCTGCTACGCCCGCTACGTGCTGGAGGAGGGCGCGGTCCGGGCGGTGCTGGCGCACGGCACGGCCGACCTCCTGGACCCCCTCACCGAGCTGGTCGAGCGGATGGAGCACGCCGCCCGCGACGGAGACCTTGCCGCTGTGGTCGACCTCGACACGGCGTTCCACGGCCACTTGGTCGCCGCCGCGCGCAAGCCCCGCCTGGCGAAGCTGTTCGCCGGGATGGACGCCCAGATGGGCGCGGTCATGCGGTCGTCCTTGGAGGAACAGCACCTGGACCTGGCCGCCATGCCCGGCCTGCACCGTGACCTCGTGGACGCGCTGGCCGACGGCGACCCGTCCACCGTCGCGTCCGCGCTGTACCGGCACTACCTGCGCGAGGACTACGTGCTGTAGCGCTCGGGCCGAGCATGGCGATCCGCGACCCGGCGCGTTCAGCGGTTCCGGGCCGTCACTGGGGCTTGAACGACCGGATCTGGTAGTTGCCCTGCAGGTTGCCGCCGTTGCCGGAGGGGGTGGAGCCGACGCGGTTGTTGAAGTTGGTCGCGGTGTAGTACTGCACTCGGTGATCGGTCTTGTTCCACACCGAGCGGACGTTGCGCCCCGCCTGGATGAAGGAGCAGTTGTCCGCGGTGTTCGCCAGTTCGCGCTGCGACCACTGGCACTTGGTGCCGCCGCCGTTCCAGTCGTCGTAGATGCAGAAGTAGCCGTTGTGGCAGGAGTTGTAGGCGATCTTGGCGACCGGCGGGGTGGGGGCCGCGGTCGCGGTGGGTGCCGCACCGAAGGCGGAGAGCAAGGCGACCGAGGCTATGGTGAACCCGCGAATCCGATGCATGGGGCGAAACTCCGTTTCCTGTCGACGTTCCAGGCCCGGATGCGGGCCTCGTCGTCATCCTGCTCCGGATGCAGTAGACGGGCAGCGCCTGAACGATGGAAAGCCGCTCCCCGTCCGGGTGAAGACCTCGGCCCGCACGGACGGGTGATCGCCCCTCGTGGATTGTCGCGTTCACCAGTAAGGCCATGGCAACAGTCCTTGTGCGGCAGGAAAGGGGACCTGCCGGACAACAGCCTCCCAGTCACAGGTACCAAGACTAAGCAGCGACACGCTACTAGGAGTGACACACCCACCCTTCCGTTCCCGAACGGAACTAACCTCGAAGACGTGGGCAGCAACGCGATCGGTGAGTTCCTCAAGGCCAGGCGCGCGCAGGTGCGGCCGGAGGATGTCGACCTGGCGCCCGGCACCCGCAGGCGGGTGTCCGGCCTGCGCCGGACCGAGGTCGCGTTGCTGGCCGGCGTGAGCAGCGACTACTACGTGCGGCTTGAGCAGGGCCGCGAGCGGAACCCGTCGCCGCAGGTCATCGACGCGCTCGCGCGGGCGCTGGACCTCGACGAGGACGCCAGGGCCTACCTGCACGAGCTGGCCAGGCCCCGCCCGCGGCCACGTGTGCGTGCGCGGAAGGAGCAGGTCAGCCCGGCGCTGGTGGCCATGATGGCCGCCTGGACCAGCACTCCCGCGGTCGTGCTCGGGCGGTGCATGAACGTGCTGGCCCACAACCAGCTCGGCGAGGCCCTGTTCGCCGGTCACACGTACAGTGACGACCTGGTGCGGCTGGTGTTCCTCGACCCGGACGCCCGCGACTTCTACCCGGACTGGGAACGCGTGGCCATCAACACCGTCGGCGGCCTGCGATCGCACACCGACCCCGACGACCAGTGGCTCATCCAGACCGTCGGGGAGCTGTCGCTCAAGAGCGAGGACTTCCGCAGGCTTTGGGCCCGGCACGACATCCGCCAGAAGGGCCGCGAGACCAAGCGTTTCCGGCACCCGCTCGTCGGGGAACTGACCCTCACCTACGAGTCGCTCACCGTGAACAGCGCACCAGGCCAGCAACTGGTCGTCTACCAGGCCGAACCCGGCAGCCCGTCCGCCGAGGCGCTGTCGCTGCTGGGAAGCCTGACCGCGCGCTGAGTTCACATTCTGCACGGACCGGGGCTCGCCCCTGCCCGAAAAAGGAGAATTCATGACCTCCGTCTGGTTTGTCACCGGTTGTTCGACCGGTCTCGGTCGCGCGATCGCGACGGCCGTACTCGACCGTGGCCGGCGTGCCGTGGTCACCGCCCGCGACCCGGAGCAGGTCGCGGACCTCGGCTCGAACGACCGGGCCCTGGTACTTCCGCTCGACGTCACCGACCACGCCCAGGTCACGGCCGCGGTCGCCACGGCAGAGGACACGTTCGGCCGCATCGACGTGCTGGTCAACAACGCCGGCTACGGCTACCTGGCCGCCATCGAGGAGGGCGAGGACGCCGAGGTCCGCGGTTTGTTCGACACCAACGTGCACGGGCTCGTCGACGTCACGAAGGCCGTGCTGCCCGGCATGCGGGCCCGCCGGTCCGGTCACATCGTCACCATCTCGTCCCTGGGCGGGCTGGCCGCGTTCGGCGCGACCGGCTACTACCACGCGACGAAGTTCGCGGTCGAGGGTCTGTCCGAGTCGCTCGCCGCCGAGGTCGCGCCGTTGGGGATCCGCGTGACGATCGTCGAGCCGGGCGCGTTCCGCACCAACTGGTCGGGCCCGTCGATGCGCCAGTCCGCGACGGTCATCGACGACTACGCCGAGACCGCGGGCGCGCGTCGGACCGCAACCCTTGCCACGTACGGACATCAGCCCGGCGATCCGGCACGTGCCGCGCAGGCCGTGCTCACCGCGGTCGAGTCGGACGAGCCGCCGCTGCGGTTGCTGCTCGGCAAGGCCGCCTACGACATCGCGACCGCCCGCCTCGACACGCTGCGTGCCACGTTCGACGAGTGGCGCTCGCTCACCCTGTCCACCGACTACCCGGAGAACTGACATGAAGGTCGTGCTCATCACCGGCGCCAGCAGCGGGATCGGCCACGCGACCGCACTGCGCCTTGCCCGCGAAGGACACCACGTGGTCGCCGGCGCGCGACGGGAGGACCGGCTGGCGGAGCTGGCCGGCAAGATCCGTGCCGACGGCGGCAGCGTCGAGACCCGCCGGCTGGACGTGACCGACCGCGAGGACGTCGCGGAGTTCGTCGACGGTGCGGTCGAGCGGCACGGGCGTGTGGACGTGTTCGTGGGCAACGCCGGCGTGATGCCACTGTCCCGGATGGACTCACTGCTGGTCGACGAGTGGGACCGGATGATCGACGTGAACGTGCGCGGGTTGCTGCACGGGATCGCTGCGGCACTGCCGCACTTCCAGCGTGCCGGCAGCGGTCACTTCGTGACGGTGGCGTCGATCGCCGCGCACGCGGTGTCGCCGACGGCAGCCGTCTACGCCGCCACCAAGCACGCCGCCTGGGCGATCACCGAAGGGCTGCGGCAGGAGCTGGAACCGGGCATTCGCGTCACCACGGTCTCGCCCGGCGTGGTGGAGTCCGAACTCGCCACCACCATCACGGAGGCCGGCGCGAGGGAACGGATGCGCACCTACCGTGCGAACGCCATTCCGTCGGACGCCATTGCCGAAGCCATCTCGTACGCGGTCGACCAACCGTCCGATGTGGACGTGAACGAGCTGGTGATCCGGCCGGCGCGTCAGCGGTAGTAGCGGTACAGCGCCTCGGCGGCCACCGCTGGTTTCTCGCTGCCCTCCAGCTCCACCGTGAGCTAGTCTAGTAGCCCAGTTCGGGCCGGTAAAGGTTGCGCAGGGGTGTGCCGTCGAGCCATCGCCGCAGGTTGTCGCAGAAGATGTCGGTGATCAGGGCGTTCTCGTTCGCCGCCGTCGAGGCCGAGTGCGGTGACACGATCACGTTGGGCAGGTCCCACAGCGGCGAGTCGTCGGGCAGCGGTTCGACCGACGCGACATCGAGCACCGCGCCGCGCAAAGCCCCGGATGCGAGTGCCGCGGTCATGGCGGCCTCGTCCACGACCTGGCCGCGCGCGATGTTCACCACCACGGCGTGCGGTTTGAGCGCGGCCAGTTCCGCCGCGCCCAGCAGGCCCTCGGTCTGCGGCGTCAACGGGCACGCCAGCACGACCGCGTCCACCCCCGGCAGCACCGACGCGATCGCGTCGAAGCCCACCACCTCGGTCACGCCGGGCGCGCCGGACGTGCCGCCCGGCCGCACCGCGCCGACGACCTCGACGCCGAGCCCGGCCAGCACGGCGGCGGTGTGCCGTCCGACGGCGCCCAACCCGACCACCAGCACGCGCTGCCCGGACAGCGTGCGGCTGGTGTAGCGGCTCCAGCGGTGCTCGGCCTGCCACGTCTTGAGCCGCGGCACGTCCTTCACGAAGTGCAGGAGTCCCGTCAGCACGAATTCGGCCAGCGGCACGGCGTGCACCCCGGCGGCGGTGGTCACGACGACCTTCGACAGGTCCAGCGGGAACCGGTCGGTGAGCCTGCCCAGGCCCGCGCTGGTGCCCTGCACCCACCGCAGCAGCGGGAAGTTCTCGTTGACCTCGGCCGGCGCGCGCCGGTCGAAGTCGAACGCCACCTCGGCCGTGGAGGTGAGGGCGAACCACCGTTGCCGCTGCTCGGCGGTCAGCTCCGGCAGCACGCCCACGTGGTCCCCGGCGTAGCGCGGCACGGGCAGCAGTTCGGGCTCGTAGAGCACTTCGACCCGCGGGTCCACCGCCGCGATGCGCGCCACCAGCTCGGGTTCCAGCGGCGAGCAGATCACCACCCGGGTCACGAGGCCACCGCCGTCGCAGCGTGGTTGAGCGCGTCCGCCACGCGTGTCACGAGGCCACCGCCTGCGCGGCGTGGTTGAGCGCGTCCACCACGCGGTCCAGGGCGGCGGACCACCCGGTCTCCTCGCGGGCGTAGCACACCCGGAACCGGCCGTGCCCCGACGGGCCGAACTGGTAGCCGGGGCTGACGACCACCCCGGCCCGGCTCTGCAACACCTTCGCCACCTCCACGTCCCCGATCCCCAGCGCCGACACGTCCGGCCAAAGGTAGGCGGTGCCCGCGCCGGGCCGCACTAGCAGCCCGTCGACCCGGCGCAGCCGCTCGGCCGTCATCTCCCGCAACGCCCGCAGCTCGCCGACGCGGGTGCGCACGAACTCCACGTCATCAACCAGCCACCGCGTCAACACGTGCTGGGCGTACGCGGGCGCGCGCAGGCACGAGATCGCCATGACCTGCTCGATCGCGTCCACCACCTCGGCGGGGCCCACGGCGACGCCGACGCGGTAGCCGCTCAGCGACTCCGTCTTCGACCCGCCGAGCAGGGTCACGGTCCGCTGCGCCATCCCCGGCTGCGCCGCGAGATGGGTGAACGGCGTCTCGTCGTAGACCAGCCGGCAGTACAGCTCGTCCACGACCACCAGCAGGTCGTGCCGCACGGCGAGCGCGGCCAGGCCGCGGACGGTCTCGGGCGTGTAGACGGTCCCGGTGGGGTTGTTCGGGTTGGACGTGAGCAGGAGCGTGACGCCCTCGCGAACCACGGCCTCCTCCAACGCGGTCAGGTCGAGCTGCGGCCCGGCGGGGTGCTCGACCATGCCCACGCGCACCACCCGCGCGCCCAGGAATCGCAGCATCCTTTCCACGAACAGGTATTCGGGGTCGGCCAGCGCCACCACGTCGCCCGAGTCGACCACGGCGCTCAGCGTGGCGAACAGGCCGCCCTGGGTGCCGGTGGTGATCACGATCTCGCGATCCGGGTCGACGTCGACGCCCAGCAGGCCCGACACCGACCGCGCGCACGTCGCCCGCACCTCGGCGTTGCCCCGGTACCCGGTGTAGGCCAGGTCGCCGTCGTTCGCCGCGGCGGTGAACGCGGCCAGCGCCCACGGCGGCGGCGGGAAGCGGACCGTGTCGAAGTGCGTGGTGTCCAGCAGGCCGTGCCCGGCGCCGTCCAACCGCAGCTCCAGGTCCGCCTCCCGGACGGACGTGCCCAGCGTGTCCGCCCGCTCGGGCAGGTGCGTGCGCAGCACCCGCCGCGATTCGACGGGGTGACGGCTTGCCGCCATGTCGGTGTCTCCTGTCGTCTGGTTCACGCCGGGCCGGCCAGGATGGACGACCCCGTCACGCCGCGCGCCTCGTCCGAGGCCAGGTAGAGCACGGCGTCGGCGACCGCGGCCTGCCCGGCGCCGTCGAGCGGTCCGGGGTCGACGCTGTTGGCCCGCACGCCCGTGCCCGCCAGCTCCAGCGCGAACGACCGCGCCAGCCCCCAGACCCCGTGCTTGGCCGCGGCGAGGTGCGCGTGGCCCGCCTCGGGCGGGCGCTCGGGGTCCGAGCCGATGAACACGATCGACCCGGACCGCTGCCGGACCATCACGGGCGCCACGGCCTTCGCCGTCTGCCACACCCCGGTGAGGTTCACCTCGACCACCGCCCGCCATTGGCTCTCCGTCATGGTCCACGCGCCGCCGCTGGACCGGACCACGGCCGCGGGCACCGCGACGTCCACCGAACCAAGGGCGTCCACCCCCGCCCGCACGGCCGCGCGCAGGGCGTCGGCGTCGCGCACGTCCACGAACCGCGACACCACCCGCCGGCCCATCGCCCGCGCCTGCTCGGCCACCCCGGACAGCTCGTCGGCCCCGGCGAGGGCGGCGGGCACGGTGGCCAGCCGGCTGACCACCCCGATGTCCAGCAGCACCAGGTCCGCGCCCTGCTCGGCCAACCGCACCGCGCACGCCCGCCCGATGCCCCGGGCCGCGCCGGTGACCAGCGCGACCCGGCCCGACAGCGGCCCGCTCACCGCCGGACCCAGTGGCACGCCACGCCGTCGAGCAGCGCGGGGGTCTCGCCGGCGCAGCGGGAGCGCTGCTCGTCGGTCAGCCCGCCGAGGTGCAGCGGGCACCGGGTGCGGAACCGGCACCCCGACGGCGGGTTCACCGGACTGGGCACGTCGCCGGTCAGGATGATCCGCTCGCGGGCCCGTTCCTTGCGCGGGTCGGGCAGCGGCACGGCCGAGACCAGCGCCCGCGTGTAGGGGTGCCGGGGGTGGTCGAACACCGTGTCGCGGTCGCCGGTCTCCACGACCCGGCCGAGGTAGAGCACGGCCACCCGGTCGGCGATGTGCCGCACCACCGACAGGTCGTGCGCGATGAACAGGTACGCCAGGCCCAGCGCGTCCTGGAGGTCCTCTAGGAGGTTGATCACGTCGGCCTGGACCGACACGTCCAGCGCGGACACCGGTTCGTCGAGCACCAGCACGCGGGGCCGCAGCGCCAGGGCGCGGGCGATGCCGATGCGCTGGCGCTGGCCGCCGGAGAACTCGTGCGGGTAGCGCTCGGACCGCGCGCCGGACAACCCGACCGACCCCAGCAACTCCAGCGCCCGGGTCCGGGCCTCGCGGCGGCCGACGCCGTTGATCCGCAGCGGTTCCGCGACGAGGTCCGCCGCGGTCATCCGCGGGTCGAGCGAGTTCATCGGGTCCTGGAACACGATCTGGAGATCGCGGGCGTGCCCGCGCGGCGACAGCGGCCGGCCGTCGAGCAGCACCCCGCCGCCGGTCGGCTTCTCCAGTGACATCAACAGCTTGGCGATGGTCGACTTGCCCGAGCCGGACTCGCCGACCAAGCCCAGGGTCTCGCCCGCCGACAGGTCGAACGACACGTCGCACACCGCGTGCAGCTCGCCCCGGTCACGGCGCAACAACCCCGTGCCACGCACCCGGTAGTGCTTCACCAGACCCGAGGCGGCGACGATCGGGATCGGCTGCCCGGCACCGGGTTCGTCCGCACCAGCGGGCACGGCGGCTTCTACGGCAGCGGGCGCGGCAGTCTCCGAACCAGCGGCCACGGCGACCGGCGCGGTACGCGGCGGGAACACGTCCTGGGGCCGTGCGCCGACGAGTTCCGCGCTGAAGTGGCACGCGGCCAGGTGCTCGCCGTCCACCGGAGCCAGCGCGGGCTCCTCGGTGCGGCAGAGGTCGCGGGCCAGTGGGCACCTCGGCGCGAACGCGCACCCGGTGATCGGCCGGTCCAGCGGGGGAGGGGTGCCGGCGATCGGGGTCAGCCGCGCGTCCTCCCGACCGTCGAGCCGGGGCAGGCTGCCCAGCAGCCCCAGCGTGTACGGCATCCGCGGCGAGTAGAAGACCTCCTCGACCGTGCCGGACTCCACGACCTTGCCCGCGTACATCACGACCACGCGGTCGGCCTGCCCGGCGACCACCCCGAGGTCGTGCGTGATCAGCATGGTCGCGGCGCCGGTCTGCTCGCGGGCGGTGCGCAGCGCGTCGAGCACCTGGGCCTGGATCGTCACGTCCAGCGCGGTGGTCGGCTCGTCGGCGATGATCACGTCCGGGTCGTCGGCCATCGCGATGGCGATCACCACGCGCTGCCGCATCCCGCCGGAGAACTCGTGCGGGTAGTCCCCGGCCCGGTCGCGCGCGTTGGGGATGCCGACCAGCTCCAGCAGCGCGATCGCCCGTTCGACGGCCTGCTCGCGGCCCAGCCGCGGGTGGTGCGCCCGCACCGCTTCGGCGACCTGGAAGCCCACCGAGTACACGGGGTTCAGCGCCGACAGCGGGTCCTGGAACACCATCGCGACGGACCGGCCGCGCACCGAGGCCATCTCGTCGTCGCGCAGCCCCACCAGTTCCCGGTCGCGGAACCGGACCGACCCGCCGACCCGCGCGCCGGGCGGCAGCAGTCCCATCACGGCCAGCGCGGTCGCGGACTTGCCGCATCCGGACTCGCCGACCACGCCCAGCACCTCGCCGGCCCGCAGCGACCAGGACACGCCCCGCACCGCGCTGACCTGTCCCTGCTCGTCGGGGAAGGCCACGGTGAGGTCGCGGATGCCGAGCACCTCCGCGGTGGTCGCCGTCGTCATCGCCTGCTCCGTGACCTGGTGTTGTCGAAGGCGTCGCGCAGTCCGTCGCCGATGAAGTTGATGCTCAGGGCGATGACCACGATGAACAGCCCGGGGAAGTAGAACAGCCACGGCCGGGTGGACACCGCGGTCTGGTTCTGGCTGACCAGCAGGCCCAGCGAGGTGTCCGGCGGGCGCACGCCGAACCCGATGAACGACAGCGCCGTCTCGGCCAGGATCGCGACCGCGACGATGATCGTCACGGCGACGATGATGGTCCCCATCGCGTTGGGCAGCACGTGCCGGAAGATGATCCGCCACGAGCCCGCTCCGAAGGTGCGCGCGGCGGCGATGAACTCCCGCTCGCGCAGCGACAGCACCAGCCCGCGCACCAGCCGTGCCACGTAGGGCCAGGTGAGGGCGGCCAGCACCAGCCCGATCAGCAGCCAGCCCTGGCTGCTCGCGCCGACGTTGTTGGCCAGCACGGCGGCCACCGCGATCGCCGGGAAGATCAGCACCAGGTCGGCGACGCGCATCATCAGCGTGTCGACCTTGCCGCCGTGCAGCCCGGCGACCGCGCCCCACACGCTGCCGAACACCCCGGAGACCGCGGCCACGAACAGCGCGATCTCGATCGACCGCTGCGTGCCGCGCAGCACCTGGGCCAGCAGGTCGTAGCCGGTGGCGTCGGTGCCGAACGGGTGCTCGGCCGACGGCGGCTGCGAGTTGTCGGGGGTGTACACGTCGTACCGGTAGTGCCACAGCTCGCCGCCCACGAAGGCGAGCAGCACCAGCAGCACGAACACGACCAGGCTGATCGTCGCGAGCCGGTGGCGCAGGAACCGGCGCACCACCAGCCGCCACCGGGGCGTGGCCACCGGCGCCTCGCCGTCCGCGTGCGGCGCGACGGGTGTCTGCACGGTCTCAACCAAGGCGGATCCTCCTGTCCAGCACGGCGTAGAGCAGGTCGGCGACGAGGTTGAACACCACGACGATCAGCGACACCAGCAGCAGCCAGGCCATGACGGCGTAGATGTCCTTGTCCCGCACCGACGACAGCAGGAACGAGCCCATGCCGCGCCACTGGAACACGGTCTCGGTGATCACCGCGCCGGAAAACAGCACGGCCAGGTCCAGCGCCACGACCGTGGTCAGCGGCACCAGTGCGGTGCGCAACGCGTGGCGCACCAACACCGTGCGCCGCCTGAGTCCCTTGGCGCGGGCCAGCCGCACGTAGTCGCTCTGCTGCACCTCGATCATCGACGAGCGCACGAACCGGCTCCACGGCGCGAACGAGGTCATGGCCAGCACGATCGTCGGGAGGACGATGTGCCCGAGCACGTCGAGCACGGTGGGCCACAGCCCGGAAGGCGGCGGGATCGACGCCTCGCCCACGGTGTAGACCAGCGTGGTCCCGGTGGTCTGGTTCAGGTCGATCGCCTGCTGCTTCAACAGCACCGCGAACCAGAACGCGGGCATCGACAGCAGCAGGAACCCGACCGCGGTGAAGACGTAGTCCACCGCGGAGTACCGCTTGACCGCGCTCACCACGCCGATCACCAGCGCGAGCATCAAGGCCAGCAGCACGGCCAGCGTGACCAGCCGGGCCGACACCAGCAGCCGCGGCCAGATCTCCGCGCCGATGTCGATCCGCTTGACCGACGGGCCCCAGTCGCCGCTCAGGATTCCGGTCAGCCAGCGCCAGTAGCGCTCCAGCAGGGGCTGGTCGAGTCGCATCCGGTGGGCCTCGGCGTCCAGGATCGCCTGCGACACCGGCGGCTGCTTCGCCTTCAGGTCGCCCAGCGGGTCACCCGACGCGCTGACCATCACGAACGTGACGAACGAGCCGACCAGCACGATCGGGATCGTGTGCAGCAGCCGCCGCAGCACGTAAGCCAACATCGCTGCCTGCCTTCCCCTGGCGCGGCGCGGGTGTCACACCCGCGCCGCGCGGCCCGTCATTCGGCGATGCCCCACTCGCCACCGTTGTAGGGCGGGCCGTAGTAGGTGCCGTTGGCCCGGACGTTGACCAGGTTCGCCTTGTACGCCAACAGGTCCGGCACCTGGTAGAGCGGCAGGATGTAGGCGTCCTCGGTGAGCTGCGCGTCCACCCCGTTGAGGTATTCGGCAACCTTGGACTCGTCCGTGGCGGCGAGCGCCTTGGTGAGCAGGTCGTCCACCACGGGGTTGGAGTAGCCGCCGAAGTTGAGCCCGGCCTTGGTCTTGAACGCCTGGGAGTACTGGGAGGCCACGAACGTCTGCCCGATCCAGCCCATCGCGAACAGGTCGAAGTCCTTGCCCGCCTGGTGGGTCACGGTCGCGCCGACCGAGTCGGTGGTCTGCACGTCCACCGTCACGCCGAGCTTCTTGGCGGTGTCGGCGAACAACTGGCACACCGTCTGGAGGATCTGGTTGTTCTGGATGTAGCGCATGGTCAGCGTCGGCACCGGCTTGCCCTGCGGGTCGATCAGCTTGCCGGCGTCGATCTTGTACCCGGCGTCGGTGAGGATGGACGTGGCCTTGGTGACGTCACCGGTGCCCAGCGTGCCGAGGTTGTCCTTGTACCCGGGCTGCTGGGGGACGTAGATGCGGTTGCGCAGCGGCGTGGCGTCGGAGGAGAACTGGCCGACCGTCTTGCCGATGGTCTGCCCGACGTCCATCGCGGTGAACAGCGCCCTGCGCAGCACGGGGTCCTGCATGGCCGGGTTGTTCAGGTTGGGCAGCACCATCTGCTTGCGCAGGCCTTGGACGAGCTGGTACTTCACACCGCCCAGCGCCTGCACGTTGCGCAGCAGGTCGACCTGGGGGTCCGGGTTGATGATCTGGACCTCGTCGTTCTGCAACGCCGGCACCTCCTGCGAGGTGTCGGTGACGATGCGGAACACCAGGCTGTCCAGCGTGACCGGCTTGCCCCACCACCTCGGGTTGGGCACCAGCGTCGCGGCCTGGTTGGTCTGCCACGACTTGAACATGAACGGGCCGCCGGACCAGTCGGGGAAGGAGTCCTTGTAGCGGAACCCCTCGTTGAAGGACTTGGCCAGGCCCTCCGGGGTGCCGTCGTCGCCGAGTTTCCTGGCGACGTGGGCGGGCAGGATCGGGCCGAACAGCGACTTCCAGTCGCCGAAGGGCTCGCTGAACGTCACGGTGACCGTGCGCCCGTCGTCCGTGCCGACCAGGGAGCTGATGTTCTCGTAGCCCATGGTGGAGGCGACCTCGCACGTCGGGCACGTGCTCGGGCTCGACGCCCGGCGCACGTAGTCGAAGTCGGCGGCGGTGATCGGCGTGCCGTCGTTCCACACGGCCTTCGGGTTGATCCGGTAGACCAGGGTCTGCGGCGACTCGCTGGTCTGCTCGGCGCTGACCAGCAGGTCCTTGTTCAGCTCGATGGTCTTGAGGTCGGGCAGGCTGACGAACGCGCCGGGGTCGTAGACGTCGGCGACCAGTTGGGTGGCCACCCCGATGTCCGCGCCCAGCGGGTTCCAGTTCAGGATGTTGCGCTCCAGGACGTAGGTGATCGTCCCGCCCTGCTTCGCGGTGCCGGTGTTGACCGTGTTGGCGTCGCCCCGCACCAGGTTGGACGTGTCCCCGCCTTCCGGCGACCCGGCCGAGCAGGCCGACACCGCCAGGGCGACGGCGAGCACGCCGGGCATCGTTCGACGATTCATGCGCTGCTCCACAACTTTTCGACGGTGGCCTGGACCGCGGTTACCAGAGTGAACAGGTGGGTCGTCGGAAGTGGCAAGCAACAATCGGTGAAGACCCCCTTTAATGCTTGCTAAAGGGCTGCTGAGCAGGCCGTCCGGCGTTAAGTAAAGGTAATCGCGCCCGTTGCGGAACTCTGTCTTGTGCTCCGTGGGCCGGTCTGCGCAGAATTCGCGCACCGAATATCGGAGCGCGCCGGACGACAGGGAGCGAATATGCCGACACTCGCCGAAACGATCCAGTGGAGCGATTATCCGGTCACGTCGTCACTGGCGTACGGCTCGGTCGACGTGCGGATCGGGACCGTGGGCGAGGGCGGTCCGGTGGGGCTGCTCGTGGCGAGCGTGCACGGGGACGAGGGGCCCTGGGGCACGCTCGCGGTCAACCGGCTGCTGGCCGGCGTGCGGCGGGAGGAGCTGCTCGGCACGCTGCGGGTGGTGCCCGTGGCGCACCCGCTGGCCACCGAGGCCGACGCCCGCCAGACCCACCTGGACCTGCTCGACCTGAACAGCTCGTTCCCCGGCGACCTGCGGGGCTCGCACACCCAGCGGCTGGCCGCGGTGCTGGCCGAGCACGCGGTCGACGGCGCGGACGTGGTGCTGGACGTGCACGGCGGCGGTAGCTGGAACATCAACTGCTTCACCTACCGGTTCCCCGGCAGCGAGCACGTGGCCGAGTGGATGGGCACCCCGCTCATCCTCGACGGCCCCGACCGCACCTCCAGCCTCACCGGGCACGCCCGCGCGCAGGGCGCGGTCGCCGTGTGGGTCGAGATGGGCGGTCGCGGGGAGTTCGAGGAGGACCGCGCCGCCGCCGTCACCCGCGGGCTGCGCCGGGCGCTGGGCAAGGCGGGCGTACTGACCGAAGCCGACCTGCCCGACGAGCCGGGCACCGTGGCCACCGGCAAGGTGCCCCTGTCGACGTCCCGGCCGGGCATCTACCAACCGGTCCTGCGGGAGGCCGCCCTCGGCGCCGTGGTCGCGCGGGACACCGTCGTCGGCCACCTGCTCGACCCGGTGTCCAGCGAGGTCGTGGAGACCTTCCGCGCTCCGTTCCCGCGCACCGCGCTCGCGCTGCTACGCCCCACCCTGGCTCGGATCGAGTCACCCGGCCAGGTCGTCGCCCTCGTCGCCGAGATCGCCTGAGGAGTCCCCACGATGATCGACCCCACCGGCCGCTTCGCCCTCGTCGCCGGCAACGCCGAAGACCTCGGCCACGCCGTCGCCCGCGAACTGGCCGCCGCCGGCATGACCGTCGCGATGCTCTGCGACCAGGCCGACGCGGTGCGCGCGCTGGCCGACGAACTGCCCTCCGTGCGCGCGTTCGTCACCGACTTCACCGACGCGCACGTGCTGCGTGCCTCGGCGCAGGAGGCCTTGGAGCGGTTCGGCACGCCCCGGCTGTTCGTCCACAACTCGGCGGTGTTCCGCGAGACACCCGTGCTGGAACTCGACGTGCCTGGGTTCAAGGCCGAGACCGACAGCATCCTCCAGAGCGCTTTCGTGCTGTCGAAAGCCGTGTGGCCCGGCATGGTTTCGGCGCGCGACGGCAGCATCGTGTTCGTCTCGTCGGGCTCGGCGCTGTCCGGGTTCGCGAACGAGGCCGCCTATGTGGCGGGGAAGCACGGCCAGGAAGGGCTGATGAAGGTGCTCGCCCTGGAGGGCCGCGAGCACGGCGTCGCGGTCAACACCATCACCACCGGAGCGCCGATCGACGGTCCGCTGGCCTACACCTACTCCGACGCCCAGCGCGCGGTGATGGTGCCGCCTTCGCGGCTCGCGCCCGCGTTCGCGTTCCTGGCCGGGATCGACGCCGACTTCGCGAGCGGGCACCGGTTCAACGCCTTCCAGGTGTCCGAGGCGATCCGGGTCACCCGGGAAGGAGCGTCCGCGTGATCGACGTCAAGGGCAGGGTGGCGTTCCTGACCGGCGCGGCGGAAGGGCTCGGCCGGGAGATCGCCCGCGAACTCGTCGCCGCCGGGATGCGCGTGGCGCTGATGGACGTGCAGGGGGAGAAGCTGGCCGCGCTGACCGGGCAGCTTCGGTCGGCGGGCGGGGACGTGCTGCCGCTCGTCGTGGACCTGGCCGACCCGGTGGCCACGCAGGACGCGACGGAGGCGGCACTGGCGCACTACGGCCCGCCCAGGGCGTTGATCCACAACGCCGCCGTGCTCAAGGAAGTGTCCATGTCGGACGTCACCTTCGAGGACTGGCGGCGCGAGGTCGACATCATCCTCGGCGCGGCGTACGTGCTCACCAGGACCGTGTGGCCGCACATGGTCGCCGCGCGCGACGGGAGCATCGTGTTCCTGTCCTCCGGGTCGGCGCTGTCCGGGTTCGTCAAGGAGACCGCGTACACGCCCGGCAAGCACGCTCAGGAGGGGCTGATGAAGGTGCTCGCGCTGGAGGGCCGCGAGCACAACGTGGCGGTGAACACCATGTCGACCGGACGGCCCATCGACACACCCATGTCCGACTCCCACTACACCGAGGAGATGCGGATCGGGATCGTGCCGCCTTCGCGGCTCGCGCCCGCGTTCGCGTTCCTGGCCGGGATCGACGCCGACTTCGCCACCGGGCACCGGTTCAACGCCTTCCAGATGTCCGAGGCGATCCGGGTGACCCGCGGATGATCCCGCCCGCCGGGCACTACCGGCCGTTCGTGCGTGCGGGGGACACCGTGTACGTGTCCGGGCAGGTGCCCCGGCTGCCCGACGGCTCCTACCAGCCCGCCGACGTCGCCGCCGAGACCGCGCTCGCCCTGCGCAACCTCTCGGCCGTCGTAGAGGCGGCGGGCGGCGACCCCACGTGCGTGGTGAAGGTGACCGCCTACCTGGCCGACGCCGCCGACTTCCCCGAGTTCGACCGCGCGTACGCGGCCCACTTCGGCGAGTGGCGACCGGCGCGCACGACGGTGGTGGCCGGGCTGCGGTCGGTCAAGGTGGAGGTGGATGCCGTCCTGCACCTCCCGTCGTCCCACGGTGACAGCAGGTGACGAGGGTTGCCCGTGGGCTGTGTCGTGCCAGGATGTCGGCGGTGGCCGAACACAGGGAGTGAGGTGGCGCCAGGGTGCTGACGGTGAGCCTGGCAGGGCTGCGCGCGATCGAGGCCCTCGCCGTCCACGGTTCGATGACGGCCGCCGCCAGCGCGCTCGGCTACACCCCCTCGGCGATCTCCCAGCAGATCGCCAGGCTGAGCCGGGACGTGCACCAGCAGCTCGTGGAGCACCAGGCCGGCCGGACCACGCTGACCCCGGCCGGCCGCGTCCTGGCCGAGTCGGCCAGCCGGATCGTGGTCGAGCTGGAGAGCATGAGCGCCGAACTCCAGGCGCAGAGCGAGACGGTCACCGGGACGCTCACCATCGCCGCCTTCCCCACCGCCGCGCGCGGCGTGCTGCCCGCCGCGACGGAGGACCTGGCGCGGGCCTGGTCGGACCTGTCGCTGCGGCTGATCGAAGCCGACTCGCACCGCGCGGTGGAACTGGTCGCCAGAGGCACGGCGGACCTGGCCGTGGCGCACGACTGGATGGCGATCCCGCTGTCCCTGCCGGACGGTCTCCAGGCCAGGCACCTGGGCGACGACCTGTCCGACGTGCTCGCCCACCACGAGCACCCGCTGGTCGGGCGGCCGTCGGTGGACCTGGACGAACTGCGCGGGGAGCGGTGGCTCTACGAACCCGGTTCGGTGGCGCACGACTTCCTGCTCAACGCCTTCCAGCACACCCCGAACCCGGCCAGGTTCACCCACATCGTCACCGAGTACGCCAGCCAGATAGAACTGGTCGGCGCCGGCCTCGGCATGGCCCTGGTGCCCCGCATGGGCCGAGGGCCACTCCCGCCGTCGGTGCGCGTGCTCCCGGTGACCTCCCCGCCGCTGCGCCGCATCTACGGCGTCTGGCGCACCCCGACCGGCCGCCGCCCCGCCCTGACCGCCGCCCTGGGAGTGCTCGAAACCGTGTGCGCGCGACTGGAGAACGACACCTGACACCGCCGCCGAGCGGTTACTCACCGGCGGTCGCATCGGGCTAGGCGGGCTACGCGGGGCGCTCGTCCACCGCGTTCGAGTCGTCCGGGGCGAGGAGTGCCCAGACTTCGGCGAGGTTGCGCAGGTGCTCGTCGTCCAGCCGGTCGAAGAAGAGCCTCCGCAGGTCGCTGTGCTGCCGGCGCCACGCCTTGCGCAGGAGCGACCGCCCGTCGCGGGTCAGGACGGCCTCGAAGCCACGCCCGTCGCCCGCCGCCCGCCGTCGCTCGATCAGCCCGCGACGTTCGAGCCGGTCGGCGAGCCGGGTGAACCCGCCGCTGGACATCAGGCGGCGCTGGGCCAGTTCCGACATCCGCATGCCGTTCCGGCCGGCCTTGCCCAGCAGTGCCATCACGCTGTACTCGGCCATGGTCACGTCCAGCGGAGCGAGCCCGGCCTCGATGGCACGCCAGATCCGGTCGTGGGTGAGCAGGAAGCCCTCCCACGCCTGCTCTTCGAGTTCTCGCAGCTCGTCGGTCGCCATGAGCGGCACGGTATCGGCTAGGCGTCTCCGGAGCCAACCGGGTGCCTGCCTGCGCAGGCACCTCCGTCAGACCGGAATCCCCACAACGTACCCGCGTGCCGTGCGGTCGGCAATCTATCTGCGCAGGCAACTACATCACACCGGCACCCGGAAATATCTGCTTGCGCAGGCAGGTTGGAACGGACGTGATCGTCGGCGGCGCCGTGCCGCCGACCGGAGAGGGGAACGACCATGTCATTCGAGATCGGCGTCATGACGTTCGGCGAACTCACGGCGGACCCGGCCACCGGGGCCCTGCCGTCTCCTCGGCAGCGCGTCCGCGAGACGATCGAGCAGGCGCAGGTCGCCGACCAGGTCGGCCTCGACGTGTTCGGCGTCGGTGAGCACCACCGCTCCGACTTCGTCGGATCGGCGCCGGCCATCCTGCTGGCCGCCGCCGCGGCGAAGACCGGGAGCATCAGGCTGACGAGCGCGGTCACCGTGCTCAGCTCGGAGGATCCCGTCCGGGTCTGGGAACAGTTCGCCACGATCGACCTGCTGTCCGCCGGCCGCGCCGAGATCATCGCCGGACGCGGCTCCTACACCGAGTCCTTCCCGCTGTTCGGGTACGACCTCCAGGACTACGCGGACCTGTTCCGCGAGAAGCTGGACCTGCTGCTCAAGATCCGCGACGGGAACCCGGTGACCTGGCAGGGCCACTTCCGCGCACCCCTGGTCGAAGCCGACGTCGCGCCCCGCGCCGACGGCGGGACGATACCGATCTGGGTCGGTGTCGGCGGATCGATCGCGTCGGCCGTCAGCACCGGCCGTCGCGGCCTGCCGATGGCGCTGGCCCTGCTGCTCGGACCGATGGCCTTCCACGAGGAGACCGTCCTGCGCTACCGGGAGGCCGCGGCGCAGGCCGGGCACGCCGCGAACACCCTGCCGATCAGCATCAACGTGCACGGGTACGTCGGGCGGACGAGCCAGGGCGCGCGGGACACCATGTACCCCTACTTCGCCACCGGCATGGTGGAGAACAACCACCAGCGCGGCGTCGGCTTCGCACTCCCGCGGTCCGTGTTCGACGCGCAGTCGTCGCCGGCGGCCGGGCTGCTGGTCGGCAGCCCGCAGGAGGTCATCGACAAGCTCCTCGCCTACCACGAGCGGTACGGCCTGAACCGCGCCATTCTCCAGTTGGGTTTCGGCGGGATGCCGCAGAAAGACCACCTCCAGGCGATCGAGCTGCTCGGCACCGAGGTCGCACCGGTCGTGCGGCGTGAAGTCGCGGCACGGGAAGGGGTTGCGGCATGACGACCCCGTTCGCCACCGACGCGGCACCGGCCACGCGCCCGGCCGGCCCGGCACTGCGGGTCGTGGTCGTCAACGGCAGCCCGAGCCGCCCGTCCAAGACCATGGGGCTCGTCGGCGTGGTGCTCGACACGCTCGGCGGAATGCTGCCGGTCGAGACGTCCCGGATCGACGTCTACCACCTGGGCCCGTCCTTCACCGGCACGATCGAGCGTGCGGACGCTCCGGCGGAGGTCGAGGCGAAGCTCCGCCTCGCCGAGGAAGCCGACCTGCTCGTCGCGGCCGTTCCGGTGTACCGGGGCACGTACCCGGGCATGTTCAAGCACTTCTTCGACCTCGTCGACCAGTACGCGCTGGCGAACAAGCCCGTGCTCCTCGTCGCGACCGGCGGAGGCGACCACCACGCGCTCGTCCTGGAGCACGCCTTGCGGCCTCTGTTCGCCTTCTTCCAGGCGTTGACGATCCCGGTGGCGGTCTTCGCGTCCGCCGGGGACTTCGACGGCACGTCGCTGCTCAACCCCCGCGTCCATGGACGCATCGAGGTCGCTCTCACCGATGTCGCGGACCTTCTCAGAACCCGTGCGTCGGGTCCGTGATCTCGTACGCCGGCTATGGTGGTGTGCCTTGACTTCCTGTCCGCGCGGCGGTACGGCTCGCGGTCCGGGGTCGCCGTCTGTGGGAGTCGAGCACCAGGGGTGTGCCGTGGTGGTGGAGATCCGCCTGTTGGGCGCTGTCGAAGTCGTGGCGGATGGTCGGGTGGTGGAGGTGGGGGCGCCGCGGCAGCGGCACGTGCTGGCGGTGTTGGCGGCCGAGCAGGGTCGGCCGGTGAGACCGGAGGTGGTGGTGGAGCGGGTGTGGGGGGAGCAGCGTCCGCAGCAGGTGCCGCCGTCGTTGCACACCTACATCTCGCAACTGCGCCGTGCGCTGGCCCCGGTCGGGGTGACGATCACCCGCCACGCCGGTGGCTACGTGTGTCCGGTGGAGCCGTCGACGGTGGACGTCCACCGGTTCGCCGCGCTGGTCGCGCGGGCCCGCGCCGCCGAGGACGCCGCCGAGGCCGTGGGGTTGTGGGAGCAGGCGTTGGGCCTGTGGCGAGGTGACCCGGTGCTCGGTCTGGACACGCAGTGGGCCGACCAATGGCGCACCCGACTGCACGATGAACGCACCGCGGCGGAGCTGGACCACATCGATGGGCTGCTGCGGGTCGGCCGGCACGGCGAGGCGCTGCCGGTGTTGGCCGCCCGGGTCGAGGACCGGCCCCTGGACGAGCGGCTGGCGGGTCAGTACCTGACCGCGTTATACCGGTCCGGCCGCCAATCCGACGCCCTGGCCCGCTACCACGCCGTGCGGGAGCGGCTGGCCGAGGACCTCGGCGCCGACCCCGGCCCGGACCTGCAAGCCCTGTACCAGCGGATCCTCACCGCGGACCCCACGTTGACCGGGCCGCCGGCGGACCCGCCCCCGACGCCCCGGCAACCATCCCCGGTGCCCCGGCAGTTGCCGCCGGCTCCGGCGCACTTCGTCGGCCGGGCCGCCGAACTGGCGCGACTGACCTCCACCCTGACGGCGGCGGCGGAGGGCGGCGGGACGGTGGTGATCTCGGCGTTGGCCGGGGCCGGCGGGATCGGCAAGACCTGGCTGGCACTGCACTGGGCGCACCAGGTGGTCGACCGGTTCCCGGACGGGCAGCTCTTCGTGGACCTGCGCGGCTTCAGCTCCGACAGCTTGCCCCTCGACCCGACGGTCGCCGTGCGCGGGTTCCTCGACGCCCTCGACGTCGACCCGGCCCGCATCCCCGCCGACCCGCAGGCACAGACCGCCCTGTACCGCAGCCTGGTCGCCGACAAACGCATGCTGATCGTGCTGGACAACGCCGCCACCACCGACCAGATCACCCCACTGCTACCCGGCAGCCCGACCTGCACCGTCATCGCTACCAGCCGCCGCCGGCTCACCACCCTGATCAGCCGGCACGGCGCCCACCACCTGCACCTGGAACCCCTCACCGAGGACGAAGCCCGCACCCTGCTCACCGACCGCGCCGGCCCCACCCGCGTCGCCGCCGAACCCGAGGCCGTCACCGACCTGCTGGCCTACTGCCGGGGTTTTCCCCTCGCCCTGAGCCTGATCAGCGGCCGTGCCCATGCCGAGCCGCACCTGCCACTGGCGCGGATCGTCGCCGAACTGCGCGAGCTGGGCCTGGACGCGTTGGACGACGACGAGCCCACCGGCAGCCTGCCCGCCGTGCTGTCCTGGTCCCACCAGGCGCTCACCGCCGAACAACAACAGGCGTTCGGCCTGCTCGGCATCGCACCCGGACCCGACATCAGCCTGCCCGCCGCCGCCGGCCTCATGGGACAGTCACCGGCCCACACCCGACGCCTGCTCCGCACCCTCACCGACGCGTCCCTGCTCGACCGCGACCCAGACGACCGGTACTCGATGCACGACCTCATCCGCGCCTACGCCACCACCACCGCCGACGATCTGACCGAGGACGTGCGGGAGCAGGCGCTGCGCCGAGTCCTCGACTTCTACACCCACACCGTGCACGCCGCCCAACACGTCCTGTACCCCCACACCCCGGTACTCCCGCCGGACCCACCCGCGCCCGGTACCCATGCCCACCCGCTGGCCGACGTGCCGGCGGCCATGGCCTGGCTGGACGACCAACACTCCCACCTGCTCGCCGCCCAGCACACCGCCGCCACCCACGCCTGGCACCACACCGCCTGGCACCTGGCCTGGAACCTGACCACCTACCACTACCGCCGGGGACACCGCCACGACGACCTCGCCATGTGGGAGGTCGCGGTGAGCGCCGCCGCCCACCTCCCCGACCCCGTCGTCCGCATCCGCGCCCACCGCTACCTCGGCCGCGCCCACGCCCACCTGGGCCGGTCCGAGGGGGCCGCCGAGCACCTGCACCGAGCCCTCGCCCTGGCCGAACACCACCACGACAACTTCCAGCAAGCCGCCACCCACCACGAGCTGGCGACCTCATGGGAACTGCTGGGGGACAACCGCAAGGCCCTCGACCACGCACTCCACGCGCTGGACTTGTTCCGCGAGATCGACAACCCGACAACGGAAGCCGCGGCGCTCAACGGGGTGGGCTGGCACGCCGCCCTCCTGGGCGAGTACGACACCGCCCGCGAACACTGCCAGGCCGCCCTCGTCCTGCACCGACAACACCACAACGCCGGCGGCGAGGCAGCCGCCCTGGACAGCCTGGGCTACATCGACCACCACACCGGCGACCACCACGACGCGATCGCGCACTACCAGCAGGCCCTCACCCTGCGCCGCACGCTCGACGACCGCTTCCAAATCTCCAACAGCCTCGACAGCCTCGGCCGGCCGCTCGCCGCCCTCGGCAGGCACGACCAGGCCCGCGAGGTGTGGCAGGAGGCGCTGGAGCTGTACCGGGAGCAGGGCCGCCACGACGACGCCGCGCGGCTCCAACGCCAACTCGACACCCTGGACGAGCAGGACATCGCCGACGCCACCCGTTGACCCCAGGCCTCGCCGGGCGGCAGCGATCGTGCAAGCCGTCCGGTGTGGACGGTCAGTCGAGCGGGTGTTCGTACACCACGAAACCGCGGTGCACGGCTACCTTGTCGTAAAGCGCGCGGGCCGTGGTGTTGTCGTGCATCGTGTTCCAGTAGAGCCGGACGGCGCCGTGGGCGCGGGTGGCGTCGGCCACGGCCTCGATCAGCGCCCGTGCGGCGCCCAGACCGCGGGCCTGCTCGGCCACGTACAGGTCTTGGAGGTAGCACGCGCCCGCGGACCAGACGTTGGCGTGGAACAGGTAGTGCGTGATCCCGACGAGAGTGTCGCCCGAGCGCGCGGCCAGGCCGTGGATCGCGTCGCCCGCCAGCAGCCGGTGCCACACCCGCGCGTAGTCCTCGTCGGCCACCTCGGTCCGGTAGAACGCCTTGTAGCCGCGGGCGAGGACTTCCCACGCGGCGCGGTCGTCCGGGCGCAGCGGAGTCACCGTCGTCATGGTGGTCATCGTGTCATCCCGCCGCCGCGGCGCGCAGGCCGGCGCTCGACCGGCGCAGCAGGTGGGTGACGATCGTGAACACGACCGCGAGCACCGCCGCGAGCAGCCAGAACACGCCGTCCTCGGCGAACCACCGGTAGGTCCAGACGCCCGCGCCGGCTCCCAGCGCCTCGCCGATCGCCGTGCTCACCGCGAACACGCTGTACCCGACCGCGCGGTCGCCCTGCGGGATCAGGCGGACGATCACCACGTCGCCCGCCGGCACGTACAGCATCTCGGCGGTGGTGAACACCACCACGAACGCCACCGCGCCCCAGTACCCCGGCATCGCCCACGCCACCGCGAACCCGACCGCGAACACCGAGTACGACGCCACGACCGTGTTGAGCTGCGAGCCGCGCGACCACGCGCCCGCCATCCGGGTCACGGCGAGCTGGGCGACGACGACCAGCGCCGCGTTGGCCGTGTAGAGCCAGCCCAGCCGGTCGGCCTCGTGCAGGTCCTGCGACACGTAAACGGCCAGCACGTTGAACAACTGGCCGTAGAGGAACCAGTAGAACATGTTCACCAGGAGGAACTCGCGCACGCCCGGAGTGCGCGCCAGCGCCGTGTACGTCCGCACCGAGAACGCCCGCTTCGACGCGGACGCCGCGACCGGCACGATGCGCCGGTTGAGGAACGTCGCCACGCCCGCGACGCCGTAGAGCAGCGCGACGGCGAGCAGCACCCAGCCGTGCTGTCCCCGGTCCACGAACAGCAGGGCGAGCGGCGCGGCCACCGCCGCCGCGACGTTCACCCCGATGCTGATCAGCGAGAACAACTGCGACTGGTTCTCGATCCGGTCGCTCGCGGCGGCGGCGAGCTGCTTGCTGGCCAGCGCGTTCACCGAGATCCCGATACCCGCGACGCCGAGCGCGACGACCGTGGCGACCATGCCGGAGGCGAACCGGAGGCCGACGAAGCCGCCGCTCGCGACCAGGCAGCCGATGAGCACGGAGTACGCGGCCGGGATCCGGTCGAGCAGCGGCGCGAGCGGGATGTTGGAGATCTTGTTGGTCAGCGCGAACACCATGACCAGCACGGCCACCCGCGCGTCGGTGAACGACGCCGCCTTGAGCGTCACGACCAGGGTGGAGATCAGGCCGTAGTAGCCCAGGTACATCAGCAGGTAGTGCGTGACGACGTACGCGGTGGCGTGCCGCGCGGACCGCGGCGGCGCGGCGCCCTCGGCGGTGTGCATCGGAGGAACCTCTCAGGCGGTCAGCGGTTCGGTCTTCACCCGGACGAGATCGCGGGCCCGCTCGGCGGCGGCGACCGCCTCCTGCACGGTGCCCCCGGTCGCCAGCACGTACCCCTGGCGCGACGCCGACGACAGCAGGGGCCCCAGCTCCTGGCCGGCGGCCAGCGTGCACTCGACGCGCACCACACCCGGCGCGGTCCCGGCGGCGGCCACGTCCCGCACGTCCCGCACGAGGACGTTCTCGTGGGCGAAGAACCGGATCGCGGCGGCCGACGCCACGGGCGCGCGTCCGGGCCGCGGCACGCCGACGAGGTGCGCGATGTTCTCGGCCATCAGGTCGACACCGGAGACCAGTTCGCACAGCTCCCACACCTGGTCGCCGCCGATCCGGGTCTGCGACTCGATCAGCCGCGGCCCGGTCCGGGTCAGCCGCAGCTCGGTGTGCGCGGGCCCGGTGGTCTGGCCGATCAGGTCCAGGAACCGGGTCACGAGGCCGACCACGTCCGCGCGGGTCGACTCGTCGAGGCGGGCGGGCACCTGGTGCCCCAACTCGACGAAGCGCGGCAGCGGGGTGGTCACCTTCTCGGTGATCATGGCGATCTCGTGCGCGCCGTCGAAGGAGATCGACTCGACGCTGAACTCCGGGCCGTCGAGGAACTCCTCGACCAGCACCGCGCCGGACTCCACCTCGGTGGTCAGCGCCCAGCGGCGCGCCAGGTCGGACTCGTCGGCCACGAGGTACACGCCCTCGCTCAGCCCCCGGTCACGCGGCTTGAGCACGACCGGGCCGCCGACCTCCCGCAGGAACGCCGACGCCTCGGCCACGTCGGCGCACACCCGGTACCGCACCGGGCTCAGCCCCGCGCGGTCGAGCAGGGCGCGCGTCGTGGTCTTGTCCCGCGTCGCGCGCACGGCCGCCAGGTTGTCGCCGGCCACCCCCAGGTCGGCGGCGGTGCGCGAGGCCGGTTCCAGGCCGTACTCGGTGAACGACACGACCGCGTCGAACGGGTCGACCGCGTGCCAGGCGCGGCTCACCGCGGCGAGTTCGGCCTCGACGCGGTAGTCCAGCACGCCGTAGCGCTCGGCGGCGGCGTACTGCTCGGGCCGCACCAGTTCAGGAAGCTGCACCATCGAGTGGCGCAGGCCCAGCGCGGCCAGCTTGGGCAGGATTGTGCTCGGTCCGCCGACGACGAGCACGTGCTTGCGTGGTGCCAATTCCCATCCCCCAGGAGTGCGGAGTCCCGGGGCCCGTGCGGGCCCGGGACCGGTGGTCACGGACGCAGCCGCGACAGGTCGATGTCCATCCGGTTGGCCCACGTCCGGCTGCGCGCCATCACGACGTCGACCAGCTCGGGGTGGGTCTCGGCGACCTCGTCGTAGTTGAGCAGCAGCGCCAGCAGCTCCGTCATCCGCTGCTTGATGTGCAGGCGCAGGTTCACCTGGTCCAGGCACTTGCGGCCCAGTCCGATCGAGTTCTCCAGCAGCTCGATGCGGTGGAACCAGTTCGCGGGCAGGTACAGCACGTCACCGGGCTTGAGGTCGAAGCGGTGCAGCTTCGCCTGCGGAGAGGCGAGCAGCGCGTCGAAGTCCGGCTCGCCGTCCGCGTCGCGGGGCAGCACGGCGTCGGGGCCCATCACGTACCAGCGCTTCGTGCCGACGATCTGCGCGTGCATCACGTCGACCATGTACGAGTCCTGGTGCATCCGGGTCACGCCGCCGCGCTGGCCGATCCAGAGCTGGTGGTTGGTCGACGCCTTGTCGCCGTACAGGTCGCGGCGGAAGTCGTACTGGGCGATGTCCAGCTCGGGCATGTCCGCGGCCAGCTCCGGGGCGGTGGTCTGGTAGTACCACTCCTGGAGGTAGATCGGCGCGTCGTCCTTCGCCTCGCTCTCCCGCAGCAGCTCCACGAACCGCGCGAACGTCACCTTGCGCGCCGCCTTGGTGCTGTAGCTGTCGACCACGACCTCGACGCCGCCGACCCGCTCCGCGAGCACCTCGAACGACCAGTCGCGCACCGACGGCCAGTCGGCCGCGTGGCCTTCGAGCACCACCGGCCGCTGCGTGCCGCGGTACTCCTCCGCGAACTCCTCGGCCGTCAGGCCCGAGCGCGTGTCCAGGACCGGCGCGTCGCGCACGGCCTCGGCGAGCGCGCCCGCGCGGAACGAGTGCTCCACCGCGTCGAGGCTCGCCACGTCGTGCCGGCGCAGCACGTTGGGTTCGTTCACCACAGCAGTCTTCCCCCTCTTGTCAGTGCGTTGTGGTCGTGGTCGTGACGATGCGGGCCAGCTCGGCGTGCACCCGGGCCAGCTCCGCGGGCCGGCCGGGCAGCCAGCGGTGCACGAAGTGGTCGCAGTCCAGCTCCACGACCCTGGTCGTCCGGGCGGACGTCGCGTTCGTCAGGTACGCGCCCACCACGTCGGACGGCACGACCTGGTCCTGCCGCGCGGCCAGGATCAGCAGGTCCCCGTCGAACTCCCGCAGCCCGCTGAACGCGGGGGAGTCCGGGTAGGCGCCCGGACCGACGAGCGTCCCGTCGAACGGGTGGTCGTCGCAGCCCGCCGGGTAGGCGGCCGGCACGAACAGCACCAGCGCGCGTGGTCGGAGCACCGGCACCGCCGCGGCGGCCAGGTACGCGCCCATGCTGGTGCCCAGCAGCACGGGCGGTTCGCCCTCGGCCAGGTGCCGCGCCGCCGCGACCGTCTCGGCGAACCGGCGGCCCAGCGTCGTGCCGGTCAGCTCGCCGGTGCTGTCCCCGTTGCCGGAGTAGTCGAACGTCAGCGAGCTGGTGCCGCCCAGCGCCAACTCGTCGAGCAGGTAGCGGACGCCGTGCCGGTTGGCGGTGGCGCCCAAGCCGTGCAGGTGCACCACCACCGGTGGCCGGTCCGCGGCGGCGAGCACCTTCGTCGCGACGAGCTTCTCCCCGTCGACGTCGAAGTCCAGTTCCTCGATGTGCACTCATTCCCCCTTGTGGATCCACTCACCCCAGTGCCGACGCGAACCGCTCGCGGCGCACGTCGGGCCATTCCGACCGCAGGATGCTGTAGTAGACGACGTCGCGACGCCGCCCACCCGGCATGAAGTTGAAGCTGCGCAGGACGCCTTCCTCCCGCGCGCCGATCCCGAGCAGGCCCTTCCGCGCGCCCTCGTTGAGCACGTCGGTCTTGAACTCGACGCGCTCGCAGCCCAGTTCGTCGAAGGCGTGGTCGAGCAGCGCGAGCTTGGCCCCCCGGTTGACCCCGGTCCGGCGCGCCTCCACGGAGACCCACGACCAGCCGATCTCGATCCGGCGGTCGGCCTCGGCGAGGTTGCCGAACGCGGAGCTGCCCGCGATCCGGCCGCTCTCCCGGTCGATGATCGCGAACACGACCCGGGTGCCGTTGAGCGTCTCGCGGACGCTGTTCTCCAGGAACGCGTCGAGGTCGTCGGGCCCGGCGACGCGGGTGACGAAGTACTCCCAGATGGCCTGGTCGTAGGCGATCCGCGCGAACTCCTCGCGGTCCGTCAGGCGCACCCGCCGCAGCTCGACACGGCTGTTGGTCAGCACCGCGTCACCCAGTTTCGCCCAGCTCATACCCGTTCCTCCTGGTTGACCGCGCGGACGACCGCGAGCGGTGGACCGGCGTGGGCCGCCTCGATCCCCGCCGCGTGCCGCTGGTGGATCTCGCCGCGCCGAGGCTTGTACTGCCCGGTGAGCAGCCCGTTGTCGATCGAGAACCGCTCGGCGGCCACGACGACCGCGTGCACGCGCTGCTCGGGCAGCAGCGTCCCGTTGAGCCGCGCGACGAACTCGCGCAGGGCGTCGAGGTCGGCTCCGGGCGCGGGCGAGACCACGGCCACCAGTCGGTCCCGGCCGCTGCCGTGCAGCACGCAGTCGTGCACCGCCCGGTGCTCGCGCAGCCGGTGCTCCACGACGGGTGCGATCACGTTGTACCCGGTGCCCAGTGCGATGACGTCGTCGACCCGGCCCTGGATGTAGAGGAAGCCGTCGTCGTCCACGTAGCCGATGTCCTGGGTGCGCACCTCGCCGGTGGGCAGGAACATCTTCTCGTTCGCACCGGGCGCGGACCACGTGTACCGGGTGTTGACCGGGAACCGGCTGCCGACCACCAGGACGCCGTCCGGGTCGAAGCGGATCGTCTTGTGCGGCAGCGGTTTCCCGACGCTGCCCAGCCGGAACGCGCCGGGGTGGTTCTTGGTGACGATGCAGGTCTCGTTCAGGCCGTAGCCCTCGTACAGCGGGACGCCCGCGCCGTTGAAGAACTCCAGCACGGCCCGGCCCGCGGGCGCCGACCCCGTCCAGAGGTAGCGGATTCGCCCGCCCATCCGGTCCTGGATCGCTTGTCCCCTCGTGGTTTCCGGCACGTCCGCCACCAGCGACCTGAGCTGCTCGTAGAAGCCGGGCACGCCCATCACCACGGTGGGGCGGGCCTCGCGGGCGACGTCGAGCGCGTCGTCCACGGTGGCGAGGGTGACGTCGTGGCCGTGCGCGAGGGCGGAGTAGAACCAGTACCGCTGCTGGAGGAACCAGTTGCCGAGGAACACCAGCAGGTTGTCGCCGTCGCCGTGGTGGAACATGTCCTGCACGGCGGCGAGCGAGTCGGCGACGCTGGCGGCCGTCACCTCCAGGCCCTTGGGCGAGCCCGTGCTGCCGGAGGTGAACTTGATCGCGCAGATGTCCGCGGGTCCGTAGCCCGGCCCCGGCGGCACGTCGCGCCCGGTGCGTGCGGCGTCGGCGACCTCGGCGATCGACCTGACCCGGTCGCCCGCGGCGGTCGGGCTTGTCGAGGCCGGGCCTGCCGCGGTCGAGTCCAGGGAGGTCGGGTCTGCCACGGTCGGGCCGGCCGAAGTCGAGCCCGCCGCGGAACCGGTCACCGGGGAGTCGGTGAACAGCAGCGCCAGTCCGAAGTCCGCCACGACCCGGGCCGGGTCGAACCGGTCGGGCTCGAACCCGGCCGTCACCGCGCCGAGCTTGAGCACCGCCAGGTCGAGCAGCACCCATTCCAGCCGGTTGCGCGACAGGACGCCGACGCGGTCGCCGCGCCGCACGCCGAGGTCGCGCAGCCACGCGGCGACCGCCCGCGCGCCCGCGTCGACCTCGGCGAGCGGCACCGACGTGAGGCGTCCGTCGACGCGGTGGTGGAGCCGGTGACGGGTGTCGCCGTTCGCCGTCGTGGCGACGATGTCCAGCGGGTTCACGGAGCCGCCCCGAAGAACGGCACGTCCAGCTCGACCGCCGTGCCGGCCGGCACCAGTTCGACCGTCCGCGGCCACGTGGTCGGCTCGGGCAGGCCGAGCGCGGCGGCGAGGCGGCCGGCGAAGCGCGGCATGACCGGCGCCGCGCAGCGGGCCAGCAGCGCCGCGGCGGCGAGTTCGAGCGCCAGGGCGGTGCGCGTCTCGTCGTGCCACCGGTCCACGCCCGCGGTCGGCCGCTCGGTGTCGGTGAACCGCACGACGTCCTCGACCAGCCCGGTCAGCTCGGCCGCCGCCCGGTTGAGCGAGAAGCCGTCCGCGCCGAGCGCGCCCGTGACGGCGGACCGGCGGCCTTCGAGCCGGTCGAGGAACGCGGTGTGCTCGGGGGTCCAGCGCCCGGCATCCGGCACGACGCCGCCGAAACCGTCCCGGACCCGCGCCCCGAGGTCGTGCAGCCACCGCTGCCACGTGCCGACCAGCGTGTCGCGCACGACGGCGTCGAAGTCGGCCGGGTCGTAGTTCGTCCGCCGGCCCTCGGGGCGGGTGCGTGCCAGGAAGTAGCGCACCGCGTCCACCGTGTCGGGGCGCAGGACGTCCTTGCCCCACACCGCGTGCCGCCTGCTCGTGGAGAACTTCTCGTGCTGGAGCAGGTAGAACTCGTTGACGTGGTAGTCGATGTCCGGCTCCCAGCCGGGGAACGCGAGCCGGTACAGCACCGGGTACAGGATCGAGTGGTAGAAGCTGTTGTCGTAGCCGAAGAAGTGCACGACCTTCCAGTCGGCGCCCGGCCGCGCGGCGGCCCAGTCCTCGCCGAGCTGGGCTCCGAGGCCCTGGATGCCGTGCAGGAAGCCGTAGGCCATCTCCGGCCACACCCAGATCACCTGCTCGTCCACGCCGGCCTCGGCGGGCGGGACGCCCCAGCCCGACGGGTGGGTCACCGGCAGTTCGAAGCGCTCCCGGCGGAACACCCGGTCGGCCAGCTCGCGCAGCCGCGCGGGCACCCGGCCGAGGTTGTGGTGCGCGGCGACTTCCTTGGCGAACTCGTGCAGCGGCAGCGAGAAGCGGGTCCGCTCGGCGACGGCGGCGGGACCGCCGGTGCGCCGGACCGTCGGCTCGCCGAGGTCCACGCAGACGTTCGGCTCGCCGCACTCCTCGCAGATGTTGCCGCTCGTGCCGCCGCCGCAGCCGGGGCACGCGCCGGAGACGCCGACCTCGTAGAGGTAGTCGCCGGTCTCCGGGTCGACCAGGGCGGGACCGCTGTGCGGGCGGATCACGCCCGAGGACACGACCCGGGAGAAGAAGTCCCGCAGCCCGTCGCGGTAGGTCGGGTCGACGTCGGTGACGGTGTAGCGGTGCACCTCGATGTCCATCAGCCGCAGTGTCCCGGCGATCTCGGCGGAGTACCGGGCGGCGGTCTCGGCCGGGGTGGCGCCGTCGCGCTCGGCGCGGTCGACGACGTAGCTCTGGTAGTCGTCGCTGCCGGTGAGGTGCCAGGCGCGCACACCGTTCATCCGGTGGAACCGCACGAACGCGTCCGCGCCCAGGTACGGGCCGGACAGGTGCCCCAGGTGCAGGTCGCCGTTGGGCGTCGGAGGGGTGGAGAACACGAACACCGGGCGCTGGTCGAACCGCCGGCGCAGCGGCGCGGCGGCGGTCGCGACCGCCTCGGCCGGGTCGCGCCAGTACAGGTCGAAGAACACCAGGTCCTCGTCGCCGGTGTTGGTCACCACGTGCGTCTCGAACGGCGCGAAGCGCACGACCGTGCCGGGACCGACCGGGACGGCCTTGCCGTCCACGACCACCTCGCCCCGACCCCGGACCAGGACGAACACCTCGACCTCGTCGTGCTGGTGCGGCGTGCTGCTCCCGCCGGGCACGACCCGGCCCCACCCCGCGCCGGGACCGAAGTCCGGCACGGAGTTCATGTCGATGCCGAACGCCTCGGCCAGCTTCTCGGGTGCGTAATGGTCGATGATCACGCGTGATTCCTTTGCACGGCGGGTTCCAGGGCGAGGTCTGCGGCGGCCGACGCGATCGCGGGCCCGAGGCGGTAGCCGGAACCGTTGGCGGCGCCCGCGAACACCACCCGGCAAGCTGGGTCGAGGGCCTGGACGACGGGCTCGCGCGCGGGGCTGTACGCGTCGCAGAAGACCCGTCCGGACGTCGCGAGCGGCAGCGACGCGGGCGCGTGGCGGGCCAGCGCCGCGCGGCCCTCGGCGAGCATGTCGGCCGACAGCCCGCCGGTCAGCTCGTCGGGTCGGACGTCCCAGCGGGTGCTGGTGTGGCTGAACAGCCAGTGGCCGCGGTGGCGCACCGGCAGCAGGAACGAGTCGTCGTCGTGCAGCACCACCAGCGGGGCGTCCGGCGGGGGCACGCGGTCGACGTGCAGCGCCACCACGAGCTTGACCCGCAGGCCCAGCGGCGCCACCAGGTCGTGCCACGCGGGTGCGTGCACCCACGGTCCGGGCGCGAGGACCACGGAGCCCGCCCGGACCACGTCGCCGGTGCCCAGCACGAGCCGCACCTCGTCGGCCGCCGGTTCCACGGCGACCACGGCGACGCCCTCGCGCACGTCGGCGTGCGGTCGCAGCCGGCGCACCAGCGTCGCCGTCAGCGCGCCGACATCGGCGTAGTGGCAGCCCGCCACGGACCAGGCGCGTGCGCCCTCGGGCACCACGACCTCGTCCGGCACCCGGTCGACCGGGACCGGCACGGGCCGGTCGAGGTAGACCTTCCCCACGTCACCGCCGATCACGACCGCGTCGAGCGGGTGGATCGGCACGGTCGGGTCGGCTGCCCGCAGCCGTGCGTAGAAGTCCTCACCGGCCGCCGAGAGCGCCCGCACCCGGGCCGTCGCGCCGCGCGGGAAGTGCAGCCCCGCCGAGCGCCCGCTCGCGCCCGCGCCGACGACGTCCCGCTCCAGCAACGCGATCCGCCGCCCCGGCGCGCGGTCGAGCAGCTCGCGCACCGCCAGTGCCCCGATGATCCCGCCACCCACCACGGCGACGTCGACGTCGGTCATCCCACCACCACCGCGTCGTCCACCGGACCGGTCTTCGGCGCCCACTCCATGAACGACGGGCGCTGCTCGTCGCCGCGCACCCCGCGCAGCCGGTCCACGATCCGGCGGCTGCGCCAGGCGATGAGGCTGAGGTTGCGATCGGGCAGGCCGCGCTGCCGCATCGCGGCGTTGTGCAGGAAGATGTCGCGGCCGGGAGGACCGTCCCAGCGGACCGCGAACTGGTCGTCGATGCGGAACTCGTCGCCCTCGCGGTCGATCCGGTGCGCGATCGGGTCCAGGAAGCTCATCGTGGCCGGGCTGAAGCCGGTCGCCCACACCACGACGTCCACGTCCAACTGCCCCGGCACGCCGGGGTGGTCGCGGTGCCGCATCCGCAACGACCAGCCGTCACGGGCGCCCGGTTGCACGTCGAAGACCTCGCGGTGCGGGAACAGCGCGATCTGGTCGTGCCGCCCCTCCACGAACCGGCGCACGTAGACCCGCTGGTAGATGTCGCGCAGGGTCGACTCGGAGATGCCGTCGCTGCTGAGCGCCTGCTCGGTGGTGAAGCGCGCCCGCGCCGCGGGGTCGAGCCCGGCGAAGTAGTCGGAGTGGTCGGGCATGTAGAAGTCGTTGGTGAACGGCGAGTCGTCGATCGGCAGGTAGTTCCGCCGGCGCGTGATCCACGAGATCCGGCGCGGCGCGTCCCGCGGCTCGCGGTTGATCAGGTCGAGGAAGGCCTCGGCCCCGGACTGGCCGCCGCCGACCACGCACACCCGCTTGCCCGCCAGGTCGACCGCGCGGTCCACGAAGTCACTGATGTGGAACTGGGTCGCGCCGAGGAACGGGCGGGCGAACGCGGGCACGGCGGGCCCGAGGCCCACTCCGACGGAGATGTTGTCCGCGGTGACCGTCCGCTGGTCGGTGCGCACGACGAACACGCCGTCGAACTCGATCGACCGCACTTCCTCGCCGTGGACGACGTTCGGGTTGCGCTCGCTCGCCCACTTCAGGTAATCGCGGAACTCCTGCCGGGGCACCGCGTCGAACTGCGCGTTGATGAAGTGGTAGATCCGCCCGCGGTCGTGCAGGTAGGACAGGAACGAGAACGGATTCGTCGGATCGGCGAGGCTGACCAGGTCCTTGAGCATCGACACCTGCAGCCGCGCGTCGGGCAACTGCTGGCCGTCGTGCCAGCCGAACGCGGTCCGGCGGTCCATGAAGACGTTGCCGACCTCGGGATGGCCGTGCAGCAGCGAAGCCAGGCTCAGGTTCGCCGGGCCGACCCCCACACCCAGGCAGTTGACATGGCGCACTCCATTCCCGTGCATTGCCGAAACCCCCCAAGTCCGTATGCGGGGGAATTCGCGGAAAAGCGCAGCGCAACAGCCGCCGACCGTGGGCGGCGTGCGTGCACGACGGTAAGGCGCGCTGCGCGCAGACCGGCGTGGATTCCCCCAGCAAACCGGGTACACCGAACCCGTGTGATCAGTGCATCCCCGCCGAAGCGTAGCTACTCGCTGACGGCCGCGCCACCGTGAATTTCGGTACAGGTCGAGTGGAATAATGTGCTCAGATATGTGAAAATCGCGCCGCACCCCGAAGGTGTGCGCCTTGCCCCAAATGGTGGTATGCGATTCTTTGGCCGACCGGAAACAAGCAGGTCGGACCAGGTCGGGGTAGTGCGGTTGCGGATCGGTGCGGCACTACGGTGGATACCCGGAATGGGGGAAGGCCGCGTGCTGCTTCCGAATGCTCCGGTATTGCTTCCGCCGCACGCCGCCTTGACCGTTACCACGAACCGATCCCGGTCAAGGCGGCGCTGAACTTCGAAAACCGTCGGCCTGCTCAGCGGGACGGCGACGTCCTGACGTGCACCCCCCGTTCGGCGAGGTAGGTCAGCCACCGCCGCGCCGTGTCGGGGTCGTCGGTGGCACGGTGCAGCCCCGCGGCCGTGCGCCCCTCCAGCACGTCGAGGACGGCGCGCGCGAGCGGCGTCGACACCGTGCGGGCCATCGCGCTGTCCGAGTCGTCCCCGGTCACGTCGAGCACGTGCTCGCCGGCCCAGGACTCGCCACTGTCGGCCTCGACGCGCAACGCGACCGCGAGCACCACGCGGTCGCGGTCCTCGTCCGTGGTGGGGTACTTGCGGGCCAGTTCCCCGGCCAATTCCGTGACCTGGTCGTCGTCACCGTCGCGCAGGACCTCGAACACCGGCGCCCACGCCGTGCTCCAGCCGGCCGGCCGCAGGGTGCCGCGGATGAACGAGTCCGCCCGCCACGCCGGCGGCACCCGGTACTGCGCCAGGTACGGCACGCTGTCGCGGTTGGGGTAGACCTCGAACTCCTCGCCGTGCAGCACGTGCGGCCGGACCGCCTCCCACGGCCGTTCGACCAGCCGCTCCTCCCCACCCTCCACGTACCGGGCCGGGCTGCGCAGCGCGGTCAGCACGCTGCGCGGGGCCCAGCTAAAGCGGTAGCGGAACTCGTTGAGCACCGCCGGGATGCCGCCGCAGTAGGAGGTGAACCCGATCGTCGCGGGCGTGTCGGGGCCGATCGCCGCACCGGCGCGGTCCACCAGGTCGTGCGCCAGCAGGTGGTCCAGGCCGGGGTCCAGCCCCGTCTCCACCAGCACGACCGACCCCCGGTCGGCGGCGGGGACGGACAAGACCTCCAACTCGTCGGACAGGTAGCTGGAGCAGACGAAGTGCGCGCCCGCGTCGAGGCACACCCGCAGCACGTCGGCGTGCAGCGGCGCGGGCAGCATGGAAACGACCAGGTCACCGGGCTCCACCTGCTCCGCCAGGGCGGCCGGCCCGAGCCCGCGCGTCTCCGCCCGCCCGGACAACCCCAGCCGGGCCAGGCACTGTTCGGCGCGTTCCGCGGTGCGCCCCCACAGCACCACCGACGCCGCGTCGCACAGCAGCCGCAGACCGCTGCCGGTGGACAGCCCGGTGCCGATCCAGTGCACCCGCCCGGTGGCGGCCCTCGCCTCAGCCACGGCCGATCACCCCGGTGTCCGCCGACGCCTCGACGGCGGTGTGGAAGAACCCGGCGCACTGACGCCATTGCGGCGCGTCCGTGCCCAGGGTGAGCAGGTGCGGTAGCAGATCACGGGAGAAGTCCACGCTCGCCTCGACCGCCAGCAGCGAGGGCAGGTTGTCGATGGCGATGACGTCCAGCGGCGGGGAGCCGGTGCCCAGCCGCCGGACGGGGTGCTCCCAACTGGTCGTGTGGTCGTAGACCGGCAGCAGGTTGTAGGGGCCGCCCACGTCGCAGCTCACGTCGCCGACGACCGACAGCCGGCGCGCCGGGTCCGCCAGATCGGCGGGCCTCAGCAGCGGTTCCGCCGGACCGGTGGACAGCGCCGCGTTGACCAGCACGTCGTGCCCCAGCAAAGCGGCCCGGTCCAGTTCGCGCGTCTCGGCCAGGTCCCAGCAGGTCGGCGCGATGCCCGCGACCTCCAGCGCCGCCCGCGCGCCGCGACCGCTGCGGCCGAGCGCGCCCACCACGAGGACTTCGGGGAGGTCGCCGCCCGAGACCTGCCGCAGCGCCTCGTCCAGCCCGTCCCGCGACATCGGCCGCAGCGGCGGCGACAGCAGGCCGCCGTGGTGGAGCACGGCCAGCGCCGCGCCCAGGTAACCCGCCCAGAACCCGAACGCGGCCAGCCGCCTCCCGTGCTCGTCCACGAGGTACTCCAGGTCCAGCAGCGTTCCGCCGCCGGCGGTGAACCGGCGCAGAAGCTGCTCCGCGCCGGGCTGTCCTTTGTAGACGTGTCCGAAGAACACATGCCGGTGCGCCAACGCGGCGGGCTGGTCGGGAAGCTCCTTCAGCCCGATCACGAAGGTGTCCGGTGGCGCGTCCACCCAGCTACCCGCCGTGACGATGCGGCAGCCGGCTTCGGCGTAGTCCTCGATGGGGAACACCCGCTGCGGCGAGTCCTCGACGGTGACGGCGCATCCTGCGGCCACCAGCGCCCGTGCGTCGTCGGGCACGATCGGTGCCCGCTGTTCGGTAGTCCTGGTTTCGCCGCGTATCCAGACGTGGATCTTCACCAGTACTGGTTACAAGTCTGTATGCAGGCCGTCAAGTGGAGCCGCCGAGCACCACCCGTAAAGCCGCCGGAGCGGGACCGGTGGCGTGCGCGGCCGGCGTCGGGCGCCCGACGAGGACGCCCCGACCGTTTCCGCACGTCGCCCTGTTCACCGCAGGTCCTCGGTCACCGGTGGCGACGACCACCGGATGAACGACTCGAACTGGTCGTCGCTCTTCACGCCGCGGATGCGGTCCGCGATCCGCTGGCTGCGCCAGGCGATCAGGCTCAGGTTCGGGTCCGCCAACCCCCGTTGCACCCGTGCGCCGTTCTGCACGAACACGTGGTGCTCGGGTGGGCCGTCCCACACCACGGCGAAGTTGTGGTCCAGCTTGAACTCCGCACCCTCGCGCTCCAGCCGGTCCGCGATGGGCGCCAGGAAGTCCAGCCCTGCCGGGCGGAACCCGGTCGCCCACACCACGACGTCCACCGTCGTGCGCTCGGCGGGTCGCGCGGCGCCGTTCGGCCGCACGGTCAGCTCCCACCCCGCGCCGTCGCCGGCCCGCGCCACCCCGGTGACCGCACGGTCGGGCCACAGCACGACCTGGTCCTCGTCGGCGTGGACGAACCGGCGCAGGTAGATCCGCTGGTAGATCTCGCGGACGGTGTCGAGCGAGATGCCGTCGCTGAGCAGCACCTGCTCGGCGGTGAACGCCTCCCGCTCCGACCTGTCCAGGCCGAAGAAGTGATCGGAGTAGCCGGGCGTGAAGTAGTCGTTGCTGAACGGCGAGTCGTCGATCGGCAGGTAGTTGCGCCGCCGCGAGATCCAGGTGATGCGGCCGGGCCGCTCGCCGTCCGGCCGCGCGAGCAGGTCCAGGAACGCCTCGGCGCCGGACTGCCCGCCCCCGACCACCGCCACCCGCGCGCCGCCCAGGTCCCGCGCCCGCTCGACGTACTCGCTGACGTGGAACTGGGTGGGCCCGAGCAGCGACCGGGCCTGTTCGGGCACCCACGGACCGTTGCCGACGCCGATGACGACGTGGTCGGCGGTGACGGTCCGCTTGGTGGTGCGCACGACGAACCGGTCGGTGAACCCGACCGACCGCACCTCCTCGCCGAAGGCGATGTTCTCGTTGCGCTCGCTCGCCCACCGCAGGTAGTCGCGGAACTCCCGCCGGGGCACCGCGCCGAACTGGGCGTTGATGAAGTGGTAGATCCGGCCGCGGTCGTGCAGGTAGGACAGGAACGAGAAGCTGTTGGTCGGGTCGGCGAGCGTCACCAGGTCCTTGAACAGCGACACCTGGAGCGAGGCCCCGGGTATCTGCTGCCCGTCGTGCCAGGTGAACTGCTCCTTGCGCTCCAGGAAGAGGTTCGGCACGTCGTCCTTGCCGTGCAGGAGCGATGCCAGGCTCAGGTTCGCCGGTCCCACACCGATCCCGACGCAGCGGTAGTGCCGCGCGGGCTCGTCCGCGGCCGAGAGGTGCGTTCCGTCCGCACCCACCGGGTTGTTCCCCATCGGTCACTCCTCCCAACCCCGTCCGGTGTGGACGGGTGCGACCGTGCACCGTCACCTGGCTGTCCACAATGGACGGACCGCCTGGGCGGGGTCGCACTGTCGGACAGATTCGCGTGAACGCGGGACTGGAGCGCGGTCGGCGTCCGTCCGGCACAAACGCGCGGTCGGCGAATTCGATGCAGTCCAATTCCGGTCCCCCTGGGGAGCGCACCGACTTCGCAGACCGGACAGGCACGCGTGTGGCGCACGGGTCGTGTGGCCCGTGCGTGTCGTGTACTGGGTCGTGAATCTTATCGGCGCTTCCGGGATAGCGTCTCGGCAATCCCCAAGCCCCTTGCGCCAAAGTCAGCTTAACCACAGGAGAAGGAGATGGTGAAGAGGCCGCCACCTGTATGGAGTAACAAACCGACAAAGGGCCTGCGGATACGCGGGCGGTGCACAGGCTGTGCTGCCGGACTCGGCGCACTCGGCCTACGTGTGCTCCGAACGTGTGAAACAGCGTCTGCCGCGCTGCGCGTTGCGGGCGGCAGGACCTCACCGTCTTAGTCCAGTGCGAACGGAATTTTCCTGCTCTGCGTCTTGATTCCACGTGATCTGTACGCGATCCGTCGCCCGAGCCACCCGTGGTGGGGGAGATGTGTCGCAGACCGATACTTGAAGGCCCTAACAGTCGACTGTATGTTCGACCGCGGGGCTGCGAGACATCGCAGAAAATAGGGGGCTCAGTGGTGGCTTGGTCACCTGTCCAGCCGGTGCGGCGGATCTGTCGGTATTCAACTGGGGTCGGGTCGTTATAGCGCTGGTCGCACCACGGAATTTCCGGGCATTGTGCCCGAATGCGACTCCGGGTCGGCGGCGTGTCGAGGTCCGGATGACGTAACCGCTCGACCGGCCGCCGCAAGCCGCCGGCCCCCGAGCGGGTCGGACCGCGTCCCGCCGGACCGCCGGAGCCCGCGCCGACCTCGCCCACCAGCCCTTCTCCACCACGGCCAACCGCTTGTCGCACACCGGAGGTGCCACTCCATGAAGGAATCGACCGACCGTCTCAAGAAGCTCCTCGCCGACGACGCCGAGGCCGACCTCGTGCACGCCGAACTGGAGCCGGACGGCGCCTACCAGCTCCGGCCGACCACCGTCGCCGCCCTGTCCGACGAGGTGTCGCGGACGCTGGCACGCGGGTTCACCGGCCGGTCGCCGCGGGACTTCCCCCTGCTCGTCGTGGCCTGGGGCAAGTGCCGGGTCGGGTCCACGGCGCTGACCAACCTGTTCGGCGTGGCCGGCATCCCGGCCTACTACCAACCGGTCAAGACGATCGCGCGGCACGTCATGGTCGGCGGCAGCGGGGCGCCCTGGGCGCTGCCCGACGGCCAGGAAGTGTTGTTCGCCAAGGAGATGGCCGGGCCGTACGTCCACTACGAGACGCTGTTCGACCCGATCGGGTGCCTGCTCGACGCGGGGTGGCCGAAGGAGCGCCTGCACCTGCTGGTGCTCGACCGCGAACCGGTGGCGTCGCTGAACTCGTGGCTGGTGAAGTGGCAGGGGAAGATCGGCCGCCGCCGGGTGCGGGACAACTTCGAGCTGTCGACGCTGAACTACCCCCGGATCCGTGCGCGCGCACGCGCCGCGGGCGTCCCGGTCACGCACTTCGCCTACGAGGCCAGCCGGCAGCCCGCGGACGCGGTGCGCCGGCTGTTCGAGCGGCTGGGCGTGGCGGACCGGTACGAGGACACGGTGGTGACCGGCTGGGGCAGTCGCGGCGACCTCAACTCGGAGGCGGCGACCGTCATCTACCCCGACGAGCCCGAGCCCTACCACGTGCCCGGACTGCACTCGTCCGGCGACGGCTACAGCTACCGGCGGACCAGCGAGGTCGCCCTGACCGCCGAGGACGAGGAGTTGGCCCGCGCGGACCACATCGACGGGATCTACCGGACCTCGGTGCTGGCCTGCGCCCGTGACCTCGGCATCGACGACCTCACCCGGTTGAGCGCACCGCGATGAGGCCCGCTCTGTGGGCGCGGTCGCCCACAGTGGGGTTGCTCGCCGGCGCGACGCTGGTCAACTCCTTCGGCAACGGCTTGTTCATGGTCGCGTCACTGCTGTTCTTCACGCGCGTTGTCGGGCTGGAGCCCGTGGCGGTCGGGATCGCGCTGACCGTCGCGGAGTACGCGGGGTTGGCCACCGCCGTGCCGATCGGGCGCGCCGCGGACCGCTTCGGCGCGAAACCGGTGCTCCAGGCACTGCTGCTGGTCCAGGGCGGTGCGACCGCCTTGTTCCTGCTGCCAGACAGCGTCGGCTGGTTCGCCGCCACGGCGGTGGTGTACTCGATCGGGCAGAAAGCCGCGCGCGGCGTGAACAACGCGTTGATCGCCGACGTCGCGGGCCCGGACGACCGGACGGTCGTGCGCGCGCACCTGCGGGCGATGAACAACCTGGGGATGTCGTTGGGTGCGCTGGCCGCGGGGCTGGCGGTGGCCGCCGACAGCCGGGCCGCGTACTCGCTGCTGTTCGCCGTCGACGCGCTGACCTTCGTCGGCGCCGCGGTGTTCCTGGCGCGTGTCCGGTGGCGCCCGGCCGGCGCGACCGGTGCGCCGGCGCCGGGCCGGTCGGCGCTGCGGGATCCGTCGTACCTGCGGCTGACCGCGCTCAACGCCGTGGTGAGCCTGCACTACTCCGTGTTGATCATCGGCCTGCCGCTGTGGATCGCCGATCGCACGAGCGTCCCCGACTGGACGCTGTCGCCGCTGCTGGCGCTGAACACCGCGATGGTGGTGCTGCTCCAGGTCAGGGTGAGCCGGCGCATCACCTCGGTGCGGACGTCGGCCGCGTACCTCAAGCGTGCCGCGGGCCTGTTCCTGATCAGCGTCCCGGCGCTGGGGTGCGCGGCGCTCGGCTCGCCCGTGGTGGCGATCGTGTTGCTGGTGGCAGGTGTCGTCGTCCACACCATCGCCGAGATCTGGCACGCGGCTGCCGCGTTCGAGGCGAGCGTGGCGCGGGCCGTGCCCGGCCGACAGGGCGACTACCAGTCCGTGTTCGCCCTCGGGCAGGGGATCTCGGAGTCCCTGGCGCCCGCGCTGCTGGTGACGCTGGGCCTGGGGCTCGGCGTGCCCGGCTGGCTGCTGCTGGGCGCGGCGCTGGCGGCGGGCGCACTGCTGATGGCGGTGTCGCTGGACCCCCGAGGGAGGAAGGAGGAGGGAAATGTCGATCAGCCTGCACCACACGGCCGACCCTGACGGCGACGACCTGTGGCGGCGGCTGTGGGACGCCGACGCCGTCCAGCCGCCGTACTACCAGCCGGGGGAACTGCTCGCCGCCGCGCGGCACTTCCAGCCGGTGTACTACCTGCCCGGTCACCTGCGCTACGAGCAGTCCGGGGACCTACCGGTCGACCTGGCGCCCGAACGCCTCGTCGCGGTGGAGGACGGCCGGCCCGTCGCCGGGCTCGCGCTGACGGTGGAGCGGCACCGCGGCGGCACCCGGATCTCCTGCTACGGCAGACCGCTCTACCTCGTCCGCGATTCCACCGCGGGGGAGGACCGGGTGGCCGCCGCAGCCGGACTGCTGCACGGCAGGCTCGACGAGTTGGTGCGGCGCCACGGCGCGCCGGGGTACCACCTGCGCGACTTCCTGGCCCACGGCAGGTTGTCGCCGTTGAGCGAACGCGTGCTCCGTGACGGCGGACAAGCGGTTCCGTACTTCACCCAGGTGATCGACCTCCGGCAGAGCCCGGAGGCCATCCGCGCGGGACTGCGCGACAACCACCGGCGCATCCTGCGCAAGCGGACGCCCCAGTTGCGGATGCGGGTCGTCGGCCCGGACACCGTCCGGCCGGACCACGCGGACCTGATGGTGCGGCTGCACCGGATCATGCGTGGCAGCACGGTGCGCTCGGAGGCGTACTGGCGGGCCGTGGTCGAATCCGTTCGCCTCGGGGAGGGTTTCCTCGTGGTGGCCGAGGACGCCGAGCGCGAGGTCGCGGTCGCGCACTTCGCCACGTCGACCCGCATGTGCTTCTACTCCACCGCGGCGCACGACCCGGCGCACAAGGGCGCCGGGCTGAGCCACGTCCTGCTGTGGCGGGCGATCGAGCACGCCAAGGAGCTGGGCTGCGCCGGTTTCGAGGTGGGCGACCGGATCTACCCGGGACAGCACTCCTTCGTGCCTGAGAAGCTGCACGGCATCAGCCACTTCAAGGCCGGGTTCGGCAGTGCGGCCACGGTGCGGATGGACGTGCTGTCCGCCGCCGCGGAGCCGGATCCGCCGATGGACGGAGGACACCGCACCGATGACTGAACCCACCCTGCGTGACGCGCTCTCGCGGTTCGCACCCGCCGGGGAACCGTCCTCCGACGAGCGCGACCGCCGCCGTCAGCTCGCGGACTTCGTCCGATCCGTGGAAGCTCGGGTGTGGTCCGGGCCGGCATCGCAACTGGAACGGCTGCGGCGGACGCTCGGGTGGGACGACGAGTCGTTGCACGCCTTCATCGACACGCCGATGATCGTGCACAGTTCGACCCACGTGAGCATGAACGCGTTCGCGCCGATGATGACGTTCCCGTGGTTCTGCCTGCGCACCACGGAGTTCGGCCGAGGACCCCGCCCGGCGGTCCACCTCCGCACGCAGGTGACGCACAACAACCTCAGCGACAGCAGGTGGAAGCCCCACATTTGGTGGCGCGTCACGGCCGACCACCGTCCGACGCGGACGCGGTTGTTCAGCAGGGGGCCGAGGTTCGAGCACCAGATCCTGCTCGGACAACCGGTTCCGGACCTGCCGGACGACCTGTGCGACAGCGACGCGGAGGCCGTCGACCTCGCGCGGCACGCCACGAACTTCGCGTACTTCGCGATGGTCTACCGGATGGAGCTCGAACGCCGCGCCGGCCTGCACTCCCCGGGCGGCACGGTGGAAGTCCCGATCGACCTGGTGAACGCCTTCTCGCTGGCGGGTGGGGCCGCGCGGCGGTGGCAGCAGGCGATGCGTGCGATGGGCCTGGCGCTCAGGGGCGTCGACGCGGAGAACAAGCTGTACGAGGTGGCGGCCGACGACGTGGTGGTCGACCCCTCCGACGTGCGCTCCACGCTGATCTGCCCGAACTACCTCAACGTCGGGCAGGCCTACCGCCTGGGCGTCTCGGTGTCCATCGGCGCGGAGAAGATGTCGGCCTACCTGGCCGAGATGAACGGCGTCATCACGACGTTCGCGAAGCGGATCGGTGAGACCGTCGGCGTCCCGCAGTTCCTCGGCGTGTCCCGGTTCGACGTCGACCGGCTCGCCCTGCTGCCCGAACCGTGGTGGGAACGGCTCGGGCAGCAGGGCCGCTCGTCGCTGCCGCTCGTGGTGGCCCAGCACGGCCCGGCGCTGCCCGGCCTGCTCGACCGGGCGCTGGACGAACGCGTCGGCGAGACGGCCGACGTGATCACGTTGCTGGACCAGGGGGTTGGACATGGTGGTTGACACGGCGTTCGACAAGGGGGTCACGGTGTGGCTCACGGGCCTGCCCAGCGCGGGCAAGTCGTCGATCGCGCAGGAAGCCGGGAAAGTGCTGCTCCGCCGGGGCGTCCGCGTCCAGGTGCTGGACGGCGACGAGATCCGCGGGCACCTGTGCGCGGATCTCGGTTTCAGCCGGGCCGACCGCGACACGAACGTCCGCAGGGTCGGATTCGTGGCGGAACTGCTGGCACGGAACGGAATCGTGGTGCTCGTGCCCGTCATCGCGCCCTACCGGGACAGTCGTGCGGCGGTGCGGGCGCTCCACGAGGGCTCGGGCACCCCGTACGTGGAGGCGTTCGTGGACACCCCGCTCGCGTTGTGCGCGCAGCGGGACGTGAAGGGGCTCTACGCCCGCCAGCGCACGGGTCGGATGACCGGCCTTACCGGGGTGGACGACCCGTACGAGGCGCCGGAGCAGCCGGAGATCCGGATCACGACCGCGGATCGCGACGTGACCGGCTCCGCGCTCGACCTCGTGGTGGCGATCGGGCAGTTCATGGCAGGGCGAGTGGCCAGGAAGTTCGCACCGACCGGTACGCACCCGACCACCTGATCGGTGATGTCGCAAGGGTTGCCGCCACGGCGGCGGTGAGGACGTGGCGCGCACTGTTTGCGTGGTGAATAACGTTTGGGCCGGCGGGTGCTGTGAAGGTTTCGCCGCCGCCTGTTTTCAACATCTTTTGTGAAAAGCTGTGTGGGCCTTGCCTGTTAACGTCCGCCTTGATCGGTCGGGAAACATCACCCCCTCGGTTGAGCCGTGCGGGTGAACGTCTTCGGCCGGTGACTGCGCGCGGTCGCACTCCGGGCCTGGGTGACCTGCGCCGATCGGCAAGGCTTTAACCGAAGTCGAAGGCCGGATTCGCTTATTGCGCCGCGGTCGGTGTTTGTCGGTGTGGTGCGCCGGTTATCTATCTGGCGGTAGCGATCCGGAGTTCGTCGTGATCGAACTCGTGTTTCGATCTTTTCTCCTTTTACCTGGAATAGGATGCACATGGCCATGTCGAGATGTGTTCTCGGCTTGCCCGGCGCGGTGGGGCCCGTTCGTCGGGTGGTCGACCTGGAGATCGTGATTCCCGCCTACAACGAGGCGGCGCGGTTGCCCGCGACCCTGCGTGAGGCGGTGGCCTACCTCGACCAGCGCCCGTGGCGCACGCGGATCGTCGTGGTGGACAACGGCAGCGTCGACGAGACGGCCGAGGTGGTGAGAGGTGTCGAGGCCGGCGGGGTGGACCTGGCGGTGATCGGGTGTTCGCGCCCCGGCAAGGGCGCCGCGGTGCGGCGGGGTCTGTCGGTGGGGACGGCGGCGTTCGTGGGGTTCGTGGACGCGGACCTGTCCACGCCGTTGGACACGTTGACCGAGGTGATGTCCCGACTGCGGTGGGGCGCGCCGGCGGTGGTGGCCTCGCGGCATGCGCCGGGAGCGCGGTTCGTGCGCGCCCAGCCGTTGGGGCGGCGCCTGGGCAGTGCGGTGTTCCGGGCGTTGGCGCGACCGTTGGTGGTAGGGGTGCGCGACACGCAGTGCGGGTTCAAGTTCTTCCAACGGGACGTGGTGCACGCGGCGTTGCGGCGGTGCCGGGTAACGGGTTTCGCCTTCGACGTGGAGCTGTTGCGCCAGGTGCAGGCCGCGGGTCGGCAGGTCGTGGAGATCCCGGTGGCGTGGACCGACGACGCGCGTTCGACCTTCCACCCCGTGCGCGACGGCGTGGCCTCGTTCGTGTCGCTGCTGCGCCTGTACCGGCCGGGTGTCGCATGACCAACGTGGAACGACTGCGCGGCAAGCACTTGGCCGTGTTGAACTGGCGGGACATCCGCCACCCGCAGGCCGGTGGGGCGGAGTCGTACATGCACCACATCGCCCGTCGCTGGGTCGAGGCGGGAGTTCGGGTGACGTGGCTGACCGCGCGTCCGGCCGCGCTGCCCGCGCACGAGGTGATCGACGGCATCGACGTGGTGCGCGCCGGCGGCACCCTGTCGGTGTACCCGAGGGTGGCGTGGCGGTTGCTGCGCGACAGCGGCGGGTTCGACGCGATCGTGGACTGCCAGAACGGAATCCCGTTCTTCGCCCCGGTGTTCGCCGGTCGGAGCGTGCCCGTGGTCCAGGTGGTGCACCACGTGCACCAGGACCAGTTCGCCGACCGGTTCGCCGCGCCGATGGCGGCGGTGGGCCGGTTCCTGGAGGGGCCGGTGGCCCGCCGGGTGTACGGGCGTCGTCTCACGGTGGCGGTCTCGCCGTCCACGCGCACCCGGCTGCGGCAGCGCCTGGGTTTGCGCGGACCGATCTCGATCGTGCCCAACGGCACCGCCACCCCGGCAGGCGCGATCGGGCCGCGCGATCCCGACCCGATGATCGCGGTGGTCAGCCGGCTGGTCCCGCACAAGCGCCTGGACCTGCTGGTGTCGGCGCTGCCGGAGGTGGCGGCCCGGTTGCCGGCCGTGCGCGTCGACATCGTCGGCGACGGCGTCGAACTGCCCCGCCTGCGCGCCCTCGCCGCACGTCTCGGCCTGCACGAGGTGGTGACCTTCCACGGGTGGCAGCCGGACGCGGTCCGGGACGCGATCCTCAGCCGCGCCTGGCTGACCGTGTCCACCTCCGCGGGCGAGGGCTGGGGGTGCGCCATCATCGAAGCGGCCGGCCGGGGAGTGCCGTGCCTGGCCGTGGACGCCCCCGGTGTGCGTGATTCGGTCATCCACGGCCGCACCGGCCGACTGGTGGATGACACCGACGACCTGCCCGCGGCGGTGGCCGGCATGCTCTCGGACCTGGCGGACCCCGGCACGGCCGACGCGTTCGCCGACCGGTGCCGGGCGTGGGCGGGGTGCTTCACGTGGGAGCGCAGCGCCGAACTGCTGGCCGGCGTGATCGTGCAGCAGGCGGCCGGACAGCAGGTCGGCTGCCGCCGCACCGCCCGACCCGACATCGCCACCGTCGTCCGCTGCGCGCCGGGCGCCACACCCGTCGTCGGGCGGCTGCGCGCCACCGACGAGATCACCACCCACCGCGACGGCGGCACGACCGTGCTGCTGGGCGGCTGCGACGACTTCGACGCGCCACGCGTGGTCGAACGGCTCGGGCTGACCGTCGAGCACGTGCGCCTGGCCGACCGCTACGACCTGCTCGCCGGCCCGGCCGGTCTGCCGGTCCGCCTGACGCCCACCCGCGAGGAGGCGAGGCGGGCGTGAACGGGCTCCACCGCGCGGGGGCGCTGGTGACCGCGTCCGCCGGGCTGGTCGGCGTCGCCGGCTACGTCGGCACCCTGCTCATGGCCAACCTGCTGACGCCCGCGCAGTTCGTCGACTACAGCGCCGCCCAGTCGCTGCTGACCACCGCCGGCGTGGCCGCCGCCGCCTTGGTGCCGCTGCCCTTGGCCCGCGCGGTGCGGGCCTGCCCGGCGGGCTCGGAGGCCCGGCGCGACAGCACGGGTTTCGCGGTGCTCGTGGCGTTGCTCGGAGGGGTGGTCACCGCCGTGGTGCTGACCGGTCTCGGCCTGGTCCTGAGCACACCCGGCGTGGCCGTGGCGCTGGGTGCGGCGGGGTTCGCGGTGTTCGTCATCTCCCCGGTGTGGGGATGGCTGCAAGGCGAAGCGCGGTTCGGCCGCTACGCCGCGGCCTCCGTCGCCGAGGTCGTGCTGCGGCTGGTGGCGAGTGTGGCCGCCGTCGCGCTGGGACTCGGCTCGGCGGGCGCGGTCGGCGGGTTCGTCGTCGGCACGGTCGTCGTGGTCTGGACGGGCGTGACCACCCTGCGCGGCGACCTGGCCTGGCGGCCGGGCCTGGTCCGCGATCGGGCCCGGTGGCGCGAGACCGGCGTGCTCGCCTCGACGCAGTTCACGCTGTCCGCCCTGATCGGGTGCGATGTCGTGCTCGTGGCCGCGCTCGACGGCGACTCGACGGCCGGTGCCGGCTACCAGGCGGTGGCGGTGTTGGCCAAGGGCCCGGTGTACGTGGCCGCCGCAGCGGCGCTGACCGGTTTCCCGCTGCTGCGCAACACCGCACCCGAGCGGGCTCCCGAGGTGGTCGGTGCGGTGCTCCGGTCGTTCACCCGGCTCGCCCTGCCCGTCGCCGCCGTGGTCGCCACCGTGCCGGCGTCGGCGGTGCTGGCCGTGCTGCCCGATCGGTACGCGGGCGCGATCGGCCTGTTGCCCTGGCTGGCGGTCGCCGGGTTCTCGTTCGGGGCGATCAGCACCGTGGTCATGGTGTTGCTGGGGGTGGGCGCCCACGCCAGGTGCCGTGCCGCGCTCGCCACGGCGACCGTGGTGGTCACCGGCAGCATGTGCGCGGGCTGGTACACCGCCGCCACAACGGGACTCGCGGTCGGCGCGGCCCTCGGCACCTCGACCGCCGCGTTGGTGTGCGCGGTGCTCGTTCGGCGGTTCCTGCCCACCCACGCGGTTCGGGCGATACCCCGTGCCGCGGTGTCCGCCGCCGTGCTGACCGTGGTGCTGCTGGTGGCCGGCTTCTCGACACCGGTGTGGCTGGGCGTCGCGGTCGTCGCGGTTCTGGTGGCGCTGTGGCCGCGTCGCGAACCGCGCCGGAGGCCGGGGGAGTTCCTGGACATCCTGCACCTGGGATTCGAGGACCCGGAAATGCCCGGCTCGGGCGGCGGTTCCCTGCGCACCCACGAGATCGACCGGAGGCTGGTGGCCGCAGGCCACCGGGTCACCGTGCTGACCACGAGGTTCCCCGGCTGCCGCGACCGCGTCCAGGACGGCGTCCGCTACCTGCACGTCGGCCTGGGACGGGGGAGGACCCTGGTCGGGCGGGTCGTCGGCTACGCCCTGGTGCTCCCCTTCGCCGCGCGCGGGCACGCCGCCGACCTCGTCGTGGAGGACTTCTTCGCACCCGTCTCCACGATGGCCGCTCCACTGTGGACCGGCCGGCCGACGATCGGTGTCGTCCAGTGGCTCAACGCCCGCGACAAAGCCCGCCAGTACCACCTCCCGTTCCACCTCGTCGAACGGTTCGGTGTGCGTCGCCACCGGCGACTGGTCGCCGTGTCGCGGGGCGTCGCGGACCGGTTGGCCGCCCTGAACCCCCGTGCGCACGTCGAGGTCATCGGCAACGGGGTGGACCCGTCGGCGTTCGCCGCCACTCCCTCCGACGGCGACGACATCGTCTACATAGGACGATTGGAGTTCATGCAGAAAGGCCTCGACCTGCTCCTGCGCGCCTGGGCCTCGGCCTGCCACCACGTCACCGGGAACCTGGTCGTCGCCGGGACCGGGCCCGGCGAGCACCGGATGCGGGACCTGGCCGACGACCTCGGCATCGCCGACCGCGTCCGCTTCACCGGCTGGGTCGCCGGGCAGGCGAAGTACGACCTGCTCGCCCGCGCCCGCCTCGCGGTCGTCCCGTCCCGGTTCGAGACCTTCGGCATCGTCGCCGTCGAAGCACTCGCCACCGGCACTCCCGTGCTCGCGTTCGACATCCCCTGCCTGCGCGAAGTCGTGCCGGCCCACAGCGGCGAACTGGTCGCCCCGTTCGACGTGCCGGCCTTCGCCGAGGCCCTGGTCCGCTTGCACCGCACACCCAAGTCCGACGACCGTGTCCGCCGGGCCCGCTCGTTCGCCGAGACCTACGACTGGGACACGCTCGCACGACGCCAGGCTGACTTCTACCACCGCGCTGTCCACGGGGACGGCCCCTCCTGCTGCTCTCACCCGGAGCCGGCCCCGACGACGCCCGCACCCACGAGATGATCGACATCTCCGCCACCGCCGCCAGGCTGCCCACGGCCGACGACCGCCGGGAACTCATCGCCTGGCTCGACGCGATCACCACACTGCACCCCACAAGGCGGTGAACCCGTGACAACGCCCCTCATGACACACACCGAAGGACAACCGCGCAGGCACGCGCCGCTGCTCATCGCGACAGGTTTCGGCATCGTCGCCTTGGCGGTGCGAGCCCTCGGCCTGACCCGCGCCTTCGACCTGTGGGTAGACGAAATGGTGTACGCGCGACTGGGCTCCACCGCGTCCCGAGGCCAGTTGCCCAACCTCGACGGCATCCCCTTCTTCCTGCACCCGCCCGGCAGCTTCCTGCTCAACGGCCTGCTCATCGACTTGTTCGGGTTGTCGGGAACCGACATGGACCTCGCGCTGGCGCTGCGCTGGGGCAACGCCGTGCTGGGCGCCGTGACCGTCGCACTCGGTTTCCTGCTGATCAGCCGTGTCGCCGGCACCGGCATCGCCGCGGGTTGCGCGACGATCCTCGCGTTCGACCCGTTCGTGCTGCGCAACAACAGCAGGCTCTTCCTGGAGACCCCCGCCATCGCGGTGACCCTGGCCGGCTACCTGCTCCTCGTCCGGGCCGTCAGCAGCGGAGGCCGCGTCCCGACGGGAACCGCGATCGCGGCAGGACTCCTGCTGGGCTGCGGCGTGCTGACCAAGGACGTCACGATCGTGCTCGCCGCCGTGCCCCTCGCCTTGGCCGTGGTCTGGAAGAAAACCCTGCACACCAAGGAAGTGGCGGTCGTGCTCGCCGCCGGTGCCGTGCCCTACCTGCTGTACCTGACCGTCGTCCTGTTCAACGGGCTGTTGGGCACGTGGGGCCACGCCAAGCTCGACGGCATCGAACGGATGATCGGCCTCACCCAGACCACCGGTTTCAACGCACCCGACACCCCGAACCTCATCGGCCGCCTCATCGACCAGTTCGGGTACTTCGGCACCAGCTACCTCCTGCTCGCCGCATGCCCCGTCGTCGGGGTGATCGCGGCACGCAGCGCACAACCAGCGCGACGACTCGTCGGGATGTGCGCGGTGGCAATGGGCGCACTCGGCCTCTACGCCGCGGCCTTCGGCACCTTCGAGGAACAGTACGGGTACGGCGTCATCGTCGCCGGAACCCTGGCCCTCGGCGCTGCCGCGGCGGAACTCCGCGACAGCCACCCCCGCCTGGCCAGAGCCGGCGCGGTCGGCCTGGCCTGCCTGATCGTGCTCACCGCGGCACTGGGCATCCGCGTCGAGACCACCAGGGACAACAGCATCCAAGCCGTCCGCGACTGGGTGCGCCACCACCTGCCCGCCGATGCCAAGGTCGGCGTCACCTCCAACACGGCTCAGTGGGCTTTCGCCGACGACCCCAGGTTCGGCGTCTGGCCCTCCGCACCGACACTGCGCGACAACGGCGCCACCTACATCCTCACGCACGACCTGCTCACCGAACAGGGGTACAGCTACGCCAAGACCGCCGTCATCACCTGGCTGCGTGACAGCGCCACACCCCTCGTCACCTTCAGCGGCCCGAGCAACGGCGCCACCGTCCTGTGGCGAATCGACCGCGCCACCTTGGACAGGGCGGCCCTTGAAGGCATCGGATCATGACGCGGAAGCCGCTACTCGACCAGCCGGGCTCCGGCTTCACTCGACCCGAGCGGACACCTCGTCCAGCGCGGCCGTCTCGTCCGCGGAGAGTTCCAACGTCGCCGAGGCCAGCAGAGCCGGGAGCTGTTCGACCGTCCGGGCGCTCGCGAGCGGAGCGACCACACCCGGGCGGTCGCGCAGCCAGGCGATCGCCACCGTGGCCATCTCCACCCCGCGGGCGGACGCGATGTCCTCGACCACCTCGACGACGGCGAGCCCGGCCGCGGAGAAGTACCGGCCTGCGAGGATGTGACGGATTGCCCCGCCGAAGTCCTGCTTGTTCCTGCGGTGCTTGCCGGTGAGGAGCCCGCCGGCCAGCGCGAGGTACGGCATGGCCTTGCGGGACCTGCCGATCCTGCGGTACTTGCCGGTGAGGAACCCACTGGCCAGCGCGAAGTACGGCACGGCGGCGATCCCCTTGCCGGCGAGGACGGGAGCGATCTCGCGCTCGTACGGCTGACGCGTCACGAGGTTGTAGTGCGGCTGGACGACGGTCGGGGGCTCGTACCCTTCGCGGTGGCAACTGTCCAGCCACTCGGCGATCCGGGCGCCGGTGTAGTTCGACAAGGCCACCGCGCGGATCTTGCCTGCTTTGCGCAGCGCGTCGAACGCTTCGACGGTTTCGGCGAGCGGCGTCTTGGGGTCGTCGAAGTGGGCGTAGTACACATCGACGTAGTCGGTCCCCAACCGCGTCAGCGACGCGTCCAAAGCCGCCGCGACGTTGGCCGCGGCCAGTCCCTTGAACCCGGGGTGCTCGCCCACCTTGGTCCCGATCACGACGGCGTCGCGGTTCTTGCGGCCGGCCAGCCACGAGCCGATGATCGTCTCCGACTCGCCGCCGGAGTTGCCCGGCAGGAAAGCGGAGTAGCCGTCCGCGGTGTCGATGAAGTTGCCACCGCCCGCGACGAAGGCGTCCAGCACCCGGTGCGAGGTCGCCTCGTCGCTGGTCCAGCCGAACGTGTTCCCGCCGAGCACGAGGGGGAACACGTCGATACCCGAGCGGCCGAGCTGTGCCATGGAAAATCCATCCGTCCGTTCGTCCACCGGGAACGATTGGCGATTTCGCCTGCGGCAGGCCGGGTTCGAGGGTAGCGAGGACGGTGCCGAGGCCTCCACCGCCAACCACCGGATCGGCCTTTTCGGGCAACTGGTCACCGTGCGGACAACCGGTCCAAGGCAGACCGGCTCTCGTCGTCCGCGGCGCGGTAGATCACCAACAGTTGGTCCGGATCCTGCAGTGGTGTGAGCGTCTCGAAATGCACGGCGATCGGACCGACGCCGGGGTGCCGCATCACCTTGCGCCCGCGGCCGTTGACCTTGACGTCCCGCTCGCCCCACAATCGCGCGAATTCCTCGTCACCGGCGGTGAACCCGGCGATGAGGTCGGTCAACACCTGATCCTCCGGATGCGCCGCCCACGCGGTGCGCAGGTGGGCGATCCCCTCTCGCACGACGCGTTCGCGGTCGACGTAGAAATCACGCATCTTCGGATACCCGAGGCACAGCCACAGCGCATTGCGCCGCGACGGCGGCAGGGTGTCGAAATCCGGCAGCAGTCTCGCCATTTCGCCGTTCCAGGCCAGCATGTCGTAGCGGTGGTTCATCACCATGGCCGGCAGCGGCGACAGGTCGGCGACCAGCCGGGCCAGCGGCGGCGCGGCAGCGGTGGCCGGCCGGTCGGCGTTGCGGGGGCGCGGCCGGGCCAGGTCGAAGAGGTAGGCGCGCTCGTCGGGTGCCAGGCGCAGCGCCCGGGACAGCGCCTCCACCACCTCCGCGGAGGGCCGCAGCCCCCGCGCCTGTTCCAGCCGCACGAGGTAGTCGACGCTGACTCCGGCCAGTTCGGCGACCTCTTCGCGGCGCAGCCCCGGGGTCCGCCGGGACCGCCGACGCGACGGCAGTCCGAAATCGTGCGGGTCCAGGCGTTCGCGCCGGGTTCGCAGGAACGCGGCCAGCTCCCGCGTCGTGTCCACCGCGCGGGTCGTCATGCCCGGTCCAACCGCCAGGGTAGGACTGGTGTTCCCAGGAAGTCCTTTCCCTTACTTCCGGCGCGCGACGGCCCCAGGCTTGTTCCGACAGCGGATCACGAGCACAGGAGGACACGATGTCGCTCACCCTCGACACCTACCGGCTGCTGGGCCGCTCCGGGCTGCGGGTCTCACCGCTGGCGCTGGGCGCGGCGACCTTCGGCACCGAATGGGGCTGGGGAGCCGGGCAGGACGAGGCGCGCAAGCTGTTCGACACCTACGTCGAGCGCGGCGGCAACTTCATCGACACCGCCAACACCTACACCAATGGCAGCTCCGAGCGCCTGCTGGGCGAATTCACCCGCGACAACCGCGAGAGCCTGGTGCTGGCGACGAAGTACACGACGCTGCGCCGGCCCGGCGACCCGAATTCCGGGGGCGCTCACCGCAAAGGCCTGTTCGCGTCGGTGGAAGCCAGTCTGCGACAGCTCAGCACGGACTACCTCGACCTGCTGTACCTGCACGTGTGGGATGTGACGACGCCGGTCGAGGAGATCCTGCGCGGTATGGACGACCTGGTCCGGCAGGGCAAGGTCTTGTACCTGGGGATCTCCAACACGCCGGCCTGGCAGGTGTCGCGCATGCAGGCGATCGCCGACCTGCGCGGCTGGTCGCCGCTGGTCGCGCTGCAGATCGAACACAACCTGATCGCCCGCACCGGGGAACGTGACCTGATCCCCATGGCACGCGAGATGGGGCTGGGTGTGGTCCCGTACTCACCGCTGGCCGGCGGGGTGCTCACCGGCAAGTACAGCCGCGCCGACCTGACCGCGGCGAACGTCGCACCCGACGACGGCACCCGCAAGAGCTTCAACGCCGCCTTGGGCATGGTCACCGAACGCAACCTCGCCGTCGCCGCTGTCGTGCAGGAGGTCGCCGCGGACCTGGGCCGCACCCCCGCCCAGGTGGGGCTGGCCTGGGCGCTGCAGAGCCCAGGAGTGACGGCACCGGTCATCGGCGCACGCACGCCTGCGCAGTTGGAGGACAACCTGGGCGCCTTGGAGGTCGACTTCACCGCCTCCCAGTTGGCCCGCCTGGACAAGGCCGGCGCGATCGACCTCGGCTACCCGCACGACCTGCTCGCCAGTGACCACATCCGCAAGGTGACCAAGGGCGACCTGAAGATCGAAACCCGCCGCTGATCCGAGCACAGCTTGCGGTTCAAGCATAGGGTCAGGCCTGTGACGCAAGACGATGACGAGTTGGACGGCCTGGTGCGCAAACGCATTCGCGCCCTGCGAGTAGCGCAGGGTTGGTCGCTGGAGGAGCTGGCCACCCGCGCCCGGCTGAGTCCGTCGTCGCTCAGCCGGATCGAGAACGGCCGGCGCCGCCTCGCCCTGGACCAGCTTGTCACGCTCGCCCGTGCCCTGGACACCTCTCTCGATCAGTTGGTCGAGAACGACACGGACGACGTGATCGCCAATCCGGTGATCGACGGCACCCACGGCTCGCTGCGGTGGCCGGTCAAAGCGGATCCCGGGATGACCGTCATGCGCCAGCGCATGACGAACCCACCGCCGGACAACCCCGCCCGGATGCGCGCGCACCCGGGCCGCGAGTGGCTCGTCGTCCTCTCCGGCACCGCCGTGCTCCTGCTGGGCCACCGCCGATTCCGGGTGGAGACCAACCAAGCCGCCGAGTTCCCCACCATGCTCCCGCACGCGATCGGCACCGCGGGCGGGCCGTGCGAAATCCTGGGCATCTTCGACCGCGAAGCCCGCCGCGGGCACCAGGCCGACAAGAAGGCACGGCCGGCGACCGACCGATCGTGATGACCGGCTGGTGCTCGATCGATTGCGTCATCGGCATCCCGAACGGCGAGCGCCTTGCCTCATAGGCAAGACGCCGTGCACCTGACGCATGACCGACCTACCGTGGCGTTATGAAGCTCAGTGCGCAGGACCAAGACGGTGCCCACGTCCACGATCACGGACATGGCCACCGGAGCGACGTGGACGGACACGCTGAAATTCTCGATCTCGACGCGGAGGTCCTCGCCGAGCACACCGCGTCCATCACCGCGTGGCTGCCCGTCGACGTGAGCCCCCGCCAGATCGTGGACCTGGGCGGTGGGACCGGCGCTGGCACTTTTGCCCTACTCGCCCGCTTCCCCGAGGCACACGTCACCGCCGTCGACTCCTCGGCCGACCACCTGCGGCGCCTGCGGGACAAGGCCGGTGAGCACGGGGTGGCCGACCGCGTGCGCACGGTCCAGGCCGACCTGGACTCGACGTGGCCGGAACTCGGCGAGCCCGACCTGGTGTGGGCGTCGGCTTCGCTGCACCACCTGGCCGATCCCGACCGCACGCTGCGCCGGGTACACGACGCGCTGGTACCCGGCGGACTGTTCGCCGTGGTCGAACTCGCCGGCTTCCCCCGGTTCCTGCCCGACGACGCCCCCGAGAACCGCCCTGGCCTGGAGGCGCGCTGTCACGCCGCGAGCGACCGCCGCCACGCCGAGCACGTACCCCACCGAGGCGCCGACTGGGGCCTCAAGCTGACCACCGCCGGATTCACCCTCGTAGGCGAACGCACGATCGCCGTCGACATCGACGGCTCCCGCTCCGAGGCTGTCGGCCGCTACGCGCTCGCCGGCCTGCGACGCGTGCGTGACGCCGTCGCCGATGCGCTCTCGGCGGACGACTTCGCCGCGCTGGACCAGTTGCTCGACATCGACAGCCCTCGCTGCATCACCCGCCGCGACGACCTCGCGGTGCGCACCGAACGCGTCGTGTGGGCCGCACGCCGCACCTGACCTCTCGGCAGTGGAGAAAGGGATCGACACCTCATGGATGCAAGTCACGTTCCCTCGCACCAGCAGACAGCGAACGATCACGTGCCCGCCGGCTACGAGGCGTGGCGCAAGGACAGGTGGGACGAGATCGCCGGCCCGAACGGCAAGGCGAAGGTCGTCGCCAACGGCCGGGTGACCGGCCGGGACGCCCACGTCTTCCCGGGCGTCCCCGGCCAGTGGCGCCTCACCGAGGCGGACGTCTTGACGGTCTCGGCCGCGGCCGACGACGGCGTGACGGTCAACGGCGAAGCGGTGGACGGCACGGTCGAAGTGCCCTCCGGCAGCTCTCTCGCGTTCCCCGGCGGACAAGTGGGTTTCGCCGGAGGCGCGGACGGGTTCTACGGCGTGGTCGTCATGGACCACCAAAAACTCGCCCGATCGGGCCTCAGCGGGATCGACACCTACCCCTACGACCCGGCCTGGGTCTTCGAAGGCGAATACCGGGCCGCTCCGGAAGGCCGTCGCATCGAAGTGGGACGCCTGACGACTCCCCGCAGCACGCAAGCCGTCCTGGCACCCGTCGACCTCGCCGTCACCATCAACGGCACTGACTACGTGCTGTCCGTGCTCGAAGACATGCCGGGCCAACGACTCGTGATCTTCACCGACGAGACCAACGGCACCGGAACACCCGACATCGGCCGCTGGCTGGTGCTGCCCCTCCTGGAGCCCGGCAGCACCCTGACGGTCGACTTCAACCAGGTGACGCTCTCCCACCACCACCTGGCCCCGGCCATCTACACCTGTCCTCTCCCTCCTCCCGGCAACCACCTGCCCCTGCCGGTCGAAGCAGGAGAACGCGCCTTCGTCCACGCCCACAGCAAGGAAGCGACACCATGAGCCAGGACCTCAAGGACAAGGCGATCACCTACCTCCGCCACCTGGAGAACAGGAAGTGGGCCGACGCGCGGGCGATGTGCTCCGAGAAGGCCACCGTCTGGCACAACGACGGGAAGGGCGACTCGACGATCGAGGAGAACATCTCCGGCATGGAAGCCCTGGTCGAGCCCGTCCGGTCGATGCGCTACGACATCACCCGGCAGTTCTCCCAGCCCGACGAAGTCCTCCAGCAACACGTCCTGAACGTGGTCATGAAGGACGGAGCGCTCTTCCGCGTCGACGCCGCCGTGTACTTCCGCTTCGAGAACGGCCTCATCACCCGCATCGAGGAATATGCCGGCATGTCCGGCGGAAATCCGGCGGGCTAGCTGTTCCGCCATCGTGGCGAGCGTTTCTCCGTGAAGGCCCTGGCGCCCTCCTCGGCGTCGGCGGAGTCGAGGACCGGGGCGATGATCTCCTCCTGCCGGTCGAACCCCTCCGACGTGGACCAGCCCGTGCCGTCGGAGATCACTCGTTTGCTTGCCCGGACAGCGAGCGGGCCGTTGGCGGCGATGGTTCCGGCGAGGTCGAGCGCGACCGGAAGCGCCTGTCCCGGTGCGGTCAGGCGGTTCACCAGGCCGTGGTGGTGGGCGGTTTCGGCGGTCATGGGTGCGCCGGTGAGCGCGAGTTCCATGGCCAGGTGGTACGGCAAGCGCCTGGGCAGGCGCAGCAGGCCGCCGCTCGCGGCCACCAGGCCACGGCGCACCTCCGGGAGGCCGAACGTCGCCGTGTCGGCCGCGACGACGAGGTCGCAGGCCAGCACCAGTTCGAAACCGCCGGCCAGCGCGTAGCCCTCCACGGCGGCGACGACGGGTTTGCGCGGCGGGCGCCGGGCCATGCCTGCCAGGCCGCGTCCGGGCAGCGTCACGTCCTCGCCGCGCAGGAACGCCTTGAGGTCCATCCCCGCGCAGAACGTGCCGCCCGCCCCGGTCAGCACCCCGACCGCGATGCTGTCGTCCTCGTCCAACCGGTCCAGGGCCGCGGCCATGCCCGCGGTCACGGCCGCGTCTATCGCGTTGCGCGCGCGCGGCCGGTTGATGGTGATGACCTGGATTCCGCCTTGCCGCTCGACCAGCACCTCGTCAGTCATCGTCCCCCGCCAATTCCGCCAGCAGGATCGGCACGGCGACCTCGATGGTCTGCAGCCCGATCAGGCTGGCGACCTCCAGCACCGCCATGATCTCCGCCGTGGTCGCTCCGTGCGCACGGGCGTTGTCGATGTGCACCTTGAGGCCGGGGGCGTACATGTGGGTGGCCGAGGCGTCGATCGCCACGTAGACCAGCTCCCTGACCTTGGGGCCCAACGTGTCCCCGCGCCACGGCGCCGACGAGAACTCCAGGTAGGCGGCGAAGTAACCGGGATCGAGGGCGAGCACCTGCTCCCAGACCGGATCCCAGTACCCGCGCCGGGCGATGAACTCCGCTTTCAGGTCGGGCCGGGTGATCCCGCCCTGTTCGCCGAGCATCGGCACGCCGACGGCCACCGCGTGCACGCCCACGACCGAGGTGAGCTGGAGGACCGCCATGATCTCCGCCGCGTCCGCGCCTTCGGCCAGTGCCCGGCGGATGTGCCTGCGCAGGCCCGGGACGTGCAGGTGCGTGGCGGACGCGTTGACGGCGATCGCCACGAGTTCCCGGAGTTTCGGGGCCAGGGTGGGCGCTGCGGCCAGGCCGGCGCAGGCGGCGAAGAACTCGGGGTCGGACTTCGACACCGCCTGCCAGGTGCGGCCGGTGAGGTTCATGTGCGTCCTTTCCGCCGGACGAAGCCGAAGTACGGCAGGATCTTGGTCAGCAGGTAGTACTCGCCGTGCGGTTTGGGCCATTGGGTGACGTTGCGCCCGGTCGCCGAGTGGTAGTAGTTGGTGCAGTTCGCCTCCATCGCGGAGGTGCTGCGCACGATCTCCCGGTCGACCCAGCGCACCCAGCGGCGGGCCGCGTCCGCCTTGGTGTCCACGACGCTGCCCCGCCTGTTCCGCAGACCCGCGACGGCGCGCGCGGCGACCTCGGCCTGGCGTTCGAGCTGGGCGACGATGGAGAAGCCGCCGTTGGTGTTCGGCCCGTACAGCATGAAGAAGTTGGGGAACCCGGGCACGGTGATGCCGAGGAACGCCGACGGCTCGCCGTTCCACACGTCGTGGATGGCGGCCCCGTTCACCCCGCGGACGTCAAGGGAGGCGAGGAAGTTCGTCGTCTGGAACCCGGTGGCCATGACGAGCACGTCGACCTGTCGTTCCACGCCGTCCGCGGCCACGATCCCGGTCGGGGTCACGCGAGTGACGGCGTGCGGCACGAGTTCGACGTTCGGGCGGTTGAGCGCGGGGTAGAACCCGGTCGCCAGCACGGGCCGTTTGCACCCCCACGGGTAGTCCGGGGTGAGGTGGGCCCGCAGCGCGGGGTCGTCGATGGTGTCGCGGAGGTACTCCCGGCACCGCCGCAGGTTCTCCCGCTGCCGCGCACTGGCCAGGTCGTACCCCTTGAACATGACCCTGAACTGGTAGAACAGGCTCGCCCGCCGCAGCTTCTGCAGGATCGGGAAGCGCCGGAACAGGTGTCGCTCGCGCGCGGTGAAGTCCCGTTCGCCCTTGGGCATGATCCAGCCGGGCTGGCGCTGGAAGACGTACAGCCGGTCCACCTGGCCGGCGATGGCGGGCACGACCTGCGTCGCGGTCGAACCCGTGCCCACCACCGCCACCCGCTTGCCGGCGAGGTCCTGTCCGTGGTCCCAGCGCGCGGTGTGGAACTGCACGCCCGCGAACCCGTCCAGCCCCGGCCAGTCCGGGTAGCGCGGGACGTTGAGCAGCCCGAGGCAGCTAATCACCACGTCGAACCACTCCGTCCCGCCATCGGCCAGCCGGACCTCGTAGCGCGCCGTGTCCTCGTGCCAGGTCGCCGATTCCACCCGGGTCCGGAACCGGCAGTGCCGCCGGAGGTCGAACCGGTCGAGCACGTGCTCGGCGTACTCCTGCAACTCCGGTTGCGTCGCGTGGGTCCGCGACCAGTCGTAGGTGAGGAACGAGAACGAGTAGGCGTGCGACGGGATGTCGACCTCGCAACCGGGGTAGCGGTTGTCCCACCACGTGCCGCCGGGGCCGTCGGACTGCTCGAAGACGGTGAACGCCGCAATGCCGCGTCGCTTGAGCTTGACGGCGGCGGCGATGCCGCCGAGCCCGCAGCCGATGATCGCCACCCTGGGGTGTGCCGCGGTCATCGGGACATCAGCCCCGTCAACACGTCCACGCCGAACCGCAGCGCGTCCACCGGGCAGCGCTCGTCAACACCGTGGAACATCGCCGGGTAGTCGTAGCCCGGCGGCAGCAGCATCGGGGTGAACCCGAAAGTCTGCATCCCCAGTTGCCGGAACCACTTGTTGTCCGTGCCACCGCTGAACACGAACGGTGCGGCCTCGCTGCCGGGCAGCACGTCGCACAACGCATCCGTCATCCGGTCGAACCACTCCCCATCGTGGTCGGTCCAGGCCGCCGGGCTGCGCCGCAGGAGCGTGGCGGTGGCCGAGTCGCCGAGCCCCGTCCTGATGTGGTCGTCGATCGCGTCCTCGTGGCCGGGGACGAACCGGCAGTCGAACCGGGCCCACGCGTTACCGGGGATCACGTTCTCCTTGTACCCCGCGCCGGTCCGGGTCACGTTGACGGTGTTGCGGATGCCGGCGACGAGCATCCGGGCGAACGGCCCGGTGGTGGTCGCCAGCAGGGTGTGGACCTCATCCGGATCGTCCACTTCGTGCCCGGCCAGGCGCGAAGCCAGCGCCCGCATCGGTTCGGTGACGGCGAGCGGCTGGTCCGCGGACACCAGGCGCCGCACGGTCGCGGCCAGCTTGGGGATCGGGTTGTCCTCGGCGATCATGCTGCCGTGCCCCGCGATCCCGCGCTCGCGGACTTCGTACCACCGCAACCCCTTGTCCGCCACCGAGATGGCGAACACCGTCCGGTCGCGCGGCGGGGTGACGTTGAACCCGCCCACCTCGCCGATCGCGGCCTGGCAGCCGTCGAACAGTTCGCGGTGGCGCTCGACCAGGAAACCGGCGCCGTGCCTGCCCCCGGTCTCCTCGTCGGCGAGGAACGCCAGCACGATGTCGCGGTTCGGCCGCCGGCCGGCGGTCACCATGGCGTCCACCGCGGAGAGCGTCATGGCCACCGCGTTCTTCATGTCCACCGCGCCGCGGCCCCACACGTGCCCGTCGGCGATCTCACCGCTGTGCGGGTCGACCGACCAGGCCGCGCGGTCGGCCGGAACGGTGTCCAGGTGGCCCTGGACCAGCAGCGCGGGCAGGCTCGGATCGCGGCCCGGCCACCGGGCGACGACATTGGTGCGACGGGGGAGTTGCTCGTACACCAGGGGGTCGAGCCCGCTGTCGGACAGGTGCGTCGCCACGTACTCGGCCGCCGCGCGTTCGTGGGAACCTGGGTTGCTGGTGTCGAACCGGATCAGGTCGCTGCAGATCTCCTCGACCGGCTTGCGGCCCGGCGCGGTCATCGGGGGCCGCCGAGGGTGAGGGCAGCGAGGGCGTAGGTCTTCACGGCGGTGAGGTAGTCGGCGACGGGCACGGACTCGTCGTCCCAGTAGCAGTCCATCGACCCGGGTCCGTAGGTGACCGCCTTGATCCCGGCCTCCCAGAAGATCGGGGTGTCCGGCCACGCCTTGTGCACGTCGAACCGGGCAGGCTCGCCGGTCACCCGCCGGTGCGCGGCGGCGACGTCGAGCACGATCCGCTCGTCCGGCGACATGGCCAGGGAACTGCGTGGATTCCGGACGCAGGTCGCCTCCAGCGTCACGTCGACCGGGAACTCGGCGAGCCGGTCGAGCGCGCGCGACACGGCCGCCCGCACGTCGCGCAGCACGTCCCCCTGCGTCTGCGCGGCCGGGAACCGGAAGTCGAAGGTGATCTCGCACCGCTCCGGCACCAGGTTGTGCGCCACACCTCCGGTGATCCGGGCGGGGTTGCAGACCTTGACGTCCGGCAGTGCCCGGCCGGCGCTGTCGGTGATCGGCATCGCCAGCACCTCGCCGATCACCTTCGCGGCCCGCTCGACGGCGTTCACACCGATGTCGAGCGCCGTGGTGTGGGCGGCCCGGCCGGTCACCGTCACGGTCACGTACGCGATGCCGCGCTGTCCGGTGAGCACGTGCAGGTCGCTGGGCTCGCAGTTGATAGCGTACTCGGCGCGCAGACCGTCCCTGAGTGCCTGGCGTGTCCCCTCGCCACCTTCGAAGTGGTTGGGCACCGCGAGGACGACGACGTCACGGGGTGGGCGCAAACCGGCCTCGGCCAACAGCACCGTCGCCATCGTCATGGCGGCGGTGCCCGCCTTCATGTCCGCCACGCCGACGCCGTAGACACGACCGTCCTCGATGTCGCCGCCGAACGGGTCGCGCTGCCACGACTCCGACGGCGGATACACCTCCATGTGACCGTTGAGGATCAAGGCGTCCCTGGCAGGCTCGGCTGTTCCGTCACCCCACCTGGCCAGCACGTTGGGCATCCCGTCGGTGCCGGAGTACGGCAGCTCCACATCGAGGCCCGCGTCCCGCAGCGGCGCGGCCAGGTACTCCGCGGCCGTGGTCAGCGCCCGCGCGTCACCCCAGACGCTGGGGATGCGCAGGAAGTCCCTGAGGAAGGAGACGAGCCGGTCCGCGTGCTCGTCGACGACGTCGACCACTCGTCCGGCATCGGTCGTGCTCGCTGGACCAGGCATGGGCATCCGTCCTTTGTGGATCGAGTCGGCCGCGGTGCTGCCCGAGCGTAGGATCGCGGGCCGCGAACCGTCTTGAGCCCGGCGACCCAAAGAACCGCGGCGTCCGTTATGGCGGACGCACAGCGAGGAGACCGTCCGGCCCGAAGGCCGCGGTGTGGAAGCGCTCGGCGATGCGCGCGTAGCCGGCGGCGTCGGGGTGCAGGCCGTCGTACAGAGCGCCGGCGTCGCCCGGACCGAGCAGTGTCAGCCCGTCGAGGTACCGGAGGCGACGATCGTCGCCCGCCCGGACCGCGACCACATCGGCGACGATCTCCCGCATCCGCCGCATGGTCAGCGCGGTGCGGTCCGAGCGGTCGACGGCCTGGCCGATCGCCTCGTACCTGCCGTCCGCCCGTTGCGGGCTGGGGCCGGTGCGGTCTTCGGCGGAGGGGAAGACGATCGGCGACGCGACCACGACCGGCGTGTCGGGGTGGCCTTCCCTGACCGTGTCGAGGAAGCCGTGCAACGCGGGGCCGAAGGTGCGGGTGGTCATCGACGCGGTGTTCAGCACGTTGACGGCGACCTTGAGGCTGATCGCCGTGGCGGGGGTGTCGCGGATCGTGCGTGCCACGAAGGGGTCGAGCTGGCAGTTGCCCGCGAACGCCAGGCACAGCAGGTCCAGCCCGGCGCGCCGGGCGACCAGGGCGGGCCACGTGCGGGCGGGGCCGTCGGCTTCGGCGCAGTGGCTGATGGAGCTGCCGTAGTGGATCCAGCGGTCGGCCGGCGCGGTGCCGGGTTCGACCGCCCCGTCGGCGTGCAGTGCGCGCAACACGACGATGGCCGCCTGCGGCAACCACAGTTCGACGTGCTTCCAGCCGGTGCCGAGCCCGTCGAACGTGATGGTCTCCGCCTGTCCCTCGGTCCGCTGCACCACGGCACCGGCGTCCACGACGCAGAGATCACCGTCGGTGGCAAGGCGCGACAGCATCCGGTCGCCGTCGATGACGAGGTCGAAGACGACCGGGAAGAGCGGGAAGTGGGTGTTGCGGAAGCGGGTGACCCGCACGTCCAGGGAGAGCCGGGAAGCGTTGGTGCGCAGCAACAGCCGGACACCGGCCGGACGAGGAGCGACGAGGTCCAGGTACGGGTCGGCGGCCTGCGTCCGGGTCCATGCCGGCAGCCTGTGCGGGATGGTGCCGCCGCCGGGGGCCGGGTCGAGAGCCAGTGCGCCGGCGATGGTGATCCGCTTGTCCGGGAACGTGATCCGCGTGGTCGCCATCAGGTCCGCCAGTTGTGGATCCAGTCCTCCACCAGGTCGTTGTGCTGGCCGAGGGAAGGCGCGGGGCGGAACTGCCCGACCGTGCCGGCGGTGCGCACGCCCACGTCCAGGGTCCGGAAGCCGTCCGGTTCCGTCCTGATCATGCCGCGTGCCGCGGTGTGCGGGTGGTTCAGCGCGTCGCGGATGCCGTACACCGGGCTGCACGGCACGCCACCCGCGGACAACACCGTGATCGCCTCGTCACGGGTCATGCCGGCGAGCGCGTCCTCCACGTCACGCCGCAACTCGTCGCGATGCCGGGCACGGTCCGCGTCGCTGCCGTACCGCCTGTCCGCCAACCACTCCGGCCGGTCCAGCACGCTCGCCAGACGTGTGAAGAGGGCATCGCTCGCGACGGCGATGGCGACCGGTTGGTCCTTGGTGGCGAAGGTGCCGTACGGGGCGCTCACCGCGTGGTGGCTGCCGGTGGGCACGATGTCGTCCATTGTGTACAGAGCACGCATCGCGGCGGATTCGAGCACGGAGATCAGGCTGTCGAACATGGCGACGTCGATGTGCTGCCCCCGGCCGGTCCGCGCTCGCTCGTGCAACGCGGAAAGCGTGGCCACCGCGCCGTAGAGCGCCGGGACCACGTCACCGATGCTGATCCCCACCCGGACGCCCGGTCCGCCGTCCGGGCCGGTCACGGACATCAGCCCGGACACCGCCTGCACGATGAGGTCGTAGGCGGGTCGGTCCGACCACGGCCCGGTCCGGCCGAACCCGCTGATGCTGACGGCGACCAGGCGCGGGTTGAGCCGCAGCAGGTGCTCCGGCGGGAAGCCGAGCCGGTCCAGCACGCCGGGGCGGAAGTTCTCGATCAGCACGTCGGCGCCGCGGACCAGGCCGGCCAGCCGGTCGCGGCCCCGCTGCGTGCGCAGGTCCAGCGTGATGCCGAACTTGTTGCGGTTCAACAACCTGTGGAATGTGCTGGTCCCGCCGACGAACGGGCCGAAGTGCCGCCCGTCGTCCCCGCCGGGCGCCTCCACCTTCACGACCTCGGCGCCGAGATCGGCCAGTATCCTGGCGCACAGCGGCCCGGAGAGCACCCGGCTGAGATCCAGCACCCGGATGCCGTGCAGTGCCGCGCCGGTCATGCGAACCACCGCAGTCCGCTGTCCCGGACGGCTTTCGCCGCCGTCTCGTATCCCGCGTCCGCGTAACGCATGATGCCGATCCCGGTGTCGGCGGTCAGCGCGGCGCGGATCCGGTCGTCCGCGGCCGGAGTGCCGTCGGCGACCAACGTGACCCCGGCGCTCTGCATGTAACCGGCGTACCCGCCACCGCCCGCGTGGATGGCGACCAGGTCGGCGCCGGAGCCGGCGGTCAGCAGGGCGTTCAGCAGCGGCCAGTCCGACACGGCGTCCGAGCCGTCCGGCATGTTCTCGGTCTCCCGCAACGGTTGTGCGACGCCCCCGGCGTCCAGGTGGTCGCGGGTGAACGCGACAGGCCCCTTGAGGTCGCCCCTGCGCACCGCCTCGTTGACGAGCAGCGCGAGACGGGTGCGTTCGCCGTGGGCGAGCCACGAGATCCGTGCGGGCAGCCCGGACTGCCGCACGAACCGCCGCGCCAACGGGATCCAGCGTGCCACCAGCGGGTTGTCCGGGAAGTTGGCCAGCACCAGGTCGTCGATGAAGTCGATGTCGGCGGTGTCGCCCGACGCGGCCAGCCAGCGGAACGGACCGAGGCCACGGCAGAACAGCGGCCTGATGTACCGCTCCACGAAGATCGGGATGCGGAAGGCCTTCAGTCCCGACTTGGCGGCTTGCGCCCGGATGTTGTTGCCGTACTCGAACACCACCGCACCCGCGTCCAGCCAGGCGAGCAGGCAGTCGACGTGCCGGGCGATGGACTCCTCGGCCAGCCGGATCAACTCGTCCGGATCCCGTTCGCGCAGCTCGGCCACCTCGGCCGGGGTGTGCTTCGCCGGCACGTAGCCGTACAGCAGGTCGTGCGCGGGCGTCTGGTCGGTCACCACGTCGGGCACCACGCCCTTGTCCCTGAGCAGCGGCAGGATCTCCGCGGCGTTGCCGAGCAGTCCGATGGAGTCGGGTGTCCGCGTGCGCACGCTGTCCCGCGCCCACGCCAGCGCCTCGTCCACCGAGTCCGTCGCCCGGACCAGGTATCCGCTGTCCAGCCTGCGCTTGATCCGGTCGGGGTCGACCTCGACGCAGAGCGCGACCCCGCCCGCCATCACGGTGGCCAGTGGTTGCGCGCCGCCCATGCCGCCCAACCCGGCGGTCACCACGAGCCGGCCGCGCAGGTCGCCGTCGAAGTGCTCGTCGGCCACCGCCACCAGCGTCTGGTAGGTGCCCTGGAGGATGCCCTGCGACCCGATGTACTGCCAGTCGCCCGCGGTGTAGCCGCCCCACATGATCAGGCCACGGCGTTCCAGGTCGTAGAAGTGCTCGCTGGTGGCCCACCGGCCGACGAGGTTGCTGGTGGCCATCAGCACCAGCGGGGCGTTCGGTCCGGTCGGGAACACCCCGATCGGCTTGCCGGACTGGATCACCAGTGTCTCGTCCTCGTCCAGTTCGGACAGCGCGGCCACGGTCGTGGCCAACGCCTGGTGATCGCGGGCGGCTTTGGCGAGGCCCGCGTAGACGATCAGCTCGTCCGGCCGCTCGGCGTGCCCGAGTGTGTTCTCCAACATGCGCAGCAGCGTTTCCTGACGCCAGCCACGGCAGCGCAGCCCATGGACCATGTCCTTGCCCTCTCGGAATCTGTGGTTCTCAGGCGGAGCCGCGGCCTTCAGCCCAGCAGCCGGTAGCGGCCCGCGGTGGCCTTGATCGGGGCCAGTGCGGTCATGTCCACTTCGATCAGGAACGGACCTGTGCTCCGGACCGAGTGCGCGAACGCCTTCTCGAAACCGGCGACGTCGTCCACCCACTGGCCGTCGACGCCCATCGCCGCGGCGAGCGCAACGAAGTCCGGTGTGGACAGATCGACGTCGTTGCGCGCGCCGTCGAACGTGGCGCGCTGGACGTTGCGCAGCACGCCGTAGCCGCGGTCGTTGAACACGCACACGGTGACCGGCAGCCCGAACTGCGCCAAAGTGGACAGCTCGGCGATGGACAGCATGATCCCGCCGTCACCGTGGATCACCACGCAGCGCTCGCCCCGGCCGATGGCCGCTCCCAATGCCAGCGGCAGGCCGGGGCCGATCGCGGCCGACGCCGGGTTCAGCGAGGTCCGCGGCTCCAGCACCGGCAGCAGCCGATCACCCCACGCGTACGCCGGGATGGTCGAGTCCCGGACGACCGCCCCACCGCGGGGGAGCAGCCGGCGGATGATCTCCACCAGCTCCCGGTGATCCGACCCCAGCACGGACAGCGCGGCTTCCCGTGCCTCGTCGGCCGCCTGCCTGGCCCTGGCGGGCCAACCAGGGTCCGCCGAGGTCGTGGCGACGGCGGCGTCCAGCGCGGCAACGGTTTCGCGAGCGTCGCCGGGTAGCGTCACCGCAGGCGGGTACGAGCGGCCGAACACCGAGGGGTCCGCGTCGGCGTGGATCAGGTCCGCCGTCAGCCGCAACCGCCAGTGGTCGGTGCTGTACTGCTGGAACCGGGTGCCCACGGCGAGGACGACATCCGCCTGCTCCACGATCGCCCGCAACGGGGGAGTGGTGGCGGAAGGCCCCAGGCACAGCGGGTCGTCCTCGGCCAGCGCTCCACGTCCCTGGACCGTCGTGACGACGGGGATGCCGAGCCGTCGCACGAACTTCCGCAACCGCGGCCACGCTTCGGCACCCAGCACACCGCCGCCGGACCACACCAACGGTCGCCGAGCCGCTGCCAGCAGGTCCGCGGCGGCGGCGAGCCGCCCTGCGTCCGGGACCGCCCGCACCACCGCAGGCACCTCGGGAACCCGCTCGGCGACTTCCGCGTACTGGAGGTCGATCGGAATTTCCACGGCGGTCGGCCGTGGGTTGCCCACAGCGGTGGCCCGGCCGGCGGCGATCACGGCCTCGGCGATGTCCTCCGCCCGGCGCACCGACCACGTGTCCCTGGTCAGCGTCCGCAACATCGGAACCTGCTGCTCCGCCTCGTGCAGGAAGGCCCGTCCCTGCCCGTAGAACCGCGTCTCCACCTGCCCGGTGATCAGCAGCACCCGGGAGCCGGCGAAGTTCGCCTCGAACAACCCGCCCATGGCGTTGGCGGTGCCGGGGCCGGTCGACGCCAGGGCCACCCCCAGCTTCCCGGTGGTCCTGGCGTAGCCGTCGGCGGCGTGCACGGCTGACTGCTCGTGCCGGACGTTGACCACCCGGACCCCGCCACGGCGGCGGATGGCGTCCAGGATCGGCAGGTTGTGCACGCTGGCCACGGCGAACACGTACTCGACGCCGAGCGCGTGCAGTGCGTCGAGGACGGCGTCCCCACCGGTGCGGGCGCTCATACCGGCCGCCGCTGGATCGATTTGACCTCCGTGAACTCCATGATCCCGTGTGCGCCCAGCTCCCGGCCGTGACCGGACTGCTTGTACCCGCCGAACGGCGCCATGCCGTTGAAAGGCGCGCCGTTGACCGCGATGCTCCCCGCCTCCAACCGGTCGGCCACGCGCACCGCTCGTTCCTCGTCGGCGGACCAGACCGCTCCGGCCAGGCCGTATTCCGTGCCGTTGGCGATGGCCACGGCGTGGTCCTCGTCGGTGTACGGGATCACCGCGAGTACCGGCCCGAACACTTCCTGCTGCGCGAGCTTGATCCCGGGGTCGGTGACCACGAAAGCCGTCGGCGCGACGAAGAACCCGGCGTCGGGAAGGTCGGCGGTGGGATGCGCCCAGATCACCCGTGCGCCGTCGACCGGTGCGCGTTCGAGGTGTTCGGTGACCCGGTGTTGTTGGGTGGCGCTGGCCAGCGGTCCGACGTCCGCGGCCGGGTCGTCGGCGGTGCCGACCCGGTAGCCGGCCATCGCCTCGGCCACCAGCCGCTCGGCGCCGGCCATGTCGTGGAACGGCACGAGCAGACGGGTCAGCGCGGTGCACGTCTGTCCACTGTTGACCATCACGGTCCGGACGCAGCCGGCCACCGCGGCTTCGAGGTCGCCGTCCGGCAGCACCAGGGAGGCCGACTTGCCGCCCAGTTCGAGCGCCACCCTCTTGACCGTCGCGGCGGCGACCTGGGACACCCGGCGGCCCGCCCTGGTGGACCCGGTGAGCGAGACCATGGCCGTGCCGGGGTGCCGGACCAGGTACTCGCCGATGGTGAAACCGTTGCCGAGCACGAGGTTGAACGCACCCGGCGGCGCACCCGCGGCGGCCACCGCCTCGGCGAGGATGAGGGCGTCCAACGGGGTGATCTCGCTGGGCTTGAACACCACCGGGCAGCCTGCGGCCAGGGCGGGCCCGATCTTGGCGGCGGTCTGCAACAGCGGGAAGTTCCACGGGCTGATCGCCGCGACCACGCCGACCGGCTCGCGGCGGACGGTCGAATGACCGACGTCCCACGTGAACGCCACCTCGGACAGCGCCTGAGCGCTGTTGCGGAACGTGCGGACGGCCGTGTGGACCTGGTAGTCCGCACAGTGCTTGCGGGGCATGCCCATCTCCCGCGAGATGGTGTCGGCGAGCAGGTCCGCCCGCCGTTCCAGCTCGTCGGCGATCCGGTGCAGCAAGGCTGCCCGGTCCGCGACCGGCATGGCGCGCAGGACAGGACGGGCCCGGTCCGCCGCGGCGACGGCGGCGTCGATGTCATCGGTGCCCGACTCGCGCACGGTCGCGATGCACTGGCCGGTGCTGGGGTCGAGCACCGCGATGACGTCCTCACCCCTGCTCTCGACCCATTCGCCGTCGATGTAGGTATCCGCGCGGTGGTCCATGGCACTCCGCTCAGGCCTGGTCGTTGATCGCCAGGCAAGCGTAGGATCGTTCCGCCGCAACCGGTTCGGCTCGGCGACCCAAAGAAATCGGGCCGCTCTTATGGCCGCGGCACAGTGGTCAGGCGAACAGCCTCGCCCGCAGGTCGGTCCGGCCCTGCTCCTGGTCCCGCCGCATCTCCACCGCGTCCAGCGCCATCAGCGCCACGTTCAGGTCGCTGATATCGGTGATCCGGCGCATGTCGCGGCCGGTCAGCGTGGCGATCTGGCGCAGCCGGTACGCCACGGTGTTGGGGTGCACCACCAGTTCCTCCGCGGTGCGCTGGAGCGCCATGTCGCACTGGATGTAGACCCGCAGGGTCTCCACCAGGTGCGGTTTCTCCACGAGCTGGCTGATCCGGGTGTCGATGATCCGGTTGGACACCCACCGGTTGTGGGCCAGCAGCACTTCGAGGATCACCTCGGTGCACTGGGTGAGCTGGCCGCGCAGGCCGCGGTAGACGGCGATCTCCAGGGCCGAGAGGGCTTGGCGGCAGCTATGCCCGGCGGCGACCAGCGACTCGCCCGGCTCGCCCGCGGACATGAACAGCGCCTGCCCCGGCTCCTCGGCGAGCATCCGCCGGAACAGCTCGACCAGGCCGGGTCCGTCCCGGTCGACCGGCACCAGCGCGAGCAGCATCCCGTCGCGATCGCGGATCAGGGCCTCCCGCCGGGGGTCGTGCCGCCAGAGCACCTCCAGCACCCGGCGTCGCGCCCGTGCCCGGTGCTGCGGGCTGGGCGGCGGGTCGTGGTACGCGGCGAACGCGCGGAACGACTGGTGCGGATTGATGTTCAGGACGCGCGCGTGGTTGTTGACCGTGGTGGCGTCCACCGGCAGCCCCGCGACCAGGCAGCTCAGCAGGTCGGTGCTGACCCGTGAGTGCCAACTGGACAGTTCCTCGTAGGTGCTGCTGAACGACTCCAGCTCGTGCGTGCACAGCTCGTCGAACAGCTCGCCGACCCGGGCCACCACGGCGCGGATCACGTCGAGGTCGAGCACGGATTCGGCGAGCACGTGGTCGGTGACCACTCGTTCGAGGGACCGCAGCCATTCCACCGCCTCGGCCACCGGTTTGCCCTGCAACGCGATCCGGGCGCCGCGCACCGAGGGAAAGTCCGCGACGCTCCGCTCGCCGCCGAGCGCCGCCGCGCACAGGTGCACGATCCGGACCGCGACCTCGAAGGTCTCGACCGGCGCCAGCCGGTCGCCCACCGCCGGGTCCGATCCGGAGACGTGCTGCCGGACGAACTCGTTGGCGATCGGCGTGGCCGCGGCTCGGAGATCCGTGGCCACGGCCGGGAATATGTCCATTTTCGACATAATTCCTCCAGGCCCCTGGGCTGCCGATCCTGCCTACGCGGACGCGGGTAGTCAAGGGCCACGGCGGACGGCAATGGCCATCGGCACTGGTCGTACACGGATCGTGACCCGGACTGTGTGGCGAACACAGCGGGCTCACAACAGCTTTGTGGCGGCGACCTCATGACACCGGGCGGTCGCGACCCGTTGACTGTGCCGACAGACGGCGGGTCCTTTCACAGCCTGCCGACGAACAGCCACCAGCCCAACGGAGGGACGGTGAGACCTGGTGACGCCCGCATCCACGGCCAGTCCGCCGGTCGCTGATTCCACCGCCGGTCGGCAGCCGCAACCGGCCCGGCCCTGGCGGCCGAAGTTCACGACGGTGGCCCTGGTGCTGCCGGTCGTGTTCATGGCGCTGGTCTACGCGTATCCGGTCGGTGGAATGCTCCTCCGGGCGTTCACCGAGCCGGAGCCGGGACTGGGCAACTTCACCAGGGCCGCGGCCGATCCGGTGGTCTGGCAGGCACTCTGGGTGACCGTCCGGATCTCCCTCGAAGTCGCCGTGCTCACCGTGGTGCTCGGTTTCCCGGTGGCGTACTTCCTGTCGGGCGCCTCCCCGCGGCTGACCAGGGTCCTGCTGCTGCTGGTGGTCATCCCGTTCTGGACCAGCGTGCTGGTCCGGTCGTTCGCCTGGATGGTGCTGCTCGGCGACAACGGCGTGGTGACCAGCCTGCTCGCGCCGATCACCGGTGACTCCGACGGCCTGCTGTACAGCGAGGCCGCCGTGGTCGTCGCGCTGACCCACATCCTCCTGCCGTTCCCGATCCTGATCATCAAGGGCACGCTCGACCAGATCGACGGCTCGCTGGTCCGGGCGGCGCGGACCCTCGGCGCCGGCCCGGTGCGGGCGTTCACCGGGGTCTACCTCCCGTTGGCGATCCCGGCCGCGATCAGCAGCGCGATGCTCGTCTTCGTGATCGGACTCGGGTTCTACGTCACGCCCGCGCTGGTCGGTGGACCCAAGGAGAGCACCATCGCCGTGGTGATCGCGCAGAGCGTCCAGGTGACCTTCGACTGGGGGATGGCGGCGGCGTTGGCCGCGCTGCTGCTGGTCGTCGCCGTGCTGCTCACCGTGGTCGTCCGGAAACTGACCAAGGTGAAGGGGCTGGTGTCACTGTGAGCGTCACCTCCCGCGCCCCGGCGGCAACCGCCGGACAGGCCACAGTGGACTCCGCCGTGCCCGCACGGGTCACCGCACGCCGCCGGGACCGGCTTCCCACGACCCGGCTGGAGCGGGTGTTGCGCTGGTGCCTGCGCGGTGTGGTCGCACTGGTGCTCGCGTTCCTGGTCGTGCCGATCCTGATCGTGGTCTTGGAGTCCTTCAACAGCGTCGACTACCTGACGTTTCCCCTGGAGGGCTGGTCGCTCCGGCACTACGAGCAGTTCTTCGCGGACTCCGAGTGGGTCGCGGCCACGGTGCAGAGCGCCAAGATCGCCCTGCTGGCCGCGCTGATCTCCACGGTCGTCGGCACCGTCGCCGCGTGGGGGCTGGCCCGGTCGCCCGCCAAGGGCAAGTCGCTGGTCTTCGCACTGCTGTACTCGCCGATCGTCGTGCCGATCATCGTGCTGGCGATGAGCTACTACTTCGTCTTCGCCGAACTCCGGGTGATCGGCGAGTGGGTGCTGATCTCGATGGCCTACTCGGTGATGGGCGTGCCGTACGTGCTCGTCGCGGTGTCCAACGCGTTGCAGCAGTTCGACCCCGAGCTGGAGAACGCCGCACGGACCCTCGGCGCGGGCATGACGCAGACCCTGCGCCGGATCACCCTGCCCCAGCTCACCTCGGCGATCTCGGCGGGCGCGCTGTTCGCGTTCGTCATCGCCTTCGACGAGGCGGTGATCATCCTGTTCGTCTCCGGCAGCGGGTCGGTCACGCTGGCGCGCAAGCTGTGGGACAGCGTCCGCTACGACATCACGCCCACCCTGGCGGTCGCCGGGACCGTGCTGATCGTGGTGTGCACCGGGCTGTTCCTGCTGGCGGAACTGGTCAAACTTCTCCGGGAGCGACGGGAGCGCCGCGCATGACCGACCAGGTGGTCTTCGACCGCATCCACAAGTCCTACGGGGACTTCCCGGCCGTGCGGGACCTGAACCTCGGTATCCGCGAGGGTGAGTTCGTCACGCTGCTGGGCCCCAGCGGGTCGGGCAAGACCACCACGCTGCGGATGCTGGCCGGGCTGGAGGCCGCCACCGCCGGTGAGATCCGGCTGGCCGGCCGGAACGTGACCGACGAGGTCCCGGAAAAGCGCAACATCGGCCTGGTCTTCCAGAACTACGCGTTGTTCCCGCACATGACGGTCGCGCAGAACGTCGCCTTCCCACTGCGGATGCGCAAGCGGGGCAGGCACGAGATCGAACGCGAAGTGGACAGGGTGCTGGCCATGACCCAGTTGACGGCCTACCGCGGCCGTTACCCCCGGCAGCTCTCCGGTGGGCAGCAACAGCGGGTCGCGCTGGCCCGTGCGTTCGTGTTCGACCCCAGCGTGTTGCTGATGGACGAGCCCTTGGGTGCGCTGGACCGGAACCTGCGCGATCACATGAGGCTGGAACTGAAGTCCTTGCAGCAACGCATCGGCGCCACGGTCATGTACGTGACCCACGACCAGGACGAGGCGTTGGCGTTGTCGGACCGCATCGGCGTGATGCACCAAGGGGTTCTCCAGCAGACGGCGCCGCCGGACGAGATCTACGAGCGCCCGGTGAACTCGTTCGTCGCGAAGTTCCTCGGGCAGTCGGTGTGCCTGCCCGCGAAGCGGATCGAGGGCGGGGGGCACACCGTGCTCGACGTCGAGGGCGTGACCGGGCCCGTCACCGTGGCCAGGGAGAACGACTCCTGCGCCGAGCCGGACGGCGAGTTCATGATCCGCCCCGAGCGGTTCCGGCTCACCGACGTGCGCCCGGAGGCGTCCGACGTCAACGCGGTCTGCTGCACCGTCGGGACCACCGTGTACCTGGGCGCCCAGGTCGAAGCACACCTGCGGGCCGAGGCGGGCGCGCAGTTCCAGGTCACGGTGCCCGCCACGACCGGGCGGCGGCTGGCGCCGGGCGATTCGTGCTGGCTGACGTGGACACCGCAGGACGGCCGGTTCCTGCTCAAGGTGAGCTGAACGCGAAATGGGACCACTGATGGAGATCTCCGGGCTGAACAGCCTCACCTGGCACCTGGACGGCGCGGTCGGCGTGCTGACGCTGAACAAGCCGGACCGGCTCAACGCCATCGCCAACAAGGACATCGACGAGCTGGACCGGGTCGTGATGCAGGCGGGCAAGGACCCGGCCGTCCGCGCCGTGGTGATCACCGGCGCCGGCCGCGGGTTCTGCTCGGGCGCCGACGTCAAGGAGTGGGCGGGCGGTCACGACGCGGACGAGGAGTCGTGGCCCGCGAAGATGCACCGGACCATCGCCCGGCTGTACTGGCTGCCCAAACCGGTGATCGCCGCCGTCAACGGGGTCGCGGTCGGCGCGGGCCTGGATCTCGCGCTCACCGCGGACATGCGGTTCGCCGCGAGCACCGCCCGGTTCGGCGAGATCTACGCCCAGCGCGGGATCTGCCCGGACGCGGGCGGTTCCTACCTGCTGCCCAGGATCGTCGGCGAGGCCCGCGCGGCGGAGCTGATCTACACCGGCCGGATCTTCGACGCGGCCGAAGCGCTGCGCATCGGGCTGGTCAGCGACGTGACGGAACCGGACGCGCTGATGGATCGCGCCATGGCGCAGGCCCGGGTGTTCGCGGCCGGCCCGACCGTCGCCATCGGCCAGGCCAAGCAGAACATCCGCCGGGGATACACCGTCGGTATCGAGGAGGCGCTGCGCAACGAGCAGCGCGGCGCGCTGCTCTGCGTGCCCACCGAGGACAAGGCCGAGGGGCTGAAGGCTGCGATCGAACGTCGGTCCCCAGTGTTCGTGGGGCGATGATGAGCGGACATCGTCTCGACAAGCTGTTCCGGCCTGCCAGCGTCGCCGTGGTCGGCGCGTCGCCCAAGGGCGGCTATGGCCTGCGGACGTTGCGGAACACCCGCCAACTCGGTTTCCCCGGCCGGTTGTACGCCGTCCATCCGCGACACGACGAGGTGGACGGGATCGCCGCCTACCCGTCACTGCTCGACCTGCCCGAAGTGCCCGACGCGGTGGCGGTCGCTGTGCCGGCGCAGTCGGCGCCCGGTGTGGTGGCGCAGGCCGTGGAGTTCGGGGTCGGCGGGATGGTCGTCTACGCGGCCGGTTTCGCCGAGCGGGACGCCGAGGGTCGGGCGCTACAGGAACGGATGAGGGCCGTGGCCGCGGACCGCTTGCCGCTGATCGGCCCGAACTGCCTTGGCGTGGCGAGCTTCCGCGGCCGGGCCGCGTTGTGGGGCATCGAGATGCCGTACGCCCACGCGGAGTCCGAGGGCGTGGTGGCGATCGCGGCGCAGAGCGGCAACATGGCGTTGACCACGATGCTCTCCGGCCGCCTCCCGGCGGTGGCGTACGCGGTGTCGGCGGGCAACCAGGCTGTGCTCGACCTGGCGGACTGCCTGGAGTACTACCTGACCGACCCGGCTGTCCGTGTTGTCGCACTGGTGATGGAGGGCCTCGCCGACGTCCCGCGGTTCCGGGAACTGGCGCTGCGCGCGGCCGAGCAGGATGTCGCGATCGTCGTGCTGAAGGTCGGGCGGTCGGCCAGGGGAGAGGCCGCCACGCTCGCCCACACCGGCACGCTCGCCGGTCGTGACAGCGCCTACACCGCGCTGTTCCGGCAGACCGGCGTGCACCGGGTGGACGACCTGGACGAGCTGATCGCCCTGTGCCGGCTGTTGTCGGCGGGCAACCGGCCCCGTGGCCGGTCCCTGGGGGTGTTCGCCAGTTCGGGCGGTGAGTGCGGGATGGTCGCCGACCTCGCCGAGGATGTCGGCGTCCGGCTGGCCGACCTGGACGACACCGCAACACGTGCTCTCGCGGCGGTGCTCCCGGAGCACTGTCCGGTCGCCAATCCCTTGGACCTCACGGCCGGGGCGTGGGGGCAGTTCGACGTGTACGAGACGGCTGCCCTTGCCATGGGACAGAGCCCGGACGTGGACGTGGTCGCGTTCGTCGGCGACGCCCCGACGTTCTCGGAACCACTCGACGGCAACGGCTGGCCGGAGATGGTCGGGGGAGCGGGGAAAGCCGCGGACTCGCTGGACGTTCCGGTCGCGCTCGTCACGACGACGACCGACGTGGTCCGTGACCTCGACGCGATGGCCGAGCGGCACGGCGTGGTGCTGCTGGCCGGAGTGCGTCCCGCGTTGCGTGCGATCGCTCTCGCCGGCGCCCCGCGTCCGAAGCCGGTTCCGCTGCCGCCCGACTCCGGCAACCGGCCCACCGCGCTGAGGCTGCTCGAAGGTGGCGAACCCGTACTGACCGAGACGGCGGCCAAAAACCTGCTCGAACTCTACGGCCTGTCGGTGCCGCGGGGAGCGTCCGTCGCGGATGTGGCTGACGCGGTGGCGGTGGCCGACGACATCGGCTATCCCGTCGTGGCCAAGCTCGAAGCCGCCGGTCTGGCCCACAAGTCCGACATCGGCGGGGTGGAAGTGGCTCTGCCCGACCGGAACGCGGTTCGTCAGGCGTTCGACCGGTTGACCCGAGCCGGGACCACCGCGTTCGGACCGGACACGCCACTGAGGTTCCGGGTCGAACGGATGGCGGGGCCCGGTGTGGAGCTGATCGTCGGCGGTCGCAACGACCCGGCAGGCTCACTGGTGGTGGTGGGCGCCGGCGGAGTGCTGACCGAGCTGCTCGCGGACGTGACGGAACTGTTGTGGCCGTTCGGTCCCGACGAGGTGCGCGAGGCCATCGCCACGCTTCGGGTCGCCCGCCTGCTGCACGGGTATCGCGGCGCGCCCGCCGCCGACCTGGACGCGGTCGCCGACGCCGTGGTGCGGATCGGCCGGTTGCTGGCCGAGCTGCCCGAGGTGACCGAGATCGACGTCAACCCCCTGCTCTGCGCGGACAGCGGGTGTGTGGCCCTGGACGCGCTGGTCGTGGTCGGTGGACGGGCGGAGGGAAGGTTCTGATGGACTTCACGATCCCCGACGAGCTGCGGGCGTTCCGCGAGACGGTGCGCGCCTTCGTGGACAAGGAACTGATCCCGCACGAGGACTACGTGGAGGAATACGACGGGCTGCCGGAGGAGGTGGAACGGGAGATCCGCCGCAAAGCCGTGGCGGTCGGGCTGAACGGGCTCGGCATGCCGGACGAGGTCGGCGGCGCCGGTCTGGACGTGCTCGGGCAGGTCCTGGTCACCGAGGAGCTGTTCCGCGCGCTCGGCGGTGTCGCCGAGGTGGTCCCGGCCACCCCGCGCATCCTGCTCGCCTGCGTGGGAGAGCAGCGGGAGCGGTACCTGCTGCCGTGTGTGCGCGGCGACCGGCAGTGGTGCTTCGCGCTCACCGAGCCGGACACCGGGTCGGACGCGGCCGGTATCAAGACCCGCGCCGAGCTGTGTGACGGGCAGTGGGTGATCAACGGCCGCAAGAGGTTCATCAGCCACGGGGACTCCGCGGACTTCGCCATCGTCTTCGCCGTGACGCACCCGGACCGGGAGCGGGACCGGATCACCGCGTTCCTCGTGGACAAGGGCACGCCCGGGTTCGGTGTGGGGCAGCTCCACAAGACCATGGGGCACCGCGGATACCGGCAGGCGGAGTTGCTGTTCGACGACTGCGCGGTGCCGGCGGAGAACGTGCTGGGCGAACCGGGACGGGGGTTCGACATCGCGCAGGGCGGGCTGAGCGCGGGCCGGATCATGACGGCCGCGCGGTGTCTCGGCCCGATGGGCAGGCTGATCGGGGACGGGGTGGACTGGGCGAAGCAGCGGGTGCAGTTCGGCCGTCCCATCGCCGACTACCAGGCGATCCAGTTCATGCTGGCGGACTGCGCGACGGACCTGCACGCCGCGCGGCTGCTGACCTACCACGCCGCGTGGGCGGCCGACCACGGCGAGCCGCCCAAGGTCGTCAACGCCAAGGCGTCGATGGCCAAGCTGTTCGCCAGCGAGGCGCTCGGCCGGGTCGCCGACCGGGTGCTGCAGATCTTCGGGGGAACCGGCTACATGAACGAGACCTATGTGGAGCGTGCCTACCGCAACGCCCGGATCGAGCGGATCTGGGAAGGCACCTCGGAAATCCAGCGCGTGATCATCGCGAGCAACCTCCTCAAGCGAGGGATGTTCAGCTAGCCCAAGGACGGTTCATCATGACGAACACAGCCGGTTTCCCCTCCGGTGCGCTATCCCGCCGTGACCTGCTCAGACGCGGTGCCGTGCTGGCGGGCGGCCTCGCGGCGCTCGGCGGCGCGGGCACCCTGCTGAGTGCCTGCGGCAGCGGTGGAGGCGGTGGTGGCGGCAGCAAACGCGTGGTCGTCGCGGACTGGGGCGGTGCGTTGCAGGAGGCGGAGAAGAAGCACATCTTCGACCCCTTCAGCAAGGAGACCGGCATCGAGGTGGTCATCGCCGGACCGCCGACCACCGCGAAGATCAAGGCGATGGTGGACACCGGCAACGTCGAGTGGGACCTGATCGCCGGCGGCCCGTCCACCGTGCTCCCGGTCGGCCGCGACTACTTCGAGGATCTGCCGGACCGGCTGCGCACCATACCGGGCATCGATCCGTCCTATGTGGATCCGAAGTGGCTGACCTACTACCTGTTCTCGGTGGTGCTCGCCTGGAACACCAAGGCGCTCGGCTCCGCCAAGCTCGCCGGCTGGCAGGACATGTGGGACGTCGGCAAGTTCCCCGGCAAGCGCACCCTGCGCGGCGCCGACCAGGGCGTCCCGCCGGACCTGGAGTTCGCGCTGCTCAGCGACGGCGTGCCGCGTGACAAGGTGTACCCGGTGGACCTCGACCGCGCGTTCGGCAGGCTCCAGCAGCTCAAGCCCAACGTGCCGCAGTGGTGGACCGCGGGCTCCCAGCCGGGCCAGATGCTGGTCAGCGGCCAGGTGGTGGCCGCCAGCATGTTCTCCGGCCGGGTCGACGCCCTGCGCAAGGAGGGCGCGCCGCTGGACTTCACCTGGAACGGCGGGATGCTGCAACTCGCCTCGTGGTCGGTGCCGAGGGGCGCGCCCAACAAGGAGGCGGCGTTCAAGCTGGCGGAGTACTCCGTGCGGCCCGAGGTCCAGGCCGCGGTGTGGAGCAACTACAACAACGGCCCGGCGAACAGCAAGGCGCTGGACCTGATGGACAAGAACCTGGCGCTGTCCATGCCGTCCTACCCGGCCAACGCCGAGGTGCAGTTCCTCAACGATGCCGCGTGGTGGGGCAAGAACCGCGAGGCGGTGCTCAAGCGGTTCCAGCAGTTCGCGGCGACATGACCTGGCCACCAGACCGAGGAGACTCCGTGGAATCGTTGCAGGGCCGTGTTTATCTGGTCACGGGAGGCGGGACCGGGATAGGCGCGGCCACCGCACTGCGGCTGGTCGAACTGGGTGCGTCGGTCACCGTTCTGGGCCGTCGTGTCGAACCGCTCGAAGCGGTGGTGGCCGCTGCCGAGCGCAGTGGTGGAGCCGCACTCGCCCACTCGGGTGACGTGCGCGACCCGGCCGCCGTACAGGAGTGCGTCGACGCCACCGTGGCTCGTTTCGGGCGGATCGACGGCCTCGTCAACAACGCCGCGGGCAACTTCGTGACACCGGCGGAGCGCCTGTCTCCCAATGGGTGGCGCGCGGTGGTCGACATCGTCCTCAACGGAGCGTGGAACTGCACTTCGGCTGTGGGCCGGCGGCTGATCGAGGCAGGCACGCCGGGAGCCGTCGTCAGCGTCGTGGCGACGTACGCGTGGACGGGACACCCCGGCACCGTGCACAGTGCCGCGGCGAAGGCGGGGGTGGTCGCGATGTCGAAGTCGTTGGCCGTGGAATGGGCGCGGTACGGCATCCGGTTGAACTGCATCGCGCCGGGTCCGACCACGACGGAAGGGGCGGGTGCGGCGCTGTGGGCGTCCGCGGAGGACCACGACCGGGTCCTGGCCTCCGTGCCGGCGGGCCGGTTCGGCACTCCGGAGGAAATCGGCGACCTCACCGCGTTCCTGCTCAGCGACCAGGCCGGGTACGTGACCGGGTCGGTGCTGACCGCGGACGGCGGGCAGTCGCTGGGCCGTCAGGTCTACGGATCCCCGGTCGCCGACATCGCCGGCACGGCTGCTCGTTGAAGCACGGGCTCGCCCCGGCGGAGTACGGAGTGGACGATCGGGACGCCCGGTCGGTAGGCGAGGTGGAGGTGTGACGGCGCGTCGAGCACGACGGCATCGGCAAGGGCTCCCGGCGACAGCCTGCCGACGTCGTCTCGGCGCAGGGCCCGGGCGCCGCCCCGGGTGGCGGACCACAGTGCCTCGTCGGGAGTCAGGCGCATCTCCCGCACCGCCAAGGCGATGCAGAACGGCATGTTCGTCGTGTGGGCGGAGCCCGGGTTGCAGTCGGTGGCGATGGCCACGGTCACGCCCGCGTCCACCATCCGCCTCGCGTCCGGATACGGCGACCGGGTGCTGAACTCGGCCGCGGGCAACAACGTCGCCACCGTTGTGCTCGCGGCCAGTGCCTCGATGTCCTTGTCGGTCGTGTACGTGCAATGGTCCGCGCTCGCCGCGCCGAACTCGACGGCGAGCGCTATTCCGGCGTCATGGGCGAACTGGTTGGCGTGTACGCGCAGCCCGAGCCCTTTGGCCTGGGCCGCGGTGAGCACGGCTCGCGCACGATCAGCGTCGAAGGAACTGTCCTCACAGGACACATCGGCCCACTTCGCCCCAGGCGCGCAGGCGTCCAGCATCGGGCCGGTGACCAGGGCGACGTAGTCGTCCGGGCAGGCGGCGTATTCCGGTGGGATCACGTGTGCGCCGAGGAAAGTCACCTCCTCGGTGACGGTCGCGGCGGCGCGCAGTGAGCGGATCTCGTCCCGCACGGTCAGCCCGTAGCCGCTCTTGACCTCGATGGTGGTCGTGCCCGCCGCCAACGCCTCCGCGGCCAACCGGGACGCCGTGGTGCGCAGGTCGTCGTCGCTTGCCGCACGGGTTGCCCGGATTGTCGTCGCGATCCCACCGGTCGTGTACCGCTCGCCCGCCATCCGGGCCGTGAACTCGGCGGCCCGGTCCCCGGCGAACACGAGGTGGCTGTGACTGTCCACGAATCCCGGGACGACACACCGCCCTGCCACGTCGATCCGTTCGTCCGCCGGTGGTGCGTCAGCGGCAGGCCCGACCCACAGCACCCGCCCGTGCTCGATGACCAGGGCGGCGTTCGCGAGCTGCCCCAAGGCACCTCGTCCGCACGCCGGATCGTTGGTGACGAGCAGGCCGATCCCGTCTACGACGGTAGCGGTCACGGTGCCGTGCCCGGGAATCCGGGCTTGCCGGGATCGAGCTGAACGCCGAGTGAGTTGAGCGTGACGCTGACTGTCCAATAACGACCGACGACGGCGATGAGGTCGATCATCTTTGCGGCGTCGTAGGTTCCGGTCAGCACGGTCCACGTCTCGTCGGCGATGCGCGCGGTGCCGTGCAACTGGTCGACCGCTTGCAGCAGCGCCGACTCGAATTCGGTCCACCCGTCGGCTTGTGGCCCGCGGGTGACGCGCTCGACCTCCTCCGGGGTGAGGCCCGCCTGCTGTCCGAACACGGTGTGCTGGCCGAACTCGTACGCCGACTGGCACAGCCACCCGATGCGGAGGATCGCCAGCTCCCGGTGCCGGGCCGGCAGCGTCGACGCGTCGAACAGGTAGTCCTGCAACGGGCGCTGCGCCTTCATCAGGCCGGGGTTGTGCGCCCACGTCCGGGAGATGTTCGCGGTGCCGCGCCTGGCCTGCTCGCCGAACAGGTCACGTTCCAGCCGGTGATAGTCGTCGACCGGCACCGGTGCGATCCGCGGTGTGTCCGGCGGCATCAGTTCACCTCGCTGTGGAACGAGCCGTCGGGGGCACGGCCCACCTCGACCCGGGTGGGGATGGGGAAGTGCGGCGCGAGAACGACCGCCTTGCTCTCCGCCGCCAGCTCCGCGATCCGTCCGCGGCTGAGCACGGACTGCTCGGGGGAGTGGTCGATGACCGGCAGCCAGTGGTGGTGTTCCAGGTGCGTCGGGTGATGCGCGAGATCGCCGACCAGGAGAGCGGTCCGGCCACCGGACGCCACCATCACGCACACGTGTCCCGGGGTGTGCCCCGGAGTCGGGACAATGGTGACCGCGTCGGACAAGGCCAGTTCACCCGAGTATGTCCGCAGCGCGCCCGCGGAGCGCACGGCCTCGACCCTCGGCCGGACGGTCGGCAGCATCTTGCGGTTCGCCTCGATCAGGTCGACCTCGTCACCCGACCAGTACGCCACCTCCTGATCGTGGATGTACACGGTGGCGTTCGGGAACGTCGGCGTGTGCTCGTCGTCCTCGACCAGCCAGCCGCAGTGGTCGGCGTGCAGGTGGCTCTGCACGATCCGGTCGACGTCGCCGGGTGCGATGCCCAGGTCGGCCAGGCGGTCGAGCATCAGTCCGGCGCCCTCCAGTCCTGGCACTTCGTGCGCGCGATGGCCCCAGCCGGTGTCCACGAGCGTGACGTGGCCGTCGCCGGTGATCACGAACCCGCCGAAGTTGACCGTGAAGGGCGTGTCCGGGTCGGTCACGCCCACGGCGGGCATCCACTGCGCGGGGTCCACGCCGTTGAACCAGGTCCGTCGTGGGCCGGCCAGCACGCCGTCGCTGACGTGCGAGACGGTCATGGCGCCGATGTGGAGGGTGTCGAGTCCGATCGGGGACAAATGCGGTCACTCCTCAGTAAGGGGCCGGTATTTCACCCGCCACGACACTTCACGGTTCTCCCAGGCGTCCGGTCCCGGTGTCAGCGCGGAGCCCGGGGTGGTCCGCGCGCCGCGGCCCTCGTACACGGCACAGAACCGAGGGCAACCCGGCGCGGGGTGGCGGAACTCATGCCACAGCTCAAGCCGGGTGCCCCGGTCGTACCCGAACCCGGCCACGATCTCGGGCAGGTGGGTGCGGCTGTAGAACTGGTCGAACTCGGCGAGCCCGGCCGGGTCCGCGCCGGCCGCCGGGCTCATCCCGATCAGCGCCGTCCGGCTGACCGGGCCGACCAGTCCGCCGAAGACCGCGGTGGTGCGCCAGATCATCCGCCACACCGGTCGAGCCCTGCCCCAGGCCGGCGGGCCGGGTGAGTAGGCCGGCCGCCGGTCGTCGCGGCTGACGAAGTCCCGCGCGGACTGCTCGCTGTCGATGCCGTAGACCGCAAGCCATCGCGGCGTCGGAGTGCCACCCGGATCGGGTTCGGTCGACTCGAACCGCGCCGCGGTGACGAATCCGGGGTTCAGCTTCAGCATCTCGGGGAGGTGGACGGTGCTGTAGTAGCGATCGAACAGCTCGATCGCCTCGGGATCCTCGTCCGGATCTGTCGTGAGCCCCACCACGAGCACGAATGGGGCGCCGAACACGTCCTGCGTCACCGCCGGACTGAAACACAGCAGCCCGAACCGCGTCAACGACCTGCGAAAACACTGTCCGCCCGGCACAACGGCCGGCGGAAATCTCTGGGTACGCGTCCCAATGCGGGTGGCCATCGTGCGCGGGACCGGTCAGCAGGGGTCGGTGGGGTTGTCGAGGTCGTGGAGTTGTCGTCGGACGCGTTGGGCATCGGTGTCGCGGCCTTGTTCGCGGTACAGCTCCAGCGCACCCAGCCAGACCGTGCGGGCTTGGTCGTGGTGTCCGAGGGCGACGTGGGGGTGGCCTATGCGGTCGAGGGTGTCCGCGACCTCGTAGGCGTCGCCGAGGGTGCGGTACAGGGTGAGGGCCTCGTGGTAGTGGTCGACGGCCTGCCGGTGGTCGCCCGTGCGGTGGGCGATGAGCGCGAGGCTGTCCAGGGTGGCCGCCTCACCGCTGGAGTTGTCGTGGTGCTGGTGCAGCGTGAGGGCGGCGCGGCAGTGGTCGCGGGCGGTGACGAACTCGCCCAGGCCCGCCGCGTACCAGCCCATCAGGTTGAGCACCTCGGCCTCCCGCACCGGCTGGTCGAGGGTGCGGTAGCGGCCGAGGGCGTGTCGGGCGTGGTCCAAGGCCCGCCGGAGGTCTCCCCGTTGTCCCCAGGCGGAAGCCAGCACCCGGTGGGTGTGCGCCTGTTCGGGACGGTCGTGGTGGTGCACGGCCAGGTCGAGGGCCCGGTCCAGGTGTTCGATGGCCTCCGCGTGCATGCCCAGCCGGGAACAGGCCCAGCCGAGATTGCGGTGGGTGCGGCTGCGGGTGGTGGGGTCGGGCAGGTGTTCGGCGGCGTCCCGCGCGGACCGCCACACGGCGAGCGTGTCACGCAGGTGACCCCGCCGGAGGTGGAAGGTGTCCAGTGCCCAGGCGAGGTGCCAGACGGCGTGGTGGCGGCGGAGGGCGACGGCGGCGCGTTGGGTGGCCAGGAGGGTGGCGTGCTCGGCGTCCAGCCAGGCCATCGCGGTCTCGGCGTCGGGCAGCGGGTGCGGGTGGACGCCGTCCGCGGGCGGGTCGGGTGGTGCGAGTCGGCGGTGGGGGTTCAGCAGGCGGTCGGCGGCGAGAGCGGTGTGCAGGTGGAAGTCCATCACTCGGGCCAGGGCTGTCTCCCTGGTGTGCTCGGGCAGTGCGGTGGCGGCGGTGGCGGCGTAGTGGCGGACCAGGTCGTGCATCGCGTATCGGCCGTGCGGTCGCCGTTCGACCAGCGACGCCTCTTCCAACGTCGCCAAGGCCTTGCGTGCGCGGGCTGTGGACAGGCCGGTGAGGGAGACCACGGCAGGCAGGGTCGTGTCGGGGCCCGGGGCGGTTCCGAGTAGTGCGAACAGAGTGCGTTGCTCGTCGGTGAGCCGGCGCAGTGACCAGGACAGCACGGTGGGCAGGCTGGCGGTCGGGTCGTCGTTGTCGAGTGCGTCCAAGCCCAGTTCGCGCAGTTCGGCGGCGATCTCGGCCAGGGGGATGGCGGGGTGGGTGGCGGCGTTGCGGGCGGTGATCGTCAGGGCCAGTGGGTAGCCCCCGCACAGGTCGACCAGTTCGTCGACGGCGTCGGGTTCGGCGGCGGCGCGGTCGGGGCCGATGCGTGCGGTCAGCAGGGTCCGGGCCTCGTCGCGGGTGAGGACGTCCAGGTGGAGGTGGCGGGCGCCGTGCCGGTCGATCAGGGAGGTGAGCCGGTGGCGGCCGGTGATCAGCACGGTGCAGGTCGGGCTGCCGGGCAGCAGCGGCACGACCTGCTCGGCGGTGGCGGCGTTGTCCAGCACGATCAGCATCCGCCTGTCCGCGACGAGGCTGCGGTACAGCGCGGCCTGGGCGTCGAGGTCGGTCGGGATGCGGCCGGGGTCGACGCCCAGGGCGTCGAGGAACCCGCGCACCGCCGCCCCGGACGCCATCGGCTCACCGGTGGGGCTGAACCCGTGCAGGTCCACGAAAAGCTGTCCGTCGGGGAACCGGTCCAGCCGGCGGTGCGCCCACGCCAGGGCCAGCCAGGTCTTGCCGATGCCGCCGGCCCCGCCGATCGCCGAGACCACCACCGTCGCACCCGCGACAGGCAGATCGGCGGGCAGGGCACGGTCCAACCCGGCCAACTCCGCCACCCGCCCCGCGAACAACCCCGGCGCGGCGGGCAACTGCCGCGGCACCACCGGAATGGGCGACGCCGCGTACAGGTGCACGTCACCGTGCACCACACCGGCCTGCACCACCGCACCCACAACACCGGACGCCGTGTTGCGCACACCAGCGCCGCCCGGACCGGCGGACTCGGAGCCGTCGGGGTGTTCCGGCTCGGGCGGCACCACCGGAGGACACCTCCCCGGTCCGATCCAGGACTGGCAAGTCCCAGCGTTCCACCGCACCATCGCAAACACCGGCCCGCACCGACCGAATTCACCCGACCGCACCGACCCGCTCCGCACAACGACGGACGCCCCATGGCTTTTCCCTGTAGGGCGCCGTGTCCACCGCTTGCCGCTCGCCAGGCGTCCTACCATCAGGCACGCAGCTCTTCGCTCAACTACCTCCTGGTCGTGAGAATGCGGGGCCGTCATGACGACGCGTGTGCTGTACGTCCCGGACAACCGCGAGTTGGACCTCTCCCGCCTCTCCGGGAGCGACTACCAGACGGTCGCCTCGCTGCGGGGCAGGATCGGGCGCGGTGACCGCGTGCTGCTCTGCCTGGAACCGGCGGTGCCCGGCCACGACGAGATGTTCGTCCGCAGGCACGACGGCCGGGTGCCCTCGGTGGGCTGCAACCACATCCCGTGGGACAACCTGCCTCCCAGGGGCTCGGCCGTGGCCACCGGTCTGCGCTGGGTCGACGTCGCCAAGTGCACCGTGCACAACTTCGCGACATGCCCGGACAACCGCCGGCACTGTGGCGGCGATCACCCGAAGCTCAGGCCGTGGGCAGGCCTGACACTGGACCACGTGGCAGCCCTGGTCCCCGCCGGCAGGGCGGTGCCACTCATGACCACCGGCAGCACCGTGTACCTGGTCCCGCCGAACGACCTGCGTCTGTACGAGTCGCTGACCGGCAGCCCCGCCCGCTACACCCCGGGAATGCCATCGGACGACGACCGCGCCTCGTCGGAGCCCACCGATTGCCACAACGCCTCGCACGTCGCCGAGTCGAGCGTCGAGTGCGAGGGATGCCGCGGACGCCTCCTGTGGAGGCGCCCAGGCCGAACCCTCTGCGAACGCTGCAACCCGATCATGCACTTGCCGACCAGTCCCTACCCGCTCTGACCTCCGGAGGCGTCAGCCGAAGCCTGTGGGGTTCCGCTCCCGGCCAGTCGTCGGCAACAGCGATTACACGCGCTCGTCACCAGCCCGACCTACGCTGCCGGCGTGATCAAGGAGGCGCGGATGCGTTGGCTCACCCCGCTCCTGGCGGCGGCACTCGTCCTGTCCACTGCCGTGACCCCGGCGTCGGCGGCACCGGACGGCACGCTGCAACTGAAGTCGTCGGCGGTGCGCGTCGGTGAACCGATCGAGGCGACTTACACCACCCCCGTCCCGCACGCGACCAACTGGCTCGGCCTCTACTCCGACCCCGGCAACGGCCCGGTGGACGAGGAGTACGTCGGACCGTCGACCCGGTGGACGTACATCACGGCGGGCAGCGGCAAGGCCGTGCTGCCGACCGACGGGCTGGAGCCGGGCGACTACATCGTCTTCGCCTTGGCCCAGGACGGGTACCGGTGGCTCGCGACGCCGGCGAAGGTGAAGATCACGAGCAACGCGCCGTTGCACTTCATCACCGACACCTTCGACCTGCGCAACGCCCGCGCCCGCGTGCCGTACCAGGCGACGGTGCGGGGACTGGTGCGCGGGGACGTCGACGGACTCACCTTCCGCAAGACCGGCGGCCCGGACTGGATCACCGTGTCGGCCGAGGGTCACATCGGTGGAACCCCCCGCTCAAGCGACTCCCGGCGCTCGGCACCCCTGCGCGTCGAGGCGCGCAACGCACGCGGCGAGACCAGCACGGCGACAGCGGGCGTCGACGTCCGCCCGCCGGGCACGAAGCTGGTGCCGGAGCTCAAAGCGATGAGCTTCAACCTGTGGCACGGCGGCAGCCAGGTCGACGGCGGCCGGGAGAAGCAGCTCCGGTTCCTGCTCCGGTCCGATGTCGACGTCGTGGGTCTCCAGGAGACCTCGGCCACCTCCACCCGGGAGCTGGCGGAGGCGCTGGGCTGGGACTACCACCAGGCGGGCACCGACCTGGGAGTGATCAGCCGGTACCCGATCGTCGAGCGCAGGCAGCCGGTCGCCGGCGGCCCGCTGTCGGTGGCGACGAAGGTGCGCGTGCGCGCCGACGAACGGCAGGAGGTCGTGGTGTGGAACGTCCACCTCGGCCACAACCCGTACGGCCCGTACGACGCGTGCTTCGGCAGGATGACGGAGGAACAGCTACTGGCCAACGAGGAGCGCTCCGGCCGCACGCCCCAGATCGAGGCCGTGCTGCGGGAGATGCGCCCGGACCTGGCCGCCGCGTGGCGCACGCCGGTGCTGCTGGTCGGTGACTTCAACGCGCCCTCCCACCTCGACTGGACCGCGACCACCCGCCGGTGCGGCTACGGCGACGTCCCGTGGCCGACCTCGGTGCTCCCCCTGCGGGCCTCGCTCCGGGACTCCTACCGGGTGGCGAACCGGAACCCGGTGACAGCGCCGGGGGCCACGTGGTCGCCGGTCTACCCGGTGTTCACCGGTGGCTACGGCCACGACTCGCACAAGGGCGAGCCGGAACCGCAGGACAGGATCGACTTCGTCTACTACGCGGGCCCGCTGGGTGTGGTGAAGTCGGAGGCCTTGGTCGAGGGCAAGCCGGCCGCGGTTCCCCACCACCGCGGCAATGCCTGGTCCTCGGATCACGCGGCCGTCCTGACCACCTTCCGCACCGCCTGGTTCTGACCGACCGGCCTCCGGTCGATCGGTGCGGGCGTCCGGGGCGGGCGTCGCGCACTTCGAGGTCGGGGTGGCGCGCTATCGCGTCCACTTCTGCGCGGGCGGCGGTTCGAGCGTGTCGGCGAGGTGGGTGTCGAAGGCTTCGGCGATGTCGTGGACGTCCCAGCCGTCGTTGCGCAGGACGGGGTCCTTGGCCGAGTGGTGGGACACGATGTGGAGCTTGGCGGCGGTGAAGCGGATCAGTTGGCCGGTCACACCGCTGGAGAGGTCGCTGAGCAGGTAGCTGACGATGGGCGCGATCCTGTCCGGTGTCTGGTCCGGGGCGGAAGGCGTCCTGGTGTCGGCCTGGGCCATCCGGGTCCAGGCCACGGGGCAGATGCCGTTGACCCGTACGCCGTGGTCGGCGAGTTCCACCGCCCACGCGACAGTCATCGAGGCCACCGCGCCCTTGGACGCCGAGTAGGCCGCCGCGGTCGGCTGCCCGACCATCGCCAGCGACGCCGTGTTGACGATCGACCCGCCGCCCCCGGAACGCATCGCCGCGGCAGCCGCCGACCCGCAGTACATCGATCCCAGGACGTTGACCTCGATCAACGCCCGCATCCGCGCGGGGTCGTCGTCCCACGCCGGAGCCTGGTAGCGCAGGCCGGCGTTGTTCACGAGACCGTCGATCCGGCCGAACTCGGTCAGGCACCGCCGGACCGGAGCCCGTGCCTGGTCGGGATCGGCGACCGAACCGATGCTCGCGGCTGCCCGGCCCCCCGCACCCCGGATCAGTGAGACCACGTCCTCGGCCGGTTGCCCGTCGATGTCGTTCACCACCACCGCCGCACCACAGGACGCGGCGTGCAGGGCGTACGCCCTGCCCAGGCCACGACCCGCACCGGTGATCACCACAGCCTTGCCGTCAAGGACACCCATGGCCGGCATTCTGGAACACCAGGCGCACAGACGAGTGACCAATCGTCGAGGACACCCTCCCGCGCCGCGGACCGGATCCGATCAGCCACGGCGTGCCCGCTCCAGCGGTGTCCGGTAGCGTCACCCGCCGTGCTCGGCGCGCGCAGGCGGCGTCCGGACCGGATGATCTCCTGATCGGCCGGTCACGGGCTTGACCTTGACACAGTGGCAAGGTGTCCACTGGCTGCGGGAGGTGGTCCCGATCAACACGACAAGCGGAACCCCGCAGAACACCCGCATGGCCGCCGCGCTGGGCGCCGAGGACTCGTCGGTCCGGCTCCAGGCGGCCCTGGCGGCAGGCTCGAACCCCGACCCGGGCCTCTTGGAGTCCCTTGTGGAGCGGTGCGCGGTCGAGCCGGACTTCTTCGTGCGCGACATGCTGTCCTGGGCGCTGACCCGTCTCTCGCCGGAGATCACCCTGCCCAGGATCCGCCGGGAACTCGACTCCGGGCGCGCTCAGGCCCGCAGCCAGGCGTTGCACACGCTCTCGAAGATCGGCGACAAGGGCGCGTGGGCCTGGATCACGCGTGACATGCTGCGCGACGCCGACGACGAGGTCGCGCGGACCGCTTGGCGCGTCGCGGTCGCCCTCGTGCCCGAGGACGACAAGAAGGACCTGGCCGACGAATTGGTCGTGCAGCTCGGCCGGGGCGACCGCGGCATGCGGCTGAGCCTGAGCCGGGCCCTCGTCGGCCTCGGTGAGGTGATCGAGCCCGCCCTGGAGGAGGCCGCGGCGAACCCCGACCCGGTGGTGGCCGCGCACGCCCGTGCCACCGTGCTGCTCCTGCACGACCCGGAGACCGGGTTCGACGCGGCCGTCGAAGAGGCGAAGCGACTCGTCACACTCGGGCCCGAACAAGCCGCCGCCGCTGCTGCCGCTGCCGCGTCGGGAGTGGCCGGGACCACGGAGCCGACCGAGCCGACCGAGCCGACCGAGCCGGCGGGGGCTGCGGATTGCTGATCGGTGATGTGGCTCGCCACTCGGGGGTGAGCACCCGGATGCTCCGGCACTACGACGCCCTCGGCCTGGTGCGACCGACCGGTCGCACCGTCGGCGGCTACCGCGAGTACTCCGCCGAGGACGTCCGCAGGATCTTCCACGTGGAGAGCCTGCGGTCCCTCGGACTCTCGCTCAAGCAGGTCGGGCGTGCGCTGGAGGACCCGGCTTTCACGCCGTCCGCACTGGTCAGCGACCTCATCCGGTGGACGGAAGACCGCTTGGCACGGGACCAGGAGCTGCTCGGGCGGCTCCGCGCGATCGACGCGTCGGCGCCCACCGGCTGGGAGGGCGTCCTGCGCATCGTCGAACTTATGCAGGGGCTCGACTCGACCAGCGCGGCGCGCAGGCAGCAGGCCGTCCTGTCCAGGCCGGAGGGCGTGTCGGTGCCCGCCGAGCTGCTGGCGGGGGCGGTCCTGGCCGAATCCGACCCCAACGTCGCGGGCGCCTTGCGCTGGGCGCTCGCCCGATCGGACGGCGACGGCGTGGCGACGCTGACCGCCGGCCTGCACTCGGAGGACGTCGACGTCCGCCGGCGCGCGGTACTGGCGATCGCCGACATGCCCGACGCCCCGGCTACGACCGCGGCGCTCGCGGACGCGCTCGGAGACCCGGACACGACGGTGCGCAGGCACGCCGCTCTGGCCGTGGGCACGCGCGGGGTGGCCGCGGCCGTGCCGACACTCGTCGGCATGGTGGTCGAGGGGGCCAACGACGTCGACGCGGCGGAGGTACTGGGAACGCTGTCCCAGGACCCCGGGTGCGCGGACCGGATCCTGACCGCGCTGAGCGACGAACTCGCCGCGCACACCGCGGACTCCGCGGCGCGGATACGCCTGACCCAGGCCCTGGTCGAGCTGCCGGGGACCACCGCGCGGGAGGTCCTGCGCCGACTGGCCCACGACGACGACCGCGCTGTCGCCCTCGTCGCCTCGGCCTTCGTCGCCGCTCTCGAAGTGCGGTCCACCGAAGACCGGGGCGACGAGGTCCCGTAAAGGCCTGCGGACCCTCGACGCCCCCGCTGCTCGGGCCGGTGTTCGCTTGCTTCGCGGGACCGGATCGTTCGAGGATCGTTCCTGTGGTGGAGTGCGTTCGCGGACCGGCGCGCTAGGGTGTTGCTGCCGCCGTCGCCGGGTGTGCGTTCAGAGGGGTTTCCTCATGCTGATCATGGCAACGGCAGCGCTGCTGGCCCTGTCGACGGTGGTTCCGGCGCACGGCGCGGCCGGTGCCGATTACGCTGGTCCCCCGATTTCCGTGAGCGTGGTGACGGCCGACGGATCGGGCTGCCGCAGCGTCATCGTCACCGTCGCCGAGGACCACGAGTCCTTCACCACCACCTTCGGTGACTACATCGCCAAGGTCGGCGGCGGGACCGGCAGGGTCGTCGATCGGGCGTCCTGCCGGCTGGAACTCCGGATCGTCCCGCCGAAGAGCTTCACCTACGGCATCGCGCGTGCCACCTACAACGGCTACCTCCACCTGGCACGGGGCGCGACGGCGGCGCACAAGGCCAACTTGGCCTTCCAGGGCCAGATCGGCATCGTCAACGTGGAAAGGAAATTCTCCGGGCCCCAGAGCGACGAGTGGGAGGTGGAGCACACGGCCACCCCGGGCGGGATCGTCTACGTCCCGTGCGGCGAACTCCGAAATCTCACCATCAACGCGGAACTGCGGGCCAATCTCGGCTCCTCCGACCCGGCCGAGTGGAGCATGATCTCCGGGGACTCCGTCGACGCGCCCGCCCACGCCGAGTACCGACTGGCGTTCAAGCCCTGCCGGTGATGTCGACGAGGCCGTCGAGTTCTTGTCGGACGCGCTGGGCGTCGGCGTCGCGGCCCTGTCGCCGGTAGAGCTCCAGCGCCTTCAGCCACACCGCGCGGGCTTGTCCTGGTTGGTCGAGGGCGTGACGGGTGTGGCCGAGGTGCTCGCGTGTCTGGGCTTCGTAGTAGGTGTAGCCGAGGTCGTGGAAGAGGGCGAGCGCCTTGTCGTAGTGGTCGAGGGCGTCGGCGTAGTGCCCCACCTGGTGGGCGATGTAGCCGAGGCTGTCCTGCGTCACGGCCTCGCCCTCCTGGTCGTGGCTGCGGCGGTGGAGGTCGAGGGCGGCTGCGCAGTGGGTGCGGGCGGTGGTGTAGTCGCCGAGCTGTGCCTGTAGCCAGCCCATCGAGCCGAGGGCGCTGGCCTCCTCCGAGCCGTGAAGGCCGGCGGCCCGGAACAGGCGGAGGCCGGCGGTGACGTGGTCCAACGCCTGCTGGAGGTCTCCCCGTTGTTCTTGGGCCCAGGCCAGCGCGCGGTGTGCGTAGGCCTGTCCGGCGATGTCACCGGCCCGCTCGCCTAGCACGAGGTCCTGGTGGAGGTGCTCCAGGGCCTCGGTGTGCTGACCCAGCCTGGAGAGGGCGCGGCCGAGGAAGCGGTGGGCACGGGCCCGGGTGGCGAGGTCGCCGACCTGACGGGTCGCGGCCAGCCCCGCCCGCCACACGGCGAGGTTGTCGTGCAGGTGTCCCAGCCGGCGGTGGAACGTGTCCAACACCCACGCCATGCGCCACACCGTGTCGTGTCGGCCTTGTTCGACGGCCTGGGTCTGGGCCGCCAGGAGGCAGAGGTGCTCGGTGGTGAACCACGCTCGTGCTTCCTCTTCGTCCTGGAAGCCCTGTGGTCGGCAGTGGGCCGCAGGCGGGTCGAACTCGATCTGTGGGCGCTGCGGATCCAGGAGCAGGTCCGCCGCGCGGGCGGTGTGCAGGTAGAAGCCTGCCACCCGCTCCGACGCGGCGCGCCGCACCGGCTCTGCCAGGTCCTGGGCGGTGGTGGCGGCGTAGGCGCGGACCAGGTCGTGCATCCGGTAGCGGCCGTGCGGGCGCCGGTCGAGCAGTGAGGCGTCCTCCAGGGCGCGCAGGGCCTGGCGTGCCCGCGCCTCGGGCAGGCCGGTGAGGGAGGCGGCGGCGGGCAACCCGGTGTCCGGGCCGGGGGCGGTGCCCAGCAGGGCGAACACCTGCCGTTGGTCGGTGGTCAGGCCGCGCAGGGACCAGGACAGCACGGCGGGCAGGCTGGCGGTCGGGTCGTCGTTGTCGAGTGCGTCCAGACCGAGGTCGCGCAGTTCGGCGGCGAACTCGGCCAGCGGGACCAGGGGGTGGGTGGCGGCGTGGCGCGCGGTGATCGACAGCGCCAGCGGGTAGCGCCCGCACAGCTCGACCAGGTCGTCGATCGCCGCGTGCTCGGCGGCCACCCGTGCCTCGCCGAGGCGTTCGGTCAGCAGGGCACGGGCTTCCCGCCGGGGAAGGATGTCGAGCTGCAGGTGGCGTGCGCCGTACCGGTCGATCAACGCGGCGAGCGTGGTGCGGCCGGTGACCAGCACGGCGCAGGCCGGGCTGCCGGGCAGCAGCGGGACGACCTGGTCGGCGGTGGCGGCGTTGTCCAGCACGACCAGCATCCGCCTGTCCGCGACCAGGCTGCGGTACAGCGCGGCCTGCGCGTCGGGGTCGACGGGAAGGCGGCCCGGGGCGACGCCGAGCGCGTCGAGGAAACCGCGTACCGCGACCGCCGGGTCGAGGGGCAAGCTGTCGGGGCTGAAGCCGCGCAGGTCGACGAACAGGTGCCCGTCGGGGAAGCGGTCGGCGTGGCGATGGGCCCAGTGCAGCGCCAGCCAGGTCTTGCCGATGCCGCCCGTCCCGCCCAGCGCGGAGATCACCACCGCCGTCCCGTCGGCGGTTGTCAGGGCGCGGTCCAGGTCGGCCAGGTACTCCGCGCGACCGACGAAGTGGGCCGGGGGCGCGGGCAGTTGCCGGGGCGCGTCGCGGCGGTCGTCGCGGCGGTCGTCGGGTGCGGGCTGGTCGAGCACGCCCGGGTCGGCGGGGTAGGGATGGTCGGGCAGGGCGACCCAGGCGGTGTCGCGGACCTCTTTCACCTGCACCGACACCGGTCGGAAGGTGGCCGGGTCGAGCACCGCGCAGTGGCGGACGACCTCGTCGAAGGTCCAGCGCGACACGACCAGCGCGACCAGCCCGGGTGAGTCGGCCAGCGCCTGCTTCACCGTCGGCGCGTCGAGCAGGCGGAAGGCGGTGGTCACCGCGGTCGAGGTGACGCCGTGCCCGTCGAAGGCCACCTCACCGGCGTGCACCGCCACCCGCAACCGAGTGCGTTGCGCGGCAGGGCTGGTGTCGTTGTGCTCCCGCAGCGCCCGTGCCAACGCCTCCGGCAGCACCTCCACCAACGGCGCCTTGGGGTACTCGGGCGGAACCAGCACGAACACGCTGTCGCCGCGGTCCTCGTGGTAGCAACCGTCCCACGGCACCCCCGCCGCGCGCAGGCTGTCGGCGACCACCCGGTACAGACCGGCCCGGGTGCCCACCTGATGGGGCAACGTCCGCCGCGGGTCGCCGAACCCCTCCACATCCACCACGACGATCGTGCGGTGGACCGCCTGACCGGACTCCACCATCCCGGTTCTACCGCACAGCCGCCAGGCCTCTCCGCCCCACTGCGGGTACCGCCCGATCAGCCGCACAGTTCCACCCGACCGTGTCCACCCAACTCGTCCACCGCGGTGTGACCAGGGACATCGGGTGGTGGTGCAGCGTCGGTTCGGCGGCGGCCTCATGCAGTGCATGACACAAGCTCCACCACAGCGGACGGAGGTGTCGGCCCTGGGCGACACCTCCGGGAGCGGGCCGCCTCTTGGGACGGACGCGGATCTCTGGCGTCTGATCGCGGGTGACGGGCCGGAGGCGCACGCGGCTTTCACACGTTCCTCAACGCCTGGCACACCCGCGGCAGGGCCGTGCCCGCGCTGCGCCTCGCCCTCCGGGGCAGTGCCCTCGCGCAGCTCGTAGTGACGGAGTCGAGGCCCACCGGTGCCGTCCACGACGGTGACCGACCGACCGGCTCCTCCGCAGGAGCGCACGAGCCCCGAAGGCCGGAAGCTGGGCGAGTGGGTTCCGGGAACCCGGCGCGCATCTCCACGGGTCGAAGCGTCAGCTCGACGTTCCGACGGCACTCACCTCGTGGACCAGGTTGCGGACGACCGAGACGCGCGATGCTTCGGGCAGCATCTCCAGGGCCGCGTTCGCCCGAGCCAGGCCGGAGGGCCGGTCGCCGGTGGTCGACTCCGCCAGTGCGATGCAGATTTCCCGGTGAGCGGTCCACTCGACCATGTCCGGCGGCACGTCGCCCAGTGCCGACCACATCGCCGTCTTGTCGCGCAGGAGTGCGAAGACGCGGCTCTCGGCCAGGCTCAGCCGCCAGGGCGCCATCTTGTACATCGTCGGCTGCGTGGCCGGTGGAAAGCGGTCCAGTGCCGTTCGCGCCGCCTCGATGGCGGACGTGGCGGTGCGACGGTCGCCCAGGCGCGCGAACGCCCAGGCTCGTGCGGCATGGGCCTCGGCGGCGTCGACGTCCTCCGCCATCCGGAGCACGGTCCGCGGATCGACGTTCTCGTGGGCCGCGCGGAAGGCCGCGCGGCCTTGCAGCCAGAGGATCACCGACGAATCACCTGATCGCGTGCCGGCCAGCCGCGCGGTGCGCCACCAGCGTTCGCCCTGCGGCTTGTCGCCCAGTGACGTCGACGTCATGGCCTCCAGCGCCGCGAGGCGGCAGGCGACCGCCCACAACTGCGGGTGGTCGGCCAGGGCGGGGCGCAGGCAGGCGAGGTCCCTGGTGAGGCGGGCCTGGAGGTCCGCGGCGGGCACGGTCATGTAGTCCTGGCCGTGGGTTTCCGCTATCTCGTGCCAATCGTCGACGGTGGCGTCGAGCGACGCCATCAGGGCGTGTCTCAGCACCTCGCTGACCGCCGAACCCGTCAAGACCCCGGCGCCCATGCCCAGGCCCGCCAACAGCGTGCGCCGTCTCACCTGGTCAGCCTCTCCCGCCACGGCGACCAGGAAGCCTCCGACGCCCAGCGCGTGGTCCAGTGCCCGGACGACGGCCGGGTTCGGCTCCCGGGCACCCGACTCCAGATTGCCGATATGCGATTTCGACACCTTCGACCGCGCCGCGAGAGCCGCCAGGGACAATCCCGCTTCCTCCCGCAATTGGCGCAGAGCCGCCGGAAACGAGTCCATAGCCACACCTCGCACGAGGACGCTGATGGGTGAATTGCGACGACCGATCACGCTCCGTGCCGCTCATGCTACTCGATGCTACGCGGCGGTGGCGGTCTTCATCAAACTTTTCCCGTGCCCCGGTCGGCTCTGGTCGGTTGCGCACTGCGCGGCCTCGCGTGCGGCTGAAGACGCTTGAAGACGCTCAGCTCCTCGTGTGCCGCACCGCACGACCCCACACTGGCTGACATGACGGAGAAGCTGTTCTCGAAGCGATGGTCCGCCGGCCACCGGCGGCACCTGCTCTTTCCCCGCAGCCGCCTTTCACGGTGGCCGGCACGCTGGTGGCTCGCGGTCGCCGCCGGTGTGTCCGTATTCGTTTGGGGCTGGTGGACCGCCCAGTCCGACCGGTTCGCCTGGTTGCCGGTCGACATCCTCGGCCAGGTCCTCGGGGACCTGCTGGTGGCCGGGCTCGTCCTGCTGCCGAACGTCGAAGCGCGAAATCGCAGTTCCAATGATTCGGAAAGGGTGTAGTGAGTTGAACTCGTATCTGTCGAATCCGCAGACCGGTCCGGATTCGTCCGGCCTGCCGATCGCCTCGATCGTCGCCGCGCTGAAGAACTTCACCTATCGGCCGGAAACGCTGCCGCTGAATCCCGACCGCAAACCGTTCGGACAAGTCAGCGACGAACTGTGCGCACGGATCGCCCGGGAGGCGTTGACGGTCTCCGAGCGGCGTGGCCGGTTAACCGATGTCGTGCGCCAAGTCGCCGGGTGTGAGATTGACGAGCCCGTGCGGCGCACGACCATCGAGACCCACGTCGGACTGGTCGCGGTGGACCCGGGCCTGGTGGCTGGATTGCTCGCGCTCGGGTTCGAGCCCCACGACTTCGCCGGCGAGCAACCGACCGGGTACCAGCACAACTTCACCCAGCAATTCGTCCTCGACCGGTCGCGCGGTGACCACGGTCGGCTGGGAGTGCTCCTCCGGCGGCGGAGCGAAGAGGCGAAGAAGCTGGTCCAAGGCCACCCGGGAGCCACTGGTTTCATCGAGTCCGAGACGTACACGGGTGAGTACGACGTGGTCCTGCCCGACCGCCCGCTCGAACCCGGGGCGCTGGACCGCTTCCCGCATGACGCGCTCGCGTACCGGGAGGTGGCCGTGCCGACGACCGCGGCCGAGGCGGCCGTGAGCGGCGTGCCGATCGACTCCCGCCGTGCGGCGGACGTCCACGTCAAGATACCCGGACACTTCGTCCGCCACGCGGCGAGAACGCCGGCGGAGCAGATCGCCGAGCACGAACGGTCCCGTGACCCGGCCGGGCGGAGGCTCGGCGACTGCCTGCGGGCGATCGGCTTCTACCAGCAGATTTCGCATTCCGGGAACTTCCTGTACACGGCACACTTCGGTGAGTTGGGGGAGTCGAATCGGACGTTCCGCGAACTAACCCGGTTCGCGGCGGAGCACGGCGGCATCGTCAGTGTCGTGCGCGAGGCGTGCACTGCCCTGTGGCGCACGACCACGACCACGGAGTCCGGTGAATCCCGGCTCGCCCCCGTGCCACCCCTGCTGACCGGCCGGTGACGCCCTCGGGTGAGACGGTGCGTCGAGCGGCTTTCTGATCAGGTCATGTGGCTGAGGAGTGCCTCGATCTCGTGCGCTGCCGGATCCTGCCGCTGGATCGCCAGCTCGTGGGCACGGCGCCAGACGTCGATGGCTTGAGAACGTTCACCGGCGGCCACCAGTCGGTGGCCGAGACGGACCCGCAGGGCCGACTCGCGTGCTGTCGCATCGACTTCCTCCGCGACCTTGAGCGCGTCCCTGCCCGCCTCGACCGCCGCCCGGTGGTCACCGCTCGCGGCGTGCACGTTCGCGATCGTGTCCAGGCCGGCGATCAGGCGCGACAGCTCGCCGGTGGCCCGGAACTCGGCCGCCGCCTGCCGCGCGGCGGTCAGCGCCTCGGGGAACCGGCCCAGTCCGACGAGCGAGTTGGCGTGGTTGTTCAGCGCCATCGCCGCGAGCACCGCGTCCTCCCCGGCGAGGGCGAGGGACCGGGCGCGCACCGTCGCGTCGTAGGCATCGCGATGACGTCCGGCCGAGTTGTAGATCGAGCTGAGGTTGAGCAGCGAGGTCGCCTGTTGGTTGTCGTCACCGAGCTTCTCGAAGATGCGCAGCGCCCTCACGCCGGCGGCGAGGTCGTCCTCGGTTCGCCCGAGCTTTTCGTAGGGCAGCGTCAAACCGTTGCAACACCTGGCTTCCAGGTACTCGTCGCCGAGTTCGACCGCGTAGCCGAGGCTTGCCTCGTACGCCGCCATCAAATGCGTGTAGCCGCCGCGCAGGTGGAAGTAGTTCCAGCAGAGCTGCGCGATCAGGATGCCGGTGCGTTTCCCGCCGTGCTGCTCGGCGTTCAGCACCAGTTCGAGCAACGTGTCCCGTTCCGCGTCATACCAGGCCATCGCCGTCCGGCGGTCGGTGAACTCCAGCGCGGTGACGCTCTCCGGCAGCGGTTCCACGGGCAGTTCGTGCGGCTCGGAAGTCAGGACGTGGCGGCCGTTGACCGCGGTGTGGACGTACCAGCCGACCAGGCGGTCGCGCGCCGTCCGTTCCTCCTCGGCGTCGCGCGCGATCCCCTGCGCGAACTCACGGATCAGGTCGTGCGGTTCGTAGCGGTCGTCGTCCCGTCTGCCGAGCATGCTGGCCGTGACCAGCCGGCCCAACGCCGTCCCGGCCCGCGTCCCGTCCACCCCCGCGAGCGCCGCCGCGGCCGGGACGCTGATGTCGTTGCCGGGGAAGAGGCCGAGCAGCGCGAACATGCGGGCCGCTTCGGGTTCCAACGACTCGTAGGACCACCTGAAGAGCGCGCGGAGATCGGTGTCCGCGTCATCGTCCAACGACAGCGCCTCCAGCCGACTCGGCTTGCGCCGTATCGAGTCCACCAGTCTCCGCAGCGGCCACGCCGGGTGCAGGGCGGCCTGTTCGGCGGCGAGCCGGACGGCCAGCGGCAGTCGCGCGCACAGTTCGACCAGCTCCACCGCCGCCTCCCGCTCGTCCTCGACCCGGGCGGCGCCGATCACGCTGCCGAGCAGGACGAGCGCTTCGGCGGGTGACAACAGGTCCAACGTCAGCAGCCGGGCGCCTTCGCGGACCGACAGGCCGCGCAGCCGGGACCGGCTGGTGGCCAGCACGAAGGACCCGTTGCCCGGCAACAGCGGCCGGACCTGCTCGCTGTCCTTGACGTTGTCGAGCAGCAGCAGCACCCGCTGCCCGTCCAGCACGCTGCGGAACAACGCGGTCCGCTCGGGGACGCCAGGGGGAATCCGGTCGGTGGGCACACCGAGCCCGCGCAGGAGCGATTCGAGCGCGTCGCCGGCGCCGACCGGTGCGCTCGGCCCGAAGCCGTGCAGGTTGAGGTAGAGCTGGCCGTCGGGGAACAGGTGCTTGACCCGGTGCGCCCAGTGAACCGCGAGGGTCGTCTTGCCGATCCCTCCCGCGCCGTCGATCACGAGTGCGCCGGTGCCGTCGAGCGCGTCACCCAAAGCGTCCAAAGTGGACACCCGGCCGACGAACCCGCGGATCTCCGGCGGTAGCTGCCGTGGCCGCGAGCCGGTCACCGGAACCGCGCCCGCGCCGGCCAGGATGTCCTGGTGGACGGCGCGCAGCGCCGGGCTCGGATCGGCGCCGACGGCGTCGGCGAGCCGCCTGCGGACCACCTCGTACCTCTCCAGCGCCTCCGCCTGCCGTCCGCTGCGGTACAGCGCCAGGATCAGTTGCCGGTGCAGCCGCTCATCCAGCGGGTGGTCCTCGCTCAGTCCCCGCAACTCGGCGAGCGCACCCGAGTGCCCGCCTCGTTCGATCCGGACGTCGAAGTGGTCGAGCCGGGCGGCGAAGTGCTCGGCCAGCAGCGACTCCCGGACCTGGTCGAGCCAGTCGGTGCGCAGGCCCGCGAACGGCTCACCGCGCCAGAGCGCGAAGGCCTTCTCGTGCTCGCCCGCCGCGACCGCGTCCCGATACCTGTGCAGGTCCAGGCATCCCGGCTGGACGACCACCCGGTAGCCGAGCGGACCGCGTTCGATGGCCGGGCCCATCACCTGCCGCAACCTCGACAGGTAGCTCCAGAGCGTGTTGCCGACACGTTCCGGCAACGACTCGCCCCACACCCGGTCGGCCACTTGGTCGAGCGACACCGTCCGATTCGCGTCCAGGAGCAAGGCCGCCAGCACGCACCGCCGCCGCGCGGGCCCGAGATCCACCACCCGACCGTCCACGCGCACGACGAGTTCACCGAGCACGTCGAACTCGACCGCCATGAGCCCCCTCCCCCGACGCCTTGTATAGCGAGACGCCGGGGAAGGGGCAAGGCCGGACACAAGGAGTGGACAAGGTCTGCGCACGGACGGCCTGCGAACTTGGCGTGACAGTCCGGAACGAGAAAGGGATCTTCGATGCGATCGATCAAGGGGATCGGGAGTCGGGTGGCGATGGCGGCGGCTCTCGGCGTGGCCGCGCTCATCAGCGGCCCCGGCGTGGCTTCCGCGGCCGACGTCCAGCCGCAGTACTGGAACTACAAGTGTGATCACGGGAGGGCTTGCGTCCACCACCAGAACGGGGACGTCTGGAACGTCGAGCGCTGCGGGGTGAGCGGTCTGGACGACTTCTTCCGCTACGCCAAGGCGCACGGCAATGCCTTCACCATCTACTACGCGAACCACCCCCCTGTCTTCATTCCGGCAGGGACCGAGAGGGCGATTCCGTCCTCCCGGGCGACAGGGGTGCACGTGTACTGCTGAGTGTTGACGGTGTCGACAACGCTTTCGCAGGCTTGATCCGGCGCCGAGGAGGCGTTCCCTGTCGACACCTCTCGACAGGGAACGCTCGGACTCTTCAACCTGCGGTACCTGCCACCGTTCACCGGCGGGCTCTTCTTCGGGGCTATCGCCGGTGCGGCGCGGTCTCGCGGATCAGCACGGAGACCAGGACCAGCAGGATCGGCGCCGCGCCGTACAGCAGTAGCGTGTTCGCGAGGTCGTGCGTGGCGTCGGCGACCGCGCCGCCGAGTTGCGGGCCCAGGGTTCCGCCCACGGTTTCGCCTACCGCGATCTGGAGGGCGAACGCCGTGGCCATCAACTCGGGCGGCACCGATTCGCCGGGCACCACATAGGCGATCAGCGTGAGCGAGCCTCCCGCCATCAAGCCCACCACCATCGACGCCATGAGCAACGGCACAGAATCCGCGAACAGCACGAAGAACACCGGCACCAGTCCGCTGCACACGGCAGCCGCGCACAGGGCGGGTTTGCGGCCGAACCTGTCCGAGACGGCGGGCGCGACGATGTTGCCCAGTGCGATGACGAGGCCGTACACGGTGAGCACGAGGGTCGAGGTGGCGGGGGAATGCCCTTCGGCGGCGAGGAAGACCGGTGCGAAGGTGCCGAAGCCGATGCTGGAGCCGATGCAGACCGTCGTGCCCACGAGCGCCAGCAGGACGTTGCGGTTGGCCAGAACCAGGCGGAAGTCACGCGCCCGGACCCGGTGGGTGTGCGTCGCGGACCCCTCCTCGCGCATGAACACGGCCACCAGGATCGCCACGGCGATGCCCGGGACGGCGACGAGGGCGAACGCCGGTCGCCAACCCACCGCCGTGGCGAGCCCGACCATGATGCCCGGCGCGAGCGCGCTGCCGATGACCAGTGTCCCGGCGATGACGATGCCCAGGTTCCGCCCGCGTCGGCCCGGTGACGACGCGCGGGCGACCGCGCCCTGGATCAGCGGTATCGCCGGACCCTCGCAGAACCCGATGATCGCGCGGAACAGCAGCATCGTCTCGTAGTCCGGGGCCAGCCCGATCAGGCCGACGGCACCGGAGAACAGCACCAGGCTCGCCACGATCAGCCACTTGGCCCTGCCGCCGAAGCGGTCCGACAGGACCGAGAAGATCAGGCTGGAGATCGCCCAGGTGATGGCGGTGACCGAGACCAGCGAGCCGAGCTGGCTGTTGGTCAGGTGGAGTTCCGCGCCGATCTGCGGGAAGAGGAAGGTGATCCCGAAGCGGTCCAGGAACACGATGCCGGCGGCGAAGAACATGATCGTGACCAGGGTGTTCCGCCGGCTCGCGCCGGTCAGGTCCCGGTCCTGTCTTCGAACTGGCCCGGTGGTCGACATGGGTGACTCCTCACAGGTCGGTCGAACCGGCGATCCGCAGCGCGGCTCCCGGGAAGAGGTCGAGCGCGCGGTCCCGGACGCCGTCGGCTTCCCGGGAGGACAGCGCTCCGCAGTGCCCGAGGCTCGACCGGTTCGCCTCGGCGGACGCCTCGGTCGTGCACGGCGCACCCCAGTCGCTGCCGTAGACGATGTGGTCGGCTCCGACCGTCGCCACCGCGGGGAGCAGGGACTGCGGGAAGGCCGTCGCCGCCGTGTCGACGTAGAGGGACGAGACCTGCGCGTCGATGTCGTGCGCGGTGATCCCCTGCGGCACCCAGGACTCGTTGCCCAGCAGTCGGAGTCGCCCGGTCAACGCGGGGAACGCACCTCCGCAGTGGGCGATCACGAACGTGATGCCGGGATGGCGCGCGAACGTCTTGCGGAACACCATGTCGAAGACCGTGCGGGCGGTGTCGAAGGCCACCTCGTACAGCGGCGCGGGGTGGTCGAGCGTCGGCGGCCGGCGGGCGTCCGGGTGGACGAACACCACGGAGTCCCACTCGTCGAGCTGCTTCCACAGCGGGGCAAGGGATTCGTCGCCCAGGTGGACACCGTGGTAGTTCGTCGTCACCGCGAAACCGTCGGCGCCGAGGACGTTCCGCGCCCTCCTGGCCTCCGTCAACGCGGCCGACGGGTCGTCCGTCGGCAGCGCCGCCAGGAGCCCGAACCGCGACGGGTGGTCCTGTACGAGCGTCGCGCCGTAGTCGTTGGACGCCCGGAGCGCGGGCAGGCTGTCCGGGACGTTGCTCAGCAACTGCATGGCGGTGCCGGAGGAGTCCATATAGGACAGAGTCCGCTCCACCGACCACTCGTGCGGTTCGGGGAAGTAGATCCCTTGCCCCAGCATGGCCTGCCAGGTGCGCACGCGTTCTTCCGCCGTGCTCGGCACCGTGAAGTGCGCGTGGATGTCCACGTAGCGGCCGGTCGATTCCGCAGCGCTCATCTCGTCGTTCCCCTCGGTCGGCGTCGGAGCTTTCACCGGTCCTGGAACAACCGAAGGCCCTCTTCGATCTCGGAGAGGGGGCTCTGCGCCAGGTAGGGGGCCAGCGCCTCGCGGGCCTCCGCCGGGGAGAGCAGCGCGGACCGCGGGACTTCGTCCACGCGCCAGCTACCGGTGTCGTCGTACACGAACTCGCCGACCAGCCGCCCGTCCCGGTAGGGCCAGGTGGCGGCGAACCGGTGCGAGACCTGGTAGGTGCCGTCCGGGTCGACGCCCTCGCCGGCGAGTGCGGGATCGGTGCCGCGCACGACCTGGGCGAAGGCGGCCTCGATGAAGATCCCGTAGTCCGACACGGCGACTTCCTCCTCCAGCGCGCCGAAGACGTTCACCCCGCGACCGACGATGTCCGAGTAGAGGCCGCGCACCTCGTCCATGCCGTCGAGCACCGTCGTCCGCCCGCGTTCGGTGAGCCGGTAGACCGGGTGCTCGACGGTCATCGTCGGGATCAGGATGTCCTGCCACAGCCCTGAAACCTCCAGCAGCGCGTGCCGGCGGTAGTTCTTCAGCACGTGCCGGTGCTTCGGGTTCTCCACCACCGCGAGCGCGGCGTCGACGCCCGTCGAGATGTCCCGCACATCGAATACCTTCAACTCCGCACTCCTTGGAACTGTCGTGGCCACGTCGCCACGAGTGGTGGCACAGACTTTCCGTGACGACCCCGCGTCCCGGCATCACCGTGTCCGTTGAATGGACCCCTTTTTGTCCACAAGGGACACACCCGTCGTCAGGGACCAATTTCTTTCGGGCCGCCGGCGGAGACCACGCGGTCGGGGTCGTACTCGTAGATCCAACCGTTGGCGATCAACGGGTCCAGCTCGGTGAAGGACCGGTCGCGCGCTCGCTGGTCCGGTCCGTCGGGGAGGTGGTTGACGTGTGATCGCCCGTGGCTCAACTCCTGGAGCCTGGTGGTGCGGGGGAGTCGCAGCGCTTCGTAGCGCTCCAGCGCCCGGACCGGGTCGGCGACGTCCTCGGCGAGGCACCGGGCCAGCACGGCGGCGTCCTCGATCGCCTGCGCGGAACCCTGGGCGAAGAACGGGAACATGGGGTGTGCGGCGTCGCCGAGCAGCGTGACCGGCCCTTCGGACCACCGCCGGAGGGGCGCGCGGTCCAGCAGCGCCCACCGGCCCGGGGTCTCCGCCGCCCGGATGAGGTCGACCAGCCTGGGATCCCACCCGTCGAACTCGCGCAGGAACTCCTCGACCGTCGCCCGCGCCGTCCACGACTCCACCGAGTCGTCGCCCGCCGGCGCGAACGCCACGAGGTTCACGAACTCGCCCGCCGAGACCGGGTAGTGCACGAGGTGCCGGCCCGGCCCGATCCAGAGGCTCTGCGCGGGCCGCCGGGCGAACGACGGCGCGCGGTCGCCGGGCACCAGGGCGCGGAAGGCGCACAGGCCCGAGTACGTGGCCGCGCGCGGTTCGGCGATCGCGCCGCGCACCACCGAGTGCACCCCGTCCGCGCCGATGACGACGTCGGCCCGGACCACCTCGCCGTCGGCGAACCGCAACTCCGGGCGGCCTTCCCGCAGGGCGAGCGCGGCGCACCGCCTGCCGAGCCGGATCGTCCCGGGCGGAACGGCGCTCCTGATGACCTCCAGCAGGTCGGCCCGGTGCGCCGCGTAGGTGTGCTCGCCGTAGAGCCGCTCGCACGCCGCCGCGAGGTCCTCCGCCGACAGGACCGTCCCGTCCTGCCAGCGCCGGAACTCCCAGCCGACGTCCAACCGGACGGCGCGGCGCAGCAGTGCCTCCAGCACGCCGAGCCGGCGCAGGAGGCGGGCGGCGTTCGGCGCGACCACCAGCCCGGCGCCGACCTCCGCCAGCACCGGCGCCTGTTCGTACACGGTGCTGCGCAGCCCGGCCTGGTGGAGGAAGGCCGCGGTGGCGAGGCCGCCGATCCCGCCGCCGATGATCGCGATCCTCGGTGACCCGATGTTCGACCCGGACATCTCAGTCTTCGGCTCCTGCGGTCGTGTTCGCTTGCACGATGACCACGTCATGCTGCCCGGCCGGGTCGGGCGGACTGGCACGATCGACCGTCCTATGGACATACTCGGCGGCCCTCGGACCGGACGCCGACAGGAGGACGTGCCGTGCCCCGCACCAACGAACCCGGCCGGAGCGTGAGTTCCCGCCTGCTGGAGGTGCTGTTCGCGTTCCAGCCCGACCAGAGCGCGCTCACCCTCGCCGACCTCGTGCGCCGGACGGGGCTGCCGCACGCGACCGTGCGCCGGCTCGCGATGGAGCTGGCCGACGTCGGCGCGTTGAGCCGCAACCAGGACGGCCGCTTCACGATCGGCTTGCGGCTGTGGCAGCTTGGCACGCTGGCCCCGCTCACCGAGTCGCTGCGCAGCAGCGCGCAGCCGTTCATGGAAGACCTCTACACGGCGCTGCGCCAGCACGTGCAGTTGGCGGTCCGGGAAGGCACGGAGGCCGTGATCATCGAGCGGCTGTCCGCCCCGCGCGCGCCGGGCTTGGTCTCCCAGGTGGGTGGCCGGCTGCCGCTGCACTGCTCGGGCGTGGGCAAGGTGCTGCTGGCCCACGGCGGCGGCGACCTGGTCGACGGTGTGCTGTCCGGCAAGCTGCGGCGCTACACGCCCCGCACGATCGTCGACCCGGCCGTCCTGCGCGGCCAGCTCGCCGAGTGCCGCCGCACCGGCACCGCGAGCGTCCGGGGTGAGCTGACCACCGGCGCCGATTCGGTCGCCACCCGGATCGTGGACGGTGAGGGCACGGTGGTGGCGGCGTTGTCGGTGGTGGTGCGGGCCGGCTCGGTGAAGCACCAGGCGGCGCTCCCGTCGTTGATCGCCAGCGGTCTGGGCATCTCCCGCGTGCTGGGGTGGCGTCCGGGGATCAGGATCCGCGACGCGTGAGCCGTGGCCGGATGTCCATTGAACGGACATCGCACTGGGCGCGGCGCACCGGGCGGGACGACAATCCGAGCAGCGGCCGGCCGTGCGCCGGATCAGGTGGGCGCGGCGGCCGAGGAGTGTCCGCGAAGACGTCCGAGGCGGCACCCGCACTGCCCGAGAACCTGGAGGACGACCATGGCCGAACGGGACGTGTCCGGCGCCGTCGCCGAACCTCCCGCCGTCCCGGCGAGCGAGCTGTTCAGCGAGGAGCGATCGGCGGAGGTGGTGGCGGCGAGTTTCGCCGGCACCCGGGACGCGCGCCTGCGCCGGGTGCTCACCTCGCTGGTGCGGCACCTGCACGACTTCATCAAGGACGTCGAGCTGACCGACGAGGAGTGGGCGGCGGCGATCGAGTTCCTGACCGCGACCGGCCGGACGTGCACCGAGACCCGCCAGGAGTTCATCCTGCTCTCGGACGTCCTCGGCGCGTCGATGCTGGTCGAGACGATCAACAACCGGGCGGGCGACGGGACCACCGAGTCCACTGTGGAGGGTCCTTTCCACGTGGTCGCCTCGCCGCGCCGTGAGCTGGGCGCCTCCATCGCCGAGGACGGCCGGGGCACGCCGTGCCTGGTGACCGGCAGCGTGGCCGGCCCCGACGGGCGGCCGGTGCCGGGGGCCGAGGTCGACGTGTGGCAGGCCGACGACGAAGGCTTCTACGACGTGCAGCGGCCCGAAACGAAGTCGGACCGGAATCTGCGCGGCCTGTTCACCGCGGACGGCGACGGGCGGTTCCGGTTCCGCTCGATCGTGCCGCGCTACTACCCGATCCCCGCCGACGGACCGGTCGGGCGGCTGCTGGCGGCGACGTCCCGGCACCCCAACCGGCCCGCGCACATCCACTTCGAGGTGTCCGCGCCCGGCTACCGAACGGTGACCACCCACCTGTTCGTGGCGGGCACCCCGTACCTCGACTCCGACGCGGTGTTCGGGGTGAAGCCCAGCCTGGTGCGGGATTTCCCGCTGGTGGACGATCCGGTCCGCGCGGCGCAAGCCGGTCTGCCGAACCCGTTCCGGACCGTGCACTTCGACGTCGTCCTGAGCCCGCTCGACGGCGACGGGGGGCGGTGACCGTGTTCCGCTCCGCCTTCTCCTACGACGCCGCCCCGATGCGGGTGCGCTTCGGGGCCGGTGTGGTCGCCGAGCTGCCCGAGGAGGTCGTCCGGCTGGGATTGCGCCGTGCCCTCGTCCTCTGCTCGCCCGAGCAGGAAGAGACCGGCCAGGCGATCTCCCGCGCGTTGGGCGCGCATTCGGCCGGGGTGCTCGCCGAAGCACGCATGCACGTCCCGGTCGAGGTGGCGCGCCGGGCGCGGGAGCGGGCGGTCGAACTCGACGCCGACTGCTGTGTCGCGGTCGGCGGCGGATCGGCCGTCGGCCTGGGCAAGGCCGTCGCGCTGGAGCACGGCCTGCCGGTGGTCGCGGTGCCCACCACCTACGCGGGCTCGGAGATGACCCCCGTGTGGGGCATCACGGAGAACGGGCGGAAGCGGACGGGCCGGGACCGCCGGGTGCTGCCCGCGAGCGTCCTCTACGACCCCGAACTCACCGTCGGGCTGCCGGTGGGGTTGTCCATGACGAGCGGCTTCAACGCCATCGCGCACGCCGTCGAAGCCCTCTACGCCCCCGACCGCTCGCCGATCATCTCGTTGATGGCGGAGGAGGGCGCGCGGGCGATGGCCGAAGCGCTGCCGGTGGTGGCGGCGGACGGGAGCGACCTCGACGCCCGCACCCTGGCGCTGTACGGGTCGTGGCTGTGCGGCGCCTGCCTCGGTGCCACGACGATGTCGTTGCACCACAAGCTGTGTCACGTGCTCGGTGGTGCGCTGGACCTGCCGCACGCCCCGACGCACACCGTGCTCCTGCCGTACGCGCTCGCGTACAACCAGGACGCCGCCCCCGACGCGGTCGAAGCCCTGCGTCGTGCGTGGCACGGACAGGATCCGGCACGTCGGCTGTGGGATCTCTCCGGTCGGCTGGGCACACCGCGGTCGCTGCGCGAACTCGGGATGGCCGAGGCCGACATCGAGCGGATCGCCGAAGAGGCCGTCCGAGACCCCTATGCGAACCCCGCGCCCGTGACCTACGAGGGCGTGGCCGGGTTGCTCCGCGCCGCCTGGGGCGGAGAACCACCCGTACCGGGGTGACCGGTGTGGGACGAGTCCGGCCCGCGGCGCACGACCCGTTGCGGCGCGGCGTGGATCAGGTCGTGGTCGCGCCCGATCGCGCCGGCGGTCCGGAGCAGCATCGGCAGCAGCTCTTCGACCAGCTCCCGGTGGCCGACCTCGGCCGCGATCGCGGCGATGTTGACCGCGGCCGTCGTCCGCCCGTCGCCGTCGCGCAGCGGCGCGGCGACGGACCGCACACCGAGCGCCACCTCCTCGTCGGTCGACGCCCAGCCGCGGGCGCGGACCTCGCGCAGTTCGGCTTCGAGTTCCCGCGCGGACTTCGGCCGGTGCGGGCGGACGGGGGACCGGCTGGGCGTGGCCAGCGCCCGCCGCAGTTCGTCGGGGTCCAGGGCGGCGAGCAGGACCTTGCCCAGCGCGGTGCTGCCGGCGGGGAAGCGCGTGCCCACCTTGACGTTGACGGAAACCACCTTGGGCGCTTCGACGCGGGCCACGTAGAGGATGTCCGACCCGTCGAGCTGCGCGATGGAGGCGGCCTGGTCGGTGCGGGCGACCAGTTCGGCCAGGTGGGGCCCCGCCACCTCCCAGAGGCCGGTCGAGAGCGTGTAGGCGACGCCCAGTTCGAGCACCCTGGGCGTGAGGGTCACCCCTTCGGGCGTGGACCGGGCGTAGCCGAGGTGTTCGAGCGTGAGCACGATCCGGCGGGTCGTCGGCCGGGCCAACCCGGTCGCCGTCGCGATCTCCGCGAGGGACATCGGCACGGGGCGCGTGCCGAAGCACTTCAACACGTCGAGACCACGGGCCAGGGCCTCGATGAAGTCGGGGCCGGCGTCGTCGCGTGGCATCGCACTCCCTTCGTCGGCGATCGGACGACAGCCTAGCCAGGCCGGTGGGCTGCCGTGCGCATCGGCCGTCATGCGGACAATCGTCCGCAGCTCTGCTTCGTCGGGCTCTCGACAAATCGAAGACATATAAGCGAAAACTCTTGTTCAGCTTTGCTTGACAGTGCCGCCTGGAAGTCGCATCCTTCTTCGCGGCGGCCGATGACCGCCTAGCGGACATGTGGCCGCTCACCGGTCGTAGTGGAGGACATCCCATGTCGAACAGTGCCCCGTCTGCCGATGTCGTCGTCATCGGCGGCGGTCCGGCCGGTCTGACCGCCGCCGCCGAGGCCGCACGCGCAGGAGCCCGCGTCGTCGTGTTGGAGCGGCGTACCGAGGACACGCACTCGCGCGCCGGCGTGATCCAGCCGCGCGTGCTGGAGCTGCTCGACGCGCGCGGGCTGATGGGGAGGTTCCGGGCGGCGGCCCGGCAGTGGCGGCCGGACTTCGAGGTGCCGCGCTACATGTACGCCGGACTCGCCGGCCTGCGGTACGACCTGTTGGACAGCAAGTTCCCGTACGCGTTGATCCTGCCCCAGATGACCACGGAGCACCTGCTCGCGGAGTGGGCGGTGCAGCAGGGGGTCGACTTCCGGCGGGGCGTCACCTACCTCGGCCACGTCGCGGACGGGGAACGCGTCACGGTCACCGCGCGCGACGTCGACGGGGCGGCGGTCGACCTGGACGCGTCCTACCTGGTGGGCGCGGACGGCGCACGCAGCCTCGTGCGCGAAGCGGCGGGCATCCCCTTCGAAGGCCACCGGACGCGGATGACCGCGGTCGCCGTCGACGCCGACCTGTCCTTCCCGTGGCAGGCGTCGATGCGGATGCGGCGCAACGAGCACGGCTGGGTGCTGGCCTACCCGTTCGGCCGGGGGATCACGCGGTTCATCATCGTCGCCGAGCACCGCCGGCACACGCCCAAGACCGAACCCGTCACCATGCCGGAGGTCCGGGAGTCCCTGCGGCTGATCTTCGGCACCGACTTCGGCCTGACCACGGCGAAATGGCTCTCGCGCTACGGCGACGCGCACCGCCAGGTGCCCGCGTTCCGCAGCGGTCGGGTGCTGCTCGTCGGCGAGGCGACCCGGGTGCACTACCCGGCCAGCGGCATCGGGATGAACTACTGCATGCAGGACGCCTTCAACCTCGGCTGGAAGCTGGGCCTGGCCGCCACCGGCCGGGCGCCCGACGCCCTGCTCGACAGCTACCACGACGAGCGGCACCCGGTGCTCAAGGCGCTGATGGACGACGTCGCCGCGCAGTGCGCCCTGCACTTCGACTTCTCGCCCGGCGGGCTCGCGCTCAAGGACTTCGTGGAACGCGAACTGGTGCCGGTGCCCGAGGTCAACGCCATCCTCCGCAACCGGTTGAGCGGCTTCGGCACGTCCTACCACCGGGCGGCCGACCCGCACCGCGCGGACGGCACGCGCGTGAGCGACTTCCCCGTCGACTCCCCGCTCGGCGCGTGCTACGTCGACGTCGCGAGGAACGCGGGATTCGTCCTGGTCGACACCACCGCGACCCCGCGGGCGCTGCCCGGGTCGATCACCACCGCCGCCGCCGCGCCGGACACCGTCCTCCCGCGGGAGTTGGCCGGCGCCACGACGGCGCTGATCCGGCCGGACGCCTACGTCGCACGCGCCTGGGACGTGCGGCCCACCGACGCCGAGGTGCTGAGCGCCCACCAGGAGGCGATCGGCCTGGCAGCCGCCGAACCGCACCCGGCGGCGGTCGTGCAGTGACCCACGACCCGGCACCGGCGAAACGAGGAACAGCGATGGCCGACCACGCACCGCGGCGCACCCTCATCACGAACGGCTGGGTCGTCACCGGCGACCCGGCGCTCGGCACGACCACCGGGTGCGACGTGCTGATCGAGGACAACCTGATCGCGGCCGTCGGACCGGGCCTGGGCCACGACGGCGCGGAGGTCATCGACGCCACCGGCATGATCGTGCTGCCCGGACTCGTGGACACCCACAAGCACACCTGGCAGTCCGCGGTCCGCCACCGGTGCACCGGACTCGACCTGCGGAGCTACTTCGGCGAGATGTTCGGCCGGCTCGGCCCTCGCTACCGCCCCGAGGACGTGTACGCGGGCACCCTCCTGGGCGCGCTGTCCGCCATCGACGCGGGCACGACCACGCTGATGGACTGGTCGCACGTGCAGAACTCGCCCGAGCACAGCGACCAGGCCATCGCGGCGCTGCGCGACGCCGGGATCCGGGCGGTCTTCGGGCACGGCTGGCCGCTGGTCGACCTGCCGGCGTGGATCGACCGCAGCGAGCGACCGCACACCGACGACGTCCGGCGGATCCGCCGCGACCTGCTGCCCGACGACGGCGCGCTGGTGACGTTGCAGCTTGCCGCTCGCGGACCGGAGCTGTCCACTCTGGACGTGACCGGCCGAGACCTCGGCATGGCGCGCGATCTGGGCATCCGCACGTCCATCCACATGGGATGCGGACCCGAATACGGCGCGGTGGGCGCGATCGCCCAGCTCGACCGCGCGGGGCTGCTGGGTCCGGACCTGACCTTCGTGCACTGCAGCGAGTCCAGCGACGACGAGTTCGCCATGATCGCCGCGAGCGGGGCGTCGGTCGCGCTCGCGCCCCAGCACGAGCAGGGGCTGCCCGGCATCGGGCACACCCCGATCGACCGGGTGCGGGCCTTCGGCGTCACCGCCGGCCTGAGCAGCGACACCGAGACCTTCGGCGCGGCGGACCTGTTCACCCAGCTCCGGGTGGGCTTGGCCGCCCACCGCAACCAGCTCGCGGAAGGGCGGTCCCGGTTCGCCGACCGGCTCTCCCCGTTCGGCGTGCACGAGGCGTTCGCCATGGCCACCCGGGGCGGCGCCGCCGCGCTCGGGCTCGGCGCGCAGGTCGGCAGCCTCACGCCGGGCAAGCGCGCGGACGTCGTCCTCGTCCGCGCGACCGACGTCAACCTCTTCCCGGTGACCGACCCCGTGGCCGCGCTGGTGTCCTCCGCGCACCCCGGCAACGTCGACACCGTCCTGATCGACGGCGTCGTCCGCAAACGCGCCGGCTCGTTCGTCGGCGACGGGCTCGACCGCGCCCGCGAACTCGCGCTGGTGTCCCACCACCACCTCCTCGGCTCCTGACACCGAGTTCGAAACCCCTGAAAGGACCTCATGCCACTCGACCCGGACATCAGCCGTTTCCTCGCCGCTCTCCGGACGGCCGGCGCACCGCCCGGGTTCGCCGGAACTCCCGCGGAGATGCGCGAGCGGATGCGGGGCGCGATCGAGGACAACTGGGATCCGGCGGCCTTCGCCCCGGTCGCGAGCGTCGAGGACCTCCACGTCGGACACCTGCCGCTCAAGGTCGTCCGGCCGGTCGGCCACACCGCCCCGGCGCCGACGGTCCTCTACTTCCACCCCGGCGGCTTCACGATGGGAAGCGCCCACCTCATGCAGGACGTGGCCCGGCGCCTCGCCCACGAACTCCACGCCTGCGTGGTCTCCGTCGACTACCGGCTCGCCCCCGAGCACCCGTTCCCGGCCGCGGTCGAGGACGCGGCGGACGCGCTGCGGTGGGTGGCCGAGTTCATCGACGACCTCGGCGGCGACCCCCACCGCATCGGCCTCGCCGGGGAGAGCTCGGGCGCGAACCTGGCCGCGGTCACCGCGATCGGGGCCCGGGACGCGGGAATCCCCGTGGCGGGCCAACTGCTGGCCGCGCCGGTGACGGACTTCGCGACCGACTACCCGTCGGTCGCCCGCAACGGCGAGGGCCACTTCCTGACCCGCGCCGACCTGGCCGTCATCCGGAGCTGCTACTTCGCCGACGACGACAGCCGCGCCGCGGACCCGCGGGTCTCACCGGCGCTGACGCCGGACCTGGCCGGCGTCGCACCCGCGGTGATCGGCGTGGCGGGGTTCGACCCGCTGTGCGACGACGGGATCGTCTACGCGGCACGACTCCTCCAGGCCGGCGTGAGCACCGCCCTGCGGGTGTACCCGGGCCTCATCCACCCCTTCTTCGGGATGCCCGGCCTGTCACCGGCGGCCGACGCCGCCGTGTCCGAGCTGACCGCCGAATTCGCCGGCCTGCTCGCCGGCCCCGGGCACCCGTCCGCTCCCAGCACGAAGGACAACACATGACCACCGCCCCGTCCGACCTGCGCGAGGTGCGGCACTGGATCGACGGCACCACGCACACCGGCACCGGCACGGACACCGCACCCGTCACCAACCCGGCGACCGGCGAGGTCACCGGCCGGGTCGTGCTGGCCGACCGCGCCGACACCCGGGCCGCGGTCGCCTCGGCGAAGGTGGCCTTCCCCGCCTGGCGCGACCTGTCGCTCACCAGGCGCACCAGGATCCTGTTCCGCTTCCGCGAACTGCTGGAGCAGCGCAAGCCCGAGCTGGCGGAGCTGATCACCGCCGAGCACGGCAAGGTGCTCGCGGACGCGCTCGGCGAGATCAGCCGGGGCCAGGAAGTGGTCGAATTCGCCTGCGGCGCGCCGCACCTGCTCAAAGGCGAGATGACGGAGAACGCCTCCACCAGGGTCGACCTCTGCTCGATCCGCCAGCCGCTCGGCCCGGTCGCGATCGTCACGCCGTTCAACTTCCCCGCGATGGTCCCCCTGTGGTTCATCCCGATCGCCCTCGCCGCGGGCAACACCGTCGTGCTCAAGCCGAGCGAGAAGGTCCCCTCCGCGGCGAACTGGCTCGCCGGGCTGCTGGCCGAGGCGGGCCTGCCGTCGGGCGTGTTCACCGTCCTCCACGGCGACCGGACCGCCGTGGACGGACTGCTCACCCACCCGGACGTCAAAGCCGTCTCGTTCGTCGGATCCACCCCGGTCGCCCGGCACGTCCACGCGACCGCGACCGCGCACGGCAAGCGCGTCCAAGCCCTCGGCGGCGCCAAGAACCACATGCTCGTGCTGCCCGACGCGGACCTGGACGCCGCCGCCGGGGCAGCCGTGAACGCCGGATTCGGGTCGGCGGGGCAGCGCTGCATGGCCGTCAGCGTGGTGGTCGCCGTCGACCCCGTCGCCGACGAGCTGGTCACCCGGATCGCCGAACGGGCCGCGCGCATCAAAACCGGCGACGGAACCCGCGCCAACGACATGGGCCCTCTGGTGACCGGACAGCACCGCGACAAGGTCGCCGCCTACGTCGACGCGGGCGAGCGGGCCGGGGCGCGGGTCGTCCTCGACGGCCGCCACGTCCGGCCGGACGGCGCGGCGGGCGGCTTCTGGCTCGGCCCCACCCTGCTCGACCACGTCACGCCGGAGATGAGCGTCTACACCGACGAGGTCTTCGGGCCGGTGCTGTCCGTCGTCCGGGTCCGCTCCTACGACGAGGCGCTGGACCTGGTCAACGCCAACCCCTTCGGCAACGGGGCGTGCGTGTTCACCAACGACGGCGGCGCGGCGCGGCGCTTCCAACGCGAGGTCGAAGCCGGCATGGTCGGCATCAACGTCCCCGTCCCGGTTCCGATGGCGTACTACAGCTTCGGCGGCTGGAAGGACTCGCTCTTCGGCGACACCCACGCGCACGGCGTCGAGGGGTTCCGCTTCTTCACCCGCGGCAAGGTCGTGACCAGCCGTTGGCCGGACCGCACCGAGGGTGGGATCGACCTGGGTTTCCGGGCGAACGACTGATGCGCTGTTCCGGCGTTCAGCGGTGGCGCTGCGCGAGGCGGGGCACCGCGTAAAGGGTCCGGCGTCCGGATCCGTGGTGAGGTTCAGCGCCTGCCGGGCAGCATCTCCTGGGCCTTGGTCTTGATGCCCTGCGCCATCAGGTGCCAGGCGTCCGGGTCGCCCTTCAGGATGGCCTCGGCGACCGACTTGACCTGGTCGAAGGTGGCGTGCGGCGGGATGGGCGGCACCTCCGGGTCGCAGCGGACGTCCAGCACGGTCGGCGCGTTCGCGCTCAGCGCGCGGTCCCACGCCGGGCCGAGCTGGTCGGGGGAGTCGACGACGACGGCCTCCAGGCCCACGGACCGGGCGAAGCCCGCGTAGTCCACGTCGGGCAGGGACTGGGACTCCTCGAACTTCGGCGCGCCGCCCATCGCCCGCAGCTCCCACGTGACCTGGTTGAGGTCGTTGTTGTGGAACACGCACACGACCAGGCGCTGGTCGGACCACAGCGGCCGGTAGCGGGCGATGGTGATCAGCTCGGCCATGCCGTTCATCTGCATCGCCCCGTCGCCGACCAGCGCGACCACCGGCCGGTCGGGGTGGGCGAACTTCGCGCCGATCGCGTACGGCACCCCCGGGCCCATGGTGGCCAGGGTGCCCGACAGCGACCCGCGCATGGTGCCGCGCATCTTCAGGTGCCGGGCGTACCAGTCGGCGGCCGAACCGGAGTCGGCGGTGAAGATCGCGTTCTCCGGGGCCCGCGCCGACAGCTCGGACACGATGCGCATCGGGTTGACCGGCTTGGCGTCCAACGCGGCCTGCTGCTCCATCGTCTCCCACCAGCCGCTGACGTTCTTCTCGACCTGCTCGCGCCACGTCCGGTCGGGCTTGCGCCGCAGCAGCGGGACCAGCGCCCGCAGGGTCGCGGCGGAGTCGCCGACGAGGTTGACCTCGGTGGGGTAGCGCATGCCGATGAACTTGCCGTCGATGTCGACCTGCACCGCGCGGGCCTGCCCGAACGGGGGCATGAACTGCGAGTAGGGGAAGTTCGACCCGACGATGAGCAGCGTGTCGCAGTCGCGCATCAGCTCGTAGCTCGGGCGGGTGCCCAGCAGGCCGATCGAACCGGTGACGAACGGCAGCTCGTCGGACAGCACGTCCTTGCCCAGCAGCGCCTTGGCCACCCCCGCGCCGGTCAGCTCGGCGACCTGGACGACCTCCTCGGCGGCGGCGCGGGCGCCCTGCCCGATCAGCATCGCCACCTTCTCTCCCGAGTTGAGGACCTCCGCGGCGCGGGCGATGTCGTCCTGGTTCGGGACCAGCACCGAGTTCACCCGGCTGGGCGGGCTGGAGGGCACCTGCTTGAACTCGTGCCCGGGCGGTGTGTACTCCTCCTCCTGGAGGTCGCTCGGGATGATGATCGCGGTGGGGGCGCGTTCGGCGTCGGCGATGCGGATGGCCCGGTCCAGGGCGTTGGGTAGCTGCTCGGCGACGTTGACCTCCACCAGGTAGGCGCCGGCCACGTCCTTGTACAGCGACTGGAGGTCGACCTCCTGCTGGTAGCTGCCGCCCATCGCGCTGCGCGCGGTCTGCCCCACGATCGCCACCACCGGCACGTGATCGCACTTGGCGTCGTAGAGGCCGTTGAGAAGGTGGATGGCGCCGGGCCCGGAGGTGGCCATGCAGACACCGACCTCGCCGCTGAACTTGGCGTAGCCGACCGCCTCGAACGCGGACATCTCCTCGTGCCTGGACTGGATGAACCTGGGGTTGTTGTCGGCTTTGCCGAAGGCGGCCACGATCCCGTTGATGCCGTCACCCGGATAGGCGAACACCTGTTTGACACCCCAGTCGCGCAGCCTGGCGAGCACGTAGTCAGCGACCGTCTCGGACATGCCGATCTCCTCGATTCCGTCGTCCGTTCTGGGCGACTACCCGGCGCGGGGTATTCCACACGCGGTCCGGCCGGATACAAGCCGATCGGAATGCACTCCGGGTGTCAGTTCCCGTCCGCTCCTGGGGTGGCGCCTGCGGGGGCGGAGTCGGGTGAGTGCGCCGGGCGGTACCCCGGCGAGCACCTCTTGCCGGGATCGGCGCCGTGTTGGCGATGTTCGGGTGACGCCGCGCGGCACGTCGGTTCAGGAGCGCTCGGCCAGTTCGCGGAACGGGGTGACCACCCCGTCGCGAGCGGTGCGGGCGCCGATGTGTCGTCGGCGTACCAGTTGGCCGATCGCGAGGACGATGTAGACCGCGGACAGCACGACGATCACCAGTCGGTTGGCGTTGTCGGGCAGCACGATGCTTGCGGTGAACTGGGTGGCGAACAACGCGAACAGGGTCACCGCGCCGGCGGTGGTGAGGCCGAGGTCGGCGAGGATGCTCACCGCGAACAGCGACTGGGCGGCGGTGATGAGCAGTTCCAGGCGCTGGTGGCCGTCCAGGGGCAGGCCGTGCGTGCTGCCGCTGGAGATCGCGAACACCACCGGGATGGTGCCGACCAGCAGGGTCCACTGGTTGACCTTGCTGGACAGCAGCGTGCCCAGGGAGTGCGAGGCCATCAGCCGCGTGGCGTACAGGCAGGCCACGATCAGCTCCGGCGACTCGCTGGCCAGCGGCGCGACCCACTGGACCAGCAGGAACTCGTCGACGCCCAGGTGGGTGCCGGTCGCCACGAGGTCGTGCGCGAAGTGCTCGGCGGTGGCCAGGATGACCAGCCCGGCGAACGCGAACATGCCGGCCACCCACCACCGCCGCGGCCGGCGCGCCTTGCCGCCCACCCACGCCGACACGCCCAGCAGTTGCGGCTGCTCGACCGGGGCTTTGGACAGCCGCCACGCGTAGCCGGCGAAGATGGCCAGGAACACCGCGGCGTCGACCAGCGTGAGCGAGGTGCGCAGCGGCAGGGTCAGCGAGTACAGCGTCGCCGCGCCGAGGAAGACGACTTCGGCCGACATCACCGGGGCCAGCGCCACCCGGCCCTGCCGGGTGGACCGGCTCTCGCGGTCGGCCCGCCGCACGGCGAGTGCGCCCACGAGCACCACCAGCGGCCAGCCGAACCCGACCAGGACCCGGTTGGCGCCGGTCATGTTCGCCAGCGCGAGCGAGCACGGGTCCGCCTCGCCCGGCGGAGGCGCGCAGGTCCCCTGCTGCGCGTACTCCTGACCGGCCTGGAAGGTGAACACCAGGTCGACGGCGTACTCCGGCAGCACCGCCACGAGCGCCAGCACCGCGATGGCCAAGCCCGCGCTGATGTCGACCTGTGCGGCCTCGGCGGCCCAGGACAGCACGAACGCCGCGCCCACGATCGCCAGGCCGAACACCGCCGCGGCCACCGCCGCCGGCAGTTCCGGGTGCGGCGCGCCCAGGTAGTCGGCGGCCCCCAGCCAGGTCCCCGGCAGGGCGACCACCGCCGCGAACAGCAGCCTGAGCGGGAACCCGCGTCGGTCACCTGACAAGGTCGCTCCACCTCCGAGGTAGTGCCGGCGGCGCTGTGGGACGCGCACCCATCAGCGGTACCACCCGTCACGTGGGCTCAACCGTGAGACGGCGGAGCCGCGTGTCCCGCTGTGGTGGGCACGCGTCCCTTGACCACTGGCGGTACGAGGCCAGGACGTTGGCGGCGACGGGGGCGTAGTGGCTGGTGGGGCCCGCCACCGCGTCGGCACGAGCCGCGTCAGTACAAGCCGCGTCAGTACAAGCCGCGTCAGTACAAGCCGCTGTCACGAGCGGTCGTTGCGGCGGATGCGGAGCGCGATCACCGCCGCGATGATCGCGGTGCCGACCACGCCGGCGATCGAGGCCACCCGCTCCTCCAGCGGCCCGCCCGTGCGGGGCGGGCGGCGCAGCCACGCTCGGCCCCGCCGGACGACCGAGACCGCGACGCCCGACGCGACCGCGACCAGGACCACGGCGACGACGGGTGCGTAGGCGGCGCTGCCCGACTCGTGCCGCAGCGCGGTGAGCAGCAAGGCGGCGAGGTAGGCGGTGGTCACCGAGCCGGCCGCGACCTTCCACCAGTACAGCCGGTCGTCCTGCCGCGGGCGGCTGCTCACGGTTCACCTCCGGGTCGGTCACGGGACCGGTCGGCCTGTTCGTCGCTCCACGGGTTGGCGAACCGGCCTCCCACGCTGAACAGCGCGCCCGTCAGGAGGAGCGCCCCCAATCCGAGGTGCAACAGGCTGTCGGGGTGGCCGAGTCCGAAGGGGCGCGTGGGCTCCGTCGACGTGGCGGGCCAGACGAACAGGCCCAGCATCAGCACCGAGCCCGCGAACGCGAACCCGACCAGCGACCGGCGCCACCACGGGCTCACCCCGGCCGCGACGGCGAACGCCGCGAGCAGTGCGGCGTGCCCGACGCCGATGTCCCACCACAGGAGGCGGTCACCGGCGAAGCCGACCGCCGCCGCGACGCCCGCGACGGCCGCGGCCGTCAGCACGAACACCCGTGCGATGCGGTCACGTCGGTTGCGGCCCAGGTGGGCCGGCCCGGTGCCCTGCTGCTCGGTGCGCTTGAACGACTCGTCCGCGTGGAAGCCCTCGCGTTCGTGCCGGTGCCCGGTCTTGCGGCCACCGGGTCCGCCGACGGCCTCGCGGCGCATCCGCTCCGCCGCCTCGGGGTGGTGCAGTTCGAAGGCGGGGCGTTCGGAGCGGATGCGGGGCAGCCGGTGGAAGTTGTGGCGTGGCGGTGGGCTGGTGGTCGCCCATTCGAGGGAGTTGCCGAAGCCCCAGGGGTCTTCCGAGGTGACGCGCTCGCCGTGCCGGTGCGTGCGGAAGGCGTTCCAGACGAACACCAGTGTGGACGCGCCGAGCAGGAACGACCCGATGGTGGAGACCAGGTGCATCCCGGTGAACCCGTCGCCGGGCAGGTAGTCGGCGTAGCGGCGGGGCATCCCGGCCTCGCCCAGCCAGTGGTGGACCAGGAACGTGGCGTGGAAGCCGACGAACGTGGTCCAGAAATGCCACTTGGCCAGGCCCTCGTCGAGCATCCGACCGGTCATCTTGGGCCACCAGAAGTACAGGCCCGCGAAGGTGGCGAACACGATGGTGCCGAACAGCACGTAGTGGAAGTGGGCGACGACGAAGTAGGTGTCGGTGAGGTGGAAGTCCAGCGGCGGGGAGGCGAGGACCACCCCCGACAAGCCGCCGAACAGGAACGTGACCAAAAACCCGATCGACCACAGCATGGGTGCCTCGAAGGTGAGGCTGCCGCGCCACATCGTGCCGATCCAGTTGACGAACTTGATGCCCGTGGGCACGGCGATGAGGAAGGAGGTGAAGGCGAAGAACGGCAGCAGGACGGCGCCGGTGGCGAACATGTGGTGCGCCCACACCGCGGCCGACAGCAGTGTGATGGTGATGGTGGCGAACACCAGGCCGCGATAGCCGAAGATCGGCTTGCGGCTGAACACCGGCAGGATCTCGGTGATGATGCCGAAGTAGGGCAGGGCGACGATGTAGACCTCGGGGTGGCCGAAGAACCAGAACAGGTGCTGCCAGAGGACCGCCCCGCCGTTGGCCGGGTCGAACACGTGCGCGCCGAGGTGCCGGTCGGCCAGCAGCCCGAACAGGGCGGCGGTCAGCACGGGGAAGGCCAGCAGGACCAGGATGCTGGTGAACAGGATGTTCCAGGTGAAGATGGGCATCCGCCACAGGGTCATCCCCGGCCCGCGCAGGCAGACCACGGTGGTGATCATGTTGACCGCGCCGAGGATGGTGCCCAGCCCGCTGACGACCAGCCCGGCGGCCCACAGGTCGGCGCCCACGCCGGGGGAGTGCGCCGCGCCGCTGAGCGGGGTGTAGCCGGTCCAGCCGAAGTCGGCGGTGCCGCCGGGGGTGAGGAACCCGCTGAGCACGATGAGCCCGCCGAACAGGAACAGCCAGTAGGACAGGGCGTTGAGGCGCGGGAACGCCACGTCCGGTGAGCCGATCTGGAGGGGCAGGACGAAGTTGGCGAAGCCGAAGACGTTCGGGGTGGCGTAGAGCAGCAGCATCAGGGTGCCGTGCGCGGTGAACATCTGGTTGTACTGCTCGTTGGACAGCAACTGCAGGCCGGGCGCGGTGAGTTCGGCGCGCATGAACAGGGCGAGCAGGCCGCCGATGACGAAGAACCCGAAGGACGTCGCCAGGTAGAGGATGCCGATCTGCTTGTGGTCGGTGGTGCGCAGGAGGCCCAGCAACCGCTTGCCGGGCTCGTGGTCGAGGTCGGCCGGGTACGGGTGGGAGGAGTCGGGCCGCTCGCGCTCGGCGTGCCCGCGGCCTTGGTCGATCGGCTCCAGGACGATCCGCTTGCTCGGCACGACTCACCTGCCCTGGATTCCCGCGTCACACGAGTGACGGCACCCGATCGTCCTCTGTGGCCCAGGAGGCGAGCCTCGGCCGCAGGACGCGGTAGAAGTCGGGGTGCAGGCCCATCGCGGTGTGGCTGCTGCGGATCTCGACGCACTCCGCGCTGGGGTCCTGGCACAGGTGCCACGGTGCGACGCGGTCGAGGCGGGAGTAGACGGCCAGGGCAGGGACCGAGGGCGGCAGTTCCGCGGCGAGCAAGGCCACGTTGGTCTCGTAGCAGGAGCCGGTGAAGCAGTCGTCGTCGAGCAGTCCGGGCACGCCGAGAGCGGACAGCCGCGCCAACGCCCGCGCGACCCTGACCACCCCGGAGGTCGCGCCGAGTGGGTTGAGCACCGGGGATCCGAGCGTCACCAGACCCCGGACCAGGTCCGGCCTGCGCACCGCCGCCAGCCTGCCGAGCCAGCCGCCGCGGCTCTGCCCGAGCAGGACCACCCGCCGCCCGGTGAGGTCCGCGTGCTCTTCGAGCCGCCGCTCGATGCGGTCGACCAACTCGCTCGTGCAGCCCACGTTGAACCCGATCCGAGCGGGCGCGGGCCGGTAGCCCCGCGCCCGGAGCCACGCCGCCGCCAGGGCGAGGCTGCGGTCGCCGAACCCGAAACCGGGGACGAGCAGCACGCCGAGGCCCGCGCCCTCGTCCGGGGACCTGCGCCGCCAGTCCGCGTCGCGCAGGAGGCGGGGGACCATGCTCAGCATCACGAGCAGCGTCTGCTCGGTCTCGGCGACCCGTTTCAGTGCTCGCATGGCTCCTCCTGTCCGCGGCCGGTGACCGCCGCAGCCTGGCTTCGCCTACTCGACGTACCCTGTCCGGTCAGCGGCAAACGAGCCGGACAGCGGGGAAGTGGAGTGGTGGCGACGGAACCGGGTACTCCCAACGCATGGCGGTCGAGCCGCGACGCCTTCCCGGAAGAGGCGCCGCCCGGCCCGGGTGTCCGACCGTCTACACCGGACTGGGATCGGGTTGCCGGTCCACCAGTTGACGCAGTTCCGCCGTGCACATCATGAAGCGGTCCACCGGCAGGTCGGCCAGGTAGTGGTCGGCGTCCACGCCGAGCGCGAACACGTGCACCGGGATGCCCGCGGCGCGGCCGTCCTCCAGCGCCTGGCGCAGACCGGCCAGCACGGCGGGGTGCCGGGTCTGGTAGTAGGCGGCGACCCGGTGGTTGCCCCGGTCGGCCGCCAGGTAGAACTGGGTGAGGTCCTTGGTGCCGACGAAGACCTCGCTTGCCCCGGCGGCGCAGAACGCGGCCGTCGAGTGCACCGCGGCGGGTGTCTCCACGAACACCGACAGCGGCACGTCGTCCGACAGGTCCAGGCGGGCCCGCAGCCGTACGAACTCGTCGCTGTCGTTGATGAACGGCACGGCGAAGGTCAACCGGTCGGCGTCCGGGCCCAGGCGCTCCAGCACGTGTCCGCGCAGCGCCCGGAAGGCGTCCGGGTAGTGCGGCTCCTGCAACAGCCAGCGCGCCCCGTGCAGGCCCAGCTCGGGGTTGGTCTCGTGGTCGACGTCGGTCGCGTTGGTGATCCGGGCCGCGTCGTCGGAACGCAGGTCCAGCAGCCGCATCACCAGGCGCTGGCCGGGCAGCAGCTCCTTGACGATCGCGCACAGCTCCGCACCGATCGCCGCGCCGTAACGCTCGGCCTCGCGCACGCCCGCGCGCAGGGCGTCCAGCGGGCTCAGGCCCGCCGACAGGCAGACGAACTCCTCGCGGATGAAGAAGGACTCCACCTGCTCGACCCGGGGCGTCAGCGCGTTGGTCGCCTGGACGTCGGTCCCGTCGGCGATCACCACGCAGATCGACCGCAGGTCTTCGGGTTTCACCGTCGGCCAGCCGCCGGTGTCGTCGTGCGGCTCGACACCGCCGAGGGTCACCGATTGGCGGTCGGTGCGCACGGTGACTTCCCCGACGATGTCCGGGAGGTCGGCGGTCGCGACCCGGAGCACCGGGATGCCGCGCGAGCGGCACAGCGACTCCATGTGACCGGTCCGGCCGCCCGCCGAGCAGACGACCGCGACCGACGCGACGATCGCCTCGTACAGCTCGGGGCCGAGCTTTTCCACCACCAGGACGGAACCGCGTTGCGGCCGACCGGTGCGGTTGCCGACACCTCGGACACTCGTCGCCGGCCCGCCGACCAGCACTACACCCGGGATTTCACGAGGCTCACGGTGTTCTCCCTGCCGAATCCGAGGCATGGCACGAGCGTCGCAGTCGCCCGGCCGGCTCGGCATCTTCCCGAGTGCCGGGGTAGTGGGGGCCCCGCAATCGCGCTACTCCGTTCCGGGCGGAAATCGCCGTTCAGCCGGTCGGACCCTCCGGTCCGTCGAGTCCGAGGAGGGTCCTCAGGTCGCGCGGGGTCACCGAGAGGTCGGTCAGCTTGACCGTCGCGGCGGCGTTCACCGCGAAACGCAGCGCCCGGTCGGAAACCGGTTTTCCGCCATTTCGGAAGGTGATGTCCCGGATTCGTCGGATGCCGCGCTCCAGGCGGATGGCGTGCGCGTTGCGTTCCGTGCGGCGGCGGGCGGCCATGCGCCGCACGTCGAGCGTCACGGAGTGCGTGAAGGCCTCGTGCAGTTCGTGGTCGGCCGTGTCGGTCAGCGCGGTGGCCTGTTCGTCGAAGCAGGACTCGATCCGGTGCAGCACGGTCGTCGCGGCTGTGACGGAGTGGTTCTTGATGGCGGCCAGGTTGAAGGTGAACGCGCCCGTCCGGCCGTTGCGGACCAGCTCGTCGCCTTCCCGGGGGCTGCCGACGACCAGGATCGGCCCGGACGGCGCGCCGTCCGAGCCGACCAGGTTGCCCGCCGCGTCCACTTCCACCCCGCGACCCGTGCGGCGGTGCGCGACGGCCGTTTTCCGGCGCAGGAGGTTCACCCAGAGCGTCGAGTCGGCGCGGGTGTAATCGGACTCCCGGCCGAAATTGCCGAGCACCAGATCGGCCTCGATGGTGTGCGCGGTGTCCCGGCCGGCGACCGACAGCACCAGCGAGCCGTTCTCCCCGGCCCGGATGTGCTCGACCGTCCCGCTGGTCAGGGTGATCCGACCGGTGGCGAGGGCGGCGTCGACGGTCTCCGTGGTGTAGGACATCGCGCCGACCCGCAGCACGGCCAGGAGGCTGCCGTAGGTGTCGAGAGCCCACCGGAGGTCGGCCGAGGGCACCCGTTCCAGGATCGCGGGCAGGTGGGGCTCCCAGGACTTGGCGACCCGTTCGGGGATCACCTCCGGGGCCACGTCGGGGTGCTCGGCGGCGACCGCGGCGCACGCGCGCTCCCATTCCGCGGTGAACCGGCGGACGAACTCCTCGCGTCCTTCGTACCCGTCGGCCTTCAGGTCCGGCGGCGGCAGGTCGATGACCCGGTGCCGGTGGTCGTCCGGATAGGTCCGCAGGGTCAGTCCGGATCGCGAGATCAGGTGGATCGGGCCGCGGTGCCCGCGGCGCAGGAGCAGGGTCGCGGAGTCGTACGCGCTCAGCAAGGTGCCGACGATGGCGACCGCCGCGTCCGGCCGAAGGCCGAGCAGTTGTTCGACGCCGGCTTTCGAGTAGGGGTTGCGGACGAACGCGGGGTGCTCCGTCACTTCTGCCGCGAAAGCCGGGTAGCGCATTTCCAGCCCGGTCGCGAGGATGACCTGGTCGGCTTTCAGAACCGCCCGGTCGACGCGTTCACCGCCGGTTTCCCCGGCGAATCCCTCGATCACCACGTCGACCTGGTCGCCGGTCACCTCGATGTCCACGACTTCACCGTCCGCCTCGACCAGGACTACGCCCTCGGCCGCCTCCCGGACCGCTTCGGCGAGCCGGGCCGCCAGGTACTCGGGGTAGATCCGGCGGGGCGCGGGACCGAACTCGGTGAAGGTGTGCCCACGCCACTCGTCCGGCCAACCCGACCGGTCCACCTCGTGGTTCGCCCAGTTCACGAAGTCGTCCACGTCCTCCCGGAACGCCGACATGCGGCCCGCCTGGATGTTGAACACGTGGTGCCAGTGGTTGCCGTCCGGCTGGTAGGCGACACCGGAATTCCGGTAGTCCGCCCGACGTTCGACGAGCACGACCTCCAGCGGTTCCCGGGCGCACCGGAGAATGCGCACAACGGTCGCCGTACCACCTAATCCCGCTCCCACGACAACTACCCTGCGGATTCGATCGAAAGGCTGCATTCTGCCCCCACAAATGCTTTTTCGGTGATCAGCCGTACATTACCGTCGATCCCGCCGCTAGCACACGTCGTTGTGACCGTTCCGCGTGTGCGTCACTTCGGACTCGTTGCGGGATGGGGCGTCCGCGATGGTGTCGTTGCGGGCGCGGTCGAGGGTGTCGAGTTGTTGTTGGACGCGTTGGGTGTCGGTGTCGCGGCCTTGTTGTCGGTAGAGCTCCAGGGCTTCCTGCCAGGTGGTGCGGGCTTGGTCGTAGCGGCCGAGGGCGGTGTGTGGGTGGCCGAGGTGGTCGAGGACGTCCGCGACGTCGTAGAGGCTGTTGACCTCGCGGTACAGGGTGGCGGCGCGTTGGTGGTGGTGGATGGCCTGGTGGTGGTGGCCGGTGTGGTGCTCGACCAGGCCCAGGACGTCCTGGACGCCTGCCTCGCCGCGGGGGGTGTGGTGGTGGCGGAGCAGCGCGAGGGCGGCCTGGCAGTGGTCGCGGGCGGTGTCGTGGTCGCCCAGATGGGCGGCGTGCAGGCCCATCGTGCTGAGCGCTGCGGTTTCGGAGATCGGTTTGTCGAGGGTGCGGTAGAGGTCCACGGCGCGTCGGGCGTGGTCGAGGGCTTTGCGGTGGTCTCCGCGCTGCCCCGATGCCAGTGCGAGTTCGTTGTGGGTGGCGGCTTGTTGGTCGGTGTCGTGGTGGTGTTCGGCTCGGACGAGGGCTTGGTGCAGGTGTCCGGCGGCTTCGGCGTGCTGTCCCAGTCGGGAGTGGGCGCGGCCGAGGTGTCGGTGGGCGCGGATGCGGCGTGCGGGGTCGGGTAGTCGGGTCGCGGCGTCCAGTGCGGCGCGCCAGGTGGTCACGTCGCTGTGGCGGTGTCCCCGCCGCCAGTGGAAGACGACCAGGTTCCAGGCGAGGTGCCAGACGGTGTGGTGGCGTTGCCGGCGGGCCGCGGTGCGTTGGGCGGCGAGCAGGTGGGCGTGTTCGGCGTCGAACCAGGCCATCGCCGAGGACGGGTCGGGCAGCGGGTGCGGGCGGACGGCGGGTGCCGCGGGTTCCGGTCGGATCGGGGTGGCTTCGGGTTCCAGGAGGTATTGGGCGGTGTGGGCGGTGTGCAGGTAGAAGTCCACCACCCGTTCCAGCGCTTCCCGCCGTACGGGCTCGGCCAGGTCGCTGTGGGCGAGTGTGGCGGCGTAGGCGCGGATCAGGTCGTGCATCGCGTAACGACCGCCCGCGTGCCGGTCGATCAGCGACGCGTTTTCCAGGGCGCCCAGCACCTGCACGGTGTGCTCCCGCGAGAAGCCGGCGAGGGCCGCGGCGGCGGGGATGCCGGTGTCCGGGCCGGGGGCGATGCTCAGCAGGGCGAACACCCGGCGTTGTTCGGCGGTCAGGTGGCGTAGCGACCAGGACAGCACGCCCGGCAGGCTGGCGGCCGGGTCGGCGTCGTCCAGCGCGGCCGGGCCGGATTCGCGCACCTCGGCGACGATCTCCGCCAGCGGCAGGCCCGGCCGGGCGCGGGTGCGGGCGGCGACGATCCCCAGCGCCAGCGGGAACCCGCCGCACAACGCGATCAGCTCTCCCACCGCCCGCTCGTCGCCTGCCACCCGTGCCGCGCCCAGCGACGACGCCAGCAGGGCGTGGGCCTCGGCGTCGGGCAGCACGCCCAGCGGCAGCGGACGGGCGCCGTGCCGGGCGACCAGCCCCGCGAGCCGGTTGCGGCTGGTCACCAGCACCGTGCAGGACCGGCCGCCGGGCAGCAGCGGGACGACCTGCTCGGCGGTGGCCGCGTTGTCCAACACGACCAACATCCGCCGCCCGGCGACCAGACTCCGGTACAACGCCGCCCGCGCGTCCGACCCGGCCGGCAGCCGATCGGGATCCACACCCAACGCGTCGAGGAACCCCCGCACCGCCGTCTCCCACGCCACCGGCTCCCCGACCGGGCTGAAACCACGCAGGTCCACGAACAACTGCCCGTCGGGGAACCGGCCCAGGTTCCGGTTCGCCCACGCCAGGGCCAGCCACGTCTTGCCGATCCCACCCGGTCCGCCGATCGCCGAGATCACCACCGTCACCCCCGCCACCGACAGATCGGCGGAAGCCGGACCCGACACCCCGCCCCGCCCCTCCGCGGCGAGCACCGCCCCCGACACCAGAGCACCGTCCAACAGGGCCAACTCGGCGACCCGACCGGTGAACAACTCAGGCGCCGCCGGCACCTGACGCGGCACCACCGGCACGGCCGGCAAACGCTGAGGGTGCACGGTCACACCGCCGTGCACCGCACCGGCCTGCACCACCACACCCGGAGGACCCGACACCGCATTGCGCACCCCGGCACCACCCCCGGGTCCGTCCGGCTGTTCCGGTACGGGCATCACCACCCCCAGCACCTCCCCAGTGCCGTCCACGAACGGGCCGTCTCAGCATTCCACCGTGGCACCGGTCGCGGCGGCGGAATCACGCAGCACGGCTTCATGAGTTCTCCTCGTGATCCTGTCGCCGCCCTCGGACTGGCAAAAATGTCAAATCAGTTCCCATCGGGTGATCCGGGCCTGGCGGCGCAGGAATCGCAGGTACTCACCGAATGTGCGGGCCGGTCGGTCCGCACGGCGGCGGCCCCTGAACGGCGAGACGGCATTCGCCGCGATGGAGGGAAGTTCGCGGCGCGGATAAGGTGACCCGTGTGGAACGGGCTGTGCGGTTACTTCACGCCTCGTCGTTCGGCGCGGCGGCCGTCGAATACGCCGAGCACCGTCCGGACTACGCGCCGGACGCGGTGCGCTGGGCGCTGGCATCCGCGCCCGGCCGGGTAGTGCCGAGGCGATACCGCTGCCGGACGCGTCCGTTGACGCCGTGCTGGCCGGGAACGCGCTGCACTGGTTCGACATGGCCGTCGCGGGGCCCGAGATCGCCAGGGTCCTCGTGCCCGGCGGCGTCCTGGCGGGCCTATGGAACGTCCTGGATGACCGGGTCGACTGGGTGGCAGGGCTTGGGCGGGTCGGCGGGGGCGCGGCCATCGGCCCGCGCGACACGTTCGGTAGTTGGCGCGCCGCGACCGCGGGACTGCACCTTCCCGCCACCGGTCTGGTCACTCGCGTCCGGCAGTGCTCGACGGGATAGTCGGCCGGCGCCACCTGCGGGCCGCTGATCCCTGCGCCGGCCGCGTCACCTCACCGCGGAATCCGGGCGCCGTCAAGCGCATCGTGGCACGACGCCTCGCGACATGTCCACGAACCAAGATGCGGTATGTCCTTTCGTGCAACAGTCAGCGTATTCCCGACACCGGGACTTGTGGACGGTCGGACGCCGGCTTACCGTGCGGCGGCATGAGGCACGGCGCGCATCCGTCCGCGTGCCGCCGACCGATCCGTGCCCTGGCCGAGGAAACGGCCGGCCCGGTTCCGTCGTTTCAGGACCGGTGTACCACGCTGTGGCGTGACAGTTGCCGGGGCGCGTCCGACACCCGCGCTTGGCCGAACTCGCCGCGTGCCTGTTCGGTGATTCCGGCACAGGGCGGACACGGGTCAGGAGGTCGTGATGACGGTGTGGTTCCGGTTGCTGGGTGGTATCGAGGCCGAGGTCGGCGGTGTGCCGGTGGAGTTGGGTTCGGCCAAGCAGCGTGGGGTGTTGGCGGTGCTGTTGGTGGAGGCCGGTCAGCTCGTTCCGATGGATCGGTTGCTGACGTGCGTGTGGGGTGAGCCGGTTCCAGTCCGGGCCCGGAATTCGCTGTACACCTATCTTTCCGGTTTGCGGGCGGCGTTGTCCGGTGCCGGGGATGTGCAGTTGGAGCGTCGTTCCGGCGGTTACCGGCTCACCGTCGAGGAACAGCGCGTGGATCTGCATGTGGTGCGGGAGTTGGTGGCCGGGGCGCGTGCGGTGGACGATGAGCGGGCGGTGGAGTTGTTCGAGCAGGCCTTGGGGATGTGGCGGGGTGCGCCGTTGGCGGATCTGGACACTCCCTGGGCGGACAGCCTGCGCGTCACTTTGGGACGGGAGCGGCTGGCGGCGGAGTTGGATCACGTGGATGTCGCGTTGCGCCTGGGTCGGCATGCGGAGTTGTTGCCGGGTCTCGCGGATCGGGCGCAGCGTCATCCGTTGGACGAGCGGGTCGCCGGTCAGTTGATGCTGGCGTTGTACCGCAGTGGTCGGCAGGCCGACGCGTTGGAGCAGTACCGGCAGGTGCGCATGCGGTTGGTCGACGAACTCGGCGCCGATCCCGGGGTCCGGCTCCAGGAGTTGTACCGGCGGATCCTGGACACGGATGCGGATCTGACCGCTCCGGCCAGGGCCGCGGTCGCGGTGGCGTCGGTGGTGGTGCCTCGTCAGTTGCCGGCTCCGCCCCGGTTGTTCACCGGCCGTACCGACGAGTCCGCCCGGTTGACCAAGGCGGTGGAGGCCGCGGACGCGACGGTGGTGATCTCGGCGTTGGCCGGGGCCGGTGGGATCGGCAAGACCTGGCTCGCGCTGCACTGGGCGCACCACAACACCGACCGCTTCCCCGACGGGCAGCTTTTCGTGGACCTGCACGGGTTCAGTCCCACCGGCCCGCCGACCGCCCCGGAGGAAGCGCTGCGGGGGTTCCTCGGCGCTCTGGGCGTCGCCCCGGACCGCATCCCGCACGACCCGGACGCCAAGTCTGCCTTGTTCCGCAGCCTGGTCGCGGACCGGCGGATGCTGATAGTGCTGGACAACGCCGCCACCGCGGACCAGGTGGTGCCGCTGCTGCCCGGCACGTCGACCTGCACCGTGCTGGTCACCAGCCGCAACCGGCTCCCGGGGCTGATCGCCCGCCACGGCGCCCAGCCGCTGCCCCTGGACGTGCTCACCGACACCGACGCCCACGCCCTGCTGGTCGCAGCCCTGGGCGCGGAGCGCGTCGCCGCCGACGAACCCGCCGCCGCCGAACTCATCGCGCTGTGCGGCGGGTTCCCACTCGCGCTCGGCCTGATCACCGCCCGCGCCGCCGCCGAGCCCCACCTGCCGCTGGCCGAAGCCGTCGCCGAACTACGCGAGTCGGGCCTGGACGCCCTCGACGACGACGACCCCACCGCGAGCCTGCCCGCCGTGCTGTCCTGGTCGTTGCGCCACCTCACCGAGCAGCAACGCATCGCGTTCGCCATGCTGGGTATCGCACCCGGCCCCGATATCGATCTGCCCGCCGCCGCCAGCCTCACCGGCCTGCCCGCACGGGACACCCGAGCGGTGCTGCGCGCACTGGCCGACGCCTCCCTGATCGACACCCAACACCCCGGCGGCCGATACGCCATGCACGACGTCGTCCGCGCCTACGCGGCCATGGTTGCCGACACCCTGCCCGAACCGGTGCGGCTGTCCGCGCTGGACCGGGTGGTCGACTTCTACCTCCACACCGCCCACACCGCCGCGTTCCACTTGAACCCCCACCGCCCGCCGATCACGCTCGACCCGCCCGCCCCCGGCACCCACCCCCACCCACTGCCCGACCACCCGGCGGCGATGGACTGGCTGGACGCCCACCACCCCCACCTGCTCGCCACCCAGCACACCGCCGTCCACCACCACCGCTACCAGACGGTGTGGCACCTGGCCTGGACCCTGACCACCTTCCACCAACGGCGGGGACACCGCCACGACGCCCTCGCCGTATGGCAGACCGCACTCGACGTCGCCGACCACCTGCCCGACCCCACCATCCGCATCCTCGCCCACCGCTACCTCGGCGCGGCCCACGCCGAATCCGGCCGACACGACCCGGCCATCAGCCACCTGAACCAGGCCCTCGCGCTGGCCGAACAGCACGACGACCCCACCCAGCAGGCCCACACCCACGACGTCTTCGCCCGGGTATGGGAACTCCAGGACGACGACCGGCGGGCCTTGGAACACTGCCGGCTCGCCCTGGATCTCTTCCGCACCCTCGACAACCCGGTGTGGGAGGCCGACCTGCTCGCCTCGGCCGGCTGGTTCGCCGCCCGCCTCGGCGACTACGACACCGCCCGCGAGCACTGCCAGGCCGCCCTCGTCCTGCAACGACAGCACAACTACACCGACGGCGAGGCCACCACCCTGGACAGCCTCGGCTACATCGACCACCACACCGGCAACCACCACCAGGCCATCGAGTACTACCGGCAGGCCTTGGCCCTGTTCCACACGCTCGGCTACGTCACCGTCGCCGCCAACGCGCTCGACACCCTCGGCCACTCCCACGCCGCCCTCGGCCAACGCGACCAGACCCGCGCGGTATGGCAGGAGGCCCTCAAGCTGTACCGGGAACAAGGCCGCGACACCGACGCCCAACGCATCCAGCAACAGCTCGACAACCTCGACAAGACCACCCACCACAGTCCGGCCGGAGCCCCTGACCCTGCCTAGGCGGCAACCCGAACAACAGGACGACGGCTGGTGGCCACCGCACCTCCGCGCGATGGCCACCTGGCGTGCCTAGTGGAGTTCCGCGGGGTAGGCCCCCGGCATCGGCACCTCCTTGCCGACTGCGAAACGGTCGTGCCACTTCATCCCTTGTTGCACGAACTTCGTGCCGTCGGACAACGACACGTACACGTCCGCCGCGTCTCCGCGGGTGAAGGTGACGATGTCGTCCTTGCCGTCGCCGTCGAAGTCGCCGATGCCGGGCACCTCCTTGCCGACGGCGAAGCGGTCGTGCCACTTCCCGGCCGGCACGAACTTGCCGCCGTCGGAGAGGGCCACGTAGACGTCCGCTCCTTCGCCGCGCGTGAAGGTCGCGACGTCGGTCTTGCCGTCTCCGTTGAAGTCACCGGTCGCGGGGACTTCTTCGGCGACGGAGAACCACGAGTGCCAGACGGTGACGGGAGCGAAGGACGTCCCGGTCGACAGCGCCACGTAGACCTTGCCGACGTTGCCTCGGGTGAAGGTGACGATGTCGTCCTTGCCGTCGCCGTTGAAGTCGCCGACGTCGGGGACCTCCACGTCGGGCGCGAACCAGTCGTACCACATCGCTCCACTGTGGACGAACTTCGTCCCGTCGGAGAGCGCCACGTGCACGTCGCCCGTGTCTCCGCGGGTGAAGGTGGCGATGTCGTCCTTCCCGTCGCCGTTGAAGTCGCCCACCGACGGCAAATCCGTGCCGACCGCGAGGTTCTCGCTCCACAGCGCGGCGGGGGCGAAGCCCGCTCCGGTCGACAGGGCCACGTAGACCTTGTTGGCGCCGCCGCGGGTGAACGTCGCGATGTCGGTCTTCCCGTCACCGTTGAAGTCGCCGCCGCCGGGGATCTCCTGTCCCGGCGCGAACCACTCGTGCCACTTCCACCCCTCTTCCACGAACTTGGTGCCATCGGAAGTGGAGACGTACACGTCGCCGCCGTCGCCCCTCGTGAAGGCGGCGATGTCGTCGCGACCGTCACCGTTGAAGTCGGTCGCCCTCGCCACCTGGGTCTGCGGGAACGAGTTCGGGATCAGCTTCAGGGCACGCGTCGGGATCGTCCACACGCGACCCTCGCGGTCGGTGGACTCGCGGGTGCCGCCGATCATCCACCACTTCGTCGGCGAGTCGGGCGACTTGATCAGGACGCCGTCGCCGACGGTGGTCGGCAGGGCGTCGAGCACGCGGCCCGGGAGGAGGTGGATCGGCCTGCCGCCGTAGCCGGAGCCCTCCAGTTCGCCCAGCGAGTGGAACGCCACCCGGCCGCCGCCCAGCACCAGGGCGACACCGTCGTGCTCCGGCTTCTTCACCAGCACGCCGTCGCCGATCGTCTTCGGCAGCGCGTCCAGCACCCGCGCAGGGATGGTGTGGATGGGGTTCGCGGGATACCCGGACGCACGCAGCTCGTCCATGCTGTGGAAGGCGGTCCAGCCCCCGCCCAGCATCACACCGACACCGGTGTGCTCCGGCTTCTTCACGAAGACGCCGTCACCGATCGTGCGGGGCATCGCGTCGACCACCCGGGGCGGCAGCGGGTAGGTCTGGGCGATGTCGTAGCCGGAGCCCGCGACCTCGGCCTCGCTGTGGAACGTCACCCAGCCGCCACCGAGCACCACGCCGATGCCGGGGTCGTGCGGCTTCTTGACCAGGACGCCGTTGGGCAGGCCCACCGGCATCGCGTCGAACACGCGGCCGGGAATGGTGCGGATGAGCCCCCCGCTGTACCCGGCGTCGGCCAGCTCGGCCATGCTGTGGAAGCCGGTCAGGTGACCGCGGAGCACGATGACCACGCCGTCGTGGCCGGGTTTCTTGAGCAGCGTGCCGTCGCCGATCCTGGTCTGGATGCCGTTGAACGCCCGCGTCGGGATGGCCCGCACCTTGGCCGCCCAGTCGCCGCCGTAGCCGGCGTCGACGACCTCCTGCGGGCTGTGGAAGTCGATCCGCGCACCGCCGACCAGCGCCGCGACCGCGGTGGACGTTCCGCCCCCCGTGCCCTGCACCAGCGTGCCGTCGACCGGGACGTCGGCCAGGATCATGTTGAAGGCACGGGTGGGGATCGCCCGGACCTGCGTCCGCCAGTCCGCGCCGTAGCCCGCGTCGATGATCTCCTGCGGGTTGGCGAAGTTGATCCGCGCGGCGCCGGCCATCATCGCCACCGGGGTGTTGCCCGCGGTCGACACGCCCTGCACCAGGGAGCCGTCCGGCGGGATGTCGGCGCGCATCGCGTTGAAGGCCCTGGCCGGGATCGCCCGCACCTTCGACGGCCAGTTCGCGCCGTAGCCGGTGTCGATGATCTCCTGGGGGCCGGCGAAGTTGATCCGCGAGCCCGCGACGAACATGGCGACGGGGGTCGAGGAACCGCCGACCGTGCCTTGGATGAGCGTGCCGTCCGCGGGGATCTCGCCCAGCCCGCTGAACGAGGGGGCGGAGACGGTGACGACCTTGCCGGCCCAGTTCGCGCCGTGACCCGTGTCGATGATCTCCTGCGGGCTGGCGAAGTTGACCCGGGCGCCACCCACCGTCATCGCCACCGGGGTGGCGGACGAGCCGGTCCAGCCCTGGATCAGGTTGCCGTCCGCGGGCACCCGGTTCATGTGGTCGCGCGCGTCGATGGACCAGTCGGAGATCTTGGGCGGGGTGCCGCAGTTGATCGGCGCCGCGCAGCTCGACTGCCACAGCGGCGCGCCGCCGACGAAGAGGTAGATCCGGCCGCGCTGGTCGATGGCCGACGAGCCGTTGCGCGGTGTGTCGGGGCCGTCGTCGATCACCGCCTGGGTGGTCGGCCTCGACTCGGGCGCGCAGATCCCGTCGGCGCAGGTGGCCTGCCAGACCGGCGCGCCGCCCACCATCTTGTAGATGCGGCGGGTGTCGGTGGTGGCGAGCACGGTCCCGTCCGCGAGGCCGTGCACCGACGTGACCGGCTGCGGCTTCGGCGGCGCGGGCGGGTTCACCGCGCCCGGCGAGCCCGGCGAAGCGGGACCGCCGCCCTCGTACCACGCCTTGTAGCCGATGGCCTGTGGGACGTCCAGGTAGGAGTACCACTCGCCGAACGGGTAGGGCATGTCCCACTCGCAGCCGGCGGGGTGGAAGTCGCGCTCGAACCAGACCCGCGTCATGTAGACGCCGTACTGCACGTTCAGCGTCTTGCCCTCCGGCACGTCGAACTCGCTCGTGACCTCGCCGGTGACCGTCATCTTCTGGTGGATCGTGATGCCGGCCTGGGCGGACGCGGTGGCGGCCCCGGCTCCGACGCTGATGCCCGCGGAGGCCGACAGCTCCCGCCCTTCCTCGGTCGTGAACGTCTCCTTGAAGGTCCTCTTCTGCCTCACGCCGGGCGGCGCGGTGTCCCTCCGGATGGGCCGGAGGCCGGCGAAGTAGTCGACCTTGCTCTTGTAGACCCACGGTGTCGAATTGCAGTTGCTCGGCAGCGGCAACGACGGCGAGTCGTCCGCCAGCGCCGCGCGCGGAGCGGTGAACGGGCTCACCAGCACCGTGCCGATCAACGCGGCCAGTACCCAGAAGACGTGAAGTCTTCGCATCCCCAGTGTTCCCCTCGTGTGCCGGGTGTGGCGGTCCCTCCGGGGACCGAACGCCGGCACATGATGCCCAGCCGGCCTTTCACGGACCTGGCACGGACTGATGGACCTTGCTCGGGTGGGGGCGACGGGGAACGCGCCCGCCAGACCGGAACGCCGATGATTCAGGTGTGCGACACGATGAGGCGGAAGCCGGCGTCCCAGTGGTCGAGTTCGAGGAGGTCTTGGTGGTGCTCGTGCCAGCGGCCGGATTCGAGGTCTTCGCGTAGCTGGTCGATGCCCCGCTCGACGGCGTCGGGGTTCGTCTGCGCGAGTGCCGAGCAGGCGTGGCGGACGCGGGGATCGAGGTAGGCGGCCGGGCGTCGCCAGTAGGCCGGGAAGACACCGTCGGTGAAGTCCCAGGGGAGCGGCAGGGGTGTGACGCTTTCGGCGTCCAGTTCGTCCGCGATGTCCGGTGCCGAGGGCCGGCTGAGTTCCAGGTCGGCGATTTCGGGCACGTACTCGCGGACGAACCAGAAGTCGGTGTGTCGACGGGTGTCGTAGGCGAGGACGACTTGGCGGGGCGCGATTCGCCGTAGTTCCGCGAGCCCCCGGCGCCAGTCGGTCCAGTGGTGGACGGTGAGCACCGCCAGCGCGGCGTCGACCGAGTGGTCGCGGAGCGGCAAGGCCTCGGCGACCGCGCGGACCGCCGGGGCGGCACCCGGCGGTCGTTGATCGATCATCTCGCGGGAGGGTTCGACGGCGAGCACCACTCGACCGGCCGGTTCATAGGAGCCTGTGCCCGCGCCCACGTCGGCGATCGACCGCGCGTCGCCGAGCGCTGCGACGATGGCACTCATCCACCGCGGGTCGGTGCGCCGCCCCAGCGAGTATCCCGTGCCGATCTCGTCGTACAGCTCGGTTCCTGCCACGTGTGCCTCCCTGTCGACGGTCGACCTGCCCGACGTGGAACGGTCGCGCGGCTTGAGGGTCGGCTCAACCGAACCGCGACCGTTGCCACATCGCGAGCGCGGTGTGCGCCTACTTGCGCCACGGTGAAGCAGCCACCATGTCGTTCCACGTCGACATGTGTACCGAAGGCACGCGTTGGCGTACAAGCTCGCCGGGCAGGGTCATGGGTGCTCCCTTGGCGGGCTTGGCGAGGGCTTGGGCGACGATGGCGTCGGCCAGGCCGTCTTCCACGTCGAGTCGGGGGAAGCGGGCGTGCACTTCGTCGGCGTACCCGACCGGCAGGAGCGAGGCTCCGGTGCCGGCGACGTCCGTGATCGTGCCCGCCTGGGTGAGCGCGACCTCCGGGCCCTTGCGTTCGGCGATGTCCGGGGAGGTGTGCAACGCGATCGCGTCCCAGACCACCTGCGCCCGCGCCTCGGTGAGGCCTCGTTCCAGCACGAAGCGGACGGCCAGGTCGGCGCCGTCGACCTCGAAGCGCCGGTCGCCGTCGCCTTCCTCGGTCAACCCCACGTCGTGCAGGACGCAGCACAGGAACAGCAGTTCGTCGTCGTAGTCCTCGCCTGCCTGCCAACCCCGCTGGGCCGCGATGGCGGTGCCGAACAGGTAGGCGCGCAGGCTGTGGTTGGCCAGGACCGCCGGTTCGATCCGCTCGACGTACTCGCGGGCGCTGACAGCGATTTCGGTGGTCGGGAAACGCAGTTCGGTGCTGGTCATGACTTCCCTTGTTCGGTATGGGACAGGTTGAAACGGTTGGGTGGACGGTCAGGTGAGCGGTTCGTCGGCGAGGTACGGCGGTGCGGGCTCGTACTGCACGTAGCGGCGGACCTGGCGTGCGTGGTCGCGTCCGTGCAGGCGTCCGACCAACCACAGCGCCATGTCGATCCCGGCGGACACGCCCTGGCTGGTGACCAGGTTGCCGTCCACCACGTAGCGGGCGTCGCGCACGACCGTGATGTCGCCCAGGGCTTCGAGCTTGTCCTCGTACGAGAAGTGCGTGGCCACGCGGCGATTGCGTGCGACGCCCGACGCGTGCAGGAGGGCGGCGCCGGTGCAGACGCTGGTCACCCAGGACGCCGCGGCGGCCACTTCGGCGATCCACCCGGTCACGGCGGGGTTGTGGACCTGGGTCTCGCGGGCGCCGTTGCCGCCGGGGACCAGCAGGACGTCCAGCGGCGGGTGGTCGCCGAGGGTGTGATCGGGCAGGACGCGCATGCCCTTGTTGCAGCGCACGGGTTCGGTGCTCTCGGCGATCAGCACGACGGTGTCGGCGTGGTCGCGCAGCATCGAGGACGCGGTGAAGATCTCCCAGGGGCCGACGAAGTCCAACTCCTCGGCCCGGTCGAAGATCAGCAATCCGTAGGTGGTCATGCGTATTCCTTCATGGCTCGGAACCGTTCCCGGTAGTCGGATGGTGCGACGCCGACATGCCGGTGGAACGCGCGGCGCAGCGTTTCGGCGGAGCCGAAGCCCAGGCGCCGGGCGATCGCGTCCACCGGGTCGTCGGCCTCGGCCAGTGCGCGACGCGCGGCCTCGACGCGCACGCGTTCCACGTAGGTGGCCGGTGGCATGCCCAGCTCGGCGGTGAACCGGCGCTGGAGGTGCCGGGGGCTGAGGCCGGCGCGGGCGGCCAGGTCGGGGATGCCGTGCCGCGAGCCGGGCGAGGAGATGACCGCCGCCACCGCCTCCCGGATCGGGTCGGTCGTGGGACGCGCACCCCACAGCGGCACGCTGAACTGCGACTGGCTGCCCGGCCGGCGCAGGAACATCACCAGCTCCTGGGCGACCGCGTGCGCCGTGTCGCGCCCGTGGTCGTCCTCCACCAGGGCGAGGGACAGGTCCATGCCCGCGGTGACGCCCGCGGACGTCCAGACCCGGCCCTCCCGGATGAAGATCGGGTCGCAGTCGACGACCACCTCCGGGTGCGCGCGCCGCAACTGCTCCTCGCGCGCCCAGTGCGTCGTGACCCGCAGGCCTTGGACGAGTCCCGCGGCGGCCAGCAGGAAGACCCCGCTGCACACCGAGGTGACACGGCGTGCTCCGCGGGCCGCGGCGGAGATCCAGTCGACCAGCGCGGCGTCGTGGCACGCCTCGTCGACACCGCGACCGCCCGCCACGACCAGCGTGTCGACACCGTCGGGCGCGAGGTCGCCGATCCCGTGCTCGGCGTGGAGCGAGAGCCCGCTGTGCGCCTTCACGGAACCGGCCGCGGGCGCCACGACCTGACACCGGTAGCCACCGCCGGCCAGGGTGTTCGCATGCTCGAACACCTCGTGCGGTCCCACCAGGTCGAGCGGCTGGAAGCCTTGGTAGATCACGAAAACGACGCGGCGCATGGGTTCAGACTCGTTCGTCGCGCCGATGGCGTCAACGACACGTGCCCCACAGATCGCGCCATGCGAGCGGTGTGGTGCCGGCGCGCGAGTGATCATCCGCGTACGAAAGCCGGCGCGAACCCACCAGCCCGCTTCACGCGGCCGACTGGCGGGGCCGGACCGTCAGGATCTCGCGCAACGCCGCCAGCCCCTTGGCCGCCTGGCTCTTCACCGTCCCCTCGGCGCACCCCAGCCGCCGGGCGGTCTCGGCCAGGCTCAGGTCCGCGCAGTAGCGCAGCACCACGGCCGCGCGTTGCCCCGGCGGCAGTCGCACCAGCGCGGCGCGCACGTCCAGCACGTCCTCCACACCGGCCGGGGGCACGGCCATCGGCGGCGGTTCGCCCACGGTCGTCTCATGCCTGCGGAACAGCCGTCGGCCTTCGTCGATCGCCGTGCGCTGCAACACCTTCCGGGTGTAGGCGTCCAGGTTCACGTCCCGCGGCAACCGCGGCCACGCCGCGTACAGCTTGGCCAGCGTCGTCTGCGTCAGGTCGTCCGCGACGTGCCGGTCGCCGCAGAGCCGGTACGCGGTGCGGCGGATCATCGCGGCGTTCGCCATCGCGTAGCGCTGGAACTCGTCGTCGGTCACACAGGTTATCCGTCGCAACGGCTCCGGACGTCCCAGTGCGCTGCGTCACACCTCGCCGAACAGCGGGTTCAGCGCCGTCACGAGGGCGGTCACCCGCCGGCTCGCCTCGGCATACCCGGTCGGGCTCGGCTGTTCGGTCAGCATGGCGACCACGTAGCGGTCGTCGATGACACCGGTGGTGTTCAGCGCCCGCAGACCGTAGTAGCAGCAGGCCCAGCCCTGCTTGACGGCCCACCGGTGGTCGCCCACGGCGTCAGGGATGCCGAAGGTCTGGTCGAAGCCGTCCGCACCGAGCGGCGTCGCCGCCTCCAGCGCGCGGACGACCACCTCCGCCTGCGGCGAGTCGAGCACGTAGCGGTAGATGGCGACGACGTCGTGCGCCGTCATCAGCGTGTCGCCCCACCGGTACGGGTCCGTCGGCGGCACCAGCCCGGTGAGCCCGAGCCGCGCCGACCAGTCCCGCGGGATCGACAGCCGCCACAGCCGGTTGGCGATGTGGTCGTCGCTGGTCGACAGCATCTCCGCCACCACGTCCGGCGAGGCCGCGCCCCGCTCCAGCGCGTCGAGGGCGATCAGCAGCTTGATCACGGAGGCCGCCGGGAACGGCTCGTCGGGCTGCTCGGCGAACACCTCGCGGCCGGTCTCCCGGTCGAACACGACGATCCCGCGCCGCACGCCCGGCGCGACGCCCTCCAGGCTGACCACCGGCGGCTCGCTCTCGGGAGCCAGGTCGCGCGGCAAGGGGGCGACCGTCGGATCTTGCGGCGCCGGCACGGCCGTCCGCCCCGACTCCGCGGGCGGCGGCACGGTCTTCAGCTCGGACCCCGCGGTGGACGTCGCCGAGCCGGCCGCCTTCGTCGCGATCGTGGCCGCGGCTGCGGGCGGCTGCTGCCGGTCCGCCCGGTCCACCACCGTCACCGCGGTCACCGCCAACGCGGCCACCGCGCCCACGCTCATCGCCACCAATCCCGCCCGCGTGCTCTTCACACCCCGGAAAACGGGTCCAGGGGTATCTCATGTTGCTTCCACGACGCGGCAACGTGACGGCGGCCCGTGGCGTACGCGCGCGGTTCCTCCACCCCTCGAATGGCGGTGTGTCAACGATCACAGGCCCCGGGCCGGTCGGCGCGCCGACAGTCCTCTGTGGAAGGTCTCCGGAGGTGTTCCGAGGACCCGGGACGCTCTCCCTGCGGCGCAACAGATTCCCCGGCCGTCGGGAAGCTCGCCCCTACTACCGGGGAAACCCGCGAACTTAGTCTCGGAAGGCCTCCCGTCCAGCAGTACGACGTATGCCGATCGGAGTAGGAACGTGGCTGAGCAAGCGACCGCACCCGTGGACATCCGCCGAGGGGAGCACGAGCGGGTCTCCCGCAACTTCGGCCTTGACTTCAAGCTCCTCCACCCCTGGCCGGGGATGACCACACCGTTCCGCGGGGCCTGGTGCATCGTCCGGCCCGGCGACGTCACGGAGCCGCACGCCCACGGCGAGGACGAGATCATGATCGCGATGGCGGGCGGCGGTGTCCTGGTCACCGACGAGGGCCGGATCGAGTGCGCCGCGGGCGACATCGTCTTCATGCCCGCCAACACCGGCCACTCCGTGGTCAACGAGGGCGACGAGGACTTCTCCTACTACTCGATCTGGTGGGACCGCGCCATGTCCACCGAGTTCCTCGACGCGGAGTCGGGCGAGTGATCAACTACGAGGGCCGCCGCTTCCGCAGGCCCGGTGACGACAGCGGCACGGTCGCCGTCTACCACCAGGACGGCGACGTCGTCTGGGCGGAGGTCGCCGGCGGCGAGGTGCGCCGCGGCACGCTGACCGGCACCCGCTCCGAGGACGGCACGCTGCACCTCGGGTACACCCTCGTGCTGGCCACCGGCGACCTGATCTGCGGCAGCACGGTCAACACCCCCGAGATCGCCGACGACGGCCGCGTCCGCCTGCGCGAGAACTGGCAGCGCTACGCCCCGCGAGCGGCCGTGGGCCAGGGCTACCTGGAGGAGGTGGGCTGATGCCCTCCCTCCGGCAGTCCGACTGGGATCGCCTCGCGGGGCTCGTCGCGGGCCGGGTGCGCCGCCCCGGCGACGCGGGATTCCGAGCACGCAGCGTTCCGTTCAACACCAGGTTCGCCGCGACCACGCCCCTGGGCGTGCTCTCGGTCGCGTCCGTGGCCGATGTCCGGGCGGCCGTCAAGTGGGCCCGTGACGTCGATGTGCCGATCGTCGCCCGCAGCGGCGGCCACAGCTACGGCGGCTGCTCCGTCAACACCGGCCTCGTCGTCGACATGAGCCTGCTGAACACCGTGCACGCCAACGGTTCCGACGGCATCGTCACCGCCGCCGGCGGCGCGCGGATGGCGGACGTCTACGCGGCGATCGAACCGGAGAACATGGCCTTCGCGCTGGGCAACGGCTCGTCGGTGGGCATCGCCGGCCTGGTGCTCGGCGGCGGGACGGCGCCGACCTCGCGCGTCTACGGGCTCACCGCGGACGCCCTGGTCAGCACGACCATCGTCACCGCCGACGGCGAACTGCTCACCTGCGACGCGGTCGAGAACGAAGACCTGTTCTGGGCCTGCCGCGGCGGTGGCGGAGGCAACTTCGGCATCAACGTGTCCTTCGAGTTCCAGGCGCGACCGGTGGTGGACTGCTCCACCTACCTGCTGCTCTGGGACCGCGGTGACGCCCCGAAGGTGTTCGCCACGTTGCAGGACACGCTGGCGAAGGCGCCGCGCGGGTTCGCGACGCGCATCGGCGTCAACACCACCGGCGACAACACCGTCGTGTCGGCCATCGGCATGCACATGGGACCGTCGCGGGAACTGCGGGACCTGCTCGACCCGGTGTTGTCCGTCGCCCGCCCCGTCCGCGAGCACATCGCCGACGAGACCTTCTGGGGCGCCAAGGACTTCATCCTGCACGACACGACGGCCGCGGCGTTCGCGGCCAAGACCAACTTCGTCGCCGAACCGCTGCCGGACGAGGCGATCGCCACGCTGCTGGCGCACGTCGACCGGTGGCCGGGCAGCGGCAACCCGGACGGCGGCGGCGCGGCCCTGTTCTCCTGGGGCGGCGCCGTCGGGGACGTGGCCCCCGACGCCACGGCCTTCGCCCACCGGGACGCGTTGTTCATGCTGAACCTGGACACGTCCTGGGCGGACGACGACGAGCCCGCGGTGGTCGAGGCCAACCTGCGCTGGCTGACCGACCTGCACCGGGCGATGGCGCCCCACGTCGGCGAGGGAGCGTACGTGAACTTCATCGACCCGGACCTGGCCGACCGGAGCACCGCCTACTACGGCGCGAACTACCCGCGACTGCTGGACATCAAGCGGAGAAGAGATCCGGACGGCGTCTTCACCTTCGACCATGGCATCGGGGCGTGACACCAGGGCACCCTGGCGCCCGCCCCGCCGCCCACGGTCATGATCCGAGCGGCAGGTTCCATGTGCACAGCAGAAGTCCGGTCGTGGCTGCACCACCCGGACCCGAAGACCTTCCCCTACGACGCGGTCGTCTGGCACTTCCACCGCGTCGGCAAGCACTTCGCGCCCCCGGAGCTGCTGAAGCTCCTGGCCGAGGTCCGCGACCTGCTCCCGGACCTGCGCGGCCCCTGGGCGCACGTCCGGACGCTGGCGGACTTCCTCTCCACGGCGCTGGACAAACCGGACCAACGCTACGACTACCCCACCTACCTGGCGCTGGCCCAGCTACGCCTGCCCACCGTGGACGATCCGATCGCGCAGGCCCCGTTCGCCCGGTCCCGCTGCGACCGGCTCACCGTCCAGCTCGTCGCCGACGCCCTCGCGTTCGAGGCCGCGGTGCTGGACGGGCGGATCACCCTGCTGCCGGCGATGCGGCCGGACCCCGACCTGGTCACCAAGCGCTGCAAGCACGGGTTGCGGGCGATCCGGCCGGCGCTGCGGCGGATGTCCCTGGACAGCGGGCTGACCGAGATCGAACCGGTGGCGCTGGCCCGCCAGGTCGGCTCCGTGGTGCGGGAGGACACCTCGTTCGACGAGCGGCGGGCCCTGGAACTGAGCATCCTGCCGGTCTTCACCGTGCACGACGAGTACTTGTTCTTACGGGTGTTGCAGACCTTCGAGACCCTGTTCGCGTTGCTGGCGGTCCAGCTCAGGGCCGCGGTCGCCGCGCTCGCGGGACGCGACTTCGACCGGGCGGTGCACTTCCTGGACAGCTCGCGGACCGCGTTGCAGGGCGCCGGGCCGATGTTCTCCATGCTGGCCACCATGCAGATCGAGTCCTTCCGCACGTTCCGCCAGTTCACCGAGGGCGCGAGCGCGATCCAGTCGCGCAACTACAAGCTGGTGGAATCGCTGTGCCGGACGCCCGACCGGGAACGCCTGGACTCGTCGGCGTTCCACTCCGTGCCCGACGTCCGCCTGCGCGTCGAAACCGGGCAGAACACCACGTTGGACGACGCCTACCGGGAGGTCCGCGCGGCCGGCGACGTGTCCTCGGCGGACCGGGAGCGGGTCGCCGAGGCGATGCGCGGCTTCGCGCGGGCGATGCTCCGGTGGCGCAACACCCACTACCGGCTGGCCGTGCGCATGCTCGGCGACGCCACCGGGACCGGCTACACCGAAGGGACGCCGTACCTGGCCGCCTCCCGGTCGATCCCGGTGTTCCGCACGGTGGAGGCACTGGGCGACGAGGCCGCGAAGACCAGGTGATCCCGCCGCGCGCGTGCCGGGCGCGCTGTGTCGCGCGCCGTGCGTCGCGGCCCATACCGGACACCGGGTGTGAAATGCCGCCATACGCCCGGTCACCGCGGGGTGGCAATAGGTTTTTTAAATGACATACCCCCTTGTTGTTGATTACCCGTGATGGCGCCTGGCGGTCCTGGCGTCCGCGAAATGTCAAGACCGATCGGGAAGCCGTGGAAGATTTATTCGGCTAAATTCTTCTGGCCTGGCCCGTTCGGTCGAGCAAGGTCGGAACCGTTCGGTGGAGCGCGCGCGAACGCGGTGGCTTAGAATTGGCAAATGGGTCGGCGAGCCGGGGGTTCGGCCGGCCCTTACTTAGCCGCTTTGGTCTGGGGGGTGCGCTGCGGTGATATATCGACGAGTCCGATTCGGACATGACCGGCGCACAGGCGACCGCGGTCGCCTGTGCGCTCCGCGACGAAGGTCCGGCACAAGCGACGCGGCGGGTATCGGGAGCGCCACGGACAGTCACTCCGGTCGACGCCGCGGAGCAGAACCGTGATCGCCGCGTGCGCCCGGTGTGGCCGTGGGGACGTCCGCGCCGGAATATGGGGTGAGGAAGTGAGATGAGCGTTCAAACGGACAGTGATGATTTCGTGCCGTTAAGAGCCGGAGGGGGCAACGGGCTCGGATCGGTGGCCATCCGGACGCAGAGCGTGGAGATCCTGCCCAGCATGACCGCCGCGCTGTCGGTGGTGGTCGCCGACGCCCAGCTCGTCACCCGCGACGGCGTGCGGTCCGTGCTGGAGCGGTCCGGCCAGATCGAGGTGGTCGCCGAGGTCGCGACCGCCGAGCAGGCGGTCGCCGCGGTCGCCCGGCACCGGCCGGACGTCCTGGTCATCGACATCGACACCCCGAACCTGTCGCGCCTCGCGCTGGTCAGCCGCATCCTGAACACCTCGCCGCGTACAGGCGTGCTGGTGTTCAGCGCCTTCGACGACGACGAGTCGATCACCTCGGCCCTCCGGTTCGGCGCACGCGGCTACGTCCTGAAGACCGCGGGGGCCCGGCAGATCCTGCGCGCTGTGCAGGCGGTCGCGGCCGGCGACGTGATCGTGGGCAACACGATCGCCGGCCGTTTCATCGCGACCCTGCGGCTGATGCGTGACAACAGCCCTTATCCGTTCCCGCAGTTGACCGGGCGGGAACGGGACGTCCTGGAGCGCATCGCCGCCGGGAAATCGAACTCCGCGATCTCCAAGGAACTGGCGCTCGCCCCCAAGACCATCAGCAACCGCGTGTCCGCGGTGTTCGGCAAACTCGGCGTCGCCGATCGCTCGCAGGCGATCGTGCTGGCCCGCGAGGCCGGTCTCGGCCGCGGTTAGCCCTTCTTCCGCAGTGCACGACTGACTGCGCGATCCAGACCACCCCTGCCGCGCGCCGGCCGGAGGCGTCAACCGCCTTCCGCGACCGGCCGCGAACCATGCCCTGCGCACCGCCCCCGATGGTCATCTCTGTTGGTGGCAAAGAGTCCTGGCGCGCCGATGTGCCCCGATCGGGCACCGTGCGCCAGATTCCCCGAACGATGGGAACGGTTCCCCTGTCAGCGGGGAAGCAAGCGAATCTAGCCTACTGGACAACGGTGGGGCCATCGGCCGGTAAGAACGCCGTAGTCCCCTGTGGATCGTGCGTCCGCTTTGGCATCCGAGAATCTTCGCGAGCAGGTGACACAATTGAGGTGGGATGTGTGACTGACCAAGAAGTCGGCGTACTGGCGATCGGCGCGGGACCGGCGAACCTCGCGCTGGCGGTGGCCATCGAGGAATCCGGTTCGGACGAGCTGACGCGCGGCACGCTGCTGCTGGAGCAGAGCCCGGACATCAAGTGGCAGCGTGATCTGCTGATGCCGTGGGCCCGCAGCCAGGTCTCGTTCCTGAAAGACCTGGTGACCTTGCGCAATCCGCGCAGCCGGTTCTCGTTCCTGAACTTCCTGCACGACCAGAACCGGCTCGACGAGTTCGTCAACCTCGCTACGTTCAACCCGTTCCGCTGGGAGCTGTCCGACTACCTCCAGTGGGTGGCGGCCAACCTGGAGAAGGTGCGGATCCGCTACAGCGTCCGGGCCGAGACGATCGAGCCCACCCGCGACGCGGACGGCCTGATCTCCGGGTGGACCGTGCGGCTCACCGGGGGCGACACGATCCGCTGCCGCGACCTGGTCATCGGCGGAGGCCGCGACCCGCACGTGCCGGAGGTGTTCGCGGACCTGCCGAAGGACCGCATCGTGCACAGCGCCCAGTACAACTCGCGGATCGCGCAGGTGCCCAAGGACCGGAAGATCCGGCCGGTCGTCATCGGCGGAGCGCAGAGCGCCGCGGAGATGTTCATGGCGCTGCACCAGAACCTGCCGCTGAGCGAGCCGACCATCGTCATCCGGTCGATCGGCTTCCAGTCCTACCAGACCAGCAAGTTCGTCAACGAGCTGTTCTACCCGTCGTTCGTGGACGACTTCTACAACAGCCCGGCCGAGGTGCGGGCGCAGATCCTGGACGAGATGCGGCTGACCAACTACGCGGGTCTGGCGCCGCCGTTCCTGGAAGAGATCTACCTGATGCTGTACCAGCAGAAGCGCCTCGGCCCGCGGCGCTCCACCGTGCGGGCGATGACCGAGGTGGTCGGCGCCCGGATGGCCGGCGACGAGGTGGTGCTCAACCTGCGTGACCGCAAGACCGGCAAGGTCGAGCCGCTGCACTGCGACCTCGTGCTGCTGGGCACCGGCTACGACGCGGGCATGCCGCGCCTGGCGCGGGCGCTGGCGGAGAAGGCCGGGCTGTCCGAGATCTCGGTCAGCCGCTTCCACCGGGTGGAGATGGGCGAGGCGGCCTGGGGCGGGCTCTACCTCCAGGGCGTCAACGAGGAGACGCACGGCATCGCGGACTCCCTGATCAGCGTGCTGGCCCACCGGTCCCACGACATCCTCGGCGACCTGCTCGCGCGCCGGGCGGTCCCCACCAAGCTCAGGAGCGCGTGATGGAGGAGTTCAAGCGCACCGTGGTGATCTCGCCCGCGCCGACGGCGAACGGCGACCTGCACGTGGGGCACCTGGCCGGCCCGTTCCTGGCCGCCGACGTGTGCGTCCGCTTCGCCCGCTCGCTCAACCGCGAGGCGCTGCTGGCCACCGGCATGCACTTCACCCAGAACTACGTCGTCACCACGGCCAAGCGGCTGGGCGTGGACCCGGAGGAGCTGCGGCTGCGCTCGGCCGACGAGGTCTCGCGGACGCTGGCGGCGCTGGGCATCGACATCGACGCGTTCGGCTGCGTGGACGACCGGTTCGTCAAGATGGTGGTCAACTTCTACGACCGGCTGCGGGCCAAGGACAAGCTGGTGCTGAAGTCGGTGAAACTGCCGTACTCCAGCGCCACCGGCGAGTTCCTGACCGACTCCTACGTGCGCGGCACCTGCCCGTTCTGCCTGGCGGAGAACTGCGCCGGGCTGTGCGAGAGCTGCGCGCACCCCATCCTGCCCGGCGACCTGATCGACCCGCGCTCCACGCTGGACCCGGACGACCCGGTCACCTACCGCGAGGCCCGGGTGCTGGTCTTCCCGGTCGAGGACTACCGGGCCGAGCTGGAGGAGTACTTCGCCCGGCAACGCCCGAGGATGCGGCCCCGGATGGCGCTGCTGATCGACAAGCTGCTGTCCGAGCCGCTGGTCGACGCGATCATCACGCAGCCGATCACCTGGGGCATCCCGGCCCCGTTCCCGGACACCACGGGCCAGGTCGTCTACGCCGACCTGGAGGGCATGCCGTGGAGCATGTACTGCACGGCGCTGGCGGCCGAGGCGCACGGGGCCGTGCTGTCCGCGGACGACGAGCTGTGGCTGGCGGGCTCCGGCACCCGGGTCGTCTACTTCCTGGGCACGGACGCGGTCTACCCGTTCGCCGTGGTCGGCACCGCGATGCTGATCGCGCTGGGCGACTACGTGCTGGCCGACCAGTGGGTCAGCAACGAGTTCTACGAGCTGAGCAACGAGAAGTTCTCCACCAGCCGCGGCCACGTGATCTCCGGCCGGGACCTGGTGGCCGAGGTGCCGCGCGACCTGGTCCGCTTCCACCTGTCCGTCACCGGGCCGGAGTTCCAGCGCACCGACTTCACCCGGGAGGCGCTGGACCGGATCACCACACTGCGGCTGGTGGACCCGTGGAACCGGGTGGTGGACAAGGTGGACGAGTGGGTCGGCCAGGGCCCGTTCCCGGTGTCGGCGGCGTCGCGGGCCGTCGGGTACCGCATCTTCGAGCGGTTCCGGGACGACTTCGACCTGGCGCACTTCAGCCTCACCCACGCCGCCCACACCATCACCGAGCAGTTGGCCCGGCTGGACCGCCGGCAGGTGACCGCCGAGGACGTCGGCGACTTCTGCTACGAGGTCGAGGTGTTCCTGCGCTGCGCCGCGCCGATCCTGATCGACCTGGCCGCCGAGGCGCTGCCGGACACCGTGCTCGCCGAACCGGAGGGCGCCACCCAGTACACGCCGATCAAGCTGCCTCGGCTGACCGGGGTCGGTGGCTGATGGCGGCGGTCGTCATCGTCGGCGGCGGGGTCACCGGGCTGGTGACCGCGGTCGAGTGCGCGCTCGCCGGGCACCTGGTGACCGTGCTCGACGGCGGAGCGATCCCGAACCCGGCGTCGAGCTCCCACGACCAGCACCGGGCGATCCACGCGCTCACCCCGGGCGACGTCCCCGCGAGCCGGCGCATGGCGGCTGCCCAGCGCCGGTGGCGGGAGTTGGAGGCGGTGCTGGCGACGCGGTTCTACCGCCGGGTCGGCATCGTCTCCGCGGTCGCCGAGGACCACGTCGACGCGGCGGTCGCCACCGCGGCTGCCGCCGGCCTGCCGGTGACCACCACCGATCCGGCGGAGCTGCCGCACGTGACGTTCCCGGCGGGCGCCGTCGGCGTCGTCGAGACCGATGCGGGCGTGCTGCTCGCCGAACGCGTGCTGCGCGCGGCGGCGGAGTGGTTGGCGGGCCGGGAGAACGTGCGGCTGCGTCCCGGCCGCACCGTGACGTCGGTCGACAGCGGGCGCGTCCGGGCAGGCGGCGAGGTCTTCGGGGCCGATCTCGTGCTGGTCGCCGGCGGGCCGTGGACCCGGGACCTGGTCGGCCCGGCGGTCACGCTGCTCCGGCAGACGATGGTGTACCTGAGACCGCCGGAGCATCTGCGGCACTGGTGGGAGGCCGCGCCGGGAGTCGGTCGCATCGGCCCGGACGGACGGGCCTGGCTCGTGCCACCCGGTGCGGGCACGCTGTTGAAGATCAGCACCGACGCCGTGTGCCGCGAGGTGTCCACAGTGGATTCGGATGATGGAACCGACTGGGCACAACGGGTTCTCGACGCGCGAATACTGTCCGATGTGGACGGATATACCGTAGTGGCCGTCAAGGACTGCCACTACGCGACCACCGAGGGCGGCGCCGTCCTGACCGAGGCGTTACCCGGCGTGTGGGCACGGCCGGCCTGCGGCGGCAACGGGTTCGCCTCGGCTCCGCTGGCCGCGGGCCGGATCGTCGACGCGACGATGGAGGTGGCGGCGTGACCGACGCGAGGACCGGGGTGTTCGCGGTGCTGCGCGCGACCCCGACCCCGGTCGTGTACCTGCTCGGCGGCATGCTCGTCAACCAACTGGGCGCGTTCGTCCAGACGTTCCTGATCCTCTACCTGACCTTCCGCGGCGCGCCGCTGGAAGTCGCCGGCCTCTGCCTGACCGCCTACAGCGTCGGGTCGATCTTCGGCGGGATGCTGGGCGGCGAGCTGACCCACCGGATCGGCTCCCGCGCCACGATCGTGGCGGCCATGGGCTGTGCGGCGCCACTCGTGGCGCTGATCCCCCTGGTCGGCGATTCGCCATCGCAGTGGGCGCTGTACGCGGTGGTCGCGCTCGCCGGCCTGGCCACCCAGGCGTACCGGCCGGCCGCGGCGGTGTTGCTGAGCGACCTGATGCCGGAACGGCACAAGGTCATGGGCTTCTCGATGATGCGGATCGCGCTGAACGTCGGCGCGGCCGTGGCGCCGATGCTCGCGGCCGTGCTCATCCTGGTGGACTGGAACCTGCTGTTCTGGGTGGACGCCGCCACCGCGGCCCTGTGGGCGCTGCTGGCGTTCACGGTGCTGCCGAAGGACACCCCGGCACACCGCGAGGACCCCGAGCCCGGCCGCGAGCCCGAGCCGGTTCTGAGCGCCCGCGCGGTGTACGCGACGATGGTCCGGGACCACCGGTTCCTGTGCTTCCTGGCAGCAAGCATGTCCGGCATGGTCGTCTACGGCGCGTCGGTCGCCGTGCTGCCGCTCAACATCGTCGCCGAGGGCTACCCGACGAGCTTGTACAGCACGGTCCTGATGATCTCCTCGATCGTGCTGATCACCTGCGAGCTGAAGATCACCACGTACATCGTGCGGCTCCCGAAGAGGTTCGCCGGGTTCTCCGGCAACGTCGTGAGCGGCGCGGGGTACCTGCTCTACGGGTTCCTGGGCGAGCACCCGGCCTTCGTGATCGTCGGCGTGCTGCTGGTGACGAGCGGGGTGATGGTCCACGGGCCGAGCACGTCCTCCCACCCCGCCACGTTCCCGGTCCCGTTGCGCGGCCGGTACGTCGGGACGCGGGAGACGCTGATGGGCGTCGGGGCGGCGCTGGGCCCGCTGGTGGGCCTCTTCGTGTGGACCACGTACGGCGGCCCGGCGTTCTGGGGCTTCTGCGCCCTGCTGTCCCTGGTCGCGGGCTCGCTGCACCTGCACGGCCTCAAGCAGGTCCCCGTGCCGGAGTCGGCACGCGACCCGGAGTCGGCACGCGACACGGAGTCGGACATCGTGGGAGGGAAGGCATGAACGAGTCGAACGGTGTGCTGCTGGTCATCGGCAGCGGGCTGAAGATCTACCGCGAGTACCTGGTCGCCTCCATCCACCGGCGCGCCCGGGCGGCGGGCCTGCGCCTGGTGCTGCTGAACAACCTCAAACCCACCTGGCAGCGCGCCTACTTCGACGAGATCGTCCTCACCAACGTGTTCGACCCCGGGGAGATGCTCGCCGCCGCCCGCGAGGTCGCCGCGCGGCACCGGATCGTCGGCCTGATGTGCTGGGACGAGCCGGTCGTGCTCGCCGCGGGTGAACTCGCCGCCGAACTCGGCGTGCCGGGGCTCGGCGTGGACGGTGTCCGCGGCTGCCGGGACAAGAACCGCACCCGGTCCGTGCTCACCGCCGAAGGCCTGGTGCAACCGGGCTTCGCGCTGACCGCCAGTCTGGCGGAGGCCCGGGAGGCGGCGCGGCGGATCGGCTACCCGGTGGTGCTCAAGCCGCGGTCCATGGGCGCCAGCATCGGCGTCGTGTTCGCCGCCGACGAGTCCGAACTGGACGCCGCGTTCGGCGTCGCGATGGGCGCGGCCACCGTCGACCAGAGCCGCTACCGCGCGGGCGCGCTGGTCGAGGCGTACGCGTCCGGGCCGGAGATCAGCGTCGACGCCGCCGTGCACAAGGGCGAGTACCTGCCGATGTTCCTGGCCCGCAAGCAGACCGGCGGCCACCCGTACTTCGAGGAGGTGGGCCACGTCGTCGACGCGGACGACCCGCTGCTGCACGACGCCGAACTGGTCGACGTCCTGGCACGGGCGCACCGCGCGCTCGGCGTGGAGGACGGCATCACCCACTCCGAGGTCCGGCTGACCGACCGCGGCCCGCTGATCATCGAGGTCAACGGCAGGCTCGGCGGCGACCTGATCCCGTTCCTCGGCCGGACCGCCACCGGTATCGACCCCGGCGAGGTCCTGTTCGACGTGGCCACCGGGAACCGGCCCACCGTCGCGATGAGCAAGCACGCGGTGGCTGGCATCCGGTTCGGCTACCCCGACCGGGACTGCCTGGTGCACACCGTCACCGTGCCGGACGAGGCGCCCGGCCTGGTCGCCGCGTCGCCGATGATCACCTCCGGCACGACCCTCCGGCTGCCACCCGGCGGCTACCTGGCCCGCCACTCGTTCGTGGTGTGCGCGGCCGACGACACCCGCACCTGCGCCGAGCACCTGGACACCGCTGCCGCCCTGGTGCGACTCGACGCCGAACCCGTCGACCCACCCGCGCCCGGCGCGGCCTTCGAGATGCCCGCAGGACTGCTCGACGTGGACGAAGAAGAGGGAGTTCCCGCATGACGATCACCGAGCCGGCGCGCGCCGAGGCGACGCTGACCGGAGCCGAGATCCTGGCCAACGCCAAGGCGCTCGTCCCGATCCTGCGCAAGCGGTCCGCCGAGATCGAGCGGAACCGGCGGCTGCCCGACGACGTGGTGGAGATGCTGCGCGACGCGGGTGTCTTCCGGATGTGCTTCAGCCGGGCGTGGGGCGGCCCGGAGATGACCTCGATGGAGCAGGTCGAGGTGATCGAGACCATCGCCTACGGCGACTCGTCCGCGGGCTGGTGCGCGAAGCTCGGCTCGGACATCGGTCTGCACGCCAACTTCCTGGACCAGGACGAGGCGCGCCGGATGTTCCGCCTCGACATGCACACGGCGGCCGTGATCATGCCGATCGGGCGTGCCGACAAGGTGCCCGGCGGCTTCCGGCTCAGCGGCCGGTGGCCGTTCGGCAGCGGCTCCACGCACGCCGACTGGGTGGGCTCGGGCGCCTTCGTGTACGAGAACGGCGAGCCCTACGCCAGCCCGGACGGCAGCAACCCGCACGAGTCGCGGCTGTTCTTCGTGCCGGGCGGGCAGATCGAGAGCATCGACAACTGGCACACCCTCGGCCTGCGCGGGTCCGGTAGCTGCGACTACCGGATCAACGACGTGTTCGTGCCGGACAACCACACCCTCACGTTCGACAGCCCGAAGGTGCCCAACGGGCCGCTGGTGCAACCCGAGGTGATCCAGCGCAGCATGTGCGGCGTCTCGCTCGGCATCGCCCGTGCCGCGCTGGACCACGCCCGCGAGGTGATCGCGACGCGGGTCGACCGGATGACCGACACGCCCTGGTCGCAGCTCGAAAGGGTGCAGATCGCCCTGGCCGAGTGCGAAGCCGAGTACTACTCGGCCCGGTCCGGTGTGTACAAGGCGCTGGAGCGGGTGTGGGAGGTCACCGCCGACGGCGTGGGCACGCTGGACGACCTCACGCCCGACGAGCGGGGCGCGCCGGCGCTGACCGGCTGGCAGGCGTTCGGCATGGCCCGCTCGGTCACCCGGCAGCTCTGCGACCTGCTCGGCGCCTCGACGCTCCGGGACGACGACCCGCTGAACCGCTGGCTGCGCGACGCTTCGGCGATCCGCCAGCACGTGACCGCGGGGGACCGGGTCACCCAGTCCGTCGGCGCGTACCTGTTGGGCGCCAAGCCGAGCCTGCGGATCATGCTCGGCATCGTGGACAAGCCGGCGTAGGTGGCCCCCGCCGCGCCCGCGTGGGCGGGAGACCTCCCACGCCGGGCGCGGCGACCCCGGCTCGACCCGACCATGGAGGGGACATGACAGATCGGCCCGTGTTGATCGTCGGTTTCGTGACGCCGGTGTTCCGGGACCTGGCCGGTACGGCGCCCGCGGGGTCCGTGCTGGTGGTGGAGGAGCCGGACGTGGCGCGCAAGCGTGATCTGGGCGCCAAGTGCGAGGGCAACGCCGCCGTCGGCGGCCTCATCCGGTGGGAGTACACCAGACCGGGGTCGGCCGACGACTTCCACGCCGCCCACCCGGACCTCGACCCGGCGGCGGTGGTCCCGCTGGTCGAGTACGCGACCCCGTTCGCCGCCCGGCTCGCCGAGCGGTACGGACTGCCCGGCGCGGGTTCCGAGGCCGCCCGCACCCTGCGCGACAAGGCGCTGCTGCGCCGCGTGACCGCGCGGGCGGGGGTGCCCAACCCCGAGAGCGTCACCGTGCGCGGCCCGGCGGACGTCACGGCGTTCATGGCGGCGCAGGGCGGCGGGCCGGTCGTGATCAAGCCCGCGAACCGGCAGGCGGCGGTCGGCACCCAGGTCGTCCACGGCCCGGCGGAGGTGGCGGACGCGTGGGCGGCGTGCGTCGAGCAGGACGAGGGCGTCTTCGTGCCCGACAAGCCGATGGAACTGCGCATGCTGGCCGAGCGGTACCTGCACGGGGCGGAGTTCAGCGTCGAGATGCTGGTCCGCGACGGCGAGCCGCTGTTCGCGAACGTCACCGGCAAGCAGCTCTTCCCGGGCCCGCGCCCGGTGGAGCTGGCGCACATCGTGCCCGCCGACATCCCCGACGACCTCGCCGGGCTGCTGGGGGAGCGGACCAGGCAGGTGCTGGCGGCGGTCGGCTACGGCACCGGCATCGTGCACTGCGAGTGGATCGTCGGCGACGGGGAACCGCACCTGGTGGAGTGCGCGGGACGCATCCCGGGCGACGGCATCATGGAGATCATCGACCGGGCTTATCCGATGAAGCTGTTGCAGGCGTACTTCTCGCTGATGAAGGGGGAGGAGCTGCCTCCGCTGCCGCGGCGCGCCACCGGCGGTGCCGCGGTGCGCTTCGTGGAGATGGCTCCGGGAGTGGTCGAGGCGGTGCGCGGCGTCGACCAGGCGCGGCAGGTCGACGGTGTGTTCCTCGTGGACGTCCCGGTCGGGCCCGGCCACCGGTTCTCGCACCTGCGCAGCTCGTGGGACCGCGCCGGTCTGGTGATGGCTGCCGCGGACAGCCCCGCCGAGGCTCTGCGACGCGCCGAGAAGGCAGCCGGCCTCGTGCGCATCGAAGTGGGCGCTTGAAGGTTCGGCGTTCGGTGAAGCTTGTCGAAGGTCGGACAGCCGTCTCGGCCGGGAGCGGTGATGTGGTCCGGAGGTCACCGCTCCCAGCCGGTCGGCGCCGGGCTCAGCTCCGGGTCATGGTGGACGGGTATCCGCCGCCGCCCGGGTAGACCCACTCCCCGGTGACCGCGGTGCCGTCGGCGCTGAACGTGCCCCGGTAGTACGCCGGGCTGCCCTTCGCGCCGCCCCAGATGGTCAGCGTGTCGCCGGCCAGTTCGTAGACGTAGTCGAGCGTGTTGCCGGTCGAGTCGTAGAACCGGGACACCACGTCCGCTCCGGTGGGCTCACCGAACGGGCGCAGGTTGCCGATCACCTCCAAGCCCGTGACCGGCTCGCCGAACTGGGTCAGCTCGACGTGCTGGAGCAGGAAGAACCGGCCGGGCATCCATTCGTACCGCACGGTTCCCTCGGCGCCGCCGGTCACGTTCCAGGCGCCGACCAGTCGGTCCAGGGCTCGCAGCTCGGCGCTCGGCTGGGGGGTCGTCTCGGACATCTCGTCCTCCTCGGGTCGTTTGCTGTGTGCCGGTACCTCGGAGCCGGCATCCCGGTCTCGACACCCGCTTTCAGTGACGCGCGTCACAGTCGGGTCGGGTCGAGATCCACGAGCCGGCGACGTGGTGGCGGCAAGCGCTCACCGAGCCTCGGGTGGCCACGTACGGTTGCCCGAGTACTACCGAGGAAGAGGGACAACCGTGAAGTACCTGCTGCTCAGCTACACCCCGGCCGCCGCGTGGGACGCCGCCACCGCCGACACCCCGTCCGAGGAGGCGCTGGCCGCGTTCGCCGTCTACCAGGAGTTCGAGCGGGAACTGGTCGAGACCGGCGAGTTCGTCGGCAGCGAAGGGCTCGGCCACCCCGCGGTCAGCACCACGGTCCGCAGGACCGCGGACGGCGTGGTGGCGACCGACGGCCCGTTCGCCGAGCTGAAGGAGGTGCTGGCCAGCTTCGCCGTGATCGACGTGGCGAGCCACGAGCGCGCCGTAGAGATCGTCGCGCGCATCGTCGACGCGCTGGGCGAGCCGATCGAGATCCGCCCGATCATGGGCGACGACTTCGGCGCATGACCCGTCCCACCGAGGAGGTCGAGCGCCTGCTGCGCACCGAGGCGCCGCAGGTGCTCGGCGCGCTGGTGCGGCGCTTCGGCCGGTTCGACATCGCCGAGGACGCGGTGCAGGAGGCGTTGCTCGCCGCGATCCGGACGTGGCCCGCCGACGGCGTGCCGGAGAACCCGCGCGCTTGGCTGATCCGCATCGGCTACCGGAAGATGGTCGACCTGCTCCGCGCCGACCAGGCGCGACGCAGGCGCGAGCGGGAAGCCGGCCTGGCCGACCTGGCGATGGGCGAGCCGGCCCGGCACGCGGGCCCGCCACCGGACACCGACGACAGCCTCACCCTGCTGCTGCTGTGCTGCCACCCCGCGCTCAGCCCCGCTTCCCAGGTGGCGCTCACGCTGCGCGCGGTGGGCGGCCTGACCACCGCCGAGATCGCCCACGCCCACGGCACCACCGAGAACACCATGGGCACCCGGATCAGCCGTGCGAAACAGCAACTGGCCCGCGCGGGGGCCCGCTTCACCCCGCCGACCGACGCCGACCGGGACAGCCGGCTCGCCGCGGTCGCGCAGGTGCTCTACCTGATCTTCAACGAGGGCTACACGACCTCGTCCGGCGACGCGCTCACCCGCGTCGACCTGACCCACGAGGCGATCCGGCTCACCCGCATGCTGCACGCCGGCCTGCCCGCCGACGACGAGGTGGCCGCCGAGGTCACCGGCCTGCTCGCGCTGATGCTGCTCACCGAGGCACGGCAGCCGGCCCGCACGGGCGACGACGGCGAACTCGTGCCACTGGAGGAGCAGGACCGGACGCGATGGCGCCCCGACCTGATCCGGGAAGGCACCGGACTGATCGACGGCGTCTGGCTCCGCCGCCGACTCGGCCCGTACCAGGTGCAGGCGGCGATCGCGGCCGTGCACGCCACCGCCTCGTCGCCCGAGCGGACGGACTGGCCGCAGATCGCCGCGCTCTACCTGTGGCTCGAACGACTCGCGCCCACCGCTCCGGTACGGCTCAGCCGGGTCGTCGCGGTGGCTCGGGCCTACGGGCCCGAACGAGGGCTGGCACTGCTCGACGACCTCAACCGGAGCCATCACCTGGACCGGAACCCGCTGACCCACCAACGAGAACGCGCGGTCCGCGCGCACCTGCTCCAGATGACCGGCGACACGACGGGTGCCGCAGCCTTCTACCGCCAAGCGGCGACCCTCACCGGCAACCACGTCGAACAGCGATACCTGCACGACAAGGCCGACCACCTCGACCCGCCGGATCGCCGGTGAATCGACACCGGCGGCAGGTCAAGGGCCGGCGGTCGAGCCAGGGGAGTTGCCGGCGGTGTGGTCGAGGTCGTGGAGCCGCTGCCGGATGCGGTCCGCGTCGTCGGCTCGGTGCTGCGCCTGGAGGAGGTCGGTCGCCCGCCGCCAGGCGTCACGCGCCTCGTCGTGCCGGCCGAGGGTCGCGTACAGGTCGCCCAGGTGCTCCAGGATGTTCACTTCGTCCTCGGAGTTGCCGATGCGCCGACTCAAATCGAGTGCGAGGCCGTAGTGTTCGAGCGCGTCCTCGTACCGGCCCGTGCGGTGCGCGATGTACCCGAGCGTGTCTGTCGCGTCGGCTTCGCCTTCGGTGTCGCCGAGCGCTCGGAACAGGTCGACGGCCCGTTCGCCGTGGGCTTGCGCTTGGTCGTGAAGACCGATGCGGGCCGAGTACCAGCCCGCCTGGTTGTGCGCGTCGGCCTGGCCGTGGACGGAGCCGAGGATCGTGTACTGCCTCAGGGCGTGCAGGGTGTGTTCCAGCGCCCGTTCGTCGTCCCCCTGCCTCGACCACGCCCACCCGATCATCGTCTGGGTCAGCGCCTGCTGCCGGATCGCGTCGTCGACGTGCCCGGTCAGCGCGAGCGATCTTCGGAGGTGGTCCATGGCCTGGTCGTGCCGCCCGGTCCGGATGCACGCCCGGCCGACCAGCCGGTGGGCTCTGATCAGGAGGTCGGGCTCGTCCAGGTGCTCGGCGGCGTCGAGCCCGGCCAGGCAGAGGGCGAGGTGGTCGCGCTGGTCGCCGCGCCGGGACTGCAGGTTGGTCAGCAGCCGGGTCAGCCGCCACACGGTCCGGTGCGACCCGCTTTCGACGGCGAACCGGTGGACGGCGAGGAGGTTGCCGTATTCGGTGTCCTGCCAGGCCACCGAGGCGTCCACGCTGTCCATTCGCCGTGGCAGGCAGCCTGCCGCCGGTTCGCTGATCTCGATGGGCAGTTGGTGCTCGTTGAGCAGCCGATCGGCCGAGTGCGCGGTGTGCAGGTAGAAGTCGACCAACCGGCGCAGCGCCGACTGCCTGAGGTCGGCGGGGACGTCGCGGCGGCCTTCCTCGGCCGCGTACAGCCGAACGAGGTCGTGCATGCGGTAGCGGCCCGGCGTCGTCTCCGCGATGAGGTGGGACTTCTCCAGCTCCCGCAACAACTTCCGTGCCTCCGCCGCAAGCTGCGCGGTCAGCGAGGCCACGGCGTCCAGGGTGAGGTCGGCGGCCGGCGCGAGTCCCAGCAGCCCGAAGCAGGTGGCCGCCCCGGTGCTCAGGGCGTGGTACGACCAGGAGAACACCGCCCGCAGGTTCCAGGTCACCTCGCCGGTGTCCAGCGCGTCGAGTCCGGCCGACTGGTCGGACAGCTCCTCGGCCAGCGCGGCGAGCGGGCGGTCCGGGTAGGTCGCGGCGCGGGCGGCGAGGATGCCCAGGGCCAGGGGTAGTCCCGCGCAACGCCGGACCATCTCCCGCACGGCATCCGGTTCGGCGTCGACCCGATCGACGCCCAGGCGTCGGATGAGCATCTCCCTGGCCTCGTCCGCGGTGACCACGTCCAAGGCCACGGGGAACACGTCGTGCGCGGCGACCAGGCCGGTGAGGCGGTTGCGGCTGGTGATCAGCACGACGCAGGTCGCGCCGCCGGGCAGCAGCGGGGCGACCTGGTCGGTGGTGGCGGCGTTGTCCAGCACGATCAGCATCCGCTTGCCCGCCACCAACGTCCGGTACAGCCCGACTTGGGCGTCGAAGCCCGACGGGACCGCGGTGGGCGCGACGCCGAGCGCGTCGAGGAAGGCGCGCACCGCCACCTCGGGCGGCATCGGCTGCCCCGAGGGGTCGAAGCCGCGCAGGTCGACGTGGAGCTGCCCGTCGGGGAACCGGTCCAGGTTGCGGTGCGCCCACGTCAGGGCGAGCCACGTCTTGCCGATCCCGCCGGTGCCGCCGATCGCCGAGATCACCACCGTCGCTCCCGCCACCGTTCCGGAGCCGCCGTCCGGACCGGCGGTGGCCAGGGCGCGGTCCAGTCCGGCCAGCTCGGCGACGCGGCCGGTGAACAGCCGGGGCGCGGCCGGCAGTTGGCGGGGCGCCACCGCCGACCCGTGCGCGGTCGTCGTGGAGTGGGCGAGGCCGGGATCGGCGGTGAGGATGCGGTGGTGGAGTCGGCGCAGGAGCGGCACGGGGTCGGCGCCCAACTCCTCGGCGAGCCGGCCGCACAGCCGTCGGTAGTGGTCGAGGGCGTCGGCCTGGCGTCCGTTGCGGTACAGGGCCAGCATTAGCTGGCCGGCGAGGCGTTCGTCCAGCGGGTGCCGTGCCGCGCGGTCGGTCAGAACGGGTAAGAGATCGGTGTGGCGACCGCGGCGCAGGGCCACGTCGGTGTGGTCCAGTTCCGCGGCCAGGCGTTGGTCGCCCAGGGTGGTCCGTAGCTGTTCGGCCCAGGGCGTGTCCAGCTCGGGCAGCGGCTCGCCCTCCCACAGCCGCAGCGCCCGCTCGTACAGCGCCAGGGCGTGCTCGTCGTTCGAGGTCCCGGCCAGGGTGCGGAGGTGGTGCCAGCGGTGCAGGTCGACGGTCTGCTCGTCGAGGGCGAGCCGGTAGCCGCCGGGGCCGCGCTCCAGCCGCACCCCGTCGATCCCGGTCAGGGCCTTGCGCAGCCGGGTCAGGTAGCCGTACAGCGTCTCCCTGCCCCGTAACGGTGGACGCGCGCCCCACACCCGGTCGAGCAGCCGCTCGACGGTGACCGGGTGGTTGGCCTCCACCAGCAGCACGCCCAGCACTCCGCGTTGCCGCCGGTGCCCCAGGTCGACCGGCCCACCGTCCCCGCGCCCCCGCACACCGCCCAGCAGTCGGAAGTCCACCACCATCACCAATCGGTCCGTCGGCCGAGCACCACGCCGCTCAGGCGGACCGGTAGATGGCCGACGCCCAGATGTCGGCCAGCGACCGGATCATGGCGTCCGAGGACGCCCACCCGCGATCGGGTTGCAGCGAGTTCACGTAGAAGCAGCGTTCGTTCATCCACACCAGGGTGGTGGCGAGTTCGCGAGCGTCGTGACCGGCCGGCGCGACCCCCGCCGCCCGGTCGGCCACGATCTTCGCGGACGCGCCGGCGATCAGGCGGTCCATCATGTGCTCGAAGGCACGGGCGAGTTCGGGCTGCTCGGGATAGGCGCGGGCGACCGTGCGCAGCACCGGGCCGTGGGTCAGGAAGACGCGATAGACCGCCGACAACGCCGTGTAGAGGGAATCGGCGGCATCCCCGGCCGCGGCGTCCACTTCGAGCCAGTGCCGCTCGAATTCCCCGTACACGTCACCGAGGATCCGCTCGAACAACGCGGCCACGACGGCGTGCTTGGACTCGAAGTAGAAATAGAACGTCGCCCGGGACACCCCGGCCTCGCCGAGGATGTCGGAAACCGCCACGTCCTCGATGGAGCGGTCCGCCAGAATTCTGCCGACCGCCTCCACGATGGCTACTTCGACCGACCCGTCCCGCTGCACACCACGGGACGCACGCCTGGGCGTCATCGGCGCACGCGGGCCTGTCCGGGAATCATGTCGCCGATCCTAGAGGACGCCTTCGTCGTGCACCGGACGCCCGCCGAGCATGGTCAGGTGCACCTTCGTGTCCTTCAGGTCGTCGGTCGGAGTGGTGAGCGGATCGCGGTCGACGACGATCAGGTCCGCGTGCCCGCCCGCCTCCAGCGTGCCGATTCCCTTCCAGCGCAGGATTCGGGCGGCCGACCGGGTCCACGTGGCCAGCGCCTGCTCGCGGTCGATGACCTGGGCCGGGCCGTCGTTGCGGTCGCCGAAGACGCCGCGGTGGGTCTGCGCGAACGCGATGTGCTCGAACACGTTCGCGGGCCCCCAGTCGGTGCCGCAACCGACGTCGAAACCGTGGTCCAACTCGCGTCGCAGCGGAATCAGGTTCTTGAGGTAGTCGCTGCCCAGCCGTTCCCGGAAGGTGTGCATCTTGAAGTGGGAGAAGGACATGCTGGTGGTGATCTGGAATCCGAGGTCGCGGTAGCGGCGGCACTGCTCGTCGTCCATGAAGTAGGCGTGCTGGAGAATCCACTGCTGTTCGGAGAAGTCGCCGAACTTGCGCCGGGCGGTCTCCAGGTGTTCCAGCGCGATGCCGTGCTCGCGGTCGGCCACCGAGATCAGGTTCATCCGCATCCCGCGCTCGGCCGCGAACTCGACCATGAGCCGGCCCTTCCACTCCGGGATGAACTCGATGCCCTTCGTCCACTCGCCGTAGGGCCCCCGGTGGCTGCGGTCGAGGACCATCATGCCCGGGTTGAACGGACCGCCCCGGGTGCACAGGAAACTCTCCGTCCGGAACATGTCACCGGAGAGATCCTGAACGCGGTAGGCGAGTTCCAGCCGCTGCACCAGCTCGGTTTCGGTCAGCGCGACGGAGTTCGGCAGTCCGTGCGGCTCGGCGTCGGGTGTGCACAGGACGCGGGTGGTCAACGTGCCCGCGTTGCCGTGCTGGCGGTAGACGTCGATGAGCGGCCAGTCCATCATGTGGCCCTCGAAGACGGCCGTGACGCCCCTGCGGTTCGCCTCGGCCATCCCGCTCCTGGCCCCCTCGTACCAGTCCTCCGGTGACACGCCGTCGATCCGCGCCAGGACGGAGTCCCACCACGGCTCGTTGTTGTAGTAGTTGTTCACCGGCCCGAGCAGCCGGCCGGTCGGCTCGCCGTCCGCGTCCTTCTCGACCGAGACCCGGCCGACCCGGTCCGGCGTGTTCCTGGAGACCTGGATGTTCCACAGTCCACGTGTGTTCAGCACGGTCACGGCCGGGTTGACCGGGGCCCAGGCCTGGATCCAGACCGGGTGGTCCGGCGCCGCGGCGTCCAGCAGGTGCCGGGTCGGCAGCTCTCCTTCGGCCAGGTCGCGGTAGGAGCGGCGGAGGAAGTAGTGCGGTTCCCCGATGGGCGAGCAGCGGATCCACTGCCCTTTGGGCGTTCTCGCGGCGGCGGCGCTGATCCGTGCGGCGATCTCACCGTGGTCGCGGCAGTCGAACAGGTCCACCACCGAACGCTTGATGCCGCTCCAGTGGATCAGGTGCGGGTGCATGTCGATCAGTCCGGGCAGCACGGTGGCGCCCGCCAGGTCGACGGTCCTGGCCTGGTCGCCGGCGGCGGCCCGCATGTCCTGCTCGGTGCCGGTGGCCACGACCCGGCCGTCCCGCACGACGATCGCGTCGGCGACGGCCTTGTCCTGGCGCATCGTGACCACTCGGCCACCGTGGAACAACGTGGCGCGGTCATCCCTGGTCATCCGGTTTCCTCCTCATCGACGCTGACGAGATGGCAGATACTATGTCCGGACACTGCATCCGGACAAGGTGTATGGCAGTGCGTCCACTGAGGACATCCGGCGGGGTGCGCCCGGTCGCGGGGTGCTTTCATGGAGGGGGACCGACGCAGGCGCACCAGAGGGAGAGGTAGGCGGCGATGACGATCGACGACTTCGGCGGCGGCCAGTCGGCGGATCAGGACGTGCTGGTGGTGACCACCAACGAGGTGCCCGGTTACCAGGTGCGGCAGGTGATCGGCGAGGTCTTCGGCTTGACGGTGCGGTCGCGGCACGTGGGCGCCCTGATCGGCGCGGGCCTGAAGTCGATCTTCGGCGGGGAACTCAAGGGGCTGACCAAGACCCTGGTCGACAGCCGCAACGAGGCGATGTCGCGACTCGTCGAGCAAGCGCGGAGCCGGGGGGGCCAACGCGATCCTGGCGATGCGCTTCGACGTGACCGAAGCCGCGGACGTCGGCACTGAGGTGTGCGCGTACGGCACTGCCGCCGTCATCGAGAAGACGCAGTAACGCGTCTCCGAGCGGCGGTGTGGCAGATGAGGGACAGCACTTTGGCGTGGTAGTGGGGAAGGCCTGTAACGAGTGTCCGAGGGCGCGTGGCCTGCCTGCACGTTCGCGAAGTTGGCGACGCTGAACTGCGACCGCAGGTTCGGGTCGATCGCCGGCCGCTGACCCGCCGGCACCCGAATGAGCTCTGCGTGCGGCCCTTCGTGCAACGGGTTGGCGGTCACCAGCGACTTCAGCTCCCGACGGCTCGTGGACGACGCCCGCGACGCGGTGTTCGTCGCCGGTCCGGGAACCAGGTGGGCGTGGGGCGGGTGATCTGTCGGTCACGCAGCGCCACCAGCCTGAAGTGCAACGTTGTCGCCGAAATGCAGTAGTGATGCCGAGCAGGTTATTAGTAGCTGTTTCCGAGCTACTGGGTTGGGTGAGTCGGTGGCTGGTGATGCGGATCATGGACCAGCGGACCATGGCCTCGTGGTGGTGGCGTAGTCGTTCGTAGTCGCGGACGCAGCGGCGGTTTCCGGTGATCCACGCCAGAGTCCGCTTCACCACCCAACGTCTGGGCAGTACGGTGAGGTACGGCAGTTGCGGGCGTTGGACGACTTCCACCCGCAGGCCGAGGGTTGCGCGAGCCCAGTCGAACAGAGGGCCGGTGTAGCCGCCGTCGACCCATACCAACCTCACCCGCTCACCGGCGGTGGCGCGCATCCGCCGCAACAGGCTGCGGGCGGCGACGCGGTCCTGGGTGGAGGCCGGGGTGACAAGCACCGCTACCAGCAAGCCCGTCGTGTCCACGACGATGTGGCGCTTGCGGCCGGTGACCTTCTTGCCACCGTCCCAGCCGCGCGTGGCCCGGCCGACGGTCTCGGCGGCGCGCACCGATTGCGAGTCCATGACCGCCGCCGACGGCGCCGCCACCCGGCCCTCCCCCCGGCGGACGCGGTCGCAGCCCGTCGAGCAACAGCCTGCGGCGCACCGACCTTCTCCCAGGCGGCGAAACGCTTGCAGACCGTCGGCCACGGCGGGAAGTCGGCCGGTAGAGCGCGCCACTTGATGCCGTTGTCGACCACATACAGGATCGCGTCCACGATCACCCGACGACAGTGCTTCTCCCACCGCCCACTGCGACCTGCCAGGCATGCGGGATCGGGCAGCAGCGGGTCGAGTTCGGCCCACTGGGCGTCGGTGGCATCGGTGGGATACCGAGCCGTCCGCACGGTGGGCTGGCGGGAAGCCGTCATGGCGCCGCCGGTGGCGGTGGCGCGGTTGGCTGGGCAGCTCGGGGTCGATCCGGGCAAGTTACGGGCTTACGGGCGGCGGGCGAAGACGTGGACGGATCATCTGCGGTTGGTGGCGCGGTATCTGGGGTGGCTGCTGCCGACGTCGTTGGCGCTCAAGGAGTTGGATGAGTTCTCGTTGGCGCGGGCGATGGAGCACGACTCGCCGACGTTGTTGTTCCGGCTGGGCTGTGAGTACCTGTTGTCGGCGAAGGTGATCGGCTGGGTCCGGTGACGGTCGTGGAACGGGTAGCGCACGCCCAGGCACGGGCGCAGCGGGAGACGTGGGACCGGCTGGCCGGGTGGTTCACCGGGGAGCGGTGTGCGGCGTTGGACGGGTTGCTGGTCGTCGACCCGGAGGTGAAGGCGACGCGGCTGCGGTGGTTGTCCACCGGGCCGGTGGAGGCGTCGCCCACGGCGGTGCGGGCCGAGGTGGCGAAGCTTGCGTTTCTGCGCGGGTTAGGCGCGGGCCGGTCGGATCTGTCGGTGGACGAGCCGGTCGTGGCACTTCGGGGGACGGGCTCGGCTCGTAGGCCCGTCAGTCGGACGCCGGTGGCGTGGTCGTCCAGGTGGTGAACACGCCGCTGTGCTGGCGGGCGACGGTGAACGTGGTGGGGCTGAACCTGTCCTCCGGGTCGTCGACGGTGATGAAGGGCGATGTCCGCCAGCGGAGCAGGACTGCGGCGCGGGCCGCGGTCAGGGCGGAGACGTGGTTGACGTTCAGCTCGACGGTGGGGGTCGTGGCAGGGCAGGGCGGTTAACGGTCGTCAACCAGCACGACCCGGTCAGGCCGTAGCCGCCGAGCCAGTCGGCGACATCGGCGTCGGTCTCGTCAGTGACGTTGATGTGCCAGAGCAGACGGTTGGATATGACCCGAGTTCGGCGGCTCCGGTGAGCAGCGTGGCGAGCACCTGCTCCAACGCGGCCCGGTCGAGGGGCTGCTTGTTGGACAGGTCCAGGTCCTCGACGTTGACTGCGAGCACCGCGGCGCCCGGCTGGCGAACTCGTAGAGCATCCGCCATAGCGTTTTCTCCGGCCAGCCGACTGCCGGGCCTGCAGAGCCCTGTTCACGGCAGTGCGGGCGGCACAACCACCGAACCGCTGGTGACGCCTCCACTCCGGCAGCACCATGTGAACCCGAGCGGCCGTCGAACCCTTGGTGTGCGCCACCACTTTGCCCATGACGAACGAACCGGTAGCGATATCGGCGACGCTACCCCCGGGTCAACGGCTCGTACTTGTCGATGATTTCCTGGAGCCTGCCGACGGCCTTGTTCAGGTCGTCTTGTCGCGTGGCGCTAAAGTTGTAGAAGTTGCGCAGATCGGTCTCAACCGATGCCCAGTAGTCCTTGTGCGCCTTTTGGGCGTCGGAGGACGGACAGTCCCAGCCGCCTCCCTTCTTTGGGTCGCACTTCTCGTACCAGACAGCACGCCATTCGTTCCTCGGCGGGAGGAAGGTGGCAGGGCGGCGCGGGAAGGAGTCGGACATGGGATCCTCGAACATGAGGTACGAACTATAGGTGCAGTACCCTCCCGAACAGTCGTGGGAGGTCGGTGTCTGCTCGATGGGCGAGCCGGAATAACGCATGCGCGAGTAGTACTTGTCCGAGATCGCGCCGATCTGCGTCTTGAGGTGCTTCTGGTAGTCCTTGGCAGCGTTGACGAGGTACACGGTTTTCGGCGACTTAAAGGTCGTTGCATCGTTGGACAGGAGGATGCTTACCTGGAGGTAGAGCAGATGGATCGTCATCCCCTGAATGAACGCCGGCAGTGCCAGGATTTTGAAGGGTGCCAAGCCGCCGGTGTCAAAATCGCCGTTCTGGAGTCTGCTGATCGCGGTCAGCAGCGGGTAGTTCGGTTCCAGTGCATTGGTTACCGTGCTCTTGATTTCGTTCAGGGTGTCGTTGTACGCCTTGCCCTGCTTGTAGTTGTACTCGTTCGCCACAGCAGCCTCGGCCTGTTGGCTGACCCACTTGGTGTAGGCCAAGATCTTCGTCATGTCATCGCGGATGTGGTCGACTGCGAGGTCCGCCTTGAGGATGTCGTCGAGAATTTTGGGAAGGTTGACCTGTTTAGGTGGGAATGAAACGGTGAGGATGGTGTTGAGCGCCAGGCCCACCGCACCGATGACGGCACCGTACGGGCCACAGGCGAACGCTATCATGCTCAGCGTGCCAAGGCACTGCTCGACGATGTCCAGCGGTACTGGAGAATCCTTGGCTTCGGCACGCCCATCGATCTCACTGGCGAGGCCGAACCCCTCTGCCAGGCATTCGTAGTCGCCAGTATTGCGGTCGATCTTGCTGCCCTGCACCACTACCGCCAATGCACCCTGGTCCGTGCTCCGGCTGTAGACTAGCGTGTACTGCTCGTTGCCTCCCCAGTGCGTTTGGAGGGCCGTCATGAATTCGGAAGTCACCTTTTCGTTCGGGCGAAGCGGGTAGCCCTTGCGCCACGCGGCGATCGCCTTATCTCGTCGCGCGATCAGTTGTTCCCGCTTCGTCTTGTCGAACTTGTCGAGCCACTGGTTGACCACGGATTCCTGAAACACCGGCAACTCCCCGCAGTGGAGTCGCAGTTGGGCGAACTCATGGGGGTCGTCAGTGCGGCGGCGACGCGGGTGCAGGCCGCGGATCGCCCGGCCTTTTCGGCGCACCCTACCGAAGTAGGTGATGGCGTACAGGAGGTTCGCACTGTCCCCCTTGCCCGGAAAGTGCAGTCGCGCACCGATTGGCACGCGCCGCGACTCGATGATCTGGTAGAGCGCCAACTCCACGACGTCGGCGGCGACCGGCCGCGACAACCGATTTCCGTTGTACCGGTAGGATACGACGAACTCGTACAGTGCTCGGGACTTGGGCTTTCCCGGCTTGGGCGTGAACTTCCAGTATGCGTCAACACAGGCTTGGACGGCTTTGGCCTTGTCCGCGCTGCTGTTCCACACAAACGCCTGCGCGGGTTTCTTCGCTGCAAGCTTCACGATTTCCACCATGAGCACCTGCCCCTGCAGTGAGGGGTCCCACCGGTCGGCTCGGCCCGCGAGGTGTGCCCACATCAAGCTGTCGTCCAGTGCCCACCACCGATCGAGCTGCTTCTGGACTTTCTTCTTTTGGTCGGGGGTGAGTGTGGAAGTCCCTCGGACCCCGGCCGCTACCTCGTCACCAAGCTCGAGCCCCTGGTTTTCCTTGATATACTTCAGCACCGCGATGACGGTCGGGCCGATCCCGTTGACCGTGGTGATGATTGCCAGGACGGCCAGCAGCCCTTTCGCGCGGCAGTAGAGCCGGCCTTTGCGTTTTTGCAGACCGATTTCCTCCTCGCGCTGCTTCTTCATCTCGTCGATCAATTCCTGGAGATCTTTCTTGATGCCGTCGGTGATCTTTTCGACCACGTTGTCGAGGCTGCGCCCGGCGCTGTCCATCCGGTCGATCGCCGTGATGTCGTCGACTCGCACGGAAACTTCCTGTGCGATCGGGTCGAGGACCTCCTGCAACTTCTTCCAGTCCTCGTCGGACAGCTTGAACAGTTCCTTGGCGGTGACCTTGACATCTTCTGTGACGTCGTCGCTGAACTCGCGGTCGGATCTGCGCCCTTCGCGGTCATCCATCTCGATCTCTGTTTCAGCCATTGCTTCTCCATGAATCATCAGTTGTGCGTACCGATGCGCGCGAGTCCCGGTACATTGGATGATCCTCGGGACTGTCCGGCGAACGCGGCGATCAGTCTTCGGTGAAGATGAGAAAGCCCGTGTGCTCCGGTGCGGACTGGCTGGTGATTGGGAAGAAACCTCCTGTTCGTTTTTCGGCGGCAATCACACTGGTCACTCGGCGGCGGCGGGTGTTGAGGTCGCGAATCCTGTCGTCGAGTTCCGTAGCCGGGTACACGTATTCGACTTCGAGGGACACGCCGGCCCTCCATTCATTGGTGGGTGCTGGATCTTCCGGTCCATTCAGGTTGCTAGCACCGCTGGGCCAGGGCAACCGGGCTGCGTGCTCTTCCCCCGCAGGTGCGCCAACCTCACCCAGAATGGTGACTCCTACCACTGTTCAGGCGCGGACCGTAGCGCGGTGCACAATGGAGGGGAATTATTCCGCAACCCGTCGCTGGGGCGACCGATCTGAGCCTGTTTTCGGCCTTGTCGGGTGGAGGCCGTTGGTGTGCAGACGAGGGAACTCCTGGTAGACCGGACGGTGTCTATGCACCGTTCCCTCAGGAGTTCCGTTGTTATCGTGCCCGACCCCCGCGGGTCCCACCGCGGGTGCCTTCTGCTGCCGCCATGACGGCTTCCCGCCAGCCCACCGTGCGGACGGCTCGGTATCCCACCGATGCCACCGACGCCCAGTGGGCCGAACTCGACCCGCTGCTGCCCGATCCCGCATGCCTGGCAGGTCGCAGTGGGCGGTGGGAGAAGCACTGTCGTCGGGTGATCGTGGACGCGATCCTGTATGTGGTCGACAACGGCATCAAGTGGCGCGCTCTACCGGCCGACTTCCCGCCGTGGCCGACGGTCTGCAAGCGTTTCGCCGCCTGGGAGAAGGTCGGTGCGCCGCAGGCTGTTGCTCGACGGGCTGCGACCGCGTCCGCCGGGGGGAGGGCCGGGTGGCGGCGCCGTCGGCGGCGGTCATGGACTCGCAATCGGTGCGCGCCGCCGAGACCGTCGGCCGGGCCACGCGCGGCTGGGACGGTGGCAAGAAGGTCACCGGCCGCAAGCGCCACATCGTCGTGGACACGACGGGCTTGCTGGTAGCGGTGCTTGTCACCCCGGCCTCCACCCAGGACCGCGTCGCCGCCCGCAGCCTGTTGCGGCGGATGCGCGCCACCGCCGGTGAGCGGGTGAGGTTGGTATGGGTCGACGGCGGCTACACCGGCCCTCTGTTCGACTGGGCTCGCGCAACCCTCGGCCTGCGGGTGGAAGTCGTCCAACGCCCGCAACTGCCGTACCTCACCGTACTGCCCAGACGTTGGGTGGTGAAGCGGACTCTGGCGTGGATCACCGGAAACCGCCGCTGCGTCCGCGACTACGAACGACTACGCCACCACCACGAGGCCATGGTCCGCTGGTCCATGATCCGCATCACCAGCCACCGACTCACCCAACCCAGTAGCTCGGAAACAGCTACTTACATTCTGCTGGCGAACCCATCGCACTCGCTCTTTCGTGCCGCAATACCGGGCGATACCGGAAACATCTTCACGCTACCGCCGCTCATGGAACAGAACATGATCGCCTCGTTCACCCAATAGGCGACACCTGTTCACCTGAACAGCGGCTAACCACTACGCCGGATGCGCGATAGACCTCATATCGGTCATTAAACACCGAAGAATGAGGTCGCCATGAGCCTGCAACGCGTGATCACCGACGAGCAGGACCTCCAGATCGCGCCCGTATTCGCGCAGCGAATCGACGAGGACGTCATCCCGAAGGGCAGGCTCCCCGAGAACCCCATGCCCGCGGGCGTCGCGGCGGGCATCGTGCATTCCAGGCTGTTGCTCGACGGCCGGGCGGCGCTCAACCTCGCCACGTTCTGCACGACGGCCGCCGAACCGGAGTTGGAGCGGATCTACGCGGAGACCGCCGCGATCAACCTGATGAACCGCGAGGAGTACCCGGCCAGCTCCGACATCGAGCAGGAATGCATCAACGCGCTCGCCAACCTGTGGCACGAGGACGACGGCCGGTTCATCGGCTGCTCCACGAGCGGCAGCTCGGAGGCCGCCATGCTCGCCGGGCTGGCCATGCTGCGCCGCTGGCGGGAGCGGGGCGGCACCGGCCGGCCCAACATGGTGTTCGGCAGCCACGTCCACGTCTGCTGGCCGAAGTTCTGCAACTTCTGGGACGTGGAAGCCCGGATGGTGCCGCTCGCGGAGGGCCGCACGACCCTCGACCCGGCGCTCACCGCCGAGGCGGTGGACGAGCACACGATCGGGGTCGTCGCGGTGCTCGGCAGCACCCAGGACGGGCGTTACGACCCGGTCGCGGAGATCGCGACCGCGCTCGACGGGGTGGCGGCCGACCGGGGGGTCGACGTGCCGCTGCACGTCGACGCGGCCAGTGGCGGGTTCGTCGCGCCGTTCCTCGACGTCGACTTCGCCTGGGACTTCGCGCTGCCCAGGGTGGTGTCGATCAACGCGTCCGGCCACAAGTTCGGCCTCGTCTACCCGGGGTCCGGCTGGTGCCTGTGGCGTGATCCCGAGTACCTGCCCGAATCGCTGATCTTCGACTGCAACGTGCTCGGCGGCCACCACCCGACGTTCACGCTCAACTTCTCCCGGCCGGCCTCCGGCGTGATCGCGCAGTACTACCAGTTCCTGCGCAACGGGCTGGCCGGCTACCAGCTCATCGCGCAGCGGTGCCAGGAGGTCGCGCGGCAGGTCGCGAAGGGCGTCCAGGCCATCGGGCCGTTCGAGATCGTCAGCGACGGCGAGGACCTGCCGGTGGTGGCCTTCAGCGTGCGCGACCCGGAGGCCGTGGGCTTCACCGCGTACCACCTCTCCGAGGCGCTCAAGAGCGACGGCTGGCACGTGCCCGCGTACAGCCTGCCGCCGAACCTGGAGCACGTGCACGTGCTGCGCGTCGTGTGCAGGCAGGGGTTCACGCTCGACCTCGCGTCCAAGTTCCTCGAAAGCCTCGCCAAGCACGCCGACCGGCTGGCACGCCACCCGTTCCCGCTGCCCGAGGCGACCGCGCCGTCGTTCGCGGACTGACACCGTGGTCACGATCGCGGAACTGGAGAGCGACCCCTACCCGGCCTACGCGCGGCTCCGGAGGGGGGAACCGGTGAGCTGGGCGCCGGAGGTCCGCCAGTGGCTGGTGACCGGCTGGCACGACGTCCACACCGTCCTGACGGACACCGAGCGGTTCACCACCGAGCAGCCGGCGTCGCCGATGCACGGGCTGTGCGGCGGGGCGCCCATGCTGTTCCGGGAAGGGAAGTCGCACCAGGACGTGCGGGAGGCGTTCCGGCACGACTACGACGCCCACCGGGTGACCGACTACGTGGACACCGTCGCCCGGCCGGTCGCGCACCGGGTGGCCGACGAGGTGTTCCCGGCCGGCTGCGCCGAGCTGGCCGCGGACTACTTCGAGCCGGTCACGGCGATCGCGGTGGCCACCCACCTCGGGGTGGACCTTGAAGTGGCGGACACCTTGCGCCGCTGGGGAAGAGTGCTCACCGAGGTGGCGAACAACTTCGGCCGCGACCCGGCGGTGGACGCCGGAGCAGCCGAGGTGATGGCGGACGACACGGGGCTGACCGCGGTCGTCCGGCGGTTGCGGGAGCAGCCGGACGGGTCGGTGATCTCCCACCTGCTGCACGCGAACCGGCGTGGCGGCCCACGGCCGGACGCCGACGTGCTGCCGGTGCTCAAGCACCTCGCGCTGAGCGTGGTCGAGCCCGGCTGGCTGGCGGGCTGGACGCTGGTGGCGTTGTGGTCGGCGCCGGACCAGCTCGCCGCGGTCCGGGCCGACCGGTCGCTGCTCGGGGCCGCGGTGTACGAGGCGTTGCGGTGGAGCGCTCCGGTGGGCGTGCTGGGCAGACGGACGACACGGGCGGTGACGCTGGGCGGGCGGGAGATCCCGGCCGGCGACATGGTCGCCGCCGCCATCGCCTCGGCCAACCGGGACGAGGCGGAGTTCACCGATCCGGACCGGTTCGACCTGCGCCGCGACGTCCGACGGCACCTCGGGTTCGGTGTCGGGCCGCACGACTGCCCGGCGTACCCACTCGTCACCGCCGCGGCGCGCACCGCGCTGGACGTGCTGTTGGAGCGGATGCCCGCGGTGCGGCCGGCGCCGGGCTGGAGCGCGGCCCCGCACGGCTGGAAGCTGCGGCTGCCGGGGCCGCTCGACGCGGTGTGGGACGGGGCGGCGAAGCGGGCGTCCTGAGCGGAACCCCGGGCCGCCGGTGTCGCCGACAGTCCAATGCCCCGCTGGTCCGGCCCGTCGACGATCGCCGGGGATGTCCCGGGGGCTGGGTTCCGCCGGGGCGGTAACCGTGCCCCGGGAGCGCCGGTTCCGCCAGGAGCGGAACCACTGCCCCGGGGCGTCGGACCTGCGTCAGGATGACGGCATGGCGGACATCCTCCCTTTCCACCAGAAGCGCACCCGCACGCCGGACCGCGAGCCCGAGCCGCTGTGGCGCGAGGTGCTGGGCCGGAGTCTGCGAGCGGCCAGGGAGGAGCGGGGTAGCCGTCTGGTCGACATCGCGGAGCGGGCCGGTATCTCGCCGCAGTACTTGTCTGAGATCGAACGCGGTCGCAAGGAGCCCTCCAGCGAGATGATCGCCGCGGTCACCGGTGCGCTCGGGGTCGGGCTGGTCGACCTGCTCGCCGGCATCGCGAGCGATGTCCGGCGGCACCGCGGCGCGGATCGCACGGTCGGGCGTCGCCCGGCGGGACCGGTGCTCATGGCCGCGTGAGATCGCCGGTGCGGTGTTCGAGGACGTGGTCCGCGAGCCCGTAGCCGACGGCGCCCGCCGCGTCGAACACCCGGTCGCGGTCGGTGTCGTGCCGGAGCTGCGTGGCGGCGCGTCCGGTGTGCAGCGAGAGGATGTCCTCCAACTGGGTGCGCACCCGCACCACCTCGTCGGCCTGGAGGATGAGGTCGGGGATGGTGCCGCGGCCCTGTGCCGCGGGCTGGTGCAGCACCACCCGGGTGTGGGGCAGCACGAAGCGGTGCCCGGCCTCGCCGGCGGCCAGCAGCACCGCACCGGCCGCGACCGCCTGGCCGACGCACGTCGTCGCCACCGGCGCTTTGATGTAGCGCATGGTGTCGTACAGCGCGAGCATCGCGGACGGGTCGCCGCCCTCGCTGTTGATGTAGAGGTTGATCTCGCGTTCCGGGTTGTCCGCCTCCAGGTGCAGGAGCTGGGCGATCAGCGCGTTGGCCACACCGGAGTCGATCGCGGTGCCGAGGTAGACGATCCGCTCGGACAGCAGGTGCGAGTAGACGTCCATGATCCGCTCGCCGTTGACGCTGCGGGTGATCACGTTGGGGATGGTGTAGGTGCTCATGCGCGTGCCTCCGTCCGCGGGCCGAGGCCCAGTTCGTGCGTGCGCACCGGCACCACCTGGCCGAGACTGTCGACGATGTGGTCGATGAAGCCGTACTCGCGTGCTTGAGCGGTGGTGAACCAGCGGTCGTGCAGGGAGTCGGTGAAGATCCGGTCGATCGGCTGGCCGGTGTCCTCCGCGATGAGCCCGAGCACGGTGTCGCGGGTGTGCCGCAGGTCGTCCGCCTGCACCTGCACCTCGACCGCCGAGCCGCCGATCCCCGCCGAGCCCTGGTGCATCAGGATGCGGGCGTGGGGGAGGGCGAACCGTTTGCCCGGTGTGCCCGCGGACAGCAGGAACTGCCCCGCGCTGCACGCCAGCCCCAGCGCGAGCGTCGCCACGTCGCACGGCACGAGCCGCATCACGTCGCGGATGGCCAGCATCGCGGGGACCGAGCCGCCCGGCGAGTGGATCCACAGCGCGATGTCCTTGCCGGGATCCTCGGCGGCGAGGGAGAGCAGTTGGGTGGCGAGCACCGTCCCGTTGTCGTCGTCGAGCGGGCCGTCGAGCACGAGCACCCGTCGGCTGAAGAACCGTTCCCGAAGCCGGTGGTCGAACAGCGGCTGCTTCTCGTTGTCGGTCATGCTCCGAACAATGCCGACGCACCGCCGCGATCCGCCGGTCTCGCTGCTGTGGGCAGATCAGCCCTCAGCAGGCAGGTGCCGGCCCTCCGGTCCCCGCCTCGCGATCCCCCGCCTCCCGACGCCTGACGCCCGACCCGTGGCGCGCGACCCCTGCCGCCCGACCCCTGCCGCCCGACCCGTGACGCCCGACCCGTGACGCCCGACCCGACGCCCGACCCCTCACGCCCGTACCCCTCACGCCGGTAGCCCGGATGGGTGGTTTGCCCGCGGGTACCCCTCGGTCATGCCGGCACCCCGCCCAGTCTCCCGACGTCGCGGTTCAAGGCCGCACCCGTCGCGCAACGCCGACCGTCGGGGCGCGGGGAGGGGCGATCGTCACATCGGGTGGTCCTCGGGCGCCGGAGGGCCTGTAGTAAGGTCGTCTGTTGGGACGATCGTTCCCACGCCCGTGAACCACGCCGTGGTGACGCGGGCAACAGGAACAGGCAGCGGCACCGATGCGGGATCGCGGGACGCTTTCCGACTGTCGGCCAAGGTGGGGAACCACACACCCGGAACGAAAGAGCAAACATGGGTTTCGTGTCATCCGGAGTGGACGATCGTGCCAGCATTCCGGGTCATGGCCGCACACGTCCCTGATCTCCCCGTCGCCGTTCCCCACCCGCAGGGTCGGCGCACGCGAGGACGGATCACCGGATCGATGAGGCGGACCTGGTCGTGATCGCTGACGTCAACGCGGGCGGCGAACGGGCGCAGGTCGTCGCGGATCGCCCGAACGTGTGGAAGACGGTGATCCGGCAGGTTCCGCTGCGGGTGCTGCGGCCGGGCGTGCTCGGCGCGCTCCTGATCGCGATCGGCGGCGTCGGAGCCGGCGCGGTCGTCCACCGCGATCCGCTCCTGAGCGACACCTTCTTCAACGTGGTGCGCTACGGCCACGGCCGTGACCTCGCCACCGCGGTCCTGTTCGCCGGACTGGCGCTCATGGTCGTGTCGTGGATCCGGCTCGGCCGGATGGTGCGCTCCGGCGAGATCGGCGGTCGCGGGGTCGCGCTGGCCGCCGCCGCCTGGACCGCACCGCTGATCATCGCCCCGCCGCTGTACAGCCGGGACGTCTACAGCTACCTGGCCCAGGGCGCGGTGCTGCTGCGCGGGTTCGACCCCTACACGACCGGCGCGTCCGCGTTGACCCTCCCGCTCGGCGGGAACGTGGCGTCGCTGTGGCAGGACACGCCGTCGCCCTACGGGCCGCTGTTCCTCCTGCTCGCCAAGTCGGTGGTCGCCGTGACCGGCGACAACGTGATCATCGGCGCGGTCCTCATGCGGCTGGCCGTGCTCTGCGGGCTCGTGCTGCTCGCCTGGGCGACGCCGGGCCTCGCGCGGCACCTCGGCGGGCGCGTCTCGGTGGCGCTGTGGCTGACCGTGGCCAACCCGCTGGTGATCGCGGTGGGCATCGGCGGCGCGCACAACGACATCCTGATGGTCGGCCTGATGGCGGTCGGCGTGCTGATGGTGCTGGACGGCAAGCACGTGCGCGGGTTCGCGGTGATCGCCCTGGCGACCGCCGTGAAGGCCACCGCGGTGCTGGTGATCCCGTTCCTGGTGTGGGTGTGGGTGGCCCGGATGTCCGGTCCCGCCCGGCACCGCTTCGTCAAGGTGTGCGCGGTCGGCGGGCTCACCTTCGTCGGCGTGTTCGGCCTGTCCACGCTGGTGGCCGGGGTCGATCTGGGGTGGATCGACGTGCTGCGGTCCCAGACCCCGCTGCTGACCTGGATGTCGCTGCCCTGCGCGGTCGCCGAACTCGCGTTCTACTCGGTCGGGCGCCACTTCGGCGCCGCCACCTACGAAGGCTTCCTCGGGTTCTTCCGGTCGGCCGGGGTCTACGTCCTGGTCGCGGTGCTCGTCCGCCAGTGGTGGATGGCCAGGGCGGGCGGCGTGGAGGCCATCCGGCGCGCCGCGATCGCCCTGCTCGCCGCCACCGTGCTCGCCCCGTCGGTGCTCCCGTGGTACTTCACCTGGGCGTTGGCGATCGCCGCCGCGTTCGCGTGGAAGGACCGGTGGCTCGCGGTCGCGGCCGGCACCTCGGTGTGGATGGTGCTGGTGACGCTGCCCGACGGCACGATCGTCGCGCGGTGGCACTACGGGTCGATGAACCCGGTGCTGTGGTGGTCCTACCTGGCCGTCACCGTGCTGATCGGCGTGTGGGTGGGCATGTCCCTGCTCCAGCGCGGACCTGGGCAAACGGCGACGCCGACCCCGCCCACCGGCCCGGCCCCGTCCGGCGCGGAGGTCGTCGAGGTCGCCGCCGAAGAGCCGGAGGTGGCCGGGCAGCGCCAGGACCAGGTCCCGCGCTCCCAGCCGGGGCTCAAGGGGGACGGCGTTGGCTGAGCGCAAGCTGCTCCGGTTCGCGCCGCTGGTGCTGTTGCTCTCGCTCGGCCGGTACGCCTGGGTGCTGGGCAGCCCTGACGGCTGGGGCATGATCGACCTCAAGGTCTACTGGACCCTGGCGCCGAACCTGTTGAGCGACCAGCTCTACACGATCGACATGCCGTTCACGGCGGACTTCCCGCTGCCGTTCACCTACCCGCCGTTCGCGGCGCTGGTCTTCATCCCGCTGTCGTGGCTGCCGTGGCTGGCCGCCCGCATCGTGTGGCAGCTCCTGTCCTTGGTGTGCCTGTGGTGGCTGGTCCGGACGGCGTTGAAGCTGGTGGCCGCCAGGTCGGAGCAGCCGTGGGACGCCACCTGGTCGCGCCGGGCGATGCTGTGGACGGCGCTGGCCCTGTGGTGCGAGCCGGTCCGCAAGACCCTCGACTTCGGGCAGATCAACCTGGTGCTGATCGCCGGCGTGTTCGCCGCGATGGTCGCCTCCCGCCAAGCGGTGGCCGGGCTCGGCGTCGGTGTCGCGGCGGGTTTGAAGCTGACTCCCGCGATCTCGTCGCTGTACTTCCTGGTCACCCGCAGGTTCGCCGCGGCGGCCTGGTCGGCGGGGGGTTTCGCGCTCACCGCGGCCCTGGGCTTCCTCGCCTCGCCCGCCGACTCGTGGCGCTACTGGTTCGACCTGCTCGGGGCGGCCGACCGGGTGGGCCCGGTGGGGTCCGCGATCAACCAGTCGCTGCGGGGCGCGTTGTCGCGCAGCCTCGGCCACGACGTCGGCACGTCCTGGCCGTGGCTGCTAGCGGTGGTGGTGTCCGCCGTGCTGACCGGGTTCGCGCTGCGTGCCGCGGTGCGGGCGGGCGACACGCTGGCGACCGTGGTGGCCGTGCAGCTATTCGGCCTGCTGTTCTCGCCCATCTCCTGGAGCCACCACTGGGTGTGGGTGGTGCCCCTGGTGCTGTGGATCTGCTATGGGGCGGCCCGCCGCGGCCCGCTCGGGTGGTCCCTCGCCGCGGCCTGGGTGGTCGCCACCGGCACGGACCTGATCACCTACCTGATCGACCAGCAGCCGAGCATCTGGGAGATCCCCCGGCCGTGGCCGCTGGCCGTGCTCGGGTGGTGCTACCCGCTGCTCGCGCTGATCACGCTCGCGGTGCTGCCGAGGCTGCTCCGCGCGGACACCGGCGCGCCGCGGCAGGACGACGGGCCGCCGCTCACCGAGACGTCGAAGGCCGGGCGCAATGCCGGCTGAGCTGTCGACCCGCCGGAAGACGCTCGCGGAGTGGGAACGGCGGCTGCTGGCCCTGGCCCCGTGGCTGCTGGTGGTCTCCGCGCTGGTGCGCGCGTGGACCATCGTCACCGGGTTCGGGAACGAGACGATCGACCTGTACGTGTACTGGGCGCTCGCCCCGCACGTGTTGAGCGACGACCTGTACCAGGTCACCTCGCCGAACTCGCCGCCCGACTTCCCGCTGCCGTTCACCTACCCGCCGTTCGGCGCGCTGGTGTTCCTGCCGATGACGTGGCTGCCGTGGGTCGTGGCGCAGTGGACCTGGCGCCTGCTGTCCGCGTTGTGCCTGTACTGGATGGTGCGCGTCGCCCTGCGGCACGTGGCCGGCACGGGCTGGACCGCGGACGCCCCGCTGTGGCGGCGTCGTGCGCTGCTGTGGACCGCGCTGCTGCTGTGGATGCAGCCGGTCTACCACACGTTCGAGTTCGGTCAGATCAACCTGGTGCTGTCGGCCATCGTGCTCGGTGCGATGCTGGCCAAGAACCCGCGGCTCGCGGGGGCCGGGGTCGGCTTCGCGGCGGGCGTGAAACTGGTGCCGGCCGTCTCCGGGCTGTACTACCTCGCCGCCCGCAGGTTCGCCGCGGCCCTGTGGTCGGTGGTGGCGTTCGCGGTGAGCGTCGGGCTCGGCTTCGCCGTGGACCCGGCGCAGGCCAAGCACTACTGGTTCAGCCTGCTGGGCGACGCGAGCCGGGTGGGCCCGGTCGCCACCGCGCACAACCAGTCGCTGCGCGGCGCGCTGTCCCGCACCTTCGGCTACGACGTGGGGATGTCCTGGCCGTGGCTCGTCGCGGTCGTGGTGGCGGCGGTGCTCACCGGCTTCGCGCTGCGCACGGCGGTCCGGTCGGGTGACGCGCTGCTCGGCGTGCTGGTCGTGCAGTTCTTCGGGCTGCTCGTGTCGCCGATCTCGTGGGACCACCACTGGGTGTGGGTGGGGCCGCTGCTGATCTGGCTGCTGCACACCCGCGGCACGCCGTGGCTGCGCCGCTGGCTACTGGTGCTCTGGTGCCCGGTGATGTTCCTGGACGTGATCGCGTTCCAGCTCGACCGGCAGCCGACGATCTGGACGATCAGCAGGCCCGGCTACCTCTCCGCCATCGGGTGGGCCTACCCGGCGCTCGCCCTGCTCACCCTGGCCGGGATCGCGTTCGTCATCGGCAGACGTGCGGTGGCGTCCCGAGGAGTGACACCGGGTCTCTCCGACGTCGGAGCGTGACGGCGTCGGCTGCACCCGGCACCCGCCTGGACCGAACCGGCCGCGGCCGTCCCGGTGGGCACACCGGGACGGCCGCGGCACGTGTTCCTGACGCGGTCCGCACGTCGGGCCACGTCACCGGGTCACACGCAGGAGTGCCCGATGACCTCCGGCTGCTCCAGCGGGTTGTCCGGGTTCACGTAGCTGACCACGTGCACGCAGAGGTGGTCGATGGGCGGGCTGGTCTGCGGGTAGACGTTGAGGTCCTGCCAGGTGTCCCCGCCGTCGACCCACCTCGCCTCCCAGGGGTTGCTGTCCGCCACGCCGCCGGCGAAGACGGTGACGTCGACGTACACGTACCGGCGGCTGGAACACTCGACCGTCCAACCGGCCTCCCTCGCCGCCGGGTCGAGGTGGATGTCCGTGGTGACGCAGCCGGCGAGGGCTCTCACCGGGGCGCCGGTGGCCGCAGCCGCCGGGCCGGCCGCGACGGTGAGGGCGCCGGCGGCCAGGGCCACGGCGGCGAGGGTCCGGACGGTGCGCTTGCGGTCGGTCGAACTCCGCACAGGTCCTCCACTCCAAGATTGGTCTGGACCTCTTGAGTCTGCCGAGGCGCGTGCCGGGGCACCTACCGCCGTCCGGGCGCGTCCACCGTCACAGCCCGACAGGCTTGCCATCCAACGCTGTTTGTGGCAACGAAAGTCTGTACTGTCCACATCGGACGATTGATCGGTAGAGGTCGCCGAGGTTGTCGGGGATGTTGGCGGCCAGGGCGGTGTTGCCGAGAGCGCGGAACAGGGTGAGAGCCAGCACTTCGGCTTCCCACAGCAGGTTCCCGAGGCGCGGAAGGGGCTCAGTGCGTGACAGGAGCCCTCCGGGTGGTGTCAGGGATTCCAGAACACGGTCGAATGCGCACGGTCGAAGCGCCGTGCGGCCAGGTCGTCCAGCCTGATCGCCCAGTGGACGGTGGCGCCGGCCACGTCCTGGATGTCGGTGTACCAGTCCGCGAGCAGCACCCAGTCCCCGGCCGCGCCGGTGGTGTCAACCGGCCGACTGCCGTTCCGCTCCGCCTCCCCGGCGAACCACGCGGCCGTCGCGACGGGATCGAATTCGAGGGACTCCTCCCAGCCGTAGCCGCCGATCTGCAACGCCCCGCTGTCGCCGCACGTGTCCAGCCACACGTCGCGTAGCTGCTCGGAGTGGGGATGCCCGGGAAGCGGCTCCATGTAAGGATGCTCGGGAATCTCCACCGCACCGTGGTAGGGCAGGGACACATCGACCGCCAGGCGCAGCTCACCCTGCGGGTACGCCTCGCAGATCTCCTGGTAGCCCGGGACCTCACCGTAGAAGTAGGGGTTCCTGTCCCGCTCCTCGACGGGCGTGCCGGCGGGGACGTACACCACCTCTCCCGCGGATTCGGGGCCGTCCGAGAGTTCCGGGAAGGCGAACAGCAGCAGATGACCGTCGTCCGGCAGCGGCAGATCCGTCGCATCCCCGGGCAGGGCCGCGCAGTCGATCGAGGCGACGAGGGGGAACCAGGGGTCCGGGGCGTCCGCGGGGAGCAGCACGGGACCGCCGAACCGGCCCACGACGGGCCCGTCCCCATCAGACGTCAACCTCGCACACGGCCGGGCAATGCCCAACCACCGCTCGACATCCGCGTCGGGGATGTCCCGCCGGAGAGCCTCTACGCGGAACAGGTTCAACCTGCGTGACATCTCGGGAGTCATGCGGCGAACCTATCGCCGGTAACCGTCCACTTGGCACAGAAGACCCACAAAACCTGCCCGAAGGGGAAGAACCGCCGAGCTTTCGAACCATTGTCGCCCGGCTGACCGCGGTTCCGGCCGTGTCGTGCGGCGGTGTCCTGGAACGCGATGGCCTGGAACGCGGGGCCTGGAACGCGGGGCCTGGAACGCGGGGCCTGGAACGCGGTGGTCAGTCGGTCACGCGGACCTTGCCGAGCCGGCTGGTCATCGTCGGGTCGCGGTGGTCGAAGAACAGCGACGCGCCGGTGTCCAGGGCGGCGATGCGGGCCATCTCCTCGTCGGTGAGGCCGAAGTCGAACACGGCGATGTTCTCCGCCATCCGGTCGGCGCGGACGGACTTCGGGATCACGACGACCTCGCGCTGCACCAGCCAGCGCAGCACCACCTGTGCCACGGACCTGCCGTGCTCCTCGGCGATCCCGCTCAGCACGGGGTGGGTGAACAGGTTGTTCCTGCCCTCGGCGAACGGCCCCCACGACTCGATCTGGACACCGCGCTCGCGCATGATGTCCTGCTCGGCGGTGCGCTGGAAGAACGGGTGCGTTTCGATCTGGTTCACCGCGGGTGCGACCTCGTTGTGCTCGATCAGGTCGACGAGCCGGTCGGGGTAGAAGTTGGACACCCCGATCGCCTTGGCGCGCCCCTCGCGGTAGATGTCCTGCATGGCCCGCCACTGGCTGTAGACGTCGCCGTAGGGCTGGTGCATCAGGTACAGGTCGACGTGGTCCAGGCCGAGCCTGCGCAACGAGGTGTCGAACGCGCGCTTGGTGTTGTCCCCGGCGGGGCCGTCCTGCACCCACAGCTTGGTGGTGACGAACAGTTGTTCGCGCGGGATGCCGCTGGCCTTGATCGCGCGGCCCAGGGCCTCCTCGTTGCCGTAGCCGGCCGCGGTGTCGAGCAGCCGGTAGCCGGCGGCGAGGGCGTCGGTGACGGCCTGCTCGGTCTGATCCGGCGGGATCTGGTAGACGCCGAAGCCGAGGATCGGCATCTCGACGCCATTGTTGAGGGTCACGTTGTGCACGGGGTGGTTCCTTCTGGGCGCGGCGGATGGTTCCGGCGACGGTACTCCGCCTCGCCTACCCCGGGCACCACCGACGAAACACCGCGGAACCGCGCGGGTGGCACGATTCGCTGTATCAGGCGACCGAGCCCCGAGCAGCACCAGCCGCTGTCGGCGGTCGGGCTAGCGGATGGCGGGGAGGTCCCGGAGCCGGCGGCGCGAGGTGATGGCCAGCTTGCGGAAGATGTTGCGCAGGTGCGCGTCGACGGTGCGCGGACTGAGGAACAGCTTGGCGGCGACCTCTTTGGAGGTGGCGCCGTCGGCGACCAGGCGGGCGATGTGCACCTCCTGCACCGTGAGTGCGTCGGAGGCCGGTGACGAACGGCTGCGTGCGCGTTCGCCGGTGGCTCGCAGTTCGTTCGCCGCCCGGGTCGCGAAGGCTTCCGCGCCGAGACCGGACAGCAGTTCGTGGGCGCGGCGGAGTTGGGTCCGCGCGTCGCTGCGTCGTCCCTGTCGGCGCAGCCACTCTCCGTAGACCAGGTGGGCGCGACCGCGGGAGATCGCCGGCGGACTGGCCTCCAGCAGCGAGATGGCCTGCTGGTAGGCGTCTTCGTCGTTGTCCACCAAGGCACGTGCGTAGGCCTCGATGCCCCGCCCCCACGGTTGTCCGCCCGCACTCGTGCGCTCGGTCAGCGCCGCGAGGGCGGAGCGCGCGGTTTGGTCACGGCCGCAGCGCACGGCGGCTTCGACCAGTTCGGGCAGGGCTTGGCCGGCCAGTCCGAGGTCGCCGGTGGCGATCGCCTGCTCGGCGGCCCGCAGGGCGACCGGGTAGTCGGCGAGGCCGTTGCCGAGGACGGCGGTCGCGTACTGCACGCTCAGGCTCATGTGCGGGCCGACCCGGGAGAACAGGTCCTCGGCTTCGGTGCGCCGCCCGTGCAGGGCCGCCAGGTGGAGGCGTGGGTAGACGAGGGGAGCGGCGCCGGTGGCCTCCGCGATCGCCTCCTCCTCGGAGATCATCTCCTTGGCGGCGCCGAAGTCGCCGGTGTGCGCGGTGACGGTGGCGAGCATGGCGAGCCCGATCGGCAGCACGTGGAAGGAACCGGATTCCCGCCCGGCCGCGGTGACCCGGGCGGCGATGTCGCACATGGCGTCGGCGTCCCACAGTTCGAGGGCGAGCAGGTAGCCGAGGGTCGGCCACCGGGTCCACGCTTCGTCGCCGCTGTCGGCCACGACGGGGCGCAGCAGTTCGGCGGCGGCTCGGTGGCCGTGGTCGGCCAACGCCACCATGCCGTCCAGGACGGTGTCGGCGCTGCGCGGAAGTCCGGGCACGGGAGGCGCCGTCCTCGCGGCGTCGACCACCCCCGCCAGGCCGCCGGTGAGGATGGCCATCTCGATGGCGTCCACGTAGGTCGTCCGCGCGTCCGCCGGCTCCTTGTCCGCCAGCTTGGCGGCGGCGCGGAGGAGGTGGTCGGTGGGGAGGTCCCCGCCTCGGAAGCGGGTGAAGGAGATCCGGCCGCGCAGCAGGTCGACCCGCGGATCGTCGGGGTGGACGGTGGACAGCAGTTCGGCGGCCACGTCGAAGTCCCCGGCGGACAGCTTGGCCTCGACCGCGGCCAGCACCCGCTCGACCCGCAGGCCGGGTTCGAGGGTCAACGCGGCGGAGCGCTCCAGGAACGCCGCCGCGGCGGCCACCCCGCCACGGGACTGCGCGCGGGACGCCGAGTCGGCGAGTGCGGCGGCCACCTCCTCGTCGGGGCCGACGCCGGCGCGGGCGCGATGCCAGGCCACCCGGTCGGGATCGGCGAGCGGGTCGCTGACCTGCGCGAGGGCGTGGTGCGCGCGACGCCGCTGGGACTCGGTCGCGGCCTGGTAGACCGCCGAGCGGGCCAGGGGGTGCACGAAGCGCACCCTGGTGCCGAACTCGACCAGCGGCACGTCCCGCGCGGCGGTCTCCTCCACACCCAGCAGCGCCGCCGCCCGCCACAGCAGGCCGGGATCGCCCATCGGCTCGGCGGCGGCCACCGTCAGCAGCAGCCGGACCTCGGGCGGCAGCCCCGCCAACCGGGCGCGGAAGCTCCGTTCGGCGGCGGCCGGGGCGGGCAGGTCGAAGCCACCGGCGAGGCCGGTCAGCCCGGCGGTCCCGGCCAGTTCCACCAGGGCCAGCGGGTTGCCGCGGGACTCGGCCAGGACGCGGTCGCGGACCCGTTCGTCCAGGGGCGCGCGGATCTCGCGGGCCAGCAACGCGCGTGCTTCGGGCTCGCTGAGCGGCTGGACGTCCAGCTTGGGCAGGTGATCCAGTTCGGGCACGTCCTCGCGTGCCGCGAAGACCACCGCCACCCGCTCGGCGGCCACCCGGCGGGCCACGAACGCCAGCGCCCGCGCCGAGGCGCGGTCCAGCCAGTGGGCGTCGTCGACGAGGCACAGCAGCGGCCGGTCGCTCTCCAGCAGCAGGCCCAGCGTCGCCGCCCCGGCCAGGAACGGGTCGGGGGTGCCGGTGTCCATGCCGAACGCGATCCGCAGCGCCGTGCGGTGCGGGGCAGGCAACGCCTCCAGGTGCGCCAGGACCGGAACGCACAGTTGGTGCAACGCCGAGTACGGCAGCTCGGTCTCGAACTCGGCGCCGGAGGCCCTCACGACCAGGAAACCGGAGGCCGCTTCGGCCAGGTGGGCCAAGAGCGCGCTCTTGCCGATGCCCGGTTCCCCGCGCAGCAGCACGGCGTCGCCCCGGGACCGTGCCGCCTCGTCCAACAACACCTGAAGCCGCGACGTCTCGTCCCGCCGCCCGAGCAGAACATCCATTTGCCACGAATCATGGCGGACGGACCGCACTAAATCCAGGACGGGTAGGCGAGAACCACCGACGCGAACCGCAGTCACCCGGCGGCATCGTGGAGCCCAGCGAAGAGCACGGTCGGCTCCAGCGCCGGCTGCCTCGCCCGACCACCGCGGCCGACGCCGAACCGGGTGGTCGGACCAGTTGACGGACAAGGAGAAGGACCATGCCCACCACCGACTCGCCCACCCCGCCCGACCACCAGGCCCGCCCCGATGCCGCACCGACCTCGCGCCGCCGAGCCGACCCCGCGCCGTCTCCGCGCCATCGGGCCAACCCCGCGCCGTCCCTTCGCCATCGGGCCGACCCCGCGCCGTCTCCGCGCCATCGGGCCGACCCCGCGCCAACCTCGCGCCGTCGGGCGGGTGCCTCACCGACCCCGCGCCGCCGGGCCGGTGCGCGTGCTGCCCTGCTCGCGATCCCGCTGGCCGCCGCAGGCATCCTCGGTCTCACCGCCGCACCCGCTCAAGCCGCCGCACCCGGCCAGACCACCCACCCGACCTCGCTGACCTGCCGAGGGGCAGGCGTCGATCCCGCCGCCAAGATCCGGTACCGCACCGAGACCCTGATCAAGGCGTCGCCGAGGACGATCTGGGGCCTGCAGACCGACGTGGAGCGCTGGCCGTCCTGGCAGCAGGTCGTGACCAGCAGCAAGCGCCTGGACCACGGCCCGCTCCGACCGCGCTCGCAGTTCCTGTGGACCACCCCGGTGCCCGCCACGCCCACCACCCCGGCCACGACCCTGGTCATCACCTCCACCATCGAGCAGCTCCGGCACCACAAGTGCATCCGCTGGACCGGACCCGCGATCGGCGAGGGGCTGCGCATCGACCGGGGCGTCCACGTCTGGAACTTCACCGAGGCCGAGGGCGGTGTCCTGGTGCGCACCGAGGAGACCTGGACCGGTGACCAGGTCGAAGCCGACGTGCCCACCTCCGTCCGCTACCTCGGGGACGGTCTCGACGCCTGGCTGGCGGCGCTCACGACCGCCGCCGAAGCCCGGCACTGCGACTGATCGGAGCCGGGCGGCGGCGCGTAGCGGGGTGCTGGTCAGCCGTGCTCGGGGTCGCCCATGGTGAGGCGGACGGTGAAGCCGTTGTCGTCGCGGTCGAGGGCGATGTGGTGGCAGAGTTGGTGGGCCAGCCAGAGGCCGAGGCCGCCGAGGGACCGGTTCGGGGCGGGCAGCAGGCCGGCGAACGGGTCGTCGGGTCCGGCGCCGCGGTCGTGGACCGTGACGACCAGGCGTCCCGGGTCGGACCAGAGGCGGACGTGGACCGGTGGGCGGCCGTGGAGCAGGGCGTTGGTGACGACCTCGGTCACCGCCAGCACCATGTCGCCGACCTGTTCGGCGGGCAGGCCGCTGCGGTTGGCGGCGAGCACGGCGCGGCGAGCGGCGAGTGGGGTGGGGTCGGTCATTTCGACCAGCGGGGGCGAGTACTGGACCGAATGGTCCAGCACTGGCCGGGGCGTGGTGAGAAACGTGGGCGGCTCGACGTAGCGGTCGTTGGCCAGGTGCCGGCCGTCGGGCGTGACCACGAACGGGTGGGTGAGTGCGACGTCGTGCAGGACGTGCCGTGGTGTGGTGCGGGTGTCGTAGCCGCACATGCTGCGGAGCGGGAACTCGTCGTAGATGTGGTTGACCGCCGCTTCGTACCGGGCCCACCAGTCCCAGGTGGCGCCCAGTCCCGAGCGGGGGACCTCGCCGAAGATGCGGATGTGCCGCGCGCCTTGGGCGACGTACTCGGTCATCAGTTCCCGGTAGGACTTGATGGCGGCGGCGGGTCGTGCGTAGAGGTCGTCGGCGACGAGGAAGGTGACGTCCGACTTCTCCGGCAGCGCGGCGCGCACCAGGTCGACTTTGTGCTGCTCCAGCGACACCACGGTCGGCTCACCGGCGTCCAGGCCGGCGCGGGCGAACGGCACCACGACGGCCAGCAACTCGTCGTAGGAGTCGTAGTAGACCGCGGCGTGGTCGTAGCCACGGCCGCCGGCGCCTACACCTGTCCTCATCGTGCCGCTCCACGCGCGCCGGTCGAGGTCGACGCCTCTGGAGGTCGAGCGGTCGGACAGTGGCACCCGCGCCCACCACCGCCCCAGATACGAGGAAAGTGTAGTCGAACGGCCGCACGAGGCAGGCCGGGGTGCGTGTCGAAGAGCGGAACGATGCTCCGCCTGCGTCTCTAGTGGACGCGCAGTCCGGCGATCAGGAGTCCGACCATGCGGCGCGCGTCGTAGCGGGGGTTGCTGCCCGCGCCGATGCAGAGATTGCCGACGCCGCGCAGCAGTTCGTAGGCATCCGTGTCGGGGCGGATCTCGCCGGCCGTGGTGGCGGCGTCGAGCAGTTGGGCGCACACGGGGACGAGGCGGTCGAGGAAGTAGGCGTGCAGGGTCTCGAAGGCGGCGTCGTCGGACTGCAGCGCCTCGGCGAGGCCGTGCTTGGTGACCAGGAAGTCGACGAAGAGGTTGATCCACCGGGTCAGGGCGGCGTGCGGTGTGGTGCTGTTCGCCAGCAGGGTCGGGCCGGCCTCGGCGCAGGCTTCCACCTGGTGCCGGTAGACGGCGACGATGAGGTCGGCCCGCGTCGGGAAGTGGCGGTAGATCGTGCCGACGCCGACGCCGGCCCTGGCGGCGATGTCGCGCACCGGCACGTCGACGCCGGACGTGACGAAAGCCGCGCCGGCCGCGTCCAGCAGCGTCTTCTCGTTGCGCCGGGCGTCGGCCCGCTTCCGCGGGGTCGGCGACCCCGGCCCGCTGTCCATGTCGGCCACTGCGCCGCTACCTCCAACTTGGCAAACGGAACAACGTTCCGTATATTGGTTAGCGGAACAACGATCCGCTTGTTACCAGGATGCCAGAGCGGGCGGACCGGGCCAACCCGTCGCGCGCTCGCCGCACATTTCGTGGAGGAACAGCCATGCAGTACCGCACCTTGGGCCGCACCGGTGTGCAGGTCAGCACCCTCGTGCTCGGCGCGATGAACTTCGGCAAGCTGGGACGCACCACCCAGGACGAGGTCACCGCCATGGTCGACGCCGCCCTGGCCGGGGGGATCAACCTCATCGACACCGCCGACATGTACGGCCAGGGCGAGTCGGAGGAGCTGGTCGGCAAGGCCGTCGCCGGCCGCCGCGACGACATCGTGCTGGCCACGAAGGCGACCATGCCCATCGGCGACGAGCGCAACCACCAGGGCAGTTCGCGCCGCTGGCTGGTCACCGCGTTGGACGACAGCCTGCGTCGGCTGGGCGTCGACCACATCGATCTCTACCAGATCCACCGGTGGGACCCGAGGACCAGCGACGAGGAGACGCTGTCGGTGCTGACCGACCTGCGGCGCGCGGGGAAGATCCGCTACTTCGGCTCCTCGACGTTCCCCGCGTACCGCGTCGTGCAGGCTCAGTGGGCCGCCCGGGAGAACCACCTGGGCCGCTACGTCACCGAACAGCCCAACTACTCGATCCTCCAGCGCGGGGTCGAGGCCCACGTCCTGCCCGTGACGGAGCAGTACGGACTGGGCGTGCTGGTGTGGAGCCCGCTGGCCTCGGGCTGGCTGTCGGGCGCGATCCGCGAGGGCCGGGAAGTCACCACCAGCCGCTCGGCGTTCCTGCCGCAACGCTTCGACACCGCCATTCCCGCCAACCGGGCCAAGCTCGACGCCGTCGAGCGGCTGGCCGCGGTCGCCGACGAGGCCGGTCTGACGATGATCCAGCTCGCACTCGGTTTCGTGACCGCGCACCCGGCCGTGACCAGCGCGATCATCGGCCCGCGCACCCTGGACCACCTGCACTCCCAGCTCGCCGCCGCGGACACCGTGCTGTCGGCCGACGTGCTCGACGCGATCGACGCGGTCGTCGCTCCCGGCGTCGACCTCGCCCCGCACGAGAAGAACGACACGCCACCGTCCCTGCTCGACGCGGCGCAGCGACGTCGCTGAACGCCCGTCGAGTCGTCGAGCACCACGACGTCCTGCGGTAGGGCGCACCTCGCCGAACGACCGCGTGCCGGCCGAACCCGGTGGAGCCGTGTTCGCCGTTCGGGCAGGCTGGGCGTCGTGGAGTACCGGGTGTCGGAGGTCGCTGGGTGACCGCGGTCGAGACGGCCCTCCGCGCGGGCGGCTGCCGGCTCCTCCAGGTGAAGACCCTCGGACCGGCCCACCCCGACCAGGGTTACGCCGACACCAGGGCCATCTACCAGGCCGCGGGATTCCTGCCGTTAGAGGTGGGCCACGGCCGTCGCCGTGGCCCACCCTGCGGTCGATCGATCACCTCAGCTCAGGCACCGCCGCGGATCAACCGCACGCCGCGGACGACGAGGTCGGCCGATCCGCCGTTGTAGAGGCGGAAATCCATGCCCGACGGCTGCGCACCCCGGAACGATGCGTCCGACAGGCTGAAGATCGCGGTCTTCAGCACGCCGGAATTCGTGTTCGTGACCGTCGGTGTGGAGACGGTCGCGGCGTTCGCCGTGCTGTACTGCAGACTCCACTTCGCCGTTCCCGTGTCGCGGTAGGTGACGGCGATCCTGAAGTCGCGCGCGGTCGTCGGGGCGAATCGGTTGTCCAGGTCGAAGTAGATGTAGTCGTTGCCGCTCGCGTGATCGGTTCGTCGCGCGAAGTAGGTCACGGCTGGTTGCGTGGACCCGCCCTCGCCGACCTTGCAGAAGCCGTACTGGTCCGGGGCCCACGTGTGCTGCTCGGCCGGTGTCGTGCGTCCGCCGGATTGGACGTCCCGCTGGAGGAGGAACTTCTCGTAGTTGTGGTAGCGGCGGGTGCCGTTGTAACAGCCGTCGTAGAACATCTGCAACGTGGCCCAGGCGTCCGGCGACTCGTTCACCGGGTAGCCTGCGCTCTGCCGGAAGTAGTCCCGCAGTGCCGCGAATCGCGGATGTGCCGCATCGTTGGCGTCCGTGCGCAGCTCGCGGGGGAAGATCGCCCAGTTGTGGCCCTTGCGCAGCATGTTCAACACGGCCAGGCGGTAGTAGTCGTAGTTGTCGAACACGCCGGCGAGGTTCGCGATCTCGAATTCGTTCCCGTAGAACGACACGCCCGCGCGGCCGATCTCGTGGATCGTCTTCGCCGTCAGGTAGTAGTGGGACTGTCCGGGCTGCGCGCCGACGGGAGTGGGCTGGACGGCCACCGTGTCCTGCCCGATGAGCGGCTGCCTCAACTGCGCCGTGACGCTCTCGCCATTTCCTTCACGCAGTTGCGTGCCCAGGTTCCGGAGCGCGTAGTCGGCCAGCCACTTCGACACGCCGGGGTCGGTGTCGTCCGGAAGGTTCCACTCGCCGGCACTCGTCCAGACGACTTTCTTCGCGCCCACCGCAGTCGCCCAGGCGTCGATGATGTCTTTTGCGTAGGATTTCAGGATCTCCGGGGTCAGGCCCTTGGCGACCGCATCGCGGTAGACGTTGCCCGGCATCCAGAACTCGCCGGCGTTGAGCGTCGTCGCGTACGCGTACTTGACGCGTGCGTCGGTCCCGTAGCGGCTGAACATCTCCTTGATGAAACGCACCACTTCCTGCCGCGGGCAGCTCTCCCACAGGGCCAGGCCCCACGCCGCCGAGCCGTTGTTGATCACTTTCACCGGCTTGCCGGCTTTCGCGCACTTGTCGATCACCCACTGCGGCGCGTGCCACTTTCCGGTGTTGTCGACCGTGCCGAGTATCGTCCAGATGAGCGCCGTCTTACCCGCCGCGCCGAGCTGGTTCAAGCTGTACGAGTTGGCGCTGGTGATGCTTTCGATCCGGTCCCACCGGTAAACCCCTTCGGACGGGTTGAGGTCGCGCCAGTACGCGCCCACCCAATGCAGGTCGGTGGTCGGGCTCCAGTTGACCGCCGGTCCCCAGATCTGGTTCAGGCCGCCATAGGGGCTCTTGGCGGGGTATCGCGCCGGCAGTGCCCAGTATTCGCCGTTGCGGACTTCCACCGTCGGAGGTAGCTGCGGGGACGAACCCGCCGTCCAGTAATGGTTGGACGCGCCGGTGCACTCCAATTGCTCGATCACCGCGCCGTCCTGGACCGCTTGCGGGCCGCCGCGCACGTCCGAGCATTCGCCGGAATGGTGTGCGACAACCGTCGTAGCCGCTGCGGACGCGAGCGGACCGGCCGTCACGGCGGTCGAACCGGCTAATACCGCAAATGCGGCGGCCGGCGCAAGCCACCATCGTCGTCTCATCAGGAATCCTCTCTCTACCTGCGGTTCGACGCCCGGCGCCGACCGCAACGACGGAAACCGAAGCACGACTACCCAAGGCGAAGATCTACTACGCCGCGAATCGGGGTGGAATTCGTCCGGACTTCCTGACGGGTCGTTTTCCCGCCGACGTCGGGACGGTGGCCGCACCGGTCGCCGGAGGGGCGCGAAGCGGGTTCGTGCCCCAGCATGGTGGGCACAACCGCGGAGGAGGGTGTGTGCTGGAGGTCGTCGCAGTCGCGGTGCTGGCGCTGGTGGTCATCGCCGCCGCCGCGGTGCTCGCGCCGAGACTGGGTGTCGCCGCCCCGCTCGTCCTCGTGCTGGTGGGCATCGTCGTCGCGCTGGCCCCGGTGCTCGAAGACGTCGAGGTCGACCCGGAGTGGATCCTCCAAGGCCTGCTGCCACCGCTGCTCTACGCCTCCGCGGTGTCCATGCCCGCCATGAACTTCCGCCGCGAGTTCCGGGCCATCAGCGGCCTGTCCGTCCTGCTGGTGGTCGCGAGCGCCCTCGTGCTGGGCGCGCTGTTCGCCTGGCTCGTCCCCGGCCTCGGGTTCGTCTGGGGCGTCGCGCTCGGCGCGATCATCAGCCCCACCGACGCGGTGGCGACCTCCATCATCAAGGGGACCGGCATCCCGCGCCGCGCCGTGGTCATCCTCGACGGCGAGAGCCTGCTCAACGACGCCACCGCCCTGGTGCTCCTGCGCACCGCGGTCGTCGCCACGGCAGCCGGGTTCTCCTTCTGGGGCGCGGTGGGCACCTTCGCGTACGCCATCGCGGTCGCCGTCGTCGTCGGGGTCGTCGTCGGGTGGGCGAACCTGGCGGTGCGCCGGCGGGTGGCGGACGCGACCGTGAACACGATCCTGTCGTTCACCGTCCCGTTCGCGGCTGCCGTCCCCGCCGAACTGCTGGACAGCTCCGGCCTCGTCGCCGCCGTCGTGGCAGGCCTGATCACCGGCTCCCGCGCGCCCCGCGTGCTGCCGCCCCGGCACCGGATGTCGGACGCGCAGAACTGGGCGAGCGTCGAACTCGTCCTCGAAGGCGTGGTCTTCCTCGCGATGGGGCTCCAGTTGTCCGCGATCCTCGGCGAGGTGCAGCGCGAGCACACCGGCCTCGGCACGGCGATCGGGATCGCGGCCGGGGCGCTCGCGGTGACGCTGGCCGTGCGCGCGGCCTACGTCGCGCCCCTGCTGTGGGCGCTGCGGCGTCGCGCGCTGCGCTGGCAGGTGCTCCAGCCCCGCATCGCCGCCATGGGGGAACGCCTCGAAGCCGGCGACCCGGTGCCGGTGGTGCGACGCCGCGGCCCTGGCCGCCGTCATCACACGCAACGCGACCTGCAGCGCTTCGCCACCAGGGTCCGCCGCTCGCTCGCCGACATCGACTACCTGCTGCGGCAGCCGCTCGGCGTCCGCGAGGGCACGGTCGTGGTCTGGGCGGGCATGCGCGGCGCGATCACCGTCGCCGCCGCGCAGACCCTCCCGGAGAACGCCCCGCACCGGGCCCTGCTGGTCTTCGTCGCCTTCGCCGTCGCCACCCTGTCGCTGCTGGGGCAGGGCGGAACGGTCGGGCTCCTCGTCAAGCGGCTCTTCCCGGCCCGGACGGACGCGGCCGACCAGGCCGAGCAGGAAGCCGAGCGGCGGCAGATCCTGGCGCTGCTCGAAGACGCGGCCCGCGACGTCCCGCGCCCGGAGGGCGTCTCGGACAAGCAGCACCGCCTCACAGTGCTCACCGCGCAACGCGATGCGCTCCTCGACGCCCGTGACGAGGGCACGTTCGACGCCGACGCGTTGTCCGCCGCACTGCGCAACGTCGACGCGGAGCAGATCACCCTGGAGTTGCGCGGCAGCCCCACCGGGTGATCGTCCCCGGCATACGGGGTACCGGTGGCCCGGAGTTGCCCAGCCGACCGCACCGGCAACCCGCTCGGATCGGTCAACGGCGCACCCGATAGCGCAGGTGAAGCACCCGGTGGCCCTGAATCACCACGTCAGGACCCTCCAACAGGTGCTGGGCGTGGACCGACCCGAAGTAGCGCTTGCCGGACCCGAACACGACGGGCACGACGTCCATGCGCACCTCGTCGACCAGGCCCGCGGCAAGCGCCTGGCCACCGACGTCGCCGGCGGCGACCTCGACCAGACGGTCACCCGCCAGCTCCTGCGCCCTGGCCACGGCTGCCTCGACGCCGTCGACGAAGTGGAACGGCGCCTCGGGGTTCCAGCCCTCGGGCTCCGGCCGGTGTGTCACGACGACCACGTGGTCGATCCCGCTCGGAGGCTTCCCGTCCCAGCCGTCCGTCAGGTCGAAGACGTGGCGGCCGGCGATGGTCACCCCGATCTGGTCCCAGTACGGCCGGGTGTAGTCGTAGGAGGTCTGCGACACCTTCAGCTCGCCGCTCTCGTCCAACGGGACGTCGCCGCCGGACAACCAGTCGAACAGCGGTCCGGGCTGGTCATTCTCGTCCGCGATGAAGCCGTCCACCGACACCGAGCTGTACATGACCACTTTGCCCACGGGGCTCTCCTCTGCTTGGGGGTGCCCCGAAATTAGCGTGTCGTGAGCTGTCGCTCTTGTAAGAAATCAATCGGCCGGCAGCGGCCAGCCGTCCAGCGCGTGGCCGGGGTGTTCGCGCAGGAACCGCCGCCGTACTTCGACGTACCGGGTCGGCGTGAGCCCCGTGAACGCCCGGAACTCGTGGCCGAAGTGGGCCTGGTCGAAGTAGCCTGCGCCACCGGCGAGGTCGCCCCAGTCGACCGGTCCGGCGGGGTTGATCGCGAACACGGTGGCGGCGAAGCGGTAGGTGCGGGCCAGCCGCTTCGGCGTGACGCCGATGAGCTCCTTGAACCGCTTCGCCAGTTGAGTGCTGCTGACGCCGGCTGCCACGCTCAGGTCGCCGATCGCCACCGCCCCGCCGGTCGCCGCGATGACGCTGCTCGTATGGCGGACCAGCCCCAGGCCGGCGGTCTCGCACAGCCGTCGCAGCAGCTCCTCCTCCAGCAGCGTCAGCATCTCGTGCGGTCCGGGCGCCGTGGCCAGCCGGTCCCGCAGCCCGGCAACGGCGGGCCGGCCCCAAACCTGCTCCACCGTCACCGGCCGGTCACACAGCTCGGCCGCGGGCATCGGCAGGAACGGTGCCGCCCCCCACGGCTTGAAGTGCACGCCGACGGACCGGGTCCGGGGTGGGTAGCCGAACTCCCACGCGCGGGTGGGCATGGTGACCACGCAGCCGTCGGCGTACTCGGCCGTCCCGATGTCGGTGCCGGCGCGGATGCGGAACGGCGCCCCGAGGTTGACGATGAGCAACGCCGACGGCCCCGGCGGCAGTGTCAGCCGGGCGTACGGCGGCGCACCCCCCAGGTAGTAGAGGTCGTCGATCAGCCCGTCCAGCGGCGGTCGCGGCACTCTGGACACGTACTCCACGCCCACAGCATCGCCGACGCCCCGCCGGCATCGCGCGCCGGGATGGTCCAGCCGCGCTGCCGCCGGCAACGTCTTCGCCGTCGCGACCGTCACCGTCCGCAGGCGATGGCGGTCAGGCGACGAGGACGGCCTCGACCGCCCGGTACGGGTTCATGATCGGGGACTGGCGGCGGGGGAACCGGTCGAGGACGTCGGTCCGGTCGCCCACGGCGTAGGAGCCCGGATAGCGCGAGGTCACCTCCCGCAGCACGGTGCCGACCTCCAGCCGGGCCAGTCGGGCGCCGATGCAGTAGTGCGGACCGTGCCCGAACGCCACGTGCTGGGCACGGGTCTCGCGGCCGGGCGCGAACGACCGCGCGTCGTCGCCGTGCACCGCCGGGTCTCGACCCGCCGAGCCGAGGTTGACCAGGACGATCGCACCGGCGGGGATGGTGGAGCCGCCCACGTCGAGGTCCACTTCGGCGAACCGGTGAGGGGCGTTGCGCACGCCCGGATCGACTCTCGACACCTCCTCGACCACCTGGTCCACGTGGTCGGGGTGCGCGGCCAGCCATCGCCAGCCGCCCGGCTCGTCGCGGTGCGCCAGCAGCAGGGCGATCGCGTTGCCGATGACGTTGGCCGTGGTCTCGTGGCCGGCCACGATCAACAGCAGTGCGGTCCCGACCAGCTCGTCCGGGCTGAGCCGATCGCCGTCCAGGCTGACCGCGACCAGGGCGCTGAGCAGCCCGTCGTCCGGGTGGTCGCGCTTGTGGTCGATCAACTCGGCCAGGTAGCCCCGCAACCGCCGGGTGGCGGGGAGGTTGAGTTCGGGCCTGCCCGCCAGCAGCGCGTCCGTCCACTCGCTCAGGCGCGCCGCGTCCCGCGCCGGGACGCCCAACATCTCGTTGACGACCGTCAGCGGCAGGGGAGTGGCGAGCCGGGTCACCAGGTCCACGGGCTCACCGACCGGCAGGCCGGCGACGAGTTCGGCGGCGACCTGCTCGATCCGCGGACGCAGCGCCCGCACCCGCCGCGCGGTGAACTCACCGGCCACCAGCCCGCGCAGGCGCTGGTGGTCCAGGCCGTCGGAGTTCAGCACCGTGCGCGCGAACATGCCGTTGACGTCCGGGGGCAGGTCCCGCGCGACGAGTTGCCGCTGCTGCACGGCGGTCAGCTTCGCGGAGTCCTTGGACAGTCGCGGATCGGCCAGGAGTGGGCGCGCGACCTCCAACGGCGCCGTGACGACGTGCACGCGGACCCCGTTGGGGAGGTCGGCCTCCGTGACCCACTCCCCGCGGTCGCGTTGTCGGTCCTCGACCAGGTGGTGGGCGCAGCCCCGCAGATCCGGCCCGCCCACGAGGTCCTGGGTGGAAGGCGCACGTCGCTCGTCACCGGCCGCCATGCCGTCTCCTCCGCTCGGCTGGGGTCAGCGAACCACCCGGACGCTGGAAACCTCCAGCAGACCGTCGAGTGCCACCCGACCGGTCGTCTGGTCCGGGTCCACCGCCAGGCCGTCGCGGCGCACGACGTCGAGCAGGTGCTCGGCCAGCGGGAGAACCATGTGGCGACCCCAGCAGCGTTCGTTGACGTGGCCGAACGGCAGGTAGCCGGGGGTGTGGTCGGGGTCCAGGTCGTGCCACCGCTCGGGCGCGAACTCGTCGGGGTCGTCCCACAGGGCCGGGTCGCGGTGGCTGAGCAGCGGTAGGAGGAGCAGGTCGTCGTCCGCCCGGATCGTGGCGTCCACGCGGCTGAACTCCGGGGACGCCACGCGCAGGATGTTCCACGACGGCGGCAGCAGGCGCAGTGCCTCGTCCAGGATGTGGCGGTTCGGTGTGGTGTCGTCGAACGGGGCCCCGAGCCAGAGGGCGCTGGTGACGAGTGCGGCCACGGTGAAGCAGACCGGGGCCGCGACCCGGCGGTACAGGTACAGGGCGAAGCGCCGCTCGGTGAAGTCGTCCGCCTCCGCCACGAGTGCCGCCAGGTAGGACAGCGCCGCGCCGGGGCCGGGCCTGCCCAGCGCGGCGGCCCCGGCGGCGACCGCCGCCCAGGTGAGCTTCGGCGTCAGTTCGAGCCTGCGGTCCACCAGGACGCGGAACCGCAGGCGCTCCCGGCCGAAGACGAGGTCACGCAGGTAGTTGTGGGCGGCGAGCGGCCACCGGCCGGTGAGCCGGGCGGCGGCGTCCGCGGCCGGCGGCTTCTTGAGGGCGGCACGGACGTCGGCGGCCACCGCCTGCATGAGGGCGGCGGACTCCGCACGGGTGACGCGGCGACCCAACACGGGTTTGAACGTCGGCCGCTCCTCGGCGTTGGCCGGCCTTGCCCGGAGGACCGCGTCCATCAGGTCCGGCCCGGCGACGCCGACGGTGTCCGGTTCGAGGCGGAACAGCGAGTGGCCGCGGTGCGTCCGCAGGAGTTCGTCGATGCGCGGCGCGAAAACGGTCTCCCGCGCCTTTCGACCGGTGGTGGTCATCCCGTGCTCCTTCCGGACCGGCCCGCGCCCGCCGGAATGTGACGGGCACGGGCCGGCGACTCGGCAGCGACCGGTCAGAGCCAGCCGTACCAGGCGTAGGCCTTCAGGCTCTTCCGCGGCATGAACTGCTTGATCGCGTGAACAAGGCGCATCGCGACTCCCTCCGGATCTGTTCGACTTCGCATCGGACGGTCTCCAGTGGTATGCCGATCGGGTTGCAGCGTCAAGCGACGTGGTCCGATGGGGCAATCTTTTCCACTTCGGGCAATGGTCATTAAACTGTTGACCCCGGTTTTCGGGTCGACCTGGAAAAGTCCGAAGTCCGAACAGAGCGAAAGGGGGACGGCCCGTGCGGAACAAAACCCGCATCTCCGGTGTGGGTCGCGGCATTGGTCATCACCGGCCTCATGACCGCAGGGGCAACCAGCGATCTACGGTGCGGGCCACAGCCTTGCGGTGTGCGACCAGCCGGGCGGGCTCCGCCTGGCTGGTGCGGCTGTCGCACCCGTCAGAACGCGTAGCGGACGCGCAGGTACGGAGCGTGGCGCGTGATCAGGCCCAGCAGTTCGCGCCAGTCGTCCAGCCGGCCGTCGTGCACCACCACCGGGCTGAGGTTGACGTGCACCTCGTACCCCGCGGCGTGGAAGTCGTCCGAGGGCGGCGAGGCGGTCGGCGCGACGTGCTGTCGTCGCACACCGGCTCCGGGGTCCTATCCTTGTGACGGTCGTAACGTCGGCTCTCTGGCTGTCGATGAGCACGCAGAGACAGCGCTGTGAAGTTGATCGTGCTTGGGGGAGCGTCGGTGGAGCTGATGGTGGCCGTGTCGGCCGAGTTCGGTGTGCGGAGCGAGCAGTTGGCGCACGCCTGGAACGTGGGGGAGGACGGCCCGCGGGTGGCCGTGGCCCGCCCGGTCACGCCCGCTGACCACTACAACGCGTCCGAGTTGCTCGGCCAGGCGGTGATCGTGCTCGGCTCGCTGGCGGGCGGCGTGACCGCCAACGCGATCTACGACCTCCTGCGACGTCTGCTCAAGCGCAACGCCCGGGGGCGGGAGCTGTACTTCCAGAAGACCGAGAAGCCGGACGGCACGTCGATCATCGAGGTGCGCCTGTCCGACGACGGCCCGACAGACCGACCCTGAGACGCCTCGGCCTTGTCCGAGCTGACGATCACTTCCCGAGGCCGCGACGAGGTGCTGCTGACCGCGCCCACGGGTGCGGCGACCGTTCCGTTCCGCAATCCGTGCACCCCCGAACTGGCGGAAACCCTGCGCTGGTTGCTGGAGGACTGCCCGCGGCTGGCGATCGGGCCCGACCACCGCCGCCGCACCGCAGCACTGTCCACTGTGGACGACATCGGTGCGGCTCTCTTCCAGGTGTTGTCGGCGTCGCCCGAGAGCGCCGCGCTGGTCAGGCCGGTGGTGGAGGCTCCCGGTGACCACGCCGTCCGCATCGTGTCGGACGACGCGAGCTTTCTGGGGTTGCCGTGGGAGTTGCTGCATCGACCCGGTGCCGCGGACAAGTCCTTGGCGTCGGCCCGCGAACTCGTCCGTCGCCGCGTGACGCCGCGGCGGAGCCGGCCCTCCGCCGAGCGGTCTCCGGCCACCAGGCCGCTGCGGGTGCTGCTCGTCTCGCCGCGACCCTTCGGGGCCATGGACGTCCGGCCGCGCACGGTGCGCGGCCCCCTGCTGCGGGCCGCTGAGCTGACCGGTGGGGCGGTGGCGGTCGACCTGCTCCGCCCGGCCACGGTCGAGCAGTTGCGCACGGTGCTGGCGGACCGGGACGGATACGACATCCTGCACTTCGACGGCCACGGTTACGCCGAAGCCGCGGCGGGCGGCGTCGACTGCGGTCTGGTGTTCGAGGACGAGGAGGACCGGGGCCGGCGGGTTTCGGCGGCCGAGTTCGCCGACCTCGTCCCGACCGACCGGATCCCGTTGATCGTGCTCAATGCCTGCCGCTCGGCCTACCACCACGTTCCCGCCGCGGACAGCCCGGTGGTGGGCGAGGCGAACTCGGTGGCCTCCGCGCTCCTGGACCGGGGCGCACGGGCCGTGCTGGCGATGACCCACACGGTCGAGGCGGGTGTGGTCGCCACGTTCATGACCGCGTTCTACGACGCGCTCACCCACGGCCGCGCCCTTGCTGCGGCCGTGGCGGACGGACGGCGTGCGCTCCTGCCGGAGGCCACCGGCGAAGACCGGTCCGCCCGTCCCTTCCACATCATCCCGGTGCTCTACGAACAACAGCCGGTGGACCTGCGGGTCCAGGTCGGCACACCGGGCGGGCACACGGCCGGACCGGACGCCCCGGAAGCCGCCTCGGTGCAGTCGCTGATGTACCAGGACGGAGAACTGGCCGACATCGACCGGCAACTGCACCGTGGCAATCCCGTCGTCGTGCACGCTCCCGTCGCGAGCGGCAAGAGCGTGCTGCTGCGCGCCTACGCCCGGTATGCCTTGCTGAGCAACGGGTTCGAGCACGTCGAGTTCATCACCGGCGAGCAGTTGGCGGCCGACGAAGGCTTGTTGCCGCGCCGCATCCGGGACAACGCACGACGCTTCGCAGGTCGGCCGGTGTTGCACGTGTGGGACGGTGTCGACGGGCATGTCGACCTGTGCGCGGAAGCCGTCCGTGCGCTGCCCGCGGAGCACCGCGTGCTGATGAGCGCTCGGCACGACTCGTTCACCCTGCCACATCACAGCCACGCCACCGGCGACCTGCCGGACGACCTGGTGGCGCACGCCCTCGTCGACCCGATGAAGGAGTCGATGGCGGGCGACTCGGTGCTGCCGCTCAACGAGCCCGAGTTCAAGTGGCTGATCCGCTGCACGGGGTGGCATGGCGGAACCCTGGCGGCGGTGCTCCGCGCGTGGGGGAGCGTTCCGCTGTCCCGCATCCCGTGGCGTCTCGACCTCGGCTACCCGGAAGGCGACGGCGACCCGTTCCTGGACGCCGCCGTCCGACGGCGCCTGGCGGAGCTGCCACCACCGATGCTGTCGGCGCTGTCCTACCTCGGGCTCTTCGGCTACCTGATCGTCCCGACCGTCCTGTCGGTCTTCACCGACCGAGGGTTGGTGAACGACCGCTTCCACGCGGTGACCGGGACGCACATCTCGTCGGACGACTGGCGGGAACTGCTGGACCAGGCCCACCGGGCAGGGGTGCTCCGCCCGACCGCGCACGGCGTCGGAAGGGAGTACCACATGTCGCCGGTGGTCGGTTACGCGCTGCGCGGAGAACTGGCCGGGCGCTTCTCCCCGGAGCAGTTGCGGGCGCTGCAACGCGGCGCCAACGCCAGTGTCGTCGGCGTGATCAAGAACATGTTCCCCGGTCAGCCGAAGGGGGTCGGGTACGCCGGACGCCAGGCGCGCGAGCTGATGTCCGCCTACATGGACTCCAACGTCTGGATAGCCATGCTGCGCGCCATCGAGGCCGCCGACTACGGCCTCGCCGGAGAACTCGCGGCGGCTTACCACGACGACGAGCCCTTGGGCTCGCTGGCCTGGTGGCGCTCCATCGAGGTGGTGACCCACGTCTTCGGGCTCTGCTTCGACCGGTTGAAGTCCGATCCCGATGCCAGGGGACTGCGACTCAGCCTGCACGAGATGATCGGACAGGCCGCGATGGCCCGCTCCGACTGGGAGCAGGCGACCCTGCACGTCGAGCACATCCTGGCCGACCGCGACCATCCCCTGGTGCGCCCGAACGTGCTGTCGATGTTGTTGTGGCGCAACCGGATCGCGTTGGAGATGGGGCATCCGAACACGGTCCGGGCGACGCTCGCCGAAGCCGTGCGGCACGCCTCGGCCGAGGCGGACGGAGGCGGTCTCGACCGGTGCCGGGCGATGGTGCGGAGGGCGGTCCGGGATTTCGAACTGCCGCCCCTCTCGGCCGCCGAACTGGCGCGTGAAGTCGGGCTGGCGGACATGGCCGACGAACTGCGCGCCGCCGAGACCGAGGACACGGCCGCCCGCCCGGTCGAGACGCTGCTGAGCGAGCTGCGCGAGGCGATGCTGGACAGCCGACTGTCGACCGCGGCCGAACTCCAACGCACGCTGGGCGTGACCGCCCGCGAACGCCGGGACTTCGCCGCCGCGCGTCATTGGCTGACGTCGGCGATCGAGCTGGAGTTGGGGACGCCCGGCGTCGGCAACGCGGCGCGTACCGCGCTGCACCTCGCCATCCTCGAAGAGGAGACGAACAACCTCGACGATGCGGCCTCGTGGTGTCACTTCGTGCTCGACCTGCCCTCCGCGAACGGCCTGCGGAAGGCCAACGCGCACTACGAACTCGGCATCGTGGAACTCAAGCGGGGCAGGGACGACGATGCCTTGCGGGAACTCGCCGCCGCGCGGAGCTTCTACTCCGAACACGGCATGGCGTTGTACGTGGCCGATGCCGACTCGCTGATCGCACAGGCGTTGCGCCGGAAGGGCGACGTCGCCGGAGCGATCGAGCTGGGTGAAGCGGTGGTCCGCACGATGATGGGGTTCAACTCCGACGAGCGCACCGCCGTCGCGCTGATGTCCCTGGCGGAGTCCCTGGTGGAGAGCGGTGACGCCCAAGGGGCGCAGGAGCAGTTCGCGCGCTTCCTGCTGTCCTCCGACCAGCTTACCCCTCAACTGATCACGAAGCTCACGGCCCGCTTCGAGGAGTTGTTGTCGGAGCCGGCTGAACCGAACTGACTGCGCGAAAGGGCAACCGCACTGCCCCGCCCGTGCCCCTGCGCTCGCTGACCGGCGTGGCCCGCCGTCCCTAGCCTGGGCTTCAGGAGGAGGGCCGGAATGCACTCGCACACGGATCACGCCCGTGAACGGGAGACACCCGGTCCCACGGCCCCGCGGCCAGTGGAGCACGTGCGCCGGCCGCCCACGGTGGGGTTGACCCCCAGCAGGGTGCTCGAACTGCAACGCACCATCGGCAACCGCGCCACCAGCCTTCTCGTCCAGCGCGCGTCCGGTGACACAACCGGTGACACAACCGGCGACACGTCCGGGCACGCGGACACCGGCAGCCCCGAGGAACGGCTCAGCAGGTCCCTGGTCGGCTCACCCGGTCCGATGGCGCGGGTGCGCGGCGCGGTGGGTGTGTCGCTGGAGCGTGCCGCGCTGGAGGAAAGACTCACCAAGGGACCGCTGTTCAGCGCCGCGGAACTGGACCTGATCAAGCGCTGCGACCCCGCTTGGCTGCGACGCGTCGGGATCGGCGGGTACGCGGAAGCGGAGAGGTACTACCGGAACACGGCCAAGCCGGTGCCGGCGGCGAGCAAGCCGGAAAAGCCCGAGCAGGCCAAGCCCGAGCAGGCCAAGCCCGAGCAGGCGAAGCCCGAGCAGGCGAAAGGCAAGGAGAAGGCGAAAAGGGGCGAGCCGAAGCAGTACGAGAACTGGCTGAGACAGCCCCCGGGTACCCGGCTGCTGATCGCGACGATCGCGTGGAACCAGCACGGCTCGGCCCCGTACGGATCACCGGAGCACCGCACACCCGCGTTCACGCTCGGCCGCGCACTGCGGCTGCGCGACACCAAGGGGCTGTCGGACGCGGAGGTCGCGACGATCACCCACCAGCGCGACCGGCAGATCCGCGACACGTTCGTGAACACCCTCGTCCCGCCGGTGCTGCCCGGCTACGTCCCACCGGCGCTGTCCGGCGACGACGACGCAAGCGCCGCGGAGGAAGCCCAGACGGCCGTGCGGGGCAACAACATCCTCACCAAGGTCTTCCTCATCCTCCAGAACGGCCTGAAGACCTACCGGGGCGACCAGCACGTCGACTTCCGGGAAGGCGACGTGGCCAGGGCGTTGGCGCACGGCGGCCGGGTCAACATACGGATCCCGCAACTCGCCGACGCGGGGGACGCGTTCGCCATGACCGACTGGCTGGGCCTGACCCACGAGGGGAAGGACGTCGACCCGACCGAGATCCGCGGCTACGGCACCCACCGGGTGAGCGTCGGCGCGAACCGGCCCGAGGGCGCGCCGGGTCGTTTCGAGGAGCGGGGCGGAAAGCGGACCGGGGCGCGGAACGGGGCTCTGCACTGGGCGAAGACGAAACTCGACCTCCCCGTCGAGACGGCCCGGGTCTACGGCGTCAACCTGGCTGCCGGCGGCTGGGGCACCCTCGACTACCACAACGACGTCGTCCGGCCGAACGGCACCTACGGCCACATGTTCATCCGCTTCCAGCCCCCGGAGCGAAACCGCGACGGCGCGTTGATGGTCGGCATCGAGACCACGGCACCCGGCGGCTGGAGCCCGGTCGGCTACCGGCACACCATCCTCTCCAGCGAGGCCACCGCCAACCCGGAGTCCAGCTTCCACGGCCACAAGCAGGACAAGATCGGCCAGGGCGGGATGTCGACGAACCAGCGCTACGTCGATCTCAACGAGGTCGACAGCGGGACCGGCGGCTGGCAGGGCTTCCTCCGCGACCTGGAGGACCACTGGACGCGGTTGCGCGCGCAGGCGCAGGACGACGACCAGGTCCGGGCGCTCTACCAGGACCTGGTCGGGCCCCGTTCCGATCGGTTCCGGCCGCCCTCGGGCGGTGGCCCACAGGGGTGAGGCGCGGCCCTGCCGTGCACGAAGTCCTCGACCGCGCAGGTGAGTCGCGGGCTCGGACGGTCGGGTGAATTCCGCCGTGGCCGGCCGTGGTGCGCCCGCCGGGTGGAACGCTGGGATCACCAGTCCGTGCACGCGGCCGGGAGGTGTCCGAGGTGGTGACGCCCGAGTCCGGGCGGCCGGACGAGCCCGAGCCCGAGGACCGGGAGGGCCTGCGCAACACGCTGTCGGGCCCCGCGGGCGGGGTGGTGCAGGCCGGCGCCGTGCACGGCGACGTGCACCTCCACGCACCGCCGCCGCGCGCGTCGGTGGTGCCGCGTCAACTGCCCGCCGCGCGGGAGTTGTTCACCGGACGGGTCACCGAACTGGCCGTGCTCGACCGCACCTTGAGCACCACCTCCCCGGACGGGCACGCCGGCGCGTCCGCGGTGGCGGGGAGGACGGTGGTGATCTCGGCGATCGGCGGGGCCGGCGGGATCGGCAAGACCTGGCTCGCGCTGGGGTGGGCGAACCGGCACGTCGACCGGTTCCCCGACGGGCAGTTGTTCGTCGACCTGTGCGGTTTCAGCCCCGCCGGCGAGCCGATGGCGCCGGGACACGCGGTGCGCGGGTTCCTCACCGCCCTGGGCATGGCCCCCGACGGCCTGCCCGCCGAGGTGGACGCGCAGGCGGCGTTGTACCGCAGCCTGATCGCGGACAAGCGGATGCTGATCGTGCTGGACAACGCCGCGACCGTCGAGCAGGTGGCCCCGCTGCTGCCGGGCGGGCGGTCGTGCACCGTGCTGGTGACCAGCCGCAACCGGCTGCCGGGTCTGGTCGCCCGGCACGGCGCCCGGCCGCTGTCGCTGGACGTGCTCACCGACGCCGAGGCCCGCGCGCTGCTGGTGGCGTGGCTGGGTGCGCCGCGGGTGGCGGCCGACCAGGGGGCCGTGACCGAGCTGGTCGGGCTGTGCGGCGGGTTCCCGCTGGCGCTGGGTGTCATCGCCGCCCGCGCCCGCACCCGGCCGCGGGTGCCGCTGAGCGACATCGCCGCCGAACTGCGCGAGTCCGGCCTGGACGCCCTGGACAGCGACGACCCGACCGCCAGCCTGCCCGCGGTGCTGTCCTGGTCCCTGCACCACCTGACCACCGGACAGCGGCAGGTCTTCGCGCTGCTCGGGATCGCTCCGGGCCCGGACATCGGCCTGCCCGCCGCCGCCTCCCTCACCGGCCTGCCTCCGGCGCAGGCACGCAACGCGCTGCGCACGCTGGAGGACGCCTCCCTGATCGACCGGCGCCCGCACGGCCGCTACGCCATGCACGACCTGATCCGCGCTTACGCCGCCACCGCCCACCACGACCTGGACGGGACTGTGCGGCGGGCGGCGTTGGAGCGGGTGGTCGACTTCTACCTGCACACCGCCCACACCGCCGGCCGCCTCCTCACCTCCCAATCCCAGCCGCTGCGGCTCGACCCGCCCGCACCGGGCGTTCGACCCCTCCCGCTGCCCGACCTCGCTGCCGCGTTGGCCTGGCTGGACACCGAACACCTCCACCTGCTCGCCGCGCAGCACACCGCGGCCACCCACCACCGCCACCACACGGTGCTGCACCTGGCCTGGGCAGTGACCACCTTCCACACCCGGCGGGGGCACCGCCACGACGACCTGGCCGTGTGGCAGGCCGCGCTGGACGCCGCCGGGCACCTGCCCGACCCGGCTCCCCGCATGCTCGCCCACCGGCTCCTCGGCCGCGCCCTCTCCCGGCTGAGGCGGCACGACCAGGCCGCCGGACACCTGCGCGAAGCCCTCGCCCTGGCCGAGCAGCACCACGACCTCACCGAGCAGGCGCACATCCACCGCGCCCTGGCACGGGCGCGGGGACGGCGGGGGGAAGACCAGCAGGCGCTGGAGCACGCCCGCCGCGCCCTGGGCCTCTACCGCACGCTCGAACAGCCGATGTGGGAAGCCGTCGCGCTCAGCACGGTGAGCTGGTACGCGGCCCGCCTCGGCGACTACGACACCGCCCGCGAACACTGCCGGGTCGCCCTCACCCTGCACCGCCGCCACGACAACCCCGACGGGGAGGCGGCCACCCTGGACAGCCTCGGCCTCATCGACCACCACACCGGCCACCACCACGAGGCCATCCACCACTACCGGCAGGCCCTCGCCCTGTTCCGCACCCTCGGCTACACCACCGATGCCGCCAACATCCTCGACCGCCTCGGCCACCCCCTCGCCGTCCTCGACCAGCGCGACCGGGCGCGCGAGGCGTGGCAGGAAGCCCTTGAGCTGTACCGGGAACAGGGCCGCGACACCGATGCCCAACGCGTCCAGCGGCAACTCGACGACCTCGACACCGAGCCGGACACGCGCTGACCGGCAGGGTGATCCGCGGTGCACGCCCCGGGGCCGCACCACGGTAGACCTGACGATCAGGAGCGGGGTTCGTAGCGGTAGGCGGCACCGGCCCGGGGCTTGCCGTCGAGAGTCCGGCGCACGCGGTGGGCCAGTGGCTCGGCGCCCAGTTCGTCCAGGATGCCGAGTGCGGTGCGCCGGTCGTCGGGGTCGGGGCTGTCGGCGAGCGCGGCAGCGTGCTCGTAGGCGCGACCGGCTTTCCGCCAGGTGGCGGCTGCCTCGCGCCAGTCGCCGCCGGCCCAGCGCGCGTAGAGGCGGGGGTCGTCGTCGGGCGGGACCGGCCGGCCGGCTTTGGTCAGCCAGTAGCCCAGCTCCGCCCGCAGCGACGCCGCGCCGACGCGGCTCGCTTCGGCGTGGACCTGGTCGAGCACCGCCGCCACGGCCGCCAGGTCGTCGCGCAGCCAGGCCGCTTCGGCGCGGGCGACGGCGACGGGTCCGATGTTGTCCAGCACCCGGGTCCGCTGCGCCAGGTCCCACGCGTCGGCGAGCAGGTCTTCACCGCCGGGCAGGCCCCGGCGGACCCGCACTCGGCCGAGCACGGTCAGCGCCGGGCATTTCGTGGGCGCCTTGACCGGCGGCGACGCGGTGATCACCAGTTCCGCGTCCGCGACCGCCTGGTCCCAGCGGCCGGCGGCGAACGCCACGACCGATCGGATCGCGTGCATGTGGTGGTAGAACCGCACGTGTTCCGCACCCTCGGCCAGTTCGATCGCCGCGGTGACGTAGTCGGCGGCCTCGTCGAGGCGGTGGCCGTCGACCAGCATCCCGACGATGTTGCAGGTGGCCCGGCAGATGTCGCCGACCGAGCCGATCGACCGCGCCACGCTCAGGCTCTCCTCCAACGTGGCTCGGGCTTCCGGCAGGCCGCATTGCCACTGCGCGCCGCCGATGCTCGCCAGCACGTGGGACACGACGGCGGAGTCGCCCACCGCGCGGGCGAGCGCCAGGGCGCGCTCGCCGACCTCGATGCTTTCCCTGTTGCGCCAAGCGAATGAGCGCAGCGCGCTGCGATGGCTGAGCGCGTGGGCGAGCAGTCGGTCGTCGCCGGCGGCCTCCAGCACCTCGATGGACTCGTCGGAGCCGCGTTCCATCAGCTCCGGCTCGCCGGCCATCCAGTACACCCGCGACAGTTGCAGCAGCTCGGCCCCGAGCTTGCGGCGATCGCCGAGCGTGCGGCGCAGGTCGACGGCGGCCCGCCGGGCGGTGACGGCGTCGGGTATGTCGCCGATCGTGGCGCACGCGGCGGCGTAGGCGCTGAACAGGTCGGCCAGCTCGGCGGGGTCGAAGTTCTCCTCGTACGCCAGCACGAGCCGCAAGTGGGCGGCGGCCTCCCGGTGTGAGCCGGCCCGGGTGGCGTCCCGCGCCGCCCGGGGACCGTAGCGGACGACCGCGTCCCGGTCGCCGGCCTCGGCCGCGTGGTGCATGATCCGGGACGGGTCGGAGTCCTCCCGCTCGACCAGGGCGGCGAGGACGCGCCGGTTCAGCTCCACCCGTCGTGCCACCGCGAGCGAGTCCACGACGGCACGGCGGATCAGCGTGTGCCGGAACGCCGTCCGGGTCGGGGTCACCGTCAGCAGACCGCGCTGCTCGGCGGCGGCCACCGAGGCGATGCCCCCGGGCAGCACCGCGTCGAGCAACCGTCTGTCCACAGTGGAGGGTATGACGGCGAGCTGGTCCAGCGCCTCCCTGGTGCCCGGGTCCAGGCCGTGCACCCTGGCGAGCACCGCGTCGACGATCGTCGGCGGGACGCGGACGGTCTCGCCGGACGCGAGGATCTCGGTGACGAAGAACGGGTTGCCGCCGGTCACCGAGTGCACCTGACGCGGGTCGAGCGGGCTCGGGGCGGTCAGCTCCCGCACCGCCGCCTCGGACAGCCGGGCCGGCGCGAGCCGCCGCACCCGTGGCGCGCGGGCCACCTGCCCGAGCACCCGCTGCAACGGGTGGCCGGGGCCCAGGTCGTCGCGGTACGTCAGCACGAGCACGGCCGGCAGGTCGGCCACCAGGCGCACCAGGACGGACAGCGCGTCCAGGGTCGCGTCGTCGGCCCAGTGCACGTCCTCGACGGCGAGGACGGTCGGCCGGCCCCTCGACAGCTCCGCGTGCACCGCGTCGAGCACCCGGTCCCGATCGCCGCCGTCCCGCAGCACGCCGGCCCGCTCCGCGTCGACCGAACCGGCCAGCTCGCGGAACGGCCCGAGCGTCCGCGGCGTGGCCAGGTCGTCGCAGTAGCCGACGAGCAGGCGACCGGCCGGTGGCAGCAGCCCGCCGATCGCCTGGACGAGGCTGGACTTGCCGATACCCGCCTCGCCGGACACCAGCACCACCGACCCGCTCCCGGCCGCGGCCTCCCGCGCCGCGCCGGCCAACCCGGCGATCTCCCGCTCGCGTTCCAGCACGCCGCGCTTCACGCCCACCCGGCCCGACACCGCGGTCGGCGAGGTCGGCGCGATCGGTACCGCGGTCGGCGGCGTGGGCGGCGACACAGGTGGCATCGCGAGTGGTGGTGCGGTGGGCAGTGCGGTCGGTGGCGTGGTTGGTGTGAGGGTGACGTCCTGGCGCAGCATGGCCGCTTCGAGGTCGCGCAGCGCCGCGCTCGGATCGATCCCCAACTCGTCGCCGAGCGCGTGCCTCAACCGTTGGTAGGCGGCGAGCGCTTCGGCCTGACGCCCCGAGCGGTACAGCGCGAGCATCAGCCGACCGTGCAGGTGTTCGTCGAACCTGTGGCGCAGGCTCAACCGCTCCAGCTCCGGTACCAGTTGCCGGTGCTCGCCGAGGGCCAGCCGCGCCTCGATCAGGGCTGCCGACGCGTCCTGCCTGATCGAGGCCAGGCGCTCGGCCTGGGTGTCCAGCCAGGGCAGTCCGGCGACGTCCAGCAGCGCCTGGTCACGCCACAGGGCCAGGGCCGCCCGCAGGTGGGTCGCGCTCGCGGCCGGATCGGTCGACTGCCTGCCCAGCCGGATGAGCCGCTCGGCGACCATCAGGTCGGTGGCGTCCGCGCCGATGTCGAGGACGTACCCGGGCGGTCGCGCCTGGATGGACGTCCGGTCGCCCAGCACCCCACGCAGGTGCGACAGGTGCCGTTGCAGCGTGTTCGGCGCCGTCGCGGGCGGCCGACCGGCCCAGACCGCCTCGATCAGCCGGTCGGTGCTCACGATCTTCTCCGCGTGCAGGGCGAGAACCGCGAGCAACGCCTTGCGCCGCAGTCCGCGCACAGCTCGCGGCGTGCCGTTCACCAGCACGTCGACCGGCCCCAGTACCCGTACCTGCATCGGCCCCCCTGACCTGCGCGAGCCCGCGACCCACACCGGGTGTGACGTCAGCCCCCACTCCTACTGTCGTTCTCCGGACCGATGGCGTTCCCCCTCATCTGTGCCGTGTCGATCGAGTACGGAGGACTGTGGCCCAGGCGCCGGTGTTCAGCGGAGGCGCTTGATCTCGCCGCGGGTGCGGTAGAACGATCCGCCGGCCGACGTGAGCACTTCGGCGACCAGGTACCGGGCGCCGGGCACGCGGATGTTCTTGGGGAACTGCACGCCCCACGTGCGGTCGTACCCGTCCGAGACGACGTGCACCCTCATCCGCCCGCCTTGCTGCACGCACTCGACGACGACGCCCTCGCCCGGAGCGACGTGCGAGACGACCTCGACCTCGGCGGTCGCCTCGACGCGGTCGATGCTGCCGGCCTTGATGTCACGGCGCGGCGGGAGCTGCCCCTGCTCGGCCGCGTGCACGGCGGCCGGGCCGGCGTCGAGGCAGGCGAGCGAACCGTCCGTGGTCACCAGGTAGAGCCGCTCGTCGCGGTACTGCATGGAGAACGCCGAGCCGCACCCGGTCGCGAGCTTCCACAGCCGCGTTCCGTCGGCGGCGAAGCAGTACACCGAGGACTGGTTGTCGCCCGCGAAGACGAACTCGCCGTCGGGCGACGTCGCGCAGGAGAACACGGGCGCGTCGCAGCGGTAGACGCCCGTCTCGCGCCCGTCCGACTTGGCGAACCGGTGCACCCGGCCCCGGCTGGTGCCCGCGAACACCTCGGCGTGCTCCTGCCAGCCGAACAGCACCTCTCCGACGGTGTCGGCGTGCCAGGCCCGGTGACCGCGGCCGGTGTAGTGGGTGACGCCCCGGGAGTGGCCGTGGAAGACGCCCTCCGCCGAGCAGCGGACCATCCAGGCGCTGTCGCCGGTGGCCGGGCACGACCACTGGAACTCGTCCTCGTGGTCCACCACGGTCACCCGGCCCTGCCGGTCGGACACGCCGAGCACGCCGTCGTGGATGTCGAGCCAGTAGATGTCGACGTCGTCGGCGATCTCGTAGGCCACCCGGGGCACCTTGGCGCCGAGGTCGTACACCTGGCCGTCGTCGCACCCCGCGTAGATCCAGAAGTCGTCGGCCACGATGCACTTGACGGCGTCGGGCAGCCCGAACCGACCGGTGACCCGGCCGTCGTGGGTGAGGGTGTAGACGTCACCGTTCTCGTTGCCGACCCAGGCGTGGTCCTCGCCGATGAAGATCCCGAACGCCGGGGCCCCGGAGGCGAACCGCCACAGCACCGGCGCCTGGTGCGCGGACGAGCGGGTGCTGACGATCTGCCGCCGGCTCACCGCCCGGCGTTGGCGCATCCCCCTGACGGCGGGGGCGTAGCCCTTGCGCACCTTCTCGCCGATCTTCTTCTCGGCCGCCTTGAGCGCCTTGGCGTGGTCGGCGAAGGTCGCGCTCCTGACCTGGCCCTGTTCCCCGATGCGCCCGTAGGTGATGGTGACCTCGGTGCCGTCGACCCGCACCTCGTAGAACTTGTGCGCCCCACCGCCCGCCTCGGACAGTTCCAGGTACGTCGTGCCAGACATGCGTTCGCTCCCTATTTCACGTGAACTGAGCGCACGCTATCGAGTGACACGACAATTCCGCAGCCGTGCCCGCCGACCGGGGAGGTTGGGGCAGAGGATGGCAGCGGTGGTCGGCTGACCGCACCCCCGACGTCATCCGGAAGTGTCGTGCACTGTTGCCGCGTCGCGGCCCTGCGCCACACTGGTCGGCGTCGCCGCCGTCCAGCTCCACTCGCGTGCGTGTCCGCCCGCGAGTCCCTGCGAAGGAGACCTGCGATGGCACCACCCCTCGGCGCTCCGACGACCCGTGCGCCCCGTCGTCCGATGACCTCCATGTTCGGGCTCGGTGTGGTCGTCCTGCTGACCGCCACGGGCGCGCCGGACGCGTTCGCCGCACCGCCTCCGGCCGCGGCCGTCGTGGAGCAGCGCGTCTACGTCGAGTCGACGGTCGACAGCGACCATGACGGCCGCCCCGACCGCATCGCGCTCGACATCGCCCGCCCGTCCGGGACGGGCCGCTACCCGGTGGTGTTCGAGCACAGCCCCTACCGGACGGGCACCGGCACGGTCCCCATGCACCCGGTGGACGTCGCCCGGTTGCCGCAGGAAGGGCTGTTCGGGACCACGCGACGGCCGGACGGCGCCGTCCGCACGGCGTCGCCGAACCTGGCGGGCTGGCTCGACGACTACTTCGTGCCGCGCGGCTACGCCGTCGTCCTGGGGCACAGCATCGGCACCGGCGCGTCCGAGGGCTGCCCCACCAGCGGTGACCAGCAGGAGGCGTTGGCGGGCAAGGCGGTCGTGGACTGGCTCAACGGCCGGGCCCGCGGTGTCGACAGCGCGGGCCGCGAGGTCACCGCGTCGTGGAGCGACGGCAACGTCGGCATGACCGGCATCTCCTACAACGGCACCCTGCCCACCATGGTCGCCACCACCGGCGTCCAGGGTCTGAAGACCATCGTGCCGATCGCGGCCCTGTCGAACTGGTACGACTACTACCGCGCCAACGGCCTGGTCGTCGCACCGGGCGGGTACCAGGGCGAGGACGCCGACGTGCTGGCCAAGGCCGTCGTCACCCGCACCGGGTGCGCGGACGAGATCGCCGCGCTCACCCAGCGCCAGGACCGCGTCACCGGCGACTACACCGCCTTCTGGGACGAGCGCAACTACACCAGGCAGGCGGGCCGCGTGACGGCGAGCGTCTTCGTCATCCACGGCCACGCGGACTGGAACGTCAAGGGGACGCAGTACTCGCAGTGGTGGGAAGCGTTGCGCCGCAACAACATCCCGCGCAAGATCTGGCTGCACCGCGGTGGCCACGGCGCACCGGCCCGCTCGGACTACCAGGCCACGCTGCTGCGCTGGTTCGACTACTGGCTCAAGGGAACCGACAACGGGATCATGCGCGAGCCGACCGCCGAGGTCGAGCACAACGACGGCTGGCGCAAGCTCGCCGACTGGCCCGACCCCGCCGCCAAGCCCACGACGCTGCACCTCACGGCGACGTCCGCCACCGCGCCCGGACGGCTCGCGCCGTCGGCCGCACCCGGTGTGGCGCAGGCGTTCGACGACCAGGGCCGGACGCGGACCGCGGCGCAACTCGCCGCCCGCCCCGACACCGCCGACCCGAACCGGCTGGTCTACCGCTCGGACCCGCTCACCACGGCGTCCCGCCTGTCCGGCAACACGACCGTGTCCCTGCGGGTGGCGGTGGAGAACCGGGACGACGCCAACGTGACCGCGCTGCTGGTGGACTACGGCCCGGTCGGCAGCACCGCCGCGCCCGTGATCGTGACGCGGGGCTGGATCGACCCGCAGAACCGCGACTCGATCAGCGGCGGGGCGAAGGTGGTGCGCGGACAGGAGTACGACCTGCGGTTCCCCATGGAGCCCAAGGACTACGTGTTCGCGGCGGGCCGTCGGATCGGCCTGGTCGTCGTCTCCACGGATCACGACTACACACTGCGGCCGTCGGCCGGCACCAGGCTGCGCCTGGCTCCCGGCAGTTCCGTGACGGTGCCGCTGGCCACCTGAGCAAGTCGTCGCCGAGCACCGGTTCCCGGGGCCGTTCCGAGAGGGGACCGGTCACGGCCGATCGGCGTCAGCGCAGGCGTTCGGTGCGCCAGTGCCGTCCTCGCCGCCGCGTTCGCCAGTGCCGTCCCCGCCAGGGGCCGACCGGACCGCGTGCCGCGGCGTAGTCCGGGTGGTGCGCGGCGAATTCGTCGGCGGTGATGCCCATCAGCACGGGATACCGGACCTCGCCGCGCACCAGCTCGGTGTCCCGCGGGCGGCCCTCCTCGCGGAAGCCGAGTTCCCCGTGCAACGACAGCGAGGCGAAGTTGCCGCCGTAGATGCTGACCTCGCACCTGTGGTAGTCGTGCTGCCGGAACATGAAGGCGAGCAGGACGGTGACGGCGTCGCCGGCGTAGCCGCAGCGCCGGTGCTGCGGCCCGATCCCGATGCCGTAGCTGAACCGGCTGCCGGCCGGGTCGACCAGCACCCACATCGACCCGACCAGCAGTCGGCCGTGCAGCGTCTCGATCGCGAGGTGGCGGTCGTCGCCGGGGTCGACGGCGGTCGCCCGGTGCGCCGCCCAGTGCCGGTATCCGCCGACTTGCGGGTCACGGCCGCCGGCCGAGTCCCGGTCGAACCGCTTCAGGGTGCGGTGGTCGGCGGGGCCGATCTCGCGTAACCGCACCTTCCGCCCGACCCGGCTCACTCCGTCGGCCCACAACGGGGCACGGCTGCCGGCCAGGTCCGGGCGGAGCGTATTCATGATCATCGGCAGCGATGGTACCGGGTTCAGAACCGGGATGGGAGAGCACGGATCGCCTCGGCGTCGCCCAGGCGGCGGTGGATGCCGGCCGACTCCCGGGCCGCGCGAACGGCTTCATCGGAAAAGCCCAGTTCGCCCGCTCGGTCGGCGAGGCGTCGCGACGCGAGCGCGAAGTGCCCGGCACGTTCCGCCGAGTCGTGAGCGGTCGGGCGGTGGCACCGGACGGCTTCGCGGGCCGCCTCCAGACCGCTTCGGATCCGCCGGCGAGCCGGTTTCACACCATGCTTCCGACGCGTTCGCGGACCTGTGCCCGGCCGACGGTCGACTCACCGAATTCGGCCCGCAGTTGGCCGGCGAGGACGCGCACGGTCCTCGGCAGCCGGAACCGGCGTCGGCCGTCGAGGTCGTGTGGCTGCACCAGGCAGCGGTCGACCAGCGCGGCGAGCGCCGGCGCCACGGCGACCGGGGCGAGCGGTTCGAACCCGCACGTGGCTTCGGCGGTCGCCAGGTCCACGCCGTCCGGCAGGTCGGCGAGGCGGGCCAGCAGTCGGCGCTCGGTGTCCGGCAGGGACCGGAAGGGCCAGCCGATCGCGGCGGCGAGGGTGTGATGACGGTGCTTCTCGCCTGATCCGGTGCGGAACAGCAGGTCCAGGCCGTGGCGCAGCCGCCGCGTGAGATCCGGCAAGGGGAAGGTGCGCAGTCGCGTGGCGGCCAGTTCCAGGGCCAGCGGGAGGTCGTCGAGCAGGTGGCAGATCTCGGCGATGTGCTCGTGGTCGGCGGCGGACAGGGTCCGCGGGTGGAGATCCTGGCCGGCGCGCCGGCAGAACAGCGCGATCGCCGGCTGCCGGCGCAGCGGCGGGAGCCGCCAGAGGTTCTCGCCGGCCAGGCCGAGGGGTTGCCGCGAGGTGGCCAGCACGGTCAGGTCCCGGCACCGTGCGGCCAGCCTGCCCAGGAACGCGGCGGTGCGCGGGGACACGTGCTCGCAGTTGTCCGCCACCACGAGGCACCTGCGGTCGTCCAGTGCCCGCTCGACGGCGGAGAGCGGGTCCTCCGGCGGTTCGGGCGTGATGTGGAGCAGGCACGCGAGTGCGCCGATCGCCTCCTGCGCCTCGGTCAGCACCGCCATGTCCAGCACGGCGACGCCGTCCGGGAAACGTGCCTGCAGTGTTCGGGCCACGTGGATCGCGAGGGTGCTCTTGCCGCACCCGCCCAACCCGACGATGGTGACCAACCGGTGCGCGGCGAGTTGGCGGGTCAGTTCGGCCCGTTCGGCATCGCGGCCGATGAGCTGGTCGGTCCGACCCGGCCGGCCGCTCGGGATCGGCGGGGCGACGTCGGTGTCGCCCAGCAGGCGCTCGTGGACGGCGCGCAACACCGGGCCGGGCTCGGTGCCGAGTTCGTCGCGCAAGCGGCTGCGCATCCGCGCGTAGCAGGCGAGGGCTTCCGCTTGGCGGCCTTCGCCGTCGAGCGCCCGCATCAGCAACGCGGCGAGCGGCTCGTTCAGCGGGTGCGCGGCGAGCATCGCGGGCGCAGCGGTCACGACGGCGGCGGAGTCGCCGACGTTCAGCGCGGCGTCGGCCCAGGCGAGGCAGGCTTCGGTGTGCGTGTCCTCCAGGCCCGCGCGGACGCGCTCGGCCCAGCACCCGTTCACCCCCGCCAGCGGCGTTCCGCGCCACAGGCCCAGCGCCTCCCGCAAGAGGCGTTCCCGCCGCGTCGGATCACCGGCGGTCGCGCGTGCCGCCGAGACCAGTCGGCGGAACCGGTGCACGTCGACCGCGTCCGGGTCGACGTCCAGCAGGTAGCCGCCGCCCGGCGTCCGCTCGATGGTGGCGTCGCAGGCCGTCAGCGCCTGGCGCAGCCGGGTCACGTAGCTGTAGACCGACTGCCGGGCGTGCCTGGGGGAGTTGCCGTCCCACAGGTGGTCGATCAACGTCGCTATCGGGATCGGCTGCCCGGCGTTCCACAGCAGCACCGCGAGCAGGCATTGCTGCTTCGTCGCGCCCAGATTGATCCGCCGGCCCGCGGTCCGCAGTTCTACGGGTCCGAGTAATCGCAAATCCATGTCGCTCCCCCCAACCACGGTGAAGCCTTTTCGCGTTTATCCCCGTCTTCGTCACTTCCCGCCTCCCCAGAGTTGTACAACGTTGCAACCAACGTTGTAAACCCCATCGGGCAAAGAGTTGTCGAACGGTGCGCGGCGGGCTCAGCCGCCGAGAGTGCTCTCGCGGCGAATGAGCCGGTACCCCGGATTCACGCTCCGCGGCGTGGAATCGCGATCACCGCTGACGCGGCTGATCAACAGGTCGACGGCCGTCCTGGCGATCTCCGCCTTGTCCGGCGAGACGGTGGTGAGGGTGGGCGTGCTGTATTGGCTTTCCTCGATGTCGTCGAATCCCACGACCGCGACGTCTCCGGGAACGGACAGCCCGCGGCTGAGCAGGGTGCGCAGCGCTCCCAGGCCGAGCAGGTCGTTGAAGCAGAACACCGCGTCGGGCGGCGGCGCCAGGTCGAGCAGCCGTTGCATGGCCAGCGCCCCGTCGTGCCGGTGGAACTGCTCGACCGGCATGACGAGGTCCGGGTCGCACGCGATCCCGGCGCGGTGCAGCGCCTGCCGGTATCCCCGCAGCCGCAGCCTGGCGGTGGCGCCGGGCGCGGTGTCCTGGGCTCCGATGGCGGCGATCCGCCGTCGGCCGAGGGAGACCAGGTGCGCGACCGCCTCCTCGGCCGCCGCGACGTTGTCGACCACGACGCGATCCGCGGCGCCGTCGGTGATCTGTTCGCCCAGCAGGATCATCGGCACCCGGTCCGCGCGTGGTTCGAGGTCCTCCTTGGTCAGGGCGAGCGGGCTCAGGATCAGGCCGTCGATCAGGTGGCCGGGCACCCCTTCGGTGATCTCCAGCTCCCGGTCCCGGGCGCCGTCGGTCTGCTCGATGAGGACCTTGAGGGAACGCTCGTCCGCCGCGTTCACCACGTAGCCGGCGAGTTCGGCGAAGTAGGGCGCCCGCAGTTCGGGCAGGGCCAGGGCGATCACCCCGGAACGGCCCTGCCGCAGGTGGCGGGCCGCGGTGTTGGGCCGGTAGTTCAACGCCGTGATGGCCTGCTGGACCTTCGCTCTGGTGGCGGCCGACACGTGCACGTATCCGTTGACCACATTGGACACGGTCTTGATCGAGACGCCCGCGTACCGCGCGACATCCTTCAGGCTCGACGCCACTACCGCCTCCTGTCCCGCGTTCGGTGCTGAGGATCGTACGTGCGGTTTACAACGATGTACAAGCCGCTCAGTGGCGCACCCGCGGTGGGCCGTGCGGAGCCGTCACCGCATCCCGGTGGTGGCGATGCCCTCCACGAACCGGCGCTGGACGAGCACGAAGGCGAGCACGACCGGGACGAGGGTCAGCACCGCCCCGGCCATCAGGAGCCCGTACTGGACCACGTGTTTGCCCATGAACAGGGCCAGGCCCGCCGGCAGCGTGTGCATCGACCGGTCGGTGGTGAAGACCAACGGCCACAGCAGGTCGTTCCAGTTGTACATGAAGTGGAACAGACCCAGCGTGAGCACGGCGGGCGCGGAGACCGGGACCATGATCCGGGCGTAGATCCGCAGGTGCGACGCGCCGTCGATCCGCGCGGCGTCGTCGAGGTCGCGGGGGATGGTGAGGAAGAACTGGCGCAGGAAGAAGATCCCGAACGCGCTGCCGGCCCTGGGCAGGATCAGCCCGTGGTAGGTGTTGATCCAGTCCAGGTCGCTCATCAGCTCGTAGAGCGGGACGAGCGTGACCTGCGGCGGGATCATCAGCAGCGCCAGCACCAGCCCGAACACCAGGCGTTTGCCGGGGAAGTCCAGCCTGGCCAGGGCGTAGGCCGCCATCGAGTCGAACAGCAGCGACAGCACGGTGACGCCGCCCGCGAAGACCAGGGTGTTGAGGAACTGCCTGGCCAGCGGGAGCTGCCGCCAGATCTCGCGGTAGTGCTCGAAGGTGATGTCCTCGGGCAGCACGCGGGGAGGGAACCGCGCGATCTGGGCCTCCGGCGTGAGCGAGGCCAGCACGGTCCACCCCAGCGGCAGCAGGACGAGCGCCGCGACGACGACGAGCCCGGCGTAGACGACCGGCCCCGCCGGTGCCTCCCGCATGTCAGTACCTGACCACCCGGCGGCTGAAGTACAGGTTCTGGGCCAGCGAGAGCGCGAACACCAGGAGCAGCACGATCCATCCCAACGTGGCGGCGTAGCCGAATTCGAGATCCTCGAATCCCTTCCGGTACAACAGGTAGACCAGCGTCTCGGTGGACGAGAACGGCCCACCGCCGGTCATGACGAACACGTGGTCGAAGGCCTGCACGGCGGTGACGACCGCCAGGATCGACACGAACGCGGTGGTGTTGCCCAGCAGCGGCCACGTGATGTGCCGGAAGCGCTGCCACGCGTTCGCGCCGTCCAGGTGGACGGACTCGTAGAAGGTCCGCGGGATCGTGCTCAGACCGGCCAGGTACATGACGGCGTAGAACCCGACGTTGCGCCACACGTGCACCACGGCGAGGTAGACCAGACCGAGGTCGGGGTCGCGGATCCCGTTCCCGGCGGGGATACCCAGCCGGTGCAGCCAGTAGGGGACCAGCCCGATCTCGGGGTCGAGCAGGAAGCGCCAGGAGATGGCCATCACGCCCAGCGAGACCACCGCCGGCACGAAGACGGCGGACCGGAAGAACGAGCGCCCGGCGAGCTTCCTGTCGAGCAGCAACGCCAGACCGAGGGCGCACGCGACCGTCACCGGCGTGGCCAGGGCGACGTACACGGCGGTGTTCCCGAGCGCGTTGCGGAAGTCGTCGCTGTGCAGGACGGCGAGGTAGTTGTCCGCACCCACCCACTCGCCGCCGCCGGGCCGGACGTCGCGGACCGAGCTGCCGGCGGCCATGACCAGCGGCCACACGGTGAAGAGGCCGATCACGACGAGGGAAGGCGCGAGGAACGCATAGGCGGTCAGGGCCCGGAGGGCCGGTCCGCGACGTCTCGGTCTGGTCATGTCGGTGGTCACCTCGCCAGCAGCGGCCGGATCTGCTCGGCCGCCCGGGACATCGCCTCCTCGGCCGACGCCTCGCCGTGCTCGACGCGCTGGATCGCCGGCTCCAGGATCTCGGTGTAGATCTTCTGGTACTCCGGGACTCCCGGCAGGAGGACGACCGCGGCGCCGGCGTGCCGGTCGAAGACGGCGGCCTGCGCGTTCTGCGGCTTGACATCGGTCCGGACGGTCGGGAACCCGGTGCCGGCCGACCACCGCTGCTGGGTCTCCGGCGAGGTCCAGAACGCGAAGAACTCGCCGGCGGCCCGCCGCGTGGTCGCGTCCGCCGTCGCGGACAGCGCGAGCGTCGTGCTGGCGGCCATGGTGACCTGCCGCTTCGGCCCCGCGGGGACCATCGCCACGCCGTAGTCGACACCGGCCTTGGTGAAGCCGGCGGTCATCCACGGGCCGACGATCTCCATGGCCGCCTTGCCGGTCTCGAACAGCTTGTCGGCCTCGGGGCCCGACAGCCCGATCGGCGAGACCTTCCGGGTGGCGATCAGGTCGGCCCACGTGCGCACCGCCTCCACCGTGGCCGGATCGTCGACCGCCGGCCGTCGGCCGTCCGCGGAGAGGATGTCGCCCCCGTTGCCCCACAACAGGATCGGCCAGATCTGGACGGACTGGTGGTCGGGGATGGCCAGCCCGAACTGGGACGGGGTGTCGCTGCCTTCGGTGAACTTCGTCAGGCGCAGCGCGTGGTCCTGCCACTCCGGCCAGGTCGTCGGCGGCCGGTCCGGGTCCAGGCCCGCCTCCCGGAACAACTTCCGGTTGTAGAACAACAGCGTCGGCGTGAACGTGAACGGAAGCCCGTAGCGCTTCCCGTCGTACCGGGTCGCCTCGGCGGCGTGCTGGTGCAATGCCGCCGAGGCGGCGGTGTACCAGTCGTCCACCGCGCCGAGGAACCCCCTGCTCGCGTACATGGCGATCCGCACCGTCTCGAACGCGGCCAGGTCGGGCCCGCGGCCGGCGTTGTAGGCGGCGGGCATCTTCTGGAACAGCACGTCCCACGGCATGACGTTCATCTCGACCCGGACACCGGGATGCGTCCGGTTGAACGTCTCCACCAGCTCTTCGAGCACGGGCCGGTCGGGGCCGGTGAACCCGTTCCAGAACGTCAGCCGCACCACGGCGTCGCCGCCCGCGGTGCAGCCGCTGAGCACGAGCGCCGTCGTCAACACCAGCACCATCGAGGTGAACGTGCCGCGCCGCATTCTCATCTAGGCTCCACCGCGTCGTCTGAGTGCTGGAGGTTCGATTTCGGGCTCATGCGGATCATCGACCACGAGGCGGGCGGCAGCAGGGCCGTGACCACGCCGGCGTCGACCCGCGTGCCGCTCAACGGCTTCGGCACGACCCGATCGGGCGTGCGCAGGTCGTTCACGGCGTAGGGATCATCCCCGGCGACGACCACCGCATCCACGAGTGCGAGCGGCTCGCGGAACCCGAGCCTGCCGCAGATCGGCAGGGCGTCGGTCGTGCTCCGGTTGACGCAGAACAGCGCGGTGTCACCGGTGTCCTCGTCGTGCGTGGCGACGGCGTCGAGCGCGGGCACCGCCCCGAAAGCGCTCGTCTCGCACTCCGGTGCGGTGCTCTCCACCCGCAGCACGGTCCCGCGCGCCCACCGCGCGGTCAGCGCGAACGGGTGGTAGGTGGTCTGCCGCCACGACGGGCCGGACGGTTCGGTCCGGATCGGCGCGATCACGTTGACCAACTGGGCCTGGCACGCCACCCGGACCCGGTCCGCATGGCGCAGCAGCGTGATCAGGTAGCTGCCCACCACCACCGCGTCGGCCGCCGTGTAGGTCTCCTCGATCAGCCTGGGGGCGTGCTCCCAGCTTGCCCGCTGACGGCCGGTGAACCGTTGCTGGGACCACACGTTCCACTCGTCGAACGACAGCATCATCGTCTTCCGCCTGCGCAGCTTGGCGCGCACGTGGTCGGCGGTCGCGACGACGCCGTCGATGAATCCGTCCATGTCGACCGCGCTGGCCAGGAAGCTCGCGAGATCCCGGTCGCGCTCCTCGTAGTAGGCGTGCAGCGAGATGTAGTCGACGGCATCGTAAGCCTCCTCCAGCGCCGTCGCCTCCCAGGTGCCGAAGGTGGGCATGGAGCTGTTGGAGCTGCCGCACAGCACGAGTTCGATGTCCGGGTCGACCCGGCGCATCGCCTTGGCCGTCTCGTTGGCGAGCCGGCCGTACTCGTACGCGGTCTTCGCGCCGAGCTGCCAGGGACCGTCCAGCTCGTTGCCGAGGCACCACAGCCGGATGTCGTGCGGAGCGAGGGAGCCGTGCTTGACGCGGAGGTCGGACCAGTACGTGCCACTGCCGTGGTTGGCGTATTCGAGCAGGTCACAGGCCTCCTGCACACCGCGCGTGCCGAGGTTCACCGCCATCATCGGCTCGACGCCCGCGGACCGGGCCCAGCACACGAACTCGTCGAGCCCGAACCGGTTGGTCTCCCGCTGCCGCCACGCGAGGTCGAGCCGGCCCGGCCGCTCACCCACCGGGCCGACCCCGTCCTCCCAGCGGTACCCGGAGACGAAGTTGCCGCCGGGATAGCGCACGACGCTGACGCCCAGCTCCCTGACCAGGCGCAGGACGTCATCGCGGAAGCCGTTCTCGTCCGCTTCGGGGTGGCCGGGTTCGAACACCCCCGTGTACACGGCCCGGCCCATGTGCTCGACGAACGAGCCGAACAACCGGCGGTCCACCGGGCTGACGGTGAAGTCGGGATCGAGCACCAGGCTGCCGCTTCGCACAAGCCTTCACCCCCGGGGCGCTTCGGCAGGGAGCCACACCTGCTCGGGTATCGCGGCAAAAGATCCGGCCCCGACCTTGGCGAAACCTTGCACGGCGGCGCGCGCCGGCCGCCGGGACGTCAAGGTTCGGGCAAAGCCCGGCTGCCACGCTCCTCGGCACGCTGCAAACACGAGGAAGAGGGATCATGTCGACCACAACTCGGGCGCGAAGAATGTTCCAGGTCGCCATCGCGACCGCCGCCGCCGCGCTGGCACTGTCGGCGGCGCCCGCCCACGCCCAGCCCGCGCCGGCGGTCAACGCCGACCAACTGCTCGTCAACGTCCGCACCGGCCTGTGCGCCGACGTGCCCGGGTTCGGCCCCGGGACGATCGACGGCCCGGTCAACCAGTGGTACTGCAACCCCGGGCCGGGCGACAACCAGTTGTGGCGCCTCCTGCCCTACCCGGACGGCACCTACGCGATCCAGAACGTCAAGGACGGCTACTGCATGGACGTGCCCGCGTTCGGAGCCGTCCCCGCGACCACGAAGATCAGCCAGTACCACTGCGTCCTGGGCCCGTCCGACAACCAGATGTTCAGCCTGGAGTGGGTGGGCAACGGCTGGCGCTTCCACCACGTCAAGGACCCGGCCCTGTGCCTCGACGTCGACGGCCTCAACGGCTCCGGCGGTCCCGACGCCCGGCTGACCCTCTGGCACTGCTCGCTGACCGACGACCACGTCTGGTCGTTGTCCTGATCCGGAAGTTCGGTGGCGAAGCTGCGACCGGCCGGATTTCGAGGGGTAGCCCGGCACGCACAGCCACTCATCACCGCCGCCGCTGCTCGTGCCCACCGTGGGCACGAGCAGCGGCGGCATGATCTACCGCGCCCCCGTGAAGTGGTGCTGGACCATCTCGATCAGTGCGCTGACGTCGGCGTCGACCATCGGCGCGCCGGTCATGCCCATCCGGTGCAGCAGGGTTCCGACGACGGTGTCGATGAGCAGCAGGACCCGGTGCTCCGGCTCGTCCAGCACGTCCTGGAGCGCGAGCCGGTACGGGTCCTGCAACCGCGTGGACAGGACCTCGCGCAGTGCCGGATCGCTGACGGCGTCGACGAACACACCAGCGAACGCCGCGCCCACCCCCGGCTCGCCGATCTTCCCCGCGATCCAGTGGACGGCCGAGGACACGACCTCGGCTCGACCGGCGCCCGTCAGCGGCGCCGGGCCCAACGCGTCGAGGAGGCAGTCCACGATCAGCGACCCCTTCGACGGCCAGCGGCGGTAGATCGTCGTCTTCGCGACGCCCGCCGCCGCCGCGATGCGATCCATCGTCGCGCCGGTGTAGCCCAGCTCGTGGACCGTGGTCAGCGTCGCGGTGAAGACCACGGCGTCGATGCCGGCGCGCGGGCGACCGGGTGGTCGGGCGGATGAGGTCGCTCGGGCCATGGCCACACGATAGCCAGTAGCGCTACCGGCGGTTTCGCTACCGCGACGACACTCTGCCCCGCTGTCCCGCTGTCCCCGCTGTTCGGAGGTAGCCGGAGTGATGGCCGTACCGCGGCGAGTTGCGCTACGATCAGTATCGATACTAGGAGTAGCGAATCACTGCGAGGGGGAGAGATGGACGACGTCACCGCCGTTGAACGGCCGCCACTGGGGGTGCGGCTGCTTCAGGCGCTGATCAAGGAGCCGGACTGGTCGGCGATCACGGGCGAGGAGTTGGCGGCCTTCCGCGACGCGACGAACCGCAAGCGGGCGTCGCCGCTCGCCCGGCTGATCACCGGGTTGCCGGACCGCGCCGCGGTGATCCGGTGGCAGGAGGTGACGCTGCCCGACCGTCAGGTCCGGGTCCGGGTGTACCGGCCGTCGTCCTCCGGGAACGGCGGCGGTCTGCCGCTCGTGCTCCACGTGCACGGCGGCGGGTTCGTCGGCACGGCGGTGCAGAGCGACTGGGTGAACAGCCACCTCGCCGCGCGGCTGCCCGCGGTCGTCGTGTCGGTCGAGCACCGGCTCCTCGCGCCGGGGACTCCGCTGGCGGCGGCCGTCGACGACGGCTGGGACGTGCTGCGGCACGTGGTTCGGCACGCCGGGGAATGGGGAGTGGACCCGGCGCGGGCCGCGCTCTTCGGGGAGAGCAACGGCGGGATGATCGCCGCACTGGCCGCGATCCGGGCCAAGGAGTCCGACCTGCCCGTGCGGGCGCAGGTGTTGGTCAACCCCGCGCTCGACCTGACCGAGACGGCGCTCGACTACCCCTCGATGGCCCGGCACGCGGACAGCCCGACCCTGACCGTGCCGCAGGTGCGGCTGTACCGGCGATTGGCCGTTCCGCCGGGCACCGATCCCCGTGCGCTGTCGCCGTTGCACGCCGACGACCTGAGCGGACTGGCCCCGGCGCTCGTGGTGGTGCCGACCCTCGACCCGGTGGCCGACCACGGCCGCCGTTACGCCGAACGGCTGCTGGAGTCCGGGACACCCGCGCGGCTCACCGAACACCCCGGAGCGACGCACGCGTTCCTCAGCATGCCGTGCGTGGTGCCGCGGGCGAAGGCCGCGCGGGCGGAGATCGCCGGGTTCCTCCGAGAACGCCTCGCCCCATGACGTGCCGGGTCGCGATGAGACTGACGACGGGAGAGCGATGAGCACCACCGACCTCGCCGGGGCGAGCGGGCCGTCACCGGAAGCCGATCCCACGGCGGGACAGGGCCTGGCACGGCTGCTGCGCCCTCATCTTCCGGGTTTCACGGCCGTGGTGGTCCTCCAGGTCATCGGCGCTGTCGCGGGGCTGGCGCCGCTGCTGGCGGTGGTGGAACTGGGTCGCACGTTGCTGTCGCCCGGCCCGGTCGACCACGGTCACGTCCGGACCGCCGTGATCGCGGGCGCGGTCGGCCTGCTGGTCCGGCTGCTGTGCACGGCCGGGTCGTCCGGGATCGGGCACCTGCTCGACGGCCGGGTGCAGTTGTCGTTCCGCCGGCAACTGGCCGCGCGGCTGGGGCGCGTGCCGATCGGCTGGATCTCCCGGCGCCGGACCGGTGAGCTGGCGAAGGTCGTGGGCGAGGACGTGAGCGCCGTGCACCCGTTCATCGCCCACGCCCCCGGCGAACTCGTCTCGGCCTTCGTGGTGCCGCTGGTGTCGCTGGTCTACCTGTTCACCGTCGACTGGCGGCTCACGCTCATCACGTTGACACCGGTGGTGCTGGCAGTGGCGCTGGTGCCCCTGATGATGACCCCGACCAGGCTGCGGGAGCAGACGGAGTTCGACGCGGCCATGGGGCGGGTCTCCAGTTCGGTGGTCGAGTTCGTGCAAGGCATCTCGGTGGTCAAGGCCTTCGGCGGAACCGGCCGCGCCCACCGCAGGTTCCGCACGGCGGCGGACGATTTCGTCGGCACCTTCAACCGGTGGGTGCGCGGCATGTCCGGGATCGCCGCCGGGATGCAGCTTGCGCTGTCGCCGCCGTTCGTGCTGCTGGTCGTGCTGGTCGGCGGTACGGCGCTGGTCACGACCGGTGGCCTGGCCCCGGCCGACGTGCTGCCGTTCGTCCTGCTGGGCTTGGGCCTGACGGCTCCCGTGGCGGCCCTCGGTCACGGCTTCGACGACCTGCAGGCGGCCCGGCGCGCGGTCGGCCGGATTCGGGACGTGCTCGCGGTGCCGTCGCTCCCGGAACCCGCGCACCCGGTCGCGCCGCAGGGCCACCGGGTGGAACTGAGGGACGTCCGCTTCGGCTACGAGCCCGATCACGAGGTGCTGCGCGGGATCGACCTGGTGATCGAGCCGGGCACGGTCACGGCGATCGTCGGGCCGTCGGGGAGCGGGAAGTCCACGCTCGTCCAGCTCTTGCCGCGGTTCTTCGACCCGACGCACGGCTCGGTCCTCCTCGGCGGTGCGGACCTGCGCGACCTCGGCAGCCGGCAGCTCTACCGGATGGTCTCGTTCGTGTTCCAGGACGTTCGCCTGCTGCGTGCGTCGGTCGCGGACAACATCGCGCTGGCGGTGCCCGACGCCGACCGCGCAGACGTGGTCCGCGCCGCCCGGCAGGCGAACATCCACGATCGGATCCTCGAACTGCCGCACGGGTACGACACGGTGATCGGCGCCGGAACCGGGCTGTCGGGTGGTGAGGCACAGCGGATCTCGCTCGCCCGCGCGCTGCTCGCCGCCGCGCCCGTTCTCGTGCTGGACGAGGCGACCGCCTTCGCCGACCCGCAGACCGAGCAGGCGGTGCGCCGGGCCCTGGCGGCGCCGGCGGGCGACCGGACGATCCTGGTCATCGCCCACCGCCTGGAGACGGTCGCCGACGCGGACACCGTCGTGATGCTGGAGAACGGGTCGATCGTGGAGTGCGGCCGGCCCGCCGAGTTGTTGGCGCAGAACGGGAAGTTCGCCGCGTTCTGGGAGTCGCACCGATCCGCGGCGGCCGACGGGAACGAAAACCGCGGTGGCGCAAGGCAAGGAGACGAGCCCCGATGATTCGCATGCTGCTGCGTGTGCTGGGACGCGAGTACGCCCGGCCGGTCCGGCGCACCGTGGCCCTGATGACGACGACCGCGATCGCCGAAGGTCTGTCGTACGCGCTGCTGGTTCCCGTGCTGCGCGCACTGTTCGGGAGCACGCCCGGAGACGCGTGGCCGTGGCTGATCGCGTTCGGGGCCGCGGTCGCGGTTTACGGCGCGTTGCGCTACAGCAGCGATCTGTCCGGTTTCCGCGGCGGCACCACGCTGCTGCGCGGTATGTACCACCGGCTCGGTGACCATCTGGCCCGGTTGCCCATCGGCTGGTACAGCGCCGGCCGCGTGGGGGAGGTGTCCGTCCTGGCCGGCCGCGGTGTCCTGGACGCGATGGGTGTCATCGCGCACCTGTTGGCCCCGTTCATCTCCGCCTGCGTGACGCCGCTGACGATCGTCGTCGTGATGCTCGCCTTCAACTGGCAACTCGGGCTGGCCGCGGTGGTCGCCGTGCCGGTCGTGGCGGCGATCCAGGTCTGGACGGGACGCTCGATGGCCGCCGGCGACGCGGAGCGCGCCGAACGCGACCACGAGGCCACCGGTCGGGTGATCGAATACCTCCAGGCGCAGCCGGTGCTGCGAGCCGGTGGCCGGACCGCCGAACGCTTCCGGCTGCTCGACGACGCGCTGTCGGGGCTCCAGCGGGCGTCCCGCCGTGCCACGCTGACGGCACTGCCCGGCGCGGTGGGCCTGACGCTCGCGGTGCAGGCGATGTTCACCGTGTTGCTCGTCCTGGGCGCCTACCACGCGCTCGGCGGGAACATCGGTGCGGCGGAGGTGCTGGCGATCCTGGTGCTGGCCGCCCGCTGCGCGGATCCGGTGCTGTCGCTGGCGGATATCGGTGGCAAGCTGCGCGGTGCCCGTTTCGTGCTGGCGAGACTCGACGCGGTGTTGCGCACCGAGCCGCTGCCGGAACCTCCCGCGCCGATCGAGCCCGCAGGCCACGGCCTGGAGTTCAGGTCCGTCGGCTTCCGGCACGGTGACCGCACGGTGGTGGACGGCGTGTCGTTGTCCGTGCCGGAGGGGCAGCGGCTGGCCGTGGTGGGACCGTCGGGTGCGGGCAAGAGCACCTTGTTGCAGTTGCTCGCGCGGTTCTACGACGTCGACTCGGGCGCGGTGCGCGTGGGCGGCGTGGACGTGCGCGACATCGGCTCCGACGTGTTGATGTCGCGGATCGCCATCGTCTTCCAGGAGGTCTACCTCTTCGACGGCACGATCGAGGAGAACGTGCGTCTCGGCCGTCCCGACGCCGACGACGCCGAGGTGCGGGCGGCGGCGACTGCGGCGCAACTGGACGACGTGATCGAGCGGCTGCCCGGCGGGTGGGCGACGAACGTCGGCGAGGGCGGCGCACTGCTGTCGGGCGGTGAGCGCCAGCGTGTCTCGATCGCGCGAGCACTGCTGAAGGACGCGCCCATCGTGCTGCTGGACGAGGTGACCTCCGCCCTGGACCCGGTGAACGAGGCCGCGGTCCACGAGGGCATCGAGCGCCTGATGGCGGGCCGGACGGTGGTGATGGTGGCGCACCGGATGCGGACCGTCCAACGCGCCGATCGGGTCGTCTTCCTGGACGGCGGCCGGATCGTGGAGGAAGGCAGCCACGACGAGCTGTTGCTTCGTGGCGGCCGGTACGCCGGTTTCTGGGACATCTCCCTCGCGCCGGCCGGAGGTGCTTCAGAGATACGCGAACCGTCGTGACCTGCTGCAAGACCTCAGAATGACGACCACCGCACTGCAAGAGGAGCAAGCAAGCGAAGCAGCCTCATGATCACCTAATAGCGTACGACGCTACCGGGTAGTCGACAACTTGAAGTGAAGGGAATGTGCTGCTACCCGCCAACCTCTGCCCTACCCGCCGCCAGCATCGACCCCAAGATAATTGCTGCCAGTCCGACCACCGTCGACCACTGCACCTGCTCATCAAGCAGCAACCAGCCAAGCACGACTGTTACACCGGGCGACAGATAGAACGCCAAGGTCGCCTTGCTTGGCCCGGCTCGTGCGATGAGGTCGTAGAACACGGTGAGCGTCAGGGCTGTGAACACCACGCCAAGCGCGACTAGGGCAGCCACACTGGCGAACGGTGGCATCTGGTCAGGCAACAACAGTACGGCCGGAATGGCGGTTACTGCGCTGCTCACCAGCATGGCCGAGGTAGCGACGCCAAGCGGCTGAGCAAAGCTGAGTTTGCGGTGAATCAGAATAGACCCCACGGCATAGCACAAAGCACCCGCAGTGACCAGGATGCCGCCAAGCAGCAGGTGTGAACTACCGCCGATGTCTACCCCGAATAGCAGCCCGATACCAGCGAAGCCCGTAACGAGCCCGAGGATTCCTTTGACACCCTCCGGCTTCTCGTCAGGCGCGAACCAGGTAGCGAGTGCCGCAACAAACAGCGGTTGTGCCCCAATGAGCACCCCTGTGAGACCAGCGGATTGCCATTGTTGCCCGTAGGTAAGGAGCAGCAAAGGTGCGGTGGACTGCACAAGGATGGTCACCAGCACCCACCACGGGTGCTTCAGCAGTGGCCTCAAAACGTCGCGTCGGATGGCCAGTGGTGCGAGGAATAGTGCAGCGAGGAAGACTCGCCCAAACACCACAACCACCGGCGGAAAGCCGCGCAGGGCGACCGCGATTACCAGGTAGGCCGCGCCCCACAGGAAGGACAACACCCCGAGCATCAGCCAGTTCCTGCGGCTCATCACCTGGCGCTTTCGGTGCTGTCTTCACTCCCAGCCGGCACAGTGCCGATGCTACGGGGCTGCCTCCAGCAACGTCCGGACAGCGCCGAGCTGCCGGTAGGGCTGGAGCTGGGGCAGCAGCTCGCGTACCTGGCGTTGGTTGCGGCCGGAGCCAGTCTGGACGGCCAGCTCCCACGCTTCGAGGGCAGTAGTGGCGGCAGCCTCGGGTTCGACGGCTGAGGTCTGGCCGGCGCGCGACGGCATCAGGCGAGCGATGGCCAAGTCGATGAGCGTGCCGGAGCGTTCCCGGACATAGTGCACGGGCAATGCCTGGACGGCTTCCTCCAGCGCGGTCACCGCAGCGGCACCATCACCGAGCCGGACGAGGCAGCGCCCCTTCAACCGCATGGTGTGTTCAGCGCCGTTGTAGAAGCCGAGCCACGCCGGTACGTCGGACGGGTCGACGCCATCGAACAATCGCTCAGCCTTGGCCAGCGCTGCCGCTCCCGCCTGGCTGTCCCCAGCCAGGGCGTATGCCTCCCCGATGGCTTCGGACAGCCAGGAGTGGACAGCTTGGCTGATGCCGAAACGCGGGTTCTCCGCCAGGTGCAGCGCGGCCAGCAGCAGGCGCAACGCGTCTGGCCCTCGACCCGCGTGCAGGTGGATGTAGCTCATGATCCCCAGCACGTAGGCGTGCAGTTGGGCGTCCTCGCCTTCCTGTGCGCTGGAGAGGGCCAATGAGGTATAGCGCCGTGCTGCGCCGTAGTCCTGGTGGTCGATTGCCAACCAGGCGGCGAGCTGGGCTGTGTCACCGAGTACTAGGGCGAACCGCTGGTAGTGGGATGACGGCACGTTGTCAGCCATGCCCATCAGGCGGTTGAGTTGAGAGACGGTCTGTTCGTACACCGCTGCTGAGCCGGCCTGGTAGTCGATCTGGCGATAGGCGCTCGTTAGCGCCTCGTACTGCGTCAGTAGCTCGGCATGGACCACCCGTGGCGCGGGCAACACGACTGCGGGAGGATCCACATGTTGCGTCGCCGCAACACTTTCCGTCTCGGTGTGCAGCAGCTCGTCCAGCTTGTTCATCGTGATCTTCAGCAGCCGGGCAAGCTTCGGACGCTGGTACGGCAGCGGCTCACGCGCTCCCTGCTCCCAGCGCGCCACAGTGGAGCGGTCAACGTGCATGATTTCCGCGAACGACTCCTGGGTGAAGCCAGCGGCCTTCCTGGCCCGGACAAAGCCGGTGCGCCGTACTGCCATCGGGTGACCTCCGGGCATTGGCTGCTGCGATCTGCGGTGCGGATTCTGCCTGGTTAAGCGTAGCGCTGCACCAGGCTGGCCCCGTTTGGGCGATACCGAGGCGGCAAAGCGGCGCTGTCCGTCGCCCCGCGGGGATTCCACTCTTGATCTCGGCCCCAGCGCTGGACAAGCCCTCCGGTGAGTTGCCTCCCAAGTCCCCGGTGGTCCCCGCGCCGCCTGGTGCTCGGGCCACCCGATGACGAAACCCGCGCTACAAGGGAGCAGTGACCATGACACCCAAATATTCACTTCCGTCCACAGAGGACTGAAGGCAGGGATGTCGCATACTATCCGGCTGCGTACCGACACCTTCACCAAGGCTGCCCGACTTGCCGGTTTCCGCTCCGACTACGGGCTGGCCAAGGCGATGGACATCAACCGCTCCACGGTCGCGCGGATGGTGAGTGGCGAACTTCAGCCCGGTCCGGCCTTCATCGGCGGCGCCCTTGTTGCCCTGGCTCCCATGCAGTTTGACGACCTGTTCGAGGTCGTGCCCCTCACCGAACGAAGCGGTACCCCATGACCAAGGACGAACTCCTGTTCAACGCCTGGCTGACGAGCCTCAACCACCGACTCGGCCGCTACGTCGTGCGGCTCATGGACGAGGCCAACGCAACAGCCATCACCGAGTACACCGTTCTGCCGGCCGAGGTGGAGGCCGCGCTCGGAGAAGACCTCCGCGAACTGGCTGAGGCCATCCTCGCCAGATCCCTCGGGCTGGCTCTGCCTGTGCAGCACGCGGGCGGCCAGGCGGGCAACCGGCCACACCCCATGCCGGAGCTTTGAAGCCCGGACTCGTCCACCGCAACCAAACTGCCGTTGATCACCACCACAGAAGGGCAACGCAGTGCCGAGCAGTGAGCCGGACACCAGGCAGACCACGACATTGCAAGCGGCCTTGAGCTACGCCGAACTGAACTGGCCGGTCATCCCCGGAGCCATCTGGCATGACGGCCACTTCGCCAGCCCGGTTGACGAACAACCGGTCACCAGTCCGTGTCTCCAACCGATTGAGCACGCGACCACCGATGTCGAGCTGGTGCGCGGGTGGTGGTCGGTTTCCGGTCTGCACGAACCCAACGTCTTCACCGTGACCGGTCCGGAGTTGGGTGGGTTCGCCGTGGCCGAGTCGCTGGTCATGGCCCTGGCCGACAATCCTTGGTTCCGTGCGTTCCCGACACCGGTGCTGTCCTTCCCGAACATGCCACTGGCGTACTTCCTGGTTCGGCCGCCGCTGCCCGCAGTGTTGCTGAGCAGCGAGGCCCAGGTGGTGGAAGCCGGGCTGCCGATGCCCTTGCCGCCGAGCGCCCTGGAGACCACCCCGGTGATCTGGCTGGTCACGCCCGAACAAGCGCACAAACGTCCTGATGCCCGCTGACGCGCTGGCCGAATTGATCCAGAGGTACGAGAAGAGGAAGAGCGCGTGACCGAGCTGGTGGAGCAGATCGCACCGACCATGCCCATGCCACCGTGGAACCCAGAGGAGTTCGGAAGGCTCATGCGGGAGCTGGCCGTGACTGAAGCACCACGGCTGTTCGCTCTCGTGGAGGAGTTCGGGGAAGGTCGGGACGCCCGCGTAGCGGGCTACGGCCTGGCCTACGAAGACCGCGCTGACGTCAACTCCGTGGAAGGCGACTTCCGACTGCACTCCCAGAGCGCGGAGCGTGCTCGGACGCTGTTCGAGATTTCCTCGCGGTCGATGGGAGTGCGACGGGTGCATGTGGTGTGGCTGGAGGAAGGAAGGGCTGCTGCCCAGCAGAGCTGAGCGCCGCACAGCACGGCTGCGCGGCGGGTGGTTCGGAGGAGGTGGCCTTCCTGGTGAGGGCTGCCTTCTTCGGGTATGGGAGAGGGCTTCGGGCAGCGGTTCGTGTGTCCAGGCTGGAGGGGTAAATGCTAGCCGTCCTGCCTCACCTTCCAACCACCGCCGAGATCGGCGACGAGTTAACCCTCACAACGGCAACGGTGAGGACGTACGTCTCCCGGCTGTTCACCATGATCGGCGCACGGGACCGGACGCACGCGGCCGTGCTCGCCTACGAGCACGGCCTGGTCCGGGCCGGGCGCGGTTGATCAGGCGGAGTGCTCCCGTTTCCGGACCACCGGCCACCTGCCGGCCGCCGCCGTCCGCGCGAAGAACACACCGGCGAGGAGCCAGACGAAGCCGGCGGTGCCGTCCTCCAGCGTGCCCCGCTCGCCACCGCGGTCTCCCGCCAGCGAGACGACGACCGCGATGATCATGCTGACGACGAACGCGACCCCCGCGAGGCCGAGCCCGGCCCCGACGCGCAGGGCGATGTTGGCCCGGATGACGCCCGCCACGTAGATCGCGAGCCCGCACATCCCGGCGAGGATGCCCCACCCGCCGATCTCGTTTAGTGCCGGGACGTACTCGTCGGCGGTGAAGTACAGCACGACCATCAGCGTGAGCAACGCGCCACCGACGATCGCGAGCACCGCGCACACGCCGAGCGCAACCCGGCTCACCACCGTTGCCACCGTCAGCCTCCGCACCATGAGGGGAGCAATACGGCGTCACGCTATCCGCGCCGGCCGGGACCGGTCCCCGAGGCGGGCCGGTCCGCGAGTTGGGCCGTTCGGCGCAGACCCCGAGGCGCGACCTTGGCTACCGTTTGGGCTGGAACTGCGGTGAATCGGGGGGATTCGTGGTCAGGGTCAGAGGCGTGCGTGCCGCGGTGGCCGCGTTGGCGTCCGCGTTGATCGTCGTGGTCGGTCCGTCCGAAGGCGCGGTCGCGGGTCCGTTGTCGGCCGGGGCGCTCGATCCGGCCTCCGTTCAGGAGTCCGTGCGGTACCTGGTCGGCACCTACGGTGTGTCCGAGCGGGAGGCGCTTCGGCGGCTGGAGTTGCAGGACGACGCCGCGAAGCTCGACGGGCTGCTCCGGCGTCACGCGGGCGCGGAGTACGGCGGGATGTGGCTCGACCACGGCGCGGGCGGTGTGCTCGTGGTGGCGATGACCAGGCCGGCCGCCGCCGGACCCCATCTTGCGGGGCTGTCGGATCGGGCGCACGTGCGGACGAAGCCGGTGCGGTACTCGTTGGCCCAGTTGGCCGAGGCCAGGGACCGGGTCGCCACGCGGGTCGGCGCCGGGCCCGATGCGGTCTACCTGCCGGCGGTCAGCGAGTCCGAGAACCGTGTCGTGGTGTGGGAACGCGCGTGGGTCACCCAGGAGAAGGCCGGCCGGGTCGGGGCGTTCTCGGTCGCCGCGGAGGCGGACGCCGCGCGGCGGGCGGTCGAAGCCGAGTCGGGGTTGGCGGTGCCCAGGACGCTGGTCAAGCCGGAGCCGATGGCCGCCGCGAACGTCGACTGGGGTTTCTGCCATCCGCTGTACTGCACCGGCCACGGCCCGATGCGGGGTGGTCTGCGACTGGACATGAAGCGGGACAACGGAACCTGGGGCGGCTGCACGAGCGGCTTCAACCTGCGGTCGACCGGCGGTGGTTTTCCGGGCAAGGCGTGGGTGCTGACCGCGGGCCACTGCATGGCGACCAAGACGAACAACACCCCGACCCAGCACAACGGCAGCGCCGTCCTCCAGCAGCACGGCATCGAGAAGAACTCCTACCCCTACGACTACGCGGCGCTGCCGTACGTCGACACCGCGACCGCCGCGACGTGGCTGGAGAGCCACGCCGGGCGCAACCGGGTGCTGAAGTACTGCCGCAACGGCGGCGCCGACAGCAATGCCGACACCCCGTGCGGTGCGCAGGCCACCTCGGCGGACGAGCACATCACCGGCACGCACACGCTGGCCGAGATCAAGGCCGGCTGGGTCGTGTGCGCCACCGGTTCGGGCTCCAGCGCGGTCAACTACCCGGACTCGGTCGACAGCGGAGCGGGTGAGGGCTACCTGGTCGGGACGCGGTGCGGGCGGGTGCTGTCCACCGACGTCGGCATCAACACCGACATCTGCGCGCGACCCGGTGACAGCGGCGGACCGCTGTTCAGCCAGGTCGACCACACCGCGCTGGGCATCCTCGAAGGCAGCCAGCAGTCCCGCTCCGGCGCGTGCTGGTCCGGGGAGCTGAACAACTACGTGCCCATCGAGACCGTCCTCACCGAACTCAACGCCCGGCTCGCCGGCCAGGGCTCGGTGTTCTCCGTGATCACCACGCCGAACGGCTGACGCCCAACGGCTCGGCCACCCCGACACCACCGACGGTGCCGCACGGGCTGACGCGGTGTTCGCGTCAGCCCGGAAGGGTGATCTCGCCGGCGCGGGCCACGATCTTCCCGCGCTTCATCACCAGGGTCCGCTGGGGCGGCGTCACGACGACCTCCCCGATCGTCTCGCCCGGCAGCACCACCAGGTCGGCCGGATCGCCGACGGAGAGGGCGCACCGCTCGAATTCGAGCGCGTCGCGCCCCAGGGTGGTGGCCATGGCCACCGCGAACTCCAGGTCCTCGTCCCGCCGCCAGTAACACTTGTAGGCCATGAACATCGCGCGGGACAGGATGTCGCCCTCGCCCCACGGCGACCACCGGCTCCGCGCCGAGTCGGAGCCGAGGCACATGCGGACACCCATGGCGTGCAACGTCTTCACGTCCGGCACCGGGAGGAGCCCGTGCACACCCACGGCGACCGCGATCCCGGCGTCGGCGAGCAGGGTGCCGAGGTGGTCGAGCTGCGCCGGGGTGGGCTCCGCGAGGCTGAACACGTCGCACAGGCTGACCTTGCCCTGCATGCCGAGTGCCTTGACCCGCGCGGCGATCTGCCCGATGAGCCAGCCGCCGAGTTCGCCGGACTCGTGCAGGTGGAAGTCGACCGGGACCTGGTACTTCTCGGCCAGCCCGAACACGGTGTCGAGCTGGCGGGCCGCGTCGCCGTCCACCCCCGCCGGGTCCAGGCCCCCGACCGCGTCCGCGCCTTCCCGGAGGGCCTGTTCGAGCAGTTCGGCGGTGCCGGGCTTGCGCAGCAGGCCGAGCTGGGGGAAGGCCACGATCCGGAGATCGGTGAGATCGGCCAGTTCCTCGCGCACCTCGAACAGCCCGCGAATCCCGTCGAGCCCCACTTCCGGGGCCACGTCCACGAACGTCCTGATGGACGTCGAACCGTACCCGACGCACTTCTTGAGGAAGAGGCTCGCGCGCTGTGCGACCGGAGTGGTGGTCTCCTCCCACTGCCGCACCGTGTCCTCGAACATCTGCTCCATGGTGATGGGCTCGGATTCCCGCCGGACCCACGGCTCTCCCCACAGGCTCTTGTCGGCGTGCGCGTGCCCGTCCACGAAGCCCGGCAGGACGATCTGGCCGTTCAAATCCTCGACGTGGTCGGCGGGCCCCAGATCCGCCGGGACGGCGCTATCGATGGAATCGATCTTCCCGTCGACAACCGTGATCACTTGCGGGTCGCCGACACCGTTGAGGCGTCCGTTGGACAGGATGGTTCTGCTCATGTGTTGTCTCGCTTTCCGTCGTGACACGGTCGTGGGTCGGGCGTGGCGGCACCGGCGTCATTCGAGCCGGCGCAGCGCGGAGTCCTCCAGCGCGTTGGCGATGTGGTACGCCGCAAGGGAAGTCAGCAGGACGGCGGCGACCCCGCCCCACACGAAGTTGTAGTCGGACAGCGTGGCGGCGACGGTCATCGAGGCGCCCAGGCCGTGTCCGGTGGCGAGCCATTCGGCCACCATCGCCGCGCCCACGGACAGCGGCAGCGCGACCTTCACGGAGGCCAGCAAAGCCTGGGACGAGTAGGGCATCAGCAGTTTGACGACCCGCTGCCGGCGGCCGGCCCCGATCGCGCTGAAGAGGTCCGTGGCGCTGCGGGGCACGGCCTTCATCGCGAGCAGGAGGTTGACCAGCACGGGGAAGAACGTCATCACCGCGATGAGGATGGTGACGGCGACCACGCCGCGCCCGAACACGAGCGCCAGCAGGGGCATCGCCGCGACGATCGGGACCGACCGGAGGGCGATCGAGATCGGCATCAGGATGCGCTCGACGACCGGGAACTCGTGCGCGAGCACGGCGGTCAGCACGGCGAGGACGAGCCCGGCGGCGAACCCGACGCCGGCGTCCACGAGGGTGCGCCCCAGGGACGACACCAGGTACGACAGCGCGCCCTGGGCCTCACCGTCGGAGGTGACGAGTTGCGTGTCGCCGTCCGCGAAGTAGGACAGGACCTCCAGCGGACCCCGGGCGACGGCGCTGCCGCCGGGAACGACGAGGACGAGCAGCCACCAGCACAGCACGACCCCGACCACCGTGGACACCAAGGCCACGACGGCACGGCGCAGGCCGGCGAGGCCTCCGCCGCCCCGGCTCCGGCGTCGTTCCGCGCGGGCGCCCAGCACCGTGTCGACCGAACGGGTCCAGGGCAGGGCCAGCCTGGTCGCCGCCGGCAGCACGAGGAAGGCCACCGCCGCGAGCAGCGAGGTGACGATCGCCAAGCCCCACGCCCTGGGCACGTCGAACGCGCCCTGGGCCTGGACCATCGCGACCCCGAGCCCCCGCGCGCCGCCCATGTACTCACCGATGATCGCCCCGAGGATGGCGCTCGGCGCGGCGACCTGGAGACCGGCGACGCAGCTCGGGATCGCCGCGGGCAGCCGCACCTTGCGGATGACCGTCCACTCCGAGCCGCCGCACGCGCGGATCACCTCGACCGACGTCTTGTCCACGCTGTTGAGACCGAGGATGGTCGCGACGAGCGTCGTGAAGACCACCGCCTGCGCGGCGAGGATGACACTGGGCGTGTCGCCGGGGAACGCGATCGCGAGCAGCGGGGCGATGGCGATGAGCGGCAGGGCGATGGCCCCGACCGCGACCCGCTCCAGCAATGCCTGAACGCGGGGGAACGGCAGCGTGCACAACGCCAGGACGATCGCGATCCCGTTGCCCCACAGGTATCCCTGCGCCGCCGACGACATCGTGGCCGCCGCGTTCTGCGGGTAGTAGTGCGCATCGTCCCCCATCTGCCGCAGCACGTCCAGAGGCGACGGCACCACCGCCGCGAGGTTGCCGAACGACGAGGCCGCCTGCCAGACCAGGACCAGCGCGAGCACGGTCAGGCCGGGCGCGACCACGCGGCGCAACCGTCCGGACGCCACCACGCTGCGCCGCCGTCCGGGGGCGACCTCGCTGCGCTGTCGTCCGGGCGCCGCGCCGTTCACCGGGTCTTCCCGTCTTCGCCGCCCGCGAACAACTTGCGGGCCAGCTCGTCGCACAGCGCGTGGAACGCCTTGTCCCGCAGGATTTCCGCGGTCCGCGGCCGGGGCAGGTCGATGGGGACGACCTCGACCACGGTGCCGGGGCGCGGGGACATCAGGATGACGGTGTCGGACAGCAGCACCGCCTCGGCGATGCCGTGCGTGACGAGCACGGTGGTGGTGCCGCGCTCCGACCAGATGCGCTGGAGTTCGAAGTTGAGGCGCTGGCGGGTCAGGTCGTCCAGCGCGCCGAACGGCTCGTCCAGCAGCAGCAGTTCCGGCCGGGTGACGAGGGACCTCGCGAGCGAGACCCGCTGCCGCATCCCGCCGGAAAGCTGCGACGGGCGGGCCTTCTCGAACCCGGTGAGGCCGACCAGGCGGATGAGGTCGGCCACCTCCCGGTCGTCGCGGCGGCCGGCGACCTCCAGCGGGAGCCGGATGTTCGCCTCCACCGTGCGCCACGGCAACAGGCCGGCGTCCTGGAAGGCGACCCCGATGCCGTGCCGCTCGCGCAACTGCCTCGGGGTGTGCCCGTGGACGGAGACCGTGCCGCCGGTCGGTGTCTCCAGGTCGGCCAGCACGCGCAGGACCGTGGACTTGCCGCAGCCCGAGGGGCCGAGCAGCCCCACGAACTCGCCGCGGCGGGACTCGTAGGTGAACTCGCGCAGCGCTTCGATCGCCGAGGCGCCGCCCAGGTAGGTCTTGCTCAGACCGCGAATGGTGATCCCGTCACCGGGTGGTGGGCCACCACCCGGTGCGGCGTCGACTCGCGCGGCGGCTTCGAGCATCGCTTCCCTCCGATCCGACACCGGGTCATCCTTCGAGGAGTTCGTTGGTGAACAGGGACCTGTCGGCGGTGATGCCGATGCTGGCCAGGCTCGCGATCGTCTCCTCGATCAGCGCGTCGGGCATCCAGAGCAGCCCCTTCGAGGCGGCCTCCGCGCCGCTGACGTACGGCGCCATCGCGGTCAGCGTCTTGACCTGCTCGTCGAGCTTGAGGCCGAGGTCCTGGCCGTACTTCTGGACCGTCACCTCCGCCGCGCGCTGGTGGCTCCGCAGCGCGGCGTCCCAGCCCTGTCGGCTGCCGGCCAGGAACTTCCGCGCGTTCTCCCGCGCGGTGGGATCGTCCAAAGTGGCCTGTGTCACGAAGAACACGCCTTGCATCCGGTTGAAACCGTAGTCGGCCATCGGCATCACGTGGGTCTCGATGCCGCGCAGGCCCAGCGCCACGGGCTGGTTGGACGCGAACCCCCAGAGGGCGTCGACCTCGCGGGCCGCCAGCGGCGCCGGGTCGAACTGGATGGGCACGAGCGACACCTTGTCGGGGTCGACGCCGTTCTTCTTCATGAACACCAGCGCGGTGTTCTTGCCCGCCAGCGTGATGCCGAGTTTCCGGCCCTCGATGTCCTTGGGCGTCCGGACCGGGTTGTCCGCCAGCGAGATCCAGCACTCCGGGCTCTTCTGCAACCCGGCGCCGACGATCTTCAGCTTCGCGCCGCCGGTGACGGCGGTGGCGACGTTCTCCGGGATCGCCTCGATGCCGACGTCGACCCGGTTCGTCGTGACCAGCGGCGTGACCGCCGAGTTCGGCCCGCCCGGCACGACCTCGACCTCCAGGCCCTGCTTGGCGTAGAACCCGTCCGCGACGCCGACGAAGATGCCGGAGTACTCGACGTTCGGGATCCAGCCGAGTTTCACCGACACCCGACCCCCGGCGGCGGACCCGTCACCCGCGGCGCCGCAGCCCGCGAGCCACATCCCGGCCGCCGCGGACGTGCCCAGCCCGGTGGTCCGGAGGAACGAGCGGCGGCTCATCCCGTGCTGCGAAAGGATCTGGGTCATGTGCGCTCCCGAACGATGTGCATCCTGGTCACTCGCGTGCGCAGGACGGTGGTTTCACCTGGATTCGATCTCCGCGAGCACCGCGTGGATGACGTAGGCGTTGCCGCTGTTCGCGAACAGCTCGGTGTCCCGGATCATCCCGTCGAGGTGCACGACCATCAGGCGCTCGGCGCGGTCCGGATCCCGGTCCGCGATGCCCGCCACGATGCCGCGGTGTTCCCCGTCCCACCGCACCAGCGCTTCCTGCTTGATCCCGATCAGCACCAGCAGGTGTTCCAACGGGTCGAGGCGTTCGTCGAACAGCGTGCTGGTGATGGCTTGGATCTGCCTGTTGTGCGACGCCTCGCCGATCGTCCGGTGGAAGCCGAGCCGTTCCTGCCAGCGACCCGAGCCGGTGGTCTCGACCATCTTGCGGAGCTGGGCCAGCTCCTCGGGCCGGGCCCGCAGCGCGGCGGCCCGCGCGGCTTCCCGCTCGATCCCGCGCCTCCCCGCGAGGTGGTCCACCAGGTCGTGGACGTCCCGCAGGTTGAGGGCGTCGGCGAAGGTGGACGCCCGCCGGTGGTCCAGCAGCAGGTTCGCGGCGGCCCGCCGGCCCTCCTCGGTGAGCACCCTCCCCTTCTTGCCGAGTGACCGGGTCAACGCCCGCTCGTCCAGCTCCCGCAGCAACCGGCTGACCGTCGACTCGCTGACGGCGAACCCCTGTTGCCGAAGGTGTCCGAGCGCGGCGCGGGCGCCCATCGGGCCTGCCTGCGAACTCATGGCCGCAAGCAGCGCGGACTCGATCGGTGGCGTGTGGTGCACGCTCCGTCCCCTCCTCGGTCAAGTTGTTGTGGCGAAGGTAATAGCCCTCTACGGTGTCGGTCAATAGTGACGGACGTACGTGATTCCTGACTTTCTGTCGTTGACCGTGACGGACCGAGGAGACCCGGTATGACTACGAACGGCCGCGCCCACCACCTCCACTTGGACGTGCGGGACGTCGGCGGGTACGCGCTGCTGCCCGCCAACCCCGACCACGCCGCCGCCATCGCCGCGCTCCTCGACGAGCCGGAGTTCGTCGTGCGCAACCGCGAGTTCGAGACCTGGCGCGGATCGCTGGCCGGCGAGACCGTGGTGGTCACCTCGACCGGCGTCGGGGGACCGTCGACGGCCCTCGCGGTGGAGGAGCTGGCCGCCCTCGGTGTCGACACGATGATCCGCGTGGGCGTGTCCGGCTCGCTGCAGCCCGGCACCCGGAACGGGGAACTGGCCATCGTGACCGGAGCCATCAGGGACGAGGGGACGACGAAGCAGTACCTGCCCGTCGAGTTCCCCGCCGTGGCGACGATCGAGGTGGTGCGGGCGCTCCAGGAGGCGGCGGACGCCGGGGGAGTGCCGTACCGGTGCGGGCTCGCGCACACCAAGGACTCGTACTACGGCGAGATGGAGCCCGAACGGATGCCGCTCGCCGCGGAACTGGTGGAGCGCCTGGAGATCTGGCGCCGGGGCGGGGCCGTCTGCTCGGAGATGGAGACGGCCGCGGTCTTCATCGTCGGGTCCGTGCTGGACGTGCGCACCGGCAGCGTGATGATGATGTGGAGCGAGGACGCCGTCCGCGCCGGCGGGCCCGCGCCGGCCGTGGAGCCGCTGTTCGCCACCGCCGTGGCAGCCGTGCGCCACCTCGTCGAGGCCGGGCGATCGGTCGGTGTGGCTTGAGCGGCGAACCGTTCCGCGGCACGCCGGAAGCGCTTGCCCACGGCCACCGCGCCGCTCCGGTGGGCAGGCGGCCGGGTGGGCGATGAGGTTGCCGCGCCGACCGCCTGCCCGGGTGGTGGCGGTGCTGGCCGGCATTCTGCTGATCGCCGCGAACCTCCGGGTGGCGGTCACCAGCCTGGGCGCGGTGCTCGACCAGGTGCGCGGCGACTTGGGGATGTCGACGGTGGCCGCGTCGACCGCCGCGACGCTGCCGGTGGTGTGCTTCGGCGTGGTCGCCGCCGCGACGCCCCGGCTGGTGCGCTGGGTCGGCGCCCCGGCCGGGCTGGCGATCGCGGTCGGCGCACTGCTCGTCGGGCTGCTGGTCCGCGTCTCCGGTGGCGAAGCCACGCTGCTCGCCGGGACGTTGCTGGCCTGCGCCGGCATCGCCACCGCGAACGTCCTGGTCCCGGTGGTCGTCAAGGCGGAGTTCCCACGCCGCGTCGGCGAGGTCACGGGTGCGTACAGCGCCGTGCTGTCCCTCGGTGCGGCCCTCGGCGCGGTGGCGACGGTGCCGGTCGGCACCGTCACCGGTGGCTGGCGGGGCGGCCTCGCCGCGTGGTCGGTGCTCGCCGCCGCCGCGCTGATCGTCTGGCTGCCTCTGGTGCGTCGGGGCGCGGCTCCTGCCGAGACCGGGGTGTCCGTGCGGGCCATGATGCGCAGTCCGGTCGCGTGGGTGGTCACGCTGCTGTTCGCGACGCAGTCGTTGCTCGCGTTCACCGTGATGGCCTGGCTGCCCACGGTGTACCACGATGTGGGCTTCTCGTTCAGCGAGGCCGGTGCGCTGCTGTCCCTCAGCGTCCTCGCCGGTGTGCCGGTGTACTTCGTGGTTCCCGTTCTCGCGTCCCGGATGCGGACACAGGGCTGCCTCGGCGCGGGCCTGACCGCGTGCCAGCTCCTCGGCCTCGCGGGACTCCTGACGAGACCGGCTTCGGCGCCGTGGCTGTGGGCGCTGCTGATCGGCGTGGGCGGCGGCGTGTTCCCGTTGACCCTGGCCCTGTTCAGCCTGCGAACCCGCTCCGCCGCCGGCACCGCCGCGCTGTCGGCGCTGGCCCAGAGCGGTGGCTACCTCGTCGCCGCCGGCGGTCCGTTCCTGGTCGGGGTGCTGCGGGACGTGACCGGCTCGTGGTCGGCCCCGATCCTGTTCCTGATCGCGGTGTGCGTCGTGCAGGTGGGGCTTGCCTTCGCCGCCGGGCGGGGTCGGTTCACGACACCGGCGGAGCCCGGTCGACCCGTCAGGGCGTCCGAGCCGCCCTGACGCCTGCGATCACGTGGCCGGCCGCCCACTGACACCGGGCGACCGGTTCCCACGTCAGGAGCCGGCCTCCTGCTCGTCCAGTTGGCGCTGGACCTGCGCGGCGGCGTCGTCGCGGCCCTGGTCCTGGTACAGCCGGAGGGCTTCCCGCCACGCGGCGCGGGCTTGGTCGTGCCGGCCGAGCGCGGTGTGGCAGTGGCCGAGCCAGTCGAAGATGCCGGCGGAGATGTAGGTGTGGCGCAGGCCGCGGAACAGGGCGAGGGCCTGCTGGTAGTTGTCGACCGCCTGCTGGTGGTCGCCGGTGTGGTGGGCGATGAAGGCCAGGCTGTCCAGGGCGTTCGCCTCGCCTTCGGGGTCGTTGTGCCGGCGGTGCAGGGTGAGCGCTTCCTCGCAGTGGCGGCGGGCGGTGTCGTAGTCGCCAAGCTGGGCGGCGATCCAGCCCACCGAGTTGAGCGCGTTGGCGTGCCACACCGGTTCTTCGACGGTGCGGTAGAGGCGCAGGGCGTCGGTGGCGTGCGCCAGCGCCTGCTCGTAGTCCTCGACCAGCTCCCAGGCCTTCGTGAGCGCGTGGTGCGTATGGGCCTGCTGGACGTTGTCGTGGTGTCGCTCGGCCAGGGTGAGGGCTTGCCGCAGGTGCTCGACCGCCTCGTCGTGCCGCGCGAGGTCGCCGTAGGCGCGGCCGAGGAACCGGTGGGTGTGGATTCGGACGGTGGGGTCGGGCAGGTGGACGACGGCGTTCAGCGCTGCCTGCCACATCGTGAGCTTGTCGACCCGGTGTCCACGCCGGATGTGGTAGGCGGCCGTGGTCCGGGCGAGGTGCCAGACGGTGTGGTGCCACGGTTGGGCGGCGGCGGTCTGCTGGGCGGCGAGCAGGTGGGGGTGTTCGGTGTCGAACCAGGCCAGCGCCGCCGCGGTGTCGGGCAGGGGGTGGGGGCGGGTGTCCGGGGCGAGCGGGTCCATCGGCGTCGGCGGGCGGTGCGGGTAGACCAGGCGGTCGGCGGCGTCGGCGGTGTGGGTGTAGAAGTCCAGGACGCGGCGCAGCGCCTGCTCTCGCACGTCCTCGGCGAGGTCGTCGGCGGTGGTGGCGGCGTAGGCGCGCACGAGGTCGTGCATCGAGTACCGGTCGTCGGGGTCGTGGTCGAGCAGGGATGCCTCGGTGAGGGCGCGTAACAGGCGTCGGGTGTGGCCGAGTGGGTGCCCGGTGAGGCCGGCTGCGGCCGGCAGGCTGATGTCGGGTCCTGGTGCGGTGCCCAGGAGGCTGAAGGCGTGTTGTTGTTCGAGGGTGAGGGTTCGGTAGGACCAGGACAGCACGGTGGGCAGGCTGCCGGTCGGTTCGTCGTCGTCCAATGCGTCCAGGCCCAGCTCGCGGAGTTCGGCGGCGATTTTAGTCAGGGGTAGTCGGGGCTCGGTGTGGGCGCGTCCGGCGATGAGGCTCAACGCCAACGGGAAACCCCGGCAGTAGGTCAGCAGGTCGGTGACGGCGTCGGGTTCGGCGGCGACGCGGGTGGGGCCGGCGCGGTCGGTGAGCAGGGTGCGGGCTTCGTCTTCGGTGAGGGGTTCGAGGTGGAGGTGGTGGGCGCCGTGCCGGCTGATCAGGGTGGTGAGCCGGCGGCGGCTGGTGGCGATGACGGTGCAGGTCGGGCTGCCGGGTAGCAGTGGGGTGATCTGGTCGGTGGTGGCGGCGTTGTCCAGCACGATCAGCATGCGTTTGTCGGCGACCAGGCTGCGGTACAGGGCGGTCTGTGCCTGCGGGTCGGTGGGGATGCGGGCCGGGTCGACGTCGAGGGCGTCGAGGAACCCTCGCACGGCGACCGTCGGGTCGAGGGGCAAGCTGTCGGGGCTGAAGCCGCGCAGGTCCACGAAGAGTTGGCCGTCCGGGAACCGGTCGACCACGTGGTGGGCCCAGTGCAGTGCCAGCCAGGTCTTGCCGATCCCGCCGGCTCCGGCCAACGCCGAGATCACCACCGTCCCGCCGCCTTCCGCCGCCGTCAGGGTGGAGGTCAGGCGTGCCATCTCGTCGGCACGGCCGACGAAGTGCGGTGGCGCAGGAGGGAGTTGTCGGGGCACCGGTGACGGTTGCCGGGGTGCGGAGTGGTCGTCCGCCGGCTCGGTCAGCGTGGTGTCGGCGGTGAGGATCCGGTGGTACAAAGCCTGCAACTCACGGCCGGGATCAGCACCCAGATCCTCGGCCAACCGCTCCCGCACGACCTGGTAGCGGGCTAAGGCGTCGGCCTGGCGACCCGACCGGTACAACGCCGTGAGGTACTGGCCGGCCAGCCGCTCGTCCAACGGCCGGTCCTCGACCTGCGCGGCCAGCAGCGGTAACACCTCACCGTGCCGGCCGACCCGCAGCAGCCCGTCGATGTGGTCCAACTCGGCCGCGGTGCGCTCATCCTGCAGTCGGATGCGCCACTGGTTCGCCCACGGTGTGTCGAGGCCGGACAGCGGGTCGCCACGCCACAGTCCCAATGCCTGCTCCCACAGCCCCACCGCCTCGACGTCGTCATCGGCGACACGGGCCTGCGCGACGAGATCGGCGAACCGGTGCGTGTCCACCGCCGACGGGTCTACCGGGCACAGGTAACCACCGCCGGCGCGGGTGATCGTCACCCCGACCGGAGCGAGGGCACGACGCAACTGCGAGATGTAGGTGTGCAACGACGGCGGCATCCGCTCCCCGGATCGCTGCCCCCACACCCGCTCCACCACCACCTCGGGCAGCACCGGCCGACCCGGCTCGGCCACCAACGCAGCCAGCACGTGCCGCTGCCGCGGCGACCCCACATCCACCACCCGACCGTCGACCACGACATCGACGGAACCCAGCAAACGGACCTCAACCACCACGACAACCCCAGGCGCTCGACTTGCACAGACGGCGCCCCCCAACCGCTACCTGTACCGCCGCCGGGACGAGCGGGTCAAGGCGCGTGACCGCGGTCTGCCTGATCAGGCACAGTGCCCGATTACGCCCAACTCGTGTCGATTTTCACGACCGGTAGGTTGGTGGGATGGAGCGGCCGAACGGGAGCCTGTCATGACCACCGCACTGATCATCGGTGACCTCCAGCGTGGTATCACGGGCAACTACCCGTTCGCCAAGCAGGTCCTGCCGCCGCTCACCGACCTGCTCCCGCGCGCCCGCGCGGCCGGTGTCCTGGTGGTGTTCGTGCGCTTCGCCGTCCGGGGCAACGGGACCGACTTGCCGCCGGGCAACGCTCTGTTCAGGACGTTCTACGAAGCCGGGGACACCTTCCACGAGGGATCGGCCGGTACCGAGGTCGACCTGCCGGTGGCCGACGAGGACGTCGTCGTGCTGAAACGCCGCGCCAGCGCGTTCGCCGGCACGGATCTCGACCTGGTGCTCCGCGCCGGCGGCGTCGACAGCGTCGTGGTCGCAGGCGTCGCGACCAGCGCGATGGTGGCCGCGACGTGCTACGACGCGGCGGATCGCGGCTACCGGGTGACCGTGCTGCGGGACGGTTGCGCCGACGGCGATCCGGCCATGCACGACTTCTTCATGGACGCCGTCTTCCCCAGTCGGGGATTCGGGGTCGTTCCCTGCTCCGAGTGGTCTTAGCTCGTCCTCCAAGCGCTAAACGGCGGGTTCGAAGGTATCGGGCACCTCAAGCGTGGCGGCGATGAGACTCTGCGTGTAAGGGTGCGAAGGCGTGGTGAGCACGGGATCGGCCGCGCCCGACTCCACGACCCGCCCTTGGCTCAGCACGACGACGCTGTCCGCGATGCTGCGCACGACGGCCAGGTTGTGGGTGACGAAGATCATCGACAGGCCGTCGCCCAAGAGTGAACGCAGCAGTTCCACCACGGACGCCTGCACCGACACGTCCAGCGCGGACGTCACCTCGTCGCAGATGAGCAGTTTCGGCTCGCACACGAGGGCACGGGCGATCGCGACCCGCTGCCGCTGCCCTCCGGACAGTTCGGACGGGTAGCGGCCGGCGAGCTGCGAGGAGATCTCGACGCGCTCAAGCGCCTCCCGCACCCGCGTCCTGGCCTCGCGCGCGCTCACGCCGAAATAGTGCTGTAGTGGCACGACGAGGCTGCTCTCCACGCTGCGATGGGGATTGAGCGAGCCGTAAGGGTTCTGGAAGACGTACTGCAACTCGCGGCGCGTCTCTTTGCTGCGTTTTCCCGCTATGGCTGGAACTTGGCGACCCTCGAACGTCAGCGTCCCCTCCTGCTCCTCGTGCAGGCCCACGAGGCAACGCGACATCGTGGTCTTGCCGCTGCCCGACTCGCCGACGAGGGCCAGGCACTCGCCCCGGGCGAGGCCGAACGACACGTCGAAGAGGATCTGCCTGCCGCCGTACCCGGCGTTCAGACCGGAGACCGAGAACACGGCCTGTCCATCGGCGACCACGTTCGTCTCGTCCGCGCGCGGCAGGACTCGCGGTGTCCGCACCACCTCGTCCGTGCGCAGGCATCGTGCCAGCGTTCCCGACGGCCCCGGCACGAGCTCGGGGTGCTTCTCCCCGCATTCGGCCACGGCGTGGGCACAACGCGGCGCGAAGACACATCCCGGCCGGCTCTCGTCGGCACTGGGGGCACGTCCGGGGATCGGGACGAGTCGGTGCCGGTGGGTCGCGGAGGGCACCGCGGCCAGCAGCGCGCGGGTGTACGGGTGGGCGGCGCGGATGAGCACGTCCCGGTCGGTGCCGCTCTCGACCACCTCGCCCCCGTACATGACGGTGACGTAGTCGGCGACGTCGGCCACGACGGCGAGGTCGTGGGAGACGTAGATCGCCGCCATGTCGTGTTCCCGGCAGAGTTCGCGCACCATTTCGAGCACCCGGGCCTGGGTGGAGACGTCGAGCCCGGTGGTCGGCTCGTCGAGCACGATCAGGCGCGGTCCGGCCGCGATCGCCATCGCGATGGCAACGCGCTGCTGCTGACCACCGGACAGTTGCCGGGGACGGCGCTTGAGGAACGCGTCGTCGCTCGGCAGCCCCACGGCCTTGAGCAGCGGCCGGACGCGGGACAGCGCCTCGCGCGCGGGCAACCGCAGCCCCTCGGTGAGCTGGGTCGCCAGGCTCAGGCTCGGGTTCAGCGCGGTCGCCGGGTCCTGTGGGACATAGGCGACCTTGCTCCCCCGTGCGCGACGCAACTGCCCTTCCGGCAGGGCGAGCAGGTCGACGCCGTCGACGACCACTCGTCCGCCGGTGATCGTCGCGCCCTTCCGCGCGAACCCCAGCAGCGCGAGCGCGAGTGTGCTCTTGCCGGAGCCCGACTCGCCGACCACGCCCATGACCTCGCCCCGGCCGAGTTCGAAACCGATGTCGCGGACGATGTCGCTGCCCGTGGCGTCGACCGTCACGGTGACGCCGGAGACCCGCACCTCCTTCGCCACGTCAGTTCTTCCCTTCCGTGCGGCCGACCGTCCTGGCGACGGATTCGGCGATGAGGTTGCCCCCGAGCGCCATCATGAGGATCAGCGCGATCGGCGCGAGCACCGGGAGGGGAGCGATCGAGAGGCCGTCCTGGTTCTCGCCGACCATCAGGCCCCAGTCCGCCGCCGGCGGGGCGATGCCGAACCCGAGGTAGCTCAGCGAGGCGATCGCCGAGACCGCCCAGACGAGCCGCATGCCGGTCTCCACCATGAGCGGCGAGGTCACGCCGGGCAAAACCTCCCGGAGGAGGATCCGCGTCGCCGGCAGCCCGTTCGCCCGCGCCCAGAGCACGTACTCGCTGCCGATCACCGGCAGTGCCGCGCCGCGCATCACGCGGGAGACGCCGGGCACGAACGCCACTCCGACGAGCACCGCGGTCAGCAGCGTGCTCCGGCCGAGCATGGACACGAACAGGAGCACGAAGATGATCTCGGGAAAGCTCAACAGGACGTCCATGGCCCGCATCAGCACCGTGTCGACGGCTCCGCCCCGGTAGGCGGCGGTGAGGCCGACGAGACAGCCGAGGAACACGCCGAGACCCGCGGCGAGCAACGCCATCCACGTCAGGTTGAGGCCCCCGTGGAGCAGGCGGCTCAGCACGTCCCGGCCGAGGATGTCGGTGCCCAGCAGGAACTTCCCGCCCGGCCCCGCCAACGGCTGCCCGACGATGGCGTCCGGGGCATGGGGCGCGGGCAACGGCCCGAGCACGACCACCAGTCCGACCGCCGTGAGCAGCACGAGCCCGAGCCGGGCCGGTCCGGTGCGGAGGGCACGGCCGAGCACGGAGAGGCCGCTCTTCCCACCCGCCACGGCGACAGCGCCCGCCGCGTCCCCGATCAGCGGAGTCTCCGGCACCGGCAGGCCGGGTGTCTGATTCATCGTCACTGCCTGCTCCTTCATCGCGACCTGCTCATGGCCGCGAAGACGTCCGCAAGGAGGTTGAAGACGTAGTACGCGGTGGCGAGGATGAGGATGGACGCCTGCATCACGGGCAGGTCGTGGGAATTCACCGCGCTGACCACCGCCGTCCCGAGGCCCGGGTAGGAGTACACGTACTCGACCACGACGACGCCCGTGATGGTGACCGCGGCGACGAGGCTGGCCGCCGGAAGGCTTGCCGCGATCGCGTTGGGCAGGGCGTGTCGGAACAGGATGCGGCGACCGCTGAGTCCCTTCAGGATCGCCGTCTGCACGTACTCGCTGTTCATCGCGTCGATGAACGAGGCGCGAACCAGGCGCCCGAGGTACATGACACCCATGAGCGTCAGGGTGGTGACCGGCAGGACGAGTTCCGCCGGGTACCACCAGGGCAGGTCTCCGGGCGGGATGTTCGAGACGCCCGGCAGCACGCCGAGCACCGACGTGGCGAAGAACGCGATCAGCAGCATTCCCACGACGAAGGCCGGGAGCGCGGTGAACAGCGAGGACACCGCGACGAAAGCCTTGTCGAAGGCGCTGTCGCGCCGGTAGGCGCTGAGGACGCCGATGACCACGGCGAGCGGGAGGATCAGGACCATCGAGATGAGGCCGAGGGTGAACGAGTTGAACATCCTCGGCCCGATGATGTCGACCACGGGCTCGCCGTTCTCCAGGGAGGTGCCCATCTCCCCGGTGAGCACGCCGGAGAGCCACTGCCAGTACTGGGCGACGAGCGACCGGTCGAGCCCGAGCTGCCGGCGGAGGGCCGCCACCTGCTCGACGGTCGCGTCCTTGCCCAGGATGATCCGCGCCACGTCGCCCGGCAGCGCCTGCGTCACGAGGAAGAGCAGCACCGACACCAGGAACAGCACGAGCACGCCGAGAACGAGCCGACCTGCCAGCCACCGGATCGTGGTGCTCCTCGCACCCGGCGGCGAACCGCGATGGAGAGTGCGTATCCGCATCGTCAGTCGGGACATGGTCAGCCGCCGACCGTCACGTTCGTCAGGAAGGACAGCGGGCGGCCGTTCACGTCCGGCACCAGCCCGCTGACGTTGCTGCGGTAGGGCATCAGCACGTTGACGAACGCGGGCACGATGGTCGCCCCCTGCTGGTGCTCGATCACGTGCATCCGGTTCATGATCGAGCACTGCTGCGGCTCGGGCGCGACGAAGAGCTGGTCGGCGAGCCCCACGAAGTCGGCGTTGTCCCAGTGCGTGGCGTTCCCGACCCGGTCCGGGAGGAGGCCGCCGATCACGGTCGGCAGGTAGGGGATCGGGTTGAAGTCGATGAACGCCGGCCACTGGCCCCACTTCGACAGCAGCTCCGGCACCGTGACGATGTTGACGTCGACCTTCACGCCCGCCTTCGCGGCGTTCTCGGAGAACACCTGGGCCAGTTCCTGCATGCCGGGCAGGAGTCCGTCGGTGGTGACGGCGAACGACAGGCCGCTCTGGCCCGCCTCGGCGAGGAGCTTCTTCGCCTGCTCGATGTCCTGCGCGCGCTGGGTGATCTCCGGTGTGCCGCACTGCGGCGTGCCGCCCTCGTGGTCGTTCGCCACCCGCGCGTACCCGCCGAACGCGTTGGACACGACCTGTTCCCGGTCGACCAGGAGGCGCAGCGCCTGGCGCACCCGCACGTCGTCGAAGGGAGCCACGGTGGTGTTGAAGCCGATCCGCAGCGTGAAGTCGCCCTTGCTGTCGAGGAGTTCGATGTCGTCCCGGCCCGCGAGCGACTTCGCGATGGTCGGGGTCGCGCCCGAGGCGATGTCGACCTGGTTGGAGAGCAGGGCGTTCGCCTGCGCCTGCTGGCTCGGGAACTCCACGATGTCGATCGTGCCGAGCTTGGGCCGGTCACCCCAGTGGCCGTCGAACCGCTCCAATGTGGACTGTCGTCCGGCGGAGAAGCTCTTGACCGCGAACGGTCCGGTGCCGATCGGCTGCTCGGGCACCGAGCCCGCCTTGGTCATGGGCAGCAGGACGTTCGCCCAGATGTCCTTGAAGGGTGCGAAGGGCTCGCTCAACCCGACCCGGACGGTCAGCTCGTCCACCGCCGCCACGGCGTCCGGGTCGATCTTCTCGATGAACGCCAGCCCCTGGACGGCGTGCGCGGGGTCGCGCAGGTACTTGATGCTCGCCACCACGTCGGCGGAGGTGAAGCCGCTCCCGTCGGTGAACTCGACGCCGGGGCGGAGCTTGATCGTCCACTCGCTGAAGTCCGCGTTCGGGGTCATGTCGGTGGCGAGGCGCCACTCGACCTTGCCCGTGGGGTCCAGGCGGGTGAGGCCCTCGTACAGCAGGGCGCTGCGGAGCTGCTGGGTGGGGCTCTGGTTGCTCGCGTAGGGGTTCAGGCTCTCGCCGGGGTCGGTGGCGGCGGCGATGCGGAGCGTGCCGCTCCCACCGTCCCCGGCCCGTTCCGGAGGAGCGCAGCCCGTGAGCGCCGCCGCGGCGAGGACGACACCGGCGGTGACGCCGAGCAGCCTGGACGAGGGGCGTCCGGCCGGCCTGCCCGACCCGACGGCGTGCCGGGGGCGTGGGGGTCTGCGCGACATTGGGCAACTCCAGTTCCGAAGGCGGATGGTCTGGGTTCTAAGCCGTTAGACCGTGCCCCCCCGCGCTCGGTCCCGGATGAACTGCGCCACACAGTACGTCGGCTTCCGGCAGGACGGAAGAGGTTCCGGAGGATCTATCTAATCGTTTAGAACGTTGCTAGCCTCGGCGCCGACCGCCCAGGGCGACCACCGGAGGAAGAGGGACGATGACCAGTCCGTACGAACACCTGTTCGTCAGGAAGATGCAGAGCTGTATCGACGACCTCGTCAACGAGGGAGCCGCCGCCGACATCGTGGAGCCGGACAACGTGGGCCCCGCGCTCGCCCTCATGCGCTCGCAGGAGGTGCCCCAGAGCAAGATCCACCTGACCTACACGTGGATCAGCGAGTGCGACACCCCCGTGCAGTGGGTGAAGGAGCACGAGCACGACTACGACGAGGTCCTGATCTGGCACGGCAACGACCCGGACAACGTGGACGACCTCGGCGCGGAGATCTACCTGGACATCGAGGGCGTCCGGCACACGATCACCACGAGCGGCTCGGTCTACCTGCCCGCGGGCGTCCGCCACTGCCCGCTCGGCTTCAACCGCGTCGACCGCCCGTTCCGGTTCAGCGCCCTGTCCTTGAGCCCGAACTACGGGTCGGACGAGCACACGCCCAAGCCGTAGGCCTGGTCGGACAGCGTCAGCCCCGCCGTGTGCTCGCGTGGCGGGGCCGGCGCGACCCGGACACCGCGGGAATCACCCGTCGGCGGCTGTGCCGTGCTCGCAACCGCACGTCACGCCGATGCTGAGCGTGCCGTCCAACACCACCGAAGCCCCCGGACCTTCGCCTTCGTCCACGGCGTCCAGGGCGTCGAAGGCGCGGACCGCCAGCTCCTCCAGCGGCAGGCTGATGGTGGTGAGCGGGAAGCTCCCGAGCCGTGCCTCGCGGATGCCGTCGAAGCCCACCACGGCGAGGTCATCCGGCACGCGCAGCCCCAGGTTCGTCGCCGTGCGGATCGTCACGAGCGCCTGCTCGTCGGTCGTGGCGTAGATCGCGCGCGGCCGGTGCTCGCTTTCGAGGACGTGCCGCACCGCCCTCTCCACCTCCACCCGGTCGAAGAGGGCACGGATGAGCCTACCTTCCGTGGGCAGTCCGGCGTCCTCCATCGCCTGGCGCCAGCCGCCTTCCCGGCCTTGCGCCGGACCCTCCTCGATTGCTCCGGCCACGCAGAAGATGTCCTGGTAGCCGTGTCGGAGCAGGTGCTCCACGACGAGCTTCGCGCCCTGGAAGTCGTTGAAGGTCACGCTCGGCGAGGTGGTGTCGGGCGCGGCCCACTGCACGTAGACCCTGGGCGTCCCGTCCTCCTGTCGGGGCTCCTCGCCGGTCGTCACGAAGATCCCGCGTGGTCGCAGCTCCGAGAACGCCTTGCCGTATTCGTCCCCGAGGGACGAGTGGTAGCCGGTGTTGCCGAGCAGGGTGAGCAGGCCTCGGCGACGCCCCTCCGCCTCGATGCAGCGCGAGAGTTCGCCGAAGAAGGCGTTCGCGGTGTCGGGCACCAGCAGCCCGACGAGGTTGGACCGGCCACCGCTCAACGCGCCCGCGAGGGGGTTGCGCCGGTAGCCGAGCATCCGGATGGCTTCTTCGACCTTGATCCGCGTCTTGTCCGAAACCGGCCGGGGCCCGCCGTTGAGGACGTAGCTGACGACGGCCGTCGATGTCCCCGCGAGGCGTCCGACGTCGTGGAGGGTGGGCCTGCGCGCAGGACTCGCCGTGCTCTTCGGTCCCACGCTCCTGCTCCCTGTCACTTCCGTAGCCGCGCCGGTGTTCCGGATATCGCCTGTGACGTGGTCACACCCTTACTTTAGAGCACGCGAGGCGGCTCACCGCCGGACGCGTTTTCGACAGCGTGCCCGCCCTGCCGGGAAGGACTACGGGTCGAGGCGGCGTCGGGCGGCCAAGGCGTCAGAGCTTACTCGACACGCGTCTTCCAGCGTCCGCCCTGGTAGTCACACGTCTACTCAGGCGGGTGGTTGTCTCTACCGCTCTGTCCTTTGTGGAACCGCTCGCCGGCTGCCCGTCCGCCCTGACCGGGGGGCTGGGTACGCTGTCCGGATGGCGGTCAACCGAAGTCGAAAGGCCCGTGCCGCTCGCCGACGCCAACGCCGGATGGACCGCGTCGAGCACGACCTGACCGACGAGCAGTGGACCGCGCTCCGGACCGCCTGGGGCGGGTGCGCGTACTGCGGCGCGACCGACCAGCCGCTGCAACGGGACTGCGTGCTGGCCCTCTCGCGCGGCGGGCGCTACACCCTCGACAACATCGTGCCCGCCTGCCGTGCGTGCAACACGAGCAAGTGCAACGCCGAGGTCACCGGCTGGCTGCGGCGGAAGCGGCTGGACGAGCGGGCGTTCCTGTTGCGGCACTTCGAGGTTCGGGCGGCACTCGGGCTGGGGCCCTCGGTGCAGCCGGACGCGGAGGCGGCGCCGGGGCGGTCCGGGTAGTCCGGGTCGTTCGCTCACGCCACTCTCCCGGATCGGGCGGACTGCCAGGCCAGCGGGAGGATCGACCGGACGCCGCGCGACGTTACGAGTCGTCGCCCCTGATCAACGGGCCGGGCTCACGAAGCGCACCTCGGGGAACCGGGGCGACGGCCCGTCCAGCAGCGGTTGGGGGCGGTGCCGCAGGTGCAGGTCGGCGAACGCGGCCAGGTAGGTGCGGATGATCTCGACCACCCGGGTGCCCGGCAGCGGCTGGGCGGGCAGGCCCAGCCATTCCACGATGACGGCGGCGTCGCTCGCCGAAGCGTGCTGCATGTCCGGCACCTGGAGCCAGTGCCGCCAGCCGGTCAGGCGCGGCCACGTTTGATCCCAGTCCGGGCGGTTCCCCGGACTCCGGTCCTCCGCGCTCACCAGGAGGAACGGGCGGGGCAGGTCCCGGGTGAAAGCCGGCTGGAACGATCCGTCGAGGTTGAACCCGGCGTCCACGCGCGGGTCCGCGAGCATCGTGGCGCCGGCGGCGGCCCCGCCGATCGAGTGGCCCCCGGCCGCGATCCGGTGCGGGTCGACCAGGTTCCGGTACCGGGCGAGCACGCGGTCCAGCACGAACGAGATGTCCAAGGCCCTACTGGCGGTGATCGCCGCGCCGCTCGCGCCGCCCTCGCACACCACGCACTCGGCCACGCGCCCGTCGGGGAACGTGACCGCCGCGCCCTCGTAGGTGTGGTCGACGCCGACCACGACATATCCGCGACTGGCCAAGTCCTCGGCCGGCGTCGTGAGCGTCCAGCGCGGGAACGCCAGGCCCGGCGACAGCACGACCAGCGGCAGCCGACGGGGTGTGCGCAGCGGCGGCGCTCCGGCCCGCGCGTGGGTGCGGACCCTGGTCAGCGCATCCGGAGGCACGTCGGTGATGCCGTATTGCTCCAACAGCAGCCGCGACTCCTCGGCGCTGGCGTACGGCACGCGGTCGCCGCGCGCCGTGGCGGCCGGGTACCACACCGAGACCATCAGCTCCCGTGGTCCGGTCGGCACCCACGGGTCGGTCCGGTCCTGGTCGACCAGGTGCAGTCGGTGCCAACCGACCGGGTGGTGCCCGGTCGGCGCGGGCAGCACCAACTCGCCCGGCGAGGCGCCGGCCGGCGCGACGAGCGCCGCAGCCGCCACCACACCGGCGATCACCGTCATGAATGTGCGTACCACTCGCGTATCTCCTTGTCGGGTCGGGTTTCGCGACCACACCGCCGGCTCGGCGGTGATCACCGCGTCGACGCTAGGGATGCCGACCCCGCTGGGGCATTGGACTTCCGACAGGCAGGCACCCTTACTTTCGTCGGGGGCACGGCGACCGCCCCGGTTTGTATCGTGGGTCCGGTGCGACACCGGCGAGCAGACCTGTGCTGGGCGCCGCCGCTGCTCCTGTCGGCCGGGCTGTCCCTCTCGGTGGTGCTGACCTTCGACGGCGGCGGCTGGCTGCTGTTGCCGATGGCCGTGCTGGCGTACCCGGCGGGCCGGTGGATGGCGTCCCTCCCGCTCGCGCTGTGGGTGTTCACCGCCGTGACGTTCACCGGCCTGGCGCTCGCGTTCCGGCTCTCGCCCGACCCGATCGCCGGCTGGCTCTCGGTGGTGTCGGCGGAGTTCACCGCCTCGGTGCTGCCGTGGTGGGTCGGCCGCTACCGGCGGCTGCGCGCCGAACAACGCGCGCGTGAGCGCGGCATCGTCGCCGATCAGGCCCGGTTGCGCGAGCGGGCTCGGATCGCGCAGGACATGCACGACTCGCTCGGGCACGAACTGGCGCTGATCGCGCTGCACGGCGGCGCGCTGGAACTCGCGACCGGGCTCACCGACGAGCAGCGCCGGTCCGCGGGCGAGCTGCGGGCCGGCGCGGTCCGGGCCACCCACCGGCTGCACGAGATCATCCGGGTGCTCGGCCGCGCGGACGCCGCGGCCGACCTCCATCCGGCGGACGAGAGCATCGACGCCCTGGTCCGGCGCGCCGCCGCGGCCGGCCTGCGGGTGCAGTTCCGGCACCACGGCCCGGTCCCGGCCTGGTCGCCGATGACCAGCCAGGCAGCCCACCGCGTGGTCCAGGAGTCGCTGACCAACGCCACCCGGCACGCGCCGGGCGCGCAGGTGACCGTCACGCTTACCCGGCAGGACACCGGCACCCGCGTCGAGGTCGTCAACGACGCGGCGGCGCGACCGGGTGCCGGCACGGGGGCCGGGCAGGGGCTGATCGGGTTGGACGAGCGGGTCCGGCTGGCCGGCGGCCGGCTCGCGGCGGGCCCCCGGCCGGACGGCGGCTGGACGGTGCGCGCGGTGCTGCCCGACGACACGGCGCCGCGCGAGGACGGCCCTCCCGGTGTCGGACTCGGCGTCAGCAGGCGGCTGACCCGACGCCGACTGCTCCAGACCGCGGCGCTGCCGGTCGGCGGCGGGCTCGCGCTGATCGCGTCACTCGTCGTCGTGCAGCAGCTCACCGCCACGCGGACCGGGCTCGCGGACGACCGGTACGAGGAACTGCGGCCCGGCCGGGCACGCGCGGACATCGAGCGGCTGCTGCCGCCGCACGACATCGGCCGGACGCCGAGAGTGATCGAAGCGCCACCACGACCGGCCGACGCGAGCTGCGTCTACTACCAGGCCGGCGACGGGCTGCTCGATGTCGGTCCGGACGTCTACCAGTTGTGTTTCGTGGCCGGTGTGCTGGTGTCGAAGGCCCGGTTGGAGCAGGCGTAGTGATCCGGGTGCTGCTGGCCGACGACGAGGCGATGGTGCGGGCCGGTGTGCGGGCGATCCTGGCCACCGACGGCGGCATCGAGGTCGTCGCCGAGGCCGCCGACGGGCGGCAGGCCGTGGAGTTGGCGCGTGCGCACCGCCCGCAGGTGGCGTTGCTGGACATCCGGATGCCCGGACTCGACGGCCTCGCCGCAGCCGCCGGGATCGCCGCGGTGGCACCGGCGACGAGAGTCGTCATGCTCACCACGTTCGGCCAGGACGACTACATCGCGCACGCTCTCGGCGGCGGCGCGGCCGGGTTCCTGCTCAAGGCGTCCGACCCGCGTGAGCTGATCACGGCCGTGCACGCCGTCGCGGCCGGGGCGGCGTTCCTGTCACCGGCCGTCGCCCACCGCGTCATCCGCGACTACCGCGACATGGGTGTCTCGGCGACCCGAGCACGCCAACGGATGCACACCCTGACCGAACGCGAACGCGACGTCCTCGCACTGCTCGGGGCCGGGCGCTCCAACGCCGAGATCGCCCACACCCTGCACATCGTGGAGGGAACGGTGAAGGCCCACGTCAGCTCCATCCTGGACAAGCTCGACGCACGCAACCGGGTCCAGGCCGCCATCCTCGCCTACGAGGCCGGCCTGACCGCACCGCCCTGACGGCACCGCCCTGACGGCACCGCCCTGACGGCACCGCCCTGACGGCACCGCCCTGACGGCACCGCCCTGACGGCACCGCCCTGACGGCACCGCCCTGACGGCACCGCCCTGACGGCACCGCCCTGACGGCACCGCCCTGACGGCACCGCCCTGACGGCACCGCCCTGACGGCACCGCCCTGACGGCACCGCCCTGACGGCACCGCCCTGACGGCGCGCACCGCTCATCGCGTGGGGAAGTGCTCGATCGTGTGGTCGCGGAAGCGTTGCGCGGCGGCGGAGAGGTACGTGTCCCGCCGCCACGCCACGGTGAGGACCCGGTGGCAGTCCGGATCGTCGACGTCCAACCACGCCACGGTCCCGCTGGTGTCGGAGCGCCGGCCGGTGGCCGGCACGAGCCCGATGCCGAGGCCGACGCCCATGAGGTGGAACAGCACCGCCGGTTCGTCGCCCTCGCACACGATGCGGGGTTCGAGGCCGGCTTTGGCGAAGAGTCGTTCGGCGAGTTCCCGTTGCCAGTAGCCGACCCGGGTCGTGATGAGGGGTTCGCCGGCCAGGTCGGGGATGCCGACGTGCCGGCGTTCGGCGAGCCGGTGTCCGACCGGCACGCACAGCAGCACGGGTTCGTCCACGAGCACGCGACTCCGGATCTCCGGGCCGGTCAGGGGCTGCGAGGCGACGCACAGGTCGACGTCGCCGTTCCGAAGCTGTTCCGCCATCACCGCCGCCGACGACTGGCGCAGCCGCACGTCGACCAGCGGGTGGTCGGCGATGAACGACCGGAGCACTTCGGTGAGGGGCAACAGGGTCTCGGCGGCGACGGACACGGTGCCGCGTTCGAGACCGGCGGCGTCGGAGAGTTCCTGACGGGCATCGTCCAGTTCGGCCAGTGCCCGGTCGACGCGCCGGAGGAACGCGGCGCCGAAGCGGTTGAGCCGGATGCGGCGGCCGTGCCGGTCGAACAGCGGCACGCCCAGGTCGTTCTCCAGCTTGGCCAGCGTCCGGCTGAGTGACGGCTGCGCGATCCGCAACCGGTCAGCGGCCCGGCCGACGTGCTCCAGCCGGGCGACCGCCTGGAAGTAGCGGAGTGCCAGGAGATCCACTGCTGATGCCTCTTCTGTTATGAACAGATGACTATTCTTGTCTTGGACAGTATAAGGCGGCAGATCCTACGGTCGGTCGCGTGAATGCAACCGTGATCCCGCGACGCCGGTCGGCGACCGGGGTGCTGCTGGTCAACCGGGTGCTCGTGAGCGCCCACGCCGTCGCGGTCAGCGGTCAGCCGGTGTTCGCCGGTGGCTACCTGAGCGGCGACTACGACATGCTCGGGCTGCACCGGTGGGGCGCCGACGTGGTGTCCTACCTGGGCTACGCGCAGGTCCTGGCGGCCCTGGTGCTGTGGCTGGCCGGCGGACCGCGATGGCTGTTCGGGGTCGGCCTGCTCGTCGCCGCGGGGGAGACCGGGCAGTACTTCGCCGGGCTCGCCGGCGTCCTCGACCTGCACGTGCCGCTCGGGGTCGCGCTGGTCGCCGCGATGGTGCTGACGACGGTCGCCGTGTGGCGTCCGCAGGCGTGGCGGGTGGGCCGATGAGCGGGCGGATTCCCCGGCGGACGTTCCTGGGGCTCACCGGCGGGGCCGGCCTCCTCCTCGCCGCCGGGCTGGCGGGACCGCGGCTCCTCGGCGCGGGCGCGCAGGGCACGGGCGAGTTGCTGCGCAGCGGGGTTCCGTTGCCGAAGCCGTTCCGGGTGCCGCTGCCGATCCCGCCGGTCCTCCGTCCACTGAGGACAGCCGACGCCGATCACTACACGATCACCCAGCGCGAGGCGACAGCGGAGATCCTGCCGGGCATCCGGACGCCGATCTGGGGGTACGACGGGACGTTCCCCGGGCCGACCATCGAGTCGCGGCGGGACCGGACGGCCGTGGTCCACCACCGCAACGAGCTCCCCGTGCCGACCGTGGTCCACCTGCACGGCGGGCGGACACCCGCCGACTCGGACGGCTACCCGACCGATCTCGTCCTGCCGGTGTCGGGTTGGGACGGTGGCCACCCGGCGCACGGTATGCACGATGCCCGCGCCCGTATCGCGCACGGCTCCCGCGACTACGTCTTCCCGCTGCGGCAACGTGCGGCGACCCTGTGGTACCACGACCACCGCATGGACTTCACCGGCCCGGCCGTGTACCGGGGGCTGGCCGGTTTCCACCTGGTCCGTGACGACGAGGAGGAGGCGCTGGGCCTCCCGGCAGGGGACCGCGAACTGCCGCTGATGATCGCCGACCGCGCCTTCGACGAGCACGGCGCGTTCTCGTACCCGTCCATCGACCGGACACTGCGGACCGTCCCCGGCGTCGAAGCTGAGTACGTGGAAGGCGTGTTCGGCGACGTCATCCTGGTCAACGGGGCGCCGTGGCCGGTGCACGAGGTAGCGGCGGCCCGGTACCGGCTCCGCATCCTCAACGCCTCCAACGCCCGCCGCTACGACCTCGCGCTGGAACCACCGCCGGCCGGCGGTGGCGGGCTCGTCCAGATCGGCAGCGACCAAGGGCTCCTGGACGCCCCGCGCAGCCACGACCACCTGCCGATCGGCCCGGCCGAGCGGTACGACGTCATCGTGGACTTCGGCCGGTACCCGGTCGGCACCCGGGTCACCCTGGTGAACCGCCTCGGCTCCGGTTCGACCGCGCAGGTCATGCGGTTCGTCGTCGCCCGCCACGCGCCGGACGAGAGCCGGATACCGCCGCGGCTCGGCGACATCGCTCCGCTCACCCGGTCGCAGGCCACCACGACCCGCGAGTTCTCGTTCCGCGCGGGCCGCGTCCACGGGCGTGCGGGCTGGGTGATCGGCGGCGAACCGTTCGCACCGGACCGGATGGCGGCCCGGCCGCGGCTGGGCGACGTGGAGGTCTGGCGGTTCGTCGCCGATCTGCACCACCCCGTCCACCTGCACCTGGTGGGTTTCCACATCCTCTCGCGCGGCGGTGGTCCACCCGGACCGTTCGACGCCGGCGTCAAGGACACCGTCGACCTGGGTCCGGGCCAGGCGGTCGAGGTCATCACCCGCTTCGACGGCTACCCCGGCCGCTACGTGTTCCACTGCCACAACGCCGAGCACGAGGACATGGCGATGATGGCGAACTTCGAGGTGACCTGATCAATCGTCACCCGACCGAGTGAAGTTCTCATTCCCGGCGCGCGGGAATACCGGGGTAGCGGTAGCGCCGTGACGAATGCCCCCGACGTCCGGTGGATGCCCCGTCAACCGCAATTCTGCGTATTCGCTGGGTTGTCGTAGTTCTCTGACGTGCAGGGATGCTCTTGCTAGCCGGGGCACGGCACTTCTCGGCGCGCGGGCGGCTGTTCGGGGCCGTGGTGTCGCGAATCCTGATCAGCGCCAGTCGAGCAGTTGCGCGATTTTGCTCGAATGCTCCACGATTCGCCCCATGTCTTCTGGGGCGTCGCCGTACGGCGAGTGGGTCGAGCCGGGCGACGTCTCCGCGGTGCCCGAGCAGTTGCGCGGGGAGCGGGCGTTCGCGCCGTCCTCGCTGCCCGCCGACATCGTCCTGTCCACCGCGGCCCACCGGGAACTGGCGAACGCCGAGCACGCGGTCGGACGGGTGGACGAGGCGGTGCACCGGCTGCCGGACCGCGAGATGTTCGTGCTCTGCACCCGGTTCCGCGAGGTGCGCAGTTCGGCGGAGCTGGTCGGCGTGGACGCGTCGATGCTGGAGACCTGGCTGGTCGACCTGATGCTGACGCGCGCGGCGGAGGGGGTGGGCGATCCCGAGGAGGTCGTCCTGGACCGGAATCCGGTAGGCCGGTTCATCCTCGCCTCCCGGTACGGCGCGGACCGGCTGGCGGCCGGGGCGGCGATCGACCTGGAGCTGTTGGGTGCGGTCAGCGCGAGGCTGACCGGGCGCGGGCCGCGGTCGCTGGAGGACGGACTGCGCGCTTACCAAGGGTGGTTGGGGCCGACCCCGGACCAGGCGTACGTGCTGACCATGCCGCCGGGGGAACGCCTTGGCCGGGCGCTGGCGGAGTGGTCGGCCTGGGTGGGGCGACCGCATCCGCTGTCGCGGGTCGGCCGGATCGCGCTCGGGCACCTGCACCTGGAGCTGTTGCAGCCCTATCCCGAGGCGAACGGCCACCTGGCCCGGATCTACAGCTCCCTCGCGATGGTGCGCTCCGGGCTGGTCCGCGCCCAGGTGCTGCCGTTGGCGTCGTGGCCCGCCGCGCGCGGGAAGGGTTACCACGCCCGGATACGGGCGGTCGTGGAGGGCGGCCCGGTCGAGGAGTGGATCACCTTCTACGCCGACGGCGTGCGCACCCAGGCGGAGGAGCAGTTGCGCCTGATGGACGACATGGGGCGGCTGCGGCAGGTGCTGCTGGAGCGGGCCGGGGGTTCCCCGGCCGTGCAGCGCGTGGTGGCGGGCCTGGTCACCGCGCCGGTGACCAGCAACCGGGGTTTGGAGGCGGCCTACGGCTTCTCCGACTACACCGCTTCCCAGGTGACCCGTCACCTGGTCGGGAAGGGAATCCTGGAGGTCGTCGACGACAAGTCTTACAACAAGGTCTTCGTGTGCCACGAGGTGCTCGACCTGTTCACGGTGCAGCGCCCGCCCGCCCCCGAGACCGACGAGAACCTGTTCGACCCACCCCCGGACTGACCGTCCCCGAACCGAAAAGACCTCGACACGATCATGACCCGACCTCCTGCCCGCCGCCGCCTCCGGTTAGGCCGTCCGCCCCGCCGGATCGCCCGCGGCACCGGCCGCCATCGCCGCCGGCGGTCGACTTCGGTGTGGCGCAAGCTCTTCAGGGCGGTGAAACCGGTGCTCACGTTGATCCAGGTCGCGTGGACGCTGGTCAATCTCTGGTGGGACCGCTAGTCCGGGGCTTCCGGCAGCGGTTGCCCGTCGGGGACGCCGAGCAGGCCGCGGATACGGTCCGCGGTCTGCCCGTCGGTGCCGTCCACGAGGCGTAACGCGGCGTGGAAGCGTCTGCGTGCCGCGGTCCACGCGCCCAGTCGCCAGTGCGCGCGCCCCAAGGTCTCCAGTGCGGCGGCGTGTTCCCCGGTGGGGAAGGCGGGCAGTTTCGCGATGTCGCGGACCGTTCGGTGAAGCTGTTCCGCCGCGTCCCGGTCGCGTCCCACGGCGAACAACGCCGAGCCGTTGGCCGCCGACGTCCGCGCGATACCGACTTCGTCTCCGCGCCGTCGGTAGAGCGACAGCAGCCGCGGGTAGCAGTCCAACTCGCTGGAGCCGCGTCGCGCCGCCCGGTACACCGCCGCGCGGTGCCACAGCACGTCGATCATGCCGTCGACGTCGTCCAGTCTCTTCCACGCCATCCACTCGCGCACCCCGTGCGCTTCCGCCGTGGCGAAATCGCCCCGGTCGGCGAACCACTGCGCGCTCAACCGCAACAACCGGGCGAAGGTCCGCGGCTCGCGGGCGTCGATCGCGGCCCGGGTGCCGGCGTCGGTCAGGCCGGCCGCCCACCGGTCGTCCACGTCGGCCGGCGCGCAGATCCACAGGCGTGCCGCCAACGCGACCGCCAACGACCGCATCCGTGCCCTGCCGCACGCGCGCACCGCGGCCGACGCCGAAACCAGGTGGCGGCGCAGCCAGGACGTGGCGTGTGCCGGATCGGGGAACCGCATCGGCGGCAGGACCACGGTGTCGGGCTCGTAGTCGAAGCCCTGCACCGGACGCCCCAGTGCCTGGCACACGGCGTCCAGGGATAACAGCAGGTCCTCGCCGATACGACGGGCCACCGACCGCGCGGGATCACGCCACGGGTCGGGCAGCGGCGGCGGCGCGGGCGCCCAGCCGAACAGGTCGTCCCCGAGCTTGACCACTCCCTCGGTCCGGTCGTGGAGCGACGCCGGCACCGAGCCGAGCTGTGTGGGGTCCAGGTTCGCGCCGGCCGCCAGCACGCGAGCCGGCAACTCGGTGCTGTCGAGCACCTGAAAACTGTGGAGCAGGTCGATGCGGGTCGGTGATCTGTCCCACGCCTGGCTCACCAGCAACAACTCCTCAGTCGACCTCGACCCGTCGCTTCGGCCCCGCCTCTCCAGCCCTCCGCCGCGTTCGAAACCGGACTGCGCTCCGCACCGATCATGCAGTGCCACCGCCCCGAACGGATCCCCCCGTCGCCCATTCGACCCAGCAACCGTAGCCCCCGGGGGACCACCCGGAACCAGTCGGGCGACAGCGCGCAAGTTCTTCCACACATGATCAACACTGTCAACCCGACCGGGTGACAGCCCACCGGTCGCGGCACGTGTTCTGTCGGTGGGCGCAGGTAGCGTTCGCGGCGTGGACGCTGTGGAACGGATCCGGGAACTGGCCGACCAGGTCGTGGTGCTGCGTGACGCCTACTACCGCGGTTCGCCGTTGGTGGCGGACGCCGAGTACGACGCGATCGAGGACGAGCTGCGGGGTTTGATCGAGGCGAACCCGGAGCTGGCGCCGGACCCGAACCCGCTGGAGCAGGTGGGCGCGCCGGCGGTGCTGCACGCGCCGGTCCGGCACTCGCGGCCGATGCTGTCGCTGGAGAAGGCGACCCGGCCCGAGCAGGTCGCCGCGTTCTTCGACCGCTTCCCCGGCCAGCCGGTGGTGGTCATGCCGAAGCTGGACGGGCTGTCGCTGGCGCTGGTCTACGAGGAGGGGAGGCTCGCACGGGCGGTCACCCGCGGCGACGGGACCACCGGCGACGACGTGACGCCACTGGTCAGAGCCCTGGTCGACGGCGTCCCGGAGCGGATCGACGCGCCCGGCCGGGTCGAGGTGCGCGGTGAGGCGGTGATGCTGCGCTCGACCTTCGCCGCCTACAACGAGGCGCACCCGGACAAGCCGCTGATCAACCCGCGCAACGCCGCCGCCGGCACGCTGCGCGCCAAGGACCCGGCCACGGTCGCCGAACGCCGGCTGAGGTTCTTCGGGTTCGACCTGGACACCTCGGCCGGGGGCGCCGCCGCCGACCTGGAGGAGGGCCTGCGCACCCTCGGGTTCGACGTCGCCGAGATGCGGCACTGCGCCGACGCGGCGGCGTCGCAGGCCGTGATCACCCGGATCGAGCAGGGGCGCAACGACCTCGACTACGACCTGGACGGCGCGGTGCTGCGGCTGGCGAACCGGGACGCCTTCGCCGCCGCCGGCACCCGGTCGAGTTCGCCCCGCGGCGCGCTGGCCTACAAGTTCGCCGCCGAGGAGAAGACCACGGTGCTGTCCGATGTGGTCTGGGACGTGGGCAAGACCGGCAAGATCGCCCCGGTGGCCCAGTTGGAGCCGGTGTTCGTGGGCGGCACGACGGTCACCCGCGCGACGCTGGCCAACCAGGAGGTGATCCGGGCGCGCGGCATCCGCATCGGTGATGTCGTGCTGGTCCGCCGCGCGGGCGACGTGATCCCGTTCGTCGCCGGGGTGTTGGACGAGTCGAAGCGCACGGGGGCGGAGCGGGAGATCGTGCCGCCCGCCGCGTGCCCGTCGTGCGGGCAGGCGCTGACCGAGCAGGGCAACAGCCGGGAGCTGTTCTGCACCAACGTCGCCTGCCCCGCCCAGACCGTGCGGCGGCTGATCCACTGGGCGTCCCGGGCCGCGGCGGACATCGAGGCGGTCGGTCCGGTGTGGATCGAACGGCTCGCCGAGGCCGGCCTGCTGGAACACCCGTCGGACTTCTACGCCCTGACCAGGGAACAGCTATTGGAGTTCGAGCGCATCGGCGAGGTCTCGGCCGCGCGCATGATCGAGTCGATCGCCCACAGCCGCGGCGTGGGGCTGCGCCGGGCGCTGATCGGTCTGGCGATCCCGATGGCGTCGGAGGGCACCGCCACCCGACTGTGCCGCGCGGGGTTCGGCTCGCTGGAGGAGGTCGCCGACGCCGGCGAGGAACGCCTGGTGGCAGTGGAGGACATCGGCCCGAAGGTCGCGTCGTCGCTGATCGAGCACCTGACCCGGCTGCGGCCCGAACTGGAACGGCTGCGGCAGCGCGGCGTTTCCCTGGACGTGCGCGAAGAAGACCTGCCGCCCGTCGTCGCGTCCGACGCGCCGCTGGCCGACCGGACGGTGGTGATCACCGGGGCGATCAGCGACCCGCGCTCCGGCGAGAAAGTCCCCCGCCCCACCTTCCAGAGGCTGTGCGAGAAGGCCGGCGCGACCATCGCGTCGTCGGTGTCGGCGAACACCGATCTGCTCATCACCGGAGCCGAGGTCGGTGCGAGCAAGATCGCCAAGGCCGAGAAGCTCGGCGTCGAGGTCGTGGACCAGGGCGTCGTCTGGCAACAGCTCATCGACGCCAAGGTGGTCTAGCGGGACGGGATTGGAGTCGGCGGTGGGGCCGATCGACGGCCCCACCGCGTGCGTGACGACCCACGAGGGCTTGCGGTTCGGCCGAGTCCTCCGCCAGGGCTACCCGCCCAGGTGGCTCGAATACCAGCCGGTCCGGACGCCGCAGCTAATTCCGCCCAGGCACCATTCCTGCACCACGACCACTCGGGAGTTCCCGCTGATGACGGGGGACGTCGAGTACGTCTTGCCGGGGCGCGGGTCGGCGAAGAGCGTCGTCCGCCCGGTCGCCTGGTCGAAGACGTGCGCACGGGCCGAGGCGAAGTACTTGTCGGCGCGGTTCCCGCTCATCAGGGTGTAGCCGATCAGGTTCCCGTCGGGACTGACGGAGTGCAGGCGCATGGACCACGTCTCGTCGACTCGCCACGACCGCAGCGGCACCGGGGTGGCGCCCGGTGTGGTGGAGACCTTCCTGATCTCGATCTGCTCGCCGTTGACGAGGGTGAAGAAGACCCACTTGCCGTCGCCGCTGAGCCGGTAACTGCTGTCCGGCGTGGCTTCCGGCAGTGTCCGCAGCGCACCGGTGGTGGTGTCGAGGAGCGTCACCAGCGTGGGCTCCTTGGACGTCGCCCGGTACTTGAACACCAACTTGGTGGCGTCGTCGGACACGAACAGCCCGCTGGGGCGGTAGCAGCCGGTGAAGAAGTCGCCGCATTCCAGCAGGACCTTCGTCTCGCCGGAGACGAGGTCGTGGCGGGTGATCCGGTTGCCCGACCGTTCGCCGAGACTGGTCCAGGTCAGCGAGCGGTTGTCGCGGGACAGGGTGATCGACTCGATGAACCACCGCCACGGCTCGGTCACGACGCGCCGGACGCCGGACGACAGGTCGCGGTAGAACAGCGACGGCTCCTCGGAGTCACCGCTGGAGTAGGCGAAGGTCGTGCCGTCCCAACCGATCGCGCCGTACCGCCAGTCGGCGCGCTGCGGGGTGCCGTCCTCCTTCAGGCTCACGAGGAGAGTCGATCCGGTCTGCAAGTCCTTGCGCACCAGGTACCCACCGGTCCAAGTGGGCGTCCGGTACGGCTCGGGCACCATGTTGCTGTTGGTGCGCACGTAAAGCAGCGCATACCGGCCGTTGCCGGAGAGCGCGACGGAATTGATCTCGCCGCCCTCGGACTCCGGGTTGCCGGCGGCGTCGGTGTCGACCCTGGTCAGGTGTCCACCTCCGGCGTCGGCGGGTTGTGCCGTGGCGACTCCGGCCGGTGCCGTCGTGGCGATGCCCGCGGCGACCGCGGCCAACACCACGATTACATTCCGTAGTCTTCCCATCACGGTCCTTTCAGGAGTTTGATTTTTCAACTAAGTGTGGCAGGACACCGGGTGCCCGAAAGGGAACTCTTTCCGCTGGTGCGTGCGGGTGCGCACGGCAGGCCGGCTTCGAGCCGGGCCACGGGGTTCGGGCGCGCTGGGCCGTACGAGGGTGGGAGCGCTGGGCCGTACGAGGGTGGGCGCGGTGAGGCTCAGCGGGTCGCGAGCAGGTCGGCCGCGTCGAACAGTCGTCCGCCTCGCGCTACCTGGTCGATGAAGTGCAGGTTGGTCAGGTCCGCGAGCGGGTCCGCCGACAGGATCACCAGGTCGGCGAGCTTGCCCGGCGCCAGGCGGCCCCGGTCGTGCCGCCCGAGCATCCGCGCCGCGCCGAGCGTCGCCCCGCGGAGGACCCGCAGCGGGCTCAGCCCGGCAGCGCCGTTCCGGACCAGTTCGAACTGGCTGCCGATGCCCAGCGCCTCGCCGAACGACCCGCCGTCGGAGCCGAACGTGAGGTTGGCGCCGCTGCGCGACACCGGCTCGACGTTGGCCCGCAGCGTCGGCAGGAACGAGCGCACCTCGGCCGGGTCGACCAGCGACTCGATCGCCGCGATGGCCTCCGGACCGCGCAGCGCGTCGTAGGTAGCGGCCGGCACGAGGCCCTGCCGGTCGTACGCCTGCTGCCGGCCGACGGTGTCGACCACGTCGCCGAACACCTCGAAGATCACGACGGTGCTCACGTAGGACGCTCCGGTCCGGCCCAGCAGCCGGACGAACTCCCGGTCCACCGGCTCGTCCAGCACCCCGTGCAGCAGACCGGCGGCACCGGCCTCCAGCGCCTGGGCGGCCAGCCGCCTGGCCGGCGCGTGGAAGAACACCTTGAGCCCGTGCCGGCGCGCGGCCGTGACGATTGCCGCCTGCACGTCCTCGGGCATGGTCGCCAGCCGGTTGCGGCCCCAGGCCCAGTCGTCGTTGGCCGCTTTGACGGCGTCCACGCCGGCCTCGGCCAGCTTGCCCACGACCTCGAAGGCGTGCTCCGGGTCGGTGACCACCAGGGTCTCCGGCAGGTCGAAGTCGGCCCACCCACCGGGGCTGCCGAGCATCGGTCCGGTGCCGAGGTACCGCGGCGACGGCGCGCCCGCCGCCGAGTGCTCCTTGAGCCTCGCGAAGTTGGCCAGCGACACGAAGGGGTCGAACACCGTGGTGTAGCCGAACCCCAGCAGCCTGGACAGGTTCGCCGCACGCTCCTCGAACGTGGCGCCGCCGAGGTGGTGGTGTGCCTCGATCAGACCGGGGATCACGAACCTGCCCCGCCCGTCGACCACATCGGTGTTCGGCGGCAGGGGGACCGCGGCCCGCCTGCCGACCCGGACGACACGGTCACCGCTTATCAGCACGGTGGCGTCGGACACCGGCCGGACGCCGTCGAACACCGTCGCGCCGACGATCGCCCAAGTGCGCGACAGCGACCGCGGCACCGCCGCGGCGACCGAGGACAGGGTGCCGGCAGCGAGCACTCCGCCGGCGCCCGCGAGCAGCGCCCGGCGGCCGAACGCGCGACCGGTGGCCGGGGATGCGGCGGATGGATCGACACCGTGGAATCGGCACATCGGTGGCCCCCTGCATCCAGTCGGCACGAAGCCGGGTCGGCGGCACCCCCGCGACCAGGCCGGTGGAACCACGGTACCGGGACGGCCGTGGTCCCCAGAGCAAGTCGCCGACTGCTCAGACGACCAAATACTGCTGTCCGGGCATGAAGTCGCCGAGCGGGACCGCCTCGGCTCCCGCCGCCAGCACCGCCGCGGTGAACGGGTCTCCGGCGTGCATCGCCAGCAGCAGCGAGTCGGCGCCGAACCAGTGGCGGTCCAGCACGTCCTGCCTGGCCTGGGGCATGCTCTCGTTGAGCGCCCAGTTCGAGATGAACAGGTCCGCGTCCACTTCCGTCGCGCCGACCAGGCCTATCGGCACGAGGTTGACACACCCGCCGATCGGCCGCACCGGCGCGGCGTCGTGCAGCACGATCCGCTCCTCGCCGAACACCGCGCTCAGGTAGAGCCACTGCACGGCGCTGAAGATCGGGGTGTCGAAGATGACGCAGGTCGGCTCACCGCGGTGCATGGCGACGATCAGACGCATCAGGGCGCCGAACCCGCCGCCCCACTCCACGATCGTGGCGGCGTCGTCGATCCGCCGTCCGGTCGCCTCCTGGTAGCGCAGCAGGTGGAAAAGCTGGTGCACGGTGTTCGCCGAGGTCCGGACGCCACTGCCCGGCAACGGCACCGTCGGGGGCTCGCCGACCGACGGTTCGGCGAGCAGGCGCTCGTCGGTGAGCCGCGAACGCACATAGGGCAACTCGTGCGGCAGCACCCGCTCGTTGACGAACATCTGGAACGCGATCGACGGATGGCGCAGGAAGTCCACCGGCGGAACGGGCAGCAGGTCGCGTTCCAATTCGGCGTTGCGCAGCACCCAGTCCGGCCGCACGTACCGCGCGTCCACGCAGTGCCGCACCGCGGCCACCCGCTCGGCGAAGCGCTGGGCCGGCTCGGCGAACGCGGCGTCACCGCGCGGCGTGCGCTGTCGGTCGTCCGGTGAGTGCATGTCGATTCGCTACCCCGTGCACGGCGTGCGAAACCGCTGTTCCGCGGCACCAGTCCGCCGTGGCCATCCGCGCGGCACGGGCTTGGTTTTCCGACCGGGCATTCAAGGACGGACGAGAACCTTGAGCGCCTCGCGGTCGGCCATGGCTTCGTACCCGGTCGGGACGTCCGGCAGGTCGACCGTGTGGCTGAACACCCGACCGGGTTCGACGGCGCCGTCGAGGACGTCGGGCAGGAGTTGTTCGATATAGGCACGGGCCGGTGTCAGGCCGCCGGTGAGGGTTATGCCGCGGTCGAACATCGCGTCGAAGCCCACCGGCCCCTCGGTGTACTGCGGGACGCCGACCCTGCTCACCACTCCACCGTCGCGCACGACGCCGAACGCCGTTTCCAGCGCGAGGCTGCTGCCGACGCACTCCAGCACCCGGTGCGTGCCGTGGCCGCCGGTCAGTTCGCGGACCCTCGCCACGCCCTCCTCGCCGCGTTCGACGACGACGTCCGTGGCGCCGAACTCCAGACCGAGGCGGCCCCTGTCGGCGTGGCGGCTCATCAGCGTGATCCGCTCGGCACCGAGCCGGCGGGCGGCCAGCACCGCCGACAGGCCGACCGCGCCGTCGCCGATCACGGTCACCGAGGTGCGCGGGGTGACGGCGGCGGTCGTCGCGGCGTGGTGGCCGGTGGCGTAGACGTCGGCCAGGGTGAGCAGTGAGGACAGCAGTGCCGAGTCCTCGCCGACCGGCGCCTTGACCAGCGTGCCGGGGGCCTGGGGCACCCGCACGGCTTCGGCTTGGCCGCCGTCGACGCCGTCCATGCCGAAGACGCCGCCGTGCGGGCAGGAAGTGTGCAGGCGGTCGGCGCAGTACTCGCACGTGTTGTCCGCGAAGGCGAACGGCGCGATCACCAGGTCTCCTACCGCCGGCCCCGACACGTCGTCACCGGTGTCCTCCACGATGCCCACGAACTCGTGGCCGATCGGGTCGCCCGAGTCGGTGGCCGGTCGCGTCCGGTAGGGCAGCAGGTCGCTGCCGCAGATGGCCGAGCGCAGGACCCGCACCACGGCGTCGGTCGGTTCGCGCAACTCCGGGTCGGGCACGTCCTCCACGCGGACGTCCCCGGCGCCGTAGATCAGGCTTGCCCGCATGGGGGACCTCCGGTCGGGTGGGGGAACCGAGGCGGTTCAGCGGGCCACGGTCTTCGTGCCCATCAGGAACTCCGCCAGGTAGCCGTCGTGCGGCATGCCGGCTTCGAACCAGTTGGTGGCGTACCGGCCGAGGTGGACATTGCGGATGCCCGGCTCGTCGACGCACTCGTCCACCAGCCGCTCGTTCTCCGTGAACAGGGCCAGGGTGAGCGTGTCGCGCAGCGGCTGGATGCCGGCGTCCCAGGTCCATGGTGCGACCCAGACCAGGGGGAACGGCATCTCCGGAGCGGTCGCCGCGGATGCCGTGTCCGGCAGGCGCAGCACCGCGGGGCGCAGCACCGCGCTGCCGTCGGCGAGGTCCTCGGTGCCGCGCCCGGACCAGCCGCCGACCACCCGGTCGCGGTGCCCGGCGAGCCAGCCGTCGATCGCGCCTGCCCGCTCGACCGACTGCACGGGCAGCACGGCGTCGGGGTGCTCCGGCGGCAGCGAGGGCAACGCCGCCAACCGTTCGCCCAGCGCGTCGGCGAGCGCGTCGGGCTCGGACTCGGCGCACACCACGGTGGTGTTGATGCAGGCCGTCCCGCCACCACCGGCCACCGACTCCACGATCAGGTCCAGGTGCTCCCGCCAGTCCGCATCGGACGTGACGACCACCTTGGACCGGCCCGGCCCCTGGGGAAACACCCGTCGGTCGTCCTGGTGGCGGCGGACGACCTCCTCGTTCCCGTACACCATGGCGAGATCGCCGGACCGCACCAGCGTGTCGGCGACCTCGTAGTCGGTCGGCACCAAGGCGTACGTCGCCGGGGCCACCCCGGCGGCGCGGAGCGCGCGCATCAGCCTGCGTGGTGTGTACGGGTCGCGTTGCGAGGGGCGGACGGCCACCCGGTAGCCCAAGCCCAGTGCGACGAGCCATTCGGCGTGCGGACCGGGGTGGTTGCCCGGCGCCTGCACCACGAGCACGTCTCCTCGGCGGTACCACACGCCGCAACCGCCGACCGTCTCCGGCGCCCGCCAGGACTCGGCCGTGCCGACCGGACGTTGCGCGGCCACCACTTCCTCGATGCGCCGCGCCATCGCGGCGATGTGGTCCAACCCCTGCCGGACGCCCGTGGCGGGCACCCCGGACGTGCGCGCCACCGAGCGCACGTAGTCCTCGGGACGCTCGCCGGCGAGTTCCTCCTCGGCGAACAGGCGGCCCGCGTGGCGGATGCCCTCCGCCCGTCGCGCGAGTGGGTCCGGCCGCCCCCGCCGCAGTTCCGCCACCACCCGCCGGACGAGCAGGCTGGGCGCCAACCCCATCTCGCCGACCGGCCGGCCGCGCACGTCGGTGAGCGCCACCCGGTTCGCCGAGCGGTGCTCGCCGGCCGGCCGGATGACCTCGACATCGGCCTCCGTGCCCACCCGGTCTTCCGCCGCGGTGAAGGACATGTCAGTACACCCCCTCGATGACGGCCGTGCCGCCCACCGCCGCCACGGGGCGGATGTCGGCCACCCCGTCGCCGGTGAACCCGGCCGCCGGCGGCATCCGCACGGCGGTGTCCCGTTCGCTCACGGACGGCAGGAAGACGTCCCGGTCGAGCCGGTGCAGCAGCACCCGGCCACGCTCGCCGTAGTCCACCGGGCGGCCGGTCTCCTCGTCGACCAGCGTGATGTGGGTGTACGGCTCGAACGGCTGGAACACGCAGCGGTCCTCGTCGCCGGGCGCGCCCGGACGTTGCGGAGCCGCGCCCATCAACGTGTTGCCGTAGACGCCGACGACCGGGATGCCGTCGAACACCTCCGTCGACAGCAGGCGGCGGGTCTCCGCGTCCATCGACGTGCCGCCCCACAGGACCGCCCGCACGTTGGCGGCGGCCAGCTCGGCCAGCCTGTCCCGCGCGGCGATGCCCTCCAGCAGCGGTGGCGTGGCGAACAGCACCGCGATGTCCTGCGTCTCCAGGATCCAGCCCGCCTGCGTGAGGATGTGGTCGACGTAGCGGTCCACCCCGGCCTGGTCGCCCTCGGCGGCCCGGCGCTTCACCCAGCGCGGGTCCAGGTCGACGGTGAAGCAGGTCGACTCCCGCAGCCGGGCCAGCACGTGGCTGGACCACCCGGCGAGGTGCGGGCCGGTCGGGCCGAGGTACAGCCAGTCGCCGACGGCCGGGAAGCCGTGCGCGTCCAGCACCGGCTGGTACCACCGCAGGTTGCGCTCGGCCATGCCGAAGTCGACCACCCGCTTGGGCGGACCGGTGGTGCCACCGCTCTCGAAGACGGTCGGTGGGCCCGATCCCGCGCATCCCCTGGGCACCAGGTCGGCGACGGCCGCGGTGCGCAACTCGGCGCTGAGGTCCGGGAACCGGCTCAGGTCGGCGACGGTGCGGATGTCGGACTGGGGGGTGAAGGGCAGCTTTTCGGCCAGCCGCAGCCAGAACGGCGATCCGGTGGCCGGGTCGAAGTGCCACGCCATGGCGGCGGCGACGACCTCGTCCGGGTCCGGTGTCTGATGAGGGGGCGCCTCCAGAACGGTTCGTACCTCCTCCATCGTTCGCACCCCGGTCGGCATGGCAAACCTCGTTTCTGTGTTCACGTCGTGGGCAGTGACCTTGCTGGGAGCCGGCTCGCCCGTAGCCCGTTCGCGGTCCGTTCAGCGCGCGGACAGCGCGGCGGCGAAGTGTTCGGCGAGCATCAGCGTCGGCAGGTTGGTGTTCGCGCGCGGGATGTCGGGCATGGTGGACGCGTCCACCACGTGCAGCCCGTCGATCCCGCGCACCGCGCCCGTGGTGTCGGTCACCGCGGACGGGTCGTGCTCGGGTCCTATCCGGCAGGTGCCGACCGGGTGCTGGTAGGACGCGACCTCCGCGCGGGCCATGGCCGCCAGGTCGGCGTCCGTGGCGTCGTCCACCGGCAGCCGCGGGGTCACCAGCGCTGCCAGCGGCCCGGTGCTGGCGATCTCGTGGGCGAGGCGGATGCCGGCCACCGCGCGGTCCACGTCGTCGGGGTGGTCCAACAGGCACGGGGAGATGGCGGGGCGGGTGCCCGACCCGTCGGCGCGCAGCCGCAGGCTGCCGCGGGAGCGTGGGGCGATCACCGCGACGACCACGTGGCACTGCGGCACGCCGTCGACCGCCGCCGGCCCGGCGGGGAAGATCTGGAGGTCGGGCTCGGTGTCGTCGCCGTTCCACGCGCAGGTGAGCATGGCCTGCAACGGAGGCGTCGCCTCGGCCGCGGTGGTGGTGAAGGGCAGCCGGAGCAGCGGGTGGTCCCGCAGGTTCCGCCCGACGCCGGGCAGGTCGACCCGGGTCTCGACGCCGGCCTCGCGGAGTTCGGCGGCCGGGCCGATGCCGGAGCGGAGCAACGTCAGCGGCGACCCGTACGCGCCGGCCGCCAGCACGACGAGGTCGGCGTGGACCGTCTCGGCGGGCTCGACCAGCCGCACCCCGACCGCGCGGTTCCCGGCCAGCAACACCTCTCCGACCCGCACGCCGCCGCGCACGGTGAGGTTGGGCCGTTCCCGTGCCGCCGCGAGGTAGGTCAGCGCGGTGGACTGGCGGACTCCGCCGAGCTGGTTGAAGGGCATCGGCCCGACGCCGCGCGCGCCGGGGGCGTTGTGGTCGGCGACCGCGGCGTGCCCGGCGGCCACGCAGGCGTCCGTGAAGGCCCGCTGCACCGGCGTCAGGTCGCCGGGGCGGGGACGGTTGACCGGCACCGCTCCGGCGTCGCCGTGCCACTCGTCGGTGAAGTCCAGGTCCCGTTCCACGGCGCGGAAGTACGGCAGCACGTCGGCGAAGCCGAGGCCGGGATTGCCGAGGGCGGCCCACGAGTCGTAGTCGGCGGGTTGGCCGCGCAGCGCCATCGCGTTGTTCGTCGCCGAACTGCCGCCGACCACCCGGCCCGCGAACAGGGGGATGCTCCTGCCGTCGCTGTCCGGCTCGCTGGTGTACCCCCAGTCGTAAGGGGTTTCGGTGAGGTTGTTGGCGTCGGCGATCTCGCTGGGCTGGTCCCGCGCCGTCGAACCGAAGTCCGGGCCCGCCTCCAGCAGCAGCACCGAGCGGTCGGGGTCCGCGGAGAGGCGGTTGGCCAGCACGCCGCCTGCCGAACCCGCGCCGACGATCACCACGTCGTACCCCATCGCTACCTGTTCCTTTCCTCGCACACGCGCGATTCGACGCCCGTCACGGGCGGACTCCCGGCGGCGTGCGGCCGAAACCGCCCCATTCGGCCACCGGGCACGGAGCCGCATTGGCTGGGGACCGGCGATGTCGTTGCACAGCTTCAGATCCCGAGCGTATCTGTCGGAGTTCGCATCGCAAGGGTACGTCGGTGCCGCGTCCGGGGCCGGGGCGAACCAGGGTGAATCATCCTGTCGTGTTGGTGCGATCGGGTGAAGCGCCGCAGTGCAATCACAAGCAGTGCAATCACCGGCAGTGCAATCATGGTGTGTTTTCCGCCGTGTCGTCCGACTGTTCCCGAGGTCAAATGCCGTGGCGGTGCGCGTAGAGGGCGGCGCGGAACCGGTCCGGTTGTCCGGTTTTGCGCAACACCTCGGAGACGTACTTCTTCACCGTGTTCTCCGAGAGTGACAGGTTGTCCGCGATCCCTCGGTTGGCCATTCCCTTGCCGAGCAGCGAAAGGACGTTCTGCTCCCGGTCGGTGAGGCCGACGGCGGCCGGTTCGGGGCCGATGCGGGAGTGGATGGTCCCGGTGTCGTCCGCGTCCTTGGACAGCGAGGGGAAGAACACCGTGCCACCCGCGGCGATGATCAGCACCGCGCTGGCGAGGGTGTCTTCGTCGACGACCGGTCCGATGCTCCCGCGGACCCCGCAGGAGAGCAGGAGGTCCGCCTCGTGCCGCCCGGCGAGTTCCCGCAGCAGGACCACCTCGTGCCGCGGGCACGACCGGCAGAGCACTCCCACCGCCTGCAAGTCCGCGGCGAACGGCGAATCGGTGGCCAGCAGGATTATCCCGCTCGTGAGCTGGTGGCGCGACACGGCCGGCGGCACATCCGCGTGGGTGGTCACCTCGACGGTCCGCGTCACTTGCGGGATCTTGGTCAGGACGGTGCGGAACCCCGTTCGGCGCACCGGCTCGGGGTCGACCAGGACGACGTGGATGTCCTTCTCGGTTCGTGGTTGCATCCCCATGCAGGGAGGTTTACCCACGACCGGACGTTTCTAGTGCTCGATATCGGAAGTGGCGCCGAGGGGTGGAATATCATGCCTGTCGGGTCATCGGGTCGACGATCACCACCGGCTCATTCTTCCTGCTTGGTGTACAGGACTCCGCGACTCCAGATCCGGTCGGCACGGCCCCATCGCGCGGCCGAGGCCACGTCCGGGAAGAATCCGCTGCCGTTGTAGTTGGCGCTGGTGTTGCACAGCACCGGTATGCCGCTGCGCGCGTGGTAATGCCGGAGCAGGGCATAGGTCGTGGCGTCGTCGTCCACGGAAACCGTTTGCAGTCGGGCGGTTCCGTCGAGGTGCGCGATGGCCGGCACCCGGTCCAGCCATTCCGGCCGCACGCGGTGTTCGAACAGCATGTACGGGTCGGACGTGCCGGGGTCGAACACCTCGGGCGCGTGCTCGGCCAGGCAGATCGGCGCGACCGGGCGGTAGGGCGCGCGTCCTTTCATCTCGTTGAGCCGGTCCTTCATCGCCGGCCGCACGGCGGGCGCGATGATGCTCCGGCCGCCCAGCGCCCGTGGCCCGAGTTCGGCGCGGCCGTCCAACACCACCACGGGCTCGCCGGTGTCGTGCAGCACCGCGGCCAGTTCGGCGACGGAGCAGTCGTCCCGACGCCATCCCGTCGGCTCGGCGGGGGCCAGCCGGGGCCCACCGCGGACGTTCCAGCGCAGCGCGGTGCTCCCGGTCGCGTGCACCAGGTGGCTCGCGGCGGCGCCGATCGGCGAGCCGGAGTCGTTCGGGAACGGTGGCACCCACACGTCGGCGAACAACGGGTGTTCGCGCAGCGCGTTGTTCCACTTGATGTTCAGCGCGCAGCCACCGCCGAAGCACAGGTTCCAGCGGCCACCGGCGCCCTTGACGGACTCGACCTTGGCGGCCAGCCGGTCCACCAGCAGGTCCTGGAAGAACCGGTGCACCGACGCCAGCACGTCCTCGTCGGAGATGTCGTGCTGCCTCGCCCGCTTCCGGATCTGCTCGTAGAACGCGTGGATGTAGACCATCGAGCGTTCCTCGATCAGCCCGTTGCCGGTGATCTCCGCACGGTATTCCCGGGCTACCTCGGAGTCGGACTCGAAGTGGTGGGCGTAGGACTCCCGGATCAGCTCCAGGGCCGTCTCCGACGGGGCGCCGAGGGCGATGTAGGCCATCAGCTTGCCCGCGATGGACAGCTCGACGGACTGGTCGTACAAGCCGTTCGCCGTGCGCTCCCGGCCGTCCAGGAACGGGCCGAAGTGGTGCCCGGCGGCGGCGTACACGTGGCCGATCACCGGGAACACGTGGCCGAGCGGGCGAACGGACCGGCCGCCGGGACGCACCTCGTAGAGCCGGGGGAACATCCCGCCGTCCCACGTCAGCACCAGGGCGGGCGCGCCGTCCGCGGCGAACGGGCTGGTGCAGTAGGCGGCTGCGACGTGCCCGGCCACGTGGGTGTAGCTGCGGTACGGCAGCGGGTGGCCGGCGAAGTCGAGGGAACCGGCGACCTGCGGTTCGCAGACGTCGGCGGCCGTCGACTGCTCGCGGTAGCCGGCCAGGGGAACCTCGATCTCGCGACCGCCGAGCCGCCTGCGGACCGACCCGGTCTCCCAGCCGTCGACCGCCACCACGTCGACGTCGGCGAGGCGGTAGCCGAACTCGCCGAGAATGTGCGGGATGACCTCTAAATCCTCCACGGTGCTGTACCGCTCGTTGTTGTCCAACTTCTCCATTTCGACGCTGAAGACGACGTCCTGACCGTCCAGCAGCGCGACCCCACCGTCATGAGTGAGCTTTACCCCGCAAACAAGCAACGTGATCGTCTCCTCGACCTGGTTTCGGGTCTCGACAGCACGATGGCGGCTGCGCGGAGGCGGTGACAACACACCGCGGATGGCTTCGGCCGGCACTTTGGTGGCGGGAAAGTTGGTCCCGTGGAGTATTGGTGGCCGCCCGCGTCGACTGGTTCCGTTGGGACGACCGGAAAACTCTGCGAGCCGACGAGGGTGCGATGACCGCGACGCTGGTACTGGAGGACGGCACGACCTGTGCGGGTGAGTCGTTCGGGGCCCGGGGCGCGACGGTGGGCGAGCTGGTGTTCTGCACCGGGATGACCGGCTATCAGGAGACGTTGACCGATCCGTCCTACCACCGGCAGATCGTGCTGGCCACCGCCCCGCACATCGGCAACACCGGGTGGACGGCGGAAGACGACGAGTCGGGGCGCGTCTGGGCGGCCGGTTACGTGGTCCGGGATCCGGCGCGGCACCCGTCGAGCTGGCGGGCGCGCTCCCGGCTCGACGACGAGCTGGCGCGGCAGGGCGTCGTGGGCGTCCGCGGTGTGGACACCAGGGCGATCACCCGCCGCATCCGCGATCGCGGCAGCATGCGCGCGGGCGTGTTCTCCGGACCGGTCGACGTCGCAACCGCTCTCGCGACGGTGCGCGCGAGTGCGCCGATGACCGGCGCGAACCTGACCGGCGACGTGAGCCCCCGCCGGCCGGCCGTGCTGCCCGCCTTCGGCGCCACGCGGTTCCGGGTCGCCGTGCTGGACCTGGGGTGCAAGCGGAACCTGGTGCGGCAGTTGCGGCGGCGCGGCGTGGAGGTCCACCTGCTGCCCGGCACGGCCGGCCCGGCGGAACCGCTGGACCGGGGCGTGGACGGGGTGCTCGTGTCGAACGGGCCCGGTGACCCGGCCTCCGCCGGACACCTGGTGGAGTTCGTCCGCGGGGTGTTGCGGGCCGAGGTGCCGCTGTTCGGGGTCTGCCTCGGGCACCAGCTCCTCGGGCAGGCGCTCGGCATGTCCACGTACAAGATGCGGTACGGGCATCGGGGCAGCAACATCCCGGTGGTCGACACGGCGACCGGGCGGGTGGCGATCACCGCGCACAACCACGGTTTCGCGGTGGCCGGTGCGCCGGACGAGCGGTTCGACACGGCGTTCGGGGCCGCGCGGGTCACCCACTTCTGCCCCAATGACGCGACCGTGGAAGGGGTGCGCTGCCTGGACGTGCCCGCTTTCGGGGTGCAGTACCACCCGGAAGCGAGCGCCGGTCCGCATGACGCGGAGTCGCTGTTCGACGAGTTCACCAGCCTCCTGGGGGTCCGGCGATGACCAGGCGCGCCGACCTCGGACATGTGCTGGTGATCGGGTCGGGACCGATCAGGATCGGCCAGGCCGCCGAGTTCGACTACTCGGGCACCCAGGCGTGCCGCGTGCTGCGCGCGGAGGGCCTGCGGGTCAGCCTGGTCAACTCGAACCCGGCGACCATCATGACCGACCCGGAGTTCGCCGACGCCACCTACGTGGAACCGCTGACGGCCCAGTCGGTGGAGGACGTGATCGCCGCGGAGCGGCCGGACGCGTTGTTGGCGACCCTGGGCGGCCAGACCGCGTTGAACGTCGCGGTGGAGCTGCACGAGCGCGGCGTGCTGGCCAAGTACGACGTCGAGCTGATCGGCGCGGACATCGAGGCCATCCGGCGCGGCGAGGACCGGCAGCGGTTCAAGGAGATCGTGCGTTCGGTCGGCGGGGAGGTGCCCCGCAGCAGGCGGTGCCGGTCGTTGCGCGCGGTCCACGCGTTCGTCGCCGACCATGGCCTGCCGGTGGTGGTCCGGCCCAGCTTCACGATGGGCGGACTCGGTTCCGGCGTCGCACGCGCCGCCGAGGACGTCGAGAGGATCGCCGCGGCGGCGCTGGCCGAGTCGCCGGTGCACGAGGTGCTGGTCGAGGAGTCGGTGCTCGGCTGGAAGGAGTACGAGCTGGAGCTGATGCGGGACCGGCACGACAACGTGGTCGTCGTGTGCGCGATCGAGAACGTCGACCCGATGGGGGTGCACACCGGGGACTCGGTGACGGTGGCGCCCACCATGACGTTGACCGACCGGGAGTACCAGCGGATGCGTGATCTCGGCATCGCGGTGCTGCGCGCGGTGGGGGTCGACACCGGGGGCTGCAACATCCAGTTCGCGGTCGACCCGCGGAACGGGGACCTGGTGGTGATCGAGATGAACCCGCGGGTCTCCCGGTCGTCGGCGCTGGCGTCGAAGGCCACCGGGTTCCCCATCGCCAAGATCGCGACGCAGCTCGCGATCGGCTACACCCTCGACGAGATCACCAACGACATCACCGGCGAGACGCCGGCCTCGTTCGAACCGACCTTGGACTACGTGGTCGTCAAGGTGCCGCGGTTCGACTTCGCCAAGTTCCCCGACGCCGACCGCGAGCTGACCACGACGATGAAGAGCGTCGGCGAGGCCATGGCGGTGGGCCGCAGCTTCCCGGAAGCGCTCGGCAAGGCCATGCGCTCCACCGAGACCACCCGGGCCGGGTTCTGGACCGGGCCGGACGAGCCGGGCCCGGACGGGCGACCCCGTTCGGCGGCGGAGTTGCTGCGGAAGCTGCGCACCCCGCACGAGGACCGGCTCTACACGATGGAGGAGGCGCTGCGCCGGGGCGCCACCGTCGCCGAGGTGGCGCGGGCCAGCGGCGTGGACCCGTGGTTCGTGGACCAGATCGCGCTGATCAGCGAGGTGGGCGCGGAGATCGCCGCCGCGCCCGAGCTGGACGCGGACCTGGTGCGGCACGCCAAGTGCACCGGCCTGTCCGACGCCCAGCTCGCGGCGCTGCGGCCTGAGCTGGCCGACGAGCACGAGGTCCGTCGGCTGCGGCACCGCTGGGGCGTGCGGCCGGTGTTCAAGACGGTGGACACCTGCGCGGGCGAGTTCGCGGCCCGGACGCCTTACCACTACTCGGCCTACGAGCACGACTCCGCCGCGGAAACCGAGATCGGACGGCGGGACGGTCCGCCCAAGGTGGTCATCCTGGGCGCCGGCCCGAACCGCATCGGCCAAGGCGTCGAGTTCGACTACTCGTGCGTGCACGCCGTCATCGCCGCCCGGCAGCGGGGCTTCGAAGCCGTGCTGGTGAACTGCAACCCGGAGACCGTCTCCACCGACTACGACATCTCGGACCGGCTGTACTTCGAACCGGTGACCCTGGAAGACGTCCTGGAGATCGTGGCGGCGGAGGACGACTCGTCCGCCGCCGAGGACCCGGGCGCCGGCGGTGTCGCGGGAGTCGTCGTGCAGTTGGGCGGGCAGACGCCGCTCCGCCTGGCCGGCCCGTTGGTGGCCGCCGGGGTGCCGGTGCTCGGCACTCCGCCGGAGGCCATCGACACGGCCGAAGACCGCGGGGTGTTCGCGGACCTCTTGGCGCGCAAGGGGTTGACCGCGCCACGCTGGGGCATGGCCACTTCGGTGGCGGACATCCGGCGCGTCGCGGACGAGATCGGCTACCCGGTGCTGGTCCGCCCCTCCTACGTGCTCGGCGGGCAGGGGATGCACATCCTGGACGACGAGGGCTCGGTCGACGCCTGCCCCACCGGGATCAGCGCCGACCGTCCCGCGCTGGTGGACCAGTTCCTCGACGGTGCGGTGGAAATCGACGTCGACGCGCTTTACGACGGCGTGGAGTTGTACGTGGGCGCTGTCATGGAACACATCGAGCCGACCGGTGTGCACTCCGGCGACTCGTCGTGCGTGCTCCCGCCCGTCACCCTGCGGCCGGCCGACCTGGCCGCCGTGCGTTCCGCCACCGAGGCGATCGCGGAGGGCGTCGGCGTGCGGGGGTTGCTCAACGTGCAGTACGCACTGCACGACGGCACGCTTTCGGTGCTGGAGGCCAATCCGCGCGCCAGCAGGACGGTGCCGTTCGTCTCGAAGGCCACCGGCGTGGCGCTGGCCAAGGCGGCCACGCTGATCATGACCGGCTCGACCATCGCCGAACTCCGCGCGTCCGGAGTGCTGTCGGCGGACGACGGTGGAGCATCCGGGCCGCCGACGGCCGTGAAGGCGGTGGACGACGGAGCATCTTGGCCGCCGGCTGCCGCGACGGCGTTGGACGCCGGTGCGTCTGGGCGGCTGACCGCCGTGAAGGCGGCGGTGCTGCCGTTCCACCGCTTCCGCACCCCGGACGGCGACGGGGTGGACTGCCTGCTCGGCCCGGAGATGAAGTCCACCGGTGAGGTCATGGGCGTCGACACCGCGTTCCCCCTGGCCTTCGCCAAGGCGCAACTCGGGGTCCACGGCAAGCTGCCCGACGCCGGCGCGGTGTTCGTCACCGCCCCCGACGGCGCCCACCTCGCCGACACCGTGCGCGAGCTGACCGGACTGGGCCTCGCCGCGTGGGCGGACCCGGACACCGCCACGGCGTTGCGCCTGCACGGGGTGCGCTGCGCGGTGGTCACCGACGACGATGCGCTGGTGGCCGCGGTGCGGTCCGGTGAGCTTGTCATGGTCGTCACGGTCGCCAACCGGTCTCGTCGGGTGCGGGGGGATCGCTCTCGTCTGCGTGCGGCTGCGGTGGCGCAGGGGATTCCGTGTGTCACCACTGCGGCGGGTGCGTGGGCGATGGCTGTAGCGATCGGTGCGTTGCAGCGCGAGAACCTGGTGCCGTACTCGTTGCAGGGCGGCGGGCGTTGATGTGATCGGCGGTCGTCATCGGGAAGGAGACGTTGTGGCGCAACTACTGGATCTTCCGTTCGACGCCCGACCCGATCCGGACGAGTTTGTCCGCGCCGCCATGGCGTGGCACTTCGACCCGGAGACCGGATCGCCGTTCTGGCTCGGCCGAGCGCCTTCGCTGGACTTCGACCCGCGTGCGGATGTCAAGAGCCTGGCGGACCTGCGGCTGTTCCCCAACCTCGTCGACGAGTTGCGGGACGTGCCGGTCGCGGACCTGATACCCCGCGGCTACGGTCCGCGACCCGACCTCGTCGGGGTCTACGAGAGCGGGGGCACCACCGGCCCGCCGAAACGCGTGGTGGTCACGCCGGACTGGATGGCCCGCGCGGTCGCCTGGAGCAGCGCCACCATGGACGCGCACGGCGTGCCGAGGAACGTCGGCTGGCTGGGGATGGTGCCGACCGGACCGCACATCGCGGGCGAGTTCTTCCGGCGCTACGCCGTCGAGCGCGGTGGGTTGGGGTTCGCCATCGACGTGGATCCCCGGTGGGTGAAGAAACTCCTCGCCCGGGGACGGGCCGACGAGGTGGAGTCCTATCTGGACCACTTGACCGAGCAGGCCGTGTTCGTGTTGCGCAGCCAGGACATCGGTGTGCTGTCCACCACGCCGCCGATGCTGCGGAGGCTGTGCCGCGACGACGAGGTGGTCGAGCTGATCGGCCGGAAGGTGCGGGCGATCATGTGGGGCGGCGCGCACATGGACGCTGACACACGACACCTCTACCGCACCGAGGTGCTGCCCGATGTCACGCTGTTCGGCACCTACGGCAGCACTTTGACCCTCGGCGGCGCAGGGGAGCGGCCCGGCCTGCCCGACGACGGACCGGCGGTGTTCGACACGTTCTCGCCGTACAACACGTTCCTCGTGGTCGACGAGGACAGCGGCGAGCCGGTGGCGTACGGGGAACGGGGTCGGGTGGTGATGAACCACGTCAGCAAGGCCATGTTGCTGCCCAACAACCTGGAACGCGACCTGGCCACCAGGGTCGAGCCGCCGGCGGACCGCGCGGGTGACTCGGTCGCCGACGTCGCGCCGGTCGAGCGGTTCGAGGACGAGGACGTCATCGAGGGGGTGTACTGACCGTGGCACCCGTCGAACTCGACGCGCTCGGACCGGACGGCGCCTACCGGGCCCGGAACCGGCTGACCGTCACCGACGTGGCCGGCGACCCGGCGGTCCGCCTGAGCCTCGTGCCGAAGCTGTTCATCGACCGCGCGCTGGCCGCCGCGCGCCGGGCGGAAACCACGCCCACCGACGAACGGGTGGCCGCGCTCGGCCGCGCCGGCAAGCTGTTCGCCTCCGGCACCGTCGAAGGGCTCTCCGCCGACGACTACGAGCTGCTGGTCAGCCGGGTCGCCGGGATGCCGATCTCGACCGTGCGCGCGGCGACCCGCGCCACCGCGGACCGGGCGGCCGAGGCGTACCGCAGCGCCGCCGAGGCCCGGCCGGTCGGCGCCGTCACGGACTGGCGGGATCCGCTGACCCGGACCGGGCGGGCGGTGTGGGTGCGGCGCGCCGACGTGTTCGCGGTGCACGCTCCCGGCAACCACCCCAGGGTGCACGGCCACTGGCTGGAAGCCCTCGCGCTGGGCTACCGGGTGGTGGTCCGCCCGTCCCGGCGGGAACCGCTCACCCCGCACCGGCTCGTGGCGGCGCTCCGCGCGGCCGGGTTCGGCGATGACGAGGTGATGCTCCTGCCGACCGACCACGCCGCCGCCGACGACGTCCTGCGCGGCGCCGACCTCGGCATGGTCTACGGCGACGACGAGGTGATCGGCAAGCACGCCGGCCACACTACGGTGCTGCCGCAGGGGCCCGGCCGGTCGAAGATCCTGATCACCGCCGACGTGGACTGGCGGGCGCACCTCGACACCCTCGTCTCCTCGGTCGCGCACCACGCCGGCACGGCCTGCGTGAACACGACAGCGGTGTTCGTCGAGGGCGACCCGGCCCCGGTCGCCGCGGCGGTGGCCGAACGGCTCGCCGCGCTCCCGAGCCTGCCGCCGGAGGACGAGAAGGCGTCGCTGCCGGTGCGCCCGCTGGAGACCGCGCGGACGCTCTCGGCGCTGCTGGCACGGCGTGCCGAGGGCACTCGGCCGTGGCTCGGCGGTGACGGCATCGCGGACGAGCTGAGCGACGGCAGCGCCGTGTTGCGGCCGGCGGTGCACCAGTTGCCCGATCCGCACGCGCCGCAGGCCGGCGTGGAGCTGCCGTTCCCGTGCGTGTGGGTGGCGCCGTGGACACCGGACGCGGGGCTCGGACCGCTGCGGAACACGTTGGTGCTCACGGCGATGACCCGGGACGACCGGCTGCTCGACCGGCTGCTGGCCGAGCCGACCATCGGCAACGTCTACAGTGGACAGACCCCGACCTGGTGGCTGGCGCCCGGCGTGCCGCACGACCGGTACCTGGCCGAGTTCCTGATGCGCACCAAGGCGGTCGTCCGCAGGCGATCGGACTAATGCTTCGGATGGCCCCGGAGGTACCTCTGGTGCCGTCAACAAGGTAGCGGAGTGCCTTGTCCGGCCGGTCCGCCCTGAATAACCTCGAAGTAGTGGTGAATCTCCACGAACATTGTTTCCAGGCCCCGTGGTCCAGCGGCCGAAGACGCGGCATCTCCTGTCGGAACGTGGGTTCGAATCCCACCGGGGCTACTACGGACAGCTACGACGGACAGCGGAATCCAAATCGGGAAAACTGACGCCGGGAGAGTTCGGATGTCGTACTCGGAAGCGCGCGGGCCAGACCGCGCAACTCCGGTGCCGCCGCGTGGTGACGGGTTCGTGGAAAACCACGTGTGCCAGGTAGGAATCGACTTCGACACCAGTTCACAGGAAGCGATCGGGTTGTTCCGGCCGCGCTCGGACGGCGGGGGCGACGCGCTCGCGCGGCTCGCCGACAGCGGTGTCTCCGAGCTGGCGATGGTGGCCACCTGCCACCGGGTGGAGTTGTACGCCGCCGCGGTCGACCCGCGGCGCGCGGTGCGGGCGCTCACCGAACAGCTCAACGCCATGCGGTCGGAGCGGGAACGGGACGAGCTGAGCCCCGCGGTGCGCCTGGACGCCGCCGCGATGCACCACCTCATCCAGGTCGCGGCCGGTCTGAAGTCCGCCCGTCTCGGTGAGTACGAGATCCTCGGCCAGGTGCGGCGGGCGCACCACGCCGCCCGCGAGGCCGACACCGCCGGACCGATCCTGGACCGCATGTTCCAGCAGGCGATCAGCGCGGCGCGGGAGATCCGCAACGCGCTGGGCATCAGCCACCAGAAGCGTTCCCTCACCGACACCGCCATGGGGTGGCTGCGAGCTGCGGCGCCCCCGCCGCGCGACTGCGCCGCGGTCGTGGTCGGCGCCGGTGAGACCGCGCGGGAGATGGCCGAGAAGCTGGCGGGGATGGGCGTCGGCGAGCTGACCGTGCTCAACCGCACCGTCGACCGGGCCGAGCGGATGGCCGCCCGGGTCGGCGGGCGGGGCGGTCCGCTCACCCGGCTGCCGGCGGCGGCGCGCGACGCGGACATCGTGGTGTGCGCGATGTCCGGCGACGGGCCGGTCCTGCACCTCGACCACCTGGCCGCGGCCGACGACCGGGAGCGCCTGGTGGTGGACCTCGGGGTGCCGCGCAACACCGAGCAGAGCATCGGGAGCCTGCCCAACGTGCGGCTGCTGGACATGCGCGCCATGCTCGACCTCGCCATCGGCGAGGACGGGCAGCACCAGGAGTGGGCCGACCAGGCCGCCGACCGGCTGGACGCCGAGGCCGAGAAGTTCGCCGAGTGGTGCCGGACGCGGTCCATCTCCCCGGTGTTCCAGGAGTTGCGCCACCACTACGAGGACACCATCAAGACCGAGGCCGAGCGCGCATTGGACCACGCCGGGTTGCCGGAGGACGACATCAACCAGTTCGCGTCCCGGCTGAGCGGCAAGCTGCTGCACACGTTCTACGCCGGCCTCAAGGAGATCGCCGTCGAGAACTCGCCGCAGGTCGCCCACGAGATTACCCGCCAACTCGTCCTGCGGGAGACACCATGACCACTCGGCTGACGGGTCCGCCGTCGGTCGTCCCGCCACGTGACCGGGGTCGCCGGCTGCGGCGCACCGAGGCACTGCGGCGGATGTCCGCGGAGGTCCGGCTGAGCCCGGCGGACCTGGTGGCGCCGCTGTTCGTCAAGGACGGTGTGACCGAGTCGCAGGCGGTCCCCTCGCTGCCGGGGCAGTGCCAGTTCTCGCTGGACGGACTGCTGCGGCACGGCGAACGCCTGGTCGCGGCGGGAATTCCGGCGGTCATGCTGTTCGGCGTCCCGGCGCGCAAGGACTCGGTGGGCTCGGCGGCCTGGGCGTCGGACGGCATCGTGCCGAGGGCGTTGCGCGCCCTGCGCGAGCACTTCGGCGACCGGCTGGCGCTGATCACCGACCTGTGCCTGTGCGACTACACCGATCACGGGCACTGCGGGCCGCTTGCCGGGGACACCGTCGACAACGACGAAACCCTTGCCCTGTACCAGCGTGTCGCGGTCGCGCAGGCGGCGGCCGGCGCGGATTTGGTCGCGCCGTCCGGCATGATGGACGGCCAGGTGGCGGCGATCCGCGCGGGGCTGGACGAAGCGGGTTTCACGGATCGGGCGATCATGGCTTACTCCGCCAAGTACGCCTCGGCCTTCTACGGCCCGTTCCGCGACGCCGCGGAGAGCAGCCCCCGGGTCGGGGACCGGCGTGGCTACCAGATGGACCCGGCGAACGGCCGGGAGGCGGACCTTGAGGTGCGCAGGGACGTCGACGAGGGCGCCGACATCGTGATGGTGAAGCCGGCACTGGCCTACCTGGACGTCATCCACCGCATCCGGCGGGAGACGGCCCTGCCGGTCGCCGCGTACAACGTCAGCGGCGAGTACGCGATGGTCCACGCCGCGGCGGAGCGCGGGTGGCTGGACGGGCCCGCCGCCGCGGTCGAGGTGCTGTCCGCGATCAAGCGGGCCGGCGCCGACATGGTGTTGACCTACCACGCGCTCGACGTGGCCGAGCAGTTGAGGAAGAGGTGACCGGTGGTGATCGACGGGGTTGTGGAGGCCGTGGCCGGGGATCGCCGCGCGCGGTTGCTGGAGCGTGCCGAGGCTGTCCTGCCCGGCGGGGTCAACAGTCCGGTCCGGTCGTTCCGGGCCGTCGGCGGGCGGCCGTTGGTGATCGCCGGCGGTTCCGGCGCGCGGGTCACCGATGTGAATGGCAAGTCCTATGTGGACTACGTGCTCAGCTACGGCCCGCTCGTCCTCGGGCACGCGCACCCCGAGGTGGTCGACGCGATCAGCGCGACCGCCCGGAACGGCACCGGCTTCGGCGCGACCACCGAACTGGAGATCGAGCTGGCCGAGCTGGTGCGGGAGCTGGTGCCGTCCGTGGAGATGCTGCGGATGACCAACTCCGGCACCGAGGCGACGATGAGCGCGATCCGGCTCGCCCGCGGCTTCACCGGGCGGGACGTGGTCGTGAAGTTCGAGGGCAACTACCACGGGCACGGCGACGTGCTGCTGGTGTCCGCCGGCTCCGGTGCCGCGACGCAAGGGCAGCCGGACAGCGCCGGCGTGCCGCGGGGTGCGGTCGCGGACACCGTCGTGTTGCCCTACAACGATCTCGACGCGGTGCGGGAGTACTTCTCCGGTCACGGCGGGAACGTGGCCGCGGTGATCGTGGAGCCGGTCGCCGGCAACATGGGGTGCGTGCCGCCCGCGGCGGGCTTCCTGCCCGGCCTGCGCGAGCTGACCACGCGGCACGGCGCGTTGCTCGTCTTCGACGAGGTGATGACCGGGTTCCGGGTGGCTCCCGGTGGCGCGCAACAACTCTACGCCGTGACGCCGGATCTGAGCTGCTTCGGCAAGGTGATCGGCGGCGGGCTGCCGGTCGGCGCGTTCGGCGGGCGGCGCGACGTGATGGAGCTGCTGGCGCCGCTCGGCCCGGTCTACCAGGCGGGCACGCTGTCCGGGAACCCGGTCGCGATGGCCGCCGGGCTCGCCACGGTGCGCACCGCGCTGCGCACCGGCTGCCACCGGCGACTGGAGGAGCTGGGCCGGCGCTGGGAGACCGGCATGCGGCAGGCCACCGCCGACGCGCCGGTCTCGGTGCACCGGGTCGGCTCGATGCTGGGCCTGTTCTTCACCGAGTCGCCGCCCACCGACTTCGCCTCGGCCTCCGGCACGGACACCGACGCCTTCCGCCGGTTCTTCCGGCACCTGCTGGCCCGGGGCATCCACCTGGCGCCCAGCCCGTTCGAGGCCGGCTTCCTGTCCGGCGCGCACACACCCGCCGACGTGGACCGCACCTGCGAGATCGCGGCCGACTGGCTGACCAGGGAGTACCGCTGATGCACGACTTCGTCATCGTCGGCGCCGGCTCGGCGGGCGGCGTGCTGGCCGGTCGGTTGTCCGAGGATCCCGGCCGGTCCGTGCTGCTGCTGGAGGCCGGTCCCGACTACGGCACCGATCCGGCCGACCTGCCACCGGAGATCGCCCGGGGCCGCACGTCGGCCAAGAGCGACGACTACTGGGGCTACCAGAGCGTCGACGGCGTCACGTTGAAGGCCGGCAAGGTGGTCGGCGGGTCGTCGGCGGTGAACTCCGCGATGATGACCCGGGGCCGGCCGGACGAGTACGACGCCTGGGCCGCCGCCGGCAATCCCGGGTGGGCGTTCGCCGACGTGCTGCCCTACTTCCGCAAGGTCGAGCACGACCTGGACTTCCAGGACCGCTGGCACGGCTCGACCGGCCCCATGCCGGTGCGCCGCTACGCCGCCGACGAGCTGAACCCGACGCAGCGGGCGTTCCTGGACGCCGCGCGGGCCGCCGGCCACCCGAGGATCGCCGACCACAACGCGCCCGGCGCGCACGGCGCCGGGCCGGTTCCGCTGAACCGGGTGGACGGGGTGCGGGAGTCCACCGCGTTGACCTACCTCGCCGCCGCCCGCGAACGGCCGAACCTCCGAGTGCGCAGCGATTGCACCGCGGACCGGGTGGTGTTCGACGGGCGCCGCGCGGTCGGGGTGCGGCTGGTCGACGGGGAGTTCGTGCCCGCCGGGCACGTGGTGCTGTGCGGCGGGGTCTACGGCTCACCGGCGCTGCTGCTGCGATCCGGCGTCGGGCCGGCCGAGGACCTGCGGGCGCTGGGCATCACCCCGGTGGCCGACCGGCCGGGTGTCGGCGCCAACCTCCAGGACCACGTGCTGGTGCGCCTGCGGTTCGCCGCGCCCGGCACGACCGCCCGGCCCGGCCGGCCGGTGTTGCAGACCCTGCTCACCTGCCCCAGCGGGGCGGAGCAGCTTGCGCCCGACCTGCACATCTTCCCCATCGGTCCGGACGACACCGAGGACGGGCCGGTCGTGACGATCGCGGTGTCCATGATGTGCCCCCGCTCCAAGGGGTGGCTGCGGCTGCGCTCGGCCGACCCCGCCGTGCCGCCGCTGATCGACTCCGCCCACCTCGCGGAACCCGAGGACCTGCGGCGGCTGCTGGGCGGCATCCGGATCGCCCGGCGGATCGCCGCCACACCGCCGCTGTCGGGGATCACCGACCGGGAACTGTGGCCCGCGGTGACGGGTGACACCGAACTGGCGGACGCGATCCGCGCGCGGCTGAGTTCCTACCAGCACGCGGTCGGCACCTGCCGCATGGGCCCGGACCGGGACGCCGTGGTGGACGCGACCGGCGCGGTGCACGGCGTGACCGGCCTGCACGTGGTGGACGCCTCGATCATCCCCGCGATCCTGGCCGCCAACACCCACCTGTCCGTGTTGATGGTCGCCGAGCGGTGCGCCGAGTCGCTGGCCGCCGCCCGGCCGGCCACGACGTCCGTCCTGACCGGGAAGGGATGACCGATGAACGTCCACAGTGGTCTGGACTGGCTGGTCGGCCGGCGTGCGCAGCAGCAGGCCCCGGAGGTCGGGGAGACCGAGTGGCACGCCGGGCGGGTAGCCGACTTCGCCGACGGCGTGCGGAAGATCCTGCGGGCCGGCGACCTGGAGATCGGGGTGTTCCGGGTCGGGGACCGGTGGTACGCCTACCGCAACCTGTGCCTGCACCAGGGCGGGCCGGTGTGCGAGGGCGAGCTGATGCCCAAGGTCGAGGCGGTCCTCGCCGACGACCGCACGCTGGTCGGTGAGCGGTTCTCCGACACCGAGCAGCACCTGGTGTGCCCCTGGCACGGCTGGGAGTACGAGCTGGAAACCGGCCGGTGCGTCACGGTGCCCAGCCGGAAACTGACCGCATTCGCCGTCGTAGTGCGAGGTGACGATGTCTACGTTCGAACCTGACCCACTGTCCGCGGTGGACGTCCAACCGCTGTCCACAGTGGATCTCGAAGCCGGGCTGACCGAGCTGGAGGAACTGGTGGGCCTGCTCGCGCAGGCCCCGGACGACGCGGAGCGGGTGCCGGACAAAGCGGCGCAGCGGCTGCTGACCGCCGCGGTCCGCTTGTACGTGGCGAAGGTGCGCGCCGGCTCGCCGGCGGCGGCCTTCCCGGACGAGGACGCGATCACCGCGACCGAGGTGGTGGTGGCGGTGTCCCGGATGCTGGAAGCGGTCGAGGTCGAGGTGTTCGAACTCGCGGTCTGGCAGAACTGGGGAGTCACCGGGAAGGGAGCGTGACCATGGCGGTCGACGCCGGACAGCCGGTGGCGGCGCGCGCCGCCGGGCTGGAACCGTTCGACACCCGCAAGCTGCTGGTGAACGCGGCCCGGCAGGCGGAGGAGCGCCGCTACGCGGACTTCCTGATCGTGGATTCCGACGCGCACCACTACGAGAGCACGTCCTGGGCGGAGATCTTCGGCTACGTCGAGGACCCGGTGACCCGGCAGCGGCTGGAGGCGGCGAGCGCCCGCGCGGGCGGGCGGCCCGGCCTGCTGCCGACCCAGGTCGGCGACCAGGACGTGGCCGGCCGGATCAAGGTGTCCGAGGGGCGCCGGGTGGAGACGGCCGACCGCGGTGATGTCCACCCGGACGTCACGCTGACCAGGCGGTACATGAGCAGCATGGGCATCGACTACGCGGTGATCATGCCCACGCCGATGCTCAACCTCAGCCCGCACCCGCAGCCGGAGATCGAGGTCGCGATGGCCAGGGCGTACGCCCGGTGGATCAGCGACCGGATCCTCTCGGTCGACGACTCCATCAAGGCCATGCTGTACCTGCCGTTCAACGACCCCGAGGCGAGCCTGCGCCTGGTGCGGGAGTTCGGCGACGTGCCCGGTGTGGCCGGGTTCATGGTCACAAGCTGTCGATACCGGCCGGTGCACCACAACGCCTACATGCCGGTCTACGCCGCGTTGCAGGACCTGGGCAGGCCGCTCGGGTTCCACGCGGTCTACAACTGGCAGGAACGCGCCTTGGAGCAGCTCAACCGGTTCATGTCGGTGCACGCGCTGGCTTTCCCGTTCTACAACATGATCCACCTGACCAACTGGATCGTGAACGGGATACCGGAGCGGTTCCCCGAGCTGAAGGTGATCTGGATCGAGAGCGGGATCGCGTGGATACCGTTCATGATGGACCGGCTGGACCACGAGTACCTGATGCGCTCGTCCGAGGCGCCCATGCTGACGAAGATGCCGAGCGACTACATCCGCGACATGTACTTCACCACCCAGCCGATGGAGCGCGTGGCGAGCATGGAAGCGCTGGCCACCACGTTCGAGAAGATCAACGCGGAGAACCGGTTGCTCTACTCGTCCGACTACCCGCACTGGGACTTCGACCTGCCCAGTGTCATCTACGACCTGCCGTTCCTCAGCGAGCACGCCAAGCGGCGGATCCTCGGCGAGAACGCGCGCGAGGTCTTCGGCCTGTAGCGGGAGGAGGTGTCGACATGTCCGTGCCCCGACGGAAGCTCGGTGCGCTCGACGTCCCGGCCGTGGGGCTGGGCTGCATGGGGATGTCCAGCCGGTACCTGCCGCTGGCCGGCGAGGACCGGGTCCGGGACGACGCGCGGTCGGTGGAGGTCGTGCACCGGGCGGTCGAACTGGGGGTCGACCTGCTGGACACGTCGGACGCGTACGGCCCGCACACGAACGAGGAACTGGTCGGCCGGGCCATCGCCGGCCGGCGGGAGAAGGTGGTGCTGGCCACCAAGTTCGGCGCGGAACGCAGGCCGGACGGTTCGCTGGCCGGCATCAACGGCCGGCCGGAGTACGTCCGGAGCGCCTGCGACGCGTCCCTGCGCCGGCTCGGTGTCGACCACATCGACCTCTACTACCAGCACCGCGTGGACCCCGATGTGCCGGTCGCCGAGACCTGGGGCGCCATGGCCGAACTGGTGGCGGCGGGCAAAGCCCGGTTCCTCGGGATCTCCGAGGCCGCGCCGGCGACCGTGCGTGCCGCGCACGCCGTGCACCCGGTCACCGCGGTCCAGACCGAGTACTCGTTGTGGAGCAGGGATTCGGCGGCGGAACTGCTGCCCACCTGCCGGGAACTCGGCATCGGGTTCGTGGCGTACAGCCCGCTCGGGCGCGGCATGCTGACCGGCCGGGTGCGCCGCGCGGACGACTTCGCGGAAGGCGACTACCGCCGGACCAACCCGCGGTTCAGCGACGAGAACCTGCCGGCCAACGTCGCGCTGGTCGACCGCCTCGGCGCCATCGCGGACCGGCTCTCGATCACCCCGGGCCGGCTCGCGCTGGCCTGGCTGCTGCACCAGGGCCGCGACATCGTGCCGATTCCCGGCACCACGCGGATCGGATCCCTGGTCGAGAACGCGCGTGCCGCGGAGGTCCGGCTCTCCGCGTCGGACCTCGCGGACATCGACGCGGCAGTGGCCGGCGGCGCGGCCGGCGACCGCTACGGCGAGGAAGAGATGCGCTACGTCAACGGCTGAGCGCCGGGAGAGGACCCGTCGGTGGACACCACCCCGTCAGCGTTGTCGATCGCGCCTCGGCCGTCGCCGGGCCATCGGCGGTTCCTGAGGCTGATCGGCCCGGCGTGGGTGGCCGCGATCGCCTATGTGGACCCGGGCAACTTCGCCACGAACATCCAGGCCGGCGCCGGGTACGGCTACCTGCTGCTGTGGGTGGCGCTGCTGGCCTGCCTGGCGGCCATGCCCATCCAGTACCTGTCCGGCAAGCTCGGCATCGTCACCGGCCGCGACCTCGCCCTGATGTGCCGCCGTCGCTTCCCCCGGCCCGTGGTCCGCCTGCTGTGGGTGCAGGCGGAGATCGTGGCGATGGCGACCGACGTCGCCGAGTTCACCGGCGCCGCACTGGCGCTGAACCTGCTCTTCGGGGTGCCGATGCTGCCCGCCACGCTGGTCACCGGTGTGGCGACGTTGTTCCTGTTGTCCCTGCGGCGCCGCGGGCGGCGCAGCCTCCAGCTCGTCACCCCGTTGCTGTTGGCCGTCGTGTGCGCCGGTCTGCTCTACCTGGTCGTCCGCACCGGCGCGTCCGGCGAGGGCATGCTGGCCGGACTGCGGCCCGCGTTCGCCGACGACACGAGCGTGTTGCTCGCGATCGGCATGATCGGGGCGACCATCATGCCGCACGCCCTCTACCTCCAGTCGGACCTGGCCGGCGGCCGGCGGTACGGGGACGGCGACCGGGAGCCGGCGCTGCGGGCGGCGCGGGTGGACGTGGCACTGGCGCTCGGCCTGGCCGGTGTGGTGAACCTCGCGATCATCGTGTTCGCCGCGAGGCTGTTCGCCGGCGGCGGCGGTCAGCCCACGATCGAGGACACGCACGGCGCGCTGCTCGGCGTGCTCGGCGCCGGCGCGGCGGTGACCTTCGCCGTCGCCCTGCTCGCTTCCGGGCTTTCCTCGGCCAGCGTCGGCACCTACGTCGGGCAGGTCGTGATGCGCGGTTTTCTCGGCCGCACCGTGCCGGTCTGGCTGCGCCGCGCCATCACCATGGCGCCCGCGCTGGTGTTGCCCGCCGTCGGCGTCGACTCGACCAGCACCCTGGTGATCAGCCAAGTGGTCCTGTCCTTCGGCATCCCGTTCGCGCTCGTCCCGCTGCTCGTGCTGACCGGCAGCCGGTCGGTGATGGGGGAGCACGTCAACCGGAAGGCCACGACGGTGGTGTGCGCCGGCATCGCCGCCGCGGTCATCGGGCTGAACACCGTCCTGCTCCACCAACAGCTACTGGGATGAGAGGTGACCACCGGTGAGCGTCCGCCAGGAAGCACGGTCCACACCGGACACCGCCGCGGCGCGCAAGGCCGCAGCCGCCGGCACGGTCGGCACGGCGCTGGAGTTCTACGACTTCCTCATCTACGGCACCGCGTCGGCGGTGGTGTTCAACAAGCTCTTCTTCCCCACCGCGGAACCCGTGGTCGGGGTGCTGCTGGCGTTCGCGACGTTCGGCGCCGGCTTCCTGACCCGTCCCATCGGCGGCGTGGTGCTCGGCCACTTCGGCGATCGGACCGGGCGCAAGAACATGCTGGTGCTCACCGTGACCATGACCGGGCTGTGCACGGCGGCCATCGGGGTGCTGCCGACCTACGCGTCGATCGGGGTGCTGGCCCCGCTGTTGCTCGTGACGTTGCGGCTGGTGCAGGGGTTCTTCCTCGGTGGGGAGCAGGGTGGTGCGGTGGTGCTGGTCGTCGAGCACGCGCCACCGGGGCGGCGTGGCTGGTACGGGGCGTGGGCGTTCCTCGGCGCGCCGGGCGGGCACCTGCTGTCCACCGGGGTGTTCGCCGCGGTGGTCGCGCTCTCCGGTGACGAGCTGCTGACCTGGGGCTGGCGGGTGCCGTTCCTGCTGAGTCTCGTCCTGCTGGTGGTCGGGCTCTACATCCGCCTGCGGGTGGCGGAGAGCCCCGAGTTCACCGAGGTGCGCGACCAGGGCCGGCGCGCCCGCCGGCCGGTGGCGGAGACGCTGCGCGAGCACTGGCGACAGGTGTTGCGGCTGGTCGGGATCAACATGGGGCTCAACGCGTTCATGAGCATGTTGACCGTGTTCGTGCTGTCCTACGGCATCCAGCACGTCGGCGTGTCCCGAAACGTCATGCTGGTGGCCACCATGGTCGGCACGGCGATGGAGATCGCGGCCGTCCTGTTCTTCGCCAAGCTGTCCGATCGGATCGGCCGCGCACCCGTGCTGCGCGGGGGTGCGGTCTTCCTCGTGGCGTACGCGTTCCCGATGTTCTGGCTGCTGGACACCGGCAGTCCCGCGCTGATCGTCGTCGCCCTGGTCGGCGGGTTCGTCGGCGCGTCCGCGGTGTTCGGCCCGCTCGCGGCGTTCTGCGTGGAACGCTTCACCACCACCGTTCGCTACACCGGTGTGTCACTGGGCTACCAGACCGGTGCGGTGCTGGGCGGCGGGCTGTCGCCGTTCGTCGCCACCGCCCTGCTCGACCTGGCCGGTGGGCAGGCGTGGTCGGTCTCGCTGTACCTGGCCGCCGGCGCCCTGCTGACGTTCGCCTGCGTGCCGAGGTCCTGACACCCGTCACCCGTGGTCGCACGGCTTGACTTCGTCGTTCGCGCGGCGGTACTGCTTGCGGTTGGTCGGTGGCCGTCCGTGGGAGTCGAGCGCCTGGGGTTGTCGTGGTGGTTGAGGTCCGTTTGCTGGGTGCTGTCGATGTCGTGGTGGACGGTCGGGTGGTGGATGTGGGGTCGCCGCGGCAGCGGCATGTGCTGGCGGCGTTGGTGGCGGAGCCGGGTCGGCCGGTGCTGCCCGAGGTGGTGGTGGAGCGGGTGTGGGGGGAGCGACCTGGGGGACGGGTGCCGCCGTCGTTGCACACCTACATCTCGCAGTTGCGTCGCGTGTTGGCTCCGGTCGGGGTGACGATCACTCGTGCCGGCGGTGGTTACCTGTGTCCGGTAGACCCGTCGGTGGTGGACACGCACCGGTTCGCCGATCTGGTGGCGCAGGCCCGTGTCGCCGATGACGATGTCGAGGCGGTGGGGTTGCGGGAGCGGGCGTTGGATCTGTGGCGTGGTGAGCCGTTGTCCGGTTTGGACACGCCGTGGGCGAACCAGTGGCGCACGAGGTTGTGGGGTGAGCGCACCGCGGCCGAGTTGGACCACATCGACGGGCTGCTGCGGGTCGGCCGGCACGGTGAGGTGTTGCCGGTGTTGGCCGCGCAGGTCGAGGACCGGCCGTTGGACGAGCGGTTGGCCGGCCAGTATCTGACGGCGTTGTACCGGTCGGGTCGTCAGGCGGATGCGCTGGCCCGCTACCAGGTCGTGCGGGAGAGGTTGGCGGAGGACCTGGGTGCTGATCCCGGCCCTGAGTTGCAGGCTTTGTACCACCGGATCCTCACCGCCGACAGCACGCTGACCGAGCCGGCGGCCGGTCCGTCTCCGGCACCGCACCGACCGGCTCCGGTGCCGCGGCAGTTGCCTTCGGCACCGCCGCACTTCGTGGGCCGTTCCGGGGAGTTGGCCGGGTTGAACACGGCGTTCGCCGAGGTGGCCGAGGGCGGGGGCTCGGTGGTGATCTCGGCCCTGGCCGGGGCCGGCGGGATCGGCAAGACCTGGCTGGCGTTGCACTGGGCGCACGGTGTGGTGGACCGGTTCCCGGACGGGCAGTTGTTCGTGGACCTGCGTGGGTTCAGCCCCGACAGCTTGCCCCTCGACCCGGCGGTGGCGGTGCGGGGGTTCCTCGACGCGCTGGACGTCGACCCGGCCCGCATTCCCACCGACCCGCAGGCGCAGACCGCGTTGTACCGGAGTCTGGTCGCCGACAAGCGCATGCTGATCGTGTTGGACAACGCCGCCACCACCGACCAGGTCATCCCGTTGTTACCGGGTAGCCCGACCTGCACGGTCGTGGTCACCAGCCGCCGCCGGCTGACCAGCCTGGTGAGCCGCCACGGCGCCCACCACCTGCATCTGGAACCCCTCGTCGGGCACGAGGCGCGGGCCCTGCTCACCGAGCGCGCCGGCGCCGACCGCGTCGCCGCCGAACCCGACGCCGTGGCCGACCTGCTGGCCTATTGCCGGGGTTTCCCGTTGGCGTTGAGCCTGATCGGGGGACGTGCGCACACTGAGCCGCACCTGCCGCTGGCGCGGATCGTCGCGGAACTGCGCGAGTCGGGCCTGGAGGCGTTGGACGACGACGAGCCCACCGGCAGCCTGCCGACGGTGCTGTCCTGGTCCTGTCGGGCGCTGACCCCGGAACAGCGACAAGCGTTCAGCCTGATCGGCGTCGCCCCCGGACCCGACCTCGGCCTGCCCGCCGCCGTGAGCCTCATCGGGCACCCGCCGGCCCACACCCGGCGTCTGCTGCGCGCCCTTGTCGAGGCGTCCCTGCTGGATCGTGACCCCCACGACCGGTACTCGATGCACGACCTCGTGCGCGCCTACGCCGCCACCACCGCCGACGACCTGGCGGGGGACGTGCGGGAGGAGGCACTGCGCCGAGTCGTCGGCTTCTACACCCACACCGCCCACGCCGCCGAACGCCTCCTGGAACCGCACCGCCACCCCATCCACCTGGACCCGCCCGCACCCGGCACCCTGGCCCATCCGCTGCCGGACATGTCGGCGGCGCTGGCGTGGTTCGACGCCGAACACCTCCACCTGCTGGCCGCCCAGCAGACCGCCACCACCCACGCCTGGCACGACACCGTCTGGCACCTCGCCTGGACCCTGGGCACCTTCCACACCCGGCAGGGACACCGCCACGACCGCCTCGCCATGTGGCAGGCCGCGCTGGACGCGTGCGCGCACCTGTCCGACCCCGCCACGCACACCCTCGTCCACCGGTGCCTCGGGCGCTCCTACCTCGACCTGGGGCGGCACACCGAGGCCATCGAGCACCTGCACCGGGCGCTCGCCCTGGCCGAGCACGACCGCGCCGCCCAGGCACACGCCCACCTGACGCTGGCGCACGCCTGGGAACGGCGCGGGGACGACCGGCAGGCCTTGGAGCACTCCATCCACGCCCTGCGCCTCGTCCGCGGTCTGGACCGGCCGGTGTGGGAAGCCGACGCGCTCAACCAGGTGGGCTGGTTCGCCGCCCGGCTGGGTGACTACGACACCGCCCGAGCCCACTGCCAGGCCGCCCTCGCCCTGCACCGCCGCCACCCCGACCCCGGCGGTGAGGCGACCGCCCTGGACAGCCTGGCCTACATCGCCCACCACACGGACGACCACCACCAGGCCATCGCGTACTACCGCCAAGCCCTGATCCTGGCCCGCGGCCTGCGCAACACCAACCGAACCGCCAACACCCTCGACCACCTCGGCCACCCCCACGCCGCCCTGGGCCACCACGACCACGCCCGCGAGGTGTGGCGGGAGGCGCTGGAGCTGTACCGGGGCCAAGGCCGCCACGACGACGCCGTGCGGGTCCAACGCCAACTCGACGCCCTGGACGACCTCGCGGCGGCGGCCCGTGGGTCCATCGCATGATCGGCGTGGTCGACCAGTAGTTCCCGGTGGTCACCGGAGGTGATGGGGAAGGCGTCGACCACGGGCTTCCCGCCGCGTCGTCGAACTCGTCCCAAGGTGGTTGAAGAAGAGCCACACAACGATCAACAGTGCGACCTGCGCTGCCGTGTACGGCAGCGCAAGGAGTCCGATGCCGAGGAAATCACCCAGCAGGCCACGCGGATCGGACACCAAATCGGCGGGCGAGTACCACCGTTCGTCCCGGACGAACCCGACGACCTGGGCCAGCGCGATCACGCACGGCAATCCCACCAACAGCGCCCGCACCGGCGCCGACCAGCTCCGCGACGTCCCCACCAACGCGGTTCCGACCAGGTAGCCCACCGGAGGCAGCAGCCCGCCCCCGAGCAGCAGCAGCACCAGGCCGGCGACGTCGCGCCTGCGCAACGGCTCACGCTCCGCCTGCCGGGCCGTCGAGACCCGCGGGTCGTCCAGTTCGGCGTCCACGATCTCCTCCGGCGTGCCCAACCTGTCGAGCATGTCCCGGATCTGCGACTCGGACGCTGGTAAGAGCAGCGAGACCTCAAGATGCGACCGGATCTCCTCCACCAACTCCTCGCGCCGGGTCTCCGGCAACGCCGCCGCCTGCCGCCGCAACCTGTCCAGGTACGAGGTCACCAGCGGGTGTGCCACAACCGACCTGTTCACGCCTGACCGTCCTCTCCGCCGATGATCCTGTCCACGGATTCGCTCAACGATGCCCAGTCCTGCGCGAAACGCCCCACCGCGGCGGCGCCCTCGTCGCTGAGCCGGTAGTACCTGCGCGGCGGCCCGGCCGCGCTCTCCTGCCAGGTCGTCTCCACCAAGCCCTGCCGGCGCAGCCGGGACAACAGCGGGTAGACCGTGCCCTCGCCGGCGATCAACCCGTGCCGGGCCAACACCTGCACCAACTCCACCGCGTACCGCTCGCGCTTCCCGAGCAGCGCGAGCACGCAGTACTCGACCACCCCACGACGCATCTGCGCCAACGGGCTCCGCTCACGGTCCCCGGGCTGCACGCACCACAGGCTACCTTGCGTCGCAAGGAACCGGAAGCGACTCCGCGGACCCCGAGCCCGGCGCAGCGAGCCGGGAACGCCGATCCCGGAACGGTCCCGGTCTGCCCGCCGACCTGGCGGTTCGGCCGGCCACCTCGCGGGCCTTCGGCCTTGCGGTGGACGGCCTGGTCCCGGGGCTGGGCGGTGGTGGCCCTGATCCGCGCTACGTCCAACTCCACGCGGGTCGGCTGGGTCTCGTACTACGAGGTCTGGCACCACTACTCGACGAGCGGCAACTGGAGCCTCGGGTACGACCGCCGGACCGACGTGGCGGGCTACGTACCGCTCGGCATCCTCGCGCAGGACCTGGGCAACGGGTCCACCGCCACACTGTGCCCTTACCACTGACGGGACAACTGAGATGACCTTGAAGACGAGTGTGGCGACCACGGCCGCCGCCGTGCTGGCAACCGCCGGTCTGCTGACGACAACGGCACTACCGGCCGAGGCGGTTACCCGCCGGAAGGTCTGTGCGCAAAGCGTCTGGGTACGTGACAACCCGGCCGGCCATGCGATCGCCATCCTCTACAACGGTGAGAGCTTCGACTACGACCACAGCGCCTACCACAACGGCTACCAGTGGGCGTATGGATTCGCTTATGGGGGCGAGAACGTCTGGGGCTGGCTGCCGTACGAGTACCTCTGCTAGCCCGTGTGCCAAAGGTGAGGTGACCAGCGGCGTGTCGGTGCCCGCCCGCCGAAGTGGAGTGAACGGCAGTTGATCGACGGCATCCGGTGGCGGGCGCGGGTCGGTGGCGGGACGTCCCGCTGGACTATGGGCCCCGGCAGACCGTGTACGGGTTGTTCCGACAGTGCCGGCGCGCCGGGGTCTGACCGGCGACCGCGACCGCGTTGCAGGCCCGCGCGGACGTCGAGGGGCTGATCGTGTGGGACGTGAGCGTGGATTCCACGGTCGCGCGGGCGCACCAGCACGCGGCCGGTGCCCGTAAAGGGCTCTGTGCAGGTCCGGCTACGACACCTTTGAAACCCGGGCTAGAGGAAGGGCGTCGTGGGGGAGAGGCCGGCGAGTGTGCGGCCCAGGAGTTCGAGGTTGGTGGTGGGGGAGATGAGCGCGTGCAGGTTGAGCGCGTGGATGTCGCGGCTGATGCGTTGCATGGGCGCGGTCGTCCGGAGGGAGGAACCGCCGCTCGCCGAGCTGACGATGTCGACGGCTTCCTTCGCTGTCCGGGCCACGTACCCCATGGTCGCCCTGGCCCGCACCCTGTCCCGCACGGCATAGGGCGTGCTGCCGCTTTCATCGGCCTCGGACAGCCGGGCGGTGTGGTTGGTGAGGTGTTCGGCGCACGCGGTCTTCATCGTGGCCTCGGCGAGTTGGAAGTGGGTGATCGGGGCTTCGTGCTGGGCGCGGTGGTCGGTGTAGGTGATGCCGCGGCGGTGGATGCGTTCGGTGAACTCGGCCAGTGCCGCGTTGGCCATGCCGAGGAAGGTCGCACAGGTGAGGGCGCAGAGGTAGGGCACGAGGGCTGCTCGGTAGTACGGGTCGTGCGCGTTGGCCTCGGACCGGAACCTCCCCTCGGCCAGGGTCGGGACCACCGGGAGCACGCGGTGGGCGGGGACGAACAGGTCGTGGGCGACGGCCGTGTTGCTGCCGGTCCCGACCAGGCCGGTGACGTTCCAGTCGTCCAGGATCTCCAGGTCCGACATGGGCACGAGCACCCACAGCAGCTCCGGCGGACGGCCGTCGACCGGCGCGGTGGTGGTGATGAGGGTGTCCCAGTGGGCGTGCAGGCACCCGGTGTTGAACGGACTGCGGCCGTTGATCACGTAGCCGTCGTCGGCCGGCGTCGCGGTGACGGTCGTGTTGAACACGCCCGCGACGCGGACGTCGGGCGTGGCGAACACCTCGTCCTGGGCCTCGTCGGGGAACAGCGCGACGATCCGGGCGCCCGCGATGTAGATGGCCTCCACCCACGCGGTGGAACCGCAGGCCTCGGCGATCATGGTCATCAGTTCGGCCTGTGCGGTCGCGCCGGTCTGGTAGCCGCCGTAGCGACGTGGGACGCACATCCGGTGCAGCCCGGACGAGGACAGCGCCTCGACGACCTCATCGGGAATTCGCCGCTCGCGTTCGGCGCGGACCGCATTGTCGCGAATTAACCCGACAATAGCCGCCACGCGCTCCCGGAGGTCCTGATCCGACCGTGTGGATTCCTTGGTTGTCATCGTATTCCCCGCGAAACGGTCGATGGAGATCGGGCAGGTGAAGGAGCATCGCAAACATCGCTGCCCGCAGCGTAATGCCTGCCCAAACAAGTCCGGCTGCACCGATCGAACGAATTCCGAATGACGTCCTCCTTTGGTCCACAACCAAAGTAGTGACAGCGAGTAGTCGGGCACCCCTAGTGTCGTCACCGACCGGCCGCACGAGCCGGTCGGAACAGCAAGGGGGAGCAATCATGCGCATCCGACGTGCGGTCGCCTCGGCCGCTCTGGCACTCGGCGCGACGACCGCCCTGACCGCGCCGGCCACGGCCGCGCCGGCCAACTGGGAGTGCGAGAAGTGGTCGTTCTGCATCTACCACGGCGAGAACGGGGAATCGCCGCGGCTGGGCATGCTGAAGGGCGCCTTCGACCTGGGCGGCATCTCCGGCGGCAAGCTCAACGACCACGTCTACTCGGCGCGCAACATCAGCGGCAAGGCGTGGTGCCTGTACGAGCACGCCGGGTATGAGACGCCGATCGACACGATCCCGGACAAGTTCCAGGGTCGGATCGCCAACCACGTCCGCGACAAGGTCAGCTCCGTGCAGCCCTGTTAGCGGACCCCGCGGGTGCCCGTCCACGCGACCGTGGGCGGGCACCCGCCGGTTACGGGCTTCGGGCACGTCGCCGGGGTCAGCGGCCCGTGGCGGTCAGGACGGCGGAGGCGATCGCCCGGTGGCCGTCGGGCGTTGGGTGCACGTCGGTGTGACGGCAGAAGTACGTCAAGGCGCACACCTTCGCCACCGGTGTCGGGATCGGGCCGTATGTCGGGTCCTGGGTCGTCTCCGTCAACGGCCCGTAGCCCCCGGTGGTGGCGGTGACGTCCACGAAGTCCGCCCCGACCTTCTCGTACTCGGCCTTGAGCGCGGTGTTGAAGAAGTCCCGGAACAGCGTCACCGACAGGCGCGCGAGGTCCCGGCCGTCCGGGAACGCCGGGGACACCCACGCGCCGAGGAACACGTCCGGGTAAGTCAGCCCCACGATCGGGGCCTCGCCGGCGGCTGCGCGCAGGACGGGCAGGGTCGCGGCCAGGTTGGCCCGGACATCCGCCACGGCCCGGGACGCGCACGTCAGCGCATCCGACTCCCGCGCGCACGGCGCCAGGTCGTTGCCGCCGATCACGACCGTCACCAGGCCCACTCGCCCCTGGTGCTCGCGCAGCGCCTGCACGGCCGCGTCGAGCTGGGTGCGGCCCGCCGGGTCGGGTGCGTCAGGGGCGCGGTTGCCGGGGGCGCAGCCGGGTTCGCCGCGAAGCTGCGCCGAGGTCGCACCGCTGCACGCGAGGTTGATCAACCGCAGGTCGGACTGCCCGGCGACGAGGTAGGCGAAGCCCTCACGCGAGGCGCCCGCCGGTGCGCCGGCGTCCGCCGGTCGGTACCCGGTCGCGTACGAATCGCCCAACGACACGTACACCCGTTCGACGGGGTTCGTGGACGCCGTCGTCGACATCGGCGTCGCGGGGGTCTCGGCCGGCCCCGCGGTGCACGCTCCGAGCAGCAGCAACAGCGGCCCGACCAGCGCGAATCGCCGAGTTCCCGGCACGTCGACCCCTCCCGTCCGGGACGAGGGCCGCCCCGGCTCCCCAGCGTACCGAGCGGCGGGCCTGCCGCGTCCACAAAGGACTCCGGTTGCTTCCGGGCACGAAAGGTGCCCGTCCGGGCAGTTCTGGTGGCTGAAGGTGCCACGGGATCAGCCGGTCGTGGCCCACGGCTTCGGGCCGTGGTCCGATCCTCGTGATTCGCAGGTCTGCCGTGAACGAGTCGCTGTGACGCTCAGCCGGCCCGAAGCCCGCCATCGCCACGCCTCGCCACCACGGTATCCGAGGTTGGGAGTGCAGATGGCTGCTTTGACACGTCGGCGTTTCCTGGAGGCCGTCGGCATGGCCGGCGGCGCGGGCGCGGTGTTCCAGACGATGGGTGCGCTGGGGCTGGTGCCCGAGGCCGACGCCACGCCGTTCGTCCCGCCGCGGGAGGGGGATCTGGATCCTCGGAGGAGAGGCCGTCGGGTGGTGGTGCTGGGTGCGGGCATCGCGGGGCTGACCACCGCCTACGAGTTAGGCAAGGCCGGGTACGACTGCGTGGTGTTAGAGGCGGGCGAGCGTTCGGGCGGCCGGGTGTGGACGGTGCGGGGCGGGGACCGCGCGCGGGATCTGGACGGACGGGTGCAGACCGCCGGGTTCTCGCAGGGGCAGTACTTCAACGCCGGCGCCGCCCGGCTCGCGCAGTCCATGGTCGCCCTGGACTACTGCCGCGAGTTGGGCATCCCCATCGAGCCTTTCGCGGGCCAGAACGCCAACGCGCACCTCTACGAAGAGAAGGTGGACGGCCGCCCCACCACGATGCGGGCGGTCAAGGCCGACGCCTTCGGGTACATCTCGGAACTGCTGGCCAAAGCCACCGACCGGGGCGCGCTGGACGGCGAGTTGTCGGCCGTGGACAAGGAGCGGCTGCTGTCGTTCCTCGGCACCTTCGGCACCATCGGAGGCCGCGACGAAGGATTCGCCTACCGGGGTGGCAGCCGCCGGGGCTATTCGGTGCTGCCGGGCGCGGGCACGGAGCAGGGGACGGTGCTGGGGCCGCCGGAGGCGTTGTCCCGGGTGTTCGCCCGCAACCTCAACCGCTTCTTCGCGTTCGAACTCAACTTCGAGTACGCGATGATGATGTACCAGGTGGTCGGCGGCACCGACCGGATCCCGCTGGCGTTGGCGGCGGCCGTGGGCCGGCAACGGCTCCGGTACCGCTGCGAGGTCCGGTCGATCACGAATCGCGACGACGGGGTGGAGGTCGCCTACCGCGACCCGCACGGTGCGCTGCGGGTGGAGCGGGGCGACTTCTGCGTCGCGGCGCTGCCGCCGCACATCCTGGCACGGCTCCAGCACAACCTCGGTCCGGAGGTCGCCGCCGCGTTGGCCACGCCGAAGCCGAACCCGGTGGGCAAGCTCGGGGTGGAGTACGGCCGCCGCTGGTGGGAGCAGGACTTCCGGCTCTACGGCGGGATCAGCCGGACCGACCTGGACCTCTACCAGATCTGGTTCCCGTCCTCCGGCATGCACACCGAGCGCGGTGTGGTGCTGGGGTACTACAACATCGACGCCGAAGCCGCGGTCTACGACCGGATGACGCCGGACGAGCGACTCCGCCGGGCGTTGGAGCAGGGCGCGAAGATCTACGGCGATGTGTACCGGCGCGACGTGCGGTCGTCGTTCTCGGCGGCGTGGGCGCGGACCCCGTTCATCGAGGGCGGCTGGGTGACGTGGCCGTCGCAGGACTCGCCCGAGTACCGGCTGCTGACCCGCCCGGCCGGCCGCGTCCACTTCGCCGGCGACTGGCTCAGCCACTGGATCTCCTGGCAGGACGGCGCGTTCCTGTCCGCCCGCGCCGCCGTCACCGGGATCCACCGGCGAGTCGCGGCAAGCTGAGGCCGCCGTGCCCCACAGACCCATCCGGGCGGTTGCCCCGGGCATCACTTCCTGCGCAGCGCAGGGAAGTCAAGGGATCGTCCACTTCGTCAGGTAGGGGGTAGCTGAATGGGCACAAGATCGAAGTTCTTCCCAGGCAGGACACGGAAATGGGGAATTGCCGTCACGGCCGCGTTCACCGCGAGCCTGCTGGTCGCACCACAGACCACCGCGACACCGCAGGACGCGGAAGAGCCGTCGCAGGGGGAGCGGCACACGATCACGCTGGTCACCGGTGACCGGGTCGAGCTGCACACGTCGTCGGACGGGCGGCACAAGACGATCTTCTCGCCGGCTCCGGGCCGCGAGCACGTCGGGTACAGCACCCGCACGGTCGACGGCCGGTTCTACCTGCTGCCGTCGGACGTGGCGCACCTGGTCGCCGCCGACCGGGTGGACGTGGAGCTGTTCAACCTGACGGCGCTGGTGGCCGACGGGTACGACGACGCGCACAGCACGCGACTGCCGGTGATCGTGCAGTACGACCCGGAGTCGGCGCAGGCCGCTTCGGTGGCGCCCCCTCAGGGCGCGGCGGAGCGGTTCGTGCTGGAGAGCATCAACGCGCGGTCGATGTGGCAGCAGAAGGACCAGGCCGGTGCGTTCTGGCCGGCGGTGTCCGCGGCGGGCGCGGTGCGGAAGGTGTGGCTGAACCGCAAGTTCGAGGCCGTCCTGGACCGGAGCGTTCCGCAGGTCGGCGCGCCGCAGGCGTGGGCGGGCGGCTTCGACGGGACGGGCGTGACGGTAGCCGTGGTGGACTCCGGCATCGACACCACGCACCCGGACCTGGACGGCGGGAAGGTGGTGGCGGAGGCCAACTTCTCCACCGACCCGGACGCCTCGGACGGCAACGGGCACGGCACGCACGTGGCCTCGACCGTGGCGGGCGCCGGGGAGGCGACGCCGGTGGTGCGCAAGGGCGTCGCGCCGGGCGCCAAGCTGGTCAACGCCAAGGTGCTCAACAGCCAGGGCGTGGCCACGACCGACGCGGTGATCGAAGGGCTGGAGTGGTCCGTCGCCCAGGGCTCGGACGTGATCAACATGAGCATCGGCTCGGAGCTGCCGGCGACCGGCCCGGACCCGCTCTCGATGGCGGTGGACTCGGTCAGCCGGAGCAGCGGCGCCCTGGTGGTGGTCGCCGCCGGGAACGAGGGCGAACTCGGCGAGAGCACCATCACCAGTCCGGGCTGGGCCGACGAGGCGCTCACGGTGGGCGCGGTGAACCGCGCCGACGCGCTGGCGCCGTTCTCCAGCACCGGTCCGCGTGGCGGGGACTTCGCCATCAAGCCGGACCTGGTCGCCCCTGGTGTGGAGATCGCGGCGGCGCGGGCGGAGGGCAGCAACCGCGGCCCGATCGTGGACGGGCGCTACCAGCGGATCTCCGGCACGTCGATGGCCACCCCGCACGTGGCCGGCGCGGCGGCGATCCTCGCGCAGCAGCACCCCGGCTACACCAACACCCAGCTCAAGGACGCCCTGATCACGACGGCGCGGACCGGCGCCGGGACGGACGTGTACCAGCAGGGCGGCGGTCGGCTGGACGTGGCGCGGGCGTCCGCCCAGCGGGTGCACGCCGGGCCGGGCACGCTGAACCTGGGCTACCTGCGGTGGCCGTACCCCACCGCGCCGGTGACCAGGACCGTGACCTACACCAACGCCACGGCGGCGGAGGTGACGTTGCGGCTGTCGCTGGAGGTGTCCCACCAGGACGGGAGCGCGGCGCCGGCGGGGATGTTCACCGTCGACCGACCGCAGGTGGCGGTCCCGGCGGGCGGCACGGCCGCGGTGCAGTTGACGGTCGACCCGGCGGCCGGGAAGCCCGGTCGCTTCGGCGGCTACCTCCTCGGCGTCGACGGCGACACCGTCGTGCACACGTCCGTCGGCGCCGCCTTCGAAGCCGAGATGTACGACATCGCCGTCACGGGCATCCCCCGCAGCGGTTTCCTGCACCCGTCCAGCCGGGTCCTCCTGTGGAGCCCGGAGAACGACCGGGTCGAGCGTTACGTGACGCCCGGCGATTCGACAGCGACGTTCCGCGTCCCGCCCGGCACCTACACCGCGGTGGGCTTCCTCAGCTCGGAGAACCCCGCGACCGAACTGGTCGCCGAGACGGCGCTCGTCAGCGACCCGGAGTTCGAGGTGACGGGGAACGCCGCCATCACCCTCGACGGTCGGACGGCGAACCGGATCGTGGTCGACACGGAACTCCCCACCACGACGAACGCGGTCTCACTGGGCTTCTACCGGGCCCTGGACGGCCGGACCTTCTACGACAGCCAGCTCGTGCCCTATGCCGTCCCGGCCTACGCGGCGCCCACGGAGACGGTCACCAAGGGCGACTTCGAGTTCTACAGCAAGTGGGACCTCCTGGCACCGCCGGGCGACCAGGGCGGCCCGCCTCCCTACGAGTACGACCTGCTGCTGCCGGAGAAGCAACGCGTGCCACCGGTGTTGTCGTACCGCGTCGACCGGACCAACACCGCGATCCTGGACACCTGGTACAAGGCCGACGGCTCGGACTCGGCGGGCATGGACGTGCGGTGGGCGGATCGCCCGAACTACTCGCACTCCAAGGAGGTCTATCGCACCGTGCCCAGACCCTCGAAGAGGACGTACTTCGTCTCCACCGGCGAGACCCAATGGCAGCACGTGGTCTCGATGACCCGGGTGACGCAGGATTTGGGGCTCTTCAACGGCCCGGTCACGTCCTACCAGTCCGGGACGGCGCTACGGGAGGAGTGGCTGGGCAGGCCGTCCCGGCCGGGCCCGTTGTGGTCGCGGCCTCCCGGCACGCGCACGGGGGACACCATCCGGATCCTGATGGCCCCGCACGTGGACACCGCGGGGAACTGGCACGACCGGGTGCCCGGCCAGGACCTGCACCACGTCACGGTGCACGTCAATGGTGAACAGGTGTTGAGCGAGGACCGCGTACCGAACGTGTCCGTGCCCGCTCTTCCGGACCGCGCCACCTACCGCGTGACCCACACCAACGATCGGTCGCTGCCCTGGTGGGTGTACTCGACGCGGACCGCCACCACCTGGACCTTCGACTCCAGCCGCCCGCAGAACGGCGGCACCGACCGCATTCCTCTGCTGGAGGTCGCGTACCGACCACTGCTGGACGAGTACAACCGCGCGCCGGGAGGCGGGTCCTACGGCTTCCCGGTCCACGTGGGCCACGTGCCCGGTGTGGACGGTCCGCCGATCGCGACGGTCCAAGGCCGGGCGTCCTCCGACGACGGTCAGACGTGGAGCCCGATGGTGCTGCTCGACCTGGGTGACGGCAATTACGTGGCCCAGCTCCAGCATCCCCCGTCCGGGGCGATCTCCCTCCACATCACCGCCACCGACACCGCGGGCAACGCGATCGACCAGACCATCATCCGAGCCTATGGCTTGACCGAGTCGTAAGGAGCGACCCGGACGGGATCGCGGTGGGCACCACGCTCACCGCGATCCCGTCGCCCGTCCACGGGTCGACGGTGCGGGGAGGGCTCAGCGGCCCGTTGCAGCGGGTACTTCGCCTTGCCCGATGACGCCGGTCCACGGCGAAGGCCGGTGTCGAGCTGGTGCTTGAGCAGGCCCAGCCGGCTGCGGCTGGGCCTGCCGGCCGGAAACCGGCGCACCACCTCGCGGAGGGCCGGTGAGGCGTGCTCGATAGCCCATCGGATCTCCTCGTCGCCGACGTCGGGGTCGCCGCCGGCCGCCAGTTCGCGGGCCTGTGCCTGATACAGCGCCGGCCCGTGGATGTGGTTCGCCTGGTGAGGAGTCGCCAAGGCGTGGATGTACGGGGTTCCCGCCGCGGCGGACGCGGCGCGAGCGGCGGCGGTGGCGACCGGATCGCCGACCTCGCGTCCGGCGGCGAGAGCCGCCCAGGCGAGAGTGCGCAGGCGCGCTGTCCTCTTGCCGCCGACAGCAAAGGCCCGGGTGCCCTCGATCGCTTCGCGCGGACGGGTGTCGCCGGGGGCCTTCGCCTCGAACAGGGGCAACGCCCGCTCGGCGCAATCGACGGCCCAGGATGCGACAAGGCGGCGGTCTTCGTCGCTCAACGGCACCTCGGCGGGTGCGAGGTCGTCACTGTCCGGACTCATGAGCTTCAATCGTATCGTTGAACTATCGGGTTGATACTTTCGCCGCTCCGACCAGGCAGCCGTGCGCTGAAGTCTCAAACCGCTTCGGCGCGCAGGAGCCGCCGGCACACGAAGAGGCAGAGGATTAGCGTGGGCGTGCTCAGCAGCGTGCTGGCGATGCCGAGGGCGACCACCTGCCCGGTCAGGTACAACGGCGTCAGCACCGCCACCGCGAGGACGAGCTTCGTGAAGAACACCCCCGTGCACGCCTGATAGCGCCGGAGCCGTGCGCGGTCGCGCCGCCAGCCGAACCGATCGCCGCGCTTCCCGCCCACCACCAGCCCGATCACCGGCCACCGCACCAGCATGGACACCAGGAGCACCGTCCCGACGCCCATCGGGAGCAGCAGGCTCGTGAGGTAGAAGTCGACCGCCTGCCCGGTGCTCCCGGCCAGCAGCGCGGACGCACCCACCATGACCAGCCCGACCACCGGTTGCCAGTACTTGCGGTCGGTGCACACCCGGACCACCGCGAACACGAACACACCGGCGACCGCCACCGACGCCGAGGTCGACACCTGACCGGTCAGGAGGTAGACGACGACGAACAGCGCCCGCGACACGACGGCTTCGGCGACCGTCCGCCAACCGCCCACGGCGGCGAACAGGGACAGCGACTTCTGCGTCAGCGCGTCGAAGTTCATGCGCCCGACTCCGCGAGCGACCCGCGCACCCGGTCGGCCGGCAACGGTTCGCGTGCTCCACCGGGAGCCGGTTCGAGCCGGGTGGCGCCGGTGGCGGGGAAGCTGTCCCGACGCATCGCGTCCTCGTAGGCGCCGATCGCGGTGATCAGGTCCTGTTTTCCTCGGGCGGCGTGGACCAGGGCCTCGCGGAGGCGGTGCGCGTCCCGCATCGCCAGGTTGCCGCCGAACCCCGGGGCCAGGTGGATGGCGTCGCCGAGGACCGTCACCGGGCCGGCGGGCCAGGCCGGCATCGCCGGGATCGTGCCGCCCCGCAGCGCGACCGTGACCTCCGGCCACGCCTCGTCGACGACCAGCCGCAACGTCGGGTGCAGGTCCGCGGTCAGCTCCCGGGCCCGGCGCCACACCGCGGTCGGCGACCCGGCCGGTCCGAGCCGGTCCTGGGTGACGGGCAGCGCCCACATCACGTAGTCCTCGGCATCGGCGACGACAGGGGAGCGGAGGTCGGGCAGCCACCGGTCGCGCGCGGCCACCGGCGGCTGGGTGAACCGCAGCACGCCCAGCACCATCATCGTGCCGCGCACCTGGACGGTGGTGGCGCTGTGGCCGATCAGGTCGGGCAGCCCGGTGCCGGCGACGGCCCGTAGCGGTGTCGCGCCCATCAGCGTGCGCTTGCCCGTGTCGACCACCCGCACGTGCGGCAAATGTTGCCGGCGGACCGCCGACCCGATCCCGTCCGCGCCGACCAGCACGTCGGCGGTGTCCGTGCTGCCATCGGCGAACCACGCCCGCACGGCGCCGTCGGCCCGCTCCTCGAACCGCGTGAACTCCGCCCCGAACCGCACCGCGTCCTCCAGCCCGGTCAGCAGCACCGCCCGCAGCAGCGACCGGTCCACCTGCCGGCCGGGCCGCGCCGGCCCCGTCGTGCCGTCGTACGGCTGGGCGCGCACGACCGTGAGCCGTCCGTCCACTTCGGACAGTGCAAGGGTCCGCTCCCGCGGTCCGCCCGTGGTGGCGTCCACCATCGCCAGGTGCGCCGGCGGCAGGCACGCGCGCAGCGCCTCCGTTCCCCGGTCGTCGAGATGCAGGCTCACCCCCTGTCGACGTCCTCGCGCCCCGTCCCGCTCGTGCACCACGACGTCGATCCCCGCCCGACGTAACCCGTGGGCCAGCGTCAACCCGCCGAGCCCCGCGCCGACCACGACCACCCGCATCGCCACACCCTTTCTTCATCACTTGATGAAGTTCACGCTAGCGCGCTTGGCGACGAAACTCCACCAACAGGTGAAGAAAGGTTCGATAGACTCCTCCGGTCATGGCAGAGCACAGTTCCCCCAGCCGCCCCGGGCGCTGGCGATCCGGCGCGGAGAGCAGGCAGCGCATCCTGGAGGCCGCCCGCGCGCTGTTCCGCGCGCACGGCTACGGCGGCACGACGGTGCGCGCGGTCGCCGCCGAGGCCGGGGTGGACCCGGCGATGGTGTTCTACTTCTTCGGCACCAAGCAGGGCCTGTTCGCGGCGGCCATCGAGATGTCCGCGCAGGTGCCGCCGGCCATCGAGTCGATCTTCACCGGCGGCCTCGACGGCATCGGGGAACGCGTCATCCGGGCCCTGCTGGAGAACCTGGAGAAGTCCGACCGCACGCCCCTCGCGATGCTCACCCGGTCGGCGCCCACCCACGACCAGTCGGAAGCGCTGCTCCGCGAGTACATCGACCGGGAGATCACCGGCCGACTGGCGGCCATGCTGGACACGCCGGACGCCGCGCTGCGGGCCGGCATGGTCAACGTGCAGCTCCTGGGCCTCACCGTGGCGCGGTACCTGGTGCGGGTCGAGCCGATCGCCTCCGCGTCCGTCGAGGAACTGGTGGCCCGGTTCGGCGCGATCGCGCAACACTGCCTGACCGGCTCGGCGCCACCGTGACCTCTTGTCCGACAAGGCTTCCGTTCGTCGGCGATGACGTGTTACGGCGTGTTGGGCGCGGGTACCGGGGGTGGTGTGACGTCGTCCGTGGTCCGGTCCGCGCCATCCGGCAGGGACGCCCGGTAGATCGGCATCGCGGCGGCGGTGGTCACGATCGCCACCGCGACGAGGATCGCGAACAGCTCCGAGGACACCATCCCGTGCGCCAGGCCGATGTTGATGAAGACCAGGATCATCAGGCCCCGCGCGTTCATCAGCCCGCCGACCGCCGACGCGTAGCGCCACGGGAAGCCCTGGACGCGCACCACCAAGGCGCAGCCGAGGTACTTGCCGGCGAACGCGACCGCCATGATCACCGCGAGCGGCCACCACAGCGCGCCGCCCGCGCCGAAGCCGGACACCTCGGTGTTCAGCCCGCTGAACGCGAAGAACACCGGCAGCAGCAGGATGGAGTTCAGGTCCGTGAGCCGGGTCTCCAGCTCCCGGCGCACGACCGCGGACTGCGGCATCGCCAGACCGGTGATGAACCCGCCGAACACCGAGAACACCCCGATGTAGTCGGTGAACCAGCCCGCCACCAGCACGACGAGCAGGACGAGCGCCATCAGGTCGCGGCTCATCCGGCCCGCGCGCTCCACCCGTTCGCCCAGCCTGCCGAGCAGCTTGCGCCCCACCGTCAGCATCAGCGCCGCGAACACCGCCGCACCCGCCACGGTGTCCAGCGCGTCGAGCGGGCTGCCCGCCGCTCCGACGGCGATGATCACCGCGAGGATCACCCACGCCGCCGCGTCGTCGATCGCCGCCGCGACCAGGGTGAGGCCGCCGATGGGCGTGTTCGCGATGCCGCGCTCCTGCAGGATGCGGGCCAGCATGGGGAACGCGGTGATCGACAGGGCGCCGCCGACGAAGAGCATGAACTCCCACAGGCTCGTGCCGTCCTGGCTCAGCGAACCGAAGAACAGCGCCGCCGCTCCGGCGCCGAGCGCGAAGGTCGGCAGGATGCCGGACGCGGCGAGCACCGACGCCCGCCGCATGTTCCGCCCGGCGGCGAGGCCGTGGTCGAGCGAGGCCCCGACGAGGAACATGTAGAACGTCAACCCGATGGTGCTCAGCACGTACAGGACGCCCTTGACGTCCGTCGGGAAGAGCTGGGCCTGCACGCCGGGCACGACCGCGCCGAGCAGCGCGGGTCCGAGCAGGACGCCGGCGACCATCTCGCCGACCACCCTCGGCTGCCTGACCACCATGGCGAGACGTCCGCACAACGTCGTCGCGGCGAGCACGACCGCCAGCGCGGCGAACACCCGCAACGCGAACTCGATCTGGTTCACTCGGTCTCCTGGGTGTGAGGCGGTCGGTGCCGCACCGGGGTGTCGGGCGCGTCGCCGAGGGCGACGCACGCCGTCGGACGCTCGCCGGACACGCCTACTCCCCGCGTCCGGAGCGGGACAGCAGGCGCTTGTCGGGCTTGCCGCTCGGGGCGAGCGGTGGTTCCGCGATCGCGGTCACGCGCGCCGGCGCGCACGCCGCTCCCAGCCGGGCGGTCACCAGCGCCCGCAGCGCCGCCAGGTCGGGCGCCCGGCCGGCGGTCGGCACCACGAACGCGTGCACCGCCTCGCCGGTGTCCTCGTCCGGCACGGCGACCACGTAGGCCTCGGCGACGTCCGGGTGCTCGGCGATGACCCGCTCGATCGGGCCCGCGTAGTACAGGTTCGCGTTGACGATGACCACGTCCCGCGTGCGACCGGTCAGGTACAGGCGGCCGTCCGCGTCGAACCGGCCCAGGTCGCGGGTGCGCGCCCAGCCGTCCACGAACACCTCGGCCGACTGCGCCGGGTCCGCCCAGTACGCGCCGGCCTGGGCCGGGGTGCGGACGAACAGCTCGCCGTCGACCCCCGCCGGCACCGGCGCGCCGTGCTCGTCGCGGACCTCGACGGCCACCGCCGCGGGCGGGATTCCCACCGAGCCGGGCGGGTCGTCGGGGGTGGCCATGGCGATCATGCCGGTCTCGGACTGGCCGTAGCCGTGGAACACGACCGGTCCGAGCACGTCCAGCGCCTCGCGGTGCCGGTCGGGTGCCAGGGGAGACCCGGACACCATCAGCGCGCGCAGCGTCGACAGGTCGGCCGGGTGCCGGCGCTGCGCGGCGACGAGCTTCGCCAGGCGGGGGACGGTGATCACGCTCCCGGACGCGCGGTGGCGGGTGATCGCGTCGGGCAGCGCGGGCCGGTCGGCCACGACCACGACCCCACCGGCGGCGATGGTCAGCACGGCGTACTCGAACATCACCTGGCTCGACAGCGACCCGAACACGAGGTAGCGGTCCAGCCGGGACGCCAGGTCGCGGATCGCGGGCGGCCACGCCGCCGGGCGCGCGGTCCACGCGGCCGTCATCGCGGCGTAGGTCTGCGCGCACGCCTTGGGCGCACCCGTGCTGCCGCTGGTGTGGATCAGCCGGGCGACGTCCGCCGGCCGCCCGGCCGGCCGCAGGGGACCGGCGTCGGCGCGGGCCAGGCGCAGCGCGTCCACGGTGAGCGTGCGCGGGGCGTACCCGACGTCCGAGTCCGTGACCACCGCGGCGATGTCGAGACCGAGCAGGTGACGCAGTTGCCCGTCGGTCAGCCCCGGCCGCACACCCACCACCCTGGTCCCCGCCGCGTGGGCGGCGAGGATCGTGGCGAACGCCTCCGGGGTGACGCCGAGCAGCAGGGCGACGCCGTCACCCGGACCCAGCCCCCCGTGCCGCAGCCCGGCGGCGATCCGTGCGACGAGGTCGAGCAGCTCCGCGCCGGTGACCACGCGGGCGCCGTGTTCGAACACCGGCCGGTCCCCGGCGGCGTCGAGCGCGTCGAGCACCGCACGCGGGAACGGCTCGGCGTCACGCGGAGGCACGGCGGGCCGCCGCGGCGGAGTCGGCCAGGGCCCCGATGATCACGTTGTCAGGTGCCATGCTCCGGGAAGCTACCCAGGCGATCTCAGAACCCTTTGAGATCGGTTCCCTACCGTCGGCGACGTGACCACGACCGTCCCCGACACCGCGACCGACGCCCCCGTGGACCTCGGCGCACCCCTGCGCGGCGACGACCTCCATCGTGCCGCAGCACCGCTCACGGTGCTCGTCAACCCCGCCGTCCGGAGCCGGATCGACCGCGGTCGCGAGTTCCTGCGCAACGTGCTCGCCGACGAGGACCGGCCCGTCTACGGCGCCAAGACCGGGTTCGGCGCACTCGCCGGTTTCGCCGGCCGTGCCGAGCAGGCCGACCAGTGCGACAACACCCTCGCACACCTCGGCGCGGGCCAGGGGCCCGACCTCCCCGCCGACATCGCCCGCGCCGCGCTGCTCGTGCGGGCGTGGTCACTCTCCCAAGGGGTCTCGGGGGTGTCCGCACACGTCGTCGACGGGCTCGCCGCGATGCTGGCGACCACGTTCGTGCCGGCGATCCCGCGGTACGGCTCGGTCGGCGCGAGCGGCGACCTCATCCCGCTCGCCTACGCGACCCAGGCGTTGCGCGGCAGGGGACACGCCTACGTCCACGGCGACCGGATGCCCGCGGGCGAAGCCCTGCGCCACGCCGGGCTGACACCGCTCAGCCTCGACGGCCGCGACGCGCTGGCGCTGGTCAACGGCACGTCGGTGACAACCGCCGCCACCGCCCTCGCGCTCGGCAGCGTCCGCGCCTCGCACCGTGCCATCCAGGACCTCACCTGCGTGCTCGTGGACATGCTCGGCGCGGACCCCGGTTTCCTCGACCCGCGCCTGATCACTGCGTACGGGCACGCGGGCGCTACCGCTGTCGCAGACCGCATGCGCGGCACCCTCTCCGGCATCGTCCCGAGCGGCGCTCGTCCGCTCCAGGAGCCTTACAGCATCCGGTGTTCCCCTCAGTTGCTCGGCGCCGCGGAGGACGCACTGCGCTACGTCGACGGCATCGTCGCCGCCGATCTGGCCGGCGTCAGCGACAACCCGCTGTTCTTCCCGGCCGACGACCTCGTCACGCACGGCGGCAACTTCTTCGGCCAGCCCGCCGCGTTCGCCGCCGACGTCCTCGCCATGGTCACCGCGTCCCTGGGCAACCTCGCCGAGCGACAGCTCGACCTGCTCGTCGACCCCGTGCGCAACACCGGTCTGCCGCCGATGCTGGCCGCGGGCCCCGGCCGCCAACACGGGCTGCAAGGCGTGCAACTCGCCACCACCGCGTTCGTCGCCGAGATCCGCCGCCTGGCCGTGCCCGCCAGCACCCAGAGCCTGCCGACCAACCTGCACAACCAGGACGTCGTGCCGTTCGGCACCCAGGCCGCGCTGCGCGCGTACGACCTCGCCGAACTGCTCCGGCTGCTGTGCGGCTCCCTCGCGCTGGGCCTGCGACAGGCCCTCCACGTGGGTGGCAGACGACCCACGGCCCCCCGCTGCGCCGCACTGCTCGACACCCTGGCCCGCGCGATCCGCCCCGTCGACCCAGACCGCCCGCTCGACGCCGACGTCCGCGTCGCCGCCGAACTGGTCACCGGGTACCGGTGACCGAACCGGCTACCGGTACCCGGTGGTGATCTCCTGGTCCGCACCCGCACCCGCGTCCGCCGCGACATCGACGCCCGCGTCCGTCCCGATGCCAGGGCCGGAATTCGCCGCCACATCGACGCCCGCGCTCGTCCCGATGCCGAGGCCGGAATTCGCCGGGACATCGACGCCCGAGCCCGCCACGACCTCGCTGTCGGGCTCGGCCGCCGGCAGGCGCAGCGTGAACCGGGCGCCCCGACCGGGGTAGCCGATCGCCTCGACGGTGCCCCCGTGGCTCGTCACGACCTCCCGCAACAGCGCCAGCCCCAGCCCGAAACGGCGCTCCGACCCACCGGGCCCGCGGTGGAACCGGTCGAAGAGCCGGTCCGCCTCCACCGGGTCGAACCCCTCGCCGGTGTCCGCGACGACCAGCTCGACGCACCCGCCCCGTCCCCGCCCGAGGCACACGTCGATCCGGCCGCCCTCCGGGGTGTGGCGCACCGCGTTCGCCAGCAACTCGTCCACCGCGCGCCGCAACGCGGTCTCGACGCCGGCCACGACCAGCGGACCGGCGGCCCGCTCGACGGTCAGCGTGATCCGCCGTTCGCTCGCCCGTTCGCTCTCCGTCGCCACCGCGGCCTGCGCCAGGGCGGCCAGGTCGACCGCCCGTCCGTCGAGACCCGCGGACTCGTCGTTCAGCCGCGCGGACAGCAGCAGGTCGTCCACCACGTCCCCGAGCCCGCGGATCGAGCCGGCGAGCTTGTCGAGACCGGCGCGGTGGTCGTCGGGCAGTTCGGCCGCCGCGGCACGCCGAGCGAGCAGTTGGACCCGCGTGTACGCCCGCGCGATCGGTGTCCGCAGCTCGTGGCTCGCGTCGGTGACGAACCGCCGCTGCCTGCCCAGCGCCTCCGCCAGGGGCGCGACCGCGCGCCTGCCCACCAGCAGCCCGGTCACGGCCGCCGCGAGCAGGCCACCGATCTCCGCGACCGCCAACGCCAGCAGGAGGTGCTGCCGGTCGGCGATCTGGTAGCGCGTGTCGAACACCGCCTGCACCGTGCCGTCGCCGTCGCCCGGCTGGGTGAGCACCAGGTACTTCGTGCCGTTGCGTTCGACGGTGCGCTCGATCACCCCGCGCGACACCCGCGCCGCGTCGAGGTCGTCACGCAGCGGGAACCCCGGTGGCACCCGCAGCACCCCGTCGTCGATCACCCCGTTGTCGAGGGTGAACAGCCACGTGCAGCCCGGAGGCGTCGACGGCGTCCCGTGCTCGGCGTTGTACCGCAGCTCGCGCGTCACCTGCGTGTCCTGCGAGTGCGCCATCATCGCGTAGGCGATCCCGCCGACGAACGCGACCAGCACGGTGATCGCCGATCCCACCAGCACGCTGACCCGCAGACGTGTCCGCCGGATCACCACGCGTTCCGCCTCGGCCCACGAACGGCTCACAACGCCCCCAACCGATACCCGAGTCCCGGCACCGTGCGCACCACCGAACGGCCGAGCTTGGCCCGCAGGTAGTACACATAAGTGTCCACAATGGATTGTGCGGGCGCGTCCTGGAACACCGACCGCCGCAACGACGCCCGCGTGTGCACCGTGTCCGGGTGGGTCGCCAGCACCCGCAGCAGCGCGAACTCCCGGGCCGTGAGCGACACCCGTCCGCCCTCGGGCAGCACGACCTCCCGCCGCGCGATGTCGAGGTGCCCGGAGCCGATCCGCAGCACGTCGGCCAACTCCAGCGCCCGCCGGCACAGCGCCCGCACCCGGGCGCTCAGCTCCTCCAGGTCGAAGGGCTTCACCAGGTAGTCGTCGGCGCCCGCGTCGAGCCCGTCGATCCGGTCGTGCACCGTGCCCAGCGCGGTGAGGATCAACGCCCGCGTCCAGATGGACTTCGCCCGCAGGCGCACCAGGAGGTCCAGACCATCGAGGGCGGGCAGGCCGCGGTCGATGACCACCACGTCGTACGGACGGGTGAGCCCGAGGTGCAGCCCGCGGTGCCCGTCCAGGGCCACGTCCACGACGTAGCCCTCCCCGCGCCACGCGTCGGAGAGCAACTCCACGAGTTCCCGGTCGTCCTCGACCAGGAGCAGCCTGAAGCGGTCGGCCGGCCAGGACCCGGTGGTACCGCGCACGTTCCCAGAATCCCACGTCCGGGTGGCCCGTCAACGTGCTCGACCGAAGATCCGGTGTCCTGACCGCATCTTCCGCAACCGTCGCCGGTGGACCTTCCGCCGGGACGACGCCGTCCCGGCCGACGATCAGGCGATTTCCCCGTCACCACAACGAATTTCCCCGTTGCCGGAGATTCGGGAACGCGTACTCGAAGCGCTGGGCCGAACGGCCCAATTGATCTCAGGCGCTGGACACGGACGCCGCTGTGCGCTGAAGTGAAGCACAGGGGTGACACTGGGGGAACTCCACGAAGGACCATGTCCACGCACCGCCGAGCGGGCGGTGTTCTTCGCGCGCGCAGCGCGTGCCCCCAACGGTTCCGCTCACCCTCACCGGTGGCTGTCGAAGAAGGGGCAACTCCGTGAAGAAGAAATCCTTACCGCTGCTGACCGCCGCGCTCCTGGCGAGCGCGGGGATGGCGGCGCTGACCGCGCCGACCGCCGTGGCGGCGCCCGCGGGTCCGGGCGCGGTCATCGAGGTGAAGCTGGCCTCCGGGGCCGGCGTCGCCGCCGTGCGCGGGGCGTTGGACGACCGCGAGATCGCCCGGATGACGCCGCTGTTCACGCGGCTTGACGACAGACTGGCCAGACTGAGGCCGCAGGGCGCCGCCCAGTCGGCGCCCGGACTGGAGCGGTGGCACCGCGTCCGGCTCGCGCCGGGGGTGGACGCCAAGGCCGCCGCGCGGGAGCTGACCGCGCTGGCCGAGGTCGAGATCGCCTACCCGCAGCCGGAGGGCAGCGATCCGGCCACGCCGGACTTCTCCGGCCAGCAGGGCTACGCGGACCCGTGGACCAGCAGCGGCATCGACGCCGACTACGCGCGCACCGTCCCGGGCGGCAAGGGCGGCAACGTCAAGGTGGTCGACCTCGAACGGAACTGGAACCCCCAGCACGAGGACCTGACCAAGCTCCAGCTTCCCGGCGCGCTCATCCCCAACGGGACACCGGACTTCACCCCGAGCAGCATCGACCACGGCACGGCCGTCCTCGGTGTGATCGGCGCCGACGACAACGGGTTCGGCGTGACCGGCCTGGTCCCCGACGCGGGCCTGCACTACACCAACGTCGTCAGCCAGGAGTACGGCTACGACCTCGCCAACGCGATCCTCACGGCGGCCTCGAACGTGGACGTCGGCGACGTGCTCCTCATCGAGCAGCACGTCGGCTACTGCGCCGACTACGCGCCCATGGAGGTGTGGGACTCGGTGTACGACGCGATCGTCACCGCGGTGCAGTCCGGGCGGCACGTCGTGGAGGCCGGCGGCAACGGCAACCAGGACCTCAACGACCCGTGCTTCGGGGCCCGGTTCCCGGCCGACAAGCCCGACTCCGGCGCGATCATCGTCGGCGCCGGCGCCGCGCCCGGCTGCACCGGCACGCCCCGGTCGAAGCTGGGCTTCTCCAACTACGGCACCCGGGTGGACGTGCAGGGCTGGGGCGAGTGCGTCACCACCACCGGCTACGGCGCCCTGTACGGGACCGGGCCGAACGACAAGTACACCAGTGGCTTCAGCGGCACGTCGAGCGCGTCGCCGGTCGTGGCGTCCGCGCTGGCGGCGCTGCTCAGCGCGGCCGAGGCGAACGGCGAGACGCTGTCGCCCGCCCAGGCCCGCGAGATCCTGATCGCCACCGGCACCGCGCAGAGCGGCACGCAGCACATCGGCCCGCTGCCGAACCTGCAGACGGCCATCGGCCACTACCTGGCCGGGGTGAACTTCCCGGAGCGGGTCGCCTACCCGGGACCGCGCCAGGTGAGCCGGTGGCAGCCGACGAGCCTGGCGATCCAGGCGTGGGACGGGAACGACGACCCGCTGACGTACTGGGCCACCGGCCTGCCGCCCGGTCTGAGCATCGCGGCGGGCACCGGCGTGATCTCGGGGACTCCGACCACCGCCGGCACCTACACCAGCACGGTGTACGCCAGCGACAGCTCGACCGGTCCCGGGCAGACCACGTTCACGTGGACCGTCTCCTAGCCGTCGGGCCCTGACCGGCCGGCGTCGGGCACGAAGGCCGTCAACGCCGGGACAGGTCCCACCGCGGCAGGTGCGGGCGGAGCACGCCCACACCTGCCGCGGTGACCGGGGGGCGCTCGGATGGCGGGCTGGTGGTTCCACCAGCAGCATGAGGCCTGTGGACCACGACCTCCGCACCGCCGCTGTCGCCGACCCCGAGGACGACCCCTTCCCTCCGACCGAGGACCCGGCTGCGACGGAGGGGGTCACCGTCGTGCTGTCCTGGGTGCCGGGGCAGAGCGACCTGGTGTCCATTGTGGATGACCACCTGGCCGCGTTGGACCGGGCCGCGGAGCGTCATCGGGTCGTCCTCGTGGTGGACGGGGATTCGGAGGCGGGCGCGGGCGCGCTCGTGGACCTCTATCCGGATCGGCTGGAGGTGGTCCGCCGCGAGGAGTGCCAAGGTGGCGCGCCGGTGCACACCGGCCTGCGAGCGGCGGCGGCCCACCCCGACCACCGCCGGGTCTTCCTGACCGACGGCCGGTTCGCCGCCGCCCAGTTGCCCGACCTGCTGGCGGTGGCACGCCGGGAGCGAGCCGACGTGGTGGTCGGCTACCGGCGTGACCGCGTCGGCTCGGTCGCCGGCGGGGTGCGCGACTGGCTGCGGACGGCGGTGTGCCTGCTGTTGCTGGGCACCGGCCGTCGCTGCCTGGACTCCGCCCACCTCCTGGTCGACCGGCGGGCGCTGGTGGCGGTGGAGCTGACCGGCCCGCCCGCCGCCGCTCCGGCGGAGCTGATCGCGAAGCTGCGCACACAAGGAGCCCGGATCCTGCACCGCCCGGTCCACCACATGCCGGGACGCGACCACAAGCCGACCGGCTCGACCGCCACGGTGACGAGCCTGCTGGGCGTCTGGGCGGACCTGCTGCGCGCGGGTCCGGTCGGACGTGCCGCCCGCCGGCTGCTGCCGCCGCGTGACCCGGTGCTCGGGGTGGTGCTCCTGGTCGCGGCGGTGCTGTCGATCGGCGCGTGCGTGGTCGTCGCCGCGCACCAGACCACGTTGGCGTATCCCGACGCGGTGTCGCACCTGATGATCAGCCGCCGGGTGCTCGACGCCTCCACCCGCGGCGCCGCCCAGTTCGGTGGTGTCTGGCTTCCGCTGCCGCACGGGCTGAACCTGCCGCTGGTGGCCCGTGAGTCGTGGTACCACTCGGGTGTCGCGGCGTGCGTGGTGTCCATGTGCGCCTACGTCGCGACAGCGGGCTGGCTCTACCGCATCGGTGTGGACCTCACCGGCCGCCGGGTGGGCGGGGTGACCGCGGCGCTCGTGTTCTGCGCCAACCCCAATGTGCTGTACCTGCAGAGCACGCCGATGACCGAGGCACTGCTGTTCGCGTGTCTCGCGGCGACGACCTGGCACCTGCTGCGGTGGTGCCGACACGGCGACTACCGGCACCTGGCCGCCACGGCGGTCGCCGTCCTGGCGGCCACCCTGGTGCGCTACGAGGGGTGGGTCTTCCTCGTGGCGGTCGCGGCGGTCGTCGGACTGCACTCGTGGCGGCGGGCACGGCCGAAACCGTGGGTGCGGGTGCGGGCGGAGCTGGTGTTCTTCGGCTGCCTGGCGGTCAGCGGGGTCGTCGGCTGGGCGGTGTGGAACGCCGCGATCTTCGGCGACCCGCTGAACTTCCTGCGCGGCGAGTTCGCCAAACCCGCGCTGTGGGTCAGCGCCGGCGAACGCGCGGTGGGCGACTGGGGCGTGTCCTCGCGGACCTACCTGTACGCCATGAACCACGACCTGGGGCCGCTGATCCTGCTCCTGGCCACCGCAGGGCTGGTCTGCTACGTGTGGCGGACCCGGCTGCGCGCCGAGGCCCCGGCTCCGTTGCCGCTGCTGGTGTTCCTGCCGTTCTTCGTGTGCGCGCTGCACTCGGGTCAACGCCCGTTGCACGTTCCCGAGATCGGCGGCGACCTCTACAACGTCCGGTTCGCACTGGTCATGGTTCTGCCCGCGGCGGTGTTCACGGCCTACCTCGTCGTGCTGATCCGGTGGGCGTGGGTCCGCTTGCTGCCCGCGTTCCTGGTGCTGTCGGCCTGCGGGCTGCTCTCGTTGTCGGGCACGGCGACGCTGGAGGAGGCGCGGGCTTTCCGCACGAAACCCGCCGAGCGCGCCAACGCCGTGGCCGCCGCCTGGCTGCGCGAGCACTACGACCACGGTCGGGTGCTGATGCAGTCGTGGAGCAACGAGACCGTCGGCTTCGACTCCCGCGTGCCCACCGACCAGGTCGTCGACGAGGGCAGCTTCCGCCAGTGGGAACCGGCCCTGGCCGATCCGGCCGGGCACGGCATCCGCTGGATCCACCTGCGCCGCACACCGGGCGCCGAGGACCGGGTGTGGCGCAGCCTGCACGACAACCCGCTCATGCACCGCGACTACCGGTCCATCTACGCGGACGACCACCACGTGTTCTACCGCCGCGTCGAGCAGCCGCCCTGCGGGGACGGTCCCGCCGGGTGCCGTGCCCGGCAGCCCCAACCGGATGCGTCGGATGGCATCCGGTGATCGACCAGGACCGCAGTCAGGGCGTCGGCGGTCGGCTTCACCCGGCCAGGCTCCGGCTCGCGGGGTCTGTCGAGTCGCCGGGCCCACCCGGTGCCCGCGCCGCGGTGCGCACGGCCGCGACGGTGTAGAGCGGTCTGCCCTGGGCCTGGGCGTACGTCCGGCCGATGTAGCTGCCGAGCACGCCCTGCATGGTGATCTGGATGCCGCCGAGGAAGAACATCGAGATCGTGATGAACGCCCAGCCCGGCACCGTCGTCTCCGGCGCGAGGACCTTCACCCCGACCGCGTAGACGATGCCCAGCAGGCTCAGGAAGGAGATGGCGTAGCCGAGCCTGCTGATCAGCTTGAGCGGAGCGACCGAGAAGCCGAGGACGCCGTCGGCGGCGAACCGCAGCATCTTGCGCAACGGGTAGCCGGTCACCCCCGCGTGCCGCTCGTCCCGGTCGAACGGCACGCCGACCTGCCGGAAGCCGATGTAGCTGACCAGTCCGCGCAGGAACCGGTCCCGCTCGCGGAACTTGCGCAGTTCGTCGACCACCTTGCGGTCGAGCAGCCGGAAGTCGCCGGTGTCGCGCGGGATGTCGATGGACGCTGCCTTGCGCAGCACCCAGTAGAAGGCGCTCGCGGTGGTCCGCTTGAACGTCGTGTCGCGGCGGGAGCGGCGCTGCGCGTACACCACCTCGTAGCCCTGCCGCCACTTGTCGATCAGCTCGACGCTCACCCGCGGCGGGTCCTGGAGGTCGCTGTCCATGACGATCACCGCGTCGGCGTCGGCGAGGTCGAGCCCCGCCGTGACGGCGAGCTGGTGTCCGAAGTTGCGGGCCAGCTCGACCACGGTGACCCGGTCGTCCGCGTCGGCGAGCGCCTGCAACCGGGCGGTGGAGTCGTCCGTGCTGCCGTCGTCCACGTAGATGAAGTCCACCCGGTACCGGTCGAGGAGCGGTTCGACGACCTGCGACACCGTGCGGTGCAACAGGTCGATGTTCTCGGCTTCGTTGTAGACCGGGAAGATGTAGGTCACCGACCGCTTCCGGCCCGCGGCGGCAGGCGTCATCGTTCGTCACCCCCTCGATCGGAACGGGTTCGTGGATCTTTCCTCTGCCGCCGTCTTGCAGGATGGGAGCCCGGCCCGGCCGCCGCAACCTCGCTCGCCGGCAGGTCATCCTTTTCGGTGACGGCTCGGAGGTTCACACATTCGGGAGCCCGACAGCGGTGGACAGCGGGGTAGGGTCGGGTTCGACCAGCAGGAGCCTGTCGAGATGCGATCCCAGCGTGTATGACGGCCGACGCCTTCCCACCCCCGTCGAAGAACCCGTCCTCCCCGAGGAGCACAGCGCCCGCCGGCTGCTCAGCCGCGGCCAGCAGGTCACGGTGTCCGCGCTGGCGTCCGCCGTGCTGTGCGCGGCCGTGGTGGAAGTCCTCACCGGGGCCGGTCCGCGTCCACTGTGGTGGGTGCAGGCGTTCGTCGTCTCCGTCACGGCCTGCTACGTCCTGGTGATCTGCTTCCGGTGCCTGCTGGTGGTCGCCGGTCGCGGTGCGCGGGTCGTCGAGTCCGGCGCCGAGGACCCGGCCGTCCGCCGGAACCCGCCGCCCTACACCGTGCTCGTGCCGTTGCACCGCGAGGAGGTGGTGCTGCCGGGCCTGATCGCGAGCATCAACCGGCTCGACTACCCGGCCGACCGGCTCCAGGTGCTGCTGCTGGTCGAACCGGACGACGAGATCACCCTCCCGGCGCTGGCCGCCTTGGAGCTGCGGCCGGAGTTCGAGGTGCTGCCCGTCCCCGCGGGCGGGCCGCGGACCAAGCCCAACGCGTGCAACGCGGGCCTGTCCCGCGCCACCGGCGAGCTGTGCGTCATCTACGACGCGGAGGACCGGCCCGAGTCGGACCAGTTGCGCAAGGCGGTGGCGGCGTTCGCGGGCCAACCGGACCGGGTGGTGTGCGTGCAGGCCGAACTCGCCTACTGGAACCCCTGGACGAACTGGTTGACCCGCAACTTCGCCGCGGAGTACGCGTTGAACTTCGCCTTGGCGATGCGCGGGCTGGACCGCTTCGACCTGCCCATCCCGCTGGGCGGCACCTCCAACCACTTCCGGGTCGACGCCCTGCGCGCGCTCGGCGGCTGGGATCCGCACAACGTCACCGAGGACGCCGACCTGGGCGTGCGCATCGCCCGGCGGGGCTGGGACGTCCGCATGATCGACTCCGTCACCTACGAGGAGGCCAACAGCGAGCTGGGCAACTGGATCCGCCAGCGCAGCCGCTGGATCAAGGGCTACTTCCAGACCTGGCTGGTGCACATGCGCAACCCGTGGCGGCTGCTCCGCGAACTGGGCGTCCGGCGGTTCGTCGGCTTCCAGCTCACCTTCGGCCTGTCCACCGTCACCACGCTGGTCAACCCCCTGTTCTGGGTGCTGACGTGCCTCTACCTGGTGGTGGGACCGGAGCCGATCGAGCCGCTGTTCCCGCCGGCGGTGCTCTACGCGGGGGTGGCCACCATGCTGGGCGGCAACCTCGCCGTGCTCTACCACTTCATGGCCGGCTGCATGGAACGCGGCCTGCACCGCGCCGTCCCGACCATGCTCACCGTGCCGCTGTACTGGGCGCTGATGAGCGTCGCCGCCTACAAGGCGCTGAGCCAGCTCCTGCGCCCCGGCAAGCGCCACCACTGGGAACTCACCCGCCACGGCCTGGTCGCGGACGAGAGCCACGGCATCCCGCTCCAGGCGCCACCGGCAGACTGACCCGGGGGCGTTCCCGGCGAGGTCGGCGTGCGGACAGCGGGTGCCCCGGCCGTGGCAGGCACGCCCGGGTCAGAGCTGCCCGCGCAGCCGGGACCAGGCCAGCACCACGTGCACCCGGTCGGAGAAGCCGAGTTTGCCGAGGATGTTGGAGACGTGGACCTTCACCGTGTGCCGGCTGATGGTCAGGCGCCGGGCGATGTCGTCGTTGGCGAGGCCTTCGGCGATGAGTTCGCAGACCTCGCGTTCCCGTGGCGAGAGGCCGTGGATCGCCGGCAACAGCCGCTGGTCCTCGGCGGTCGGCATGGCCGGGCGGAAAGCGGCGATCATCCGGGCGGTCGCCTCGGGCGCGAGCACGGCCTGACCGGAGGCGACGATGCGGATGCCGTCGCGCAGCCGCTCGCTGGGCGCGTCCTTGAGCAGGAAGCCGCCCGCGCCCGCCTGGAGCGCGGCGTAGACGTAGGCGTCGAGGTCGTAGGTGGTCAGGACGAGGACCTTGGTCCGGCCGGCGATCCGCCGCGTGGCCTCGATCCCGTCCAGCACGGGCATCCGGATGTCCATCAGCACGACGTCCGGGGCGTGCTGGTCGACGGCGGTCACCGCTTGCCGGCCGTCGGCCGCGACGCCGACCACGGACAGGTCCGGCGCCGCGTCGATGATCTTCGCCAGGGCTTCCCGGAGAAGCTGCTCGTCGTCGCAGACCACTACCCGGAGCACGGCACGGACCTCACCGGCAGCACCGCGCGCACCTCGAACCCGCCGTCGGCACGCGGTCCCGCGGCGAGCGTGCCCCCGACGAGGGAGACGCGTTCCCTCATGCCGATCAAGCCCATGCCCGTGCCGCGATCCGGCGTTGTCACCGACTTCCCGTTGCCGACGACGACGGACAGGTGGTCCGCGGTGAACGAGAGGGACACGGTGGTCGCGACCGAGCCGGCGTGCTTGACCACGTTGGTCAGGGCTTCCTGGATCACGCGGTACGCCGCGTGCTCGATGCTGACGTCCAGCGGGCCCGCGGTCCCGGACCGGACGAGGCTGATCCGCGCGCCGGGGATGCTCTCGACCAGCGAGTCGAGCTGGGCCAGACCGGGCGGCACGAGCAGCGGGTCGTGGTCGGCGGCGGACGCGTTCGTGCGCAGCACACCGAGCAGCCGGCGCAACTCCGCGAGGGAGTTGCGGCCGGTCTGCGCGACCCTGGCCAGGGTTTCCCGTGCCTCGTCGGGCGATCCGGTCTCCGCGGCGGCCGTCGCGTCGAGCACCATCGTGGTCACCGAGTGGTTCAGGATGTCGTGCAACTCCCTGGCCAGCAGCGCGCGTTCGCGCTCGGCCGCCCGCTGCTCGGTCTCGGCGCGCTCGGATTCGAGTTCGTCGATGCGGGTGCGCTGCCGGGCGCCCAGCCGTCCGCTCATCGAGAACCCCACGAACATCAGCGCCACCGACGTGACCCCGGCCAGCGCGAAACCGGGCGCCGCGCCGCCGCTGACGCTCAACACCAGCCCGATGGTCAGCAGGGTCAGGCCGATCACCAGCCCGATCCGGTGCTGGAGGGGCTTTCCCCACGCGCCGAGGGCCCACGCCGCCGCGAGGAACCCGACGAGCATCTCCGAGCCGATCACGACGAGCGTGGTCTCCAGGCCGATCACGACCAGGAGGACGGTCAACGGGAAGCGGCGGCACCACGCGAGCGCGAAGGTCTGCGCCGCCGCCACCACGAGCAGGGCCCAGACGTGGCGCTCGCGCGGTTCGTTGAAGATGGTGAGCGACGAGACCATCAGCGGCAGCAGAACCAGCAGGCCATCGCTCAGCCGTTCCGAGCGCCCCGGCCGTTCCAGGCGACTCAGCCGTTCCAGCCGAGCACGGCTTGCCTGCGGACCCGCCACCACCTGCGCGCCAGCACCACCAGAGCCACCGCCCACGGCGCCATGCCGACCGCCCAGCTCGCCGCCATCGGCGGTCCGGGCGTCGGTCCCGCCGCGATCGGCAACGTGCCGGTCGCGACCCCGTCCGCCCCGTGCACGGTGAACTCGAAGCGCCACAAGCCCTCCTCGGGTAGTGCCACGACGTCCAGCCCCCACGCGTGCCGCGCCTGCGGGTGCCGTTGCAGCTCCATGTCCGCGTCGCCGTCGAGACCGACGATGCCCAGCGCCTCCGGTTTCCCGGACGGCGCGATCGCCCGCACGGTGCCGGAGCGCCCCTCGATGCCACCCTCCGGCTCGAACGTGAAGTCTAGCGACCGCCCGGCTTTGACGGGCCAGTCCGTGAACGACGCGCTCAACGTGCTGTGCCCCAGCGGAACGCGCTCGCTGTGCACGATCGTCAGCGACTCCACCCGCGCGGTCGCGACAGGGGTGGCCATCAGCACCACCGAGGCGGCAACGCCGATCCCGAGCAGGAACCTCATGCCGCCACCGCCTCACGCGGGCTGAGCCGCCGCATCAGCGCCGCGCACTGCCAGCCGAACCGGCCCGCGAGCGCTCCGAACGCCGTCATGACCAGGACGCTCCACAGCGGGTTCGACCCGGTTTCGTCGAGGAAGATCCGGGGCAGCGCGGCCACGAGCCCGACGAACGCGCCCAACGCCGCCATCGTGGCGCTGGGGGACAGGTTCCGGCGCCGGGCCAGTTCGACCGAGCCGGCCGCGATCAGCGCGGTGACCGGGTAGGCGATCGGCATGGCCAAGGCGACCAGCGGCACGCCCAGCGCGTTGTCCCGGATCGGCTGGCCGATGCCGTCCGCGTACAGCTCGGTGGCCAGCGGGGGGAAGAAGAAGCTGGCGGCATGGACCGCGATGAACGCCAGCCCGAGGGCGAGTACCCACCGCGCGGCGCGGGTGATCCCGGTGATGGCGCACAGCGTCCACGCCGACACGGCAGCCAGCGCGATGACACTCAGTTTGACGCCGAAGACGGAACCGTCGAGCACGATCGCGCCGGAGGCGACGCTGAACGCCCCGGCCGCGACCAGTCCCCACCGACCGGACATCGTCGTCCGCAGCGCCGCGAACGCCATGATCACCCCGACCGACTGGACGTGCATGGCCAACTGGAGGCTGAGGTGCGACGGGGTGCTCTCCAGGACGTCGAACCCGTAGACGGTGTGCCACCACAGGTCGATCGCGCCGTAGACCAGGTGCCCGGCCGCGCCGAGCCCGGCGACCAGGAACGCGACCGGGGCGCGGAGCCCCAGCACCCGCACCGCCGGCCCGGCCGCGGCCTGCCGGCTGGTCAGCACCACGACGAGGCTGGTCAGGCCGATCAGGGCGGTGCCGAAGTAGAACATCAGGTGTGGCGCGGTGAAGAACGTGTCCGGACCGACGTCGACGTGCCACTGGCCGTCCCACGCCACGCCCAGCCACAGCGAGCAGAACCCGGTCAGCAGCAGCCAAGCGCCGACCACTTGTCGTCTGGGTACCATCGGAACTCCTATTTCACAGTGATGTCGAACGTCACGACCCGGCTGTCGGCCCGGACGGACAGCTCCCACCGGCCGGTCATCGGGAACAGCTCGCCGGAGGCTCGGAACGAACCCGGTTCTTCGGGTGTGGCAATGATTTCGGGGGTCAGGTGCCCCATGGCCGGCATCGTGGCGAACAGCGACACCGCCTGTGCGGAAACCTCGACCCGGGCGGTGACGCTGCCGGTGCCCGCCTTGTCGAGCTGCACGGTGACACCGGAGTGGCTGAGCCGCACCGGTTCCGCGTCCGGTGACGTCGTGAGCGACAGCACGGCGACGACGGCCACCGCGACCGCGATCACCCAGAGGACGGGCCGCTTCACCGCGTGACCTCGATCAGGTAGGGGACCGTCACGATCTCGAAGTCCCTGGCGTACTGCACCCACGCGAAGTACTGCCCGGGTCTGGGGAAGCTGACCGTGAAGCGCAGTTCGGGGCCGTGCGCGGTGACGGTTCCGTCCGATGTGGACGCCATGCCGCCCTGCTCGTGGACGTGGCCCAGGAAGGCGCCCGCACGGTCACGGGTGATCAGGTGGCCGGCCATGCCGAGCCACGACTGGAGGCCGGTGTCGCCGGTGTCGACCTCGATCATGACCGGCCGCCCGGCGGGGAACGTCCAGGCGACGGTGTGCGCCAAGTCGGGCCCACCGGGCCCACTGACGTCGAACCGCCCGGAGACGAGCTGCCCGCCCGCGTCGGTCCGTTCGAACTCGGCGTGTGCCAGGTACGAACCGGCCCGGTCCGCCGTCAGCCGGGCTTCGAGGCGGCCTCGTTCCGTCCTCAGTGGATGGACGTGCCGGAAGAACCCGCCGTCCCCACTGGTGACGACGAGGTGCGCCAGAGCCGCGTGGTGCACCGCGAGGTCGTCGGCCGGCTGACCGGTCGCGCCGTCGACGAGGTCGAACCGCACCGTGAACTCCTCGCCCACGGCAGGCTGGGCCGGCGTGACGCTCAGGAAGGCCTGGGCATTGGGCCGGCCGAGGTCACGCTGCTCGTCTCCGAGTTCCGGCGACACCACGGCAACCGTGGCCGCGACGATCACGACGGCCACCCCGAGACCGCCCAGCGCCACGGCCGCCGACCGCCGCGCCCGGGCCCCCGCGACGATCCCGGCCGCGAGCAAGAGCCCGGTCGCCCCGAAACCGCCGTACACCACCATTTCCCACGTCGCCGGCCGAGGGGTCTGCACCCGGAACGGCAGCACCGAGAACTCGGCGGCGGCCTTGAGGTGCAGCTCGTGCGGACCGGTGTCCCGAACCTGGAGCACAGCCGGATAAGTGCCGGGCCGGCCACGCAGAAGCCGGACCGTCCCGGCACTCCCACCCACCGCAAGGCCGATGACGAGATCGGGAACCGGTTGGTGCGCAACGAGATCGACATACAACGGCCCGGGAACCTCCGGCGTGCCCCTGATGACGACCGTCACCTCGGCTCCCGCGATGGTCTGCGCGAGCCGGAGGTCGGCCCCGGCGCTGACCACATGCGCCGACGCGGGTCTCGCGACCAGGATCAGCAGCACCGAAATGCCCAGCACCAGACGAATGAACACGCCACCGAGCGTAGGAAGCAGCCATCGCCGCCGCATACGGCCCGAGCAGTGTCTTGACTAGTGCCGGAGAACTACTTCTGATCATCGGGCCTGCGGCCGAACGTCCTGCGATCAGTCGGCACGCCCTGAACGCACTCGGGGCATCAGCCCGGCAACGTGTCGTGGTAAGGGTCGCTGTGAGCGAGGGCGATCGGCGCGGTGTCGGTGGGTGCCCATTCGGCAAGGGACGGGCCGTCGATCGGTGACCTCGACGGCCCGGTCACGTTCGGCTTGGCGCAACGCCTCACCACGGCGTACGTGCAGCGAGATCGACAATCCCACCACGCCGGTTGCCGGCAGCCCCGCAGCGATGACCGCGGACAACCCCTCGCTGCGGTCCCGGGTGTTCGAACAGCGCACGCAGCCGATAGCTCCCGCCGAGTGGGTCCGGACGGGTCGGCGGTAACCCCGCCACACCGGCATACGATGATCAGTGCGTGCACGCAACAGACGACACGGGAGCCGTGCTCAACGCGGAGTTCAAGATCGAGCCGGACGGCGACCTGCTCGCGTTGGTCATGAGCAGCGCAAGCGGCAGGTCCTCCGGGTACCCGGAGGGACGCAATCCCCAGTACAACCGCACCCTTGAGCTGCTTCTCCGGCGGCTTCGCGATCGTGGAGCCTCACTGGAAGGCGGGATCGTCGACTCCAGCAGGGTCCAGGGCCTGCCCGAGGAGCAGCGCACGATCCTGGAGACGCCGGTCGTGCTGGCGGACTTGCCGGACATCGATCAATTTCGCCGGAAGCTGAGCCGTGCCCAGGGGAGGATCGGCAAGACTCCGGACGGCAACGCCACCAAGCAGATCCGGCTCAGGTTGCGGGTGCCCGGATACGGCGCCGACGATGCGGATCGCTTGGCCGCGGACCTGTCGCAGCCCGTCCAGCAGCCCACCGGCGGTGCGGAACTGCCTGTTGCAACCCGGGAACTGGCCGACCGGTTGCACTTCGACCTGCCCTGGTTGGAGAAGGTCGTCAAGCTGTTGCAGCTCCGCAAGCAGGTGGTGCTGTACGGGCCGCCCGGCACCGGGAAGACCCACCTGGCACGGGAGCTGGCACGTCACATCGCCGATCCGGGCGCGACCCGATTAGTGCAGTTCCACCCGTCGTACGCCTACGAAGACTTCTTCGAGGGCTTCCGGCCTCGGTTCAACGGTGAGACAGCAGCCTTCGACCTGGTGCCCGGTCCGCTGCGCCGGCTGGCAGCCGACGCCGAGGCGGACCAGGAACGGCCTCACGTCCTGATCATCGACGAGATCAACCGGGCGAACCTGCCGAAGGTCTTCGGAGAGCTGTACTTCCTGCTGGAGTACCGCGATGAGGCGATCGACCTCCAGTACTCGCCCGGCGACCGGTTCAAGCTGCCCGCGAACATCTTCGTCATCGGTACGATGAACACCGCCGACCGTTCGATCGCCCTGGTGGACGCAGCCATGCGGCGCCGGTTCGCCTTCGTCGAACTCCACCCGGACCACCCCCCGGTGCGCGATGTGCTGTCGCGGTGGGCCGAGGCACACGGCAAGGACGACGAGCGTGTCTCCCTCCTCGCCAAGCTCAACCGGGCGATCGGCGATCACGAGTTCAAGATCGGTCCTTCCTACCTGATGAAGCCGGACGCGGACCACGGGCTGGACCTCGTGTGGGAGCACTCGATCCTGCCGCTGCTGGAGGAGCACTTCTACGAGCGCATGTCCCGTCAGCGGGTGCACGACACCTTCGGCCTCGACGCCATCCGCAACCTGCCGTGATCGTCCTCGACGAGAACACCCGCACGGGCAAGACCGTGTCGCTCACCGTCGCACAGGTAGCCTACCTGCGAGGGTGCGGGCTGGTCGATGTCCGGTCGGCCGGCGCGGCCTTCACGCTGGTGCCCAGAGCCAAGCGGGTCGGCGCCGTGCACGCCTACGGACTCGACGTCGTGGTGACGCCGAAGGTCAGCATCCCGCGCTTGCTGTTCATGCTCGGGTACGCGATGAACCCGGGCTTCCGCCCGGAAAACGTCGAGGGAGCGGAAGCAGACGGACTGTGGGCGGTCGTCGCGGAAACCCTGTGCCGCAACGTCGAACGCGCTCTCACCCGCGGTGTGCTCCTCGGCTACACCACCGAGCACACGACGAGCACGGTGATCCGCGGGCGGGTCCGGGTCGGCGACCAGATCACCAGGCGGCCCGGTCGCATGATGCCGATGGAGATCACGCATGACGAGTTCACGGTCGACATCCCCGAGAACCGCCTGCTGCGGGCCGCGGTCAGCCGGATGCTCACGGTTCCCCGCGTGGACGCAGCCATCCGGACCCGCCTGCACCACCTGCTCAACCGGTTCACCGGCGTGTCACCGCTGGCGCAGGGAACGCCCTTGCCGCGGTGGCGTCCGCACCGGCTCAACGCCCCCTACCACCCCGCACTGCGGATCGCGGAACTGGTGCTGGACACGCTTTCGTTCGAGGTGGGGGACGACGGCCTGTCGATCGCCTCGTTCGTCGTCAACATGGAGAAGGTCTTCGAGGACTTCGTGACCGCCGCCCTGACCGAGGCGTGGAGTTCCGGCCCCGGTCGAACCGAACGGCAGTTCCCGGCCAAGCTCGACGCAGGCGGCGCGATCTCGATGAACATCGACGTCGTGCACCTGGTGGACGGCGCGCCCCGGTTCATCGTGGACGCGAAGTACAAGCTCGAAAGCAAGTCCGGTCGGTACCCGAACACGGACCTCTACCAAGTGCTCGCCTACTGCACCGCGCTGAGCGTCGACCGCGCCTGGCTCGTCTACGCAGGCGACACCGCCGGCGTCACACCGCACCAGGTCCTCAACTCACCGGTCACGGTCACCCAGTACGCGCTGGACCTCGGCGTGCCGCCGCAGGACCTGATCGCTCAGGTCGAGAGACTGGCACGTTCTGCGTGGACCTGAGCCGGCCTGTGACCCGTGCCCGGTCGCGGCGATGACCTCGCGGTCGGGTCGACCGCGAGGTCATCGGGTTCAGCGGTGGTCACCCTCCGGGGAGGGCGGCTGCCGTCACTGGTATTGGTAGATGGCGCTGTGGTCCAGCATGTTGCGTGGTGTGGTGGTCCACGGGTTCATCGCCTCGTCGATGTCCACCACGTCCGTCGTCCCGGCGGTCGGCAGGTAGGTCAGGCCGGGGTTCCGGGCCTGCCACTGCGACCACAGGCGGTCGACGTTGCAGTGGTGCAGCCAGAAGACCGGGTCGTTCGGCGAGCCCGCGCCGGCCATCGTGCCGCTTACCCAGTTGTGCACCCGGTTGTGCACGTTCGGACCGCGGAAGCCCTCCAGGTAGTTGCGGAAGCTGTTGGTCGACGTGCTGTTCCACGGCGACGTGTCGTAGGTCGTGAGCCCCAGCACCGACGACACCTCGCTCGCCGCGGGCAGTCGCAGCCCACCGGTGCCGAAGCTCCGGCGCAGGTAGTTCGCCGAGTCGCTGCGCACGTTCAGCGTCCACCTGCCGGTCGACTGGGCGAACGGGCCGGCGTTGACCCGCCAGTTGGCCGTGGAGGTTCCGTTGGGGCCCATGAAGTCGTTCGACCACAGCGTGGAGGTGCTGCCCGCGGTCGTCCAGTCCCAGTACGGGAGGGTGACCGACGGGTCGACCTCCTGGAGCGCCAGTTCGAAGTCGATCAGGTACTTGCGGTGCCAGGGCAGGAACGACGGCGACCGGTGGCCGATGCGCGTCGACCAGTCGCTGTCCCCGTTGGCCCGGTCGATGTGCAGGCGCACGAAGAGGTCGTAGCGGCCGTTCTGCTTGAGCGTCAGCAAGGCGTTGACGAGGTTCGACCGCTCGGTGGCGGTCAGGTTCTGCTGGTTCTTGCGGATCCCCATGATCTCCCCCTGTCCGATGCCCGGCTCAATGCCCGTGTGCCAGTTGCGATTCCGGCCGCAGGCCGCCGAGCGTCTCCACCGCGCGCCGAGCGGCGGCGCGGAGGGAGTCGAAGGACTCGTAGTGGTTCACCGACGTCGTGTACGTGCCGTCGCCGTTGCGCATGATGTGCAGCGCGTCGCCGTCCACGGTCGCCTCGCTGCGCGGGTTGTCCCCGTTGGCGATGGCCCACCCCCGGATCCGCCGCCCCTGGTACACCTCGTCGAACTCCTCCAGCGCCATCGCCTGCGCGTCCGAGCCCAGCCCGATCAGGCCGGCCCCGGCGGCCACGGCGACGCCGCCGCCGACCAGACCGCCGACGAGAAATCTTCTTCGGCCGACGGCCTTGTCCGTCCCGTCCTTGTCGACATGCATGTTTGTGCCACCTGTCTGCGTGATGAACGCGACGCGAACAATCCGAAAGCGGGCTCCACCTGCCCCCGGAAGCGCCGCTGTCCCGACGTTATCAGTGGACTTTTCTGTGAAAACGCGGCCAAATAGACGATCTTGTCCGGATAAAGTGTGAAACAGGTGGCGGCGATCACCTTGTCGCCGTCCGGTCTCGTCGGTAAAAGCATTCCGGCCGGTCGTCACCGCCAATTCTGTTACAGCGTTGCGTGACGCGCATCACATATTGCCGGTCGTCGACGGTGTGACCAGTGCTGTCGACTACCTGCGGAAGGAATCCCGCAGGTAGTCGTTAACAGTCGACGCGAGTGGCCTTCAATGCTCGGTAATCCGCTGTTAACGTCGGTTCGGGCACCGACCTGCGATCCCGTCAGGACGAACCCCGGCGCAGCCCGCCACGTTCGCCGGAAGACCAGCGCCGAAACAATCGGGAGGGAACTGACATGAACAGACGAGTGCGCTTCTTCGCGACCCTTCTCGCGGCCCTTGCGGCCGTTTTCACGGTAGCCGCCGGAACGGCCCAGGCCACCCCGGACCCCGACGTCTTCATCCTCTCCGCACCGCAGGTGGACTGCACGGCGGCCGGTGAGCGCGGAGTGGACGGCGGGGTGTTCGCGGACTACGAGTGCAACCCCATCCTGATCGACTACGGCCTGTTCGTAGAGGGGACGGGCGGCTCGTTCGAGGACGTGTACATCGCCACCCTCGCCGACGAGGAGACGTGTGAGGCCGCCGGCAACAACGGCGTCGCCAATGACATCTGGTCCGACTACCAGTGCGTCATCGGCACCGTCGAGGGGTACCTGCTGCTGGTCTCCAACGACTGATCCGCGGAACGACTGATCCGCAGATCCGGCCGCCCGCCCGACGATGTCGGCAGCGGGCGGCTCCTGCGCGTCTTCGACCGGACCGGGCGGCGCGGTAGGTGCGGGCCGCGGTGGTGTGATCACCCGATATGCAGGGGTGGCACAGCGCGCGGGAGCGCCGGCCCAACCGCAGTTACCCCGTTCGGCGCCGGACACGCACCGTGGCCGGTACATTACCCTCGTGACTGAGGGCGAGGGGCGGCTGATTGTCGGGCGGTACCGCCTGCGCCGGTCGCTCGGTCGGGGCGGGATGGGCATCGTCTGGCTCGCGCACGACGAATACCTGCACCGGGACGTGGCCGTCAAAGAGATCCAGCCGCGCGGCCGGGAGATCAGGGACACCGATCCGGAGGTCCGGCGCACGTTGCGGGAGGCGAGAGCCGCCGCGAAGCTGAGCGAACACCCGGGCGTCATCACGGTGCACGACGTCGTGACCGACGAGCGCGGCCTGCCGTGGATCGTGATGCAGCTACTGTCCGGCCGCTCGCTCGGGGAAGCACTCGACGCCGAGGGCGCGATGCCCGCCAACCGGGTCGCGAAGATCGGTGTCCAGGTGCTGGAGGCCCTCGACTACGCCCACACCAACGGCGTGCTGCACCGGGACGTGAAACCGGGCAACGTCATGCTGGTCGGCGACAAGGTCGTCCTCACCGACTTCGGCATCGCCGTGATCGACGGGGCGTCCGTGCTCACCGCGACCGGGCAGATCCCCGGCGCCCCGGAGTACATCGCGCCGGAACGCATCCTGGGCGAGGAGGCGTTGCCCGCGGCCGACCTGTGGTCGGTGGGGGTCACGCTCTACCGCATGCTCGTCGGCCGGACGCCGTTCCAGCGCTCGGACATCCAGTCCACGCTGGCGGCGGCGTTGTCCCAGGAGCCGGACCCGCACGCGAACATCGGCCGGTTCTGGCCGATCATCCAGGGCCTGCTGCGCAAGAAACCCGCTGAGCGGTGGACCGCGCGGCAGGCCATCGACAAGCTGACCGAGCTGTCGGTGCTGCCCTCGTCGGCCCCGGACGGGACCAGGGTGCGGTTCGAGTTCCCCACCCAGGACGAGAACCCGGGCGGCGCGGTGACGGTCGCCGACGAGACCACGCCCAACACCCGCACCCTGCCGCCGCCGCTCCCGCCGCTGACCAAGCGCGCCGCGCCGGACGACCGGACGCTCGACCCGTTCACGCCGCGCAAGTCCCGCGCGCGGCGCGGCCCGCTGCTCGCGGTCGGTGTCGTGCTCGCGATCGGGGCGGTGGTGGCCACGGTGATCCTCGTCGACCAGTCGCGGGGTGAGCAGGGGCTCGCCTCGCCGACGTCGACCACGCGGCCCTCGTCGGACCCGGCCGCGCAGGTCGCGCTGAAGACCTACCGGGAAGCGCGGCTGAACTTCGAGGTCGGCATCCCGCCGGACTGGCAGCGCTCCTCCTCGGTGGACGGCGCGCTCAGCGACGTCCGCTGGGAAGCCCGCAAGGCCGACCCGAAGGTCGGCCCACTGACCGTGCGGGTGCTGCGGGACACCACCAAACCAGGGGTGTCGGCGCTCGCGTACCTGACGGACGAGGCGAAGGCCCAGCGGGACAGCCGGGCCAACGTCGACTTCCGGCAGGTCCTCCTGACGGACAACGGCCTGTCGGCCGATCTGGAGTACACCCACCGCGAGGCCGCGGGCCCCATGTGGTTCCGCACGAGGGTCTGGGCGGTCTCGCGTGGGGCGACGATCTACACGGTGACGTTCTGGCTGTTCGCCGGCGACGCGTCGGCGCTGGAGGAAGAGTGGCGTGCCGCGCAGCCCCTGATCGCCCGGATTCGCGACAGCCTTCAGTTCAACCCTTGAAACCGCAGGCAACAGGGCCGGGGACCGGTCCCGGACAGCACGGATAGGTTGCCACTGTGACTACCAGGCGCTCGACGTCACGGAAGAGCGGGTCGTACGCCCTGCTGGCGGTCCTGTGCGCCGCGGCACTGGCGGGTGCGCTCATCGGGCCCACCCGCCCCTTGTCGGCCGCGCCGTTCACGACGGCCGGCCACTGGGTCTACAACTCGGTGCTGGGAGCGGTGTTCCACGTCGACGGCGGCACGGCGAACATCGACGCGCACCTGCCGTTGGAGGCCGAGGTCGGCAGCCAGGTCCTGCAAGGCGACACCAGCGGCTTCGTGATCGGTCCGAGCCGGATCACCCAGTTCGACAAGGCGACGCTGTCACCGCGCGGCTCGGTCTCGCCGCCCTCCGACGAGTTCCCGCTGGGCATCGAGGTGGTCGGCGGCCCGTACGCGGTCTACCGCAACGCCGGCAAGATCGTCCGCCTCGGCGACCCCACCGCGACGATCTCGGCGGGTGGCGCCATCGGCAGCCCGGTGGTCACCGACGACGGCACGATGTGGTTGCACCGCACCGGGGTCGGCTCGATCTGCACGGTTGCCAAGGACGCGGTCGAGCTGTCCGGCTGCCCGGTATCCGCGCCCGCGGACCACGCCGGCGCGCTGACTGTGGTGAACGGGCGTCCCTCGTTCGTCGACCTGTTCACCAGCGAGCTGCACACCGTCGACAACGGCACGTTCGGTCCGGGCAAACCGCTGGGCGTCTCGCTGTCGCCGAACTCGCGGCCCGCCACCAGGGACCTGGCGGGCCGGGTGGCGGTCCTCGACCCGGTCCGGCGCAGCCTGCTGCTGGTGGACCCGGACTCGCCGGCGGCGGAGCCGGTCACGATCGCGTTGCCGGCGGGCGACTACGACGGCCCGGTGTCGACCGGTGAAGTGGTCGCCCTGGTGGACCGGCAGCAGGGGACGGTGCTGACGTACGGACCGGACGGCACGCGCCGGGACGAGAAACCGCTCAAGCAGAAGGACGGCCAACCGCGGCTCACGCAGGGTGAGGACGAGCAGATCTACGTCGAGGACGCCGAGGGCACGCAGGTCCTGGTGGTCGCCGAGGACGGCAAGCTCCAGGACGTCGACGTGACCGGCAAGCCCGCCGACACCCCGCAGCCACAGCCGCAGCCGCAGGTTCCCGACCGCGAGACCGACGTGGGCGTCGGCCTGCCGCTCCCGGACACGTCGGACGGGCGGCCGACCCCGACCCCGGACTCGCGCCGGCCGGAACCGCAGCAGACGACCACGCCGCCGCCCCCGCCCCCGCCGCCCCCGGTGCCGGCCGGTCGGCCGGGCGCGCCGCCGTCGGTCATCGCCCAGCCGGGCAACGGTTCCGCGATCGTCACGTGGCAGGCGGCGCCGGACAACCGGGCTCCGATCACGTCGTACCTGGTGTCCTGGCAGGGCGACAGCGGTCGGACCGGGTCCGTCCCGGTCGGCGGCGGAGTGCTCCAGACCACCGTCGGCGGACTGACGAACGGCGAGCGGTACGTCATGACGGTCACCGCGACCAACGAGGTGGGCGCGGGTCCGGGCGCGTCGGCCAACCCGGTCACGCCGGTCGCGCCGGTCTCGCCCGCTGATCGGCCGGTCAACCTGAGGTCCTCGTACGACGTCGACGACCGGCCGACCCGGGACGTCCAGCTCCTCTGGGGACAGCCGGCGCTCAACGGCGGCACGCTGGTGCACTACGTGGTCACCGGGACCGGCCAGGCCAACCGCGAGGTGACCACCACCCAGACCACGTACCCGCAGTTGCGGGCCGACACCGTCTACACGTTCACCGTGCTCGTGGTGACCAGGGCTCCGGACGGTCAGACCCTCGAAAGCGAGCCGGCGTTCGTCACGGTCGAAGACGTGCCCGCCCCGCCCGCCACGGCCGAGATCAAGAAGGGCGGGCCCTCCGAAACGGACAACTGCCATCCGCCGGCGTGTGCCTGGGTGAACGCGACGATGACGGGGCTCGACCCCAACACGACCTACCACCTGAGGCTGAGTTCCAACTCCAACCGCGACGTCCGGACCGAGAGCTTCACCACGGACGCCACCGGGGCCGCGGCCTACAACGAACTGAACTACGACGTGCCCGGCGAGACCGTGTGGGTCACCGTGCTCACCCGCTCCGGCCAGGAAGTCGTCAGCTCCGACCCGATCACTTGGACGTGAACCTTGACCAGCAACGTGACCCAGGCCAGCGAGGTCTACGAACGGATCGCCGCCAACGTGCAGCGGGTGGTGCGGGGCAAGCCGGAGGTCGTGCGGCTGGCCGTGGCCGCGCTGTTCAGCGAAGGGCACCTGCTGTTCGAGGACGTGCCGGGGGTCGGCAAGACCACGCTCGCCCGGTGCCTGGCCCGGAGCATCGGCGGCACCTGGAACCGGATCCAGTTCACGCCCGACCTGCTGCCCGGGGACATCACCGGTGTGCAGGTCTACCACCAGCACGACGAGAAGTTCGTGTTCCACCCCGGCGGTGTGTTCGCCAACGTGGTGCTGGCCGACGAGATCAACCGCGGCACGCCGAAGACCCAGTCGGCGCTGCTCGAAGTCATGTCGGAGCGGCGGGTCACGGTCGACGCGGTGCGGCACGAGGTGCCCAGGCCGTTCCTGGTGATCGCCACGCAGAACCCGATCGAGATGGCGGGCACCTACCGGCTGCCGGAAGCCCAGCTCGACCGGTTCCTGATGCGGCTGCGGATGGGGTACCCGAACCTGGAGGCCGAGGTGATGGTGATCATCAGCGACCGCGCCGGGGTGGACCCCGACGAGCTGCCGCCGGTGGTCGACATCCCGACCCTGCAGACCGCCGTGGCCCAGGTGCGCGGCACCCGCATCGACACCGCCCTGGTCCGGTACGCGGCGACCATCGCGGCCACCACCCGGCAGTACTCGGATGTCCGGTACGGCGCCAGCCCGCGCGGCAGCATCGCGCTCATCCGCGCGGCGCAGGGGATCGCCGCGACCTACGGGCGCGATTTCGTGACGGTCGACGACATCAAGCAGGTGGCGCACCCGGTGCTGGACCACCGCCTGATCCTCACGCCCGACGCCGAGCTGCGGCAGCGCACGGCCGAGGACGTCGTGACGGACCTGCTGGCCAAGATCCCGGTTCCCGTCGTCGGCGCCACGGGGGCCTGACCATGCGGTTGACCCGGCGTGGCGTGGGCACTCTGGTGACCGCGGCGTTGCTGATCACGCTCGGCCTGATCGCCGGCCACCCGCTGCTGCTCGCGCTCGGCGCGATCGCGGTGGGGGCCGTCGTCGCCGCGTTGGCCGTGGCGGGACGGCGGCCCCGGGTGGACGTGATCCGGGAGTTGTTCCGCGACCGGGTGGAACGCGGGGGCAAGGCGGGGATCACGTTGCGCGTCCACAACCCGGGCTCGCGGCGGCAGAGCGGTTTCACCGCGGTGGACCGGGTGGGCGCGTACACCCTGACCGTCGCCGTCCGGTCGCTCGCGGGCGGCGCGGAGCAGTCCTACCTGAACGAACTGCCGACCGAGCAGCGGGGGAAGCACGAAGTGGGGCCGTTGAGCCTGCGCCGGACGGATGCGCTCGGCCTCGGGCAGTCCGAGCTGTTCCTGGGTGACACGACGACGTTGTGGGTCTACCCGCGCACGCACCCGGTCCGCTCCGTCGCCGGCGGCCTTCCGCTGCAGCACCACGACGGCGCGGCCACCGAGACCTCGCCGCGCGGGTCGCTGGACATCCGCGAGGTGCGTGCGTACGTCCCCGGCGACGAAGTGCGCCACCTGCACTGGAAAGCGACGGCGCGGACCGGGCAGCTCATGATCCGGGACTACGCCGACCCGCACCAGCCGCAGTTCACGGTGCTGCTGGACAACCGCCGCGAGATCCCCGCGGAGCCGGAGTTCGAGGAGGCCGTCGAGGTGGCGGCGTCCCTGGTGGTCGCGGCGGCGAAGGAGGAGCACCGCTGCCGGCTGGTCACGTCGAGCGGGATCGACGTCGGCACGACACCCGGATCGGGCGCGGTCCGGCGGTTCCTGGACGAGTTGTGCGTCGTGGAACGGGCGAAGCGGAGCGGGTTGCCGCTCGTGCCCGCGCCGCTGGCGCACGCCGGCGGCGGCATGCTCGTGGTGATCTCGTCCGTCGTCTCGGCTGAGGATTGCTCCGCCCTCGCCGCGGTGCGTCCGAGGTACGTGGATGTCGTCGTGGTGGTGTTGAACGGTCCCGCGCCGCAGATCCCGGGGGTCCGGGTGTTGCGTGCGACGGACGCGTCGGACGCGACGCTGCACTGGCAGACGGTGGTCGCCCGATGAGGGTCCGCGCCTTCTTCGTGCTCGTCGCGGCGGCGGTGCCGGGCCTGCTGTTCGGCCCGGTGTTCGGCCTGTGGTCGCTGGTCGCGCCGATCGCGGCCGTGCTCGTGGCGTCCTACGCGGCCGTCGAGCTGTGCATCCGCGTTCCCGCGCTCCAGCTTGCGCGGCCCGCGCTCGTGCTGGTCCTCGGTCTGTCGGCGTTGACCGAAGTCTCGCTGTTCCACACGACGCTCAACGGCCTGCCGACCGCGACGACCCTGCGCGCGCTGGTCGCGGGCGTCACGGACTCGTGGCAGCTCACCCTGCAGTCGACGTGGCCGGTGCGCCCGGACGCCGAACTGCTGCTGTTCGTGCCGCTGCTCGTGCTCTTCACCGCCATGGTGGGGATCGAGCTGCTGCGCCGGCCCGCGGTCGCCGTGCTGCCGAGCCTCGCGCTGCTCGCGCTGAGCCAGGCTTTCGTCGCCATGTCGGGGATCGCGGCGACCCTCGTCGCGTTCGCCTACGCCGTGGTCGTCGCCGGGCTGTTCGTCGTCCGGCTGCGGTCGGCGATCATCCCGACGATCGCGGTGAGCCTCGTGGCGGGCCTCGCGGTCACGGCGTTCGACCCGGGGCCGAGGTTCTCGTTGCAGCAGACCCAGTCCGCCCACGCGCCGCTGCCCCGCACCGCCAGTCCGCTGAGCAGGGTCGCGGCCCGGCTGTCGAACCCGGACGCGGAGGTCTTCAGCTACACGAGCGACGCCCCGGTCGACCGCTGGCGGCTGGTGGTCCTGGACGGGTTCGACGGCGTCACGTGGACTCCGACGGACCGGTACCGCAGGCTCGGCGAGGAGATCGGGCCGCCGCCGGGGGTGACCGTGCCGACGGCCGCCCAGTCCGCGCGGCTCACCGTGCCCCGCGACGAGCCGTGGGTGCCCAGCCAGGCCATGCCCGCGTCGGTGGACGGCATCGCACCACTGGTCGACCAGGGCACCGGCATGCTGCTGGCGCCCGGCCGCGCCGGGCAGGTGGAGTACGACCTGCGGTGGTGGGAACCGGAGGTCGATCCCGACCGGCTCCGCGACGCCGGGGTCTCGTCCGAGTTCGCGCCCGGCGACCTCGGCATCGTCCCCCCTGGCATCGCGGAGCTGGCGCGGACGGCCACCGGCGGCGCCCGTCCGACCTTCCGCACCGCGCTCGTGCTGGAGCAGTACCTGAGTCGCGAGTACCGGGTCGCGACGGGAGCGGAGCTGCCGACCGGCAGCGGCTGGCCGCAGCTCCGCGAATTCCTGCTGGACACCAAGCGGGGGACCAGCGAGCAGTTCGCCGCGTCGTACGTGGTGCTGGCCCGGAGCGTCGGCATCCCGGCCCGGCTGGCCGTGGGGTACCGCGTGCCGCGGACCGTGGTCGACGGCCGGACGGTCGTGCGGAACCGTGACGTGCTCGCGTGGCCGGAGGTCGCGGTGGCCGGGGTCGGCTGGGTTCCGCTCGACCCCGCCGGCGCGGCGAGCGGCGCGGCCCCGGCCCAGTCCCGGCTGGCGCAGGTCACGGCGCGGGCGCGGGCCGAGCTGCCGCCTCCGGAGCAGCGGTCCGACCCGCCCCTGCCCGCTGCGGAGTCGGTGCCGGAGCAGGGTCCGGACGTCGACTTCCGCGCGCTGGCGGCGTGGGGCGTGGCCGGCCTGCTGGCGCTGCTCGCGCTGGGCGTGATCGCCGTCCCGGTGGCGAAAATCTTCCGGACCTGGCGCCGCAAACGCCTCACCGGGGCCCGTGGTGTGGTCGCCGCCTGGTGGGAAGCCCGCGATCTGCTGCGGGCGCACGGCACGAGGGTCACCCCGGGGATGACGGCCCGGGAGCTGGCGGCGGTGTCCGAGGGGTCCATCGTGGACGATCTGCACCGGTTGGCCGGCCTGCTGGACATGGCGCTGTGGTCGGGAGCGGGCGCGCACGACCGTGACGTGGCCGCGGCGTGGACGGCCGTGCGGGAGATCCGCAGAACGCTCGCGCGACGATCGGCCGGTGCCCGGTTCAAGGCGGGGTTCGCGGTTCGATGAGGTTGCTCGGTAGCGGTCCGGTGGCCGACGTGTACGCCGTCGCGGGGAGCGCGTTGAAGGTGTTCCCCGGCAAGTTCGACCGACGTACTCTCGCCGCGGTCGAGCGTGACCGGGCCAAGCTCGCGAAGCTGTCGGCCGCGGTGCTGCCGGTCGAGCACGTCGAAGTGGTGGACGGCAGGCACGCGCTGCGGATGGAGCTGTGCGCCGAGTCGCTGGCGAGCCGGGTGCGGCGCGACGGACCGCTGCCCCCGGACGAGGTGGCCGCGCTGGGCGGCGCGTTGTCGCGCGCGCTCGTCGCCGCTCACCGGGTCGACGTGCTGCACGGCGGTGTGAGCCCGTCGAACGTCCTGTTCCGCGCCACCGGCGAGCCGGTGCTGGCGGATTTCGGCATCGCCCTGCGGCAGGCGTTCCGGCGGGATCCGTTGTACGGCATCGAATGGGTGTCCCCGGAGACGCTGCGCACCGGCGTGGCCGACGCGCGGACCGACCTCTACGGGCTCGGCGCGGTCCTGCACTTCGCGCTGACCGGCGAATCGCCGCATCCCAGTCGGATCGGGGAGATGACCGGCGAGCGCATCCTGCGGGTGCTCGGCGACCCCGTTCCCGCGATCAGCCGGCCCGACGTCCCGATCGGACTGTCCACGGCGATCGGTCGGCTGCTCGCGCCCGAGGCCGCGAAGCGGACGCTCCTGATGGCCGAGGACGTGTCCGCGGAGAGCCCGCCGCGCAGGTCGTTCTCCTGGTGGCACGTGGCCGCGGCCGGGGTGCTGGCGGCGGTGCTGGTGGCGCTCGTCTTCTGGCCGCGCCGCGAGGGGCAGCCGCCGCCGGCGACCATCGCGCCGGTGATCACCCTCATTCTCGACGAGCCCGTCGACCTGGGCGACCAGGTGTCGCTCACCTGGAGCACGAACGACGACAAGCTCTTCTTCGCGGTCGTGGTGTGGCCCGAGGGGGAGAAGGCCGACACGCTCCTGGCGGAGCACAACCACACGATGAAGGTGCCCGTCGAGGCGGGGCGCAAGTACTGCTTCCTGGTTCGCGGCACCAAAGGGGACCAGGTGGTCGAAAGTCGACCGGTGGGCGTACGAGGTGCTGTCTGTAGCAGGTGAGGAGAGCGGAGTGGACCCGGAACTGCAGCACGCGGGCGGACTGTTGTTGCCCAAGGGGCACGGCAGCCTGTCACTCGGCGTCCCGCGCACGGTCGCGGGCGCGATACACGCACTGGCCCTCGGCGGTGGCTATGCCGTGGGACCGAGGGAGAGCCGGACGGTCTACTTCGGGCGGAACCGCCCGGACGTGCACGTCTGCCTGGGCGAGGACGACCAGCAGGTGAGCCGCAGGCAAGGCGAGCTGACCCACCACCACGGCCGCTGGTGGCTGCGCAACACCGGGCGCAGGCCCATCCGGCTGCCGCGCTCGCAGTGGCTGTTCGCCGACGAGGACCCGATCCCGCTGGGAGCGGGCTACACACCGGTGCACGTCCCGGGCTCCCGCGACCGCGAACACCTGCTGGAGGTCTTCGTCACCGGCCCGGACGGCAGCCAGCCCCGCTCCCGGCACAACGACATCACCGACCCACCGCGCCCGTACCCGCTCAGCGCCGAGGAACGGGTGATGCTCGTCGTGCTCGGCTGGCACTACCTCCTCCGCGAACCCAACCCCAAACCCCTCACCTGGAAGGAGACCGCGCTGCGCCTCGCGGAACTCCAGCCCGAGGTGGGCTGGACCGCCAAGAAGGTCGAGCACCGGGTCGGCATCGTCCGCGACCGCCTGTCCGGCCGGGGCGTGCCCTACCTGACCCGGGAGGAGGTCGGCGAGCCGGTCGGCAACGCCCTCAACGACAACCTGCTCCGGGAACTGGTGCGGTCGACCACGCTCGTGCCCCAGGACCTGTCCTTGCTGGACTGACGTCCGGTCTCGTCCCGCCGCGCCGCGGCCGGGTGGACGGACAGGCCATCTCCGGCCTCGCACTCCTCGCCGCCGCGGAGGCCTCCACCACCGCCGCCACCACCGTCGGCGCTGCTCTGGTGGCGGAATACGCGTGACCGGCTACGCGGCGGGCCCGGCGCGACAGCGGGGGTGCGGTCCCGCCCGGAGGCTTCTGACCAGGCGAACCACGAGCTACTAAAGAGTTGCCAACGCGGCGCGCGGCACTCTTGTGCTCCTCGAACAGCGCACCGGGGAGGGAGCGGTGGCGCTGTCGGGTCTGCCAGGTCTCTCCGAAAGGAACATTGATGAGACGCAAGCGCCTTGTTGTCGCGGCACTCGTGGCGTTCTTGGCCGGTGTTGTCCAGATAGTCGTCGCTCAACCGGTGAGCGCGGGTTCCTCGCACGGCGGCCTGGTCGTCAGCGACCAGGCGATCACAGCGGGCCCGGCGGTCGCGAACGCCGGCAACCGGTTGGGCGTGACCGGTACGAAGGCGCCTCGCGCCACGATGAACGACGTGCCGGACGACCAGGTCGTCTGCAACCTCGACGCATCGCTGCCGGACTGGAGCCCGAGGCCGACGGTCAACTGGACGTTCATCATGCAGTGCGACGGCCGGTGGCTCAGGGGCACGCTGCACATGTACCTGCTCTACAAGTTCAACGAGAGCGACAGTTGGTCGGTCGCCCACAAGAACGAGAACATCCCGCTCAACGGCGGGAACAGTTCGACCCGCGTCATGCAGGGCCTTCCGCACACGCTCGGCACGTGCTTCCCCGCCTTCTGGATCGGGGTGGCCTATGTCGAGGTCACGTTCTACGCCGGGAAGCCCCTCACGGATTCGATCTGGGTGGAAACCGTTCCGGAGAAGTTCCTGAGCTGCTGACCACCCTGATCGGAATGACGTCCTCGGGTCGACCCGCGCGCCCGCGGCCGACCCGAGGACGTCGTGCGATCACCCGCTCCGACTCACGCGTACGTCCAGGCGGTGCAGGACACGGCCTCTTCGCAGAGCCGGAACTGCGCGACCCCGGACGGGACGGACCACTGGTTGCCGATCCCGGCGCAGCCGTTGGCGTCCGTCAGACTGCCGGTGGTGCCGTTGCCGGCGGTCCACTCCACCCACACGAAGTGGTTGTCGCATTCCCCGTCCCGGACGCTGACGGTCTTGTGGTCGGCTGTTACGGCGGCTTTGTCGTCGCCGTGGTGGATGTACTTCTCATGCGCCTGTGCCGCGGGACCGACGAACATCGCAGCAACGGCGGCCGTCGTGATTGCCAGTGCCTTGACCTTGCGTTGCATGATCTGTTCCTCCTACGCCGGACGCTTTCGGTCACGGTCCGAGCGTGGCCGGATGTTCCCGCCCCGGCGTCCCCGTGGTGACGTGTTCCGCATACGCGGAATTGCGTACGTCCGGTACGTCGAGCAGGGGACGCCCGCCGGCGTCCGGAGCCCTACCGTCATTGCGCGGGGGAGGGAACACATGCGGCGATGGTCAGTGGACGCGCGCCGGTGGTGGCCGTTCATCGCCATCGGCCTGGCCACGACGGGGAACAGCCAGCCCGAGGCGGTGCGGGACGCGGACGCGCCGGCCTACGTGCTCGTGGTGGCCGCGGCGCTGACGCTGAGCGCGGGCCGGTCGCCGGTGCTGTGCGTGACGCTGAACGGGGTGGTGGTCACCACCTACCTGATGATCGGCTACCCGTTCGGCCCGATCCTGCTGACGGTGCCCGCCGCGATCCTGCTGCTGGCCAGGCATCGGCCGGCGGGGCAGGCCGCGCTCACCGCGGGTGTGCAGTTCGCCGTTCTCCTCGCGGTGTCCTGGGCCAAGCGGATGCGCGAGCAGCCGGTGGACACGGTCGCGTCCGCCATGCTGTGGCAGACGCTGGTGTGGGGCGCGGTCCTCGCCGCGGCGTTCGCGGTCGGCGTCGCGATCCGCGTCCACCGCGGGGCACCGGTCGGTTCGCGCACCGCGCACGCTCGCCGGATCGCCGCGGACGACCGGCTGCGGATGGCCGAGAACCTGCACGACTCCCTCGGCCACGGGCTCGCGGTCATCACCATGCAGGCGGGCGTGGCGTTGCACGTGTTCGACCGCGACGCGCGGGAAGCCAGGACGGCGATGGAGGCCGTGCGCGCCACCAGCCGCGAGTCCCTGATGAACCTGCGTGCCGCGCTGGAGACGTTGCGGGGCCCCGACGCGGCACCCGCTGCCCACGTGGTGCCGCCACCCGAGCGGCCGGCTGCCGGTCTGGCCGACCTCGACCGGTTGACCGACCGCCTCCGGGCCGGTGCGGTGGACGTCCGGGTGCACATCGATCCCCGCCTCCCGGCGTTGTCGCCGGAGGTCGACGCCGCCGCCTACCGGATCGTGCACGAGTCGCTGACCAACGTGCTACGGCACGCCGGCGCCACGACCGCTCGGGTCCGGATCGACGTTGACGACGGCAGGTTGCTGCTGGAGGTCGTCGACACCGGCCGGACCGCGGGCGGCCCGCCGGTCGGCGCCGGAACCGGCTCGGGCCTCCGTGCGATGAGCGCTCGGGCCGAGGCGGTGGGCGGCGACCTCCGGGCCGGCCCGCGCGCCGGCGGGGGATTCGCGGTGGTGGCGTGGTTGCCGTTGCGAGAGGGGAGTGCGGGTGATCCGGGTCGTCGTGGTCGATGACGAAGCGCTCGTGCGGGGTGGGGTGCGCGCACTGCTGGACTCCGCGCCGGACACCGAACTCGTGGGCGAGGGTGCCGATGGGGACGCCGGCGTCGCGGTGGTCCGGGAAACCGTTCCCGACGTCGTGCTCCTGGATGTCCGGATGCCCGGGACGAGCGGCTTGGCCGCCCTGCGTGCGATCACCGCCGATCCGGCGCTCGTCGCTGTCCGGGTGGTGATGCTGACCGTGTTCGACCTCGACGAGTACGTGTTCGACGCGCTGAGCCACGGCGCCGACGGATTCGTCCTCAAAGATGTCGAACCCGCGGAGATGCTGCGCGCGATCCGTGTCGTCGCCGACGGGCAGTCGGTGCTGTCGCCCGCGGTCACCCGCGGCGTCATCGCCCGGCTCAGCCGCACCGCCGCGGTCCACCCGGAGATCAGGAGGCTGACCCGGCGCGAACGCGAGGTCGCCGGCTGGGCCGCCACGGGCATGTCCAACCACGAGATCGCCGAGCGGCTGTCCGTGAGCAGCGAGACCGTCCGGACCCACATCGGCCGGGCCATGCTCAAACTCCACGCCCGTGACCGCGCGCAGCTCGTGGTCTACGCGATCCAGTCCGGCCTGGGCCCGTCCGCACCGGCGCGGCGTTCCGGTTGAGCGGGCCGCCGATCCGGCCCCGCGTCGCCGGGCTCGGGCCGGTTCGACGCCAAGCGCTTCGACCGGGCCGTCGTCGGCCTGCCGGCCGAGCTGTGCCGCGACCACGCCCCGGCCCCGCCGTCGAACCGCCGGAAAGTCCACTCGACGTCGCGGTCCCGACCCACCGGGGTGGGCCAGGACCGCGACTTGCCCGCTTCCGGGATCGCCGCGCGTGACGCGCGGCGGCCCGGTGGAACTCCTACTGTCAGCAGGACTTCGTGGTGAAGTCGTACTTCGCGTGAATGGCGCCGCGGCTGGCCTCCGCCAGGATGAAGCTCCGCTTCGACCGGTCCGACGTGCCGACGTCGACCCGCAGCTCCGCGTTGATGTTGAGGTTGCGGTCGTCGCCGCACGGCGAGTAGACGATCTCGTCCCGGTCCGGCCGGTAGCTCGTCCGCCACTCGTCGTTCGTCGGGCCGCTGAACGGGTAGTTCAGCGTCGTGCTGGACGTCGAGCCCTGGAAGTAGAAGTTGACCCGGTGCAGGGCCGTCGCACCCGCTTCCAGGTGGGCGAAGCCGTTGTAAGAGGTCCGGGCGAGGCCGTAGGTGTAGCCCGGCGGGAGGCTCACACGGACGTTCAACTGGCAGTTCTTCCGGAAGTCGACCTCACCCGCTCCGCCGCCCGCCTGGGCGAAGAAGGCGCGGTAGGACACGCTGAAGGTGTTGGTGCCGGTCGAGACCTCCGCAGTGCCCGCGGGGCAGCCCGACCCGTTGGCGGTCACCGCCTCGACTCGCATCGGGGGAGCGGGTTCGTCGACATCGTGCGATCCGTTGACCGGAACCAACATCGAAACGGCTAAGAGCGTTGCCGCTGCCGTGGTCAGCATGGGGGAGCCTCTCTGGGTCGTGCTCTCTGGGTGGTGCTCGGTGCGGCGGCAGCACCAGACGGTAGCGGGAGCGCCTGTGCCGAGACTCCGCCGGATAGACGATCCCGTACACGCATGACGTTCAACGGGTTCTTATGCCTCGTGACCTGTCATCGTCGGACGAAGTGCGCAACGCGCCGCCGACCCGCGGTCGATCAGCCGGCCCCAATGTCCGACGCACCGTTTACAAACGCACGCACCCGATGGCATAACCTGCCGTGTGCTCGTTGTGCAACACCGCGAAACGGGCGGGCATCGCGGATGGGAATGTGTTCGGGCCTGCTTACACCCGGTCCGCTGAGCGAAGCCGGAACAGCGTGACGTCGAGCCCGCTGCCGGTGGCACTGCTGGAGATTTCCCTGCCGTCCGAGGTGACGTAGTTCAGCGCGGTCACGTGGTCGTTGGAGAGGAACGCCCCTTCGATCGGGTAACTCCCGCCCGCCTCCTTGATCCCCCTGGACAACTCGTGGGCGAGGTACTGGGCCAAACTGTTGTGGCTGCCGATGCCGCTGCCGCCGATCTCCACGCCGAGCGCCCGGGCGACCTCCGGGTGCGCCTCGTCGAGCTTGATCGCGAGCTGGTAGGCCGTCATGAACGGCCGCCCGAGGTGGTGGCCGTTCGGGTTGACGATCGTGACCGCGGCCAAGGCGTCACGCACCTTCTCCAACACACCGTGCCGACTCCACACACTCATGCCGCCTTCAGCCTCCTGCCGCCGTGCTGCCGTATGGCTTCCTGTCGTGCGAACTCCGGAAGTCGTTACCCGGGCAGAGGCGGGCCGTCGTGGGGCGCGGGTTGTCCGGCGTCCGGCCCGCAGATGTCGTCGACCAGTTCCTCCGCCGCCTCGATGGCGGCCTCCTGGTGCGGCTGGAGTTCCTGCTGGCCCAGGTTGTCGAACCGGAACGGGTCCGGGAACGGCTCCTCCACACCCGCCAGCACCTCGATCACGGCGTGCGCGCAGAACGGCACGTAAGCCTCGTCGTACCCGCCCTCGTGCGCGCACACGATCCGCCCGTCGCACAGCTCGGCCGCCGCGTCCACCAGCATCCTGGCGATTTCGCGGTACCCGCGCGGGGTGAGCATCATGCGGGCCAGCGGGTCGAGCGCGTTGGCGTCGAAGCCCGCCGCGACCATGATCAGGTCCGGCCGGTACCGGTGCAGCGCGGGCAGCACGACCCGGCGCATCGCCTCCAGGTAGCCGCCGGTGCCGGTGCCCGGTGGCAGCGGCAGGTTCAGCGTGTAGCCGAAGCCCTCGCCGGCGCCGCGCTCGGTGACGAAGCCGGAGTTCGGCGGGAACACCCGGTCCTGGTGCAGCGAGAGGGCGAGCACGTCGCGGTCCTCCCAGAACACCGTCTGGGTGCCGTTGCCGTGGTGCACGTCGATGTCCACCACCGCGATCCGCCCGACACCGCGCGTCCGCCGCGCGGCCTGCACCGCGATGGCGATGTTGGCCAACATGCAGAAGCCCATCCCCGAGTCGGGCACCGCGTGGTGGCCCGGCGGGCGGATCAGGGCGTAGGCGTTGTCCACCTCCTGGTCCAGCACGGCCTCCACGGAGCGCACCACGCCGCCGATCGCGAGCCGCGCGATGTCCAGCGACCCCCGCCCGAACGGGCTGCCGCCGTCGCCCGCGTCGCCGCCGGTGTCGTTGGCGTCGGTCAGCCGCTGGAGGTGGCCGGGCGTGTGCACGAGCAGGATCTCGTCGTCGGTGGCCGGGCGCGGCGCGAGGCGGGTCAGCTTGTCGAGCAGCCCGGTCGCCACCACCAGCTCGTGCACCCGGCGCTTGGCCTCGGGATTCTCGAAGTGCCGGAACGGCTGGACGCCCCGGCGGGGGTCGGCGGGCACCAGGCCCGCGTGCGTTCCCGTGTCGTGCCAGCCGTACAGCTCGTGGTACACGTAGCCGGTTGCCATGAGTCGATCCTGGTGTCGGAATCCGCCGGGCGTCCAGCGCCTGCCCGGTTACTCCTGGTCGCCGGATGTGACGGCCAGTGATCGCGCGGACCGTGCGGTGTCTGGGATCCTGGTGACATGCGGAACCGTTCGAGCAGTCCGGCCAGGCCGTCCCGATCGCGGTGGGCAGTGATCGCCGGCGTCGGCCAAGCCCATTGGTTCTTCGGCAACGCCTACGAGGCGATGGTCGACATGCCTCGGCTCCTCGCGGATGCGCAACCGAACCGGTCGCCAGGGCTGCTGAGGGCGGGGAGCCCGCTCCGCTACTACCTCCCGGCGGCACCGGTGACCGTCGTGGCCACGGCGGCGGCTCTGGTCGACAGTTGGCGATCCGGCGGCGACAGGCGTGCGATCACCACCGCCGCGGCGGGCACGGCGTCGGCGGCGGCGCTGACCGCCTATCTGGTGAAGAGGGTCAATCTACGACTGTTGCGGAGTGGAAAGCCGTTGAGCGCAACCGAACGCCGCAGTCTGGCCACGACCTGGCACCGCGGCAACCTGGCACGGCTGGCGGCCCTCACCGTCGCCGCTTGGGCGTTGCGTCGAACGGGCTATGGGGCTGGTCGCTGACGTGAGACGATGGCAGGCGTGAAGGCACGGGCGGAACTCGGCGCCGCGTCCGGCCGGCGGTCGCCTCCGGTCGTCGCAAGTGCGCGCCCGTCCCGGCCCGGCCCCGTGGGGCGGGATTTCCCGGGCCCCGTGGGGCACGGCGTCCCGGCCGAACGCCTCTTGGCCGTGCAGAAAGCCGTCGGCAACCGGGCGTTCACGCGCGCGGTGCAGCGGGTGCCCGCCGCCGGTGGTGGCGCGGCCTGCGCGCCGCCACTCGAACACAGCCGGTTCGCCGGCAACACCCGCCTCCAGTCGGCCGCCCGCAACAGCCCGCCGCTGGGCCAGAGCGAGCGCGGAGATCCGGTCAAGGCGCTCCAACAGGCCCTGCACGACCTCGGGCCGCCCTTCCTGATGCCCAAGACCATGCGCACCGGCGCACCGGACGGCGTGTGGGGCGACGAGACGCGCACCGCCGTGCGCACGTTCCAGGAGCGCAACGGCATCCCACCGGGCGGCCACGAAGCGGGGCTGCGGACGTTGACCAAGCTCGACTGCGTCTACCGGGCGAAGGAGCCGCCCAAAGACGACACGCTGGACCCCGGCGAGGTGCCCGGCCGGATGTCCGCGGCCACCACGAAACCGGCGGCGGCCGACTCGAAGGGCACGGTGAAACAGCGGCCCGAGGGCAAGGTGAGTCTCGACACCGCCACGGCGCTGCCCGCCAAGGAGGACAAGGAGCCGCTCGTCAAGGGCGAGGTCGCCATCGGCGGCCAGTTGCTGCTGGCGACCACGGAGAAGGACCACAAGCCGAAGCTGTGCGACTTCGCGCAGGTGGAGGTCTCGGGACTGGTCAACTACCGCGTGCTGCGCCTGGGCGACCGGGTCGTGATCGGCTCCGAGCCGACGCTGAGCCTGGACCTCCTGCCGTCGCTGTGCCAGGACCGCCACGAGTTCCCGACGCTGAAGCTGCAGTTGGACGTCCTCAAGGTGATGATCTCCGAGCAGGTCGAGGTCGCGCTGGCGGCCGGGGCCGGGGTCAAGGACGCGTTCCGCCAGCCGCGGGGATGGCTCGAAACGGGCATCACCCTGGGTATCGGCGTGGGCAAGCTGCACGGTATCCCGGTCAAGATCGAACTCGGGATCAACGGCGAGCTTCCGATCGCCCGCGACCGCAAACCCGACGGCTCGTTCGACGACCACGCCGAAGTGCACTTCGTCGGCGGCTTCGTGTTCTTCTGACGCGACCCCGTCCGGTCACGACCCGTCGCGGCGCGGGAACCGGTGCTTTTCGATTCCTGACCGGTCCGGGCCGATCCGCGCCCGAAAACGTCCACCACGGACGCATTCCAGGTTCCCCCAAGGTCACCGGCCAACGATCGGGCCGCACGGAAACACACCGAAGGGGGAATTGTGATCGGAGGAATCGCCAGACGGTGCACGGCGGTGCTCGCCGGCGCACTGGCGGTATCGGGGATGCTGCCCCAGAACGCCACCGCGAGCGTCTACACGAGCCCCACCTTGTTCACTCCCGCCGCCGCGATCTGCGACGGTGACGGCGTCACCGGCAAACGGGTCCAGCTCATGTACGTCCGCGGGATCGGCGAGCCGGACCGCTTCCCCGAGATGGAGTCGAACATCCAGGGGTGGGCGGACCGGATCGACGCGGCCGTGCTGGAAGGGGCGCAGCGGACTGGTGGGGTGCGCCACGTCCGGTTCGTGCACCACGCGAGTTGTCGGCCGGTCGTGCTCAACGTCGCCATCCCGGCATCGGAGCTGGACAACGCGGAAAAGGTCGTGGACGCGCTCAAGGCGCTCGGCCATAACCGAACCGACCGCAAGTACCTCGTGTTCGACGAGGGAACGCACGACTGCGGCCTGGCGTGGAACGACCCCGGGGATTCCGACGAGCCGGGGGAGGACAACCCGCTCAACTCGGGTCCGGGGTGGGCCGTGATCGACCGGGGCTGTGCCGACTGGGGTCCGGGCGGGCACGAACTGCTGCACAGCCTCGGCGGCGTCCAGTCCAGCGCTCCGCACGGCACGGAGTTCGGGCACTGCTGGGACGACCAGGACATCATGTGCTACGACGACGGCGGCCTGCCCGACCACGGGCTGAAGATCGAGTGCCCGTCGGCCGAGGAGAACATCGTCGACTGCAACAACGACGATTACTTCAACACCGCCCCGGCGGACGGGACCTACCTGGCGGACCACTGGAACGTGGCCGACAGCCAGTTCCTCACCGCACGAGGGCCCGGCAGTCCCGTTCAAGTCGGCAACCGTGCGGTCACCACGGCACGGGCGGGTGCGACGGCGTACGCGACGAAGTACCAGCTTCCCGACGGCCGGTGGACCGCGAAGGCCAGGATCGTCACGAACGCCGGCAGTCCGTTCCAGTCGTCGGTGCTCGCCGTGCGGACCTCGGCCGGGATCCGGCACGTGCCACCGGACGGCGTCCCGAGGGGCGCCACCGCGCACGTCACCGTCGAGGCCAACGATGTCCTGGACATCAAGCTCTGCGAGGGGAACGCGGACGGGAATCGCGGGTGCACCGCCACCTGGTGGTGATGCCCTAGGTCCGGAGGTCCGGTCACCGCGCCGTGGCCGGGCCTCCACCGCTAAGCCTCCGCCGCTAAGCCTCCACCGCTAAGCCACCACCGCTAAGCCGCCGCCGCCGAGTCCGCCGTGGCCCGGGACGAGCGCCGGAAACGCAGGCGTGGATTTGCGGGGCGAGAGCCGGAACGCGGTGCGTCGGGGCAGCCGTTCTGCACGTGCTGCCCCTGTGCCCGGAGCAACCGGCTGCGACCCTCGTCGTATGGCGGTGAAGTTCACGATCCTGGGCGGCGTCGAGGCGTGGGCGGACGGGGAGCGGATCGACCTCGGCCACGCCCGTCAACGGTGCGTCCTGGTGGTGTTGCTGTTGGAGGCGAACCAGGTGGTGCCGACCGACCGGCTGGTGGAACGGGTGTGGGGCGGTTCCGCGCCGAAGAGCGCGCGGTCCACGCTCTACAGCTACCTGCACCGCTTGCGCAGGAGCCTGCCGGCGGCGGACGGCGCGACCATCGCGCGCCGCTCGGGTGGCTACGCGCTGACCGTCGATCCGGACTCGGTGGACGTGCACCGGTTCACCGCGCTGTCCGAACGGGCGCGAGCGGAGCCGGACGGCGTGCGGTCGCTGGCGTTGTTGGACGAGGCCGTGGCGCTGTGGCGTGGTGTGGCGTTCGACGAGGTGGATTCCCCGTGGCTCAGCGCGGTCAGGTCGCACCTGGACCGCGCGCGCCTGGACGTCGAGGTGAAGCGTGCGGACCAGGCGCTCGACCTGGGCAGGTTCACCGAACTCGCGGCCACGCTGCCCGCGCTGGCGCACGCCCACCCGATGGACGAGCGGCTCGCGGCCCAGTTGATGCTGGCGCTGCACGGCAGCGGCCGGCGGGTGGAGGCGCTGGACCACTACCGGCGGTTCCGGGGCCGGTTGGTGGGGGAACTCGGCATCGAGCCCGGGACGCGGCTGCGGCACGTCCACCGCTACGTGCTGGCCGCCGACACCGAATCCCTCCGCCCGACCGTCCCGTTGTCGGCTTTCACCGGGCGCTTGGACGAGGCTGACAACTGGGAGCCCTTCCGGGTCGCACCGAGGTGACCCGGAAGGGCGGGCGACCCGGAAGGGCTCCGAGCCCGGGTGGGTTCAGCCGATGGGCCGCCACCGCTGGTTGTCGTCGCCTTCGCAGGTCCGCAACACCAGGGCCGCCCCGTTCCACGTGTTCGAGTCGGCGATGGTCAGGCACTTGTGGTTGATGTTGTTGCGCAGTTCGGCCTGGTGCCAGTACCACTGCTGCGCCGTCCCGCCGTGGCAGTCGAACATGCCGATCATCGCGCCGTTGTCGCCGTTGCCGAATGACACGTCCAGGCACTTGGTCGTGTTCAGGTCGCTGCGGAGCAGGGTGTGCTGCAACGCCCACCGCTGACTCGCGTCGCCGTTGCAGTCGTACATGTGCGTCGCGGCGCCGTTCTCCTTGTTGAAGTTCACCACGGAGAGACATCGGTTGTTCATGTTCGACGCGATGAGTTGACCTGCCGCCGCCGGCCCGGCCTGTTGCTCCGGCGCGCTGCTCGCGGAGGTGGCGGCGCCGATGACCACGCTGCTCGTCGCGAGACCCACCGCTGTCAGCAAGAGCGCGAATCGCCGTGACTTGGCCATGTGGAACTCCTCTGCTGGTACGTCGATTCTGCTGGTACGCCAATCGAGTCGATCCGAACTCTGGCCGGGGGACAGGTGAGCGGGGTATCCCCAAACTTGGGGGGTGTCGGCCGCCCCGTCGCCGTGTTCCGCTATTGCCCGGCCACTGCGCCGCGGTCAGACTCGGGGGTATGACTGGCGTGGGGAACCGGTTGCGGCACGAGTTGTCCGAGGCGTCGGGTCGGGGGATCAGCTCGGAGCACCTGGGCGCGGTGGTCTCGCGCGAGATCGCGTCCGTGGTCGCGCACGAAGCCCTGCGGCTGGAGGGGACCAATCCGACGCTGGGGTCCGGTCCGGGTGCGTTCGAGTTCTGGCACGGGTACGAGGCCGACCTCGTCCGGGCCGGCGGCGATCATCGGTCCGACCAGGACACCCAGCGGCTGTTCGGCGACCACGGCGTCGGATGCGAGCTGCGGTTGACGTTGCGCGACGGCCGCGGTGTGTGGGGGACGCTGCGGCTCCTCCGAGCACGGGGCGTTAAGCCGTTCGAGGCTGACGACGCGCGTCGGATCGCCGACCTCGGGCCATCCCTGATCGCCGCGCTCCGCGGCTACGTCACCGCGGGTCCGCTGGCGCCGACCGTGCCCCTGTTGCCGCCGGGCGTCATGATCGTCGGTCCCGACCACAAGGTCCGGTCGGTCACTCCGCAGGCACGCAGTTGGCACCGGCTGCTCGCGCAGGGCCACAACCTCCCGGACTGGGCGAGTGCGGCGTTCGTCGCCGAACTGTCCGTGGTGACCCGCGCACATGCCCGCGATCCACGTGCCCGGCCGCCGGTCGTCTACGGGCCCGCCGCGAGCTACGGCCGGTGGGTCGCCATGCACGGCCAGCCGCTGGACAGCTCCGCCACCGGGGACGTGGCGGTCCTCGTGCAGGCGGCCACGGGCGCCCTGCTGCTCCCGGCCTTCTGCGACTGGTACGGGATCACGACCCGTGAGCGGCAGGTCGTCGCGGAACTGTACGACGGTGCGGCGCCCAAGCAGATCGCCCGCCGACTCGACTTGTCCGTGCACACGGTGAACGACCACCTGAAAGCGGTGTTCCACCGGACCGGCGCCGGAGGGCGCGATGAACTCGTCGCCGCCTTGGGGCAGGGTTGAGGAACGGCTGCGTCGGCCGCCGTCAGCGCGCGGTGAGGCGGGATCGGTCAGAAGGTCCGTTTGGCGGGGGTGCGGCGCGGGCCGGTGGTGTCTCAAGCCCGAAGTGCCGCGCTTGACGGGGAGGCCGGTTTTCCGGATGCTTGAGGTGCGGAGGGGAGTACCCGCCCGGTTCGTGATCGTCATTACGGTCGCTTGGTAGCGGCTCGGTCACGACGTCATCGCGGTTGTCGCGGTGACCGGGGAGACCTCTGGTTCGGATGAGCCGGAGGAGACCCGATGCGTTCCCACGTTGCCGTCGCGCTGTCCGCTGTCGCCCTCGTCGCCGTCGTGAGCGGCTGTGGCGCGGCGCAGGAAGTGGCGCAGACCGCGAACTCGATCGCCGACACCGCCACCACGGTGCAGGTGTGCGCCGACGCGCTGTCCCAGGCCTCCGCCATCTTCGACCCCGGCTCGCCGGAGCAGGCGGTGGACAACGCGCACGCCGCCGCCGACTCGCTGGCCACCCTCGCCGCGTCCGCCGCCGACACCACCGTCAACGAGGCCATCACCGCACTCGCCGCCACCCTGCGCGACGTCACGGTGGACGACCTGGTCGGCCGCCCGGCCGCGTGGGTCGCGACCAAGGCCGATCAGGTGGCCGCGCTGACCAGCGCCTGCGCCCCGTGACGGAGCCGACGGCCGGCGGTCCGGTCCCGATCGCGCTGCCGACCAGCGTCTGTGCCGGACGGTCCCGCTACCTCCAAGGCGGGGAAGAGGTCTGCGTCGAGGTGACCGACGGCGCGGGCCGGCCTTCGACGACCTCCATGTCCGAGCTGCTGGTCCTGACCGAGTTCACCACCGCCAACAGCAGGACGATCGCCGCGAGCACGGTGCCGACCGATGCCGCGATCGCCCGCGCACCCCATCGCGGGAAGTCGCCGGCCGGGTCGTGATCGCGGTCGGGAGCGGTGTCCGCCGGACGAGGGGCGAGGTGCGGGTCGACGGCCAGGCGCTCCCGCACGCGTAACCACTGCGCCAAGCGGCGTTCGTCGTCACAGGCGCGCACGAACGCCGCGAGCAATTCCGGTCGGGGCAGGCCCGTGCCGCGCAGCATGTCGGCCACGGTGCTGCGGGGCAGCACCGAATTCTGTTCCGCGGCCTTCTCTTCCAGTTGGCGCAGGGTGCGGCCGGAATGCTGTTTGAGCAGCCGCAGCAGGCTGACGAACTCCGCGACGTCGTGCGCCGACTCCGGCTGGATGTCGTTCAAGGTCATCGGTTCATCATGGGTCATCGCGCCACCTGCGGCCAGCGCCCTGCCCGGCCCTGTCCGGCTGACCGGACACGACCTGCCTGCCAGGCACGACGCCGGCGAGCTGTCCGGGACAGGCGGACGCCCTTGGCAGGCTTCGGCAACCCTTGCCACGCTGAATCGGCACGTCCATCGGGGCGGTGTGGCCCCGGGTGCGGGAACGGGTCGGTATGACCGGCGTTTCGTTCGAACGCGAAAAGCCCGGTGGCACGCCGGATGTGTCAGAACGGTCGACTGCTGATTTCTTTCTTCACGAAGGGGAGTTCGTCCATGTCATCTCTGCTGCGCCGAACGGCGCGACTGTTATCGGGAACGTTGTTGGTGGGTGCGCTGGTGTCCGCCATGGCGCCGGCCACCGCCGTCGCCGCGACACCGACCACGGCCGACTCGGTCGGTGTGCTGTCCTACCAGGCCACCTACTACGGCTACACGGGAACGTTCCGCGATGCCACGGTGGTCCAGGAGATCGACTGGTTCTCCAGTGGCCGGCTGGAAGCCTTCGGCATCGCGCCCGACCGCACGATCTGGCACGCGTGGCCGGGCAGCGGCGGCTGGTGGCAGATGCCGCACAACGGCAGGGCCGACCACGTCACCAGCGTGGCCTGGAACCAGAGCACCGGAATGCGGCTGGTCGAGGTGTACGTGGCCTCCGGGGGAGGTTCGTTCTGGTGCAGCACCGACCCCGGCAACGGGAGCTGGGGCCCCTGGCAGCGTTGCTAGCCGAGCCGGGCTGAGGGCGGCTCGGGCCGGTAGGCAGGTGGCGCGCTCACGGTGAGCGCGCCACCCACCGGGCGTCGACCCGGCCCGACGTCCGGTGGTTCGGCGTCGACCGCCCGGCGACGCGCCTCGTTACGCTGTCCGGTCATGGGGTCTGGTGAGTACGTTCTCCGGACGGTCGGCGCGGCGGAACTGGCCCGGATGGCCGTTCCGCTGGAACGTCTCTACCGGGGCTGCTTCGCCGACCCGCCGTGGTCCGAGGGCGAGGAGCAGTTCGCCGCCTTCCCCGACCGGCTCGCCTGCCACCTGGGCACGGCGGGCGCGCACGGCGTGGCGGCGTGGGCCGGCGTGGACCTGGCGGGTGTCGTCTACGGCTGGCCGGCGGCGGCCGGGGTGCCCGACAGCCGGTTCTACGCCGGTGTGTTCGGCGCGGTGGACGAGTCCGAGCACCGCCGGCTGCGGTCGCCGGCGCTGGAGGTGGCCGAGCTGATGGTCGACGCCGCCCACCGGGGGCGCGGGCTGGGGCGGGAGTTGTTGCGCCGGTTCGTCGCCGGGCACGCGCCGGCGTGGCTGTGCGTGCACGCCGAGTCGCGGGCGCGGGCGTTCTACGAGTCCGCGGGCTGGGTGGTGCGCGGCAGGTTCACCGTCGCGGACGACGTGCCGCTGCTGGTGATGACCTTGGACGGCGGGCCGGCCTGACGAGTCGCTGAGGTCTCGACTCATGCCTGGCTCTTGCTGTTGCAAAAGACTTGCTGTTAGCTGCTGACGGCAGTGGTGACCTTCCGCCAGGGGTGATACGTGTGCGCCGTCGGTTGATCAGCGTCGTCGTTGTCGTCGGACTGGCCGCCGCGTGCACGTCTCCGGACGGCGGGGGCGCGACCGGCGGCGACGGCCAGTCGATCGTGATCGCGGCCGGCAGCGAGCCGGAGAACCTGAACCCGATCCTCGGCTACGCGCCGGACGGCGCGTCGAAGGTGTTCGACGGCCTGGTGTCCCGTGACGCGGAGCTGCGCCTGGTGCCGGTCCTGGCGGAAGAGGTGCCGACCGCGTCGGCGGACGGTCTGACCTGGACGGCGAAGCTGCGCGCCGGAACCACCTTCTCCGACGGCACCGCGCTGACGGCGGAGGACGTGGTCTTCACCTACCGGTCCGTGCTGGACCCGAAGTCCAATTCCACGGTCGCGTCCCGCTTCGACGCGGTGGCCGAGGTGAGCGCCCCGGACGAGCGCACGGTCGTGTTCCGGCTGTCCTACCCTTACGTGCCGCTGGTGCAGCACCTGACGCTGGGCATCGTGCCGCGCAAGGCGTTCGACGGCGTGGACGTGAACAGCGCGCCGTTCAACACCGCCCCGATCGGCACCGGCCCGTACACGGTGTCGGAGTGGCGCAAGGGCGACCGGCTGGTGCTCAAGGCCAACGAGGGCTACCGGGACGGCCCGCCCGCCATCAAGACGGTGACGGTGGTGTTCGTGCCGGACGACAACGCGCGTGCCACGCGGATGGCCGCCGGGGAGTTCGACGGCACCGTGCTGCCGCCGAAGCTGGCCAAGTCCTACACCGGCAAGCCGGGTTACCGGATCGTGCAGAACCCGTCCGCCGACTACCGCGGCCTGGGCATCCCGTCCGACCTGCCGCTCACCTCCGACCCGAAGGTGCGGCGGGCGATCAACCTCGGGCTCGACCGGCAGGCGATGATCGACACCGTGCTGGCGGGCGCCGGGAAGCCGGCCGCGACACCGATCTCGCCGTACGTCGACCAGTGGTACGACCCGGCCGCCTCGTTCGAGTACGACACGGCCGAAGCGGAGCGGTTGCTGGACGAGGCGGGCTGGCGCAGGGGAGCGGACGGCAAGCGGTCGCGCGACGGGCAGGCGGCGCGGCTGCCGATCCTGTACCCGGCGCCGGACGTGCTGCGCAAGGAACTGGCGCTGGCGGCGGCGAGCGACATCGCGAAACTGGGCATCGACGCGCCGGTCGAGGCGACCACCTTCGAGTTGATGCTGCAACGGCAGAAGGAAGCGGCGAGCATGTGGGGCGGGGGAGAGCCGTACGACCCCGACACCACGGCGTACACCCTGCTGCACTCCCGCTACGCCGGTCAGCCCGGCTACGTCAACATGACGCTCTACCGCAACCCGGCGGTGGACACCGCCCTGGACACCGCGCGCCGCAGCCTCGACCCGAGCGCGCGCAAGCAGGCGTACAGCGACTTCCAGAAGGCCTACGTCGCGGATCCGGGCTGGGCGTTCCTGGTGTTCCTCGACCACACCTACGTGCTGCGGGACAAGTGGGACGGGCAGGCCGCGCAGGTCGAGCCGCACGACCACGGGCTGGTGCACGCGGTGTGGTGGAACCTTGAGCGCTGGACGCCCAAGTCGTGACCGCCATCCCCGCGACGACCGCGCGCACCCGCGGGCGCGGCCGGGCGCTGAGCCTGCTCGTGCTGCGCAGGCTCGCATTCGCGGTGCCGGTGCTGCTGCTGGTCGGCTTCGCGTTGTTCGCGCTCGCCAAGGCGTCGCCGTTCGACCCGGTGGAGCGCTACTTCGGGGTGCGCATCATCGGCGCGTCGCCCGAGCGGGTGGCGCAGATCCGGGCGAACTGGGGCGTCGACCAGCCGGTGGTCGAGCAGTACCTGGCCTGGCTGCGGCACGCCGTCGCCGGTGACTTCGGCGACTCGCTGACCATGCGGCAACCGGTGGCGCAGGTGATCGGCGAACGGCTCGGCTGGTCGGTGCTGCTCGTCGCGGTCGGCTTCGCCGTCGCGTTGCTGCTCGGGCTGGTGCTCGGCACGGTCGCCGCCTGGCGGCAGGGCGGGTGGCTGGACCGGACGATCACCGCGGTCGCCTACGCGCTGGAGGCCGCGCCGGTGTTCTGGCTGGGGCTGGCCGCGCTGTACGTGTTCGCGCTCGAACTCCAGTGGCTGCCCGGCGGGGGCCTGACCGACGCCGACGCCGCGGTGAGCGTCGGGCAGGTCGCCCGGCACCTGCTGCTGCCCGCGTCGGTGCTCGCGATCTCGCAGGCGCCCTGGTACGTGCTGTTCGTCCGGCAGAACCTGCTGGAGTCGTTCACCTCCGACCACGTGATCGGCGCCCGTTCCCGCGGTCTGCCGGATCACCTGGTCGTGTCCGGGCACGCGCTGCGCACGTCGCTGCTGCCGTTCCTGACGCTGCTCGGCGCGCGGATACCCGAACTGATCACCGGGGCGCTGCTGGTGGAGACCGTGTTCTCCTGGCCCGGTATCGCACGGGCCACCGTCGACGCCGCGCTCAACGTGGACTTCGCGCTGCTGGGCGCGCTCACCGTGCTGGCCACCGCGGTGGTGCTGCTCGGCAACCTGCTCGCCGACGTGCTCTACGCGGTGGCCGACCCGAGGGTGAGGCTCGATGGCTGACACCCCGCTGTGGCGGCCCGTCCCGCGGTCGAGGATCGCCGCCGCGAGCACGCCCCGGTCGCCGCGCCGGCGGTTGATCCCGGCCGCCGTCGTCCTGGGCGTGCTCGTCCTCGCGGCGCTCGTGGTGCCCCTCGTGGTCGACCTCGACCAGCAGTACGTCGACCTCGCCTCGGCCAACCGGCCGCCGTCGCCGGCGCACCCGTTCGGCACCGACGAACTCGGGCGCGACGTGCTGCTGCGCTGCGTCTACGCGTTCCGGGTGTCGCTGGCGGTGGGCCTGGTCGCCGCTCTGATCTCGGCCGTGCTCGGCACCGCGGTCGGCGCGCTCGCGGGCGCGGCCGGCGGCTGGCTCGACCGCGTGCTGATGCGCCTGGTCGACGCCGTCGCGTCGGTGCCGCACCTGCTGCTGGGCATCGTGATCGTCGCGATCCTGCGGCCCAGCCTGACCGCCGTGGTGATCTCCATCGGCCTGACCCACTGGCTGACCGCCGCCCGGATCGTGCGCTCGGAAGTCCTGTCGCTGCGTGACCGCCCGTTCGTCGACGCGGCGATCGTCGGCGGCTCGTCCCGCACGCGCATCCTGGTGCGGCACCTGCTGCCCAACGTCGCGCCGCAGGTGCTGCTGGCCACCACGCTGATGGTGCCGCACGCGGTGTGGCACGAGACCGCGCTGTCGTTCCTGGGCCTGGGCCTGCCGCCGCACTCCGCCAGCATCGGCAACATGATCAACGACGCGCAGCGGTCGCTGCTGACCGGCGGCTGGTGGATGTCGCTGGCCCCCGGCGTCGTCCTGATCGCCGCCACCCTCGCCATCTCCGGGCTGAGCGGGGTCTGGCGGGACCGGCTCAACCCCCGACGCAGATCGGAGCTGTCGTGGTGACCGAACTCGTGCTCGACCACGTCAGCGTGCGGTTCACCTTGCCGGGAGCCACCGTGGCGGCCGTCAACGACGTGTCCCTGCGGGTCCGGCCGGGCGAGTGCCTGGCGCTGGTGGGCGAGAGCGGCTGCGGCAAGACCGTGCTCGCGCACGCGCTGCTCGGGTTCCTGCCCGGCAACGCGCAGACCTCCGGAACGGCGACGCTGACCGGTGACGGACCGCCCCTGGACCTGCTCGCCACGCCCGATGCGGTGCTCGCCAAGACCGTCCGGGGCCGCCGCGTCGGGCTCATCCCGCAGAGCCCGGCCTCCCACCTCACCCCGGTGCGCACCGCCCGCGCCCAACTGGAGGAGGCCGTGCGCGTCCACCACCCCTCGGACCCCGCGCCACGCGACCACGCGCACCGCGTCGCGGCCCGAGCCGGGCTGTCGCCGGCCGACCTCGACCGCTACCCGCACGAACTGTCCGGCGGTCTGGCGCAACGCGTGGCGAACGCGCTCGCCCTGGTCGGCGACCCGTGGCTGCTCATCGCCGACGAACCCACCACCGGCCTGGACCGGCCCCTGGTCGACGGGCTCATCGCGGAGTTCCGGCGGATGGTCACGGACGGCCGCGCGGTCCTGCTGATCACCCACGACCTGGCCGCCGCGCACCGCATCGCCGACCGGATCGCGGTCATGTACGCGGGGCGGATCGTGGAGATCGGCCCGACCGCGGACGTGTTCGACACGCCGCGCCACCACTACAGCCGCGGCCTCGTCAACGCCCTGCCCGACCGCGCGTTCACGCCGATCCCCGGCGGGCCCCCGCTGCTCACCGACCTGCCGGCCGGCTGCTCGTTCGCGCCCCGCTGCGACCAGGTGGTCCCGGTCTGCGCCGAGCGCCCGACCCTGACCGACGACGACCACGCCTACGCGTGCCACGTGCCGTGCTGACCGGACTGCGCGCCGAGGCGATCACCGCCGGCTACCACCCACGTCACCACGTGATCACCGACGTCAGCCTGACCGTCCACCCCGGACAGACGGTCGGCCTGGTCGGGCCCAGCGGCAGCGGGAAGTCGACCCTGGCGCGTGTGCTGGCACTGCTGCACAAACCGTCGGCGGGCACCGTCGTGCTCGACGGCGTCCCGGTGACCGGCCACCGCCACCGCGCGCCCCGCCGTCACCGAACCCGTATCGGCGTGCTGTTCCAACAACCCCGCCTGTCGGTCGACCAGCGGATGACGCTGCGCACGGCGATCGCGGAACCCTTGCGCGCCAACGGCCAGCCGGTCGACCGCGTGGACGAACTCGCCGAACTGGTGATGCTCACCCCGGACCTGCTCGCCCGGCGGCCCCACGAGGTCAGCGACGGCCAACTCCAGCGCGCGTGCCTGGCCCGAGCCCTTGCGCTGCGCCCGGCCTACCTCGTGTGCGATGAGATGACGACCATGCTGGACGCCTCCACCACGGCGGCTCTCGTGGCCGTCATCCGCGACTACCAGCGGGAAACCGGCGCGGGCGTGCTGGCCATCTCGCACGACACCGTGCTCCTCGACCACTGGGCCGATCACGTCTCGCGGCTGGGCGACGCCTCCGGTCCGTGAGCCGGGCGCGGGTCGTTCGACCGCGTCGTTGCGTTTCGAGGTGTCGAGTACACGACGGTGGGTAACCACATCGGGTGATCCGTACCCCCGAAACTCCAGCAGAGCGCCCGCGGCGGGTGCGCCCGAGGAGCGTCTTGCACGATCGTGTGAAGGTAGGGGCGACCGAGCGGGACGGCGTCGTGATCGCCGAGGTGCGCGGTGGGATCGACACCGAGAGCTGCCGGCAGGTGCGTGCCGACCTGTTCGCCTGTCTGCGCGGCTCTCCCGACGGTCTGGTGGTCGACCTGGCGGGCGTCGAGTTCTTCGGTTCGCTGGGCATCGCCGTCCTGGTGGAGGTGTGGGAGCGCGCCGGGCGGTCGGGCGTCGCGTTAGCCGTGGTGGCCGCGCGGCGGGCCGTCGCACGGCCGATGAGGCTGACCCGGGTGGACGATCTGCTCGGCTTGTGCTCGACCGTTGACGAGGCGGTGGCCGCGGTACGGGCCAAAGCCGCCGGACCCCACACCGAACCCGATTTCTCGTGGTGGCCGTCGTAGCACGTGCCGGGCTTCCAGTCGGCCTCCGACGAGACGGACCCGGAGGGGTTGGTGGGTGCCGATCATCGGGCATCCGCAGCGATTCCGAGCATGCTCTTGATCAGCGCTTGAAGCGGAACCTCTTGATCAGCGCTTGAAGCGGAACACCGGATCGGGTTCAGCCGTCAACGGCGCTCCGGACCAGGTCGGCGAGATTGCCGAGCCACCGCGCCGCCTGGGCGTCGGAAGTGTCGTCCTCCAGCACCCAGTTGCCGTCCCACGCCACCAGCGTCGCCAGGACGCCGGCGGGCGGCGGGTCGGCCAGCAGGGCGGTGATGGCCTCGGCGATGCGGCGCACGGTGCCGGCGTTGACCTCCGCCAGGCGGGCGAGGTCGGCGCGCACCTCGTCCAGGCTCTCCGCGTCGGCGACGTGGCCGCGCAGGAACGTGCGCACCTGTTCCAGTGGCGGTGGCGAAGGTCGGTTCGCCCGCGCGCGCAGCCCTTCCGGCACCTCCATGGGCATCAGGGTAGCCCCGAGGGGAACGCGGTGACGACGAAGAAGCGCGGCGGGGTGCCGGGCAGCAGGCGCAGGCGCAGCGTCACGTAACTGGTCTGCCCGTAGCGGGCCGATCGCGCGCCGGTGCCGAACATGCCCTGGTTGAAGAAGCCCTCGCCGGTGCGGTGACCCGCGTTGAACGTGCCGTTGTACTCGCCGTTGAGCGCCAGGTCGCTGCGGATCGCCTCCCAGTTGGCCCGCACGTGCTCGTTGACCGTGCGGTTCATGGTCGCGTCGTCGATCCACTTGTACGACCAGTTCTCGGCACGCGCCCACGGCGGGTCGCCGTAGATCCGGCCTTCCACCGTTCGCGTGCCCGGCGCGCCCCGGCGTAGCTGCACGCCAGAGCCGTGCCGTTCGACGCTGTGCGCGCCGTCGGCGGCGTGCGCGGCGTCGTTCTCGGCGATGTTGAGCCGGGGCGGCTCGTCGCCCAGGGCGTTGTAGACGACGGTGGCCTCGCGGACCGCGATCTCCGACCTGGCCGCCTGGACGCGATCGGCGGCCTGCTGCGCGGTCTCGCCGGTCCTGGGCGCCGGGTCGAGGTCGAGCCGGAGTTCCGCGTCGGTGCGCGCCGCCGCGTTGTAAGGGGTCTCCACCGGCCGTGGCGGAGGCTGTTCCTGAACCGGCGGCTGTTCCTGGACCGGAGGTCGGTCGTGGACCGGCGGCTGGTCCTGGGTCGGCGTCGGCGGCCGGTCGTCGACCGGGGGCGGCCTCCGGGGCTCCGCGGCGGGCGGGACGGAGGCCGCGCGGCGGAGCTTGAACGCCTTGGCGAGCCGGGCGGCCAGGATGCCCAGCCCCACCAGGACGGCGGTGATGGCGCCGGCGATCCCGGTGCTGGTGAACTTCTGCAGGTAGCGCTCGCGGGTCGCCGCGTCGATGCCGGACCGGGTGGCGCTGTAGGCGTACTTGCCCAGTTCCGCGGCGGTCAGCGCCGCGTCGGCGACGAGGACGGTCAGGCTCGCCGCCTCGTACGCGCCGAGCACGGCGCCCTCGGCGACCGGCCCGCCGATCCAGGCGATGATCAGCGCCCAGACGCCGATGGTGGCCAGCGTGCCGCCGACGATGCTGACCAGGTGCCGCAACGTGCCCAGGACGTGGTCGAGCCGGTCGACGCCGCCACCGCCGGTGAAGATCGCGCGGGCCTCGGCCCAGAGCTGCGGCCCCTCCTCGACGATCATCGGCACCCAGAACAGGACCTTGACGATGATGTCGCCCAGGACGCTCGCCCAGTTGTCGAGGAAGTCCGACCCGGCGCCGCGCAGGTGCCGCTTCACCCCGGCGCCGAACGTCTCGCCGGGCGGCGCGGCGGTGGTGGTGGCCTGGCGCTGCACCGCGGCCTGGCGCTGCACCGCCTGCGGCGCAGCGCCGCCGACGTGCTCGCCGGACAGGTCGTCGGCCTTGCCCGGCACGGCTCCCGCCAGCGGCGCCGTGGTCGCGACCATCGGCGCGACCACCTTGCCCTGCGGGTCCGCGACGGCGTCCATGATGAACGCGAGCAGCTTGTTGCCCAGCAGCTTGAGGATCTCGCGGACCAGGGCCAGCGCGCCGGCCACCTTGCGCGCCAACGCGATCGCCCCGCGGATGGCCGAGGCGACGGCGTTCTGCAGCGTGCGCCACAGCGCCGAGAGCCGGTCGGCGGCGGCGCGCCAGATCCTGGTGGCGAGGTTCCGCGCGGCGTCGGCGAGCCGGGTCACGAACTGCCGGGCGCTGCTGATCGCGCCGGCGATGGCCGCCGCGGCCCGGCGGGCGCCGTCGCGGATGGCGTTGAGCGCCGACCCGACCCGCTGCCGCACGGCGGAGGCGAACCGGCTGAGCAGCCCGCCGACGCGTTGCCTGGCGGCGTCGAGGATCGCCCCGATCCCGGCCACGACCGAGGCCGCGAGGTTCCGCACGCCGCTGACGACCGCGGAGCCCACCGACTTCACCCGGTCCCACAGGCCGCGCGGCTTGTCGTCCTGCTGGGCCTTCTCCCGTTCGGCCTCGGCCTTGGCGTCGGCCTCCGCCATCGTGCGCGCCGCCTCGGCCCTGGTCTGGCCGGACTCGGCCAGGATCGCCGTGCGCTGCTCGTCGACGATGCCCGCCTTTTGCGCGGTCCACGAGCCGTGCAGGGCGCGGACCTGGGCGTCCGCGCCGCCGACGGCCGCCTGCTGCTGGACGACCGCGTCGGCCTGGGCAGCCTCGACGCCTGCCTTGGCCTGGCTCGTGGTGGCCGCCACCGCCTCCTCGTGTGCGCGGCCGGCGGCCGTCGTCGGTGCGAGCGCGCCGGCGAGCGCTTGGTGGATCTCGGGCCCCATGGTGGCGTCGAGAGCCGCCTTCTCCTCGCCGACGGCGATCGGCGTCGTGCCGGGCGCGGGGACCTCCGTCGGTGCGCCCAGCGTCGGCGACGGCAGCAGGCCCGGCGTGACGACCGGGCGCACCTGCTCGGTCGCGGCCGGCGTCGTGACCGTCGCGGTGGCCGCCGCGGCGGTGATGGCCGACGTGCCGGACGTGGCGAGCCGGTCGGCGGCGGCCGGGTCCGCGCGACCGGCCTGGCCGACCGGCGCGGGCGCGGTGGGGTTCGTGACCGGTATGTCGGGCGCTGCGGGGTCCGTGACCGGCATGGCGGGCCCGGTGGGGTTCGTGACCGGCACATCGGGCGCCGCGAGGTCTGTGACCGGCGCGTCGGGCGTCGCGGCCGGGCCCGGCGCGAGGCCCGTCGGCGCGGGGCGTTCCGGGAGCCGGTCGGCGAGTCCGGTCCTCGTGGTGTCCAATTCGGACGGTGTGGCCGCGACCGCGGCGGCGAGCTGCGTCCCCAGTTCGCTGGGCGGCGCGGCCTGCACCGGGCCGAGGAGCGCGCCCACGTCCAAGCGCTGCACGACCGGGCGCGACGCCACCGCGCCGGACACGGCGCGATTGCCCGCCGCGCGTTGCAGCGCGAGCAGGTGACGTGCCGATCCGGGCTTGGGCCCGGCGCGGGCGGCCGATCGGTCGGTGGCCGGACGACCGGCGGCGTCCTTCCGGCCCGCGTGATCGTCGTGTCCCGACGCGTGCACGCACCCTGTCTACCGGTGGCGCGACGTCGGCAGGGCGTCCCCGCGCACCACTTCACGGGCACTCGTCGCTGCCCTTTCGGCCCAAGATCGGCCAGGGGTCTACTCAGGTGGCGCGGCCTCGATCCGGCCGACTGCGATCGGCGGTCTCGCAACGGAAGCACGTCGTGCCCTCGTCGTCCAAGGACGCCACATGGCGTTTCGCGTATTCCGCCTCGGCCAACCCCTCGGGGTACAAGCCGATGGCGCGTCCCCACTGGCGTCCGGCTTCCGCTTTGTCGCCACGTGCCAGCGCGATGTGGGCGAAGCCCTCCGCGGCACGGGCCTCTTCGCGCCGCACGGCGCGCCGCCGGGCGTGGTCCTCGGCCTGCTCGTACACCTGGTGCGCCTGGTCGAGGTCGCCGAGGGCCAGGGTGGTCTCACCGATCGCGTTGAGCACTTCGCATTCGAGCCTCGTCAGTTCCATCTTCCGCGCCAGCGCCAACGACCGCCGCCCCAGTTCCAGGGACTCCAGCAGGTCGCCGAGCGAACGCCGCACGCCGCTCAGGCCCAGCAGCGCCACGGCCTCGCCGTGCTCGAAACCGTCCGCGCGACTGGTGCGCAGGATTCGTTCGAACTCGCGCAGGGCCTCGTCGTGCCTGCCCTGGAAGTGGTACACCGCTCCGACGCTCCAGGACGTCAGCGGCCTGGCGTGGGGTACCCGGCCGGTCGCGGTCATGGCCAGCGAACGGTGCAGGTAGGTCAACGCTTCGTCGTACCGCCCCAGGTCGCGGTGGACCACGCCGAGGCCGTTGGTGATCGACGCGCGCAAGATCGTGTCCGGGGCGTGCGCCGTCAACGCCTCGGCCGCGTGGAACGCGTCCCGCGCCTCGGCCAGGCGGTCCTCCACCACGTGGAGCCCGCCCAGGTCGTTGAGCTGGGCCGCTTCGGCGTCGCGGTCGCCCAGTTCCCGGGTCAACTCCAGCGCCTGTTCCAGATAACGCCTGGCTTCGGCGGGCGACCGCCGCTCGCGGCACACCACGGCCAGGCCTTGCAGGCAGGCCGATTCGCCGCGGGCGTGGCCGGCGGCGCGGGCGGCACGCAGGCCTCCTTCGAACAGCTCGAACGAACCCTCGCCGTAGTACCGCATCCGCAGTGACGGCTGGAGCACGCAGGCGAACTGCCAGGCGTGCCGGTGCCAGTCGTGCGCCGCGGTGTACCGGGCGACGGCGAGCAGGTTCTCGTGCTCCGAGCCGAGGATCTCCACGGCGTGCGACGCCGAGGAAGCGGCACGCACGTCCTTCGGCGGCCGGTCCACGTCGGGCGGCTGGTTGTACAAGCGGTTGTCCAGGTCCGCCGACCACGTGTGCGCGGCGTGGAGGTAGTAGTCGAAGAGGCGGTGCAGCGCTGCCCGGCGTTCGTCCTCGCCGTCGGTCTCGACGAGGACCTGGTGCGCGCAGTCGCGCACGAGGTCGTGGAAGTAGAAGCGCCCGGCGGTGTTCTGCCGCAACAGGTTGTCGTCGAACAGCGTCTCCAGGTCGTACTCGGCCTGGTCCAGGGGGCAGTCGGCCAGCGCGGCGGCGCTGTAGGCGTCGAAATCCGTGCCGGGGTGGAGGCTGAGCAGCCGGAACAGCCGTTGTCGTGACGGGGGCAGGCAGTGGTAGGACAGTCCGATCACGGCCGTGACGCTGCGGTCTTCGACCTGGAGGAACTGCTGGCGTCGGGTCTGACTGTCCAGGCGGTCCACGAGATCGGCGACCGTCCAGGTCGTCCGGTCGCGCAGGCGCGCCGCGGCGATGCGGATGGCCAGCGGCAGCCGACCGCACAGTTCCACCGCCCTGGCGACCGTCTCCTCCTCGCCCACCACCTGCGGCGCGCCCGCCACGCGCGTGAACAACGCGACCGCGTCCTGGCGGGGCAGCACGTCCAGGGGCATCGGCACCGCGCCGTCGAGCGCGGTGAGCTTGCGGCGGCTGGTGACGAGCACGAGGACGCCCGCCGTTCCGGGCAGCAGCGGCCGGATGTGCGCGGCGTCGACCGCGTTGTCCAGGATCAGCAGCGCCCGGCGGCCGGCCATGTGCGATCGCCACAGGGCACTGCGTCGTTCCACGCCGAACGGGACGATCTCCGGCGGCACGCCGCTGTCGCGCAGCAACGCGTCCAACGCCTGTTCGGGGGTGATCGGGTCGACGCCGGGGCTGAAGCCGTGCAGGTCGATGAAGTACTGCCCGTCCGGGTAGTCCGCCGCGATCCGGTGGGCGAGGTGGACGGCCAGCGCCGTCTTGCCGACGCCGCCCATGCCGTCGATCGCGGAGATCACCAACGCGGTCGGCAGCGCGCCGTGCGTCTCGGCGAGCAGTCGGTCGAGTTCCGCCGACCGGCCGGAGAAGTCCCTGGTGTCGTGCGGCAGGTAGGACTTCGCCGCCGGCTCGCCGCCGGTCCCCGGTTCGCCCGGGGTGCGCGGTAACCGCGCCTCGACCGCGGGCTGCGCCGTCTCGTCCGATGGGGGCGGTGGTGCGCCGAGCGCGGTCGGCGGCGCGTCCAGCACGGTCGGCGGCGCGGCGCGCGGGGGATCGACGACGGTCCCGCCGAGGATCGCCGCGTGGAGCCTGCGCAGCTCGATGCCGGGGTCCAGGCCGAGTTCCTCGGCCAGCACCCGTCTGCCCTCGTCGTAGACCGCCAGCGCGTCGGCCGGTCGGCCGCCGCGGTGCAGGGCCAGCATCAGCAGCCCCCGCAGGGACTCCCGCAACGGGTGTTCGGCGACGAGTTTGCGCAGGTCCGCGATGACCGCACCGGCTTCGCCCAGGTCCAGGCGCAGCGCCAGCAGGTCCTGGACGACGGCCAGGCGCTGCTCGCCCAGGCGTGCCGAGGCGTTCGCGACCTCCTGGCCCTCGACACCGGTCAGCGCGTCGCCCCGCCACAGTTCCAGCGCGGACTCCAGCAGCCGGGCGGCCTCCGGCAACCGGCCGGCCGCACGGGCCCGCGCGGCGTCGCGGGTGCGGGCGCGGAAGTGGTCGACGTCCACCGCGCCCTCGGGCAGGTCGAGCCGGTACCCCACCTCTGTCCGGGTGAGCACGTGGTCGCCGTGCGCCGTGGCCAGCGTCTTGCGCAGCGCGGCCACCGCGTTGTGGACCTGCTGCCGCACCGACTGCGGCGGGTCGTCCCACACCTCGTCGACCAGCCGGTCGACCGGCACGACCCGGTTGGCGTTCAGCAGCAGCAGTGCCAACAGCTTCCGCTGGCGCACACCCGGCACGCGCACCACCTCGCCGGACGAACGCATTTCCAGCGGCCCGAGGATCAGGAACTCCACCACTCGCCACCCCATGGACGTCTTACGCTCCCACATCGGCGCCACGGGGGCGATCGACACGAGCCGCGCCCCGACACCTCCGCCTCAGCAGGTCTACCACGAGTAGCCGATGAGTAGTGGGTGGATAGCGCATGTCGCTAAGATGGGGCGGTCAGCAGTGTGTGGAGAACGCTCCGACATTCGTTGAGCACGGTTCTCGACGCTCGAACGGGGGAGCAATGCGGTCATTCATCGCCGGACTGGCCCTGTCGATCGTGCTGGCGATCGGCGCGGTCATGACCGGCGGGTCGTGGGAAGACAGCCGGGACGACGGGGCGGAGCTGCGGAACAACGTCTTCGTGCCCCCGACACCGCCCGCGACGCAGATCTGGAACTAGGTTCGCGTGGCGTCCGGTTCCTGCGATTGCCCAGGAACACGCCACGGACCCGGTTGCGCGGAACAGGAGGCGCGGAGCACGCGGGGGTTCCTCGTCGCGGCCACCGCCTTGCTCACGACCTTCGCGGTGACGTGCGCCGCCGAGTTCGACGTGGGCCTCGTGCCGGCGGCGGTGACGCGGCAACTGGACGCCTACCGGGTGCTCTGGCCGCAGAAGTGGACGTTCTTCACGCGCCTGGGCGAGGACGCGGTCGTCGGGTACCGGATCGCCGACGACGGCAGGCTGACCAGGGCGCACGAGCGCCGGGACTGGACCGGGAACGCCGGTGGCCTGGGCCGGACCGGTGAAGCGCGGCGGACCGAACTCAGGCGCGTCGCGCTCCGGGTGCCCGACCGGCACTGGCAGCCCTGCGGGCGGCTGGTCGACGGCCGGTGCGCGGAGGCCGTGGACCTCGCGCTCGTTTACCGGGCGGACAACCCGTTCCCCCGCGCGGAGTTCTGCGGGACGGTCGTGGTGGCCCTGGAGCGGGTGACGCCGTCCGTGCGCGGACACCTGCCGGAGCCGCCGCGCCACACGCACCTGATCGCCGTCACCGACCTGCGGTGCACCGGGTGAACCGGGTGCGGGCGGCGCTCGGCCGGGCCGCCGTGCGCTGCGAGCCGCGAGGCCTGCCGTTGGCGTTCGGGCGCAGCGCCTTGGCCGCCGCCCACCTGGCCGTGCTCGCGGCCAACTCCGACGCGGACCTGTTCATCGGCGGGGTCGATCCGCGCTGCGACGGTGTCCGCGCGATCGGCCTGTGGTGCCTCACCGGCGGTTCCGGCCAGGGCGCGCAGGTGGCCCGCGTCGTCGCGGTGGTCGTGCTGGGTGTGGTCCTCTCGGGGCTCAGCCCGCGGTGGACCTGCGTGCCCCACTGGTACGTCGCGTTCAGCTTCGCGGCGGGCCTACCGCCGGTCGACGGCGGCGACGAGATCGCCCAGGTGACGACCCTCCTCCTGATCCCGTTGTGCCTGGGCGACGACCGGGTGTGGCAGTGGAGCGCCGTGCGCGGGCCGCTCCCGGCGCCCCTGCGGGGTGTCGCGCTGGCCGGCCTGTGCACGATCCGAGCGCAGATCTGCGTGATCTACCTGTCCGCCTCGGTGTCGAAGCTCCGCGACCCGCAGTGGCGGCAGGGCACTGGGCTGCACCTGGTCATGCACGACCCGGACCACGGGCTCTCGTCGTCGGTGCGCGACGCCCTCGGACCGGTCCTGGGCTCGTACTGGCTGATCGCGACCGCCACCTGGGCGGTGATCGTCGTGCAGCTCGCGATCGCGGTCGCCGTCCTGGGCGGGCGGTCGGCGCGTCGGGTGGCCCTGGTGCTGGGCGTCGGCCTGCACGGGACGATCGCGGTCATGATGAACCTGCCCGCCTTCGGCCTGGTGGTGATCGGCCTGTTGGCGGTCGGCTGCGCGTCGATGTCCGACCGGAGCGGGGACGCGGCGCCCGGCGGCGGTGGTGTTCGACCCGAGCCGGGACGAGTAGTCGACTGATCCTCTTTCGATAGCCGAGGGTGCCAGCGTCCAGACCCGATCGAAGCGGGTGGACTGGGGGTGAGGCTCGGCGTCTGAGGGGTACGCCGAGCCTCCACCCGCGGATCATGGTCGAGGGGTGCCGAGGTAGCGGACGATCACCGTCAGGGGGTGCTACGGGGTGACCGGTCCGAGGAGGTGGTTGCCTGGCGCGTCCGGGTCGGTGCTGAGGTAGAAGTCGGAGATGGCCGAGCGGAATTCGGCGTGGCTGATCGTCCCGCTGCCGTCGAGGTCCAGTTTTGCGAACGCCTCACTGGAGTGTTCGCGGGAGATGCCGAGCGCTTCGTACAGGCGTACGTACTCGTCGTGGGTGAGCACGCCGTCCTGGTCGGTGTCCAGGGCGTTGATCACCGCGTCGGCGATGGCCATGACCGCGTCCTGGAAGTGCTCGGGGGCGGTGACGTTGACCTGCATGACGGTGATGAACTCTTCGCGCGAGATCCTCCCGTCGCCGCCGGTGTCCCCGTGTTCGAGCAGCAGCCGCCACCAGGCGTCGAAGGCGTCGTGGATGGCGGTGACGGTGGCCTGGTCGCCCTTGCGGGCCACCTTGGCGAACACCCGGGCGGTGGCCTGGAAATCGTCCTGCGTGAGATGGCCGTCCTTGCCCAGGTCGAACCAGTCGAAGACGATGTTGAACTTCTGGTCTTTCAGGACACTGGTCATGGTGTGAGGCCCCGATTCGCCCGCCGCGCCGATCACGGCGATCGGCGCGATACCGTGCGGACTCTACGAACATCCGCCCTCGTCGACCGTCCGCAGCGGGGTTGGTTCACCACTACGAGTGGATGCCCGGCCGCGCAAGGGCGGAGTCGCCTGCTGGAGACGGCCGTCGTGGATCTCGGCGAGGTGGTCGACGGCGGTCAGGTGGCTCCGGTCGTGGGTGACCAGGACGGTGGCCGTCGCCTGTCGGTGGGTCAGGTGGGTGATGAGGTCGATCACCGCGGCGCCTCGGTCGTGGTCCAGGGCGCTGGTGGGTTCGTCGACCAGCAGCACCGTGGGGTTGTTCATCAGGGCGCGGGCGATGTTGACGCGTTGGCGTTGGCCGCCGGAGAGTTGGTGCGGACGGTGGTCGGCCCGGTCCGCGAGGCCGACCACGGCAAGCAGGTCCAGCGCCCGGCGCCTGGCCTTGGCGGGCTGGTGGCCGGCGATCTGTGCCATCACCTGGAGTTGTTCGGCGGCGGTGAGCGCGGGCAGCAGGTTCGGTTGCTGGAAGACGATGCCGATCCGGTGGCGGCGCAGGTCGGTGAGTTGGCCGCGGTTCATGCCGGTGGTGGTGGCGCCGTCGACGGTGACGGTGCCGGAGTCCGGGGTGATGAGGGTGGCGGCCACGGCGAGCAGGCTGGACTTGCCCGAACCGGAGGGGCCGGTCACCGCGGTCATGGTGCCCTTGGGCACGTCGAGCGTGACGTGGTCCAGGGCGGTCAGACGGGTGTCCCCGTCGGGGTAGGTGAGGGTGACGTCGGTCAGGGACAGGCTCATCGGGCGCTCCCCAATGCGGTCAGCGGGTCGACGGCGGTGATGCGGCGGACCGCCAGCGCGGCGCCCAGCGTGCCGAGCAGGATCGTGGTGGCGGCCGGGGTGAGGACGGTCGCGGGATCGAGCAGGAAGGGCACGGCGCCGCCGGCGACCAGCGCTCCGGTGGTGGCGGCGAGGACCGTGCCGACGAGCGTCCCGCCCAGCAGGAGGACCAGGGCTTGGCCCAGTGCGTCGCGCAGCAGGGTGGCGGTGGGGGCGCCGAGCGCCTTGAGGATGGCGATGTCGGCGCTGCGCTGGATGGTCCAGACGGTGAAGAACGCACCGATGACCAGCGCGGAGATGGCGAACAGGAAGCCGCGCATGAGTTGCAGCGAGCCGTTCTCCGAGCTGTAGGAGCCGATGGCGGGCAGCGAGTCGTCCTTGGCGACGGTCCGGGTGCCCGCCGCGGCGTCGGCGGCTGCCAGGTCGGTGTCCGAGGTGGTCTTCAGTGCGATGACCGTCATGTCGCCCGTAGCGGGTGGTGCGGTGTGCCGCCACGTGGCGAGGCTGGTCCACACGACCGGGGTGTGGCTGAAGTAGGCCTCGCCACGCACTGTGGTGACGGTCAGGTCCCGTCCGGCGAGGGTGACGGTGTCGCCGGTCGTGACGCCGAGGTCGTCGGCGGCGGGGGAGGACAGGGTCACCGACCGGTCGTCGATCGCGTCCCCGTCCGGGGCGAGGGCTGACCCGGGCCGCACGCCGAAGAGCGAGACCGCCACGCTCCGGGCGTCCGCGGTGGCCTTGGTCGTGGTGATGCCAAGGGGTTCGGCCGAGAGCACGCCTGGGGTGGCGGACCACTGCCGCCACTGCGCTTCGGTGACGGCGGAGTCCGAGTAGGACGGGTCCTGACCCTCCGTGGGCGCGGTGAACGAGATCCGGTCCACGGGCAGGTCGGTGATCGCGGACACGTTCTGGTGCGCGAGGCCCGCGGTCAGCCCGGACAGCAGGCCCACCAACAGGGTGATGAGCACGATGACGGTGCCCATCAGGGCGAAGCGGCCCTTGGCGAACTTCAGGTCTCTCAGGGCGACGAACACGGCGTGAGCTGCCTTCCGACGTGGTGGGAGGTGTGGCGTGATGGGCGGTATGACGCCACTGTCGACCATGTCGTAGGCGCCGGACATCTGGCGCAGGACGGCACTCGACGGCTCGAAAGGAGACCCGGGGGTTGTCACTTTCGACAGAGGCCGACCTCCGGCGGCGCGCCTAAGCTGGGATGACTGTGGACTCGACCGCTCCTACGCCGACCAGCCGGGTGCTGACCTGGTGCCTGCACCTGCTGTTCGCCTGCCTGCTCGTGCTCACCGCGGGCCGGGCCGTGATCGGCGGGGCGGCGGACGCCACCGCCGTCCTCGCGCTCGCTGCGGCCTTGGGGTCCGTGTACGCGGCGGGCCCGCTCTTGCCGAGCGTGCGCACGTCCCGGCGCGGCGCGGCGGTGTGGTCGGCCGTCGTCAGCGGGGCGTGGGTGGCGCTGCTGGTCCTGTCCGCCGACGCGGTGTGGCTCGCCTTCCCGCTGTACTTCCTCCAGCTCCACCTGTTGTCGCGCCGCGTGGGACTGGCCGCGGTGGCGGCCACCGCGGTGGCCGCGATCACCGGTTTCGCCGCGCACACCGGCGCCTTCACCCCGGCCACCGCGATCGGCCCCGCCCTCGGCGCCGCGGTGGCGGTCGCGGTGGTGTGGGGTTACCAGGCCCTCTACCGGGAGAGCGAACGACGGCGCGTGCTCATCGACGAACTCACCGCCACCCGCGCCGACCTGGCGAAGGCCGAGCACACCGCGGGCGTGCTGAGCGAACGCGAACGCCTGGCGCGGGAGATCCACGACACCCTGGCCCAGGGGCTGTCCAGCATCCAGCTCCTGCTGCGCGCGGCCGAACGAGCCCTGCCCGACCAGCCCGGGAAGGCCGCGGGCTACGTCGACCAGGCCCGGCAGTCAGCGGTGGACAACCTCGCCGAGGCCCGCCGCTTCGTCGCCGCGCTCGCCCCACCCGCGCTGGCGGAGTCCACCCTGGCCGACGCGCTGGAACGCCTGTGCGCCACCACCTCCACCCGCCACCGGCTCACCGCCCGCTTCCACCTCACCGGCGATCCCGCGCCGTTGCCCACCGCGCACGAGGTCGCCCTCCTGCGCATCGCCCAGTCGGCCCTGGCCAACACCGTCCGCCACGCCCGATCCCGCACCGCCGACGTCACCCTCAGCTACCTCGACGACCACGTCGCCGTGGACGTCGTCGACGACGGCAGTGGCTTCGACCCCGGACGCCTCCCTGCCCCCGACCCGGACACCGGCGGCTTCGGACTGGCGGCCATGCGCGCACGGACGCAGGCCCTCGGCGGCACCTTCACCATCGAGACCGCCGAGGGCCGCGGCACCGCCCTGGCCGCACGGCTGCCCGTCACCCCGCCCACCGCCGGAAGCGACATCGGGGATGGATCGTGAACGACACCGAGGACAGGCCGTGAACGACACCGGGGACCGGCCGGGCACCCCCATCCGCCTCCTGCTCGCCGACGACCACCCCGTGGTGCGCGCCGGACTGCGGGCCGTGTTGGAAACCGAACCCGACCTCGTGATCGTGGCCGAGGCCGCCACCGCCGAAGAGGCCGTCGCCCTCGCCACCGGTGGCGAGATCGACGTCGTCCTGATGGACCTGCGGTTCAACGGCGGCATGACCGGGGCCGAAGCCACCGCCGCGATCACCGCCCGTCCCGGCGCGCCCCGAGTCGTGGTCATCACCACCTACGACACCGACGCCGACACCCTGCCCGCCATCGAAGCGGGCGCCACCGGCTACCTCCTCAAGGACGCGCCACCCGAGGACCTCGCCGCCGCGGTGCGCGCCGCCGCCGCAGGCCACACCGCCCTCGCCCCCGCCGTCGCGGACCGGCTCATAAACCGCCTGCGCACCCCCGGCACCGGCCTCACCCGCCGCGAAGCCGAAGTCCTGGCCCTGGTCGCCGACGGCCTGTCCAACCAGGCCGTCGGCGCCCGTCTCCACCTCACCGAAGGCACCGTCAAATCCCACCTGGCCCGCATCTACACCAAACTCGGCGTCAACTCCCGCACCGCGGCCGTCGCGACCGCCACCGACCTCGGCGTCATCCGACGCTGACCAGGATCAATCGGCACCCTCGGAACCGGGGTGCCGATTCCCGGTGGTTCACCCGGTCTGTCGGCGGCCCACTGCGTCGAGGAGCAGTTTCGCGGCCACCGTCGCCCCGTCGACCTGGATCGTGCCGGCCACGGCCTCGGCCCGCGCCCGGGTCTCGGGGGCCAAGGCCGTGCCGAGCGCGGCGTACAGGGAGTCGAAGGTCGGCGTCGAGCCCTCGTGTGCCACGCCGATGCCCAGCTCGGCCACCCGGGCGGCCCAGTACGGCTGGTCCGCGATCTGGGGCACCACGACCTGGGGCGCGCCGGCTCGTGCGGTCGTCGTGGTGGTGCCCGCGCCGCCGTGGTGCACGACGGCGGCCACCCTGTGGAACAGCGCCTGCTGGTTTACCTCGCCGACGACGAAGCAGTCGTCGGCGTCGTCGATCGGGGCCAGTCCGGCCCACCCGCGGGCGAGGAGGACCCGGCGGCCCTGCGCGCGGATCGCCTCGATGGACACCCTGGCGACGTCCTTCGGGGCGTACGCGGCCATGCTGCCGAAGCCCACGTACACCGGTGGCGTGCCGGCGTCCAGGAACGCCTCCAGCCCGTCCGGGAGCGGACGGTCGTCGGGCAGGACCCACGCCCCGGTGTGCACGAGGTCGAGGTCCGTCATGCCCTCCCACGGGCTCAGCGTCTCGTCCGCCGCCAGCCACGGCCGGTCGGTGAAGACGTGGTCGCGGACGTTGTCCACCGGCGGCAGGCCGATCGCCGCCCGATGGCTGTTGAGCGCCGCGCGGTACAGGCCGTTCACCCGCTGGGCGTCCTGCTCCCACAGCGCCCGGTTGTCGGTCTCCCGCGGGGACTGCCTGCCCGGCCGCGCCCCCGGGGCGAAGTGCCGCGACGGCAGTCCGAAGAGCTGGAAGCACGCGTACACGTAGCGGATGCCCAGTTTCTCGGCCACGTCCCGTGCGCCGGCCGGCATCAGGCCGCCCGCCACCAGCGCGTCACATCCCTCGGCCGCCGCGCCGAGCGTGTCGAACCGCGCGGCGACCAGTTCGCGAGCGAGCCGGAACGCGTCCTCCGCCGTCGGCGGCTTCGTGCCGGCGACCACCGAGCGCACCGTCGGGCCGAGCGGCACCAGCGGCACGCCGACACGCGCCGGCAGCGTCCGGAAATCCTCGTCCGGAGGCGCGCACACCAGCGCCTCCGCGCCGAGTTCCCGCAACGCCACCGCGAGCCCCACCAACGGTTCGACGTCCCCGCGCGATCCCCACGTCGTCAACAGCACACGCATCTCAAATCCCCCAATTTCCCCAGGTATCGGCTTTCGGCCGGCAATTCTGGGGTACGACCCGGGTCTTGCCGCAAGCCCCGGGGTCCGCTATAAATTGAAGGGGGCAAGGAGATGCCTATTCGGCGTGCTGTCGGCGCACCATCTCGGTGATCCAGATGGGCGCGAACGGGGACGTGCAGTTCGGTGGAGTCGGGTAGTCTTTGAGCACTTCCAGCCGTTCCCCGATGTCGATCGCGCGGGAGCGGTGCCCGGCGTGGTCGATCCCGATCTGGGCCAGGCAGTTGTTCATCGCCCATTGCAGGCGATCCGGGGCGTCTTTCATCTCCGCTTCGACGATGTCGAGCAGTCCCGCGAGGTCCAGGCCCTCCGGTTTCTTCGCCACGCGTTCGGTGGTCAGCGCCCAGCCCGCACTCGCCACCACCGGATCGGGATCGGCGAACCAGGCCACCCGCAGCTCCTCGGCGTGCGGGCTCTTCTTCACCACGTAGTTCACCAGCCAGTCGTGCACCTTGGGGGTGCGCGCCTCGCGCAGCATGGCGTCCAACTCGGCACGCTCGAACGCCTTCGGGCGGCAGATCAGGAGCGACAGCAGTCGCGCCGCGGTGTCGCCCGTCTCCCACAGTCGGCGTGAGAGTTCCTGCTGTGTCTTCAGCCGCTTCGCGACCGCCCGCAGCTTGCCGAGGTTCACCCCGTGATCGTCACCGTGCTTCTCGTTCACCGCGCGTGCCTTCGGGTCCTCCAGCGCGGCCAGTTCGGCCATCACCTCGGCCACCGTCGTCTCAGCCAACTCCGCCTCCGTTCATGTGAGCGTCAACCTGGTCCGAATCCGCCCGCAGGCGCAAGTCAGTCGAGGCCGCCGGGGCGGGCGAGCAGTTCGCGCAAGGCGGTGTCGATGAATTCGGTGTCGGGGTCGTTGCTGCCGTGTCCGGCGAAGTGGCCCCAGATCCCGGGGATGACCCGCAGTTCGGCGTTGGCCATGTGACTCACCGCCCACGCCTCGTCCTCCGGCGGGAAGTACAGGTCCTTCTCCGCCGGGAGCACGATGGCCGTGGCGCGGATCGAGCCCAGCGCCGCCACGGTGTCGCCGGCGAAGCCGGGGGTCTTCCCGACGTCGCCGTTCTGCCACGTCCACAGCATGGACAGCAGGTTGTTGGGATCACGGCCGTCCAGGAAGAAGCCCTCCCAGAAGTCCACCAGGAAGTCCTCCAGCGACGTGTACCCGAGCTTCTGGTACTCCTTCTCCCAGTAGAACGCCTGCGAGAAGCCCCACCCGGCGTAGACGCGGGCGCAGGCCCGCAGGCCGACGACGGGCACGGTGTCGCCGTACCAGCCCCCGTCGAAGGCGGAGTCGGCGGTCAGGGCCGCTTTCACGCCTTCCAGGAACACCTTGTTGTGGGTGCTGGTCACCGACGAGCCGCAGAACGGGGCGATGCGCTCGACCATCTCCGGGTGGCTGACCGCCCATTGGTAGGTCTGGCCCGCGCCCATCGACCAGCCGGTGACCAGCGCCAGGCGTTCGATGCCGAAGTGCCGCGTCACCAGGTCGTGCTGCGCGCGGACCTGGTCGTGGAACGTCACGTGGGGGAAGCGGGGGCCGCCGTAGCCGCCGGTGGTGTTGCTCGGTGAGCTGGACAGGCCGTTGCCCAGCATGTTCGGGACGATGACGAAGTACTTGTCGGGGTCGAGCGCCATACCCGCGCCGATGAGCCACTCGTTGTCCCAGTGGCGGCCGGAGTACCACGTCGGGTACACGACGGCGTTGGACTTCTCGGCGTTGAGCGTTCCGTAGGTCGCGTAGGCCAGCCGCGCGCCGCGCAGGGTCGCGCCGTGCTGCAACGTGAAATCACCGAGGTCGTGGTACTGGGTTTCGGTCACGGTGGTCCCTTCGGTCCGGGGCAGTCCGGCTGTGGTGTCGCCGGCCCGGCGACACCACATGGGGAGAATCTGCCTCATCGGGTCCGAAGTAGCCAGACTTGTCGGATCATCGTGCGCCGTGAACGTGTTCTGCCGCTGTCTTGTGTGGACTGCGGCCGGTCAGCGGCGCCTGTCGCGTCGGGCGCGGTCGAGGCGGCGGCGGGCCATGCGGTCCGTGATCGGGGTGGTGGTGTCCGAAGTGGTGCCGGTGCGCAGGTATTCGGCCAACTCGGCGACGGTGGGGTGGGCGTAGAGCGCGGTCAGCGGGAAGGTCCGGTCCAGGCTCTCCACCAGGCGGTGGTGCACGGTCGCGGCCAGCAGTGAGTGACCGCCGATGTCGAAGAAGCGGTCGTTCGGGCCGATGTCGCCTCGTCCCAGCACGTCGGACCAGACCGCGGTGATCCGGCCTTCGAGACCGGCGACGGCCGGTTCGACCGCGCCGGGGGAGCGCAGCGGGTAGCGCTCCAGCAAGGCACCGGCGTCGACCTTGCCGGTCGGGGTCAGCGGGAGGTCCGGCACGACGTCCAGCGTGGTGGGCACCAGGTAGTCGGGCAGCAGGCGGGCCACGGCATCGCGCACTTCGTTCGGCCGCAACGCGTCCCGGCCTCCGTTGGTGACGAACGCGCGCAACAGGTGTTCGTCGTCCCGGCGGTCCGCGACGACGACGGCCCTCGCCACGCCCGGAACCCGGCCCAGCGCCAGTTCCACCTCGCCGGGTTCGACCCGGTAGCCGCGCACCTTGACCTGCCGGTCGCGTCGTCCCAGGTACACCAGGCTGCCGTCGGGCAGCCGCCGGGCGAGGTCGCCGGTGCGGTAGCGGCGGACGCCCTCGTGGTCGGTGTCGAACCGCGACCGCTCCTCGTCCGGACCGTCCCAGTAGGACCCCAGGTAGTCGCTGCTGATCATGATCTCGCCGGCGATGGCGGACGGCGTGCCGTCCGGGGCGACCAGGCCGATCCGCGCCCCGTGCAGTGGCCGCCCGATGGGCAGGACCCCGTGCGGCTCGGGACTTCCGGCGCTCAACGGCAGGTGGTTCTGCACCGCGAAGCTGATCTCCGTCGCGCCGTAGCCGTTGACGAGCACACCGTGCGGCGGCAGGTGTTCGCGGCAGCGGTCGAGATCGGCGTGGGTGACCGGTTCACCGCCGAGGACGACCACGCGCAGGTGCGGCAGCACCGCGCCGGCCAGGCAGTCGGCGAGGTACCGGAACACCGTCGGCGTGGAGTGGTAGATCGTCACGCCGTGCCCGCGCAGCGCGTTGGCGAGGCCGACCAGCCCAAGCGCGCGGACGTCGACCGGCACGCAGCACGCGCCGGTGAGCACCGCCGAGAACATGTCGGTGACGGCCATGTCGAAGCCGAACGAGGACACCACGCTGATCCGGTCGTCCGCCGTGATCCGCAAGTTGTCGTGGTGCAGGCGGACCTGGTGCAGCACGTTGCGGTGGGTCTGCGCGACACCCTTGGGCACCCCGGTGGAACCACTGGTGTGCAGGATGTAGGCGGGCGCGTCGGGAGCGGGCGGCGTGCGGGTCGGGCGGTGCGCGGACGGCGGCGCGTCGGCGATGTCCAGGACCGGGGTGCCGTAGCCGGCGGCGAGCGTGCGGTGCGCCGCGCTGGTCAGGATCACCGACACCTCGGCCTGGGCGACCATCGCCGCGAGCCGCGGCGCCGGGTAGCGCGGGTCGAGCGGCACGTACACCCCGCCCACGGCGAGCGTGGCCAGGATGGCGGTGACCGTGTCGGGGCCGTGGTCCAGCAGCAGGCCGACCCGGCTGCCGGGTTCGGTGTCCCGTAACAGCGTCGCGCAGCCGGCCACCCGTTCGCCCAGCTCCCGGTAGCTCAGCGTGGCGTCGTCGCCGATCACCGCCGGCCGCTCGGGGGACCGGTCCACCTGCTCCCAGAACGCCTCCGGGATGGACCGGTCGACGTTCCCGCCGGGCGGCGGCGCGGGTGGCGCCAACCGTGCCGCGGCCGGCTCGGGCAGCGGGTCCGCGGTCGGGTCGGCGCGCAGCCGGTCGAGCGCCGTGACGAGGTCTTCGGCCATGCACCGGGCGAACGGCTCCGGCACCTCGACACCGTCGAACTCCAGTCGCGGCCGGCCGTCGACGACCACCAGTCGTGCCTCGTGCGGGATGCCGGTGAGGTCGTCGGGAGCCCCTGCCGCCGCGCCGGGTGCCAGCAGGCGCGCCTGCGCCGAACCGCTGTAGCAGCGCAGCACGGCCAGCGCCGCCGCGATTTCCGTGGTCGTCATCGAGCCCCCCAACTCCGTGCAACCGGTCGGGAGCGTACCTGTGAACGATTGTGAAGAAGAACCCTTTCAGCGCAGGCCGACGGTATGTAGCATCCGTCACCAGGCCACGAACACCGGTGTTCGTCCCGGTCAGACGTGGCGCTGGGGGCTCTGGGGAGAGCGCGACGCTGCTGGGGGGAGCGCGCCTGTGCACAAGATCGCCGTCGTCGGCACCGGAGATTTGGCACGTGCCGTCTGCTACTCGTTGGCCGCGGTCGCGACCACGTCCGTCGAAGTGGTCGTGATCGGCCGGAGCGCCGGCAAGACCGAGCAGCTCTGCTACATCGCGAACGCCCGCGCGGCCTCCGGCGGACGTGCCGGTGTCGCCTTCACGCCGTTCGTCGGTGACGTGGAGCGGCCGGTGGCCGACGTCGACGGGGCGCTGGTGTGCGCGTCGAGCCAGTCACCGTGGGAACGGCTGACCGCGCCCTCGGCGTGGACCGCGCTCGTCGGGCGCGCCGGCTTCGGGATCACGCTGCCGTTCCAGGCGGAACTCGCGCTGCGGGTCGGCCGCGCGCTGCCCGAGCGGTCGTGGCTGATCAACGGGTGCTTCCCGGACGCGGTGAACCCGCTGCTCGCCGCGCTCGGCGTGCCCGTGCTGTGCGGCGTCGGCAACATCGCGCTGCTGGCCGCCAGCGCGCAGGCCGCGCTCGGGCTGCCCGACCAGACCCGGCTGCGGATGCTCGCCCACCACGTCCACCTGCACGAGCCTGCCGAGGGCCGCGAAGAGGTCCGGGTGTGGTGCGACGACGAGCCGGTCACCGCGCCCGCCGACCTGCTCGTCGCGCAGCGGAGTGCCGAACGCACCGAGCTGAACCAGATCACCGGGTTCGCCGCCGCCGTGCTGCTGGACGCGGTGCTGTCCGGGACGCCGGTCGAGACGAACCTGCCGGGCCCGCTGGGGCTGCCCGGCGGCTACCCGGTCCGGGTGGCCGGAAAGGACATCGAGCTGCGCCTGCCGGCCGGGGTGAGCCGGGCCGAGGCGGTCGCCTTCAACCAGCGGGCCGCGGTCGCCGACGGCGTCGTGGTCGACGGCGACCGCGTGGTCTTCGGCCCGGCCGTCGCGGAGTTCCTGCCCGGGTTCGCCGAAGGGTTCGACGTCGGCGACCTGCCCGCGGCCACTGCTCGGTTGGACGCATTGAGGGAGCGACTGCGCGGCGAACCGCTCGCGCAGCGCCGGGGTGGAGTGGAGATGCCGGTCTGATGCCGAATTCCGCGACGACGGCGCCCGCGCCGAGTGGCACCGCGAACCTGTTGGTCGACTTCTACGACCTCCTGCCGCGCGCGATCGAACGGTGCGTGCCCGACCGGGGCCCGGTCGTCGCCGACCCGGCCGCCTTCTCGCCCGGCTACGCGCTGCCCGAACTGGACGAGGCCGTCCGGGACTTCTTATCGGTGGCGACCGCCGGTTGGCTGCCGTTCGGGGAGTACGGCGGTCACCGGCTGACGTTGCTCGACCTGACCGGCAACCCCGGCACCGGCACCACCAAGACGTTCGCGTCGCTGCTGATCGTGGCGAGGGCGGTCGAGTACATCCGCCGGACCGGCGAACGCGTCATGATCTTCTCGCCGACGTCGGCGAACAAGGGCGTGGCGCTGCGGGACGCCGTGCTGCGGGCGATCGACGCCGGGCTGGTCGAGCCGGAGCAGCTACGGGTGGCCGTGCTCGCGCCCGAGTCGTGCCGGCCGAAGCTGCGCGCGAGCAGGCTGTCCGACGACGAGCGCCTGCGGGCGCTCAACCCCGTGCTGCTCTACGGGGGTCCGGACGCGGAAGGCGTCAAGCCGCTGGGCCGGGAGTTCGTCGACCGGCACGCCGCGGCCCTGAGCCGGGACGGCGTGCGCCTCTGGTTCACCCTCCAACTCGGCAACTACCTCACCGCCGACGTGGCCAGGGCGTTCTTCGAGCAGCGGGTCGACCCGACCGACGCGGACGGCGCGGCGCCCCGGCTGCACGCGCACGCGGTGTCGAGCGCGTTCGGCCTCCTCGGCTACCACCAGGGCCGGGCGGTGCTGGAGGACCTGGGCGTGGCGAGCCGGACGACCCGGCCCGCGAGCCTGCTCGTGCAGCACCTCGGCACCCCCGACATGGTGGTCAACCTGCGGCACGGCGACTTCGACCACGCCCACCGGCCGGACTACCGGTTCGACGGGGCGACCGGGCTGTACCGGCAGTCGGCCGACGCGCGGTTCCCGGAGGTCACCTACGACCCGCACGAGGTGCTGGACCCGACGTTCTACACCCACCAGCCGGCCACCTCGCCCGCGATGAACGACCTGATCACCACGTTCGGGGGTGACGGTGTCGTGGTGTCGCTGGCTGAGTGTGTCGCCCGGTACCCGGCGCTGCGCGCGTTGCTGGGCGACGTCGGCGGGCTGCCCGCCGACCTGCGCACGCTGCGCGAGTGGTCGCTGGTGATGGCGCTGACCGGGGTGTGCAACGCGATCGACCGCGGCCTGGTGGAGGAGGGGCGCGACATCGTGGTGCACGGGTCGGGCCGCTACTCGACGGCCGACTACGAGCCGTTGGGAGCCGAGGCGCTGACCCCGGTGCTGACCGTGGAGGACATCGCACGCGCCGTGTCCGGCTGAGTCGACGGGGTGGGGGAAGCCCATGGAGCACGAGTACGGCGGGGACGAGATCGCCGTCGTGGGGCTGGCCGGGAGGTTCCCGGCGGCTCCCGACGTGCCGACGTTGTGGCGCAACCTGCTCGACGGGGTCGACGCCGTGCACGACCACACGGACGAGGAACTGCGGGCGCTCGGCGTCGCCGAGTCGTTGATCGCAGACCCGGCCCTCGTGCGCGGGCACGGCAGGCTGGCGGGTGTCGCCGACTTCGACGCCGAGTTCTTCGACGTGCCCGCGTCGGAGGCGCGGGCCATGGATCCCCAGCAGCGGCTCTTTCTCGAACAGTCGTGGGTGGCGTTGCAGGACGCGGCCGTCGACCCCACCGATCCCGAGCGCGCGATCGGCGTGTTCGCGGGTGCTTCGGCGAACCGGTACTTCCTGTTCCGGCTGCTCGCGCGGCAGGCGGGGGAGGACTGGGAAGAACTGTTAGCGACGCGATGGGCGGCGGACTACCTGCCTGCCCAGGTGGCTTACCGGCTGGGCCTCACCGGGCCCGCGGTCGCCGTGCAGACGGCTTGTTCCAGTTCGCTGGTCGCCGTGTGCACCGCCGCGCAGAGCTTGGCGGACTTCCGGTGCGACGTGGCGCTGGCCGGTGGGGTGAGCGTCACCGAGCCGCGTTTCCGGCACACGCCCGGCGGGCTGGTCTCGCCGGACGGCCGGTGTCGTGCGTTCGACGCGGCCGGGCAGGGCAGCGGTTACGGCAGTGGTGTCGCCGTGGTGGCGCTGGAACGGCTCGCGGACGCGTTGGAGCGCGGCGCCCAAGTGTACGGGGTGCTGCGCGGCTGGGCGGTGAACAACGACGGCTCGGCGCGGGCCGGGTTCGCCGTGCCGGGGCTGGACGGGCAGGTCGCCGTCGTCACCGAGGCGCTGGCGTGCAACTCCCTGTCGGGTGCCGACATCGGCTATGTCGAGGCGCACGGCAGCGGCACGCCGGTCGGCGACGCGATCGAAGTGGCCGCGCTGACGCAGGCGTTCGGGGCGTCCGCGGGCTCCTGCGCGCTCGGCTCGGTGAAGACGAACCTCGGCAACCTCGATGCCGCCGCGGGCGTCACCGGGTTGATCAAGGCGGTGCTCGCCGTCCGGAACGCGACCATCCCCGCCACCCTGCACCACGACGTGCCGAACCCGGAGATCGACTTCGCGGCCGGGCCGTTCTTCGTGCCGGTCAAGACGACCGAGTGGAACCGGCCGGACCGGGTGGCCGGGGTCAGCTCGTTCGGCCTCGGCGGCACGAACGCTCACGTGATCGTCGAGCAGCCGCCGGTGGACGATCCCCGGGAGGAGCCCTCGGGTCCGCAAACGCTGGTGGTCTCGGCGCGCACGCCGGAGGCGTTGCGGCTGCTCGCCGCCCGGCTGAGCGCCCACCTGGCGACCGAGGCCGGGTTGCGGCTGGACGACGTCGCCCACACGTTGGCGAGCAGGCAGCGGTACGCGTTCCGGGCCGCGTCGGCGTGCGACGACATCCCTTCGGCCATCGCGTGGCTCGACCGGGTCGCCGCCGGTGGAGACAGTGCCGGTGAGGACAGTGCCGACCAGGACAATGCCGGTGAGGACAGTGCCGGGCCGGATGTGAGCCGGACACCCGGCAGCGCCGGCCGCGTGGTTTCCCTGCCGCACCACCCGTTGCAGCCTCGACGGCACTGGATCGAGGTGTCGTCCTGAACGCGCATCTGGTGCCGCTGGGCACGACGGGCTGGTCGGTGTGGCGGGATGCCGTGGTGCGCAGCACCGGGTTCCCGATCGACGGGTTGGACCGGTTCGCCGCGCCGGAGGCCGCCCGTGCCGCCGACGCGTTCCTGGCCGGCGAGGCGGACGAGCCGCGGTTCGACGAGGAGTTCGCACGGGCGCTGGCCGCGGGCACCGCGGTGTGCCGGGACCTCGCGGCCGACCCGCTGCTGCGGGAAGCGGTCACCTGGCAGAGCACCACCGCGCTCACCGCGCTGGACGGCCTGGTGCGCGCCGATCCCGCCGAGCCGCGCCGGAAGAAGCGGCGTGAGCGGGAACGGCTGGTCGTCCGGTACTGGCAGCGGTACTGCGCGAAGAACGAGACCGTCGGGTTCTTCGGCCCTGCCGCGTGGGCGACCGTCGACCCGCACGCGCCGTCGATCACCACGCGGATCGGCGAACACCTGGTGCGCGACCGCGCGGTGCACTTCGAGCACTGGGCGCTGACCGCGTTCGCGCACCGGCTGGCCGAGGACCCGGAGGTCCGCCGCTGGCTGCCGCCCGCCCGACAGCCCCACCTGACCCTGGACGAGGCGGGCCGTCGCGTGCTCCGGCCCGTGCAGCCGCCGATCCCGGTGTCCCCGGCCGAACTCGCGGCGCTGGTCCGCTGCGACGGTCGGACGCCGGCCGTGGCGGTGATCGCCGACCTGCTCGCCGCCGGCCTGGTCCGCACCGCCGACGACGGCCACCTGCTGCTGGCCCGGCTCGCCGAACGGGGGTTGACGAGCTGGCGGGGCGACCTGCCGCAGGGGCCGGAGGCGGAAGCCGCGCTGCACGCGCTGGTGGCGGGCATCGGCGATCCGGTGGTCCGGGCGCGGGCCGCCGGTGGGCTGGACCGGCTGACCACCGCCCGCGACGAGGTGTCGGCCGCCGCCGGGGACGCCGACCGGCTGAAGGCGGCGCTGGCCGGGCTCGACGCCGAGTTCACCGCCATCACCGGCGTGCCCGCCCAGCGCAAGGCGGGGCAGACCTACGCCGGGCGCGGCCTGTGCGTCGAGGAGACCGCCCGCGACGTGGACGTGGTCGTGGGCGGGCGGTTGCTGGCCGACCTCGCCGAGCCGATGGCCCTGCTGCTGGGCGCGGCGCGCTGGCTGACCGCGGAGCTGGCGGACGCCTACGGGGCCGCGTTGCGCGAGCTGTACGAAGACCTCGCCGCCGAGACGGACGAAGTGCGGCTGGCCGATCTCTGGTACCTCGCCCAAGGCCCGCTGTTCGGGACCGGTGACCGACCCGTCGACGCGGTGGCGCGCGAGTTCGGCGGGCGGTGGGCGAAGCTCTTCGGGTTGGACGGCGCGCCGGTCGACGGTCCGCTGCACTTCACGTCCGCCGAACTGGCGCCGGCCGCGGCGGCGGCGTTCCCGGCCGACCGCCCCGGTTGGTCGGCCGGCCGGCTGCACAGCCCGGACCTCCAGATCTGCGCGCCGGACGTGGACGCGATCAACCGCGGCGACTACCTGGTGGTGCTGGGCGAACTGCACACCGCGTGGCCGACGTTCGACTGCGCCGTGTTCACCCGGTGGCACCCGGACCCGGCAGCGCTGAGCCGCGCGCTGGCCGCCGACCTCGGGGAGCACCGGATCCGGCCGCTCTACCCGACCGACTGGCCGCGCTACTCCGGCCGCGTCGCGCACACCCTGGACGGTCCGACCGACCGGTGGCTCGGGATCGGCCCCGCGCCGGGCGCGGACCCGGACCGGCTGCTGCCCGCCACGTCCGTCGTGGTGACGCCGGACCTCGTCGCCCACGCGCCGGACGGACGGCGGCGGCCGTTGCTGGAGATGTTCTCGGCACTGCTCGCGATCCACGCCGTGGACGGGTTCAAACTCGTCCACGGCCGGCCGCACACACCGCGCATCACGGTCGACAAGCTCGTCGTGGCAAGGGAAACCTGGCGCACCACCATCGCGGAGACCGGTCTGGCGGACGTCGTCGGCGAGCGCGACAGATACCTTGCGGTCCGCCGGTGGCGGCGTGCGCTCGGCCTGCCGGACCGGGTCTTCGTCAAGCTGGGCACCGAGATCAAGCCGTTCTACGTGGACCTGACCAGTCCGCTGCACGCCGCGTCGCTGTGCGCCATGGTGGCCAGTTCGGCCCGTGCCGACCGGGCGGGGGCGGTGACGGTCTCCGAGGTGCTGCCCGATGTCGGCCGGCACTGGCTGGCCGACGCCGACGGCCGGCGGTATTCCAGTGAGCTGCGGTTGCAGCTCGTCGACCCGGAGGCCGCCCGATGACAGACCACCCGATGGCGGCAGACCCGGTGACGGCAGACCCGGTGACGGCAGGCCTGATGACAGACCACCCGGTGACGGCCGGCCCGATGGCGGCAGGTCCGGACGCCACCGTCGCCGATCTCGTCCTCGCCCAGGCCCGCCGCACGCCGGACGCGGTCGCGGTGCGGCAGTGGGACGAGTCGCTGACCTACCGGGAGCTGGTCGGTCGCGCGGGCACGCTCGCCGCGGACCTGCGTGCCGTCGGCGTCGGGCGTGGCTCGTTGGTCGGCGTGTGCGTGGACCGCCGGCCGTCGCTGGTCGTCGCGGTGCTCGGGGTGCTGATGGCGGGCGCCGCCTACGTGCCGCTGGAACCGGTCCTGCCGCGCCGGCGGCTGGCGGACATCGCCGCCGACGCCGCGATCGGGGCGTTGGTGGTCGACGGCGCGGACCGCCCGCTGGACGGGTACCCGCTGGTCCCCGTGCCGGACGCGGTGTCCGCCGAGCCGTCCGTCATTCCAGCGGGGCCGGACGACCTCGCCCACGTGATCTACACGTCCGGCTCGACCGGCAAGCCGAAGGGCGTGCTGACCACGCACCGCAACATGGTCGCGTTCGTGACCGCCTCCGCGCCGTGCGTCGGTATCGATGCCGACACCCGGGCGGCGGGGTTCTCCTCGTACGCGTTCGACGCCTTCACCCTCGACGTGTTCGCCCCGCTGGCGGTCGGCGGGTCCGTGCACCTGGTCGGGAGCGAGGACCGGGCGGACCCCGCGCGGCTGGACCGGTTCCTGCGCGAGCACCGCGTCACGTGGCTGGTCGTCACGCCGGTGGTGCTGCGCCTGCTCGACCCGGACCTGCCCGACCTGCGGACCGTGGCCGTCGGCGGCGATGTGGTCGAACCGGAGCTGGTCGAGCGGTGGACCGCGCGCGGCCGGCGGCTCTGGCACGTCTACGGCCCGACCGAGACCACGGTGGTGGTGCTCGTCAACGCCCTGACCGGGCGGTGGACCGAGCCGCTGCCGCTCGGCACGCCGCTGGCCGACCACCGGCCGCACGTCGTGGACGAGCGGCTGGAGCCGGTGCCGCCGGGCACGGCGGGCGAACTCGTGATCGGCGGCGCGGGCGTGGCCCGGGGCTACCTCGGCCGGCCGGGGCTGACCGCGGACCGGTTCGTGCCCGACCCGTTCTCCGCTGTGCCCGGCGCCCGGCTCTACCGCACCGGGGACGTGGTGCGGGAACGGCCGGACGGGTGGTTCGACTTCCTCGGCCGGCGGGACCGCCAGGTCAAGATCCGGGGCCAGCGCATCGAACTCGCCGAGGTGGAGGCGGTGCTGCGCGACCACCCGGCGATCGGGACGGTCGCGGTGGAGGCCGTGCCCGGACCGTCCGGTGCCGAGCTGGTGGCCTTTGTGGACGGACCGGAACCCCTGCCGGAGCAGGAGATCCGGGACCACTGCGCGCAACGGCTCACCCCCGCGATGGTGCCGAGCCGGTTCGTGCGCCTCGACGGGCTACCGGTGAGCGGGGCGACGGGCAAGGTGGACCGCGCGCTGCTGCGGGAACGGACGGTGGCTGCCGCGGAAATGGTCGCGGAGACGGTCGCGGAGGTGTCCGCCGATCCGCTCGCGGCGATCTGGCTGCGCGTCCTCGGTGTCGCGCCGGCCGACGACCACGACTTCTTCGCCTCGGGCGGGCACTCGATCGCGGTGATGCGGTTCGTCGCCGCCGTCCGCGCGGAGTTGGGCAAGGACCTCGCCGCCGCCGACGTGTTCACCCACCGCACGTTCGCGGGCATCGCCGGACAGGTCGAGCGGGCCACGCCGCTGCCCCGCACCGCGCCGTCCACCGGCAACCCGCCGACGCTGTCGCCGTCGCAACGCCGGATGTGGTTCCTCGACCAACTCGCGCCGGACAGCGCCGCCTACAACATCGCGTTCGCCGAACGGCTGCGCGGCCCGTTGGACGTCGGCGCGCTGCGTGGCGCGTTGCGGGCGGTCGCCGACCGGCACGACGTGCTGCGGTGGCGGATCGCGGCCTCCGCGGGCGTGCCCGCCGCGGTGTGCGAACCGCCGGCGGACGTGCCGTTGCCGGTGGTCGCGGTGACCGAGGCCGAAATGCCCGCCCGGCTGGCGGCCGACGCGGCGACGCCGATCGACCTGGCCGCCGGACCGGTGTGGCGGGTGACGCTGTACCGACTCGGGCCGGACGACCACGTGCTCGGCTTCGTGCTGCACCACGCCGTCGCGGACGGGTGGTCGCAGTCGGTGCTCTACCGGGATCTGGCCGCCGCCTATTCCGAGAGTGTCGGACTCGATAATGCAAAATCCGATAATGGGAAATCGTTTGAGGTCGTGTTGCCGCCGCTGCCCGTGGGGTACGCGGACTACGCGGTATGGCGGGCGGACCGCGACGAGCGGGACGGTGACGCCGACCTCGCCTGGTGGGTGGGGCACCTGGCGGACGCGCCCGCGGTCCTCGACCTCCCGCGCGACCGGCCCCGCCCGCCGGCGCAGACCTACTCGGGCCGCAGCGCCACGGCGGCGTTCCCGCCGGCGCTGGACGACGCGGTCCGCGGGTTCGCCGCGACCCGGGGCGCGACGCCTTCCCTGGTGCTGCTCGCCGCGTTCGGCCAAGTGCTGCGGCGGCTGACCGGCCGGCCGGACAACGTCGTGGGCGTGGTCGTCGCCGACCGCGCCGAGTCGGGTTTCGAAGACCTCGTCGGGTTCTTCGTCGACGTGGTGCCGGTGCGGCTGCGCGTCGACGACAGCGCCGACTTCGCCGCGGCCGTCCACGCGTGCCGCGAAGAGTTCCTCGGTGTCACCGGGCACCCGGCCGCGCCACTGGAGCGGATCGTGGACAAGCTCGGCGTGCCACGCGATCCGGCGAGATCCGCGCTGGTGCAGGTGCTGTTCAACGTCTTCAACTTCGCGGAACCCCGGCTCGCACTGCCGGCCGTGCGCACCGGGCCGGTGCCGGTCGCGATGCCGGGTTCGCCGTTCGACCTCACCGTGTACCTGGTGGAACGGGACGGGCGGTTCGCGCTCGATGTCGTGTTCAACCCCGACCTGTACGACCTGCCGCGGATCGAGGCGTTGCTCGCCGACTACCTGCGGCTGGTCGGTGAGCTGATCGCCGCCGCGGAGCAGCCGGTGGCCGGTGTCGCGGTCGACTGTCCGGACACCACGAGGCCGCGGCACGAAGACGTTCAAAAGACGCCGGAACCGACGCCGGACAGCGGCGGGGAGCTGCGCACCCCCACCGAGATCGCCGTCGGCGAGGTCTGGTGCGACGTGCTGCGGCTCGACTCGGTCGGACCGACCGACAACTTCTTCGACGTCGGCGGGCACTCGCTGTCCGTCGTGACGGTCCAGTCCCGGCTGGCCGAGCTGTTCGACCGGGAGATCAGGGTGGTGGACCTGTTCCGGTACCCCAACATCCGCTCGCTGGCCGCACACCTGGACGGCGTCGCGCAGAACGTGCAGCTTGCCCGCGCGGCGCAGCGGGCCGCCGCCCGGAAGAGCCGGGCCCGGCGCAGGCCCGCCGCCCGCACCGCCGAACAGGAGATCGACACATGACGCACGAGGAGTTCGCCGACGGGGTGGAGCCGATCGCGATCATCGGCATGGCGGCACGCGTGCCGGGAGCCGGCGACCTCGACCGGTTCTGGCGCAACCTGGTGGACGGGGTGGAGTCGATCACCTTCTACACCAGGGAGGAGCAGCTCGCGCTCGGCGTCACCGAGGACGAGCTGGCCGACCCGAGCTGGGTGTCGGCCGCGCCGGTGATCGACAAGCTGGAGCACTTCGACGCCGAGCTGTTCGGGATGACGCCGCGGGAGGCGGAGCTGGCCAACCCCCAGCACCGGCTGTTCCTGGAGACGTCGCACTCGGCGCTGGAGGACGCGGGCTACGACCCGGCGCGCTACCCCGGCGCGATCGGCGTCTACGCGGGCACGGGCGCGGACCACTACCAGTGGACGAACCTGTTCCGGAACGCGGAGCTGTGGCAGCGGGCCGCCGGGAACCTGGGCATCTCCAGCTCCAACTACCCCGACTACGTCGCGACCCTGGTGTCCTACAAGCTGAACCTCCGCGGGCCGAGCCTCACCGTGCACACCGCCTGCTCGACATCGCTGGTCGCCACGCACCTGGCAGTGGAGGCGCTGCGCAACGGCGAGTGCGACATGGCGCTGGCCGGCGGCGTGTGCGTCGAACTGCCGCACGGCAAGGGCTACCAGGGCATGGAGGGCTACACCTCGCCCGACGGGCACTGCCGGCCGTTCGACGCCAGGGCCAACGGCACCCTGTGGGGCAGCGGCGTCGGCGTGGTCCTGCTCAAGCGGCTGTCCGACGCGGTCGCCGACGGCGACCACGTGCGCGGCGTGGTGCTGGGCAACGCGATCAACAACGACGGCTCCGCGAAGGTCGGGTTCTCCGCGCCCAGCGTCGAGGGCCAGGTCGAGTGCGTCGCGCAGGCGCTGGCCGTCGCGGACGTCGACCCCCGCACGGTCGGGTACGTCGAGGCGCACGGCACCGGCACCGCGCTCGGCGACCCGATCGAGGTCGCCGCGCTGTCCGGCGCGTACACCCAGGGCACCGCCGACCGGCAGTGGTGCGCGCTCGGCTCGGTGAAGTCCAACCTCGGCCACCTCAGCCAGGCGGCGGGCGTCATCGGCCTGATCAAGACCGTGCTCGCGCTGGAACACCGGCTGATCCCGGCGACGATCAACTTCGAGTCGGTCAACCCGGCGATCGACCTGGAGGACAGCCCGTTCCACATCGCGACCACCCTGTCGAAATGGGAGGCGGGGGAGACGCCGCGGCGGGCCGCGGTCAGCTCGTTCGGCATCGGCGGCACCAACGCGCACCTGATCCTGGAGGAAGCACCCGCGCCGGCCGAGACGCGTCGGGCCGCGCGCCCGGCGCACCTGCTCCAGGTGTCCGCGCAGACCGAGACCGCGCTGTCCGCCGCCGTGGACCGGTTGGCCGCGCACCTGACGGAGAACCCCGACGGCGACCTGACCGACATCGCGCACACGCTCCGCGTGGGACGCACCGCACGCGCGCACCGCGCCGTCGTCGTGGCGGCCGATGCGGAGGCCGCCGTCAAGGCGCTGCGCAAGCCCATCACCGGACACGCCGCGGGGTCGCCACCGCGCGTGGCGTTCCTGTTCACCGGGCAGGGCGGCCAGTACGCGGGCATGGGCGCGGAACTCTACGACACCGAGCCGGTGTTCCGCGATGTGGTGGACGAGTGCGCCGCCATCCTGGAACCCGCTCTGGGACTGGACATCCGGACGCTGATGTTCACCGCCGGATCGGACGACACGCTGGGGCAGACGAGGTACACGCAGCCCGCGCTGTTCGTGCTGGAATACGCCCTCGCCGCGCTGTGGCGGCACTGGGGTGTCGAGCCGGCGGCGATGATCGGCCACTCCATCGGCGAGTACGTGGCGGCCACGCTCGCGGGTGTCTTCGAGTTGGCGGACGCGTTGCGGCTGGTGGCCGTGCGCGGCCGGCTGATGCAGTCGGTGCCGGAGGGCTCGATGCTCGCCGTGCCGCTGGACGAGTCCGAAGTGGCCGATCGGCTGACCGGCACCGGCTGCGCCGTCGCGACCGTGAACGGGCCCGGCGCGTGCGTCGTCTCGGGCCCGACCGACGCCGTGACGGCGCTGGCGGAAAGCTACAAGGAGCAAGGGGTTTCGTGTCGGGTGTTGCGCACCTCGCACGCGTTCCACTCGCCGATGATGGACCCGATCCTGGACGAGTTCACCGCGGCGGTCGCGGCGGTGCCGCGCCGCGCTCCGCGACTGCGGTTCCTGTCCAACGTCACCGGGCTGCCGATCACCGACGAGCAGGCGACCGATCCGGCGTACTGGGCGACGCACCTGCGCCGACCGGTCCGCTTCGGCGCGTGTGTCGCGGCGCTCCTGGCGGACGGCGGCGCGTGGGCGCTGGTGGAGTGCGGCCCCGGCCGGCAGCTATCCGGGTTGGCGCGCAGGCAAGTGCCGGCCGGCGCGATGGCGCCGCTGCCCAGCCTGCCCGGCCCCGGCGAGCGGATCGGGGACGTGGCGACGCTGTGCGCCGCCGTGGGCAGGCTCTGGGTGGCGGGCGTCGAGCCGGTGGGGTTCGGCGCGCCCGGTCGGCGGGTGTCCCTGCCGACCTACCCGTACCAGCGCAAGCGGCACTGGGTGGACCCGGACCCCGATGGCGGGATGGCGGTCGCCAAGCCGCGCACCGGTCCGCTGCCGCTGGACGACTGGTTCGCGGTGCCGACGTGGCGGCAGCTCCCGCCGTCGCCCCGGCCGGGGTCCGCGCCCGCCGAAGCCGTGGTGATCGTGGCAGGGGAACGCGGAGCCGCGCTGGCCGACGCGCTGCGGGCGGACGGCGTGTCCGTCACCGAGGCCGCGCCGGGGGACGACATCGCGACCGACGGTGTGAGCTGGGTCGTGCACGCCGGGGCGTTGGACGCCGAGCCCGCGGGTGTCGACATCGACGCGGCGTGGCGGGCGCAGGAGACCGGCTTCTTCGGCGTGTTGCGGTTGGTGCAGGCGCTGGCCGGTCGGGCGGAGGGCGGTGACGTCCGGCTCGACGTGCTGACCTCGGGCGCGGAGGACGTGCTCGGCGCGGACCTCACCCGGCCCGAGCAGGCCACGGCGATCGGCCTGGCGCGGGTGCTGCCGCTGGAGCTGCCCTGGCTGACCGTGCGCCACATCGACGTGGCAGACCGGACCACGGCCGCGCACCTGGTGGGCGAACTGCGGTCCGGTGGTCCGTCCGTCGCGCTCCGGTCCGGCCGGCGGTGGGCGGTGGAGTACGAGCAGGTGTCGTTGCCCGCCCAGCCGGACGTGCTGCGCGCGCAGGGCCGCTACCTGGTGACCGGTGGGCTCGGCGGCATCGGCATCACGCTCGCCGAGGACCTGGCGGTGCGGTTCGGGGCACGCCTGGCGCTGGTGTCCAGGTCCGGTCTGCCGCCCCGCGCCGACTGGGACACCCACCTCGCGGTGCACGGGCCTGCCGGGCGGATCGGCCGGGCGATCGAGGCCGTCCGCCGGATGGAGCGGGCGGGCGCGACCGTGCTCGTCCTCGCCGCCGACGTCACCGATCCGGCGGCGCTGCGCCGGGTCCGCGACCGGGTGGTGGCGGAGCTGGGCGGGCTGGACGGGATTGTGCACGCCGCGGGTCTGGCGGGTGGCGGGATGGCGGAGGTCAAGGACCACGCCGTGGCGAGGAGCGTGCTCGCGCCGAAGCTGGCCGGGACGCTCGCGCTGCGGCAGGCGTTCGGCGACCTGCCGCTGGACTTCGTCGCGCTGTGCTCGTCGGTCACCGGCGTCGTGGGCGGCTTCGGGCAGGTGGACTACTGCGCCGCCAACGCGTTCCTGGACGCCTACGCCCGCAGCGACCACGGCTGGCCGTGCCGGGTGCTCTCGCTGGACTGGGGCGCGTGGCGGGAAGTCGGCATGGCGGTGGAGGGCCTGGCGGGCAGCGTCGCGCCGGAGGTCGCCGAGCCGGTCGACCACCCGCTGCTCGGCCACCGGGGCGAGTCGGCGTGCTGGGGCGTCATCCGCCCGGACACCCAGTGGCTGCTGGACGAGCACCGGATCGCCGGGGTCGGGGTGGTGCCCGGCACCGGGCACCTGGAGAACGCGCGGGCGACCGTCGCGCACTGCGTGCCCGCGCCCGACGGCGACGCCGTGGTCGAGCTGACGGACGTGGCGTTCCTGGAACCGCTGTCCGTGCCGGACGGGTCGGCCGCCGAGTACCGGGTGAGCTTCGACGGCGGGGAGTTCACCATCACCAGCCTCCGTGACGGCGTGCGCCGCGAACACGTGCGCGGCAGCGGCGGCTGGACACAATCGTCCACTATGGACAAAGTAGATTTGGACGCCGTCAAGGCGCGGTGCGTGCGGGCCGCCGACGACGTGGACAACCCGTTCCGCACCGGCGGCCGGACCAGCATGCTCACCTTCGGCCCCCGCTGGGCGGCGCTGGGCGAGGTACACGTCGGCGACGGCGAGGAACTGGCCCTCGTCGAAGCGCCCGCCGAGGCTCTGCCCGACCTCGACCGCTGGGTGCTGCACCCGTCGCTGCTGGACGTCGCCACCTCGTTCGGCAGCCGCGGTGAGGGCTCCTACCTGCCGCTGAGCTACGGCCGGGTGGTGGTGCGGGCCCCGCTGCCCGCGCGGTTCTACAGCCACCTGCGCTACACCGAGACCTCGCCCGAGGTGCTGACCGCCGACCTCACCCTGGTGGACGAGGCCGGCGTCCCGCTGGTGGGCATCAGCGACTTCACGCTGCGGCGGGTGGACACCGACTCGGTGGCGCGCAACCTCGCCGGGCAGGAGGACGAGCCGGTCGCGGAAACGACGGCCGGACGTGGCATCCGGCCCGCCGACGGCGCGGAGGCGTTCCGCCGCGTGCTGGCCGCCGACCTCGGTCCGCAGGTCGTGGTCAACACCGAGACGGTCGCCGAGCTGGTCGACCGGATCGCCGCGACGACCACCGACACGATCGCCGCCGACGAGCCCGCCGCCGACGCGGTGGCGGTCACGGGGGCGGAGCCCACCACCGAGCTGGAAGCGGTGCTCGCCCGGATCTGGCGCCAGACGATCGGCGTCGAGCACGTCGGCGTGGACGACGACTTCTTCGAGCTGGGCGGCAACTCGCTGGTGGCGGTGCAGCTCATCGCGCAGATCCGCAAGGCGGTCGGCGTCCGGCTGCCGATGCGCAGCCTGTTCGACGCGCCGACGGTCGCCGGGCTGGCGGTCAAGGTCGAGCAGTTGCGGGCGGAAGAACCGGCCGAAGCGCCCGCACGGACCATTCCGAAACTGCGGCGCAACGCCTGAGGACGGGGGACGAGCGATGTTCAAGGTGGTCGTGAACGACGAGGAGCAGTACTCGATCTGGCCGGCGGACCGGCCGAACCCGCCGGGCTGGCGCGACGCGGGGTTCACCGGTGAGCGCGAGGAGTGCATGGCCCACGTGGACGAGGTGTGGACCGACATGCGCCCGCGCAGCCTGCGCGAAGCGCTCGCGGAGCAGGACTGACCATGGGCGACCGACCGGAGACGCAGCTCTTCCCGGCGTCGTTCGCCCAGGAACGGCTCTGGTTCGTCGCCCAGCTCGCGCCCGACCTCGGGGTGTACAACATCGCGTTCCCGGTGACGCTGCCCGACGGCCTCGACGTCGACCTGTTCCGGGACGCGTTCGAGCGGCTGGTCGACCGGCACGAGACGCTGCGCACCGCACTGGCCATTGTGGACGGTCGGCTGACGCAGGTCGTGCACCGGCGGGTGCCGGTGGAGTTCGCCGTGACCGACGCGTCGCCGGACGAGGTCGACGCGCTGGTGACGGCCGACTGCGCGCGACCGATCGACCCGGCCTCCGCGCCGCTGTGGCGGGCCCGGCTGATCCGGCTGCCCGAGGACCGCTGGGTGCTCGGTTTCGTGGTCCACCACTGCGTGTTCGACGCCCGGTCCGTGTCGAACCTGGTCGGCGACCTGACCGGGCTGTACCGGGCCGCCGGTCGCGAGGACGCCGCCGAGCTGCCCGAGCTGGAGATCCAGTACGCCGACTTCGCCGCCTGGCAACGGGACCAGCTCGCCGGCGGCGCGCTGGACGGGGAGCTGGCGTACTGGCGGCGGCGGCTGGCCGACCTGCCGCCGGAGATCGGTCTGCCCACCGACCGCCCGCGCCCGCCGCGGCCGAGCCACCGCGGCGGCGAGGTGTGGCTCGAACTGCCCGCCGAGGACCACCAGGCGGTCAAGCGGCTCGCCAGGACGGCGGGCACGACGGCGTACGCGGTGCTGCTGGCGGGTTTCGTCGCGGTGCTGCACCGGCTGTCCGGGCAGGCCGACGTCGTGGTGGCGTGCCCGGTCGCGGGCCGGCAGCTACCCGAGCTGGAGCCGTTGATCGGCATGTTCGTGAACACGCTGGTGCTGCGGGTGGACTGCGGCGGCACGCCGTCGTTCCGCGAGCTGGTGCGGCGGTCCACCGAGACGCTGCGCTCGGCGCTGGACCACTCGGAAATCCCGTTCGACCGGCTGGTCGAGGAGCTGGCGCCGGACCGGGACGCGGCGCGGGCGCCGCTCTACCAGGTGGTGCTGAACCTGATCCCGTCCATCGGCAGCCCGCAGACCGGCAACGGCACCGCGAAGGTCGACCTCATCCTGGACCTGGCCGAGGACGCCGACGGGTTGCTGCGCGGCCGGCTGGAGTACAGCGCCGACCTGTTCGACGAGTCGACCGCGCACGACCTCGCCGACCGGTTCACCCGGCTCATGGGAGCCGCCCTGGCGGACCCCGACCTTGCGGTGAACCGGTTGCCGCTGCTGCTCGACGGCGAGCGCGAGCGGCTGACCGCCCAGCCGTCGACCGGCGCGGTGGACCCGGAGACGCCTGCGCCGGTTCGCTTCGCGCGGGCCGCTTCACGGCTGCCGGACGAGGTCGCCGTGTGTGACTCGGCGGGTGGCCGGCTCACCTACGGGGAGCTGCGCGGCCGGGCGAACCGGTTAACGCACAGGCTGTCCAGGTTCGGCCCCGGGCCGGTGGCGGTGTTGTTCGACAACACGGTGGAGCTGGCCGTGGCGGTGCTCGGTGTGCTCGCGTCCGGGCGGCCTTACCTGCCGCTCGACGTGGAGCACCCGGCGGAGCGGATGCGCTTCCTGCTCGCCGACGCGGGCGCCGTCGCCGTGGTCGCCACCGGTGGGCGGCGGATCGACACCGACCTGCCGGTGCTGCACTTGGACGACGCCCGCGACGACCTGCCGGTCCTGCACCCGGACGACGCTCGCGACGACCTGCCGGTCCTGCACCCGGATGACGCTCGCGACGACCTGCCGTCCGTCGTGATCCGGCCGGAGTCGTTGGCCTACCTGGTCTACACGTCCGGCTCGACCGGCGAGCCGAAGGCGGTCGGGGTGACGCACGGCAACCTCGCGGCCTACCTCGACGGGGTCGCCGCGCTGCTCACACCACCGGACCGCCCGGTGTGGGCCTCGCTCCAGCCGTTGACCTACGACTTCGCCGTGACGGCCTTCTTCGGCGCGCTGTGCGGCGGCGGCACACTGCACCTGGTGAGCCGCGAGCGCGCGACGGACTCGGCGTGGCTGGGGGAGCACCTGCGGCGCGAGGCCGTCGACTACCTCAAGATCACCCCGTCGCACCTGGCGGCGCTGGACGCCGCCGAGCTGGCGCCGCGCCGGGCGCTGATCCTCGGTGGTGAAGCGTCCACAGTGGACCGTCTGCGCGAGCTGCGGCGCACGGTGGACGTCGTCAACCACTACGGGCCGACCGAGACCACGGTGGGCGTGCTGGCGCTGCCCGCCGACCGCGACGCGCACCCGATCGGCGGGCTCACCCCGCTGGGCTGGCCGATGGCCCATGCCGAGGCCTACGTGCTGGACGAGCTGGGCGAGCCGGTGCCGGACGGCGTCGTCGGCGAGCTGTGCATCGGCGGTGCGACCGTCTCCCGGGGATACCTCGGCCGACCCGGCCTGACCGCCGACCGGTTCCGGCCCGACCCGTTCTCCGGCAGGTCCGGCGCGCGGCTGTACCGCACCGGCGACCGGGTGCGCAGGTTGCGTGGCGGCGCGCTGGAATTCCTCGGCCGGTCCGACGACCAGGTCAAGATCCGCGGCCACCGGGTCGAACTCGGCGAGGTGCGGCACGTGCTCGCGGGCCACCCGGACGTCGCGGACTGCGCGGTGACGGCGTCGCCCGAGCTGGCCGCGTACCTCATCCCCGTGGCGGGCAGGCGGCTCGACCCGGACGCCCTGCGCGCCCACGCCGCCCGTGCGCTGCCCGACTTCATGGTGCCCACGTCGTTGACCGTGCTGGACGAACTGCCGCTGACACCGCACGGCAAGCTGGACCGGTCCCGGCTGCCCGCTCTGCCGCCCGCGCCGGTGACCCCCACCGGGGACGCTCCGTCCGGGGAATTCGAAGAGGTCGTCGCCGGGCTGTTCGGGTCGCTGCTCGGCCGCGAGCACATCCGGCGCACCGACGACTTCATCGCGATCGGCGGCCACTCGCTGCTGGTGATCAAGCTGATCACCAGGATGCGCAAGGCGTTCGGGGTGACGCTGCCGCTCCCGGTCGTGTTCGCCGAGCCGACCGTCGCCAGGCTGGCCGCCGTGGTCGCGGGCAAGCTCCGGACCGGCGACCTGCCGCCGATCACGCCCGTGCCGCCCGGCGAGGTGGAGTTGGCGTCCTACGGCGAGCAGCGGCTGTGGTTCACCGACCAGCTCAACCCCGGCGCGACCCTGCACAACGTCCAGTACCTGCGCCGGCTGACCGGCCCGCTGGACCGGGACGTGCTGGAGCGCGCGTTGCGCGGGATCGTGCGGCGGCACGAGGTGCTGCGGACCAGGTTCGTCGCCACGCCGGACGGGCTGACCAGGGTCGTCGACGCGGAGCCCGGCTTCCCGTTCGAACTGGTCGACCTGTCCGGCCTCGACCCCGTCGAACGGGAGGACGAGCGGCGGGCGCTGCTGGACGAGCGCGGCGGCCTGCCCTTCGACCTGGCGACCCGGCCGCCGCTGCGGGTCCTGCTGATCCGGCTCGCGTCCGACGAGCACCAGTTGCTGCTCACCGTGCACCACGCCGTGTTCGACGGTCCGTCGGTCGAGGTGCTGTCCGCGGAGCTGGCCGAGCTGTACCCGGCGCTGCGCGACGGCCGTGCGGCCCGCCTGCCCGAACTCCCGGTGCGGTACGCGGACTTCGCGGCGTGGCAGCGGGCGGCGATGTCCGGCGAGGCCGCCGATCCGCAGCTCGCCTACTGGCGGCGGCAGCTCGCCGGCCTGCCCGCCCGGCTCGACCTGCCGACCGACCGGCCCCGGCCGCCGAGGATCGGGGTGTCCGGGGCGTACCTGCGGTTCGACGTGCCCGCCGACGTGGTGGACGCGTTGCGCGCGGTCGGCGCGGGGGAGGGCGCGACGCTGTTCATGGCCTCCCTCGCGTGCTACGTGGAGCTGCTGCGGCGCTACAGCGGCGCGCACGACCTCGCGGTGGGCGTGCCGATGATCACCCGGCAGCGGCCGGAGCTGGAACCCCTGATCGGGTTCTTCGTGAACACGTTGGCGCTGCGGGTCGACGCCGGGGGCGCGCCCACGTTCCGGGAGCTGCTGCGCCGGGTGCGGCAGGTGACCATCGAGGCCTACAGCAACGCCGATGTGCCGTTCGAGGTGCTGGTGGACGAGCTGGCGCCGCGCCGCGACCCGAGCACGACCCCGTTGGTGCAGACCATGTTCATGCTCGCCGACGACCGCCGTGCGCTGCCCGTGGACATGGGCGGGGTGCGCCTGGAGTTCGAGCCGTTCGGGTTGGGCAGCGCGAAGTTCGACGTGTTCCTGTACCTGTGGCGGCGCCCTGACGGGCTCACCTGCGCGCTGGAGTACCGGCCGGAGCTGTTCGACGAGGAGACCATGCGGCGGTTCGCGGCCCACTACACCGACCTCCTCGCGGCAGCCGCCGCGGAACCCGACAAACCCTTGGCGGACACGGCGGCGGAGCTGGTCGATGACTGAACCCGCCGAAACCGGTGCCCTGTGGCGGCACCCGGACTTCCTCAGGCTGTGGGGCGGCCAGACGCTCGCCGTGTTCGGCGCGCAGGTCGCCCGCACGGTGCTGCCGCTGGTCGCGGTCATCCTGCTGAACGCGTCCGCGACCGAGATGGGCGTGCTGAGCGCGCTGTCCCAGCTTCCGTTCCTGCTGTTCCTGTTCGCGGGCGTCTGGGTGGACCGGGTGCGCCGGCGGCGGGCGATGATCTGGACCGACCTAGGCCGGTTCGCGCTGCTGGCGGCGATCCCGGCGCTGCACCTGGCGGGGTGGCTGCGGATCGAGGTGCTGTGGGTCGTCGTGCTGGGCCTCGGCGTCCTCGGGGTCATGTTCGAGACCGCCTACCACGCCTACCTGCCGTCGCTGGCGGGCCGGAGCCTGCTCGCGGAGGGCAACCAGAAGCTCGAACTGAGCCGGTCGGCCGCGCAGTTCGCCGGTCCGGGCGCGGCCGGTCTCGCGATCTCCGCGGTGGCGTCGGCGCTGGTGCTCGTCACCAGCGCGGTGACCTACCTGGCGTCGGCGCTGCTGCTGGTGTTCATCCGCAAGCCCGATCCCACCCCGCCTCCCGCGGCGCAGCGCCCGAACGTGTTCAAGGCCATCGGCGCGGGGATGAGCTGGGTGCTGCGGCACCCCGTGCTGCGGGCGATCACCGTGGCGACGGCGGTGTTCTGGCTGTTCTACAGCGCCCTCCAGACGTTGTACGTGCTGTACCTGATCCGCGTGCTGGAAGTGCCCGCCGGCTGGGTCGCGGGGATCTTCGCCGCCGCCGGTCCGGGCGCGGTGGTCGGCTCCTGGCTGTCGATCAGGGCCATGAAGCGCTTCGGGGTCGGGCGGACGGTGATGTGGTCGGTCGGCAGCGCAGTCGTCGTCCTGCTGCTCGTCCCGATCGCGTCCTGGGCGCGGCCGGTGTGGCTGGTGATCGGGCTGTTGGTGGTGTCCCAGTTCGGGTACGGGCTGTTCTCCCAGATCGGCACGGTCGTCCAGACGACGTTGCGGCAGGTCGTCACGCCGGACGAGTTGCAGGGCCGGGTGGTCGCGACGCTGCGCGCGCTGTCGCTGGCGATGGTCCCGGTCGGCGCGCTCGTGGCCGGTGTGGCGGCCGACGCGGTGGGCGTGCAGGCCGTGGTGTGGGTGGCCTCGATCGGCGTGCTGCTGCCGATGGTGGTGTACGCGACGTCGGTCATCCCGGGGATGCGTGATCTGCCGAGCGAGGAGGAGGCGGCCACGATGGCGCCGGAGACGGGGAAACATGCGGAGTGAGGGCACGACCGTCGTGCGGCTGGGCGCGGACGCGTCCCGCGCCGAGGTCGAAGAGGCGTTGGGCACTCGCGGTGTCGTCCTGCTGCGCGGGCTGGACATCGGCACGCCCGAGCAGTTCCACGCGGCGGTCGCCCGGTTCGGTGATCCGCTGACCAGCTACCGGGGCGGGAACACACCGCGCAGCAAGGTGGCCGACGGCGTCTTCACGTCGACGGAGTACCCGCCCGAGTACGAGATCTCCTTGCACAACGAGCTTTCCTACGCCGGCTCGTGGCCGCGGTACCTGTTCTTCTGCTGCCTGGTCGCCGCCGAGACCGGCGGCGCGACCCCGGTGTGCGACGGCCGGGCGCTGCTGGCCGACCTGGACCCGGCGGTGCGGGCGCGGTTCACCGGGCGCGGCGTGACCTACCGCCAACACCTGCACGGCGGCTACGGGCTGGGCAAGTCGTGGCAGCGGACGTTCGAGACGGACGACCGCGCCGAGGTGGAGCGGTTCCTGGCGGACGCGGACATGTCGTTCGAGTGGACCGACGACGGCGGCCTGCGGACGGCCGCGACACGTCCGGCGACCCGGACCCACCCGGTGACGGGGGAGGAGGTGTGGTTCACCCAGGCCGACCAGTGGCATCCGTCGAACCTGCCGCCCGCCGAGCGGGAGGCGTTGTTGGAGCTGGTGGAGGACGAGGCCGATCTGCCGCACTCCGTCACCTACGGCGACGGGCAGCCGATTCCGGTGGCGGATCTGGACGCCGTGCGTGTCGCGGCGAAGAAGCACGAGGTGGCGTTGCCCTGGGAGCGGGGTGACGTGATGGTGGTGGAGAACATGCTGGCGCTGCACGGGAGGCAGGCGTACACGGGCGCACGCCGGATCCTGGTGTCGATGACCTGAGCGGGGAACGCCCGGAGCCGGCCTCATCCCGGACCGTCCGACCGGGCTGACGGTGTGTCCGTCGATGAAGTCCTATCGGTTGCGCCAGGCGAGCGGGGAGGTCGTGACGGCGGCCTGTGCGATGTTGCGCGCGGTCGAGGTCTTCAGGTTCTTCTGTGCTGAGTCGATCCAACCCTCGACCCGTCGGACGCCCAGATCCCGGTACTCGATCGCTTGGAGCAGCATCTCCAGTTTGTCCGCATCACTGGCGCACAGCGCTTCGGGGGACTGCCTTGTCTCGTACTCGTCCACCGCCGCGCGAACCACATCGCGGGACCGTTCCGGCAGTTTGGCTGTCTGGTCGGCCGTGATCCGGCGAGCGTCGGGCTTGTCGAGGTAGTCGCCAGCCGTATGGGGAAGATCGCCGGTCCGTGTCTCCTGGGTGTCGTGCCACAGCGCGAGGAAGGCGGCGTGTGCCGGGTCCGCGCCCTCTTCGGCGGCGATCAGCGCGGCCAGTTGCGCGACTCTCATGGTGTGCTCGGCGACCGACTCCGGGTCTCGAACACCCGCGTGCCACCATCCGGTGCGGCGGACCCTTTTCAGGATGCCGAGTTCGTAGCCGAATGCGGCCAGTGCGGAAGCCTCGTGCGACACTTTTCTCCTAGTGGTCCGAGATACGCAGAGCGTAGTTGAGCATGGTGACCTGATTGCTGCCGAGTTGGGTCAGCGTACCGCTGGAAGCCAGACGGGTCAGGGCTTGCTCAAGCGTTTTCTTGATCTTGGGTTCACCTTTGAGCAGGGCGGGTCGTGACGCTGCGAGTGCCTGCAAAGTGTGCAGGTTCAGCGGTAGGTGTGGTGAGTGCGGATCCAGCCGGCTGGTGAGGTGGGAAAGTAGCCGTGCGCCTGACCACCCCTGCTTGTCGTGTTCAAGCATGAACGAGTCGTCGGTCTGTGTTCCGCTCGACTCGCCGAGCCAGTGTGCCCAGTAGTTCAGATTCGCAAGCTCGGCCTCGGTGCCCGTGGTCTTGGCGACGAAATCGTGTAGGTGGGAGCCGTCGCCGGTCAAGGCGAGTGCCACCGACGCAGAACGAGCTTCGAGCAGGCTCGTGATGTCGCCAGGTCGGAGAGCCTTCCGTCCGGCGCGTGACCATTCGTCGCGAAGCCAGTCGACCACGTGACCTCGCCGGTCGAAACCGAGCAAGTAGACCGCTTGTCGCCGCAGCAGGGATTCAGGTGTGTTCCTGCTGCGGTCCGCGACCAGTTGGAGGTGGTCGAAGAAACGGGCCTGTTCGACGGCTCCAAGTGATGGATACGTCGGTGCCGGACCGCGCCTCGGCCGGCTCGGAGCGAATTCGAGCAGATGCGGCGGTGCGCTTCGGGTGAACGGCCAGGTGATGAGGTTTGTCAGGTCCTTGCGGTGGACGCCGGCGGCTAGCGGGTGGAGGTTCGGATCCACCCATCCGGGACCGGCTTCAACCCCGGTCGACAGCACGAGATCTGCTTCGATCGCCAGGCGCAGGTACCGTCCGGTCGAGGGCGGGGCGCCGGCTCGAACCAGTCGTGCACCTATCCGGATGAATTCTCCGGTTCCTATGGCGGACATGGGGCGGCGCCCCGATTCCCACCCTTGCACCGTCGTGACATCCACGCCGAGAAGTGCAGCCAGTTGTTCCTGGGTGAGACCGGCGGCCTGGCGGCTCAACTTCAGCACGAAACCCGAGACCACCCCGATGGATCGCCAACCCTGACTGCGGGTCAGGGTTGCGGCTCCGCTTCGCATGATCACCTCTCGGTGGTGCCCGTGACCCGTTGCGGCACTCGCACCGGCAGTCAGTTCTTCCTGATCAACGTTGATCGTAGCGTTTCCTTCAAGCGTTCCTGCCACCTGTGAACAGCGGAGCGAGCCGGAGGTGACGAGTGGGTATCCCGCATTCCGTGGCCCACGGTGAGACCGCACATAGTGGGGTTGACGACACGGCGCACGGAAGCCTGAGAGTAGGCGCAGTGGCCACGGTGAGTCACGCGTACCCGACCGCAGCCCCGTTCCGCTGGTACCCGCATGAGGGTGCGCGACACGCAATCGCGTGCTCGCTCAATCCCGGAGATTCGGGCGAAACGCTCTGTGGGGCGGCCGTGACCCTGCCCACGGAGTGGCCGGTGCTGGGTTGTGAGCCGGAGTGCTCGCCCTGTGACAGCACATGGCGAAAAGCCATCGGCGTACTTACACGTGACGAGCTGCCGGCACGTCGTCCGAGCGGGCCCCGCTCGACCAGTCGGGTGAGGTCCTGTGCGGTGAGCCTGCCGGCGTGCGCAAACCGAAGGAGTTGCGTGTCGTACACGGTAAGGCTCCGCGTCAAAGCATTCGGGAAGGCCGCGCTGCTGGCAGGTTTCCCCTCCGACTACGCGCTTGGGCAAGCGATGGGCCTGAACCGCTCCACCGTGAAGAGGGTCAGGGCGGGTGAGCTCCAACCAGGGCCGGCGTTCATCGGCGGTGCGCTCACGGCCCTGGCACCGATGGAGTTCCATGATCTGTTCGAGATCGTCCGCGTTCCAACGGCTGAAGGTCGGGGGAGTACTGGATGAGTGGGCAGACGGCCGTGCTGTGGGTCGACGAACCCACAAGACTTCTGGCGAGCATTGAGGAGGACCACGATGACTGACCTGACTGAACTGGAACCGCTGTGGGACGAGGCCGGGTTCGCCACGTTCCTGGAAGGGCTCGCCACTGACGACGCTCCGAGACTGTTCGCCGTGGCGGTGGAGTACGGCCACCGCCACGACGGCTACATCGCGGCCTACGGCATGGCTTTCCCCTGCCACGCCGAGATCGTCTCACGGGAAGGTGACTTCCGAGCACGTCTTCAGGAGCCGGAGAGCGCCCTGTCCTACTTCGCGGAAGGCGACGGCACAAGCGCGCGGTTGGTGTGGTTGACCGGCACACCGAAGGTTGCTACCGACGTGACGATCTGAGTGGGCGGCCTGCGGAGGAACGACCCGACCGCAGCACCGGTCGCTGACCGGTGCTGTCGGCGTGGAGTCGGAACGGTGGAACGCCTTCGGCCCCTCTCCGTCAGCCGGCGGTCAGGTCGGCGGCCGGCCGCGCGGGAGCCGTGCCGAACAGCAGTTGGTCCTCCCGGGCGATGATGTCCACCTCGTCGGGGTCCGCCAGCGCGCCGAGCAGGTCGGCCACCGAGCCGTCCAGCGACGCCGTCATCCGGTTCAGTGCCGTGCACACCTTGCGCAGCACCAGATCCATCCGGTCGTCGGAGAACGTGCCCTTGTTGTAGACCACGCTCAGCGAGATCGTCTCCGCCGGTCCGATCACGACCCGCACCTCGTGCTCGGTGTTGGCCCCGCCGATGATCCGCCGCCAGGTCTCCGACCGGGGGGCCGCGCGCAGCGGACCGTCCATGAAGAACAGGCACGACTGGTAGAGGTCGGCGTCGGCCGGGATCTCGCTGACTTCCTTGATGCGGCGCAACGGGCTCCACTGGTGCGCGCGGTCGTCCACCTGGGTCGCCTGGAGTTCCCGCAACCACTCCAGCAGCGGCTTGGCCGGTGGGACGGACACCCGTGCGGGCAGGTGCAGGTTGCTGTAGCCGACCACCTGCTCCGCACCGGGCACCTCGTCCGGCCGTCCGCCGACCACGTTGCCGAACAGCACGTCGGTGTCGCCGGTGGTGTCGTGCAGCAGCAGCGCCCAAGCGGCCTGCACGAGCGTGAACAGCGTCAACTGGTGACGTCGTGCCGTCACCCGCAGCGCGGTGCTCGACCGGCGCGACAGCATGGCGGAGCGGCCGGTCCGCTGGGGGTGTCGCGGCGCGGTCGGGTCGCCGTCCAGCCGCTGCACGAGCGGGGTCGCGGTGGTGAAGCCGGCCAGCCGTGCGCGCCAGTAGTCCAGGGTCGGCGCGAGGTCCCGGCGTTCGAACCACTCGATGTACCTGACGGGCGGGACCACGTCCGGCAGGTCCGGGTCGCCGCCTCGCACGATCGACTGGTACACGGTCTGGGCCTCGTGGAACGCCCGGTAGAACGAGACGCCGTCGAACAGCAGGTAGTTGACGAACCAGGTCCACCAGTAGGTCCGCTCGCCGACCCGGAACAGGGCGTGCCGCGAGTGGCCCGGCTCGGCCAGGTCGAAGCCCCGCGAGTAGAGCCCGTCCATGTGGGCGTGCCAACGCCGGCCCTGCTCCTGCGGGTCCAGGTGCCGCCAGTCCTCCACCTCGAACCGCAGCGGCACGTCCCGGTGGACCACCTGCAACGGCCGGGGAACGCCCTCGGTGAGGACGGCCGTCCGCAGGTTGGGCTGCCGGGCGACCACCACCCGCCACGCCGCCGCCCACGCCTCGGGGTCGATGTCCTCGCCCGCCCACGTCAGGTCGAAGCCGTAGAGGCTCGGCTCACCCCGGTCGCGGTAGCACCCGAGCATCCAGTCCTGGTGCGGGCCGACCGGGTACACGTCCTCGATGTGCCTGCCGTTGCCGAACACCCGGCTCAGGGTCTTCTGGTCCAGGCCCGCCAACGGGAAGTCCGACGGCGTGCACGTGCCGATCTCCTCGGTGGCGGCGTGCTCGGCGAGGTCGGCGAACGCGCGCTCCACGTCGGCGGCGATGCCCGCCGCGGCCGGGCCGGCGAGCTGGAGCCGCGCGCGGACGCCGTCCCAGCGCACCACCACGTCGGCGTCGACACCCAGCCGGTCGACCCGGTCGTCGAACGTGCCGCGCAGCAACGGTTCCGGGTCCGGCACGTCCTCGTCCACCAGGTGCACGACGACCGGCGCGACCCCCGGCGTCGCCGCCCGCAACTGCTCCTTCACCGCCGACAGGGACAGCTCGTCCGACGTCGGGAGCGACGCCACGACGTCGAACCGGCCCACGCCCGTCGCCACGTCCCGGCGGCGCACCGCCAGCCCGCCCGACCGGGACCGCCGGACGCCCAGCACGACGGCGGCCAGCAGGGCTTCGGCCGGCGACATCCGGTACGCCGCGGCCAGCGGGCCGGTCACCGCGGCGACCTGTTCCGCCGTCGGCACGTGCTCGACCACGGGGGAGGGCTCGACCACGGCGGGCACGGCGGGCACGACCGGTTGGCCGGCGGCCCACGCGGCGAAGCCGACCGGGCGGCCCGGCAGGCGGATCGCCGTGCCGGCGGCGAGCTGCCGGTAGGCCAGGCCCAGTTCGGCCAGCAGGACGCGCACCCCGCGCTCGTCCACCGCCAGGCGGTTCACCACGAGCACCAGTCGTTGGGGCACCGCGGAACCCGGGTCCGTGCCGACGACGCGGACGACCGTGGTGGCCGGGTCGAAGTCCGCCGGGTGGAAGGCCGCCGCGTCATCCGACCGCCAGTGCACCTTGGGCTCGCCCGGTTCGACGGACCAGTCGTCGCCGTCCGAGGTGAGCCGCAGCGCGTCGTGGCGTCGGGCGACGAAGGCCAGCGCGGCGTCGAGGGTTTCCGGGTCCAGCCGGACGGCCGGTTCCAGCACGGTCATCGACACCGGGTCGATGCCGCGCAGCAGGCGTTGCGCGGTGGTGAGCGGCACCCTGGTCGGCGCGGCCTCGGTCCGCCGCGCGACGGTGGCCAGCTCGGCGATGGTCGGGTGCTCGAACATCCCCCGCGCGGTCAGTTCGAGCCCTTCGGCACGGGCCCGGCCGACCACCTGGACGCTGCGCAGCGAGTCGCCGCCCAGCGCGAAGAAGTCGTCCGTGACGCCGACCCGTTCCAGCCCCAGCACCTCGGCCCAGATGCTCGCGAGCAGCCGTTCGGTCTCGTCACCCGGCGCGACGAACGAGGCGTCGTCGGCCCGTGCCGAGGTCGGCGGCGGCAGCGTGCCGTGGTCGACCTTCCCGCTGCGGTTCAGCGGCAGCCGGTCCAGGACGACGAACCGCGCGGGCACCAGGTGGCCGGGCAGCCGTTCGGCCAGGTGCGCCCGCACCGCGGGGACGACCTCCGCCTCCCACCGGTCCCGCAGGCAGAAGTTGGCGAACCGGGACCAGTCGACCCGCTCCCGCGGCGACGGCGGCTCGGCGGGCAGCTCCCCGACGGCGACCGTGAGGTCGAACAGCCCCGGACCGCCGGACGCGGAGAACCGCAGCCCGACCCGGTAGCCGAGCCCTTCCGCCGCCACCGCCAGTTCCTCGGGGTCGATCCCGTGCGGGACGGGCACCTTGGCCAGGTCGCCGACCGTGGCGGGCGCGGCGACCGGATCGGCGAGCACGGCGGCGGCACGCAGGTCGTCCGCGACGCGGGCGTTGGGGATGGCGCGCACCGTGGCGATGTCGGGTCGTTCTCCGGCGAGCCAGTCGCGGAACTGCGCCACCGTCCCGGACCACGTGCGCGACGGGATCGCTCCCTGCTCCTCGGGCGGGGAGCCGCCGACGCGGAGCACCACGTCGTAGCGGAACCGCTCCAACTCCGTGTGGTGCGACCCGCGCTTGAGACGGATGTCGACCGACGTGACGCCCTCCAGCCGACGGAACAGCTCGGGGTCGACCAACAGCTCGTTCTCGCCGCCCACCCGCTGCGCCACCCGGTTGCGCAGTGCGGCCGTGGAGTCGTCCGCCGCACTGCGGTACCGCTCGACCGAGGTGTGGAACGCCTCCAGCAGCCCGAGGTGGCGGACGTCGCCGACGAACACGAACCCGCCGGGCTCGACCAGGCCGATCAGCCCTGCCAGCACCGTGACCAGGTAGTCGACCGACGGGAAGTACTGCACGACCGAGTCGAGCAGGATCGCGTCGAACCGGTCGCCGGCCAAGCCGGTCAGGTCGTCGGCGGACTGCCTGCGCAGCTCGACCCGGTCCGGGCCGAGCCCGGCCAGCTCCGCCTGCTTGCGCGCCGCCGCGAGCGCCGACCCGGAGACGTCGGTGCCCACGTAGCGCTCGCACAGCGGGGCCAGCCGGCGCAGGAACAACCCGGTTCCGCAGCCGACGTCGAGGATGCGGCGCGGTCGGGACTCGGCGATTTGCGCCACGGCGTGGTCGAGCCACTCGGCCATCGCCTCACGGGCGATGGGCTCCCCGGTGTAGCTGGAGTCCCAGCTTGCGAAGGGATCGGCTTCCTCGCCGAACGCCAGGTCGAACACCTCGCTCCAGGTGTCCACGGCGGCCGTGCTCGACCGGTCGACCAGCTCGCTGCCCGGTTCGACGGACAGGTAGCCGACCAGGTCGACGTTGCCCTCCTGGTCGGTGCGCGGCAGCACGACCGCTTCGCCGACCATCGGGTGTTCCAGCATCGCCGCCTCGATCTCGCCCGGCTCGATGCGGTAGCCGCGCACCTTCACCTGGCGGTCGGTGCGGCCGAGGAACTCCAGCGTGCCGTCGGGCAGCCAGCGCACCTGGTCGCCGGTGCGGTACATCCGCGCGCCCGGCGTGCCGCTGAACGGCTCGGGGAGGAACCGCCACGCCGTCATGCCCGGCCGGTCCAGGTACCCGCGGGCGAGCCCGTGGCCCGCGACGAACAGCTCACCCGGCACGCCGACGGGCACCGGCTCCAGCCGTTCGTCCAGCACGTAGCCGCGCAGGTCGGGCAACGCGCGGCCGATCGGCGACGAGGGCGTGGCGGCCAGATCCTCCCGGAGCACCCGCTTGTACGTGACGTGCACGGTCGTCTCGGTGATCCCGTACATGTTGACCAGCGCGGGTTTGGCGTCGCCGTGCTCGGCGAACCACTGCTCCAGCTCCCGCACGTGCAACGCGTCACCGCCGAACACGACGGTGCGCACGTCGAGGTCGCGGAACGAGCGGCCGATCGCGGTCAACGTGGTGCGCAGCGCCCGGAACGCGGGCGGTGTCTGGGTCAGCACCGTGACGCGCTCGGCACGCAACAGGTCTACCAGCGCCTCGTGGTCGCGGACCGCGTCGGCGGGCACGATCGCCACCCGGCCGCCCTTGGTGAACGCGCCCCACATCTCCCAGACCGACAGGTCGAACGCGTGCGAGTGCAGCAGCGCCCAGACATCCGTCGCGTCGAAGTCGAAGTGCTCGTCCGCCGCCGTCATCAGCCGGACGACCTGGCGGTGCTCGATCATCACGCCCTTGGGCCTGCCGGTGGAGCCCGACGTGTAGATCACGTACGCGAGGTGGTCCGCTTTCGTCACCGGGGGCGGGTTGTGGTCGGGCCACACCCCGTCTTCTTCCGGGCCGTCCAGCAGGACGATCCGGCCGTCGTAGTCCGGCAACCGGTCGCGCAAGTGCTCCTGGGCGAGCAGGATGCGCGCACCGGTGTCGCCGAGGACGTACTTCAGGCGCTCGGCCGGGTTCGTGGGGTCGAGCGGCACGTACGCGCCACCGGCCTTGAGCACGGCGAGCGTCGAGACGACCAGTTCCACGTCCCGTGCGGCGCAGATCGCGACCAGGGTCTCCGGCCCGACGCCCAGGTCGCGCAACCGGTGTGCCAGCCGGTTCGCCCGCCGGTTGAGTTCGGCGTAGTCGAGCCGCTTCGACCCCAGCGACACCGCGACGGCGTCCGGCGTCCGCTCGGCCTGCCGTTCGAACAAGCCGGGCAGGGTGTCGCGGACGTCCGGGTCGAGCGGCTGCGCGCCGAAGACGTCCAGCACCCGCGCGCGTTCGGCGGCGTCGAGCAGGGTCAGCTCGGACAGCCGCGCCGACGGCCGCGCGGTCAGGTCCCGCAGCAGGGTCCGGAAGTGGCCGGCCAACCGGGCGACGGCGTCCGGCGTGAACAGGTCGGACTTGTAGACGAACCGGACGATCGCGTCGTCGGCGTCCGGTGTGGACGGTGGCCGGACCTCCAGCCACAGGTCGACGAACGCGGCGTCGAGCCCCATCGGGAAGTGCTCCATGCCCAACGCGCCCACGGGCACCTCCGCCGCGTGCGACCGCCGGGTGTTCTGGAGCGTGAGCATGACCTGCACCAGCGGGTTGTGGCTCATCACCCGCTCCGGCTGCAACTCCTCGACCAGTTGCTCGAACGGCAGGTCGGCGTGGGCGAACGCGCCGAGCGCCGAGGTCCGTGCCTGGCCGAGCAGGTCGGCCACCGTCGGGTCACCGCCGACTTGGACGCGCAGCGGAAGTGTGTTGGCGAACATGCCGATGAGCTGCTCGTGCTCCGACCGGGTGCGACCGGCGACCGGGCTGCCGATCACCAGGTCGGTCGCGCCGGTGAGCCTGCTCAGCAGACCGGCGAGCGCGGTGTGCAGCACCATGAACGGCGTGGCCTTGTGCGCGCGCCCGCAGTCGACGATCGCGCGCCACAGCTCGCCGGGCAGCGGGATCTGGTGCGTCGCGCCGTCGAACGTCTGCACCGTGGGCCTCGGCAGGTCCGTCGGCAGGTCCAACAACGTCGGCGCGCCCGCCAGGTGCGCGCGCCACCAGTCGAGGGTCTTCGCGAGGTGCGCGCCGGTGACCTCGGCCCGCTGTTGCCGTGCGAAGTCGCGGTACTGCAAGGGAAGCGGGGCCAGCGGGTCGGGCAGGCCGGCGACCCGCGCGGAGTACAGCCGGGCCAGTTCGCCGAAGAACAGCCCGGTGGACCACCCGTCGACCAGGATGTGGTGCACGACCACCGAGAGGACGTGGTCCTCCTCGGCCAGCCGGAACAGCCGCATCCGCAACGGCGGCGCTTCCGTCAGCTCGAACGGGATGGCGATCTCCGCGCCGATCCGGTCCCTCGCCGCGGCTTCCCGCTCCGCCGCCGGCAGCGTGCTCAGGTCTTCCAAGGGCAGCGAGATGTCCCCGGCGGGAGCCACCCACTGCGTCGGCTCGCCGTCCGGCGCGGGGAAGCTGGTGCGCAGCACCTCGTGCCGCTCGATGATCCGCCGCAGGCTCCAGGTCAGCGCGTCGAGGTCCAGCGTTCCGGTCAGGCGCACCGCCCAGCTCGTGTGGTAGGCCGTGTTGCCCGGCAGGAGCTGGTCGAGGAACCACAGCCGTTGCTGGGGGAAGGAGAGTGGAGCGCCCGTCGAACCCGTCATTGCTCCCCCTCGATCAGTGCCCCGATGGCGGTGGCGACGCCCGCGGGCGTCGGGTCGCCGAACACGGTTTCCGGTGTGAGCGCCACGTCGAACGTCTCGTCGATGCGGGCGATCAGGCCTACGGCGATCAGCGAGTCGCCGCCGAGCGCGAAGAAGTCGTCGTCTTCCTCGACCTCGGGCTGTTGCAGCACTTCGGCGAACAGCAGGGCGACGGTCGCCACGATGTCGGCCGGCTGCCAGGAAGTCGGCGCTGAGGTCGGTACCGGCGCGGTCGGCGGTGCGGCGACGGGCTCCGACTCCACGATGTGGCGCTGCCGTTGGAACGGGTATGTCGGCAGCGGAACCCGTCGCCGGCGCTCGACGGGCCGGATCGCCTCGCCCGCGAGCCACCGCTCGCCGAGCCGGCGCAGCTCGTCGGCGGTGCCCGCCGAGTGGTCCTGCCCAGCGTGGTCGTGCTCGGCGTGGTCCTGTGCGGTGTCCTCGTCGGTCAGTGCCCGGACCGCGGCGGTGTGGTCGGTGACCACCGCGCACCAGCGGTGCGGGAACCCGACCCGGCCTACCTGGAGCGTGTAGGCGACATCGTCCAGCGACTGCTCGGGATGCGCGGTCAGGTGTGCGGCGAGTTCGGCCCTCATCTTGCGCAGCGCGGGCTCCGTGGTCGCCGACAGGACCAGCAGCCGGTGTGTTCCCGGTGGTCCGGTGGGCTTCGGCGGCGGCGCTTCCTCCACGACGACGTGCGCGTTGGTGGCGCCGATCCCGAACGAGCTGACGCCGGCCCGCCGGGGACGCCCGCGCTCGGGCCACGGCGTGGCCTCGGTGCGCACCGTGAACGGTCCGGCCGCGAAGTCGATCACGGGGTTGGGCTGCTCGAAGTTGATGCTCGGCGGCAGCACCCGGTGGCGCAGCGCGAGGATCACCTTTAGCAACCCGGCGATGCCCGCGGCGGCGTCCGTGTGGCCGATGTTCGGCTTGACCGTGCCCAGGACGGTGGCGCCGGGAGCGCCGCCGCCGAACGCCTTGGTCAGCGCGGCCACCTCGATGGGATCACCGATCCGGGTGCCGGTGCCGTGGGCTTCCACGTAGTCGATGGTCTCGGGAGCCGCCTCGGCCGCCGCCAGCGCCGACCTGATCACCTTGGTCTGCCCGGACACGCCGGGCGCGCCGTAGCCGACGCGGTCGCTCCCGTCGTTGTTCACCGCCGAACCCCGGATGACGGCGTGGATGTGGTCGCCGTCGTCCACCGCGTCGGCGTACCGCTTGAGCAGGACGACGCCCGCGCCGTCACCGAACACCGTGCCGTTGGCCTTGGCGTCGAAGGCCCGGCACACCCCGTCCGGCGACAGCACGCTGCCCGCCCTGGCCACCGCGCCCCGGGCCGGCACCCGCACCGACACGCCGCCCGCCAGCGCCATGTCGCAGTCGCCGAACAGCAGCGCCTGACACGCCTGGTGCACCGCGACCAACGCGGTGGAACAGGTGGACAGCACGGTCATGCTCGGTCCGGTCAGCCCCAGCTTGTGCGACACCCGCAGGCACAGGTGGTCGGCTCCCGCGACCATCGCCAGCCGCACGTCGTCGAGCCCCGGGAACCGGTCGCGGTGCCGGCCGACCAGCGACCAGTACCGCGACTGCCCGCAGCCGCCGTAGACACCGACCACCGCGTCGGTCGCCGACGGCGGGTAGCCCGCGTCCTCCATGGCCTGCCAGCAGGTTTCCAGGAAGACCCGGTGCTGGGGGTCGCTGAGCACCGCGTCGACCGGCGCGTAGCCGAAGAACTCGGCGTCGAACCACTCCGCCCGGTCGAGCTTGCCGTACTGGCGCACGTAGGCCGGGTCGGCGAGCTGCTTCGGGTCCTCGCCGGCGGCCAGCAACTCCTCCGTGGTCAGCTCGCGCACGGCGGTGGTGCCGGTCGAGATGGTCCGCCAGTAGGCGTCCAGGTCGGGCGCGCCGGCGAACCGGCCCGCCATGCCGACCACCGCGATGTGGGTGTCAGTCACCGGCGCCGCCTTCCTCGATGCCGCCGCGACGGTCCTGCGCCAACCGGGCACGCGCCAACCCGGCACGCGCCGACCGGGCACGGTCCCGCACGGGTTCGGCGGGCGCTTCGGGACCGCCGTTCTCCAGGTGCCGGGAGAACGCGGCGATGGTGGGGAACTCGTACAGCTCCACCAGTGACACGTCCCGGGAGGCGATCCGCGTCAAGTGCCCGTAGACCTGCACCAGGGACATGGAGTTGCCGCCGATGTCGAAGAAGCTGTCGTGGATGCCCACCCGGTCGAGGCCGAGCACGGTCTGCCAGATCCCGGCAAGCTGCTGTTGCAGCGCGGTGCCGGGCGGTTCGTACGGTGCGGAGGCCGCGCGGCGGGCTATCTCGGGCAGCGCGTTCCGGTCGATCTTGCCGGTGGCGGTGAGCGGGAAGCTGTCCAGCGCCGTGTAGTCGTCCGGGACCATGTACCGCGGCAGCCGCGCGGCCAGGTGGGCGCGCAGTGCCTCGGTGTCCGGTGTGCCCGTGACGTAGGCGGCGAGCCTGCCGTCGACCGCGGTGACGACCGCCTGGCCCACCTCGGGGTGGGCGACCAGCGCGGCCTCGATCTCGCCCGGTTCGATGCGGACCCCGCCGCTGCCCTGCACCTGGTGGTCGGTCCGGCCGAGGAAGTCCAGGTCGCCGTCGGGCCGCACCCTCGCGCGGTCACCGGTCCGGTAGAGGCGCTCGCCCGCCGCCCACGGGTGCGGGACGAAGCGGTCCGCGGTCAGGCCGGGGCTGCCCAGGTAACCCCGCGCCGTCCCGACTCCGCCGAGGTAGATCTCCCCGACCCGCGCGGGCCGGAGCTGTTCGTCCAGCACCAGCACCTCGGCGCCGTCGACCGGCCGCCCGATCGGGGGCACGCCGGCGCGGCCGGGTTCGAGGCGGGCGTAGGTGCTCCAGACGCCGACCTCGGTCAGGCCGTACAGGTTCAGCACGTCGAACGGCAGTCCGCGGTCCGGGTGCCGGTGCAGCGCCGCGCCCCCGACGTGCAGCAGGCGCAATGCGCAGTCGGGCGGCCACTCCAGGCCGAGCGCGGTCTCGCCGACCGGCGTCGGCAGGAAGCACACGGTGATCCGTTCGGCGAGCAGCCACCGCCGCAGGTCGGCGGGGGAGGACAGCAACCCGCCGTCCGGGGCGTGCACGCTCGCGCCGGCGGCCAGCGCGGCGAACGTGTCCAGCACGCTGACGTCGAAACCGGGGGAGGCCGTCATCCCGACCCGGTCGGCGGGGGACAGCGCCAACAGCCGCCGCGACCAGTCGACCGTGGCGGCCAGCGACCGGTGGGTGATCATCACGCCCTTGGGCGTGCCGGTCGAGCCGGACGTGTAGGTCACGTAGGCGAGTTGGTCGGGGTGCACGGGCGCGGGCGGGACCACCTCGCCGCCGGTGGCCGAAAGCCGCCGCCAGTCCAGCGTGAGGGCGTTGCCGGGCAGCCGGTCGAGCTGGTCGGGGCTGGTGACGACGACCGCCGGCGCGGCCTGGTCCAGCATCCGGGCGAGGCGGGCAGGCGGGTTCACCGGGTCCAGCGGCACGATCGTGGCGCCCGCCCGCAGGATCGCGAGCTGGGCGACCACCAGGTCGACGCCGCGGGCGAGCACCAGGCCGACAGCGCTCCCGGCGCGGACCCCCTCGGCACCCAATCGCACCGCGAGCCGCCCGGCGGCGAGGTCGAGTTCCCGGTAGGTGAGGCTCCGCGTGCCGTCGGCGGCGGCGAGGGCGTCCGGCGCGGCGGCCGTCCGCTCGCTGATGAGATCGGGTATAGGTGATGCCGCCAAATCGCGCACGCTCCCCCCCAAAGTTCGCGCGTCCGCGGCCGAAGCCGCGCCCGACTGTAACCCCGAACACACCAGCCGTGCACCTGATTGGGTATTGATCGGCCCCGGCGCTTCGGGAACCCTGGCGACCGATGGCAGCGAGGGTGCTCGGTGTGCTGCTGGTGTCCATGGCGGTGCTGGTCAGCAGCGCCCCTCCGTGGCCCGGACAGCCGCTGCCGCCTGTCGAGCCGCCACCGGAGACGACGGCGCGGGCACTGGTCGTGACGCCGACGGAGGGCGACGCGGCGCGGAGCCTCGCGACCCTGCGCAAGCTGGACGACCACCCGCTGTACGCGATGACCTACTTCGGCCCCGCGCCGCGGCTCGACGTGGCGGGCGACCGCCCCGGAGGAGCCGACCGGGCGCCGTTCGGCTGCACGCTGTTCGTCGCGGCGGGCGCACCCGGCTCCCCGCTGGTGGGGCGGAACTTCGACTGGGACCACAACCCGGCGCTGGTGCTGCACGCGAACCCGTCGGACGCCTACCGCTCGGTCTCCGTGGTCGACCTGTCCTACCTCGGGGCGACCGCCGGCGCTCCGCCGTCCCGGGAGGCCCTGCTGAAGGCGGTCACGCTGCCGTTCGACGGGATGAACGAAACACGGCCTGGTGGTCGGCATGGCGGCGCTCGACCGGGCGCGGGCCGAGCCGCGACCGGGCCGACCGGCCGTCGGGAGCGTCGGCGTCCTGCGCCTGGTGCTGGACCGGGCGCGGACCGTGGACGAGGCGGTGGCGCTGCTGGGCGGCCACTACGTCGACTTCGGCGGGGGCCCCGGTCTGCACTACCTCGTGGCGGACGCGAACGGGGCGTCGGCGGTGGTCGAGTTCCTGGACGGCAAGCTGCGGGTGACGCCGAGGCCGTCCGGCGACCACTGGCAGGCCATGGAGAACTTCCCGCTGGCCGCGGTGGCGGAACAGGCCCGTTCGGACCACGACCGCTACCGGGCCGTGGCGTCGCGCCTGACAGGTGTCGACGGTCGGCTGTCGGCCGATGACGCGTTCGCGCTGCTCGCCGAGGTCGCCCAGCCGCACACCCAGTGGTCGGCGGTGTACCGGCCGGGCGAACGCGACCTGTTGCTGACCACCGGCGGGCAGGTGCACCGGCTCCCGCTCGGCTCACCCTGACCCGGTCAGCGCGTCGGCTCACCCGTCCCGGTCAGCGCGTCGGCTCGTCACGACCCGGTCAGGGCATCGGCTCGTCACGTCCCGGTCAGGGCGTCGGCTCACTCGGAGCCGGTCGGCGCGCCCGCCGTCGGGTGATCACGGTGTGGGCGACGACCAGCACCGCGAAGAACGGCACGCCCACCATCCACGCGGTGTCCAGCCCGTCGATGAACGCGGTGGACACCAGGACGCCGAGCAGGAACAGCGCGGCGAGGCCGGACGTGACGGGCGCACCCCACAGGCGGACCGGTGACGGGCGGGTCGTGGCGCGGCGGAAGGCCCGGTGCGTCAACAGGATCAGGATCCACACCATCAGCGCGCCGAAGATCGAGATGCCGAACAGCGCGAGGTAGGCGCGGTCGGTGGCGGCGGACAGGGTGACGGCGAGGCCGGGCCCCAGCGCGGACAACGCGAGCGCGTTGCGCGGCACGCCCGACCGGCTCACCCGACCGGCCCACGCGGGCGCGTACCGGTCGGCCGCCAGCGAGTGCAGCATCCGCGTCGTCAGGTACAGGTTGGTGTTGGCACTGGACAACGCCGCGGTGAGCACGACGAAGTTGATGATCGCGGCGGCGGCCGGGACGCCCGCGTCCTCGACGACGCGGACGAACGGACTGGCGTCCACGCTCCCGCCCTGCGCGGTCACGGTCCAGGGCGCCACGGTGAGGATGACGGCTATCGCGAGGATGTAGAACACCACGAGGCGGAGCACCATGCGGCGGGCGGCGCGCGGGATGTCGCGTTCGGGGTGTTCGGACTCGGCGGCGGTCACCGCGACGACTTCGGTGCCGATGTAGCTGAACAGCACGAACACCATGGCCAGGAACAGTCCCTGCCAGCCGTTGGGCAGGAAACCGCCGTGTGCGGTGAGGTTGGCCAGGCCGGTCGCGGGCGACTCGGGCAGGCCCACCGTGATCAGCACCAGGCCCAGCCCGATGAAGACCACGACGGCGATCACCTTGATCATCGCGAGCCAGTACTCCACCGTGCCGAAGAACCGCACCGCCAGCGCGTTCGCGCCCAGCACCACCACCGCGAAGACGACCACCAGCGGCCACAGGGGAAGCTGCGGCCACCAGAACCTGACGTACAGCCCCGCCGCGACGATGTCACCGCCGACCGAGATGGCCTGGATGGTCCAATAGGTCCAGCGCTGCACGAAACCGGCCAGCGGCCCGAGGTACCGGTGCGCGATGGCGCCGAACGACCCGGCTTCCGGGTGCACCACGACCATTTCGGCCAGCGCCCAGGCGATGACGAACGCCACGAGCGCGCAGATCGCGTACGCGAGGATCGTCGCGGGCCCGGCATAGGAGATGGCGAGCGCCAAGCCGAGGAACAGCCCCGTGCCGATCGCGCCGCCGAGGCCGATCATCCCCAACTGCCGCCCGGTGAGCGTGCGCCGCAGGCCGTGGGTTTCCGTGGTGCCTGACGGGACCGCCACGCCGACCTCCAGCCGGTCCGCTGGGGTTGAACAGTTCCAGCGAGTCTGTTGGCCGTGGCGACGCGGTGTCAACCGGCGAGAGGTCGCACTGCCCTTTGACGCACACGCGGCGCGCTCCTACGATCCGATTGGCGGCACCACAGGCATTTCAGCGTGGGAGGCGATGCACACGGGACTGACCAGCGGCCAGTTCCGGGAGAACTTCCCGGCGCTCGCCGACACCGTGCACCTGGCCAGTTGCAGCCAGGGCGCGTTGTCCGGCGAGTTGCCGGCAGCGCTTGCCGAGCTGACCTCCAGTATGCGGGAACACGGTGCGCCGTGGGAACTCTGGATGGCCGAGGTGGACCAGGCCCGCCGCCGGTTCGCCGAGCTGATCGGCGCCACCCCGGAGGAGATCGCGGTGGTGCACTGCGCCTCCGACGGCGCATACCAGGTGGCGTCGACCAGGGACTGGTCGACGCGGCCCGTGGTCGTCAGCACGGACATGGAGTTCCCGTCCATCGGTCATGTGTGGGTGGCGCAGGGCGCGCGCGGAGCCGAGGTCGTCCACGTGCCCGAGCGGGGCGCGACGGTCGATCCCGGGGAACTGGTCGCAGCGATCGACGAGCGCACCGGTCTGGTGTCGATTCCCGTGGTGTCCTACCGCAATGGCGCGCGGATGCCGGTCGCCGCTGCGGTGGCCAAGGCGCGCGAGGTGGGCGCCAAGGTGTTCGTGGACGCGTACCAGGCCACCGGGGTGCTCCCGGTCGACGTGCGGGAACTGGGCTGCGACTACCTCGTTTCCGGTGCGCTCAAGTACCTGCTGGGCCTGCCCGGTGTCGCGTTCCTCTACGCCCGTGACGGTGTGGCGGACGACCTGCCGCCGCAGTTGACGGGTTGGTTCGGCCGGGTCGACCCGTTCCGCTTCGACCCGCGGACCGTCGACTTCCCCACCCAGGCCCGCCGGTTCGAGACCGGCACGCCGGGCATCCCCGCCGTGTACGCCGCGAACGCGGGTATGCGCCTGCTGTCCAGAGTGGACATTCACGACGTTGGCCGGCACGTGGTGGAGCTGGCCGTGCGAACCCGCGAACGGCTGCTGGCCCAGGGGGACGGATCTGGGCGCCTCCCGAGCCGGGCCCGATGGTCGCGCTGGTCGACGACCACCCCGACCGGCTGGCCGCCTACCTGTCCCGGCGTCGGATCGCCACCGCGCCGCGCGGCGCGGTGCTGAGGCTCGCGTTCCACTACTACACCGACGAGTCCGATGTGGACACCGTGTGCTCCGCCATCGCGGACTACCGGCGCGAGAACTGAGGAGCGAACGTGAGCAGGGTCTTCCACTACACGGACGGCACACCGTAGCGGACGCGGTGTCCGTGGCCGGCCGTCGGGACTCGGTGTGGAACGGCCTACCACTTCCCGCTGCACGCGCTGCCGTTGTTGGTGCACGCCCGCAGGTAGAAGGTCCTGAGCTGCTCGAAGGTGCCGCTGCCGGTCGTGCCCTTGCCCCCGATGGCGGTCCACCGGCCGCCGTCGGCTTGGAACTGCACGTACACGTTGGACGAGCGGATCGAGTAGGTCCCGTCGTAGAGGCTGCCCGAACGCCAGTAGTCGCCGCACACCTTGGCGGACCCGCCGTTGGACCCCTTCAGCGTGGTGCAGCTTCCGTTGTCCCCGATCGCCTGCGCCGAACCGGGCATGAGCACCGCCGCCGCCAGTCCGGCCACCACGACGCCGATCCGGATGCCGAGCTTTCGCATCGCCTGTTCCCCTCTCGGTGGAGCCTGCTCGGTGGAGCCTGCTGTGCGACTCAGCGTGCGCGACCGGTCTCGGGCGGATCTGGGACCTGCCTGGCGGAAAGCCGAACCGGCGGCGGCGAGTCGCCCGCGGGACGCGTGGCCGGTTTCGGGTGGATCCGGGACCTGCCCGGCGGAAAGCCGGACCGACGGCGGCGACTCACCTCGCGGGACGCTTGGCCGGCGTAGGGTCCACTGCCGATCTGGGGAAAATCTGGGAGCTGTGTTGCCCTCGGCGGCTCGGGCCGGTACCCCGTGCAGGGGGCGCAGCGAGCACTGGGGGGGGCGATGTCGGTGCAGTTCGGATTACTCGGCGAGATCCAGGCGCGGGTGGCCGGTGTGGCGGTCGATCTCGGGCACTCCCGGCAGCGGTGCGTGCTGGCGGCGCTGCTGGTCGAGCCGAACCGCGCCCAGCCGCTCGACGTGCTGGTGGAACGGGTGTGGGGCGGTCAAGCGCCCCGGCAGGCGCGCGGCACGCTGTACGGGTACCTGTACCGGCTGCGGCAGGCGTTCGCCGACGTGCCGGAGGTGACCATCGACCGGACGCCCGGCGGCTACCTGCTGCCGGTCGACGAGGACGCGGTGGACCTGCACCGGTTCCGCCTGCTGGTGAAGCGGTCGCGGACCGAGGACGGGGAGGCGGCGCTGGCGCTCGCGGAGCAGGCGCTCGGCCTCTGGCGGGGCACGGCGCTCGGCGGGGCGGACGGCGCGTGGGTCGACGCCGTGCGCCGCACGCTCGACCGCGAGCGGTGGGCCGCCCAGCTCCACCACAACGACATCGCGCTGCGGCTGGGGCGGCACGCCGGGCTGGTGGCCGACCTGTCCACCCTGGTCGAGGAGAACCCGCTGGACGAACGGCTGGTCGGGCAGCTCATCCTCGCGCTGTACCGGAGCGGACGGCAGGCCGACGCCCTGGAGCACTACCAGCGGACCCGGCAGCGGCTGGCCGAGGAGCTGGGCGCCGATCCCGCGCCGGCGCTGCGCGACCTGCACCAGCGGATCCTCACCGCCGATCCGGCCCTGTCCCCGGCCCGCGAGCAGGCGGCGACGACACCGCCGCCGGTGCCGCGGCAGCTACCCCCGGCGCCACCGCAGCTCACCGGCCGGACCGCCGAGCTGGCCGCCCTCGCCGCCGCGGACTGCGCGCCGCCGGAGGCCGCCGGAGCGCCCGCGACCGTGGCGATCTCCGTGATCGCCGGCGCCGGCGGGATCGGGAAGACCTGGCTGGCCCTGCACTGGGCGCACCAGCAGGCCGACCGGTTCCCCGACGGTCAGCTCTTCGTGGACCTGCACGGCTTCAGCCCCACCGCGAACCCCATGGACCCGTCCACCGCGCTGCGCGGGTTCCTCGACGCACTCGGCGTCGACCCGCAGTCGGTCCCGCACGACCCGCACGCCCAGAGCGCCCTGTTCCGCAGCCTGGTGTCGGACCGGCGGATGCTGATCGTGATCGACAACGCCCGGGACGCCGACCAGGTCGTGCCGCTGCTGCCCGGCAGTCCCACCTGCACGGTCGTCGTCACCAGCCGCAACCGGCTCACCGAACTCCTCACCCGGCACGGCGCCCGCCCGCTGCGCGTCGACCCGCTCGGGCCGGTCGAGGCCGCGGACGTGCTCACCGCGTGGCTCGGCGGCCGGCGGGTGGCGGCCGAGCCGGCCGCGGTCAAGGAGATGTTGGCCTGCTGCAACGGACTGCCACTGGCACTGTCCATCGTGGCCGGTCGTGCGGCGGCCTACCCGGAGTTCCCGCTGGCGGCGATGGCCGCCGAACTGCTGGACGCCACCACGCGGCTGGACGCGCTCGCCGACGACAGCACCGCCGCGAGCCTGCCGGCCGTGCTGTCCTGGTCCCACCACGCCCTGTCCGCCGAGCAGGTGCGGGTGTTCGCGCTGCTGGGACTGTCCTCCGGCCCGGACATCGGCCTGCCCGCCGCGACAGCCCTCGCCGGCCTGCCCGCGCCGGCGACGCGGACGGTGCTGCGCGCGTTGGAGGACATGCACCTGGTGCGGCAGCACACTCCCGGCCGGTGGCGGATGCACGACCTCATCCACCTCTACGCCGTCGACCGGGCCCGCCACGACCTCGCCGAGGCCGATCGCCAGGCGGCGCAACGGCGGCTGGTCGACTTCTACCTGCACACCGCCCACGCGGCCGACCGGCTGCTCAACCCGCACCGCGACCCGATCCGGCTCGACGAACCCGTCCCGGACTGCCGACCGCACCCCCTGGCCGACCAGTCCGCCGCGCTGGAGTGGATCTCCGCCGAACACGGGAACCTGTCGGCCGCCCAACGACTGGCCGCCGACCACGGATGGCACCCGCCGGTGTGGCAGTTGGCCTGGGCGCTGGACTCGTTCCACTCCCGACGAGGACGCCTGCCCGACAAGGTCACGATGTGGCGTGCGGGACTGCCCGCGGCCGAGCGGCACGACGACCCGGCCGTCCGCGCCCTGGCCCGCCGCTGCCTGGGCGTCGCCGCGGCCTACGCCGGGTCGACCGGGGAGGCCTTGCGGCACCTGGACCAGGCCCTGGAGCTGGCCGAGCACATCGGCGACCGCACCTCCCAGGCCCACATCCACCGCGCGCTCGCGTGGGCCTGGGAACGGCAGGGGCGCACCGACTCGGCGTTGCGGCACGCGACGCACGCCCTGCGCCTGTTCCAGGACCTCGACTCGCAGGAGTGGGAAGCCGCCGCGCTCAACGCGGTGGGCTGGTACGAGGCGCAACAGGGCGACTACGACGAGGCCCGCGCCCACTGCGAGGCCGCCTTGGACCTCGCGCGCCGCCGCCGGCACCGCCAGGTCGAAGCCGTCACCCGGGACAGCCTGGGCCTGATCGCCCGCCTCACCGGCAACCACACCGAAGCCCTGGACCACTACCGCCTCGCGGTCGGCCTGTGCCGCGACCTCGGCCACACCTACGACGAGGCCGACGTCTTCGACGGACTCGGCCACACGCACTTCGCGCTCGGCGACCGGGAGGCGACGCGGACCGCCTGGCGGCAGGCCCTGAAGCTGTACGAGACCCAGCACCGCGCCGCGGATGCCGAACGCGTGCGACAACAGCTCGACGGACTCCGGACACCTCTCAAGTCGGGCGCGGCGTCCCGGTCGACATAGCGGGTTCGCCGGCGTTCCTCCGCTGCTGGGTCGCAGGTGGCCGCTGCTGCGTCGCAGGTGGGCGCTGCGGCGTCACGGGTGGGCCGACTCAGCAGTCGAGGCGCGCCAGGTGCTGTCGGACACGGCCGATGTCGTCGGTTCGCCGTTGGGCGTGGTACAGCTCCAACGCCTGCGACCACGCGTGCCGGGCTTCGGCGTGGCGGCCGAGGGCGAGGTGGGTCTGTCCGAGCCGGTCCAGGGTGTCGGCTTCCTGGTAGGTGTTGCCCACCCGGCGGAACAGCGTGAGGGTGTGCCGGTAGAGGCGCAGGGCGTCGGTGTGCCGGCCGGTCTGGTGGGCGATGTAGCCCAGGCTGTCCCCGGTGGCCGCTTCGCCGTCGAGGTCCCGCTGCCGGCGGTTGAGGACCAGGGCCTGCTCGCACAGCGAGCGCGCGCTGGCGTAGTCGCCGAGTCGGGCGTGGTGCCAGCCGGCCTGGTTCAGCGCTCGGGCCTCGCCCACCGGGTCGGCGAGCAACTGGTACAGCCGCAGGGCGTGGGTCGCGTGGAGCAGCGCGTGGTGGTCGTCCCCGCGTAGTTCCCACGCCCACGCGAGGGCGTGGTGGGTGTGGGCTTGGCCTTGGACGTCGTTGGACTGCTCGGCCAGGGTGAGGGCGCGTTGCAGGTGGTCGTGGGCTTCGCTGTGCCGCTGCGCCCTGGTGAACGCGTCGCCGAGCCAGCGGTGCGCCTGGGCCTCGATGGTGTGCTCGCCGAGCCTCCGGGCCGCGCCGAGCCCGACCTGCCAGGTGGTGATCTGCAGGTGCAGGTGACCTTGCCTGCGGTGGAAGGTGTGCAGCGTCCAGGCGAGCCGCCACACCGCCGTGTCCCAGCCGCGGTCGTTGGCCCACTCCTGCGCGGCGAGCAGACAAGGGTGTTCCGCGGTGAACCACTCGGTCGCGGCGGTCGGTCCGGCCGGCGGCAGCGGGACGCAGCCCGGTTCCGGCTGGCCCAGCTCGACGCGGGGGCGGTAGGGCTCCAGGAGGTGATCGCCGGCGGCGGCGGTGTGCACGTAGAAGTCGATCAGTCGCCGGTGGGCCGCGTCGAGGGTGGCCGGGGGGTGGCGGTGGGACTGCTCGGTGGCGTGGAGCCGGATGAGGTCGTGCATCCGGTAGCGGCCCGGCCGGTGCTGCTGGACCAGGTGGGCCCGCTCCAGGCGGTTGAGGAGGTCGAGGGTGGCCGGCGGCGGCAGGCCGGCCAGGGACGCGGCGGCCGGCAGGCTGATGTCCGGCCCCGGCGCCGACCCGAGCAGTTCGAACAGCGCGGCGGCCGTGCCGAGGGCGTAGTAGGAGCCGGCGAACACCGCTCGCAGGTTGGTGGACAGCTCACCGGCGTTCAACGCGTTGAGCCGGTCGCAGTCGAGGCGCAGTTCCTTGGCCAGCACGGCGAGCGGGAACGTGGGGTGCGAGGCCGCCCGCGCGGCCAGGATGCTCAACGCGAGGGGTAGGCCCGCGCAACAGGCGACCAGCTCCGCCACGGCGTCCGGTTCGGCGGCGAGCCGGTGGTGGCCGAGGTGGCGCACGAGCAGTTCCCGCGCGTCGGGCGGATCGAGCACGTCGAGCGTGAGCGGTCGCGCGTCGTGCCCGGCGACCAGGCCGGGGAGCTGGTGCCGGCTGGTGACCAGGACCGTGCACAGTGGACTGCCGGGCAGCAGCGGGACGGCCTGGGCGCTGTCGTGGGCGTTGTCCAGCACGACGAGCACGCGTTTGCCGGCGACCAGGCTCCGGTACAGCCCCGCCTGGGCATCCGGATCGGCCGGGATGGCGCCGGGGTCGACCTGGAAGGCGTCCAGGAAACCCCGCAGCGCCACGGCGGCCGGCATCGGCGCCGCCGTGGGGTCGAAGCCGCGCAGGTTGACGTAGAGCTGGCCGTCCGGGAACCGGTCGATGTTCTGGTGGGCCCAGTGCAGGGCCAGCCAGGTCTTGCCGACGCCGCCCGCCCCGCCGATCACCGAGATCATCACCGTGCCGTCCCGGCCGGCGGCGTCCAGGGCGGCGCTGAGTTCGGCGAGTTCGCGTGCCCGGCCGGTGAAGGTCCTGGGCGGCGCGGGGAGCTGGCGGGGCATCGGCGCCGGTGCGGTGGAGGTGGTGGTCCGCCGCTCCGGCGCGGCCAGGTCCGGGTGCGCGGCGAGCATCCGCTGGTGCAGCGACCGGAGCGGTTGGCTGGGATCGGCGCCCAGCTCGTCGACCAGCCGCCGCCGGATCCTCTCGTAGTGCCGCAGCGCGTCGGCCTGCCGGCCGCTGCGGTAGAGCGCGAGCATGAGCTGACCGGTCAGCCGTTCGTCGAGCGGGTGCAGGGCGACGCGGTCGGACAGCTCGGTGAGCAGTTCCGCGTGGTGCCCGCTGCGGAGCTGGACGTCGGTGAGGTCGAGTTGCGCGTTGTACCGCTCCTCTTCCAGCGCGGCGCGGACCGAGGTGAGCCACGACGTGTCGAGCACGCCGAACGGCTGTCCCCGCCACAGGCCGAACGCCCGTTTGAACAGGCTCACCGCGTGGGCGTCGTCCTCGGTGCCCCGCGCCCGGTCGATCAGGTCGCGGTACAGGTGCAGGTCCACCGCGGCGGGGTCCACCGACAACTGGTAGCCGTTCGACCGCCAGGCGATCGTCACGTCCTCGGCGCCGGCCAGCGCCCGCCGCAGGAGGCTGATGTAGGTCTGCACCGTGTTGGCGGGCCGAGCCGGCAGCCGGTGTTCGCCCCACACCCGGTCCACGAGCTGGTCGACGGGCACCACGCGGTTTGCGTCGACCAACAGCGCGGCCAACACCGTCCGTTGGCGGGTGTGGCCGATGTCGACGGTTTCGCCGGCGATCAGAGCCTGGATATCGTCGAGCAGACGGAATTCCACCGTCATATCCTGCCACCTTCGAGCCGGCCGCGTGTCACAGCGCTGTCTAGCCAGTCCGACCGACCGATTCAAGACCGCCGGAGGAACTTGCAACGTTCGGCTCGCCACCCTGCTCCGGATGTGCCAACACCAGACGTGAAAAAAGTCGGAAAAGGGGTGGGACAACGATTCCAACCCGACGTGACTTGCGACGGCCGTGCGGCGCCGGTTGCCGGCGGTGACGCCGGAGGCGGGTCGGGGCCGCCTCCGGCGCGTTCCGGCGACCTCAGCAGTAGAGGGTCCGGGTCGGTGACCGCCCTGCCATGTCGAGCGGTGAATTCTCGTATCCCTCCTTGGTGAAGATGGCCCGCCCGTAGCTGTAGATGTCCAGGTTCATGCCCAGGCAGCCGTACGGTGCGAACTTCGTGGCGTACTTCGACTTCGGGAAGTTCTCGACCCGTTCGGCCACGTTGTTGCCGTTGCCGAAGTAGAGTGCGGCCACCAGGTAGATGTTGTCGACCTCCGCGCTGCAGCCCGCTTCCGCGTCGGCCCGAATCGCACCATCGGAGACGTAGGGGTCGGTGACACCTCCGCCGCAGTAGATGATGTCCGTCTTCGAAACCGAACCCTCCCGCGTGGTCTTGGTCAACTTGACGCTGAACGTCACGGCGAGCGGTCTGGTGGCACCCCAATTGGCCCAGGACGGGGTTTCCGGCCGATCCGTCGCCGCGACCGGACCGGTCAGCGACGCCATTGCCAGGACGCAGGTCGCCACAATGGTGATTGCCCGGCTGACTCTCCTCAACGGAGCACGCATATTCTCTCCCACAGTCGGATCCGAATAACTCGGACGGCGGCAACTCCGGGTTTCCCCGGGGCAGTGCGGGCCGAAGTATGCGAGAACCCGCTTTGGTGGCGCGTTCGCGCCGCACTCCCGGGCAGGTCAGCCCGTCGAACCGTCTCAACCGGCCCGGATCGGACCGGTCCGACAACCCGGTGGCGTGGGCCCATCCTGCCCTGGGACACTTCGTCCAAAGCTGGACAGTTTGTGCGAAGTTGGAGGTCGGATGGTCGGATCGCGGTACGTCGATCCCGTTGACGGCAGCGAGTACCCGCTGGAGGAGCCCCGGTGGCGTTCGGACGCCGGACGGCCGTTGATGCTCACGCCCGGGGCGGGGATCGGCCGGGACGACATCGAGCCGGGGGAGCGTTCGCTGTGGCGCTACCGCGCGTGCCTGCCGGTGGACATCGCCCGCCCGATCTCGCTGGGCGAGGGCCGCACCCCGCTGGTGGAGGGCCGGTGGGGCGGCGTGCGGCCGTTGTTCAAGCTGGAGTGGCTCAACCCGACCGGCAGCTTCAAGGACCGCGGGACCAGCGTGATGCTGTCCTACCTGCGGCAGCACGGCATCACATCGGTGCTGGAGGACAGCTCCGGCAACGGCGGCTCCTCGGTCGCCGGGTACGGCGCGGCCGGTGGGATGGCGGTGCGGATCCTCGCCCCGGCGCACACCTCGCCGGCGAAGATCGCCCAGGTTGCCGCCTACGGCGCGCGGGTCCAGCTCGTCGACGGCCCCCGGGAGGAGGCGCAGGCCGAGGCGATCCGCCAGTCCGACCGGACCTGCTACGCGAGCCACAACTGGCAGGCGCTGTTCTTGGAGGGGGTCAAGACGCTGGCCTACGAGCTGTGGGAGGACCTGGACTTCCGGGCGCCGGACAACGTCGTCCTGCCGGTCGGGGCGGGCAGCAGCCTGCTGGGCTGCCACCTGGGGTTCCGGGAACTCGTCGCCTCGGGCCTGATCCCGCGCCCGCCGCGCCTGTTCGCGGCGCAGCCGCTCAACTGCTCGCCGGTGGACGCCGCCTTCACCGCCGGAGCGGACGGCCCGGTGGACCGCGCGGTGCGGCCGACGATCGCCGAGGGCACCGCGATCCGCCACCCCCTGCGGCTGCGCCGGCTGCTCGCCGCGCTCCGGGACAGCGGCGGCGCGACCGTCGCGATCCCCGAACAGGACATCGTCACCGCCCTGGGCGAGCTGTGCGCGCAGGGGCTGTTCGTGGAGCCCACCAGCGCGATCGCCGCCGCCGCGGTCACCCGGCTGGTCGACGCGGGGCGGATCACGCCGGGCGAGACGACGGTGGTCATGCTCAGCGGTTCGGGTCTCAAGGCCGCCACCGCGGTGCGCGACCTGCTCGACGGGGCCGCGCGGCCTGCGTCTCCCGATGCCCACGCGGGCGGAGCCTTCGGGATCTCGGGACTCTCCGGGGGCGCGGACTTCGGGGCCTCCGGACCCTCCGGGGGCGCGGACTTCGGGGCCTCCGGACCCTCCGGGGGCGCGGACTTCGGGACCTCCGGATTCTCCGGAGGCGCGGGCCTCGGGACCTCCGGACCCTCCGGAGGCGGTGAGTGAGCAGCACGGCGGACGCGGTGTTCGCCGCGTTGACCCCCGTGGTCGACGGCATCGCCGCGACTTTCGGGCGGAGCTGCGAGGTCGTGCTGCACGACTACCGGCACCAGCGGCACTCCGTCGTCGCCGTCGCCGGCTCGGTCACCGGACGGGAGGTCGGGGACGCGATGAGCGAGATCGGCCTGCGCGTCCTCGCGGCGGGCGCCGACGCCCGCAACGAGGTCGGCTACCTGACCCGCACCCCGGACGGACGGATGCTCAAGTGCACGACGCTGCCGCTGCGCGATGTCGACGGGACGCTGATCGGCGCGTTGTGCGTGAACATCGACATCTCGGCCATCAACCGCGCCGCGGGCGTGTTGTCGGACCTCCTCGGGCTGTCCACGCCGCCCGGGGACGCCCCGATCGCCACGACGAACTTCTCCGGAGACCTCGACCAGGTCGTCGACTCCCTGGTCGGACGAGCCGAACGCGCGCATGCGGTGCCGGCGTCGGCGCTGGGGCGCGACCAGCGGTCGGAACTCGTCCGCTCCCTGCACGACGCCGGGGTGTTCGCACTGCGCGGCGCGCCCGCGCGGGTGGCGAGGCGGCTGGGCATCTCGCGGACCGCCTTGTACAACGACCTCGCCAGGTTGAGGGGAGAAGGGAACCCGTCGACCTGAGGAAAGGGTCGACGGTGACCGACCGCACCGCCGCCACGGGGTTCAGCGTCGCGGATCAGGCCGCGAGTCTCGCGAAGACGATCGTGTTGTCCCGGTAGCTGTCGGCGGCGGCGTCGAACGTCCCGCTACAGGTGATCACCCGCAGTTCGGGCCCCGTGGTGTCGCCGTAGACCTCCTCGGTCGGGAAGGCGTCCTTGGCGACCTGGAGGGAGCGGTGGACGACGAACTTCCGCGTCCGCCCCGTCTGGTCGGTGACCAGCACCTCGTCGTTCGCCACCAGTTCACGGAGCCGGAAGAAGATGCCGGGCCGCGAGTCGCCGTCGACGTGGCCCAGCACCACCGCCGGTCCGGTCTCGCCCGGCTTGGGCCCGAGGCGGTACCAGGCGGCCTGCATCGGCTGGTCGACCGGAGGGACTTCGAGCGTTCCGTCGGGGTTCAGGCCGACGTCGATGAGGGACGACTTCGCGCCGATCCGCGGGATCTCCACCGTGACCGGTGTCCCGGCGCTTCCTCCCGCGACCACGGCCGCCGGCGGCGTGGAGGCCGTCGAGGCGGGCGCCGAGGCCGGTGTCGGCGCGGAGCCGCAGCCGCCGAGCACGAAGGCGGCGAAGACGAGCAGGGCGGCGGTGAGGCCGCCCCGCTCCGGGTGCTTCGGCACGGCTCAGGTCCGGGCGGTGGCGCCGCCACCGGTGGCCACGCCGCCCTTCGGCTTGACCTTGACCTGCGGCTGCGCCGCGCCGGCGGCCGGGGTGGTCGGCGCGGGCGTGGACGGTTCCGTGGTCGGAACCGGGGTGGTCGGCGCGGGCGTGGTCGGCTCCGGGCTGGTCGGGTCGGGGCTGGTCGGGTCGGGGTTGGTCGGGTCGGGCGTCACGACGGCCTTCGGGGTCGCGATGGCGACGGCCTCGTCGGCCGTGGTGATCGCGGTGCCCGCGTGGTGGATGCCCTGGGCGACGGCGATGCGGTCGTCGTGCGTCTGGCCGGGGATGTCGCGGTTCAGGTACGCCTGGGCGTCCTCGTCCACCTGCTCCGCGAGGGCCTTGAGACCGGGCGCGGCGTCCAGCACGGCCTGGGCCTCGGCGGGCGTGGTCGCCGCCTCCGCCGCCGCCTTGAGCTGATCGGCCGCCTCCCTCACGGCGATGCCCTGGTCACGCAGCGCGGCGGCTTCCTCGGACGGGTGGCGCACCGGGTTTTCGGCGTGCGCGCCGATCGGCGCCGCGATGGCCGCGGGCGCGGTGGCCGTGGTGAGCGCGGCGCCCGCGAACACGGCGGAGACAACGCGGCCGACATTCTTGTTCACTTTGTGCCGTTCCTCTACGTCGGGATTGTGCGCAGGCGTCGAGGAACCCCCCTGGCAGCCTTCTAGCAGGGCATACTCCACCACACGAAGTCGGTCGCGCTCAAACCGGAATCGCGTGATCCGGAGCACCGGGCGCACCGTGCGGAAAGCGGGCTACACCGACGGGAACGCGGTGTTCGGCGACGGGCCGGTCCCGATGGCCCGGCAGCCGTCCCGGTGTGGGCGGCGTCCTGGCCGTGTCGGCGGCGGCGCTCCGGCCGCCGCTGACATCCCGGTGGGGAGGGAGAGGGTTGTGGTGGTGCGGTTCCGGCTGTTGGGCAGTGTCGAGGCCGAACTGGACGGTGTGCCGGTGGATCTGGGCCACGCCAAGCAGCGGGGCGTGTTGGCGGTGCTGCTGGTCGAGGCCAACCGCGTCGTGCCCGCCGACCTGCTGCTGGACCGCTTGTGGGACGGGCGACCGCCGGGACGCAAGTCGTTGCACAGCTACCTGTCGCGGCTGCGCGCCGTCCTCTCGGCTACCCAGGAGGTGCGCCTGACCCGCCGGTCCGGCGGCTACCAGCTCACCGTCGACGAGCAGGCCGTCGACCTGCACCGGTTCCGCCACCTGATCACCCGGGCCCGTGCCGAGGACGACGAGCGGGCCGTGCGGTCCCTGGAACAGGCGCTGGAGCTGTGGCGGGGCGAGCCACTGTCCGATTTGGACATACCGTGGGCGAACGGCCTGCGCGCCAGCCTGGAGCGGGAACGCCTGGCCGCCGAACTCGACCACGCCGACACCGCGTTGCGCCTCGGCCGGCACACCGGGCTGCTGCCGGGGCTGTTCGACCGCGCGCACCGCCACCCGCTGGACGAACGTGCCGCCGCCCAGCTCATGCTCGCGCTGTGCCGCAGCGGTCGCCAGGCCGACGCGCTGGCGCACTACCAGCACCTGCGCACCCGATTGGTCGACCAACTCGGCGCCGATCCCGGGCCGCAGCTCCAGCGCCTGCACGTCCGGATCCTGGCGGCGGACCCGGACCTGACCGCCCCGGGCACGGCATCGACCCCGTCCCGTCGGCTGCCGGCCCCGCCCCGCCAGTTGCCGGCGCTGCCCCGGTTGTTCACCGGCCGGGCCGACGAGTCCGCCGAGTTGACGAAGGCCCTGGACTCCGGGGCGGGCACGACGGTGGTGATCTCGGCGCTGGCCGGCGCCGGCGGAATCGGCAAGACCTGGCTCGCGTTGCACTGGGCACACCAGCACCTGGACCGGTTCCCCGACGGGCAGCTATTCGCGGACCTGCGCGGGTTCAGCCCCGCCGGACGGCCGACGGCCGCGGAGGACGCGTTGCGGGGCTTCCTGGGCGCCCTCGGTGTCGCACCCGACCGAGTCCCGCCCGACCTGGACGCCCAGACGGCGCTGTACCGGAGCCTGGTCGCGGACCGGCGGATGCTGGTGGTGCTGGACAACGCCGCCACCGCGGACCAGGTGGTGCCGCTGCTGCCCGGCAGCCCGTCCTGCGCCGTGCTGGTCACCAGCCGCAACCGGCTCCCCGCGCTGCCCGCCCGGCACGGCGCCCGCCCGCTGTCCCTGGGTGTGCTCAGCAGCGCCGAGTCCCGCGCCCTGCTGGTCGCCACCCTCGGCATGGAACGCGTCGTGGCCGATGAACGGGCGGTGGCCGAGCTGATCGGCCTGTGCGGCGGGTTCCCGCTCGCGCTCGGCCTGACCGCCGCCCGCATCGGCCACCACCTGTCACCGGCCGAGGCCGTCGCCGAACTGCGCGAGTCGGGCCTGGACGCCCTGGACGCCGACGACCCCGCCGCGAGCCTGCCCGCCGTGCTGTCCTGGTCCCTGCGCCGGCTGACCGAGGGACAACGCACGGTGTTCGCCCTGCTGGGCATCGCACCCGGACCCGACACCGGCCTGCCCGCCGCCGCCTGCCTCACCGACCTGCCCGCGCGGGAAACCCGTGCCGTGCTGCGCGCCCTGGCCGACGCCTCGCTGATCGAGCCCCGCCCCGACGGCCGATACGGGATGCACGACCTCGTCCGCGCCTACGCCACCACCCTCGCCGACACCCTGCCGGAACCGGTGCGGCGGGCGGCGCTGGACCGCGTGGTCGACTTCTACCTGCACACCGCCCATGCCGCCCACCGCCTCCTGACCCCCCACTCGGAGCCGTTCCGGCCGGAGCCGGCCGGGCCCGGCGCGCACCCGCACCCGCTGCCCGACCTGCGGTCCGCGATGGCCTGGCTGGACGCCGAACACCCCCACCTGCTCGCCGCCCAGCACCAAGCCCACCGCCACCGGCGCCACCACGCGGGCTGGCACTTCGCCTGGAGCCTGACCGGTTTCCACCGGCGGCGGGGCCACTTCCACGCCGACCTGGCCGTGTGGCGGGCCGCGCTGGACGCCGCCGCCCACCTGCCCGACCCCACCGTCCCCGTCCACACCCACCGACGCCTCGGCCTCGCCCACTCCAAGCTGGGGCGGCACGAAGAGGCCACCGGGCACCTGCACCAGGCACTCGCCTTGGCCGAAGACCTCCAGGACACCCGCAACCGGGCCCACATCCACCACGCGCTCGCGATGGCGTGGGAGCGGCGGGGGGACGACCGCAAGGCCCTGGACCACGCCCGGCACTCCCTGGACCTCTACCGCGTCCTCGACAACCCGGTGCGGGAAGCCGTCGCGCTCAACGGGGTGGGCTGGTACACCGCCCAGGTGGGGGAGTACGACGCCGCCCGCGAACACTGCCGGGCCGCACTCGCCGTGCTCCGGCGCCACCACGAACCCGACGGCGAGGCGCACACCCTGGACAGCCTGGGCTACATCGAACACCACACGGGCCACCACGCCCAGGCGGTCCACCACTACCAGCAGGCCCTGACCCTGCACCGCGCCCTCGGCAACACCCACAACGCCGCCAACACCCTGGACCGCCTCGCGCACTCCCACACCGCACTCGGCCACCACGACGAGGCCCGCGAAGTGTGGCGGGAAGCGCTTTCGCTGTACCGCGAACAAGACCGCGACATCGACGCCGAGCGCGTCCGACGACAACTCGCCGATCCCACCGGCAACAAGCCGGACAACGCCCGGTGACGGAGGCCCTTTCAGGCACCCAGGAAGGCGAGCAGTTCCGTGGTGACGAACTGCGGGTTCTCCTCGGCGAGCCAATGCCCGGCACGGGGCACCTCGACCGCGCGGGTGATGGTGGCGATCCGGGGTGCGACGGTCGCCCTCGTGGCGTCGAGCAGGCCGGCGGCGGTCATCAGCAACGTCGGTGTGGTGATGGGAGCCGCCGCGGTGTTGGCGATCACGTCCTGGTCGAGGGTGCGGTACAGCTCGAACCCGCCGTGCAGCACCTCGGGACGACGGTAGGTGCGGGTGTACTCGTCGACCTCGGCGTCGGTGAACGGCGACGCGGCGCCGGTCCCGCCGAAGGCCGTGCCGCCGAAGGCGACCTGGGGGTAGAACAGGCTGAGGTACTCGCGCACGTCGTCGCCGACGACGGCTTCGGGGACCTGCTCCTGCGCGTGGAACGCGATGTGCCAGCTCAGGCCGCGATAGCGCGCGCCGTCGAGGGCCGGGCCCGGCAGCGGGAGGTCGAGGTAGGCCAGCTTGGCGACGTCCTGCGGGAACTGGACGGCGTACTGGAACGCCACCGCCGCGCCGAGGTCGTGCCCGACGACCCGGGCGTCGCGCACGCCGAGCCGCTCGGCGACGAGGGTGTGCACGTAGCGGGCCAGGGTGGCTTTGTCGTAGGACGGCGGCGACCCGGTGCTGTCGCCCAGACCGGGCAGGTCGAGCGCGTACACGGTGTGGTGCTCGGCCAGGGCGGGCATGATGCCGCGCCACTCGAACCAGGTCTGCGGCCAGCCGTGCAGCAGGACCAGGGCAGGACCGGAACCGCCCTTGACGTAGTGCATGCGCACCCCGTCGGCGTCGGCGAACTCGTGCCGGAACGTGCGGTTGAACTCCGCGTCGTCGCGCGTGGCGGCGTCGAAACCGGACTCCTGCGGCACGGACGGGACCGCCGGGGCCGTCGGGCCGGTGGCGGACCCGCACGCGGTGATCAGCGCCAGCACGGCCGCGGCGGCTGCGGCGCGCATCCGGCGCGCCGGGGTCGAAGCCGGGCGGATCGGGTGTGTCGGACGGTGCATGGCGCGCCTCTTCGTTGTCGGAGAAAGGAAACCGGCGGAACGGCTCCACCATCGCCCTGAGCCGGCGCCGACCGCACGCGAACTTGCCATCCCGGCAAGACGAGACCGGGACCGATGACGGCGGCGGGGACCGGTCCCGCGCATCGCGGGTTCAATGGCCACCATGACCCGAACAGTCGTCGTCGCGCTGCTCGCCGCGAGCCTGCTCACCGCGTGCGGAGGTTCGGCGCCTCCGGCCGCCTCCACGCCACCACCCGGGGAGACCACCGCGGCAACCTCTACCAGCCCGGCGCGGCAACACGTCCTGGTGTTGGACGTGACCGGCACGGCCACCCTCTCGTCCCTGACCTTCACGCTCGACGGGAAGGTCAGCGAGGAGAAGGAGGTGGGACTGCCGTGGAGCAAGACGGTCGAGGTCCCGTACGGCACCGGCAACCACGAGTGGGAGCTGACCATGCGGCACAGTGGCGGAACCTTCGCCGCGACGGCCACGGTGGACGGGCGGCTGCTGACGCAGACCGCGGGCAGCGGCTCACCCGGCAGCGACAACACCGCCAACCTGAGCGGCAGCTTCTCGGACTGAACGCGACCGCCACCACCGCCGCCCGCGTCGGCGTTTTCCGAGGTGCGCCGGTGAGCCCGACGCGGCCGTGGCGCTAGCTTGGTCGCGTGGGGGATGTGGGCCGGGCATCGGCGAGGCTGCGCGGGGCGGTGCTCGACGTCCTGCGGGTCCTCGTCTTCGTAGTGGCGCGGGGGACGGGCCCGGCTTTCACAGGCGGTGGCCGAGCCCGGTCGACGGTCGTCCTGGTGGCCGTTCTGAGCGTGTTCTTCGCGGTCGTGCCGATCAACCTGAGCCCGGTGGCCGATGCGAACGCCGTGATGGTGGGCGGCGGAGTGCTGACGACCGTTCCGGTGCTCGCGGTGCTGTGGCGCCCTTTGGTGGCGTGGCGTCTCACCGCGGTGCTGGTGCTCGTCGCGCCGCTGCTCTACGCCCCGTACGTGAACCTGGTCCGGATGTGGGGTTGGCCGTGGACGATGGGCTTCGCCCTCGCCACCGGGTTCGTCCTCTACACGATCGCGGTGAGCCACGAGAAGCCGGTGCTGCTCCAGGTGTGGGTGCTGACCACCGCCGCGGCGGCGCCCCACTTCACCGACTGGCGGAACCTGCTTCTGGTGGCCGCGCTCGCGGCGGGCGTGATGCTCTTCGGCAACGCGGTGCGGTTGCGCCGGCAGGCGGATCGCCAGCGGCTGGCCGAACAGACCAGGGCCGTGGCGCTGGAGGAGCGCACCCGCATCGCGCGTGAGCTGCACGACGTCGTCAGCCACCACATGTCGGCGCTCGTGCTGCGCGCGGACGCGGCGGCGTACCGGCTGCCCGACATGGCGCCCGAGGTGCGCGCCGAGTTCGACGTGCTGCAGCGGATGGCCCGCGACGGCCTGGCCGAGATGCGCCGGATGCTCGGCGTGCTGCGGTCGTCCGACGACGCGCCGGGCACGACGCCGCAGCCCGGCTTGGACGACATCGCGGAGATGGTCGCGCGATTCCGGGCGACCGGCGCGGAGATCACCCTGGACATGGACCGCGGTCGGCTGCCGGCGGGCGTCGGGCTCTCGGCGTACCGGATCGTCCAGGAGGCGCTCAGCAACAGCGGGCGGCACGCGCCGGGCGGCGCCGTCTCGATCAAGCTGGCCGTCGACGGCGGGACGCTGCGGATCACCGTCGAGAACGCGGCTGGTCGCCGGCCGGCGCTCGACGTGGACCCGGCACGGCCCCGGCACGGACTCGTGGGCATGGGCGAGCGCGTCCGGGCGCTCGGCGGCGGGTTCACCGCCGGGCACACCCCGGACGGGGGCTTCGCGGTGGTCGTGGCACTGCCGCTCGGGGGAGAGGACGACGCATGACGACCAGGATCCTGATCGTGGACGACCAGGCGATGATCCGGGAGAGCTTCCGTGTCGCCCTGGACAGCCAACCGGACCTGGAGGTCGTCGGCGAGGCGGCGACCGGGTCCGAGGCGGTGTCCCTGGCCGGCGCGCTCACGCCCGACGTGGTGCTGATGGACGTCCGGATGCCGGTGATGGACGGCCTGGAGGCCACCCGCCTCATCCTGGCGGGCGGCGGCGGGCACCCGCGGGTGCTGGTGCTCACGACGTTCGACCTGGACGAGCACGTCTACGGGGCGCTCCGCGCGGGCGCGAGCGGGTTCATGCTGAAGGACGCGCCGTTGGCGGACCTGGTGACCGCCGTGCGGGTGGTGTCCGCGGGTCACACGCTGTTCGCGCCCTCGGTCACCCGCCGGCTGATCGCGGCGTTCGCCGAGCGGGCCGCCGGCAGGCCCGACAGCGCGGCCCTGAAGAACCTCACGCCCCGTGAGGTGGAGGTGTTGCGCCTGATCGCACGCGGCCTGTCGAACGCGGAGATCGCCGGCGCGCTCACCATCGCCGAGCAGACCGCCAAGAGCCACGTCAGCCGGGTGCTGACCAAGCTCGGGCTGCGGGACCGCGCCCAAGCCGTCGTGCTGGCCTACGAATCGGGTCTGGTGGCGCCGAACGGGTAGTACCCCGGTACTGCTCCTGCCGGGGCCGTACCGGCGGGCGAGCCGAGAACACCACCGCGGCGGGACGATTTCCGGTCCGGCGGTCCATAACGTCCGTCCGGTGATCAGCACCGCTCGCCCGCTGCCCTTCCGCTTGGTCCACGAACCGGTCGCCGCCGTGGTCGCGGCTGCGGGCGTGGTGGTCGCGCTGGTGTGGTGGCTGTGGGGGTGGCCGCTGGGGCTCGACAGCGCGGTGTACCGCTCCGGAGCCCTCGCCGTGCTGAACGGCCAGGATCTCTACGGACGGCTGGCGGCGACCCCGGACTGGTCGCCGGACCTGCCGTTCGCCTACCCGCCGACCGCGGCACTGGTGTTCCTCCCGCTGGCGGTGCTGCCCACCCAGTTGGTCTGGGGCGTCATGGCCGTGTCGACCGTCGCGGGACTGGTCGTGGTGGTCCGGCTCGTGCGCGACCGTTCGCCTGCCGTCGCGTACCCGTCCGGTTTCCTCCTCCTGCTGCCGGCGCTGGAACCGGTGTGGCGCACGATCGGGTTCGGCCAGATCAACGTCCTACTGATGGCACTGGTAGTGGTGGATGTGTTGGCACTGCGGGGTTCCCGCTTCTGCGGGGTGCTCGTCGGCGTCGCCGCGGCGATCAAGCTGACGCCGTTGATCTTCGTCCTCCACCTGGTGGTGACTCGGCGACGCGGTGACGCGCTGCGTGCGCTCGGGACGTTCGCCGGACTCGGCTGCGTGGCGTTCGTGCTGCTGCCCGGCGACACGGTGCGGTACTGGAGCGGGGCGGTGCTCGGCGCCAACGGCGCGATGTCCAACGTCTGGTCGGGCAACCAGTCGCTCAGCGGCCTCGTCCGACGGCTGGCGGGCCCCTCGCCGGCGGCGACGCTGGTGTTGGCGCTGCTCGCCGTCACCTGTGTCGTGGTCGCGGCGCTCCTCGCGCGTGCCGCGGAGGATCGCGGGAACAGTGTGGAAGCCATGCTGGTGACGGCTTTCTGCGGCCTGCTCGTCAGCCCGATCTCGTGGACCCACCACTGGGTGTGGGTCGCGCCGCTGTGCGTCCTGATGCGGAAGCGGTTCGTGCCGGTCGTCGTCCCGGTCGTGGCGGCGTTCAGCGGTTGGACGTTCTGGCTCGTGCCGCAAGGCGACCACCGCGAACTGGCGTGGACACCGCTGGAATCGTTGGTGGGCAACGCGTACGTCCTCAGCGCGTTGGTGGCCGGCGCGGCGCTGGCGGTCCACCTCGTGCGCACCGGCCGGAAGCCGCCACTCCACCACGTCTAGTCCCTGTCCGGCGCGGTCGACGTCCGGTTCGCGCGCTGGACGGAACGTCGGACCAAGCTGCGGATTCCGGGGAGCCCGATGGCCCGGATCATCAGCTCGCGTGCCCGGACATGGGCTTGGCTGGGTGGTGCGTACTGGCTGATTCCCCTGCGGGCCGACGCCTGCCGTGTGCGGACCTCGGGGCGCAGCAGCCCTTCCCAGTGGGCCAGCGCCGCGGGGACGTCGTCGCCGTGTTCCGCCAACGCGGTGCCCAGGTGGTCGGCTCCGGCGAGCGCGAGGGCCGCGCCGTAGCCGGCGAACAGCGAGACGCACCAGGCGGCGTCGCCGAGCACCACGACCCGGCCCCGGCTCCACCGGTCCATCACGACCTGGCCGACGGAGTCGAAGTACGCGCCGGTCGGGTCGGCCTCCAGTTGGCGGAGCGCGTCGGGCACGCCTCCGCCCAGATCCCCGAAGACCGCGGTGAGGGCGCGCACCGGCCCTCGCGCCAGGTCGGCCGGATCGTCGCTGCGGTAGGTGAAGAACGCCGACGACCGACCCGGCCCCAGGTTGATCACCGCCGCCGTGCGCCGTGGACCGATGAACGTGGCCCCCGCGCCGTCCGGCACCTCCCGCGGCACCCGGTCGAGCGGGAACGCCCCGACCACGTGCCGCAGGTCCACCCGGAACTCGGGCTCGGGACCGAACACGACCTCGCGGACGCCGGAGTGCAGGCCGTCCGCGCCGACGAGGAGATCCGCCCGCTCGGACGTGCCGTCGCTCAGCGTGACCCGGACTTCGTCGTGGTCCTGGGTGACGGCGCGGACGGTGGTGCCGAAGCGGATCGCGACGGCCGGGCGCACCGCCTCGTACAGCGTGGACTCCAGATCGCCCCGGAACACCGTGATAGCCCGCGCGCCCAGCGCCGCTTGCGCGAGCGCGGCGGGCACCGTGAGCTTCGGCCGGCCATCGGCCTTGACGAGGATCGAGGTGAACACCCCGAGATCCCGATCCGCCAACGCGGGCAGCACGCCGAGGCGTGCCGCGGCGTCGTAGCCCTGTCCGAGCAGGTTCACCAGGTACCCGCTGCTGCGGCGAGCCGGGGCGCGCTCGACCACGAGCACTTCCCAACCGGTCTGGTGCAGTCGCAGCGCGGTGGCCAAACCGGCGATACCGGCACCCGCGACGACCGCCCGCCGCACCCTGCCCTCGACACCTCGTGCCACTGGCGCTCCCCTCGGAATGAGCATGTGCTCACACCGAGTATGAACACATGCTCATTCCGGGCGCAAGCCGCCTGTCCGTGCACTTAGACTGGACGGCGTGCCCAGAGGTGTCGCCATCCCGGAGATCAGGCAGCAGCTCTTCTCCGCCGCCGAACGCGTGATCACCCGGGACGGGGTGGGCCGGCTCAGCGGTCGGGCGGTCACCGCCGAAGCCGGCGTCGCGACCGGCCTGCTGTACGGGCACTTCGCCGATTTCGACGACTTCCTGGCCGACTACGCCGTCGACCGCTCCTTCCTGGTCTCCGCACGGGCCGCCGCGCTGCCGGAGAGGGCCGGCACGGGCAGCGTCGTCGGAAACCTGTGCGAGGCCCTCCTGGCGACCCCGCTGACGACCGTCCGGGTGTTGGCGGGCCTCCTCGCCTCACGACCGGAACTGGCGGGTCGTGTCCGGGCCGTGCTCGGGGACGAGGCGGCCGGCCTCGACGCGATCGAGAGCGCCGCCGCCACCTACCTCGCCGCCGAGCGACGGCTGGGCCGGGTGGCCGCGTCCGCCGAGCCCGCGGCGCTGGCCTTGGCGTTGGTCGGTGTGCTCCACCACCTGGTGCTCACCTCCGATGCCGGGTCCGAGGTCCGTGCACGTCTTCGGCAGGTGGTCACCGCGCTGGTCGAGGACGTCACCTCGGCGGCGTCGCGCGACAGCGGCTCGGGTGCGGGGAGATAGGGCTACGGACCTTCCGGTCTCAGGAGAGCCCGCGCCCTCCGGACAGGAGCCGGTCCATACAGCGTTCCGCCAAGGCGGTGATGGTCCACGAGGGGTTGCAGCAGCCGGTGGTGCCGGGGATCAGCGCGGCGTCCGTGACGTGGAGGCCCGGGTGGTCGTGCACCCGGCCGGCCTGGTCGCAGACCGGGCCGATGACCGCGCCGCCGAGCGGGTGGAAGGTGACCGGCACGGCGGCGGTGAGGTGGACGGACACCCCGCCACCCGCCGCCACCAGTCGGCGGACGACCGCCCGGACCGCCCGCCCTGCCCCGCTGTCGGCCCCCGTCGGCCAGGTCAGTCCGGACTCTCCGGTTCCGGTGTCGTAGTGGAAAGCCCCATACCCGTCGGGTAGCCCCATGCACACCAACACCGTGCTCCTGGTCTCGAACCCGAAGGGCAATGGGAGGTGCTGCACGGTCGCCGGTCCGGTGGGCGCGGCCCAGTCGTCTGCGCCGACGCAGGCCGGGCCGCCCTGACGCGGCAGGGTGGGGCCGGGCGCCAAGGTGCGGAGGTGGATGCGGTCTCCGTTGTTGCCCCAGTACCGCCCGACGCCGTCCGGTAGGTCGGGCAGCGCGCCGGATCCTCGCGCACGCACCAGGAGATCGGACGTGCCGGCTGAGCCCGCCGCGAGGAACACCGTGTCGGTGGCGACGCGGATGTGCTCCTGCACCGTGCCGTCGGTCGCGATGCGGTCGCACCGGAGCGTGTAGCGGTGCGTTGTGCCGGCAGTGAGTTCCCGGACGACGTGGAGCGGGGCTATTTCGCATGATCCGGTGGCTTCGGCGGCGGCGAGGTAGGTCTTGTCCAAGGAGTGGCGTGCGTTGTTGTTGACGCCGTAGAGGACGTCCCCGTGGGCGGCGAACGGCGGCAGCCCGCCGGCGAGTTCCCGGCGCACGACGTCCCAGTCCATCGGTTGCCGCAGGCGCGAGGTCCGCAGGCCCGCCTTGCGGGCTTCGACCAGGAAGCGCCGGCTGGAGGTGTACCGCTCGTGGCGGAGGACGTCGTCGGGAACGGGGGAGAGGCGCAGCGCCGCCGCCGCCCGCGGGTAGTGGAACCGGTTCAGCTCCTCGAAGTCGACGCCGGCGGGCATGACCCGGCTGAACAGCTCGGCGGACGGGCGGGTCGAGGCTCCGCCGTAGTGCAGCGAACCGCCGCCGACGCCCGCCCCGCACAGCACGCTGATCCCCCGGCCGGCGACCTTCTCCACCAGGCCGGTGTACCGGGGGAACAACGCCGGCGGCGAGCCGGGCAGCACGGGCGTCCTGGCCAGCCAGCTCACCCGGCGGTCCGGGTGGTACAGCCGGGGGAAGGCCGCCGCGCCCCGCCAGCGCCGTCCCCGTTCCAGCACGAGGGTGCGCACACCGGCCTCGGCCAACCGCAGCGCGGCGACCGCGCCGCCGAAACCGCTGCCCACGACGACCGCGTCGCGGTGCACTTCCCGGACGGGGATGAGGCGTGCGATCGACGCCATGACGCCTCCTCGGGGCGGGCCGGACTGTTCCGGGCAGCACCATCCCGTCTCGGGGCGCATCGGGGCAATGGCGCGGGGAAGTCCGGGCGGTGGCGCTCCGGCCGAGGGCTAATCCGGGCCGGTGACTGCTCCGTCCGGCCGGGGCTGGAGGTCCCCGGTCGGAAGTCACGTGGTCGAGCGGGTGTCGTTCTCCGACAATCACTCTCGACCTCCGGCGGCCCGAGGTGGTGGCGTCGGCGGCTTGCCGTGGACTGCGTCCGGAAGCGAGGTCTCATGCGGCCTACCCCCACCGGCCCGCCGCTCTGGAGCGCCGAGCCCCGGATGAGCGCGATGGAGACGATGTTCTGGCGTGGTGAGACCGATCCCCGCATCCGGGTCGTGATCATGGCGGTCGAGGTGCTGGACCGGGCGCCGGACTGGGACCACCTGGTGCGGCGGCACGACCGGCTCAGCCGGGTGGCGCCGAGACTGCGGCAGCGGGTCGCCGATTCGGCGGTGCGGCTCGGTCGGCCGCGCTGGGAGGACGATCCGCACTTCGACCTCGGCTACCACCTGCGCCGGGTCCGGCTGCCGGAGCCGGGCACCCTCCGGCGGCTGCTCGACCTGGCGCGCACCGCCGCCCTGACCCCTCTCGACCGCACGCGCCCGCTGTGGGAGGCGACCCTCGTGGAGGGGCTGGCCGGAGGCGGCGCCGCGTACGTCCTCAAGCTGCACCACAGCCTCTGCGACGGCATCGGCGCCGCGCAGCTATTCGCCGTGCTGCACGACGCCGGGGCGTCCGACAGCCCGGTCCGGCTCACCCCGCTGCCGACGCCGACGGCCCCGCCGGACGGGCGACACCGGGTCGGCGCGCCTCGCCGCTCGTCGGGCCCGGTGGCGGCGGGAGTCCGGGCGGGACGGTTCGCGCGCACCGTCCTCAAGGCGACCATGCTGCCCGCCGCGCCACCCTCGCCGCTGTTGAGCGGGCGGAGCCGAGCCCGGTTCTTCGACGCCGTGACCCTGCCGACGGCCGATCTGCGGGCGGCCGGCCGGGCCGTCGGCGGCTCGATGAACGACTGCTACCTCGCGCTGCTGCTCGGCGCGTTCAGCCGGTACCACGAGCACTTCGGCGTCGAACTCGCCGAGTTGCCGGTGCTGATGCCGATCAGCACCCGCACCGCCGAGTCGGACCCCGGCGGCAACCGGTTCGCCAGCCACCGACTGGCCGCTCCGATGAGCGGAGCGGACTTCGCCCGACGGGTCCGCGGTGTGCGGGCCGCGGTCGCCTCCGCGCGCGACGGCACGGCGCTCAAGGCGTTGGCGGTGCTGGCCCGCTGCGCGACGCCGATGCCCGCACCGGTGATCGCGTTCGCCGAGCGGATGTTGTTCCGCGGCAACGATCTGCTGGCTTCCAACTTTCCCGGCACCGCCGAGTCGGCGTGGCTGGCGGGTGCGCGGGTGGAGGCGGTGTACCCGTTCGCGCCCGTGGTCCTCGGGGCGGCGACCGCCGTGATGGTGTCCTACGGCGCCAACTGCCACATCGGTCTGAACCTCGACCCGGCGGCGATCCGCCGGCCCGAGGTGTTCCTCGACTGCCTCCACCGGGAGTGGGAGGACGTGCTGGCGCAGATCCGGAACACGCCGTCACCGGACGTCGACCCGCACCGGTGAGGAAGCGCGGCGCACGCCGCCCAACCCGACCAGCACCGCGCCCTCGTCGTCGCACACCCGGATGTCCGCGGGCCCGTCCGGCGGGCAGCTCACCAGTCCCCACATCAGGGACGTCCAGCGGCCCGTGACGGTGGCCCGCTCGATGTCGAGCACGTCGCCGGGCACCTCCGGTGCCGAACCCGAGGCCACCTCCAGCAACAGGTCCAGCAGGTCCGGCGGGAACCGGAAGTCGACCTCACCGGGTGGTGGGGCGGCCAGTCGCAGCAGCACGGCGTTCCCGTGCCGGACCAGGCCGCGCACACCGCGGGACTCCAGTTCCGCCGCTGTCCCGGCGTGCCATGCCACGGCATCGTCGTCGGTCACCGGGATGAGGCCGAGCTGTCGCAGGGGGCGCAGTTCGGCAAGGAGTTCCTGCGCGTCACGCTGCCGCGATCTCCGCGCGAACCCTTCGGCGAGGCGACGGGGTGGCCCCGATCGTTCCGTCGCGACGCCGGGAGCCTCGGTGACGGTGAACCGCCAGCGACCCGGCCGCGCGGCCAGCCCGGTGGCTTCCAACGCGCCGTCGTGCCGGAGTGCCGGCTTGGGCACCGCGCTCACCTGCCGGAGTGCCGCGCGGTGCATCACGCGCAACTGCCGGAGCGTGGCCGGGGCGGAACCACACAGCCGGTGGGCGACCGCCGCCGCCAGTTCCACCAACCCGCCCGGTGTCAACGGCGAACCGGCCGGGTGCGGGGTCGCACGCCACCGCACCGTGCGCTCCTCGGTGGCGTGGTCGGGCAGCAGCGGGTGGGCCTGTTCGGCGGGGCCGCCCGTCGTCGGCGCCCAGTACCGGTCCTTGCGCCACGGATAAGGCGGCAGGCTCACCGGTCGACCGGGTGGGAGGATTCGCTCCCACCGCACGTCGTGCCCGATCTCGTGGAGGCGGGCCGCCGCATCCACCAGCGAGTCGTAGACCGCGTGGTCGCCTTCGGTCGTGTCGCTGGAGGAAACCCCGGTGCGGTCGAAGTGCAGCACCGGACGATCCGGGTCGACAACCGATCCCGAACCACTCGCCCGCACGGTCCTCGCCGGCACGCCCCAGTCGCGCCACAACGCCGTCAGCCCCATCGCCAGCAGCCACGACATGGTGTCGGGCACCATCGCCGGGTCGAACGGCGGCGTGCCGGGTAGGCAGCGCAACGCCGCTTCGGCCTGCTGGACGGCGTCGCGGAAAGTGTTGCTGCGGCGGGAAAGCTCCTCGATGCAGGCGCGGTCGGCGTGGCCGTCGTGCAGGACGAGCACCACCTCCGGCGGCGCGGGCGACGCGGCGGCGTGCACCGCACGGGGCCGGTGGCGCAGGGCTTCCACCATCTCCGCGCGGTCACCCGCCCGGAACACCCGCCGGTAGGGGTGGTGCGCGCGACGGACCGCCGCCGTGTGGCAACTGTCGGCCATGGCCACCTCGGGCGAGGTTTCCAGGAAATCGGCGTGGGCGTCGATCAGCGCGTCGAGGCTGTCCGGGTGGCGTGCCGAGAGCACCAGCACCAGCGGACCGTCCGGTGTGCCGTCGTCCGGCGGTCCGTCGACCGATCCGAGTACGGCGTGCACGTTGGTGCCGCTCACGCTCAACGAGTTCACCCCGGCCGCGACCGGTGCTCCGTGCCGGGGCAGCGCGGTGGGCTCCGAGACGACCGAGCAGGGCAGCCGGTCCCACGGCACGGCGGGGTTCGGCGTGGTGTGGTGCAGCGTCGCGGGCAGCACCCGGTGGTGCAGCGCCAGAGCGGCCTTGATCAGCCCGGTGAGCCCGGCGACGGGTTCCTGGTGCCCGAGGTTGCCCCGCACCGAGCCGACCAGGAGCGGGTGGTCGGGCCGCCGGCCGGGGCCGAGCACGGACGCCAGGGCGGTGATCTCCACCGGATCGCCGACCGGCGTGCCGACACCGTGGGCCTCCACGAAGGACACCCGCGAGGGGTCGACTCCCGCGTCGTCGTATGCGCGGCGCAGAGCCTCCTCCTGGGCGGCACGCGCCGGGCCGAGCACCGTCGGGCTCTGCCGGCCGTCGTTCGTCATGGCGCTGCCGAGCAGGGCCGCGTACACCCGGTCACCGTCCCGCAAGGCGGCGGACAGCGGCTTGAGCACGACCACCGCGCACCCCTCGCCCCGCACGAAACCGTCCGCCTCGGCATCGGCGAAGGCGCACCGCCCACGGGCGGAGAGCACTCCCGCGCGACCGTAGGCGAGGTGTTCCTCCGGGGACAGGACGAGTTGCACCGCCCCGGCCACCGCCAACCCGCACTCGCCCGCGTGCAGGCTCTTGCGCGCGAGGTGGACGGCGGCCAGCCCGCCCGAGCAGTTGGTGTCCACGGTCATGCTCGGGCCGCGCAGGTCTAGCTGGAAGGAAAGCTGACCGCTCAGACCGGCGTGCGTCCCCGCCCCGAGCACCCCGTACATGTCGAGCAGACCGTCGCGCGCCAGCAGGTGCCAGTAGTGCGACGCCGTCTGCGCGGCGAACACCCCGGTCGCGTGCGCGGCCGGGCTGCCGGGCACGATCCCGGCGTCCTCGAAGGCCTCCCACGTGGTCTCCACCATCAGCCGCTGCTGGGGATCCATGTGCGCGGCCTGCCGCCGGCCGATGCCGAAGAAACCGGCGTCGAACGCCGAGATGTCGTCGAGCGACCCCATCCGCGCCGCGGGTGCGGGCCCGCCGTTGCCGTCGTCGGGCTGCGCGAGCGGCCGGAGACCGTACCGCTCCGCCCCGATCGGACCCACCACGTCGACCCCGTCGCACAGGGCGCGCCAGAACTCCCGGACACCGCGGATGCGCGGGAAGCGGCAGCCCGCGCCGATCACCGCGATCGGCTCCTCGTCGCCACGCGTCATCGGCGAACTCCGTCTCGGCGGCGCCCGGACGATCCACGCGGGCCACGCGACGCGGTCCGGTCCCGGCCGCCGGGCGATCGCGTCAGCCGAGCCAGGGCATCGTCGGTGCGGCCGGGGAACGACGCCAGTGCCGTTCGTCCCGGGACCTTCGTCCCGGAGGTTCCGGCGGCGGCCACCGGCAATCATGGTGCGGTCCCGGTCGATGGCGGTCGGAGGGAGGGGAACGCGTGGTCGACGACGTGCTCGCCAGGATCGAGACGACCGCGGACCGGTGGCGGCACTGCGCCGGGTGCCGCCGGTGGTGGCCGCGCCGCGCGCTCGCGCCCCGGTGGACCTGTCCGGGCTGCGCCGCGCCGTTCCGGATGTCGGCCGTGGACCGGATCGGCTTCCTGGTGGACGCGGGCACCTTCCAGGAGCACGAGGCGGCGCTGACGCCGGGCGATCCGCTCGACTTCCGCGACCGCATCCCGTACCCGCTGCGGCACGCGCGGACCCGCGAGCGGACCGGGTTGAGGGAAGCGGCCCTGCTCGGCACCGCCGCCATCGCGGGCCGCCGAGTAGTGCTGGTGGTGTTCGACTTCGACTTCCTCGGCGGGTCGATGGGAGTCGTGGTCGGGGAGAAGGTCGCACGTGGCGCGGAAATCGCCTTGCACGAGCGCGTTCCCCTGCTGACGGTGTCGGCTTCGGGCGGCGGTCGCATGCAGGAGGGCGCTTTCGCCTTGGTGCAGGGCGCCAAGACGGCGGCGGCGATCGGTGCGCTGCGGGAGGCCGGGGTGCCTTACCTCAGCGTGCTCACCGATCCCGTCATCGGCGGTGTGCAGGTGTCCTTCGCCAGCGCCGGCGACGTCGTGCTGGCCGAGGAGGGCACCCGAGCGGGCTTCGCCGGGCGGCGGGTGATCGAGCAGACCACCGGGAGGACGCTGCCCGCCGACTTCCAGACCGCCGCGTTCCTCTTGCGGCACGGGCACGTGGACCTCGTCGTGCCCCGGCATGAGCTGCCCGGGTGCCTGGGTCGCCTGGTGGCGTACGCGACGCGGGCGGCGGCGCGCGAGCCGACCGGCGGAACCGGAGCCCCGGCGAGCCTCGCGCGGCCCGTGGAGGCGGTCGATCCGTGGGACGCGGTGCTCGCCGTGCGCGCCGCGCACCGGCCCCGGCTGGCGCACTACCTGGACACCGTGTTCACCGACGTGCTGGAACTGCACGGCGACCGCCTGCGCGCCGACGACCCGACGATCTTCACCGGGCTGGCACGACTGGCCGGTGATCCCGTCGTGGTCATCGGCCACAACAGGGTCACCGACGGATCGCGGCCCCGGAACGGGGGGATGGCGCTGCCCGCCGGCTACCGCAAGGCGACGAGGGCGATGACCCTGGCCGAACGCTGGTCCATCCCGGTGGTGACCCTGGTCGACACCCCCGGCGCGCACCCGGACGCCGAAGCCGACAACCAGTCCGCGGCCATCGCCGAGACCATGCTCACCGCCGCCCGGCTGGCCACCCCGGTGCTGTGCGCCGTGATCGGCGAAGGCGGCAGCGGGGGAGCGCTCGCCCTGGCCATCGGGGACCGCCTGCTGATGCAGCAGAACGCGACCTTCTCGGTCATCAGCCCGGAGGGGTGCGCGGCGATCCTGTTCTCGGACAGCGCCAAGGCGCCGGAGGCGGCTCGCGCGCTGCACCTGCGCGCGACCGACCTGCACCGGCACGGGTTGATCGACGAGGTCGTGGACGAACCGCCGGGTGGCGCGCACACCGCACCCGCGCTCGCGGGAGAGCTGTTGGCCGCGGCTTTGCGCCGACACCTCGCCGAACTCCGGGGGCAGAGCGGCCCGGCGCTCGTGACACGCCGAAGTCGACGCCTGCGGGCACTGGGCCGCGCCTGGTGCCGGCACGGCGATGTCGCCACCGACGCCGGCCGCGCCACGGACGCCACGGGGCGGAATGGGGTCCACAGTGGATGATCGACTTGCGTCCGGCCTGCACCCGCCACCCGACCGGCCTGGCCCGCACCCGCCACCCGACCGGCCTGGCCCGCACCCGCCTACCGACCGGCCTGGCCTGCACCCGCCTCCCGACCGGAAGGACGTCGCGGCGGTGGTGGTCCAGACGCTCAGCGAGGTGCTGGCCCTCGTCGGGCCGTCCCGCGCACAGCGGATCCAGGTGCGCAACGGCCGGTTCGAACTCGATGTGACCCTGCGCCCGGAACCGGGAGGCAACCCCGCTGCGGCGGAGACCGGAACCAGTGCCGACTCGGCAAAGACCGACAGCAGCGCCGACGCGGCGCCGGTCGACTGCCCCGCACCGGACACGATCCCCGTGACCGCGCCGGCGATCGGCGTCTTCCACCGGTGCCCCGCGCCCGGCAAACCCCCGTTCGTGGAAGTCGGCGACCGGGCCGCGGCCGGTGACGAACTCGGCCTGGTCGAGGCGATGAAGGTCTTCACCCCGGTCGTCGCCGACCGGGCGGGCACCGTCAGCGCCATCCACGTCGCCGACCGGCAGCTCGTCGAGTACGGGCAGCCGCTCGTCGACCTGCTGCCCGACCCGGCCGACGAACCACCTACCGGCCGGCGCACCGCATGATCGACACGCTGCTCGTGTGCAACCGGGGCGAGGTGGCGGTGCGCGTCATCAGAGCCTGCCGCCTGCTCGACATCCGTTGTGCGGTGGCGCATTCGACCGCGGACCGCGACAGCCTCCCGGTGCGCCTCGCGGATGACGCGGTGTGCGTCGGGCCCGGACCGGCGGACCACAGCTACCTCTCCATCCCCGCCCTGCTCTACGCCTGTGCCCGCACCGGGGCCGACGCGGTGCACCCCGGCTACGGGTTCCTCGCCGAGGACGCGGATTTCGCCGCCGCCTGCCGTGACAGCGGCATCACGTGGGTGGGGCCGTCCCCCGAGCACCTCACCCTGCTCGGCGACAAGATCGCCACCCGCAACGCGGTGTCGGCGGCGGGACTGCCCGTGCTGCCCGGTTCGCGGAACCCGGTGACGGGGTTGGCCGACGCCACCGGTCAGGCGCGTGACATCGGCTACCCGGTCGCGCTCAAGGCCGCGGTCGGCGGCGGTGGCCGTGGCGTCGTCCGGGTCGACCACGAGGACCGGTTGGCCGCGGTCTTCGACAAGGCCCGTGACTCGGCGTGGACGCTGTTCCACGACGACCGCCTGTACGTGGAGAAATGGATGGAAAACGCGCGACACGTCGAGGTCCAGGTGCTCGCCGACCGCCACGGGAACGCCGTCCACCTCGGTGAGCGGGACTGCACGGTGCAGCGGCGCAACCAGAAGCTGGTCGAGGAGTCCCCGGCGGCGGGGCTGACCCCCTCCCGGCGCGAGGCGCTGGGCGACTGGGCGGTGCGCACGGCCCGCCACCTGGGGCTGCGCGGCCTCGCCACGGTCGAGTTCCTGATCGATGACGCGGGTGAGCCCTTCTGCACCGAGATCAACCCGCGGCTCCAGGTCGAACACCCCGTCACCGAGGTCCGCACCGGACACGACCTGGTCGCCTGGATGATCCGCGAAGCGATGGGGGAGCCCGTGCCGGACGAGGCGCCGCCGCGCGGACACGCGGTGGAGGCGCGCATCACCGCCGAGGACCCCGCACGCGACTGGGCTCCGAGCTGCGGCACCGTCACCGACCTCGTCCTCCCCGGTGGTCCGGGTGTCCGCGTCGACACCTGGCTCACACCGCGGACCACCGTGTCGCCGCACTACGACCCGCTGCTGGCCAAGGTCGTCTGCTGGGGGCCCGACCGGGACACCGCCCGCCGTCGCCTGATCCAGGCACTGGAGGAATTCGTGTGCCGAGGCGTCGCCCACAACGCGGAAGCGCTGGTCGCGATACTCCGCCACCGGGACTTCGAGAGCGGTGAGCACCGGGCAGGTGTGGTGGAAGCGGCCTGCCGGACGCTCAGCGGGACGGGTGGTGCCCGATGACCTCGCCGCAGGTCGGCTCCCCGTCGGAGGAACCGCGGGCAGACCTGCCACCGCCGCCCGGTCGCCACGCCCTCGCCGGTCCGGACGAGGTGCGTGCCGCCACCGTCGCGGCGGCGCAGGCTGCGCCCCGGTGGGCCGCTGTGCCGACGGCACAGCGGTTCGCCCTGGGACCGCTGTTCTGCCGACGGTTGCGCGACGCGGCCGAGGAGTTCCTGGCGCTGCTGATCGCCGAGGGGTGCCCCGGGCGCGTCGGCCGATGGCTCATCGACAGCATGCTGGGGATGTTCGATGAGAAGTCGTGCCGCTGGTACCAGCGCCTCATGCGCTTCGAGTGGCGCGACGGGGACCGACGTCTGGTGCTACAGCACAAACCTGACGGCGTTGTCGCGGTCAACCCGCCCGGGAACGCGCCTGCCTTCAGCGCCACGACCGTGGCGGTGCACGGGCTCATGGCCGGCAACGCGGTGGTGGTCCGGGTGCCACGGCGCTCCCCGTCGAGCACGATGTTCCTGCTGCGGCACGTTCTCGTGCCCTGTCTGGAGGAACTGCACGCGCCGCCCGGAACGCTGGGCTTCTTCTGCGCGGACCCGGACCTAGTGCTCCACCAGTGGTTGGACGACCCGCGAATCCACGACATCGTCTACTACGGCAACAGCGATCGTGGTCACCGCTTCCACCAGTCCTGTGTGGACCGGGGAAAGAAGGCCGTGCTCGAACTGTCGGGCAATGACACGGTCGTGGTGTGGAAGGACGCCTCCACGGCCGACGCGGTGGAGTCCCTGCTGACGGCGTTCCACTGCTCCGGGCAGATGTGCATCGCGCCCAACCGGGCGGTGGTCCACCCGGAGGTGGCGGACGAGGTGGTCGAGGAGCTGCGCCGGCGTGCCGTCGACCTCCTGCCCGGCCGCCCGGAGGACGAGACGACCCTGCTCACGCCGGTGCCCGGTGACGCGCACGTCGCCGTGCTGGCGGAGGCCCGAGCCGCCGGCGCGGTCGTGGTGTGCGGTGGGCGACGCCGCACCCTCGCCGGTGCGGTGCACCCCGCCGGGCCGTTCCTGGAGCCCACCGTGCTCCGGGTCGACGGCCTGGACCTGGCGGCGGGACTGGCCGCCGTCCGCGACGAGACGTTCTTCCCACTGCTGTCGGTCGTCGTGCCGGCCCTGGACCCCGACCCGGACCGCCTGCTGTCCCAGGTGATCGACTTCCTGGACGGGAACCGCTACGGGCTCCGCAACTCGTTGTGGACCGGCGATCCCGCCGTCGCCGAGCGGTTCGTGACCGGTGTGCGCAACGGGGCGATGCTCAAGGTGAACCAACCGCACCTCGACTTCGTCCCCCTGCTGCCCAGCCACGGCGGAACCGGCCGGTCGGCGGGCGTCCACGGGGAGGCGGCCTACGTGTTCCTCAAGACCAGCCACCTGCAGTCCGCCGTGTTCGGCCCACCACCGGGACCGTGACGCGGGAGGACCGTCACATCCGCAGCCCGCCGTCGATCCGCAGCACCTGCCCGGTGATGCCGGAGGCCCGGTCGGAGACCAGGAAACCGATCAGCTCGGACACCTCCTCGGGGGTGCCGAACCGGCCCAGCGGGATGAGGGGCCGCCACCTGTCCTCGTAGGGGCGGGTCGTCGCGGTCCTGATGAAACCCGGCGCAACGGCGTTCACCCGGATCCCGAACGGCCGCAGCTCCTTGGCCAGCGACCGGGTGAAGCCGGTCAGCGCGGCCTTGGACGACGCGTAGTTCACCTGTCCGGCGTTGCCGTCCAAGCCCACCACCGACGACAGCGTGACGACGGATCCGCCGTGCCGGCTCATCAGGTCCGGCACGATCTCCCGCGTCATCCGGAACACGCCGGTGAGGTTCACCTCCAGCACGCGGGCCCACTGCTCGTCGCGCATCCTCGCCAGCCAACCGTCCTGCATGACGCCGGCGTTGTTCACCAGGACCGACACCGGCCCCAGCGTGTCGTGCACCCGCGCCACGAAGTGCCGCACCGCGTCGGGGTCGGCGACGTCGCAGCGCACCGCCACGACGGCCCGGCCGCGCGATTCCGCCTCGGCCACCGCGTCCCGCGCGGCTTCGTCGTCGGATTCGTAGCAGAACGCGACGTCGTGGCCATCCCTCGTCAGGGTGGCCACCACCGCGCGCCCGATGCCGCGCGAACCCCCGGTGACCACGGCCACCCGCGAGGTCACCGGAGCACCGGATCGGGCAGGTCACGAGCCATCGGGGGCAGGGAGATGTACCCGTGGTGCAGGGCGACGAGCACCGCCGTCGTCCGGTCGGTGACGGCCAGCTTCGCGAACAACGAGCTGAGGTAGTTCTTCACGGTCTTCTCCGACAGGCCCAGGCACCGCGAGATCCGGCGGTTCGACTGGCCCAGGCCCAGTAGCTGGAGGACCTGCCGTTCGCGGGGGGTGAGGTTGTCGGGACGCCTGCCGGGCGACGCGGACGCCGGTTCGGCGGTTCCCGCGGCGGTCCGCTGCGTCGGGATCTCGCGCTCCAACCGGGTCACCTGCTCCCGCAACGCGGTCGTCGCCAGGTCCGCGCCCGCCTGGTGCAGGACCGACGCCCAGCGGATCGCGGCGATGGCGTCCTTCAGCGTCTCCTCCATGTGGCTGAACACGGCCTGGAGGAGCCGGGGCGGCATGGGGTCGTCGCCGTGCTCGGAGCGAGCCCACCTCAGGCACGAGTCGAGTTCTTCCCGGCTCCACCGGTGCCGGTGCGCCCGGCACTCCAGGTCCCGCACCAGGTCGGCGGTGGTCAGCCCGTTGATGTCCAGCCAGCGCCGGAGGACGTGCGAGGTGCGGTCGGCGGACGTCGATGAAGGACAGAAGCCGGTCATATGAGCGTCCCCACCTCGGCCAGTTGCGCAACGTCACATCGCGGTGACAGACTGTAGCATGCAGGGTGGCGCGGGAACAGCGGTTCGCCGGCCGGCGTGAGCGTTCCGGCTGGTCACAACCCGTACGGAGCAACGCCGCCGCTGCGGGCCTGCCCGCTTTCGGGGGCCGGCTCGGCGGCCTGGGTGTCGACTTCGCCGGACCTGCCGGTGCTCTGCCGGGATCGACCCGCACCGCCGGCTGTGTTCCCGCGTACGAGGAGGTCGCGTCGATGGAGCACCACCACCGCGCCCGGTACGACGAGGTCCGCGGCCGGCGGGTGCGCAGCCTGCACGCGGGCGACCGACGCGCCGGAGTGCCGGCCGCGGTCGTCGTCCCCGGGCTCGGCGTGGTCGAGTACCTGATGAACACCGCGCACGGGTGTGCGGCGTGGACCCAGACGTTCGTGCTGGACGTGGGTCGGGCGGACCTTCCGGCCGTCGCCGCGACGGTGGCCGCGTGGCTGGCGGCCGTGCCGGACGCACCCGTCGTGCTGGTCGGGCACTCCACCGGCGCGCAGGCCGCCCTGCGCGCCGCTGTCGAGAACCCCGGAGCCGTCCAGGCCCTGGTCCTGCTGTCGCCGACCTTCCCGCCCACGCTGAGGCGACTGCCGCTGCTGTTGCCCGCCCTGCTCCGCGACGCGGCGCACGAGCCGCTCCACCTGTGGCGCACCGTCCTGCCCGGCTGTGCCCGCATCGGTTTCCGGACGATCTGCGGGTTCCTGCGCTCCGCACAGAGCGATCGTCCCGAGGAGACCATCGCGGAGGTTTCCTGCCCGGTGCTCGTGGTGCGGGGCGAACACGACACGTTCTGCCCGGCATCCTGGGCGACCCGGTTGGGGGCCACCGCCCGGCAAGGCCGCGCCGTGACCTCTCCCGGAGCGCACGGCTTCTGCCACCAGCACGGCGAGCACACCGCCGCGCTGATCGCCGACCACTCCCGCGAGGGTCGCTGATGCCGGGCGGTCGTGCGGGCGAGTGCGGCGACTTCCTCGGGTTTCGGCGACTTCCTCGGGTTTTGGCGACCCACCGAGGCTTCGGCGACTTCCTCGGGTTTGGCGACCCACCGAGGCTTCGGCGACCCCCTCAGGACTCGGCAGCCGCCGCGGCCAGCAGTCGGGCGAGTTCGACCGGCTTGGTGATCATCGGCCAGTGGCCCGAGTCGATGTCCGCGAAGTCGACGTGCCGGGCCTTGGCGAGTTCGGGCACGTCACCGGCGCCGATCCACTCCTCGGCCTGGGCGGTGCCGAACTCGGGGCACACGACCAGGACCGGCACGTCGAACCGCCGCTCGTCGGTCAGCCGCACCACGCCCCTGGCCACCCCTTCGGGAACGGGGATCGCGCGCGCCTCGAAGCCGCGCCGGGCCTCCGCGTCGAGATCGGCGGAGTCCGGCCCCTCGAACGGACCCCACCCCGGGAACGGCATGACGCCGTCCGCCACCTCGAAGAAGTCGGCGTAGGGCTGCCCGTCGACGGCCGGGAAGCCGCCGACGAGGACGACCCGGGCAACCTGCCCCGGTAGCGCGTCGGCGGCCAGCCAGGCCAGCGTGGCGGCGGCCGAATGCCCTACCACCACGGGTTTTCCGGACGCCGACGCCACCGCGCCGAGCACCGCCGCCACCTGGTCGTCGAGAGTGGCGGACGCGTGGTCCGGGAGGGTGAGCGGCACCGGGCGGTGGCCCAGTGCTTCGAGGACGGGCACGACGTCGTCCCAGGCGGACCCGTCGAGCCACAGGCCGCCGATGAGCAGGATGTCCATGATCGGTTTTCTCTCTCCAACACGGTCGGCTCGGAGCCGGTGCTCCCACTGCCCGTCACGCTAGAGCCAGTTCCGGACGATCTGCTTCCGGTTCACTCCCGGGACCGCCTAGCCTGCTCGTGTGCCGACCGATCCCAGCCCCACCGCGCGCGCCCTGCGCGCCCTGGAGATCCTCCAAGCCCGCCCCGGTGTGACAGCAGGCGAACTCGCCGCGTCGCTGGGCGTCACGGAGCGGGCCGCGCGTCGGTACGTCGGCATCCTGCGGGAGGCGGGCATCCCCGTCGAGTCGACCCGCGGCCCGTACGGCGGGTACCGGCTCGGGCGCGGCACCAGGCTCCCCCCGGTCGTCTTCACCGAGTCCGAGGCACTCGGCCTGGTCATGGCGGTGCTCGACGGGCACCCGGCCGCCGCCGACGTCGACGACCTCGTCGGCTCCGCGCTCAACAAGGTCATCCGGGCACTGCCCGAGCGCGTCGGCCGGCAGGCGGGCGCGCTGCGGGAGCACGCGTCGGCCGCGCCCGACCGGCACTCGGCCCGCCCGGACCCGGCCACCACCAGCGCGCTCGTCGCCGCTGTCGCGGCCCGACGCCGGGTGCTGGTCACGTACCGGAGCGAGGCCGGCAACGAGTGGGAGGCCGAGGTGGACCCCTGGGCGGTCGTCGTCCGCCACGGGCGCTGGTACCTGCTGTGCCACTCCCACCGCGCGGACGCGGTCCGCACCTACCGGGTCGACCGGGTGCGCGCGGTCCGGCAGACCGCGCACGGGTTCGAGCCGCCCGAAGGCCTCGACCCGGTGGCGGTGGTGGAGGAGAACCTGGGCACCGGGTGGGAGTTCCCCACCCGCGTGGTGTTCGACGCCCCGCTGCGCGAGGTGGCGCCGTGGGTCCGGCCTCCCATGGGACGGCTCGAACCAGCAGGGGACGGGTGCGTGCTGGTCGGCAGCACGAGCAATCCGGGCATGTACGCGCAGGAGTGGTTGGCGTGCGTGCCGTTCGCCTTCCGCGTCGACGGCGGGCCGGAACTCCGTGCCGCGGTCGCGACGGTCGCGGCGCGGTTCGCCGCCGCCTCGGCGGACCGACCCTGATCGGGACCGGACTCCCGCCCCACCGGTGGTGGGACGGGAGCACCGCGGAGTGGGGTCAGGACAGCGTGACGGTGGTCTGGTCGAGGTAGTAGTGCTTGATGAAGGGGTATGTCGAGGCGATCTTGAATGCCTGCCCGACGCAGATGTTGCCGTCGGCGTTCGGCGTGACGGTGGCCTGGTAGCGGTACTCGTACCAGCCGGCGGCCTCGTCGTGGCCGGTGTCGCCGAGTTCGGTGAAGCCCACCCAGCCGTTCTCCTGGACCGGGTCGTCGACGCAGGTGGGGCCGCTGTACGCGGCCACCTTGTTCAAACCGCCGGCGCCGCCGCCGGGGAGGTCCGCGGTCCACAGCCACATCGACAGGTCGAGCCGCACCGGCGCGGTGGTGCCGACCGCGAACTCGCGTTCGAGCCAGAGCAGGCCGCAGTCGTGGGTGCCGTCCGTCACGAAGTCGACGCTGTGGACGCCGTCCTTGGCTTTGGCGGTCGAGCGACCCACCGACGAGACGTGCGGCTCGCACTCGGGGACGCCGGTGTTCTGGTCGGTCTTGGCGGTCCAGCCCTCGAAGCCGGTCTCATAGCTGTACTCGAACTGGGCCGGGAGGGTTCCGGCGTTGGCCGATACGGGAGCCAACCCGAACGCCGCGACGGCGAGTACCAGTGCGCCGACGCGGTTCAGCGCGGATCGGGCCCGCTGGGACAGCTTCATCAACACTCCTTCCACGACAGGTGATCGGTCGTCGCCTCCCCGTTCGAGCCGGGCGGCGACGAGCCCATCCAAGGGCGCGCCGGACACCGCCGGACAGGGCGTCGAGGGCAGTGCGCGGGCACCGCCGATGCCCCTGGAGACTGCGCCATCCGTGGCACGTTCGGCGTTGAAGGAGTTCTTCGGCAGTGATATGTCCGAAGAGGACGGCTGCGCCGGGCCGCCCGCACCCTCCGACGCGATGACACCGGCCGGTCGACCAGGGTCGTGGTCGACGGGCGGGTCCGGAGGGTGCGGGCGGCCCGGCGCGGGCCGGGTCAGTGGCCGGGCCGGTACGCGGGCTTGACCGTCAAGAGTCGGTTCGGCGAGCCCGCGGGGTTGGACACCACGTTCTTGGTGGCGTCGTTCAGCAACGCGGTAGCCACCTGGTCCGGCGTGAGCGCGGGGTTCCCGGACAGCAGCAGTGCTGCCGCCCCGGCCACGTGCGGCGTCGCCATGGACGTGCCGGACAGGTCGCCCGAGTCCGTGTCGCTGCCGTTGTACGCCGAGGTGATGCTCTCACCCGGCGCGAACAGGTCGACACAGCTTCCGTAGTTGGAGAAGTACGACCGGCCGTCGTTCCAGCCGGTCGACGCGACGGTCAACGCCTCCCGCACCCGTGACGGCGAGTGCCGGCACGCGTCGTCGGACTCGTTGCCCGCCGCCACCACCGCGACCACGCCGTCGGCGATGGTCCGCCGCACCGCGTCCTCGATCACGCGGTCCGGGGCGTCGCCGCCGAGGCTCATGTTCGCCACGGCCGGGCCGGACACGTGCTGCGACACCACCCAGTCCAACGCCTCGGCGACGTCCTCGCTGCTGCCGTTGCCGTAGCAGTCGAACACCTTCGCCGAGACCAGCCGGACTTCCTTCGCCACGCCGTAGGTGCGCCCGCCGACGGTGCCCGCGACGTGCGTGCCGTGCCCGTGGCAGTCCTCTTGCTGATCGTCCACGGTGTTCGTGCCCCACACCGCACGTCCGCCGAAGTCCCGGTGGCTGACCCGGACTCCGGTGTCGACGACGTAGACGGTGACGTTCGACGCCGTGTTGGGGTACCGGTAGTTGTCGTCCAGCGGCGGGCGGGGCTGGTCGATCCGGTCCAGTCCCCACGACGGCGGGTTGCGCTGCTCGCCGGCGACTCTCACCCGTTGGTTCTGCTGCACATAGGACACCGCCGGGTCGGCGGCGAGCCGCCGCGCGTCGCGTGCCGTCATGCGCACCGAGAACCCTTGGAACACCTGGGAGAACGTGTGGACGACCGTGCCCGAGTACCGGGTCGCCAGGTCACCCGCGGGGTGTTCTCCCTTGAGCACCACCACATAGCTGCCATCGATCGCGCCGGGCGCGCCCGCGCCCAGCACATCGGCCACGGCGACCGGTGTGACACCCGCCAGTCCACCGGCTACCAGGGCCGTGGCCGTCAACCAGGATGCTGTCCTCATCGCACCTCCTGTGCGTCTTCCGGACTTCCGCAGGCTAGGGCGCGCCGGCCGCACCGTGACCGGACCGACAGGACAATTGCTCCGTGCCGACCGGAAAAGACTCTGAACGGTCGCCCTACCATCGTTCGGTGTCCAGGTCGAATGGCGGACTGACCCGGAATGATCAGGCCGAGGACGCCCGGTCGCCCGCGGCGGGGTCCGTCGGGTCCGTCGGCGGCGGGCACATCGCCCTGCGGTGCAGGAATTGCCCGGACTGATTCAGGGGGCATTTCTATCGCCGACGAACTTGTCACCGCGCACTTCTCTACTCCGCCGAACCGACCGGGGCAAGACCGGTGGGAGGATTTTCCCTGATCGGCCGCTGACCACTTGGCGGGCAGTCGGGGAAATGCACTCGGAAAGTCCAGCGCAACACGGTGAAGGCCAGTTACCCGAACGGCCGCTTGCAGCCTCTGACCTGCGATAATATCGTGTTTGTGGCACCTTTCACCGCGTTGGGGAGTGGGTTTCTTGGAATCGCCGGAGCCGTCGCGGGCCGAGCACCTGGATAGGGTTCGGACGTGGAATCGAACAGCCACGGACTATCCACGTGACGGGCTCGTCCACGAGTTGTTCGCGGCACAGGCGCAAGCGACTCCCGACGCTGTCGCGCTGTCCCCTCAGGACGGCGAGGACCTGACTTACGGCGAAGTCCTGCGCCGCATGGAGAACCTGGCGGCGGTGTTGGCCGCGGAAGGTGTCCGGGTGGGGGATTCCGTCGCGGTGGCGATCGAGCGGTCGGTGGACGCCTATGTGGCGATTCTCGCCATCCTGCGCACCGGAGCCCGGTGGGTTCCGATCGGACCGGACGATCCGCAGCCGCGGGTCGAAACCGTGCTCGCCGACGCGGGGTGCGGCGTCGTGGTCGTTCCGCCGACCGGGAACGACGCGCTGCCGTCGGACGTCCTCGTGCTGGGCGTGCGGGACACCGTCGACGCCGAGCCGCCGCAGCGGCCGGAACTGACCGCTCGGCACCCCGCCTACGTCATGTACACGTCGGGTTCGACGGGCGCGCCCAAAGGGGTGGTGGTGCCGCATCGCGGGATCGTCCGGCTGGCGCGGAACACGGGTGTCCTCGCGTTCCGCCCCGACGACACCGTGTGCGCGACCGTCAACCCGACCTTCGACATGTCGGTCTTCGAACTGTTCGGCGCGTTGCTGAACGGCGCGCGGCTGGCGATCCCGACGCGGGAGACCGTGCTGTCCGCGCCGGCCCTGGAGTCCTTCCTGGCGCAGCAGCGGGTGACCACGATGTGGCTCGGGTCCGCGTTGTTCCACCAGTTCGTCGCCCAGCGGCCGGAGATGTTCCGCGGTCTGCGCCGCCTGGTCGCGGGCGGCGACGCGTTGAACCCGAACGTGGTCCGCAAGCTCCTGGCGACGGCCCGGCCGGGCCGGCTGGTCGACGGCTACGGACCGACCGAGAACACGGGGCTGAGCACCGCCCACGTGGTGGAGGAGCTGCCGCCGGAGGCCGAGTCGGTGCCGATCGGCCGCCCGGTCTGCGACTCCACGGCGTACGTGGTCCGGGAGGACGGGTCGCTCGCCGACGTCGGGGAGGAGGGCGAGCTGTGGGTGGGCGGCGACGGTGTGGCGATCGGCTACCTGAACAAGCCGCGGCTCACCGCCCAGCGGTTCGTGCCCGACCAGTTCTCCGACCGGCGCGGAGGCGTGCTCTACCGCACGGGCGACATGGCCCGCTGGCGACGCGACGGGGTGCTGGAGTTCCTCGGCCGCCGGGACCGGCAGGTCAAGATCGACGGCTTCCGCGTGGAGCTGCGCGAGATCGAGATCGTGCTGGCCGCGCACCACCAGGTGGAGGAGGCCGTGGTCGCGGTGCTCGACGGGCCGGCCGGTGCCCGGCACCTGTGCGGCTGGGTCACGGGGGCAGGCGGCGCGGACCGGCGGGCGCTGCCCGAGGCGTTGCGCCGCCACCTGCGGGACCGGCTGCCGATGTTCATGGTGCCCACCGAGCTGAGGGTGGTCGACGCCATGCCCCTCACGTCCAGCGGGAAGGTCGACCGGGACCGGCTGCGGACCACCGGGGAGTCCGAGCAGGCGCCGGTGGACGAGCGCGACCGCCCGCGGGAGGGCGCCGAGCGCCTGGTGGCGTCGGTGTGGCAGCGGGCCCTGGGCGTCCCCGCCGTGCGGCGGCAGGACGACTTCTTCGCGCTGGGCGGCCAGTCGGTCCAGGCCGCGCAGGTCGCCGCGGCGGTGGGCGGCCAGGCCGGGGTCGCGCCGCACCGGACCGGGTCGCTGGTCCGCGCCCTGCTGACCGATCCGAGTTTGGAGCGGTTCGCGCGACAGGTCGACGCCGTGCGCTCCGCCGCGGACGAGAGCGCGGCCACCGCCGTGGACTTCTCCCAGGAGGCCCGGCTGTCGGAGGAGTTGCGGTTCAGCGCGCCGCCCGCCGGTGATCCGGCGGCCCCCCGGCGGGTGCTGCTCACCGGCGCGTCCGGCTTCCTCGGTGTGTTCCTGCTCGACCGCCTCGTCGACGCCGGTGTCCCGGAGGTGCACTGCCTGGTCCGGGCGCACGACGAGGCGCACGCGCGGCGCAGGCTCGCCGGCCGCGTCCGCCGCTACGGCCTGGACTACGACAAGGTCGCGGACCACGTCGTGCCGCTGGTGGGCGACCTGTCCGAACCCCGGCTGGGGCTGGAGGAGGACGGGTTCGACCGGCTCGCGGGCACCGTGGACACGATCGTCCACAATGGAGCGGCGGTCAACTTCGCCTACCCCTACGAGGCGCTGCGGGGCAGCAACGTCGACAGCGTCCGCACGCTGCTCGAACTCGCCGCGTCGCCACGGCTGAAGACCTTCCACCACATCTCGACCATCGCCGTGCTGACGGGCTTCGCCGCCACCGGTTCCCGCTACGTCATGGAGGACGAGCCGCCCGGCTTCCCGGAGCGGCTCTCGCTGGGCTACCTGGAGACCAAGTGGGTCGCCGAGCAGTTGGTGCGCGACGCCGCGCGACGCGGCCTCCCGGTGTCGATCCACCGGCCGTCCGAGATCACCGGCACCCGCGACCGGGGCATCTGGAACACCGACACCTTCCTGTGCGCGTGGTTCCGCGCGATAGTCGAGACCGGAACGGCCCCCGACGTCGAACTGCCGCTCGACTTCGTCCCGGTGGACTACACCGCGGAAACCATCGTCCACATCATCCGCACCCAACGGCACGACGGCCGGACGTACCACCTCGCCAACCCCCACGCCGCGCGCCTCGACCTGCTCGTGGACCGGCTGCGCCACCGGGGGTACCGCATCAGCAAGGTCCCCTACGCCGACTGGGTCGACCACGTGACGAACCTGAGCAGGACGGACCCCTACCGCCCGATGACCCCGTACCTCCCCATGTTCAACACCAGGGTTACGGGAACCTCCACCACCGTCGAGGAGATGCAGCTCGCCGGGAACTTCCCGCAGTTCAGCCGCGCCAACACCGCGCGGGCCACCGGCGAGGCGGGGCCGCACCCGCCTCCCGTCGACGCGGACCTGCTGGACAAGTACCTCGACCGCCTGATCAAGTCCGGCTTCCTGCCCCCCGCCCCGGGCCGCGACGCGACCCGCCCCCTGCCCGCCGACGACACCGGGACGCCGGGCGGGGCGGGGACGGCCGCCCTGGTCCGGCGGATGCTCCCCGATCTGACGGCGCACGTCGGCGCGAGCCCGCTGGGCAGGTCGGCGTGCCACGACCACCTCGGGTCCGAGGAGCTGCGTCGGGTCGCCGTCGGCGAGGTCCACACCCGTCGGGCCGAGGCCGAGGCGTTCACGCGGCTGGCGCACCGGTTCCGCGGCACACCCGCCGGCGGGCTGTTCGACCGGCTCTCCGAGGCGGTCACCGACCTGGTGCTCGGCGCGCGGGCCGCCGCCGAAGCCCTGGACGGCGCTCCGCGCGAGCCGGCTCCGGCCGCCGTCGGCCTCGCCGCGTTCTTCACCGGTCTGGCCGCCGACGCCGGTCCCGGAGCCGCCGCGGCGGCCGTCCGGAGTGGACTGCTGATGCACTCGGCGGTCTGCGCGGAACTCGGCCACGCCCTGCGCCGGGTGACCACCCTGGCGCCCACCCCGGTGCTCCGGTACCTCGACGACTCGCGGCAGGTGCTCGCTGCGTCGTTCGAAGCCTGCGGGCAGGTGATCGCCCGCGCGATCGAGGAGGACGAGGAACCGGACACCATCGCCGGCACGGCGGACCGGGTCGCACCCCTGCTGCACGCCTACTGGGCCGCCGCCCTCACCGGCCGCGCCGAGGAATCGCACCACTAGTCGAGGAGCCACACCATGGCGAACCACGTCGCCGCATCCGAACTCGCCGCACGGCTCGCCACGCTGCGCGGCGAGCAGCCGATCGGCAACGCCGTGCTGGACAAGGCGCACAACGGGACGCTCACCCTGGACGACCTGCGCGGGATGGTCCTCACCGAACTGGAGGCCCACCACGCCGAGCAGGTGGCCTACGGCGTCGGGCTGACGAGGCACCCGCGCCAGCCGGTGACGAAGTTCCTGACCGGGATCATCCAGCTCGTCTCCGACGCCACGCCGAAGCTCCTCGCCTGTGCCCGCGCGTTCGGGTTCGACGACGCCGACCTGCGGCGCAGGGTGCCGGACCCGGCGATCTACGCCTTCGGCGGGTGCCTGTCGTGGATCGCGGTGACCGGCAGCCAGGCGTCGCTGGCCTTGGCCCTGCACACCGACATGACCGTCTACTTCCCGGACTGCGTGGCGATCTCCGCCGCCGCGCGGGAGTCGACGCTCACCGTGCCCGACGAGTTCTTCGCCTACTACGAGGGGACGGCGTCGGAGGAGCTGCTCGCGTTGGCGTTGGAGGTGGTGGACGACGGCATCGCGCGGGGCGACGACCCGGACGAGGCCGCCTTCGCGGCCCGGTTGCTGGAGGCCAACATCGGGCTGTTCTGGCGGGCCTCCGCCGAGTCCTGGTCCTGACGGCGACGGGGGAGGCGTCGCCATGCGCGTCGGCATCGTGGGAGCGGGCATCGCGGGCTTGGTGACCGCCTGGCTGATCGACGAGGTGTGCACCGCGGTCGTGGTGGAGGCCCGCTCCCGCATCGGGGGCAACGCGCGGTCGGTGACGGGATGCGTCGACGGCGTGTCCGCCACCTTCGACCTCGGCGCCCAGGAGATCGCGGCGGACGACTCCTCGCCGCACTCCGCGCTGCTGACCGCCGTCGGGTTCGGCGAGCGGCACTTCGCCGACATCCCGTCCTCGCACACGTTCTGGGCGGACGACGTGTCACCCTCGTTGGTGGGCAGCCACCCCGGACGACCCGCCGGCGTGGGGCACGGTCCGGCCTGGGAACCGGTCAAGTCCTTTCTGGACGGCCTGGGTGAGCCGCCGGCGTGGGACGTCCCGTTCGGCGAGGTGGTGGCCTCCCGGTCGCTGCCGCCGCAGGCGGTGGACCACGTCCTGTACGCGCTGATCGCCAGTCTGTTCGGGTGCGCGGTGCCGGAGGTGGCCGGCGTATCGGCCCGTGCCGCGCTCACGTACCTGGCCGGCGTCGCGAGCGACGAGGCGATGCCGGTGCGCATCCTGCGTGGCGGCATGGAAAGCCTCTCCTGGGCCGTGGCCGGGCAGTTGACGAGGACCGAGATCCGCACCGGGACCGCGGTCGACCGCATCGAGCGCACCGAGGGCGGGTACGTGCTGTCCGACACGGCCGGCGGCCGGTGCGCGGTGGAGCGGCTGGTGCTCGCCGTGCCGCCACCGACGGCGGTGCGGCTGCTCCCCGAGTCGATGACCGCGCCCGGCAGGCCGTGGCACGTGTTGCACCGGTTCGCCTGTCGGCCGGTGCGCTACGCGCTGCACCTCGATCCCGTGTACATGCCGGGGGACCGGTCCCGGTGGTCGACCCACAACGTGGTCAGCCACGACGGCTGGGCGGAGTCGAGCTTCTGGTACGGGCCGTCGTACGGCGTCGACGTGTTCAAGAGCCAGATCACCCACCGCTCCGTCCTCCCGCGACAGGTGCTGGCGACGAGCGCCTTCGAGGCGCTGCCGCCCACCGCCGACCTGGTCCGCGCGCAACGCACGCTGGCGATGGTGCAGGGGCACGAAGGTCTGCACTTCGCCGGCCACTACACGGCCGGCCCCGGCGACCAGGAGACCGCGATCGACTCGGCGGCCGAGGTGGCCCGCCGGCTCGCACCGGGCAGCTCCCGCCTGCGGCACCTGACCACGCCCTGACCCGCTCCGACGACCACCCGCTGGGAGGACTCCCATGTCCGTCACCGATTCCCCGAGCCTCATCGACGTGCTCATCCCGTGCGTCGACGTCGTGGCAGGGCGCTCCACCGATGCCACCGGCATCGCCGGCGTGCGGGACGACCGGGATCCGGTCGAGCTGGTCCGGCGGTACGCCGAAGCGGGTGTGCAACGCGTCCTGATCGACGTGATGGACACCTGGGACGCGCTCGCCGAAACGGTCGCGATCATCGCGGGCGCGGCGTCGGCGATCAGGCCCCTGGTCTCCCTGCACCACGGCCGCATCCCGTCCGTCGAGTCCTGCGGGACGCTGCTGGACGCCGGCGCGGCGGCGGTGTCGGTGAGCACGAGCGTCGTCACCGACCCGGAGGTCGTCGCGGCGGCGACCGCGCGCTTCGGGTCGGACCGGGTGGTGGGCACGGTCAACGCCAGGGGCCGCGAGGGTGAGGACGGCTGGACGGTGTACGTCGACGGGGGCGAGGCCCCGACCGGGATCGACGTCGTCTCGTTCGGCCGGACGCTGGCCGACCTCGGGTGCGGCCTGGTCATCGCCAACTGCGCCGACCGCGAGGGCACCGGCCGGGGCTTCGACCACGCCCTCACCCGCACGCTGGTCGACGCCACCGGGCTGCCGGTGGTCGCGTCCGGCGGCAGCCGCAGCATCGAAGACCTGCGCGCGGGCATCACGACCGGCGGCGCGGCGTTCGTGCTGGCCAACAGGATGCTGCACTCGGGCCGCGTCCCGCTGGACGACATCCGCCGCACCCCGCTGCACGCCGAACGGTGACGCCCGCCATGCGCAGCGTGGTCTTCTCCCACCACGGCCCCCCTTCCGCCGTCGTCACGCCGGTGACCCGGCCACGTCCCCGACCCGGCGCGGGGGAGGTCCTGGTGAGACTCCGGGCCCGCCCGATCAACCCGTCCGACGAGCTGTTCATCGAGGGCCGCTACGGGCGGCGGCCCACCCTGCCCGCCGTGCCGGGGTTCGAAGGCGTCGGCACCGTCGAGGAGACCACGGCCGACGGGTACGCCGTCGGCCAACGCGTGGCCGTGTCGGCACAAGGCACCTGGCAGGAGTACGTCACGGTGCCGGAACCGGACGTGGTGCCGGTGCCGGACCGCCTGCCGGACTCCGTGGCGTGCCAGCTCACCGTCAACCCCGTCACGGCGCTCCTGCTCGTCCGCCAACTCGCGCTGTGCGGCGACGACTGGCTGCTGATCACCGCGGCCGGGTCGGCGCTGTCGAGGATGGTCCTCCACCTGGCGTGCCGCAACGACATCCGGTGCATCTGCGTCGTCCGCGACCACCGGCACGTCGACCACCTCACCCGTGCCGGAGCCGCCATCGTGGTGAACGTCGCGACCGACGACCTCGTCCGCCGCGTGCTCGACACGACCGACGGCCAGGGTGCCCACGCCGTGCTGGACGCCGTGGGCGGACAACCGGGCAGCACCGCACTCCGCTGCGTCCGACCGGGCGGGCAGGTTGTGGTGATCGGGATGCTCGACGGCGGCGCGCTCACCATCACGCCGCACGCGCTGGTGTTCGCGGGCTTGACCGTTCGCGGCTTCTGGCTGCCCCACCACCTCGCCCGACTGCCCGCCCACGTCCGCGTCGAGCTGGCCGAGCACGCCATCGCCCTGCTCGGCACCCCCGGCTTCGCGGCGCCCGTGGCGGCCACCTACGACCTGGACGACGTCAGACAGGCCCTGGAACACGCCCACCGCCCGGACCGCAACGGCAAGGTGATCCTGACCGGCTGATCGCATTGTCACGGGGAGTCGTCCGCCCGGTTGCCCGCCGAGTTCGCGGGCACCGGTTGCCACCCTTCGTCCCGCGCGGTGGCGGTTCGCGGGTCGCGGGCACCCGGTTGCCGCAGTCCGTCCCGCGCGCCGGCGGTCGGCGGGTTCGAGGCCGCGCGGCGGTGGTGTTGCCCGCACTTCCGCCGGTTGTTCTGCCTGGTCCGCATTCGGCCCGCCTGATGGACTGGACGGCGGATCGGGGAAGGCGCCCGGCCGCAGGCTCCCCACCGCGGCTTCGGCAGCCTGGCCGATCCGGCGCAGCGGCAGGGGCTGCGCCGCGAGCGGTGGTCGGCGGACGGAGGACCCGGTCCGTCGGCCACCCTCCTGCGGTGGCCGGCCGCTCGTGGTCCCTATGCTCCGGCGGATGCGCCTGCTGTTCGTCGCACTCGCCGGAGACGGGCACCTCACCCCGACCATCCCGCTGGTCGAGGAGTTGGTGCGGCGCGGTCACCGGGTGGAGTACGCGACCGGGGCCGAGAACGCCGACGTGGTCCGGGAGGTCGGGGCCGGGTGGGTGCCGCTGGCCTCGCTGCCGCCGTTCACCCCGCCGCCACGCATCGGCCCCGACGTGTTGGCGGCGTGGTTGCGGCACTACTTCGCCGCCCTGAGCGCCACCTACCCGGTGCTGCTGGCGCACTGCGCCGCCACCCGACCCGACGGGGTGGTGTACGACGCGACGAACTGGCCGGCGCGGCTCGTGGCCCGGCGGACGGATGTGCCCGCGGTGCGCTGCGTGCCCCACTTCGCCTCCGGCGGTTCGTTCTCGCTGGACGCCCGGATGACGGCCGGGCTCGACGACGGCAACCCGGCGATGGCGGCGCTCGCCGCCGACTGCGCCCGGTTCGCGGCCGAACACGGTGTCGACCTCGACGTCGCGGGGACCATGGACGTGCCCGAAGACCTCAACCTGGTGTTCGTCCCGCGCCGCTTCCAGTCCGCGGGCGACGAGTTCGACCAGCGCTTCCGGTTCCTCGGCCCGCCGGCGGCCGACCGCGCGGACCGCGCGGACCGGGCACCCTGGTCACCCCGCGTCCTGCGCGCACCGCTGGTGTACGTCTCGCTGGGCAGCCGGCTGACCGACGCCGACTTCTACCGCGCCGCCGCGGAAGCCCTGGCCGACGGCCCGTGGCAGGTCGCGATGACGATCGGTGGCACGGACCCCGCCGACCTCGGCCCGCTGCCGCCGACCGTGGAGGTCCGGCCCAGGTTCCCCCAGCGGGCCGTGCTCCGCCACGCCGCCGCGTTCGTCTCGCACGCCGGCATGAACTCCACGATGGAGGCGCTGGGTCAGGGCGTCCCGCTGGTCGCGGTGCCGCGCACACCGGAACAGGTCGCCAACGCCGAACGGGTCCACCAACTCGGTCTGGGCGTCCACCTGCCCGTCGACGCGGTCACCCCGGCAGCACTGCGCTCGGCCGTGGCCGACGTCATCGACAACCCGGCCGTGCGGGCGAACCTCGACCTCATGCGGAACGACATCGCCGACGCCGGAGGTGCCGTCCAGGGCGCCGACGACATCGAACGCCACATCCACACCGCGCGGAGGTCTGCCTGACCGGCCTGCGCGGTGTGACCACGAGAACAGGTGTGGCGGGTGCCGGACGGCTCGGCGGTGGTCAGGCGGTGTGGCGGGCGCGGTCGGAGTCGGGCCACACGTACGGCAGGTCCGCCGGCACGCCCGGGAACAGCGGCCCGTAGTGCGCGGGGTCCTTGCGCACCAGCGCCGAGCGGTGGCTGCGGTGCAGGTCGTCGTCTCCCAGCCACGGCGGCAGGTCGCCCGCCGCCGCCAGCCCGGCCTGGTCGCGGACCTCGGTGTCGCCCCGGACCTGGACCAGCCCGGCGCGGAGCGTGGCCGCGCACGTGTCGGCGTGCCCGAGCGCGCACCAGGCGGCGCAGACCTCCAGCCCGTACCGCACCAGCGCCTCCTCGTACCCGGCCCACATCTTGACCGCCGGGTGGTGCCGCCAGCCGTAGCCGGGGACGACCAGTCCGCGCAACACCTGGATCGCCTCGACCCGCTGCTTGCCCAACCGCCGCTTGTCCAGCACGCGTGCGGTCGCGGCGAAATCGGGGTAAGGCAGGAACGTCTGCACGCTCTGCGGGTACCCGGTCCCGGCGGCTTTATGGCACCGGGCAGTAGGGGCTCGCTGTCCTCGGCTACCCCGACGACTTCGCCGGCGTGCTGTCCTGAAGCCACCTCGGGGTCTACTCCATTCGAAGTAGGTAATTCGTCCCCGATCGCATGAATCCTGATGTACCTGGCCACGGTCGGTGTTCAGCAATTGACAGTTGCCATTCGTAGCAGGTCGCGATACCTACGATCGGATATGTCGCACGCCCGGCTGGTTCAGTATCGTCCATAACTGTGGAAGGTGGGGGAGACAGCCGGCGGACTGTCCGGTGGCCGCGGTCTGCCGTGGCGTGGGCGTTACTGGCTGGTTTCCTGTACCTGTACGTAGCGGTCTGTGCGACCGATGACAATGCGCACGAGTCGAGTGCCGCATCGCTTGTCCACATCGTCACCACGGCGCCGTCGCCGGTGGGCGACCACCACGGCGATACCGATGGCTGTGGTGCGCTGATCCATGATCCCGGGTGTTTTGTCGCCGGCGCCTTCGCGGGCCTGAAGAACCTGCTCGCGCTTTGTGCCCTGGTGCTGCCTGTCGCCGTGTGCGGCGCGGCGTGGGTCCATTCCACGCGTGACGCCGAACGGGCACCACCGGTGCGGGCCCGCGGGGGTCGGGCCATTCTGCTTTCGGTGTGCATCGCCCGAACCTGACCTGCCGCAGTGTGCCGGTCGTCGGCTTCCCTCGGCATCGCGTGCGCCCGACGCCGCCCGCGGCGGTGCGGGACCGGTTCGCGTGCCCTGAAATCCACCAGGCGCCGCCGACAGCCCTGATCTGAACCATTCCGTGCGAGCCGCCCGGCACGGGACGCCTTGTCGTGCCCGAACCACGCGCCACACCGTCCGCTGCCAGTCCGGCGGTTGTCCCTGCCTCCGCCGTTTCGTCCCGACTCGCAGTCCTTGGAGTTCACATGGTCCACACCCCGTTCCCCTGCACCGACCTGAACGGCGTCGCCGCCCCACCCGTGCTGGACACCATCGGGGGCACCCCGATGATCAGCCTGCAGAACCTGACCGGGGCGTCCGACGCCTCCGTGGTCGTCAAGCTGGAGCGGTGCAACCCCGGCGGCAGCATCAAGGACCGCCCGGCCTGGCACATCGTGCGCAAAGCCGAGGAGGACGGCCTGTTGCGGCCCGGCGGCACCGTCATCGAGTCCTCCTCGGGCAACTTCGGCATCTCGCTGGCGATGATCGGCGCGGCCCGCGGCTACCGGGTGATCATCATCGTCGACCCCAAGGCCACCGCGACCAACCTCGCGATGCTGCACGCGTTCGGGGCGGACGTGATCGTCGTCGACGAGCAGGACGACACCGGCTCCTACCACAAGACCCGCATCGCCCTGGCCAACCGGCTGCACCGGGAGATCCCCGGCTCCTTCCGCCCCGACCAGTGCTTCAACCCGCTCAACGCCCAGGCCCACTACCGCGACACGGCCGTCGAACTGGTCGACCAGACCGGCCCCGCGCTCGCCGCGGTGGTCGCCACGGTGAGCACGGGCGGGCAACTGGGCGGGATCTCCCGCTACCTGCGGGAGCATGCGCCGGAGGTGCACATGGCCGGCGTGGACGCGGTCGGGTCGACCGTGTTCGGCGGCGAGTCCCACGCCTACCTCATCCCGGGCGTCGGCCTGGGCTGGACGCCCGCCAACCTGGACGACCTGTCCCGGCTGGACTCGGTGTACAAGGTGTCCGACGAGGACGCCTTCCTCGCCTGCCGGGTGCTGGCCCGCGCGGAGGGCATCCTGGTCGGCGGCTCGACCGGCGCGGCGCTGTGCGTGGCCCTGCGGCTGGCCCGGCAGCACGGCCCGGACCGCTCCGTCGCCCTCATCGCCGCCGACAGCGGTGAGCGGTACCTGCACACGATCTACCACGACGACTGGCTCAGCGAGCACGGGTTGAGCCTGGACACCTCGCCGGGCGAGCTGCGCCGCAGGGTCGACCGCCTGACCCCGTACAGCGTCCACCCGCCGCAGACGGCCAACTACCGTCCCGAACTGGCCGGCGAGCTGGGGTCGCCGCACGCTCCGGTCGACGAGCGCGGCTCGGCCGCCGTGCCCCGGCCGCGGTCATGACCAGCAGCACCGACCAGGTCGAGAACGCCGCGGGCGGCGCGTGGTCGATCCCCGGCTTCCGCCGCCTGTGGTCGGCCAACACCGCCGACGCCTGGGCGGTCTCCCTGCTGCCCGCGGCCGTGACGCTGGCGTTGGTGCACCAGGGCTCCGGGGCCGTGGTGCTGGGCCAGGTACTGGCCGCCAAGACCGTCGGCTTCGTGGCCGCGACCATCCCGGGCGGCGTGCTGGCCGACCGGTGGTCCCGGCGCAAGACGATGGTCCTGGCGTGCCTGCTGCGGGCCGCCGCCGCGCTCCTGCTGCCGGTGGCGCTGGCCGGACCGAGCTGGGGCAGCGCCGCGTGCGTGCTCCTCGTCGGCGCGGGCGAAGGGGCTTTCCGCCCCTCCTACCAGGCGATGCTCGGCGAGGTCGTCCCCGAGCGGCAACGGCAGTCGGCGAACGCCCTGTCCACCGTCACCTTCCGGCTCGCGCTCGTGCTCGCGCCCGGCGTGGCCACCGCGGCGGTCCTCTTGCTCGGACCGTGGGCGGTGTGCCTGCTCACGGCCGTCCTGTGGTGCCTGGCCGCGCTCGCCGTGCGCCGACTGCCCGAACGCCGCGCCGACCACTCCCGTCCGGAAGGGTCGGTGGTGGCCCAGTTCCTGTCCGGTGTGCGGGAAGCGCGTCGCCACCGCTGGTTCGTCGCCGGTCTGGTGATGCTGGTCTTCGTGCTCGCCGTGGGGGAGGCGTCCCAGTTGGTGCTGCTGCCGGTGATCAGCCTGGAGCGGTTCGGCACCGACTTCGTCTACGCCGCCGCGCTCACCGGCTACTCGGTCGGGGCGTTGGCCGGCGGTGCGGTCATGACGCGCTGGACGCCCCGGCTGCCCGGCCTGGTCGCGGTGCTGGGACTGGCGCTGTACGCGGGGATTCCGTTGGCCTTGGCGCTTTCCCCGGTCGTGTGGCCGCTGGTGGCCGCCTACGTGCTGGCCGGTGTCGGCATGGAGCTGTTCAACGTCCCCTGGTTCAGCGCGGTGCAACGCGAGGTGCCGCCGGGATTGCAGGCACGCGTGTCCTCATTGGACTTCATGGTCTCCTATTCGATGAGTCCACTCGGCCTCGCGTTGCTGCCGCCGGCCGTCGAGGCGACCGGCCCGCGGACCGCGCTGATCGGCACCGCCGTCGTGGTGCTGCTGGCCTGCGCGGGCACGTTGGCCGTGCCGGGAATGACCCGCTTTCGCACCCGGCCCGACCGGTCCGTCGATTAGCGCGTTCGGTCCATTGCCGGTCGCCGGGGGCCGTGGAACCATCGGGAAGCGCACAGTCGATTTTCCATAATTGGGAAATGGGGTGGAAAATGCGTATCAAGCGTCGTGCCAAGGTGCCGGCTCTGTCCGCCGTGCACCTCTGAGAGATCGTTTTTGCCGCACGTCGAAACGGTGAGCGGTGGCCGGCGTCGACTCGTCGGCGCCGGTTGCCGCGCCAACTGTCGGAATCGGGGATCGTGGTGACGGCTGATTTCGTGCCGAGTCGACCGCGCCTGCGCGCGGAATTGAGGGTCAGCGCCGCGGGAGCGGCCGAGCTGCACACCCCGGGCGGCGTCCTGGACGTCGAGCCGCCCGACGGGATGACGCAGGACGACTTCGTCCGGCTGTTGGGCCGTCTCGACGGCCGCACCACCGTCGAGGCGCTGGCCGGTGAGCACGGCCTCGACGGCGGCCTGGTCCGGGAGGTCGTCGCGCCGGCGGTGGTGTGGGGCCTCGTCGACGACGGCGCGCCCGCGCCCGCCGCCGCCGGCCTCGCCGTGCTCTCCCGGCTGGAGGACGTCTTCCACCGGCAACTGGAGGACCTGATTTTCGCCGGTCCGTTCTGGCAGGCCGTGCTGGAGCGGCCGGAGACCGTCCACCACAACGTCTTCCACGGTTTCGGACTGGAGAACTGGTTCTTCCTGTTCCGGGAGAACGAGTTCGACGCGGCCGTCCTCGCGCTGGCCGAGAACGCCGAAATGCGAACCATGCTCAACGGCTTCTACCATGAGGAGCACCGGCACGACGACATCGTGGTGCGGGCTTTCGAGCCGCTCGGCGTCACCAAGGACCAGCTCGTGCGGGCCCGCCCGCTGCCGACCACGTCGAGTCTGATCAGATTGCTGTCCTGGTGGGCGCGGACCGATCCACTGTTCTTCCTGGCCACCATCGGCATCCTGGAAGGCCGACTCGATTCCGACACGGCCGGGGCCGACGGGCAGATCGCCTACGACGCGTTCCTGTCCGCCTGCGACCGGGTCGGCGTGGACGCCGGTTTCGTCGGCCCCATGCGCGAGCACGCCCGGGTCAACGCGGGCCACGACCACGCGTCCGTCAGCCGCGAGCTGTTCGCGCTCGTGCCCGGCGTGGACGAGGACACCGAACGGCGCTGGGTCGCCAAGGCCCACCTGTTCATGGAGGCCTACGCCGAGTTCTTCAACGGCATCCTCCAGTACTACTCCGACCCCTCGCGCCCGCTGCTGCGCACCGTCGACATCTAGCTGTGGAGGCACGATGAGCACGCTGGTCGGCTTCCGGCGGCCCGCACTGCGCGAAGGCGTCACCCGGACCCGCACGCCCGACAACGGCGCGGAGTTCAGCTACCTCGACGGCCGCAGGTTCGTGGAGTTCGAGTTCGACGCGGACCGCGCGGACCGGTTCCACGAGTTCCTCGACGTGCTGGCGGGCGGGCGGCTCGGCGCGCCGGACCTCGCGGCGGTGTTCCCCGGCACGCCGGAGGAGTACGCCGGGATGCTCGAAGCCCTGGACGAGCAGGGCATGATCGTCGAGGCCGAGCAGACCGCGGAAGCCGGCATGAGCGGCCTCACCGCGTACGCGTTCCTGCGGCGGCACGCCGAGGAGGTGCGCGCCACCGTGCACAGCCCGCTGATCGAGGCCATGACCGCCGGCACCGTGACGCGCGAGCAGCTCATCGGCTACGCCGTCGAGTACTGGCACGTGACGCACCTGTGCCCGCGTGCGCTGGCCCCAGCGCTGGCCCGCGACGACCTCGGCATCGAGGTGTGGACCAAGCTCATGGACTTCTACCAGAGCGAGCGCGACCACGACCGCATGCTGGAGAAGTCCTTGGCGGCCGTGGGGATCACGCGTGACAAGCTGCTGCGCGCGCAACCGATGCCGGCGACCGCGGCCGTCATGGCGTCGCTCGGCGTCTACGCGTACAACTTCCCGGTCGCGCTGCTCGCGACGCTGTTCCCCATGGAGGAGCCCGAACTGGACTTCCTCGACCTGTTCCGGGCGCGGTGCGCGGACGTCGGCCTGCCCGAGGGGTTCGTGCAGCCCATCGTGGCCCACTCCGATGTCAACGAGGACGAGGCCCACGACGCGGTGTCGCTGGACCTGCTCGCGGAATTCCCTTATCTCAGCACGGAAACCGTGCGCGAGTGCGCCAAGGCGGTCGCCGACGTGATCGAGCAGCGCGCCCGCATCGACGCCCAGATCGTCTCCTGGTACGGCAACGGCGGAGGCGTCCGGGACCTCACGTCCGCCGGGTACCCGACCGCCGCCGGGAAGGCCCTCACTTGCGCCCCGCTGACGTTGCCGGCGTAGCCGTTCTCGCCACCGTCTGGGGGACCAACTTCCTGCTGGTGGAGGAAGCCCTGGAAGGCCTCAACCCGGCCCAGGTCGTGGCGGTCCGGTTGGCGCTGGGCGGTGTCGCGCTGCTCCTGCTGGTCCGGGCGACCCGCGCGGCGCTGCCCCGCAAGGGGTCGACGTGGGTGAAGTTGGCCGGGATGGGGCTGCTCGGCCAGGCCATCCCGTGGCTGCTGTTCGCCTCGGGCCAGGAGGAGGTCACCAGCGCGCTGGCCGGGCTGTACACCGGCCTGACGCCGCTGCTGACCATCCCGGTGGCGTGGCTGTTCCTGCGGGACCGGCCCAGCCCGGCGGCGATCGGCGCGTGCCTGGTCGGGTTCGCGGGGCTGGCCGTCGTGCTGGCGCCGTGGAGCGGCGGCGGCGACGTGTCGCTGCGCGGCCAGTTGCTGTGCCTGGGCGGCGCCGCGTGCTACGCCGTCGCCTACAGCTACGCGGGCCGGATGATGAAGACGGTGGACGACACGAAGCTGTCGCTGGCCGCGTCGCAGGCGTTGACGGCCATCGTGATCATGGTGCCGGCGACCAGCGGGCACCTGGTCGAGCCGGCCACCGCGACGTGGCTGATCGTGGTCTGCCTGGTGCTGCTCGGACTCGGCACGGCGGTGGCGTTCCTGGTCAACTACTGGCTGATCGCGCGGGTGGGCCCGGTGTCGGCCTCGCTGGCGTTCTACCTGATCCCGGTCGTCGCGGTGGTGGCGGGCGTGGTCGTGCGTGGTGAACGGCTGCACCCCAACGAGATCGCCGGCTCGGTGCTGATCCTCGTCGCGCTGGCCGCCCTCTACCTGTGGGAACGCGCGAGGGACAAGCGTGCCCCGGTCGCGGCGCCGGCGCGCTGACCCGACTGTCGCCGGCGTTGCCCTTTAGGGCACATCGGCGCTCCGGTTGCCCGGCGGCGCTCGCGGCCGTGATCGTCGGTGTGGCAAGGTACCGATACCCGAGGACCTTAGGACGTTCCGCCGCACGGCCTGGTCGCGACCTGCAGGGATTGCCGTCTGCCCGCGCACCGCGAACGGAGCGATCAGGTTATGGCCCACCGCTTGTCCCGCCTGCTGGTAGCCCTGTCGCTGGTCGCGCTGACGCCCGGCGTCCCGGTGTGGGCCGACCCGGCCGCGGAGCCGGACGCCGACCAGCCGGTCCGCACCGTCAGACTCGTGACCGGCGACCGGGTCCTGGTCTCCGAGGACGGCGACCGGGTGTCCCCGGACCCCTCCCCGGCCAGGCCGGGCATGCGGTTCGTGGCGCGCGAGGTCGACGGCCACCGGCACGTCATCCCGGTGGACGCGCTGCCGCTGCTCACCGAGGGCAGGCTGGATCCCCGGCTGTTCGACGTGACCCAGCTCGTCAGGGACGGGTACGACCAGCGCCCCGACCTCCCGTTGCTGCTGACCTACCCGGAGGGCGCGACGGCCTCGCACGCCGGGCTGGACCGCACCAACCTGGTGGTGACCGCGGAGTCCCCGGCCGCGCGCACCGTCGCGGTGCGGCAGAACCACAGCGACGCGGTGTCCACCTGGCACAGTCTGCTCGCCGACGACGGCCGGGCGCTGCGGCCGGGCGTGGAGAAGGTCTGGCTGGACGGGATGTCGAAGGTCTCACTCGACGTCAGCGTCCCCCGGATCGGCGCTCCGGCGGCCTGGGCGGCGGGTTACCGCGGCGCGGGCACGACCATCGGGATCATCGACACGGGCGTCGACGACACGCACCCCGATCTCGTGGGCAAGGTCGTCGAACGGGTCGACTTCACGTCGGAAGCCGACAACATCGACCACCACGGCCACGGCACGCACGTCGCCTCGATCGCGGCCGGGACCGGAGCCGCCCAGGACGGCAGGCACACCGGTGTCGCCCCGGACGCCGAGCTCTACGTGGTGAAGGCCTGCCGGCGGTCGGGTAGCTGCCAGGATTCGGCTGTGGTGCAAGGGATCGACTGGCTGGCCGCCCGTGGCGTCAAGATCGTCAACATGAGCATCGGCGGCTTCAACCTGGCCGGCCTGGACCCGCTGGAGAGCGCGGTCGAGGCACACCCCGGCACCCTGTTCGTGGCGGCGAGCGGGAACGCCGCGGGGCTGACCGGCTCGCCCGCGAGCGCGCCGAGCGCCTTGGCCGTCGGAGCCGTGGACGACACGGACAAGCCGGCGGCGTTCAGCAACCGCGGCATGGTGCTCGGCGACCTCGCGGTCAAGCCCGAGATCAGCGCGCCGGGAGTCGGGATCGTCGCGGCACGTGCCGCCGGCACCGCCGGATCGGGGAACTACGCCGAGTTCAGCGGCACGTCGATGGCGACACCGCACGTGGCCGGGGCCGCCGCGCTGCTGGCCCAGCGCCACCCGGACTGGAGCCCGGCCCGGCTGAAGCAAGGGCTCGTCGCCTCGGCCGGCGCGGACGTGCAGAACTGGTTCGCCACCGGCGCCGGCCGGCTCGACGTGGAACGTGCGGTCGGCCAGGCCGCCACCGCCGAACCTGCCGCGCTTTCCTTTGGCATGCAACAGTTCCCTTACCGCGAATCGGTCCGCAGGACGGTGACGTACCACAACGACGGCTCCGCGCCACTGCACCTGGACCTCAAGCTGGACGCGATGGACAACGCCGGCAAACCGCTTCCGGACGGGTTCCTCACGGTCGACAGCCCGGCTGTCACGGTGCCCGCGGGCGGCTCCGCCACGGTGACCGTGACGATGGACCCGTCGGTCGCCGTGCCGATCGACACCCACCTCGGCGGTGTCCTATCGGCGACCGCGGACGGCATCAGCCTGCGCACGCCGATGAACGTGTACCTCGAACCCGAGATGCACACGCTGACCATCAAGGCGATCGGCTGGGACGGCAATCCCAGCACCCGGGCCTACACCTACTTCATCTCCCAGGGCGACCGCCCCGGCGGGCGGACGGTCTACCACCCCGACGGCGTCGCCACCCTCCGGCTGCCCAAGGGGCGGTACACGTTCGACACCCTGATCTACGACGGCGAGTGGACCACCGGCACGCAGAGCATGCTCGTCGCGCCGAGGATCATCATGGACCGCGACCAGACCGTCATCGTCGACGTCCGGACGGCGAAACCCCTCTCGGTCACCACGCCCAGACCGGACGCGGCCCCGACGATCGCGCAGATCGGCCTCAACTACCGCGTGCGGAGCGGTGAGTGGTACCTCGGCGACACCCTGCTCGGATCCTCGTTCGAGCGGCTGTACGCCGGGCAGGTCGGCCCCGACGACCCGGACGGCATGATCTCCGGCAGCGCCGCGGCGGGATTCCTCCGCAGGAACGAGGACGGTTCGACGCTCAACTCGCCCTACGCGTACAACTTCGCCTGGCACTCCCGCCGGGGCACCTTCTTCGACGGCTTCGCCAGGACGTTCGAGCCCAAGGACCTCGCGGTGACCGAGGCGCGGTACGCAGCCGCCGCACCGGGCGAGCGCGCCTCGATCTACATCGGCTACAAGCCGGTGTGGGACACGGAGTCGCGGTGGCTGGGCTTCCGGGGCGATGCCGTGCTGCCGCTGGTCCGGACCGAGTACTACTCGGCGACGAGCGATGTCGAGTACGGCAAGAGCTTCCGGGGCATCGTCGACGATTCGAACCAGTCGCACGGCTACACGCCGTTCACGACGATGGTCCCCGGCCGCACCACGAAGGAGACGTGGAACCTCGGCGTGCTGGGCCCGGCTTTCCGGAACGACCCGTCGCCGAACCCGTGGGACGGGCCGACGATCGCCATGTCCCGCAAGGCCGACACGCTGTCGCTCGTGCCGTCACTGGCGACGGACAGCAGTACTCACATCGGCACCGGGCACACGCGCATCGCATCCGCCAAACTGATCCGCGACGGCGTGGTGGTGGCCGAGCGCACGCGCACCGTGCAGTTGGACGCCAACGTCCCGCCCGGTGACGCGACGTACCAGTTCTCCGTCCACCGGCAGATGCCCGGCCTGGACATCGTGTCCAAGTCGATCACCGCGCAGTGGACGTTCCGGTCGGCCCACGTCGCGGGGGAGCGGGCGCGGAACCTGCCGCTGTCGGCTGTCCGCTTCACCCCACACCTGGACCTCGACCAGCGGGCGCCCGCCGGACGGCTGTTCGCCATCCCGTTCGCGATCCAGCACCAGCCCGACTCGTCCGCCGGCGTGACCCGGGAGTTCGACCTCCAGGTGTCCGTGGACGACGGGGTGACGTGGACGAAGCCCTTCTACGTCCGCGTCGGTGACTCCGGCGTCGCCTTGGTGAGGAACCCGCCTGCCGGCGGTCTGGTCTCGTTGAAGGCATCCGCCGCGGACGCCGACGGCAACCGGGTCGACCAGACGATAACGAGGGCCTACCGCACGTAGTCCGGCCCGATGGCCGTGATCCGGCACGAGGATCGCGAGGTATCCGGGTGAGTCTCGCCGTTGTGCGTCAGGTGACCTACTGGACCGGTGCCGGTCCGCGCGACCGTGCTGGTCATGACGATTTCCCTGCCGCGTGTCCCGGCCGCCGTCGCCGACCCGGTGCTGCGTGCGCGTGACGGCTGGGCGCGGGGGCTGAGGGAGCTGTGCGCGGCGCTGTGCTGGCCACTGCTGGTCGTCCACTTCGGACTGGTCTGCCTGCTGGTCCGGACGGTGCTGCTGGCCCACCGGGAGTGGCGGGCCAGGCGAACACGTGGCCGCACGGGGGCGTGGTGGACCCGGCTGGGTCTGGGCGACGCGGCGGAAGCGGCGTTGGACGCCCTCGGCTTGCCCGGCGTCCTCGTGCGCTACTCGGCGGTCGCCGGCGTTTGGCTGTGCGGACGGGTGCGCCGCACAGCCAAGTCCGCCCTCGACCGGATCGCCGCCGCGCGTGGGGCTCAGTAGGCGTCGTCCGCGCGGGCCTGGTCGCCTTGGCCTGCAACGGATAGCAGGCCGGTGCCATCGGCGCAGTTGACGTACTCGAACTCCAGCGCGCCCGCGGGCAGCACGTGGACTTCGTGCCAGAGCACCAGCTTGAGCTGCTCCATGTACGGCGCGACCAGCGCGGTCCAGAAGGCGTTGAGGATGGCGTGGTGGGTGGGGTGGTGGTGGGCCCACCGCTCCAGGTCGGTGATGCCGCGGAACCAGGCGACGACGGCGGAACTGCGCTTGGGGTCGCCGTCGGGGTCCAGATCGCCGACGAGTTGGGCGGAGAGGCATCCCTCCTCGGCCGGCGCGGTGGCGAGGTGGCGGTAGCCGGCGCGGTAGGTGGGTTCCACGACGTCCTGGAAGGCCGCTACCTGGTCGGCGGGCGCGGAGGCCCAGTCCTGGGCGGTGCGGACCCAGCACAGGCCCTCGGGTGAGGGGCCGAGCAGCCGCACGCGTCGGCCGCGGGGGGACGTTCCGGGCGGCAGGTCGGTGCGCAACGGGGTGCCGGCCGCGGTCGTCAGGTCGGTGTGGTCGGACGCCGCGAAACGGTCCCGCATCGCGCCGGGGTAGTCGTGCAGGTCGGTGAGGCCGGAGGGCGCGAGGGCCGCCAGACCCGCGGCGAGCGGGCTGGAGTACATGGTTTCGATCCGGTCGGCCGGGATCGTGGTGGTCTCGTGCCAGTGCCCGACCGGGCCCTGCGTGGGCAGGTCGTCCCACCACGTCCGGACCGGCTCCGACGTCCACCAGGCGGTGTGCTCGTCCGGGTCGGTCCAGTAGCACACCACGACTTCGGTGGCGTCGTGGTCGCGGTCCTCGGTCCGTTCGGCCCTGGCCGGGCCGTGCGGTCCGGCCAGCAGCTCCCGGAGGCGGTCGGATGCCTGCGTGGTCCGGTCGCCCTGGACGCCGATCCGCTGCACCACGACCCGTTCCACCGGCAGGACCACCTGCAACGCCGGTCCACCGCGCGGCGAGTGTCCCGGCGGCCGGTTCGGCGCGGTGCGCTGGAGCCGTGGATCGAGGTGGGCGGCTGCGACGGGGTGATCCACACGGACCTCCGGGTGCTCGCCGGGCGGGTGCCCGGCTGGGTGGTGGGGACGGGTGCCAGTAGCAGTAGATGATGGCAGCCGATGTCCAGGGCCGGGCGGGATGTCGGGAGGTGTGACCACTCCCTCGACGGGCAGTCAGGCGTGGGCGAGTTGGGTGAGGAATTCGGTGTTGGTGCGGGTTTTGCGGAGGCGGTCGAGCAGGACGTCGACCTCGCGGCCGTCGAGCACCCGGCGCAGGGTGTGGGTGACGGCGAGTTCTTCGGGCGACATCAGCAGGTCGTCGCGTCGGGTGCCGGACTGCTCCAGGTCCACGGCCGGGAAGACCCGCTTGCCCGCGATCTTCCGGTCCAGCTTCAGTTCCGCGTTCCCGGTGGCCTTGTACTCCTCGAAGATGAGGGTGTCGCCGAGCGAACCGGTCTCCACCAGCGCGGTGGCGAAGATGGTCAGGGAGCCGCCGTCTTCGACGTTGCGGGCCGCGCCGAGGAACCGCTTGGGCGGCAGCAGGGCGCTGGAGTCGATGCCACCGGACAGGATGCGGCCGGACGCGGGGGCGGCGAGGTTGTAGGCGCGGCCGAGGCGGGTCAGCGAGTCGAGCAGCACCACCACGTCGCGGCCTTCCTCCACCAGGCGCTTGGCGCGTTCGACGGCGAGTTCGGCGACGGCGATGTGGTCCGCCGGCGAGCGGTCGAAGGTGGACGCGACCACCTCTCCCGGCACGGTACGGCGGAGGTCGGTGACCTCCTCGGGCCGTTCGCCGACCAGCACCGTGATCAGGTGGCACTCCGGGTTGTTCCGGCTTATGCCGTGCGCGATGGCCTGCAGCACGGTGGTCTTGCCCGCCTTGGGCGGCGCGACGATCAGCGCCCGCTGGCCCTTGCCGACCGGCATCGCCAGGTCGATCACGCGGGTGGTCAGGTTGTCCGGCGCGGTCTCCAGCCGCAGCCGCTCGGTCGGGTGCAGGGGCACGAGATCGGTGAAAGCGGGGCGGCGCAACGCATTCGCGGCCGGGTGGCCGTTGACCTCGGCCACCCGCACCAGCGGTGCGCGCTGCCTGCCGCGGGCCGGGCCGGTCGTGCCGGACACCAGGTCGCCCCGGCGCAGCCCGAACCGCTCGACCACGGAGGGCGGCACGTGCACGTCGTCCGATCCGGCGAGGTAGCCGCTGGTCCGGAGGTGGGCGGTGGCGCCGCGGAGGTCGAGGATGCCGGTGACGGAGACCGCCGCCTCGGTTTCGTTTTCGCGCGACAAAGTCGATGTCATGGGTTAGGTGCGTCCTTTCCGGACGGAAGCGGGCCGTGCGCACACGGGACCGGGATCAAGGCGAACGCCGCGAGTCGGGGTTCGAACCTGGGAGACGTCCCGTGGGAGGCCGGAGCCAACATCCACCGGGGACGCGCCCAGAGTAGCCGGAACCCGCGGCGACCGCAACCCACCACCGTCCGGACGCCCCGACCGGCTACCGGCCGGCTAGCAGGTGTCGCCGGGCGCGGTGGCGGCCGGCGTGAACTCCAGCCGGAGCTGGTCGTTCCGGGGGAGCACGATCGCCGTGCCGTCCGCCGAAGTCCACGCGACCGGTAGCAGCACGTACTGGTTCCCGGACTGGAGCAGGAGCTTGAGGCCGTCGTACCGGTACCGGTAGGCCGAGTCGGGCCGCGTGCACTCGACCTCGCGCACGTCCCGCGCGGAGAGGTTGAGGCTCCGCGTGCTGAACAGGAGCGCGTCCGGCATCGCGGGCACCCTGGCCTCGACCTCGAACGCCCGGCGGACGCCGACCGCGGTGGAGTAGTCGCTGACCGCCCAGAAGAGGCCGATGCTCACCAGGACGAACGTGATCACCCACTCCGCCACGACCGCGCCGGCTGCGCGGTCCGCCGCGTCGGACGCCGACACCACCCGCCGCCAGGCGAAGACCAGCGACAGGATGCCCACGGAGAAACCCATGCCGGGCAGACCGGGGTACTCGCGGAACGGCTCGGGGTCGACCGCGACGAGCACGGCCGTGCCGACCAGGACGATCCCCACGACGGCGGCGATCGGAGTGCACACCCGCAGAACAGCCAGCCACGTGCTCGCCTTCAGCCGGACACGCAGATAGCGGACCGCGCACGTCACGAGGAGCGTCGCGGCGGAGATCACCGCCAGCGGGATGAACATGCCGTCGGCACCCCTGGCGAGAATCTCCTCGGTGGTCTGGCCGAGCATCGTGTAGTGCACCCGGAAATGACTGAAGAACACTTGGGTGTAGAGGAAACCGAAGTGGAACACCAGGGCGGTGAGCAGAGTCGCATTGGCGATCGCCGAGCCGACGAGTTTGAGCGCTCGTGCCGGTCCCTTGGTGTCGTCTGCCTGCTCCGGTGTCGGCTCCGGGTCGGAAAGGTGTATGCGGTGCGGGATTCGCCGGGTCCTCGCGTCGGACGCGAGGACCGGTATTCGGCCGCGGCGGGTGCGCGTTCCCGACACGGTCACCCGCCGTCCGTGCTCGTCGTGTCGGTGGTGGTCCGCTCAGTGGCCGTGGGCTGGACGGAAGTGGTGGACCGGGTGCTGGACGTTGTCGTCTTGGGCGGGCGGTCGTTCTCCGAGCACGGGTTCCACACCTCGATGGTGATCGTCATGCCCCGGTGCGGAGGTCTGGGCCAGCTCGTGGCTTTGACCAGGCAGTCGTCCCCGGTGGACTCCGGGTTGTCGTGGTATGTCGTGCGGATCTCGACCTGGCACCGGTCGGCCGGGCATTCCGCGGCGAGCAGCCGGCGGAAGTAGTCGCGCCGTTCGCTGAGTGTGGGGTCCAACTGGGTGGGGTCGAATTTGATCGGGCTGCCCAACGCGCCCGACGGATTCCCCTTCGTGGTGGGCCGGGTCGTCTCGCGGTCGGTGGGACGAGCACCCGTCGGTTCCGTGGGCGGCGCATCCGTCGATTCCGCGCTCGACGGAACTTCGGAATCGACCGGGGACTGCGTTCGCGGCGAGGTTGCGCCGCCCTCTTCGGGACGGCTCGCGCATCCGGCCGTGAGTGTTGCGATTATGACCAACGGGCTGACCATGCTGCGGCATCGCATCGTTCCCACCTCCGAGAGGGGACGGAACCCCTATAGAAGACAAGAGGACTTCGACCGCCGGTGAGATACAGTTGCGGCAATTCACCCGGTGGTACGTGACCGGACCGACCCGGCTTCAGCGGCGGGGTCGTTTTCGCTCACTCGGGCCGCCTGCCAGCCGGTCCTGCAGCCGGGCGTGCCGGAACTGGTAGACGGCGCCGACTTGGCGCAGCACACCACGTCGGTGCGCGTCGTCCAGGAACGCCATGAGGCGCATCGGGGTGTGCCCGTCCGCGGCGAGCCACAGCCGGCTGACGCACCAGGACCCCCAAGCGCGGGACAGGCAGACCGACAGGCCGACGGCGACCCCGAACAGCATCCCGGCCGCGATGGCGTCGGCGGGTTCCTGCGCGCGTGGGAAGACCTGGCCGCCCACCAGCGCACCGGCGAGCCCGTACGCGATGCTGCCGAGGCGTCCCAGCAGGAACCGGCCGAGCATGGCCGCCGCGAACCCGCCCACCAGCGCGATCACGATGTCGAACCGCCCGCCCCACAACGCGGTGAAGCGCAATTCCCGGGTGTACGCGAACGCCAAGCCGTAGAACAGTCCGAGGCACAGCGCGAAGGACACCGTGAACGACAGCGCGGCGTTGCGGTCCATGCGCAGCAGGGACGCGGGCGTGGTCGCGCGGCCGACCTCGGCGGGTGTGGCCAGCCGGGAGTGCCCGCCGATGCCGAACCCGAACACCAGCGCCAGCACCAGGATCACGCCCGGCGACAGTGACCACGCGAGCCCGACCCCGACCCCGATCGCGACGCCGACGCCGAACCGGGAGCCGAACTTCGCGCCCGTGCCGCGCAGCCGGAACTCCACCCGGAGCGGACCGGGCCGGGCGCCGAACGCGTGCGCCACCACCCCCGCGAGGCCGAACGACAGCCCGTACACCAGCGCGACCCGGACGCCGCCCACGACCCAGCCGGTGACCGCGAAAACGACCGCGGGCAGCAGGCCGAGGACGCCGGCGGGCAAGGCGCGGTCCAGCCGCCACCACGCCAGGTCGCGGGTCCGCTGCCGGCGGAGGTGGTCGGCGAGGAACGTCAGCCACCGCTGCGCCTGCCGCGGCTCGTACCGCGGGGCGTTGGGGTGCCCGGACGGGTGGGCGGGGCGTTCGGCGTAGACGGTGGGTAAGTACGCGTCCAACAGGTGCCCCTCCAGCTCGCCGGTGTCGTCGAACCCGCACAGCTCCTCGGGCCGGGACTCGGGGGAGGCGTAGGCGGTGCGGGCGAGGTTGACCATCAGCGGCGTCCGCAGCGCGCGGGCCAGCGGCCCGCCGGGATCGCGGCTGAGCCGGTCCACCACGGGCTGCCAGCGGGTTTCGCCGGCCGGGGCGCGGGCGGTCAGGAACGCCGCGGCGTCGTCCGGGGTGACCGGCTCGATCTCCACCACGGACGCGCGGGCCAGCAGCGTGCCGGACTCCCGGACGACGCGCTCGTACTCCAGCCAGCGGCTGGTGAGCACCAGGGCCGGTGTGCTCGTCCCGGCGCGGTCCAACGCGTCGACGGCCGTGGTGTGCAGCTCCGCGGGCGTCTCGTCCAGGCCGTCGAGCACCGGGAGGACGTGGCCCTCCACGACGAGCCGGGTCGCGGCGTCCGGGCCGTACGCGTCGGTGTTGCCCAGGCCGGGGTACTCCTCCAGCAGCCTGCGGGCGAGCCACGTGAGCAGGTGCTCTTCGCGCGGGTTCCACGACGCCAGCGGCAGCAGGACGGGCACCGGCTGGTCGGGCGTCCGGTCGGCGAGCAGCCCGAGGGTGAGCAGGATGGCGAGCACGGTCTTCCCCGCGCCCGGTTCGCCCAGGATGACGAGCTGCCCGGTGGGCACGGTCCGGAACTTCGCCACGACGTCCGACAGGTCACCCCGCAGGACCTCCGGCGCGCCCGGCGCGCGGTGGCCCGCCGTGACCGGGCGCGGCGTGGTGGACCAGCGGACCCGCACCGGTTCGGGCTGGTTCAGCGACCGGAGTTCGGCCTCGGCGGTCCACTGCCGTGCGATGGCCGCCGCCAAGTCGTCGGCCGCCCGGGACAGCGGGTCGGCCGGCAGGTCGAACGGGGCCGGCACGTCGAGCGACGAGGTCTCGGCGTCGGCCGGGTCGTCGTGCAGGACTGCCAGGTGCGCGGGCCGGATCTCGGGATCGACGCCGGGCTCGTCGGCGGGCAGCACGGCCAGGTGTGCGTGGCGCACTTCGGGATCGCCTGGCCGGTCGGCGCGCAGGACCGCCAGGTGCGCGTGCCGCGCCTCGGGACCTGGGTCGACGCCCAGCTCGTCGGCCAGCCGCGTCCGGAGGCCGGTGAACACCGTCAACGCGTCGGACTTCCGCCCGCAGCGGTCCAAGGCCAGCATCAGCCGCGCGTGGGTCCGCTCCCGCAACGGGTGCTCCACCGCGTACGCCGACAGCTCGTCCACCACCTCGCGGTACCGGCCCAGCGCTAGCTGCCACTGCGCGCACAGCTCGACGGCGTCCAGCCGCTGCTCGTCCAGCAACGCGGCCCGCGCGGCGAGCGCGGGCGAGCCGGCCCCGTCCAGCGCCGGTCCCCGCCACAGCGCGAGCGCCGCCTTGAGCGCGTCCACCGCGTCGGCTGGCCGGTCCTGGCAGGCGAGCGTCCGGGCGGCGTCGACGCCCTGCCGGAACCGGAGCCAGTCGAGCTGCTCGTCGGCGACGGCGAGCCGGTAGCCGGGCCCGTCGGTGGTGATGAGGCCACCGCCGCCCAGCCGGTCGCGCAGCGCCGACACGCAGTTCTGCACCTGCTTCCCGGCGGTCGCCGGCGGTCGTTCCGCCCAGACGGCCTCGACCAGCCGCGAGATCGACACCACGGTCCGCGGCGCCAACACCAGCGCCGCGAGCACCCGCTGGTGCCGCGGGCTGTCCACCGCGATCCGTTCCGCCCCGGACCACACCTCCAGCGTCCCCAGCACGCGGAAGTCCATCCCCCACCCCCTGTGCGCAGCCGGCGCTCCCCAGCGCCGAGTTCAGCCTACTCGTCCGCTGACCTGCGCAAACGGGTTTTCGTGCGGGAGTTGATGATGACCAGGGGACGACGTGGGAACCGGAGGTCCAACGCGACCCGCCGGCCCTGTCGCCGGAATGCGCCGGGCCGGTTCCGTAGCGGCTGAAACGCGGGTGCCCTCGGTCGGCGCCCGGCCGCGGCCCGACGTGTAGGCCCGCGCTCCCACCTCGTCGGCCGACCGCTGCGCCAGCGGCCGAGGAAGGGCAACCCGCGGGCACACCTGTTCCCGGCCCGCTCGAAGGTCAGCCCGAGGACGCGAACCGGCTCAGGAGGGTGATGGAGTCCTCGAAGCCTTGTCCGGCGGTCACCGCGATCACGGCCTGCTCGGGCGAGTGGGCGAGCAGCAGGCGCTGCGGGGTGACGGTCAGCTCGCCGACCAAGGGGTGGCGCAGCCGGCAGGTGTCGCCGCGGCAGGGCCTGACCCGGTGGCCGCGCCACATCGCCGCGAACTCGGGGCTCCTCATGGTCAGTTCGCCGATCAGCGAAGCCAACAGGGCGTCCTCGGGATACCGGCCGGCGACCAGCCGCAGGCTCGCCACGATCCCCCGCGCCTTGCCGCCCCAGTCCGCGTAGAGGTCGCGGGTACGGGGGTCGAGGAACAGCATCCGGGCCAGGTTGGGGCGGTCGGCGGACCGGTCTGGTGCTGTCGGGTCGACGTGCCCGGCGAACAGGACGTGCCCGAGCGGGTTCCACGCCAGCACGTCCGCGCGGCGGCCGACGACCAGCGCCGGGATGTTCCCCAACGAGTGCAGCAGGGTGCGGGTCAGTGCGTCGACCTGCTCCACCGGTGGGCGTTTGAGAGGACGGCGGCGTTGTGACGCGAGGGCGCGCAGGTGGGTGCGCTCGTGTTCGTCCAGCCGCAGGGCGCCGGCGAGGGCGTCCAGCACGGCGCCGGAGGCGTTGACGGTCCGGCGCTGCTCCAGCCGCGTGTAGTACGAGACGCTGACGCCGGCCAGGTGGGCCAGTTCCTCGCGGCGCAGCCCCGCCACGCGCCGGCCGGGCAGTGCGGGCAGACCGACGTCCTCGGGTCGCAGGTGTGCCCGCCGCGCCCGCAGGAACTCGCCCAACTGCCCGGAAACGCCCACGTCCCCACTATGCCCGACCCTCCGGGCGCGAGCCTGACCTTGCGAGTGACAGGCACGACCAGTCCTTGCAGGGCAAGACCTGTCCGGGGTTCAGCGGCTGCGGGTGGTCTCGCGCGGCAGTGGTCCGACGTCGGCGTGGCGGCCGGGCAGGACGGCGGCGTGGCGTTGGCCCGGACCGGGGCCGGAGCGCGCGGCGAGGGCGTCGGCGACGGCGCCGGTGGCGAAGGCGTAGACCGCTTTGTGCAGCAGGTCCACCGCCAGTTCGGCACGGGGCCAGGTGGACGGTGGCGCGCCGACGCCGGTGGCGTTCTCCAGGATCTGGTCGTTGGTCAGCCGGACGACGGCGAACTTCGCCGAGGCCGACGGCCCCCGCAGCCCGGCGTGCGCCATCACCGACCGGAGGACGCCGAGCACGATGCCCTGGCCGAAGTGCATCGCCCAGTTCACCGCGAGCGGCTGCCGCCCCGGGCGCTCCTTCATCCCGGTGAGCCGTTGCAACACCCGGGCGGGCACGTAGGAGTCGGGCCGGCCGGTCAGGCGCTGTTCCACCTTCTCGCCCAGCGTCATCACCGCGACCCCGGCCGCGCCGGAGACCAAGCCCTGCCACAGTGCGCGTCTCATCATGCCGCTGGAGTACCCGGTCCACACGCGACTATCCAGGCCGGCCATCCCAGCCACCCCCTGTACGACGCGCTCATCCCCCGTACGACACGGATCAATCCCGCCCGTCGAAACGACACACATCAACCACCCGATCGCGCAACCAACGATGAGCCGGGTCCGCGTCGAGCCGGACGTGCCACAGCAGCGACACCGTCACCTCGGGAGCGCGGAACGGCAACTCGAAAGAGCACATCCCCTGCCGAAGATGCGCGGTGTGGCGGTCCGGGACCGTGGCCACCAGATCCGACGCGTTCGCCAGCGCCAACGCCGCGCCGAACCCGTCGACCATGGTCACGATCCGCCGATGGTGACCGGTCGGAAGGGCCGCGTCCACCAGCCCCTCCGGCAGCCCGCGCCGCGAGACGTGCACGTGCCGCGAGGAGGCGTACCGGGCCGCCGTCACCTTCCCGGTGCTCAGCGGGTGAGCGCTGCGGACCACACCGATGAACCGGTCGGTGAACAGCGGCTCGCTCACCACGTCCGGAGCCGGGGCCTGCTCCACGACACCCGTCTCCAGATCGACAACGCCGTCGCGCAAAGGAGCGGTGTCCTTTTTGGTCTTCCGCAGGAACCGGAGTCGGACGCCGGGCGCCTCCCGGCCGACCTCGGCCACCAGCGCGGGTCCGAAGCGCTCCACGAAACCATCACTGCTGCGCAACGCGAACGTCCTCTCCAGCGTCGCCAGGTCCAGCGGAGAGGCCGGCCGCAGCACCTCCTCGGCTTCCTGGACCAGCCTCCGCACCCGGTCGCGCAGTGCCACGGCGTGGGGCGTGGGCACCAACCCCCGGCCGGCGCGCACCAGCAGCGGGTCGCCGGTGGCTCGCCGCAACCGCGCAAGGGCGCGACTCATCGCCGACGGACTGAGCGCAAGCCGCTCGCCCGCCCGCGTCACGCTGCCCTCTTCGAGCAGGACGTCCAGCGTGACCAGCAGGTTCAGATCGGGCCGGGCCATGCGCTCACAATCTCACAGCCCGGACATGGCGTCACATGCACAGCCGGGTTGCGATCGTTGCGCCTTCCGCCAGGTCACAACGGGACTTACGTTCAGGGCGACCCGTCGACACGAAGGAAGCGCACTTGAGACCCGCAACCGAACCCGAGCGGACCCGCCGCCCACCACTGGCCTGGGCGCTCACCGCGCTGTCACTGTCCATGCTGCTGCCCTCGCTGAGCATCAGCGTCGCCAACGTCGGCCTGCCGACCATGGCGGTCGCCTTCGACGCCGCCTTCAACGAGGTCCAGTGGGTGGTGATCGCCTACCTGCTGGCCATCACGACCCTGATCGTGGGCGTCGGCCGCCTCGGCGACCTCGTCGGCCGGCGTCCTCTGCTGCTCGGCGGCATCGCCGTGTTCACCCTCGCGACGCTGCTCTGCGGCCTGGCCCCGAACCTTCCCCTGCTGGTCGCGGCCCGCGCGCTCCAAGGAGTCGGCGCCGCGTGCATGATGGCGCTGACCATGGCCTTCGTCGGCGAGACGGTGCCCGAGGACCGCACCGGCAGCGTCATGGGGCTGCTCGGCACGATGTCGGCGGTCGGCACGGCGCTGGGCCCCTCGCTCGGCGGAGTCCTGATCGAGGTCTTCGGCTGGCGCGCGATCTTCCTCGTCGGCGTGCCGCTCGGCCTCGTCGCGCTCGCGCTCACCCTTCGGGTGCTGCCCGACGACGCACCGGCGACGACGCACCGGCGGTTCGACGTGGTGGGCATGGCGTTGTTGGCGATCACGCTGGGCGCCTACGCGCTGGCCATGACGGTCGACGGAGACTCGTTCGGCCCGCTCGCCGTGGGACTGCTCGTCGTCACGGGTGCGGGCCTCGCCCTCTTCGTCGTCACCGAACGCCGGGTCGCAGCCCCTTTGGTCACCCTCTCGCTGTTCCGCGACCCCGTCCTCGCCGCCGGCCTGACGACGAGCGCGCTGGTTTCGACCGTCATGATGACCACGCTCGTCGTGGGCCCGTTCCACCTGGCGCACGCGCTCGGGCTCGACCCGGCCCTGGTGGGCCTGGCGATGTCGGCGGGCCCCGCGGTGTCCGCCCTCGCCGGCGTCCCGGCGGGCCGCGCCACCGACCGTTTCGGAGCCCCGGCCATGGTGGTCGTCGGGCTCGGCGGCATCATCGGCGGCGCCGTGGTGCTCTCCGTGATGCCCACCGCGGCCGGCGTCCTGGGCTACGTCCTGCCACTGGTCGCGGTCACCGCCTGCTACGCGTTGTTCCAGGCGGCCAACAACACCGCGGTCATGAAGGACGTCGCCCCGCACCGGCGCGGACTGGTGTCGGGGCTGCTGAACCTCTCCCGGAACCTGGGCCTCATGACCGGCGCATCGGTCATGGGCACGGTCTTCGCCTTCTCCGCCGGCACGGGTGACGTCACCACGGCCGCGTCGGCGGAGGTGGCCCGGGGCACCCATCGGACATTCGCCGTCGCGGCGCTCCTGGTGGCCTTCGGCCTGTCCGTGGTGCTGGTGCTCCGACTGCGTTCCCGGAGCGGCGGCTCCCGGGTCACTCGGCGATGAGTTCCGCCTCGTGGGCCAGGATCGCGGCTTGCACGCGGTTGTCGAGGTCGAGCCGGGTGAAGATGGCGCTGACGTGGCCCTTGACGGTGCCCTCGACCAGACCGAGCCGGCGGGCGATCTGCGCGTTGGACAGACCGGCGCCGAGCAGCGCCAGCACCTCCCGCTCCCGTTCGGTGAGCGACCCGGTGCGGGCGCGGGCCGCGTGCGCGCGACCTAGGCCGGTGGAACGCAGGGTGGTGAGCACCCGGGCCGCGACTCTCGGCGCGAGGTAGGCCCCGCCGCCGGCCACCGCGTGGACGCCGGTGAGCAGTTCGCGCGGATCACCGGACTTGAGCAAGAAGCCCAGCGCGCCGCCGTCGAGCGCGCGGGCCACGTAGATGTCGTCGCCGAAGGTGGTCAGCATCGCCACGGCGACTCCGGGGGCCACGCGGGTGATCTCGCCGGCCGCGGCGAGACCGTCCAGTTCGGGCATGCGGATGTCGAGCAGGGCGACGTCGGGGCGGTGCGCGAGGGCGAGTTCGACGGCTTCCCGGCCGTCACCGGCCTCGGCGACCACGGTGATGTCGGGGTCCGTGGTGAGGATGGCCCGCACTCCGGCGCGGATCATCACCTCGTCGTCGGCGAGCAGTACCCGGATCACGGCGTCCCCTCGTGCGGCAGCACCGCCACGACCTCGAAGGCGTGGGCGTCCCGGTTGACGTCGAGCGTGCCGCCGACCGACCGGACCCGTTCCCGCAGCGTGACCAGCCCGACGCGGCCACCGGCGCCGCGGCGCGGTCTCGCCGGCAGGGCGTTGGTCACGGTGACGACGGTCGACGCCTCCGCGGTCGCCACCTGCACCTGGACGGCCGACCCGACCGAGTGCTTCACGGCGTTGGTCAACGCCTCCTGCACGACACCGTGGACGGCCTGGTCGACCACGGGCGGCAACAGCCGTGGTCCGGCCCACTCCAGCGACACCGCCATGCCGGCCTGCGCCGCCCGCTGGACGAGGTCCTCGACGTGCCCGGAGACCGGGTGCAGCGGCGCGGGCTCGCCGTCGCGCAGCACGGTCACGATGTCGGCCAGCCGATCGGTCGCCGCCCCGGCGGCGGCGCGCAACTGCGCCACCGCCGCCCGGTGCCGCTCATCGAGGTCGGGTGCGATCTCCAGCGCCCCGGCCCGCAGCGCCAGCAGGCTCAACTCGTGCCCGAGCGTGTCGTGCATGTCGTGCGCGATGCGAGCACGCTCCCGCAGGTGGACCCGCTCGGCCGCCGCCGCGGCCAGCTCGGTCTGCTGGCGGACGGACCGGCCGAGGAACCAGGGGAGCACCACGGACAGCACCAGTGACAGCAGCCCGGTGACCCCCGCCTCGTCCTCGACCAGGACGAGCAGGACCGCCGACACCGCCGCCACCGCGAACACCGCCAGCACCGCGGAGACCGGGCCGGACGTGTCCCGACCGGCCAGGAAGCCGATCACGCCCAGCGCCGCGCCGAGCGCCACGCTCCACGGGGGAACGCTGTCGTGCATGGCCAGTGTCATCGACACCGCCGTGACCGCGCACACGCCGAGCGAGATCAGCGAGAACCTCGCGAGCAGCACCACCGCCAGGCTCGGCGCGAGCAGTGCGCCGATCATCGCCCAGCCCAGTTCCTCGTGGGCGAGGGTGGGCGCCGTCAGCAGCGCGGCGAGCACCGCCAGCGCCCACGGCGGGGCAGGCCACCTCCACCTGCCCGTTGGACCCTTCACGATCGCCGACGCTACCGTGCCGGTACCAGCCACGACGCCTCCGGTCTGGGCACGTCACGGGCCGGTCGACGCAGCCGAGCCAGCGACACGATCCGCGTGGCGGCCACCGCGAGGTTCAGCGCGCTCGCCACCAGCAGCCAGCTCACCAGCGCCACCGAGTAGTACCCGAGCTGGACGAACGTGAGGTCCCGCCCACCTCCGACGAGCAAGCCCAGCAGATCCGGCAGTGGAATCAGGACGGCCGCCGGCACCGCCCGGGGGAGCAGCCGCAGGGCCACCCGCCAGACCGGCCGGGTGGCGAACCGCTTCGCCCACACCCGGCTGCGCCGCAGGTTGCGGACGCCGAGCGCGAGGCTCAGCAGGGTGAGCCCGGCCAGGACCAGGTCGATGATCAACCGGGTGGGCGAGCCGCTGTCCGGCGAGCCGCCCGTCAGGAGGGCGGCGATGCCTTCCTCCAGCCGGCCGGTGCCCTCGTTGCCCAGCCCCACCCCGCTGTTGGTCATCACCGCGATGCCGTGGCCGGAGGGCAACAGCAGCGCGCCGGCCGAGTAGGTGAACCAGATGCCGCCGTGGCGCACTTTCCCGTCGGAGCCGGTGTCCCAGCCCATCCCGTAGGTCCAGCGGGGATCCGACGGGGTGTGCATGGCCGTGATGCCCTCGGGCGAAACCAGCCGCACACCGTCGGCCGCCCGGCCACCGGTGGACTGCACGACCAGCCACCGGGCCATGTCCTCGGCCGTGGTCAGCACACCGTCGGAACCCGCCACGAACCGCGTCGGCTCCGTGGCGGGGACCGACGCGCCGTAGGCGAAGACGTGGCCCTCGCGCACCTCGTGCGGCAGATCGCGCGGGGTGAGCCCGATCGTGGTGGTCGACCGCATTCCCGCGGGCTCGAACACGTGCCGGCGGAGGTGGTCCGCGAACGGCTCGCCGCTCACGACCTCCACCAGCCGCGCGGCCAGGTGGTAGTTCGTGTTCGTGTAGTGGTGCTTCGTGCCCGGGTCGGTGGCCAGCGTCGCCTGACCGGCCCGCACGACGGCCCCCGCCGGGGAGTCCGGTTGCGGCAGGCTCTTCTCCCGCAGCGTGCGGTCGGAGAGTCCCGAGGTCTGGTTGAGCAACTGCCGGACCGTGATCGCCGCGCCGCGCGGGTCGGCGACCCGGAAGTCGGGGAGGTAGCGGCGCACGGGTTCGTCCAACGCCACCTTTCCCGCCTCCACCAACCGCATCACGGCGAGCGCGGTGAACGACTTGCTCACCGAGGCCACCGGCATCGGCGTCGCCGCGGTCACCGCCGCGCCCGCGGAGTCGTGACCGTGACCGGCCACGTGCACCACCTGATCACCCTTGGTGATCGCGACGGCGACACCCGGGTACCCGGCGTCCTCCGCGAACTCCGCCACGAACCGGTCCACTGCCGCCGGATCAACCGCCGCCCGGTCCACCCCCGCCCGGTCCACCCCCGCCCGGTCCACCCCCGCCCGGTCCACCCCCGCCCGGTCCACCCCCGCCCGGTCCACCGCCGACCGATCCACCTCCGTCCGGTCCACCACGGCCTCCGCCGACGCCGGGGTCGGTGACACGGCCGACATCACCGCCACCACCGCCACCGCGACCACCAGCCGCCAACGCTCGTCCTGCCACACAGCGCACTCCGATCATCAAGTCGATGCCGGTCACGCTAGGAATTCCGGCTCGCCGCCACAGGACCCGGACGTCACCCGACACCCCTGACCTTCGTCATGGCCGTGATCCGGCGAAAGCGGGCCGTCCACGCCCCGACGTGTGGAAATGTCACCGATCATGGAGTTCGCGGTCCTGGGGCGGGTGGCCGTCGACGGTGTCGAGGCGACGGGCAAACAGCGGGTGTTGCTGGCGGTGCTGCTCGCCGAGGTGAGCCGGTCGGTGTCCGACGACCGGCTCGCGGAGGCGGCCTGGGGCGGGCGGCCACCCTCGGCCGGCACGCTCCGCTGGCACGTGCACCACCTGCGCCGGGTGCTCGGCGCCGAACGGGTCTCCCGCGACGGCGACGGCTACCGGCTGGACGTCGGGGAGGGCGAGTTCGACGCCGCCCGGTTCGCGGCGCTGTGCGACCGCGCCGCGGAGGTGGGCGCGCCGGAGAGGGTGCTGGCGCTGACCGGCGAGGCGTTGGCGCTGTGGCGCGGCCCGGCCTACGCGGAGCTGGCGGACCTGGACGCCCTGAGCGGGGACGCGGCCCGGCTGGAGGAGCTGCGGCTGGTCGCCGTGGAACGGCGCGCGGAGGCATTGCTGGCGCTGGACCGCGCCCGGGAGTGCGCTGCGGACCTGGCCGCCGAGACGGCCGCCCACCCGTTGCGGGAGGGGCTGGTCGAGTTGCGGATGAGGGCGCTGCGCCAGGCCGGGCTGCGGGCCGACGCGCTGCGGCTCTACCGGGACAGCCGGCGGGCGTTCGTCGAGGAACTCGGGGTCGAGCCCGGCCCCGCCCTGCGGGACCTGCACACCGAGCTGCTGCACGGCGACGAGGCCGCGCCGGACCTGCTGCCCGCCGACGTGCACGCGTTCACCGGGAGGACCCGCGAGCTGGCCGTGCTCGACGCCCTGGTGGCCGGCCGCGGGCACCCGCCGGTCGCGGTGATCAGCGGAGTGGCCGGTGTCGGCAAGACCGGGCTGGCGCTGCGGTGGGCGCACCGCAACGCCGACCGCTACCCCGACGGGCGGCTGTACGCCGACCTGGGCCGCGGCCGTGCGCCCGAGGAGGTGCTCGAACGGTTCCTGGTCGCGCTGGGCGTCGCCAGGGTGCCGGACGGGGCGGCTGAACGGGGAGCGCTCTACCGCCGCCTGCTGGCCGACCGGCGGGTCCTGGTCGTGCTGGACAACGCCGACAGCTCCGCGCAGGTCGTGCCGCTGCTGCCCGGCTCGGCGGGCTCGTGCGCGGTGGTGACCGGCCGGAGCAGGTTCGAACGGCTGGTCGTCGACGCGGGGGCGTGCCTGATCGCGCTGGACGTGCTGCCGCGGGCCGACGCGGCGCTGCTCGTCGCCCGCCTCGCCGGCATCGAGCCACCGGACGCGATGCGGCTGGCGGACCTGTGCGGCCGGCTCCCGCTGGCGCTGCGGGTGGCCGGTGCCCGGCTGGTGACCAGACCCGGCTGGACCGCGGACACCCTGGCGGACCGGCTCGCCGGCGGGCGGCGGCTGGACGAGCTGCGGGTCGGCGAGCTGGACGTGCGCACCAGCCTGGAGGTCGGCTACCGCGACCTGCCCGACGCCGAGCGGACCCTGTTCGAGCGGCTGGGGCTGCTCGACGTGCCAGACTTCCCGGCCTGGGTCGCCGCGGCGGTGCTGGACACCTCGCTCGCCGAGGGCGGCGACCTGCTGGAGCGGCTGGCCGAGGCCCAGCTCGTGCAGCCGGTCGGGATCGACGTGGCGGGGCAGGAGCGCTACCGCTTCCACAACCTGGTCCGGCTGCTGGCCCGCGAGCAGGCCGAGCGGACGATGGGCGCCGACGGGCGGGACGCGGTCCTCGAACGGGTCTTCGGCTGCCTGCTCGCGCTGGCCCGGTGCGCCTACCTGCGGGAGTACCAGGGCGGGTTCCGCCTGCCGCACGGTGACACGCCCCGCTGGCAGCCCGACGGGGAGGTGCTGCCGGCCGATCCGCTGGACTGGCTGGACGCCGAGTACGCGACCCTGCTGGCGGCGATCGACCAGTGCGCCGCCGACGGCCGGGCCGGGCTGTGCTGGGAGCTGGCGCTGACCGGCGTGCGGCTGTTCGAGCTGCGGGGCCACCTGTCGGACTGGCGGGCCACCTCGACGCTGGCGCTGCGGGTGTGCCGGGAACAGGGCGACGAGTTCGGCGTCTCGGCGATGCTCGTCTCGCTGGGCGCGATGTCCCTGTTCACCCGACGCGATCGCGAGGCCGTCGACCTGCTCGTGCAGGGACTGCCCGCCCTGGAGGACGGTTCGTTCCGGGCACTGGCGGTGGCCAGCCTCGGGCGGGCGTGGCACCGCGTCGGGCTGCCCGGCGCCGGGCTCGCGCACGCCGTCGAGGCCCACCGGATCGCCCGTGCGGCGGGGGACCGGGCCACGGAGTCGTTCATCCTCGTGCACATGGCGGAGGGTCACTACGCGCTGGGCGACGGCGCCGCCGCCCGTGCGGACCTGGCGCGGGCCGCCGCCGTCGCCGACGGGATCAGGCGACCGGCCTTGATGGTCCGGTTCGCCACCGCCCGGCTCGCGTTCCGGCAGGGCGAGCACGACCGCGCGGAGGAGCTCTTCGCCCGGGTGGCCGAGGGGATCAGGCGGATCGGGGACCAGGTGCTGGAACGCCTCGCCCTCGTCCTGCGGGCCGAGAACCTGCTCGCCCTGGGCCGGCACGAGCAGGCCACGCCCCACCTGGAACGAGCCTTGGCCCTCGCGGTGGCGCAGCACGTCACGGCGGAAGCCGACCGCATCCGCGACCGGCTGGACGGCCTCCGGCCCGGCTGACACCGCACTCGCCGGGGGAGCCGACTCCGCGCGCCGGTCTGACGGGCGCTGCCCGGTGGTCGGTCAATGGGCGCTCGGCGGTTGGCGGGCGCTTGGCGCTTGGCGGTCGGTGGTCGGTGGTCGGCGGTTGGTGTGGTCGGTCGGATCGGCGCACCCGCGTCCCGGTGGACGCGAGTGCGCCGGGCGGTCCGTTGCTAGCAGCTACTCCGCCAGTCGATCTTGATCACCGTCACCGGCACGCCGGGCAGCTCGTGGCCGGCGCCCACGTTGCCGTCCTTGGCGGGACCGACGCACATGCTGGACTTCGCGCCGGTCGGCAGGACGTAGGTGACCCGCACCTTGGGCTCGGTGTCCGGGTAGCCGTAGTTGAAGAACGACCGGACGTTCCGGTAGGGGCTGTCGGCCACCTTCGACACCGACCAGTCCTCGCCCCGGCCGATGCTGATCTTCGTGCCGGCCGAGATGACCTCGGTCGAGTACGAGCAGAAGTCGCCGCGGGCGCACCCGTACAGCCGGGACGGGAGGCTGGTGCTGCCGACCGCGTTCGCGGGTGCGGTGAGCAGCAGGCCTGCTGCCAGGGACGCCACCGCGGCGCCGGCTACTACGCTCCATCGTGACATGGGTTTCTCCTCTGGTCGTCGAACGAGCAGAGGCGACCCTAGGAACCGGGTGTTGGCGATCCGTTGGGCGTTTGTTGGCCGATCGCCGTGCCGACCGCCGTGCCGACCGCTGCTCCGACCGCCGCACTGATCGCGGCGTGGAACGCGCCGGACTCCGCCGCCCGGCCGCTGCCCGCGTGCCAGCCGAGGTCGATGGTGATCTCCGGCGGGAACCGGCCCAGCTCGGTGATGGAGACCTTCGCGCTCCGCGAGTCCGGGGGAAGCGCGCTGACCGGCAGGATCGAGATCGTGTCGCCCTTGCGCAGCAGCGAGAGCATCACGTCGAGGTCGTCCACCACGCGGAACCGGGTGAGCCCGTAGTGGTCGATCAGCCGGGTGGTCACGTCCGCGTGGTGGGTCAGCACGGGATTGTCGAACAGCAGGAAGTCGTGGTTCGCCAGGGCTTCGCGGACGGCTGACTCACCCTCCAGGACGAGGTCCGAGTGGTGCACCAGCACCATCCGATCGCGGAGCAGGGGCCGGGCGTGGGAGACGTCGCCGCGGCCCGTCGAGTAGTACACGGCGTAGTCGAGGTGCCCCAGTTCGAGCAGGTCGATCAGGGTGGGCGCCGGCCTGCTGCTGATCCGGAAGCCGGCCGGCCCCGTCGCCGCGTGGAACGTGTCCACGACCGCGTCGGTCAGCCGGCCGGTGAGCCACGGGTCCACCCCGACGACGAGTTGGTCCGCACGCCCCCGCGCGACGGTCGCGAAGCTCAGCGGACGCCCGTGCCCCGGCTCGCCGAGCACCGCGGACGCGCCGGCCAGGTCCCGGACGAGCTGGGCCGCGTACGGCAGGAAGTACGCGCCTCTACGGGTCAGCGTGACACCGCGCCACCCCCGTTCGAACAGGGGGAACCCGAGCCCGTCCTCCAAGCGGCGCAGCCGCAGGCTCATCGTCGGCTGGGTCACGTGCAGACTGGCGGCGGCCTTGGAGATGGTGCGGTGCCGGGCCACCGCCAGGAACGACCGCAGGCCCTCCAGATCCATGCCGTCCACCGTCCCACACCGCCTGCCGGCTCATCCCTCCAGCTCGTCGGCGAGCCCGGCCGAGGACAGCACCCGGCCGAAGAAGCCGCGGATCGAGCGGAGGGTCGCCTCCTGCGCGGAATCGGAAAGGGCGCCGGTCGCGTCTTCGATGAAGGCGACGCGGTAGTCGTGCATGTACGCGCTGCGGGCGGTCGACTCGCAGCACGCCTCGGTGAGGGTGCCGATGATGATCACCGTGTCGACCCGCCGCAGTCCCCGGATCGTGTTCAGCACGCTGTGCAGCGGGGTGTTGTGGAAGGCGTCGTACCGGTGTTTCCGGATCACCATCTCGCCCGGCTCCGGCGCGAGTTCGTCGATGATCTCCGCGCCGTGGCTGCCGTCGCGCATGCCGGATCGGCGCAGCCGGGGGATGTACGCGGTCTCCAGCGGCGACACGTCGAAGGTGTCATAGAGGATGTGCTGCGTGTAGATCGCGGGAATTCCCGCGCCCCGGCACGTGTCGAGGACGTTCCGCATGACCGGCACCCGCTCGCGGGCCATCGGCACGGCCATCGGGAAACCCTCGCGGACGAAATCGTTCTGCATGTCGATGACGAGCAGCGCGCAGGTCTCCGGATCGACTATCCAGGGAGGGGTCGTCATATCGGTCCTTCATTCCCGAAGAATTGTTCCGCGACGCTAACACGGTGTCTCGCCCTGCTGGTATCGGAATCGTTTATACCCGGCCCGCACCCAGCCCCCGGAGTACGAGACCGTTGAGGGCCGGTTGCGGCCGGCAGTACGGTCGGTGACGATATGGATCTCCTCGGTCGTGACGACCTGCTGTCCACCGTGCGCGCCAGGCTCGCGCGTGGCCGCGTGCTGCTGCACGGGCCGGTCGGGATCGGGAAGTCCGCGGTCCTGGAGGCCGTCGTGCCGGTCGTCGGCACGGTTCTCCGGAGCAGCCCGGCGGAGGCCGACCGGCAGGTCCCGTACCTGGTGCTGGCGGACCTCCTCGCCGACGTCCGGGTCGACCTGCCGCCGCCGCGGCAGGAGGCGTTGGACCGCGCGTTGCGGCGTCGCGCCGGTGAGCCGGACCCGCTGGCGCTGCGGCAGGCCGTGCTGACCGTGTTCCGCGAGGTGGCCCCGGTGGTCGCCATCGACAACGGGCAGTGGATCGACGGCGCGACGGCGGAGGTGCTGGCGTTCGCGGCGGCCAGGGCCGAGCCGCGACTGGTCGTCGCCGCCCGGGAGCCGGGGATCGGGTGGTGCGGCGAGGCGGTCGAGGTGCCGCCGCTGTCCGCCGCGGCGACCGCCGAGCTGATGTCCCGGCACGGCCAGGTCGACGTCCGGCTCACCGGTGGGAACCCGTTGTACGCCATCGAGTTGAGCAAGTCCCCCGGCGAGATCCCGGCCCGGCTGCGGCAGGTCGTCCGGGAACTGCTGGACGCGCAGCCCGCCGGAACCCGCACCACCCTGCTCGTGGCCGCCCTGATGGACAAGCCCAGCCTGCGCCTGATCGTCCACTACGGACGCGAGCGGGCAGCCGCCGAACTCGGGGCCTGCCCGCTGGTCCGGGTGGCGCCCGACGGCGAGGTGCGGTTCCGGCAGCTTCTCGTGGCCGCCGCGCTACCCCTCGTCGTCTCCCCGGACGAGGTCCGCGCGGTGCACTCCCGGCTGGCGGAGGTGGCGCCGGACCCGGTGGAGCGGGCGCGGCACCGCGCCTACTCGGTCACCGGCTTCGACGAGCCCACCGCCGCGATGCTGCTCCGGGCGGCGAGCGCGGCACGCCGGCGGGGAGCGCTCGGACGGGCCGGCGAGCTGGGCGGGCTCGCCGCCGAACGCACCCCGCCGAGCACCCCGGCGCGCGCGGCCGGGCGGCGGTTGCGTGCCGCGAGCGACGCGCTGGGCGCGGGCCGGCACGAGCTGGCGACCGCGCTGGCGCGCGAGGTGCTGCGCTCGCCCGGCGTGCCGAAGAGCCAGCGGGTCCGGGCCCAGTTGGTGATGGTCGACGCCGTCCGCTACGCCAGGACGGCCGCCGGCGGCATCGTGGGTGAGGCGTTGACGCACGCCAAGGGGGACGCCGCGCTGGAAGCCCCGGTGGAGTACCGGGTCGCGCTGCACTCCGCGCTGGGCGGCGACCTGCGCGAGGCCGCCCGGCACTTCGCGGACGCCGTGCTGCTCGCCAGGACCGCCAAGGACGTGCACACCGAGGTCATGGCGCTGTGCTCGCTCGCGCTGTGCCAGATCGCCCTCGGCGACCCCACCGCCACCCGGACCCTCGACCTGGCCCGGCGGATCGTGCCCGAGCGGATGGTGGTCACGCACGACGGCACGCTGTGGGTGGCCGCCCGCCTCGACCTGTTCGCCGACCGGTTGCAGACCGCGTCCGACCAGCTCACGGTGCTGCTCGACCACGCGGTCGACCGCGGCATGCGGTCCGAGCTGGTCGGTATGACCTGGGCCGCGATCGAGGTGTGGGTCGCGATGGGGCGGTGCGACAGCGCGCTGTACCGGGCCACCGAGTGCCTGCGGCTGGCCGAGACCATGGGCTCCGACCTCGCGCTGGCCTGCTACGGGGCCGCGCTGGCGGAGGCGTACGGCGGTGACCCGGTGGTGGCGGACGCCCTCGCGCGGCGGGGAGCGAACCGGGCCGAAGCGGATGGTGACGACTCCTTCCTCGTGCGCAACCTGCACGCCCAGGGGCTGGCGGCGTTGAGCGCGGGCGATCCGGAGGCCGCGCTCGAACCGCTGCGCCGGGCGGTCAGGCTGGAACAGGACATGGGCGTCATGGACCCCGCGGTGTTCGGGATCCGCCCGGACCTGGCCGAGCCGCTGATCGCGGTCGGCCACCTGGAGGAGGCCGCCGGGGTGATCGGCGGGGCCAGGGCGGGCGCGGTGCGGCTCGGCAGGCGCGGCGTGATCGCGTCGCTCGACCGGGCGGACGGCCTGCTCCGGCTGGCGCTCAAGGACTACGGCAGGGCGGAGCGGTCCCTGGAGGCGGCGGTCGAGGCGCACCGGGAGTTGCGCCAACCGTTGCAGCTCGGCCGGAGCCTGCTGGCGCTCGGCGTCACCGAACGCAGGCGCCGGCGGCGCGGAGCTTCCCGCAAGCTGTTCGAACAGGCCCGGCAGGTGTTCACCGAGAGCGGCGCGCCGAGGTGGGCCGGACGGGCGGCGGTGCTGCTCGGGGACACCCCCGGCGGCGCCACCCTGGCCGGGTTCGAGGCCCGGATCGCCCGGCAGGTCATCGAGGGCGCCAGCAACCCGGAGGTGGCCGGGCGGCTGAACATCAGCGTCAAGACGGTCGAGGGCGCGCTGACCCGGATCTACCGCAAGCTGGCGGTGCACAACCGCACGCAGCTCGCCGCCCGGTTGCGCGGGGAGCGGGAATTCCCCGTTTCCGACCGGTGAACCGGACATCCATCCTGACTCTCGCTTGTCCCACCCTGCCTAGAGGACGAGGAGATCAGCATGCGTCCTTTCATCCTTGCCTGCGCCCTGCTGTGCGCGGTCACCGCTGCTCCGGCCAACGCGAGCCCGAGCGGCGGCAGCGTCGAGCCCATGATCATCGGTGGCACGCTGGTGTCGTCGGCCCCGTGGGCCGCGGCGGTCTACCGCAACGGCTCGTTCACCTGTTCGGGCACGATCATCTCGCCGAACTGGGTGCTCACCGCGAAGCACTGCGTCGGCACGGGCCTGACGGTCCGGGTCGGCAACGTCCAGCGGGCCCAGGGCACGCCCAGCTCGGTGACGCGGTACGTCAACAACTCGGCCGACGTCTCCCTGCTCCAGCTCAGCACGCCCATCCAGACCAGCGAGTACTCCAAGCTGGCCGACACCAACCCCGCGAACGGCACCACCAACCAGATCTACGGGTGGGGGTACACCAGCCGCAACGGCCCGGTGTCGCCCCAGTTGAAGACCGCCAACGTGCGGATGACCTCGATCTGCCGCGACTACTACGGCGGTCAGGCGCTGTGCACCAGCCGGATCAACGGCAACGCGTGGTCCGGTGACTCGGGCGGCCCGCAGATGTACAACGGCCTGCAGGTCGGCGTCGCGTCGACCGCCGACGGCACGTCGACGCAGCAGTACTCCAGCGTGCCCGCCGTGCGGGCCTGGATCCGCTCCACCGCGGGGGTCTGACCGCACCGCGTCACCACGCGGGAGCCCGGGTGTCCGTGCCGCGGCACGGACACCCGGGCTCCTTCGGGTGTGGCGTCAGGACCGGTGTGGTGTGGCCGGGTCGGTGACCGTGCCGACGACGGTGAACTCGCTGCCGCCCGGCGGCAGCGACGTGAAGTGCAACCGGACCTGCTCGGCCGGCTCCGCCTCGGTGTCCGCCACCGTCGGGACGGTGATCTCCGTGCTCAGCTCACCCGGCGGGACGTACAGGAAGGTGCGCAGCCGGGTCGTGGACAACGGCCGGGACGGCAGCGGTTCGTCCGGGTTCGCCAGCCGCCGGAACCACTCGGCGTCGACATCGGTGGAGGACAGTTCCGGCGCGCCGGCCGGGGCGATCGGCGCGCCCAGCCGGAGGATGGCCTCGTCGGCCGCCGCGGAGAGGGTCACGCGCCAGGTCAGGACACCGCCCTCGGCGACCTCGGCGGCCGGGGTGACGGTGAGCGTCGGCTCCGGGTCGTCGTCGAGCACCCTGAGTCCACCCGCGTAGCGGCCGGCGACCGTGCCCTGGACGGCTTTCACCAGCAGCGCGCGCCGTGAGCCCGAACTCCAGCGGGTGTTGCCGGCGACCTCCATCGGGATCTCGATCCGGTGTTGGCCGGGCTGGAGGGTCACCAGCCGCTGGGTGTACGTGCGGCCGTTCTCGTCGTTGATGAACAGCCGCACCGAGCCGGCGCCGTCGCCGGACACGGCGACCGGGACCTGGACGGTCCGCGTGCCGGAGTCGCCTTCCTCGACCGTCAGCTCACCCACGTCGACCCGCGGCAGCGCGGCCGGTCGCGGGTCCGGCAGGCCGTGGCTCCAGCCGTGCGCGTCGATGAGCCACGCCTGCCCGGCCCCGGCGCGCGGGACGAGTTCCAGCGCGGCGACCTGGCGCAGGTCGACGCCGTGCGACGGCAGCGGGACGCGGACCTCCTGCGCCCAGCGGGCGGACAGCCGTTCGGTGGCGGGCAGCCCGTCGAGCGACACCGAACCGAGCTGCGCGCGGCGACCGGCCGTGTCGGTGACCGCCACGTCGAAGCGGTTCGCCACGGTGTTCGGCGGGACGATCAGCCGCAGCGCCAGGTCCCGTGCCCCGGCCAGCGAGACCGGCTGGCCGGGACGCACGACCGCCGACCGGCCCTCGGCGGACCACTCCAGCGCCACGGCGAACCTGCCGGGCTCCGGCCTGATCCCGCGGAACCAGGTGAAGTGCGGTGATCCCCACCGTCCGGACGGGTCGAAGACGCACGCGGAGTCCGGGTCCGCCGGGACCTGCGCGCACATCCGCGCGCTGCCACCGGCCGCGGTCGCGTCGTCGGGCACGACGAACGGCGTCCGCGCGCCGCCGACGGCATGGCTGAGCACCCGCGCCGGGTCGGCCGACGGCGCGCGGACGCCACTGCCGTCGAGCAGCGGCAGGACCCGCTGGTCACCCGCGATGAACAGGCGTGCCGCCGCCGCGATGTAGGTCGCGCCCGCCGTTTGCTGCTGCTCCGCCGTCAGCCGGGTGGGGGTTCCCGACGAGCACACCGCGTCGGGGGGCAGGGGGAAGAAGTCGTCGGACGCCGGGGCCGCCGCCTGGCCGGGGGTCCACTCGGTGTTGAAGTAGTTGTGGTTCGCGCCGACGAAGTAGAGCGCGCTGTGCAGCGCGGCTCCCCGGCCGAAGCCGCGGGTCGCGTCCAGGTAGAGCTGACCCTGGAGGTCGCTCACGTCACCGTCGCAGCCGGGCAGGATGGTCACCGACGGCACGTCCGGCGCGGGGTTGTGCCCGAAGATCGTCGGGCCGATCAGCAGGTCGCCCTTGATCGTCCAGCGCGCCGGGCCGTCGTGGCCGCTGCCCGGCGGTGGCGGGGTGATGCTGTCGGTGGCCGCCCGGTTGACGCCTTCGCCGCCGCGGGAGTGCCCGACCAGGAACACGTTCGCCAGGTCGGCGGCGGGTGCGGCGCGGACGATCTCCGGCGCCGAGCCGCGACCGGGGCCCGCCCAGTCCGCCCACTTCGCCAGGTGCGCGCGGACCAGCGCCGACCGCGCTCCCGCACCCGCCTCGACGTCCGCGGCGTCCTGCGCGTTGACGCCGTTGGCGGAGACGGACACGGTCACGTAGCCCTGCGAGGCGAGCAGTTGCTGCGCCTGGAGGTACCCGCGGTGGCTCGGCACCGGCTTGGCGTCCGCCGGGCACGGCCACGACAGCAGGATCCTGTTCGGGTCGTCCGGGTCGTAGCAGGTGAAGTGCCTGCCGTGCAGGAACAGCGCCAGCGGGCGCTTGCCGGGCAGGCCCTTCGGCGCCACGACCACGGCCTGCATCTCGATGGGCGCCGGGTATCCCGGCACGGTGATCGGGTCCAGCGCGTACTCCCCGGTGCGCGTCCGGAAGGGGCCGGGCTTGCCGGGGTCGACCGCGCCGGCGGCGAGCGGTGCCGGTGCGGGCGGCGGTGTCGTGCCCAACGGGCGCACCGGCTCCTCGGCGTCCAGCCGGCGGCCGGCGGCCCGGACCTGGAGCCCGTCGGCACTGCCGATCCTGGGCCGGTCCAGGGTGTAGGTGCGCTGGTCGGCGGACGGACGCGGCACCCCGAGCAGCCGGTCGCCGTCCCAGAACTCGATCGCGGCGTCGCCCGCCGGGATCGCCGTGGGCGCCGTCCACACCAACTGGGCTCCGGTGTAGGTCCACCCCGGTGGCGGCGGACCCGCCGCCGGCTCGGCCGCCGCCACCACCGGGGTGGCGAGGCCGGCCACGAGCAGCGCGGGCAGCAACAACTTGGTCAAACGCATGCGCAATCCCCCTCGAATTGGCCGATGCACGAATAGTTGTAGTGCCCTCGAATATTTCCGCACAAGGGCCTGAAAGGAGGCTTTTAGTTCTGATATAATGCGCCTCGTCAATTTGTTTTCCGGCGGTGTCCGCGACCGGAAACGGCCCTCGGCCGGTCGCTCCCCGGTAGCGGGGGCCGACCGGCCGAGGGCCGTGCGGGCTATCGGATCACGCGGGTGCGAGCCTGGCCCACACGCGGTGTTCGCCGAGCAGGGTCAGCACCTCCTGGACGACGTCGGCCGGCCCGTCGCCGGTGACCACGCCGGGGCCGGCGCCGACCACCGCGACGCCGGGGCCCCACGCGCCGATCGCCTTGGCGTGCCGGTAGGTCTCGGCGACGAGGAGGTCCACGCGCGGGTCGAGCGGCGACGCGCTCGCGCCGGACTTCTCGTCCCGCACCGGCAGTGCGTCCGGGGCGGGCGGGGGAGCCGCGGCCACCAGGAGGGCGTCGAACTCGACCGAGCGCGCGGTCAGGAACGTGCGCTGGGCCACCAGCCCGTGGGCGAGGTCGCCGCCGCGGCTCGCGATGATCAGCGGCACCACGCCGGCCGCCTGCAGCGCGGTCCGGGCCGTGCGGACCCCGTCGAGGCCGTCCGGGTCGTCGGCGTCCACGACGATCCCCACCACCCGGCCGTCGACCGGCCAGGTGTGCCCGAGCTGGGACAGCGCCGGGCTGGGCGGCACGTCGGGCAGGTCCTGGGCCTCGGGCGCGGGCAGCCCGAGGCCGGTGGCGACCTCGGCGCACAGCCGCGCGTCGACCCTGGCCAGCACGAGCAGCGCCCGCTCCTTGATCGCCTGCTCGTAGCACTTGCCGAGTTCGAACGTGAATGCGCGGATCACGTGCTCCTGCTCGATCGGGCTCAGGCTGCGGAAGAACAGGCGCGGCTGGGTGAAGTGGTCGTCGAACGACGCCGCCGCCCGCCGGACCTTCGTGGCCTCCACGATGCGCTGCGGCACCTCGACGTACGCCTTGTCCGCCGCTCCGGCGTGGAACGGGCACCCGCCGTCGAGCGAGTTCGGCTTGTACGGCGCGACACCGCCGTGCACCGCGTGCTGGTGGAACCCGTCGCGCAGCATGTCGTTGACCGGCACGTGCGGGCGGTTGATCGGGATCTGCGCGAAGTTCGGCCCGCCCAGGCGGGTTAGCTGCGTGTCCAGGTAGGAGAACAGCCGGGCGTGCAGCAGCGGGTCGTCGGTCACGTCGATGCCCGGCACGAGGTGGCCGGTGTGGAAGGCGACCTGCTCGGACTCGGCGAAGAAGTTCGTCGGGTTGCGGTTGAGGGTGAGCATCCCGATCGGCTGCACGGGCGCCAGTTCCTCCGGCACGATCTTGGTGGCGTCGAGCAGGTCGATGCCCTCGAACTGCTGCTCGGGCGTGTCCGGGAAGACCTGGATGCCCAGTTCCCACTGGGGGAACGCGCCGGACTCGATCGCGTCGTACAGGTCGCGGCGGTGGAAGTCGGGGTCGACGCCGCTGATGAGCTGCGCCTCTTCCCACAGCAGCGAGTGCACGCCCTGCTTCGGCTTCCAGTGGAACTTCACCAACGACGTCTCGCCCGCGTCGTTGACCAGCCGGAACGTGTGGACGCCGAAGCCCTCCATGGTCCGGTAGGACCGCGGCACGCCCCGGTCGGAGATGTGCCACAGCACGTGGTGGGTGGCCTCGGTGTGCAGCGACACGAAGTCCCAGAACGTGTCGTGCGCGCTCTGCGCCTGTGGGATCTCCCGGTCGGGGTGCGGCTTCACGGCGTGGATGATGTCCGGGAACTTGATGCCGTCCTGGATGAAGAACACCGGGATGTTGTTGCCCACCAGGTCGAACGTGCCCTCGGCGGTGTAGAACTTCGTGGCAAACCCGCGGGTGTCACGCACGGTGTCCGCCGAGCCGCGGGAGCCCACGACCGTGGAGAACCGCACGAACACCGGCGTGGTCTCGCCCTCGCGCAGGAACGCCGCCTTGCACACGTTCGCCGCGGAGCCGTAACCCACGAACACGCCGTGCGCGCCCGCGCCCCGCGCGTGCACCACCCGCTCGGGGATGCGCTCGTGGTCGAAGTGCATGATCTTCTCGCGCAGGTGGTGGTCCTGCAACAGCGTCGGACCGCGTTCACCCGCCTTGAGCGAGTGGTCGGTGTCGTACAGCCGCACGCCCTGCGCGGTGGTCAGGAACGCGCCCTGCTGGCTCTTCGACGTCTTCGGCGCACCGGTCGGCGCACCGGTGGGGGTCACGGTCTCCGGCGCGTCCTGGTCGCTCTTCGGCGGCAGGGGTTCGCGCGGCTCGGTCGGCTGCGCGAGGCTCGGCGGCTCGCTCCCGGGTGCTCCGGGGATGTCCGGCGTGACCAGGTCGGTCACCTTCTCGACTGCCTTCTCGAGAGCGTTCTTGACGATCTCGGCAGGATTCTTCGACTCCACTCGCCCTCCCTTGGTCGCCTGGCGGCTACCCCGGCGCGGAGGGGTCTACACGGGGTGCGGGGGCTCTATCGAGTGGACTCCGGACCACGATCCGTGACCGCTGTGGACGACCGTGAGGCGGCTACCTGTGCGAAGTCGCGTCGGTGCAACGGAAATGCCCCCGTGTCAGAAGGTGCGCCGGTACAACGCGCACCCGCGGCACACGGCGGGCGGCTCGTCGGTCAGCAGGGCCGCGCGGAACCGCTGGTACTCCTCGCCCTGCCAGATGGCGGTGAACGGCTGGTCGCCCAGCCTGCCGAGGGTGGCCCGGTCACTGCCCATCACCATGCAGCACGGCTGAACCTCGCCGAGATGGGTGACGTACGCCGAGTCCCACGGCCACGTGCAGCCGGGGCCGTCGGTGCGCACGGGCGGGCGTCGGTCCACCGTGGACGGTAGCCGGACGCGCAGCCCGCGGGCCTCGGCGGTGGCGGTGGCGGCGCCGAAGGCGCGGGTCAGCAGTTCCACGTCCTCGGCCAGGCCCTCCTCGGCCGCGTACGCGCGGATGTCGGCGTACCGGCCGGTCGGATCGGTGTCGTCGAAGGTGTGGCTCAGGTTCTGCACCCACAGCTCGTCCACCCCGAGGTCGGCGGCCAGTCCCACCAGGTCGGGAAGTTCGGCGATGTTGCGCCGCATCGCCACGAACACCAGCTTGACCACCGGCCGCGGACCTCCCGCCGCGGCGCGCTCGGCCAGCAGCACCCGCAGGTTCTCCACGACGAGGTCGAACTGGCCGGGCCGCGGCGCGAACGTGGTCGAGTGCCGCACGTCCTGGTAGGTCGCGGCGGTCGCGCCGTCCAGCGAGACGTGCACCCAGCCGGTGCCCGCGGCGATCAGGTCACGCGCCCATCCCCGGTCGAGCAGCACGCCGTTGGTGTTGAACCCGGCCTCGACCTTCCGGTCCGCGGCGTAGCGGAGCATGTCCAGCAGGTGCGGCGCGAGCAGCGGCTCGCCCAGGCCCTGCAACGTCAGCCTCGTCAACGCGGGCAGCGCGTCCACCAGGTCGCGGAACCGCTCGTAGGACAACGCACCTTCCCGCCGACCGACCGCGGGCGCGTAACGCACCAGGCACATCCGGCACCGCAGGTTGCAGGCACCGGTCACCTCCACCTGCAGCTCGCGCGGCGTCGGCGGCACCAGCGGGTAGTCCGGCCCGACCGCCGAACGGCTTCGACCAGTCAAGACCATCGTCTCCTCTCCGGCAGTCGCGGAGTCCGACCGCCAGGGCGTGGTCGCATGGTCCCCGACCGCCGCCGCTACCACGCCGTGCTCGCCACCCAGTTGACCCGGTCGGGTGGTCCGGAGCGCGTCACGGCGGCGACCCGAGGCCCGCCGGACGCCGCCGCGTCATGGTGCGGACGCGGCGGCGTGGCAGGCGGTCAGCGGAGCCGGTGGCGGGTGGACGCGGTGGCGCGGCGGCGGCTGAGGGCCCAGAACCCGGCGGCGGCGAGGATGAAGGGGAGCGCGGGGACGAGGGCCTGTCCGGCCGAACTCGCCGACCCCGTGCCAGGGCCGCCCGACCCGGTTCCCGGGTCCGCGACTGCCGGTGCGGGGTTGGCGACTGCCGGTGCGGGGTCGGCGGGTGCGATGTCGGCCGGTGCGGGGTCGGCGCCTGCCGGTGCCGGGTCGACGGCGGGGCGGTGGGTGTCGCAGGCTCCGCGGAACACCTGGCAGTAGGGCTGCCGGCCGCCCAGCGGGGTGGCGTCGAGGACGGCGTGCACGGAGGCACGGCTGAAGGTGCTCGCCGCGGCGTCGAGGATCGCCTCGTAGCCGCGGTCGTCGGGTGCGCCGGTGGTGCGGGTGCCGAGAGCGAAGGTGGTGTCGCCGTCGCCCATGGTGTGGGCGGGGCGGATGGCCCGCGCCAGGCCGTCGTGGGCCACTTGGGCGAGCTTTTCGGCTTGCGCGACCGTCAGGGTGGCGTTGGTGGCGACCACGCCGATGGTGGTGTTCTCGTCGACCGTGCGGTCGGTCTGGCCGGCACGTGGTGCCGGGTTGCCGTGGGTGGAGGTCTGACAGCCGCGTGGTGGGCGGCGGGTGTTGCCGTATTCGTTGCCGAGCTCCATGTACAGCGTGTGCAGCTCGCAGCCGTCGGCCTCGTTGTAGAGCTTCCCGGCGGAGTTGACCACCACCAGCGCGCCCACGACGACACCGCCGCCGAGTTGGATGCTGGCGGTGCCCACTCCGCCCTTCAGCCGCAGGCCCGGGGGTCCGCCGGTCCCGGTGCCGGTGCCCGCGCCGACGCTGCCCGTCTCGACGGGGCCGGAGCGGGCGGCTTTGGCCGCCTGGTAGCCGGCGTCGAAGCCGGGGGTCTGTTCGATCGGGTCGTCGGCGTCGGCGCCCTGGCCGAGGTCGAACACGATCGCGCCGGGCACCACCGGGACGGCCTTGCCCCCGAACTTGATGCCCAGGCCCTGCTCGCGGAGGAACTGCACGACGCCGGCGTAGGCCGACAGGCCCATCACGCTGCCGCCGGACAGGAACAGGCCGTGGACGTCGGGTTGGAGGGCGACCGGGTCGAGCAGGTCGGTGTTGATCGTGCCCGGGGCGCCTCCCCGTGCGTCCGCGCCGGCGGTCGCGCCCTTCGGGATGACGAGGGCGGTGGTGCCGGTGATGTTGTGCCGGTCGGTGTGGTGACCGACCAGGACGCCGGGCACGTCGGTGATGGCGTTGTCCGGACCGGTGCGGCCCGGTTCGTCGGCGGCGGCCGGCACGGCGACGCCGAACACGACGAGCAGTGCGAGGACGGTGGTCGAGGGCCATTTCCGCATGGCGTTCTCCGAAGTGGTGTCAGGGTTGGGACCAGACCTGCTCGCCGCCGACCCAGGTGGACCGGACGGGGATGGCGGCGATGCGGTGTGGGTCGACGGTCAGCGGGTCGTCGCCCAGCACGGTGAAGTCGGCCAGGTAGCCGGGAGCCAGCCGGCCCTTGTCGGCGGCTTCGCCGTGCGCCTCGGCCGCGCCGACCGTGTAGAGGCGCAGCGCTTCGCGGGGGGAGATCCGTTGGCCGCCGCCGAGCACGTCGCCGGCGGCGGTGGTCCGGGTGACGCAGCTCTGGATGCCGAGCAGCGGATCCGGTGGGGCGCAGGGGTAGTCGGAAGCACCGGCCACGGTGATGCCCGCGTCCAGCAGCCAGCGGTGCGGGAACATGCGGTCCAGCCGCTTCTCGCCGTACCAGTCGGGCAGTTTGTCGCCGTGGAAGGCGATGTAGCTGCCGAAGGGCGCGACGATGGCGTCGACGCCCTTGATGCGGCGCACGATGTCCTCGGTCACGACGGTGCAGTGTTCGATCCGGTGTCGCAGGTGAGGCCGTGGATCGGTGTCCCGTACCCGTTCGTAGGCGTCCAGCAGCAGGGAGATCGCCCGGTCCCCGTTGGCGTGCACGGCGATCCGGGTGTCCGCGGCGTGCACGGCGCGCACGAGGTCGGTCAGCTCGGCGGCGCCGACCACCTGCTGCCCGTGGTCGTGCGGGTGTCCTTCGTAGGGCTCGTCGAGCAGTGCGGTGCCGCCGCCGATCGCGCCGTCCACGAACGCTTTCACGCCGTCGAACCTCAGGCGGGAACCACCGAACCCGCTGCGCACACCGAGGCCGCGCATCGCGTCGAAGTGCGGGTAGGCCACCATGAGGTTGATCCGCACCGGCAACGGACCGTGCTGTTCGGCGTCCTGGTACACCCGGATGTCGCCCGGACCCACCAGCAGGTCGCCCGCCGAGGTGATCCCGACGGCGTTCAGCGACGTCAGCACGTGGCCCAGCGCGCGTCGGCGGTCGTCGGGACCGCTCTCGGGTATGACGGTCCGCCCGCCGCGGGCCATCGCGCCGACCGCGTAGTCGAACAGCGCCTGCTCGTACAGGATTCCGTTGAGGCGACCGGCGGCATCGCGGCCCAGCGAGCCTCCCGGCCGGTCGGTGGACTCGTCGGTGAGCCCGCCGGCGGCCAGCGCGGCGGAGTTCGCGACCGCCCAGTGGCAGGCGATGTGGATGACCAGCACGGGGTGGTCGGGACAGATCGCGTCCAGGTCGTGCCGGTCGATGACGCGCCCGCCGGTGGTCTTGGCGTGGTCGTACCGGGACGCGCGCACCCAGCCGCCGCCGGGCGTGCGTGCGGCCTGCGCGCGCAGCGCCTCGGTCATCGCCTGCGGCGAGGACACCTTGTCCGGGGACAGGTCGACGTGCAGTGCGTCCTCGGCGACCATCGAGGGGTGCATGTGGGCGTCGTTGAGACCGGGCACTATGACGCCGTCCCCGACGTCGGTGTGGAGAGCTTCCGGGAATCGCGCGGCCAGGTCGTCTTTGCCGCCCACGGCGATGATCCGTTCACCGAGGCACACCAGCGCCCGCGGCGCGCGTCCGGCGTCGGCCGCGGTCATGGTGACGATCCGGCGGGCAGAGATCAGCCGAAGCGGATGCACCTGCTCTGTCTCCTGCGCCATGTCAACCTCTCGTCGTGCTGTGCGGTACGGCCTTCGATCATGGGGCATACGCGGCCCTGGGCTCTTCGTCCGGTCCGGCGGTGTCGGTCCCGGCAGGTGTGGTCGACCGGCGGCGGCGGGCCCGGAGCGCCGCCTCGGTGGCGAGGGCGGCGACGATGTTGCACCCCAAGGCGATCAGGCCGGAGTTGACGCTTCCCCGGTAGTCCAGGACGAACGTCAGCCCGATCAGCACGAGTTCGCCGACGACGATGCCCGTGGTGACCGACACCGTGCGCGCCCGGGTGCGGCGGGCCAACGCGCAGGCCGTGGCGGGAGCCATCTGCGCCAACCCGCCGTAGGTCAGCAGCAGGAGGTTCGCCAGCGCGTCGGGCCGGCCGATCCCCAGGACCAGCGCGACACCCACCGCGGCCACCACGGTCACGTAGTTCACCAGCAGCCCGGATCTCCGGTCCCGGACGCGGAGCACGTTGCGGGTGACCAATGTGGACATACCGAGGACGATCCCGGCCGCCGGCACCATAGCCGTCGCCGCCACGGCCACCGCCACGACGCCGACCAGCCAGTCGGGGAGGGTCCGGGACACCAGGGTGAGCAGCACACCGTTGGCGTTGGTCGGCGAGGTGAGCACCGTGACGGCGATCAGCCCGAGGACGATGGGGATCGCCTGGGTGGCGCCGTACACGGGCATCCAGATGCTGTTGCGGCGCAGCGCCTTCTCGTTCTTCGCCGACAGCACGGCCGGCCACTGCTGGGGCATGGTCAGGAACAGGACGCTGATCAGGCTGGTCACCATCGCGGTGAAGAACCACACCGTGTTGTGCGTGCCTTCGGCCGGGACGACCAGCAGTGACGCGTGGCCGTCGAGCAGCCTCTCGCCGATCCCGCCGAGACCTCCGGAGAAGTGGGAGGGGACGACGACGAAGAGCACCACGAGGACGACGAGCATGAGCGCGTCCTTGAGGTAGGCCGTGCGGGCGACGCCGTTGATGCCGGCCCACAGCACGAACAACGTCACCAGGACCGCGGCGATGATCATCGCCGCGATGCCCGCGGATCTGCTGCCCGTCACCAGGTCGACCACCAGGCCCAGGCCGGTGAGCTGCAACTGCAAGTAGGGCAACAGGAACACGACACCCAGCGCGGCGGTGAGCCGGCCGAGCAGCGGGCTGCGGAACCGGTCGGCGAAGAAGTCCCCTTGCGTGATGTGCCCCCGGTCCCGCCCGGTCCGCCACACCTTCGGCGCGATGAAGTACAGCCCGATGTACGCCAGCGGCAGGTAGGGGAGGGCATAGGTGACCGCCACGCCGGCGGTGAACGCCAGCCCCGCGAGGCCGAGGAAGGTGAACGTCGTGTAGATCTCCCCGGCCTGCAGGACCCAGGTCGTGAGCGACCCGAAATTGCGCCCGCCGACGCTCCACTCCTCCAGGTCGGCGGCGGGCCTGCGCCGGCCGAGAACGCCGACCACGCCGATCGCGACGATCCCCACCAGGGATACCACCAGGACGACGGACATCAGCGTTCACCCGGGTCGGCAGGGGTGCGGCGACGGTGTTCGACGAACGCCAGCGCGGGCGTCACCGTGAGCACCCACGCGACCGACCACACGAGCATCGAAGGCAGCCCGAACCACAGGTGCGGGCCATTCACGAACGGTAGGGACACGGTTGCGAGCAGTGCCACCACGGGCACCGCGAGCAGGAACAGCGCAAGGCGCACGACGGCCTCCGGAAGATCGACCGACAGGCCCGACGGCCCGGCAGCCATTGCCAAACAGTGCGGACAGCATGAAACTCCCCGGGACGACGACAGCTTGATCCGCACCGAACCGTCAGGGACCGTGGGAAAATGAAGGATTCCGCCACACTGGACGAACTCGACCTGTTGCTGATCAACGCGTTGCAGGTCGCTCCACGCGCGCCGTGGGCGGTGATCGCCAAGGCGGTGGAAACCAGCCCGGTCACCGCCGCCCGCCGCTGGCTGCGGCTGCGTTCCGAGGGCTTGGCCTGGGTCACCGCGTACGGCGGGCCGTTCGTGTGCCGCGACCACTGCCTGGCGTTCATCGACGTGGACTGCGTCCCCGCCGCCGTACCCCGGACCGCCCGCCGATTGGCCGACCTGCCGTGCGTGGCGAGCGTCGAGCACGCCTCCGGCCGCCAAGACCTGCTGCTCACCGTGATGGTGTCCGGCCTGGACGGCCTCGCCCGGCTGCACACCGACGTCCTCGGGCGGCTGCCCGGAGTCACCGCCGTGCGCAGCCACATCGTCACCCGGTTCTTCACCGAGGGTGCGAGCTGGGAGATCGGCGCCATCGGCAGGAACCAGCGGGACGCGATCCGGAACGCCACCCCGCACGCGGACGGCGGGACGGTCCCGACTCCCGACGCCGACGACCGGAAGCTGCTCCTCGCACTGGGAGCCGACGGCCGGATGAGCTACCGGGATCTCGCCGACCGCACCGGGATGAGCGAGTCGACGGTCCGCCGGAGGCTGAGCAAGCTGTACCGCGGCAACACCATCCTGGCCCGTTGCGAAGTGGCGCAGAGCCTGTCGCCCTACCCGGTGTTCGTCACCTACCACGCCACCGTGGACTCGCACATCCAGGAGCGGATCGGGCGGGCGCTGGCGACGCTGCCCGAGATACGCATGTGCGCCGCCGTCACGTCACAGCACAACCTGGTCATCAACGGCTGGGTCCGGTCCATTCCGGACAGTCACCGGCTGGAGTCCTACATCTCGCAGCGCTTCCCCGAAGTGACCGTGACCGGCCGGTCGATCACCCTGGCCAACACCAAACGCATGGGCTGGATCCTCGACACCACCGGACGCGCCGTCCGGCACGTGCCGATAGACCTGTGGCGGCAGCACGGTCGCGCGGTGGTTCGGTGATGACCATTCGGTGAACGCCGCCGCCGGGCAGCGGTGCGCCCCAGCACCAGGTGTCCGACCCCGTGCCGATCCGCGAGAGCGTGTCGGCGTCGACGTGCCGTTGCCGCAGGACCGGATGGGGACGTCGGCGCCGCGGCGAACACGGCCGCGCGCCGTGGCCGACCGGCTTTCGGGTCGACGTCCCGGTCTCGGGTGGCTACACGCCCCGCAGCGGTGGATACGCCTCGGGCGCCTCGGGTGGTGGCGTGGTGTTGAGGGCTCTGGCTTCCTGGAGTTGGTCCTCCAGGGTGACGATGCGGCAGGCCGCGTCCAGGGCGGTGCCCTGGTCGACCAGTTCCCGCACACGGGCGGCCAAGCGGAGCTGGTAGCGGGAGTACCGGCGGTGTCCGCCTGCCGAGCGCTGCGGCTCGATGAACTCCGCCTCGTCCAAACTGCGCAGGAAGCCGGCGCTCGTGCCGAGCATCTCCGCTGCCCGGCCCATGGTGTAGGCGGGGTAGTGGTCGTCGTCGAACTTGTCCGCCGCGCTCTGCGGTTCGTTGTTCTCTGGGGTCATCGCGCCTCCGCATCACGAGGGGCCCCGGCGCTGTCGCGCCGGGGCCCCAGGGTGTTGGGTTTCACTTCCATCAACCGACCGTGAGATCGATTTCCTCTGTCCACAGGACCCGCACCAGAGGCGGGAACCGCGGGGATCGCTTGTGCGTAACCGAAGACCACCTTCCAATCCGATGGAACTGCGGTACCTGTCCGGCAGAGTTCAGCCGAAGACAGGCGATCCGATGGTGTGCAACCCTTCCCTTCTCCTCTGTGATCTGTCTTGCTCGTTCTCACGTGACCGTCGGCCCCGGACCTGTTGCACACGCCGGTTTCACCTCGCCGACAGTCCTTGGTCACCCGCCGGAACCCCTTCTACCGATCGGCCCCGGCACATCTGACCGTCCTGCACCTGCAACTACCTGTACTGCACTACCTGTACTGCGACTTGCCTGTGCTGCACTGCATCTTGCACTTGCAATGAACCGTAGTGCGTTGTGCTCATCCATCTGTACTGCGTCTTGCGACTGCTGTCTTGCGACTTGCTGGTGTATCCGACTGTCGGCTCCGGTGGTCGTGCTCACTGCGGTGGTGCGTCCGGTCCTGCCTGCCGACTGCCCTTGGTCGCCCTGCTGGAACCCCTTCCACTGACCGGCTCCAGCACGCCCGACCGTCTTGCCTTGTCCGCACGGGTAGTTCGTCATCTCCCGTGTTCATGTCTCTCTCGCAACAAGGAGAACACTACACACAGCGGAGGGCGGATGTCTACCTCCGCCACCACAGATTTACTCGTTCGAGTGACCGAGGCCTGCTCTGGGCACGGAAAGGGCTGGTCAGCAGGCCGCGAGCACGAGGCCAGATCGCGGCTCCCGCACGCCGCGCCGGGGACGCCGTCTCGCGGCGCGTGCTCAGGAAGCCGTGGCCGACACCTTCTCCGCTCCGATGCGCCGCATCCGCGCAGTCCCCCAGACGCCGAGCGGGGCCAGCGCCTGGTTGAGGGACACGCCGTCCTCGGTGAGCGAGTACTCCACTCTCGGCGGGACCTCCCGGTACACCTCGCGGTGCACGAGGCCGTCTCCCTCCATTTCCCGCAGGTGCTGGATGAGCATCTTCTCGCTCACCCCGGGCAGGCCGCGGCGGAGTTCGGCGAATCGGCGGACGCCGTGGTGGTGCAGTTCCCACAGGATCAGCACCTTCCACTTGCCGGAGACCACGTCCATCGCCGCGTCGATGCCGCAGAAGTAGGGACCTCGGCGCGCCTTCGTCGTCATGTCTCTCCTCGGCCATGCTTACCAAAAGGTGGGTATTGCACTGATTAGTCGGTACTGGCCGACCTTACCGGTGTGGGTGATGATCAAGGCACTCGATGGACTACGGAGGAAAAAATGAGTGCTGGCAACGGTGTCCGGGTGAGCGTCCTCGGTTTGGGCGCGATGGGCAGCGCCCTCGCGGCGGCCCTGGTGGAGGCTGGGCACACCACCGCGGTGTGGAACCGGTCGCCCGGCCGGGCCGGTGACCTCGTCGGCCTGGGCGCGACGGCCGTCGACACGGCGGCCGAGGCGGTCGCGGCCGGGGACGTGGTGATCGCGTGCCTGTTCGACGCGGCCTCGGTGCACGAGGTCCTCGACCCGGTGGTCGACCTGCTCGCCGGCCGGACCTTGGTCAACGTGACCACCACCTCGCCGGAGCAGTCCCGGGAGATCGCCGCCTGGGCGGCCGGCCACGGCGTGACCTACCTCGACGGCGGCATCATGGCCGTCCCGTCGATGATCGGCGGGCCGGGCTCGTCCATCCTCTACAGCGGGTCGGCGACCGCGTTCGAGCGGTGCCGGCCGCTGCTCGACCTGTGGGGCGAGAGCGTCTACTTCGGCGAGGACGCCGGCCTGGCGTCGCTGTACGACCTGGCCCTGCTCGCCGGCATGTACATCATGTTCGCCGGGTTCCTGCACGGCGCGGCGATGGTCGCGGGTGCCGGCGTGACGGCCGGCGAGTTCGCCCAGCGGTCCGCGGCCTGGCTGACCGCCATGACCGGCGGGTTCGCCGGGCTCGCCGCGGTCGTGGACGGTGGGGACTACACCGTCGAGGGGCAGCAGAGCCTGGAGTTCTCCGACCTGCGCAACATCATCGATGCCAGTGCCGCCCAGGGCATCAGCACCGAGGCGATCGACATGGTGCAGAACCTCATCCGGCGCCAGATCGATGCCGGCCACGGGAAGGAGGGCTTCGCCCGCATCTTCGAGAGCATCAAGCACCCGCGGTGAGCGATGGGCCCGGAGGGGACCGGGGGGACCGGGGGTGTGCGGGGGTGTGCGGGGGGACCGGGGGTGTGCGGGGGGTGTGCGGGGGACCGGGGGTGTGCGGTGGTAACCCGAACGGGTGGCTTAGCGCACACTTGTCCGGGAAACCACGCACGGTGGAACTCCTCGGCATCGATCCCGCGCGCGCCGCCGGCGGCATCGCCAAGGGGCTGGTCGGCCTCGCCCTCGCCCCGCTCGAACGCACGGGCCTCGCCGACGCCGTGCTGCGCCGCGACCGGCGGAACGTGTGGTCCTGCCCCGGACGGCTGCACATCGAGGCGCACGGGGTGCACGGGCCGCGGGGCAGGCAGGTCGCCGACCGGATCGAACGCGCGCTCGAAGGCCGGCCCGGTGTGGTCTGGGCACGGGTGAACGCGCCCTCGTCGCGGGTGATCATCGCCGTCGCCGACCCCGCGCCGCCGACCGCCGAGCTGGTCGGCGTCGTGCGCCGGGCCGAGGCCGAGCCCGCCACCGAGGACGAGCGCCTGGTCGAGGACGAGCTGCACCACCCGGCCGACGGCCTCAAGGGCACGCGGCTGATGTCCACCCTCGCCGCCGATGCCGCGGGGCTCGTGCTGGCCGCCATCACGAAGGTCGCGCCGTGGGCGCCGCTGCCCGGCGAGCTGGCCGCGCTCACCGCCGCGGTCGACCTGCACCCCCGGCTGCGCGAGCTGGCGGCCGGTCGGTTCCAGGGCCGGGAACGGGCCGACTCCGCCACGTCCGTGCTGGCCGCGCTGGTGCACGGGCTCGCGTCGCACAGCGACGGCACGCTGCTCGACATCGCCCAGCGCGTCCAGCAGTGGCGTGAGGTCAAGGCGCACGAACGGGCCTGGTGCGCCGCCGAGGCCGGGTTGATCGGCTCGCCGGAGGACGCCGCGGCCGACCCGATCGCGGTCGAACGGCCGCGGCCGTTCCCCGAAGGCCCGGTCGAGCGGTACGCCCGGCGCTCGCTGGCCGCCGGTGCGGTGGCCGGGCTCGCGGCGGCGCCGTTCACCGGACCCCGCCGGGCCGTGGCGCTCGGCGTCGCCAGCCTGCCGAAGGCGCCGTCGGTCTCGCGGGCGGCGTTCGCGGCGCAGTTGGGCCGGGTGCTGGCCCGGCGCGGGACGCTGGTGATGGAACGGTCCGTGCTGCGCCGGCTGGACGCGGTGGACCTGCTGGTGCTGGACGAGTCCGCGCTCGGCTCGGGCCGGTCGGTGCTCAGCGACCTCGTGCCGCTGCCGGACACCGACCCCACCGAGCCGGCCGAGCGGGCGTTCGCCCTGTTCGACCCGCGTGACGTGCGGGCCGTGCGGCGGGACGGGGACTGGGCGATCGGCCCGGTGGACCGGCTCGGGGTGCAGGGCAGCACGGGTGCCCGCGAGCAGCGCAAGCTGACCGGTCGCGGTGCGCCCACCGTGCTCGGGCTGGCCAGAGGCGACCGGTTGCAGGCCGTGCTGGCGGTCGACGTCGAGACCACACCGGGCGTGGACGCCGTCGTGGTGGCCGCGCGCGACGCGGGGGTGCGGGTGGTGGTGGCCGGCGACGGCGAGCGGTCCCGGTTCGCCGACGCCGTGGTGCCGGCCGGGAACGGCCTGGTGGCCGCGGTGCGCGGGTACCAGGCCGACGGGCACGTGGTGATGGTGGTGTCCGACGACCGGCGGGCGTTGGCTTCGGCGGACTGCGGTGTCGGGGTGCACCGGGACGGCGGCCTGCCGCCGTGGGGCGCGCACCTGATCGTCGGCGACGACGTGGCGGCGGTCGCGCTGCTGGTGGAGGCGGTGTCGGCCGCGCGGCGGGTGAACCGGGAAGGGATCATGCTCGCCCAGGCGGCCAGCGGCATCGGCGCGGTGAGCACGCTGAGCACGCGCGGCGGCCGGCCCGCCGAGGGCGCGTCGCGGGCGGTGAACGGCGCTTCGGCCATCGGGTTCGTGAACGGTGTCTGGCGGGCGCGCAAGCTGGGGCGCGGCGGGTCGGCGCCGGCCGGGCGGCCCGCCGCACAGCCGTGGCACCTGATGCCCGTCGACGCCGTGCTCGACCGGCTGGGGTCGGGCCGGGACGGCCTGGCCGGCGGTGAGGCGCGCCGCCGGCGGCGCGGCGAGCGGCGGCCGGCGGTGGGCACCAGCCTGGGCGCCGCCTTCCTGGCCGAGCTGGCGAACCCGCTGACGCCCGTGCTGGCCGGCGGGGCCGCGGTGTCGGCGGCGGTGGGCTCCCCGGTCGACGCCGCGCTGGTCGTGGGCATCGTCGGGGTGTCGGCGCTGATCGGGAGCGTCCAGCAGGTGTACACCGACCGCGCGCTGGCCGGTCTGCTCGCCCGGTCGGCGGTCCGCGCCACCGTGCTGCGGGACGGGACCGAGCACGAGGTGAACGCCGACGAGCTGGTGCCCGGCGACGTGGTGCGGCTGGCGGCCGGCGACGTGGTGCCGGCCGACTGCCGGCTGCTCACCGGCGACGGGCTGGAAGCCGACGAGTCCTCGGTCACCGGCGAGTCGCTGCCGGTGCCGAAGGACCCGGCCCCGGTGGTGGCCGCCGAGGTGGCCGACCGGTCGTCCATGCTCTACGAGGGCACCACCATCGCAGTCGGGGAGGCGTTGGCCGTGGTGGTCGCCACCGGGGACGCCACCGAGGTCGGCCGCGCCATGGCGGCGGCGCGGCGCAGCGCGCCCACCACGGGCGTGGAGACCCGGCTGGCCGAGCTGACCCGCCGGTCGCTGCCGGTCGCGCTGGGGTCGGCGGTCGCGGTGACCGGCGCGGGGCTGCTGCGCGGCGTGCCGCTGCGGGACAGCATGGGCGCGGCCGTGAACCTCGCCGTGGCGTCCGTGCCCGAGGGGCTGCCGTTCCTGGTCAACGCCGCCCAGCTCGCGGCGGCCCGGCGGCTGGCCGAACACGGCGCGCTGGTCCGCAACCCCCGCACGATCGAGGCGCTGGGCCGGGTCGACGTGCTGTGCTTCGACAAGACCGGCACCCTCACCGAGGGCAAGCTGACCGTCAGCCGGGTCGACGACGGCCGGCGCGGTGCGGCCCTCGGCTCGCTGGACGACCCGCTGCGCACGGTGCTCGCCGCCGCCGTCCGGGCCACGCCGGACGCCGCCGAGCCGAGCGACCTGGTGCACCAGACGGACCGGGCGGTGTTGGCCGGGGCGCGGCGGGTCCGCGTCCGCGCGACCACCGGGGCACGCGGCTGGACGCCGGTCGAGGCGCTGCCGTTCGAGCCGTCCCGCGGCTACCACGCCGCCCTCGGCCGGCTGGGGAAGCGGCTGGTGCTGAGCGTGAAAGGCGCGCCGGAAGTGGTCTTGCCGCGCTGCGACCTGGACGGGCGGACCCGCCGGCGGCTGGAGGACCGGGTGCGCAAGCTGGCCGGCCAGGGGCACCGCGTGCTCGCCGTCGCCGAGCGCGCCGGCTTCGAGGGCGACGCGGTGGCCGACGACGACGTGCGCGACCTCGCCCTGCTCGGGTTCGTCGCGCTGGCCGACCCGGTCCGGGACGGCGCGCCGCCTGCCGCGGCCAAGCTGCGCGCGGCGGGCGTGCGGATCGTGATGATCACCGGCGACCACCCGGCCACCGGGGAGGCGATCGCGGCCGAGGTCAACGGCGTCGGATCCGGCGAGGTCACGGTGGTCAGCGGCGCGCAGGTCGAGGAGCTGGACGACGCCGGGCTGGACGCCCTGCTGCCGACCGTGGACGTGATCGCCCGGTGCACCCCGGCGCAGAAGGTCCGGATCATCGAGGGCTATCAGCGGCTGGGCCGCGTGGTCGCGATGACCGGCGACGGCGCTAACGACGCGCCCGCGATCCGGCTGGCCGACGTCGGCATCGCGCTCGGCAGGCGCGGCACCCCGGCGGCCCGCGCCGCCGCCGACCTGGTGGTCACCGACGACCGGCTGGAGACGATCGTCTCCGCGCTGGTCGAGGGTCGCGCGATGTGGGCGTCGGTGCGCGCGGCGCTGGCCATCCTGCTGGGCGGCAACTTCGGCGAGATCGCGTTCAGCGTGCTCGGCGCGGCGGTCACCGGCCGGTCGCCACTGACCGCCCGGCAGCTCCTGCTGGTCAACCTGCTCACCGACCTGGCGCCCGCGATGGCCATCGCACTGAGCAGGCCGGACCGCGAATCCGTGTCCGACCTGCTGCGGGAGGGCCCCAGCACGTCCCTGGGCACCGCCCTGACCAGGGACATCACCGGGCGCGCGGTCACCACCACGCTGGGCGCGACCGCCGCGTGGACGGCGGCGCGGCTCACCGGCCGTTCCCGGCGGGCGGGCACCGTGGCGCTGGCCGCGCTGGTCGGCACCCAGCTCGGGCAGACCCTCGTCACCGGCGGCCTGGACCGGTCGGTGCTGGCCGCGAGCGTCGGCTCGGCGGCGGCGCTGGCGGCGGTCATCCAGACCCCCGGCGTCAGCCACTTCTTCGGCTGCACGCCGTTGGGCCCGGTCGGCTGGGGCATCGCGCTGACCAGCGCCACCGCCGCGAACCTGTTCGGCCTGGCGCTGTCCCCGTTGAAGCCGAAGGAAATCCCGCCGAAGGAATCCCGCTGACCACACGGCTACGCTGGAACCTCACGCCGACGTGAGGGGCAAGGCGCCGGACAGGAGGAACCGACTCGACCGGCTCATCACCGCCGCCGACGAGCAGGACCAGCAAGACCAGCAGGACGACCGGGACGCCGTCGCCGCCGGTCAGCTTGCCTAGGGCTGGTCCGGAACCAGCCCGAACTCGGTCAGCAGCTCGCCCACCTCGGTGTCGTCGAGCTTGCCGAGCAGCCACTTCCGGAGGATCGCGGGTCCGGGCAGGTGCAGCTCCTTCCCGTCCCGCAGCCTGCTGGTGGCCGACAGCAGCGCGCGGACGTCGTAGGTCGAGCCGAACACCTCCGGCACACCGCGGTCCACGTCGAGCAGGGTGTAGACGGCCTCCATCGGGGTCCGCACCGAGTACTCGGTGGTGAAGATGCAGTCGCGGCTGCTCTCCGCGAACTGGCCGATGAACGCGAAGTTCACCGAGCCCTCCGGCACGACGTCCGGCCGGTCGCCGGCGTGGCGGGGCATGAAGAACGACGTGATGTACGGCATCATCACCGGCACGCACTTGGCGCCGGTCGCGGCCATCTCCGGGATGTCCCCGACCGGCACGCCCAGGTGGTACAGCCACTCGCGGGTGATCTCCTCACCCGTGCAGTCCTGCATCGGCTTCGGCACGAAGTCGCCCGGCTCCTCCACGAACAGCGAGTAGAGCCACACCACGATCTCGTGCGGCTGCTGCTGCTTGAAGTGCGGCTGCCGGTTGACCGTCCAGCTCATCAGCCAGCTCGAGTCCTTGGCCGTGACGATGCCGCCGGTGACCACCCGGCCGCTGAACGGGTCGCGCTTGCAGATCTTCTGGATGTACTCGGGGATGCGCCGGTCGAGCGTGGTGACGGTCGCCGACTCCCACTTGGTCCGCGGGATGTGCGCGCCGAACACGTCCGGCCGCCCGAACGAGGGGTCCTTCGCCGCGATCCGCCGCCACAGGTCCCACGCCGGCGCGGGGCCCTCGTCGAGCCGGGCGGGCGTGTGGTGGTCGCCGCTGTCGGAGTTCTCCGTGAGCGACCCGATGGTCATGAACAGCAGGTCGTCCGGGCCGAGGTCCACGCCGCCGTCCGCACCGTCCTGGACCCAGTGGACACGGGTGGCCTGCTTGCGCTCCGGGGTGATGTCGAAGTCCACGTCGGTCACCTCGGTGCCGAAGCGGAACACCACGCCCTGGTCCAGCAGCCACTTGTACAGCGGCAGCACCAGCGACTCGTACTGGTTGTACTTGGTGAACTTCAGCGCCGAGAAGTCGGGCAGCCCGCCGATGTGGTGGATGAAGCGGTGCAGGTAGAGCTTCATCTCCAGCGCGCTGTGCCACTCCTCGAAGGCGAACATGGTCCGCCAGTACAGCCAGAAGTTGCTCCTGAGGAAGTCCTCGCCGAACACCTCGTCGATGCGCTTGCCCTCCACCTCCTCGCGGGTGGCGAGGAAGACCTTGATGATGTCCTTCTGCGCCTTGTCGCTGAGCGTGAACAGGCCGTCGGTGTGCGCGTCCTCCCCGCGGTTGACGGTGGCGCGCTGGAGCGAGCGGTTCGGGTCGTCCTTGTTGAGCCAGTAGAACTCGTCCAGCACGCTCGCGCCTTCGACCTCCAGTGACGGGACGGAGCGGAACAGGTCCCAGAGGCACTCGAAGTGGTTCTCCATCTCGCGTCCGCCGCGGATGACGAAGCCCTTCTTCGGCTCCTTGATCCCGTCGAGCGCGCCGCCGGGGAGGTTCAGCCGCTCCAGGACGGTGATCCGGTTGCCGGGGAGCTGCGCGTCGCGGACGAGGAACGCCGCGCCCGACAGCGAGGCGAGCCCCGCGCCGACGAACCACGCGGTCTTGTCGTCGACCCGCTCGGGCTTCCGCGGCCGGGCGAACGCTTCGTAGTTCCCGTTGCTGTAGTACATCGAGATGCCTTCCCGTGTGCCGTTCAGGAACGTACCTCGCACCCGGAAGGCCGCAACTCCACCGCGTCCGGGCCGGTCACGCCCGTTGCCTGCGCGTCACGATGCTCGACACGAACGGGTGATCCGGTGACCGTCGGGGGTCGGTGCCACGATTCGGACGAGCGCACCCCGTCCGGGTCACCCCTGCACGTGACCCGCCGCGTTCCGCGGCCTAGGCTCGGCTATTCCAACCCGGTCAGTTCTCGGAAGGCCCGACACCGTGTCCTCGTCCTTCGAGCCGCGCAGCGACATCGATCTCAGCGTGCCGTCGGCCGCCCGCGCCTACGACTACTTCCTCGACGGCGCGCACAACTTCGCCGTCGACCGCGCGTTCGCCCACCAGGTGCTCGACATCGCGCCCTCGGTGCCGGCCGTCGCCAAGCTCAACCGGTCGTTCCTGCGCCGGGTGGTCAAGTTCTGCCTCGACCAGGGCATCCGCCAGTTCCTCGACCTGGGCTCGGGCATCCCGACCGTCGGCAACGTGCACGAGATCGTCCAGCAGGTCGACCCGCGGGCCCGCGTGGTGTACGTGGACTACGAGCCGGTGGCCTACGCCCACGCCCGGCAACTGCTGGCGGACAACCCGTTCGCGACGATCGTGCAGGCCGACATCCGCGATCCGGAGACCGTCCTCGGCCACGCCGAGACCCGGCGGCTCATCGACTTCGCCGAGCCGGTCGCGCTGCTGATGGTCGGGGTGATGCTGTTCATCTCCGACGACGACCGGCCCGGTGAGCTGATCGCGGCCTACCGGCGGCGGCTGGTCCCCGGCAGCTTCCTCGCGATCTCGCACATCGCGAGCGAACTCGCCGCTCCGGAACTGCAGGCCGAGGTGGCGCGGCTGGTGGAGGCCTACGCCGCCGCCGACGAGCACGTGTACGTCCGGACCCACCAGGAGATCCTCGGGTGGTTCGACGACGGGACGACCCTGGTCGAACCCGGCCTGGTGTGCCTGCCGGACTGGCGCCCCGACGACCAGGTGGAGCAGGCGAACGTGGCGCGGCCACTCGGATATGGCGGCGTCGCCCGGGTGGACCGGACGGGCGGGTAGCAGCGGTGCCGTGAGCCGTCAGCGCGGGTGGTGGCCGACCGGGCCGACCTGGATGTCGGGGTGCCGGGCGTCGCATACGCGCACCGGGATCGAGACCTCGCCGGGAGACGGCGGGTCGGGGTGTTCGCGGTCGTAGGCGGTGCGGCGGCGCGGGTCGCGCAGCAGCGCGTAGGCGGCCAGGACCTCGGCCAGGCGTGCCGGGTCGGTGGGCTCACGCCGGGTGTCCGGGTGGAGGGCCAGGAGCAGCGCGCGGTAGCTCGCCGTGATCCGCGCGGGTGGGGCGTCGCGTGGGACACCGAGCGTGGTGTAGGGGTCCGGAGGCGCTGCGGGACGCTGCGTCATCGCCGGTGGTCACCTCCGTGGGATGTCGGCGGCGCGGCTCCGCCTCCCGGCCTTCCGCGCCTCGGCCCCGAGCGGTCCGTGCCGTTCCGGAGCGCAGGCCCGGGGCGGTCCGTGGCGCCGCGAAGCGCAGGCCCCGAGCGGTCTGTGCCGTTCCGGACCCCGGGCGGGCCCGTGCCGCCCCGGAGCGCAGGCCAGGGGCGGCACACGTCGCCGTTCAAGCGCTGGTCAACTGTTTGGCGTCGTCGCCGGCGCTGATCACCAGGCTCGCCGCACCCGGCGACGGCCCGCCGCCCGATGCCGCGAGCGCACCGGAGGCGCCACCGACCCCTTGATCCGCGACACCGCTGATGTTCGAGAACGACGATCCGGCCATGCCCGCGGTGGGCGGCATGGCCGATACCGGGCGCACTCGCCTGTCATGGCCATCGACGCCGAGGTCAGGCCACGGCGACCGTGACGGCCGCGGTGTGCACCCGTCCGTCGTGCGAGAACTCCAGGAACAGCCGGTACTCGCCGCGGTCGGCGAACACCGCCTGGAAGGTCAGCTCGCCGTCGATCAACGGTGCGCCCAGCGGTTCGAGCGGGTGCAGGTGCGTGGCGGACAGCAGCATGGTGTGGAACCCGGTCATGTGCCCGTAAGCGCCCAGGTGCGGGTCGAGGTCGCGCACCGGTGCGCCGTCGGGTGCGCGGATGGCGAACCTCAGCGCCTGTGGCCGCATCGGGGTGGGCTCGGTCGGCTCATCCGTCCGCACCACCGTGAACCCGGTGTCGGTCACGGTCTCCGCGCCGGGTGCGGGTACCGGCAGCAGTGTGGTGTCGCCGGGCACGCTGAACGGGACGCCGAGCACCACCGGGTGCCGGGGGTCCTTGGTGTCGCGTGGCACGAACTCGGCGAACATCCGGTAAGCGCCGCCGTCGGTCAACGCGAGCGCGGTGTGCCAGGTGTCGCCGACGAGCGTCGGGTGCACGTGCTGGAAGACGTGGAGGTCGTCGCGGACGGCGAAGAAGTGCATCTGCTTGGTCTGGTTGTCCAGGAAGTCGGTCTGCGCCCGCCCGTTGGGCCCGATGATCCGGAACGCGACCGGCACGGCGGGACCGCGGGTGTCCGGCACGGTGACCCGCTCGAACCGGTACCCGCTCTCGGTCTCCGACAAGCCGTCGCTGTGCGCGGCGGGCACCAGGTCCGCGGGAGCCGCCCGCTGGTGCGCCGAGTGCGCCGGGCCGGGCGTCGGGCGGAACAACGTCAGCGCCCCGGCCACCACGATCGCGACGGCCGCCACGACGAACACCCAGTCGGTGAACCGCAGACTGCGCATGGTCACTCCTCACCTCACCGCCGGCGGCGGACCGCGTGCGTGACGGGCGAGCGGCAGGGTCGCCCGTCACGTGGCTCCCACCTCAGAACTGGAGGCTCCAGGCGTCGACGTAACCGCTGTCGGAGGCGGCGACGTCCTGCACCTTCAGCTTCCACTCGCCGTTGGCCGCCTCGGCCGACGCGTTCACCGTGTAGGTGGTGAGCAGGTTGTCGGCGGAGTCCGCGCTGGAACCCTGTAACCGGAACACGGACCCGTTCGGGGCGACCAGTTCGATCACCAGGTCGCCGCGGTAGGTGTGCTTGATGTCGACGTTGACCTTCAACCCCGACGGCGCGTTGCCCGCCACGCCCGTCACGGTCACCGGCGACGTCACCGCGCCGCCGCCGTCCGGGATGGCGACGTCGGCCGTGTTCTCGAACTTCCCGCCGGGCTGGCTGCCGCCGAGGTTGGGCTTGACCACGACCAGGCCCTGCTCGATGCCGTTGACCAGCACGATGCCGCTGGCGAAGTACGGGTAGTTGCTCCACGCGCCGTTGAACCGCGCCGCGTCGCCGGCGGGGTAGATGTCGAAGTACCCGACCTCGGTGAGCTGCGCCGAAGAGACCTTGTCGACATCCAGGATGCGCAGGCCCGCCTGGTAGTTGGCCTGGTAGGAGTACCTGCCCTTGATGTACTGGTTGTGGTCGGTCGCGGTGGCCGGCGAGTTGTACGTGCCGGTGTGCACCGGGCTCGACAGGCGGGCCAGGTCCCAGATGTAGGTCTTGGTGCGCTTGTCCGAGTTCGCCTGCTCGTCCAACTCGTCGTCCAGCAGGAAGTACCGCTGGTCCTCGGTCAGCCACCCCTGGTGCGAGTACTGGTAGCCGGAGTAGCCCTTGCGCGAGATCTGCACCGGGTTGGCTTTGTTGGTCACGTCGACGATGGTCAGCGTGTCCTCGTTGGAGTTGAAGCAGATCTCCTTCCCGCGGTAGGTCGTGTCCGGGCCGCGGTAGATCACGCACTGGGTGTCGTGCGTGTAGCCGTCCTGGGACACGCACCCGGCCCTCTTCGGTGATTTGGGCGTCCGGATGTCGACCATGTGCGGTCCGCCGCTGCACGTGTTGGAGCCGATCGCGTAGGCGAATCCGGTCTCCTCGTTGATGGCGATGTTGTGCGCCGGGCCGAACTCCCGGTACAGCACGTCCGCGGTGAGCGTCTGGGGCGTGGTGATCGTGCGCAGCCGGGTCAGGTCGAACACCTGCATCCCGTGCCCGGTGATGAAGTCGGCCACGATGAAGGCGTGGTCCTTGTACACCTTCATGTCGCGCCAGTTGCTGCTGCCGCCGTTGGACGGCAGGTTGCCGAGGTACCGCGGCGAGGTGGGCGTGCTCACGTCGACGAACGCGGTGCCGTTGGTGCGGCCGACGATGGCGTACTCCTTGCCGGAGGACGGGTCGGTCCAGCCCCAGACGTCGTTGCCGTTGCCGCCGCCCATGCCCGACAGCGGCAGCACGCTGAGCAGGTCCACGTTCTTGCAGGGGTAGATGTCGGCCTTGCCGCCCACACAGGGCACGCCGGCGGCGGTGCCGACCACCGCGTGTCGTTCGGCCGGGCGGTGGTCGGCCATGAACGCGCGGGCCGCCGCCTGTCCTTCGGGTGTCTCGGGGTCGTGCGCGGACGCCGTCGTCATCGACAACGCGACCGCGGAGGCCGTGAGCACGGCCAGCCCCGTTATTCGCAGGGTTTTCATGGTGGTGTGCTCCTCACCGGAAAACCGGACCGCGACTGCGGGCCGGAAACAGGGTTTTTCCGATCGGTTCACACCACGATAGGAGAAGCAGTGGCCGGAAACTAACCTCCGATCGTCTGCTTCCGAGCGGTTTTCCACGTCGGCCCGGCTCGGCAACCCGCACTCGCTCCACTATGGACAGTCAATTGCCGATCGGGCCGACCGTCGGTCCGCCTGACCGTCTACAGAGGACCAACCGTCGCGGCGTCCGCCGGCTCGCTTGCGACAAACCCTCATGCGACTTTGGTAGGTTGGCCGGCCACCCGGTTCGTGCTTACCCTGAGTCAGGGCCGCTCACCGTACGAGGCCGCGATGACGCGGCAGCGTGAGGTAACGCATGCGTCCCGAGGTTCAGGTGCTCGCAGGTGCCCCACCCGCTCCCGTGCCGCCCGGTGATCTGGCCCAGGCGTTGCGCTACGGGCCGTTCGCCCGTGCGCTGGCGGCGGCCATCCGGCGGCGCGGGCTGTCGCTGTCCCGGTTGCGCGCCCACCTCAGATCCCACGACATCACGATCGCCCAGTCGACGCTGAGCTACTGGCAACGGGGGCTGCGGCACCCGGCGGTGCCGCGTGCGCTGGATGTCGTGCGGGCGTTGGAACGCGTGCTCCAGCTTCCGGAGGACAGCCTGGTGGTGCTGATCGGGCCGCACCAGCGCACCCTCGACCTCGACCGGCGGGTGCCGTCGATCCCGGAGCTGAGCCAGAGCTGGGCGCGCACCGGGGCGCTGCTGGCCGAGTTCGACGGGGTCTCCGGCAGTCCGTGCAACTCCGACCTCGACCTGGTCACCGTGTTCGACGAGGTGCGGTTGACGCCGGCCCGCGAGATCGCGGAGATCAGGTCGACCATGGCGGTGCGCGCGCGGCGGTCCGGGCCGGACGGGTTCGTGGTGACCCACCAGAGCGAGCCGGAGGCCGACATCGACACCTCGTGCGTCCGGGCCGGCGACGGGTGCCGGGTCGGCCGGGTGCGCAGGCAGCGGTCGTCGGCGGGGATGGTGTTCGAGCTCCTCTTCGACCGCAAGCTCGCCGAGGGGGACGTGCACGTCTTCGGCTTCACCCTGGTGTGCACCACGCCGGTGCCCGCACCGACGTACTACCGGGTGATCCGGGGCCGGATGCAGGCCTACCTGATCCGGCTCCACTTCGACCCGTCGATGCTGCCGGTCCGCTGCACCCGCGTGGAGCGGGCGCGGGAAGGCCTCGCGCCGACGGTCAGCGAGCCGCTGCTGTGCGGGCCGAACGGGTTCGCCTGCGCCTACTTCGAAGGGCTGGAGCCCTCGCTGGCCGGCGTCGACTTCCTCTGGGAGTAGCGGCTGCGCCGGAACAGCAGCGCCGCGACCGCCAGCACCCCGACCGCGCCGGCGACGGCAAGCCCGATCGCCGGCGCGGGCAGCCCCGTACCGGGTGGTGGTGGGGCGGGGTGCTGCTGGGTGGGGCCGATTCCGTTGTCCTTCTCGTGGGCGGAGCCCGGCAGCTTGTCCCCGTAGCGGGACCGGACCTGCTGCTGGTACTCCGCGAGCGGGACGAGCTTCCCTTCCGGTGACTGCGGAAGGCTCGCCTGCAACAGCACCACCCCGGCCGCGGTCAGCTCGTACCAGCCGTTGATCTGGGGTTCGTTGAGCAGCACCGAGCCGGGCCGCAGCCGTCGGCTCAGGGTCTCCTCGTCGTCGCCGGAGAACACGCTGCCGACCACCCACTCGCCGGCCGGGCCCTCCGGGCTGGCGCGCAGGGTGGCGCGCACCCCGTTGTCCGCGGTGGCGGTGACCGCGATGTACTGCAACACCCCGGCCGGCGCGCCGGGGACACCCCGGACGAAGTCGGGGTTGAGCACGTAGGCCGCCACGCCGTGGTCGGCGACCGCGACCGTGCTCGGCTCGATGCCGTGGACCTGCCGGAAATTGGTCTTCGCGAAGCTGATCGCCGCCGGCGTCCCCGCGGCTTCCAGGGCGGCGGCGAAGTCCGCCGGGGACGGCGGCGACACCACCTCGCGGGCCCTGGCCGAGGAGTTGGCGAACGCGGTTGCGAGCACGACGGCGAGGGCGACCGCGGTGGCGGGGAACAACTTCCGGCAGATCACGACCATGGCTCCGATCACGCCTTGGTGATGTTCACAATGGTGTCGTTCCAACGGAACCGGCTGTTGCTGCGGTACTGGGTGTAGTTCCACGTCTGGTACCGCTCGTAACTCGGCCACGGGTCGCCGACGAAGATCGTCTGGTTGGTCGAGTCGTAGCCGTAGATCACCTCCGCGTGCCCACCTCCGGAGGTCCAGTAGATGCCGGTGAGGTGCGGGATACCGGCGTCGATCTGCTGGGTGATCGAGGCGAAGCTGATCGACCCGCGGGCGTCCTGGGCGTTGAACCCGGTGCCGCGGAAGCCCCGCACGATCTCCGGGATCTGCGCCGCCTGGTTCGGGCAGTAGCCCGCTGAGGAGCCCTTGCCCGCGGCGCAGAACGCCTGCTGGCTGACCGTCACGCCCAGGGTCTGCTCGATGCTGGCGCCGGTCGCGGCCCAGCACCACTGGTTCTGCTGCTGCACCTGCTGGGTGTAGGTGAGCTTCTTCGTCGCCAGCGGCGTGACGTTCAGCGGTGCGTGCGCCGGCGTGATTTCCCTGACCTCGGTGTGCACCTCCGTCATGATCAATCCGTTGGGTGTGGTCTGGTCGGGGGCACCCGCCAGCGCCGGCGCGGGGAACGCGACCGCGGTGGCGAAGGCGGCCATGATGGCGGCCAGGCAGGGGAGGCCCCGTCGGATGGGTTTCCGATCCACGAGTGTTCTCCTTGCAGGGAGGGAACGAATAATGGCCGGTCGGCCGCGAGCGGACTGACTGGCTGAGCAACACCGTGCGCGCCCTTTCCGGCCCGGACAACGGCCGTTCGTTCTCCGGACGGCACGGTGTGATCGTTCACTGGTCGCCCGAGGGTCCGGAACGGGGCGATAACAGCTTTTCCGGTGCTTACCGGTCCGCCGGACCGCGTTGCGGCGGAGAACATTCACGGGCCGTTCACGCGATGTGAACGGCCCGGAGTCGCGCTGCCGGCGAGACGGGAAAACCGTCGGACGCGCCGTGGGGGAACAGTTCAGCCTCGGCGGACCACACCCGCCTGCATCACGAAGTCGACTTCGCCCATGACCGCGATGTCGGACGACGGATCGCCGGGGACGGCGACGAGATCCGCGACGGCCCCCGGCCGCACCCGGCCGAGGTCCGGCAGGCGCAGCAGGTCGGCCGCGGCGCCGGTGGCCGCGGTGAGCGCGCGCTCCGGGCTGATGCCGACCCGGGTCATCGCGGTGAACTCCCGCCACGTCTCGCGGTGCGGGACCATGCTCGCGTCGGTGCCGAAGACCAGGGTGACCGCGCTGTCGGCCAAGTGGCCCGCGGAGGTCCGCAGCGGCTCGGCGAGGTCGCGGAACTTGCTCCGGAGGAACGCGGGCTTGCTCTTCCAGAACTCGTCGTCGTCCAGCCGGTCGACGTGGTGGAACACGGCGTAGAGGGTGGGGACCAGGGGCACGCCCCGTTCGGCCAGCAGGGCGAACGTCTCGGCGCCCGCCAGGTTGCCGTGCTCGACCGAGCGCACACCGGCCCGCACGGACCGCCGCACGGCCTCGTCGTTGAACGCGTGCACGGCGCAGGGCAGGCCGAGGTCGGTCGCCGCGGCGACCAGCGCGTCGATCTCCCGCTGGGAGTAGGTCACGCCGGTGGGGTTGTCCACGGGGGAGCCGAACCCGCCGCTGGCGGCGAACTTGATCCAGTCCGCGCCCGCCCTCGCCTGCTCGCGGACCCGGTTGACCACCTCGTCCACCCCGTCGGCGAGAGTGCCGACCGGGATGCCGAACCGGACGGTGAGCGAGGGCTCCTTGTCGCCGTGGCCCCCGCTGGCGGAGAGGATGTTGGGCGCGACGATCAGCCGGGGCCCTTCGATGATCCCGGCGGCCAACGCGTCCCGCAGGTCGACGGTGCTGGGGTGGTCGCCGCTGCCGAGGTCGCGGACGGTGGTGAACCCGGCGGCCAGCAGGTCCCTCAGGTTGGGCAGCGCCCGCAGGAGCTGCCTGCCGATCGACGCGGTGTTCAGGCCCTCTTCGAGCACGTGCACGTGGCAGTCGATGAGCCCCGGCAGGATCGTGTGGTCCGGCAGGTCGACCACGTCGGCCCCGGACGGCGGTTCGACGTCGCCGCCCACCGCCTCGACGCGACCGTCCCGGACGAGCACCCTGGCCGCTCGACCCGACCGCATCCGCTCGCCGTCCCACAGCCGCGCGGCGGTCACGACCCGGTCGCCGCTGTCGTCGGGCTCGCGGACCTCCGTGACGGCGGGTGCGCGGTCCGGCTCCGGGTCGGGTGCCGGGCCGGGTGCCGAGTCGGGTGCGGAGCCGGGTGGTGCGACGGGTCGGTACAGGTGGTCGTCCCACACGTCACCGGGGCCGGGGTTGCCGGGCACGGTGTCGCCGCCGAGGCAGCGCAGCACACCCCAGGCGGCGTTGAGGCCGGAGGCCAGGGCGTGGTCGAGCCATCCGGATGACCACGAGGTGTCGTCGCCGGCCAGGAACAGCGGGTTCGGCGCTTCGCCGGGCACCGCGGGCGTGCCCGCGAAGTCCTTCATGAAGTGCGCGAACAGATCCCACTGGTAGGCGTGCTCGCCGGGCCGGGAGAAGCGGCACAGGCCGCGGAAGTTGCGCAGCAGCTCCCAGGAGATCGTGCACGTGCTGCCGGCGGCCACTTGGCGGCGCAGCTCGTCGGCCATCTCGGGGTGGATGTGCCCGAGTTCGCGGGTGAACATCGCCACCCGTTCGTCCAGTGTGGACGCTCCGACCTTCATGGCGTCCTCGGCCCAGGTGAAGCTCAGCACCAGCACCGCCCGCCTGCCGCCAGGCTCGGCCGGTTCGCCGTAGTCCAGCGTGTAGGCCGCCCGCGGCAGCCGGTCGGTGAGGGTGACGCCGTCCAGGCTGGTGCCCGTCCAGAACGGCGTCTCCGTCACCACCGCGGTCTTGGCGGACTGCCAGTAGCTCAGCCGGCGGATCGCGCGGCGCAGCTTGGCGCCGAACGGCGGCGCTCCGTCCGGACGGGCCGGGCGGATGTCGACGGTGGTCTCCAGCACGTGGAGCTGCGGGGTGAAGACGGCGGCCGGGAACCGCTCCGACCGCCCGTCCTCGCTGTGCACGACGACGCCCTCGTCGACGTTCTCGCCGACCTCCAGGGCGGTCACACCCGGCCGGGGCGCGCCGTCGTTGATCTCGGCGAGGCTGGTGAACCGGCCGTCCGGCGTGCTGGTGCGGTGCGTCCAGAACGCCTCGGCCACCGCGCTCAGCCCTTCCCGCAGGTGCAGGGTGCCGCCGCCCTCGGTGGCGAGCAGCAGCCGGAAGACCTCCAGCACGCCGAGGTCGTAGAAGCAGTCCCACGCGGCGGTGCCCACGCCCGCCGTGCCCAGCAGGCGCGCCTGGTCCCAGGTCAGGCCGGCGCCGCCGGGATCGCGCAGGAAGCGGTAGAAGCTCCACGACTCGAAGCGCGCCACCAGGCCGCTCCAGCGCGCGCGGATACCGGCCAGGTCCCGTGCCGCCACCGCCTGCCGGAGGTCGGTCAGGCCGACTCGTTCCAGCGCCGCCTGCCACCGCGTGTGGGCCTGCCGGAACAACTCGTCGTCCGGGTAGAGGTCGGTGATCTCGCGCACGGCGCGGGTGACGCCGTCGACGTCGAGCACCGTCCACGGGGTGGTGCCGGCGGCGTAGTCGTCCCGGAACGGCTGCCAGTGCAGGCCGAACAGGTCGGTGTACTGGCGCAGCAGCTTGGCCGACTCGGGCACCCGCATGCAGCCCAGCTCCACCACCGCGCTGTCCTGCGGCGCCATCCGCAGCGAGTGCATCCGCCCGCCGAGCCGTCTGCCGCCCGGCCCCGACGCCGCGGTCTCCGCCTCGTAGACGATCGGTCGGCAGCCGACGCGGAGCAGTTCGTAGGCGGCGGTCAGCCCGCTGCCGCCCGCACCGATCACCGCGACCGGCGTGCCCAGTGCCCGCGTGGGCAGACGGCCGACGCGCCGCCCGTCGGCGACGTAGGCGGCGTAGTCGAACGGGAAGTCGACCTGGAGGTCGGCGGGCGGTGGCTCGGTCACGGGTGCCTCCTCGACGCGTCAACAGGGGATGGGCCAGGTGTGCACCGGTTGGTCGAGCGCGCTGAGCGCGGTGTACCGCCGGACCAGGTCGCGCAGCGCCCGCGGTGCGGGCGAGCGTTCCCGCAGGGCTTCGAACGCCCGCTGCTGCCAGTGCGCGCCGGTGCGGCCGGTGGCGATCCGCTCGGCCACCACGGACAGCAGCCCGTCCGCCTCGTCCCGCTCGACGCCGAGCGCCGACAGCCCGTCCGCGGCCGACGGCAGCAACCGGCGTGCGAGGTCGGCGGCCGGGCACGGTCCGTCCTCGCCCGGCCAGCGCAGCCGGGCCGCCAGGCCGGTCGCCGCCGCCTGGTAGAAGTTCTGCCTGGCGGCGGCGAACGGGAACCCGGCGGTGCGCCCGCCGCCCGCGCGGACCAGGTGGGCGGTCAGGCCGAGCAGGAACGCGGTGTTGGCCGCCATGTCCAGCGGGGTGGGGCCGGAGGGCAGCGACCGCAGCTCCACCCGCAGGTGTCCGTCGCCCGTGGGGTCGTAGACCGGTCGGTTCCAGCTCCACACGGTGCTCTGGTGCAGCCGCAGCTCGGACAGCCGCGGCGTCCGGCCCGCACGCACGGCGGCCACCGGATCCTCTTCGGAAAGCACGGGAATGATGCTGTCGTGCGTGCGCACGAGGTCGGCGAAGACCTCTATCGCGCCGTCGCGCAGCCAGTCGGCGCCGAAGGACACCCGCGGCGTGGCACCCGCGGCGTGGTCGCCCATGCCCTGCTCGTAGAGCGCGATCCGGGTCTCCTGCCACAGCCTGCTGCCCAGCAGCAGCGGGGAGTTCCCGGCTGCGGCGAGCACCGGGCCGGTGGCGAGCTGCGCGGCGTTGTAGGTCGCCGTGAACTCGTCCGGCGGCACGACCAGGTGCACCTGCCAGGAGCAGCAGGCCGCCTGCACGGCGATCGAGTCGGCGTCGATCGCGCAGTGGTCGGGGCCGTCGATCGTGATCCGGAACGGCGAGGTCCTGCGCCTGACCAGTTCGCGGTCCAGCACGTGGTACCGGGGCGCGCGCGTGATGCTGCCCCGGTCGAGGTGCTCGCGGCGCAGCGTGGGCAGGATGCCGATCAGCACCGGAGCCGCCCCGAAGCGCCGGGACGCCTCCGACACCAGGCCCAGCACCTCGCGCGTCTCGGCCCGGACGGCGGTGAACGGGCGGCCCGCGACCTCCCTCGGCGTGAGGTTCACCTCCAGGTTGAACCGCCCGACCTCCAGCGCCACCCGGCCGTCCGCCGCGGCTTCGCGGACCGCCTCGTTGATCGGCGCGGGCGAGCCGTCGGCGACGAGGAACATCTCCAGCTCCGCGCCGACGGTGGTGGCGCGCCTGCCGAACCCCGGCCGCCGCAGCAGCGCGGCCAGCCCGTCGAGCGAGTCGTCCAGCCTGCGCCGGAACGCCGCGCGGTCGTCCTCGGAGAAGTGCTCGTCGGCGATCTGCTCGCCCATCGCGCGGTCAGCCGGCGGCGACGAAGTGCCAGAACCCGCGCAGCAGCGGCTCCATGGCCGGGGCGCTGCGGGTCACCCACTCCTCGCGCTCACCGGCGGCCAGGCCGAAGTCGACCACCTCCACCGCGCCGTCCGCGACCTCCGGTGGCAGTTCGGCGTAGTGCTGCACGTAGGCCTGCACCTCGGACGGGATGCCGGGGGCGCGCAGCGCGTCGGCCAGCGGCGCGCAGACCCCGCACCACAGCACGAAGTCGGTGCGCGCCAGCAGCGCGGCCTCACCCGCGCCCGCGTGCAGCGCCACCCACGAGATGAATTCGGTGAAGCGTTTCACCTGAGGCGATATCGGGGCCTGCCGCATGTCGTCGGCGGTCATCCCGACCGAACCCACCACATCCTGGACGAGGAATCGGCGGGCTTTCATCAACGTGTCGGCGATGAACACGAACAGACTGCCGGGAATTTCGTGGTGGAATCGCGCGACCAACGTCGAGTAGGTGGTGAACTCCGCCTCCTGTGCCTGGAATTCGGCCAGCAGAAGTCGTTTGAGCTGGCTCGTGTCGGCCTGTTCCGCCCTGGCCGCGGCCAGTAGCTCGTTGTTCTCCACGTGCTCCCGGAGTGGCACGGGGAATTCGTCCACGAGTTGGCTGCCGTTCACGCCCGAACTCCTTTCCGTATTTTCCGCTCACCCTATCCGGCTCGGCTGAATCGGGCATCGAACCTTTGGCCTACTACCGGGACGAGCCCGTCCGATGGGCTCGTACCAACCATTCAGCGTCTGTGGGTGACGTAGGGTAAATGGTAACGTCACGTTCCGTAGCGGCGACGCCCCGCCGCGATCCGACCACGACGCGGGACGGTCTGGATGCCACCACCAGCGGAGGACGACTTCCGTCGAGTCCTGACCAGAGCACTCGAACTGCAACGCCAGGCCTCCGAGGCGTGGACGCAGGTCCAACGGGTGATCGGCACGCAGCCGCCGACGTCCCGGTCGCGCCGGCGGCAGACCACGCCCCTGGTCCACCTGACACCGCGGGAGAGCCAGGTCATCACCCTGATGGTGACCGGTATGCCGAACCGGTCGATCGCCCGTCAGTTGCGGATCTCCGAGCGGACGGTCAAGTCCCACCTGCACAGCATCTTCGGCAAGCTGGGCGTGGCGACCCGCGGTGAGGCCGCCGCGTGCCTGCGTGGCGACGCCAACCCACCCGCGCCACAACCCACCACGTCACCGCTGCCGATGTGCCCGGCGTGCCCCGCGTCCCACGGCCGATCGGGCAACCGGTCCCGATGACCCGCACGGCACCGCTCGTCGACGCAGCCGCGTGCGGGCGGTGCGGGTCGTGGGTTCGGCGGAGTTCGTGGGCGGGTGGGTGTCAGGCCGTGCCGGCCGTCGGTTGCGCGAAGGCCCGCGAGCAGGCGGGTGTCAGGCCGTGCCGGCCGTCGGTTGCGCGAAAGTCCGCGAGCAGGCGGGTGTCAGGCCGTGCCGGCCATCAGTTCCGCGAAGGCCCGCGCGGCGGCGGGGGAGGTGAAGATCCGGTCGAGCCGTGACCGGGCCAGTTGCCACCGGAACGGGCCGGCGGTGGTTTCGTCCGCGCCGTGGAACACCACCTCGGTCAGCCACCGCGAGAACTCCTGGTCGTTCCACACCCTGCGCAGGCAGGTGGGGGAGTACCCGCGCAACAGGCCGTCGTCGCCGTCGTGCACCGCGGCGGACAGCGCTCGCGCCAGCACGTCCGCGTCGGCGATCGCCAGGTTCATGCCCTTGCCGCCCATCGGGGGCACGATGTGCGCCGCGTCCCCGACGAGGAAGAGCCTGCCGTGCGCCATCGGGTCGACCACGAAGCTGCGTGCGTCCACGACCGCCTTGTCCACGATCGCGCCGTCCGGCAGACCGTCGTCGGCCAGCCGCAACCGCAACTGCTGCCAGACCCGTTCGTCGGTCCAGGAAGCCAGGTCGTCGCCCGGTGGGCACTGGAGGTAGAACCGGCTCGCCTGCGGGCCGCGCCCGAAGTGCGCGGCGAACCCGTGCCGGCTCATGGCCAGCAGCGGGTGGCGCGGGGGCGGCGAGTCGGCCAGCACGGTGAACCAGCCGATGTCGTCGGCGTGCCGGTAGGTGGTGAGGGCTTCCGGCGGGACGACGGGCCGGCTGACGCCGTGGAACCCGTCGCACCCGGCGAGGTAGTCCGCGTCGAGCCGGTGTCGGACGCCGTCCGCGTCGCGGTACGTCACGTGGGGTCGGTCGCTCGTGACGTCGTGCAGCGCCACGTCGGCCGCCGTGAAACGGAGGTCCCCGCCGTCGTCGAGGAACGTCGAGACGAGCCGCCGCACCAGTAGCTGCTGGGGTATCAGCCGCCCGGCCCGCCCGTCGGTGTGCAGGTCGGCGTCGAACAGCCGGGGCACGCCGTCCACCCTGAATTCGAGCAATCCGGTCGGCGGCGCACCGGACAGCAGCCGGTCACCCAGACCGGACCGCAGGTAGACCTGTTCGGCGGCGAAGTCGAGCACCCCCGCCCGCTGGCGCCGCACCACGTGGTCACGGCTGTGCCGTTCGAGCACCACGCAGTCGATCCCGGCCTGGCGCAACAGGTTCGCGACCGTGAGCCCCGCGACTCCCGCGCCGACGACCACCACGGTCGTCGTTCCCCGATGTGCTTCGCCCACCATCGCCCCTCCCGAGCCTCGCACCGCCACGTTATGCCCGCACGGCCGATCCCGGTGCGCCTATCGCCAGGCCGGGTCGTCCCGTCCGGCAGGACAGCACAACCCGGCCTGGCGCCGATCACCTCGCCCCGGCGTCGGTCATCTCGGCCCGGACTGCCTCCCGCCGACGTCACGGCCGTCGCTCACGCCGCCCAACCCGCGTGGCGAGCCGCCGCCCCCGGTGCGGTCCTCCGGGATACCGCCGCCGACCGGCGGGCCGTCGGGGGTCGGTTGCGGCCGGTCCTGCCTGCTCGGCGCGGGGATCGACGGCGCCGCCGGGATGGCGTGGCCCTTGATCTTCTTCGACGACTTGCGCAGGCCCCTGCCCAGCCAGACCCCGAAGTCGAACGCGGTGCCCGCGACCCACTTGTTCGCCGCCTTGTTCGCCCCTTCGAGCGGACCGATGGCCGCGGTGCACATGTCCTTCCCGTCCTTCAGCAGCGAACAGGCCCCTTTGGCGACGCCGAACCCCCAGTTCGAGTAGTGGCCCGCGAAGTCGGTGATCTTCGTCCGGACCTCCTGCTGCTTCGCCTTCCGGCGCAGGTCGTCCGGCCACGCGCCCTCCGTCGAGCGGTTGCCGGCGGACTTCGCCCGGCGTGCCTTGACCGCCGCGGCGACGGCGGCGGCTTTCCCGGCGGCGCGCTTGGCCGCCTTGATCGCCTTGATCCGCTGGACGTGACGGGCCAGCGCCGCCCGGCGCGCGGCCTCGATCCGGGCCTGCTTGATCCGCTTCACCAGCCTGGCCGCGGCGGCGACGATCATGCCCCACCACTTCCCGGTCGGGTCGCTGAAGCTGACCGGGCTGTTGTTGGCGTATGCGTAGGCGTGTAGCTGCTGCGGGTTGTCCGGGTCGGCGATCGGGTCGACCGACGTGAACCGCCCGGTGTCCGCGTCGTACTGGCGCACGCCGACGTTGGTCAGCCCGCCGGGCTCCTCCGCGCCGAACTGGAAGCCGTAGCCGTTGGGCCACGCGGTGGACTGGCCGCGCATCTCCCCGAACGGCGTCTGCCGCCGCTGGGTGACCTCCTGGCTCCGCTCGTCGATCGCCACCTGCGCGGTGCCCTGCTGGTCGGTCACCAGCCACGTCACGCCGGCGGCCGTGCGCTGGGCGACGATCGACTCCCCGTACTCGTAGAACCGGGTCCAGTCCACCTTCCCGCTCGCCTTGTCGAACCGGACCTGCAGGTCCGACAGGAACAGCGTCGTGCCCTTGGCGTCGGAACGGAGCAGGCGGTTGCCCTCGCTGTCGTCCACATAGGACGCCGTGCCGTTCGCGTCGGTCGCCGAGACCACGTTGCCCTCGACGTCCCAGGCCAGGGTCTGCTCCCCGGCCGCGCCGGGACGCCTGGTGGTGTTGCCGGTCTCGTCGTACTCGTAGGCCGCGGTGCGGGTTCCGGAGTTGTCCGTGGTCGTCGTCCCGGTCACGGCGTGCGGCCGGGCGGCCTTCGCGGGCGGGTAGCTGTACTTCGTCTCCACGTCTCCCTTCGGGGTCGCGTGCCGGACCCGGCTGGTGCGGTTGCCGATCGCGTCGTAGCGGAAGCTCTGCCAGTACGGCGCGGGTCCGCCGAGCGCGGCGCCCGTCGGCGGCGGGGCGCAGTCGCCGGACGCGGGCGTCCACGACTCGGTCATCCGGCGCAGGTGGTCGTAGCCGAAGCACTGCGTGTCGACCGGCCGGTCCGCGGCCACGTCCGCGATCTTGGTGATGTTGCCCGCCTGGTCGTAGGTCTGCCGCACGTCGGCGATCGTCTGCGTGCCGGTCTCCTTGGTGGTCAGGGTGGCCGACAGCCGCCCGGTCGGCTCGTAGGTGTACTTCGTCTCCACGAGCTTGCCGGTGGGGCCGGTCGCGAACGTGTGCACGCCCGGCTCACCCAGGTTCGTGTACTGGGTGCCCGCCACGTAGGTCGTCTGCGGTCCGGAGCCGACCTTCGACTTGAGCACGGCGGGCTTGGCGAGGTCGTCGTAGCCGTACTCGATCACCTCGACCGGCATGTCGCCGAAACCCGGGTACGTGCTCGTGGCCAGGCTTCCGTCGGCGCGGTAGGTGTTCTTGAACTCGTAGCCGCCGGCGAGCTTGCCCGCCGGGGTGGCGGGGGTCTCCGGGATGGTGATCTTCGTGCCGGTCGGCTGGTAGTGGTTGTCGTAGCCGGTGACCTCGGTGGTGAACGCCTTCCCGTCCTGGTAGCGGATGTTGGCGCCGGCCTGGCCGCGGGCCTTGGTGTCGTAGGTCCACTCGGCCCGTTTGACGCCTCCGGCGCTGCCCTCGAACAGCCCGGTCCGCCGACCCAGCGAGTCGTAGGTGTTGGCCAGCGTGCGGCCCTTCGCGTCGGTCACCGACGTCTCGTCGCCGGCGTCGTTGTAGGTGGTGGTCGTCGTGCCGGCGTCCGGGTCGGTCTCGGAGACCTGGCGGCCACGCAGGTCGTAGCCGTAGGTCCAGGTGTTGCCCACCGGGTCGACGACCGTCTGCACGAGGTTCTTCCTCGTGTAGGTGTACTTCGTGGCGTCGTGGTCGCCGGTCGGCCGGCCGCCCTTGTACTGCCGCAGCTCGACCTTGCGGTCGCGGCCGTCGGTGATGGTGCTCGTCGCGGTGTCGCCGGCCGGCGGTGTGACGTCGATCCGGTCCCCGCCGTACACCGTCGTCGTGCGCGACTGCTCCTTGTCGTAGGACTTGACGACCTCGGACACCGGCCGGTCCGCCGCGTCGTACGCGGTCACCAACTGGTTCGGGATACCGTTGTCCCCCAACGCGACGAACAGGTTCGGCCCCGGTGCGCCGCTGGTCGGGTAGGCGGCGTTGGCCTTGGCCACGCGGCCCGCCGAGTCGTAGCCGATGTCGGTGACGATCCGGCCGGCGGGTCCGGGGCGCTGCGTCTGCCGGGCCCGCAGGAACCCGTCGTACAGCTCGGTCGACGTCACGTAGCGCACCTCGTCGGGGTGCAGTTCGGCGGTGGTGACCACGGTCGGCCCGTCGGCGCGGAACTGGTAGCCGTGCTTGACGTGCGGCTCGGCCTTCCCCTGCGCCCGACCCGGCTGCCACACCGCGGTCAGCCTGCCCAGCGGGTCGTAGGACCGGCTGGTCACCTTGCCGTTCGGGTCGGTGGTGGACAGCACCGCGTCCTCCCACGCCGGTTCCAGGACGGTGGTCGTGGTGTGGCCGAGATCGTTGGTCTCGGCGGTGCCGGTCACCGGGCCGCCGACCGCCGGGGTGTAGGCGGTGGTGGTCTTGGCGTTGCGGGCGTCCCAGTGCGCCAGGACGCGGCCGTGCACGTCGTAGTCGGAGCGGGAGGTGGTCGTGTAGCCCGGCACACCGCCGGTGAACGAGGAGATCTCCTCGGTGCGGGTCGGATCGCCCTTCACCGGCGCGGCGCCGGGTTCCTTGCCGTCGTAGGAGGTGCGGGTGTCGGAGACGACCTCCTCGTCCTTCGTCGGTTGCCGGTCGCAGGACAGGGCGTAGGTCTGCGACCGCGCCTCGAAGTCGATCAGCCACCGGCCGGTGTCCCGCGCGTAGGTCGTGCGGGTGCACTGGTCGTCGTCGGCCGTCTTCTCGTCGCCGAGGTCGTTCTCCAGCACCGCGAGGCCGTGCTCGTCGTACTCGGTGGCGCTGCGGGTGCGCAGGTGGCCGCGTCCGCCGTCCAGGGCGATCCGGTGCCGGGTGACGCCGTCGTCGACGAACCGCGCGTGCACGGTCCCGCCGCCGGCGGTGCGGGTGGCGGTCGGCGCGGACTGCCAGGGATCGGTGATCTCCCCGGAGATCTCCGCTCCGCCGGGGCCGGCGAAGGTGCGCTTCTCCCGGGGACGGCCCTCCAGCCCCGGCGAGTCCGCGACCGCGCCGCCTTCGGAGTCGGTCACCTGGACCGTCCGCCGGCCGCCGCCGGGCAGCCGGTCGCCGTCCATGCCGCGGAAGTACAGGGTCTCGCCGTGCCGGGCTCCCGGACCGGAGCCCTCGGTGACCTTCAACTTCTGGTAGCCGCGCCAGCCGTTCCAGGTCTTGTGCTTCTCCAGCCCGATGCCGTCGTCGTCGGCCCAGTGCCAGGCCGCGCCGCCGACGTACTCGTAGGCCGTGGTCTGCACGGGCGCGCCGCCGGTGTGGTCCACCTGGGACACCGCGGTGACGACGTACTTGTGGAAGTAGTCGATCTTCGGCTCGGTGTCGCCGGTCCGGGTCCAGTAGGCCGGGTGGCAGCGCAGGGTGTTCGACTCGGGCGCGGCGGGCATCGTGCGGCCGGCCACGCACTCCGGATCGGAGTAGCTCACCACGATCTCGCCGCCGGTCCCGTTGCGGATCCGCTCGACCCGGCGCCACTTCATCGGCGGCGCGGTGTCGGAGTCGGCGTGCACGCGGTTGTCGCGCGGCAGCCCGGCGAAGGTGACCTCGGGCATGCTCAGCGTGCCGCCCACGTGGCCGGTGTGGGTGATGCCGTCGAGCCACAGGCCGGCGCGGGTGTTGTCACCGGGGTCGGGGTAGCTGTGCCGCAGAGTCCACGAGTCGACGGTCCGGCGGCCCGCGCCGTCCGCGACGCTCGTGGTGACCTTGGCCAGGCGCTTGGCGGTCCAGAACGTCGGGCTGCCGACGCGGCACGGGCCGCCCGTGCACTCCAGGTCCCACGGCACGTCCTTCCACGTGGTGGCGTTCTTCGTGCCGCAGTTCGCCTCGCACCGGTCGGCCGGGTCGAACGAGACCCGCGCGGGCACGGCGCCGAACTCCGCGTCGGCGCGGGTGCCGTAGTCGATGCGGGACAGCCAGCCGGAGCGGACGTACTCCGTCGCCTTGGCGGCGTCGGCGTTCCACGCGTACTTGTTGGTCTCCTTGGCGTACCACAGCGACATCGAGTTGTCGTGGGCGTCGACCACGTAGTCGAGGTTCCACCGCCACGCCTGCGTGCACGACGACGCGGCGTGCGTGCCCTTCCGGCACGGTTCGCCGACGTGGTTGCCGAACACCGGGACCGTCCAGGTCGACTCGGTCTGGGCACGCCCGTCGGCCCAGGCGGGGATGCGGTTGCGGCCGAACCAGAACCGGGTGCCCTGCCGGTCGGTGACGACCCAGTGCTCGCCGTCGTCGTCGCCGTTGGCGGCGCCGGTCTTCCGCTCGACCCGCATGCCCGACTCGTGCTTGGCGTGGAAGGTGCCGGTCGTGTCGTCGCGGACGAGTTCGACGGTCTGGCCGCCCAGCGACAGCACCGCGTTGTCGGAGAACCAGCACAGGTCGCCGGTCTTCGTGGTGTTGGTGGCCCCGTTGCCCAGGTCGTCCCCGCACGACCGGTAGGAGCGCTCGATGAAGCCCTCCGAGAACGAGAAGCCCTCACCGACCCACGAGGGCTGGTTGTTGGTGGCGGCGGTCTGGCCGTCCACGGACTGCGCCGAGTAGTCCAGTTCCAGTTGGGGCGAGGGGCCTTCGACGGCCGGCGGCGTCCGCATCCCGTACTGCCAGGAGAAGTCGCCGGCCGACCCGCCGAACTCCCAACTGCCGGACGGCTTCAGCTCGGTGGCCTTGAAGGTCCCGGTGCTGCCCTCGGGCGCGGCGTCCAGCGCCAGCAGGCTGTGCGCCGGCGCTTCGCCGACGAGCTTCGTGCCGTCGTTGGACGAGCGCAGCGGCGTTCCCGCGCACTCCGGTTTGTCCGGAGTGGACAGTGCGCAGTCCGGCAACCGCAGCAGCCGCAACCGGTTGCCGTAGTCCGCGCCGAACGCGGAGCGGAACCCCGAGTAGTCGACGGTGACCGAGACCGAGGTCCGCGCGGCACGGCTGTCCCGGCCGCCGGCGGGTGCGAGCCGCAGCACGACCGCCCAGCCGCCGCGCTCGGCCTCGGTCCGGCTGAGGACTTCGACGTCGACGGTGGCCGGCTGGTCCGCCGGCCCCGCGACGGAGGCGACCGCCACCGGCAGCGTGCCCGCCTTGGCCGCGCCCGCGTCGAGTCCCGCGACGACCTTGCCCGGTGACGGCCAGACCGGCGCGGGGACCGGCCGGCGTGCCGCCTCGTCGTCCGGGTCGGGCGTGTAGGGCAGTGCCTGCGCGTCCCCGCCCTCCACCAGGGGGTGTTGCTGGGCTTGGAGCCGTTGGTATTCCGCCGCTTGCCCGGCGCCCGCCACGCCGACGGCGAGCCCGGCCACGAGCACCGGCACGAGGCCGAGTGTCGTTGCGGCGCGGAGGGTTGACGACCACGGTCTGCGCATCACGCGTCCCTTTTCTGTCCGGAGCGAGGGTGGGTCACTCGTGGTGGAGCGACGCCGAGGGGTCGGTCACTCGTGGTGGAGCGACGTCGAGATGTCGGTCACTCGTGGTGGAGCGGTGCCGGGGTGTCGGTCACTCGTGGTAGAGCGACACGATGTCGAGTTCGGTGGGCACGCCGGCCAGGATTCGCACGTCGTCCACGCCGCCGTACCACCGGTCGGACGGCGCGCCGTTCCACTTGCCGCGCCCGATGGTCACGCCGCCCGGCGCGTCCCACGAGGACGGCGCGCTCACCGTCGAGTCCAGTTGGCCGTCGACGTACAGCTTGACCTGCTTCGCGCCGGGGTCGTGCACGCCGACCAGGTGCACCCACGTGCCCGGCACGGCCTCGCGCTGCGAGTACGCCCGGTGCTGAGCCGGGTTGTCCACATCGGACCCGGTGACGGCGAACGCCCACTTGCGGCTGGTCGCCGAGTACTGGAGGAAGAACGGGCTCACCCGCGTGCCGTCCGCCGCGACCGCCGCCTGCCAGCCCGCCGTGTGCGCTTCGATCCGCACCCAGGCCGCCACGGCGAACCCGGTGGTGCTGCGCACGACCGGGCCGGCCGTCGTGCCCGCGATGCCGCCGGTGGCGAGCGAGCTGCCGGTCCCGTCGTGTCCGGCCGCGCGCCCCCAGCCCGGATGGGTTCCGCCGGGGAACGTGACCGACCGCCCGAACCCGGAGGAGTCCGTCATGGTGACCCCGGACGGCTCGTCGAACCGCCAGTCGCCCACGGTCGTCAGCTCGTTCGCCAGTTCGGTGACCTCGCTGAGGTAGATCCGGCGGTCCCACACCCGGACGTCGGCCAGCTCGCCCAGCCACGACGCCGCCGCGCCCCCGCCGGCCTGGCCGCGGCCGATGACCAGCGGTCCGGTGGCGGGCCACGCGTCGACCGGCGCGACCTTCTCCGCCGCCTTGCGGCCGTCCACGTACAGGGTGAGCTTCCGGGTCGCGGTGTCGTAGGTGCCCGCCAGGTGCGTCCACACCCCGACGCGGGGCGGTTCCGGCGCGGTCACGACGGTGGCGGCGGTTCCGTCGGTGTCGCTGTGCGGCATCGAGAAGGCCCACCGGTCGCCCGTCTGCTGGAGGGCGAAGCCGCCCACTCGGCTGCCTTCCTGGGTGACCGCGGTGCGGGTCTGGCCGGTCCCGGTCGACCGGACCCACGCCGCGACGCTGAAACTCTGCGCGGTGTCGACCGCGGCGGTCGCGGTGGCGGCGGAGCCCCCGGACAGGCCCAGCGCGGTGGGGCCGCCGACGAGCCGGCCCGGCACGCCGAGCGTGCCCGCGGTCAGGGTGGCCGCCCGCCCGTTGCCGGACGAGTCGGCGAGCGCGGCGCCGCCCGCCTCGGCGAGGCTCCAGCGGCCGACCGGCGGCCTGCCCGAGCCGACCCGGAAGTCGTGCCGCGCGGTGTCGGACTGGTTGCCCGCGCGGTCGACCGAGCGGACGTAGACGGTGTTGGAGCCGCGCCACTCCGGGGTGACGCCCGCCGTCGCCGCACCGCCCAGGGTCGTGGCGGGCACGAACTCGGCCGGTGGGTCGGCGATGCCGACGAGGTACCCGGCCACGTCGGTGACGCCCGCCGCGGTGAACGTGAAGTCGCCGCTCACCCCGACACCGCCGTGGATCGCGCCGTCGGACGGGTAGCGCCCGTCGGCCGTGTCGATCCCCGGCGGCGCGGCCGGCCGGGTCACGTCGACGACGAACTCGCAGAAGTCGGACTTCGCGCCGGCGTCGATGCCGTCGTTGGACTGGCTGTGGAAGGCGAACAGCTTCCCGTCGCCCAGCGCCTGCGGTATGCGGTGCTGCGCGACCGCGCCTTCGGGGATGTTCGGCAGCGGCGTCGAGTGCCAGGTGAGGAACTGCCCGCCGGAGGAGGCGCGCTCGCCGTAGGCGAACCACGTCTCGTGCACCTGCCCGTCCTCGTCGCGCGGCCTGGCCCGCAGGGTGGGCGTCGTCGTGCCCACGTACACCGGGGCGGCCGTGCAGGGCCTGCCTTCGACGCTGAGCAGGTCGGGCGCCTTCGGGTAGGAGTTGTACTCGACCGAGAGCGCGGTCCGGTTCTCGTCGAACTTCTTCCAGCCCGCGTTGATCCGGCCCTCGTCGCCCGCGCGCAGGCCGAGGGTGAGGGTGCCCCAGCCGGTGGCGTCCTGCGCGGCGGCGGTGACCTTGTCGCCGCCCCACTCGCTGTACCGGCCGGTGTCGTGGCAGTCGCTGTTGAGCGCGCCGCCCAGGTACCTGGTCCACGAGCCGTTGTGGTTGGCCCAGGTGGTCGCTGGGTCGACGGAGTTGACCACGTACAGGTCCGTCCAACTGTCGGCGCACGAGTAGGTGTGCTTGAGGTAGGAGCTGAACCACGCGCGCAGCACGTGCTTGCCCTGCAACGCGCCCATCGGGAAGGTCCAGATCGAGCGGTAGCGCTCCCACCCGTCGCCCGCCTGCTCGACGTAGCCGACCTTCGCGTTCTGCGCGCGGTCGTGGCTCCAGTAGGACTGGTCGGGGTGCCGTTCGTTGATCATGGTCCAGTTCGCCGCCTGGACCGTGGTGACCGGTGCGACGACCAGCGGGTAGACCGCGTCCGGCGGTGGGGCGGACTGCACTGCCAGGCTGTCGGTGCCGACTTCCAGAGCCGTCGCCGTTCCGCCGGCGCCACCCGAGCGGAAGACCTCGGCGCCGTCCGGGGCGACGGCCACCGACGTGCCGGCGGGTCCGGGCCGCAGCGACAGGCCGCGGGTCGTGGTGCGGAACGTGATCCGGCGCAGCGCGGGATTCGCCGCTGCGGCGGCGTTCTTGACCACGAGGGCGGTGTCGAACCCGTCCACGGCCAGCCGTGCGGTGAGATCCACTCCCGGCAGCACTTCCGGGTAGGTGGCGGTGTCCCCGGACAGGACCGGCGCGGGTAGCGGACCCGGCCACGCCAGCGACAGCTCGGCGGAGCCGGCCGCTGCGGAGACCAGCGGGCCGTGGCCGCCGCCGGACAGCCGTGCCGCCAGCGGGGACGCCGTGGCGGACACGGTTCCGTCGTCCGCCCGGCGCAGCGCGGTGTCCACCGGAACCCAGCCGCCGTCGGCGCGTCGTACTCGCACCGGCTGCGCGTTGACCACCGCGGTGAGCGACCCGGACGGGTTCGCGAACACCTGTGTGGTCGGCGACCGCAGCCCGGCCACCTCGACCTGCCGACCGAACCGGCGGGCGGCGGCCGACGCGGACGCGTTGTCCGGCTGCTCTGTCGGCGCTGCCAGTGCGGGCGGGGATGCCGTCAGCACTCCCGCGAGCAAGGCGACCGCCGCGCCGAACCGAACCCACGCCTTCGTGCGCTCCCGCACAGCCATCGCCATTCCCCCGTACCGGTGCACCGCACGACCCGTCACCGCGAATGCTGCGGGGGACAGCGCCGACGGATCGCCGCAGGTTCGTTGAATTCGCAGGCCGAGCCCGCTATACCGATACCCGGGGAGATCGTTCGTCGGGGGGATCATGAAGGCTGCGTTCACACTGCTCGGCGAGGTCGCGGCCCGGGTCGGGGACGCGCTCGTCGACCTGGGTCCGGCGCGCCAACGGACCGTGCTGGCGGTGCTGCTGGTGGACGCGAACGAGCCGGTGCCGGGCGACCGGCTCGCGGACCGCGTGTGGGGCGACCGGCCACCGCACCGTGCCGCGAGCACGCTGCGGACCTATCTGGCCCGGCTGAGGGCGGCGCTCCGGGACGGCGACGGGTGGGCGATCGAGCGCCGTCCGGCGGGTTACGCCCTGCGGTGCGACCCGGACGCCGTGGACCTGCACCGGTTCCGGGACCTGGTCGCACGGGCGCGGGCCGTCGACGACGAGCAGGCCGACCGGGTGTTCGCCGCGGCGTTCGAGCTGTGGCGCGGCGAGCCGTTCGCCGGGCTGGACACGCCGTGGCTGGCCGAGACCCGCCGCCACCTGGAGGCAGACCTGCTCGCCGCCCGGCTCGACCACCACGACGTGCGGCTGAGGCTGGGGCGGCACGCCGATCTGGTGGCAGGGATGGCGGCCCTTGCCGCGGAGCACCCGCAGGACGAGCGGCTGGCGGCGCAGCACATGCTGGCGCTGTACCGCAGCGGTCGGCAGGCCGCCGCACTCGACCGGTACCGGCAGGTCCGGATCGCGCTGGCGGAGGAATTGGGGCTGGACCCCTCCGCGGCGCTCCAGGAACTGTGGCAACGCATGCTGCGCGCGGACCCGGCACTGGACACCACAGCCCGACCGACCGCCGCCCATCCCACCGCGGCGGTCGACACCGCGGCGGTCGACACCGCAGCCAGCTCTACCGCCGCCCGCTCTACCGCCGCCCACCCCACTGCGGCGGTCGACACCGCGGCGGTCGAAACCGAAGCCCGCTCCACCGCGACCCATCCCACCGCGGCCCGTCCCACGGCGGCGGTCGACACCGCGGCCCGTCCCACGACGGAGGCCCGGCGACCGGTGCCGCGGCAGTTGCCGCCCGCGCCGCGTTCGTTCATCGGCCGCGAGGACGAGCTGGGCGAGTTGACCGCCGCGCTCGGGCGCGACGATGCCGGCCTGGTCGTGGTGGCGATCGTCGGAGCCGGGGGAGTGGGCAAGACGTGGCTGGCGCTGCGCTGGGCGCACGACCACCTGGACCGGTTCCCCGACGGCGAGCTGTACGCGAACCTGCGCGGCTTCACCGCGGGCGAACAGCCCGCCCCGCCGGCCTCCGTGGTCCGCGGCTTCCTCGAAGCGCTGGGCGTGGCGCCGTCCGACGTGCCCGCCGACCTGGACGCGCAGACCGCGTTGTACCGCTCACTGCTCGCCGGCAAGCGGATGCTCGTCCTGCTCGACAACGCGCGCGACACCGCCCAGGTCACCGCACTGCTGCCCGGCACGTCGTCCGCCACCGTGCTGGTCACCAGCCGCGACCGGCTCATCGGCCTGCACACCACGCAGAGCGCCCACCCCGTGCCGGTCGGTCTCCTCGACGCCCGTGAAGCGACCCGGCTGCTGGTGGCGCAACTGGGCGAAGACCGGGTGACGGCGGACCGGCACGCCGCGCGCGAGATGGTCGGACTCGCCGCCGGACTGCCGCTCGCGCTGAGCATCCTCGCGGCCCGCGCGCGGACGCGGCCCGGCGCGGGGCTGGCGTGGCTGGTGGACGAACTCCGGGACGCCACCGCGCGGCTCGACGCCCTCGACACCGGCGACCTGACCGCCGACCTGAGGGCCGTGTTCGAGTCTTCGCACGCGGCCCTGCCGGACGCCACCGCGAGGGCGTTCCGACTGCTCGCCGTCGCACCCGGCGCGGACATCTCCGCGGAGGCCGCCGCCGGCCTGCTCGACGAGGAGCCGCGCCGCGCCGGAATCCTGTTGCGGAGCCTGGAGTCGGCGCACCTGGTGCAGCGCGTCCCACCCGGCCGCTACCGGATGCACGACCTCGTGCGCCTGTACGCGACCGAACAGGCCGGCGCGGACGAGGCGGCGGCCGGACTGCGGCGGCTGTGCGACTTCCTCCTGCACTCCGCGCTGGCCGCAGACCGGCTGCTCGACCCGCACCGGCCCGCCATCGACGCCGCCGCCCCGGCCGCCACCACCAGGCCGCACCGACCGGCCGACATCAACGCGGCGGTCCGGTGGCTGCGGGAGGAGCACGCCACCCTGCTCGCCGCCCAGCGCGCCGCGGCCAGTCACGGCCTGCACACCCACGCCTGGCAGCTCGCCTGGGCACTGCACGGCTTCCGCCGCAAACAGGGCTACCACCACGACAACCAGGCGGCGTGGCAGGTGGCGCTGGACTCGGTGAACGCGCTCGGCGACACCACCGGCCAGGCCATGGCACACCGCTGCCTGGGCATCAACCTCGCCCAACTGGGCGAGCACCGCACCGCGCTCACCCACCTCGGGCGGTCGCTCGACCTCGTCGTCGGCAGCGGGGACCTGCTGGGCCAGGCCCACACCCACTACGCGCTCACCCAGAGCCACGACATGCTGGGCAACCTGTCCCAGGCGCTGCACCACGCGGCGGAGACGTGCCGTCTCTACGAGGTGCTCGACAAGCCGGTGGAACGGGCGCACAGCCTGAACGCGCTGGGGTGGTGCCACGCCCGCACCGGCGACCTCCACCAGGCCCGCGAGCACTGTGAACTCTCCCTGGCCCTGCACCGGCGACACGACAGCCCGGTCGGCGCCTCGTCCGCGTTGGACAGCCTCGGCTACATCAGCCACCGGCTGGGCGACCTGGACGTCGCAGCGCGTTGCTACACGGAAGCGTTGGGACTGTACGGCGCGCTCGACATCCCCACCCGACTGGCGGACGTGTTCGAACAACTCGGCACCGTCCAAGCCGCACGTGGTCGCACGGACGAGGCGCGCACGGCCTGGCGGCGCGCACTCGACCTCTTCCGCGCCCAGCAGAGGCACCTGGAGGCACAACGGGTCGAGCAACTCCTGCACGCCGGTTAGCTCGTCCGCTACGCGTAGATTCGTCGGCATGCGCGTCCTGTTCGCCAGTCTGGCGTCCGTCGGCCACACCTACCCGCTGATCCCGCTCGCGATCGCAGCCCGGGACGCCGGGCACGAGGTGCACTTCGCCGTCGGCGAGGAGGTGCACGCACCGCTCGCCGCGAACGGACTGCGGCCCTTCCGCCCCGCGGATTCGTTCTACGAGGTGTACGCCGAAGACCTGGAGCCCGAACTGGCCCGGTTGCGGCCCGATCTCGTCGTCCACGGATGGGGTGTGCCGGGGGCGGCCGTCGCCGCGCACCGGGCCGGGATTCCCGGTCTCTGGCACGGTTTCGGCCGGTTGTTCCCGGACGGGATCGGTCTCGAACTGCCGACGGGGAACGCCGGTGCGCCCGGTCGACCGCACCTCGACATCTGCCCGCCTTCGTTGCAGGACGAGGACTTCGTCGCGACCCAGGAACGGATCGAGCTGCGTCCCGTCCGGTACTCCGCACCGGCCGCGCTACCCGACCGGGTCGGCCGTGGCGATTCGAGGCCGCTGATCTACCTGACGTTGGGCACCGCGTTCGGCACTCCGGAGTTGTTCACCACCGCGATCAAGGGGTTGGCAACGCTGGACGCGCACGTGGTCGTCGCCACCGGCCGCGTGCGCCCGGAGCAAGTCGGCGACGTGCCCGACAACGTCACCGTGGACAGTTGGGTCTCCCAGGCGGACCTGTTGCCGCATGTCGACGTGGTCGTGCACCACGGCGGCAGCGGCACCACCCTCGGTGCGCTCACCGTCGGCGCTCCGCAGCTCATCCTGCCGCAGGGGGCCGACCAGTTCGCCAACGCCGCCGCGCTCAGCGCCGCGGGCGCCGCGCTGTGCCTGCCCCCCGAGGAGGTGAGCGCGGACGCGATCGCCGACCACACCCGCAAGCTGTTGCCGCGCACCGGCGACACCGGCCACCGCGACGCCGCCCGCGCGATCGCGGAGGAGATCGCCCGCATGCCGTCTCCGGACGAGGTCGCCCGCCGACTGCCGGACTACGCCGAGCGTGCCTGAACCGCACCACGCCGATTGCTTGGACCGCGCGACGCCAAGCGATCGAACCGCGCCACGCCGATCCACCGGGTCCGAAGGCAACGGCAACGGTCACGGTCCGACGGCCGCACCCGGCTCAGGGGGTGAGCAGCCCGTTCTTCCGGACGTGTTCGGCGATCCCCGCGCGCGAGTCGGTGTGCAGCTTGTCCGCCAGCCTCGCCACGTGCGACTGCACGGTCCGCCTCGGCAGGGCCAACTCCTCCGCGATGTCCGGGTTGGACAGGCCCGCCGCGACCAGTCGGGCGATGCGAACCTCCAACGGCGACAACGCCTGCCACCCGGTCCGCGCCTGCCACTCGGACCGCGCCGGTCCGGGGCGGGCCCACGCGGTGCGGCGGGTGCCCGTGGTGCGGCGGCGGTTCTCCGCGCGCTGGACGTCCCAGCGGGCGGACAGCTTGCCGAACAGCTCCACGGCCTCGGTGAAGGCGGACGACGCCTCCTCGGCGCGGTCGGCGGCGGCCAGCAGCACACCGGCGTCCTCCAGCGCCGACGCGCACTCCACCATGCGACCGACCTGGCGGTAGTGGTCGGCGACGGCCAGCACCGGGGCCGGGTCGCCGGACACCAGGCCGCGGCAGTGCGCGGCGGCGGCGGACGCCCGCGCCGGCAGGACCTCCTTCGCCGCCTCCTCCTCGCACACGGCGACCGCTTCGTGGGCCGTCGCGTGGTCGCCGACGGCGAGCGCGAGCCGGGCCACGTAGGGCAGCCACTGGTGGCGCAGCATCATCCGCGCGTAGTCCGGGCGCAGGATCGGCGCGAGCCGGGCGACCGCCTCCTCCACGGCCCCGCGCTGCTCGGCCGCCACTGCCACCGCGACCAGGTGGAAATCACAGCTCTCCCGCTCCGAACCGGTGGCGGGCGAGTGCGCCGCGGCGGCGTCCAGGTGCGCCGCGGCGGTGACCCGGTCGTTGCGGCGACCGGCGATGAGCGCCGCCACGCCGTGCAGCAGCAGCGCGGCCGGCCCCGGTTCGCGCAGGCCGAAGAACGTGATGGACGGCCCGTCCTCGGTCACGGCGTCCAACTCGGCCAGCGCCTCGTCCCAGCGGCCGGTCCAGTAGTGGTGCACCGCGGCCGACACCTGGAGGCCGGTCGGCAGGTGGTGGCGGGCGGCCACCACGCGGGCCGTGCGCAGCGCGTCCTCGGCGTCGGCGAGGCGGTCCAGGTTCTGGAGGGTGAACACCCGGTTGTCCAACAGGTCGAACCGCAGCTCGGCGAGGTCGGGCCGGTCGCCGACGACGGCCAGCGCGTCGTCCACGTGGCGCAGCGCCACCTCGTGGTCGCGCCGGATGGAGTTCACCAGCCACAGCGTCTGCGACGCGTGCGCGGCGGGGTACGGGTGGGACGCGGCGACTGCTTCCGCGTGCGCCCGCACGGCCGTGCGCTCCGCGAGGTCGAGGTCGGCGAGGTCGCCGCGGCGGAAGTCGGCCATCAGCGCCACGTGCCGGATCCGCCACAGCTCCGGCACGTCCGGCGTGTTCAGCGCCTCGCGCAGCAGGGCGATGGCGGTCGCGGTGTCACCGCGGCGGTGCCGCATGGCCGCGCGCAGGTGCCGCATCTCGGCGGCCTCCGCAGGGTCGCCGGTGAGCACCACCGCCCGTTCCGCCTCCGCCTCGGGGTACCGCCCCGCCCGGACCAGCACCTTGACCAGGGTGGCGAGCATGCTCGCCCGCTGCGCCCGGGTCGGCAGGTCGGTGTCGACGGCGCGCCGCAGCAGGTCGGCGGCGATGGACGGCGCGCGGTTGGCCACCGCGACGTGGTTCTCGGCCAGCCAGCGCACCACCCAGCCGTCCACCGGGATCGGGTCGGCCACCAGGTGCTCGGCGATCCGCTCGACCGGCACCCCGACGCCCGCCAGCGCCTCGGCGGCGTGCCGGTGCAGCGCACCGCGCACCGACTCGGGCACGCCCTCGCGCAGCGCCTGCCGCAGGTACGGGTGCCGGAACGCCAGGTCGTCGCCCGCTTCGACCACGACGGTGGCGGCCACCGCCTCGTCCAGCACCCGCACCAGCTCCAGCGGCGACTTCCCGGTCACGGCCGTCAGCTCGGCCACCCGGAACTCCACGCCGAGCAGCGCCGCGAGCCGCAGCACCTCCCGCGTTTCACCGGACAGGAAGTCCAGCGTGCGGTCCACCGCGGCGAGCAGCGAGCGCGGCACCTCCTCGGCGGCGGCCCGGTCGACGTCGGCCACCCCGTCGGCCACCCGCACCCGACGCCCGCGCACCAGGGCGTTCACGACCTCCGTGAGGTAGAGCGGGTTACCCGCGGTGCGGCGGGCCAGGTCACGCAGGGTGGCGCCGGGAGGCGCCCCGACGGCGTGGCCGATCAACGCCTCCGCGTCGGCCGGCGAGAGAGGCCGCAACGGGAGGATGTGCCCGCCGCGTGCCTCGACCCCGCGGCGCACCTGCGCCAGTTCCCGCCGGCCGGGATCGGGGCGGGTCGCGGCCACCAGCAGCAGCGGTAGCTGCCGGGTCGCGGCGGCCAGCCGGTGCCACAGCAGCACGCTGGCGTCGTCCGCCCAGTGCAGGTCGTCGACCACCAGCACCAGCGGCGCGGTCGCGCACGCCTGGTCCACCAGCGCGAGCAGCTCGTCCACCAGCACCGGCACCGGGTCGTCGGTGCCCTGGCCGCGCTGGGCGGGCTCGGCGCGCAGCCGGGCGGCCAGCTCCGCCCGCTGCCGGTCGGGGGAGCCGGGGCGCACGGCGAGGCAGTCCATGATCACCTGGAGCGGGTACCGCCTGCCCAGCTCGTCGGCCGCCGCCCAGGCGACCTGGCAGCCCCGCTCGCCGGCGTCCGCCAGCGCGACGGTGAGCAGCTCGGACTTCCCGATGCCCGCCTCACCCTCGATCCACACGGCGGTGCCGCGCCCGGCGAGCACGTCGGCCACCAGCTCGCGTAGCTGCGCCACCTCCTCGGCCCGGCCGACGAAGGTCCCGCTCGGCTCCCGGACCGCCCGGGCCACCCGCGGCGGCACGCTGAGCAGCTTGCGTGGCCGCGCCGGGGTCCGGGGCCGGCCGGCGAGGATCTCCCGGTGCAGCTCGCGCAACGTCGGTCCGGGCTCGACGCCCTGCTCCGACACGAGCGCGCGGCGCACGTCCTGGAACGCCTCCAGCGCCTCGGCCTGCCGCCCGGAGCGGTGCAGCGCGAGCATCACCAGCTCGCGCAGCGACTCGTGCCACGGGTGCTCGGCGACCAGCTCGGTGAGGTCCGCGACCACCTCGGCGTGCTCGCCCAGCTCCAGCCGGACGCGGGCGTGCTGCTCGGCCACGCCCAGCCGCAGCTCGGCCAGCCGCTGCCGCTCCAGCTCCGCGAACGGGCCGGGCACCCCGGCGTACGCCGCGCCGTGCCACAGCTCCAGCGCGCCGCCGAGCGCCTCCCGGGCCTTCGCCCACCGCCCGGCCGACAGCAGCCGGGTGCCCTCGGCCCGCGCCTGGTCGAACACCTCGGTGTCCACGGCGCCGTCCGCCAGCCGCAGCGAGTACCCGGTGGACCGCGATTCGAGCGCCGCTCGGGCGGGCCCGAGCGCCCGGCGCAGCCCCGACACGTAGGTGTGCAGGCTGCCCACCACGCTCGCGGGCGGCTCGGCCCCCCACACGCCGTCGACCAGCTCGTGCCGGGACACCACCTGGTTGGCCCTCGCCGCGAGCACCGCGAACACCGCCCGTTGGCGGGCCGGCCCGAGGGCCAGCTCGGAGCCGCCGGACCAGGCGCGCACCGGCCCCAGCACACTCACCCGCAGCCCGTCACCAGAAGTGGTCGACATCCGCACCCCCGAGCCTCGCCCTCAGGTACCGGAACACGTACGGCAGCGAAGATTGGTCCAACCTATCGGAAGATCGATCGCGCTCGGCTGCCGGCACCCGGTGGCACGGGCAGCGGTGAGGGTACGGACGGGCAGATCCAGCTTGGGGTCCTTGGCCTCCGGGTGCGCGCGTGGTGGGCTCGGAGGACGCGTGCGGAGGTGCGGTGGTATGCGGTCCGATGGGAACAAGCGCTATCGAGCGCCCGGCACCGCCGGAGAGAGGTTCGCGGGGGATGTCCTCCTGCGCCTGGCCCGGGAAGGATGGCTGGTGATGCCGCCGGAGCAGGCCGAACGCGTTATCGCCGAGCTGGAGTGGACGCTCAAGCTGGTCCGCGCGCGGATGCGCCGGGCGGAGCTGTCCCGCAAGCTGCGCGACGTCGCCGGCGGCGACATCGACCCCGCCGTCGACCGCCTGGCGTTCGACGCGGCGTTCGACGGGCTGGTCGCGTCCGGCGCCTGGGAGCAGGCGCTGGACGAGCTGCCCAAGTACATCGAGGCGTTCCGGATAGCGGCGGGTGGGCGGTGACCAGGACCGAGTTGTGCCTGCTCGACCTCGTCGGCGAGCTGACCGCCGCCCACGAGGAGCGCTGTCAGGCCGTCGCCGACCTCGACGCCGAGACCGCCCGGCTGCTGGCCGCGTGGATCGACGCGCTGCTGGACGAGTGGAACCGCCGCGGCCGGCGCGGCTGAGGAGTCCCGACGCGCTGTCGGCCGAGTCGGGCACCGCGTCCGAACAGCCCCGTTGCCCGATCGGGCAACCATCCCGCAAGGAAGGGCAGACGCCGCCCCGGGCACGCCACGCGGGCCGCCGCCGGGAACACCATGGGCACCACCTGATGACTTTAGGCGGAGGAGTCCTGATGCGACGGGTGCGTGCGGGTCGATCACTGGTGACCCTGGCCACCGCGCTGGCCCTGGTCGTCGCCGGGTGCGGCGGCGGGGACGGCGACGGGAAGCTGCGGCTCACCGTGGCCACCTTCGGCGAATTCGGCTACGGGCCGCTGTTCGCGGAGTACGAGCAGGCGCACCCGGAGGTGGACGTCGTCGGCCGGGTGGCCGACTTCGACGCCCACCACAAAGGACTGATCACCGCGCTCGCGGCGGGTCGTGGCGCACCCGACGTGGTCGCCATCGAGGAGCAGTACATGCCGCGGCTGCGGCAGTCGTCGCACCAGTTCGCCGATCTGGCCGCGTTCGGCGCGGGTGACCTGCGTGACCGCTGGCCGCGGTGGAAGTGGGAGCAGGGCGTCGCCGCCGACGGGAAGTACGTGCTCGGGCTCGGCACCGACATGGGCAGCCTCGCCATGTGCTACCGGCGCGACCTGTTCGAGCGCGCGGGCCTGCCCACCGACCGGGGCGAGGTCGCGGCGCTGTGGCCGACGTGGGAACACTACGCCGACCTCGCGGACCGGTTCGCCGAGCGGGTGCCCGACGCCGAGTTCGCCGACTCGGCCGGCACGGTCTACACGGCCGTGCTCAACCAGGCGGAGGAGAACTACTTCGCCAAGGCCGACGACTCCTTCATCGGCGACACCAACCCCAACGTGCAGCGGGCGTTCGCGATCGCCGGCGCGATCGGGGCCAAGGGGCGGACCGCGAGGGTCACCACGTTCACGCAGCCCTGGAACGCCGCCATCAACCAGGGCCGCTTCGCCACCATCACCTGCCCGGCGTGGATGCTGGCCCAGATCAAGGACGCGGGCGGGGCGGGCGGCGCGGGCAAGTGGGACGTCACGGCGGTGCCCGGCGGCGGCGGCAACTGGGGCGGCTCCTACCTCGCGGTGCCCGCACAGGGCGAGCACCAGCGCGAGGCCTACCAGCTCGCCGAGTGGCTCACCGCGCCCGAGCAGCAGGAGAAGCTGTTCGTGCGGGACGGCATCCTGCCCAGCGAGCCGGAGGTCTACCGCGACCCGGTCGTGCTGGAGCACACCGACCCGTACTTCGCCGGGGCGCCCGTGGGCCGGATCTTCGCCGCCTCGTCCGACACCGTGCGGCCCAACTACCGGGGAGTCCGCGACGCCGACGTGCGGCCGGTGTTCGGCCGGGCGCTCGGCCGTGTCGAGGAGGGCTCGCAGAACGTCGAGCAGGCGTGGGAACAGGCCGTCCGCGAAGCCCGCGACATCCTCCGATAGAGGCCGTCGTGCTGTCCTCCCGCGTCGACCGCAAGGTCACGCCCTACCTGTTCGTCGCCCCGTTCTTCGTGCTGTTCGCCGTGTTCGGCCTGTACCCGCTGCTGCGCACCGCGTGGATGTCGTTGCACCGCTGGGACCTGCTCAACGGACCGGACGGGTTCACCGGGCTCGCCAACTACACCGAACTGTTCACCGACCCGCACTTCTACAACGCGCTGGGCAACACCGCGAGCATCTTCGTCGTGGCGACCGTGCCGCAGTTGGCCGCCGCGCTGGGGATCGCCGCGCTGCTGGACCGGCCCTTGTGCGGGCGCACCACGTGGCAGGCGGTCGTGCTGCTGCCCAACGTGGTGCCGGTGGTCGCGGTCGCGCTGGTGTTCACCCAGCTTTTCGGGCGCGACCAGGGCCTGGTCGCCTGGGTGCTGTCGTGGTTGGGCGCGGACCCGCTGGACTGGCAGGCCCACACGTGGTCGGCGCACCTCGGCGTCGCGCTCATGGTGATGTGGCGGTGGACCGGCTACAACGCGCTGCTCTACCTGGCCGCCATGCAGTCCGTGCCGAGGGAGCTGTACGAGGCCGCCGCGCTCGACGGGGCTTCGCGGGCGCGGGCGTTCTGGTCGGTGACCGTGCCCGGCATCCGGCCCACGCTGCTGTTCACCGCGGTCGTGTCGACGATCGGTGGTCTCCAGCTCTTCGCCGAGCCCCGGCTGTTCGGCGGCGCCAGCGCCGGCGGGAACGACCGGCAGTTCCAGACGCTGGTCATGTACCTGTACGAGAACGGGTTCGAGCGCTTCGACGCCGGCTACGCCGCGACCATCTCGTGGGTGTTGTTCCTGCTCTGCGCGGTGTTCGCGTTCGGCAACACCGCGCTGGTGCGCCGGCTCGTGGCACGGGGCTGAGGCGTGCGCCGCACCACCGGCCCGCTCGCCGCCGCGGCCCTGCTGCCGGTGCTGCTCGTCTCGCTGTTCCCGCTGTACTGGTCGGTCGTCGTGGCGTCGCACGACAACGCGGGCATCTCGGCCAGGGTGCCGCCGCTGCTCCCGGACGGCGAGCTGGCGCACAACGTCCGCGCGGTGTTCGAGGCGGTCGACTTCCAGACGGCGCTGGGCAACTCGGCGATCGTGGCGGGCACGCTCACGGTGTCGAACGTCCTGCTGTCCACGCTGGCCGGTTTCGCCTTCGCCCACCTGAGCTTCCGCGGTCGGCGGCTGCTGTTCGCGCTGACCCTCGGGTCGGTGATGGTGCCGACGCAGCTCGGCGTGGTGCCGCTGTTCGAGCTGGTGGGGTGGCTGGGCTGGTACGGCAAGCTGGAGGCGGTCGTGGTGCCGGGCCTGGTGAGCGCGTTCAGCGTGTTCTGGATGCGCCAGGCGTGCCGGGAGGCGGTGCCCCGCGAGCTGGTCGACGCCGCGCGGGTGGACGGCTGCTCGCTGCTGCGGATCTACTGGCACGTCGTGCTGCCCGCGCTGCGCCCGCACATCGTGGTGCTCGCGATGCTGACGTTCCTGGCCGCCTGGAACGACTTCTTCTGGCCGCTCGTGGTGCTGGACCCCGTCGAGTCGCCCACGGTGCAGGTCGCGCTGTCCCACCTGGCGGGCGGCTACTACACCGACTACCCGCTCGTGCTGACCGGCGCGGTGCTCGGCACGGTGCCGGTCGTCGTGCTGTTCGCGCTGCTGGCAAGACAGTTGGTCACCGGCCTCGTGCGGGGTCCGGTCAACCGGTGAGGTGGTTGATGGAACACGTTTTCCCGTCGGACTTCCTGTGGGGCGCCGCGACGGCGGCCTACCAGATCGAGGGCGCGGTGGCCGAGGACGGCCGCGGATCGTCCATCTGGGACACGTTCGCGGCCGTGCCGGGCGCGATCGTCGGCGGCGCCACCGGCGAGCCCGCCTGCGACCACTTCCGCCGCTACCGCGAGGACGTGGCGCTGCTGGACGAGTTAGGCCTGCCCGCGTACCGGTTCTCCACGGCGTGGCCGCGGGTCATGCCGGACGGGCGGACGGTGGAGCCGCGCGGGCTGGCGTTCTACGACAAGCTGGTGGACGACCTGCTCGACCGCGGCATCCGGCCGCTGGTCACGCTCTACCACTGGGACCTGCCCCAGGCGTTGCAGGACCGCGGCGGGTGGTGCGACCGTGACATCGTCCGGCGCTTCACCGACTACGCGTGCGTGGTCCACGACCGGTTGAGCGACCGGGTGGCGGAGTGGACGACGCTCAACGAGCCGTTCTGCTCCGCGTTCCTGGGCTACGGGGTCGGCGTGCACGCTCCCGGCCTGCGCGACGACGGCGCGGCGCTCGTCGCGGCGCACCACCACCTGCTCGCCCACGGGACGGCGACCCGCGTGCTGCGCGAGCGCGGCGGACCGGGGCACCGGCTGTCGATCGTGCTGAACTTCTCGCCCGCGCTGGCCGACGTCGACGACGACGCGCACCGCGACGCGGCCCGCCGGTTCGACGTGTTGCAGAACCTGTTCTTCCTGGACCCGGTGTTGGGGCGAGGGTATCCGGACGGTCTACTCGCGGACGTGGCGCACCTGGGGGCGCTGGAGCCGGCGATCCGCGACGGCGACCTGGCCACCGCCGCCACGCCGGTGGACTGGATCGGGGTCAACTACTACGCGCCGACCAGGGTCGTGCCGCTGGCCGATCCCGCCACCCCGAGCAACTGCCCGCTGCCGGGCCTGCGCGGCATGGACGTGCTGCCGCCGCGGGGGCCGCTCACGTCGATCGGCTGGGAGCAGCACCCGGAGTCGCTGACCGACCTGCTGGTGTGGCTGGGAAACCGCTGCGGCGACATCCCGCTCGTGGTGGCCGAGAACGGGGCGGCGTTCGCGGACGTCGTGGACCCGGACGGCCGGGTGCGGGACGTGCGGCGCGTTCGCTACCTGGCTTCGCACCTGCGCGCGGTGCACGCGGCCATCGGGCGCGGGGCGGACGTGCGTGGGTACCTCGCATGGTCCCTGTTGGACAACTTCGAGTGGTCCTTCGGCTACACCCAGCGGTTCGGGCTCGTGCACGTCGACTTCGCCACGCAGCGCCGCACGGTCAAGGACAGCGGCCGGTTCTACGCGCAAGTGGTGGCGGACAACGCGGTGCCGGCCGGGTGAAATCGAGGGCCGTAGCCGGTTCTTCGTAGGGGTGTCAGCGCACAACGCGGTCCCGGCCGGATGAGGCGTCGTTCCACCTGGACCCGACGGGTTCGGGGAGCCGACCGGGACGTCGCCGCACGACGTGGTCCCGCACGACCCCGACACCCGGCGTACCCTGCGCCGGGTGCCGCCGGTCGGCCGCGCCCTCCCCGAACCCTCCGGGTGGCCCATCCGCTTAGCTGTCGGGCGGCAGGTCGCCGAGTTCGCCGCTGACGTTGACCACCTGGAAGCAGTTCGGCGCCTGCTGCCCGCTGGCGGGCGTGCCGGACCGGGTGCAGTCCACCGTCGCGGTGACGGCGGCGCCCTCCGGGATGTCGATCGGCGTCACCCAGTGGTAGTCCTGGTTGCGGAACGTCTCCAGCGCGATCCAGGTGATCGGCCGGTCGCCGAACGCGATGGTGAGCACGCCCTCGTCGCCCTGGTGGTTGCCCAGCACGATGTCGGTGATCCGGAAGACCTTGCCCTCGGGCACCGTGTACGCGCCGACGCTGCGCCCGCCGCTGTCGGTGCGCACCTCGATGGTGTTGGAACTCTGCCGCCCACCACCGGTCCCGGTGCCCTGCTGCTGTCCCTGCCCTTGCCCCTGCCCGTTCTGCTGCCCGGCCTGCTGGGGCTGCTGACCGTTCTGCCCACCGGGCTGCTGGGGCGTCGGGTTCTCCTGCTGGGCCTGGGCGATCTCCTGCGCCCGGTCGTCGGCGGCTTCCCGCGCGGCGCTGCGGACGGCGGGCCGCACCAGCAGCAGCCAGGCCAGCAGGAGCGCCAGCAGCGCGGCGAGGACGGCCAGCAGCCAGCGCGGGAACACCGGGAGCTGGATCAGCTCGCCCTCCAGCTCGTGCCGGGTGACGTCCGCGCCCGCGGTGGCGGTCCCGTCCAGCCGCAGCGGCCAGTGCACGGGCTTGCCGAACCACAGCACCTTGCCGACCCGCACCCGCAGGTCCAGCTCCGTGCGGAGACCGGGCTCGATCGTGACCGGCCGGTCCGCCACCGTGTAGGTGAGCTGGTCGTCGGCTTCCGGCGCGCTCAGCGCCACGGCCACCGGGGTGTTGCCCGCGTTGTGCACCTCCACGTGGTAGCGGGCGCTCCGCCAGGCGCGGCGGCGTTCCGGGACCAGCTCGGCGCGCTGCTCGGCGAACGGCTCGATCACCACGGTCGTCTCGGTCACCACCACCGACTGGGGCCGCTCGGCGGGGAGCACCCGCACACCCAGCGGCACCTCTCCCGCGCGCACCGCCGGCGACCGCGGCGGGCTCAGCCGCACGGTCACCTGTCCGGAGGTGCCGGGGTACAGCGACAGCCGGGCCGGCTCCACACCCGTCCACGGTGCGCACTCGCCCACCACCTCGAACCCGTACGCCTCGACGATGTCGCTGTCGTTGCGCACCGTCATTGTCGTGCTGGTCTCCTGGCCGGGCGTGACGACCACTGTGGGGAGACCGAATTCCGTCGTTGCGGTCACAACGGCCAAAGATAGGGACGACGCCCGGCCCGCCGGCAGGGAGAAAAGGGCACTGTGCGGGCAATCCAGTGCACTCGCGCCCCGGCCGGCTGCCCCTGCTCGCCACCGCTGGGCACGATGGTCCCACCAGGGCCGCCGGGGCCTAGGGGTGCGAAGGGGGCCGGCAGTGAAAACGAGAATTCCAGTCGCAGTGTACACAGAGGACCCGGTTCTGCGCACCGGTGTGGTCCAACTCCTCCGCCCGCGACCGGAGGTCGAGGTGCTGGACCCGCAGGACGAATCCCGCGCACTGGTGTCGTTGGTGGTGGTGGACGAAGTGGACGACGTGGTGGCCCGGCTGCTGCGCCGGTTACAGCGCTCGTCCACGACCCGCACCGGCGTGGTCGTCGGCCGGTTCGACCAGGACGCGTTGCAGACCACTGTGGACTGTGGCGTGTCGGCGGTGGTGCGCCGCGGCGAGGCCGACCAGAACCGTCTCATCGGAACGGTCGTGGCGCTGGCCAAGGGCGAGGCCGTGCTGCCCGGCGACCTGCTGGGCAGGCTGCTGGACCACGTCGGCAGGCTGCAACGCAGCGTGCTGGACCCCAATGCGCCCACGCTGTCCACGCTGACGCCACGCGAGGCGGACATGCTGCGGCTGATCGCGGAGGGCTTCGACACCGCCGAGATCGCGACCAAGATGTCCTTTTCGGAGCGGACGGTGAAGAACGTCCTGCACGAGGTGAACACCCGGCTGAACCTGCGCAACCGAGCCCACGCCGTGGGCTACGTGATGCGGCATGGCCTGATCTGACGCGGGTTGCCGTGCGCGACCGCGCCCACGGGGTGGGCTACGCCGTGCGGCACGGCCTGATCTGACGCCGGTTGCCCGTGCGCGACCGCGCCCACGCGGTGGGCTACGTGATGGGGCACGGCCTGATCTGACGCGGGTTGCCCGGAAGCACCCGCTCCTGTCCTCGACTTTGCCCGCGCGAGCCTCGCCGCGGCCCGCCGAGCACGGCGACGATTCCCACGAGGTCCGCCACCGGAGGTGTGTGAGTTGTCCAACTGGGTGAGAAACCGAGCCGTCGTCACGACGGCCGCCGTGGTCGCGCTGTGCGGGGCGATCGTGGTGGTGCGCGCGGCCACCACGCAGGCCCCGGCGGTGGCGCAGCAGGACGACCCGCGGGCCGCGGGCCGCATCGCCTTCGCGGGTACCGGTCACCGCGGCATCGGCGTGGTGGCCGACCCGGTGCCCGACCAGCCGGGGACGAGCGCGCCGCTGGCGGGCGACGGGCCCGCGCACTTCGACGACCACGTCTCGGCGCGCGGCGACCTGGTGGTGTTCACCAGCCTGCGCGACGAACGTCGGCCGCAGGTGTACCTGCGCACCCCGGACGGCTCCGTGCGCAGGCTCACCACCGGCCGCGACGCCGCCCACCCGCAGCTCTCCCCGGACCTGCGGTCGGTGGTGTTCGACTCCGCCGCCGACGGGCAGCGCGACCTGTGGGTCGTGGGCGTCGACGGGACCGGCGCGCGTCAGCTCACCACCAGCCCCGACGACGACGAGACGTGGCCGACGTTCTCCCCGGACGGCAGGCAGATCGCGTTCTCCGCCGACCGCGACGGCGCCCCGGAGCTGTACCGGCAGCCGCTGGCCGGCGGCAGCGCGGTGCGGGTGACCGACGAACCCGACGGCGCGGCGGTCGAACCGGCCTGGAACCCGGTGGACGACCGCATCGCCTACACCCTGGACCGCGGCGCGGGCACGCCCACCCAGCTCCGGGTGCTCGACGGCGGGGATGTCGGCGTCCCGGTGCTCGGCGGCGAGCAGGCCGGGTGGCGCGGCCACTGGCCTGCCTGGAAGCCCGACGGGGACGGCCTGCTGTTCCTCAGCTTCGACCAGACGTGCTCGTGCCCGGCCGACCCGAACGTGGAGAAGGTCTACCAGGTCGACACCGGAACGGGGCTGCCGGTCACGGCCGCGCCCGGTCTGCTGCTGGCCGAGGACCGCCACCTCTCGTCGCCCGCGTGGTCGGTGATCGGCGGGCAACGGCTGCTGGTGTCGCGGACGACCGCGGCCACCCGCTTCACCGCCACCCTCCAGGACGTCCGGCCGGACGGCGTGGACCCGCGCGACCTCGGTGTCGAGGTGCTGCGCGAGGACCCGGACAGCGTCACGGACCCGAACCTGATGTTCTACCCGCGGGACGGGTACGACCCGTGGACGCAGCGGCAGACCTACTCGCCGGACGGGCGGCGGATCGTGGTGACCCGGTTCGAGGACGTCGACGGCTCGCGGGTGCAGCGGCTCTGGCTGGTGGACGCCGACGGCGGCGACCCGCGCCGGCTCCCGGTCGCCGACCGCGCGGCGTCGGACTGGGAGTTCGACCCGGTGTGGTCGCCCGACGGCCGGTTCGTCGCCTTCGCCCGCCGCTCGCCCGGCGGGGTGCCGGGCCGGGGCGCCGGGTCGAGCCGGGTGGTCGTCGTGGAGGTGGCGACCGGCGCGGTGGTCGGGAACCTGAGGCCACCGCCCGAGGTCGCCGACCGGGAGGACACCCAGCCCGCGTGGTCGCCGGACGGTGAGACCCTCGCGTTCACCAGGGGCGTGATCCGCGACCCCGGGACGCCCACCGAGGTCCGCGACAACCACGTGTGGACCGCGCGGGCGCGGACCCTGGACGGGCAGCGCGACGTCTCGGCGGCGGTCTGCGGGTCGGACTGCCGGGTGACCGACGACAGCTCGGCGTTCCGCCCGGACAGCGGCGCCCTGGTGTTCAACCGCGAGTTCGACGGCCTGGTGGAGGTCTCGCTCGGCGACGACCGGTGCCGCGTGCTGCAGCCGAGGGGGCAGAGTAGCTGCTCGACGCCGTTGACCGCGCCCCCCGCGGGGCCGTTCCAGCCGAGGGACGCGGCGTACTCGCCGGACGGCGACCGGATCGTGGTCACCACCCGTCGGCAGGGCGACGCCCGCTCGCCGGAGGAGCTGGCCGTCCTCGACCCGGCGGAGGGCGGGCTCGACCGGATCACGCGTGACCTGCCCGGCAGGCAGAAGGAGCCGACCTGGCAGCCGTCGGTGGACCTGGCGGTGGAGGCGCCGGCCTCCGTGCCGGACCTGGACACCGGCGCCACCACGACCGCGACCGTGACGGTGGCCAACCGGGGCCCGGCGACCTCGCCCGGCACCACGCTGACCTTCGCGGTGCCGACGGGCGTCCGGGTGGCCGAGGTGCGGCCGGACCGCGGCACGTGCGACGCCGCCGCGCTGCGGTGCGAGCTGGGCGCTGTGGAGGACGGCACGAGCGTGCGGATCGCCGTGGACCTGGTCGGCGTGACGCCCGGCCGGCGGCGGGTGACGTGGTCGGTGGCGGGCGACGTGCTGGACGTGCGGCCGTCGGACAACTCGGCGGAGACCGAGATCCCCGTGCGCGACCCGGCTCCCTCGCCCTCGCCGACACCGCCGTCCACGCCGACCCCCACGCCGTCCCCGCCGCCCCCACCGCCGCCGCCGTTGGCAGGTCCCGGCGTGACCGTGGTGGTGCAGCCAGATCCGTCCTATGTGGGCGGTAGCGCGACCGCGAGCTACACCGTGCGCAACACGGGTGGCGCCTTGGCGACCGGGCTGCGCCTGGACTTCGGGCTGCCCGAGCGGGTGCCCGTGGCGGCGCTGCCGCCGGGGTGCTCGGCGGCAAGCTGCGCGCTGCCCGACCTGGCGCCCGGCGCCGCGCAGGTCGTGCAGGTGGTGTTCGCGCCGGACGCGCCCCTGGAGACCACCGTGGGCGGTGTGCTGCGGACCAGCGGAACGGACGCCGATCCCGCCGACAACACGGCGACCGCGCCGATGCGGGTGCTCCTGCCGCGCATCGTGGCCGTGCCGCCGATCGGCGAGCCCGGCTTCGTGACCTCGGTGCGGGGCGTGGACTTCCCGCCCGGCACGCCGGTGCGGCTCACCTGGTCGCCCGGCATCACCGCGGCGGCGGCGCCCACGATCCCGCGCGCGGACGGCGGGTTCGCCGCGCAGCTCCTGATCCTGGCCAAGGACCAGACCGGGCCGCGCACCATCACCGCGACCGGCGCCGGCTTCCGCCCCGCCACCACTCCGTTCCTCGTCGTGACGGGCTCGATCGGGCCGCCGGACATGGTGCGGCGCAGGTGACGGCGGCCCGGACGACGAGGAGGAGGTAATCGTGATCCACGAGGTGGACGAGGGGATCCGCCGGCTGCTCGTCGCCGGCGGCGTGCCCGGAGACCGCGGCGACCTGGCGTTCGACGCGCCGACCACGGACTGGACGGCCCGGCGCAACGCACCCACGGTCAACGTGTTCCTCTACGACATCCGGGAGGACCTGTCCCGGCGGAACGCGGGCAACACCGAGGTGTACGACGAGGACGGCATGCTCGTGGGGCTGCGCGGGGCGGCGCGCTGGTTCGAGCTGTCCTACCTGGTCACCGCCTGGACCAACCGGCCGCAGGACGAGCACCGCCTGCTGTCCGAGGTGCTGGCGTGCCTGGTGCGCGTCGAACGGCTGGCCACCGAGTGGCTCACCGGGTCGCTGGCCGAACTCGGCCTGTCGGTCGCGGTGCAGGCCGCCGGGCCGCTGCCGGAGGGCCGCTCGTCCAACGACGTGTGGTCCGCGCTCGGCGGCGAACTCAAGCCCGCGGTCAACCTGAAGGTCGTCTCGCCGCTGGCGGGGGAGTGGACGCCCACCGGACCGCCGGTGACCGAGGGCATGGTGTTGCAGTCCGTGCCCCAGGCGGAGCAGGTGCCGACGAGCGGCGGCCGGCGGCTGCGTTACGACGGACCGACCACGGCGGAGGGCGAGGGTTTCGCGGTGCCCAGGTCACGGCCGCTGCCCACCGGCAGGCGCCGCCGCGGCGAGCCGATCCGATGACCGCCGAGCTGTTCCGGCGAACCGATCCCAGGGTGCCGACGTGGCTGGAGTGCTGATCCGATGACCGCGGAAGTGTCCGAGAGCGCTGTTCCGATGACCGTCGACGAGGCGGACCTGGTCTACCTGTGGGGTCGGCTGGGCGCGGTCGAGCGGCGGGTTCGGCAGGCGGTGACGGCGCGGCTGGCGGCCGACCCGACCGCCGACGACCCGTTCCGCGGCCTCTACCTCACCCCGGAGGCCGTGCGGCGGGTGCTGGACGCGCCCCGCCGGCCCCGGCTCGTCCCGCTGGAGGACGACCCCCACCTCGACCCGCCGACCGACGCCGCGCCCGGTCCCCGGCTGCTCGAACTGGCCCGCGACTTCCACCTCGACCGGCTGGACGTGGAGTTCCTGCTGGTCGCCATGGCGCCGGACGTCGACGCCCGGTTCGAACGGCTCTACGGCTACCTGAACGACGACGTGACCCGCCGCCGGGCGACCGTGGGCCTGGCGCTGGAGCTGTGCGGTACGCCGGCGGCGGGTGCGGGCCGGTTCCGGTTCTCGCCCACCTCGCACCTCGTGGCGGGCGGCTTGGTCGAGGTGCACGAACCGGACCTGCCCGCACTGTCCAGGGTGCTGCGCGTGCCCGACCGCGTGGTCGCCCACCTGCTCGGCGACGACGCGCCCGACCAGGCGGTGACCGGCCTCGCCCACGTGGTCGCCGCGGACCCCGGTCCCGAGGACGGCTTCGCCCGCCGGGTCGGCGCCGCGCTGCGGTCCGGGATCGGCCTGGTCCACCTGCGTGACACCGCCGGCGACGGCGGTCGGACGGCGGTGGGCGCGCTGGCCGCCGCCGGCCGCGGCGCGGTGGTGCTGGACGCGGTCGCGCTGCTCGACCGGGACCGGCCCGCGCTGGCCCAGGTCGTCCGGGAGGCGAGGCTGCGCGGCGCGGGGCTCGTGCTCGGGCCGGTCGAAGCGCTCGCGCCCGAACGGGTCCGGCTGCTGCGCGAGGTGACGACGCTGGCGGGCGACCTGCCGCTGATCGTCCACGGCAGGCAGCACTGGGATCCGACGTGGACCGCCCGTCCCGCGGTCTCGCTGCCCGTCCCGCCGCTGGACGCCGACCGCCGCTCGGCCCGGTGGGAGCGGACGCTGACCGACGTGACCGGCACGCCACCGACAGCCGCGCTGCTGACGTCCCTCGGCGGCTACCGGATCGGGGTGGACGAGGTGGACCGGGCGGTGTCCGTCGCCACCCGGCTGGCGGTGCTGGACGGCCGGCCGGTCGCGCCGGAGCACCTGCGCGCCGGGGTGCGGGCGCAGAACGGCGCGGGGCTGGACCGGCTGGCCCGCCGGATCGTCCCGGCCGTCGGCTGGGACGACCTGGTGCTGCCCGAGCCGACCCGGCGGCAGTTGGGCGAGCTGGTGCTGCGCGCCCAGCACCGGGAGCGGGTGCTGGGCCAGTGGCGGATGCGCCCCGGCGGCGGTCGGGGGCACGGGGTGGTGGCGTTGTTCGCGGGGGAGTCCGGCACCGGCAAGACGATGTCCGCCGAGGTCGTCGCGGCCGAGATCGGGATGGACCTGTACGTGGTGGACCTGTCCACGGTGGTGGACAAGTACGTCGGCGAGACGGAGAAGAACCTGGAGCGGATCTTCACCGAGGCGGCCGGCGTGCACGGGGTGCTGCTGTTCGACGAGGCGGACGCGGTGTTCGGCAAGCGCTCCGAGGTCCGGGACGCGCGTGACCGGTACGCCAACGTGGAATCGGCGTACCTGTTGCAGCGCATGGAGTCCTTCGACGGAATCGCGGTGCTGACCACCAACATGCGGTCCAATGTGGACGAGGCGTTCACCCGGAGGATCGACGTGATCGCGGAGTTCCCGGTGCCCGACGCCGAACAGCGGCTGGCGCTGTGGGACCGCTGCCTGGGCAGCGCCATGCCCCGCGGTGACGACCTGGACCTGGCGTTCTGCGCCGAGCGCTTCGAGCTGGCGGGCGGGTCGATCCGGGCGTGCGCGGTGACCGCCGCCTACCTCGCCGCCGCGGCCGACCGACCGGTCCTGATGGCCGACGTGGTCGCCGCGGTCCACCAGGAGTACCGCAAGCTCGGCAGGCTGGTGCAGGAGCACGAGTTCGGGTCCTACCTCGCCACGCACCCCTGAGCCCGCGACCGACCCCGGCCACACGCTCCGAGCCCGCGACCGACCCCGGCCACACGCTCCGAGCCCATGACCTACCGGCCGCGCATCTCGGAGCCCATGACCTACCGGCCGCGCGCCTGAGTCCGGGTCGTCTCCCACCGTCCGCCAGTGGGAAATGACCCGGACTCATTGCCATCCGCGAAAAGTCCATTATGGACTTTCCAAGTACCTGTTGCCCCAAAGGGCAATGGCCTGCCCCCGACCGAGGGTCGGCGGACCTGCCGCCGTGCCGCGGCGGCGAGGACGCTGGTGACACCAGAGCGGGAGCAGCGAACACCAGACAGGAGCGACCATGCCGCAGTACCTCTCACCCGGCGTGTACGTGGAGGAGGTCCAGTCCGGGGCACGACCGATCGAGGGGGTCGGCACCGCGGTGGCCGCCTTCGTCGGCTTCGCCGAGCACGGACCCTTCCACCAGGCCACCCTGGTGGCGAACTGGAACCAGTACGTGCAGCTCTTCGGCGGTTTCATCGAGGACGCCTACCTCCCGCACGCCGTCTACGGCTACTTCGCCAACGGCGGCGGCGCGGCGTACGTGGTGCGCGTCGGCGGCCCGCAGGCGGGCACCGAATCCAAGCCCCCCACCCCGAACCCGGTGCAGCTCGGCGGGTTGCGGGTCGCCGCGCTGCCCGGCGCGGGCGGCGACGTCACCGTCGAGGTGGTCGACGCCGACGGCGAGAACCCGGCGGACGACCGCTTCAAGCTGCTGGTCCGCCAGAACGGCAAGGTCGTGGAGACCTATGACGTCTCCACCCGCAAGAACGTCAAGAGCTACGTGGTCACCCAGGTGTCGGAGCGCTCGAAGCTGATCGAGATCACCGACCAGGCGAGCGGCGCGCTGGCCCGGCCGGAGAAGCAGTCGGTGTCGCTGCCCGTCGCGGGCTCGGACGGCGCGGCGCTCCCCGCCGTGGTCGACGCCCAGGAGTACCTGGGCGATCCCGAGGCCCGCACCGGGTTCGGCGGCCTGGAGAGCATCGACGAGGTGACCATGGTGGTCACGCCCGACCTGATGGCCGCCTACCAGCGCGGCATGCTCGACCTCGAAGGCGTCAAGACCGTGCAGCTTGCGATGATCTCGCACTGCGAGCAGATGGGCGACCGGGTCGCCGTGCTGGACCCGCCGCCCGGCCTGTCCGCGCAGCAGGTGCGCAAGTGGCGCATGGAGGACGCCAACTACGACTCCCGCTACGCGGCCTTCTACTACCCGTGGATCAAGGTCTTCGACCCGGCCGGCGGGCGGAACATCATGGTGCCGCCGTCCGGTCACATCGCCGGCGTGTGGGCCCGCAACGACGCGGAGCGCGGCGTGCACAAGGCGCCCGCGAACGAGGTGATCCGCGGCGCGGTGGACCTCGAACTCGGGCTGAGCAAGAGCGAGCAGGACCTGCTCAACCCGATCGGGGTGAACTGCGTGCGCGCGTTCCCCGGTCGCGGCATCCGGATCTGGGGCGCCCGCACGCTGTCCTCCGACCCGGCCTGGCGCTACCTCAACGTGCGGCGGCTGTTCAACTTCCTGGAGGAGTCGATCCTGATCGGCACCCAGTGGGTCGTCTTCGAGCCCAACGACGACCGCCTGTGGTCCAGCATCCGGCGCAACATCACCGCGTTCCTCACCGAGCAGTGGCGGCAGGGCGCGTTGTTCGGCCGCACCCCGTCGGAGGCGTTCTACGTCAAGTGCGACCGGGAGAACAACCCCCAGGAGTCCATCGACCTCGGCCAGGTCATCTGCGAGATCGGCGTGGCGCCGGTCAAGCCCGCGGAGTTCGTGGTTTTCCGGCTGTCGCAGTTCTCCGACAGCACCAGCCTCGTCAACGAGTGAGCCACCGGCACGGTCCGGGGCACGTGAACCAGAAAGGCGACTGCGTCCATGGCAGAAGGCGATGCTCTTTCCACTCATATCTTCGGCGTGCAGCTCGGCGGCTTCATGGTCGAGTCACTCCAGGAGGTCAGCGGGCTCACCGTGGAGGAGGACGTGGTGGAGGTGTCCCAGGTGACACCCACCGGCAAGCCGATCCTCCGCAAGCAGCCCGGCGCGCAGAAGGGCGGCGAGGTCACCCTCACCAGGGGGCTCGACATCAGCGAGGAGTTCACCAAGTGGCTCAAGGAGACCCTGGAGAAGGGCGCGGTTGCCGCGGCCCGGCAGAACGTCACGATCGAGGTCAAGGACTCCGAGCAGAACACGGTCCGGCGCATGCAGCTCATGAACGCGTGGGCCAGCAAGTGGGAAGGCCCGACGCTCAAGGCCGGTGAGTCCAGCGCCGCGACGGAGAAGGTGACCCTCGTGTTCGAGGAGATCAAGGTCGAATGAGGCGCCGGACGATCGGCCTCGACCAGCTCGACGAGCTGGTGGACGAGACCAAGAAGCAGCCGCCGGAACGGACGGCCCCCACCGGGGGCCACGGGTTGCGCACGGTGTTCGACTTCGAGCTGCCCCGCGGCTACGTCGACTCGAACGGCGAGGTGCACCGGCACGGAAAGATGCGCCTGGCCACCGCGCGGGACGAGCTGCGACCGCAGATCGACCTGCGGGTCAAGGAGAACCCCGGCTACCTCAGCGTGGTGCTGCTCAGCCAGGTCATCACGGAACTGGGCGGGGTCAACGAGGTGCACGCCGGCGTCGTCGAGCAGATGTACGCCACCGACATCGCGTTCCTCCAGGACTTCTACCGGCGCATCAACAGCGAAGGCCACACGCGCGCCGGGGTGTCCTGCCCGTCGTGCGGCACGGCGTTCGAAGTGGACCTCGCCGGTGGTCGCCTGGGGGAATCGTGACGTACGCGGCCGAACGGCTGCTGGAAGAGGTCGCGTACGTGGCCTACCACTTCCACTGGGCGCGCGAGGAGATCCTCGACCTGGAGCACCACGAGCGGCGGCGCTGGGTCGGGGAGATCGCGCGCATCAACACGAGGGTGAACGAAGGGAGGTGAACCGATGTCCTTCTGGGACAGGTTCCGCGGACGCAAGCGGGCCGAGGCGCAGGCGGAACCGGTCGCGGCGGAACGCCCGGCACGTCCGGCGTGGGACGGCGGCTGGCGCGCCGTCCCACCGCTGGGCGGGGTGATCCAACGCGACAGCGTCGCGGTCGGCGACGGCTTGCGCTTCCGGAACCGGTTGACCTCCTGGCAGGACCACACGTTCGGCGGCACCGGACTGGGCCACGCGGTCGATCCGGCGGCTCCGGCGGGTGTGCTGCACGGCGTGGCCGTGCAGCGTGCGGTGGAACGGGGTGAGCACCGCTCGGACAGCGGCGCTCTGCCGGTGGTGTCGTGGCCGGATGTCCAGGAACGGCCGGGATCGGTCTTCGCGGCGGTGGAGCGGCCGGCAGCCGTGCCGCTCACCCCGCTCGCGCCGCCGCTGACGACGGCCAAGCGACCCGCCGGCCCGGCTCGGCGGGTGCCGGTCGCACCATCTTCGCCGGCCACCCCGCCTCCTGTCAGGGGGCGGGGTGGCGCTGGAGCGGCTGTGGGCGGTGGTGCGGGTGGTGGTGTGGGCGGCGGTGCGGACGCGGTCGCCGCGAGGGGTGTGGCCGCGAGGGGTGTGACCGCGGACAAGGGCGCGGGCACCGCGCCCGGCCCGGGGACCGGTGTGGCGACGGGGCCGGCTGCGACTGTTCAGCCTGCGACTGTTCGGCCTGCGGTGCAGCGACTTGGCCCTGCCGGCGGAGGTTCGGAAGCTGCGCCTGTGGTGCAGCGACTTGAGGCTGCCGGCGAAGGTGGGGCAGCTCGGCTCGTCGTGCAGCGTCTTGAAGTTGCCGGTGGGGCGGGTCAGGTTCCTCCCGTCGTGCCGCGACTTGAGGCCGGTGGGGACGTTCTTCCTGCTGTGCAGCGGGTCGAAAAGGTCGGTGGCACAACCGCGCCGGTTCCCGGTGCCGCGCCAGTGGTGCGGCGAACCGAGGAGAAGCCGCCGAAGGCCGCCGGACCCCGATCCGCGCCGATGTTGGGTGAGCCGCTGGCCCAGATGCCCGCCAGCGCCTCGCCCCTGACCGGCGGGTCGTCGCCGACTCCCCGAGCCGCTGTCACCGGCGCTGCACCACCGGCCCGGCCGGTGGTGCAGAAAGCTCCCGAGTCGCGCCCGGTGGTGCAAAGTGCTTCGGCGTCGCCGGTGTCGCCGACAGCGCCGATGCCGGTGCCGGTGGTGTCCGGACAAGGGAATGCCTCTGGGTCTGGGAACCCTGCGGTGCAGCGCGAAGTGAAGTCGGCGAGTGCGCCGGACCGGGTGGATGTTCCCGTTCACCCGATATCGGCTGTGTCGCAGAAGATCGTGCCCACTGCGGATGCCGTGGTGCAGCGCGAGGTCGCGAGTCGGGGGGAGCCGGTGAACCCCTTGCTCGGTCAGGGCCCGAGCACGGCCGAGCGGGGGCAGGGTGTGCCTGTGACCCCGAGCAGGTGGGACGCGACGCCGTCCGGTCACGGGTCGGGAAGTCCCGCGCTCGCAGCACCGGTCGCCCGCGTCAGGGTCGGGCTGGGACAACAGCTCTCGGCGATGCCCGTCACGGCGACCACCGAAAACGTCGCCAGGAAGGCCGGGGCCGCCGATTCGCCGAGTCCGGCACCGGTGCAGCGCAGCACCCGCTCCGTCGAGACCCTGCGGACAGCGCCGCGATCGGGCAACCTGCCCGTGGTCCCGGTGACCCGGCTGCTGCCACGGACACCACTACAACGGGCCGCGACGACCGACGCCCCCGCCGTGCACGGCACGACACCTGCCATTCGACACAGCGTTGAAGGAGCGCCCGCGAGCCGGCAGGCGACCATCGCACCGCAGGGGACCTCCGACGCCGATGGGGCAAAGCAAGCCGTCGGACCGGTCGCTCATGGACGGTCTTCGGGCGGCACCGCGAATCCGTCGGTGCAGCGCAGTGCCGGCTCCGCTCGTCCGACAAGCCATCCGACAAGCCATCCGGCAAGCCAGCCGATGGCTTCGCCCCTGGCGAGCTGGCCAACGGCCCCGACTTTGGCAACCCAGCCGACGGCTCCGACTTTGGCAACCCAGCCGACGGCTCCGACTTTGGCAACCCAGCCGACGGCTCCGCTCCTGGCGGACCGGCCGCTGACCCCGCGCCTGCGAGTGGAGGCGACCGACCGCACAGCACCGGCCGCTCCCCGGCAACGCCCGGTGGTCCAGCCGCGCTGGCAGCCGATGCGGGCGCAGTTGGAGGAACCCGCTCCCTCCACCACGCCCGCCAAGGCTGCGCCCAGGTCGTCGGCACCCGTGCAGCGCACGGCGGTCCGGAACCCGTCCCCGCGCCGAACGCCGGCGTCGGGCACAGTCGCGCAACGGCCGGCGTCCGACACGTCGGTGCGACGGGGATCCGCACCGGACTCTGCCGCGCGGTCGACGCCCGCACGAGCCGAGACCGTGCAACGTTCGACATTGCCGAACACGGTCCCGCAAGCAACGCCCACGCAAGCCGATACCGCACACCGTTTGCCGACCACCGCCCCGCAGGCAACACCGTCGCAAGCCGATACCGCACACCACCCGCCAAGCGCCGCCCCACAAGCGAAACCCGTACAGCGCGCGGCGAGACACACGCCAGTGCAGAGGGTCGTGCGCGTACGACCACCCGACGACGGCGCGGCGCGGATCTCCGCGCCGCTGGTCGTGGCAGCGCATCCACCGTCGACACCGGCGCCTCCCAGCGCCTCCCCGGCGTCGGGCTCGGGGCCGCGAACCGGCGCGATCCCGGCCGGCCCGACCGCCGTGCAGCGGCAGCCGACCGGTGACAAGGGTCCGCCGTCCGGGCCGCAGGGCTTCCGCATCACCAACCCGACCGTCGTGCAGCGGATCGGACCCGCCGTCAACCCGGCCGTCGCCGGCCCGTCGAGGCCCACCTCGGCCCCTTCGTCCTCCGCCACGCCTGCCCCGGCGTCCACCGTGCCCGCGACTCCCTCCACAGTGGACGGCGAATTGCCCACCACGAACCGTCTGACGCTCACCGGCGAAGGCGCGTCCGACAACCTCGACAAGCTTGCCCGCATGCTGATCGACCCGGTTGCCAGGCTGCTGCGCGCCGAGTTGCGCGCCGGCCGCGAGCGCGCCGGCCGCCTGCACGACCGACGCCGCTGACCCGGCACGACAGGAGAACCCGATGACCGACACCGTCTTCGCCAGCAGCGTCTTCTTCCAGCTATCCATAGCGGGCAACGACCTGGGCGCCTTCCACACCTGCGACGGGCTGGGCGCGCAGGTCGAGGTCGAGCAGTTCACCGAGGGCGGCAACAACGGGTTCACCTGGCAGCTCCCGTCCCGGATTACCTGGTCCAACATCACCATGACGCGGCCGGTCACCGCCGACTCGGCCAAGATCCTCAAGTGGGTCAACGAGATCGTCCAGCGGGCCGAGCGCAAGGACGGCGAGATCGTCGCGCTCGCGCCGGATCTGACGCCGATCGTGCGGTGGCAGGTGCTGGGCGTCATCCCGATCCGCTGGCAGGGGCCGTCGTTCGACCCGGGCCAGTCGCAGGCCGCCGTGGAGACCCTGGAGTTCGCCCACGAGGGCCTCCAGGCGTCGTGACGCGGAAGGAAACCACGTCGTGCCAGGGAAACCCGGGGCGAGCCTGGTCAAGGCCCGCCTGGTGATCATGGAACCGCCCGCCAAGGTCGGCGCGAAACCGGGATCGAAGATGTCCACCGTCAAGTTCCAGTTCAACCCCGGCACGCTGGCGTTGTCCAAGTCCGTCGAGTGGCGCCGCCAGCCCTCGCGGATGGCCGGCCAGACGTCGATGCCGGAGTTCGTCGGCAGCGGACCGCGCACGCTCAGCGTGGACGTCTTCCTCGACGCCACCGCCACCCACGACAACTCCGTGGAAGCGGGCGTGGAGAAGCTGATGGTGGCCTGCGTGCCCACCAAGAAGAGCATCCGGAAGAAGACGCCCGCCAGCCCGTGGGTCCGCTTCGAGTGGGGCACCGCCAAGTCGGTCTCCTTCGACGGCGTGCTGTCCAGCCTGTCGGTCGCCTACTCGCTGTTCGACGTGGACGGCAAGCCGCTGCGCGCCACGTGCTCGCTGTCGATCGAGGAGGCGGGCGTCGACACGCCCCGCCAGAACCCGACGTCCGGGTCGCGCGAGGCCCGCCGGACGCACCGCGTGGTCGCCGGCGACAGCCTGCCGCAGTTGGCCTGGCGCGAGTACGGCGACGCGGAGGCGTGGCGCGTCATCGCCGAGGCCAACGGGATCGACGACCCGCTGGTGCTCGTGCCCGGCGGGGAGCTGCTGCTGCCCGGCATCGAGGACGTCGACCCGGAACCGGAGGAGTGACGATGTCGAACCGCTGGTGTGCACCGCCGAACCAAGCCGGCCGCACCCGACCTGCCCCGTCCCGACGACCAGCCCTGGCCACCCGACCTGCCCTGTCCGGACAACCTGCCCTGTCCCGACGACCAGCCCTGGCCACCCGACCTGCCCTGTCCGGACAACCTGCCCTGTCCCGACGACCAGCCCTGGCCACCCGACCTGCCCTGTCCACCCGACGACCCGCGGAGCACCGATGAGCCCGGCCAAGAAAGGCGGGCGCACCCATGCCGCCAGCCCGATCGTCGTCGCGGCCGGCCCGGTGGACGGCGTGTGGGACGACCGGCTGGTGAGCTGCGTGGTGGACGAGAACGTCGGGCTGCCCGACTCCACGGTGCTGACCTACCACGACGACGACCAGGAGCTGCTGGCCGAGACCGGCATCACCATCGGCTCCCCGCTGCGGGTCTCCGTGGCGTCGGTGCTGACCCGGGCCAACGAACTGCTGTTCAACGGCGAGGTCACGGCGATCGAGATGGACGTGGACGGCACCGGCACGTACACCGTCATCCGGGCGATGAGCAAAGCGCACCGGCTGTTCCGCGGTCGCCGGGTGGAGGCCTTCCAGAACATGGTGGCGTCCGCCATCGTGCGCCGGGTCGCCAAGAACGCCGGGCTGACCGTCGGCCGGGTCGAGACCGAGCGGATCACCTACAAGCACCTCAGCCAGCCCGGTGTGTCGGACTGGGACTTCCTCCAGATGCTGGCCCGCGAGCACGGTGCCGTGGTCCAGGTGGACGACAAGGGGAAGCTGGAGTTCACCAAGCTCAAGCCCGCCAAGCCGGCGCCCGCGCCGACGACCTCCGCCTACGACAACGCCATGGTGCTGGAGTTCGACAACAACCTGCTGGCGCTGCGGGCCGGGCTGAGCAGCGTCGAGCTGGCCAACGGTGTGGAGGTGCGTAGCTGGGACGTGGACCGGAAGAAGGCGCTGGTCGCGACGCGCGACAACACCCCGAGCACCACCACCGTCCCCGGCCTGTCCGCGATCAAGGCGGCCAAGGCGTTCCGCACCAAGAACCGGACCCTGGCGACCGACGTGCCCTACACCACGCAGGCGGAGGCGCTGGCGGCGGCGAGTTCCCTGGAGGCGTCGATCAGCGCGGGTTTCGCCGAGCTGGAAGCCGTGGTCTGGGGCAACCCGAAGCTGCGCGCGGGCGTGCCGATCACGCTCGGCGGCAAGGTCGCCAAGGCGTTCAGCGGGCGCTACACCGCGACCGCCGTGAGCCACGTGCTGGAACCGCAGAGGGGTTACCGGACCGTGGTCGAGGTCAGCGCGTCGCACGACCGCTCGCTGGCCGGGCTGACCGCGCACGGCGCCTCCGCGGCGGCGCCCCGGATGCCGGGCCTGGCGATCGGGATCGTCACCGACATCAAGGAGAAGGGCGGCCAGCGCGGCTGGGTCAAGCTGAAGTTCCCGTGGCTGGACGACAAGTACGTGAGCGGCTGGGTGCGCACCGTGCAGCTCGGCGGCGTCGGGGGCGGCGGGGTGTTCAGCCCGGACGTCAACGACGAGGTGCTGGTCGGGTTCGAGCAGGGCAGCCTGAACCGGCCCTACGTGCTGGGCGGCCTCTACAACGGGGTGGACCAGCCCTCGCGGCACGACCTGCCGCTGGTGGACCGCCGCAGCGGCAAGGTCAACCGCCGGTCCCTGGTGTCCCGCACCGGCCAGCGGCTGGAGCTGCTGGACGGCGCCCGGACCTCCGGTGTCCGGGTGGCCAGCGGCGACAACCAGCTCGAAATCCGGCTCGACGAGCGGCGGGGCCGGTTGGAGCTGAACGTGCGCGGACCCGGACGTCGGGTGCTCAGCACGCTGCGGCTGGACAGTCGCGGCATCACGCTCGACGCCAAGAACATCACGCTCGACGCCAAGAACGGGTTCGTCAAGATCAACGGCCGGCGGATCCTGCTCAACTGACCGGCCGGCCGGCCCGCCCACCACTACCCGAGGAGAGTCCCCATGCCCCCCGCTGTCCGAGTGGGTGACAAGACGTCCCACGGCGGCGTCATCGCCGCCCCGGCGATCGCCCCGTTGGCGCTCAAGGTGGCCACCGTGCTCATCGAGGGCCTGCCCGCCGCCGTCGTCGGCAGCGTGCACACGTGCCCCAAGCTGCCCGACCACCCCGCGCTGGGACCGTCCAACGTGATCGTGCCGAAAGGCCCGCCCAGGACCGTGCTCATCGGCGGCGCGCCCGCCGCCGTCGTCGGCGACCGCTCGGTCTGCCAGGGCAACATCATCCTCGGCGCGAAGACGGTGCTCATCGAGGGGCCGCTGTGAACGCCGACTTCATCGGCCGCGGCTGGGGCTTCCCGCTGCGGGTGTCCGCCACCGGCGGCATCGGGATGGTGGAGCGGGAGCAGGAGATCCAGGAGGCCATCCGGCTCGTCCTGGGCACCGCGCCCGGCGAGCGGCCGATGCGCCCGGAGTTCGGCTGCGGCATCCACGAGTACGTGTTCGCGGCGGCCGACCACGCCACCGCCGGCGACATCGCCCGCGAGGTGCGGATCGCGCTGGACCGGTGGGAGCCGCGGATCGAGGTCACCGACGTCGTCGTCGCCTTCGACGCGGTCGAGGTCGGCACCCTCTACATCGAGGTGCGGTACACCATCCGCACCACCAACGACCAGCGCAACCTGGTCTTCCCCTTCTACACGATCCCCTCCGAGGAAGCGGGAGTGAGCTGATGGTGCTGCCCGCGCCCAACCTGGACGACCGGCGCTTCCAACAGCTCGTGGACGAGGCCAAGAGGTACGTCCAGCAGAGCTGTCCGGAGTGGTCGGACCACAACGTCTCCGACCCCGGCGTGACCCTCATCGAGACCTTCGCGCACATGGTGGACCAGCTCGTCTACCGGCTCAACCGGGTGCCGGACAAGAACTACCTGGCGTTCCTGGACCTGCTGGGGGTGCGGCTGTTCCCGCCCACCGCGGCCAAGGCGCACGTCACGTTCTGGCTGTCCGCGCCGCAGCCGGAGACCGTGCTGCTGCCGGTGGGGACCGAGGTCGCCACGGTGGGCGGCGACAACGCCGAGGAGGTGGTGTTCGCCACCACCGACGAGCTGCCCGTCGTGCCGTGCTCGCTGGCCCGGCTGGTCACCGGGTCCGCGCGCGGCGACTACGTGGACCGCACCAGGGACCTCGACGCGGGCAAGGACGTGCCGTGCTTCCAGGCCACGCCGGCGGTCGGCGACGCCACGCTGTTCGGCCTGTCCGCCGCCGTGCCGCGCTGTGCCGTGGTGCTGCGGCTGGACAGCCAGGTCGAGGGTGTCGGCGTCGATCCCCGGCAGCCCCCGCTGGTGTGGGAGGCGTGGGACGGGCAGGGGTGGGCCGCGTGCGCCACCGACGAGGACTCCACCGGCGGCCTCAACCGGCCCGGCGAGGTGGTGCTGCACGTCCCCGCCGGGCACACCGCGTCCGTGATCGGGGGCCACCGCGCGGGCTGGCTGCGCTGCCGGGTCACCGAACCCCTTGCCGACCAGCCGTTCTACGCCGAGTCGCCGACCGTCCGGGAGGCCGAGGCGTTCACCATCGGCGGCACCACGACCGTCGAGCACGCCGAGGTCGAGTCCGACGTGCTGCTGGGCGAGTCGGCCGGCGTGCCCGGCCAGCGGTTCACCCTGCCCACGTTCCCGGTGCTGCTGGACGGCGACCCGGTGGTCGCGCAGGTGTCGACGGGCGCGGGCTGGGAGGACTGGACCGTGGTGGAGGACTTCGGCTCCTCCGGTCCGGACGACCGGCACGTGGTGCTGGACGCGAGCATCGGCGTGTTCCTGTTCCCGCCCGCGGTCCGCGAGGCCGACGGGTCGCTGCGCCGCTACGGGGCGGTGCCGCCCAAGGGCTCGGTCATCCGGGTGCCGCGCTACCGCACCGGCGGCGGCCGGGCCGGCAACGTGGCGCGTGGCGCGATCTCCGTGCTGCGCAGCTCGGAGCCGTACGTGTCGGAGGTGGAGAACCGCGAGGCGGCGATCGGCGGCGTGGACGCCGAGACGGTGGACGAGGCGAAACTTCGGGTGCCCCACCAGTTGCGGGTGCAGGAACGCGCGGTCACCGCCGCGGACCACGAGCTGATCGCCCGGCAGGCCGTGCCGTCGCTGGCGCGGGTGCGCTGCCTGCCGGTCACCGGCGAGGCGGGCGGGGCCCGGGTGCTGCTGGTGCCCGACGCGGTCGCCGACGAGGGCGACCGGCTGCGGTTCGAGCAGCTCATGCCGTCCGAGGAGGTGCTGGCGGCGGTCGCGCGGCGGCTGGACGAACGCCGCCTGCTGGGCACCCGCCTGGTCGTGGAACCGCCGCGCTACCAGGGGATCACCGTGGTGGCCCGGCTGGTCACGGCGGAGTCCGGGGCCAACCGGGTGCACGAGGCCGCGCTGGCCGCGCTGTACCGGTACCTCAACCCGCTGCGCGGCGGCCCGGACGGCACCGGGTGGGAGTTCGGGCGGCCGGTGCAGTTCGGCGAGGTCTTCGCGGTGCTGCAACGCGTGCCGGGGGTGGCGCTGGTGGACGAGGTCCGGCTGTTCCCGGCCAACCCGCTCACCGGGGCGCGCGGCGCGCCGGTCGAGCACCTGGAACTCGCGCCGAACTCGCTGGTGTTCTCCCACCAGCACCAGGTCGCGGTCGGCGCGCCGTGAGCCGGGCCGCGCTCCCGGAGCTGCCGAGCACCCACCCGCTCGGCGCGATGCTGCCCGGCCTGTACTCGGCGGACGACCTCACCCAGCGGTTCACCGGCGGGCTGGACGCGGTGCTGTCCGCGATCCTGTCCACCTTGGACAACCTGCCCGCCTACCTGGACCCGGCGCTCGCGCCGGAGGACTTCGTGACCTGGCTGGCGTCCTGGGTGGCCGCGGACATCGACCCGGCGTGGCCGCTCGCGCGCCGGCGCGCGGTGGTGAGCCGGACCGTGGAACTGCACCACCGCCGCGGCACCGCGCGCGGGTTGGCCGACCGGCTGGAGCTGGCGCTGGGCGTGCGGGCCGAGGTGCTGAACGGTCCCGCCGCCCGGTGGTCGAGCACGCCGGACACCGATCTGCCGGGTGAGCCGGCGGACGTCGTCGTGGTGCGGGTGCGGCCGGGGCGGTCCGGGCCGGTGGACCGGGAGCGGGTCGAGGCGCTGGTGGCGGCGGTGTGCCCGGTGCACGTGAGGTGCGTGGTCGAGGTGCTGACGGGGGAGGCGCCGTGACCGCGCGGTCGTGCCCGCAGTGCGGTGCGGCCGTGGGGGATTCGGACGACTTCTGCGGCAACTGCGGCAACTACCTGGGCTGGGTCGCGGGTCGCGGGCGAAGCGTGGCGGGCGGCCGGGCGGAGGAGCGGCCCGCCGGCAGGGCGGAGGAGCGGCCGGGCGGCCGGACCGAGGGGCCGTCAGAGGGCCGAACGGACGTGCCGCCAGGCGTCCTGGCAGAGGAGCCGCCGGGGGAAATGGCGGGCGACCGGTCGGACAGCGCGGGGGCGACCGGGACCGGCGGTGTGGCGCATGGCCGGCCGGGAGGCGGCACGGGCGGCGCGCCTGGTCGGGCGGGGGTGTACCTCGGGCCGGTGCCTCCGGGTAGGCCCGAGGCGAAGCGTCCGCTGCCCAGCGTGGCCGCCGACGAGGCGGTGGACGGTCCGCCCTGCCCGAACTGCGGCACCGCCAACCCGCCGGGGCGGCGGTTCTGCCGCCGCTGCGCCACCCCGTTGTACCCCGACGAACCCACGTCGGCCGCGGGCCGCCGCCGGCGGTGGCGGTGGCGTGGCGACCTCTCGCGGTGGCTGCGCCGGCTGGCCGCGCTGCTGGTGGTGGTCGCGCTGGTGATCGCGATCTGGTTGTTCCACCCGCATGCCCTGACGCTGTGGGAAGACCTGCGCGACCGCCTGGCCACCCCCGCGCCGATGGCGCCGACGGGCATCACGGCGAACGCGGAGGTGCCCGACCACCCGCCCGCCGCCGCGGCGGACGGGCTGTCCAACCGCTACTGGGGCGCACCGGCCGTGGGCGACTCGGTGGAGTTCACCTTCGCCACCCCGTTCCGGCTGCTGTCGCTGGTGGTGCACACGGGCGCGTCGGCGGAGGAGGAGGGCTTCGTCGCCCAGGCGCGGCCGTCGGCGCTGGACGTGGTCGTCACCACCGCGGACGGCGGCAAGCGCACCCTGCCGGTGTCCCTCACCGACAAACCCGGCCCTCAGCGCACGGACACCGGCATCAGCGACGTGGTGCGGGTGAGCCTCAAGGTGCGCGCCGCCACCGGCCTGACGCCGGGCCGGCACATCGCGCTGGGCGAGGTCGAGTTCTTCCGCCGCCCCTGACCGGTTCCCCGGACTTCCGGGCACGGTCCGCGGCAAGTGGGGCAGTGCCGGCCTCCGGGGATACCACGCCGCCAGTGGCAGGCAGACCATCGAGTGGTGTGCCGGATGCGCACGCCGTTCCCATCCGCCCCGGCTGGACGGACCGGGCGATCGAAGGGAGTCGACATGGACATCGCCGTGGTCACCGGACCGGCCGGCCTGGTCGGCGGGGAAGCCGTGCGGGTGTTCTCGACCCGGTTCGACCTCGTCGTCGGACTCGGCGAACCGCCGCGGTGGGACGCCGGCGAGGCGGAGCGCCTCGCCAACTTCCGCCACCACCGGACGGACCTCCGCGACCAGTCGGCGGTCGCGGAGGTGTTGCGCGGCTACGGCGCCGACGTGCGGCTGGTCGTGCACACCGCGGCGCACCCCGGCACGGTGCGGCCCGCGGCGGACCCGCTGCCGTGGTTCGGCGCCGCCGCGCTGAGCACGGTGAGCCTTCTGGAGGCCGTGCGGGCGCACTGCCCCGAGGCGGTGTTCGTCCTCGACTCGACCGTCGACGTCTACGGCGACGTGTCGAAGGCGCTGCCGTTCGTGGAGACCCCGACGAGGTGGGAACTCGACCCCGCCCACCCGTGGCACCAGCACGGCGTGGACGAGTCGATGCCGCTGGACCGCGCCGACCGCGTCTTCCCGGCGGTGTCCGTGCTCTCCGCCGACCTCGCCGCCCAGGACCAGGGCAGGCGGTACGGGCTGAACGTCGGCGTCTTCCGGTCGAGCCACGTGACCGCCGCCCGCTCGGCGCCTCCCGGTCGGCACGGGTTCCTGTCGGACCTGGTGCGCGACGCCGTGCGCGGCACGCCGTTCACCATCCGCGGCCACGGCGGCAAGCAGGTGCGCGACATCCTCGACGCGGCCGACCTGGTGGAGATGTTCTGGCACTTCTACCTGGAGCCGCGCTCCGGCGAGGTGTACCACGCGGGCGGTGGCCGGGAGCGCGGCTGCTCGATCCTGGAGGTCATCGGCGAGTACGAGTACCTGATCGGCCGCGAGGTGCAGTTCGAGTACTCGGCCGAGCCGGAGTACGCCGACCTGCGGTGGTGGCTCACCGACACCCGCCGGTTCCGGCGCGACTACCCGCGCTGGCGGCCGACCCGCGGGCTGTCCGACATCCTGGCGACGACCCACCGGTACTGGAGTGAATTCGGCCGGAATTTCCCGTTCGGCGCGAACGGCGCCCTCGGACTTGGATCGGCGTCCGAAGCTCTGTAGACGCGTTTGAGAAGACGTGAAGCCGCCTCTCGCACACTCGGTGGTGCAAGCCGGAACTGTGGGAGGAACTGGTGGAGCAGCGAGTGCGAGTGGTCGTCCAGGCCGCAGATCATCTGAGCATGGCCGGACTGGCCAGCTACCTGGGGACCAGACCGGAAATCACGCTGGTGGGGGCGCACCAGCGGACCGAGGCCGATGTCGCCGTGGTGGCGGTCGGCAGGCTCACCGAGGAGGTTACGGCCGGGCTGCGGCAGATGGCGACGCAGGCGCGCATCCCCGTGGTGCTGGTGTTGGACGAGATCGCGGAGGCGGACGTGCTGACCGCCGTCGAGTGCCGGGTGGTGGCGATCCTGCCGCGCGGCGGCGCGACGGGGGATCGCGTGCTGCACAGCGTGCTGGCCGCCGCGTCGGGAGGGGGCGTGATGCCGCCGGGTCTGGTGGCGGAGCTGCTCGACCACGTGCGGCGGCTGCAGCGGCAACTGGTGGCGCCCGCCTCCGAGCGGGGCAAGCTGACCAGCCGCGAGGTCGAGGTGTTGCGGCTGATGGCCGACGGGTTGGACACCGCCGAGATCGCCACCACGCTGTGCTACTCCGAGCGGACGATCAAGAACGTCTTCTACGGCATCACCAGCAGGTTGAACCTGCGCAACCGACCGCACGCGGTCGCCTACGCCCTGCGGAAGGGAGTGATCTGACATGACAGTGCCGACAGCGGACGAAGCCCGACTGCGGCACGTGGTCGACCTGGTGAAGGGTCGCCGGGAGCGGACCGAAGCCGCTCCCGGGCCCGCGCCAGTGGTGACGGCGACCTGGGTGATGTCCGCCGACGGGGTGATCGGCGCCGCGCCCGAGTGGGACGACGAGCCGCCGACGCCGGCCGGTCCGTGACGGGGCGGTCCGGGGGGACGTCCGGTTGCGTGGCGGGGGGCCGGGCGGGACGATCGGTTGCCTGGAGGGGACAGAAGGACGGTCGGTTGCCTGGCGGGGGGCCAGGCGGGACGATCGGTTGACCGGTGGGGGGTCGAGCGAGGCGATCGGCCGCCTGGTGGGGGTCAGGCGAGGCGATCGGTTGCCCGGCGGACGTCCCATGCCGCGCCGAGCCCGCGGTAGAGCCTGATCGCCTCGCGGAGGGCGTCCGAGGCCTGCGGCGCGTGTCCTCGGTGGTGCAGCAGCACTGCCCGGTCCTCCAGGGTCTGTGCCAGTTCGAAGGTGCGGCCGACCGACCGGTAGTGCGCCGCCACCTCCAGCAGACCGTCCGGGTCGCCGTCGAGCAGGCACCGGCACCGCCGCGCCGCTGCCGCCGCCCGTGCGACCGACGTCTCCCTGGCCGCCTCCGCCTCGCAGGCCTCGACGGCGGCCCGCGCCGTGCCGCGGTCGCCGAGGTCGAGCGCGAGGCGCACCAGGTCGGGTAGCCACTGGTGGCGCAGCATCATCTGGGCGTACCGGGTGTCCAGGATCGCGCCGAGCAGTTCGACGGCCTCCGCGTGGTCGTCGCGGCGGGCGGCGGCCATCGCGCGTGCCGCCACCAGGAAGTCGCAGTTCTCCCGGTCGGCCTCGGTGACCAGGGGCAGCTCCGCTCCGGCGGTGAGGTGCGCCGCCAGCCGGGGTCCGTCGTCGCGGTGTGCGGCGATCAGCGCCGCCACCCCGTGCAGCAGCAGGACGGGGCCGCCTTCGCGGAGCCCGAAACCGGTGAACTCCGGGTCGTCGCCGAGGACCGCGTCGAGCCGCGCCACCGCTTCGTCCCAGCCGCCCAGCCAGAACTGGTGCACGGCGGCGGCGACGTGCAGGCTCGCCACCGGGGTGCCGGGCCCGGCCACCGAGAAGGCCAGCCGCAGCGCCTCGGACGCCTCGTCCAGCCGGTCCAGGCACTGGAGCGTGAACACCCGGTTGTCCAGCAGCACCAGGCGCAGGTCGGTGAGGCCGACGTCGGTGCCGACCACGTCCAGCGCCTGGTCCAGGTAGCCGACGGCGCGCACGTAGTTCCGCCGCACCGCGTCCACCTGCCACAACACCTCCAGCGCCTGCCCGATCGCGAACTGGTCGCCCGCGCGCCGGCCCGTCTCGATGGCCTGGCGGGCGCTCGCCGCCGCCGCGTCGAGGTCGCCCACACCCGCGCGTTGCACCAGGGCCAGCAGTGACAGCAGCCGCGCGCGCCAGGTGTCGGTCAGCGCGGGGTCGGCCAACGCCTCGTGCAGCGCCTCCAGCGCGGCCCGCGGGCGCGAGGCGCGGTAGGGCACGTAGGCCAGCGTCCAGCGCGCCTCGGCGATCCGGTCGGGTTCGCGCAGCCGGGGCAGCGCGCGTCGGGCCTGTTCCTCCGCCTCGGCGTCGTGGCCGATCCGGAACAGCGCGTTGCCGAGGTGCGCGGCCAGCACCGCGTCCTGGTCGTCGGGCCCGGCCGAGGAGCGCAGGCAGCGCTGGAGCAGTTCCACGGCCACCAGCGGCGCCCGGTGGACCAGCGCGGGAGCCCGTTCCACCAGCCACCGCACCGCCCACGGGCCGACCTCGTCCGAGGCGGCGAGGAGCTGCCCGGCCACGTGCTCCACCGGCGCGTCGGCCGCCGCGAGCGCCTGGGCGGCCCGCTCGTGCAAAGCGGTGCGCGAGGCCGCCGGCGTGCCCTCGTAGAGCGCCTGCCTGATCAGCGGGTGGCGGAAGGCCATCCGCGGGCCCGCGTCGCGCAGCACGCCCGCCGCCAGGGCCTCGGTGAACGCGGACAGCAGGGCCGGCACCGGCCTGCCCAGCACGACCGACAGGTCGCCGACCGCGAACTCGCTGCCCAGCAGCGCCCCGCACCGCAGGACTTCCCTGGTCGGCGCGGACAGGAAGTCGAGCCGGGCGGTCACCGCGGACACCAGCGACAGCGGCGCGCGGTCCAGGACGTCCGGCGCCACGTCCGCCAACCCCGTGTCGTAGCGGACGGCCTGCTCGCGCACCAGCGCGTCGGCCACCTCCCGCACGTAGAGCGGGTTGCCGCCGGCCCGCGCGGCGATCTCGCGCAGCCCGGGACCGGGCTCCCCGCCCACCCGGGCGGCCACGATGCCCGCCACGGCGCGGTCGGTCAGCGGCGTCAGGTCGAACACCACGCCACCGCCGTACTCCACGTCCCGCCGCAGCCGCGCCACGCCGGCCCGGTGCGGCACCGGTCGCGCCGCGCCGATCAGCAGCAGCGGCCACCGGCGGGCGCCGACGGCCAGCCGGTGCCACAGCTCGATGCTGTCCTCGTCGGCCCACTGGAGGTCGTCCAGGGCCAGTACCAGCGGTCCGTCCGCGCAGAGCTGCTCCACCAGCATCACCAGCCGGTCGATGGCCAGGGCGGTCGGATCGCCGCCCGCGTAGATGGACTCGCCCGCGGCGCGCCGGCCGCGCAGCGCCTGCGCGACCTCCGCACGCCGGGGGTCCGCCGACCGCGCGTCGACCCCCAGGCAGTGCAGCGCCGGCCGGAGCGGGAACCGGGTGCCCAGCTCGTCCGCCACGGCGTGGGCCACCTGGTGCCCGGCCGCCGCGGCGCCCGCCAGTGCCGCGTCCACCAGGGACGACTTGCCGATGCCCAGCTCGCCCTCCACCCACACCGCCCGGCCCCGTCCGACGGACACGTCCTCGACCAGGCCGCGCACGATGGCCAGCTCGGCGTCCCGCCCGAGCAGGACGGGCTCCGCCGGGCGGTTCGACGGGCGGGGCAGGACGCGCACGACCTCCCGCCCGGCAGCAGCCGGTTCGGTGCCGGGCACCCGTTGGTGGATGGCGTGCGGTTCGCGGCCGGGCGCGGCCGGTTCGGTGCCGGGCAGCCGTTGGTGGGTGGCGTGCGGTTCGCGGCCGGGCGCGGCCGGCTCGGCTCCGAGCACCCGTTCGTGGGCGGCCCGCAGCCCTGGACCTGGCTCGACCTCCAGCTCGGTCCGCAGCACCTGCGCGGCCTCGCGGAAGACCTCCAGCGCCTCGGCACTGCGGCCGGCCCGGTGCAGCGCCGAGATCAGCAGCTCGCGCGGGCGTTCCCGCAGCGGCTCCTCGGTGACCAGGGCGCCGAGTTCGCCGATCACGTCCAGGTGCGCCCCGGCGGCGAGCGCGGCCTCCGCGCGCAACTCCCGCGCGGACGCCCGCGCCTCGCCGAGCCGCAACCGGTGCGTCCGCGCGAACGGTCCGTCCAGGCCCGTCATCGGGTCGCCGCGCCACAGGGCCAGCGCCGCGTCCAGCGACCGCAGCGCGGCCTCCGGCGCGCCGGAGTCGAGCTGCTGCCGGGCCCGTCGCCGCAGCGCCTCGAACTCGGCCACGTCGGAGGCGGCCGGGTCCAGCACCAGCCGGTAGCCCGGACCGACCGACTCCAGCGACCGCGAGGCGGCGCCCCGCGGCCGGTCCGGCTCCAACGCCTTGCGCAGCACGGAGATGTAGGTGTAGACGCTGCCTTCCGCGGTCGCCGGCGCGTCGTCGCCCCACACCGCGCGGATCAGCTCGTCCCGCCGCACCACCACGCCCGGCCGCAGGGCCAGCACGGCGAACACGCCACGCTGCCGCGAGGAGCCCAGCGCGATCTCCCGCCCGGCCGACCAGGCACGCACCGGCCCCAGCAGGGCGACCCGGAGCGGGGGTGGCGGGGTGGTCATCGGTCCTCCCCGTCGTGTGCCGGTCGGAGCGGTGTGACCCGGAGCGGCTGTCGTGGTGACGTCGTCATCGGTCCTCCCGGCGCGTACCGGCCCCAGTGGTACGCGCCCGTCCTCGTGCCCTTCGTCATGCGGTCCGGCGCAACCGCTCCTCGGCGCGTCGGACGTCCAGCACGGCGCCAAGCCTGCCGTACCCGGCAACGGCCCCGTCGAGCGCCGCCCGCGCACCGGCGTCGTCACCGCACGCCACGAGCAGGGCGGCGGCGCTCTCCAGCGCTTCGGCCGCCTCGACCGGCCGGCCCACGTCCCGGTACCGCGCCACCGCGGCGAGCACGGGCTCCGGGTCGCCGTCGACCAGGCCGAAGCAGTGGGCCGCGGCGGCGGACGCACCGGCGCGCACCCGTTCCGCGGAAGCGTCCTCCGCGCAGAGCCGCGCGGCGCGGCCGGCGATGTCGCGCCGACCGGCGGCCAGCGCCAGCCGGGTGAGCAGCGGCAGCCACTGGTGCCGCGCGGGTGTCCGCGGCGTCCCCAGCAGGGGCTCCAGCGCCGCGACCGCCTGGTCGAGGCGTCCGGTGGTCTCCGCGACGAACGCCTCGGCGGCAAGCTGGAACCCGGCGGACTCCCGTTCCATCGCGGTGACCGGTCGCCGGTCGGCGGCGGCCCGGAGGTGGTCCCGCGCGATCTCCACGCAGCCGCGGCGGGCGGCGACCAGCGCGGCGAGGCCGTGCGCCCGGAACGCGGAGCCGGTCCGGCGCGGTCCGGGCTCGCTCGCGCCCGCCTCGCGCTCCGCGTCGTCCCACCGGCCCAGCCAGTAGTTCTGCACGGCCGCCGCGATGTGCAGGCCGCCGGACGCGCGGCTGTCCGCCGCCTCGCGGCCCGCGCGCAACACCAGGTCGGCGTCGGCCAGCCGGTCCAGGTGCCGCAGCGTGGCGGCCTTGTCCGCGGACAGCATGGTCTGCCACACCTCCAGGTCGGCACGGGTCCGCACCACGGCCAGCGCGCGGTCCACCCGGGTCAGCGCCTCCTCGTGGTCGAGGCGGCCGGCGCTCGCGTGCCACAACGCCTGCCACGAGAGCGCCGCGGCGAAGTCGTCCCCGGTCTCCTCCGCGCGCCGCAACGCCCGCCGCGCGGTCTCCTCGGCCTCGTCGCCCGAGCTGTGGGTCGCCGCCAGCAGCGCACCCAGGCGCGCCCGCCACACGGCCGGCACCCCGTCGTCGTCCACTGCCGCCCGCAGCACGTCCACCGAACCGGCCGCCTCGCCGTCCGAGTGCCGCAGGTGCAGCAGCATCCAGCGCATCTCGGCCGCCAGGCCGGGGTCCTGGGTCCGGGCCAGCACCTGTCTCGCCTCGGCGTCCGGTCGCCTGCCGAGCCGGAACAGCAGGTCGGCCAGCCGCGCGGTCAGCCGCTCGCGGTGCGTCCGGTCCAGCGCGGGCTGGTCGACCACCGCGCGCAGCACCCTGGCCGCCACGTCGGGCGCGCTCCTCTCCACCGCGTGCGCGTTCTCCGCCAGCCAGTCCACCACCCAGGGGTCCACGACGGTCGGAGCGGCGGCGAGCTGACCGGCGACCACCTCCGCCGGTGCGCCCGCCTCGGTCAGGCACTCGGCGAGCTGGCGGTGCAGCGCGGTGCGCACCGCGCCGGGCAGCCGGTGGTACAGGGCGTGCCGGAGCACCGGGTGCCGGAACGCGAGCCGGGAGCCGGTGCTGGCCAGCACGCCCGACGCCACGGCCTCGTCGACAGCCGCCATCAGCTCGGCGACCGGCTGACCGGTCGCCGTCGCGGCGTCCCGGACGGAGAACTCGGCGCCCAGCAGCGCCGCCCACCGCAGCACCTCGGCCGTCTTCGGCGACAGGAAGCCCAGCCACCTGGTCAGCGCGGACACCAGCGACGGCGGCAGCTCCTGGACGGCGTCCGCGTCCACCTCGGCGACGCCGTGGCAGAACTCGACCAGGCCGTCCCGCATCAACGCGTCCACCGTCTCCCTGGTGTAGCGGGGGTTCCCGCCCGCCTGCCCGGCGAGCCGGCGCAGGTTGTCGCCCGGCGGCGCGCCCACCAGGCCGGTCACCAGCGCCGCCACCTCGGCGGCCGGCAGGGCGGCCAGCTCGACCACGTCGCCGCCGGCGTCGGCCACCGCGTGCCGCAGCCCGGCCACGTCCACCCGCCGCGGCACCGGGCGCGCCGCGGCGACCAGCAGCAGCGGCAGGCGGTGAGCCAACCGCAGCAGGCGGCGCCAGAACAGGACGCTGGCCTCGTCGGCCCACTGCGCGCCGTCCACCACGAGCACCAGCGGGGCCTCCGCGCACAGCTCCTCCACGCACGCCAACAGGCGGTCCGCCACGGCCGGCACCGGGTCGCCGGCCTGCCACCCGGCCGCCGCGTCCACCGGGGCCTCCGCCTGCCGCCGGTCGAGGGCGGTCTCGTCCAGGCAGTCGAGCACCACCCGCAGCGGGAACCGCCCGCCCAGTTCGTCGGCGGTCGCCCGGACCACCCGGCACCCGGCATCGGCGGCGTCCGCCAACCCGGCGGTCAGCAATGCGGACTTGCCGATGCCCGCTTCGCCGTCCAGCCACACGGCGCGTCCCCGCCCGGCCGCCACGTCGGCGACGGCCCGGCGCAGCAGGGCCAGCTCGCGGTCGCGCCCGACGAAACCGGTGCCGGCCGCGTCCGCAGCCGGGGCCCGGTGCGGGCGGTCCGCCACGACCGCGGCCTCGCGCGGTCCGTCGCCGCCCCGCACCTCCCGGTGCGCCCGGCGCAGCGCCAGACCGGGCTCGATGCCCAGCTCGTCCACCAGCACGCGATGCGCCTCGCGGTACACCTCCAGCGCCTCGGCCTGCCTGCCGGCGCGGTGCAGCGCGGTGACCAGCAGCGCGCGCAGCCCCTCCCGCATCGGGTGCTCGGCGATCAGGCCCGGCAGCTCGGTGGCCAGGTCGGCGTGCCTGCCCACCGCCAGCGCCAGTTCGGCGCGCCGCTCGACGGTGGCCAGCCGCAGCTCCTGCAACCGCGCCCGCTGCGCCTCGGCGAACGGCCCCGGAACCTCGAACAGCGGGTCGCCGCGCCACAACGCCAACGCCTGCTCCAGCTCGCCGAGCGCGCCCGCCGCGTCGGTGTCCGCGAGCGCCTGGGCCCGCACCCGGTGCTGCTCGAAGCGGTGCACGTCCAAGCAGGCCTGGTCGATCCGCAACGAGTAGCCGCCGCCGGTGGAGACGATGATCTCCGCCGTCGACCGCTTGGAGCGCTGGGGCTCGAAGGCGCGGCGCAGGCCGGACACGTAGGTGTAGAGGCTGGCCCCGGCGGTGGCGGGCGGCGCGTCGCCCCACACGCCGTCGATCAGCTCCTCGCGGGAGACGGCCTGACCGGCCCGGACGGCGAGCACCGTGAACACCGCGCGCCGCCGGGCGGCGCCGACGTCGATCTCCGTCCCGGCTCGCCACGCCCGCACCGGCCCGAGCAGTTCGACGAAGAGCGGAAGCCCGTCACTCATGGTCACGTCATGCCACCAGATGTGGAATACCAGCCGAACCACGCGCTATCACTGGGGTACCTGCTTCGCAATCCGCCTTACCGCTTACTGGAGTTGGCCGCCGGGAGCAACCTCGCAGGTCGTTAGATGTATTGGGCATACAATATCACGGGGTGTTTGGGAGATCGCTGGCCTCGGTTATCTCAAGTGGTCGTCGTGTTCACAGCCGGCGCTACGCTGAGAAACAGCCGAAACGGTTCCGCGATCGGCCACGAGCGCTCCGGGCGTGCTCGGCGACGGTGTCATACCAGGTCGTGCGTCCTCCTCGGCCACCGCCCCTCCCTGCCGCAGGGCCGGTCATCCGGCACTTATTCCGGAACGACCGAATGTCGAATCCGGTGAATCAAGCGGCTGCCGACCAGGGCCACCAGGGTCTGACAATGACTGTCGAAAAGGCCTCGTCGGCGGGTCCGGATGGCGCAGGGCGGGAAGCCCTCCGGCCGTGTTCCGGTTCTTCCCGGTCCCGCCGCAACCCCCTGAGCGGCCGACCCGACACGTGGCCGACGCGCCATCAGTCAGAGCCGCGATCGCCCCACCGCGCGTGCCCGAGCGGGTTGAGCTCCCGACACCGGTCGACCTTCGAGTTCATCCACTTCGGACAGGACCGGCGAAGTTCGCGCGCGTTCACGGTTCGTCGCCCCGAGCCGCCGATCGAGTGGACCGGTTGCGCCCGTCGGAGGTTCCGCGTCGGTAGCCGTCCCGGTCACCCCGTCGGCGTCGGCAGGGTGGCGCACGGGATAGTGGTGGACCGGCCGCGCCATGCGGCCGGGGGAGTGCGCCGACGGGGGCAGGGTGGAGTTCGGGTTGCTCGGTACGCTCGTGGTCGCCCATCGGGACCGCGAACTGGTCGTCAGCAGTGCGCACCAGCGGTGCGTCCTGGCGTTGCTCCTGCTCGAAGCGGATCGGGTGGTGTCCGTCGACCGACTGGTCGACGTGCTGTGGAGCGATGACGAAGTGCCCAAGACCGCGCGGAACGTCGTGCAGGGGTGCGTCTCGGGTCTCCGGCGGCTGCTCGCCGCCGATCCCGGCGTCCGCCTGGCGCACCAGCCGCCGGGCTACCGCCTCGTGGTCGACCCGGAGCGGGTGGACCTGCACCGGTTCCGGGCGCTGCGCGGACAGCCCGGCGACGGCGGCGACCGGGCCGCGGTGCTCCGGCAGGCGTTGGACCTGTGGCGTGGTGAGCCGCTGGCCGACGTGGCGGCGCCGGGCCTGGCGGCCGTCAAGCAGACCCTGGTCGAGAGCCGGCTGTCCACCCTTGAGGACTACGCCGACCTGGAGCTGCGAGCCGGCCGGCACGGCGGGCTGGTCCACGAGCTGACCTCGGCCGCGGCCGAACACCCGTTGCGGGAGCGGCTGCACGGCCTGCTCATGCGCGCTCTGCACCGGGCGGGGCGGCCCGGGGACGCGCTGAAGGTCTTCCAGGACATCCGGGTCGCGCTGAGCACCGAGCTGGGCGTAGACCCCAGCGCGGAGCTGCGCCGCCTGCACGGGCAGGTCCTGCGCACCGACCCGGAGCTGGACCCGCCTACCCGGGCCGCGGTGGGCTCGGCCGCGGTGGGCTCAGTCGGGGTGGGCTCGGCCAGAGTGGGCGCGGTCGGGACGGGCGCGGTCGGGGTGGGCTCGGTCGGGATGGGCGCGGTCGGGGTGGTCCCGCGTCAACTGCCGCCGGACCCGGCGGGGTTCACCGGCCGCGGGGACGAGCTGGCCGGGCTGACCGCCACCCTGGACGCGCGGGCGCGCGAAGGGAAGACGGTGGTCATCTCGGCGATCGGGGGCGCGGGCGGGATCGGCAAAACCTGGCTGGTGCTGCACTGGGCGCACCGCCACGCCGACCGCTTCCCGGACGGCCAGTTGTTCGTGGACCTGCGGGGCTTCAGCCCGGAGGGGCAGCCGATGACGCCGACCGTGGCGACCCGCGGCTTCCTCGACGCCCTGGGGGTGGAGGTGGGCCGCATCCCGCTCGACCCGCACGCCCAGACGGCGCTGTTCCGCACCCTGGTCGCGGACAAGCGGCTGCTGGTGGTGCTGGACAACGCCTTCGACGCCGCCCAGGTGACCCCGCTGCTGCCCGGCAGCGGGTCCTGCACGGTGCTGGTCACCAGCCGCGACAAGCTGCCCGGCCTGATCATCGGGCACGGCGCCCACCACGTGCCGCTGGACGTTCTCGGCGCCGCCGCGGCCCGCGACCTGCTGGTCAACCGGCTCGGCGCGGCACGGGTGGCCGCGGAGCCGGCGGCGGTGGACGAGCTGATCGCCCTCTGCGGCGGCTTCCCGCTGGCCTTGAGCATCGTCGCCGGCCGCGCCCACACCCGGCCGCGGTTCTCGCTCGCCGCCATCGCCGCCGAACTCCGCGTCAGCGGCATCGACGCCCTGGACGACGGCGACCCGGCGGCCAGCCTGCCCGCCGTCCTGTCCTGGTCGTACCGGGCGCTCAGCCCCGAGCAGGCCCGGGTCCTCGCGCTGCTGGCGACGGCGCCCGGCCCGCACACCAGCCTGCCGGCCGCCGCGAGCCTGTGCGGGCTGCCGCCGGGCAGGACCACCGCGGTGCTCCGCTCGCTGGAACGCGCGTCCTTGCTCACGGTCGACCCGGCCGGCCGCCACCGGATGCACGACCTGATCCGCCACTACGCCGCCGAACGCGCGGAGCACGACGTCACCGCCGGGGACCGGAGCGCCGCCCTGCGCCGGGTCGTCGACTTCTACCTGCACACCGCCCACGCCGGCGACCGGCTGCTGAATCCGGTGGCCAGCAGCGTGGAGTTGGACCCGGCGGTGCCCGGCTGCCGGCCGCAGCCGCTGTCCGACGACGCGGCGGCCCTCGACTGGTTCGACACCGAGCACCCCTGCCTGCTGGCGGCGCACCACGCCGCCGTCGCCGAAGGCCTGCACCAGGTCGTGTGGAAGCTGGCCAAGGTGCTGGAGACGTTCCACCGCCGGCGCAGCCGCCTGCACGACAGCGTCACGCTGTGGCGGGCCGCCCACGCCGCCGCCGGCCACCTCGGCGACCCGGTGGTGCGGACCGTGACCCACCGACACCTCGGTGGCGCGCTGGCCAGGACGGGCCGGCCGGCCGACGCGCTCGACCACCTCCACCAAGCCGCCGCGGTCGCGGACCGGATCGGCGACGCGCCCAACCTGGCCGTCGCCCACCTCGCGCTGGCCTGGGCCCTGGAGCAGCGGGGCGACGACCGCGAGGCGCTGGAGCACACCGCGCAGGCCCTCGGGCTGTACCGGCGGCTCGGCAACCCGGTGCGGGAAGCCATGGCACTCAACGGAATGGGCTGGTACGCCGCCCGGCTGGGGCACTACGACGACGCGCGCGGGCACTGTGAGGCCGCGCTGCTGCTCAACCGCCGCCACCGCCACCGCGACGGCGAGGCGGGCACGCTGGACAGCCTCGCCTACATCGACCACCACACCGGGCGGCACGAGGCTTCCGTCGCGAGGTACCGCGAAGCCCTGGAGATCTTCCGCGAACTCGACGACGTGTACCAGATCGCCGACAGCCTCGACCACATCGGCCTCCCGCACGCGGCCCTGGGACAGCACGACGAGGCGCGCTCGGCGTGGCGGGAGGCGCTGCGGATGTACCGGGCGCAACGACGTGACGACGATGCCGAACGCGTCCGAGGTCGACTCGCCGCGCTGGACGCCGGGCCGGAGCAGGACCGGTGACGGCCGGTCGTGCTCCGTCACCGGTCTGCCCCTCCTCGGCACGGGCTGTCCTGCTCGGCACGGGCTGTCCTGCCGGGCCGGGAGTCCGACGAGACTGGTGTTGACGCAACCGGGTGGTTGCCATAAAGTCGCAACCGTTCGGTTGCTACTTACTGGAGGCTGTCGTGGGATTCCCTGATCACATCGAGCGGACCGTCGAGATCGCGCACCCGCCGGCCAAGGTCTGGGCCGCGATCACCACGGCCGAGGGCCTGAGCGCGTGGTTCGGCGACAAGGCGACCATCGACCTCCGTCCGGGCGGATCGGCCCAGGCGACGTGGACCACCGGCGACAAGGCCGAGATGCGGATCGAACGGGTCGAGGAGCCGACCGTGTTCGGCTTCACCTGGCACATCTACGGCCTGCCCGCGGACGACCCGCGCCGCACCTACGTCGAGTTCACGCTCGAACCGGTCGGCGCGGGCACGCGGCTGAAGGTGGTCGAGACCGGGTTCGCCCAGCTCTCGGAGGACGCGCACCGCGCGGCGTTCGACGGCAACACCAGGGGCTGGGCGAGCGAGTTGGGCGAGCTGGTCGACTACCTCGATGCCGCCTGACGTCGAGGCGGTCGCCGAACAGGTCTTCATCGCCCTGGCCGACCCGAGCCGGCGCGCGATCCTGGCCGCGCTCGCGTCCGGGGGTCCGGCCACGGCCACGGACCTGGCGGACCGCCTGCCGATCACCCGGCAGGCGATCGCCAAGCACCTGGCGCTGCTGGCCGAAGCAGGCCTGGTGACGGCCGAGCCGGGGGAGCGGCGCCGGGTCCGCTACCGGCTGCGGTCCGCGCCGATGCGGGTGGCGCAGCAGTTCCTGGCCGCGCTGGCCCGCGACTGGGACGGCCCGCTCGGCGCGTTGAAGGACCACCTCGACCGGTCCGCGGCGGCACCTCGACCACCCGAAATCCGAGGACATCGTGACTGAGCACGGATTCACCACTTCCTGCACCGTCGACCGGACCCCCGCGGAGGTCTTCGACGCCGACGCCCGCCCGCTCCTTCCCCATCAGGAAGCCGTCCTCCGCCACGCGCGGTGACCCTGCACGGAGACCTGGACCGAAAGGTGGAAACCACGATGAAGACACCCCCGATCGTCACGCCGCAGGAGTGGGAGGAGGCGCGCCTCCGGCTGCTCGTGAAGGAGAAGGAACTGACCCGCGCCCGGGACGCGCTGGCCGCGGAACGCCGGCGGATGCCGTGGCTGGCGGTGGAAAAGGACTACGCCTTCGAAGGGCCCGCGGGCCGGGTGAGCCTGCTCGACCTGTTCGAGGGCCGGCGTCAGTTGATCGTCTACCGCGCCTTCTTCGACCCGGGCGTGTCCGGCTGGCCCGACCACGCGTGCCGCGGCTGTTCCCTGGTGGCCGACCAGGTGGCCCACGTGGCGCACCTGAATGCCCGCGACACCACGCTCGCCTTCGCCTCGCGCGCGCCGCAAGCGGAGATCGGGCGGCTGAAGGCGCGGATGGGCTGGACGATGCCCTGGTACACCCTGACCGACGGGTTCGACGCCGACTTCGGCGTGGACGAGTGGCACGGCACGAACGCGTTCATCCGCGACGGCGACCGCGTGTTCCGCACCTACTTCGTCAACAACCGGGGCGACGAGGTGATGGGCGGCACGTGGGCGTACCTGGACCTCACCGCGCTGGGACGGCAGGAGGAGTGGGAGGACTCGCCCGAGGGTTACCCGCAGACGCCGCCGTACGAGTGGTGGCAGTGGCACGACGAGTACGGCGACAGCGTGCCGCCGTCGGCGTCGACCGGGTGTTGTTCCACCGACGCTTGACGGTGCGTTGCGGATCATCCTAACGTCGATCGGCGTCGAGCGTTTGCGTCCGATAGCCGAACTTCGGAGGCGGGATGTCCACCACCGACGCACCGGTGCCGGCGCCGCCGCGAGGCCGCTTCGCCAAGGTCCTGGCGGCGAGCGTGGTGGGCACGACGATCGAGTTTTACGACTTCTTCCTCTACGGCACCGCCGCGGCGCTGGTATTCGACAAGGTCTTCTTCCCGAGCGGCGACCCGCTCACCGGCGTCCTGCTGGCCCTGGCGACCTACGCCGTCGGGTTCCTGGCCAGGCCGCTGGGCGGCGTCCTGTTCGGGCACCTCGGTGACCGGATCGGCCGCCGCCGGACGCTGTCGCTCAGTCTGATCCTGATGGGCGGCGCGACGGTCGCGATCGGCCTGATCCCGTCCTACGCGGCCATCGGCGTCGCCGCGCCGCTCCTGCTGACGGCGCTGCGACTGGTCCAGGGGCTCGCGCTGGGCGGCGAGTGGGGCGGCGCGGTGCTGCTGGTCGCCGAGCACGGTTCGGCGGCGCGGCGCGGTTTCTGGAGCAGTTGGCCGCAGACCGGTGGACCGCTGGGCAACATGATCGCGACGGGCGTGCTGGCCCTGCTCGGCCTCGGTGTCTCGAACGCCGAGTTCCTGGCGTGGGGCTGGCGCATCCCGTTCATGCTGTCCGCGGTGCTCGTGGTCATCGGCGTCTGGCTGCGGCGGGCCGTGGAGGAGTCCCCGATCTTCCTGGCCGCGCGCGAGTCGGCCGGGGGCGCGCCCGAGCGCGCGCCGATCGCGACCGTGGTGCGCCACCACCGCAAGCCGGTGGCCGTCGCCGCGCTGGCGAGCGTGGGGGAGAAGGCGACCTACTACACGTTCAGCATCTTCCTGATCTCCTACCTGACCCAGATCGTGCACCTGCCGAAGGGCTCGGTGCTGACCGCCATCACGATCGCGTCGGTCTTCCAGGTGGTCGCGATGCCGGCGGGCGGGCTGCTCGCGGACCGGTTCGGGCGACGGCCGTGCGCCCTCGCGGTCGCCGTGCTGATCGCGGGATGGGCGCTGGTCGGGCTGCCGCTGGTGGACGGCGGCCGGTCCGGCGTCGTCACCGCCGTGGTGGTCGTCGGGCTCACCCTGCACGGGCTGATGACCGGCGCCCAGTCCGCGTTCTTCGCCGAACTGTTCCCCAGCGAGGTCCGCTACACCGGGGCGTCACTGGGCTACCAGTCCGCGACCGTCGTCGGCGGCTCGCTCGTCCCGATCGTCGGAGTGGCTTTGCTGCAACGGTTTCCGTCGACGGTTCCGGTCGCGTTGTTGCTGTGCGCCATGATCGCGTGCACCGTGGTCGCGTTCCTCTGGGCGGGTGAGACCCGCGGTCGCGACCTCGGGTGAACAGCGAGCGTGCGAGGAAGAACGCGGCGATGCCGGTCGCCCTCACCAGCAGGACAGGTAGTGCTGCGGGCCTCGTCCGCGTTGCCCGCCCTGCAGCCCGCACCACGTGCGATGCACACGGGCCCTTGGCCCGGTCGTCCACCGGTGGACGACCGGGCCAAGGGCCACGTCCGTGCTCGGACACGTCACCAGCCCGACTCGACGCCGGTACGACGGAAACGTGCGCTACGAGCCGTCACGTACGTTCGTCATCCGGCTCGTACCACACGTACCGGCAATCATTCCCGCGTATGGCATCCCAGACCTGCGAGCCGGACTGACAAACGATGTACCTCGGAAGCAGGTCCAGCTTGGGGTGGATGACGAACGGATCCGGCTTCAGGTTGGGACTCTCCTCCGGCTCGCACCCCTCCGCCTCGACGTCGTTACCGTGCCACTCCACGGGCCAGCACGAGTATTGTTCCTGGGCCTCGGCCCCGACGGTGGTCGAGGCCGAGGCATACGCCGGCGCACCCAGGCCCAGCGCCATCGCGGCACCACAGCAGACGATCTTTCCAGCCAGTTGACGCAGCATGATCCCTACTTCCTTCGCTCGCGCAGGATTCGCCGCCCCACGGACGGCACCGGAGGGATCGACCGCCCGATGGGGTTCATGCCGATCACAACCGCCGTTCACCACTCCACTCGCTGAAACCCGACGAACGTGGCAAGGCAACGCCGCCACGACTACTCGCCGTGGCTATTGAGCCGAAAGTGTTCGGTTGCCTACATGATTTCGGTTGCCTACATGATGACGTAGCGGACGTGCGGGGCCTGGAAGTAGCCGCAGACGAGGTGTGGCCGGTGTTGGCGGCGTGGGCAAACCCCACGACAGGGGGCGCGACTGACCGTGAGTGGCTTTATCTGCGGCGATCGCGTCGTTTGAGGGACGTGGGCCTCGGCCAGGCGGCCGGTCCGGTATGCGCACCATAGTTGCGCAAAACCAACTCCAGCGAGGTCCGCGCTACACCGGGGCGTCACTGGGCTACCAGTCCGCGACCGTCGTCGGCGGCTCGCTCGTCCCGATCATCGGACCTCAGGTGAACAGCCATCGTGCGAGGAAGAACGCGGCGATGCCGATCGCGCTCACCAGCAGGAAGCGCTTCGGCATCAGCAGTCCCGCGACCAAGGTGGCGGTCCCCCCGACGAGATACGGGTTGGCGAGGGTGAACTGGATCCCGTCACCGGTGGGCATGAGCATCGCGGGCACGACCAGGGCCGCCAGCACGGCCTGCGGGGTGTAGCCCAGCAGGCTCTTCAGCAGCGGCGGCATCTCCTTGCCGTCCAGCAGCACGAGCGGCAGGTAGCGCGGCAGGAAGCTGCACAACCCCATGCCCACGATCAGCAGTGCCAGGCTCATCCTTCGACCTCCTCCGAAGTGCGGCGGAGCCGCTGTTCGATCCGTTCGCACGCGGTGCCGACGGCGGCTCCGACGACGGCGGCCAGGACGACGCCCAGGTTGTAGGGCAGGCCTCGCGCCAGCAGCACGGTCAGGCCCGCCGTCACGACCACCGCGATGACCCGCCAGTTGGCGAGGCTCGCCGCGAGCATGGCGACGAACATGGCGGTCATCGGGAAGTCCAGGCCCAGGCCGGCCAGGTCGGGAATCGCCGAGCCGAGGGTGGTGCCGACCACCGTGGACGCCATCCAGGTCGTGTACATCGCGGCGGACGCGCCGATGAAGTACAGGTGCTTGCGCCGCGTGATGGTGCCGTTCTTCAGCTTCTCCAAGCCGACGAAGAAGATCACGTCGATGAGGCCGAACCCGAGCAGCACCCGCCAGCGGTGCGGGACGTCCCGCACGTGCGGCGTGAGGATGGTCGAGTAGATCAGCATCCGCAGGCCGAGGATGAGCGTCGTCAGGATGATCGTCGGCCAGCCCGCGCCGTCCGCGATCAGCGCGATGCCGACGAACTGCGCCGTGCCCGAGTTCACCGCCATCGCCAGGCCCAGGGTCGACCACGCGGACAGGCCGCTGGTCAACCCCAGCACCCCGCCGACGATCCCCAGCGGGATCGCCGAGAGCAGGAAGGGCGCCATGCTCCGCACGCCCTCCCACAGCTCCTGGCGCACGGTGGTGGACGCTTGTTCGTCCGGTGTGCCCATGTCAGTCCTCCGTCCCGGCGCGGGCCTCGCGCCACCGGTCGGCCACCAGCCCGGCGACCCGCGCCGGGACCGAGTGGCAGAAGTAGTGGCCGCCCTCGCCCACCTCGGTCACGCGGAGGTCGTCGGTGAACCGCGACCACGCCGCCGACCGCCGCTCGAAGTCCGGCGTGAGCGGGTCGTCGGTCGCGTAGACCACGGTCAGCGGAGCGCCCAGCCGGTGGTCGTCCGGTGACTCCACCGCGGTGGCCAGGTATTCGTTCGCGGTGCCCGAGTCGTGCCGGAAGACCTTGGCCACGAACGCCGCCTGCTCGGGCCGCAGCGCGTCGAACCCGGTCAGCCCCGTCACGTCGACCAGCCACCGCACGACGTCCTCGTCGGACATCGCGCCGACCTGCTCGACGCCCCGCCGCGCGACTTCCGGGCTGTGCAACACCTTGCCGCCCGCGAACACGTGGACCGGCGGCGCACCGCCGGCCGCCAGCAACCGCGCCGTCTCCAGCGCGAGGGCGGAACCGACGCAGTGGCCCCACAGCATCACCGGGCCGGCCACGGTGGCGCGCACCTCGTCCGTCACCCGGCGGGCGACGTCCCGGATGTCCATCGGCGGCTCGTCCGGGTTGCCCGCGTCGTGGCCGGGCAGCTCGACGCCGTACACCGCGACGTCGCCGGCCGCGTCCAGCGCACGCGCCAGCGGCTCGAAGTTCACCGCGTTGCCGCCCGCGTACGGGAAGCAGACCAGCGCGCACCCCGCCCGTTCCGGCCGCGCCGAGAGCGGGTGCAGCAGACCGGTCTCCGCCACGGAGACGGCGGCGAGATTGCCCTCGGCGACCGCGCTGAGCGCGTCCAGCCTGGAGTTGCGCATCAGGTCCGTGAGGGACACCAGGCCCGCCAGCTCCATCACCACGCGCATCGCCGACAGCGAGCTGCCGCCGAGCAGGAAGAAGTTGTCCTCCACCGTCACCGAGGCCTGCGGGATGTCCAGCACCCGCGCCCACGCCTCGGCGATCCTCCGCTGCACCGCCGTGGTGGGCAGCCCCGCCGAGTCCTCGGCGGTCTCCGCGGCGACCGGAGTGCCGAACGTGCGCCGCACGTGCGGACCGAGGACGTCCAGCCCGTCCCGGGTACGGCGTCCCCGGACCCCGGTGGGCACGCGCTCGGCTCCGTCGGTGAGCACGATGTCGCCGGGCGTCCAGGCCGGGACCGGCAGGCCATGCCGGTCGACCACCTCCGCGCGCCACGGCCTCGCCGGGTCGGTGACCAGTTCGGCGGGCGCCGCGATCGGCCGGGCGACCTCGGTGATCTCGGCGTCGGACAGCAGCGACACGAGGTGGTGCGCCTCGGCCGGGTCCGTCGTCATCCGCTCGAACGCGGTCACGTAGTAGCCGCCCATCCGGGCGATCTGCCACGGCTCGAACAGGTGCGCGTGGTAGTGCAGGCTGAGCCGGACGTCGTCGGAGGCGAAGTGCCGGGAGAACTCGGCGCGCAGCACGAACTCCGTCTCCGAGTTGGCCCGCACGTCCAGCAGCGCGAAGCCGGGCAGCTCGTCCAGCCGCTTGAGCAGGGTGAAGTGGGTGAAGTTGAAGGCGGTCTCGAACAGCGGCTCCTGCGTGCCGAGGTCGTGCTTCACCTGCGCCATCGGGTAGCGGCGCGCGGGCAGCAGGTCGGTCTCCGACCGGTACACCTGCCGGACCAGGTCCTCCCACGACCCCTCGGCCACCCGCACCCGGAACGGCACCGTGTTGAGGAACAGGCCGATCGCGCGGGTGGCGTCCTCCGCCTCCGGGCGTCCGCTGTGCTCGTACCCGGTGATGACGTCGTCGTCGCCGGAGACCAGCGCCAGCACCTTGGCGTGCGCGGCCATCAGCACGTTCTTCACCGGCACCGCCAGCCGGTCGGCCAGCGCGACGATCCGGTCTGACAGGCCGCGCGGGAACCCGACCTCGTGGAACACCACCGGGAACACGTCGGCCTGCGCGGACCGGCGGGTGCGCGGCAGCTCGGTCGGCCCGCCGCCCTCCAGCAGGTCCGCCCAGTAGGCGCGGTGCCCGTCGTCCGCCAGCGACGCGCGTTCGAGCGCGACGTAGGTGCGGGCGTGGTCGGCCACCTCGGTCCCGGGCAGCGGACGCCCGTCGAGCAGCCGGTAGTAGAGGTCGAACAGGGTGGTGTGCACCAGGGTGATGCTCCAGCCGTCCAGCGCCGAGTTGTGCTGGCTGAGGCTGTACCGGTAGAGGTCGTCGGCCAGCACGTGGACGTGCAGCCGCACCAGGCCCGGCTCGCTCCACACGAACCGGTGCGCCTTCTCGCGTGCCGCCCAGTCCTGGTACCAGGCTTCCTGCTCGGCTCCGCCCATCCCGCGCAGGTCCGCGATCTCCAGCGGCAGCGGGGCTTCCTCGTGCACGAGTTGCAGGTACTCGTCGAACCCGGTCAGGTGGTAGCTGGTGCGGAAGATCGGGTTGCGCCGCACCAGGACGCGCACCGCCTCCTCGAACCGCTCGGGGTCGAACGGGCTCTGGATCAGGTAGCTGAGGATGTCGTGGTACTCGGCCGTGCCGTGCGAGAGCTCGCTCTGGAACACCAGGCCCGCCTGCAACTGGGTCAGCGGGTAGGCGTCCTCGATGCCCGCGGGGACGCGCTCCCGGTCGGCGGGGGTCAGCAGCTCGAACCGGCCCACTACCCGCTCGGTGACCTGAGCCCCTTCGGACACGCTGCGCGCCAACGCGGACACCGTGGGGTTGGCGAAGAACTGCTGGAAGGTGAACCCGATCCCCACCGCACGCGCCTTCGCCAGCACCGTCACGAAGTGGATGCTGTTGCCCCCCAACGCGAAGAAGTTGTCGTGCACGCCGATCCGCTGATGCCCGAGCACGTCCGCCCAGATCCGGGCCAGCTCGATCTCCACCGGGGTGCCCGGCGCGACGTGGTCGGTGGTCGTGCCGGTCGGCTCGGGCAACGCGCGTCGGTCGAGCTTGCCGTTGGGGGACAAGGGGAACGCGTCCAGCGCGACGATGCGGGACGGCACCATGTAGTCGGGCAGGGTCACCGCGAGGTGCGCGCGCAGCTCGGACTCGGCGACCGCGGCCGACGACAGGACGTAGCCGCGGAGGACGGCCTGGCCGTCGGGCGCGGCGCGCGTGACGACCACGGCGTCCTTGACCGCCGGGTGTTCCCGCAGGCGCTGTTCGATCTCGCCGGGCTCGACGCGGTACCCGCGCACCTTCACCTGGTGGTCCATCCGCCCCAGGTACTCGACCGTGCCGTCCGGCAGCCACCGGGCGAGGTCGCCGGTCCGGTAGACGCGGTCCTCGCCGGCGTGCGGCGCGGCGACGAACCGCTCGGCGGTCAGCTCGGGACGGCCGAGGTACCCCCTGGCCAGTCCCACGCCCGCGATGCACAGCTCACCGGGGGCGCCGACCGGCTGCGGCCGTGACCGCCCGTCCAGCACGTGGATGCGGGTGTTGTCGATCGGCCGGCCGATCGGCACGCGCCGCTCGTCGCCCGCGCAGGCGTGGTGCGTCACGTCGACCGTGGCCTCGGTCGGCCCGTAGAGGTTCACCAGCCGGGCACTCGTGACGACTTCGGTGAAACGGTGGACGTGGTGCGGCGCAAGGGCTTCACCGCTGGCGAACACCTTGCGCAGGGTCGCCAGCCGGTGCCCTTCACCGGCCGCCGCCACGAAGTCCAGGAACCCGCCGAGCATCGACGGCACGAAGTGCGCGGTGGTGACGCCGACGCGCTCGATGACCTCGACCAGCTTTTCGGGGTCGCGCTCGACGCCCGGCTCGGGCAGGCACACGGACGCGCCCTCGAACATCCACCAGAACAACTCCCACACCGACACGTCGAACGAGGTCGGCGTCTTCTGGAGGATCACGTCGGCGGCCGTGATCGGGTACGCGCCCTGCATCCAGCGGATGCGGTTGACCACCGACCGGTGCTCGACCTGCACGCCCTTGGGATGGCCCGTGGAGCCGGAGGTGTAGATCACGTAGGCCAGGTCGCGAGCGTCACCGGTGACGGTCGGCGTGCCGGTGTCCGCCGCGTAGTTGCCCTCGTCTTCGAGGTCCAGCGTCTCGACCCGGTCGACCAGCCCGGCGTGGCGGCCCCGGGTGAGCACCAGCGGAGCCGCGCTGTCGGCCAGGACGTAGTCGATCCGGTCGCGCGGGTAGGCCGGGTCGATCGGCAGGTACGCGCCGCCCGCCTTGAGCACGGCGTAGATCGCGACCAGCAGCTCGGTCGACCGGTCCGCCAGCACGGCCACCAGGTCGCCGGGCCCGACGCCGCGTCCGCGCAGGGTGTGCGCGAGCCGGTTGGCGCGCGCGTCGAGTTCCGCGTAGGACAGCGAGCCGACCACCGCCACCGCGTCGGGGTTCTTCGCCACCTGGCGGCTGAACAGCTCGTCCAGGCGCACGGTGTCCTCGAACGGCGTGGCGGTGTCGTTGGCGCGGGCGATCAGCGCGCGGTCGGCGTCGGTGCGCAGGTCGAGGTCGGACAGCGGGGCGTCGGGCTCCCCGCTCGCCCGCTCCAGCAGCGTCGCGCAGTGGGCGAGAAGGCGCAGCGCCTCGTCTTCGGTGTGCCGGTGCCGCAACTCCAGGCGGAGGCCGCGAGGTCCCCGCGCGAACGCGAAACCGGTCGGGAAGGCCTCGCTCGTGGACCCGACGGCCACGTCCGCGAACGGGTGGCCGGTCGCGTCGGCGGATCCGCCGAACCCGTCGGCCGCGCCGAACTCCTCGGCGAGCAGGTCGAGCGGGTAGTCCTCGTGCTCCCACGCGGCGAGCAGCCGGGTCCTGGCCTCGCCGAGCAGCCCGCGGAACGTCGTGTCGGCGGTGAGGGACAGGCGCAGCACCACCATCCCGGACAGCGACTCCGGATTCCGGGCCGGCGTGGCGAGCACGCAGTCCTCCGCACCCGTGTAGCGGTGCAGCAGCGCGCCGACGGCGGTCGCCAGGACGGCCCGCAGCGCGGTGTCCCGGCCGCGGGTCACCTTGTCCAGCCACTCGGACACCGGCCCGTCGAGGTCCAGCACGGCGACGCCGCCGGGACCTCCACCGGCGGGGAACCCGGCGCGCTCCGCCAGGGAAGCCAGTTCCGCGCGCCAGAACGCGCCTTGCCGCGGTCGCCGGGCGGCGGCGACCTTCTGCTGTCCTCGGGTCTCTAACGATTGCATGGTTCCCCCAGCGGTCGAAGCCGGTCGTTCAGAAGTCGAAGTCGAGGTCGGGCAGGTCCACCGCGCTCACCGGGGCGCGGTGGTCGAGCGGGGCGTCCGGATCGGCCAGCACGGCGTCCAGCAGCGCCGGCAGCTCGTCGCGGAACAGCTCCGCGGTCGGCCGTTGGAACAGGCTCGTGCGGTACCCCCAGCGGGCGGTGAACCCCTCCGGGGCGTCGTCCACCTGGAGTTCCAGGTCGAAGATCGTCCGGCCGGTGGCCTCGGGGGTCCAGCGCGGGGCGCGGCCGAGGAAGTCCACTTGGTGCAGCCCGGTGTCCTGCACGGCGAACAGGGTGTCGAAGAGCGGGTGGCGGCTGCCGTCGCGGGCGCCGAACTCCTGGGCCAGTTCCTCGAACGGCTGATCCTGGTGGTCGGCGGCGGCCACCGCGTGGTCGGCGGTGGCGCGCAGGTGCGTGCGGAACGACAGGTCGCCGGCAAGGCGGAATCGCAGGCACAGCGTGTTCACGAACATGCCCTGCACGCGGTCCACGCCGGGCAGGTGGCGGCCGGACACCGGTGTGCCGACCGTGATGTCGTCGCTGCCGGTGATCCGCGCCAGGAATGCCGTGTAGCCGGCCAGCAGCACGTGGAAGGGCGTGCAGCTCTCGGTGCGGGCCAGTTCACGGACGGCGCGGCTGCGTTCGGCGCCCAGCGGGAACGTGAGGTGCGCACCCTCGGTGCGGCGGTGTGGCGGCCTGGGCGCGTCGGTCGGCAGGTCGACCGGTCGGGGCGGAGGGGTGAGGACCCCGGTCCAGAACTCCCGTTGCTCCGCGGCGATCCGGCGACCCTCGTTCCCGGCAGCCCAGTGCGCGTAGTCGCGGTACCGCAGTTCGACCGGCGGCAGGTCGTCGCCGCGCAACAGCGCGGCCCACTCGGTCATCAGCAGCGTCAGCGAGATGCCGTCGGTGATCAGGTGGTGGATGTCCAGCCGGAGCTGCGTCCCGGTGGTCGACAGCCGCCACAGCGGCGCCCGGTGCGGGTCGAAGGGCTTCACCCACCCGGTCGACCACTCGACCGGAACCTCGTCGTGGACCCGTTGCCACGCGAAGCCGTCGTCGTCCAGCACGACGTCGGTGCGCAGGATCTCGTGCCGTGCCACCAGGGTGGCGAAGGCCTCCAGCACGCCGTCGACGTCGGGCAGGTCCACGACGACCGGCTGGTTGTACTGCGTGCCCTCGGGGTCCTTCATCTGCTCGACGAAGATCCGGCGCTGCTGCGGGGACAGCGGGGTGCGGTCGGTCGCGGTGCCGGGCCGCGGGCCGACGAAGCCCGTGCCGACGGCGGACCGGACGTGCGCGGCCACCCCGGCGACGGTGGGCGTGGCGAGCACCACCGACACCGGGCACGCGACGCCGAACCGGCTCCGCACCCGTGCCGCGAGCCGGGTGGCCGTGAGCGAACTGGCCCCGAGCCGGTCGAGGCTGTCCTGGACACCCAGCCCGCGCACGCCGAGCACCTCCTCCCACAGCCCGACCAGCACGCGCTCCACCTCGTCGGCGGGTTCCGCGCCGGGGGTTCCGAGGTCCGCGCCGGGATCGGGCAGCGCGCCGCGGTCGACCTTTCCATTGGCCGTCAACGGAAGCGCGGGCAGCACCACGACCCGCGCCGGGACCATGTGCGGCGGCAGCAGTGGCCGCACGGCTTCCCGGACGGCTTCCGGAGCCTCCTCGGTGGCGACGTACGCGCACAGGTAGGCGTCCGAGGACCCGGGCCTGTGGCGCGCCAGCACGACGGCGGCCCGGATCGCGGGATTCCGCAGCAGCGCGGTCTCGACCTCGCCCGGCTCGACCCGGAAGCCCCGGACCTTGACCTGGTGGTCGGTGCGGCCGACGAACTCGATCTCGCCACCGGGCAGCAGCCGCGCCCGGTCGCCCGTCCGGTACAGGACCCCGCCCTCCCGGAACGGGTCCGGCACGAACGCCCGTCCGGTCAGCTCGGGCCGGCCGAGGTAGCCCGACGCGAGGCCGTCACCGCCGACGTGCAGCTCACCGGGAACGCCCACCGGCAACGGCAGGCGGTCGTGGTTCAGCACGCGCGCCACGGTGTTCGGCACCGGCCGCCCGATCGGCACGCGGTCGCCGACCGGCTCGGTCACCACGTGGCAGGTGGAGATCACCGCGTTCTCGGTCGGTCCGTAGGCGTTCACCAGGCGCAGGCCCGGGTTCGCGCGCAGCACCGCCCGCGCCTGCCCGGCGCCCAGCACGTCGCCACCCACCAGCAGGTCCCGCAAGGGGCGGAACAACGCCGGGTCCTCGTCGGCGAGCTGGTTGAACAGCGCCGAGGTGAACAGCGCCGTGGTGATCCGCCGCCCGGCCAGTTCCCGCCGCAGCGCCGCGACGTCCAGCACGGTCTCCCGGTCGAGCAGGTGCAGGCACCCGCCGCCGATCAGCGTGCCCCACATCTCCCAGACCGACGCGTCGAAGCCGGTCGCGCCGACCTGCGCCGTCCTCGTGGTGGCGTCGAAGCGGACGTAGTCCACATTGGACACCAGGCGCACGACGCCGCGGTGCGGCACGAGAACGCCCTTGGGACGCCCCGTCGTGCCGGAGGTGTACATCAGGTACGCGGGCTCGTCGCAGCCGAACGCCTCCGCCGCCACGAACAGTGACCCGCCGGTCCAGTCGAACGCGGCAAGCTCGGCCGCGGTCAACACCTGGCGGGCGCCGCTGTCGGCGAGCAGGTGGGAGACCCGTTCGGCCGGGTAGCCGGGGTCGATCGGCAGGTAGACGCCGCCCGCCTTGAGCACCGCCAGCGCGGCGACCACCAGCGCCGGCTCGCGGTCGAGCAGCAGGGCCACCGGTTCCGCGCGCCGCAGGCCGTCCGCCCGCAGCCGCGCCGCCAGGAGACCGGCGCGGCGGTCCAGCTCGGCGTAGGTGAGCACGGTGTCGCCGTGCACGACGGCGGGTCGGTCGGGCGCGGCGGCGGCGTGCGCGGCGACCAACTGCTCGATGCGCCGGTCCGCCGGGTAGTCCCGCGCGGTGTCGTTCCACTCCAGCACGATCCGGGCGTGCTCCTCCGGCGTCAACGGGTCGACCTCGCGGACGGGTGTGTCCGGGCGCTCGGCGAGCACCGCCAGGACCCGGCCGAGATGCCGGGCGTGCCGGGCGACGGCGTCCGCGTCGTGCCGGTCGGGGTCGTGGTGCAGCCGCAGTTCCGTCCCGTGGACCGCCACCACCAGTTCGCCGGGGGGCACCGGGCTGTTCCCGGCGACCACCCGGAGCGGGAGCGCGGGCTCGTCGGTCCCGGACGTCTCGACCGCCGTGCCGACGGGCGCGTCCGGCGTCACCCGCAACCGCACGGCCCCGTGCCGCAGGTTGATGACCGGCGTCCGGTCACCGGTGTGGTGGTACACCAGCACCGCCCACGCCACGAGCACGCGGCTCACCGGGTCCGCCGACGAGCCGGCCGGCAAGGGGATCGCGACCGGCCCGGAGGCACGCGTGCCGGGCGCGGGCAACCAGGACAGGCTCATCCTCGGCCGCCGAGCACCGCGGCGAGGCCGCGCACGGTGGGGTTCAGGTACAGCTCGCGCATCGGCATCGCGGGCAGGTCCCGCTGCCGCATCGCCGCCGCGATGCGCACCGCGAACAGGGAGTTGCCGCCCAGGTGGAAGAAGTTGTCGTCCGGGCCGACCGCCGTGCCCAGCACCGACTCCCACACCTCGATCAAGGCCGAGGAGAGGTCCCGCACCACCCCGGACGACTGCACCACCCCGGACGCCGGCCCGGACGACGGTCCGGACGACGGCTCGGGCAGCCGGGCGGCGTCCAGCTTGCCGTTCGCGGTGAGCGGCAACGCGGACAGCGCCGTCACGGTCGTCGGCAGCATGTAGTCCGGCAGCACCTTGGCCGCCCGCGCGCGGACGTCCGCCGGATCACCCCCGGCCAGCACCACGTACGCGTCGATCCGCACGCCCGCCGCGTCCAGCGCCGCGTCGCCGCCCACCACGACCGCGGCGGCGCGCACCACCGGGTCGTCCAGCAGGACGTTGCGGATCTCGTCCAGCTCGATCCGGAACCCGCGCACCTTGACCTGGCTGTCCAGCCGTCCCAGGTGTTCCACCGTGCCGTCGGGCCGCAGCCGGCCCCGGTCGCCGCTGCGGTACATCCGCCCGCCGGTGAACGGGTCGGGGACGAAGCGCTCGGCGGTCAGCGGGGGACGGCCGAGGTAGTGCAGCGCCACGCCCTCGCCGCCGACGTAGATCTCGCCGGGCGTGCCGCACGGGACCTGCCGCCCGCGCTCGTCGAGCACGTGGACGTGCCAGCCGGGGAGGGCGGAGCCGACCGAGCGGGAGCCCGTCAGCGCGTCCCGGCGGGTGACGGTGTGCGCGGTCACGTGCACGGTGGTCTCGGTGATGCCGTACATGTTCACCATTCGGCACCGGGACTCCGGATAGCGGTCGAACCAGGACCGCAGCAGGCGGGTGTCCAGCGCCTCGCCCCCGAACACGACCAGCCGCAGCCTCAGCGGTTCGGGCCGGTGCCGGTCGGCTTCGGCGAGTTGCGCGAACGCGGACGGCGTCTGGTTGAGCACCGTGACGTGCTCCGCCGCGAGCAGGGCGCGGAACTCGTCGGGGGAGCGGGACACCCAGTACGGCACCACCACGAGCCGTGCCCCGGTCAGCAGGCTGCCCCAGATCTCCCACACGGAGAAGTCGAACGCGCTGGAGTGGAACAGCGTCCAGGTGTCGTCGGCGTCGAGCGCGAAGTCCGACGCGGTGGCGGCGAGCAGCGCGATCACGTTGCGGTGCGGCACGACGACGCCCTTGGGGCGACCGGTGGAGCCCGAGGTGTAGATCACGTAGGCGGCGTCGTCCGGACCGCGCCGGGGCGGGGCGACCGTGCCCTCGTGCCCGGCCAGCGCTGCCGGGTCGACCGCGTTCGCGACACCGTCCACAGTGGTCACGACGATCCGCAGGCCGGCGTCCCGGACCGTGTAGGCCAACCGGTCGGCGGGGTGCGCCGGGTCCATCGGGACGTAGACGGCGTCCGCCTTCAGCACGGCGATCATCGCCGCCACCAGGTCCGCCGTGCGGTCCAGGCAGATGCCGACCCGGTCACCCGGCCGGACGCCGTTGGCCCGCAGGCCCACGGCGAACCGGGTGGCCCGCGCGTCCAGTTCGGCGTAGGTGGTCGACTCGCCCTCGCAGGTGAGCGCGATCGCGTCGGGCCGTTCGGCGGCGCGGGCGGCGAACACGGCGTCGATCCGATCCGGCCGCCACGGCACCGTCCTCTTCGGCCCGCCCAGCCCCGCGAGCCACCCGACCTCGTCGCCGGTCACCAGTTCGAGGTCGGTCGGCGCGGGTTCGGGCCCGGCGGCGCACAACTGCGCGTAGACGTGCGCGACGTGCCGGGCGAACCGGCCCGCCGTCGCGGCGTCCACGTCCCGCAGCCGGTGGCGCACCTCCAGCGTGACGCCGTTCGCGTCCTCGCGTGGCACCAGGGTGAGCGGGAACGGCGCCGTCTGGCACGGCAGGTACTCGTCCGCGTCGATCGTCGTGGCGATGGCCAGGACCCCGACGAACACGCGGCCACCGCTCCGGTCGGTCAGGTCCCGGTACAACGCCCGATCGCACCACGACAGCGGACCCGAGGCCCCGTCGAGCAGTTCGACCACACTCCGCGCGCCCGAGGCGTCCACCACGAGCAGCGTGCGGCCCTCGAACGCGCCCAGCGCCCCGGCCGGCCGGTCCGGCAGACCGGTCACCAAACCCGCGACGGGGAACTCCTGCCCTTCGTACCGGCCTAGGACGATGGCTCCCGCGACCGCGAGCGTGGCGGGCACGTCGACCGCCTTCCCCGCCAGCGCGGTTTCCAGCACACCCGTGCGGTCGCCTGCCGTGCGGTCGCCTGCCGTGCGGTCGCCGGCGGCCCACTCGGCGGTGCCGCAGTAGTCGGCCTCACGCCACCTCTTCACGACCGCCGCGTCCACGGCCGAGGTTTCCGGCGGGGCGACGATCGAGACGCCGTCGGCGGGGACGCGGTCGAGCAGCACGTCCACGAGCAACCGCAACGACGCCGTGTCCAGCACCGCGCGGTGCGCCACCAGCACGAGGTCGGCGACACCGTCGGCATACCGCAACAGCACCGCACGCACCGGCGGCCCGTCCTGGGTGGCCGGTCGGTGCAGTTCGGCGCGCAGCCTGCGCAGGGCGACCGGCGAATCGGCGTCCACCGGGACCGGCTCACTCCACAGTGGACTGCGCGCGGTCTGTTCGAGCACGCGCGAGAGTCGGTTGGTGTCCACATCGGACAGCCGAATCCGCAACGCGTGCGTGTGGTCGGACGGTGGACCGTCCGTCGCTGACAGTCGATCTGCGGAACGCAGCATGAATCCCCCAGGATAGCTGTCCGGTTCTGGCTCAGCGGGCGGTGAAACCGCCGTCTACCGTGATCACGCTGCCCGTGACCTGCCGCGAGTCGTCGGAGGCCAGCCACACGGCGGTCGAGGCGATGTCGTCCGGCTCGATCAGCGCGTTCATCGGCTGTGCTTGGACGAAGGTCTCCTCGTGCTCGGCGACGTCCACGTCGAGGGAGCGGGCGATCTCCGACAGCATGCGGCCCTCGACCGACGCGTCGTCCCGGACCGAACCCGGGCACAGCGCGTTGACCCGTACCTTCAGCGGGGCGTAGTCCAGCGCGGCGGCCTTGGTCAGGCCGATCAGCCCGTGCTTCGCGGCGACGTAGCCCGCGAAGTGCCGGTAGCCGACCAGACCCGCGGTGGACGCGATGTTGACGATGCTCCCCGAGCGCTGCCCGGCCATCAGCCCGCCGATCGCGCGGATCGTCCGCCAGGCGCCCGAGAGGTCGACGTCGAGCATCAACCGCCACTCGTCCTCTTCGATCTCGTGCGCCGCCTTGCCTGCCGGCGCGGCGATGCCCGCGTTGTTGACGAGCACGTCGATCCGCCCGAACCGCGCGCGGGCGGTCGCAACCGCCTCCTCGACCTCCGCCAGTTCGCGGACGTCGACGTGGTGCGTCTGCACCGCGACACCCTCTTCCCGGCACAGCAGGGCGGTGTGGTCGAGCTGGTCGGCCGAACCGAGCGGGTAGGGCACGCCCGGCAGGTCGCGCGCCACGTCGAGCAGCACGAGGTCCGCGCCCTCGCGGGCGAACGCGGTGGCGCACGCGCGCCCCAGCCCCCGGGCCGCTCCGGTGATCACCGCGACCTTGCCGGCCAGCCGCGCGCTCACGACGCCCCGAGTTCGGCCGCGAGGTGCCGGAGGAGGTCGTCCGGGTCGTCGGACAGGTACATGTGACCGCCGGCGAACTCGACGCAGGCGAAGGCGCCGGTCGTGGCCGCACTCCACTGCGCGACCTGCTCGGCGCTCACCAGTCCGTCGTCACGCCCGCGCAGCGCCGTGATCGGGACCGACAGCGGCTTGTCGGACGCGGGCCGGTAGTTCTCGTGCATCGCGACGTCGGCCCGCAGCACCGGCAGCAGCAGTTCGCGCATCTCCGGGTGCTCCAGCGCCGGGTGCGAGTACCCGGCGAAGCGCTGGACCCGGGCGACGAACTCGTCGTCGTCGAGCCCGGTGGCGCGGCTCTCCCGCGCGCTCCACGGCCCCGGCGAGCCGCTGACGAACACCTTGGCGAGGGACACGCCGGCCACTTCGCCGAGCCGGTGGGCGAGGTCGTAGGCCAGCACGGCGCCCATGCTGTGGCCGAACAACGCGACCTGCCCGGCACCCGCGACCTGCTCGACCACCCAGGGGAGGACGTCGTCCACCGCGCGGGCGACCTCCGTGCCGGGCTCCTCCACGAACCGCTCCTCGCGTCCCGCCAACTGCGCCGCGGCGACCTTCACCCCCTCCGGTAGCCGCGACTGCCACGAGCCGAAGAACGACGCTCCCGCACCGGCGAAGGGCAGGCAGATCAGGACGGTCGGCTGCATGAAACGCCTTCCTTCACCCAGGAGGGTGCGCTGTCAGGAAATGTGCACGCCACCAAACGCGCTGTGCCGTCGTCTGATGGCGGCTTGATGTCACCGCAGGCGCGCCGGGATCCCGGAGGCCGCCCCATCGGCACTCCACGCAAGCGCGGCTAAAGGAAAACACCGGTAACGCGGTTCGTCAACCGGTCCCGTTCTGCCGAGCCCAGGTTGTAAACCCGATCGAATTGCGGTATTCGCGGCCGATGCCTGCACCATCGTGCAGGCCGGCCTGCCCCATTCGGAGTCCGGGTGCGCAGGTATTCGACGTAACGCGCGCACTATTCCAATCGACTCCTCATCGCCGACGGTGTCTCCGCTTGCCGTCGCCGAGCAGGAGGACGAGCGCCGAGTACGCGACGGCGTTGAGCGCGAGCAGCGGCAAGGCGACCGCGGCCGTCAGTCCACAGAGGACTGAAGTGGCGTCGGCGCTCCAGCCCCACAGGGTCGCCACCTCGCAGGTGGCGCCCAGCAGTCCGGAGCCGCTGTCGAGCAGCGTGCTGCCCAGGGCATAGGCGGGTGCGCCGAGGCCGGCGGCGGTCAGGCCGGTCCAGCCGGCGACGTGGGCGGCTCGCGAGTCCTTCCGGTTCATTTCCATGCCTCACTGTGGCCAATCGGTTCTACGCTGAGGTAGAAGTGCCGGAAAAGCGTCACCCGGGGAGGTTTGATGCGGGATTCGGTCGAGCACGACCTCGATGAGACGGACCGGGCGCTGGTCAACGTCGTGCAGATCGCGCCGCGGGCGTCGTGGGCGGAGATCGGCGCGGCGTTGGACATCAACCCGGCGACGGCCGCCCGCCGCTGGGGCCGGCTGTCGGATGCGGGGCTGGCCCGCGTGATCGCCTACCCGCGCCTGACGGCGTGGGCCCGGCACCGCTGCCTCGCGATCATCGAGGTGGACTGCGAGCCCGCGACCCGCGAGGAGGTGATCGCCGACCTGGTCCGGGTGCCGCAGATCGCCTCCGTGACGATCGCGAGCAGCGGTCGCGACCTTTACCTGACCGTGCTCACCGCGGACCTGGAGTCGCTGTCGGCGCTGGTGCTGAGCCTGAAAGGCGTCCGAGGCACCCGGACGCGCCTGGTGACGCGCATGTTCACGGAGGGCGGCACGTGGCGCCTGGACTCGTTGACCAGCGGTCAGCGCGCCGTCCTGCACCCGCCGCCGAACGCGACGGGCGTCCTGCCCGCCGCCGACCGGGACCTGCTCGTGGCGCTGGCGGACGCCCGGCGCAGCGTCGCCGACATCGCCGGGCTCACCGGCACCAGCGCGTCCACCGCCCGTCGTCGGCTGGCCCGGGTGGTGCGCGAGGGCGAGTTGTCGTTCCGCTGCGAGACCGCGCAGTCCATCACGGGGTGGCCGGTGTCGGCGAGCTTCTGGGCCAAGGTCCCGCCGCCCGAACTCCGCGCGGTGGCGACCGGTCTGACCGCCCTGCCGGAGATCCGCATGTGCGCGGCGGTGACGGGCGCGGACAACCTGGTGATCAGCCTGTGGCTGCGGTCGCTGGCGGACAGCCAGCGCTTCGAGGAGCAGCTCTCCACCCACTTCCCGACCCTCGTCGTGAACGACCGCACGATCGAGCTGCGCGCGGTCAAGCGGATGGGCTGCCTCCTCGACCCGGGGGGCCGCAGCACCGCCGTCATCCCGGTCGACCCGTGGGCCTGACCGGGATGACGGCGGGCGTCGCACCGGTCGATCCGTCTAGCTGGTGACCTGCCAGTAGTCGTTCGCCGACGGCAGGGCGAACGACAGGCCGGTGCAGCCGAAGTCGGTGCTCGACACGCTGCCCGGCGGCGTGACCGACGAATTGGACGTGGTCAGCAGGCTCCAGGTGCCGCCGACCTTGATCTGGATCCCGGCGGCGGAGAAGTCGGAGCCGGCCGTTTCCGTGCAGTAGTGCCCCTCACCGGTGGCGGGGTTGTAGTTCGTGTAGACCTCGAACATGCTCCAGCCGCCGTGCAGGTTGGTGAGCTTGGCGGGGTCGGCGCTGGTGAACAGCGCGTCCCAGGTCCCGGTGGAGTAGTTGTAGAGGTAGGCGGTCCAGGAGTTGGTCACCGGGTCGGTCTGCACGTCCTGCACGGTGTAGGCGGGCGGGCCCAGGAGCGTCGTCGTGTAGGTGCTCAGGAAGCTGCTGTCGATCCAGGCCACCGCCGCGAATCCCGGCGAAGCCGCGCACCAGTCCCAGGCGCCGACGCCGTTGCCGCCCTGCCAGTAGAACGTGGTCACCTCGATGCACGTCTTGCCGCTCGGGTCGAGCGTCGGGGCGTACACCACGTCGGGGTTGCCCGGCGACATGGCGATGTCCGGGTTGATGGTGTGCGTCGCCTGCGCCCCGTCGGAGGCGACGTTCGGGAACGCGCCCCAGACGGTGTGCAGGGCGCCGGTCCACGGCGGGATGCTCGCGACGCCGGCCGGCCGGTCGGCACGCGCCCGGTCGGCGTGGCGGGACTCGCCGAGCTTGCGGAACTGCTCGCTGACCACCGGGCCGACTGCGGCACTGGCCGCGTCACCGCGCAGCGCGGGCACGAGTCTGCCGCTGACCGGCGAATCCGGCGACGGGATGGCGACCTGGGCCGGCTTGTCCACTGTGGACGATGAGGCCACGGCCGGTGCGGCGGCGGCGGCGGACAACGTGCCGACGGCGAGCAGCGCGACGGCCGCCCGGCGCATCGGCGAACGGCGTAACCGGGGTGGTGATGAAGGGTTTGCCACGGTCGTCCTCTCGGTAGGCGAACCAACTCACCGCTCCTGGAGAAGGACGCAGCGGCACCTTTCGGTGTCCCCCCAAGGACATTGCGGTATCCGCAGCGTGCACCTCACCGGCGAGCACAGCTATAGGTCATCCGGCCGCCGCGAATGGTGAGCAAGATCACCCTTGCCGCGGCGGCAGTCCCGTGCGGTGCGGAGATCGCGCCTTCGACGGACTTCTACCGCGACGCCGTGCCGCGCAAACCGGAGGGCATGTCGGAGGAGGAGCCGAGTTCCCGAAGAGGAGTGGCGCGCACCACACCCGCGGGCGTTAGCCTCTGCGCATGGGAAGGTTTGCCGTATCCGCTGTCGTCCTGCTGGTGGCTCTCTTCGGCGTCGCGACCCCGGTCGCCGCCGCCTCGCCGGGGGAGGCCAGGCCGACGAAGCACTGCGAGTTCATCCCCACGCCGGACAAACCGGCCGCGAAGCCGGTCCGCCCGCCGCGCCCGACGGCGCTGACCAGGGGCACCGCGACCGCGGTCCTCCGGACGAACTACGGCACGGTGGTCATCGAACTGGACCGGTCGAACGCCTCCTGCGCGGTGCACAACTTCACGCACCTGGTGCGCGGCTTGTTCTACCACCACACCCAGTGCTTCCGGCTCACGAACTCGGCGCGCCTGGGCGTCCTCCAGTGCGGGGACATCTACCGGGTGGAGGAAGGCGGCCCCGGCTACCGGTTCGCCGACGAGGTGACCGGCCGCGAGACCTACCCGCGCGGCACGGTGGCGATGGGCAACCAGGGGCCCGGCACGAACGGCAGCCAGTTCTTCATCGTGCACTCGCACGCGAACATCACGCCCGCGTACAGCGTGCTCGGGCGCGTGGTGCACGGAATGGACACGCTCGACCGGATCGTCGCGGCGGGTATCGCCGACGGCGCGCAAGACGGATTGCCGAAGCATCCGGTGCGGATTCATTGGGCAATCACGGTGCCCTTCTGACCCTCGTCCGGTCGGTAGCGTGGGGTTCATGGCGGAATCGGACGGGCAGTACGAGGCGCTCGGCCGGCAGTACGAGCGCACCAGGCACGTTCCCGCCGGACTCGCCGAACGCGCGACGCTGCTCTCCGCGCTGCCGGACCTGCGCGGCCGGTCGGTGCTGGACGTCGCGTGCGGCACGGGTTTCCACGCGCGGCTGTTCCGCACGCTCGGTGCGGGGCGCGTCGTCGGCGTCGACTCGACCGCCGGAATGGTGGCCTACGCCCGGAGGGTGGAGGAACGCGAGCCGGCCGGCATCGAGTACCACCGGCACGACGCGGCGGAGCTGCCGGTGCTGGGCGCGTTCGACATCGTGACAGGGGTCTGGCTGCTCGGGTACGCGGAGGACGTGGCCGGGCTGGACGCCATGGTCGCGAACCTGCGCGCGAACGCGGCTCCCGGCGGCACGGTGGTCGTGCTCGTGCCCAACCCGGAGGTCGACTGGGACGCGATGGCCGACTACGGCCGTTACGGCTACGAAATCCACCGCACCGGCCCACCGGGACTTCGGCAACCCGTCGTCGTGCACGTGCCCGGCAACCCGTCCTTCGAGTTCGGCTCGTACTTCTGGCGTGCCGGGGCGTTCGAGGCGGCGCTGGGGCGCGCGGGCCTTCGTGACGTGACCCGACACCCGACCGTCGTGCCCGATGACGGTCGTGGGGAGAGGTTCTGGGGGGCGTTGCGGCGCAGCCCGAGTTTCGCGGTGTTCAGTTGCCGGAACCCGAAACCGACGACGCTTCCGCGATGATCCCGGCATCCTGGCGGGAAACGTCGGGCACCAGGTTGGGCACCTCGGCCGCCCGTCCCAGCACCGGTAGCCCGTCGGCCGGGATCGGTCGTTCGCCGACGCGCACGCTCTCCACCGTGGCCGCGCCGACGCCCGGGTAGAGCGCGCGGGCCGCGGCGAGCACCGCCCCGACCGCCGCCGGCTCGACGCCGACCTCGCCGCTCGCGGAAACCTGTGCCGCGCCGTCCATCCGCTCGTCGTGCAACAGCAGTCGGCCGGCGCCGTCCGGGCGGAGGCGAGCCGGGCCGGCGCACCACGCCGGCGGCCACGTCCAGCCCGATGACGGCGTCGTCGCGCACCAGTTCGGTGCCACGGGAGACGGCGCTGGACAGCAGGTAGCCGATCAGCCGCACCGGCTCGGTCCAAGCCTCGCGCGGGAAGTACGCGCTCCCGCCCGCCGGGAGCCGGTCGGGGTCGATGTCCGGTACGAGGCGCGCCGGCTCCGCTTGGCTGAGCCACCGCGCCTCGTACCCGTAGTCGAGAACACCTTCGACCTTCCGACTCAGCCGCTCACGCCGTGCCTCGTCGGCCGCCCACTCCAGGTTGCCGCCCTCATCGATGTCGTCCAGTGGGGGATCGGTTCACCGGATGCTCGTCGGACCCGTCAGGGGTGCCGGAGCACGTCCATCATCACCGGGAGTTCACGGCCGAGACCGACCCGCGCGGCGCATTCGATCCAGTGGCCGCAGTCGTACTCGACCATCCAGCTATTGAAGATCCCATTGGCCAGCAGGTGCTGGTGGAACTCGTAGGTCAGCCGGTGCGCCTGCGCCTCCAGCAGGTCGTCGTGCCGGGTGCCCGCGTACAGCACGGTGTGCACCCCGCTGAGGCCGCTCACCCGGTGCCACGGGTTGTTGAAGCCCCACGACGGATCCCACGGAGCGCCGTACGGGCCGTCGAGTGGCAGGCCCTTCTCCGGCAGCGGGGCGGTGACGGCCGTGCGCATCCGCTGGTCCTCCAGGTGGTAGCCGCCGGACATGCCGACCGCCATCCGGAACAGCCACGGGCGGTGCGTCGCGTGCCGGACCGCCACGAAGCCGCCCATCGAGAAGCCCGCGACGGCGCGGCCCTCACGGTCGCGGATGGTGTTGAGGTTCTGGTCGACCCACGGGATCAGCTCGTCCAGGTGGAACCTGTCCCACTGCTGGACGCCCGCCGACTGGTTGACCCAGTTGGTGCCCCAGCCCGCCCAGCCGGCTTCGGCGGCGACGGTGATGATCGGGTACCCGTGCGTGACCGCCTCGATGTTCGCCTCGCGGTGCCACGCGCCCGGACCCTGGGCCCGGCCGTGGTACAGGTAGAGCACGGGGTAGGCGACGTTCGGGTTGTAGTCGGACGGCAGCGTGATGATCACGTCGTGGTAGGTCCACGCGAGGGCGCGGGTGTCCACCGAGTTCGTGTGGATGTTGACCACGTAGGTGCGGGGTGTGGTCTGCATGACGTTGCGCACCTCGATGCCGTGCCCGTCGGAGAAGGCGGGCGGCACCGCGGACGCGGTCGCGGTCGTCGTGGCCGCGCCGGTGACGAGGGTCGCCACCAGGGCGATCACCAGCGTGAGCGCACGACGCCGGGGAACTGGGCGTTTCACAGGATGTTCTCCATGAGGTCGGTCGGCGGGTGTCCGGACGACTCCTGGGAAGACGCGGAAGGCGAACAGCACGAGATCCCCCTACTCCCCAGTAGTCCCGTGTACGGGCAGTAGCGCATCATGTGTGGAGTGTCAGTACCGTCACCGCTGGAGAAGTTCGGAAACTCTGGAAATTCCGTCGGCACCACCGCGGATCTCGGGCGGGCGCTGAAGCACTGGTTACGGCACGGGGCGCGCGGGCCGGTCAAGGTCGCCGCGCTGGCCAAGCGGCTGCGGATCTCGCAGAGCACGCTCTACGCCTACCTGGCGGGGACGACGTTGCCGTCCAGCGAGGCCCTGGACGACCTGCTGGCCGAGCTGGGCGTGCCCGCCGACGAGCACCGGCGCCTGGCGACGGCCCGGGACGCCCTCCAGCGGCCACGGGGATCGGGCGGCCCGCCGCGCAAGGCCCCGCCGGTGCCGGCCGAGCTGCCCGCCGACCCGGTCGGGTTCACCGGTCGCGGTCGGGAACTGGCCGCCCTGGACCGGGCGCGTGCCGAGGCCGTGCCGGGCGGCGTGTCGGGGGCCGTGCCGGAGGCCGCGCCGGGCGGCGTGCCGATCGTGGTGCTCGCCGGCCCGGCGGGCGTGGGCAAGACCGCGTTGGCCGTGCGCTGGGGACACCGGGTCGCGGCCGGGTTCCCGGACGGCTGCCTGTACGCGGACCTGCACGGCTACTCGCCCGTCCAGCCGCACGACCCGGCCGACGTGCTGGCGGGCTTCCTGCGCAGTCTCGGCCTGGACGACCCGGACATCCCCGCCGACACCCACGAGCGGGCCGCCCGGCTGCGCAGCCTGCTGGCCCGCAAGCGGGTGCTGGTCGTGCTGGACAACGCCCTCGACGTCAACCAGGTGCGGCCCCTGCTGCCCGGCGAGCCGCTGTGCTTCGTCCTGGTCACCAGCCGGACCGACCTCGCGGGCCTTCAGGTCCGGCCGGGCGCGCACCGCCTCGACCTGCGCCCGCTGTCCGCCGACGAGGGGATGGACCTGCTGCGGGCGCACGTCGGCGACCAGGTCGACCACTCGCCGGCGGCGGCGCTCGAACTGGCCGGGCGCTGCGGCGGCCTGCCGCTGGCCCTGCGCATCGTGGCCGCCCGCGCCCACGGCCGTCCCGCCCAGCCGCTGGCCGAACTGGTCGCCGACCTGGAGGTCCAGGGTCTCGACCTGCTCGACGTGGGGGATCCCGACACGGCCGTGCGGACGGTGTTCTCCTGGTCGCTGCGGCACCTGGACGACGAGGCCCGCCAGGACTTCCGGTTGCTCGGCGCGCACCCGGCGCACGACATCGGCCTCCCCGCCGCCGCCGCGCTGCTCGGCGCGGACCAGCGGACCGCGGCCCGGCGACTCGACGTCCTCGTCCGCGCGCACCTGATCCAGCGCTCATCCGCGCACCGGTTCGACATGCACGACCTGGTGCGGGCCTACGCCCGTGAACAGGTGACCGACCCCGAGGTGCTGGACGAGGCCCTGGCCCGGCTGGTCGAGCACTTCGCCGGCACCGCCGCGCAGGCGATGGACGCGCTCCACCCCGGCCCGGCGGCGGACTCCCCGCTGCCGGTCCGCGACGCCCGCGAGTGGGTGGACGCCGAGTGGCAGTCCCTGCTGGCGCTGGTCGCGTTCACGGCCCGGCGGGGATGGTCGGCGGCGACGACCAGGCTGGCGGAGACCTTGCAGCGCCACCTCGACCAGGGCGGCCGGCACAGCGACGCCCTGGCGGTCCTCGGTCACGTGCGGGACGCGGCCAGATCCGCCGGCGACCGGTCGGCGGAGGGCGCGGCCCTGTACCACCTGGGCGTGGCGTACCTGCGCCTCGGCCTGCACCAGGACGCGATGCGCCACCACCGCGAGGCGCTCGACATCTGCCGGCGGGCCGGCGACCGTCTCGGCGAGGCGGGTGCGCTGAACAACCTCGGCAACCTCTACGAGCGGCTGGGGCGGTACGGGGAAGCGCTGGAGCACTACCGGGAGGCGCTGGCCCTCGCCGACGACCTCGCGTTCGCCAAGGGACGTGCCGTCGTGCTGACGAACCTGGGCGTCGTCCACACCCGACTGGGCGACCACGACCGGGCCAGGCGCGATCTGGAGGAGGCGCTGACGATCTTCGCGGACCCCGGCGGCACCGCGCGTGCCCTGGGCAACCTCGCGGAGGTGCACCGGCTGGACGGTCGGACCGAGGAGGCGCTCACGCTCTTCGGGAGGGCGCTGGACCTGGCCCGGGACATCGGCGCCCGCGGTATCGAGACGGAGGTGTTGAACAACCTCGGTTCGGCGCACCTGGCGGCCGGCGCGTCCGACGTTGCCCGTGCCCACCACGCTGACGCGCTGTCGGTGGCCAGGGCCGTCGGCGACCGGTACGAGGAGGCCCGTGCGCTGGAGGGGTTGGGGTCCGTGGACGGGGAGGTGGGGCGGTGGCAGGAGGCGCTCGCGATCTACGGCCAACTCGGCCTACCGGACGGCGACCGCGTGCGGGCGCTGCTGGCCGGGGAGGCATCACCGTGAGCCGAGCGCTCCAGTGCGGTGTGACACCGCCCTGACGACCGTGCACCCGGACAGCGACGTTGACCCGTCCGGGTAGGACCGTTGCCCTGTCGTGTCCGAACGCACCACACGCGGAGTGAGCGCCCTCGCCCTCGGGCGATCGCACGAAGTGCGCGGTCGGGCAGGCGGGATGACGATGACCGGGGCACGCGAGCCGGGCTGCGAGGGATCACCGATGGGCATGCGGATATCGCGGCCGTCCACTGAGGACGGTACGGCGACCGGTCGGCGTGGGGTGATGCTGGCGTTGGCCACGGTCGGGTTCGCGGTGAACTTCTGGGCGTGGGCGTTGCTCAGCCCGCTCGGCCCGCTGTTCAAGGACTCGCTCGGGCTGTCCGCCTTCCAGGAGGCCCTGCTGGTCGCGGTGCCGGTGGTGGTCGGTTCGGTGGGGCGGATACCGGTGGGCGCGTTGACCGACCGGTTCGGGGGGCGGGTGATGTTCCCGCTGGTGTCCGCCGTGACGATCGTCCCCGTGCTGTTCCTGGGGCTGGTGGGGCACTCGTCGCTGGTCGCCCTGCTGGTCGGCGGGTTCTTCCTCGGGGTGGGCGGCACCGCGTTCGCGGTCGGGGTGCCGTTCGTCAACGCCTGGTTCCCGCCCGAGCGGCGTGGGTTGGCGATCGGGGTCTTCGGCGCGGGGATGGGCGGCACCGCGGTCAGTGCCCTGACGACGGTGAAGCTGGTGGACGCGAGTGGGCTGGAGACCCCCTTCCTGGTGACCGCCGCGGTGCTCGCGGTGTACGCGGTGGTGTCGGCGCTGGTGCTGCGGGACGCTCCGGGGCGCGCCGTGCCGGACCAGTCGATGGGCCGCCGGCTCGCCGACACCGCCCGGCTGCCGATCACCTGGCAGGCGTCGGCGTTGTACGCGGTGGCCTTCGGCGGGTTCGTCGCGTTCTCCGTGTACCTGCCCGCCTACCTGAAGACCGCCTACGGGCTCACCCAGGCCGACGCGGCGAACCGGATGGCCGGGTTCGTACTGCTCGCGGTACTGATGCGGCCGGTGGGCGGCTGGCTGTCCGACCGGGTCGGCCCCGTGCGGGTGCTGACCACCTGTCTGGCCGTGGTGACCGTGTGCGCGGTGGTGCTGGCGTTCACCCCGCCGCTGGCGCCGCTGGGGACGGTGGCGTTCCTGGCCATGGCCGCCGCGCTCGGCGCGGGCAGCGGGGCGGTGTTCGCGCTGGTCGCGCTGCTCGCCCCGGCGAACAAGGTCGGAGCGGTCACCGGGGTGGTCGGCGCGGCCGGCGGGTTGGGCGGGTTCGTCCCGCCGTTGGTCATGGGCGCGCTGTACGGCGCGTTCTCCTCCTACGCACTCGGGCTGGCCGCGCTCGCCGTGGTCGCCCTGGCCTCCCTCCTGTTCACCTCGACCGCGGTCCGCCGCGCCGTGCACGCCCACTCCGCGACCGGTGAGTGACCTGCGCGGCCACCGGGGACGGAACGACCGATCACCAGAGGAGGCGGCGCCGTGAACACCGATCCGCACGCCCGTGCGGGCCTGGACAACGGGTTGACCGAGGCGCTGGTGCGCACGCGCCGCTTCTTCAGCCGCTCCGAGGTCTCCGCCGACCTGCGCACGCTGCACAAGATCGGCGGACGGCAGGCCGACGAGTTCTACCGGGACCGGTGGAGCCACGACAAGGTGGTGCGTTCCACCCACGGGGTGAACTGCACCGGGTCGTGCTCGTGGAAGGTCTACGTCAAGGACGGGATCATCACCTGGGAGGCCCAGCAGACGGACTACCCCTCGGTGGGCCCCGACCGGCCGGAGTACGAGCCGCGCGGCTGCCCGCGCGGGGCGGCGTTCTCCTGGTACACCTACTCGCCGACGCGGGTGCGCTACCCCTACGTGCGGGGTGTCCTGCTGGAGCTGTACCGGGAGGCCAAGGCCCGCACCGGCGATCCGGTGACGGCCTGGGCGGAGGTCGTGGAGGACGCCGGACGCGCCCGCCGCTACAAGTCCGCGCGTGGCAAGGGCGGGCTGGTGCGCGCGTCGTGGGACGAGGCGACCGAGCTGGTCGCCGCCGCGCACGTGCACACGATCAAGCGCTACGGACCGGACCGGGTGGCCGGGTTCTCCCCGATCCCGGCGATGTCGATGGTCTCGCACGCCTCCGGCGCCCGGTTCGTGTCGTTGCTGGGCGGGGCGATGCTGTCGTTCTACGACTGGTACGCCGACCTGCCGGTGGCCTCGCCGCAGGTGTTCGGCGACCAGACCGACGTGCCCGAGTCCGGTGACTGGTGGGACGCGGGCTACCTGATCATGTGGGGCTCGAACCTGCCGGTCACCCGCACCCCGGACGCGCACTGGATGGCCGAGGCCCGCTACCGCGGCCAGAAGGTGGTCGCGGTGGCGCCGGACTACGCCGACAACGTCAAGTTCGCCGACGAGTGGCTGCCCGCCCGGCCCGGCACGGACGGCGCGCTGGCCATGGCGATGGGCCACGTGATCCTGCGCGAGTTCTTCGTGGACCGGCCCGCGCCCTACTTCGTCGACTACGTCAAGCGCTACACCGATCTACCGTTCCTGGTCCGGCTCGACCGGCACGGCGACGCCTGCCGGCCGGGGAAGTTCCTCACCGCCGCCGACCTGGAGCGGCCCGCGGGCGAGGAGCACCCGGCGTTCAAGACCGTCCTGCTCGACTCGGCCACCGGCGACCCCGTGGTGCCCGGCGGCTCGCTCGGCTTCCGCTACGGGGAGCAGGGCGCGGGCCGGTGGAACCTCGACCTCGGCGACGTCGACCCGCTGCTGTCGGTGTCGGGCGGCGACTCGGCGGTCGTGGAACTGCCGCGCTTCGACGCCCCGGACGGCGCGCCGGCCGTGGTGCGGCGCGGGGTTCCGGTGCGGCGGGTCGGCGGGCACCTGGTCACGACGGTGTTCGACCTGCTGCTCGCGCAGTACGGCGTGCACCGCGACGGGTTGCCCGGGGTGTGGCCCACCGGCTACGACGACGCCGAACAGTTGTGCACGCCCGCCTGGCAGGAGGCCATCACCGGTGTGCCCGCGCGGGCGGCGGCGCGGATCGCGCGGGAGTTCGCGGCCAACGCCGAGGAATCGCGCGGCCGGTCCATGATCATCATGGGGGCGGGGGCCAACCACTGGTTCCACTCCGACACGATCTACCGGGCGTTCCTGGCGCTGACCACGCTCACCGGCTGCCAGGGCGTCAACGGCGGCGGGTGGGCGCACTACGTCGGGCAGGAGAAGTGCCGCCCGATCACCGGCTGGTCGCAACTCGCCTTCGGGCTGGACTGGGCGCGCCCGCCGCGCCAGATGATCCAGACCGCGTACTGGTACCTGCACACCGACCAGTTCCGCTACGACCGGTTCGGCGCGGACACCCTCGCCTCCGCCACGGCCGGCGGGCGACTGGCGGGCCGGACCACCGCCGACGTGATCGCCCAGTCCGCGCGGATGGGGTGGATGCCCTCGTACCCGACCTTCGACCGCAACCCGCTGGACCTGGCCGACGACGCCGAGCGGGCCGGTGTCCCGGTGGGCGCGCACGTGGTGTCCGAGCTGACCGCCGGGCGGCTGCGGTTCGCCTGCGAGGACCCCGACTCGCCGGCGAACTTCCCGCGCGTGCTCAGCGTCTGGCGGGCCAACCTGCTCGGGTCGTCCGGCAAGGGCAACGAGTACTTCCTCAAGCACCTGCTGGGCGCCGACCACTCGCTGCGCGCGCACGAGACCCCGCCGGGCGGGGCCCGGCCGAAGGACGTGGTGTGGCACGACGAGGCGCCGGTCGGCAAGCTGGACCTGTTGCTGTCGCTGGACTTCCGGATGACCAGCACCACGATCTTCTCCGATGTCGTGCTCCCCGCCGCGACCTGGTACGAGAAGCACGACCTGAACACCACCGACATGCACCCGTTCGTGCACTCGTTCAACCCGGCGATCGCGCCGCCCTGGCAGACCCGCACCGACTGGGCGGCCTTCCTGGCCGTCGCCGAGGCCTTCGACCGGCTCGCCGCCGGCCACCTCGGGACGCGCAAGGACGTCGTGGCCACCCCGCTGATGCACGACACCCCCGACGAACTGGCCACCCCGCACGGCGTGGTGCGGGACTGGAAGGCCGGCGAGTGCGACCCGGTTCCCGGCGTCACCATGCCGAGGCTCACGGTCGTGGAGCGCGACTACACCGCGATCGCGGCGAAGATGGGCGCGCTCGGCCCGCTGGCCGACTCGCTCGGCGCGACCACCAAGGGCGTCACCTTCCGGGTGGAGCGCGAAGTGGACCACCTGCGGCACCAGAACGGCGCCATCCGCGGCGGCCCGGCCGACGGCCGCCCGTCGCTGGTCCGGGACGTGCACGCGTGCGAGGCGATCCTCGCGCTGTCCGGCACCACCAACGGGCACCTGGCCACGCAGGGCTTCCGCACCCTCGAACAGCGGACCGGCACCCCGCTGGCGGACCTGGCCGCCGAGCACGAGGGCAAGCGGATCACCTTCGCCGACACCCGGTCCGCGCCGGTGCCGGTGATCACCTCGCCGGAGTGGTCCGGCTCGGAGACCGGCGGCCGGCGCTACTCGCCGTTCACCATCAACGTCGAGCGCCGCAAGCCCTGGCACACCCTCACCGGCCGCCAGCACTTCTTCCTCGACCACGACTGGATGGCCGAGTTCGGCGAGCAGTTGCCGGTGTTCCGGCCACCGCTGGACATGCACGCCCTGTTCGACGAACCCCGCGTCGGCGAGCAGGGCGCGCTGGGCATCACCGTCCGGTACCTCACCCCGCACAGCAAGTGGTCCATCCACTCCGAGTACCAGGACAACCTCTTCATGCTCAGCCTGTCCCGCGGCGGGCCGACCCTCTGGATGTCCAAGGAGGACGCCGTGAAGATCGGCGTGGCGGACAACGACTGGATCGAGGCGGTCAACCGCAACGGCGTCGTCGTCGCCCGCGCCGTCGTCTCCCACCGCATGCCCGAGGGCACCGTCTACCTGCACCACGCCCAGGACCGCCTGATCGACGTCCCCCGCGCGGAGACCTCCGGCAAGCGCGGCGGCATCCACAACTCCCTGACCCGGTTGATGATCAAACCGTCGCACCTGATCGGTGGCTACGCCCAGCTTTCCTTCGCCTTCAACTACCTCGGCCCTACCGGCAACCAGCGCGACGAAGTGACCGTCATCCGCCGCCGCGGCCAGGAGGTGCAGTACTGATGAGGGTCATGGCGCAGATGGCCATGGTGATGAACCTCGACAAGTGCATCGGCTGCCACACCTGCTCGGTGACCTGCAAGCAGGCGTGGACCAACCGCTCGGGCGTGGAGTACGTCTGGTTCAACAACGTCGAGACCCGGCCGGGGCAGGGGTACCCGCGCACCTACGAGGACCAGGAGCGCTGGCGCGGCGGCTGGACGCTGAACAGGCGCGGCCGGCTCAAGCTCAAGGGCGGCGGGCGGCTGCGCAAGCTGCTCACCATCTTCAGCAACCCCAAGCTGCCCGGTCTCGACGACTACTACGAGCCCTGGACCTACGACTACGACAACCTGACCAACGCGCCGCTGCAGGAGCACACCCCGGTCGCCCGGCCGAGATCGCTGATCAGCGGCGAGCCCACCAGGATCACCTGGTCGGCCAACTGGGACGACAACCTCGGCGGCGCGCCCGACCACGGCGACCAGGACCCGATGCTCAAGGGCATCGCCGACAAGGTGAAGTTCGAGTTCGAGCGGACCTTCATGTTCTACCTGCCCCGCATCTGCGAGCACTGCCTCAACCCGTCCTGCGCCGCCTCCTGCCCGTCCGGCGCGATCTACAAGCGCAGCGAGGACGGCATCGTCCTGGTCGACCAGGACCGCTGCCGGGGCTGGCGGATGTGCGTCACGGGCTGCCCGTACAAGAAGGTCTACTTCAACCACCGCACCGGCAAGGCCGAGAAGTGCACGTTCTGCTTCCCCCGCGTCGAGGTCGGCATCCCGACCGTGTGCGCGGAGACCTGCGTGGGCCGGCTGCGCTACATCGGCCTGGTCCTCTACGACGCGGACAAGGTCCTGGAAGCGGCCTCGACACCGGACGACCAGGACCTCTACGAGGCGCAGCGGCAGGTGTTCCTGGACCCGGCGGACCCCGTCGTGGCCCGCGAGGCCGAGCGCGCGGGCATCCCGGCCGACTGGATCGAGGCGGCGCGGCGCTCGCCGGTCCACGCGCTGATCACCACGTACAAGGTGGCGCTGCCGCTGCACCCGGAGTACCGCACCATGCCGATGGTCTGGTACATCCCGCCGCTGTCGCCGGTGGTCGACGTCGTCCGCGACACCGGCCACGACGCCGAGGACCACGGCAACCTGTTCGCCGCGATCGAGGCGTTGCGCATCCCGGTCGAGTACCTCGCGCGGCTGTTCACCGCGGGCGACGTCGAGCCGGTGAACGCGGTGCTGCGCCGGCTGGCCGCGATGCGCTGTTACATGCGGGACATCAACCTCGGCCGGGAACCCCGCGAGCAGATCGCCGGGCAGGTCGGCATGACCGGCGAGCAGGTCTACGACATGTACCGGCTGCTCGCGCTGGCGAAGTACGACGAGCGCTACGTCATCCCGCCCGCCCACGCCGAACAGGCCCACGGCCTGGAGGAACTGGCCACCGAGTGCAGCCTGGACTACGAGGGCGGCCCCGGCATGGGCGGCTCCGGTCCGTTCGGGGAGAACTCCGGCGGCGCGTCGCCGATCGCCGTGGAGAACTTCCGCATGCTGCGCGACCGGCAGACCTCCGACACCACGGCCGCGCCGATGGACAAGGGCAGCCGGGTCAACCTGCTCAACTGGGACGGCAAAGGCCGTCCGGAAGGCCTGTTCCCGCCGCCGGCGCACCGACCGGGCGGCGGCGATCCGGCCGGTGAGGTGGAGCCGAAGCCATGACGCTCACCGAGGTCCGACGCGCGACCGCGTGGCAGGTCCAGTCGCTGGCGATGGGATACCCCGACGAGCAACTGGTGGCCCGGCTGCCGCTGCTGCGGGCCGCGACCCGGACCCTGCCGGCGCCGCTCGCCGTGCCGCTCGACAGGTTCCTGGACCACGTGGCGGCCACGCCGCTGACCGTCCTCGCCGCGGACTACGTGGCGACCTTCGACCACCGCAAGCGGTTCAGCCCCTACCTGACCTACTTCGCCTACGGGGACACCCGCAAGCGCGGCATGGCCCTGCTGCGGTTCAAGCACGCCTACCGCGCCGCCGGACTGGAACTGGACGACAGCGAACTGCCCGATCACCTGGCGGTCGTGCTGGAGTTCGCCGCCACCGGCGACCCGGTGGTGGGACACCGGCTGATGACCGAGCACCGCGCGGGACTGGAGCTGATCCGCCTGGGGCTGCGGGACGCCGGCTCGCCGTGGGCGGACGTCCTGGAGTCGGTGTCGGCGACGCTGCCGCCGCTGGGCAGGCGGGAGCACGAGGCGGTGGCCCGGCTCGCGGCCGAAGGGCCGCCCGAGGAGGACGTCGGCCTGGCCCCGTTCGCCCCGCCCGAGTACATGCCGCAACCGCGAGGGGACCGCCGATGACCGCGCTCGTCGCCCAGGACGCCGGGACTCCGTCACCGGGCACGCTGGACATCCTGCTGTGGGTCGTCGTTCCGTACGTGGCGATCGCGGTGTTCGTCGTCGGCCACTTCTGGCGCTACCGCTACGACAAGTTCGGCTGGACCACCCGCTCCTCGCAGCTCTACGAGAACCGGCTGCTGCGCCTGGGCAGCCCGCTGTTCCACTTCGGCATCCTGCTCGTCGTGCTCGGGCACGTCGGCGGCCTGCTGGTGCCCAAGTCGTGGACGGAGGCCGCGGGCATCGGCGACACCGCCTACCACGTGACCGCCGTCGTGCTCGGTGTGCCGGCCGGCGCCTGCACCCTGGTCGGCGCGGCGATCCTGGTCTACCGCCGCCGCACCGTCGGCCCGGTGTTCTCCGCGACCACCCGCAACGACAAGGTCATGTATGTGCTGCTGGTCGGCACCATCCTGCTCGGCCTGGGCACCACCGTGCTGGGCAACCTCACCGACCACCCCCACGACTACCGCGAGACGGTCTCCCCGTGGTTCCGGTCCGTCTTCACCTTCCAGCCCGAACCGGCCCTGATGGCCGCCGCGCCGATCGGGTTCCGGCTGCACGCGCTGGCCGCGTGGGCGTTGTTCGCCTTCTGGCCCTTCAGCCGCCTGGTGCACGTGTTCTCGATGCCGCTGGGCTACCTCACCCGCCCCTACATCGTCTACCGCAGCCGCGACACCGACCTGGGCAGCCGCGCGCCCCGACGCGGGTGGGAACGCGTGCGCTGACCGTTCACCGCGACCGTTCGCGGGCCTGGGCGGCGAGCGCGGCCTGCATCGTGTCCGCGATGCGCAGCAGGCGGGAGTCGCTGAAGGCGTGCGTCTCCAGGCACAGGCCGATCGGGAGCCCGGCACTGGTGACGCCCGCGGGCAGCGACAGCATCGGCAGGCCGGCGACGGTGCCGGGACTGACGTTGCGCGTGACGGTCGGGAAGGTCGGCGCCCTGCGGCCGTTGAGGAGGATCACGTCGTCCTCGCCGAGCAGGGGCGGCGGCACCGGCGAGGTCGGGCTCAGGACGACGTCCACCCGCGTGAAGAGTTCGGCGTAGGTGCGCCGCAGCCGCCACCGCGCGGCCCTCGCGTCCTCGTACGCCTCGGCGGGCAGCGGGGACGAGTGGATCGCCTCGATCAGGGCGCGCACGTCGGGCGAGGCGATGTGCCGCGGCCAGTGCTCCGCGGGCGACCCGACGCGGCGGGCCAGCAGGTGCGGCGCTTCGAAGAACACCAGGTCGTTGCCCGACTCGGCGGCCACCGCGAGGTCGTCGTCCGGGTCCACCTCGACCAGGAGCGCCCCCGCTCGCTCCAGAGTGGACAGTGCGGTGCGGACGACTGCCGCCACTTCGGGGTCCAGGTCCTGGAAACGGCTGCGGGGCAGGCCGACGCGCAGGCCGGCGAGGGCGACGGGAGGCGTGTGGTCCGCCGGTTCGCCGGTGATCACCTCGTCCACGGTCCGCACGTCGCGCACCGTGCGGGCGTGGATGCCGATGGTGTCGCGGCTGGTGGAGAGGTTGACCACGCCGTCGCCCGGGTACCGGCCGGTGGACGGGCGGAACCCGACCACACCGCAGAAGGACGCGGGGATGGTGACGGAACCGCCGGTGTCGGTGCCGAGCGCGAACGGCACGACGCCGAGCGCGACGCCGACCGCGCTGCCGCCGCTCGACCCGCCGGCCGAGCGGGACGGGTCCGCGGGATTGCGCACCGGCCCGAAGGCCTTGTTGTTGCTGGTGATCCCGAAAGCGAGTTCGTGCAGGTTGGTCTTGCCGACGACGACCGCCCCGGCGTCCTCCAGGGCGCTCACCGCACTGGCGTCGACCGCGGCGGGTGAGTCGCCGAGCAGTCGGCTGCCCGCCGTGGTCGCGAGCCCCCGGACGTCGATGTTGTCCTTGACGGAGAACGGGATGCCCGCCAGCACGCCTGCGCCGGACGGGGTGTCGCGGGCGAAACTGATCCAGTCGCCGTGCACCGAGGCGCGGGCCTGGTCGACGGTGTCGGACAGCCGACGGGCGCGCTCGGCCGGATCGAGGTCCTGCCATTCGGCCAGCGACAGCGGGGAGAGTTCCTCGGCCATGTCCGTCCTTCCCGCCACCTGTCGCGACCGCTGTTTGAGGGTTGTCGGGCACTGTACCGGCTGCTTCGCGCTCAACCTTCAAAAGGAGGTTCAATGAGAAACTTGAAGCATGGATTCCAGTGAGGTGACCCGGCGCATCCGCGAGGCGTTCGAGGGGGTTACCGCCCCCGAGGCGAACGGCGACACGTTCTTCCTCTACGACCCGGACGGCGACCTCCCGCCGGAACGTCAGATGCCGTTCGCGACCATCGTGACCGGCGACCACTACGACACCGTCTCCCGCCTCGACGGGCCGGACGCGTACCGGTTGAACATCGGGCTGACGAAAGCCGGCTACACCGCCCACTTCGGAGCCGTGCCCACCGAACGCGACGAGAACGGCGTGTACGACACCGGGTTCGACTACGCGGCGCGGGACGTGCTGATGCCGCACCCGACCTACGCGGCGCAGCACTGGGTCTGCGTCGTCTCGCCCGGCAGTGCGACGTTCGAGGCGCTGCGGCCCCTGCTCGCCGAGGCCTACGAGTTCTCGGTGCGCAAGCACGTCAATCACGGCCGGCGCGCCAAGGCCTGAACACCGTCAGGCGGTCGGACGAGAGCCGGCCGTGCTCACGGACGACGGCCGGGCAGCAGGCGAGCGCCTGCCAGCAGCACGCAGACGAGCGCGCTGAGCCCGCCGGCGACCACGAACATCCCCCCGAGCCCGATGGCGTCGACCACGGGCTGGGCGACGAGCGGAGAGGAGAACTGGGCGAGGAACAGTGCCGAGGTCATCAGGCCGAGTGCCCTGGTCCGCACGCCGGGCGTGGCGGCGGCGGCCAGCCAGCCGTTGAGCGTCGGGTTCTGGAGGCCGATGCCCACGCCGACCACGAGCATCCCGAGGGTCACCATCCAGAGCGAGCCGGCCAAGCCGACCACGACCAGTCCCGCGGCGTAGGAGAGGAAGACGCAGACGCCGAGCACGCGGTGGTCCCACCGGGCGCGCAGCCGCCGGAAGTTCAGGCCCACCAGGGTGGTCACCAGGTTGACCGCCGCGATGAGCGCCCCGGTCACGACCGGGTTCTCCGCGCCGATCTCGGCCAGCCAGAACGGCGCCTGGGTCGGCACCACGTAGAACACCAGGATGCCGAGGAACATCAGGGCGTAGAGGCCGAGCAGCCGCGGGCTCCACGGTGACGTGCCGCGGCCGTCCTCCGCGGCCGTCCGGCTCACGGTGACCTCGGGGACGTGCCGCAGGACCAAGGCCAGCAGCGGCAGGGCCAGCACGTAGACCGCGAACGCACCCCGCCAGCTCAACGCGGCCAGCAACCCGCCCAACAGCAGCGAGACCACACCGCCGAACCCCATCGCCGCACCCTGCAGACCCAGCACCCGGCCGTGCTCGCCGGCCGGGTAATGGTCGGCCAGCAGGGCGGTGGTGGTGACCATGATGCCCGCGATGCCGACACCGAGCAGCGCCCGACCGGCGAGCAGCGCGGGCAACCAGTCCAGCACCAGGCCCGAGCAGCCGCCGACGGCGTAGAGCACCAGGCCGGCGGTCAGCACGCGGACCCGTCCCACCCGGCTGCCGAGCCAGGCGAGCAGCGGCGCCGTGAGCATGATCGTCAAACCGGGCATGGTGAGCACCAGGCGCACCAGCAGATCGGCGTTCGGCACGGCGGCGAAGTGCTGTTCCATGCCCGGGAGCGCCGGCATGATCGTCGCGCCGGCCATGATGGTCATCGTGCTGGCCCCGAGCAGGGTGGCGAGCATCGCGCCCGATGGTCGCCGCGCGGTCGCGGCCGTCGTCCCATTCATGATCGCGATGGTAGGACCTCGACCATGATCCAGGTCCGCAATCGCGCCGGCCGCCGGGCACTCGGCACACCGCCCGGCCGTGACCGCAAAAATCGTTGTGCGCCAAGCGGTTGGCGAGTGCGGCCGGTCGTGGCCGGTGCACTTCGGGCACCCGAAGCCAAACCCCGCGCCCCACCGGGTGCGGCGGCGGTCGCGCCGGCCCGGCGGGGGTCGGGCCGGGAGTAGGGTGCGGGCACATGGAGTACACCCGCCTCGGCCGCAGTGGCCTCTCCGTGTCCCGGCTCGTGCTCGGCACGATGAACTTCGGGCCGGAGACATCCGAGGACGACAGCCACGCGATCATGGACCGTGCGCACGGGCACGGCATCAACTTCTTCGACACCGCCGACGTGTACGGCGGGACCAAGGGGCGAGGTGTCACCGAGGAGATCATCGGCCGGTGGTTCGCCACGGGTGGTGGACGGCGCGAGAAGACCGTGCTGGCCACCAAGGCGTACCTGCCGATGGGTGACTGGCCCAACGAGAGCAGGCTGTCCGCGCTGCACATCCGGCGCGCGTGCGACGCGTCGCTCAAGCGGCTGCGGACCGACCACATCGACCTGTACCAACTGCACCACGTCGACCGGGACACGCCGTGGGAGGAGATCTGGGAGGCGCTCGGCATCCTCCGCCAGCAGGGGAAGGTCCTCTACTTCGGCTCGTCCAACTTCGCCGGCTGGCACCTCGCGCAGGCGCAGGAGGCGGCGCGGTCGCGGCACTTCCTCGGCCTGGTCAGCGAGCAGTCGTTCTACAACCTGATGACCCGCTGGATCGAGCTGGAGGTGCTGCCCGCCGCCCGGCACTACGGGGTGGGCGTGATCCCGTGGTCGCCGCTGTACGGGGGCGTGCTCGGCGGCGTGCTGCGCAAGCAGCGCGAGGGCGGCGCTTCCCGGGGCAACTCGGCGCGGTCGGTCGACGTGCTCGCGAAGCGGGGCGACGCCGTCGAGGCGTACGAGAAGCTGTGCGCCGACATCGGCGAGGACCCGGCGCACGTCGCGCTGGCGTGGCTGCTGGCGCAGGACGGCGTGACGGGGCCGATCATCGGGCCGCGCACGGTCGACCAGCTCGACGGGGCGCAGCGCGCGCTGGCGATCACGCTGGACGGCGGCACGCTGGCGAAGCTGGACGAGCTGTTCCCGCCGCCCGCGCCGAACGGGGCCAAGCCCGCTCCCGAGGCCTACGCCTGGTGAACCCGTCCCGCCGTGACCCGATCTGACCTGGATTTGACCTCCGCCGGCCACGGAGCTGACCTTCGCCGGGGAATTCTGACGTTCACCTGGAAATGTGCGAAGACAGCGGGCACAACCCGGTCGATTCTGATCTGCCGTTGACGTCGGAACCCTTGACGGCGGGGTTCGGTTCCGAAGAACATTGTTGTCAGGATCCGGTGCTTTGTAGCCGAAACTTCGGGCACGCGGGAAACTGGGGGACGACGATGGAACCGCTGGTGCTCGACGGGGAATTGTGTGCCGGCGCGGGCTGCCGAGGCGGCGGGCGCCCACGGACGGCGGACGGCAGGAAGCTGTGCGCGGCCTGCGGTGGCCGCCTCGCGGAAGGGCTCCGGGAACTGCCGCGGCTGCACGCGGACTGCGGGGTGGCGCTCGGCGCCGGCGCGGCCGGCGGCCTGCGGGAGAAGACCACCGGCGGGGCGCTGCCGGGGCTGGTGCTGAACGGCCGCGCGGCCGAGGCGAGGACGGGGATCGTCACCACCCTCGCCTCGTGGAGCGGACTGGTCGCGGAGGAGCGCCGGCGGCGGGCTCCCGTCCGGGAGGTCGGCGCGCTGGCCGACTTCCTGCTGGCCAACCTCACCTGGCTGACGTGCCACCCGGCGGCGGCCGACCTGAGCGCGGAGGTGTCGCGGACGGTCCGGACCGCACGTCGCGCGGCCTACCCGGACCCCGTCAAGCAGGTCGTCGTCGGGCCGTGCGTGACGCCGGCGTGTGACGGCGTGCTCACCGCGACCGTGCGGGGCGGCGAGGGCGCGCGGGTGCGGTGCGGCGCGGACCCGGGGCACACGTGGGACGGTCCGGAGTGGATCCTGCTGCGCCGGGAGATGCGCCGGTCGGCCTCCACCGAGGAGCGCTGGCTCACGGCGGCGGACATCGCCGCGTTGTGGAGCACGCCGACCGGGACGGTCTACCGGCTCGCCGGCGAGCAGGGGTGGCGGCGCGTCACCAGGTCGGGCCGCACCTACTACGCGGAGAACGACGTGCACGGCTGTTTCAGCCGCCGCAAGGCGCGGGTGTCGCGGGGGAAGTGAGCCCCGTTCCGGCGGCTCCGCTCCTGATCGTTCCCGGATCGACCGGTATTCCCCTTTGCGCGCACATCACCGATCGCCGGGTTCCGGCGCGGTAATTCCCCACTGATCGCCGATCGCCGGATTCCGGCGTCGTAATCCGCGCGGTCGGCGGACCGAAACACTTCGGAGGACAAACGCATGCACAGCACGTTGATCGTGGCCCGGATGGAACCCGGCGCGAACGACGATGTGGCCGGCCTGTTCAAGGACTTCGACGCCACCACGATGCCGCACCTGATGGGCACCCGGCGGCGGCAGCTCTTCCACTACCGGGGCCTGTACTTCCACCTCCAGGACTTCGACCGGGACAACGGCGGGGAGCTGATCGAGCAGGCGCGGACGGACCCGCGCTTCGTGCGGATCAGCGAGGACCTGAAGCCGTTCGTCCAGGCCTACGACCCGAAGACCTGGCGGTCGCCGGCCGATGCCATGGCGACCCGCTTCTACTCGTGGGAGGCCTCGTCGTGAGTAGCCGCCGAGTGGTCGTCACCGGCTTGGAGGTGCTGGCGCCCGGCGGCGTCGGCGCGGACGCGTTCTGGGCGCTGCTGAGCGAGGGCCGCACGGCGACGCGGGGAATCACCTTCTTCGACGCCGCGCCGTTCCGCTCCCGGGTGGCGGCCGAGATCGACTTCGACCCGGAGGCGCACGGGCTGAGCCCGCAGGAGGTGCGGCGGATGGACCGGGCCGCCCAGTTCGCCGTGGTCGCCGCCCGTGGCGCGCTCGCCGACAGCGGCATCGACCTGGCGGCGCACGGCCCGCACCGCACCGGCGTCACGGTCGGCACCGCGGTCGGCGCGACGATGGGGCTCGACCAGGAGTACCGGGTCGTCAGCGACGGCGGGCGGCTGGACCTCGTCGACCACCGGTACGCGGTCCGGCACCTCTACGACTACCTCGTGCCGAGTTCGTTCGCGGCCGAGGTCGCCTGGGCCGTGGACGCGCAGGGGCCGAACGCGGTGGTGTCGACGGGGTGCACGTCGGGCATCGACGCGGTGGGCCACGCGGTCGAGCTGATCCGCGAGGGATCGGCCGACGTGATGGTCGCGGGGGCCACCGACGCGCCGATCTCGCCGATCACCATGGCGTGCTTCGACGCGATCAAGGCGACCACCCCGCGGCACGACGACCCGGAACGGGCCTCCCGCCCGTTCGACGGCACCCGCAACGGGTTCGTCCTCGGCGAGGGATCGGCCTTCTTCGTCCTCGAAGAGCTGGACAGCGCCCGCCGGCGGGGCGCCCGGATCCACGCGGAGATCGCCGGGTACGCGACGCGCAGCAACGCCTACCACATGACCGGCCTGCGCCCCGACGGGCTGGAGATGGCCGAGGCGATCCGCGTCGCGCTCGACGAGGCGCGCCTGGACCCGAGCGCGATCGACTACGTCAACGCGCACGGCTCGGGCACCAAGCAGAACGACCGGCACGAGACCGCCGCGTTCAAGAAGAGCCTGGGCGGGCACGCCTACGCCACGCCGGTCAGCTCCATCAAGTCCATGGTCGGCCACTCCCTCGGCGCCATCGGCTCCATCGAGATCGCCGCGTCGATCCTCGCGATGACGCACCACGTGGTGCCGCCCACCGCCAACCTGCGCACGCCGGACCCCGAGTGCGACCTCGACTACGTGCCGGTCACCGCCCGCGAGCACACCACGGACGCCGTGCTCACCGTGGGCAGCGGCTTCGGCGGGTTCCAGAGCGCCATGGTGCTGGCCCGGCCGGAGAGGAGCGCCGCATGAGCGGCTCGGTGGTGGTGAGCGGGCTGGGCGTGGTCGCGCCCACCGGGCTCGGTGCGCGGAGCCACTGGCAGGCGACCCGGATCGGCAAGAGCGGCATCGGGCGGCTGGCCCGGTTCGACCCCGCGCGGTACCCGTCCCGGCTGGCCGGAGAGATCCACGACTTCACCGCCGAGGACCACCTGCCGAACCGGCTGCTGCCGCAGACCGACCGGATGACCCGGCTCGCGCTGGTAGCCGCGGACTGGGCCCTCGCCGACGCCGGGGTGCGGCCGGACGAACTGCCCGCGTTCGACATGGGCGTGGTCACCGCCAGCGCCGCGGGCGGGTTCGAGTTCGGCCAGCACGAGCTGCGCAAGCTGTGGAGCCAGGGCAGCGAGTACGTGAGCGCCTACCAGTCGTTCGCCTGGTTCTACGCGGTCAACAGCGGCCAGATCTCCATCCGCCACGGCATGAGGGGGCCCAGCGGTGTCGTCGTCAGCGACCAGGCGGGCGGCCTGGACGCGGTCGCCCAGGCCCGCCGCCAGATCCGGAAGGGCACGCCGCTGGTCGTGTCCGGCGGCGTCGACGCCTCCCTGTGCCCTTGGGGGTGGGTGGCCCAGATGGCCGGCGGCCGGTTGAGCACCTGCGACGACCCGGCGGGCGCCTACCTGCCGTTCGACCGCCGGGCCGCCGGGCACGTGCCGGGCGAGGGCGGCGCGATCGTCGTCCTGGAGCAGGCGGACTCGGCCCGTGCCCGTGGCGCGAGGGTCTACGGCGAGATCGCCGGCTACGGCGCGACCTTCGACCCCCGGCCGGACAGCGGGCGTCCACCCGTGCTGTGCGAGGCGATCGGACTCGCGCTGGCCGACGCCGGTGCGGACGCGCGCGACGTGGACGTGGTCTTCGCCGACGGCGCGGCGGTCCCGGAGCTGGACCTGGTCGAGGCCGAGGCGCTGACCGCGGTCTTCGGGCGGCGGGGTGTCCCGGTCACCGTGCCCAAGACGATGACCGGCCGCCTGTACTCCGGCGCCGCGGCGCTCGACCTGGCGACGGTCCTGCTCGCCATGGAGGAGGGCCTGATCCCGCCCTCCGTGCACACCGAGCCGGCCGAGGAGTACGGCCTGGACCTGGTGGGCCAGCCGCGCACCGCCCAGGTGCGCACGGCGCTGGTGCTGGCCCGCGGCCACGGGGGCTTCAACTCCGCGATGGTCGTCCGATCCGCCGACCGACTCCGCTGAACGGGAAGGAAACACCATGGCAGGCAAGGAATTCACGCTCGACGACCTCCGGCGCGTGCTGCGCGAGGCGGCCGGGGCCGACGAGTCCGTCGACCTCGACGGGGACATCCTCGACACCGGGTTCGAGGCGCTGAACTACGAGTCGCTCGCCCTGCTCGAAACGTGCAGCCACATCGAGCGGGAGTACGGCGTCTCGCTGGACGACGCGCTGGACGCCGACCACACCCCGCGTTCGCTGATCGATCTCGTCAACGCCCGCCTGTCCGCCGCTGTCTGACCGGCCGACCGGACCGGGCCGGCTTGGAGGTGACCATGGCCCACCCGACCGCGGGGCCGGTGTCCGGAGAGCCGGTGTCCACGGAGGCGGTGTCGATGGAGCCGGTGTCCACGACGGACGGTCGGGTGCGGCGCGTTCGGCTGGACGCGGCCGGGATCCCGCTGTCGGCGCTCCTCGGCGAACCGGCGCGGACGCCGCCCCGGGCGGTGGTGGTCGCGCTGCACGGGGTCGGCATGAACTCCGGCTACTTCCACGGCACGGCCCACCCGGACCTGTCGCTGGTCACCCTGGGCATGAGCCTCGGCTGCACCGTCCTGGCGCTCGACCGGCCGGGCTACGGCGCGTCCGCCGCCGCCCTGCCGCACGGCCAGACCAGGGAGGAGCAGGCGGCGGTGCTGCACGCGGCGCTCGCGTCGTTCGCCGACCGCCACCCGGTGGGCGCCGGGTTCTTCCTGCTGGCCCACTCCTACGGCGGGAAGGTCGCGCTGACCGTGGCGTCCCGGGCCGCCGGTGGTCTGATCGGGCTGGACATCTCGGGGTGCGGCCACGAGTACGCCGCTCCCGACGACTTGCGGGGGAACCGCCCGGCTGGCGGTGTGCGGCGGAACTGGGGCGCGCTGCGCCTCTACCCGCCCGGCACGTTCCAGGCCGGCGAGTCGGTCGTGGCGCCGGTCCCGGAGCGGGAGTGGGCGGACGCCGCGCGCTGGCCCGGGGTCTTCCCGGACGTCGCGGCGGGCGTCCGCGTCCCGGTGCGGTTCACCTTCGCCGAGCACGAGTCCTGGTGGCGGCACGACGAGAGCGCCGTGGCCGACCTGGTGGCCCGGTTCACCTCCTGCCCGCGGGTCGTCGTCGAGCGCCAGCCCGACAGCGGCCACAACATCAGCCTGGGCTGGGCGGCCCGCGCGTACCACCTGAAAGCGCTGGCGTTCCTGGAGGAATGCCTGGCGGCCGGCCGCTGCGCCGGCTGACCGCACCGGCCCACCACCACGCACGGATCCGCACCGGATGCCGTCCACCACCCCCTGCACCGGACCACGGGAGAAAGGCATCACATGGCACACCAGGAGAACCGGGTCGCGCTCGTCACCGGGGCCACCAGCGGGATCGGGCTCGCCGTCGCGGGGCTCCTCGCGACGCAGGACCACCGGGTGTTCATCGGCGCGCGCGACGCCGACAACGTCGCCGCGACCGTCAAGCGGTTCCAGGCCGACGGGCTGGAGGTGGACGGCACCACCGTCGACGTCCGGTCCGGGGACGGCGTCCAGGCTTTCGTCCAGGCCGCGGTCGACTGCTTCGGCGCCGTCGACGTGCTGGTCAACAACGCCGGCCGCAGCGGCGGCGGCGTGACCGCCGACATCGGCGACGAGTTGTGGGACGACGTCATCGAGACCAACCTGACCAGCGTCTTCCGGATGACCCGCGAGGTGCTGAACGCGGGCGGGATGCGGCGCAAGGACCGGGGTCGGATCATCAACATCGCGTCCACGGCGGGCAAGCAGGGCGTGGTGCTGGGCGCGCCGTACTCGGCGTCCAAGCACGGTGTCGTCGGCTTCACCAAGGCGCTGGGCAACGAACTCGCGCCCACCGGCATCACGGTCAACGCGGTCTGCCCCGGCTACGTGGAAACCCCGATGGCCCAACGCGTGCGGCAGGGCTACGCGGCGGCCTACGACACCTCCGAGGAAGCGATCCTGGAGAAGTTCCAGGCCAAGATCCCACTCGGCCGGTACTCCACGCCGGAGGAGGTGGCCGGCCTCGTCGGCTACCTGGCCTCCGACACCGCGGCCTCCATCACCGCGCAGGCGCTCAACGTCTGCGGCGGACTGGGCAACTTCTGAGATCGGCGAGGAGAGCTGACCATGACCACCCGTGAGGTCGAGCACGACATCACCGTGACCGCCCCGGCCGAGACCGCGTTCCGGCTGCTCGCCGAGGTGGCGAACTGGCCGCGGGTCTTCCCGCCCACCATCCACGTCGAGCAGGTGGAGCGCTCGGGGAGGAACGAGCGCATCCGGATCTGGGCGACCGCCAACGGCGAGCCCAAGAACTGGACGTCGCGGCGCGTCCTCGACCCCGAAGGCCTGCGGATCGACTTCCGCCAGGAGCTGTCCACGCCGCCGGTGGCCGCGATGGGCGGCGCCTGGGTCGTGGAACCGGTCTCCCCGACCGAATCGCGGATCAGGCTGCTGCACGACTACCGGGCGGTGGACGACGACCCCGGCGGTCTGGAGTGGATCGACCAGGCCGTCGACCGCAACTCCCGCTCGGAACTGGCCGCGCTGAAGGTCAACGTCGAGCTGGCCCACGCCGCGGCCGAGACCACCTTCTCCTTCGAGGACACCGTTCTGATCGAGGGAGCCGCCAAGGATGCCTACGACTTCGTCAACGAGGCGCACCTGTGGGCGGAGCGGCTGCCGCACGTCGCCAAGGTGCGGCTGGCCGAGGACACCCCGGGCTTGCAGGAGCTGGAGATGGACACCCGCGCCAAGGACGGCTCCGTGCACACCACGAAGTCGTACCGGGTGACGTTCCCGCACCACAAGATCGCCTACAAGCAGGTGACCCTGCCCGCGCTGATGACGCTGCACACCGGCTACTGGACGTTCGCCGAAGTCGACGGCGGCGTGGCGGCGTCCTCGCAGCACACCGTGGTGCTCGACACGGGGAACATCGCCCGGATCCTCGGCGCGGACGCCACCGTCGCCGACGCCCGCGCGTACGTGCACACCGCGCTGAGCACCAACAGCCGCGCCACTCTCGGCCACGCCAAGGACTACGCCGAGGGCAGGCGCTGACCACGGCGGCGGACCGGCTCGTCATCGGAAGGAATGTGCTGTCCCATGACCGTCACGACCTCTGCACCCGAAGTGCGGGAACGGCTGGACGAGCTGCGGCGGCTCAAGGACCTGGCGCAGGACGGGCCGGACCCCGCGGCCACCGGGCGCCAGCACGACAAGGGCAAGCTGACCGCCCGCGAGCGCATCGCACTGCTGCTGGACAAGGGATCCTTCGCCGAGGTCGAGCCGCTGCGCCGGCACCGGGCGAGCGGGTTCGGGCTGGAGCACAAGCGGCCCTACACCGACGGTGTGATCACCGGGTGGGGCACGGTCGAGGGGCGGACGGTCTTCGTCTACGCCCACGACTTCCGGATCTTCGGCGGAGCACTGGGCGAGGCCCACGCCCAGAAGATCCACAAGATCATGGACATGGCGATCGCCGCCGGAGCCCCGCTGGTGAGCCTCAACGACGGCGCGGGCGCGCGCATCCAGGAGGGCGTCAGCGCGCTGGCGGGCTACGGCGGCATCTTCCAGCGCAACACCAGGGCGTCCGGGGTCATCCCGCAGATCAGCGTGATGCTCGGCCCGTGCGCGGGCGGGGCGGCGTACTCCCCGGCGCTGACCGACTTCGTGTTCATGGTCCGGGACACGTCGCAGATGTTCATCACCGGCCCGGACGTGGTGCAGGCGGTCACGGGGGAGCGGATCAGCCAGGACGGGCTGGGCGGCGCGGGCGTGCACGGGACCGTCTCGGGTGTCTCGCACTTCGTCTGCGACGACGAGCAGACCTGTCTGGAGGAAGTCCGCTACCTGCTGTCGCTGCTGCCGTCGAACAACCGGGAACTGCCGCCGGCGGTGCGCGGCGAGGACCCGGCGGACCGGTCGGTGGAGGCGGTGCTGGACCTGGTGCCCGTCGACGGCAACCGGTCGTACGACGTCCGGAAGGTGATCGACGAGGTGGTGGACGACGGCGAGTGCCTGGAGGTGCACGCCGACTGGTCGCCCAACATCGTGTGCGCGCTGGCCCGGCTGGACGGCCACGTGGTCGGGATCGTCGCCAACCAGCCCTCCGCGCTGGCGGGCGTGCTGGACATCAAGGCGAGCGAGAAGGGCGCGCGGTTCGTGCAGTTCTGCGACTCCTTCAACATCCCGCTCGTCACGCTGGTCGACGTGCCGGGTTTCCTGCCCGGCGTCGACCAGGAGCACGGCGGGATCATCCGGCACGGCGCGAAGCTGCTGTACGCGTACTGCAACGCCACCGTGCCGCGGATCTCGGTGATCCTGCGCAAGGCGTACGGCGGGGCGTACATCGTGATGGACTCGCGGTCCATCGGCGCGGACCTCTGCTATGCCTGGCCGTCCAACGAGATCGCGGTGATGGGCGCGGAGGGCGCGGCGAACGTGGTGTTCCGCCGGGAGATCGCCGCCGCCGACGACCCGGAGGCGATGCGCCGGCAGAAGATCGAGGAGTACCGCACCGAGTTGGTGCATCCCTACTACGCGGCCGAGCGGGGTCTGGTCGACGACGTCATCGACCCGCGTGAGACGCGCTCGACGTTGTGCCGTGCCCTCGCGATGTTGTCCGCCAAGCACGCCGACCTGCCGCGCCGCAAGCACGGCAACCCGCCGCAGTGACGCCGGAACCGGCCGACCCCGTCGTGCTGCGCGTGGTGAAGGGGTCTCCGAGCGCGGAGGAACTGGCCGCGCTGACGGCCGTGCTGCTGGCGTGCGCGGCCCGTCGCGGCGACGCCGCCGACGGGACGACCCGGACCGCGGCCCCGTGGCACCGGCTCGAACGGGTGGCCGGCTTCGAAGGGGCCCGGACCTGGCAGTCGGCCCGGCCGGTCCGTCACGCGCGCCGCTGACCCCGGCGGCACGACTGCTGTGTCAACGGAATGTTCCCGCGACAACGCCCGGCGTTGCCGCTCTCACCTTGTCGACGCCGGTTCCTTGGGAGATGTTCATGGACGCTTCGGTGGTCATTGTCGGGGCAGGTCCCGCCGGGCTCATGCTCGCCGGGGAGCTGCGCCTCGCGGGAATCGACGTGGTGGTCGTGGAGCGGCATCCGCGATGCACCGGCGAGTCCCGGGGTATCGGGTTCACCACCCGCACCATGGAGGTGTTCGACCAGCGCGGACTGCTGCGCCGGCTCGGCGACTACCAGACCGGGAACACCGGGCACTTCGGCGGCCTGCCGCTGGACATCGGCGTCCTCGGCGCGGCGCACGAGGCGGCCCGCACCGTTCCGCAGTCGGTCACCGAAGAAGCCCTGGAGGCCCGGGCGACCGAACTCGGCGCGCGCATCCGGCGCGGGCACGAATTCCTTGCGCTGCAAGACTTCGGTGATCACGTGGCGGTCACCGTGCGCGGCCCCGGCGGCGAGCGGCGGATCGAGGCCCGCTACCTGGTCGGCTGCGACGGCGGTCGCAGCGGCGTGCGCAAGGCGGCCGGGTTCGACTTCCCGGGCACCGAGGCCACCACCGAGATGCTGCTCGCCGACCTGCGCGGGGTCGACCTGGAACCGCGGATGACCGGCCGGCAGGTCGGCGACGGCTTCGTGATGGTCGCCAGGCTGGCCGGCGGCATCCACCGGGTCATCGTCGGCGAACGCGGCGCGCCGCCCCGCCGGCGGACCGGGCCGCCCGCCTTCGCCGAAGTCGCCGACCTCTGGAAACGGCTCACCGGCGACGACATCTCGCACGCCGAGCCGGTCTGGGTCAGCGCGTTCGGCGACGCCACCCGGCAGGTCACCGAGTACCGCCGGGGCCGGGTGCTGCTGGCGGGCGACTCCGCGCACGTGCACCTGCCCGCCGGCGGGCAGGGCATGAACACCGGCGTGCAGGACTCGTACAACCTCGGCTGGAAGCTGGCGCTGGTCCTGCACGGCTACGCGCCCGAGGCGCTGCTCGACACCTACCACTCCGAACGCCACGAGGTGGGTCGCCGGATGCTCGCCAACACCCGGGCGCAGAGCCTGCTCGTGCTGGGCGGGGCCGAGGCGCAGCCGCTGCGCGACGTCCTGTCCGAGCTGATCCGGTACCCCGAGGTGGCCCGGCACCTGGCGGCCAAGGTCAGCGGCCTGGACATCCGGTACGACGTGGGCGGCGGCGCCAACCCGCTCCTCGGCGTGCGCCTGCCACACCTGCCGCTGACCGTGGGCAACCGTGCGACGAGCAGCACCGAGCTGCTGCGGCCGGGCCGTGGTGTGCTGCTCGACTTCGCCGACAACGCCGTGCTGCGCCGCCGGGCACAGGGCTGGCGGGACCGGGTCGACATCGTGACCGCCACCCCCGGCGTGCCGCCGGAGCCCACGCTCACCGGCGTCACGGCGGTGCTGGTGCGCCCGGACGGCTACGTCGCCTGGACCGCGCCCGGCAGCCACCGGAACGTGGACTCGTCGCTGGCCCGCTGGTTCGGTCCGGCCTCCGGGCGGCGTCGGTGACGGGGCGCGTCCCGGTCGTCGTGGTCGGCGCGGGACCGGTCGGCCTGTTCCTCGCGGCCGAACTCCGCGCCAACGGCGCGCGTGCCCTCGTGCTGGAGGAGCTGGCCGAGCCGACCGGCGAGTCGCGGGCGTCGATCCTGCACGCGCGCACCATGGAGATCTTCGCCGACCGCGGCCTGCTGACCCGGCTGGGGGAGCTGCCAGCGGTGGGCCCCGGCCACTTCGGCGGCCTGCGCTTCGACCTCGCGGACGCCGATGGGGAGCACCCGTACGCGGGTCAGTGGGAGTGCCTCCAGAGCCGCCTGGAGGCCGTGCTCCAGCGGCACGCGCTCGACCTGGGCGCCGAGATCCGGCGCGGCCACCGGGTGACCGGCCTGACCGGCACGGCGGACGACGTGCGGATCGCGGTGTGCGGGCCGGACGGGAAGCCGTACCGGCTCACCGCGTCCTACGTGGTCGGCTGCGACGGCGAGGACAGCACGGTCCGCGGACTGGGCGGCTTCGACTTCGCCGGCCGGGACGCCGACAAGGAGATGCTGCGCGCCGACGTGGCGGGCCTCGACCTCGCCGACCGCCGCCTGCGGCGCTACCCCGGCGGGGTCGCCACCGCCTACCGCAGGCCCGACGGCACGACCCGGCTCATGGTCCACGAGCACGGCGCACCGGTCACCGGCGATCTCGACTTCGACCGGCTGGCCAAGGCGTGGCACGCCGTCACCGGGGAGGACATCGGCCACGGGCGGGCGTTGTGGCTCAACCGGTTCGACAACGCCTCCCGGCAGGTCACCGAGTACCGGCGCGGCCGGGTGCTGCTCGCCGGCGACGCCGCGCACCGCAAGCTGCCGGTCGGCGGACAGGCCCTCAACCTCGGCCTCCAGGACGCGGCCAACCTCGGCTGGAAGCTCGCGCACGAGGTCACCGGCCGGGCCCGGCCGGGCCTGCTCGACCGCTACCACGCCGAGCGGCACGCGGCCGGGGCCCGCACGCTGGCCAACATCGCGGCGCAGGCGCACCTGCTGTTCGGCGCCGAGGAAGTCACCGCGCTGCGGGAAGTCGTCGGCGAGCTGCTGGAGTTCGGCGCCGTCCGCCGCCACCTCGCCGGCGCGATCAGCGGTCTCGACATCCGGGAACGACCGCGACCACCCACCCCGGACGCCCGCATCCCGGACGCCCGCATCCCGGACGCCCGCATCCCGGACACCCTCACCCTCACCCTCGGGAGATCGACCATGGACAGGCTCACCGGCAGGACGGCTCTCGTCACCGGCTCCAGTCGCGGCATCGGCCGGGCGACCGCGATCCGGCTCGCCCGCGAGGGCGCCCTGGTCGCGGTGCACTACGCGGTCGACGACGCGGCGGCCGATGAGACCGTCGGTCACATCGAGGGCGAAGGCGGCTGCGCGTTCAAGGTCCGCGCCGAACTCGGCGTCCCCGGCGACGTCCACGAGCTGTTCCTGGCCCTGGAACGAGGTCTCAAGGAGCGCGTCGGGGAGAGCAAGCTGGACGTCCTGGTCAACAACGCGGCCGTGACCACGACCGGCCAGGCACCCGACGAACTCACCCCCGAGGACTTCGACCGCTATTTCGCGGTGAACGCCAAGGCGCCGTACTTCATCGTGCAGAGGGCACTGGAGCTGATGCCCGACGGCGGTCGCATCGTCAACATCTCCTCGGGCCTGACCCGCACGGCCAACCCCGAGCAGCTCGCCTACTCGATGACCAAGGGGGCGGTGGAGCAGCTCACCTTCCACCTCGCGCGCCTCCTCGCGCCGCGCGGCATCACCATCAACAGCGTCGCGCCGGGCATCACCAACAACGGCAGCGCGATCTTCGACAACCCGGCGGCCGTCGACGCGATGTCCGAGCTGTCCGCGTTCAAACGGGTCGGCGAGGCCGGTGACGTGGCCGATGTCGTGACCTTCCTGACGACCGACGAGGCCCGCTGGATCACCGGGGCCTTCATCGACGCCACCGGCGGCACGCTGCTCGGCTGACCACGACCCCCGACCCAGTGTGAGGAAGGAACCCATGTCCTCCGACGCCGCACGTGTCGCCGTTGTCACCGGGGCCAACAAGGGCATCGGCCGCGAGATCGCCTGGCAGCTCGCCGAGCGCGGGTTGGTCGTGTACCTGGGCGCCCGCGACGAGGAACGCGGCCTGGCCGCCGAGCGGGCGTTGCGCGCCGACGGTCTCGACGTGCGCTTCCTGCACCTCGACGTGACCGACGAGAAGTCCGTCGCGCGGGCGGCCGAGCGGCTGCTGACCGAGGTGGGCCTCCTGCACGTCCTGGTCAACAACGCCGGTGTCGGCGGCCCGGTGCAGCCGCCCAGCCAGACCCCGGCGGAGCAGGTGCGCCGGGTCTACGAGACCAACGTGTTCGGCGTCATCACGGTGACGAACGCGCTGCTGCCACTGCTGCGCCGGGCCGGTTCCGCGCGGATCGTCAACGTCAGCAGTGTGGTCGGCTCGCTCGCGGCGGCGGCCGGGAACCTCGACCCGACCGGCGTGCACCGGCCCGGCGAGTTCCCGACCATGCTCTCGTACAGCACCTCCAAGGCCGCGCTCAACGCGGTCACCCTGACCTACGCCAACGAACTGCGCGGAACCGGCATCCTCGTCAACGCCGCCTCTCCCGGCTTCGTCGCGACGGACATCAACGGGCACAACGGTGTGCTCGGCGCCGAGCAGGGCGCGCGCATCCCGGTGCTGCTGGCGACGCTCGACGACGACGGCCCCACAGCCACCTTCCTGGGTGAGAACGGCACGCCCGAAGGACAGGTGTTGCCGTGGTGAGCCGCACCGGCACGGCATCGTCGGTGCGCTGGGGTGCGCGTCGGTGGTCGTTGCTGTTCGTGTTGTCCGGCAACATGCTCCTCGACGCGATCGAGGTGTCGGTGGTGCTGATCGCGCTGCCCACGATCGCCGGCCGGCTCGGGCTGACGCCGTGGGGTGTCCAGTGGCTGATGAGCGGGTTCGCGCTCGGGTTCGCCGCGCTGCTGCTGATCGGGCCACGGGTCTCGGCGCGGATCGGACGACGACGGGCCTACCTCGCCGCCATGGCGGTGTTCGGGCTGACCTCGGTCGCGGGCGGTCTGGTCGACGGTCTGGCGCTGCTCGTCGCGGTCCGCGTCGTCAAAGGGTGTTGCGCGGCCCTGACCGCGCCGGCCGGGCTGGCGATCATCAGCGAGACCTTCCCCGAAGGGCCGCAGCGACGGCGGGCCGTGTCGGTGTACTCGTTCTTCGGCGCGGTCGGCTTCACCACCGGGCTGCTCCTCGCCGGCCTGCTGGTCGAGCAGGACTGGCGCTGGATCTTCGTCTTCCCCGCCCCGGTCGCCTTGGTGCTGTTGGTGTTCGGCCGATACGTGCTCCCGCACGACCTCACCGTGAGTCCACCCCGGACGCCGCAGCCCGCGCTGCTCCGCAACCCCGCGCTGCGGCGTTCCGCGCTCGTCGCCGCCACGCTGAACGGCACTTACCAGAGCGTGCTGGTGCTGATGACCTTCCAGGCGCACCGCGTGTTCGGCTGGACTCCGTGGCAGACCGCCCTCGCGCTGCTGCCCGCGTGCGCCCCGCTGGTGCTGGCCGTGCCGTTCGCGGGTCGGCTCATCGCCCGGTACGGGACCGGTCGGCTCATCGCGCTCGGCGCCCTGTTCCCGTTCCTCGGCTACGTGTTGTATGCGGCCAGACCCGAGGACAGTCCGTACGCGCTCGGGATGCTGCCGACCGTGCTGCTGGTGGAAGCGGGCTTCTGCTGCGCGTTCACCGCCCTGAACATGCACGCCACGGCCTCGGTGGACATCGCCGACCGGGGCGCTGCCGTGTCGCTGTACCAGCTCTGCGTCCAACTCGGCGCGGGCCTGCTGTTGCCACTCGTCGCGTTGGTGAGCCACCTCGGCGGTGTCCGCGCGGCGCTCACGCTCGTCACGGTGGTCGGGACGCTCGGACTGGTGACCGCGCTCGCGGGCCGCCCGACCGGGCTCACCCGGAGCGGCGCACCGCGCTGACCACCGGCCGCCCGCATCTCCTCCCGCCCGCACCCCCAAAACCCAGGAGGTTCCCCGAAATGGCTGCCCAGACGTCCGAGCCGGCCGTGCACCCCGAGTCGACGCACCCCGGACCGATCATGGGGCTGATGGCCGGCTACTGGCAGGTGAAGATCCTGCTGGCCGCCGTCGAGCACGACGTCTTCACCGCGCTGTCCGGCCGGTCGGCGACCTCCGCCGAACTCGCCGCCGACCTCGGGCTGGTCCCGCGCGGCGCCAACGACCTGCTCGTCGGGCTCCGCCACCTCGGTCTGCTGGAGTCGGCCGACGGCGGGTTCGCCAACTCGGCGGTCGCCGACGCCTTCCTGGTCCGTGGCCGCCCGGCGTACCTCGGCGGCTACCTGCGGTTCTGCGACCAGGAGCTGAACCCCGCGTGGGACGGGCTGGCCACCGCGCTGCGCACCGGGCAGCCGCAGAACCACGCGGCCGTCGAAGGCAACCCGTACGACACGCTGTACCGGGACGCGGACGCCACCGACGGTTTCCTCGACAGCATGGACCTGCTCACCACACCCATCGGACTGGCGATGAGCCGGTTCGACTGGAGCCGCTACAAGTCCTTCGTCGACGTCGGCGGCGCGCGCGGCAACTTCGCGCACCAGGTGGTCTCGGCGAACCCCCACCTGACCGGCGCGGTGTTCGACCTGCCCCCGCTGGAGCCCGCGTTCACCCGGCACATGGCCGGGCTGGGCGGCGTGGCCCCGTCCATCACGTTCCACGGCGGCGACTTCTTCACGGATCGGCTGCCCGAGGCCGATGTGCTCGTCTTCGGCCACGTGCTGCACAACTGGGGCGTGGAGGACCGCGTCCGGCTGCTGAAGAACGCCTACGACTCGCTCCGGCCCGGCGGCGCGGTGTTCGTCTACGACCCGATGGCGGGCGGGGAGCAGCCTTCGATGCACGGCGTGCTGGCGGGCCTGGCGATGCTCGTCTGGTCCCGTGGCGGCCACGAGTACTCCGTGCAGGAGCTGCACGGCTGGCTGGCGCAGGCGGGCTTCCGGCCCGAGACCGCCGAGGTCGCCGACCTCCACGACGACGTCCTGGTCGTCGGCCACAAGGACCGCTGAAGCACCCCGCGAGCCCCCCGAGGAGTCGAGCATGCTCACCGCAACGGACATCCGGCCGACCATCGAACGCGACGACGTCGCCGTCGCCCTGGTCGAAGAGGTCTTCACCGACGACGTGGAACGCCAGCGGGCCGCGGCGGCGAAGGTTGTCGGGCACTGGGAGTCCGCCGAGTGGCCCGCGGGCCTGGTGGCCCAGTCCCTGTTCACCGGGACCGACGGCAAGTCGCTGCTCACCTATGCGCAGTGGTCGTCGGGTGAGGCGCTGGCGGAGCACCTGCGGCAGCCGGGGAGCACCGCGCGGTTCGACTGGGCGACCGCGGGCATCGCCCCCGGCGCGCCCAAGGCGTACGAGCTGTACCGGAGGGTCCAGCCCGCCGCGCTGCCCGACCCCGTCCCGCTCGCCCGGTGCTTCCCGGCCGCGGTCTTCGCCATGGACAACCGCGAAGCGGCGCGCCAGTGGGTGGACGGGCTGCTCGACAACGAGGAGCAGAACGAGGGCGCGGACCGGGCCTACCCCGGCGCGCTCGCCGCCAACTTCCACGTCGCCGCGGACGGCAGCGGGATCTTCCTGCTGTCCGAGTGGGCGTCGGAGGCCGAGGCGGTCGCGCACATCGAAGAGGTGATCGAGCCGCTGTTGGAATACATGGGTCAGGCAGCGGCCGGCGCGGGTCGCCGATACCACTTCCACACCATGGTTTCCGCAATCGGGAAATCGGCACTCTGAACCACCGGCCTGTGCCAGGCTGTGCGCAATAGCCTCATCCAAGGAAAGGTCGGGCAGTTGTCTGTACAAGGAATCGTCTTCGGTTTCGGCGCGCACAGCGGCATCGAGGACGGGCCGGAGCTGCTGCGCATGACCCAGCAGGCCGACCGGGACGGGCTCGACCTGTTCTCGCTGTCGGACCACCCCTACATCGGCACGCGGCTCGACGCGTACGCCGCCCTCGGGTTCGTCCTCGGCGGCACGCGGCGGCTCGCGGGCTTCGCGAACGTCAGCAACCTGCCGACCCGGCCCGCGCCCATGCTGGCGCGGACCGTGACGTCGCTGTCCGCGCTCTCCGGCGGCCGGGTCGTGCTCGGCATGGGCGCGGGCGGGCTGTGGGACCGGATCGCCGACATGGGCGTGCCGCGGCTGTCGCCGAGCGCCGCCGTGGACGCCTTCGAGGAGGCGATCGTGCTGGTCAAGAAGCTGTCCGGCGGTGGGCCGCCGGTCACCCACGAGGGTCGGCACTACCGGGTGAACCGGATCGAGCCCGCTCCGGTGGCCGCGCCGCCGGTGTGGACCGGGTCGGTCGGCCCGAAGTCGCTCGCCGCGACCGGCCGGGTGGCGGACGGCTGGATCCCCGGCCACGCGGCGGACTGGCTCAGCGAGCGGTACCGGGAGTCGCGGCCGGTCATCGACGACGCGGCGACCGCCGCGGGCCGCGACCCGCGCGAGGTACGCACGATCTTCAACCTTCCCGGGCAGATCACCGACCGGCCGGTGGCCTCCCCGCGGGACCGCGCCGGCCGCTGGCTCGGCGGCTCCGTCGACCAGTGGGTGGAGGAATTGACCGGGGCCGTCCTGGCGCACGGCGCGTCGGGATTCCTGCTCTTCTCGCCCAAAGGCGGCACCACGGATCTCGTCTCACTCGGCCGGTGGGGCGGCGAAATCGTCCCCGCGGTGCGGGAGGCGATCGCGCAGGAAAACGGCTAGTCGATTCCGGTCGACGGTCGGCGATATCGGGTTTTCGTATTCGACCTAGCGGAAAGGCCATCCATGGGCAGGCTGCACGACAAGACGGCACTGGTCACCGGGGCCAGCCGGGGCATCGGGCGGGCCATCGCGCTGCGGCTCGCCCGGGACGGGGCCGTCGTCGCCGTGAACTACGCGACGAACGAGGCCGCGGCGAAGGAGACCGTGGCGCTGATCGAGGCCGCGGGTGGCCGTGCCTTCGCCGCGCAGGCGCAGTTGGGCGCGCCCGGCTCGGTGGCAGGGCTGCTGGCCGCGGTCGAGGCGGGCCTCGTCGAGCTGACCGGCTCCAGGACGCTGGACGTCCTGGTGAACAACGCCGCCGCCACCGGTTTCGCGGGCGCGGGGCCCGACGCGGTCACCGAGGACATCATCGACAACTGCTACCTGGTCAACGCCAAGGCGCCGTTCTTCCTCATCCAGCAGGCCTTGGCGCTGATCCCGGACGGCGGCCGGGTGATCAACATCTCGTCCGGCGTCACGCACTCCACGTTCCCGCAGCAGATCGCGTACGCGATGAGCAAGGGCGCGCTGGAGCAGATCACGCTGCACCTGGCCCCGGTCCTCGCGGCGCGCGGGATCACCGTCAACACGGTCGCCCCCGGCGTGACCGACAACGGCGACCCGGTGTTCGACAACCCGGAGGCGGTCGAGCGGATGGCCGCGCTGTCCGTGTTCAACCGGGTCGGCGAGGTCGCCGAGGTGGCCGACATCGTCGCCTTCGTCGCGTCCGCCGACGCCCGCTGGATGACCGGCGCGTTCGTCGACGCGACCGGCGGCACGCTGCTGAGCTGAGAGGACCGACATGCGGAGCGCGATGGAGACCGACGTGCGGAGCACGATCCTGTCGGCGGTGGGCTTCGCCCGCGCCAAACCCGGGAAAGCCGCCGAGCTGGCAGCCCTCCTCGTCACGCTCGCCGAGCGGTCGCGCGGCGAGGAGGGCTGCCTGCAGAGCTGGATCCACCAGGACCTGGCCGACGCCGACCAGTTCGTCTTCTACGAGATGTGGGCGTCCGAAGAGGACCTGACCCGGCACTTGGCCCAGCCGTACATGCAGGAGTTCCTAGCCGCCCGGATGGACTACCTGGCGCAGGACCTGGAGGTGCGGAAACTGGGTCCGGCGGGCCCGGCGCCCGAGCCGGCCGAGCCGGCGGCGATGAACCAGAAGTACCTCGACGCGTACAACGAGCGCGATGTCGACGCGATCATGGCGGTGTACGCGCCGGGAGCGTCGGCGGTGTGGGAGCCGGGCAAGGCGGTCAGCGGTGCGGCGCACCGGGAGGCCGTGGTCGAGTTCCTGAAGAAGGACCCGAGGCTGTCGGCCGAGGTGCGCGAGAGCTATGTCGCCGGTGACACCGCGGCGCTCGTCGTCGACTGGAGCATCGAGGTGCCGGGCGCCCCGGAGATGACCGGGCGCGGGCGCGGGCTCGACGTGCTGAGGAAGAACGCCGGCGGCGAGTGGCGCTACGTCATCACCAACCCGTTCGGGAGCCTGTGAGATGAAGATCGAAGGCAGTGTCGCGGTCGTCACCGGCGCCGCGAGCGGCATCGGCAAGGCGCTCGCCGAAAAGCTCCGCGACGCCGGGGCACGCGGGGTCGTCGTCTCCGACCTCGACGGCGACGGCGCGGAGGAGGTCGCGTCCGCGCTCGGGGACGGCGCGATGGCGGTGCGCGCCGACGTGGCCGACGAGAGCGCCGTGGAGGAGCTGGTCGCGGTCACCCGGGAGCGGTTCGGGGCCATCGACCTGTTCGTCTCCAACGCGGGCCTGACGGTGATCGGCGGGTTCGAGGCTCCGGACGACGACTGGCGGCGTGCGATCGACGTCAACCTGATGGCGCACGTGTACGCCGCGCGGGCGGTGCTCCCGGCGATGCTGGAAGCGGGTCGCGGGCACCTGCTCCAGACGATCGCCGCGGCCGGTGTCCTCACCGCGTTCGGCGCGGCCCCGTACACCGTGGCCAAGCACGGGGCCGTCGCGTTCGCCGAGCACCTGGCGGTCCAGTACGGCGACCGGGGCATCGGCGTCTCGTGCCTGCTGCCGCAGGCGGTCAACACACCGATGCTGACCGCGAGCGTCACCGACCACGAGGAACTGGCGGTACTGAAGTCGTTCTCCACCGTCCTGGAGCCGGAGCAGGTCGCGGACATCGCGCTCGCGGGCGTCGAGGCGAACCGGATCCACATCTACCCGCACCCGGAGGCGGCCGACTCGTTCCGCCTCCGCGCCCAGGACCCCGACCGGTGGGTGGCCGACATGCGGGCGATGCGGTCCGGCCGCCGGGCCTGACCGCGGCACCACGTCGCAGGGGCGGGGTCGCGCCTGTCCGCTTCGTCGGCGCGACCGCTTTGCACGTTCCGCGTTCCATCGCCGATCCCGTGGCACGAAGGAAGGAAGCCCCATGTCCGAGGAAGACCTGCGGCTGGCCGTGATCATCGGGTCGGTCCGCGAAGGACGGTCCGGCCCCGCCGTCGCGCGCTGGTTCGAGGACGAGGCCCGCGCCTTCGGCGTGTTCGACGTCGACGTCCTCGACCCGGCCGAGTTCGAGCTGCCGCTGTCGCTGACCCGGCGGCCGGAGCCCGGCCAGGACGAGGTGTCGGCCGACGTCGGCGGGCGGCTGGCGGCGGCTGACGCGTTCGCGGTGATCACGCCGGAGTACAACCACAGCTTCACCGCGCCGTTGAAGAACCTGATCGACTGGCACCGCACGCAGTGGCAGGCCAAGCCGGTCGGGTTCGTGTCCTACGGCGGCCTGTCCGGCGGTCTGCGGGCGGTGGAGCAGCTTCGCCAGGTGTTCGCCGAGCTGCACGCGACGACGATCCGGGACACCGTCAGCTTCCACGCGGTGTGGGAACAGCTCGGCCCGGACGGGAGCCTGCGGACCGCCGGCGCCGCCACCCCGGCCAAGGTGATGCTCGAAAAGCTCGCCTGGTGGGCCACCGCCCTCAAAGACGCCCGCGCCGTGCGCCCCTACTCCGCCTGACCCGACCTCCGACTGCCGGCTCTGACCGCCGACCGCCGACCGCCGGCTCCGACCGCCGACCGGTGGCGCGCCGTCGTGCGGCCGAGGTCCTGACCCGATGCTGTTGACCAGGGAGACGACATGAGTTCCATCAGGGTGGAGGACGGCTATCTCACGCTGTTCAACATCTTCCACACCCCCGGACCCGAGGAGCAGCAGTTGCTGTTCGACCAGTGGCGGAGCCTGCCGCCTGCCCACACGCAGAAGGGCCTCGTCGCGGGCAACTTCCACCGCAGCTTCGACGGCCGCTCGGTGGTCAACTACGCGCAGTGGGAGAGCAGGGAGGACTACGACGCCTTCCGCGGCGAGTCCGGCACCAAGGACCGGCTCGGCCAAGCCCTGGCCTTCTCCCGGATGGACAGCGTGGCGTGCGAGGTGGTGCACACCTGGGATCCGGCGCCCGAGCTGTCCGCCGACAAGCCGTGGTTCACGGTGGTGATCGTGGTCCGCACGCCGCCCGAGCACCAGGCCGCGGTGCTCGCGGAGATGACCCACGACGAACCGGGCCTGGGCGACGTGCCGGGACACGTGTCCCACGCCGTGCACCGGGGGCTTTCCGGCGAGCACGTGGTCAAGTACGCCCAGTGGGCGGACGAGGAGAGCTTCCACGCCTTCCTGGGCAGGCCGCGGCGACCGTCGCCGCCGGACTCCGCCACCACGGCCGAGCTGTACTTCGGCCGACTTGAGTACATCCGGGGCCGGTCGTGACCGCGGGGGGCACGTGGCCGGACGCGGACGCGATCGCCTCCGCCGCCGACCTGGCCGGTCGGGACGCTGCGGACTCGGACGCGGCCGGCGGCATCGGGAACGAGACCGTCGAGGCGCTGACGGCGGCGGGCTTCCCCGGCTGCTTCGTGCCGCGGCGGTTCGGCGGCGGCGACGCCACGTTCGCCGCGGTGACGAAGGCGGTGGCGGCGGTCGGCGAAGGCTGCGCGTCCGCCGCCTGGATCGCCTCCCTGTCGGCGTACAACGGGCGGTTCGGCGCGTACCTGCCGGTCGGGGGGCAGGAGGAGGTCTGGGCCAAGGGCCCGGACACCCGGCTGGTCAGCTCGATGGTCGCGGCCGGTGTCGAGGCCGAGCCCGTCGACGGCGGCTGGTCGCTGTCCGGCCGGTGGCTGTACGTCAGCGGCGTCGAGTTCGCCGACTGGGCGCTGGTGAGTTCCGCGCCGCCGCGCGAGGGCGACCGGTCGGTCCTGGTGTTCGCCGTGCCGGGGGACTCGTTCACCTACCTGAACACCTGGTCGACGGTCGGCATGAACGCCACCGGCAGCCACACCCTGGTCGTGGAGCGGGCGTTCGTGCCGGAGTGCCGGACGTTCGTCTGGGACGACATGCGGCGGGGCGTGCTGTCCGGTCCCGGGACCACGGCCCAGTCCGCGTCGTTGTTCTCGGTGAACGGGCTGACCTTCGCCGCACCGATCCTCGGGGCGGCCCGCGGCGCGCTGCGGCTGGCCGAACGGCACCTCGCGGACCGGCCGAGCGGGGCCCGTGCGGCGTCACGGGAGTCGAGCCTGATCGCCTTCACCCGCGCGGCGGGCGAGATCGACGCGGCCGAGCTGCTGCTGTCCCGGGTCGCCGACACCGCCGACCTGGGCGGCCTCGCGGACGGCCGGGCCGAGCGCAGCCACCGTGACAGCACGCTCGCGGTGGAGATCCTGGTCGGAGCGGTGGACCGGCTCTTCCGGGTGACCGGAACCCGCGGCCAGGGCACGTCCCACGCGATGCAGCGTATCTGGCGGGACGTGCACGCGGCGGCCTCGCACGCGGCGCTCCAGTTCGAGCCGGCGGCACTCGCCTACACGCGGGGGCTCGTCACCGGCTGAGCTGTTCGGGCCTCGATGTCGCCGCACGAAACCGTGTCGCCGCAAAACTGTAGTTCGTCGTACGAACTGCGGTGGATCACGGTGTTACCCTGTACTGATGGGTAAGCAGGATGGCCGGCTGGGTCTGGTGACCGCCCTGGTGCGAACCTCGTTCCTGGTGAATGCCGTGTACGCCCAGGCGGGGCGGGAGCACGGCCTCACGCCGCAGCAGGGCCAGCTACTGTGCGTGCTGATGGTGCAGCCGTACGGCATGGGCGAGCTGAGCACGATGCTCGGCCTCGCCAAGTCGAGCCTGACCGGCCTGGTGGACCGCACCGAGCGGAACGGCCTGGTCCGGCGCGAGCCCGACCCGCAGGACACGCGTGCGGTGCGGGTCGCGCTCACGCCGCGCGGGAGCAGGCTCGCGGAGGAGTTCTACACCGAGACCTGCCGGCGGATCGACGAGCTGCCGGCGACCCTCGCCCCGGCCGAGCGCGAGGCGTTGGCCGGTCTGCTGGGCCGGGTCGTGCTGGACAACGAGGTGCCGGTGGTCTTCCTGGAGCTGGACGAGGCGGCGTCGGCCGCTCGCCGCCAGTAGGACCGCGCCGGTTTTCCGGCCGGGGAGTTTGCAGTTCGTGCCACGAACTAATATAGTTCGTGGCACGAACTGCAACTCTTTCGTCTGGAGCGTGAAGTCATGAGTCGTACCGTCGCGGTCATCGGCGGAGGTTACGGGGGATCCGCGGTCGCCAAGGCGCTGGACTCCGAGGCGGACGTCGTCCTCATCGACCCCCGGGACGCGTTCGTCAACGCCGCGGGATCCCTCCGCGCGCTGGCCCAGCCCGACTGGGCGAGCAACATGTTCTTCTCCTTCGACACGCTGCTCACCAGGGGCAAGGTGATCCGCGACCGCGCGGTCTCGGTGGACCCGGCGGGCGTCACCCTCGCCTCCGGCGAGCGGGTCGAGGCGGATTACGTGGTGCTGGCCACCGGCTCGGACTACGCCTACCCGGCCAAGCCCAACGCCGGCTCCACCACCACCAGCCAGGCGCTGGACGACCTCCGCCGGACCCACAAGGAGCTGGCCGACGCCCAGCGGGTGCTGATCGTCGGCGCCGGGCCGGTCGGCCTGGAGTTAGGCGGGGAGATCAAGGAGGTCTGGTCGACCAAGCAGGTGACCATCGTCGACCAGGCCGAGCGGCTGCTGCCCGGCTTCCTGCCGGAGATGCGCGAGGACCTGCACCGCCAGCTCGCCGAGCTGGGCATCGAGGTGCGGCTCGGCGCCGGCCTCAGGGAGCTGCCGCCGGTCGCGCCCGGTCAGGCCGGGACGTTCACCGTGGCCACCACCGGCGGTGACGAGATCACCGCCGACATCTGGTTCCGCGCGTTCGGCGTGCAGGTCAACAGCGACTACCTCGCGGACGGCAAGCTCACCCCGCGCACCGCGCGGGGTACGGTCGCCGTGACCGAGAACCTGAACGTCGAGGGCTACCGGCACGTCTACGCGCTCGGCGACATCACCGACCTCGCCGAGGCCAAGATGGCCGGCTACGCGATGCAGCACGCGGAGATCGTGGCGCAGAACATCATCGCCCAGCTCGGCGGCGAGCGGGCCACCGCGACCTACGCGCCCGCGCCGGACCCGATGATCCTGCTCCCGCTCGGGCCGCGGGGCGGTGTCGGCCAGCTACCGATGCCCGACGGCACGGCCGCCGTCACCGCCGACACGGTCTCCCAGTACAAGGGCGCCGACCTGTTCACGGGCCGCTTCGCCGAGCAGTTCGGCACCGCCTGAGCCACCCCTCGAAGGATAGGCCGCGTGGACTCGTCGGGCCCGGTGCACGTCCCGGCACCCGGCTCGGCGAGTCCACCGGTGGCCGCGCGGTGGCCGGGCGCCACGTCACTCCGTCTGCCCGATCCGGAAACCCACGCCGCGCACCGTGATGATCCAGTCGCTGCTGCCGAGCTTGCCCCGCAGGCTGCTGATGTGCGTGTCGAGCGTGCGCCGGGACCAGACGTCACCCCAGATCTGCGCCATGATCTGCTTTCGCGGGATCACGGAGCCGGCCTGCGAGGCGAGCAGGTGCAGAAGCTGGAACTCCTTGCGCGTCAACTCCACGACGCGGCCGTCCACCACGACCTCCCGCGAGGTCGCGTCGATCCGCAGCGGGCCGTGGACGATCGCGTCGGCGGCCTTGGCCTGCGGCCTCGTCCGCCGCATGACCGCCTCCATCCGCGCCATCAGCTCGCGGAACCCATAGGGTTTGACCAGGTAGTCGTCGGCGCCGGCGTGCAGGCCGAGCACCCGGTCCAGCTCGCTGCCGCGCCCCGTGACGGCGATCACCGGGGTGTCGCCGACGGTCCGGATGCTCCGGCAGACCTCCAGCCCGTCCAGGTCGGGGAGGTCGAGGTCGATCAGCACCAGGTCCGCGTCGTCGAAGACCTGGAGGGCTTCCCCGCCGGTGCCGACCGTGCTCACCTCGTGCCCGTGCCGGCGCAGCCCGGCCACCAACGCCTCGGCGTCGCCGACGTGGTTCTCCACCACCAGCACGCGCCAGCCGTTCGGTCGCACCGGGATGCCGCGTAGCGCCGTGGTCTGCCGCGTCTCCGATAAGTGCGTCATCGCTGGGAGATCCCTTTCGATTGGAACGTCTGCCGGGCAGGCGGGTTTCCACCGCGTCGAGCTTGCCGGGAAATCACCGGTGGACCGTGGTCCGCGGGCGAACCCCGGACATCTCCCTGCGGGCAGCCGAACCGGGCGCGGCGGTCGAAGGTGAACTTCTGCCCAATGCCGCAGGCAGGTGCGGCGAATGATCGCGTTCGAGTGCTCACGGCGGACCACCTGCCGAATTCGGACGGCGACGAGCACACCGGTCGGTGCCCGGTTTGTTTGTTTTCGGACGTCGGTGTCCGGACTGGTGAACACTGGCCGGTGCCGGTCGTATCGGTCATTGAACTAATGCTCAGGCGGGCAACCCGCGAGTGCCGGCATTCGCGGCCTCAGTGGAGGCCACGCCCGGCCGATGGTCGCCTGGCCCACCCCTCGGGACGTGCGTCGCGAGAGAATTCGCGATTCCCCCGGCCGTCGAATGTGACTTCTGCTCCTGCGCGCGGCTCGACCGTGGTATGGACGGTCGGCGGTTGACGCTCATGGTTGCCCCCCAGACACCCAGCGGCCGACCCGCCATTGTGGTCGGCCAATGGATAACATAGCGAATGCCGCCGATCGGCAACAGGGTTACTCTCCGGTAGTAAGCCGGCCGGGGCGGCTGCCGCTGCATCGGCCGGACGTATACCTGCGACTGGGTGGCTGACGTCGGATGGAGGGGTGGAAAGCTTACGCGATTGGTGCTGAGACTCCCAAGGAATGGCAGCCGACCTTCTCTCATGTAATGCTGATCTCCCTACGCATGGTGACCGTTCGTCACTGCGGGAATGGGCACGTGTTTGCCGGCGGAATCATCCCGGAAAGGTCTGAACCAGATCGTGCGGTGCGATGTCCGGCCAGTCGGTGCGCCGCGGCAAGCGCGCGTACAGCCGTCGGCAAGCTCCCCTCCGCGACGCTGTTCCCATGTCGAGGAAGGGAGCACGCTCGTGAAGTTCGACATGGGGTGGACGACCCTGACCACGTTGACCCGGCAGAGCCAGGGGTCCAGTGACGAGCTGGGCGCGCTGGTGACGGCGCTGATCGCCGCGGCCAGTCCGCTGGAGGGCAAGTTCAACGGCAACGGCCGGGCGATGTGGGACAGCTTCAAGTCCCGCTCGGACCAGGTCAGCGCCGATCTCAACGGCGCGCTCGGCTCCATCGTCGTCGGCCAGTCGGGCATGGACACGGCGTTCGTCCAGGGTGACGAGGAGATGTCCACCAACGCGACCGCCACCCAGGCCGGCGCGAACTTCGACGCCGCCCGCTTCGGCGCCCGCGGCTCCGTCCGCTGACCGGGGGGAGAGCACCGATGCCTACTGATCGCAGGAGCTACGACACCTCGGTGTCCGGGCAGGTGCAGGGCGACCTGGCGGGCATCATCGGCCGGTTGCAGGCGTTGATCGGCGACCGCACCGGCCACGTCGCGCAGGCGTTGTCGGACTTCCAGGCCGACGGGGTCTCCGACCCGTACCAGTCGGTCGAGACGCGCTGGGACCGCGCCGCCAACGAGGTCCAGCAGATCATCGACCTGGTCAAGCACACGCTGGCGCTCAACGACGAGTCCGCGACGGCGGCCCAGGTCCAGGCGGCGAACGCCGTCGCGAACATCGGGTGACCCCGCCGTGGAATACGACATCCGCGGCGCCGAAGCCCTCGGCGTGCGGACGAGGACGGCCGGCGCGCTCGAAGACGTCGAGAACACCGCCCGCTACATCGACGAAGCGCTGGTGGGAGGTGCGACGGCGGCGAACTCGGAGCCGGTGGCCACCGCGCTGGCCGGCTTCATCGCCATCCGGTCCAAGCCGGGCGTGGCGTACGTGAAGGCCCGCGGCCTCGCCTGCCTGGACGCGTGCCGGACCGCGGTCAACGCGTACGAGCGCGGCGACTTCGACATGGTCCGCAACGCCCAGCAGGCGGCGGCGAGCGCGCCGGACCCGACCTTGACCATTCCCGCGCGGAGGCCCGGATGAGCTTCCTCGACGGACTGCTCGCGCGGCTGCTCGAAGTCAAGGTCGACGCGCTGCCGACGATCGCGGACCGGCTGGCCCGCGAAGCGACCGCGTTGACCGACAACGGCGCGAACGTGCACCGGACGTGGCAGGGGCTGGCAAGCTGCTACCGAGCGCCCGAGGCGGCGACGCTGTTCGCCGCCACCCAGCCGATCATGGACTTCACCGCCTCGCTCGGCGCCGACGTCGTCACGGTCTCGGCTGAACTGGCGGCCTACACCGCCGCGGTCGTGCCGCTCCAGGCGGAGGCCCGAGCGCTCATCGAGCGGGCGAACGCCATCGTCCCGAGCTTCACTCCGACCAGCGGTGAAGGTGTGGGTGCGGAGGATTCGAGCGCGGCGGAACGCGAGGCCGTGAGAGCCGAGGCAGCCGCCCTGATGAGCCGGTTCATGGAAGTGGAGCGGATCTGTGCGAACGGCATCAGGAAGGTCGCGAACGGCGCGCCGCTGGTGGCGGGCAACGGCGACGGCGTGCCGCAGCCGCTGGAGTACGGCGCGACACCGGCCGAGATCATCGACCAGTGGGGCGGTCCGGCGTGGCAGCAGACCCCCGCTTTCGGCGTCGCCAAGGCGGCGGGCGAGTGGCTGGAAGGCTGGTGGGACCTCTTCACCGACGGCGGCGAGACGGCGAAGGGCGTCGGGCTGTTCGCCGCCAGCGTCCTCCTCGGCGGCATCAACGAGCACGTCGACCTGCCCGGCATGCCCAAGGGCACCGCGCAGGAGGTGCTCGGGAACGTCCTCAAGGGAACGGTCGCGTGGGACGAGTGGAGCACCAACCCCGGCTCCGCGCTCGGCCAGTCGATCTTCAACGTGGGCACGCTGCTGACCGGCGTCGGCCGGATCGGGCCGCTCGGCAAGGCGGCGAGCGTGGCCGCGGGCGGCGCCGACCTGGCGATCAGCGGCACCGCCTACGACAAAGCGCACCCGCCGGGCACGCACCCGGCCGGCCCGCTGCCCGGCTTCGGCACGCCCCCGCCGGCACTCCCGCGGCCGGAGCCGCCACCCGTGCCGAACACCCCGGTGAACGTGCCCGAGTGGGACAAGCAGGACCCGGCCGAGCGCGCCCTGATCCAGGCCCAGACCCGGGAGATCCGCGACCAGGTCCGGGGCAGGCTCGACCAGTACGCGGACGAGGCCTGGGACTACACCTCCAACCACTGGGAGGAGTTGAAGGGGAAGTACGCCACCCTCCTCGGCGAGAAGCCCCAGATGCTCGCGGGCCGGAAGGGCACCGAGGCCCACAGCCGGTTCAAGGCCATCGTCGAAGCGAGGATGAACGAGCTGATCACCCCGGACTCCGGCTACCGGATCCGACCGGAGACGAAGTGGGACGCCAACGGCAACGAGCAGGCCGCCAACACCGGCGCGGTGGTCCCGGACCTGCTGCTGGAACGGCAGACCGCGGACGGCGGGTGGGAGGCTGTGCACACCTGGGACCTCAAGACGCAGGGAGCGCGGATCAAGCCGAAGTGGTCGAACGAGGTCATCGACCGGCTCGATCCGGTGTTCACCCCGGAGACCGTCAAAGCCGGGTGGGACGAGGACAACCTCAAGCCCGAGGTCGAGCCCAATCCCCGGGCCGTGTCACGCTAGCCGTCACTTCGTCCACAACGGAGGAGAGGGATGAACTCCCCGAGCCGTCAGAGCCTGATCGAGACCGTCCGCGCGAGGCTGGCGGTGCTGTCGCCGGACGCGTCGCTGGACGCGGAGGAGGGCGAGCTGGTCGTCCCACTGCCGGACGGCCGGGCGCGGATCTCACTCGCGTCGCTGGTCGAGCAAGCCGACCGGACACCGAGCGGCGAGTGGGACGCGCTCGCCGTCACCTGGCTGACGTCGGTCAGGAAGAACATCGAGCTGGCCCGGTCCGAGGCGACCGCGCCCCCGGACCGGCTGCGCGTCCAGTTCCGGCGCCACCAGCCGGCGCCGGCCAACCTGGTCACGCTGCCCTACGACGAGAACTTCGACCTCGCCGTGGTGGTCGACCACGAGACGCGGGTGTCGGCGCTGACCCGCGAGCAGGCGTCCGCGTTCGGGGTCTCGCTGGACGAGATCGGCAAGCGGGCGGTGCAGCAGACGATCGTCGCGGAACTGGGCGAGCTGGACGTCCGCGACCACCCGGTGCCCGGCGGCATGTCCACCCGGCTGATCGCGCACGACGGCAACCCGTACGTGCACACCGTGCTGATGTCGCTCAAGCGGTTCACGCCGGGGGAGGCCCCGTTCGGTGCGCTGGTGTCGGTGCCGCGGCGCAGCGCGGTGCTGCTGCACGAGGTGTACACGAGGGACGTGCTGGACTTCCTGGTGCCGTTCAGCCGGATGGCGCGGTCCTTGCACGACGGCGCGAGCGACCCGTTCGGCCCCGAGGTCTACTGGTGGGCGGCCGGTCGGTACCACGAGGTCCGGATCGAGGACACCGGCGCGGACACCGCACGGGCGCACCTGCCCGCCGAGGTGCGGCCGATCGTGGACCGGCTCGTCTGACGCGTTGCGGCTGTCTTCGACCGGTCCCGACCCCGCGAGGGGTGGGGCCGGTTGTCGACCTGCTCGTATGGCGGCGTCGGTCGTAGACCGGCGTGTTCGATCGGCTCGTTCGATCAGCGGGCGAGGGGACGCGGCGGCACCGGCTCCACGGTGCCGTCCGTCCGGCCCGGCTGGAAGGTCGCATGCGCGAGGCGGACGTCGTAGCGCGCCACGAGCCGGGTCCGCAGGCGGTCGACCGCCGCCTGGTCCGCGCCCGCCGGGGAACCCACGCCGACGTGGAGGTGTTCCAGCACCGCTCCGCCCACCACCGCCACCGCCAAGGTGCCCAGCACCGACGGGCGGCCGACCACGACCAGCTTCGTCGGCCGCGGCGCGCGTTCCCGGCAGAACTCGGTCAGCCGTGCCCGACTCCACCGCTGCGTGACGGGTTCCGCGACGCCCCACCCGGTGACCTCGCCACCGGTCAGCCCGGCCACGCAGTCCTCCAGCACACCGCCGACCTCCGTCGACGCGGTGAGCCGGTGCCGGACGACCAGGTCCAGCACGACGGCGCCACCTGAAGACGACGGCAGGCCGACCGCGGGCGCCGGGCCGTCGGGGGTGAACCCCTGCCCGTGCCAGCTCATCGGCCGGCCGGTGAACCCGTCGGAGGCGCCGCCGTCCGACCACACCACCCAGTCCGCGTCGTCGCAGCGCAGCACGTCCGCGGCGGGCCGGGTGAGCCTGCTGGTGATCGGGGTGAGCAACTGCAACCGCCGGCCGGCCGCGGCGCACGAGTTGGCCGCGTCGAGCAGCCAAGTGGACAGGCCCACCACGGACCGCTGCTGCGAGATCAGCGCCGTCGCCGAGGTGCACAGGTCGACCGCCGGGTGCTTCACGGCCACACCACACCGTCCGACCCGGCGGCCAGCTCCGCGATGAACCGGCGCGCGACGAGCGTGGCCCGTTCGTCGGACAGCTCGGCCCGCGCCTCGATCCACCACACCGGCACCTCCACCGCGATCCCCAGCAGCCGCAGCGGTTCGCCGGCCACCTGGACCAGCAGCGGTCCCTCGACGGCGACCAGCGGGCGGGCGGCCTCGTCGTAGATCCGGAGGAGGGCGCCGTGCGCGACCGGGCCCGCGGCGAGCGACGGGCAGGCGGCGTGCAGCGCCGCGGCGATGTGCTCCCGGTCCGGGCGCTGCCTGCACAGCGCGATGAAGTCGGTGGTCACGCCGCACCCTCCACTGCCTCGCCGGCGTACGCCGTCTGCACGGTGCGGGCCGGGTCGCCCTGCCTGATCAGCAGGCCGCGGCCCACCGGCAGCACGGACGGCCGCACGCCCGGGAACACCTGGCCTTCCGACCGGTCGCCGGACATCAGCAGCCCGGTGCAGCCGGATTCCCGCACGACGGTGGTGAACGGCTCGTAGATGCCGCGCGACGCGCCGAGCACCCGCCGGGTCATCACCACGTGCAGGCCGACGTCCGCCGACACGTACGGCGCGAGCGGCGACAGCGGCCGGGCCCCTCCGGCGGTCAGCACGTCGTAGTCGTCCATCAGCAGCACCACCCGCGGGCCCGAGCCGCCGGACTCCACGCGGTTCGCCAGCTCCTCGCCCACCGAGCCGGCCAACTGCGCCGCCAGCGCCGCGTTCGGCGCGTAGCCGCCCAGGTGGGACTCGGGGACCACGGAACGGAGCGTGCGGCGCGGGTCGAACACCGCGAACACCAACTCGTCCTCGGTGTGGCTTGCCACCAGCCGGGACGCGAGCACCCGCAGCAGGTTCGACTTGCCGCAGCCGCCGTCGCCGAGCACGAGGAGGTGCCGGTCGTCGCCGAACAGGTCGAGCACGGCAGGTCCGAGCGTGCTCTCCTCGACCCCGAACGGGATGCCGGACGCGACGCCCGGCAGCGCGTCGGCGGGCAGCAGGCCCGGCAGCACCCGCACCGGGGGCGCGGTCGGACCGATCCACGACGACCTGACCGCGCGCACCGCCTGCGCCAGCGCCTCGCCGGTGCCCGACAGGTCCGTGCCGCCGTCGACGCGGGGCAGCGCGACCTGCCCGTACAGCTTGTCGGCCGTCAGCGCGCGCCCCGGCCGGCCGGTGGGCACCGCGCGGGCGAGCTTGCCGTCGATGCCCGACTCGGCGGGTTCGGCGAGGCGCAGTTCGACGCGGGTGCCGAACGCGACCTGCTGGGCCATCCGGATCTCGCCGAACCGCCGTGCGGTCGTGACGACGTGCAGGCCGTGCGCGCCGCCGCGGGCGAGCATCGCGTGCACGAGGCTCTCGTGCCGCTCGAAGTCGCCGCTCAGGTGGCCGTAGCCGTCGAGCACCAGCACGACGTCGGCGGCGGCGAGTTCGGGGACGCGGCCGGCGGCGTGCGCGGCGCGCAGTTCGGCCATGTCGTCCAAGCGGTGCCGGCGGAACACCTCGTCGCGCAATTCGAGCATCGCGGTCAGTTCTTCGAGCGTGCGGCGCACGCGTTCGGCGTCGTCGCGGCCCGCGATGCCGCCGACGTTCGGCAGCCGTTCCAGCGCGCGCAGGCCGGTGCCGACGAGGTCCACGCCGTACACCGCGACCTCGGCCGGTGTGTGCGTGGTGGCGAGTCCGAGCACGAGGGTGCGCAGGAACGTGGTCTTGCCCGACTGCGGACCGCCGAGCACGGCGACGTGGCCGCCGGAGGACGCCAGGTCGAGCCACCAGGTGCCCTGCCACTGCTTCGCCGGGTCGTCCAGCAGCCCGACCGGCACCGCGAGCCCCGTGGGCCGAGTGCCGAGCGGTGGCCCTGCGGCGGAGGAGGCGGCCGAGCCGCCGAGCGGTGACCCTGCGGCGGAGGAGGTCGGCGAGCCGCCGAGCCGCAGTCCCGCGTCGGAGGCACGCAGGCCTCCGGCGGCGCGGTCGAGGCTGATCGCGTCGGGCAGCGGCGGCAGCCAGAGGCGCCGGCCCGCGGGCGCGGCGTCCGCCAGCCGGTCGACCACCGCGGACAGCAGCGTCGGGCCCGTGGTGCGCTCGGTCGCCGTGTGGTCGGCGTCCGCCAAAGGCAGCGCCGGCCGCGCCGAGTAGGGGAGCGCGGGCCGCACCCTGGGGCCCGTGACGGCGGCGGGCTCGTCGGATCCGGTCCGGAGGGGGCCGGACACGTACGCGGTCTTGAACTGCGTGTAGACCGAGACGTCGACCTTCAGGTAGCCGAAGCCGGGCAGTGGCGGCAGGTGGAACGCGTCCGGCGTCTCCAGCACGGTGCGGCTCTCCGTCTCGGACAGCGTGCGCAGGCCCAGTCGGTAGGACAGGTGCGTGTCGAGCTGGCGGATCTTGCCCGCTTCCAGGCGCTGGCTGGCCAGCAGGAGGTGCACGCCGATCGAGCGGCCGATGCGCCCGATGGTCAGGAACAGCTCGATCATCTCCGGTTCGGCGGTGAGCAGTTCGCCGAACTCGTCGATGACCACCAGCAGGTGGGGCAGCTCGGGCAGGTCCGGGTCGGCCTCGCGGAGCAGCCGGTAGGTCGCGATGTCGGACACCTTGCCCGCGTCCGCGAGAACCTGTTGGCGCCGCTGCACTTCACCCGCGAGGCTCGCCCGGACCCGGCCGACCAGGCCGTCGTCGTCGATCAGGTTGGTGATCAGGCCGGTGACGTGCGGCAGGCGGGCCAGCGGCGCGAACGTCGCACCGCCCTTGTAGTCGATCATCACGAGGTTGAGCTGCGTCGGCGGGTGCGTGGCGACGAGCGACAGCAGCAGGGTGCGCAGCAGCTCGCTCTTGCCGGAGCCGGTCGCGCCGACGCACAGGCCGTGCGGGCCCATGCCGAGCTGCGCCGACTCCTTCAGGTCGAGCAGCACCGGCCGGCCCGCGGTGTCCACGCCGATCGGCACGCGCAGGAAGTCGCGGTCCGACCTCGGCGCCCAGTCGACGTCGACCAGTTCGGCGAAGTCGGCGGGCGCGGTGCCCGTTCCGTCGTCGTAGGACTCCGGGTGCAGCCGCAACGGCGCGAGCGACCGCGCCAGACCTTCCGCCGACGCCTGCGGGAACCGGTCGAGTTCGCCCTCGGACGTGGTGTCCGCGCGCAGGTCCTCGACCGTGACCGCGCCGCCGGGAGCGACGGTGACGCGGGCGGAGACCTCGTCGGGCTCGGCCGTCCGTTCGGCGACGAGGTGCACGACGGTGATGCCCAGCTCCGCGGCGGAGGCCGCCTTGTCCGGCAGCGGCAGCGGTTTCGCGTCGTGGCCGTGGCAGTCGCACACCACGAGCAGCCGCTGTCCGTTCGCCGCGGGGTTGGCGGTCCCGTCGAACCTGCGCGCCTGCGCCGCCCTGGTCGCGCGGGCCGCGAGGTCGTCGGCGAGCAGCGCGCACAGCGCCGTCGGGTCGGGCGCGATCCGGCGCAGCGGGCCGGTCTCGTCGGTCAGCGCCGGATCGGCCAGGTGCGGCAGCCACCGCAGCCACGACCAGTCGCCGATCGCGTCGGCGGGGTGGCAGGCGGCGATGGCGACGTCCTCCGGCGCGTGCAGCGCGGCGACCTGGCACAGCAGCACCCGCAGCGCCGCGAGCACCCGCGGCCGGTCGCCGACCACGCTCACGTCGCCCGCAAGGTCGAGCCGCACCGGCAGCGGTTGGCCGGCCACGGTCCCGAACCGGCGCAGCAGCATCCGGGCCTCGGCGAGCAGGAACGGGTCGGTGGGGTTGGTGGGCGTGCCGTCGTCGGACAGCCGCAGCGGCCGGCCGGGCGCGGGCCCCGCGCCGACCCGCACCACGAGGAAGTCCCGGTCGCGCCGCCGACGTTCCCACCGCCTGCCCCGGTCGCGCACCAGGTCGGCGAGCGCGTCCGGCGGCGGGTCGAGCAGCGCGGCGGCGTCGCGCGCCGCGCGTTCGTGCCCGGCCAGCTCCTCGCGCAGGCGTTCCAGGTGGTCGAGGTAGCGCTCGCGGTGCTGCTTGCGGTTGCGCACCGCCTGGCCGCGCTGGCTGAGGTACATGACGCCGGTCGCGGCGAGCACCACCACCATCATCACCGCGCCCAGCGCGGCGAAACCCGAGCCGCGGAAGAACATCATCAGCGTCAGCGACGCCGTCGACCCCGCGATCGGCAACAGCGTGAAGATGCCGGACAACCCCTTGCCGTCCGGCAGGATCGGCGGCGCGGCGACGTCCAGCGGCTCGTCGGCACGCCTCGGCCGGACCGCCCTCGTCGGCCGGTGCACCAGTCGGACGTTCACAGCGGCTTCGCCCGCCCCAGCGCCATCGCCGCGATCCTGGTGGCGGCGACCACGGTCGGCTCGGCGAGCTTCCGCACGTCGATCACACCGCCGCCCGCGAGGTGGCGGTCGAACCGGACGTGCGCGACCGGCACGCCGAGCACACCCATCGCCCGGCAGGCACGGCGCAGGTCGACGCCCTCAGAGCGGTCGTTGAGCGACGTCAGCGCCACCACGTACCGGCTCAGGTCGGTCACCCGGTCGAGCGCGGCACGCGTGCTGCGGATGCCGTCGATGGTGGCGGGCGTGGCGACGACCACCGCGTGCGCCTCCAGCAGGACCGGCGTCGGCAGCACCAGCCCGTGCCCGCAGTCGAGCACGGTCACGCCGAAGTACCGGGACAGCCCGACGCCGACGTCCCGGGCGGCCCCGACCGCGCCCGCCGCGGGCGCGGGCTGCGCCGGCGCGGGCACCGACCATAGGCCGTGGCCCGCCACACCCAGCATCGGCGCGAGGTCGGCCATGCTCCTGATGTCGCCGTTCGCCGCGCGCCTCGCCAGGACGGTGACCGGGTGCCCGGTGGGCGCGCCGAGCCGCCAGGACAGCGAACCGCTCTCCGGGTCGGCGTCCACCGCGAGCACCCGGTCCGCCCGGCGGCGCGAGTACACCCGCCCGAGCAGCGCCGCCACGGTGGTCTTGCCCGCGCCGCCGCGGACACCGGTGACGGCGATGCGCCGCCCGGTCGTGACGGGCTGCTGGACGGCGGCGATGAGCTGCGCCAGCTCCTCCACGTCGGCCGCCGAGGGGTCGAACACGCGGCGGACCGCGCGGGCCAGCCGGCGGTGCGCGGGTTCGCCGGTCCGGCGGCGACCGGCCACCGAGTCGGGGTCGAGCGGCGGCACGAGCGTCCCGCGCCACTGGGTGTCGGTCACGGCTGTCTCCTTCAGAAGGTGCCGAGCAGGCGGCTGTAGACACCGAACTCGCCGATCACGACGGGCACGATCGCGAGCACCACCGCGGCCTCGACGCGGTCGGCGAGTTGGCGGAACCGCGCTCGCACGTGTTCCTTGGGCAGGTACTCCATGCGCAGCAGGGCGACCGCGGCGCAGCCGAGCAGCACCGCGCACCCCCAGATCCGCGCGTCCGGCTGGTCGAGCAGCCACTGCCGGATCAGCGCGCCCCCGATCACGGCTGTCGCGCCGAGCAGCGCGGCGACCTCGGCCAGCAGCGGGAACGCCCGCAGCCGCAGCACCAGCGCCGCCGCGGTCAGGCACGCCAGCGGGGTCGCCCACCGGCCGGGCTGCGCCGCGAGCAGCGCACCGGCCGCGCCGGCGGCGGCCGCGGTCGCGGTGGTGGCGATCACCAGCCCGCGGTGCGCGGCGGCGAGCGCCTGCGACACCGCCGGCCGGCGGACCCTCCGGTCACCGGTCACGGCGTCGTCGAGCGTGGCGAGACCCGAGCCGACGACCGCGATCCTGGGTAGCGCGCCGAGCCCGAGCACCGCCACGGCGGCGACGATCGCAGCCGCCCGGCCCGCCGGCAGGGCGAGCAGCACCAGCCCGGCCCACAGCGCGAGCAGCACGAGCCCGGCGAGACCGCCGAACACGCCGCCCCGGCCCAGGTCGGACACCACCCCGAGCACCACCGTGACCCCGGCGACCACGGCCGCGACGACCATCCACGCGACGAAGCCGAGCGGGATCTGCTCCAGTGCCAGGTAGATCCCGACGCTGCCGCCGGCGAGCACCAGCGCGACGCCCACCGGGCGGCTGCCGCGGCGCGCGAGGAGCGATCCGGCCGCGACGAACACCAGCGCCACCGGGGCGGGCAGTGACATCGCCTCCGCCGGCACCGCGCACGCCGCCGTCACCGCGAGCACCGCGATCAGCGTGCACGCCCAGCGCCGGGCCCCCGGTCCCCAGCGCCACGCCCGCGTGCCCAGGTCGTCCGTCGTGGCGTCCGCGACGTCGTGCACGACCGCGTCCGACGGGACGTCCAGCCTGCGCAGTATCCGCAGGACCGCGCCGTCGGGCACGCCGGACTCGTGCAGGCTCCGGTCGTCCGCCAGGGCGGCCCCGTCCGTGCCGACGAGCTGGTACGAGTTCGGCGGGCTGCCGTGGGGTTCGTCCGCCATGCGCAGGAACTCCGGCAGCAGCACGCCCAGCGGCTCCGCGGACGGCAGCACCACGTCGATGCGCCGCCGGCTGCCGACGAGCGTGACCCTGGTGTGGGCGGTCATCGCGTGGACACCTGCTTCTGCTGCGGCAGGACGTCCTGGAGGAACGCCCAGCCGACGCACCCCGCGCACACCACCGCCGCGACCACGCAGCCGACCACGAACCTGGCGACGTTGTCCGCGGTGGACCGCTGGTGCCGCAAACCGCCCCACAGCAACGAGTCCCGCAGCCTGCGCCGGCGGACCGCGACGGACTCCAGCAACTGGCTGTCGTACTCACGCGCCATGTCTGCCTCCCTCCACCCCGACAGCGTCGAGGGGCCGTCCTGTCAGTTCGCTTGCTGCCCGCTTGCCGACAGCCAGTGCCGTGCCTTGGCCCGGATGCCGACCGGGTCCAGGCGCTCCGCCTGTTCCCGCGCGTAGAGCCGGACCAGGTCGGGCAGCACGTGGTCGGCGCCCGCCGAGGCCACCAGGCCCGCGTCCACCAGGGTGTCGAGCAGGTCCCGCGCGGCGGCCTCACCGGTGTCCAGCAGGGCGGCCACCGTCGCCGTGCCGAACGTGCCCGCGTCCAGCAGCCCGAGCAGCCGGAACGCGCGCCGCTCCGCGCCGCCGAGCGCCGCGCACCCGGCGTCCAGGCGCGCCCGCACCGACAGGTCCTCGCAGACCAGCCGGTCCAGCCGGGTGCGGTCGTCGGCGAGCAGGTCGGCGAAGGTCGCGAGCGGCCAGTCCGGGCGGGCGGCCAGCCGCCCTCCCGCGACGCGCAGCGCCAGCGGCAGCCGGCCGCACCGGTCGACGATCAGCCGGGCGGCGGCCGGCGCCAGCTCGACCCGCCGTGCTCCCGCGACGCCCGCCAGCAGCGCGACCGACTCCGGTTCGCCGAGCACGTCGAGCCGGCAGCGGACCGCCCCGTCCAGCGCGGCCAGCGGCGTCCGACTGGTGACGATCACCGTGGCCGGCCCGTCGCCGGGCAGCAGCGCCCGCACCTGGCTCGCGGACGTGGCGTCGTCCAGCACCACCAGCAGGCGCTTGTCGGCCGTGTGCGCGCGGAACAGCTCGGCGCGCTCCACCAGCCCGTCGGGCACGAACGCCGCCCGCACGCCGAGCAGCCGGAGGAACCGGGCGAGCACGTCCGACGGGTCGATCCGCCCGAGTTCGGCGTGTAGCTGCCCGTCCGGGTGGTCCTCGCGCAGCCCGTGCGCGAGCCGCAGGGCCAGCGCCGACTTGCCGACCCCGGGCATCCCGGTGATCACCCGGATGCCCCGTGCGGCGGCGAGCCGGTCGAGGTCGTCCTCCCGCCCGACGAAGTGCGCGGGCCGGGCGGGCAGCGCGCGCGGGCGCAGCTCGACCACCTCGCGTTCGAGCCGGACCTCGTCCGTCGAGCCCTGCAACACCGTGCGCTGCAACCGCCGCAGGTCGTCGCCGGGTGCCAGCCCGAGGTGGTCGGCGGCGTAGCGGTAGGCGTCGTCGTAGGCGGCGAGCGCCTCGGCCCGCCGTCCGGTGCGGTGCAGCGCGAGCACCAGCAGGTAGCGCAGCGACTCGCGGTCGGGGTGGTCGGCGACGAGGCTCCGCAGCTCGCCCAACGCCTCCGCCGGCCTGCGCAGCGCGAGCTGGGCCACCGCCCGCTGCTCACGCGCGGCGGACCGCGCGTCGATGAGCCGTCGGACCTCCGCGAACCGGGGCCAGTCGCCCCCGACGCCGCTGAGCACGTCACCCCGCCACAACGCGAGCGCGGCGTCCAGCGCCGCCAGCTCGCCGAGCGTGTCGCCCGCCTCGCGGGCCTGCGCCGCCACGTCGACGTGCCCCCGGAACTCGGCCACGTCCAGGGTGTCCGCGCCCAGGTCGACGCGGTAGGCGCGCGGGCTCGTCGCGACGGTCGCGGCGCACCCGCCGGCCGCGAGCACCCGCCGCAGCCGCAGGACGTGCACCTGGATCATGCCGTTCGCGCGGTCCGACGCCGAGCCGCCCCACAGCCGTTCGACCAGGGTTTCCGCCGGGATCGGCTGCCCCGCCGAGAGCAGCAGGTGGGCGAGCAGCGCGCGCTGCATCGGCCCACCGAGGTGGTGCGTGCGGTCACCGTCACGCAGCTCGAACTGACCGAGCATCCGGAACTCCATCACCAGCTCCACTCCCTGGGACACCAGGACCGCAAGCACCGTGAGGCAGCGCGCTGAGTCGGCGCTGACTGTGCGCTGAGTGAGTGGTCCGCTACGCCATGAGCGGGCAGTCGTCCGGAACCCGTCGAATCCGGTGGCCGGGGCGGGCACACTGGCCGGGGGAGGGGGCGCGGTGGAGTTCGGACTGCTCGGCACGATCTCGGTCTCGCACGACGGGCAGGACCTGGGGCCGAGCGGCGTGCAGCGCCGGTTCGTGCTCGCCGCCCTGCTGCTGGAGCCCGGCCGCATCGTCCCGGTCGACCGGCTGGTGGACGAGCTGTGGGGTGAGGACGCCCCGAAGACCGCCCGCAACATCATCCAGGGCTGCGTCGCGGACCTGCGCCGGACGTTCGCCGTCGACCCGGCGGTCCGGCTGACCCACCGGTCGCCCGGCTACCTGGTGGAGGTGGACCCGCAGCGCGTCGACCTGGTCCGGTTCCGCGACCTCGTGGTGAAGGCGCGGCAGACCCAGGACGTGGTGCTGTTCCGCCAGGCGCTCGGCCTGTGGCGCGGGGAGCCGCTGGCCGACGTGCCCGGCCTGGTCGCGGTGAAGCAGGCGCTCGCCGAGGAACGGCTCTCCGTGCTGGAGGAGTGCCTGGACCTCGAAGTGCGCACCGGCAACCCGCCCGAGGTGGTCTCCGAGCTGCGGCTGCTGGTCGACGCGCACCCGCTGCGCGAACGCCTGCACGGCCTGCTGATGCAGGCGCTGCACGTGGCGGGCCGCCCCGGCGACGCGGCGCAGGCGTTCGCGAACGCCCGCGCCGTGCTCCGCGACGAACTCGGCGCCGACCCCGGCCCCGAACTCCGCCGCCTGCACGAGCAGATCCTGCGCGGCGAGGGCGGCTCCGGGGTGGTGCCGCGCCAGCTCCCGCCCGCCCCCGCCGCGTTCACCGGGCGCGCCGCGGAACTGGCCGAGCTGGCGGTGGCGCCGGCCGCGCGCACCACGGTGATCTCCGCGATCGGCGGGCTGGGCGGCATCGGCAAGACGTCGCTCGCGCTGCACTGGGCGCACCGCAACCTCGACCGGTACCCGGACGGCCAGCTCTTCGTGGACCTCAACGGGTTCGACCCCGGCGGCGAGCCGATGCCGCCGGAGGTCGCCGTGCGGGGGTTCCTGGAGGCGCTGGGCGTCAAGCCGAACACGGTCCCGGTCGACCCGCACGCGCAGGCGGCGCTGTACCGGAGCCTGGTGGCGGACAAGCGGATGCTCATCGTCCTGGACAACGCCCGCGACTCGGCCCACGTGCGGTCCCTGCTGCCGGGCAGCCCCGGCTGCACGGTGCTGATCACCAGCCGGGACCGGATGCACGGCCTCGCCACCACGCACGGCGGCCGGACGCTGCACCTCGGCACGCTGTCCGACCGGGAGGCCCGGGACCTGGTCGTCTCCCGGCTCGGCGCGCACCGGGTCGACCGCGAGCCCGGCGCGGTGGCCGAGATCCTGGCGTGCTGCGCCGGGGTGCCGCTGGCGCTGGGCATCGTGGCCGGCCGGGCCGCCGCCCATCCCGACTTCCCGCTCGCCGCGCTGGCCGCCGAACTCCGCGACGCCCGGATGGCGGCGCTGGACACCGGCGACCCGGCCACCGACCTGGCGGCGGTGCTGTCGTGTTCCCACGCGGCGCTGAGCCCCGACCAGGCCAGGGCGTTCGAGCTGCTGGGCCAGGCGCCCGGCCCGGACATCGGCCTGGCGGCGACCGCCGGGCTGCTCGGCCTGGCCGCCACCGAGGCGAGGAAGGTGCTGCGGGGCCTGGAGCAGGTGTCCCTGGTGGACGAACACCGTCCCGGCCGGTACCGGATGCACGACCTGGTCCGCCTCCACGTGTCGGAACGGGCCGCGCCGGACCGCGCCGCGCGGCGCCGACTGGTCGACTTCTACCTGCACACCGCGTTCGCGGCGCGCAGGCGCCTCAACCCCGACTCCGAGCCGGTCGCGCCGGAACCGGCCGCCGCAAGCTGCAACGCGGGCTCGACGCCGCCGGACAAGCCGACCGCGATGAGCTGGTTCGACCGCGAGCACGCCAACCTGCTGGCGGTGCAGGAGCTGGCCGCCGCCGAGGGGTGGCACACCGCGGTGTGGCAGCTAGCGTGGACGATGTACTCGTACCACTACCACCTGGGGCGCTTCGCCGACGAGCTGGCGGTCTGGCAGCGCGGTCTGGCCGCCGCCGAACAGGCGGGCGATCCGGCGGCCCGGGGACTGGCGCACCGCAGCCTCGGCCACGCGTGCGGCCGGCTGAGCAGGCAGGACGAGGCGCTGGACCACCTCACCCGGGCGCTGGCGCGGTACGGCGACGCGGGCGACGTCCGCGGCCAGGCGCACACCCACGAAGTCCTTGCCGCGCACTGGGAACAGCGCGGCGACATCCGGCGCGCGTTGGACGAAGCCACCCGGGCGCGGCACTTCCTGCGCGGCCTGGGCAACCCCCTGATGGAAGCCCACTCGCTCAACGCGATGGCCTGGTACGAGAGCAATCTCGGCGACCACACCACCGCTCGCGCCCACGCGGAGGAAGCGCTGACCCTCTTCCGTCGTCAGCGTTCCCATGCGGCCGGGGACACTTTGGACACCCTCGGCTTCATCGCGTTGCGGACGGGACGCCACAACGAGGCCGTCGGCTACTTCCACGAAGCCCTCGCCCTGCACCGCGACAGCCGCAACGTCCACCAGGAGGCAGGCACCCTGGACCGGCTCGGCCAAGTCCGGCGCGAACTCGGCGACCACGCCCTGGCCCGGGAGAACTGGCGGCAGGCGCTGGAGCTGTACGAGCAACAAGGGCGCAAGGCCGCCGCCGAACGGCTGCGGCGAGCACTCGCCGACCTCTAGAGCGCGGCAGCCGGGAACCCATCGCGATCGTAGAGAAGCCGCAGCACCGCGCGCGCAGCGACAAGACCGGCGGAGACGCGGTGCACGAACCAACGGCGTTGAGGCGCGTAGCCCCGGGGATCATGAGCGCCCGTCACCCGGACGGCGCCTTGACGTGCCTGCGGGGGCCGCGTTTCGTGGAGATCGGCTCGTCGAAGACCGGACACGCGATATGGGGGCTCACGTGAAGCGTCTGATCAGGCCGTTGATGCGTCGACTGGGAGTGGAGCGCGGCATCCGCCGGCTCGCGTGGCGGCCTCATTACACCTACTACTGACGGATGTCGTTCGGTCCGATTCGCCGGACCGGCTGGCGGGGGATGCGGGGGCTGCACCGCAGGTGCGTGCGGCGGCCCGTGTTCCGCACGCTCGCCGGCAGCGCCGTGATCTGCGACGCCGCACTGGCCCGGCGCGTCCTGGTCGACGCAGACGGGCGGCTCGACCACGTGCCCGCCTTCTGGAGGCCCGGCGGTGTCGCGCTGCCGCCGGACGTCTGCGGCGCGCTGAACCGCTGGGCGCACCGCGCGCTCGCCGCCGAGGACCCGGAGCAGGCGGCCGGAACCGTGGTCGACGCGGTGGCCGCCGCCCACGGCGACCTGCACCGCGCTTGTCTGCACGCGGTGGTCGCGGCGGCGGGGCGGGCGCTGGGGCTCGACCGCGAGCCGGTGTTGCGGGACACCGTCGCCGCGTTCCTGGACGCCGTGTTCCACAGCATGGTGACCGGCGATCGCCGACAGGCGGACCACGGCACGTTCCACCGGCTCTGCGCCCGTGCCGCTCCGGCGGTGGCGGCGGGCGCGGTGCCCGGCTTCCCCGACCTGGACCCCGCCGTGGGCGGCGAGGTGTACCTGCGCGCGGTGAGCGCGTTCACCGGCGCGTCGGCGGCGGCGCTGAGCTGGCTGGTCTGCGTGCTGCACCCGGGAGACCTGGTGGCCGCCCGACGCGCGCCGGACGCCGTGGCGGCAGGCGGGGCCGAGCCCGAACACGTCGCGTTGGAGACCCTGCGGCTCTGGCCGCCGGCCTGGCAGCACCGCCGCCCGGTCCTCCGCGACCACCGCATCGGTCCGCTGGCCGTGCTGGAGGGCGACGACGTGGTCGTGCCGTCGTACGCCCTCCAGCGACATCCCCGGTACTGGCCCGACCCGGACACCTTCGACCCCGGCCGGTGGGCGGGGTGGTCGGGTCGTCCCGACGCCTTCCTGCCGTTCGCGGTCGGTCCGGGTGCGTGTGTGGCGGCGGTGTTCGAGGTGCGCCGTCTCGCGGCGGTCGCCCGGCAACTGGCTGCTCGGCCGCCGTTGTCGCTGAGCCGGCGCAGCGGCACTCCCTGCGTGACCGCGATCTTCTCGGCACCCCGGCACACCCTCGCCTGACCGGTCACCCGGTCGGGCGAGGGTGGGTGAATTCCGGCCTCGCGGGGGTACCCGGAGTGTCCACATGAGATGACTCGCGGAGGAGCCACCGTGGAGCGAGGAAGCACACAACACGGTCCAGCGACGGACGACCAGCTCAAGAAGGAGGTCGACAACGACCTGCGGGGCGGCGGGCCGACCCGCGCCGAGGGCTGGCGCGACCCGGAGATGCCCGACGAGGAGGAGACGACCGAACTCGGCCTCGACGGGCCGCCGCGCTCCCAGCCACCCGGCGGGTAACCGGCCCGACCGGTCACAGTGGACGCGGGAACCCCGGCGTCCGACGGCCGCGCGTGGTCCTGTAGCGGTTCACGCGCCGTGACGTCGGTCGCTGGTGGTTCCGAAGTGCGTACGTCGTGACGTCGGTCGCTCGCGATCCCGAAGTAGTTCACACGCCGTGACGTCGGTCGCCCATCACCAGTTCGGACAGACGTGCCTCGGACTCGGCCGAGAACGGATCCCGGTAGGCGGCGACCGCCTGGCGGGTCTCCTCGGCGATCAGGTCGGCGTTGATCTGGCCCCCCGCGGCGGCCCCCGCGGCTGCCGCGGCCCCGACCTGCGCGGACAGGTCGGTGACGTTGCCGGCGAACCAGACGCCGGGCACGTCGGTGCGACCGGTCGCGTCGACGGGGATGTGCTCACCGGCCCCGGACGGGTGTTCGACCGGCCGCAGCCCGAGCGGTGCCAGGAACCCGGCACGCGCCACCATCCGCGGCGCGACCGCCACCACCTCGCGGTCGACCACCGTGCCATCGGCCAGCCGGAGGCCGGCGACGCGGTCGTCGACGACCTCCAGGGACGCCACCTCGCCGTCCACCACGCTGATCCCGCGGGCGGCGAGCTGCTCCGCCTGCTCGTCGGTCGGCGGCGGCATGGTGTGCGAGAAGTAGGTGACATCGGCGCTCCACTGCCGGAACAGCAACGCCTGGTGCACCGACATCGGCCCACTCGCCAGCACACCGACGGCCCGGTCGCGGAACTCCCAGCCGTGGCAGTACGGGCAGTGCAGCACATCCCGACCCCACCGGGCCCGCAGACCCGGCACCGCCGGCAGTTCGTCCACCAGCCCGGTGGCCACCAGCACCCGACGTGCACGCACCGGCCGGCCGTCGGCCGACACCACCACGAAACCGTCGTCACCGGGAGTCACGGACTCGACCTCGCCGGTCACCACGTGGCCGCCGTAGCCCCGCACCTCGGCCCGGCCGCGTTCCAGCAGCTCGGTCGGCGAGGTCCCTTCCCTGCCCAGCAGCCCGTGCACACCCTCGGCCGGGGCGTTGCGCGGCGCGCCGGCGTCGATCACCAGCACCGACCGCCGCGCCCGAGCCAGGATCAAGGCGCCGCTCAACCCCGCGGCCCCACCGCCGACGACCACCACGTCATAGCCGTCATCCACCTGATAGGTCATCTCGACCACCTCCGCCGCCACTATGCGAAACCGCCGGCCGTCCTCGCAAAGTTTGTTGCCGTTCTGGCAACCTGCGTGGACGGTGACGACGGTCACCGGTCAGTCCCCGGGCCGGCCCGACGAGTGGCGTGCGCTCGCGGCGTGCACCGAGGACCCGTCGGCGGACGGCGCACCCGGACGTGTCGATGGATCATCCATCCGATATCTCGACCCCGTGCGGCGACCGGTGGCAGGTTCCCCGCATGGCATACGGGAAGGCCCTGCGCGAGGCCGTGGCGACCGCCGGGACGACGCCGGTGATCGGCGTGTTCGACATGCTGTCGGCCTCGATCGCGGCGCGGCACTACGACGCCCTGTTCGTCTCGGGTTTCGGGTTCTCCGCGTCCCACTACGGCCTGCCCGACATCGGGTTCATCGCCTGGCCGGACGTGATCGCGTTCGTGCAGCGCCTGCGGCTGGCGTTCCCGCGCCACCACCTGCTGGTGGACATCGACGACGGCTACGTGGACAGCGACGTCGCCTGCCACGTGGTGCGCGGCCTGGAACAGGTGGGCGCCTCCGGGGTGGTGCTGGAGGACCAGCGCAGGCCGCGCCGCTGCGGACACGTCGGCGGCAAGCAGATCCTCCCGCTGCCGGACTACCTCGACAAGCTGAACGCGGTCCTGACCACCCGCACGGACCTGTTCGTCGTCGCCCGCAGCGATGCCGTCGACGAGTCGGAGATGGTCGACCGCGCCGCCAGGTTCGCGGCGACGGACGCCGACGCCGTGCTCGTGGACGGCATCCCGTCGACCGACGCGCTCCGCCGGGTCGCCGCCGCGGCTGCCGCGAAACCGTTGGTGTTCAACCAGATCGCCGGCGGTCGTTCGCCCGCGCTGTCGCTGTCCGACCTCACCGCGCTGGGCGTGGACGTGACGATCTACAGCACACCGTGCCTGTTCGCGGCCCACCAGGCCATGGACGACGCCCTCACGCGCCTTCGCGACGCGGACGGCCGCCTTCCGGCCGACTCGATCGGCGTGGCCGAGTCCCAGTCCCTGCTGGCGCAGAACCAGGCGAGCGACCACCCGGTGCCTTCCGCGCGCGACGGCTTCTCGACCGTCCGCACCTGACGCCGCGTGCTCCGTCCGATCAGGACCCGAGCAGCGGCGAGGTGCGTCGGGACAGGACGAGCACGGCGGCGATGGCGACGACACAGCGACGCGCCCCACCGCCCCGCCGGCGAGCAGGCCGTCGGGCTCGCGGTCGCCGAACCGGCTGAATCCGAAGATCAGCAGCAGCGGTGCGGCGACCCATCGAGTTCTGGATGCCACTCACCCCGCCACCGCACCACGTCCGGCGACCGCCGGCCCGGTCGGTGATCACGACCTGCGGCGGACCCGGCTCGCCGCGGCGAGCCCTGGTCAGGTCCATTCCCAGCGAATGCCGTACAGACCGGGTTCGACGTCCCGGGCCGCTATCAGGGCGGTTTTCCGGTCCACCAGGCCGATTTCGCGATCGGCTCTCGGCTGCGACCAGGACGGTGTCTCGAAACGGTGGCAGCGGACCGGCAGCATCGCGTGGTGGAAGGTCACCTGCAGCACGTAGACGGTGACCGAGGTGGTGAAGACCCGGAAGTACTCCGTGTCGAGGACCGGTTGGCCGGTGGTGGTCTTGTACTCGATGGAGAACACCTCGCCCGAGTGGTAGGCGCGCTCCAGGATCAGCTCCGCCCCGATCAGCCGGCGGTCGTGGTTGCGGCGCACCCGGCCCAGTCGGCAGCGGTTGATGGCCGTCGTCCGGACCAGGTCGAGGTCGTCGGCGGAATGGGCGTAGTTTATCGAGAAGCACCGGCGCACGCCGTCCCGGAGCACTTCGGCCACCGAGCGGGTGCGTATTTCGCGCAGGGTCCGGTCCGGGTTCACCCGCACGTTCTCCTCCACGTACAGGAGGCGGATGCCGTCGAATTTCTCCGGGCTGATCTCACGCACGATGTCGGCCACCGCGTCCGATTCCGGGAGGACGTCGTCCCGCGGGTATCCACTCGGTTTCCGGCTCGGTCGGCCGCGTGGTCGGCGCGGGCCCAGCAGGGTGATCAGCGCGCCCGGCGCCAGGCCGAGCAGGATTTCGAGTTCGGTCACGGCCTGTAACGAGGTGGGCCGCTCCGGGCGGTTGGTGCCCGACTGCCAGCTACTCAGCGTCGCCACGGACACCACGACTCCGCGGCGGGCCAGGCGGGCGTGGACGGCTTGCAGGGTGAGGCCGCTCTCGCGGATGGCGGAGCGCAGCGCGGCGCTGAACGCCGTACGGGGGTCTGGCCCCATGTGGCACCTCCGATCGACCCAGTTGTACCAAGCGGACTCTCCGGAAATACAGGGTTTTCCAGAGTTTGGTTCGGCGCAATCCCCCGCCGGGGCAGCACACCTGCGCTGTTGCGCGGCAGGCCCACCGCGTCGTACGGAGACACCGGGCGGGCCGCGGGCGGAGGCCTTGTGAAAGGACACCTGCCCGATACGGTGAGTTTGTCCTGCCGGTCGGTCGACGGATCCGAATTCCCTGGCCGATTGTCCACAAAGTTCGCAGGTCGACTTCCCCCTGCCCGTGAAAAGGAGTTGACATTGCTTCGCAGAATTCTGACCGCGGCGGCCGGTGTCGCGCTCGCGGCGATCACCTTCACCGCCCCACCCGCCTCGGCGACGCCCGCGTACGCCGACACCGCGTCGAGCCTGGCCGCCCCCCGGAACATCACGGTCAGCGGCGGCGGCGAGTACTCGTCCTACGTGCCCCAGGCCATCGAGATCTGGAACAGCCACGTGCCCAACATCCGGATGAGCCAGGTTCCCAGCGGCGGCAACATCCGGATCACCGTCGGCAGCGGCGGCGGCTCGCGGGCGACCATCGGGCACGGCTCGGGCACCATCTACCTCGACCGGGTGCAGATCAACCAGGGTTACTCGCCGCTGCGGGTGGTGGCCCACGAGATGGGGCACTCCCTCGGCCTGCGGGACAACTACAACGGTAGCTGCACCATCCTGATGTCCGGCGGCAGCGCGGGCACCGCGTGCCGCAACCCCAACCCGAGCGCCGCCGAAGCCAACTGGGTCAACCAGAGCTTCGCCCGCGGCTTCCACGCCGAGTCCGGCAAGGACTCGCCGATCGAGTGGTCCGACGACTCCTGGCCCGCCCCCGTGAGGGCGCTGGCGACCGTGTCCTGAGAGACCTGGCACGAGGGACGCCCCTCCTACAGGGTGGAAGGGCGTCCCTTGTGCCGGCAGCGGTCACGGGGTGGCGGCCTCCGGCGGGTTGGACGTCCGCGAAGTGGGTTCGACCACGGGTGCGGGGGGTCGGTCGCCGGTCGTGTCGAGTGCCCGCCCGCGGTTGTCCGGCACGAAGAAGCTGGCGGCCAGGCCGACGAGGGTGACGACGGCGAGGTAGACGCCGACGGAGTACACGGTTCCGGTGCTGGTCTGCAACGCCTCGGCGATGGTCGGGGCGAACGCGCCGCCGAGCACCGCGCCGAGCGCGTACGACAGGGCGGCGCCGCTGTACCGCACGGTGGTCGGGTACAGCTCGGCGTACAGCGCCGCCTGCGGCCCGTAGGTGAAGCCGAGCCCGACCGAGAAGAGGATGAGCGCGACCACCAGCAGGCCGACGTTGCCGGTGTTGACCAGTGCGAAGAACGGGAACATCCACGCGAGCTGGATGACGAAACCGACCTGGTAGACCCGGATCCGGCCGTAGCGGTCGGACAGCTTGCCGCCGACGAGGGTGCTCGCGAGCCAGCCGAGCGCGGAGATCATCACCGCCGCCAGCACGGTCGACCGGTCCAGGTGCAGCGACTTGACCGCGTAGGACTGCACGTACCCGCCGGTGGTCATGTAGCCGACCGCGTTGTTCGCCGCGAACACCAGCGCGCCCGCGAGCACCAGCCGCCAGTGGTGGCGGAGCAGGACGACGAGCGGGAGGCGGGACCGGACCTTGGAGCGGCGCACCTCCTCGAAGACCGGGCTCTCGGCGACCTTGGTGCGGATCACCATGCCGACCACGATCAGCACGACGCTGAGCAGGAACGGGATCCGCCAGCCCCAGGCGAGGAACTGGGCCGGGGTGGTGAGCGCGGCGACCAGGGCGAGCACGCCGTTGGCCAGCAGCAGTCCGATCGGGACGCCGATCTGGGGGAACGCGCCGTAGAGCCCGCGCCGGTCGGCCGGGGCGTGTTCCACGGCGAGCAGCGCCGCGCCGCCCCATTCGCCGCCCGCCGAGAGCCCTTGCAGGATGCGGAGCAGGATCAGGATGACCGGTGCGGCCACCCCGATCGTCGCGGTGGTGGGCACCAGTCCGATCAGGACGGTCGAGACGCCCATCAGCAGCAGCGTGAGGATCAGCATCGCGCGCCTGCCGATCCGGTCGCCGAGGTGGCCCGCGATCACCGCGCCGACGGGCCGGAAGAAGAAGCTGATCCCGACCGTCGCGAACGACAGGATCAGCGCGTTTTCGCCCAGCGCCGCGAAGTACTGGCTGCCGAACACGAGGCCGGCGCAGATGGCGTAGATGAAGAAGTCGAACCACTCGATGGTCGTGCCGACCATCGCCGCCAGGACGACCCGGCGGTGTTCCCTGTCGATACTTCCCGTCAATCGCGACATTGCGACTCCACTGGTTGCGACGGTGCGCAGGCGGTGTGCGTCGGGACTCGACGCCAGATCATATATCATTTCGAATGGCGGTGACAAGGGTTCTGTGTTCGCTACGGCAGGCGCGGAGTCGGTCCAGGGCGCTGCACGCGGCTGTCGTATACGATTTGGGTGCACAGTGACTAGCCGGCGCAACTCCGGGTCACGGTGGGAAGGGTCGGGTGGCGACTGGTGTCCACTGTGGACGGAACGCCGGCGGCCGGGTTGAGCAAGGCCCAGCACGCCTACCAGGTGATCAGATCCCGGATCGCCGACGGCACCTACGGTTCGGGGCACCGGCTGGTGCTCGGCTCGCTGGCCAAGGAGTTCCGGGTGAGCCCGGTGCCGATCCGGGAGGCGGTCCGGCTGCTCCAGGCGGAAGGTCTCGTCCACTTCGAGCGCAACGTCGGCGCGACCGTCGCGGCGGTCGACCCGGTGGAGTACCGGCACACGATGCAGGCGCTGGCGATCGTCGAGGGCGCGGCGACGGCGCTCGCCGCGCCACACGTCACCGACGCGGTCCTGGCGCAGGCGCGGGAGGTCAACGACCGGATGCGCGCCTGCCTGCGCGCGTTCGACCCGCTCGTCTTCACGCAGCTCAACCACGAGTTCCACGAGACGCTGTACGCGCCGTGCCCGAACCCGGCGCTGGTCGAGCTGGTCCAGCGCGGCTGGTCGAAGCTGGCGACGATCCGCGAGTCGACGTTCTCGTTCATCCCCGCGCGGGCGGAGGCGTCCGTCGCCGAGCACGACCAGCTACTCGAACTGATCCGCGCGCGAGCGGGCGCGGAGTGGGTAGAACACTGCGCCCGCGCGCACCGCATGGCCACCATCGCGGCCTTTGTCGACTGGGAGACCGATCGGCACCCGGCCGGCCTCGCGGAGTGAGACCGGCCCCTCCCGAATCGTGGCCCGGCCTCCTGGACTGAGGTCGGGCTACGAGCCGCTCTTGGTCCGCCCGGCCGCCGGTTCGGGGCCGCGCCCGATGCGGGACTCGGCTTCGCGCAGGTCGCCGGCCCGCACCCCGAGCAGCAGCAGGGCCACCGCGAGCAGCACGAACGCGGCGCTGATCTGGAGGCCGAGCGCGAGGCTCCCGGTGCCTTCCTGGATGAACCCGAGCAGCGAGGGCGACACGGCCGCCGCGAACGAGCCCATCGAGGTGACCACGGCGATCCCGGTCGCCGCGGCCCGGTCGGACAGGTAGATCGAGGGGATCGAGTAGAAGACGGTGAGCCCCGCGTAGTGGGCCGCCGCCAGCACCGCCAGCAGGACGACGACCAGCGCGACGTTGCCGCCGGAGAACGAGAGCGCGATCAGCGCCAGGGCGGCGACGAGCCAGCCGGTCGCGGTGTGCCACCGGCGTTCCAGGGTCCGGTCGGAGTGCCGGCTGACCACCAGCATCACCGCGATGCCCGCCAGCGGCGGCAGGGCGGAGAAGAAGCCGAGGTCGAGGACGTTGCCGACACCCGCTTCGGCGATGATGCGCGGAGTCCAGTACGACACCGCGTTGGCCAGGGTGTACGCGCCGCACGCGCAGAGGCCGAGGAGCCAGACCTTGCGGTCGCGCAAGGCCACCGACAGGCCGCCGTGCCGCTCCGCTTTCCCGCCGGGCTGCTTCCGGCTCTGGTCCGCGTCGAGATCGGCGCGCACGGCCGCCTTCTCGGCCGGGCTGAGCCAGCGGGCCTGCTCGGGTTCGTCGACGAACAGCCGGAAGACCAGCAGGGCCAGGACGAGCGGCGGGATGCCCTCCACCAGGAACAGCCACTGCCAGTCGGCGAGGCCCGCCGCGCCGCCGAGCCCGTGCATGATGGCGCCGGAGACCACCGAGCCGATCACGCCGGAGACGGGCACCCCGATGAAGAAGATCGCGGTCATCCTGGTGCGCCGCGCGGAGGGGAACCAGCGGGACAGGTAGAACAGCGCGCCCGGGAAGAAGCCGGCTTCGGCGACGCCCAGCAGGAACCGGGCGACGTAGAAGGACGGCTCGTTCCACACGAACAGGGTCGCGATGGTCACCACGCCCCACGACGCCATGATGCGGACGAGCGTCTTGCGCGCGCCGATCCGGGCGAGCAGGGCGTTGCTGGGGACCTCGAACAGGATGAACCCGACGAAGAACAGGGTGACGCCGAGCCCGTAGGCCGCCGGTCCGAGGTCGAGGTCGCGCCGCAGCCCCTGCTGCGCGATCCCGATGTTGGTCCGGTCGATGTAGTTGACGATGTAGCAGATCACCAGCAGCGGCATGATCCGCAGCGCGATCCGGCGGTAGGTGGCGGCGCGGTCGACGGTGTTCTCCGGCCCCTCGCGCGAGGTGGTGGGTTCGGCCACGGCGTGCGACTCCTTCGTCCGGATTCCGCCTCGGCGGACGGCGGTGGCGTGGTGAGTCTCGGCACCGGGTGTTGACTTTGTCAATACCCGGTGCCGGTGCGCACCCGTCAGGCCTGTTCCGGCGCAAGGCGAGTCACGGGAAGGAGGGTCGCCTGTTGACTTAATCAACAGGCAGTGCCAGGCTAGCGGAAGGGGCGCGTCACCATCCGGTCGAAGGCGCGGTCGGGCAGCAGCCTGTTCAGCAGCAGGATGGTCCGGGCCAGGTGGCCGACGGCGTAGCGCGGCTTCGCCCGCGTCGACTCGACGGCCTCCCGGATCGCCTTCGCGACGACGACGGGGTCCGACGCCTTGCTGTCGCCGCCCAGCTCCGTCTCGGCCCGCCGCGCCATCGCCTCGGCGACCCGCCGGTACGCACCCCGCCCGGAGATCTCGCGCAGCTCCCGCGCCGTGCCGCTCTCGAACTCGGTCTTGATGATGCCGGGCTGGATGAGCACGACGTCGACGCCGAACGCCTTCACCTCCTGGCGCAGCGTGTCGGAGTACGCCTCCAGCGCGTGCTTGGACGCGTAGTACCAGGCGCCGAGCGGCAGGGCGATCTCGCCGCCGATCGAGGACACGTTGACGATCGTGCCCGAGCCCTGCGCGCGCAGGTGCGGCAGGACGAGCTGGACCAGCCGGGCGGGTGCGAAGACGTTGACCTCGAACTGGTGACGCGCCTGTGCGAGCGGCACGTCCTCGATGGCGCCGTGCAGGCCGATGCCCGCGTTGTTCACCAGGACGTCGATCCTCTGCTGCTCCCCGACGACGGTGTCGACGGCGCGTTCGACGGCTTCCTCGTCCGTGACGTCCATTTCCAGCACGTGACCGCCGGCGGCCCGGATCGAGTCCATCTTCCGCACCCGCCGCGCGGCGCCGTACACGGTGTGGCCGGCGCGCAGGAGTTCGAGCGCGGTGGCGTGGCCGATGCCGGACGAGGCGCCGGTGACGAGGCATACCTTGGCTGCCATCGCTCACCTGTCCCAGTCGACCGGGAGCCGGTGCACGCCGTAGATGAGCATGTCGGTGCGCATCGCCACCTCGTCGGGCGCGACCGCCAGGCGGAGGCTCGGGAACCGGTCGAGCAGCGCGGGCAGCGCGACCCGCAGCTCCACGCGGGCAAGCTGCTGGCCCAGGCACTGGTGGATGCCGTGGCCGAAGGCGACGTGCCCGCCGGCCGGGCGGGACAGGTCGAGCGTGTCGGGGTCGGCGAACCGCTCCGGGTCGCGGTTGGCCGCCGGGATCGACACGGTGACCGACTCGCCCGCTTTGACCAGCACGCCGGCCAGCTCGACGTCCTCCAGCGCCACGCGGATCGTGAACGGGATGATGCTCAGGTAGCGCAGCAGCTCCTCGATGGCGTGGTCGGTGAGGCTCGGATCGGCGCGCAGCGCGGCGAGTTGCTCGGGGTGGCGCAGCAGGGCGAAGACGCTCAGGGCCACCATGTTGGCCGTGGTGTCGAGGCCCGCGCCCAGCAGCGTGAAGCCGATGTTGACGAGTTCCTCGTCGGTGAGGTCGGTGGCGGTCAGCCCGCTGAGCACGTCGTCGGTCGGCGCGGCGCGCTTGGCGAGCACCAACTCGTGCACGAAGCCGTGCACCGCGGCGTAGGCGGCCATCATCTCCTCGGTCGAGGAGCCCAGGCGGAACAGGTCCATCGCGTGTTGCTGGAAACGCGCGCGGTCGGCGTAGGGCACGCCGAGCAGCTCGCAGACCACCTGCGCCGGGATCGGGTGCGCGTACGCCTCCACCAGGTCCACGGTCGGGCCGTGGCGGTCCATCGCGTCCAGGTGCTCGGCGGTGACCTCCTCGATCCGTTCGGTGAGCCGGCGCACCCGGCGCACGGTGAACTGGCCGGTCAGCAGGCGGCGGTAGCGGGTGTGCTCGGGCGGGTCCATCGCCGTGAAGCTGCCCGGCGGCGCGGGTCGCGGGCGGTCGGCGGCGGCGACGCCGGGGATCGGGGCGTGCCGCAGCTCGGCCCTGGCGCTGAAGCGCGGATCCGCCAGCACCTCGCGGGTCAGGGTGTGGCTGGTCGCGAGCCAGCCCACGTGCCCGTCCGGGTACGCCATCCTGGTCAGCGGGCTCCGCGTGCGCAGCTCGGCGAGCCCTTCGGGCGGGTCGAAGGGTCGGCCCGGAGCCCGCTCCACGGGCAGCGCGGGCACCGGAGGTGAAGACGTCACGTCGATTTCCTTTCGGACGACCGGCGTGCGAACGGGTCGCCACACCGGCGACGTCCGAATCGTTCGCACTGTCAAAAACGCTACGACTCGTTCGGGGGAGGGGCAATTCGAAGTCGCCCATCTTTCGTTGTCTGCGCAGGTGGCGGGACATTAATCGTTGCCACGAGCTTGTCGGCGAATGCAACGCGGTGCGCATCAGCGTTGCAATGGGATGGCGCGTGAATGCACACTTGCACCGACCGCATCGGACCGACCGGGGAGGACGGATGCCGGGAGGGCGCCTCAGCCACGAGGACCGCAGGCACATCGCCGCGGGGCTGGCCGAAGGACTCGAATACGCCGAGATCGCCCGCCGCCTGGCGCGGTCCACGTCCACCATCAGCCGCGAGATCGCGCGCAACGGCGGACCCCACGGCTACCGGGCCAACCGGGCGCACCAGGCGACCGCGTGGCGGGCCCGCCGCCGCAAGGCGACCAGGCGTCCGGCAACGCCGACCACCACCACCGCCGCCACGGCCACCGCCGCCACCACGACGGCCGCCACCCGTGACCGCGGCCCGGAAACGGTGCGGGAGTTCGAGCGGCGGTTCGCCGGGATGATGGTCCAGACCGGACTCCCGCCGATGATGGCGCGGGTGCTCGCCTGCCTGTACACCAGCGACACCGGCAGTCTCACCGCCGCGGAACTGGTGCAGCGGCTCCAGGTCAGCCCGGCGTCGGTGTCCAAAGCCGTGAACTACCTCGAACCGCTCGAAATGGTCAAAAGGGAACGCGACCCCCACGACCGGCGTGATCGTTATCTCATCGACGAGGACGTCTGGTACCGGGCCTGGGCGTCGAGCACCCGGTCGATGGCGATGTGGGCGGCCACCACGCGGCACGGCGCCGACGTCCTCGGCCGGGAAACCCCTGCGGGGGCACGACTTCACACCACGAGCCGCTTCTTCGAGCACCTCGGCCACGACATGGCCCAGGCCGCCGAGCACTGGCGGCAGGCGCTCTCCGCGCGGTGATCCGCCCGAGGCCCGTCCACGGTGGACGAACGCGATCCGGCCGCGAATTCCGAAATCGACTACCGGCTGTGCAAGGGGTAGTACGCTCGGGCACAACCCAAAGCGGTCGGAGGTGCACTGTGGACAGCGGGGCGAGCCCCGAGCAGCGGCTCGACGAATACCGGCGGTCGCTCGGCGAGGAGGGCGACGACCTGGGCGTGGTGCCCGAGCACGACGGGCGGTTCGCCGGCCGGTCCGCCGACGGGTTGGTGGAGGTGACCGTCGCGGAGGGCCGGGTCACGGCGGTGGCCGTGCGGCGGTCGCCGGCCGAACTCCCGACGAGCGATTTGGGCGACCACCTCGCCACGGCCGTGAACGCCGCGCTGGCCGCGGCCAGGGCGGCCGTGCCCACCGCCACCGATCCCTTGCCTGACTTGGACGTCCTGCTGGACCGGCTGAACTCCGTCGGCGAGCAGAGCGGCGAGTTCCTGCGGCGGATCGGCTCGGCGCTGGACGACGTGATGGCCAAGGTGGGGCCTCGCACGGGGATGCGCGGCGATCCGTCGCCGAGCGGGGTGGACGCGGTGTTCTCCGACGCCGCGACGGCGTTGCGCACGGCGCGTGACCAGCTCGCCGGGTTCCAGGGGCCGCAGGTGACCGGCAGCGGTTCCGATGAGGACCACGAGGTGTGGGTCACCGTCGGGGTGGACGGCACGGTGTCCGAAGTGGAGCTGTCCGGCGCGGTGCGGGGCATGACGAGCCGGCAGTTCGACGACCGCGCCCGGCAGGCGGTCAACGCCGCGCTGGACGACTGGACCGCCAAGCGGCGCGACCAGTCGCCGCCGGACGCCGCGGGGGCCGACTTCGGGCGGCTGGCCGCGCAGGCCGACGCGCTGCGCACGCAGAGCCTGGACCAGTTGCGCGGGTACACCAAGAAGCTGAACTCGATCATGGGTAGCATCGGCGGGCCGTAAGGCTCGGGAAGCGGGGGAAGGTGTCCGGGGATCTGGACCTCACGGGTGGCACGATCGGCCAGTCGGGAGAACAGCTCACCGCCACGGCCGAGCGGCTGGCGGGTGAGATCGAGTCGTTCAGCGGGCGGCTCGCGGGGTTCGAGAACGCGTTCGGCGGTGACGACCTGGGTTCGGCCATGAAGATGGTCTACGACGCCATCTCCCAGGCCGCGCTGGAGTGCTTCGACGACAACACCGCCGTGCTGACCGAGACCGGCGGGAAGCTGGTCGAGATGGGCGCGGAGTACACCGGCGTCGAGCAGGCCAACGACGGGCTGTTCACCGGCCTGCTGGGGAGGCTGGGCCAGTGACCACGGGGATCATGCTGCCCGCCGAGCTGTCGGGCTTGCTGAACACGCTCGGCTTCACCTGGCCGGAGGGCGACGAGGGCAAGCTGTTCGACCTGGCGGGCGAGTGGATCGCCTTCGGCGACCGCCTGAGCGGCTCGGTGGGCGAGGCGCACGGGCAGGCCGAAGCGGTGTGGTCGCAGAACAGGGCGGAGGCGGTCGAGCGGTTCCGGTCGTTCTGGGACGGCGACGACGCGCCGAAGAACAACCTGGAGGACGGCGCGACCGCCGCGGCCATGGTCGGCGCGGGGCTGTACGTCTGCGCCGGGGCGCTCATCGCGCTGAAGGTCGCCGTGATCGCGCAGCTCGTCGTGCTGGCCATCGAGATCGCCCAGGCCATCGCGACCGCCGTGGTGACCTTCGGCGCGTCGCTGCTGGAGATCCCGATCTTCCGCCAGATCACCAAGCTGCTGCTGGACGTCGCGCTGGACGTCGCGATCAACGCGGTGCTCAATGGCTAGGCGCGGGGGCCGGGGCGGCGGCGGGAACGCCGGCATCTTCCGGCCGATCCTCCAGTGGCTGCGCCGGTCGAACCGCGGCGGCAGCGGCGGCGGGACCAGGCCGTCCGGGCACCACGGGGGTCCGGGCACGCCGGGGCCGCACACCGTGCCGCGCTACCACCGGCAGAAGCCGATGCTGGACAAGTACCGCCACGAGACGGACCCGAACCACCCGGCGAACCCGTTCCCGGGCCGGTCGGTGCGCCGCCTGTCGCCGCAGGAGCGCGAGGCGCACCGCGTGTTCGTCGACGGGAGCGGGAACCTGCGCAGGGCCCGCGACGGCTCGCTGTACGACACGCAGTCGGGCACCTCGGCGTGGGGCGGGCAGCGGGCGATCTTCGTGATGGACGGGAACGGCAACATGTACGCCTCGAACCACCACGCGCCGGGCCACTTCCACCACTCGTCGCTGGCCGGCGGCCACCCGGTGGCGGCGGCGGGGGAGCTGTCGGTCACCAACGGACGGGTCAACTACGCCACCGCCGCGAGCGGCCACTACCAGCCCGGCCCCGAGCACATGTCCAACCTCGCCCAGGAGTTCTCCCGGAACGGCATCCGGCCGCCGATCTGGGACTTCCAGGGCCCGCGGCCCGGTGGCCGCCCGATGTTCGCCTGACGCTGTCCGCCCAGCGCCGGAGACCCCGAAGGGGAGCACGATGACGATCGACCACCGCGCCGAGCTGAACTCGGTGATCTACGGCCTGTTCCGGGCCCCGGGCCTGGACCGCGAGGTCGCGGCGAGCATGGTGGAGGCCATGATCGCCCGCGAGTACTTCGTGGACGGTCCCGAGGCGTACGCGCGGGCCATCACCCAGGCGCTCGCGCAGGCGGACCCCGTGACGGCGGACATCGAGCCGCCGTACGGCGAGACCGAGGTGCGGGCCTTCCTCCAGTTGGTGAACGAGGAGCTGGAGAAGCAGAAGCCCTGGTCGTGAGGCAGGCGACCGCGTCGGCGTGCCAGGACGTCGTCGGTCGGCCACCTGCCCCGTCCGCCGCGGCCACGCCGGGTCACGCCGGCTGAGCCATCAGGGTGAGCCGGCGGTCGTCGGATGACAGGGGGATCACTTGTACATAGAGTGAGAAGAGGGTGATCCTCGGTGACACCCACGCTAGGGGGCAAATCCGGCACGCCGCGGGACGCGGTGCGCGGACCGACGTGATCGTGCCCTCCTGACCCGACCTCCGGCGTGCGACGGCGCGCGTCGCGGCTCGTCCGACCGCGGAACGACGACAGGGGGAACCAATGGATTTCGCCGTGTTGGGCCCGTTCCGGATGCGTGACGCGTCCGGTGTGGACCACACGCCGCAACCGAGGAAACAACGCACCGCGCTGGCCCTGCTGGTGGTCAACGCCGGGCACGTGGTGTCGAGCGGTCAGCTTCGCGAGGAGTTGTGGCCGGAGTCGCCGCCGCCGACCAGTGCCGCCGCGGTGCACGTGTACATCTCCCGGCTGCGCAAGCATTTACAACGCCGTGGCACGGTCCGCGTGCAGACCAGACCGCACGGCTACCTGGTCGAGTCGGTCGACCGGCTGGACCTCGACCGGTTCCGCGCGTGGACGCGCGAGGCGCGGGACGCCCAGGTGGCGGGCGACCTGGAGTCCGCGTCCACCCTGCTGCGCCGCGCCGTGGACCTGTGGGACGGCGCGGCGCTCGCCGACGTGCGGGAGGGTGTCGCGCTGCACCACCTGGCGATCCGGCTCGACGAGGAGCACCTCGCCGCCCAGGAGCAGCTCGTGCGCGTCAACCTGATGCTGAACCGGCACAAGGAACTGGTCGGCGAGCTGCACATCCTGGTCGACCGGTACCCGCAGTGGGAGACCTTCCACGGCTACCTGATGATCGCCCTCTACCGCGCCGGCCGCACCGCGGAAGCGCTCACCGCCTACTCGCGGCTGCGCGAGCGACTGGTGGCCGGTCTCGGCATGGAGCCGGGCCCGGAGATCCAGCGCCTGCACCGGCTGATGCTGCGCCGCGACCGGGAACTGGAGACCAGCGCCAGCGTGCACCGCCTCTGAGCAGCCGGCTCAGGCGTTCGCTCGGCGGAGGCGTTCGGCCGCCTGGGCGCGGACGGCGTCACCGCACAGCGGGGTGTCGCCGTGCAGGGCCTCCCAGCGGGCGTTGTGCGCCGCCGTCCACAGGCCGGCCGCCCACGCGACCTCCTGCTCCTCCGCGGTGAACCGGCGCCCCCGGAGGTCCTGGTAGACCGCCAGGAACGCGGCGGAACTCCCGACCGGGGCCAGGGTCGGCGGCAAGGCGCCGGCGAACGTCCCGGACGCCGCGCCCACCAGCGCCGCCTCCGGCTGCCACGCCAGGCTGTCCCAGTCGTGCACGGCCCACACGTCCCCGTCCCGCCAGCGGAGGTTCTGCGCCTCGAAGTCGGCGTGACCCAGCACGCACGGCAGGTCGGTGGCCAGCAGCCGCTTGCGGACCCGCTCGGCCGTGTCGACGACGTACGCGGGCACGGCGCTCTGGTCCCGTTCGTCGAGGAACCCGATCGCCGGCCACAGCCCGGCGTCCGTGTGGTCCCACCGCGCCCAGCGCGGGTTCGGCAGGGGCGGCGCGACGGTCACGTCGGCGAGGTCGGCCATCAGCCGGGCGAACACCGCCGCGTAGCGCGCGGCGACGTCCGGCGAGTCGCCGCGCAGCAGCTCACCACCGGGCCGGGATTCTTCGGCGTGCACGGCCAGCGCGCCGACGCGGACGGCCTGCGTGAGCGGTCGGGCGCACGGGAACCCCCGTTCCGCCAGCCGGGCCTGCGCGGCGACACACGACGCAGCGCGTCCGTCGTCCTCCCGCGCCTTCACCACGACGTCCCGACCACCGGCGAGCCGCAGCCCGAACACCGCCGACATCTGCCGCAGCTCGAACAGCACGCCGACCGGCTCGTCCCCCAACCGGTCCACGCACCAGGCCGGCAGCCAGGCCGGCAGATCGTCCAACGACACGCTGAAGACTGTGCCAGGCGCGCCGGCCACTGCGGAAGCGGCGATTCCGGGCGGCGACCCGCTAGCCGGGGAAAGCGAGGACCACCTTGCCGATGTGCCGGCCCGTGGTCAGCGCCCGGAACGCGGCGGGCGCGTCCTCCACGTCGTGCACCACGTGGGGGAGGGGCGCGAGCTGCTTCTCCGCGAACAGCGGCACCAGCTCGCGGAACAGGTCGCCGACCAGCGGACGGCGCACCCGGGACATCAGCAGCAGGTCCACGCTGTGCAGGCTGAGGTTGCGGCGGAACGGGGCGAGCGGGATCGACCCGCCGCCGTGGATGTCGTGCTTGCCGATCTCCACGAACCGCCCGCCCTCGCGCAACGTGTCCAGGCCCGCGCGCAGGGCCGGGCCGGGCAGCGAGTTCAGCACCACGTCGACCCGTCCCTCCGCCTGCCGGCCGAAGTCCGGCGTGCGCGAGTCCATCACCTCGGCCACGCCCAGCCCGTGCAGGTACCCGCGCTTCGCGGCGGTGCCCGCCGTGGCCAGCACCTCCGCGCCGCACAGGTGGGCGACATCCAGCGCGGCGAGCCCCACACCCCCGGCGGCCGAGTGGACGAGCACCACCTCGCCCGGCCGCAGCCACGCGAGCCGCACCAGACCGTGCCACGCGGTCAGGAACGCGACGGGCACCGTGGCCGCCTCGATCGTGGACATCCCGTCCGGCACCGGCATGACCAGGTCCGCGGGCACCGTGACGTGGTCCGCGAACGCGCCTTCGTGGAAGAACGCGACGCGGTCACCGGGCCGGAGGCCGTCCGCCGCGGACTCGGTCACCACACCGGCGCCGTCGAGGCCCAGGTCGTGCGACTCACCGGACATCCCGAGCGCGACCAGCACGTCCTTGAAGTTCACGCCGGCCGCCTCGACCCGGATCGCGACCTCGCCGGGCCCCGGCCCGCGGCGGGGCCGGGCGACCAGCTCCAGGCTGTCCAACTCGCCCGGACGGGCGACCCGCAGGGCTGCCGACACCGCTACCGCGCCGGGACCTGGTCGCCGAAGAACTTGCGCCGCAACGCGTCCAGCGTGCGGAAGTCGTCGGGCTCGATGGCCATCCGGTCGACCTTCTCGCCCCTCGCGCGCTCGATGACCACCAGCAGCTCGATGACCTGGAGCGAGGTGAGCACCCCCGCCTCGTACAGGTCGAGGTCGGGCGGCAGCTCGTCGCGCCGGCCGATCTCGTCCTGCTGGTCCAGGACCCACTGGTGCACTTCGTCCCAGCCACTCATCCCTCTTCCTTCCGGTCGGGTTCCAGGTCAGTACCAGGTCAGGAGCACGGCGCCGGTGCTCATCCCGCCGCCGACGGCGGCGAGCACGATCCGCTCGCCCCGCCGCAGCGGCCGTTCGCGGTGGGCGGCGGCGAGCGTGACCGGGATCGACGCCGCCGCGGTGTTGCCCAGCAGGGGCGCGGTCAGCGGCACCTTGGCCGGCGGGACGCCCAACTCCTCCGCGCACGTCTCGACCAGGCGGGCGTTGGCCTGGTGGAAGACGAACCGGTCGACCTCGTCGAGCCGCACCCCGGACGCGTCGAGCACCGCGTGCACGGCCTTGGGCAGGGTGCGCAGGACGTATTCGCGCACGACGAAGCCGTTCATCCGGAACAGGTGGTCGTCCGGATCGCCCGCGGGCAGCCGGGTGCCGCCCGCGCGGACCTCGATCAGTTCCGCGTGGTGGCCGTCGGTGAGCAGGTGCGACGCCTGGATGCCGTACCCGGCGGGCACCTCGCCCAGCACGACCGCGCCGGCGGCGTCGCCGAACAGGCTGACCGTGCGCCGGTCGCGGCGGTTCATGATCGTGGAGTACTTGTCGGCGCCCACGACCAGCGCGGTGCCTCCCGGACCGGTGCGCAGCAACGCCTCCGCGACCACCACGGCGTAGAGGAACCCGGAACACACGGCGTTGAGGTCGAACGACGGCACGCCCGCGAACCCGAGGGCGCGCTGCACGACCGACGCCGTCGCCGGCTGCGGCTGGTCCGGGGTCGACGTGGCGAGGAGGATCGCCGCCGGCGGGGCGACCGGACCGCTGCCCAGCGCGGCGCGCGCGGCGGCGACCGCGAGGTCGGAGGTCGCCTCGTCGTCCGCCGCGTACCGGCGCTCCTCGATGCCCGTGACGGTGTGTATCCACTCCTCCGTGGTGTCCGCCCACGCGGCCACCTCGGCGTTCGTCACCACCCGGTCGGGCAGGTGCGCGCCCAGCCCGACGATCCCGATCGACACCGGTGCCCTCCTCACATCGCCGCGCCGCCGTCGACCTGGAGCACCTGCCCGGTCACGTACGACGCCTTGTCCGACAGCAGGAACGCCACCGCGTCCGCGATCTCCTCGGGCCGCGCGAACCGGCCCAGCGGAATGCCCTGGAGCGCTTTCGGGCGGGCTTTTTCCGGTATGTCGTCGAGTAGCGCGGTGTCCGTTATGCCGGGTGCGACGACGTTCACCCGGATGCCGTGCGGCGCGGCCTCCAGGGCCAGCGACTTGCTCATCCCGATCACCCCGGCCTTGCTCGCCGCGTAATTCCCCATGGTCACGAACCCGCGGATGCCGACGATCGAGGAAATCGTCACGATCGCACCCCGGCGGCGGCGCAGGAATCGGAACAGGACGGCCTGGCTGACGTTCCACACCCCGGTCAGGTTGACGTCCACGACCTCCTGCCAGGCCTGCGGCGGCATCAGCACCGCCGGGCTGTTGCGGGTCACCGCGGCGTTGTTGACCAGGCCGGTGATCGGCCCGATCTCCTCCTCCACTCGTTCCACCAGTGCTTCCACCGCGTCCCGGGCACGCACGTCGCACTGCGCGAACAACACCCGCCGCCCCAGCCCGGCCACCTCCGCGGCCACCTTGTCGGCCTCGTCCGCACCGGTCCGGAAGCAGCCGGCGACGTCCCAGCCGTCCCGGGCGAGTTGCCGCACCACCGCCCGGCCGATTCCCCGGGAAACGCCGGTGACGAACACGCAAGGATTTTCCATGACTCCCTCGCCGGTCGCACGGAAACGCATCGCCAAGTTAGCACGGAGCGGGTTGCACATTTCCTGAACGACCGCTTTCAGGACGCTGAACCGCCGCTGAAGCAGTTTGCCGTTGACACTGCCGTTCGGCCCCTCATAGCGTCGGAGGCGGCCGTGAATCCATTTCCCGCTATTCCGGCGACAAGCGAGGAAGCACATGACCGAGAAGGTGCTCGTGATCGGCGGCGGCCCCGGCGGCTCGACCGCGGCGGCCCTGCTGGCCCGCAACGGGGTGGACGTCGTGCTGCTGGAGCGGGAGCACTTCCCCCGCTACCACATCGGCGAGTCGCTGGCGTCGTCGTGTCGGGTCGTGCTGGGCCTGTCCGGCGTGGTCGACAAGATCGACGCCCAGGGGTACCCGGCCAAGCGCGGCGCGCTGCTGCGCTGGGGAGCCGAGGAGGACTGGACCATCGACTGGTCCGAGCTGTTCGGCACGAACGTCTCGTCGTGGCAGGTGGAACGCGACCACTTCGACCACATCCTGCTCGACCACGCCGCCGAGCAGGGCGCGGACGTGCGGCAGGGCGCGACCGTCAGGCGGGTGCTGTTCGACGGCGACCGGCCGTACGCGGCGGAGTGGACGGACGACGACGGGGTCCGGCACACCGAGGAGTTCGACCACCTCGTCGACGCCTCGGGCCGCGCGGGCGTGCTGTCGGCGCGGCACTTCAAGAACCGCAGGCCGCACGACATCTTCCGGAACGTGGCCATCTGGGGCTACTGGGAGGGCGGCACGACGCTGCCGAACACCCCGGCGGGCGGCATCGACGTGATCTCCCACCCGGAGGGCTGGTACTGGGTCATCCCGTTGCGCGACGGCGTGCACAGCGTCGGATTCGTGACCCACCAGGACAACTTCCTCCAGCGGCGGCGCGAGTTCGGCTCCGACGAGGAAATGCTGCTGCACGTGGTGCGGGATTCGGAGACCGTGCGCGACCTGATGGCCGGCGGCGTGTTCCAGCGGCCGGTGCGCATCGAGCAGGACTTCTCCTACGTGGCGGACGCGTTCTGTGGTCCGGGCTTCTACGAGGTGGGCGACGCGGCGTGCTTCCTGGACCCGCTGCTGTCCACCGGCGTGCACCTCGCGCTCTACAGCGCCACGCTGGCCGCCGCGTCGATCCTCGCCACGGCGCGCGGCGACGTGACCGAACGCGAGGCCGCCGGGTTCTACGAGACGTTGTACCGCAACGCCTACGCGCGGCTGCTGGTGCTCGTGTCCGGCGTGTACGAGCAGTACCAGGGCAAGGACAGCTACTTCTGGCTCGCGCAGCGCATGGTGCGGGAGAAGGAGCGGCAGGCGGGCGAGCAGGCGAACGCGGCCTTCGTGGAGATCGTCGCGGGGCTCAGCGACCTGCGTGACGCGCGTGCGGCCGGTGGCACCGCGGTGATGACCGAGTTGATCGAGGAGGCGGACCGGGCGCGGCGGCGTGCTGACGAGGCGCGTCCGGAGGGGGAGTCGTCCAATCTGGCGGCGTTGCGCATCGAGCCGAGCGATCTGCACGACACGGCGTCGGGTCTGTATCTCGTGACCAAGCCGTTGGGCATCGGCCGGGAGTCGTGACCAAGTTCCTCGGCATCGGCCGGGAGTCGTGACCAAGCCGCTCGGCATCGGTCGAGTCGTGACCAAGTCCGTCGGTATCGGTCGGGAGTCGTGACCGGAATACCGCGCGAGAACGGCATTTCTCCGCCCGGTCGCCGACGCGGGTCCTCCGTTCAGGTGACGAGTGGTGCGATCGCGGTGCCGTGATAGCGTCGAGATTACGGATCGCGAGAGGATGAGCGAGGGCAATGACCGCATTCACCCCGGCCATCGACCAGCGGTACTTCGAGGACTACCTGCCCGGCGCGACCTACGAATTCGCCGAAGAGGTCTCGGTGGACGAGGCGAAGATCGTCCAGTTCGCCCGCGAGTACGACCCGCAGTACTTCCACGTCGATCCGGGGAAGGCCGCCGAGGGTCCGTTCGGCGGCCTGATCGCGAGCGGCTTCCAGACGGCCGGCCTGATGATGCGCCTGTTCGCCACCCACTACCTGTCCACGGTGGCGAGCCTCGGCGGTCCGGGCATGGACGAACTGCGCTGGCTGCGGCCGGTCCGGGCGGGCGACCGCCTCCACCTGCGGGTGACCGTGGTGGAGGCCAAGGCGTCCAACTCGAAGCCGGACCGCGGCCTCATCCGCACGAAGGCGGAACTCCTGGACGCGGAAGGGCGGCCGGTCTTCAAGGCCGATGTGCTGAACTTCCTCCTGCGTCGTCCCTGAATTGCGTCGTCGCTGAATTCGTTTCGGTGTCCCGGACAAACCGTCAAGGCCGTTCGGATAATCGGATTTCCGGATGATGCCCCGCCGATAGGGTGATCACTCCTGCTCGCCGTGGGCGGTCAACTCGCCGTTGGTCACCCGAACGGCGACGTGCAGCGGATCGGTGCCGGTGGGGCGGATGCGCAGCACCTCCGCCGCGACCGGCGCGATCAGTTCCACCCGCAGGCAGCGCCGCAGCGCCCGCGCCCCGTACACCGGGTCGAACCCGCGTCGTGCGATCCACTCGGCCGCGGCGTCCTCGACCTCCAGCCGGACGCCGCGCCCGCGCATCCGGCGGCGCACCAGGTCGACCTCCAACAGCGTGATGTCCAGGGCGATGTCGGGGCGGATGGCGTGGAACTCGACCACCTCGTCGATGCGGTTGAGGAATTCGGGGTCGAAGAACGCGGTCAGGGCGCGGGAGACGACGTCGCGGCGGGGGAGGAGCCGGCGCCAACGGCTCGCCTGCCGAGCGAGTTCCGCCGAGCCCAGGTTGGAGGTCAGGAACACGAAGCTGTTGCGGAAGGAGATGGTCTGCTGGCCGTTCGCGAGCCGCAGGACGCCGGTGTCCAGCACGTGCAGCAGCGCCCGCAGCACGGTCGGGTGCGCCTTCTCCACCTCGTCGAACAGCACGATGCCCGGCGTGTACGGGTCGCCCTCCACCGTGGTCCGGCTGAAGACGCTGAACCCCTCCTTGCTGCCCGCGTACCCCGGCGGCGCGCCGCTGAACGACGCCGCGTAGTGCTCCTGCGCCAGCGCGCTCATGTCCACCCGGCACAGGTCGTCGGGTCCGGACCTCAGCTCGGCGGCCACCCGCCGGACGAGTTCCGTCTTGCCGACGCCGGTCGGGCCGACCAGCAGGAGGTTGGCCAGCGGCCGGTCGGGGTCGTGCGCGCCGGCACGGGCCAGCGTGATCGCGCGCACGACCGCGTCCACCGCGTCGTCCTGGCCGAGCATCCGGCCGCGCAGTCGGGCCGCCACCGCCGCGGGCGCCGGGTCCTGCCCGCCGCCCGCGAGACGGTTCTGCTCATGGAACATGTCGGTCAGGTACGGCATCGGCCGTCCTCACGCCTCGTGCGTCCGCTCGACGGGGAGCGTGCCGACGCGGCAGTCCGCGACGCCCACCGTGTCGCGTGTGATCGCCTCCACGTTCTCCCGCGCCTTCTGGGCGTCGGTCACCCAGAGCTTGTAGAACTCGAACGGGCAGTCCGCGACGCCGAGGTCGCCGTCGCCCGCCGCGTGCACGCCCGAGTAGCCGCGGTGCAGCAGCTTGAACAGGTGGTTCTGGGACTGGTCGTGCGTGCGCGCGTCCCGGATCGCGGACAGCGAAAGCTGCGCGTACTGGATGCCGTACTCCTCCTCACCGGTCTCGCCGAGCGTGCGGCCGTCGAAGCCGATGATCGACGAGTGGCCGAAGTACGAGTACACGCCGTCGAACCCGGCGGCGTTGGCCACCGCCACGTAGCAGTTGTTGGCCCACGCCATCGCCTTGGCCATCAGCACCTGCTGGTCCTTCGCCGGGTACATGTAGCCCTGGCAGCGCACGATCAGCTCCGCGCCCTTCATCGCGCAGTCCCGCCAGATCTCCGGGTAGTTGCCGTCGTCGCAGATGATCAGGGAGATCTTCATGCCCTTGGGCCCCTCGGAGACGTACGTGGTGTCACCGGGGTACCAGCCTTCGATCGGGCACCACGGCAGGATCTTGCGGTACTTCTGCACGATCTCGCCGTTGTTGTTGATCAGCACGAGGGTGTTGTAGGGCGGCTTGTGCGGGTGCTCCTCGTGCCGCTCACCGGTGATCGAGAAGACGCCCCAGGTGTTCGCCTCGCGGCAGGCGGCGGAGAAGATCTCGGTCTCCTCGCCGGGGACGGACGCGGCGGTGTCGTACATCTCGCCCGGGTCGTACATGATGCCCTGGGTCGAGTACTCCGGGAACACCACCAGGTCCATGCCCGGCAGGCCGGTCTTCATGCCCACCAGCATCTCCGCGATCTTGCGCGCGTTGTCGAGCACCTCGGCCTTGGTGTGCAGCCGGGGCATCTTGTAGTTGACCACCGCGACGCCGACAGTGTCGGGGCTAGCCGAGATGTCACCGTGTCGCATCAGCTCTCCTTGGCCAGAACGGGTTGGGGTACGAACAACTTCCGCTGTGCCGCCAGCACGGCGGCCAGCGCGATCAGCGCCACGGCGAGCCCGGCGGCGAGCAGGCCGGTGCCGGTGTCCGAGCGCAGCGAGCCGGTCATCGCGAGGAACGCGGGCACGGTGCAGGTCGGCTGGCTCAGCAGCACCACCGCCCAGCCGGTGAACCGGGTCAGCCTCTCCTCGCCGAGGCCGAACACCAGGAAGAACAACGCCCACAGCAGCGCCCACGACAGCCAGATCACGCCGAACACCGGATCGTCGTTGCGGAAGAACGAGATCCCGGCGTACACCACCGCCGCGCCCGCCACGAACAGCGAGAACCAGCCGATGCCCTCGGTTTCGAGCCCGGCCAGGCTCGCGACGCCGACGTACAGGTAGGTGAAGCCGAACAGGTACAGGCCGGACGCGGCGAGGACGGCGTCCGCGTCGCCGTTGGCCTGGATGATCAGCACGGTCGGGGTGACGCACTGGAGCGCGCCGACGAACAGGTTCAGTGCGGCGGCCGACCGGGCGGGCACTTTCCCGAGCAGCGCCATGCCGTTGACCAGCAGCACGGCACCGACGTAGAGCAGGCCGACGTTGCTCATCGCGCCTCCCTATTAGCACCACTTTGAATAATTTCAGATGAAGGTAAGTGGCCGGAAGAGGCACGTCAAGGGGCCTGCGGGGACGATCGGGGGTGGGGTGGCCGGGTGACCGGGAAGGCGGTGGCCGACGGTCAGAGGCGGGTGATCACGTCGAAGTCGTAGCCGTCCGCGACGGCCAGGTGCACGTACTGCTCGGCCTGCGGCCCGTGGAACTCCACCGTCCCACGTGGACCGTGGTAGGCCACGCCGTCGATCGCCGCGTTCAGCTCCGGCAGCCGCGCGGTGCCGGCCCGCCGCACCAGGCTCGCGAGCGTGCGAAGCCCTTCGTAGCAGGACTCCGCCGCGTTGTTCAGCGCGGGGGCGTCGGACCCGTGCAGGGCGACGTACCGGCCCAGCAGGTCCATGGCGTCGGCGTTCACCATCGACCGGAAGTACGCGGCGGAGACGAACAGGTTGCGGGTCGCGCCGAGACCGCTGGCCAGCAACATGTTCTCCTCCATCAGCGGGCTGAACCGCACCAGCCGCTCGTGCAGGCCGCGCGCGGCGAACCGCCGGTTGAACTCGACCGCGTCCTGCCCGACCAGCAGCATCAGCACGCCGTCGCACGAGGACCGCTCGACCTCGCGGACCAGCCGGGTGGTGTCGCCGACCCCCAGGCGCACGAACGCCTCGCCCACGATCCGCAGGTCGAGCTGGTGGGCGTACCCCCGGACCGCGGCGGCGGACGTGTGCGGCCACACGTAGTCGTCGCCGACCACGAACCAGTTCCGCGCGCCCACGTTGTCCCGCAACCACTTCAGCGCGGGAGCGAGCTGCGTCCGGGGCGTCTCGCCGCAGCAGAAGATCCCGGGGCGGCGTTCCCCGCCCTCGTACAGCGAGGTGTAGACGTACGGCAGCCGCCCGGCGACCACCGGCGCGATCGCGTTGCGCACCGACGAGATGTGCCAGCCGCTGACCGCGTCCACCTGACCGGCGTCGACCAGGCCGCGCAGCTCCGCCGCCACCCGGTCCGGCGCGCCGCCGCCGTCGACGACCTCGAACGACACCTCGCGACCGAGGATGCCGCCCTCGGCGTTGAGTTCGCGCGCGGCGAGTTCGGTGATCGCCTCGCAGGACGGCCCGAACAGACCGGCCGGACCCTGGAGGGGGATCACCATGGCGACACGCCAGTCGGCGCGGACGTCCCGCGAGGCGACTCCTGCCATCCGGACACTCTCGACCCTCGGCTTTTAGTTTCAGGTGGAAGTCTTACAATCGGGGATAAGTTCCGCAAGAGGAGGGCCGGTGCACGACCCGCTGACCAGAGCGCTGACCAGGGCGGTCCGCACGGTGACCGGCCACGTCGAGCAGGTTCTGCGCCCCGAAGGCCTCACCCTCGACCAGTGGCTGGTGCTCGCGGCGCTGGCGGAGCGGCGGGGCATGACCATGACGGAGCTGACCGCCCGGACACCGGCCAGCGGCCCGACCGTGACCAGGGTGGTGGACAAGCTGGTCGCGACGGCGGCGGTGTACCGCGAGGTGGACCCGGAGGACCGCCGCCGGGTCCGCGTCTACCTCAGCCCGCGCGGGCGGGCGCTGCACAAGCGGGTCGCGGTGAAGGTGGACGAAGTCGAGCGCGACCTGCTCGGCCAGTCCGGGGCGAAAGTGCTGGACCTGCTGCACCGCCTCGCCGATAGCTGAGCCGACCGCCGACCGCTAGGGACGCAGGGTCGTCAGCAGGTCGTGGGCGGTGGCGAGGAGGTTGTGGCGGCGGGTGTAGCGGCGGGAGGCCACGGCGGCGAGCGCGGTGCGGGTGGCCGGCCGGTAGCCGAGGTACGCGTGGTGGCCGAAGGTCGCGCCGCCGTGGAAGTAGATCGGTCCGTGTTCGGTGTCGGTCCGGAACCAGGTCAGGGAGCGGGCGGGCGCCGTGCGCGGACTCGGCGCGGTGTGGACCTCGTGGACGGCGTGGAGCGCGGTGGCCAGGGGGCTGCCGTCCGGGTCGAGGTGGGCTTCCAGGTAGGTGAGCAGGTCGTGCGGGGTGGCGCGGACGGCTCCGGCGGCGGTGAAGCCGCCCAGGTCCAGTGGGGGCACCGGTGCGCCGCCGGCGCGGTGGCCGAGCGCGTCCGTGCCGGGTGGTCCCGGCCGCAGGCAGGTGTCGTCCAGGCCCAGTGGGCGCAGCACGTGTCGGGCGAGCAGTTCCGGGTACGGCGTGGCGGCGTGGTGGGCCAAGGCGTGGCCCAGCACGGCGACGCCGAAGTTGGAGTATCCCCAGCGGGAGCCGGGCGGGGTGTGGCCCCGGTGGTGGTGGAAAGCCCGGAGCAGCCGCCAACGGGGGTAACCGGCGTAGACGTTCGTGGTCCACCGGGGGAGCGCCTGTCGGTAGAAGAAGGGGTCGCGGGGCAGGCCGGGCAGGCCCGAGGTGTGCGTGGCCAGGTGCAGCAGGGTGATCCCCCGCGGGCCGCGGGACGTGGGCGAGGGCAGGCAGGCGCCGGCCGGCGTGTCGTAGTCCAGGCGGCCGGTGGCGACCAGTTCCGCCAGCAGCAGGGCGGCGAAGGTCTTCGAGACCGACCCGATCTCGTAGCGCAGGTGTTCTCCGGCCGGGTCGGTGCCCGCGGTGCTCAGCATGCGGTCGCCGCGGCACGAGAAGGCGAACACCACGTTCGGGGCGCGGACGCGGTAGGCGGCCCGGTGCAGCCGGAGCGCGACGTCGTAGGAGCGACGGGTGGTCACGGCTTGCCCGGCAGCAAGGCGGTCAGCGCGCGGGACGTGGCCAGGGTCGCCGCGAGGACGGTCATCAGGGTGGCGTGGTGGACCCGGTCCAGGTCGCCGTCCTCGGCGGGCACCGCGCCGTCGGGGGTCTGGGCCGCGCAGAGCCGGGCCCAGCCCTCTTCGGGCAGGGCGGGCTCGGGCAGGCACGCGTCCGCGGCGAGCAGTCCGCCGAGCAGGTCCCACGCGCGCTGGTGGACGCATTCCTCCAGCCACGCGGGCAACCACCACCGCAGGTAGTCGACCACCTCGGCGGGCAGGGCGTCCGGTCGCCCGCCCCAGCCGGTGAGGTGGAAGACGGTGTGCGCGGCGTCGTAGGTGGTCGAGCGGTCGATGCTCCACGGCGGGGGCAGGTGGCCCAGCCAGGTGTCCCGGCCGGCGGCGGCGAGGTCCGCGTCGGACGCCAGGCCCAGCCGGTGCGCGGCGGCGACCACGCCCAGCCGCCGGGCGGGGGGCAGGCTCACGGCGGCGGCCTCGACCAGCGGCCGGGTGGAGCGCAGGGTGTCCTCGATGGGCGGGTTGCGGTAGCCGCCGTCGTGGAACGGGGCGTAGAGCTCCAGCGGGACGGACGAGGAGGGCTCGTCGTGCTGGAGCCGGTGCAGCACCCCGCCGCTGTCCAGCAGGTCGTGCCAGGCGAAGTCCAGCAACCGCCGGGCGCAGGTCGCCTGCCGCGCGCCGGCGGCACCCTCCTGCAGGAGCACTCCGGCGGTCAACGCCAGTTCCCCCACCGCTTTCAGCCTCGCGAGGCCGCCTTCGGGGCGGTCCGGGCGAAAGCCCTCGCGGTGGCTGTCGGTCCAGGCCAACGCCCGTGCCCCGGTCTCGTGCACCTGCCGCAGGTCCATCACCGGCTCCGGGCTCCCGGCCGGCCCGGCGGGTCACGCCGCGGCATGACGTGGCCGGGCGTCGACCAGCGCCGCGGCGAACGCCGCCACCAGGGTGGCGTGGTGGCACACGGCGAACACCTCCGGCGGCGTCAGGCCCGGTCCGAGCCGGTCGCCGACCGCCGGCACCGAGCCGTCCGCGGCCTGCGCGGCGGCGTAGCGCTCCCAGGTCTCCTGGCCCGCCGTGGGCCGGGGGAGCAGGGCGTCCACCGCCAGCAGCTCACCGGTGAGGTCCCAGTGGCGTTCCTCCAGCCACGTCTCCACCCACGCCGGCAGCCACACCCCCAGGTAGTCGGCCAGGTGCGCGGGCAACCCCTCGGGCCGGCGACCCCAGTCGGTCAGGTGGAACACGTCGTGGGTCAGCGCGTAGCCGGCGTGCACGTCCATCGCCCACGGCTCGGGCCGCCCGCCGAGCCAGGTCCGCCCGACGACCTCGGCGGGGTCCGGCTCGGGCCCGATCGCCAGGTCGCGCAGCACGCTGCGCACCCCGAGGACGCGGGTGGGCACGTGTTCGGCGACCTGCCAGGCGCGGGTGCCCGCCAGGAACGCACCGAACTCCTCCAGCGGCCGGTGGCGCAGCCCGGCTCCGGGGAACGGCGCGTAGACCTCCAGCGGGTAGGCGGCGACGGGCTCGGAGCGGAGCAGGTCGAACAGCACCTGGCCGTGGCGGAGCTGGTCCCAGGCGAACCGGAGGCAGTCGTCGGCCAGCCGGCGCCGCGGGCTGCCGGCAGCGCTGGACCGCCGGACGAAGGCGGCGGTCTGCGCGAGTTCGCCGAGCGGTTTCAGCGTGGCGTCCACCGACACCGCGGGATCGGTGACATCGTCCGGCAGCCGGAACGAGTCGCGCCGGGACCACGTCCATTCGAGCGCCCGCAGCGCCATCCGGTCCGCGAGGTCCCACCCCGGCATCAGGCGCTCGCCTCCCGGATCAGCCGCGCGGCCCGCACCTGCAACTCCACCCGCGGGTCGCCCGCGGCGAGGTGCCCGACGAACGTTAGTCCCGCGTCCAGGCCCAGCGACTCCGGAAAGCCACCGAGCACCGCCAGCCAGCGGCCCGCGCCCGCGGCCTGCGACCAGTCCCGCCGCCGCACCGCGCGCACGAACCCGCGGGCCACGTCGGGCACCCGCCCGGCCGCCGCCTCGGCCAGCGGGCAGTGCCACTTCGGCACCGCCACCGCCGCCACCTGCGCCAGCCGGTGGGTCAGCACCGGCCACGGCACGGTGCGCGCCCACCCGGCGTCGGGCGGTGCGAGCGCCGACACGCCGGGCCCGGCCCGGCCCGCCGAGCGCAGCGCCGCGCACAGCCCCCAGTACGTCCACGCGCCCGCCGTCGACGAGCGCGTGTCCGCCGGGAACGCCGCCACCGCGGCCTGGGCCAGCGCCACCTCCGTCTCGGCCGGCTCCCGCCCGAGCAGGGTGTGGGCGGCGAGCACATCGGCGCCGAGCACCCTGGTCGCCGCCACCACCAGCGGGTCCGAGGCGTCCCAGCCGTCCTCGACCACCGGCCCGTCCCGCAACGCCGACAGCACGACCGCCGCCCGTTCCCGGACTACGTCCGCCAGTCGGGCGCCCACGCTCACCTGGTCATCAGCCACGCGCTTCGACGATCTTGTCGGGCGGGTTGAGGAGCAGGAGCGCGAGCATGACGGCTTCGCGGGAGTCGCGGAAATCGCCCTCCGGCTCGGGCGCGTCCAGCAGCGAGCCGACCTCGGCGGCCAACAGCTCGGCGCTCACCGGCACCGCTTTGGCGTCTACGGGAACAGACACGTGGACCATCTCCTCACACTGGTTCGGGACGTACCCTTCGCAACCACACGGATCCACGGGATACGGCAGTGGCCGCACCGGTCAGTGCAACTCCTGTCCCCGGCCGCGGCAACCCCCGGCCTCACCGCCCGACGCCTGCCACCGGGGAAACTGAACCCGAACGAGGGACGGCGGGCAGCTCGTCGGCAGCCGGGGCGCGGGTCAGGGTTGCGGTGGATCGGTCCGGTCATGCCGTCGGCCGAGGGGGTCGACCCGAGCGAGGCTCGGCGGGTTCCACCACGAGGTCTCCTTGCGCGCACCGGGCCAGCCGAAGCTGAAGTGGATGTGGTCGCGGTGGCACGCGGTCGGGTTGCCGCTGTCGCCCGAGCAGCCGTTGTACTGCACCCAGCGCTGGTCGTAGGCGCCCCAGATCTGGTTGTTCCAGATGATGTACATCAGCCCGAACCGGCGCACCAGCGCGTGCGGGTTGCCGTGCGGGTCGGTCGCCAGGAGCCAGCCCAGCACCTCGTCCGCCTGCGCCCGCTGCGTCGCGTCGTTGACGTCGAAGGCGTAGTCGAGCGCGCGGCCTTCCTTGTGCTCGCTCGTCCCGCCCTGGTCGCAGGCCCGCTCGATGCCCCAGTGGCGCTCCCCGTAGGCGGCGACCAGGAGGTCCTTGAACTCCGCGACGCCGGGCTTGGCGGCGGGGTCGCAGGTGCTCTGCGGCTGGTACTCCGCGTACCCGTCGATCTCCGGCCCGAAGACCGGCGTCGGGGGCGCGGCGGATGCCATCGGCGCCAGGACGAGGCCCAGGGCCGCCGACAGCACCAGGCACAACGTCCGGCCCGGCCCGTGAAGGTCGGACTTGCTCCGGTTCACGTGTCCTCCTCCGGCGCGGTCGGGTGTCCGTGCTGCCCCGGGGTGTACCCGCTACCGGCCCTCGTGCCCGTGAATCGCCCGATCGAGTGTCCTCCCGGCTCGCCCGACAGGCCGGGTGGCGTCCCCGTCGGTACTTTCCGGTCGGCACGGAATCACCAGGAGTCCCAGTGAGTGAACAGGACAGCGTCACCACCACGGCGCAACTGGGCGCCTTACTGCGTGAACTGCGCGGCACGATGCCCGTGGAGGCGGTCGCCCGGCACGCCAAACGCCACGGGTACTACGTGCCCCGCCCCGGTGTGCCCGCGATCGAGGACGGCCGCCGGCTGCCGACGTGCAACGAATTGCGCGGAATTCTGCTCGCTTGTGAGCGGGAAGACCTTTTCGACCGGTTGAACGAGGACCGCCGGCGGCTCCAGGACGGCGGCCGGTCGGTTTCCGGTCAGGTCGACGGGGAATCCCGGCCGGTCAAGGTGTCCCGGAGTTATCCGGTGGCGCCCGGAATCGCGGCGGTGGTTCTCGTGGTGGTCGGCGTGGTGTCGATGGCGCTCGTGCTCCGGCACCGGTCGACCGGTGCGCCGGTTTCGCCGACGACGGACGGTATCGACGCCGAGAGCGCTGTCGTGGCGGCGCGGGAGAGCCCGCTGTGCGCCGAGTCGCTGACCCCGCGCCCCGACGCGCGGGTGACCGTGCTGGCGCGGGAGAGCGGCCCGGCGGACGCGGTCGAGCCCGACCGCCTGGTCGAGGTGCGGGCGTACCGCGATCCCGACCACGGCTGGGTCGCGTGGGCGCACCTGGCCCGGCCCGCGTCCGACCGGGACAAGCTGTGGCTGGACTGGAGCTACCTGTCCGACCCCCGGGAACGGCAGCACTGGCGGCAGTGCGGACCGCACGCCATCGGCGCCGGTCCGGACAGCCCCGCGGTCCGGGGCGTGGACGCGGACGGCCGCGCCCGCTGGGTCCGGGCCTGTGGGCAGGCGCCGGCGGAGCAGCGTCCGCCGTCCAGCGTCCAGGAGTCGTTCTGCAGTGGTTGGGTGCCGGTGCGGCCGTGAGGGCCGACGTGGTGGAGCCGGGTGGTCGGGCCACCCGGTCGTGGTCACGATGGTGGTCCGGGTTCGGCCCAACTATCGTGTGACGGCCGCACTTCGACGATGTTCGCGGCGTCCAGCACGACCATCGTGCGGTCCGGCCGCAGCACGGGCACCCACGTCCGGTCGGTTTCCGGGTCGACCACGTGCGGTCCGGTGATGACGCCGTACGGGAAGACGTCCGGGTCGAAAACGTTCGGGTTGAGGTAGGTGACGATGGCCCCGCGGTCGGGCCGAGGTGTGTAGGTCATGGCAACGTCCTTGGGGGAGTAGGCATCGATCGCCACCCTCCGCCGACACCGAGTGTGAAGCGGCGACCGGTTGACGTTCCTGTCGAATACCCCCGCACCGCCGCCGCAACCGTTCACCGGCCCGGCGACCGCGGGAGCCGCCCCTCGTTCACACGGTGGGGTGTTGTGCGTCCTGCGGCCCGGGATCGGCCGGCAGCCGAGCGGCCCGGGGCCGGCCGGCGCCGATTCTGCCGAATTCGGTCATAGCGCGTGGAGAATGATGGCCGGGTCGTTATGACCCGGTCGCGCTGATACACCGGAGTGCCGCCTGGGGCCGACGGCCTATTCCGCACTGCTGAACGGCTTCTTTTCCGGACAACCGCTGGCGTCCGCACCCATATCCGCGCGAGTGTTGCGGTCCCTTCCCCCTGCCCGGCCCACCTGGAGGCGTCCGGGCGGAGGTCCCTGCATTGAAGGAGACCATTCATGCAACGAGTTCGTGCGAGCAGACGGTGGCGGCACGCCGGGTCCGGTGTGATCGCCGCGGTCCTGGCTTTGGGCGTCACCACCGCGCCCGCCGCCGCGGCCGAGGGCGCCGTGCTGGGCGCCGACCGTCCGGGTTCGATCAAGGACAGCTACATCGTCGTGGTGAAGGACAGCGGTGCCGCGGTGGCGCAGACGGCGGACCGACTGGCGAAGGAGTACGGCGGATCGGTCACCGCCGCCTGGCAGCACGCCGTGCGCGGGTTCTCCGCGAAGATGACCGCCGCGCAGGCCCGTCGGCTGGCCGCCGACCCCGGAGTCGCGTTCGTCGAGCAGGACGCCGAGGTCAGGCTCGCCACCGACCAGACCGACCCGCCGAACTGGGGCCTGGACCGCGTCGACCAGCGCGACCTGCCGCTCGACCAGAGGTACGGCTACGGCGCCCGCGCCGAGAACGTCACGGCGTACATCATCGACACCGGTGTCCGCACCACGCACAGCACCTTCGAGGGGCGTGCGACCTGGGGCACCAACACGGTCGACACGGACAACACCGACTGCCACGGCCACGGCACGCACGTCGGCGGCATCGTCGGCGGCAAGGAGTACGGCGTCGCGAAGGGCGTCAAGATCGTCGGCGTCAAGGTGTTGGACTGCACGGGCTCCGGCTCGAACAGCGGCGTGATCAGCGGCGTCGACTGGGTCACCAGGAACGCCGTGAAGCCCGCCGTGGCGAACATGAGCCTGGGCGGCGGCGCGGCCGTGGCGCTCGACACCGCGGTCCGCAACTCGATCGCGTCGGGCATCACCTACGCCCTGGCTTCGGCGAACGACAACAAGGACGCCTGCAACACCTCGCCCGCACGGGTCGCCGAGGGCATCACGGTCAACGCGTCGGACAAGAACGACACGCGGGCCACCTTCTCCAACTTCGGCACCTGCACCGACATCTTCGCCCCGGGCGTGGGGATCGTGTCGGCCTGGAAGGGCGGCGACAGCGCGACCTACACCGCCAGCGGCACGTCGATGGCGGCGCCGCACGTCGCGGGCGCCGTGGCGGTCTGGCTGGCCCACCGGCCGGACGACACCCCGGCGCAGGTGGGTGCGGGCCTGCTCGCGGCGGCCACCCCGGACAAGATCACCAATCCGGGCACCGGCTCGCCGAACAAGCTGCTCTACGTCGATCCAGGGGTGCAGGGCGACCCGGTGACCCTGCCCAGCCCCGGCAAGCAGACCGGTGTGGTCGGCCGGGCCACGTACCTGAAGCTGGTGGCCTCCGGCGGCACCGGGCCGTTCACGTGGTCGGCGAAGGGGCTGCCCGCGGGCATCGTGCTCCAGCCGAGCGCGACCGAGGGCACCCTCGCGGAGGGCACGCCGACCACGGCGGGCGTCAACGAGGTGGCCGTGACCGTGGCGGACGCCGAGGGCTCGTCGGCGACCGCCGAGTTCACCTGGACGATCACCGAGGACGGTGGTGGCGGCGACCTGGCGGTGACCAACCCCGGTGCGCAGACCGGCAAGGTCGGCGAGGCAGTCAGCCTGGAGATCGTGGTCGACGGCGGCACGAAGCCCCACACCTGGTCGGCCACCGGTCTGCCGGGTGGCCTGTCGGTCGACGCCGGCAGCGGCCACCTCACCGGCAAGCCGACCGCCGCCGGCAAGTTCACCTCGACCGTCCGGGTGACCGACGCGGCCGGCAGGTCCGGCGAGGCCACCTTCGACTGGACCATCACCGGCGGCTGCACGCCCGAGCAGAAGGTGGTCAACCCGAGCTTCGAGTCCGGTGCCACCGGCTGGACCGCGTCGGCGTCCGTCGTCGGCGAGCACGCGGCCGAAGGCGAGCCCGCGCGCACCGGCACGTGGAGCGCGTGGATGGGCGGCTGGGGTCGGGCGAGCAACGACTCGGCCGGCCAGAGCGTCGCGGTCCCGGCCGGGTGCTCCGGCTACCGGCTGTCGTTCTGGCTGCACATCGACACGGACGAGCGCGGGTCGACGGTCTACGACCGGCTGACCGTCACGGCGGGCGGCAGGACGTTGGCGACGCTGTCCAACGCCGACGCCGCGGCCGGGTACCGGCAGCTCACCTACGACCTGGCGGAGTTCGCGGGCCAGACCGTGACGATCGAGTTCACCGGGACGGAGGACAGCAACCTCCAGACGTCGTTCGTCGTGGACGACGTCACGCTGGACGTGGCGTGACCGTCCCGAGGTGACGACCGTGGGTGGCGGTGAGCAGTCCCGTCACCCACGGTCTTTCGTCCTAGGATCGTTTCTGTGCCGCACACCCGACCGGAGAGCGGGTCCGAAGTGGACAGCGTGGCCTACCCGCCCGAGCCGTGGCTGCTGCGCGGCGACGGCTGGGCGTCGGCGTGGCTGGTGGACTCGGCGGCGCTGCCCGCCCTGCCCACGTCGGTCGAGCCGGTGACGCTGCTGGGCAAGGCCGTGGTGGTCACCGCGTTCGCCGACTACCGGCCGGGCGGGGTGCTCGCCTACCGGGAGCTGCTCGCCGTGGTCCTGGTGCGGCGCGGGGTGCGGATCGGGTTGTCCATCACCGACATCTGGGTCGACAGCCCCGCTTCCCGCGCCGGTGGCCGCGCGTTGTGGGGCATCCCCAAGGACCTGGCCCGCTTCGAGTCGACCGCAGTCCCGCGATCCACCGCAGTCCCGCGATCCACCGCAGTCCCGCGATCCACCGACGGGGATGTCGCCATCGCCGCGGTCCGCGTCGACCGGCCGGTCCGGTGGCGGTTCCCGTTCCGCGCAGGTGCAACGCTGTGGCAGGCGGTGCCCGAAGGAGTGGCGTCGACGCCGCTGCGGATCCGCGGCCGGGTCGGGTTCGCGCGGTTGTCGTGGCGCGTCGACGCCGCCGGGCCGCTGGCGTGGCTCGGCACGGCCCGGCCCCTGTTCGGCCTGGCCTTCACCGGTTTCCGCCTGCGGTTCGGTCCCCGGCGTCACGTTCCGTCCGCCGGGCTCGTCCCCCGGACATGACCTTCCTTCGCATCGGACTGTGGTTCCTGACCGTCACGCAGGCGGCCGTGGGTGGCTGGGCGCTGGTCGCGCCGCAGGGGTTCTACGACGGCTTCCCGGCGCCCGGCCACCACTGGGTGGCGATGTTCCCGCCGTTCAACGAGCACCTGGTGCGCGACTTCGGCAGCCTCAACCTCGCCGTCGCGGTGGCGCTGGCGTTCGCGGCGGTCACCCTCGACCGGCTGGTGGTGCGGGCCGTGCTGACCGCGTACCTCGTGTTCGCGGTGCCGCACATGGTGTTCCACCTGATCCACCTCGACCACATGCCGGTGGTCGACCAGGTCGGCAACGTCGTCACGCTCGCCCTGGCCGTCCTGCTGCCCGTCGCGCTGCTCGTCGCCGGTCGCCGCCGGGCGGCGGCCTGAGCGCCGGCGTCGCCACCGTCACCTCGTCGAACGCCTCCGCGCGGCGAGGGCCAGCGTCTCCAGCAGGGGTACCGTGCGCTCCCACCCGAGGCAGGCGTCGGTGATGCTGAGGTCCGGGCGCAGCTTGCCGCAGCTCGGGTCCTGCCGCCCGTCGGCGAGGTAGGACTCGATCATGACGCCCACCAGGGCGGTGTTGCCGTCGGCGACCTGGCCCGCCAGGTCGCCGACCACGGCAGGCTGGCGGTGGTGGTCCTTGCCGCTGTTGCCGTGGGAGGCGTCGACCACCACCCGCCGGGGCAGCCCGGCGGCGGTCAGCGCGGCCAGCGCGGCGGCGACGTGGCCGGCGTCGTAGTTGGGCGTCGGGCCGCCGCGCAGCACCAGGTGGGCGTCGGGGTTGCCGGCGCTGCGCAGGGTCGTGAGCTGCCCGTCGGCCGCCACCCCGGGGAACGCGTGGGGCAGGCCGGCCGCGCGGATGGCGTCGACGGCGGTGCCGGTGTGGCCGGAGACGCAGTTCTTCATGCCCACCGGCATCGGCAGCCACGACGCCAGGTGGCGGTGCGGCTGGCTGGCCACCGTGCGCGCGCCCACCGCGCCCCACGTCACCAGATCGGCGACGTAGTGCGCCAGCAGCGGATCGACGAACTCGTAGGCGAGCGGTAAACCGACGCTCGCCGCCTCCACCAGGAATGACCGGCCTTGCCGCACGCCGGTCGTGATGTCGCCCTTGCCGTCGAGCGTCGGGTCGGGCAGCAGGCCGGTCCACCCGGCCACCGTGCGCGGCTTCTCCAGGTAGGCGCGCAGGACCACCACGAGGTCGTCGTGGAAGCGGTCGGCGGCGGCCTTGAGGAGCTGTGCGTAGTCCAGTGCGGCGTCGGGGTCGTGCACCGAGCACGGGCCGACCACGACGAGCAGTCGGGGGTCGCGGCGGTCGAGGACGGCCGCGACGGTCTCCCGGTGCCGGGTCACCGTCTCGGCCACCGCCGTGGTCAGGGGGTGTCCCGCGTCCACCTCGGCTGGTGTGGGCAGGGTGTCCAGATCAGGCATCCGCTGAGCCCTTCTCGTGATCATGACGTCGGTCCACGGTGGACTCGACAGGGTCGCGGCGGGGGAGTCTCGTCGCGCCGACGGCCGCGACGAGGGCGAAGCCGAGCACCCACCAGAAGGTGTCGGCGAACGCCAGGGGGATGTCCGGCTCGCGCGCGGTGAGCCGGTGTTGCAGCACCACGGCGAGGACCGCGGTGCCGATCGAGCCGCCGACGGTGCTGAGCAGATTCAGCGCGCCGGCCGCGCGGGGTAGCTGCGCCGGTTCGATCCGGCGGTAGACGATGTTCATCACCGGAGCGCCGATCATCGCCGCGCCGACGCCGCGCACCAGCAGCGACGCCGCGATCACGGCGTCCGGCAGCGCGTGCCCGAGCTGGGTGAACGGCGCCGTGCCGACGGCGACCAGCGCGATGCCGGTCAGCACGAGGGTGCGCGGGGCCACCACGTCGACGATCCGGTTGAGCAGCACCGAGCCCGCGATGGCGCCCACGCCCTGCGGCGCGAGCAGCAACCCGGCTTCCCACGGCGACAGGCCCTCACCGGTCTGCAGGTACAGCGGCAGCAGGAACATCGTGCCGAACACGGACGCGCCCAGCACGGCCAACGCCAGCGCCGCGACCCCGAACGGCGGCCGGGTGAACAGCCGCGGGTCGATCAGCGGTGTCCGCCTGGTCCGCAGCCCGTGCGCCACGAACCCGGCCAGCATCCCCAGGCCCACCAGCACGGCGGCGGCGGCCACCGCCGGCGGCACCGCCCGGTCGCCGAATCCGGTGAGGCCGAAGACCAGCACGGCCAGCCCCGGCGACAGCAGCGCCGCGCCGCGGAAGTCGAACGGCGCGCGCTGCTCCGCCGGCGGGACCGAGGGCACGTGGCGGCGCGCGAGGAGCAACGCGACCACGCCGATCGGCAGGTTGACGTAGAACAGCCACGGCCAGTCCGCGACACCGAGGATCGAGCCGCCGACCAGGGGACCGAGCGCCGGCGACAGCAGGGGCACCATCCCCACGACGCTGATGACCCGGCCGATCCGGTCCCGGCCGGCCGCCCGCGCCAGCAGGGCCTGCCCGATCGGCGGCAGCAGCCCGCCGGCCAGGCCCTGCAGCACCCGGAACGCGATCAGGCTGGGCAGCGACCAGGCCAGCGCGCACAGCACCGAGCCGAGCAGGAACACCGCCACCGCGGCGAGCCAGGTCCGTCGACCGCCGAACCGGTCCGCCAGCCAGCCCGACGCGGGCACGGCGGCCACCACGGCGAGCAGGTAGCCGGTGCTGACCCACTGGAGGTCGGTGACCGGCGCGTCGAACCGGTCGGCCAGCGCGTCGATGCCGACGGCCACGATGGTGCTGTCCAACGTCGCCATGAACGTGCCGAGCACCAGGACGAACGCGGTGCGCCAGAGCGCGGCGTCCACCGGGCGGGCGGCCCGGACCCCGGCGGCGGTCACGGCCCGGCCGTCCGGGCGAGGAAGTCGCCGGCGTCCTGGTCGAGGCACCCGGGGAGGTCCCGGAGCACCGCGAGCAGGTGGGCGGCGAGCGCTTCGGCCTCGTCGGCGCGGAACATCCCGGCCTGGTAGCCGAGGACGCCCGTCCAGCCGCCGCCGTCGGGCACGACGGTCAGGGTCAGCGGGTGGTGCGTGCGCTCCCGGAACCGGGTTCCGGTGACGACCAGGCCGGGTGCGGGCTCGCGCAGCCGGTCCGGGTCCACCGGGTAGTTCTCGAACACCACGAGGCTGTCGAACAGCCGCCGGCGTCCGGTCAGCCGGGCCAGTTCGGGCAGGCCGACGTGGTGGTGCCGCACCATCGCCTGCTGCCGCGCCTGGAGGTCGGCCAGCGCCTCGCCCACCGTGCCCGCGAACCGGGCCCGCACCGGCACGGTGCCGGCCAGCAGGCCGATGATCTCCTCGACGCCGTCGACGTCGGCGGTGCGACCGGAGACCATGGCGCCGAAGCAGACGTCCCGGCGTCCGGACCGCGCCGCGAGCACCGCCGACCACGCGCCCTGGAGCACCGTGTTCGGTGTCAGGCCGCGGTGCGCCGCGGCCCGCGTGAGGGCGGAGACGACGGTGGCGTCCACCTCCAGCAGCACGGGGTCCGCCGCGCCGACCGCCTCGGGCCGGTCGCCGACGAGGTAGTCGCCCTCGGGCAGGTCCGCCAGCTCGGCACGCCAGGCGCGCAGGTCGGCGGTGCGGTCGCGATCGGCCAGCCACCGCAGGTACCGGGCGAACGGGACGGGGGCGGGCAGCGCGCGGTCCGGCGCGTCGCCGCGGACCCTGGCGGTGTAGAGCGCGAACAGCTCGGTGAGGATGCGCGGCGCGGACCAGCCGTCGGACAGCACGTGGTGGCTGGTCAGCACGAACTCGTGGCGGTCGGGGCCGCGCCGGATCACGGTCAGCCGCACGGGCGGACCGGCCGCGAGGTCGAACGGCTCCGCCAGGTCGTCGGCCAGCACGCGTTCGACACCGTCCACATCGGACACATCGACGACGCGCCACCCGGGCCGCGGGTCGGCGGGGATCACCTGCACCTCGTGGGACAGCGGGAACACCGCCCCGAGGTTCGGGTGCCGGCGCAGCAGGTCGCCGCCGGCCGCGCGCAGCGCCGCCACGTCGAGCGCCCCGGACAGCGAGAACGCCGCCTGCACGGTGTACGGGTCGGCGGCATGCGTCCGCGCGTGCCGGACCATGAGGTCCTGCAACGGGGTCAGCGGCAGCACGTCGGCCACCGCGTGGTCCCGTTCGAGCGCCTCGATCGCCGCCTGGTCGAGCGCGACCAGGGGCAGGTCGGACGGCGTGAGACCGGCCCGGTCGCGCACACCGGGATCGCCGGCGATCCGCACCAGCGCCCGGCGGAAGCACTCGGCCAACCGGTCGATCTCCGCCTCGGTGAACAACGCGGAGGGCCAGGTGAACCGGACGCCGAGGGCTTCGCCGTCCCCGTCGTCGCGCGCCAGGGCGTTGATCATCAGGGCGTGGGGGAGCGGCAGGTCGTCGCCGCCGCCCGACCCGAGCGGATCGGCGTCCGGCGGGGCTTGCCACGGCGTCTCGGCGGCCGGGAGGGCGGGGAACCGGCCGAGGTGGTTCCAGCTTATCTCCGGCTCCCGGACCAGCGGCCCGTCCACGCTCAGGATGCCGTGGCCGAGCCCGTCCCCGGCGGCGCGCAGGCTTTCCTTGACCGCCTTCAACGCCGCCGCCACGTCCCCGTCGGGCACCGTGATCCGCGCGGGGTGGACGGCGGTGAACCAGCCGACGGTCTGGGACAGGTCGACCGGGCCGGCCAGGTCCGGCGTGTGCTCGGGACGCCCGTGGCCCTCCAGGGCGACCAGGACGTCCGCCGCGCCGCCGCGCCACGCGCCCACCGCTTCGGCGAGCGCTGTGAGCAGCACGGTGTCCGGTGTCGTGCGGTAGGCGGCGGGCAGCGTGGTGAGCACGGTCCGCGTCGTCTCGGGGTCCAGCCGGAGGTGGTGGTGGACCGCGGTGGCCGCGGTGTCGCGGACGGGGTCGAGCGCGGACGCCGCCAGCGGCTCGGCCGGTGCGGCGGCCACCCGTTCCCAGTGCGGCAACTCCACGCGCCGCCGCGACACCGCCTCGCGCAGCGACCGCGCCCAACCCAGGAAGGACTGGCCGTGCTTCGGCAGCGGCGGAACGGACACGGAACCGCTGGTGGTGGCGGTGGTGGTGGCGGTGGAACCGGCGGTGGTGGCGGTGCGGTAGGCGTGCGCGATGTCGTCCAGCAGGATCCGCCATGACACCGCGTCGACCACGATGTGGTGGGCGACCAGGGCCAGCCTGCCGGGCCGCGTCGGACCGGCGTCCACCCACACCGCCCGCAGCAGCGGACCCTTGCGCAGGTCCATGCCGGCGCGGGCGTCGGCGATGTGGCCGTCCACCAGGGCACGCAGGTCGTCGGACGCCGTCGCGCGCACGTGGACCAGCACGTCGGCCCCGGTCACCGCGCCCGCCTCCGGGATGCGCAGCACCGGCCCGCGAACTCCGGTCGGCTCGGAACCTTCGTCGGCCAAGTGGCCGCGCAGCGCGTCGTGCCGGACCAGCACGGCGTCGAGCACCGCGCGCCACGTCGCCGGGTCGCCGCCCGGCGGCACGCAGACCTCCACCCACTGGCAGAAGCCGTCAGCGGGCGCCCCGGCCGCCGCGCAGCGGCGCAGCAGGTCCCGCATGACAGGGGTGAGCGGCGCGTCGCCGGTCGCGGGCTGCTCCTCGACCTGGCCGACACCGCCGCAGCGCGCGGCGATCCCGGCGACGGTGACCCCTTCGAACACGTCGCGGGCGGACAGGCTCAGGCCTTCGCGACGGGCCCGCGAGACGACTCGCAGGGACACGATGCTGTCGCCGCCGATGTCGAAGAACGCGTCGTCCAGGTGGACGTCGTCGCTGCCCAGCACCTCGCGGAACACGCCGAGCAGCACGGCTTCCGCGTTGGTGGCCGGCTCGCGCGCCGGGGCGGCGGCACGGGCCTCCGGCGCGGGCAGCGCGGCCCGGTCGAGCTTGCCGCTGGGACCGAGCGGCAGGCTGTCCAGCACCACCAGCGCGGTCGGCACCATGTGGTCCGGCAGCTCCCCGGCCAGGTGCAGGCGCAGCCGCGCCAGGTCCGGGTCGGCCCCGTCGGTGGGGATGACGTAGCCGACCAGCCGGCGCTCACCGGGCCGGTCCTCGCGGACGACCACGGCGCACGCCCGCACGTCGGGGTGCCGGGTCAGCACCGTCTCGATCTCCGACAGCTCGATCCGGAAGCCGCGGATCTTGACCTGGTGGTCGGCCCGGCCCAGGAACACCAGGTTCCCGTCCGGCCGCCAGTGCACCAGGTCCCCGGTGCGGTACATGCGGTCACCGGGCGCGCCGTAGGGGTCGGCGACGAACCGCTCCGCCGTCAGGTCGGGGCGGTTGACGTAGCCGCGCGCCAGCTTCGGCCCGGCCAGGTACAGCTCGCCGGTCACGCCGACACCGACCGGCAGCAGACCGCCGTCCAGCACGTAGGCCCGCACGCCGGGGTCCGGCCGGCCGATCGGCAGCGGGCCCGCGTCGTCGGCCTCGTACCGCCACATGACCGCGTTGATCGTGACCTCGGTCGGGCCGTAGGCGTTGAACAGCGCCCGGCGGTCGCCCCAGCGGCGGGCCAGCTCGGGGTCCAGGCGTTCCGCGCCGACCATGAACCACACGTCGGGCGACACGGTGAGGTCGTCGGGCATGGCGGCGAGGAACGACGGCAGCAGGTTCACGCCGGTCACCCGGTGCTCGACGATGTAGTCCAGCAGCTCGTCGCCGGGCACCCGCGCCTCGTCGGGCGCGATCACCGAGGTGCCGCCGGACAGCAGCGGCACCATGAACTGCCAGAACGCCACGTCGAAGCTGGTCGACGCGAAGTGCAGGTACCGCTCGCCCTCGGTGACCCCGACGACGTCCTCCTGGAGCGCGATCAGGTCCGGCACGCCCCGGTGCGGCACCGCGACGCCCTTGGGCTTGCCGGTCGTGCCCGAGGTGTAGATGACGTAGGCCAGCGAGTCCTCGGTGAGGGCGCGGCGGGCGTCGGCCGGATCGGCGTCCCACGAGGACGGCCCGTCGAGCGTCGCCGGGTCGTCCAGCCCGAGCACCGGCACGTCGGCTGGCAGCGCGCCGCCGAACACCGCCAGCGCGTCACCGGTCGTCACCACCGCCGCCGGAGTGATGTCCTCGAACATGTACGCCAGCCGGTCCTTGGGGTAGCTCGCGTCCATCGGCACGTACACCGCGCCGGCCTTGAGCACCCCGAACAGCGCGACCACCATCTCCACGTCCCGGCCCAGCAGCACCGCGACGGCGTCCTGGGGCCGCACCCCGCGGGCCAGCAGCGCGTGCGCGAGGCGGTTCGCCCGCCGGTCCAGCTCCGCGTAGGTCAGCGTCCGGTCGCGGCAGACCACCGCCTCGGCGTCCGGCTTGCGGGCCACCCAGCCGGCGAACTCGTCCAGGCAGCCACCTCGTGGCTTGGCGTGCGCGGGACCGTCGCCCATCCGCAGCAGCCGGTCCCGCTCCTCGTCGTCCAGCGCCCGCAGCCGGCCGATGGGCCGGTCCGGGTCGGCCACGATCTCGTGCAGCAGGTTGCGCAGCCAGCGGCCGAAGCCGCGCACGGTGTCCTCGTCGAACGCGTGCGGCTGGTAGCCCAGGCCGAGCGAGATCTCGTCCTCGGGCATCACGATGACGGTGAGCGGGTAGTGCGTGGCGTCGATGATGTCCACGCCCACCAGGTCCAGGCCGGGCGCGAGGGTGGTGCGCTGTCTGCTGGAGAGCGGGAAGTTCTCCATCACCAGCATGGTGTCGAACAGGTCGCCCACGCCGGTCGTCCGTTGGATCTCCGGCAGCCCCACGTGGTGGTGGTCGGCGAGCGCCACGCTCTCCTCGTGCACCTGGTCGAGCAGGCGCGCCGCGGATTCCTCCGGCGCGCACCGGACGCGGACCGGGATGGTGCCGCCGAGCTGGCCGATCATCGACTCGACCCCGGCCACCTCGGCGGGCCGGCCGGAGACCGGGCAGCCGAAGACCACGTCCCGCCGCCCGGTGAGCCGACCCAGCAGCACACCCCACGCGGTCTGCAACACCGTCGTCGTCGTGACGCCCCGCTCGCGGGCGAACGCGTGCAGCCGTTCGCTGAACGGCACCCCGAGGCCGAGCCACACCCGCTCCGGGCGCTCGACCGAGGCCGACGACCCGGCCGGCGCCAGCCGCGTCCCCTCGTCGACGCCCGCCAACGCCTCCCGCCACGCCCCCAGCGCGGCGTCGTGGTCGCGTTCGGCGAGCCGGCGGTGGAACTCCGCCAACGGCGGTGCGGCCGGGACGGCGGGGCCGCCGCCGAGTTCGGCGTAGAGGCCCAGCAGCGTGCGGCCGACCAGCGGCATGGACCACCCGTCGAGCAGCGCGTGGTGGTTGGTGATGACCAGCCGGTGCTGCTCGGCGTCCAGCGTGCACAGCAGGAAGCGGATCAGCGGCGGCTCGCCGGTGTCGAACGGGCGTGCCAGGTCGGCACGGGCGTGCTCGGCGAACAGGTCGTCGCGGTCGGCCGGGGCGTGCCCCGAGAGGTCCACCTGCCGCCAGTCGAGGTCGACCCCCTCCGGGATCACCTGGACGACATCGCCGGCCGCCGTCGTGTGCAGGAACACGCGCAGCGCCGGGTGCCGGCGCAGCAGTTCCCCGGCGGCGGCGCGCATCCGGTCGGCGTCCAGGTCACCGTGCAGCAGGGTCTGCGCCTGCACGACGTAGACGTCGGTGTCCAGGTCGCCGCGCACCAGGCTGTGGAAGGAGAGGCCCACCTGCAACGGGGTCGCGGGCAGGACATCGGCGATCCGACCGGTGCGTTCGAGCGCGTCGACGGCCGCCTGGTCGAGGTCGACCAGGGGCAGGTCGGACGGGGTGAGCCCGCCGCCGTCGGGGCCGATCCGCGCGGCGTGCGCGGCGAGCGCGGCCAGCGCGGTCTCCCAGGCGCGGTGCAGGTCCGCCACCGCGTCGGGCGGCAGCACCTTCCGCGCCGCGGTCCACTCCACCGCGATGCGGGGCTCGTCGTCCTCGTGCACGAAGCAGTTGAGCGCCAACACCTGCTCCAGCGCCTTGCCCGCCGGCTCGACCACCGCGAACGCGTCGCGCTCCGGCAGCCGCCACCCGGCGCCGGGCAGCGACGCGAACCGCCCGAGGTAGTTCAGCAGCACGTCCGGCGGCGGGGTCGCGGCGAGTTCCGGGCCGGCGACCGGGTCGAGGTGGCGCAGCACGCCGTGGCCGATGCCGCCGTCGGGCACCGTCCGCTTGGCCTCCTTGGCGGCGCGCAGCAGCCGCCCGGCGGCGTCGCCCCCGGCCAGCGCGTCGGCCAGGTCCGCGTCGGCGCGCACGGCGTCGACGGGCACCCGCACCGGGTACTCGCTGGTGAACCAGCCGACCGTGCGGGACAGGTCGGTCCCGGCCACGAGCTGCTCGCGCCCGTGGCCTTCCACGGTGACCGTCGTCGCGTCGTCGGCGGGCCGGCCCCGGTCGCGCTGCCAGAGCCGCAACGCCAGCACGAGCGCGGCGAGCAACACCTCGTCCACGCCGGCGCGGTAGGCCGCGGGCAGCGCGGTGAGCACCGCGTCGGTCACCTCGGCCGAGGCGGTCGTGGCGGACCGGTCGGCGGTGGCCACGGTGTCCACGGCCTGGTCCAGCGGCCGGTCGCCCAGGTGGGTGCGGTCGAGCGTGCGCCGCCAGTGGTCCAGCTCGTTCCGGCGGGCGCCGCTCTCGCCCTGTTCGGCGAGCAGCGTCGCGTGCCGCCGCCACGACGTCCCGACCGGCGCGAGGTCGTTCCCGGCGCAGGCCGCGTGCAGGTCGGGCAGCAGGACCCGCCAGGACACGCCGTCCACGACGAGGTGGTGGGCGACCACGACCAGCCGGTCCGGCACGTCCGACGGGGTGCGCAGCACGGCGACCCGCAGCACGTCGCCGGAGCGGGGGTCGAGCGACCCGGCCAGCCGTTCGGCCAGCGCGGCGACCTCGTCCTCGGTGCCATCGGCAGCGACCTCGCTGACGACCGAGGCGGCCGACACCGCGCCGCGCGGGCGGACGACCAGCTCGGCCGACGGCCCCACCAGCAGCCGCAGCGCGTCGTGGTGGTCCAGCACCGCGCGCACGCCCTCGACCAGGTCGTCGAGGGCGAGTTCGTCGTCCACCCGCAACGCGGTCCACTGCGCGTACCCGGCCACCGCGTCCAAATCGGGATGCGGGTCGAGCAGGGCGCGCACGATCGGCGGCGCGGGCACCGGCCCGGTCGGGTCGTCGGGCGCGAGGTCGGGTCCGGCGCCGATCTCCCGGCCCGCCGCGGCGAGCGAGGCGAGGCTGCGCCGGGCGAGCAGGTCGCGTGGCCGCAGCTCCAGGCCGTGGGCGCGCAACCGGCTGCTCACGCTGATCGCGGTGATGCTGTCCCCGCCGAGGGCGAAGAAGTCGTCGTCCACGCCGATCCGCTCGGCGCCCATGACCTCGGCGACGGTCGCGACCAGCAGCCGCTCCCGCTCGGTGCCGGGGGCCCGGCCGCCGCCGGTCGCGCGCGGCGCGGGCAGCGCGGCGCGGTCCAGCTTGCCGTTGACCGTGAGCGGCAGCTCGTCCAGCACGACCACGGCCGCGGGCACGAGGTGGTCGGGCAGCCGCTCCGCGAGCGCGGAGCGCACCGAGTCGGGGCTGACCACGACACCGGCCGCGGGCACGACGTAGCCGACCAGCCGGGGCGTCGCGGCATCCGTGCGGACGGTGGCCGCCGCGGCGCTGATACCGGCCATCGCGCCCAACGCGGCCTCGACCTCGCCGACCTCGACGCGATGACCGCGGATCTTGACCTGGCCGTCGCGCCGGCCCAGGAACTCCACACCCCGGCCGGGCGTCCACCGGGCCAGGTCGCCGGTGCGGTACATCCGCGCGCCGGGCCCCGCGAACGGGTCGGGCACGAACCGCTCGGCGGTCGCCACCGGCCGGCCCAGGTAGCCGCGGGCCAGGTGCGGGCCGGCCAGGTACAGCTCGCCGCGGGTGCCGGGCGGCACCGGCTGGAGGGCGTTGTCCAGCAGGTAGACCCTGGTGCCGGCGAGCGGGAAGCCGATCGTCGGCTCGCCGCCGTCGATCCGGGCGGTGGTGCTGTCCACCGCGGCCTCGGTCGGCCCGTACATGTTGCGGGCCGCGACACCGGACGCGGCGACGCGCTGCCACAGCGCCGCCGGAGTGGCCTCGCCACCCAGCACGAGCAGCGCCGGCCGGTGGTCGGCGTCCAGCAGACCAGCCTCGATCAGCGGGGCGGCCATCGACGGAGTGGTGTCCACGACGTCGATCCGGTCCCGGGCGTAGGCGGCGAGCAGCGCTTCCGCGTCACGGGCCTGCTCGGCGTCGTAGAGGTGCAGTTCGTGCCCGCACAGCAACCACATGAGCTGGTCGAGAGCGGAGTCGAAGGCGAACGAGTAGGTGTGCGCGACCCGCAGCCGGCGGCCCGCGGCCCGCTCCGTCTCGGCGACCGTGGTCGACCGGTGGTGGTGCAGCAGCGCCGCCAGGCCACCGGCCCGGCCGAGCACGCCCTTGGGCCGTCCGGTCGACCCGGAGGTGTAGATGACGTAGGCGAGGTGTTCCGGGTCGCGCGGCGCGGCCAGCTCCTCGCGCGCCAGCGGAGCGCCGGACAGGTCGGCCGGCCCGGCACGGGTGTCGAGCAGCACGCACGGGACCGCGTCCGGGGCGATCCCGGCGGTCTCCCCGACGGCCAGCACGAGGGCGGAACCCGCGTCGGCGACCAGCTCGCGCAGCCGCTCGGGCGGGTGTTCGACGTCCAGCGGCAGGAAGGCGGCCCCGGCGTCGAGCACCGCCAGCAGGGCGATGACGAAGTCGACCGAACGGGGCAGCGCGAGCGCCACGACGTCGTCCGGCCCGATCCCCTCGGCCCGCAACGCGCGTGCCAGGCGGTGCACCCGCCCGACGAGGTCTTCGGTCGTCAGCCGGTCCGTGCCGTGCACCAGCACGGTCTGCCCCGGCCGGTCCGCCACCAGGTCGTCCAGCAGGGCCGGCACGTCCCGCGGCACGCCGGGCAGCGCGGGCGTCGCCCACTGCGCCAGCAGCTCGGCCCGCTCCTCCGGCCCGACCAGCTCGACCCGCCCGATCGCGGGGGTGTCGGGCCCGGTCAGCGTGGTGAGCAGGCGGCGCAGCGCGGTCAGCTTGCGCTCGACGCCGGCCTGGTCGTGGGTGCGGGCGTCGACCTCGAAGCCCAACAGCAGCCCGCCGTCCCCGGTCGGCAGCACGCTCAGCCCCATGTCCTCCGGCGGCCCGCCCGCGACGTTGCGCAGGACGCCCGTCGCGCCCGCGAAGTCGATCGCCAGGTCGAACGCCTTGAGGTTGACGCCCCGCCCGTGCAGCAGCGCGCCCGCGCCGGGCACGGCCAGGTCCTTCGGCAGGTTCTCGCCCCGGTAACGCTGGTGGACGCGCATCTCGCGCATCACCGCCGCGACCCGCCTGCTCAGCTCGCCGAGCCCGTCGTCGCCCCGCACGGCCACCCGCAGCGGCAGCACGTTGACCGCCATCGCCGGCGTGCGCAGCGCCGAGCCCGTGCGGCACATCAGCGGCAGGGCGAACACGACGTCGGTCAGCCCCTCCATCCGGTGCAGGAACGCGGCGTAGCAGGCGATCAGCGCCTCACCCCAGGTGGTGCCCTCGCGTTCCGCGAGCGCGCGCAGCCGGTCCACCTCCTCGGCCGGGAGCACGGCGCGGGCGGTCAGCGTGCGCTCCGGCGGCCCGGCCGTCGCGGCGTCGCCGTCGCCCAGCTCCGGCAGCGGGGTGAGGTGGTCGCGCCAGTACTGCCGGTCCCGTTCGAACCGCTCGCTCGCCAGGTAGGCGCGGTCGGCCTCCACCACGTCGGCGAACCGGCCGAACGCCGGCGGCGGTGGCGGGTCGCCGTTGACCAGGGCGGTGTAGTGGGCGGCGGTGCGCCGGGCCAGCATGGCGGCGGTGTAGCCGTCGAAGACCAGGTGGTGGCCGAGCTGGGTGTACCAGACCTCGCGGTCGGACAGCTTGATGACGGTGTGGCGGAACAACTCCCGGTCCACCATCGCCTTGCAGGCCTCGGCGGCGCCGCGCCGCTCGGCGTCCACCAGCGCCTGCGCGGCGGCGAGCGGATCGGGCTCCCCGCTGACGTCGACCACCTCGGGCAGCCCGACGGGCTCGTCGCGGATCACCTGGCGCGGCCCGGACGGCGTGTCGAACACCCGCAGCCGGAGGCTCTCGGCCTCCTCGGTGGTGGCGCGGACCGCCTCGGCGAGCAGGCGGGCGTCGACCGGCTCCGGGCCGGCGACCTCCACCACGTCGCCGACGAGGTAGTAGGGCGAGTCGGGCTCCAGCCGCTGGGCGTGCCAGATGCCCAGTTGCGCGCTGGTCAGCTCGAACACCGTGTCGACCGGCGTCGGTGCGGTGGTGCGGTGCTGGACGTGGGCGGTGCTCAACTCACGCTCCTGGGGTCGGGGGAGTGCGCTCGGAGGTCGTGCCGCGGTCAGACCGACGGCACGCCGGTGGTGGCGGCGGAGTCGGGCGCGACGCGGGTGGTGGCGGCGGAGTCGGGCGCGACGCGGGTGGTGGCGGCGGAGTCGGGCGCGACGCGGGTGGTGGCGGCGGAGTCGGGCGCGACGCGGGTGGTGGCGGCGGAGTCGGGCGCGACCCCGGCGGTGCCGCGGGTGTCGGGCGCGACGCGGGCGGTGGCGGCGAGGGCCGGCGCGACGCCGGCGGTGACGGGAAGGCCGGGGTTCGGCCGGTCCGACCACGCCTGGTCGCTCGGGCTCGGGGTCGGGGTCGGGGCCCAGGTCGTCGGCCGTGCGGTCATGTCCGCCGCACCTCCTTGGTGAGCAGCCAGATGAGGTAGCACCCGCCGATCGCGGTGCTGACCACGCCGACCGGGAGCGAGACCGGCGCCAGCATGAGCTGCGCGACCAGGTCGGCTCCCTGCAGCAGCACCGCGCCGGTCAGCGCGGCGGGCAGCAGCGGGACGCCGGGCGCGCGGGCCAGGCGGCGGCCGATCTGCGGCGCGGCCAGCGCGATGAACGCGATGGGCCCGGCCACGGCGGTCACCGTGGCGGTGCAGCCGACGCCGATCAGCACTAGCTGGAAGCGCAGCCGCTCCAGCCGCACCCCGGTCGTCACCGCGACAGCCGTGCCCAGCGCGGCCTGGTGCAGGGCGGGGGCGCGGGTGGCCAGCAGCACCAGCAGCACGGCGATCACCGCGAACGGGATGTGCAGGTCGGCCCAGTCGACGCCGTTGAGCGAGCCGGCGTTCCACCCGACGGCCGCGATGGCGACCTCCAGTTCGGCGCGCAGCACGATCCACGAGTTCACCGCCGTCAGGATCGCGTTGACGGCGATGCCGATCACCACCAGCCGCAGCCCGGACAGGCCGCCGCCGAGCGACAGCAGGTAGACCGCCGCCGCGGCGAGCGCACCGCCCACCACGGAGATGACCGTCAACTGCGCCGACGTGCCGGCCAACACGGTGATCGCGACCAGCGCCCCGGTGTACGCGCCCGCGTCGAGCCCGATGATGTCCGGGCTGCCCATGGGGTTGCGGGTGATGTTCTGGAACAGCGCCCCGGCCACGCCGAGCGCCGCGCCGAAGACCAGGCCCGCGAGCACGCGGGGCAGCCGCCACTCCCGGATCACCACCCCGGTGCCGCCGCCCGAGCCGGACAGCGCGGCGAACACCTTCGCCGGGCTCGACCAGGTCGCGCCGTAGCACAGGCCGAGCAGGGCCAGCCCGGCGATGACCACGGCCATCGCCGCCACCAGGGTCAGGGTGCGGTGTTCGACGCGGACCGAGAGCACGCCCCGGCGCAGCACGGTCGCGGTCATAGCGCCGCCGCCCCGTACCGCCGGACCGCCCAGATGAGCACCGGGCCGCCGAGGAACGCGGTCACGATGGCGACCGGCACCTCGCCGGTGGGCAGCAGGACGCGCGACCCGATGTCCGACACCAGCAGCAGGATCGGGCCGAACACCACCGCGAACCCCATCAGCCACGGCACCGAGCCGCCCGCCGCCCGCCGCGCCACGTGCGGCACGATCAGGCCGACGAACAGGATCGGCCCGGCCACCGCGGTCGCCGCGCCGGCCAGCACGGTGATCACCACCAGCGCGGCCAGCCGGACCCGGGCCACGTTCACGCCGAGCGTGTGCGCCACGGCGTCGCCGAGCGCGATCGCGTTGAGCTGCCTGGTCAGCAGCAGCGCGGCGACCACACCCAGGGCGATCGCCAGCACGGGCAGCGTCGTCGGCGCCTGCTCCCGACCCGCCAGCGACCCGACCGCCCAGAAGCGGAACCGGTCGAACACGGTCGGCATCATCAGGTTCAGCCCCAGCGACACCCCCGCCAGCACCGCGCTCAGCGCGACCCCGGTGAGCACCAGGCGCAGCGGCGACCGGTGCCCGACCGAGTAGACCAGCACCGCGGCGGCCACCGCGCCGACCACGGCCAGCCCCAGCTCCGCCACCGGCGCGGCGGCGATGCCGAGCGCCGTGCCGACGGTGATCGCGAACCCGGCGCCCGCGGTCACCCCGAGCACGCCCGGCTCGGCCAGCGGGTTGCGCGACAGCACCTGGACCAGCACGCCGGCCACCGCCAGCGCGGCGCCCACGGCGATCGCGAGCAGCGCGCGGGGCACCCGGATGTCCCGGACCACGAGGTGGTCGCCGGACCCGTCGAAGGCCAGCAGCGCCCGCACCACCTCGGTCGGGGCGACGGCGTGGGCGCCGATCCCGACGCTCACCACCACCACCCCGACCAGCAGCACCAGCGCGGCGGCCAGCAGCGCGGTCCGGGCACCCGTCCGGGGCGGCACGGTCGGCGCGTCCGACCCGCGACGGGTGGTGGTCACCGGCCCAGCAGCGGCGCGAACGCCTGGTCGACCGCGTCCAGCGTCTTCATGGCCGCCTGGTAGGTCGCGGCCTCGGTGTAGCGGAACGGGTAGGTCTTGCCGGCCTTGACCGCCGGCAGGTTCTTCCACAGCTCCGATTCGAGGACGTACTTCACCGGCGCGGGGATCGAGCCGTCGGCGTTGACCGAGTAGGTGATCGCGTCGGCCTCCGCGAAGGCGGCCGGCAGCTCCTCGATCGACGGGTACTCGCTGACGTCGCGCGAGCCGCCGCCCTTGACCTTCACCTGGCCGTAGTAGTTCGCGCCGGTGTCCTGGGCGATGTTGGTGCCCCAGGAGCCGTTGAACTCGCGCTGGAAGTTGCCCTTGGCGACCTCGCCGTACGCGCCGACGTGGGCCAGCTTGAGCTTGGGCAGCACGTCCGCGTACTTCTTCGCGACCGAGTCCGCCTTGGTCTGGTACTCGCCGCGGACCGCGTCGAACTTGGACAGCGCGCCCGCCGCGTCGGCCTGCTTGCGGGACAGGTCGCGCCACGCGGACGGCACGTTCGGACCGATCGCCACCACGGGCGCGACCTTCTCCAGCCGCGCCAGGTCGATGTCGGCGAGCACCGGCTTCGGCACCCCGATCACGATCAGGTCGGGCTCGGCCTGGGCGATGGCCTCGTAGTTCGTCTCGGCGGCCTGCTCACCCGCCACCTTGGGCAGCTTCTCGTAGGCGGCGAGGTCCTCCTCGGTCATCAGCGGCAGACCGCGCTTCCACGTCGAGATACCCACGAGCGGCGCGTCCGCCTCCAGCATGGCGGGCACGGCGTAGCCGGTGGCCACCACACGCTTGGGCGAGACGGGAATGGTGATGTCTCCGTTGTCGGCCTTGAAGACCCTGGTCTCGGCCTTGCCGTCGGCGGCGGCGCCGGTGTCGCCGGAACCGGAGCCGCAGCCGGTGGCCACGGCGAGGGCGAGCACCAGCGCGCCGGCGAGTCTGGGTGATCTGACGATGGACATGCGTGTTCCTCGGGATTCGGCGGAAAATCGGCGGTGGGGGTAGGGGTTGGGGGACAGGTTTGTGGTCGGGCTCGGCCGGTCGGGCGTGGGGGTCGGGCCTTGGCGTCGGGCTCGGCCCGTCGGGCGTTGGAGTCGGGCGTTGGAGTCGGGCCTTGGGGTCGGGTCCGGGGTCGGGCCTGGGGGACAGGTTCGGGGGTCGGGTCAGTGGTCGTGGTCGTCGTCGAAGTCGGCGACGCCGCGCTTCCAGTAGCCGGTGATGTCGTGGTCGGCCTTGTCCAGGCGCAGTTCGTCGCGCACCCAGCGGCGCAGCGGTTTGATGGCGCCGGCCTCGCCCGCGACCCAGACGTAGACGCGTTCGCCCGCGGGCACGGAGACCGCGCGCACGGCGCGTTCCAGCGCGTCGCCCGCTCCCGGCGGCAGGTCGCCGCGGTGCAGCCAGTGCACCTCGACGTCCTCGGGCGCGGACAGCTCGATCTCCTGGGTGGCGTCGGCGACCTCGATGAATGCCCAGCCCGCGGCGGTCCGGGGCAGCTCCTCCAGCCACCGGGCGATGGCGGGCAGCGCGGTGAGGTCGCCCGCGAGCAGGTACCGGTCGTAGTTGTGCGGGACGATCAGCCCGCCGGGCGGACCGGCGACGTGCACGGCCTCGCCCGGCTCGACCACCAGCGCCCACTCCGCGCCCAGGCCGCCGTCGTGCAGGGCCACGTCGATGTCGATCTCGCCGGCCGCGGGGTCGTGGCGGCGCACCGTGTACTCGCGCGAGGTCGGCGACGGCCGCGGCCAGCGCAGCATGTCGCCGTTCGGCTCCGGCAGGCGCAGCGTCCCGTCCGGCTCGGGGAAGATCAGCTTCACGTGCTCGTCGGGGGAGTGGGCCTCGAACCCGGCCGCGCCGGGGCCGCCCAGCGTCAGCCGCAGCAGCCCGGAGCCGACCATCTCCTTGCGCAGCACCGTGATCTCGCGGATGCGGATGGGGTAGGGCACCTTCTCCGCGCCCGCGCCCGCCCGGACCTCGGCGATCCGCTCCAGGTGGCGGTGGCGGTGGTCGACGCGGCTCACGCGCTCTTCCCCGCTCCGGCGACCAGCGCCGTCCAGCGCCCGAGTTCGGGCTGCTCGGCCAGGTCGGCGAACTCCAGCCCGGTCGCCCCGGCGGCCCGCCAGCGCTCGACCAGGCCCATGATCCGGACCGAGTCGAGCCCGAGGTCGAACAGGTCGGTCTCCGGCGTGAGTTCGGTGGGGTCGCACCCCAGCAGTTCCGCGACATCGGCGCGGACCCGCTCGGCGGACAGCGGCGGCGGTGTGGTGCTCATCGTGGTGCTCCTGCGGGAATCGGCGCGGACAGCGCGGCCAGCGCCTCTGCGGTGGTGGTGACGGCCCCGCAGCGCTGCGCGACGTACTCGCAGGCCTGGTCGTGCCGTTCGCGGGAGAAGTCGGCGACGGCGTCGCCGACCAGGAAGGGCCGGATGTCGCGCATGAACGCCTCGACGGCCGTGGCCTGGCAGCCGATGTGCGCGTACACGCCGGTGATCAGTAGCTGGTCGCGGCCCCGGGCGGCGAGCTGCTCGGCGAACGTGCTGCGCTGGAAGGCGCTGTAGCGCCACTTGACCAGCACCGTGTCGTCCTGATCGGGCGCGAGGTCGGCGACGATGTCCGCGGCCCGCGGGTCGGCGTCGATGACCGCGCCGATGCCCGGTCCCCAGAACTCGGTCAGCAGCCCCCGGTCGGCGGCTTCCTGGTGGCCCGGCTGCGCGGTGTAGAACACCGGCACGTCGTGCGCGCGGGCCGCCGCGACCAGCGCGGCGATGTTGGCCGTCATCTCCGGGACGGGCGCGCCCTGGTACGGGGCCAGGAAGTAGCGCTGCGCGTCGTGCACCAGCAGGGCCGCGCGGGCGGGGTCGGGCCGCCAGGCCACCCGGCCCGCGGGCAGCTCGGCCGCCGTGGGCAGCGCGTACGGCTGGATCTTCGGCAGGGACACGCCCTCACCCCTTCTCGGACAAGGCGGCCAGGGCCACCCGCAGTTCGCGTTTGCTGGTCTTGCCGACACCGGTCACCGGGAACGCCGCGACCACCTCGACCAGGTCGGGCACCTTGAACGCCGCGACGCCGCGCTCCCGGACGAAGCGGCGCAACTCGGCGGCGCTGGGCGTGGCGCCCGCGACCGGCACGACGTAGGCGCAGGTCCGCTCGCCGAGGTACTCGTCGGGCACCGCGACGACGGCGGCGTCCAGCACCGCCGGGTGGGCCATCAGGTGGTTCTCCACCTCTTCGGCCGCCACCTTCTCGCCGCCCCGGTTGATCTGCTCCTTCGCCCGGCCGACGACCTCCACGTGCCCGGACGCGCCGCGCCGCACCAGGTCCCCGGTCCGGTAGAAGCCGTCCGGGGTGAACGCGGTCGCGTTGTGCCCGGCGGCGCGGTAGTAGCCGCGGATCGTGTACGGGCCGCGGGTCAGCAGAGCCCCGACCTCGCCCGGGGCCACCACGTCGTCCGAGGACGCAGCGGGGTTGTCCGGGTCGACCAGGCGGATCTCGTCGTCGAGCGAGATCGGGCGTCCCTGGGTGCCGAGCACGATTTCCTCGGGGTCGTCCAGCCGCGTGTAGCAGACCAGGCCCTCGGCCATCCCGAACACCTGCTGCAACCGGCAGCCCAGCGCGGGACCGATCCGCTCGGCCAGCTCACGGCCGCACTTCGCGCCGCCGACCAGCAGGACCTCCAAAGTGGACAGATCGCGTTCGGTACGGGCCGCGGCCTGCACCCAGGCGGCGGCCAGCGGCGGCACGACGCCGGTGATCGTCACCCGCTCGGACTCGATCAGCCGGAACGCGGTGTCCGCGTCCGGCCGCGGCGCCAGCACGGTCGCCGCGCCCGCGTGCAGCGCGCCGAGCACCCCCGGCGAGCTGAGCGGGTAGTTGTGCGCGACCGGCAGCGCGGCCAGGTACACGCTGTCCGGGCGCAGCGCGCAGATCCGCGCGCTCTCCCGGACGCTGTAGAGGTAGTCGTCGTGGGTGCGCGGGATCAGCTTCGGCAACCCGGTGCTGCCACCGGAGAGCTGGAGGAACGCCACGCCCTCCGGATCGGGGTCGGGCAGCTCGCGCGGTGCCGCCGCCGCCAGGGCGTCGAACTCCGCCGAACCGACGACCAGCACGTCCCGCACCGTGCCCACGTCACCCGCCACGGCGCGCGCGGTGGCGGCGTGGTCGTGCCGCTCGTGGTGGTCGACGGTGATGATCGCGACGGCTTCGCTCTGGGTCGCGAAGTGCCGCAGCTCGCTGTGGCGGTGCGCGGGCAGCGCGAACACCGGCCACGCGCCCGCCCGCCACAGGCCGAACACCACCGGCAGGAACTCCGGCACGTTCGGCAACTGCACCACGACCCGGTCGCCCGCGCGGACTCCCCGCTCGACCAGGCCCGCCGCGATACGGTGCGCCCGCGCGTCGAGTTCGGCGAACGTCCAGCGCGCCGACGCGCCGTCCCGCTCACCGACGACGGCGGTGCGGTCGGCGTAGGCGGCCGTCAGCGCGGTGAGCCACGCGCCGAACGTCTGCCCGCGCCAGTGCCCGGCGGCGCGGTACCGGGCCGCGACGTCCGGCGGCCACGGCACGTGGTCGACGCCGGCGCTCACGCCGCACCTTCCAGTCCCAGCGCGCGCAGCAGCGTGCGGAACTTCGCGCTCGTCTCGGCCAGCTCCGCGGCCGGGTCCGAGCCCGCGACGATCCCGGCGCCCGCGAACAGCCGGACCGTCCGGTCGCACACCTCGGCGCTGCGGATGGTGACGCTCCACTCGCCGTCGCCGTCCAGGTCGGTCCAGCCGACCAGCCCGGAGTAGTAGCCCCGGTCCTCGGGCTCCAGGTCCGCGATCGTGGCGCGGGCGAGCCCGGTGGGCACCCCGCACACGGCGGGCGTCGGGTGCAGCGCCTCGGCCAGCGCCAGGGACGACGACCCCGGGTCGTCCGGGTGCGCGATCCGCCCGGTGATCCGGGTCGACAGGTGCCACATCGTCGGCGTGCCGATCACCACCGGCTCGGCGGGCGCCTCCAGGTCGACGCAGAACCGCCCCAGCACCTCGGCGACCTGCGCGGCGACGTGCGCGTGCTCGGCCCGGTCCTTCTCCGAGGCCAGCAGCGCCGCGATCCGCCGGCGGTTCTCGGCTTCGTCCGCGACGCGGGGCAGCGACCCGGCCAGCGGGTTGGCCACCGCCCGCGCCCCGCGCCGCGCGACCAGCAGCTCCGGGCTCGCGCCGACCAGCGTGCGGGGCGCGGGGTCGCCGGGCGCGCTGACGTCGACGGCGAAGGCCTGCGCGGCCGGGTCCGCCCGCACCAGCCGGGCCAGCAGGGTGGGCACCGGGACCGGTGCGTCCGCGGTCAGTTCGAGGCAGCGGGCGAGCACGACCTTGCGCAGCTCGCCGTCGGCGATCAGGGCCAGCGCCCGGCGGACGGCCTCGGCGTACCCCGCCGCTTCGGGCCGGGCCGCGATCGACCACTTCGTGGACCCGAAGGCGGCCGGCGGCACGTCGGCCGCGACTCCCGGCGCACCGGCCCGCCTGATCACGGCGGGGACGACCAGGCTGGCCTCGGCGTTCGGCCGGAACCCGACCGCGCCGGCCACCACCGGCCCGTCGACACCGGCCACGGCAGCCGCGTCGAGCGCGTCCGCCGCCGCGTGCGCGCGCGAGCCGTGGCCTGCCCGGACGGTCGCGTGCACGCCGTCGGCCAGCAGCGATCCCTGCGCCGAGGAGTAGTAGAACGACCCCGGCAGGTAGGCGGCCAGCAGGTCGGCCGCCCGGTGCACGGGCCGGGGTCGAACCAGAACAGGTGGGGACACGTCGAGATTCCCTTCGGCGTGGAGGTCGAAGCGGTCGCGGCGGCCGATGGCCGAAGTTGGTGGTGCTGGTGCCGGCCGGAAATCGGTCGGCGAAGGAGATGTGGTCGTCGCGCGGGCGCGCGACGAAGCCCGGCCCCGGCGGAGGTCAGCCACCAGCCTCCGGCGCCTGTCGCACGTGGCGGCAGGCGGTGGGATCGAACGCCACTCTCCAACTTTGGTTAGGCTAGCCTAAATGACTTGGACTGGGGAAGGTCTACTCGGCCGCACTTGCCGCGCGACGCGCGGCGGCCGGTCGGACGACCGTCCCAACCTCCGTTCACCGTGGCCACTGCGTGAAACGGGGTATTCGTACCAGTCCGTTCGGAGCAATGTCTGTGCGTCACGATCACGCGCGGAGCGTCGCGCCGCCGTCGACGTACAGGTTCTGCATGGTGATGTGCCGGGCGCGATCGGAGACCAGGAACAACACGGCTTCCGCGATGTCGGCCGGATCGGCTATCCGTCCCAGCGGAATGCCGACCCGGTACTGGTCCGGATCGCCCGCCACCACCCGCGCGGGCCCTTCGTCGTCGGTCCACAGCATCCGTTGCATGTCGGTGTCGGTCGATCCGGGCGACACGACGTTGCACCGGATGCCGGAACCGGCCAGCTCCAAACCGAGGCACCGGGTCAGCATCGTCACCGCCGCCTTCGACGCCGCGTAGGCGCCCATCCCCATCCGGGGCACCCCGGCCGCGTTCGACCCGACCGTCACCAGCACGCCGTTCCCGCGCGGCGCCATCCGGCGCGCGAGTTCCCGCAGCACGGTGAACGCGCCGGTGGCGTTGACCGCGAAGGTGGCCGCCCAGTCCTCGTCGGTGGTCTCGCACACCGACGCCGGCCGCAGGATGCCCGCCACGGACACCCCGATGCCGATCGGGCCCACCTCGCGTTCCACGTCCGCCACGACGCGCGCGACGGCCGCGGAGTCGCCGATGTCGGCGGTGTACGGCCGCACCTGCCCGTCCCACTCCGCCGCGACCCGTTTCAGCCCGATGGTGTCGACATCGACAGCGGCGACGGTCGCGCCCGCGCGGACCAGCCCCTCCGTCACGGCCTCCCCGATGCCGCGGGCGGCTCCGGTCACGAGGGCGACCTTGCCCTCGATCCCCGCGTCCCCAAGTCCCGACGAGGTCAACGCGATGCCCCTCTCACCAACGAACTTTGCTTAGGCTCCCCTAACCTAGACGTACGGACGTGTTTCCGGACTGCTCATTCCGGGTGATCTACGTCTCGCGGCCTCGTCACTGCTCGACGTGCTGCGTGACGGTGCCCCGCACGAAGTACCGCTGCGCCACCAGGAACAGCAGGATCATCGGCACGGTGGCGATCGTGCTCGCCGCCAGCACCAGCTCCCACTGCGTCTCGCCGCCCTCGCCGAACCGGTCGAGCACGGTCTTCAGGCCGCGCGGCAGCGTGTACAGCTCCGGCTCCCGCAGGTAGATCAGCGGCTTGACCAGGTCGGTCCACGCCGCCTTCAGCTCGAACACGAACACCACGATCAGGCCCGGACGCGCCAGCGGGAGCGCCATGCTCGCGAACAGCCGCCACGCGTTCGCGCCGTCCACCTTCGCGGCGTCGAACACCTCCCGGGGCAGGCCGAGGAAGAACTGGCGCAGCAGGAAGATGTAGAAGGCCGAGCCGAACAGGTTCTGCGCCCACAGCGGGATCTGCGTGGTGGCCAGCCCCAGCGCGTGCCACTCCAGGTAGACCGGCACCATGGTCACCGCGCTCGGCAGCATCATCGTCGCCAGCACCACGCCGAACAGCAGGTTGCGACCGGGGAACCGGAACAACGCGAAGCCGAACGCCACCAGGGCGCTCGCGACCGTGGCCGCCGCCGCCGCGGCCACCCCGACCGCGACGCTGTTGGCGATCCAGGTCAGCAGCGGCACTGCCCGCCAGATCTCCACGTAGTTGCCCGGCGAGAACGGGCTGGGCAGCAGCGCGTTGTCGAACACGTGCGCCCGGTCCTTGAGCGAAGCGCTGACCAGCCACCAGAACGGGTAGACGAACGCCACCGTGACGACGAGCAGCCCCAGCCCCGGGGCGACGCGCTTCACGGCCGTTCGCCTTCGTAGTGCACGTACCGGCGGGACAGCCGCACCTGCACCGCCGTGACGACCGCGATCACCACGAACAAGCCCCACGCCAACGCCGACGCGTAGCCCATCCGCAGCGACTCGAACGCCTCCCGGAACAGGTGGATCACGTAGAACAGCGCCGCGTCGCCCTCGCTGGACTGCTTCGCACGAGCGCCGAAGAACATCGTGTACGCCTCGGTGAACACCTGGAGCGACGCGATCGTGTTGACCACCACGGTGAAGTAGACCGTGCCGCTGATGCCGGGCAGCGTCACGTGCCAGAACTGCCGCCACGGGCTCGCGCCGTCCAACCGCGCCGCCTCGTACCGTTCGAGCGGCACGCGGGTGAGCGCCGCCAGGTACAGCACCGCGGTGCTGCCGACCGTCCACAGGCTCATCAGCACCAGGCCGGGCTTGATCCACACCGGGTCGGTCGTCCAGTTCGGCCCCGTGAAGCCGAACCAGCCGAGGAACTCGTTGATCGCGCCGTTCTGCCCGTTGAGCAGCAACAGGAACATCGCGGCCAACGCCACCGGCGGGGTCATCACCGGCAGGTAGAGCACGGTGCGGAAGAAGCCCGCCGAGCGGCCGGCCCGGCGCAGCAGGCTCGCCAGGCCGAGCGCCAGCGCGATCTGGGCGGGCACGTGCAGGACGGTGAAGACCAGCGTGTTCCACAGCGCCGTCGCGACCTGGTCGTCGACCAGCGCCTCGCGGTAGTTCTCCAGCCCGATGAACTCGGGCGGCTTGAGCATGTCGTAGTGGGTCAGCGACAACCACACGCTGAACAGCATCGGACCCGCCGTGAAGGCCAGGAACCCGACCACCCACGGCAACAGGAACAACCATCCTGCCCGCGACTCGCGCCGGCTGACCGCCGTCATGGGGCGCTACCTCCCGCCCACGCGCTTCAGTGCCCGTTCGGCTTCCCGCTGGGCCTGCGCCATCGCCTCGTCAGGGCTCTGCCGACCGGTCAGCACGCGGTTCACCCCACCCTCCCACGCGCGCACCAGCTCGCTCGCCGCCGGACTCGGCGCGACGGCGAACGCCTTGTCCTGCAAAGACAACACCTGCGGCACACCGAGTTCGAGGATGCGGTTGCCCTTCGGGTCGAACACCTCGCGGAAGATCCGCTCGTCGGCCACCCGGTTCGCGGTGAACGTCCCGCCGTAAGGCTTTCCGGCCCGCGCCAACGTGTCCCGGCGGGCGGTCGCGGCGGCGACCCATGTGTCGGTGGACGTCATCGTCACCAGGAAGCGACAGGCCAGCTCCGGGTGCCGCGCGCCTTTCGGGATCGCCCACGCCTGCCCGCCGGTCTCGGTCAGCGGCTCGCCCCGCCGGTCGGTGAACGGCGCGATCGTCACGTCGGCGTCGGGCGAGTTCGTGGCCAGCGTGTTGATGTACCAGGACTCCATCGGCATCGCCGCGAGCTGCCCGGTCACGTAGGCGTTCGCCGCCCCGAACTGGTCGAAGGTGTCCCGGAACGCCTTGAACGACGCCCAACCCCCTTGCCGCCGCACGAGGTCCGCGGTGAAGCGGACCGCCTCCACCACGCGCGGGTCGTCCAGCCGGGCGTCGCGCCCGTCGCCGGACACCAGCTCCGCGCCGTTCGCCTTGGCCCACATCGGCAGGAACTCGGGCACCTTGGGGTCGAAGCCGATGCGCTGCGGGCGTCCGCCCTCCAGCCGGGACAGCCGGTCGGTCAGCTCGACCAGCGCCGGCCAGTCCGTTGTGGACAGTGCCGCGGGATCGAGGCCGGCGGCCCGCGCCACCGGGTTGTTGATGATCATCAGCCGGACGTTGGCGAAGTCCGGCAGCCCGTGCACCTCGTCCCGGTAGGTCACCTGGCGCAGCGCCGCGTCCCGGAACTGGGCAAGGTCCACGTCGTGCTCCCGGACGCAGTCCGCCAGGCTCAGCACCGCGCCCCGGGCGGCGTAGCTGCCGAGCTTGCGCCGCTCCGCGTAGACGAGGTCCGGCGGATCGCCCGCCGCCACGGCGGAGAGGAACTGCTGCTCGTCGAACGCGCCCTCGTTGATGCGCAGGTCGACCTCGGGGTTGGCGGCGCGGAACACCGCCACCCGCGCGGTCGCGTGCTCGTCGGGCAGGCCGAAGCCCGTGGCCACCAACGTGTTCGGCGCGTCCGCGCCGCGCGAACCCAGCCCGCCGCAGCCGGCGACCACCAGCAGGGGCACCACCGCTGTGACCAGTAGTCGGCGCACGACCGCCTCCCCCCGTGCCGGGCATCACGGACACAGTTCCCCCGGGACGGTCTTCCCACACACAGGTCGCCCGGACGGCGTAGTGACGACGTAGGGTGGCGGTCGCCCACCGCGACCCCGCACCACGAGGAACACCGAGAACCATGCGCGTCGACATCTGGAGCGACCTCGTCTGCCCTTGGTGCTACATCGGCACCACCCGCTTCGAACGGGCGTTGGACGGCTTCGAACACCGCGACCGCGTGGAGGTCGTCCACCGGTCGTTCGAGCTGGAGCCGGCCCGTGAGCCCGGACACACCGAGCCGGTGCAGAAGATGCTCACCGACAAGTTCGGGCCCCGCGGCGCGGGCATGGACGACCAGGTCGCGCGGCTCGCGCGCGGCGAAGGCCTCGGCTACCGCACGGACCGCGAGGTGGGCAGCACCCTGGACGCCCACCGCCTGCTGCACCTGGCGAAGGAGCACGGCCTCCAGCACCGCCTGGTGAAACTGTCGTTCGCAGCGCACTTCGGCGAAGCCGCGTCCCTCTTCACGCCCGAGGCCCTGGCCGCGCTCGCCGATCAGGCGGGCCTCGACCCCGACGACACCCGCCGCGTCCTGCACGACCCCGACGCCTACCTGGACGCGGTCCGCGCCGACGAACGGGAAGCCGGGCGGCTCGGGGCCACCGGGGTGCCGTTCTTCGTCATCGACGGCCGCTACGGCATCTCCGGAGCCCAGCCGCTCGACACCTTCACGAAGGCGCTGAGCACGGCGTGGTCCGACGACCGCTGACGACGCCTCAGCGGTTGCCCGAGTGGTTCTCCGGCCCGGCCGAGAGGACGGCTTCCTTCGCGGCCGACTCCAGCCACGGCGCGACGCTCCGGTCACCCGTCAGGTTGATGTAGAGCGCCGTCGAGTGGATCAGGTACCGGTGGGTGCGGCGGGTGTGGCCGCGCTGCACCGCGCCGCGGGTGTCCAGGTCGCGGTCGCAGATCTCGGAGCCGGGGCCGTTCTTCGGGCACAGGATGCCCCAGGAAGCGGAGTCGTAGGCCTCGTAGGCGGCCTTGGCGGTCCGGTCGTCCGCCATCGGCACCACCCACACCATGACCAGGATGCGGCCGGACTTGTCGACGTAGGTCCCGGTGACGGCGTCGCGGCAGCCGGAGCGGACCAGGAGGTCCCGGACCTCCTGGCTCAGGTACTCGGTGACGCACTCGCGGACGTCCGCGCCCTCCCGGGTGTATCCCACGTCCTTCGAGTCGGTGAACGACTGCGCGAGCAACGCCGCGGTGGTCAACGGCGTGTCGTCGGTGGACTTGTCGTCGAGATCGGCCGGGTCGAAGGCCGGTGTGGTCGTGGTGGTCCTGGTCGGTCGGCGCTCGGAGGTGGCCCGTTCGCGGGTGGCGGCCTGGGTGAGCGGGCTGCGCGTGGTGGTCGTCGTCCGCGTCGTGGTGTCGGACGACGAGTTCAGCTCGTCCACGGCGGCGTCGAGGCCGTCGATGAGCTGACTCCTGAAGACGACCAGACCGACCACGACCAGGGCGATCACCAGGCCCAACGCCACGGCCGGCGACCGTCGCGCGGTGGCCGGGCCCTGCGGCGGTCGGATCACTTCCGTCGGACGCGGCGGCGGCTGGGGGATCTTCGCCGTCGGCGTCGGCGGCGCCGCGAGCCGGGCCCGTGCTTCGGCGAACGTCGGGCGTCCGGCCGGGTCTCTGGCCAGCAGGCCGGTGATCAGCGTGGCGAGGTTGCCGGCACGGCTCAGCGGCGGCATCGGCTCCAGCAGGACCGCGGTGAGCGTGGCCGTGGGGGTGTCGCGGCGGAACGGTGACCGGCCCTCCACGGCCTGGAAGAGCGTCACGCCGAGGGAGTACAGGTCGCTTTCGGGGAGGCCGTCCTTGCCGTTCAGCCGCTCGGGGGCCATGTACTCGACGGAGCCGATGAGCGTCCCGGTGACGGTGATCGCGGTATCGGTGTGGTGCACGGAGATGCCGAAGTCGGCGAGCAGCGTGTCCCCGTTGTCGGCGAGCAGCACGTTGGCCGGCTTGACGTCGCGGTGCACGATCCCGACGCCGTGGGCGGCTTCGAGTGCGTCGAGCAGGTCGGAAGCCACGCGGGTGGCCTCCTCGGCGGACAGCGGCCCCTCTTCGAGGCGCTTGTCGAGCGACCGCCCGGCCACCAGCCGCATCACGATCCAGGGGACGCCCTCCTCGACGACGACGTCGTGGACGGCGACGATGTTGGGGTGGTCGCGCAAGACGGCCGCGTTGCGCGCCTCGCGCCGGGCACGGGCCAGCCGCTCGTCCCGCTCGGCGGCCGACATCCCCGGCGACAGCCACACCTCCTTGACCGCGACGTCGATGTGCAGCGCCTCGTCACGCGCCTTCCACACCCGTCCCATGCCACCGAAGTCGAGCGCCTCGACCAGCCGATACCGGTCGCCGACGACCCGACCCGGTGCTGCCCCCGCCGGCTGTTGTGCCATTCCCGCCCGCCGATGTCCCGCGCCTGGTGTTGTTGATCAGCATACGAAACCGGCGCCGCCACCGGACGGCCGTGACCTCTTGCTGACATCGTCGGGTCGGCCGCCGCGGTTGGGCCGGTTGGCGGCTGTCGTCCCTGGTGGGCGGCGTGAGTTGAGCTGCCGACGGCCTCCGGGCGTGATTAGCTGGGAGCGTGACATCCCCGGAAGAGGGCCCGTGGACACGGGTCGAGACGATGGCCGAGGGCCAGGCGGTGCTCGTGCGGGTCGGTGGGATCATCGACCAGGACACGGTGTCGACGCTGGACGAAGGCCTGGACAACGGGTTCGCGCAGGCGAAGGACGCCGGCGCCCTGCTGCTGGCGGTCGACCTGCACGAGGTCGGCCTGCTGGCGTCGGTAGGCCTGTCCTCCCTGATCCGGGCCCACCACCAGGCCGGTGACCAGGGCCTGGAACTCGCCGTGGTGGTGGAGCCCGACCACCAGCTCACCCGCCTGCTCTGGACGACCGCGCTGACCCGCATCCTGACCGTGGTGCCGTCGGTGGAGGAAGCCCTCGCCCGAGCACCTCGCAACCCCGCCTGACCGGCGGTCACCACCGGGGTCAGTGGGCCTCCCGCAGGTAGGTCAGCACGGCCAGCACCCGGCGGTGGGTCCGCGGCGCGACCGGCAGGTCGAGTTTGCCGAACACGTTGCCGATGTGCTTGGCCACCGCCGCCTCGCTCACCGACAGCGCCCGCGCGATGGCGGTGTTGCTGTGCCCCTGCGCCATCAGGTCCAGCACCTCCAGCTCCCGCGCGGTGAGGCGGCTCAGAGCCGGGCGCTCCCGGTTGCGGGACAGGAGTTGGCGCACCACCTGCGGGTCCACGACGGTGCCGCCGTCGGCCACCCGGCGGATCGCGGACGCCAGGACCTCCAGGTCGCCCACCCGGTCCTTGAGCAGGTAGCCGACGCCGGCCGAGTCCGTGGTCAGCAGTTCGGCGGCGTAGGTCTGCTCCACGTACTGGCTGAGCACGAGCACCGGCAGGTCGGGGCGTTCCCGCCGCAGGTCCAACGCCGCCCGCAGGCCCTCGTCGCTGTTGCCCGGCGGCATCCGCACGTCGGTGACCACCAGGTCCACCGCCGTCGACCGCACGCCCGCCACCAGCTCGACCGCCGTGCCCACCGCGACCACCACCCGGTGGCCGTAGAACTCCAGTATCCGCACGAGGCCTTCGCGCAGCAGCACGGAGTCCTCCGCCACCGCGATCCGCAGACCCTCCGTCACGACGCCTGCCCGGCCGGGATGTCGACCCGCAGCACGGTGGGTCCGCCGACCGGGCTCGCCAGCGCCACCGTGCCACCGACCACGGCGGCGCGGTCGGCCAAGCCGGTCAGGCCCTCCCCGCGCGCCGGGTCCGCGCCGCCGCGCCCGTCGTCGTGCACCTCCACCAGCAACACCCCGTCCTCGTACCGCGCGCTCACCCGGGCGTGCCGCGCCCCGCTGTGCTTCACCACGTTGGCCAACGCCTCGCTCACCACGTAGTACGCCGCGGTCTCCACGGCGTCGGGCAGCCTGCGGCCCACCGCCGCGGCCACCCGCACCGGCACGGCGCACCGGTCGGCCAGCTCGCCCAGCGCCGCGTCGAGCCCCCGGTCGGCCAGGATCTTCGGGTGGATGCCGTTGACCAGGTCCCGCAGCTCGGCCAGCGCCCGCGTCACCTCGGCGTGCGCCCGCGTCACCGGCTCGGCCGCCGCGTGGTCGGCGTCGAGCTGCGCCCGCGCCAGGCCGAGCAGCATGGTCACCGACGTGAGCCGCTGCTGCGCGCCGTCGTGCAGGTCGCGTTCGATGCGCCGCCGTTCCGCCTCGTACCGGTCGATCATCCGGGCCCGTGACCGCCGCACCTCCACCAGGTCGCCGGCGGGCGCGGGCGGGGCCGGGACCAGCAGCGCGCGGGCCAGCCGCGCCTGGCCCAGCGCCACGAACGTCACCAGGTACGCGGCGGGCACCAGGGCCACCAGGCCGAAGGGGACGGTCAGCCAGATCAGCCCGGCGCGCGCCATCGCGCTCCCGGCGGGCACCGCCTCGGGCGGGAGCAGCGGCACGACGACGGGCGCGAGCAGCATCACCCCCGGCACCACGACGGCGGCCAGCACCACCACCAGGTCGACCACCCACAGCAGGGTCGCCGTCAGTACCGCGTAGGCCAGCTCCTGCCAGGTGGCCTGCTCCCGCAGCCGGGCCTTCGCGCGGCGGAACCAGCCGACGTCCGGCAGCGCGGGGTGCGGGCCGGGCGCGGGCCGCGGGTCCACCCACCTGGACCTCGCCCGCTCGACCACCGCGACCGGGATGCCCAACTGCCCCAACGCCATCAGCGGCCCCAGCCCCAGCACCACCGGCAGCAGCAGCACGCCCGGCGCCGCCAGCACGACGATCGCCACCAGGCACACCAGCCCGACCGGCACGCCGCACGCCAGGTACGCCAGCGACCGCCACGGCCGGGAGGACCCGAGCAGCCGCAAGGCGTCCACGACCAGCACCTCCTCCTTCTCCGCCAACCCCGGGGAGTTCCCCGCCGACCCTAGGGACGCCGGCCGCGCCGGACACGGGTGCTACCCCGCCCGCCGGGGTAGACCCCGCTCTACTCCGGCGGGCGGGGTAGCGCGGGGTCTACCCCCGGAACTCCACCGCGGGCCCGTGACGCGGGTGCCCGCTGGCGGTTCGCTTGGGCCATGAGATCCCCCGAGGCGATCCGGTTGACGCGCTTGACGAAGGTGCACGGCCGGGAGCCCAACCACGTGGTGGCGCTGGACGAGGTCGACCTGGTGTTCCACCGCGGCACGTTCACCGCGGTCATGGGCCCGTCCGGGTCCGGCAAGACGACGTTGCTCCAGTGCGCGGCCGGACTGGACCGGCCGACCGGCGGCGAGGTCCGGCTCGGCGACACCTCGCTCGGCGCGCTGTCCGAGCGCGAGCTGACCCGGCTGCGCCGCGGCCGGGTCGGATTCGTGTTCCAGGGCTTCAACCTGCTGTCGTCGCTGACCGCCGAGCAGAACGTGGCGCTGCCGCTGCGGCTGGCGGGGGAGCGGACCGACCCGGCGCGGCTGCGCGGGCTGCTGGCGGGCGTGGGGCTGGCGGACCGCGCGCGGCACCGGCCCGGTGAGCTGTCGGGCGGGCAGCAGCAGCGGGTGGCCATCGCCCGCGCGCTGGCCACCGGGCCGGAGGTGTTGTTCGCCGACGAACCGACCGGCGCGCTGGACAGCCGCACCGGGAGGCAGGTGCTGGCGCTGCTGCGCTCGCTGGTGGACGACCGCGGGCAGACGGAGGTCATGGTGACGCACGACCCGGTGGCCGCGTCCTTCGCCGACCGGGTGACGTTCCTGGCGGACGGCAGGGCGTCCGGCCACCTCGACGCGCCGTCGGCGCGCACGGTCGCGGCGCGGATGACGGCGCTGGAGTCGGCCGGGGAGGTGGGCTGACGTGTTGTTGGTCGCGTTGGCGTCGTTGCGGGAGCGGCGGCTGTCGTTCGTGGGCGCGTTCCTCACGCTCGTGTTCGGTGTGGCGATGATCTCGGCGGCCGGGTTGGTGGTCTCGGCGGCCGAGGAGGAAAAGGCGTTGGCGGAAGCGGGCAGTCTGCTGACGCTGTTCGCCGGTGTCAGCGGGTTCCTGACGGTGTTCGTGGTCGCGAGCACGGTCGGGTTCACCGTGTCGCTGCGCCGTCGCGAGTTCGCGCTGTTGCGCATGGCGGGCGCGGCGCCGGGTCAGGTGTTCCGGATCGTGCAGGCCGAGGCGCTGATCCTGGGTGTGGCGGCGGCGCTGGTGGGCGCGGTGCTCGGGCTGCCGTTGAAGTCGCTGCTGGTGCGGGTGCTGGTGGCGCGGGAAGTACTGCCCGAGGGTGTGGCGTTGCCGTCGCCGGGGGCGGTGGGGCCGTTGCTGCTGGCGTTCGGGCTGGGGGTGGTGGTGGCGTTGCTCGGCGCGTGGCCGGCGGCGCGCAGAGCGGGTGCGATCAGCCCGGTCGAGGCGTTCCGTGAAGCGTCCGCGGACACCCGGCCGTTGCCGTTCGGCCGGTGGCTGCTCGGGCTGCTGGCCATGGGCGCGGGCATCGGGCTGCTGGCGCTGCTGCCGAACGTCCCGGCCGAGGGCCGCCTGCCGCTGGCGCTGTTCGTGGCGCAACCGCTGGTGGTGGGGCTCGCGCTGCTCGGACCCGCGGTGGTGCCCGGCCTGACCGCGGTGGTGACGACCCCGCTGCGACGGATGGTGAGCGGGATGGTGGCGCGGGAGAACCTGCGCACCGCCGTGCGCCGCACCGCGTCCTGCGCCGCGCCCGTGCTGGCGACCATCGGGATCACCGGCTCGCTGCTCGCCGGCACCGGCCTGCTGGCGGCGGCCGGCCGCGCGGACGCGGCCCTGCTGCACACCTCGGACTACCGCGTCACCGGGCCGCGGCTGGACCCGGCGGCCGTGCCGGGCGCGGTGCTGATCGAGGACACGTCGGTCACCGCGCACGTGCACCGGACCTCGCGCACGCTGCCCGCGTTGGGCATCACCCCGGCCGGCGCGCCCGACGTGCTGGGACTGGGCACGATCACCGGCGACCTGACCGCGCTGACCGGCGACACCGCCGCCCTGCCCCGCCGGCAGGCGTCCGCGTTCGGGATTCCGTTGGGCGGGGCCCTGGCGCTGGTGCTGCCCGACGGCACGCGGGCGTCCGTCCGCGTGGTCGCCTTGTTCGACGGGCCACCGCTGACCGCCCCGGTGCTGCTGCCCGCCGACCTCGTCTCCGGTCGGCGACCGGCTCTCCACGTGAAGGCCTCGCAGCCCCCGAGCGTGCCGGGCGCGGAGGTCGTGCCGACGGGGGAGTGGCTGTCCACCACGGCGGGGTTCCGCGAGGACGGTATGCGGGTGGGCGCGGAACTGCTGTCCTGGTTCGCGTTGCTGTACACGCTGTTCGCGGTCGCCAACACGGTCGCCATGTCGTTCGGCCGGCGCGCGTCCGAGTTCGCCCGACTCCGCCTGCTGGGTGCGACCGGTGGTCAGGTGCTGCGGATCGTGCTGTGGGAAGCGGTCGGCATCGCCGTCACGGGCCTGGCCCTGGGCGCGGGGGCGACGGCCCTCGCGGTGGGCGGGCTGTGGCAGGCGTTGCGGGCAGCGGGCCTGGACATCCCGCTGCGCCTGCCGTGGGGTGCGCTGGGCGCGATCGCCGCCGGCTGTGTGGCCGTGTTGCTGACCACCTCGCTCACCGCGTCGGCGCTGGTGCTGCGAACCGCCCGACGCCCGTCGGCCGACTGACGGCGCTGCGGGCGTCGGGCGGTCCGGCGCAGGTCACTCCGCCATACCCGCGGTGAGCGAACCCCGCGTGGCCCGGCGGGCCGGGATCGCGGCGGCGAGCGGCGCCGCCAGCACGGCGGCTCCCAGCAGCACCCCGAGTCGGGCCCACGGCACGGCGAACAGCACCGGTTCGGCGTCGGTCGACGCCACTCGCGCGATCAGCCACGCCGAGCCGGTGCCGAGGAGGAGGCCGCACACCGCGCCGAACAGCGCCACGAACACCGATTCCGCGGTCAGCGTGGCGCGGAGCCCGCCCTTGGTCAGGCCGAGCGCGCGGAGCAGGGCCGATTCGCGGGTCCGCTCCAGGACGGACAGCGAGAGCGTGTTGGCGATGCCGGCGAACGCGATCAGCACGGCCAGCGCGGTCAGCGCCCACAGGAGGTCCAGCGTGCTCCGCAGTGGCGCCGACACCTGGTCCCGGAGGTCGTCGACGCTGTTCAGCCGGGCGAGTGGCGCGGTGGCCAGCGCCCGTTCCAGGGCCGGCCGGACCTGGTCCTGGTCGGCGCCCGGCGTGAGCCCGACCAGGACGCTGTCGTCGTAGCCGGGGCTGCCTTCGTAGGCGATCGCGGGCATCTGCCCGAGTTCGACCAGGCCGAGCCCGAGGTCGACGCCGGGCGCCTCGACGCTGTCGTAGACCGCGACGACCCGCAGCGGAACCGGCCGGTCGCGCGGTCCGGCCTGGACGGTGGCGCCGACTGCGAGTCCCGTGTCCTCGGCGAGTTCCCTGCTCACGGCCAGCTCACCCGGACCGAGCCGGTCGAGCCGGCCGGCCGGCACCACCGGCCGCAGCAGCGTGCCCACGGCGTCGCCGCGCACGGCGGACATCCCGGCGCCGCCGTACGTGCCCAGGTCTCCCGAGAACGACTGGCGGAGCGCCGCGGCCTCGACGCCGGGCACCGCGGCCAGGGTGTCCGCGAGCGTGGCGGGCAGCGGCTGGGTCGAGACCACCGACGTGACCGTGAAATCCGCCGCGAGCTGCTGGTCGAGACCGCGGGTCCGGCCGGCTTCGACGCCCGCCGCCACGGTCGTCACGAGCGAGGCGACGGCGAGCCCGATCGTGAGCGCGGCGGCGCCGGCGGCGGTGCGCTTCGGGTTGCGGTCGGCGTTGAGCGCGGCGAGCCTCGCGGGCAGTCCGAGCAGCGGTGCGCAGGCCGCGCCCAGCCCGCGCACGACCGGGCCGACCACCAGCGGCCCGACCGCCAGCAGCGCGCCGAGCAGCGTGACCATGGCCGCGACGGCGAGCACGGCTCCGGTCCCCACCGCGGCGCGCGGCGCGAGCACGGCCATCCCGACCCCCGCCACCAGCAGCACGATCGCCGTCACCGCACGGGGCCGCCCGGCCCGGGTCGACCTGCCCTCCATCGGCCTCCGCAACGCCTCGACGGGGGCGACGCGGGTCGCCGCCCAGGCCGGGAGCGCCGCCGCCGACACCGTCACCAGCACGCCGACCGCCAACGCCGCGACAACGGTCCGTGCGGTGAGGGGGACGTGCACATCCGTAGCGTGTCCGCCGAGGGCTCCCGCGAACGCCTGGAGCGCCGCGGCGACGCCGAGCCCGCCGAACAGCCCGGCCACGGACGCGACCGCGCCCACCACCACGGCCTCGGCGAGCACCCCCGTGAACACCTGCCGTTTCCCCGCTCCGACGCAGCGCAGCAGCGCCAACTCCTTCGCCCGCTGCGCGACGAGGATGGTGAACGAGTTGCCGATCACCATCGCGGCCACCACCACCGCGAGCACCGCGAACGCCGTGGAGAACGCCGTCAGGCCGGTCGAGTCCGGCGGGGTCTCGCGCAGCAGCCGCGCGGCTGCCTCGTGCCCGGTCACCACCGAGACGCCCGTGCCGCCGACCGCCCGCGTGAGGTCGGCGACGAGTCGCGGCTGACCGACTCCCGGCGTCGCGCGCACGACGACCTCGGCGAACCCGGCGCCGGGCGACAGCCGGTCCAGGGCCTCGGGCAGCAGCACCAGCGCAGCCGCGCCGATGCCCGCGTCCGTGGGCCGGCGGAACGTCCCGGCCAGCGTGAAGGAGTGGTCGCGGCCGTCCTGTCCGATGACGGTCACGGGCTGTCCCAGCCGGTGGTCCGCAGCCTCGTCCCGCGCCATCGCGACCTCGCCGGCGTTGCCCGGGAACCGGCCTTCGGCGAGGTCGAAGGGACGCAGCCCCTCGTCGGCGGGAAGGGCGGTGGCGGCCGTGTCCCGCGGGCGGCCCGCCGCGTCCCGCAGGGGCGCGCTCACCGTGACCCGACCCTCCGCCGCGGCGACGCCGGGAACCCGCCGGACCTCTGCCACCAGGTCGACCGGCACCGGCCCGCCGCGGGTCCGGCTGATCGACGCGTCCACCCCGCGGGTCTCGACGGCGACAGCGTCCCGGAGACCGGCGTCGACGGCGTCGGAGAGGACGGACGCCCCGGCGACGAACGCCACCCCGAGCGCGATGGCGACCGCCGAGAGCACCAGCCGCAGGGGCCGGGCCGTCAGCCCGGCGATGACGGTGCGCAGCATCACGCCCCCAGCCCGGCGAGCGCCGCGAGCACGGTATCGGCGGTGGGACGCGGCACGTGGGCGGCGACCCGGCCGTCGGCGAGGAGCACCCCGTGGTCGGCATAGGACGCGGCGACGGGATCGTGGGTCACCATCACCACCGTCTGCCCCAGCTCGCGGACCGACGTGCGCAGGAAGTCGAGCACTTCGGCGCCGGAGCGCGAGTCGAGGCTGCCCGTGGGCTCGTCGGCGAAGACGACCTCCGGCCGGCCCACGAGCGCACGGGCACACGCCACCCGCTGCTGCTGGCCGCCCGACAGCTCACCCGGCTTGTGCCGGAGCCTCGGGCGCAGCCCCAGCGCGTCGACCACCGTGGCGAACCACGCCCGGTCGGGGCGGCGGCCCGCGAGCCGCAAGCCGAGCAGGATGTTGTCCTCCGCGCTCAACGTCGGCAGCAGGGCGGAGGACTGGAACACGAACCCGACCCGGTCCCGCCGCAGCCTGGTCAGCGCGGCGTCGGACAGGCCGGTGAGATCGGTCCGTCCGATCCGGACCACCCCGGCGTCCACCGCGTCCAGACCGGCGAGGCAGTGCATGAGCGTGGACTTGCCCGAGCCCGACGGGCCCATGACCGCCGTGAAGCGGAGGGCCGGGAAGTCCAGGGACACGTGGTCCAGCGCCCGTACCGCCGTGTCACCGCGACCGTGGACCTTCACGACGTCCGCCACGCCGACCGCGGCGTGACCGTCCACTGTGTTCCCGTGCATGTGCTCCCCTGGACCGGCCTGGACGGCGGCCACCCGTCGCGGCCACCACGGCGAGCATGGCGGTCGACGCCTGAACGGTTCCTGAACCGACCTGAAGATCGCTTCAGGAACCGCGGCGCGGATCTGGGACGATCGGTGTCATGCGGGTGCTCGTGGTGGAGGACGAAAAGCGGCTGGCCGAAACGCTCCAATGGGGACTGGAGGCCGACGGCTACGCCGTGGACGTCGCCCACGACGGCGTGGAAGGGCTCGAACTGGCGCACCTGCACCCGTACCACGTGATCGTGCTGGACATCATGCTGCCGAAGCTGAACGGCTACCGCGTCTGCGCGGCGCTGCGGGAACGCGGCGTGACCACGCCGATCCTGATGCTCACCGCCAAGAACGGGGAGTACGACGAGGCCGAGGCGCTGGACACGGGCGCCGACGACTTCCTGAGCAAACCGTTCTCGTACGTGGTGCTCACGGCGCGGCTGCGCGCCCTCACCCGCCGGGGCTCGGCCGGCGCGCCCGCGACGCTCGCGTTCGGTGACCTGGTGCTCGACCCGGCGAAGCGGACGTGCCGGCGCGCGGGGCGGTCGGTGTCGCTGACCACGAAGGAGTTCGCGGTGCTCGAATGCCTGCTGCGGCACGACGGGCAGGTGGTCGCGAAGCACGAGATCCTGGAGCAGGTGTGGGACCTGGCGTACCGGGGCGACCCGAACATCGTCGAGGTCTACGTGAGCGCGCTGCGGCGGAAGCTGGACACGCCGTTCGGGCGCCGCACCATCGGCACCGTGCGCGGCGCCGGCTACCGGCTGGTGGCCGAGGAGTCGGTGGTGGCCGATGAGTAGGTGGTGGCCGGTGTCGGTGCGGCGCAGCACCGCGCTGGCGGCCACGCTGCTCTGCGTGGTCGTGTTCGCCCTGGGGTGGCTGGGGACGCGCGAGTTCCTGGACAGTCGGCTGACCGACCAGGCCCGGAACACCACGCACGCCGAACTGGACCGGATGGCCGACGCCTACCGCGTCGCGTCCCTCGGCGGCGGGCGTCCCGCGCTGGCCGCGGCGGGGCTTTCCGGCGACGCGATGTTCGAGGTGGTCGCCGACTCCGGGCAGGCGGTGGTGAGCAGCGCCAACCTGCGCCGCTGGAGTCCCACGTGGACGACGTTGCCGCCGGCGCCCGCCGGGGTGTCGGCGGATTGGACGACCACCACAAGGGTCACGCTGCGGCCGGGGGAGCACCCGCAGTGGCGCGAATACCGCACGTACACCGTGCTGGGCCGCGTGGTGGACGACGTGCCGACCGGTCTGGTGGAGCCGGTCGGTCGCGAAGGGGCCACTCTGGACTCCGGGTTGTCCGGTGCTGGCGCGGTCGGCAGCCATCGACTCACGCTGTACTTGTTCGTGCTGCCGTGGGACACGCTGCGGACGCTGCGCATGTACGACGACACGCTGAGGTTCTTCGTCCCCCTCGCGGTGCTGCTCACGGCGCTGGTCGCGTGGTTCTCGGCGGGGCGCGCGCTGCGGCCCGTGGAGGCCATCCGCCGGGAGTTGGCCGAAGTCAGCGGGAGCAGGCTCGACCGGCGCGTGCCGGTGCCCCGTTCCCGGGACGAGATCGCCCGGCTGGCCCGGACCACGAACACCACCCTGGACCGCCTGCAACACGCGCACGACCGGCAGGAACGCTTCGTCGCCGACGCCAGTCACGAGCTGCGCAGCCCGCTGGCGAACCTGCGGGCCGGCCTGGAGGTCGCGATCGCCCACCCGGGCCGGGCGGACTGGCCCGCCGTCGCCCACCGGTCGCTGCTCGACGTCCAGCGCTTGCAGCGCATCACGGCGGACTTGCTGCAACTCGCCGCCGACCCGGCCGAGGACCCGCCGCCGTGCGGTGTCGTGGACCTCGCGGACGTGGTGCGGGAGCAGGTCGCCGAACACGCGCTGACCGCCGGCGGCCCGACCGTGGAGTCCGTTGTGGACGGACCCGCGCCGGTGGCGGGCGAGCCGGTGCGGCTCGAACGCCTGCTGCGCAACCTCCTGGACAACGCGGTGCGGCACGCGCACTCCGCCGTCGCCGTCCGCGTCGCCCGGTCGGCGGGCGAGGTCGTCCTCGAAGTGCTCGACGACGGCCCCGGCATCCCGCCGGCGGACCGCGAACGGGTCTTCGACCGCTTCGCCCGCCTGGACGACGCCCGCACCCGGGACGCCGGCGGCTCGGGCCTCGGCCTCACCCTGGCCCGTGACATCGCCGCCCGGCACGGCGGGTCGCTCCGGGTGGAGGACAGCGAAACGGGTGCCCGGCTGGTCGCCCGGCTGCCGGCCGCCCAGGAGACCGGTGGTGGCGCCTGATCGCGCTCATGGCGGCAGTCGCCGGCGAGATCGCCGGCTCGTGCTCGTGCCGGCCGGGCACCGGTGACGGCAGTTCGTGCTCAGGGCCAGAGCCGGTCGACCAGGTCCACCGCCAAGGAGGTCAGCTCGGACCCGCCGAAGCGGCCGATGCGGGTCCACGCGCCGAGGCTGACCTCGTAGATCGGCCTGTCCCACGCCTCCGGGTCGGTCAGGTAGCCGAGGTAGTCGTTGGCGTACCCCACGGGCAGGACCTGGCGTCCGTCGTCGGACAGCTCCTTCAAGCCCAGCCCGAGTTCCACGAACGGCTCGCCCGGCAACCCGGCGAGCGCGACGTCACCCAGGCGCAGCACCTGCACCTCGGCGGAGATCGGGTCCGCGCCCCGGTCGATGGCGACGAGCTGCTCCTCCGTCTCCTGCACCTGCTCGGAGAGCCGGACGACGGTGGCTTTCGGCGCGCCGCCGGCGATGGCGTCGGCGAGCGCCTGCGCGCGGGCGTCCAACTCCGCCTGGAACGGCCCGCGGTCGGGCAGCTCGCGGGACGCGACGTCGAGCCGTTCCGACAAGGCGGAGACCGGCCCCGACACCGGTGTGTCCGCGCCCCGGACGACCTCGACCACCTTGGTGCCGAGTGCCAAGCCGATCCGCTCGGCGTGCGCGAACGCGTCCCGCACGTTCTCCGGCACGAGGTCGTGCTCCGCGTCGAACGGCGACCGCCACACCCCGCCGTCGTGGGTGAGCGGATCGGGCGGCGGCTCCTGGTTGCCGCACGCGCCCTGGAGGAACAAAGCAGCCTGGCAGCCGGGCACGTTGCGCTCGACGAAGTCCGACGCCACGCCGGGGAAGTCGGCCGACGCGTACGGCTGCACCTGCACCAGCACCGGGTGCGACGCGAAGTTGTAGAGCACCGCGCACCAGTCCGGCGCCTCCAGCACCAGCACGGAGACCTCGGGGTCGTCCGGCGCGGCGGCCGGGTCCGGGTACGCCCACGCGCCGCGGTTGACCGCCAGCGTGCCGCGCACGACGTCGCCGCTGCCGCGCCGGGCGATGACCGGCCGCCGACTGTCGAAGGCCTGGACCGCGGCCGTGACGAGCTGGTCGGCGAACCGCGCGAGCCACTCGTCCGCGCCGGGGGTGTCGAGCAGCCGGCGGACGTCCCCGGTCTCCGGGCTGGAGTGGGTGTGCGAGCTGGCGATCATCACGTGCGTCGGCGGAATCCCGGTGGCCTGCTCGATGGCGTTCCGCACCTCGTCGGTGAAGTGGCGGCCGGGACCGAGGATGTCGTTGTTGATGCCGAGCGCGTCGACCGCGATGACGACGACGGTCTCGCCGCCGTCCTCTCCGAACGCGACGGCGCGGGCGTGCGGCGCGTCGTGGACGCCGAAATACGGCGAATGCCGGGGTAGTCCGCCGAGATACGGGATCGTCAACGGAGGGGTCAGGTCCACTTTCGCCGATCCTGCGGTGTACGCCATCTCCCCCTGCTTTCCCCGTCCCCGGATTCGAGGTGTCCATGAATGCACGCCCGTCGCCACGACACGAGATTTCCGTGTGTTCACCACCCGATAGGACGAACTCGCCGCGGATCAGGGGCGGGCCGCCTGGAACCGTCGACCGACCTATAGTGGGGTGGGTGGATCCGGAATCCGCCGGCGAGGCCTACCACCGGCTGACGGTCTACCGGCCCGACCGCCCGTGGTTCGTGCCGGAGGACGACGAGCGCGTCCTGTCGGCCTTCGAGCCGATGGACGACAGCCGGTACCCGGCCGAGTTCAAGCGCTACCCGGACGCGCTGCCGAGGGTGGTGCTGCCGACCGACCTGTCACCTCCCGCTCCGCTCCGGGCCGGGCCGGTCGACCTGGTCGAGCTGTCCCGCCTGCTGTACTTCTCGGCCGGGGTCGTCCGCTACCGCGTCCCGGACGGCGGCCGGCCGGTCTACTTCCGCGCCGCCCCGTCGGCCGGGAACCTGCACCCCGTCGAGCTGTACGTCTGCGCGCGCGATGTCGACGGGCTCGACGACGGGGTCTGGCACTACTCCCCGCGCGACCACGCGCTGGTGGGGATCGGCCCGCCGCCGGTCTGCGACGCGCCCGCGATCGTGTTGACCGGCGTTCCGTGGCGCACGTGCTGGAAGTACGCGGAACGCGGCTACCGGCACCTCTGGTGGGACGCGGGCACCGTCGTCGCCCAGTTGCACGCGTTGCGCGGCGACGGGGTGCACGTGCGCCTGGGGTTCGCGGACCGGGAGATCGCCCGGCTGGTCGGCGCGGACCCGGCGCACGAGTTCCCGCTCGCCGTCGTGGACCTCGGCCGCTCCGGGTCGACGCCGAGAGCGGCGGCCGACGCGGTGACCGGCGATCTCGGGCCGATCCCGGTGACCTTCCCGCTGATCGGCGACACCCATCGGGCCGGCGATCTCCGGACCTCCGACGACGCCGAGCAGTGGGCCGAAACCCCGGTGGACTCGCCCACGCCGCCCCGGGGCGGAACCGAGGCCGTCGAAGAGGTCATCCTGCGCCGCGGCTCCACACGCCGTTTCGACCCGAAGGCGACGATCCCGCTCGACGCCTTCCGCGCGACGATGCTCGCGGCGGGCCGCGTGCCGCCCTGGGATTCCGGCACGTGGCCGCTGGCGTCGCACGTGGTCGTGAACGCGGTCGACGGATTGTCTCCCGGTGTCTACCGGTGGCACGACGCGGGCGGACCCGAACCCGTCGCCGACGGAGACTCGCGCGCGCACGCCCGCTCGCTGTGCTGCGGCCAGGACTTGGCTTACGACAGCGCGTTCCTCGTGCTGCACTCGGCGCGGGTCGGGCCGTACCTGGGCCGACGCGGGGAGCGCGGCTACCGGGTCCTGCAGTTCGCCGCCGGGCTCGCCTCCGGCGCGCTCTACCTGTCCGCCTTCGGCCGGCGGCTCGGCTGCACCGGCCTGACCATCGCCGACACCACGGTGCCGGCAGTGCTCCGCTCGCCGACCGATGGCCTGCTCGCGACCGCCGTAGGAGTCCCGGCCTACCGCTCGCGACCTGGCGCCACCCGCCCCGGCAGCCCTACCCGTCTCGGGGTGCGCTGACCGCAGGCAGCCTTGCCGGTCGCGGTCCGCTGAGGGCCGAGTCTGCCGGTCGCGGGGCGCTGAGAGCAGGCAGCCCACCTGTCGCCGAGCGCGCTGATGGCCGGCGGCCCTCCGGAGCATGCGAGGCTTCTTCGGCCCCCGGTGGCCGCTTCCGGTCATCCGATCAGTCCACAGTGGACGATTTCGGCCGGGTTCCCCGTGCTCGCGGCCGGTGTGGCGGTCGGCGTGCGTCCGCTACCTGTCAAACACTGGTTGACCGCTACCGGCCGCCCATAGTTTCGGACCGGTTCGGAGACGAGAACGCATCGGGGTATCCCGCGGCTCCACTCATGAGGTGAGAAATGCACCGACTTTCGGCGTGCTATTCGGGCCGGCCAGACCGGACGGGACCGTTGGCCTTCGGCCACGCGAACATCATGCGGGCGATCACCGTCGACGACGACCAGACCCGCGACAACCTCGCCATGGTGTTCGCCGTGCCGGACCTGCCACCGGCCGAGGTGGTCGGATTCGTCGAGGTGCTGCTCCGGCGGCACGAATCGCTGCGCACCAAGTACCGGCTCGGACCCGTTGTGACACAACACGTCGCGGGCTCCGGTGAGCAGGCGATCGAGGTGGTCGAAGCCGACGGCGATCCGTCGGACACCGCCGAGCGTACGGCGAAGCGGTTGCGGGCGCGGCCGTTCGACTTCCAGGAGGCCCCGCCGCTGCGGGTCGCCTTCGTGACGCAGGACGGTCTCGTGCGACACCTGGTGTGGGTGGTCAGCCACCTGGCCATGGACGTGGCCGCGTGCGAGATCCTGCTGCGGGAGTGGAGCGCGTTGACGGCGGGACGGGAGCTTCCGCCGAACGGGCCGCAACCGCTGGACGTGGTCGAGTTCGAGCGGAAGCCCTTCGTGCGGCGGCTCACCCGGGCCTCGGCGCGCTACTGGGAGTCCCGGATGCGCCAGGTGCCGCAGGCCATGTTCCCGGTGCCCGCCGCCGCCACGTCCGCGAAGACCGACTGGCGCCACCCCGGTCTGCGCATCCGGTCCCAGGTCGCCATGACGCACCTCGCGGCCGTCGCGGAACGGACCGGCGCGAGCCCGTCGACGGTCCTGCTGGCCGCCGTCAACGCGCTGGTCTGCCACTACACCGGGCTGTCGACCTGCGTCACGACCTCCTTGTACGGCAACCGGGTCTTCCAGGAACTCGGCGACCTGTTCGGCACCATCTCGCAGGACGCCCTGCTGTCGGTGCCCGTGCCGGAGACCGGCACCTTCGACGAGCTGGTGCGCGTCCTCCGCGCGGAGTCGCTGACCGCCTACCGCGCCGCCTGGTACGACCCGGCGGAGGCCTGGGACGTCATCACCCGGGTCACCGCGGAACGGGGCGCGAGCTACGCCCGCGACCTGGTGTTCAACGACATGAGCCCGCTGACCGGGACCGGCGGCGAGGCCGAGCGGTCCGCGCTGAAGCGCCTGCCCTGGGTGTGGATCCCCGGCGGCCCTGAGTTCGCCGCGGACGCCCCCGAACTCGACGCGAGCCTGGAGTGGCTGCCGGCGGAGAACGTCCCGATCCGGTTCATCGTCTACGTCTACCGGCTGGACGAGGAACTGGACGTGACGTTCCTCGCCGACCCGCTGTGCCTGGACCGGGACGGGCTCACCGAGTTCTGCCGCGGCCTGCTGCGCCTGCTGCGCGCCGCCGCCGAACGGGACCAGCCGCTCAAGGAGGTGGCCGCCCTGACCGCGCTCGAACCGATGGCGCGCGGCGACGGCTGGCACCTCGCCGACTCGTGCTGGATCGAGGTCGACGCCGTGCGCGGCCTGCTCGCCGACGTCCTCGGCGACCGCCCGCACCACGTGGCAGCCGTTCCGGACGAAGCCCTGGGCCGCCGGCTGGTGTGCTACCTGACCGGTCCCGCGGACCCGGAGGACGTCCACCGGCGGTGCGTGGAACGCCTGCCCGGCCGGGTCACCGCCATCACCCCGCACGAGTACGTGGTCTGCGCGAGCCCGCCCGACGACCCCGCCGACACCGCCGCCTGGACCGCCCGGCCGGTCGTCTCCCGGAGCAGTGGCAGGGGTGGACCGCGATGACCGGGACCGACACCCGGCCGCCGACGACATCCCTGTGGTCGCCGAACTTCCGGCTCTACTTCGGCGCCCGCACCACCTCCATGCTCGGCGACGGGATGCTGCCGGTCGCCCTGTCCGTCGGCGTGCTCGCCGCCGGGCACGGCATCACCGGCGTCGGGTACGCGCTGGGCGCGTGGATGGCCGCGCTGACGCTGTTCATGCTCGCGGGCGGCGTCCTGGCGGACCGCTTCACCCCGCGCCGGATGATGGTGCTGGCCGACGTGGTCCGGCTCGCCGTGCAGAGCACGATGGCGGTGGCCTTCCTGCTCGGCTCGCCCGACCTGGTGACCATCGTCGCGCTCCAGTTCGTGAGCGGCGCGGCGACGGCCCTGTTCCAGCCCGGTGTGGCGAGCATGATCCCGAAGATCGCCACCGACGTGCAGCGCGCGAACGGGGTCCTGCGCATCTCCGAGGCGCTCGCGGGCGTCCTCGGCCCCGCGCTGGCCGGCGCGATGCTGGGCGCGTTCGGCGCGGGCCCGGTCTTCTTCTGCTACGCGGCGACGTACGGGGTCAGCGCGGTCTGCCTGGTGGCGATGCGGATGGCACGGGAGTCGGCGGTCCGCACTTCGGAGTCGTACTGGCGACAGCTCGTGGAGGGCTGGCAGGACTTCCGCTCCCGCACCTGGCTCTGGAGCGTGATCGCGATCTGGTTGGTGTACGGGTGCTTCGTGCCCGGCGTCTCGCTGCCGGTCGCGGCCGAACTCGTCGTCGCGGACCACGGCTCGACCGCGCTCGGCATCGGGATGGCGCTGTTCGGCGCGGGCGGCGTGCTCGGTGGCGCGATCGCGATGCGCACCAAGGCCTCCCGGCCCCTGCTGGCGGGTTCGGTCGGCTGGGCGCTGTTCGTCGCCTACCCGTTCGTGCCCGCGCTGCGCCCGCCGGAGCTGCTGCTCTACGCGGGCTGGCTGGTGGCCGGGTTCGGCCTGGCGTACTGGCAGGTGCTGTGGTCGACCACGGTGCAGACGCACATCCCGGAGGACCTGCTCAACCGCGTCTACGCCTACGACGTCACGGGTTCCCTGCTGGCGCTGGCCCTGGGCCGCTCCTTGGCGGGACCGCTGGCGGAGCTGGTCGGCGCACGGGAGCTGATGGCCTTGTCGACCGTGCTGGGACTGGTGTGCACCGGGCTGCTGCTCGCCGTGCCGGCCATCCGGAACCTGCGCCGCGTGAACTGACGGGAGGAGCGACCCATGCGGGTCTCGACACACCGCGAACCGGTGCCCGACGACGTGGACGACTTCGTCGTCGAGGTCTACGAACGAGTGCTCGCGAATCCCGGCCTCGGGCTGTCCGCGGCGGGCGACGAGTTCGCCGCGCGGCGGTCGGACGTCGAGCGGGCGGTGCGCGTGCTGCGCCGGCTCCGGCTGCTCAAGGAGGGGGAGCCGCTGGTCGCGGTCAGCCCGGAGGCGGCGCGGGCGGAGCTGTTCCTGCCGGTGCAGCGCGCCCAGCGGCAGCTACTCCCGTTCGCGGACGCCTTCGGCCGGGCGCAGCGCGGCAGGTCCCGGCGGTCGACCACGGCGGTCTACCGGGACCTCGCGGAGATCGAGGCCCGGCTGGCGAGGGCCGCGCACGAGTGCGAGTCCGAGGCGCTGATGATGCAGACCTGCATCGCCCAGGAGCCACCGGAGGCGCGCTCCGCCCGACCGCTCGTGCTGGACGCCGTGCGGCGCGGCGCCCGGGTGCGGCTGCTCTACCCGCACACCGGGCGCGGCGACACGGTCACCCGTTCCTACCTGCGCGACGTGACCGAGGCCGGCGGCGAGGTCCGCACCTCCAGCGACATCTTCGAGCGCTTCATCGTCTTCGACCGCCGGACCGCGTTCATCCTCACGCCCGGCGACGACGCGGACGACCACGCCGTCGCGGTCGTGGAGGAGCCCGTCATCGCCGAGTTCCTGTGCCGGGTGCACGACCACGCCTGGCGGTCGGCGATGCGGTTCAACCCCCGGCAGCCCGGCTACAGCGACGTGCTGGACGTGCTGAAGAGCAGCATCCTGACCCTGCTGGCGTCGGGTCTCACGGACAACGCCATCGCCCGCCGGGTCGGCATCTCGGAACGGACGCTGCGCCGCCACATCGCGGTCATCATGCGGGACATGTCGGCCGACAGCCGCTTCCAGGCCGGGGTCACCGCCGCCAAAGCGGGCCTGGTCCAACCGCCGGTGGAGCCACCGGCAGTGCAACCCGCCTTGGTGCAGCCTGCTTCAGCGCAGCCCGTTCCAGCGCAGCCCGCCTTGGTGCAGCCCGCCTTGGTGCAACCGGTGGCTCGACCCTCGGCGGTCCAACCTCCGGCGGTCGGGCCACCCGCGGTCCAGCACGAGCACCCGACGACCGGCGACCGATCACCCGGAGGACTTCCATGAAGCTGACCCGACCGGCCATCCTCGGTGGCCCGCCGATCCTGGCCGACCCGGTGCCGCTGGCGCGCCCGACCATCGCCACCGACCCGGACCTCCTCGCCGCCTTCCACGACGTGCTGTCCTCCGGCATCGTCACGAAGGGCAGGCACCTGGCCGAGCTGGAACGCGAGGTCGCGGACCTCCTCGGGGTGGCGCACGCGGTCCTCGTGGCGAGTTGCACCGGCGGGCTGATGCTGACCCTGCGGTGCCTGGACCTGCACGGCGACATCGTCCTGCCCAGCTTCACGTTCATGGCGAGCGGCCACGCGGCGGTGTGGAACGGGCTGGAACCGGTGTTCGCCGACATCGACCCGCACACCTTCGCCGTGGCGCCGGGAAGCGTGGCCGACGAGGTGACCGGGCGGACGGCCGCCCTGCTCGCGGTGCACACGTTCGGCTCGCCCTGCGACGTGGACGCGCTGGCGAAGATCGCCGCCGAGCGGGGCGTCCCGCTGGTGATCGACGCCGCGCCCGCGTTCGGCGGCCGGTACCCGGACGGCTCGCCGGTCGGCGGCCGGGGCACGGCGGAGGTGTTCAGCCTCAGCCCGACCAAGCCCTTCACCACCGGCGAGGGCGGCATCATCGCCACCAACGACGGCGACCTCGCGCGCGAGCTGCGGATCGGGCGCGACTACGGCAACGCCGGCGACTACGACAGCCGGTTCATCGGCCTGAACGCGCGCATGCCGGAGCTGTCCGCCGTGCTCGGCAGGCACAACCTGCCCCGGCTGCCCGCGCTGATCGAGCGCCGGCAGGAGCTGGCCGACCGCTACCGGGCCGGGCTGTCCGACCTGCCGGGGATCGGGTTCCAGCGGATCCCGCCCGGCGCGCGCAGCACCTACAAGGACTTCTGCCTCACCGTCTCGGCGGCGGAGTTCCTGCTCGACCGGGACACCCTGGCCGACGCGCTGCGCGCCGAAGGCGTGGCCACCAGGGCGTACTTCGATCCCCCGCTGCACCGGCAGACCGCGTACCAGCGGTTCGCCGGCAGCCGGAAACCGTTACCGCACAGCGAGGAACTCGCCGCGAAGGCGCTCGCCGTGCCGCTGTACTCGCACATGCCGGAACACCTGGTCGACCGGATCTGCGAGGTGGTCCACCGGATCCACCAGCACGGACCGGAGATCACCGCGCGCCGCGTTCCGGACGCGGGATGAGGCCTTCGGCGGGCCGGAGAGCAGACCGTCCTGGATATCGATGGGGGTCATAGTGAGTGTCCTGCGGAATTCGACCGTTCTCGTCACCGGCGGCACGGGCTCGCTGGGCCGGGCCTTCGCCCGGCACGTGCTGGACCACCTCGAACCGGACCGGATCGTGGTCTTCTCCAGGGACGAGCAGAAGCAGTACGAGATGCGCCAGGCGTTCGGCCCGGACACCGCGGTGAGCTGCGTGCTCGGCGACATCCGGGACCGGGACAGCCTGGTGCGCGCCATGCGCGGTGTGGACCACGTGGTGCACGCCGCCGCGCTCAAGCAGGTCGACACCGCCGAGTACCACCCGTACGAGTTCGCGAAGACCAACATCGAGGGCTCGCAGAACGTGCTGGAGGCCGCCGTCGCCTGCGGTGTGCGGAAGGTCGTCGCGCTGTCCACGGACAAGGCGTCCAGCCCCACCAACCTGTACGGCGCGACGAAGATGGTGGCGGACAAGCTCTTCACGTCGGCCAACGCCTGGGCGGCCGAGCGCGGGGTGACCTTCTCGGTGGTCCGCTTCGGCAACGTGATGGGCAGCCGGGGCTCGGTCCTGCCGCTGTTCCGCCGGCTGGTCGCGGAGGGCAGCACGCTGCCGATCACCGACAAGCGGATGACCCGGTTCTGGATCACCCCCGAGCAGGCGGTGCGGTTCACCGTCGACACCTTCGACACCATGCGGGGCGGCGAGCTGTTCGTGCCGAAGATCCCCAGCATGAAGGTCTCCGACCTCGCGGAGGCCGTCGCGCCCGGCATGCCGACCTACGAGGTGGGCCTGCGGCCGGGGGAGAAGCTGCACGAGGAGATGATCGCCGCCGAGGACAGCTACCGGACGCTGCAACTGGAGGACCGCTACCTCGTGCTGCCCACGGTCGGGGTGACCGACTACGTCGCGTCCGGCTACTGCCTGCCCGTCTCGCTGGGGTTCACCTACCGCTCGGACACCAACGACTCCTGGCTGTCCATCGACGAGCTGCGCACGATGCTCGACCGCGAAGGGGCATGGTCGACGCTGTGAAACCGATACACCTGACCGGGGCGGTGATGGCGCACCCGCGCCGACTGGACGCCGCCCGCTCACTGATCGCCGCGGCCCCGCCGGGCTTCCTCGACCTCGTGCTCGACCCGGACCCGGGCGGCCCGCCGACCGGGTTGCGCACGTCGATCAGGGCGTGGTCGGAGGTGCCTCCGGGCGCGACCCACCACCTCGTGCTGGAGGACGACGCCCGGCTGTCGGCCGGGTTCCGGCGGCAGGCGGAACGAGCCGTCGCGGCGGCCCCGGACGCCGCGATCGTGCTGTTCAACAACTGGAGTTCGCGCAACGGCGCGGCCGTCCGGCTGGGCGCGCTGGCAGGTGCCCGCTGGGTCGCCCCGGCCGACGAGTACACCGCGAACGTCGCGCTGATCCTGCCGGCCGCGCTCGCGGCGGGGTTCCCGGACTACGCCCGCGAGCACGGCGGGACGTGGCCGGACGACGTGGTGCTGTTCCGCTACCTGAGGTCCGTCGGCGCGGTCACCCGGCTGGCCGTGCCGAACCTCGTGGAGCACGGCGAGTTCCCCAGCATCTCCGGCAACGACCTGCACGGCCTTCGCATGTCCGCCTGCTTCGCCGCGCCCGCGCCGGACGCGGAATGGCCCGCGGACGACGTCCTGCGACCGGACGCGGTGCCGTTCTTCAAGTACGGCCTCGCGATGTGCTCCATCCGACGGGACGACCGGTGGCGGACGGTCGGCTATGAACGGTATTCGCGACACCTGGGCATCGACGTGGACGACTGCCGGAAGGAGTTCGACGCCGCGCCGGCGGTCGGGCGGCTGCGGGCCGACGGACCGGTCCCGGACCACGCGCTGGAGGCGTTCTGGCGGACGGGATACGCGCTGGGATTCCTCGGCGCCCGCCACGAGTCGAACGTGGACTGGCGGACGGACCCGTTGGTGGACAAGGCACTCGACACGCTCGGCCCCGGTGGGCTGTGCACGGAACTCGGCTCGGCGGAGTTGCGTCGGCTCCAGGCGCCGATGAAGGAACTCGCCCGCGAGGCGTTGTTCGCGGGCGCCCGCGCGCCCGCGCGCGCCACGGCCGGACGGCGGATCGTGTTCGCGGGCGCGGACACTCCGCTCAAGCGGGCCCTGGCCGACGACCTCGCCGACCGGGGGCACGTGGTGCGGACGACCTCCGGCATGGACGGCGTCGAGCCGGGCGAGGTGGTCGTGGAACCGGACGAGGTGGTCGTGGAGTCGGACGAGGCCGAGATCCGGGTGCGGGACTCGGTGCTCCGCTTCGGGGTGCCGTACGGGCCCGGCGTGGTCGGGCACTCGCCGCTGAACGACCTGGTGCTCCAGTCGCTGACGATGCGGCCGATGCGGGTGGCGGGCGCGGTCGCCGGGTCGTACCGGTTCGTCCACGTGTGGGACCTCGCGGGAGCGCTGGACGCACTGCTCGACGGTCCCGGACCGGCCGGCGTGGTCGACCTCGCGGACGGCCCGCCGGTCACCCTCCGGCAGCTCGCGGAACTCGTCGGACGGGTGGTGCGGAACGTGCCGATCGACCTGTCGGACGCCGTGGTGGACGAGCCGGACGCCCGGGTCGGGTCCGCGGCGGGCCGTCCGTCCGTCGACCTGGGCGACGGCATCCGGACCGTCGCCCAGTGGCTCGCGTACGAGGCGGGCTGACCATGGAGACGGTCTTCGCCACCAGCGCGGGCGACAACGGGGTCAACGAGGACGCGGTCGTGGCCGGGGACGACTTCGCGGTGGTCCTGGACGGCGCCACGGCCGAGCCCGACACGGACACCGGGTGCGTGCACGGCGTCCGGTGGTTCGTCCGGCAGTTGGCCGGCGGGTTGGCCGGCGAGCTGGCGCTCGACGCGTCGAAGGCGTGCTCGCTCGCGGACGTCCTGCACGACGCCGTCGCGGCCGTCGGCCGGTCGCACGCCGACACCTGCGACCTGGGCAACCTGTGCAGCCCATCCTCGACCGTGGCGATCCTCCGACAGCGCGACCGGCACGTCGACCACCTCGTGCTCGGCGACTCGCCCATCGTGCTGGAAGGGGCCGACGGGTCCGTCACCCCGGTCGTCGACGACCGGCTGGCCCGCTACACCGGCTCGTGGGCCGACCTGCGCCACATCCGCAACGTGCCCGGCGGCTTCTGGGTCGCGGGCAACACCCCGGGTGCGACCCGGCACGCGCTCGTCGGCACGGCGCCGGTGGCCGGGCTGCGGCGGGCCGCCCTGCTCACCGACGGCGTGACCAGGCTGGTCGAGCGGTACGGCTGGACCTGGCGGGATCTGGTCGGGGCGTTGGACGAGACCGGTCCGGCGGAGGTGGTCGCGCGGACCAGGGAGGCGGAGCGGCGGTCGGCGGGCCGGTTCGTCGGGAAGCTGCATGACGACGCCACGGCCGCGCTCTGCCGGTTCGCGAGCGATGCGGGGTCGGGTGCCGATCGGGACTGATCGGTTCGCCGGCGACCCTGGATCAGGCGTCGACCGGGACTAATCGGTCGTCGGGCTGGAGCCGGACCCGGCGGTGGCCGCCGGCGTTCGGTTCCAGCCAGCTCGACTCGGCCGCCCGGAAGCCCAGCTCGAACCGGCTGCGCGCGCCCACCAGGTCCATCAGCACGTTCACGTACCGCCGGACGGTGCGGGCGGACACGCCCAGCCGGTCCGCCACCACGTCGTCGGTCATGCCCGCGACGAGGCAGCGCAGGATGGACCGCTCGAAGTCGCCCGGCTCGCCGCTGACCAGCGCCCACGGCGCCGCCGAGGCCCAGCGCGGCGCGAACGACTCGACCATCGCGGCGATCACCGACGGCGCGGTCACCACTACCAGGACGCCCGTCGACCGGGCGCGGTCCGTGCCCACGACCACCAGCCTGCGGTCGATCAGCAGCGTGTCGTGCAGCCGGTCGGCGGCGACCTTCACCTGCACGCCCCGCCTGATCAGCTCCCTGATCCGGTCGCGCGCGAGGTCGTCCGGCGGCGCGCAGAGCAGGCGGACCCGGATCTCCGGCCGGTCCGCGACCTCCCGGACGGCCTCGGTGAGGCTGCCGGCGACACCGGGCGTGGCGCCGGTGACGGTCGACAGCACCTCCCGGCGGGCTCCCCGGCAGATGTCCAGCAGCCGCGCGTGCTCGACCTGCCCCGATGTCCCGAACTCGTCGCGCCGATTCCCGATGATCACGGAATGCCCCCCTGTGGCGTTCGGTTCCCCGCTCCGTCCCGGTCAAGCTGTCGGAATAGTGCTGATGGTCGGTATAGCGTTGGTATGGACCACTCGACGAGTGATGCCGAATCGCGAAATTCCACTTCACCGGGCAACCTGGGGGGCGGGCAACAGTGGAATTCAGGGTTCTCGGTCCACTCGGGACAAAAGAGGGAGAGCGCGAACTGCCACTCGGCGCGCCGAAGGTGCGCAAGCTGCTGGCGCTGCTGCTGTGCCGGCCGCGCGAAGTGGTGCCTGCGAGCGTGCTGATCGACGGGCTCTGGCCGACCGACCCGCCCCGGTCGGCGGCGAAGAACCTCCAGCTCTACGTGCACCAGCTCCGGCGTGCGCTGGGCGACCCGGAACGGGTGGCGCTGCGCAGCCCCGGCTACGTGCTGGAGGTCCACCCGGACGAACTGGACGCGGAGCGGTTCGAGGCGCTGGCGGGCCAGGCCCGCACCGCCTACCAGCGCGGGGACTACGTCGGCGCGGGTTCGCTGGCGCGGCGGGCGATCTCGCTCTGGCGCGGCACGCCGTTCTGCGGACTGGCGGACGAGGTGCGGGTGCTGCACGTGGAAGCCGAGCGGCTGCGCGAGTGCAAGCTCGTCGTGACCAGCATGTGCGTGGAGGCGGAGCTGCGGCTCGGCCGCCACCGCGAGGTGGTGGCCGAACTCCGGGAACTCGTGGCGGAACACCCGCTGCGCGAGGGCCTGCACGCCCAGCTCATGCTCGCGCTGTACCGGTCGGGCCGCCAGGCCGAGGCGCTGGAGGTGTACCGGAAGGTCCGCCGCCTGCTCGCCGACGAACTCGGGCTGGAGCCCGGCGGCGAGATCGGCGAGCTGGCGCAGGCGATCCTGCGGGCCGACCCGAAGCTGGACCTGGTGACGCGGGACGCCGCGCCCGCGCGGCCCACCCAGTTGCCGCCCGGCGTCGCCACGTTCACCGGACGGGACGCGGCCCTGCGCGACCTCGACGCGGCGGCGGACCGCGACGGGGTGCCGGTCATCGTCGTCGCGGGCACGGCCGGCGTCGGCAAGACCGCGCTCGCCCTGCACTGGGCGCACCGGGCGCTGCACCGGTTCCCGGACGGCCAGCTCTACGTGAACATGCACGGGTACGCGCCCGCCGCGGCGGTGTCGGCCGGTGAGGCGCTGATCCGGTTCCTCCGCGCGCTGGGCATCCCCGCCGACCGGATGCCCGCCCACCTGGACGAGCTGACCGCGTTGTTCCGGTCCACCATCGGCGGCCGGCGGATGCTGATCCTGCTCGACAACGCCGCCTCGGTGGAGCAGGTGCGCCCGCTGTTCCCCGGCACGCGGGGCAGCGCCGTGCTGATCACCAGCCGGGACGACCTGCGCGGGCTGGCCGTCACCAACGACGCCGCTGTGTCGTGCCTGGACGTGCTCACCACGGGCGAGTCCGTGATGCTGCTCGAACGGGTCGTCGGCGCGGCGCGGGTCGAGGCCGAGAGACCGGCCGCGGTGGAACTCATCACGCTGTGCGCCCGCCTCCCGCTGGCGCTGCGCGTCGCCTCCGCCGGGCTGTCCTCCGGCCAGGAGCAGTCGATCGCGGACTGCGTCGCGCGGCTGCGGGCGGCGGACCGGCTGGACCGGCTGAGCGTGGCCGGCGACTCGGCGACCGCGGTCCGGGCGACCTTCGACCTGTCCTACCGGACGCTCGACCCGGCCGTGCGGGCGTTGTTCCGGCTGCTCGGCGTGGTCAAGACGCCCGACTTCCCGGTGCACGCCGCCGCCGCCCTGCTGGGCGTGGGCTACGGGCGAGCGCGGCGACTGCTCGCGGAACTGGTCGGGACGCACCTGGTGGAGGTGGACGGGAACGACCGCTACCACTTCCACGACCTGCTGCGGCTCTACGCCGCCGAACGGGCGGCGGCCGAGGACGGCGCGGACGAGCGCGCGGCGGCCCGCGCGCGGCTGTTCGACTGGTACCTCGACCTGGCCGCCGCCGCGACCGCCCGGCTCACCCCGCACGTGCTCCGGCTGACCCGGGCCGACCGGGCGGCCGGGGCCCCGGTGGTCGACTTCGAGGAGGACACCGGCGCGCTGGCCTGGCTGGAGGCCGAGCGCGCCAACCTCGTCGCGGTGGTCCGCGACGCCGCCGAGCACGGGCCGCGCCGGATCGCGTGGCAGCTCGCCGACGTGCTGCGGGGCTACTTCTGGCTGCGGCGGTACGCGGCCGAGTGGCTCGCCGTCGCCCGGATCGCGGCGGAGTCGGCCATCGCGGACGGGTCGGCGCACGGCCGGATCGCGGCCGAGCAGAGCCTGGGGCAGGCGTACCGCAGCATCGGCGACTACCCGAGGTCGATCGTGCACTACACCGCCGCCATCGACCTCGCGGAGGCCGCGGGCTGGGCCGAGGCGGAAGCGGCGGCGAGGGGCAACGTCAGCGGCGTGTACTGGGAACTGGGCAGGCTGGACGAGGCCATGGTCGAACTCACCCGGACCATCCGGCTCAACCGGCGGACCGGCTGGCAGGCGGGCCTGGGCACGAACCTGCACAACCTCGGCACGCTGTGCCGCGAGCTGGGCAGACCGCGCGAGGCCGTGGAGCACCTCACCCGGGCGCTGGCGACGCACGAGGCGCTCGGCTCGACCAGCGGCGCCGCGCACGCCCACACCAGCATGGGCGAGGCCCTGTTCGACCTCGGCCGGCTGGCCGACGCCCGGCGTCACCTGCGGCACGGGCTGCGGCTGCACCAGGAGACCGGCGGGCGGTACGGGCAGGTCACCGCGCTCACCTGCCTGACCGCCCTGCACGCCGAGACCGGCGAGCCCGACCGGGCGGCCGAGTACGGCACGGCGGCCGTCGAACTGGCCCGGGAGACCGGCGACCGGCGGACCGAGGCGTCGGCGCTGGCCGTGCTGGCGTCGGTCGGTGTGCCGAGCGGGCTGTCGTCCGCGCCGAGGTTGCCCGCCGAGCGGGCGCTCCGGCTGGCCAGGGAGATCAACTACCCGAGAGCGGAGACCGAAGGTCTGCTGGCGCTCGCGGACGTCGACCTCCGGCTCGGCCGGCCGCACACCGCGCTGATGAACGCCGAAGCCGCGCTGGAATCGGCCGAACGGCACTCCTTCCACCTGCTGACCGCGCGGGCCCGGATGATCCTCGCGTCGGCGAACCTCGAACTGGACCGCCACGACGAAGCCCGCAAGCACGCCGAGGCCGCGCTGGACAGCCACCGCCACACCGGCAACGTCATCGGCGAGGGCCGGACGCTGGGCATCCTGGGCCGGATCGCACGCCACGCCGACGGCCCGTCCGCCGCCGGATGTCTGCTGCGCCAGGCGCTCGACGTGCTCGCGGACACCGGATCGGTCGAGGTGCGCCGGTTGACCGCCGTGTTGCGGGACTGTCCGGTGTGACGGGTTCCGGCGCGGCGGTTGACCGCCGGGTTGTGGGATTGCCCGGTGTGACGGGTTCCGGCGCGGCGGGTGACCGCCGTGGTGTGGGATTGCCCGGCGTGACCGGTCCAGGTGCGGCGGTTGGTCGCCGGGTTGCGGACTGCCGGGTGTGACCGGTCGAGGCCACGCCCGTTGTGGACATTGAGGGGTGCCGGCGCGCTGCCTAGTGTCGGTCGCAGCACCAGAATTCCTTGTGCGGATGGGGGAATCCCTCTCATGATCAGCGATCTCATCGACCAGGACGACCGGTTCCGCGGCATCCTCGACCGGCTGTCGTCGAAGTCGGTCGACGACTACTACAACCCCTACCGGCTCTTCGAGTGGCCGGACGCCCTGCCCGAGCACATGTGGTGGATGAGCCCCGAGCTGACCACCACGTACGGCACGGAGGTGGCGGAGTCGTTGAGCGAGGAGCAGTTGTTCGCGCTGTCCCGCTTCGAGAGCGTGAACTTCTACAGCCTCAACGTGCACGGCATCCGCGAACTGCTCATCGAGGTGGTCAAGCGGATCCACACGACGGGTTTCGAGACGCCGTCGGAGTTCTTCCACCACTTCATCGGTGAGGAGAACGAGCACATGTGGTTCTTCGCGGAGTTCTGCCTCCGCTACGCCGGGCGGATCTACCGCTCACCCGGCGGCGGCGTGGCGGTGCCGACGTCGTCCTCGTCCAAAGTGGAGAGCCTGCTGGTCTTCACCCGCATCCTGATCTTCGAGGAGCTGGTCGACCACTACAACGCCAAGATGGCGGTGGACGACCGGCTGCACGAGACGATCCGCGCCATCAACCGGATCCACCACCAGGACGAGTCCCGGCACATCGCGTTCGGCCGCGAGCTGGTCGAGCTGCTGTTCGACGACTTCAAGCGGACCGCGACGGAGGAGGAGCTGGCCGAGGTCTCGGCCTACCTCCGCCGCTACATGACCTACAGCTTCGAGTCGCTGGTCAACCCGCAGGTCTACCGCGACGCGGGCATCGAGCAGCCGCTCGAACTGCGCCGCGCGCTGCTGGACTCGCCGGCCCTCGCGGAGGCGGAGCAGCGCGTGTTCCGCAAGACGGCCAAGTACCTCCGGAAGACCGGGATCATCCGATGACGAGGATGACCGGTGTGGCCGGCGCGGACGCGCTCGCCATCCTCGGCCCGCCCGAGACGGCGCTGGTCCGCGAGCTGGACCGGACGTTCGCAAGCTGGGGCGCCGCCGCGGGCGCGGACGAGATCAGCGCGCCGCCGCTGTACCCGGTGAGCGACCTGGAGAAGTTCGACGTCTACACCAACTTCCCGCAGCTCGCCCTGGTCGCGGGTCCGCTGGAGCCGGCCGGGCGCGGCGCGCTGGAGGTCGGTGGGCAGGCGGGTGGCGGGCAGGCGGGTGGCGCGCTGGAGGTCGGTGGGCAGGCGGGCGGCGCGAAACCGGTCGGCGGGCGGTTCGGCGCGGCGGACCTGCGGGAGGCCGTGTACGGGCTGCCGCACGCGACCTGCTTCGGCGTCTACCTCTACCACGAGGGCACCCGCGTCGACCGGTCCACCGTGGTCACGCTGGTGAACCGCTGCTTCCGCAACGAGGAGCGCTACGGCGGACTGCGCAGGCTGGCCGCGTTCGAGATGCGGGAGATCGTCGCGCTGGGCGGCTACGACCACACCCAGCGGGTGATCGCGGACTTCACCGCGCGGATCGAGGGGTTCGGCCGCGCGCTCGGCCTCCCGCTGGCCAAGGTCGCCGCCGTCGACCCGTTCTTCGCGGCGGACGACCCGCGTGCGCTGATGCAGCGCCTCGGCCCGGTCAAGTTCGAGTTCCAGCACGGCGACCTGGCCATCGCCTCGGTGAACACCCACCGGAACTTCTTCGGCGAGCGGTGCGACATCCGGCTGAGCGACACCGGCGAGCACGCGTACACCGGCTGCGTCGCCTTCGGGCTGGAGCGCTGGCTGACCGTGTTGACCGACCTGCACGGCGGCGACGTGCGGGCGGCGCACGCGGCGGTGTCCGAAGCGGCGCGCGAGCTGTCGCCCGGAGCGCCGGTTCCGACCGGACGGGCGTCGTGACATGCCGATCGGTCGGATCGGTGTCGACATCGTGCCGCTCGACCGCGTGCGCGGCCTGATCGCCGGCGTGGCGCTGCGGCGCATGCTGTCCGAGTCGGAGTTCCGCCTCTCGTCCACTTCGGACGGACTGGACCCGTCGGGCATCGCGGGGCGGATCGCGGCCAAGGAAGCGGTCTTCAAGCTGTTCCACGTCTCCGGGCAGCCGATGCCCTGGCTCACCACGGAGATCCTGAAAGGGCCCGGCGGCTGGCCGGAAGTGCGGCTCAGCGGCCGGGCCGCCCGCCTCGCGGAACGGGCGGGCATCCGGCACATCGCCATCAGCATCACCCACGACGAGTCGTGCGCCATCGCGGTCGCGGCTTCCGTCGCACCTGACCGAGCACTGCCGAGGGGAGTGGACATGCCGACACCGGGTATCGACAAGGTCCGGGACTGGATTCTCGGACGGCACCCGGAGCGCACCGAGATCGGACCGGACGAGAACCTCATCGAGAGCCGTCTGGTCGACTCGCTGTCCTTCGTGGAGCTGGTCTACGTGATCGAGGACGCCAGCGGGGTCGAGATGGACTTCGACCGCATCGACCTGGCCGACTTCCAGTCGGTCTCGGCGATCGACCGGGCGTTCTTCACGCGGGGGGAGGGATGAGCATGCAGCCCACGACCGAGCCGGCCATGCCCGCGGTGTCGTTCACCGCGCAGTGGATGGCCGCGGCGCGCGCGGTGGAGTCGGAACGGCCGGACGCGATGTTCGTCGACCCGCTGGCCCGCGACCTCGCCGCACCGCGCGGCTTCGAGATGGTCGACCGGTACGCGGGCGGCGGTTTGCTGCCGTTCATCTCGATCCGCACCAAGTTCCTGGACGACAGCGTGTCGGAGCTGCGCCCCGGGGACGGCGTAGAACAGGTGGTGCTGATCGCGGCGGGCATGGACACCAGGGCGTTCCGGCTCGACTGGCCGGCCGGCGTCGTGGTGTACGAAGTGGACCACGGCCCGCTCATCGAGGAGAAGCAGCGGCGGCTGGACCTGCTCGGCGCGCAACCCCGCACCGAGCGCCGGACGGTGTCGGTCGACCTCACCGAGCGGTGGCTGCCGGACCTCGTCCAGGCCGGGTTCGACCCGGCGCGGCCGACGCTGTGGATCGCGGAGGCGCTGACGTTCTTCCTCACCGCGGAACAGGCGGCGGACCTGCTGACCACGCTGGGCGGCGCGTCCGCGCCCGGCAGCAGGCTGGCTTTGGACATCCTGGGCCGAGGGCTGTTGCGCAGCCCGTTCTCCCAGCGGTTCCTGGACAACCTGCGCGCCGACGGCACACCGTGGATCTTCGGCACCGACGAGCCGGAGAAGTTCCTGGCGGACAACGGCTGGCGGGTGCGGGACGTGCTGGAGCCCGGCCGGCCGGGCGCGGGCGGCAGCCGCTGGCCCTACGAGGTGCAGCCGCGGGATCGGCGCGGCGCGTCCCGGCTGTGGCTCATCCGCGCCGAGATCGCGGACCGCTGACGACCGGCGCCGGGATGGGCGGGCGTGCCCATCCCGGCACCGTGGTCAGAACGGGCCGCAGCAGACGTGGGCCGACCACTCGGGCTCGTGCCACCAGTGCTCGTGGTCGTGCGCGGCGGAAGCCAGGGGCGCCAACGCTTCCCGTTGTGCCGTGGGCGGTGCCTGGCGGAACGGTTCGAGGAGTTCATCGACCCGGTGCAGCACACCGCCCACCATCACCCGGCGCACGGCGGCGGCGGCCCGGATGTCGGCCAGCGGATTGCCCGCGACGAGTGACAGGTCGGCGTGCGCGCCGGGGCGCAGCGTGCCGAGCCGGCCCGACAGCCCCAGCCACGCCGCCGGGTTCCGGGTGGCGGTGATCAGCGCTTCGCGCGGGGTGAAGCCGAACTCCACCATGGCCCGGAGGTTCTGGTGGGTCGACGTCCCGATCGCGTCCAGCGGCGCGTCGGTCCCGGAGATGACCAGCCCGCCGGCGCGGTGGACGCGCAGCACCAGGTCGACCCAGCCTGCCAGGACGTCGCGCGACCACGGGGACGCCGGGGTGCCCGCCGCGTTCGCGTCGGCGACGTACCGTTCGTACTCCCACGGCGGGAACAGCACGCGGGTGCGTTCGTCGGTCACCAGCGACTTGTCGTCGGCGTACAGCGCGCGAGCCTGGAACAGGGTGGGTGTCACGGACATGCCGGACTTCACGAACAGGTCGACCACGTCCTGGTAGGCGTGCCCGGTGCGGCTGATGGTGTGCGAGTAGCCGAGCCGGTTGGTGGCCCCGACGTGCTCCATGCCGTCCATGCCGATGTTCGCGGCGGGGTAGAGGTAGTGCGACGACAGGGGGATACCCGCGCGGTGTGCGGCGGTGACGGTGGCCTGCTGGAGTTCGACGGGCAGCCGCACGTAGGTCTTGACCATGTCGTAGTCGAGTTCGAGCGCCCGCTTCAGCTCCAGGTCGAGCTGTTCGCGGGACAGCGTGGGGCGCATGAAGTTGTAGTAGACGCGGGAGCCGTCGATCGCCTCGCCGGTGCCGAAGAACCGCGGCCCCACCAGGGTTCCGGCCGCCAGCGCTTCCCTGGTCTCGACCAACTGGTACGCCGGGTCGCCGGGTGAGCGGGTGGTCGTGATGCCGTACGACAGCCACAGCCTGCCTTGCCGCGCACCCCATTGGCGGCCACGCAGGTGCCAGTGGTTGTGCGCGTCGATCAGTCCCGGCATGGCTACGAGGTCCTGCGCGTCGACCACGCTTTCTCCCGGTGCCGCGCGGTGCGGGCGGATTTCCTGGACGCGGCCCCGTTCCACCACGATGTCCACGTCGTGCCGCAGGCCGTCGGACTCGCCGTCCCACACCGCGCCGGCGTGGATGATCGTGCGCTGCGGCGCTTTCGGCCGGTGCCAGTGGAAATCGAGCCGGATGGTCCGCGCCGGGCCGCCGTCGAGGGGGATTCTCCGCAGCCTGCCGTTGCACAGGTACACCAAGGCGTCCGACCCGCACCACGCCAGTGAGTCGGTCACCTCGTGCGTGACCTGACGCGGGTCGCCGAGGAACCGGCCCGACCCGTCGACCGCGACCACCCACGCCACGCTCTCCACGACGAACGCGAGCTGCCGCCCGTCCGGCGACCACACCGGACCGTCGTCACCCCGGGTCGCGATCGAGCGGAACGGCATCGGCTCGGTGTAGCGGAGTTCGCCGCCGACCAGGTCGACGGTGAGGACCTGGCTGGTGCCTTCGCGGAAGCGGCGGGAGAACGGCTTGACCGCCGCGAGCGCCAGCACCGTGCCGTCCGCCGACCAGGTGGGCCTGCCCGGCATGAACAGCGGCGGCGTGACCTGCCGCCGGTTCCCGGTCGGCACGTCGAGGACCCACACCGCGCCGTCGTGGTCGACGTAGGCGATCCGGGCGCCGTCCGGTGAGAACCGCGGCGCCGTCTGCGCGCCGGCCGTGCCGCTCAACGCGGTGTCCTCACCCGTGACCAGGTTCCGCAACCGCAGCGCGGGCACACCCAGCCGATCACTCGAATACACGATCGAACGCCCGTCCGGGGCGAAGTCGGGGTCCGAGTCGAAATAGGCCCCGTCGGTGAGCTTCCGCGGTTTCCCGCCGGTGATGGGCACGAGGTGAATGGCGTTGAGAGCGCGGAACGCGATCTTCGTGCCGTCCGCCGACACCACCGGACTGGCGATACCACGGACCGGCTTCGACCCTTCGGACTCCAACTCGGCCGCCCGCCGACGCGGTACTCGCGCGGCGACCGGCACGGCCGCTTCGAACGGGATGTCCCGCGCAGTGCCGCCGAGGGTGCGCCGACGGATCGTGCCGTCGGCCGTGTACAGGAAGGAGTCGCCGGTCCACGTCGCGGCGAACCCGAACACATCCTCACCCGTGGTCAGTCGCCGGTCGCCGAGCATCAGATCGGCCGTGCCGCCACGCACGAGCGTGTAGGACGGCGTGCGGCCATCGGGCCCGAACGCCGCGCCGAAGACCCGAGACCCCGCCGGAGCCGTCGCCACGCGGACACGCTCGCCGGTGGCCACGGTGAGCACGTCGACGGCATTCTCGTTGACCGCGAACACGATCCGCTCACCATCCGGGGACCACTGCGGAGCGGCGACCTCGTCCGGCAGCCCGGTCAGGCTGGTGACACCACCGGAAACGACGTCGAGCAACCAGATCCCGTAGCCGCCACCCCGATCACTGGTGAACGCGATCCGCTTGCCATCCGGTGAGAACACGGGCTCACGATGGTCGAACCGCCCCGTGGTGAGCTGACGAGGCTCCCCGCCGCCGACGTCGACCAGGTACAGGTGGAAGTTCCCGTCGCGGTAGGCCTGGAACACGATCGACCGGCCGTCCGGCGCCCAGGAGGGCAGCGTCGCGTCCTGTAAGTCACCGGTCAGCCTGCGCGCCGTGCCACCTTCGGAGGGCACCACCCAGATCGCGGTGACCAGGTCCGTGGCCAGCCACTTGCCGTCCGGTGATCGGGTGACCGAGATGGAAGTGCCCTGGCGGAGCCGCACCGATCCGGCCTCCTGCACCTGATCGGCAATCCCGACGCCCGCGCCGACCCCCGTGGTCACGACCCCCGTGGTCACGACACCCAACGCGGCAGCCACCTGACCGCTGCGCGCCAACAGATCCCGTCGGGACATGTCCTGCGAAGCCATGCGATCGCTCCCCCTTGAGCAGCAGTGAGACCCCGATCACCCACACTGCCACGCGCGGGCATGGTCGCCTAGGCCCGAATCGGCCGATTGAGACGCTGAACGACCGAAGCCGTAAAAGCCAAAAGCGCCAAGAAGCAAAGACCGCCAAGAGCCCAAAGCTCCCGGCGCGACTTGGCATCCGCAAGTGAGAGAACTGCTGCACCGCAAATTGGCCTTCACCCTCTACCGTGACACGGTCCGGTGGTCGGGAACCGAGAGCCTGAGGTAGCCCGCCGGCCGCACGGTGGGAAGGAGACCGCGGTGCAGTTCTCGCGTCCGATCCTGGACGAGATCGTGGCGGGCCGGATCGATCTGGCGTTCCGGCGGTGGCGTCGGCCGGACGTCCGGCCGGGCACGCGGATCACGACTGCCGTCGGTGTCATCGGGGTCGGTGAGGTGGCTGTCGTGGAAGAGGCCGCCGTGACGGACGACGAGGTGGCGCGCGCCGGGTTCGGCGGTCGGGACGAGTTCCTGGCGAGCCTGCGGCCGGGTCCGGACCGGCGGCTCTACCGGGTGGAGGTGCGGTTCGTCGGCGTCGACCCGCGGATCGCGTTGCGGGACCGGGCCGAGGTCGACGAGGCCGAGTTGGCCGAGGTCGTCGCGGGGTTGCGCCGGCTGGACGCGCGGAGCGGGCGGGGCGCGTGGACCGGCGCGGTGCTCGCGCTGATCGCCGAACGTCCGGGGGTGCGGGCGGCGGAGTTGGCCGCGGCGGTCGGTCGGGAGGTGCTGCGGTTCAAGTCGGACGTGCGCACGCTCAAGGCCCGCGGGCTCACCGAGAGCCTGGGCACCGGCTACCGCCTCTCGGCGCGTGGGGAGCGGGTGCTCGAACACCTCCGGGCCGGTACGGGGGACGGGTGACCCGAGCGGTGTCGCCACCGGCTTGCGGAAGGTAATCCTGGACATCTAATGTCCAGATATGCGCATGAGCGAGGGCGTCGAGTGGGCGGTGCACTGCTGCCTGAACCTCGCGTGGACCGGGGCGGAGCACGCGGTCAGCGCCGCTCGGCTGGCCGCCTACTACGAACTGCCCTCCGCCTACCTCAACAAGCAGTTGCAGGCGCTGGCCCGGGACGGGATCGTGGCCTCCACGCCGGGGCCGCGGGGCGGGTTCCGGCTGGCCCGCGCCCCCGAGTCGATCACGTTGCTGGACGTGGTGACCGCGATCGAGGGGCCCCGGCCCGCCTTCCGGTGCGCCGAAATCCGGCGACGGGGGCCGGGCGCCGACCCGGCGGACGAGACCCGGTGCGCGGTCGACCAGGCGATGGGGCAGGCGGACCTGGCCTGGCGCAGGGAACTGGCCGGGCGGACCCTGGGCGACGTCATGGCCGGTGTCGAGCGCACGGCCCCCGCGGTGCCCGAACGGGTCCACCGCTGGTTCACGACCTGAGCGCCGGCCGCCCGATCGGTCGCCGCCGAGACACTCCACGTTCCGAGAGGACAACCCGTGCCGCACGACATCGTCAACCCCGAGGGCCTGCACGACCCGGTGGGCTTCGGCTACAGCCACATCGCCACCACGTCCGGCGACCTGGTGTTCATCGCCGGGCAGTACGGTTCCGGGCCGGACGGCCAGGTCATGTCCGACGACTTCGCCGACCAGGTCCGCCGGTCGCTGGCCAACCTGGACACCGCGCTGCGCGCCGTCGGGCTGGACTTCAGCCACGTCGTCCGGCTCGGCAGCTACATCGTCGACCACGACGAGGCCAAGCTGGAGGTCTGGTCACGGGCGGTCGGGGAGATCTGGGGCGCCAAGCCGCCCGCGCAGACCCTGCTCGGAGTGGCCACGCTCGCCCTGCCCGGCATGAAGTTCGAAGTGGACGCGGTCGCCGCCCGCCCCTAGATCGTGGTTCCGCCTCCCGAACGCGGCCCAGCCGTCCGGGGTGGCCGGCACGAGCCGGTGCCGGCCACTTCGGGGCGACCCGGCGACCCGGCGACGCGGCGACCCGGGTCAGGGCAGGGCGCCCATCGTGGTCAGCAGCAGGGCGACGGCAGGCAGGAAGTTGTTCACCTGGTGGGCGACCACGCAGGTCAGCAGGTTGCCGGTGAACACCCTCGCGAGGCCGATCGGCACGGACAGCACGATCAGCAGCGGCGTGCGGAGCAGTTCCAGGTGCGCCACCGAGAACACCACCGTGGTGACCGCGAAGACCACCCAGCGGTTCCAGCGCCAGTGTTCCAAGGCCCGCCACAGCACGCCCCGGAACAGCACCTCCTCGCCCAGCGGCGCCACCAGCCAGACGATCAGGAACGCGATCAGCGCCACCGCCGGGCCCAGCTTCGTGCCCTCGAACGCGTCCCCGACCGCCGATCCGGCGTCGTTGCCCACCCACGCGGACCACAGCGCCGCAGCCGGGATGGTCAGCAGCAGGCCGCCCGCGCCGAACGCCAACCCGTTGCGCAGGTCGCGCCAGTGCCAGGCGAACGCCAGTTCCCGACGCACCCGGCCGGCCCGCGGGCCGCCGCCGAACAAGGCCGTGCCCGCCGCGGCGACCACCGCCGCCAGCGACGTGGGCACCACCAGCAGGGCGATCAGCGGCCACGGCGGCAGCCGGTTGTCGTCCAGCAGCGTCGGGTCGGCGATCGCGAACGGCACGAGCACCAGGAACGCCGCCAGCAGCATCACCAGTTCGGCGACGACGAACACGCCCAGCATCCGCATGCCCGCACCGACGCCGCGACCGGGTGTTCCCGGCCGGGACGGTGGTGGAGCGGGTTTCCCGGGTGGGGTTGGTGACGTCATGTCACCAGCCTGCACGAGGGGAGTGTCCACCGGGTCGCCCATTGCACGCGGATACCCCGTGTTCGGCGGTCCGAACGCGGTCCCGCGCAGCGCCCGGCCGGCGAGTGGGCAGTCGTCACTCTCCGCCACAGACCGCTGCCCTCGTCGCCCGGCGGGGAGGGCGAGGCCGCCGCTCTCGACCACGGGCTGTCGCCCTCGTCGCCGGTCGGCAAGGGCGAGGCCGCCGCTCTCCACCACGGGCTGTCGCCTCCGTCGCCGGTCGGCGAGGGCGAGACCGTCACTCCCCGACGCGACCGCTGCCCTCGTCGCCCTCCTCGATCCGGACCGCCTGCGCCTCGGGGCCGGCCAGGTAGTCGGAGCCCGCGTCCTCGGCGACTTCCGCGGGCTCCTCGTCACCGGGAGCGCCGCCGCCACCCGGTGAGGTGAACTGCGCGGCGGGCACGTCGTCCGCGCCTTCGCCCGCCCGCTCGGCGCGCAAGGCGGACGTCCGCTCCAACTCCTCCTGCTGCTCGGAACGAACTCGCTCGTCAGCCACGGTGACTCCCTCCAGCGGTGATCGCCTGTCAGGACCGATTACCCCGTACCACCGGGCCGTACCTGCCCCACCGCCGGATTTCACTGCTCGAAGACGACCCGCCCGTCCACCACGGTCATCGCGACGCCCACGTGCGGCAGGTCGGAGGGTGCCAGCTCCAGCGGGTTGGCCTCCAGCACGCACAGGTCCGCGACCTTGCCCACCTCGATCGAGCCCTTCCACGCCTCCGCGCCGTCCTGCACCGCCGGGAGCACGGTGTAGGCGCGGAGCAGCAGGCGCATCAGCTCCGGGCCGGGCTCCGCGCCCATCCACTCCGCCGCGGCGGCGACCCAGCGCCGCCAGTCGGGCTCGATCACCGGCGCGTCCGAGCTGAGGCACACCCGCACGCCGTGGGCGAAGGCGTCGCCCAGCGGCCACGCGGCGGTCAGCGCGTCGTCACCGAGCGCAGCCGCCAACCACGGACCGGTGGTCGCGGCGATACCCGGCTGGGTGTTGAGGCCGATGCCGAGTTCCGGGAGCCGGGCGAGCACGTCGGCGGACAGCAGGTCGCCGTGGATCAGGTAGTGCCTGCCCGCCGGGCCGTGCGCGGCGATCGCGTCGGCCATCGCCGAGACCACCACCTCGATCGAGCGGTCGCCGGTCGCGTGCACGCCGATCTGCGCCCCCACGCGGTGCGCGCGGTCGATCATCCGGCGCAGGTTGGCCTCGCGCTCGACGTCCTCGGCGCCGTCCACGAGCAGCTTGCCGGAGGTGCCGTCGTGGTAGCAGCGGTGCGTCCAGGCCGAGCGCATCGGCGGGATGCCGTCGGCGAAGATCTTCACGCCGGTCACGTTGAGCCAGCGCGGGTCCGCCTCGGGGGTCGGGCTGGCGAGCCCGCGCTCGAAGTCGGCCACCGAGCTGGGGCCGTCGAGTTCGCCGAACAGCCGGAGCACGGTCACCCGCGCCCGGAGCAGGCCTTCGGCGGCCAGCGCGGCGTACTCGTCCAGCACGGCGGCGGAGAAGCAGCCGGTCCGGCCGGCGTCCTCGCCGGGACCGAGGCCGGGTTCGGTGTAGCTGGTGATGCCGAGCCGGGAGACCACCTCGCCCGCGTGCAGGATCGCCGCCCGGCGTGACTCGGCGTCGGTGACCAGCGGCCCGCCCGCGCCCGCGTCCTCGCCCATGCCGGATCCGCTGAGCAGCGTGTTCGGCCACAGGGCGCCGAGCCAGGCGCCGTGCAGGTGCGAGTCGTTGATACCCGGCAACACCGTGCGTCCGCGGAGGTCGACCACGCGGGTGTCCGGGCCGGTGAACCGGTCGACGTCACCGACACCGATCACCGTCCCGTCCGCGACGGCGAGCGCGGCGGCCTCGCGGTCGTCGCCGTCGAAGGTCAGCACCGTGCCGCCGGTGAGGACGAGGTCGGCGGTCCTGGGTGTGGCCACGGGGGTCCTCCGTCAACAGATGTAGATGAAGCGGCGTCAGTCCGGGAAGCCCCACAGGGGAACCTCCCGATTTTTAGTCTATGTATGTAGACTAACCCAAACTTCACCCGGCTAGTGAGGAGCGCTCATGGGCGAGTCATCCCGCGTCCCGGTCCGGCGGCTGGGCCCCGGCGGCCCGCAGGTGCCGCTGTTCGGGCTCGGCTCGTGGAACACCTGGGACCGGATGGACTTCGACGACGCCGTGGAGCTGTTGCGGCGCGCCGTCGACGCCGGGGTGACCCTGTTCGACGTCGCGCACTACAACATGGGCCCGCACGCCGAGCAGGCGCGCACCGACCTCATCTTCGGCGAGGCGGTGCGGGCGGCCGGCCTCGACCGCGCGGACTACCACCTGTGCGGGAAGCTGTGGCTGTGGGAGTACCCCACCACGAGCTTCGAGCAGCAGTTGACGACTTCGTTGGAGCGCATCGGGATCGAGAAGGCCGACAGCGTGGTGGTCGGCGACTACATGTCCCCACCCGACATCCCGTCGATCGTCACCGACGTCGCGGAGCAGATCCGTGCGGGCCGCTTCGACACGTGGGGCGTGAACAACTGGGTCGCCTCGGACCTGGCGGCGGCACTGGCGTTCGCGAAGGACGAAGGACTGACGCCGCCCTCGTTCGCCCAGCTCAAGTACAGCATCGCGCGGCGCACCATGGCCGAGGGCGAGTACTACGGCGCGTACTTCGCGTCGGGCGAACTCGCCCTCCAGGCCTCCGACGTGTTCGAGGGCGGCATCCTCGCGGGCCGCAAGTTCCCCGAACGCAAGATCGGCGCGGACCCCGGCGGCATCCGCGACGCCATCCGCGCGGCGGCCGACCGGGTCGCCGAGGTGGCCGCCGGGCTCGACGCCACCGCCGCCCAGGTCGCGATCGCGTTCTGCCTGACCAATCCCGCCGTCGCGAACGTGCTGTTCGGCGTCAGCAGGATGTCCCAGTTGGAGGACAACCTCGGCGCCCTCCGCCTCGCCGCAGACCACGGCGACGACCTGCGCGCCGCCCTCGATCCACTGTGGACGGACCGCGAGGTCAACGCCGACGGCTCCTGGTGATCCCGCGCCGGCCCCGGCCCTGATCACGGCTCTGTCCGCGATCCGGGTCGCGGTCCCGCCCCGACTGGGATCGCGACTCTGCCCGCGAATCGCGCCGCCGACCCGCCGTCCGACCTCGCCGCCGCCCCGCCGCCGACCGCGCCCCGACCCTGACAAGGAGATCCCGCCCGATGCCTCTCGACCCCGCAGTCGCCGAGATGCTCTCCGCCACCCCCGCCCCACCTGCCGACACGGGTCCTCTGACGCCGGCCGACCTGCGTGCCATGTTCGCCTCGACGCTGGTCCTGCCGGACGAACTGCCCGAGGTCCGGTCCGTCACCGACCTGGCGGTGCCCGGACCGGCGGGCGACCTGCGCGTCCGCCTCTACCTGCCCGAGACCACCGGCCCGGTGCCGCTGTTCGTCTGGATGCACGGCGGCGGCTGGACGATCGGCGGCATCGAGGAGAACGAGGTCGCCAACCGCCGCGTCTGCCGTGACGGCGGTATCGCGGTGGCCTCGGTGGAGTACCGGCTGGCTCCCGAGGACCCGTTCCCGGCGGCGCCGGAGGACTGCTACGCCGTCCTGACGTGGCTGGTCGCGAACGGCGCCGAGCGCGGGATCGACGCGTCCCGGGTCGCCGTCGGCGGCGAGAGCGCGGGCGGCAACCTGGCCACCGTGATCTCGATGCTGAGCCGGGACCGGGGCGGGCCGAAGATCTCCGCCCAGGTGCTGATCTGCCCCGTGACGGCGCATCCCGGCGACGCGGATCTCCAGTCCTATGTGGACTGCGCGGACGGGTTCGGGATGTCCGCGGACAGCATGCGGTTCTTCTTCGAGCAGTACCCGTCGTCGCCCGACGACCTGAACGACCCCTACCTGCTGCCGTCCCGTGCGGTGGACCTCACCGGACTGCCGCCCGCGCTCGTGATGACGGCGGAGTACGACGTGCTGAGGTCGGAGGGGGAGCAGTACGCGGCCCGGCTGGAGAAGGCCGGCGTCCCGACGACGTACAAGCAGTACGACGGCCAGATCCACGGCTTCTACGGGCTCTACACCGATCTGCCGATCTCGCCCGTGGCGCACGGGGACGTGGTCGCGTTCCTCACCGGCGCGCTCTGAGCCGGCCGCGGAGTGGGTCGGCCCCGGGCCGACCCACTCCGCGCGGGCCTCATGGCCGGGTGAGGCGTTCGAAGAACGAGTCCAGGTGCTGCTTCTGGAGTTTCCTGGTCGAGTAGCGCGGCCCGACGAGGCTCATCACGTTGGCGCCCGCGTTCATCAGGACGATCTCGTCCACCAGTTGCTCGTCCGGCATCGACGTGCGGATGTCGCCGTCCTCGCGCCCCCGCCGGATGTGTTCGAGCAGCAGCCCACGCCAGATCCGCAGGTGCTCCAGGTACCGGTCGTGCAAACCCTTGTTGGACAGCGACATCTCCCAGAACGCCAGCAGCACCCGGCCGGCGGTCACCCGCTTCGCGTCCAGCGGCATCGCGCCGTAGCACATGACGCGCAACGCCTCCAGGCCGGAGTGGTCGGAGATCGTGCCGGCGATGTGTTTGTCCATCATGGACAGTGCGCGGTCGAAGGTGGCCTCCACCAACGCGTCCTTGCTGGCGAAGTACCGCTTCAGCGCGCCGTTGGCGAAACCCGCCGCGGTGGCGATCTCGCGCATGGTCGCGGCTTCCAGGCCACCGCGGACGATGAGGCCCCACGTCACGTCCACGATGTGCTCGCGACGTTCGTCGTGGTCGATGACCTTGGGCATCGTGCTCCTCGCGTGCGGCGATTCCGTCTACGTCCGTAGTGTATCGGCGATCCGGCCGCCCCGGCGGCCATGGGAGCAGGCGCACAGTGCCGGATCAGCGCAGCGGGTAGTCCATCGACAGGCCGTCCAGCGTGACACCGTCGGGCAGCGGCATGCGGGCACGGCGGACCTCGCGGAACCCGAACGACCGGTACAGCGGCACACCGGGCAACGTGGCCATCAGCACCAGCGACCCGAACCCCTCGGCCCGCGCCGCCTGCTCGCACCGGGCGAGGATCGCGCGCCCCAGACCACGCCGCGTCCAGTCGCCCCGCACGAACATCGCCCGCACCCGCGCGGGTTCGGTGGCCGGGTCGAGCAGCCGATCGTCGGACGGCGCGGCCCCCGACCCGGTGTACAGCTTGTCCCGCTTGCTCCAGCCGCCGCAGGCGACGACCTCGCCGCCCACGTCGTGGACGAAGTACGTCCCGTCGTCGATCAGCACCGTGTCCGGCTCGGTGAGGTACCGCGCGGCGGCGGCCGTCTCGCGCTCGTCGTGGAACAGCGGGAACAACTCCAACACCGACCGGCGCATCAGCGCGCCGATCCGCGGCACATCGGACCGCACGGCCTTGCGCAGCACTGGCGACACGTCCACCGGACCCCCCTCTGGCACCGCTGAATCCTATCCGGATCGCACGCCGGGGGAACGGGGACGTCGCCGGGCAACGCCGTCCCGGACGGGAATGGCGCTAAGCACCTGGCCAGAAGTTCTGTCCGTAACCCTCGGGTATCCAGGGTGCGGCGGTGGTGAGGGTCTGGTCGTGGGTGCGGTTGTGGAAGTAGGCGTGGGTCTGTCGGACGCGGTCGGCCATGGTGGCGGGTGCGGTGTTGGCGATCCAGTGTTTGAGGCCGGCCCAGACGCGTTCGACGGGGTTGTCGTGTGGGCTGTATCTGGCGCCCTGGATCAAGATGAGGCGTGGGTGTTTCGCGAGCCACCGTCGGGTGATGCCGCTGTGGTGGGTGGAGCCGTTGTCGCAGACGACCACGACGGCGGGGGTGTCGGGGTGGGCGTCGAGCAACTGTTGGAGGAAGTAGCAGAACACCACGGAGACGTTCTTCACCGAGACGTGGTGGTGGAAGGCGCCGGTGGCGAGGTCGATCGCGCCGTGCACGGTGCGGCGGCGGTTGGTGCCGGGTGTGGGGATGCGGTGGCGCAGGCCGGTGGGCATCCAGGTTGCGCGGACCCTGGGCAGCAGGTCGATGTGGGTCTCGTCCTCGGCCAGGACCACCGATCCCGGTGGCAGTGCGGCGATGCGGGCGCGGATGTCGGCGCAGGTCGTGTCGTGGTCGGGGTCGCCCTTGGCGATCAGGCGGGGGCGGCACCAGCGGGCTTGTTCGCGTAGTCGTCGGTGGAAGGTGCGCAGGCTCATCGCCGGGCGTCCGGCCGCGCGCCACAGGCGGGCGGTGGTCCAGGCTTTGGGGGTGGTCAGCAGGGTGCGGATGCGCTGCCCGAGCCGGGGGCTGCCCAGTCGGGGCCGCCCGCCGCGGGCTCGGTCGGGGAGGCCCGGCAGGCCGTCGCGGGCGTGGCGGGCGATCCAGCGGCGCACCGTGACCGGGTCGTAGTGCAGCAGCTCGGCGATCTCGGGGGCGCTCATCCCGGACGCGGACAGCAGGACCATCACGATGCGGGCGGCCACGCGCCACTGCCGGTGCAGGGCGGTGTGCTGCGCGAGGGTCGGGTCGGCGAAGACATGCGCGGGGCGCATACTGGTCGTAGCCTCGTCGTGGTCGGTTGAGTGTGGTAACCCAATCCAACCGCGACGAGGCCCTTCGCGTTCACCAGGACCTCAACCCCGACGCATTACCGACACAACTTCTGGCTAGGTGCTTAGTCCATCGCCCGCGTGTCGCGCGGCGGGGCGACGGGGTCCGTGCCGTCCGACTGCCCGGCCGCCATCCGCCGCCCGCGTTCCAGCTCGGCGTCCAGCTCCGCGCCGAGCAGCAGCGCCAGGTTCGAGATCCACAGCCAGATCAGGAAGACGATGACACCGGCCAGCGAGCCGTAGGTCTTGTTGTACGAGCCGGCGTTGGCCACGTACAGCGCGAACCCGGTGGACGCCGCCACCCAGGCCAGCACGGCCAGCAGGCCGCCCGGCGTGATCCACAGCCAGCTCGGCTGCCGCACGTTCGGCGAGGCCCAGAACAGCAGCCCGATCGCGAGGCTGGCCAGCAGGAACAACACCGGCCACTTCGCGATGTCCCACACCGTGACGAACGCCGAGCCCAGCCCCAGCACGTCGCCCAGCCACCGGGCCACGCCACCGGTGAGCGTGACGCCCAGCGCGGTCAGCGCCAGCAGCACCACCACGCCGACGGTCAGCGCCAGCCGCAGCGGGATCACCTTCCAGAACGGGCGGCCCTCCGCCACGTCGTAGATCGAGTTCGACGCCCGCATGAACGCGCCCACGTAGCCCGACGCCGACCAGAGCGCGGTGACCAGACCGATGATCGCCAGCGGCCCGGCGATGGCGCTGGACTTCTGGAGGTTGTCGATGCCGCCGACGATCAGGTCCTTGGCCTCGCCCGGCCCCAGCACGTCCAGGCTGTCCTTGATGGACTGCGTGGCGTCCGGTCCGAGCAGCCCCAGCAACGACGTCAGCAGCAGGAGGCCCGGGAACAGCGACAGGATGGCGTAGTAGGTCAGCGCGGCGGCCCAGTCGGTGAGGTTGTCGTCGTTGAACTCCTTGACCGTGCGCTTGAGCACGGCCCACCAGGACCGTTTCGCCAGTTGGGTGGGTGCGTCGGGTGCGTGGGACATGCCTGACGGGTTTCCCAGCGAACGCCCGCCGCACACTCAGGCGGATGCCTGCCAACCGAGCGCCGGGCCGAGTCGGGTGGCGATGTCGGTGAGGATCTGCACGTAGTCGTCGTGGTCGAAGGTGAACGGCAGTGCGAAGGCGACCTCCCGGATCTCGCGGAAGGCCGCGTGAGCGTAGAGCTGTTCGGCGATCTCCGCCGAGGTGCCGACGAGATCCGGGGCGAACATCAGGCGCGCCGGGCCCTGTGGTGTGGCGGTGCGCGGGGTCCGTTTCCGGGCGTAGTCCAGGTACTTCGCGCGTTGCTCCGGCGACGCGCTGTCGGTGGGGATGACGACGAGCCCTTGTGAGACACGGGCGCGGTCTCCGTCCGGGTGGTGGGCGCGGAACGCCCTGATGTGGGACAACTGGGTGGCGGTGAAATCCGCCGACTCCTCCGCCTTGGTGACGTTGCTGACCAGGAAGTTCATCCCTTGCTCGCCCGCCCACCGGGCCGACCGCAGGCTCCCGCCGCCGTACCAGGTGCGGCCGGCCAGGCCCGGCGAGTGCGGCTGGACCCGGTCGGAGAACACCTCGATGCCTTCCGTGCCGCGGAAGTCGGTGACCCGCTCGCCGCGCAGGAAGTCCAACAGCCGCCGCACGCGCTCATGGCCGAAGTCCTCGACGTCGGCGGTGTCCGGGTACAGGGCGTGCCGGACGCGGTCGAAGTGCATCGGCGGGTTGGCGCTGACGCCGGGGTTGAGGCGGCCACCGGACAGGATGTCGACCGTCGCCAGGTCTTCGGCCAGCCGCAGCGGGTTCTCCCAGCCCAGCGGGATGACCGCCGTGCCGAGCGCGATGCGGCTGGTGCGCTGCGAGGCCGCCGCCAGCACGGCGACGGGGGAGGAGATGCCGTACTGGAGGTGCCGGTGGCGCACCCACGCGCTGTCGAACCCCAGCCGCTCACCCAGCTCGATGATCTCCAGCGTCGACTCGTGCCCCCGGCGCGGATCGTCCTCGTCGAACAGCCCGATGGTGAGGAAGCCCAGTTTCCGCAACGGCTCCGAGGGCAGCGGCACAGGGTTCCTCCAGCCTCCGCGATCCACTCCGCCTGGTGATTGTGGCAGGGGACCGGCCGTCGGGTCGGGGGCGTTCCACGGGCTGGACGACGTTGCGGCGTCCCGGGCGCGGTCGGCGAGGGGCCGCGCTCACCCCGTGACCGGGACGATGCGCGCGTCGACCAGCCGGCCCGACCCGATGTCGAGCAGGCCCATCGTGCCGCGCGGCTGTCGGCGGCGGTCGGTGGGCGAGCCGGGGTTGAAGACGCGGAGGTCGTCGCCGGTCTCGTCCAGCGGGATGTGCGAATGGCCGAACACGACCAGGTCGGCGGTCGGGAACCGGCGGCGCATCCGGGCCGTCCGGCCCTTGGCCTGGCCGCTGTCGTGGATCATCGCGACGTGCAGGCCGTCGAGGTCGAGTTCGACGGTCTCGGGAGCGCCCCAGGCCACGACGTCCGGGCCGTCGTTGTTCCCGCACACGGCGACGACCGGCGCGTACCGGGTCAACTCGTCCAGCACCGAGGCCACGCACACGTCACCGGCGTGCAGGATCAGATCGACGCCCTGGAGGTGCTCGGCCACCGCGGGCGGGCAGGTCTTCCAGCGGCGGGGCGCGTGGGTGTCGGCGAGCACGGCGACCTTCATGGGTAGTTGATACCCGCCGGTCGGCGAAACCACCCGTCGGCTACTTCGGCAGGCGGGACCAGACCTCGGTGGCCACCGCCTTCGCGGCGGCGCAGGCCTCGTCGACCTGACCGCCCGAGGGCAGGCTGACCGACACGAGCGCCAGTTCGCGCAGGCCCGCGCCGCCGTCGAACGGGATGTGCGGGGTCTCCGCCGCGCACAGCACGAGGGACGAGGCGCTCGACTTGGTGATCGCCGTGGGGCGTCCGCCGATGTCCTCCACGGTGGTGTTCCTGCCGTCGGCGGCCGACGGGGTGCCCACCGAGTAGGTGACGCGCATCCGCGGCGGGTTCCCGGTGCCGTCCTTGCTCCAACGGCACTGGTGCGCGGCCGGGTAGGACTTGACCTTCGCCGTGGTCAGGCCGGGCACCTGGGCCGCGGTCGTCGCCGACACCGAGGTGCACGGGTCGATCCGGCCCAGCGACTGGACGGGCAGGGTCCGGTGCACCGCGTCCTTGGACAGCGCCCGGTCGGCGACGGCGCGCACCGCGTGGTCGGCGATGCCGCACATCTCGGTGGACGTCGCCTTGTCCGTCGTGAAGTTGTCCACGGTGACGCTCAGCGTCACCAGTTCCGGGAACACCACCCGCCGGGCGCAGCGGCCGGAGTCGTCCGGCTCCTCGGCGATCCGCAGGTCGCGGTAGTCCTTGTACTCGGCCCGCAGCTCGTTCTCGGACTCCAACCGGTCGAGGGTGCCCACCAGGACCTCCAGCTTGGTGCCGCTCGGGGTGGTGAGGAAGAACAGGCAGTAGTCCAACGAGTCCGGCGGGGCGGGGTTGGCGGTGCCGAACCGGGTGAGGTCGGCGGCTTTGAGGTGACCGCACGGGTCGAGTGACGGCAGGTCGCCCAACAGGTTCTCGGCGGTGGGCTCGGGCTTCTCGGTCGTCATGGGGGTCGGGTTCGGTACCGGTGTCGGCGACCCGGCGACCTGGGTGGTGCACGCGCTCAGCACGGCGACGAGACCCACGGCGAAGGGAATCCAGCGGCGCGCCTTGATCATGCCCGCAGCCTAGGTGAATGCCTGGTGCGGCAGCACGGAGTTCATGCGGTTCCGCCTTGGCCGTCTCGTCGGTCTGGTCGGCGGCCCGCGGTCGTCTCGTCGGTGTGGCCGGGTCGGGGTCTGGCCGTCTCGTCGGAGCGCTCGGCGGTCGGCGGGTTAGGGTCTGGCCGTGACGGCGGTCGGGCAGGTGGAGGCGGAGTTCCGCGCCGCCGTCGCGCGGTTCGCCGGGCCGGTCCGCGGCGTCGGAGTGGTGTTGCTCAGTGGTTTCGGGGTGCTGTCCTCCGACGGGTTGCCGCTCGCGTTCGCCCTGCTCGGGTTGATGGTCGTCGGGGCCGTCGCCGACTTCGGGGACCGCCGCGTCGCGCTGGGGTTCGCGGTGGTCCGGGTGGTGGCGGTTGGTGCCGCCCAGGGCGCGTTGGGTGGCGAGGCGCGGTGGTGGGCGCTCAACGTGCTCACGACCACCGTGATCACGCTCCAGTGGGAGTGGTCGCCTCGGGTGGCGGTGCCGGTCGCCGGCGTGCTGCTGGGTGTGCAGTTGTGGGCGGTCGGATTCGACGGCGCGGTGGTGCTGCGGGTCGTGCTGGAGTGCGTGCTGGCCCGGTTGGCTTTCCGGGTGGTCCAGCGGTCCACGGCGCGGGTCGACGGGTTGCGGGTTCGGCGGGCCGAGGTGGAGCGGGCCGAGGCGTTGGCCGCCGAACGCCGCCGGCGCGAGCGGGAGTACATGGCGTTGTTGCACGACACGGCGTCGGCGACGTTCCTCGTGGTGGCCACGCAGGGCAGGGAGGTCGACGCCGCGGCGGTGGCCGAGTTCGCCCGGAGGGATCTGGAGGTGTTGACCGGCACGGCCGGCATGCCCCGGGACAGCTTGGTGGACGTCGGTGCCTCGTTGCGGACGGTCGTGGAGCGGGTTCCGTTGGCCGTCGATGCCCGGATAGCGCCTGCCCCGGTGCCTGCTTCGGTGGCGTTGGCCCTGGTCAGAGCGGTTCGGGAGGCGTTGGTCAACGTGCTGCGGCACGCCGGCACCGGGCGGGCGGAGTTGGCGGTGTGCACCCGGGACGACCGGGTGGTGGTCACCGTGGCCGATCGCGGGCGTGGGTTCGAGCCGAGTCTGGTGTCCGGGCATCGGCGCGGGATCAGCGGGTCCATCGTGGACCGGATGGTCGCGGTCGGCGGCGTCGCGACGGTCACCTCCGCGTCCGGCGGCACCACCGTGCGGTTGGCGTGGCCGGCGTGACGGACTCGCGGGTGGAGTTCGGTGCGGGCGATGCGCGTGCGGCGGCCGGCGTGACGGATCTGCGGACCGAAGCCGGTCAGGTGTTCGCGAGCATCCGGCTGGTGCTGCTCGGCGTGGTCGCGGTGTTGCAGGTCGGGCTGAGTGTCGCGCCGGTGCTGTCCCCCGACCAAGGGGTGGGCGCGCGGGTCGCGTTCGGGGTGTTGGCGTTGGTCACGCTGGTGTGCGCGGGGTGGATCGTGCGGCGGCGGCCGGTGCCGGGGGTGGTGGTGGCCGTCGGTGCGGTCGCGGTGCTGGGCGCGTCGGCGCTCGCCACTGACGCGTTGCCGCCGGGTGGGCATTTCGGCGCCGCGCACTGGTCGTTCGGGCTGGTCGGGTGGCATCTGCTGATGCTGCTCGCGGACCGGGTGGCGTTGCTGCTGACCGCGCTGGGCGTGCACTTCGGGTGCGGGATCGCGCAGTTCCTGCTGGCCGGTGCGCCCGGACGGGTCGAGATCGGCGCGGCCGGTGCGGTGGTGCTCGGGGCGACGAGTTTCCAGCTCGGCGTGCTGCTGCTGGTCCGGGTGCTGCTGCGGAACGCCCGCCAGGCCGCCGAGGTGGCCGCCGGGCAGGAACGGGCCGCGACCCGTGCGGCGGTGGCCGAGCAGTGGGCGCAGGACCTGCGGGCGGGGTTCGCGGGTGGGCTGGGCACCACCCTGCCGCTGCTCGCGGACCTGGCCGACGGTGTGCTCGACCCGCGTGCCGAGGACACCCGGCGGCGGTGCGCGTTCGCGGCTACGCAGTTGCGCCGGCTGTTCGCCGAGCACGACGAGGTGCCCGACCCGCTGGTGCACGAGGTCGCGGCGTGCGTGGACGTGGCCGAACGGCGGGGGCTGGTGGTGTCGCTGGCGGTCAGCGGCGCGGCGGTGGCCGTGCCGACGGAGGTGCGCCGCGAGCTGACCGGGCCGGTGGCGGCGGCGTTGTCGGCCGCCCGGGAACGGGCGCGGGTGAGCCTGTTGCGCACCGACGCCGAGGTGCGGGTGGCCGTGATCGCGGACACGGGCGCGCCGGTGGACGCCGTGTCGGCACGGGTGGACGTGCGGTGCGACACGTACGGTGAGCAGACCCGGACGGAGGCCCGATGGCGGACCAGTTGAGCGCGGTGGTGGTGGACGACCACCCTGCCGTGCGCGCGGGCGTCGCGTACTGGCTGTCGTCCGGCGAGCCGCCGATCCGGGTCGTCGCGGACGGTGAGGACGTGCGCGCGGCGTGGCTGGACGAGGGCGCGGACGCCGACGTCGTGATCCTCGACCTGCACCTGGGCGGGCCGACGCCGGTGCTGGGGGATCTGCGCCGGCTGGTGGAGGCCGGGCGTCGGGTGGTCGTGTACTCGATGCGCGCCGACGACGAGATCGCGTTGCAGTGCCTGGAGTTGGGCGCGTTGTGCTACCTGACCAAGGCGGAGGGCGCGGAGCACCTGGTGCAGGCCACGCGGGCAGCGGCGCAGGGCCGCCCGTACACGCCGCCGTCGCTGGCCGGCGCGCTGGCGGGCGACCGGTCGGAGGTCCGGCCGGCGTTGTCGGCGCGGGAGACCGAGGTGCTGGTCGAGTGGTTCCAGTCGGAGTCCAAGGACTTCGTGGCCCGGCGGCTGGGGATTTCGGTCAGCACGGTCAACTCGCACCTGGAGCGCATCCGCGTCAAGTACGCCTTGATCGGCCGGGAAGCGCCGACGAAGGCCGCGCTGGTGGCCCGCGCGATCCAGGACGGCCTGATCGGCGTCGACGACCTCTGACCGGGTTGTGGTGCGAACGACCGACAGTGCGGCCGGGCGGACGCGGCTAGCTTGCGAGGCACCAACCCCTCGTTTAGGAGATCCGCCTTGACGCACGTCCGTGGCGCCCTGCTCACCGCCGCCGGCGCGGCAGCCCTTCTGCTGTCGGCCTGCGGCAGCCAGACGGACGGGGTCGCCACGCCCGGCGCGACGACGCCCGCCGAGACCCCGACGTCGGCCTCCACGTCGGCCTCCACGTCCGCCTCCACGTCCGCGGCACCGCAGCCCGCGGGGGACGTGACCGAGCCCGGCACCAAGCTCAAGGTGGGCGAGCGCGCCGTCGTGCCGTTCAAGTACGGCACCGAGAAGACCGGCACGATCGCCATCACGGTGACCGCGATCGAGGAAGGCGCGAACGCCGACCTGGTGAAGTTCGGCGACAAGGCCAGGAACATCACGCCGGTCTACATCCGGGTGACCGTGGAGAACGTCGGCGGCACCGACCTGGCGAACAGCTCGCTGAGCCTGCGCGCGCTGGGCGCGGACGGCAAGGGCACCGGCGTGATCATCAGTGGTGACACCGAGAAGTGCGAGTCGGAGAACGCCGGGCGCGACTTCGCCACGGCGGGCGCGAAGTACGAGACCTGTGTTCTGCAGGGGACTCCGACGGGGACGAAGGTCGGTGCGGTGAGCTATGACAAGGGCGACGGCTACGACAAGTCGCCGCTGGTCTGGCAGGGCTGACGGGCCGGATCACGGCGTGCGCCGCCGGTCTGGCACGTCCGATCGGGTCACGGTCGTGCGCCCCGGTCCAGGCGGGCGGCGAGGACGGCGAGTTGCACGCGGTTCGCGCTGGACGTCTTGGCCATCAGGTTGGCCACGTGGGTCTTGACCGTGGTCACGCCGAGGTGGAGCCGGTCGGCGATGTCCAGGTTGGACAGCCCGGCCCCGATCAGGTCGAGCACTTCCCGCTCGCGCGGCGTGCAGTGCCAGGACGGGCCGGGGTCGGCGGGCTCGGCGTGCGCGCGGACGGCGTGACCGACGAGCCGGCGCAGCACCTCCCGGCTGAACGGGCTGTCGCCGCCCGCCGCCCGCCGGACCGCGTCGAGCAGTTCGGCGGGCGCGACGTCCTTGGCGAGGAACCCGCACGCGCCCGCCGCCAGCGCGGGCATGAGGTGGTCGTCGTCATCGAACGTGGTCAGCACCACCACGCGGGTCGACGGCCGGTCGCGCAGGATGCGCGCGGTGGCGTCGACGCCGCCCAGGCCCGGCATCCGCAGGTCCATCAGCACCACGTCGGGCGCGGCCGTCGCGACCAGCCGCACCGCCTCGTGGCCGCTCTTGGCCTCGCCGACGACCTCGATGTCGGCGGCGGACTCGCAGAGCATCCGCAGCCCCGCGCGCACCAGGTGCTGGTCGTCCACCAGCAGGACCCGGATCACACCGACCGCCGGGGCAGGACGGCCGAGAGCCGCCACCCGTGCGCGGTGGGGCCGGAGGTGAGTTCGCCGCCCACCAGTGCGACGCGCTCCCGGAGCCCGATGAGCCCCACGCCGGGCGCGCCGTCCCCGTGACCTCGGCCGTTGTCGGCGATCTCGACGGTGGCGACGCCGTCCGCACAGTCGACGCCGACCGCCACCGCGGAGCCGGGACCGGCGTGCTTGGCCACGTTGGTCAGCCCTTCCTGCACCAGCCGCAGCACGGCCAGCCCGCGGACCGCGTCCAGGGCCGCCACGTCCCCGGACAGCGCGAGGTCCACGTCCAGCCCCGCCCGCCGGCTGCGGTCGGCCAGGTCGCGGAGCGCCTGTGGCAGTCCGGTCGAGTCCACGGGCAGGTGGTCGACGCCCTCCGGGTCGCGCAGCGTCGTGACGAACCTACGCAGGTCCGCCAGCGCCGTGGTGGTGTTGCCGTGGACGTCGTCCAAGACCTCGCGCACCCGCGGCTCCACGTCGGGCAGCACGTGTCGGGCGACCCCGACGCGCAGCGCCATCGAGGCGAGGTGGTGGGCCACGACGTCGTGCAGTTCGCGCGCGATCGCGGTCCGTTCCGCCAGCCGCGCGGCGTCGGCGCGCAGTTCGCGGCGGCGTTCGGCGTCGTCGGCGGCGGCCCGTGCCTGCTCGGCCATCCTGCGCAGGTTGCGCTGGTACCCGCCGAGCAGCAGCGGCGCCCCGACCACGACCGTGATCTTGAACAGCAGCGGCGTGAGGTCGCCGGCGAAGTCCGCTTTCGCCAGGTAGGCCGTCGCCAGCGCCCCGGCGGCGACCACGGCGGGCAGCCCCCACCGCCGCACCGCCACCTCGAACACCGCGAGGCTGGCCACCCACTTCACCGGCATGGCGCCGGCCTCGGTGAACCGCTCCACCACCACGAGCAGCACGGACTGCCCGACCGCGACCGTCGTCGGCGCCGTCCCGCCGGCCAGCGTCAACGCCGCTGCCACCCCCATCACCACCCAGTCGCCCACCTGCGGCGAAGGCCCGCTGTAGACGAGCACGGACCCCACCCCGGCGGGCACGACCAGCAGCCGCACGTACCACCCCACGACCGTGACTCTACGGACCACGCGCACCCGGCTCCTCCTCCTTCGGCAGGAGGCGGGGTCCTACTCCGGTCCGGTCGGGTGCGGCCTGTTGCCCGAGCCGCCGCCGGGGCGTCCACGGGCAAGGTCGGGTCACCAACGTCGAAGGGGGAACCGACATGCACCTGTCGAGCCGGAGGACCGTGCTGGGCGCGGCGGTGGCCGGGATGTCCGCTCTCGCGGTCACGCCGGGCGTTGCCGAGGCACGGGGGAAGCCGTTGCGGGGCAAGGTGGTGGTCATCACCGGGGCGACGTCGGGCATCGGCGCGGCGACCGCCCGGCTGTTCGCCGCGGGTGGTGCGAGGGTGGCGTTCTGCGGACGGCGGGCGCACCTGGGCAAGCAGGTGGAGGCGGAGATCCGGCGGTCCGGCGGTGAGGCGACGTACCTCCAGGCCGACGTGCGGGTGCCGGAGCAGGTGCGGCAGTTCGTCGACGCCGCCGTCCACCGCTACGGAGGGCTGGACATCGCGTTCAACAACGCCGGCGTCGAGTTCCGCAACACCCCCGTGCACGAGATGGACGTAGCGGCGTGGGACGACCTGCACGCGACCAACGTGCGAGGCGTGTTCCTGGCGATCAAGCACGAGGTGCCGCACATGCTGAAGGCGGGCCGGGGTGTGATCCTCTGCACTTCGTCGGCCGGCGCGGACCAGGCCCGGCCGGGCAATTCCGCCTACGGGTCGAGCAAGCGGGCGGTGCAGGGCATCGTCCGCTCGGCGGCCCTGGAGTACGGGACGAAGGGCATCCGGGTGGTCGCGATCCAACCCGGCACGACGGACACGGCGCTGGTCCGCCCGCCCGGCATCCCGGACGCCGACTGGCAGCGCTTCAAGGCGGCGTGGGGCCCGTTGAACATCTCGGCCCTGCACCGCATGGCCGATCCGGCCGAGATCGCGGCGGCGGTGGTGGCGTTGTCCGGCGACGAGTTCTCCTTCATGACCGGCGCGTCGGTGGTGGTGGACGGCGGTTCGCTGGCCGGACGTCCGATGCTCATGCCACCGGGCTTCGAGCTGCCGGGCTGACGGGCCATCGCCGTGGTTCGAGCCGCTGGGCCCGAGCCGCTGGGCCCGAGCCGCTGGGCCCGAGCCGCCGGGCCTGAGCCGCTGGGCCCGAGCCGCCGGGCCCGAGCCGCCGGGCCTGAGCGGTCGGGTTCGTGCTGCGGTGGTTCGAGCCGCTGGGTCTGGCCGGTCACCGCCGGACGACCTCGCCGATCCGCCGGGCGGCTTCGTGGAGTTGGCCGGGGGAGTGCGCGGCGTAGCCGAGCACGAGTCCGGGCGGGCCCGGCCGCTGCCGGTGCCAGGACAGCGGGTGGACGCGCACGCCCGCTGCCCGGATGCGGTCGGCCAGGTCGGTGTCGTCGAGGTCGTCGGCGAACGTGATCAGCAGGTGCAGCCCGGCCGCCGCGCCCTGGACCTCGACGGCCGGCAGGTGCCGCGCCAGTCCGGCGAGCAGGGCGTCCCGGCGGGCGCGGTGGCGGGTGCGGACCAGGCGGATGTGGCGGTCCAGTTCGCCGGACGCGATGAGCTGCGCGAGCACCAGTTGCGGGAGCGCGGGACTGCCCAGGTCGCTGGCGTGCTTGGCGGCGACCAGGTCCGCGTGCAGGTCGCGCGGCGGGATGAGCCAGCCCAACCGCATACCGGGCGCGAGGGTCTTGGACACGCTCCCGGTGTAGGCCACGCGGTCGGGTGCGGAGGCCTGGATGGCGGGCACGGGCGCGCGGTCGTAGCGGTACTCGGCGTCGTAGTCGTCCTCGATCACCAGTCCGTCGGCCGCCCAGTCCAGTAGTTCGCGGCGTCGTCGCGGCGCCATCACGACGCCGGTCGGGAACTGGTGCGCGGGCGTGAGCAGCACGGTGTCGAGCCCGGTGCGGGCCAGTTCGTCCACGCGCAGCCCGAGTCCGTCCACCGGGACAGGTGTCGGGGTGAGCCCCCAGTGGACGAGTTCGTCGCGCGCACCCCGGGAACCGGGTTCCTCGACCGCGATGGCCACGGTGCCGCGCCGGTGGAGCAGGTGCGCGAGCAACGCCAGCGACTGCGCCACCCCGGCGACGACGATGATGTCATCGGGATCGGCACGGACTCCACGCACCCGCGCCAGCCGGGCGGCCAACTCCGCACGCAGCCACGGCAGCCCACGGGGATCGCCGTACCCGAGGTCGGCCGCGCCGGTCCGGGTGAGCACGGCCCGCTCCGCCCGCAACCAGGCCGCCCGCGGGAACGCCGCCAGGTCCGGCACGCCGGGGGACAGGTCCAGCTCGGCCGACCTCGCCAGCGGCAACAGCGGCCCGACAGCGTCGACCGCCGGCGTCGCAAGTCCGGCCGCCGCTCTGCCCGCAGGTCCAGGCGGCGTGACGACGGTGCCGACACCGGTTCGGGCGCTGACCAGGCCTTCGTCGGCCAGCCGCCGGTACGCCTCGACCACGACTCCGCGTGACACGCCCAGCTCGTCCGCCAACAGCCGGGTGGCCGGCAGCCGCGCGCCCGCACCCAACCGCCCGTCCGAGATCGCCGTGCGCACCGCGTCGGTCAACCAGCTTGTCAACCCCTTCGCCGGAGCCGCCGCCGGTCGGAGCTGGAGGAAGTCGGCCCCCGAATGGTCCACTTGACTCCTCACTCCGTGGTACTGGAAACCGGACCAATGCCCGCCGGAGCATGGTGCCATGAACCCAACGGAGCAGTTCGAGGCATGGCTCGGCCGCGAGTTCGTAGAGCTGAACACCGAGCTGGAGGAGTCCTACCGCGCAACCGGCCGGGGCTCGAAAGCGTCCGGACAGGAACTCCTGCGCGGCGCGAAGCTCATCTCACCGATCGAGGTACCGAAGACGGGCCGCTACGAGCTGCTGGGCGCGGTCGGCATGTATCTGGCGGCATGTCGCCGACACGGGATCGGCGATTCAGTTACGTTGACGGATGCGTGGACGTTGGCGGTACGTCTAGGCTTCTCGCTCGGCGTCGCCCCGCGATACGTCTTCGCGCACCAGAGCGTCTACGGCTTCCGCGCCTTCACCTCGCTGCACGACGAGCACGTCTTCGTACGCAGCAACACCGCGGGCGTCGTGGCCTACCGCCGAGCAGCGGAAGCGTTGCGACACATCACGAATGTGTCCACGCCGCAGACGACCGTCCTGCTGACCGAGGCCCGCGCCGCCCTGGACGACGTTCTGCGAATCAACCGGACCCTGGCCGAAACCCTCGACGCAGACCGGTTTTTGCACAACATCCGCCCGTACTTCAAGCCCTACCGGGTGGGCGCGCTGGAGTACCGGGGCGCGAACGCGGGCGACTTCGCGGCGATCAACGAGATCGACCTGACCCTGGGCCTGGCCCGCGCCGACGACCCGTTCTACCAACACGTGCTGGTCGAGAAGTACCCCTACGTGACCCCGGAGGACCAGCCGCGCCTGAGAGCGGCCGTCACCGCCGAACCGCTGCCACAACGGTTCCGGAACGCCCCGCACGCACAGGCCAACGCCGAGCTGTTCCGGTCCGTCTGCCGAGCGCACGGCGCCGCCTACGCCTTCCACCACCACCGACTGGTGAAGCCGTTCCTGGAAACCCCGGCGCGACAGGCCCCGCCGGACGACGTGACCTCCAGCGGTCCCGGTCTCGATGTGGTGATCGCTACCCTGCGACACCTGGTCAAGCTCCGCACGCGCGTCCCCGGAGCCGGCGAGTAGACCCGCGAGAGGGGTGGGGTGGTGGGTGCTGTCTCGGTGATGTTGCCGTTCCTGCCGACGAACGGCGACGAGGTCGTGCCGTACGCCGAGTTGGTCCGGCGCGGTCGTGCCGTCCGGTTGTGGGTCGGGCAGTCGTTGACGGTCGAGCCGCACCAGGCCTTGGCCTACGTCGCCGGTCGGGGCATCCAGGTGCCGGTGGGCACGGCGGTCACGCTCATGCCGTTGCGGCAGCCGTTCGAGGCGGCGGTGCAGGCGCGGTCGTTGGCGTTGCTCACCGGGTTGCCGGTGGTGGCGGGCATCGGTGTCGGCGCCGAGCGGTTCGTGGAAGCGTTGCGCGGCAGCGGTTACGGCAGTCCGCTGACCGCCGCGGCCGAGTACGTGTCGGTGATGAGGGCGTTGCTGGACCAGCGGCGGCATTCGTTCGAGGGGCGGTACTTCAGCCATCGGTATCCGTTGCCACGCCTGGAACATCCTCCGGTCGAGATCGGAGTCGGCGTGCTGCGCAAGGGAATGGCGGCCGTCGCGGGAAGAGTCGCGGACGCGGCCATTACCTGGCTCACGCCCGCCGACTACCTCGCGGAGACCTTGATCCCGGCCATGGCCGCCACCGCCGAACGCCGTCCGCCCAAGGTGATCACGCAAGTGGGTCTGGCGCTGACCGGCGACCCGGAACAGGCCGCGCGAGCCGCGTACGGACCGCACCTGAGGATGCCGCACTACGTGGACATGCTGCGCCAGGCGGGCATCGCGGTCGAACGGCCGGAAAGTGCCGCTGGGCGACTGATCGAGCGTGATCTGCTGCTGTCCGGCGGTGTGGACGAAGTCGTCGCGGGCATCCGCCGGTACTGGGCGGCCGGGGTGGACGAGGTGATGCTCAACGTGGCCGGGGTACGCGCCCTGCACGGCGACGAGGCCGCCCGAGCCGACCTCACGGATGTCCTTGCGGCGCTGGAGAACTGACTAAGGCTCGAAGGTCGCCGCATACTCGGTCAGGCTGACCCGGTCGTGCCGGCTGGTCTTGGCCATCAGGCTGGACACGTGCTTCTCCACGGTCTTCGGGGAGATGTGCAGCCGCTTGGCGATCTCCTTGTTCCCCAAGCGGCCGACCAGGAGCTGGAACACCTCGTACTCCCGCACGGTGATGCCCGAGTCGCGCAGCCGCCTGGGCACGCGGTCGGCGCCGGTGCGCCGCGGCTGGACCGGCGCGCCGTTCCGGCGGAGCAACGCCCGGCACGCGCTCGCCACGGCCGGCAGGTCCGCCTCGTGGAAGTACTCCTCGGACTGGCGCATCCACGTCACCGGGTCGCCCCAGCCGTCCGCGGTCGCCGCCTCCGCCACCAGCCGCAGACCCAGGTGGCGGGCCATCCGGTACGGCTCGGCGGCCGTCACCGCCGCGGCCACGGCGGTGTTCGCCGCCGTCACGCGACCGCGGCGGCCGTGCACGACGGCTTCGGCCAGGTGCACCCACTGGCGGTTCCACCTCATCCGGCTGGCGGCGCACAGCCCGGCCAGGTCCGCCTCCCCCGCGTCACCGCTGAGCACATCCAGCAGCAGTTGGATGCCGTGCCCGCCGGTCAGGTAGAAGCCGGTGGGGTTGCGCTCCTCGAACGCCGCCGCCGCGGCCAGTTCGCGCCGGGCCCGGTCGACGTCCTCCTCCAGCAGCGCGCAGAACGCCCGTGCCAGGCCGAGGCACAGCGACTCCTCGTGGGAATCCGTGCCGCCGTGCTCGCGGACCTCGGCGATGGCGTCTTCCATCCCGCGACGATTCCCTTGGTGCGCCTGGAGGATCGCGCGGGTCGCGTGGCTGTACCGGACGAGGTCCCAGAGCTGGAGCCGGGACGCCTGCGCCAGGTTGGCGGCGACGAGTTCGGCGGCCTCCTCGAACTCGCCGAGCAGCGTCAGGTACAGGGCGCTGACCACGTCCACCGTGCACACGATCGTGATGGAGCCGGTGCGCATGGCCTCCTGCTTGGCGAGCTGGAGCCCCCGGCTGTCGCCGTCGGTGAGCTGCCGGTGGCCGCCGAGTCGCATGAGGACGTGGTTGCGCAGCAACGGAAGCCGGTGCTGCTCGGTGATCGCCTTGGCCCGTTCGAGGAACCGCGCGGCTTCGTCCAGGTCGCGTTCGCGCGCCACCAGCCCGAGCACCTGGAGCGACTGGCACGCGATGGTCGGCGCGCCGTGCTGTTCGGCGAACGCCAGCGCGTTGCGGGCCAGTTTCTCCGCCGTGTACAGGTGGTCGGAGCCGGTCACTTCGAGCAACAGGTTGGCGTGCACGGCATCCAGCGCCGCCAGTTGCTCGTCGGCCGGCCCCGGGCCGTGCACCGCGCGGGCGATGGCCACCTGGTCCATCCCGTCGTGCGGACGGCCGCCCAGGTACGCGACCCACGCCAGTTTCGTGTGCAGCGCGGTCACCTGGTCGCGGGTGCCGATGCCGGCGAACCGGGTCGCGAGCGCGAACGCCTGTTGGTACTGCCCTTTCTCGCCGAGCGCGTACACCAGGGCGTCCAAGGTCTCCACGTACACCGGGGCTCCGGGGTTTCCGGCCAGCAGCTCGTCGGCCTTGCTCAGCAACGCCACCGCCGAGTCCACGGCGGCGTCCGCCAGCGCGCGCTTGCCCGCTGCGGTGAACAGCCTGCCCGCCGCCTCGGGGTCGCCACCGGTCAGCCGCAGGGTCGCGACCAGCGGGCACCACTCGCCGGGCAGGCCGGGGTGCAGCGCCTCCACGGCGTCCGCGACCCGCACGGCCAACGCGCTGCGGCGGGCCGGGGTCAACGCCTCCAGCAGCGCTTCCGACGTCAGCGGGTGGCGGAAGACGTACCAGTCGGGCGCGGCCTCGTCCGGCGAGATGAGCTGCGCGGAGATGCCCGCGTGCAGGTGGCCGAGCAGGCTGCGGTCGTCCACCCCGGTCACCTTCTGCACCACCGACAGCGGGAACCGGTGTCCCACGACGGCGGCGGTCGACAGCAGGGTCTGGCCCTGCGGCCCCAGCCGGTCGGCGCGGGCGGCGATCGTGTCGGCGAGCGCGGCCGGCACCCGGGCCGGCACCTGGCCCACCATGCGCCAGGTGCCCCGGTCGTTGATCAGCAGGCCTTCGTCGACCCACTCGTGCAGCACTTCCTCGGCGATGAACGGGCTGCCCGCGCTGGTGCGCCACACCAGGTCGGCGACGTCGGGATCGACCCCGGCCGGATCGGCGTCGAGGCAGGCGGCGGCGAGCTGGTCGACGTCGGCGCGCGGCAGGGAGCCCAGTTCGAGGATCGTGCCGGACTGCCGCCGCGCGGCCGACCGCACCAGGTCGTACGCCTTGGACGGTCCGGTGCGGATCGCCCCGACCAGCAGCACGGACGTGGTGGCGAGGTTGTCGACCAGGTACTCCAGGATGAACAGCGTCTCGGCGTCGGCGTCCTGGAGGTCGTCCAGCACCAGCACGCAGCCCCGCTCGCGCCCCAGCACGGCGAGCAGCCGCAGCACGGCCTCGGCGACCACCAGCAGCGACGCGCCGGTGTCGGTGCCGTCCCGGTCCCGCCAGTCCGGCACCAGCACGCCGAGCGCGGGCAGGTACGGACCCAGCTCGTCCGGGTCGATCAGGTCGGCCTGCCTGGTCACCGCCACCAAAGCCTCGGCGAGCGGGCGGAACGGCACCATCGGGCCGATCGTGCTGCCCCGGCCGCGCAGCACCCGCGCGCCGCAGGCCAGCGCCTCACCGGTGATCTCCATGGCCAGCCGGGACTTCCCGATGCCGCCCTCGCCCAGCAGGAAGACGGCACGGCCGCTGCCGGCACGCGCGTTCCGGAGTGCCCGGGTCAACGTGTCCAGCTCACGGCTGCGCCCGATGACCCGGGGCGAGCGGATCCACATCAGCAGACCTCGGACCGGAGTGGGGTCACCGACGACGCCGCGCCGCCGGCGGGGAACTGCTGGTCAGGTGTCCATCTTGTCGAAGCTGACGGTGGACGGCACGCCGTCCAGGGTGTAGATCGACGTGCCCGCGAGCTGTGGCGCGCCGCCGGCCAGCGCCGCGTTGCGGCTGCCGATCCCCGATGCGGCCGGCAGCACCGGCTCGCCGAGCGCCGCGTCTGCCGTCTGGTCGTGCTCCCCCATGGGAATCCCCTCTGCGTGACGTGCGGTCACCGTGCCCTTCGAGCACCGGGCACGTTCGGTCACCGGGCGGGTAGGTCACCGGGCGGTCGGCCGGGGTCGAGCAGCAGCGTCGACGGGACCTCGCCGGCGGAGCCCAGCCGGAGCAGACCATAACCGATCCCGGAAAGACCCGTCAGCAGATTGGGCACGACGACCCCGTCCGGTATTCCACACGACGGGCCGGACCGTTCCAGCGCGGCCACTAGCTGGCCCGCGCGGCGGTCCCGGATCGCGGCGATCCGCCCGTCGTGGCCGGCGAGTTCGGACAACACCTCCAAAACGCCCATCTCACCGTGGCAGAGGCTCATGTTGCGCAGCGCGGAGCCGTCTGCCGGCCCGGCCACCCAGTCGCGCAGCTCGTCGGTCCACCCCGACACCTCGGCCCTCGCGAGCGCGATGCCCGCGCCGCCGGAGCACCAGCCCGGATCGGCCGGCAGCGGCCCGTTCCCGGGGTGCTTGACGCCGCCGTGCCGGGTGAGCGCCCACGCGATGCCCGCCTCGCCGTGGGCGAATCCGGGTCTCAGCGGTCCGCCGGAGGCCGCCGGCGGGTCGGCGTTCAGCGGGCCGCGAGACGCCTCCAGTGTGTCGGCGTAGCGGCGCGCCAGCTCCCGCGCCTCCTCAAGACCGGTCTGGACGTGCACCGACCGCATCGCGACCAGGCCGCCGGCGAGGCCGTCCGCGAAGCCGCGGGGTGTGTCCGGGCCGACCGGGGGCATGATCGTCAGCAGGTCCGCCAGCCAGCCGGCGATGGCCGGCTCGTCCAGCAACGGCCCGAGCCGGGCCAGCGCGTGGCACAGGCCGCCCAGTCCGAGGTGGGCGCCGACGCCGGCCGCCGCGGGCAGGTCCGGGTTCGCGCGGAGGCCGTCCAGCAGGTCCGGCACGCGCCGGATCGCGGCGAGCGCCACGTCCCGGTAGCGGGCGATCCCGGTGACCCTCGCCAGCTCCGCCAGGAACAGCGCCACCCCGGAGTAGCCCTCGCCGAGCCCGGCCCCCATCGGCAGCACCTGCCAGTGCCGGTCCTCGACGAGTTCGACGCCGAGCCAGTTCGCCCGGTCGCCCGCCCGCAGCGCGTCGGCCACGATCCGGTCGGCGATCCCGCACGCGGCGGCGACCAGCCGTTCCCGTTCCAGCGTGGTCGCCGACGTGGCCACGGTGTCCGTGCTCCGGTGGACGACGTCGGCGGACCTCGTCGCCAACGTCGCGGAGATCAGCCACTCCTGGTCACGCCGGTCGGCGGCGTCCATCGCGGCGATCTTCGTGCGCACCGACACCAGACCGGGCGTCGGCAGGACGTTCTCGACGCGCCGGCCGTCCGACGTCCACAGGTCGCGTTCGGCGGGAGTGGTGGACAGCAGCGGGATGTCGCCCGCCCACAGGTCGGCGATCTCGGCCCCGACCAGTCCGGCCGCCGGCGAGTCCGCCGGCGTGTCCGCCCACAGCAGGTCGAACGCGCGATCCCGGTCGAGCGCGTCCCGCAGGAGGCTGGGGTGGGTGGACTCGTCCAGCAGCGTCGCGTACAGGCGGGTGGGCCGGACCAGCACCCGGACCGGGTGGTCGGCGCACGCGTCGAGCAGGCCGGCCAGCTCGTGCCGGCCGGTCATGATCGCCTCGTAGCCGGTCCGGAACCCGGCCAGCAGCGCGGCCTTGTGGTCGCCCGGGTCGATCTCGCGGTCGGCCAGCCGGGGCCGGTTCAGGCTGCCGGGGAACTCGGCGGGCAGCCGGACCAGCCGCATCTCGTCCGTGGCCGGCGAGGCCCACCGCACCGCGTCGACGGGGTAGGGCGCGCCCCGGTCGCCGCCGAGGCCGGAGATGTCCAGCGCGCCGTGCTCGCCGAGGAACATCTGCGGCAGCAACGACGTCCGCTGCACCGAACGGCTCAGCGCCCGCGCGGCCGGGTCGGCGATCGTGGCGAGGGTCGGGTGGAGCATCGTCTCCAGGTCGATCAGCACCGCCTGGTCGCCGCACGAGATCAGGTTCTCGCAGTGCACGTCCGTGCCGTCGATCGCGTACAGCAGCGCGAGCAGCGCGCCCTGCCGGCGGTAGAACAGGTTCACCTCGGCCACGTCCGCGCAGGCCCGGTGCTCGACGAACTCCAGCCAGCCGTGACTCGGCCGGACCACCACACCGGCCGTGCGCAGCCGCAGCTCCGGCACCCGCTCGGTCAGCCACCGCGCCAGCTCGGTGAACCGGGCGTGCAACGCGACCGGCCTCGGCTTGTAGACGACCCGGCGGTGGTCGGCGAACCACAGCACCGCGACCGAGCGGCCACCCTGGTGGCGGTCACCCGCCTGGCCTTCGACGCGGACCAGTGTGGCCTGCTCGCCGGCGCACAGTTCGGCGGCGATCCCGGCCCGGTCGGCGGCGAACCGCAGCAGCAGTTCGCAGCAGCCGTCGACGGCTTGGAGACACGCCTGTGCCGCGAGCCGGGCGAGGACCGGGAACTCGACGGCCAGCTCGCCGAGCCGCTCCGCGGTGCACATCGCGCGGATGAAGTCGGCGAACCGGTCGGCCGGGGTCGCGCCGGTCAGGGTGCCCGCCAGGCGGTCGCGGTTGACCAGCAGCACGAGGGTGCGCGCCGACAGGTCGACCAGGCGGGCGTCGAGCTGTCGGGTGATCGTGTCGGTGAGCACGTGGGGCGCGACGGCTCCGGGTGGCAGGCGGCCTCGGAGGCGGTCGGCGGCCATCCGGCAGGCGAGCCGGACGAACGGCCGGAACGGTGCGGCGAACGCGGCCCGCCAGTCGGTCGTGTCGATGTCGTTCTCGCCGACGGCTGCCGGGGCCTGAGCGGAACTGTCGGAGTGGTCGGCGGTGTGCGGCGCCTCGGCCAGTGCCTGTTCGAAGAACGTCGCCCAGGCGGGCCGGCTCGACCGGGCGGCGAGGGCGGCCGGTGGTTCGGCGTGCAGGGACAGCAGGCCCTGTTCGTCGGTGCCGAGGGCGGCGAGCCGGTGCGCGGTGCGGCCGGCGGCGTCCAGTCCGTGTGCGGTGCGCCAGGCGTGCACCCGGTCGCGGGCCAGTGGTGTCGGCGGGTGGTGTGCGGCGGGCAGGCGTTCGCGCAGGACGAGTCCGGCCGCCCACCAGTGCGGCGGCAGGTCCGCCCGGTTGCCGGGCTCGTTCGCGCGCCGCATGGCTGGCCATGGTGCCGGCGCGGCCCACCTCGCCGGAATGGGGGAATGTCCCCCATCTTGTGCCGAACCGCCTACAAGCCGCCCGACCAGCGCAAACAAGCCCGAACGCCGACCGAGGCGCGCGCCCCCCGGTCGATCGTTCCGACGCCCGCCGACATAGATGGGGGAGTTCACCCAATGGCAGGAACGGTGTGCGCCAGCAGACTCGGTGCCGTTCGGATCGCGGAAGGGAGAGGCGGGTCGGCTGCCGGGGCGGGCAGGCACGTCACCGCGATCCGAACGGCCCACGAGGACATGAGGGGGAGCGTGTGGCGTGCGTTCATCGGCTTTTCGAGCGGTGGGCCGAACAGGCGCCGGAGGCGGTCGCGGTCGTCCGGGGGGACGACCGCATCGGCTACCGGGAGCTGGACGAGTGGGCCAACCACATCGCCCACCGGCTGCGTGCGGAAGGCGTCCGGCCGGGCATGTCGGTCGCCGTGTGCGTGGAACGGTCCATCGGCCTGATCGCGAGCCTGCTGGGAGTGCTCAAAGCCGGGGCCGTCTACGTTCCGGTGGACCCGGACTACCCGGCGGAGCGCCAGGCGTTCATCCTCGCCGACAGCGGCGCGGCCGTGGTGCTCACGTCGGACTCGGTGCGACCGCGATTACGGGACGGGCTCACCGTGCCGCGCGGGGCGTCGCCTGCCGGCCCGGACCTGGTGGACGTCCCGGACGCGCCCGCCTACGTCATCTACACGTCCGGTTCGACCGGCCGCCCCAAGGGCGTCGTGGTCACCCATCGCAATGTCGTGCGGCTGTTCGACGTCACCGCCGGGCGGTTCGGTTTCACGAGCGACGACGTGTGGACGATGTTCCACTCCGCCGCGTTCGACTTCTCGGTCTGGGAGATGTGGGGCGCGCTGCTGCACGGCGGCCGGCTCGTCGTCGTGCCCCGCGACACCGCACGCGACCCGGATGCCTTCTGGCGTCTGCTGATCGCCGAACAGGTGACCGTGCTCAACCAGACGCCCTCGGCGTTCGGGCTGCTGTCCCGGGCCGCACGGGACGCCGGTTGGCCGGACACGGCGCTGCGCCTGGTGGTCTTCGGCGGTGAGGCACTCGAACCGGCCACGCTCATCCCGTGGTTCGACCGCTACGGCGACACCTCGCCCCGGCTGGTCAACATGTACGGCATCACCGAGACCACGGTGCACGTGACCGCCCACGCGCTGTCCGCCGGCGAGACCGGCAGCCCGATCGGGCGTCCGCTGGACGACCTGCGGGTCCGACTCCTGGACGCGGACGGGTCCGAGGTGCCGCCCCACCACGTGGGCGAGGCCTTCGTGTCCGGCCCCGGTGTGTCGCTGGGCTACCTGAACCGGCCCGCCCTGACGGCGGAACGGTTCGTGCCCGATCCGGCCGGCCCTCCCGGCAGCCGGCGGTACCGGAGCGGCGACCTGGCGGTGGCCGACGACGGCGGCGCGCTGTTCTACCGTGGCCGCAACGATTCCCAGGTTCAGCTCCGGGGCTTCCGGATCGAGCTGGGCGAGGTCGAGTCGGCCCTGGTGGCGATCCCGGCGGTGGGCGCGGCGGTGGTCGTGCTGTCCGACGACCTGCCGTCCGGGCCGACACTGGTCGGCTACCTCACCGAGGCGGAACCGGCCGACCTGCCCGACATCCGTGCCCACCTGCGCCGGACCTTGCCCGACCACATGGTCCCGGTCCGCTGGGTGTTCCTGGACCGGCTGCCGCTCACCGCGCACGGGAAGGCCGACCGGCGGGCACTGCCCCTGCCCGCGGCCCGTCTCGACGCGGACGAGCCGGTGGGCGCGACCGAGCGGCTGATCGCCGGGATCTGGCGGGACGTGGTGGGCGTCGAGCCCGGCCGGCACGACAACCTGTTCGCGATGGGCGGGAGTTCGTTGCACGCCAACCAGATCCTCACGCGGATCGGCGCGGCGCTCGGCCACCGCCCCGCGCTGGGAGTGGTGTTCGCCGACCCGACGGTGGCCGGGCTCGCGGCGGCTTGCTCGGAGCCGGACTCCGGCCTGCTGCCGGTGGCCCGCGTCGAGCCGCTGCCCCTGTCCTCCGCGCAACAGCGATTGTGGTTGCTGCACAAGCTCTTCCCGGATTCGTGCGCCTACCACGAGCAGTTCGCGTACGTGCTGACCGGTGAAGTCGACGTCGGCCTGCTGGCCGGGGGTTTCGCCGCCGCCGCACGCCGGCACGACGTGCTGCGCACGGTCTTCCTGGAGCAGGACGGCACGCCGCGCCAGGTCGTGACCAACACGGCGCGGGTGCGGGTGGACATCGGGGACGTGGCCGGCCTGGACGAGGTCCGTTCGATCGCCGACGAGGAGGCACGGACGCCGTTCGACCTCGGCCACGGCCCGTTGGCGCGGGTGTGGCTGCTGCGGATGCCGCGTGCGGTGGTGCTGCTGATGACCATGCACCACATCGCCACGGACGAATGGTCGCTCGGCGTGCTGTTCGATGAGCTACGGCGCCACCACAGTTCATCGGTGCCGCCCGAGTTGCCGGTGCAATACGCCGATTACGCGGTCTGGCAACGAGAACGGCCGGTAGAACGACACCTGGACTTCTGGCGGGAACTCCTGGCGGAGGCTCCGGGCTCGATCGGGCTGGCGACCGACCGCCCCCGGCCCGCTCGGCGGTCGTTCGCCGGGGCGCGCCACCGGTTCGTCGTGCCGCCCGACGTGGCGGGCGGGTTGCGGGCGTTGGCCCACCGCACCGGCACGACACCGCACATGGTCCTGTTGGCCGCGTACAACGTGTTGCTGCACCGGCTCAGCGGAGACTCCGACCTGGTCGTCGGCACTCCGGTCGCGGGGCGCGATCACGCCGAGGTCGAAGGGCTCATCGGGTTCTTCGTGAACATGCTGCCCATCCGGACCAGGTGCACCGGGGAGATCACGTTCGGCGAGCTGTTGACTCGGGTCCGTGACACGGTCACCGCCGCGTACGCCCATCAGGAACTGCCGTTCGACGCGCTCGTCGATGGTCTGGGCGTCGACCGCGACCCCGGCACGCATCCGCTGTTCCAGGTCGTGTTCGCGCTGCGGAACAACGTGACGCTCGACCTGCCCGGCGTCACGGCGGAACCGGTCGCGCTCGATCCCCGTTCCGCCAAGTACGACCTCGCGCTGTTCATGACCGACGACGACGCGCTGAGCGGCGATCTCGACTACAGCACGGAGTTGTTCGACGCCACGACGGCCGCCCGCATCGCCGATCGGTTCCTCGCCTTGCTGAAGGGAATCGTGGTCGATGCGGGGACCAAGGTGCGTGACTACGACTTCGTGCCCGCAGTCGAGCAGGACGTGATCCGGTCGTGGCAGGGTGCGGAGGTCGCGATCGCCGAGTCGAACGTCCCCGAGCTGGTCGCCGCTGTCCATCCCGACGCCGTTGCCCTGGTCGACGGCGATGTCGCTGTGCGTTTCGGTGATCTGGTCGGGCGGGCGAACCGGTTGGCGTGGTGGTTGCGCGGGCTGGGTGTCGGTCGGGGTGATGTTGTGGGGCTGGTGTTGCCCCGGGGCGTCGAGCTGGCGGTCAGTACGTTGGCGGTGCTGTCCGCCGGAGCGGCCTATCTGCCGATGGACCCCGGCGTCCCGGTGGAGCGGCTGCGGTTCATGGTCGAGGATGCGGACGCTCGTGTTGTGGTGGGCCTCGGCGCGCCACCGGTGGATGCCCCGTGGGTGGATCTCGTCGGTGATGCCGAACGGATCGCTGCTCAGCCGTCGACCGACCTGGGTGTCCGGTGTTCACCGGAGGATATGGCTTATGTGATTTATACGTCTGGTTCGACGGGTCGTCCGAAGGGTGTGGTTGTTCCGCATCGGGGTTTGTCGAATCTGGTGTCGTGGCATGTTCGTGAGGTCGGTCTTGGTTCGGGTGATCGGACGAGTCTGGTGGCGTCGCCGGGGTTCGACGCTTCGGTGTGGGAGCTGTGGCCCAGCCTGGTGGCAGGTGCGAGTGTGCACGTGCCGGGCGAGGAGGTCCGGTCTGATCCAGACTTGCTGTTGGAGTGGTTCGCGGACAACGGAATTACCGCCGCGTTCGTGCCGACGCCGTTGGCCGAACCGGTGTTCCGTCGCTCCGGTCCGTCGTCGCTCTCGCTGCGTGTGCTGGTGACCGGTGGGGATGTGCTGACGTCCGGCCCATCCGCGTCGTACCGGGTGTTGAACAACTACGGGCCGACGGAGAACTCCGTCGTCGCGACCGCTTGTGAGATTCAGCCTGGGGCCCAGAACTTCCCGATCGGACGGCCGATCGACAACGTCCGTGCCTACGTCGTGGACGAGGCCGGGCGTCAGGTCGGCATCGGGATCGCCGGCGAGCTGTGGATCGGTGGCACGGGGCAGGCGCTGGGCTATCTCGGCCGGGCCGGCTTGACGGCGGAACGGTTCGTGCCCGACCCGTTCGGACCGCCCGGGGGACGGCTCTACCGCACCGGGGACAGGGTGCGGTGGAACGTCGACGGCGACCTGGAATTCCTCGGTCGGCTGGACCACCAGGTCAAGGTGCTGGGGCACCGGATCGAGCTGGGCGAGATCGAGTCCGTGCTCGGCGAGCACCCGGACGTCCGGTCGGCCGCCGTGGTCCTGCGGTCGTCGGACAACGGCGAACCCGTGCTCACGGGCTACGTCCAGCCGGTCGGGGCGGCGCTGGACCTCGATGACGTCCGTGGTCGTCTCGCCTCCCGCCTGCCGGGATACATGGTGCCGCCGGTGCTGGGCGTGGTGGACCGGTGGCCGACGACCGCGAGCGGCAAGACCGACCGGAACGCGTTGCCGCCGCTCGAACTACCCGCCGGCCGCGCGGTTTCGGGGCCGGTGGAGGAGACCTTGGCGGCGGTGTGGGCCGAGGTGCTGGAGCTTCGCGCCGCGCCGGACGCGACCGACAACTTCTTCGGGCTCGGCGGCAACTCGCTGAACGCCACCCGGATCGCGGCACGCATCCAGGACGCGCTGGACGTGGAGGTCGCGATCCGCGAGGTGTTCGCCGCGCCGACGATCGAGGCGCTGGCCCGGCGGCTCGGCCGGTCCCACCTCGGGATCGAGGCGCGTGCCCGGGAGTACCTGCTGGTCGCGGCCATGGATCCGGCCGAACTTCTGGCGCTGGCGCAAGGGAACCTGGAGTGACTTCGATGGCGGAGAACCAATCCGCGATGGACGTGATGGCCCTGCGCCGGCGCGCGTTGCGCCGGCTTCGGGAGGGCAGTGCCGCCGGGCGGTCGGTGATCGCGCCCGGTGTGGACCGCACCGTGCTCTCGTTCGCCCAGCACCGCTTGTGGTTCGTGGATGAGATGGCGGATGACTCACGGGTCTATCACGTGCCCGTCGCGTTCCGGGTCGGTGGCGTGCTCGACGTGGACCGGTTGCGTCGTGCGATCCAGGCGACCGTGCGGCGGCATGAGGTGCTGCGGACGTCGTTCGCCGCTTCGGGAGGGCAGCCGGTGGCCGTCGTAGCGCCGGAATCCGATGTCCCCGTCGTCGTGGTGGAGGTGTCGGAACGGGAGCTGTCGGACGCGGTGCGAGGTGCGGTCGTCGAGCCGTTCGACTTGTCGGCCGGGCCGTTGTTGCGGGCGCGGGTGTTCGAGGTGTCGCCGGTCGATCGGGTCGTGCTGCTGGTCCTGCACCACGTCGTGTGCGATGGCTGGTCGCTTGAGGTGTTGTTGCGGGAGTTGTCGGCGGCGTATGCGGGGGAGGCGCTGCCCGCGCTGTCGATCCAGTACGCGGACTTCGCGTCGTGGCAGCGGAACGTGCTGTCCGGTGAGGCGTTGGCGGACCAGCTCGCGTACTGGCGGGACGCGTTGGCGGGCGCTCCCGAGGTCGTCGGGCTGCCGTGGGACCGACCGCGTCCGGCACGGGCCGGGTTCGTCGGCGGCACTCGGCGGGCGACGGTGGGCGAGGAGACCGTTCGGCGGCTTGAGGAGCTGTGTCGGACCGGGTCGGCGTCGGTGTTCATGGGGCTGTTCGCCGCCTTCGGCGCGGTGTTGTGCCGTTGGGCCGACGTGGACGATGTCGTGGTCGGGACGCCGATCGCGAACCGGACCCGCACGGAGACCGAGGAGCTGATCGGGTTCTTCGTGAACATGCTGCCGATCCGGTTCCGCGCCGACGGCGGCCTGCCGTTCGGCGAGCTTGTCGCACGGGTGCGCGACACCGCGTTGGCGGCCTATGCGCACCAGGACCTGCCGTTCGAACGGCTGGTGGAGGAGCTGGCCCCGGCCCGCAGCCTGGCGCACCACCCGGTGTTCCAGACCTCGTTCGCCTTCCGGAACACCGGGTCCGCCGACCTCCGGCTGCCGGGACTGGACGTCGAACCGTTCGCGATGGACTGGGGCATCGCGAAGTACGACCTGGCTCTCGAAGCCGTGCCCGCGCGGGACGGGACGATCGGCCTGATCGCCGACTACCGCACGGACCTGTTCGACACCGCCACGATCGACCGGCTGCTCGACTGGTACGTCCGGTTGCTCGACCAAGCCACAACGAGCCCGAACACGCCTCTGTCTACTGTGGACCTGACGTCGGCGGACGAGATCCGGATCGTCATGGCGGCCGGAACGGGCAGTCCATGTGCGCTTCCGGAGGCCTGCGTGCACGAATTGGTCGCCGGCCGTGCCGATGCCCACCCCGATGGCGTCGCGGTGGTCGACGGCGACCGGGTGGTCCGTTCGGGTGAGCTGGTGGCACGGGCGAACCGGTTGGCGTGGTGGTTGCGCGGGCTGGGTGTCGGTCGGGGTGATGTTGTGGGGTTGGTGTTGCCCCGAGGCGTCGAGCTGGCGGTCAGCGCGTTGGCGGTGCTCTCGGTCGGCGCCGCCTACCTGCCGATCGATCCGGGTGTCCCGGTGGAACGCCTGCGGTTCATGGTGGAGGACTCGTCGGCCCTCGTCGTGGTGGGCCGGGGTAGACCACCGGTCGACGTGCCGTGGGTGGACCTGGCTGGTGACGCCGCGAAGATCGATCTCCAGCCGTCGACCGACCTGGGTGTCCGGTGTTCGGCGGAGGATATGGCTTATGTGATTTATACGTCTGGTTCGACGGGTCGTCCGAAGGGTGTGGTTGTTCCGCATCGGGGTTTGTCGAATCTGGTGTCGTGGCATGTTCGTGAGGTGGGTCTTGGTTCGGGTGATCGGACGAGTCTGGTGGCGTCGCCGGGGTTCGACGCTTCGGTGTGGGAGCTGTGGCCCAGCTTGGTGGCAGGTGCGAGTGTGCACGTGCCGGGCGAGGAGGTCCGGTCTGATCCAGACTTGCTGTTGGAGTGGTTCGCGGACAACGGGATTACCGCCGCGTTCGTGCCGACGCCGTTGGCGGAGATGATGTTCACCCGTGCTGCCCCGCCATTGTCGGTGTTACGGGTGTTGTCGACCGGCGGGGATGTGCTGACGTCCGGCCCATCCGCGTCGTACCGGGTGTTGAACAACTACGGGCCGACGGAGAACTCCGTCGTCGCGACCGCTTGTGAGATTCAGCCTGGGGCCCAGAACTTCCCGATCGGACGGCCGATCGACAACGTCCGCGCCTACGTGGTCGGCCAGGACGGTCGGCCGGTCGGGGTGGGCGTCTCGGGGGAACTCCGGCTCGGCGGTGCCGGTCTGGCCCACGGCTACCTGGGGAACCCGACCCTGACCGCCGAACGGTTCGTCCCGGACCCGTTCGGACCGCCCGGGGCGCGGCTCTACCGCACGGGGGACCTGGCCCGGTGGAACCCCGGCGGTGACCTGGAATTTCTCGGCCGTGCGGACCACCAGGTGCAGATCCGCGGGCACCGCGTCGAACTCGGCGAGATCGAGAGCGTGCTGGCGGAACACCCGGCGGTCGACACGGCGGTCGTGGTCGTGCGGACGGATCAGGGCGAACCGGTGCTCACCGGCTACCTCAAGGGACGGCCCGACCTGGACGACGTCCGGCGCCACCTCGTCGACCGCCTGCCCGGGTACATGGTGCCACCGGTGCTCGGCGTGGTGGAGCAGTGGCCGATGACCGCGAGCGGCAAGATCGACCGGAAGGCGTTGCCACCGCTGGAGACGCCTGCCGGTCGTCCGGTCTCCGGTGCGGTCGAACAGGCGCTGGCCGACGTGTGGGCGGAGGTGCTGAACCTCACGGACCCGCCGGGCGCGCGGGACGACTTCTTCGGGCTGGGCGGCAACTCGCTCAACGCCACCCGGATCACCTCGCGCGTCCACGCGGTGCTGGGGGTGCGGATTCCGATCCGGAACCTGTTCGAGACGCCCACGATCGAAGGGCTGGCGCGGTTCGTCGCCGAGGCCGGCCGGTCCACGGCCCCCGCGCTCGTCCGGCAGGAGGCCGACCTCTACCCAGGACTGGACCCGACCGAGGTCGAAGCGCTGCTCGGGGCGGGTGACCCGCGGTGACGCGCCGCAGGATCGGGCTCAGCTCGTTCGCCCAGCAGCGGTTGTGGGTCGTGGACCGGCTGGTGGGGGACTCCCGGCTCTACCACGTGCCGATCGCGTTCCGGGTCGGAGGCCGGTTCGACGCCGCCGCGTTCCGGCGCGCGGTCGGCGAAGTCGTGCGGCGGCACGAAGTCCTCCGGACCTCGTTGGCCGAACCCGCCGGCCGGGCCGTCCAGGTGGTCGAGCCGGAGGTCGAAATCCCCTGCGCCGTCGAAGACGTCACCGGACCGGAGCTGCGGGAAGCCGTGCGCCGTTCGGCGGACATCCTCTTCGACCTGTCGGTCGCGCCGCTGTTCCGGGTCCACGTGTTCCGGGTGACGCCGGAAGACCACGTGGTGCTGCTGGTGATGCACCACATCGTCTGCGACGGGTGGTCGCTGGACATCATGCTGCGTGAGTTGGCGGACGCCTACGCGGGCCGGTCGCTCGCGCCGCTGCCGATCCAGTACCTCGATTTCGCGACGTGGCAACGGGAGCACCTGTCGGGCGACGTCCTCGCCGAGCACCTCGCGTACTGGCGTGCCGCACTGGACGGCGCACCGCCGGCCCTGGACCTGCCGACCGACCGGCCACGTCCGGCCACCGCCGGGTTCCGTGGCGCGAGCCGGGCGGTCACGCTCGACGCGGACACCACCGGTGGGCTGGTGGAACTGTGCCGGGCGGGCTCGGCGACGTTGTTCATGGGCCTGCTCGCGGGTTACGGCGCGGTGCTGTCCCGGTGGACCGGCGTCGGTGACGTGGTGGTCGGAACCCCGGTCGCCGGACGCAACCAGGTCGAGGTCGAAGGGCTGATCGGATTCTTCGTCAACGTCCTGCCGATCAGGTGCGACACGGCAGGCGACCCGACGTTCCGGGAACTGGTGGCCGAGGTCCGCGACACCACGCTGGGCGCGTACGCGCACCAGGACCTGCCGTTCGAACGGCTCGTGGACGACCTCTCGCCCGACCGCAGCCTGTCCCGGCACCCGATTTTCCAGACCTCGTTCACGATTCGTGACACCGGAAGTCCACAGTGGACCTTACCCGGTCTTGACACGATCCCATTCGAGATCGACTGGGACGTCTCGAAGTACGACCTCTCCGTGGAAGCGACCCAGGCGGACGACGGCACGATCCTCCTCACCGCCGAGTACGACACCGACCTGTTCGACGCGTCCACCATCGACCGCGCGCTCACCTGGTACGTCCGGCTGCTCAAGCACGCCGTCGGCAACCCCGACGTGCCGCTGTCACAAGCCACCCTCCCCGACCCGGCCGAACTCCACCTGGTCACCACGCTGTGGAACGGCCGGGATCACACGGTGCCGGACCGCACCGTGCCCGGCCTGATCGCCGATCACGCGGCGAAATACCCGGACGACATCGCCCTGGTCTGCCGAGACGAGCGGCTGACGTACGCCCACCTGCACTCCGAAGCACGCGGCATCGCCAAAGAGCTGGCGGGCCTGGGCATCAAGACCGACGACACCGTGGCGATCTGCCTCGATCGCGGCCCGTCCCTGATCACCACGATCCTGGGCATTCTGTACGCCGGTGCGGGCTACCTTCCGCTGGACCCCGAGCTGCCACCCGCACGCCTCGCGCTGCTGTCGGGCGTAGCCGATCTGGTGGTGACCACCGACGACCACCGGCACAAGTTCCCGGAGCAGACCCGCACGTACCAAGAACTGTTGGCAGGCAAGTCCGATGTGGACACTGTGACCGCAGTACTTGACAACCTCGCCTACACGATCTATACGTCCGGCTCCACCGGAGGACCCAAACCGACCGCCGTCACCCACCGGGCGCTCGCCAACTACACGGCCGCGATGATCCGCCTGCTCGGCATCCGCAGGGGAGACACGGCGACGACACCCGCGACCATCAGCGCCGACCTCGGTTACACCACGCTGTTCCCGGTGCTGGCCGCAGGCGGGTGCGTCCTGATCGAGCCGGACAGCCCGCACGCCGCGCCCGGCGCGGACCACGTGAAGATGACGCCTTCGCACTTCCGACATGTCACCGGCCTGACGCCGCACTGGCGGGCACGCCGAACCCTGGTGCTGGGCGGTGAGCCGTTCCCGCCGGAACTGGCCCGACGAATCCGCCGCGCACAGCCCGGCCTCCGGCTGGTCAACCACTACGGCCCGACCGAGGCGACGATCGGCGCGGTGTGCTTCGAGCTGCCCGAGGACCTCGACCGGCTCACCGGGGCGACCATCCCGATCGGCCGCCCGGTCGACGGCACCCGGTCGTACGTGGTCGACCGGCACGGCCGCCTGGCGGGCATCGGCATGACGGGCGAGCTGTGGATCGGCGGCCCCGGCATCGCCCGGGGCTATCCCGGCCACCCCGACCTGACCGCCGAGAGGTTCACCCCCGACCCGTTCGGACCGCCGGGGAGCCGCGTCTACCGGACCGGCGACCTGGTCCGGTGGACCGCTCACGGGCAACTGGAGTTCATCGGCCGCGCGGACCACCAGGTGAAGATCCGGGGCCACCGGGTAGAACTCGGTGAGATCGAAGCCGCGCTCGCGGCCTTCCCGGACGTCGCGGCGGCCGTCGTGGTCGTCCGTGCCTCGAAGGGCGACGAGCCGGTGCTGACCGGCTACCTGCAATCAGCACAGTCCACAGTGGACGTGGAGTCGATCCGCCGCCGACTCGCCGCGCGGCTACCTGCCCACATGGTGCCGCCACTGCTGGGCGTGGTCGACGCCTGGCCGATGACGGCGAGCGGCAAGATCGACCGGAAGGCGTTGCCTCCGTTGGGCCTCCCGTCCGGGCGGGAGGTCGCCGGACCGGTGGAGCAGGCGCTGGCGGACGTGTGGACCGAGGTGCTGAACCTCGCGGACGCGCCGGGAGCGCGGGACAACTTCTTCGGACTGGGCGGCAACTCGCTGAACGCCACGCAGATCGTGGCCCGGATCGACGGCGCGCTGAAGGTGAGCCTGCCGATCCGGCAGCTTTTCGAGACGCCCACGATCGAAGAGCTGGCCGAGGTGGTGGCGGCCGGCTCCGGGGGAGTGGCCGCGCCGATCACCCGCCGGGCGGGCGACTCCTTCCCCGGCCTGGACGCGGCCGAAATCGACGCTGTTCTCTTGGGGGACCTCGGATGAGCACGGATCGCAGGATCGGTATCAGTTCGTTCGCGCAGCAGCGGTTGTGGTTCGTGGACCGGATGCTGGACGACTCGCGGGTCTACCACGTGCCGGTGGTGTTCCGGGTGAGCGGACCGTTCGACGTGGACGCGTTCGCGGCGGCGGTCCGGGAGGTGGTGCGGCGGCACGAGGTGCTGCGGACCTCGTTCGTCGCGCCCGCCGGACGGCCGATCCAGGTCGTCTCCCCGCACGTCGACGTGCCGGTGCCGGTGACCATGGTGTCCGAGGACGTGGTGGCGAAGACCGTGCGCGCGGAGATCGACCAGCCGTTCGACCTGGGCAAACCGCCCCTGCTGCGCACCCGTGTGCTGCGGGTGTCCGACGAGGACCACGTGGTGGTGCTGACCATGCACCACATCGTCTCGGACCGGTGGTCGCGGGTGATCCTGTCGCACGAGCTGTCGGTGCTGTACGCGGGCGGTGAGCTGCCACCGTTGCCGATCCAGTACCTGGACTTCGCGGCGTGGCAACGGGAGCGGATGTCCGGCCCGGTGCTGGACGAGCACCTGGCGTACTGGCGTGGCGCGTTGGAGGGTGCGTCCGAGGCGATCGGGATGCCCGCCGACCGCGCACGGCCGGCCACCGCCGGGTTCGCGGGCTCCAGCCGCCGCGCGGTGGTGGACGCGTCGGTCGTGCGCCGCCTGGAAGAGTTGTGCCAGGCCGGTTCGGCGTCGTTGTTCATGGGGCTGTTCGCCGGGTTCGGCACGGTGCTGGCCCGCTGGTCCGGCCGCCCGGACGTGGTGGTCGGGTCGCCGATCGCCAACCGGACCCGGACCGAGACCGAGCCGCTGATCGGGTTCTTCGTGAACATGCTGCCGCTGCGGTGCGACACCGGCGGCGATCCGACGTTCCGGGAGCTGCTGGGCCGGGTGCGGGACATGGCGCTCGGCGCGTACGCGCACCAGGACCTGCCGTTCGAACGGCTGGTGGAGGAACTGGCCCCGGCCCGCAGCCTGGCGCACCACCCGGTGTTCCAGACCTCGTTCGCGTTCCAGAACACCCGCAGCCCCGACCTGGAGCTGGCCGGGCCGGACATCACCGCGCTCCCGGTGGACTGGGACATCGCCAAGTACGACCTCACGGTGGAGGCGACGCCCGCGGCGGACGGGTCGGTCGAGCTGACCGCCGAGTACAGCACCGACCTGTTCGAGGCGGAGACCGTCGACCGGGTGCTGCGCTGGTACACGACCCTGCTGGCCCGCGTCGCCGCCGACCCGGACACGCCGCTGTCCCGAGTAAGTCTCGTGGAACCGGCCGAGCACCGCCGGATCACCGCGTGGAACGCCACCGAACGGCCCGCGCCCGACCTCCTGGCGCACGAGGCCGTCGCCGCACGAGCCGCCGCCCACCCGGAACGCGTCGCGCTGGTGTGCCAGGGGGAGGAGGTCACCTACGCCCGGCTGGACTCGGAGGCGCTGGCGGTCGCCGGTTCGCTGGCCCGGCTCGGCGTGCGCACCGACGACACGGTCGGTATCTGCCTCGATCGCGGCCCCGCCCTGATCACGGCCATCCTCGGCGTGCTGCACGCGGGCGCGGGCTACCTGCCGCTGGACCCCGACCTGCCCGCCGGCCGCCTGGCACGGCTGTCGTCGGAAGCCAAGCTCGTGCTGACCTCCGACACCCATCGCCACAAACTTCCCGCCGACGCGGACGTCCACACGACGCTGCCCGACCCCGATGTGCCCGTGCACCAGGCGAGCCCGGACACGCACGCCTACACGATCTTCACCTCCGGCTCGACGGGCAGCCCCAAGCCGACCGTCGTCACGCACGGCGCGCTCGCCAACCACATGGCGTGGCTGATCCGCGAGTTCGGGCTGGGACCGGAGGACCGCGTGCTGTGGCGGACATCGGCCGCGTTCGACGCGTCGGTCTGGGAGTACCTGGCGCCGCTGATGTCCGGCGGGACGGTGGTGATCGCGCCACCGTCCGGTGGCGATCCCCTCGGCTGGCTGGCGTGCCTTGACTCGGCCACCGTCCTCCAACTCGTGCCCACGGCGCTGGAGATGGCGCTGGACAGCCCCGAGGGCCGGGCCCGGCTCGCCGCGTCCGATCTGCGGCTGGTGTGCCTGGGCGGGGAGGCGCTGACCGCCGGGCTGCTGCGCAAGCTGCGCGACCTGCGCCCGGTGCCGGTGGTCAACCTGTACGGCCCGACCGAAGCCACCATCGACGCCACCCGGCTGTGGTGCGAGCCGTCGCGGACCGGGCCGGAGCGCGTGCCCATCGGCCGGCCCATCGACAACGTCCGCGCCCACGTGGTCGACCGGCACGGCCGGCTGCTCGGCCCCGGCATGGTCGGCGAGCTGTGGATCGGCGGCGCGGGGCTGGCGCGCGGCTACGCCGGCCGGCCGGACCTGACGGCGGAGCGGTTCGTGCCGGACCCGTTCGGCCCTCGCGGCGGCCGGCTCTACCGCACCGGCGACCTGGCCCGCTGGACGCCGGACGGCGAACTGGAGTTCCTGGGCCGGCTCGACCACCAGGTGAAGGTCCGGGGTCACCGGGTCGAGCTGGGCGAGATCGAGCACGCCCTCGCCCGGCACCCCGTGGTGCGGCAGGCGGTGGTCGTGGCCGAGGACACCGAGGCGGGCGCGCGTTTGGCCGCCTTCGTCACGACCACCGAGGAGCGGGCCGACGACAAGGCCGTGACCACGGAGCGGCTGGACCGGTGGGAGACCGTCTTCGACCGGACCTACGGCGTCGACGGCGGCGGCGAGCCCGAGGTGGACACGATCGGCTGGACCAGCAGCATCGACGGCAGCCGGATCTCCGACGACGAGATGCTGGTCTGGCTGCGGTCCACAGTGGACCGGATCCGGGCGTTCGAGCCGCGCCGCGTGCTGGAGGTCGGCTGCGGCACCGGTCTGCTGCTGTGGCGGCTCATCGACCACACCGAGGAGTACTGGGGCACCGACCTGTCCGGCGTCGTGGTCGACAAGCTGGCCGCGCGGCTGGCGGCGGCGGGCCGGGGCGACCGGGTCCGGCTGCGCACGCAGCCCGCGCACGACACCACCGGCCTGCCTGCCGGGCACTTCGACCTGATCGTGCTCAACTCGGTCGTCCAGTACTTCCCGAGCGCCGACTACCTGCGCCGGGTGCTCGAAGGCCTCCGGCCGCTGCTCGCGCCCGGCGGCACGGTGTTCCTCGGCGACCTGCGGCACCTCGGTCTGCTGGAGGAGTTCGCGACCGAAGCCGAAACGGCCCGCGCGCGGCCCGACACCAAGGCGGCCGACCTGCGTGAACGAGTCGACCGGTTGGTCCGCGGCGAGGAGGAACTGCTGCTCGACCCCCGCGCGCTGGACCGGCTGGCCGCCTGGCTCGGACCGATCGGGCGGGCGGAGGTGCAGCTCAAACGAGGCCGGCACCGCAACGAGGTCAACGCTTACCGGTACGACGTGGCGCTGACGGTGGGAGGTGGGGACCGGCGCGACGTGGCGCTGACGGTGGGTGGTGGGGACCGGCGCGACGTGATGCCGACCGTGGGCGGCGGGGAGCATCCCGCTCCACCGACGATCGGGTCGTGGCCGGTCGACTGGGCGACGCTCGGCCCGGACCCGGTGCTGATCCCGGCGGTCCCCGACGTCCGGCTGCGGACCGTTCGGCACGTCGTCACCGCGCTGCGGTCGGCCGAACCGGACACCACGCTGTCCGCCCTGCCCACGCCGGTCGTGGAGGCGCTGCCGCACCCCGAAGACTTCTGGGAGGCCGCCGAGGCCAACGGGTACCGCGCGATCATCACGCCGGGCTGGGACGACCCCGCCACGTTCGACGTGCTGCTGGTGCCCCGCGAGACGGTCCGACAGGTCGATCCGCACCGGGTGCTGACGTCCGTCCGGACCACGCACACCGGGCCGATGGCCAACGACCCGACCGCGCTCGACACCCGGCAGCTCCTCGTCCGGCAGCTCGGGGAGAGCCTCGAACAGGCCCTGCCGAAAGCGATGCTGCCCTCGGTCATCACCGTCGTGGACCGCCTGCCGACGACGCCGAGCGGCAAGGTCGACCGGACCCGGCTGCTGCGCCGCGCCGGCGCCGGGCCGGACCGGCGGGCCGTGCCGGCGGCGGACAACACCGAGCAGGCGGTGCACCAGGTTTGGGCGTCCGTGTTGGCGCACAGCGCGTTCGGTGTCACCGACAACTTCTTCGAGGTCGGTGGCAGCTCGCTGCTGTTGGTCAAGCTCCAGAACGCGTTGTACGACCGGTTCGGTGTGCGGCCGAGCCTGGTCGGTCTGTTCGAGCAGACGAGTGTCCGCGCCCAAGCCCGCCACGTGCGCGCCGAACCGGGGCGCGCCGGCCGTGAGCCCGATGCCCGTGCCCGCCGTGCTGCCGAGCGCGGTGCCCGTCGTGCCCGAAGGAGCGAGTCGTGACGCCGGACGATCTGGTTGCGGTGGTGGGTATGGCGGTGCGGGTGCCGGGTGCGGCGGATGTGGAGGCGTTCTGGCGCAACGTGCACGACGGTGTGGAGTCGGTCGGCTTCTTCACCGCCGAGGAGGCCTTGGCGGACGGCGCCGTCGAACGGGAACTGGCGCACCCGGACTACGTGCGGGCGTTCGGAGCGCTGGAGGACGTGGAGTCGTTCGACGCCGAGTACTTCGGCATCACGCCGCGCGACGCCCGGATTCTCGACCCGCAGCACCGGCTGTTCCTGGAGCTGTGCGACTCCGCGCTGGACGACGCGGCCTGCGTGCCGGCGCGGTTCCCCGGCGACATCTCGGTGTACGGGGGCACGGACGTCAGCACCTACCTGCTGCGCCACCTCCTGCCGTCCCAAGTGGACAACTCGCTGCTGGAGCTGTTGATAGCCAATGACAAGGACCACCTCGCCAGCCGTGCGGCCTACCGGCTCGGGCTGACCGGGGCGGCCATCGGCGTGCAGACCGCGTGCTCGTCCTCGCTGGTGGCCGTCCACCTCGCCACCCAGGCGCTGCTCGCGGGCGAGTGCGACGCGGCGTTGGCCGGCGGTGTCTCGATCACGTTGCCGCAGCGGCGGGGATACCTGTGGCAGGAAGGCGGTATCGCGTCCCGGGACGGGCACTGCCGGGCGTTCTCCGCGCAGGCCACCGGCACGATCACCGGCAACGGCGGCGGGATCGTCGTGCTGAAGACCCTCCGCCGCGCGCTGGAGGACCACGACCACGTCCGGGCGGTGATCCTGGGTTCGGCGGTGAACAACGACGGGTCCGAGCGGATGGGGTACTCCGCGCCGACCATCGGCGGGCAGGTCGCCGTCATCACGGAGGCGTTGGCCGGCGCGCGGGTCGCTCCGGAGTCGGTCGGGCTGATCGAGGCGCACGGCACCGGCACGCCGCTGGGCGACCCGATCGAACTGGAGGCGTTGGCGCGGGTGTTCGGCGGCGGCCGGGAGCGGACCACGGCCGTCGGCTCGGTGAAGAGCAACATCGGCCATCTCGACGCGGCGGCCGGGGTGGCGGGCTTCGTGAAGGCGGCGCTCGCGGTGCACCACGGAGTTCTGCCGCCGACCCTGCACTGCGACACGCCCACCACGGCCGTCGACCTGACCGGCACCCAGCTCTACCTGAACACCAAGGCGCAGCCGTGGACCGAGCGCGCGCCGCGGCGGGCGGGTGTCACGTCGCTCGGCATGGGCGGGACCAATGCGCACGTGGTGCTCCAGGAGTGGCGGGCGGAGTCGGCCGAGCCGGTGCCCGGCAGCCACCTGCTCCCGGTGTCCGCCAAGAGCCCGGAGGCGCTGGCTGCGGGCGTCCGGGACGTGGTCCGGCACGTGCGGGACGGGGGCGACCCGCTGTCGGCCGTGGCGCGCACGCTCCAACACGGGCGGCGGGCGCACCGCTACCGCCAGGCCGTGGTCTGGCCCGCCGATCCGCCCGGGGCCGGCTCGTCCGAGCCGGTGACCGGGCGTGCGGTCTGCTTCGCGTTCACCGGGCAGGGCAGCCGCAAGCTGGAGATGGGCGACCACCTCGGCAAGGCGTTCCCGGCCTACCGCGAAGCCTGCGACGAGGCCTTCGCCGCGCTCGAAACGGCCATCGGCGGGTCGCGGGCCGGTCGGGTCGTGCGGCACCTGGACGACCCGGACCGGTTGCACGACAACGACATCGCCCAACCCGCGCTGGTGATCGCGGAGTACGCGATGGCCCGGCTGCTTGAGTCCTGGGGTGTCACGCCCGACGCCGTCCTCGGGCACTCGCTCGGCGAGTGGACCGCCGCGATCGTCGCCGGGGTCGTCGGTCTGACCGACGGGCTGCGGGCGGTGGCGGCCAGGGCGGCGCTGATGGGCACGGCCGAGCCGGGCGCGATGCTCGCCGTCCGGGGCGAGGTCGCCGCCGACCTGGTGGCGGACGTCGACCTCGCGTGCCACAACACCGCGCGGGACTTCGTGTTCGCGGGCACGGAGCCGGACATCGCGCGGCTGGAGCGCCGGTTGCAGGTGCACGGCGTGCAGAGCACCCGGCTGGCCGGGCGCAACGCGTTCCACTCGCGGCTGATGGACCCGGTGGTGGGGCCGTTGGCCGGTGAGCTGACCGGTATCGCGTTGCGCCCGCCGGAAATCCCGATGCTCTGCGGTGTCACCGGCTCGTGGCTGACGCCGGAGGACGCGGTCAGCGCCCACCGGTGGGCCCGGCAGGTCCGTTCACGGGTCCGGTTCGCCGACTGCCTGGACCGGCTCGTCGCCGCCGACCGGCCGTGGGTGGTCGTGGAGGTCGGGCCCGGCCGCGCGGTGACCGGGTTCGCCCGGCGGCACCTCTCCGGTCAAGGCGTGCCGGCGGTCGCGACGCTGCCGAATCCCGGCCGCGACGGCGAGGACGCCGACTTCCTCGCCGCGCTGGGTGCGCTGTGGGAGGCGGGCGCGGTGGAGGAACCGGTCGACCCGAGGCTCGCCGGCGTGCCGACGGTGCCACTGCCGGTGTACCCGTACCAGCGGAAGCGTTACTGGATCACGGCTCCGGGGCAGGCCGAACCCGTGACCGCGCCGGAAGTCCCGCGCGCCGGCACGCCCGTCACCGACGACGAGATCCTGCGGGTGGTGCTCGAAAGCTGGCGTGCCGTGATCGGGGTGGACGCGCTCGCGCCGGACGTGTCCGTGTTCGACCTCGGCGTCGACTCGCTCACCGCGACCTCGGCCGCCGGCCGGATCAGGACCGGTCTCGGCGTCGACCTGAGCGTGCGCGAAGTGCTCGACCACCCGACCGGCGCGGCGCTCGCGGCGCTGATCCGGAACCGGCGCACAACCACGATGGGGGACTGAGAACAGTGCGTGAAGTGATCCGTCAGGGGCCGGCGTCCTTCGCCCAGCAACGACTCCTGGTGCTCGACCGGCTGGCCGCCGGGCTCTCCGCCTACCACATGCCGGTGGTGCTGAGGCTGCGCGGCGACCTGGACGTGCAGGCGTTGACGTGGGCGGTGAACGAGCTGGTGGCCCGGCACGAGGTGCTGCGGACGTCGTTCGCCGACGACGGCGATCCGGTGCAGGTGGTGGAGGCCGTGACGCTGCCCGAGATCGTCGTGCGACCGGCGTCGGACGACCTCGACAGCGAGATCCGGGACGAGATCGGCAAGCCGTTCGACCTCTCGCGGGCTCCGCTCGTGCGGGCCAAGGTGTTCGCGCGGGCCGACGACGACCACACGCTGGTGCTGGTGATCCACCACATCGCCTGCGACGGCTGGTCGCTGGGCGTGCTCGTCGACGATCTGTCCACTTTGTACAGCTCCTACCTGAGCGGGCGGCCCGCCCGGCTGCCGAAGCTGCCCGTGCAGTACGCGGACTTCGCGCGCGACCAGCGCGAGTGGATGTCCGGCGACGTGCTGGACGGGCAGCTCGCCTACTGGCGCACGCAGCTCGCCGACCTGCCCGACGTGCTGTCGCTGCCCGCGGACCGTCCCCGGCCGGCGGTGTCCACGTTCGCCGGGGCGCGGCGGCGCGTCACGATCCCCGAGGACGTCGCCGTGCGGGTGGACGAGCTGTGCCGCGCGCACCACGTGACGCCGTTCATGGTGCTGCTGGCCGGTTTCTCGGCGGTGCTGGGCCGCTGGTGCTCGACCACCGACGTGGCCGTGGGCTCGCCGATCGCCAACCGCACGCGCGAGGACACCGCGCGGATGATCGGGTTCTTCGTCAACATGCTGGTGCTGCGCACCGACCTGACCGGCGAGCCGACGTTCCGCGAACTCGTGGACCGCGTCCGGGACACGGCGCTGTCCGCGTACGCCCACCAGGACGTGCCGTTCGAGCGGCTGGTCGAAGACCTCGCCCCGGCCCGCAACCTGGCGCACCCGCCGCTGTTCCAGGTGTCGTTCGCGTTGCAGAACGTGGCCATCCCGGACTTCCGGATGGCCGGGCTGACCGTGACGCCGGTCGAAGTCGACTGGGGCACGAGCAAGTTCGACCTCTGGGTCTCGGTGACCAGGGTGGAGGAGGGCTACGCGGTCACCGCCGAGTACAACACCGACATCTTCGACGGCGACACGATCGACCGCGTGCTGCGCTGGTACCTCAACTTCCTGGACGCGGTCACCCTCGACCCGGACCGGAGGGTGTCGCGGGTCGACCTGCTCGACGCCGCCGAACGCCACCAGGTCACCGCCGGCTGGAACGCGACCGACCGGCCGGTGCCGGAGGATTGCGTGCCGCACCTCGTCGCCGAGCGGGCCGCCGCGCATCCCGACGTGATCGCCGTCGTCTCCGGCGACGAGCGGCTGACCTACGGCGAACTGCACGCCGAAGCCGAGCGGGTGGCCGGGTCGCTGGCGGCGCTCGGGGTGGGCGTGGACGACGTGGTGGGGATCTGCTTCGACCGCGGCCTGGCCATGATCACGGCCATCCTCGGCGTGCAGTACGCGGGAGCCGCCTACCTGCCGCTCGACCCGGAGCTGCCCCGGGACCGCCTCGCGTTCCAGACGGCCGACGCCGCCGCCCGGATCGTGCTCACCGACGACGAGCACCGAGACCTGGCACCCGGCGACTGCCACCTGATCGCGGACCTGCCCGCCGGACCTGCCATCCCGTGCCGGGCCCGGCCGGGGACCGCCGCGTACGTCATCTACACCTCCGGCTCGACCGGTCGCCCGAAGGGCGTGGTCACGGAGCACCGCGCCTTGGCGAACCGGTTGCGGTGGATGCAGGACACCTACCGGCTGACTTCGACCGACCGGGTGTTGCAGAAGACCCCGTACGGCTTCGACGTGTCGGTGTGGGAGCTGCTGTGGCCGTTGACGGCCGGGGCCACCCTCGTGTTCGCGCGGCCTGGCGGGCATCGAGACCCGGAATACCTGTCGGGCCTGATCCGCCGGCACGGCGTGACCGTGACGCACTTCGTGCCGCCCGCGCTGTCGGCGTTCCTGGCGGTCGCGGACCCGGCGGGCTGCGTGTCGCTGCGGCTGGTGGTGTGCAGTGGCGAGGCGCTGCCGGTGGAGGTGGTCCGCCGGTTCACGGCGCTGGTCGACGCGCGGCTGGACAACCTGTACGGCCCGACCGAGGCCGCCATCGACGTCACCTGGTACCCGTGCGCGGAGCTGCCCGCCGCGGCGATGGCCGTGCCCATCGGCCGGCCGATCGACAACATCCGGATCCACCTGCTGGACGCGCTGGGCCAACCGGTCGGGCCGGGTGTGGTGGGGGAGCTGCACATCGGCGGCATCGGACTCGCCCGCGGCTACGCGGGGCGGCCGGGCCTGACCGCCGAGCGGTTCGTGCCCGACCCGTTCGGCGCGCCCGGCGGACGGCTCTACCGCACCGGCGACCTGGCCCGGTGGCGGCCGGACGGCACGGTGGAGTTCCTGGGCCGCGCCGACTTCCAGGTGAAGGTCCGGGGCTTCCGGATCGAGCTGGGCGAGATCGAGACGGTCCTCGCGGAGCACCCGCTGGTCCGCCAGGCGGTCGTGCTCACCCGGCGCAGCGAGGCGGGTGACGCGCGGCTGTCCGGCTTCGTCGTGCTGGACGAGCCGGCGGCGGAGGACGACGGCCGGGCCCGGCTGGACCAGTGGAGTTCGGTGTTCGACCGCACCTACGCCGGACCCGACCCGGCGTCCGCCCGGTTCGACACGGCCGGCTGGAACAGCAGCTTCGGCGGCGCGATCCCGGACGAGGAGATGAAGGTCTGGACCGACACCACCGTGGAGCGCATCCGTGAGTTGCGTCCGCGCCGGGTGCTGGAGATCGGCTGCGGCACCGGCCTGCTGATGTGGCCGTTGCTGTCCGAAGTGGACGAATACTGCGGCACGGACGTGTCGGCGGTGGTGGTCGACCGGCTCGCCGAACGGCTCGCCGCCCAGGGCGGCTCGGACAAGGTCGGCCTGTGGCACCGGGCCGCGCACGAACTGGACGACCTGCCCGCCGGCCGGTTCGACGTCGTCGTCCTGAACTCGGTCGTCCAGTACTTCCCGAACGTCGAGTACCTGCGGGCGGTGCTGGCCGGGGTCCGGCGACTGCTCGCGCCCGGCGGCAGCGTGTTCCTGGGCGACCTGCGCCACCTGGGTCTGCTGGACACGCTCCGCGCGGAGGTCGAGCTGGCGAAGGTGTCACCGGACGCCGACGTGGAGACCGTGCGCGACCGGATCGACCGCTCCGTCGACGCCGAAGAGGAGCTGTTGCTCCATCCCTCCATTGTGGACGAACTGGCCGAAGTCCTCGGCGCGCACAGGTGTGAGGTCGCGCTGAAGCGTGGCCGCTACCGCAACGAGGTGAACGCCTACCGCTACGACGTCACGTTCCGCCTCGGTGAGCCGCCGACGCCGTTCTCGCCGACCGTGCTGCCGTGGGAAGGACCGGATGGCTGGCACGTCGTCCGCAAGCACTGCGCCGACGAGCCCGGCCTTGCGCTGCTGGTCACCGGCCTGCCCAACAGTCGGCTGCGGACGGCCCACCAGCGCGCGACCCTGCTGCGGTCCGCCGCGCCGGGCGCGGCCGTCGCCGAGCTGCCCGCCGTCGAACCGGTGGAACTGCCGGATCCGGCGGATCTCTGGGAACTCGCGGACGCCACCGGCTTCCACGCCACCGTCGCACCCGGCGGGTCCGACCCGCACACCGTCGACCTGCTGCTGACCCCGGCCGCGGACCACCCGGGAACCAGTCCGCACCACGTGATCACGGCCCACTCGCCGCACCGCGCGGGCGCGGTCGCCAACGACCCCTCGGCCCTGGACCGGCGTCGCCGGCACGTGGAGGTGCTGCACGACCACCTGGCGGACCGGCTGCCGCAGTACATGATCCCGAACACCCTGGACATCGTCGAAGCGCTGCCGATGACCGCCAACGGCAAGGTCGACCGGAACGCGCTGGCGGCCCGCCGGTCGAGCGGCGTGGCCGCGCCCAGCGTCGCGGCCGTCCAGTTCGGCGGGCGACTGGCCTACCTCGCCGAGGTGTGGGCGCAGCTACTGCACCTCGGCCGGGACGCGGTCGGGATCGAGGACAACTTCTTCGACCTCGGCGGCGACTCCATCAAGGCGATCCTGGTGTCGGCGCGGCTGCGTGGCGACGGCCTGGCGCTCAGCCCGGCGGACATCATCGAGGCGCAGACCCTGACCGCGATGGAACGCCGCATCCGCGACCTCGCCGCCGACAGCGGCACTCCCGACGGTCAGTCCTATGTGGACAGAGTGCGGAACGTGCCGGCCGCCGTCGTGCAGGACGCCTATCCCCTTTCCGCTCTGCAAGGGCACATGCTGACCCGCTACCTGCGCGACCCCGCGCCGGGCCTGTACCGCGTGCAGCGCGTGGCCACGCTCGTCGGCGACCTGGACTTCGCCCGGATGAGGCAGGCGTGGGAGGACACCATCCGCAGCCACCCGCTGCTGCGCACCTCGTTCGACTGGACGGCACAGGGCGGTCCGCTCCAGATCGTCCGGTCGGACCTCGGGCTCAACTACCGCGAGGAGGACTGGCGTGCCGTCGACCCGGCCGATCTCGACGCCGCGCTCGACCGGCTGCTGGTCGAGCTGCGGGAGCCGGTGCTGGACCTGCGGGACGCCGGCCCGGTCGACCTGACGCTGGTCCGGCTGCCGGACAACAGGTGTCACCTGGTCCTCGGCGCGCACTACCTGTGCACCGACGGCTGGAGCTTCACCATCGTCACCAACGACGCCCTGCGCCGGTACGCGGGCGCGTCCACCGACGACGGCTCCGGCGCGGCGGGCTTCCGGGACTTCGTGACGTGGGCGGTGGCCCGGGACACCACCGAGGCGCAACGGTTCTGGACCGGGCGGCTGGCCGGCGCGCCGTCGCCGAAGCTCGCCGGTCCGGGACTCGGCGGACCGGTCCGGAGCCTGCGGTTCACGCTGGACGCGGAAACGACCAGCCGCCTGTTCCGGCGGGCACGTGCCCTGCACGGCACGCCGAACAGCCTGGTGCAGAGCTGCTGGGCGGCGGCGCTGGCCGGTCACCTGGACACCGACGACGTGGTCTACGGACTGCTGGTGTCGGGCCGCTCCGCGCCGCTGGCGGGCATCGAGAGCACGGTCGGCGTGCTGATGAACGTGCTGCCGGCGCGCGTCCGGGTGGACGCCGCCGAGCCGGTGGAGTCGCTGGTGCCGCGCGTCGGCGAACTGGCGTTGGAAATCCAGCGCCACGAGTTCGTCCCGCTCGACCGGATCGCCGAGTGGACGGGCCGCGCGGAACCGTTGTTCGACAGCTACTTCGTGTTCCAGAACATCGGCAGCTTCGCCAGCACGCTGCCCGACCTCGAACTGCCCGGCATCGAGATCCCGCCGCAGAGCAACCTGTACTACGCGCACATGGAGCACCCGTTGCGCATCGACGTCTTCCCCGCGCGGAGCCTGGAGGTCGTCGCCTCCTTCGACACCACCGCGATCCCCGACGCCGACGTGACGGGGCTGCTCGACCGCTTCCAAGCCCTCCTCACCCGGGTCGCCGGCTGAACACCCCGAAAGGACAGCGAAAAATGGAGATGAAGGTCGTGCTGAACGACGAGGAGCAGTACTCGATCTGGCCCGCCGCCGACGAGCCGCCCGCCGGCTGGCGCGCGGACGGCTTCGTCGGCACCAAGGAGGAGTGCCTGGCGCACATCACCGAGGTGTGGACCGACATCCGCCCGCTGAGCGTCCGCCGGGCGCTCGCCGAGCACCGATGAGGTCGGGCCTCGCCAACCTCGTCCGGCCGTTGCGGCAACGGGACTTCGCCCTGCTCGCGTCCGGCCAGTCGTTGTCCAACCTGGGCGACGCCCTGTTCGAGGTGGCGCTGCCGCTGCTCGCGCTGACCATCGGCAGCGCCACCGACCTGGGCGTGGTCCTGGGCTGCTACGGGGTCAGCCGGATCGCCGGCCTGCTGCTGGCGGCCCCCGCGGTCAGCCGGTTCGGGGCGCGGACGGTGATGACGGCGGTGGACGTCGCGCGTGCGCTGCTGATGGCGGTGCTGGGGACGATGGCGTTGACCGGCGGACTGACCGTCGCGCACCTGATCGTCTTCACGATCCCGAACGGCCTGTGCATGGGCCTGTTCCGGCCCGCGTACTCGTCGCTGACCCCCCGGCTCGTGCCGGAGGAACAACTCCCGTCCGCCAACGCCGTGCTCACCACGTCGGTGCAGTGCGCGATGCTCGTCGGCGCGGCGGCGGGCGGCATCATCGCCGGCGCGAGCGGTGTCGGCGTGGCGCTGCTGATCAACGCGGCCACGTTCGTCGCGTCGACGGTGTCACTGGTCGCGATGGCGCGCCACCACGTGCCCCCGGACGCCGTCCCGGACCGGACGGGCCAGCTCCGGTCCCTGTTCTCGGCCGGCCGCACCACGCTCGGCGCGTTGGCGGGCGGGCACGGCCTGGTCGTCCGACTGCTGTCGGTGGTGGCGCTGGTGAACCTGCTGTGGGGCGGGCTGCTGGAGGTGTCGCTGCCGTCGTTGCTCAAGCGGGACTTCGACAACTACACGGCGGCCTACGGCATCCTGCTGGCGGCGTCCGCGGCGGGCGCGCTCGTCGGGGCGCTGCTGATCGGCGGCCTGCCCGGTTCCCGCCAGACCGGCCGGCTCGCGTTCGCGGCCGGCCTCGGCCAGGGGCTGCTGCTGGTGGTCGTGCCGTGGACCGGCGACGTCTACCTGGCGGGGGCGGCGATGCTCGGGGTGGGCGTGCTGAACTCGGTGACGAACGTGATCATGGTGTCGCTGATCCAGGTGGCCACCCCGCCGGACCGCCTGCCGCACGTGATGTCGCTGATGTGGCTGCTGTCCTTCGGCATGTTCCCGGTGTCCGTGCTGGCCACCGGGCTGCTGGCGACCCACCTGGGTCCGCCGGCGGCGATGGTCGTCGCCGGGGCGGCCCTGGCGCTGGGGTTCCTGGCGGGCCTGACCAACCCCGCCCTGGCCCGTTCGGTGACCGCGATCGCCGAGCAGTCCGCCACACCGTGAGCGGCGGGTGCGATCCGCTCGGGCGGCCTCACGCGCCCGCCGCCCGAGCGGTCTCACGCGCCCGCCGCCCGAGCGGCAGCGACGAACTCCCGCATGAGCCCGTGGTCCTTGACCCCGCGACCGGCCTCGATACCGCTCGACACGTCGACACCCCAGGGACGTGCCCGCGCGACGGCCTCGGCGACGTTGCCCACGCCGAGACCGCCCGCGAGCAGCCAACGCCCCTGCGGCCGGGCGCCGTCCAGCGCGGTGAGGTCCCACCGCTCGCCGGAGCCCGCGACGGGCGAGTCGAGCAGCAGCATGTGCTCGCCGAACGCGCCGACCCGCACATCGGTGTCGGCCGTGAGCGTGACCGCCCGGACGAGCGGCACCCCGGCCGCGGACACCTCGTCGAACGCCTCCGGCGGGTAGTCGCCGTGAAGCTGGACCGCGCCGACCCCCGACTCGGCGGCGAGCCGACGCACCTCCGCCGCTCCGACGCCTTTGAACACGCCGACGGACAGCACGTGCGGCGGGACCTCGCGCACCAGCCGCCGCGCGGTGTCCGGGTCGACCCGGCGGACGCTCTCGCTCAGGACGAACCCGACCGCGTCCGCTCCGGCGTCGACCGCGGCGTTGACGTCCGCCGTGGTGCGCAGACCGCACAGCTTCACGTACATGGCGGTGACAGTAGCGTTGCCGACGACCACGACACCCGACCACCACGTCGTCGCGGTGGGTGTCGAGGAAACACGATCCGTGGCGCTGACCTGGCCGTGGAGGGCTAGCCTGACCTGCGTGCACGGTGATCCCAGGGCCCGGATGCCCATCACGTCGCTGTCCGGCGAACGGGCCGGGCAACGGCTCAGGTTCGGCGGCGGCGCGGTCGGTATCGAGCGCATGGAGGCGGCGTTGGCGGGGGAGGCGTTCTCACCCCACCGGCACGACACCTACGCGATCGGCGTCACGGTGGCCGGCGTGCAGACGTTCCGCTACCGGGGTGCGTTGCGGCACTGCCTGCCGGGGGAGTGGCACGTCCTGCACCCCGACGAACTCCACGACGGCGCGGCGGGCACCGACGGCGGCTTCGGCTACCGGATCATCTACCTGGACCCGGCGCTCGTCCAGGACGCCCTGGGCGGTCGGCCGCTGCCGTTCGTGGCCGATCCGGTGATCCGGCCGGCCGAGGTCGGTCCGGCGGTCGCGAGTTGGCTGCGGCACATCGACGAGCCGCTGGACGAGGTCGAGGCCGTGGAGGTCACGGCGGCCGTGGCGGACCTGCTCGGCCGGCACTCGGCGGACCACCGGCCGGGGCGGGCGGCGCTCGACCTCGACGCGGTGCGCCGGGTGCGGGCGCTGCTGCTGGACGATGTCACCAGCCGGCACGGCGTGGAGGAGTTCGAACGGGTGGCGGGCCTGGACCGGTGGGCGGTCGCACGGCAGTTCCGCGCGGCGTTCGGGACCAGCCCGACCCGGTTCCGCACGATGCGGCAGCTCGACCTGGCCCGCAAGCTGATGCGGGCCGGCCGCCCGCTGGGCGAGGTGGCGGTGGCGGCGGGCTTCGCCGACCAGAGCCACCTGACCCGGATGTTCAAGCGTGCCTACGGGTTGACCCCGGCGGCGTGGACGGCGGCCGTGTGGTCGTCAGCCGCGCGACCGGGCGCGGATCGCCCGCACGACGGCGGCCATGTCCTCCGCGCCGTGCCCGAGGTCGACGGTCTCGCCGAACAGCGCGTGGCAGACGTCCAGCAGCGGTGACGCCACGCCGGCGGCACGGGCGGCCTCGGCGATGAGCCGGTTGTTCTTCAGCACGTCGACGGCGGCGGCCTGGACGGTGAAGTCGCCGTCGAGCAGCTTGGTGGCCTTGGCCCTGGACACCTGGGACGCCATCGGCCCGGCGTCCAGGATCCGGGTCAGCAGCGCGGGGTCCAGCTTGTGCGCCTCGGCGAAGCCGTACGCCTCCGCGAGCCCGGTGACCATGGTGATCAGGTACAGGTTGACCGCGAACTTCATCAGCAGCGCGCCGGGCACCGGACCGCAGTCCACGACCTCCGCGCACATCGGAGCCAGCAACGGCCGCACCCGCCGGACGTCGGCGTCGACACCGGACACCATCGCCACCAGCGTCCCGGCCTCGGCGGGACCACGTGAGCCGGAGACGGGCGCTTCGACGTAGGCGCCGCCGACCGCCGCGATGTCGGCGGCCAGGGCCTCGGAGTAGGTGGCGGGCATGGTGCCCATCTGCACGATCGTCCGGCCCTCGCACCGCGTCCCGAAGTCGGGGGTGCGGCGGGCGAGGACGGTGTCGACCGCGTCCTCGTCGGCCAGCATCAACAGCACCACGTCGGCCCGTTCGAACACCTCCGCGGGCCCGGCGACGACCCGTGCCCCGGCGGCGGCGACGGGCTCGCACCGGGCGGCGGTGCGATTCCAGACCACCAGCGGCACACCGGACCGCGCCAGGTTGAGCGCCATGGGCTGCCCCATCACACCCAGTCCGATGAACCCTGAGACGACCATTCGCGCGCACTCCAACCGGTCAGCCGTGCGGATCACCCAGTTTCTAGCCGCCGCGCGGGACGTCGGTCTTGAACGTTTGTGCGTGCCGGAGAACCGATGCTGTTCGAAGCGCTCGGCGCACGATGTGTCACGTGAACCGACTCACGTGGACAACGGTTCTAAACGTGAGAAGCGCCGCTTACTGTTGAGTAGTTCGCGAGGGCACGTCGATGTCCTCCCATTCTCCCCGCAGGAGCTTTCCTCGATGTTCCGCGCGCTGCGCGGCCGCAACTACCGTCGCTGGGCATTCGCCGACCTCGTGTCGGTGACCGGTACCTGGATGCAGTTGATCGGCCTCAACTGGGTTGTCATGGAGCGCACCGGCTCCGCAGCCGCGGTTGGTCTTTCCGTACTCGTCGGCGCGCTGCCGTCGGTCCTCCTCGGACCGTGGGCGGGCGCGCTGGCCGACCGGGTGCCGGTCCGCCGGATCATCCTCGCCTGCCAATCGCTGCACGTCGTGCTGGCGGTGCTGTTGGCGCTGGTGGTGTGGCTGCACGCGCCGATGCCGCTGCTGTTCGGCCTGACCGCCGCGGCCGGGCTGGTGTCGGTGTTCGACGGGCCCGCGCTGGGTCGGTTCGGCGGTCAGGTGGTGTCCCGGGACGACCTGGGCAACGCGCTCGCGCTCGGCTCGATCCTCAGCTCCACCGGTCGCATCCTGGGCATGAGCAGCGCCGCCGTGCTCGCCGCCGCCCTCGGCACGCCTGCCTTGTTCCTGATCAACGCGGCGAGTTTCGTGGCCGTCATCGCCGCCGTGCTCACCGTTCGCCAGGCCGAGTTGCACCCGTTGGCGAGCAGCCCGGAGGACCAGGTCGGCGTGCGCGCGGGCCTGCGCTACGTCGGCGGCTCGGGCCGGTTGCTGCTGCTGTTCGCGCTCGGGTTCGTGCTGTCCAGCCTGGGCCGCAACTACCAGGTCACGATGGCCGCGATGAGCGGCAGCGCGACCCACTACGGCCTGCTGTCCACGGTGTTCGCGGTCGGCACGGTGCTCGGCGGACTCGCCGCGGCGGCCCGTCGGACGTTGACCATCCGGCTGCTGCTGATCGCGGCCGGGACGACGAGCGTGTTGCAGGCGGTCGGCGGACTGGTGCCGGGCACGCTGGGGTTCGCGCTGGTCCTGGTGCCGATCGCGGCGGGGGCGGTGCTGATCGACACGACCATGAGCACCCGCCTGCAACTGGACAGCGCCGACGGGATGCGCGGCCGGCTGCTCGCGGTCAACGGCTCGATCGGCGCGGCGGCGGGCGCGGTCGGGGCGCCGCTGCTGGGGTGGCTGTGCGAACGGCTCGGCGCGCCCGAGACGCTGCTGCTGGCGGGCACGTCGACGCTGCTCGCGACGGTGTTCGCGGCCACCGTCTTCGCCGCGCCGGCACACCGCCGGACCGCGTTCGCGCACCGGGTCCTGCGCCGGCCGCACCCGGTCCTCGCCCCGAGCGGCTACGCGCCCACGACCCCGACCAGCTACGGCCACGGTCACGGGCAGGGCCACGGCCACGGGCACGGCTCGACCCGACCGGGCAGGCTTCGCAGGAGGCGCGTGCTCGTCCCGCAGTAGTCGGCCCCGGTTCGCAACTTCGCGGGCACGGTTCGCCGCACCGTGGTGACTACTAGCGTGGTCCGGTGACCGATACCGCATCACTGCTGGCCGCGTACGACGATCAGCTCCGCACCGCCGAGACGACGAATCTCCCGCCCGGAGCCCATGCCGAACGTGACGGGCCGATCGTCCGGGTCGTCGGGCAGCGGCGGCGGGGATTCGTCACCGGGCCGCCGGACCTCGGGGTCGACGGCGCGGCGCTGGACGCGTTGATCGCACGCCAGCGGGAGTTCTTCGCCGCGCGGGGCGAGGCCGTCGAGTGGAAGACCCGTGGTCACGATCTGCCGGCGGAGCTGCCCGAGCGGCTGGTGGCCGCCGGGTTCGTCGCCGAACAGCCCGAGACGGTGTTGATCGGCGAGACCGCGGAGCTGGCCGCGCTGGAGTCCGCGCCGGAGTCCGCCGGCATCACGGTCCGCGAAGTGACCGCGGACGCCGACCTGCACCGGATCGCGGAGATGACGTCCGAGGTGTGGGGCGACGACCGGAGCTGGCTGGCCGCCGAGTTGGCCGACCGGCTGCGGAGTGGCGCCGGCCAGGTCGTCGTGGTGGTCGCGGAAGCGGAGGGGCGGGTGGTCTCGACGGCCCGGTTGGAGGTCGAGGCCGGCACGGAGTTCGCCGGTCTGTGGGGCGGGTCGACGCTCGCCGCGTGGCGCGGCAAGGGCATCTACCGCGCGCTGGTCGCGTTCCGGGCCCGCGTCGCGGCCGGGCGCGGGGTGCGGTACCTCCAGGTCGACGCGACCGAGGACAGCCGGCCGATCCTGCAACGGCTCGGCTTCACCGCCGTCACGACGACGACGCCGTACGTGTGGGAGCCGCCGGTGGCGGACGACGTCCGTTGAGCAGGTGCCGTGCGTGCGGGAGCCGCCGGTGGCGGACGACGTCCGTTGAGCAGGTGCGGTGCGTCCAAGCGCCGTCGGTGGCGGACGATGCCTGCTGAGCATTCGAGAAACGCCCCAGTTCCGCCCCAGTCCGCCGACCCAGGCTGATACGCGTACGACCGGAACAGGTCGGGATCAGGGGGAAGAACCATGATTCGTGCGAAGGTCGGAAGAATCGCGGCGTGCCTCGCCGCGGTCGGGTGCGCGATCGTCATGACCGCGTCCACCGCGTCGGCGGCGAGCAGCAGCTACCAGGCGAGCAACTCGTTCGGCACGTCGTCGGGCACCAAGTCGTGGTCGAGTCGGCAGTACGTGCGGGTCTCGGGAACCATCCGGGACCACGCGGCCAACCCGTCGACGTCCTACGCCTACCTAAGCTGGGAGCAGTACCACCACGGGGCTTGGACGAAGGAGAACAAGCAGGTCGGCAGGGCCACCAACGGCAGTTCGGGCTCGGTGTCGGGGTCGTTCAACACGCCCTACGACGTGCGCAACGTCAAGGTGACCGTCTGCACCTCGGCCGGTGGCTGGTACTGCGGCTCACCCGGCTGATCCACCGCGGGCCCGCGCCTCCCGGTCGTCCCGGCCGGGAGGCGCGGCGACATATCGATTGCGGTCCGCCGGGTGAATGCCGATCATGACACTCCCGAGACACCCAGGAGACGGAGCACATGGCGGAGCACACCTACCGGGTCATGGTGCGTGGTCGGTTCACCGACCTGGACGACGCCGGACGCGCCCGGTTGCTGGCGGAGGTCGACCGGCACGGGGTGCTCACCAACGGGTTCTCCGAGGAGGGCGCGCTGTCCTACGACCGGTCGCTCGACTTCTTCAGCTTCCGCGTGCAGTTGCGCGCGGAGGTCGGAGCGGACGACCGGGCGGTGTGCGACCGCGCCCTGAGCCTCGCCGCCCGCGCGGTGGAGGGGTTCGGGGTGGACTTCCGGGACCTGCGCGCCTCGGCCACGGACGTGGACCTGATCAAGGTCCGCCGGCGTCGGTAGCGGTCAGCCGCCCCACCCGCCGCACAGTCCCGCGGTAGCGGTCAGCCGCCTCAGCCGCCGCACAGTCCCGGTAGCGGTCAGCCGCCCCACCCGTGGCACACGAACGGCATCAGGCGTTCGGTCTCGGTGGCGTCGGCCAGCGCCTTGCCGGGCGGCACACCGCGGGTCAGCGCCTGGTGGTAGGCCGTCATCACGTCGACGGACGCCTGGTCGTCCACGCGCGCGACGCTGGAGACCACGGTCCGGCTGCCGCTGTAGAGCAGCGCCGCCGTGAAGCCGAGGATCTCGTCGCCGGTCCGGACCACGGCCTGGCCGATGTCGCAGGACGACAGCACGACGTGGTCCGGCACGGCCGCGAGCTGGTGCACGTCGTGCGCCATCAGCGGGCCGTCGACCAGGTCCAGCCGGGAGAACAGCACGTTCTCCTGCTCGTGGTGGCCGTGCGAGGCGAAGTGGGCCAGGCCGCTCCGGTTCACCGCGTTGAGCGTGTTGTCGACGGTCGCGTCCTCGCCGTCGAGCACCGTGCTGTCGGGGTAGATCCCGGCGATCCGCCGGACCTCGTCCGACGAGTGCTTCAGGTTCGGCCCGCCGACCAGCAGCACCGGACCGGGCGGGCGCACGGTGCGCTTCGCCGAGACCCACGCGGACGGTGACGGTGTCACGGTCACCGGACGGCCGCGCAAGGCGTCCAGCAGGCTCCACGGCATCGCCGACAGGGCGCCGGTCGGCACCAGCACGACGTTGTGGTCGCCGATCACCCGCAGCAGCGGGTCGAGCAGGTGCTCGGCCAGGACCGCGAGCTGGCGGCTGATCGACATGTGGATGACCTTCTGCAGCGGGTCGGGCAGCCTTCGGCCGCAGGCCGCGTCCAGGTCGCTGCGCAGCCGGGCGATCGCCTCGAACACGGTCGCCGTCTCGCCGAGTCCCATCAGCTCGGCCCGCCGGTCGCCGATCACCTGGGCCAGCAGGCGGTCGCCGTCGGTCAGGAAGCTCACCAGCACGCTGTCCGCGTCCGCGAGTTCGGCCTTCACCTCGGCGAAGCCGACCTCCACGTGCCGCTCGCCCGCGCCGTCGGTCCGCCAGCCCTTCGCGCGGATCTCGCGTTCCAACTGGCGGGCCCGGCGCAGCGCGTCCGAGTCCTGGCTGCCCTTCAGCTCCGCGGCACGGGCCTCGCGCGCAAGCTGCCGCAGCGCGGCCACGGCGTCGACGGTGTGCTCGTCGGCGGGCGTGCGGACCGGCGGGAAGCGGAACGCCTGCGCGCGTGACCGCTCCAGCCACCGGTAGACCACTTCCGGCTTCCCGGTCTCCAACGCCGCAGCCAGACCCGCCCGCGCGAGTTCGCCGCCCAGCGACGTGGTGCCGGTCTGGAGGTCCAGGCTGCCGAACCGGCTCCGGTGCTCGCGCAGCAGCGCCAACCCGGCACGGGCCTCGGCGAACGTCCGGCGCTGGTCGCCCTCGGCCGAACCCAGCTCGGCCAGCACCAGCCTGCGCAGCAGCCTGGTGGCCAGCGGCGCGCCCGGCCGGTCCCGGCCGGACAGGTGCGCGCGGGCCTCGCGCAGCTTGCCGCGGGCGAGGTAGGTCCGCGCGGCGAGCAGGTCCGCCTCGTCGGCGTCGTTGCGCAGCCCCAGCGAGCGCAGCCGGTCGGCCAGCCTGGACGCGGCACGGGCGCCCCGGACGGTCCCGTTGCCGGCGGCGAAGTCGGCCCGCAGCATGGCCAGCTCCGCGACGGCCGTCCAGGTGTCGTTGCGACGTCGGTGGAAGCGCCGCCGGGCCAGCGCCGCCCAGCGCCGCGCCTCGGCCGGGTCGCCCGCGGCGAGCCGGGCCCGCGCCATGGTGAGTTCCGCCTCGGCGTGCTCGTGGCCCATCCGCAGTTCGGGCACCCGCCTGAGGAACGTGTCCAGCTCGGTCGCCGCCTCGCTGGGCAGGCCCGCCGCCAGCAGCGCCCGCGCCCGGTCGCCCGCGAGCACGGCCAGCATGCCCTTGCCCTGGTCGGCGTACACCTCGGCGGCGTAGTCGAAGTCCCGCAGCGCGCCCGGGATGTCCCCGGTGAGCACCCGGCACTGGCCACGGCCGTGCACGGCCTTCGCCACCGTGCGCGGCATGCCCTCGAACGGACCCAGGGACGCGCCGAGCTGCGCGCACTGGTCCAGGTCGGCCAGCGCCAGCCGGACCCGGCCCGCGAACTGGTGCAGCATCCCCCGGTTGAGCAGCACGCGGGCCAGCGCCGCCCGCTGGTCGGTGCGCCGCAGCCGCAGGATGGCGTCGTCGAACAGGCTCAGCGCGTCGTCCATCCGCCCGACCAGCACGAACACCAGCGCCCGCTGCGACAGCAGCAGGTGCCGGTCGTCCGGCACGACGACGTCCTCCGCCTCGTCCAGCAGCTCCAAGGCCCGACCGGTGTTGCCCTGCGCGACCTCGGCGGCGGCCAGCGTGCCCAGCAGTCGCGCGGTCAGCGGCCCCGTGCGGTCGTCCATCCGCAGCGCGTCGCGAAGCAGGCGTGCGCCGACGGCGGGCCGGCCGCTGTTGATCTCCTCGATCGCGCGCACATGCAGGTTCCGCACACGGTCGCTCACCCGGCCTATAGTGTCATCGTCGGTGTGCTTACGGCACTGGTTCGGTCCATTGGCCGGATCACGAACTGCACCAGGCCACACGGGACGCGGTCGAGCACGAACCGCCCTTCGCCGTTCGAGCGGGTCCGGAACCGGCCGTCCGAGGTCCGCACCTCGACCGGGTGCTCGGCCGGCGGTGACAGCCACCCGTCCACGCGGAGCGTCCCGTCGCCCCTCGCCTGCACGTTCACCATGAAGTCGAGGGTGTCGCCGGCGAACGTGATCAGCCGGGAGCGGACGTCTCCCCGGACGCCTGCCACCTCCCGGCGCTCGGTGATCCGCACGACCTCGACGTCCGAGTCCTCCAGCTCGACGGCGAACCGGACCCGGTCGAGCAGGTCGCCCGGCATCGGGTCGACCGACTCCCACAGCCAGCGGACCTCGCGCAGGATCTGGAGGTCGAGGTCGTCCAACGGCCCGCGGGGGCTGTCCGGGTCGATGGTGGTCACCGCCAGCTCCCGTCTTCGTCCGCCAGCAGTTGCTTGCGGAGTTGGGCCAGACACCGCCCCCTGGTCGGGCCGATGCTGCCCTTCGGCATGTCGAGCGCCGCGCTGAGTTCCGCGTACTCGGGCCGGTTCACGAACGCGACCACCCGCAGCAGCTCGCGGCAGCGGTGCGACAGCCTGCTCACCGCGTCCCACAGCCGGGCCCGCCGGTCGGCGAACACGGCGTGCTCTTCGGGCTGCGGCGCCGGATCGACCACCTGCTCGTCCGGCACAGCGCCCACCAGTTCCCCGGTCCGCAGCTCGTTGCGCATCGCCCACGACACGCGCTTGGTCACGGTGACCAGCCACCCGGTCAGCGCGATGGGGGAGTGGATCTCGGCCAGCGAGCCGAGCAGCCGCAGCCACGCCGTCTGCACGGCGTCCGCGCTGCGCTCCCGGTCCAGCCCCTGGGCCCGCGCGACCTGCCACAGCATCGGCGTCAGCGTCTCGGCGATCCGCCCCAGCGCCATCCGGTCGCCTCCGCGCGCCGACTCGAACAGGACGGCAAGCCCCTCGTAGTCGTCGAGGGGCGTGCCGTCGGTGGGATGGCGGTCAGACCGGGTACTGCTCATAGCAGCGTTCCAGGGCCGCCCACGCTCGTTTGACGACGGTCTCCTGATGGACGTTGGCGAGGCTCAGCCCGGTGTCCGACGCCGCCACGTCGATCAGCGCGTTGGCCACCGCGGCGGCGGCGAGCGGCGTCGCGAAGGAAGTCCCGTCCCACACCGCGAACCCGCTCCGGAAGTCGTCCGGGTCGAGCCCGCTGCGGTCCTCGTCGCCGGTCGGCGCCTGCCGTGGCCCGCTCACGTCGGTCGGGTACGTGCTGACCACGCCCGCGCCGGTCGCCCAGCAGGTGACCCACGCGCCGTCGTTGGAGAACAGCGCCTTGGTGGTGTTGGGGTTCAGCGCGCCGACGCTGATCACGCCCGGCCCGGCGCCCGGCGCGTCCGGCAGCTCGGCCAGCGCCGCCGGGTAGAACCGCCTGCTGGTCGAGTGGTTGCCGGACGCGGCGAGGACCAGCACGCCCTGCTCGGTCAGCCGGCTGACGACGGCGGCGAGGTGCGTCGTGTACGCGGCGTCGGCGGGCGTCTCGTCCAGGTACCCGAGGGACAGCGACACGACGTCGACCATGTCCTCCGGCCGGTTCTGCTCCTGCGCGCGCTCGACCCGCCGCGAGATCGCCTCCAGCGCGGCGATGATGTCCGACCCGTACGCGATGCCGTCGCTGTGCATGACGCGGATCGCGAGCACGTCCGCGCGCGGCGCGGCCTGCCGGATGAGGCCCGCGATGAACGTGCCGTGGCCGGTGTTGCTGTCGACGTGCGGGATCAGCTTGTCCGATTCCGCCGGGACGTCCCAGTAGTCCGTCAGGGACTGGACCGGCGAGGCGGAGTCGATCGCGGCGTTGCGCCGGATCGCGTCCTGCGCCTCGTCCAGCACGGAGATGAACCCGCCGGGCGGCGGCGGAGCCGTCCGGTCGGGGATGCCGAACCACGGGTGCGGCCCGATCCCGGAGTCCAGCACGGCGATGACCGGCCGGCGGGCGAACTGCTCCGTGCCCACCTCGCCGCGGTGCGGCGGGTGCGCGCAGAGCGAGACCGGCACCCGCGACGTGCCGCTCGGCGAACGCCGGTAGGAGCCGTCGACCGAGTCGGCGTTGGTGTCCCACGGCGTGCCGGTGATGGTGACCGCGCTGAACAGCAGGTGTTCCAGGGAGATGCGCCCGACCACATCGTGGTCGAGGTCGATCCCGTCGTCGTCCGCGGCGGCGCGCAGCTTCTGCAGCGCGGACCACGAGTCGACGTCGTCCCGCTGCCCGGCGAGCGGCCGTAGCAGGACGGGGCGCGGCGTGCTGCCGGATCCCGCCTCCGGGGCGTCCACATCCAGGCCCGCCCCGTTCAACACCTGCCTGATCACGCCGACCCTGGCTTCGTCCCGCAGGACGTCGTCCGGGATCAGCAGCACCCTCGGCCGGTACGCCGTCGGGCGCGGCGCGGGCCAGCCGCTCGCGACCTCCGCTCCCGGGTCCAGCACCCGGCCCTGGTGCCGGTCCAGCAGTTCCGACGGAACCCGCAGCCTCTCCGTGGAATCGACGTCGGTGCCCCCCGGTCCGTCCTTCCGAATGAAACTGATCTTCACTCGACCCCTCCCGTCGTCGCCGCTGACACGATCCCCCGTCTCACCCGTTGACGTGTGCGTTTCGGGCTAGGGGATACCCCCGAGTCGGTAACGAAACGGTAACGGCTGCGGTGGTGGTCGTGGGTTCGTTCCGGCGAGATTCACCCTTTCAGGTAATCGTGCAGCACGGATGCGCCGTGCAGCATCGCCCACGCCAGGCGGTCGTACGCGGCCCGCCGCTCCGCGATGGCCGCCCGCAGCGCCTCGACGCCGCCGGTGCGCCGCAGACCGTCCAGCACCGGCCTGATCCGGTCGAACGGGTACCGGCCCTGGCGGAGCATCGCGATGATGCGGGCGTCCCTGACCTGGGCGGGACCGTAACGGCGGTACTTCGTGCCCCGCTCCCGGTCCGGGGTGAGCAGGCCGGCGGCCTCCCACACGCGCAGGGTCGACGTGCGCACGCCCAGCCGCGCGGCGAGTTCGCCGACCAGGAGGGGCGGCGCCGAGGGCGGGTCCGGCTCCCGACCCGCCAGGGCCTCCAGGGCGTCGCTCGCCGCGTCGGTGGCCAGCCGTTGCTCGTGCAGGGCGGCGTGGCCGGCGTCGATCAGCCGGAGCGCCTGGTGCCGGTCGCCCCGGTGGAGGGCGCGCATGACGGCGGTCGCGGCTTCCGTGCCGAAGCCCGGCGCCAACGCGCGGAACGCGAGCAGGGCGCCCAGGTGCTCCGGGCCGTAGGCGCGGTAGCCGGCGTCCGTCCGTCGCGTCGCGGGCAGCACGCCGGCCGCCTCGTAGTTGCGGACCTGTTGGGTGGAGACGCCCGCCTCGCGGGCCAAGTCGATCGGACGCAGGTTTTCAGGCTTCACCAGGGACTTCCGATGCCTTTCACCGGTCGGGTCTCAATATAGAGTTCAACGATAGGGTTGAATCTGCCGAACGTGCCAACCCGCCTGTGCCGGGGTGATGGGGTGGCCGGCGCGCGCAGCGGAGCGGGAGGGCGGTTCGATCACGACCACGGATCGTGATCGGCAAGGATTGCGCCATGAGCCTCCTGCCTGCCAGTCCCCGAGCCCGTCGGTGGACGGTGGTCGTCCTCGTGGTCCTGGTGGTGGTGCCGCTGGGCGGCGTCGGGGTGTCGGTGTTGGCCAACGCGCGCACGTTCCAGCTCTTCGGGGGCCTCACCAGCAGGGTCGAGACGGAGGACAAGGTCGTCGCGCTCACGTTCGACGACGGGCCAGACCCGGCCGGCACGCGGCCCCTGCTGGAGGTCCTGGCGCGGAGGCAGGTCCGCGGCACGTTCTACCTGACCGGCCGCGAGCTGGCGGCGCACCCGGACCTGGGCGAGGCGATCGCCGCCGCGGGGCACGAGATCGGCAACCACTCGTACTCGCACGAGCGGATGGTGTTCGTGACACCGGACCGGGTCGCGAGCGAAGTCGACCGGACCGACGCCGTGATCCGGGAGACCGGCTACGCCGGCGAGATCACCTTCCGGCCACCCAACGGGAAGAAGCTGTTCGCGCTCCCGCGCTACCTGGACGAGCACCACCGCAAGACGATCATGTGGGACGTCGAGCCGGACTCCGCGAACCCGGACGCCGACGCCGACACCATCGTCGCGGACACCGTCGACCAGGTCCGGCCCGGCTCCATCGTGCTGCTGCACGGCATGTACCCGGGCCGGGCGCGGACCAGGGAAGCGCTCGGGCCGGTCATCGACCGGCTGCGTGAGCGCGGGTACCGGTTCGTCACGGTGGCGGAGCTGCTCGCGGCCGGCTGACCGGCGGCCTTCACCGGCCGGCTCGCCCGGAATGCGGAGTAGCGGTATCCGTCGTCTTCATCCATCAGTGATCCCTGAACGGCTCAATCGCGGTCGCGGTAGGTCGATGAATTGGTGGCGCGCACTCTTTGGTGTGATGATCCGGAGTGGTCCGATCGCTCTTTCGTGGGGTTGTCCGGCGAATTCGGTATAGCGCGTGCGAGCGTGGGTAATACACCGCCAGGTGTGTGCCGAACCCGATTCAGGAGACGAGTGGGAGTTGTGTCGATCATGAAGCGTAAGGCGTGCGTCGCGCTGTTCGCGATCAGCATGGTGATCGGTGGTGGCGTCGCCGCGGCCGACGCGCCCGTCCGTCAGTCCGCCGGCCAGACGTACTCGTGCGCGGGGCTGACCAGTGCGAAAGTGCCCGAGGTGCAGCGCATCCTGAAGGCCGCGGATATCGATCCGGCGGAGGCGAAGGGACCGATCGGCGTGTTGTGCAAGACGGAGGAGGAACGCGCCGCACAGGAGGAGATCGAGGTCGGGCTCGACGGTATCGACGGGGCTGCTTACACGTGTGGAAAGGCCGAGGAGAAGAAGGGGAAGACCATCATCCTCTTCAACGAGTGCAAGGCATGACGCAATGAGTGACGACGGTCGGCCACCCGTGGGATGGCCGACCGTCGTTCGCTTGTCAGGTGCGGTCCTCGGCGGACACCGCGACTACAGCGCGTCGAAGTACCACTCTTCGTTGGAATCGTCCCCGCACTCCTGCTGTTTGATGGCAGAACCCGCCACGAGGTTGCGGTACGCGACGCACTTCCGTGTCGAGAGGTTTTCGAGTTCCCGTCCCTTCGAGGCCTGGATCCTCTTCCAGAACTGGTCGTCGAACGTCACCTCGCACTTGTAGGTGATCAGGTCGATATCCTTCGTGCTGCTGTTGGGAACGGCGAGACAACCTCCGGACCGGGCGTTCCGGTATTGGTAGTACTCGCCCTTCCGGTTGATCCGCTCCCACTTCTGGTTGAGGTCTCCGTTCCATACCTGGAGTTCTACCCGGCGGTTTCCGGCGTCCGCGATCACCTTGGACGAGTCGTCCACTGAGATGATCCGGAGGTACGCCGGATCGGCATTGGCGGATGTTCCGAGTGCGGTCACCGCGCTGGCGGCAACCATGACGGAAGCGGCACTTGCAAGGATCTTCCTGAACACTTCGCAGTCCCCTTTCGATGGCCTGTGCAGTTTTTCTGCGATCTCCTGCGAATCGAGCCTAACCTACCCGTTCCGGGTCGCAACTCGTATTTCGACAGTTACCGCTCCCGATGGCATAGTCCACCCACAAGGGGTGTCCTGGCGCATCGGACAGACCACGGAAGGTGGCCGTCGGCACCTTCGTAATCCCTTCATCGAGCTAGCGCGGATAAGCTCCCGTACGAGGTGCGCCATGACCGACCGTGAGGTTGGTCTGCCTCGCTCGCAGGAAGTCGAAATGGGTCGTGTGGTCGCGCGCGCGGCACCAGTAGGCGGCGCGGGCCAGGTTCGCGATGGTCGGCAGGCGTTCGGCGAGCTTGCCCTCGCGTGGGCGGAACACCGCGCTCGACATGCGGGTTGCCTTTGAAGGCGTTGCGCCATCTCCGCGCTCGGGTGCAAGCAGTCCCCGGGCGGCGGCGTGGTACCAGGGCGGCTACTACCACCGCCGGGGCACGACCACCGGCTGAGGCACACCGCGGCCACCGGGGACGTTCCCCGGTGGCCGCGGTGTCTCAGACGTGCCCGTTGGCCAGGTCGATGAGCCGGTCCAGGACCCGCTCACCGGAAGCGCCGACGCCGTCGTGCTCCCACTCGTTGGTCACCCAGGTCCGCAGTCCGCCGACCCGTTCGGCCGTGTCGAGCGAAAGGCCCGTGTCGACGTACATGTCGTCGTGGTAGACGATCGCCGCGATGGGGACCTCGTTGCGCGCCAGGCGGTCCAGGTCGTAGAGCGGGGTCCACGCGGTCCAGTCGGCCAACCGGTGGGCGGCTTCGGCGAACGGCCGCAGCGTGCGGATGTCCTCGAACATCGACGGGTAGATCATCTCGCCGGTGAACAGCAGGGGGTCGGCGTCCGGCGCGAACTCGGGGAAGCCGGCCAGCGCGCGTTCGGCCGCCCACCCGGTGGGTTTGCGGTCCTGGCCGTAGATGGACTCGTGCAGGACGGCGAACAGCGGCCGGTCGGCGTACGAGGTCCAGGCCATCACCTCGTACAGGAACGCCTCCGACAACTCGTCGCCGTCGAAAGCCCGTTCCAGCAACCAGTGCACGCGCTCGGGCCCGTCGCCCACCCCGAGCACGAACCCCACCGCGCGGAACCGCTCGACGGTCAGCCGATCGCCGTCGGGCAGCGTCACCGGGCTCGATTCGAGCAGGTCCGCGATCCGCCGCACCCGGTCGGCGTCATCGGGGTAGCGGCGGTAGTAGGCCGCCACCTTGGCCCGCACGCGCGGGTAGGTCCGGGCGTACACGTCGTCCGCCGTGGCCTCCAAGCCCGGCAGGCCACCGGCGATGTAGCAGGAACGGAGGCCTTGTGGTGCAAGGGAAAGGTAGGACAGCGTGAGGAACCCGCCGTAGCTCTGCCCCAAGGTCTCCCACGGCTCGTCGCCGCACAGGCTCCGCCGGATCGACTCCGCGTCGGCGACGATGGAGTCCGCGCGGAAGTGCGTTAAGTACGACGCCAGCCCCGACCCCAGGGAGGCGGCGGTCCGGGTCGTCACCGGGGTGCTGCGCCCGGTCCCGCGCTGGTCCAGCAGGAGCACCCGGTGGGTCCGGACGGCGCGGCGCAGCCAGCCCCGGGCGTCCAGCGGACGAGGGGCCTTCCCTCCCGGGCCGCCCTGCAGGAACAGCAGCCACGGCAACCGGTCGCCCACCCTGGTGGGGTCCACCACCTCCCGCGCGAACACGGTCAGACTGCCCGCCGACGGTTCGGCGTGGTCGATCGGCACCGTGAACCGGTGATCGGTGACGGCGAGGCCGGGAATGCGGATCATGCGAGGCCCTTCTGCCGGCCGGCCACCACGATGGACGTCCGCGAGCCCGGTCCCGGCCTCCTCGACGGGCGTGAAACGGCTGTATGACTGAACTCCACGGCGTGCCCCCTTGTTACCCATGCCACATCCGTCATAGCCGCATTGTTCCCGACCTTCGCCTCGGCAGGTGGCCGGTCGCCTTAAGGTTGTCGACATGAGGGGCTATACGGACGAGGAGAGCCGGACCTTGCGCACCGCGGTCTACGGCGCGATGGTCCTGGTGTCGGTCGCGGAGGAGGGGGCGCTCGACCAGGAGAGCCACGCCGGTGTCGAGGCGATGGCCACCCTGCCGCCGGAGGTGCGCTCGGTGATCGACGCCGGCGCGCCGGAGCTGCCTTCGGGCTCGCTGGCCGACGTGGAGGACGGCGTGCTGGCCGCCCTGCGCGCGTCGATGTCCATCCTGTCCGAACGCTCGCCCGCGGACGCGTCCGCCTTCGCCGCCGCCGTGGTGGGGATGTGCGAGAAGGTGGCGTCGGCCGACGGTCGGGTGGGCGAGGACGAGGACGCGGTGATCGGCAAGGTCCGCGCGGCGCTCACCCCCTGAGCCCCGCCCGTCCGGTCTTCGGCACGGCTCGGACGAGGGTTCCGGTCTTCGTCAAGGCTTGGCGGCGCGGGCGGTGATCAGGGATTCGATGCCGTCCAGGATGCGTTGCAGGCCGAATTCGAACTGGTCGCCGGTCCACGGGGCCACCCCGGCGCGCAGGGCTCGGAGCAGGGCCGGGTAGCGGGTGAAGTCGACCAGCCTGCCCAGGGCCTCGTCGCGCTCACGGGCCTCGCCCGGGTCCTCGGCGTTGGCGTCGGCGTCGATCTGGAGCCGGGCCAGCCCTCGGACGTAGGCGTCGATCGACTCGATCACCGCCATCTTCTCGGCCTCGGTCAGTCCGGTGTCGGCCAGGACGCCGAGCGCCGAGTCGAGCCAGCGCAGCATGTTCGGACCGGGCGCGGTGCTCGTGGCCACGAGTTGCAGCACCCACGGGTGCCGGCGGAAGCCGATCCAGTCGGCTCGGGCCCAGGCCTCCAGCTTCGCCCGCCAGTCGCCCGGCCGGTCGTTGGGCAGGGTGTCGTCGATGCTGACCGCGTCCAGCATCAGCGCTTCCAGCTCGGTCTTGCCGGGCAGGTAGGTGTAGAGCGACGCGGTCCCGACGCCGAGCCGGGTGGCCACGCGGCGCATGGAGAGGGCGGCGAGCCCTTCCGCTTCGGCGACCTCGATCGCGGCGGCCACGATGCGGTCCATCGTGAGCCCCCGCTGCGGGCCCCGGGCCGGTCGTCGGCCGCCGTTCCACAGCAGTTCCAGAGCCTGGTTCTTTGCGTTCATGGCAAAACTCAGTATACCGTTCGGAGTAGGTCGAACGTTGTTCGGGGTTTTGAGGGGGCGGCAGTGGGGGACGTGCGTCGCAGGGAGCGGCAGACGTTGTGGGCGGCCACGCTGACCAACGGGCCCACCGAGCTGATCGATTTCATCCTGCCGCTGTGGGCGGGTGTCACGATCGGGCTCAGTGCGACCGAGGTCGGCGTGCTGATGGCCGTCGAGATGGCGTTGTCGGTGATCGTCCGGCCGATCGCCGGGGTGCTGGCCGACCGGTGCGAACGCCGGTACGTCGCGGCGGTCGGTGCGGTGCTGTACGCGGTGTCGTGTGCCGGGTATGCGTTGGCGGGTAACGTTTTCATCGCTTATGGGGCGGCTGCGGTGGGTGGCGCGGGCGGCGCGCTGCTGTGGGTCGCCGTGCGGGCGATCATCAGTGAGCGGCTGGCCGAGGACTCGGCGGTCTTCCCGCGGCTGCTGACGTCGCAGGAGACCGGGTCGTGGGTCGCGTTCGTGGCCGGGATGTCGCTGCTCGGCGTGATCGGGTTCGGCGGTCTGTTCTGGGGCTGCGCCGCGGCGTGCCTGATCGCCGCGGGGCTGCTGCTGACCGCGCCGCGGCGTGCCGCGCGGGCCGACGAGGGTCTGGCGGCGGCCGGGATCGTGTCCGTCGGGCGGCGGTTGCGGCCGATGCTGTTCGCGGTGGCGATGACGATGGCGGCGGAGGCCGCGGTGGCGTTGTTGCTGCTGCTGCACTTGCAGCGGGGGTTCGGGCTGGAGGTCGCGCAGGTCGCGTACGTGTTCCTGCCCGGTGCGATCGCGATGAGCGTCGCCGCCGAGTACCTGCACCGGTACGTGGTGCGCTTCGGTCGTTCGCGGGTGCTGATGGTGGCTTCACTGGCGAGCTGTGCGTTCGCGGTGAGCCTGGCGTGGGCGCCCAGCCCGTACGTGATCGCGGCGTTGTGGGTGCTCAGCGGTCTGGCGTGGGCGGCGGTGATGCCGATCCAGCAGGCGGTGATCGCCGAGGCGTCGGGTGGGCAGGTCGGGCGCGGGATGGGGATCTACGAGTCCGCGGCGCTCGTCGGCGGCCTGGTCGGGAGCCTGGTGGCCGGGGTGCTGTACGACGGGGCGAACTGGGCGGTGGCGTGTGTCGTGGCGGGCGGGATGATCCTGGCCGGGGCCGTCGTCGTGCCGCGTGCGGTCCGTCTTCTCGGGGTGGAGGACTTCCCGCCACCGGCCCCAAAACCGGAGTCCGCCGAGCCCGCCGCCACTGCCGAGCCGACCGCCACTGCCGAGCCGACCGCCACTGCCGAGCCGACCGCCACTGCCGAGCCGATCGCGAGCACCGAGCCGACCGCGAGTGCCGAGCCGACCGCGAGTGCCGAACCGGAGTGACCTCAAGCCCCGATCACGCGGGTGCCGTAGGCGCGGGCGGCGTCTTCCAGTCGGTCCTGGAGGGTGAAGAACAGGTCGGCGGCGCGGATGCCGATCCAGTCCGGCGGCAGCAGTTCCTCCGGCAGGCCCGGGTCGAGGTAGGGCAGGCGCCGCCAGTCGGTGAGCAGGCGGACGTAGTCGGCGAAGGCCGCGCGCTCGTCCACCACCCGCCGGCGGTGGCGGCGGTCCAGGGCGGGGCCGTGCTCGGTGAGGAACGCCGAGTACAGCCCCTCCAACTGGTCCAGGTCCCACCACTGGTGGACCTTCGCGGCCAGGTCGCCGAACGCCAGGTGGTCGGCGCGGAAGAGGTCGGCGTAGCCGTGCAGGTCCTGGCTGCGCAGGATGTCGGCGGTCGGCTCGTGCAGGTGGGCGGGCGCGATCCAGACGCCGGGCGCGGCGGTGCCGAAACCGAGCCTGCTGAGCTGGGAGCGCAGCAGGTGTCGCTTGTGGCGCTCCGCCTCCGGCACCGAGAACACGGCGAGCAGCCAGCCGTCGGCCAACGTCGCCCGCTTCCGCCGGAAGATGCGGTGGTCGCCTTCCTGGAGGATCGCCAGGCCCGCCGGTGAGAGCGCGTAGCCCGCGGTGCCGGCACGGCGTTCGGCCTGCAGGACGTCCCGCCGCTTCAGCCGGGAGATGGACGAACGCACCGCCGGCTCGTCGATGTCGAGTTCCCGCAGCAGGCTCACCACCGACGCGACGGACAGCCATCCGCCGTGGCCGCGCGAGAACAGGCCGTACAGCGTCACGATGAACTGCCGGGGCTGGGCCGCCTTGGTGAAGATCTCGCCGTCGGCGAACCCGACCTCGCCCGATCCAGTCGTCACGGCGTCACGGTATCAGTGCGTCGCCGGACCGACTGTCCTGCTTTCCCACCAGCTCACGGAGCTTGTAGCGCTGGATCTTGCCGCTCGGCGTCTTCGGCAGGCCGGCCACGAACTCGATGCGGCGAGGGTATTTGTAGGGCGCGATCACGGCCTTCACGAACGCCTGGAGTTCGGCGGCTTTCGCGGGATCGCCGGGTACACCGGGCCGCAGGACGACGAACGCGCACACGACCGCCCCGCGTTCGTGGTCCGGCGCGCCGACCACGGCCGTCTCCGCGACGTCGACGTGGTCGAGCAGCGCCGCTTCCACTTCGGGACCGGCGATGTTGTAGCCCGACGAGATGATCATGTCGTCATCCCGTGCCTGGAACCAGAAGTAGCCGGCGGAGTCCCGGATGTAGGTGTCGCCGGTCATGTTCCAGCCGTGCCGCACGTAGTGGCGCTGGCGTTCGTCGGCCAGGTACCGGCAGCCGGTCGGTCCCTTCACCGCGAGCCTGCCGGGCACCCCGTCCGGCACCGCGGCGCCGTCGTCGTCGAGGACGGCGGCCCGGAAGCCCGGCACCACCTTGCCGGTCGCGCCGGGCCGGATGTCGTCGTCGGCCGCGGAGATGAAGATGTGCAGCAGTTCCGTGCCGCCGATGCCGTTGATGATGCGCAGGCCGGTCGCCCGGTGGAAGTGCTCCCACGTGGACGCGGGCAGGTGCTCGCCGGCGGACACGCAGCGGCGCAGTCCTCTCAGCGCGGAGGCCTTTCCGGACGCGAGCATCGCCTTGTACGCGGTCGGCGCGGTGAACAGCACGGTCACGCCGTGGTCGGCGATCGCGTCGGCGAGTTCGACGGGCGTGGCGCGTTCGAGCAGGAGCGTGGACGCGCCGAACCGCAGCGGGAACACCACCAGTCCGCCCAAGCCGAACGTGAACCCGATCGGCGGCGTGCCGGTGAACACGTCGTCGGGCTCGGGTTTCAGCACGTGCCTGGCGAACGTGTCGGCGCAGGCCAGCACATCGCGGTGGTAGTGCATGGTGGCCTTGGGCCGGCCCGTGGTGCCGGAGGTCGGGGCCAGCAGCACCACGTCGTCGGCGGCGGTGTCCACGCACTCGAAGCTGTCCTCTTTGGACTGGACGAGCGTGGTCAGGTCGGCCGGGTCGTCCGAACCGCAGCCGAGCGTGGGCGGGCCGCCCGCCGGGATGTCGTCCGCGAACCGGTGGTCGGTGATGATCAGGCTCGGCCTGGTGATCTCGACCAACTCCGTGATCTCCTTGGCGCGCAACAGCGGCATCACGGTCACCGCGACGGCGCCCGCTTTCACGACGGCCATCCACGCGGCCACCGTCCACGGGTTGTTGGGGCCGCGCAGCATCACCCGGTTGCCCGGCCGCACGCCGAAGTCCTCCGTGAGCACGCGGGCGATCCGGTTGCTGCGCCGGGCGAGGTCGCCGTAGGTCCAGGTTTCGGTTGCGGTGCGCAGGCACGGCCGGTCGGGGCCGAACCGGCGGATCACGTTCTCCAGGAGCTGTTCGGCGCAGTTGAGGCGTTCGGGGTAGTGCAGTTCGGGCAGGTCGAACACGAACTCGGGCTGCTGCTCCGGCGGCGGGAGGTGGTCTCGGCAGAACGTGTCGACGTGGGCGGATCGTGACGGGGGCATCGGCTGCACTCCTTCCCGGAGTGTCGGACGCTGGGTGTCCTCAGTGGACTGTCAATGCTCGGCGAACGGCGTCTCGGCGTAGCCTCCGGCCAGCAGCGTGCCGGCGCCGGGCGCGACGGCGGGCAGGTCGAGCGCGCGCATGAGCTGGTGCGCGGTCGCGATCGACGCGGAGACGACGGGTTTGCCCAGTTCGGCCTCCACCACCTCGATCACGTCCAGGGAGGGCAGTTGGACGCACGCCGAGAGTACGATCACGTCGGCGTCGCGGTGGTCGAGCGCGGCGGCGATCGGCACGAGCTTCTTCGGGTCGTGCGCCGCCACCGCGAGGTTGTCGGGGATTTCCAGGGCGGTGTAGTCGGCGACGTCGACGCCCTCGTCGCGGAGGTAGCCGACGACGGTCTCGGTCAGCGGCCGGAGGTACGGGCAGACCACGGTGATCGTGCGCGCGCCGAGGATGTGCAGGGCGTTCACCAGGGCCCCGGCGCTGGTGACCACGGGCGCGGGCGCGCCGTTGTCGGCCGTGACCTCGGCCAGGTTCCGCTCCGACGTGCGGTGGTAGCCCCGGCCCAGGCTCATGATGGCCACCAGGCAGGCGTAGCCGAGCACGTCGACCCGCGCGTCGGACAGCTCGGCGGCGCACCGGCCGGAGTCGGCGTCCATGGCGGCGAGTTCTTCCGGGCGCACCTGCTTCATGCGCATCCGGCTGGAGTGGAAGGAGAACCGCTCGGGCGCGACGGTCTCCCGGGCCCGGAAGATCGCCGGGATCTCGGTCTCCATGGTCACGTTGGAGCTGGGCACGATCTGGCCGATCCGGTACGTCATCGCGCGTCCACCACCGGGTTGCGCAGGGTGCCCACGTGCTGCACGGTCGCCTCCACCACGTCACCGGGCCACAGCCACTGCTGCGGCGACAGACCCGCGCCGACGCCGGACGGCGTGCCGGTCGCGATCACGTCGCCGGGTTCCAGGGTGAAGCCGGCGCTGATGTCCGCGATCAGCTCGGGGATGCGGAACAGCATGTACCGGGTGTTGGACTTCTGCTTCACCTCGCCGTTCACCCGCAGGGAGAGGTCGAGCGCGTGCGGGTCGGGGATCTCGTCGGCGGTGCGGATCGCCGGCCCGAACGGCGCGTACGTGTCCTGTCCCTTGGAGTAGAACCACAAACCGGCCCGGCGCTGGTCCCGCGCGCTGATGTCGTTGACGACGCTGTAGCCGAAGACGTAGTCCAAGGCGCGCTCGGGCGGCACCCGCTTCGCGGTCCGGCCGATCACCACGGCGAGTTCGCACTCCCAGTCGAGCTGCGAGGTCAGCGCGGCGTTGTGCTCGATCGGCTCGTCGGGACCGATGACGGCGGTGGACGGCTTGCAGAACAGCACCGGCTGCTGGGGCAGGTCGTTGGCGGTGTCCAGCGCCCGTGCCGACTCCGCGACGTGCTCGGTGTAGTTGAGCCCGACGCCGACGATCTTGCCCGGCCGCAGGGGCGCGTGCAGCCGCACGCCGTCGACCGGGTGCAGCGCCGTGTCCGGGATCGGCCCCGCGAGCAGCGCCGCGACGGTGTCCACCGAGCCGTTCACGACGTCCCACAGCGTGGTTGGAGCGTCGGGGGAGAGGGCGGCGACGTCGACGATGTCGGTTTCCCGTTGCACGCCGAGGCGGGGGCGGCCGTCGGCGGTGGAGAAGGTGACCAGCAGCATGGGTTTCCGTTCTGGGATGGGTGCTCAGGCGACAAGCTGGTGGCCGTCGTGGTGCGGGTAGGCCTCCTCGCGGAAGAAGCCGAGCGCGCGCATCACCGGGAAGTCGTTGAACGAGAACAGGCACGCGTCGTCGGAGCGGCTCGCGTTGGCGTGCTCGTGCCAGGCCCACGACGGGACGCAGAAGATGTCGCCCTCGGTCCAGTCGATGCGCCTGCCCGCGACCACCGAGTGCCCGCTGCCCTTGGCCGCGGTGTAGATCTTGGAGCCGACCTGCCGGTGCGCGAGGGTCGCCTCACCCGGCCGCAGCAACTGCATGTGGGCGCTCATCGTCGGCATCACCGAGCCGCCGGTCAGCGGGTTGCTGTACTCCATGATGACGCCGTCGAACGGCGATCCGTCGGTCGCCTTGGCCGCGTTCAGCAAGGCCTCGTAGGTCGGCTCCCACGGGTAGGCGAGCAGCGGCGAGTGGTTCTTGTGCCAGGTGTCGCCGAACGGCCGCAACTGGCCGGCGCCGTAGACGTGCAGCGAGGAGTTCGTGATCCCCTCCTGCTTCTGGTAGACGTCCGGGTGCACCTCGTAGAACCCGGCGTCCAGCGCGTTGACCAGCGGGATGTCCAGGCCGTCCTGCCAGATCACCGGCCCGTCCTCGCCCTCGTTGCCGTGCTCGTGCCACGTCCAGTTGGGCGTGATGGCGAAGTCGCGCGGCCCCACCTTGAGCTTCTGGCCGTCCACGATCGTCCACGCGCCGGTGCCCTCGATGACGAACCGCAGGGCGGCGGCCTGGTGCCGGTGCGCGGTCATCGACTCGCCCGGACCCATGATCTGCAGGCCGCTGTAGAGCAGGCCGACGGTCGCCGCGATGTCCCGCCGCCGCGGGTTGTACAGCGCGACCACGCGGCGGCCCGCGTCGTCGCCGCTGACCAGCCGCAGCGCCTCCAGGACCAGCGGGCGCAGCTCCTGGTAGCTCCACTTGACCGGTACCGACTCCGGCTGCGGGAACCACGGTTCGATCTTGTTCGCGATGGTCCACAGCGCGCCGGCGTCGAGGCGCGCCAGCTTGTCGTAGTAGGCGTGCAGGTCCGCGTTGTCGGTCACCCGGGCCCGGCCAAGCACGTCATCGCTGTACGTCGTCATGGCAGCTCCTCAGCCGCTCTGCGCGATATCTCGTTGTCTTGACGCACGTCAACATTCCGCAATACCGTTCCCGGTGTCAAGAGTCCTGGAGGAGCAGCGATGGCGACACCGGAGGCCACTGCCGGCGGCGAAGTGACGATCCAGCGCCTGGTCGAGTGGCACGACACCGACGCGGCGGGCCACCAGCACCACTCCGCGATCCTGCGCTGGGTGGAACAGGCCGAGGCGGAGCTGCTGCGCGGCCACGGGCTGGCCGGGCTCTTCGGCCGCACGCCGAGGGTGCGGCACGAGGTGAACTACCGCTCCCGGCTGTGGTTCGGCGAGACCGTGCGCACCCGGCTGCGGATCGTGCGGCTCGGCCGGACTTCGTTGCGGTACGAGTTCACGGTGCACGGCGAGTCGGGCGTGGCCGCCGACGGCACCATGGTCATCGCGCACGTGGAGCCGGACGCGCCCGCCGCCACGCCGTGGCCGCCCGAGGTCCGTTCCGCCCTGGCCGGCGTGGTCGAAGTGGTGGGCCGATGAGGATCGCGGTCGTCGGCGGCGGCCCCGGCGGGCTGTACTTCGCGGCACTGGCCAAGCAGCTCGACCCCCAGCGGGAGGTCACCGTCTGGGAGCGCAACGCCGCCGACGACACCTTCGGGTTCGGCGTGGTGTTCTCCGACGAGACCCTGGACGGCATCGCCGGCGCCGACCCGGTGATCGCCGCCGCGATGGAGGCCGAGTTCGCGCGCTGGAGCGACATCGACATCCACTACCGGGGCGCCGTCCAGACCTCCGGCGGGCACGGGTTCGCGGCGATCGAGCGCACCCGGCTGCTCGGCCTCCTCCAGCGGCGTTGCCGGGACCTGGGCGTGGACCTGCGGTTCTCCGCCCTCGCGCCGGCCGCCGACGCGCTGGCCCGCGACTACGACCTGGTGGTGGCGGCGGACGGCGTCAACTCGGCCACCCGCGCGAAGCACGCGGACGTCTTCCAGCCGTCGCTGGACGAGCGCGAGTGCCGGTACATGTGGCTGGCGACCGACCGGGTGCTCGAAGCGTTCACGTTCACCGTGCGGGAGACGGACTTCGGCCCCGTCCAGGTGCACGCCTACCCGTTCAGCGCCGAGCGCAGCACGTTCATCGTGGAGCTGACCGAACGCACCTGGCGCGCGGCGGGGTTCGCCGACCTGGCCGCGCGCGACCTCCCGCCGGGGCGCAGCGACGAGGACAGCGTGGCCCGGTGCGCCGAGCTGCTGGGCGACTTCCTCGACGGGAGTTCGTTGCTGACCAACAACTCCAAGTGGGTCCGGTTCACGACCGTGCGCAACGCGACGTGGCGACACGGCAACATCGTGCTGCTCGGCGACGCCGCGCACACCGCGCACTTCTCCATCGGCTCCGGCACCAAGCTGGCCATGGAGGACTCGCTGGCGCTGGCCGCCGCCCTCCGGACCGCGCCCGACCTGGACACCGCGCTGGACCGTTACGAGGCCGAACGCAGGCCCGTCGTGGAGTCCACCCAACGGGCCGCGCAGGCGAGCCTGGAGTGGTTCGAGACCATCGAGCACGCGGTCGGCCAGGAGCCCGAGCAGTTCGCGTTCAACCTGCTGACCCGCAGCAGGCGCGTCACCTACGACAACCTCCGGCTGCGCGACCCCGAGTACATCGCCGCCCTGGACCGGTGGTTCGACGCCCGGCAGCCGCTTCGGCGGGACGAGCCCGCCCCGCCCCTGTTCCAGCCGTTCGCCTTGCGCGGTCTGGTGCTCCGCAACCGGGCGGTCGCCGCGCCGATCGCCATCGACCGCGCGGAGAACGGTGTCCCGGGGGATGCCGAACTCCTGCACCTGGTCGGGAAAGCGCTGGGCGGGGCGGGTTTGGTGCTCGCCGGGATGACCGCCGTCAGCGCGGACGCTCGGGCGACACCCGCTTGCGCCGGTCTGTACACCGACGAGCAGACCGGCGCATGGCGGCGGATCACGGACGCGGTGCACGAGCACAGCGGGGCCGCTGTCGGCGTGCAGCTCAACCACTCCGGCCGCAAGGGTGGTCCGGGCGTCGCCGACCTGCGGGCACTCGCCGAAGCCGAGTTGCACGCCATCGCCGAGCGGTTCGCGGCAGCGGCGGTCCGGGCTGACGACGCCGGGTTCGACGTGCTGGAGATCCAGGCAGGCCACGGGTATCTGCTGTCGACGTTCCTGTCGCCGCTCACCAACCAGCGCACCGACCGTTACGGCGGGGGACTCGACGGGCGGTTGAGGTTCCCGCTCGCGGTCGTCGATGCCGTGCGGGCGGTGTGGCCGGCGCAGAAGCCTTTGCTGGCCAGGATTTCCGCCGTGGACTGGGCGCCTGGCGGCACGACGGTGGACGACGCGGTGCGCATCGCCGCCGCGTTCGCCTCGCACGGCGTGGACGCGATCGACGTGTCCAGCGGCGAGGTCGTCCCGCACGAACGACCGGCCTACGGGCGCAGCTACCAGACCCCGTTCGCGGACCGCATCCGTGCCGCGACAGGCGTTCCGACGATCGCCGTCGGCGGCATCTCGACCTACGACGACGCGAACTCCATCCTGCTCGCGGGCCGCGCCGATCTGATCGCCATCGGCCGGGCACACCTGTACGACCCGGCGTGGACCCTGCACGCGGCGGCCGACCTCGGCTACACCGGGCCAGGGGCGCACTGGCCCTCGATGTACGCCGCCGGCAGCGCGAAACCGCCGGTCGGCGGCCGTGCCCGTCCCATGCTCACGCTCCGGTCCGCCGAAACCGAGCCGGTGCACCAACGTTGGCGTCCCGGACGGTAGGAGAACCCGTGGAAGACTTCCCCCGCTTCACCGCCGCCGCCGTGCAGGCCGCGCCGGTCTACCTGGATCCCGCCGCGACGGTCGCCAAGGCCGTGTCGATCATCCACGAGGCCGCCGGCCGGGGCGCGGAACTGGTGGTGTTCCCCGAGGTCTTCGTCCCCGGCTACCCGTACTGGAACTGGACGATGAGCCCGGTCGCCGCCTCACCGCTGTACGAGCGCCTGTACCGGGCGTCCGTCGACGTGCCGGGCCCGCACGTCGACACCCTGCGCGCGGCGGCGGCGGCCACGAGGACGACCGTCGTCATCGGCGTCAACGAACGCGGCCGGCACAGCCTCGGCGTGCTCTACAACAGCGTCCTGACCATCGGCCCGGACGGCGCGGTGCTCGGCCTGCACCGCAAACTCATGCCGACGTGGGCGGAGAAGCTGACCTGGACACCCGGCGACGGCAGCACGGTCGTCGTGCACCAGACCCCGGTCGGCCCGCTCGGCGTCCTCGCGTGTGGCGAGAACACCAACACCCTGGCCCGATTCGCGCTGCTCGCCCAAGGCGAACTCGTCCACGCCGCCAACTACATCGCGCTGCCCGTCGCCCCCGCGGACTACGACATGGCCCAGGCCATCGCGATCCGCACCGCCGCACACGCGTTCGAGGGCAAGCTGTTCTCCATCGTCGCCTGCTCCACCATCACCGACGAGATGATCGACATCGCGGCCCACGGCGACGAGGACACCGCCCGCCGAATGCGCCGCCCGCACAGCGCGTTGTCCGGGATCTTCGGCCCCGACGGCAACCCCGTCACCGAACCGCTGATCGACGCCGAGGGCATCGTGTACGCCGAGATCGACCTGGCGCGGTGCATCCAGCCGAAGCAGATGCACGACATCATCGGCCACTACAACCGGTTCGACGTGTTCCGGTTGCACCACAACACGGTACCGACCACGGCTTTGGTCCAGGAGCCTCCGGTGCGGCCGGGGCCGATCACCGGGCCGTGGAGCCCGGACGAGGCGCCTGCCGGTCGTGGCTAGGCCGGGATCGCTGCGGCAGTCCCGTGTTGCCGCCGACGGCCCGGACGCTGATAGTGATCGTCGTGACCCTCGCCGATCTGTACCGCGACCTGCACCAGCACCCCGAACTGGGGTTCGCCGAGACCCGCACGGCGGCCGTCGCCGCGCGCGAGTTGCGTGCCGCCGGGTTCGAGACCACCGAGGGCGTCGGTGGGACGGGCGTCGTGGGGGTGTTGCGGAACGGTGACGGGCCCACGGTGTTGTTGCGGGCCGACATGGACGCGTTGCCGGTCGCCGAGCGCACCGGGCTGCCGTATGCCAGCACGGCCGTCGTGGACCGGGACGGGCAGGCGGTGCCGGTCGCACACGTCTGTGGGCACGACGTGCACGTGACGTGCCTGGTCGGGGCCGTGCGGGAACTGGCGGCGGGGCGTGACACGTGGCAGGGCACGGTCGTCGCGGTGTTCCAGCCTGCCGAAGAGGTCGGCGGCGGGGCCCAGGCGATGATCGACGACGGGCTGTTCGACCGGTTCGGCAAGCCGGATGTGGTGCTGGGCCAGCACGTCGCGCCGATCCCGGCCGGGTTCCTCGGGCTGCGGGCCGGTCCGGCGTTCGCCGCGTCGGACACCGTTCGGGTGACGTTGTACGGCGAGGGAGGGCACGGGTCGCGGCCGGAGGCTTCGGTGGACCCGGTGGTCATGGCGGCGGCGACCGTGCTGCGGTTGCAGACGATCGTGTCGCGGGAGGTCGCGGGCGGTGACACGGCCGTGGTCACGGTAGGCGCGATCCGGTCCGGGACGGTGGCCAACATCATCCCGGACGACGCCGAGTTGTTGCTCAGCGTGCGCAGCTACCGCCCGGCCGTGCGTGCGCGGGTGTTGGCGGCCGTGGAGCGGGTCGTGCGCGCGGAAGCGGCTGCGTCGGGTGCCACGCGTGCGCCGGAGATCGTTGTGCTGTCGAGCTATCCGGCTGTGGTCAACGATGCCGAGGCGGTCGCGCGGACCCGGGTGGGGCTGGCCGGCGTGGTGACGGACCAGCGGGTGGTCGACCCCGGCCCGGTCACCGGCAGTGAGGACGTGGGGGTGTTCGCGACGGCGGCCGGCGTGCCGCTGGTGTACTGGCTGCTCGGCGGGGCCGATCCCGGCGCGTTCGCCCACGCGGCGACGGTGGAGGAGGTGCGCGAGGTGGTCGGCGGGCTGCCCGCCAACCACTCGCCGCTGTTCGCGCCGGTCATCAGCCCGACCTTGGAGGTGGGTGTGGCGGCTCTGGTCGCGGGTGCCCGTGCCTGGCTGTCTTCGATGTCGTGAGTTGACCTTCACCCTTGGGGAAGCCGCACGGTGGTTCCGGGCCATCGGGCCCGACCGAGGGAGGGGTGGGGTAGTGGAGCTGGTCACCATCGGGGAGTTCGCGCGGGCTGCCCGCCTGTCGCCGAAGGCGCTCCGGCTCTACGACGAGCTGGGTCTGCTGACGCCGGCCCGGGTCGATCCGGTGTCTGGTTACCGGCGGTACTCGCCGGACCAGCTCGACCGGGCGCGTCTCGTGGCGTGGCTGCGTCGGCTCGGGATGCCGTTGGCCCGTATCCGGCAGGTTTGCGAACTCGCCTCGGCGGATGCCGCTGCGGAGGTCCGCGCCTACTGGGCGCAGGTCGAAGCCGATACGGCCGCTCGCCGGAACCTTGCCGCCTTCCTCGTGGAACAGCTCTCCGGGAGGGACACCACCATGTCTGTCGCACTTCGTTACGCGTTGCGCACTGATCGAGGACTTGTGCGCGACTCGAACCAGGACCACGGTTATGCGGGCGAACGGCTGCTGGCTGTGGCCGATGGGTTCGGCGCTTGTGGCGAGCCTGCCAGCTCGATGGCGATCCAGACCTTGGCCCCGTTGGACACGGTGATTCCGGCGGGTGAGCTGCTCAACACCCTGGCGGATGCTGTGCACCGGGCTGGAGTGGCGGTTGGCGATTACCTGTCTGTGCACGGCGACTCCGCTTGTAGCGGGACTACGTTGACGGCTCTTGTGTTGTCCGGGTCGCGGTTGGGTCTGGTGCATGTCGGTGATGCGCGGGTGTACCTGTATCGGGGTGGTGGGTTGTTCCGGATCACCCACGACCACACGGTGGTGCAGTCGCTCATCGCCGAGGGTCGGCTGTCGGAGGAGGAGGCGTTGAGTCATCCTCAGCGGTCGATGCTGGTGCGGGCGTTGCACGGGAAGGATGCGGAGCCGGATCTGGCTCTGCACGATGCCCTGCCTGGGGACCGGTACCTGTTGTGCTCGGATGGGTTGCACACCGTTGTGCCGGAGGGTGAGCTGCGGGAGGTGCTGGGGTCGGCTCTCGATCCCGATGAGGTCACGCTTCGGCTGGTGGAGTTGGCCAACTCCAATGGCGGTCCGGACAACGTGGTGTGTGTGGTTGCGGACGTTGTGCCTGCTTAGTGCGGGGCTTGGTGCGGGCTTGGTGCGCGGCTTGTGGTGACCCCGGGGACGGTTGCGGGCGGCGTGTTGCGTCTGCGGCCGTCCCCGGCGGCTTCCAGGCTTTTTCGGCGATGTGGTGCTGCTTCGTAGTGTTCCCGGCTGTGTCCAAGACCTGCTTTGTGTGGCCGGCGGTGGCGTTGTGGTCGCTCTTCTGCCGTCAAGCTGCGTAGAAGGCGAAAGCAAAAACGGGGGACCATCCTTCTTGGCGTTCTTGGCGTTCTTGGCGTTCTTGGCGTTCTTGGCGTTCTTGGCGTTCTTGGCGTTCTTGGCGTTCTTGGCGTTCTTGGCGTTCTTGGCGGTTCCGGTCCGCCGGCCCGCAGCGAGTCGTCCGTTCGGGTGAACGTCTCTCCGAGAGGCGGTGTTCGGCTGTCGAAATCGTCGGACCGGCTTCGACACCTCTACGGACGGTGCCCAACGGGGGCGCTCGGCGCGGAGAGGGATTTCCATGGAACCCGACGCCACACCGCAGCGGCAGGACGTGGGCGGGGAGCAGCTTGAGCCGGATCCACGGCGGTGGCGTGCCTTGCTCGTGTTGGGGCTGATCCACTTCATGCTCGTTCTCGACGTCACCGTGGTGAACGTCGCGTTGCCCCGCATCCAGCAGGAGTTGGGGTTCTCCCCGGCCGGGCTCGCCTGGGTCGTCAACGGGTACGTCATCATGGCCGGTGGGCTGCTGTTGCTCGGTGGGCGGATTGCCGACATCTACGGTCGGCGGCGGATGTTCATGGTCGGCGTCGCTCTCTTCGCGCTCGCCTCGGCGGTGTGCGGTGCGGCGTTCAACGCCGAGATGATGGTGATCGGACGGTTCGTGCAGGGTGTCGGTGAGGCGTTGGCCGCGCCCGCGTCGCTCGGCCTGATCACGCTGCTCTTCCGCGATCCCGGTGAGCGGGCCAAGGCGTACGGCATCTGGGGTGGGCTGACCAGCCTCGCGGGCATCGGTGGGGTGGTCATCTCCGGGGCGCTGGTCGACCTGGCGTCGTGGCGTTGGATCTTCTTCATCAACCTGCCGATCGCCGTGCTCGGGCTGGTCATGGTGGTGCGGTTGGTGGCCGAGAGCAAGATGGTCCGGGACGGCAGCCGGCCGCACTTCGCCGGTGCGCTGATCGGCACGGCCGGCCTCGTGGCGATCGTCTACGGCCTGCTCCAGGCCGCCGAGCACGCCTGGGGCTCGTGGTCGGTGTTGGGGCCGCTGCTGGGCGGTGTGGTGCTGCTCGCTGTCATGGTCTTCGTCGAGTCGCGGTCCACCGCGCCGCTGATCCCGCTGAGCTTCTTCGCCAACCGGACCCGCGTGACGGCGAACGTCGTCAGCGTCTTCTTCGGCGCGGGCTTCTACTCTCAGGTGTTCCTGATGAGCCTGTTCCTCCAGCAGGTGTTGGGCTACACGCCGTTGCAGGGCGGGTTGGCCGGTGTGCCGAGCGGTGTGGCGATGGTGCTCGGCATCGGGCTCGGCTCCGGTCTGATCACGAAGCTGGGCGCGCGCACCGTGATGACGGTCAGCTTCTTCGGCTCGGCGGCGGGGTTGCTGCTGCTGAGCGGCTTGGAGGTGGACAGCACCTTCATCGGCGGGGTGCTGCCCGGCACGTTCCTGCTGGGTCTGTTCACCGGCTTCGGGATGCCTGCCATCCTCGGCGCGGCGCTGCACGAGGTCACCGAGCAGGACTCCAGCCTCGGGTCCGGGGTGCAGGACACCATGGCGCAGGTCGGCACCGCGCTGGGCCTGGCGTTCCTGGTGACGTTCGCGCTGCGGCACGCGAACAACGAGATCGGCGCCGGTGTGCCGGTGAACGTGGCGGCCACCGACGGCTACACGATGGCGTTCCAGATCGCGGCGGGCTTGTTCGCGCTGAGCGGCGTGCTGGCCCTGCTCCTGCTGGAAAAGGTGCAGGTGACGGGCCCCGGCGGCGAAGGAGGTCCGGGAGTGGAACGCCAACCTGCGGCCTGACCACGATCAGGCCGCCCGTGAGCCGCCGCGTCCTGACCCCCAGCGCGGCGGCTCACGGCTGTTCAGAGGGCCGGCTTCAGGTCGTAGCGCGTCAGCCACGCGTTGAGCTGGATCGCCGCTTCCAGGCTCATCCGGAACCACGGGTTGGACATCGTGCCGATCGGGGTGTCCAGCCACCGCCTGGTCGCGGCCACGTCCAGCAGCGGCCGGACGGGGGCGTCGCCCTGGTCGAGCACCGACCTCAGCTCGTCGCGCACCGCCTGCTCGTACGCCGGGTCCAGGGTCGACGGGTAGATCGACTTCCGGCGTTCCGCGATCGAGCGCGGCAGGACGTCCCGCACCGCCGCGCGCAGCAGGCTCTTCTCGTGGCCGTCGAACACCTTCATCGACCACGGCACGTTGAACACGTACTCCACCAGCCGGTGGTCGCAGAACGGCACGCGCACTTCCAGGCCCACGGCCATGCTCAGCCGGTCCTTGCGGTCCAGCAGCGTCTGGAGGTGGCGCGTCAGGTGCAGGTGGTCGATCTCCCGCATCCGCCGCTGCGAGCCGGTCTCGCCGGCCAGTCGCGGGACCTCCGCCAGCGCCTCGCGGTACCGCTGCGCCCGGTAGGACGGCAGATCGAGGTGGGCGACCAGTTCGGGGTCGAACAGCCGGGACACGGCGTCCGCCTGGGACAGGAACGTCAGCCACGGGAACGTGTCCGCCGCCACCGCCGCCGGGTCGAACGACCACTTGTAGCCGCCGAAGACCTCGTCCGAGCCCTCGCCGGACAGCGCCACCGTCGAGTGCTCGCGGATCGCCTGGAACAGCAGGTACAGCGATGTGTCGAAATCGCCGGCCTCGTTCGGGATGTCCCGCGCCCGCTGCACGGCCGTCCGGGCGTCGGGCGCGGCCAGTTCCGCGATGTCGAGCACGATGTCGGTGTGGTCGGTGCCGGCGTGCGCCGCCAGGTCGTGCGCGAAGGGCAGGTCCGTGGTGCCCGCGACGAGGTTCGGCTGGAAGTTCTCGGCGTAGCCGGCGAAGTCGACCGTGAACGAGCGGATCGGCTGCGACCGCGCGGCGAGCGCGGTGATGGCGCTGGAGTCCAGCCCGCCCGACAGCAGCGCGCACAGCGGCACGTCGGAGACCAGTTGCCGTGTCACGATGTCGTCCAGCAGCTCCCGGACCGTGCGCACGGTGGTGTCCAGGTCGTCGGTGTGCTCACGGGCCTCCAGCGCCCAGTACCGGCGGGTGGACAGGCCGTCCCGGCCGATGCGCAGGAGGTGGCCGGGACGCAGCTCGGTCATGCCGCGCAGGACGGCGTGCCCCGGCGTCTTCACCATGGCCATCAGCTCGCGGAGGCCGTCCGCGTCGACCACGCCCTCGGCGAGCGGGTTGGCCAGGATCGCCTTCGGCTCGGACCCGAACAGCACGCCGTCCGGCAGCGGGTAGTAGTACAGCGGCTTGATGCCCAGCCGGTCGCGGACCAGCAGCAGCTCACCGCGCACGGCGTCCCAGAGCGCGAACGCGTACATGCCGTTCAGCCGGTGGACGACGTCCTCGCCCCACTCCAGGTAGGAGCGCAGCACGACTTCCGTGTCACTCCGGGTCCGGAACCGGTGGCCCCGTGACTCCAGCTCGGCGCGCAGCTCCCGGAAGTTGTAGATCTCGCCGCTGTAGCTCAGGACGGCGAGCGTGCGGCCGTCCTCGTCGGCGGCCATGGGCTGCCGGCCGCCCGCGAGGTCGATCACCGCGAGGCGGCGGTGGCCCAGCGCGATGTGCGTGTCGGCCCACGTCCCCTCGTCGTCGGGGCCCCGGCACGCCATGGTGTCCGTCATGGCCCGGACGACCGGGGCTTCGCCGACCAGGTCGCGCCCGAAGTCCAGCCAGCCGACGATTCCGCACATCTCCGACGCCCCTTCCGCACGGCCACGAGGCGTCCATCATCGGCACGTCGATCATGGTCGGGCATCTCTCCGAATGCGATCGCGGTTCGGCACGGGGGGAGTGGCGGCGTCCACCCGGCGGCGTGAGAGTGGTCAGGCGTCACGTCGAGGAAGGGACGGGTGCCGGTGAGGATCCGCATCGGGGTGTTGGGGTGCGCGGCCATCGCCCGCCGCAGGATGCTGCCCGCCATGGTGGCGTCACCGGACGTGGAGGTGGTCGCGGTGGCCAGTCGGGACGCGGACAAGGCGAAGGCGGTGGCGCGCGAGTTCGAGTGCCTGCCGGTCCTCGGCTACGCGGGCCTGGTGGAACGCGAGGACATCGACGCCGTGTACGCGCCGGTTCCCGCCGCGCTGCACGGTGAGTGGGTCGAAGCCGCGTTGCGGGCGGGCAAACACGTGCTGGCGGAGAAGCCGCTGACCACGGATCTGGGCCACACGAGGGCGTTGGTCGAGCTGGCCCGGCGTTCCGGACTCGCGTTGGTGGAGAACGTCATGTTCGTCCACCACGGTCAGCAGCGGGCCGTGCGCCGGCTGCTGGCGGAAGGACGGATCGGTGAGCTGCGCTCGATCCACGCGACCTACACGATCCCGCGCCTGCCCGAGGACGACATCCGCTACAACCCGCGTCTCGGCGGAGGGGCGCTCTGGGACATCGCGCTGTACCCGGTCCGGACGGCCCAGTACTTTCTCGCTGGGAAGCTGACCGTGTGCGGAGCCGTGCTCAGCGGAACACCGGTCGACACGCTGGGCGCGGCGTTGCTGCGCACCCAGTCCGGAGTGGTGGCGCAGCTTACGTTCGGACTGGACCACGCCTACGAGTCGTCGTACGAACTGCGTGGCACCGAGGGAAGCATCACGGTCGACCGCGCCTACAGCCCGCCCGCCGACCTCGTGCCGATCGTGCACTGCGGTGGGGAACGCATTCCGCTGCCGCCCGATGACCAGGTCGCCAACTCGGTCGCGGCTTTCGTCGCCGCGGTGCGGAACGGGACGGCTTTCGATGACGAGAGTCTGCGCCAGGCCGAACTCCTCGATGAGATCGGGTCGCTGGCCCGGCGCTGACCCCTACCGGCTGCCCTTGGCGATGATCTCGTCCAGGCTGTCGGCGGTCTCGGCGGGGGTCGGGAGCGAGTTGATCTCCGCTTGCAGACGGCGGGCCGCTGCGCGTGGCTCATCGTCGTGGATCGCGGCGGTGACCGCCGTGCGCACCTGCTCGCCGTCCATTGTGGACACGTCGAGCTGGATGCCCGCGCCGGTCGCCGCCAGGAGTCGTGAGTTGGTCGGCTGGTCGGCGAAGAGCGGGATCACGACCTGCGGCACGGCGTGGGTCGCGGCGGAGGCGATGACGGCGGACCCGCCTTGGTTCACGATCACCGCGCAGGACGGCAGGAACAGGTCGAGCGGGAGGTTCTCGGCGACCCGCACGTGCGGTGGGAGGTCGCCCATCCGTGCGCGGTCGGCCTTCGTGATCGCCAGGACGACCTCCACGTCCAGCCCGTCCAGGTAGGACAGCAACTGGGGCAGCAGGAAGTGCTGCTCGCCGAGGTACAGGCTGGTCGACGTGCCCCAGGTGAGGCAGATCCGGGGCCGTGCGGGCGGTTCGGCCGTCCAGTCGGGCAGGACGTCGGAACCGTTGTAAGGCACCGATCGCATGGTGACCCGGTTCGCCAGGCCGGGCAGTTGCAGGCTCGGCGGGAACGGGTCGAGCGTGGCCGCCGCGAAGTCCACCGCCGTCCGCGCGCCGTGCGACTCGTACAGCGCCACGAGTTCGTCCGGCCACGGCGCGGGTTGCCCCCCGTCCTCGGCGAAGCCGCCCATGCCGCAGCCGGGCATGATCCAGTCCGGCCCCCAGAGCAGGCGCAGCAGCGGCACGCCGAGCACTTCGGCGACGAGCGGGCCGGCGTAGAACATCGGGTCGGTGACCACCAGGTCCGGCCGCCAGTCCCGGGCGAACCGGATCAGTTCCGGCGCGATGACTTCGGCGGACTCGGTCCACGGCCCGTACGGCGCGGGGTCGTCGGCTTGGTCGCCCTGCCCCGTCAGGGATCGCATGAAGCGCAGGACGTTGTGCTGGAAGTCGTAGGACTGCCCGACGACCGCCACGGACAGGCCGGCGCGGACGAGGGTGTCGGCGGCGCGGGGCTGCGCGGCGAACCGGACCTGGTGCCCGGCCGCCCGGCACGCCCAGGCGAAGGGGACCATGCTGAGGGCGTGGGTGTGCACGCCGAGCGGCGTGAACAGGATGCGCACGGGATCTCCTTGTGCTGAACGGGAACCGATGGGTCAGGGCGCGCCGAGATCCTTCGCCGGCTGGTCCACGCGGGCAGCGGTCGGGCGGTCGGCGGGCTGGCTGCTGCCGCGCTCGGTGGGCTGCGGACCGCCGGCGGAGTGGCCGTTGTCGGGAATCCTCGCGGGCGCCTTTCGGGACCGGCTCCAGCGGCGCATCATCGGCTGCTCCACGGTCTTCATCAGCACCCAGCCGAGGAAGGTGTTCAGCGCGATGAAGCCGACGAACAGCGCGATCCCGGTCGGCACGTCGAACTGCTGCGTCCCGAGTATCCGGGGCCGCAGCCAGTACAGCACCACGCCCTGGATCATGTAGAAGCCGTAGCTCAGGTTGCCCAGCCACACCATCGGCTTGGTTCCCATCACGGTCCGCCTGCCCCGCACGTTCGCCGCCGCGAAGGTGCCGATCAGCAGTGCCAGCGGGATCGCCGGGACCAGCGTCAGGTTGTACGGCATCGGGGTGAAGACCATGCCGAGGTAGGTGACCACCAGCAGGGCCACCACCGGGGTGAAGCCGATCTTCGGCCACCGCCCGCTCTGCACGATGCGTGCGATGAGCATGCCCAGCACCGACTCGAACAGCCGGGACGGCGGGAAGAAGTACACGAACCAGAACTGGAGCAGCGACCCCTCGGGCATCAGGTAGACGGCCACCAGGCACACCGCGAGCATCCCGGCGACCATCGCCCCGGCCCACCACCACAGCCGGTCGTCCGCGATCCTCCGCACCCAGACCAGCAGCAGCGGGAAGAACAGGTAGAACAACAGCTCGGCGCACAGCGACCACGCCTGGGAGTTCGCCCCGAGCCAGTAGCTCGGGTTCGTGCTCCACGTGTTCACCAGGAACAGGTGCGTCAGGCCCGCCGCCGGCGTGAACACCGCCGCGTACAGGACCATCGTCAGGACCCACGTGACGGCGTGGTTGGGGAAGATCCGGACCAGGCGCCGGCGCCAGAACCCCCGCGCCCGCAGCTTGCGGCCGGCCGACCAGGTGAGCACGAACCCGCTCAGCATGAAGAAGAACGGCATCGCCATGCCGGTGCCGGTGATGAAGATGTACACGCCGTTCATGACGCCCTCGTCGCGGAACGGCGGCACGGGTGGCACCGCGGCCGGGTCGAAGCTCATGAACGGCACGGCCAGGTGCGTGATGAAGACGAGCAGCGCGGCGATGTACCGCATGCCGGTCAGCGCCGGGAGGTCGTTCAGGCGCGGGGCGGAAACACCGTCCGAGGGATTCGAGCTGGTGACCACTGGCCGATCCTTGTCGTCGCTGGGTCGGGGGCAGGGATCAATTTCCCCCGGTCCGCCGGCCGGCCGCATCTCCCCGATTGTGCAGCCGCCGGATCGCCACGTCACCGGCCCGGACGTCTCCCGGATTGCGATTCCCGAGGTCGGCGGGCAATTTCAAGGATGCTGCCCGCCGCGCCGGGGTGTGAGCATCGGGCGTTGGCCACGCACCGGCGGACGGGAGCGACTGTGACGTACTCGAAAGAGTTCGCGGAGATCTATGTCCAGTTCTACGAGCACGCCCGCGGCCGGGATTACCGGGCCGAGGTCCGCGACCTGTTGGCGTTGCTCCGGCAGCGGAAGACGGACGTGACGTCACTGCTCGACGTGGCCTGCGGGCCGGGGAACCACCTCAGCGTCTTCAGCGAGCTGCTGGACCGGGTGGAGGGCATCGACCTGTCGAAGGACATGCTCGCGGTCGCCGAGGAGGCGTTCCCCGAACTCGTCCTGCACCAGGACGACATGCGTGATTTCCGGCTGGCGAGCCGGTTCGACGCGGTCATCTGCCTGTTCAGCTCCATCGGCCACGTGCGGGACCAGGACGAACTCGACGCCACGCTGCGGAGTTTCGCCCACCACCTCACGCCCGGCGGGGTCGTCGTGGTCGAGCCGTGGTGGTTCGCCGACACGTTCCTGGACGGTTATGTCGCGACCGACGCCGTGCGCGTCGGCGACCGGGCCATCGCGCGGGTCTCGCATTCGCGGCGGGTCGGCGACACCTCGCGGGTGGACGTGTTGTACGCCGTGGCCGACCCGGGGAACGGCATCGAGCACTTCGTGGAGAACTTCCAGATGACCCTGTTCGACCGAGCCGGCTACGAAAAGGCGTTCACCAGGGCGGGGCTTTCCGTGGAATACCTGGAGGGCGGGTTCTTCGGGCGCGGTCTGTTCGTCGGTGTCGCCCGGTAGACGCGTGCGATGGGGGACCGGAAGGTGCGGACAACGCAGGATTTCGTCGGTGATCGCGCGGTCGTGATCGGTGGCAGCATCGCCGGGACGCTCGCGGCGCGAGTGCTTGCCGAGTCCTACCGCGAAGTCGTGGTCGTGGACCGGGACAAAGTGGTGGGAGTGGACAAGCCGCGTGTCGGCGCGTCCCATGCCGTGCACGCGCACGGTCTGCACGCGCGCGGCTATCTCGTCATGTCGGAGCTGTTTCCCGGTCTGCTGGAGGAAGCGCGGGCGGCGGGCCTGTCGGTGCGGGATTTCGGTGCGATGCACTGGTATTTCCACGGCCGGCGCACCCGTCCCGCCGACACCGGCCTGCTGTCCATCGCCGGCAACCGCCCACTGCTGGAAGGGCTGCTGCGGGCGCGGGTGGCGGCGTTGCCGAACGTCGTCTACCGGGACTGCACGGAAGTCCTCGGACCGCTCACGACCTCGGATCGACGCACGGTCATCGGCGTGCGGCTGCGCCCAAGAGTGGTGGATGCGCCGGAACAGCGGCGTGACGCCGATGCCGTTGTGGGCGCGACCGAACCTCTCGACGCCGATCTCGTCGTGGACGCGTCCGGGCGTGGCTCGCGCCTGCCCGTGTGGCTGGCCGAGCTGGGGTACGAACGGCCCGAAGAGGAGCGGGTGAAGATCCGCCTTGCCTACACCACCAGGATGTTCCGCCGGTCGCCGGAGACTTTCGACGGCCCGATGGCCATCAACACCATCGCGTCGCCCGCGCACCCGCGTGGCGCGTTCTTCGGTCAGGCCGCGTCGGGCCACTGCCTGCTGTCGCTGACCGGGATGGTCGGCGACCACCCTCCCACCGACGCGGACGGGTTCCTGGCCTACACCCGCTCGTTGCCGGTGCCGGACATCCACGACGCCGTGCGGGACGCCGATCCCGTCACGGATGCGGTGTCGTTCAAGTTCCCGTCGGCGGTGTGGCGGCACTACGAGCGGTTGGCGCGATTCCCGAAGCGCCTGGTGGTGCTGGGCGACGCGGTGAGCTGCCTCAATCCCGTGTACGGCCAGGGCATGACGGTCGCGGCGACGCAGGCGATGGCGCTGCGGTCGCTGCTGCGCGGCAACCCGGACCCCGACACTCTCGACCCGCGCGCGGCGTTCGCCCGCGCGGTGTCCGGGCCTTGGCGGCTGTCTTCCAGCGGTGACTTGGACTTCCCCGGTGTCGTGGGCTCCCGTCCGCTGCGGGTGCGGGTGCACAACGCCTACCTGAGCCGGGTCCAGTACGCCGCGACCAAGGACCCGGAGGTCACGCGGGCGCTGATGCGGGTCACCGGCCTGATCGACCCGATCCGCGCGCTGTGGCGTCCCCGCCTGGTCGCGAAAGTGTGGTGGCTGGCCAGGAACCGGCCGGGCCGGTCCGTTCATTGAGGTAGCCGGACCGCTTGCCGAATCGATCCGATCCAACAAAACGGCCGGGCCGATCCGCTCAGCGAAGCGGATCGGCCCGGCCGGCGACTACGTGGGCCCGGTTCAGGCGGACGCCGTGAGCGCGCTGTCCACGATGCGCGGCTGGGGGATCGGCACGATGAACCGGCCGCCGGCGTCCAGGAAAGCCTGTTCCTTGGCGATGATCTCCTCGGCGTAGTTCCACGCCAGCAGCAGGTAGTAGTCCGGCGCCTGCGCGCGGGCCTGCTCGGGCGACCGGATCGGGATGCGGCTGCCCGGCAGCAGCTTGCCCTGCTTGAACGACGTGGTGTCGCTGCAGAACTGGACTTCCGCCGGGGTCAGCCCGCACATCTGGAGGAGCGTGCTGCCCTTGGACGGCGCGCCGTAGCCCGCGATCCGCTTGCCCTCGGCCGCCAGCCCGCGGACCACGTCGCCGATCGCGTCGATGGTCCGCCGGGTCCGGTCGGCGAACTCCAGGTACGGGCGCGCGGTGGTGAGGCCGCGCCGCTCCTCCAGGGCGAGCAGGTCCGCGACCCTCGCCGAAGGCCGCCGCCCGCTGCCCTCCCGGGCCGCGAACACGACGATCGAGCCGCCGTGCACGTCGGCCCGCTCCACGTCCACCACCGGCAGGCCGTGCGAGGCGAAAAGCCGGCTCAACGTGGTCAGCGAGTAGTACGACAGGTGCTCGTGGTAGATCGTGTCGAACTGGTTCTCGTCCAACAGGTCCAGCACGTACGGCACCTCGATGACCAGCGTGCCGTCCGGCGCGAGCACCCGGTCGACGCCGTCCAGCACGTTGTGCACGTCGTCGATGTGCGCGAAGCACTGGTGTCCCATGACGAGCTTCGCCGCGCCGTGCGTCTCCCGGATCGACGCGGTGACCTCCGGGCCGAAGAAGTCGGCGACGGTCTCGACGCCCCGGTCGTTCGCGATCCGCGCGAGGTTGCGTGCCGGGTCCACACCCACGGTGCGCAGGCCGCGTTCCTGGAACAGCGCGAGCTGGGTGCCGACGTTGCTGCCCATCTCGACCACCAGGTCGCCCGCCGCCATGCCGGACTTCTCGGCGCACCAGCCGAACACGCGCTGCCGGTGCCGGGTCATCAGCGCGGAGTCCGACGACACCCAGACGAAGTAGCGGAACAGCTTCTCCGGGTTCACGATGTGGCGCAAGGACATCAGCCCGCACTCCCGGCACAGCGCGACGTCCAGCGGGTACGCCTGCTCGTCGGCGTCGTCCGCCGCCGGGTCGAGCAGGCCGTTCGCCAGCGGCGCCGACCCGAAGGAGATGATGTCGAGCCAGTCGTCCCGGCCGCACACCCGGCACCGGTCGACCCGTTCAATGTCCTGCATCAGTACCCCTATGCTGTCGGCGTCGAGTTCGGTTCCGCCGCGGCCGGGACGCCGGCGGGCGACGGGATCGCGGCACGGGTCAGCAGCGGCTCCCACCAGTCGCGGTGGCTCCGGTACCAGTCGATGGTCGCGGCCAGTCCCTCGTCGAACCCGATCCGCGGCGCGTAGCCCAGCTCGCGTTCGATCTTCGAGATGTCCAGCGAGTACCGCCGGTCGTGGCCCTGCCGGTCCGGCACGTGGTCGACCACGTGCCAGCCGGCGCGGAACGCGGCCAGCAGCCGTCCGGTCAGCTCGGTGTTGTCCAACTCCGTGCCGCCACCGATGTGGTAGACCTCGCCCGCCCGGCCCGCCTTGAGGACCAGTTGGATGGCCCGGCAGTGGTCGGACACGTGCAGCCAGTCCCGCCGGTTGCCGCCGTCGCCGTAGAGCGGCAGCCGCCGCCCGTCCAGCAGGTTCGTCACGAACAGCGGGATCAGCTTCTCCGGGAACTGGTAGTGGCCGTAGTTGTTGGTGCACCTGGTGACCACGACGTCGAGGCCGAAGGTGTGGTGGTAGGACAGCGCGAGCAGGTCCGAGCCCGCCTTCGTGGCCGCGTACGGGACGTTGGGCGCGAGCGCCGTGTCCTCGGTCCACGAGCCCTCGTCGATCGACCCGTACACCTCGTCGGTGGACACGTGGACGAAGCGCCGGACGCCGTGCCGCAGCGCCGCCGCCAGCAGCACCTGGGTGCCCAGGATGTTGGTCGTGACGAATTCCCCGGACGAGACGATGGACCGGTCGACGTGCGTCTCGGCGGCGAAGTGCACGATCGCGTCGTGCCCGGCGACCACCTCGTCCACCAGGGCGGCGTCACAGGTGTCGCCGCGTATGAAGGTGAAGGACGGCAGGTCCGCGACCGGCGCGAGATTGGCCCGATTCCCGGAATAGGTCAGTTTGTCCAGGACCGTGACCCGGCTGCCCGCCGAGTCCGGCAGCCGCCCGCCCAACGTGGCTCGCACGAACTCCGAACCGATGAAACCCGCGCCGCCGGTCACCAGGATCCTCATCGTATTGCGCCTCCGTCGCTCAGCGTGCCACCCATGGTCCGGCGGTGGCGGCGCGGGACGCATCTCCGTAAATGCGCCCTGGCGCAATACCGGAAATTCCCCGGACCGGTAGGGTGGCTGATGTCAATGCGCGACCGGGTCGGGCCGGAGTATTCATCGTGCGCCGCCGGCGCGGTTGTCCCCGGCCCGGAGCCGACTAATACTTCAGCGCATCGGAGCCGGTCATGCGGGCATTGTTCACGACGTCGCCGCTACACGGACACTTCTACCCGATGGTGCCGCTGGCCGCCGCGTGGCGGTCGATGGGCCACGAGGTGCTGGTGGCGGCGCCGGACAACTTCGTCACCACCGTGGCGCACGCCGGCCTGCCGGCCACGGCCAACGGCCCGGGGATCGGGCTGCACGAGCTGTCGGCCCCCGGACTCGCGGACACGCGTTACGCCAGCAGCGGGTCGTTCGCGCGGATGGTGTCGAACAGCCTGGCGGGCACCCTCCGCGTCGTGCGGTCCTGGCGGCCGGACGTCGTGGTCGCCGAACGGGCCGAACTCGCCGGGCCGATCGCGGCGGCGGTGCACGGCGTCCCGCACGTCGAGCTGCACTGGGGCGTCCCGGAGCTGGGCGAGTACCGGGCCGAGGTGGAGGACGACCTCCGGGACGGCCTGCGCCGGCTGGGGCTCGCCGAGCTGCCGAAGCCCGCCGCCGTGGTCAACCTCTGGCCGCCGAGCCTGCGACTGCCGCACGCCGCCGGCCACCTGTCCCTGCGGCACGTGCCGTACAACGGGATCGCGCGGGTGGCGGACTGGATGCTCGAACCGGCGGTCGGCACCCGGATCTGCCTGACGCTGGGCACCGTCGTGCCGCACCTCGCGGCGCCGGGGCTGGTGCTGGACGTGGTCGAGAGCCTGGCCGGGTTGGGGCACGAACTGGTGCTGGCGGTGGACGACGACCTCGCCGCCCGGCTGCCCGCGCTGCCGCCGCAGGTCCGCCACGCCGGCCGCGTGCCGCTGTTCGAGACGCTGGGCGGCTGCCGGCTGCTGGTCCACCACGGCGGCAACGGCAGCTCGCTGACCGCGCTGGCCGCCGGCTGCCCGCAGGTCGTGCTGCCGAAGGTGGACGACCAGTTCGAGAACGCCGCCGCGATCGGGCGGTCCGGCGCGGGGCTGGTGCTGCTCCCGGACGAGGCGACGCCGGAGCGGGTGGCCGAGTACTGCGGGCGGGTCTTGGACGACCTGACGTTCGGCGCAGGCGCTGCGGCGGTGGCGGAGGAGATCGCCGGGCTGCCCACGCCGATGGAAACGGCTGCCGTGCTCGAATCGCTCGCCGAGCACGGCTGACCGTCACTTCCGGCCGTTCCGCCGCGCCCGGAACAGGTCGGCCACCGGGCTGTCCTCGGTGTTCGGGCCCTTCTCGATCACCGCCAGGTTCCGGTACACGTGCACGGAGCTGATGTGCGCGTCCGTCGGCTGCGGCTGCCGCGCGTCGGGGCGCAGGAAGTCCTGGTGGTGCAGGCCGTCCAGCAGGGTCTTCAGGAAGCCCACCGTGTAGGCCGGGTCGTTGAGGTCCGCGTCGCTGCCCTGGAAGCCCTCGGGCCAGTAGCACGCCTGGAGGTCTTCGACGATGTAGAGCCCGTCCGCGCGCACGTGCGGGAACAGCGTCCGGAACGTGGTGATGATGTGGTCGCTGATGTGGCTGCCGTCGTCCACCACCACGTCGAACGGCCCGAACCGCTCGGCCACCTCGGTCATCTTCGCGACGTCGGACTGGTCCGCGCGGATGGTGGTCAGGCGGGGCGCGTCCGCCGCCCGCTTGTCCAGGATGTCCACGCCGTAGACCAGGGCGCGCGGGAAGTAGCGCTTCCACATGCGCAGCGACGCGCCCGCGCGGGACGGGTCGAGGAAGCCGCCGACGCCGATCTCCAGCACGGACAGCCGGTGGTGGCGGAGCGGCGCGAGGTGCCGCTCGTAGGGCTGGGGGTACTGGTGCATCGCGCCCCACTTGTCGGTGCCGTACCGGACGGCCAGCTCCGCGAGGTGCGCCGGCTCCTGCCGGTCGAGCACCTGGACCAGGCGCTGCACCACGGCGAAGAAGACCGTCGGCAGGCTCGGCCGCCGGGGTGACGGGCAGACGAACTCCGGTCCCGGCCAGCGGATCGTCCGGGTGGTCGCGGTGACCAGCTCGGCGGGCCCGAACAACGCCAGGCACACCTCGCCCAGGTCCTGGGTCACCACCGGGGACGGCACGCCGTCGGAGGTCTTCGCCTGCCGGACGTGCTCGTGCACGGCGACGCCGTCGGGGCCCACCGCGATGGTGACCGGCAGCTCCCGCCGGCCGTGGGTGAGCACCAGGGTCACGTTGGCTTCGTCGTACGAGCCGCCGAGGTCGTCCAGGTCGGCCCGGAACAGGATCTCGCCGAGCGCGACCCGCGCGGTGCGCGCCATGCCCAGGTCGTCGATCGCGCCCGACACGTCGCCCTCGCGGGCGGCGGTCACCGCGAGCAGTGTCCTGATCACCTCGGTCGAGTCTTCGGCACCATATTCCAGTGAACCGCTCGAAGCCGGTGTCACGGTCATTGTCAAACCCTCACCTCTGCCGCCGAAACCGCCGGATCGCACCCCACCCGGACAGCGTCACCGGTATCGCCCGTGAGGTGCTTCTCCGTGATTGCGGGACCGGCGCCGCCCGCTTTCCGGCGGACCGCACTCCACGAGATGACGCGCAGTTCCGCCGCCGGCCACGATGTGTGCGGCCGATGACGGACGAAACACGACGGCGGCAGCCCGAGCAGTGGCACACCGCGAGGTCCCGGCGCTGTGGAGGAAGGGGCTCGACTTGAGTCAGGATATCGAAATCGCCGACGCGGTTGCGGTAATCGGGATGAGCTGTCGGTTTTCTCCCGACCTCGACTCGCCGGACCGGTTGTGGTCGTTCCTGGTGAACGGCGGCAGTTCGGTGCGCGACATGCCCGACCGGCGTTGGGAACCGTATGCGGCGAGCAGCCCGCAGGCGACCGCGATCATGCGGAACACGACCCGGCTGGGGTCTTTCCTGGACGACATCGAGGGGTTCGACGCCGACTTCTTCGGCATCTCCCCGCGTGAGGCGGACTTCCTGGACCCCCAGCAGCGCATCCTGCTGGAACTGGCGTGGGAGGCCCTGGTGCGCGCCGGTGTCCCGCCGCTGGCGCTGCGCGGCACGGAAGCCGCCGTGTTCGCCGCCGCGAACTCCAACGACTACGGCCGCCGCCTGCTGGAGGACATCCCGCTGACCGGCGCGTACGCGGTCAACGGGACCACCTACTACGGCATCGCCAACCGGATCTCGTACTTCCTGGACCTGCGCGGCCCGAGCATGGCCGTCGACACGGCGTGCGCCGGCTCGCTGACCGCGCTGCACCTGGCGTGCCAGAGCATCCGGCTCGGCGAGACGCCGGTCGCCATCGTCGGCGGCGTCAACATCATGGCCACCCCGGCGTTGTTCGTCGCGCTGGACGCGGCCGGCGCGACTTCCCCGGACGGCCGGAGCAAGGCGTTCGACAAGGCCGCCGACGGCTACGGGCGGGGCGAGGGCGCGGGCGTGGTCGTGCTCAAGAAGCTGGCCGACGCCCGCCGGGACGGCGATCCGGTCCTCGCGCTCGTCGTCGGCAGCGGCGTGTTCCAGGACGGCCGGTCCGACGGCATGATGGCGCCCAACAGCGAAGCCCAGGAGCACATGCTCCGGCAGGTCTACGACCGCGCCGGCATCGAGCCCCGGACGGTCGGCTACGTCGAGGCGCACGGCACCGGCACGCCGGTCGGCGACCGGGAAGAGGCGCAGGCGCTGGCCAAGGTGTTCGGCGCGGGACGCCCGCCGGGCGAGCCGTGCCTGATCGGCTCGCTGAAACCGAACATCGGCCACGTGGAGGGCGGTTCGGGCATCGCCGGGGTGATCAAGGCGGTGCTCGCGCTGTGGCACGGCGAGATCCCGCCCAGCCTGCACTCCGAACCGCACCCCGGCGTCGACTGGGAGACCTCCGGCCTGCGCCTGGTGGGGGAGCGGTCGCCGTGGCGCTCGAACGGAACCCCGCGCCGCGCCGGTGTCTCCAGCTACGGCGTCGGCGGCACGATCGCGCACCTGGTCCTCCAGGAAGCACCCGCCGACCTCGCCTCGACGGTGGACGACGAGGTGTCGGACGCCGCGGTGTTCCCGCTGTCGGCCATGTCCGAGCCCGGTTTGCGGGCGTTGGCGGGCAAGACGGCGGAGTGGCTGCGCGACCACCCGGACGTCCCACTGGCCTCCGTCGGGCACACGCTCGCCCGACGCCGTTCGCACCTCGCGCAGCGGGCCGCGATCACCGCAGCCACGACCGCCGAACTGGCCGCCGGGCTGTCCGCGCTGGCCGAGGAACGGCGCGTGCCCGGTGTGGTCGACGGCCGCGCGGCGTCCGGGCAGGCGTCCGAGGTCGTGTGGGTGTTCTCCGGCCACGGCGCGCAGTGGCCCGGCATGGGTCGGCAACTGCTGCGCGAAGATCCCGCGTTCGCGGAGGCGATCGACTCGCTGGCGGACGTGTTCCGCGCGGAACTCGGCTGGACGCCGCGCGAGGCGATCGCCGAGGGCGGACCGTGGACCGCGGCGCAGATCCAGGCGATGACGTTCGCCATGCAGGTGGGTCTGGCGGCGGTGTGGCGGCGGCGCGGCGTCACGCCGGGCGCGGTCATCGGGCACTCGGTCGGCGAGATCGCCGCGGCGGTCGTCGCGGGCAGCCTCGACGTCCGGCAGGCCGCCCGGTTCGCGTGCCGCCGGGCGAAGGCGTTGCGACGCGCGGAAGGGCCGGGCGCCATGGCGATGGTCGGCCTGCCCTGGCAGGACTGCGCGGACCGGCTGGCCGGTGACCCGGGTGTCGTGCCCGCCATCGCGGCGAGCCCCGGCTCCACCGTCGTGTCCGGCGACCGGGAGGCCGTCGAACGCCTCGCGGAGCAGTGGCGGGCGGACGGCATCGACGTCCGGCGGGTCGACACGAACATCGCGTTCCACAGCCATCACGTGGACGACGTGACGGCCGACGTCGCCGCCGCAGCGGCCGAACTGGACCCCCGCGCGCCGCAGATCCCCTTGTACAGCACGGCATTGGCCGACCCCCGGACGACCGCGCCGAGGGACACCGACTACTGGACGACCAACCTCCGGCAGCCCGTCCGGTTCGCGCAGGCGGTGGAAGCGGCCGTCGCGGACGGCCACCGGCTGTTCGTGGAGCTGTCGCCACACCCCGTGGTGATCCACTCCATCATGGAGGCCTTCGAGCACCTGGGCGTGGAGGACGGCACGGCCGTCCCGAGCACCCGCCGGGACTCCGACGAGGTGGCGACCCTCCTGGGCAGCCTCGGCAAGCTGTACTGCGGCGGCGCGGCGGTCGACTGGCCGCGGCAGCACGCGGGCGGCTCGCTGGCCGACCTGCCCGCGGCGGCCTGGCAGCACCGGCCGTACTGGATCTTCCCCGAGCACGCGGCCGACGCCGGGTTCGGCGGCGGCCACGACCCAGACCGGCACACGTTGCTCGGCGGCTACCTGACGGTGAGCGGCGCGCCCGCCCGGCAGGTGTGGCAGACCCGCCTGGACCTGTCCTGCCGCCCCTACCCGCTGAGCCACGAGGTGGTCGGCGTCGAGATCACCCCGGCCGCCGTGCTGATCAACACGTTCGTGGCCGCCGCCGCGCGCAACGGCGACCAGCCCGGTCTGCACGACCTCTTCCTGCGCACCCCGGTCGCCGTCACCCCGCCGCGCGTGGTGCAGATCGTGCACTCCGGGAACACGGTGCACCTGTCCACCCGGATCGCGGACGGCCCGGCCGGCGACGAGGACCAGGAGTGGCTGACCCACTGCGGGGCGACCGTCGACCGGACCCTGGAGCCGACCGAGCGGCACACCGACATCGCGGCCGTCCGCGAGCGGTGCGCGGAGCTGATGGACTGGTCCGCCGTGGACGGCATGTTCCGCCGGCAGGGCGTCGGCGGCTACGCGTTCCCGTGGGACATCGAAGAACTGAGGCGCAACGAGCGCGAGCAGCTCGCCGTGATGACGATCGAGCCGGCACCCGCGCGGCACGCCGCGAGCTGGGCGCACGTGATCGACGGCGCGCTCACCATCAGCGCCGTCGTGGTGACCCCGGAGGACGCCCGCCGCCTGTGGATGTCCACCCACATCGGCTCGGTCGTGTTCCGCGGTGAGCCGCCGGCCAGGATCGCCGTGCACTCGCGGCGGTCGCCCCAGTCGCCCGAGGACACCGTGGACGTGACGGTCTCGGACGAGACCGGACGGGTCGTGTGCGAGGTGCGCGGACTGCGGTTCGCGTCGTTGCAGGACGAGCCGGGAGCCGTCGCGGCGGCCCGGGACCTGGTGCACGAGACGGTCTGGCACCCGTTCCCGGTGTCGGACGGCGACCGCTCCGTGCGGCGGCTGGTCGTCGTCGGCGACGGAAGCGTCGCGGGCCGGCTGCACGAGCAGTTCACCGGCCTGGGGCTGGCGAGCGAACGCCTGCTGTCGCCGGAGGACCTGCGACCGGAGTCGCTGGCCGGGGTCGACGCGGTGCTGGTCGCGCCCGAGCCGGCCGGGCCTGGCGAGCCCGCGGAGCAGGCGGCCGAGAGCGCGGCGTGGACGCTGGTCCGCACCGTCCAGCGCCTGACGCACGTGCGGGACGACGGCCTCCGGCTGTGGTGCCTCACGCAGGGCGTGCGGACCGCCGAGGACGAGGCTTCGCTGGCCCACGCCGCGCTGTGGGGCACCTCGCGGATCATCGCGGGCGAGCACCCCGAGCTGTGGGGCGGCGTCGTGGACGTCGACCGGTTCGGGGACGGCACCGGCCAGGCGCTGCTCCCGCTTCTGCGGCACGCCGCGGGCGTCGAGGACGTCATCTCGCTTACCGGACGGCAGGCCGCCGTGCCGAGGCTGAGCCCGATCGAGCGACCGGAGGACGGGACGACGCTGCGGTGCGACCCGGCCGGCAGCTACCTGATCACCGGTGGGCTGGGCGCGCTCGGCCTCGCGGTGAGCCAGTGGCTGGTGGACCGCGGCGCCCGCCGGCTGCTGCTGGCCGGTCGGCGCGGCCTGCCGCCGCGCGCCGAGTGGGACGCGGTGCGGGACACCCGGACCCGGCGGCAGATCGAGGGCGTGCTGGCGTTGGAGGCGCGCGGCGCGACGGTCCGCGTGCTGGCGCTCGACACCGGCGACGCCGACGCGCTCGCCAGGGCGGTCGCGCCGTCGACCCACGGGCTGCCCGCCGTGCGCGGCATCATCCACGCCGCCGGCGTGGTGCGGGACGCCATGGTGGACAAGGTGGACCGGGACGGTCTGCACGAGGTGCTGTGGCCGAAGGTGGCCGGCGCGATGGTGCTGCACCGCCTGTTCCCGCCCGGCTCGCTGGACTTCTTCGTGTTCTTCTCGTCGTGCGGCCAGTTCGCGCGGCTGACCGGCCAGACCAGTTACGCGGCGGCCAACTCGTTCCTGGACGTGCTGGCCGCGCACCGGCAGGCGGGCGGGCGCACGGACACGGTGAGCCTCGCGTGGACGGCGTGGCGCGGCATGGGCATGTCGGAGACCATCGCGGGCACCATGCTGGAGGCCAACTCCCGCGGCCTGGACGCGATCTCGTTCTCCGAGGCGTTCCGGGCGTGGTCGTTCGCCGACCGCTTCGCCGGTCCCTACAAGGCGATCATGCGGGTGCGCCCGCTGCCCGCCGGCGCGCCGAGGGTGCCGATGTACCGGGAGCTGAACGCCGTCGAGGAGGAGGGCGCGACCGGTTTCGCGCTCGACTGGGCGGGCTTGAGCGAGGCCGAGCAGCAGGAGCTGGTGACCGCCGACATCCGCGAACAGGTCGCGGCGGAGCTGAACCTGGCGGCGTCCGACGTCGAACTCAAGCGCCCCCTGGTGGAACTCGGCGTCGACTCGGTGATGACCGTGGCGCTCCGGGTGCGGCTGCAACGCCGCTACGGCCTCGACCTGCCGCCGAACATCCTCTGGAGCAAGCCCACCGTGGCGGCCCTCGGCGGGCACGTCGCCGACGAACTGCGCCCGCGGGAGACCCCGGCGGACGAACGGGAACCGATCACGGCAACGGACGAAAAGGGAGTCCTGGCATGACCACGACCGCTTCGCAACTGGACGCCTACTACGGCGAGTTCACCAGTGCGAAAGAGAAAGAAGCGTTGAGCGTGCCGCTGGAACTGGTGGCGGCCTGGGCCCGCAACGACGCCGCCGGCGTCGCGGACGTGTTCACCGACGACGGGATCCTGATCCTGCCCGGTGACGTCTACAAGCAGGGGCAGGACGAGATCCGCTCGTTCATGTCCGCCGCGTACGCGGGCCCGTTCAAGGGCACCGGCGTGACCGGTCGTCCGGTCGACGTGCGGTTCGTCACCGACGACGTGGCCCTGCTGCGCACGCACGGCGGCATCCTCGCGCCCGGCGAGACCGAGATCGCGCCCGAGCTGGCGGTCCGCTCCACCTGGGTCGCCGTCAAGCAGGACGGCAAGTGGAAGCTCGCCGGGTACCAGAACAGCCCGCGCGGTGAAGGCGCGACCCTGCGCTGGTGAGTCGCGTCGGCAGCACCGTCCACAAAGGATCTGACAGGGAGGCGTCGTGGCCGAGAAGGCCGAATCGCTCGTCGTGAGCGCCAAGAAGTGGGCGACCTACTACGGGGAGTTCTCCAACGGGGAGAAGGGCGCGGCGCTCACCGCCGCGCTCCGCTTCCGGGCGGCCTGGGAGGAGAACGACCCGGACGCCCTCGCCGGGGTGTTCCTCGACAACGGCAGCATGCTGTCCGGCCACATCGAGCTGAAGAACCGGCGAGAGATCCGGGACTACCACGCCGAGGCGTTCCGCGGCGGGTTCCGGGGCACCCGGCTGGCCGAAGTCCCGCGCGAGGTGACGCTCGTGAACGACTCGGTCGCGATCGCCATCACCGAGGGCGGGATCGTCCGGGACGGCGCGGACACCCCCGAGCCCGCCGACACGTTCCGCTGCATGTGGGTGATCGTCAAGCGCGACGGCGACTGGCGGATCGCCTCGCACCAGACCAGCCCGATGCGCGGCTGACCCGCCGCACCTGCCCGCGGAGCCCGAACCGGCCCGTAATGACGGCCCACATCGACCGGCCACATCGACAAGGAGGAGCTGGTGTACGACTACGTCATCATCGGCGCTGGAACCGCGGGCTGCGTGCTCGCCGCACGATTGTCCGAGGACCCCGACGTCACGGTGTGCCTGCTGGAGGCGGGCCCGCCGGACACCGCCGACACCATCCACCTGCCCGTCGGGGCCTTCCGGATGTTCCGCACGCACCTGGACTGGGACTACTCCACCCACGAGGAACCGCACCTCGGCCGCCGTCGGGTCTACCTGCCGCGTGGCCGGGTGCTCGGCGGGTCGGGCTCCATCAACACCATGGTCTACATCCGGGGCAACCGGGTCGACTTCGACGGGTGGCGCCAGCCCGGCTGGGGCTACGACGACCTGCTGCCCTACTTCAAGCTCTCCGAGGACAACGAGCGCGGCGCGTCCGCCCACCACGGCGTGGGCGGACCGCTCGCCGTGTCGGAGGGCCGTTCGGAGAACCCGTCGACCGCGGCGTTCGTCGAAGCGGCGACGCAGGCGGGTTACCGGCGCAACGACGACTTCAACGGCGCGGAACAGGACGGCTTCGGCGCGTTCCAGGTGACCCAGCGGGACGGCAGGCGGTGCAGCACGTCGACCGCTTTCCTCGGCCCCGCACTGGATCGGCCCAACCTCACCGTCGAGACGCACTTCCAGGCCCACCGGGTGCTGGTCGAGCACGGGCGGGCGGCCGGCGTCACGGGAACCCGCTTCGAGGAGCCCGTGACGATCCGCGCGGCACGCGAGGTGGTCCTGTGCGCCGGCGCGTACAACTCGCCACAACTGCTGCTGCTGTCCGGCATCGGGCCGGCGGAGGAGCTGGCCACCCACGGCATCGACGTCGTGCTGGACCAGCCGGGGGTCGGCCGGAACCTCCAGGACCACGCCCTGGTGCCGCTGGTGTTCACGCACTCCCAGCCGGTCAGCCTGCTCACCGCGAACCGGCCCGAGAACGTCGAGCGGTACGCCGCCGAGGGGCGCGGGCCGTTGACCGCGAACGGACCGGAGGTCGGCGGTTTCGTGCGCACCAAGGCGGGGCTGTCCGCGCCGGACGTGGAGTTCCTCGCCGCGCCGGTGATGTTCGCCGACAGCGGCCTGCAACCGCCGGACCGGCACGCGATCTCGTTCGGCCCGTCCATGCTGACCCCGCGCAGCCGGGGCAGCGTGACCCTGGTGTCCAGCGAGCCGACCGCCAAGCCGATGATCAAGCACGACTACTTCGCGGAGGAGTCCGACCTGGACGACGCCGTGGAGGCGACCCGCATCGGCCTGGAGATCGCCCGGCAGCGGGCCCTGGCCCCGTACAACGAGGCCCAGTTCGAGCCGCCCGCGTCCGAGTCGGACCGGGACCTGCGCGAGTTCATCCGGCTCTACGCCCACTCGATCTTCCACCCGGCGGGGACGTGCGCGATGGGCGAGGTGGTGGACGCCGAGCTGCGCGTCCTCGGGGTCGACGCGCTGCGGGTGGTCGACGCGTCCGTCATGCCGACCTTGGTGCGGGGTAACCCGAACGCCGCCACCATCGCCATCGCGGAGAAGGCCGCGGACCTGATCCGGGGCAAGGAGATGCTGTCGCGGGCCGAGGAAGACCTGCGGAAGGTCGACACCCTGGCGTGATCGTGGGATGTGAAAAGACCGGTGCGGCCGAATCCGCACCGGTCTTTTTCACGTCCTGGTCTCACACCGCGGGCACGGCCTTGTCCGTCAGCGGCGCGGCCGCGGCGTTGTCCGGCAGCGGCGCCGGCACGCCGCGCAGGAGGTCCGCGGCCTTCTCGGCGATCACGATCGCGGAGGCGTTCGGGATGCCGCGGCCGACGCTCGGCATGACCGAGACGTCCACCACCCGCAGGCCGTCCACACCGAGCACCCGCAGGTCCGCGTCGACCACCGCGCCCATCGCGCACGTGCTCGTCGGGTGGAAGATGGACTGCGTGTCGGCACGGGCGTAGGCCCGCAGGTCCGCGTCCGACTCCGAGTCGGGCGCCCGGTACACCTCCTCCACGTACGGCTTCAGCGCGGGCTGCCGCGCGATCTCCAGCCCGATCCGCAGACCCGCCACCGCGACGTCCAGATCGGACTCGTCGGCGTAGTAGTTGTGCAGGATCTTCGGCTTCGCCGTCGGATCGGCCGACGCGAGCGTGACGCTGCCGCTGCTCCGCGTCGTCAACACCGCGCCCCCGAAGGAGATCGCGTGGTGCGTCGGAGTGCCCAGACCGCTGTCGGCGAGCATCCCCGGCGCGGCGAAGAAGCACAGGTCGGGCGCGGGCAGGCCGTCCCGGCTGCGCGCGAAGCCGCCCGCCTCCGGTCCGTTGGAGGTCAGCATCCCCCGCCCCTCCTCGGTGAACTGCCGCACGTTCTCCGGATCGCCGGCCGCGAGCAGGCTGATCGGGTGCGAGTGCGTGAAGATCATCGGCACCATCGGGTGATCCTGGAGGTTCCGCCCGACGTGGGGGTGGTCGGTCACGACGGGGATGCCGAGCTTCGTCAACGTGTCCGCCGGGCCGACGCCGGAGAGCATCAGCAGTTGCGGGGTGTTGTAGACGCCGCAGGCCAGCACGACCTCGCGGCCGGCCCGGAGGGTGATCTCCTCGTCCAGCCGCTGCCCCGTGACGCCGACCGCGCGGCCGTTCTCGATCAGCACGCGGTGCGCCTGGACGTTCGTCAGCACGGTCAGGTTGGGCCGGTCCAGCGCCGGCCGCAGGAACGCGGTCGACGTGCTGCACCGCCTGCCGTCGCGCTGGGTGACCTGGTAGAAGCCGAAACCGTCCTGCTCCGGGCCGTTGAAGTCGTCGTTGGCCGGGAAGCCCGCCTGCACGGCCCCGGCGATGAACGCCTGGGACATGGGGTTGCGGGACCGGTTGTCGGACACCGACAGCGGGCCGCCCACGCCGTGGTAGCGGGACGCCCCGCGCTCGTTGTCCTCGGAGCGCCGGAAGTAGGGCAGCAGCTCGTCGTAGGCCCAGCCCGGCTGTCCCCATTCGTCGTAGTCGAGCGGGTTGCCCCGGGTGTAGGCCATCGCGTTCATCGAACCGCTGCCGCCCAGCACCCGGCCGCGCGGCAGGAACACCCGCCGGCGGTTCAGGAACGGCTCGTCGTGGGTGTCGTAGTCCCAGTCCAGGCGGGTCCGGAACAGCCGGGCGAACGCGGCCGGCGTGTGGATGTTCGGGTGCGTGTCGGCCGGACCCGCCTCCACCAGGCACACCGTGACGTCCGGGTCCTCGGTCAGCCGTGCCGCGAGCACGCACCCCGCCGAGCCCGCGCCAATGATCAGGTAGTCGTGCATCGGTACCCTTCCCGCCCTGGCGAACCCGCTCAGAAGTAGGTGGTGTTGGGCGCGAGGCCGCACAGCACCCGGCCGTAGGTCTCGAACGAGACGTGCGGGGTCGCCAGCGCGTGCTGGGTCAGGGCGTGCAGGTCGCGGGTGATCCGCTGGATCGGCACGTGCGAGTAGATCGACGTGCCGCCGCTCGCCGAGTTGAGGATGTCCACCGCTTCCGTCGCCCGCTTGCACACGACGCCCATGGAGACCCGTGAGAGCGCACGCTCCTCCGTCGTCCACGGCGCGGCGGCGGCGGCCTTGGCGTCCGCCAGCTCGGCGATCCGGTGGCCGTGGAACTCCGCTTCGTCGATCTTCAGCGCCGCCTCGGCGACCTGGAGGTGGGTGACCGGGGCGTCGCGCTGGCTGGTGTAGTCGGTGTAGGTGATCTTCCGGCCGGGCAGGCGCTCCAAGAAGGCCTCCAGGGCGCCTTTGGCGATGCCGATGACGTTGCCGACCGAGGACGCGGCGGTGACCGGCATCAGCGGGAGCCGGTACATCGGGATGGTGGCGTTGAGCACGGAGGCGTACTGCTGCGTCATGATCGCGCCCATGGTCAGCACCCGTTCCCGCGGCACGAAGAGGTCCTCGGCGACGGTGCTCACGCTGCCCGAGCCGCGCAGCCCGGACGTGTGCCAGTCGTCCACCATCCGCAGGTCGGACATCGGGACCAGGGCCATGATCGGCTCCGGCTCGCCGTCCGGGCCCGGCGCGACGGCCAGGATCTCCTGCCAGTGGCTGTGGTGCGCGCCGCTGATGAAGCCCCACTTGCCGTTGACGACGTACCCGCCGTCCGTGGCGACCGCCGTGGCGCTGGGGCTCAGCGTGCCGCACACCCGGACGTCGGGCGTCGCGTAGACCTCGTCCTGCACCTCGTCGGGGAACATGCCGACCATCCAGCCGGGGATCCACCAGACCGAGGCGGTCCACCCGACGGAGGCGTCACCGCGCCCCAGCTCGGCGGCCACGCGGGTCAGCGTGCGGGTGTCGCATTCGTAGCCGCCGTAGCGGGCGGGAATCCTCATCCGGAAGATCCCCGCGTCGGCCAGCGCCTCGACGGTCTCCGGGTGCAGCCGGCGGTTCTCCTCCGACCACAGCGCGTTCTTCCGGAGCAACGGGACGAGTTCGGCCGCGCGTTGTTCGAGGCCTTCGCGAGGCGGTGTCTGGACAGTGGTCACCCATACCTCCCTGAAGAAACGGCGGGACGCGGCAACGCGCCACCGCCTGTCGACCGGAATTCTTCCGGCGGGGTATTCACACGGCATCTTTGGTATTGCGTGACCACGCGCCTCGGCCGTGGGATGAAGAATCCGCCGTGCCGCCTGCCGCCGATCGGGAGGTGTCGGTGGCGGCGGTTCGGCCGGAGAGGGGTGCGGGCACCTCATCGGGTGGAAGTTTCCCGGACCCTGTCGAAACGGGCGATCCGGCTTCGACATCCTGGTGGGAGAGCAACCCGCTCACGACGTGGAGGCAGCGTGAAGTTCCTGATCCAGATCTACCACAACCAGGAAGCCCTCAGTAGCTGGGAGAGCATGACCGACGAGGAGCGCGAGGCGGGCCTGCAGCAGTACGCCGCGTTCTACGACGAGCTGACCAAGTCCGGTGAGCTGGTGATGACGGAGATGCTGGCCGACCCGTCGCAGGCCAAGACCGTCACCGCGAAGGACGGCAAGGTGACCACCGCCGACGGGCCGTTCGCCGAGGCGAAGGAGCACCTGGCGGGCATCTTCCTGGTGGACTGCGCGGACATGGACCGGGCGGTGGAGATCGCGGGCAAGATCCCGGAGGCCGCGAGCGGCCTGGTCGACGTCCGGCCGACCGGCGAAGGCTGATCCTGACGCGTCACGTCGTGTCCGGTCCCGCGATCCGGGCCGCCCGCGCGAAGAGGTACTCCTGTTCGGGGATGCTGAGCGTCTGGCGGGCGGCCAGCTCGTAGTGCTCGCGCGCGGCCTCGGCGTCGCCGAGCAGGTCGAGCAGGTGCGCCCGCACGGCGTGCGTGCGGTAGTGCCCGGCGAGCGCGGGATCGGCCACGGCGGCGTCCAGGTGGTCCAGGCCGACGCGTGGGCCGTGGACCATGGCGATGGCGACGATGCGGTTGAGCGTCACCATCGGGCCGGGCGCGAGGTTGTCGAGCAGGCTGTAGAGCCCCAGGATCTCGCGCCAGTCGGTGTCCTCGGCGCGGCGCGCCTCGTCGTGCACGGCCGCGATCGCGGCCTGGAGCTGGTACGGCCCGAGGGACGACGTGGCGAGCGTCCTGGTGAGCAGGGCGACGCCCTCGGCGATGGCGTCGCCGTCCCACCGGCCGCGGTCCTGTTCGGCCAGCGGGATCAGCGCGCCGTCCGGGCCGACCCGGGCGGGGCGGCGCGCGTCGGTGAGCAGCATCAGCGCGAGCAGCCCCGCGACCTCGCCGTCCGCGGGCAGCCGGTCGTGTAGCTGGCGGGTCAGCCGGATGGCTTCGGCGGTGAGGTCCACCCGGTTCAGCGCGGGGCCGGAGCTGGCCGTGTAGCCCTCGTTGAAGATGAAGTACAGCACCTCCATCACGGCGGCGAGGCGCGCGGGCCGATCCTCGGGCGAGGGCATCCGGAACTTCGCGCCGCTGGCCTTGATCCGCTGCTTGGCCCGGCTGATCCGCTGCCCCACGGTGGTGTCCGAGACCAGCAGCGCGCGGGCGATTTCGGCCGTGGTGAGCCCGCCGACCGCCCGCAGCGTCAGCGCCACCTGGGACGACCGGTTCAGCGCCGGGTGGCAGCACAGGAACAGCAGGGTGAGCGTGTCGTCCTCGGACGGCGGCGGCTCGGGGTCGACCACGGCCAGCGAGGCGGCGACCTCCTCGCGGCGGCGGCGCGCGACGTCGTTGCGCCACAGGTCGGTCCACCGCCGGGACGCCACCATGGTCAGCCAGCCGGTCGGGTTGTCCGGGACGCTCTCCACCGGCCATTGGACGGCCGCTGCCAGCAACGCCTCCTGCACGGCGTCTTCGCAGGCGTCGAAGTCGTCGTACCGCCGCATCAGCGCGGCCAGCGCATTCGGCGCGTGTTCCCGCAACAGATCGTTGAGGTCGGGCTTGCTCATTTTCAGACCTGCGCTACGCGTCCGTGGTGGCTTCGCACGCGTCAGCATGCTACCTCAGCCGCGCATTGGCCACTCACGGCCGGCGGTCGGCCCGATTCCGCGCGAGGAGGTCGAAGTCAGGAGCCCGCCCTTTTCGCCGCGTCGAGCGCGGCGGCGTAGTCGGGGTGGTGGACGATTTCGGGCACGTACTCGACGTGCGCGATCCGGTCGGCGGCGTCGACCACGAATACCGCGCGGGCCAGCAGCCGGAGTTCGGCCACGGCGACGCCGTAGGCCCGGCCGAAGGACAGGTCGTGGTGGTCGGACACGGTCTTGACGTCGGCCAGGCCGCTCGCCCCGCACCACCGCCGCTGCGCGAACGGCAGGTCGGCGGAGACCGTCCACACCGTGACGCCGGCCAGCGCGGCGGCCTCGGTGGTGAAGCGGCGGGTCTGCGTGTCGCACACCTCGGTCTCCAGCGACGGCACCACCGAGAAGATCCGCACGCCGGACCCGGTGCCGGCGAGCGTCACGGGGGAGAAGTCGTTGGCCAGCACGGTGAAGTCGGGCGCCGGGTCGCCGGCCGCCACCTGGTCGCCGAGCAGCGTGACGGGCTGCCCCTGGAACGTGGTCACGCCGGTGCGTTTCACCTGGAGCGTCACGGGTGTCTCCTCTGTCGGTCAGTCGGATTTCGGGGTCGCCCCGTTGGGCGTCGCGATGCGGTCGAGCAGCGCGGTGACGGTCTGCCGGAGCCGGTCCAGCTCGGCGGTGTCGGCGCGGCCGTGCCGCCACAGCGCCAGCGGGTCGGTGCTGACCGTGCCCGCCAGGCGGTGCAGGTCGGCGTCGGCGGCGGCGAGCGCCTCGGCCAGCGCGGCGTCGCCGGGCGCGTGGGCGTTGGCGCGGGCCAGGTCGGCGCGCAGGTCGGTGAGCCGGCCGGACGTCTCGTGCCAGACGGTCTCGGCGATGGCCACCAGTTCCGCCGTCTCCTGGAACTGCCGGTTCATCCGCTCCACGGCCGCGGCCACGGTGAGCCGGGTGTGCCCGTCTTCGGTGATCTTCCGCCGGTGCAGCGGGGTCGGTTCGGCGGTGACGAGCACCGACGGGCCGGTGAGCAGGGCGGCGAGGGCGGCGAGGTCCCGCCGGCCGGCGAGCAGGCGCGCCGCCTCGTCCACCACCGCCGAGTAGGCGCGGAACAGCTCCCACAGGTCGACCAGGTCGGTGGACACGGCTTGCCGGCGCCGTCCGGTGAGGCCGGTCAGTTCGGCCTGCGCGAGCAACTGGCGGCCGGGGCTGTGTTCCAGCTCGGTGAGGTTCGTCCGGATCGTGTCGCGGTCCGCGACGGCGCCCGCCACCGCGGAAGTCGCCCGCTCGACGTCCCAGTCCACTGTGGACATATCGACGGTGGGTGCGATCGGGGCCTGAGGCCGGCGGGAAGTCGTTGTGTCATCTCGGAAACGCCGGTTGGACCACGTCGTGATCGGACGTTCCAGCAGGTAGTAGCTGATAGAGGCGATGGCGACCGTGCCGGCGGCCGTGACGGTCCACAGCTCCACGAAACCGGCCTTGCCGTACAGCTCGCGGATCGGCCGCACGCCGCCGTCGAAGATCGCTTCGTGCTGGAGGTAGAAGTGCATCACCGCGAAGTGCCACAGGTACACGCCGTAGGAGATGCGCCCGAGGTGCACCACCGGCCCGTTGGTCAGCACGGCGTCGACCAGCCTGACCCGCCGCGCCCCCGGCGACACCAACGGCAGCGTCGCGAGCAGGCCGAACGACATCACCATCACATACGTCACCAGGAGGCCCGCCACCGAGTAGATGGCGTCCATCCCGATCACGCTGAACGGCCGTGCGCAGTTCACCAGGTAGACGGTCACCGCGCCGAGCCAGCACAGGTGCGGGCGGGTGGCCGCCAGCCGCAGCAGCCGGGGGGTGTCGGCGGGCGACACCCGCGCCAGGGCCAGCATGATGGCCAGCCCCATGCCGACGCCGATCGCGGGCGCGAAGCCCTGCGGCCACCAGAACACGATCCGGTTGTCCCAGTCGTGGGCCTTGACGAAGAACAGCCAGCCGATGCCGACCGCGATCAGCACCGGCACCGGCAGCATCAGCCGGCGGGCGCGGGCGGCGGGCGTGGCGCCGCGCCGGGCGAACCGGTGCACCGCCCACGCGATCAGCGGCAGCACCAGGTACCACTGGACCATCGTCGGCACGGTCCAGGTGATCTCCAGGCCCGGCAGCAGGTTCGGGTGGAACGGGCTCGGCAGGTAGACCTGGAGCAGGAGCAGCGGCCGGAGCACGTACCAGACGCCATCGACGGCCTCCCGGTGCAGCGCCACCAGCACCACGAGGAACATCGCGTAGTACGCGGGCAGCAGCCGGCACAGCCGGCGGATGAGCTGGTTGCGCTGTGGCGGCAGCCGGTCGCCGGAAATCACGGCTTTGGCGATCGGCAGGTACAGGAACAGCGCGGGAAGCACGAAGAACACCCCGATGAACGACGGGAGCCCGCTGACGAAGAACGCGCCGAGGAAATTGCTCGGCGGCACCGTCACCCCGGTCGCCTTCGTCCCGAACAGACCCGAGAACATCGCCACGTGCACGGTCAGCAGCGCCATCGCGGCCAGTCCCCGGATACCGTGGATAGCGGGGGACTGGCTCTTCTGGGCACCCGGAGACCCGGTCGTCGAACGCACCTGTGCTCCCCTTCGGGTCACGCGCCGGTCAGCGCAGGACGGATTTGATGAAGTGCCGGGCCTGCCGGAATCGCGGTCCTTCCACGAATTCCACGAACTTCTTGAACTCCGGCGCCTGGCGCTCCACGAAGTCCCGGATCTCGGTCGAGTCGAGGATGAAACTGGTGGAGCCGTCGTCGTTGTCGACTATTCTCGGCATGGGCCGCCTCCCTGGTCGGCGCCCGGATTCACCGGGCGAATTCGGTGATGTCGGCGACGAGTTCGGCCGGGGTCGGCATCAGCTCGACCTCCCGCCGCAGCTCGCGCGCCGCGTCCTGCAGACCGGTGTCGAACGCCAGCGTCGCGATCGTGTCGGCGTCGACATCCTCGGGCCGCCGGTTCAGCCCGCAGCCGTACGCGGCGATGGCGCGCGCGTCGAACTCGCCGCCGAAGCCCACCGGCATGACGAGCTGCGGCACCCCGGCGGCACAGGCGGTCAGCATGGTGCCGCTGCCGCCGTGGTGGATGACCGCCGTGCAGGTGCGCAGCAGCCGGTTCAGCGCGATCCAGCCGGTGGGCCGGATGTTGTCGGGCAGCGGCCCGATCCGGGCGGCGGTCTCCTCGTCCACGGTCAGCGCGAACTCGGCGTCCACCTCGCGGGCGGCCTCGATGACGCGGGAGAACCGGTCGGTGCCCACGGTGCGGGTCGTCATCGTGCCCAGCGTGACGGCGATCCTCGGCCTGGCCGGCGGTTCCAGCGACCACGGCGGCAGCACCGCCTCGCCGTTGTACGGGATGAACCGCATCCGCCAGGTCGACGGACCGCTCTCCATCAGGCCGGCCGGGGCGACGTCGATCAGCGCGGTCGCCTCGGGCAGCTCCACCCGGTGCCGCTCGAACGCGGCCGGGGCGTGCTCCCGCAGGAATTCGGGGGTGTACCGCTTGGGGCCCGATCCGTGGACGACGGCCGGCACGCCCACGACGGCGGCGGCGACCAGGCCGGCGTTGAACATGGCGTCGCACACGACCAGATCGGGCGCAAGCCGTGCCGCGGCGGCCACGAAGCCGTCCACGTGGTGGTCCCACATGCCCACGACCACCTTCCGGCGCTCCACGAGTTCGGCCGCGCTCAGGTGCGACGCCGGGCCGAACAGGTCGGGCATGGCTTTCAACGCGGCCGGCAGGTGTCGGGCCATCGTGGAACCGGGAATGGGGTCGACCACGGCCACCCCGGCGTTGCGCACTTCGACGGCTTCCTCGCCGGCGAGGAACACCACGTCGTGACCGGCCGCCTGGAACGCCCAGGCCAACGGCACCAGCGGAAACGCGTGGCTTCGGCTGGGCAGCGGAGCGAACAGGACCCTCATGCCACTGCCTCTCTTCTGGGGCGGTTCCGGCCCGGATCGGGCGTCGCGTTCCGACGCCGGTTCCGGTCCTGATCCCGCCGCGACCCGACGCTCGTTCCGTTCCCGATCGCGTCGCGGCCCGACGCGGGAGGTCGTCGCCAGCATTGGTCCCGGCGCAGCCGCCCGGCATCTCCCGGAATGCGCCCCTGTGGCGGCCGGCCAGGGCATTCCGGGAGATGCGTCGGATCGGCCCGCGGCTGACGATGTTTTTCTCATCGTTGTCGTAAGCCGAGCAGGAGGCGAGATGCCGACTGTCCCTGGATCGCCATGAAGCCGAAGACAGCGGGCGGTTACCGGATGGTCGTCCTGCCGCAATTCACCGACCTGCGGGGCAGCCTCGGCGTGATCGAATCCGGCAAGGAGATCGGATTCGTCGTCCGACGGGTGTATTTCATGTACGGCCACCAGTTGGGCGCGGCCCGGGGCGCGCACGCGCACCGGAGCCTGGAGCAGCTCGTGGTGGCGCTGGCCGGGCGGTTCGAGGTGCTGGTGGACGACGGCAGGCGGCGGGCCGAGTACCGGCTCGCCGGGCCGGACCGCGCGCTCTACCTCGGCCCGATGGTCTGGCGGGAGATGCGGAACTTCTCCGCCGACTCGATCTGCCTGGTGCTCGCGTCGCACAGCTACGACGAGGACGACTACTGCCGTGATTACGACGGATTCCTACGCGAGGCGCGGGGTGATGACTGGTGAAGGTGCCGTTCTTGGACCTGCGGCACGGCTACGCCGAGCTGCGTGCCGAACTCGACGCCGCCTACCAGCGGGTGGCGGCCTCCGGGTGGTACGTCCTGGGGCCCGAGCTGGAGCGGTTCGAGGCCGAGTTCGCCGAGTACAGCGGCGTCGGGCACTGCGTCGGGGTGGGCAGCGGGCTGGACGCGCTGACGCTCACCCTGCGGTCGCTGGACGTGGGGCCGGGTGACGAGGTGATCGTCCCGTCGAACACGTTCATCGCCACCTGGATGGCGGTCGTGGCGGTCGGGGCGCGGCCGGTGCCGGTCGAGCCGGACGAGCGCACGTCCACCATCGACCCGGCCGGCGTGGAGGCGGCGATCGGCCCGCGCACGGCGGCGATCGTGCCCGTCCACCTGTACGGCCAGCCGGCCGACATGGACGCCATCGGCAAGCTCGCCGCCCGTTACCAGCTCCCGGTGGTCGAGGACGCGGCGCAGGCGCACGGGGCGCGGTACGAGGGCCGCCGGGCGGGCGGGCTGTCCACCGCCGCCGCGTTCAGCCTGAACCCGGTGAAGAACCTGGGCGCCTGGGGCAACGCCGGCGTGGTCACGACCGACGACGCCGCGATCGCCGCGAAGGTGCGGCTGCTGCGCAACTACGGGTCGCGGGTCAAGTACCACCACGAGGTGCTGGGCACCAACTCCCGGCTGGACGAGCTGCAGGCCGGCCAGCTCCGGGTCCGGCTGCGCCACCTGGACGAGTGGAACGCCCGCCGGCGCGCGTCGGCGGCGACGTACACCGCCGGGCTCGCCGAGGCGGCCGGCCTGGTGCTGCCGCACGTGCCGGAGTGGGCGGAGCCGGTCTGGCACCTCTACGTGGTCCGCCACCCGCTGCGGGACGCGCTCCAGCGACACCTCGCGGAGGCCGGGATCGGCACGCTGATCCACTACCCGGTGCCGCCGCACCGCTCGCCCGCTTTCCGGGACCGGGGGTGGCGGCCGGGTGCTTTTCCGGTGGCCGAACGGCTCGCCGGGGAAGTCCTCAGCCTACCCCTCAATCCACACCTGTCCGATCGGGAGGCGCACGCGGTGGTGCGGGCGGTGGAGGCGGCGGCGGACGCGTGCCGGGTGCCGCCGGGTTAACCGGCGCGGCTACTCCGCGCAATCCGCCTACCTGCGGCTTCGTCCTGCCGAACGGTCCCGGCGGGAACCCCCGAAGGTACGCCGGAAATGCTCATTTCACGCGTTGCGCATTGGATGTGGCCGGTGGTACGTTGGCCTCGTCGGGGCCGGAGCACAATTATCGGTGGCGCTCGGAAAAATCCGGGTGAGAGGTTGTTCTGAGTACGTGTCGGTTATTCCTGGGGGATGCCGCACGATTCGCACTGGGGATTTGTCCGACCCGCGGGCCGATTCGGCCGGGCGGGGTCGGACCCGCGAGGGTGCGGGTAGCGGTGAGAACTTCGCCGAAGGTGTGCTCGGCACCGGGTGTTTCCACTTCGCGGGCGTCCCGGCGCCCGCGCGGACGGCGAGCCGCGCGGGCGCCGGGACGCCGGGCGCGCAGACCTGGGGAGGGTTCGATGGGGGACGATGTCGAGCAAGCGGTGATCAGGGTCATCGAGTCGCTGCGCGGGCGGCTCGGCGACCAGATCACCATCGATGACATGGCCCGGATCGCGACGTTCAGCAAGTTCCACTTCACGCGGGTCTTCCAGCGCGTCACCGGCGTCTCGCCGGGGCGGTTCCTGCTGGCCATGCGGCTGGAGGAGGCCAAGCGGCTGCTCATCTCGACGTCCCTGACGGTCACCGAGATCAGTCACCAGGTCGGCTACTCCAGCGTCGGGAAGTTCAGCTCCCGGTTCACCGACAGCGTCGGCATGTCGCCCAGCGCGTACCGGCAGCTCGGCGGCTACCTGGCCGAGGTGCCGCCGGACCGACCTCGACCGCCCGGCCTGCGGTACGCCACGATCCGCGGCCGGGTCAGCGCGCCCGCGGACGGCGAGTGCGGACTCGTCTTCGTGGGGTTGTTCCGCGACCGGGTGCCGCAGGGGCGGCCGACCACCTGCGCCGTGCTCGAACGGCCCGGACCGTTCGTGCTGGAGAACGTGCCGCCGGGCGCCTGGTACGTGCTCGCGCACTCCGTGGCCGCGGATCGCAACGAGGTGATCCGCAGCCCTTCCGACGCCGGGCTGTTCGTGGCCTCGCACGGCAGCATGACCGTGCACCCCGGCAGTTGCGTGTCGCCCGTGGAGTTGCGGCTCCAGGCCAAGCGCACCCTCGATCCTCCCGTGCTGCTCGCGCTGCTGGACATCCGCCGCCTGCGGACGGCGGCGGTGTCCGCGGGCGGCTTCGAGCCGGCTAGCCCGTTTCCGGCCAATGCCTGCCGTCACCATAGGCACCCCGCCTGATCGCGGAACGGACCGGAGCCGGCCACTCCGGCCCGTCGTGCGCGTCGGACCGCCCCAGCAGGCGCAGCGCGGTCCGGCGGGCGTCCAGCAGCGCGATCAACACCGGCGGGTCCATCACCTGCATCGACCTGAGCCGCAGGGTCATCGGCTTGGCCATCTCGCCGGAGCGGATCTCGATCGGACCAAGCGCCGCCACGGTCGGCGGGCGGCCGTCCATCCGGGCCTCGTCGCCCGGTTGGACGCACTGCGCGAGGAGGTACCAGCGGCCCTGCGGGACGTTCTCCAGTTCGAACGGCCCCGGCCGGCGCAGCACCGCGCACTTGGCCGGCGTGCCCTGGGGGAGGGTGTCGGGGAAGACGCCGATGAACACCGGCCCCGCCTCCGGGTCGGCCCCGGCCGGGAGCACCTCGCCGCGGATGACCGCCGTCCGCCGGCCGGACCGCCGGAGGTCGTCGGGGATGTCGGGTGCGAAGCCGCCCGTGTCGCGGTAAGCCGTGGGTGACAGCCCGACGCTGCTCTTGAACCGCGCGCTGAACGTGCCCGCGCTGTTGTAGCCGACGATGTAGGTGATCTCGGTGACCGACAGCGACGTGGTGAGCAGCAGCTTCTTCGCCTGCTCCAGCCGCACCGCCGAGAGGAACCTGCCGGGGGAGATGCCGGTGGCGTTCTTGAACACCCGCGTGAAGTGGTACTTGCTGAAGCTCGCGGTCCGCGCCATGTCGTCGATCGTGATGCGCTCACCGATGTTGCGGTAGATGTTCTCGATGACGCGCTTGATGCTCTCTTCCGCTTGTCGATTCATTGCTGGTAAATCCCCCATGTTGGACGTGGACGCCTGCCGGGTCGACCCTGTTTTTCCGGTGGTGCTCGGCATCAGTGGCAGTTCACATCGATTCCCGACCTCCGTCCGGCACTTGTGCTCGGGGCTGCCGGTAAAGCAGCACCCTTTTGAAGCTAGCCGCTGCGGAGAAGGTGGCACCGTGAGGATGTTGCTCCGACAACGCAATCTCTGTCATTGACTTGGCCGGGCCGGTCGACTATTTGCGTACGCGCGGGCGGCGGGTCGGTCGGGGCGCGGATGATACACGCGGGAGGTTCCCGTGCCAGGTCCCTTCGGGTGGGCTTGAGGTCACGGACAGCGTTCGCGGCGAATCACCCGAGTGGCCGCCGGAGGGGCCGGCGGGAGCCGGATCACAACATTCTCAAGGATGCCGGCGGCGCGCGGCGGGTCGCACGATGGGACGCGTGAGAAGCGCGCACACCGCGCGCCGGAGCCACCTGGTCGCGACCGAATCGGATGGTTCGGCAAATGCCCGGCACGGCGGATCGAAGGCGGTTCGACACATGAAAGCCCTGATACTGGCGGGCGGGATCGGAACCCGGCTCCGGCCGTTGACGTATTCGACGCCCAAGCAGCTCGTCCCGGTCGCCAACAAGCCGGTGCTGGAATACGTGATCGAGGACGTCCGAAAGCTCGGGGTGACCGGGATAGGCCTCGTGGTGGGCGACCACGAGGCGGAGATCGCCGCGGCGATCGGCGACGGCTCGCGGTTCCGGACGCCCATCACCTACCTGCGCCAGCACGCGCCGCTCGGTCTCGCGCATTGTGTCCGGCTGGCCCGGCCGTTCCTCGGGGACGACGATTTCGTGATGTACCTCGGCGACAACCTGCTGCCGGACGGCTGCGCGGAAGTGGCCGAGGAGTTCCGCGTCCGGCGGCCCGCCGCGCAGCTCGTCGTGCAGCGGGTGGCCGACCCCAGGGCGTTCGGGGTGGTCGAGCTGGACGGCGCGAACGGCGTCCGGCGGGTGGTCGAGAAGCCCGAACGGCCGCCGAGCGACCTGGCCATGATGGGGGTCTACTTCTTCACCAAGGCCATCCACGAGGCGGTCGCCGCCATCACTCCGGGCAAGCGCGGCGAGCTGGAGATCACCGATGCCGTGCAATGGCTGATCTCGCACGGCGCAGCGGTGACGGCCAGTGAGTACAAGGGGTACTGGCGGGACGCCGGGCGCGTCGAGGACATCCTGGAGTGCAACCGCGAGCTGCTCGGCAGGCTGCGCCGCCGGATCGCGGGCGAGGTGGACGCCGCGAGCGAGGTCGTCGGCCAGGTCGTCATCGAGCCGGGCGCCCGCGTGGTGGGCTCGCGGATCGAAGGGCCGGCGATCGTCGGCGCGCGGACGCTGGTGGAGAACACCCGGCTCGGGCCGTACGCCTCGGTCGGCCGCGACTGCGTGCTGCGGGGCGCCGGCGTCGACGACTCCATCGTGCTCGACGGGGCCGCCATCTCCGGGATCGCCGGCATCCGGGACTCCCTGATCGGCCGGTCCGCCGTCGTCGGCGCGCGCGTCCGGCGGACCGCGGGCCGGGCCCGCCAGCGGTTGGTGGTCGGCGACCACACGCACCTCGAACTGGCCGTGCCGGGTCGCGGCACGGTCGAACCTGTTCCGCCATCACAGTCGAAGGACGGTCAGATGACAGCGATCCCCCAGGGCGACCTCCGCCTGCTGGACACCGATGTCGCCCAGCGCCTGCTGCACTCCAAGGAAATGGCCCGCGTGGCGTACGTGGCGGGCGACGGCACGCCGCGGGTCGTCACCGTGATGTTCAACTGGAACGGCAGCGAGTTCGTCTTCTCGTCGTTCCGGGGCGCGTACAAGATCAAGGACCTCCAGGCGCGGCCGGACGTCGCGGTCACCATCGACCGGAACGCGTTCCCGCCGGAGATCCTGCTGCTGCGCGGGAAAGTGGAGATGACCGAGATCGAGGGGGTCACCGGCGACTTCGCGGCGGCGAACTACCGGTACGGCGGGCAGGAGTTCGGCGGTTCGCGGCTGTCCGAGGTCGACCACCCCGGCGTGCAGATGGTCCGCATCGCGCTCAAGCCGACGTGGGTCGGGATGCTGGACTTCCGGACCCGCTTTCCCCGTGGCCGGGACGCCGACCAGTTCAGCCTGCGCGGCCGGGACTGACGAGGCGTCCGCCGGATGCCCTGTCCCTTCGTGGGGACAGGGCATCCGCGCTGTTCGGGCTGTGTTGTCCGGGCTGTGTTGTCGGGGGCTGTGTTGTTCGGAGCCTGTTGTGGGCGCGGTGCCGGTCAGGCCGTCGACCGCTGGCGCAGGTCGGCCCGCAGCGCCCGCTTGTCGGGCTTGCCGACGGCGGTCACCGGCAGTTCGTCCACCACGACCAGCCGGGCGGGCAGCTTGAACGACGCCAGGCCGGCGCGCTCCATCGCCGCGCGGACGTCCGCGAGTTCCACGGCCCTGCCCGGCCGGAGCACGAGGTACAGGCAGACCTGCTCGCCGAGGTCGCGGTCCGGCATCGCGACCGCCGCGGCCTGGCGGACGCCGTCGAGCCGGTGCGCGAACATCTCGACCTCCGCCGCGGCGATCTTCTCGCCGCCCCGGTTGACGACGTCCTTGTCCCGGCCCTCGACCACCAGGTTCCCGTCCGGGCGCAGCCGGACGACGTCTCCCGTGCGGTACCAGCCGTCACCGACGAACGCCTGCTGGTTCAGCTCGTCCGCCCGGTAGTAGCCCCTGGTCGTGTAAGGCCCGCGGGTGAGCAGGGTGCCGAGTTCGCCGGGCGGCACTGGTTCGCCCGCAGGGTCCACGACGAGCAGTTCATCGTCGGGTGAGACGGGCCGTCCCTGGGTGTGCCGGACGACCTCGGCCGGGTCGTCCGGCCGGGTGAGGCAGAGCAGGCCCTCCGACATCCCGTACACCTGCTGGAGGTCGCAGCCCAGGTCCGGCCCGATCCGGCCCGCCACCGCGTCGGGCAGGTGGGCCGCTCCGGACTGGAGGAGCCGCAGCGACGACAGGTCTTGCCGTGCACCGGCCCGGCGGTGGTCCAGCCACCGCTGGATGACCGTGGGCACGGCGGAGGTGATGGTGACCCGTTCGGCCTCGATGGCGTCGAACGCCTTGGCCGGCGCGGACGAGCCGAGCACCACCGCCCGGCCGCCGGCCAGCAGGGTGCCCAGCACACCGGGCCCGAGCAGCGGGAAGCCGTGGCCGAGCGGGAGGACGGCGAGGTAGACGGAATCCCGGTCGACCCCGCACACCTCCGCCGCGCGCCTCATCATGTAGGCGAGGTCGTCGTGCGTGCGGGGGATGACCTTCGGCGTCCCGGTGGTTCCGCTCGACAGCAGGAACAGCGCGACACGCGGTGCGGTATCGGCGGGCGCGTCGAATGGCGGCGCCCCGTCACCGGCCGTCGGGTCGTTGTTGGTCGACGTGTGGTGTCCTGGCCGGGTGTGGGCGGGTGCGTCGAGTGCCGGCGGGTTGTCGTCGGCCGCAGGCCCGGTGTCGGTGGGCGCGCAGAGCGTCCGCAGGTCGATGCTGCCCGCCCGGAGGTCGTCGCCCAGCACCACGACGTGCTCGACGGCGGGTGTGCTGTCGGCGATCTCCCGGTACATCTCCTCCAGGTCGAAGTCGTCCGCCCTGGCCGCCCCGATCAACGCCCGCGCTCCCACGTGCCCGGCGACGGCGGCGATCTCGTGCCGCCGGTTGCCGATCGGCGCGAGCACGGGCAGCACCCCCGACCGCAGGCAGGCGACCAGCACGACGACCATCTCCCAGCAGTTCGGGAGCTGGAGCACCACCCGGTCGTCGGGGCGCAGGCCGAGGTCGCGCAGGCGGAGCGCCGCGCCGTCGGCACGGGCCAGCAGGTCGCGGTAGGTCAGCCGCTCGCCGCCGTCGACCAGGCAGACCGCGTCGGGCGTGGCCACCGCCACGACGTGCAGGCGTTCGCCGAGGGTGCGACCGGTCCAATAGCCCCGTGCCACGTAGCGGGCTGCGGTGTGCGGCGGCCACGGGGTGACGCCGGTCCGGCTGGTGGTGGTCACGGCACTGTTCTCCTTTGCGGTCGGGGCCGGGCGAAATCGACGATCTCGCCGACCAGGTCGGAGGGGGTCGGCAGCCGTTCCATGTCCTCGCGCAGCCGCTGTGCGGCGGCACGCAGCCGGACGTCGTGCGCGAGGGTGGTCAGGAGGTCCGCGTCGACCTGTCCGCTCGCGCAGGTGAGGCCGCAGCCGTAGTCGTGCAGCGCCTCGGCGTTGAAGTGGTAGTCCGCGCCGTCCGGCACGACGAGTTGCGGGATGCCGGCGGCGATCGCGCTGAACATCGTGCCGGGACCGCCGTGGTGGACGATCGCCGTGCAGGTGCGGAGCAGTTGGTACAGCGGGAGCCACCCGACCACGCGGACGTTCGGCGGCAGCACGCCCAGCCGCGAGGCCGCTTCCGCGTTCATGGTGAGCGCGAACTCGGCGCGCGTCTCCGCGGCGGCGTCGAGGATGTGCGTGAACCGGTCCGCGCCGGACCGGTGCGGCAGCGGGACGCCCAGCGAGATGGCGATCCGGGGCGCACCCGGCGGCTCGAACAGCCACGGCGGCAGCAGCCCGCCGCCGTTGTACGGGATGTACCGCATCTGCCAGTCGGACTTGCCGGGCCCCATCAGCCCGGCCGGGCCGACGTCGAGCTGCGCCGTCCTGGCCGGCAGGTCCACGCCGTGGTGCTCGAACGCCTCCGGCGCGTTGGCGCGCACGAGTTCGGGGGAGTACCGCGTCAACGCGTAGTTGTGGCTGACCGCCGGCACGCCCAGGACCGCGGCGGCGACGTAGCCCGCGTTGTAGACCGGGTCCACGACGACGAGGTCCGGCGCGCAGCGTTTCGCTTGCGCCACAACGTGGTCGTGCGGACCGTCCCAGACCCGGACGGCGGCCGGCTGCAGCGCCGCGCGCTCGGCGGCGGTCAGGTGCGCCGCCGACGTGAACAGCTCGGGGTTGCCGGTCAGCTTGCGGGAGAACGCGTCCGCCTCGCTCTCCGCGTCCACCACCGGCAGGCCGGCGTTGCGCACCTCGACCGCGCCGAGCCCGGCCAGGAAGGTCACCTCGTGACCGGCGTTGCGCAGCGCCCAGGCCAGCGGGACCATCGGGAACGCGTGGCCGATCGCGGGCAGCGGGATGAAGAGAATCCGCATCGTCGTCCTTCCCACCGGGTCCGCATCGTCGTCCTTCCCGCCGGGGAAGTGGTCACCAGGTCACCGGGAGCCGGTCCAGGCCGTGGACATTGCCGTCGTGGAATGGCAGTTCTTCGGCCGCCACGGCCAGTTTCAGGGTCGGTATCCGCGCGAACAGCGTCCGGTACACGATTTCGAGCTGGGCTCGGGCGAGATTCTGGCCGAGGCACTGGTGCACGCCGAAACCGAAAGCCACGTGCCCCCGCGCGCCCCGGTCGAAATCCAGCGCGTCCGCGTCGGGGAACGCGTCCTCGTCCCGGTTCGCCGACGCGAACCCGACGAGCAGCCCGTCACCCGCGCGGATCGGCACACCGCCGACCTCGGTGTCCGCCTTGGCGACCCTGGGCATGGTGTCGACGATCGCCAGGTAGCGCAGCAGCTCCTCGGCGACGGCCCCGGCCGCCACCGGGTCGGCCACCAGGTCCGCCGGCCGGTCGGTGCGGTCGAGCAGCAGCGCCACGCCCAGCGCGAGCATCGACGTGGTGCTCTCGTGCCCGGCGGTCATCAGCAGCATGCCGAGCCCGACCAGCAGGTCGTGGTCGTAGAACGGGTCCTCGCGGTCCCGCTCGACCAGCTTGCCGAACAGGTCGTCGCCCGGCGCGGCCTCCTTCTCGGCGACCAGGCGGTCGAGGTAGCCGCGCAGCTCGCCACCGGCCCGTTGCCGCTCCTCGGGGGTGGCGGACCGCTGCACGAGCGTGGTGCTCTGCCGCACCACGAAGTCCCGGTCCCGGTCGGGCACCCCGAGCAGTTCGCACAGCACCATGGACGGCACCGGCATGCACAGCGCGGCGACCAGGTCCGCGGGCCGGGGCCCGGCGAGCAGTTCGTCGATGCGGCTGTCCACGTGCCGCTGGATGCGCGGGCGCAGCGCCTGGATCCGCCGAGCGGTGAACTCCGTGGTCAGCAGCTTCCGGGGAATGCTGTGCTCCGGTGGATCGAGGCCGATCAGCGAACGCCCGACGGCCGCGATCGCCTGCCGGCTGCGCGGCGTGACCGGTTCGGTCATCGGCAGGTTCGGGTGACCCCGGTCCGCGCTGATCCGGGGATCGGTCAGCACGGCGCGGACGTCGTCGTACCGGGTGACCAGCCAGGCTTCGCCGCCGTCGGGCACGCGCACCCGCGTGACGGGGCCGCCGGCGCGCAGTGAGCGGTACTCGACGGGCGGTTGGAAGGGGCAGGAGCGCGGCAACGGGAAATCGATCGGGTCGGCGTCCGGTGGCGAGCCCACCGATTCGATCAGGGTGCTGCGGCCGTCCATTGTTCCCCTTTCGCCACGTGGTCGCGCCATTCGCTCCGGACGCGGGTGCGGTTCATCGTCACGCCCGCCGGCGGGCCGGCTCATCTCGCCGATTGCGGGATTCCGCGCATGGCCCGAGAAAGCGCGCGGTGCGGGCCGCCTTGTGCCGTCGGGGGGGCGGAGATTCGCCGATACGCCAGTACTCTGCGGTTGTGCACCTTCGACGCCGATACGGTGATGGCTGCGGTATCGCGCAGGCGTTGGACGTGGTGGGGGAACGCTGGGCCCTGCTGATCGTCCGCGACCTGGTACTGGGGCCGAAGCGGTTCACCGACCTGAAAGCGGGCCTGCCGGGAGCCGGTCCGAACATCCTGACCAGCCGCCTCCGCGACCTGGAGGCGGCCGGCGTGGTGCGCCGCCGCACCCTCCCGCCGCCCGCCGGGTCCAAGGTCTACGAGTTGACCGAGTGGGGCGCGCAACTCGACCCGATCCTCAGCCGGTTGGGGGCCTGGGGTATCCGGTCGCCCGTGGTCGCGCCGGACGGCGACCTCGGGGCGGACTCGGTGATGCTGGCGCTGCGCAACGCTTTCGTGCCCGGTGGTCCATCGTGGACCGCACGTTTCGAGTTCCGCCTGGGGCCGGACCGGTTCACGGTCCGCGTCGCCGACGGTCGGCTGGCCGAGGTCAGCCGGGGACTGCCCCGCGAACCACCGGCGGCGACGGTCGAGACCGACCCGAAGACGCTGGTCGCGTTGTTGGGCCGGCGACAGACCGTGCCTGCTGCGATGACCGCCGGCGTGCTCGCGATCACCGGCGACCCCCGCGCGGTACAACGCCTGTTCGACGCCGCCCGCACGTGACCACGTCTACCACCTCGCCGCTGGGTCACGCCTGCACCGCCACCGCCCTCCACCCGTGGCAGGGCATCGGTCGCGCAAGCAAGGAGATGCGGGGCCGGCGCGTCGCCGATGAGACTGCGGGCACCGAACTGTGAGGTGGCCGGATGCGTCCTGCTCGTGTGGAGATACCGCAAACCCGTCCGGATCGTCGTTGAGCCCCCGGAAAGCCGATCCGAACGCGCGCCCCGTGCTGGTCGACATCGCCGCGCGCCTGCTGGCCGAGCAGGGACCGCGGGCGCTGTCGGCACGGCGGATCGCGGCCGAGGCGGGCACGTCGACCATGGCCGTCTACACCCACTTCGGCGGCATGAGCGGGCTGGTGCGGGAGATCGTGCACGAAGGGTTCGCGCGGTTGCAGCGGCACATGACGCGGGTTGCCCGGACCGGCGACCCGGTGGCCGACATGGCGCTGCTCGGCCGGGCGTACCGGCACAACGCCACCGCGAACCCGCACCTGTACGCCGTGATGTTCGGCGCCTCGACGCTCGCCGGCTTCTCGCTGTCCGAGGACGACCGCCAGCACGGCCGCTACACCTTGGCCGCGGTGGTCGAGTGTGCCGCCCGGTGCATGGCGGTGGGTCGGTTCCGGCCGGGTGATCCCGAACTGGTGGCCCACGAGATGTGGACGGCCACCCACGGCCTGGTCACCCTCGAACTCGGCCACTACCTGATCCAGCCCTGGGACGCCGACCGGTGTTTCGAGGCGCAACTGGTCGGCCTGATGGTGAGCGCGGGCGACACCCTGTCCACCGCCACGGACTCGGTCCTGGCCTCCGCGCGGCGGCTCCCCGTGGTGGTCGGGGTGTGACCCGTTCACAGCGGCACGTTGCCGTGTTTCCGGGCCGCGCGGTGTGTCCGCTTGTCGCGCAGCATCGCCAGCCCCCGCGCCACGGCGATGCGGGTCTGCGCGGGGTCGATGACGTCGTCCACCAAACCGCGTTCCGCCGCGTAGTACGGGTGGACGAGGTGGTCGGCGTACTCGCCGATCAGCCGGGACCGCAGGTCGGCCGGGTCGGTCGCGACCGCCAAGTCCTTGCGGTACAACACGTTCACCGCGGCCTCCGGGCCCATCACGGCGATCTCGTTGCTCGGCCACGCCAGCGACAGGTCGGTGCCGATGGACCGTGAGTCCATCACGATGTACGCCCCGCCGTACGCCTTGCGGACGATTACCTGCACGCGGGGGACGGTCGCCTCGCAGTAGGCGTACAGCAGCTTCGCGCCGTGCCCGATGATGCCCTCGTGCTCCTGCCCGACGCCGGGCAGGAAGCCCGGCACGTCGACCAGGGTCACCAGCGGAATCCCGAACGCGTCGCAGAACCGCACGAACCGGGCCGCCTTCCGGGCCGCCGGGATGTCCAGCACACCGGCCGACACCAGCGGCTGGTTGCCGACGACGCCGACCACCTCGCCGTCGATCCTCGCCAGCGCGCAGACGATGTTGCGCGCCCAGTCGGCGTGCGTCTCCAGGAACTCGCCGTCGTCCACCAGCTCGGCGACCACCGCGCGCATGTCGTACGGCCGGTTCGGCTCGGCCGGGACGATGGTCGCGAACGCCGGCCGTTCGTCCGACGCCGCGTCACGGGACGCGGTGCGCGGCGCGGGCTCCAGGTTGTTGGAGGGCAACAGGGACAGCAGGTAGCGGACGTCCTCCAGGCAGCTCTCCTCGTCGTCGTGCACGAACGCGGCCACGCCGGACCGCGCGCCGTGGACGTCCGCGCCGCCGAGTTCGGCGTGCGTGACCCGTTCCCCGGTCACCGCGCGCACCACGTCCGGCCCGGTCAGGTACATCTGCGCGATGTCGCGGACCATGAACGTGAAGTCGGCCAGCGCGGGGGAGTAGGCCGCCCCGCCCGCGCACGGTCCGAGCACCACGCTGATCTGCGGGACCACGCCGGACGCCTCGACCTGCCGGCGGAAGATGCCGCCGTAGCCGTCCAGCGCCGGCGCGCCCTCCTGGATGCGCGCGCCGCCGCTGTCGTTCAGCGCGATGATCGGCGACCCGGTGGCCAGCGCGAGGTCCATCACCTTGTGGATCTTCGCCGCGTGCGCCGCGCCGAGCGAGCCGCCGAGGACCGTGAAGTCCTGCGCGTACACGAACACCCGCCGCCCGTCGACGGTGCCCGAGCCCGCGACCACCCCGTCGGTGGGCGGCCCGAGCGGCGGCAGCCGCATCCCGGCCCCGTGGTGCCGTCGGAACAGCTCGACCTCCACGAACGACCCCTCGTCCAGCAGCAGGTCCAGCCGTTCCCGCGCGGTGCGCTTGCCCAGCTTGTGCTGCCGCCCCGGGTCGCCGCCCCGGGTGGCCGCCGTCCGGCGGCGGGCGTGGTCGTCACGCAGCGCGTCCATGGACCGGACGCGCTTGTGCCCGTTCGGCCGAGGCGCCGCCACCGGGACGAAGTCGGTCTCCACCGTGCTCATCGGTTCCCCTCACCCGGCCACTTGGTGGAAGCCGCCGCCGAAGAACACCAGCGCCTTGTCCCCGTCGCCGCGCCGCAGGCTGAGCACTCTGCCGAGGAACACCGAGTGGTCGCCCCCGTCGTGCGACTCGGCCAGCTCGCATTCCAGCCACGCCAGCGAACCGGTCAGCAGCGGCGCGCCGGTGTGCGCTCCCGGTTCCCATTCGACGGCGTCGAATTGCGCGAGACCGGCCGGCCGCCGTTTGTCGGAGAAATAGCGGGCGATGCCCTCCTGGTCCGCGCCGAGCACGGACACCGCGAACCGCCCGGCGGTCACGATGGCGGCGTGCATCCGCGCGGTCCGTGCCACGCAGCACAGCACCAGCGGCGGTTCGAGGGACACCGAGGTGAACGCGTTGGCGGTCATGCCGTGGCAGCGCTCCCCAGCCGCGGTGAGCACCGTGACGCCGGTCGCGAACCGGGACATCACCTCCCGCAGCGACGCCTGTTCCCGGATCGTCCGGCCGTTGTCGATCACGTCACCCTCCCACGACCGGACGGCGGCTGTACGGCGCGAGCGCCGCCCGCAGGTCCTCGGGCACCCTGGCCGGCACGGTCTCCGTGTTCGGCCCCCGCATGCACGCCACCCGCTGCACCCCGCGCGCCACCAGGACTTCCAGCCCGTGCCGCAGGTGCACGTAGTCGAAGCTGAACTGGATCTGGGTCTGGGTCAGCTCGTCCAGCCGCATCCGCACGGACAGCTCGTCGAACGCCGTGATCTCCGCGTAGAACTCGCACTCCACCTTGAGGGTGAACAGCTTCAGGTCGTCACGGAGGTCGGCGAGCACGCCCGGCGCGTGGTCCCGCAGGAACAGCTCGCGGCACCGGCCCTGCCAGCGCAGGTAGTTCACGTAGTAGACGTTGCCGACCAGGTTGGTCTCCTCGAAGCCCACGGTGTGGCGGATCTCGTAGTACTCCGGCATGTCAGTCCCTTCCCACGAGCACGGCGAAGACCAGCGGATCGGGTCGCCCGTGCACCCGCGTCAGCCGGGTGGCGACCTTGGCGTCGCCGGCGGACAGCACCGTCCAGCCGTCCGGGAGCACCCGGTCCACGGTGAGCGCCTGGCTGGTCGAGCCGGTCTTGCGCAGGCACTCCACCGCGCACCACACGCGGGTGCCCGCCACGGCGGCGTCCTCGCCGTCCGCCACCAGCAGGTCGCGCACCGGCAGCGCGGACGGGCCGAGCAGCGCCGCCCAGTCCGCCGCGCTCCGTGCGACGACGGGCTCGACGTCGCAGGCGAGCCGGCCGGCGCCGACCACGGCGAAGGTCAGCCCGCCGCCGTGCGACGAGGAAACCGTGTGACCGCCGTCGATCTCGGGCTTGCCGTCCGGGCGGTGGCGCACCTCGGTGGGCACGCCGAGCGCGCGGCTGACCGCGAGTGCGGTCTGCGCGCGGCGGTCCGCGTTCGCCGGATCGGGCTCCACCACCACCCGGCGGCTGCCGCCGAGCACCTGTTCCAGTGAACGCTCCACAATGGACGAAAGCAGCGAGGGAACCCACGGCCCGGAGCCATCCTGCTTGCGGACCGCGCGCAGCCGGAGACCTTCCCAGCGTTCCACCAGTTCGCCGGACGGGGTGCGCAGGTCGACGTCATAGGTGTAGCTGTCGCCGTCCTGCGACCGCTCCCGCGCGTCCAGCACGACGTGGTCGGTGTCCTGATCGGCTTGGGCCAGGTACAGCCGGTCGACGCCCTCCGGCAGCAGGGTCGCGTCCGGGACGCAGCACTGGATGGCGTGCATGGCGGTGTCCCGGACCCCCGGATCGGCCAGCACCCGGTGCTGGGGCAGGAAAGCCGCGAACCACGGCACGGACGAGGCGGTGGACACCTCGGCGATCGCGTGCCGGGCGCTGACCTGTCGGTAGGCGCGCAGCCGCCGGAACCGCCCGCTCTGGAACAACATCCCGCCGTACAGCTCGGTCCGCGGGTCGACGGGGACCGGCGGCAGGTCCGGCAGTGCCGCGGCGGTGTCCGGAATCGGGCGCGCGGCCCGCAGCCGGGCACGGAAGTGATCCGCGCCGAAACCCGTCTCGGCGCTGCGGATGACGACGTCGACCGCGTCCGGGGCGGTCGCCAGCGCGGCGATCCGGATGGTCGTGGTCTCGCCGGGGCGGACCACGATCGGCCGCAGGAACTCCGCGTCCTCCAGCACGGGCGGCTCGTCGCGCCCGGTCAGCGCCGCCGCGACCTGCGCCATGGCCTCCATGCCCAGCACGGCGGGGAACAACAGGTCGCCGTCCAGCAGGTGGTCTTCGAGGTACGGGTCACCGCCGGTGGACAGGTCTGCCTCGGTGATCAGCTCGATGCCGGGGTAGTGCGCCACCACCCGCTCGGTGAACCGGCGCAGCGGCAGGTCCGGCCGCTCCACCCGCACCGTGGGCAGGCCGCCCGTCCGGCCGCTGATCACCAGCACCGGCCCGGCGGACGGGTCGGCCAGGATTCGGCGCAGCACGGCGATGCCCTGGTCCGCCGAGATGGGGGTGATGCCGTCGCGGGCCAGCGCTTCGACCACGCCGAGCCGTTCGCCCATCCCCGCGCCGGACCACACCGACCACTCCAGGGCGAGCGCCCGCGCCTGCGGGTGCTCCCGCTGGAACCGCACGGTCAGCTCGGACATCCGGTCGTTCGCGGTGGCGTAGTGCGCCTCACCGCGCAGACCGGCCCGGCCGATGACGCTGCCGAGCGTGACGAGCAGCTTGATCCGGTCGCGGTCCACCGCGTCCAGCACGGCGTTGAGGCCGGCGGTCTTCGGCGCGAGGGTGCGCCGGAACGACTCGGCGGTGAGGTTGGCCAGCGCGGTGGGCTCGTTGCGGCCCGCGCCGTGCAGCACGGCCGTCACCGGCCCGAGTTCCGCGGCCAGCTTGCCCACCGCGACCGTGACCTGCTCGGCGGAGGTCACGTCGGCGCGCTCGTACCGCACGTCCACGCCGGCGGCGTCCATCCTGGTCAGGTTGTCGGCCAGCTCGCGGTCCTCCGCCGGGTCGGACCGGCCGAGCAGCGCGAGCTTCGCGCCGGAGTCCAGGGCCATGGCCAGCGCGCACTCCGCCGTGATGCCCTTGCCGCCGCCGGTCACCAGCAGGACGTCCTGAGTGGTGAGCGGAGTGCCCACCGGCGCGGTGTCGGCCAGCGGGCGCAGCACCGGCACCGTCCGGACGCCGCTCTCGTCGTACCGGACCTCACTGAACCCGGTGGTCGCGACGGCCTCGGCGACGACCCGGGAAACGGCGTCCCGCAACGATGTCCGCTCCGCCAGGTCCACGACGGTCGTGTGGACCGCCGGGTTTTCGAGGTGCAGCGTCCGGGCCAGACCGGCTGCGCCCAGGCGGTGCTGCACGAGGACGAACCGGCTGCCCGCCACCGCCTCGCGACCGGCTGCGACGATCACCTCGACGTGGTCCTCGCCGTCCGGCGGCAGGTACAGCAGCACGCCGTCGCCGATACCCGCGTGAGCCAACGCGTCCCGCAGCCTTCCGGCCGACGGGTGGCCGTCCGGCGCGTGAACCGTCCACTGCGCAGGTGCATGACCGTCCACAGTGGATACCGGTGTGGCCTGCTCGACGTACTCCACCGAGAACGGCCGCACCCAGGGCGCCACCCCGGGGACTTCACCGGCAGCGTTGTCCCCGTGCTGTTCCGTCTCCGCCAGTTGGTCGATCATGGCGGCCAGCTCGCCCAGGCTCACCGTGGCGAAGTTGGGGGTGGCGACGAGCGCCGGCCGGTCGAGTTCCCGGCTGACCTGGTTGACGATCTGGCCGACCGTGATCGAGCTGAGGTGCAGGTCGTCCAGCGGGTGCGTGTCGGCGTGCACCGTCTCCAGCGGCAGTTCGACCCGTTCGGCGGCGAGGGTGCGGAGCAGTTCCAGCGTGGAGGTGCCGGTCGGGGCGGCGGCGGACGGTGCGGTCGGCTCGGTGAGCGTGACCAGCCCGGCATCGGACGCCGGGGCCGTCTCGCACGGGCTGGCCAGGAAGGTGAACCCGCCGTCGAGCGGCAGGGGCCGGACTACCCGGTCGCTGAACAGGGCGGTGGTGTCGACGGGTGCGCCGAGCGCGTACGCCGCGCCGATCGTGCCCAGCAGGCCGGCCAGCGACGGGCTGTCGAAGTCGACGGAGACCACCGGCCGGTCCGGCGCGATCTGGCGCACCAGCCCGGCGAGCACCCGTCCGGGGCCGACCTCGACCGCGAGATCGGCGTCGCCGACCGCCTTCGCGGCGGCCTCGTGGAACCGCACCGGCCACAGCACCTGATCGCGCAGGAGCATCCGCAGGTCGGCGTCCGGGGTGAGCACGTCACCCGTCACGGTGGACACCACGGTCCGCGTCAACCTTCCGAAGTGGAGTTCCGCGAGCCGTTCGACCATCGCGTCCGCGGCAGGCCGGACCAGCGGCGAGTGGAAGGCGTGCGAGACGTTGATCCGGGTCGCCGGAACCCCGTCGGCCGCGGCCTTGTCGCACACCCGCCGCACGGCGTCCTCGGGACCGGAGATCACGGTCTGCTCCGGCCCGTTGTACCCGGCGACGACCACGGGCTCTCCCTTGGCCAGCCGCCTCGTGCGCTCCGGACCGGCGGCGAGGCCCGCCATCGTCCCGCCGCCCCGGCTCGCCCGCGCCATGATCTCGCCACGGGTCGCCGCCAGCCGCAGGAGCTGCGCCCCGCCCATCGCGCCGCCCCAGGACAGCGCGGTCAGCTCGCCGAGGCTGTGCCCCACGGCGACGTCCGCCCGGATGCCGAGCGAGTCCAGCAGCCGGGACGACGCCAGCGAGCCCGCGACGATCCTCGGCTGCGCGACCTCCGTCGCCACCTGGTCGCCCTCGGTCGGCACGTCCGCGCCGCGGAACGTGTGGTCGGCGACCGCGAACCGGCGGCGCACCGCGCTCACCCCGCCCCGCCCGGAACCCTGACCGGGGAACAGGAACGCGATGCGCGGCGCGGCCGTGCGCCGGTCGAGGAAGACGCCGTCCTCGGCGTTGAACAGCGCGGGCTGCCCGGCGTCGAGGGCGTCGAGCACGCGGGTCAGCTTGCGGTGCGCGTCCTCGGGACCGGTCACCACGAGCGCGGCCCGGAATCGTCGTCCGGCGAGTTCCGTCGCCAGCGCGGCGGCGAGGTCCGCCAGTTCGGCGTAGGACAGCCGCGGCACGAGATCCGCGACCCGTTGCACGCGGTCGCGCAGCTCGGCCGCGTCGCCGCCGTCCAGCATCAGCAGTTCCGCGTCCTGGCGGCCGGCGACCATCGACACGGCCTTCGGCGGGAGGCTGTCACGGCGTTCCCGGCCGGGGGCCTGCTCGATCGCGATGTGCGTGTTGATCCCGCCGAACCCCATGGCCGACACGCCGGCCCGCACCCGCCCGCCGTCCGGCCAGAGCGACGCCTCACGGGGCACCCGCAGGGCGGGCGACTCGCCGGACAGCAGGGGGTGCGGGTCGAAGTGGCCGGTGGCGGGCGGGATCACCTGGTGGTGCACGGACAGCGTCGCCTTGATCAGACCGGCGACGCCGGCCGCCGCCTTGGTGTGCCCGAAGTTGCCCTTGACCGTGCTGAGCGCGGCCGGCGGCGCGCTGGGGTCGGCCTCCCGGCGGGCGGCGGACAGCGCGGCGATCTCGGTGGCGTCGCCGATCGCGGTGCCGGTGCCGTGCCCTTCGAAGTAGGAGACCGTCTCGACGCCGTACCCGGCGCGCTCGTAGGCACGGGCGATCGCGAGCCGGTGCCCGTGCGCCTCCGGCCGCGTGATGCCGCCCTTGCCGTCCGACGAGACGCCCCAGCCGGTGATCGACGCGTAGATCCGCGCGCCCCTGGCGATCGCGTCCTCCTCGCGCACCAGGACCAGCACGCCCGCGCCCTCGCCGGGCCAGAACCCGTTGGAGCCCTGGTCGTAGACCTTCATCTCACCGGTCGCGAGCGCGCCGGTCTTGGCGAACCCGATCACCTCGAACGGGTCGATGGACAGGTCCACGCCGCCCGCGAGCACCGCGTCGACGTCGCCTTCGACGAGCTGCCGCGCGGCGGTGGCGACGGCCAGCAGGGAGGACGAGCACGCGCCGTCCACGGTGTACCCGCCGCCGCCGAAGTCGTAGTGGTTGCAGATCCGGCCCGCGATGGTGTTGGACAGCCCGCCGGCCAGCGAATCCTCGTCGATGGGTGGGAACGGGGCCTTGTACTGGACCTCCAGCTCGCGGAGGAAGGCGCCGGTCTCCTCCTCGCCCCAGCCCTTGGCGGCGAGCGCCGCGGCGACCGTGCGCCGGACGTAGGGCCAGCGCAGCCGCATCAGGTTCGCCCGGGTGAACTCGCCGGTGAGGCTGTTGCCGATGACCACGCTGGTGCGCGGACCGGGCAGTCCCGCGCCGTCCGGGAAGCCGGCGTCGGCCAACGCCTGCGACGCCACGTCGAGCGCGAGCCAGTGCGTGAGGTCGGTCGCACGGTACGTGCTGCCCGCCACCTTGTGCCGCACCCGGTCGAACTCGAAGTCGCGCAGCACGGCGGCCTTCGCGGAGTAGAACCGGTCCGGCGCGGCCGGGTCCGGCGAGAAGTAGTCCGCGTGGTTCATCCGCTCGTCCGGCAGCCTGCGGAACGCGCGGCGGCCGGCCAGCACGTTCTCCCACAGCTCGTCGGGGGAGTCCGCGTCGGGGTACCGGAGGCCCATTCCGACGATCGCGATCCGCGGGCCACTCATTCGCCACCACCTTCCGGGACGGGCTGTCCGGTCGTCGTGCATTCCGGATCGACCTGTCGACGTCCTTTTTCGGTGATCGCCAGCCTGCCCGCACCGGCGTGACAAGTCTTCTTCCGGTGTGCGGCGAATGGCATAACGGTGTGATTTCCCGGCCCCGGGTATTCCGGGGTAATTAAATATCGGTGTTATGTAAGCATCCGGAACTATCCGGTATCAATCAGGGACGACGTGCTATCAAATATTAACCAGGGTGTACCGGAGAACAACCCGGTCGCCGACTGGTCCTTTCGGGGAGGGGGATTTCTCGGATGATGCCGTCCTGTCCGCCAACCGGTCCGGACCGCGTGCCGCGCTGTTAGCTTGAGCCGGAACCGGGGAGGTCCGATGGGGAACACGAGTCTTTCGGAGAGCCCGCCGCGGGGGACGTCGGCGTTGGTGAACGGCGCCTTCCCCCGCCGCCGGGGACTGGTCGTGCTGCTGGCCGGGATCGCCGGATTCCTGCTGACCGTGGTGTGGTCGGCGGAGTTCGTCGACTCGACGATCGGCGACACCGTGGCCGACACCCTGCTCGGCCACGACGCCAAGGGGACGCCGATCGCGGGCGTGGCCGCCGGCATCGCGTTCGCCTTCGTGTCCGGTCTGGCCGGCACGTTCACCGCGTGCAACATCGCGGCGTTCGGCGCGGTCGCCCCGATGCTCGGCGCGTCCGGCAGCAGGCTGAGCCGGCTCGCGCACACGCTGCGGCCGTTGGCCTGGATGGCGCTCGGGATGCTCGTGGTCTCGGCGGCCTACGGGGTGGTCGTCGGCCTGGTCGGCACCGACCTGCCGCAGTTCTCCACCGCGCCGTCCGGGCCGGGCCTGTCCGCCCGCGGCATCCAGTCGATGGTGGTGTTCGGCCTGATCGGGCTGGCCATGCTGTACCTCGGGCTGGCGTCGCTGGGCCTGGTGCGCGACCCGTTCGCCCGGATCTCCCGGCGCTTCCCGCAGGCTCCGATGGTGTTCATGGGCGTGCTGATCGGCGGGTTCCTGATCGGCCGGCCGTTCGCCCTGTTCCGCAAGATGTTCCGGGACGCGGCGGAGAGCGGCAACCCGCTCTACGGCGCCGCCGCCTTCGCCCTCCAGTCCATCGGCAACATCGTGGTCATGGCGGTGCTGTTCCTGCTCCTGGCCGGTCTCGGCGGGCGGCTGCACCGCTGGCTGGCGGCCGATCCGCGGCGCGTCACCGTCATCACCGCCGTCGCGCTGATCGCGGCCGGCGTCTTCACGTTCCTGTACTGGGACGTCCGGCTGCTCGCGCGCCGCGACATCATCCCGTGGTACCCGACCGCGCCGTGGGCGTAGGGGAGTGGGCATGCCGACCGTGCTCGGATCGCTGCGCAGACTGGTGATGGCGCCGTCGCTGGCCGACGTGACGTTCGGCGGGCGCGGCTTCCCGGTCACCCCGACACCCGCCACCGACCGGCTGGAGGCCATCCCGCAGGCCGTGGTCTGCGGGTTCGAGTGGGGCATCGACCGGCGTGACCAGTGGGAACTCGAACGGCGGCTCGCCATGGTGCGGCCCGACGTCCTCGGGTTCGCCTACGAGGGCGCGACGATGGCCTGCACGATCCTGGACGCGATGCGCGGCGGGCGGGGCGGCAAGACCGCGGCGCTGCTCAACGGGTCGGGCCGGCCGCACATCTTCCTGGCGTACATCGGGATCGGGTTCGCCATGGCCCGGCTGCCACGCCCGCTGTGGAAGCGGGTCCTGCCCGAACTGGACTCGCCGTTCCACCCCACGATGAGCTGGCTCGCGGTCGACGGCTACGGCTTCGACCTGGCCTACTTCCACACCCGGCGCTGGGTGGACGAGCAGCGGGTTCCCGCGCCGTACCCGTGGCAGGGGCGTCCCGACTACTTCCCGCGCGCGGTGGACCAGGGCATCGGCCGGGCGCTGTGGTTCATCCACGGCGCGCGGCCGGACGCCGTCGCCGACGCGGTGCGGCGGTTCGCCGCCGAGCGGCGGGCCGACCTGTGGAGCGGGGTCGGGCTGGCCGCCACGTTCGCCGGCGGGTGCGACGCCGGGGGTTTGCGTTCGCTGCGCGCCGCCGCCGGCGGGCACCAGGCCGAGCTGGCTCTCGGAATGGTCTTCGCGGCCAAGGCGAGAACCTACGCGGGTTTCGTGCCGGACCACACCGAAACCGCCGCGCGAGCCTTCGGGGAACTGTCCGTCGACGCCGCCGTGAACCTGGCCGACGCCACCGCCGTGCCCGCCGTCAATGCCGCCCCGAAACCGGCCGATACCACCGCTGTGCCCGGCATGTCTTCGGCCGACGCCACCGCCGACGTGCCCCAGGTGCCGCCGTACGAGCTGTGGCGACGGAATATCCGCGCGCATTTTCCGGTCGGCACCCAATCCCGCTCTTGACCGCACGAATGAAGTAGCCCGCCCGTCGGAAGTGCTGTGATGATGGGTTGACCTGATATCCGGGCTACGGAGGCGAGCATCTTGGGAGCTGGCTGGCGCGCGCTCAGACGCCGAATTCTGACGCCGAATGTCTCGGCCACCCGACTGGACGTCCGCGGGTTCCAAGAAAAAGACCCGGCCGCCCGCGAACTGCTGGAGACGGTCGGCCGGATGTTCCTCGCCGGATACGCGCACGCCGCCGAGGCGCGGCGGCCGGCCGACGCGGAAACCGCACTGGAGCAGATCCCCGTCCGATTCCGCGGCTTCGCCTACGAAGGCGCGGCGATGGCGTTCACCGTCCGGGACCGGTTGCCGCTGGGCGGCGGCGACCACCTGGCGGGGCTGCTCGCCGGGCGGGGTGACGCCCACATCTACATGGCCTACATCGGCATCGGCTGGGCGATGGCCCGGCTGCCCCGGTTCCGGTGGCCGAGCGCCGACCGCCTCGACCCGTTGCTGCGCTGGCTGGTGCTCGACGGGTACGGCTTCCACCAGGCGTACTTCAAGACCGCCCGGTACGTGCACGCCCAACACGTCGAGCGGGACTTCCCGTGGCCCGCCGGCGACCGGTCCGGCTACGCCCTCCGCGCCATCGACCAGGGCATCGGACGCGGGATGTGGTTCGTCGGCGGCACCGACGCCCGGCGGGTCGCGGCGATGATCGGCGGGTTCGCCGAACACCGGCGCGCCGACCTGTTCGCGGGAGCCGGGCTCGCCGCCACCTACGCCGGCGGGGCGGACGAGGAGGAGCTGCGCGCGTTCCGCGAGCTGGCAGGCGAGCACGGCCCGCAGGTCGCCCAGGGCTCCGCGTTCGCCGCCGAGGCACGGCTCCGGGCCGGCCTGGTGGTGCCGCACACCGAGCTGGCGACCCGCGTGTTCTGCGGCCTGGAACCGGCCAAGGCCGCGCAGATCACCATCGACACCCGCCCGGACGGGCCGGTGCACGGCGAGCTGCCCGCCTTCGAGGTGTGGCGGCGGCGCATCGCCGACGAACTCGTGACTCTAGGGAGGTACTAGCCGATGACCACCATGGTCGGCTGGTCGCGCCGGCAACTGCCGGGCATCATCGCGTTGGTCCTGGTGCTGATCACGTTCCTGGTGGCGCGGGTGCCCGCCTCGTCGGCGGAGGACACCACGCGCCTCGCGGGCGGCTACCGGTTCGAGCCGGTGTCGGTCGCCATGCCGAGCGGCTTCCGGCAGCAGGAGGTCCGCCGGGTCAACCAGGACTACCGGCACATCGACGCGTGGATCTCGTCGGTCGGCGCGGCCATCGCGATGAACGACGTGGACGGCGACGGGTTGGAGAACGACCTGTGCGTCACCGATCCCCGGATCGACCGGGTGGTGGTGACACCCGTGCCGGGCATCGGCCCGACGCGGTACGCCCCGTTCGCGCTCGACCCGGAACCGCTGCCGATGAACGACCGCATCGCGCCGATGGGCTGCCTGCCCGGCGACTTCAACGAGGACGGCGAGATCGACCTGCTGGTCTACTACTGGGGCCGCACGCCGATCGTGTTCCTCGCCCGCACCGGCGGCACGTCGCTGTCGCAGGGTTCCTTCACCCCCACCGAACTGGCGCCCCGCAACGGCGGCGCCGAGTACGACGGTCCACAGTGGAACAGCAACGCCGTGGCGTACGACGACTTCGACGGCGACGGGCACCAGGACCTGCTCATCACCAACTACTTCCCGCACGGCCCGGTGCTCGACGACCGGGTCAGCGGCGGCGTCGCGATGAACTACTCGATGTCCGACGCGCAGAACGGCGGTGAGGACTACTTCTTCCTCTTCGAGTCCGCGACCGACGACTCGGTGCGCTTCCGGCAGGTGGACGACGCGCTGCCGACCGACGTCTCCAAGGGCTGGGAGCTGGCGGCGGCGGCCAACGACCTGGACGGCGACGCGCTGCCGGAGCTGTACCTGGCCAACGACTTCGGCCCGGACCGCCTGCTGCACAACCGCTCCACGCCCGGCAAGCTGAGCTTCGGGCTGGTGGAGGGCGGCCGTTCGGCGGTCACCCCGAAGTCCAAGGTGCTCGGCGCGGACTCGTTCAAGGGCATGGGCGTCGACTTCGGCGACCTCGACGGCGACGGCGTCTACGACCTGTTCGTCAGCAACATCACCACGTCCTGGGGCATCGAGGAGAGCAACTTCCACTTCCTGGGCACCGCGGAGGACCAGGCCGGGGTCCGGGCGAAGCTGACCGAGGGCACGCCGCCGTTCGAGGACGTCAGCGGACCCGCGCGCACCGCCTGGTCCGGCTGGGGCTGGGACGTCAAGATCGCGGACTTCGCCAACAGCGGGGAGCCCGCCATCGCGCAGGCCAACGGGTTCGTCAAGGGCGAGGTCAACCGGTGGCCGCAGTTGCAGGAGCTGGCGACGGCGAACGACGCCCTGCTGGCCGACCCGTACTGGTGGCCGAACGTCACCCACGGCGACGACATCGCCGGCAGCCAGCGGCTGCACTTCTACGTCCGGAACACCGACGGCACGTACGCCAACATCGCGCCGCAGCTCGGCCTGGACGTCCCGGTGCCCACCAGGGGCATCGCGACCGGCGACGCGGACGGCGACGGCCGGCTCGACTTCGCCGTCGCGCGGCAGTGGGACCAGCCGGTCTTCTACCACAACCAGGCGCCCGAGCCCGGCGCGTTCCTCGGCCTGAAGCTCGCCCACGACTCCGGCTCGCCGGCGGTGGGCGCGCAGGTGACCGTGACGACCCCCGACGGGCGCAAGCACATCTCGCGCGTCGACGGCGGCGGTGGGCACGCCGGCAAGCGCGGCAACGAGGTGCACATCGGCCTCGGCGACAACGTGTCCGGTCCGGTGCGGACGCAGCTCAAGTGGCGTGACCGCGACGGCCGCCCGCACGAGCAGGACCTCCAGTTGACCCCCGGCCGGCACGAGATCCGGCTCGGCACCCAGGCCAAGGAGAAGTAGCCATGGCGGAAACCACCAGCCCACCGGACGCCGCGCCCCGGCACTCGCCGAAGGTCACCATCGCGCTGCGCAACTTCGCCGTCTCGATCAGCGTGTTCAACATCGTCGGCTACGTGCTGCTCGGCTTCGAGCAGCCCTGGCTGTGGCCGTTCGTGGCGCTGCTGACCGGGTACACCGTCGAGATCGCCCTGGAGACCGTCTCCGCCAAGGGCGAGCGCCGCGCGCCCCGGTACGCCGGCCGGGGGGTGCGCGGCGTGGTCGAGTTCCTCTACCCCGCGCACATCACCAGTCTCGCGATGAACATGCTGATCTACGTCAACGACCAGCTCTGGGTACTGATCTTCGGCGTGGTGGTCGCGGTCGGCGCGAAGTGGGTGCTGCGCGCTCCCGTGCGCGGCCGGCTGCGGCACTACATGAACCCGTCGAACTTCGGGATCGCGGTGATCCTGCTGCTGTTCCCGTGGGCGAGCATCGCGCCGCCATACCACTTCACCGAGCACATCAGCGGGTGGGTGGACTGGCTGATCCCGGCGATCATCATCGTCGGCGGCACCATGATCAACGGCAAGCTGACCGGCCGGATGTGGCTGATCCTCGGCTGGGTGGGCATGTTCGCGGTGCAGGCGATCGTGCGCGGCCTGCTGTTCGACACGTCCATCCCGGCCGCGCTCGGCATGATGACCGGCGTCGCGTTCGTGCTGTTCACCAACTACATGATCACCGACCCCGGCACGAGCCCGTCCAAACCGGCGGCGCAGGTCGCGTTCGGCGCGGGGGTGGCCGCGGTGTACGGCGTGCTGATGGTCGCGCACATCGCGTACGGCATCTTCCTGGCCACCGCGATCGTGTGCCTGATCCGCGGCATGTTCCTGTGGGGCGTGCACTTCGTCCACAAGTCGCAGCAGCGGTTCGAGGCGCAGCAGCGCGCCGAGGCCGCCGCCGTGCCCGTGCTCGACGGGACGAACAACACGCCCGTCGCGCTCGTCGCCGGTGAGGACCGGAAGACCGTCCGGACATGACCGCCGCGACCGCGGCCCGCAGGGTGCCGCCCGGCCCGCCGCGCCGGGCGACCTTGGGCCTGCTGCGCAAACTGGTGACGGACCGGCTGGGGCTGATGTCCGAAGCCGCCCGCACGTACGGCGACGCGTGCCGGGTGGCGATCGACCCGAAGACGCTCTACATCTTCAACCACCCCGACTACGCCAAGCACGTGCTGGCCGACAACGCGGCCAACTACCACAAGGGAATCGGCCTCGTGCAGGCCAAGGCCGCGCTCGGCGACGGCCTGCTGACCAGCGAGGGCAAGCTGTGGCGCGAGCAGCGCCGGACGATCCAGCCGGTGTTCCAGCACAAGCGGATCGCCCGGCAGGCGGAGGTGGTCGCCGAGGAGGCCGCGAAGCTCGTCGGGCGGCTGCGGGCGCACGCGGGCGGCGGGCCGGTCGACGTGCTGCACGAGATGACCGGCCTCACGCTCGGCGTGCTCGGCCGCACCCTGCTGGACGCGGACCTGACCGTGCACGAGGCGGTCGGGGAGTCGTTCGAGGCGGTGCAGGACCAGGCCATGTTCGAGATGGTGACGATGAGCCTGGTCCCGATGTGGCTGCCGCTGCCCAAGCAGGTGCGGTTCCGCAAGGCGCGCAAGCACTTGCGGCACGTCGTCGCGCGGCTGGTGGCGGACCGGGACGAGCGGCCCGGCGGCGACGGCGACGACGTGCTGACCCGGCTCATCGAGTCGACCCGGCGGGAGCCCGATCCCCGCGTCGGACAGCGCCGGATGCAGGACGAATTGATCACCCTGCTGCTCGCCGGGCACGAGACGACGGCGAGCACCCTCGGGTGGACCTGCCACCTGGTCGACCGCCACCCCGAGGTGTGGGAGCGATTAAACGCGGAGGCGGTGGAGGTGCTGGGCGACCGGCTGCCGGGCCACCAGGACCTGCACCGCCTGCGCTACACCACGATGGTGGTGGAGGAGGCCATGCGGCTCTACCCGCCGGTGTGGATCCTCACCCGCGAGGCGCAGCAGGACGACGAGGTCGGCGGCTACCACGTGCCGGCCGGGTCGGACGTGCTGGTCTGCCCGTACACCCTGCACCGGCACCCCGGGTTCTGGGACCAGCCGGAGCGGTTCGACCCGGACCGGTTCCTGCCGGACCGGGTGGCCGGGCGGCCCCGGTACGCGTACATCCCGTTCGGCGCGGGACCGCGGTTCTGCGTCGGCAGCAGCCTCGGGATGATGGAGGCGGTGTTCGTGATCGCCCTGCTGTCCCGCGACCTGCGGCTGTCGTCCGTGCCGGGGCACGAGGTGGTGCCGGAGCCGATGCTGTCGCTGCGGGTGCGCGGCGGCCTGCCGATGACCGTGCGCGCGGTGTGAATTCGGCGGTTCCCATTTCGGCACAGCCGAAGATGAGTGTCCGCCTGCGTGATCGGAAAATGAATCCGACGACCATTGCCGGTCGACTAAGGAGGACCTCCGTGAGTTCGAGTGGCACAGCAGACGCGCAGGCCCGGACGATGACCCTGGAGGCTTTCGCGGACACCATCGTGCCAGGCGAGAAGCGGTCGCCGGACGACCACGCCATCGCCGGGGTCTCGGCCGGCGGCGGCGCGGTGGCTTCCGGCGCGCTGGAGCTGTTGCAGCACCCGGCCACCGGGGTTGCGGTCGGCCTCCCGCCGCTGGCCATCGCCCTGAACGACCACGCCACCGCGTACGCGGACGAGCACGGACTCGCGCTGGACGGGTCCGTGCCCCCGTTCGTCGCGCTGGCCGCCGAGCACCGGACGACCCTCGTGCAGCGGCTCACCGCGCGCGGCCGTCCCGACCGCGAGGGCTGGATCCTGCTCGCCCTGTTCTGCACCATGGCATTCGACAGCGCCGCACACATGAGCACCGCCGACGCATTGGCCGCGAATCACCCCGGATTGCTCACCATGGGATTCGCGAAACCCGACGCCGACGGTCTGTGGCGTTTCCCCCAGTATTCCTACGGCCGGGAGCTGGCGCGCCTGCACCCGGACACGACGCCGTCCGGGAGCCCGGCATGACCACCATCGAGAACACCGACGTCCTCGTCGTCGGCAGCGGTTTCGGCGGCGCCATCACCGCCTACCACCTCGCGGCGGGCGGCGCGCGGGTCGTCGTCCTGGAGCGCGGGCCGTGGCTGGAGGGCAAGGACTTCGACCACGACTACCTGCTCGGGTCGTCCTACACCAGGGTCTTCGACTTCGTGGTGGGCGACGGCATGAGCGTGCTCAGCGGCAACTGCGTCGGCGGCGGCAGCGTCGTGTACTTCGCGGCGCTGCCCCGCGCGCCCCGGTTCGCGTTCGACCGGCACGGCAGCATCGGCCGCCGGATGTGGCCCGCCGCGATCAGCCGCGACACGCTCGACCCGTGGTACGACCGGGTGTCGGAGGTGATGCCGGTCCGCAAGCAGAACTGGGACGAGGTCACCTACGCGGGCGGCCTGTGGGCGGCGGCCTGCCACCACGCGGGGCGCACCGCGAACCCCGTCCCGGTCGGCATCGACGCCGCGAAGTGCACCAACTGCAACTGGATGATGGCCGGCTGCCGGTTCGACGCGAAGCAGTCCCTGTTGTTCAACTACCTGCCCGGAGCCGTCTCGCACGGCGCGGAGATCCGGCCGCTGCACGAGGTCCAGCGGATCTCGCGGAACGCCGACGGCGGCTACCGCGTGCACTACAGCCACGTGGACGAGACGGACTACCGCGTGCTGACCGGCGAGGGCGCGATCGACGCCAAGATCGTCGTGCTGGCGGCGGGCGCGGGCGCGACCCCGGTCATCCTGCGCCGGTCCGAGCCGAAGCTCGGTCCGCTGCCGCACGCGGTCGGCCGGTACTTCTCCGGCAACGGCGAACGGCTCAACACCGCCGTCGTCGACGAGGACCGCGTGCGGGAGGTGCTGGGGCTGAGCCGCGGCGACGGCATCGCCTACGAGGCCAACCAGATCGGTAAGGGACCGGTGGTGGCGAACTGGGACAACCTGGACGCCTCGCTGCCGGAGTACTCGCGGTTCTCCCTGGAGCAGCTCTACTTCCCGCCCGGCCTCGGCACGATCCTCGCGCAGGCCCCGGACGCGGCCGGGCCGACCTGGTTCGGCCTGGACAAGAAGGAGATCCTCCGGCGCTGGAAGTCGTGGCTGACCATCTTCCTGATGACCGAGGACGACAACGAGGGCGTGTTCGGCCAGCTCCCGCCGACCGGCAACGCGTACCGGATCTCCCAGCAAATGCTGGGCAAGGGCCCGCTGGGCTACCGCCCGACGCCGAACACGCTGAGCGGCTGGGCCAAGGCCGACGCGGCGGTCAAGGACATCCTGGAGCGCGACGGCCTGGCCAAGGTGATGCCGTGGACGAACGACGTGGTGGGCGCGTACACCGTGCACCCGCTGTCGTCGTGCCGGATCGGCGACGACCCCGCGACGTCCGCATTGGACGACCGGCACGAACTGCGCGGCCACCCCGGCATCTTCGTCACGGACGGGTCCGCTGTGCCGGGCGCGCTGACGGTGAACCCGGCGCTGACCATCGCGGCGCTCGCGGAGCGGGCGGTGCCGGGCATCGTGCGTGCCGCCCGAGAACGCGGCGTGCAGGTCGAGTACGGCGCTCCGCTGCCGATCGGCGGCGCGAGGACGTTGACCGCCACCGGATGACGGCCCGTGCCGGCCGTGGCTGCCGACGCGGCCGGTACGCGTTTGGTGCGCGGGTGACGGCAAGTCCGAAGAAGCTCCGCCGGCCGGGGCGGGGCACGCTGGAGACTGGACTTCAGGACGGAGGGCCCGAATGCGGCGGGAAGGCCAGGTTCCGTGGCCCGTGGACGTGGCGGCGGACTACGTGTGGAAAGGCTATTGGCGCCAGGAGGTCCTGGGTGTTCTTCCCGCGCGGTGGGCCGCGCGCCACGGCGGCCGGGTGGCTCTCGTGGACGGTGCCGTGGAGGTCACCTACGCCGAGCTGGCGGCGGCGGTGGACTCCGTCGCCGCGCAGTTGCTCGCGAGTGGTCTGAGGGACGGCGACAACGTGTTGCTGCAACTGCCGAATCGCTGGGAGTTCGTGCCGGTCCTGTTGGGGTGCGCCCGGATCGGCGTGGCTCCGGTGATGGTGCTGCCCGCCTATCGCGAGTACGAGGTGTCCTACCTCGCCCGCGCGGCCGAGGCGGCGGCGATCATCGTGCCGGGCACGTTCCGCGGGTTCGACTTCCGGTCGATGGCTACCCGACTAGCGTCTACTATGGACATTGGGTGTCAGGTGCTGGTGGTCGGCGAGGACATCGTGCCGGACCGCCGTTGGCAGGGCCCGGTGACGGCTCCGGCGCCGGACCCGGAGGACGTCGCCGTGCTGCTGCTGTCCGGCGGGACGACCGGCGGCCTGCCGAAGCTGATCTCCCGCTCCCACAACGACTACGAGTACAACTTCCGCCGCAGCGGCGAGGTGTGCGGGTTCTCCGCCGACACGGTGTATCTCGTCGTGCTGCCGATGGGGCACAACTTCGCGCTCGGCAGTCCGGGGTTGCTCGGGACGCTGGCGGTCGGCGGCAAGGTCGTGCTGCTGCCGACGCCGGAACCCGAGGCCGCGTTCGCGGCGATCGCGCGGCACCGGGTGAACACGGTCGCGGTCGTTCCCGCTGTGGCGCAACGGTGGCTGGAGTCGTTCGACCCGGGCAGGCACGACGTGTCCAGCGTGGCGCTGGTCCAGGTCGGCGGCGCGCGGTGCCCGGCGGAGGTCGCCGGGCGGATCGTGGACCAGTTCCGGAGCACCGTGCAGCAGGTGTACGGGATGGCCGAGGGCCTGCTGAACTTCACCCGGCCGGACGACCCGCTCGACGTGGTCACCGCGACCCAGGGCAGGCCGATCAGCGAGGACGACGAGATCAGGATCGTAGACCCGGACGGCAACCCGTGCGAGCAGGGCGAGTTGCTGACGCGCGGCCCGTACACGCCGCGCGGGTACTTCCGGGGCGGCGCGCACAACGAGCACGGGTTCACCGCCGACGGCTGGTACCGGACCGGTGACGTGGTGCGGGTGCACCCGAGCGGCAACCTCGTGGTGGAGGGGCGCACCAAGGACCTGATCAACCGGGCGGGGGAGAAGATCGCCGCGCTGGAGATCGAGGACCTGGCGCACGTGCTGCCGCAGGTCGTGGCGGCGGCGGCGATCCCGGTGCCGGACCCGGTGACCGGCGAGCGGCTGTGCCTGTGCGTCGTGCTGCGGCCCGGCGCGCGGCTGGAGCTGGCCGAGCTGCGGGAAGTGCTGCTGGGCAAGGGCATCGCCAGGTTCAAGGTGCCGGAGCGGTTGGTGGTGCTGGACGAGCTGCCGCTGACGCCGGTGGGCAAACCCGACAAGAAAAGGCTCCAGGAGATGGTCGCCACGCCGCCATCGTCCCCCGGTGAGCGGAAAGGTCGACAGTGAGCGGGAAGAGTCCGGCCGAGGACGGCCGGTACGTGGAGTTCGAGGCCGCCGCGTCGGACGACCCGTTGGCGGCGGCGGCTTCCCTGGTCCGTTCCGGCGTGCTCGGCCGCTACCTCGTCTACGAGAAGCACGGCGCGTTCACGGTGGCCGGCGGGGTGGAGGGCGAGCTGGTCGCCGACCGCGACACGGTCCGCCTGACCTGGCGCGGCGTGGAGCGTGCGGTGCCGTGGGACGGCCGTGACCTCGGCCCGGTGGCCCGGCTGCTGGACACCATCCCGGTGGCCGGCTGGCGGGTCTACGGCTGGGCCGCGTTCGAGCTGTCCTACCTGCTGGCCGGGCTGCGCGACGGCGTGGGCGGCGGTCCGCTGATCCACCTGGTGATACCCAAGGCCGAGGTGACGTTCGGCCCCGGCCGGACCTCCGGGCGGGCGCTCGACACCGCCTACCGCGACGAGGTGCTGCGGGCGTTGTTGTCCGGGCCTTCGGTGGAGGTGTTCGAGCCGGAGACGCGGCCTCTGGAGGTGGCCGGCCCGGATGCCGCGCGCTACCAGGACGCCGTGGCGGCGGCCGTCCGCGAGATCCGGGAACGCAGGCTGCAGAAGGTGATCCTGTCCCGCGTGCTGCCGGTGGACTTCGACGTCGACCTCGTCGGCACCTACGTGGCGGGACGGCGCGGCAACAACCCGGCCCGGTCGTTCCTGTTCGACTTCGGCGACCGGCGAGGCGGCGGCTTCAGCCCGGAGGTCGTCGTGGAGGTCGCGCCCGGCGGGGCGGTGACCACCCAGCCGCTGGCGGGCACGCGGGCGCGGTCCCGTGCGGCCGGGGCGAACGACCGGCTCCGGGCGGATCTCGTGGGTGACGCCAAGGAGATCTTCGAGCACGCGATCTCCGTGAAGGTGTCGTTCGAGGAGCTGACGCGGGTCTGCGACCCGCGGACGGTCGGCGTGTCGGACTACATGACGGTGAAGCAGCGCGGCAGCGTGCAGCACCTCGGTTCACGGGTCACCGGCCGCTTGGCGGCGGGCCGCACCGCGTGGGACGCCTTCGCCGTGTTGTTCCCGGCGGTCACGGCTTCGGGCATCCCCAAGCTGCCCGCCTACGAGGTGATCCGCCGCCACGAATCGGAACCGCGCGGCCTGTACGCGGGAACGGTGCTCACGGTGAGCGCGGACGGCGGCCTGGACGCGGCGCTCGTGCTGCGCAGCATCTACCAGGAACACGGCCGCACGTGGCTGCGCGCGGGCGCGGGGATCGTGGAGCAGTCGCGGCCGGCCAGGGAGTACGAGGAGACCTGCGAGAAGCTGCGCAGCGTCGCCGAACACCTGGTGCCCGCCCCGGTGGCGGCGCGGCTGGCCGAGTCCGGCACCGGGTGACCGGGCCGGGGGGGACGGCGACCATGATCGTGCAGATGAGCACCACCGCCACCGGCGGGGAACTGGCCGACGTCGTCTCGTGCGCGGAGGCCGGCGGGTGGTCGCCGCGCGTGGTCCGCTGGCCCCGGCACAGCCTGGTGGTCGTCGCGCCGCACGCGGACGGCGCCCGGTTCAGCGGCATGGCCGGGGTGGCGCGGGTGGTGGGCTCGCCCGGCCCGCACTTCCTGGCGGCGCGGGACTTCCGGCCGGGGTCCACGGTGGTGGACGTCGGCGGCCACGTGGTGGGCGCGGGCACGTTCACCGTGATCGCCGGGCCGTGCGCGGTCGAGAGCCGCGAGCAGTTGGCCGCCGTCGTGCCGGTGGTCGCGAGCGCGGGGGCGGTGCTGATGCGGGGTGGGGCGTTCAAGCCGCGCAGTTCGCCGTATTCGTTCCAGGGGTTGGGTGTGGAGGGGCTGCGGCTGATGGCCGAGCAGCGTCGGCTGACCGGGCTGCCGATCGTCACCGAGGTGCTGCGGCCGGAGGACGTGGGCCTGGTCGCGGAGTACGCGGACATGCTCCAGATCGGGACGCGGAACATGCAGAACTTCCCGCTGTTGCAGGAAGTCGGCCGGTGCGGACGGCCCGTGCTGCTCAAGCGCGGCATGTCGGCGACCGTCCAGGAGTGGCTGCTGGCGGCGGAATACGTGCTGGTGCACGGGAATCCGAACGTCGTGCTGTGCGAACGCGGCATCCGCACCTTCGAGCCGTCCAGCCGGTTCACCCTGGACCTGACCGCCGTGCCGGTGGTGAAACGCATGTCGCACTTGCCGGTCATCGTCGATCCGAGCCACGCGGCCGGGCAGGCGTACGTGGTGGCGCCCATGACGTTGGCCGCCGCGGCGGTGGGCGCGGACGGCGTGATGATCGACGTGCACTCCGACCCGGAGAACGCGCTGTGCGACGGCGGCCAGGCCGTGACACCGCCCGAGTTCAAGCAGCTCATGGTGGATCTGGCACGCGTCCTCGCCGCGACCCGCCGTGCGGTGACCTGACCTCCGGGCCGTGCGCGAAGGTAGTGCCGTGTGGCCGCGCCGGAATAGCGACCGGCCGCGTGCGGTCAGCGGCGCACCCGCACGGGCCGGCCGCGCAGGATCACCGCGACCGGGTGGGCCAACTGGTCCAGGTCCGACCGGGGGTCCTCGGCGTACACCACGGCGTCCGCCGGCGCGCCCGGCTCCAGGCCCGGCAGTCCGAGGTAGGCCCGCGCGTCCCACGAGGCGGCGGCCAAGGCGTCGTGCGGTCGCATCCCGGCGGCGGCCAGCGCCCTCACCTCGTCGATGATCCGGCCGTGCGGCAACGAATCCGTGCCCGCGAGGACCCGGACGCCTGCCTCCGCCGCGGCGGCGACGAGGGGCGCGTGCGCGTGCACGCCGTCGATGATCCACCGCTTGCGCGGGCCTTCCGGCTTGTCCCGGGCAAGCCGCGATGCCGTCTGCAAGCCCCACAGCGTCGGCGTCAACGCCGTGCCCTGCTCCGCCATCCGCGCCAGCGACCCGGTGTCGAGCCACATCCCGTGCTCCACCGAGTCGACACCGGCCGCCACCGCCGCCGCGCTGCCCGCCGCGTGCTGGGAGTGCACCGCGACCCGGCCGCCCACCGCGTGCACCGCCGCCACCACGGCCGTCAGCACGTCGGCCGGCACCACGTCGTCGTCGGCGCGCCAGTCGGCGACGATCTTCGCCCAGCCGGTGCGCGCCGCCTGCGCCGCCGCGACCGCCGGCAGCTCGTCATGGGTAGCCCGCCGGCCCCAGCCGTCGAAGAACTGGCCGTGCTGCGCGAGCCACGGGCCGGCGTGCCAGGCCCGCGGTACCTCGGGATCGACGCCGAACCACGCCGGCGGCTCACCGGCCAACCCCGGCGAGCGGATCGCGGTCACGCCCGCGTCGACGTGCTGCCGCAGGTGGTCGCGCAGCAGTTCCTCGTCCAGCGGGTCACCCGGCGTCTCCGCGCCGGGATGCGTGTGTGCGTCGACCAGGCCGGGCAGCAGCCACCCCTCGGCCACCAGCTCCGCGCCGCGCACCGGGTCGGTCGTCCACCGGTCGCCGTCGGCGTACAGATCCACGTGCTCGCCGTGCGGCAGGGCCCGGCCGCGAATCCGCACCACCATCGGTCACCCCCGGGTTCGGGCGGAGAGCACACCGGCGAACACCACGAGGCCGAACGCCAGCGCCGTCACCACCATGAACGACACCGTCAGGCTACTGGCTTGGGCGATCGCGCCGATGAGCGACGGAGCCACCAGCCCCGAGGTGTAGGTGATGGTGGCGACGCCGGCGATGGCCCGGCTGGTGTTCTCCTCCTGGTGACCCGCGGCGGCGAACGCCAGCGGCACGACGACCGCGATCCCCAAGCCCAGCAGGGCGAACCCCGACATGGCGACGAGCGGGTGCGGCGCGATCACGACGAGCACGCCGCCCACCGCGGCGACCAGGCCGCCGACCCGGACGGTGCGCACCGCCCCGACGCGGTTGACCACGGCGTCGCCCGCGAGCCTGGCCACGACCATGGTCAGCGTGAAGCCCGTGGTGGACGCGGCGGCGAGGCCGGCCGACGTGTCCAGGACGTCCCGCAGGTACACGGCCGACCAGTCCAGGCTCGCGCCCTCGGCGAACACCGCGCAGAACCCGATCGCGCCGATCAGCAGCGCCGAACGCGGCGGCAGCGCGAACCTCGGCGGCGGCTCCTCGTCCTGCTCGGGACGGAGGTCCGGCACGCCCTGGCAGGCGGCGAGCCCCGCGACGGTGAGGACGCCGGCGGCCACCGCGTGGTGCAGTTGGGCGTTCAGCTCCAGGTGGGCGGCCAGCGTGCCGCCGGCGGAGCCGATCAGGGCGCCGACGCTCCACATCCCGTGCAGCCCGGACATGATCGACTTGCCCAGCCCGCGCTCGACCTCGACACCGAGCGCGTTCATGGTCACGTCGGACATGCCCGCCGACGCGCCGAACGCGAACAGGGCCACGCACAGCGTGCCCAGGTTCGGCGCGAGCGAGGGCAGCACCAGGGCCAGCGTCCACAGGGCCAGCAGGCCGCGCAGGGCGTTCCGGGTGCCCAGGCGGTGGCCGATCCGGGCGGCGAACGGCATGGCCAGCGCCGAGCCGATGGCCGGGAACGCCAAGGCCAGCCCGAGCTGGCCCGCGCCGACCGAGGCGTGCTCCTGGATCCACGGAACCCGCGTCGCGAACGACCCCATCACCGCGCCGTGCACGCAGAACACGGCGGCCACCGCGAGCCTCGCGGTCCGCAGACCGCCGGCGACGGCTGTGTCGTTCACGTCCCCACCTCTTCCGCCTTGTTAGGATCCGGAAATTATCAGGAAGGCTTCCTGAATGAAAGACGGGAAGGACCAGGCCATGCCCGCATCGCCGAGCGCCGCACGGGCGATCAACGACCGGGAAGCCCTGCTCCTGCTGCGCGACGGCCCGCTCACCGCCGGCCAGTTGACCCGGCTGACCGGCCTGTCCCGCCCGACCATCGCGGACCTGGTGAGGCGGCTGGGCGACGCCGGGCTCGTCACCGTGGTGGGCGAGGCCGACGTCCGCCGCCGGGGCCCGAACGCGCAGCTCTACGGCATCGTCCGGGACCGGGCGCAGGTGGCCGCGCTGGACATCCGCACCCACAGCGTCGCGGTGGTCGTGGCCGACCTGCTGGGCACCGTGCTGGCCGAGGCGTCCACCCCGGTCCACCCGTCCGCGTCCGCCGTGGACCTCACCCTGGACCTGCTGGCGGCCACCGCACGCGAGGCCGGCGTGTCGACCCTGCACTCGATCGGCATCGGCGTTCCCGGACTCGTGGACCCGGCGACCGGCGACCTGGGCCGGACACCGGGACTCCCGCCCTGGCACAGCGGGGTGCTCGACGCGCTGCGCGCCACCCTGCCGGGTCGCCTCATCGTGGAGAACGAGACCAGCGTCGCGGCCCTGGCCGAACACCGGGCCGGCCACGCCCGCGACCGCGACACGTTCGCCTTGCTGTGGCTGGGCCACGGCACCGGCGCGTCCCTCGTGCTCGGTGGCACGCTGCACCGCGGCGCTTCCGGCGGCGCCGGCGAACTGGGCTTCCTCCCGGTGCCGGGCCCGCCGCGCCCCGGTCTGGGCGGCGGCTTCCACGCCTTGGCGTCGTCGGCGGCGATCGTCGGACTGGCCGCCGAACACGGTCTGGTCGCCACCGCGGCACCGCACGAACCACCGGCCGCCGCACTGGTCCGCGAGGCGGTTTCCACTGCCGCCGACGACTTCCTGGACGCCCTCGCCGACCGCGTGGCGGTGGGAGCGGCGTCGATCGCCGCCGTGCTGGACCCGGGCTGCGTCGTCCTGGGCGGCGAGATCGGCCGAGCCGGCGGCGTCCCGCTGGCCACCGGGGTCGCCGCCCGCCTGGCCGCCCTCTCACCGATACCCACGATCGTGCGACCGAGTGCACTGGGCGGTGCGGCGGTCCTGCGCGGTGCGCTGCTCACCGCTTGCGAGGCGGCGCAGGACGACCTCTTCGGAGCCGCCGCCCGCGGGTGAACCCGTTGTCCGGTCAGCCGTGCAGGCGCACCGGCGCTCGCCGAACGCCTCGGTGCCCTGTCCCGCTCGCGACCCGTCCGGGCCACCACCTGTGCGAAGTCCACTGCCGGACATGACCCGGTCCAACCGGTCCGTGCGGGACGGCCCTAGGCCCCGGCGCTGGGGCTGACCAACCCGGTCTCGTAGGCGGCGATCACCGCCTGCACGCGGTCGCGGAGGTTGAGTTTGCCGAGGATCCGGGCCACGTGCGTCTTGACGGTCGCCTCGGACAGGTGCAGGCGGCCGGCGAGTTCGGCGTTGCTCAACCCCTGCGCCAGCAGCCGCAGGACTTCCAACTCGCGCGGGGTCAACGAGGACAGGTCGCGGTGCACCGTCCCGGTGTCGCGGTGGGCGAAGCGCTCGACCAGCCGGCGGGTGATGGTCGGGGCCAGGAGCGCGTCGCCGGCGCGGACCATGCGGATGGACGCCACCAGGTGTTCCGGGGTCACGTCCTTGAGCAGGAAGCCGCTCGCCCCGGCCGACAGCGCCGCGTACACGTAGTGGTCCAGGTCGAACGTGGTCAGGATGACCACCCGCGGCTCCTCCGGCGCGCCGGCGAGGATGCGGCGGGTGGCTTCCAGGCCGTCCAGTTCGGGCATCCGGATGTCCATCAGGACCACGTCCGGCCGGGTGCGGCGAACGGCCTCGACGGCCTCCGCGCCGTTGGTCGCCTCCGCCACCACGTCGATGCCGTCGGCCGTGAGGATCATCCGGAACCCGGTGCGCACCAACAACTGGTCGTCCGCGATCACCACCCGCGGCGAGCCGGTCACGAGGCCTCCAAAGGAATCTCTGTCAGGACACGGTATCCGCCGCCTGCCCGCGGCCCGGCGTGCAGGGTTCCCCGGTAGACGGCGAGGCGTTCGCGCAAGCCGATCAGCCCGCGGCCGTCGCCGGTGGAGGCCGCGCCCGGCTCGCCTCCGGTGTCGGTGACCTCCACCCGCAGGCGCTCGGCGTCGTACTCGACCACCACCGCGGCCGAAGCGCCCGTCGCGTGTTTCACGGTGTTGGTCAACGCCTCCTGCACCACGCGGTACGCGGCCAACTCCACTCCGGACGGCAGTGGGCGCGGGGTGCCGGCCACCGTCAGCCCGACCGGCACGCCGGTGTCGCGGACCCGTGCGACCAGGGCCTGGATCTGGTCCAGGCCCGGCTGCGGGGCGAGGTCGGCCGGGCCGTCCACCGTCAGCAGGCCCATGACGTGCCGCAGCTCGGACATCGCCGCCCGACCGCCCGCCTCCACCGCGAGCAGCGCCCCGCGCGCCTGGTCCGGGTCGGCGTCCATGACCTTCCGGGCCGCGCCCGCCTGGATCACCATCACGCTGACGTTGTGCGTCACCACGTCGTGCAGCTCGCGGGCGATCCGCGCCCGCTCGTGCTCGACCGCCCGGCGCAACGCCTCGGTCTGCTCCCGTTCCAGCGCGGACACCTGCGCGAGGCCCGCGTCGGTGCGCAGCTTCCACGTCCGCATGCCGTTGGCCGCCATGGCGATCGGGACGAGGATCATCAGCGCGATGTAGTCGTGCGGCACGATGGGCAGCACCGAGTCCCGGAACGCGCTCACCGACAGCACCGCCGCCGCCACACCGGCCATCGTCGGCAGCCGGTACTGGCTGTACGCGGCGGCGCTGTAGACGGCGATCACGCACGCGTAGAACGTCAGCCTCGGTGACTCGTGCGGAGTCAGCACGGTCGCGAGCACCACGGTCCACAGCACGGTCAGCGGGTACCGGCGGCGGACCGCCAGCAGCCCCGAGGCCAGCAGCGCCGGCAGCACCGTGCCGCGCCACTCGTCCTGCTCGACGGGAAAAGGCCTCCGCGGCACGCCGGGGATGATCGGCACGTCCGGCAGGTCCGGCGGGTTGATCGCGTACTCGACCGCCGCGACGCACAGGACCAGCGCCAGCACCGCGTCGAAGACCTGACCGCGCACGGTCGGCCGCGGCGGCGGGCCGGTCGGCGCCCACAACCGGTCCAGCAGCCCGTTCATCACCGGCCCATTCTCGTGGACGGACCGGCCGCCGGACATCCGCACCGCCGCCCCTTCGCGTACACCGCTCGACTACCTCGCAAGGATGACCCGTGCCGACCTCATCCCGACGGGGTACCGGAAATGGCTCCGCCGACCGACGCGTCGCGGCTGCCCGCGCTCCTAGCGTCCACCGGGCCGATTCCTGACGACCCGAGGAGAACCGCATGACCACGCCGGTGATCGAACTGCGCGCCGTGAGCCGCAGGTACGACGACGGGCCGCCGGCACTGCACGAGGCGACGCTGACCGTGCGGACGGGCGAGGCCGTCGCGATCCTCGGACCGTCGGGCAGCGGCAAGTCCACGCTGCTCAACCTGATCGCCGGCCTGGACCGGCCGAACGGGGGCACCGTCACGGTGGACGGGGTGCGCGTCGACGGGCTGGGCGAGGCGGCTTCGGCGCGCTACCGGCGGACCCGGATCGGCCTGGTCTTCCAGTTCTTCAACCTGCTGGACGACCTGACCGTCGCCGACAACGTGGCACTGCCCGCGCAACTCGCCGGCACCGCGCGCGGCCCGGCCCGGCGGCGCGCGGCGGAACTGCTCGCGGCGCTCGGCATCGACCGACATGCCGACGCCTACCCCGGCAAGCTGTCCGGCGGTGAACGGCAGTGCGTCGCGGTCGCCAGGGCGCTGGTGAACCGCCCGGCGCTGTTGTTGGCCGACGAGCCGACCGGTGCGCTGGACACCGCGTCCGGGGAGGACGTCGGCAAGTTGCTGGCCGGGTTGAACGGCGAGGGTCAGACGATCGTGATCGTCACCCACGACCTGGCGTTGGCGCGGTCGTGTACGAATCGGACGATCCGGATCGTCGACGGGCGCGTCAGCGAGGAGGACGCGGTTGTCGACGGGCGCGTCAGCGAGGACGACGCGTGAGCGCGCTGGGCAGGGTGGTGCGCTCGGGCGTCGGGCGGCGTCGGGTGCAGGCGGTCGTGATCGGGCTGGCCACGATGATGGCGGTGACCGCGTCCGTGCTGGGCGGGTCGCTGCTGGACGTCTCGACCGCGCCGTTCGACAAGGCGTTCGCCGAACAGCGCGGCGCGCACCTGACCGCCGGGTTCTCCGCCGCCGAGGTGTCCGCCGAACAGCTCTCGGCGAACGTTCCCGGCGTCACGGCGGCGGTCGGCCCGTTCCCCACCGTGTCGGCCGTGCCGAGCGCCAAGGGCCTGGCCGAGAGGCCGCTGACGCTCGTGGGCCGCGCCGATCCGGGCGGCCCGGTCGACGCGGTCACCCTCGCCGAGGGGCGCTGGGCGGGTTCCGGCGAACTCGTGCTGTCCGCCGACGTCCCCGGCGCCGAACGGCTGATGGGCGCCACCGTCCGGTTCGCGGACCTGCCGGGCGGCCCGACGCTGACCGTGGTCGGCGTGGCGCGGTCGGTGAGCCGGACCGCCGACGCCTGGGTGTCGCCGTCCGCGATCACCGCGCCCGCCGGGTACCAGGTGCTCTACCGCTTCGCGGCGGCCGACACCGCCGAGGAGATGGACACCGCCCGCGCCGCCGTGGCGGCCTCCGTGCCGGAGGGCACGCTGGCCGGGGCGCAGTCGTGGCTGGCCGTGAAGCACGAGGCCGTCCGGGAGACGGCGGTGTACGTGCCGTTCCTGGCGGCGTTCGGGCTGCTGGGGCTGGTCATGTCGGTGCTCGTGGTCGGCAACGTGGTGGCCGGCGCGGTCGGGGCCGGGACGCGGCGGATCGGCATCCTCAAGGCCCTCGGGTTCACGCCGGCGCAGGTCGTGGGGGCGTACCTCGCGCAGGCGTTGATCCCGGCGGCGGTCGGCACCGGGCTTGGGGTGGTCGCGGGCAACCTGCTCGCGATCCCGGTGCTGGCTGAGACCGAAGAGGTATACGGCACAACGACTCTGGCCGTCTCGCTGTGGGTCGACGCGGTGGTGGCGGCCGGGGCGCTGGGCGTCGTCGCGGTGACGGCGTGGGCGAGTGCGGCACGGGCCGGGAGGCTGCGCACGGTCGACGCGATCGCCGTGGGCCGCACGCCGCGTCCCGGCCGTGGCCGGTGGGCCGCCCGGCTGACCGCGCGGCTCCCCGTGCCCCGGCCGGTCGGCCTCGGCCTGGCGCAGCCGTTCGCCCGGCCGGCGCGGACCCTCGGACTGGTCGCGGCGGTGGTGTTCGGCACCACCGCGGTCACGTTCGCGATCGGTCTGGCGGCCTCGCTCGGCGTGGTGCAGGCCGCTCGGGACGTCGACATCACGGACGTCCGGGTCGGCGGTTCCGGCCCCGGTGGGCGAACCGTGTCGGGCCCTCAAGGAGAGCGTTCGGAGCTGCCCCCCACGACCGACCACGCCGCGATCGGCACCGCGATCGAGGCGCAGGCCGGGACGAAGGCGTTCTACGGCATCGCCCGGACGCCGATGACGGTCGCCGGGGTGACGGGTTCGACGCAAGTCCTCGGGTTCTCCGGCGACACCGCGGCGAGCGGGTACCGGCTGATCTCCGGGACCTGGTTCCGCGGGCCGGGCGAGGCCGTCGTGCCGACGCCGTTCCTCACCGCCACCGGAACCCGGGTCGGGGACACCGTGACGCTGGAGGACCGGGGCAGGACGGTCGCGCTCCGGATCGTCGGCGAGGTGTACGACCTGCGCAACGACGGGATGCAGGTGCTCGCCGACGCGGCCACGTTCCCCGACCTGCGGCCGGCCGGCTATTACGTCACGGTCGAGCCGGGCACCGACGTGACCGCCTACCTGGACGGCCTGAACGCCGTGCTGCGACCGCTGGGCGTCGTCGCCCGGTCCGGGGCGGACGAGAACGTCAGCGAGGTGCTGGTCATCATCGGCACGCTCACCGCGTTCCTCACCCTGATGCTGGTCGCGGTCGCCGCGCTGGGCGTGCTCAACACGGTGGTGCTCGACACCAGGGAACGCGTCCGCGATCTCGGCGTCCACAAGGCGCTCGGCATGACACCGCGCCAGACCATCGCGATGGTGATCGCCTCGGTCGTCGTCACCGGCGTGGTCGGCGGAGCCGGCGGAGTGCCCGCCGGGACGGCCCTGCACCGGGTGGTCCTGCCCGAGATGGGCGACCGGGCCGGCACCGGGCTGCCCGCTTCGGCGTTCACCGTCTACGGCCCGGCGGAACTGGTGTTGCTCGTGCTCGGCGGGTTGGCCATCGCCATCCTGGGCGCGCTCCTGCCCGCCGTCTGGGCCGCGCGCACCCGCACCGCCACCGCGCTCCGCGCGGAGTAGGGGATCGCCGGGTGTCTGCGAGGGGGGACATCCGGCGACCCTCCACACAGGACTGAACGCGATATTCGATCGCCGCGGGCACGTCCGCTGCGGCAGCATGGTCGGGTAATCGTCGAGGAAATGTCCTGAAGGGGAACGGATGGCTGTGTCCGGAACTTCCGGCGCCACGGACCGCGGTTCACCTACCCGTAAGCAGGCGGTGATGCTGGCACTGCGGCACTACGGCCGCGAGCTGCGCCGCCAACGCAGGAACGCCTTACCAGCGCTGCTGCTTCCCGCGCTGGGCAACACCTGCCTGCTCTACCTCGCGCCGCTCGCGGTCGCCGCGCTGGTGGGCCGGCTCGCCGGCGGCGCGGACAGCGGACTCGCCACCGTGTTGCCGTACGTGCTCACCTTCGCCGGCCTGCTGCTGCTCGCGGAAGTCCTGTGGCGGATCGGCATCCACTGCCTCAACCGCACCGACGGCCGGGGCATCGAGAAACTGGCCGTGGACGGCATGGACGAGCTGCTGGCGAAGGACGCGGCGTTCTTCCACGACAACTTCGCCGGCTCGCTCACCAAACGCGTGCTCAGCTTCGCGGCGCGCTTCGAGGAATTCGTCGACACCCTGGCGTTCTCGGTCATCGCCAACCTCGTGCCGCTCGCGTTCGCGTGCGTGGTGCTGTGGCGCTACGACCCGTTGCTCGTGATCATCCTCCTCGGCCTGATCGCACTCACCGGTCTGGTCATCGCGCCCCTCGTCCGCCGCCGCCAGGCGTTGGTGGACGAGCGGGAGGCCGCCATCGCCCGGGTGTCCGGCCACGTCGCCGACACCCTGACCAACATGGAGACCGTCCGGGCCTTCGCCGCCGAGGAGCGGGAAGCCGCGGAGCACCGGAAGCGGGTCGCCGAACAGCGGACGCTGGCACTGAGGTCCTGGGACTACGGCAATCTCCGCATCGACACGGTCGTCGCGCCGCTGTCCGTGCTCACCAACACGCTGGGCCTGCTGGTGGCGGTCGGCCTCACCGACGGCGCGCTGGGCGTCGAAGCGATTCTGGTGACGTTCGCGTACTTCTCGAACGCGACCCGGATCATGTTCGAGTTCAACCAGATCTACCGCCGCCTGGAGAGCTCGCTCACCGAAGCGGCCCAGTTCACGGAACTCCTGCTGACCCGGCCGACCGTCGTGGACCCGCCGTCCCCGGAGCCGCTGCGCCCGAAGAACGCGGACGTCCACTTCGACCGGATCACCTTCGCGCACCACGCGGGGAGGCCGCTGTTCGACGGCCTGGACCTGAACATCCCGAGCGGCGCCAAGGTGGGCCTGGTCGGGCGTTCCGGCGGCGGGAAGACCACGGTGACCAGACTGCTGCTGCGCCTGATGGACGTCGACGGCGGACGGATCCTGGTGGGTGGGCAGGACATCTCGAAGCTGCGCCAAGTCGACCTCCGGAGCCTGATCGCCTACGTGCCCCAGGAACCGGCCATGTTCCACCGGACATTGCGGGAGAACATCGCCTTCGCCAGGCCGGGCGCGACCGACGCCGAGATCCGCCGCGCCGCCGAGGCGGCTCACGTGACGGGGTTCGCCGAGTCTTTGCCCAAGGGCTTCGACACCCTGGTGGGCGAGCGGGGCGTCAAGCTGTCCGGCGGTCAACGCCAACGGGTGGCCCTGGCCCGAGCCATCCTGCGCGACGCGCCGATCCTGCTGCTGGACGAGGCGACGAGCGCGCTGGACTCGGAGAACGAGATCCTGGTCCAGGACGCCCTGTGGAAGTTGATGGAGGACCGGACGGCCCTCGTCGTGGCCCACCGGCTGAGCACGGTCGTGCGGATGGACCAGCTCGTGGTGCTGGACGAGGGCCGCATCCTCGAACAGGGGACGCACGACGAACTGCTCCGGGCACAGGGCTCCTACGCCCGCCTGTGGCACCACCAGTCCGGTGGCTTCCTGGCCGACGACAGCGCCGAGCCGGTCGACATCCGGTAGTCGATCATCGTGTCGGCCGCGTCCCGGACGAGCCCGCAAAGGGGGCGTCCCGGGCGGCGCCATCACTAGGATTCCGATGTGGACGAGATCCGGGGCCACTGGGCCGTGATAGTGGAGCAGAGCCAGTCCGGCCAGCAGGCGTACGCCTGGGCGGTGGGTCCGATCCAACCGGCGGACAGCCGGGAACACGCCAGGGCCGTCGCGGCCGAGTTGGCCAGGACCTACCGCCCGACCCACCCCCGGCGGCTGCGGCGTCGGACGGTGTTCCGGCAGGACGAGGACACGCTGTTCGTCCTGCTGGCGGGCATGACCAGCAAAGTCCACCTGCGGATCGGCGTGGTGCGGCTGGTCGCCGATCTCGACGCCGAAGGCAGGCCGTTCGAAGGCTGAACCGGCGGCTGGTCCGAACCGGCGGGCTGGTGGCTTCCCGCCTCGGTCTACACCGTAGACGTAATGCGTGTACGGTGTAGACATGACGGGCACAGCGGAGCGGATCGCGTCGGCCGCGTTGGCGATCCTGTTGGACGAAGGCGCCGCGGCCGTGACGATGCGGCGGGTGGCGGCGGAGGTCGGGGTCACCGCGATGGCCACCTACCGGCACTACCCCAACCGCGACGCCCTGCTGCGCTCCGTGGTCGACGCGGCCGTCGCCGACCTGACGGCGGACTGGGGGAAGCGCGACGACACCGGCACGTTCGACGGGCGGGTCGACGGGTTGGCGGACGACTTCCTCGATTTCGCCCTCGGGCAGCCCAATCTGTACAAGTTCGTGGTCACTGACCGGCGTGCGGAGGTGCGGCGGTTCCCCGACGACTTCCGGTCCGGGGGATCGCCCACGTTCAGCCCGGTGTTCAGCGCCGTCGAGCAGGGCCTCCGCGACGGCGTGCTGAAACCCGGCGACCCGCTGGAGATCACGCTCGCCCTCACCACCCCGGCCATGGGGCTGGTCCAGCTCTACCACGCCGGCCGCATCGAACTGACCGAAGCGGACTTCCGCGCGTTGTGCAAGCGCACTGTCGAAAGGGTCCTCAATGGACTTAAGCCGTAGCCCGAAGACCGTCGGCGCCGTCGTCGGATCGGGGGCGTTGTTCTTCCTGGGCACCGGTTTCGAGCCGGTCGCCGCGCTGACCTGGGTGGCCCCGCTGCCCATCCTGCTGCTGGCACCGCGGGTGTCCGGTCCGGTCGCGGCGGTGAGCGCGGCGGTGGCGTTCCTGCTCGGCACCGCGAACAGTTGGGGCCTCCAACTCCGGTCCCACGACACGCCGCTGTGGCCGGTCGGTCTGATGATCAACGTCGGGATGTCGCTGACGTTCCTGGTCGCCGTCGTCGCCTTCCGCGCGCAGGCGACGAAGGGCCGTGCGCTCTTCGCCGCCGTCGCCGCGCCGGCGGTGTGGACCGGTCTGCTGTACGTCGTGTCGGTGGCCAACCCGATGGGGTTGATGGGCACGTTCGCCAACCACCAGGGCGACGTGCCGCTGGTGCTCCAGACCGCGTCGGTGACCGGTATGTGGGGGGTCGAGTTCCTGGTGCTGTTCGTGCCCTCCGCCGTCGCGGCGCTGTTCGCTCCGGGCGCGTCCCGCGCCGTCCGGGTCCGGACGGCGACCCTCGCGCTCGTCGTGCTCGGGACGTCGCTGGGGTGGGGAGCGCTGCGGCAGTCCGGCGCCGAGCCGACCGAACGGGTGGCGGCGATCGCGACCAACCAGACGGTCTGGGCTCCGGACCTCGCCACGCAACCCGGACGCGACCTCGTGGCCGCCTACGCGGACCGGATCGCGGCCCTGCCGGACGGGGTGAAGACCGTGGTGCTGCCGGAGCAGTCCGTCCGGTCGACGGAAGCCCGCCCCGCCGCCCTCTACGAGCCGATGAGCCGGGTCGCGCGGAGTCGGGGGATCGACGTCGTGGTCGGCTTCGCGCACTGGGACGGGAACCTCAAGTACAACTACGCGCTCACGTTCCCCGCGCGCGGCGGCGACCCGTCCGTCTACCTCAAGCACCACGACACGGTCAGCCCGCCCGGCGACGACCTCGTCTTCACCGATCTCCGCGCGGGTGTGGAGGTGTGCGCCGACCTCAACCACTCGACGCCCAGCCGGGACTACGCGTCCGCGGGGAGCCGGCTGCTCCTGGTCCCGGCGTCCGACGAGACCGACAACGGTTGGCAGCACAGCAGGGTCGCGCTGCTGCGGGGCGTCGAGCACGGCCAGGCCGTGGTGTGGTCGGCCCGCACCGGCACCCTGATGATCGCCGACGGCCGCGGCCGGGTCGTGGCCGAGGCGCGGACCAGTGGCCCGGAGCCGTTCACGGCGATCGTGGCGGACGTGCCGGTGGGGCCCGGCGCGACGGCCTACACCCGCCTCGGCGACTGGTTCGGGTGGCTCTGCCTCGCGGTGGGGATCGTCGCCCTGGCCACGGGGGCGCGGCACGTGCGGTCGCGGGCCGGCGCGGACGTCGGCGCACCGCCTCGCGGCTGAGCCGGCGGCGAACCTCGCGTCGTCGGCGTCCGCGGCGGAAGGTTCCGCGGGATCTGATCAAGTTTTGTCACAAATCACGGGTGCACCGGAAGCCCTGACCGCTAGGCTGCACAACGGTTCGCGCGAACCTCTCGTAGTCGATTAACCCGCATGAGGGAGACCCAGGCATGGGAGAGTTCGGCGCGTCCTGGAGACGGTTCGCCGGTGTCGGAGTTGCTGCGGTGGTTGCCGTGGGACTCAGTGCTGCACCGGCGTCCGCTCAGGGGGGCATTGTGGGCGCGACCAGCGTTGACGCTGTCGCGGGTAGCTACATCGTGGTGCTCAAGGACCGCGATCAGATCAACTCGGCCGCGGCCAAGGTGGGTGCCCGGATCACCCACCGGTACCAGACCGTGGTCGACGGGTTCGCCGCGACCATGAGCGAGGACCAGGCGAAGCGGCTCGCCGCCGATCCGTCGGTGGTGTCCGTGGTCCAGGACCAGAAGGTCCGCAAGTCGGGCGTGCAGCCCAACCCGCCGTCGTGGGGTCTCGACCGGATCGACCAGCGCGACCGGCCGTTGGACAACGCGTACACCTACCCGAACTCGGGCGCCGGTGTGCACGTCTACGTCATCGACTCGGGCATCAGGACGACCCACGGCGACTTCGGCGGACGGGCGACCTTCGACTACAACGCCGTCGACACCGAGAACAGCGACTGCGACGGGCACGGCACGCACGTGGCCGGCACGGTCGGCGGCGCCACGGTCGGTGTGGCCAAGGAATCCCGGCTGCACGCGATCAAGGTGCTGGACTGCGAGGGCAGCGGCACGGCTTCGGGCGTGATCGCGGGCCTCGACTGGGTGGCCACGAACAAGGTCCAGCCCGCCGTGGTGAACATGAGCCTCGGCGGCCTCCCGCACGACCTGCTCGACTCGGCCGTGCGGCGGACGATCACGGCCGGCATCACGGTCGTGGTGGCGGCGGGGAACGACGACGCCGACGCGTGCGAGCAGTCGCCCGCCCGCGTGGCCGAGGCGATCACCGTGGGCTCGACGAACGTCGACGACGCGCGGTCGAGCTTCTCCAACTACGGCACCTGCACCGACCTGTTCGCACCGGGTGAGGAGATCTTCTCCACCTGGAACAGCGGGGACGACCACGGCGCGACCCTCAGCGGCACGTCGATGGCGTCGCCGCACGTCGCCGGTGTGGCGGCGCTGCACCTGTACGCCAACTCGGGCACGGCCCCGCAGGCGTTGCAGGAAGCGATCGTCAACACCTCGACGCGGGACCGCGTCACGTCTCCCGGCGCGGGTTCGCCGAACCGGCTCCTGAACGCGTCGCTGCCGCCCGCGCAGCCGCGTCCGGACCGGCTGGTGCGCGGTGAGGAGTTGACCGTCGGCCAGTCGCGGACGTCGGAGAACGGGCAGTTCCGCCTCGTGCTCCAGCCGGACGGCAACCTGGTGCTCTACGCCACGGACGGTGGCCAGGCGTTGTGGGACAGCCACACCTGGGGCACCGACGTGACCCGCGCGGTGTTGCAGGAGGACGGCAACTTCGTGCTCTACTCGGCTGCTGGTGTGGCGCGTTGGCACACCAATAGCTGGGGCACGGTGGCCGACCGCCTGGTCGTGCAGAACGACGACAACGTCGTCCTGTACGGCCCGTCGCACGAGGTCTTCTGGCACCGCAAGCAGTAACCGATCGGCAGTGACGTGCCGGGGCCGCTTCGGCGGTCCCGGCACGCCGTTCTCCCGGTACGGCCGGTGAAACTCCCGGCGGGGGTCGGGTCAGGCCGGGAACGCGGAGCGCGCGGAGTAGCCGAAGTCGGAGAGCAGCGCCTGACCGTTGATCGGCCGTGCGTGGGGACCGGCCAGGAAGAGCACCTGACGGGCCACTTCGTCCGCCGTCTGGACGGGGAAGCCGGCGTTGTCGATCGCGCTGTCGCCGAGGTCCGCCCTGGCCATCGGAGTGTCCACAACGGACGGGGCGACGCAGTTGACCCGCACCCGGTCCAGTTCCACCGCGAGGGCGCGGGTGAGGGCGACCACGGCGCCCTTGGAGGCGCAGTAGGGCGCCATGCCCGGCGTCGCCACGAACGCCGAGTCGCTGGCCAGGAAGACGATCGCCCCGCCGGTGGCGAGGTGCGGGTAGGTGTGCTTCGCGAGGAGCAACTGGCCGGTCACGTTCACCGCGAGCACGGCCGCCAGGTCGGCCGCCGACGTGTCGACCAACGGGGTGCCGACGGGGCCGGAGATGCCCGCGCAGCCCACCACCACGTCCAGCCCGCCCAGTCTCGCCACGGCGGTCGCCACGGCCTCGGCCATGCTCGACTCGTCCGTCACGTCCGTTCGGACGGTGTCGATGTCGTCGGGGCCCGGAGCGCGGTCGAGCACGACGACTTTCGCTCCCTCGGCTCGGAACGCTCGGGCACAGGCCAGGCCGATCCCGGACGCACCTCCGGTGACCAGCACGTTTCGCTCGGTGAACGCCAACTGCATGGCGTCCATCGTCCGGGTTCGACGCCCGTGCGGGGTTGACGGTCGGCGCACCGTCCTTGTCCGCTGCCGCACGGGTGCGCCTCCGGGCGTTCCGCCGTGCCCGCCGACGGCCGGAGACTGCCCGGGTAGGCCGAGAAAGGAAGATCATGACGGAGACCGCAACGACCCTGTCGGACACTTCGACCTGGCTGCCCCTGGACGGCCTCGCGCCGGGCTTCGACGCGAACAAGGCGCCGACGGTCGGGGACCTGCACGGGCGTGAGGTGGTGCTCGACGGGCCGGACGGGACGTTGCTGACCGCACGGTTCACCGGGACCAGGATCGAGTGGGACCACGGTGTGGACGAGTGCGAGACGTTCCTGGTGGACGACGACCTGTACTACACGCAGTTCCACCCGAAGGCACGTCCCGACGAGGCGGTGTCGCTGTTCCTCGACCTGCGCAACGGCCGGGCCCTGCTGGTGACGACGACCATCGGCGAGGACGGCACCCCGCGCGTGACCCAGCGGTTCGTCCCCGCCACCCTGCGCGGCTCCGACGTCCGCGGCGAGGCGCCCGCGCCGACCCGGGCGCTGATCGGCCGCCGGGCGATGTGGGTCTACAGCGAGCAGCACGCGTACGAGCACGTCTACCTCAGCCCCCACTGGTACACGTGGCAGTGCCTGTCCGGCCCGGAGAAGGGGCTGGCCGACACCGACGAGAACTCGGTGTACCAATTGCGCCCCGGCATCTACGTGTTCACGTGGCGCGAGAAGGTCATCCCGTGCGCCTCCGTCACGGTCGCCGACCACCGCGACGTCCACCGCCTGCGTTCGCACGGCGTCCTGTTCGGCCTGGACGAGACCGGTCGGACCCCGACGCACTTCACCTTCGGCGCGCACGGCCGCCTGCTCAGCAACACCGTGCACCCCGAGGAATTCGATCCCGCGCTGGACTGAGCCCCCGTTACAGTCCCGGCATGGCGCTTCCCGAGCCGACCACCGCGCGGCTGCGGATGCGACGCGTGTCGATGGACGACCTGGACGCGTTCGTGGCGCTGGAAACGGCGCTGCGGGCGCGGGAGGGCGGGGACACCCCGGATGCCGCGAAGTCGGCCCGCTACCTGGCCGACTTCGCGCGGGTGTGGGAGAACGGCGAACTGGGGTACTGGACGGTCCTGCTCCAGGAACGGGTCGCGGGCTTCGGCGGCGTGCAGCCGAAGCTGTGGCAGGGCCGCCGGTGCTGGAACCTGTACTACCGCGTCGATCCGGCACTGTGGGGACAGGGGATCGCGACCGAGGTGGCACGCGAGGCGGTGGCGGCCGGCACGGCCGTGCGCCCCGAATGGCCGGTCCTGGTCGAGACCCGCCCGTGGAACACCGCCGCGATCCGGGTCGCCGAACAGGCGGGTCTGGTGAGGCGGGACGACCAGGACGGCTATGCCGTGCTGCTGCTTGACGTCACGGAACGGACAGGATCCCCGGGCGGAACGGCTCCACGCCCACCACGTGCCGGACCCGGAGGGGCGCCACCAGGATCTTGACCCGTCGCTCGCCGGGGACGCGCCACTCGAACCGCTCCGTGCCCACGTACTTCTTGGCCAGCAGGTCGATGCTGCGCTCGGCCTCGTCGCCTTCGATGAACTGGACCACCCGGCCGCGGATCTCCATGCGGATGTACGGGTTCTCACTGTCCGTGCAGGACAGTGAGACACGGGGGTCGCGGCGGAGGTTCTCCTCCTTGACCCGGCCGATCGCGGTGTTGAACATGACGTATTCGCCCTCCACGTGCACCCACATGGGGGTGACCTGAGGCCAGCCGTCGGCGCTCACGGTGGCCAGGTGCCAGAAGTTCGGGGCCGCCAGCCACTCCCGCATCGGTTCACTCAGCGCTACCACGTCGCTCCGTTCGTCGAGGATCTTTGAGTACGATAGCCGCGGCATCAAGCAGCGCCAGCACCTAGGGCACGCCTGTCGCCCAGAGCAACCGTCAGCCGCCGAGAGAACCCGTATTTGAAAAAATAAAATACGCAACGGCACCACCGCAGAGGAACCACAACGCAAGGCGACCAGTACCTGCGCAGGTCTGGTCTCAAGCCGGGAACATTAAGCAAATGGACCACATCATCGATAAGCCCTGAAGCTGCCAGGGACGGCTGGAACGCCACACGCGCTACGGAGCGTGCACTTGCGGAGCCAGGTCGCGTCCTTGGGACGAAGGCACGCGGCTTGGCACCCTGGGCGGGTCGCTCTGCGGGCGGCGTGTTGCGCTGACTGCCGTCCCCCGGCAGCCTTTAGGGCTTTCGATGATGTGGTCCATTTGCGTGCTGTTCCCGGCTTGAGCCCAGACCTGCTCAGTTACCGGTCGCCTTGCTTCGTGGTCACTCTTCTGCCGTCAAGCTGCCTAAAAAGCTGTGAAAAACGATACGGGTCTCCGGAGGCTCTGCGGCGGGTCCTGGATACTCAGCCGGTCAGTCCTCCAGGTGATCTTTGCCCCGGGTCACGGCCGCGAACGCGTCCACCGTGCCGTGGCCGTAGAAGCCGTTGAACGACAGATCGCCCTCACAGGTCGCGTTGAACTCGGCCGGATGGCCCAGGTGCTCGTACGACACCGTGCGCGGCGTCGGGCACGGCACCTTGTGCGCCGTGCCGAACAGGATCCGCTGCACCTTGTCCGGGGACAGGGCGAGGGTGCCGGGTCGGCGCGGGTCCGGCACGCCGTACTCGCTGACGGTCAGGGCCGCGACGCCCGACGCGTGCGGCGACGCCATCGACGTGCCCTCCAGGAAGCGGTAGTACCCGCAGACGCCGGTCTTGCAGTACTTCTGCACGCCGGCGGCCTGGCCCTGCGGCGTGACGTTGCCGGCCGCGTCCACGTCGCCCAGCGCCACGGCGACGTTGTGCGGGTAGGTCGAGAGGATCTTGTTCTCGTTGGTCTCGTACCAGGGCGTGCCGAAGCCGTCCTTGAAGTACCCGCCGGGAGCGGACAGCGCGGTCTGCTCCACGCCGTAGTTCGAGCGGTCCGCCTTGGCCTGGGACGGTCCCAGCGCCACGACGGGCAGCACGTGGTTGCCCTCGGTCGGCATCTTGAGGCAGGTCGCGTTGTCGATCGGCCTCGGGTGCGCCGCGCCGGGCGGGTAGTTCGGGCTGCGCACGTCGGTGCGCGGCCTGCCCAGGTCCTCGTGCGTGTTGCCCATCGAGCTGACCAGCGTCACGCCCCTGCCGTGGGCGTAGTCCAGCGCCCGCTGCACCGACTCGATGGTGGTCCGCTGCTCGATCTGCTGCTCCGGCGTGTCCGCCGGGTTGGCCGGGCAGTTGAACAGCCACGGGTCGATGAAGAACGACATGTTGATCACGTCGAGCCCGATGTCCGAGCCGTAGGTCAGCGCGTCCACCACCGGCTTCACGAACAGGAAGCCGCTGTCCTGGCCACCCCGGATGTTCACCAGCGTCACGTTCGGCGCGACGCCGGAGACCCCGAACCCGTCGGCCGCCGCCGCGAGCGTGCCCGCGACGTGCGAGCCGTGGCCGTCGTCGTCGCGGTCCGCCGGGTCGAGGCAGCCGACGAACTCGCACGGCCCGTCCAGCTCGGGGATGTCCTTGGCGAAGTTGCGGGAAAGCTGCCGGTTGAAGTTCGCCCGCAGGTCCGGGTGGTTGCCGTCGATGCCGGTGTCCAGCACCCCGACGTACACCCCGCGGTGGCCGGGCTGGTGGTCGCGCGCCAGGTCGGCGCGCACCATCGAGAGCCCCCACAACTGGCCGTCCAACGGGTCCATGCCCGGTGCGGCCTCGGCGGGCCTCGGCGTGCCGGTGGGTAGCTGCTCGGCGGCCACCGGCTTCGCGTCGGGCACGCGTCCGACCGGGCGGGCGTGCGTCGCGCCGGCCACCGCGTCCGAGGCCGCCACGTCGAGCACGAAGCCGTTCGCGGGGCCGGTGACCGCCAGCAGGCCGACCCCGGTGTTCTCCTCGGTCACGACACCGCCGGCGCGGTGCACGGCGGCCACGGCCGCGTCCCGGCTCGCGCCTTCCTCCACCAGCACGAGGTAGTCGACCGTCGGCTGGGCGGCTTGGGCGCCACCCCCGGACGCACCCGTCACGGCCACCGACAGCGCCAGCAGGGCGACCGCCCCCACGATGGGCAACTTGGTCCTTCTCATCGGATCTTCCCCCTGTCACGAACAAAGTGGGACTACCCCTCCGACTTCTACGCCGGCGGCGTTCATTCGCTTCGGGGTGAGGGCGTTGAACAACAATGTCCGAACAACGACCAGGCGCGACGGACCACTTGTCCGGGGAACCCGGGGTATCCACCGCGACCCCGGACACCTCCTTCCAGGTGACAAGCCGCTGCGGCGAACGCCGCAGCGGCCTGACTGGGGGGACACATGCACCGGAGAAGCACGGCCCTCGCCGCCGCGGTGATGGCGCTGACGCCGGCACTCGCCATCCCGGCCACGGCGGCGGCGCCCGTCGGGGCCACCGTGGTGGCCGCCGAGTTCGGCGCGGACGGGACGATCACGGAACGGAGGGAACACCTGCCCCGGAACGGGTTGCGGGGCATGACGAAGGCGGACCCCCGACCCGCGAAGGCGGACCCTCGACCGGCGAAGGCGGACCCCCGACCCGCGAAGGCCCCGGCGGCGGCCGGCGTGCGGAGCCGGACGGTGGGGCTGCTGGAGTCCACGGTGCCGGGCGGCACGGGGCTGTGCACCGCGAGCATGGTCGCGAGCACGCACCAGGTGCTGGTGATCACCGCCGCGCACTGCGTGCACGAGGGCGGCGGCGGCCGGTGGCTGAACCCGATCCACTTCACGCCGGACTACGTCGACGGCCAGGCTCCGCTCTACGGCAGGTTCCGCGCCAAGGCCGCCTACACCTTCGAGGGCTGGACGAAGAGCGGCCTGTACCACTGGGACCTGGCGTTCGTCCTGCTGGAGCCCAACGACATCGGGGTGCCCGGCGAACTGGTGGGGGAGAACGGGATCATCGTCAACGCGCCGAGGGTCGCGACCCGCACGATCATCTCCTACGAGAACCTGGTGCTGCACCAGTGCACCGGGGAGACGTCCAGGTCGCCGCTCCCGCTGGTGGACTTCCGGGTGTGGATGTGGGGCTGCCCGACCACGCCGACGGAGGGCGACAGCGGCAGCCCGTGGCTGGAGGGCTACGACCCGCAGAGCCAGCTCGGTTACGTCAACGGGGTCATCAGCCAGGGCTCCGCCGCCAACGGCAACGTCATCACTCCGTACTTCGACGACTACATCGGCGATCTGTACCTGGACGTCCGCGAGCTGTCGTAGTGCTATGGCGATCTGTGATCTCCCTGGGTTGATCAGGCGCGGTCTACGGTCGGGTGACCGCCGGGGCAGGCCGTCGACAGCCCGCCCTCGCACCCCGTGGCCCGACCGGCCGCGGGCCCTCCGGCGGTCCCCCTGCACTGCGAGGAGATCCAGCATGTCCAGACTGCGTATGCCGCCGCTCGTCGCCCTGGCGGTGATGACCACGTTCGGAGGCGCCCTGGCCGCCGCTCCGCCCGCGTCCGGTGATCCCTCCGTCGCCGAACAACCCGTGCTGGCCGCGATGCGGCGCGATCTCGGCGTCGCCGACCCGGTGGCCCGGCTGGCCGCCGAGCGGGACGCGGCCAGGGCGGACCGGGGGCTGCGGGCGGCCCTCGGTTCCCGTCTCGGCGGGAGTTGGTTCGACGCCGAGCGCGGCAAGCTCGTCGTCGCCGTGACCGACTCCCGCGCCGCCGCCGCGGTGCGCGCCCGGGGTGCGGAGCCCAGGCTCGTCGCACGCGGCGAATCCACCCTGGTCGCGGCCAAGAGCAGGCTCGACGCCGCCGCGCCCGCGGCGCCGGCGGCCGTGCCCGGCTGGCGGACCGACCCGGCCACGAACAGCGTGCTCGTCAAGCACGCGCCGGGAGCAGAGGCCCGAGCGCGCGCCTGGGTGGCCGCGACCGGGGTGGACGCCGGGACCGTCACCTTCGTCGAGTCCCTGGAACGGCCCCGGCCGCTGATCGACGTGGTCGGCGGCAACCGCTACTGGACCAGCAAGTACGGCTGCTCGGTCGGGTTCTCGGTGCAGGGCGGTTTCATCACGGCCGGGCACTGCGGCAAGGTCGGCGAGACGACGACCCAGCCGGGCGGCCGGTTCGAGGGCTCCAGCTTCCCCACCAACGACATGGCGTTCGTGCGCACCAACGCGGGTGAGACGCCGATCGGCGCGGTCAACGACTACAACGGCGGCCGGGTCGCGGTGAAGGGCTCCGAGGAGGCGCCCGTCGGGTCGTCCATCTGCCGTTCCGGCGGCACGACCGGCTGGCACTGCGGCACCATCCGCTCCCGCAACGCGACGGTCGACTACGGCCCGGAGATCGGCAAGGTGTACGAGGCGATCGAGACCACGGCGTGCGCCGAGCCCGGCGACTCCGGCGGCTCGGCCATCTCCGACGGCCAGGCCCAGGGCGTGACCTCGGGCGGGTCCGGGGACTGCAAGGGCGGCGCGGCGACGACGTACTTCCAGCCGGTGCCCGAGATCCTGCGCTCGTACAGCGTCACCCTGCTGACCACGGACGGCACCCCGAACCCGCCGGGCTGCGGCACGGCGGCGACGGGCACCCTGTCGTCGGGCGGCACCGTGGTGGAGCCGAAGGCGGGCTACTTCGACGCCGCGGCCGGCGCGCACAAGGCCTGCCTGAAGGGTCCGGCCGGGACCGACTTCGACCTGTACCTGCAACGCCAGAGCGGGACCACCTGGCGCACGGTCGCCTCCGGCACCGGGCCCAGCTCGACCGAGCAGGTCACCTACAACGGCACGGCCGGGCGCTACCGGTGGCAGGTGCGCTCCTACAGCGGCACGGGCCAGTACACCCTGGAGACGAGCATGCCCTAGGCAGGGTTCGCACGCGGTTGAGGGGTCCGTGGCGGTGCGGACCCCTTTCCCGCGTGCGCCGGGCGGCGGTACGGTCGCGGGACCACCGGAGGGCGGGAGACTCGCCCGGCGGGGGATGCGGAGGTCCCGTGGAGCTGGAAGTACGCCACCTGCGCGCGCTGGCCGCGATCGACGACACCGGCAGCCTCACCCGCGCCGCGCGCCGGCTCGGCATGTCCCAGCCCGCCTTGTCCGGGCTGCTCAAGCGGATCGAGCACAGCGTCGGCGGCGCGCTGTTCTTCCGGGCCGAGTACGGCTGCCTGCCGACCCCGCTGGGCACGGAGGTGCTGGGCGAGGCGCGGGTCGTGCTCAGCAGCATGTCCGCGATCGCCGAGCGGGTGGGCGAGTGGTCGCGCCGGGGCGGGCCGTCGGACCCGTTGCGGATCGGCGGGTACTGCGGGTTCCTGCACGTGGCGGTGAGCCGGTGGCTGCGCGACCAGCCGTGGTGCGCGGACGTGAACCTCCAGGAGGACATGGACGAGCGGATCAGCGTCGACAAGGTGGCGATCGGCGAGCTGGACCTCGCCCTGGTCTACCGGCCGCCGCTGCCGGGGATGTCCGTCCCGCCCGGCGTCGCGAGCATCCTGGTCCACCCCGCCGAGCCGGTGTTCGTCGTGATGGCGCACGACCACCCGATCGTCCGGCCCGGTCCGGTGCCGGTGGAGGACATCTTCGAGCACGCCTGGGTGGACGAGCCGCCGGGCACGTCCCGCTGGTGGACCTACCTCAACCAGGTGTGCCAGGAGCACGGCGTGGCGCTGCGCCAGCCGCACAGCACCCAGTGCCTGTCGACCCTGCTGGAACTGGTGCTGGCGAAGCTGGCCGTGGGGCCCGCGCTGGCCACCAGCCGGAACCGGGCGGACAGCATCGTCGTGCGGGCCATCGAGGGCACGCCGATGTGGCAGGAGCTGCGCCTGTTCTACCGCCCGGACACCGTGGTGGCGGCCCACATCGACGAGATCTACTCGCACATCCTTGACAGCTACGCGAACCGCCAGGGCTGTAGCCCCGCCTTCGACGCCTGGTGGTGCGAACGGGGCCGCGAACTCCTGCCCGCAGTCTGACCGGGGCGGCACGGGCACGGCCCGGCCCGCGTCGGAGGCCACGCCCGTCAAGCCACCGTGTGTCGATGGCCGGTCACTCCGGGTAGGCGGCGCTACGGTCGTCGTATGGCTTTCACGGAGTTGGACTCCTGGCTGAGCGCGCGGGCCGCCGCCGATCAGTTCTCCGGGGTGGTGCTGGTCCGCAGCGGGGACCGGACGTTGTTCTCCGGCGCGTACGGCTGGGCGAGCAGGCGTTGGCCGGTGCCGAACACGCTCGACACCCGGTTCGACACGGCCTCGATCACCAAGCTGTTCACGGCCGTGGCGGCACTGCGGCTGGTGGACGAGGGGCGGCTGGACCTCGACGCGTCGATCGGCGGGTTCGTCGACCTGGCGGACACGGCGATCTCGCCCGACGTGACCGTGCGGCACCTGCTCACCCACACGTCGGGCATCGGCGACGACGCCGACGAGGAGGCCGGGGAGAACTACGAGGACCTGTGGGTGGACAAGCCGGTCTACTCGGTCGTGCGGACGCGGGACCACCTGCCGAACTTCGTGCACAAGCCGCCGAACTTCGCGCCCGGACAGGGCTGCCGGTACTGCAACGTCGGCTACATCCTGGTCGGGCTGGTGATCGAGTCGATCACCGGTGTCCCTTACCGCGACCACATCAAGGAGGCCGTGTTCGCCCGCGCCCGGATGTCCACATCGGACTTCTTCGACCGTCGGGATGCCGTGCGGGACGTCGCCGAGGGGTGGGATCCGGTGGAGGACGATGCCGGGCGGATCACCGGGTGGCGGCAGAACATCTTCAGCTATCCGCCGATCGGCTCGCCCGATGGGGGAGCGCACGTGACCGCCTCCGACCTAGTCCGCTTCCTGCGGGCGTTGCGGGGTGGGGAGTTGCTGTCCGCGGAACGCACCGCGCAGTTCCTCACGCCCCAGGTGTTGCACCACCGGGAGGATGGCGATGAGGTGTGGTACGGGTTCGGGCTGGAGTTCACGCTCGGCCCGGACGGAGCGGTGCGGAACTACTACAAGGACGGCGGGAACGCCGGGGTCAGCGGGGTCGCCCGACACTATCCCGCCGAGGATCTCGACGTGGTGGTGTTGTCCAACGCCCAGCGTGGTGGGTTGGCGGTGATCCGTGAGGTCGATCGTCGGATCCGGATTTCGTAGGACCGGACGCAGTCGGCAGCGGGAGTGGTGATGGCGGTTCGGATCGCCTTGTTGGGCGAGGTGGCGGCGCGGGTGCACGGGCAGCGCGTCTCGTTGGGGCCGGCCAAGCAGCGGTGCGTGTTGGCGGCGTTGGCGGTCGACCTCAACCGGACGGTGTCGGTCGAGCGGCTTGCCTCGCGGGTGTGGGGTGTCGATCCTCCGTTGCGGGTGCGGGCGACGTTGTCCAGTTACGTGTCGCGGTTGCGGCAGGTCGGTGAGGGGGTTCGCCTCGTCCTGCGGGCCGGTGGGTACGTGTTGGTCGCCGATGAGGACGCGGTCGACCTGCACCTGTTCCGGCGGTTGTGCGTGCAGGCCCGTGCCGCCGGGGGTGACGAGCGGGCGGCGGCGTTGCTCACCGAGGCGTTGGGGTTGTGGCGTGGTGAGCCGTTGGGTGGGTTGGACGGTGAGTGGGCCGCCGGCGAACGTGACCGGTTGCGGCAGGAGCGACTGGTTGCCGAGTGCGACCTGACCGACGTGTTGTTGCGGCTGGGGCAGGAGGAAGGGCTGGTCGCCGCGTTGTCGGCGCGGGTAGCCGAGCACCCGTTGGACGAACGGGTGGCCGCTCAGCACATGGTGGCGCTCTATCGGGCCGGGCGGGCGGCCGACGCGTTGGAGCACTACCGCCGGCTGCGCGCCAAGCTGGTCGCCGAGTTGGGCACCGATCCCGGTGCGGGGCTGCGGGACCTGCACAGCCGCATCCTCAACGGTGATCCGGCGTTGGCCGCACCCGCCAAGGCGCGGCTCGGGGTGGTGCCCAGGCAGTTGCCCGCCGCGCCCGCGCCGTTCGTCGGGCGGCACGACGAACTGGACCGGTTGGACGCCGCGCTGGAGCGCTCGGGTGGCACGGTGGTCATCTCCGCCATCGCGGGTGCGGGTGGGATCGGGAAGACGTGGCTCGCGTTGCACTGGGCGCACCGCCACGCCGGGCGGTTCCCGGACGGTCAGCTCTTCGTGGACTTGCGCGGGTTCAGCCCGGACGGCACGCCGATCACGTCCGCTTCGGCGTTGCGCGGGTTCCTCGACGCGCTCGGCGCCGACGCCGGCAAGCTGCCCGTCGACACGCACGCGCAGGCCGCGATGTTCCGCAGCCTGGTGGCGGGCAAGCGGATGCTGATCGTGCTGGACAACGCCGCCGACACCGCGCAGGTCGCCGACCTGCTGCCCGGCACGTCCGCCTGCACGGTGCTGGTGACCAGTCGCAACCGGCTGACCGGCCTGATCACCGGCCACTCGGCGCACCACCTGCCGCTGGACATGCTGACCGACGACGAGGCCCGCGCCCTGCTGGCCGACCGCCTCGGGGCGGCCCGGGTCGACGCCGAGCCGACCGCCGTCGCGGAGCTGATCACGCTCTGCGGCGGGTTCCCGCTGGCGCTGAGCATCGTCGCCGGGCAGGCGTCGGGCGGGCTGCCGCTCGCGGCGCTGGCCGCGGACCTGCGCGAGTTCGGGCTGGGCGCGCTGGACGACGGCGAACCGGAGTCGAGCCTGCCCGCCGTGTTCTCGTGGTCGCACCGCGCGCTCACCGACGACCAGGCCCGGCTGTTCGCCCTGATGGGCACCGCACCGGGTCCGGACATCAGCCTGCCCGCCGCCGCGAGCCTCGCCGGCCTGCCACCGGCCCGGACCCGCACGCTGCTGCGCGAGCTGGAGCAGGCGTCGCTGGTGACGCAGGAGGCGTCCGGCCGCTACCGGATGCACGACCTGATCCGCCAGTTCGCCGCCGAACGCGCCGCCTCTCCGGATGGGGACGGCGCGCTGGAGGCCGAGCGCGCCGCCGGGCTGGACGTGGACGCCGGGCTGGGTGCCGAACGCGCCGCGTCGTTGGATGCGGACGGCGCGCTCCGCCGGCTGGTCGACTTCTTCCTGCGCACCGCCCACGCCGGGAACCTGCTGCTGCACCCGTATGTGACGCCAATCGAGCTGGACCCGCCGGAACCAGGCAGCCGGCCGCACCCGCTCGCCGACGACGCGGCGGCGCTGGCGTGGTTCGACGCCGAGCACGCGTGCCTGCTCGCGACCGTGGAAGCGGCCCTCGCCCACGGCCTGCACCGCGCGGTGTGGCAGTTGGCGTGGGCGATGAACACCTACCACTTCCGGCAGGGGAACCGGCACGACCAGTTGGCGCTCTGGCGGCACGGCCTGGCGTCGGCCGAGCGGCTGGCGGACCCGGCCGCGCGGATCCTGGCGCACCGCATGCTCGGCCGGGCGTGCGCGGACGTGGACCAGGCGGACGAGGCGATGCGCCACCTCTACCAGGCGCTGGCCCTGGCGGAGGAGACGTCGGCCCGCGCCGACCAGGCCCACACGCACCACGCGCTGACGTGGTCGTGGGTGCAGTCGGGCGATGACGAACGCGCGCTGGAGCACGCGACCCGCGCCCTGGAGATCCACCGCACGCTGGGCAACCCGGCGTGGGAGGCGGACGCGCTCAACGCCGTCGGCTGGTGCGCGGCCAGGCTGGGCCGCCACGACTTCGCCCGCGAGCACTGCCGGGCGGCGTTGGAGCTGCAGCGCCGCCACGAGGACCGCGACGGCGAGGCGGACACGTTGGACAGCCTCGGCTTCATCGACCACCAGACCGGCAACCACGAGGACGCGGTCCGCCACTACGAGGCCGCCGTCGCCCTCTACCGCGAGCTGGACAACACCTACCAGGCGGTCAACACGCTGGACCGACTCGCCGAGTCGCTGCTGGCGGTGGGACGTCCCGACCAGGCGCGCACGGCGTGGCGGGAAGCCGAGTCCCTGTACCGCGAGCAGCAGCGGGCCGAGGAAGCCGACCAGGTGCGGCAGCGGCTGGAGGAGCTGACCGGCGACGACGGTGCCGAGGTCCCACCGCGGCTTTGAGACTGTCGTGAGACTCCGGAGGGCGGTCGCGGTCATACCGTCGGCGGTGTCAAACGTCAACAGACGCGGTGACCGCAGGAAAGAGGGGTTTGAATGTTCCGGAGGATCCGCAACGGGGTGATCGCGGGCGCGGCGGCCATGGGCGCGCTGCTGTTCGCGGCGGCGCCCGCGTCGGCCGCCCCGGTGGCCGAGTCGGGCAGCAAGGTCGTCGTCGTGTCGGACACGCAGGGCGGCGGCACCGTCGGGGCGCTGGCGGCCGGGTGCCGGTACGCCGGGTGGTTCCAGTTCTCCGACGGGCGAGTGGTGCACATCTACGTCTGCGACTAGGCGGAGGTGGTCACGCCGGGAGACCCCTCGCTCTCCCGGCGTGACGAGCACTACCCCGATGGAGTGAGTCTTGGCGGGATTCCGTCACCCGATCGGCTTCCACCGGCTACAAGTCGGTCAGGAATCCGGGACTCGGGCTAGGGATCACGCCATGGGAAGAACGGGGACGGTGTCCTCCGCGACCGTGCCGCCCGACGCCGGGCAGCGGACCGTGCGGTCCGACGCCGGGAGGCCGTGATGCTGCCCGATGCCGGGCAGGCAGTCACGCCGCCTGACGCCGGGCAGGCAGTCACGCCGCCTGACGCCGGGCAGGCAGTCACGCCGCCTGACGCCGGGCGGAGGACCGTGCGGCCCGATGCCGGGCAGGCCGTGATGCTGCCCAACGCCGGGCAGGCGGCCGTGCGGGACGAGGTGGCGGCGCTGCTCGCCGCCGCGGAGCACGCGCTGGTGATCGACCTCGTCGGCCCGCTCGGGGCCGGCAAGACCACCGTCCTCACCGCGCTCGCCGACGGGGAGCCGGTCATCGAGCCGGGGCGGGGTGACTTCCGGGCCGCCCTCAGCCGCGTGCTCGACACCGCGCGGCCGGTCCTCTTCGTCGACGGAGTCGACCTGCCCGGTCGTTGGGGGATCCTTCGGGGCGAACTCGACCGGGCAGGATCGGCGGCGCACGTCGTCGTGACGAGCCGCCGTCCGGTGTGCGGCGAGGCGTCCGTGGTTGCCGTGCCGCGGTGGACGGACGCGGAGATCCGCGAACTGGCCGTGGCGCTCGGCGTCACCGCCGGTGTCGACCTGGTGGAACGGCTGGCGGGCGGGCTGCCGCTGGTGGCGCGGTGCCTGAGCCGCGCGCTGCTCGCGCCCACCCCGCCGGACGTGCCGGGCGCGGTCGCGGACCGGGCGCTGCGCGAGGTCCTGCACCGCCTCGACGCCGAGCGGCCGGACCTCGACCTCGTGGAGGCGCTCGCCGTCGTGGGCCGGGGCGACGAGGAACTGCTGGCCGAACTGGTGGAGACGCCGCCCGGACCGGACTGGTTCGCCGCGCTCACCGACCTCAGCCTGATCACCACGACCGAGTGCGGCCCGGCCGTGATCGAGCCGTTCCGGACCCTGCTCGACCTCCGGCGGCGCTGGCGACGGCCCGTCGCCCACCGCACGGCGATCACCAAGGCTGCGGCCCGGAACCTGAAGCTGCTCTCGTCCACCACCGACGAACGCCGCCGCCTCGCCCTCACCGAGCACTCGCTGTACCTGACGGACGACCCGGTCATCCAGCGCATGCTGTTCCCGCCCGCGCCGCAGACCCCCGTCGTGCGACAGGCCCGGCCGGCCGACCACGACGCCATCGGCGCACTGGTCCACCAGTGGGCCAGGCGCGGCGGCCACAACACCGCCAAGTGCGACCGACTGCTCGACGGCTGGCTGGCGCACACCGCGGACGGCTTCCACGTGGTGTGCGGGCCGGACGACCGACCGTTGGGGATGACCTACACCCCTTTGATCACGGACCACGCGGTCGGGGTCATCGAGCCGATCACCCAGCAGCACACCCGGTCGCTGGTGGACGGGCGGTCCGGCGGGTCGTTCATCGGCATGGCGGTCTGCGACGACCCCGGCGCGCACGCGGCGCTGTTGCGGCACATCCTGGCCCAGGGCATCGGCCAGGGCCGGATGGTGGTGGCCACGCCGTCGCCGGACTACCAGCAACTGGTCCGGCGGCTCGGGTTCGGCCACCTCGGCGACGCGCGGCACGACCCGTACGACTGCGGCCGGCGGTCGGAGATCCACCAGCTCGGTTTCCCGACGAAGGACAGCGTGGCGTCGTGGCTGGACCGGATCGCGGCCACCGGGCTGGGCGGTTCCGGGCAGCCGGAGCTGCGCTGGTGGGTGGTGGAGGTGCGGCGGGCCCTGGAGAACCTGCACGACAGCGCTCGGCTGGCGCGCAGTCCGCTGCTGGCTTCGGCCGCGACGTCGACGGTGGAGGCGCTGCACACCGTGTTGACCGAGGCGGTGGCCGACCTCGTGGCCGCGGAGGACACCCCCACCGCGCAGGCGGGGCAGATCCTGCGGGCCTACTACCTGCGTCGTCGGGCCGACCACCTCGGGGTGGCGAACCGACTGCACCTGAGCCGGGCCACGTACTTCCGACGACTCGACCACGGCCTGACCGTGTTGGCCCGACGGCTGTCGGCGGGGTTCCGGGAGACGGGTGTGGCCGCGCGCTGAACGGCAGTCGGGCCGAGGGGCGCAAGGGGCGATTCCGGTTCGAACGGGTGATCAATGCGCCCCCGTCACGGCCGGTGCGGGGAGATGACGAGAATCTCCGGTGTGAGGTTCAGCGTGCTCGGCCCGGTGGAGGTGCGGTCGGCGGACGGCGAGGTCGTCCACGTCGGCGGGCCCAGGCCGCGTGCGGTGCTGGTGATGCTGCTGCTGACCCCCGGCCGGGTGGTCGGTCTCGACCGGTTGATCGCCGGCCAGTACGGCGACGACCCGCCCGCCGAGGCCGCCAATGCCGTCCAGTCCCAGGTCTCGCGGTTGCGGCGGGCCTTGGGCGGGCTGGTCGAGTTCTCCGGCGGCGGGTACCGGATCGCGGTGGAGCCCGACGACGTGGACTCCCACGTGTTCGAGCGGCTGGCGCTGGACGGTCGGCGGTTGCTCGCGGCCGGACGGGTGGCGGACGCGGCGGCGGTGTTGCGGGAGGCGCTGGGGCTGTGGCGCGGGCCGGCGTTGGCCGACCTGCCGCACGGTGACGCCCGGGTCGCCCGGCTGGAGGAGGTGCGGCTGGCGGCTACCGAAGACCTGGTCGAGGCCGAGATCGCCTCGTCCGACGGCAGTCCGGTGGCCCGGTTGCGGTCGCTGGTGGAACGGCACCCGCTGCGCGAGCGGTTCCGGGAGCAGTTGGTGCGTGCCCTCCACGCCGACGGGCGCACCGCCGAGGCGCTGGCCGAGTTCGAGGACGCCCGGCGGTTCCTCGCGGACGAGTTGGGGGCCGACCCGACGCCCGGTCTCGCCGCCGCCCACCTCGCGGTGTTGCGCGCCGAGGAGCCGGCGCCGGTGGTGCGGCGCGTCCCGCCCGCCCAGTTCACGAGCTTCGTCGGGCGGGACGACGAGGTGGCGCGGCTGGCCGCCGAGCGGGCCCGCCTGATCACCGTGTCCGGGCCCGGCGGCACCGGCAAGACGCGGCTGGCGGTCGAGTTCGCGGGCCGGGACGCCTGCTTCGTGGACCTGTCCGCGGTGGACGCGGCCGATGCGGTGCCGTTGGCGGTGCTCGCGGCGTTGGGCCTGCGTGCGTCGGGGTTCCGGCCCGGTCCCACCGATCCGGTGGAACGGCTGGTCGCCGCGCTGGACCACGACCTGCTGCTGGTGCTGGACAACTGCGAGCACGTCGTGGCCGCCGTCGCCGCGTTGGTCCGCACGCTGCTCGCCCGGTGCCCCCGTCTGCGCGTCCTCGCGACGAGCCGTGAGCCGCTCGGCCTCACCGGTGAGACGCTGCTGCCGCTGGAACCTCTCGCGGCGGCGACGCCGGATTCGCCCGCGGTGCGGCTGTTCGCCGACCGCGCGGCGGCGGTGCGGCCCGGGTTCAGGGTCGACCACGACACGGCGGACGCGGTGGTGGCGGTCTGCTCCGCGCTCGACGGGTTGCCGCTGGCCATCGAGCTGGCCGCCGCCCGGCTGCGGCAGTTCACCGTCGCCGAGATCGCCGGACGCCTGGTCGGGCACGGCCGGTTCCGGCTGCTGTCGCGGGGCGACCGCACGGCGGCCGAGCGGCACCGCACGCTGCACGCGGTCGTCGCCTGGAGCTGGGACCTGCTCGACGAACGGGAGCGGGTGCTGGCGCGGCGGTTCTCCGTGTTCGCCGGAGGGGCGTCGCTGGCGGCCGTGGAAGAGGTCTGCGGCGACGAGGGCGAAGTGCTCGCCGACCTCGTGGACCGGTCGCTGGTGACGCTGGTCGACGGCCGCTACCGGATGTTCCACACGATCCGGTTGTTCTGCGCGCAACGGCTGGCGGAGGCCGGCGAGGAGGAGGAGCTGCGGCGCAGGCACGCGGCCCACTACCTGGCGCTCGCCCAGCGCGCCGACCCGCGTCTCCGCGGCGCCGATCAGTTGACGTGGCTGGCCCGGCTGTCCGCCGAGCACGACAACCTGATGGCGGCGCTGCGGTGGGCGGACCGCGAGACCGCCATGCGGCTGGTGGCGGCGCTCGCGGCGTACTGGTGGCTGAGCGGGCGCCGGGGCGACGTCGGGGAGGTCGCCGCGGCGCTGCTGGCGGGCGACCTGCCGCCGGGGCTGGAGGAGGAGTACGTGAGCTGCGTCGTGCACGCCTCGCCGCGGCCGGCCGCCGAGCACTGGGACCGCGCGCGGCGGCTCGTGGAGTCGCGGGAGATGCGCTACCCGTTCGGGCTCGCGCTGTGGGGCATGGTGGCGGGACCGCCCGACGACCCGGCGGCCGACGCCGGGAAGCTGCTGGGCGACGACCCGTGGAACGCCGCGCTCAGCCGGTTCAGCGCCGCGCTGCTCGCGGTGCTGGGCGGCAGGGTGGCCGACGGCGAGCGGGGGATGCGGGAGGCGTTGGACGGGTTCCGGGCACTCGGCGAGCGGTGGGGCACCGCGCAGGCGTTGGACTGGCTGGCGCAGATCGCGGGGTGGCGCGGCGAGTGGTCATCGGCGCACAAGCGGTGGGCCGCGGCGCTTGAGCTGTACGAGCAGCTCGGCGCCACCGAGGAGTGCGCCGAGCTGCGTTGCCACCGGGGGCGGTGCCTGGTCCGGCAGGGCGACCTGGACGCGGCGCAGGCCGAGTTCACCCGGGCCGCCGCGTTGTTCGCGCGGCCCGCGGCGGAGGCCGTGCTGGGACTCGGCGAGGTCGCCCGGCTGCGTGGCGATCTGAAGGCGGCCGGCGACCTGCTCGGTCAGGCCTACGCGGAGGAAGGCGGCGCGGAGTGGATGACGGCGCGGGCGCTGACCGCGTTGGGGCGGCTGGCCGAGCTGTCCGGGGACCACGTCGAGGCGGTGCGGCGGCACGACGAGGCGCTGGCGGTGGTGCGGACCCCGGTGCTGGCGGCGGAGCTGGCCGGGGTGGTGGAGGGCCGGGCCGGTGCGGCGCTGTCCGACGGCTCGGGTGAGCGGGCGGCGTTGCTGCTCGGGGTGGCGGTCGCGTTGCGCGGCACGGCCAAGGCGGGCGATCCGGACGTGGCGCGGGTGGCCGCCGGCGCGCGGGAGCTGACCGGGGCGGAGGTCTTCGCCGAGGCCTACGCGCGCGGTGCGGCGATGAGCCGGGACGAGGCGGTGGCGGTGGCCGGGGTGTGACCCCGTGCCCGCCGGGGTGTCGTCGTGGTGGCAGGGTGTGTGACGCGGTGCCCGCCGGGGCTGTCGTCGCGGTGGCCGGGGTGTGACCTCGCGGCGGCGGTGGCGGCGTCGCTGGACCCGGGACTGTCGGTCCCCTGTGCGATGCTCCGGTCGTGGTCATCGTTTTCGAGGCTGAGCTGTGGATCTGGGATGCGCGGCGGACGGATAGCTGGACGTTCGTGAGCCTGCCCGTGGAGGCGTCCGAGGAGATCCGCGAGTTGGCCGGCGGGTCGCGCCGCGGGTTCGGCTCGCTGCGGGTGCGGGTCGAGGTGGGCGGCAGCACGTGGACGACGTCGATCTTCCCGGACAGCGCGCGCGGCAGCTACGTGCTCCCGGTCAAACGCGCCGTCCGCAAGGCCGAAGGACTCGACGCGGGCGACACCGCGACCGTGACCGTGGAACTCCTCGATTTGTGACGGCCGACGGCACGATGAGCGCGGTAGCGGGCTGACAGCCGCCCAGCGCCACCGACAGCCACCCGGCGCCACCGACAGCCACCCGGCGCCACCGACAGCCACCCGGCGGCACCGACTGCCGCCCAGCGCCACTGACAGCCACCCGGCGGCACTGCCGGCGGATTGCCGGCGGACTGCCCACGCGCCGTCCGATGCTCCCGGCATGAAGAACACCACGGTCCTCATCTCCGGCGCGGGCATCGCCGGTCCCGCCCTCGCGCACTGGCTGCACCGCCTCGGCTGCACGGTCACCGTCGTGGAGAAGGCGTCCGCGCTCCGCCCCGGCGGGCAGGCCGTCGACTTCAAGGGTCCGGTCCACCGCGGGGTCCTCGACCGCATGGGCCTGCTGGACGACGTGCGCGCCCGCCGGACCGGCGGCGTCGACCAGATCATCGTGGACGGGCACGGCCGCCGGCTGGCGGTGCTGCCCGGCGAGTTCACCGGCGGCGACCTGGAGATCCGGCGGGGCGATCTTGCCATGCTGCTGCACGAGCGGACGGCGCACGCGTGCGGGTACGTGTTCGGCGACTCCGTCACCTCGCTGACCGACACCGCCGGCGGGGTGCACGTCACCTTCGAACGCGCCGCGCCGCGCACGTTCGACCTCGTGGTGGGCGCGGACGGCATCCACTCGGCGGTGCGGCGGCTGGCGTTCGGGCCGGAAGAGGACCACGTGCGGTTCCTCGGCCACTACTACGCGATCGCCGAGCTGGGCGAGCTGGGGGAGGACCCGGTGATGTACAACGAGCCCGGCCGGATGGCGGCGGTCGGCGGGCCGAAGGCCCCGGCGTTCTTCGTCTTCGCGTCCGACGAACTGGCCTACGACCGGGACGACACGGCCCGGCAAGGGGAGATCCTGCGGTCGGCCTTCCGGGGCGGCGGATGGCGGCTGCCCGAGCTGATGGACGCGGTGACCGGTGCGGCGTCGATCCACCTCGACTCGATCAGCCGGGTCGAGATGGACGGCTACGCCAAGGGCCGGGTCGTGCTGCTCGGCGACGCCGGGTACGGCAACACCCTCGGCGGCTTCGGCACGGGTCTGGCGGTGGTCGGCGCTTACGTGCTGGCCGGCGAGTTGCAGGCGGCGGACGGCGACCACCGGACGGCGTTCCGGCGGTACGAGGAGCGGATGCGCGGCTACGCGGCGATCGCCCGCAAGGCCAACGCCGGGCCGTTCCTCGCGCCGCGCAGCCGGACCCGGATCAGGATGCGGAACGCGATGTTCAACTCCCGGCTGCTGTTCCGGCTGCTGCTGAAGGTGACCGACTGGTTCGCCACGGACATCGACCTGCCCGACTACCCGCTGCCCGGCCTGGACAGCCCAGCCGCCCGGTCGGGGGGTTTCGAGAGGTAGCCGGGCGATTCCCGGGCCTGGCAGGGAGAGTCAAGATTCCGCCCTCCTCCGGACCTACCGTCCTTCGTACCCGGTGGAGGGGAGGAGGACGATGCTGGACACACTCCACACGCTGGAAGTGGTGCGCCGCCGAGGGATCGTGTCCCGGTGGGGTGTCGGCGCGGTGCTGGTCGCGGTCGTGGGCTGGCTCGGCCACACGGTGGTGGTCAGCCCCAATCTCGAATGGACGGTGGTCGGCCGGTACTTCTTCGCCACGCCGGTCGTGGAGGGCGTCGGCGTCACCCTGGTGCTGACGTTCGCCACCCTCGGCATCGGGCTGGTGCTCGGCGCGGCGCTGGCGATGATGATGCAGTCCCGCAACCCGGTGCTGTCCGCCGCCGCGTCGGGCTACGTCTGGTTCTTCCGCGGTGTGCCGCTGGTCGTGCAGATCGTGTTCTGGTTCAACCTGTCCCTGCTGTTCCCCACGCTGGGCTTCGCGCCGACCAACCAGGTCGTCACGCCGTTCCTCGCCGCGCTGCTCGGCCTCGGGCTGCACGAGGCGGCCTACCTCGCCGAGATCATCCGCGGCGGGTTCCTCGCCGTGCCGCGGGGCCAGGTGGACGCCGCGCTGACCATCGGCATGACGCGGGCGGCGGCGACCCGGATGATCGTGCTGCCGCAGTCGATCCGGGTGATCCTGCCCGCGCTGGGCAACCAGTTCATCCTGATCCTCAAGGGCACCTCGCTGGTGTCGGTGATCGGCGGCGGCGACCTGATGACCCGGGCGCAGCAGATCTACGGGCAGAACTACCAGGTGATCGCGCTGCTGCTGGTGGCGACCGGCTGGTACCTGGTCCTGGTCACGGTGGCGGGCGTCGGGCAGCGGTTCCTCGAACGCTGGGCGGTGGCGTGATGGCCGGCGGGCTCCGCGTCCGGGGCATCCGGAAGTCGTTCGGGGACCACGAGGTCCTGCGCGGGGTCGACCTCGACGTGGCGCCGGGCGAGGTGGTCTGCGTCATCGGGCCGTCGGGCAGCGGCAAGAGCACCCTGCTGCGGTGCGTGAACCACCTCGAACCGGTGGACGCCGGGTTCGTCCTCGTCGACGACAGCCTGGTCGGCTACGAGCACCGCGACGGCAAGCTGTACGAGAGCAGCGAGCGGGACGTCGCGCGGACCCGGCGGCGGATGGGCATGGTGTTCCAGCAGTTCAACCTGTTCAGCCACCTCACGGCGGTGCGGAACGTGACGCTCGGTCCGATCCGGGTGCTGGGGCGCGATCCGCGCGAGGCCGAGGCGGAGGCCCGCGAGCTGCTCGCCAGGGTCGGGTTGGCCGCGCACGCCGACAAGCCGCCCGCCAAGCTGTCCGGCGGGCAGCAGCAGCGGGTGGCGATCGCGCGGGCGATGGCGATGAAGCCGGCCGTGATGCTCTTCGACGAGCCGACCAGCGCCCTGGACCCGGAGCTGGTGGGCGAGGTGCTCACCGTGATGCGCGACCTGGCCGCGCAGGGCATGACCATGGTCGTGGTCACGCACGAGATCGGGTTCGCGCACGACGTCGCCGACACCGTGGTGTTCATGGACGACGGAGTGGTCGTCGAGTCCGGGCCCGCCGAGCAGGTGCTGCGGACGCCGAAATCCGAACGGACCGCGGCGTTCCTCGCCCACGTCCGCCGTCACCCCCGGAAGGAACACGATCATGCGTAGACCACTGGTCGCCGCCGTCGCCGCGCTGGGCCTGCTCACCGCGTGCGGCGATCCCGGCGCGCCGCCGCCACCGCAGTCGGGCGCCCCGCTGCCCGCCAAGGACCAGGCGCTGCACGACATGCTGCCGCAACGGCTCAAGGACGCGGGTGTGCTCAAGGTCGGCACGACGCTGCCGAACCTGCCGTACCTGCTCACCGACGAGGACAACAACATCACCGGCGGCATCACCCCCGAGGTGGGGCGGGCGGTCGCGGCCAAGCTCGGCCTGCGGTACGAGATCGAGAACATCGCCTGGGAGGCCCTGCTGCCCGGCGTGGCGGCGGGGCGGTTCGACATGGCCGACGACGGCCTGTCCGACACCGAGGAACGCCAGCGCGTCGGCCTGTTCGTGGACTACATGCAGTCCGCCAGCGTGCTGGTGACCGCGAAGGCCAACGAGGGCAGGTACAAGTCGGTCGAGGACGCGTGCGGCAAGCGGATCGCCACCATTCGCGGCACCACCGACGTCCAGCACGCGGACGAGATCTCGCAGGACTGCGTGCGGAAGGGCAAGCCCGCCGCCGCGGCCACCCAGTACCCGACCGCGCAGGACGCCGACCTCGCGCTGCGGTCCGGGCAGGCCGACTTCCAGGTCGCGGTGACCGAGCAGGCCAAGTACGCGATCAGGGAGCAGAACGCGCCGATCGTGATCGTCTCCGCCGACTTCGCGCCCACCTACGTGGGCATGTACCTGCGCAAGGACGACAAGCCGCTGGCGGACGCCCTGCTGGCCGCGCTGAAAGCGCTCAAGGCGGACGGGACGCTGGACCGTATCATCGGCCACTATGGACTCCAGGCCCTCCCGGAGCCGGGGCTGAACCTGGCCACGGGCGGGAGCTGACGGAAGGCGCGGCGCATGGGGCGTTCCGACCAGCCGCTGCCGCTGCACGAGATCGAGGTCCCGGTGCCGTCCGGCTTGTCGCCGTTCGCCATCGGGACCTTCGACGAGATCGGGTCGTTCACCCGCGCCCGGTTCCCGCACCGGCACGACTTCTACGAGATCCTGTACCTGACCGGCGGCGAGGGCGTCCACGTGGTGGACTTCGAGCCCTACCCGATCGTGCCCGGCACGCTGTTCTTCCTCGCGCCCGGCCAGGTGCACTTCTGGCGGGAGACCGAGCAGGTGCGCGGCCGGGTCCTGGTGTTCGCCGAGGAGTTCCTGCTCGACCAGCCTGGCGGCCCGCCGCCGTTCACCGGTGGCAGCCCCGAGTTACGGCTGACCGGTGACCACAGAGGACTGGTCGAGGGCATCTTCGACGACATGGCGCGGGAGTACCGGGCGCGCGCGTCCGGCTACGCCACGATGCTCCAGGCGTACCTGCACATCCTGTTGGTGCGGACGCAGCGGCTGCGCCAAGTGCGCCCGGAGGCCCCGATGTCGTCCATCGCGTGGCAGTTCATCCGGTTGGTGGACAAGCACGTGCTCGCCGAACGGTCCGTGACGGCCTACGCCGAACGGGTCGGGGTGACGGCGGGCCACCTGACGGACCTGGTGCGCGCGGCGACGGGGCGGACGCCGGGAGCGGTGATCCGCGCCGCCCTGGCGCTGGAGGCGAAGCGGCTGCTGGCCCGCACGGAGCTGAGCGCCGCCCAGATCGCGCACCGGCTGTCGTTCGAGGACCCGTCGTACTTCGGCCGGTTCTTCAAGCGCGAGACGGGGATGAGCCCCGGGGACTTTCGTCGGGAGGTCCGCGAAAAGTACCAGATCGCCCGAGAGCGTTGACTGTCCGCCGGTGCTCGCCGGTTCGTACCTTCGAGAGGACGTCCACGCCGAAGGAGATCCTTACATGGCAAAGAAATTCGAGCAGTACATCGTCCGCAAGATGGTCCGCGAGGAGCTGCCGAACGAGGGTGTCCTGGCGTACGGGGAAGTGGAGGGCGGCACCAGCGGCGCGCACGCGCTGATGAGCGGCTGGCAGGTGCCGGGCAGCAAGGTGCACATCGCGTATAGCTGGATCCACGAGGTGCCGACCCCCAACCCGTACGTGCTGGAGCACACCCACGAGTACGACGAGGTGCTCATCTGGATGGGCTCGAACCCCGAGGACATCGACGACCTCGGGGCGGTGGCCGAGCTGACCATCGAGGACGAGGTCTACGAGATCTCGACCAGCGCCTCGGTGTACATCCCGGCGGGCGTCCGGCACTGCCCGCTCGGGTACCAGCGGGTGGACCGGCCGTTCCAGTTCATCGCGCTGTCGTTGCACCCCGAATACAAGTCGTGACCGATCCGGTCCTGCTGCACCGCATCCAGGCCTTCATCGATGCCCGGCTCGCCGACCCGGAACTGACCCCGGAGCGGGTCGCGGCGGCCCACCACGTGTCGACCCGCCAGCTCTACCGGCTGTTCGAGAGCGAGGGCACGACGGTGGCCCGGTGGATCCGGAACCGCCGGCTGGAGCGGTGCAGGCGCGATCTGATCGCCGACGGCGTCGGGGTCGGCGTGGTGGGCGCGCGGTGGGGCATGCCGGACTCGTCGTACTTCAGCCGCGTGTTCCGGCAGACCTACGGCTGCGCTCCCCGGGAGTACCGGCGCGCGGGGCGGGTGGGCTGAGCCCCACCCGCCCCGCGCGGGGCGAGGTCCGCGCGGGTGGAACGGTGTGGGCCGCTTGGGGTAGGTGGAACGGCGTGGGTGGCGCGCGGTCTGGGTGGGAACAGCGTGGGTGGCGGCCGGCGTGGGTCGCGGCCGGGGCGGGTGGCGCGCGGGGTCGGTGGGAAACGGCGTGGGTGGCGCGCGGCGCGGGGTGGGAACGGCGCGGGTGGCGGTCGGCGCGGGTGGAGCAGCGTGGAGGTGGGGAGAGCGTGGGTGGGGCAGCGCGGGATTGCGGGATCGTCGGGCTTTCGATGTCGCGTCCCTAGTCGACCGGGCCGGCCAGCACCTCCGCCATGAAGCCCACCAGCCACGCCTGGGCGGCACCGCGGGCGTGTGCGTGGCGCGCGTAGATGGAGACCTGCGCCGGCTCGATGTCCAGTGGCAGTTCCAGCAGGCGGACGCGGTGGTCGGCGGCGAAGGTCTTGGCGACCATGCGGGGCACCATGGCGACGAGTTCGCCGTTCTGGACCAGGTACGGCAGGGACGTGAACCGGGTGGTCTCCAGCACGACCCGGTGCAGCAGCCCGTTGGCCTCCAGCGCCCGCCGCGGTCCGTCGTGCCCGGTGGGGCCGAACACCGCGATGTGCCGTTCGACGGCGAGGTCCGCCAGCCCGACGCGTCCGCGCAGCCGGGGGTGGTCCGCGGCGACCATGCCGACGTAGCCCTCGGCGAACAGCGCTATCCGCGCCACGCGCGGTGTGCTGAGCACGGGTGAGGCGATGAACGCGTCGATCTCGCCGCGCCCGAGCTGGTCGGCCGCGTTGACCACGTCCAGCGGCCGGACGGTCAGCGTGACGCCCGGCGCGTGTGTGGGCAGGGCGGCCATCAGCCGTGGCAGCAGCGACACCTCGCCGAGGTCGGACAGGCACAGCGTGAACGTCGCCCGCGCGGTCGCCGGGTCGAACGACCACGCCCCGCTCACGGCCGCCTCGATGCCCGCCAACGCGCTGTGCAGCGGCTCGTACAGCGCCTGCGCGGTCGCCGTGGGCACGAGGCCGCCCTTCGCCCGCCGGAACAGCTCGTCGCTGAACCGCCGCCGCAGTTTCTGCAGGCTGTAGCTGACCGTGGGCTGGGCCAGGTGCATCGCCTCGGCGGTCGCGGTGACGCTGCGGGTCTCGTAGAGCAGCACGAACGTGCGCACCAGGTTCAGGTCGAAATCCCGCATTATCGATCCCATCGATATAACTTCGTCCGAACATTTATTGGAACACACTCGGGTCGACTTCCTAGGGTCTGGGCCACGCCGCTCTGTCAGGAGGAAGCCCGCTCATGCCGACCGTCCGCCGGATCGCCCACCAGTTCCTCGAACGCCGTGGTCTGACCACGATCTTCGGCAACCCCGGCTCCAACGAGCTGCCGTTCCTCGCCGAGCTGCCCGCCTCGTTCCGCTACGTGCTGGGCCTGCACGAGGGCGTCGTGGTCGGGATGGCCGACGGCTACGCGCAGGCGACCGGCCGTCCGGTGCTGGTCAACCTGCACGCCGCCGCCGGCTCGGGCAACGCTATGGGCGCGCTGACGAACGCGGTGTACTCGCGTTCGCCGCTGGTGCTGACGGCCGGCCAGCAGGTGCGGTCCGCGATCGGGCTGGAGGCGATGCTGGCCAACGTCGACGCCGCCCAGCTCATGCGCCCGCTGGTGGGCTGGTCCGGTGAGCCGAGCTGCGCGGCGGACGTGCCCCGGTCGCTGGCGCAGGCCGTGTTCGAGGCCGAGCTGCACCGCCGGCCCACCTACCTGTCCGTGCCCTACGACGACTGGGCCCAGGAGATCGACGCGAACGTCGAAGTGGTGCTCGACCGCGAGGTGCGGCGGGGGTTCGCGCCGGTGGAGGAGCAGCTCACGGAGCTGGTCGAGCGGGTCTCGACCGCCCGCAACCCGGTGCTGGTGCTGGGCGGCGACGTCGACGCGGCGGGGCTGTTCGACCGCGCGGTGGCGCTCGCCGAGCACCTCGCGCTGCCCACGTGGGTCGCGCCGTCGCCGCACCGGCTGCCGTTCCCGAACCGGCACAAGCTGTTCCGCGGCGTGCTGCCGGCCGGGATCGCGCCGATCTCTTCCGCGCTCGCCGGGCACGACCTGATCCTGGTGCTGGGCGCCCCGGTGTTCCGCTACCACCAGCACGTGCCGGGCGCGTACCTGCCGGAGGGCAGCCGGCTGGTGCAGGTCACCGACGACCTCGGCGCGGCGACCCGGGCGCCGATGGGCGAGGCCTTCGTCGCCGATCCCGGCATCGTCATGGAGGCGCTGATCGAGCGGATCGCGTCGCGGGACGGCGAGACCGGCTTCGTGCCCACCCCCGAACCGGCGACGGCGCCGCAGGCGCTGCACCCGGAGCAGGTGTTCGCCGCGCTGCGGGACACGCAGGCCGCCGACACCACGTACGTGGTCGAGTCCACGTCCACCAACTCCGCCTGGTGGCGGCAGATGGACCTGCGGCACGGCGGGTCCTACTTCTTCCCGGCCTCCGGCGGCCTCGGCTTCGGCCTGCCCGCCGCGGTCGGGATGGCCATGGGGCGGCCGGACCGCCCGGTGGTCGCCGTGGTCGGCGACGGCTCGGCGAACTACGGCATCACCGCCCTGTGGACCGCCGCCCAGCACCGGGTGCCGGTCACCTTCGTCATCCTGCGCAACGGCACCTACGGCGCGTTGCGCTGGTTCGGCGGCCTGCTCGGCACGCCGGACGTGCCGGGCACGGAGATCCCCGGCCTGGACTTCACCCGCATCGCCGAGGGCTACGGCGTCCCCGCGACCGCCGTCACCGAGGTGGACGACCTGCGCGCGCAGCTCAAGACCACCGCCGACGGCCCCCGGCTGATCCAGGTCGACACCCACCTGACCACCCCGGAGTGACCGCGCTCGACCCCTGAAGGAGCACGGCAATGGCGACGTCTCCCACCCGCTCCACCTGGACGGCGGTGTTCTGCTGGCTGACCGTCCTGCTGGAGGGCTACGACCTGGTCGCGTTCGGCGCGACCATCCCGACCCTGCTGAAGACCGGCCACGTCGGCTTCACCCCGGCCGGCGCGACCCTGGTGGCCACCGTGTCGCTGATCGGCGTGGCGGTCGGGGCGGCGGGCCTGAGCCCGCTGACCGACCGCTTCGGCCGCCGGCGGCTGCTCATCGGCTCGGTCCTGCTGTTCTCCGTCTTCACGCTGGTGATCCCCCTGTCCCCGAGCGTGGAGGTGTTCGCCCTGCTCCGCTTCATCGCGGGCCTGGGCTTGGGCGCGTGCATGCCGGTCGCGCTGACCGTCATGTCGGAGAACCTGCCGGCCCGGCGCCGGGCCAGCGCGAGCACGTTCACCATGACCGGCTATCACGTCGGCGCGGTCCTGATGTCCGTGCTCGCGTTGGCCGTCAAGGAGGACTGGCAGGTGCTGTTCTACGGCGGCGGCATCGCCGGTCTGGCGGTCGTGCCGCTGATGTGGTGGCGGCTGCCCGAGTCCTCGGCGTTCCTGGAGGCCCGCGACACGGCGGACCGCGTGACCGCGCGCGACCTGCTCGGCCCCCGGTTCCGCCGGATCAGCGTCGCGGTCTGGGTGGGCTCGTTCATGGGGCTGCTGCTCGTCTACGGCCTGAACACCTGGCTGCCGCAGCTCATGCGCACGGCGGGCTACCCGATCTCGACGGCGATCACCCTGCTGCTGGTGCTCAACGTGGGCGCGGTGATCGGCCTGCTGGCGGCCGGCCTGATCGCCGACCGGTACGGGATCAAGCCCATCGCGACCCTCTGGTTCGGCGCGGCGGCCGTGCTGCTGGCGGCGTTGAGCCTGCGGGTGAGCAGCAGCTTCCTGCTCAACCTGATGGTGCTGCTGACCGGTGTGTTCGTGTTCTCCGCGCAGGTCCTGATCTACGGGTACGTGGCGCAGGCGTTCCCGGCCCAAGCCCGCGGCACGGCGCTCGGGTTCACCTCGGCGGTGGGGCGGCTGGGGTCGATCCTCGGCCCGTTCGTCACCGGCGCCCTGGTCACCGCGGGGGTGGCGTACCCCTGGGGCTTCTACTTCTTCGCGGCGGTGGCGGCCTTCGGTCTCGGTGCGGTGCTGCTGCTCGCCCGCACCCCGGAACCTGACGCGGCCAAGGCGCACACGCCGTTGTGATCTCCGGGGCGCGGCTCCTCCGCTGAAGTCCATCCCGGATTCATCCGCCGGCCGGTGTCCGATCAGGACGCCGGCCGGCGGCGCGTCGACAGCTCCGCGAAACGGCGGTCAGCGGCGCGGAAATTCGTGGCTGTCAAAGAATATTTGTGCGTCATCCGAGTGAGGTTTCGCCAACGGCGTGTCCGGCGGCCCGACCGCGAGCAGCATCGAAGGTCCGATCTTCGTGGTGAGGGAGACGCCATGACGGACCCGTTGTCGGACATCGAGCGCGTGATCGACCGCTGGGAGCGGGACGCCGAGTCGAAGGCGGCCCGGTACCGGGAGATGACCGGCGAGGTCGAGCGGATCTCGATCACCGGGTCGGCGGCGAACGGCGCGGTCAGCGTCACCGTCGGCGCGAACGGCATCCCCAGCGCGGTGGCCATGACCGACGGCGTCCGCAAGCTCGGCCCCGACCAGATCGCGGCGGCCGTCATGGAGGCGATGGCCCAGGCGCAGTCGCGCTACCCGGAGCGGCTCGCGGCGATCATGGCGGAGACCGTCGGCGACGACTCGACCACGCGGCACCTGATGGCGACGGCGCGGGCCAGCTTCCCGCAGCCGGAGGGGGAGGAGCCACCGCCGCCGCGACGGCGGAGGCCACCGGGCGACGACGGCGACTTCAGCGAGGACTCGTACCTGTCGGGTGATCGCTGATGACCGACGGCTACGGGGTGCTGGTCGGCGAGCTGGAAGCGCACGCCGGGAAGGTCGACGCGCTCGCCGGCCGGCTCCAGGCCGCGGTGGACGCGGCACGGCAGGTCACCATGTCCGACGAGGCGTACGGCGTGCTCTGCCGACCGTTCGCGATGCTCCTCCAGCCGTTCGAGCAGAGTGGTGTCGACGCCCTCGCGAAAGGCGTGGAGACGATCACGGGCGTGGCGGCGGGAGTGCGCGCGACGGCCGGTGACTACCGCGCCCGGGAGCAGGCGGAAGCCGCCGCGTTCGACGGGATCGAAGTCGGATGACCGGGGATCTGGTCGCCCGGCCGGAGGACACCACGAACGCCACCACCGGGATCGGCATCCTGGAGGCCGCGGACGGTCTGGCGCAGGGCGTCTCCAGCGGCGACTGGGTCGCGACGGGGCTCGGCGCGGCCGGCGTCGGCCTGGAAGTGCTGAGCATGGTCGTGGACCCGGTCGGCACGCTCGCGTCCTACGGCGTGGGGTGGCTGATCGAGCACGTGCAGCCGTTGAAGGAGGCGCTGGACTGGCTCGCGGGCGACCCGCCGGTGATCCGGTCGTTCAGCGAGACGTGGGCCAACGTGGCGCGCGAGGTGTCCGCGATCGCGCAGGACTACGCGAACGAGGCGCGCAACGGCACGGCCGGCTGGACGGGCGGCGCGGCGGACGCCTACCGGGCGCACTCGGCGCAGGTGGCCGACGCGGTGGCGGGCGCGGGCTCGCTGGCGGACGGCATCTCCGCCGGTGTGATGATCATGGGCGAGGTGGTGGCGGCGGTCCGGGAGATCGTCCGCGAGATCGTGGCGGAGCTGATCGGCCGGCTGATCGCGTGGGCGCTGGAGGCGGTCGCGACGCTCGGCCTCGCCATCCCGGTCGTCATCGGCCAGGCGATCACCGCGATCTCCAAGGTGGTCAAGAAGATCGGCGACCTGATCCGCAACCTGGTCAAGACCATCGGCAACGTCACCCCGCGCATCCGCAAGGTCGTCGACAAGCTGGACGAGATCATCCAGGCGCTCGGCAAACTCGGCCGCAAGGCGGACGGCCCCGCGGTGAAGGGGCCCGACGGCCCGACGCCGCGCGGGCCGGACCCCGCGCCCTCCGGTCCCTCCGGCGGCACCACCAGCCCGTCCGGCACGACAAGTCCGTCCGGCACCACCAGTCCCTCCGGCACCACCACGCCGTCCGGCACGACGAGCCCGTCCGGCACCACCACCCCGGACGCCCCGGCCACACCCAAGCCGGACGGACCGTCCACACCGGACGGATCGACGCCCAACGGCAACAGCCCGACCACCAAGGGCCCGGACACCGCCAAGAACGGCAACAAGCCCGACCAGGACGGCGGCAGCGGCCAGCGCTCCGAAGGCAACGGCGGCTGCGACGGCAAGGGCGGCGACCCGGTGGACGCCGTGTCCGGCCAGATGATCGTCAACGGCGCCGACGTCGACCTGCCCGCCCTGCTGCCCCTGGTCCTCCAGCGCGCCTACGCCTCCGGCTACCGGGGAGGCAAGCTGCACGGCCCCGGCTGGTCGTCCACGCTGGACCAGCGCCTGGAGGTCGACGACCACGCCGTCCGCTACTTCGGCGACGACGCCCAGATCCTGCGCTACGAACGTCCGGAACGACCCGGCCTGCGCGGGATGCCGAACGACGGCGCACGCTGGGCGTTGACCTGGGACGGCGACACCTACCGCGTCGAAGACCCGAAAACCGGCTGGGTGCGCCACTTCGGCCCGAACCCGGCCGACCCGCGGGTCCGCCCGATCACCGCGCTGACCGACCGCAACGGCAACCGCATCGCCTACGAGCACGACGCGAACGGGCTGCCCACGGAGGTCGTCCACACCGGCGGCTACCGGATTCTGGTCGACATTGCGGAAGGCGACGCCGGCCCGCGGATCGCGGCCCTCCGATTAGCCGCCGACAACACGAAACTGGCCGAGTACCACTACGACCCGCGCGGCCGGCTCACCGGGATCGTCGACACGACCTTCCTGCCGTACCGGTACGAGTACGACGAGGCCGACCGGATCACGGCGTGGGTCGACCGCGAGGGCTACCGCTACACCTACACCTACCGCGCGGACGGCCGGGTGGTCCGGGGCGAGGGCGCGCAGGGCTTCCTGTCCTCGGACTTCGACTACGACCTGGAGAACCGGAAGACCACCGTCACCGACAGCCTCGGCCAGGTCACGGTCTTCCACTACGACGAGCACAACCACCTCACGAAGGTGGTGGACCCGCTCGGCAACGCGGAGTCCACCGAGTACGACCGCTTCCACCGCCTGCTGTCCCGCACGGACGCGTTGGGCCACACCACCCGCTACACGCTGGGCTGGGACGGCGATCCGGTGCGCGTCGACCGCCCGGACGGCACCGCCGTGACCGCCGAGTACAACGAACTGCGCAAACCGGTGGAGGTCGTCGGACCGGACGGCGCGCGTTGGCGGTACACCTACGACGAGCGCGGCAACAAGCTGACCGAGACCGACCCGGCGGGCGCGGTCACCACCTTCACCTACGGCGAGCGCGGCGAGCCCCGCACCATCACCGACGCGCTGGGCAACACCACGACCCTCGTCACCGACGCGGCCGGCCTGCCGGTGTCGGTGACCGACCCGTCCGGCGCGACCGAGACCTACCTGCTGGACGCGCGCGGACGGCTGGTGCGGTCCACCGACGCGCTCGGCGCGGTCACCACCGTGGACTGGGGCAACGCCGACAGCCCGTCCCGCTACACGTACCCGGACGGCACGAGCCAGACGTGGACGACGAACGGCAACGGCGACGTGATCGCCGAGACCGACCGGGCGGGCTTCACCACCCGGTACGAGGTCGGCCCGTTCCACGTGGTGGTGGCCCGCGTCGACCCGGACGGCAGCCGGCACGTGTTCACCCACGACACCGAGCTGCGCCTGGTGGAGGTCGTCAACCCGCAGCGGCTGACCTGGCGCTACACCTACGACCTCGCCGGGAACCTATTGGGGGAGCAGGACTTCAACGGCCGTGCGGTGTCCTACGAGCACGACGCGGCGAAGCGGGTCGTGCGGCTGACCAACGGCGAGTCGATCTCCATCACCCGCGACCCGCTCGGCCGTCCGCTGACCCAGCGCACCGACGGCGGCGAGGTGACCACGTTCACCTACGACGCGGCGGGCCGGGTGCGCACCGCGAGCTGCCCGGACGGCGAGCTGGCGTTCACCAGGGACCGGTTGGGCCGGCTGCTCACCGAGACCGTGAACGGCCGCACGCTCACCTGCACCTGGGACCTGCTCGGCCGCCGCACGTCCCGCACCACACCCACCGGCCACACGTCGGTCTGGCAGTACGACCGGGTGGGCCTGCCCGTCGCGCTGACCACCGGCGACCGGCGGATCACGTTCGGCCACGACGCGGCGCGCCGCGAGGTGTTCCTGGCGCTGAGCGCGGGCGTCGCGGTGACCAGCACCTGGGACGGCTCGGGCCGGCTCGCGTCCCGTCAGCTCGTGGGCCCGGAAGGCGCGTCCCGGCCCCGCTACGGGCGCAGGTGGACCTACCGGCCGGACGGCGTGCCGGACTCGGCGCACGACAGCTTCGACGGCGGTCGCCGCTACGACCTGGACGCTCTGGGCCGGGTCACCGCCGTGCGGGCGGCGACGTGGCAGGAGGGCTACGCCTACGACGCGTCGGGCAACCTGACGTTCGCCTCCGACAGCCGCGCCGACTCCCCGGAGGCCGGGCCGCGCGAGGTGACGGGCACGCTGGTGCGCCGCGCGGGCCGCGTCCACTACGACCACGACGCGCAGGGCCGCCTGGTGCGCACCGTGCACCGGACGCTGTCCGGCAAGCAGCGGGTGTGGAGCTACGAGTACGACGCGCGCAACCGGCTGACCGAGGCCGTCAACCCGGCGGGGGAGCGGTGGCGCTACCACTACGACCCGCTGGGCAGGCGGATCGCCAAGCGGCGGCTGGGCGCGGACGGCGTGGCGGTCGAGGAGTTCCGGTTCCACTGGGACGGCCAGGTGCTGGCCGAGCAGGAGCGCCTGGAGCACGGCCTGGTCTCCACCACGACGTGGGACCACCGGCCCGGCACGTGGACGCCGATCAGCCAGGACACCCGCACGGCCGTGGCGGACGCGACGCGGCACGAGATCGACCGCCGGTTCCACGCCGTCGTCACCGACCTGGTCGGCGCACCGACCGAGCTGGTCACGGTGGACGGCCGCGTCGAGTGGCGGCAGCGGACCAGCCTGTGGGGCGAGGACCGGGGCGCCCAGGGGGTGGTCGACTGCGCGCTGCGCTTCCCCGGCCAGTACCACGACCGGGAAACCGGCCTGTACTACAACTACCACCGCTATTACGACCCGGCGAACGGCCGCTACACCACGCCCGACCCGCTGGGCCTGGACCCGGCCCCGAACCACCACGGCTACGTCGGCAACCCGTTGGTGCTGCTCGACCCGCTGGGCCTGGTCACCCGCGACCGCTACCTGCACATGGACCGCCAGGGCTGGTCGAACTACACGTTGAGCGACACCAACGGAACCGTCTACTACTCCGGCCAGTTCGGCCCGAACACCACGCAGGCCGACGTCGAACGCCGGCACGCGGCCAACCACAACCGCTACGACCCGGCCAACGGCGACACCATCACCGTGCAGCCCGGCACGCGGACCTACGGCGAGTCGCGATTGCTGGAGCAGCGACTGGCGGAGCAATACGATACGGTCATCGGCCGGGACGGGAACAACTACCGGGGCAATCGGCAGAACCCGTTGGCCGACAACAAGGTCGAAGAGTACGAGGAATACGAGACACGCAAGAACAACGGGTTGGGATGTCCTCCGTGACCGACGCTCCACTCGACGCCGACGTCCTCGACACGCTCGCCGCGGGGTTCGCGGACGTCGCCGCCGACTTCGCGGACGAGGTCGGCGGCCCGCCCACGCTGGGCGAGTTCCTGGAAGTCCTGGGCTGGGCAGTGCCGACCACGAGTGCGGCCGTGGACGGGACGTTCGGCGAACCGCTGAAGCTCACCGCGACGGTCAAGGGCAACAAGCGCTACCGGTCCGAGTCGTCCCGCGTGCCGGAGCTGAACGACAGCGTCTTCGAGGAAGCGCGCTCGCACAACGCCGCGCTGGCGGAACGGCTCGCCGCAGCGTCCGGCGGGCCGATCACACCGCAGCAGTACGCGTCCGCGCTGCTCCAGGTCCTCCGGGCGGACCGGATCGTGCTCGCCGACGTCGCCGGAGCGGACGTGCGGAAGCTCGTCCCGGAGGTCTCCGCCAAGCGCACCACCAAGCTCACCCCCGGCGACGTGCTGACGATCCCCGTCGAGCCGTCCGGGTACCGCCTGGCGGTGGTGATCACCCGCAACCGCTTCGGCACGGCGATCGGCCTGTTCGAGGGCGTGTCCCCGGACGGGCGGCCCGCCGTGGACCTCCTGCGGGCCCCCGAGCGCTTCCCCGTCTACACCGAGGAGAGCCAGGTGAAGAACGGCGCCTGGCGGGTCGTCGGCCACGACGAGAACCTGCTGGCGCTGTTCCCGGCCGACCCGGAGGTCTACCACAAGCCCGGCGCGTGGCCCGGCCTCGACACCGGCGTGCACGGCGCGGCGGAGCCGGCCGACGGACCGTTGCGGATGATCGACGAGGAAGAGGCCCGCGCGGTCGGCCTCCAGTCCGGCTACCGGCAGACGTACCCGGCGGCGTTCCTGCAGAAGGTGCTGAGCGGCGGCAGGTGACCCGACAGGCGCGCCGGAAGCGTCGGTGCGGGGTCGCGGGCCGCCGGTCAAGGCAGGCGCGGGTCCTGTAGCCAGGTGTCGAAGAACGGTCCCAGCGGGGCGACGCTGTGCCACTGCGCCAAGGCGGCGAAGTCGGCGGTGGTGGCCGTGCCGTGGCGGTGGGTCCTGGTCCAGTCGCGGAGCAGGGTGAAGAACGGCTGGTCGCCCAGGCGGTCGCGGAGGGCATGCAGGGTCAGGGCTCCGCGCTGGTAGACCCGGTCGTCGAACAGGTCGGCCACGCCGGGGTCGCCGATGCGCAGGTCCTGGGGCAGGCGGGACAGCCGGGCACGGGCGCGGTCGGCCAGCACCGCAGCCGGGGGGCCGCCCGAGTTCTCCGACCACAGCCACTCGGCGTAGCAGGCGAAGCCCTCGTTGAGCCAGATGTCCTGCCAGTCCGCCAGGCCGACGCTGTTGCCGAACCACTGGTGGGCCAACTCGTGCGCGACCAGGCGCTCGAACCCGCGCCGCCCGTCCACGTGGTTCGACCCGAACACCGACATGCCCTGCGCCTCGACCGGCACCTCCAGCTCGTCGTCGGTGACCACGACGTGGTACTCGCGGAACGGGTAGGGGCCGAACAGCTCCGAGAACACCTCCATCATCCGGGGCTGGCGGCCGAAGTCGTGGGCCGCGTCCTTGCGCAGCCGCGCGGGCAGCGCGAGGTCCTGGCCCGGCGCGAGCACCAACTTCTCGTACTGCCCGATCTGGACGGACGCGAGGTAGGCGGCCATCGGCTCGGCCTGCTCGAAGACCCAGTTGGTGGTGCTGCCGCCGGTCCGCCCGTCGACCAGCACCCCGTTGGCCACCACCGTGTACGGCGACGCGGTGGTCACCGAGATCCGGTAGGACGCCTTGTCCCGCACCAGGTTGTTGCACGGGAACCACGACGGCGCGCCGATCGGCTGCCCGGCCACCAGGGCGCCGTCCGCCAACTGCTCCCACCCCAGGTCGCCCCAGTGCCGGGTGCGCACGGGCAGCGGCGTGCCGGCGTAGCGCACCTCCACCACGCACCGCTCCCGCCCCCGGTGCCGCAGCCGCAGCTTGCCGTTGCCGTGCGTGTACCGGGTGGGCTTGCCGTCCACCAGGACCTTGCCGATGGCGAACCGGCCGAAGTCCAGCGCGATCGGCCCGTCGGCGGCCACCCACAGCCGCGCGCGGCCGGCCAGGCGGCCGGTCAGCGGCTTGTAGTCCAGTGCCAGGTCGTAGTGCTCGACGCGGTAGCCGGGATCCCCGTGCTGCGGCAGGTAGCCGGTCATCGCCAGGCGGAGATCGGGTTGCCCAGCCAGCGGCTGCCCGCCGGCACCTCCTCGCCGCGCATCACCAGCGAGGCGGGCCCCACCGTGGTGTGCGCGCCGACCGTCGCGCCCGGCAGCACGATCCCGTGCGGCCCCAGCGTCGCGCCCGACCCCAACGTCACCTGGTCCATGCGCAGGATCCGATCATGGAACAGGTGGGTCTGCACCACGCACCCCCGGTTGACGGTCGCGCCGTCACCCAGGCGGACCAGGTCGGCCTCCGGGAACCAGTACGACTCGACCCACGTGCCGCGCCCGATCCGCGCGCCCAGCGCCCGCAGCCACACCGACATCAGCGGCGAGCCACCCGCCGACCCGACCAGCCACGGCACGGCCAGCACCTCGACGAACGTGTCCGCCAGCTCGTTGCGCCACACGAACGCGCTCCACAGCGGGTACTCCCGCCGCCGGAACCGGCCGACCAGCGTCCACTTCGCCAGCAGCGCCACCGCGCACGCCACGACACCGGCCGCCAGCAGCACGGCCCCGGCCAGCAGCGGCGCGAAAACCCCCAGCTCTCGCAACGCGAACAGCACGACCACCACCAGCGCCACGTGGCACATCACCGGCACCACCCGGCACAGCTCGACCAGCGCACGGGCCACCACGAGCCGCTTCGGCGGGTCGAACGTCCGGCTCTGGTCGCCCTCCTCGGCGGCGCGCGGCAGCTTCATCGGCGGCATCCCCAGGTACGAGCTGCCCGCCTTGGCCCGCTTCGGCGCGGCCGACAGCACACCGACCAGACCCCGGTTCGGCACCGAGCGGCCGGGCGCGGTCATGCCCGAGTTGCCCAGGAACGCCCGCTTGCCGACCCGCGCCGACGCGATCCGCAGCCACCCGCCGCCCAGCTCGTAGGAGGCGACCATGGTGTCGTCGGCCAGGAACGCCCCGTCGCCGATCTTCGTCATCTTCGGCAGCGCCAGCACCGTGGACGCCTCCACGCCACGCCCGACGCGCATCCCCAGCGCCCGCAGCCACACGGGTGTGAACAGGCTGGCGTACAACGGGAACAACGCCACGCGGGCCATGTTCATCAGCCGCTCGGTCGTCCACGCCTGCCACGCGACCCGGCTGTGCACCGGGTACACGCCCGCGCGCAGCCCGACGCCGAGCAGTCGCACGGACACCAGCACCAGCAGCGCGTACGAGCCCAGCCACGCCAGCGTCGCCAATGGCACCGCGAGCAACGCGCTGCCCAACGTCAGCGGCCCTCGCACGATCAGCAGCAGCGCCGGCAGCGCCGCGACGGCGGGCAGCAGGCCCAACGCGAACGTCGTCAGCCCGTAGACCGTCTTCCACCACAGCGAACGCGGCGGACGCGGGGCCGGCCGGGACACCTTGCCGGTGCGCTGCGCGGGCACACCCGCCCACCGCTGGCCGGTCGGCACCGAACCGACCACGCCGGAGCCGGGCGCGATCTCGGCCCGCTTGCCGATCCGCGTGCCGGGCAGCAGGGTGCTGCGCGCGCCGACCGTCGCGCCCGCGCCGACCCGGATGCGGCCGATGCGCACCCGGTCGCCGTCCACCCACGTGCCGGACAGGTCGACCTCGGGCTCGATCGCGCTGCCCCGGCCGAGCTTGAGCAGCCCGGTCACCGGCGGCAGCGAGTGCAGGTCGACGTCGGGGCCGATCTTCGCGCCCAGCGCGCGGGCGTAGTGCGTGATCCACGACCCCGCGAGGTTGGTCGCCCCGCTGAACTCGGCGAGCCGTTCGGCGGCCCACAGCCGCAGGTGCACACCGCCGCCACGCGGGTACGTGCCCGGCCGCACGCCGCGCAGCAGCAGCCGTGCGCCGCCGGCCGCGATGGCGACCTTGCCGGGCGGGCTGATGAACGCCACCCAGCCGGCGACGACCCACCACCACGACACGGACATCAGCCCGAGGACGTTGCCGATCGCCGCCAGCGCGACCGTCCACCGCACCCCGGCCACGGTCATCAGCGGGATCGTCAGCAGGGTCTGGAGCACCGCCGTGCGGCGCGGCGTCGGCGCGACGGTCCGCGCGGGCGCGTCGTGCGCGGCCAATTCGTCGAGCCGTCGGGCCAGCGCGCGCAGCGTCGGGTGCTGGTAGACGTCGCTCACCGACACGCCCGCGTGCCGGAGGCGGACCAGCGACACCAGTTGCGCCGCCGCGAGGCTGCCGCCGCCGCTGGCGAAGAAGTCCGCGTCCGCGCCGGCCACCCGGGAGCCGAGCACCTCGGCCCACTGCTCGGCCAGCCACGCCTCGGTGCCTTCGAGGTGCGACCCGACCTCGGCGTCCAGGGCGGGCAGCGGCCACGGCAGGGCGTTCCGGTCGACCTTGCCGGACGTGCGGGTGGGCAGCGTGTCCACGACCGCGATCAGCGGCACCAGGGCGGCGGGCAGCGTGCCGCGCAGCCGGGCCACCGCGTCGGCGTGGTCGAAGCCGTCCGCCGCGACCAGGTAGCCGACCAGGATCTGGTTGCCGCCCTTGGTGGTGCGGACGGCGGCTGCCGCGCCGGCGACGCCGGGTAGCGCCTGCAGCGCCGCGTCGACCTCGCCCAGCTCGATGCGCCGCCCGCCCAGCTTGATCTGCTCGTCGGCGCGGCCGAGGAACAGCAGGCCCTCGTCCTCGGCCTTCACCAGGTCGCCGCTGCGGTAGGCGCGGGACCAGCCCAGCGCGGGCAGCGGCGCGAACTTCTCGGCGTCCTTGGCCGGGTCCAGGTAGCGGGCCAGGCCGACGCCGCCGATGACCAGCTCGCCGGTGCCGCCCATCGGCACGAGTTCGCCGTGCGCGTCCACCACGGCCAGCTCCCAGCCGTCCAGCGGCAGCCCGATCCGCACGGGGCCGACGCCGGTCAGCGGAGCGGCGCACGCGACGACGGTGGCCTCGGTGGGGCCGTAGGTGTTCCACACCTCGCGGCCGTCGACGGCCAGGCGCTCGGCGAGTTCGGGCGGGCAGGCCTCGCCGCCGAAGATGAGCAGCCGCACGTCGTCCAGCGCCTCCACCGGCCACAGCGCGGCCAGCGTCGGCACCGTGGACACGACGGTGATCTCCTGCTCGACCAGCCACGGCCCGAGGTCCATGCCGGTGCGCACCAGGGAACGCGGCGCGGGCACCAGGCACGCGCCGTTGCGCCACGCCAGCCACATCTCCTCGCAGGACGCGTCGAACGCCACGGACAGGCCCGCCAGCACCCGGTCGTCGGTCCCGATGGGCTCGTCGGCGAGGAACATGCGGGCCTCGGCGTCCACGAACGCGGCGGCCGAGCGGTGCGACACCGCGACGCCCTTGGGCTTGCCGGTGGAGCCGGAGGTGAAGATGATCCACGCGTCGTCGTCCGGCCCCGGCGCGCCGACCAACCCCATCGGGGTGCCGCGCGGCACGAGCTTGCCTTCGGCTTCGACGACCGCGCACGCGCCGGCCTCGCCGAACACGAGGTCCGCGCGCTCGTCCGGGTCTTCGGCGTCGACCGGCACGTACGCGGCGCCGGCGGCCAGCACGGCGAGGATCGACACGTACAGGTCGACCGTGCCGGAGGGAACCCGGATGCCCACCCGGTCGCCGACGCCGATTCCTTGCGCGGCAAGGCCACGGCGGACCCGGTCGACCTCTTCGAGCAACGCCCGGTAGGTCAGCGAGGTCGCGCCGTCGTCGACCGCCGGCGCGTCCGGGTGGCGGCGGGCGGTGTCCGCGAGCACGTCGAGCAGGGTGCGCTCCGGCGCGGCGGCGCGGGCGCGGAACAGGGCAGGCGCGAGGGTGAAGTCGGGGGCAATGGTCACCGGCGGGCACCGGCTGAAAGCGAACGCACTTCTCGTCCTCCGAGGGGTGGGGGAGCCTGCTCCGCACCCGGTCGGGGACCGGCCAGGCAGCCACGGCGATCGCGACCGCGAAACCGCCAACGGGCGACTTTACCCGGTATTCACCCGGTGGCCCGGTGATCAACAGCCGAAGTGGGAGGTCTCACACGTTCGGCGGACACCGTGTCGCGTTGACAGGTGAACAAGAGTTCTGTTCGATCGAACACGTCGACTGATGTGAGGTGGTGGGATGAAGGCCGGGATCACGATCCTCCCCGAGTACCCGTGGGCCGAGGCGAAGCCGCGTTGGCAGGCGGCGGAGCGGTACGGGTTCGCCCACGCGTGGACGTTCGACCACGTGGGCTGGCGCGCCCTGGTGGACGGTCCGTGGTTCGGCTCCGTGCCGACGCTGGCGCTGGCCGCCGAGGCCACCTCGCGCATCGAACTCGGGATGCTGGTCGCGTCGCCGAACTTCCGCCACCCCGTGCCGTTCGCGCGCGAACTCGTCACGCTGGACGACGTGTCGGGCGGCCGGTTCACGCTCGGCGTCGGCTCGGGCGGGATGGGCGGTTACGACACGAAGGTGTTCGGGGGCACGAACCTCGTCGCGAGCCCGGCCGCCCGGTACGCGGAGTTCGTTGAGTTGCTGCACGAACTGCTCACCCGCGACAACGTCACCTGGACGGGGGAGTACTACCGGGCGGTGGAGGCGCGGAACCTGCCGGGCTGCGTGCAGCGCCCCCGGATCCCGTTCGTGCTCGCGGCCAACGGTCCCAAGGCGCTCCGACTGGTGGCCCGCTTCGGCGAGGGCTGGATCACGACCGGGACGCGGCAGGACACCCTGGAGTCGTGGTGGTCGTCCCTGGCGGAGCTGTCGGAGCGGCTGGACGAGACCCTGGCCGCGCACGACCGGCCGCGCGCCGAGGTGCGCAGGTTCCTGCAGACCGACGCCGCTCCGGTGTTCTCGCTGTCCAGCGTCGAGTGCTACCGGGACTTCCTCGGGCGGGCGGAGGAGTTGGGGTTCACCGACGTGGCCGCGCCGTGGCCGAGGGCGTCCGGCGTGTTCGCGGGTGACGAGGCAATCCTGGAGACCGTGGCGGCGGAGGTGCTGCCGGGCTTGGCCTAGACCGACCACTCGCCAATCCCGATTCGGTCCCATCCCCTCGAAGGACGGTACGACGGGCCACTTCACCGAAACCGGCCTTCAGTCCGCCGGGGCGTTCTCGCGCCGGGTCAGCGTGCGCACCTGCCGGCTGCACAGTGCCGCGCACGTCACCACCACCAGCACGACGGCTCCCCACACCAACGTCGGCCCCGTCCCGAACCGGGTGCCCAGCGGCCCCGCGACGACCTCCCCGACCGGCAGGGCGATGTACGAGCCGAGCATGTCGTACGAGTACACCCGCGCCAGCTTCTCCGCCGGGATGTTCTCCTGGAGCGACACGTCCCAGGCGACGACGAACACCTCGGTGGCCGCACCGACCAGGAACATGGCCACCAGCAACGGCACGACGCTGGGCAGCACGGCCAACGTCACCAGCGGCAGGACCTCCAGCAGGATGGCGAGCACGCCGATCAGCAGTGCCCGCCGGGGCCGCCAGTGCGCGACCAGCACCCCGCCGACCAGGGCGCCCAGGATCTCCGCGGCGATGACGAAGCCCCACGCGGTCCGCCCGATGCTCTGGTCGGCGATGGCCGGTCCCAGCACGAACAGCCCGCCCGCCAGCACCGCGTTGACGATCATGAACTGCAGCACCACGACCCAGACCCAGGTGTGCTCGGTGAACGACCGCCACCCCTCCGCCAGGTCCCCGAGCACGCCTTTCCCGGCCACCCGGGGCGCGTGCGCCACCCGCACGGTGCGGTAGGCCGACGCCGCCAGCAGGAACAGCACCGCGTTGCCCGCGATCGCCCACCCCGGCCCGAGCGAGCCGACCAGCAACCCGCCCACCGCCGCCCCGGTGAACCGCCCGGTGTTCACGCCGATCCGGGCCAGCGCGTTGGCCTGGGTCAACAGCTCCGGGGCCACCGTCTGCGGGGTCAGCGCGGCGGCGGCCGGCAGCGACATCGCCGCCGTGACGCCGTTCGCGACGCTGAGCGCGACCAGCAGCGGCAGCGAGGCGAAGTGACCCAACACGGACGCCGCGATCAGCCCCTGCGTCACGGCCGCCGTCAACGCGGTGCCCTGGAGGATCACCGAACGGGGCAGCCGGTCGGCCAGCATCCCGCCGAACAGCACCAGCACCACGACCGCCGCCGACCGCGCCCCCACCACGATGCCCAGGTCGACCAGGCTGCCGGTGACGTCCAGCACCGCGAACGCCAGCGCGACCGGGGCGACCCCGTTGGCCAGTTCGGCGAACCCGCGTCCGGTGATCAGCCGCCGGAACGCCGCTGTCCGGAGCGGGGTGAAGACGTCGCTCATGCCGGGCAGGGCGGCCGGAACGCCAGGCCGGGGAAGTGGTCGCGCCACTCCTGCTCGGTCATCCGGGGCCACGCCGCCGCGCAGACCTCCGCGCCCACGGACTCGGCGTCGACGTCCCACAGCCGCACGGTGCGGTCCTGGCTCGCGGTCACCAGCGTGTCGTTCGTGAACGCCACCGAGTACACCCGGTCGGTGTGGCCGGCCAGCACGGCGAGCGCCCGGGGAGTCCCGCCGACGTCCCACAGCCGGACCGTGCCGTCGTCGCCGGCGGTGGCCAGCACCCCGCCGTCCGGGTTGAACGCCACCGACCGCACGACCCCGCTGTGCCCGGAGATCACCGCCTTCCGCCGCGGCGCACGCGGGTCGGTGACGTCCCACAGCCGGGCCGTCCGGTCGAGGCCCCCGCCGGCCAGCGTGCGGCCGTCCGGGCTGAACGCCACCGACGTGGCCCGGTCGGTGTGCCCGTCCAGGTCGGCCAGTGGTGTCGGCCGGCGCGGATCGGTCACGTCCCACAGCCGGATCTTGTGGTTCATCACCCCGGCCACGGTCCGGCCGTCCGGGCTGATCGCGGTGGCGTGGATGCCCTCGTCGCCCTCGCTGCGCAGTTCGCCCAACGGCGTGAAGTCCGTCAGGTCCCAGAGCCGCACCCGGAAGTCGTCACCGGCCGTCACCAGCACGCGCCGCCCGAACGCCACCGACCGCACGCTCCGCAGGTGCTTGAACAGCGCCACCCGCGCGGGGCGGGCGGGGTCGGCGAAGTCGTACAGCGCGATCGTGCCGTCGATGCCCCCGGCCGCCAGCAGCCGCCCGTCCTGGCTGAACACGGTCGACTTCAGGGGCGCGGTGGCGTCGGTCAGCACCGGGCCGGGCACGGGCCGCCGCGCGCGGCTCACGTCCCACAGCCGCGCGGTGTTGTCCTCGCTGCCGACCACGACGTGGCGGCCGTCCGGGCTCATCGTGGCCGACCACGACGGCGGCACGCCGAGCACCGGGCCGGGCAGCTCGGTGAGCAGCGCGGTCCCGTCGTCCGCCGACGAGGCGAGCACGTGCCCGTCCGGGCTGAACGTCAGCGAGTACACGGTGTCGGTGTGCCCGGTCAGGGTGTTGAGCAGCACCGGCCGGTCCGGCACGGCGGTGTCCCAGACCTTCGTCGTGTAGTCCCACCCGGCGGTGGCCACGGTCCGGTTGTCCGGGCTGAACGCGACCGTCTGCAACGGTCCCGTGTGCGAGGCGAGCACGCCCAGCGGCGCGGGCGGCCCGGTCACGTCCCACAGCCGAGCGGTGTGGTCGGAGCTCCCGGTCACCAGCCGGCGGCTGTCCGGGCTGAACGCCACCGACCGCACGGGCTGCCGGTGCACGTCCATCGCGCCGACCTCCGCGGGGTGCCGGCGATCGGCCAGGCTCCACACCCGCGCGACGCCGTCCTCGCTCGCGCTGGCGAGCAGCGCGCCGTCCGGGCTGAACGCGGCCGTCCAGACGATGTCGGTGTGCCCGGTGAGGGTGGTGAGCAGCGACGGGCGCCGGGGCGCGGTCACGTCCCACAGCCGCACCAGGCCGTCCGCGCCGGCGGTCGCGACCATCGACGAGTCCGGGCTGAGCGCCGCCTGGTAGATCGGTTCCTCATGGGCGCGGAAATCGGCCAGCACCACCGGTTTCCGGATGTCCTCCAGGCTCCAGACCCGGACGCTGCCGTCGTAGTGCGAGACGACCAGCAGCCCGCCCGCGCCGCTGAACGCGAGCGACTCGATGTCCTCCGGCTGGTCGGGCACCTCCACGACCGCGACCGGCCGCAGGGGAGTGGTCACGTCCCACAAGCGCAGCACCCGGTCGTCGCCGCCGGTCGCCATCAGCGTCCCGTCCCGCCGGTACGCCACCGCGTTGGTCTTCAGCCGCAGCGCCACCGAGAACGGCGTCGCGAACGCTTCGAGCAGCGCGCTGCGCGCCTCCACGGTCGGCGCGAGCCGGTACGCGGCCAAGCCGAGCTGCGCGGCCAGCGGTGGGTTCGACGCGCGCAACGCGACCGCGTCCGCCGCCACCTTCTGCGACAGCGCCACGTCCCGCTGGTCGGCGGCCCGGTTCTCGGCCCACACCGCGTACCCGGTCGCGCTCACCGCGATCAGCAGCAGGACGCTCAACACGGCCACGAGCTGCCGCAGCCGCCGGCTCCGCCGCCGCTGCGCGGCCTGCTCCCGGACCTCCAGCTCGACGCTGCGCCGCAGGAACTCGCGTTCCCGGCCGCTGAGCAGGTCCCGGCTGTCGGCCGCCCAGTCCTGCGCGGCGGCGAGCCGGGCGCCGCGCAGCAGCGAGTCGGGGTCCTGCCCGTGGGCCAGCCACGTCTCGGTCGCCTCGGTCAGCCCCCGGTGCACCCGGACGCCCTCGCGGTCCTCGGTGAGCCAGGCACGCAGCCGGGGCCACGAGCGGAGCAGCGCCTCGTGGCTGATCTCGACGCTGTCCTGGTCGGCGGTGAGCAGCCGGGCGCGGGTCAGGTGCTCCACCACGGCCGCCACGTCCGGGTCGTCCAGCTCGGTCCGCGCCACCCGGCGCTTGGTGTCCTCGGTGCCCTCGCCGAGCGCGGTCAGCCGCAGGAACACCTGCCTGGTCAACGCCCGCCGCTCCGGGTCGATCGCGGTGTAGGCCTCCTCGGCGGTGTTGGCGACCGCGCGGTCCAGGCCGCCCACCGACTCGTAGCCGCTCAGCGTCAGCGTGTTCCCGCGCCGCCGCCGCCACGTCTCCAGCAGCGCGTGCGACACCAGCGGCAGCACGCCGGGCTGGCCGGTCGCGTCGCCGATCAGCCGGGAGACCAGGGCGTTCTCCACCGTGCAGCCCGCCTGGGCGGCAGGCCGGATGATCGCCTCGCGCAGCTCGTCGGTGGTCATCGGGCCCACCACGAGCTGGGCGTCCCGCAGCACGTCCACCAGCCCGGGGTGCGCGGTGCAGTGGGCGTAGAAGTCGGCCCGGATGCCGAGCACCACCCGGCAGTGCTCGGCGGCGGTCAGCAGCCCCGCGCTGAAGTCGGCGCGTTCCTGCTGGTCGGCGCACAGCGTGAAGACCTCTTCGAACTGGTCGACCACGATCAGCGGCCGGTCGAGCTGCCGCACCAGCCGGTGCAGGCCGCGCGGGTCGGCCAGCTCCTCCCGCAGCCGCCCCGGCGTGCCGAGGCCGAGCCGGGCGAGGTGGACGGCGCACTCCTCCCACGGCCGCGCGCCGGGGGTGAACAACGCCACCGGCCCTTCGGCCCGCGCCACCAGCCCGGCGCGCAGCAGCGAGGACTTGCCCGCGCCGGACGCGCCGAACACCGCCATCACCGGGTGGTGTTCGAGCCGCTCGCGCAACTCGCCGAGCAGCCGTTCCCGGCCGAAGAACCGGTCCGCGTCGGCCGGCTGGAACGCCGCCAGCCCGACGTACGGCCCGTCGTCGTCCGCCGCGGCCGACGCGGCCGGCGTCAACGCCGACGCGACCTCGTGCCACCGTGCGGTCCACTCGTCGGCGTCCCCGCCGCACGCCCGCACGTACGCCTGCGTCACGGCCAGCGTCGGCAGCTTCCGCCCGCCCGCCGCCTCGGACAGCGTCGCCGCCGAGTAGTGCGCCCGCGCACCGAGTTCCCGGTAGGTCGGACCACCCGCCTTGTCCCGTAATCGCCGCAGGTCGGCCGCGAACGACAGCAGCGGCCCCTCCCCGTCCCCCAACGGACGCTCACGCCGAGCCACCAGCCGAGTCCCCCTCCTCGTCGGGCACCCATTGTTCAGAGCTTGTTGTTCAACGTCCAGGCGTCGACACCGAACAAGCGGGACTGCGTTCGATGGCCTCGACCCCGCCGCGAACGGCGCGGCGGAGGAGACGAGGAGGTCCACGTGGCACGACCGGTACGCTTGGATTGCCCGAAGAAGGTGTCCGGCCGAGGGGGATGCGCGTCCTGTTGGCGGAGGCTGGTCGCCGCCGAACGCGCCAGACGCACGGCACACGACGCTTAGCCAACGATCAGCGGCAGCGCGTATCCGCCACCCGGCGGCACCCCTCCTACTCGGAGGAGGACGCCATGACCACTGGGGACCTGGTCGGATGCCATGAGCGGACGCTGGCGGGCCTGCTGAACGCGGGCGTGCGGGCCGTGCGCGTGGTCGGAGGGGCGGGCGCCGGCAAGACGCGCCTGGTGCGCGAACTCGTCCGGACCGCCCGCCGCCGACACCTGCCCGCCATCGCCGCCCGGGGCACGGACACGGGTCGCACGGTGCCGTTCGGGGTGCTGCGGGACGCCGTGGACAAGGCCGGGGCGGACGCGCCGAACCCGGCCGCCCAGAACGCGTTCCTGCTGCTCCGCGCGGTGTTCCACTCGTTCCTGGACCCCGGTCACGATACGTCCGCCCTGGTCGACGCCGAACGCCACCGCCTGTACCGCACCGTGGGCGACCTGGTGGCGGCGATCGCCCGCCCGGCCGGACTCGTGCTGGTGCTGGACGACGCGCACCTGGCGGACAGCGGCTCGCTAGAACTGCTCGGCCACCTGCTCCGCCACGCGCCGGACGTCGACCTGCTGCTCGTCACCGCCCACCCACCGGGCGCCGAGCCGGCCGCGTTCGCCACCGCGGAGGTCGTCGAACTCGATCCGGCCGACGCGGCGCCGGCCCGGATCGAGCCCGCCGACCTCCGCGTCGCGCAGGCGGTGGCCGTGCTCTGCGCCACCGCGCCGCGCCTGGTGGCCGCCGTCGCCGAGACGACGCTGCACGAAGCCCGCGCCGCCCTGGTCCGGTTGGCGGCACGAGGGGTGCTGACCACCGACGGCGGCACGCTGGACTACGCGCAGGCCGGACTGAGGCGGTCGGTCTACGAGTCGACGGACCCGGAGTGGCGAAGACGAGCCCACGACCGGGCAGCGCGGGCCCTGGGCGACGAGGGCGCGCCGATCACCGTCCGAGCGCACCACGTGGCCCGTGCGGCGAGGCCCGGCAACCTGACCGCAGCCGCCGACCTGACCGCAGCCGCCGACGCGGCATCCCGCGTCGCGCCCGTGGTGGCGCTGCACTGGCTGGAAGTCGCCGCGGACCTGCTGCCCCGGCACACCCCGGCCCGGCTGCGGGTGCTGCGCAAGCTGGTCGCCGTGTCCCAGGCCGCCGGACGTCCACACGAACACCGCCGTGCCGTACGGGACATGCTGACATCGACCCCCGCCGATCGTGCCGAGATCGCACTGCGCTGCTCCCTGGCCGACCGGGCACAGGGCCGCCACGCCGACGCCAACGCGCTGCTGGAACAAGAACTGCGCAACCCCGTGTCCTCCCGTGATCGAGTGCTGCTCGACCTGGGCCTGGCCGCGGACCCGACCGCCGGCACCGGCCGCGCCGACGAGGCGGTCTCGGCGGCACGAGCCCTGGGCGACGACGGCGTGCTGGCCATGGCGCTGGGCGTCCGCCTGCTCAAACCGCCCTACGACCTGGCGCTCCTGACCGAAGCCGGAGTCCTCGCGGACAACCAGCCGGACTGCCCGATCGAGGCCCTGCTCTGGCTGGCCCGAGCCGAGATCATGCTGGAACGCCCCGCCGACGCCGTCCGTCACGTGGACCGGGCCTTGCCCGCCGCCCGCAACACCGGCCGCGGCGACCTGCTGACCCACTTGTGGCAGGCCCGAGGCGAAGCCCTGGAACACCTGGGCCGCCTGGGCGAAGCGAACGAGTGCTACATCGACGCGGAGGAAGCCGCGGCCTTGCCCGACACGCCGGAGATCCGGTCACCGGCCCTGGCCGGGCAGGCCCGGATCGCCGTGTGGCGCGGCGAGGTGCCCGAAGGCCTCCGCCTGGCCGAGGCGGCGGTCGCCGTGAACCCGGGACGCCCGGCACGCTTCGCACTGGCCCTGGCACAACTGCACGCCGACGACCCTGACGGCTGCGTGGCACAACTGCTGACGACAGACGGCAGCCTGAACCTGTCGATGATCGACCCACTGTCCACAGTGGAATGGTGTGCCCTGCTCGCACTCGCCGACGGAGCCCGCCACCACACCGCCGACGCCAGCCGGTGGGCGAACTACGCCCGAACCCTCGCGCAGGGCTTCCAGGCCGGACTCCGACAGGCGTGCGCACGGATAGCGTCGGTGGGCGTGCTCCGCTTCACCGATCCCGCCGAGGCGGCAGCCGAAGCGGTCGGCGCGGCCGAGGCGTTCGAGCAGCTAGGAGACACCATCCACGCAGGCCGAACCCGCCTACTGGCCGCGGCCCTGTTCCGCCAGGCCGACCGGACCACCCGGGAACGCCAGGAACGAGACCGCGCACAAGCCCTCCTGGAAGCCTGCGACCCCGGCCTCTACGAGCGGTTGGCAGGCACCTGGGCACCCGCTCATGATCATGGCCTCACCGACCGGGAGCGGGCTGTGCTGACGGTGCTGGCGGAAGGGCTCACGGCGGACGCCATCGCGCGGAGGATGGACATCTCACCCAGGACGGTCCACCGACACCTCCAGCACCTGTACCGGAAACTCGGCACCACGGACCGGCTTTCGACGGTCCTGCGCGCTCAATCCCTGGGCCTGCTCACGGACGTGTCGACGGTGCTGAACTGCTAGACGGCAAACCAAACGCCACGAGGTCATGGGCAACGAATCGATTCGCAAACAGGCGCGGGCCAGGGGCGGTGGGCACGTCACTCAAAAGTGTTCCTCAGACCTGGGCAAAGTCCGGCAAACCTTGTGTCGACCCGGTGACTGTGGATCTCCTGTGCCACGCTTGCTCGGGAAGAGGGGGTGTAGGTGGCGTCACTCGGGGAGGTGGCCGCGCGGGTCCGGGTCGCGTGCAGGAAGGCAGCACAGGCGCGGACGGCGTTGGAACAGGCGGAAGACCTGACCCAAGAGGCACACGACGTGCTGGCTCGCGCGCTGGATGGTGCGCGTCACCTCGAATCCGACGCGACACAGATGCTATCCGCGTTCACTCGGGTGGTGGATGGGTGTAGGGGCTACCTGTGGCCGCTACTGAACGAGGCCGTGAAAAACGCTGAGAGCCTCGCGGACCGCTTGGCCGCCGAGGTACTTGCGTATCCGGCCTCGACCACTCGGCGACCCGCACAGCCGCTGCAGCGGCCCCCGGTCCGTCAGGCCGACCCCGACCACGCGCCCGTGATCCCGCCCGACCGGATCGAGCAGCTACGGCGCGAACTGCCGCCGCCCGTGGTGGCCGGATCAGGTCAAAAGACGCGTGGTTACTGGATCGGTGCGGACGGCACGGTCCAGCCGGTCGTCAGCGGCCGTGACGACGATGCCGATGAGGCCGACACACGACTGCGTGACATGGGGATGCCCCGAAAGTCGGCCAAGACCGGCGACGCGGAAATCAAGCTGGCCACGCGCATGGTCCGTGAAGGCGTTCGACACGCCACAGTCTTGATAAACAATGAGCCGTGCGTCGGTCCGTTCGGCTGTGACACCCTCGTGCCGATCCTGCTCCCGGAAGGATCATCGCTCACCGTGTACGGCGTGACCGAACAGGGTGAACCCATCCGCAAGCGATACACAGGAGGTGCCCGCCCGTGGTGGCGCTAGATGCTTGGTACGACCGGAAAGCCGCTGCCCCTACGGTCGTCCACACCCCGGCTGAACTGGACGCCGTGCTGGACACCGTCGTCGGGTGGAACGCGCCCATCACCGTCCAACTGCTCATCCACGGCGACCCCGGCCATGCGATCCTCGACGTCGGACTGGATGCCCGAACCGGCCGGGGGGTGCTCTACTATTCCGGGCCTGACGCCCCCGACGCCTGTATCAGCAAGGGGCCGGACACCGCCGAGCAACCGCCCCTCTACTACTTCACCGGTTCGGACACCGAGTTCCCGGTGAACGCGGAGATCCCGTTGGCCGAAGCGCGCCGGGCCGCCCACGAGTACCTGGGCACCGGGGGCGGGCGGCCGAGCGGGATCGAGTGGCAACCGAGTTGGAACTAGCGAGCGGTCGGCAATGTGGTCCCGTTTCGTAGTGTTCCGACTGCATCCAAGACCTGCGTGGCTTGGCCGGCGGTGGCGTCGCGGGCACTCTTCTGCCGTCAAGCTGCGTAACACCCTTGAACGAACCTTTGCCCTCTTTGTCCTGGCTGCCGGTGGTTCCCGCTGGGCAAGATGATCGTGCGCGGTGGGATTCAACGGAAGATCAACGATCGGAAGGACACGATCTCGTGGACATGGAGCGACTGCTGTGGAGCCTGGCGGACAGGTACGCGCCGGCCTCCCAGGTGCCTCACCTCAGGCCCACGTGGTTCGACCACGCCGGTGACCTCGTCGTGGCGGACGGTCGGGTCATCTGGGAGACCCCGTGGGAGACCGAGGCCGGGTTCAGCCATGCGCTGCCCGCAGGCGCCCACCCGGTGTTCGCGGGCACCCGTGTCTACCCCCAGGACTCCGGAGCGGTCCGGCACGTCGTCACCATGATCGTGATCCCGGTGGCCGAGCCCGCGCGGATCGCTGCGGCGAAGTGGGGCGATCCCGGCTACGACGACATCCACCGGATCGAGGACTACGCGATCCTGTGGGGAGGAGAAGCCAGGCGCGCGGCACCCCAGTCCGACGACGACGTGCCCTCGTTCTTCCCCGGTGCGCGGGACCGGATCACGGCGGAGGGGCCACACCGCCGGCAGGACAACTGGGTGGAGGTGGTGGTGGACCGGGAGACCGGCGTGAACGCCTTCGTCTTCCCCGTGGAAGCCGAGCTCGTCGACGGCTTCGAGATCGTCGACGAGGAGGAGAACCTGCTCTGCCTGGTGCTGACGGCGTACTCCTGACAGGAGGCAAAGTCGGAGCCGGCGAGCGGTCAATGCGGTTTCAAGGTTTTACGCAGCTTGACGGCAGAAGGGCGACCACGGACTCAAAGTGCTCCGTGAGCACGCACGTCTGGGCTCAAGCCGGGAACATTGAGCAACGGGACCACATCATCGGGAGCCCTAAAGGCTGCCGGGGGACCGGTGTCAGCGCAACACGCCGCCCGCAGAGCAACCCGCCCAGCCGCCTGACTCGCGGTTGTCCTAGGCGCGACCTGGCACCCGCAAGTGCACGCTCCGTAGCGCGCGTGGCGTTCCAGCCGTCCCTGGCAGCTTCAGGGCTTATCGAAAATGTGGTCCTGCTTCGTAGTGTTCCCGGCTGTGTCCAAGACCTGCTTGGGTACTGGTCGCCTTGCTTCGTGGTCCCTCTTCTGCCGTCAAGCTGCGTAAAGATCTTGCTCTCTCTTCGCCCTAGGTCCGACTGCGCAGGAACGCCCGCCAGTGGGTGGCCGGGTAGTCGATCACCGGCCCGTCAGGGTTCTTGGAGTCCCGCACCACGACACCGGCCCTGGTCGGTGCGACTTCGACACAACTCGACTGCGCTCCGGCGCTGTAGCTGCTCTTACGCCAGCTCTTTCCAATGATCATCGCGGTCCTCTCGACGGCCGTACACGTCCGCCCAATGGGCGAACACCGACCGTGATTGTTCCGCATCCAGAGCGAGCTTCGCGAGGAGTCCTACCCGGCGTTTATAGGCATCGAGCGCCTGATCCGCCTCGATGAAGAGCGTGGCGGTGTCGGTCTCGGTGTAGGCGACCGGCTTGATCGGAGGGGCGAAGGCCATGAGGTTGAAGGTGGTGCGCACCGCGTTCGACCCGGGAGCGCTGAAGGGGATCACCCTCGGGCGAAGCCGCGACGACCATCCGCACATGAAGGCCAAGCGCAGCATCTGGTCGTGCATGACCCCGTAGTCGCCGACCACCGAGTGGAGAGCGGCTTCGTGGATGTAGAAGGTCGTGACCGGCGCTCCTGGTCCGGTCAGCCGGGTTTGACGTTCCATGCGGGTGGCGACGAAGAAGTCGAGGTCTTCGGGGCGGAAGTCCCCGACCGTCGTGATGATCGCCGCCGCGTAGGCCGGGGTCTGGAGCTGGCCGGGGATGACCATCGGTTCGTACGCCGTCATGGTGAGGGCGGCGCGTTCGTGGATGATCAGGCTGGCCAGGTTGTCCGAGAGCCTGCCGTCGTGGGAACGGAGGAAGTAGCCCAGATCCCGTTCCTCGCCCAGCCGGCGGATCCGCTCCCTGGTTGCCGGGTCGACCTCCAGGCGGCCCAGCAGTGCGCCCAGGTCGAAGCCACTGGTCCCGCGCACGCCGTGTTCGATCCGGCTGATCTTGCTCGCGGACCAGCCGAGCGACTTCGACAGCTTGTCCGCCTTGAGGTTCAGGCGGACCCGGGCCTGGCGCAGTTCCTCACCCAGCTCCCGGCTGCGGACGGTGGTGAGCCGTTCGGGTCTCATGGCGTTGGAAACTAGCGCCTGCGCCGACCGGAATTCCTTGCTCAGGCCTGGAATCCACCCCAAAGAATCACTCCCCGGACATTCTTGCGCCGTGGGCAATCACCTCCGTCCCGGTGGGCGGGCCGATCATCCGTTGTCCGGCAGGCTCTGCGGGGGCAGGTCCGTCCACACCGTGCGGATGCGGTCCAGGCACACGGATTTCGGGCCGGTCGTCCCGTCGGAAGTCCAGCCGGGCGGCAGGGCGCGGTCGGCGGGCCAGATGGAGTACTGGTCTTCGGCGTTGCGCACGACCGTGTAGAGGCGGTCGTCCTCGTCCTCGAACATGTGGTCCCTTCCGCGATGGCGTGCCGCAAAGAATCCGGGGTGTCACCCGATCGAGTAATCCGGGCGATCCCAGAACGTTCGCCATTGCGCCTGTCGGGCCGTCCTGCTAAGGGTCGGAGCCCGTTCCAGGGACCGGCCGGCCCGCGTCAGGCACGCGTCAGCAGCACGTCAGGACCACTTCGGAGCCGGCTTCGGCAGGGCGTCGAACCGGACCGGGCATAGGCGCGAATGAGTGGGTAGTTGTGCCCATTCCGGTATCCGGAGTGGACCGCGACTGTTGACGGAGTGAAATGGTCGATGGCTGTCCATCGGCTCTTTGGGGGACTTCCTGGGGGAGAGTCGTGACTGGAGTGACCGTGCAGGGTCCGGTCGAGCGAGGCCGGAGTCCGAGATGGGTGGAGGTGCCGGGAGGAGGCACCCGGACGTTCGGCACGTGCGCGTGCGGCTTGTGCTCGTGGGACCTGCCGATCGCGGGCGAGCCCGACTTCCGGGGCGCGGTGGCGGCGGACGGCCCGGTGTGGTGGGTCGCGAACCTGTCCGACCGCGAGCCGCTGTTCGTGGCCGACGTGGACCGCCCCGGCGAGGCCACCGCCGTGCGGCCGGGTGAGCGGCTGCCGTTCGGGTACGACATGGCGATCGTGACGCCCGCACCCGAGCCGGGCGCGTTGTCGCTGACCGTGTTCGCCACGGTCGCCGAACCGCCGCGACCGCTGGTGGCGCGCTGCCCGGCGATCCGACCGGGCAGCCCGCGGCTCGACCCCGGGGCGCGCTACTACGCCGTGCTGCTCGCGCTGTGCGACGGAGCGCCCACCTCGGCCGCCATCGCGGCCCGGCTGGACATGAGCCCGCGCGCCGTGGACGCGCACATCGACTACCTGGTGCGGAAGCTGGAGATCCCGGAGCCCACGCTCCGCCGCAACGGCTGGAAGCGCACGGCCCTGATCGCGCACGCCCGCAGCCGCGGCATCGTCCGGGACCGACGGTTGGCGAGGACGGCATGATCCACGAGGTCTTCCGCGGCCGGGTCCTCGAACAGCCCGACGCCGTGGCGCTCGTCCACCGCGAGGGCACGACCAGCTACGCCGAACTCGACCGGATGTCCGACGAGATCGCGTTGGAGCTGGCCGCCTCGGGCATCGGCAAGGGCAACGTGGTGCCGGTCGTGCTGCCGCTGTCGCCGGTGCTCGTGGCGACCCTGCTCGCCGTGCTGAAGTGCGGCGCCGCGTACGCCGTGCTGGACCGGTCCTGGCCGGCGGAACGGCTGCGCCGGATCGACTCCCTGCTGCCCGGCCAGGTCGCGGTGGCGGACGCGGCCGTCGACGCGTTCCCGCGCCGCCCCGGCACGGCCCACCAGCCGCCGCCGATCACCGACGAGACAGCCGCGATGGTGTTCTTCACGGCCGGTAGCACGGGAGGGCCCAAGGCCGTGGTGTCGCCGCACCAGGCCACGATGCGGCTGTTCCAGGACTGCGTGTTCGCGACGTTCGACCACACCACCGTGATGCCGCAGGTGTCGGCGGTGCCGTGGGACGCGTTCGCGTTGGAGCTGTGGGGCGTCCTGCTGACCGGCGGCACGTCCGTGCTGGTGGAGGATCGCCCGCTGACGCCGGCCGCGGTGCGTTCGCTGGTCTCCGGGCACGGCGTGAACACCCTGTTCCTCACCACCTCGCTGTTCCACCTGGTGGTGGAGGAGGACGTGGAGGCGTTCGCCGGCCTGGACACCCTGGTCGTCGGCGGCGAGAAGCTGTCCGCCCGGCACGCGGGCCGGCTGCTCGCCGCGTGCCCGGAGGTGCGGCTGGTCAACGGCTACGGACCCGTGGAGAGCACGGTGTTCGCCCTCACCCACGACGTGCGCCCCGTGGACGTCGTGGGTGAGGTCCCCCTGGGCCGCCCGGTGACCGGGACCTCCGTGCACGTGCTGGCGGACGGCCGGGAGTGCGGTCCGGGCGAGGTCGGCGAACTGGTCGTCGCCGGTGACGGGCTCGCGCTCGGCTACCTCGGCGACCCCGGGCTGACCGCGCGGAAGTTCGTGACCGCGTCCATCGACGGCTACCCGATCCGGGTCTACCGGACCGGCGACCACGGCAGCGTCGACGCCGACGGTGTCTTCCACTTCCACGGCCGGCGCGACCGGCAGGTGAAGGTGCGGGGTCACCGGGTCGAGCCGGCCGGCATCGAGCACGTGGCGGCCGGGGTGCCGGGCGTGCGCCGCTGCGCGGTCGTGCCGGTGGCGGACGGCGAGGGCACCCGCCTGGCGTTGTTCTTCAGCGGCGACGGGGTGTCGGCCGCCGGGCTGGCGGACCGCCTGCGGGCGTCGCTGCCCGCGTACTCGGTGCCCGACCACGTGGTCGCCGTGTCGACCTTTCCGTTGTCCCCCAACGGAAAGGTCGACAGTCGGAAACTGCTGGAGGCGCTGCCAGAGGCGGTCGCTCCCGGCGTGGCCGGTGACTCGGTGGAGGACGTGGTCGCGGCCGAGTTCGCGGCGCTGCTCGGCTCCGCCGACCGCGACCGGTCGTTCTTCGCCCTGGGCGGCACTTCGCTGGGCGCCGTGCGGCTGTGCACGCGGCTGGGCGCGCGGTTCGGGCGCGCCATCCCGGTGTCCCGGCTGATGAGCGCGCCGACCGCGACGGAGTTCGCGGCGTGGCTGACGTCCGCCGGGATCTCGTCGGGGCTTCCGCACGGGCCGGTGCTGACGCCGATGCAGCACTCGTTCGTGGTGCGGCACGCACTGGCCGGCGGCCTGGACATCGAGAACCACTGCCCGCTGATGTGGACCATCGCCGGTCCCGTCCGGCCGGCCGCGCTGGAGGCGGCCGTGCAGGACGTGCACCGCCGCCACGGCTACCTGCACGCCCGGTACACCGACGGGGACGAGCCGCAGGCCGTCGAGGGGGAGCGGCCGGCGGAGTTCGTGCGGCTGGTCGCGGAGCGGGAAGACGCCCGGTACCTCTTGGACGTCCACCTGTCGCAGCCCTTGGACCTGGCGGCGGGCGTGCCGTGGCGGGCGGTGCTGGTGCAGACGCCGGACGCGTGGGAGTTCGGGCTGGCCGTGCACCGCGCGGCGTTCGACGGCTGGTCGCGGCATCGGCTGGCGGAGGACCTGTCGGTCGCCTACCGGGCGCGGGTGCGGGGCCGGGAACCCCGGTTCGCCCGGCCGGCGCCCACGCCCGCCGACACGGCCCGGATCCTGGCGTCCCTCGCCGACGCGGCGGACCTGGCCGCGCAGCAGGAGTTCTGGACGGCGGAGCTGGCCGGGCTGCCCGGTCTGGTGTTCCCCGCCGCCAAGCCGGGGGCGTACGTGCTGGAGTCCCCGGTGGACGTGGCGGCGGTCGACGCCGCGGCCCGGAGGTCGGGCGCCGGCCGGTTGGCCGTGCTGGTGGACGCGGTCGCGCGGGCGGTGTCGGAGCACACCGGTCAGGCGGATTTCGGTATCGGCGTCCCCGTGACGCAACGGGCCACCGAGGCGCTGGAACTGCCCGTCGGGTGCCTGGTCGACACGGTGTGCGTGCGGGTGGGCAACCGCCCGGCGGCGGAGGCCGTCGCCCGTGCGCTGGCCAACGCCGACCTGCCGTTCGCCGAGGTGTCCCGCCGCGCCACTGGACGGCAGGCGCTGTACCAGGTGATCGCGGCGGTGCAGGACTCGCCGGAGCCGGACCTCGACCTGCCGGGCTGCCGCGTGGAGTGGCACGACGAGCCGACCGCGCCCCTGGCGGAACTCCAGGTCGAGCTGATCGCGCCGGCCGGCGCGCCCGCGAAGCTGCGGGTCAGCCGGAACCCGGACCGGGTGGACGTCACCACGATGTCCACCGTGCTGGCGAGCGTACTGGGGGCGCTCGCCACCTGAAGTCCGGCTGTGCGCACCACTTGGGCCGGGTGCGCACAGCCGGACTCAGGCGACCTCGCCGGCGAGCCCGCGGTCGAGCTTCACCCGGACCAGCCCGGCGGAGAGGCGGGCGAGGTCGTCGGGCTCGACCAGCCGGGCCAGCCGCCGCGGCTCGGCGGGCAACCCGACCCGCCGCGCCCCGTCCAGCGCTTTGCGGTCCAGGTAGGGCCGCAGCTCCGGCCACACGGCCTGCGCCTCGCGGCAGAAGATGTCCACGCCGACCGGACCCAGCCTCGGCACCCGGAGCAGGTGGTCCCGTAGGTCGTCGCCGCGCATCCGCCGCACGTCGCCCCGGTACTCGGCGAGCAGGAGTTCCGCGCCGTCGCCCAACGCCGTGGCGGTGCTCTCGTCGTAGCGGACGTAGTGCGCCCGGCCGAGCGCGTCGACCCGTTGCTGCCAGGTCGCGTCCAGCATCCGGCGGGGTGTGGCCAGCCGGGACAGCTCGCCGGATGCCGCCACCGCGAGGTGCGCCTTGATCCGGGTCGACAGCAGCACGCTGAGCACGAGCAGCCGGTAGAGCGGGGACGGTCGGTCGGCGAGCCGGATGCCCGCCTCCTGCGCGTAGGTGCGGCCGGCCACGTCGAGCAGCCGGGCCGCGATCGCCTTCCGGGAGGCCATGCCCGGTGGTTACCCGCACCGGCGGTGGTGGAACCGGTCGACAGGCACGCCTGCCCCACGCCGTGACGACCCGGGCAGGCAATGGCGCGCGGGGCCGCCGCGCCGGGGGTGACGCACGTTACGACCGCTCCTGTCACACCGTGCCGGGCGGTTCCGTCAGAGATGTGTAACCACCTAGAACGGCAGAGGAGTTCGGCATGAGCGCCCGTTTGAACCTGTTCGGCAACCCGGCCGCCGGCAAGCTGTTGAAGCATTTCAACTCGGCGGGGAAGGTGATCTCCGACTCGTCGCTGCCGGCCGCGACCGCGGAACTGGTGAAGATCCGCGCGAGTCAGATCAATGGCTGTGGCTTCTGCGTCGACATGCACACGAAGGAAGCCGCGCACGCCGGCGAGACCTCGTTGCGCCTCAACCTGATCGCGGCGTGGCGGGAGGCCACCGTCTTCACCGACGCCGAGCGCGCCGCGCTGGAGCTGACGGAGCAGGGCACCCGGATCGCGGACGCGGCCGGCGGGGTCACGGACGACGCCTGGGCGAACGCCGCCAAGCACTACGACGAGGAGCAGTTGACCGCCCTGGTCTCGCTGATCGCCCTGATCAACGCCTACAACCGGTTGAACGTCATCGTCCAGCAGCCCGCCGGCGACTACCAGGTCGGCCAGTTCGGCTGACCCGGGAAGCAGGTGCTCCGGCGCCGCGGGCCCCGGTCCGCACATCGACGTGCGGACCGGGGACGGGCCGGTGCGGGAGTACTCGCCGTGCGGCTCGCCGGGCGACCGGTGCACGGCGGGCGACTGCGCGGCGGAGCTGCGGCACCTGCAGTCGAGCCGACCCTCGCGCAGAGTGATGTGACCGCGCACGGTCACCTGTCCGGGGCGGACGCGGGGCGCCACACCGGCCGAGGCCGGTGTGGCGCGGCTCGTGCCGACCCATTTCGCCTCGGTGGAGCCGGAATGGCCGCGTGGATTGGCGAAGGCGGCGTCCCGTGAATTCGCCGGACCCGTCACGCTCGCCGAACCGGGCCTCGCCATCCCGGTGCGCCGACCGTTTTCAAGATCCCACCGGGCTTATTGCCGAACGCGCCACCGTGAAGTGCTGATCATTGTCCGCTGATCGTTTTCCGGGTGATGAACACGGAGGGTCGCCAATCAGTGGCGTTGGTGAATACGTACGGTAGCTGTCACCCGCCGCTCCCGAGAGGCGGCCCGTTGCGGTCGCCGACTGTCTCGCGGGGTCGGCCGGCCGGGTGTACCGGTGCCATCGAGTGCCAGTGGATCACTGAAAGTAACCGCAGATGTGCGGCCTGGAAGGCGCTCGTCACTGTTTGTGTTTATAACGCCTGCACGATCGCGAAGATCGACTGATAAAAATCCCTCGACCTCGTGAATTCGTGCACGTGCACCCGCGAAACTCCACTGTGGGACGACCTCCGGCTGCCATCCGGATGAACCTGCCGAGTAGACGGCAACCTGCGCGGGTGGTATTGCCGTTCGCCACTGCTTCTTGCTGAGTGCGACTGTTAGCTTGCAAGAAAGCGCTGAAACCGTTCGTTTTCGATCCCTGTGGAGGTTTGGATGAAACACTTCGTCACCGTTCTGCCGGTAGCGCCCGCGGCCACCGCGCCGATGGTTCCGCTCGCCCCCGCAGCCCGGGCCGCCGTCGGCGAGGTCGCGGTGTTAGCCACCGGGTTCGTCCCGCTGGAGGTCTTCGACGACCCGAAGGGGTGTCACGCTCCCCTGACCGGGGCGTACGTGCCGACCAACCGCACCGACCAGTCGCGCGCCATCCACGGCGACCCGCTGTGCCTGACGCCGTCGATGCCGGCAATCCAGGACCGCGGGGCGCCCGCGCCGCCCGCCGGGGCCGCGTTCCGCGGCTGATCACCATGCAGTTGAACACCATGGGACACAACACATCCCGAGACTGTGGAAAGGGCGCACGTGTCCGTCGATCTCGTCGTCGTGGGAGTCGGCTACGTTGGACTCCCGCTGGCAGCCGCGGCCAGTGCCGCGGGCCTGTCGGTCACCGGATACGACATCTCGCCGGCCGTCCGTGACACCCTCGAAGCGGGCTGCTCGCACGTGCCCGACGTGTCACCGGCCCGACTGAAAGCCATGCTGGCCAACGGTTTCACCGTCACCACCGACCCGTCGGCGATCGGCGGCGCGGACACCGTGGTGATCTGCGTGCCGACCGGGCTCGGCCCGGACGGCCGGCCCGACCTGTCCGCGGTGCGCACCGCCGCCGAAGTGGTGTCCGACCACCTGCGGCCCGGCACGCTGGTCGTGCTGGAGTCCACCAGCTTCCCCGGCACCACCGACGAGGTGGTGCGTCCCATCCTGGAGCGGCACGGCCTCGTCGCGGGCGAGGACTTCCCCCTGGCGTACTCGCCGGAACGGATCGATCCCGGCAACCGGCGGTACGGCATCCCCAACACCCCGAAGGTGGTCAGCGGGCACACCCCGTTGTGCGCCAAGCACTGCGCCGCGTTCTACGGGCGGTTCGTGGAGACCGTCGTGGTGGCCAAGGGCACCCGCGAGGCGGAGATGGCCAAGCTGCTGGAGAACACCTACCGGTACGTGAACATCGCGCTGGTCAACGAGATCGCCGTGTTCTGCGACCAACTGGGTCTCGACGTGTGGGACGTGCTGCACTGCGCCGCGACGAAGCCGTTCGGCTTCGCGCCGTTCACCCCCGGTCCCGGCGTGGGCGGCCACTGCATCCCCATCGACCCCCGCTATCTGCTGGACAAGGCCCACCGCGAAGGCGCGCGGCTCGGCGTGGTGGAGGCCGCGCGGCAGGTCGACCGCGACATGCCCGGCTACCTGGTGGACCGCGTGGCACGGCTGCTGGCGGGCGACGGCATACCCGTGGCGGGCGCGAAGGTCCTGCTGCTGGGTGTCACGTACAAGGCCGACGTGCCGGACATCCGGGAGTCGGCCGCGCTCCGGGTCGCCGCCGGGTTGACCGCGCTCGGCGCCCGCATCGCCTACCACGACCCGATCGCGGGCGAGGTGCCGCAACTCGGCCCGCCCGTGCCCGACCTGGACTCCGCTCTGCGCGAGTCGGACGCGACCGTCCTGCTCGTCCCGCACAGCGGCTACCACCTCGGCCACCTGGCGAGGAACGCACGGCTCCTGCTCGACGTGACGGGCCGGGTGCCCGGAGGGGAGGTCCAACGCCTGTAGTTCCCCGTCCGGGGGTCGACCCGCGGGCGGGAGCGCGATTCCGGCTCTGACGAAGGAGTGTGCAGGAATGACCACTGCGGTCAAGAACGAGCGGTTGGACAAGCGGTTCGACAAATGGGACATCGACGGCGACGGACTGATCGAGAAGGCCAACCTGGAGGGCGAGGCCCGGCGCATCCTGACGGCGTTCGATGAGACCGCCACGTCCCCGCGGGGCCACGCCGTGCTCGAAGCCTTCCGCGACATGTACGAGCACCTGGCCGAGCGCGCGGGCGTCGGAGCCGGCGGCTCACTCGACCGGCAGCAGTTCCTCGACGTCATCGAGGCGGAGGTGTTCCAGGGAGGCGACGCCGGTTTCGGCCGGGTGGTGCGCCCGACGATCCAGGCGATCCTCGACCTGTGCGACACCGACGGCGACGGCGAGATCAACCGCGCCGAGTTCACCCGCTGGCTGGACGCCGTCGGCGTGGACCGCTCGCAGGCCGACTCGGCGTTCCGCGCCATGGACCTCAACGGCAACGGCACGCTCACCGTGGAAGAGCTCGTCGCCGCGGTCAAGGCCTACCACTTCGGCACGCTGGACGTCGAACTGCTCGGCTGACCGACCACGCGGAAGGGGTCTCGGGAACGCCCGAGACCCCTTCTCGCGTTGGGCCGAACGGGTCATCCTGAAGGGCCGGATGCAACGCCTCCGCTACTGCCTGCGACGTACGGGTGAGGAGCAATCGCACCATCGCCGATCGAGCGCGACCGCACCGCGGGCAGGGTGATCAGCATGACGGAACCGTCGGGAACACACGGCCTCACCACACGCGGACACCCCGGGCGCCTCGCCACGGGCACTCGGCGGACCCGAGGTCCGACACCGGCACCGAAGTCGCCTCGGGCGACCTGGACAGGGGCGGCCAGCGGCCCCACTCCGTCAGTGCACCGCGACGGCCGCCGGGCAGAAGACCACCGACAGCTCCGGACTCATCCCCGCGTCCAGCCCGGTGCACGGCTCCGGGCTGTTGATCAGGATGTTGTAGTGGTTCGGGAAGTGGCACGCGTCGAAGCCCAGCACGGTGCCGACCAGCTTGCCGTCCACCCACACCTCGTCGCCCCGGTCGATCACGCCCGCGTTGGCGATCTCCACGAAACCGAGGAACCCCACCCGGTCGATCCGCGCGCCGGGCTCGGTCTCCCGGTGGTCGGTGGTGACCAGCTCGTGCACCTCGCCCTGCCGCACGCAGCGGGCGGCGAACGGCTCCAGGCTCATCCCGCGGTCGTCGCGGCGGTGCACCAGGACCTTCACCACCTTGCTGCCGACGGGACGTTTCGGGCCGTCCTCCAGCATCACGTTCCTTCCTTCCGGTAGATCTCGTCCACCAGGGACAGCGCCGCCAGACCGCCGTCCGTCCGGGGTTCGCCCCGGACGGCGCGGGCGAAGTCGCGCAGCACGCCCACGTACTCGTGCCACAGCGAGCCCTTGAACTCCGGGTGGCCGGCCAGCATGTCGGCCCGCAGCACGGTGCCGTCGGACAGCCGTGCCTCCACGTCCTTCGCCTCGCCGGGGAACGACCAGTCCAGCTCGATCGCGGCCGGCGCGGAGCCCCGGACGTGCAGCAGCGCCTGCCGGTCCACGCCGTCGGTGTCGCGCACGATCTTCGCCGACTCGAACGTCAGCGGACCGAGGAACAGGTCCGCCAGGTCCAGGGCGTTGGGCCCGTTGTCGGCGACGCACCCGCCGCCGCTGCGGTCCATGTCCAGGTACCAGCGGTCGCGGCCGATGTGGTCCTCGATGCGTTCCAGGTACCGCACGGTCAGCGACTCGATCGGGGCCGCGTCCGCCAGTTCGCCCCGCAGCGCCAGGACGTTGTCGTTGTAGCGGCGGTGGAACGCGGTGAACAGGACCCCCGGCCGACCCGCCAGGTCCGCGCCGTCCGCCAGCGTGGTGGCGAGGGGCTTCTCCACGCACAGCGGGAGCCCGACGTCGAGCACGTCCCGGCCGATCTCGGCGTGCGCGTCGTTCGGCGCGGTCACCACGACGGCGTCCAGGCCGCCGTCGGCGAGCATCGCGCGGTGGTGCAGGTAGTCGCGGACGCCGTGGCCGGCGAGGACGTCGCGGTCCACGTCGCACACCGCGACCAGTTCGTAGTCGGGCAGCCGGTCGATCGCGGCGAGGTAGTACTGGGCGATCATCCCCAACCCGACCACGCCGACGCGGATCACCCGGCCGCTCGCAGGGCCGGTGCGACCACGCTCAGCTCCTCGTACAGCTCACGCCGCAACGGCACGCCGTGCACCCGGCGCCGCTGGGCGCGCTCGCCCTCCGGCCAGCCGGGGTAGCTCACCGGACGGCCCTCGTCCACGGGGGGACAGTCGAGCAGCGCCGCGAACAACCGGTCGGCGTCGTCGGCGAAACCGGGCCGCAGCAGGTCTGGCGCGACGGCCAGCGCGAGCACGCCGATGTCGTCGTCCACGCCGCTGTCGGACGCCGGGCCGAGCGCCGCGCCGGACAGCAGCGCGGACAGCACCTCCACCAGCAGCCCGAGGCCGAAACCCTTGTACGCGCCCGTTTCCGGGTATCCGCCCAGCCACAGCAGGTGCGCCTCGCCCCGGTCGAACGCGGCCGGGTCGGTCACCGGTGTGCCGTCGTCGGAGGCGAGCCAGCCGGGCGGGATCTCCTGCCCGGCCCGTGCCGCCGCCCGCACCCGGCCGGTCGGCACCACGGTCGTGCTCATGTCCAGCACGAACGGGTGCCGGTCACCCGCCGGGCACGCCAGCGCCAGCGGATTGGTGCCCAGCACCGCCCGCAGACCGCCCGGCGGGCGGGCGATGCGCTGGCCGCCGCAGTTGGACGCGACCAGGCCGATCATGCCGTGCCGGACGGCCCGCGCGGCGTGGTGGCCGGCGCAGCCGATGTGCGTCGCGCCGCGCAGCGACACCAGGCCGACGCCGTGCCGGGCGGCACGGGCCGCCGCCAGATCCATCGCGTGCGACGCCGACCACAGGCCAAGGGCGCGGCCGGCGTCGGCGTGCAGGCACGCGCCGAGGTCCCTGGTGACCGCCAGGTCCGCCGCCGGGTCGGTGCGCCCGGAGTCGAACAGCGGCAGGTACAGCCGCGTCAGGTTGACCAGGCCGTGCGACGTCACGCCGGTCAGGTCGCCGTGGCACAGCGCCTCGGCGGCGACCTCCGCCCGGTCCGGCGGCACGCCGCGCTCGGCGAACACACCGGCCACGGTGGACAGCAGGGTCGGGTAGGGCACGACGACGGTCACGTTTCTCCGTTCCGCGCGAACCGCACGACGATGTCCCGCACCACGGCGGAGAACCGGTCCAGGTCCTCGACGTCGGCGTGCTCGCCGCGCGCGTGCGCGTTGTTGGCGTCCAGCGATCCGGGACCGAGCACGACGGTCCGGGTGTCCGGCACGTCGGCCAGCCAGATGGCGTCACAGGTGAACCCGGGCCGGTGCGCGGGCCACCGGGGCACGATCGCGTCCAGCAGCGGCACGTCCCGCGCGGGCAGGGCGGGCAGCCCGTGCTTGCGCCACACCAGGCGGGTGATCGCGGCGGCGTCCACGGCGGTGCGGTGGAACGGCGGCACGGCGCGGAACTTCCGGTTGAACTCGGCCAGCCCGTCCACCAGCGCCTTCTCCAGCGAGGTGGTCATCACCCGCGCGGACTCCGCGCTGCCGTAGGACAGGTTGAGCAGCAGTTCGCCGGTGCCGTAGACCCGGTTGTGCCGCCGGCCGGTGTGCAGGCCCGCCACGCACACCTGGCCGTCCGGCACCCGCGTCAGCGCGCTCGCCAGGTGCTGCGCGAGGAAGCCGAGCAGCACGGTCGCGTTGTGCCCGGCGTGCGGCTGGTCGTCGACGGCGTCCTCGCCGTCCACCCGGATGCCCGCCGTCATCGAGGCCGTGCAGTGCGGCAGGTAGCGCAGGCCGGTGGGCTCGCAGAACACGTTGAGCCGCCCGTGGTACCCGGCCTCGACCAGCGGACGGGTGCCGAACACGCCCATCGCGCCGCCCTCCTCGCCGGACACCGCCTGGATGAGCACGCCGACGTCCCGGCCCACCGCCGGGTCCGCCAGCGCCTGCCGGATGCCGGCCAGCAGTGCCACCGCCGGGCCCTTCGCGTCGATCGCGCCCCGGCCGTGGAACCGGACCCCGTCGAACACGGCCTGCTCGTACGGCGAGACCGTGTCCAGGTGGACGTTGAACATGACGGTCGGCTCGGCGGGACCGAGCCGCAGCACCAGGCTGGGCTGCCGGTCGAGGAAGCCGGGGTCGCGCTCCACGGCCTCGCGGACGGCGGCCGGGACGTCCGCCCGCCGCACGGACTCGGGCGGGGCGGGCGCGAGGTGCGCGGTGGTGAAGCCGATGTCGTGCGCGGCGGACTCGTAGGCGTGCATCGCGTCCCACAGCCGCACCTCGCAGGTGGTCTCCAGCGGACCTGCGGTGGGTATCCGGAGCAACTCCAGCAGCAGGTCCCGGTCCGGCGCGATCACCGCAGCAGCCGGGCCATCGCCCGGCCCGCCGCCACGAACGCCGCCGGCGCGCCCTCCGCCAGGTCACCCGACTCGTGCGGGCGCAGCGACACGTGCGGTTCGAGCGACCACGCCCCCCGGTACCCGTTGGCGCGCAGCACGTCCACGCAGTCGGCGACCTTCGCGGCGCCCCGCCCCGGCGGCACGAACCGGTCGCCGAGCGCGTCCTTGACGTGCACGTGGACCACGTGCGGCACGATCCGCTCCAGCATCGCGAGCCCGTCGTAGCCGTGCGGCACGCCGTTGCCGGTGTCGAACAGCAGCTTCAACGCCGGGCTGCGCACCTCGTCCAGCAGCTCCAGCACCCGGTCGGCGCTCGTGCCCGCCCAGCCGGCGCAGTTCTCGTGCACGAGCACGACCCCCGCGGCCTCGGCGACCTGGGCCAGCATCCCGACCCGCGCGATCACCCGGTCCCTCCAGCGCGGCTCGGGCAGGCCGTCGTTGGGGTAGGACATGACGCGCAGGTACGGCGTGCCGAGTGCGCGGCAGCGCCGGAGCAGGATGTCGAGTTCGGCCAGGTCGTGCTCGAACGGCCCGGTCACCGGTCGCGCCGGACCGCCGATCCGTGACGCCAGGCAGACGACCCGGACCCCGTTGTCCGACAGGGCTTTCGCGACCTCCGTGAACTCGGCGTCGGTCAGCTCGGCGACCGGCTTGCGGTCGACCGTGCGCAGTTCGACGTGCGACCAGCCCAGCTCGGCGAGCACGGCGAGCTGGCCCGCGAGGTCGGGCGCGGCCTCGTCGGTGATGCCCGCGCAGACCGGCCCACGTCCGGGGGGTGGCTCGGGTCGGCTGTCGGTGCGCTCCCGCGGCTCGGGTCGGCTGTCGGCGCGCTCCAGCGGCTCGGGTCGGCTGTCGGCGCGGACTACCGGCCCGAGGGGTGGCTCGGGTCGGCTGTCGGCGCGGACCAGCGGCCCGGCGGGTGGCTCGGGGCGTTCGCCGACCGCGGCGGACGGCGCGGCCTCAGCGGGCATGGACGGCCACCGCGGGCTCGGCGCGGGAGGTGGGCACCACCGGCTCGGCGCAGATGTTCTTGGCCACCGACAGCAGTTGCACCACGTCGGTCGCGAAGGCGAAGCCCCGCGCGTGCTGGTCGCCGACGCCCCGGAACAGCCGGTAGGCGCGGATCACCCACTCGGTCAGCGAGTCGTCGCGCAGCACCTCGTGCACGCGGTGGCCGTTGCGCGTGACGGTGAGCTGCGAGTGGTCGTCGTCGGCGCTCACCGCGTAGTGGCCGACGACCGCGCCATGGTCGAACCGGACCGTGATCCGGCGTTCCCGCACCGGCGACGTCAGATCCGAGCTGACCTCGGTGCGCACCCCGTTGTTGTGCCGCAGCCCGACCCGCGCGCCACCCATCCGGGCCACCACCACGTCGCCCATCACCAGGTCGAACCCGGCGGCGTCGGTGACCCGCGCGTTGCCCGCCAGCCGCAGCGCCAGGCCCACCCCGTGCGGCAGCTCGACGTCGAACGCGGTCGGGTGGCTCGGCCTGGCCACCGAGCGTCGGAAGCGGGGCTTGTTCTGCACGATCGCGATCGTCTTCGGCTCGCCCAGCGTGCCGCCGCGCACCAGGTCGGTCAGCCGCGAGGTCAGCGAGCTGGTCAGCCACGGCTCGACCACGGCGATCCGCAGGCCGTGCTTGCGGCGCAGCCGGATGATGCGGGCCAGGTCGTCGGTGTCGGCGGCGAGCGGCTTCTCCACGATCAGGTTGCGGAAGCCGCGCTCGGCGAGTTCGCCGATCACCTCCGTCCGGACGGTCGGCGGCGTGCACACGTGCGCCACCGTCTCCTCCGGGTCGAGCAGCCCGGCGGCCTCGGCGATGCTGGTCGCCGTCACCAGGCCGGGGCGGTCGCCGAGCACGCGGCACGGGTCGCACGCGACGACCGGCTCGTCGCCGAAGAGCTGCCGGGCGCCCGCCCGCGCCCTCGCGAGCACCGGCAGGTGCAGCTCCGCCCCGGCCCGGCCGAGTCCCACCACGAGTGTCCGCACCATTGAGCCCCTGTGTTCGCAAGACGCACGAATAAAACGACCGAATTGATCAATATGGACGTTGTACGACTGGGCGCGTCCTGTCAACCCGAAACCGCCGAGTTGACCAGGAAGAGTGAACTCACGTGCGTGCGTACGCCTGCCGGAGCGCCTGCCATACGCTCCGAACCGTGCTTCGACAGCGGAGGTGAGCGCGCTGCCCGTCCCTTTCTTCACACAATCGGCTTCCTTTTCACGACTGTGGCCGACAACGCGGCAGCACATTGTCGACGTGGTCCGGCACGGGAAGTATTCGCACGGTCGCAAGGTGGTCGAGTTGGAAGGCGCCCTGAGCGAATACACCGGGGCGCGGCACGTCGTCGGCGTGAACAGCGGAACGGACGCGCTCGTCCTGTTGCTGCGCGCGTGCGGCCTGCGCCCCGGCGACGAAGTGGTGGTGCCCGCGTTCTCGTTCATCGCCACGGCGTCCTCGGTGGTGCTCGCCGGCGGGCGGCCGGTGTTCGCCGACATCGACCCGGACGGCTACGGCCTCAACCCGGCGTCGGTGGCGGCCGTCGCCGGGCCGGCCACCCGGTTCGTGATGCCCGTGCACCTGTTCTGCGAGACCGCCGACATGGCCGGGCTGACCGCCGTCGCCGCACGCCGCGGCCTGACCGTCGTGGAGGACAGCGCGGAGGCGATCGGGATGCGGCACGACGGCGCGCACGCGGGTCTGCTGGGCGCCGGGGGAGTGCTGTCCTTCTTCCCCACCAAGACGTTGGGCGCGATCGGCGACGCGGGCGCGGTGCTGACCGACGACCCCGGCATCGCCGAGGCGGTCGGCGCGCTGCGCCACCACGGCCGGTTCGGGCCCACCATCGACAACTTCCCGGGCATCGCCACCACGACCGGCCTGCCGGGGGTCAACAGCAAGATGGACGACATCCAGGCCGCCGTGCTGCTGACCAAGCTCGGCTGCCTGGAAGCCGACATCCGTCGCCGCGCCCTGCTGGCCGACCGGTACGCCGAGCGGCTGGCCGGCGTGCCCGGCGTGCGGCGGCTGCCGTCCGTGCGGCCCGGTGTGCGCGGCGTCTTCTACGTGTACGTGATCGAGGTGGAGCGGCGCGACGAGTTGGCCGCGCACCTCGCGTCACGGGGAGTGGAGACCGAGATCTATTACCCGAGGCCGTTGCACCTCCAGCCGTGTTTCGCCGAACTCGGCCACGAGCCGGGTGATTTCCCGAACGCCGAGAAGGCGTGCCGGCACACGCTGGCGCTGCCGTTGTACCCGGATCTGCCGATCGGCGATGTCGACCGCGTGTGCGCGGAGATCGAGGGGTTCTACTCGGGGAGGCCGGAGTGACGATCCCGTTCTTCCCGCCCGACCTGTTCGACGACGACGAGGAGTTGCTGCTGGACGTCGTGGCGGAGGTCGCGACCGCGCCGGAACAGCGGTTCATCCTCGGCTCGCGGACCGCCGAGCTGGAAGCGGCCATCCGTGCGTCGGTGGGCGCGGCGGACGCCGTCGCGTGCGGCAGCGGCACGTCCGCGCTGACGCTGCTGCTGACCGCGATGGACGTCGGCCCCGGCGACGAGGTGATCGTGCCGGCCTACGGCTGCGCGCCGCTCGCGGCCACCCCGGTGCTGCGCGGCGCGACGCCGGTGTTCGCCGACATCGACCCGTGGACCATGGTCGTGGACCCGGTCGAGGTGGAGAAGCTGGTCACCGAGCGCACCAAAGTGATCATGCCCGCGCACATGTTCTCGGTGATGGCGGACATGCCCGCGCTGCGCCGGATCGCCACCGACGCGGGCGTGCGACTGCTGGAGGACTCGGCGGTCGGCCAGGGCGCGGTGCTCGCCGGACGCGCGGCGGGCACCTGGGGCGACGCGGGCGTGTACTCGTTCGTCCAGGTCAAGGCCTTCGGCATGCCCGGCGAGGGCGGCCTGGTGGTGACCAACGACCCGGCGCTCGGCCGCACCGTGCGGATGCTGCGCAACCACGGCCAGGACGGCCGGACCCGCTTCCTGCACCACCGCATCGGCTACAACAGCCGGTTCGACGAGATCATGGCGGCCTTCCAGCTCCACCGGCTGGCGACGTTCGCCCGGCGGCTGGACCGCCGTGCCGACATCGGCGAGTACTACACCGCGCGCTTCGCCGACCTGCCCGGTGTCGTGGCACCCCCGCCGGGTCGGGACGGACGCTGCTTCTACGTCTACTCGCTGCTCGCCGACCGCCGGGACGCGCTGCGCGACCACCTGACGGCGCACGGCATCGGCTGTCACGTCTACTACCCGGCGCCGCTGCCGCACCAGCCGGCGTTCGCCCGGCACGCCGCTCCCGGCCGCGACTGGCCCTGGGCGGCACTGGCGTGCCGGCGGCAGCTCGCGATCCCCGTCCACCCACGGCTGACCGACGCGCAGGTCGAGCACATCGCCGACGAGGTGTGCCGGTTCGCGCTGTCCCGAGGAGTGCCCATGCCCACGGAGGAGCTGACGTGACCACGCTCTCCGTCCCCACCCGCGCCCGCGCCTACCTCCGGCTCGCGAAGCTGGACATCGTCGACTACTACCTCGGCGTCCTGGTCGTCTGGGCGCTGCTGTCGCCGGAGCTGAGGTTCGACGGCGCGGTCCTCGCGACCACGGCGGTGTTCCTGCTCGGCGAGGTGTTCGTGATCGTCGCGATGGTGGCGTTGGACGACGTCACCGGGTTCCGCGACGGCAGCGACCGCGCCAACTACGCCCCGGACGCGCCGGCCCGCAGGCTGGCCCGCAAACCGCTGCTGACCGGGGCGTTGACCGAATCCCAGGCGCTGCGGTTCGCGTGGATCACCGCGACGGCCGGTGCGCTGCTGTGGGCGACCGCGCTCGCGCTCGCGCCGCACCGTCCGATGTGGACGGTCCTGTTGATCGTGGTGACGTTCTGCTTCGCCCTCCAGTACTCCTGGGGCGTGAAGCTGAGCTACCGCGGCTTCCAGGAGTTCTTCCTCGCCGCGCTCGGTGCCGCGCTCGTCCTCGCCCCGTACGGCCTCGCGGCGGGCGCCGTCGACGGCAACGTCGCGGTGCAGGCGGTGCTCTTCGGCCTGGGGCCGATGCTGTTCGGCGTCTACTCCAACACCAATGACGTCGACGGTGATCGCCGGGTCGGCCGTCCGACGGTTGCCGCGCTCACTTCGCCGCGCGGCAACATGGTGTTCGTGATGGCCGTCTCGGCGGTCGAACTCGCGCTGATCGGCACGGCCCCGTTCCTCGGTGCGCCCTGGTGGTTCCCGCTCGCGCTGCTGCCCACCGCGGCGTCCCGCCTCAACCAGCTCCGGGTCGGGTTCGGGCGGGGCGACATCCTGCGGGCGCGGAAGCTGGGCATCATCACCCACCGGATCACGGTGGCCGCGCTCGTGGTGGTGAACCTGCGGTGAGCACGGATGTGGACGTGGCGGTGGTCGGAGCCGGGATCGCGGGCCTCACCGCCGCGCACGAACTGCGCAAGGCCGGCCGCGAGGTGCACGTGCTGGAGGCCGGCAACCGCGTCGGCGGCCGGATGGCGACCGTGCGCCGGGACGGCTTCCTGATCGACTCCGGCGCGGAGCAGGTGTCCGGACGCGGCTACGACGCGACCTGGGCGGTGCTGGCGGACCTGGGCATCGGCGCGGCCGAACTGCCCCGGATCGGGCGGCGGATCGGCGTGTGGCGGGACGGTCGGGTCCGGCCGGGCCTGGTGCACCCACTGGGGCTGCTGACCGGTGCGGGGCTGTCCGTACGGGCCCGGCTGGACCTGGGCGACGTGCTGCGCGGCCGGCACGACTTCGACCGCCCGGAGGCGTTCGGGACGGCCACGGTCGCCGAGTTCGCCGCCCGCTATCACCCCGACGTGCTGGACTACCTGTGCCGGCCGGTGGTGTCCGGGTTCTTCGGGTGGGATCCGGAGAAGTCCTCGGCCGGGCCGTTCCTCGGGCTGCTGTCCGCGATCGGGCCGTCGTCGGCGTGGCGGACCTACCGCGACGGCATGGACACCATGGCGCGGGCCCTGGCCGACCGGCTCGACGTCAGCCTGTCGTTCCGGGCGGACGAGGTGATCGGCGGGACGCGGTCGGCGCGGATCTACTCCGGCAGCACGGAGATCCGGGCGCGGTCGGTGGTGCTCGCGGTGCCCGCGCCGGTGGTGCGGCAGGTGTACGTGAACCCGCCGGCGCACGAGACGCCGTTCCTGGAGGCGTCCACCTACGTGCCGATGGTCAAGGTGCACCTGATGCTGGACCGGCGGCCCGCCGCCGGGGTCTACCTGGTCGTCCTGCCCGCGGTGGCGAGCCGGACGGTGTCCACCATCGTGTTCGACCACCTCAAGCACCCGGACCGCGCGCCCCGGGGCCGCGGCCTGGTCACGCTGGTCGCGCACCCGTCCGTCGCCGCGCGGTTGCTGGACACGTCGGACGCGGAGGTCGCCGACCTGCTCGCCACCGCGGCCGAGGAGTTCGTGCCGGGTCTGCGGTCCGCGGTGGTCCGCGCGGTGGTGCACCGGTTCCGCGACGGGCTGCCCGAGGCGACGCCGGGGGCGGTGGCGCTGCGCGCCCACTTCGCCGCGCGGGCGGGCGGGGTCGTGGAGTACGCCGGGGACTGGGTGGGCGTGATGCCGTGCAGCGAGGCCGCCGTGCGCTCCGGGCGCCGGGCCGCCGCGCGCGTCCTGGCCGTGTCACGAAAGGAGCACGTATGAAACCGCGCGACATGGGCACGCTGTTCGACGAGTGCGCCGCGCGGCGTCCCCACACCGTCGTCGTGCTGGACCGGCCGTTCGACATCGCGCCGGAGCGGGGCACGACGTTCACCGTGCCGCAGTTGGCGGACCTGGTGCAGGAGGCGGCGGGCTGGCTGCACGCCGCCGGGGTGCGGGCGGGCGAGCGGGTGGCGGTGGTGAAGCGCAACCACTACGACTACAACCTGTTGGCGTGCGCGGCGGTCCGGCTCGGCGCGGTGCCCGCGCTGCTGTCCGGGCACCTGCCCGACGCCACCCTGGAGATCCTGCTCAAGCGCCTCGACCCGGCCGTGCTGGTGAGCGACCGGCCGTTGGCGAGGCACTACGCGCGGCGGGTGTTGTCGTTGGGGGACGGGGACTTGACGCTGGACGACGTGCGGGGGACGCGCGCGCCGTCGCCGGCGCGGCGACACGACGACGATCCGCTGGTGATCAACCACACCTCGGGCACGACGGGGCCGCCGAAGCTGGTCGTGCACACCACGAGGACGCTGGTGAAACGGCTGGCCCGCTTCGAGTCGAACCGGCTGCCGGTGGTCGGCACCCGCCGGGACGACGTGGTGGCGAACGCCAGTTCCTACGCGCACGGGCGGACGTTCTGCTGGACCGGCAGCGTGTTCTGCCTGGAGCCGCGCAAGATCGTGATCCTGAGTTCGCCGGATTCGGCTCGCGCGGTGCTGGGCGCGCACCCGCCGACGACGGTGGAAGCACTGCCGTGCGCCTACGTCCACTGGCAGTCCCTGGCTTCCGCCGACGACAACCCGTTCCGCTCGGTGCGCCTGTACCTCAGCACTTACGACGCCATGCACCCGCCCGCCATGCGCACCCTGCTGAACGCCTCGGAGCACAAGCGTCCACTGTGGATTCAGGGGTGGGGGCAGACCGAGACCGGTCCGCTGACGTTCCGGTTCCTGACCCGGCAGGCCGCCGCACGCGAGACCACGGCCCGGTCCCTCGGCCGCCCGGTGCCCGGCAAGACGCGGCTGCGGGTGGTGGACCCGGTGACGTTCGAGCCGGTGCCGCGCGGTGCGCCGGGGCTGGTGCTGGCGCGGACGAAAGCCCGGTGCGCCGGGTACGTGGGGGAGCAGGACCGCTGGCGGGCGAAGACCTCGGGGCCGTGGTGGAACACCGGTGACATGGGCGTGCTGACCGCGACCGGCGGTGTGCTGCTGCTGGACCGGGAGGTGGACATCGTGCCGGGCCTGAGCTGCCTGGAGGTCGAGGACTTCGTGGAGGACCGGTTGCCCGAGGTGGTGGAGTGCGTGGTGCTCGGTTCGGCGGGGCGGCTGCCGATCCCGGTGCTGGTCACCGGGGACGGTCGGCTGGACCGCGAGCGCTGGCGGTCGGTGGCGGCCGTGCTGCCGGCGCTCGCGCCGCCCCACGTGCTGACCTGGGACGAGGTGCCGCGCACCGGCACCGGGAAGGTGCGGCGGCTGGAACTGCTGACCCGGCTGGTGGGGAAGGCCGAGAGGCACGGCACGGGGCGGTGGACGTGACGGCGTCCGGCACCGGGTACGTGTTCGCCGACCACGGTTCGCACGCCACCGAGCAGTTCCGCTGCCTGTCCGCCGCCTACGACGCCTTCACGTTCGCCCGGCTCGCGCACACCGGGGTCCGCGAAGGCTGGCGGTGCCTGGAGGTCGGCGCGGGTGGCGGCAGCGTGGCGCACTGGCTGGCGCGGCGGTCCGGGTCGGTGCTGGCGACCGACCTGAGACCCGAGCACATCCCGCCCGCGCCCGGCCTGACCGTCGAACGGCACGACATCGTGCGCGACCCGTTGCCCGAGAACGGGTTCGACCTGATCCACGCCCGCCTCGTGCTGGCCCACCTGCCCGAGCGGGAAGCGGTGCTGCGCAAGCTGGTCCGGTCGCTCAGGCCCGGCGGCTGGCTCCAGCTCGACGAGTTCGACAAGAGCTACGGGCCGGTGCTGATGGCGCCCGACGAGGAGTCCGCGCGGCTCTACGAGAGGTACCTGGCGGCCAAGGACCGGATGTTCGCGGCGGCCGGGTCGGACGGCGAGTGGGGTCGCCGAATGGCCGCGTCGATGGTGGCGGCGGGACTGGTGGAGGTCGACCCGGTGCCGGTGGTCCAGCCGTGGCATGCGGGCTCGCCCGCCGTCCGGCTGCTCGTCCACCACACGCGCCACCTGCGGGACAGGCTGACCGCGGCCGGGATGACCGACGACGAGCTGAGCCGGGTGCGCGAGGTGATGGCCGATCCGCGCTTCCGGGCGTCGTCGTGCGTCGTCTACTCCGCGCACGGGCGGAGGCCCGCATGACCGTTGCCAGCCAGGATGCCGTCTACTCCGCGCACGAGGGGAGGCCCGCATGACCGTTGCCACGCCGGACGTCGCCTACTTCGCGCACGGGGGGAAGTCCGCATGACTGTTGCCACGCCGGACGCCGTCGCCTGGGCCGGGCCGGTCGACCTGCCGTTGGGCGGCGAGCTGGACGTGCAGGCGGCGTGCGGGCTCATGCACGTCCACGGCCGGCGGTTCGGCAGGCCGACGCGGCTCGGGGTGGACTACGCGTCGATCACCGCGACCGAACTGGCCGCGACCGGGGCGGTGGCGGTGGAACTGGCGCGGGCGCGGGGGAGCGCGTTCCGGCTCGCCGGCACCTCGGTCGCCCAGGCCGCGCTGCTCGCGGTGGCGCAGTACCTGGCGGCGGCCACGGCGGAACGGTGGCCGGAGCCGTTCGTGCCCGGAGGTCCGCCGTTCGTGTCCGCCGACGGCGTGCCGTTCGAGCTGGAAGCCCTGGACGCCCTGGTGTGGCAGCGGTTCTGGGCCGCGCTGGGTGCGTCGGGCCGCGCGATCGAACAGGGCTGGCGGCCGTTCCTGCACCGGTTCGCCACCGCGACCTGCCCGCTGCCCGTCGAGCTGACCTCGCTCACCGGCCGCACGGCGATCCACGTGCTGGAGGGTGTGGCACGGGCGAGCGGGATGACGCTGGTGCGGGTGTCGTCACGGGCGCTGGACGACGTGCCCGCGTACCGGATGACGCCGTTGGGCCACGCGCCGCCGCTGCCACCGGGCGGGACGCTCCCGTTGTCCGGCTTGGTGGTGCTGGAGTCGTGCCGCCGCGTGCAAGGCCCGCTGGCGGGGCACCTGCTCGGGCTGCTCGGGGCGTCGGTGGTGCGGATCGAGCCGCCGGGTGGCGACCCGTTGCGCGGGGTGCCGCCGATGGTGGGCGACTGCTCGGCGCGCTTCCTGGCGTTGAACCGGGGCAAGCAGGTGGTGGAGGCCGACCTGGCCACGGTCGCCGGCCGGCACGAGGTGCTGGAGCTGGCGTCGGCGGCGGACGTGTTCCTGCACAACTGGGCTCCGGGCAAGGCGTCCGGGTGGGCGTTGGGGCCCAAGGACATCGCCCGGGTCCGGCCGGGGATCGTCTACGCGCACGCGTCCGGCTGGGGCGACGCCCTGGGCCCGGAACCGCCGCTGGGCACGGATTTCGTCGTTCAGGCGCACGCCGGGGTGCCGCCGTCGCTGATGACGATCGTGGACGTGTTCGGCGGACTGGTCGCGGCGCACGGGATCGTGCGCGGGCTGCTGCGGCGGGTGCGCACCGGGCGCGGCCAGTCGGTGGAGTCGTCGTTGCTGTCGGCGGCATCCCGGCTCAACACGCTGTCCCGTGGGCGGTGCGCCGCGCCGTTGGCCGTGCCGGTGTGCACGGACCTGGCGGCGTTGGGGCGTGACGTGCGGTTCGCCCGTGCGCTGGTGCGGGACGGGTGCGCGTTCCCGGCCTCACCGTGGGAGTTCGTGCGATGACGTGGCGTTCGTCCAACGGGATCGAGCTGCGGGACCTGGTGCCGGCGGAGCTGCGCCGGGCGTGGGTGGCGGCCGGGCACTGCCCGGACGACGACCTGTACTCGCTGTTCCGGGAACGGGTCCGCGCGCATCCCCGGCGCACGGCGGTGGTCGACGAAGGCGGGGTGCTGGACTACCGGTCGCTGGACACCGAGGTGCAGGGGCTGGCCGGCGCGCTGGACGGGTTCGGGCCGGCGGACATCATCGGCGTCCGGGTGCCGAACGGGCGGGACGCGGTGATCGCGGAACTCGCGGTCGCGGCGGTCGGCGCGGTGGCGCTGCCGTTCGCGGGTGGCCGGGCGGACGCGGTGAGCCTGCTCCGCCGGTCCCGGGCCAGTGCGCTGATCACGGACTCGCCCGCGCCGGAAGGCTTGCCGCACCTGAGGAAGGTGCTGCCGGTGACCGCGCGGGGACCGGGGTGGCGGCCGGTGGCGGTCGACCCGGAGGCCCCGGCGCGAATCCTGGTGTCGTCGGGGTCGGAGGCCGCGCCGACGATGGTGGCCTACTCGCACAACGCCATCGCGGGTGGTCGCGGGAACTACCTGCGGGCCGTGCACCGGGACACCGAGGTGTGGCGCGACCTGGTGCTGGTGCCGTTGTCGTCGGCGTTCGGGTCGTTCGGCGCGGCGGTGACGTTGTGCCGGTTCGGCGGCACGGTGCTGCTGCTGCGCCGGTTCGACCCCGTGGCCGCGTTGCGGATGATCGCCGCGCGGCGGCCGACGCACGTGTTCGGCGTGCCCGCCATGCTGCGCCGGATGGCCGATCTCGCGTCCTCTGTGGACACTTCGTCGCTGCGCGCGGTGGTGTCCAGCGGCGACGTGCTGCCCATGCCGACGCTGCGGGCGTGCCGCGCGGCGTTCGGGGTCGAGGTCATCAACATCTACGGGTCGTCGGACGGCGTCAACTGCCACACCAGGACCCCGGAGAACGGTGTGGGCACCCCCGATCCGGCCGTCACGGACATCCGGGTCGTGGACGGCGAGATCTGCGCGCTCGGCCCGATGACCCCGCTGTGCCACGTCGGCGCGCCGTCGCCCCGGCTGCCCGGCGGCTGGGTGTGGACCGGCGACCAGGGCCGGTTCGACTCGTCGGGCACGCTGCACGTCGTGCGGCGGCTCAAGCGGGTGGTGATCCGGGGCGGCTTCACGATCAGCCCGGCCGAGGTGGAACAGGCGCTCGCCGCCTACCCCGGGGTGTCGGAGGTGGCGTGCGTCCCGGTGCCGGACCGTGAACTGGGGGAGCGGCTGTGCGCGTGCGTCAGCCCGGAGCCGGGGCACCCGCCGCCGGACCTGCGACAGCTCACGACGTTCCTCGCGGACCGGCAGGGCGTGACGCGGCACAAGCTCCCGGAGTACCTGCTGGTGTTGCCGGAGTTCCCGCTGGGGGACACCGGGAAGGTCTGCCTGCGCACGTTGACCCGTCTCGCCGCCGAACGGCACGGAGGTCTGTCATGAGCCTGGATCCGCTCGCCGGACCTGGTTACCACGCCCTGCTCGCGCTGTCGAAGGCGGTGGACGCGGACGCGCGGCTGCCCGCCGGGCTGCTGGAACTGTTGCGGCTGCGGTGTTCCCGGATCAACGGGTGCACGTACTGCACCCGGCTGCACAGCGGGGAGGCGGTGGAGGCCGGTGAGAGTCCGGAACGGGTGGCGAACGTCGACGCCTGGCGCACCCATCCGGCGTTCTCGGAGGCGGAGCGGAGCGCCTTCGCCCTGGCCGAGGCGGTGACCCTGGTGCACGAAGGCCACGTGCCCGACCACGTGCTGGACGCGGCGATCCGCGACTTCGGCTCGTCCGGCGCCCAACGGCTGATCTGGGTGGCGCTGGTGGTCAACTCGTTCAACCGGCTGGCGATCGGGATGCGGCTGTCCTGATCGCGGTCCGTGCGGTGGGCGGCCGGTCCCAGCCGGTGCCGGTGCGCACCGTGTGCAGGTTGCCCCTCCCGCGCCGACTCGTTCCGCATCGATCACCGAGGCTTGAGGAGCAGCCCGAAATCGGTCACCTGTGTGCCGTAGCGGACGTTCGAGCCCTCCAGGACGGCTGCCTTCACAACGTCGAGGTTCACGTCCGCGACGGTGCGCGGCGACGCGATACCGGGAGTCTGTTCGTAGTTCGCGACGACCACGTCGAGGAAGACCGGCGCCTTGAGCCGCCAACCCTGGAGCAGGAGCGCCTGGGAGATCGCCGGGTAGGGCGTGTGCAGCGGGTTGGCGAGCCAGGCGTGCAGGGAGGACGCCGGGACGCTGAAGTCGATGCCGGCCAGGCCCAGGGCGCGGGTGATGGCGGGGGCGAGCGGGCGGGCGTGCCGGTCCGGGTCGAGCTTGATGAGTTCGTCGTGGAGGCGCACCGCTTCGATGATCTTCGCCTGGGCGTCGGCCATCCTGCCGTCCTGGTCGAGCCGCTGGGCGTCGGCGAACAGCGCGTGCGCGTGTTCGATCGACGGTGCGGCTTGGACCTCGTCCCGTTGGAGGACCGGCAACGACCCGATCGCGGCGAGCAGGACGGCGGCGACCAGGACGGCGACGACGCGAGGTCGGCGGAGCGGTCCCGACCGCGTGCGTCCCGGTGGGCCGGCCGGGACCGCGAGCGGCCCGGGTTCGGCGGTGTGCGGCGGCGCGGGGTCGTCATCCGGTGGCGGGATGACCGGCTCGCCGTTCACCGGAGCGGGGACGGCTCGGTGCGACGTGGTAGCGGAGTTCCGGATCGGTGCGGACGGCAGTCGGCCGCGCAGGATCGCCTGGTGCAGGGCACGCAGTTCGGGACCGGGGTCGGCGCCCAGCTCGTCGGCCAGTCGCCTCCGGACGACGGGATAGCGGGCGAGGGCTTCGGCGCCCCGTCCGGCGGCGTACAGCGCCCGCATGAGCAGTGATTCGAGGGGTTCGACCAACGGGTACTCGGCGGCCAGGCCCGGCAGTGCGGTGATCACGGCGGCGGGTCGGTCGAGGCGGAGTTCGAGCTGGGCCCAGCGCACCACCGCGTCCAGCCGCAGCCGGTGCCAGCTTGCGCGGACCTGCGCCGCCCACTCTCCCGGCAGACAGGCCAGCGGAGTTCCCTGCCACAGCGCCAAGGCCTCGGCGAGCCCGGCCGCCCGGACCTCCTCGTCGCGCCGTCGGTCGTCGCCCTGTTCGACCAGACGCCGAAAGCGGTGCAGGTCCACCAGGTCCGGGTCGACCTCCAGCACGTAGCCGGCGTGCCGGCGCTCGATCCGCACCGCCGGCCCGTCGGCGGTAGCGGCCTGCTCCAGCAGCCGCCGGATCCGACTGAGATGTGAGTACAGCACGGACCGGGGGTCGGCGGGCGGCGCGTGGTCCCAGACCCGGTCGACGAGCGCCTCGATCGAGACCGGTCTTCGCGCGTCCACGACCAATGCCGCCAGCACGACCTGCTGCCGGGGTGTCCCGACCTCCAGCGGCCGGCCTGCCGACCGCAGCTCCAGTTCGCCGAACATCCGGAACTCCACGGGCTCCCCAAGTGGTTGGCCGGGCACGGAAAGCGGGTAGGAGCACCCGATGCTGACCGGTCCGCAAGGTCGCCGCAAGGTCGGCGAACAGGGTGCGACGACATGGTGGATGCCTTGGCGCTGACCGGCCGGTAGGGGATCGCCCTCCCGGGGGAAGCAATGCGCATTCGCACCATCGCGCGTACGAACAGGTCCGCGTCGTCGACACGGACCGTTCCGCTGCCTGCCGGCGGTCGAGCGCCCTGTCACATCATCGCGAGGGAGAGAAATGTTCGGTCGAGTCCTCCGGATCCACACCATGGTCCTCGCCGCCGTCGCCGCCTGCGTGGTGCAGGTCGGCGTCTCCTCGGCGGTCGCCGCCCCGACACCGGAAGGGATCACCGTCACCGGGTTGCCGCCGGCCGATCCCGGCGCCGGCGCGCGGCACGACCGGTCCGAGTCCGGCGTGAACGCGCTGTACGGGCCGTTCAACATCCGTGCCCAGAACAGCAACAAGTGCCTGGACATCGCAGGCGGTCCCGGCGCGCGAAGCGACGGCGATCCCGCCATCATCTGGGACTGTTACGGGATCAACCAGACCAACCAGCAATGGTACTTCCGCGACACGGGCGACCAGTACGTGTACTACCTCGTCGCGGTGCACAGCAACAAGTGCCTGGACATCGCGGGTGGCCCGGGTGCCGTCAGCGACGGCGACCCGGCGCACCAGTGGGCCTGCCTCGGCTACTACCAGACCAACCAGAAGTGGTACCTGTCCAGCTACACCGTCGACGGCCGCACCATCTACAAGCTGACCGCGATCCACAGCGGGAAGTGCCTCGACGTGGCAGGCGGCGTCGGCGCGATCAACAACGGCACCCGCGTGCACCAGTGGGGGTGCCTCGGCGACCAGCAGACCAACCAGCGCTGGTACCTGACCAGCCCGTAAAGGCGGAGCTTTCCGACCGTCGGCCGGCTCCGGCACATCCCGGAGCCGGCCGACGGCCGCCCTCTCCTTGACCTGCCAGCGACGACTCCAGGTCACTTCGACAGGAGGTCTAAGTCCCCTGATGCTCGCCCAGTCCCACCACGGGGGCCGGCGTGCCGCCGTACGTGCCGCGGGCGAGCACGATAGCGCCGGGCGCGGGCACCAGCTTGAGTTCCGGCAGGGAGCCGGAACCGTCCAGCCGGACCTGCGTGGTGGTCGGCGGCGTGCCGTCCAGGCCTTGGACCACAAGGGTCAGCTCGCGTCCGTTGTCACCGCAGACCCGCAGGTAAGTGGTCGTCGTGGTGGCGTCGGCCGTGCGCTGTGGGCAGGCGGCGACATCCAGCGCGGTCATCGTGCCGGTGGCGAGGTCGATCGACCGGATCGCCCTGGTCGCCGCGGTGTCCTGTTCTTCGAGGAGCGGTCGCGGGCCGACCCGGGCGCGGACGGTCCACGGCGTGCCGGGGTGCGCGAGTTGCCTGCCGGTCTCGGCGTCGAACAGCCCGCTGGTCACCGAGCCCGGCAGGGCGCGGGCCGTGATGATCCGCAACGACACCACCGCGCCGTCCGTCGTGCCGTCGAGGTAGATGTCCTGGCCCTCGCCATCCGGCGGCCCCAACCCGACCTCGTGCCTCCAGCGCTCCTGGCCGGTGACCTCGTCCAGCGCGGCCAGGCTCAGCGTGGTCGAGCACTCGACCGGCACGAACACCGTGCTCGGACCTCGCACGGCCCGCGCGTAGGGCGACTGGCAGCCCTCCGGTGGCGACCACCGCCACCGCTCATCCCCCGTCACGAGGTCGTAGCCGGCGATCGACTCCCCGTCCCGCAACGCCAGCGTCCGAGTGCCGGGCACGACGTCGTCGGCCTCGGCCAGCACGGACCGGATCACCTTCTCGAACCGCACCGAACCTGTGCCGGCGTCCAACGCCACCAGCAACTGTGCCCTGGTGTCGAGCGCGGACCGGAAGGTCACGACGACCGCCCTCCGGTCCAACGACGCGATCAGCATGCCGATCCACGCGCCCCGCCGCGTGTACCGCCACTGCTCCCGCCCGTCCAGGCCGTCCAACGCGACCACGCCACCGTCGTTGGTCGCCACCACGACTCCGTGACCGGCGGCGACCACGTCGACCACGTCGGCGGACGGCTGCCACGACCACTGCCTGCCGGTGGGGCGCTCGGCGACCGCCGGCGGCTCCAGGCCGCGGACGTCGTGGGTGTGCGACTCCACGATCACGGCCTGAGCCGCCCACGGCGCCCCGACGGTGGCCACGAGCGCGATGACGGCGGCGATCAACCCGACCGGCCGCACCCGCCAACTACCGGCTGCCGCCCCGACACCCGCCGTGACCGCCAACGCGCCCACGGCCAGCACCGGCAGCCGCGGCCCGGTCAGCCCGACGCCGAGATCCACGACCAGCAGCCGGACCGTCACACCCAACGCGATCAAGGCGCCCGCCACGGCGGTGATCCGCGCGCCCTTGGACGGGGTGAACCCCAACGCGGCCACGGCGACCAACCCGGCCGCGAGCCCGACCACCGGACCGTCCACGGCGTCCGGCCGCCCTGCCCCACCGGACAGGAACGGCGCGACCGCGACGGACAGCGCGCCGACGAGTGTCATGTAACGCAGCATCTGCGGGACCTCCGTGCTTCAGACGGAAGTTCCGCACCGCCCGTTCCCGGCCGGCGCTAGCAGTCCACGTCGTGGCGGGGGAGCGGCTTGGTCGCCGGGCCTTCCAGGACGTTGCCGTCCACGTCGAAGCGGGAGCCGTGGCACGGGCAGTCCCAGCTCCGCTCGGCGTCGTTGAAGCGCACCAGGCAGCCCAGGTGGGTGCAGCGCAGGGAAACCGCGTGCAGCGTGCCCTCCTCGTCGCGGTACACGCCCGACTTGCCGACGACCCGCGCCTCGCCGCGTGGCACGTCGGCCGGGGACCGGGTGTCCGGCGGGCGCAGGCGGTCGCCGACCAGGCTCACCGCGGCCCTGGCGTTCAGTTCGAGGATCTTGGGCGTGGACTTCAGCGTGAAGCGGTGCGGGCTGAAGCGTTCCGCCCACGGGTTCCCGGTGTCGGTGAGCAGGTCGGACAGGATCATCGCCGCGAACGTGCCGGTGGACAGGCCCCACTTCATGAAGCCCGTCGCGACGTAGAGCCGGGTCGAGCCCGGTGTGTACGGACCGATCATGGGAAGCTGGTCGTACGTGCTGGGGTCCTGGGCGGACCAGCGGTGGGTGATCCGGTCGACGTCCCAGTGCTCCCGGGCGAACGCCGTCAGCTTGCCGTACGGGTCGTCGGGCCGGTCGCCGGTCGGGTGGCTCCGGCCGCACACGATGAGCAGGTCGCCGTACGCCGACAGGGACCACGAGGGGCTGCCCGCGCTGATCGCCAGGCCGGTCGGCGGCGCACCGGACCGCAGGCTCGCGGCCACGCAGTACGCGCGCGTCGGTTCCAGGCGGGCGAAGTAGAGGCCCCGGTCCAGGATCGGGTAGTGGGTGGCCACCACGACCCGGTCCGCGGTGACGGTGGCGCCCTCGGTGTCCAGCCGGCACGGGCTGCCGTCGGTCACCCGGACCACGCGGCTGCGTTCGAACACGTGGCTGCCGTCGCCGGCGACCAGTTCCGCCAGGCCGCGCACGTAGCGAACGGGGTGCAGGGCCAACTGGTCGTCCAGGCGGACCGCCCCGAACACCTCGAACGGCACACCCATGCCCTCGCCCCGGTCACGGTCGACCGGCAGCCCCGCCCGTGCGGCGGCCAGCGCCTCGTGCTCGACGGCGGGCAGCTCGTCCGGGCTGATCGCGTACGTGTAGGCGGGGGCGGTGCGCAGGTCGCAGTCCACCGCGGCGGCGAGGCCGGCGACCTCGGCGACGCCCGCGCGACTCGCGGCGGCGTAGTCGATGGCGGCCCGGATGCCGTGCTTGTCGGCGAGGGTCGAGTAGACGGTGGACTGCAGCGCGGTGACTTTGGCGGTGTTGTTGCCGCTGACGCCGCTGCCGATCCGGTCCGCCTCGACGACGGCGACGGTGAGGCCCGCCCGCTTGAGGCGCAACGCCGTGGTCACGCCGGTGATGCCGCCGCCGACCACGGCGACGTCGACCCGGGTGTCGTGGGCTTGGGGGAAGCCGCCGTAGGGCACGTCGGCCGTCCACAGCGAACTGCTCGCGGTCACCGTTTCGTGGGACATGGGGTCGGCGTACCCGCGGTTGTCAGGTTCGAACCGGCCGGTGCCGGGATATCCCCCGGTCATGAGCACAGTCGCACCTGGAGGGTTCGCGTAGATGCGCACGCTGACGGATCTCGCCGACCTCGTCGCGCTGGTCGAGTCGGGTGGGTCGGACCTGTTCGTCCGCTGGTCGCAGGGACCGGACGCGGACGCGGGCGGGTGCAGCCGGGACGGGTTGACCGGGGTCCGGCTGCCGGGGTTGTCCGCGAACCCGCTGGCCGTCGAGCCGTGGTGGGGAGACCGGTCGCTGAAGCTGTGGGTGGCACGCCGCCTGCACGACTACCGCCACCTGCCCGAACGGCGCGGGCCCGGCGTCCGGCCGTGGGTGCTGACCGGGACGGAGGCCGGGCGCGGGCCGGACAACGAGCCGCTGGTCCAGTGCCGGGAACCGGTGGCGTGGATTTCCGACGGCGTGTTGCGGCAGTGCGAGGAACTGGTCCGGGAACACGACGGCCAATGGGGCTCGCTCGACCGCGAGAAGTGAACGCGTCATCCGCCGAATCGCGCGGTTATCCACTTGTGCACGGCTGAGCGGTACTCGGCGGCATTGGGCGCGTAGCCGAGCGTGTGGCCGGCGTCGGGCAGCAGGAACGCCTCCACCGGTGTGTCGCCGTCGAAGTAGAGCTGTTCCGCGTCCAGGAGCTGTTCCGGGCTCTCGCAGAGCGTCGCGCAGAAGATGGCGTCCTCGGCGCCGTTCACCAGGAGCACCGGGACGTCGATCCGCCTGGACAGCGGGCTGACGAAGGCCAGGGTGTACAGGTCGGGCACGACCGTGGCCGGCACCTGGTCCTTGGTGGCCTCGTCGGCGGCCAGCACGTCCGGTTCGACCTGGCCGGGATCGTGGAAGAGGTGGCGCGTGGAGGGCATGGTGGTGAGGTAGCCGGGGTCGGTCCCGCGCCGGGCGAGCATCGGGTCCAGCACGGCCGGGCGAATGCCCTCGATGAAGAGCCGGGCGAACATCGGGTAGCTCACCGAGTGGCTGTAGCCGGTGAGGACGACACCGTCCACGTCGCGGTAGGTGGCGGCTTCGAGCACCGCCAGCCCCGAGCCCATCGAGTGGCCCACCAGCACGACCCGGTCGAACGAGTGACCCGGCACCCGGCCGTTCCGGAGGTGGTCGACCACCTGGTGGAGCACCGCCGCCTGCCCGACGCCGGTGAGCAGGGCGCTTGGCGGCCGGCTGCTGTCGCCCGAGCCCACGGAGTCGAAGGCGAACGTGGCCGCGCCGCGCCCGGCCATGTCCCGCTGGTACGAGTACCGGCCGCGGTCGTGCGGCAGGTTCCAGTAGAGGCGGTTGTAGGTCGCGCCGTGCGCCAGCACCTGGACCGTGCCGGGCGTGGCCCCGGCGGGCAGGCACAGCGTGCCCCGCACCTGGTGGATGTGCAGGCCCGTCGACACCGGCAGCGTGGCGTCCTGGCACGCGGCCGAGGCGCGTGCGACCGGGGCGGTGAGTGTCGCGGTGAGCAGAAGTGACGCGGCCAGGGCGCGGAGCGGTCGCACGGCGCATCCTCTCGGACGATTCGTGAGCGGGGCGAGCAGGCTATCGCCGCGACCGGGCCATTCTCTTTCCGGGAATGGCTTTCACTCGATCGTGTAAAGGAATTCCTGGTCATGGGTAATGGACAAGGGGTGGGGGCGACCGAGGGTTTCCGGCATACCGTCGATCATGCCCGGCGACCCGCCACCCCGTGGTCTCCGGACCCCGCTCAGCGGTGGCGCACCGCGCCGGACAGGTCCAGCCGCAGCACGATCTCGCCGTCGTCCAGGTCGCCGGTGCGCACGAACCCGAAGCCGCGGTAGAACGGCCAGGGCTCGCCGTAGCCGGGCTGGTAGCTGGTCAGCAGCTCGGTGCCGCCGTCGGCCCGGACCAGGTCGATCACCTGCGTCAACGCGGCCCGCCCGATCCCGCGCCCCTGGTGCCGCCGGTCGACCAGCAGCCGCCACAGGTAGTACGGCCCGAGGATGCCCGGCCGGCCGGGCGGCACGTTCCAGCTCAGCATCACGAACCCGACCGGCTCGTCCCCGGCGTAGATCGCGCGGTACCAGGGCTCGGCCTCGGGCGTCGCGGCGGCCTCGTCGAGCGACTCGACCACGGAGTCGACGAACTGCCGCTGGCCGGGGTGGACCCGTACCGCGCACACCGCCGCCCGGTTCGCGTCGGTGATCTCCCGCAGGTGGACCTGTGGCGAAGTCATGTCCTCCCCGATTATCCGCACCGGTCAACCCGTCCGAGCCGACGTCGGCCGGCCCGGCGCTCCACGTTCCCCGACGTGGGCAGGTGGGGTGTCACAGCCAGTCGCGTCGTTTGAACAGCGCATAGAGCCCGCCCGACACCACCAGGATGGCGGCGGTGGACACCCAGAAGCCCCACGGCTGGTCCGAACCCGGATACGGCACGTTCTGGCCGTAGAACCCGGTGATCGCGGTCGGCACGGCGATGATCGCGGCCCAGCCGGTGACCTTCTTCATGATCAGGTTCAGCCGGTTGCCCTGGAGGTTGAGCTGGGTCTCGCGGATGGTGGCGACCGTCTCCCGCAGCGACTCCGTCCACTCCGTGGCCCGCAGCACGTGGTCGTAGACGTCCTGGTAGTACGGCATGATCGCGTCGTCCACGAGGTCGTGGCGCATCAGCGCGTTCACCACCTCGCGCATCGGCAGCACGACCCGGCGCAGCGTCACCAGGGACTTGCGCAGCGCCAGGGCCCGGCGCTGCAAGTCCCGGTTGTCCGGGTGGTCGGCGAAGACCAGGTCCTCCAGCCGCTCGATGTGCTCGTCCAGCGCCTGGACGGCCTCGAAGTGGCTGTCCACCACCGCGTCCAGCAGCCCGTGCGCGAGGAACCCGACGCCGCTCCCGGCCAGCTTCGGCGATTCGTCCCACCGGGTGGTGAGGGCAGCCACGTCGAACCGGTCGTCGGCACGCACCGTCACCAGCGCGTGGCGGGTGAGGAACGCGGACAGCTCGGACGTCTCCAGCCGCCCCGACCTGTCCAGCCGCACCGCGTAGGCGGAGAGGAAGCAGTGCGTCTCGTACCGGTCGAGCTTGGGCCGCTCGTGCGGGTGCAGCGCGTCCTCCACGGCCAGCTCGTGCAGGCCCAGCTCGTCGGCGATGAGGGCGAGGTCGGCCTGGGACGGTCCGCACAGGTCGACCCACACCGTGACGTCGTCGTCCCGCAGGCGCTCGGCGAGTTCGCGAGCGGGGAAGCCCTGGGCCTCCAACACCCCGCGGCGGTACATGCGGGTACGTGACACGAAACCCAGCGTAACCGCCGCGGTCGGACCTCAGGCGGCGGCGGGCTCCATGAGCAGGTCGTCCACGGGGCGCCGCGGGGCCGGCGGTACGGGGGAGCCGAAGCCGATCCGGAGCACGGCCTGCGGTACCACCATGCCGCCCAGCGTGCGGCGCAGCCGGTCGCGGACCGGGCCCACCTCGATGGGCTGGGACATGACCGACGCGGACAGCCCGAGCGTGGTCGCGGTCAGCAGCACCCGTTGCAGGGCCTGCCCGGCCTGGAGCTGGTCGAGCGGCCCGTCGCAGAACGAGCACAGCACGACCATCAGCGGGTCGGACTCGTAGTCCTTGCCCGGCGGGCGTTCCCCGCCCCGGAAGTCGCGCAGCGCCCACTCGTCCTGCGGCGCGGGGCGGAACCCGGCCGACGCCCGCGGCACGCCGTCACCGGACCGCGCGCCGGTCCACGCCTCCAGCTCGGCCTGGACACCCGCGTCGCCGACCTGGGACCGGTGCGCCTTCGCGACCAGTTGTCGCAGGTGGAAGCGCTGGTCGCGGTCGGTGACGAGGTGCAGCCAGGACTGCTCCCGCTCGGCGGCGCGGACCAGCGCGTGCCGGTGCGCCGCGGGCACCGGCACGTCGTGGAACGGCTTGCGGTTGGACCGCCGCGCCGGGACCGCCGCGAGCAGCCGCCGGGTGGCCTCGTCCGCCGGGAACCGGCCACCCAGCCGGATCGCGGCCATCGCGTCGCGGTCCGGCAGCAGCGACACCAGCGGCCGGACGCTCCGCGCCTGCAACGCGAGCCGCAGGTTGAACAGCGCCGCACCGCACGCCAGGCGCAGGTCGCGGTCCGCCGGGTCGGTCGCGGCCAGCCGTCGCGTCGGATCGGGGTGCACCTCGATCCGACGCGGGCCCAGCCGGAACCGCCACGGCTGCGTGTTGTGCGCGGACGGGGCGAGCGCGGCCGTGGCCAGCACCTCCGTCACCTCGTCAGCCGCCAGACCGAGCGCCCCCGTCATCCCTTTCACCACCGCCACCTCGAATTCACCCGAACGAATCAACACCCACCACTGTCCACTCCGGAACGGGCCGCCCACACGGTCGAAGGTCCCGGATCGGCCGGGACCACCGGACTTGGTGCTCCCACCCGGCCGTGCGACGCTGGCGCACGTGGTCGATCCCGACGGAGCCTCGCCGCACCGCCTGCTGAGCGGGCTGCGGCTGGACGAGCTGCTGGACGAGATGCGGGAGCGGCTGGCCGAGATCGGGTCGACGCGGGACAAGATGCAGCGGCTGCTGGGCGCCGTGCTCGCCGTGGGCGCCGGTCTGGAGCTGGACTCGACGCTGCTGCGGATCGTCCAGGTCGCGGTCGAGCTGGTGGGCGCGCGGTACGGGGCGCTGGGCGTGCTGGGCACGCGTGACGACCTGTCGGAATTCGTGTACGTCGGCATCGACGACGAGACCCGTGCCCGGATGGGGCACCTGCCGGAGGGCAAGGGCCTGCTCGGGCTGCTGATCAAGGACCCGAGGGCGATCCGGCTGCACGACCTGACCATCCACGAGGCGTCCGTCGGCTTCCCGCCGAACCACCCGCCGATGCACAGCTTCCTCGGCGTTCCGGTGCGGGTGCGGGACGAGGTGTTCGGCAACCTCTACATGACCGAGAAGACCGACGGCGCGGACTTCACGGCCGACGACGAGGTGGTGCTGTCCGCGCTCGCGGCGGCGGCCGGGGTGGCGATCGAGAACGCCCGGCTGTTCGAGCGGTCGCGGATGCGGGAGCGCCGGCTGGCGGCCACGGCGGAGATCAACTCCGCGCTGCTGGGCGGCGCGCCGGCGGAGGACGCGCTGCACCTGATCACCCGGCGGACCTGCGAGCTGTCGTCGGCGTCGATGTCGCTGCTGGTGCTGGCCGGGGAGGGCGGTCGGCTGCGGATCGCGTCGGCCGCCGGCACACCGGTCGAGGAGCTGGTCGGGGACGTGCTCGCGGGCGGCACGTTCGCCGACGAGGTCCTGGCGTCGGCCGCGCCGATGCTGATCGAGGACCTGAACGGCCGACTGGGACGCACACCGGTCGACGTGGGTCCGGGGGTGGCGGTGCCGCTGCGGACCGGTTCGACCGTGAACGGGGTGCTGCTGGCGGCCCGTGGCAAGGGCTGCGCGCCGTTCGGGGCGGACCAGGTGCCGCTGCTGGCCGCGTTCGCCGACCAGGCGGCGGTGGCGCTGGAGTTCGCCGAGAACCAGCGGGCGCGGCGCCTGGTGGCCGTCCTGGAGGACCGCGACCGGATCGCCCGCGACCTGCACGACCACGTGATCCAGCGGCTGTTCGCGACCGGCATGAGCCTCCAGGGCGCGTTGGGGACGATCCAGCAGCCACGGGTGCGGGAGCGGGTGGAGAAGGCGGTCCGGCAGCTCGACGAGACCGTGCTGGAGATCCGGACCTCGATCTTCGACCTCCAGGCGTCCGAGGATGCGCCCGGCCTGCGGCGGAGGCTGCTGGACCTGGTGTCGGAGCTGACCGAGCACGCGGCGCTCGCCCCGGCCGTGCGGATGACCGGCACGGTGGACAACTCGGTGCCCGAGGACGTCGCCGAGCACGCCGAGGCGGTCGTGCGCGAGGCGGTCAGCAACGCCGTCCGGCACGCGCGTGCGACCGAGCTCACGCTCACCGTCGAGGCGGGGGAGCAGTTGACGATCACTGTCGTGGACAACGGTGTGGGGCTGCCTGATCAGGTTGCTCGGAGTGGTCTGCACAACCTGGAGCAGCGGGCTGTCGAGCTGGGTGGCACGCTGACGGTGTCGCCCGAACCGGGCGGCGGCACGCGGGTCGCATGGCAGGTGCCGTTGCCTTAGACGGGTAGTGCGCCCATCCGGCCGCTCACCCGCGGACCATGCCAGTGGTGTCCACGCACGGTGATCACCTCGCTCCGTCCGAGGGTGCCGGAAAGCGGCACGTCCCAACGGACAGAACTGTCTCGCTGCCTGCGCTCGGTGCGGTCCTGGCGCGTTACCGGGCACGGGCATTGCTGGTCCACGTGGTGCGGCAGGCTGGTGTCGCGGCGGCTCGGCATCGACGGGGAGCACGGTGGGAAGGGGGCCGTGGCACGACTGCGCGAGGCGCCGGCCCCGACGGAGCCGATATCCGGTGGGCACCGGTCCACCGAGACCCACCTCGCCCTGGTCGGGCTGCGCGGCCGGGTGCGGCTGCTGGCGGGAATGGTGCGGGACAACCGTCCGTGGCTGCTCGTGCCGCATCTGGCGGGCGCCACCGCGGCGGCGTCCGGGACCGCCGCCTACGGCATCATCAACACCCGGCTTGTCACCCGTGCGCCTCAGGCAGTGCGCTGGTTACCGCGATCGACCACCGCGCCCGTCGTGTGCTCGGCCCACGCATCCCAGTCGTCCCGCGTGATGGCGGGCAACTGCGGCGGCATCTGCCCGGTCGGCGTGTTCGGAGGCTGCGATGGTGGTTGGATGTTGGGGTTGTCCCAGCGGCCGTTTAGTGTCTTGTCCAGGTAGAAGGCGGGGTTGGTGGAGAACTTGCTGTGCGGGTTGAACGCGTTGTGCGCGGTGTCGCGGACACCGGTGAACGCGCCGTTCATCGCGCCGTACACCTCGTCACCCGACAGACCGGTGGCCGCGTCCTGAGCGGCGGCCTCGGCGACACCGGTGGCGGCTCCCCACCCGATGTCGAGCGGAGCGTTCACGCTGAACCTCGTGCCCGCCGACTTCCACGTGGTAGGCACGGAACCGTCGAAGAAACGCGCGGCCGGGACGGCCTCGCGAAGTGGCTTCGCCGCGTTGACCTTGGCCAGATTGCCCAGCGCGCCCATACCGAGGCCGACCGCGCCCCCGACCGAGGCGTTGACCGCGGCGGCCCGGAACTCCTGAGCGCTGAAACCGGAGAGCTTCTTCTGGCAGATCAGGATGAACTGGGCCAGGAAAACCACACCGACCTGAGCCAGCAGAGAGGCGGCCAGGTGGCTGACCAGGCCGATGACGGCCTGCCGGATCACGGTAACCACAGCGGCCCGCGTTGCCGTCATGTGCACGGCGATGTTGGCCAGGGACGCACCGAACGTGTACGGGGCGGCCGCCATCTCCGCGGCAATCTGGATCGCAAGAATCACCAGCAACTCGATGATGATCAGGCGCAGCATCTCGATCTGCACAGCCATCGCGTCCAGCGCCTCGGCCATCCCCAGGCACGCCTTGTGCAGACTGTCGAGATACCCGTCATCGTCGATGAACGGGACGATGAACGCGCGAAACGCCTCACCAGCCGGCCCGTGCATGCCCCGGTCGGCCCTGGCGGCTCCCTCACGGACCAGGACCGGCACAGCGGCCAGTGTCTGCGCGGTCGTACGCCACTGACCGGCCATAACGCGGAGATCATCCGGATTGCCCTCCGGCCAGTCGTTGCCGACCAGCACCTCCAGCAGCCGCTGAACCCCCTCCGGGACCTCAGTCGCGGCCACGGATGACCCTGCTCAGCCCGGCGGCCTCCTCGGTCGCCCGCCCCTCGGCCGCGGCGAAGCCATCCCGTGCTGCCGCCAGTTTGCCCGCAGTGACGGTCAGCAACGCCCGCAGCGCCTCCAACGCCTCCGGCAACTGCTCGGAAGTCCCGGCGTACTGGTTGCCGAAGGCCGCGCCGAGGGGATCACCACCCCACGGTGCGACACCGAACGCTGAACCAGCGATCGGGCGCGGTGCCGTGCTCGCCGCCCGGCCCGCGGCCTGTGCGGCGTCGTGGAACGACATCACCGCGCGCCCCAACTCAGCCAAGTCCACCGATATCACGCCACCTGCCACCGCATCCGATGACGCCGCGGGCAGCACAGCACCGAAGGCAACGCCAGGCGCCGATGTCGGCGCGTTGCGATAACCGCCGGTCGGACCGTCAAGAGCGGAAGGAGCCATGACAAGCAGCCAACCACGCCTCACTGCCAGAGCCGCGAATCCTCACGCAACTCCAACGCCAGGTCGCGATCCGTTGATGCTTCCTTTTCGCGGACGCGCACCATCGCCGACCGACAGGTCAGCGAGCAACCGCGATTCCGCTGTCCCACCACACCCCCGTCCCCCTGGGCTACCTGATCCGCGCCGAGCGGGCGCGGCTTCGATCGCCGGCAGCACAGCCGGAATGGCCGGTACGAGTACGCGGGAAGACAACGACCCCGAGCGCTTCAGGTGGTTGGCGGAAGGGAACGCTCGGCAAGCTCGCAAGCGCGTCTCTGCGAAGGTCGTCATCTGCGATAAGGGCGGCCGGGTCCTACTGGTGAACCCAACATACAAACAGTACTGGGATCTACCCGGCGGCATGGCGGAGGCGAACGAGTCGCCAATTACTGCGGCTGTCCGCGAAGTGGAAGAGGAGCTAGGTTTTACCACGTAGATCAGCGGCCTGTTGCTCGTGGACTGGGTAGCCGCGCATGGTCCGTGGGATGACCTACTGGTGTTCATCTTCGACGGCGGGACAGCCGGCGAGGAAGACGTACGCCGCATGTCGGTGAAAGACGACGAACTATCCGAGTTTGCCTTCTTTCCTCTGGAGACTGCTGAAGCGCAGTTGAGGCTGACCGGCTCGACCCGTCGTCCAGACCCGTCCCCGGCTAACGTTCCTCGCGCGTCCAGGGCTTGCGCAGGTGGGTGGCCAGGACGGCGGCCTGGGTGCGGCGTTCGAGGCCGAGCTTGGCCAGCAGGTGCGAGACGTAGTTCTTGACGGTCTTCTCGGCCAGGAACATCTTCTCGGCGATCTGCCGGTTGGTCAGGCCCTCGCCGATGTGGTCGAGCACGACCCGTTCCTGCTCGGTCAGCATCCGCACCGGGTCGCCCTGCTCGCGTTCCCGCCGGATGCGGTTGAGCAGCGCGGACGTGGAGCGGGCGTCCAGCAGTGACTCGCCGGCGGCTACCGTGCGCACGGCGGAGACCAGGTCGGTGCCCAGGATCCGCTTCAGCACGAACCCCGACGCGCCCGCCATGATGGCGTCGAACAACGCCTCGTCGTCGGTGAACGAGGTCAGCATGAGGCAGTGCAGGCCGGGTAGCCGGGACCGCAGCTCGCGGCACAGCTCGATGCCGTTGCCGTCGGGCAGCCGCACGTCCAGCACGGCCACGTCCGCGTCGCTGTCGGGGACCAGCGCGAGGGCCTCGGCGACCGACCCGGCCTCGCCCACGACCGCCAGGCCCTCGGCGCCGTTCAGGAGCTCCCTGAGCCCGACCCGGACCACCTCGTGGTCGTCCACCAGGAACACCTTCGCACTCACGTGCCCACCTCCGCGTCTGTCGATCGTGACCCTCTCCGAGCCGTCCCGCCACCGGACAGAGGCGTAAGGCCCCGTCGGGTCGGGACCTGGGCCCGCTGCCGGTGGCCGCACCGCTGCCTAGCGTCGGAACCGTCGACGGGCGGGTTCCGGGTACTTCGGAAAGGATTGCGTCATGAGTGTTCCGATCGTGGTCGGTGTGGACGGCTCGGAGTCGGCTCTGACGGCCGTGAAGTGGGCCGCCGAGGAAGCCGCGCGCCACCGGGTGCCGCTCAAGCTCGTGCACGCCTACCTGCTGCCCAGCCGAGGCTATCCCGAAGTCGTCCTGACCGGGCACGAAGTGCGCCAGGCGCTGGAGGAGCAGGGACGACAGCAGTTGGCCGACGCGGAGGCCGTCGCCCGTGCGACCGCGCCCGAGGTCGACGTGTCGGTGGCGTTGGAGCACTCGGGCGCGGCCGGCGCGATGGTGTGGGAGTCGAAGCGCGCCCGGCTGATCGTGCTCGGCTCCCGGGGGCTCGGCGGCTTCACGGGCCTGCTGGTCGGGTCGGTCGCGGTGGCCGTGGTGGCGCACGGCGACTGCCCCGTCGTGGTGGTGCGCGGCTCGGTGACCGCCGACGGGCCGGTCGTGGTCGGGGTGGACGGGTCGCCCGCCGGCGACCGGGCCGTGGCGTTCGCCTTCGAGGCCGCCTCGATGCGCCGCGCGCCGCTGACCGCCGTGCTCGCCGGGAACGACTTCGTGATGGACGGGCTGTACGGCGACCGGCTGCCGGTGGACTGGGCGCAGGTGGAGCAGCAGGAGCACGTCGAGCTGGCCGAACGGCTCGCCGGGTGGCAGGAGCAGTACCCGGATGTCAGGGTGGAGCGGGCGGTGGTCCGCGATCGGCCGGCCCGTGCGCTGCTCAAGTCGGCCGCGGACCTGGGCGCCCGGTTGCTCGTCGTGGGCAGCCGGGGGCGCGGCGGTTTCAAGGGCATGCTGCTCGGCTCGACCAGCCAGACCCTGGTCTACCACGCGCCGTGCCCGCTGGCCGTGGTGCGACCGCCCGCGACGGACTGACCACCGCTTCGACACCCCGGGGAGAGCGATGTCGGCGACCACCCGAACGGACCTGTCGCTGGTCGACGCGTACTGGCGGGCGGCGAACTACCTGTCGGCGGGGCAGATCTACCTGCTGGACAACCCGCTGCTGACCGAGCCGCTGACGCCCGCGCACATCAAGCCCCGGCTGCTGGGCCACTGGGGCACGACGCCCGGCCTGAACTTCCTGTACGCGCACCTGAACCGGGTGATCAAGGCACGTGAGCTGAACGTGCTGTTCGTGACCGGGCCGGGGCACGGTGGTCCGGCGCTGCTCGCGAACACCTGGCTGGAGGGCTCGTACACCGAGAACTACCCGGACGTGCAGCGTGACGAGCACGGGATGCGGCGGCTGTTCCGGCAGTTCTCGTTCCCCGGCGGGGTGCCCAGCCACGTCGCGCCGGAGGTGCCCGGGTCCATCCACGAGGGCGGTGAGCTGGGGTACTCGCTGGCGCACGCGTTCGGGGCGGCGTTCGACAACCCGGACCTGCTGGTGGCGTGCGTGGTCGGCGACGGCGAGGCGGAGACCGGTCCGCTGGCCGCGAGCTGGCACGGCAACAAGTTCCTCGACCCGGCCCGGGACGGGGTGGTGCTGCCGATCCTGCACCTCAACGGCTACAAGATCGCCAACCCCACGGTGCTGGCCCGCATCCCGCACGACGAGTTGGACGCGCTGTTGCGCGGCTACGGCTATGCGCCGTCCTATGTGGAGGGTGACGACCCGGCGGTGGTGCACGGCCGGATGGCCGAGGTGCTGGACGAGGTCGTGGACGAGATCCGCCGCATCAAGACCTCGGGGCGGACGCAACGGCCGCGCTGGCCGATGATCGTGTTGCGCAGCCCCAAGGGCTGGACCGGACCGTCCGAAGTGGACGGGCTGCCGGTGGAGGGCACGTGGCGGTCCCACCAGGTCCCCTTGGCGGGCGTGCGGGACAACCCCGAGCACCTGAAGCTGCTCGAAGCGTGGCTGCGGTCGTACCGGCCGGAGGAGCTGTTCGACGAACACGGCCGCCCGAGGCCCGAACTGGTCGATCTCGCGCCGACCGGCACGTTGCGGATGGGCGCGACCCCGCACGCCAACGGCGGTCTGCTGCTGCGGGAACTGCGGTTGCCGGGCATGCGCCCGTACGCGGTGGAGGTCGCCAAGCACGGCACCACGACCTCGGAGCCCACGCGCGTGCTGGGGCGCATGCTGCGGGCCGTGTTCACGCTGAACGCCGACCAGGACAACTTCCGGCTGTTCGGGCCGGACGAGACGGCGTCGAACCGGCTGGACGCGGTGTTCGAGGTGACCGGCAAGCAGTGGCAGGCCGAGCTGCTGCCGGTGGACGAGCACCTGGACCACCGCGGCCGGGTGGTGGAGGTGCTGTCCGAGCACCTGTGCCAGGGCTTCCTGGAGGGCTACCTGCTGACCGGGCGGCACGGGCTGTTCAACTGCTACGAGGCGTTCACGCACATCGTGGACTCGATGTTCAACCAGCACGCCAAGTGGCTCAAGGTCCACCGCGGGCTGGCCTGGCGGCGGCCGGTGGCGTCGCTGAACTACCTGCTGTCGTCGCACGTGTGGCGGCAGGACCACAACGGGTTCTCCCACCAGGACCCCGGTTTCATCGACCACGTGATGAACAAGAAGGCGGAGGTCGTCCGGGTCTACCTGCCGCCGGACACCAACACGCTGCTGTCCGTGGCCGACCACTGCCTGCGCAGCCGGGACTACGTCAACGTGATCGTCGCGGGCAAGAACCTCACGCCGGACTGGCTGGGCCCGGAGGAGGCGGCCCTGCACTGCGCGCGGGGAGCGGGTATCTGGGAGTGGGCCGGCACCGCCGAGGCCGAACCCGACGTGGTGCTGGCGTGCGCGGGCGACGCGCCGACGATGGAAGTCCTCGCGGCGGCGGCGCTGCTCCGGGAACACCTGCCCGAGTTGCGGGTGCGCGTGGTCAACGTGGTCGACCTGATGCGGTTGCAACCGGAGACCGAGCACCCGCACGGCATGGCGGACCGCGAGTTCGACGCGTTGTTCACCCCCGACAAGCCGGTGATCTTCGGCTACCACGGCTACCCGTGGCTCATCCACCGCCTGACCTACCGGCGCACCAACCACCGGAACATCCACGTGCGCGGCTACAAGGAGGAAGGCACCACCACGACCCCGTTCGACATGCTGGTGCTCAACGACATGGACCGCTACCGGCTCGTGGTGGACGTGGTCGACCGCGTGCCCGGCCTGGGTCCGAAAGCGGCCGGCCTGCGCCAGCACATGCAGGACCAGCGCAACCGCCACCACGCGTGGATCCGGGAACACGGCGAGGACCTGCCGGAGGTCCGGGAATGGACCTGGCCCTACTGATGCGCGGTCTGCTGGTGGTGAACGCGGGCTCGTCGAGCCTCAAGCTGTCCGTGCTGGACGAGGACGACTCGGTGCTCGCCCAGCGGCACCTCGAACGGTGGGACGGCACTGACGGCATCGCCGACTTCCTCGCCGACGCGCCGGACATCGCCGCCGTGGGCCACCGCGTGGTGCACGGCGGGCCGGACTTCAGCGCGCCCGCCGTGGTGGACGCCGACGTGCGGACGCGGATCGAGCGCCTGACCGACCTCGCGCCGCTGCACCAGCCACGGGCGCTGGCCGGCATCGACGCCGTCACGGAACTGCTGCCGGACGTGCCGCAGGTGGCGTGCTTCGACACGGCCTTCCACCACACCCTGCCCGCCGCCGCACGGACCTACGCCCTGCCCGCGCGGTGGCGGAAGGCTTGGGACCTGCGGCGCTACGGGTTCCACGGCCTGTCCCACGCCTACGCGGCCCGGCGTGCGACGGAACTCGGCGGCGGCTCGCGGGTGGTCACCTGCCATCTCGGGGCGGGGTGCTCGCTGGCGGCGGTCCGCGACGGGCGTTCGGTCGACACGACGATGGGGTTCACGCCGTTGGCCGGTCTCGTGATGGCCACGCGCAGCGGTGACGTGGACCCGGGGTTGTTGGTGTGGTTGCTGCACAACGGCAAGCTCGACGTGTCGGACCTGGCCGACGGGCTGGAGCACGAGTCCGGCGTCCGCGGGCTCGCGGGCAACGCGGACCTCCGCGATGTCCACCGGGCGGCCGACTCGGGTTCTCGGGACGCCGCCCTGGCGCTGGAGGTCTTCGTCCACCGGTTGCGGCAGGGCATCGCGGCCATGGCGGCGTCGCTGGGCGGCTTGGACCTGCTGGTGTTCACCGGCGGCGTCGGCGAGCACGACGCCGTGGTGCGCTCGCAAACCGTTGCGGGACTTGGGTTCCTCGGTGTCGAGCTGGACGCCCGCCGCAATGCCGCGCGGTCGGCCGATGCCCTGGTCAGCAGCGCCGGCTCGGCGGTCGGCGTGTGGGTGGTCGAAGCCCGCGAGGATGTCGAGATCGCCGACGGGGTCCGTCGGACGATCGGCATCCGGCGGGGAGATTCGGGCGCGGGGCGGGATGATGCACGCGGCGGCGGATAACACGAACGCGCGTGATGAAGCGTCGTAATAGGGGTTCTTCAGGAGTTTGAAGTGGCCCGCTTGCGCGTGGGCAGCCCGAGGATGCGGTCCGGACCCCATCCTCGGGCTGCACGCCTACATCGCCTCGATGGGGACGGCTACGTGGCAGGCTTGTTCGCGACCGGCCCGCCGTAGCCGTGCTCGACGATGTGCCGCGCCGACTCGGCGTAGTGCGCGGAGTACTCGGGCAGCAAAGTGCCGAGACCATCCACATAGCGATTGAACATGCAGAACGCGGCGGCGATCAGCACGGTGTCGTGGATCTCGACGTCGGTGGCGCCTTCGGATCGGGCCTCGTCCACCAGCAGGGTGGTGACGTGCTGACCCGACTTCTGCACGGCGGCGGCGATGTGCAACAACGCCCGCAGCTTGTCGGGGATCGGCGCCGCGTCGATGTCCGCGAGAACCTCTTTGACCAGCGCCATCCCATCATCCAACTGCGCCGCCGCGATCGCCGAGTGCGAGTCGCAGCAGAACACGCAGCGGTTGAGGGCGGACACGTACGCGGCGATCAGCTCGCGCTCGCCCGGCGGCAGGGTGTGCGGGCCCCGCAGGAGCGTCTCGGCCAACTGGTTGAGCGGCCCGGCCGTCTCCGGCCGAAACCGCATGGGGCCGGTGATCCCGGGGAACAGGGTCTCGTCAACGCCTAGGTGGATATGCGCCATGATGTCCAAATTAGCGCCCGGCTCCCGAACCGCGTGCCGCGAAATGGACCAACCCGCCGACCTGGCGGACACCATTTTCGGGTTCGTGCCCAATCCGAACTTTTGCCAATAGCTGGCAACAATGTGCCGTGAAATGGAAACGACTGCCATTTCAAGTCACGGTGTGACCGGGATGTTGGTCAGACCCTTGACGGCCCTGGTCGCGGTGTTCGACGCGTACACGACGTTCGGCAGGCCGGCGCACTTCGAGGTGGACGTGATCTTGATGGCGTACTGCCCCACGCCGCCGAGATCCGAGCGGTTGTCGCGCCAGGTGTTCCCGCAGCCGTTGGCGAACGACGGGGTGGTGGCGGGGTTGTGCGTCTCGTACCCGTTGGCGAACGTGCCGGGGGAGGCGAACGTCCCCGTGTTGTCCTCGATCGTGTAGCCGATGCCCTTCACGTCGATCCACGAGTCCGCCGAGTTCTGCCCGGAGATCCCGGTGCCGTCGAACGTGTTGCCCCGGATCACCCCGTCGAACGTGCCCTCCTTGACGTCGACGGGCTCCGCCGCGATGTTCGGCCCGATCCGGTTGCCCAGCACCTGCACCCGGTCGCTGCGGTCGACGCCACCGCTGTTCCCGTGGCACGGCCAGTTCGAGTTCGCCGATCCGAGGTAGACGCCCTCGCCGTAACCCGGCTGCGCCAAGCCGGTGTCGGTGATCGTAGAGTCGCGCAGCACGCTGTCCGCCGACGAACGCCGGAAGTGCACGCCCTCCTCGTCCACGTGGTGCACGGACACCCGCGAGATCACGGTGTGGTGCGAGTCGTCCACCACGATGCCCTTCTTGGACTCGCGCACGGTGAACCCCGCCAGGTTCCAGTGCGGCGCGCCGTACAGCCACAGCCCGTAACCCGAGTCCCAGCCCGCCGTCGGCGTCGGGCAGCCGGGGCCGGTGCCGGAGGGGCCGTCGTTGACCAGCACCGCGTCGGCGGGACCGGTGAGGGTGATGGGGTCGGCCGCCGTGCCGGGCCTGGTGGTCACGAACGAGCCCCGGTACACGCCGGCCGCCAGGCGGATGGTCTGGCCGGGTGTCGCGTCCGCCAGTGCCGCCCGGAGTTGCGCGGCGGTCGAGACGTCCACGGTGGAGCCGCCGGACGCCCCGGCTTGCGCGCTGGACAGGACCACCACGCACGCCGCCACCAGAGCCGACAGACGTTTTTCCATGCCGGTGACACCCTTCGGAACAAGGGGCTTCGGGCGTCGCGGCTCCACCCTGGGTCCGGACCTTTATAGACACGGCCCGGGGGAGAGTCAACGACGGGCGGCCCGCATCCAGGTGTCGCCGAAGGCTTCGACCGCCGAACTACCGGGCTTCGACCGCGGGACTGACCGGGCTTCGACCGCCGGACTGCGCGGACTTCGGTGGCGGGACCGCCGGCCGGCGTCGGCGTATGCGAGAGTCTTCCGCGAATCGTCGGGGGGAGTGCAGCGTGGGCGCCGAGCGGCTGGCCGTGCCGGGGGATCTGCGGATGGCGCGGCAGTTGGGGCCGGTGCTCCTCGCGTCCGCGGTGACCCTGCTGCCGTTCACGGTGTTCAGCACGTACCTGGTGCACATCGCGCGGGACGCGGGCAGCGGTGTCGCGGCTACCGGCGGGCTGCGGGGACTGGGCGGGTTGGCCGCGCTGGCGGTCGGCGCCGGGTTGGCTCCGCTGCTGGACCGGGTCGCGCGGCTGCGCGCGGCGGCGGTGGGGTTGGTGGTGCTCGCGCTGGCCTCGGTGGTGGGCGCGGTGGGGCAGTTCGCCGCGTTGGTCGTCTTCTGCCTGCTGGTGGGCGTGGCGATGGCGGTGCTCAACCCCGCGTTGGGCGCGGCGGCGGCCGATCGGTACGGGGACGGGCCCGCGGCCGGGCGGGCGGCGACGCTCGTGACGGCCACCCAGTCGTTGACGGCGATGCTGGCCGCGCCCGTGGTGGCGGTGCCGGCGATGCTCTGGGGGTGGCGGGGCGACCTGCTGGCGATCGCCGTGCTGGCGGCGGTGTTGGCCGCGGTGTTCTTCACGCGGCCCGGACCGGCGGTGCCCGTGCAGGTCAAGGTCGGCTATCTCGCGTCCTACCGCAAGCTCGCGGGATTGCGGCCGGTGCTGGCGGTGGCGCTGTTGCGGACCGCCGCGTTCATGGGCTACCTGTCCTACCTCGCGGGCTTCTACGACGAGCGCTTCCGGTTGACGCCGGGGGCGTTCGCGCTGGTCTGGACGCTCAGCGGCACCTCGTTCTTCCTGGGCAACCTGCTGGCCGGACGGCTGCTCGGCGCGGACCGGATCGTCGCCCACCGGGTCCTGCCGGTCGCGTTGGCGATCGCGTCGGCCGCGGTGGTCGCGATCTTCTTCACGCACGTGTTCGCGGTGGCGCTGGTCCTCACCTCGCTGCTCGCCGCCAGCCACGCCACGGCCGCCGCGTGCGTGGTGACGCTGCTCGTCCGGCACAGCGGTGACGCGCGGGGCGCGGCCCTGGGGGTCAACGGCGCGGCGATGAGCGTCGGCATGTTCGCCGGCGCGGCGCTGGGCGGTGTCGGGCTCGGGTTCGGTGGCTGGCCGGGCGCGGCGGCGGTGTTCGGTGGGATCTCGGTGTTGGCGCTGGTCGCCGCCCTGTGGGTGCGGCACGGCGAAAAGTCGGCGGTTGCCGGGAACTGATCGGTGCTCTCCCACGACTCGTACGTCTGGAACGGTGCAGCGTGCGAGCGGAGGGACATGCACTGGTACGAGGACGACGAGCTGTGGGTGGGGTTCGCCGACGTCATATTCCCCGCGGGCCGCGAGGTGGAGGCCGCCACCTCGCCGCTGCTCGTGCGTGGCGGCCGTGCGGACTGACCGGCGGGCGGGCCTGCTCGCCGAACCAGAAGAGGCGGCCACGGGCAGTCTGGTCACGCCGTTGGCAGTGCTGTCGGTGGCGTTGGCGGTGTCGGTCGTCGTGGGCATCGCGCTCGGACCGACGACCGTGCCGTTGCCGGACGTGTTGCGGTTCCTGGGGAAAGCGGTCAGCGGCGGCACGATCCGGCCGGACGAAGTCACCGGCTACTCGATCGTCTGGCACGTGCGGGCACCCCGTGTGCTGCTCGCGGCGGTGGTCGGGGCCGGGCTGAGCGTGGTCGGCGTCGCGGTGCAGGCGTTGGTGCGCAACGCGTTGGCCGATCCGTTCGTGCTGGGCATCTCGTCCGGCGCGTCGGTGGGCGCGACGGCGGTCGTGGTGTTCGGCCTGTTCGCCTCGCTCGGGGTGTTCGCGTTGTCGACGGCGGCGTTCCTCGGGGCGCTGGGCGCGACCGTCCTGGTGTACCTGGCGGCCCGCAGCCGGTTGGGGCTGACGCCGTTGCGGCTGGTGTTGACCGGTGTCGCGCTGGCCTACGCCTTCCAGGCGGTGATGAGCGTCCTGGTCTTCCTGTCGCCCAACGGCCAGGCCGCGCAGACCGTGCTGTTCTGGCTGCTGGGCAGCCTCGGCGCGGCCACCTGGGCGTCGCTGCCGCTGGCGGCCGTCGCGGTGGTGGTGGCGGTGGTCGTGTTGCTCTGCAACGGGACCGCGCTGGACGTGCTGTCGATGGGCGACGAGACGGCGGCGAGCCTGGGCACGGACGCGGCCCGGCTGCGGCGGTGGCTGTTCGTGCTCACGGCCGTGGTGACGGGGCTGCTGGTGGCGGTGAGCGGCGCGATCGGGTTCGTCGGTCTGGTGCTGCCGCACGTGGTGCGGATGGTGGTCGGCTCGGGGCACCGCCGGGTGCTGGCCGTCGCGCCGTTGGCGGGCGCGTGCTTCCTGGTGTGGGTGGACCTGGTGGCCCGGACGCTGTTCGCGCCCGAGGAGCTGCCGTTGGGAGTGATCACCGCGTTGATCGGCGTGCCGGTGTTCCTCGTGGTGATGCGGCGGCGGGGCTACGCGTTCGGGGGCGGCTGATGGACGCGCTCCCGTTGTCGCTGCACGACGTGTCGGTGGAGATCGCCGGGTCGGAGCTGGTGCACGCGCTGCGGCTGGACCTCCGCGCGGGCGAGGTGGTCGGTCTGCTCGGACCCAACGGCAGCGGCAAGTCCACCGCGCTGCGGTGCGTGTACCGGGCGCTCACGCCGTCGTCGGGTGCGGTGCTGCTCGACGGCGCGGACCTCGCCGGGCAAGGGTTGCGGGCGACGGCGCAGCGGATCGCCGCGCTCACCCAGGACAGCCGGGCGGAGCTGGACTTCACCGTGGAGGAGGTCGTCGCGCTCGGCCGGGCGCCGCACCAGCGCGGCAACCTGCGGCTGACCGCCCGGGAACGGGAGCTGTGCCGGGAAGCGTTGCGGCGCATGGACATCACCCACCTCGCGCACCGCAGCGTGCTCACCCTGTCCGGCGGCGAGCGGCAACGCGTCCTGGTGGCGCGGGCGCTGGTGCAGGAACCGGCCGTGCTGGTGCTGGACGAGCCCACCAACCACCTGGACGTGCGGCACCAGGTGGAGCTGCTGCGGTTCCTGCGCGGCTGCGGCCTGACCGTGCTGGTCGCGCTGCACGACCTCAACCTCGCCGCCGCCGTGTGCCACCGGATCGCGCTGCTGCGCGGAGGCTCGCTGGTCGCCTGCGGCAAACCCGCCGAAGTGCTCACCCCGGACGCGGTGCGCGAGGTGTTCGGTGTCGACGTCACCCCGGTCTCCCATCCGGTGACCGGTGTTGTGCAACTGCTCTACGACCTGCCCGTGGACGGCACGACTTCCGAGGGGACCATGCCATGACCCTGTCGCGCACGACCGCCCTGCTGGCCGCCGCCGTGCTGCTGGCCTCCTGCGGGGCGAAGGTGGAGGCCGCCGGCCCGAGCGGGACGGCGGCCGGTCCCGCGACCGTGACCAACTGCGGCGAGCGGGTCGCCTACCCGAAGCCGGCCCGCCCGGTGGCCTACGACGTGTCCGGGTCGGAGAAGATGTTCTCCCTCGGGCTGGCCGACCGGATGCGCGGCTACGTCATGAACTCCCTGGGCGACCCGTCGATCGCGGGCTCGCCGTGGAAGGACGACTACGCCCGGGTCGAGCGGCTCGGCACCTCGCGGGTCACCAAGGAGATCCTGGTGCAGGCCGAGGCCGACTGGGTGATCGCGGGCTGGAACTCCGGGTTCAGCGAGGAGCGCGGCATCACGCCGAAGCTGCTCGACCAGCTCGGCATCCGCAGCTACCTGCACACCGAGACGTGCTGGGAGTACCCGACGGCCAAGGCCGAGGCGACGCCGGTGGAGGCGCTGTACACCGACCTGCGCAACCTGGGCGACATCTTCGGCGTGCGGCCGAGGGCCGACGAACTCGTGCGGGAGTTGCAGGGCCGGTTCGACGCGGTCCGGTCGGGCGCGCCGAAGGACGCGCCGCCGGTGCGGGTGTTCGTCTACGACTCGGGCGCCGACCAGCCGTACACGGCCGGGAAGCACGCCGCGCCCAACGACATCATCGCGGCGGCGGGCGGGGTGAACGTCTTCCGGGACCTGGCGGACGGCTGGGGCTCGGTCGGCTGGGAGGCCGTCGTCGAGTCGGAGCCCGAGGTGGTCATCGTGGTGGACTACGCCGACCAGCCCGCCGAGGACAAGATCACGTTCCTCAAGTCCTCGCCGCAGGTGGCGCGGACACCGGCGGTGCGGGACGACAGGTTCCACGTCATCTCCTACGGCGACCTGGTCAGCGGGCCGCGCAACGCGCAGGCCGCCGAGTCGCTCGCGACCTACCTGCGGTCGATCGGCCGGTGAACCCGTGATCGCCGTGCACGAGCACATCACGGACGCGGTCAAGACGCCCGCGCTGATCCGCCTGTCGCCCAACGTGGTGCTGGTCCGGTTCGAGACGTTGAAGGTGTACGCGGCGCTGGGCGCGGTGCGCAGGCTGCTCGCCGACAGGACCATCCACAAAGGACAGACCGTGGTCGACAGCTCCAGCGGGATCTACGCGCTGGCGCTCGCCATGGCGTGCCACCGCTACGGGCTGCGGTGCCACATCGTGGCGTCCACGACGGTCGACGCGACCATGCGCGCGCAACTCGAAATCCTCGGCGTGACGGTGGACCGGATGCCGCCGTCGGACGACCTGCGGCTCGACCAGCGCCGACGCGTCGCCCGCGTGCGCGAGCTGTTGGCGCTGCACCCGGACATGCACTGGATGCGCCAGTACCACGACCCGGTGCACTACCTCGGTTACGCGGAACTGGCCGGGTTGGTGCGGGCAGCGCTCGACCCGGGACCGCTGGCCGTGGTGGGCAGCGTGGGCACCGGCGCGTCCACCGGAGGCCTGGTGCGGGAGCTGCGCGAGCACGACGCGGATGTCCGGCTGGTGGGCGTGCAGCCGTTCGGCAGCGTCACGTTCGGCAGCGAGCGGTTCGCGGACCCGGACGCGATCATCGCGGGCATCGGCAGCGCCATCCCGTTCGACAACGTCCGGCACGACCTGTACGACCGGGTGCACTGGCTGGACTTCCAGCACGCCATGGCCGCCACCGTCGCCCTGCTGCGCGACCACGCCGTGTTCGCGGGCCTGTCCACCGGCGCGGCCAACCTGGTCGCCGGGTGGGAAGCCGCCCGCCACCCCGACCGCACGCACCTGGTGATCGGCGCGGACACCGGCCACCGCTACACCGCGCGGGTGTTCGCCCGGCACCGCGAGGCGCTCGACCCGGCGGACCTGGAGCCGGTGGAGATCGGCTCGCTCGACGACCTGGCCCCGCCGTGGTCGGCGATGGACTGGCAGCGCCGCGACCACGGCCCCAGGGTGCCCGCCCAGCTCCGCCGGAAGGACCGCGTGTCGTGACCATCGTCCTGCTGGAAGCCCTCACCTGAAGCCCTCACCTTCGGACTCGGCAGGCTCGCTGACACGGCCGACCGAGCCGGGCACGACCTGTGCCTGCTCACCGGCGACCGCTCAGGAGGCCGTCGCGTTCCCGGTGGTGCTCCCCGACGAGGAGCTGGAAGGGTGGATCGCCGACGTGTCCGGGCCGGCGCTGCACCGCGCTCTGGCGGCTGCCGGCGGGATCAGCGTGATCGTGGCGGTCTAGCAGGGAACCCGAAGACCCCGTTCCGCTGTCTCAGTAGGGTGATGCGACCGCGACACAGGGGGCGTTGATGGCGGAACTGCCGGACGAGACACCGGACTTCGGGCCGTACCGCATCCTCGGGATGCTCGGCCAGGGCGGCATGGGGGTGGTGTACCGCGCGTACGACACGGTCAACGACCGGATCGTGGCGCTGAAGAAGCTGCCCGCGTCGGTCGCCGACCCCGAGTTCCGGGCCCGTTTCCAGCGGGAGTCGCGGCTGGCCGCCGCGCTGAGCCACCCGAACATCGTCCCGGTGCACGACTTCGGCGAGATCGACGGCCAGCTCTTCCTGGACATGGTGCTGGTGGACGGGATCGACCTGCGCCGGATGCTCGGCCAGGGCGCGGTCGACCAGGACCGGGCGATCGCCATCCTGCGCCAGGTGGCGCGGGCGCTGGACGCCGCGCACGCGAGCGGCCTGGTGCACCGGGACGTGAAGCCGTCGAACATCCTGGTCGACGGCGCGGGGAAGGCGTACCTGGCGGACTTCGGCATCGCGCGGGAGACCTCGTCGGACGCGACCGTGCTGACCCAGTCCGGCGACCTGATCGGGTCGTGGGACTACATGGCCCCGGAACGGCTGTCGCGCAGCCAGGTCGACGGGAAGGCCGACCAGTACTCGCTGGCCTGCGTGCTGTTCGAGTGCCTGACCGGCTGGCTGCCGTACCCGGCGGACGACATGGCCGCCAAGGTCGCCGCGCACCTGTTGCAGCCGCCGCCCGCGCCCTCGGTGTTCGTGCCGACCATCACCCCCGCGCTGGACGCCGTCGTGCTGCGCGCGCTGGCGAAGGAACCCGCCCGCCGGTTCGAGTCCACCACCGCGATGATCGCCGCCGCCGAGGCCGCCGCGTACTCCGGGGAGACCGGGCGGTCCGCGAACCCGACGCTGCCGGGTCCGTCGAAGGAACGCGACCAGGGCAGGCTGGTCCGGGCGATCGTCCGGTCGTCCGGCGCGCGCCGGCCCGCGACCCGCAAGCTCGGGCAGCCGGCGGTGTGCCCTTATCCCGGCCTGAGCGGCTTCGAGCGGGCCGACGCCGCGCTGTTCCACGGCCGCGAGCACGTGGTGACGGACCTGCTGGTGCGGCTGGCCGAACAGCTCGACGGGGGCGAGCCGGTGGTGGTGGTCGGCGCGTCCGGGTCGGGCAAGTCGTCCGTGCTGCGGGCCGGGCTGCTGCCCGCGCTCGCGGGCGAGGCGTCGGACCGGGAGTGGCCGCAGGTCGTGCTGACGCCCGGCCCGGACCCGATCCGCGGGCTGGCCACCGCGATGGCCGCCCGGTCCGCGGCGCCCGCGGCGGAGTGGGCGCGGGTGATCCGCGAGACGCCTGCCCGGTTCGGCGAGCTGTGCGCGCGCTCGGTCGGCGACGCGACGACCCGCCCGGTGATCGTGGTGGACCAGTTCGAGGAGCTGTTCACCTACGGCACGCCCGAGTCCGACCGGCTCGCCTACGCCACCGCGCTGGCCTCGGCGAGCCCGGCCGCCGTGGTGCTCGCGGTCCGCGCCGACCTGGTGGACCGGTGCATCGAGCTGGCCGCGCTGCGACCCGCCCTGAGCGCGCCCGTGATGCTCGGCCCCATGGACGCCACCGAGCTGCGGCAGGCGATCGTGACACCGGCCCGCGACGCGGGTCTGGAGGTCGAGCCCGGTCTGCCCGAACGGCTCATCGCCGACCTCGGCGTGCGTGGCGAGATCGGCTACGACCCCGGCGCGCTGCCCAGGCTCGCGCACGCACTCCGCGAGACGTGGAACCACCGCGAGGGCGACGTGCTGACGCTCGCCGCGTACCGCCGGGTGGGCGGTATCGACGGCGCGGTGGCCCGCACCGCCGAGGAGATCCACGACCGGCTCGACCCGATGGGCCGCCACGCGCTGCGCACCACGTTGCTGCGGATGGTGACGGTGTTCGACGACGGCACGGCGGTCCGGCGGCGGGTCGACCCGCGCGAGCTGCCCGCGCCCGCGATCGTGGACCACCTCATCACCGCCCGGCTGGTCACCGTGGACGGCACGGGCGCGCGGCTGAGCCACGAGGCGCTGCTCACCGCGTGGCCGCGGCTGCGCAACTGGATCGACGAGGACCGCGCCGGCCTGATCCAGCACCGCCGGTTCACCGACGCGGTGCGGGTGTGGGCGGAGTCCGGGCAGCACGCCGACGACCTGTACCGGGGCGTGCGGCTGGCGGCCCTGTCGGCGTGGCTGGACACGGCCCGCGACCGGGTCCGGCTCCAGCCCGTCGAGCAGGAGTTCCTGATCCGCTCCAACGCGGCGGAGCAGGCCGGGCACGTCGCCGAGCGCAAGCGGACCCGGCGGCTGCGCTCACTCGTCGCCGCGCTGAGCGTGCTGCTCGTGGTGGCGTCGGGCGCGGTCGCCGTGGCGACCGTCTCACAACAGGCCGCGAGCGAGGAACGTGACCGGGCGGAGACGTCCGGGCAGCTCAACCTGGCCCGGCAACTGGCCGCCGAGGCGTCCCTGGCCCGCGGTGTCGACCCGCGCCGGAGCGCGTTGACCGCGCTCGGCTCGTGGCAGGCGGGCGACACCGTCGAGAGCCGCAGCGCGCTGCTCGCCGCCCAGTCCGACAGCTACCGGGGGCGGATGACCGGCCACGAGGGCCCGGTCTCGTCCGTCGCGGTCAGCGGTGACGGCAAGATCGCCGCGACCGGCGGGCGGGACGGCACGTTGCGGCTGTGGGACGTGCCGACCCGGCGCGAGGTGGCCGTGCTGGGCGAGACCGGCGGCTGGTACCGGACCCTGTCCATGAGCCGGGACGGCTCGCTGCTGGCCGTGGCGAACCCGACCAAGGAGAACGTCACGCTGTGGGACGTGGCCGAGCGCAAGCTGATCAAGCGGCTGCCCGGCATCGCCATCGACACCGCGCTCTCGCGGGACGGCAGGACCCTCGCCGCCCACACGGCCCGGGGCGTGGTGGTCTGGGACGTCAAGACGTGGGCCGAACTGGCCGTGTTCCCGGTGCAACCGTCGATCTTCATGGCCTACAGCGCGGAGGCCGGGCTGATCGCGACGACCTTCAACGAGAAGGTGGAGGTGCACCGGGTGAGCGACGGTGCGCTGGTGACCACGTTGACCGCGCACACCGCGGACGTGTCGGCGATGGCGTTCGACCCGACCGGCACGACCATGGCCAGCGCGTCCATGGACGGCACGATCCGGCTGTGGGACACCGCGCAGTGGACCGCGCGCCAGGTGCTGTCCAGTTCCGAGGGCGGGCTCAGCGCGGTGACCTTCAGCCCCGACGGGACAACCGTCGTGGGCAGCGGCATCGGGACCAGCGTGTACGCGTGGGACTCGGCGAACGGCATGCCGGTGGCCCGGCTGGCGACCCGCTCGGTGACCACGTTCGGCGTGGCGGTGACCGGTGACGGGCACACCCTGCTCGGCGTGGACTCGGCCGGCGAGGTGACCGTGTGGTCGCTGCTGCGCTCCACCTTGGGCAACCGGGCGGGCGCGGTCATCGGGGTGGCGTTCCAGCCGGGTGGCGACCTGCTCGCGTCGGTGGACGGCAGCGGCCGGATGCACCTGTGGGACAGCGCCAAGAGCGACCTGGTGAAGCGGGTGGACGCGCACAAGGGCGCCGGCTACGACGTCGCGTTCAACCCGGACGGGTCGGAGTTCGCCACCGTCGGCGAGGACGGGGTGCTGGTGGTGTGGAAGACCGACGGCACCGAGGCGCGGCGGTTCAGCAGGCCGGGCACCGTGTTCACGGCGGTGCGGTTCAGCCCGGACGGCGAGCTGATCGCGGTCGCGGGACGCACGCCGATCGGGTCCGACAGCGACGACCGCGACGAGCTGCTGCTGCTCAAGACGTCCGACCTGTCGGCGTCGCCACTGCGCCGCCCGACCCGGGACCAGCCGCGCAACGACCAGGGCAACGAGGCGACGTCCAACTACCCCAACGGGGTCGCGTTCAGCCCGGACGGCAGGACGCTGGCGGTCACGCTGTCCGCCGGCAAGGTCGGGCTGTGGAACCTGGTCGACCCCGGCGCCGAGTGGACCGTCCTGCCCGGCCACGACGGCATCGCGATCGACGCCGAGTTCAGCCCGGACGGCACGACGCTGGCGACCGCGGGCTCGGACCGGGTCGTGCGGCTGTGGCGGGTGCGGGACGGGGAGCAGGTCGGCACGCTCACCGGCAGCGACTCGACCGTGCGCCGGGTCTCGTTCAGCCCGGACGGCAGGACGCTGGTCGCGGCGAGCCAGGACACCGTGCTGCGGCTGTGGGACGTGGACCGCCGGCAACTGCTGGCCCGGCTCGACCGGCACGAGGACCAGCTCAACGACGTGGCGTTCGACTCGACCGGCACGCGGGTGGCGAGCGCCGGGGCGGAGGGGGTGACGCGCACCTGGAACCTGGATCCGGGGCACGGCACGAAGGTGCTGTGCGGGCTGCTGGACCGGGACACGCTGGCCGCCGAGTGGAGTGCGCTGGGTGGGGAGCGGGGCGATCCGCCGACCTGCCCGAACTGAGGCCGGTCGGGGCTGGTCGGGGTCGGGCCGCTCGGGTCGGAGCTGGGCCGGTCGTGGAGGAAGGCGTTGTCCCGCACGGGGCCGCCGAGCTGAGGAGGGGTGCGATGCCGCGGGTCGTGGTGCGCGGGTCCGGGATGGGCTCGGTGGTGGTGCGGCCGGGGGAGTCGCTGGTGTTCGGCCGCGCTCCGCACCCGGCGGCGCAGGCCGGGTCGGGGCGGATCGCGTTGACGTTGCCGGAATGCGCGCCGCACGTCTCGCGGCTGGTCGGCGAGCTGGTGGTGGGCGCGGACACCGTGACGCTGCACTGGCTCGGCGCGGGGGAGGCTCAGTTGTCGAGCCTGTTCGACGCGCCCGGCGGCGCGCGGCGGGTGATCCTGGCCCGGTCGATGTCGGCGCTGCTGGACGCGGGCGAGAACCAGCTCGTGCTGTTGCTGGGCCGCCGGGGCGAGCAGGGTTTCGCCGACCTGGTGCTCAACATCGACGTCGAGCAGGCGGCCACCGCGCCGCCGGAACTGCCGATGGGCGAGGACACCCTGACGGGGCCGGGGCTGGTGCGGGGCGGCCGGGACTGGTTCGTGGCGCTCGCGCTGTGCGAGCCGTGGCTGGCCGGCAACGACGACTACCCGCGCCCGCCGTCGAACAAGGAGATCTACGAGCGGGTGCGGCAGTGGCACGGCTACACCTGGAACCTCCAGCGCCCGCAACGGGTCGACGACGCCATCCGGGTCATCTCGGCGATGGCGTTCGGGGTGGCGGACGACCCGTTCCTGGCGCCGCACGTGGGACGGTTGCAGAACATCCGGTTCGCGGTCGCCCGGCGGGCCGCCGAGACGCGGCTGGTCACGTCGGCGGACCTGGCCGAGGTGGAGCGGGCGGCGCGGAACCGGAAAGTTCCACCCGCGCCGGGCTCGTCGGGTGACGCGGCCGGTCACTAGCCTTTGCGGCGATGAGGAATTCCTTGCGGAGCCCGGAAGTTCCATCCGGGCGCCGGTTCCCGCTGTCGCGAAAGGACCGCGCCATGTCCCAGCCCTCCCCGTTCGACCCGCCCGCGTCGCCCGACCGGCCGGTGCGCGCCAAGAAGGGCGTGGGCACCATCGTGCTGCTGGTGCTGCTCACCCTGGCGAACACGTTCGTGCTGCTGGTCGCCCTGCTCGGGACGATCGACCTGGTGGACCGCGGTCGGGACTGGGGCGACGTGCGGTTAAGCGCGCTGGTCTTCGCCACCCTGGTGAGCGCCGTCTCCGTCATCGGGCTGGTCGGGGCGTGGATGACCCGGAAGTGGGGCCCCCGGCTGTACGTGGCCACGGCTGCGCTCGGTCTGGTCGTCGGCCTGGTGATCACGGAGGGCGCCTTTTCGCCGCTCAGTCTGGTCGGGATCGGCCTGGCCGTCGGGCTGCTGGTCATCGCCGAGAACAACTGGTAGGCCGAGCGGCGAGGACCGGGTCTCGGTGACCGCCGATGGTGTGCCGAGAGGCGCGGCCATCGGCGGCATGCCCGCGGGTGGAGTGCCCATCGGCGGGTACGTGAAGGGCGTGCCGGCAGGAGGTGTGCCGAGCGGCCCCGGTCCAGCGCCCAAGCCCGGTCCGGCGGCCCAACCCGGCCCACCGAGCGGACCCGCGCCCGGTCCACCCGCCGAGCCCGGCCCGCCGATCGCGCCGTGGTTGCCGACCGTGCCCGGAGCACCGACGGGGAGTGGTTCGGGCACCGCGCTGGGACCACCGCCCGCGAGGCGCTTGCGCCGCGTCAAGGCGATGGCCGTGCCCGCCGTGGCGGTGGCGATCGCGATTCCGCCGCACAGCACCGCGAACACGACGAGCAGCGTCGTCGGAGAACTGCCGGCCTGCCCGCCCTTGTCGGTGGCCAGCCTGCGGTACTCGGTGGCCTGCTGGTGGCCCGGCGAGCCCGCCAGCACGGCGTCGAAGTACTCCACCGCACCGTCGTAGTCGCCCTCGAAGTACCGGTCCAGCCCGGTCCGGTAGTCCTTGTCGTGCTGACCGACGCCGACCGCGATCCCCTTGCCCTTGAGGATGTCCACCAGGGTCTGGGACGACGCCGCGAAGTTGAACGACTGCGTCTCGCCCGGCGACCCCTGGCTCACCAGGCCCACGATGCCGCCCTGCATGTCGACCACCGGCCCACCGCTCATGCCGTGCGTCGCGGCGGCGCTGAACTCGTAGAACGGCCGGCCCGACTGGGTGCGGCGGGCGGAGATCTGGCCGTTCTTGTTGCTCGGCTCCAGGCTCGGGTCGACCGTCGCGTTGGTCGAGCCCGGGTAGCCGATGGCCAGGATGGGTGTGCCGACCGGCGTCTGGTCCTGGCGGATCTCCATCGACGGCAGGTGGTCGCGCGGCACCTTCAGCACCGCCACGTCGCCGTCGGCGGGAGCCACCAGGTCGACCACGGTCGCCGGCGCGATGTCGCGGACCTGCTCCCCGTCGCGCGCCTCCATCCGCTCGACCTGGATCAGCCGGTCCACCGGGCTGTCCGGGTTCGCGCCCTCCGCCAGGCCGTGCTCGGCGAACTCCGTGCGGGCCTTGGCGGGATCGCGCACGCGGCCGGTCCGGCCGAGGTCGGCGATGGCGGCCTCGAACAGCGCGCCGCCACCGCCCAGTGGTCCGGTGTGGACGCAGTGGCTGGCGGTCGCGACGTGGCCGTCCGGGCTGATCACCGCGCCGCTGCAGGACGTCTTCACCTCGTAGCCGGCGGTGCCGCCGAACACCTCGCCGGTCCGCTTGTCGCGCACCCAGCCGTGCCACGTCACCGAGATGTAGACGATGCCCGGCCGCGCCATGGCGGCGGCGCGCTCCTCGGGGCTGGACGGCTGCGCGGCGGCAGGCAGCGGAATCAGCGCGAGCATCGCCGCCGCGCCGAGCATCGCCTTGACCCGTGCCATCAGCCGTACACCCCGGAACCGTCGGTCCGCACCCACACGGCCCGGTAGCCCGACGCGTTGCTCTCGACGACCTGGTTGCCCTCGCACGTGTAGTCGTCCACCTCGTTGAGCGTCGCGGTGGGTTCCTGCGGCTGGGTGTTGATCAGGCCGCGCTGGTCGTAGTAGGACCAGCTCAGCGTGGTCGCGGTGCGGGCGAGGTAGGTGATCTGCTTGTCGTTCGCGGTCCACTTGAAGTCGACCTGCCCGTTGCCGACCACGCGCAGCTCGTTGCCCTGGAAGGTGCTGCTGAGCACGACGTTGTCCTGCCGCTCGATGGCGGTGCCGTCGGCCCGGAACTCGTAGCGGCGACCGCTGCTGGTGAACCGCATCGGCTCCTCGTCGGTGTAAAACTTGATCATGAACTGCTCGTCCACCGCGCGCCACGAGCCGACCAGGCACATCGGCAGGCCGGCGGCCCGGCTAGTGGAGGTGCGGGGGGTCGGCGACGTGCGGTCGCCGTCCGCGACGGGACCGTCCCGGCCGGGGCGGTCGTCGGCCACCGCCACGGCGGTCAGCACGGAGGCCGCGACCACCGCGCACGCGGCGACCGCGAACAGTGTGACCACAACGGATCTGGCAGGCGGACGGGACGGATCGCTCACGGTCCCATGGTATTGATCTCCCCTTCCGCGCCGGAGCGCAACGGCGCGGAAGTTTCCGGCCCGTTACGCCCCGGTCGGGCCTGCTGGTGCGGATAGCGCAATCGCCGGTCGGGCGAGCACTGCGGGTCGGCGAGCACTGCGGGTCGGGCGAGCGCTGGGAGTGGGATGGGCACTGCGGATCAGGCGAGCACTGAGGTGGGACGGGCACTGCGGGGTCGGGTGGGCAGTGCGGGTCAGGCGAGCACCCCGAACTCCAGCGCGGCCAGCCGTCGCGGGTCGGCGATCACCTCGTAGCGGGCGATCCGGTCGTCCACCACGACGATGGTCAGCGCGAGGCGCAGTCGTCCGTGCGGTGCGACGACCGCGCCGACGGTCCCGTCCACCAGCGCGGGTTCGGCGTAACGCGACTTCGCCGCGAGGACCACGGTCTCCTCCGCCACGGCCCGTGCGCCCCGCGCCAGGAACGGCGTGCCCGGCGGCAGGATCGACGGGTCGGCCACGCGCACCACGTCGGGGGCGAGCACGGCCAGCAGTCCGGTCAGGTCCCCGCCGCGGGCGGCGGTGAGGAACGCCTCCACGACGTGCCGGTTCCGGGTGATCTCGGTGTCCGGCAGCACGGGTGTGCCCCGCACCCGCAGGCGGGCACGGCTGGCGAGCTTCTTCGTGGTCGCGGTCGTGCGTCCGACGATCGGCGCGATCTCGTCGAACGGCACGGCGAACAGGTCGTGCAGCACGAACGCGACCCGTTCGGCCGGCCCGAGCGCGTTCAGCACGACGAGCAGCGCGCGGCCCACCGACTCGGCCAGCAGCGCCTCCTGCTCCGGGTCGGCGTCGGAGGCCTGGTCCGGCACCTGCTGCCCGACCGGCTCCTCGGGTCGGGTCTTGCGGGCGCGCAGGACGTCCAGGCACACCCGGGACACCACGGTGCGCAACCACGCCGCGAGGTTGTCCACGCCGTCCGCGTCGACCCGGCTCAGCCGGAGCCACGTCTCCTGCACCGCGTCCTCGGCTTCGCCCAGCGACCCGAGAATGCGGTAGGCGACCCCGAGCAGCAGGCCGCGGTGGGTCTCGAAGCGTTCCGCCAACTCGTCCACGGGTCACCTTTCCTCATCGCGTCACGTCGACGTGATGACGAGGTGGACACGAGCGATGTGACAGGGAGAAACCTGCCGATGACCGATATCACAACCCGCCACGCCCTGCTGGAACCGGTGGACCTGCGGGACTTCCACCTGCCCAACCGGGTGGTGATGGCGCCCATCACGCGGGCGCGGGCGGCCAACGACCTGCTCGTGCCGACGGAGCTGCACGCCGCCTACTACGGCCAGCGGGCCAGCGCGGGCCTCATCGTCACCGAGGGCACGTGGATCAGCGAACGGTCCATCGGTTTCGTCGACGTGCCCGGGATCTACCGCGCGGAGCAGGTCACGGCGTGGCGGCGGGTCACCGACGTGGTGCACGCCCTGGGCGGCCGGATCGTGCAGCAGCTTTGGCACGGGGGACCGGAGACGCCCGCCGGGATGTCCGCCGCGGACATCAAGGCCACGATCGCCGATTTCGCCGCCGCCGCCGAGAACGCCCGCCGTGCCGGCTTCGACGGGGTGGAAGTGCACGCCGTCGGGCAGTTCCTGCTGCCGCAGTTCCTCAACGCGAAGGTGAACCGCCGGACCGACGGCTACGGTTCGGCCCGCGGCAAGCTGCTGTACGAGGTGGTCGACGCGGTCGCCGAGCCGTGGGACGGGCGCCGCGTGGGCGTGCGGCTGTCGCCGTACTGGTCCACCACCGAGAACTTCGCGCCGGACGAGGAGACGCTGACCGCCTACGACGAGTACGTGACCACGCTCAACGACCACCCGGTGGCGTACCTGCACCTGCGTGGCCGGGAGACCGGGTCGCCGGACTTCGCGTCGATCGACCGCTACCGGCGGCAGTTCGACGGGCCGCTGATCGCCAACCTCGGCTTCGACCGCGAGTCGGCGAACGCGGTGGTGGCGGCCGGGATCGCCGACGCGGTGTCGTTCGCCACGCACTACATCGCGAACCCGGACCTGGTCGCCCGGTTCGCGCTGGACCGCGAGCTGGCGTCCGGTGACCCGGCCACGTACTACCGGGGTGGGGCGGGCGGTTACGTCGACTACCCGGAGAGCCGATAGGGCGACCGCGACTTCGGCACTCTCAGGCGAGGTTTTGGAAGCGGGCCGAGGCGGTGGTCAGGGCGTCCACGCAGGCGCGGATCACCCCGCGGTCGTCGTCTTCGGCGCGGTTGATCGCGTAGATCGTGCGGTTGAGGGCCGGGCGGGTGGTCAGGATCCGCACGCCGTCCGGCACCGAGTCGCGGCCCAGCCGGGGGACGGCCGCCGCGCCCACGTTGCCCGCGACGAGGGCGAGCTGGGTCGGGTAGCTGCCGATGGTGCAGCCGATCCTCTCGTCCATGCCCTGCTGCCGCAGCACCCGCGCCAGCCAGTCGTAGCAGCCCGAGCCCGCGCTCCAGGCGATCCACGGGATGTCGTCGACCTCGGCGAGGTCGACGGTCTTGCGGTGCGCCAGCCGGTGGCTCGCGGGCAGGGCGAGGTCGGCCACGTCGGACAGCAGGGTGGTCCGCGAGGTGGTCGGCGGCAGGGTGACGGGGCGGTGCTCCCAGCTCTCCACGACCGCCACGTCCAGCCGGCCGTCGACCACCTTCGGCACGGTCTCCTCGGCTTCGCCCTCGTGCAAGGTCACCTCCAGGCCGGGGTGCTGGGCGCGCAGCGCGGCGAGCACGGGTGGCAGGAGAGCGTGCACGGTGGTGGGGATGGCCCCGATGCGCAGCGGGCCGGTGATGTCCTCGCGCAGCAGTTCCAGGTCTTCCCGGGCCTTCTCGACCTGGGCGAGGATGCTCGCCGCGTGCCCGGCCAGCACGTGACCGGCGGTGGTGAGGCGGACGGTGCGGCCGTGCGGCTCCAGCAGGCGCTGCCCGGCCTCGCGTTCCAGCTTGGCGAGCTGCTGCGACACGCCGGACGGGGTGACGTGCAGCGCGGACGCCGCTGCCGCGACCGTCCCGTGGGTCGCCACGGCGTGCAGGGCACGCATCCTCTCCAAGCCGAACACGGTAGGGATACTACCGATATCCGCTGAAGAACATTCGCTTGTCCTTGATGGTCGTCGGGCCTGAGGCTGGACCCGTGACCACCACCGAAGCTCGTCCCGCCGCCGCCCAGCGGACGCGGGTGAATCCGGCGCTGCTCGCGCTCGCGGGCAGCCTGTGCATCGCCCTGTCGTCGGTGTTCATCAAGGTGTCCGGCACGAGCGGCAGCACCAGCGCGTTCTGGCGGTGCGTGTTCTCGCTGCCGGTGCTGGCCGTGCTGGTGCTGTGGGAACGGCGGCGGGGCACGGCGCCGCGGAGGCTGGTGCTGCCGCTGCTGGCGGGCGCCGGGCTCGGGGTCGACTTCGTGTTGTGGGGTGACGCGATCTCGTTGGTCGGCGCGGGCATCGCGACGGTGTTGCTGTCCGTGCAGGTGGTGATCGTCCCGCTGGTGGCGTTCCTGGTGTTCCGGGAGCGTCCGTCGAACCGGTTCGTCGTCGCGGTGCCGGTGCTGCTGGGCGGGATCGTGCTGGCGGGCGGTCTCGCGGGCACACCCGCGTTCGGACCGGACCCGGTGCTCGGCGCGGTGCTCGCGTTGGGCGCGGGCGTGGGGTACTCGGCCTACCTGCTGCTGATCCGGCAGAGCACCGGACCGGGCACTCGTGAGCACACGCTGTTCCTGGCCACGGCGTCGGCCGGGGTGGTGGCGGTGGCGATCGGCGTGCCCGCGGACCGGCTCGACCTGGCGCCGGGGTGGCCCGCGCTCGGCTGGCTGCTCGCGCTGGCGTTGATCGGCCAGGTCGTGGGCTGGCTGCTGATCTCGACGGCGCTGCCCCGGATGTCCAGCGCGACGGGCGCGACCCTCATGCTGTTGCAGCCGATCGCGGCGATCCTGTTGGGCATCGGGCTGCTGCACGAGCGGCCGAGCGGTCTGCAGGTCGTCGGGTGCCTGGTGGTGCTCGCGGCGGTCGGTTTTGTGAGCGTCGCGCAACGTAGGTAGACCGGTCGGTCCAGATCAGGCCTGGGGTACGCGAATCAAACTACCCGGGTGGATCACGTTCGGGTCGGTGATCGTCTGGGGGTTTGCCGACACCAGTCGGTGGTAGAGGTTTCCCGAGCCGTAGTAGCGCGTCGAGATCGCCCACAGCGTCTCGCCGGCCGCCACGACGTGCTCCAGGTAGACGCGGTAGCCGGGGAGGATCCGCGGTCCCCACAGCACCGGCACGACCACCTTGTCCAGTTCCTCGCCGTCCTTGGGGGAGGTGTGGAAGATTTCCACGAACAGCCGGTCGAGGGTGAACGACGCGCCGGACACGTCGGCCGTGACCTGGAACTGCCCGTGGCCGCCGGTGCCGTCACCCGCCATGAACCCGCCGGTGACCTCGTCGTGGCCCTCGTGGACGCGGTAGCCGAACTGGGCTTCGAACGCGCCGCCGGCGACACCGCCGATCCGGATGGTGTCGTCCACCAGGTCGTAGGGCCTGGGCTGCTGGATGTCGATCGACATGGCCTGTGCCTTCCGTCGCTCCGGGTGCGCCAGACTAGCCCCGCCCGGGTCCGGTGTGGCCGCAGATCGCGTTCCTCGACAACGCGACGGGCGCATCTTCCTCATCCAGGGCGGCACGGCACCAAGGGCCATCGGGTGATTCGGTTCGAAGGCTGGTGTGGACGGGGCTTGTGGTGACCCCGGGAACGGCTGCGGGCGGCGTGCGTTTGCGGCCGTCCCCGGCGGCTTCCAGGGGTTTTTGGCGATGTCGTCCTGTGCTACCCAGAACGACCGGTCAGCACCCGCACCGCCACGTGCTCGGTGAACGGCGCGTACGGCTCCAGTGCCCGTCCCACCTGCTCGAAGAAGGCCTGACGGCGTTCCGGTGCGGGCAGCCTGTCGACGGGCAGCGCCGAGAACACGTTGCCGACAACCGCTTCCAGCTCAAGGGGATCGGAGTACTCGACGCGGTGCGAGCGCACCTCGAACCCGGCCGCCGCGAGGTCGGCCGCGTACCGCTGCTGGGTCTCCTCGTCCGTGCCGCACGTCCGCGTCACGCGCTTGCCGGTCAACTCCTCCAGGCACGACCGCAGCGCACGCGACCAGTCGGCGTCCTGCAACCACAACGGCGTCCCGTTGGTGAACACGGCGACACCTCCGCCGGGCCGCACCAACGGCCTCGACTTCCGGAACAACGCCTCGTGGTCCATCCAGTGCAGCGCCTGCCCGATGGTGACCGCGCCGAGCCCGTTCAGCACCGCGCCGAGCGATGCCAGGTCGGTGTCGGCGGCGACCATCCAGCCCACGTTGGCGACGCCGCGCGCGAGGGCGTCCTGCCGGGCGCGGGCCAGCATGTCCGGCTCCGGGTCGACCCCGACGGCCGCCCGGACCCGGCCCGCGAACGGCAGCGTGAGCTGGCCCGTCCCGCAGCCCATATCGACCACGATGTCGTCGCGGGACAACGAGAACTCGTCCACCACGAGGTCGACGGCGGCGTCCGGGTAGCCCCGCCGGTACCGCTGGTAGAAGTCGACCACGTCACCTCGGAAGCCCAGGTCCACCGGACCAGGTTGCCCGGTGGGCCGGTGGCGGCGGAAGCGGTTCAGCTCTCGGCGTGACGAGGAGGTCCCGGCTTGTTCAGTTGGACAAACCGCGGCGCCGGGACCTCCTGCCGCTCACGGCCGGCTCACACGGCGGCGAACTGCGCCGAGTACAGCCGGTGGTACGCCCCGTCCCGCGCGATCAGCTCGTCGTGGGTGCCCTGCTCCACGATCCGGCCCGACTCCATCACCAGGATCAGGTCGGCGTCGCGGATCGTGGACAGCCGGTGCGCGATGACGAAGCTGGTGCGCGACGACCGCAGGGCCGCCATCGCGTGCTGCACCAGCGACTCGGTCCGGGTGTCCACCGAGCTGGTCGCCTCGTCCAGGATCAGCAGCGACGGGTCGGCCAGGAACGCCCGCGCGATGGTGATGAGCTGCTTCTCGCCCGCGCTGACGTTCGTGCCCTCCTCGTCGATCACGGTGTCGTAGCCGTCCGGCAGGGTGCGCACGAACCGGTCCACGTAGGTCGCGCGGGCGGCGGCCAGGATCTGGTCCTCGGTGGCTTCCGGGTTGCCGTAGGCGATGTTGTCCCGGATCGTGCCGCCGAACAGCCAGGTGTCCTGGAGGACCATGCCGGTCTGCGCGCGCAGGTCCTCGCGGCGCAGCGTCGTGATGTCCACGCCGTCCAGCGTGATCCGGCCCTCGTCCAGCTCGTAGAACCGCATGATCAGGTTGACCAGCGTGGTCTTCCCGGCTCCGGTCGGGCCGACGATCGCGACCGTGTGGCCGGGCTCGGCGACCAGCGACAGGTCCCGGATCAGCGGCTGCTCGGGCCGGTAGGAGAAGCCGACGGAGTGGAACTCGACGCGGCCACGGCGCTCCGCGGGCAGTGCCGCGTCGGCCGGGTCGGGCTGCTGCTCCTCGGCGTCGAGCAGCTCGAAGACCCGTTCGGCGGACGCCACCCCGGACTGCATCAGGTTCGCCATGGACGCGACCTGGGTCAGCGGCTGGGTGAACTGGCGCGAGTACTGGATGAACGCCTGCACCTCGCCGAGCGTCATCGCGCCGGACGTGATGCGCAGGCCGCCGACGACCGCGACCGCCACGTAGCTGATGTTGGACAGGAACATCATCAGCGGCATGATCAGGCCGGAGATGAACTGCGCGCCCAGCGCCGACTCCACCAGCTCGTCGTTGCGGCGGCGGAACTCCTCCTCCGACTCGCGCTGCCGGCCGAACACCTTGACGAGCTGGTGGCCGGTGAACGACTCCTCGATGTGCGCGTTCAGCGCGCCGGTCTGCTTCCACTGCGCGATGAACAGCTTCTGCGACCGCTTCCGGATGCGGGCGGTGGCCAGCACCGACACCGGGATCAGGGCCAGCGCGATCAACGCCAGCAGCGGCGAGATCGTCACCATCATCACCAGCACGCCGACCACCGTCAGCAGCGCCGTCAGGAGCTGGCTCAGGGTCTGCTGGAGTGACGTGGCGACGTTGTCGATGTCGTTGGTGACCCTGGACAGCAGCTCGCCGCGCGGCTGGCCGTCGAAGTAGCGCAGCGGGAGCCGGTGCAGCTTGTCCTCGACGTCGGCGCGCAGCTTGAAGACGAACCGCTGCACCACGTTGTTGAGGATGCGGCCCTGGACCCAGGCGAACAGCGACGACGCGAGGTACAGGCCGGAGACCCACGCGAGCACGGCGCCCAGCGCGGCGAAGTCGACGCCCGCGCCCGGCTCGCCGCGCAGGCGGGCGAGGACGCCGTTGAAGATGATGTCGGTGGCGTGCCCGAGGATCTTCGGGCCGGCCACGCCGAGCCCGACGCTGATGACGCCGAGCGCGAGGACGACGGCCAGCGTCAGCCGCTCCGCGTGCATCCGGGTCAGCAGCCGCCGGGCGGACGGCCCGAAGTTCTCCGCCTTGCCCATCGGCATCCCCGCGCCGGGGAAGCCGCCGCCCATCCGGGACGGCGTGGGTTTGCCGGTCGTGGTGGCGCTCATGCGGCCTGCTCCGAGGTGAGCTGCGACTGGACGATCTCGACGTAGGTGGGGCAGGTGTCCAGCAGTTCGTGGTGGGTGCCGATGCCGACGACGGACCCGTTGTCCAGCACGACGATCCGCTCGGCGTCGAGGATGGTGGACACGCGCTGGGCGACGACGATCACGACCGACCCGCCGGTGTGCGGCTTGAGCGCGGCGCGCAGTCGGGCGTCGGTGGCGAGGTCGAGCGCGGAGAACGCGTCGTCGAACAGGTAGACCTGCGGCCGGCGGACCAGGGCCCGCGCGATGGACAGCCGCTGCCGCTGGCCGCCGGAGACGTTCGTGCCGCCCTGCGCGACGGCCGCCTCCAGACCGCCCATCTCCGTCACGAAGTCGCGGGCCTGCGCGATGTCCAGCGCCTCCCACAGCTCGTCGTCGGTGGCGTCGGGCTTGCCGTAGCGGAGGTTGCTCGCCACCGTGCCGGTGAACAGGTACGGCCGCTGCGGCACCAGGCCGAGCCGGTCGCACAGCGTGTCCGGGTCGATGTCCCGCACGTCCGCGCCGTTGACCAGCACGGCGCCGCCGGTCGCGTCGATCAGCCGGGGCACCAGCGAGAGCAGCGTGGACTTGCCCGAACCCGTGCTGCCGATGATCGCGGTGGTCTGGCCGGGTTCGGCGTGGAACGAGATGTCCCGCAGCACCGGGTCCGCCGCGCCGGGGTACCGGAACTCGGCGTCGCGGAACTCGACCGCGGCCGTGGCCGACAGCTCGCGCACGGGCGCGACGGGCGGCGTCACCGACGAGTCGGTGTCCAGCACCTCGTTGATCCGCTCCGCGCACACGGCGGCCCGCGGCACCATCATCGAGATGAAGGTCGCCATGGTGACCGCCATCAGGATCTGCATGAGGTAGCTGAGGAACGCGGTCAGCGCGCCGATCTGCATCTCGCCGGTGGCCAGCCGCTGCGCCCCGAACCACAGGACGGCCACGCTGGAGCCGTTGAACAGCAGCATCACCACGGGGAACGTCAGCGCCTGGAGGCGGCCGACGCGCAGGGCGGTGTCGGTGAGGGCGGCATTGGCGTCGGCGAACCGGCGGGTCTCGGCGGGCTCGCGGACGAACGCCCGGACCACCCGGATGCCCGAGAGCTGCTCCCGCAGCACGCGGTTGACGGCGTCGATGCGGTCCTGCATGAGCCGGAACTGCGGCACCATGCGCACCACGATCAGGCCGATCGCGATGATCATGACGGGCACGCAGACCCCCAGCAGCCAGGACAGGCCGACGTCCTCGCGCAACGCCATCACGATGCCCGCCGCGCACATGATCGGCGCGGTGACCAGCATCGTGCACACCATCACCACCAGTAGCTGCACCTGCTGCACGTCGTTGGTGGTGCGGGTGATCAGCGACGACGGGCCGAACGCGGCGACCTCGCGGGCGGAGAACTCGCCGACCCGGTGGAAGACGGCGGACCGGACGTCCCGCCCGAACGCCATCGCCGTGCGGGCGCTGTAGTAGACCGCGCCGCCGGAGCAGAGCACCTGGAGCAGCGTGACGGCGAGCATCCAGCCGCCGGTGGCCAGGATGTAGCCGTTGTCCCCGGTGGCGATGCCGAAGTCGATGATGTCGGCGTTGAGGCTGGGCAGGTAGAGCGACGCGACGGTGCCGACCAACTGGAGCACCAGCACGATGGCCAGCTCCCGCCGGTACGGCCGGAGATATGTCCGAAGTAGGCGGTTCAGCAACGTTTCCCCCCATAAGAAACGGCCGGTGTCTAAGGTATGCGGGAACGGTAGACCTGTCTCATAAGAAACGCAAAGTATCTTAGGGGTTCGAGTGGCGGAGCCCAAGTCCCGCCGCCGTGGGGCGGAGCTGGAGCAGGCCATCCTGGACGCGGCCTGGGCCGAGCTGAGCGAAGTCGGCTACGCCCGCTTCACCGTCGAGGGCGTGGCCGCGCGCGCGGGCACCAGCAAGCCCGTGCTCTACCGCCGCTGGAAGGGCCGCGCCGAACTGGCCCTCGCCGCGTGGGGCCGGCGCGTGCCGGCGTCGCCCGAACTGCCCGACACCGGTTCGCTGCGCGCCGACATGATCGCGTTGTTCACCAGGATCTCCCGTCGCACCGGCGCCATGATGACGGAGATGGTCGCCGGTGTGATGGCCGACGCGTTCCGCCATCCCGAAGTCGCGCGCCTGCTGCGCGAACGCCTGACCCAGCCGTCGCCGCTGACCGAGGCGGTGGCGACGATCGTGGGCCGCGCCGTCGAACGCGGCGAGCTGCCGCCGGTGCGACTCACCCACCGCGCCGCCCGCACGCCGCTCGACCTCGTGCGCAACGAGTACATCACCTGCGGGGTGGCGTTGGACGAGGCGGCCATCGAGGAGCTGGTGGACGACGTCTACCTGCCGTTGTTGCGGGGTCTGCGGGTCGAGTGAGGGCCTCGGGCGGGTAATTCAAGAAATGTTCAAGCGTCGAGGCGCACAGTGGTGACTCGGTCCGCAGGGTGACCGGAACGCTGGGCGCCGGGGGAGGCTGCCCAGCCGGCGGCGGAGCCGGTCGAGCCACCGCACCCCAGGCGGGAGGCTCCCGGTTCCGCCGCATCCGGTTCCGCCGCATCCGGTTCCGCCGCATCCGGCTTCGTCGCATTCGGCTTGGTTGCATTCGGCCCCCGTCGGAGCCGGCTTGGTTGCATTCGGCTTTGTTGCTTCTGGTACCGCGCTCCGGCCCGTGAGCCCGCCGCCTACCTGCGAACTGCCCGTTCGGGCGGCCGGGAGTGCACCGATGGGCGTGTCCGGTCTCCGTTGCGTGCCCGCATACTTGATCCGGCGTCCGGAGGTGGTGTGACGTGGTCTTCCTGGTCCACCGGGACTCGCCCGCAAAACCGACCGCGTCTCCGACCTCGCCTCCGCGGCCACATCGGACCACGATCACGGGTTCCGCCGAAGGCCTCCTCCGCCTCCAGCGGGCCGCCGGCAACCGCGCGGTCACCGGGTTCACCGTGCAGCGGTGCGGACCGCGGCCGGGTGACTGCCCGCCCGAGGAACGGGAATCCGCCCGAGCCCCGGTGCAGCGGGTGGCCGCCGACTTCCGGGTGACCGGCAAGTCGCCCGTGGCGGCCACCGACCTGCGGTCCGTCTACTTCGACTTCGAGTCGAGCACGGTCACCGCGCCGGACGACACCAAGTTCGCCGCGTTCGCGGGCACGCCGATGAACACCGTCCGGCTCAAGGGCACCGCGAGCGAGGAGGAGCGGCGAGGACCGGGGCGAGCCGCCCTCGTCGACGACCGGATCACGGCCGTGCGCACGCCGCTGGTGGCCGGATCGCCCGGCACCGGCGTTCCGACGCCCGTGCCCGACCTCGCCCCGAGCGGCATCGACTACCGCAAGGCCCGCCGGGTCGAGATCCTGGTCGGGAACCAGCAGTCCACCGCGCCGGTCTGCACCCCGTCGCCGGACATCAACTGCGGGCCGTCGCCGAACGTCTTCGACACCGCCCACGCCAGGGCCCTCGTGCTGCTCACCGCCGCCCGCACCGCCCTCGGCGCCCCGAACGCGGCCCCGGCTGCGGGGGCGCTGACGTCGTTGTTCCACGGACCGGCGAACGCGGGCGCGGTGGACACCGGGCTGGCCGCGATCGAGGCGCACATGCCGAACATGCTGCCCGCGATCCCGCTGCACGACGCCACGGCGGCCGGGCACCGGTGCATCAACAGTTGCCTCGGCGACGACTACCTCGCCAGCAACTTCGGGGTCGGCGCGACGGCGCGGATGACGCTGGGCCCGAAGTTCATGAACGAGCCGGACGTCACCGAACGCGCCCTGGTGCTGATCCACGAGGGTTCGCACGGCGCGACCGGGCTGACCACCCGTGACGAGGCGTACAAGTGGCAGCGGCTGATGGCGGCGCTGCCGTTGTCGGACGCCCTGACCAACGCCGACAGCTACACCCGTTTCGTGGCGCTGGTCGACAACCCCGCGCTGGCACCGTCCGCGCCGGTGGACGACGTGTCGCGGCTGGCCGGAGCGGGCCGCGGCGCGGCGGCGGTCCAGGCGATGGCGTGGCTGGAGCAGTGGCTCGTGCAGGGCAGGCTGGAACTGCGGTCGCTGTACAACCACGTGTCCCAGGCGATCACGGCCGGGGCGTGGCAGCCCGGTGGCACGTTCTACCGCGACCACGCGATGGTGTACCTCGTGCCGTCGTTCGGGGTGACCGCGCCGCCCGCCGTGCCGGTGGTGGACGACCAGGAGAAGATCGCCGGGATCTTCGACCGGCTCTACGCGCTGCGCCGGAAGATCACCGGCCGGGGCTTCACGTTCGTCCCCGGCGCCTCCGGGTGGGCCACCGGTCCCGGTGCGGTGGTCCGCGTGCCGCCCGCCTTCTTCGGGTTGCCGCCGCGCGACCGGGTGCAGCGGCTGCTGAGACTGGCGGTGTCGGCCTCGCCGTTCATCGAGGCAGGGCGCAAGGACCACTACATCCGGTTGGTGCGGCGGATGTCCGCGAGGTGGGGGCCGTGACGTCGTGGCGGTACGTGCCGCTCGCGGATGTCCCGATCGGGGTCGGCCTGCACGCCACCCGAGTCGGGGACCGGGTGCACGTGTTCGCCGACCGGCCCGCCGGTGACGGCGTCGGGCACGTCGTGGTGTCCGGCAACGGCTCCTGCGAGGTCCGCGACCCGTTGCCGCTGCGCTCCGTGTCGGGGGCGGCGGCCGGCCCGACCGGACCGGTGGTGGCGGGCGCGCGAGTGGGCGACGAGGCGGCCGTGGTGCTCACGGAAACCGAGACCGTGCTGGCCGAACGCGACGAGGTGGCGGCCTGGCCGGTGCCCGTGGACGGTGACCCGGTGCGGGTCGTGCTGGCCACCGGGCGCGGTCCGGCGACGGTGTGGATCGGCACGCCGGGGGAGGACCGCCGCAGCGTGCTGCTCGCCGACGCCGTGCTCGGACTCCAGGCCGCGCCCGCGCCGGGCGGCGTGGACCTGTTGTGCGAGACCTCGGTCGGGGCGCGGTTCCTGCGGGTGGAGACGGACGTGCGGATGGAACGGGCGATGCCGTCCGGCTCGTTCCTGGGGCCCGGCGCGGTGCTCGCCGCGCGTCCGCCGGGCATCGAGGTCTGGTCGCCGGACACCGACACCCGGCGGCGGATTCCGGTGCGGGGCTTGGCGATCCGGCGGCTCGGCCTGGTCGACGGGATGCTCACCTGGACCGAGGAGGAGGCCGACGAGCCCGCCGTCGGTTGGGTGGCGCGGCTCGGGCCGGCGGGCCGGGAACCGGTGCACGCGACGAGGCTGCCCCGTCCTGGCCACGCGGCGGTGGTGCGGCGGTTGGGCGACGAGGTCGTGGTGGCGCAAGCGGTCGCGGGGCGGCTCGAAGTCTGGCTCGGCGCTCTCGACGCGTGACCCGACCGGGTCCTGGCGGCTGTTCGCGCGGGAGCCGGGTCAGGGGTCGGTGACGCGACCGGGTGTTGGCGTCGGCTGTTCGCGCCGACCAGGGGTCCGTGACCCGACCGGGTCCTGGCGGCTGTTCGCGCCGGAGCCGGGTCAAGGGGTCCGTGACGCAGCCGGGTCCTGGCGTCGGCTGTTCGCGCGCGTCACGGGTCGCGCAGGCGCCACAGCTTGAAGGAGTTGTCCGACAGCTTGGGGGCCACCCCGGGGTGCGGGCGTGGACCGCTGTGGCCGTGCGCGGCCCGGCCGCCGCCTTCCTGGCCCAGCATCCGCCTCCAGGCGGCGGTCGCGGTCGGCCCGCCCCAGCCCCGGCCGATCTGCGCGTCCACGATGCTGCACCAGCCGTCGGGGCGGACTCGCGCGTAGTACACGTGCCGGTCGTTGAGGAAGACGATGTACTCGCCCGGCCGGTCGTTCATCTCGGTCAACGACGACGGGGCACTCTGCCGCCCGGTCGCGCGCATGATGTAGTCCATGGCCAGGCCCGGCAGCGCCACCAGCCGGTTGGACCCGCGTCCCGACCGCACCGGCCCGGTCGAACCGTGGGCGGCCTCGATGTCCGCCGGGCTGTCGATGAAACCGCGCCGTGCCACGTTGTTCGTCACGGCCGCCGTGATCGCGACGCACTGCTCGGCGAACGCCCCGCGCGGGTTGTACGCGAGGTTCCGCGGCTGCCTCCTCGGTCCGGCGGCGCCGACGTGCGGCGCCCGCCCTCCCGGTGGCAGCGCAACCCGTCCGCCCGGTGGCAGCGCAACCCGCCCGCCACGGGACAGCGCACCCGCCCGCGCGCCGCGCAGCAGCGCACCCGCGCGTCCCAGCCCGCGGCCGACGGCCAGCCCGCACACCACGGCGACGATCTGCCGCGCCACGGCCTGGGCGGCGATGTCGATCTCGTCGTCGGTGGCCCGCGCCCGCGACCCGATGATCAGGTGGTCGATCAGCTCCAGGCCGTCCCGGCCGAGGAAGTAGGCGAGGACGACGGGACCGCCCGCCGCCGCGGCGGCGATCCGTCCCGCCACCTCGGTCGTCACGAAGTCGACCGCGGCCTCGGCCGGGTCGGCGAGGAAGTTCGCGATGTCCGCCCGCACCTGCCACTCGGCGTGGCGGGGGACCAGCGCCATGATCCGGTTGAGGTGGTCGGTCCGGTGGCCGCGCGCCGGCCGTCGGGTGGTGGACTCCGACACGATCGCCGCGATGCCGTGGTGGGCGTCGATCGCCGCCTGTCCGCCGGCGCGCAACGGGATCTCGTCGGCCTGCACGGACCGGACGCCGACGTCGCCGGTGGCGACCTCGGGCCTGCCCACGCCCAGGCGGATCAGGAGGTTCGCGTTCACGGTCGACGCGGTGCCCCGGATGGCGAACGTGCCGAAGAAGTACGTGCCGGGCGCGACGGTCACCTGCGCGAGCTGGTGGCTGAAGTCGCCGGGCGCGATGTGGCCGGAGCGGTCCAGGACGTAGAGACCGTGTGCCACGTACCAGATGTCCTGGGTGAGGCTCAGCAGCGGCGTGTTCCCATCGGGCGGGTGACGCACCGCCGCGCCGTGCCGGTCCGGTTCGCGCCGGTCGGCCTCCGCCAGCCGGCGTGCGACCGCTTCGACCGCCTGGTCGGCCGTGGTGGCGGACAACGCGGCCAAGCCGCCGCGCACGTCCGGTCCGGCCGCCTGGTCACCTGGCCCGCTCGCGCGCTCCGCCGGCGTCGGTTCGGCGGGCACGGCGGCACTGCCGACCTCGGCGCCGGGCCCGTCGCGCTGGACGCTCAGGACCGAGGTGACGGCCCGGTTCCCGGCGGCCCGCTGCAGCGCGAGGGCCGCGTGCGCCGCACCCGGTCGCGCGGTCGGTCCGGCCGCCGGCCGGACCGCCGGCTCCTGGACGCGTGCTCTGCCGCCGAACGCCATAACCCACTGTCGACCGGATGGCCGCGTCGGGTCAAGGTCCGTACGGGCAATCCTGACCGGCGTGGAACCGTTGCGCGGCAAGGTGATCGCGTACCGGATGAACCCCCGGCCGGGCGCGGCGCCGGACACCCTGCGGGTTGTGCGGTTCCGCCGCGACGATCTTCACCTACGCTGATCGCGAACCTTACCCACGGTGTGCAGGAGGGCGAGTCGATGGCCCACTCGGCGCAGGACCTGCTCGACAGGATCCGGAGAGAAGTCGCGGACGAGCACGGCGTCAACCGGTTCGTCCCCCTGGTCGCGGAAGGGAGGGCGCCGGTCGCCACGATCGGCGCGTTGGCCGCCGAGGAGAGTCGGATCGCGCCGGGGGACTGGCGGAGCTTCCTCACGCTGGCGGCGCGGGCCGACCAGCCCGCCGGGCGGGTGTTCTTCACCGGGCTGGCGCAGGGCGAGAGCCTGGTGTTGCCGTTGTTGCCGCCGCTGGCCGCCGCGGCCGGCTTCGACGAGGCCGCGGTGCGGGCGTACCGGCCCGAGCCGGGGTGTCAGGCGTACGCGGCCTATGTCGCCTGGCTGGCGTTGAACGCCGACGCGGCGGTCGCGGCGGTGGCGATGCTGACGAACTTCGCCGCCTTCGGGGAGTACTGCGCGGCGATCGCGCGGGGGTTGCGGGCGCACTACGGCTTCGAGGACGAGGCGTGCGCGTTCTTCGACTTCTTCGCCACGCCGGCGCCAGAGCTGGAGCAGCAGGGGCTCGCCGCGGTGCAGGCCGGGCTGGACGCCGGGGTGTCGTTCGACCGGGCGCTGGAGTACGTGCGGCTGCTCCAGGGCTACGAGCTGATGTTCTGGAACACGCTGGCCGACTCAGCCGCCGACCCGGCCCAGGTCGGGTGAGTCGATCCGGCCGTCGGCGTGCAGGTCCAGGAACAGGTCCACGACGTCCGGGTCGAACAGCGTGCCGCGGCCTGAGCGCAGCACGTCCCGCGCTTCCTGCCCGGTGAGCGCCGGGCGGTGTGGGCGGTCGCGGAGCAGGGCCGCCCACACGTCGCACACCGCCACCAGCCGTGCTTCCCAGCGGATCGCGTTGCCCGCCAGGCCGTGCGGGTAGCCGGAGCCGTCGTAGCGCTCGTGGTGCTGGCGGATGGTCTGCGCCACCGGGAAGAAGCCGGGGATGGTGTCGGCGAGCCGGAAGCCGTAGTCGGGGTGCTGGCGCATCAGCCGCCACTCGTCCGGGTCCAGCGCGGTCGGCTTGTCCAGCACGGTGTCCGGGATGACGATCTTGCCGATGTCGCGCAGCCTGCCCGCCAGTCCCGCGACCCGGATGCCGCGCTCGTCGTGGCCGAGTTCGCCGGCCAGCAGCCGGGCCCACCGGCCGACCGCGTGGCTGTGGTGCGGTGCGGCCAGCCGCAGGTCGACCAGGTCCGCGACGCGGCACAGGTGGTCGACCATCGCCGGGTCGCAGTCCGGGCGGGGCGCGCCGACGACGGCCCGGTCGCGGCCGGAGACCTTCGCCGCGTACAGGGAGCGGTCGGCGGCGGCGATCACCTCGGCCGGGTCGCCGCCGTGCTCGGGGTAGCAGGCCGCGCCCACCGAGACGGTGGCCGGGATCCACACCGCGTCGGTGGCGGCGATGGGGCTGCCCGCCACGCTCTCCCGCAGCCGGTGCGCGATGCCGGCCAGCTCGGCCGGGCTCGCGCCGGGCACCAGCAGCGCGAACTCCTCGCCGCCGTAGCGGGCCACCACGTCGCCGGCCCGTGCCGCGCGGCGCAGCCGGTGCGCGATCTCGATCAGCACCTGGTCGCCGACCGGGTGGCCGTGACCGTCGTTGATGGCCTTGAAGCGGTCCACGTCGGCGATGAGCACGGCGACCGAGCCGCCCGCGCGGCGGGCCCGCTCGACCTCGATGGGTAGCTGCGCGACGAAGAACCGCCGGGTGTGCAGGCCGGTCAGGCCGTCCGTGATGGCCAGCCGGCGCTGGTCCGCCACCAGGCCCGCGAGGCGGGCGATCACCAGCACGAACAGCATCGCGCACGCGGCGGCGATGACCGGGACGTCGCGGAACCTGCCGGTGGCGTGCTGGACGACGAGCATCGCGGGCGCGGTGAGGGCGGCGGCGCACAGCGCGGCGATCCGGCCGGGGCCCAGCACGTGCTCCCGGGCGGGGGTCGGCTCGGCGACGGCCGCCATGGTCGGGTGCAGGGCCGCCGCGCCCAGGGCGAGGTTGCCGCCCAGCCAGATCGCGTCCAGGAAGTTGCCCGCGTGGTAGGTGCCGTTGAGCTGCTGCACCACGTAGAGCGTGTCGGCGGTGAGGATGGCGAGCAGGTTGGCGGCCAGCAGCGCGAACGACCCGGACCGCTTGCCGGTGCCCATGACCAGCCGCAGCGCCACCGCGAGCATGGCCAGGTCCATCACCGGGAAGGCGACCGACGTGACGGTGACGAGCAGCGGCTGGTCGAGCCGGGCGCGGGGGCCGATGAGGTACAGCCACGACAGCATCGCGGCGACCACGGCCAGCACGGAGGCGTCCAGCGCGCTCTGGAGGTCGCGGCCGGGCGTGCGCCGGCCGATGAACAGCAGCAGCGCGGCGACGGTCAGCGGGTAGTGGCCCAGGTAGAACGCGTCGGCGGGGGAGGGGAAGCCGGTGAGGCCGAGCAGGTAGTGGTGGATGTAGAAGGTGCAGTCCGCGATGGAGTACACGACCTGGCTCAGGCCCAGCAGCAGCCACGGCGCCCGCGGGCCCGCCCGGTGGCGCAGCGCGGCCCACAGCACGACCGCCGCCGCCGACGTGCTGGTGAGGCAGTACATCACCACTCTGGCCGCCACGCCGACGCCCTGCCGGGGAATTAAGTAGTAGCAGGCGATCGCGACCAGCCCGACCGCGAGATAGCCGAGCCAGGCCCTGCCCGAGGCCGGGCGTGGGCCGTTCGCACTCATACATGAACTCCGCGGTGTCGCCTGGATAGCGGTGGACGGCCTGGCACGGCAGTGGCGGCGCCTACCGCTGCTGGATCATGCCGTACCCGCTGGATGCGGCGAAAGCGAGGCGCACTGGTCCGAACGACGGATCTTTTGGTGGAATATTCCTCTCTATAGCTTCAGTGTTGACTAAAATTAGTTTTGTGTGTGGCGGAGGACGGCGCGGCCGATGATCTCGACCAGGACACCAGCCAGGACGCCGACGGCTGCGCCGACGAGGAGTCGTTGGGGTGTCACGGAAAGCAGGAAGACGCCGCTGCCCAGGGCAGGCACGGCGAGGATGACCGCGACGCCGGTGGCGAGGCCGACGAGGAGGCCGAGTTTCCACCCGTTGAGGGGACGGGCGAGCAGGGAGAGCGTCCACAGGGACGCGATGAGGACGACGACCGTGGCGACGGTCTGGCCGGCGCGGCTGCCCTCTCCGGGTTCGAGGGCGCGGATGGTCAGGTCGCCGGCGTAGGCGGCGAGGCCGATGACGGCTCCGGTGGGGATGGCGAAGCGCAGGACGCGGCGGAGGAAGCCGGGGACGTAGCGGCGGCGGTTGGGCGCGAGGGCCAGGACGAAGCCGGGGATGCCGATGGTGGCGGCGGAGATCATGGTGAGCTGGATGGGCGCGAGCGGGTAGGCCAGCGCGGTGGCGACGACGACCAGGGCGAGGACGAGCGAGTAGACGTTCTTGACCAGGAAGAGGTTGGCGGCGCGTTCGATGTTGGCGATGACGCGGCGGCCTTCGGCGACCACGTCCGGCAGGTGGGCGAAGCGGCTGTCGAGCAGGACGAGTTGGGCGACGGCGCGGGTGGCGGCGGCGCCGTTGCCCATGGCGACGCCGATGTCGGCGTCCTTGAGGGCCATGGCGTCGTTGACGCCGTCGCCGGTCATGGCGACGACGTGGCCGCGGCGTTGGAGCGCGCCGACGATGGCGCGTTTCTGGTGCGGGGTGACGCGGCCGAGGACGACGGTGTGTTCGAGGGTGTCGGCGAGTCGGTCGGGGTCTTCGGGGAGGGTGCGGGCGTCGACGGCGTCGGTGGCGTGCTCGATGCCGGGGAGGCCGACGGCGACGGCGACCGCGCCGACGGTGCGGGGGTTGTCGCCGGAGATGACTTTGAGGGCGACGCCCTGTTCGGTGAAGTAGCGGAGGGTGTCGGCGGCGTCGTCGCGGATGCGTTCGGCGAGGACGACGAGGGCGCGGGCGGTGAGTCCGGGCGGCAGTTCGGGCTTCCCGGTGTCCTGGGTGGGCTCGGTGGTGGAGGCCAGGACGAGGACGCGGTTGCCTTCGGCGGCGACGTCGGAGGCGGTGCGCAGGAGGGGTTCGTCGGTGGTGTCGGGGAAGACCATCTCGGGTGCGCCGAGCACCCAGGTGCCGTGTCCTTCGGCGCTGACGGCGGACCACTTGCGGGCGGAGGAGAACGGGATGCCGCCGGTCTGCCGCCAGGTGGGGTCGGTGAACTCGGTGGCGAGGGCGGCGGAGGTGGCGTTGCGGTCGGGGGCGGCGGCGCTCAGGGCGAGGGCTTCGCGGACGTCGGGTTCGTCGTCGGGGTCGGTGACGAGGCGGTCGTAGACGATGTCGCCGTGGGTGAGGGTGCCGGTCTTGTCGAGGCAGACGGTGTCGACGCGGGCGAGGACTTCGACGGCGGGCAGTTCCTGGACGAGGGTCTGCTTCCGGGCGAGGCTGACCGCGGCGATCATGAAGGCGAGGCTGGTGAGCAGCACGAGGCCTTCGGGGACCATGCCGACGAGTCCGGCGACCGCGCCGGTGACGGCTTCCTGCCAGGTGTCGGTTTCGGGGGTGCGGAACTGGCTCCACAGCAGGAGTGGCGCGACGACCAGCATCATGAGGGAGATCCAGCGCAGCAGCTTGTTGGTGCCGGCGACGAGTTCGGAGCGGACGACGGTGAAGCGGCGGGCTTCGGCGGTGAGGCGGGTGGCGTAGGCGTCGGCGCCGACGTGGGTGGCGCGGAACCGGCCGGTGCCGGCGACCACGATGGAGCCGGAGCGGACTTCGTCCCCGGTGGTTTTGGCGATGGGGTCGGTTTCGCCGGTGAGCAGGGATTCGTCGATTTCCAGGCCGGTGGTGGTGGTGATGGCGCCGTCGGCGACGACCTGGTCGCCGGTGCGCAGTTCGATGAGGTCGTCGGCGACGACGTCGGTGACGTCGATCTCGGAGGTCCGGCCGTCGCGGGTGACGCGGGCGCGGGGCGCGTTGAGGACGGCGAGCCGGTCGAGGGTGCGTTTGGCGCGGAGTTCCTGGAACACGCCGATGGCGGTGTTGGCGACGATGACGAGTCCGAACAGGCCGTTCTGCCACCGTCCGGTGGTGAGGATGATGACGAACAGGGTGAGCAGGAGGCCGTTGAACGGGGTGACGACGTTGGCCCGGATGATCTGGGCGGTGCTGCGGCTGGTCTGCGCGCCGACGGCGTTGGTGCGGCCGTCGGCGACCCGTTCGGCGACTTCGGCGCCGGTGAGTCCGTGGGCCGCGTCGTCGTGCGTGGTCGGCGCGGAGCGTTCGGACATCCCCACCTCCACCGGATCGGGCCTGCGGGTCATCCTGCCCCGGAAGCGGTGATCGCGCCCGGTCAGCGGTGGGGGCCGCGTGGTGTGGTCAGCGCAGGTCGGCGACCGCCGCGGCGGCGTTGTCGGTGCCGCCTGCCCGGAGTGCCGCGGCGACCAGCGCGGATGCCGCTTCGGCGGGGTCGGCGACGGTGCGGGTGATGTCGGCGATGGTGTGGGCGTCGAGGTGGTGGTGGACGCCGTTGGTGACGAGCACCAGGCGGCCTTCGGCGGTGGGGCCGTGGGTGAGGGCGGGGTCGCCCTTGCGAGCGGTGGTGGTGACGACGCGGTCCAGGCCCGGGTGGGCTTGCACGCCGCGTTCGCGCAGGTAGTGGCCGATGGTGTGGTCGGCGGTGAGGAGGATCGCGGGGTCTGGTCCGGCCGAGGCGTCGGGGGCGGGTGGGACGAGGTAGGCGCGGCAGTCCCCGACCCAGGCGACCGCCCAGCCTCGGGCGTCTCCGGCGGCGACCGCGAAGGTGGTGTCCCCGGCCGGCGTGGGGAGCCGGTCCGGGGTCGTGCCGGTGGGGGCTGCCTGGTGCTGGGTCGTGCCGGTGGGTGCTGCCTGGTGCTGGGTCGTCGTGAGGGCTGCTTGGCGCTGGGTCGTCGTGGTGGCTGCCTGGGAGGTCTGGTCGACCGGGGCTGTCCGGAGTGCGGTCGTGGTGTCGTCCGGCGGGAGGCGGACGGTCGGTACGGCGATCGGGGCGGTGGCGGCGGTGTGGTCGAGGGTGCGTCGGATCGCCGGCGGCGCTTCGGCCACGCCGGACCGCCAGGCGGTGTCGATCGCGGTGTCGACGGCCCGGCGGGCGGCCAGCGCGGCCTTCGGGGTGTCCCCGATGCCGTCGGACACGGCGATCGCGAACCGTCCTGCCGACGTGCGCGCGGCGGCGGCGTCGGCCGGTTCCCGGCGGCGGCCCTGCGCGGTGGCCCAGCCGGTGGTCGGCAGGTCGGGGCGGACCGCGTGGTCGAGGACGGTCATGGTGGCCTCCGGGTGTGCCGGGACGGTGCCTCTCCACCTCGATGGTCGGTCCGGATGCTGAGCGCAGCCTGTGAGTTCCCTGTACTTCCGTTCTGGGTTGTGCTTCTCCGGGTTGTGCTTCCGTTCCGGGTTCGCGTGCCGATCGGTCTCCGCGGACTCCGACCAATGGCGGGTTTACGGCCGCCGGGCACGGGTCTGGACTGTGAGGCATGCGATCACTGCTCGTGGCGGCCTTGGCCGTGCTCCTCGTCGCACCGCCGGCCCACGCCGAGAACGCCGACCGCGGTCTCGGCTTCGACCTGGACCGGGCGACCATCCCGCACCTGGTCCGCCGACTGGACGCGGGTGACCTGACGTCGGTCGACCTGACCCGCGCCTACCTGCGCCGCATCGACACGGTGGACCGTCGGGTCCGCTCGGTGGTGGCCGTGGACCGCACCGCGGTGAGCCAGGCGGCCGACAGCGACCGCCGCCGCGAACGCGGCCACGCGCGCGGCCCGTTGGACGGCATCCCGGTGCTGTTGAAGGACAACATCGACACCCGTGGCCTGGCGAGCACCGCCGGGTCGCGGGCGCTGCGGGTGCCGCCGCGCGACGACGCCGAACTCGTCGGCCGGCTGCGTGCCGCCGGCGCCGTGATCCTGGGCAAGACGAACCTGTCGGAGTGGGCCAACTTCCGCTCCACCCGCTCGACGTCGGGCTGGTCGGGGACCGGGGGCCAGACGAACAACCCGCACGTGCTGGACCGCAACCCGTGCGGCTCGTCGTCCGGTTCGGGCGCGGCCGTCGCGGCGTCCCTGGCGCAGGTGGCGGTGGGCACCGAGACCGACGGCTCGATCGTGTGCCCGGCCGGGCAGAACGGGGTCGTCGGCCTCAAGCCCACGCTCGGCACGGTCAGCGGCGACGGGATCGTGCCCATCTCGGCGCAGCAGGACACCGCCGGTCCGATGGCGCGGCACGTCGTGGACGCCGCGATCCTGATGTCGGTCCTGGACCGGCGGGGCGGGGACTACGCGCTGGGCTCGGACGCGCTGGGCTCAAACGCGCTGGGCTCGGACGCGTTGGGCTCGGACGCGCTGGGCTCGGACGCGCTGGGCTCGGACGCGCTGGGCTCAAACGCGCTGGGCTCGGACGTGTCGGGCTCGGACGTGCTGCGCGGCGCGCGGGTCGGGGTGTGGCGCAAGGCGGGGGCCAGCGCGGACGCCGACCGGGTCGTGCGGGACGCCGTGGACGCCCTGCGCCGGGCGGGCGCGACCGTCGTGGACGTCGAGCTGCCCTACCAGGACCGGATCGACGCCGTCGAGTTCCCGGCGCTGATCACCGAGTTCAAGCACGACCTGGAGCGCTACCTGGCGTCCCGGCCCGGCGCGCCCCGCACGCTGGGCGAGCTGATCGCGTTCAACGAGCGGGATCCGGTGGAGCTGGGCAAGTTCGGGCAGGAACTGTTCCTCGCCGCCCGTGACGCGCCGCCGCTGACCGATCCGACCTACCGCGAGCAGCGCCACACCGCGACCACCCTCGCCCGCCGGTCGATCGACGAGGTGCTCGCCGCCCACCGGCTGGACGTGATCATGGCGCCGACCAACTCGCCCGCCTGGAAGACGGACTACGCGGCCGGTGACGCCTACGTGCTGGGCTCCTCGACACCCGCCGCGGTGTCGGGTTACCCGAACGTGTCGGTGCCCGCGGGCTTCGCCGGGCCGCTGCCGGTCGGGGTGTCGTTCATGGCGGGCCACCACGCCGACGCGAAGGTCCTGCGGTTCGCGGCGGCCTTCGAACACGTCACGCACGCCCGCCGGGCTCCGCGCTTCCTGCCGACCCTGCCTTAGGGTCCGGGGCGTCGCCGGCCCACCGCCACACCAGCGGTGGCCGGCCGCCCTTGGGCAGGGCGGCGGCGTGCTGGGCGGTGCGCGCCAGGCCCGGCACCCGGTCCATCGTCCGGCCCAGGTTCGCCGGGTAGGGGCGGTCGCCGGTGAGCGATTCGGTCACGTCCAATGCCTGTGCCGTGGTGAACTCCCGCCCCAGCAGGCCCGCCGTGAACGGCACGTCCCGCCACAGCCGGTCCGCCAGCATCGGACGGCAGTCCGCGACGATCCGGTCGTGGTCGAACGCCAGCGGCGGCACGGCGTCCAGCGGTGTCCACCGCGGCCCTCCGGCAGGCCCCGCCGGATCGACCGTCGCCCACAGCGCGATCGACAGCGTCGGTCCGCGCGGATCGCGCGACGGCTCGTCGAAGGTCGTCAACTGGCCCGTCGCGGTCACCGAACGCTCCGCCACCCCCAGTTTCCCGGTGACCGCGCGGAGCGCCGCGTCCCGCAGCCGCTCACCCCGGCCCAGCAGCACACCCGGCAGCGCGAGGTCGCCGGCGAACGGATCGGACGCGCGTGGCGCGACACCCAGCAGCACGGTCCGCGCCTGCGCGTCGAACCGCAGCGTGAGCACGTCCACCGACACCAACGTCGACTCGATCCCCGTCCCGCCCATGCCCGGGATTCTTCCGCACCTCAGGTGGGCACCGGCACGTGCACGGCGTAGTCCGCCCGGTCGGGCCCCGTGCCCGTCACCACCACCGGAACCCCGCACTCGCGTTCCAGCCACGGCACCGGGTCGGCCAAGGGCTCCAGCTCCGGCACGCATCCCGCCAGGAACGCGGTCGGATCGGGCCGTGCGGGCAGCCGGGTGACGGAACCGGCCCCGGTGCGATAGGACCGCGCGACCTGGAGGTCGCGGGCGTCGAGGTGCGTCACCGCGAGGCCGTCCAGCCCGCCGCACGCGTCGATCGCGTACCGCAGGAGGACGGCGTCCAGGTGTCCCGCCCGCCACGCGCCCTGGTATTCGCCGATCCCGTTGTGCCGCTCGGGGAACCGGTCCAGCACCGCACGGTCCTCGGTCGGCAGCGGACCCGCGCCGTGCCGCGTCTGGTAGGTCCGGGTCACCCCCAACACCCGTGCCGGACGCCCGTCCAGCAGCTCGCGCGCGTTGCGCGGCGCCACCGCGGACCACGTGGTGTGCGGGTGGAACCCGTGCCGCTCGTCCAGCAGGACCCCTTGCGCCCCTTCGAACACCAGCCGTCCGGTGGTGGCCAGCCTGTCCACCTCGTCGCCGGGCGCCACCCGCACCGCGTCGGCGAACGCCCGGTACAGGCCCACCAGCGCGTCCACCGACGTGCCGTCCCCGATCAACGGCTCGTAGAACCGCGCCAACGCGTCCAGCTTGCGCCGCAACACCGCCGGGCGGGCGCAGTCGCCGACCGTCGGGGCCGCCCCCGGCGTGCCGAGGACGACCTGGCGCTCGACCACGTCACCCTCCGCACGCCCGGCGAGCAGCGAGTACCACACCGTCTCGCCGATGCCCTTGCCGCACGAGCCGTGCCGGTCACGTCCCCGCGCGTCCTCGCGGGCGCGGTTCGCCGCCACGTGGAACGGCGTGGTGAGCAGCGCGTCGGCGTCCACCGTCACCAGCCGCAGCGGATCGTGCACCCCCAGCGCCGCCAGCTCCCGCGACTCGGCCGCCAGGGCGATCGGCTCCACCAGCACGTGCCGCGACAGCAGGGTCGGCACGCCGCAGAGCGTGCCGGACCCGAACTGGCTGAACGTGTGGTGCCGACCGCCGTCGACCACGTTGTGCGCGGCCTGCGCGCCACCGTTGAACCGCACCACCGACGTGACCGACCCGTCCCGGCACAGCGCGTCGACCACCGCGCCCTTGCCCTCGTCGCCGAAGCCCAGGCCGACGACGATCACGTGCCCGGAGGTCATGACAGCGTCACGTCGTCCGGGCCGTCCAGGTCCGGGGGAGCGGCCGACGTGGCGACCGCCGCCGACCCCACCTGCACCAGCGCCTTGCCCACCGCGTCCCGCTCCGCCGCCGAACCGACCTCGGCCAGGTCCACCAGCGCCTGGTCCAGGTCCACCACCCGCTCCTCCAGGCCGATGGTCGCCGCGATCAGCTCGCACACCGCGCCCGGATCGTCCAGCTTCAGGAAGTGCTGGCCGAGGATGTCGCGCCAGTGCCCGGCGATCTGCGGGTCGTGGTAGTACGACGACTGGTTCGGCAGCACGAAGTACACGTGCCACTTGCGGCTCAGCTCCCGGTACACCGACACCGGGTCGATGTCCTGGCGGACGTCGTCGCCGATGATCCGCCGGATGTGCCGGGCCTCCAGCCGGGGCTTGTTCAGCTCGTCGCCGATCAGGAACAGGTAGCCCTTGCGGCCCCGCTTCTGCCACGCGTCGGTCACCACGTGCCGCGCGATGAAGTACGCGGCCAGCTCGTAGGACTCGCTCTTCTGCCCGCCGCCGTTGCCCTCCAGGAAGATGGTGCGTAGCTGCTCGTCCATCCGGTTGTCCGACTCGAACTGCCCGATCTGCAACGGCACCCGGTCGCTGTCGGCGTCGCCGATGCCGCCGAACATGAGCTGCGGGTCGGCCAGATAACCCTTGCGCTGCAACAGACCGTGCAACTTGCCCAGCTTGCGCTGCATGATCTGCGGCACCCGGCCCATCGAACCGGTCACGTCGAACAGCACCGCGATCGGCGTCGAGTCGGCGTGGTCGGCCGAGTCGCGGCACTCCCGCGCCACCACACCCAGCGGGTCCAGCGACGGGTCGGCCTTCCACCGGTCGTGCGGGACCGACTTCATCTTCGCGGTGTAGCCGAAGTCGTCGATCCCCTTGGCCGCGCGGAAGGTCCTCGCCGCCGCGTAGGCGTCGTCGTCCCACCTGCCGTGTCCCATTGTCAGGCTCCTGTCCGGTCGGGGAGGGCGAACGGGCGGAAGACCCGTGCGCCGTAGAGTTCTTCGAGCAGTTCGTCGTACTCGCCCAGCAGATCGACGGCCTCCGGGCGGCGCTCCGGGTCGTCCTGCAGGCAGCCGCGGGCGAACGCCCGTTGCCGGGTCTCGTCGCGTGCCAGGAGGTCCAGCATCAACGCGTGTGCCATGTGGACGTCCGCCGCCGCCGTCACCGGGCGGCCCGCCGTAACCTCCGGCGGGTACCGGATCGACTTCGCGGTCGCGAGCATCGGCTGCCCGTCGGCCACGCTGAACGACCAGCCCGCCAACACGATCCCGTGCTGCTCGGGATGCACCAACACGTTGTCCGCGACGATCGCGCCGTGCACGAGCCCCACCCGGTGCGCCGCCGCGACCGCCCGCAGCAACCTGCGGTGCATCCACGCGAAGTCCCGCCCGTCCAAGCCGTCCGGGAACGCCGCGCGCACGTCGGCCAGCGTCACGAACCCGCGCACCAACGGCTCGAACACCGTGAACGCCCGCTCACCCCGACCGACGTCGCCCGTGTCGACCACGCGCGGGAAGTAAGGACGCAGCCACCGGTGCTCGCCGGTGAACCGCCGCAACACCCGCAACGCCTCCCACTCCGCGCGCAGCAACGGGTTCATCGCCGGATCACGCACGATCTTGACGACCTCCGGGCCGTCGGTGCGGTAGACGTTCGCGACACTGCCCACCGCATGCCGCCCGGCAACCCGGTAGACGCCGTCCGCGGTGCGCAACACCACCGGCCGCGCCTGCTGCCACTCGTGGTAGAGGCGGGTCAACTCGGCCGACGCCGCATGCGCCCGGACGTCGTCCGCGGCCACCCGGTCGGGGTGCAGGACGGCGGCCAACCCCCAGTACAGGCGCTGCGCCTCCTTCCGCCGCGCGGAATCGGTCGCCGGTGGCCCGAACAGGCCCGACGCCGACGCACCGGCCACCCGGTCGAGCGCCTCTTCCCTCGTGAACATGGTTTGAGTCTAGACGACTCAAACCCATCCGGCAAGCACCGACAACCGACCGCCGCCCGGACCGACTCTCGGCTTCCGCGCCCAACCCGCCTCGGGACTACCCACCCCCGCTATCGGCGCAGCCATTCCTCCACCGCGTCACCCGCCCGCGCCACCAGACCCGCGACCCGCTCCGGATCCCGGGTCACCGTGCCGTGCAACACGGTGAGCGCGGCATCCGTGATCCCGCAGAACTCGGACACACCCACCCGCAACTGCCGGTCGAGCACGTCGGCCACCCCACGCTCCTCATAGGACGACGCCGACTCCCCGGCCAACCCGAGCCACCGCATCCGCTTCCCCCCGACCACCGAAGGCCCATAGGCGAAACCGTGGTTCCACACCCGGTCGATCCAGCCCTTCAGGATCGCGGGCGGCCCGAACCACCACACCGGGAACACCACGGTCACCAGGTCCGCCGCGACGATCCGCGCCATGTGCGCCCGCACCTCCGGCGAGTACACCTTCCCCGCGTCCGCCCAGTCCGGCTCGTCCTCGGAGGACATCCGGGGATCGAACCCCTCCGCGTGCAGATCCAGCAGATCCACCTCGACACCGCCCGCCTCCAGCCGCGCCCGTGCCCGCGCGGCGAGATGAGCGGTCAGCGAGTCCTTGCGGTGGTGGGCGACGACCAGCAGCGCCCTCATCGCCCGGAGTCCAGGCGCACCAGCATCTTCCCGGTGTTCGCACCGCGCAGCACACCCAGGAACGCCTCCGGCGCGCGGTCGATCCCGTCGAGCACGGTCTCCTCGGTGCGCAGCGACCCGTCCGCCAGCCACGCCGCCGCCCGCGCCGTGTACTCGGGGAACAGGCCGAAGTACGAGTTGACCAGCATCCCGCGCAACGTGAGCTGCTTGCGCACGGCGTCGAACAGGTTGCCCGGCCCCGGCACCGGGCCGACCGCGTTGTACTGGCTGATCGCCCCGATCAGCGCGATCCGCCCGCCCTCCCGCGCCGCCCCGATCGCCGCTTCCAGGTGGTCGCCGCCCACGTGGTCCAGGTAGACGTCCACGCCGTCCGGCGCGGCGGCGGCGAGCTGCGCGGGCAGCGCGCCCTCCCGGTAGTCGACGGCCGCGTCGAAACCGAAGTCCTCCACCACCTTCCGGGTCTTCACCGGGCCGCCCGCCGAGCCGATCACCCGCGCCGCGCCGAGCTTGCGGGCGAGCTGCCCCGCCACGCTGCCCACCGCGCCCGCCGCCGCCGACACGAACACCACGTCACCGGGCCGCACCGGGGCGACGTCCGTCAGCGCCGCGTACGCGGTCAGGCCCGGCGTGCCGAGCACACCCAGGTACGCCTGCGGCGCAGCCAGCGCGGGGTCCACGACCGTGACGTGGGCGGCGTCCACGACCGCGTACTCGCGCCACCCGAGGAAGTGGCTGACCGTCGCCCCGACCGGCACGGCGTCCGAGGTCGACGCGATGACCTCGCCGACCGCGCTGCCCTCCAGCGCGACACCCAGCTCGAACGGCGGGATGTAGGACGGGACGTCGTCCATCCGGCCCCGCATGTACGGGTCGACCGACATCCACGTGTTGCGGACCAGGACCTGGCCCTCGCCCAACTCCGGGACCTCGACGGCGACCAGGTCGAAGTGCTCCGGCCCCGGCTCGCCGACGGGACGGGCGGCGAGGCGGATCTCCCGGCTGGTGTGCGACATGACGTGCTCCTCGATGACGTGTGGTTCCGACGTGGTCCACCCTGCGCCCGGCCTGTTCGGATCCGGCTCGGATCCGGTTCGGACTACCGTGGCCCCATGCGTTTCGGGGTGCTGGGTCCGCTGGAGATCCGAACGGCGGACGGCGCACCGGTGCGGATCGTGGAGCGGAAGGTCCGGCTGCTGCTCGCCGCGCTGCTGGCCGACGCCGGCCGCCCGGTGTCGGTCGACCGCCTCGTAGACGCCCTGTGGGGCGACCGGCGCCCCGGCAACCCCACCCGGTCCGTGCAGGCCAAGGCCGCCCAACTGCGCCGCGCGCTGGAGGACGCCGAATCCGGCGGCCGGGGCCTGGTCGAGTCACGACCGCCCGGCTACCTGGTCCACGCCGACCTCGACGCCGACCGGTTCACCGCGCTGACCGCGCGGGCCCGCGCCACCGACGACGTCCGGGCCCGCGCCGCGCTGCTCGCCGACGCGCTCGCGCTGTGGCGGGGACCGGCGTTCGCCGACTTCGCCGACGAGGAGTTCGCCCGGCCCGCGGTCACCCGGCTGGCCGAGGAGCACCTGACGGCGCTGGAGGACCACGCCGAGGCCCGCCTCACGCTCGGCGAGCACACCGCCCTGGTCGCCGACCTGGCCGACCTCGTGGCACGCCACCCGCTGCGGGAACGGCTCCGCGCCGCCCACCTGCGCGCCCTCTACCGCGCCGGACGCCAGGGCGAAGCCCTCGCCGGCTACGACGACCTGCGCCGCCACCTGGCCGACGAGCTGGGCGTCGACCCCAGCCGTGAACTCGTCGCCCTGCACCGGGCGATCCTCACCCAGGACCCGGACCTGACCGCCCGCCGCGGCGACCTCCCGAACCCGCCCACCGAACTGGTCGGACGCGACCGGGCCGTCGCCGCCGTGCGCCGACGACTGGCGACCGGCCGGCTGGTCACCCTCACCGGACCCGGCGGCGTCGGCAAGACCCGCCTCGCCGTCGAGATCGCCCGCCGGTCGGAATTCGCCGACGGCGTCCGGATCGTCGACCTCGCCACACCCCGCGCACCGGTCGACGTCGTCGCCGCCGCGCTCGACGTCCGCGACGACGGCACGTGGGGCCTGGAGCCGGTCAGCCTCGCCGACCGGCTCGCGGGAGCGCTGCGCGACCGACACCTCCTGCTGGTGCTGGACAACTGCGAACAGGTCGTCGGCGAGGTCGCGGAGCTGGCCGGCCGCCTGCTCGCCGCCGCGCCCGGCCTGCGCGTGCTCGCCACCAGCCGCGAACCGCTCGCCATCGCGGGCGAGGTCCGCCACCCGGTGCCACCCCTGGACGACGCCGACGCCGTCCGCCTGTTCCTGGACCGCGCCGCCGCCGTCGCGCCCGGCCTCGCACTCGACGCCGACGACGTGGCGGAGGTCTGCCGACGCCTGGACGGCCTGCCGCTCGCCCTCGAACTCGCCGCCACCAAGGTCCAGGCCCTGGGCGTGCGCGGCCTGCTCGCCCACCTGGACGACCGGTTCCGCGTCCTGTCCGGCGGCTACCGCGACGCCCCGCCCCGCCAGCGCACGCTCCGCGCGGTGATCGACTGGAGCTGGGAACTGCTCACCGACGCCGAACGGCTCGTCCTGCGCCGCCTCGCCGTGCACGCCGACGGCTGCACCTGGGCCGCCGCCGAAGCGGTGTGCGCGGCCGACGACGTGCTCGAACCGCTGACCCGCCTGGTCGACCGGTCCCTGGTGGTCGTCACCGACGGCCCCCGCTACCGGCTGCTGGAGTCCGTCGCCGCCTACTGCGTGGACCGGATGCGCGACGCCGGCGAACTGGACGACGTCCGCCGCCGACACCTGGAGCACTACACCGCCCTCGCCGAACAGGCCCGACTGCGCGGCCCCGACCAGGGCGAATGGCTCGTGGTGCTGGACGCCGAAGCCGCGAACCTGCGTGCCGCGCTGGACCACGCCGTCCGGCTGCGCGCCGCACCGCTCGCGTTGCGGCTGGTCGACGCGCTGGCCTGGTACTGGGTGCTGCGCGGCCGGCTCGGCGAGGCACTGCGCTCGCTCACCGCCGCCCTGACCCTGGGCACCACCCCGTCGGTCGCCGCCTGGCACACCGGCATCGCCGTCCTGACCGGCGACGGAGCGCACCGCGCGGCCCGCATCGCGGCCGTCCTGGCGACCGACCCCGGCAGCCGGGCGCGCTGGTTCCTCGGCCACGCCCTGTGCGCGATCGGCGACCTGGACGCGGGGGAGAAGCTGGTCGACGAGGCCCTGGACCGCTTCCGCGACGAGGGCGACCGGTGGGGCGAGGCAGCCGCCCTCGGCGACCGCGCCACCCTCATGCTGCTGCGCGGCGACCTGACGGCCGTCGCGGACGACGGCGAGCGCGGCGCCACCCTGTTCGGCGACCTCGGCGACCAGTGGGGGCAGTTGCGCACCGTCCTGCCCTTGGCCGCGCGAGCCGAGGCGTTCGGCGACTACGAGGAGGCCGGCCGACGCCTGCGGGACGGCCTGGTCATGGCCGAACGCCTCGGCCTGTGGACCCGGGTGTCGGACCTGATCGCCGGCCTCGGCCGGATCGCGCTGCTCACCGGCGACCGGGCCGGAGCCGCGGACCTGCACGAACGGGCCCGGCAGCTCGCCGCCTCGCACGGCTTCCGGGCCGGCGAGGTGAACGCCGTGCTCGGCCTCGGCCTCGGCGCACGCCGGGAAGGCGACTTCGCCACCGCCGAACGCCACCTGCGCGACGTGCTCCGCTGGCACCGGCAGGTCGGCCTGGACGGCGCGAACGCGCTGGTGCTCGCCGAACTCGGCTTCGCGGCCGAACAGGGCGGCGACCCCCGCCGAGCGCTCGACCTGCACCGCGAGGGCTTCGCCGCGGCGGAGACGACCGCCGACCCGCGCGCACTGGCACTGGCGTTGGAAGGACTGGCCGGCGCACACGCCCTCGCGGGCCGGGCGGACACCGCCGCCGTGCTGCTCGGCGCGGCCGACACCGCCCGCCGATCACGCGACGCGCCCCTGCCGCCCGCCGAACGCGGCGACGTGAACCGCATCACGGCCGCGGCCGTCGCCGCGCTCGGGACCGAGGCGTTCGACGCCGCGTTCGCCCGCGGCGCGGACCTGAACCCCGCCCAAGCCGCCCGCGCCTGACCAGGCCCTATCGCGGGCCACCTGCGTCGACCAGGCCGTCGCACCCGCCTCCGGCGGCCCGGCCGGTCGCGCGGACAGCCCGTAGACTTCCGCGGTCCGCGAAGAAGTTCCGGGAAATTTCCGCCCGGATGTCGAGCGGGGGCCGGCGTGCTCCGACTGAGGGTCGACAGCGCGCCGGAGGGGCGCGCCGACCGAGGAGGACGACCGACGTGAAGTACCTGATCATGATCTACGGCAACCAGGAGAAGTGGGACGCCTTCCCCGCCGAGCAGTGGTCCGAGGCCGTCGCCAAACAGGACGCGTTCAACGCCAAGTACCGGGACACCGGCGAACTCCTCGGCGCGTACGGCCTGGGCGACGCGGTCACCGCCAAGCTGATCCGCCGCGAGAACGGCGTCGCCGCCGTCACCGACGGCCCGTACCTGGAGACCAAGGAGTACATCGCGAGCCTGTACCTGCTCGACGTGGAGAGCGAGGACCGCGCGCGCGAGATCGCCGCCGACATGCCGTTCGCCGACAACGACCCGGTGGAACTGTGGCCGATCCTGCACGAGGCCCCGCGCGCGTGACGGTGGACCGCCGGGTCGAGGACCTGCTGCGCGAACTCGCGCCGCAGGTACTCGGCGCGCTCATCCGCCGCCACGGCCGGTTCGACACCGCCGAGGACGCCGTGCAGGAGGCGATGCTGGACGCGGCCACCCAGTGGCCCGCGGCCGGCGTCCCGGACAACCCGCGCGGCTGGCTGCTGACGGTCGCGTCCCGCCGCCTGATCGACCACATCCGCACCGAACAGGCCCGCCGGAGACGCGAACTCGCCGCCACCCCGCAAGCCGAACTCCTGGCCCGCCCCGCCGACGCGGACCCCGACCGCGACGACTCGCTGGCCCTGCTCTTCCTGTGCTGCCACCCGTCGCTGTCCGACCCCAGCCGGGTCGCGCTGACGCTGCGCGCCGTGGGCGGCCTGACCACCGCCCAGATCGCCGCCGCGTTCCTGGTGCCGGAAACCACCATGGCGCAACGCATCAGCCGCGCCAAGCAGACCATCAAGGGCACCGGCTTCGGCACCCTCGCGCCGGCCGACCGGGCCGAGCGCCTGCGAGCCGTCCTGCACGTCCTCTACCTGATCTTCAACGAGGGCCACACGACGACCCACGGCACGGAACCGACCACCCCGCCCCTGTCCGACGAGGCCATCCGCCTGACCCGCCGGCTGGCCGCCCTGCTGCCCGACGACACCGAAGTGGCCGGCCTCTTGGCCCTGATGCTGCTGACCGACGCCCACCGCCCGGCCCGCACCACGCCGGACGGCCGCCTGGTGCCGCTGGCAGAGCAGGACCGGACCCGCTGGAACCACGACCTGGTCGCCGAGGGCATCGCCCTGATCAGCCGCACCCTGCCCAAGGGCAGCGTGGGCCCGTACCAGCTACAAGCCGCCATCGCCGCCGTGCACACCGAGGCCGCGGACGCCGAAACCACCGACTGGCCCCAGATCCGGGCCCTGTACGAACTCCTGGAACTGGCCGCGCCGAACCCGATGACCACCCTCAACCGGGCCGTGGCCGAAGGAATGGTCCACGGCCCGGAAGCCGGCCTGGACCTGATCGCCACCCTGGAGACCGACAAACGCCTGACCGACCACCACCGCCTCCACGCCGTCCGCGCACACCTGCTGGAACGCGCCGGCGACCACCCGGCGGCCGGCGCCGCGTACCGGGAAGCCGCGAAGAGGGCGACCAGCCTCCCCGAACGCCGCCACCTCACCGAACAGGCCAACCGCCTCACCGGACGTCGCGGGGTTGCCGAACCCTGTGGTTGGGTGGGCACCGGGGGAGCGTCACAGGGGGCCCCCGACGAGGCGTGAAGACGATCACCGGGGGTGAAGACGTTGAGGACACGCGCTTTCCTGGCAGCACTGGCCATAGCGGCGTCAGCCGTGACGGCATCCGGCGCAACCGCGACCGCCGACCCGACGAACACCGCGACGAACACCGCCGGCACGGCGAGTGCCGGCCCGGTCCGGGCATGCGCCGACCTCATCGGCGGCCACGGGATACCCGGCACCAAGGCACACGTCGAGCAAGCCACCCTGGTCCCGGCAGGCGCCGAACCCGAGCACTGCGACGTGCGGGGCCACGTGGAGCCGAAGGTCCGGTTCCAGCTCAAGCTGCCCACCACCTACTCCGGCCGCTACCTCCAGTCGGGCTGCGGCGGCTTCTGCGGTGTGCTGGCGCCACCGGCGATCCGTTCCTGCGCACCGAAACCCGGCGACTTCGCGGTCGCCACCACCGACGACGGGCACGTGGGCGAAGGCCCGTTCGGCGCGGTCGACGGCAAGTGGGCCGCGAACGACCAGGCCGCCCGCGACGACTGGGCGTTCCGCGCCCCGCACGTCGTGTCGTTGGCCGCGAAACAGCTCATCGCCGAGTACTACGGCGCACCGCCGCGCACGTCCTACTTCGACGGCTGCTCCAACGGCGGGCGGGAAGCGCTGCTGCTCGCCCAGCGCTACCCGCACGACTTCGACGGCATCATCGCCGCCGCACCGGCCAACTACATGTCCGCGCTGGTGCTCTACCAGGCGTGGCTGGCCCGCGCGAACACCGACCGGGCCGGGCAGCCGATCCTCACCGACGCCAAGCTCCCCGGCCTGCACAACGCGGTCCTGGCCCGCTGCGACAACCTCGACGGCCTCGTGGACGGCCAACTGGAAGACCCCCGCGCCTGCGAGTTCGACCCGGCCTCCGTGCAGTGCGCGCCCGGCACGGACACACCGTCCTGCCTGACGCCCGCGCAGGTCGACGCCGCGCGCAAGCTCTACCAGGGCCCGACCGACGAACACGCCCGCCGGCTGTACCCGGCGGGCCAGGAACCGGGCTCGGAACTGGCCTGGAGCGGTTGGGTCACCCCGATCCCCGACTTCGGCGGCTCCTCCGCCGCGGCCCTGCTCGGCGACAACTACCTGCGCTACATGGGCTACCCGATCGGCACGCCGCACAGCTCGGTCGCCGACATCGCGTTCACCAGCCGGGAGTTCCACCGCCTGTCGGTGGAAGGCCGGCGTGCCAACGCGGCGAGCCTCGACCTCGGCGGGTTCCGGCGGGCCGGCGGCAAGCTGGTCCTCTGGCACGGCTGGAACGACCAGGGCATCCCGCCGGAGGGCCTGATCGACTACTACGAGCGGCTCACCCGCCACAGCGGCGGCCCCGCCGAGACCCAGGAGTGGGCGCGGCTGTTCATGGTCCCGTCGATGTACCACTGCGCCGGGGGCGACACGCTGAACACGTTCGACCCGCTGCCGGAACTCGTCCGCTGGACCGAGGACAGCGCGGCGCCGGACCGGGTGATCGCCACCGCCAGGGCCGCCGACGGCGCCGTCACCCGCTCCCGCCCGGTCTTCCCGTACCCGTTGCAGGCCCGGTACGACGGCAGCGGGAGCATCGACGACGCGGCGAACTTCGTGGCCACCCGGCCGCCGCACCCGCCGGGCGACACCGTCGACTGGGTCGGGGCCTACCTGCACCACCTGCCCGGACCCGTGACGCGGCCGTAAGTCCTGTCGCACAGCGCACCGCAGACGCCTCGGCGGTCGCGGTCCTCGGACCCGGCCGTCACACCGTGACGACGACCTTGCCCCTGGCGTGGCCCTCGCCGAAGTAGGCGAACGCGTCGGCCGCCTGCGCCAGCGGCAGGGTGCGGCCCACCACCGGCGTCACCTGGCCGGACTCGACCAGACCGGCGAGTTCGGCCAGGTCCGCGGGCCGCGTCGTGGACAGGAAGATCTTCAGCCGCTGACCGACGAACAACGACATCCCCAGCGCACGCAGGAGCCGGGGCGTGCTGCCCAGCCACCGGCCGCCCCGCCCGCTGTTGGGCAGCAGCGTGCCCTTCGGGGTCAACGCCCGGCACAGGTCGGTCAGCGCGTGGTTGCCGACGTTGTCCAGGATGACGTCGTAGCGCGCCGCCTCACGGGTGAAGTCGCGGGCGGCGTAGTCGATCACGTGGTCCGCGCCGATCGACCGCACCAGGTCGACGCTGCCGGCGCTGCACACCCCGGTCACCTCGCAGCCCCACACCCTGGCCAACTGCACCGCGAACGTGCCGACGCCACCCGCCGCGCCGTTGACCAGAACCCGTTGCCCCGCCCGGACTCCCGCCGCCCGCAGCCCGTGCAGCGCGGTCAGCCCGGCCAGCGGCACGGCCGCCGCCCGCTCGAACGACAACCCCGCCGGCTTCACCACCAGGTGCTCCGCCTTGGCCGTCGCCAGCTCGGCCAACGCGCCCCGGCCCGAGCCGTACACCTCGTCACCCGGCCGCAGCCCGGTCACCGCCGAGCCGACCGCTTCCACCCGCCCGGCCAGATCGGTGCCGAGGACGGGGTTCTTCGGCCGGCGCAGCCCGATCCCGAGCCGCAGCACGAACGGCGTGCCGCGCAGGAACAGCCAGTCGGCGAAGTTCACCGACGTGGCGTGCATCCGCACCAGCACCTCGTCGTCGGCCGGCACGGGCTCGGCGACCTCTCTCAGCTCCAGCACATCCGGCGACCCGTAGTCGTCGTAGGCGACGGCCTTCATTCGACGGTCCGCAGGATCTGCTCGATCGACGCCGTCCGCGTCCGCAGCTCGGCCACGTCGGCGGCCGTGCGCTGCTGGGCGTCCAGGGTGCCTTCGGCGAGCTGCTCGTACCGGCGCACCAGTTGCCGCAGGTTCTCCTCCTGGTCCGCCTTGACCTTCGTCTTGCGCATGTCCAGGTAGCTCTGCAACAGGTAGAGGACGAAGACCAGGCCCAGGAAGACCAGGCCGATGGTGAGGACCGCGTCGGGCCACGCCGTGGTCCCTCCCGCGCTGAGGTTCATCGGGACCGCTCCTTGCGTCCAGGACCCTGCTCCGGGTCCGTGAGGGTGTCGACCGCCTCGGCCAGCGTCGAGGCGGTGAGGCGCACGTCGAAGTCGGCGACCTCGTAGTACTTCATGGCTTTGCCGTCCTCGGACAGCTCCAGGCTGCCGACCACCAGCCCGGCGGCCTCCAGGCGCTGGAGGTGCATGTGCAGCAGCGGACGGCTGATGCCGATCTCGCGGGCCAGGTGGCTGACGTAGTCCCGGCCGCCCGCGAGCCGCGCGACGATCCGCAGCCTCAGGGGGTTGGCCAGGGCCGCCAGCATCTCGACCAGGTCGTCACCGGTCGGCCGCGCCATCGTCAGAGTGTCCCTTCACATGTCAGAAAGTTCTTACACCTGAAAGGTAGCACGGTCGGGTGGTGGGGTCGACTCCCGCTTCAGTACAGCGTGCGATGTACTGTTCTGGCCGTGCTGAAGTGTGAGACGCGGGAAGACGCCCTGGCGCGCCTCGGACGGGCGTTGGCCGACCCGACGCGGTGTCGAATCCTGGTGGCGCTGCTGGACGGCACGCCGTACCCGGCGCAGTTGGCCGACCAGCTCGGGCTGTCGCGGTCCAACGTCTCCAACCACCTGTCGTGCCTGCGCGGCTGCGGGCTCGTCGTCGCCGCCTACGAAGGGCGGCAGGTGCGGTACACGCCGGCTGACGCGCACCTCGCGCGGGCGCTCCGGGAACTGGTGAAGGTCGTGCTCACGGTCGACACCGACGAGGAATGCCTGGACGCGCCCGTGGCCGCGCGGGCAACCGACGAGAAGTGCTTGGGCGCGCCAGTGGCCGCGCGGCCAACCGGCCAGGAGCGCGTGGACGCGCCCGTGGCGGCGCGGCCATGAGCGAGGACGCCGCGGTCCCGGTCGTGGCCGCCGACGGCTGCGCCGACGGGTGCTGTTCCGCCAAGGGCGTGGCCCCGGACCGGCGGGCCGCGCTGACCCGGCGCGTGCGGTGGCTGGTCGGCGCGACCATCGCCTACAACGTGGTCGAAGCCGCCGTCGCCCTCACCGCCGGGACGGTCGCCTCGTCCACCGCGCTGATCGGCTTCGGCCTGGACTCCGTGATCGAGGTCGCCTCCGCCCTCGCGGTCGCCTGGCAGTTCTCCGGCGCCGACCCGGAAGCCCGCGAACGCGTCGCGCTCAAGGTGATCGCGGTGTCGTTCTTCGCCCTGGCCGCCTACGTGACCGTCGAGTCCGTCCGCTCCCTGGTGGCCGCCGAACCGGCCGCGCCCTCGACCGTCGGCGTCGTCCTGGCGGCGGTGTCGCTGCTGGTCATGCCGTTCCTGTCGCACGCCCAACGCCGCGCCGGCCGTGAGCTGGGCTCGGCCGGCGCGGTCGCGGACTCGAAGCAGACGCTGTTGTGCACCTACCTGTCCGGCGTGCTGCTGGTCGGCCTGCTGCTCAACGGCGTGCTCGGCTGGTGGTGGGCCGACCCGGTGGTGGCGCTGGCGATCGGGGCGGTGGCGGTCCGCGAAGGCCGCACCGCCTGGCGCGGCGAGCACTGCTGCTGAGCACCCGATGCGGACCGTCCTCCCCTTGTACGCGGCGGGTTTCGTGACCGCGTTCGGCGCGCACAGCATCGCGGCCGGCCTCGGCGGCTACACCCACACCTCGCTGCTGACCCTCGGCCTCCTGCTCGCCGTGTACGACGGGGCGGAGATCGTGCTCAAACCGGTCTTCGGCTCCCTCGCCGACCGCATCGGACCCCGTCCGGTGCTGCTGGGCGGGCTGCTCGCGTTCGCGGTCGCCTCGGCGGCGTTCGTGCTGGCGGGCAACGCGGGCGCGGTCGGCGTGGCCCGGCTGGGACAGGGCGCCGCCGCTGCCGCGTTCTCCCCGGCCGCGAGCGCGCTGGTGGCACGCCTGGCCCCCAGCGTCGCGCACGGCCGGGCGTTCGGCGGGTACGGGGCGTGGAAAGGGCTCGGCTACACCCTCGGGCCGCTGCTCGGCGGCGTGCTGATCGCCCTGGGCGGCTTCGGGTTGCTGTTCACGGCGCTCGGGGTCCTCGCGGTGGCGGTCGCCGGGTGGGCGCTGCTCGTGGTGCCCGCCGTCCCGCCGCTGCCCCGCGCCCGGCAGACCTTGCTGGACCTCGGGCGCAGACTGGCCCATCCCGGCTTCCTGCGCCCGACCGCCGCCCTCGCCGCCGCGACCGCCGCGTTGGCCGTGGGCGTCGGGTTCCTGCCCGTGCACGTGGCCGGCTCGGGCCCGGTCGTCGCGGGCGTCGCGGTGTCGGCGATGGCCGCGGCGGCGGCGCTGGTCCAGCCGGTCGCCGGCCGCGCCCGGGACGCCGGACGCCTGCGCGACACGACCGGCATGACCACCGGCCTGCTGCTGGCCGCCGCCGGCTACACGGCCGCCGCGACCGTGCCGGGCCTGCCCGCGGCGCTGGTCGCGGCCGTGCTGATCGGCGTCGGCACCGGTTTGGTCACACCGCTCGGCTTCGCCGCCCTGGCCGCCGCCACCCCGCCCGAACGCCTCGGCCAGACCATGGGCAGCGCCGAAGTGGGCCGCGAACTCGGCGACGCCGGCGGGCCGCTGCTGGTCGGCGGGATCGCGGTGCTCACCACGCTGAGCGGCGGACTGCTGGGACTCGCCGCGGTGCTCGTCCTGACCGCCGCGACAACCCGCCGCCCCACCGCCGACCGCCCGGCCTGACCCGCCGTGCCGTCACCGACCGCCGTGCCACCACCGACCGCCGTGCCACCACCGACCGCCGTGCCACCACCGACCGCCGCGACACCACCGACCGCCGCGACAACCCGCCGTGCCACCACCGACCGCCCGGCCTGACCCCGCCGCAGTCGGCACCGATCGCCAGCCCTCTCCAGGCCACCGGCGCACCCGCGCGCACCGGGATCAGTCCGTCACCAGCTCCACGAACTCCGGCTTGCCCGACGGGTCGAGTCTGAGCAGCGGCACCACCTTCTGGTGCGCGGTGCCGTCGTTGTCGTAGGACAGCAGCCCGCTCGCGCCCGCGATCGCGTTCTGCCCGTTGAGCGAGTTGAACGTCTGCAACACCTCGGCCGCCGTGACCCGCTGGCCGGGCACGCCCGACGCCCGCTGGATCGCCGTCGTCGCCGTCAGCATCGCGTCGTAGGCCATGATGCCGCCGTCGTCGCCGAGCGCGCCCGCCCCGAACATGCACCGGAAGCACGTGTCCGACGACTGGTCGTCGCCCAGGAAGCGCCGCACCGCACCCTCCTGGAACCGGCGCTCGGACGCGGGTTTCGCGCGGTCCGCCTCCCACGCCCGCTCGTCGGCCACGTCGGTGTAGACGACCTCCACCCCGGCCCGCAGACCCTCCCGGAACGGCTCGCCGCGTAGCTGTTCCGCCGACAGGTCGTCGCCGGTCAGGATGCGGATCACCCGGTCGCGGCACAGGCGGGTCGCGAGCTGCCCGACGAACCTGACCAGGTCGCGGCCCCGGCCGGCGAAGTAGACCAGGTCCGCGTCGGTCGCGCAGAGGTTGGGCTGCATCAGCGCGAACGCGTTCTCCACGCTGCCCAGGCCCGAGTCGTACTGCTGCTCCTGCGGCAGCACGCGGTGCGTGTCGTCGGCGAACTGGGCGCGGAACGCCTTGGCCAGGGTCGCCGGGTACAGGTCCTGGTCGTTGGTGTCGGTGACCAGCAACGCCTTGGTGGCGCCCGCCCTCTTCGCGTGCGTCGCCGCCGCGCGGGCCTGCCGCTCGTTGGTCGGCGCGGGACGCAGCAGGCCGGGGATGCCCCGCAGGTCGTCGGCCGTGATGGTCGAGCCCACCATCGGGATGCGCAGCTCGGACATCCGCCTCATCGCCTCGCGCGCCGGGTCCAGGCTCAGCCCGATGCCGGTCACGGCCACCAGGTGGTCCGGGCCGGTGCGCCTGCGGTCCAGCTCCGCCACCACCTGCGGCCACCGGCCCATGTCACTGCCCGGGTTGGCCAGCAGCAACTGCACCTTGGGCCGCGCATCCCGGTTGAACGTCACCTGCGCCTGGTACGAGCCCTGCAACTGGTTGCGCACCCACTCGTCGGTCGCGATGCTGTCCGACGACGTGCTCATCGGCAGGAACACCGCGACGCTGACGAACTGGTCGTCGGCGCGGGCGGCCTCGTTCGCCGCCCGGATGCGGTCGATCACGCCGGTCAGTTCCGGCTCGTCGAAGTCGCTGGCGGCGGCGGTCACCCCGACGCACTCGCCGTTCGCCGCCTTGCGCACGTCGTCGCGGCCGTCGCAGCGCCCGAACCGGTCGCGCGCGAACAGGTACGCCGTCACCAGCACGGCGACGACGACCACGACCAGACCGGCCACCAGGTACTTGCGCAACCGCCACGGCGGGACGTCCACGCTCATGTGCGATACCTCTCCGCCCGGTCGTACAACAGGATCGAGCCTTGGCCGCGGTGCTGCGCCAGCGCGCCGTACGCGTTCGCGATGCGGCCCCGCAGCGTGTCGCCGGGATCGCCGAGCGGGTCGCCGTGCAGCCACAGCGCGGCGATCAGGCGGGCCAGGGCGGCGTCCGCCGCGGGCACGTCCTCGATCAGCTTCTCGACCTGCGAGAGCGGGTCGGCGTCGGCGGCCGGCCGGTTCGGCGCGGACGTGACCAGGTCCAGGTCCCGCAGCCACGCCCGCGCGGTCGGCTGGTCCAGCGGGTGGTCCGCCTTGGCGAACGGACCGGCGAGGTGTGCCACCACCGCGCCCACGTCGCCGAGCGCCAGGTCGTGGTAGCGCGCCTCGGTCGGCAGGCCCAGGCCCTCGTAGTACTCGCGGCACCGGCGGTGCACGGCCGTCCAGCCGACCGGGCTGTCCTCGGCGCGGCGGGCCAGCCGGTGCAGCAGCAGGGTGCGCAGCCACGGGTCGAGCGCCACCCGGCCGCCGTCCCCGTCCGGCTCCAGGGCGAGCAGGAAGTTGTTGACCAGGAACGCGTAGAGCGTGCCGCCGCCGTCGGGCAGGGCGGACGCCAGCACGGTCGGGTCGGACAGGAACTCGATGCCGCGCCCGGCGGACGCCGTGACCAGGTCCTCGCGCAACGGCGGCGGCAGGTCCTGGACCAGCGCGTCGAGCGCTTCGTCGGCGAGGGACACCGGTCGGTCCGGGCCGGCCGTGAGGGACAGCAGGCCGCGCAACGCCCGACCGCGCGGCGGCTCGTCCTGCACCGCGACGATGTCCAGCAGGGTGCGCAGGCCGCCGAGGTGGCCGCGGGTCAGCCGGTGCGGCAGGCCGGGGGGCAGGTCGACCTCCGTCCGCGAGACGACGTCCTCGGTGTCGGCGGCGTCGAGCCGCCCCAAGTCCACCAGGTACCAGCGGCCCCAGTCGGTGCGGGTGCGGCTGTCCCGGTCGGCCTCCTCCGGGGTGCGGGGGAGTGGCGGGTTCGCGCCGTTGGGCGGGGTGCCGGGACGCCGCCACGTGCCGTTCCACGCCACGTCCCAGGTCCGGCTGGTCGCGAACACCGCCGCGTGGTCGGCGGCCACGCCGAACCGGTGGCGTGCGGCCAGCAGCGCGCTCAGGAACGCCCTGCCCTCCGGGGTGTGCGCGTTGTCCAGCAGGATGACGCAGTTCGCGGTGCGCCGCAGGTGGTGCAGCCGCCCGGTGAACGCCTGGTGCAGATCGGCCAGGAACGCGTCGAACACGATGTCGTCCACCGCGCGGCGGTCGGCGGGCGAACCCCGGTCCTTCTTGCTCAGGTCGACCAGCAGGTCGCGCGGGTCGCGGGCGGAACCCGTGGACAGCCTGCGCACGGACCGCAGCATCCGCCGGCGGGACAACCAGTCGAGGCCGTTGAGCAGGGTGTTGGTCGCGTTCGGGGCCCAACCGGGCAGGCCTCCCGCCTCACCGGCCAGCCGGGCCAGTTCCAGCACCTGGTCCCGGTGCCGTTCCAACGGCCGGTCCTTGCTCATCAGCTCGTTCAACCCGGCCAGCGCCCGGGGGCGGTCGGCGGTGTTCAGATTGCCCGCGAGCACCAAACCGCACAGCCAGAGGCGCGGAAATGCGATCCGGCCGAACTGCCGCACGTCCCGGCTCAGGTCGAACGCCAACTCGGTGAGGACCTTGCTCGGCCGCGCCTCCCCGGACTCCTCGAAATCCAGCACCGCCCACGGCACCCGGTTCTCGCACCGCTCGCCGATCCGGCCCAGCAGAGCCGTCTTCCCGGTGCCGCGCGACCCCAGCGCCACCACCACGGGCAGCTCGCGACCCCGGCCGCCGGGCCGCCGGGTCAACTCGTCCACCAGGCCCCACGCGATGCCGCGCACGCCCGACAGCGCACGTCCCGAACCTGCCATGGGTCTCCTGCAATTCCGCCGGGCACGCCCCCCACGGTCGTGTCGGCACATTATGCGGAGCACCCGCGGCACGGCCGGGGCCGAACGAGATCGATTACCCCCTTCGGCTGTCCCGGCCACCGGAATGGCGCAGGTCGAACCCCGATTTCAGCGGAATCGGGGTTCGACCTGGAGAACTGGCGGCGGACTACTTCCCTCGACCGGGCGGCCGGGATCAGAACGGGTAGTGCGCGTGGGCCGTGGCGAGGGTGATCCAGCGGGTCGTGGTGAACGCCTCGACGCCCCACCGGCCGCCGAACCGGCCGTAGCCGCTGGACTTCGTGCCGCCGAACGGGGCCTGCGGCTCGTCGCCCACGGACTGGTCGTTGACGTGCACGATGCCGGTCCGGATGCGCCGGGCCACGGTCAGGCCCCTGGTGCCGTTCTCGGTGAGGATGCCGCAGGTCAGGCCGTGGTCGGTGTCGTTGGCGCGGGCCACCGCCTCGTCGTCGGTGGCGAACGTCTCCAGCACGCACACCGGGCCGAACGCCTCGCCGTAGTGCAGGTCCATGTCCGGCGTGATCCCGGTGAGCACGGTCGCCGGGTGCAGCGCGCCGGCCGGCTCCCCGCCGCCGGTCAACACCGTCGCGCCCTTGGACCGCGCATCCCGCACGAGCGCCGCGACGCGCTGCGCGGACCGGGTGTTGACCAGGGGGCCGATGACGGTCGCCGGGTCGGTGGGGTCGCCGCTCGGCAGCGACGCGATCTTGGCCACGAACCGGGCGGTGAACTCGTCGGCGATCTTCTCGTGCACCAGGACCCGGTCGCCGGACATGCAGATCTGGCCGGAGTTCATGAACACGCCGAACACCGCCGCGTCCACGGCGTGGCCGAGGTCGGCGTCGTCCAGCACGATGATCGCGTTCTTGCCGCCCAGTTCGAGGACGGCGGGCTTGAGGTGGCGGGCCGCGTGCGTGCCGATGATCCGGCCGACCTCGGTGGAGCCGGTGAAGTTCACCACCCGGACCCGCGGGTCGGCGATCAGCGTCTCGGCGACCTCGGCGGCGTCCCCCGGGTCGTTCGTGACGACGTTCAGCACCCCGGCGGGCAGGCCCGCGTCACGCAGCACGTCGGCCAGGAACAGCCCGGACGCCAGCGGGGCCTCCTCGCTGGGCTTGAGCACGACCGTGTTGCCCGCGGCGATCGGGGCGGCGAACGCGCGGGTGCCCAGGATCAGCGGGGCGTTCCACGGCGCGAACGCGGCCACCACGCCGACCGGCTCGCGCACCGCGAGACCCAGCGCGCCCTCCTCCTGGGCGGCCAGCACCTCGCCGCGCGGCGCGGTGACCGACGCGGCGGCCTCCCGCAGGATGTTGGCGGCGAGGAACACGTTGAACATCGCCCACCGCTTCGTGCCGCCCGCCTCGCCCGCCATCAGCTCGACCGCCTGGTCGGCGCGGGAGTCCAGCAGGTCGGCCGCGTCGAGCAGGATCTTCCGCCGGGCGAACGGGCTCACCGCGGCCCAGCCGGGGAACGCGGCGTCGGCGGCGTCCACCGCCCTCGTCACGTCCTCCGGGCCGGCGGCGGCGACGGTCGCGAACACCTCCCCGGTGAAGGGGTTGACGTCGTCGACGGTGCGGCCGGTGGTCGCGGGCACGTCGTCGCCGGCGATCAGCAGGTCACGGTGAATGGTCATGGTCAGCGCCTCCCGACCAAGGGCAAGGTTGGTCACTTCCAGCATACGGACCAACGGTCCGGCTGCTTTTGTGCCATCGCGTCCACCATTTGGCCCTGCGCGCACGAATTCGTGGCTGCGCCGGGGAAAAGTGGTGGCGGTCACGTGAGGGAGAACACGCGACCGTCCCGACAGGAGTGTCCCGGCGGTTCACTGGCACGGGGTGAGCGTGCGGTCCAGCGCGGCGCGCTCGGCGGCCGTCACGGTCAGGCCGTACTCGGCTTTCACCCCGACGTAGATCCGCGCGTAGGCGCAGGCGTAGGCGGGATCGGGCGGCATCCACTCGTCCGGCGTCTTGTCGCCCTTCGCCTGGTTGGTCTTCCCCTGCACGGCCAGCAGGTTGCGCAGGTCGTTGGCGGCGGCGGCGCGTCGCTCCGGGGCCCAGCCCGCCGCGCCGCTGCGCCACATCTCCGCCAGCGGCACCACGTGGTCGATCTGGATCTTCGACACACCCGTCACGGTCGCGCCGGTGTACGGGTCGTGGAGCGTGCCGTCCTTCACGGCGCACCGGCCCTCCTTGCGCACCGCGTCCACCAGGTCGCGGGCCAGGACCTGGCTGCGCTGGTCGCAGCCGTCACCGTCCACATCGGCCCACGGCTGCCCGAAGACGCAGGCGGCCCCCTCGTCGCAGTCCCGGACGTACCCGTCGAGCCGACCCGGCTCGGCCACCACGAGCTGGCCGAGCCGGGCACGGGCGCTCGCGGCGTCGGGGGTGCCGGGTGGGACGCGTTCGGCGGCGCCGCCGCCGGCGGTCGTGGCTCCCGGCACCGCGGCACAGCCCGACAGCAGGACGGCGATCAGCACGGCAAGGGCGCGCATCGGCTCCTCCGGGGTGGTGTCGCCCCGGGAGTACCCCGGCGCGAACCGTCCGCTAACGCCCCCGAACGGCCGATCCCGTTGCGCCGTCAGGAAAAGCGGCTCACCTGCCCTGCAGCGACTTCACGTTCCGCCCGAACGTCCAGCTCCGCGAGCCGTCCCAGTTGATCGACCAGGTCATCAGGCCCTTCAACCCGCCGCCGTAGGTGTTCCAGGCCTGCCCGACCAGGCCGGTGGACATGTAGCCGCCGCCCGCGCCGGGCTGCGCGGGCAGGCCGGGTACCTGCTTGTCGAACGGCACCTTGATGGTCGTGCCCTGGATGACCAGCCCCTTGTTCAGGCAGTTGGTCTGCGCGGTGAAGCCCTGCACGGTGCCGGCGGAGTACGAGTCGCCGGAGCAGCCGTACATGTTGCCGTTGTAGTACTGCATGTTCAGCCACCACAGCCTGCCGTTGTCGGCGTACTTCTTGATGATCGGCAGGTACGCGCCCCAGATCGAGCCGTAGGTCACGCTGCCGCCGGTCACGTACGCGGTCTCCGGGGCCATGGTGAGGCCGAAGTTGGCCGGCATCCGGGCGAGCACCCCGTCGATGATCCGGATCAGGTTGGCCTGCGACGCGGACAGCGTGTTGATGTTGCCGCCGCCCACCAGGCCGGTCTCCACGTCGATGTCGATGCCGTCGAAGTTGTACTTCTGGAGGATCGGCACCACCGTCTCGACGAACCGGTCCGCCACCGCCGACGAGTTCAGGTCGATGCCCGCGGTGGCGCCGCCGATGGACATCAGGATGGTCAGGCCCGCCGCCTTGGCCGCGCACATCTCGGCCGGGGTGGCGACCTTGACCGTGACGTCCATGTCGTCCTCCCACAGCACCGTGCCGTCGGAGCGGATCACCGGGAACGCCGCGTTGATCACGTTGTAGCCGTTGTCCCGGATGCGCTGGTCGGTGATGGGGATCCAGCCGAGCGGCGGGTGCACGCCGTTCTTCGCGCCGTCCCAGTTCTCCCAGTAGCCGTGCAGCACCTTGCCGGCGGGCTTCGACTTCACCGGGCAGACGTCCTCGGCCGGAGCCGCGGTCGCCGAACCGGACAGCGACGCCGTGAGGACCACCGCCGCGCCGAGGGCGAGCAGTCGTGTAATCCGACGAATCATTTCCCGACTCCTTCTCGGCGGGCCGCGGTCACAGGGGCGCCCCGCCAATGGTCGTTTTTCGGCGAGGTTCGTCGGCCCACCGCGTTGTCAGGGTCGCGGTGGGCGGTGCCGCGTGATCGGAGAAGGCTTCTCCTGGGCAGCGCACGAACCTCCGGGGTTCTCGCTCACTGGCCCCCGGCGGTGGTGCCGCCGGTTTGCGCCGCCAGAAGTGATCTATCGGAAAACCCATGGAAGCAGTCGGCCGGGGGAGGTCACAACCCGACGTTCGGTGGAACATGTGCCCGGTGGTCCGTTGCCCGGGTACCACCACCGCATGGGCGATGTGGCGGTGGTCGGGGCCGGCGTGATCGGGTTGACCTGCGCGTTGCGCCTGGCGGAGGCCGGGCGCCGGGTGCGGGTGCTGGCCGATCGGCGGCCGTCGGAGACGGTGTCGGCGGTGGCGGGCGGGCTGTGGTTCCCGTATCGGGCCGCGCCGGCCGATCTCGTGCTGCGGTGGGGGCGGGTGTCGTTGTCCCGCTTCCGCTCGTTGGCCTCGACGTCGGGCACCGGCGTGTACTGGCGGGAGGGGATCGTGCTGCACCGGTCCGCCGATCCGGACCTGTCGTGGACCGCCGCCGTGCCCGGTCACCGCCCGGCGCGGGCGGCGGAACTGCCGGGCGGCGCGGTGTCCGGCGTGGTGTGCTCGCTGCCGGTGGTCGACATGGCGGTGTACCTGGCGTGGCTGGCCGAGTCCTGCGCACGGCTCGGCGTGGAGTTCCGGCACGGGACGGTCGAGCGGCTGGACGCGGTGGCGCAGCGCACGGTGGTGGTCGCCGCCGGGCTGCGTTCCGGCGAGCTGACCGGCGACACCACGCTGGAACCCGTGCGGGGGCAGGTGGTGCGGCTGGCCAATCCCGGCCTGACGAGGTGGGTGGTGGACGACGACAACCCCGCCGGGATGGCGTACGCGATCCCGCGCGGCGAGGACGTGGTGTGCGGCGGCACGGCGGACGAGGGCGCCCGCGACCTGGCGCCCGATCCCGAGGTCGAGCGCGGTGTCCTGGCCCGCGTCGGGGACCTGGTGCCGGCGCTCCGGGACGCCCGGGTGCTGTCCCGCGCCGTGGGGTTGCGGCCGGCTCGGCGTTCGGTGCGGTTGGACCGGGTGGCGCTGGACGGGCGCGTGGTGATCAGTTGTTATGGGCACGGCGGAGCCGGGGTCACGTTGTCCTGGGGATGCGCGTCCGACGTGGTGGGGTTGGCCGCCTGAGCGGTTTGGGTTGCCGGCCGTGCGGGAAACGCAGTGGTGTCGGGAACCGGGAGGAGCGCTGACGTGGGTGCCGGAGGTGTCGTCGCCGCTGCCGCGCTGGCGGGCGCGGTCGCCGCGGGCGCCGGTGGGCTCGGGCAGCCCGACGACAGCGCGTGGAACGGGCTCGGGCTGCGGGTCGTGGACCGGGTGACGCGGGACGACCGCGACTGCGTCGCGAACTCGTTCGGCCAGGTGCGGGAGTTGTTGACGGCCGCGCCGTGCTCGTCGCTGAGCCGGATGCTGTTCACCCTGGCCGACGACAAGGGGACGGTCGTCGCGGTGTCGGTGGCCTGGGTCGAGTTCGGCGCGCGGGATGTCGCCACGGAGTTCAAGCGGGTGGAGGACATCCACGGAACCGGGGACATCACGCCGTTGTCCGCTTCCCTGCTGCTCATGGACGACATCACGTTCACCGCGCACCACTACGGCTCCGAGCTGCGGGAGTCGACCGTGGTGGTCGCGGAGACCGAGACCGTCGGCGGGACGGCGACCCCGGAGTTCCTGCGCCAGGTCGCCGGGGTCGCCGTGCGCACGCCACGTCCCTAAGCGCGGCCGAACTATGATGCGGCCTCGGACTTCCGGAATCGGTGGGGGAAACGCATGAGTGGTGTGGGCGGCGGCAGAGTGGTCGTGAACAGGGCGATGTCGCTGGACGGCTTCATCGCCGGTCCCGGCCACGCGATGGACTGGATCGCCGAGCACCTGACTCCGGACACGTTCCCGGAAGTCATGGCGGCCACCGGCGCCATGCTCGTCGGCCGGGGCACCTACGAGGTCGCCAAGGGCATGGCCGCCCAGGACACCGCCTACGAGGGGGGAGCGCAGTTCGTCCTGACCCACGAGCCTCCCGAGGAGCCGGACCCCACCGTCACGTTCCTCACCTGTGGAGTCGAGGAAGCCGTTGCCACGGCCCGCGCCGCCGCGGGCGACAAAAACCTGGAGATCCTCGGCGCCGACGTGGCCGCCCAGTGCCTGCGACGCGGGCTCGTCGACGAGATCCTGGTGTACGTCGTGCCGGTGCTGCTCGGCGACGGCGTCCGCTTCTCGCCCCCGGGCCTCGGCAGGATCGACCTGGAACCTTTCGGCAACACCCAGTCGGGCGGCGTCACGATGCTCCGCTTCCGGGTGCGGAAGCCGGCCCACCCGGACCTCGGCTGAGGTTGCCGGAACGGCAAGAAAAGTGGCCGACTCCGCCGGGTCCGGTGCAGGGTCGCGGCATGACGACGGCTGAGCAGTTCTGGGAGGGCTTCTACCTGGACCGGGACCAGGTGTGGAGCGGGCGGCCCAACCCCCTGCTGGTGCGCGAGGTCGCGGACCTCGCGCCCGGCACGGCGTTGGACCTGGGGTGTGCGGAGGGCGCGGACGCCGTGTGGCTCGCGCAGCGCGGGTGGCAGGTGGTCGGGGCGGACGTCTCGGCCACCGCGCTGGGGCGCGCCGCGGCGCGTGCGGAGGCCGCCGGGGTGGCGGAGCGGATCACGTGGGAGCGGCACGACCTCTCCCAGTCGTTCCCGAGCGGGACGTTCGACCTGGTGTCGGCCCAGTTCCTGCACTCGCCGGTCGAGGCGGACGGCGAGCGGGACGCGGTGCTGCGGCGGGCGGTCGGCTCGGTCGCGCCCGGCGGGGTGCTGCTGGTCGTCGGCCACGCGGGCTGGCCGTCGTTCATGACCGAGCCGCCGCACGAGGCGCACTTCCCGACGACGGGGGAGGTGCTCGCGTCGCTGCGGCTGGACGACCGCTGGGAGGTCGAGTTGGAGGACCTGGTCGAGCGGGAGCTGACCGCGCCGGACGGGCAGGTCGGGCATCGGGTGGACAACGTGCTGCGGGTGCGGCGGAAGCAGCCGCCCCGGCCGTGATCACCTCCGACCGTGATCCCCTCCGACGTGATCACCCGACCGTGATCACCCGGAAGTGATCACGCGGTGCGGGCGCGGATGTGGGCGCGTTCGCCCTGCTGGCCGAACAGGGTCAGCAGCTCGACGGGCTTGTCGTCCGCCGAGTCGAACAGGTGCGGGACGTGGGTGTCGAACTCGGCGGCCTCACCGGGCTTGAGGGTCAGGTCCTGGTCGCCGAGCCGCAGCCGCAGCCTGCCGTCCAGCACGTAGAGCCACTCGTAGCCCTCGTGGACGCGCAGCTCCGGGTCGGCCCGCGGGTCCGCGCCGGGAATGATCATCTTGTACGCCTGGAGGCCGCCCGCGCGCCGGGTGAGGGGGATGAACGTGCGGCCGTTGCGGCGCACGGGTCGCAGGTGCACGCGCGGGTCGCCGGTGTCGGGCGCGCCGACGAGTTCGTCCAGCGGCACGCCGTGCGCCCTGGCGAGGGGGAGCAGGAGTTCGAGGTTCGCCCGGCGTCGACCGCTCTCCAGCCGGGACAGCGTGCTCTCCGAGATGCCGGTGGCGTCGGCCAGGTCGGCGAGCGTCACCCCGCGTTGGCGGCGGATGGCGCGCAGCCGTGGTCCCACCGCTTTGAGCACGTCGTCGAAGTCCACCGGGCCAGCTTGCCGAACCGGCAAACCACCTTGCAAGCCGGCGACACCCAGTTCGGCGGCCGGTGCCCGCGCGCCGGACAGGAAGACCGTGCTGATGTCGACGCCGACACCGGTGATCCGGTGGTCACGCGCCCACGTGCACAGCATCTCGCCGCTGCCGCACGCGAGGTCGAGCACGGTGGAGCCCGCCGGCAGCCGCAACGCCGCGCCGAGGGTGGCGAGCTTGGCGTCGTCCACCGGGCTATCGCCCGTCGGGCCACGTGGCGGCGGCAGCGAAGGTCGCGAAGTCACGGGGCGGGCGGCCCAGCGCCTGGTGCACCCCGTCGGAGAGGTGGCTGTCCAGGCCGTCCCGGATCAGCGCGATCACGGTGGCGTAGTCCTCCGCGTCGGCCTCGGACCAGCCGGACGCGGTGAGTTCGGCCGTGAACTCCTGCGGACTCAGCGCCACGTACCGGAGGCGGCGGCCGGTCGCGGCGAAGATCGTGGCGGCGGCTTCGGCCATGGTCAGCGCCTCCGGGCCGGACAGCTCGTAGGTCCGGCCGGCGTGACCGGGTCCGGTGAGGGCCGCCACCGCCACGTCCGCGATGTCGTCGGCGTCCACGAAGCTCGCCGCGCCGTCGCCCGCCGGCAGCCGCAGCTCGCCCGCGCCGACCGCGTCCCGGAAGAAGCCCTCGCTGAAGTTCTGCGCGAACCACGCCGGCCGCAGGATCGTCCACTCGACGTCCAGCGCCCGCAGGGCCGCCTCGCCGGAGCTGGGCGTCGCGGCCAGCGGGCTGTCCGGCGGCCCGTAGCCGGGCACGTCCACACCACGCCCGGACAGCAGCACGACCCGCCGGACGCCCAGCTCACGCGCCCTCGCCAGGAACGGGCCGGTGAGCTGCCGCCCGTCGAGCGGCACGACGAACACCGAGCCGACGCCGTCCAGCACGGGCGTCCACGTGGTGTCGTCGGTCCAGTCGAACGGGGTGGAGCCGACGCGGGTCGGCACGCGGACCGGCGTCCGGCGCGCACGCAGACGGGACACGACACGGCGGCCGACCTTGCCGGTGCCGCCGAGAACCAGGATCGGAGTGGTCACGCCGACCAGTCAAGACGATCAGACTGAGACGGCCGATGGTCTCCGCACTCAATCCGATGTCTCAGCGTCTAACCTGGATGACGTGGACGTGCTGGCCGATGTGCTCGACGGCGTCCGGGCGCGTGGCGCGGTGTTCACCCGGGCCGGCCTCCGGCCGCCGTGGTCGCTGCGGTTCACCGCCCGCACCCCGCTGACGGTCGGCGTGGTCCTGCGCGGCGAAGCGTGGCTCATCCCCGCCGGGGGCGAGCCGACCGCCGTCCGCGCGGGCGACATCGCGGTGGTCCGGGGCCGCGAGCCGTTCACGCTGGCCGACGACCCGTCGAGCAGGCCGACCCGGATCGTCGGCCCCGACGCCTACTGCGGCTGGGACGACGCCGCCGGCCCGGCGGTCCTGGTCAGCGGCGCGTTCGAAGGCACGGTCGGCGAACGCCTGCTGCGCGCCCTGCCCGACGTGCTGGTGGTCGCCGACGCCGACTGCCCCACCCCGCTGCTCGACGCGGTGGCCGCCGAGATCGCGGCGGGCCGGCCGGGCGGGCAGGTCGTGCTCGACCGGCTGCTCGACCTGGTCCTGGTGTCCGCGCTCCGCGCCTGGTTCGACCACGCCGACGCGCCGGCCTGGTACCGCGCGACCGACGACCCGGTCGTGGGCCGCGCGCTGACCCTGCTGCACGACGACCCGGCCCACCCGTGGACGGTCGCCGAACTGGCGGCCCGGTGCGGCGTGTCACGCGCCGGCCTCGCGCGGCGGTTCACCGCGCGGACCGGCGGACCGCCGATGGCCTACCTGGCGGGCTGGCGCATCGCGTTGGCCGCCGATCTGCTTGCGGGCACCGACGACACCGTGGGTGCGATCGCCCGGAAAGTGGGCTACGCCGACACTTTCGCGCTCAGCGTGGCGTTCAAGCGCCTCCGGGGTGTCACGCCGAGCGCGTACCGGGTGTCAGTCCGCGCCGCCGCGCTCGGCTGACCCGACCGGCTGGAGGCGGTCGGCGGACAGCGCGCGCACCTCGTCCCGCAGCGCCTGGACCTCCCTGAGCACCGTCTGGTCCGGTTCGGACGATCGCTCGGACTCCATCGCACTGCACACCACCGCGATGAACAGGTTGAGCATGGTGAACGTGCCCACCAGCAGGTAGCAGACGAAGAAGATCCAGGCCAGCGGCTGTTCGCGCATCAGGTCCCGCATCACGTCCGACCAGCCGTCGCCCGTGGTGATCTGGAACAGGGTCAGCAGGGTCGAGCCGAGGTCCTCGAACCGGTCGTCGCCGCTGCTCCGGAACAGGTTGATGGCCACCACGGCGCCCACGTAGAGCAGCAGCAGGAGCAACCCGGACAGCGACAGCAGACCCGGGATCGACTTGACCAGGGCGGTCACCACGCGGCGCATGCTCGGCACCATCTTCACCAGCCGCAGCACGCGCAGGATGCGCAGCGACCGGAGCACCGACAGCGGCCCGGCGGCGGGCAGCAGCGAGATGCCGACCACGATGAGGTCGAAGCAGTTCCACGGGTCGCGGAAGAAGCGCAGCCGGTGTGCGTACAGGCGGGCCGCCAGCTCGGCGGCGAAGACGGTGAGCGCCGCGCTGTCCAGCTTGGCGAGCAGGCCGCCGTGCGCCGCGACGAGCGCGGGCGAGGTCTCGCAGCCGAGGGCGATCGCGTTCACCACGATCACGCCGACGATCAACTGCTGGAAGCGCTTGCCGTCCACGATCGCGGCGACCCGGTCGCGCAATGTCATCTGTTCGGTGCTCCTCGACGGCCTCTGGCATCGCGGGGCCGGCTCGGGTCGACACGTCGAAAGTCCGCCCCCCGTGGACACCGTGCTTCATCGGCGGGTCCACGGGGCGGCTTGAGCCGATTCACCTGAGCGGGTGATCGACTAGAACGCGACCTCCAGCGTGGCCAGCCGGCGTCCCAACGGCGGCGTCACCACCCGGTCCACCACGTCGTAGGCGGGCCGGAGGTCCGGCAGCCGGTCGAGCAGCACGGTGAAGCACACGTCGGCCTCCATCCGGGCCAGCGCCGCGCCCAGGCAGTAGAACGGACCGAGCCCGAACGCCGTGTGCCGGTTGGGTTTGCGGGTGATGTCGAAGGTGTCCGGATCGGCGAACACCTCGGGATCCCGGTTGCCCGCCAGCATCGCGAGGTAGAGCACCTGCCCGGCGGGCAGTTCCCGGCCGGCCACCTCGACCGGCTCGCCGGTGACCCGGACGATCACGCCCGCCGGGCCGTCGCAGCGCAGCATCTCCTCCACGGCCGTGGGCATCAGCTCCCGCCGGGACCTGAGCAGCGCGAGCTGGTCGGGGTTCTCGAACAGCAGGACCAGGCCGTTGGCGATCAGGTTGGCCGTCGTCTCGTGCCCGGCGAACAGCAGCAGCACGCAGTTGGCGACGATCTCGTCCTCGTTGACCAAGCCCTCCCGCTCGGCTGCCGCGAACATGCTCAGCAGGTCCTCGCGGGGGTCGGCCCGTCGCTGCGCCACCAGCCCGCGCAGGTAGTCCTGCATCTCCAGCACGCTGCGCTGGCACTGCTTCAGCCGCTCGAAGTCGGCGGGCGCGAACACCGCGAGGATGTCCCGCGACCACGCCTGGAGCCGCTCGCGCTCACTGGTCGGCATGCCCAGCATCTCGGCGATCACGTTGGCGGGCAACGGGTACGCCAGGTCCTTGACCACGTCCATCCGGCCGTCGGCGGCGACGGCGTCCAGCAGCTCCCCGGTCAGGTGCTCGACGCGCGGGCGCAGGGCGTTGACCGTCGCCGGGGTGAAGTAGCGTTTGAGGAGCTGCTGGAACCGCACGTGGTCGGCTTCGTCGGTGTGGCCCATCCACAGCGCGACGGACCGCAGGACCGGCGCCAGCTCGTCCCGTTCGGCCTGGCTCAGCCGGTCCAGGCCCTGGCCGAGGTTGGCGGTGATCAGTCGGCGGTCCTTGAGCGCCGTGACGATGTCCGCGTGCCGGGTCAGCAGGTAGCCGTTGAGCGCCGGCACCCGGCTGAGCGGGCTCTCGGCGCGGATTCGGTGCAGCAGCGGGTGTGGATCGGCGACGACGTCCGGGGCGAACAGGTCGTGCGAGGGCACTGCGAGGGCTGGATCGCTCATGACGAAAGTCTGTCCGAACCAGGATTGCCCGACAGTGGGCCGGAGGAGGGAATCCGGGCGCATCCGGACCAACGGGCACGCCCGAAACCACGTCCTCGCCGGTGCGCTCACTACCGTAGCCGGTATGCCTTCCGGGCCACGGTCGGACCGGCCGGCAGGCCGAACGGCGGCGGCCCCTCCGGCCCCGGTGTCCCGCCGAGCAGCACGCTGGTCAGCGACTCGCGCTCGTCGGTCATCTCCCGCGCGAGCCCGACCAGCTCGTCGCCGATCACCGGCGAGCCCTCGTCCGCGCGCACCGCGTCCAGCACGGCCCGCCGCAGCAGCTCCTTGATGAACGACGCCGTCACGCCCTCCGTCGCCTCGACCACGGGATCGAGGTCGGCGCGCAGGTCCACGTCCCGGCCGTAGAGCCGGAGCAGCCGCCGCCGTCCCTCGGCGTCCGGCCGTGGGATCTCCACCGCCAGGTCCACCCGGCCGGGCCGGTCGGCGAGCGCGCGTTCCAGCTCCTCGACGCGGTTGGTGGTGAGCACGAACGTCACGTCGGCGTCCGCGCCGACCCCGTCCATCGCCTCCAGCAGCGCGAACAGCAGCGGGTTCGCGCCGCCGGGGGAGTAGCCCCGGTCCATCGCGACCAGGTCGACGTCCTCCACCACCAGCATGGACGGCTGGAGCCGCCGCGCGAGGGCCGCCGCCTGGCCGATCAGCCGCATCGCGGGACCGGTCAGCAGGATCACCGTGCAGCCGGTCATCCGGCTCATCAGGTACCGCACGGTGTGCGTCTTGCCGGTGCCCGGCGGGCCGTGCAGCAGCAGGCCGCGCTTGAGGTGCCGGCCCGCCGCGAGCAGCCGCTCGGAGTGCTCGGCGATGCCCACCACGTGCCGTTCGACGGCGTCCAGCACGCCGTCCGGCAACACCACGTCGTCGGCGTCGAGCACCGGCCGGGGCTGGAAGGTGACCAGCTCGTTGCCCCGGTGCTCGCTGACGCCGAACGCCAGCACCTGGCGGCGGAACACGTCGTGCAGCCGCATCAGCCGCTCGACCTCGCCGCCCACCGCGCGGGCGGCGGCCCGGTCGGTCGCCAGCACCTCCAGCCGGCACGCGGGCTGCCCGTACTCCGTGGCCGCGCCGCGCACGCCCACGATGACCGGGGTGCCGTCCGGCGCGCGGGTGGCGACCAGACCGAGCTGGACGACCTCCACGCTCTCGTCCGGACCGACGGCGGTCGTGGCGAAGTCGGCGGCTCCCAGGTGGTACATCACCTGCTGCCGGGCCGTGACCAGCATCGACAGCAGGTCCTCGTGGCCGCGGTGCGCGCCGCTGATACCGAACCACTCGGCGTCCGGCGTGTGCTCGGCGAGGTAGGCGTCGACGCCGCGTTGCAGGTTGGCGTGCTCCCACGGCTCGAACCGGGTCACCACGGACAGCACCTCGCCGAGCCCGCTGCCCAGGTGGCCGGAGACCTTCGCGATCAGCGGCGCGGACCGGCCGTCCTCGTCCACCACCGAGGCGGTCAGCCGGATCAGGTGGCTCAGGTTCGCGGCCAGGGCACGGGCTTCGTCACCGGAGAAATCCCCCATGTGTCACCCCCAGGCCATCATGTCGCATCCCGTTGGATACGACACGGGTATTCGACGCGACCGGCTGGTTGTGGCGGGTTCGTCGGGTGCCGCCGGTTGGTTGTGGCGGGTTCGTCGGGTGCCGCCGGTTGGTTGTGGCGGGTTCGTCGGGTGCCGTCCGGCTGCTCGACGCGGGCTCGTCAGGCGTCGCCCGGCAGCTCGTCGCCGTCCCGGTCGGCCCACTCCAGCAGGGGCTCCAGGGAGAACACCGCGTCGTCGATGCCCGCGTGCAGGTCGCCGAGTTCGGCGTACCGCGCGGGGACGGTGGCGATGGTGAAGTCGCGCGGGTCGACGGCGTCGATCTCGTCCCACCGCACGGGCGTGGACACGGTCGCCTCGGGCACCCCGCGCACCGAGTAGGCGGCGGCGATCGTGTGGTCGCGGGCGTTCTGGTTGTAGTCCACGAACAGGCTGCGCGGATCGCGGTCGCGCCGCCACCACTCGGTGGTCACGTCGTCCGGCGCGCGCCGCTCCACCTCCCGGGCGAACGCCAACGCCGCCCGCCGCACGTCCGTGAACCTCCACTCGGGCTTGATCCGCACGTACACGTGCAGCCCACGCCCGCCGGAGGTCTTCGGCCACCCGACCGCGCCCAACTCGTCCAGCACCTCGTGCACCACCCCCGCGACCCGCCGGACGCGCGAGAACGGGCAGTCCGGCATCGGGTCGAGGTCGATCCGCCACTCGTCCGGCTTCTCGGTGTCCGCCCGCCGCGAGTTCCACGGGTGGAACTCGACGGTCGACATCTGCACCGCCCACACCACGTCCGCCAGGTCGGTCACGCACAGCTCGTCGGCGTGCCGCCCGTACCGGGGGAAGTGCACGCGCACCGTCCGCACCCACGGCGGCGCCCCGGCGGGCAGGCGCTTCTGGTGCACCTTCTCGCCGCTGACGCCGGACGGGAAGCGGTGCATCATGCACGGCCGTTCCCGCAGCGCCCGGACGATGCCGTCGCCGACCGACAGGTAGTACCGGGCGAGGTCGAGCTTCGTCTCGCCGCGCGCCGGGAAGTAGACGCGATCCGGGTTGGAGATCCGCACGACGCGGTCCCCGACCTCCAACTCCACCGCAGGCGACTGGCCCATGCCCGGAAACCTAACCCGGCGGGGGCGCCTCCGCCCACGTCGGCGCACCGGCTGCGAAGACCGGTGCGCCGACTCCCCGCGGGGTTCCGACCCGGCGGAACCCGGTCTCAGGCGGGTTGCCGGGGTATCCGGGCCGGACTCGGCGCACCGGCCGCCACGAGCAGCGCCAACCCGCCGAGCAACGCCCCGACCAGCGGCACGATCTGCACCGACGCCATGCCCACCACCGCACCGCCCAGCACGCCCGCGCCCGCGATGCCGAGGTAGATCGCCGACCCGTTGAGCGCCAGCAGCACCCCGGCCCGTTCCGGGCACACCTCCACCAGCAGGGCGAACAGCGGCGGGTTGAACGCCCAGAACAACGCGCCCCACCCGGCCAGCGCCAGCACCGCGCCGACGGGGGACGCGAGGGCGGACGGCAGCAGCGCCAACACGGTCGCGCACCCGCCGAGCGCCACCAGCAGCGGCACGCGCGGTCCGCACCGGTCGGCCGCCAGACCGCCGAGCAGGTTCCCGAGCATGCCTCCGATCCCGTAGGCCAGCAGCAACCAGGGCGCGGAACCGGCGGTCAGCAGCGGATCGAGGTAGCCGTACACGCTGAACGTCGCCAGGCACGCCAGCAGCGACACCGCCAGCAGCCACCGCACCCGCCGGTCGGCCAACGCCTCCACCCGCTGCCGCAGTCCGAGCGCCGGGCCCGCCGGGACGGCCGGCACCGCGACCCTGATCACCACCGCGGCGACCACGCACAACACCGCGGCCAGCACGAACGCCGCCCGGTAGCCGCCCCACCCGGCGACGGCCCGCCCGGCGGGCACCCCCAGCATGGTGGCGGCGGTCAGCCCCCCGGTGACGACGGCCATCGCCCGCGCCCGCGTGCCCGACGGGTGCAGGGAGGCCGCGACGGCCGTCGCCGCGGGAGTGGTCAACGCCGCGCCGCACGCCGTGACCACTCGCGCGGCGAGCAGCAGCCCGAAGTCGGGCGCGCACGCCGCGCCGAGATTCCCCAACGCCGTGACCAGCAGCGCGGCCACCAGCAGGGCACGCCGCTCCAGCCCCGCGGTGGCCACCGCGAGCAGCGGCGAGCCGACCGCGTAGGCGAGGGCGAACGCGGTGATCACCTGCCCGGCCGCCGCGATCGTCACGTCGAACCGGACCGCGATCCCACCCAACACCGCCGCCACCACATAGCCGCTCGTGCCCGCCGCCACCGCGCCGGTGGCCAGGGCATAGGTACGCGCGGCCACGACCGGCATCAGGACACCAACGCTGCCGAACGCGGGTAAGACAGGACAGCCGGCGGTAACTCGCCGAAGGGCGAGTCCACAACAAGGTGGCTCATGCGCGGGCACCTTCCTGAGAGGCCGCACACGTCGTTGTGCGGGCATCGGGGCGCTGGTGAGGCGTGCACCCACCATGTACCCGCATCCGCGCGAAGACATCGGTCGGGTGACGGAGAAGTTCCCGGCTGCGCCACCTGCCGGCAGGCGCGGCCCGCGCCGGGATGGGCACCCGGCCAGTGGGCGACGTCATCCGCGCGTGGACACTCGGCCATCGGCCGGAGTCATCGGAGCGTGGACACTCGGCCATCGGCCGGAGTCATCGCAGCGTGGACACCCGGCCACCGGCCGGAGTCATCCGTGTATGCGCACCCCGCCACCGGGCGGAGTCATCCGCCTACTTTCGTAGGTGTTCGTGCCCTATTTCCGCGAGCTAGCGTGACGCACGTCCGGTGAATCACCGGGCAGCCGTTGCCCGAAGACTCCGCAAGTATTTCGGGCGCATTCCCCGAGTAGGTCGCACGACCAATTTTGTCAACCCCTGCAATCGAAAGCCGACAAAATGAAAATCCGCACTCTCGGCGTCCTCGCGACCGTGGGCGCCGCGTTCGGGGCCGCCCTGCTCGGCCCGAACGCCTCCGCGGCACCGCGGTACGACCCGGCCATGCTCGCGGCCCTGGCCGCCGACCTGGGCGCCACGCCCCGGGAAGCCGCCGCCCGCCTCGACCGCGAGGCCGCGCTGACCGGCGCGCTGTCCGACCTGCGCGCCCGCGGCGTGCAGACCGACGGCGTGTTCTTCGACCGGGACGGCAACCTCGTCGTCAACACCACGGACGCCGCCGCCGTGTCGTCGGCGGGACTGACCCCGCGTGCCGCCGTGCGCGGTGAGCGGGCGCTGGACCGGCTCACCGCGAAGGTCGAACGGGTCATCGGCGCCGACCTCGGCCAGGTCCAGGCCTGGGGACCGGACGTGGTCGGTGACCGCGTCGTCGTCACCGTCGAGCCGGACGCCACGTCCGCGCTGGTCGCCAGGCTGTCGAAGATCGACGGCGTGGCGGTCGAACGGGGCGCCGCACGGCTCGCGCCGCAGGCCGACGTGGTGCCCGGCCGGATCATGGACCTGGTGCCCGGCACGAACTGCTCGCTCGGCTTCCCCGGCACCCGCAACGGCGCGAAGGTGCTGCTCACGGCCGGTCACTGCGTCGAAGGCAACCCGGACATCCTGGACGCCAACGGCACCCACATCGGCCGGGGCATCGCCACCCGGTTCCCGTCCTACGACATGGGCCTGATGTCGATCGACCCCGAGGACACCGGTCGCGGCTACGTCGACACCCGCATGGGCACGACGGTCGCCGTGCGCGGCCTGTCCAAGGCGGCGGTCGGCTCGACCCTCTGCAAGGCGGGCAACACCACCGGCTGGACCTGCGGCCGGGTCTCGGCCTACAACCAGACCGTCCGCTACTCCGGCGAGTCGACCTCCACCAGGGGCCTGGCCCGGTCCACGGTGTGCACCGAGGGCGGCGACAGCGGCGGCGCGTACATTTCCGGCAACAGTGCCCAGGGCATGACCTCGGGCGGTCCGGCGGACGGCCACGACTGCGGTTACAACCAGGGCTCGAACGCCACCGGATCGTATTCCTACTACCAGCCGGTGGTGGACGCGGCGAACTACTACGGCGTCACCCTGCTCACTTCCTGACCGCGTGACGGTAATGCGGTGGCGGCCGACCGGCGCCACCGCATCACCGCTATTTCCGGCGCGCGGTGAGCGATGTGCGGACCGTCGACCGGCATGTCCACCGGAGCGCTTGACCGGCGCGTCCACCAGCGCCAGGGCTTCCGGTCTCGGCGCACGCGTCCACCAGCGGCGCGAGTCGGGGGTCGGCGGGGTCGACCGGCGCGGCGTCGAAGTGGTCGCCGGTGAGCGACAGTTCGGGGAACACGACCACCCGCGCGGCGGGCGTCCGCGTGGACGAGGACGTTGGCCGGGATGTCGTAGGGCGTGCCCGGCGGCTGGGACGGCGGCGCTCACCAGCGGCTCCACGCGCCCGACCCTGGCCCGGCGTTGTGACCTGCGTGTTTCGTCGTTCTCGACGGCTTGCGAAGTGATCGACCTGGGAGCGCTTCCGGTGGCTACACTCCGGAATTTCACAGTGAGGGTCCGCCGAGGAGGCGTGGTGGGGGCTCCGGCGAGCATCCGGGACGTGGCGTCCCGGGCGAAGGTGTCGGTGGGCACCGTCTCCAACGTCCTGAACCGGCCGGAAGTCGTCGCGCCCGCCACCCGCGACCGGGTGCTGGGAGCGATTCTCGAACTCGGCTTCGTCCGCAACGACGCCGCCCGCCAGTTGCGTTCCGGCACACCGCGCGCGATCGGCCTGGTCGTGCTGGACGTCGGCAACCCGTTCTTCACCGACGTGGCACGCGGTGTGGAGGACACCGCCAGCGACGCCGGGCACGCCGTGATCCTGTGCAACAGCGACGAGTCCGCCCGGCGCGAGGCCCGGCACGTCGAACTGCTCGCCGAGCAGCGCGTGCACGGTGTCCTGATCACCCCGGTGGACACCGACCTCGCCCCGGTGCGGCGGCTGCGCGACCGGGGCATGTCCGTGGTGCTGCTGGACCACCCGACCGACGACCCGGGCCTGTGCTCGGTGGCCGTGGACGACCGGGCGGGCGGTGAACTGGCGGTGGCCCACCTGCTGGCGGAGGGCTACCGGCAGATCGTGATGGTCAACGGGCCGCCCAGGCTGCACCAGGCGCGGCTGCGGCACCAGGGCGCGGTCGACGCCGTGCGCCGGGCAGGCCACTCCGCGCGGTGCCTGGAGGAGATCCAGGCGCCCGCGCTGAACGTCGCCTCCGGACAGCGCGCGGCCGAATGCCTGCTGGCCCGCGACGTGCGCCCGGACGCCGTGTTCTGCGCCAACGACCTGCTGGCGCTCGGTGTGCTGCAAGTGCTGGTCCGAGCGGGCCTCCGGGTGCCGGACGACATCGCGATCGTCGGGTACGACGACATCGACTTCGCGGCGGCGGCCACCGTGCCGCTCACGTCCGTGCGGCAGCCGCGCCAGCTCATCGGCCGCACCGCCGCCGGCCTGGTGATCGCCGAGACCATGACGCCGCACGAGCACGAACACCAGCACGTGCTGTTCACGCCGGAACTGGTGGTCCGGGAATCGAGTCGCCGCTGACCGGGCCGGCGAGCCTCGGACAGACCCGTTCCAAGCCCGGTCGACGGTGGCCGGGCGCACCCCGACCCCACTGGTGGTCATGGGCCGAAGGTAGCTCAGGGGTACGACAATCCGGCGGATCACCGTTGGTGCATCCGGAGTACGCGCCTGCGGGCGCGGCCACTCGACGTCTTCCGTTCACCAAGGGTTCACGCTGCGCTGTCCCGTTCGCGCGTCAAACGAGTCGAGTGGAATGGAAGATCACACCGGGTGGGGACGAGGGGGTAGGCATCGTGAAGCGCCGGTTGTCCATCGGCTTGGCGGTGGTGTTGCTGCTCGCCGTCGTGGCGGTGATCGTGTGGGACCGGGGTGACGACAGCGCGCAGGCCGGCGACCTGACCACCGTCCGCGGCGTGATCGGGTCGGAGAAGCAGGCCTTCTTCACCGATCAGCGGGTGGTCGACGCGTTCGCCCGGCACGGCCTGGAGGTCGACGTGGACACCGCCGGTTCCCGCCAGATCGCGACCGCGGTCGACCTGGCGAAGTACGAGTTCGCGTTCCCGTCCTCCTCGCCGGCCGCGCAGAAGATCCAGCGGGACCGCAAGGTCACGTCCGTGCACACGCCGTTCCAGTCGCCGATGGCCGTCGCCACGTTCGAGCCGATCGTCGACCTGCTGTCCGCCGCCGGCGTGGCGCGCAAGGGCGCGGGCGACTACCAGGTGCTGGACATCGCCAAGTACCTGGAACTCGCCAAGGCCGGCACCCGCTGGGACCAGTTGCCCGACAACACCGCCTACCCGGCGCGCAAGAACGTCCTGGTCACCACGACCGACCCGCGCGAGTCGAACTCCGCCGCGATGTACCTGTCGATCGTGTCGTTCGTGGCCAACGGCAACACCGTGGTCAGCAGCGCCGAGCAGGAGGCGAAGGTGCTGCCCGAGGTGGCGAAGCTGTTCCTGGACCAGGGCTACACCCAGAACAGCACCGAGGGGCCGTTCGAGGACTACCTGTCCGCGGGCATGGGCAAGACGCCGATGGCGCTGGTCTACGAGTCGCAGTACGTCGGCCGGCTGGTCCGCGCGGACGGCTCGATCCGCCCCGACATGCGGATGCTCTACACCGCGCCGACCGTCTACTCCAAGCACACGCTGATCCCGTTGTCCCCGAACGGGGACCGCGTCGGGCAGTTGCTGTCCACCGACCCGGAGCTGGGCCGGCTGGCCGCCGCGTTCGGCTTCCGCACCAACGATCCGAAGCTGTTCGCGGACGTGGTCGCGCAGGCCAAGGCCCCGGTGCCGGCGGACCTGGTGGACACGGTGGAGCCGCCGTCGTTCGAGACCCTGGAACGGATGCTCGACGAGGTCGAGAAGCAGTACTGATGGACGACTTCACCCTCACCCCACCGGAGCCGGTGGAGCCGATCCCGGTCGAGCGCGCCGCCGGGCTGATCGCGCTGGGCCAGGACGCGCGGGACGACATCGTGCGGCGGGCCGACGCGTTCGCCGCGCGGCTGGAGCGGCTCGACGTCCGGTCGCCGGAGTTCACGTCCGCGCTGGACGAGCTGCTGGCCGTCGGCGAGGCGGACATGCGGGCGGCGGCGGGCGTGGCGGGCGCGATGCTGGACCGCTCGGTCCGCGCCCTGCGTGACACCGCCTCACCGCAGGAGCACGTGACGACCAGCCTGTCCGGGCTGCGCCGCACGGTCGCCGAACTCGACCCGGCGAAGCTGCCGCTGACCGGGCGCAAGCTGCTCGGCATGTTCCCGGCCGCCAACGCCGCCAAGAAGGCCCTCGACCGCTACCGCGCCGCCCACGAGCCGGTGAACGCGCTGGTCGTGGACTTGCGGCAACGGCAGGACGTGCTGCGCCGGGACAACGCCACGATCAAGGGCGAGCGGGAACGGCTGTGGCGCACCCTGGGCCGGCTCGCCGAGGCCGCCGCGTTCGCGGAGGCGGTCGACGCGGCCGTGGAACGGCAGGCGGGCGTGTTCGACCTGACCGACCCGGCGCGGGCGCAGGCGTTGCGGGCCGACGCGCAGTACCCGATCCGGCAGCGCCACCAGGACCTGCTGACCCAGCTCGCGGTCGGCGCCCAGGGCTACCTGGCGCTGGACCTGGTGCGGCGCAACAACGACGAGCTGGTCCGGGGCGTGGAGCGCGCGGTGTCCACCACGGTCGCCGCGCTGCGGGTGGCCCTGCTGGTGAGCGGCGCGCTGGCGAGCCAGCGGGACGTGCTGGACGAGGTCGCCGCGCTCCAGGCCACCACCGACGGGCTGATCCGGGCCAACACCGAGCTGCTGGACCTCCAGACCGCCGAGATCCGCCGGGCGAGCGCCGACCCGGCGGTGGCGGTGGCGACGATCCGGGCCTCGTTCGACCGGATCTACGCGTCCATCGACGCGATCGACGGTTTCCGGGCCGACGCGGTGCGGACGATGTCGGCGACCGTGGAGTCGCTGTCCGGGGAGATCCGCCGCGCCGAAGAACACCTGCGCCGCTCGCACGACGCGACGGCCGCCGAGGGGGACCGATGAGGAAAGTGCTCGCGCTGGGACTGGCGGCGGTGCTGCTGGCCGGGTGCTCCGAGGAGGCGGACCCGGCGCTGCCCGCCGGTCCGCCGAAGCCGGGGACGCTGCGCGTGCTCGCCGGCAGCGAGCTGGCGGACCTGCAACCCGTGCTGGAGGAGGCGGCGAAGGCCACCGGCGTGGAGGTGCAGTTCACCTTCACCGGCACGCTGGAGGGCGCGGAGTCGCTGGCCACCGGCGGCGTGGACGGCAAGTACGACGCGGTGTGGTTCTCCTCCAACCGGTACCTGGCCGGCATCCCGGACGCGGCGAAGCGTCTGGGCGACCAGGTCAAGATCATGAGTTCGCCGGTCGTGCTGGGCCTGTCCACGTCGACCGCGCGCCGCCTGGGCTGGGTCGACCGGCAGGTCGGGTGGGGCGAGATCGCCGCGCAGGCCGGGCAGAAGGCGTTCAGCTACGGCATGGCCGACCCGTCCGCGTCGAACTCCGGGTTCTCCGCCCTGGTCGGTGTCGCCTCGGCGCTGGCGGGCGCGGGCAACGCGATCGACGCCGGGCAGATCGCGGCGGTCACGCCGGAGCTGACCGGGTTCTTCCGCGCGCAGGCGCTGTCGGCGGGGTCGTCCGGCTGGCTGTCGGAGGCCTACCAGCGCCGCGCCACCGGCGAGGACCCGGGGCAGCGGATCGACGGGCTGATCAACTACGAGTCGGTGCTGCTGTCGATGAACAACTCGGGCAAGCTGCCCGAACCGCTGACCATCGTCTACCCGGGTGACGGCGTGATCACCGCCGACTACCCGCTGAGCCTGCTCGCCGACGCGAACGACGACGCCCGCGGCTCGCACCAGCGGCTCACCGAGCACCTGCGCACGCCCGACGTGCAGCGCCGGATCATGGAGACCACCCAGCGCCGCCCGGTCGTGCCGGGCGTGGACCCGGGCCCGCAGTTCGCCCGCAAGGACCTGGTGGAACTGCCGTTCCCGGCCACCCAGGACGCCGTCGACGCGCTGCTGTCGGCGTACTTCAACAAGATCCGGCGGCCGTCCCGGACCCTGTACGTGGTGGACACGTCCGGTTCGATGGCGGGGGAGCGGATCGACGCGCTGCGCTCCGCGCTGGTCGGGCTGACCGGCGCGGACGGCTCGCTCACCGGCCGGTTCCGGCAGTTCCGCAACCGGGAGGAGGTGACCATCCTGCCGTTCAGCACCACGCCGCACCCGCCGCGCACGTTCACCGTGCCGGAGCAGGACCCGGAGGTCGTGCTGGGCGGCATCAGGGAGTTCGCGCAGGGCCTCCAGGCCAACGGCGGCACCGCGATCTACGACAGCCTCGACCGCGCTTACGACGTGCTGGAGCCGATGGTCGCCAAGGATCCCGACCGGTTCCACTCGATCGTGCTGATGACCGACGGCGAGAACGCCAACGGCGCGGGCTTCCCGGCGTTCCGGGGCTCGTTCGGCTCGGTGCCGGAGGTGGTGCGGCAGGTGCCGGTGTTCACGGTGCTGTTCGGCGAGGGCAGCAGCGACGAGCTGTCCCAGGTCGCGACCATGACCGGCGGCAAGGTGTTCGACGCGCGCACGGCCCAGCTTTCCGAGGTGTTCCAGGAGATCCGCGGCTACCAATGACCCGCTACCTCGGCTCGACCAAGAACCTCGCCGGCTGCGTCGGCGGGCTCGTCGGCGTGGCGCTGCACCTGACCGGCGTGGTCGGCACGTGGTGGCCGCTGGTGGTCGCCGCCCTGTACGCGGCCGGGGCGCTGCTCGCGCCGCCGGAGAAGGTGCGGCTGGTGCCGGTGGACGCGGCGACCGAGGCCGGGCAGGTGCGGACGGACCTGGACACGCTCGTGCGGGAGGTCGCCGGGCAGTCGTCGCGGATGCCCGAGTCCACTGTGGACGGCGTGCGGCGGATCGCGGACGTGTTGGGCGACATGCTGTCCCGGCCCGCGCAACTGGCCGCCGACCCCGATCTGCGGCACACGCTGATCCGGCTGGCGCGCACCGACCTGCCGCTGTCCGTGCAGACGTACCTGAACCTGCCGTGGTGGTTCGCGGTGAAGCGGCGCACGGGCGGCGAGCCGAGCGCGGGGGAGGAGCTGGTGACCCAGCTCGGTCTGCTGGAGAGGCAGGCGCACCAGCTCGCGGAACGGTTCTACGCGGGCGACGTCAACCAGCAGGCCGACCACACCCGCTACCTGCGCGACCAGGACGGCTGACCCTCCGCTGCGGCTGGCCCTCCGACCAGCCTCATCGAGTCGAACACGGCGTCCAACACCGGACACGCCTCGTCCGTCCGATACCCGGCCCGCAACGCGAACCGACCACGCGCCCAGTACCGGAACCGCGCGTGGCGCCCGCCGGACCGGAACTCCAGCAGGTGGCCGCCCGGCGCCGGCTCGTCGACCAGCACCTCCACCGGTCCCAGACCGCGTTCCAGCGTGAGCAGGGAGGCGGGCGTGCGCCGGGCCGCGTCGCCGTGGCTCACGGTGAACACGCACGCGCCCGGAATGGGCGACCACCACCAGCCGACGCCGTCCACCGCGCCCGGATCGGGTTCCAACGCCGCCCCGGCGGGCAACGCGAACTCCAGCGTGCCCAACACGGTCGGCACCCGCCGGTGGACGAGAGGGGCACCCTCCATCCCGCCAGCATGACCGCCCACCCCCCTCCCGACTAGCTGCTTTCGGGCGCTCGCGCCGACAGAACCGTTGGCAGGGAACAACAATCGCCTCACTCGGCCCACTCCGGTCGACGGGGTGGCCGCCGCCATCCGGGTGCCGCAGCCCCGCGTCGAGCCCGCGAACCTCCCCGCACCGAGCCCCTCCGTCGAGCCTTGCCCGGAACCTTGACGGACGAGATTACGTATGTTCTCATTTGTCAGACAAAGTCCAAGCCGGTGCCACGGTGATCCCGTAGCGGCCCCCCTCAGAACACCTGCGAGCGATCGGCCCGTCTCTTCCCGACGTCTGGCACCGCTCCACCCCCCAGGGCGAGGTGACCTGTCTTCCCCTCACCACGTTTCGGCTCGGAGGACTCCTAGATGCGGAAACAGCTCCTCGTTGCGGCCACCGCAACACTCCTGATGATCGTGAGCGCGTGCAGCGCCGACAGCGGCGACCCGAACGGCAGCGGTGACGCGCCGGCGACCAAGCAGGAGCAGGATGTCGCCTGTCCGCCGGTCGAGGAGTCCGCGATCGACCGGAATGCGACGTTCACCTGGATGTACAGCGTCGCCAACACCAGCTTCGACCCGGACAAGATCACCACCAGCAATAGCTGGATGTACCTGTACCCGGTCTACGACTCGCTGACCCGCATCGATGCCGCCGGTGAGCCGCAGCCGATGCTGGCGAAGAGTTGGGAGATCGGTGACGGGGGCAAGAGCCTGACCCTGCGCCTCATCGAGAACTGGAAGTACCACGACGGAACCGCGTTCGACGCCGCGTCCGTCAAGGCGAACCTCGACCGGCACCGGGCCGCGGGTACCTTCAACCAGCAGGCCCTGAGCGACGTCACCTCGGTCGACGTGGTCGATGCGTCCACCGTGCGCGTGCAGACGAAGCTCGGCGCCGCGCCGGTCATCGGCATCCTCGCCAGCTCGGCGGGCATGATGATGAGCCCGGCGGTGTTCGACGACCCCGACCAGGCGCGGACGCCCACCGGCGGGTCGGGCGCCTTCAAGGTCACCGCCTACGAGCCCAGCACCAGGGTCGAGTACACGCCGGTCGAGGGTTACTGGGATCCGGCGGCCGTCCGCGTCGCCAAGATGGTCTTCCTGATCTCCAGCAACGACAACGCGCGACTGAACGCCACCATCACCGGCAAGGCCGACGTCACGTTCCTGCGGTCCAGCATGTACCAGCCCGCCAAGGACGCCGGGCTCGTCGTGTGCCAGAAGTCGAGCCTGGCGAGCTTCACGATCGCCTTGAACGTCTCGAAGCCGCCCTTCGACAAGAAGGAGGCCCGCATGGCGCTCAACTACGCGATCAACCGTGCGGCGGTCAACGAGCTGCAGGGCGGGTTCTGCGCGCCGGGGGTCCAGATGTTCCCGACCTCCTACTACGCGTCCGACCCGACGCTGACCCCGGACTCGTACCCCTACGATCCCGCGAAGGCACGGGAGCAGCTCAAGAGCGCCGGGGTGCCGGAGGGTTTCACGTTCGAGTTGGAGACCGACAACCTCGACGCGTACCAGCGGGTCGCGGAGCTGGTCCAGGCGAACCTCGGCGAGGTCGGCATCAAGATGACCATCCGACCGGTCGAGCTGCCCAAGCTGGTGGAGGGCTTCTCGGTGAACAAGTCGGTCGACGCGATCATGGTGCAGCAGAAGGCCGACGCGGACCCGAGCATCCAGATCGCCTCCTACTACCTGCCCACCGGGTTCAGCAATCCGGGCGGCTACTCGAACTCCAAGATCACCGAACTCGATGCCAAGGCCAGGGGCGCGGACAGCCGGGAGAGCCGCGCGAAGATCTACCAGGAGCTGTTCCGGACGGCTCACGAGGACGCCGCGCAACCCATCACGTTGTGCCACCTCAACACCCCGCTGGCGGCCAACGGCAAGGTCATGGGGCTTGAGGTCTACGTCGACGGATCCCGCCAGTTCCGCGGTGTCGCGATCAAGAAGTAGCTCAGTGGAGCAGGGACCGGCCGGCCCCGTGCCGACCGGTCCCCACCCGGAGAGAACGGAGGCCTCGGCGTGCTGAGGTTGCTGTCCGTCCGACTGCTGGCGATGGTCCCATTGCTGCTCATCGTCAGTTTTTTGATCTACAGCCTGATCGCCCTGGTGCCCGGCGGGCCGGAGGTGGCGCTGGCCGGGAGCAACCCGACGCCGGAGAGGATCCAGGCGATCCGCGAGCAGCTCGGCCTCGACGTGCCGTTCCTGGTCCAGTACTGGAACTGGCTGACCGACGCGCTGCAGGGCGACCTGGGCAACTCCTTCGTCGACGGCCAGAGCATCTGGTCGGCGGTCGCCGCGGGGTTCCCGGTCACGCTCTCGCTGGTCGTCCTCACCCTGCTCATCGCGGCGGTGCTGGGGCTGGCCCTCGGTCTGGCCGCGGGCCTGCGGCCGGGCACCTGGATCGACCGGCTGTCGACCGTCACCGCGAGCGCGTTCATGTCGCTGCCCTACTTCTGGGTCGGCATGATGCTCGTGCTGATCTTCGCCATCCAGCTCCGGACCCTCCCGGCCGTCGGCTACGTGCCGTTCGCCGAGAGCCCGCTGGACTGGTTCGGACACCTCGTCCTGCCGGCGTTCTCGCTCGCGATCGTGCCGACCGCGGTCGTCGCCCGGCAGACCCGCGCCGCGGTGATCTCGGTGATGCAGGAGGACTACATCCGCACGGCGCGGGCCAAGGGCCTGCACCCCGGGCGGCTGGTCGTCAAGCACGTGCTGAAGAACGCCGCCGTGCCGGTGGTCACCGCGTTCGGCGTCGAGGCCAACCGGCTGCTCGGGGCGACCGTGGTCATCGAGCAGCTATTCGCCCTGCCCGGTGTCGGGAAGCTGGCGTACTTCGCGGTGTTCTCCCGCGACTTCCCGATGGTGCAAGGCATCCTGCTGATCACCGCGGTCCTGATCATGCTCGTCAACCTGGCGGTCGACCTGTCGTACGGCTACTTCAACCCGAAGGTCAAAGTGTCATGACTCGAAGTGTCAACGGGGACACCCGGCAGTCGGTCACCGCGCCCGCCGCGGAGGAGAGCGACCTCGTCGAGCCGGTCTCCCGCGCCCGCTCCATCGTGCGCCGGTTCCGCGCCAACAGGTCGGCCGTCGTCGGCGGCGGGCTGCTGCTGGCGATCATCATCGTGGCCGCGGCGGCTCCGATCATCGCTCCGTACGGACCGGCGCAGATCGACATCAGCGACCGGTTGTCCGGTCCGACCACGGAACACTGGCTCGGCACGGACGCGCTGGGGCGCGACACGCTGAGCCGCCTCATGCACGGAGGCCAGGTGTCGCTCGCCGCGGCCGGTCTCGCCGTCGCGATCGCGACGATCATCGGCCTGCCGCTCGGTCTGGTGGGCGGCTACTTCGGCGGCGTGGTCGACTGGATCCTGGACCGGACGGCCGAGGTGCTGATGTCGTTCCCCGCGATCGTCCTGACCATCGCCATCATCGCGGCGGTCGGGCCCGGGTTGACGACCGCGATGGTGTCACTCGGCATCGTGTACGCGCCGCGGATGTACCGCGTGGTCCGGGCGAGCACTTTCGGAGTCCGGCGCGAGGTCTACATCGAGGCGTCGACCAGCATCGGGACGCCGCACCTGATGATCCTGCGGAAGCGCGTGCTGCCGAACATCCTGCCGGCGCTGCTCATCCAGCTCTCGTTCCTGCTCGCGTCCGCGCTGCTGGCCGAGGTGACGATCAGCCTGCTGGGTCTGGGCGCGCTGCCGCCGACGGCGAGCTGGGGCAGCATGCTCGGGCAGGCGTTCCAGGAGATGCGCAGCAACCCGTCGCTCGCCGTGTACCCCGGGATCGCGATCGCCATCGCGACGCTGTGCTTCAACCTCGTCGGCGACGGACTCCGGGACGCCTTCGGCCGCGAGACGAGGAAGGCGTGATGACGGCCGCACGGAATGGCGAAGAACTGCTGCGGATCGACGACCTGCACGTCGACTTCCTGACCGACCGCGGGTGGACCAACGTCGTCAACGGGGTGTCCTTCGAGGTCGGTCCCGGTGAGATCGTGGGCCTGGTCGGCGAGTCCGGTTCGGGCAAGAGCGTCACCAGCCTGTCGGTGCTGCGGCTGCTGCCCACCTCGTACGCGCGCACCTCCGCGGGGCACGTGTGGTACCAGGGCCGGGATCTGATCGGCATGCCGGAGCGGGACCTGCGGGACATCCGCGGCAACGAGATCTCGATGGTCTTCCAGGAGCCGATGACGAGCCTGAACCCGGCCTTCACCATCGGCGACCAGATCGCCGAGGTCTACCGGCGGCACAAGGGCGGTCGGCGGCGCGCCGCGTTCGCCCGTGCCGCGGAGATGCTGGACCTCGTCGGGATTCCGGACGCGAGCAGCCGGGTGCGGGACTACCCGCACGAGTTCTCGGGCGGGATGCGGCAGCGGGCCATGATCGCGATGGCGTTGGCGTGCGAGCCGAGGCTGCTCATCGCGGACGAACCGGCCACCGCGCTCGACGTGACGGTGCAGGCGCAGATCGTCGCGCTGCTCGAAAGGCTCCGCGACGAGACGGGGTGCGGAATCCTGTTCATCACCCACGATCTCGGGCTGGTCGTGGAACTGGCCGACCGGGTCGTCGTGATGTACGCCGGTGAAGTGGTCGAGACCGCGGCGGCGCTCGACCTGTACAACGCGCCGAAACACCCGTACACGGCGGGGTTGCTGAACGCCATGCCCCAGTTGGGAACCCGCGGCACGGAGCTGCCGACGATCCCCGGTCGGACCCCGGAGCCCTGGCGCATGCCGGCGGGCTGCCGGTTCAGTCCCCGATGCCGACACGTGACCGAGCAGTGCGTGGCCGCCGAGCCGGCGCTGCGCACCGTCGAAGCAGGCCGCAGCAGTCGCTGCTGCCGCACCGAACAGTTGCACCTGGCAGGTTCCCCATGAGCGTCACACGATCCAGCGCGGAGGCGTCGTCCGGCTCGCCGGTCTCGGTGCCCGGACCAGGGCCGCTGGTGGACTTCCGCGACGTCAGCGTGGTGTTCCGGAAGAAGCGGCTGCTGGCGCCCGCGAGGCAGGTGCGCGCGGTCAACGACGTCACCTTCCACATCGCCGAGGGCGAGACCTTCGGCCTGGTCGGCGAGTCGGGGTCGGGGAAGTCCACCACCGGTCGCGCGCTGCTCAAGCTGGTGCCGACGGCGAGCGGGTCCATCACGGTGGCCGGGCAGGACATCACCGCGCTGCGCGGCCGGGGCCTGCGCGAGGCCCGGCGGAGCATGCAGATGGTGTTCCAGGACCCCTACTCGTCGCTGGACCCGTCGTCCACGGTGGCGGCGAGCATCGCGGAGCCGCTCATCGTGCACGAGAAGCTCTCGGCGAAGGCGGCGCGCAGCCGGGTGAACGACCTCATCGAGATGGTCGGGCTCCGGGCGAGCTACGCCGACCGGTATCCCTACGAGTTCTCCGGCGGGCAGCGCCAGCGCCTGGCCATCGCGCGGGCCATCGCGTTGAACCCGCGCTTCATCGTCTGCGACGAGGCCGTGTCCGCTCTGGACGTGTCCACGCAGAACCAGGTGATCAACCTGTTGGAGCGGCTGCGGGCGGAGTTCGGGCTGACCTACCTCTTCATCGCGCACGACCTGGCCATCGTGCGGCACATCTCGCATCGGGTCGGCGTGATGTACCTCGGTCGGATCGTCGAGACCGGCCCGGCGGAACGGGTCTACACCGCGCCGGCGCACCCGTATACGCAGGCATTGCTGTCGGCGATCCCGGACCCGCGCCGGAATTCGAAGCGGATCGTGCTGGAAGGGGATCTCCCCGACCCGGCCCGGCCGCCGGTGGGATGTCCTTTCCAAACCCGGTGCGGGTTCGTGATGGAAGTCTGCAAACAGCGGATGCCCGAACGCACCGCGGTCGTCGGCGGTGGGGAAGTGGCCTGCCATTTGCAGACGAGCGGTCCGGTATTGGCCGGTGCGCCGTTGAACGATCTCGATCCCGGACCGTGAGACCGCGCATTCAGGGCTTCGTGGCCTATGACGTCTCCCACGTTGCCTGACATATGATGGCGACCGTAGGCTGTAGTACGTCAGACAAAAGTAAGGATGGCCGTGACTGACTCGAAGCTCGACCTCCTGATCGAACGCCCGAGCGAGTCCGTTCCGGAGCTGGTCGTGCGGCGGATCCGCCACGCGATCGCCGCGGGACTGCTCCCTCCCGGTCGCAAACTCACCGAACGCGAACTCGTGGAACTGACCGGTGTGAGCCGGACATCGGTGCGGGAGGCCATGCGGCACCTGCAGACCCTGGGACTCGTGGAGCCGTCGCCCAGTCGCGGTGTCCGCGTCGCCAGGCTCGGCAGCGCCGAGGTGCGGGAGATCTACGAGGTGCGCGACGCGCTGGAGCCGGCGGCGGCCGAGCTGTTCGTGTTGAGGGCGACCGACGAGGAGGTCGCCGCGCTCGTGGAGAAGGTCCAGCCGCGCGCGTCGGGCGAAGAGCGGCTCAATGCCATCTTCGAATTCGACGAGCTGCTGGTCGAAGGCGCCCGCAACTCGCTGCTGAAATCCATGCTGGGGCCCCTGCACACCCGCATCCACGCGCTGCGCAGTTTGTCCGTGACCATTCCCGGCCGGCTTGAGGCATCCGCGCAGGAGTACCTCGACCTGGCCGAAGCGATTCGTTCCCGCTCGCCCGAACGTGCGGCGGAGGCCGCGCACCGCCACGTTCGGGCGGCGGCCAAGGCGGCGCTGGAAGCAGTGGAGATCCTGGAGAAGGAGAACCCGTAGGAAAAGCAACATCATGGCGCGAGCCACGTCGGCACGAGCACGAGGGTGATATCGCTATGGTCATGAATGATGTCGCGGTCGTCGGAGTAGGGTCGTCGGACTTTCGGCGGCTGTATGCGGACAAGAGTCGCCCCAACGACGTCTACCGGCTTGCCGCGGAGGCTTTCAAAGAGGCGCTGGCCGATAGCGGCGCCACCCGGCAGGACATCGACGGGCTGCTGTGCGTCAATGTCCAGTACGGCCGCCTGGGGGAGACGATCGGGATCACCGATCCGAGGTTCGTCCACGACCTGGAGGGCACCGGTCGAATGAGCGGTATCGCGCTCCAGGAGGCGTGTGCCCTCGTGCGCTCGGGCGTCGTGGACATGGTCGCCTGCGTATATGCCACGAACGGCCGGACGGCAGGCGTGAAGTACGGCGGCGGGGACGCCGATCCGGCCGGGGCGTACGACGCCATGTACGGCATGACGTCCACCGGCGCGTACGTGGCGATGATGTATCAGCGTTACCGCAGCATGTACGGAGCCCCGGAGGACGCGCTGGCCCCGCTCGCGATCAACAATCGCGCCAACGGGGCCCGCAATCCGATCGCGGTGTTCCAGGAGGAGATCACCCGGGACGACTACCTGTCGTCGCGGTTCATCGCCGAGCCGCTGCGCAAACTGGACTACTGCATCATCAACGACGGCGCGGTCGCGTTCATCGTGACGTCGGCCGAACGTGCCCGCGATCTGCGGAAGAAGCCCGTGCGGGTCGCGGCTTCGGCCGGCCGGGGCGAGTTGGGCCGCAGCTACATCAGTCCGGACTTCTACTTCTCGACCAGTGCGGCGGTGGCCGACGAGCTGTACCGGAAGTCCGGGATCGGCCCGGATCAAATCGACTGCATGCAGGTCTACGACAACTTCCTGCCGACGATCCTGTTCACCCTGGAGGGCTTCGGGCACGCCCCACGCGGGGAGTCCTGGAAGTGGATCCGGGACGGCCGGATCGAACTCGGTGGCGACCGACCGATGAACACGTCGGGCGGGCACACCAGCGAGAGCTACATGCAGGGCTTCGCGCTCCTGGCGGAAGCGGTACGGCAAGTCCGCGGCGAAGCCGGCGCGAGGCAGGTCGAGAATTGCCACACCGCGCAGTACATGTGCGTCTCACCCATCGTGACGTCGCACATCTTCACGGCCGACTAGAAGGGCGAGCCGATGGACGTAGCGGCCTACGCGAAGCTCTTGCCGGAGATCACTCCGCGCAACAAACCGTTCTGGGACGGTTGTGCCGCCGGCGAGCTTCGGCTCCAGCAATGCACGGACTGCGGGCGGCACCGGTTCCCGGACGCGCCGATCTGTGCGCAGTGCCTTTCCGACTCGGCCTCCTGGGAGGTCGTGAGCGGCACCGGCACCATCTGGTCGTGGTGCACCATGCACCAGAAGTACTTCGCCGCCTTTGCCGACGAGGTTCCTTATCGGCTCGTGTACGTGCAGCTCGCCGAGGGCCCGCTGGTGATCAGCGTGCTGGCGGACGAGTCGCCGGAATTGCGACTGGACCAGCCGGTGCGCGCGGTTTTCCGGCCGAGTGCCGGTGGGCGGATCGTTCTGCACTTCAGCACCGACGCGGCCGGCTCAAGATGACCGCGTCGCCGGCCCGGCCGGCGATGTGGCCACCGGAGGTATGTGAGGGGTTGTATTCCAATGGACCCGATCGCTGATCATGACCTCGTGCGGTACGAGGATTTGTCCGACGGCGTCGCGCGCATCACGCTGAACCGACCGGAGAAGCGGAATGCGATGAGCCGGGCCGCGCGGGCGGCTCTGCTCGACGTGTTGGACCGCTGTGACGGGCAGGTCCGGGTGATCGTGCTGACCGGCGCCCCGCCCGCTTTCTGCTCGGGGGTCGACCTCAAGGAATCCGCGGAGGAGGACATCGACGCCGACCGGCGGGGCGCGGGTCGGCGCACGAGCTGGCTGGCCGTGCAGGAACGCATCCGACAGCATTCGGCGATCGTCATCGCGGCGGTCAACGGATACGCGCTCGGCGGCGGGCTGACGCTGATCAATTCGAGCGATCTCGCCATCGCGGCGGACGACGCGCCGATCGGGATGCCGGAGGTCGGCTTCGGCCTGTACCCGGGGCTCGCCGGCCCGTCGACGCAGCTCCGGCTGGGTGCGAAGCGGGCGGCCTGGATGGTGCTGACCGCCGACCGGATCACCGGGGCGACGGCGGCGGAGTGGGGACTGGTGAACGCGGCCGTGCCGGCCGCCGAGCTCCAGTCGGCCGCGCTGGACCTCGCGCGGCGCGTCGCCCGGCACAACGCGGTCACCCTGACGTGGGCGAAGCGCGCACTCCACGAGGTCCCCATGTACATCTCGGACTGGACGAAGGCGCTGGAGTACGGCGAGGACGTGCGGTCCCAGATCACCGCGCGCACGGACGTGCTCGACGATCCGCGGGCCACCCACCGGATGGCGGTCGGCAAAGCCGGTGAAGGCACGCGATGAGCGGTCGACAGCGGACCGGCGCGCGCGACGGCCGGCACAGGCTCCTCCGGGTGGTCGAACTCGCCGATGGTGTGGCCGGCCAGGTCTGCGGGCGGTTGTTCGCCGGCCTCGGCCACTCCGTGATCAAGTGCGAACCGCCGGGCGGCGATCCGCTGCGGACGCAGGAGCCGGTCGACGCCGACGGTGTGGGTTACACGTTCGCCGCGCTGAACGCCGACAAGCGCAGTGTGCGACTCGACCCCGGCAACCCGGACGACCGGGAGCGGCTGTCGGGGCTGCTGGCGGCAGCCGACCTCGTGATCACCGACTTCGGCCCGGCCAGGGCCGCGGCGACCGGCCTGTCGCCGGACCGTTTGCGCTCGGCCCACCCGCGGCTGGTGGTCGTCGCGATCACACCCTACGGAGCCACCGACGCGCGGTCCGACGCCTACGGGGACAGCCTGCTCGCCGAGGCCTACGGAGGGCTGGCCGCGATGGTCGGCGAGCCGGCGCGAGCGCCGCTGAGCCTCGGCGGCGAGCAGACGGCGCACGCTGCGGCGTTCGTGGGCTTCTTCGGCGCCATGCTCGCGTCGCGGCGGCCGAGCGGCGACGTCGTGGACGTGGCGCTCTGCGACGTGGCGGCGTACATCGACTGGAAGAGCGACGTCGTCTACGCGGAGACCGGCCAGTTCCCCGGGCGGACGGGCACGAACAGCGGGCGCTGGCGGATCGTGCGGGCCGTCGACGGGTGGGTCGGGTTCATCTACCAGCCCGAGCAGTGGGACAGCGTCGTCACACTGGTCGGCGACCCGGCGCTGGCGGATCCCCGTCTGCACAGCGACGAGGCGCGCTCCGAACTCGTGGACTCCTGGTGGCCGGTGGTCGAGAGGTGGGCCGCGCAGCGTCCCAAGCGGGAGATCTACGACCGTGCGCAGCGCCTCGGACTGCCGTTCGGGTACTGCGCGGACCTGGCGGACCTCGCGGCCGATCCCCAGTACCGGGCGAGGTCGTTCATGCCCGACCCCGGACGCGACACGGACGGGTCGTCCGGTGGCCGGTTGGCACCCGTCGTCGGGCTGCCGTGGCGGTGCGGTCCACCGCCGAGCCTCCCCGGCGACGACGGCGCGGCCATGCCGTGGCCGGACCTGGGTGCGGTGGACGGTGTGGCCGCGTCGCGACCGGACCTGAGCGCGACGGACGGTGTGGCCGCGTCGCGACCGGTCCCGAGCGCGGCGGACGGTGTGGTCGACGGCGGCGACCAGGGCCCGCTCGCCGGGGTCGTCGTGCTGGACCTCGGCACCATCACGGCGGGTGCGGCCACCGGCCGGCTGCTCGCGGACTACGGCGCCACCGTCATCAAGATCGAGGCGACGGCGCGACCGGACGCGTTCCGGGTGTGGCCGGCGCCCACGGCGGGGGACGCCGAGGTCACGGAGGAGTCGCCGCTGTTCGAGTCGAACAACGCGGGCAAGCTCGGGATCACGCTCGACCTGAAGACCAGCTCCGGACGGGCGGCCATGCGACGGCTGGTCGAACGGTCCGACGTCCTGATCGAGAACTTCACCGTGGGCGTCACGCACCGGCTCGGCGTCGACTACCCGACGTTGCGCGAGGTCAACCCGCGGCTGATCTACCTGTCGCTGTCCAGCCAGGGGCAGTCCGGCCCCGAGTCGGGCATCCGTTCCTACGGCTCGACGCTCGACCTGCTCTCCGGCCTGGCCTCCATCACCGGGTACCCGGGGGACCACCCGATGTGGTCGTCGGCCGACATCAACTACCCGGACCAGTTGGTCTCCCTGTTCGGCGCGGGCCTGATCGCCTACTGCGTGACCCAGGACCTGCGCGGGACGTACCTCGACGTGTCCCAGCGGGAGCTGGTGAGCTGGACGCTCGCCGATCGCATCACGGAGCACCTGGCCGCCGGGACGGTTCCCGGGCCGACCGGCAACCGCCGTCCCGGCAGCACGCCGCACGACGTGTACCGCTGCGCAGGCGAGGACCGGTGGATCGCCCTCGCCTGCCGCACCGACGCGGAACGGGCCGCGCTGGCGGCACTCGTGGGCGCGGACCGGTTGGCGGACAGGCCGGCCCGCTGGTGGGAGCTGAACCACGATGAGGTCGACGCCGCGATCAGCGCGTGGACGCGGCGGCGCGAGACCGGGGAATGCCTGCGTGAGCTGGAACAGGCCGGAATTCCCTGCGCGCCGGTCCGGACGGCCCGGGAGCGCGCCGAGGACCCGCACTTCCGGCGTCGCCGGGTCTTCCTCGACGGATCGCCCCGGAAGAAGGGGTATCCGCTGCGGCTGTTCGGCTACGAACCGCCGCCGCCGCGGCCGGCGCCGCGGATCGGCGAGCACAACGCCGACGTCCTCGACGGCCACCGGCCGGGAGCCGACGCCGGGTTCGCCGCGGAGACCACCGGAGTGCCGTCCCAGCAAGCGGGAGGATCGACATGAACGCCAACGACGCCGCCGTGATCATCGGAGCGTACGAACACCCGGGCCGTGAGCTGCCGGACAAGTCGCTGGCGCAGATCCACGCCGAAGTCGCCATCGGGGCGCTCGCGGACGCGGGGCTGACGCTGGACGACGTGGACGGCTTCTTCTGCGGGCACGACGCGCCGGGGTACGGCGGCGGCTGGGTCTCCATGGCCGAGTACCTGGGCCTGCGCAACCTGACCTACATGGACTCGACCGAGAGCGGTGGGGCCTCGCCGATCTACCACGTGTCGCACGCGGCGGCGGCCATCGCGGCGGGCAAGTGCTCGGTCGCGCTCATCACGCTCGCGGGCAAGCCGCGGACCGGCATCCAGCCCGGCGGAGGTGGACCGGCGCGGCCGGAGGACAGCTTCGAGGGCGCGATGTTCGGCGTCACCGGGCTGGTGAGCTCCTACGCGCTGGCGGCCCGCCGGCACATGTACGAGTACGGCACGACGAGCGAGCAGCTCGCCGAGATCAAGGTGGCGGCGACGAAGCACGCCTCCCACAACCCGAACGCCTTCCTGCGCAAGGTGATGACGGTCGAGGAGGTCGTCAACTCGCCGCTCGTCGCCGACCCGCTGCACCGGGCCGACTGCTGCCTGGTGACCGACGGCGGTGGCGCCGTGGTCGTGGTCAGCCGCGAGGTGGCCCGCAGCCTGAACAGGCAGCCGGTGAAGATCATGGGCCAGGGCGAGTCCGCGAAGCTGACCAACGGCGGCCGGGTCGACCTGACCTACACGAGCGCCGTCTGGTCCGGGCCGAGGGCGTTCGAACAGGCCGGGGTCACCCCGCGGGACATCGACTACGTGTCGATCTACGACAGCTTCACCGTCACCGTCCTGATGGTCCTGGAGGACCTCGGCTTCTGCGAGAAGGGCGCGGGCGGCCGGTTCGTGCTGGACGGCGCGCTCGTCGCGCCGCACGGACGGCTGCCGTTCAACACCGACGGCGGCGGGCTGAGCAACAACCACCCCGGGCACCGCGGCGGGATCACCAAGATCATCGAAGCGGTGCGGCAGCTCCGGGGCGAGGCGAACCCCGGTGTGCAGGTGCCCGACTGCGACGTGGCCCTGGTCCACGGCAACGGCGGCGACCTGGGCACCCGGATGCGCAGCGCCACCATGATCCTCGGAAGGGACAGCGCCCGATGAGCGACGTACGGCAGAGCCCGGTCCTGCCCACCCCGCAGCCGGTGGTCAACCCGGACACCGCGGAGTTCTGGAAGGCGACGGCGGAAGGCACGCTCCTCGGCACCCGCTGCGGCGACTGCGACGCGGCGATCTGGTACCCGCGACCGATCTGCCCGTTCTGCCACAGCTCTGACACGCGGTGGGAGCGGTTCTCCGGTCGGGGCGTCGTGTACTCGTACAGCGTCGTCCGCCGCGCCGCCGGCGAGTGGGCCGGCGTCACCCCGTACGTGCTCGCCTACGTGGAGCTGGCCGAGGGGCCCCGGGTGATGACGAACATCGTCGACTGCGACGTCGAGCAGGTCCGCATCGGGGACGCGGTCGAAGTCGTGTTCGAGGACACCGGGAACGGCAGCGCGCTGCCCCGTTTCCGTCCCGCGCGCACGACGTAGGCAGCCGGTGACGAGGTCCGCGAGTCCGGAAGGAAGCTGGGTAGGAATGACAACCATCAACAAGGTGTACGAGTCTCCGCAAGCGGCTGTCGCAGACATCCCGGACGGCGCCAGTGTGTCGATTGCAGGGTTCGGGATGACCCACAGCTTCCCGACGAGCCTCACCGTGGCCCTTCGGGAGCACGGTGCCCGGCAGCTCTGCATCGTCGCCAACTCGCTCGGCACCGGTGAGTACCGGTCGAACACGCTCATCGAGAACGGTCAGGTCAACCGTTTGATCGTGTCGTTCTCGGCCCGTGCGGGGGAAGCGACGTCCGCCGCCGAGAAGCAGATCGCCGCGGGCGAGATCCAGGTCGAGCTGGTGCCCCAGGGCACCCTCGTCGAGCGGCTGCGCGCCGGCGGGGCCGGCATCGGCGCCTTCTACACGCGCACCGGCGTCGGCACCATGGTGGCGGAGGGCAAGGAAATCCGCGTGATCGACGGTGTCGAGCACGTGCTGGAGATGGGCCTGAAGGTCGACTACGCGCTCATCCGCGCCGCACGGGCGGACCGCTACGGCAACCTCGAATTCGAGGGCGTGGGGCGGAACTTCATGCCGGCCTTCGCGAAGGGCGCCCGCGTCGCGATCGCCGAGGTGGACGAGATCATCGACGGCGAGCTGGACCCCGAGACGGTCGGCCTGCCCGGCATCTTCGTCAGCCGGGTGGTCCGCAAGACGATCGACGTCCCGCACGACTTCCCGGCGCCGCGGCACGGGGCGGACACCGCCCGCACGTACCACGGGAAGCCGGCGCTGACCCGCCGGCAGATGGCGGAGGTGGCGGCGGGGCTCGTGCCCAACGGCAGCTACATGAACCTGGGCCTCGGGATTCCCACGCTCATCTCGAACTACATCGCGGGCCGGGACATCGTGCTCCACTCGGAGAACGGGGTGCTCGGCTACGGGACCATCGCCACGCACGAGGACTACGACCCGGACGTCTACAACGCCGGCGGGCAGTACGTGCACCTGGAGAAGGGCGCCTCGTTCTTCGAGAGCGTCACGTCGTTCGAGATGGTGCGCGGGGGGAAGGTCGACTTCGTCGCGCTCGGGGCGTTCGAGGTCGACGCCGCGGCCAACCTCGCCAACTGGAGCACCCCGAACATGGTGGGCGGTGGCATCGGCGGTGCCATGGACCTGGTCGCGGGCGAGGTCACGGTCATGGTGCTGATGACCCACCTCGACTCCAAGGGCCGGCCGAAGCTCGTCAAGAACTGCGAGTACCCGTTGACCGGGCGCAACTGCGTGGACATCGTCGTGACGGATCTGTGCGTGCTGCGGTGGAGCGGCGAGGTCTTCAAGCTCGAATACGTGGCGCCCGGATACACCGCGGCCGAAGTCGCCGAGCTGACCGAGCTGGAACTCGACCTCTCGGCTTTCGCGGAGTAGTGGCCACCGTGTCGGATCTCGCCGAGTTGACCGCCGCGGAGCTGGCCGAGGCCTACGGGCGGCGTGAGGTGTCGCCGGTGGAGGCGACGCGTGCCGCGCTGGCCGCCATCGAAGCCCGGGACGCCGAACTGAACGCGTTCGTCCTGGTCGACGCGGACAGCGCGCTCGCGGCGGCGGCCGAGTCGGAGGCGCGCTGGTCGGCCGGCACGCAACGCGGGCCGGCCGACGGCATCCCCACCACCGTCAAGGACCTGGAGCGGACCCGCGGGTGGCCGACGCTGCGCGGAAGCTGGCTGGTCGACGACCCGGGTCCGTGGCCGGAGGACTCGCCGAGCGTGGCCAGGCTGCGGGAGGCGGGCGCCGTCCTGCTCGGCAAGACCACGACACCGGAGTTCGGGTGGAAGGGCGTCACCGACTCGGACCGGTTCGGGATCACCAGGAACCCGTGGAACCCGACGCTGACGCCCGGCGGCTCCAGCGGCGGCTCCGCGGCGGCGGTCGCGGCCGGGATGGGCACCTGGTCGGTCGGCACCGACGGGGGCGGCTCGGTGCGGGTGCCCGCGTCCTTCACCGGCACGGTCGGTTTCAAGCCGACCGGCGGCCTGGTCCCGATGTACCCGGCCGGCAGCAACGGGCTGCTGTCGCACCGGGGGCCGATCACCCTGTCGGTGCTGGACGCGGCGATCCTGCTGGAAGTGATCGCCCGGCCGGACATCCGCGACTGGGCGGCGCTGCCCGCCCACGACGGGTCGTTCGTCCGCGGCATCGAGACGGGCATCGCCGGTCTCTCGATCGGCTACTCGCCCGATCTCGGGTACGGCCGCAACGACCCCGAGGTCGCCGCACTGGTCGCCGCGGCGGTCGACGTGCTGGCGGGGCTCGGCGCGCGCGTGACGGAGGTCGAACCGATCTTCGACGACCCCGTCGAGGCGTTCCAGACGCTGTGGTGCGCGGGGGTGGCGAAGATGCTCAAGGCCTACCGGCCGGACGACCTCGGCCGGGTGGACCCGGCGCTGCTGGACTACGCGGAACGGGGCCGCGCGACCACCGCCGTCGAGTACCTGGACGCGCTGGCGGTGTGCGCGGACCTCGGTGTCCGGATGGCGCGGTTCCACGAGTCGTACGACGTGCTGGTCACGCCGACCGTGCCGATCGTCGCCTTCCCGGCCGGCCGGAACGGTCCCGACCCGGCGCAGTCCCAGGTCTGGGCGTCGTGGACGCCCTACACCTATCCGTTCAACATGACCAGGCAGCCGGCGCTGAGCGTGCCGTGCGGCCTCACGCGTTCCGGGCTCCCGGTCGGGCTCCAGGTGGTGGGCGCCCGCCACCAGGACGGCCGGGTGCTCAGGGTGGGACGCGCCTACGAGAGGCACACCGGCTGGTCACCGGTCACCGAGGCGTCGCGGACGCGGGCCACGAGGAGAGGAAAGCTGTCATGACGGGGCTACCCACGGTCGCGAACCTGATCAACGGCGAGTGGCTGCGCAGCGACCACGAGCGCATCGTGCACCACAAGTTCACCGGCGAACCGATCGCGGTGGCGTACGACGCGACGACCGACATGGTCGCCGACGCGGTGTCCGTCGCGCACGCGGCGAGCCGCTCTCCGCTGGACCCGCTGGAGCGCTTCGAGATCCTGCGGGCGGTGGCCGGGGCGATCGCGGAGAACCGCGAGCAGCTCGCGATCGACGTGGTACGCGAGTCGGGGTTCAGCCTGAAGGACTGCCTCGGCGACACCGACCGGGCGGTCCAGACGATGCTGACCTCCGCCGAGGAGGCCAAACGGATCGACGGCGCGGTCGTGCCCATCCAGGCGGCGCCGGGGTTCGCGCACCGCCTGGCGTTCACCATCCGCCAGCCGGTGGGCGTGGTGGGCGCGATCACGCCGTTCAACTCCCCGCTGAACACCGTCGCCCACAAGATCGGACCGGCGCTGGCCGCCGGGAACGCCGCCGTGGTCAAGCCGTCGCCGTTCACGCCGATCGCCGCCGCCGCGCTGTGCCGGATGCTGTTGGAGGCGGGGTTGCCGGCCGGTCTGATCGGACTGGTGCTCGGGCCCGGCGAGACGATCGGACGGGCGCTCGTCGAGGACGAGCGGGTCGACTTCGTGACGTTCACCGGCAGCACCGCCACCGGCAAGAGCATTTCCGCGAGCCTCGGCATGCGGCGGGCGACGATGGAGTGCGGCAACGTGTCCGCGACCATCGTGTGCCGCGATGCGAACGTCGTGTCCGCGGCGCAGCAGTGCGCCCGAGGGGCGTTCCGCAAGTCGGGCCAGGTGTGCACGTCGGTGCAACGCCTGTACGTGCACGCGGACGTGATGGACGAGTTCCTGGACGGGTTGGTCGCCGCCGCGTCGAAACTGGTCGTCGGAGACCCGGAGGACCCGCGGACGGACATCGGGCCGATGATCAGCGAAGCCGCCGCGCAACGGGCCGAGGAGTGGGTGGACGCCGCCGTCGAGCAGGGCGCCCGGGTCGTGGCCGGGGGCAAGCGATCGGGGCCGGTGATGACACCGACGATCCTGGTCGACGTCCCGTCGCGGGCGCGCGTGCTGTGCGAGGAGGCCTTCGCCCCCGTCGTGTCGGTGGTGCCGTTCGAGGACTTCGACGCCGCGATCGACGCGGTGAACGATACCCCGTTCGGCTTGCAGGCGGGCATCTTCACGCGGGATCTGGACAGCGCCCTGACCGCGGCACGGCGTCTGCGGGTGGGCGGGGTCGTGGTCAACTCGCCGTCGAGCACGCGAGCGGACCTGATGCCGTACGGCGGTGTGAAGGACAGCGGGTACGGGGTGGAAGGGCCCCGCTACGCCATCCGCGAGATGACCGAGGAACGGCTGGTGCTGATCGAGCCGGCCGGGTCCAGGTAGAGGGGCCGGGATGTCGACCGTGCGGGTAGCCGCCGACGAGTTGCGGGACGCCACGACGCGGATCTTCGTCGCGTGCGGGGTGCCGCTGGAGGACGCCCGGCTGGTGGCGGACAGCCTGGTGCAGGCCGACCTGTGGGGCCACCAGTCGCACGGGGTGCTGCGTGTGGGGTGGTACGTCGACCGCATCCGGTCGGGCGTCATGAACGGCGTGACGAAAACCGAGATCGTGTCGGACCACGGCGCCGTGGCGACGATGGACGGGCGGGACGGCATCGGCCAGGTCATCGCGGCGCGCGCGGCCGAGGAGGCCATCGACCGGGCGACGCGGCACGGGGTCGGCGTCGTCGCGGTGCGGAACTCGAACCACTTCGGCACTGCCGCGTACTTCACCAGGATGGCGCCGCCGCGGGGCTGCATCGGCATCCTGACGACGAATTCGAGCCCGGCCATGGCGCCGTGGGGCGGCCGGGGAAAGCTCGTCGGCAGCAACCCGTGGTCGGTCGCGGCGCCGGTGGACGACGGCCCGCACATGGTGCTGGACATCGCCAACACGGCCGTCGCGCGGGGGAAGATCTATCTCGCCCGGAACCAGGGCAACGAGATCCCGGACGGGTGGGCGGTCGACGCGGACGGCACGCCGACCCGTGACCCCGACGAGGCCCTGCTCGGCACGGTGCTGCCGATGGCCGGGCACAAGGGGTACGGCATCTCGGTGATGATGGACGTGCTGTCTGGGGTGCTCGGCGGAAGCGGTTTCGGATCGGGCGTCAACGGGCCGTACCAGTCCACCGAGCCGGGCCGGTCGGGGCACCTGTACCTGGCTCTGGACATCGCCTCGTTCGGCCCGTCGCCGGAGTTCGGGGAGCGGATGACGGCCCTCGTCGCGGAGCTGAAGTCCGGCTCGCGGGACGGGGCGGAGGAAGTGCGGTACCCGGGCGAGATCGAGAGCCTGGCGGAGTCGAGGAACGCGCAAGAGGGGCTGCTGCTGCCCGAGCGGACCATCGCCGACCTGCGCCGGGTCGGGAGTGAACTGGGGGTCGAGGTGTCGGTCGAGCGATGAGCATCAAAGTCAGCGCGCTCCGCGTCGGACGGTCGAAGGACGTTCCGCTGGCCGCCGCCGTCTACGGCTTGGCCGGTGACGAAACCGTCGACATCCACATGTTCATGTTCGTGATCGAGGCCGAGGGCACGCGTGTCGTCGTCGACACCGGAACGCTGTCGCCCGACTACGTCCGACAGCACCACCCGTACGACTTCGTGCGCGCCGGCGGGGAGTCGCCCGAGACCGTGCTCCGCGAGTGCGGGGTCGAGCCCGACGACGTCGACTTCGTGGTCAACACCCACCTGCACTGGGACCACTGCTCGAACAACGCCCTGTTCCGGAACGCCCGGGTCCTGGTGAACCGGCGGGAACTGGAGTACGCGGTGCACCCGTTGCCGGTGCACGAGCGCGCGTACGAGAAGCTGCCCGGCCTGCAGGCGCCGTGGATGTCGGCCTGGGACCGCATCGAGGCGATCTCCGGGGAACAGCGGCTCTGCCCCGGCGTGACCGTCGTCCCGCTGCCGGGGCACACGCCCGGCTCGCAAGGCGTGCTGGTCGAGGCGGACGGCGGGCGCTACCTGCTCGCCGGCGACGCGATCGGCGTCTACGAGAACTGGAACCCGGACGATTGGCGGAAGAGCGTCGCGCCGACCATCCACACCAACCTGTTCGAGTGCTACGACACCTTCGAGTACGTTGCCGCACTGGACTGCGAGGTGATCCCGAGTCACGATCACCGTATCCTCGACAGCGCCCTGTTCCGGCATTCTGTCGCCCTCTGACGCGGACGCCACCCCTGCGCACCGCCCGCGACGGGCCCGCCACCCTGCCCGGACGATTCCCCAAGTGGTGGAATGACGGTGCGGGACCGGTGGCAGGTGGCGGCCGGCGCGAGGGCGAGCACGAAGGGGGCGGGGTACGTGGAGGACGACGGACTGGTGGCGAGGCTGCCACCGGACGCGGCGGCGGCGCTGCTGGCGCTGGGCGAGCGGGTCGAGTACGCCACCGGTGAGACGGTGTTCCGCGAGGGTGACCGGGACGTCCGGACCGCGCTGCTGCTCACCGGCGCGGTCACGGTGCGCACCGGCGGCACGGCCGCCGAACCGACGCTGCTCGGCGTGGTCTGCGCGGGAGACCTCGTCGGCGAGATGGCCCCGTTGGACGGCAACCCCCGGTCCGCCACGGTGGCCGCCTGCGGCCCGGTCACGGCCCGCCTCATCCCCCAGCACCGGTTCCTGGACGTCCTAGACCGCCACCGCGCGCTCCGGGAGGAACTGGCCCGGTCGGTCGTGGCCCGGCTCCGCCGCGCCAACGCGCTGCGCCGCGACCTGCCGTCGCGGGCCGAGACCCGCGTCGCCCGGGTCCTGGTCGACCTCGTCACCCGCCTGGGACACCTCGAACCCGACGGCAGCCGGACGCTGGACCTGCCGCTGACCAACGTCGAGGTGGGCTCGCTCGCCGGGCTGAAGCGCCGCAGCGCCGAACACGCGTTCGCCGCCCTGCGCGAGGCGGGCGTCGTGCGGGCCGGGACGCGACGCGTCATCCACGTACCCGACCTGTCCCACCTGGCGACGGTCGCCGCCGGACGGCGGCGGCAGACGACGGCCAGGCCGGCGGGCCTGCGGTGAGCGGCGGTCCGGCCGGCTCCGCCGAGTCCCGGCCGCGGCGGGCAACCTGAACGCCCGAACGTTCTCGGCCGACGGCCTGGCCCCACACCCCGGCCGGCCCCACACCCCGGTCGTCGTCACACCGGGACGGTCTTGTCCGAATCCGGCGAGACACCACTGCTCCGCAGTCTCCATGCTCATGGCCGCACCAATCCCCAACCCGGAGGACTCCGTGTCGCGACAGGACAACGCCAAGACGTTCCGAGACCTGCACACCGGCCCGATCCTGGTACTGCCGAACGCCTGGGACGCCGCCTCCGCGCGCCTGGTGGAGCACGCCGGCGCCAAGGCGGTGGCCACCACCAGCGCGGGCATGGCGTGGAGCCTGGGCGTGCCGGACGGCGGCCACCTCGACCGGGCGACCGCGATCGCGGCGCTGGCCCGGATCACCGGAGCGGTCACGGTCCCGGTCACCGCCGACATCGAGGGCGGCTACGACGACTTGGCGGAGACCGTCACCCAGTTGCTGGCCGCGGGCGTGGTGGGCGTCAACATCGAGGACAGCGCCGCCGCCCGCCTGCTCGACGTGGACGACCACGCCGCCCGCCTGGCCATCGTCCGGGACACCGCCGCCGAGGCCGGTGTGGACCTGTTCGTCAACGCCCGCATCGACGTCCACTTCTTCGGCGACGGGCAGTTGTCCACCACCCTGCGCCGGGCCGAGGCGTACCTGGCGGCGGGGGCGGACGGCATCTTCGTGCCGGGCGTGGCCGACCCGGACGCCATCGCCACGTTGGCGAAGGAGATCGACGCGCCGCTCAACATCATGGCCGGCACGGGATCACCCACCGTCGCCGAGCTGGCCGACCTGGGCGTGGCGAGGGTGAGCGTCGGCCAGGGCATCGCCGAGGCCGCCTATGCCGTGGTCCGGGACTCGGCCACCCGCCTGCTCACCACCGGCGCCTACCAGGTGGGCGGTGTCGACTACGGGCAGATGAACGAGCTGCTCAGCCGAGGAGCGTGAGGAACCCGCCGGGATCGTCGGACAGCCGCACCGCGCTGCGCGCCGAGCGGACGGTGTGGGCTCCGTTGCTGGTCAACACCCTGTTCCTCGGTGCGAACGCGGCTTCGGCGGCGTTGCTCATGCCAGGGTCAGTCCTGGTCGGCCCACCAGCGGCGGCCCGACTCGCCCAGCGTGGAGATCGGGTCGTAGTACGGGTAGCGCCGGTCCAGCGCGTCCGGGTCCTCCAGCTCGATCCCGGTCCGGTAGTTCTTGGTCCAGTACGAGATGCCCAGTTCCCGGTCGTACTCGGCCAGTTGGTGGACCCAGCGCTTGCCCACGTACGGCACGTCGCACACGATGCGCGGCGTCGCGTAGCCGGGCAGGTAGCCCATGATCGCGTGCTGGAGTTCCTGCGCCTCCCACACCGCGACCCGCCAGTGCTCGGCGTTGGGGATCATGTCGCACATGTAGAAGTAGTACGGGAGGATGTTCGCCTCTCCCTGCAACGCGAAGCACAGGTCCAGCAGGTCGTCCGGCGTGGCGTTGACGCCCTTCATCAGCACGCCCTGGTTGCGCACGTCCCGCACGCCGACCTCCAGCGCCGTGCGGGCGGCTTCGGCCACGAGCGGCGTCACGGATTGGGCGTGGTTGACGTGGGTGTGGATGGCGAGGTTGACGCCTCGGCGGCCGGCGGTCCGGGCGACCCGTTCCAGGCCTTCCACGACCTTGGGCTGGAGCCAGTGCTGCGGCAGCCCGGCCAGCGCCTTGGTCGCGAGCCGCACGTCCCGCACGGTGTCGATGTCCATCAGCCGCATCAGGAACGATTCGAGCTGCGGCCACGGCACGTTGGCCACGTCGCCGCCGGAGACGACGACGTCCCGCACGCCGGGCGTGCGCTTGAGGTAGGCGATCATCCGGTCCTGCCGGTCCACCGGTTTGAGCAGCAGCTTCTGCTTCTGCACCTGCGGGGTGGAGTTGCCGACCAGGTCCATGCGGGTGCAGTGGCCGCAGTACTGGGGGCACGTCGACACCAGCTCGGCGAGCACCTTGGTGGGGTACCGGTGGGTCAGGCCTTCCTCGACCCACATCTCGGCCTCGTGCAGCGAGTCCCGGGACGAGTGCGGGTGGCTCGGCCAGTCCGGGTCGCGGTCGGCGCGGACCGGGATCATGTAGCGGCGGACCGGGTCGGCGAGGAACGCGTCGGTGAAGTCCCGCGGGGCCGCGTCGGGGGCCATGGTGTTGAGCATCTGCGGCGGCACGAGCATGGACATCGTGGCCAGGTTCTCCTGGTCGGCGGCCAGTTCGTCGTAGAACCGCTCGTCCAGCAGGTCGCCCATGAGGGCACGGAGCTGCTTGACGTTCTTCACGCAGTTCACCCGTTGCCACTGGGCGTCCCGCCACTGCGCCTCGGTGACGTCCCGCCAGCCGGGGAACCGCCGCCAGTCGGGCTCCACGAGTTCCCGGCGGACGTAGGTGTACGGCTGTAGGTCGGGTCGCTCCAGCGCGGGCACGACGTCGTGTAGCGCAGTCATACATGCTCCCTACCCGTAGAGTGGCGTAAAGATATGCTGCCAGACTGGCTGTTGGGCGTAAATATTTCGGCAGGGAGTGTTTTGGGCGGTTCGTTCGTTGAGGGGGTATGCGCGTGTTCCCGCTAGTGCTCATCGGTCTGGCCGTCGAGATCACCGCCCTGGTGGCGGCCTTCGGGGCGTGGGGCTTCCTGCCCACGCTCGGGCTGCTCGTCCTGGGCGGCGTGGTCGGCTCGGTCCTGATGCGCCGTGAGGGCGCACGCACGATGGCGGCGTTCTCGGAGGCCCTGCGCACCCGCCGCGCACCCCACCAGGAGATCGCCGACGGCGTCCTCATCGCGGCGGCCGGCTTCCTCATCATCGTGCCGGGCTTCCTCAGTGACATCGTGGGCCTGTTCCTGTTGTTCCCACCGACCCGCCGACTGGTCAGCAGGCGCATCGCCCGCCGTTCGGAGCAACGCGAGCGGGAGATGACCCTGAACCTGCGCTACGGCCGGCCACCGACCGCCGGCGGCGTGGTGATCGACGGCGACGTGGTGGACATCCACCCGAACGGCCGTCCGCAGCAACCGAAGCCCGCCGACCGACCCGAACTGACCTGACCTGCCTCGAAGCTCAAAGCTCAAAGCTCAAAAGAAAAGTCCTCGCGGACCTTGGCATCGACGGCCATGGGCAGGCGGATACGCCCGGTATCGACCATGCCTCGCACTGCGGACCGACTCAGACCGAACCCGGCCATCAGCAGCTTCTCGACTCGGACAGGCGCCGGGAGCTCGAACCTGACAACGACCTCAAGCCCTGAATCCTCAAGCTCGTGGAACGGCATGTCGGTGTCCAGCTCCCAGGTGCCGCTCCAATCGAGCCGGTGCGCCGCTGCGCCCATGGTCAGCCGCCGCACCATGGCGGGATCGTTGTTCTCGAACATCCGCAGCCGTTCGCGTTCGAGTGCCTGCACATGGATGCGCTCGTGGATGGGAATCTTCGACGTGCGGTCGCACAGCTCGCAGCAGATCAGCATCCAGACGTCGAGGAGCTTGCCGTTCGCGTTCACGCGGAACTTCCCGGTGGGGTGGTGGCGCGTGGACCGGCACGACACGCACGCTTTGACGATGGCGGGCAGTCCGAGTTCCCGGACCACCCACAGCGCCTTCCGGTCGACCTCGAATGCGCCTTCAGCGGGCATGCGGATACTGCGGGAATCGTTCATGGCTTCGGTGAACCTTGAAATCTACGGAGGAGGCATCGGGCCGCGCGAAACGGCACCGTGGATTACCTCTTGGACCAGTGGCGTTGGGCCGGCGCGCCGGAAGAACAGAGCGTGCCGGTGCGACGTCGCATATCACGTCGTGTGAAGGAGCCCGCGCCGATCACACGGTGCGGGCTTTGAGTGGTGTGCCACTGGTTACAGCTCCATGCTCGCCATCCTGGTCAACTTGCGGGCCGTCGGGCAACGGATTTTCTCGTAGCGGATCCAGGTCTGGAGACCAACGCGAGTCGGTCGGCTGGGCGGGTTGCTCTGCGGGCGGCGTGTGGCGCCGGCAGCCGTCCCCCGGCAGCTCATAGGGCCCGATCAGGGTGGTCCGTTTGCGTGCTGTTCCCGGCTTGAGCCCGGATCTGCGTGCTTCTGGAGCGCGTTGGGTCCGTGGTTCCTCTTCTGCCGTTGCGCTGCGTAAAAGCAGGGCTCGTCGTGCTGGGTGTGGGTGGTTGGCGTGTGTCACCTGGTTGTGTGGGGGGTATGTGAGACGGCATGACCGTCATCGGTGTGCACGCCTCGCATGAGCAGGTCCACCCGTCTCGGCTGTTGGATGCCGTTCGTCGGGCTGAGGAGGTCGGGTTCGACGCGGCGATGTGTTCCGACCACTTCTCGCCGTGGAGTTCGCGCCAGGGGCAGTCCGGGTTCGCGTGGTCGTGGTTGGGTGCTGCGCTCCAGGCGACCGGGTTGCCGTTCGGGGTGGTCAACGCGCCTGGTCAGCGGTATCACCCGGCGGTTGTCGCGCAGGCTGTCGGCACGCTCGGGGCGATGTACCCGGGTCGGTTCTGGGCCGCGTTGGGGACCGGGGAAGCTAGCAACGAGCACATCACCGGTGAACGGTGGCCGCGCAAGGAGGTGCGGACCGCTCGTCTGCGGGAGTGCGTCGACGTGATCCGTGCCCTGCTCGACGGGGAGGAGGTCAGTCACTCCGGGTTGGTCACGGTGGACCGCGCGAAGCTCTGGACCAGACCCGACTTGCCGCCGAAGCTGGTGGGTGCGGCGGTCAGTGTCGACACCGCGCGGTGGTGTGCGGAGTGGGCGGACGGGTTGATCACGGTCAACGCGCCGGTCGAGCACCTGCGGAAGATGGTGGACGCCTACCGGGGTGCGGGCGGTATCGGGAAGTTGGCGCTCCAGGTGCACCTGAGTTGGGCGTCGGACCAGGGGCGGGCCTCGGCGATCGCGCACGAGCAGTGGCGCAGCAACGTGTTCGGCCCGCCGGTGTGCTGGGATCTGGAGACGGCCGAGCACTTCGACGTGGTGTCCGCGGACGTGACGCCGGAACAGGTCGCGCGCACGGTGAACGTGTCCGCCGACCTCGGCCGGCACGCCGAGACGCTGCGTGGCTACGTCGAGTTGGGGTTCGAGGAGCTGTACCTGCACCACGTCGGTCAGGAGCAGGACGCGTTCCTGGACGCGTTCGGCGAGCGGGTGCTGGCGGAGGTGCGGTCGTGAAGCTCACCCGGACCGCCGACCTGTGGTGGAAGAACGCCGTCGTGTACTGCCTGGACGTGGAGACGTTCCACGACTCCGACGGCGACGGGCACGGCGACTTCCGCGGTCTCATCGACAAGATCGACCACCTGCACCGGCTCGGGGTCACCTGCCTGTGGCTGATGCCGTTCTTCCCCTCCCCGGACCGCGACGACGGCTACGACATCACCGACTTCTACGGCGTGGACCCGCGGTTGGGCACGCTGGGCGACTTCGTGGAGTTCGTCCGCACCGCCCGCGACCGGGGCATGAGGGTGATCGCCGACTTGGTGGTCAATCACACCTCCGACCAGCACCCGTGGTTCCAGGAGGCCCGCGGCTCGCGGGACAACCCGCGCCGCGACTGGTACGTGTGGCGTGACCAGCCGCCGCCCGACGCCGAGCAGGGCGTGGTGTTCCCCGACCAGGAGAAGTCCCTGTGGGAGCTGGACGAGCACACCGGCCAGTACTTCCTGCACCGCTTCTACAAGCACCAACCGGACCTCAACGTCGCCAACCCGCGGGTGCGGGACGAGATCGCCCGGGTGATGGGGTTCTGGATGGAGCTGGGCCTGTCCGGGTTCCGGGTGGACGCGGTGCCGTTCCTGCTCGAAGCGCCGGTGCAGGACCTGCCCGACCCGCACGACTACCTGTGCGACCTGCGCGCGTTCCTGTCCCGCCGCAACGGCGAGGGCGTGCTGCTGGGCGAGGTGAACCTGCCCTACACCGACACGATGAAGTTCTTCGGCAGCGCCGACGGGGTGGGCGACGAGCTGCACATGTGCTTCGACTTCATCGGGATGCAGCAGCTCTACCTGTCGTTGGCGCGCAAGGACGCCGGCCCGGTGACCCACGCCCTCAAGGAACGCCCGCAGCCGCCGCGCGACTGCCACTGGGCGACGTTCGTGCGCAACCACGACGAGTTGATCCTGGACAAGCTGACCGAGCCGGAACGGCAGGAGGTGTTCGCCGCGTTCGGCCCGGACGAGGACATGCAGCTCTACGGGCGCGGCCTGCGCCGCCGCCTGCCGTCGATGATGGGCGACGCCCAGCGCACCAAGATGGTCTACAGCCTGCTGTTCTCGCTGCCCGGCACGCCCGTGCTGTTCTACGGCGAGGAGGTCGGCATGACCGAGGACCTGTCCCAGCCGGACCGGCTCGCGGTGCGGACGCCGATGTGGTGGGACGCGGCGGAGGAGCAGCAGTACGACCCGGACTCGCTGCTGGCGTGGGTGCGGCTGCTGATCGAGCGCTACCGGGACTGCCCGGAGTTCGCGTGGGGGCAGTTCCAGGTGATCGACACCGCCGACCCGGCCGTGTTCGCGCACCGCTGCGACATCGACGGCGGGACGGTGGTCGCCGTGCACAACCTGGGCGACGGCAAGGCGGAGGTCGATCTGTCCGGTGTGGACGGTGCGCTGACCGACGTGTTCTCGGGCGCTCCCGCGTCGGCGGAGGTGACGCTGGAGCCCTACGGCTGCCGCTGGCTGCGGGCTCAGGTGAGCGGGTAGCCGTGGGAGGTGCGGTTGGCTGGGGTTCAGGTACGCGTAGGCGGGGCGGTTGACGACGGGCTCAGGTGAGCCGGTAGCCGTGGGAGGGGCGGTTGGCCACGCCGTAGCGCGGCTGGACCTCCGCCTTGCCGACGGCGACGAGGTGTTCCAGGTAGCGGCGGGCGCTGACGCGGGACAGTCCGGCGCGTTCGCCGACCTCCTGGGCGGACAGGTTGCCCCCGCCCGCGCGCAGGGCCTCGGTCACGAGCCGCAGCGTGACCGGCGACAGGCCCTTGGGCAGGCCGATCGCGCGGGGCCGGTGCTGTAACAGCCGGTCGACCTCGTCCTGGTCCAGCCACCGGCCCAGGCGCTGCACCTCGGTGCGCCTGGCCAGGTACTGCCGCATCCGGTCGAGGAACGCGGCGCGGGTGAACGGCTTGACCAGGTAGTGGTCGACGCCCCGGGACATGGCCTGCCGCACGGTCTCGCGTTCGCGGGCGGCGGTGACGGCGATGACGTCGACCGGGGGACCGCTGCGGGCACGCAGCCGGGCCAGCACCTCCAGCCCGGACATGTCGGGCAGGTGGATGTCCAGCAGCACCAGGTCGGGCCGCAGGGTCTCCACGGCGCGCAGCGTCCCGCCGCCGCTGTGGGCCTCGCCGACGACGGTGAACTCGGGTATGGCCTCCAGGAAACCCCGGTGGATCGCGGCGACGGCGAAATCGTCGTCCACGACCAGCGTGCGCACGGTCATCGGACACCCGCTTCCGGCAGCCACACGTCGAACGACGCGCCGCCCAGCTCCGAGTCGGAGATCTCCACCCGTCCGCTGCGCCGGGTGACCACCCTGGACACCAGTGCCAATCCGATCCCCCGTCCGTGCGCGCCCTCCGCCGCCTTGGTGCTGACGCCGAGCGCGAAGATCCGTCCGCGTTGCGCCTCGGCCACGCCGGGGCCGTCGTCGTCCACGACCACCCGCACGCCGTCGGGCGACGACCGCACCAGCACCCGCACGGTGCCGCCGGTCGGCACGGCGTCCACCGCGTTGTCGACCAGGTTGCCCAGCACGGTCAGCGCGTCGTCGCCGGCCCGGGTGTCGACCGCCGACTCCGGGTCCAGCCGCAGCGCCACGCCGCGTTCGTGCGCGGTGGACGACTTGGCCAGCAGCAGCGCCGCCAGCGCGGGGTCGGCGACCACTCCCTCGATGATGTCGGAGGTGATCGACCCGGCGCCACCGACCCGCTCGATGTAGGCGACGGCGTCGGCGCGCCGGTCCAGCTCGACCAGGCCGCCGATCACGTGCAGGTGGTTGGAGAACTCGTGCGCCTGCGCCCGCAGCACTTCGGTGACGGTGCGCTGGCCGTCGAGCTGGCGCAGCGCGTCGTGCAGCTCGGTGCGGTCGCGCAGGGTCAGCACGACGCCGACCGGGCGGCCCTGGGTCTTGGCGGTCATCCGGTTGGCGACCAGGACCCGTTCGCCCGCCAGCACGAGCCGGTCGGCCACGTCGTCGCCGCCGCGGGCCAGGTCAAGCAGGCCGCCGTCCTCCAGCACCTCGGCGGCGGGTCGGCCGGTGGGGTCCTCGGACAGGCCGAGCAGCCGCATCGCCTCGTCGTTGACCAGGGCGAGGCGTTCCCGTTCGTCGATGCCGACCACGCCCTCGCGGATGCCGTGCAGCATGGCGTCGCGGGTCTCCAGCAACTGGGCGATCTCGGCGGGCTCCAGCCGGAACGTGCGCCGCCGCACCGACTGCGTCACCAGGGCCGCGCCGAGCACACCGACCAGCGCGGCGGCGGCCAGCCAGCCGATCAGCTCGGGCAGGTCCTCGGCCAGGTCGGCGGACAGCCGGCTCTCCAGGATGCCCACCGACGCGATGCCGATGACCCGCCCGTCGCCCGCCCGGATCGGCACCTTCGCGCGCAGCGACCGGCCGAGCGTGCCGGTCTCGGTGCCGACGAACACGTTGCCCGACAGCGCGGGGCCGGGGTCGGTGGAGACGCGCTGCCCGATGCGCGTCGGATCGGGGTGGGCGTAGCGGACGCCGTTGTGGTCGGTCACCACCACGTAGGTGACGCCGGAGGCCTTGCGGATCAGCTCCGCGAGCGGCTGGATGGTCTCGGCCGGGACGGGCGAGGAGAAGGCGTCCACGACGGTGGGCAGCCGTGCCACGCTCTCGGCCACCGACAGCATGCGGTCCTTGTAGGCCTCCCTGATCCGGTCGCTCTGGAGCTTCGCCGCCAGCAGCCCCGCCGCGCACGTCGTCACCAGCACGATGACCACCTGCAACACCAGCAGCGAGACACCGAGGGGGATCGAACGGCGACGCATGCGACGCATTCTCGCCTACCCGCTGTGAACGCGGCCACGACCTAAACGACCAATACGGCCCTTACGACCGATGACTTACCGGGCCTGCGCGGTCCTCTTAGCGTTCCCGCCCGACCAGGGCGACGACGCCGTGGCGGGAACGCGGAGGAACCGATGCCACGACAGCACACCCGGTCGGCCGCGTGGAAGGGCATCGCGGCCGTGGTCGCCGCGGGCCTCGTGCTCGCGGGGTGCGGGGGAGGGTCGAACGCGGCCGGCGGAAACCTCGCCAGGCTGGAGATCATGGCCCCGGCCGACCCCGGCGGCGGCTGGGACCAGACCGCGCGGGCCTTGCAGGCGGCCGTCACCGGCGCGAACCTGGTGAAGTCGGCTCAGGTCAGCAACGTGGGCGGCGCGGGAGGCACGGTCGGGCTGCAGAAGCTGGCCAACGAACGCTCCGAGTCCTACCTCATGGTCACCGGACTGGTCATGGTCGGCGCGGTGGAGACCAACGGCGTGGACGCGCGGCTGGAGGACACCACGCCGATCGCGCGGCTGACCGCCGAGGACGAGGTGGTCGTGGTGCCCGCCGACTCGCCGCACCGGACGATCGAGGACCTGCTCAAGGCCGTGGACGAGAAGGGGCAGGGCGTGTCCGTCACGGGCGGCTCGGCCGGCGGCACGGACCACATCCTGGCCGCGATGCTGTTGAAGGCCAAGGGCATCGACCCGGCCAAGCTCAACTACGTGCCCTACTCGGGCGGCGGCGAGTCGCTGGCGGCGTTGCTGGGCGGGAAGATCGACGCGGGCATCTCGGGTGTCGGCGAGTACCGGGAGCAGATCAAGGCGGGCAGGCTGCGCGCCCTGGGCACCTCCGGCGCGCAGCCGCACGCGGACCTGGGCGCGCCCACGCTCAAGAACGTGGGCACCGGGGTGGAGCTGGTCAACTGGCGCGGTGTGGTGGCGCCCGGCTCGATCTCCTTGTCGGCGAAGGAAAGGCTGGTCGAGCTGGTCACCGACCTGCACGCCAGTCCGCAGTGGCGGGAGGAGTTGGCGAAGAAGGGCTGGACCGACACGTTCCTCACCGGCCACGAGTTCGCCAGGTTCCTCACCTTGGAGGTCGGCCGGATCAAGCCGGTGCTCCAGGACATCGGCCTGGTCAAGTGACCGCCGAGCGGGCCGGGGAGTACGTCTTCGGCGGCCTGGTCGCCGCCCTGGGCGTGTTCACGCTCGTGGACGCGACCACGATCACGGCACGCGGCGCGGCGGGCACGGTGGGGCCGCGTGTTTTCCCGTACGCGGTGGGCGTGCTGCTGATGGCGACCGGCGTGGCGGCGATCGTGGCCACCGCGCGCGGCCGGTCGGGGCGGGCTGCGGAGGCCACGCGCGGCCGGTTGAGGCGGGCGGAGGACGCCGAGCGTGGCCGGTTGGGGCGGGTCGAGGACGCCGAAGATGCCGACACCCGCGTCCGCACGGACTGGTCCACCGTGGTCAAGCTGGTCGCGATCCTGGTCGCCCACCTGGCGCTGATCGACGTGGTCGGCTGGCCGGTCGCGGCGGTGGTGCTGTTCGCCGGTGCGGCGTGGACGCTGGGCGCGGTGTGGTGGCGGGCGCTGGCCGTCGCCGTGGTGCTGGCGCTGGTGGCCCAGGTGGTGTTCGCGTCCGGTCTGGGCCTGTCGCTGCCCGCGGGGATCTTCGAAGGGGTGCCGCTGCTCGATGGGTAGCCTCACCGCCCTGCTGGAAGGCTTCGCGACCGCCGCGCGGCCCGAGTACCTGCTGTACGCCCTGCTGGGTGTCACGCTCGGCACCGCCGTGGGCGTGCTGCCGGGCATCGGCCCCGCGATGACGGTGGCGCTGCTGCTGCCATTGACCTACACGCTGGAGCCCACCGCCGCGCTGATCATCTTCGCGGGCATCTACTACGGCGGCATGTACGGCGGGTCGACGACCTCGATCCTGCTGAACACCCCCGGCGAGTCGTCCTCCGTCGTCACCGCGCTGGAGGGCAACCGGATGGCCCGCGCCGGACGGGGCGCGGCGGCGCTGGCGACGGCGGCGATCGGGTCGTTCGTGGCGGGCACCATCGCCACCGTCCTGCTGACCCTGCTGGCTCCCGCCATCGCCGAGGTGGCGGTGACGCTGGGTCCGGCGGACTACGTCGCGCTGATGGTGGTCGCCTTCACGACGGTGGCCGCGCTGGTGGGCACCTCTCCGGCGCGCGGGCTCGCGTCGCTGGGGTTGGGCCTGTTCCTCGGCCTGGTCGGGACGGACACGTTGTCCGGTCAGCAGCGATTCACTCTGGGGGTGTCGACGCTGGCCGACGGGATCGACGTCGTGGTCGTCGCGGTCGGTGTGTTCGCGGTCGGCGAGGCCCTGCACGTGGCCTCCCGACTGCGGCACGGCCCGGTCGAGGTGGTCCCGGTCGGGGGGAAGTGGTCCACCCGCGAGTTCTGGTCGCGGTCGTGGCGGCCGTGGCTGCGCGGGACGTTCATCGGCTTCCCGATCGGCGCCGTGCCGGCGGGCGGGGCGGACGTGTCGACGTTCCTGTCGTACGCGGCGGAGAAGAAGCTCGCCAAGCGCCCCGGGGAGTTCGGCCACGGCGCGATCGAGGGCGTGGCCGGTCCGGAGGCGGCGAACAACGCGGCGGCGGCGGGTGTGCTGGTGCCGTTGCTGACGCTGGGCCTGCCGACGACCGCCACGGCGGCGGTGATCGTGGCGGCGTTCCAGTCCTACGGCATCCAGCCGGGGCCGTTGCTGTTCATCGACAACCCGTCGATGGTGTGGGCGCTGATCGCGTCGCTGTACATCGGCAACGTCATGCTGCTCGTGCTCAACCTGCCCCTGGCGGGGGTCTGGGTGAAGGTGCTCCGCATTCCCCGGCCGTACCTGTACGCGGGCATCCTGCTGTTCGCCGCGCTGGGCACCTACGCGGTGAACTTCGTGGTGGGCGACCTGATCGTGCTCCTGGTGATCGGCGTGGTCGGGTTCTTCATGCGCCGCAACGGTTATCCGATCGCGCCGCTGGTCGTCGGGCTGGTCCTGGGGCCGATGGCGGAGGAGCAGGTGCGGCGCACGGTGCAGATCGGCGAGGGCGACCTGACCTCGTTGGTGACCAGTCCGTTCGCGGCGGTGGTCTACGGGGTGCTGGCGGTCGTGCTGGTGGTGGCTCGATGGCGCTCCACGCGGTCTATGCGTCCGGGGCCCAGGCCACCAGCCGGTCGAAGACACGTCGGTCGCCGTCGAGCTTGAGGGAGTCCACCGGAATGCGGCCGTAGAAGGCGAGGACCAGCTCATTGGCGGTGCCGCGGGCAGAGGCGTCGGCCGGGGTCTCGCCGGCGGCGGGCGTGACGAGGCGGGCGATCCGTGCGCCGTCGCCGGAGAGCCGGAGACGCCAGGAGCGGCCCTCGGTGGCGTGGTAGTCGACGACGGCGGGCTCGTGCGGCCAGGCGACCGTCGTCGCGCAGCAGGTGAACTGGAACTCCTCGACACCGTCGAGCGCCGCCTCTTCCGGCAGCGGCTGCGGGGCCCCCACGGCGACCTGGGCGTCGTAGGTGTGCACCGCGATCTCCTGGACCTGGTGCCGTGCGACGGCGCCGCAGGTCCGTGGCGACTGCGAGTCGCCCCACCCCACCCAGCAACCGCGATCCGGGCCTGCGTTCCGCAGTGCGTCCAGCAGTTCCTGCGTCGACGCGGCCAACCAGGCCGGCAGGGCCTCGCGCTCCCGAGGCGCGGCCGGGGCACCCTCCGCCAGGGTCCTGGCCGGGGCGTCCGGTCCCGCGGCGACGGTGGCGGCCCAGTTGCGGCGCCCCTCGCCCAGGTGCCGCGCCAGGTCGAACAGCGTCCACTCGGGACAGGTCGGCACCCGCGCGTCGAGGCTGGACGCCGAGGCGACCGCGGCGCGGAAGGCAGTCGACCGTTCGTCGATCAGCCGCAGCAGGTCTGGGAACTCCAGCGTCTTGTGCACGCGGGCTGTCTAGCACTGTGCTGCGGCGACCGGACAGCGAGTTTCGGTGCGTCGACGCGTCCGTCGTGGCCTACGGGGCGGTGGCGAGGGTGCGCGGCAGCCAGAGGAGTCGTGCGTTGGCGTCACCCCCTTCAGTGAAGTAGAGCAGCGCGTTCTCCGCTTTCTGGAGGCTCGCGTGGAAGTCGCCTTCGGTGGAGATCACCTGCGCGTGGTCGTGGAAGGCCATGCCGTACGCGGCGATGTGGGCGTCCTGCCGTTCGCCGTATTCCACGGCCACCGCGAACAGTCGCGGCGCTTCCTCGGTGGCGAGTTCGGCCAGGAACTGTGCGGACGTGGCTTCGTCCCACAGCGAGTCGTGGTCGGTCGAGTCATCCATGAGCGGTATCCTCTGGTGGGGTCGTTGTTGTAGCGCAACAATTGTTGTGGTTGCGCGACCAGGACGTCAATACTTCTTTCGGGTGTACCAGGAGGTCCTTTTGCCATCCCTATGCTGGGCCGCATGATCCGCAGCACGGCGAAAGCCATGGCGCTCGGCGCGAAGATCCGCGCGGCTCGCGAAGCGGCCGGACTGAACCAGCGGGAAGTCTGCCGGAGGACCGGGATCCACCCCGGCACCATGACCCGGCACGAATCGGGCGAGCGCCCGCCGAGCGAGGAGGCCGCTGCCGCCATCCTCGACGCGCTCGGCGTGGAGGGCCCGGAGCGGGAGGAAATCCTTGAGCTGGCCCGGGACGAGCCCGCCACCGGCTCTGCGTGGCTCGCGGTCGGTCTGCCGGAGCAGCGGGTGCAACTGGACGCGCTGCTCCAGATCGAACAACTCGCCACGGAGATCATCGACGTCAGCCCGCTCGTCGTGCCCGGCCTGCTCCAGGTCAGCGGCTACACCCGCGCGATCATGCGCGGCAGCGCGGTGCCCGAGTCGGAGATCGAGACGCGCGTCGCGATCCGGATGGGCCGTCGGGACATCCTCACCAGGGCACGCCCGGTCCGCTACACGGCGCTGGTTGGGAACTACGTCTCGCGGCAGGAGTTCGGTGATCCCGCTGTAAGGACGGAACAGGCCGAACACCTGCGGAAGATGTCCGAGCTGCCCAACGTCGACTTCCGGGTCTTCCCGATCGATTCGGGCTGGCATGCGGCCCTTGCTGGGCCGTTCTCGCTGATTACGATCAGTGATGGCGAGACGATCGTGCACCTGGAGAACCATGCCAGCGGCCTGTTCATCCAGGACAGGGAGACGGTCGCGGTGTTCCAGGGCGTCGTCGAGCAGGTTGCCGAACTATCGGTAGGGCCTGAACTCTTGTTTGAAGGGAAGGAGAGGGAATGACTTCACCTGGATGGCGGAAGTCGAGCAGATCGGGTGCGGCCACCAACTGTGTCGAAGTCCGTGCCGACCTGGGCGCGATCCGCGACTCCAAGCAGCCGGACGGCCCGGAGCTGCCGTTCCGGGACGCTCACGCCGTCAAGCGGTTCGTGTCGGCGTACCGTTGAGGGTCCGCAAGGCTTCGGTGGCGGCCGGCGCCCGGCCCGCGTACTGAAGCCTTGCGCTTTCTTTACCCTTCGCGTGAAGATATCGGCGTCCAGCGTGCCGCCGACCGAAGGATTTCCATGACCTCGCCGTACGGCCTGCACCGTGTCCTCGACCCGGCCGGTGTGCTGCCGCAGCAGGCGTGGCGGCTGGACGCCAAGCCGGAGTGCGGCGCGGACGAGGTCGTGGTGGACGTCGAGCGGCTGAACCTGGACGCGGCGTCGTTCCGGCAGCTCCGCGAGGAGCACGGTCCGGCGATCCGGCGGGCGGTGCTGGAGATCGTCGCCGAGCGCGGCAAGATGCAGAACCCGGTGACCGGTTCGGGCGGGATGCTGCTGGGCACGGTCCGCGCGGTCGGCCCGTCCTCGCCGCTGGGGCTCGCGGTGGGCGACCGGATCGCGACCCTGGTGTCGCTGACGTTGACGCCGTTGCGGATCACCGACGGCCTGGCGCGGTGGGACGGCACGACCGAGCAGGTGCCGTGCACGGGCACCGCCGTGCTGTTCGGCCGGTCCATCGCGGCGGTGCTGCCGGCCGACCTGCCCGACGAGCTGGCGTTGTCCGTGCTGGACGTGTGCGGCGCGCCCGCCCTCACCGGCCGGGTGGTGCGGCGTCGTGCGGCGGAGTCCGTGCTGGTGTTGGGCGGGGGAGGCAAGTCCGGCTCGCTGTCGCTGGCCGCCGCCCGCCGTGCCGGCGCGACCCGCCTGGTGGCGTTGGTGCCGACACCCGAGGAGGCCGCGCGGGTCGAGGCGTCGGGTCTGGCCGACGAGGTCGTGATCGCGGACGCCCGTGACCCGGTCGCGGTGCTGGAGGCCGTGGGCACGCGGGTGGACGTGACGGTGGTGTGCGTCGACGTGCCCGGTTGTGAGCATGGGGCGATCCTGGCCACCGCCGATGGCGGGACGGTGGTGTTCTTCTCGATGGCCACGTCGTTCTCGGCCGCCGCGCTCGGCGCGGAGGGTCTGGCGGCGGACGTGGAGATGGTCGTGGGCAACGGCTACGTGCCGGGGCACGCGGCGTTGGCGCTGGACCTGGTGCGTGCCGAGCCTGCCGTGCGGGCGTTGTTCGAGCACCGGCAGACTGCGCAGGCGTGACTACCGTGAATGGCGTCCCGGCGGCGACCGGCGCTGCGACGCGACTGCTCGTGGGTGGCCGCATCCACTCCCCGACCTCACCCGACGCCACCGCGATGGCGATCACCGACGGCACCGTGGTGTGGCTGGGCCAGGACTCCGTCGGCCGCGCGCTGCACCCGGACGCCGAGGTCGTGGAGCTGGCGGGGGCGTGGGTCGCGCCGGCGTTCGTGGACGCGCACGTGCACGCCACCGCGGCCGGCCTCCTGCGCACCGGCCTGGACCTGACCGGCTGCCGTTCGCTGGCCGACCTGCTGGCCGCGGTCCGGTCGGCGCCGGGCCCGCTGGTCTGGGGCCACGGCTGGGACGAGACCCGCTGGCCGGAGAACCGCCCGCCGACGCGTGCCGAGCTGGACGACGCGGCACGCGGCGCGGTGGTGTACCTGTCGCGGATCGACGTGCACTCGGCGCTGGCGTCGTCGGCGCTGGTCGACCTCGCGCCCGCCGCCCGTGACGCGGACGGCTGGTCCGCCGAGGGCCCGCTGTCGCGTGCCGCCCACCACCACGTGCGGGGCGCGGCGAAGGACGCGATCCCGGTGGCGCAGCGCCGTGCCGCGCAGGAGGCGTTCCTCGCGCACGCCGCGTCGCAGGGCATCGCGTGCGTGCACGAGTGCGCCGGCCCGGACATCTCCAGCCGGGACGACCTGGCCGACCTGCTGGCGTTCGACGGCGGTCCGCAGGTGGTGGGCTACTGGGGCAGCCGGGAGCCGATCGACCTGCCGGTGCGTGGCCTGGCGGGCGACCTGTTCGTGGACGGCGCGCTGGGGTCGCGGACGGCGGCCCTGTGCTCGCCGTACGAGGACGCGGACACCTCCGGCGCGCTGTACCTGACCGCCGACGAGGTCGCCGCGCACCTCGTGGCGTGCACGGAAGCCGGTGTCCAGGGCGGTTTCCACGTGATCGGCGACGCCGCGATGGCCGCCGTGGTGGAGGGTTTCGAGCAGGCCGCCGCGGCGGTCGGCGTGCCCGCGCTGGCGGCCCGCCGGCACCGCCTGGAACACGTCGAGATGATCACCGCCGAGCAGGCGGCGAAGCTCGGGTCGTGGGGTGTGGCGGCGTCGGTGCAGCCCTTGTTCGACCACGAGTGGGGCGGGCCGTCGGGCATGTACGCGCAGCGGCTGGGAGTGGAGCGCGGGACGGCGCTGAACCCGTTCGCGCACCTCGCGAGTTCAGGTCTGGTGCTGGCGTTGGGCTCGGACGCCCCGGTGACGGCCGTGGACCCGTGGGCGGCGATCCGGGCGGCCGTGCACCACCGGACTCCGGGTTTCGGCATCTCGCCGCGTGCGGCGTTCAACGCCCACACCCGTGGCGGGTGGCGGGCGGCGGGTGTGGACGACGGCGTCACCGGCACGTTGCAGCCCGGTGCTCCCGCCACGTACGCGGTGTGGGAGGCGGGGGAGCTGGAGGTCACCACGCCCGACTCGCGGGTGCAGCGGTGGTCCACCGACCCGCGTTCGGGTGTGCCGGGCCTGCCGTCGCTGGACTCGACGCCAACGTGCCTGCGGACGGTGTTGAACGGCCGGACGATCTTCGAGCGGGAGGTCTCGTGAAGGCTTCCCGGCCCTGCGAGGAGCCGCGGCTCGCCCGCGCCGGCGGACGACGACCGGGTCCAGCACGGAACCACCGCGAAAGGGAGTGACAATGGCGTTGCTCGACCTCGACCCGAAGGTGGTCGCCACCGCGCGGAGGCTGGCCGCGAAGGCCGCCGAGCCGGTGGTGGCCATCGCCAAGGCGCACACCACGGTGGCGGTCGAGCGCGCTACGTTGCGGCTGGCCGGGATCACCGGCGCGGACTCGACGCACCGCGCGGGGGACGTGCCGTGGGTGAACCGGGTGGTCGACACGGTCCGCGAGCACTGCGGGCTGGAGCACGGGGTGGTGCTGCCGGTCTTCCACGCGCTCAAACAGCACGACCTCGGCTCGCTGACCGAACTCGCCGAGGCCACCGCCGCCGGGCAGGTCCGGTACACCCTCCCCGAGGGCAAGGACCGCACCCGGGCCGAGAAGGCGGCGACCGCGGCCGTCACCAGGGGCCTGCGGACGGTCGACCGGAACCGGGCGCAGCGGGACCGGCTGGTCGCGAAGTGGGGTGACCCGCCGCGGCGGCCGTGGATCTACCTGATCGTCGCGACCGGCGACATCGACGAGGACGTGGTGCAGGCGTGCAACGCCGCGCGGGCCGGCGCGGACGTCATTGCGGTGATCCGGTCGACCGGGCAGTCGCTGCTGGACTACGTGCCCGAGGGCGCGACGCACCACGGGTTCGCGGGGACCTACGCCACGCAGGAGAACTTCCGGATCATGCGGGCCGCGTTGGACGACGTGTCCAAAGAGGTCGGCCGGTACGTGCGGCTGACGAACTACGCGTCCGGGCTGTGCATGCCGGAGATCGCGGTGCTGGCCGGGTTGCAGCGGCTGGACATGATGCTCAACGACTCGATGTACGGGATCCTGTTCCGCGACATCAACCCGATCCGCACGTTCGTGGACCAGCGGTTCTCCCGCCAGGTGCACGCGCGGGCCGGGATCATCATCAACACCGGCGAGGACAACTACCTCACCACCGCCGACGCCGTGGGCGCCGCGCACACCGTCACCGTGTCGCAGTTGCTCAACGAGCGCTTCGCGCACGAAGCCGGGCTGCCCGACCACCTGCTGGGGCTGGGGCACGCGTTCGAGATCGACCCGAAGGTGCCGGAGTCGTTCCGGCTGGAGCTGGCGCACGCCCTGCTGGCCCGCGAGCTGTTCCCGGACGCGCCGCTGAAGTGGATGCCGCCGACCAAGCACATGACCGGCGACGTGTTCAACGGCTACCTGCTCGACGGGTTCTTCAACCTCGCGGGCGTGCTGACCGGGCAGAGCATCCTGTTGGTGGGGATGATGACCGAGGCGGTGGTGACGCCGTTCCTGTCCGACCGCGACCTGGCACTGGCCAACGTCCGGTACGTGCTCGACGCCGCCGGCGGGCTGCGCGAGGACTTCCGGCCCGCGCCGGACGGGCTGATCGTCAAGCGCGCCCACCAGGTGCTGGGGGAGGCGGTGGACCTGCTGGCGCGGATCGTGGACGACGGGCTGCTCGACGCCATCGCCGACGGGACGTTCGGGTTGATGAAACGCCCGGCGGACGGCGGGAAGGGCGCGGACGGCGTGGTGGAGAAGGCCGACGGCTACCGCAACCCCGCCGCGGAACTGTTGGAGGCACGGTGAAGCGGCACGTCCGCCCCTACGGCGACACCACCGGCGACGGGATGGTGCAGACGTCGTTCACGCTGCCCGTGCCGTTCGGGCCGAAGGCGGACGGGGCCGCGCAGCAGCTCGCGAACAGGATGGGCATCGACCCGGCGATGGTCGTGCACTCCCACCCGATCGGGGAGGACTTCACGTTCTTCGTCGTGTACGGGTCGGTGCGGCACGTCGTCGACCTGGACGAGGTGCGCGTGGTGGAGCGCGAGTACCCGTTGCTGTCGCCGGCCGAGGTGAACACGACGCTGAAGAAGCTGTTGCGCCGCAAGCTGGTCGTGGTCGGCGGGTGCATCGGCACCGACGCGCACACCGTGGGCATCGACGCGATCCTCAACGTCAAGGGCTTCGCGGGGGAGAAGGGCCTGGAGTACTACCGCGAGCTGAAGGTCGTGAACCTCGGTGCGCAGGTGTCCGTGCCGGAGCTGGTCCGCCGGGCCCGCACGGAGAAGGCCGACGCCGTGCTGGTGTCGCAGGTCGTCACGCAGCGGGACGCGCACCTGCTCAACACGCGGGAGATGTCGGCGGCGTTCCGCGAGGCGATGGGGGACCGGCGTCCGCTGCTCGTCGCCGGCGGCCCCCGCTTCGACCCGCTGATGGCGGGGGAGTTGGGCGTGGACCGGGTGTTCAGCCGGGGCACGACACCGGGCGAGGTCGCGAGCTACCTGGTGCACGCCGTGCAGGCGAGGAAGGAAGGGGCAGCGTGAGTCCGACCGAGGGTTTCACCGTCACCCACCGCCGTTACGTGCCGCACTCGCACGCCCACTACGGCGGGAGCCTGGTGGACGGGGCGTACGGGCTGGGCATGTTCGGCGACGTGGCCACCGAGCTGCTCATCCGCACCGACGGCGACGAGGGCCTGTTCGCGGGCTACTCGAACGTGGAGTTCGTGGCGCCGGTCCGGGCCGGTGACGTGATCGAGGCGACGGCGACCCTGGTCCGGGTCGGCAACCGCTCGCGTGAGGTCGACTTCGAGGCGCGCGTGGTGTGCCGCTCGGCGCCGGACCGGGGGCCGTCGGCGGCGGACGTCCTGGACCCGCCGCTGGTGGTCACCCGCGCCCGGGGGACCGTGGTCGTGCCCGCACCCCGAGGGCGCTGATCTCGGCCGGCGGCGGCCCGGGGTGCACGATGCCCAGCCGGTGGGTGGCCCTGGTCATGGCGACGTAGAGGTCGTTGTGCCCGCGTGGCGAGTCGGTGAGGATGCGGGCCGGGTCGGCGATCAGGACGACGTCGAACTCCAGGCCTTTCGCCTGGTCCGGGGTGAGCACGCGGGCCGTGTCGGGGAGGGCGTCGGCGAGGGCCGCCAGGTGCGCGGGCGGGGTGACGACGGCGAGCGTGCCGTCGTCCGGGGCTTCGGCGACCGCGAGGTCGGCCAGCACGGCGGGCAGCGCGGCGGGGGTCGTGCGCAGCCGCCACGGCGGGACGCCGCTGGACCTGATCGACGTCGGCGGGGTCAGGCCGGGGTGGTGGACGGCCGGCAGCACGGCGGCGGCGTCCATGATCTCGGCGGGTGTGCGGTAGTTGACGGTGAGCCTCTCCAGCAGGTGGCGGTCGCCGACGTGGGGGCCGAGCACCCGGTCCCAGGACGACGCCCCGCCCGGCGCACCGGTCTGGGCGAGGTCGCCGACGACGGTCATGGAGCGGGTCGGGCAGCGGCGCATCACCAGTCGCCACGCCATTTCCGACAGTTCCTGGGCCTCGTCCACGATCACGTGCCCGAAGGTCCACGTGCGGTCGGCGGCGGCGCGGTCGGCGATGGCGCCCGCACGTGGCGTCGCCCTGGCCCCGCCGACCAGTGCCGCCGCCTCGTCCAGCAGCGGCACGTCCGCCGCGCTCCAGCCGCGGTCACGGCGGAGCAGCCAGTCCTCGCCGGCGGGAGGTCGCGCGAACAGGTCGTCGAGAACGCCTTCCGGGGTGAGCGCCGGCCACAGCCGCTCGACCACGTCGTGGACGTCCGGGGAGGCGAGCAACCCGGCCCGCAGTCCGGCGAGGTCGTCCTCGTCCAGCAGGGCCCGGGGCCCGGTGTCGTCGGGATCGATCACGACACCGGCCGCCGCCAGGGCTTTCAGCTCGGCGGCGCTGAGCGACCCGTCGACCGCGCCTCCGTCCAGCGCCTCGCCGCCGTCGGTGAGCACGACGGCTTCCATCCGCGCGGCCAACTGCCGTGCCAGCACCTCCACGACCTCGCGGCGGAACACCAGCCGTGCCTGGTTGAACGGCAACCTGGCCCGTTTCGCCGCGTGCACCGCCTGCCGGCAGTCCTCCGGCTCCAGCCGCAGCGGGTGACCCTCGAACCCGATGTCGAGGGGCGTCGCGGGCACGGTCACCCGGGACCACACCGCGGCGGCGATCAGCCCGGCCATCTCCGCGTTCCCCTTGCGTTCGGCGACCTCGGGCGGATCGGTCAGGTCGGGCGTCACGCCGGGGTAGAGGTCGGCGACGGTGGCGGAGACCACGCAGTCCTCGCCGAGACCGGGCAGCACCTGGCCGATGTAGTCCAGGAAGGCCCGGTTGGGGCCGACGACCAGGACGCCGCGAGTGGCCAGGTGCCGGTGCCGGTAGAGCAGGTAGGCGACGCGGTGCAGGGCCACGACGGTCTTGCCGGTGCCGGGGCCGCCTTCCACGACGAGCACCCCGGTGTGCTCGGAGCGGACGATCCGGTCCTGTTCGGCGCGCAGGGTGGTGACGATGTCGCGCAGGTGGTCCCCGCGTCCGGCGGTGACGGCCTTGAGCAGCGCGGCGTCCCCGGTGAGGCCGTAGTCGTCCGCGGCGTCAGGGTCGAGCAGTTCGTCGTCCAGGGCCACGACGGTGCGTCCGCGGGTGGTGATGCGCCGCCGCCGGCGGATGCCTTCCGGCGCGGCGGCGGTCGCGGTGTAGAAGGGGCGGGCGGCGGGCGCGCGCCAGTCCAGCAGCAGCGGCTCGTCACCGTCGAACAGGCCCCTGCGGCCGATGTAGAGCCGGCTGCCGTCGGCCCGGTCCAGCCGCCCGAAACACAGCCCGTGCCCGACCTCGTCCTCAGGGTCCAGGCGCTCGTGGAGGAAGTCCAGATAGGACTGTTCCCGTTCGATCTCTGCGGTGTTCGGGTTCTGCGACACCCGACCCAGCGTGCCTCAGGTATCGACCGGATAACAGTCTTGTTCTTTCCGGCTCCGTCAGCCGGACGGCCGTGGTTCTCCCCCGCGTGGGGTCTCTGCCACTATCGACGGCGTGATCAGCCTCGATCCGGTTTCGTCGGTGCCGCCCTACGAGCAGGTGCGGTCCCAGTTCGCTCGCAAGATCACCGACCGGGAGCTGGCCGTGGGCACCCGGTTGCCCACCGTCCGCGCGCTGGCCGCCGAACTGGGCATCGCGGTCAACACCGTCGCCCGCGCCTACCGGGAGCTGGAGGAGGCGGGTCTCATCGAGACCCGCGGCAGAGCCGGGACCGTGGTGAGCGCGGCGGGGGAGCGCAGCCGGGAACGGGTGCTGCGGGCCGCGCGCGGCTACGCCTCCACGGCCCGTGAGCAGGGACTGACGGCCGACGAGGCGTTGGAGATCGTGCGAGCGGCACTCGCCGATTGATCAGTAGTGTGGCCGGGTGGCGACCGAACACAGCGGCGGCGGCGACCCGGCACGCACTCTCGCGGTGCTCTGGCGCACGACCTCGCCCAGCGCGCGCAAGGACCTCGGGGTGGACCGGATCGTGGCCGTGGCGGTCGCGCTGGCCGACGCCGAGGGCCTCGGGGCGCTGTCCATGCGCCGGGTCGCGGACCGGCTCGGGGTGGGCACGATGTCGCTGTACACGTACGTGCCCGGCAAGGCCGAGCTGATCGACGTGATGGTGGACACCGTGCACGGCGAGACGGCCCGGCCGGCGGACGTGCCGGGCGGGTGGCGTGCCCGGCTGACGCAGATCGCGTGGGAGAACTGGTCGCTGCACCTGCGGCACCCGTGGCTGCTGCAGGTGGCGACCAACCGCGCGGTGCTCGGCCCGAACGTGGCGGCGAAGTACGACTACGAGCTGGCGGCGGTCGACGGCATCGGGCTGACCGACGTGGAGATGGACTCGGTGCTCAACCTCGTCCTGGGCCACGTGCAGGCGGCGGCCCGGCTGGCGGTGGAGGCGGCGCAGGTGGAACAGCGCACCGGCCTGACCGACGAGCAGTGGTGGCAGGCCGCCGCGCCGTTCCTGACCAGGGTGTTCGACCCGGCGAAGTTCCCGACGGCGGCCCGGGTGGGCGCGGCTGCGGGCGAGGCGCACGGGTCGGCCTACTCGGGGGAGCACGCGTTCACGTTCGGGCTGGCCCGCGTGCTCGACGGCATCGAAGCCCTGGTCGGGTCGCGTCAGTAGGGGCGCTTGGGCATCATCACCCAGAGGACGAGGTAGACGACGAACTGGGGTCCGGGCAGCAGGCACGACAGCACGAACAGCAGCCGCACCGTGTTCGGCTTCCAACCGAACCGCGCGGCCAGTCCCGCGCAGACGCCGGCGATCATGCGTTGGTTCTGGGGCCTGGTCAACGTGGTCATGACTCCACCATCCCCCGCATCGGGGCGTCCGGCATCGGTGGGAACCCTGAACTTCTCCCTGGTCACCCGGATGTGGGGAGACGCTGGTCACCCCGACGCGGGGAAGGGGCGGATCCGGCGTGGGGGAGCGGGTGATGAGGGCGCGGCCCGCGTCGGTGGCAGACGCGCCCGGCGGCTCGCCGCCCGCCCCGGGGCGGGCGGCTCGGGATCCCGACCGCCGTTGTCCGGTCCGCCGCCGGCCCTCGTAGGCTGATCGGGTGGTCGCACCCCCCTTGGCGCCGGGTCAGCCCGCCGCCGACACGCCGCCTGCCCGCCGTCGTCGGGACGTGCGGGGCACGCTGCTGCGGATCGTGCTCGCCGCGGCCGGGGGTGGGCTGGTCTTCCTCAGCTTCCCGCCGCGCACCGCGTGGTGGCTGGCGCCGGTCGGGTTCGCGGTGCTCGGCATCCTGCTGCACGGCCGGCGGATGCGGGCCGGTTTCGGGTTCGGCGTGGTGTGGGGCCTGGGGTTCATGGCCCCGCTGCTGCGGTGGACCGGGGAGTTCGTCGGGCTGATCGCGTGGCTGCCGCTGGCGCTGCTCTGCGCGGTGCTGATCGGCGTCGGCACGGCGTTGATGGCCCGGGTGTCGACGCTGCGGGGCGCGCCGCTGTGGATGGCGTTGCTGTGGGTGGGCGACGAGCTGCTGCGCGGGGTGTTCCCGTTCGGCGGGTTCCCGTGGGGCAAGATCGCGTTCGGGCAGCCGGAGGGCTGGTACCTGCCGCTGGCCTCGCTCGGCGGTGCTCCGCTGGTCGGGTTCGCGGTGGCGTTGACCGGCTTCGGCCTGGCCCACCTCGGGCGTGGTTGGCGGCTCGCGCTGCCGCTGGCGCTGGTGCCGCTGGCGGGCGGGTTGGCGGCGCTGCCGCTCGTCGGCACGGCGCCGGACCAGGGCACGGTCGTGGTGGCCGCGATCCAGGGCAACGTGCCGCGCGCGGGGCTGGACTTCAACGCGCAGCGCCGCGCCGTGCTGGACAACCACGTGCGGCGGACGCTGCAACTGGCCGAGGACGTCGAGCAGGGCCGGGAGAGGCAGCCGGACCTGGTGATCTGGCCGGAGAACTCCTCCGACATCGACCCGTTCCGCAACGCCGACGCCGCCGCCCAGATCGACCGGGCCGCCGCGGCGATCGACGCGCCGATCGCGGTCGGCGCGGTCGTGGTCGACAAGTCCGACAACCTGCCGCGCAACACCGTGGTGCTGTGGGAGCCGGGCAGGGGCCCGACCGACACCTACACCAAGCGGCAGCTCCAGCCGTTCGGCGAGACGATGCCCTACCGGTCGTTCTTCCGGATCTTCAGCAAGACCGTGGACCGGGCCGGGGTGTTCCAGCCGGGGACCGACCCGGAGGGGTTCGCCATGGGGCCCGCGAAGGTGGCCATCGACACCTGTTACGAGGTGGCGTTCGACGGTGTGGTGCGCGACTCGGTCACGGCGGGCGCGAACATCATCGCCATCCCGACCAACAACGCCACCTTCGGTTTCACCGAGATGACCTACCAGCAGCTCGCGATGTCCCGGGTGCGGGCCGTGGAGCACGGCAAAGCGGTGGTCGTGTCGGCCACCAGCGGGGTGAGCGCGATCGTGCGGCCGGACGGGTCGGTGACCCGGCGGAGCGGCATGTTCGAGCCCGACGCGCTGGTCGCGGAGCTGCCGCTGCGCGGGGAGGCTACGCTTGCCACCCGACTCGGCGCATGGCCCGAGTGGGTGATGACCGCGCTGGGCCTGGTGGCCGTGGCGTTCGGCTTGACAGTGACACGACGAGGATCGCGTCCGACCCCTGGTGCGGGTGTCGGCGAGGAGGAAACGGATGGCGGACCAGCAGGCGCAGCCTGACCGCGAGCTCGGGCCGGTGCTGGTGGTGATCCCGACCTACAACGAGCGGGACAACATCGGGAAGATCGTGAAGCGGCTGCACGCGGCGCTGCCGAAGGTGCACTGCCTCGTGGTCGACGACGGCAGCCCGGACGGGACGGGACGGCTGGCCGACGAGATGGCCGCCGCGGACGACCGGGTGCACGTGCTGCACCGCACGGAGAAGGCCGGGCTGGGCGCCGCGTACATCGCGGGCTTCGGCTGGGGCATGGAGCGCGGCTACGACGTGCTGGTGGAGATGGACGCGGACGGCTCGCACGCGCCCGAGGACCTGCCCCGGATGCTCGACGCCCTGGGCGGCGCGGACCTGGTGATCGGCTCGCGGTACGTGCCGGGCGGCAGCGTGGTGAACTGGCCGAAGAAGCGGGAGGTCCTGTCCCGCGGGGCGAACCTGTACTCGCGGTTGGCGCTGGGCGCGAAGGTGAAGGACATCACGGCGGGCTACCGCGCCTACCGGACCGACGTGCTGCGCCACCTGAAGCTGCACAACGTGGCGTCGGCGGGGTACTGCTTCCAGATCGACCTGGCGTGGCGGACGATCGAACTGGGCTACCGGGTCGTGGAGGTGCCGATCACGTTCACCGAGCGTGAGATCGGCGTGTCGAAGATGAGCGGCGACATCGTGCGGGAGGCGCTGGTGCGGGTCACGAAGTGGGGCCTGCGCCGCCGCTACACGCAGGTGCGGGACCTGATCGCGCCCAAGGCGAAGGCGGGCTCCAGCAGGTAGCGGGGCCGCTCACGGAGCGTGCGAAAGGGGGCCTGCCGGTGTCGGCAGGCCCCCTTCCCACGTCTCGGGTCGGTCAGGCGGTGCGGGTCCGCCTGCCCTTCAGCTCTTCCAGCCGCTCGTCCAGGAGCTCCTCCAGCTCCGGGATGGTGCGCCGCTCCAGGAGCATGTCCCAGTGCGTGCGCGGCGGCTTGACCTTCTTCGTCTCCGGCTCGGCGCCGTCGATGATCTTCGACTCCTGTCCGTGGAGTCGACACTCCCAGGTGTGGGGGATCTCGGCGTCGTCGGAGAACGGAACCTCGAAGTCGTGGCCCTTGGGGCAGGCGTACCGCACCGACCGGCGCGGGGCGAGGTCGTGATTGCGGTCGGTCTCGTAGCTGACTGCTCCGAGCCGGCTACCCCGTAGAACGCGGTCGGCCATGGCGGTGTCCTTTCGCTCGGCTCAGGGCCGGGGCCCAGGCTTGTTGCTCACCGAGTGCAACGATCGGACTGCTCCGTTCGTTCCCGGCTTAACGGTCATGGTCGCCCACAGTGACGTCTTTCACCCGTCAACGAAGGCTTCCTCCTAAGGGATGCAATCGCGGCTGGATCGTGACGCGTTATCAAGCTGTCGGGCTACTTCATCACACGGATGGAGCAGTACCGGCAGAAAGTGTGCGGCTGCGACAGCTTAGACCGAACACGTAGGGCGATGTTAAGGCGGGTTTAACGCGGCAGTAGTGACGGCTGTCATCCTTACGGTTACGCAAAGTTATTTTGGTGTCCTACAGCACAGCCGCCACGCTGCGTGTCGACCCGAGCGTGCTCCGTGGCGGCCGACACCTGGGATCACCCGTACGGCGCGCACCCAAACGTTGGTCCCTCAACTTTATTCCCACAATGATTTCAGTGTGGACTTAAAGATCACCTTCAGCGAGTCGGTCCAGGAAGACGCGCTGTGCGGTCACGAGCTTCACCGCGGCCTCGGCGAGGGGCACCCAGGCGACCCGGTCGACCTCGGGGTATTCGCGGAGGTTGCCGGAGCCCTTGGGCCATTCGAGCTGGAAGGTGCCGGGCACGACCTGCTCGGGGTCCAGGTCGCCTTCCAGCGCCCAGACGTGGACGGTCTTGCCGCCGGACTGCCGCACGTCGCCGAGGGGGAGCAGCTCGCCGTCCGGGACGGGCAGGCCGAGTTCCTCGGCGAACTCGCGGCGGGCGGTGGCCTCCAGGGGCTCGTCGCCGTCGGGCTCGCCTTTGGGGATGGACCAGGCACCCGCGTCCTTGCGCGTCCAGAACGGGCCGCCCATGTGGCCGATGAGCACTTCGAGGCCGTCCTCGGCGCGTCGGTACAGCAGGATGCCCGCGCTGATCTTCCCTGTCACGGGGGACAGTGTGGCGGGTGCCGGCGTGCCCGATGGAGCCACCCTGCGGCGGGGGCTGCCGTCCGTGCGGCGGCTGCTATTCGGTGAGGCTGAGCTGGCGGCCCTGGACCGTGTCGGGCCCGAGATCCCCGGTGCGGAAGTGCCTGCGGCACAGGACCTGGTAGCGGACCTCGTCCGCGTTGTCGATCGTGTCGGCCACCAGGACCGTGTCGCCGGCGCGGACGATGTCGCCGTCGTGGACACGGGCGTTGAAGCGGCCGGGGAGGCCGCACCAGCAGAGGACTTCGACCTGGATGGCGTTGAGGTCGTCGGCGAGTTCGAACAGGCGGCGGGAGCCGGGGAACAGGGTGCTGCGGAAGTCGGTGGCCAGGCCGAAGCAGTAGACGTCGAGTTGGGCGTCATCGGCGAGTTCGGCGAGTTGGTCGACCTGGGCGGGGGAGAGGAACTGGGCTTCGTCCACGATGAGGTAGTCGACGCGGGTGCCCCGGGCCCAGTGCCGGCGGACGAGGTCGCAGAGGTCCATGTCCTCGTGGACTTCCAGGGCGTGGCGGGCGAGGCCCATGCGGCTGGAGATGGCGGGTGTGCCGGAGCGGTCGTGGCGGACCAGCAGGAGGCCGCTGCGGCCTTGGCGGGCCTGGTTGTGGTCGATCTGCAGGGCGAGGGTGGATTTGCCGCAGTCCATGGGGCCGAAGAAGAACCGGAGCCTGCCGGTGGGGGTGACGCCTCGGCGTGCGCCGGCGGCGGGCACGGAGGAGAGGGCGTCGGTCGGGTCGGTGCGGGGGTTCGTCGGCTCCACGGCGGGCCACCTTAGTGCGGTGTCTCAGCCAGGCGGGACAGCAGTTGGTTCCCAGTAGTGTCAATACCTTCAGTGTCACCCGAAAGAGTACATTTCACGCCCGGTCCCGACCTGACAGCGGTCCCCACAAAACTCCACGACCACAGCTCTGGACCGCTTCGACGCTCGTGTAGACTAGATATACCGCTTTGCGATATAACCTGCGGTGTGAGGGGTATGTCGGAGCAGGCGTTCCTGGTGCTCACGGCGCTGGCCGAGGAGCCGTTGCACGGGTACGCGATCGTCCAGTCGGTGGAGTCGCTGTCGGAGGGCCGGGTGTCGCTGCGGGTGGGCACGTTGTACGGCGTGCTGGACCGGTTGGTGGCGGAGGGTCTGGCGGAGCGGGACCGCGAGGAGGTGCACCAGGGTCGGCTGCGCCGGTATTACCGGCTGACCGATGCCGGGGTGCGGGCGTTGTCGGCGGAGGTGGCGCGGTTGTCGGCGAACGTGCGGGCGGCGTCGTCGGTGTTGCGGGCGAGGGAGGCGCGGTGAGTTCGAAGCTGGAACGCCGTTACCGGGTGCTGTTGCGGCTGTTGCCGGCCTGGTACCGGGAGGAGCGGGAGGAGGAGATGGTGGGGATCTTCCTCGCGGGTCGCCCGGGTGACCTGGATGCCGAGTACGGCTGGCCGGGGTGGGGTGAGGCGTGGGCGACGCTGGGGTTGGCGGTGCGGGTGCGGTTCCGGGCGCGCAGCCGCGCGGGGGACGTGACGCGGCTGGTGGCGTTGGCGGGCCTGGTGGGGCATGTGGTGTTGATCGGGCAGGGGACCGCGGCGGCGCTGCGGTTCGGCGGGGTGTGGGCGGTGTGGTTCGACGCGTTGGTGGTGGCGGCGTTCCTGGGGTTGGCGACGGGCCGGCGGGTGGCGGCGCGGGTCGCGGTGTCGGGGGTGGCGCTGTTCGGGTTGGCGGCCGTGGCGGTGGGGCCGGTGTGGTGGCTGGTGGTGATGCAGGTGCCGACGTGGGTGACGGCGGTGGCGGTGGTGTTGGGGTTCCACCGGGAGGCTCCGCCGGTGGCGCGGGCGCGGTGGTTGGGGGCTGCGGCCGTGGGTGCGGTGGCGGGTGTGGTGTGGGGGTTGGTGGCGCCGTTGTCGCTGACGGAGTTCGCCGGGGCGTGGGTGGTCGCCGCTGTCGTGGTGGTGGCGTTCCGGCCGTGGGTGGGTGTGCGGGCGACGGTGGCGTGATCCGGTGGGTGCCGCCGCGGTGTGGTCGCCGCGGCGGCACCGGGGTCAGACCTTGGCGGGGAGCGGGTTGCCGGAGGCGGCGATGGCCTTGCGGATCGGCACGAAGATCATCAGCACGAAGCCGACGACGAAGAACACCACCAGGGAGATGATGGCGAGCCGGAACGAGCCGGTGGCCTGGCCGACGCCCGCGAACACCAGCGGGCCGAGCCAGGAGGTGGAGCGTTCGCCGACTTCGTAGAGGGAGAAGTACTGCGCTTCCCGGCCGGGCGGGATCATCTGGGAGAACAGCGACCGGGACAGGGCGTTGGTGCCGCCCAGGACGAGGCCGATGCCGACCGCGAGGGCGTAGAACTGGAACTGCCGGCCGGCCTGCACGAAGAACGCCGCGCCGATGACGAGGATCCACACCAGCAGGCTGACCATGATGGTGCGTTTCGCGCCCCAGTGCCTGGCCAGCCGTCCGTGCAGGACGGCGCCGCCGAAGGCGACGAACTGCACGATCAGGATGGTGGCGATGAGCACCGTCTCGTCGAGTTTCAGTTCGTCGCGGCCGTACTGGGCGGAGACGTTGGCGACGGTGGCGATGCCGTCGGTGTAGATGAGGTAGGTGCCCAGGAACGCCAGGGTGAGAGGGAACAGGCGGGCCTGGCGGATGGTCTGGCGCAGTTCGCGGAAGCCGCCGGTGATGACCGACGCGCCGGTTTCGCCGCCGTGGGGTTCCTGGTGGCGTTTGAGGCGGGCGAGCGGGATGAGGGTGAAGCCCGCCCACCACAGGCCGGACAGGACGAAGCCGACGCGGACGGCGGCGCCTTCGCTCAGGCCGATCGCGTCGTGGCCGATGAACAGGCCGAGTTGCACGGCCAGGGCGAGGCCGCCGCCGAGGTAGCCGAACGCCCAGCCGCGGGAGGACACCGCGTCGCGTTCGTCGGGGGTGGCGATCTCGGGCAGGAACGCGTAGTAGACGACGACGGACGCGCCGTAGCAGATGTTGCCGAGGATGAACAGGGCGACGCCGAGGTGCCAGTCGGAGCCGCCGACGAGGGCGAGGGCGGTGGTGGCGGCGGCGCCGGTGAAGGCCAGGCCGCCGAGCATGCGCCGCTTGTTCTGGGTGCGGTCGGCGATGGCGCCCATCACGGGCAGCACGACGACCTGGACGACGGTGGCGATGGACAGCAGGTAGCCCCACAGGGAGCCGGCGGGGAAGTAGGCGCCGAACAGCGAGATGTCGCACTGCTGCAGCGAGCTGGTGGCGCAGGCGTCGGGTCCGTTGCGGGCGATGTCCTCGCGGGCGGCTTCCTTGGCCACCGCGGTGAGGTAGCCGGAGAGGAACACCGTGACCACGGAGGTGGGGAACACCTGGTTCGCCCAGTCGTACCAGGTCCATCCGCGTTGTTCCCGCTTGCGGTCGATCGCGGGTGCTGGGCTGTCGGCCACGCTCATGGAGGCGGACTGTACTTCCCCGTCCGCGGGTGCGTGGTGATCACCGCCAAGCTGTTGCCATTCAGCCGCCGGCCCAGGCCGCGCGGGACTTGAGGACGTCGCGCAGCACGTCGGGCCGGTCGCTGACCAGGCCGTCGACGCCCAGGTCGAGCAGGGTTTCCATCTGTTGCCGGTCGTCGATGGTCCACACGTGCACTTCGAGGCCGCGGCGGTGGGCGGCGCGCACGAAACGGCGGTCGACGACCACCAGGCGGCCTTGGGTGGCGGGCACCTGGGCGATGCGGCCGGCGACCGGCAGGCCGAGCGGCGGCACCCGGCCGGAGGCCCACAGGGCGCCTGCCGAGCGGGGCCCCATGGAGGTCAGCAGGTCGGGTCCGCCGAGTCTGCGCAGCCGGGTGAGGCGTTTTTCGGAGAACGACGCGAGGCACACCCGGTGCAGGGAGCCGGTGCGGCGCAGCAGGTCGATCACGGGGACGACCGCGCCGTCGGCCTTGACGTCGATGTTGACCAGCGCGTCGGGCAGTTCCTCCAGCAGGTCGGCGAGCCGGGCGATGGGTTCCCGGCCGCCGACGTTGGCCCGGCTGACCGCGGACCAGGGTTGGGCGGCGACCGGGCCGGTGCGGTCGGTGGTGCGGTCCAGGATGTCGTCGTGGTGCACGACGACGACGCCGTCGGAGGTGGCGTGCACGTCGGTTTCCAGGTAGCGGAAACCCTCTTCGGCGGCGCGGCGGAAGGAGGCCAGCGAGTTCTCCATGCCCGCGAGGTCGTCGAGGTGCCATCCGCGGTGGGCGAACGCCCTGGGGTGCGGGCCGGACAGGTACGGGTGGTTCGCGGTCACGTCGTGGAGTCTGCCTTGGCGGCGTGGCGTTGGGGTGACCGGTGGGTAGCGGGATACCGTCGCGCGCCATGGAGCTGGTGACCGAGGCCGTCGCGTCGCGTCGGGAGGAGGCCAGGCATTGCGCCTGGTGTGGCCGTCGGCTGCCCGACAGCGGCCGGATCGGGCGGCCACGCCGCTACTGCGCCCAGCCGTGCCGGCAGCGGGCGTACGAGCGGCGGGCGGCGGTGCAGCGCGGCGGGCTGCCGGAGGACGCGGTGGTGCTGTCGGCGGGTGAGCTGGCCGACCTGCAGGACCGGTTGTTCCAGTTGCGGTGCGCGGCGGAGGACGTGGCGACGGCGGCGGCGGACGGGGCGGCCCGGTCGGAGCTGCGGCGGCTGGCCGACGAGCTGGTGGACACGGCGCGTGGTCTGGAACGCCTGCGCTGACCACTGCGCCGACCACTGCGCCGGGTTCGGCTCTGCGTTCGGCTCTGCGTCGACCGATGCGCTGACCGCGGCGGTCGTCGGCTTGCCCCTCGTGCGCGGACTCGACCATCATTGCGCGCGGGGTGGCGAGGAGGGCGCGTGGACGACAACGGCGCGTTGCACCGGCAGGTGCTCGACCGGGTCGATGTCGGTTTCGGTGTGACGGATGCGCGGGGCACGCTGCGCTGGGTGAATCCCGCGATGGCGGAGATCCTGGGTGTCGCGGTGGACCGGGTCGCGGGGCGGTCGCTGCCCGCGCTGCTGCCGGGTGTCCCGGAGCGGCCCCGGTCGGGGTTGGCGCTGCTGGCGCCGAGCGCCTACCGCGAGGGCCACCGGTGGTTGGAGGTGGCCTGCCGGCCGTTGGGCTCCGGCGAGGAGCTGCTGTACCGGGTGGTGGACGTGACGGCGTGGCGGGACCGGGAGCTGGAGGCCACGCACGAGGCGGACGCGTTGCGCCGTGCCCAGGTGATGGGGCGGATGGGCACCTGGGAGTGGCACATCACCGAGGACCGGGTGGTGTGGTCGGACACGCTGCTGGAGATGTTCGGGTTCCCGCCGGGCACGCTGCTGGACTTCGACGGCTATACCGCGCTGGTGCACCCCGACGACCTGTCGATGATCCAGGCGACGCTGGAGGAGGCGATGCGGTCGGGCGCGGGGTTCGCCTACACGCACCGCATGATGCTGGCCGACCGCCGCACGGAACGCTGGTTCGAGTGCTTCGGGGAGATCGTCACCGCGGAGGACGGCACGCCGCTGCGGGCGTTGGGCACCGCGCACGACATCACCCGCGCGCGGCGGGTGCACGACGAGCTGTTGGCGTTGGCCGAGCAGGACCCGCTGACGGGGTTGGCGAACCGGCGGGCGGTGACGCGGGAGCTGGAGCGGCAGCTCGGCTCGGGCGGGTCGGGCGCGTTGCTGCTGCTGGACCTGGACAACTTCAAGGACGTCAACGACCTGCGCGGCCACGCGGTCGGCGACCGGCTGATGAAGACCCTCGCCGGGGCGCTGCGGTCGCGGTTGTCGGGGTCGCAGTTGATCGGGCGGCTGGGCGGTGACGAGTTCGCGGTGGTCCTGCCCGGCTGCTCGTCGGCGGAGGCGGCGCTGGTCGCGGACGGGCTGCGGGACGCGGTGGCGGCGTTGCCGCTGGTGGCGGCGTCGGCGCACGTGACGGTGAGCACCGGGGTGGCGGAGTTCGGTGCGGGTGACACGTGGGAGCTGGTGCTGGCGAACGCCGACCTGGCGCTGTACGCGTCGAAGGCGGCGGGCCGCAACCGGGTCACCGTGTACGAGCCGGGCCACTACGCGGACACGGCGAAGCGGGTGTCGGTGATGGACCGGCTGCGGGCGGCGCTGGACGGCGGCGGGCTGGCGCTGCACGCGATGCCCATGGTGCAACTGGCGTCGGGGGCGACGCTGGGGCACGAGCTGCTGCTGCGCCTGGAGGACGGGCAGCACCCGTACCTGGGTCCGGCGGAGTTCCTGCCCGAGGCCGAGCGTTCCGACCTGGTGCTCGACATCGACCGGTGGGTGCTGTCCACCGCGATCGACACCCTGGTGCGGCACCCGGACCGGGAGCTGCGGTTCAACGTCAACGTCTCCGGCCGGACCCTGGAGGACGAGGACTTCGGCGGGTTCGTGCTGGACCGGCTGGCCACGGCGGGTGTCGTGCCGGGGCGGCTCGGCCTGGAGATCACCGAGACGGCGGCGGTGACGAACCTGGACGCGGCGCGGGCGCTGGCGTTGCAGCTCCGCGGGTTCGGCTGCCGGATCGTGCTGGACGACTTCGGCTCCGGCTTCGGGTCGTTCGTGCACCTCAAGCACCTGCCGATCACCGGCATCAAGATCGACGGGGAGTTCGTGCGCGGTATCGACGAGCGGTCCACCGACGCGGTGCTGGTGGCCGGGATCGTGGAGATCGCCCGCGGCCTGGGCCTGTCGGCGGTCGCGGAGTGGGTGGAGCGGCCCGCGCAGGTGGAGACCCTGACCAGGCTGGGCGTGCGGGTGGGGCAGGGGTTCCACCTGGGCCGCCCGGTGCCGCTCGGGCACATCCTGTCGGGTGAGCCGGTGGGTCCGAACGGAGCATTGTCCCCACCGCGTGCCGGTGCGGAGGATGGGGCGCGTTCCTGATCTCCACCCGCCTGGTCCCTACCCGCCTCTTGTTCGCCAGCCGCTGTCGCCCGCCGAGGGGAATCCGACCCGTGTCCGGTCCTTCCGCCAGTCCCGCGCGCGGTGTGCGTCGCATCGAGCTGGCCACCGCCGATCCCGAGCCGATCGCCGACTTCTACGCCCACCTGCTGGGCTGGGTGGTCCTCGCCGAGCCCGACGGCGCGTTCACCGGCTGGGTCGGCGACCGCCTCGCGGCCCGCGTCCACCCCGGCGAGGACGGGTACCGGGTGGTGTTCGCCGGTGCCGGCCCGCGAGGGCTGCGCGCGGGGGCGTCGGTCGACCAGGGGCGCGTGCTGCACGGCCCGTGGGCGCCCGGACCACGCGCGGGGGAGCCGTGCTGGGTGGAGTTCACGGGCGCCGCCGACGACGGCTACTGGACCGGTGAGCTGGGCTGGGAGGCCCGCACCCCCGACGAGCGGTTCACCCTCTATGACACGCCCGGCGAGCAGCCCCGGGCCGTGGCGGGGCGGCTGGTGGGGGAGCGGCAGCGGTGGACGTGCTACTTCGCCGTGCCGGACACCGCGAAGACCGCCGCGCTGGCCGCCGAGACCGGCGGGGAGGTGCTGGTGCCGCCGACCGAGGTGCCCACCGGGCTGGTGGCGTCGATCGCCGACCCGGCGGGCGCGGTGTTCGCCGTGCTCCAGGACCCGCCCGGCTGGGGCGGCACCTGGTCCACCCAGCCGGCCGCGCCCTGACCGTGCCGCCCGCCCTGTCGGGACGCCGCCCTGTGATCGTCCGGGCGCATTCCGGGCAGGATCTTCGACAGGGGAATCTCCGACAAGGGATTCAGGGCCGCATCAGACGCGGGTCGGCACCGTTTCAGGTCGCGATGCGAGGGTCGGCGCCACGCCGGAGACATTCCGGAGCAACCCTCGGAGAAAGAGGAAGCGACATGAGATGTGCCGTACGCGCGATCGTATGCGGTCTCGCCGCGGTGCTCGCCGTCATCGCCGGAGCAGTCACGGCGCAAGCCGTACCGGCGGGTTACGCGATCACCACCAAGACGTGCGACGTCCCGAACGCCGGCACCGACGCCAATGTCGAGGCCCGGCTCGCCGGCGCCGGCGGCCTGACCGAATGGATCGTGCTCAACCACAGCGGAGACGACCGCGAGCAAGGACGATTCGACACGTATTCCAAAACCCTGCAGGACGTCGGTCCGGTCATCGCGATCGACCTGACATTCGACAACGCCGGCGACAGCCCGCACTGGTGCCTGGAGGAAGTCGTCATCACCGGGCCACACGGCACGACAACCCATCCGTTCCACAACTGGCTCACCACGAAAATCACCAAGAGCAACCCGCTCCGGCTCCTCACCGCCTGACCAGGACCGGATCAAGGACCGCTCGGCGTGGTCGCCCTTCATGTCCGGTGATCACGCCGAGCGTGTCCCTGCCCTTCCCGCAGGCCCTGATCGTCCTCAGGAACGCGCCGGACCGGTGTCGGCGGTGTCGAAAGCGGTGTCGTCGATGACCTTCGGCACCGACCGCAGCGCCCGGCCCGCGAACGCCGCCAACACCACCAGCAGACCCGCGCACACCCACAGCCCGGTCACCGCGCCGTCCACGTAGGCCTGCCGCGCCGCCACCACCAGCGGCCCCGCCACCTCCGCCGGCAGCGACGCCGCCGCGTGCAGCGTCGCGCCCAGCGAGTCGCCCGCCGCCGCGTCCACCCCGGCGGGCAGCACCACGTCACCCCGGTACACCGCCCCGAGCACGCTGCCCAGCACGGCGATCCCCAACGCACCGCCGATCTCGGTCGCGGTCTCCGAGATCGACGCCGCCGCACCCGCCCGCTCCCGCGGCACGGACGCCAGCACGGTGTCGTTGGTGACGGCGAACGCGAACCCCACCCCGGTGCCGTAGACGACCATCGCGGGCAGCATCGACCAGAACGACGCGTCCACCGCCAGCGTTGCGGCGAACAACGCGAACCCGGCCGCCGTCAGCCCCAGCCCGCACGCCACGACCGCCGCCCGGCCCCACCGCTGCACCAGCGCCCCCGCCAGGACACCGCCCACCGCGCCGAACACCCCGCCCGGCAGGCTCCCCAGCCCGGCCTGCAACGGCGTCCACCCCAACACCTGCTGCAGGTACTGCGCCAGGATCAGCGACAGCGACAGACTGGCGAACATCGCCACCAGCGTCGCGCCCACCGACGCCGAGAACGCGCGGGCCTTGAACAGCCGCACGTCGATCAACGGCTCGTCCAGCCCCGTCTGCCGCCGCGCGAACACCACCAGCACCACTACACCCACCACGGCCGCGGCGAGCACGTCGACCCGGCCGGCCCCGCTGTGCGCGGCCTCCTTGATCGCGTAGACCACCGCCACCACACCCACCACCGACAACACCACCGACAGCGGGTCCACCCGGCCGGGGCGGGGGTTGCGGGACTCCGGCAGCACCACCGCGCCCAGGCCCACGACCACCGCCACCACCGGCACGTTGACCAGGAACACCGAGCCCCACCAGAAGTGGTCCAGCAGCACACCCGCCACGACCGGCCCCACCGCGAACCCGGCCGCGCCCACCCCGCTCCACAGACCCACCGCCGCCGTGCGCTCCCGCGGGTCGGTGAACACGTTGCGGATGATCGACAGCGTCGACGGCATGATCGTCGCCCCCGCCACCCCCAGCAGCGCCCGCGCCGCGATCAGCAGCTCCGGCGTCGGCGCGTACGCCGTGGCCACCGACGCGACACCGAACGCCGCCGCACCCACCAGCAGCAGCCGCTTGCGGCCCCACCGGTCGCCCACGTTGCCCATCGTCACCAGCAGCCCCGCCAGCGCGAAGCCGTAGACGTCGGCGATCCACAGCACCTGCGTCGCCGACGGACCCAGGTCGGCGATCAGCGCGGGCACCGCCAGGTGCAGCACCGTCAGGTCGATCGCCAACACCAGCATCGCCAGGCACGCCAACACCAGGGTGCCCCATTTGGGGGTGTTCGTCCTCATGCGCGGCAGTGTCGGACCCACCGCGCACCGGTCACGCACAAAGCGCTGACAACACCCCGTCCCGACCCAGGCCCGCGCCCCGCGCCGCCTCCGCGTCGAACACCACGTCACCCAGCGCGGCCCGCGCCGCCCGCTCGGTCCCCAGCACGTCCGGGTCGACCACCGCCACCGTGCCGCGCAACCCGCGTGCCGCGCCCAGCAGCAGGGCCGTGCCCGCCGCGTCACCCGACGCCAGCGCCAGCCCGGCCCGCGCGTCCGCGACCCGCGCCACGATCATCGCGTTGCCCCACTCCACCGCCGACTCCAACGCCCACCCGAACGCCGCCCGCGCCCGCGCCGCGTCACCCTCGGCCAACGCGGTCCGCCCCACCGCGATGTGGATCAGCGACCGCGTCTCCTCCGGCCCGAACCAGCCCGTCGGGCACATCCGCAGCGCCTCCTCGCACCAGCGGCGCGCCCCCGCCAGGTCACCCCGGCGCCGGCACACCTCCGCCATGCCCAGCCGCACCTGCGCCAACGTCTCCACCGCGCCCTGCGACCGCGCCAACTCCGCCGCCCGCTCCAGATCCGCCCACGCCGAGTCGAACTCGCCCCGGTGGCACGCCCACTCCGCGCGCTGCGCCACCATGCCCGCCGTGTGCTCGGTCGCCCCGAACGCCGCCGACAACTCCAGCGCCTCGTCCAGGAACACCACCGCCCCGCCCAGGTCCCCGTCGGCCCGCGCCAGCTCCGCCAACTGCGCCAGCACCACCGACATGCCCCACCGCTCACCCAACGCCCGGAACCCCGCCAACGCCCCCAGGTGCGCCGTCCGCGCGTCGGGCAACCGGCCCGCGTACTGGTACTGCATCCCCAACCCCAGCAACGCCAACGCCTGCGACCACGGATCCGGCCCGATCAGGTTGCCCCGCGCCGTCAACGACGGGGCCGCCACGTCCGGCACCCCGTAGGCCATGCCCCACAGCATCGTCAGGAACGGCCGCGTCGGCGGACCCGCGAACTCCTCCGGCAGCTCGTGCTTCGCCGACGGCGCACCCGGCAACGGCTCCCGCGTCCCCGTCGACGTCGCGCCCAACGCGCACAACAGGTACTCCTCGGCGAACCCCTCCGGCGCCGCCGGCCCCACCGCCCGCACCACCTCGTCGGCCAACGCCGCGCCCTCCGTGCGCAACCCCAACACCCAGAAGTACCAGCCCAGCTCCGCCATCAGCCGCAACGCCAACCCGTGGTCGCCACCCGCCGCCCAGCGGACCGCCGCCTTGAAGTTCCCGTGCTCCGCCGACAACCGCCCCAGCCACACCAACTGCTCACCACGCAGCAGGTGCGGCGACGCCTCCTGCACCACCCGCAGGAACCACTCGGCGTGCGCCCGCCGGAACCGGTCCCGCTCACCCGCCTCCACCAGCCGCTCCGCGCAGAACGCCCGGATCGTGTCCAACATCCGGTACCGCTGCCCCGACACCTCCACCAGCGACTTGTCCACCAGCGACGGCAGCAGCTCGTCCGTGCCCGGCACCCCGCACACCGCCGCCGCCGACTCCAACGTCGTGCCGTCGGTGAACACCGTCAACCGCCGCGCCAACGCCCGCTCGTCGGCGTCCAGCAGATCCCAGCTCCACTCCACCACCGCGTGCAGCGTCCGATGCCGCGGAGCCGCCGCCCGCGACCCCCGCGACAACAACCGGAACCGGTCACCCAACCGCGCCGCCACCTCGGCCACCGGCAACGACCGCACCCGCGCCGCCGCCAACTCGATCGCCAACGGCATCCCGTCCAACGCCCGGCAGATCTCCACCACCGCCGGCCCCGACACCCCGTCCAGCACGAACGACGGGTTCACCGCCACCGCGCGATCGGCGAACAACCGCACCGCGGGGGAGTCCAGGTCGTCCACCGCCAGCGGAGGCACCGGCCGCACCGTCTCCCCGGTGACCCCCAACGCCTCCCGACTCGTCGCCAACACCCGCAACCCCGGACACGCCGACAACAACGCACCCGCCAACACCGCCGCGTCCTCCACGACGTGCTCGCAGTTGTCCAACACCAACAACACCGGCCGGTCCGCCAACGCCGCCACCAGCCGCTCCACCGGCGACGACCCCACCCGGACCCGGTCCTCCCGCAACCCCAACACCGTCAACACCGCCTGCGGCACATCCGCGCCCGCACCCAACGGCGCCAGGTCGACGAAGAACACATCACCCGGGTCCAACGCGGCGACCTCCACCGCCAACCGCGTCTTCCCCGCCCCGCCCGGCCCCAACAACGTCACCAGCCGGGACACCGACAACGCCGCGCCGACCAGCCGCACCTCCTCGGCACGACCCACGAAACTCGTCAACTGGGCGGGCAGCACGTGCCGACCGGGCGACCGCTCACCCCGCACCACCTCCAGGTGCGCGGCGGCCAACGCGGGGGAGGGGTCCGACCCCAACTCCTCGGCCAACACCAGCCGCGTCCGCTCGAACAACGCCAACGCCTCCGCCTGCCGCCCCTCCCGGTGCAGACCGCGCATCAACCGGGCGACCAGCCGCTCCCGCAACGGGAACTCGGCCACCAACTCCCGCAACACACCCACCGACACCACGTCGTGGTCCTCCACCGCCCGCAGCCGCAGCTCCTCCCACCGCGCGGCCACCACCCCGGCGAACGGTGCGTCACCCACATCCCGCAACGCCGGCCCACGCCACAACGCCAACGCGTCCCCGGGCAACCCCCGCGCCACCAGGTCCTCGAACAGCAACGCGTCGACCTCGGACCGGTCCACCACCAACCGGTACCCGGCCGCGGACCGCTCGACCTCGACGTCCAACAACGCCCGCAACCGCGACACCTGCGACTGCACCGCGTTGGCCACCCCCACCGGCGGCGAAGACCCGTACAAGGCGTCGACCAGGCGATCCACCCCCACCACCCGGCCGGCATCCACCAACAACACCGCCAACAACGCCCTCAGCCGCGGCCCACCGACCGGAACCTCCGCCCCGTCGGCCCGCCGCACCACCATCGGACCCAGCACACCGAACCTCACGCGGCAGGATTGTTCCCCACCGAGCACCGGACCAGGCCCGATTCCCAAGAACGAAGAACACCAACCTATCCCCGCCGAGGCCCGTCAGGCGCGGCCCGCGCCAGGATCTCGTCCACCACGGAATCCTTCGCGTCCGCGTAGTCCTGCACGGACGCCCACTCCCGAGCCGCCAACCCCCGCTTCACCGACTCGTACAACACCCGATCCGCGTCATGGCCCCGCAACCAGTCCCGGAACGTCACCATCCGGATGATCTCGGGATCACCGACCGTGTGCACATGCAGGTTGACATCCGTGTCCGGCCCCTTGAACAACCGGTGCTCGTGCCACCGCGGCTCACGCAGCCGCAACACATACCCCGCGGCCTCCAACGCCGGCACGTACGACGGCTCGTCCGCGGAATCCGCCACCACCAGCAGCACGTCCACGATCGGCTTCGCCGCCAACCCCGGCACCGACGTCGAGCCCACGTGCTCCAACGCCACCACCGCACCACCCAGCGCCGCCCGGACCCGCGCCGCCTCCCGCGAGAACAACCCCGGCCACGCCGGGTCGTACTCCACCAACCTCACCCGACCCGACCTCGCCGGCCGCTCCCCGGACAACCCACGTGGACCGGGCGAAGCACCCGAAGCCTCCATGACCACCCCTCCGATAGGCAGTCGGCCAGGATAAGCCGGTCACCCCGGCAACGGCGAGGCGTTTTCCACCGCGAACAGGTCACCCACCCGACCCACCCGCTCCCGCACCTCGTCCGCCACGAACACCAGGTCCTCCGGCACCCGGCACGCCGCCACCTCGTCCCACGTCACCGGAGTCGACACCGACGGCAACGACCGCGCCCGCAACGAATACGGCGCCACCGTCGTCTTCGCCGGGTTGTTCTGCGACCAGTCGATCAGCACCTTCCCCGTGCGCTGCGCCTTCGCCATCGACCACACCACCTCGCCCGGCGACTCCCGCGCCAACCGCTGCGCCAACCCCTTCGCATACGCCGACGGCCGATCGGGGGACGACACCCGCACCGCCGCGTACACCTGCAGCCCCTTCGACCCGCTCGTCTTCACCACCGGCGACAACCCGTCCGCGACCAACACCGCCCGCAACCGCTCCGCCACCCGACAGCACTCCACCACCGTCGCCGGCGCACCCGGATCCAGGTCGAACACCACCAGGTCGGGGGAGTGCCGCGCACCCCGCGCCCCCACCCCCCACTGCGGGACGTGCAACTCCAACGCCGCCAGGTTCGCCAGCCACACCAACGTCGCCAGCTCGTCCACCACCACGAACTCCGCGAACTCCGCGCCCCGCGACGACCCCGGCGTGTCGATCCGCACCGTCCGCACCCACTCCGGCGCGTGCGACGGCACGTTCTTCTCGAAGAACGACTGCCCCTCCACCCCGTTCGGGAACCGCCGCACCGTCATCGGCCGACCCGCCACGTGGGGCAGCAGCACCGGCGCGATCCGCGTGTAGTAGTCGATCACCTCCGCCTTGGTGAACCCCACCTCCGGGTACAGCACCTTCTCCAGGTTCGTCAGCTTCAACCGCCGCTCGCCGACCCGCACCACCGTCCCGTCACCCAAGCCGCCGCACCTCCCCGGGCGACTTGTCCGGCCGCAACCCCCGCCACGTCGGAAACCGCAACCGCCCGTCCGCCGTCCACTGCCGGTACACCACCTCGCCCACCAACTCCGGACGCACCCACCGCGCACCCCGCGCCCGCTCCCGCGGCACCTCCGACACGAACGGCGACCGCGACGTCTCCAACGCCCGCAACCGCTCCGTCAACCCCCGCAACTCCGCCTCGCCGAACCCCGTGCCCACCGACCCCACGAACCCCAGACCACCCCCGTCCGGAATCCCCAACAACAACGACCCCACCACCCCCGCCCGCCTGCCCCCGCCCGGCCGCCACCCCCCGATCACCACCTCCTGCGCCACCACCTCGGTGATCTTCAACCACCACGGCGACCGCACCCCCGGCGTGTACCGGGAATCCAGCCGCTTCGCCACCACCCCCTCCAACCCCTGCTCCCGACTCGCCGCCAACACCTCCGCCCCCGCACCCGGATACGCCCGCGGCGTCACCCAATGCGGCCCCGCGATCCCCAACCCCTCCAACAGCTCACGCCGCCGCGAATACGGCAACCCCAACGTCGACGACCCGTCCAGGTGCAACACGTCGAACACCAGGAACGTCACCGGCGACCGGGCCGCCAACCGCCGCGCCTGCGCCCCACCCGCGTGCATCCGCTGCTGCAACGCCCCGAAACTCGGCCGCCCACCCGACAACGCCACGATCTCCCCGTCCAACAACACCTGGGTCGACCCCAACGCCTCACCCAACCCCTGCAACTCCGGATACGTCGCCGTCACGTCATTGCCCGCCCGCGACACCAACCGCACCCGACCGCCCTCCACCCGGGCCACCGCCCGCACCCCGTCCCACTTGAACTCGAACGCGAACTCCCCACCCCGCTCCGGCAACACCGACGACGCCGTCGCCAACATCGGCGCCACCGACTCCGGCAACGGCACCCAGTCCGGCCGCACCGCCTCGTGCCGCCGCCGCACCATCCAGTCCTTGCCGCCCCCGTCCCCACCCCCCGAACCCGACGCCGCCCGCCGGAAGAACACGAACTCGCCCTCCACCCGAGACCCGTGCAGCACCACGTCCACCTCGCGGTCACTCCACTTCACCGTCTCGTACCGCCCCCGATCCCAGATGAACATCTCACCCGCGCCGTACTCGCCCTTCGGGATCACACCCTCGAACGACGCGTACTCGACCGGATGATCCTCGGTGCGCACCGCCAACCGGATCGTCCCCGGCTCCGCGGGCAACCCCTTCGGCACCGCCCACGACACCAACACCCCACCCCGCTCCAACCGCACATCCCAGTGCAGCCGCGACGCGTGGTGCTCCTGGATCACGAACGTGTCGTCATCACCACGGGGGAGCGCGTCACCCACAGGCACCGGCTCCGGCGTCCGCCCCGCATCCCGCTTCCGCCGGTACTCCGAAAGATCCCCGCCCATCCACGCCCCCCACCCACTCGGGCAGCCCACCACCCGGACACCCGACGACTCAGGCAGGCTTCGCCTTCTTCTTCGCCGGCGCCTTCTCCGCAGCCTTGTCGGCGCCCTTCTCCGACGCCTTCCCACCCGACTTCGCCGCGGACCCGGAACGCGACGCGGGCTTCTTCGCCGGCTTCCGCTCACCCCGCGACGACCGGGCCTGCTCCACACTCCGCTCCAACGCCGTCATCAGATCGATCACCTCGCCGGACTCCTCCGCCTCCGGCTGCTCCGGCAGCTCCGCACCCTCCGCCTTCGCCTCGATCAACCTCTGCATCGCCACGGTGTACTCGTCGGTGAACTCGTCGGGATCGAACGACCCCGCCATGCTCTCCACCAACGACGACGCCATCTTCAACTCCTGCGGACGGACCTCGATGTCACCGTCCAGGAAGTCGAACTCCGGCTTGCGCACCTCGTCCGGCCACAACATCGTGTGCATCACCAACAGGTCCTCACGGGCCCGCAACATCGCCAACGTCTCCCGCTGCCGGATGGTGATCTTCACGACCGCCAACTGACCCGACTTCTCCAACGCCGTCCGCAACAACACGTACGGCCGGGCCGCCGCCTTGTCCGGCTCCAGGTAGTACGACTTCTGGAAGTAGATCGGATCGATCTCCTCCGCCGGCACGAACTCCAACACGTCGATCGCGTGATCGGTGTTGATCGGCAACTTCTCCAGGTCCTCGGCGTCCACCACCACCATCCGACCGTCGTCCAGCTCATAGCCCTTGGCGATGTCGGCGAACGCCACCTCCTCACCGCACACCTGACACACCCGCTTGTACCGGATGCGCCCCCCGTCCTCCCGGTGCACCTGATGGAACCGGAAATCGTGCTCCTCCGTGGCCGTATACAACCGGACACCGATCGTGACCAGCCCGAAGGAGATCGCCCCGCGCCACACGGACCTCATTCCACGTGAGTACCCGTCGACTGCGGTTTCCGCACTAGCACGTCACCCGAACGGACGAACCGAAGTCCGCCGGCGACAGCCCCGGCACCACCACGCGGCAGCCACCACACGCCGAAGGACGCCCTACTCCTCCCGCGACGACCGCGACGACCGCACCCGCTCCAGACTCCGCCGCAACGCCGTCATCAGGTCCAACCCGCCACCGGTCTCCTCCGGCGCCCGCGACACCGGGATCTCCGCCCCCGCCGCCTTCGCCTCGATCAACCCCGCCAACGCATCCCGATACGCATCCGAGAACACCGCAGGATCGAACTCCGCCGTCATCGAATTCACCAACGACGTCGCCACCCGCACCTCCGGCAACCGGGGCTCCACCACCGCGTCCAGGAACCCGAACTCCGGCTCCCGCACCTCATCCGGCCACAACAACGTCTGCAACACCAACACCCGACCACGCGGCCGGACCACCGCCAACGTCTCCCGCCGGCGAATCGCCACCCGCACCACCGCAACCCGCCACGCCCGCTCCAACGCATCCCGCAACAAGCTGTACGACACCACCGCCGACCGCTCCGGCTCCAGGTAGAACGACCGGTCGAACAGGATCGGATCCACCTGGTCCGCCTGCGCGAACTGCACCACCTCGATCGTGCGACCCGACATCACCGGCAGCCCGTCGAAGTCCTCCGCCTCGAACAACACCAGCCGCCCGTCCGCCAACTCGTGGCCCTTGACCACATCGGCCAACGCCACCTCCCCGCCGCACACCTCGCACACCCGCCGATGCCGGATCCGCCCACCATCGGCCCGATGCACCTGGTGGAACCGGAACCCGTGCTCCCGCGTCGCCGAGAACAACCGCACCGGAAACGTCACCAGCCCGAACGACACCGAACCCCGCCACACCGCCCTCATACCCCATGCGTACACCCGTGCGAACAACCACACACCGAAGTCACCCGGACAGACCAACCCGGCCGGGGGAGCGACGCCACACCGGACCTCAGGACCGGACCGGCGTGCCGGGACTCATGTCGTACGCCTTCTGCACCTGCTCGTGACGGCGGCCGTCGTTGAGCCGCCGGTCCCACTGGGCGTCGACCTGCTCCCGGGCCTGCGTCTCCAACCCGGTCGGCAGCAGATGCCGGTAACGGCGGTCCTCGCCGAGAAGGACCTGCACGGTCCGCTCGTAAACCGGCTCGGGATCGTACTGCTCGTGCGGGAAGGCCAACTCGGCGTAGTCGAACAGACGACCGGCGGGATCGTCGCGCCACTCCTTCCACGTCTCGAACATGGTGTCGTTGAAACCCGTCAGGAACGGACCCGGATTGATCGTCGCAACCGTGACACCGAACTCCGCCAACTCCTGGTCCAAAGCATCCGCGAACGCCTCCACCGCGTGCTTCGACCCCGCGTACGCACCCGTGAACGGATCCACCGTCAGACCGGCCACCGACGACATGAACACGATCCGCCCACCGCGGCGCGCCACCATCCCGCGCGCGATGCCCTGCGTGAGCAGAATCGGCCCGAACACGTTCACCTCGAACTGGCGACGCAACCGCTCCTCGGGAAGGTCGACGACCGCACCACCCTCCGACACCCCCGCATTGTTGAGCAGCACCCCGACATCCCAGCCCCGGGCATTCTCCCGATCACCCGGGTCGGTGACATCCAGCTTCTCGACCCGCAACTCCACACCCCGCTCCCGCGCCTCCGCACGGACCACACTGACCTGGGCGATGATCTCCACACCCGCGATCACCTCGTGCCCGGCCGCGGCGAGCCGCAACGCCACCTCCTTGCCGAAACCACTGCCCGCGCCCGTGATGAGAATCGGTCCTGCCACGTCACCACGCCTCTCCCGTGTCAACGGCCTGTTCCCAGCCCGCGTCGATGAACCGCGCGCCGCCCGAGTGCGACGTTAAGCCCACGGCCGCCAGGCCGCCTCCCGGCACGGCCACCCCCGGAGAACACCGACACCCCGGGCCCCCTACTCCTCCCGCTCCGGCAACCGGGCCAACGACACATACGTCCGACTCGACGCCACCGCCGCCCGCCGCTCCCGCGCCGTCGCCTCGATGTAGTTCTGCGACGTCGCCAACGACGCGTGCCCCAACAACGCCATGATCTCCGACGCCGACGCCCCGTCCTCCGCCAACCGCGTGGCGAACGTGTGCCGCAACGCATGCAGATTCGCCCCCGACGGCACCCGATCGTGCAACCCCGCCCACCGGAAACACGACCGCACCAGGTACTCCAACCCACCCCGCCCGATCGGCTCACCGTGCCGGTCACGCAACAACGCCGACCCCCGGTCGAACCGCCCCTGCGGGAACCGCGCCCGGCACGACAGCAGGTACTGCTCGATGATCCGGTCCATCGCCGGCTCGATCGGCACCGACCGATCCCGGTTCCCCTTGCCCGCCACGTGCAGCCGCCGCTCACCCGGCCGCCCCACCACCGAAGCCAACGTCAACGTCCGCATCTCCGCCGACCGCAACCCGGCCACCAACCCCAACGCGATCACCAGCACATCCCGCTCCGGCCACGGATCACGCCCCTTGCGAGCCCCCTCCGCAGCCGCCGCCAGCAACCGCTCCGGCGTGTCCTCACCCCGCAACGGCTTCGGCACCAGGGGAGGGGTCTTCGGCCGCGCCACCGCGCCCATCGGATTGCCCGGCACCAGGTCCTCCGCCACGCAGAAGGTCAGGAACTGGTTCCACGTCGACCAGGCCCGCAACACCGAGCTCTTCGCGTGCGAATCGGCGAACACCCCGAACGCCGCCCGCAGGTTGCCGGCCGTGAGGTGCGCGATCAGCAGTTCCGCCGGGGGAGTGGAGCACACCTCGGCGAGCAACGCCGTGATACCCGCCAGATCACGCCGGTAGGCAGCCGTGGTGTGGGGGGAGTCCTTCCGCGGGCGACGAGCGAGGAAGAACGACTCCTGAGCCGCGAGAACACGCATTGGATCTTCATACCGCACACCCCCGACAAAACCGGCGAGATGTTGATCAAGGGTGTCGAGGGGAGGGGAGTCCCCGTAGTACTCAGGATCTTCCGGTCGGAAGTCGGCACGCCGCCCGGGGTCGGCCGACCCCGGCGCGCCGGCTCTCCGCATGGCAGTCTTCGATGCGGTGTCCTGATCGGGCTCTCCCGTTCGTCAGCAGGGTGGAGCGGGACGTGCCCGCGGCGAGACGAGGAGTGCGGATGAACCAGTACCTGCTTTCGGTGTACGAGGTGGAAGGCGCGGTCGACGGGACGCCGCAGACACCGCAGGAGATGCAGTCCTTCATGGCCCGGGCGATGGCGCTGGAGGAGGAGATGGACGCCGCCGGCGCCTCGATGCTGCAACGGCTCGGACGACTCGACACGGCCGACGACGCCTATCGACGCGCCGCCGAACTCGCGCCGGCCGAGGCGGAAGCACGTTTCCTGCGCAAGCATGTTCAGGGGAGTCAACGACCGGACGGCGGCGGCGGTCGAAGGGGTCCACTCGGCCACGGGCAATTCAACATGTGATGGATAATGCCGATTATCCATCTCGTACCGACCCGGACGGGGATCGGCCCGAGATTCGGCCGGAACCCGGACATGCCGGACGCTCCGCCGGGGGATGCCGCACCCGCATGGCTCCACGGTCGCCCACACGAGGGTCTCCACGCGTTGTCGTCACCTGGATGCTTCCTCCGGTCGATCCGAACGTCCGCGAGCCCGAGACGACGACATCGCGGGATGAGGCGGTCGGAACGGCGTCGCCGCCCCATCCCGCCACACCACCCGAGAAACGTCACGTGACGTTTCTCGGCGTCTCTTCACCCCTGGTCGGCAGCCCGGACGTAACGCCGATAATCGACATTATGTTAAGTAGAAGGTTCCGACCGCTCCCACTGGCCGAACCAGCGCCGAGATCGCCCGCCCTGGCGGAAGAAGCCCGGCTTCGGCGCTACTCCCCTGTCGTGAAGTGCTCGCCGGCTTTGATCTTGGCGAGGGTGTCGAAGTAGTGCGGGTTGGCCATGACGCCGAGGATGTTGCCGAAGGGGTCGATGACGCTGGCGGTGATGTAGCCGCTGCCGCCGTGGTCGGTGGGTGGTTCGTGGAGTCGGGCGCCGAGGGCCTGGAGGCGTTCGAGGGTGGCGTCGAGGTCGTCGACGGCCCAGTGGATGACGTGGCCGGCCGGTCCGTTCTTGACGTCGTGGCGGGCGTAGGCGCTGTTGATGATGCCGAGTTCGTGCTGGTAGTCGCCGATGCGGAATTCGATGTAGCCGCCGGGGACGTGGTAGTAGGGCTCGATGCCGAGCAGTTCGGTGTACCAGGCTCGGGCGGCGTCGAGGTCGTCGGCGAAGTAGCTGACGGTGGTGAAGCCTCGCAGCATGGTGGTTCTCCTTGGTCCGTTCGGCTGTTCGTGCTTCAGCTTGGACCGTGAAGTGCTCATCTTCTGAGCACTTTTCCGGGGAGACTGGTGTTCATGCGTGCGGACCGTCTGGTGGCCACTTTGTTGTTGATGCAGGCGCGGGGTCGGGTGACCGCCGCGGAGTTGGCCGGGGAGTTGGAGGTGTCGGTGGCGACGGCCCGGCGGGACCTGGAGGCGTTGTCGGCGGCGGGGGTTCCGGTGTATCCGCAGCCGGGGCGCGGTGGCGGGTGGCGGTTGGTGGGGCGGGCGCGGACGGATCTGTCGGGGTTGTCGGCGTCGGAGGCGCAGGCGTTGTTCCTGTTGGTGGGGCCTGCGGCGGCGGTGTCGGCGGAGGCCAAGGCGGCGTTGCGGAAGTTGGTGCGGGCGTTGCCGGAGACGTTCCGGGCGGACGCGGAGGCGGCGGCGGGCGCGGTGGTGGTGGATCCGGCGCGGTGGGGGCGGTCGGGTCAGGGGCGGTCGGGGTTGGTGGAGTTGTTGCAGGGTGCGGTGGTGCGGCGGCGTCGGGTGCGGTTGGGGTACGCGAAGTGGTCGGGTGAGCGGTCGGTGCGGGTGGTCGATCCGTTGGGGTTGGTCGAGAAGGAGGACGTCTGGTACCTGGTCGCGGGCACGGCGGAGGGGCAGCGGACGTTCCGGGTGGATCGGGTGGTGGACGCGGAGGTGACCGGGGAGGAGGCGGTGCGGCCGGAGGGGTTCGAGTTGTCGGCGGCGTGGGGTCGGGTGGTGGAGGAGGTGGAGGGGCGGCAGACGGTGGCGTCGGCGACGGTGGTGGTGCCGGCGCGGTTGGTGTCGGTGTTGCGGGCGCAGTTCGGGCGGCATTGCGTGGTGGAGCGGGAGGTGGAGGGGCGGGCGTGGGTGCGGGTGTCGGCGCCGACTCCGTTGATGGTGGCGCAGCACTTGGCCGGGTGGGGTGCGGTGGCGGAGGTGGTGGGGTCGGCGGGTGTGCGGCGGGAGTTGGGGCGGTTGGGTGCGGAGCTGGTGGCGCGTTACGGCGGGTGAAGGTGGGTGCGGATGCGGTCGCGCATGGGCCTGTCCCCCACTGCTTGGAGGGCTCGTTCGACGAGTTCGGTGAGGGGGTGTGGGAGTTCGGCGTCGAGTTCGCGGGTGGCGGCGTTGGTGGCGTCCCATTCGGCGTAGAGGACGGGGAGCAGGGTTCGGGTGTGGTCGGTGAGGTGGACGATGCGTTGGCGGGCGTCGGTGCCGGGGTGGAGGTCGACCAGGCCGTCGCGGCGCATCGTGTTGACGGTCTGGCTGACGGCGGAGTGGGTGATGCCGATGGTGTCGGCGAGGTCGCGGATGGATTGGGGGCCGCGGGTGTCGACGAGTCGGACGATCGGGGTGTACCGGGGGCGGAAGCCGGGCAGGCCGAGGTCGGTGTAGGTCTGCGTGATGCCGTTGTCGAGTTGTTCGAGGAGGTGGCGCAGGCGGGTGCCGAGGAAGTCGGTGGTGGGGTTGTCGACCACTCCCCTAATGTAACAGCACTGTTGCTTCGGGGAGGGGTGTGCGGTGTATCCGGAGATCGAGCCGTTCGAGCACGGGATGCTGGACGTGGGCGACGGGAACCTCGTGTACTGGGAGGTGTGCGGCAACCCGGACGGGAAGCCGGTGGTGTGCCTGCACGGTGGTCCGGGGACGGGCTGCTCCCCCGGCATGCGCCGGCAGTTCGACCCGGAGGCGTACCGGATCGTGCTGTTCGACCAGCGCGGGTCGGGTCGCAGCACGCCGCACGCGGCGGACCACGCCACGGACCTGTCGGTGAACACGACGGCGCACCTCGTGCGGGACGTCGAGCGGCTGCGGGAGCACCTGGGGGTGGAGCGGTGGATGGTGTTCGGCGGGTCGTGGGGCTGCACGTTGGGCCTGCACTATGCGGAGCTGTTCCCGCGGCGGGTGACGGAGATCGTGATGGTGGCTGTCACGTCGGGGCGGCACGACGAGATCGACTGGCTCTACCACGGGTTGGGGCGGTTGTTCCCGGAGGAGTGGCACCGGTTCCGGGCGGGTGCGCCGGAGGGGTCGGTGGACCTGGTGGCGGCCTACGACGCGTTGCTCAACGATGCGGATCCGGCGGTGCGGGCGAAGGCGGCGGACGACTGGTGTGCCTGGGAGGGGTCGATCGTGTCGTTGGACCCTGATCACCGGCCGGGGCCGCGGTGGTCGGATCCGCGGTGGCGGCGGGCGTTCGCGCGGATCACGGCGCACTACTTCCGGCATCGCGGGTGGCTGGAGGACGGGCAGGTGTTGCGTGACATCGGCCGGTTGCACGGCATCCCGGCGGTGTTGGTGCACGGTCGGCTGGATCTGCAGGGTCCGCTGGTCACGGCGTGGGAGCTGGACCGGGCGTGGCCGGACGCCGAGTTGCGGGTGGTGCACGGGGCGTCGCACAGTGCGCAGGACCCGGGGATGTCGGAGGCGGTGCTGGCGGCGACGGACGGGTTCGCGCACCGCCGCTGATCCCCCGCCGCCGGTCCCCCGGGGTCGGTCCCCCGGCGGTCGGTCCTCCGGGGGTCGGCGTGGGCGTCAGGCGTCGGGCACGGCGCGGGTGTAGCGGTCGGCCAGGGTGCGCAGCCGGTCGACGAGTTCGGGTGGTCCGGTGACGCGGAAGTCGAGGTCGAGCAGGCCGAGGTGGACGGCGAGGGAGTTGACGGTGTCGGCTCCGGTGCGCAGCAGGCAGGTGTCGTCGGTGAGGGCTTCGACGGTGCCGACGGCGGGGTTGATGCGGTCGGCGACGGTGTCGGCGGGTGCGTGGACGACGACGTCGGCGTGGTGCCGCCAGGCGGCGGAGGACACGCCGCGGGCGACGTGGGTGGCGGCGTCGTCGGGTGGTTCGCGCGGGGTGAAGCGGGGTCCGGTCGGGGTGCGTGGGGTGAGGCGGTCGACGCGGAAGGTGCGCCAGTCCTGCCGGTCGACGTCGTAGGCGACGAGGTACCAGCGGCGGCCCCAGGTGACGACGCGGTGGGGTTCGACGGCGCGCAGGGTGGCGGCGCCGGTGTGGTCCGCGTAGTCGAAGCGCAGGCGTTCCCGGTCGCGGCAGGCGGCGACGAGCGTGGTGAGGACGGCGGGGTCGACGGTGGGTCCGGGGTCGTCGTGCGGGACGGGGACGGTGTAGGTCTGGAGGGCGTTGACGCGGTGGCGCAGCCTGCCGGGCAGGACCTGTTCGAGTTTCGCCAGGGCGCGCAGGGAGGTCTCCTCGATGCCGCGGACGGCGCCGGTGCCGGCGACGCGCAGGCCGACCGCGACGGCGACGGCTTCCTCGTCGTCGAGCAGCAGCGGCGGGAGGGCGGCGCCGGCACCGAGGCGGTAGCCGCCGAAGGTGCCGGTGGTGGCGTGCACGGGGTAGCCGAGGTCGCGCAGCCGGTCGATGTCGCGGCGCACGGTGCGAGGGCTGACGTCGAGGCGTTCGGCGAGTTCGGGGCCCGGCCAGTCCTTGCGGGCCTGGAGGAGGGAGAGCAGCCGCAGGAGGCGGGCGGAGGTTTCCAGCATGGCCGGAATTCTGCCCGGCCTCTAGGCCAGAACCTGGCCGCAAGGGTCCTTAGCGTGGCGTTCATGACGAACAGCAGTGAGATCCGCCCCTTCCGCGTCGCCGTGCCGCAGTCCGAGCTGGACGACCTGAACGCCCGGCTGGACGCGGCGCGCTGGCCCGACCAGTTGCCGGACGTCGGCTGGTCGCAGGGCACGCCGACGCCGGTGGTGAAGGAGCTGGCGCGGCAGTGGCGGGAGGGTTTCGACTGGCGGGCCGTGGAGCGGCGGCTCAACGGGTTCCCGCAGTTCACCACCGCGATCGACGGGCAGGACGTGCACTTCCTGCACATCAGGTCCGACGTGCCGGACGCGTTCCCGGTGCTGCTCACGCACGGCTGGCCCGGCACGTTCGTGGAGTGGCTGCCCGTGGTCGAGCCGCTGACCAGGGCCGGGGTGCACCTGGTGATCCCGTCGCTGCCGGGGTTCGCGTTCTCCGGCCCGACCCGCGAGTCGGGGTGGGACCTGCGGCGCACGGCGCGGGCGTGGGCGGAGCTGATGCGGCGGCTGGGCTATGACCGGTACGTGGCGGCGGGCAACGACGGCGGGTCGCTGCTGTCGCCGGAGATCGGCCGGGTGGATCCGGGGCACGTGGCCGGGGTGTACGTGACGCAGGCGTTCTCGTTCCCGTCCGGCGACCCGGCGGAGATGGCCGACCTGACCGAGGAGGAGCAGCGCAGGCTGGGTGTGCTCGGGCGGTTCTGGGAGGAGATGTCGGGCTACGACAAGCTCCAGTCGACGCGGCCTCAGCAGTTGTCGTACGCGTTGACCGACTCGCCGGTGGGCCAGTTGGCGTGGGTGTTGCAGCTACTGTGGAGCGCGGACATGCCGGAGGACGTGGCGGCGGCGATGACGCCGGAGTTCGTGCTGACCGTGGCGACGCTGTTCTGGGTGACCGGCACCGCCGCGTCGTCGGCGCGGTTCTACTGGGAGAACGCGCACGCCGCGCCGGCGGAGGGCCCGACGACCGCGCCGACGGGGGTGGCGGTGTTCCGCAACGACTTCCAGTCCATCCGGCGGTTCGCGCGGCGCGACCACCTCGACATCGTGCACTGGTCGGAGTTCGACCGGGGCGGGCACTACCCGGGGGTGGACGCGCCGGACCTGTTCAGCGCGGATCTGCTGGAGTTCGTGGCGAAGGTCCGGTAGCCCGCCACACCAGGGTGGTGCGGGCCTCGGCGCCCTCCAGGTCGACCGGCACGGGAACCCGGTGGGTGGCGACCCGCTCGAACCCGTCGCGTGGCAGGTGGCCGCGTTGCGGGTCGCCGACCAGGACGAGGGCGCCGCGGGTGTGGGCGCGGCGCAGGAACGGCAGGACGCGGGCGGTGAGGTCGCGGTCGTAGCACACGTCGCCGGCCAGCACGACGTCGACTTCGGGGTCGGTGTCGAGCAGGTCGGCGACCGCGATGTCGAGCGTGACGTGGTTGGCGTGGGCGTTGAGGGCGATCGCCGCGCCGGCGAGCGGGTCGATGTCGTTGGCGGTGACGTGGCGCGCGCCGGTGGTGGCGGCGGCGATCGCGACCAGGCCGGAGCCCGAGGCGAGGTCGAGCACCCGTTTCCCGGCGGTGGTGTCGGGGTGGTCGAGCAGGTGGCGGGCCAGGGCCTGGCCGCCGGCCCACGGGAAGCCCCAGAACGGTGGTTCGGGGTGGCCGGTGGTCTCCCACAGCGCCGTCACGTCGGTGGCGGTGTGCAGCACGATCTCCGGCACGAGCGGGACCGGCGCGGGCGTGGTGTGGCGGCGGACGAAGTCCTCCACCGGGTCAGGCGGCGCCGGCCCGGCGGGGTTCCTCCAGGTCGCGGCACAGCGCGTCGAGCGAGAGGCCGACCGCGTCGGCGAGGGCGGCGACGGTGAAGAACGCCGGGGTGGGGATGCGACCGCGCTCGATCTTGCGCAGCGTCTCCACCGAGATGCCGGCGGCGGTGGCGACGTGCGCCATGCTGCGGTCGCCGCGGGCCCGGCGCAGCGTCTCGCCGAGGCGTTCGCCGCGGTCGCGGTCGGACTGGGTGAGCGGGGGTCGCACCATGCTGTGATAGTAATACCGGTATTACTATCACGGTTAGGAGCCTGTGGTGATCGAGCTGAAATCCCCCGACGAACTGGCCGCGATGCGGGTCGCGGGCCTGGTCGTGGCCGACGCGCTGGCCGCCGTCCGGTCGCGGGCCCGCATCGGGGTGTCGCTGCTGGAACTGGACGAGATCGCCGCCGACGTCATCCGCGGCGCCGGCGCGGGCTCGTCGTTCCTGGGCTACCGCCCCTCCTTCGCGCCCACCCCGTTCCCCGGCTACATCTGCGCCTCGGTCAACGACGCCATCGTGCACGGCATCCCCACGGACTACCGGCTGCGCGACGGCGACCTGGTCAGCATCGACTGCGGCGCGCACGTCGACGGCTGGCACGGCGACTCCGCCGTCAGCTTCGTCGTCGGCCGCGCCGACCCCGCCGACCTCACCCTGATCGAGGCCACCGAACGCGCCCTGGCCGCCGGCATCGCCGCCGCCGTCCCCGGCAACCGACTCGGCGACATCTCCTCCGCCATCGGCCGCGTCGCCCGCGCCGCCGGGTACGGGATGCCCGCCGACTTCGGCGGCCACGGCATCGGCCGCGCCATGCACGAGTCCCCCGGCGTCCCCAACCGGGGAACCCCCGGCCGCGGCCTCGTCCTGCGCCCCGGCCTGGCGCTGGCCATCGAACCCATGTTCCACGCCGGTGGCCGCGACGCCTACCGCGAGGCCGCCGACGGCTGGACCCTGCACACCGTCGACGGCAGCCGCGCGGCCCACGCCGAGCACACCATCGCGATCACCGACGACGGCCCCCGCGTCCTCACCGCGCCACGCCTCGCCGCCGCCGTGTCCTGACCGCGGACACCGTCGGCGACACCGGCCGGAAAGGGTTGGACGGGGTGGTGCCGGGGCTTGTAGCTTGCCGTCGACCGTGACACCGACCGAGGAGGTGAGACCCATGGACGCCGTATCGATGTGGGTGCTCACCCGTCCCGTCACGGCCGGGCGGTCGACGTAGGCGTCGCCGGGAGCGCCTCGACACCAAGGCCCTCCCGAAAGGCAACGCCTGATGCACTCTCCGCAGGTCACCCCCGAGCCGTCGCCGAACGACACGGTCGGGCGCGACTCCACCGCGGGCGACGTCCCCGGACACCGGTCCCCCGCACCCGACGCCGATCACGCGGCCCCCGCGTTCGACGTGATCATCGCCGGGTGCGGGCCGACCGGCGCGATGCTGGCCGCCGAACTGCGGCTGCACGACGTGCGGGTGCTCGTCCTGGAGAAGGACACCGAGCCCGTGTCGTTCGTCCGCATCGTCGGCCTGCACATCCGCAGCATCGAGCTGATGGCCATGCGCGGACTGCTGGACCGCATCCTCGAACGCGGAAGGCGGCGCCCGGCCGCCGGATTCTTCGCCGCCATCGCCAAACCCGCGCCCGAGGGCCTGGACTCCGCGCACGCCTACCTGCTGGGCATCCCGCAACCGGTCATCGTCGACCTGCTCGAACAACACGCGATCCGACTGGGCGCGCAGGTCCGCCGCGGTCGCGCGGTGGCCGGTGTCGAGCAGGACGACGACGGCGTGACCGTCGAGCTGTCCGACGGCGAACGGCTGCGTACCCGCTACCTCGTCGGCTGTGACGGCGGGCGCAGCACGGTGCGCAAACTGCTCGGCGTCGGCTTCCCCGGCGAACCCTCGCGGACCGAGACCCTGATGGGCGAGATGGAAGTGGGTGTGCCGCCGGAGGAGATCGCCGCCGGGATGCACGAGACCGACAAGCGGGTCAGCCTCACGCACTTCGGCGACCGGCGCTATCGCGTCGTGGTGCCCGCCGCGGGAGTCGGCGATCGCGCGGAACCGCCCACCCTCCAGGATTTCCGGCAGCAACTGCGCGCCGTCGCCGGAACCGATTTCGGCGTGCACTCCCCGCGCTGGCTGTCCCGCTTCGGCGATGCCACCCGGCTGGCCGAGCGGTACCGGGTCGGGCGGGTGCTGCTGGCCGGCGACGCGGCACACATCCACCCACCCCTCGGCGGACAGGGCCTCAACCTGGGCGTCCAGGACGCAATCAACCTCGGCTGGAAACTGGCCGCGCAGATCCGCGGCCGGGCGCCGGACACACTGCTGGACACCTACCAGGCCGAACGCCACCCGGTCGCCGAGGACGTGCTGGACAACACCCGCGCCCAACAGGAGCTGTCGTCCGCCGAACCGGGCCCGCAGGCCGTGCGCAGGCTGCTCACCGAACTGATGGACTTCGAGGAGGTGAACCGCCACCTGATCGAGAAGATCACCGCGATCGGCATCCGCTACGACTTCGGCGCGGGCCCCGACCTGCTCGGCCGCCGCCTGCGCGACATCGACGTGGCACCCGGCCGCCTCTACGACCTGCTGCACCGCGGCCGGGGCCTGCTGCTGGACCGCACCGGACGCCTCACCGTCGGCGGCTGGTCCGACCGGGTCGACCACCTCGCGGACCCCACCGCGGACCTGGACGTCCCGTGCGTCCTGCTCCGCCCCGACGGCCACGTCGCCTGGATCGGCGACGACCAGCAGGACCTGGACGACCACCTCTCCCGCTGGTTCGGCCAACCCGCCGACTGAATCCACCCGAGCCACCGTGGTGACCGGGACGACGCGAATCCCCGCCGTCCCGGTCACCACGGTGACAGCCCGGTCCGCAGGCGACCAGGTCCGAGCCGGTCGGAGCCGGTCCGAGCCGAGTCGGTCGGGTCTGAGCCGGTCGGGTCCGAAGGAGGTCCGCCTACAGGCCGCCGGCCACCCGCAGCACCGCGCCCGTCGTGAACGACGCCTCGTCGCCGAGCAGCCACGCGATCGCCGCCGCGATCTCCTCCGGCTGCCCCGCCCGCCCCAGCGGGATCGCCGACGCCACCCGCCGGGGCCGGTCCGGCACGCCCGACAGCTCGTGGATCGCGGTGTGCACGGTGCCCGCCGCCACCGCGTTCACCCGGATCCCGCGCGGCCCCAACTCCTTCGCCAGACCCACCGTCATCGCGTCCACCGCCGCCTTGCTCGCCGCGTAGTGCACGTACTCGCCCGGACTGCCCAGCGTCGCCGCCGCCGACGACACCGACACGATCGACCCGCCCGCCACCAGGTCCCGCGCCGCCCGCCGCGCGCACAGCAACGCCCCCAGCACGTTCACCTCCACCACCCGCCGCAGGTCCGACACCTCCGTCGCCGCCAGCGGACCCACCGGACTGGTGATCCCGGCGTTGACCACCACCCCCGTCACCTGCCCCCACGACGCCGCCGCCGCGAACAACCCGTCCACGTCGGCCTCCGACGACACCTCCGCCCGCACCGCCAGCCCGCCCACCTCGGCCGCCAACGCCGCGGCCTCCTCCGCCGCCGCCCGGTACCCGATCACCACCCGGTGACCGTCGGCCGCCAGCCTCCGCACGGTCGCCGCCCCGATGCCCCGACTGCCACCCGTCACCACGGTCAGTCGTTCAGCCACGCCGTCACCTCCGCCTCCACCACGTCCAGCGACGACACCAGCATGTGCGGCAACCCCGGCACGTCCACCAGCCGCGACCCCGGCACCGCCGCGTGCAGCACGGCCTGCGCCGCCCGGAACGCCGGGTACTCGTGCTCCCCGCGCACCACCAGCAGCGGCACGGTCAGCGCCCGCGCCCGCGCGACCACGTCCAACGGGCCCGCCGCCGCCAGCGCCTCCGGCGTCCACTCGTAGGAGTCCAGGTGCACCCCCAGCGACGCCTCCACCACCGCCTGCGCCGTCACCGCCGGGTTCACCACCGCCACCCGCCGCACCGCGACCGCACCCGACACCGCCGTCAACAACGCCACGTGCCCACCCGCCGAACCGCCCACCACGTCCACCGGGCCGTCGTCGCACGACAACGACCCGCGCAGCTCCGCCACCACCGACGGCACCCGCTCCACCGCCCCGGACACCATCGGCGCGTACGCGTCGACCAGCCCGTCACCGCCCTCACGCCACGGCGGCAACGCCAGGTACACCCGCCACGCGTCCACCCCGTCCAACGGCAGCGCCTCCGCCATCGCCTCCGGCGACCCCGGCTCGCCCATGAGGTGCCACACCAGCACCAGCCGACGCCCCGCCCGCGGCGGGGACGCCACGTACGGCACACCCGCCGCCGTTCCCCTGATCGTCATGCACCGCAACCTACGTCCCACCCGCTGTACTCGTACCCGGCGTCCACCCTGCGCGAACGCCACCAGGAAAGCAGCGTCAGACTCAGCTACGGCTCCCTGTACACCGTGGTCGACACGCTGCGCACACGGCCTCGTGGACGCCGCCGGCGCCACCCGCGAGGGCAACCGCCCCGAACGCACCGTCTACCGGCTCACCGACACCGGACGCGCCGAACTCCACGACTGGCTCCGCGACCTCATCGCCGTGCCCACCAAGGAGTACCCCCGCTTCGAAGCGGGCGTGGCCCTCATCGGCCTGCTGCCGCCCGACGAGGCCGTCACCCTGTGCGACCGGGACAGCCGGCTCCTACCCCGCCTGGCATTGGCCGTCCGCACGCCCCGCGGGCACCGCGGCCCGGAACAACCCCAACCCCAACGCATACGGATCGTCCAACCCCACCGCACGCAACGCGTCCGCCGGCAACGCCAACAACGACACCGCCACACCCAGGAAGTACGCGTCCAGCAACCCGGCGTCCCGGACCGACGAGGGCAACCCCGCCGCCCGGTGCAACCCCGAACCCGCCTCCGCGTTGGACACCACCATCCGCCCCAACGCCTCCCGCACCCCCGGCCGCCGCACCGCCTCCAGGTACAGCTCCACCATCGCCAGCAACTGCGTCGGATCATCGGCCACCGCACGCCGCAGCAACGCCGGGTACAGCTCCGCCACCTCCACCGGCGAGATGTCCGCCGGCGTCGTGGCCGACAACCGGGCCACCGCCTCACCGTGCAACTGCGTCATCCGCCCGGCCGCCGCCTGCACCAACGCCTCCCGTGACGGGAAGTAGTTCTTCGTCGTCCCCTCCGGCACCCCCGCCGCCCGATCCACCGCGCGGTGCGTCAACCCCCGACCACCCTCGGCGGCCAGCACGGAGATCACGGTGTCGCACAGCAGCTCACGGCGGGTCGTCACGGAGACGGAACCCTAGCCGATCTTGGACCGCCCGCCGTCGCCACCACCCGCCCCGCGTCCAACACCAGCCACACCCCGCACACACAGCGCACGTATGCCACCCGACCGTGCGCGGACACCGGATAGGCGTGCTCGGAGCAGGGCCAACCACAGCAAGGGCATCTCGTCGTCACGCCACCCAGCGTGATGTCATGCTTCAGTGCATTTCAACCCTTACGGCGGGGCCGCCGCCCAACTCGCCGCCGCACTGGTCAACGCCCACCCCGACAGCACCGCCGACGACCTGCTCACCCTGCTGCACGACCAGGGCTACCGACCCGTCGGCGCCCTCACCACCCACGAAGCCGACGGCCTCAAAGCCTGGGCCCGCCGCCTCGAACCCGTCTTCGCCGCCACCACCGACCGCGTCGGGCACCTCAACACCCTGCTCGCCGAAACCGCCGCCAGGCCCTACCTCTCCACCCACGACGGCCGCCCACCCCACCTGCACTTCGCCCCGGCCACCGCACCCACCGCCGACCGGGTCCGCGCGTTCACCGCCGCGGGCCTCGCCCACGTCTTCTGCGAAGCCCCCGACCGCCTCGGCCGCTGCGCCCGCCCCGGCTGCGGCACCGTCTACATCGACACCTCCCGCAACGGCCGCCGCCGCTACTGCACCACCCGCTGCGCCAACCGCCTCCAGGTCGCCCGCCACCGCGAACGCCACCCCGCCTGACACCCACGCGAAGGAGCACGCGATGCCACCGACCACCGGACCGCTCGTCGTGCGCGACGCCGACCAACCTGCACATCGAGCAGACTCGACGCGAACGGCCGGCCGGACAGGCGTGACGCAAGGCCACGATCCCCGACGCACCACCGCTCAGCGCATCACCCGACGGCCGAACCGGACCCCGTCGAACTCCGCCGCCTCGCCGATCAACGCCGACCCCACGTCCGTCCGCCCCCGGAACCACGCCCGCGAGAACACCGCGTCGTGGTGGAACACCACCTCGCCGAACAACGCCCGCCCGCCGAAGAACACCTCCGCGAAATCCGCAGGCCCGCCGAACTCCGCGCGCCGCAGATCTGCCCGCCCCGACACCTTCGCCGCCCGCAACCGCGCCTCGCCCGCCACCTGCACCCCCGAGAACGCCAGGTTCCCGGTGAACACCGCCGACAGCGACGACACCGACCGCGCGAACAACGCGTCGGTGAACACCGCGTGCCGCAGGAACCGCGCCCCGTCGAACGACGCCTCCCCGGTCACCGTCATCGCCGAGAACCGCGCGTCGCCCACGAACACCGCCCCGGTGAAGTCCACCCGCCCCACCCGGCACCCCGACAGGTCGACGTCCACCAGGATCGCCCCCGCCGCGGGCACGTCCATCCCCGGCCAGAAATCGTCACCCGGCCGCAGGTGCGACACCAGCTCCCGCTGCACCGCCGTCCGCCACGGCGAGTCAAGCCCCCGGCTCACCCCGCCCCGCAACGCCGCCAACCACGTGTCCACCACGTCCTGCCGACGCCGCGGCAACTCACGGCCGATCGCCGCCAGCAACAGCAGCCCCTCGCGCTCGCCCGCCCGGAACAGCCGGTTCGCCTCCCGCCACACCGACACCGGCGTCGGCGCACCGCCCGTGCGGCGACGGGCGTGCTCGTCCAGCAACGTCTCCGCCCGCGACCGCCGCAGGTGCCGCGACACCACCGCCACGACCACGAGCGCGACCGCCAACCACATGACCCACGTCGGCATGACACCGATCATGCCCTCCCCCGCTACGTCGGCGGACGTACTCCACGTCACCGCCTCCCGACGGACGCCGCAACCCGCCACCGCGCGGAGTATCGAGGACATGACCACCTCCGACCCCGCGGTGCGGGCCTCCGACACCGAACGCGAACACGTCGTCACCCGCCTGCGCGACGCCGTGGGCGAAGGCAGGCTCACCCTCGCCGAAGCCGAGGACCGCATCGCCGCCGCCTACACCGCCGTCCACCGGGCCGACCTCGCACCGCTCACCGCCGACCTGCCACACCCCCGACCGGACACCACCCCGGCGACCCGGCCGCACCGCCGGCGGCCCCCGCTGCTCCCCGTCCTCGGCGTCCTCCTCGTCGTGGCCTGGATCGCCTCACCGCTCCCGTTCCCCTGGCCCCTGCTGCTCGTCGCGTTCCTCGTCCTGCGCCACCGGGCACGCCACCGCCCGGCCTGACCGCCCGCCGCCCGCTCCTGCCCTAGTGTTCGGCCATGGACCTGACCGACGCGTGCTTCGCGGGCGCCGCACGGCAAGCCGACCTGCTGCGCACCGGCGAACTCACCTCCCGCGAACTCATCGAGGCCTGCCTGCGCCGCATCGACCGGCACGACCGCGCCCTCAACGCGTTCCGACTCGTGTTCGCCGACCAGGCCCGCGCCGACGCCGCGCACGCCGACGCCCGCCGGGCCCGCGGCGAGGACGCGCCCCTGCTCGGCGTGCCGATCGCGGTCAAGGAAGACCTCGCCCTCCGCGGCCTGCCCACCACCACCGGCACCGCCGCCGTCGACACCCCGGCCACCGCCGACGCCACGATCGTCCGCCTGCTCCGCGACGCCGGCGCGATCATCATCGGCCGCACCCGCATGCCCGAACTCGGCCTGTGGCCCTACACCGAGAGCACCTGGGCGGGCGCCACCAGGAACCCCTGGTCACCCGACCACTCACCCGGCGGCTCCAGCGGGGGCTCGGCCACCGCCGTGGCCGCCGGACTGGCCGGCGCCGCGATCGGCACCGACGGGGCCGGCTCCATCCGCATCCCGTCCGCGTGCACCGGGCTGTTCGGCCTCAAACCCCACCGCGACCACGTCCCCCTGGACGGGGAAGTCTGGACCGGCCTGGTCGCCGCGGGCCCCATCACCCGCCACGTCCGGGACGCGGCACTGCTGCTCGACGTCCTGACCCCCGGCCACCACCACACCACCGCGGCCACCGAGGACCCGAGCCCCCTCCGCATCGCGGTGTCCCTGCGCCCCTGGGGCCCCGGCATCCCCGTCACCGCCGAAGTCCGCGACGCCGTGCTCGACACCGCCGGCCTCCTGGCCGACCTGGGCCACGACGTCACCCGCCTGGACCCGGAGATGCACGACCTCACCGGCTCGACCGCCTTCGCGGCCCGCTACCTCCACTGCGCCGCGACCAGCGAAGCCACCGTCGACCACCCCGACCGCCTCGACCACCGCACCCGCCAGGTGGCGAAACTCGGCCGCAACCTCCCCAGAGCGGCCGTCCGGGCGGCCCTCGACCACGCGGAAACCCTCACCGCCCACGCCAACAGGATCTTCACCGACCACGACCTGCTGCTGACCCCGGTCCTCACCCGCCCACCCCTGCGCATCGCCGAATGGCGACGCCGCCCCACCATCCCGGCCCTCCTGGCGGCGGCCCGCATGACCACGTTCCTGCACCTGTGGAACGTCACCGGCAACCCCGCTGCGGCGGTGCCGGCAGGCCACACCCGGACAGGACTACCCCTCGCCGTGCAACTGGTGGGCGCCCCCCACGACGACAACACCGTCCTGGCGACAGCGGCCCAACTGGAACGAGCCCGCCCCTGGACGGACCGCCGCCCACCCGCCTACACCGATTAGCCGATCGCCGCCCGACCCGAAGCCTCAGATCCCGCGCGCCGCCAACTCCTTCACCAACATCCGCGCCTCGTCCGCCCCGACCGACCACCGCGACAGCCGCGACTCCACCACCTGCCCCGTCCACCCCCACCGCAGGCACTCGTCCACCGCGAGATCCACCAACCGCCCGGCGGCCCCACGCCCACCGGTGGCCCACACCCCGCGAGCCACCCACGACAACGCCTCCACCGGCCGCCCGGCATCCCGCAACACCGTGGCCACCTGCAGGTAATGCCACCCCGAGGACAGATCCCGGGCCATCACCATCACCTGGAGGTCCACCTCCCCGGTGTGCTCGGCCAACTCCTCCATCACCCGCAGCAACGCCCACCGCTCCAGGTCGTACCGCCCGGTCTGCCCGAACCCGATCACCGGCACCCGCGCGAACCGGGCCACCGCCTCCTCCCGGTACCGGGCCAGCCCCTCGACACCCAACGCCGCCGCGTACGGGGCCAACCGCACCTCCGGCGGCTCCGGGAACCCCGTCTGCACGTGCAGCAGCCAGTCCGCCAACCCGACCGGCGACGGCGGATCCGACGCGCACGCCACCGCGTGCAGGTCCAGCACCCGATCCACCAACCCGACCAACGCCGCCCGATGCGCCCGATCCGCCGACACCGCCGCGACCAACAACTCCACGACCTCCTCGGCGACCCGACGGGCGCCGGGACCGGCCAACACCAACGGCGACAGATCCGCCACGGCGGACGCCAACCCGTCCCACCGTTCCGCCCACGAGACATCGGAGCGATCCAGCCACAATTTCACTCGATCGGGTAACGGATCCACCCGACACATCCAACCGCACCCCTACGACCCACAGCGACACCCCACAACCGCAAAAAACAGGCGGCCGACCGAAACCGGCCGACCGCCCGCCAAACCCGAGCCCGGAATGCATGAACCCCGAAAAACGCGGAAACCCGCTACTCGTTCAACGACCGGGGCGGCTCCACCCCGGCCGACAGCCCCGGCGCCGACGACGGGGACTCCGCCGCCAACGCCTGCCGGGTGGACTCCAACGGCCCCGGCACCTCCTTGCGCGCCACCGCCTCGGCGGCCCGCACCGCCTCGGCCACCGCCGGATCCGGCGCGGTGTCGAACCAGTCCGCCACCGAGGCGTCGTCCTCCTCCGGCGTCGACGTCCGGGGCTCGTCCGCCGGCGGCTCGTACCGGAACACGCCGTCGTCACCGGGCGCGCCGAGCATCCGCGCGAACCCCTCCAGCGCCTTGCCGTAGTCCGACGGGACGATCCACACCTTGTTCGCGTCGCCCTGCGCCATTTGCGGCAGCGTCTGCAGGTACTGGTAGGCCAGCACCTCCGGCGTCGGCTTGCCCGCCTTGATCGCCCCGAACACCTTCTCGATGGCCTTCGCCTGGCCCTGCGCCTGCAGGTAGCGGGCCGCCCGCTCACCCTGCGCCCGCAGGATCCGCGACTGCCGCTCCGCCTCGGCCGCGAGGATCGCCGCCTGCTTCGCGCCCTCCGCCGCCAGGATCTGCCCCTGCTTCTGGCCCTCGGCGGTCTTGATCGCCGACTCCCGCTGACCCTCGGCGGTCAGGATCATGGCGCGCTTCTCCCGGTCCGCGCGCATCTGCTTCTCCATGGAGTCCTGGATCGACGGCGGCGGGTCGATCGCCTTCAGCTCCACCCGCGCCACCCGGATGCCCCACCGGCCGGTCGCCTCGTCCAGCACCCCGCGGAGCTGGTTGTTGATCTGGTCGCGGGAGGTCAGCGTCTCCTCCAGGCTCATCCCGCCCACCAGGTTGCGCAGCGTCGTGGTCGCCAACTGCTCCACACCCACGATGTAGTTGGAGATCTCGTACACCGCCGCACGCGGGTCGGTCACCTGGAAGTACACGACGGTGTCGATCGACACCGTCAGGTTGTCCTGGGTGATCACCGGCTGCGGCGGGAACGACACCACCTGCTCGCGCAGGTCGATGCGCGCCCGCACCCGGTCGAAGAACGGCACCAGGATGTTCAGGCCCGGTGCGGCCGTCGTGCGGTAGCGGCCCAGGCGCTCGATCACCGCGGCCGTCGCCTGCGGGATCACCAGCACCGACTTCACCGCGACGATCAGCACGAACAACACCAGGACCGCGACGACGATCAGCGTGGTGGTCAACTCTTCCGTCCCTTCGACACTCAGGACCCGGACAACACCACGGCGGTCGCGCCCGAGATCTCGACAACTGTCACTTCCGTGCCGGGCTCGATGACCGAGTGGTCCAGCGACCTCGCCGACCACACCTCGCCACCGATCCGCACCCGGCCGTCGTGCGCGTCCACAGTGGACACCACGACCGCCGTGGCGCCCAGCAGCGCCTCCACGCCCGACTTGTGGCCGTGCCCGGCCGTGAGCCGCCGCTTCAACGCGGGCCGCGCGCCCACGACCAACCCCAGCGCCACCGCCGCGAACGCCGCCGCGCTGACCAGGTCGCCCGCGCCCAGCGCCGACACACCCGCCGCGCCCAGCGCCGCGAGCCCGAGCATGACCAGCACGAAGTCGCCGGACAGGATCTCGGCCGCCACCAGGACGACACCGAGGATCAACCAGATCAACGCGGCCACGGGCCCATCCTCGCATCAACGGCGGCCGGGGAGCCCCGGTTCACCCGAGACCGGGTTCCGTCACGAAGTCGATCAGCCGCTCCACCGCGCCGATCAGCGGCGTCTCCAGGTCCCGGAACCCCGTCACCCCGGCCAGCACCCGCCGCCACCCCTCGTAGGTCTCGCCCCAGCCCAGCGCCTCGCAGACGCCTTCCTTCCACGGCACCCCGCGCGGCACGACCGGCCACGCGGCGATGCCCACCGACGCCGGCTTCACCGCCTGCCACACGTCCACGTAGGGGTGGCCCGTCACCAGAACGTGATCATCGCGGATCGCCGACACCAGCCGGGACTCCTTGCTGCCCGCCACCAGGTGGTCGACCAGCACCCCCAGCCGGCGCCCCGGCCCCGTGCCGAACGACGCGATCCGGCCCGCCAGCTCGTCCACCCCGTCCAACGGCTCCACCACGACGCCCTCGACCCGCAGGTCGTGCCCCCACACCCGTTCCACCAGCTCGGCGTCGTGCAGGCCCTCCACCCAGATCCGGCTGTCCCGCGCCGTGCGCGCCCGCAGCCCCTCGACCTTCACCGAACCCGACGCCGACCGCGTCGGACCGGACGCCGTCGCCGCGGGCCGCACCAGCGTGACCGGCGCGCCGTCGACCAGGAACCCGGCCGGCCGCAGCGGGAACAGCCGCTCCCGCCCGTGCCGGTCCTCCAGCACCACCCGGCCCTGCTCGAACCGCACCACCGCGCCGCAGAACCCCGAGGCCGGGTCCTCCACCACCAGACCGGGCTCGGCCGCCACCTCCGGCACCTTCCGCCGCCTGCGCCCCGCCGTCACGTCCCGGCCGTAGTCCTGTGATCGCACGACCGGCGACGCTAGTCGGTCACCCGGTCGGATGACCCTCAGGCACGCCGGGGTCCGTCTCCCGGCCCGGGAAGAACACCGAGAACACCTTGCACCACGCCGCCAGCCGGTCCCCGTCCACCACCGCCGACAGCGCCTCGATCCCCGTCTCCAGGTCCGGGGCCGCGAACGCGAAGTCCACCGCGTCCGACGCCGCGTCGCCGACGCACGGCCGCGGGTCGATCGCCACCAGCCCCCGCCCGCCCGCGTCCAGGACGTTGCCCGGGTGCAGGTCGCCGTGCAGCAACACCTGCGGCACCCGGTCGCGCGCCAGCGCCGCGGCCGCCGCGTGCGCCGCCGAGTAGTCGCCCGGCCGCCGCCGCGCCAGCAGCGGGAACAGGAAGTCCACCCGCTCGGCCAACGGCGGGAACCCCTCCGGAGGCGGGATGTGCAGACCCTCCAGCAGCCCCCGCATCCGCGGCGCGTCGTACACCGCGGGCGTCCCCGGCTCCAGCGCCTCCAGCAGCAGCACGCCCGCCGGCAGGTCCGCGTCCAGCACCCGCACCATCCGCGGCGAGGGCTCCCACACCCGCAGCGCGTCGTGCTCCTGCGCCGCCAGCTCCGGCTCGGGCGTCAGCTTCAGCACCACCGGCGTGCCGCCCCGCGTGCACAGCAGCGTGTGCGACGTGCCGCCGGTCAACTCCCGGACCGGCTCCAGCCCCCACCGCGCGCACACCGACGACACCAGCGACGGCAACGCCTCGACCCACGCCACCACCCCCGGACCGAACCGGGTCACCAACTTCGAATGCACCGGATCCCCCCTCGGGAACGACGGACTCACGCGTCCAGCCGCAGGATGAACTCCTCGACCTCCTCGCCCCGCCCCTCGGCGAAGCCCACATCCTCGCCCACCGCGACGAAACCGCACTTGTCCAACACCCGCAGCGACCCGACGTTGTCCACCGCCGCCCGCGCGTACAGCGGCCGGACCGGGTCCAGCTCCAGGTACTCCCGCAACGCCGCGCTGGCCAGCCCCATGCCCCAGTACGCGCGGTCGATCCAGTAGGACACCTCCGGCTCGCCGAACTGGCTGAACCGCAGCACGTGCCCCACGACCCGCCCGTCGAACTCGATCGCCTTGGCCACCACCGCGTCGTCGGCCAGGATCCGCGCCCACCGCACCAGGAACGCCGCCCGGTCGGTGGGGTCCGCCGCGCCGAACGCCGCCATGCGGTTGGCCTCCGGATCGAGCTGGTGGTCGAAGAACACCAGCACGTCGGCCTCGGTCGCGTCGCGGAGTCGAACACTGCTCACCCGGCCGATTAGACCACCGTCAGAACGCCGGCCACGGTATTGCCGGCCAGTCATTCGACGGTTCGGGGTACACGCCGGCCGCCAGGAGCTTGTCGACGCGCTCCGCGAGCGTGCGGACCTCCGCGCGCGTCAGGTGACCGTGCAGCGCCTCGCCCAACGTGCCGTCCAGCCCCGACCGCAGCCGCCGCAGCGCCTCCACCGCCTCGTCCGGCAGGTCCTCGCCCAGCCAGCCCCACAGCACGGTGCGCAGCTTGTCGTCGGAGTGCAGGCAGATCCCGTGGTCCACCCCGTACACCGCGCCGTCGGCCGCGTGCAGCACGTGCCCGCCCTTGCGGTCGGCGTTGTTCACCACCACGTCGAACGCCGCCATCAGCCGCACCCTCGGGTGGTCGGCGTGCACCAGCACCGCCGGGTCGCCGTACCGGTCGTGCGCGCGCAGCACCGAACGCCAACCCGGCCGCACCTCGTCCACCGGCACGAGGTCCACCAGCTCGTCGTCCTCGCGGGTCTCCACCCACAACTGCACCATGCCCGACCCGAACGGCCCCGGCCGCAGCACCGTCGGCGGCACCAGGCCGAACCCGGCCGCCTCCGACACCAGGTAGGTCGCGACCTCGCGGCCCGCCAGCGTGCCGTCCGGGAAGTCCCACAGCGGGCGCTCGCCGCGCACCGGCTTGTACACGCACTGCGCGGCCACCCCGTCGAGGCTGATCGCGCAGAACAGCGTCGCGTTCGACGCGTCGACCAGCCTGCCCTCGACCTCTATCCGGCCGCGCCGCAGTAAGTCCAGCACACCCTCGTCACCCGGCCCCACCCTCCGGTCAGCCTTCGTCCGAGCGCCGGTAGCCGTTCTGCCGCGGACAGACGTGGCCCTCCGGGTCCAACGGCTCCGAGCACAGCGGGCACGGCTTGCGGCCCGCCCGCACCACCCGGTCGGCGCGCTCGGCGAACGCCCGCGCCTCCACCGGGCTCAGGAACACCCGGACCGCGTCAGGACCCTCCTCGGTGTCGTCGAGGACCACCGCCTCGTCGACCTCCTCCTCGGTGATCGCGAGCAGCTCGATCACGACCGCGCTGGACTCGGCGTCCCAGCCCAGCCCCATCGTGCCGACCTTGAACTCCTCCTCGACCGGCGCCGCCAGCGGCTCGGTGTCCCGGAGGTCGTCGGGAACCGCCTCGGGGACGTCCGCGCCGAACCGCCGGTGCACCTCCTCCAGCAGCGAGCCGATGCGCTCGGCGAGGACGGCGACCTGTTGCTTCTCCAGCGCCACGCTGACCAGCCGGGCCTCCTCGGAGGCCTGGAGGTAGAACGTGCGCTCGCCAGGCTGCCCGACGGTCCCGGCGACGAACCGGTCGGGTTGGCGGAATACGTGGATGACGCGTGCCATGACACCACCGACCCTAGGCCACGCGGACAAGATCGGCAGCCCTCCCCCCGGTTTTCCGTCATCTGTGGAGGCGATCGGCGCAGGGCCGCGCGGCGGGCCTGCCGCTAGGGTCGCGTGCGTGGTGAAGATCGCACCGTACGGAACGTGGACATCGCCCATCGGAGCGGCCGACGCCGCCGCCGCCGGCGGCGGCCTGCACTGGGTCGACCTGCACCGGGGTCGGGTCTGGTGGGCCGAGGGACGCCCCGCCGAGGGCGGCCGGGTCGCGCTGGTGCGCGACGGGCGGGACCTCCTGCCGCCGCCGTGGAACGCGCGCAACCGCGTCCACGAGTACGGCGGGCGGCCATGGGTGGTGCTGGACACCCCGGACGGCGAGCGCGTCGCGTTCACCGACTGGGACGACCAGCGGATCTACCTGTTCGACCCGGACGACCCGCACCCGGTGCCGATCAGCCCCGAACCGGACCGGCGCCACGGTGTCCGCTACGCCGACCTCACCGCCGGACCCGACGACGCCGAGGTGTGGTGCGTGCGGGAGACCGTGACCGGCGACACCCGCACCGACGTGCGCCGCGACCTGGTGGCCGTGCCGCTGGACGGCTCCGCGCCCCGCGTGCTGGCCGCCAGCCACCACTTCATGACCGGCCCCCGGCTGTCCCCGGACGGCACCCACTTCGCGTGGATCGGCTGGAACCACCCCGCCATGCCGTGGGACGGCACCGAGCTGTGCGTCGTCGAGGTCGGCTCCACCGACCACCGCGTCCTCGCGGGCGGACCGCGCGAAGCGGTCTGCCAGGTCGAGTGGGAACCCGCCGCGCCGGACGCGCCGGACCAGCGGCCCGCGCTGCTGGCGCTGACCGACCCCGACGGCTGGTGGAACCTGTTCCGCATCACCCTCGACGGCACGTCGAAGAACCTCGCCCCGTGCGCCGAGGAACTCGGCGGCCCCATGTGGCGGCTGGGCAACCGCTGGTTCGCCACCCTCCGGCCCGGCCGCTACCTCGTGCTGCGCGCCGGGGCGCTGGCCGTGCTGGACGAGCGCTCCGGCACCGTCACCGACGTCGACAACGACCTGCCGGTGTGGCTGTCGCAACTCGCCGCGCACGACGGCGTGGTCGTCGGCGGCGCCGCCGGACCCCACGACGACGCGACCGTGGTGACCCTGGACCTGTCCACCGGCGAACTGACCCGGCTCACCGACCACCCGGTGGCCCTGCCGCCCGCCGACTACCTGCCGGTCCCCGCCGAACGGGTGTTCACCGGCCCCGACGGGCAGGACGTGCCCGCCTACGTGTACCCGCCGACCAACCCCGACTTCACCGGCCCCGACGGCGAACGGCCGCCGTTCGTGGTGCACGTCCACGGCGGCCCCACCGGCCGGTCGGTGCCCGTCCTCGACATCGACATCGCCTACCTCACCAGCCGCGGCATCGGCGTGGTGTCGGTCAACTACGGCGGCTCCACCGGCTACGGCCGGGCGTTCCGGGAACGGCTGCGCGAGCAGTGGGGCGTGGTCGACGTCCACGACTGCGCCGCCGTCGCGCAGGCGCTGGCCGACGAGGGCACCGCCGACGGCGCGCGGCTGGGCATCCGGGGCGGCAGCGCCGGCGGCTGGACCTCCGCCGCGTCCATGACCTCGGTCAAGACCTACCGGTGCGGCATGGTGGCGTTCCCGATCCTCGACCTGGCCGGGTGGACCGGCGAAGGCGGCGAGACCCACGACTTCGAGTCGCGCTACCTCGAAGGCCTGGTCGGGCCGTGGCCGCGGACCGCCGAGCGGTACGCCGAACGCTCCCCGTCCCGGCGGGTGGACCGGCTGGCCGGGCCGGTGCTGCTGCTGCAGGGCCTGGAGGACGAGATCTGCCCGCCCGAACAGGCCGACCGGTTCGTCGCCGCGCTCGACGGCACCGGCATCCCGCACGCCTACCTCACCTTCGAGGGCGAGCAGCACGGCTTCCGCAAAGCCGAGACGATCATCGCCGCGCTGGAGGCCGAACTGTCCTTCTACGGGCAGGTGTTCGGGTTCGTGCCGGCCGGCGTGCCGGTGCTGGAGCTGCGTCGGTGACACCCCGCCCCCTCCGGCCGGGCGACCGCGTGACCGTGGTGAGCCCGGCCGGCCCCGTGTCCGCCGGGCTGCTGCACGCCGGGGTCGCGTGGCTGACCACCTGGGGCCTGGACGTGCGGATCGCGCCGCACGCCCTGGACACCCACCCCGTCCTGCCCTACCTGGCCGGCGCCGACGCCGACCGGGCCCGCGACTTCCAGGACGCGTGGTGCGACCCGTCGGTGGCGGCGGTGCTGTGCGCGCGCGGCGGCTACGGCAGCCAGCGGATCGTCGACCTGGTCGACTGGGACCGGCTCGTGCGCAGCGGACCGAAGGTGTTCGTCGGGTCCAGCGACATCACCGCCCTGCACGAACCGCTGTGGCGGGCGGGCGTGCCCACCTGGTTCGGGCCGATGGTCGGCACCCGGGCGTTCGTCCACGACGGACCGGCGCGGGACCGGATGCGCCGCGCCCTGTTCGACGGCGTCACCACCGTGCCGGGGGTCACCGTCGTGCCCGGCACGGCGCGCGGGACGGCCGTCGGCGGCAACCTCAGCCTGCTCGGCGCGCCCCCGCCCGACGGAGCGATCGCGTTCCTGGAGGACGTCGCCGAGGAGCCCTACCGGCTCGACCGGATGCTCACCGCCCTGCTGAGGGGTGGCTGGTTCGCGGGCGTCGCCGGGATCGTGCTCGGCTCGTGGACCGGCTGCGGCGACGTCGACGGCGTGCTGCACGACCGGCTCGGCGGCCTCGGCGTGCCCATCCTCGGCTCCGTCGCGTTCGGACACTGCGCGGGCCAACACACCGTGCCACTGGGAATCGCAGTGTCCATTGGCACCGGCTGTGTTGAATTTGCGCCGCCTTCGGCGTCGCGGGCTCGGTCGCCGGAAAGTCGGTAGGTCGCGCCTGATTTTCCCGCGATCGAAAAGCGTGATCGCGGGAAAATGAGTCACGACCTACCGACGCGACCTCGCGTGGTGGGCCAGACCGGGGCCCGGGGCAGAGCGGGGTCGGGTGGGGCGGCGTCGGGGTGAAGCGTGGGGTTAGAGGCCGAAGGCCAGTAGGACGCTGCCGTTCGGGTTGGGGTAGGCGGGCCAGTAGCCGGCTTGGACGTAGACCATGCCGTTGGAGACCACCGCGCCACCGCCGCCGCCGGAGATCGCGCCGCCCCGGCCGGGCAGCCCGTTCACCGTGGCGAAGTCCCGCACCGTGTCGAACGTCCACAGCACCCGGCCGGTGCGGGCCGAGTAGGCGCGCAGCTTGCCGTCGTTGCTGCCCTCGTACACCACACCGGGGCTGGACGACACCGCCGGCCCGTGCGCCAGCGTGCAGATCTCCGGGTGCTGCGCCGCGCCGCCGGTGGTGCAGCCGTCCGCCGGGTTCGGCGTCTCCCACAGCACCGCGCCGGTCGCCGGGTCCACCGCGAACAACTTGCCCGGATCGGCGAAGTAGGTCGCGATGTACAGCCGCTCCCCGTCGAAACTGGAACCCCACTGGATGCCCGAGATCCCGCCGCTGGGCAGCGGCACACCCAACTGACGCCGCCACACGACCTCACCGGTCGCCGCGTCGAACACGTGGTACACACCCAGCTTCTGGCCCACGCCGACCAGCTTGCGGCCGTCGACGGTGAACAGGTTCGGCGTCGCGCCGATGTCGTAGTCCAGCGCCGAGCCGTCCTGCAGGCCGGGGCAGTAGCCCTGCGAGTCCGGGTCGTTGCACAGGCCCCGCCACGTGTCGGCCTTGGTCACCTGGTTGCGCCACTTCACCGCGCCCGAGCGGGTGTCCAGCGCCAGCAGCGTGTCGAAGTCGCCCGCGCTGCCCGTGTAGTTCTGCCCGGTCCCGACGTACACGGTGCCGGTGCGCGGGTCGATCGTCGGTGAACTCCACACACCCGCGCCGGACGGCTCGTAGCGGGTCGCGCCGCTGGGCCACGTCCCCACGGCCTTCGGCTCAGGCACCGTGTAGTGCCGCCACACCAGGTCACCGGTGCGCGCGTCCAAGGCGTCGATGTGGCCCCGGAACGTGCAACACGGGTAGGCCCGCCCGGCGCCCGGGTCGAAGTCGGCGTTCTCGCCACTGGACGTGCCGACGTAGACCTTGCCGTCGTGCACGATCGGCGAACTGGTCACCGTCGCCGCCGGGTGCGCGTCGACCTGCTTGGCCCACACCACCCGCCCCGAGCGCTGGTCCAGCGAGTACACGTAGCCCCGCATGTCACCGACGTACACCCGGCCGTCCACGACCGCCGGCCCGTCCCACGGGATCGCCGGCCGGGGCCCCGGCGCGATACCGGTGAGGTCCGTGGTCCACCGCTCGGCGCCGGTCCGGGCGTCGCGCGCGTAGAACTTGCCGTCCGGCCCGCCGAAGTACGCCGTGCCGTCCACGATCGCCGGCTGGCTGCGTACCGGCGCCTCCGACTTCTGGTAGGCGAACGCCCACTTGAGCTTCAGGTTCTTGACGTTGTGCGGCGTGATCCGCCACTCGGCGGCGTTGTGCCGCGACCCGGCCGGGTCCTTCTGCCACGTGGCCCAGTCCCCGTCCCGCCGAGGCGAGGCGGCGGTGGCCCCGGCCCCCAGCAGGGCGACCGACGACGCGACCGCCACTAATGCCAACGCTCGTCTGGGAAAACCCATATCTCCCCCTGTCGATGGATGCGACCCACCCACCCTGGCAGCGGGGAAACCGCCCACGCGACAGGCGAAAGGACCCGATCCGATAGGGAGAAGGTTGACCACGGCCCCACCGATCGGTTGATCCGCCCACCACCCGGACCCACTACCCTCACCGTCCGGACCTCCGGCCCCGCACGCATTGCGCCGAAAGGCTCCTATGCGGGGTGGCGGCGGATGCCCTCGATCGCGATGTCCAGCAGTCGACCGGCCTGCCCTGGCAAGCCCGCCCTTTGACAACCGGGGGGGTTCTCCGGTTAACGTGGCAAACCTAGAAGTGGGGTGCCCCTCCACTTGTGTCGAGCGATCCGGGAGACACCGTGCGCGCCGTCCAGTACCACCGTTTCGGCCCTCCCGAGGTGCTCCGCGTCGACGAGGTGCCCACACCCCGGCCCGGACCGGGGGAAGTGCTCGTCGAGGTGTGGGCCGCGAGCGTGGACGCCGGGGAAACCGCCTTCCGCGCGGGCAGACTGCGCGCCCTCGGCCGGTCCCGCTTCCCCCGCCGCGTCGGCGGCGACTTCACCGGCCGTGTCGCGGCCCTCGGTCCCGGGGTGACCGCGTGGCGTGCGGGCGACGAGGTGTGGGGACTGATGCCGCACTTCGCGTTCGGCGCCATCGCCGACCACGTCGCGGTCCCCGAACGGCGACTCGCCCGGGCGCCGAAGAACCTGAGCCTGCTCGATGCCGCCGCCCTGCCGTCGTCGGGCACCACCGCCATGACCGCCCTGACGGACAAAGCCGGCCTCGTCGCCGGTGAGCGACTCCTGGTCCGCGGCGCCACCGGAGGCGTCGGCAGCATCGCGGTGCAACTGGGCAAGGCCCTCGGCGCCCACGTCACCGCCCTGGCCGGCACGCGCAACCTCGACTGGGTCACCGACCTCGGCGCGGACACCGCCCTGGACTACCGCACGACCGGACCGGCCGACCTCGGCCGCTTCGACGTGATCCTCGACGTCGTGGGCACCGAACCCACCGCCTACCGGTCGCGACTCACCCGCCACGGCCGCATGGTCGCCCTCGCCTTCGACCACGAGCACATCCTGACCTCGATGGTCACCACCGGGCTGCGGGCCGCCCTGTCACCCCGCCGGCTGAAGCTGTTCAGCAACAACCCGTCCGCCGCGCGCATCGCCGAACTCACCGAATCCGTCGAAGCGGGCCGCATCCGCCCCGTGGTCGACACCGTCTTCCCCATGGCCGACATCGCCGAGGCCCACCGACGACTCGACGCGGGCGGCGTGCGGGGGAAGTTCGTCATCGACGTCCACGGAGGACGAAGCGGCACCTGAACGGACCACTGACGGCGTCACCCTCGGTGCACTCGCACCTCCGGGAGATTCCCTCCAGCGCGTTCGGCGGGACCGCGCCGAACCGCTCAGCGCCGAACCCGCCGAGCCGCGTCCGCCGCCTCCGCCACCGAACGGATCTCCGCCGCCAGCTCCGGATCCGCCACCCGGTCCGCCGCCTCCGCCAACGGCCCGACCAACGCCGCCGAATCGTCCTCCGCCAACGCCCGCCGCACCACCACGTCCACCGCCGCCACCCGACCACCAAGGTCCCGCAACGACTCCGCGTTCTCCAGCGCCCACTGCCGCACGGCACGCTCACCCGCCCGCCGGTCCCGCTCCGCCCGCACCCGACCCTCGGCCGTGTCACCCAGATCCGCCCGCAGCCGCAGGTACCGCCGCTCCGCCGCCTGCCTGCTCGCCACCCCCAGCGCCGGAGCCAGCCGCGCCCAACTCGTGCCCTGCTCCCGCGCGGCGGCGATCAGGCGTGGCTCCCACTCGGCCAGTTCCGCCCGCAGCCGCCGCAGCAGCACCAGCGCCGCCAGCACGTCGCCCTCGCCGTCGACCGCCTCGCGCACGGTCTCGTAGTCGCCGATCACGGCCCTACTGTGGCAGGTACGCGACGTGCACGTCGTCCACGGACCACATCCGGTTCCGCATACCCGATGCCACCATCCGCCGCACGTGGTCGGCCATCGCCGTCTCGAAGTCCCACCGCCGCTCCACCAACCGCGCCGCCCCGTCCACGATCTCCGCCAGGTCCGCGCTGATCCGCGCGAACGACATGCTCGGCGACCGCGGCCCGTTGTCGGACACCGGCTCCGGGTCGTCGGCGAACAGGGTGAACGCCGGGAACCGCGCCACCTCCGGCAGCACGCTGTAGAACGGGGTGCCGGGGAAGTAGTACTCCGGCCACCGGTTGCCCGAGATCGCCAGCCACGGCGTCCCCACCGCCAACCCGGCCATCGCGAACCCCGAGTGCGGCGACACCAGGACGTCCGACGACGCCACCTCGGCAAGCTGCGCCACCAGCGGCCGGTCCACCGCGTCCACCGAACGCACCGACCCGATCAGCTCGTCGAACTCGTCGCGCCCGAACGACGTGCTGGTCCGCCCGTCCTCCCGCAGCTTGCCCACGAACACGAACTCCGCGCCGGGGAACCGCACCGCCAACGCCTCCAGCACCAGCCGCCACGACCGCACCGACGGGTAGTTCCGCCGCGGCCCGCTGCCGCCGGGCAGCACCGCGATCCGCACCCCCTCGTGCGACGCCGCCGGGATCGGCAGCCGGAACGCCTCGCCCGCCGCGTACGGCAACCGCGCGCCACCGGGCCGGAAGTGCTTCCGCGCCTGGTCGAAATACCGCGCCAGACCGGGGAACAGGGTCCGCTGCCACGACTGCGACGCCCGCTCGTCCTCCACCACCCGGTCCCAGTCGCGGGCGATGCGGGCAAGCTGCGGCGCGAAGTCCGCCGACCCGTCGAACACGTCGACGTCGATCGCGTGCACCTGCTCGATGTACGGGCACAGCCGCGCCAGCTCGACCGGTGTCGCCGAGTTGAGCACCACCCCGATCCGCAGGTCCGGGTCCGCCCGGTGGTAGCCGTGGCAGCGGTGCAACGCCTCGATCGCGTGGCCGACGGGATGGCAGTAGACGAAGTTCACCAGCAGTGATCCGGGCACATCCCCGATCACACCGGGCCACCGACCGGGAACGCCACCGGATTTCCGATCCGACCACGCCCCGCCGGCACGGCCCGCACGCTCGACCTGCCCCCGCACGCCCCGCCGGTCGGCCGCGCCCGCCGCGCGCCGCCCACGCGGAAACCGGTGGCAGCCCGCGACCGGCTTCCGCGACACTGCCGCCTCATGCGCCCGGCACCCGGCGAAGTGCTGCACTTCTCCGAAGACCCCACCATCACCCGGTTCGTCCCGCACGTGGCGGCCACCGCCCGACAACCCGAGGCCTACGTGTGGGCCGTCGACCACGACCAGGCCCCCGCCTACTGGTTCCCCCGCGACTGCCCCCGCGCCATGACCTGGACCACCCCCGACACCACCCCCGACGACCGCGCCTGGCTGGGCCCGCACCGCGTCCACGCAATCGAGTACGGCTGGCTGCGCCGCCTCCAGGCCGTCACGCTCTACGCCTACCGCTTCGACGCCGCCGCGTTCCGGCCGTTCGGCGACGCCGCGCACGTCGCCACCGGACCCGTCGACCCCCTCGGCCCGCCCGAACGCGTCGGCGACCTGCTGGACCTGCACGAGCAGTCGGGCATCGAACTGCGACTGCTGCCCGACCTGTGGCCCTTCTGGGACGACGTCACCCACCGCACCCTGGGCTTCAGCGGCATCCGGCTGCGCAACGCGCGGCCCGCGCCGTGACCCGCACCGGCACCGAGGCCTAGGCGGGGGGACGGAGTGCGGCAGGACACGTCGGTTCTCGTGAAGGGCGTGGCGGGCCGCGGGCAAGTAGAGGCGTGACAAGGATGACCGCGAGTACAGCGGGGCCCGGCACGGGACCGCCGGGGGACGATGGGGATCTGTCGGGGCCGGATCCGGGGTCGGTGTTCGGGCGGCTCTTCGATGAGCACGCCGGGTCGCTGCACGGCTACCTGGCCCGTCGAATCGGGGACCAGGCCGCCGACGACCTGGTGTCGGAGACGTTCCTGGTGGCGTTGCAGCAACGGCACACGTACGACCCGGCTCGGGCCGGGGTGCGGCCCTGGCTGTACGGGATCGCCGGCAACCTGCTGCGGCGGCACGTGCGGCAGGAGGTCCGGGCACGGTCTACTCGCGCCTGCACCGGGTGCGTCGGTGGTTGCAGTCACACAGTTCTGTCGCGACCAGTGGAATGGAGGACGGCGATGCGTGAGGGGGATGGGGCCGGGGTGCGGCAGGTGTGGACCGAGGACGAGCTCGACCGCGCGCTGGCCGCACTGCACGCGGAGATCGAGACCGATCAACGGGGCCTGGCCGCGGTGCGGGAGAACCTGATGGCGGTCGCGGACGGCCGAACCCGGCCGCGGCCGGACCCGGTCGGGACCGGGGAGGGTGTGTCCCGACGGCGGCCGTTGCGCCGCCGGCTGGCCGCGGCGGCAGCCGTCGTGGTCCTCGCGACCGCAGGTGTGGTGGCGCAGACGGTGTTGTTCCCCGACGACACCGCCACCGCCCGCGCGCAGGAGGCGCTGACCGGTGCCGCCGCCGTCGCCGCGCGGGCCGAGGATCCGGTGTTGGCGGACGGCCAGTACCGCTACCTGGCCACCCATGCCTGGTGGGCGAAGACGACGGGCACGGAGAGCAGGAGCTTCTCCTTCCTCAACGAGAACCTCATCGAGACGTGGATTCCCGCCGATCCGGACGGGGAGTGGCTGCAGCGCCGCCACGAGACCGGCAACCGCAAATGGGTCAAGGGCACCGAGTCCGAAGCCCGCGCGGCCGGGGCCGTGATCGAGGAGGCGCCGTGGCCGGAGCAGCGCGCCCGGGGCGGCGACTTCGTCCAGGGCGCTCCCGAGCGCGGGAACTGGCAGTTCCCCGAACCGGAGTTCCTCGCCGGCCTGCCCACCGACCCCGGGCGGTTGTACGAGCGGCTGCGCAGGGACAGCGGCGGCGGCAAGCAGACCCTGGTCTACGCCGCGGACGCGTTGCGCACCGGCCTGATGCCCGCCGCGGCCCGCGCGAACCTGCTGCGGGCGTTGACCCATCTCCCCGGGCTGGACGTCACCGACCACGCCGCCGACCTCGACGGCCACCGGGGCGTGGCGCTGGGCATCTCCGAGGACGGGGAGCGGCAGGAGATCATCCTCGACCCCGGCACGGGCGAGGTGATCGGGGAACGCAGGGTGTCCGACTCGATGTTCGCCGGCATCCCGAAGGGCACCGTCACCGGCTACTCCTCCATCACCACGGCGGTGGTCGACGGCATCGGCGCCCGACCCGCCCGCTGATCGGAAAGACCTTCCGGTGGTGGGCGCGACGAACGCCCACCACCGGAACGGTTGTATGCATACCGACCGGTCGGTACCCTCGGCGCGTGGGTGGAACCGAGCGACGGATCGACGCGGTGGTGCTGGACTGGGGCGGCGTGCTCACGGTCTCCGTGCCCGAGTTCATCGAGGACTGGCTGCGCCGCGAGAACATCGACCGCGAGCGCTACGGCGCGACCATGCGCGGCTGGATGGGCCGGGAGGCCGTGCCCGACAACCCGGTGTCCCGGCTGGAGACCGGCGAGCTGTCGGTGGCCGCGTTCGAACGCCTGCTGGCCGCCGAACTGGTCACCCCGGACGGCCGGGAGATCGCCGCCCGAGGCCTGCTGCGCCGCATGTTCGGCTCCGCGCACCCCGACCCCGCGATGGTCGAGCTGGTGCGCGACCTGCGCGAACAAGGCCTGCGGACCGTGCTGCTGTCCAATAGCTGGGGCGAGGGCTACCCCGAGGACCTGCTGCTGGAGCTGTTCGACACGGTCGTGATCAGCGGCCGGATCGGGCTGCGCAAACCCGACCCGCGCATCTTCGAACACACCCTGGACGTCGTCGGGCTGCCCGCGCACCGCTGCGTGTTCGTCGACGACGCCCCGGTCAACGTGGACGGCGCGCGGGCCGTGGGTCTGCACGCCCACCGGCACACCGACGCCGGGTCCACCCGCGCCGTCCTCGCCGAACTGCTGGGAGCCGCCCCGTGACCGACCTGCCCGGCCTGGACCTCGCGGCGCTCGCCGCCTACCTCGGGACGCCGCCGCTGACCGGCGAGGTGATCCCCGGCGGTCGCTCCAACCTGACCTACCGCGTCACCGACGGCGCGCGCCGCTGGGTGCTGCGCCGCCCGCCGCTGGGCCACGTGCTGGCCACCGCGCACGACATGGCCCGCGAGCACCGCGTCATCTCCGCGCTGGCCGCCACGACCGTGCCCGTGCCGGAGGTCGAGCTGCTGTGCGCCGACCCCGGCGTGATCGGCGCGCCGTTCTACCTGATGGAGGAGGTGCCCGGCGTCGCGCTGCGGCACCGCGACCAGTGCCCGTGGCTCACCCCGGACAAGGCCCGCGTGCTGTCCGAACGGCTGGTCGACGTGCTCGCGGACCTGCACGCCGTCGACCCGGAGGCGGTCGGCTTGGCCGACTTCGGCCGCCCCGACGGGTTCCTGGAGCGCCAGGTCGCCCGGTGGGGCAAGCAGTTGGCGTCGTCCCGCAGCCGCGAGCTGCCCGGCATCGACGACCTGCGCGACCGGCTCGCGGCCACCGTGCCGCGGTCCCGGCGCGCGACCGTCGTGCACGGCGACTACCGGTTGGACAACGTCCTGGTCACCGAGGACCCCGTGGACATCAGCGCGGTCCTGGACTGGGAGATGGCCACCCTCGGCGACCCGCTGGCCGACGTCGGGCTGCTGTGCGTGTACTGGCGGGGAGTCGGCCTGGAGGACGACCCGATCACCGGCACGGTCTCCGCGCTGCCCGGTTTCGCCACCGCCGACGACCTCGTCCAGCGCTACGCCGCCCGCAGCGGCGCGGACGTGACCGGACTCGGCTGGTACACGGCGTTCGGCTACTTCAAGCTCGCCGTGATCGTCGAAGGCATCCACTTCCGCTTCACCACCGGCAAGACGGTCGGGGCGGGATTCGACCGGATCGGCCGACTCACCCTGCCGCTGGTCCGGCAGGGACTCGCCGCGACCTCAGGAGAGCGCTGATGGACTTCGCCTACGACGCCACCACCCGGGAGCTGCGGGAGAAGCTGCTGCGGTTCATGGACGAGCACGTCTACCCGGCCGAACCGGTGGCCGCGGAGCAACTGGCGAACGCGACCGACCCGTGGGCGCGGCCCGCCGTCCTCCACGACCTCAAGGCCGAGGCCCGCGAACAGGGCCTGTGGAACCTGTTCCTGCCCGACGCCGAGCACGGCGGCGGCCTGACCAACCTCCAGTACGCGCCGCTGGCCGAGATCACCGGCCGCAGCCCGCACCTCGCGCCCGAAGCGCTCAACTGCGCCGCGCCGGACACCGGCAACATGGAGGTGCTGGCCATGTTCGGCACCGAGGCGCAGCGCGAGCAGTGGCTCCGACCGCTGCTGGACGGCGAGATCCGCTCCGCGTTCTGCATGACAGAACCCGACGTGGCCTCCTCCGACGCCACCAACATCGCGACCCGCATCGAACGCGACGGCGACGAGTACGTGGTCAACGGCCGCAAGTGGTGGTCCTCCGGCGCGATGAACCCCGAGTGCGCCGTCTTCATCGTGATGGGCAAGACCGACCCCGACGCCGAACGGCACCGCCGGCAGGCCATGATCCTGGTGCCCCGCGACACGCCGGGTGTGCACGTCGAGCGCGGGATGCACGTGTTCGGCTACACCGACGCCGCGCACGGCGGCCACGCCGAGATCGTGTTCGACAACGTCCGCGTGCCCGCCGGCAACCTCATCGCGGGCGAAGGCGAAGGCTTCGCGATCGCCCAGGCCCGCCTCGGCCCCGGCCGCATCCACCACTGCATGAGGCTGATCGGCATCGCCGAACGCGCCCTTGAGCTGATGTGCCGCCGCGTCTTGGACCGGGTCGCGTTCGGCCGTCCCCTGGCCCGCCAGGGCGTGGTGCAGGAGTGGATCGCCGAGTCCCGCGTGCGCATCGAACAGGCGCGGCTGCTGGTGCTCAAGACCGCGTGGCTGATGGACACCGTCGGCAACAAGGGCGCGCACACCGAGATCCAGGCCATCAAGATCGGCACCCCGCTGATGGCGGAATGGGTGCTGGACAAGGCGATCCAGGCGCACGGCGCGGGCGGTGTCAGCCAGGACTTCCCGCTGGCCGACCTCTGGGCGCAGGCCCGGACGCTGCGGCTCGCCGACGGCCCCGACGAGGTGCACCGCATGTCGCTGGCCAAACGGGAACTCCAGCGCTACCGGTAGTCCACGGCCAGGAATCCACCTGTCGGGTGATCTCCTTCCGCAGCGTGACTTTCCGCCGACCCAACGGCTGAGAGGCCACCGGCGGTGCCGCCGGCGATCCCACCGCCGCCCTCGGCGCACCGGGCCGACGCACGACCCACCGTGACCGCCTCACCCCACAGTGTGGAAGTCAAGAAGCAACCATTGGAGTGCTCGACCGGCCAGGCAGTGCCACCCCGGTCGGTACCGTGTCGCCATGAGGGTCTCCGCGGACATGGAGGGCGCGACCGGAGTCACCCGGACCGCCGACGTCGTACCCAGGACCGAGGTCCGGCTCGACGCGGCGGGGGCGGTGGAGGGCATCCATGGCTGAGGACGTCGTCGACCTGTGCGCCGCGCTGCTGCGCTTCGACACCACCAACCGCGGCGGCGGCACGTCGGCCGGCGAGCGCGACGCCGCCGAGTTCGTCGCCGGGCACCTGGAGAGCGTCGGCGTGCCCGCGCGCGTCCTCGAACCCGCGCCCCGGCGGTCCAACGTGCTCGCCCGGGTGCCCGGCGACGATCCCTCGCTGCCCGCCCTGCTGGTGCAGGCGCACCTCGACGTCGTGCCCGCCGATCCCGCCGAGTGGAGCGTGCCGCCGTTCGCCGGTGTGGAGCGCGACGGCTACCTGTGGGGACGCGGCGCGGTCGACATGAAGGACATGGTCGCCATGGTGCTGGCCGTGCTCGGCGCCTGGTCGCGAGAGGGCCGGCGACCGCGGCGGGACATCGTGCTGGCGTTCGTCGCCGACGAGGAGGACCGGGGCGAGCACGGGGCGCACTGGCTGGTCGAGCACCAGCGGGACCACTTCGCCGGGGTCACGGCCGCGATCAGCGAATCGGGCGGCTACTCCTACCGGGTCGGGCCCCGCCGGCTGTACCCGATCGGCACCGCCGAGCGCGGGACGTCCCACCTGCGGCTGACCGCACGCGGGCGGGCCGGGCACGGGTCGCGGCGCAACACCGACAACGCGGTCGTGCACCTGCTGGGCGCGTTGGGCCGGCTCGCGGCCCTGGAGCACCCCGTCCGGCTCACCCCCGCGGTCCGGGCCTTCCTGGAACGGACCGGGGAGGCGCTGGGCGTCGCCGTCGACCTGTCCGATGTGGACGGCACGCTGGCCCGGCTGGGTCCGGCGGCGGCGCTGGCCGAGTCGACCGTGCGCAACAGCACCACGCCCACCGTGCTGCGGGCCGGGTACAAGGTGAACGTCATCCCCGGCACCGCCTCCGCCGATGTCGACGTGCGCACCCTGCCCGGCACCGTCGACGAGTTGCTGGCGTCGGTGGACGCCGTGCTGGGGGAGCACGTCACGCGGGAGGTGCTGGAGGACCTGCCGCCGGTGCAGGCACCACTCGACTCGCCCTGGTTCGACGCGATGGCCGACGCGTTGCGGGCGGAGGACCCCGAGGCGGTCGTCGTGCCCTACTGCATGGGCGGCGGGACGGACGCGAAGGCGTTCAGCCGGTTGGGCATCGACTGCTACGGCTTCGCGCCGTTGGCGTTGCCCGAGGGGTACGACTACCGGGCCATGGCGCACGGCGTGGACGAGCGGGTGCCGGTGGACGGGTTGCGGTTCGGGGTGCGGGTGCTGGACCGGTTCCTGTCGTCCTGACGGCTAGAGGTACGGGTCGGTGATCTCGCGCAGCCGGGCCAACGCGTCCCGCAGCGCGGCCATCCGGCGCCGGCCCAGGTGGGCGGTCCACTCGGCCTCCACCTCGGCGATGACCGATCCCGCGACCGGGACCGCCGCCTGACCCCGTTCGGCGACCCGGACCAGCCTGGCGCGGGCGTCGGTCGGGTCGGGGGTGCGTTCCACGTAGCCGGCCCGTTCCAACTGGTCGACCAGGAAGCCCGCGGTCTGCTTGGTCACCTGCGCCGCCTCCGCCAGCTCGGTCAGGCGGGATCCGTCCGGGCCGACGCGCTGGAAGATCCGCGCCTGCGCGGGTGTCACGTCGTCGAACCCGGCCTCCGCCAACGCCGCGAACACCCGGTTCTCCAGCTCGCGGTACGGGCTGTAGAGCAATAGGCCGATGTTGGGGTCCACCAACGTCCACTCCTTGACGACAGTCAGAGAGACTGATCGAAGTGGTCAGTCTATCGTACCAAATGGGACGCTGGTCGGTGATGGATCGACAAGCCCTATGGCAGGCGCCGGACCAGCGGCGGGCCGACCTCGCCACGCCGTTCGACACCTTCACCGCCGAGCACCTGTGACGGCGTTCGGGTCCTCCGGAAGACCTGACGCCGCTACCGTGGGTGTCGGGAGGGGAACCTATGATGATCGGCGAAATCAGTCCACCCACCGGCTCGTACCCGGTCGGTGTGGTGACGCTGCACCTGGTCGACGAAGGGCGTGCCGACCCGTGGGACGGGACCGCACGCGAACTCATGGCATCGGTGTACTACCCGGCGCGTGCGGTCGGGGAGCCCGCGCCGTACATGCTGCCGGGGGCGGCCGGGATGTTCCGGCGGATCGACGTGGTGCACCTGCACCCGGAGCTGCCCGACGACGGGGTGGACTGGGCGGCCACGCGTACCAACTCGGGTTCGGGCGCGCCGGCGGTGGCCGGGTCGTGGCCGGTGCTGGTGTACACGCCGGGCGGGGGTGATCCGCGGGTCATCGGGACGGCGCTGGCCGAGGAGCTGGCCTCGCACGGGTACGTGGTGATCACGGTCGACCATCCCGGGGAGACCAGCGCGGTCGAGTTCCCGGACGGCCGGGTGCGGACCTTCGCGTTGACCGGCGACCCGCGCACGGACCTCGCCACGTTCAGGACGGCGCTGGACGTGCGGACCGCGGACGTGAAATTCGTGCTCGACGCGGTGGTGGAGGCCTGGCCTCCGGCCCCCGGTTCGATCGTCCCACACGGCACCGACAATCCTCACGGCACCGACAATGCACGCGGGGCCGACGGAGCCGGGTCCGTGTTCGAGGGGTTGCGGCTGGACGTGGAGCGGATCGGGGTGGTGGGGCACTCCGCCGGAGGTGGCACGGCCGCGCAGATGCTGTACTACGACCGGAGGGTGAAGGCGGCGGCCACGTTGGAGGCGTATCTCGACTACATCCCCGCTACGCCCGGTGGGGAGCGGGAACTGTTCCCGGTGGCCCGTGACGGGGTGGACCGGCCGTTGCTGCTGCTCAACACCGACGGGTTCCGCGACGAGCGGCTCGATCTGACGTGGGCCGCGGTCGCCCGGAAGGGCAACACCGAACGGGTGGAGATCGAGCGGGCCGAGCACTGGGGGTTGACCGACTTCGCCGACCTCGCGCCGCAGTTCGAGGCGGCCGGGTTGATGACCGCCGACGAGCGTGCCCGCCTGGTCGGTGTCGGCGAGCCGCTGCCGGCGTTGCGGCGGCACGTGGTCGGCTTCTTCGACCGGCACCTCCGGGGCCTCGCGGAAGAGAACCTGGCGGAAGAGAACCCGGCGGAAGGGGACCTCGCCGAAGAGAACCTGGTCGATTAGGTCCTGGCCGGACAGGGACCGGTCGACCAGGACCTAGCCGAACCGGATGTGCTTGACGCCCGTCCACGCCCGGCGCAGTCGGCCGCGCAGCGGGCTGTCGGTGTTCGGCGCGAGGGTCAGGCCGGCGGAGGCGGCGATGTGGTCGGCCGCCTCCGCCACCGTGATGTGGTCGGTCCACAGGTGTTCGGCGAACTCCGGCGCGAGCAGCCGGTCCAGGCACCGGTCGAGCGCCTTCACCGCCGCGCTCTCCCGGCGCAGCGGCGCGTCCTTGCCCAGCAGGACGCGGGTCGCGTGCACGAGCTCCCGTTCCCGCAGCCTGTTCAGCACCACCTCGCGGGACGCCAGCAGCGCGAAGTGCCGCACGTCGTGGCCGCGGTCGCGGAGGCGGCCCACGATCTCGCGGAAGTAGGCGGGCTCGATCACCGTCATGGGTGCGATCAGCACACCGTCCTGCCGGGACAGCGCCAGGTCCAGCACCTCGAACACGCCCTGCCGCCACGCCGGGAAGTCCTGGAAGTCCCCGCGCAACGCGGGTGGCGTCATGCGGCGCAACGCGAAGCCGACCGTCTCCGGGTCGCAGACGTGGCTGCCGGGCAGTCTCCGTGCCAGCTCGTGCGCGGTCTGCGTCTTACCGCCGCCGAACGGGCCGTTGATCCACAGGAGCATGGGTCCTGGTTATCACGGACGCCGCGCCAGGCGCACGAGCTTGAGCGCCAGGTGCAGCTCCAGCCGCGCGCCGCCGTCGGCCAGGTCGCGCCCCGTGACGGCGGCGATCCGGCCCAGCCGGTAGTACAGGCTGGTGCGGTGCAGGTGGAGGGCGTCGGCGGTGGCGCGTGCGTCGCACCCGGAGTCCAGGTACACCTCCAGGGTCCTGAGCAGCACGTCCGACAGGCCCGCCAGCACACCGTCGGGCGGCGCGCCGAGCAGCAGTCGGTACGCGCCCAGCTCCGACCAGTGCGCCGTCCTCGGCAGGGTCGGGTCCAGCGACGACAGCTCGGCCGCCGCCAACGCCTGCTGGTAGGCGGACCCGGCGCGGTCCGGCGGGTGCGGGTCGCTCACCCCGACGTGGCCGGCCAGGTCCGGCAGCGGGCCGGCGGCGGGCACGGTGCGGACCACGCGTGGCCGCAGGGCGACCACCACCCGGATCGGCGCGCGCTCCCCCACCTGGACGCCGGCGGCCAGCGCGGGCAGGTGGCCGGCGACCGCCGCCGGGTCGACGTCGCCGAGCACCCACAGGTAGCCGACGAGCACACCGTTGTGCCGCAACGGGAAGCCGACGCGTTCCTGGAAGCCCAGCTCCTCGTTCGCGGGCACCCGCACCGGGCCGGTCGCACCCGCCACGCCGTGCCGGTCCTGCCACGCCGCGACCTCCGGCGGCACGCGGCGGGTCAGGATGGCGCGCACCCGCGCCGGGTCCACGTCGTCGGTCTGCGCGCTGTGCGCCACCACCCGGCCGGACACGTCGTCCACGGACACCCCGCGGCCCAGCACCCGGGACAGCTCGTCCAGCAGCTCCTGCATTCCGACAACTGTAGGAACAACCTCCGACGCCACGCGGGCGCGGTCCGCCGTCCGCCGGTCCTAGCGTCGGCGGCGTGACGAACAGCAGGATCGCCCCCTGGGCCTCGCCGCGTGCGCAGCGCCGCCTGGCCGAGGTGGAAGCCGCCGTGTCCGCCGACCTGAGCGCGGCGGGCGTCGCGGGCGCCGTCCGCGAAGCCCTGGAGGCGCACGCCGGTCAGGTCGACGACGACGGCATCGTGCTCTACGCGGGCACGAACGTGCTCAGCCCGGCCGCCGCCGCGGCGAACCTGCCGTCGGTGTCCAGCCGCCCCAGCATGGGCTGGCCGGGCGAGAAGTACCAGGTGGGGCTCGACCACCTGGACACCCTGGAGGTGCTCGCGCCGCTGCTGGTCGCCGAATTGATGGAAGGCTCCTACGCCGAGGTGCGGCTCCAGAGCGCGACCTTGGCCAACCTCGCCGTCTACACGGCGTTCGCCCGGCCCGGCGACAAGATCGCGGTGCTGCCCGAGGCCGCCGGCGGGCACGCCAGCCACCACCCGCAGGGCGTGCCGGCGGTGCGCGGCCTGACCGTCGTGGACCTGCCCTACGACCCGGAGCGGCTGGACCTCGACTACCCGAAGCTGCCCGGCTTCCTGCGCGTGCACCGGCCCCGGATCGTGGTGATCGGGGCCAGCATGATGCTGTTCCCGCACGACGTGGCGGCGGTGCGGGCGGCGGCGGACGAGGTCGGCGCGATCCTGCTCTACGACGCCTCCCACGTGGCCGGGCTGGTGGCGGGCAAGGTGTTCCAGCGCCCGCTGCACGAAGGCGCGCACGTCCTGACGTTCTCCACGTACAAGTCGTTCGGCGGCCCGTCCGGCGGCTGCGTCGTCACCCGCGACCCGGACCTGGCCGAACGCGTGTCGACCGTCGCCTACCCCGGGATGCTGGCCAACTACGACGCCGGCCGCCTCGGCGCGCTCGCGGTCACCGCCGCCGAACTCGCCGAACGCGGCCCGTCCTACGCCTCGGCGTGCCTGTCCAACGCCCGGGTGCTCGCCAGGTCCCTGCACGACAACGGCTTCGAGGTGGCCCGCCGCGACGGCGAGTTCACCCGCTCGCACCACATCGCCGTCGACGCCCTGCCCCTGGGCGGCGGCGACGCGGCCGGCCTCCGGCTCGGCGAGGCGGGCATCTACCTCAGCGGCATCGGCCTGCCGTGGCAACGCGCCGACGAAGGCCTGCGCGGTCTGCGCATCGGCACCCAGGAGATCACCCGCCGCGGCTTCACACCCGAGGACCAGCCGATCATCGCGTCCCTGATGCGCCGCGCCCTGCTCGACGGCGAAGCGCCGGAACGCGTCCGCGCCGACGCCGTCGCCCTGCGCCGCGAGGTCGACCGACGGACCCCGTGACTCCTCGCAGGGGTTCCCCGCCGCGTGAACCGCTCCCCAGAAGTTGGACTGGGAATCCAGTTCCGACTTCCGGGGAGCGGTTTGGTGCATCCACGAAGTTCGTTGTCCGAGGGGCAGCGGGAGTCCGCTGTCGGGTCGTTCGAGGCCGGGTATGGTCCGAAGGCTGTGGCAACCCGGTTGGGTGTGTCCAGGGCCGCGGTGCGACGCTTGCATGATCGTTGGAGGTTGAGAGGCGCGGGAGCGCTGATGAACAATCCGGGCAAGCGGTCGTTCACGTTCGAGTTCAAGCTCGGGGTCGTGCGCCGGTTCGTGGCGGGTGAGGCGACCGCGGCCGAGCTGGCGCGCGAGCACGACCTGTCCTCGTCCAAGCTGGTCGAGAACTGGGTGCGGGCGTATCGGCGCGAGGGAGAGGAAGCGTTGCGCCCCAGGCGGAAAGGCCGGCCCGCGGCGCCACCGGCTTCGGAACCGGATGAGCTGGAACGGTTGCGGGCCGAGAACCTGCGGTTGTCCGCGAAGGTGGCCTACCTGGAAAAATTGCGGGCCTTGAGGGAGCAGGGGCGAGGGTGAAAACCCAGGTCATCGCCGCCCTCAAGGCCGACTACCCGCTGCCGGTGCTGCTGGCGGTCGCCGGCCTGGCCCGGTCGACGTTCTTCCATCACCAGGCCCGGCTCACGCGACCTGATCCGCAGGCCGGGCTCAAGACCGCGATCATCGAGGCGTTCGAGGCCGCCCGTGGCCGCTACGGGCATCGGCGGATCCACATCATGCTGATCCGTCAAGGCCGGCAGGTGGCCAAGAAGACCGTGCTCAAGCTGATGAACATCCTCGGCCTGGTCTGCGAGGTCCGGCGGCCACGCCGGTATCGGTCCTGGCTCGGGCAGACCGGCACGACCGCCGAGAACACGCTGAACCGCCAGTTCACCGCATCGGCGCCGGACACGAAGTGGGTCACCGACGTCACCGAGTTCCGCATCGGTGACCGCAAGCTCTACCTGTCCCCGATCATCGACCTGTTCGACCGATCCGTGATCGCTTACTCCTGTGGCCCGTCGCCAACGCTGGAGCTGACCAACTCTTCACTCCGCGAGGCGATCGCCACCCTGCCCGCCGGCACCTCGCCGCTGGTGCACTCCGACCAAGGGTTCCAGTACCAGCACGCCTCCTGGCGGAAACTGCTTGACGACGCGGGCCTGACCCAGTCGATGTCACGGCGGGCCAACTGCCTGGACAACTCCATAGCCGAGAACTTCTTCGGCCACCTCAAGGAAGAACTGTTCCACCACACCAAGTTCGACACCGTCACCGAGTTCACCACGGCGCTGGACGAGTACATCGACTGGTACAACACCACCCGCATCTCGACCACGCTCAAGGGCCTGAGCCCGGTCGAGTACCGAGCCCAGGCCCTCACGGCCTAACCTTCAGTTAGCCAGTCCAACTTCCGGGGACCAGTTCACGCGCTGGGGAACCCCTGCGAGGCCCCGATGAACGGCACACCGCCCGGCATTGCGGAACGAACCTTTCCGCGATGGCACCTACCGTCTGTGCCATGACCGAGATCCGAGACCCCGGGAACGCCCGGTGATCACCCTGCGCGGGCTCAACCGCGCCCTGCTGCACCGCCAACTCCTGCTCGAACGGGCGGAGCCGACCGTGGCGGACACCGTGGCACACCTGGTCGGGATGCAGGCCCAGGAGCCGCCCGCGCCCTACTACGGGCTGTGGTCGCGGCTGCGGGACTTCGCCCCGGCCGACCTCGGCGACCTGCTCACCGAGGGCAAGGTGGTCCGGGCCCCGCTGCACCGGGCCACCATCCACCTCGTCACCGCCGACGACCACGCCCGCGTCGAACCGCTGCTGCGGACCATGCTGCACCGCCGGTTCGGCTCCTCGCCGTTCCGCGCGGTGCTCGCCGGGCTGGACGTCGACGAGTTCGTCGCGGCGGCCCGCGCACTGCTGGTCGAACAGCCCCGCCCCCGCGCCGAACTGGGACGGTGCCTCGCCGAACGGTGGCCGGCGCTGGACCCCGCGTCGCTCGGCCACGCCGCCACCTACCTGCTGCCGGTGGTGCAGCTCCCGCCGCGCGGCGTGTGGGGACGGTCCGGGCAGGCGGTGTGGGCGACGGCCGAGCAGTGGCTCGGCCGGGTCGGAGACACCGCCGACCCGGAGGCGTTCGTGCGCCGCTACCTCGCGGCGTTCGGCCCGGCGACGGTGAAGGACATCGGGCTGTGGTCCGGCCTGACCCGACTGCGGGACGTGGTGCGCGGCATGGACCTGCGGGTGCTGCGCGACGAGCGGGACCGCGAGCTGTACGACGTGCCCGACGGTCCGCTGCCCGACCCGGACACCCCGGCGCCGGTGCGGTTCCTGCCCGAGTTCGACAACGTGCTGCTCGGCCACGACGACCGGACCCGGGTGATCTCCGACGAGGACTACCGGCGCGGGATCGTGATCGGCGGCAAGCCGACGCTGCTGGTGGACGGGTTCGTGCACGGCGTCTGGCGGTTCTCCGAAGGGCTCGACGTGCAGGTCTTCCGCCCGCTGACGGCGGCGCAGCGCGCGGACGTGCTGGCCGAGGGCGCCCGGCTGCTGGCGTTCGCGGCGGTGGAGGGCGAGGTCCGCATCCACCCCTGACCGTTTTGGACGATCGTCCAGTACGATCGTCCAAAACGGTGGAGGTGGACATGTCGTCGGTCCGGGAACGGCTGCTCGGCGCGGCCGTGGAACTCATCGCCGAGAAGGGCTGGGGCGCGGTCAGCACCAGGGTGCTGGCCGACCGGGCGGGCGTCGGGTCGGGCGTGGTGCACTACCACTTCGACTCGACGCAGGCCGTCCTGGTGGAGGCGTCGGTCGGGGCGCTGCGGGCGGCACTGGCCGGGCTGCCCGACCTGCTGGCGTCGGCGGCCGGCCCCGAGCAGGCGCTGGACGCGCTGCTCACGACGCTGGACGAGGCGGGCGGGCAGGAGCTGTTCGTCGAGACCTTCCTCGCCGCCACCCGCAACGACCGGCTGCGGCAGGCCGTGGGCGCGGTCCTCACCGAGTTCCGCCACGTCATGGCCTCGTGGCTGGCCGCACGCGACGTCCCGACCCCCGAGGCGACCGCAGCCGTGCTCGCCGCCGCGATCGACGGCCTCCTGCTGCACCGCGCCCTCGACCCGGACCTGTCCCGCGCGCTCGTCGTGCCCGTGCTGGGCAGGGTGCTGCGGTGAAGGTCGTGATCTGCGGAGCCGGCATCGCGGGCCTCACCCTCGCCGGCAAGCTGGGCGCCCTCGGCCACGCGGTCGTCGTGGTCGAGCGGTCCGCCGGCCCGCGCGCCGAGGGCTACATGATCGACTTCTTCGGGCCCGGCTACGACGCCGCCGAGCGGATGGGCCTGCTGCCCCGGTTCCACGAGCTGGGGTACCGGTTCCTGGAGGCCGGCTACCACGACGAGACCGGGCGGCGGCGCGCCGGGCTGAGCTTCGAGCGGTTCGCCGACACCCTGGACGGGCGGATGACCAGCATCATGCGCCCCGACGTGGAACTGATCCTGCGCTCCGCCCTCCCGCCGGGGGTGACCGTGCGGTTCGGCGCGGGCGTCGTCGCGGTCGACAACCGGGCCGACGGGGTGTCGGTGGCGCTGTCGGACGGCTCGACGCTCGACGCCGACCTGTTGGTCGGCGCGGACGGCATCCACTCGACCGTGCGGCGGCTGGTGTTCGGCGACGAAGCGCGGTTCTTCCGCTACCTGGGCTTCCACACCGCGGCGTTCACCTTCACCGACCCGGAGATCCACGCCCTGGTGGCGGGCCGGTTCTGCCTCACCGACACGGTGGGCAGGCAGATCGGGTGCTACGGGCTGCGCGACGGCCGGGTGGCGGCGTTCACCGTGCACCGGACACCCGACCCCACCCTGCCCGCCGATCCGCGGGCGGCGGTGCGCGCGGCGTACGGGACGCTGGGCTGGATCGTGCCGCGTGTGCTCGACCGGTGCCCGCCGGAGATCTACTACGACCAGGTGGCGCAGATCGAACTGCCCCGCTGGCGGACCGGCCGGGTGGTGCTGGTCGGTGACGCGTGCGGCGCGGTGTCGCTGCTGGCCGGGCAGGGTGCGTCACTCGGCATGGGCGGGGCATTCGTGCTGGCCGAGCACCTCGACGACCCGGACGCCTACGAACAGCGCTGGCGGCCGATCGTCCTGGAGAAACAGCAGGTCGCGCGCTCCGGAGCACGCTGGTTCCTGCCCGCCACGCCACTGCGCCTGCACGCCCGCCGATGGGCGATGCGCCTGGCCCGGGTGCCGTGGATCGACCGCCGGATCGCGGCCGGCCTGGTCGGCAAACCCACCGCCCTGGTATCGGAGCGATAGGTCCAACGCCGCCGCGTGCGGAGGCCCGGTCGGAATCCGTGGCCGCTACCGCAGTTGATCGCGGCGGCGTGTCAGGTAGGCGGTCTCGGCGGTGTTGCCCGCCAGATCGATGGCTCTGTCGTAGGCCTCGCGCGACTGCCGACTCCGGCCCAGCCGGCGCAGCAGGTCGGCACGCGTGGCGTGATAAGCGTGGTAGCCGGCCAGCTTGTCCTCAAGGCGGTCGACGGCCGCCAACGCCACCTCCGGACCGTCGAGTTCGGCGACCACGACAGCCCGGTTGAGCACGACGATCGGGGACGGGTCGAGGCGGACGAGCCGGTCGTAGAGGGCGAGGACCTGAGACCAGTCGGTGTCGCGGATGTCGCGGGCGGAGGTGTGCACGGCGTTGATCGCGGCGAGGATCTGGTAGCGACCCGGGGCCACCCCGGCCGCGGCAGCGGCGAGGCGTTCGCGCACCAACCCGTGCCCCTCGGCGATCAGTTCCACGTCCCAGGCCCCGCGGTCCTGCTCGTCGAGCGCGACCAACTCGCCGCTCGCCGAAACCCGGGCCGTGCGGCGCGCCTCCGTGAGCAGCATCAACGCCAGCAGCCCGGCCACCTCACCGTCCTGCGGCAGCAGCGCGCGGATCAGCCGGGTGAGCCGGATCGCCTCGGCGGTCAAGTCGCGACGCACCGGATCGGTGTCGGGACCGGTCGCCAGGTAGCCCTCGTTGAACACGAGGAACAGGACGGCGAGCACGCCGGACACACGGGCCGGCAGATCGTCGGCGGACGGCATCCGATAGGGGATGCGCGCCGCCTTGATCTTGGCCTTCGCCCGGGTGATCCGCTGCCCCATGGCACTCTCGGCCACCAGGAAGGCGCGGGCGATCTCGGGCACGGTCAGCCCGCCGACCATGCGCAGCGTCAGCGCCACGCGGGTTTCCACCGCCAGCGCCGGGTGGCAGCAGGTGAAGATCAGCCGCAGCCGGTCGTCGTCGATCGCGCCGAGAGGCTCGGGCGGGGTGTCGTCGTACACCATCCGAGCCTCCCTGTGCTTGTCGTCGCGCTTGTTCTCGCGCCGGATCCGGTCGATGGCCTTGCGCACGGCGGTCGTGGTCAGCCACGCGCCGGGATTGGGCGGCACACCGTCGACCCGCCACCGCTCCACCGCGGTCGCGAACGCCTCGGCCGCTGCCTCCTCGGCGCTGTCGAGGTCACCGAAGCGCCTGGTCAGAGCGGCCACCACCCGCGCCCACTCGTCGTGGTGGGCCCGGGTGACCGCCTCCTCCACGTCGCTCACCGGAACGGCCGCACCTCGATCTTCCGGTCGCAGACCTTCGACGCCTCGGCGGCGAGCTTCAGCGCCACATCCAGATCGGGGGCCTCCCACACCCAGACGCCGGCGAGGTACTCCTTCGACTCCACGAAAGGCCCGTCGCTGAACACCGCCTGCTCACCCCGGTTGTCGACGACCGTGGCCGCGTCGGTGTCCGCGAGCCCGCCCGCGAACACCCAGTAGCCCTCGGCGATCAGTCGTTCGTTGAACGCGCTGATGGCAGGCAGCCGGTCCGTGCTGCCGGGATTGATCTTGTCATCGATCACGGAGACCAAATACTGCATCCGACGATCCTCTCTCATGGTGTCAATGCCGGCCCTTGTGGCGGCCTCACCCTTGCTACGAACACCACCGCCCCGATCCGACACGGCCTCCCGAATTTTCCTCCATCGACCGCGAGGGCAGGAAAGTCCGCCCTTCAGGACAGGGCCGCCGGTACTGCCGCCACCCCCGCCGGCGTCGCTAACGTCCGCGCATGGGTGTCGTCCACCGGCACGAACAGCGGATCCGTGCGGCAACACCGCACGATCGCCCCGCCCGGCACGCCGGCGGGCCGGGACTGCTCGCCCTCCAGCGCATGGCGGGCAACGCCGCCGTGGCCACGCTGGTGCAACGCTGCGGACCGGTGCCCTGCGACTGCTCGCCGGAGGAACGCGCCGAGAAAGAGGCGGCCGGACCTGCCGTGCAGCGCACCATCGGCGACGGCCACGACCTGTGCGCGCCCCGTTTCGCCGGCGACCTCTCGTTGGAGGCGTGCTTCGACGACGAGGCCCGCCTGACCATGAACGGCGTCGGCAAGCCGGGGACGACGAAGGTCCAGAGCGGACCGGCGGTGCGCAAGGTGCAGGACGCGCTGGTCGACCTCGGACACCTGCCCGCGCCCGCGGCCACCGGCACCTACAACCGCGCCACCTGGGACGCCGTCAAACGCCTCAAGGCAGCGGAACACCTCGGTTTCGAGACCCTGGGTGACGTGGGACCGGGCACGATGGCCTTCCTCAACACGCACTTCACGCCACCCTGCCCCCGCACGCTGCCCTCACCGCCCTGCCCTCCGTGTGGCGGTGGCGGCGGCGGTGGCGGCACGACCCCTCCGGTGCCGGTCACACCGACGTGCAAAGCGCCCACCAGCCCCGACATGTCGGGACCGTCGTTCAACCCGACGACCGACGGGCAGGCCTCGGTGGCGCTGCGCCACCCCATCGACGGGCTCACCGCCAACTCCCTCGCCGACGACGCGCTCGCCGCCGCGAGCGCCAGCGGCCTGCCGGGGCTGCACCTCGGCCGGGCGGACGCCTTCCGGCACGCCCTGTGGAACTGTCAGATGGCGAAGCAGCTCGGCGCCACCCGGGCCGAGCAGTTCGCCACCGGCCACGAGAACAGCGGCCCCAGCCCGATCCCGTTCGACAACCAGATGGACCTGCACAACAACGCCGTCGGCCGTTCGCTCAGCGGCGGGGGCGACTGCGCGACGGCAGTCCGGGCCGCGCTTGCGGCAGGGCTGTTGCGCACCATCCGCGGACCGGACACCACGCCGTCCGCCACGCCCCCGGTGCCGGCGCCGTGCATCGGCGCGTCGGACCAGCCCTGGCCGTGACGGTCGCCTAACCCTTGGCCGCCCGAAGCTGCGCCAACTCCGCCAGCAACCGGTCCGACTGGCCTTCGGCGCGCTCGGCACGGGCCAACGTCTGGATCCGGGCCTCCTCCACCGCCGCCACCCGCTCCCGCGCGACCTGTTCGGCCTGCTCGACCCGGCGCTCGTGGGCACGCCGCACCTCGTCCAGCTCGCCGCGGGCCCGGTCGAGTTCGGCACGCGCGTCCACCGCCGCCTGCCCGGCCCGTTCCGCGGCGGCACGGGCCTCGACCACGGCACTGTTCGCCCGTTCGACCTCGGCGACGGCGAGATCGACCTGCTCCTTCGCCTCACCACGAACCCCGGCCATCTCCGCCGCGACGAGGTCGAGCCTGGCCTTGGCGTCCGCGCGAACCCGCTCGACCTCGTCCCGAGCGTCCTGCCGGACCCGTTCGACCTCGTCCCGAGCGGCGGCCTGGGCGTCGAGCCGAGCCTGCTCGACCTCCTTCACCGCCTGCCGCCGCGCCTGCTCGGCCCGTGCCACCGCGTCGGCCTGCGCCTGCGCCACCCGCGCCTCGGCATCCCGCCGGATCGCGTCGACCACCTCCGCCGCCTCGGCCCGGACAGCGCCGATCTCCACCTCGGCCCGCTCGACCGCGCCAGTGGCTTCCGACCGAGCCGCGTCGCGCTGCTGGTAGGCCACGGCCGCGTCCCGTTCCGCCTGTTCGGCGGCCCGCACCGCGTCCTCGGTGGTCTCCTCGGCGACCTTGCGCGCCCGCTCCGCGTCCCGCCGCCGCCGCTCGGCCTCGGCGAGGGCCGCTCCCGCCTCGGCCACCTTCCGCGCCGCATCGGCTTCGGCGGCCTGGACCTGGCTCTCGGCGACACTCGGATCCGCCATGGCGGCCAGCTCGCCGACCGCCCCGGTCAACGTCGCCGACATCTGCTCGGCCAACACCCGGAACCGCTCCAGCAGCTCCTCCGCCCTGATCTTGCCCGCGGTGATCCCCGGCGGACTTTTCGTCACGGTGACGACCTCCGCCTGCGCTTCCTCGGCCTGCGCCAACCGCTGCCGCTCCCGCCAGGCCCGCCACCGGGTGTGTTCCGGCAGGTCGCAGTACTCCGCCGGCCGCCCTGGGCCGCCACCCCGCAGCACCGGACGCGTGCAGCCGGGGTAGTTGCAGGTCGCGGCGGGTGTCTCGGTCGTCGTCACGGCAATATCGTAGCAGAGTAACGTCATTACAAACGTTATCGACCGCTACGCAACGATATGGTGGTGCGAGATCCTGACTTCCGATAAGTAAACCTTATCGGAAGTCAGGATTGAGCCGGCAGCATGGATACCGTGCACACCTGGATCACCACACCCATCACCGCGGACTTCCTGCGCGGCGCCCTCGAACTGGAGACCACCGCACACGGCGTGCTGCCGCACCGGCTGCCCGCCTGGGCCCGCGCCCAGAGCGCCGATCCGCAACTCGCCATGGCGGAGGCCCAGCCCTCCGGCGTCCGGCTGGTCTTCCGCACCCGGGCCACCGCCGTCGAACTGGACGCGCTGCCCACCAAGCGGGTCTACGTCGGCGCGCCGCCCCGCCCGGAGGGTGTGTACGACCTGCTCGTCGACGGCCGCCTGGCCGGCCGGTCCGGTGTGCCCGGCGGCAACACCCTGACCATCGACCTGACCACCGGGACCGCCGGGAACCAACCCGGTCCGGTCGGCACCGCGGCCTTCACCGGCCTGCCCGGGCGACTGAAGGACGTCGAGATCTGGTTGCCGCACAACGAGATCACCGAACTCGTCGCCCTGCGCACCGACGCGCCCGTGGAGCCCGTGCCGGACCGGGGTCGCCGGGTGTGGCTGCACCACGGCAGTTCGATCAGCCACGGCTCCGACGCCGCGAGCCCCAGCACCACCTGGCCCGCGCTCGCCGCCGGTCTCGGCGGTGTGGAGCTGGTCAACCTCGGGTTCGGCGGCAACGCCCTGCTCGACCCGTTCACCGCCCGCGTCCTGCGGGACACCCCCGCCGACCTGATCAGCGTCAAGATCGGCATCAACCTGGTCAACGCGGACCTGATGCGCCTGCGCGCGTTCACCCCGGCGGTGCACGGCTTCCTCGACACGATCCGCGAAGGCCGCCCCTCCACGCCGCTGCTGGTCGTCTCGCCGATCCACTGCCCCATCCACGAGGACACCCCCGGCCCCGGCGCCTTCGACCTCGACGCGCTCAGCGCCGGGGTGCTGCGGTTCCGGGCCACCGGCGACCCCGCCGAGCGGGCCGCCGGGAAGTTGACGCTGGGCGTCATCCGGGACGAGTTGGCGCGGATCGTGGAGCAGCGGAGGGCCGCCGACCCGAACCTGCACCACCTCGACGGCCGGGAACTGTACGGAGCGGCCGACTTCGCCGAGTTGCCGCTGCCCGACCGACTCCACCCGGACGCCGCATCCCACCGTCGGATGGGCGAACGCTTCGCCGAATTCGCGTTCACCACCGGTGGCCCGTTCGCCGGCCGCGGTTCCGCAGCGTCCTGATGCCCGCTCCGGTAGGGGGCCGGAGCCGGTGTGTGCTCGTTTGGAATAGACGAGTGGCGTTAGCCGCCGGAATCCAGGACGCATACGCTGGTCCTTGGCGCAGGTACACGACATTCGCGCCACGGATGGACCAAAGGGACTACAAGTATCCTCGGGAGCCTCCAGTGAAAAGCACGAGAATTGTGCTGTATGCCCTGCTCATCACCTGGATGGTCAGCTTCTCGCCCGCCGCCGCTTCATCGATCGCGCCGGCGTCGCCGGCAGGTCCGAACGCGTTCACGCTGTCCAGCACCGCCTTCACCAACGGCGGCGTCATCCCCAAGATCCACGAGTGCACCAGCGGCGGCGGCAGCGACCCCGCCAAGAAGAACGAGTCCCCGCCCCTGGCCTGGTCGGACGCCCCTGCCGCCGCCAAGAGCTACGCGATCGTCATGCGGGATCTCGACAACGCCAACCTCATCCACTGGGTCATCTACGACATCCCGGTGGGCGCGACGTCGCTCCCCCAGAACGTCGAGCACGTCTACCAGCCGTCGGTCCCCGCGGGGTCCAGGCAGGTCTACTACCGGGGAAGCGCGAGCCTCTTCGGCTACCAGGGCCCCTGCTCGCCGTCGACGGTGAACACCTACGAGTTCGTCGTCCACGCGCTCAACCAGGCGTCGCTGACCAACTTGAACTCCAACTCGTCGACCCAGACCGCCGCCAGGGCGATCGCCTCGGCGTCGGTCGGCTCGGCCAGGATCAGAGGCGAGTCGTAGCTCCACCGTGCGCGCCGCCCCGTCGCAGTCGGCGGGGCGGCGCAGCCGCTGCTCGACCTCCTCGGAGTCGACGATGGCGAGGAGCGGGCAGCTCCTCGCCATCGTCTTTGTCGTCCCGCGGTGGACGGCCCTGACCCGGGCCCACCGGTTGTGGGGTTGTGATGGGAATGGGCGAGGGCGGCCATTCCCATCACAACCCGGTCAGCAGCTACTCCCTCACGGGTTCAGCGTGACTCCGTATGCGGTCAGCGCCTCGGCGACCGGCTGGTAGTACGAGGTTCCGCTGCCCTTGCCGGAGGTGATGCCCAGCCCCACTTCCCCGGCGAACAGGCAGCCGCCGGAGTCGCCGGGGTTGGCCAGCGCGTTGGTCTGGATCAGCTCGCGCACCGCGCCCTCGGAGTAGTTCACGGTGACGTTCAGCCGCTGCACCGAACCGGCGGTCAGGCGCGTGGTGCTGCCGCTCTTCTGGATCCGCTGCCCCACCGTCGCCGGCGCGTGCGAGCTGATCTTCTGGGTGGAGCCGTTCCACAGGGTGACCGCGCCCGGACCGCTACCGGAGGTGTTCCGGATCAGGCCGTAGTCGTTGGTCGGGAAGCTGGCGCCCTCCGACGGCCCGACGCTCCACTGGCGCACCGCGCGGGTGCAGTGCCCGGCGTCGACGATGTAGTTCTGGCCGTTCTTGTTCGTGTTGAAGCCGACCGAGCAGCGGGTTCCGCCGCCGGTGATGGCCTCACCGTTGTAGATGGCCAGGTGCATCTCACCGGTGACCCGCTCGATCCGCACCCGGTCGCCGAGTTGGCGGGCGGTGCGCAGCAGGGCCGCGAGGTCGCCGCCGGTCGCCGCGTTCGAGACGCTCAGCACGACCTGGTTGGTCTTCGGGTCCAGTCCGATCGAGGTGTGCGTCACCGCGGGCACCGATTCCAGCGTGCCCTGGGCGGTCGCGAGCGCCTCGACGGAGTGCTTCACCAGCTTGGCCTCGGCGCCGGACGCGCGGACCTCGTCGGCGGCGGCTGCGTCCAGCACGTTCACCACCGGCTTGCCCATCGTGTCCAGGTAGCCGCCGGCGACACGGGCGCCCAGCCGGTCGGTGATCCGGTCCAGGGTGCGCGCACTGGCGTCCTGCGTGCGCAGGATCTCGGCCGCTGCGGCGGGCGAGATGCCTTCCCGCGCACCCATGTCGGCGATGGCGGACTGGGCCACTTCCGGTGCGTACCCGTCGACACCGGACGCCGAGGCGACCGGGGCGACCATGAATCCGGCGGCCGTGGCGCCGGCTATCAGGGCGATGGCGGAGCGGGCGATGAAACGCCGCTCCTGGGCGATCTTGCGCATATCGTCAACTCACTTTCACAGGGAAGCGCGGGGTGACCGCGCCGATAGTGGGTTGGACCGGGCACGTCGTGCGTGACCGGCCTCGGACAATTCCTGCGCACCCCAGCCTGTTCCAGCACACCCTCACCCCGGTACCGCCTTTCGTCGGGACGGCCGGAAGTTTTTTGTGGATCAGGGGCGGGGCATCCGATTCCAGTGCGACGGGTGCGGAGCAAGGAGTGCGACTCCGGATCGGTGCGGGGTGTCTGGCCGAGTTGGCGGAATCACTTCATGGAGAAGGTCATCGGAAAGCGTCGGGTGGAGATCCACCGTGCGAAGTCGATTCTCACCGGGAGCGGGCGCGCACGGCGGTTCCCGCGCAGGCGATCACGGCGATGCCGCCGAGGACGGTGGGCCAGGTGAGTTGTTCGCGCAGGAACAGCGCGGCCCAGCAGAGGCTCAGCACGGGCTGGACCAATTGGACCTGGCTCACCTGCACCATCGGGCCGATGGCGAGTCCGCGGTACCAGGCGAAGAAGCCGAGGAACATGCTCACCACGGCCAGGTAGCCGAACGCGGCCCACTCGGTGGCCGTGCCGTTCGGGACGTGCCGGGTCAGCGAGACACCGGTGAGGGCGGTCGTCACCGGCGCGGCGAGCACGAGTGCCCAGGACACGGTCTGCCAGGAGCCGAGTTCGCGGGCGAGCATCCCGCCTTCCGCGTAGCCGATCGCGGCCGTGGCCACCGCGCCGAACAGGAGCAGGTCGGGCCAGTGGAGTCCGCCGAGCCCGCCGCCCTGTGCCGCGGCGAACCCGACGGCGGCGAACGCGCCCACGGTCGCCATGGCCCAGAACGGCATCGGGGGTCTCTCGCGTCCGCGGAGCACGGTCGTCACCGCGGTCACGGCGGGCAGGAGGGCGATCACGACGGCGCCGTGACCGGCGGGTGCGGTGGTGAGGGCGAAGGAGGTCAGCACGGGGAAGCCCACGACCACACCACCGGCGACGACCGCCAGGCGTCCCCACTGACGGCCGCGGGGCAGGCGCTGTTTCGTGATCGCCAGCGCCGCGGCGGCGAGCAGGGCGGCGACGACCGCGCGGGCGGAGCCGACGAACAGCGGCGACATCCCGCCGTTCTCGACGGCGACGCGGGTGAACGGGACGGTGAAGGAGAACGCCGCGACGCCGAGCAGGCCCCATCCGAGACCGGCGGGCGAGGGGGATAGCGGTGGCAGGTTTTGGAGAGTAGCGCTACTGTCCTGCTTCATGTCCGACGATAGCAGCTCGCGTATCGTCGCGGGCCTCCGCGACTGGATCGCCGAGGCGCCGGCGGGCTCGCGGCTGCCGTCGACGCGGGCGCTGGTGGCGCGGTACGGTGCGAGTCCGGTCACGGTGCAGAAGGCGTTGCGGACGTTGACCTCGCAGGGGATGGTGGAGAGCCGTCCCGGGGTGGGCACGTTCGTGCGCGCGATCCGGGTCGCCCGCCCGCACGACTACGGGTGGCAGACGGCGGCGCTCGGGGCGCCGAACCACCGGATACCCGAGCTGCCGGCGGCGTTGGAGTCCGTCCCGAACGACGCGATAGCACTGCACTCGGGCTATCCCGACCGCGACCTGCTGCCGGAACGCCTCGTCCGCGCGGCGTTCGCCCGGGCGGCGCGCACCGAGGCGCTGGGCGACCGGCCCCCGACGGCGGGCCTCCCGGACCTGCAGTCCTGGTTCGCGGCGGAACTCGCGTCGGCGACCCCGGCCGGGATCACGCCGGCCGCACCCGGCGACGTCGTGATCATCCCGGGCAGCCAGGGCGGGCTGATCACCGCGTTCCGCGCCCTGGTCGGGGCGGGCCGGCCGCTGCTCATGGAGTCGCCGACCTACTGGGGTGCGATCCTGGCCGCCGCCCAGGTCGGCGTGGACGTCGTCCCGGTGCCCAGCGGATCCGACGGCCCCGACCCCGACGTGCTGGCGCGCGCGTTCGAGCAGACCGGGGCGCGGGCGTTCTACGCCCAGCCGAGCTTCGCGAGCCCGACGGGAGCGCTGTGGACGCCGGCCTTGGCCGACCGGGTCCTGGAGACGGTCCGGCGGTACGGCGCGTTCCTCGTCGAGGACGACTCGGCGCACGACTTCGGCATCACCGCCGATCCGCGGCCGGTCGCCGCCCGGGACGACGGCGGGCACGTCGTCTACCTCCGCTCGCTGAGCAAGAGCGTCTCGCCGTCCGTGCGGGTCGCCGGCCTGGTCGCCCGCGGCCCGGCGCGCAAGCGGATCCTCGCGGACACCCAGGCGGAGTCGATGTACGTCAGCGGTGTGCTGCAGGCGGTCGCGCTCGACGTCGTCACCCACCCCGCCTGGCGGACCCATCTGCGCCGACTCCGCCACCAGCTCACGGCCCGCCGGGACCTGCTCGTCGCGAGCCTGCGCGAGCACGCGCCCGACGCGCAGGTGGCGGCCGTGCCGCAGGGCGGGCTGAACCTCTGGGCGCGGCTGCCGGACGCGATCGACCTCGGGCGGGTCGTCCAGGAGTGCCGGTCGGCCGGCGTCGTCATCGGCCCGGGGCACGAGTGGTTCCCCGCGGAGCCGACCGGGCAGTTCATCCGGCTCAACTACGCCGGCCCCAATCCCGGCGCGTTCCCCGACGGCGCCCGCGTGATCGGCCGGACGCTCGCCGGTGACGGCCGGCCCTGACACCGGCCGGCGGCGTGAGGTCTCACGGCGCGAAGCCACTTCGACGGGTCGCGCGCTCTGCTACGGTGATCACGTGACTGCCGGGTCGGCCATGGGCCATTACCGAGACGGGCACCCGGCTCAGGTTTGAGCGCCGGGCGGGCCAGGGGTCCGCCTGTTCTCCGGGAACCGCGCATCGGCGCGGGACGACTTCCGAAGCTGTTGTGAAGCCGATTCCTCCTGGAGAGCAGACGACATATGGCACGTGATTTCAACCAGCAGGTCATCGAGGAGTTCCGGGCCAACCGCGGTCGGGTGGGCGGGTACTTCGAAGGGGCCCGGCTCATCCTGCTGACGACCACCGGCGCCCGGTCCGGGCGGCCCTGCACCAGTCCGCTGGGGTATCTGCCCGACGGTGAGCGGATTCTGGTCATCGGGTCCGCCGGCGGGTCGGACAAGCATCCCGACTGGTACCACAACCTCCTCGCCGATCCCCGGGCGACGGTCGAGGACGGCACGTTCACCTACACCGCCGAGGCGACCGTCCTCACCGGTGGGGAACGGGACGCGGTGTTCGCCCGCGCGGTGGAGGCGGACCCCGGCTGGGGCGAGTACCAGGCCAGGACGGCCCGCGTGCTGCCCGTGGTCGCGCTGGAGCAGGTCGAGGCCGGGCCGCCGGATGTGACGTCGATGGGCGAAGGGCTCCGGGTCGTGCACGACGCGTTCCGGCGGGAGCTGGCCGTCATCCGCGCCGAGGTGGCCGCGGCCGGCCCCCGGCTGGGGGCGCAGTTGCGGATCAACTGCCTGACCTTCTGCCAGGGGATGGAGTTCCACCACCGGGTCGAGGACGGCGGGATGTTCCCCGCCCTCAACGAGCGCTACCCGGAGCTGGACGCCGCGATCGCCCGGTTGCGGGCGGAGCACGTGCGGATCGCCGAGCTGCTGGAGGAGTTGCGCGCGGTGGTGTCCGGGGACGGCGGCGAGGACCTGCTCGGACGGGTCGACGGGCTCATCGCCGAGCTGGAGGCCCACCTGACCTACGAGGAGGAGCAGCTCATCCCGCTGCTCGACGCCTGACCGGCCGGGTAGTCTCCCCCCGGTCGTGTCCGGGGGGCTCAATGGTCGGGAGTGCGCGCGGCGTCGGCGCCGCCGCGGTCGTGGCGGTCTGGGCGGTCGTGGCGACGGAGTTCGTCTTCGCGTGGTGGGCCTGGTTCTTCCTGGCCACCACGGGTGACGGGCCGGGCGTGGTGCTGACGGCCGTCATGGACGGGGTGAACGCCGTCGCCTGGGCGGTCCGACCGGTGGCGGCGGTCCTGGTGCTGCGGTGGCTGTGGTTGGCGCGGTCCGACGCGCCGGGCCGGCACCGCTACGGGCAGCGCTGGGCGCTCTGGGGGTGGCTGCCGGTGGTGGGGTGGTGGGTTCCGCACCGGGTGGTGGCCGACGTCTGGACCGCGTCCGCGTCCGACCGCGGCCGGAGCCGGGCGGCGGTGCACTGGTGGTGGGCGTGGTGGCTGCTCTACGACCTGGGCGGCCACGCGCATTTCGTGCTCACCCTGCTCACCGTCGGAGACCTCGGGAAGCTCCGGGCCCCGGTCCGTGCCGTGGATCTCGGAGAACTGGAGACCGTGGTCCGCGCGGGCGTGGTGCTGCCGGTGTTCGCGGCGGGCGCGGCGGTGTTCCTCACTATCGTCGTCCGAGGCATCCCGGACCGGCGGTCGGCGCCGCGCGCCGTCACCGTGGTGGAGCCGGAGGGTGCGGCATGATCGAACTCGACCTGTCCGACGAGGCGGTGGCGCGGGCGGTGCACCGGATCGGGCTGCGGTCCTATGCGGTCGAAGCCCGGTTGATCGGGTCGACGGCGATTCCCGCCCTGCACGAGACGGTGGCGGAGCTGCGTGCCCGGCCGCTGCGGTGGCTGGGTGCCCACGTCGACGGGACGCCGGCCGGGTTCGTCGCGTGGGCCAGGGTCGACGGGGTGCTGGACATCGACCGGCTGTGCGTGGACCCGGACTTCTTCCGGCGTGGTCTGGCACGGCGGCTCGTGCGGGCGGTGCTGGCCGAGGGCGGTCCGGCGGTGGTGGCCACCGGTGCGGACAACGGACCGGCGATCGCCTTGTACGAGGGGCTGGGGTTCCGGCGGACCGGCACGTCCGAGCCGGTGCCGGGGTTGCGGATCGCCGAGTTCAGCCGGCCAGGAACGCCGTGAGCATCGGCCGGAACCCGGCCGCGAGTCGGTCGGCGCGCGGCACGTCGGGCGTCGGGTCCGCGGTGAACAGGCTGTGGTCGGCGCCGGGGAACACGGCGAGTCCGGTCGCGTAAGGCGCGAACGCGGCGACGCTCTCGGGCACGGGGATGATGTCGTCGGCCCCGCCGAACAGCGCGAGCAGCGGGCGGTCCAGGCGGGGCAGGTGGTCGGCCGGGTCGACGTCCATGCTGCGGGCGAAGAACGCGAGGCGTGCCGGCAGGTCGTAGATCAGGGACACCTGCGGGTACCACGGCTCGTCGCGGAACCGTTCCTGGTCCTCGATGATCCGGGTGGGCGGCTCCCCCGCCCGGATGCGGCGGGTGCGTTCGTCGACCCACGCCATGGCCGCCCCGGTGGGCACGCCGGCCAGGACGAGGGACCGTTCGATGCGCCAGCGCTCCTGGCGGGCCATCGACATGCCGGGGCCGGACACCGTGACCACGTGGTCGACCCCGCCGGTGGTCGCGGCGAGCAGCGACACCCAGCCGCCCTGGCTCCAGCCGATCACGCCCACCCGGGCCGGGTCGACGCCGGGCCACCCGCGCAGCACCTCCACCGCGGCCAGCGCCTCCGCCGCCCGGTCGGCCAGCGACTGGTCGCGCCAGTTGCCGGGCGACGGGCCGCAGCCGGGTTTGTCGTGCCACAGCACGGCCGCGCCGCAGGCGCTGATCCAGGTGGGCCAGTCGCCGTGGTCTTCGAGCGCCGAGATGCCCGAGCCGTCGATGAACACCAGTCCCGGCACGGCCGGTCCGCCGGCGGGTCGGCGGACGCGGGCCCGCAACTGCCCCACGGCGGTGTCCTCCTCGATCCACACCGGACCCACGGTAGCCGAAGACGATCTAGGACGTGTCCTGTCCTGAAGCGTCGCCGGGTGATCGGAGTAAGCCGTGGTGCCTGCCGCTTCGCTGCTCGTGCTCGTCGAGGGCGTGGAAGGCGGGTGTCAGGGCGGGCAGGAGCGCGCTGAACACGTTGACCAGTGGATTCCCATGGGTCTTCAGGACGGGGGTGGCGGTGGGTGTCCAATCGGCGGCGAAGTGGACGACTCCCTGCACCGGTTCCAGGTCGTCGGAGGTCAGCCAACCGGGCCGGGCCGGCAGGCGTGCAGTGGTGGACGCGCGGATGTGCTCGTAGTCGGCGTCTCCCATCGGGGGTAGTAAGAGGACGAGTCGTTGCGGGGGCAGCCGGCGCAGCGACTCGGTCAGCTCCCACATCGTGCCCTCGCTGGTCCCGAGGGTGAGCACGGTGAGCCGGGAGCGCGACAGGAGTCGGCGCACCGGCTCCTGCCACGCTCCGTCCGGCCCGTCGGGCAGGTACATGCGTGCCGCTCCCGTGTGCGGGAGCTGTTCGCCCGGCGCGCCGACGGCGATCAACGGCCCGACCGGACGCAGGGTGTCGGCGATCTGCTCCTCCACCGAGCGGCCGGAGATGAGGAGTCCGATCGAGACGCCGGCGAAACCCGACCCCGGGATCTCGTGGACGGATTTCCGACGCTGATCGTCTCCGAACGACCGCAGGTACAGGACGTAGGAGCCTGCCTGGGGGATGTGCGGGCCGGGGATGACACGGGCCCGACGGCGCCTGGCCCGCACGAACGTCTTCCTGCCCTGCGTCACCACGAGTCCGCCGAGGTACAGCAACCCGGTCGCGACGCCCATCACCCACCACGGGTGGGCACGGGCTTCCATCGCCAGGGTCATGCCGCCCAGCGTCGACGCCATGCCGGCCAGGCAGCACAACCAGGCCACCACCCACATCAGGTACCCGAGCAGGCGCAACCCCGGCCGGCGCGGGACGAACAGCCGCCGGTCGCCCGGCGCGGCGGACACGTCTCCGTCTCCCGCTGTCCCGGCTCTCGGTGTGGTGGGCGGACGGGCGAAGTCCCACTCCCCGCGCCACGCGATCCGTTCGCCTTGGTGCCGCAGCCACAACGCCATTCCCAGGAGCACCGTCCCGGCCGGCACCACGTACGCCCACCACCGGTCCCACCATTGCGGGAAATGTATGCCCGCTGTCAGCGGTACGGCCATGAAGATCGCGACAAGCAGCAGCGGGAACAGCGTCTTGCACAAGAGTCCGATGAGCCGCTGACGCCGCTGTCGTCCGGCGGGGCCGGCGTGCCCCGACGGAGAAAGGTTGACGTCCACGGCTGAGATCGTGCCGGCGGTACGGCGATGTGCGGGACTGTCGGCAGCGTGTGCGGCACCGGCCGCCATGCCGCCTATTCTAGTACTAGAATAGGCGGCATGGCCCCAGCGCTGACGCCGGCCGAGCTGACGCTGCTCGGCCTGATCGTGGAGAAACCGCGGCACGGGTACGAACTGGAGGAGGTCATCACCGCGCGCGGCATGCGGGAGTGGACCGAGATCGGCTTCAGTTCCATCTACTACCTGCTGGGCAAGCTCCGCGACCGGGGGCTGATCGGCGAGGCCGGTCCACCGGCGGGCGGCCGGACGACCGGGCGGAAGGTGTTCGCCGCGACCGGCGAGGGACGGCGGGCCTGCGCGGAGGCCGCCGAGCGGGCCGTCGCCGAGCCGCACCCGGTGTTCCCGGCGCTGCTGGTCGGGTTGGCCAACCAGCCCGTGATCCCGCCCGGACGCCTGCGGGCCGCGGTGGAGCAGCGGGCCGCGGCGCTCGCCGAGCGCCACCGGGACGTCCGGGCGGCGGCCGACGCGCAGCCCGACCTGCCGGGGTTCGTCCGCGCGATCTTCGAGTACACGCTCGCCCAACTCGCCGCCGAACGCGCCTGGCTGTCCGCCTACCGGGCGTCGCTGGACGGCACGTCGATCCCGGGAGAAGACTGATGTCCACGTACGACCTCAAGCGGGAGCTGAAGGAGTTCTACGCGCCGAAGAACACCACCTGGGCGCTCGTGGACGTGCCCGAACAGCAGTTCGTCGCGATCGACGGCAGCGGCAACCCCAACAGCGCGCCGGCCTACGCCCGTGCCGTGGAAGCGCTCTACTCCGTGGCGTACACGGTCAAGTTCGCGAGCAAGCGGGCCGGGCGGGACTTCGTGGTCGGGCCGCTGGAAGGGCTGTGGTGGGCGGAGGACCCGGAGGCGTTCACCGTCGGCGCCAAGGACTCCTGGAACTGGACCATGCTCATCGGACTGCCGTCCTGGATCACCCCGGACCTGGTCGCGGATGCCCGCAACGCCGCCCTGGCGAAGAAGGGGCTGCCCGCCGTCGCCGACGTCCGCCACCTGACCCTGCACGAGGGTCGGTGCGCCCAGGCGCTGCACATCGGGCCGTACGACGACGAGGCGCCCCTGTTGGCGCACCTGCACGGCGAGTACTTCGACACCCACGGCCTGACCTTCGGCGGGCTGCACCACGAGGTCTACCTCAGCGACCCACGCAGGACCGGACCCGCCAAGCTCAGGACGGTCGTCCGGCAGCCCGTCCGACCCGCCGGACGCAGCTAATCGTTGGCGCGACCAACAAGTGGGTAGACTGCGCCGCATGGAAACCAGGGGTGCACCCGCCCGGCTGCGCGGCACGCCGAGCTGGCTGCTCAACCAGACGGCGACGGTGGCGCAGCGGCTGGTGGCGGACGGGTTCGGCGCGGCGGGCGCGCGCCGCTACCACTACTCGCTGCTGGCGACGCTGGAGGAGTTCGGCCCGGCCAGCCAGGCGGAGCTGGGCCGGCGGGGCGGGGTGGACCGCAGCGACGTGGTGGCGACGGTGAACGAGCTGTCCGAGCGGGGGTTCGTCCTGCGGTCCCCCGACCCCGTCGACCGGCGGCGCAACGTCGTCACGCTCACCGAGGCGGGCTCGGCGCACCTGCGGCGCCTCGACGGGGTGCTGGCGGGCGCGCAGGACGCGCTGCTCGCGGCGCTGCCGGAGCACGACCGGAACGAGCTGGTGCGGATGCTGAACCAGGTGCTGGAGCACCACTCGTGAGCAGCCGCGCAGAAAACCACGCGAAAACCGCGCGCCACGTGTCGATCCCGCCGGGGACCGTTCGTGTAGAGGGCGGCAGGCCCACTCGAAGGAGGACGCGATGACCCACTACCTGATCAGCGTGGTCGAACCCGCCGGCGGGCACCAGCCCGCGCCGGAGGAGCTGGAGAACATCATGCGGGACGTGGAGAAGGTGGACGCCGACATGCGCGAGCACGGCGTGTGGGTGTTCGCCGGCGGGCTGCACGGCCCGGAGGCGTCGACCACGCTGCGGCCCCAGGACGACGGGATCGTGGTGTCGGACGGTCCGTTCGCCGAGGCCAAGGAGTACATCGGCGGGTTCAGCATCGTGGACGTGCCGGACCTGGACGCGGCGCTGGAGTGGGGCCGCCGGATGAGCGTGGCGTGCACGCTGCCGGTGGAGGTGCGGCCGTTCCACGTGACCACCGGCTGACCGTGCCGGACCTGGTCGAGCAGGTGTTCGGCCGCGAGTACGGACGCTCGGTGGCCGTCCTGGTCCGCGTGTTCGGCGACATCGACATCGCCGAGGAAGCGGTCCAGGACGCGTTCGCCGAGGCCGTGCGCCGCTGGCCGGACACCGGCGTGCCGCCGAGCCCGGCGGGCTGGATCATCACCACCGCCCGCAACCGGGCGATCGACCGGCTGCGCCGGGAGGCCCGCCGGGACGACAAGCACGCGCAGGCGGCGCTGCTGCACGCCCGCGACGAACCGGCCGAGGAGGACGTGGTGCCCGACGACCGGCTGCGGCTGATCTTCACCTGCTGCCACCCGGCGCTGGGCACGGGCGTGCGGGTGGCGTTGACGCTGCGCCTGCTGGGCGGGTTGACCACGGCGGAGATCGCGCGGGCGTTCCTGGTGCCGGAGCCGACCATGGCGCAGCGGCTGGTGCGCGCCAAGGCCAAGATCCGGGACGCCCGCATCCCCTACCGGGTGCCCGGCGAGGCCGAGCTGCCCGACCGGCTGCGCGGTGTGCTGGCCGTGGTGTACCTGATCTTCAACGAGGGCTACTCCGCGTCCTCCGGCGAGGACCTGGTGCGGGAGGAGCTGTGCGCGGAGGCGGTCCGGCTGGGTCGGCTGCTGGTGGAGCTGATGCCCGACGAGCCGGAGGCGGTGGGGCTGCTGGCGCTGATGCTGCTCGTCCACGCGCGGCGGGCGGCCCGCACGTCGGCCACCGGCGGCCTGGTGCGGCTGGCCGACCAGGACCGCTCGCGGTGGGACGCGGCGCTGCTGGCCGAGGGGCGGGACCTGGTGCGGCGGTGCCTGCGACGCAACCGACCCGGCCCGTACCAGGTCCAGGCGGCGATCAACGCCGTGCACAGCGACCCGCCGCCGACCGACTGGCGGCAGGTCGTCGCGCTCTACGACCGGCTCACGGTGTGCACGCCGAGCCCCGTGGTGGCGCTGAACCGGGCGGTCGCGGTGGCCGAGGTCGACGGGCCGGCGGTCGCGCTGGACCTGGTGGACGGGCTGTCCCTGGACTCCTACCACCTGTTCCACAGCGTGCGCGCGGACCTGCTGCGGCGGGTGGGCAGGACCGCGGAGGCCGCCGCGGCGCTCCGGCGGGCGTGGGAGCTGGCCGGGAACGCGGCGGAGCGGGAGCTGTTGGCACGGGCGCTCAGCGAAGTCGGCGGACCAGCTCCGCCACCTCCTCCGGGGTGACCTCCAGGGCGGTCACCCCGATGGTCACCTCGATGGAGCTGCGGCCCGGTTCGGACGCCGCGCGGGCGTGGGACGGGAGCTGGACGCCGGTCTCGTCGAGGATCCTGCGCGCGGCGGCGGACACGGCCTCACCCGCGGCCGGCAGGTGGATGTGGAACAGCGGCGTCTGCGGCACCTCGGGGTTGGTGCGGGCGTAGCCGTCGGCGTTGATCGCGGCGGCGACGGCGCGGGCGTGGTCGAGGAACTCGCCCATCCGGGGCAGGGTCTCCTCCAGGCCGACGAGCGCGGCGACGGCCAGCGGCCACGCGTCGGGCAGGGCGCCGCCCAGGCGGGTGCGCCACACCGACGCGACGTCCATGGTCTCCCGGTCGCCCGCGAGGATCGCGCCGCGCACTCCTTCGACCGCCTTGTACAGCGACACGTAGACGGTGTCGAACAGGGCGGCGATCTCGGCGTGCGGGCGGCCGTAGAACGGCTGCGCCTCCCACAGGCGCGCTCCGTCCAGGTGGGCGGCGGCGCCCCGTTCGCGGGCCCACCCGGTCTGGGCCTCCAGTTCGTCCCAGGTGGGCAGCAGGCCGCCGATCTCGCGTTGCGGCAGTTCCAGCAGCAGCGCGGAGAGCGGTTCGCGGACCTGTCCGAGGTCGGCGAGGGTGATCAGGCCGTGCGGGTCGCCGACCGGCCGGTGCACGAGGTGGTGCACCGCGCTGTAGCCCTGCTGCTCCCACAGGGTGACGTGGTTCTGCGGGTGGGCGGCGAACGTGCGGCGGCCGGTGCGGTCGGCGTGCACCCGCAGCGCGGTCTGCTGGGCCATCGTGCCGGAGGGGAAGAACAGGGCGGCGGGTTTGCCGAGCAGTTCGGCGATCCGGGTCTCCAGCTCCTCGACCGGCGCGTCGGGTTCCGTGCCGGGCGGGATCCGGTCGAGCATCCTGCGCAGCAGGGCGTGCGGGTCGCGGCGCAGCCGGGAGTGCAGGACGAGGGACCGGCGGATCTCGGGTGCCATGCCGGGAGTCTCGTCACGTCGCCGGTGATCGGCAACGAGGTTTCCGACGACCGGTCACCTGACGGATTCGGGGCCGGTGTGGACGGTCGTAGCGTGGCCGCCATGAGACCTGATCTGACGCGGTCCGATGTGGACCTGGTGCTGGTGGCGCCCTTCGACGCGACCTTCGACCCCCGGCCGGAGGGACTGCTGGCGGACTACCGGCTGGCGGGCTCCGGTGACGTCGTGACGTATTCGCAGTGGTCGGGTTCGCCGGACGTGGACGGGTTCGTCGCCTACCGCCGCTACCGGTCGACCGGGCTCCGCGACGCGGCGGCGGAGCCGGGCTGCGTGGTGCTGGTGTCGGTGGAGTTCGAGCGGCCCGGTGTCGCCGAGCAGTGGGTGGACCTGGTGTTCGAGGCGCTGGCGGCCGAGGAGGAGCCGCATCCGGGTGGGATCTCCGGGCACTTCCACATCAGCACGGACGGGCTGCGGGTGCTGAACTACGCCGAGTGGACATCGGCTGCGGCGCACATCGACGCGGTGTCGCGCGGCAACGGGTCGGTGGGCGTGTCGGAGGTGTGGCAGCGAGTGCACGCGTTCCCCGGCTTGAAGAGCAGCGACGTGCGCCGGTACCGGCCGCCCGGTCGGTGATACTGGCGGTATGGGGAAGACCTACGATCGGATCGACGGACGGCTGCGCGAGTTCATCGAGGCGCAGCCGCTGTTCTTCACCGCCACCGCGCCGTTGTCGGCCGACGGGCACGTGAACCTCTCGCCCAAGGGCCGCGCGGGGACGTGGCGGGTGCTGGACGAGCAGCGGGTGGCGTACCTGGACTTCGGCGGCAGCCACGCCGAGACCATCGCGCACCTGCGGGAGAACGGGCGGATCACGCTCATGTGGTGCGCGTTCGACGGGCCGCCGAACATCGTGCGCGTGCACGGCACCGGTGAGCCGGTGTTCCGCGACGATCCCCGGTTCCCCTCGCTGGTGGCCGGGTTCGGGGAGGCGGACGGGCCGGGGCTGCGGGCGGTCGTGGTGGTGACGGCGGGGCTGATCAGCGACACGTGCGGTTTCGCCGTGCCGTTCATGGACTACCGGGCGGAGCGGACGCTGCACGGGACTACTTCGGGCGCAAGTCCGACGAGCAGTTCGCGGCCTACTGCGAGGGCAAGGACCACGTCGGGCAGAGCCTCGACGGCCTGCCCGCGCTGCCCCTGCCGTTGCCGCCCCGGTCCTAGCGTCCGGCGGGTTCGGAATACGCGGCCTCGGCGGGTCCGGCGGGCGGGGTGGCCGTCTGCGATCGTGGTGGCGTGACGGGATTCGTGTTCTTCTGGGGCGCCGAGGGCAGGTCCGACGGCCGGCTCGGCGAGGAGTGCCTGAGCCAGTGGTGGGAGTCGCCGTTCGAGGTGGACGGCCGGGTCTACCCGACGGCCGAGCACTTCATGATGGCGGGCAAGGCGGAGCTGTTCGGCGACACCGCGACCGCCGCCCGGGTGCTCGCCGCGCGGACGCCGGGTGAGGCCAAGGCGCTGGGCCGGCAGGTGCGCGGGTTCGACCGGGACACGTGGGCGGCGCGGCGGCTGGACGTCGTGGTGCGCGGGAACCTGGCGAAGTTCGGCGCGCACGACGGGGCGCGGGAGTTCCTGCTGGGCACCGGGGACCGGGTGCTGGTGGAGGCGAGCCCGCTGGACCGCGTCTGGGGCATCGGGTTGGCCGCCGACGACGAGCGGGCGGCCGACCCGGCGGCCTGGTTGGGGCTGAACCTGCTGGGCGAGGCGTTGATGGAGGTGCGGCGGCGGCTCGGCGCCCGTCCTTGAAACCCGATGCGAGGTGACGGGCAGGGGCGATCGCGGACGACGACAGGGTGGGCGTCGTCGTGACCGGTCTCGTGTGGACCCCGCTCACCGTGGTCGTTCTGGTCCTGGCCGTCGTCGGCACGGTGCGGCACCGGCGCGTGTGGCGCGACCTGGACACGGCCGGGGTGCGCGTCATGGGCGAGGTCACGTCCGCGGAGCGCGTGTGGTGCGGCGAGGACGACCGCTGCACCAAGGTCCGGATGCTGGTCACCGTGCCGGGCCGGCCGCCGTTCACCACGAGTCACCTCGTCGCCGGGCCGGAACAGACGGACGAGGTGCGCGACGTTCAGACCACGACGCGGAAGTGGGTGGTGAACCGGCGACCGTCGAGGACGTGGAAGGCGATGGCGGGCGGCAGGTCGCGGTCGACCACCCGGTCGGACTCCCACGGCAGCAGCAGGGTCGACACGACGCCGGGCGCGACCACCAGCGGTCTGCCCACGAACGTCGTCGCGACCCCGGCGTGGGCGTGCCCGCACAGCACGGCGGTCACGTTGCGGTGGCCCGCCAGCACGTCGGCCAGGCGGTCGGCGTCGGTGAGGCGGATGCGGTCGATGGTGGGCTCGTACACCGTCACCGGCGGGTGGTGCAGGCACACGAACGTCGGCGCGCCCCGCTGGAGCACGGTCTCCAGCCAGCCGAGGGTGTCGTCGCCGAGCAGGCCGTCGGAGCGGCCGGGGATGCTGGAGTCGCACAGCGCGAACACCGTGTCGCCGACCGTCACGGCCCGGTTGACCGGCGCGCCGCCGGGCGGCTCGCCGAGCAGGACTTCCCGGAAAGTTCCGCGCTCGTCGTGGTTGCCCGGCAGCAGCAGCACCGGATACTCCGAGACCAGGTGTGCACGGGCCAGTTCGTACTCGGGGGTGAGGCCGTGGTCGGCGATGTCGCCGCTGACCAGGATCGCGTCCAGCGGACCGGGCAGGCCGTTCAGGTAGTCCATGACGCGGCGGGCGCGTCGCGTGGCGCGGGTGCCGCCGTCGAAGTGGGTGTCGCTGAGGTGCGCGATGACCATCACGGCGTCGAGCCTAGTTACGTCCGCCCGCCGTCCCGGGGCGAGTGGCGCGAACCGGCCCCCGTGACACGTACTTCGATCTACCCTGACGGTGCGGCGAGTGGCGCGGATCACTCCGGGAAGGAGGCGGTCGTGCTGGTCGAGGCACAGCGGAATCGCGGCGCCGTGCGCCGGGTCACCGGTCTGGCCCGGAGCACACCGGGCCGGTTGAGCCTGGTGGCGCTGCTGCTGATCGCGGCGAGTCTGCTGGCGGGGGCGTTGACGGCGGGCGCCGTGCAGCGCCGTTCGGCGGCGTTGGAGGTGTTGGCCGACCGCAGTGAGCCGTTGGCGTTCGCCGCCCAGGAGGTCTACCGGGCGATGGCGGACGCGGACGCGACGGCGGCCAGCGCGTTCCTGTCCGGCGGTGTGGAGTCGGCGGGGCTGCGGCAGCGGTACGAGGCGGACGTGGCGGAGGCGGCGGCGGCGCTGTCCACGGCGACCGGCGAGATCACCCGCTCCCCCGAGCTGTCGGCCGCGCTGTCGACGCTGTCCGGTCAGCTACCGGTGTACACGGGGCTGGTGGAGACCGCGCGGGCGCACAACCGGCAGGGCAACCCGGTGGGCGCGGCGTACCTGCGGGAGGCGTCGAACCTGATGCGGTCGCAGCTCCTGCCGGCCGCGCGGGAGCTGTACCGGGTGGAGACCGGGAACGTGGTGCGGGACCTGGACGACGCCGGGTCGCTGCCGTGGCTGGAACTGGTGCTCGGGGCGCTGCTGCTGGCCGCGTTGGTGATGGCGCAGCGCTACCTGACGCGCATGACGAACCGGCTGCTCAACGTCGGGCTGGTGGCCGCTTCGGTGGCTTGCGTGGTGTCGCTGCTGTGGGTGTTGGTGGCGTCGTTGCTGGTGGTGTCGAACGCCTCGGCCAGCAAGGACGACGCCGCCCTGGTCGACGTGCTGGCGCGGGCGCGGATCGCGACGCTGACCGCCCGGGGCGACGAGACGCTGACGTTGGTGGCGCGTGGCAGCGGTGCGGCCTACGAGGAGCGGTACACCGAGGTCAGCGGCGAGTTGAAGGACCTGCTGGCGCGGGCGGGGGCGGCGAGTTCGATGCCGGCGGTGGTGGCGGCGGGCGAGCACTACGGGCGGTGGCAGGAGGCGCACGCGCGGGTGCGTTCGGCCGACGACACCGGGGAGTTCACCGCGGCGGTGGGGTTGGCGCTGGGTACCGACGCGGGGAGCGCGGCCACCGCGTTCGACGAATTGGACTCGGATCTGGAGGACGCCTTGGGGCGGTCGCGGGCGGAGTTGACCGACCGGATCGCGGGGGCTCGGGGCGCGTTGTCGGGTGCGGTGCCGGTGGTGGTGCTGTTGGCGCTGCTCGCGGCGACGGCGGCCACGGCGGGGTTGTGGCAGCGGTTGAAGGAGTACCGATGACGGGGCTGTTCGGGCGTTTCCGGGGTTTCGTGGTGGTGTTGTCCGCGCTGGTCGCCGGGTGTGCTCCGGTGCCGAGCGGGGCGCCCGGGATCGGTGGCGGGTCGGTGGTGGTGCCCCGGCCGGCCGACGCGGTCGAGTTGACGGTTCCGCCCAGTGCCGTGGCGGTCGCCCCGCCGTCGTGCGACGCCACGGCCAGCCTGCGGCCGTCCGGTGGGTTGCCGCAGGCCGGGCAGATGCCGCCCGGGTCGACGATGGAGCGCGTGCTGGCCCGTGGGCGGTTGATCGCCGGGGTCGACCAGAACACCTACCTGATGGGGTTCCGCAACCCGTTCTCCGGGGAGCTGGAGGGGTTCGACGTCGACATGGCGCGCGAGGTCGCGCGGGCGGTCTTCGGGGATCCGGGGCGGATCCAGTTCAAGGTGTTGACGTCCGACGAGCGCATCCCGGCCCTGGAGAAGGGTGACGTGGACATCGTCGTGCGCACGATGACCATCAACTGCGAGCGGTGGCAGCGGGTGGCCTTCTCGACCGTCTACTACCAGGCCGGGCAGCGGGTGCTGGTGCCCGGTTCGTCCGACGTGACCGGGATCGAGTCGTTGGGCGGGCGGCGGGTGTGCGCGACCAAGGGGTCCAGTTCGCTGGCCAACGTCGCCAACGCGCCGTCCAGGCCGGTCGCCGTGTCGGTGCCCAACTGGACCGACTGCCTGGTGATGCTCCAGCAGGGTCAGGTGGACGCGATCTCCACCGACGACACGATCCTGGCCGGGTTCGCCGCGCAGGACCCGTACACGAAGATCGTCGGGCCGCAGTTCACCGCCGAGCCCTACGGGATGGCGTTCCCCCGGCAGCACGAGGACTTCGTGCGGTTCGTCAACGCGCTGCTGGAGCGGCTGCGGGCGGACGGCACGTGGGCGTCGATCCACCGCCGCTGGCTGGGCGAGCCGCCCGCGCCGCCGGTCGCGGCGTACCGGGACTGACCGTGGACCCCGACATGGACCCCGACATGGACCCCGACGCGGAGCTGGCCGGGCTGCGCGCCGAGAGCGATCGGGTGGCGCAGTCCCTGCTCGCCATGGACGACCACCCCGGGCACCGGCTGCTCCGCGGCACGCGGCTGACCGGCGTCAGCGCGCGGCGGTGGGAGTGGGCGAACGACGCGATGGTCGGCTTGTGGGAGTGGTTCGACGCGTATCGGGCGGTGTTGGCGCAGGCGTCCGCGACGCGCGACCCGCTGGAGCTGCGGCGGCTGTTGACCGGGCCGGAGGTGGTGTTGGCGGCGCAGGTGCCGGTGCGGACGCTGACCGGCCCGGCGGTGGCGGCGGAGCGGATCACGCTGGCCGAGTTGGTGGCGCGGATGAAGGTCCGGTACGCCGAGCTGACCGAGTTGTTCGACGAGGCGCACGGGGAGTGGGCGCGGCGGTTGGCGTTGCTGGACCCGTTGGGCGGGCGGTTGGCCGGGCCGGCGGACTCGGCGGTGGTCGTCGGGCTGCGCGACGAGGTGGCGGCGGCGCACGCCCGCGCGGTGGCCGATCCGCTGACGCCGGACCCCGGGGTGGCGGACCTGGCGGACCGGGTCGCCGAGGTGGCCGTGCTGCACGAGGGGTTCGCCGCGCGGGCGGACGCGGTCGCGGCGAGGTTGGCCGAGGCGGCGGCGGCGCGGCGGGAAGCGGTCGTGCTTCGGGAGCGGGTGGTGGCGCGGATCGCCGGTGCGCATCCGGAGGTGCCGGAAGTTTCCGGGCCGGTCCGGGCACTGGAGGGGCTGCGGGCGCGTTTCCCTGAGGTGCGGGAGCGGGAGGTGGCCGAGGTGGAGTCGGCGGCGGGCGCGGTGCTGGCGCGGGTGCGGGCGGTGTCGGCGCAGTTGGCCGGGTCGCTGGACCGGCGGTCGGAGCTGCGCGGCCGGCTGGAGGCCTACCGGGCCAAGGCGACGGCGCGCGGGTTCGCCGAGGACGCCGGGCTGGCCGCGCTGCACCGGGTGGCGCGGGACGTGCTGCACGCCGCGCCGTGCGACCTGCGGGCCGGCACGGTGGCGGTGGCCCGGTATCAGCGAGCGGTGCTGGACAGGACGGAGGCGGTCCGATGAGGACGTGTCCACGGCCGGCGTGCGGCGGCGAGGTCGACGCGGACGGGTTCTGCGACCGGTGCGGGCTGGAGGCCCCGGTGTTGGCGGGCACGGTGGCGGGCACGGTCGCGGGTGCGGCGCCCGAGCTGGCCGGCGGCGGGCAGGACACCGGGCAGGACACCGGGCCGGGCACGGCGCCCTGGGCGGCGTCGGCCTCCACCTCGTCGGGTGGCCGGTCGCGGCGCGCGTCGACGCGCTCGTCGGGCCGGGGGCGGCTCGGCGCGGGTCTGGTCGAGGTGCCGCGGGTGCCCTCGCGGGATCCGAAGGCCGCCGTCCTGACCGATCCGGAGGTGCCGGAGGCGAAGCGGTTCTGCTCGTCGTGCGGCAAGGAGGTCGGGCGCGGCCGGGACGGGCGGCCCGGCCGGGTGGAGGGGTTCTGCGCGCACTGCGGGCACCGCTACTCGTTCACGCCGAAGCTGGCGCCCGGCGAGGTGCTGCACGAGCAGTACGAGGTGCTGGGGTGCCTGGCGCACGGCGGGCTGGGCTGGATCTACCTGGCGGCCGACCACGCGGTGAGCCACCGGTGGGTGGTGCTCAAGGGCCTGCTGGACTCCGGTGACGCGGACGCGATGGCGGCGGCGATGGCGGAGCGGCGCTTCCTGGCCGAGGTGGAGCACCCGAACATCGTCAAGATCCACAACTTCGTGCGGCACGCCGACCGGGAGTCCGGCGAGCTGGTCGACTACATCGTGATGGAGTACGTGGGCGGCACGTCGGTCAAGGACCTGATCAAGGCGTTGCGGGCGGAGGGCACGGGCCGGGAGGCGCTGCCGGTGGCGCAGGCGATCGCGTACGCGCTGGAGGTGCTGCCCGCGTTGGGCTACCTGCACGGGGTGGGTCTGCTGTACTGCGATTTCAAGCCGGACAACGTGATCCAGACCGAGGAGCAGCTCAAGCTGATCGACCTGGGCGCGGTGCGGCGCATCGACGACCGGCACTCCCCCATCTACGGCACGATCGGCTACCAGGCGCCGGAGATCGGCACGGTCGGCCCGTCGGTGGCCTCCGACCTGTACACGGTGGGCCGGGCGCTGGCGGTGATGAGCTTCCCGTTCGACTTCCGCCGCGCCCACCAGGAGACGCTGCCGTCGCCGGCGGACGAGCCGGTGCTGGCGCGGCACGACTCGTTCCGCCGGTTCCTCGGACGCGCCACGCACCGCGACCCGGAGCAGCGGTTCGCCTCGGCGGAGGAGATGGCCGAGCAGCTCACCGGGGTGCTGCGGGAGGTGTTGGCGGAGCAGGACGACGTGCCGCGGCCGGGGCTGTCGCGGCAGTTCACGCCGGAGCGGCGGGCGTTCGGCACGGAGGGCGTGCCGGACGCGCGGGCCGTGGTGGCGGGGATGCCGGTGCCGCAGGTGGACACGGCGGACGCGGCGGCGGGCTTCCTGGCGACGGCGACGACGGGCGACCCGGCCGGGCTGGTGACGGCGTTGCGGGCGGCTCCGGTGTCGACGGTGGAGGTCCGCCTGCAGGTGGTGCGGGCGCTGATCGAGGCGGACCGGGTGGCGGAGGCGGAGGCGGAGTTGGCGGAGCTGGCCACGCCGGCGCTGTTCGACCCGGACGACCCGCAGGTGCCCGCGCCGGACGACTGGCGGCCGGGTTGGTACCGGGGGCTGGCGGCGCTGGTGGCGGGCCGCACGGCGGATGCGAGGGAGGCGTTCGACCAGGTGTGCGACGTGGTGCCGGGCGAGGCCGCGCCGAAGCTGGCGGTGGCGGTGTGCGCGGAGCTGGCGGGCGATCCGGTGACGGCGGCGGCGGGCTACCGGGTGGTGTGGCGCACCGACCACGCGTACGTGAGCGCGGCGTTCGGGTTGGCGCGGGTGCTGCTGGCCGCCGGGGAGCGGGAGGCGGCGGTGGCGGTGCTGCACTCGGTGCCGGAGACGTCCAGTCACCACGTGGCGGCGCAGGTCGCGGCCGTGCGGGCGCAGGCGGGTGGCGCACCGGCGGACCTGCTGGCGGCGGGCACGCGGTTGGCGGGGCTGGACCTGGACGTGGCGCGGCGGGCGCTGCTCACCGCGGAGTTGTTGCGCACGGCGCTGGAGTCGTTGCCCGCCGACGGTTCCGCGCCGGCCGGGCGGCTGCTGGGCTGCGAGCTGAGCGAGTCCGGGCTGCGGTCGGGCCTGGAGCGCTGCTACCGGCAGCTCGCGCGGTTGGCGGACACCCCGGAAGAGCGCATCGCGCTCGTCGACCGCGCGAACGCGGTCCGGCCCAGGACGTTGGTGTGACGGTGGAATCGTGCCCGGAGTGCGCGGCGGCGGTGTCGCCGCAGGACCGCTTCTGCGAGGAGTGCGGTCGCAACCTGAGGGTGCGGCGCACCCCGGTGGGCGGGCCGGAGGCGGTGGCGTCGGCGCGGTGCGCGTGCGGCGGGGAGTTCGACCCGGACGGGTACTGCGGGCAGTGCGGCCGGGCGCGGCCGTCGGCGCGGGACCGGGTGGAGTTCGTGCTGCCGGGGTTGGCCGGGGTGAGCGACCGGGGCAGGCGGCGGCAGCGCAACGAGGACTCGATGGCGTTCGGCCGGGTGCGCGGGCGCGGTGTGGCGGCGGTGGTGTGCGACGGGGTGGCGTCCTCGGAGCGGGCCGAGCAGGCGTCGCAGGTGGCCGTGGACACGGCGGTGGACGTGCTGCTGACGGCCGTGCAGGCGGGTGCGGACCCGGAGGTGGCGACCGGGGACGCGGTGCTGGCGGCGGACGCGGCGGTGACCCGGCTGGCGCGGCCGGGCGCGGAGGAGGTCGCGCCGTCCTGCACGTTCGTGTCGGCGGTGGTGGCCGAGGACGCCGCCACCGTGGGCTGGGTGGGCGACTCGCGGGCCTACCTGGTGGGCGAGTCCGGCGCGGCGAAGCTGACCACGGACGACACGTGGGCGGCGCAGCTCGTCGCGGAGGGCGTGCTGACCGAGGAGGAGGCGCTGACCGACCGGCGGGCGCACGTGCTGTCGCGGTGGCTGGGCGCGGACTCGGGGCAGGACGGCCCGCGGACGGTGACGTTCCGGGTGGAGACGCCGGGGCTGCTGGTGCTGTGCAGCGACGGGTTGTGGAACTACCTGCCGGAGCCGGAGGACCTGCTCGCGGTGCTGCCGCGCGGGGTGGCGCCGATCGAGGTGGCGCGGGAGCTGGTGGAGGTCGCGTTGAAGTCCGGTGGGCACGACAACGTCACAGTGGTGGTCGTTCAACTGCGGGGTGGGCATGGCGCTTGAGTTCGCCGTCGAGGTGTTCCAGAACGAGTACCTGCCGGAGGGCGCGGCGGAGGTCGACGCGATCGTGACCGTGTCGGCGACCGGTGAGGCGGACGCGGACGCGAAACCCGCGGCGAACGCGGCGGAGGTGATCGTCGTGGACACCTCCGGGTCGATGCGGTACCCGCCGACGAAGCTCGCGGCGGCGAAGCAGGCGACCGAGGCGGCCGTGGACGCGCTGCGCGACGGGGTGATGTTCGCGGTGGTCGCGGGCAACGACGAGGCGCGGATGGTGTACCCGGCGCAGCCCGAGCTGGTGGCGGCGTCGAAGGCGACCCGCGCGGCGGCCAAGCGGGCGGTGCGGCAGCTCCGGGCGGACGGCGGCACGGCGATGGGCCAGTGGCTGCTGCTGGCCGACCGGGTGTTCGCCGGCCACGACGAGGGGCCGAAGCACGCGATCCTGCTGACCGACGGGCAGAACCAGCACGAGACGCCGCAGCACCTGACGCGGGTGCTGGACCAGGTGGCGGGCCGGTTCACCGGCGACTGCCGGGGCGTGGGCACCGACTGGCAGGTGGCGGAGCTGCGCCGGATCTCCGAGGCGCTGCTCGGCACGGTGGACATCGTGGCGGACCCGGACGGGCTGGCGGAGGACTTCCGGGCGATGACGGCGACGGCGATGGGCAAGGCGCTGGCGGACGTGTCGCTGCGGCTGTGGACGCCGGAGGGCGCGGAGGTGCTGTTCGTGAAGCAGGCCGCGCCGGGGCTGCTGGACCTGACCGACCGGCGGGTGGAGTCGGCGACGCGCACCGGCGACTACCCGACCGGCGCGTGGGCCGGCGCGGAGAGCCGGGACTACCACCTGTGCGTGCGGGTCAAGCCGGCGCGGGTGGGCGAGCGGATGCTGGCCTCGCGGGTGAGCCTGGTGGGTCCGGGCGGCGACGTGCTCGGGCAGGGCCGGGTGCTGGCGGTGTGGACCGACGACATGGCGCTGTCCACGCGGATCAACGCCGAGGTCGCCCACTACACCGGGCAGGCGGAGCTGGCGGAGGCGATCCAGGAGGGCTTGGAGGCGCGCAAGTCCGGTGACGTGGAGAGCGCGACCGCCCGGCTGGGCCGGGCGGTGAAGCTGGCCCACGAGTCGGGCAACACCGACACCGCGAAGCTGCTCGCGAAGGTGGTGGACGTGCAGGACCCGGCCCGCGGCACGGTGAAGCTGCGGGCGCGGGTGGCGGACGCGGACGAGATGACCCTGGACACCCGGTCGACGGTGACCAGGCGGGTCGGGAAGGGCGGCTGATGGCGACCTGTCCCGCCGGCCACGACTCGGCCACCGACGACTACTGCGACGTGTGCGGCGCGCCCGTGGAGCCCGCCGCGCCGCCGGCCGCCGTGGCGGTCGTGGCGGTCGTGGCGGTCGAGGAGGAGAGGACGTGCCCGGCGTGCGGGGCGGTGCAGGTGGGCCGGTTCTGCGAGGACTGCGGGCACGACTCGATGGCGCCCGTGCCGCCGGGCCCGCCGCCGTCGCTGTCGGGTGGTTCCCCGGTCGGGTCTTCGTCGGGTGGTCCGCCGGTTGCGCCGCCGGGTGGTCCGCCGGTCGGGTCTTCGTCGGGGGGTTCCCGGGTCGAGCCGCCGTCGGGTGGTCGCCCGGTCGGGGCCCCGGTGCGGTGGCACGCGACCGTGGAGGCGGACCGGGAGTACTTCGGGCGCGTGGTGGCGGCGGGTGGTCCGGACGCGGCGGCGGTCGGGTTCCCGGAGTTCTGCCCGCCCCGCCGGTTCGACCTGGTGGGGCCGCAGGTGACGATCGGGCGGCGCAGCCGGTCGCGGGGCATCTTCCCGACCGTGGACCTGGTGGGTCCGCCGGAGGACCCGGGGGTGTCGCACAGCCACGCGCTGCTGGTGTCGACCGGCGACGGCTGGTCGGTGGTGGACCTCGGTTCGACGAACGGGACGACCGTGAACGGGGCCGAGGACCCGTTGCGGCCCAACACACCCAGGTCGCTGGCCGAGGGTGACCGCGTCCACGTGGGCGCGTGGACGACGATCACCCTGCACCGCTCGGGCTAGGCGGGATCGGGTCGGAAGGCGTCGGCGTGTTCGACGGCCCACTGGGCGAAGGTGCGGGCGGGGCGGCCGGTGACGCGTTCGACGGTGTCGGTGACGGTGCGGGCCTCGGCCGGGATGTCGGCGTAGAGGCGCAGCACGAAGTCGGCTTTCTCGGCCGGGCCTCCGGGTGCGACGCGGAAGATCTGCAGCGCGGGCGGGTGCTCGATCCAGAGGGCGCGGGCCCGGTCCGGGGTGAGTTCCTCGAACACCAGGTCGCGGCCGGTGGCCTCGGCGAGGTGGCGGAGCTTGGCGCGCGGGGTGATCAGTTCGGGGCCGGTGAGCGGGTAGGTCCTGCCGTGGTGGCCGTCGGTGGTGAGGGCGGTGGCGGCGACGGCCGCGATGTCGGCTTCGTGGACGGGCGGGCTCGACCGGTCGCCGTGGGGTTCGCGGATGACGCCGTCGGCGCGCAGCGGCGGGCCCCAGTCGGCGAGGGTGTTGGCCATGAACTCGCCGGGCCGCAACTGGGTCCACTCCAGGGTGCTCGCGCGGACGGCGGGTTCGAGGGTGCCCTCCTGCCAGCCGCCGAGGAGGGTGACGCGGCGGACGCCGGCGTCCCGCGCGGCGGCGACGACGTCCGGGCCGTTGGCCAGCGGCTGGTAGGTGTGGCCGAAGTTGATCAGGTGGGCCGCGTGCACGCCGTCGAACGCCGCGCGCAGGGAGGCCGCGTCGGTGGTGTCGCCGCGCACGACCTCCACGGCGGCGGGCAGGTCCGCGCGGGCGGGGTCGCGGGTGAGCGCGCGGACCCGGTGGCCGGCGTCGAGCAGGTGTCGCACGAGGTGGCGGCCGACGGTGCCGGTGGCCCCGGTGACGAGGACGGTCATGGTGGTGTTCCCCCGGATAAGCTTCACATGGGACGGATACGATACGGAGAGCATATCATATGACTTCCATAGAGTCTGATCGTGGGCGGCGGCGGGTGGCGGCCGGGATCAAGACGTCGCTGCGCGAGCTGCGCAACCAGCTTTCGCTGCTCAACCACCAGGTGGGGAGCCGGCTGGAGCTGCGGGACGTCGACCTGGACTGCCTGGAGATCGTCTCGGAGCACGGTCCCCTGACCCCGTCGGCGCTTGCCCGCCGCGCGGGCCTGCACCCGGCCACGATGACCGGCGTCCTGGACCGCCTGCAGCGGGGCGGCTGGGTGGCGCGCGAGCGCGACCCGGACGGGACGGACCGGCGGGCGGTGCTGGTGCGGGCGTTGAAGGACCGGAACCCGGAGCTGTTCGGCCTGTACTCGGGGATGAATTCGGCGCTGGACGAGCTGCTGGCCGGCTACGACGAGGACCAGCTCGCGCTGCTGGCGGACTTCCTGTGCCGCACGACGGAGGCCGGGCGCGCGGCGACCGAGGACTTGTCGCGCGGCTGAGCGGGCGGGGGATCTGCGCGAAACGGCCCTGGCGGCGGCGCGGGGCTGGAGCATGGACGCGGGGGACGGCGGAGTGGCTCGCGCCCGGTGCGGGTAAGAGCCGGGGCGGCGGACGCCGGAGATGGTTTCCTGGTGAACCGTCCGGCGGTCCGGTCATTCCGACGTCAAGCTGTTCGATGTTGAAACACGGGGAGGGTTTCGATGGGTGACGAGGTCGATGCGGTGTTGGCGCAGTGGCGGGCGGAGCGGCCCGACGTGGACACCTCGCCGGTGGCCGTGCTGGGGCGGGTCGCCCGGTTGTCGCGGCTGGTGGAACGGGAGCTGAAGGAGTTCCTCGCGCACTTCGACCTGGAGCCGGGCGAGTTCGAGGTGTTGACGACGCTGCGGCGGACCGGCAGCGCGTACGGGCTGACCGCGGGCGCGTTCCTGAACGCGGCGCTGGTGACGGCGGGGGCGATCACCAACCGGATCGACCGGATGGCGGCCAAGGGCCTGGTGGAACGCGTGCCGGACGCGTCGGACCGGCGGGTGGTGCGGGTGAAGCTGACCGACGGGGGACGGGCGCTGGTCGACTCGATGCTGGCCGAGCACATGGCGCGGTACGCGAAGCTGCTGGAGCCGTTGGACCCGGCGACGCAGGCGGTGGTGGCCGACGCGCTGCGGACGCTGCTGGAGCGCTGCGAGTAGGAGGCCGCGCCCATGGTCCTCCGCCGCGACCGCGCTCGACGGCGGGACCGCCGGGGGCCGTCATCCGGGAACGGCGTCGAGGGCCTTGAACACCCGTTTGTCCGAGACGGTGTAGCGGGTGGGGATGGTCTGGGCGAAGTAGCTCAGCCGCAGTTCCTCGATCATCCACCGCACCTCGTCGAGTTCGGGGTGGGGCTCGTCGTCGGGCAGCCGGCCGCGCAGGTCGCGGTACTCGGCGTGGACCCGGTGGACGCGGTCCATCCAGTCCTGGTCGCGGCGCACGTTCTCGGTGAGCTTCGCCAGCCGGCGGGAGATGCCCTGGAGGTAGCGGTGGATGTCGGACAGCCGCGCCGCGCCCGCCTCGGTGACGAAACCCCGGTGCACCAGGCCGTCGAGCTGGGCGCGGACGTCGGCGACGGACTCCTCGAACGCCGGGCCCCGGATGCCGCCCAGGCGCAGTTCGACGTCCTGGGCGGCGTCGAGCACGTTGCGGACCTCGCGGACGACGTCGAACACCGTCTCACCCAGGTACTTGCGCACGTAGTCGGTGAGCCGGGCGAAGCCCTTGGCGTTCCACGCGGGCCCGCCCGCGGAGTCCACGAGGTGGTCGACGGCGGCGGAGATGCAGTCGGCGAGCAGCGGTGCGACGCCGCCGTGCGGGTTGCGGGTCAGGGTGAGCTTCTCGGCGTTGGACAGGCCGCGCTGGAGGAGTTTCACCGGTGACGGGACGGTGAGCAGCAGCAGCCGGCGGGTGCCGCGCCGCATCGCGAGGGCCTGCCGGCCGGGGGTGTCGAGGATCTCCACGGCCACGCTGTCGCCCTTGTCGACCAGCGCCGGGTAGGCGGTGACGACGATGCCGGACTGCCGCCGCTGCACGGTCCTGGGCAGCTCGTCCAGGTCCCACGTGGTGAGGCCGGTGCGGGCGAGGCTCGACGCGGCGGCGGCCAGGGTTTCCCGGAGCTGCCCGCGCAACTGCTGCTTGAGGGCGGCGAGGTCCTTGCCCTGGGCCAGTTCGCGGTCGTTCTCGTCCACGACCTGGAAGGTCAGCTTGAGGTGTTCGGGGACCTGGTCGAGCTGCCACTCCTCGCGCGGCACGACGACGCCGGTCAGGGTGCGCAGCTCGCGTTCCAGGGCGGGCAGCAGCGGCTCGTCGGGGTCGATGCCCGCGAGCGCGGCGGCGGCCACGTCGGGCACCGGCACGAAGTTGCGGCGCACCGGCTTGGGCAGCGACCGGATCAGCGCGACCACCAGTTCCGTGCGCAGGCCGGGCACCTGCCAGGACAGGGCGTCGTCGGGCACGGTGGTCAGGGCGGGCAGCGGCAGCCGCACGGTGACGCCGTCCACCGCCGCGCCCGGCTCGAACCGGTAGGTCAGGGGCAGCGCGACACCGCCGCGGGTGACCTGGTCGGGGTAGGCGTCGGGGCTGATGTCGGCGCGGTCGTTGACCAGCATCGCCTTGTCGAACGTGAGCAGGTCCGGCTCGCTGTGGCGGGTCTTCTTCCACCACGTGTCGAAGTGCCGGGCGGACACGACCTCCTCGCCGACGCGCTGGTCGTAGAAGTCGTAGAGGGTGTCGTCGTCCACGACGATGTCCCGCCGCCGCGCCCGGTTCTCCAGCTCCGCGACCTCGTCCAGCAGGGCCCGGTTGTGGTGGAAGAACTTGTGGTGCGTGGTCCACTCCCCCTGCACCAGGGCGTGCCGGATGAACAGCTCGCGGGACAGCCCCGGATCGATGCGCCCGTAGTTCACCTTGCGGGCGGCGACGATCGGCACGCCGTAGAGCGTGACCTTCTCCAGCGCGACGACCGCGCCGCGCTTGGCTTCCCAGTGCGGTTCGCTGTAGCTGCGCTTGACGATGTGCTCGGCGAGCTGCTCCGCCCACTCGGGCTCGATGCGGGCGACGATCCGGCCCCACAGGCGGGACGTCTCGACCAGTTCGGCGGCCATCACCCACTGCGGCGGCTTCCGGAACAGCGCCGAGCCGGGGAAGATCGCGAACTTCGCGTTGCGCGCGCCCAGGTACTCGGTGGCCTGCCGCTTGCCGGGGTCGCGCTTGGGGACGTCCTTGACGCCGATGTGGGACAGCAGCCCGGACAGCAGCGAGACGTGCACGGCGCGCGGCTCGGCGGGCTGGTCGTTGACGTGCACGCCGAGGGTCTTCGCGACCTGCCGTAGCTGGCTGTAGATGTCCTGCCACTCCCGCACCCGCAGGTAGTTGAGGAACTCGTTGCGGCACAGCTTGCGGAACTGGTTGGAGGACAGCGCCTTCTGCTGGTCGCGCAGGTATTGCCAGAGGTTGAGGTAGGCCGTGAAGTCCGAGTCGGGGTCCTTGAACCGGGCGTGCTGCTCGTCGGCGGCCTGCTGCTTGTCCGACGGCCGCTCGCGGGGGTCCTGGATGGACAGCGCGGCGGCGATCACCATGACCTCGCGGACGCAGCCGTTGCGGTCGGCCTCGATGACCATGCGGGCCAGCCGCGGGTCGACGGGGAGCTGGGCGAGTTTGCGGCCCAGCGGGGTGAGCTTCTGCTCGGCGGGCACGATCGCGCCCAGCTCCTGGAGCAACTGCACGCCGTCGGCGATGTTGCGGGCCTCGGGCGGGTCGATGAACGGGAACGCCGCGATGTCGCCCAGCCCGATGGCGGTCATCTGCAGGATGACCGAGGCGAGGTTGGTGCGCAGGATCTCCGGGTCGGTGAACTCGGGCCGCGCGTCGAACGAGTCCTCGCTGTACAGGCGGATGCAGATGCCCTCGGAGACGCGCCCGCAGCGGCCCTTGCGCTGGTTCGCCGACGCCTGCGAGATCGGCTCGATCGGCAGCCGCTGCACCTTGAGGCGGTTGCTGTAGCGGGAGATGCGGGCGGTGCCGGGGTCGACCACGTACTTGATGCCCGGCACGGTCAGCGACGTCTCGGCGACGTTGGTGGCCAGCACGACCCGGCGGCCCCGGTGCGACTGGAACACGCGGTGCTGCTCGCCGAACGACAGCCGCGCGTAGAGCGGCAGGATCTCGGTGTCGCGCAGGTCCAGCGCCGCCAGCGCGTCGGCGGTGTCGCGGATCTCGCGTTCGCCGGACAGGAACACCAGCACGTCGCCGGGGCCTTCGGCCTGGAGTTCGCGCACCGCGTCGCACACGGCCTGCGTCTGGTCGCGGTCGGGATCCGCGCCGGGGTCGTCGGGGTCCACGATCGGCCGGTACCGCACCTCCACGGGGTAGGTGCGGCCGGAGACCTCGATGATCGGGGCGTCGCCGAAGTGCCGGGAGAACCGCTCCGGGTCGATGGTGGCGGAGGTGATGACGAGCTTGAGGTCCGGGCGGCGCGGCAGTAGCTGCCGCAGGTAGCCGAGCAGGAAGTCGACGTTGAGGCTGCGCTCGTGGGCCTCGTCGATGATGATCGTGTCGTAGCGGGACAGCATCCGGTCGGTCTGGATCTCGGCCAGCAGGATGCCGTCGGTCATCAGCTTGACCAGGGTGTCGTCGCCGGACTGGTCGCTGAACCGCACCTTGTAGCCCACGGCGGACCCCAGCGGGATGTCCAGCTCCTGGGCGATGCGCTCGGCGACCGTGCGGGCGGCCAGCCGCCGGGGCTGGGTGTGGCCGATCTGGCCGAGCACGCCGCGCCCGAGTTCCAGGCAGATCTTCGGGAGCTGGGTGGTCTTGCCCGACCCGGTCTCGCCGGCGACGATCACCACCTGGTGGTCGCGGATGAGCGCGGCGATGTCGTCCTTGCGGGCGCTGACCGGCAGCTCGCCCGGATAGGTGATCTTGGGCACGGCTTCGCGGCGCAGCGCGACCCGCAGCTCGGCCTGCTCGACCTCGGCGGCGATCTCGGCGTGGACGGCCTCGCGGGCCTTCCCGTCGCGGACCCGGCGCGCCCCGTCGAGCCTGCGGCGCAACCGCCGCTGGTCCCCGGTCATCAGGTCGGACAGGCGTCGGTGCAGGTCGGAGTGCGCGGTGGTGTCCATGCTGCGATCAGAATAGTGGTGCGCCGCGGACGGGGCCGCCCATTATCCGGCGGGGGCGGGCAGGTGTGCGCCCCGCCACCCGCCGGGCGTCACGGACCGAACGGCGACCCGCACTCACGGACCGAACGGCGACCTGCCGTCACCGGGTGAACGGCGACCCGCCGTCGCGGATACCGGTGGCCAGGGTGGCGAGATGCGCCATCACCAGCTTGTGCGGGCCGGGCCCGAAGCTGACCCGCGCCACGCCGCGTCGGCCCAGCTCGCCGGGCGTGGGGTCGCCGGGGCCCACGCCGCAGTTCACCGGGCCCTCGACCGCGCGGCAGAACTCCGCCACCGCGTCGCCGTCGAGGAAGATCGGGTACACGCAGTCCGCGCCGGCCGCCAGGTAGGCGCGGGCGCGGTCCACCGCCTCGTCGAACGAGCGGCTGCCGTGCACGAACACGTCCACCCGGGCGTTGATCACCAGCCGGGGGTCGGCGGCCCGCACCGCGCCCAGGAACTCCACCTGCTCGCCCTGCTCCACCATCGTGCCGGTGGCGGGGTCGGAGTCCTCCAGGTTGCAGCCGACCGCGCCCGCGTCGGCCAGCCGGGCGGCGATCTCGGCGGGCGGCAGCCGGTAGCCGCGCTCCACGTCCGCGGTCACCGGCACGTCGACCGCGCGGGCCACCCGGGCGACGGCGGCGAACGCCTCGTCGGCGGGCATCTCCTCGCCGTCCCGGTAGCCCAGCGACGGCGCGACGGCCGCGCTGGCGGTGGCCACGGCCGGGAACAGCCCCGCCACGACCCGTGCCGACTCGGCGTCCCACACGTTCGGCAGCACTAACGGGTCGCCGGGCACGTGCAAGGCGCGCAGCGCGGCGGCCTTCTCGTCGGCCTTCTCTGCGGGGTTCACGAGACCTCCCAGGCATGCGTCGTGGCGACCATGCGGTTCCACGTGTTGATGGTGGCGATCACCCAGAGCAGCTCGGCCAGCTCGCGCTCCTCGAACCGCTCGGCGGCAGCCGCCCACACGTCCTCGGGTACCCCGTCGGAGAGCCTGGTCACAGCCTCGGTCAGGGCCAGCGCCGCGCGCTCCCGGTCGGTGAACCCGGGCGCGTCCCGCCACACCGGCAGCAGGTCCAGCCGCCGCTGCTGCTCACCGGCCTCGCGAGCCTCGCGGGTGTGCAGGTCGACGCAGTACGCGCAGCCGTTGACCTGGGAGGCCCGGACCTGCACCAGCTCCCGGAGCCTCGGGCCCAGCGTGGTGGCGCGCGCCGCCTTCGACAGCGCGCCCATCGCCCCGAGGGTGTCCGGCGTCAGCTCCCGCACCGACAGTCGAATCGTCATGATCGACACCCTAGGCAGCCATTGGCACCTTGCTAAGGTCCAATCCCGTGTCACAACCTTGGGCCACTCAGGGCGCCGTTCCAGGAGCCACGCAGGGGGTCACGCCGGGAACGGCGACGGAGGTCGCTCCGGGAGCCACTACGGGGGCCGCTCCGGGCGTCGACCTGCACCTGGACCTCGACCCGGCCACCGGCCGCCGCACCGGCCTGGAGCACGCCCTGCGCGACGCCATCCGCACCGGCCGCCTCGCGCCCGGCGCACGCCTGCCCGCGACCCGCCGCCTCGCCGTCGAACTCGGCCTCGCCCGCAACACCGTCTCCGCCGCCTACGACCAACTCGTCGCCGAGGGCTACCTCACCGCCCGCCGCGGCGCGGGCACCCAGGTCGCGCCCCTCACCCAGCCCCGCACCACCACCCCCGTCACCGGCCACGACGAGACCGTCCCCCGCTACGACCTGCGGCCCGGCAGCCCCGACGTCACCGCGTTCCCCACCGCCGAGTGGCTGCGCTCCGCCCGCCGCGCCCTGACCGCCGCGCCCGCCGAGGTCCACGGCTACACCGACCCACGCGGCCGGGTCGAACTGCGCCGCGCCCTGGCCGACTACCTCGGCCGCACCCGCGGCGTGCAGGCCGACCCGGCGCACATCGTGATCACCGCCGGCTACGTGCAGGGCCTGTCGCTGCTGGCCGGCGTGCTCGACGGGCCGATCGCGATGGAGGACCCCGGCCTCCACTTCCACCGCCAGGTGGTGCGCCGCACCGGCCGGCCCGTCGTGCCGCTGCCCGTCGACACCGACGGCGCGCACACCTTCCCCGACGACGTGGCCGCCGCCGTCGTCACCCCGGCCCACCAGTACCCGACCGGCGTCACCCTGCACCCGGCACGCCGCCGCGCCCTCGTCGACTGGGCCCGCACCACCGGCGCGATCGTCATCGAGGACGACTACGACGGCGAATACCGCTACGACCGGCAACCCGTCGGCGCCGTCCAGGGCACCGCACCCGACCACGTCGTCTACGCCGGCAGCGTCTCCAAGACCCTCGGCCCCGGCGTCCGACTCGGCTGGCTGGTGCTGCCGCCCCGCCTGCTGGACCCGGTGGCCGACGCCAAACGCCACGCCGACCACCAGACCGAGGCCCTCGGCCAGCTCACCCTCGCCGACCTCATCACCAGCCACGCCTACGACCGCCACATCCGCGCCGGCCGGCTCCGCTACCGCCGCCGCCGCGACCTGCTGCTCGACTGCCTGCGCGAGCACGCCGCCCACGGCGTCTCCGCCGGCCTGCACGCCCTCGTCCACCACCCCGACGAGGACGCCGCCGCCGCAGCCGCCGCGGCCCGCGGCCTCGCCTGCGGCAGGCTCCGCGAGCACTGGCACGACCCCGGCCCGGACACCCCGCAGGGCCTGATCATCGGCTACGGCACCCCCGCCGAACACGCCTACCGCCCGGCCCTGCGGGCACTCGCCGAAGTACTCGGGACATGACGACGACCGGCACGCGGTGCGACAGCGGCACCACCGCGATGTCAGGGCTTCAGGTCCACCGCCGACGAGAACGACCCGTCCATGTAGAACGGCGTCGACGTGTGCTCGTGCGCGATCCGCCACACCCCGCCCACCTCCCGCAGGCCCAGCGTCGACCGGAACCACAGGTCGAACGCCCCACTGCCGCCGCGCGGCACCGCCGACACCCGGTTCAGGCTGAAGCAGAACGCCACCCCGCCGCCCACCTCGACCACCAGATCACGCACCTCGAAATCCACCGCGCTGTCGAACGACGCGAACCACCCCCGCAGCGCCTCCGGGTCCTGCACCTCCGGCGCGGTGTGCCGCAGCGGCGGGGCCAACGTGAACGCCACCGCCTCCGGCAGGTAGTCGCCCACCAGCGCCTCCACGTCCCCGGCACGCATCGCCTCTACACGCCGCGCCACCAGTTCCCGGATCACCGTCTCGTCGCCCATGATCGTCCCTTCGAGCACCGGCGCCCCCGTTGGGCGCCGCTCACCCCGGACGTAGAAGCAGGCCGGGGATTCTCGACACGGTGCCCGAAGATTTTTCCGCCGACTTCCGGAGGCCCCTCGTGAAGTACCTGATCCTGATCTACGGCAACCCCGAGTCCCGCGCCATCTGGGACGGCCTGCCCGCCGAGCAACGCGCCGCCGGCCTCGACGCCTACGCCCAACTGGACGACGACCTCGCCGACACCGGCGAACTCGTCGTCTCCGAAGCCCTCGCCGACCCGTCGCTCACCAAGCGCCTCGTCGTCCGCGACGGCCAGGCCATCACCACCGACGGACCGTTCGCCGAGGCCAAAGAGCTGCTCGCCGGGTTCTACCTGGTCGACTGCGACACCCTCGAACGCGCCGTGGAGATCGCCTGGCGCATCCCCGAAGCCCCCTACGGGCTGGTGGAGGTGCGGCCGGTGATGTCCCTGGGCGACTTCGGGCTGTGACCGCCGAACCGCTCCTGCGGGAACTCGCGCCGCAGGTCCTCACCGCCCTCGTCCGCCACCACGGCGACTTCGCCGCGTGCGAGGACGCCGTCCAGGAAGCCCTGCTCGCCGCCGCCACCCGGTGGCCCGCCGACGGCGTCCCGGCCAACCCCAAGGCCTGGCTGATCACCGTCGCGTCCCGCCGCCGCATCGAGGCCTGGCGCGCCGACACCGCCCGCCGCCGACGCGAGCAGACGGCGTTCACGCTCACCCCGCCCGACCCCGAGCCCACGCCCGGCGTCGACGACACCCTCACCCTGTTCATGCTGTGCTGCCACCCGGCGCTCACCCCGCCGTCCCAGGTCGCCCTCACCCTGCGCGCCGTCGGCGGCCTCACCACCGCCGAGATCGCCCGCGCGTTCCTCGTCCCGGAGGCGACCATCGCGCAACGCATCAGCCGCGCCAAGCACCGCGTCAAAGACGCCCGCTTCGCCCTCCCACCCGACACCGAACGCGACCAGCGGCTCGACGCCGTCCGCCACGTCCTCTACCTGGTTTTCACCGAAGGCCACACGGCCAGCTCCGGCGCCGCGCTGAGCCGCGTCGACCTCACCGCCGAAGCCATCCGCCTCACCCGCCGACTCCCCCACGACGGCGAGACCGCCGGCCTCCTCGCCCTGATGCTGCTCACCGACGCCCGCCGCCCCGCCCGCACCACCCCCGACGGCGCCCTCGTGCCACTCGCCGAACAGGACCGCACCCGGTGGGACGCCGACGCCATCGCCGAAGGCACCCGCCTGGTCACGGACGCGCTCGCCACCCACCCCGTCGGCCCCTACCAGCTCCAGGCCGCGATCGCCGCCGTCCACGCCGAGGCCACAACCGCCGAGGACACCGACTGGCGGCAGATCCTCACCCTCTACGACCTGCTGCACAGCATCACGCCCGGCCCGATGGTCACCCTCAACCGGATCGTCGCCACCGCCATGGTCCACGGCCCCGCCACCGCCCTGGACCGCCTCACGACCGCCGAGACCGACCCGGCCCTGGCCGACCACCACCGCGTCCACGCCGTCCGCGCCCACCTGCTCGACCTCGCCGGCGACCACGAGACGGCCCGCACGCACTACGCACAGGCCGCCCGCGCCACCCTCAGCCTGCCCGAACGGCGCTACCTGGAAGAACGCGCCCGAACCTGACCCGCCGGCCCGCCTACACAGCCGAGCGGCCCACGATCAAGCCAGGACCGGCCGCGCACGAACCGGGACCAGCTCCGAAGCCGGGGCCAGGGGCGTCACCACTGCTGCGGCTCACCCGGCCGGTGCGTGCCGAACGTCCACTCGAAACCCTCCGGATCCACCACCCGGAACCGGTAGTTCCCCCACTCCGTCGCACCCGGCTCCCACACCGTCACACCGCCCGCACCCACCGCCCGCGCGTACAACGCGTCCACCTCGGCGTCCCCGCCCACCGTCAGGTACATCCCCGACCCGCTCGTGTCCCCCTTGCGCGGCGCACGCTCGTACCCGTCCCGATCGCTGAACACCACCAGCGCCGCGTCACCCAACCGCAGCTCCGAGTGCGCCACCCCGCCCTGCTCGTCCGGGAAGCGCATCGTCGCCTCGAACCCGAACGCCTTGCCCAACCACCCGATCGCCGCGTCCGCGTCGCGGTAGCCCAAGTACACGTGAAGAGAAGTCATGGCACGGAGCATGACCGCCAACCAGGACAGCCACCGCCCTCGATTCACTCCCCCGCAACGACAAACCCGCCGTTCGGCGGATACCGAACAGGCCGCGGACTGGTGAGGTAGACCCTGCGATGCGTCGGGGGACACATCGAGGGGGAGATCGAGTTTGTTCCGACCCGTGCCGGTGCCCACGCTCCCACCCAGCACCGCACTGGCCGACCTGGCCATGGCCGCGCCCGACCACGCCTGGCTCGCCGGCACCACCGGCGTGTTCACCAGCCGACCCTCCACCCCCCTCGTGCTGCGCTGGACCGGCGTCGACTGGGTCGAGGAAACCCTCCCCGCGCTCACCGCCGCCGCCAGCCTCGCCGCCATCTCCGCCGCCGCGCCCGACGACGTGTGGGCCGTCGGCAACAGCGCCGGCCGCCCCCTCGTCCTGCACTACGACGGCGCCCGCTGGCACAGCGTCACCACACCCGCCATCGTCTGGGCCAAAGCCGTCGCCGCCATCGCGCCCGACGACGTCCACATCGTCGGCTCCGGCAGCGACACCCTCCACTGGGACGGCCACGACTGGACCCGCGCCACCATCCTCACCTCACCCCGCGAAACCCTCCACACCATCACCGCCACCGCGCCCGACGACGTGTGGGCGGGCGGCGGCGGCGTCACCGGAGCCGGACCCGCCACCTACGAGTACCCCGTCCTCATCCACTGGGACGGCCACACCTGGACCGACCTGCACGGCCCCCGCCTCGACCACGGCCACATCGCCCGCCTCGCCGCCACCGCGCCGGACAACCTGTGGCTCGCCCACACCCACGACACCGAAGGCCTGCACATCCACCACTACGACGGCCGCCGCTGGCACCCCGTGCCACCACCCGGCGACGCCGACCGGCTCAGCCTCCACGGCGTCGCCGCAGGCTGGACCTGGGGCATCCACGCCACCCGCCGCAGCTTCGAGACCCGCCCCGCCTACCACCGCTGGACCGGCGACGACTGGACCCGCGTCCCCCTGCCCGACAACCTCGCCCGCGCCTCCGCCTCCCACGTCGGCCTCACCACCGACGGCGAACTCACCTGGGCCTACCTCAAGACCGCGGCGGGCGTGCACATCCTGCGGCACACTGCCCCGTGACCTTCACCCTCACCGTCCTGGGCGCCGCCACCCCTTACCCGCGCCCCGACCAGGCCTGCTCCGGCTACCTGCTGCGCACCGACACCACCACCCTCTGGGTCGACGCCGGCCCCGGCGCCCTCGCCAACCTCCAGCGCCACACCAGGCCGGACCGGCTGGACGCCATCTGGATCTCCCACACCCACGCCGACCACACCGCCGACCTGCTCCCCGCCTACTACGCCCTGCTCTTCGCCGACCTGCGGCCCCCGCACCCCATCCCGCTCTACGGACCACCCGGCCTCGCCGACCGCCTCGAAACGTTCCTCGCGAGCACCGGCCCCAATCCGGCGAGCGCCGCGTTCGACGTCCACGAACTCCACGACGGCCACCGCGCCGACATCGGCGACCTCGCCCTCACCAGCCGGGCCGTCCACCACGGCCTGCCCGCGTTCGGCCTGCGCGCCACCCACCGCGACAAGACCTTCGCCTACTCCGGCGACACCGGCCCCTGCCCCGCGCTCGACGACCTCGCCACCGACGCGGACCTGTTCCTGTGCGAAGCCGACAGCGCCGAACCCACCGCGCACCACTGCACCCCCGAGGACGCCGCCGCAGCCGCCCGCGCCACCCGACGACTCCTCCTCACCCACATCGGGCACACCCTCACCGAGGAACAGGCGGCGGAACGCGCCTCCGCGCCCACCGCCCGCCAGCACGACACCCACCACATCGGATGACCGCCCACGTCACACCACGGCGTCCCGCTCCCGGGTGCCACGCGCAACGGCCGCGCGATCCGCCGTCAGGTGGCCACGAGCCGACGGGCCGGGCGACACTCGACCGGTGCGGAAACTGACTGCGACCGTCCTGGACTCGACCGACGCCCAAGCCCTCGCCCGGTTCTACCGCGACCTGCTCGACTGGGAACTGCGCGCCGACGAGCCGGGATGGGCCACCGTCCGCCCGGCCGACGGCACCGCCGGCCTGTCGTTCCAGACCGACCCCGACCACGTCCCGCCGACCTGGCCCGGTGTCGCCGGGCGGCAGCGGATGATGCTCCACCTGGACATCGAGGTGGACGACCTGGCGGCCGAGGGCCGGCGCGCCGTCGAGCTGGGCGCGACGCTCGCCGACCACCAGCCGCAGGACGACGTCCGCGTCTACCTCGACCCCGCGGGCCACCCGTTCTGCCTGTGGGTCCGCGCCTGACCCGGCACAGCGCGCCGTCCCGGACCGCTCGCGGCGTCAGACCGCGCCGATGGCGCGCGTGATGGAGTCCAGCACGCCGGGGAACCGGCGTTCCATCTCCTCCAGCCGCAGCTCGTGCGTCCGGTAGCTGCCCTGCGGCGTCACGCGCAGCACGCCCGCCTCCCGCAGCACCCGCAGGTGGTGCGACAGCGTCGACATGCTCACCGGCACGTCGAACTGCCCGCACACGATCCCGCCCGACCGCGCCAGCTCGGCCACGATCCGCAGGCGCACCGGGTCGGCCAGCGCGCTCAGCACCGTGGACAGCCGGAGGTCCTCCACAGCCGGGTGTTGGAGAGCGCGCATGTCGGCATCGTAGCGGCCACTGTTGATCGTTAATTCCGGTATTCACTGAAATGATTAATGCTATCGAGAGTGCTAGGGTGGCGTCCGTGAGCCTGCCGGAGCCGGTGCGTGCCGGGCTTGATCGTGTCGCACACCCGGTGCTGGTCGACTTCGCCGCGCTGGAGCAGGTGCGCCGCCGTTTCGACGACGAGCAGGCCGCCGCGCTGGCGGAGTACCTGCACGCCGCGCAGTCCCCCAACACGCTGCGCGCCTACCGGTCGGACTGGGTCGGGTGGGCCGCGTGGTGCGCCGAGGAAGGCCGCCAGGCGCTGCCCGCCGACCCGGTCGACGTCGCGGTGTACCTGGCGGTGGCCGCGCGGAGCGTGAAGGCGGACGGCTCCCCCGCGTTCAGCCCGTCCACCCTGGAGCGCAAGGCCGCCGCGATCGCCGCCGTGCACGCCGCCGGCGGCCTGTCCTCCCCCACCCGCTCGGACGTCGTGCGGCTGACCCTGCGCGGCATCCGGCGCACCCGCCGCGACCAGCCGCGCAGCAAGCGCCCGGTGCTGCTGGACACGCTGGAGGCGCTGCTGGCCGAACGCCCCGCGCCGGGCTGGCCCACCGGGGTCGCGCGGCGGCGGGACGCGTTGCTGCTGCTGGTCGGGTTCGCGGGGGCGCTGCGCCGCAGCGAGCTGGCCGCGCTGAGCCTGGAGGACGTCAGGGTCGACGTCGACCCGCGCACGCACGAGCCGCTGCTGCTGGTCGGACTGGGCGTGACGAAGACCGACCAGACCGGCACGCACCGCCAGCAGGTGGTGCTGCCGCGCGGCGCCCGCCGGCCGACGTGCCCGGTGTGCGCGTTCGCGGACTGGGTGGACGTGCTGACCGCCGCCGACCCGAGGGCGTTGCTGGAGGACGAGCCGGACCCGCAGGCCACCCACCGCTGCCACTCCTACCGGCCGGGACGGCACAGCGGGCCGTTGTTCCCGGCGGTGAGCAGGCACGGCAAGCTGGGCGGCCGGTCGATGTCGGACAAGGCCGTGTCCGACGTGGTGAAGCGGTACGCGCTGAAGGCCGGCCTGGACCCGGCGCTGTTCGGCGGCCACTCGCTGCGGGCCGGGTTCGCGACGCAGGCCGCGCTGGGCGGCGCGAGCGACCGGGAGATCATGCGGCAGGGCCGGTGGACCAACCCGCGCACGGTCCACCGCTACATCCGGACGGCGAACCCGTTGGAGGACAACGCTGTCACCCGCCTCGGACTGTGACGCACGGCGCACGGCCGGTTGTTAACTGTAAACACCAGCCCTTCGCCCGGACGCGGCCGAACGGCGCAGCCGAATACGTCGTCCGCGTGCTTGCCAGGATTTGTTTCCATGGCGTTTCCACATAGTTTGAGCTGCGGTTTTGCTCGATTTTGCGACATTGCGCAGTTGGCTGACCTGCACTGCTAGGAAAACCCGAAAAGTTCTCATGTCCAATGAGGGCATTTACGCTCGCATTAACGCCCATACCATCAGTTCACTTGGCCGCCCCGCCCCCGGCCGACGGCGTCCGCCGCCCGACCGGTGGCCCCCGGACTACCCTGCACTGTCCGGGGGCCACACGTCAGACCTCGGCCCGCCGCAGCGGGCGGATCGACACGACCCCAGGATCACGCCCCCGTGCTGCCGCCGACGACGGCGTCCGAGGACGGCGCGGTGTCGGCCTTCTCCGGCGGCGGCACGACGCCGGACAGGTCGCCCCCGTTGTCGTTCACCCGCAGCACGAACGGCCGGGTCTGGGTGTACTGGACCACCGACAGCGACGCCGGGTCGACCACGATCCGCTGGAAGCCGTCGAGGTGCACGCCCAACGCGTCGGCCAGCAGCGCCTTGATCACGTCGCCGTGGCTGCACGCCACCCACACCGCGCGCGGCCCGAATTCCTGGGTGATCCGCGCGTCGTGCGCCCGGATCGCGGCCACCGCGCGGGCCTGCACGGCGGCCAGGCCCTCACCGCCGGGGAACACGGCGGCGGACGGGTGCTGCTGCACCACCTGCCACAGCGGCTCCTCCAGCAGGTCCCGGATCGCCCGCCCGGTCCACTCGCCGTACTCGACCTCGGCCAGTTCCGGCTCCACCGCGGCCTCCAGGCCGCGGGCGGCCAGCAACGGCGCGAGGGTCTCCCGGCAGCGTTCCAGCGGGGAGGTGACGACCGCGTCGACCGGCACGCCGGCGAGCCGCTCCACGAGCCTGCCCGCCTGCGCCACGCCCTGGTCCGCCAGTGCCACGCCGGGCTGGCGGCCGGCCAGGACGCCGGAGCCGTTCGCGGTGGAGCGGGCGTGTCGGAGCAAGATCACGGTAGCCACCGACACAGCCTATGTCGGGTTGATGAGCCCCATCGACAGCAGCCCCATCAGCATGATGCCCAGCAGCAGCCGGTACCAGACGAACGCCGAGTAGCTGTGCTTGGACACGTACCGCAGCAGCCACGCGATGGTGGCGTACCCGACGGCGAACGCGACGATCGTGGCGACGATCATCTGCGGCACCGACGCGGCGTTCGGCTCGGAGCGGTCCAGCACGTCGGGGATGGAGAAGATGCCCGCGCCGAACACCGCCGGCAGGGCCAGCAGGAACGAGTAGCGGGCGGCGGCGGCCCGGTCCAGGCCCAGGAACAGGCCGGCGGTGAGCGTGCCGCCGGACCGCGAGACGCCGGGGATCAGGGCCAGCGCCTGGGCGAGGCCCATGCCGACGGCGTCCTTCAGCTCCAGCCGGTCGCGCACGTGCTTGGCGAAGTGGTCGGCCAGGCCCAGCAGCAGGCCGAACAGCACCAGCACGGTGGCGGTGATCCACAGGTTGCGCAGCGAGCTGCGGATCTCGTCCTTGAACACGTACCCCAGCACGCTGATCGGGACCGACCCGATGATCACGTACCAGGCCATCCGGTAGTCCTCGGTCTTCCGCGCCGCCGCGCTGAACAGCCCCTTGAACCACGCGGCGATGAAGTTGCCGATGTCGCGCGCGAAGTAGATCAGCACGGCGAGTTCGGTGCCGAGCTGGATGACCGCGGTGAACGAGGCGCCCGCGTCGTTGCCGAAGAACAGCGTCGAGACGATCCTGACGTGCGCCGACGAGGAAATGGGCAGGAATTCCGTCAAGCCTTGGACTAGTCCGAGGACCAGGGCCTGCAACCAGCTCAACTACCCACTCCTGCCAGATCCAGAGCTTCGGTCGCGGTGCGCAGCGCCGCGATCCCCTGATCCAGATCTTGCAGCATGGGCGAAAGGGTGAGCGTGGTGACCCCCGCCTCGGCGTAGGCGCGCATCCGTTCGGCGATGCGCTCCCGCGGTCCGAGCAGGGAGGTCGAGTCCAGGAACTCGACCGGCAGCGCGGCCATGGCGCCCGCGTAGTCCTTGGCTAGGTACTTGTCCTGCACCTCGGCGGCCTCGGCGGCGAAACCCATCCGCACGGCGAGGTCGTTGTAGAAGTTCTTCTCCCGGCTGCCCATGCCGCCCACGTAGAGCGCGGCGTACGGGCGGACGTGGTCCGCGCAGGCCCGCCAGTCGTCGCCGACGAACAGCGGCACGGTCGGCACGACGTCGAACCCGTCGAGCGTCCTGCCGGCCTTCGCGCGGCCCCTCCGCAGGGCGTCGAGGGAGGCGGCGGAGTGCTCGGGCGAGAAGAAGATCCCCAGCCAGCCGTCGGCGATCTCGCCGGTCAGCTCGACGTTCTTCGGGCCGACCGAGGCGAGGTAGACCGGGAGGTGCTCGCGGACCGGGTGCACGGTGAGGGTGAGCGCCTTGCCGGGTCCGTCGGGCAGCGGCAGCCGGTAGTGCTCGCCCTCGTAGCGCAGCCGTTCCCGGCGCAGCGCGGCGCGCACGATCTCGACGTACTCGCGGGTGCGGGCCAGCGGCTTGTCGAAGCGGACGCCGTGCCAGCCCTCGGAGACCTGCGGCCCGGAGACGCCCAGGCCCAGCCGGAACCGGCCGCCGGACAGGGTGTCCAGGGTGGCGGCGGTCATCGCCGTCATCGCCGGGGTGCGGGCCGGGATCTGGAGGATCGCGCTGCCGACGTCGATGCGTTCGGTCTGCGCGGCCACCCAGGCCAGCACGGTCGGCGCGTCGGAGCCGTAGGCCTCGGCGGCCCACACCACCGAGTAGCCCAGTCGGTCGGCTTCCTTGGCCAGTTCGAGGTTCGCGGCGTCGTTGCCCGCGCCCCAGTACCCGAGGTTCAGTCCCAGTCGCACGGGACCGGACCCTACCGGCGGGTAACCGGGCGCGCCAGGGCGGCCCGGGAAGACCCCCGCACGGGGCCTTCCCGGACCGCGTCGACCGGTTACCGCCAGTAGTGGTCGGGCCAGGTGCCGCAGCCCCACTGGATCACGCGCTCACCTTGCGCCGTGCTCGCGCCCGGAATGGCCAGGCACTGCCCGCTCCGGTAATTCACGATGCGGGTCGTGCCGGACCCGGTGGGCTCCAGCCGCCAGAAATGGTCGTCCCAGGTCCCGCAGCCCCACTGGATGACCTGCGTGCCTTCCACCGTGCTACCTCCGGGCACGGCCAGGCACTGCTGGGAATTCAGATTGATGACGCGGTAGTACTGGGCGCCGCCGATGGTCCACGGCTCGAATCCCCAGTAGTGGTCGTCCCAGGTCCCGCAACCCCACTGGATGAGACCGGTGCCCTCCACCTTGCTCCCGCCAGGCACGGCGAGACACATGTTGCTGTGGTTGTTCACGAGCCAGCCGTAGGCGGTCGCCCCGACGCCGCGCACCTTCTCCGCGCCCGCGGCGTCCGTCGCGCCCGCCGTGCCGACCACCCCGAACAATCCGAGGACGACCGCGAACAATAGACCGACATACTTGTGGACAGATCTCATTCGATTCCCCTCTTGCCGTCGCGCCCCCAATGGCGCGGCCCTCGAACTCTAGCGCGCGCAGGCCGGTCCCGGTCAATAGTCGGGAGTCGACCCAATTCATATTCCAGGACAGCCCGGAAATTGCGGAAAAATGCAATCGCGATGCTGTCGCTTTACTCGTGCGGGTGAACACGGGTAGGTGTCGGGCCACCGTGCGCCGCCGTCGTGTCGATCAACCCTTAGGCTCCCCCACGTGGAACAGCGATACCTCGGCCGCAGCGGACTGCGGGTGTCCCGGATGGCCCTGGGCACGATGACCTGGGGCCGGGACACGGACGCGGAGGAGGCCGCCACGCAGCTACTCGCGTTCACCGAGGCGGGCGGCACGCTGGTGGACACCGCCGACGTGTACGTCGAGGGCGAGAGCGAGAGGATCCTGGGCGGCCTGCTGGGCGAGGTCGTGCCGCGCGACGAGCTGGTGATCGCGACCAAGGCGGTGGCGCGGCGCAACGACGGGCCGTTCGGCGGCGGGGCGTCGCGGGGCGCGCTGCTGGGCGCGTTGGACGGTTCGCTGCGCCGGCTCGGCGTGGAGCACATCGACTTGTGGCAGCTACACGCGTGGGACGCGGCGGTGCCGCTGGAGGAGACGCTGTCGGCGCTGGACGCCGCCGTGGCGTCGGGCAAGGTCCGCTACGTGGGGGTGTCGAACTACTCGGGCTGGCAGCTCGGCACGGCCGCCGCACTGCCCGGCCACACCGCGATCGTGTCCACGCAGGTCGAGTACTCCCTGCTGGAACGGGGCGTGGAGCGCGAGGTCGCGCCGGCGGCGGAGCACCACGGCATCGGGCTGCTGCCGTGGGCGCCGCTGGGCCGGGGCGTGCTGACCGGCAAGTACCGCAACGGCACCCCGTCGGACTCGCGGGGCGCGTCGGCGCACTTCGCGGGCTACGTGGAGCAGCACCGCACGGAACGGGCGGCGCGGATCGTGCAGGCCGTGGCGACGGCGGCGGACGGACTGGGCACGTCGCCGCTGTGCGTGGCACTGGCGTGGGTGCGGGACCGGCCCGGCGTGGTCGCGCCGGTGGTGGGCGCGCGGGACACCGGGCAGCTCGCGGGTTCGCTGACCGCCGAGGACCTGACGCTGCCGCCGGCCATCCGCGCCGCGCTGGACGACGTGAGCGCGGTGGAGTTCGGCTACCCCGAGCGCCCGCTGGGCTGACGGTCCGGTGGGGTCCGCTCGTGCGCGGGCGGCGTCGATCCCCACCCGGGGCGGCCGGACGCCCGGCGAACCTAGATCAACACCTCCTCCACCAGCCGGAACCACTCGCGCACGCCGGTGACCTGGTCCTCCAGCCAGGTCGCCACGTCGGCCGCGAGGTCCAGGGCGCGGGGTGTGCGGACCCGGTCGGCCAGGTGCTCGACCAGGCTCTGGATGCGCCGCACGGGTGGCGGGTGGCTGCCCGCGAACGGCACGGTGAGGCCGAGTTCGTCGGCGAGCCGGTCGGTGATCTCGTGCAGGAACAGCACCAGCAGCAGCGCCGCGACCAGGCACGGCTCGTGCACGTCGAGTTCGCGCGGGCTGAGGTCGTCCAGGCTGCGCAGCATGATCATGGCCGCGATGCGGTCGGCCTCGTGTTCGCGCGACCAGCCGACGGCCTGCGCGTCCAGGACGCCGACCGGGGTGTGCGGGTCGGTCCAGCGGCGGGCGTTGACCAGGTGACCGGCCAGCACGTGCCCGACCTCGTGGGCGATGACGAACTGGGTGGCGCGGCGCAGCATGAGGCCGACCAGGGCCAGGCGCTGGCCGGACAGCTCGGGCAGGGGCCGCGCTTCGACGGCTCCGTTGCCGTAGAGGTAGGCGTTGAGGGCTTCGGCGAGCGCGTAGGACGCCTGGTCGGAGGCGAGCAGGGGCGGCGTGCCGTAGTTCGGCAGGACCCCGGTCATGACCTTCAGCACGGCGGCGACGAGGTCCGGCAGCCCGCTGTTGACCAGCACCAGCACGCCGCGGCCGGGCACCGGCACGCACAGGCCGTCGAGGGTGCCGGTGGGGAACACGCCGGCGAGCACCGGGGTGGTGACCGTCCAGCCCGCCGAGCGGGCCAGGTGCAGCACCTCGGGTAACAGGGCGTCGAGGGTGCTCTGGAGGTCGTGCAGGTGGTCGGGCCGGTAGGCGGCCGGCCGCACGCGCACGTCGGCGAGGCGGCCGAGCCTGGTCCGGACCGGTTCGGTGGCGACCTGGTGCCAGGTGTAGTAGCGGCTGCCGGTGGTCTCGGCGGTCCCGGGCGCCGCCGGGTCCAGGTGGTCCACGACACGCCTGGACCTCAGCATCTCCACGTGCCTGCTCCGCAGCTCCTCGACCGTCATCGCGCCGCCTTCCCGTTCACCTGGGATAGTCGCGAAAAGACCGGTGAGGGTACGGGCGGAGGCCGACTACCACCCTCCTAGACCAACGACAACACCCGCCCCCCTGCGTGACGATGGTGGTTTCGTGATGGATGCTGGGACGACGTCTCGCGATCGGGTTAGCTGGAGGTTCGACGTTGCGCCGACTGGCCGCGGCAGTGCTCACCGGAACCGCGTTGCTCTCCGGCTGCGCCAGCGAGCAGAACTCCGGTGACCCGTTGCAGATAGCCGCGACGCTGGAGCCGGCCAGGCCCGCCGTGTCGCCGCAGCAGTCGCAGACCCCCGCCGGGGCGGTCCTGCCGCTGGCCGACGCCACCGCCGTCGCCGTGGTGGGCGGCCGGGTCGCGGTGGCCGTCGCCGAGCCGCCGTCGGTGCTGCTCTACCCGCTGGACACGCTGGCGTCGCCGCTGGTGGTGCCGCTGCCGGGGGTGGCGGAGCGGTTGACGCCGGTCGGTGACGCGGTGGAGGCCCCGGTGCCGGGCAGCGGTGTCGTGGTGACCGTGCGCGCCGACGGGTCGACCGCCGAGCGCCGGGTCGACGGCGGGCCGGTGGACGTGGCCGTGGTGGACGGGAGGACGGTCGTCGCGCGGCGGGACGCGAAGCTGGTCGGCGTGGACGACAAGGTCGTGACCGGGGTGTCCAGCCCTGATCAGGTGGTGGCGGCCGGCTCCGGCGCGGTGGTGCTGGACCGGCCGCGCAGCGCGGTGTTCGACGTGGAGCTGGACGGCCCGGAGGGGCCCCGGCTGGGCGCGGGCCTGCGGGCGGGCGACGGCGCGACGACGGCCGTGGCGGACCGGTTCGGCCGGGTGCTGGTGGTGGACACGCGCGGCGGCGAGCTGATGGCCTTCTCGGTGCGCCCGCTGATCATGCGGCAGCGCTTCCCGGTGCCGGGCGCCCCGTACGGGATGGCCTACGACGGCACGCGGGACCTGGTGTGGATCACGCTCACCGAGCTGAACCAGGTGGTGGCGTTCGACGTCGCGGGTGGCGAGCCCGTGGAGCGGTTCCGGTTCGCCACGGTCCGCCAGCCGGATGCGGTGGCGGTTGATCCAGGCAGCGGGCGCGTGTTCGTCGCGTCCGGGAACGGCCAAGGGATGCAGGTGATCGGGATATGAGCGATGGGGTGGTCGACGGGGACTGGGAGTACCGGCCGCTGCGGCTGCCGGCCGGTGTCTCCCGTCGCACGGCGACGACGCAGCTCACCCTCCACGCCGAGTTCGCGGGCTGGGAGCTGTCCAGGACACTGCTGTTCGGCGACGGCTCGCGCAAGGTGTGGCTGCGCCGCAAGCGGACGGCCGCGACCCTGCCCGGTGTGATCACCTAGCGCTCCGTGGCTGCGGCGTTCCGCGACCACCGGAGGCCGCGGAGCACCACCACGCCTGTGGTACCACAGGCGTGGTGGCTGACGGATGTCTTTCACCGGAAGGCAGTGGTGTCAGCCGAGTCCGGCGAGGATCGCCTCCCGCGTGCCCGTGGTGTCAGGCGAGTTCGGCGAGATCGCCTCGCGCGTGTCGGTGGCGTCAGGCGAGTTCGGTGAACGCGGCGGCCGGGTCGCGGTCCGCGGCACCGACGGGCTGCCATTCGCCCGCCCGCGACCGGTACGGGTACCAGCGGCCGTCCGGGCCGTAGCGCAGTTGCCGGTCCTGCACGGTCCACCGGTTGCGCCAGACCTTCGCGGCGGGCAGGTCCCCGCCCTCCCAGGCCGCGCGGGCGCGGGCCGCGTCGGATTTCGCGGGTGTCCACGCCTCTTCCAGCACGTCGAGCCCGACGGGTCCGCCTTGCCGCCACGCGTCGATCTCGCGCGGGTTGGCGTCGAGCCGTCCGGCGAGCGACGGGACGGCGGCGGCCATCCGGATGCGGTCGCGGCGGTCGTCCAGCGCGGGACGTTCGCCGGTGAGCAGCAGGTCGCGGGCCTTGCCCGCCGCGTCGGCGACCAGCAGCGACAGCACGTCGACGTCGAGGCCGGGCGCGGGCTCGAACTCGGGCAGCGGGCCGAGGTCGGCCAGGGGCGGGTCGGCGGGCAGGTCGGCGGGTTCCCGCGAGTAGGCGTCGACGGCGCGGACACCGGCGGCGGGGCGGGCGCCGGCGACGACTTCGTCCTGGTCGCGACCGCGCAGCAGGAGCAGCACCCACGGGTCGGCGTCGAGCAGCCAGGACGCCTGGTGGCACAGCGCGGCGGCGTGCCGGCAGGGCAGCTCCCAGCCGGGGCAGGTGCACTCGGGGTCGAGGTCGCCGATGCCGGGCAGCAGCTCGACGCCCGCGTCGGCGGCGGCCTCGGCGAGTTCGCGGGGCATCTCGCGGTCGAGCAGGGCGGCGAGGTGCCCGGCCTTGGCGGCGATCTGGCCGAGGAACCGGTGCCACTCGGCGTCGGTGAACGGCGCGAGCCGCACGGTGGTCTGGTAGGTGTCCTCGGTGTCGTAGACGGTGGCGGACAGCCTGCCGGGGCTCACGGTGATGGTGCCGACGAGCCCGGCGTGGGCGTACGCGCGGCCCTGCCGCAGCGGGCCCTGGTCGAGGGAGGTGTCCTCGACGGCCTGCAGCCAGGCCCGGCCCCACCAGGAGCGGGCGCGGCGGACGCCCTTGCCGAACGCCGGGAAGCCTTTCACGCGTCCGCTCATGCCCTCAGCTCCACCAGGTTGGCCAGTTCGTCGTCGGTGAGTTCGGTGAACGCAGCTTCGCCGTGGGAGAGGACGGCGTCGGCGAGGTCGCGCTTGGCGCGCAGCATCCGCGCGATGCGGTCCTCGATGGTGCCTTCGGCGATGAGCCGGTGGACCTGCACGGGCCTGGTCTGGCCGATGCGGTAGGCGCGGTCGGTGGCCTGGTCCTCCACGGCCGGGTTCCACCAGCGGTCGTAGTGCACGACGTGGTCGGCGCGGGTGAGGTTGAGGCCGGTGCCGGCGGCTTTCAGGGACAGCAGGAACACCGGGTTCGCGCCGTCCTGGAAGCGGCGCACCATGTCCTCGCGGGCGGCGACGGGCGTGCCGCCGTGCAGGAACTGGCTGGGGATGCCGCGCGCGGCGAGGTGCCGGGCGATGAGCCGGCCCATCGCGACGTACTGGGTGAACACCAGGACCGCGCCGTCCTCGGCGAGGATCGTGTCGAGCAGCTCGTCCAGCAGTTCGAGCTTGCCGGAGCGGCCGGCGAGCCTCGGCTCGGACTCCTTGAGGTACTGCGCGGGGTGGTTGCAGACCTGCTTGAGACCGGTGAGCAGCTTGACGATCTTGCCGCGCCGGGCGATGCCGTCCGCTTCGGCGACCTCGGCCATGACTTCCCGCACCACCGCCTCGTACAGCGCGGCCTGTTCGCGGGTCAGCGCGACGGGCTGGTCGGTCTCGGTCTTGGGCGGCAGCTCGGGCGCGATGCCGGGGTCGGACTTGCGGCGGCGCAGCAGGAACGGCCGGATGAGCGCGGCGAACCGGTCGGCGGCGGCCCGGTCGTGGTCGGCTTCGATGGGCTTGGCCCAGCGGGCTTTGAACCGGGGCAGCGTGCCGAGCAGGCCGGGGGTGGTCCAGTCGAGCACGGCCCACAGCTCGGTGAGGGTGTTCTCCACCGGGGTGCCGGTGAGGGCGACGCGGGCGGCGGCGGGGATGCGGCGCAGCGCCTTGGCCGTGTCGGACGCCGGGTTCTTCACGTGCTGGGCCTCGTCGGCGACGACCAGGCCCCATTCGACGTCGGCGAGCCGGTCCGCGTCCAGCCGCATGGTGCCGTAGGTGGTCAGGACGAACCCTTCGTGCGCGACCTCGCGGCCGGCCCCGTGGTAGCGGCGGACCGGCACGCCGGGCGCGAACCGCTCGATCTCGCGCTGCCAGTTGCCCAGCAGCGACGCCGGGCAGACGACCAGCGTGGGTCCGCTGTCCCGGTGCAGGTGCAGGGCGATGAGCGTGATGGTCTTGCCCAGGCCCATGTCGTCGGCGAGGCAGCCGCCGAGGCCGAGCGAGGTCATGCGGTCCAGCCAGCGCAGGCCGCGCAACTGGTAGTCGCGCAGGGTGGCCCGGAGCGCGGCGGGCTGCGCGACCGGTTCGTCGTCCAGCAGGGCCAGCTTGGCGCGCAGGTCGTCCAGCCACCCGGTGGCGGCGACCCGGACCTGTTCGCCGTCGATCTCGGTGACGCCGGTCAGCGCCGCGCCGAGGGCGTCGATGGCGGTGACGGGCTTGAGGTCGCGTTCGCGGGCCTTGCGGGCCAGTTCGGGATCGACCAGGGTCCAGCGGTCGCGCAGCCGCACGACCGGCCGGTGCGCTTCGGCGAGCCGGTCCAGCTCCTCCGGGGTCAGCGGGTCGTCGCCCAGCGCGAGCTGCCAGTTCACGGTGGTGAGCTGGTCGGGGCCGAAGAACGAGGGCCGGTCGTGCGCGTCGCCGAGGACGACCTTGGCGGACAGGTCCCGCACCAGGTCCTTGGGCCAGTGCACGTCCACGCCGGCCGCCGCGAGCCGCACCGCGCCGTCGCGCAGCAGGCTCTCCACGTCGGAGTCGAGCAGCGGCACCTCGTCGGGCACGGGCAGGTCGAGCAGCCGTTCCAGGGGCGGGAACGCGCGGGCGGCGCGGCGGATGCCGATCATGGCGTCGGACTGGGCGCGGCGGTCGGCGCCCGCCCAGAGCCGGCCGGCGTCGACCACCATGGTCGGGTCGGCGAGGCTGTGCACCTGGACGACGGCGCGGAACGACTCCAGCCCTTCGAGGCGCAGCGAGATCCGCACGCCCTGGTCGGCCCAGCCGCGCAGGTGCGGCACCTGCTGCGGGGCCATCGCGGCGAACGCGGGCGCGCCGGCGGCGTGCACGGCCGCCGCGCCGCGCGGCATGGTGTCGGCGACGGCGTCCAGGAAGGCGCGGACGAGGGGTTCGGCCTCGGCGAGTTCGAGCGGGTCGCGGCCGGGCAGCGGCACGGCGCGGGCGTGGGCGGGCATGGCGTCGGCGAGTTCGCGGACCCGTCGGGCGTCGGCGGCGTCGAGCGGGCCGAGCCGCCAGGCGTCGAAGTCGCCTTCCGTGACGGCGGGCCGCACCCGGCCGCGGGCGACCAACTGCAGCGCGACGACGACGGCCGCGCCCCAGAACGCGGCGGCGGGATGGGCCTGTGCCGCGCGGCGGGCCCTGGACAGCAGCGGCACGGCGTCGGCGACGGGCAGCCGCAGCGCCGCGACCTCGCGTTTCGTGCCGTCGGGCTGGGCGATGACGAGGGTGCCGAAACTGCCGGCGCTCGGCGCGGTGCCCTGGGATGCGGTTCCGGGCTCGGTGTCGGGCAGGTTGTCGCCGTAGAAGGCCATGGTCGACATGCGTGGCGGGTCGGCGGGTTCGAAGACGACCGCGCACCGCTCAAGACCTGTGTTCAGCACTCCCCCTTGGCTACTCAAGTTTGAGTATAACCCAGCTCCCGGGGTCGCCGGGCGAATCCGGGTCGCCCGCCATCGGGTAGGTGCCGGCCTCCAAGCGTGCCAGCAGCCCGAGCGTCCACGCCACGCCGCTGTCCGCGGTGTGCTCCCACAGCCCGAACAGCTCCCGCACGTGCGACGGGTCATGCCACTCGGCGGCCTGCTTGCGCGCGGCGTCGCGCCTGCTCTCCAGCGCGGCCAGCCGTTCGTGCAGCAGCGCGACGGCGTCCGCGCGGCTCAGCGACGGCAGCATCGCCAGGCCCGCGGCGAGCGTGTCCGGCCGGGTCTCGGGACGGCGCAGCGCGTCGCGCAGCAGGCGTTGGAACTCCTGCTCGCCCTTGGCGGTGAGCGTGTAGTCGGTGCGACCGGGCGGCACGGTCTCGTCGGCCAGGCAGCCGTCCTTGGTGAGCTGTTTGAGCGCGTGGTAGATCGAGCCCCACTTGACGTTGGCCCACTCCCCCGCGCCCCAGGACATCAGGTCGTTGCCGATCAGGTAGCCGTGCGCGCGGCCGTAGCCGCGCACCATGCCGAGGACCAGCAGCCTCGTCGCCGACATCGTGTTCCTGTCCTGCCGTATTCCGGTTCCGTGATCAGGGTAGGCCGGGTGAGGATGGGCCGGTGACCCTTCCCTTGATCACCGACGACCAGCGCCGTGCCCGGCTGGGCGCACGTCACCTCCTCACCGCGCCCGCCGCCACCGTGGAGGAAGTGGCCGACGCGCTGGTGGGTCTGCACGCCTCCGACCCGGCGACGGTGTTCCTGTCGGCGCGGGCGCGGCTGGCGGAGCCGTCGGTGCGGGCGGTGGAGACCGCGCTCTACGACGACCGGTCGCTGGTGCGGCTGCTGTGCATGCGCCGCACGATGTTCGTGGTCACCGCGAAGTCGGCGGCGATGGTGACCGCCGCCGCCGGGAAGGCGATCGCCGCCAGGGAGCGGGCGGGGCTGCTGAAGTTCCTCGCGGACGGCGTGGGGTGGGACGCGGCGCGGCTGGCCGAGGTGGAGCGGGCCACGCTGGCGGCGCTGGCGGAACGCGGCGAGGCGACGGCCGTCGAGCTGGGCAAGGACGTGCCCGCGCTGCTGGAGCAGGTGGTGGTCGCGCCCGGCAAGCCGTACGAGACCAGGCAGAACGTCGCCGGCCGCGTCCTGCGGGTGCTCGCGGCGGAGGGGTGGATGCGCCGGTCCCGCCCGCGCGGCTCGTGGCTCAGCAGCCAGTTCCGGTGGGCGCCCGCGACGCCGTGGCCGGAGTCGGACGTCGCCGAGTCGCAGGCCGAGTTGGTGCGGCGCTGGCTCGCGTCCTACGGGCCGGGCACCGAGGCAGACGTCAAGTGGTGGACGGGCTGGACGCTGGGCGCGGTGCGCAAGGCGCTGGCCGCCGCCGGCGCGGTGCAGGTCGCGCTGGAGAGCGGCGTCGGCTACGTGCTGCCCGACGACCTGGACGACGTCGAGCCGCCCCCGCCGTGGGTGGCGCTGCTGCCGGCCCTGGACCCGACGCCGATGGGCTGGCAGGCCCGCGACTGGTACCTGCCGCCCGAGCTGAAGCCGCGGCTGTTCGACTACTCGGGCAACATCGGGCCCACCGTGTGGGTGGACGGCGCGGTGGTCGGCGGGTGGGCGCAGCGCGCCGACGGCTCGATCGTGTGGCGTCCGCTGGTGGACGTAGGGTCCGAGGCGACCGCCGCGGTCGAGTCCGAGGCGGAGCGGCTGGCGTCCTGGATGTCCGGGACACGGGTGGTGTCGAGGTTCCCCGCCCCGTTGGAGAAGGAGTTGGTCAAGTGATCAGGCTGCGCCCGCTGGACGACGAGGGCCTGGAGCGCCTGCTGGCGCTCGCGGTGTCCGACGCCGACCCGCAGGACGTGATGCCGCCCGGCTGGACACCGGACCGGCCGGACGAGTTCCGCGACTTCTACCGGGGCTTCCGGGCCGACGCGTACGAGATCGTCGACGGCGACCGCACGGTGGGCATGATCCGGCTGACCGGGGCCGGCGAGACCGGCCTGTGGGTGGCCCGCTCGGCACGCGGCGCGGGCGTCGGCGTGCAGGCCGTGTCCCGGATCGTGGAGCGGGCCGTGGTGCGCGACATCGCCGCCGTGACCGCCGAGACCACCACGGGCAACGCCGCCGCCGTGGCCGTGCTCAAGCGCGTCGGCGCGGCCGTGGAGGTCGACGGCGACCGGGTGCGCGCGAGGATCACGGTGCCGTTCGAGCCGCCGACCGACCTCGCCGACCCGGTCCGGCTGCTGCTGGAGTACCTGGACTTCTACCGCGACGCCGTGCTGCGCAAGCTGGAGGGCATGTCGGAGGAGGAGCTGCGCACGTCCCGCGTGCCGTCCGGCTGGACCCCGCTGGCCATGGTCAAGCACCTCGCCTACGTGGAGCTGCGCTGGTTCCGGTACTACCTCGTCGGCGAGGACGTCGAGCACCCGCGCGGCAACCCGGCGGTCGAACACGCCGAGTGGACCGTCGAGGAGGGCGACACCACCGAGGGCATCCGCGAGTTCTTCCTCGCGCAGTGCGCGCGGGCACGCGAGATCACGGCCGCCGCCGACCTGGCCGACCGCGCGGTGCGGTGGACGCGGGACAAGACTCCCGCGCCCACCCTGGCGTGGATCCTGTTCCACGTGTTGCAGGAGTACGCCCGGCACGCCGGTCAGCTCGACGTGGTGCGCGAACTCACCGACGGGGTGATCGGCGCGTAGCCGTCCTCTCTCTTCCGACGTTCCCGCGAACCCTGCGCGAACGGGTGTCCCGGATGCCCGGTCGGGCCGACGCGCCGTGGTCGCCTTCTCTCGTGGGGCCTGGGGTGATGCCCTGGGTGGGCGTCATGTCCGGGCGTCGACGCCCGGCGGGAAACAAGGAGAGATGATGGGGAACACGAGGGGACGCACGGGGCTCGCGCGGGTGTGGGCGATCGGGGCGGTGGGGGCGGCGCTCGCCGTCCTGGCCCCGGGGACCGCCACGGCGGCGCCGACGGCGCACGCCGACCGGCTCGAGAGGATCACCTGCGAGTCGTTGGTGGTGAACGGAACCGTGGTGATCGGGTACGACTGCGACACCGACCAATTAGGTCTGCTGGAGGAGTTCAGCCTCGTCGGCCGCGGCGGCCGGGTGTTCCGCTGCGAGACCGGCTGGTCGGAAGCCGGCCTGTGGGCGTCCGGAGAGGACTGTCGTCGGGCCAGGTAGCCGGTCGGGGGGCCAGGTAGCCGGTCGGGGGGCCAGGTAGCCGGTCGGGCCGGACGCGGTGCCCACTGCCGACCGCCGGTTGTCGGATGCGCCTGCGGACGGGTGTGGTGTTCACCTGCCGGCGGGGCGTGGCGGCCGGCGGTCGGGCGGACTCACCGGCGCGTGGTGCCGACGGTCCCGATCACGACTGTGGCATCCAGGTCGGCCGACCGCGCCACCGCAGCGTCGAACCCGGCACGTTCGAACGCCGCAAGCGTGCCCGGAGACTGGCGTTCGCTGGTCTCCACCAGCAGCGCCCCTCCGGGCGCCAGCCACCCCGGAGCCTCGGCGATCACCCGCCGCTGCACGTCAAGCCCGTCCCGACCGCCGTCCAGCGCCACCAACGGCTCGTGGTCGCGTGCCTCGGGCGGCATGGTGCCGATCGCCGCCGTCGGCACGTAAGGCGCGTTGGCCACCACCACCTCCACCCGCCCGGCCAGCTCCGGCGGCAACGCCGCGTACAGGTCGCCCTCGAACACCCGGCCGGGATCGACGTTGCGCCGCGCACACCGCACGGCGGCCGGGTCGACGTCCGCCGCGTACACCTCGACCGGTGCCACCGCAGCCAACGCCGCACCCACCGCGCCCGTCCCGCAGCACAGATCCACCACCACCGACCCCGGACGGACCAGCGGCACGGCCTGCTCCACCAGGAAGCCCGTCCGCCGGCGCGGCACGAACACGCCGGGCTCGACCGCGATCCGCAGCCCCCGGAACTCCGCCCACCCCAGCACCTGCTCCAGCGGCAGACCCGCCACCCGGCGCTCCACCAGTTCCGCCAGCTCGGCTGGCGTGGCCGCGGACCCGGCCAGCAACCCGGCCTCGTCCTCGGCGAACACGCAGCCCGCGGCTCTCAGCCGCGCTACGACATCGGACAACGACGGCACATCGACGAACAAGGGAACGCCTTCCGCATCTCCACGGGCGTCCCGACGCTCACCGGAACCCCGGCGTCGGGAGGGACGACCCGACCATCACCACGGAAATGGGTCTCACCTCCCCGCACTCGGATCCGACAGGCCCGCGAACCCTACCCCACCGACCGGGCGACGGCGGCCTCTATGCCGTCGAGCAGGACCCCCAAGCCGACCTTGAAGTTCCACTCGGCGTCCCGCTCCAGGTAGGGCGTGCACTCGTCGTCGGTCGCGGGCGGGTGGGCCTCCCCGATCCACGCCGACAGCGGGAACCGGCGCTCGAACCGCTCGGCGAACTCGTCCAGCAGCGGCGACCGCGCGTACCACCACTCCTCGTCGCTCACCCCGGTCTCGCGGGCGGCCTGCCGCGTGTCGGCGATCACCGCCGCGATGCCCCGCACGAACTGCGTCACCGCCCCGACCACCCCGCGCAGCGCCGACCGATCCAGCCCGGTCCCGCGCAGGATCCGCAGCAGCGTCTCCAGCATGGCGAACTCGTTGGGCCCCAGCACCGGCCGCGCCTGCGACACCTGCAACACCCACGGGTGCCGCAGGTAGAACGCGCGCACGTCGCCCGCCCACGCGGCCAGCGCCGGCCGCCAGCCCCCGTCCGACGGGTACTCGGCCGGCAGCTCCCCCAGCACCTTGTCGTACATGAGGTCGATCAGCTCGGCCTTGCTCGGCACGTAGGTGTAGAGGGCCATCGCGGTGCGGCCCAGCCGCTCCCCCACCGCCCTCATGGACAGCGCCGACATGCCGTGCTCGTCGGCCACCGCGACGGCCGCGTCCACGATGGCGTCGACGCTGAGACCGGGCTTCGGCCCCGGCCGGGGCCCGGCGTCGCCCGAGCGCCACAGCAGCGACATCGACCGGCGCGCGTCCCCTTGTCCGGCGAACACCACCACGCTTGCATCTCCTTACACCATAAACTAACCTGGCCGCGACTTTACGCCATAAACAACGCAGGGGGAAGCAACCGCATGGCAACCGCGGCCGACAGCCACGACCGGATCGAAGTACGGGGCGCACGGGAGAACAACCTCAAGGACGTCAGCGTCGACATCCCCAAACGACGCCTCACGGTGTTCACCGGCGTGTCCGGCTCGGGCAAGTCCTCACTGGTCTTCGGCACCATCGCCGCCGAGTCGCAGCGGCTGATCAACGAGACCTACACCGCGTTCGTCCAGTCCTTCATGCCCAGCCTCGGCCGCCCCGACATCGACGCCCTGCGCAACCTCAGCGCCGCCATCGTCGTGGACCAGGAACGCATGGGAGCCAACTCCCGCTCCACCGTCGGCACCGCCACCGACGCCCACACCATGCTGCGCATCCTGTTCAGCCGCCTCGGCACGCCCCACGTCGGCACCTCCGGCGCGTTCAGCTTCAACCTCCCCGAGGGCATGTGCGCCCGGTGCGAAGGCCTCGGCCGGGTCTCCACCATCGACATCGACGAACTGGTCGACAAGGACAAGTCGCTCAACGAGGGCGCGATCAAGGTCCCCGGCTTCTCGGCGGATAGCTGGTACGTGCAGATCTACGGCGGATCCGGGTTCGTGGACGCGGACACCAAGCTCAAGGACTACACCGAGCAGCAGTGGGCCGACTTCCTGCACAAGGAGAACACCAAGGTCAAGATCGGCAAGAGCAACGTCACCTACGAAGGCCTCGTCCCCAGGGTGCAGCGGATGCTCCTGTCCAAGGACCGCGAGTCCATGCAGGCCCACATCCGCACCTTCGTGGACCGCGCCGTCACCTTCACCGCCTGCCCGAGCTGCGGCGGCGCCCGCCTCAACGAGGCGGCCCTGTCCTCCAAGATCCAGGGCGTCAACATCGCCGACTGCTCCGCGATGCAGATCAGCGACCTCGCCGACTGGGTCGCCAAGATCGACGACGAGTCCGTCGGCCCGATGATCGCCGGCCTCCGGGACACCCTCGACTCCCTGGTCGAGATCGGCCTCGGCTACCTCAGCCTCGACCGCCAGTCCGCCACCCTCTCCGGCGGCGAGGCCCAGCGGGTCAAGATGGTCCGCCACCTCGGCTCCGCCCTCACCGACGTCACCTACGTCTTCGACGAGCCCACCATCGGGCTGCACCCGCACGACATCCAGCGCATGAACGACCTGCTGCTCCGCCTGCGCGACAAGGGCAACACCGTCCTGGTGGTCGAGCACAAGCCGGAGACCATCGAGATCGCCGACCACGTGGTCGACCTCGGCCCCGGCGCGGGCGTCAACGGCGGCGAGATCCGCTTCACCGGCACCGTCGCCGAACTCCGCGCCTCCGACACCCTCACCGGCCGCCACCTCGACCACCGCGCCCGGCTCCGCCCCGACACCCGCACACCCACCGGGCAGATCCCCATCACCGGCGCCAACCTGCACAACCTCCAGAACGTCAGCGTCGAGGTGCCCCTCGGCGTCCTCACCGTCGTCACCGGAGTCGCGGGCTCCGGCAAGAGCTCCCTCATCCACGGCTCGCTGGCCACCCGCGCCGACGTCGTCACCGTCGACCAGTCCCCCATCCGGGGCTCCCGCCGCAGCAACCCCGCCACCTACACCGGCCTGCTCGACGCCATCCGCACCGCGTTCGCCAAGGCCAACGGCGTCAAAGCCGCCCTGTTCAGCGCCAACTCCGAAGGCGCCTGCCCCAAGTGCAAGGGCATCGGCCTCGTCTACACCGACCTGGCCATGATGGCGGGCGTCGCCTCCGTCTGCGAGGAGTGCGAAGGCAAGCGGTTCACCCCCGAAGTCCTCACCCACCTGCTGCGCGGCAAGAACATCAGCGAAGTCCTCGGCATGTCCGTCACCGAGGCCCGCGACTTCTTCACCGAGAAGCAGGCCAAGCTCATCCTGGACCGCCTCGTGGACGTCGGCCTCGGCTACCTGTCCCTCGGCCAACCCCTCACCACCCTGTCCGGCGGCGAACGGCAACGCCTCAAGCTCGCCATCCACATGGCCGAGAAGGCGTCCACCTACATCCTGGACGAACCCACCACCGGCCTGCACCTCGCCGACGTCGACCAGCTCCTGGCCCTGCTCGACCGCCTCGTGGACGACGGCAACACCGTCATCGTCATCGAACACCACCAGGCCGTCATGGCCCACGCCGACTGGATCATCGACCTCGGCCCCGGAGCCGGCCACGACGGCGGGCGCATCGTCTTCACCGGCACCCCCACCGAACTCGTGGCGAAGGCCGACACCCTCACCGCCCGACACCTGCGCGGCTACGTGGGCGCCGACGCCTGACCCGAGGAAACCCGTGCCCCTCCTGCACGTCACGGCCGTCCACCCGGTCACCCCGCACGTCGTGCGCGTCCGGTTCACCGGCGACGGCCTGGACGACTTCCCCACCTGGCCCGACCAGCAGCTCAAACTGCTGATCCCCCGGCCGGGCCACCCCGTCCCCGACCTGCCGGCGGACCGGCACGACAAGTACGGGATGGCCTGGTACCAGGCGTACCAGGCCATCCCGGCCCCAGAACGCCCCCGGCTGCGCAGCTACACCGTCCGCGCCCACCACCCCGACACCCGGTCGATCGACATCGACTTCGCGCTGCACGCCGACGCCGGCCCCGCCACCCGCTGGGCCGCGTCCGCCCGACCGGGCGACACCCTCGGCCGCTACGGCCCGTCCGCCGTCTACCGCACACCACTCAGGGCCGCCGACCGGCTGCTGTTCGCCGGCGACGAAACCGCCATCCCGGCCATCGCCACACACCTCGCCGCACTCCCCCGCGGCACCCGCGCCACCGCCTTCATCGAGGTCCGCGACACCGCCGAACAGCAACCACTCGACACCGCCGCCGAACTCGACCTCCACTGGGTGCACCGCGGCCCGGTCCCACCCGGCCACGGCACCGGCCTGCTCGACGCCGTCCGCACCACCCCGTTCCCCAACGGCAAGGCACACGCGTGGGTCGCCGGCGAAGCCGCCACCGTCCGGGCCCTCCGCCGCCACCTCATCGACCACGCGGGACTGGACAAGCGGCAGATCGACTTCACCGGCTACTGGCGGCTCGCCCTCGCCCAGGACGACCCGCCCACCGAAGAAGACCTCGCCGAAGCCCGCGAACGCGTCGCCGACTGAACACAGGTCCCGGTCACCGGTCGTCCGCGGCAGAGCGGAGGCCCCGCGTCATGGGTCGCCTCCGACCGAGCCGGGGCCTGTCGCCTCGGACAGAGCCGGGGCCCTGGTCACCGGTCGTCGCCGGCGACCAGGGCCCCGGTCCCGCTACGCGGACTTCGGGAAGTCCTTGCGCTTGATCTTCGCCCGCCGCCCGTCCGGGTGGTGGAACACGATCCCCTCCGCCAGGCTCCCCGGCGCGAACCTGCTGTCCAGCGTGGACAGGAAGTCACGCAGCTCCCGGTAGTCGCGCGGCACCTCCGCGTACACCGGCACCTCCACGTTGAACGGCACGCACAGGTGGTCGTCCAGCCCCAGCGGGTTCCCCTGGATGCGCGGCCCGAGCGCCTCGCACGAGTGCTCGCCGTCCGCCCAGCCCGACACGTCCGTGTTCCGCGCCGCGGCGAGGATCCACTTGTCGTCCGCGGCGTCCGCGGCCGTGTCGACGTACCACCCGTCGACGATCCCCAGTTCCTTCTGCGCCTTGCTCGGATTCCGGCGCTTCTCGACCCGCACCAGGTGCCCGGACCGCACGGTCAGCCGCACGTTGGTCCCGTCCAGCTTCTCGGTGCCCACGCCCTGACCCTCGAAGACCCACGCGCAGTCGGCCCGCGGCCGATCAATGACCCGGAAGCGGTCGTCCCGCTCGAAGAGCGTCGGGATCTTCTCCATGACAGGTCTTCCTCTCACCACTGTGCCGATCAGTTCCTCGTGTCCGACGGCGCCCGCCGCCAGAGCCCCGGCCAACGACCGGACGAGATCGGCCACCGGCACCCCCGCGTCGACCGCGGCGTGCTTGAGCGCCTTCTTCTCCTCCGGGGAGATCCAGGCCACCAGCCGGGACCACCCTTCGGGCGGTGTCCAGCGGGCGAGCCTCGTCGGGTCCTTGCGCGGCCTACCTCGGCCTTTGCCGTCGTCCACGGAGGGAACGATAGCCGGGTTGTGCCGGTTGGCAAAACAGATATTCGGTCGGGCTCTCCGGGCTTGTCCGGGGGGTGGGAGCGAAGCTGACAGATGTGCCGGCGGTGGTGCGCAAGATCCGGGAGGCCCAGGAAGCCGCGCGGCCGGCCGCACTCCGGCGTCAGTGGGCACTGGAAGACGAAGCACGACAGAGGCGGCGCGAAGCCGAGGAGGTGGCCCGCCAGGAACGGGAAGAGGCCGTTCGCCAACAGGAACACGCCGAGCACCAGGCCGCGACCCGGTGGTGGCAGGAGCTGTCCGCGACCCAGCGCGAGGAACTCTTCACCGCGGTGCGCGACCGGCTCCAGGGCGCGGAACCCGGCCCGACGCGGCGGAGGACAGGAAGCCGTCCCGAACTCGACGAGCAACCCACCCGCGGGCACGCGCACCGGCTCCCTGACGAGGTGCCGGTATTCGTGCGCAACGCCCGCGAGGCACGACAACTCACCGACACCGGCGCCATCACCGCCGAACGCGTCATCGCCTTCGACCTGCCCCTCCGGCACTGCCGCAGTAAATGCGTGCACCTCGCCCCGGCGGCCCGAATGGTCCGCCGCAGGTCGTGATGATCACGACAGAGGGCTCCGCCGCGGTAAATCCGGTATCTACCGCGGTAGTTCTTCCGGTTTCCGCTGGGCGGCTGCGGTGAGCTGGGCGGCCAGATTCCTGAGCGCCTGCCGCAGTTCGTCGGGATGGTTGATGGTGAAAGGCCACTCCAGGGAGGCGAGCATGTGGGCCATGCCGTCCAGCCGTTCTGCCCGTGCGTGCAGGAGAACGCCGGTGGGCTGGGCGGTGAGGGTCACCGCTGAGCGAGGCAGCCGGCGAGCGATCTCATCGAGGGGGCCATGGATCGTCACCTCGACCTGCCGGCGGTAGGGCCCCTGAGCGAGGGTCGAGGTCAGGTGGGCGACGGGGTCGAAGCCGTCGGGTGGGGTGAAGCTGTCGGCTCGGGGGGTGACGGAGGTGATGCGGTCGATGCGGAAGGTGCGCAAGCCGTCGCGGAGGTGGTCGTGGCCGACGACGTACCAGCGGCCGGTGTGGAAGACCACGCCGTAGGGGTCGATGTCGCGTTCGGTGTGTTCCCGGCGCCAGGACTGGTGGCTGATGGCGACGGTCGTGCGGGCGCGGGAGGCCAGTGCCAGCAGGACGCCGGTTCCGGGTGCCTGCCCGATTACGGCGTTGGCGGTGAAGGACAGGGTCTCCCACATGGCGGCGAGCGGTTCGCGCAGGGCGTGCGGGAGCACCCGCTCGATCTTGGCCAAGGCACCGGCACTGGCCGGCGCGGCGGTGCCCATGCCCAGACGTTCTGCCGCGAGCAGGCCGAGGACGACGGCGAGGGCCTCGTCATTGGTGAGGACCAGAGGTGGCATGCGGTAGCCGCGGGCCAGTCGATAGCCGCCGTAGCGGCCGCGTTCGGCCTCCACAGGGATGCCCAGGTCGCGTAGGTGGGCCATGTAGCGGCGCACGGTGCGGACGTCGGTGTCCAGGCGGTCGGCCGGCTCCGTCCCGGTGAGCCGGGCGTTGGACTGGAGGAGTTCCAGCAGGGTCAGCACACGGGTGAGGGGATGCGACATGGATCACTCGGCATTTCAGGGCGGATTCTGTCCTGTATGGACTTTACGCTCCCCGCAGTACCTACTTCTGGGAGATCACATGGCTACCTTCGTACTCGTTCCCGGCGCCTGGCTCGGGGCGTGGGCCTGGGAAGACACCGCCCGCGTGCTGCGGGAGCGAGGCCACACGGCGCTGCCGCTGACGCTGACGGGCCTGGCCGAGCACGCAGACCAGGGCGGACCCCGGACGGACCTGGACACGCACATCGCGGACATCACGGGATTCGTCGAGCGGAACGATCTGCGCGACGTCACGCTGGTCGCCCACAGCTACGCGGCTGCACCGGTGACCGGGGCAGCCGAACGTCTCGGCGACCGCCTGGAGCGCGTGATCTACGTGGACAGCGCCCCGTTCGCCGCAGGCATGTGCATGCTCGACCTCATGCCCCCGCAGGCAGCGGACCGGCTACGCCGGCAGGTCGACGCTTCCGGCGACGGGTGGCGGCTACCGATGCCGCCCTTCGAGGTCCTGGGCCTGTCCAGCAGCCTCGACGGGCTCGACGAGGGCCGGCGGAACGCTCTGCGCACGCGTGCCACCCCTCAGCCGTTCGGCACTTTCACCCAGCGTCTCGTCGGCCCGGCCGAGCCCGGTCCCGGTGTGGACCGTGTCCTGATCGCCTGCCGTGACTTCACGGGGCTGCTGGATGCCGGGGTGCCGATGCCGGCCTACCTGAACCAGCCGCCGTGGCGGCGCTTCGACCTGCCCACCGGGCACTGGCCGATGCTGTCCGCGCCCACCGAACTCGCCCGCGTCCTCGACAAGGCCGTCTCCTGACCGCGCCGTATTGTCGCCGTGCCTCACCGCCTCACCTGCTGGTCACGTAGCCACGGGCAGTTGCGTGCCCTGGCGGCTCCGCCCTTCCATCGGCAGGTGATTTATTCCAGTCAACACTGAAGTCATGGAATAAATTGATCAGCGGAGTGCGGTAGGTTCTGCGGCCGGGAGGGCGCGATGGCCGGAGGGTCCACACAGCCTGGCCGCGGGGTCCTGGAGAAGGCCCTCGACCTGCTCAACGCGTTCGAGGGCGCGCGGGACGGCCTCGCGCTCACCGAGCTGTCCCGCCGCAGCGGCCTGCCGCTGACCACCACCCGGCGGCTCGCGACCGAACTCGTGGCGCAGGACGTGCTGGAACGCCTCCCCGACCGCCGGTACGCCGTCGGGCGGCGGCTGTGGCAGCTCGGGCTGCTGGCCCGGGTGCAGGGCGACCTGCGGGACGTGGCGCTGCCGTTCCTCCAGGACATGTACGAGGCGACCCGTGAGAACGTGCACCTGGCGGTGCGTGACGGCCACTCGGCGCTGTACGTGGAACGGCTGCACGGCCGCGCCTCCGTGCCGCTGGTCAGCCGCGCGGGCGGCCGGCTGCCCCTGCACGCGACCGGCGTCGGCAAGGTCCTGCTGGCACACGCGCCGCCGGACGTGGTGGCGGAGGTCGTGGCGCACGCGACGAAGGCGACGCCCTACACGATCACCGAACCGGGACGGCTGCTGCGCGAGCTGGCGGAGGTGCGGCGGCGCGGGTACGCGCGGACCGTGCAGGAGATGACGCTCGGCACGTGCTCGGTGGCCGTGCCGGTGTTCGGGGCCGAGGGCGCGGTCGTGGCGTCGATCGGCGTGGTGGTGGCGACGACGAGGGAACCGATCCGGCACCTCGCTCCCCTGCGCGTGGCCGCCGGCGGCATCTCCCGCGCGCTCCGCTGACCCCGATCCCGGAACTGCCACCCGGATCCCCGCAAGACTGCCACTGAGTGGAAGACACCGCTGTTCCCGGCCCGCCCGGTGCCGCAGGCTGCTCCCATGCGCACACAGGTCGCCATCGTCGGCGCCGGTCCCGCCGGGCTGCTGCTCTCACACCTCCTCTCCCTCCGCGGCATCGAGTCGGTGGTGGTGGAGAACCGGTCACGGGAGTACGTCGAAGCCCGCATCCGGGCCGGCGTGCTGGAGCAGGACACCGTGGACCTGCTGGTGGACTCCGGGCTCGGCGACCGGCTCAAGGCGCAGGGCATGCGGCACGACGGCATCCACCTCCAGTGGCCCGGCGAGCGGCACCGGATCGACTTCCACGCCCTCACCGGCCGGTCGGTGTGGATCTACGGCCAGACCGAGGTGGTGAAGGACCTGCTCGCGGTGCGCGGCGACGCGGTGCACTTCGAGGTGTCGCGCACCGCCCTGCACGACGTGGACGGCGAACGCCCCTCGGTGTCCTTCGTGGACAGGGAAGGCGGAGCGCGGGTGGTCCACGCCGATGTCGTCGTGGGCGCGGACGGGTTCCACGGCGTCAGCCGGCCGACCATCCCCGCGCCGCTGCGCCGCACCTGGGAGCGGGACTACCCCTACGGCTGGCTGGGCATCCTGGCCGAGGTCCCGCCGTCCACCGACGAGCTGATCTACGCCTGGCACCCGCGCGGGTTCGCCATGCACAGCATGAGGTCCCCGCGGCTGAGCCGGCTCTACCTCCAGGTCGATCCCGCGGAGAGCGTCGACGCCTGGTCGGACGACCGCATCTGGGACGAGCTGCGCACCCGGCTGGGACTCGACGGGTGGACGCTCGCGGACGGCCCGATCCTGGACAAGGGCATCACGCCGATGCGGAGCTTCGTGAGCATGCCGATGCGGCACGGCAAGCTGTTCCTGGTCGGCGACGCCGCGCACATCGTGCCCCCGACCGGCGCGAAGGGCCTCAACCTGGCGGTCGCGGACGTCGCCGTGCTGACCGAGGCGCTCGGCGCGTTCTTCACCGACCGCCGTACCGACCTGCTCGACAGCTACGAGGAACGGGCGCTGCGGCGGGTCTGGCGGTGCACGCACTTCTCGTGGTGGATGACGTCGATGCTGCACACGTCCGGCGACGAGCTGGACCAGCAGTTGCAACTCGCCCAGCTTCGCTACGTCTGCTCGTCGGAGGCCGCCGCGACCAGCCTGGCCGAGAACTACGTTGGCCTCCCCCACGAGACTTCGCGTCGGGCCTGAGACCGATTGCGATGCGCCGGTGGCGGTGATCTCGGTTACCGGGATGTCCGGCACCGGCAAGTCGACCGCTCGGTTCGGTGACGCAGGTTCGGTGACACCCGCACCACCGGCGACCGGCGAAGGCCGCCCCCGGACGTGCCCGCCCGCGACTACCCGACCGGCGTCACGGTGCCGCGTCCCCCGTCCACCCGGACGCGGTCGCCGGTGCGGATGCGGGTGGTGGCGTTGCCGCAGCCGACGACGGCCGGGATGCCGAGTTCGCGGGCCACGATCGCCGCGTGGGACAGGGGCGCGCCGACGTCCGTCACGACCGCCGCCGCGCGGGGGAACAACGGCGTCCAGCCGATGTTCGTCACCGTCGTCACCAGGATCTCGCCCTCGCGCAGGGCGTCGCCGTCCTCCACCGACGCGATCACCCGCGCCACGCCCTCCACCACGCCCGCCGCGCCGGGGAAGCCCGACACCGAGTCCCCCGGCGGGGCGGCGGAGGCGTCGTACACGTCCATCCGGCGGTCCGGGTCCGCCGCCCACGAGACGGGGTCGAAGTGGCCCCGGATCACCGTCGGGTACGGCGGCAGCGCCCGGTAGCGCCGGTAGGCCTCGCGGCGGGCCGGGATGGCCGACGCCGGCCCCTCGTCGCCGTCGAGCACGGCCAGCGTTTCACCGATGGCCAGGAAGAACACGTCGTGGCCGGTGAGTTCACCCGCCCGCACCAGGAACGCGCGCAGCACGCCGAAGCCGCGCACCATCTCCGACCGGGCCCGTTCGCGGCCCCTGGTCGTCTCGGCGAGCGCGGCCAGCCTGCGCCTCAGCTTCGCCGCTCTGCCGGGGTGCGCGGCCACCAGCCGCTGCCACGCGGCGTCCCGTGCCGCCGCCTGCCGGGCCAGCAGCCGCTCCGGGTCGGGGCCGTCGGCCGCGAGCCGCCGGTCCAGCCACGCCGGGTCCTCGGCGGGCCGCGGCACGGACACCTCGAACTCGTCGGCGAACCGGTGGCCCCAGTCGCGCAGGTAGCCGGCCCGGTCGATCTCGCCGCGCCGCAGCCGGGCGAGCGCCAGCAGCGGGCCGAGGCTGGCCAGTTCGCCGGACGCCCCGTGTGCGCCGGTCAGCAGCGCGGTCGTGTCCTGCTCCCCCACCAGCCCGTGCAGTTCGCGCCGCAGTTTCGCGTGGCCGCGGAAGCTGCTCCGCGCGCCCGCGTCGTAGATCCGGATGTCGTCCCGCAGGTAGCCGTCCACATCGGACACCCACAGCGCACGCAGGTCCGCCGGCGTCGAGACCGCGGCGATGCGGGCGCGCAGCTCCTCGGCGCGGGCGGGCGCGGCGCCGATCAGGCCGCCGATGCGCTTGCCGTACTCGCGGTTCTGCCGGACGAACGGGGCCAGCGCCGCGACGGCCGCCCGCACGGTGGCGAGCCGGGACATCGGCAGCTTCGGCACCTCCACGCCGGCCGGGATGCGGCCGAACATCTCCTCGGCGAGCCGCCGCATCAACCCGCCCAGCCCCACCGCCGTGCCGACCGCCAGCGCCGCGCTGATGTTGAGGTAGAACCGGCCGCCGATGTTGCCGGTGGTGGGGTGCCCGCCGATCGGCGGCTGGGCCAGGACCTGCGCGATGGACCAGGTGGCCGGGGTCATCACGCTGGGCACGGCTTCGCCGAGGTTGGCGCACGTCCACAGGTAGTCGCCGCGCAGGCTGTCGTTCCACACCTCCGGCAGCGCGGTGATCGGCCGGGCCTGGAGGATCGCGAACCGGCCCCCGTGCAGAGCCCACTCGACGTCCACCGGGACGCCGTACAGGTCCTGGATGCGGGCGCCCAGCGCGGCCAGTCCGCGCACCTGCCGGTCGTCCAGCAGATCGCCTTCGGACCGCACGGCGCCCCGGGACACCACGTATGTGTCACCGCCGACCTCGCCGCCCACCAGCGCGTCGCCCAGGCCGGGGGCGGCGTTGACCACGGTCTCGTCGCGGGCCCCGGTGACCGGGTTCGCGGTGAACAGCACGCCGGACACGTCGGCGGGCACCAGCTCCTGCACCACCACGGCCATCGCGGCGTCGGCGATGCCGTTGCGGGCGCGGTAGTCGACGGCGCGCCCGGTCCACAGCGACGCCCAGCAGCGCTTCACCGCGTCCAGCACGTCGTCGCCGCGCACGCCGAGGAACGTGTCGTGCTGGCCCGCGAACGACAGTCCCGGCAGGTCTTCGGCGGTGGCCGACGACCGGACCGCCACCGGACCGGCGGGCAGCGCCGCGAGGATCGCGGACGCGATCTCCGCCGGCATCTCCCGCGCCGCGAACGCCGCGGGGTCGAAAGCCTCACCGCCCAGCCCCTCAAAACCTTCGGCGAACAGCCGGTAGGCGTGCGTGGTCACGTGGAAGCCGCCGGGCACGGGCAGGCCGGCCCGCACGAGCCTGGCCAGGGACGCGCCCTTGCCGCCGACCTCGGCCAGGTCGGCTCCGGGATCGTCGAGCGGCAGCACCAGCGCGCGGGCTTCCATCCGCCGATCTTGGCAGGCCCGACCTGAGAGTGTGCGGAGAATCCAGGTCAGGCCTGCCAGGAAACGGTTACAGACCGGTGGTGAACAGCAGGCGGTTGACCGTGCCGCCGGTGCCGCCGCCGCTGACCACGCCGGGCGTCGCGTTGGCGGTCAGCCAGTTGTGCACGGTCGCCGGGGACGCCTCGCCGTAGCGCGACTTGTAGAGTGCCGCGACGCCCGCGACGTGCGGGGTGGCCATGGACGTGCCGCTCATCGAGCCGCTGCCCCCGGTGCGGAGGGTGGAAATGATCGAGCTGCCGGGCGCGTAGAGGTCGACGCAGGAACCCGTGCTGGAGAACGACGAACGGGCGTCGGTGCGGTCCGAGGACGCCACGACGGACGCGGTCTCCACCTTGCGCGGCAGCCGGTCGCACGAGTTGCCGCCCGTGTTGCCCGCCGACGTGGCCAGGAAGACGCCGGAGGAGATCATGCCGCGGATCGCGGTCTCCAGGCTTGCCGTGGCCGGGTAGTTCCACGAGGTGTTGGCGACCGCCGGGCGCTGGGCGTTCTTGGCGACCCAGTCGACGGCGTTGAGCGCGGCGGTGGTCGTGGTGCCGCCGGCGCAGTTCATCATCTTCACGCCGTGCAGCCGGACGCCTTTGGCGACACCGTAGGTGTTCGACCCGATGGTGCCCGCGACGTGCGTGCCGTGGCCCTGGCAGTCGGTGTTGTCGCTGTCGATGGCGTTGTAGTCGAACGTGGCGCGACCGCCGAAGTCCGCGTGGCCGGGCGTGATGCCGGTGTCGATGATGTAGGCGTGCACGCCGGAGCCGTTCACGTTGTAGGTGAAGCTCGCGGACAGCGGCAGGTTGCGCTGGTCGACGCGGTCGATGCCCCAGGACGGCGGGTTGGTCTGGGTGATGTCGAGCGCGTCGGTGACGTGCATGTCCTGCTCGATGAGCTTGACCGACGGGTCGCGGCTGAGCTTGCGGAGCTGGGCCGGGGTGAGCTTGGCGGAGAACCCGGTGAACGCGGAGTCGTACACGTGGGTCGGGATCACGCCGGCGGTGGCGGCGACGCCCAAGCCGCGGGCCTGCCGGTCGAGCGTGACGATGTAGGTGTCCTTGATGGGCTTGGCGGTCGCGGTGGCCGCCGGGGTGACGATCCGCGCTTCGTGCGGGGACGCGGACGCGACGCCGGCGGAGAGTCCCGCCGTGGTGACGGCCGCGGCGAGCACGGCAAGGGTTGCGGTGAAAGGACGCACTGGTCGGCTCCTTCGGACAACCCGGGCCGAGCGCGCTCCGACGCAGGGTTGACGGAGCGGACATTCACTCGTCCGGGTTCAATCCAGCAGCCTGACCAGCGGTTATGCCATGGTCAACCAAGGTCGGCCGAACGGCCGCCGGTCTGCTCACGCTCGGTGGAGATAACCGGCAACTGGTAACGGCCGGGTCCGCCCGGTGGCGGTTTGGGCACCGCCAACCGGGTCAGGGCGACCCCGCACAGCACGACGGCCATGCCCGCGACGATCCGGAGGGTCAGCGGCTCGTCCAGGACGATCGCGCCGAGCGCGACGGACACCACCGGCAGCAGGTAGCCGACCGTGGCGGCGCTGGTCGCGCCCTCGTCCTCGATGATCCGGTAGTTGAGGACGAAGGTGATGCCGGTGCCGAAAATGCCGAGGACCACGACGGCGGTGATGGCGGTGGCGTTCGGGTGCGCGGGCCCGGACGCCGGCAACGCGAGCGCGCTCAGTCCGGTGGCGGTCATGAGCTGGGCGGCGGAGATCGCCATCGGGCCGCCCTTGCCGACGAGGGTGCGTCCCATGTAGGCGAACGCGACGGCGTAGCTGGCCGCCGCGCCGAGCACGGCGAGCGCGCCCCAGCTCGCGAGGCCGTGCCGCTGCCAGGGCGCGAAGATCAGCACGACGCCCGCGAACCCGAGGACGAGCCCGGCGCCACGGGCCGGCGTGAGGCCGCGCTCGGTGCGCAGGAACAGGCCGATCAGCACCGACCACAGCGGAGTGGTGGCGTTGAGGACGCCGGCGACACCGGAGTCCACGGTCTGCTCGCCGATGCCGAACAGCAGGAACGGCACGACGTTGCAGAAGAGCGCCGCGACGACCAGGTGCCCCCAGGTCGCCTGGTCGCGCGGCAGCTTCTGGCGTTGGGCGAGGGCGAGGACCAGCAGCACGGCCGCGCCCAACGCGCAGCGGATCACCGTGATCTGGGCTGGGGTGAGGCCGGTGAGTGCCAGCTTGATCCACAGGAAGCCCGAGCCCCACAACAGGGCCAGGACACCCAGCCGCACCACCGGTCTGCTCAGCACGTCCTCACGGTGCCGCAGTGGTGGCGTTAAGAAAAGTGAAGGCTTCTGGAGCTGCGTTAAGCACAGCTTCACAGTCGGCAGCGGGACGACGGCACTGGGCCTGGCTGCGTTTGCTCCTGGCCAGGGTCGAGCCGTTCAGCCGGATCGCCCGGCCTCGCCGGGACCGGGCCGGATGGGGTCGACCAGCATGTGCACGAGTTCCTCGACGCTGACGTGCCACATTTCCTTGGCCAGGTGGCCGCCGAGTTCCATCCCGGCGATGCCGTAGGCGCCGGACATCAGCAGAGCGCCGTAACGGGGGGCGTCGGCCTCGCCGACCACATCCGTGACGAGCGCCAGGAACTCGCCTGCGACGCGGTCCGCGGCCTCGACGGCGACCGGGGTGTTCGCCGGAGTGCTGAACATCAGCGCGAACAGGTGCGGCTGCCGGCGGGCGACCGCGATGAGCGCCAGAAGTCCCCCTTCAAGCCGGGCTCGCGCAGGGACGTCGAGGTTCGCGCGAAGCCGCCCCGCCTCCTCTGCCAGTGAGTTCCACGCGTTGACGGCGAGCTGGGTCAGGAGGTGGTCCTTGTTCTCGAAGTGACCGTAGGGCGCGCCGCGGGAGACTCCGGCCCGCGCGCCCACCGCGCGCAGGGTGACGGCGTCCGGGCCGCCTTCGTCAAGCAGCTCGGAAGCGGCACTGATGAGCGCTCGTCGCGTGGTCGCTGCGGTCTCCGCCCGTGTCACACAGCCCATCTTACTTGACAATGTCATCTGAGATGCGACCATGGGTCACATGACAACGTCACATGAAACCCGGGGCGGCGACGCTCGCGTGCTCTGGCTGCTCGATCGCGCAGAGATCGGTGATGTCCAGATCCGCTACGCCGCGAGCACCGACTCCCGCGACTGGGAGCTGTTCCGAAGCTGCTTCACCGATGAGGTCGAAGTCGACTTCAGCGACGGCTTCGGACAGCCCGTCACGCGCCTGGCCGCCGACGACTGGGTGCGGGGCACCGCGCCGAGGATGGAGTCCTTCCAGGCGACCCAACACATGATCACCAATCTCCGCATCAGCTTCGACGGCGAGAACCGGGCCACCTGTGTCGCCTACGTCCGAGCCAGTCACCACCTGCCCAACAGCACCGGTGACAGCGACCAAACGGTGTACGGGTACTACACGAACCACTTCGAGCGGACCCCGCACGGCTGGCGGATCGCCCGGCTCAAGCTGACCACCCTCTGGATGACCGGCAACTTCGGCATCTTCCAGACGGCCCTGACATCCGGGAACGCCACCACGCCGGCCTGAGGCAGGCCGTCCGCCGAAACGCCCTGACGAAACCCTCGAACTGGGGACACCTGACCATGGCACCACCACCCCACGCCGTTCCCGACCTCGCCGACCGCACCATCGTCGTCACCGGGACCACCTCCGGCCTCGGCCGCGCACTCGCCGCCGTGCTGACGGGGGCCGGCGCCCGGGTCCTGATGACCGCTCGTGACGCCGAGCGTGGAACGGCGGCCGTCGAGCAGGTGCGGGCGGGCATCGACGGGCCGGGCTCGGCCGAACTCGTGCTGCTCGACCTGGCCGACCTCGCCTCGGTGCACACCGCCGCCACGGACATCCGGGAACGCACCGGCGACCGGGTCGACGTACTGGTCAACAACGCCGCCGTGTCACTGGGACCGCACGAGCAGACCCGTGACCGGTTCGAACTGCAGATCGGCACCAACCACCTCGGCCCGGCCGCACTGACCTGGCTGCTCATGCCGGCGCTGCGCGCGGCCGGGCAGCCGGAACGGCCCGCGCGGGTGGTCACGACATCGAGCCTCGGGCACCGCACCGGCGGCCTCGACCTCACCGACCTGCACTGGGAGCGCCGCCGCTACTCACCGACACGCGCCTACGGGGCCTCCAAACTCGCGAACCTGCTGTTCGCCGCCGAACTCGACCGGCGACTGCGGGCCACCGGGGACTCAGTGCTCTCGGTCGCCGCCCATCCGGGACTGACGGCCTCGGAGCTGCTCAACAACGCCCTCGCCCGCAGGAACACCTGGCGCGCCCGCATGCTCGTGCTACCCGACCGGTACCTCTCCCAGCCGGTGGCCGCGGGCATCCGACCACAGCTCCTCGCCGCCACCGGACCGGTCCGCGGTGGTGACTACCTCGGCCCGACCGGCCTCTTCGAGATCCGTGGACCGGCCGGTCCCGCCCGCCGCACCGGGACCGCACGAGACCCCCGGCTCGCACGTGAGCTGTGGCAGCTCACCGCCTCCATCACCGGGATCACGCCAGACCCCTGACCCGACGCCACTTCCGTGTGGGCGGCGCTCCGACGTTGCCCTGCTGAGAAAATCCGAACGGGAGACTCGCCGAGGCAAAGCACTGCGCGTCGGCGAGTCTCCCGTTCGGCACGTCAGCGGGTGCCCACCACCCGCCATCAGGACAGGCCGTCGAACCCGCCGTCCTTGGCCTCACCGAGGAACGCGGCGATCCCGCTGCGGGTGAACGACAGGACCGGGCTGCCGTCGCCCAGTTTGCTGTCCCTCATCGCGACCCCGCCGTCCGGCAGGCAAGCCAACTCGACGCAGTTCGACTGCGACTCCGACCGGGCCGACTTGCGCCACGTCAGTGCAGGTAGCTGCATCAATCACACTTCCATTTCGTCTCGTAGTCCGACAAGCCGACGCAGAGACAGTGTCGCACTGAGCGCTACCTCACTGAGTCGCCCGGCGCGACGCAGGTAGGGCGTCGTGAACGCCTCGTCGTCGAGGAACGCGCCGGATCGGGCCATCTCGACGTGGACGACCACGGCCGGCGGCACGTCGAGGATCATGAAGGCACCGACACGGCCGAGTCGTGGCATCGACTGCGTCGGCACCACCCGGACGGTCACGTTCGGGCGTTCGGCGGCGGAGGCCAGCGCGGCGAGTTGTTCGCGGTGGATCTCGTCGTTGCCGATCAGCGCCGGTTCGCCGATGAGGGCCGTGTAGTGCACGTCGTCCCGGTCCAGGCGTTCCTGCCGACGCATCCGCGCGGCCAGCCGCGCTTCCACTTCGGTGGGCGTGACCCCGTCGTCCAGCATGAACGCGCGGGCGTAGTCGGGGGTCTGCAACAGTCCGGGCACCAGGAGCGGCGACCAGTCGGTGATGCGCTTGGCGCGGTCCTCGTAGTCCGCGAGCGTCGCCGACTCCTGCGTCATGCCGGGCGCGTTCAGCTCCCACCAGCCGGGGTCGTTGAGCGTGCGCGCCATCGTCAGCAACTGCTCGCGACGCGGGCCGCTCACGCCGTAGAGACCGAGCAGGCCCGCGACCTCGTCCGGCGCGATGTTGCGCTGGCCGGTCTCCAGCCGGGACAGGACCTGCTTGGACAGGCCGATGGAGGCGGCGGCCTGTTCCAGCGTGACCTTGGCGGTCTTGCGCAGGACGCGCAGTTCCCCACCGAGGCCCTTGGCCTTCGGACCTGGCGTTTTCCTCGGCATATGTACTCCGTCCAGGTGACACAAGTTGCCGGGTTTCCGGGAACATGTGACTGTTCTCCCGGAAAGCACCTCAGATGTCAACGGGAATCCTCCCACAGTGGCGTTGCGCCGGGCACGCGGCGCGCCGGTCGCTGTCCCGAGCCGCCCGGTGACGACACAGGAAGGACGGACACAGTGCCGAACAGTGGAAGCCGCGCGGGGGTGGCCTCGTGAGCTGGGGGACGGACGACATCGTCGCGAGCATGGCCCTGCACCCGGACGCCGACGTGGAGGTGCGGTTGCGGAGCGGTGTCGGGCGGACCGTGTTCCTGTCGATCGGCAGCCGGGTGGAGATCACCCTGCGCGACTCGCACGCGCTCGCGCTGCGCCGGGACATCGCGGCGGTGCTGGGCGACATGGAGCTGATCGACGCGGCGGACAAGGTGGCCGACGCCGCCTACGACGCCGGGGCGCAGGCGCGGCGCGCGGCGGTGCTCGCGCGGGAGCGGGCCGCGATCGCCGAACGGGGCGGGGACTCCGAGTTGGCGGAGCGGTTGCGGCAGGAGGCCGGCGCGGCGGTCGGGGCGGCCGACACCGCCCAGGCCGCGGCCGACGCGGCGGCCCAGGCGATGGACGCCGCCGAGGATGCCGCGGAGCGCATCACGCGGTTGGCCGCGGGTGCGCCGGCCGCCGCGTCCGGTATGAGCGAAGTCGTTGCGGCGCAGGGATAACGCGAACGACCGTCCTACCGCGAACCCACGGTGCACCCTGCACGGTCGTGCAGGGTGCACGGTCGTCAGCGGACGTGGACCATCAGCCGGTCCACCCCGTGCACGATCGACGCGGTGCGGAAAGTCGGCTCGTCGTCGGCGAATCGCAGGTTCGGGAACCGCCGCAGCAGGGCCGGGTAGGCCGCGCGCAGCTCCATCCGGGCCAGTTCTGCGCCCACGCAGCGGTGTGCGCCGTACCCGAACGCCAGGTGCGCGGAGACCTTGCGGGCCGCGTCGAAGTCCAGGCGTGCCAAGCCTTCGCGGTTGGCGGCGCTCAACGACACCACCACCACGTCGCCTTCCTTGATCTCCGTGCCGCCGATCTCCAGGTCGTGCTTGGCGAACCGGGGGAACGCGACCTGCACCACGCTGAGGTGCCGGAGCAGTTCCTCCACCAGCGGTCCGACGGCCTGATCGTCGTCGCGCATCGCCGTGCGCGCCGCCGGGTCGCTCATCAGCACGATCGCGCCGAGCGCCAACATGCTCGCGGTGGTGTCGAAACCGCCCGTCAGCACGCCGTCGGCGAGGCCCGCCAGCTCTTCGTCGCTCACCGCGTCGCCGTGCTCACGGATGATCATGCCGATCAGGCCGTCGCCGGGGTTGCGGCGTTCGCGTCGGACGATCTGCTCCATGTACTTCAGCGACTCGGAGATCGCGCCCAGCGCCGACGCCGCCCCGCCGAACAGGTCGAACCGCGCCGCCGCCAACTCCTGGAACCGGGCGCGGTCCGCGTAGGGCACGCCGAGCAGTTCGCAGATGGCCAGCGACGGGATGGGCAGCGCGAACTCCTTGACCAGGTCCACCGGACCGTCCGCCGCCGCCATCGCGTCCAGGCGTTCGGTGACGATCTCGTCGATGCGCGGCACCAGGCGCGACAGCCGGCGCATGGTGAACTCCGGCGTCAGCAGCTTGCGCAGCCGCGTGTGGTCGGGCGGGTCGGCGAAGCCCAGACCGCCCGGCGTCTGCTCGATCCGCCCTATGGCCGCGCCCAATCGGGCGTAATCGTTACTGAACGCCTCTGTGTCGGAAAGCACTTTTTTCGCCTCGGGCTGACCCGTGACCAACCACACCCGCACCCCGAACGGCACCGGCAGCCGGTGGACCGGACCGCTCCCCCTCATCCGCTCCAGTTCCGCGGCCGGCGTCACCCCGTCCCGCTTCAGCGGGACCAGCGCACGGTCCGGGAGCAGCGACAACGCCCGCGAACCGATCCTTCCCATGACCCACCGCGTCACCGAACGCCGTGCGACCCACGCCACCAAGCCGTCGCGCACCGACGCCAGAGTCGCCATCCCACACCCCTCTTCCCCAGGTTCGACTGACCGACGGTAACCGTACGTACGAGTGGGTGGCATCGCGCCACAGGCGGATTGACAGGCCGTGTCCCGTTGACAGACGATCGGGAATCGCGCATGACGCGGGGGAAGCCGGTCGGAATCCGGCGCTGACCCGCAACGGTAGGTCCGATATCGGACGAGCCCGAACACCCGCCGTGCGTGCACTGCTCCTGACACCGTCGAGGAACGCGGGTCGGAGCCTGGGGGAGTCGGTGACGGCTGTCCGGGGTCCGCGCTCGCCTTGCGCCCGGAAAGGCCGAACCATGCCGTTGAGACGGACCGCCCCCGTGCTCGCCGTCGCCCTGTCCGCATTCCTCGCCGCGCCCGCCGCCCTCGCCGAGCCGGCCACCTCCGCGCCCGCATCCGCTCTCGCCGAACCCGCCGACGCCGGGCCTGTCACGACGAAGCCGGTCGAGGCGGCGGCCGGGTGGCTGGCCCGCCAACTCGTCGACGGCGAGCGGTTCGAGACCGTGATCGGCCCGGACACCTTCCCCGACCAGGGGTTGACCATCGACGCGCTGCTCGCGCTCGACGCGGCCGGGGTCGCCCAGGACAACGCCGCGAAGGCGCTGGCGTGGCTGGAGAAGCCGGAGACGATCAACGCCTACGTCACCGACGAGGAAGGCTCGCAGTACGCCGGCGCGTACGCCAAGCTGGCGCTCGCGGTGCTCGCGCAGGGCAAGGACCCCGCGAACTTCGGCGGCGTCGACCTGATCGCCGGGCTCACCGCGTTGCAGGCCCCGTCGGGCCGGTTCACCGACAAGACCTCCTACCCGAGCGACTTCACCAACAACTTCAGCCAGTCCATCGCGGTGGTGGCGCTGGAGCGGCACGGCACCGCGCCCGAGGCCGCCGTCACGTTCCTGGCGGGCAGCGCGTGCCCGGACGGCGGGTTCCCGTTGCAGTTCGCGCAGGCCACCTGCACTTCCCAGGTGGACGCCACGGCGATGGCCGTGCAGGCGCTGCTGGCCGCGGGCCGCACCGCCGACGCGGCGGACGGCGTCGCCTGGCTGGCCGGTCGGCAGCTCGCCGACGGCGGGTTCCCGGACAACGGCCTGCCGGGCGACAAGGGCACGACGAGCAACGCCAACAGCACCGGGCTCGCCGCGCAGGCGTTGCGGGTCGGCGGACGGGACGACGTCGCCGACCGGGCCGTGGCGTACCTGACGAAACTCCAGGTGGGCTGTGCCGGGGCGGCGACGGGCGCGATCAACTACGACGCCGGGGACTTCCAGCCGGGCAACGCCATCCGCGCCACCTCGCAGGCGATCCTGGGGCTGACCGGCGTGAGCCTGGCCGACATCTCGTCGGCCGGCGACAAGCCCGCCGCGCCCGTGCTCGACTGCCCGGCCCCCACCACCACAACCGAACCGTCCACTTCGGACACTGATACCCCGGCCGGTTTCGCCGGGTCGGGCGGCGACGAACTGGCCCGCACCGGCGTGCCGGTCGGCCCGGCGCTGTGGCTCGGCACGCTCCTGCTGGTGGCGGGCGCGCTGGCGATGACGTTGGGGCGCAAGCGCTATGCCACGGTGAAGGAGCAGCAGCGATGATCCGCAGGCTCTTGTCGACGCTGGCCGTGCTGGCCGCCACGGGCGGCGCGCTGGTGGCGGTCACCCCCGCCGCGCAGGCGGCGGCGTGTCCGGGCACGAGCGGCGTCACGGTGGTGGTCGACTTCACCGCGCTGGGCGGGACCGTGCAGACCGCGTGCGCGCCGGGTGATCCGGCCACCGGCCTGGCGGCGCTCACCGGGGCCGGGTTCGGCTATGCCTTCGTGCCGCGCCGGCCGGGCTTCGTGTGCCGGATCAACGCGCTGCCCGACCCGTGCAACGGCGCTCCGGTGACGGCCTACTGGTCGTACTGGCACGCGCAGCCCGGCGGCGCCTGGACCTACAGCACGTCCGGCGCGGCCGGCCACGACCCCGCGCCGGGCAGTGTCGAGGGCTGGGCGTTCGGCGCGGGTCAGGCGCCTGCCACCGCGCCGTGAGGGCGCGTGCGCTGCTGATCGCGGTCGGTCTGCTGGTGGCGGGCGCTCCGGCGCCCGCCTCGGCGGCGGCCGACTGCGCCGGCGTGACGGTGGTGGTGGACTTCCGCGCGTTGGGCGGCGAGGTGCGGACCGGCTGCGCGGCCGGTGACCCGGGCAGCGGTCTGGCGGCGTTGAGCGGCGCGGGGTTCGGCTACCGGATGGCCCAGCGGTTCGCCGGGTTCGTCTGCCGGATCGACAACGTGCCGGAGAGCGATCCGTGCGTCAACGCCTCCCCCACCGACGCCTACTGGTCGTACTGGCACGCGCGGCCCGGCGGGTCGTGGGTGTACAGCGATGTCGGTGCGGCGGGCCGTGATCCGGCTCCCGGCGCGGTCGAGGGCTGGGCGTTCGGGGCGGGCGGGCAACCCGGTGTCGCGCCGCCTGCCCCTGCTCCGGCACGTCCCGAACCCACGCACGCCCCGCCGCCGCAGCCCACCGGCCAACCCGGTCAGCCCGGACTGCCCGGTCAGCCCGATCGGCAAGGCCAACCTGTTCAACCCGGCCGGTCGGGCGAGCCCGCACCGCAGACCGGTGCGACGACACAGCCGGGCAGTGCGGAGCCGACCCCGGACCGGGCCGGGGCGACTACCGCCACGGCGGAGTCGGCCGGCACGCAGTCGGCCGCACCCGCCGACATCACGACGTTGGCCACCGGGGAACAGCCCGGCGGCGAGGTCGGGCTGCTGGTGGGTCTCGCGGTGATCGCCCTGTTGGGCGCGCTGGGCTGGTGGACGGTGCGCAGGCGCCGTCAGGCGGGGTCGTGAGCCGGGCGCTGCACCCGGGCGCGTGGTGGCTGTGGGCGCTGGCGTTGGCGGCGGTGGCCAGCCGCACCACGAACCCGCTGATGCTCGGCCTGGTGATCGCGGTCGCCGGGTTCGTGGCCGTGTCGTGCCGGCAGGACACCCCGTGGGCGAGTTCCTACGGGGTGTTCTTCAAGTTCGGGCTCGTCGTGATCGGCGTCCGGGTCGTGTTCCACGTCCTGCTGGGCGGTGTCGGCGGGACGACGGTGCTGTTCGCGCTGCCCGAGGTGCCGTTGCCGGCGTGGACGCGCGGTATCCGGCTGGGTGGCCCGGTCACCGCCGAAGGGCTGGTTTTCGCGGTGTGCCAAGGACTCCAGCTCGCGACCCTGCTGTGCTGCGTCGGCGCGGCGAACGCCCTGGCCAACGCCAAGCGGCTGCTGCGGTCGCTGCCGGCCGCCCTGTACGAGGTCAGTGTGGCGGTGGTCGTGGCGATGACGGTCGCGCCGCAGCTCGTGGCGGGTGCGCGGTCGGTGCGTCGGGCGCGGGCGTTGCGGGGCGAGGCGGTGCGCGGGGTCCGGGCGGTGAAGGTGTTGTTGGTGCCGGTGCTGGAGGACGCGTTCGAACGGTCCCTGGTGCTGGCGGCGGCGATGGACTCGCGCGGCTACGGGCGCAACGCCGGGCTGCCGACGTCGACCCGCGTGCTCACCGGGACGCTGGTGCTGGGCGGCCTGATCGGGCTGTGCGTCGGCGTGTACGGGCTGCTCGACGGCAGCGCGCCGCCGGTGGTGGGCGCGCCGATGCTGGTGCTCGGCTCGGCGCTGGCCGTCGCCGGGCTGTGGACGGGGTCGCGGCGGGTGCGGCGCAGCCGGTACCGGCCCGACGTGTGGGGCCTCCGCGAGGCGCTGGCCGTCGGGTCCGGGCTGGTCGCGGCGCTCGGGACGTACCTGGCGCCGGCGGGCCTGGGCGGCGCGGCGCTGACGCCGGGCACCGTGCCGCTGGAAGTGCCCCAACTGCCGCTGCTGCCCGCGATCGGCCTGCTGTGCGCGGTCGTGCCGGTGCTGACCGCCGAACGGAAGAGGACATGATCCGGTTCGAGAACGTCTCCGTCACCTACCCGGACGCACCCGGCCCGGCACTGTCCGAAGTGGACCTCCACGTGCCGGAAGGCGAGCTGTGCCTGGTGGTCGGCCGCACCGGGTCGGGCAAGTCGACGCTGCTGCGCGCGGTGAACGGCCTCGTGCCGCACTTCACCGGCGGCACGCTCACCGGACGGGTGCTGGTGGACGGCCGCGACACCCGCACCCACCCGCCACGCGAACTGGCCGACGTGGTGGGCATGGTGGCGCAGGACCCGCAGGCCGGTTTCGTCACCGACTCGGTGGAGGACGAGCTGGCGTACTCGATGGAGTCGCTGGGCCTGCCGAACCCGGTGATGCGCAAACGCGTCGAGGAGACCTTGGACCTGCTGGGCCTGGCGGACCTGCGGCGCCGTCCACTCGCGACCCTGTCCGGCGGCCAGCAGCAACGGGTGGCCGTCGGCGCGGCGCTCACCGCCCACCCCCGCGTGCTCGTGCTGGACGAGCCGACGTCCGCGCTCGACCCCGGCGCGGCGGAGGACGTGCTGGCCGCGCTGCACCGCCTGGTGCACGACCTGGGCATGACGGTGCTGATCGCCGAACACCGGCTGGAACGGGTCGCCCAGTACGCGGACCGGGCGGTGTGGCTGCCCGGCGACGCGAAACCCGTCGCCGGCGACCCGGGCGAGGTGCTGGCGGACGCCCCCGTCGCACCGCCCGTGGTGCGGCTGGGCCAACTCGCCGGCTGGTCGCCGATCCCGGTGTCCATCCGCGACGCCCGCCGCCTTGCCGGACCGTTGCGCGAGCGGTTGACCTCCGCCGACGACAGTGCGCGGAACGACGTGGCTGCACCCGTGGCCGACGGCCGGCCTCGAACCGGTCTGCCACCTGCGGCGGAGTCAGTCCGGTCGGCCGCGCGATCCACGGTGTTGCGTGCCAACGGCTTGCGCGTCCGGTACGGCGCGGTGGAGGCGTTGCGCGGCGTCGACCTCACCGTCGGCGCGGGCGAGCGGGTGGCTGTGATGGGGCGCAACGGATCGGGCAAGTCCAGTCTGCTGTGGGCGTTGCAGGGCACCGGAAAGCGGTCCGCCGGCGAGGTGGCCGTCGACGGCGTCGACCCGGCGGGCCTCAAACCCGGCCCACGCCGCCGGGCGATCGGCCTCGTCCCGCAACAGCCCGCCGACCTGCTCTACCTGCACACCGTGCGCGGCGAGTGCGACCAGTCCGACCGCGAATCCGGCAAACCCCGAGGCACCTGCCGCGCACTCCTGGACCGCCTGACCCCGGGCATCCCGGACGACCGGCACCCACGCGACCTGTCCGAAGGCCAACGCCTGGCGCTGGCACTGGCCGTGGCCCTCACCCCACAGCCCCGCGCGGTCCTGCTGGACGAACCGACCCGAGGCCTGGACTACCCCGCCAAGACCCGCCTCGCCGAAGCCCTCCGCACCCTCGCCGACGACGGGCACGCGATCCTCCTCGCCACCCACGACGTGGAGTTCGTCGCCGAATACGCCACCCGCGTGGTCGTGCTGGCCGAAGGCGACACCGTCGCCGACGGCCCCACCGCCGAAGTCGTCACCGCCTCACCCACGTTCTCCCCGCAAGTGGCCAAGGTCCTCGCGCCGCTCCCCTGGCTCACCGTCGCCGACGTCGCAACCACCCTGGCCACCCGATGACCGCCCCCGTCCGCATCCGACCACGCGCCACCATCGCCCTCGCCGTCTCCGGCACGATCGGCGTGGCCGCGTTCGGCTGGCCGCTGCTGGTCACCCCGGACGCGGGCATCGCGCACGGCACGGACGCTCCCTGGACGTTCGCGCTGCTCCTGCCGCTCGTGCTCGCCGTGGTGCTGGCCGAGATCAGCGAACGCGGCATGGACGCCAAAGCGGTGGCCATGCTCGGTGTCCTGTCGGCGCTGGGCGCGGCGATCCGCCCGCTGGGCGCGGGCACGGCCGGCATCGAGACGGTGTTCTTCCTGCTGGTGCTGGGCGGCCGGGTGTTCGGACCGGGGTTCGGGTTCGTGCTCGGCAACACGATGCTGTTCGCGTCCGCGCTGCTCACCGGCGGCGTCGGGCCGTGGCTGCCGTACCAGATGCTCGGCGCGGCCTGGGTCGCGCTCGGCGCAGGGCTGCTGCCGCCGCTGAAGGGACGGGCGGAACTCGTCCTGCTCGCCGTCTACAGCGCGGTCGCGTCACTGGTCTACGGGCTGCTGCTCAACCTGTCGTTCTGGCCGTTCGCGTTGAGCGCGGGCAGCACCGCGCTGTCGTTCCAACCGGGCGGGCCGATCACCGACAACCTCATCCGGCTGGTCGCGTTCAGCCTCGCCACCTCCCTCGGCTGGGACATCGGCCGCGCCGTCACCACCACCATCCTGGTGCTGGTCACCGGTCCCGTGCTGCTGCGCACCCTGCGCCGCGCGGCCCGCCGGGCGGCGTTCGACTACGGCCGGGGCAAATAGGCGGCGACCTCGGCCAACGCATCCAGGACCGCCGCGTCCACGACACCCGAGACGGTCTCCGCCTCGGCGACCACGACCGTGTCGCCGTCCCGGTCCGAGCCGTAGTTGCGGCCGGTGAACGTGATGTCACCCAAGTCCAGCAGCGCACCGCCCAACGGCCGCACGTCACCACTGCCGTGCACGTCGATCAGCGACTTGAACCCCGCGGCATCACCACGGCCCGCGAACCCCACCCACACCACGGAGACGACCGCCGAGTTCCCCGCGGCGTCCCCCACCGCGAACAGCATCCGATCCATCGAGGAACACCGGTTGGCCTCGAAGTACTCCCGCACCCGCCCGAACGACGACACCACGCACTCGGCCGCCTGCTTCGGGGTCTTCCTCAACCCCCGCATACCGAACCGCCGCCACGCGCCCTCGGCGTCGCCACGCTTGGCCGCCTTCTGCCCGTCCGCTTTACGCGCGGACACACTCTGACCGCCCGCACCCCCGCCGCCCGCACCCCCGAGCCCGCCCACGCCGCCGGCGTTGACCGCCGTCAACGCGATCACCCCGGCCAGCACCAGAGTCCCCGCCGCGCTCCCCTTGCGCGACCCCTTGCTGCTGCCACCACCCGCGCCGCCGATACGACGCCCACCCGAACCCGCCATAGCCGCCCTCCCCTGAGAGGACAGGTCTAGCAAGGAAGGCGGACGGGTTCTCCCTGATAGAACGGACTACGCCGGCATCAACGACGCCGCGCCAGCAACAGCAGCCCCAGACCGAGCGCCGACATCACCAACCCGATCGCGTACGCGCTCCGATAGCCGAACACCTGCGACAACGCCAACAGCGGACCCGCCAGCATCGCGCTGATCTTCGCCGTGTTCGTGTACAGCGTGGTCGCGTAACCCGGACGGTCCGGAGCGAGATTCTGGAAGTACGAGATGCCCACGCCCATCACGGCCGAGATCACCACGGCGTGCAACGCCTGCGCCGCCGCCACCTGCCACGTCGCATCCGTCGCCAGCATCACCGCGTAGTACGCCAACGCCACCGCCCCGCCCGCCAGCACCAGCAACCGCTGGTTGACCCGGATCGCCAGCACCCCGAACCCCAGCATCAACGGGATCTCCAGCGCCGCGCACAACCCCAGCACCAGACCGGCGTCACCGGTCGTCCCGTGCAGCACATCCGTGACGTACAACGGCATCGCCAGCACACCCACCGCCGTCGCCCCTTGCAGCAGCACGAACGCGAACGCCGCCAACACGATCTCCCGACGAGCCCCCGACCGGTCCACCGCCGCGTGCGTCGGCTCGTCCTCCCCCAACTCCGGCAGCAACGCCAACGTCAGCACCGCGCCCACCAGGTACACCGCCGCCGACACCGCGAACAACCCGGTGAACCCGCTCAAGTCGATCAGCAGCGCGGCCACCGGCGGACCGGCGACCCACGACACCGACAACATCGTCCGCAACGTGCTGATCGCCAACGGCGCCCGCGCCGACCCGCTGCGCTCCAACGCCTGCCGGGCATAGGCGAACATCTGCGGCATCAGCGACGACGCCACCGCCGCCACCGTCAGCGACACCAACAGCAGCACCCAGTAATTCCGCAGCACCGCGAACAGCCCGAACGACACACCGCCCGCCAGCGCCGCGAACACCATCAGGTTCCGCCGCACCGCACGCGCGTCCGACAGCCGGCCGATCAGCGTGCTGACCACCAGCGCCGCCAGCGAACTGGTCAGCAGGAACGCACCCACCGCGAACGGACCGGCGTTCAACTCCTTGATCAGGAACAGCGACATGAACGGGAACGCCAAGGCGTAACCCACACCGGTCAGCAAACTCACCGACAGCAACGGGATGAATGGCCGGGAACGGGACGGGACAACGGTTTCGCTCACGACAGCCACACCTGACATACTCACCACCGGCACCCGCCGCGAGGAAACGGAATACCAGCCCGTGGACCGTGACCATGATCACGCGGCCCACCTGGGACGACCGTTTGGCCGCTCGGCGAACCGGGTAACGCGAAAGCGTGAACCTCCGAAATACCGACCGCACGCCGGAGCAAGAGGTCGACCCCGCCGAACTCACCTGGCGCATCCGCCTGGTGGTGGCCCGGCTGCGGGAACGCCTCACCTCCGCCGGCAACCACGGCCTCTTCACCGCCCTGCACGACCGCACCGCCGCACGGCCGGCCGAAGACGATCAACGCCGGGGGCCCGGCCGGTAACGTGTCGGCCCGGGGAGAACGGAGCACGCCGTGGCCGACGGAGGACGACTGATCGCCGGGCGCTACCGACTGCTCCGACGCGTCGGAGCCGGGGCGATGGGCGTCGTGTGGGAAGCCCTCGACGAACGGCTCGGCCGGACCGTGGCACTCAAGGAGCTGACCCCGCCCACCGGCGCGGACGACTCCGAGTCCGTCCGGCGCGCGGCCCGCGAAGCGCGCATCGCCGCCCGGGTCCGGCACCCCAACGCCGTCACCGTCCACGACGTGGTCGAAGACGACGGCAGACCCGTGATCGTCATGGAGTACGTCCCCGCCCGCACCCTCGCCGACCACGGCACGCTGCCACCCGAGCGGGTCCGCCACATCGGCGCGCAGATCGCCGCCGCGCTCGCCGCCGCCCACCGGGCCGGCGTCGTCCACCGCGACGTCAAACCCGGCAACATCCTGCTCGCCGACGACGGCACCGCCAAGATCACCGACTTCGGCATCGCCCGCGCCGCCGGCGACGTCACGGTGACCCGGACCGGCCTGCTCGCCGGTACCCCCGCGTTCCTCTCCCCCGAAGCCGCGCGCGGCGCACAGCCCGGACCCGCCGCCGACGTCTTCTCCCTGGGCGCCACCCTGTACGCGGCGGTGGAAGGACAGCCCCCGTTCGGCGACAGCGACAACGCGATCGCCCTGCTGCACGCGGTCGCGACCGGCCGGTTCCGCCCGCCTGCCCAGGCCGGACCGCTCACCGACGTGCTGATGGACCTGCTGCGCACCGACCCGGCGACCCGGCCGACCATGGCACAGGCGGCCGACCGACTCCGCTCCCCCGCACCCCGGCCCACCACGGTGCAACCTGCCGCCGACCAGTTCGCCCCTCCACCGACCCTCTCAGACCCTCCGGCGACCCTCTCAGACCCTCCGCCGACCCGCCTTGACCTGCCGGTGGCCCGCCTTGACCTGCCGGTGGCCCGCCTTGACCTGCCGGTGGCCCCGCCACGCAACCGACGCCCCATCCTGCTCGGGATCGCGGTGCCGGTCGTCGCCGGCCTCGTGGTGCTCGCGGTGCTGCTCACCCACCGGGACGACACCGCCCGGACCGCAACCCAGACCACCACCGCCACGACCACCACCGCCACGACCACGAGCACGACGCCCACGCCCTCCCCCGCGCAGCTCGAACAAGTGGTGTCCGAGTACTACGCCCTGCTGCCCAAGCGCGCCGAACAGGCCTGGACCCGCCTCGGACCCGATCTCCAGGCCCGAGGCAGGCAGCAGTACGAGAAGTTCTGGAAGGACGTCGACAAGCTGGTGATCACCACTCCCCCGAAGGCCACCGGCGCGGCCACCGTGACGGTCGCCTTCGACTACACCACCGACCACGTACGGGTCAGCGAGACGCACCGGCTCGGTCTCGTCACGGGGAACGGGACGACAGTGATCGGCTCCGACGAAGTGCTCTCGACCCAGCGCGTCGAGGACGGCAGGAAGGACGACCGGAAGCGCGGCGGCAAGCACGACGACGAATGATCCTTTTCAGTCAACACTGAAGGAATTATTCCAACTAAAGATCAGTCGTCGACGGCTTCGCGCTGTCCGCTTCCTGCGATCAGCGGCCGGTGCCCTCCACATCGCACCAGCGCACCAGGCCGGCGATCCGGGGTTGGCCGTCGTGCCGCCAGGCCATGCTGGCGCGGCTCATCCGGCCCGGCTCGCTGACCCGGCTCACGCCCACCCTGGCCAGTTCCGCCGCCACCCGCCAGAACTCGTCCCCCACCGCGCCGAGGCCGACGTTCTGCAAGTGCTTCGCGTACGGGCGCATCACGTCCACGGCGGCGTCGAGGTCGGGCACGGCGACGATCCGCGACACCCGGTTCCCCGCGCCGCTCAACGGTAGCAGCGTGTCGTCCAGCACGACCGTCCACTCCAGACCATCGACGGCCGCCCACACCTCGCCCGTGGGAGAACTCGCCGCCCGCCACTCGGCGATCAGCCGGCGGTGTTGCAGCACGGTCGCGTCGTGGTGTCCGACTATCCCTGCCGGACAGTCGGCGGCGGCCCGGCGCATCGCGTCGGCCACGTGTTCGGCGATCGCGCGGGCGTGCTCGGCGACCACCAGGTACACCTGGGGCGACAGGCAGGCGTGCTGGTCGAAGTCGCTGCAGTCGGCCGCGATCCGGCGGGCCACCTCGGCCGGGCCGTGCCGCCGGAAGTAGGCGTCGCTGACGACGCCGAAAGACAGCTTGTGGCCGTGCTCCTCGTAGATCTGGTGCGGCGCGACCTTCGCCCGGATCGCCGCGCACGCCTGGTCGCTACCGTACGCGATGACGGCGTCCGCCTGCTCCAGCGCGGCGGACAGGGTGGCGTCGTCGTCACGGTCCCAATAGGTCGCCACCACCGCGTCGGCCAAGCGTGGCTCGACGTCGTGCAGGGTGCGCAGGAACGCGGCGGTGAAGTTGGGCTCCTTCGCCGGGATCTTCGCGATGACGGCGGCTTTCACCAGCAGCGCCCGCACCAGCGAACGGGCGGGCAGGCCGGGGACGTTGCCGGAGAACACCGCCAGCGCGGTGCGCGGGCCGACCGCCGTGGCGCCGCCGCGGAAGCCGTCCAGCACCTCGGGGTCGCCCAGTTCCCGTTCCAGGGCGGCGATCAGGGAGCCGGTGCGCAGGTTGCCCACCTCGGCGTCCAGCGCGCGGTCCACCGTCTCCGACGACATGCCGGTGACCTGCGTGGCGGCGTCGACGGCCGCCCGGCGTTCGGGGAAGTCGCGCTTGGACCAGCGTTCGGCCACCACGTCGATCGCCTCCACGATGCGGCGCACCGGCAGCTCGCGCAGCCGCCCGTGCGCGCGGCGCAGGCCGTCGCCGGTCGCGGCCCAGTCGGTCGGCCGCAGCCCGCGCCACTCGCGCGCGCCGTGGGACAGGGTGAAGGACTCGGTCGCGGACTCGCACCAGTCCGGGATCCAGGACACGGACACGGTCACCGGCCTCCGGTCATCTCGTCCAGCGACAGCGAGCAGCCCCGGCTGGTGCTGCCCGCGATCCGGCCGGCCACCGCCACGCCGTCGGCGGTCGCGATGCCGAGGTCGCCGGTGAGCAGCACGTGCGGCCGGTCGAGCAGGGACAGGTCGGTGATCTCCAGCAGCCCGCTGCCTTCGGTGACGTGCTCGCGGGTGCGCGGGTCGCGGACCCGGGGGCCGCCGAACGTCTGGTACGCCTTGGGCCGCTCGCCGAGCGGGCCGACCGGGACGTCCACGGCGTCGTAGAGCTGGTTGGCCAGCTCCGTCATGCCGAAGATGTTGCCGAACTCCTCGATGCCGAACACCCGCCGGACGGCCGCGCGCAGCTCGTCCACTCCCACGGCCCGTGATCTGCCCTTGAACCCGCCGCCGTCGAACATCTTCGATCCCGGAGGCAGCACCCAGCTCCGCCCTTCGGCTTCGAGGCGGTCGCAGACGTTGACGAACGCGAAGCTCGCGCCGACCATCACCACCGGCAGCCCTTCGGCGACGGCCGCGTCCAGTGTGCTCGCCAGCAGCTCGTAGTCCACACCGGACGGCCCGATGACCGACGTGCTCAGCGCCGGGTCGCCGCAGGTCTCCTGGATGCGGGCCATGTCGAACGCGATCGCCATGTCCGGCGCGGCTTCCTCGGTGGGCGCGAACCGGATGACGACCGGACGGTCCCCGTCCGGGACCAGGCTGCGCCGGGCGTTCGCTGCGACCGCCAGGCCCTTCAGCTCCAAGCCGAGCCTGGAGTAGCGGACGGAGCCACGGACGGAACCGGTCGTGCCGCTGGTCCGGAACACCCGCACCGGCGGCTCGTCGGGGAACAGGTGCGGCCCGCCGTCCTTGTAAGCGGCGTCCGGCACCCCTACCCCGGCGCCGACCTGCTTCCAGTACCGCGCCACGTCGGGCGCGTTGGCCGTGGCCAGTTCGACGAGCTGCTCGTGGATCGCCGCCGGGTCGCCGACCCGGTCGGTGACGAGCAGCGCCATCTCCTCGAACAGCCTTCCGACGTGTGGATCGTGGTGCGCAACGGTCATGGACTGCCTCCATGCGGTCGAGCGGACAGCCCGACGTGAAGTCGGGCGAAAGTGGTGACACATCCCCAGAAAGGCGCTTCGGTGCGCCCTGATGTCCGTCCCGGCCGGGCAGCGACCCCGGCACGCTAGCAACGTCAACGTGAGGCCAACAAGCATCTTCCCCTGAACGCACTACCCCTAATTTGCGGACACGTTCCGTAGCGAGGGCGTCTCGTATCGTCACACAGAGCAACGCTGAGGACCGATCGCGGGCAGCGCTGTTGCGCCGCGTGCCGCGAGACCGGCCGGCCGTGGGTCTCCCGGCACGCGGGTCAGCCGGCACGCGGGTCAACCGGCACGCGGGTCAACCGGCACGCGGGTCAACCGGCACGCGGGTCAACCGACACGCGGGTCAACCGGACGAGCTGGTGATCACCGCGAAGCGGGCCTCGAACGGGTCGGCAAGCCACGCCATCCGGCCCACGCCCTCGAAGTCGGCGGCGGGCATGACGACCGAGCCGCCGAGCCCACCGCTGCCGGCCACGGCCGCGTCGGTGTCGGTGACCTCGAAGTACGGCAGCCAGTGCGCGGTGTGTCCATCCTGGAGTTCCGCCACACCGGCGAACGCGGTGTCCTCGCCGCCGCCCGCCAGGGTGAACACGACGTACTCGCCGCCGGACATCGGCATCGGCGTGGCGGTCCAGCCGAAGACCTTGTGGTAGAACTCCCGGGCTGCCGCCGGGTCGGGGCTCTGCAGTTCGACCCAGCCGAGCGAGCCGGGCTCGGTCACCAGGTCCAGGCCGGCCGTGTCACCGGGCTGCCAGACGGCGAACTCCGCGCCGCCGGGGTCGGTGAGCTGGGCCATCCGGCCGTTGGTGAACACGTCGAACGGCTCCAGCCGCACCGCGCCGCCCGCCTCGCGCGCGGTCTTCGCGGTCGCGTCGGCGTCGGCGGTCTGGAAGTACACCGTCCACGCGGAGGTGGCTCCCTCGTCGGTCAGCGGGCCGAGCGCGGCGACCGTCTTGCCGTCCTGCTGGAAGAACCCGTAGCCGCCCGCCTCGGGGCCGAACGACCGGAAGTCCCAACCGAACACTCCCGTGTAGAACGCGACGGTCCGGTCGATGTCGGGGCTACCCAGGTCGAGCCAGTTCGGCGCGCCGGGCACGTAGTCCGTGGTGAGCACGATCCACCTTCTCTGCCAAGGGATCCGGACCCGCACCACGGTAGTCGCGGCGGCCGTTCACATCACCCCGGAACCGACCGCTGTGGACGGGCCGCCGTGGACGGCATGTCAGCGCACGGGCGTCGCCGTGCGGGGGATGACATGCGTCTGCCCGCCCGCTGACATCTCCTCCGTCGAGGCTGCCACCGACAACGCCGAGTGGAGGAACGATGAACTACGCCTTCGAGGCCGAAGGTCTGGTCAAGCGGTACGGGAAGACCACCGCGCTGGCCGGGGTCGACCTCGCCGCCCGCACGGGCACGGTGCTGGGGGTCCTGGGGCCCAACGGCGCGGGCAAGACGACGGCGGTCCGGATCCTGTCGACGCTGCTGCGCCCCGACGGGGGCCGGGCCGCGGTCGGCGGGCTGGACGTGGTCAAGCACGCCGCCAAGGTGCGCCGGCTGATCGGGCTGACCGGTCAGTACGCGTCGGTGGACGAAGACCTCACCGGCACGCAGAACCTGGTGCTGATCGGCCAGTTGCTGAACCTGCGCACGGCCGACGCCAAGGCGCGCGCGGCCGAGCTGCTGGCCGAGTTCGACCTGACCGACGCGGCGGGCCGTCCCGCCAAGACCTACTCGGGCGGCATGCGGCGGCGGCTGGACCTCGCCGCGAGCCTGGTCGGGCGGCCGGACGTGATCTACCTGGACGAGCCGACCACGGGCCTGGACCCGGCCAAGCGGGACGACATCTGGCAGGTGGTGCGGTCGCTGGTCGCCGACGGGGCGACGGTGCTGCTGACCACGCAGTACCTGGAGGAGGCCGACGCGCTGGCCGACGAGATCTCGGTGATCGACCACGGCCGGGTCATCGCGCACGGCACGCCCGCGTCGCTCAAGCACGTGGTCGGCGGCCAGACCGTGCTGGTGCGGCCCGCCGACCCGGACCGGCTGGCCGACGCCGCCGCCGTGCTGGCGGCCGTGTCGGGGAACCAGCCGGAATCGGGCGGCCGGGGCGTGGTCACCGTGCCGGTGGCCGGCGACGCCGCGTTCACCGAGGTGGTGAAGCGGCTGGACGTCCTGGGGATCGCGGTGACCGAGCTGTCGCTGCGGCTGCCGAGCCTGGACGAGGTGTTCTTCACGCTCACCGGGCGCCACACTGAGGAGGAAGCGGCATGACGCTCACCGCGGAACGAACCCCGCCCGCGCAGGTCGAACACCGGCCGTTCGGCCTGGCCCGGCACAGCCTGGCGCTGGCCAGGCGGAGCCTGATCAAGACCATGCGCACACCCGAGCAGCTACTCGACGTGACCATCCAGCCGGTGATCTTCGTGGTGGTCTTCGTGTACCTGCTGGGCGGCGCGGTGGCCGGCTCGACGCACGAGTACCTGCAACTGCTGCTGCCCGCGATCATGGTGCAGACCACGCTGCTCGGCGGCATGGCGACCGGCGTGAACCTGAACACCGACATCGACAAGGGGGTGTTCGACCGGTTCCGGAGCCTGCCGATCGGGCGGTCCGCGCCGCTGATCGGGTCGGTGCTGGGCGACCTCATCCGGTACGTGGTGGCGGTGGCGTCGCTGATGCTGTTCGGGAGCCTGCTGGGGTTCCGGGTGGAGACCGACCTGGTGTCGGCGCTCGCCGCCGGTCTGCTGGTGATCCTGTTCGCGTTCTGCGCGAGCTGGGCGTTCGTGCTGGTCGGGATGCTGGTGCGGACTCCGGGAGCGGTGCAGGGCATCGCGTTCGTGGTGCTGTTCCCGCTGACCTTCGGCACCAGCATGATCGCGCCCGCCGAGACGCTGCCGTCGTGGCTGCGGTCGTGGGTGGAGATCAACCCGGTCACGCACGCCATGGACGCCTCGCGCGGCCTGCTGATCGGCGGGCCGGTGGCCGGGCCGGTGCTGTGGACGCTGCTGTGGTCGGCGCTGTTCGTCGTGGTCTTCGCGCCGCTGGCGGTCCGTGCCTACCGCAGGCGCGCCTGAGGGGTCCGGTCCGTCGCGCGGGGACGACCGCGGGCTTCGATCGCTGCCGGGCTCGGGCGAAGCCGCCACTCGACTGCCGCCGACACGCCGAGCGTGCCGGCGGCAGTCGGCGGAGCACGCCCGACGTGCCGTCCGCCCGCAGCCGCTCCAGCAGCGCGTTGACGAACCGCGGTTGCCGCGCCTACCGCAACCGCGCCAAGGCGATCGCGTCCGCGCGGTCCAGCGCCACTCCCGAGGCGTAGGCCAGGTCGTAGGCCGCGTCGCCGATGTCGGCGCGCAGGCGTTCGGCCAGCCGCACGATCTCCGGGTGCAGCGCGTCGGGCGCGCCGCGCAACTGTTCGGCCGCGCCCAGCAGCGTCGCGGCCCCGGTGGCGTCGCACCCGCCGGCCCTCATCGCCGCCGCGGCCACCGCCACCTTCGCCATGACCGGCATGTCCTTCGAGGTCTCGGCGTGCTCCCCCGCCCGCCGCACCAGGTCCTCCGCGGGCTCGCCGCGTTCGATCGCCAGGTGCGCCTGCCCGCACACCATCAACGCCTCGAACTGCGGGATGGTCATCGGCGAGTCCGCCAGGGCCACCGCCGCCGTCTCGTACTGCCGCGCCGCCTCCGCCAGATCGCCCTCGTAGCGGGCCAGGTCGCCGAGCGTCAGCCGGGCCAACGCGATACCCCGCGCCGACCACGGCTGGGGGGTGGCCGGCGGCCTGGCCATGGCCAGGCAGTCCGCCTTCGCCCGCGCCACGTCGCCCTGGTGCACCCGGGCCATGGCCAGCAGTATCCGCTCGTGGACGGCGTCCTCGGCCGGGTCCAGCTCGCGCAGCAGCCGGATCGACTCCGTCAACGCCGCCACGGCCCGGTCCGGGTCGCCGAACGCCAGGTGCGCCTCGGCCACGCCGGTCAGCGACTGGGCCAGGCCGTACCGGTCCCCCACCGCGCGGAAGCCGGCGATGGCGACCTGGATGTCGTCCCGCGCGCCCGCCATGTCGCCGACGTTCTCGCGCACCGCGCCGCGCACCGTCCACAGCATCGCCCGCGCCCACGGGTCCGGGTGGGCCAGCCGGCTGTCGATGGCTTCCACCGCGCCGTCCGTCTCGTCCAGGAACAGCCTCACCACCGGCTCCAGCAGCACCAGCACCGGGTGTTCGGGCGGTGCGGTCGCGGCGAGTTCGCGCAGCCGGGCCGCGTGGTCCTCGACGTTCCGGAAGCCGTCCGAGATCGCGTCGTTGGCCAGCAGGAACGCCATCACGACGTGCCGCGCGACGGGCGGCGACCCACCCGGCACCGCCAGCGCGAGCCGGAACCAGCCGACGGAGTCCGCCCGGTTGCCGCGCATGGTCCAGAACATGCTCATCGCCGCCGCGATCCGCACGGCCGTGTCGGCGTCCCCGCAGTCGGCGGCGAAGTGCAGCGCCGCCAACACGTTGTCGCGTTCGGCTTCCAGGCGGGCGAGCCAGCTCAACTGCTCCTCGCCCCGCAGGTGCGGCTCGGCGGTCTCGGCCAGGTCGCGGTAGTACTCGGCGTGCTCGGCCCGTGCCGCGCGGACGCGCCCGCTCTCGCCGAGGCGTTCCAGGCCGTACTCGCGGATGGTCTCCAGCATCCGGTAGCGACCGCCGTCGACGACGTGCAGCAGGGACTTGTCGACCAGCGCCGTGAGGAGGTCGAACGCGTCCTCGCCGGCCAGGTGCTCGGCGGCCTCCAGGTCGATGCCCGCCGGGAACACGGTGAGGCGTTCGGCGAAGTCGCGTTCGGCCGGGGTCAGCAGGTCCCAGCTCCACGCCACCACGGCACGCAGCGTCTGGTGCCGGGGCAGCGCGGTGCGGCTGCCGCCGGTGAGCAGGCGGAACCGGTCGTCCAGGCGGGCCGCGAGCTGGTCGGGCGTCAGGGAGCGCAGCCGGGCGGCGGCCAGTTCGACGGCCAGCGGCAGGCCGTCGAGGCGGCGGCAGATCTCGGCCAGCACCGGCGCGTTGTCGTCGGTGACCGCGAAACCGGGCCGCACGGCGGCGGCACGTTCGGCGAGCAGCCGCACGGCCGTCGGGTCGTCCAGCGGCGGCACCGGGACGATGGCCTCGCCGATCACGCCCAGCGGCTCCCTGCTGGTGGCCAGGACGCGCAGTCCCGGGCAGCGGCCCAGCAGCTCGTCGGCGAGCCGGGCGGCGGCGTCGACCAGGTGCTCGCAGTTGTCCAGCACCAGCACGGACTCGGTGCGGGACAGCGTCTGCACCAGGCGGCCCATGGTGTCGAGCTGCCCCACGGGGCGGTCCACGGTCCGCTGTTCGCGCAGGCCCAGCGCGCCGAGCACGGCCGTGGCGACGTCCGCCGGATCGGTGACCGGGGCCAGCTCGACCAGCCACGCGCCGTGCGGCAGGCGGGCGGCGGCCGTGGTCGCCAGCCGGGTCTTGCCCGCGCCGCCGGGGCCGACCAGCGTGACCAGGCGGTGCCGGGTCACCAGGTCGTCGAGCCGGTCGAGGTCCTCGGCGCGGCCCAGGAAGCTGGTCAGCGGCATCCGCAGGTTGCCCGCGCGGGGCTGGTCGGGCGGCTCGGCGCGGAGGATTTCCTGGTAGGTCTCGCGCAGCTCCGGGCCGGGATCGGCGCCCAGTTCGTCGGCCAGCTTGCGGCGGACGTCCTCGTACGCGGCCAGCGCCTCGGCCGGGCGGCCGGCCGCGAACAGGGCCCGGAGCAGCAGCGCCTGGAGCCGTTCGCGCAGCGGGTGCCGGGCGGCGAGGTCGGTCAGCTCGGTGACGAGGTGCCGCCCCGGCCCGCAGGCCAGGTCGGCTTCGGCGGCGTCCTCGAACGCCGCCAGCCGGGCCTCGTCCAGTCCCGCGACGTAGCCCACGGCGAACGGGACGCCCGCCACGTCGGCCAAGGCGGGGCCGCGCCACAGGTCGAGGGCTTCCCGGCCGAGCGTGCGGGCGGTTGCCGCGTCACCGGAGGCGAGGGCGCGGCGGGCGGCGCGGGCGAGCCGGTCGAATTCGTGGGCGTCCACGGCGTCCGGCGGAAGGTCCAGGCAGTAGCCGCCGTGCGCGGACCGGAGCGCGGCCGGGTCGGGCAGCGCGCGCCGCAGCCGGGAAACCAGCGACCGCACCGCGCCCACCTCGTCGGCGGGCTTGTCGTCCGGCCACAGCGCGTGCGCGAGTTCTTCCACGGTGACCACGCGGCCCGCGCCGAGCGCGAGCCGGATCAGCAGCGCACGCACCCGCGTGCCGCCGATCTCCACCGGCGTGCCGTCGGCGGTCACCGCCAGCGGTCCCAACACCCCCACCCGCATGGCCCAACTCTGCCACGGTCGTCCCCGCGTGCCGGGCGGGCCGCCCGTGCAGCGCTGCTGTCGGTCACGCTGCCCGCGTCCCTCCGCGCGCCGGGCGGGGCCGCCGGCCGCGATCACGGAAGACGATCGTGCCCATATCGTGAACACATCTCGAATTCATGAGTACTTATCAGTTAGACCACCCGATCTCGATCGACTCGGGCCGCCCGGTTCACGGACAGTGACCAGGCGGCCTAACGCATTCGGCTTTCACCGCAGGCGTGCGCGCAGGGGCTACGACGCACGACGAGCGGCGCAGCCTGGACCCTGTGGGAGCGCTCCCAATGCAGGCCGTAGCATTCGTCGCGACAACGGAAAAAGGTCCACGACCGGAGAAAAGTACCGCACGGCGTCCGCACTATTGCGGAAAACCGTGAACGTCCGACCATTCTGTCCGTAACGATGCCACGAAACGGGCTAACGAAGCGCCATAGAGCACGATATCCGCGCTATGGGGAGCGATTCCACGCCGGCAGTACGAGTCGGTTCCCCATGCCCCCGATGCACACGACCAGCCACCTGGAGTGCCGGATGAACAGCCGAGTGGTCGAACTCGAATCCGTCCTGTCGCGATCCACCCCGGACCGGAGGGAGGTGCGGCACCTCGCGATCGAGCTCGCGGACACGCTCGACGCCACCACGGCGCGGCGGCACGTCGACCGCCTGCTGCGCTGCGTGACCGCGCTGACCCGGATCGGTTCCGCCGACGCGGGTGAGGAACTGCTGGACGCGATGCTCGACCTGGTGGACCCGGGCAGCGACGAGGCGGCCAAAGTGCGCGACCAGCGGGCGCTGGTCGCCGTCGAGCGCGGCCGGTCCGATCTGGTCGGACGGCACATCGCCACGCCGTGGACAGGCGCCCCGACCGGCGCCATGGCCACCACGCGGATCCTGCCCGAAGGCGGCAAGTGGTCGGGCGACGGCTGCGCGCCCACCCTGGCCGCCGCGATCGGCGTGGGCGTCGCCCGCGCGCACGCCGAACGCCTGCCCGCCGCGGTCGGCGACCACGTCCACGCCACCCCGGAACTCCTCGCCGACCCCACCGACGACCCCGACGCGCTCGAACTCGACCTGCGCCGCAGCACCGCCACGTTCGGGGCCGACCACCCGCACACCCTCGCGGTGCTGATCGGCCTCCGGTCGGCGCGCTTCCAGATCGCCCGCGACCAGGGCGGCGCGGAACGCGTCGGCGAGGCGCTGGCCGACCTGCGCGAGGCCACCGACCGCGCGGTCACCGCGCTCGGCCCGCACCACCCCCAGTCCCTGGTCGCCCGCGCCAACCTGGCGTCGGCCGAGTTCGAGCTGGCCCGCGTGCGGCGGTCGGCCGAGCAGGCGCAGCTCGTGCTGCCCAGGCTGCGCGGCGCGGCCGACCTCGCGGTGGCCAAGCTCGGCCCGGACCACCCGCACGCCCTGGTGGCCCAGTCGAACCTGGCCGCCGCCGAACTGGAGGTGGCGCGCACCGAGGGAGCGCACGCGCAGGCCCGACGGGCGCTGGACACCGTGCGCACGGCGGCCGACCGGGCGGGCTCGCTGCACGGCGCCGCCCACCCCGCCGCGCGGCTGCTCGCCCACCAGCTACGGTCCTGCGAGGCGCAGTCGGGCGAGTTCGGGGCGCGGCGGGCGATGGAGGACGTGCACGTGCCCGTGGAGGAGGCGGCCCGGCTGCTCGCCCGTGCCAGGCCCGCGCCCGCGTTCCCGCTCACCCGCGACGCCGTGCCCCGGCAGCACCAGGCGCGGCCGGCCACGGCGTTCGGCGCGGTCCTGGCGACCGATCCGCAGTGGCCCGCGCACAGCCTCCTCGGGCGGCTGCGCGACCACACGCGCCAGGAGCTGCTGACCGTCGGCACGGTGGTCCGCTACGCCGCCGACCGGGAGCTGATCGAGCAGGACGCGCACGACACACACGCGTTCCTGCTGCTCGACGGCGTGGTCAAGGTGCAGGTCACGGACGAGGCGGGCGACACCGCCGTGCTGGCCATCCGGGTGGCCGGCGACCTGGTCGGCGAGATGGCCGCGCTGGACCACAAGCCGCGCTCGGCCACCGTCGTGACCTGCGGCGACGTCGTGGCGAAGCTGATCACCAGCGCGGAGCTGATGGCGTTCCTGCACCGCCGCAACGACATGTTCGTCGAGCTGATCAGCGTGATCGACGACCAGCTCCGCTGGGCGAACAAGCGGCGGCGCGACTTCCTCTCGCACACCGCCGCCGAGCGGGTGGCGCGGGTGCTGGCCGAACTGGTCGGCTCCTACGGCCGGGAGGAGCGGGGCGGGTGGACGCTGGGCATCCCGCTGACCAAGGTCGAGCTGGCGTCGATGGCCGGGATGAAGCCGCGCACCGCCGAGAAGGCGTTCAGCGACCTGCGCAAAGCCGGTGTGGTGGTCAGCCACTACCGGCGGGACGTGCTGGTCCCGGACCTGGCCCACCTGCGGAGGTTCGCGCGGCTGACGTGATCTGATCAGGGTCCGGTCACATCCGGGCGGCGGCGTCCGTCAAGGAGGTGACCGGACCACTGTGATCGGAGGAAGTCGACCGTGGACGAGACCACTTTCCTGGCGGAGCGCTTCGAGTCGAACCGGGCCCACCTGCGTGCGGTGGCGTATCGGATGCTCGGCTCGGTGAGCGAGGCGGAGGACGCCGTCCAGGAGGCGTGGCTGCGGTTGCAGCGCTCGGAGGCGGACGACATCGGCAACCTCGGCGGCTGGCTGACCACCGTGGTCGGCCGGGTGTGCCTGGACATGCTGAGGTCGCGGGCGTCCCGCCGGGAGGACCTGGTGGACGACGTCCACCTGCCGGACCCGGTCATCGCGCGGCCGGGCGACCCCGAGCACGAGGCCGTGGTCGCCGACTCGGTGGGGCTCGCGCTGCTGGTGGTGCTGGAGACGCTGGCCCCCGCCGAGCGGCTGGCGTTCGTGCTGCACGACCTGTTCGGCGTGTCGTTCGAGGAGATCGCGCCCATCGTCGGACGCACGCCGACCGCCAGCCGGCAGCTCGCCAGCCGGGCACGGCGGCGGGTGCGGAACGACGCGCCCGTGCCGGACGACCTGACGCGGCAACGCGAGGTGGTGGACGCGTTCATGGCGGCCTCGCGCGGGGGCGACTTCGACGCGCTGCTGGCCGTGCTCGACCCGGACGTGGTGCTGCGCGTCGACTTCGGCGCCCTGAAGCCGGACATGGCGACCGTGGTGCGCGGCGCGCCGGAGATCGCCGGCCGGGCGCTCATGTTCGCGAAGATGGCGCGGTACTCGCGCCCGGCCCTGGTCAACGGGGCGATGGGCCTGGTCAGCACGGCCGACGGCCGGCCGCAGGCGGTGATGGGACTGACCATCACGGGCGGGCGGATCGTCGCGATGCACATCCTGGCCGATCCCGAGCGCTTGGCGCACCTGGACCTGACCGTGCTCGACGCGGACTGAGCCGACCTCTCGTCCCGGGGCACGCCGAGGCCGGCCACGGCGACTCGATCCGGTCGGGTGTGGAGGCGAGGTCGCCCGCCGGCCGGCGACCGCCGCACGACCCTATTCGCGCACCAGCCTCGGCACCGGTCCGAAGGTCAGGCACATGTGCAGCGGGTGCACGCCCCAGGTGTCCATCGCGTACATGGCGAGGATGCCGCCGGTGGCGAGCGACTCCGGCGTGGCGGGCCCGCTCATCGACTGCTTGCCCTCCCACATCGGGAGGTCGGCGGGCGGCGCGGGCGCGGTCTGCACCACGGCGACCCGCTGCCCTTCGTAGTCCTGCACCACCAGCATCACGTACGGCTCCTGCAACCCGCCCTCGTGCTTGCCCGGCTCGACGGTGACGCACTCACCGCGCTCGGCCGCCGCCGCACTGACCCGGCCGACCCAGTAGAAGGCTTCCACCAGCGTGTCCTGGGTCAGGCCCTGACTGGCCTCGTGGCCGCTGACGCGGGTCAGGCCGGTGACACCGGCGGCGATGCCGCCGTCGTCGGAGCGGTGGCGGTTGAGCAGGATGACGGTGGAGGAGGACTCGTCCAGGGCCACCAGGTCGCGGAACCTGTTCTCCGCCAACGCGGTGCGGGCGAGCGCGCCGTGGGCCAGCAGGCCGAGGACTTCGTCGGGGTCGTTCATGCGCCAGAACGTGCACTCCTCGCCGATCCACAGCGGGAGGTAGCCGCCGATCGGGATGCCGGGGACCACGGTGGTGATGGTGGCCCCGACCTCGGGACCGGGCGGGACCGCTGCCGGTGCGGGCGGTTCGGGCGCGGCGTGGGCAGGCGAGGCTGCGTGGTGCGGGTCCGCTTGAGCAGCGGGCACTGCGGAATCCGACACCGCATGATCGGCCGGTGCGGGCGGTTCGGGCGCGGCGTGAGCGGGCGGGGCAGGGTTCTGCGCCGCGTGGGCGCCGGGGGCGGGGCTTTGCGTGGGGTGGGAAGGCGGCGCCTGCGGTGCCCCTGACGGGCCCGGGAAGGGCGGCAGGGCCGCGAACCTCGGGTCGATGGTTCCCGTGCGGATCACGTGGTGGGCCCACGCGCGGACCCTGGACAGCGGGTGGTCGGCGAATTCCGGGTCGTAGCGGGGATCGTCGCCCGCGTGGAACGGCAGGCGGCCCTTCAGTTGCGGCGCGTACGGGTGCGGCATCAGCCACCTGTCGAAGCCGACCCGGGCCGCGAGCACGGCCTCCCGCATCCCCGTCATGCCGCCTTCGACCGCCTGCGTCTGCAACACCGCGCTGGACCCGGCTCGCGGCACCGTGAACGACGCGACGAACACCTGACCGCTCGGCTGGTTCGGGATCGGCAGCTTGAGCACCTGGAACAGCGTCGGCACGCCGCCCAGCAGCAGGGTGTGGGCCTCGATGAGACACCCGGCCTCGCCGTAGATCACCGCCAGGTCGTGCCGGAGTCTCGGCAGGTCCTCCAACGGCGCGGGCAGGTCCGGCACCAGGTCGAAGTACTGGAGGCCGATCCGGTCGCCGGTGGCGGGGTTCAGCCAGGTGGTCGGGTCCTGCTGCTGGAGGCCGGTCGTGTCGAATGCGATGGGCACGCCACCGACCCTATTGGTACGCCGATCGGCTGTCCGACCGGCGGCCCGCATTCGAAGTCGGCTGGGGCTACCCCGCGCCAGTGCAGCCCTCAGCCCTGGCGCGCGGGGCGGTTGCCGGCCTATCGGTGCAGGTAGACGGCCGCCGAAAAATCTTGCCCGGCTGGGAACAGGAAAGTTGAGCCGACCGTTGTCAAGGGTGAGTGGCCGACAAGCCGCCGCTCCACTTGACCGATTGGTGTGGAAGGAGCCTGTGACGATGTTGATGCGCACCGACCCGTTCCGTGAGCTCGACCGGCTCACCCAGCAGTTCTTCGGCGTCGCCAACGGGACGGCGGCCCGTCCCGCCACCATGCCGATGGACGCGTACCGGAACGGCGAGGAGTTCGTCGTGCAGTTCGACCTGCCCGGCGTCCCCGCGGACTCCATCGACCTGGACGTGGAACGCAACGTGCTGACCGTCCGCGCCGAGCGCCCGTCCGCGGGCGAGGGCGAGTACCAGGTCGCCGAACGCCCGCGCGGCGTGTTCAGCAGGCAACTGTTCCTGGGTGACGCGCTCGACACGGACCAGATCAGGGCGAGCTACGAGTCCGGCGTGCTGACCCTGCGAATCCCGGTGGCGGAACGCGCGAAGCCCCGCAAGATCGCGATCAGCGCCGACGCGGAGACCAAGCAGATCGACGCCTGATCCGATCGGAAGGTCCACCCCGAGCCGCCGGGGCGATCGCGATGGCCCCGGCGGCACCACCCGACGCAGGCCTCTCCGGCCCCCGCTCTCAGCTCCCAGACCCGACAATGTCGGTGCCTCGTGGGACGATGAGATCGGGGGCCGGAGGCCACGGGCAACCATCAAGCCGAGGCGTTCTCGAACACCACGTCCACCCAGAAGTTCAGCCCACCGGTGGCAACCGTCGACGGCATCCCCGCCCCGAACCCGTACACACCCGCAGGCCCTCCCTCCGGAGTGGTCAACGGCGGCGCATTCACCCGGTACCCGGAAAAATACCCCTCGCTCAACGACGGATACCCGCCGCTCACCGTGTAGCTGCCGACATAAACACTCCCGGCGACAACCGGAACAGGCGTGGCGAACACCAAACTCTGCCACCCGTCGGCAGTCTCCCCGGAAAACACCCCGGAAGCCAACTGCGCACCATCCGAAGCCCACAGACCACCGGTATGCGGCCCAGGATTCATCCCGGTCTTGTAGAATCGAACCCCGGTGATCACCCCATCGACCGTAGGGGTGAACCGAACCCCGACGTGGTAATACGACGTAAAAGGCTTCCACCTGATATCGGGCAACGCAGCCCCACTGAACAACGTGCAAGGGCAAGTCTGCACACCCGTGGTGGTGAACCGCCAGGTGACAGGCGCCGGCATGGCGTTCGCCGTCTCGTCGACCGCCCGCACGCTCACCGAATGCCGCGTATTGGCCGACAACCGCGCCTTGGGGGTCCAGAGCACGGTCTGCCCGTCCCCGGTCCGGCTCAACGTGCCGTCCACCCGCGACCCACCGCCATCGGTCACGGTAAATGAAGTATCCGCCAAGTCGATCGGCTCATCGAACGTAGCGGTGATCGGGCCGTCCAAATCGACCTCGGTGGCGTCGTCCAACGGCGTGTGGCTACCACTGACCGGAGCCACCGTGTCACCACTGAACGTATACACCACATCCACCCAATAGTTATTGCCCTGATGGGTGTTGACCGGGAACCCACTACCCGCGACATACACACCATTGGGACTGTCCCACGCGTTCCGCGGCGCGGCGAGAGGCGGCGCTGAAACCGCCCGCGGCTGGAAATAGCCGTAGTCGACGGCAAAACGCCCACGCGGCGCGGTGTACGAGGCCACGTAGGACGTCCCGGCACGAATGTCGACCGGCGTGGCGAACGTCAAAGTCTGCCAGCCGGCAGCGGTCTCGTCGGTGAATGTGCCGGTTGCCAGCCGGACGCCCGCCGAAGTCCACAGCGAGCCGGTGTGCGTGCCGGTGTTGCCCTCCCCCTTGTAGAACTTCACGCCCGAGATCCGGCCGTGGTAGGTCGCCTTGAACCGGACGCCCAACTCGTACGCGTTGTTGTCGGCGGCCGAAGGAGTCGTCGGCACCGTCGCGGCGCTGAACAGCGAGCACGGACAGGCCGCCAACGCCTCCGTGGTGATCGACCAGATCGCGTCGGAGGCCGTCGCATTGCCGTTCACGTCCGCCGCGACGGCGGTCACGGTGTACCTGGTGCCTGCCGTGAGCACGCCGTTCGGCGTCCAGGTCACGGTCTTCTGGTCGTCGGACAGCGACGACGTGCCGCGCAGCCTCACCCCGCCCGGATCGGTCAGCCACACCTGCGGCGACGCCGGGTCGATCGGCTCGCTGTAGGTCAGCGACACGGACCCGCCCACCGGTACGTTCACCGCGTCCGGCGCAGGGGTCCTGGACTCCAGGGTGGGCGGCGTCCGGTCGCCGTTGAGGCCGTTGCGGTAGACGACGTCGACCCAGTAGTTGTTCTTGTTGTGACTGGAGCCGGGGAACCCGCCGCCGTAGCGGAAGACGCCGTTGCCGCCGTCCACGCCGTGCGCGAGCGCCCGGATGCCTCCGTAGGTCGCCTGTGCTTCGAAGAAGCCGGGGTTGACGGCGTAGCGGCCGTTGGGCGCGTAGTACGACACGATGTAGGTCGTGTTCGCCTGCACGTTCACGGGCGACAGGAACGTCAGCGTCTGCCAGCCGGTGGAGGTCTCGTCGGTGAACGTGCCGGTGGCCAGCAGCAGACCCGTGGCCGACCAGAACGAGCCGGTGTGCGTGCCGGTGTTGCCCGGACCCTTGTAGAACCGGACCCCCGACACCTCGCCTCGGCCGTTGAACTGGACCTTCGTGCCCACTTCCACGGCGGCGGCGTCGACGGCGGCCGGTTCGACCGGCGTGGTGAAGTCGTCCCACACCGTGCACGGGCAGGCCGCCGGGCGCGGTGAGCCGGTGGTGAACGCCCAGTTGTGCGAGACCGCCTGGTTGCCCGCCGGATCGCGGACCCGCGCCGACGCCACGTAGGACGTGCCGGCGGTCAGGGCGGCGGACGGGACGAACCGGGTCACGGTGCCGTTGACCGACGCGGTGCCGGGGACGCTCCCGTCCGGACCGGTCAGGGTGAACTCGACCGAACCCGGATCGACGACCTCGTCATAGGTCACGCTCACGGCCGCGCTCAGCGGCACACTGCCCGCGCCGCTGACGGGATACGTGCCCGCCAGGTCCGGTGCGCGCGTGTCGGGCCCGGCCTCCGGCGCCCACACCACGTCGACCCAGTAGTTGGTGTCCCGCGAACTGGAGTTCGGGAAGCCGCCACCGGACTTGAACACGCCGTTGCCGCCTTCGCCGGCCCCGGACTGCAAGCCGGTCAACGGTTCCAAGTGCCGGGCGGACCCGGAGAAGTAGTCGGTGTCGGCCGAGAAGTGCCCGGTCGGCGACAGGTAGGAGACGATGTACACCTGACCGCCGTCGACCGCCACGGGCGTCGGGAAGATCAGCGTCTGCCAGCCGCTCGCGGACTCGTTGGCGAAGGTGCCGGTGGCCAGCCGCCCACCCGCGGGCGTCCACAGGCTGCCGGTGTGGGTGCCGGTGTTGGCGGGCCCCTTGTAGAACCGGACGCCACGCACGTACCCGGCGGACGCCGCCCGCCATCGGACGCCGAGTTCCACCGCGGCGCCGTCGGCGAGGTCCAGCGTGCTCGGGATGTCGCTGTCGCTCCACAGGCCGCACGGGCAGACCCTGGCGGCGACGTCGGGCGTGGCGGAGGCCGTGCTCACCGGGTTCCGCGCGGCGTCCAGCGCGCGGACGCGCAACTGCGCCTGCCCGGAGACGTTCGGCGTGAAGGTGTGGCTCCACGACGACCCGCCCGCCTGCCACGTAGCCGGGTGCCACAGCGAGCCGCCGTCCGTGGACACCTCCACGGCCCCGATGTCGGCGGGCTCGGACAGCGCGCCGGAGAACGTGTAGGGCGTGCCGACGGTCGCTCCGCCGGGCACATCGGTGAACTCGACGGTCGGAGCCGCCACCGGCTCCGCGACCGCGGCCGGGCCTGACACCGCCGGGGCGCCCAGGACGGCGCCGAAGACGACGACCGCGAGCAGCCGTGCCACCGCCACGCTGGATCTGTGCCGGAATGCACCGGATAAGGACATGGGATCACTGCCTCTCGCCCGAGGCCGCGCGGCCCCGGCTCCACGCCGGGCATCGGTGCCGTGGGGTGGGCCGTTACCACTCGGCCCGCGTCGACCGAATGCCCGAATAGTGCGGAAACACTTGCCGCACAAGGGATTCCATCAGCACTCGCGGCCACGCGGGACCGCTTGCCCCAGCGGTGTTACGGCGTTCGGCCCTGTGCGACGCCGTGCGGGTGATGCGTCCGCCGAACCACCCCGCCGCTGCCACTACGGGATTTGCCAAGCTGGACGGATGACGATCACTTCCGCGCTGGCCGCGCTCACCGCCGGAGACCGCGTCCGCGCCCGGGACCTCGCGTCCACCGGAGACTCGCCGCTGGCCCGCGCGTTGACCGCGTACCTGGCCAGTGACGCGGACGGGACAGTGTACGACCAGCCCGCCGCGTTCAAGGCGTTCATCGGCGGCGGCGGCAACATCGGCCTGTACGAGGCGGTGAGCGCGGCGCTGGCCGACCTCTACGACCGGGCGCGGCCGGTGTCGCTGCTCGACATCGGCTGCGGCGACGGCCGGGCGCTGCTGCCCGCCCTCACCGGCCACCGGCCGTCCCGCCTTACGTTGGTCGAGCCGTCGGAGGCGCTGCTGGAGGTGGCGGTGCGGGGTGTACCCGAAGGGATCGGGCTGGACGCCCGCAACACCCGCGTCGAGCCGTTCGCCGCGTCCTGCGGTGAGTTCGACCTGGCCGAGTCCACGTTCGCCCTGCACGCCCTGCCGCACGAGGTGCGCGACGAGGTGCTGGCCGCGCTGGCGCCGAAGGTCGGCGTGCTGGCCGTGGTGGAGTTCGACGTGCCCGAACTGTCCCCGGAGGACCGCCTGCGGTTCCTCGCCGAAACCTATGAACGCGGTCTGGCCGAATACGAGGATGACCGGGACCTGGTCGCCCAGGGCTTCCTGATGCCCGTGCTGACCGGCCAACTGTTGCCCGGGGCGGTGCGTTCGACGTGGGAGCAGCCGGCCGCGAAGTGGGCGGAGCAGGTGACCCGGGCGGGCTTCACAGAGGTCCGGGTGACCCACCTGTACGACTACTGGTCGTCGCCCGCGTTCCTGCTGACGGCCGCCGGTGCGGCCTGACGGGTTACGCGCACGCCCGATCGGATACGGTCCGTTTCCACGAAAAGCGCAATTTTCGCCACTTCGTGTCGCCAACGGAACCAACCGGAGTAATTCCCCCTCCGGAGGCAACACCTACCCATTCGGGCGACTGTACACGGTCAAATAGCCGGTGCTAACGTCGTCCACGGTCGCGACGAATAACCGGACCACCGGAACCCGCCGTCGATCCCATTCACCGGCGACACCCCCGGTCGGCCGTATTCCGCAATAATGCCGGACAGCGCGAATCCCCGAACAGCGCGAATCCCACGAGGAGAAGACTTGCCCATGACCACCGTCGCTCCCGGAGTTCTGCGCACCGATTACCAGCGGTCCGTCGCGGCGTACTGGAACGCCGAACGCGACCCGGTGAACATCCGGCTCGGCGAGGTAGACGGGATCTACCACCACCACTACGGGCTCGGCGCCTACGACCCGTCCGTGCTGGACGGCTCCCAGGAGACCCGCGACGCCCGCGTGATCGCCGAGCTGCACCGGCTGGAGACCGCGCAGGCGGACTTCCTGCTGGACCGGTTCGACGGGGTCCGGGCGGCGGACCGGCTGTTGGACGGCGGTTCCGGGCGGGGCGGGACGAGCATCATGGCCAACCGCCGGTTCGGCTGCCGGGTCGACGGCGTGTCGATCTCGGAGAAGCAGGTCGAGTTCGCGAACGACCAGGCCACCCGGTGGGACGTGGCGGACAAGGTGCGGTTCCACTTCCGGAACATGCTCGACACCGGTTTCGAGTCCGGCGCCTTCCGCGGTGTGTGGACCAACGAGACCACCATGTACGTGGACCTGTTCGACCTGTTCAGCGAGTTCTCCCGGCTGCTGGAGCACGGTGGCCGGTATGTGTGCATCACGGGCTGCTACAACGACGTGACCGGCGGGCGGTCCAAGGCGGTCAGTCAGATCGACGAGCGCTACACGTGCAGCGTCCACGCGCGCAGCGAGTATTTCAAGGCGTTGTTGGCGAACAACCTCGTGCCGATCCAGGTGATCGACCTGACGCCGGACACCATTCCGTATTGGGAACTGCGCGAGCGCTCGTCGGTGGCGACGGGCGTGGAATCCTCGTTCCTGAACGCATACCGCGAGGGCAGCTTCCACTACCTGCTCATCGTGGCCGACCGCGTGCACGGCCGCCGCTGACCTCATCCGGCCGGTGGACCGGGGGCGGGCCCTCGGTCCACCGGCGTCGAGGGTGATCGGATGACGCCCCGCGACCTACCTCGCGGCACCCACGGTGACCCGACTCAGCGGCCCGGCTCAGCGGCCCGACTCAGCGGCGGCGGAGGGCGAGCCGACCCGGTCGGACAGGAGCTGACCCGGCCACTCCCCCACCGTGAACGTGTCGACCGGGGTGAAGCCGTTGCGCCGGTAGTACTGCACCAACCGGCCGTCACCGCCCGCGTAGCAGTCGACCCGGACCAGGTCCACGCCCAGCTCACGCGCCTGGACTCGGGCGTGGTCGAGCAGCGCACCGCCGACACCGCGGCCGGTGAACGCGCGGGACGTCACCAGCAGCGTCACGTACAGCTCGGCCTCGTCGGCGGGCGGCACGTAGTCCGGCGGGGTCGGCGAGTGGGTCAGCGCGCCCGCCGGCTCGCCGTCGACCTCCGCGATCCACACGGTGTCGGACCGCACCTTGTCGGCGATCTTCCCGGCGCGGCGCGGATCGGCCGACCACGGTTCGCTGCCCCACTGCCCGGTGCGCCCGGACGCGTCCAGCCACGCCACCGCGCCGTCCAGCATCGCCATGATCGCCGGCAGGTCGGCCAGGCCACCTCGACGGATCTCCACCAGCTACCCCTTCCACAACAGGTCTTCAGCCACTCTACGTCCTCTCTGGACACGGGCGGCCGACCCCGGAGAAGTCCACAGTGGATGATCACGGAGCGTCCTGGTCGCCGACTGGGCAGGCGGTGGGCGACCCGTCCCGGAGGCCCGTCCGGTAAAGTGCGGGCCAAGACCTTGGACGGGGGGCGCCCATGGCCGACAACACCTTCACCCCACCCGGCGTGCCGGATTTCTTCCCGCCGGCGATTTTCGGGTGGGTCACCAAACCGATGGTCCTGGTCGTGTTGTCGACCGTGATCATCGCGACGTTCTTCCTACTCGTGTCCCGCCGGCTCGCCCTGGTGCCGGGTCGATTCCAATTCGCGGCGGAATCGGTCTACGACCTCGGGCGGAACACGATCGCGCGGGAGCAGATCGGCGGCCAGGACTTCCGCCCGTACGTGCCGTTCATCCTGTCCCTGTTCACCTTCGTGCTGGTGAACAACATCTTCGGGATCATCCCGTTCATCCAGTTCCCGACCATGGCCCACTTCGGTTTCCCGGTCGCGCTGGCCCTGCTGGTGTTCCCGACCTACCACTTCGTGGGCATCCGGCGGCACGGGTTGCGCGGCTACCTGCGGAACCAGTTCGTCATGCCCGGTGTGCCGAAGCCGGTGCTGTGGGGCCTGCTGATCCCGACCGAGGTCATCCTCAAGTTCTTCTTCGACCCGATCACGCTGGCGATCCGGGTGTTCGCGGCGATGTTCGCGGGCCACCTGCTGGTGATGGTATTCGTGCTGGGCGGCGAATTCCTGTTGCTCGAAGCCGCGCCGCTGCTCAAGCCGATCTCGGCGGTCAGTTTCGCGCTGGCCATCGCGATCATCCTGCTGGAGGCGGTCATCCAGGTGCTCCAGGCGTACATCTTCGCGACGCTGAGCGCGCACTACATCGGCCGGGCACTCGCGGAAAGCCACTGAGAGCGAGGTCGTTTCGGTAACGTGGTTCCCGGGGAGGGGACGACGTGCCCGACGGTGAGGGTCTACCGCGCGCGCTTCTCGAACTGGGCGACGCGGCGGTCATGGTGGTCGACGTCGGCGACCTCGGCGTCCGCTGGGCGTCGCCGGCCGCGCGGCGGTTGTTCGGCGACGCCTCCGGCGCGCTGCCCGAGTTGGTGGCGGCCGAGGACGCGCCGGTCGTCGCCGCGTTCCTGCACGCGGTGGTGGGGCGGAAGAGCGCGGCCCGGTGCACGTGTGCGGTGGCCGACCGGCGGGTCGACCTGATCGTGCGGGACCTGAGCGGCACGGAGGTCGGCGGGCTCGCGGTCGTCGTGGCGGACGTGACGGGCTGGGCCGCGCTGGCCGACGAGTCGCGCCGGTTGGAGACCGACCCGCTGACCGGGCTGCCCAACCGCAACGGATTCCTGCCGGTCCTGGAGCGGGCGGTCCGCGACACGCCGGACGCGGGCGTCGCCGGCCCGGTGCTGCTGTTCCTGGACCTGGACCACTTCAAGGCGGTCAACCGGCACGGGCACGTCGTGGGCGACGAGGTGCTGCGGGTGGTCGCGGCGCGGCTCGCCGCCGTGGTCGACGGCCGGGGCTGCGTGGCGAGGTCGGGCGGCGACGAGTTCGTGGTGCTGCTCGACCGGGCGACCGTGGACGAGGCGGTCGGCGTGGCGAGGGAGATCGCGGTGGTGCTGGGCAAGCCGGTCCGGGTCGGTGGGATCTGCGTCACGCCGGGCGTCTCGGTCGGCATCGCGCCGCTGCACCGCGGGCAACGGCTGGAGGACCTGCTGCGGCAGGTGAACGTGGCCCTGTTCCGGGCGAAGTCGGCACCCGGCCCGGTGGTCTACCGCCCCGAGCTGGACGACTGGGCGCTGGCCCGCAAGCACGAGACCCGGCTGCTGGCCGCGCGGCTGGAGCAGCTACACCTGGAGAACCGGGCGCTGGCCGAGGCGGCGACGGTCGACCAGCGGACCGGCCTGCCGAACCCGGCGGCGTTCGACGCCGACCACGCCCGGCAGCACCTGTCCGGCCGGCCGTACAGCCTGCTGATCATCGACATCGACTGGTTCCACAGCTACAACACCCACTACCGCTACCTGGCCGGGCACGAGGCCCTGCGGGCGGTCGGGGACGCGATCCGGCGCACCGCCGGCCGGGCCTACCGGTACGGCGGCGAGGAGTTCGCCGTGCTGCTGCCCGGCACCGGCTTCCCGGACGCGGTCGCGGTCGGCGAGCGGATCCGGGCAGCCGTGCAGCGGCTCGGCATCGAGCACCGGGCCACCCCGACGGGCGTCGTCACGGTCTCGGTCGGCGCGGTGGAGGCCGGCGCCGGCGCGCTGCTGACCGATGTGGTCGAGAGCGCGAATGTCGCGCTCCTGCAAGCGAAGGACGCCGGCCGCAACCGGGTCGTCGGGTTCCGAGGCGAGCGTCCGATGCGGATCGGCGGCTGACCGACTCCGATCGCGGCGGCCGACCGACTACCGATCGGCCGCGCGCGGGACCTCCGAGAACACCTCGACCTGCGGCAGGTCGTGGCCCAGGCGGTCGCGCTTGGCCGTCAGGTAGCCGATGTTGTGGTCGTTCGGGGCCATCAGCAGCGGCACCCTCGCCGCGACCGGGATGCCGTGCTCCTCCAACGCCTGGATCTTGTCCGGGTTGTTCGACATCAGACGCACCGACAGCACCCGCAGGTGTTTGAGCACCCGCGCGGCCGGGCCGTACTCGCGCACGTCGACGGGCAGGCCGAGGGTCGTCGCGGAGTCCAGCGTGTCCAGTCCCCGCTCGTCCTGGAGGACGTGCGTGCGCACCTTCGCGACCAGACCGATCCCCCGGCCTTCGTGTCCACGCAGGTACACCAGGATTCCGCTGCCCTCGCGGACGATGGCGTCCAGGGCCGCGTCGAGCTGCTCGCCGCACTCGCAGCGCATGGCGCCGAAGATGTCGCCCGTCATGCATTCCGAGTGGACCCGGACCAGCACGTCCTCCCGCATCCTCGTCTTGCCGAACACCAGTGCCAGGTGCTCGTGCCCGTCCGCCCGGAACGCCACGGCGCGGAACTTCCCCCGCCGCGTCACCAGATCCGACTCGGCGACCTCGTCGTCTCCGAAGGCTTGCTCGTGCATCCGGCCCCCTCATCACCCGACACCCCGGCGAAATGGTCACTACGCTCGTCCTGGGAACTGCACCGTAGCCCGCCCATCATCCGGAGGTCACCCTGTTCAGCATCACCGTCCGCGACCACGTGATGGTCGCCCACAGCTTCCGCGGCGAGGTTTTCGGTCCGGCGCAACGCCTCCACGGAGCAACGTTCCTCGTGGACGCGCGGTTCAAACGCGTCGACCTCGATGACGACAACATCGTGGTCGACATCGGACTGGCCACTCAGGAGCTGCACGCCGTGCTGGCCGACCTGAACTACCGCAACCTGGACGACGAGCCCGCGTTCACCGGCGTGAACACGTCGACGGAGTTCCTGGCCAAGCACATCGCCGACCGGCTGGCCGACCGGGTGCACGCCGGTGCGCTCGGCGAGGGCGCGCGCGGGCTGGCCGGCATCGAGGTCACCCTGCACGAGTCCCACGTGGCCTGGGCGAGCTACGAACGGGCGCTGTGACCCGGTATTTCGTCGTTCCCGCCAGTGTGGACGACGCCGACACCCCGAGTGGCGGCAACGTCTACGACCGGCGGGTCGCCGAGGGGCTGTCCGTGGTCGCCGTCGCCGGGGCGTGGCCGCGGCCCGACACCGAGGCCCGCGCCGCGCTGTCCCGGACGCTCGCCGGGTTCGAGGAAGGCGCGGTGGTGCTGCTCGACGGGCTGGTGGCGTGCGGCGTTCCGGAGGTCGTGACGCCGCACGCCGGGCGGCTGCGCCTCGCCGTCCTGGTCCACCTGCCGCTGGCGGACGAGACCGGGCTGGAGCCCGCCGTCGCGGCGGAGTTGGACGCCGCCGAGCGGAGGTGCCTGCACGCGGTGGACGCGGTCGTCGCGACCGGTCCGCGGGCGGCGGAAGACCTGGCCGCACGTCACGGGTTGGCCCGGGTGCACGTCGTCACACCGGGTGTCGATCCGGCTCCGATCGCGCCCGGAACCGACGGAGTGTCGAGCTTGCTCTGCGTGGCGTCGGTCACACCTCGCAAGGGTCACGACGTCCTGGTCGAAGCGCTCGCCCGGGTCGCGGACGTGCCGTGGCGGTGTGCCTGCGTCGGACCGGCGCAGGCGACGCAACTCGCCCGCGTGCGGGCGTCGATCGGGCGGCACGGCCTCGGTGACCGGATCTCGCTGGTCGGGCCGCTGAGCGGCGAGCCGTTGGAACGGGCCTACGCGGTGGCCGACCTGTTCGTGCTGCCGTCCCGCGCCGAGACGTACGGCATGGTGGTGACCGAGGCGTTGGCCCGCGGGATACCGGTGGTCGCGAGCGCCGTGCCGGACGCGCTCGGCGACGGCGGGCTGCTCGTGCCGCCAGGTGACGTCGACGCCCTGTCCGACGCGCTCCGACACTGGTTCGACTCGGCCGACCGGCGGCAGCGGCTCCGGGACGCGGCCCGGCGACGGCGGCGCGAACTGTCCACTTGGGACGATTCGGTCCGCGGCCTGGCCCGAGTGCTGGCTAGTCTGCGGACATGACCTCCTCTGCCTTCGCCCCGGAATGGCTCGCCCTGCGTGAAACGGCGGACGCCGAGGCGCGGGCCGCGGACCTGGCCGACCAGGTCCGCGGCATCGTGTTGAACCGGAACCCCGTCGTCATCCGTGACCTGGGGTGTGGCACGGGATCGATGGGGCGATGGCTCTCCGGACGGCTGGGCGGTCCGCAGCACTGGGTGCTGCACGACCGCGACCCCCGGCTGCTCGACGTGGCGGGTGCGACGGTGAGCGGGCCGGACGTGACGGTGGAGGCACGGGAGGGCGACCTGACCGCGCTGCACGCCGCCGACCTCGCGGGCACCTCGCTGGTGACCGCGTCGGCGCTGCTGGACCTGCTGACCCGCGACGAGGTGAACGGGTTGGCGGCGGCCTGCGTAGAAGCGGGTGTGCCCGCCTTGCTCACGCTCACCGTCGCGGGCCGGATCGAGTTCGATCCGGCCGAACCGCTCGATGCCCGGTTCCAGGACGCCTTCAACGGCCACCAGCGCCGTGGGCGGCTCCTCGGGCCGGACGCGGCGCAGGCCGCCGAAGCGGCTTTCACGGCGCTCGGGGCGCGGGTGGAGACCCGTCCGAGCCCTTGGCGGCTCGGGCTCGACCAGGCCGCCCTGACGGCCGAGTGGCTGCGGGGCTGGGTCGGCGCGGCCGTCGAGCACGAACCCGGCCTGGCCGGGGAGGCGCCCGCCTACCTGGAGCGCAGGCTGTCCGGTGGGCTGCGGGTGGTCGTGCACCACACCGACCTGCTGGCGGTGCCGTCATGACCCGCCGGCGATGGGCTTGGCTGCGGATGGTGGCGGGGGTCGGCATCCTGGTGGCGTTGGGGTGGCGGCTGGGCACCGAGGCGTTCCTGGACGGGTTGCGGGCGATCACCTTCCCGGCACTGCTCGCGGCTCTCGGGATCGGGCTGCTGACTACGGTGTCCAGTGCCTGGCGGTGGTGCGTGGTGGCGCAGGGGCTCGGGCTTCCGCTCACGCTCCGCGCGGCCGTCCCGGACTACTACCGGGGGCTGCTGCTCAACGCCGTGCTGCCCGCCGGGGTGCTCGGCGACGTGCACCGCGCGGTGAGCCACGGTCGGCAGTCGGGCGATGTCGGGCGCGGTGTCCGGGCGGTGGTGTTCGAGCGGTTCGCGGGGCAGGTCGTGCTCATCGCGATCGGGCTGGTCGTCCTGTTGACGCAGCCGGTGGCGATCGACTTCCTGCCCGGCCGGGGCACGACTCTCGGCGTGGCGGCGGTGGTCGTGGCCGTGGCGGTGGTCGCCGCGCGTTCGGACAAGGTGCGGCGGGCGCTGGCGAAGACGTGGCTGGACGCGCGCGACGGCCTGCTGTCCCGTCACGCCCTTCCCAGGGTGGCGCTGCTGTCCGCCGCGACCGTCGTGGGGCACATCGCCCTGTTCGTCGTCGCGGCGCGGACCGCGGGGTCCTCCGCGTCCTTGGGCGCGTTGGTGCCGCTGATCGTGCTCGCGCTGCTGGTGATGGCGGTCCCGGTCAACGTCGGCGGGTTCGGGCCGCGTGAGGCGTTCCTGGCGGTCGCGTTCGGCGCGGCCGGGCTCGGCGCGGCGCAGGGCCTCACCACCGCCGTGGTCTACGGGGTGTTGGCGATGGTGGCCGCGCTGCCCGGCGTCCTGGTGCTGTTCCGCCGGTCAGAGCACCGCGAGGTACTGCCCGAACGACCCGGCCAGCGACGCGAGCAGGTCCCTGCCCTTGTCGGCTGAAGCCAGCGACGGACGCCCCACGACACCCGACTCCGTGTACGGCGCGAGGCCCACCGTCAACAGGTGCCGCCGGTCCTCGACCACGTGGTCACCCGCCTCGTGACCGGCCGCGACCAGCTCGGGATCGACGTGGAGGAGAATGGACGTCTCCAGCTCGCCGGCGTGCATGTCGTCGGCCGAGGACGTCTCCAAGCCGGCCGCGGCACGGGCGGCGTGCCAGTCGGCGCGACCGGGGAACAACGCCAAGCCGGCCGACTCCTGCACGATGTTGGCGAGCACGTAGTTCCCGCCGTGCGCGTTGACCAGCACCAGTCTCGTCACGCCGGCCCGGCGCAGTGACTCCGCGATGTCGGCGACCACCGAGTACAGCGTCCGCGCCGAAATGCTCACCGTGCCCGGCCAGGCGGCGTGTTCGTGCGAGCACGAGATCGTGATCGGCGGCAGCAGGAGCACCGGGTGCGCGGCGGCGACCTCGTTCGCGATGGCGCACGCGATCACGGTGTCCGTCACCAGCGGCAGGTGGGGGCCGTGCTGCTCGAAACTGCCGATCGGCAGCACGGCGACCTCGGCCGCGGCGTGCCGGACGTCGACGGTCGTGGTGCGCGGGAACAGGTCACCGATCATGTGCCCGACCGTAGCGAACCCGGTGGCAGAGGGCGGGGATCTCACCGCTCGCCAGCTTCGGCAGCACCTCCGGCAGGTCGTCGAAGTCGCTCTCGCCGGTGATCAGGGCGTCGAACACCGGATCGGCGAGCAGGTCGAGCGCCAACGCCATCCGCTCGGCGTACGTGCGGTCCGGGCGGGCGACGACGCCGACCTGGCTGCCGCGGATGGTCAGCCTGCGGGAGTGGAAGTGCTCCCCCAGCGGCACGCCGACCCGCCGCGAGCCGTACCAGCTCAGCTCGACCACCGTGCCGTCCGGCCGCAGCAGCCCGAGGGACGTCGCCAGGCCGGCGTCGGAGGCGCTGGCGTGCACCACCAGGTCCAGGCCGCCTGTGGCGTCCTCGGGCGCCGCGAAGGCCACGCCCAGCGCGTCGGCGACGGCCCGCCGCGCCGGATCGGCGTCGACGAGCTGCACGCGGACGCCGGGGAACCGGGCCAGCACGGCGGCCACCGAGCACCCGACCATGCCACCGCCGACCACCGCGATCCGGTCGCCGATGAGCGGTTTCGCGTCCCACAGGGCGTTCACGGCCGTCTCGACGGTCCCGGCGAGCACGGCGCGTTCCGGCGGCACCGCGTCCGGCACGGGTGTCACGGCGTCCTCCGGCACCACGTAGTGGGTCTGGTGTGGATAGAGGCAGAACACCGTGCGGCCGAGCAGCGCGGGCGGTCCTTGTTCGACCACCCCGACATTGAGGTAGCCGTACTTCACCGGGAACGGGAAGTCGCCGCGCTGGAAGGGGGCGCGCATCGCCTCGTGCTGGCTCTCCGGCACCTTTCCCTGGCCGACCAGGGTCTCGGTGCCCCGGCTGACGCCGGACCAGAGCGCGCGCACCAGCACCTCGCCGGGCCCCGGGTCGGATACCGGTTCACCGCGGATCTCACATTTTCCCGCCGAGGTGAACCACAGGGCCTGCGCGGCGCGTGTCATCCGGCAACCTCCGAAAACGCGGTCATGAGGGGCACGATGATCACACTTCAGCACAACACCGCGCCGGCTGTCCCGGAACAGGCGGCGTGGGCGGGCCTCCAGGTCGTCCTGCTGTGCCTGCTCGGCGGCACGGTGGGGCTCGGCCCGCCGGGCTGGCTCGTCGGCCTCGCGTACGGCTTCGGCACCTGGGTGCTGCTCAGCGCGGCGATGGTCCGGTTCCGGGTCCGGGCCCTCGGGCCCGCCGACCGCGTGACGCTGGGCCGGGGCGTGCTGGTGGGCGGCGTGACGGCGCTGGTGGTCGACGGCGCGGGGACGACCGTCCTGGTGGTGCTCGCGTCCGTGGCGCTGGCCCTGGACTTCGTGGACGGCCGGGTCGCGCGGCGCACCGGCACCACGTCACCGCTGGGAGCGCGGTTCGACATGGAGGTCGACGCGTTCCTCATCCTCGTGCTCAGCGTCCACGTGGCCGGCACGTTCGGCCCGTGGGTGCTCGCCATCGGGGCGATGCGCTATGCCTTCGTCGCGGCGTCCGCAGTGGCGCCGTGGTTGCGCGGGGAGCTGCCGCCGAGCTTCGCGCGCAAGGCGGTGGCGGCCGTGCAGGGTGTCCTGCTGGTCGCCGCCGCGTCCGGGATCGTGCCGTTCGCGGACGTCTTCGTCGGACTCGCGCTGGCCGCGCTGGTGTGGTCGTTCGGCCGCGATGTGCGCCGGCTCCGGCGGAGCAGGGTTCCAGTGGCCACCGCGGCCACACCGGTGAAGGGATGCTCCCGTGTCTGATCGGAACGTCGTCGCGCGCGTCGGCGACATCGTGCTGTGGGGCTTGCAGATCCTGCTGGCCGCCTACTTCGTCTACAGCGGATACCTGCTGTTCGGCGACGACTTCGTGCGGAAGTTCGACGAGATCGGGTTCGGGCAGTGGCTGCGCTACCTGACCGGCACGCTGGAGATCGCGGGCGCGGTCGGCCTGCTGGTCCCCCGGCTGTGCGGGCTCGCCGCGCTGGGCCTGGTCGGGGTGATGGCCGGAGCGGTGGGCACCGAGCTGTTCCTGCTGGCCAACGGGGACGCGCAGTTGCCCGCCGTGCTGCTGGTGGTGGCGGCGGTCGTCGCGTGGTTCCGGCGGGACACCGTCCGGGCGCTGACCGGTCAGCTCGCGCCGGGGCGTTTCGGGAAGTAGCGCAGCACGGCGACGTCGCCCAGCGCCGTCACGTCCTCCAGGTGGAACCGGCGGGCGGGACCGCCGGGGAACTCGTCGGGCAGCACGAACCGCGGCGCGGACGCCTGGCCGATCAGCATGGGGGCGACCGCCATGCGGACCTCGTCGGCCAGGCCTGCCGCCAGGAACGCCGTGTGGACGCGTCCGCCGCCCTCCACCATCAACCGGTCCACACCGCGCCGCCCGAGGTCGTCCACCAGCGCCGCGAAGTCGATCGTCGGGCCGAGGGAGACCACGTCGGCCAGGCCGGCGAGCCTGGCCGAGGCCGTCGGCAGACCGGAATCGGTGGTGTAGACGAGCTTCTCGCCGCCGTGGTGCCAGAACAGCAACTCGGGATCGAGGTCGCCGGACCGCGTGACGGTCACCTTCAGCGGGTATTCGGGGCGGCCGGCCGCCATCCGCGCGGCACGGCGGTCGGGGCTGTTGACGAGTAAGCGCGGGTTGTCCCGGCGCACGGTCTCCGCGCCGACGAGGATCGCGCCGGACTCCGCGCGCAGGCGGTCCACCTGGTCGAAGTCCTCGGCGTTGGACAGCGGGAAGCGGTCCGCGCTCCGGTCGTCGATGTAGCCGTCCACGCTGACGGCGACGCTGAGCAGAACGTGAGGGCGGTTCACGCGGACCACCGTACCGACCTTTGAACCACCTACCCCGAGCGCACGTTTCCCCATCGGACGACTGGAGGGCTTCATGACGGCGGACCGTTGGCGTCGGGCCGCGGCTTGGGCGCTGACCGGGCTGGCCGCGCTGCTGGTGCTGGTCGTGCTCGTCGCGCCCAACGACCTGGACCGGTTCTCACCGGGTGCGTTCCTGCGCATCCCGGCGGAAGGGCTGCTGGGTGTCGTGCTGGTGCTGGTGCTGCCCGGTCGGGCGCGGTGGGCCGCAGCGCTGGCGGGCGGGGCGCTTCTCGGGCTGATGGCCGTGCTGAAGATCCTGGACATCGGCTTCGACCAGGTGCTGTACCGGCCGTTCGACCTGGTGCTGGACTGGCCGCTGCTCGGCCCGGCGGTGGACTTCGTGGAGGTGACGGCGGGACCGGCGGCTGCGGTCGGCGCGGTGGTCGGGGCCATCGTGCTGGCGCTCGTCCTGGTGGCGTCGGTGACGCTGGCGGTGCTGCGCCTGTCCCGGCTGGTGTCCGGGCACCGGCCGGTGGCGCTGCGGGTCGTGGCCGTGCTCGCGGTGGCGTGGATCACCCTGCCCGGCACGCCGGTGACGTCCGACAGCGCGGCGGTGTTCGTCTTCGAGCACGCGCGGCGGGTCGGGGTCGGGCTGCACGACCAGGAGGCGTTCGCCGCCGAGGCCGCGGTCGACGCGTTCCGCGACACACCCGGCGACCGGCTGCTGACCTCGTTGCGGGGCAAGGAAGTCGTGGTCGTGTTCGTCGAGAGCTACGGGCGGGACGCGGTCGAGGACCCCGAGATCGCGCCGTCCGTCACGCGGGTCCTGGACGACGGGACGCGTCGCCTCCGGGACGCCGGGTTCACGTCCCGCAGCGCGTTCCTCACCTCGCCGACGGCGGGTGGCGGGAGCTGGCTCGCCCAGGCCACCCTGCTGTCCGGCCTGTGGATCGACAACCAGCAGCGCTACCGCAACCTGGTCAGCAGCGACCGGCTCACGCTCAACGGCGCGTTCCGCCGCGCGGACTGGCGGACCGTCGGCGTCATGCCCGGCATCACGCAGGCGTGGCCGGAGGGCGCGTTCTTCGGCCACCAGCGCATCCTCCCGGCGGACGGCCTCGGCTACCGGGGCCCGCGCTTCGGCTACGCCACCACGCCCGACCAGTACACCCTGGCGGCGTTCGAGCGGTCCAAGGGCGACTCGCCGGTGATGGCCACCATCGCGCTGGTGACCAGCCACGCGCCGTGGTCGCCGGTCCCCCGGCTGCTCGACTGGCGGGACCTGGGCGACGGCTCGGTGTTCGCCGACATGCCGAACGGCGACGTGGTCCCGGAGGCGATCTTCACCCGCGACCCGGCACAGGTGCGTGCCGACTACCGCCGGTCCATCGAGTACTCGCTGAGCACTCTCGTCTCCTACGTGGAGAACTACGGCGACGACGACCTCGTGCTGCTGTTCTTGGGCGACCACCAGCCCGCGCAGGTGGTGACCGGTGGCGACGCGGGCCGGGACGTGCCGATCACCCTCGTGTCGCGTGATCCGGCCGTGTTCGACCGGATCGCGGGCTGGGGCTGGGACGAGGGCCTGAAACCCGGTCCGCAGGCCGCGGTGTGGCGGATGAATGCGTTCCGGGACCGGTTTTTGAGTGCCTTCGGGCAGGCGAGCCCGTGATCGGCGGGGGCCGGACCGGTCCGCAATAGTGTGAGGGCACCGGCTTCCAGGAGGTCTGCGTGAAACTCGCCGTCCACTTCCCGAACTTCAGCCTGCCCGACGCGCCGAAGTCGTTGCCGGGGGCGCTCGCCGACACCGCGCGTGCCGCCGAGGAAGGCGGGTGCGCGGCGTTCACGGTGATGGACCACTACTTCCAGATGGAGCACATGGGCGGCCCGGCGGAGCCGATGCTGGAGGGCTACGCGGCGCTGGGTTTCGTGGCCGGCCAGACCTCGCGCATCACGCTCGGCACGCTGGTCAGCGGCGTGACCTACCGCCACCCCGGTCTGCTGGCGAAGGTCGTGACGACGTTGGACGTGCTGTCCGGCGGGCGGGCGCTGCTCGGGGTGGGCGCGGCCTGGTACGAGCGGGAGCACCGGGGTCTGGGTGTGCCGTACCCACCGGTCGCCGAGCGGTTCGAGCGGCTGGAGGAGACGCTGCTGATCTGCCGCCAAATGTGGAGCGACGACACCGGGCCGTTCTCGGGCCGGCACTACCAGCTCGCCGAGACGGTGTGCGTGCCGCGGCCGGTCCGGCGGCCTCCCGTGCTGATCGGCGGCGGTGGTGAGCGGAAGACCTTGCGGCTGGTCGCCCGCTATGCCGACGCGTGCAACCTGTTCGGGACCGGCCGGGCTGCGGTGGCGCACAAGCTGGAGGTGCTGGCCCGTCACTGCGAGACGGAGAAGCGCGACCCTACGACCATCGAGAAGACGATCCTGTTCGGCGGTGATCCGTTGGAGGACCCCGGGGGTTTCGTCTCGGAGATGGACGAGTACGCGGAACTCGGCATCTCGCAGGTGTGGCTGAACGCTCGCGGGCCCGTGCCGGCCGAGTGGGTGAGGCGGGTGGTCGACACCGTGGGTGATCGGGTGCAAGTCCTGTAGGTCGCGGCGAGGGTGTGGCCGGCGGGGCTGTTGCTGGTCGAGCGCCTGCTAGTCGAGCGGCGGGGTGGGTGGCCGTCGGTCGGGCAGTGGCGGGTTGCCGCGTGGGCGGAGGCGGCCCATCGGTAGTGGTGGGGCGGGTAGGCGGTCGCCGGGGTAGCCGTGGACCGCGCCGAAGCGGTCCGATTCCGCCTGCCACTCGTCGCGGAACCGGGCTATCTCGTCGTGGTCGCGGCCGACGAAGTTCCACCACATGACGATCTCCTCGCCGAACGGCTCGCCGCCGAGGAGCATCACGCGGGCCGGGCCTTCCCCCGGGTTCGCCAGGTGGAGGGTGCGCGTGCCGGGGCCCGTGTAGCCGAGTTCGGCGTGGCCCAGCCGGGTGCCGGCCAGTTCGGCCGTGCCCTGGTCCACCAGGACGCCGTGCTCGAACGCCGGGTCGACGTCGAGCGCCAGGTCCGCGCCGGGGTCGAGGACCAGTTCCGCGCCCAGCAGCGGCGTGAACGTCCGCACCGGGGACGTGTGGCCGGCCAGCGTGCCGAGGAAGACGTGGGCGGTCGCGCCGTTCAAGGTGATCGGCTGCGGGGTGTGGTGCTGGAAGTCGCGCGGGGTGTCGCGGTGGTGGTCCGGCAGGGCGATCCAGAGCTGCACGCCGTGCAGGACGGTGGTGTCCGGGGTGGAGACCTCCGAGTGGCAGATGCCCCGGCCGCCGGTCATCAGGTTCAGCTCGCCGGGCCGCACCACCGCGTGCACGCCGAGGCTGTCGCGGTGCTCGATCTCGCCGCTGAACAGCCAGCTCGCGGTCTGCAGGCCGGTGTGCGGGTGCGGCGCGACGTCCATGCCGCCGGTCGCCGACACGTCGTCGGGGCCGTAGTGGTCGGCGAAGCACCACGCGCCGATCATCGACCTCGACCGCTGCGGCAGCGTGCGACGCACGGTCATCGCGCGCGGGCCGCCCAGGGGCACGTCGCGCGGTTCCAGGACCTCCACCTTCGACTCCGGGCCCGACGTGCCGGTGCACACCAGTTCCGCCGGGCTGGTCTCGACGTTGCTCATCGCGCGGGCCTCGGTCGGGTCGTCACCAGGCCATCGTAGAGCGAGCGGGCGGGTGGCAGCGCCGATCACGCCTTCACCCGGTCCGGCCACGCGTCGGGTCCGTTCGGTGGCAGGCCGTCAGCCGACCGGCCGCACCACGGTCCCCTCCGCCCGCAACTGCCGCAACGCCTGCTCGGCGGTCACCTCGCCGGGCTGCGTCCGCGCCGCGATCGCGCCGCTCACCGTCGCGGTCGAGAACGACGTGCCCTTCCACGTCGCATAGCCGGGGAACTCCACGGTCTGCCCCGACCGTAGCTGCACCTTCCCCTCCAGGTAGGTGCTGACCAACTCGTCGCCGACCGCCGCGCACGCCACCCACGGCAGGTCCGGGCTGTACGGGGCCGGGGCGCCGTCGACCGCGGTGGCGCCGACCGCGACCACGCCCGGCAGCGCGGCCGGCCAGGTCGGCGACGTGCGGGTGATCCCGTGCCGGATGCCCGGCACCGCGCCGTGGTTGCCCGCCGCCGCCACGACCAGCATGTGCGGCCGGAGCCGTTCGACGGCCCGCTGCACGGCCAGGGGCGCGAACCCGTCGTGCGAGCGGCTGCCCATCGCGAGCGCGAGCAGGTGCACGCCGTCTTCGAGGAACCGTGCCATCCCGGCGACCGTGTCCCACGCCGTGGCCCGGCCTTCGGAGTCCAGCACGTGCCGCACCACGAGCGTCGCTTTCGGGGCCTGGGCGGCGATCAGCCCGGCGACGAACGTCGCGTGCCCGTCCTCCCACGGCGTGGGGTCCGTCGGGTGCGGGTCGAGCACGGTCGCCGGGTCCGGCGTCTCGACGTGCCCGGCCAGGTCGGGGTGCCGGTACAGCCTCGTGTCGAGCACCCCGACCCGCACGCCCTCACCGGCGTCCGGGTCCGCGCTCCGCCGCTGCGGCGCGTCGGCCGGGTGCGGGTCGAAGTCGCCGGACATGGACTGCGTCTGCGGGTACGCCCCGAACTGGTGGCTCACGTGCCGGTTCTTGCCCAGCACCGGGTTCCACCCGCCGCACTCGGCCGCGACCCTCCTGCGCAGCTCGAACAGCACCGGGTCGATGTCCATCGCCAACACGGTGCCCGCCTCGACGGCGTACGAGAGCTGCAACAGGGCCAGGTCGAGCACCTCCACCTCCGCGGTGCGGACGAACTGGACGCCGAGCGCGTCGAGCGCGTCCTCGACGATCCCGATCTCCCGCAGGTCCACGATCAGCTCGTCCGGCTGGGCGGTCGCCGGCACGTCCGGCAGGTAGTACTGCATGGCGTTCCTTCTCTCGGTCGGGTCTCCGCTTGATCTCCGATGCCGCATCCTCCTCCGCTGATGCGTTGGCAGGGGGATTTCCACCAGGCACTCTGGGCGTATGCCGCACTCCGCCCTGCACGAGGCACGCGAGGCGGTGCGGCTCGCCGACACGGACCCCGGCCGCTCGCTGCCCGCCGCCGAACGCGCCGCCCGCCGCGCCGCGCGGGAACGGGACCGCGAGGCGTCCGCCCTGGCCGAGCAGGCGTGGGGGCACGCGCTCCAGCAGTGCGGCGAGGTGGGCGAGGCCGTCGTCCACCTGCGCCGGTCGGTGCGCCACGGCTCGTCGGCCGGGCGGCCGGAACTCGCCGCCGAGAGCCGGATGAAGCTCGCGTTCGCCTTGGCGCAGCGCGGCAGCACCCGTTCCGCGCTGCATGAGATCGACGCCGCGCTGACCGTCCTCACCGGACACGCGGGCGCGAAGGCACGGGCGCAGCGCGCGGTGATCCTCTACCACGTCGGGCGGCTGGACGAGGCCTACGCCGACTACCAGGCGGCGGCCCAGGCGCTGCGCCGCGGCGGCGACCGGCTCGCCCTGCAACGCGTGATGATGAACCGCGGCATCCTGCAGGCCGAGCGGTACGACTTCGACGCGGCCGAACGCGACCTGGCCGAGGCGGACGCGCTGGCCCGTGAGCTGGGCCGCGACCTGGTGGTCGGGATCATCGCGGAGAACATGGGCTTCGTGGCGGGCCTGCGCGGCGACGTGCCCGCCGCGCTCGCGTGCCTGGACCGCGCGGAGGACGTCATCGGCCGCCACGGCGGCCAGACCGCGCCAGTGCTCCAGGACCGGGCGGAGCTGCTGCTGTCCGTCGGGCTGGTGTCCGAGGCCCGGCACGCCGCCGAACGGGCCGCCGAGGCGTTCCGGCGGGAGAACCGCAGGCTCAGGGTGGCGGAGATGCTGTTGCTGCTGGCCCAGGCGGCGCTGCTGGAACGCGACTGGGCGACGGCGGCCGAGCACGGCGGCGGCGCGCTGCGCGCGTTCACCCGGCAGGGACGTCCGCAGTGGGCGGCCTTGGCGCGCTCGGCCGTGCTGCGGGCCGAACTCGGCGCGGGCTCGCGGATCACCGTGCGGCACGCCGAGACGATGGTCGCGACCCTCGCGGAGGGCCGTCCCCTCGCCGCCGTGCAGGCCCGCCTGGACGCCGCGCGGCTGGCCGACCTGCGCGGCCGGCACGCGGTGGCCACGACCCACCTGACCGAGGCCGCACGAGCCCGTCGACGGGGGCCCGCGACGCTGCGTGCCCGTGGCTGGTACGCCGAAGCCCTGCTGCGGCAACGCGCCGGCAACCCACGCGGAGCGGCCCACGCGGCACGGGCCGGACTACGCGTGCTCGACGAACACCACGCGGCACTCGGCGCGAGCGACCTGCGCGCCTACTCCGCGACCCACCGTGCCGACCTGGCCGACCTGGGCCTGCGCGCGGCACTGGCGGGAGGCCGCCCCACCGCCGTCTTCGAGTGGGCCGAACGAGGCCGCGCGAGCCGCTTCCTGCACCGACCCGTGCGGCCACCCGACGACCCGGAACTGGCCGACCTCCTCCCCCGCCTCCGCGCCACGACCGCCGAGCTGGACCGGACCCCGGGGACATCCAGCCGCCTGGCGAGCCGACAGGTGGAGCTGGAACGCCGAATCCGGGACCGAAGCCGCTTGCTCCGCGCGGATCTGACGTCCGCCACCCGGCATGCGTCGCCCCGGGAACTCGCGCGGGTCCTCGGTGACCGGGCACTCGTGGAGTACTTGCAAGTGGACGACGACCTGCTGGCACTGTCCTTGGTGGATGGACGGCTGCGCCTGCACACCCTGGGTTCGGCCGCCGAAGCAGCCGACCTGCTGGACCGCGTACCGTTCGCACTGCGCCGCCTCACCAGACCCGGCAACGCCAAACCGGCGGAGACCCTGTTGCACGGCACGGCAACCCGCTTGGACGAACTGCTGCTGACCCCCGTCGACATAGGCGACCGACCACTCGTGGTCGTCCCCACCGGCGTGCTGCACAGCCTGCCCTGGTCGATCCTGCCGTCCTGCGCGGGCCGCCCGGTCGCGGTGTCCCCGTCAGCCGCACTGTGGCACGAGGCCGCGACCCGTCCACCCATCGCCGGCGACGTGCTGGTGGCGGGCGGACCGGACCTGCCCGGCGCACGGGAGGAAGCCGCAGCCGTCGCGGCGATCCACGGCACGACCGCGTTGCTGGACGACGCGGCGACCGTGGACGCGGTGCTGACGGCCCTTGCGACAGCCGGCACCGCCCACCTTGCGGCACACGGCGTGTTGGCCGCTGACAACCCTTTGTTCTCGGCTCTACGCCTGCATGACGGACGACTCATCGTCCACGATGTGCAACGGCTCAAGCGCGTGCCGGACACTGTGTTGTTGGCGGCGTGCGACGTGGGCCGGTCCGTCGTGTGCTCGGGCGACGAACTGCTCGGCCTCAGCGCGACTTTCATCGAACGCGGAGCAGCGCGCGTGATCGCCTCCGTGGTGCCGATCCACGACACCGAGACCAAGCCCCTGATGACCGCTGTCCACCGACGGTTGGCGGCAGGCGAACCCCCGGCACGTGCGCTCGCCTCCGCACAACAGGAAGTGGCAACCACCAGCCCGGCCGCGTTCGCCGCCGCAGCCGGCTTCGTATGCATCGGCGCCGGCTGAACATCGAGGCCTGCGCACACCGCGACCCAAAGCTTGCGCGAGCACACCGACCCGGAGTCTGCGCGAGCACACCGACCTAAGCCTGCGCGAGCACAAAGAAGGGGCCTCGTGTTCTCCCCGTATGGCCTGCCCGCAGGGCTACCGCGCTTGTCAAGGAGGTGCAAGCACGCTCTTCGCTTGCACCTCCTTGACAAGCGTGGTGGTCTTTGACCAGGTCATACGGGGGGAACACGACGCCTTGGCATTTCCTCCCCGGAGGCCTGCCCAGCGGCGAGCGTCGCTTTTGATCTTTGGTCTTGAGGCGGTCGCGATCGCGCTTCGACGAAGAGCTACAAGCGTCCTCGCCGGACAGGCAGGCCGCCAAGGATGATCACAAAAGCAGGACCAGGGCGTCGTGCCATCCCCGTATGACCTGGTCAAAGACCACCACCCTTGGGTGGGGAGCGCAAGCGAAAAGCGTGCTTGCACTCCCCACCCAAGCGCGGTTCCCTGCGGGCAGGCCATACGGGGATGACACGCAGCCCACCGACAGGAGTGCGCGCTGCGCGCGCCACGGCTTTGCGGTGGTTGGGTCTGTTGGCTGGTGTTGCGGCGGTTGCTCAGCCGGCCGGCTTCCAAGGTGCGAAGGGGCCGTCGCGTTCTGTCTTGGTCGCCGTGTGCAGGTTGCCGTCCGGGCCGATGAGCAGTGCCACCAGTCGGCCGTCTCCGTCCACTGCCGCTGCCGGGTGGTCCAGTACCTTGCCGCCGATTCCGGTCCATGAGCCGGTCGCGTCGGTTGTCACGCCGCCTGTTCCGTCTCGTCCCACTACGGTCACCCGGTCGAAGGCGGATACCGCTGCCGGGCCTCCGGGTCCGCCTGGGCCGGGGCTTCGGATCGGAGCTGTCCAAGTTCTGCCCGATCGGGCAATTTTGGCGACCTCTCCGGTTTCCGCCACCGGGACGACGACCGTCGTCCCGGTCGGGCCGGCTACCGCTACCGGCGCGCCGGCGGGGGGTACCGCAGGGAAGGAGTCGTCCCAAGTGCCTGCCCAGTGGACGACGGCCTTGGTCGTGCCTGCGAAGACCTCGGGTGTGCCGTCCGGGCCTTGTGCCGCGCTCAAGCCGTCCTGCACGTCGGATCCGCCGAGTCGGCTCCACGGGCCCCATCGGCCGTCTGTGTCCTGTTCGGCGCGGCTGATTCCGCCCTGGCCGTCGCGTACGAACACGGCCAGCCGGCCGTCCCGGTGGGCCGCCACCGCCGGGGTTCCCACCCTGCTGTCGCCGGGGTCCGGGCTGCCCAGGCCGTTCCAGCCCCGGTCGTCGCGGCAGGTGATCTCGCGGGTGTCCAACCGTCGTCCGCAGACGGTCAGACCGCCTCTTCCTACGCCCACGGCCAAGCCTGTCGCCAACGGTCCGTCGGCTCGGTTCGACTCCGTGTTCTCCCAGGTGTCGCCGGACTGCCGCCATTGCGTGACCTGCCTGCCCTGGACGGCGAAAGCGTGCAGTCGGCCGTCCGGTGCTCGGCCCACCCAGGACGTGCCCCGGTCCCACCGGTAGTACATGCGGCGGGGCCAGCGGTCGTAAGCGGTCGGGCCGTGGGCCAGTTTGTCGTGGCGCTGGTAGGCCGCGAAGTGGCCTATCTTGTCGTTCTGCTGGGTCGGGTCGAGGTTCACCGGCGCGTTCTCGATGTTGTAGTCGCGGTACCCGATCTGGGTCAGGCTCGGACTGCCCTGGGTACGGCGGTAGACGCGGGCCGCGGCCTCGGCGAACCGGGCGCTCATGACGTGGTCGGGGTGGTCGTGCCACGGTTTCCAGAACGGGTAGTCCGGGTCCGGGTCGCTGTCCTGGGTGCGCAGCACGGTCGGCCGGAACTCCGCCATCAGGCGGGCCAGCACGCGGATCAGGCCGTTGCCGGTGTACCTCGACGGGGTGGTGACCTGGCCTCCGGTCGGCAGCAGGCTGTCCACCGAGTACCAGCCGCCCCGGTCCTCCCACAGGCGGCGCAGCGCGCCCCGGCCTCCCTTCGCCCTCGGGTCGGCGTCCTCCGGCAGGTTGAGGAACACCAGCGACACCAGCGGGCGGGCCTTGAGCGTGTACCGCTCGGCCGTCCGACCGTCGGCCAGCAGCAGGGCCGCGCCGTCCCATTCGTCCGGAACGCCCGCCATCTCCGCGTAGGCCGCGCGGGCGCCTGCCTGGCGGGCCGCCGAGTAGCCGCTCGCGTCCGCCTCCTCCGCTTCACCCGCCGTGAGGAACACCGTCATCATGCGGTTGCCCGATCGGACCGCGTCCCGCACATCCGGGTTCATGAAAAGGAGATCGTCGTCGTGGTGCGCCACCACCTGAAGGTGTGCGACCGCGTGGCCCGCCGTGGGCCGTGCGGTAGGGTCTCCGCAGGCCACGAGCACCGCCAACGCCAATGCCAAAAGCAGTGCGAACGGCTGTGTACGCGCCATAACCCCAAGTGCCCCCATCGCATTCCACCCCTGCTGCGACGGACAGGCTACCGACAGAAAGGCGACAGCGCAGAACCCGTGATCAGTATGACGCCGAAGCAACGGGCGAGGGTTGTGCGGCGTCGTTAACAGGTGGGATTACACGACGGTAGCCGGCACGGACAGTGTCTTGAGGGGTTTCGAGGGGACTTGTGCGCATCTCGGTGGTGGTCCCGTGCTTCAACGAGGAAGCCGGGCTGGAAGACCTGTACGCGGCGCTGATGCGCACGCTGCCGGCGCTGAGCGAGGACTTCGAGGTCCTGCTCGTGGACGACGGCAGCAGCGACGGCACGCTCGCGCTGCTCCGCCTGCTCGCGGAGCGTGACCGGCGGTTCAAGTACCTGGCGCTGAGCCGGAACTTCGGCAAGGAAGCCGCCATGCTGGCCGGGCTCGGCCACGCCACCGGCGACCTGGTGGCGATCATGGACGCCGACCTCCAGCACCCGCCGGAGCTGCTGGAGCGCATGATCGGCCTGGTCGGCGCGGGCTACGACCAGGTGATCGCCCGGCGGTCCCGGCGCGGCGAGGCCCCGCTGCGCAAGCTCGTCTCGACGCTCTACTACCGGATGATCAACAAGGTGATCGACGTCGAACTCCAGAACGGCGTCGGCGACTTCCGGGTGCTCAGCAGGCGCGCGGTGCAAGCGCTGCTGTCACTGGGCGAGTACAACCGGTTCTCCAAGGGCCTGTTCTCCTGGATCGGCTTCGACACCGCCGTCATCGACTACGACAATGTGGTGCGCAACACCGGGAACAGTAGCTGGACGTTCCGCAAGCTGCTGAACTACGGCATCGACGGCGTGGTGTCGTTCAACTCCAAACCGCTGCGCGTCGCGATCTACCTGGGCGCGCTGGTCACGGCGGTGGCGTTCGGCTACGCGATCTGGGTGCTGGTGACCGCCGTGCGCAACGGCGTGGACGTGCCCGGTTACGTCACCCTGATGTGCGGCATCCTCGTGCTGGGCGGGTTGCAACTGCTGTTCCTGGGCGTGATCGGCGAGTACGTCGGCCGGATCTACTCCGAGTCGAAACGCCGGCCGCACTTCCTGGTGAAGGAGTCCGGCGGCGCCGGGCACACCCCGGTGACGCTGCCGCTGGGCCGCGAGGTGGCCGAGCACGCGGCGGAGATCATGGGCGAGGTCGTGGCCGGACCCTTCACGGAGCGGACCACTCGGTGACCGCTCGGCTGGGACGCATCGTCCGGTTCGGACTCGTCGGCGTGGTCAACACGGGCGTCTACTACGGCCTGTACCTGCTGCTGCGCCTGGCCATCCCGTACCTGGCGGCGCACGTGGTCGCGTTCCTGCTGGCCATGGTGGGCTCGTACTTCCTCAACTGCTACTTCACGTTCCGCACGAAGCCGTCATTACGGACGTTCCTGCTGTTCCCGCTGTCCAATGTGACGAACTTCGTGGTGACCACCGCCGGGCTGTACGTCCTGGTCGCGTGGTTCCAGGTCAACCAGCGGATCGCGCCGCTGCTCGCTTCGGCGGTGGCGATCCCGTTCACGTTCATCGTCGCGCAGCTCGTGCTGATGGGTCGCCAGCAGCCGGCCGCGCCACTGATCAAGGAAGAGGAACGGACGTCGTGACGACGCTCGTCCACCGGCCGGCGCGGGGACCGCTGGTCGCGCTCGGCGTGTGCGCCGCTGTGGTGCTGATCGCGCAGATCCCGTACCTGCGCAACCGGCTGTTCTACGTGTGGGACGACAGCGCGGTGCAGTTCCTGCCCACCTGGCACCACCTGGGAGACCGGCTGCTGGAGGGTGACTGGCCGCCCCTGCTGGACCTGGACAACTGGATGGGCGGCAACTTCGCCGCCGAGGCGCTGTTCGGGATCTGGAACCCGGTGAACCTCGCCAACTACGTGCTGGTCTCGCGGTTCGACGACCTCGCGGTGGCCTCCGTGGTGGTGAAGACCGAGTTCCTGACGCTGCTGGCGCTCGGCGTGTACCTGCTGTGCCGGGAGTACGGCGCGGGGCGCGGCCCGGCGGCGGTGATCGCGATCGCGCTGCCGTTCAGCGGGTTCACCCTGTACTACGACGCCGCGACCTGGGCGGCCGGGCTGATGGCGTTCACCTGGCTGCCGTTCACCTGGTGGGCGGCCCGGCGGGCGGCGCGCGGCGCGGGCAGCCCGCTGTGGGCGTTCCTGTTCGGCGCGCTCGCGGTGACCACCGGCAACCCGTACGGCCTGCTGGGCGTGTGCGTGGTGCTGGGCGCGCTGCTGGTCGAGTCGTGGCTGAAGCGGGACCGGACGGCGCTGGTGCGGCTGCTCGTCGTGGGCGGGCTGGTCGCGCTGCTGGTGCCGCTGGTGTACCTGCCGCTGCTGGGCAGCTCGTCGGTGACCACGCGGGCGGGCCAGGGGTTCGCCAGCGACGGGGTGCTCATGCCCCGGCTGTCCGAGCTGCTGAACATGAGCATGGCGAGCCACCAGCCGATGATCAAGGGCTTCGGGCACAGCGTCCGCATGCTGACGCCCAGCGTGTACTTCGCGTGGTTCGTGGTGCCACTGCTGCCGTGGCTGCACTGGGGCCGGATCCGGGAGCGGTGGCGTCCGCTCCTGGGCGTGTTCCTGGTGGCGGCGGCCTACCTGCTGCTCGCGATCGGGCCGTCGAACCTGTGGATGTTCCGGTTCCCGCTGCGGCACCTGGAAGTCGTCTACCTGGCGTTCGCCGTGCTGTTCGCGGTGCTGCTGACCGGCGGTCCCCGGCTGGACCACGTGCGGCGGCGGGTGGTGTTCACGGCCGGCGCGCTCACGTTGACGGCCTACCTGACGTTCGCGGCGAGTCCCTGGCAGTGGCGGCACCACCTGGTGGCGCTCGCGCTGCTGGTGGTCGGCGTGTCGCTCGCGCTGTGGCTGGCCCGCCGCGGCCGGCAGCTCGTGAGCTACGGCGTGCTGGTCGTGGGTGTCGCGGTGGGACTGGTGGCGCAGACGTCGTGGTTCCCGTTCAACGGGGACGTGGCCGTGCACCACTACCCCCGGTCGATCCCCGAGCTGCGCGCGCAGACGCCGCCGCACCGGGGCACGACGTTCCCGGTCGGCATCGCGCTGCCGGGGAACGTGGGCCTGGTCGCCGGGCTGTCGTCGGTCGGCTCGTACACCGGGATGTCGTTCCGCGAATTCTCGGCGGCGGTGTGCATGGCCTACCACGGCGGCACCTGCGCGGGCAGCCTGGAGAAGATCTTCACGCCGACCGCGCTGGACGGCCGCCCGCTGGTCGACCTGATGCGGGTGGAGAGCGTGGTGGTCGAGAACGCGTTCCGGCCGGGCGTCCAGCCGCCGCCCGGCTGGCGGATCTCGTTCCAGTCCGCCCAGGAGACCGTGCTGAGCCGCGAGCAGCCCGTGCCGTGGCCCGACGGGCGGCTGTCGCACGCCACGGCCGGCGTCCAGGTGGGCGAGGACGTCGCCCCGGACGACCGGGACGAGTCGGTGCGCTTCACCAAGCAGCGCGGGCAGGCGGGCACGCTGGTCTTCGCCCGGCTGGCCTGGCCCGGCTACCGCGCCGAACTCGACGGCCGTGAGCTGGCCACCCGGCAGGGCCCGGCGGGGCTGCTCGCGGTGGACCTGCCGGCGGATGTCGACAGCGGCCGGCTCACCCTCCGGTGGACGCCGCCGGGGATGCCGCTGGGCAGCGTGCTGGCGGTGCTGAGCCTGTTGTGCGCGCTCGGGTACGGCGGTTTCACGCGGTGGCGGGCGCGGCGGGACCGGCTGGAGGTGCCCGAGGAGCGGCCGAAGGCGGCCGAGCTGTCCCCGACGGGGGTCTGACTTCGCGGTGGCGACCGCAGGCGGCCCAGCCGTCCTCGGCAGGGCTGATCCGAAACACGGTGGCGGCCGACGCACCCCTCGACCGTCGGCCACCACCGCGACCCCCCACCACGACCCCCAGTCGCGTGCTTCGCCCGCAGTGGCTCGGTGAAGGTACGCCGGTGACCACGGCGCGGAACGCCAGAACGCGCACCGGAACTTGTCGATTCGCGTACGGCCGGGGTAAGTGCCGGTACGGTGGCAGCGAAGGCACGAAGGCAGGTGACGAGTTGACCGATTTCGCCACGGACGCCGCCAATCCTCCGCAGGCCCGACTGGAGGAGTTCCAAACGGTCGCTTCGAGCGCGTTCGCCCCATTGGCCATCACCCCGCACGACATCCGGGACGTGCGCGCACGGATACGCGCCGAGCACACCGGCGGACTTCTGGTGTCCGACATCCGGTCGTCCGCGTGCACGGTGAGCCGCCATTCCCGGCACATCAGTTCGACCGACAACGACGTGTACAAAGTCGCATTGCAGCTTTCCGGGCGAATGGTCGTCACCCAGGACGGGCGGCGCAGTGTGATGGCACCCGGCGACCTGGCCATCTACGACACGACCAGGCCCTATTCACTCGAACACCGGGACTGCGCGCTCGGCCGTGACGACGATTTCCGCACCATCGTGATCGCCTGCCCCCGGCCGTACTTCGCGGCGGATGCCGACGCGTTGCAGCAGGTCCTCGCCCTGCCGTTGGCCACCGGGCGGGGCGTGCGGCGGCTCGTCGCCGGGTTCTTCACCGGTCTGGCGGACGAACTGGAAAGCGGTGTGGCGCAGGGCGGAATACATTTGGCCGATTCCCTGGTCGACATGATCGCGATGACGTTCGCCGGGCGGGAAACGCCCGTGGAGAACGACCGGTCCGGGTTGCCCGACCGGATACTCGCCTACTGCGAGGCCAATCTGGCCGACCCGGATCTGTCACCCCGGACCATCGCGCGGGCGCACCGGATTTCCGTCCGGTACCTGTACCGGCTGTTCGCCGACCAGGACCGGCCGCTGTCCGCGTGGATCCGGAGCAGACGGCTGGAGCGCATTCGACAGGATCTGGAAAACCCGCGACTGGCCGGTCGCACGGTGGCCGCCGTCGCCGCCCGTTGGGGGCTTTACGACGCACCGCACGTCAGCCGTACATTCCGCACGGAATACGGCATCAGCCCCTCGGACCACCGACGGCACGCGCTCGCGTCGCGAGCCGTTCTGGCGGACTCCACGGGAGGCTGAGCCGACCGCACCCGGCGACCCCGACGTGGGAGCCGACCGCCCGGATGGCGCCGGGGTCGGTCCGCTATTGCCCGAAGCGCTCCAGCAGCTCGTCGGTGATTTCCGCGAGGCGCGCCGCGTCCGCCGACGAGAACAGGCTGCCGCGCACACTCAGCTCGCTGTGCGTGGTGAACGCGGTGAGCGGCTCTTCCGGCGGGTTGTCCAGCAGCCGCACGATCGGCGGGACCACGGCGGTGGCCGGTTTCGCCGATGCCTTCTGCTGTTCGATGTAGGCCGCCGTCGGCGGGTCGAATTCGCCGACGAATCCGGTGGACGTCGTGCCGGGGTGGAACAGCACGTAGCGCACCGGGCCCGCGCCGTGCCGCTCCGCGAACGTCACGCCGAGCAGGTCATCCAGCCGGCCGGTCATGAACATCCCGTGCACGCCGTCGTAGTCGCGCGCGCTCTGGAGGTCGTCCCAGGGAACCGGGGTGTCGTGGCCGGGGCCGGCGACGTTGACGATCACCGGGTGGTCGGTCTTCTCCAGCGCGGGCCGGAGCCCGTAGCTGAACAGCACCCTGCTCAGGTAGAACAACGCGAAGTTGTGCTCGAAGCCCTCCGCCGTCACCGCCCGGTAGGTGCGGAAGTAGCGCGCGCACAGCACCAGGCCGTCGACGCTGGGGTGCTTCTCCAGGATCGCGTCGACGGTCCGCCGGTTGTTCGACACCAGGCTCAGGTCGGCTTGGAGGAACTCCAGGCTGCCGGGCGCGCGCTCGGCGTCCCGGATGAGCGCCGCGCCCTTCTCCGGGTTCGTGCCGAGGGCCACGACGTGGTCACCCCGGGAAAACAACGCGCGCGCCACGGCCGCACCGATGCCGTCACTGGCGCCCGTGATCACGTATGTCCTCGTCAAGCCATGCTCCCTGGTAATCGGTACCGGTTGTCAATGGGCAGTCGGATTCCTATTGCCCACCGTAGATCGATCCGACATCAACCTCGACCTCTGGGCCAAGGCGGCGACACGCGCCGGGAACGATTCTCAGGACGAATCCGAAACGTCGCGGAACACGATCGCCGCGCCCATCGCCGCGTCGGCCGGCACGAATACGTCACCCGCCGCCGTGCGCCGCGTCGCGATCCCGTTGTCCCGGAGCAGCCGCCCGGTCACCGCTACGTCCCGCACGCCGACTGTGAACCCGACCAGCGCGGGCAACGCGAGGGGCCGCTCTCCGGGCAGCAACGTCCCGAGATCGCCGTCCGCGACCAGGTTCAGCCGGGCGACGCCGAGGTCGAACATCCGCGTGACGCCGTCGTGCTCGGCGGTCCGGTCCAGATACGCGGTGTACCGGGCGGTGACCGCGTCCAGCTCGTCCGCCGCGACGCACACCACGGCTTCCAGCAGCGCCACCGCGCCGTTGGGGTGCTCCAGGAGCCGCGTTCCCTGGATGTCCGGATCGAGGTCGGCCACCACGCCGATCCGCCCCTCGGCCTCCGTGCCGGGTCGGTCGCCGTCGATCTCCAGGTACCGGACGGTCTCCATCGTGGTGCCTGCGTCGGTTCGCACGGGCCGCTGCACGGTGTTCACGCCACCGTGCCGCACGCCCGCGCCGGCCAGCCGCTCGGCCGTGGTGTCGATGTCGGCGGAGGAGAACATCAGGATGTGCAGGCCCTCGAACCGGTCCAGGCACACCGCCAGGTTGGCGCTGGTCGAGCCGATCCGTTCCAGCAGCACGGGCAGTACGTCGGGCGGTGCGAGCAGCGGCACCAGCTTCGCGTCGGCCGGGATTTCGGAGTCCGCACGGACGACGGTCGCGAGTTCCAGGAAGTCGCGGGCGAAGTCGGCGTGCGTGTTGGCCGCCCCGAAGGGCACCGGCTCGGCGCCCTCGTGCGGCGCCATCGTGGGATAGCCGGGCGGCGGTACGGCGAACCCCAGCCGCCGGTAGAGCGCGAGCGCTTCGGCCATGTCCCGCACGACGTGTCCGATGTGGTGCAAGCCGGTGATGTCGAAACCCATGCGCGTCAACGTATAGGCACCTCCGACGCCGCCGGCCTCCCAGGTCACCCGCCAGTCGTCACACGACCGGCGTCACACGACCGGCGTCACACGAGTCGGCACACACGAGTCGGCACACGGCCGGCGTCACGTGCGAGTCGTCACCTGGCAGCGCAGGGTTTGCGCAGGATCGTCCCCGAGGTGCCGTCCAGGCTGACCGAGGTCACCGCCACGCCGCGTTCGTCGATGTAGAACGCGCCGAGCCGCACCTGCACCGGTCCGCTCGTGGACGGGTTCGCGTTGACGATCACCGCGCCGCAGGTGAAGTCGCGGCGGAACACGTTGGGGCCTACCGACCGGTACGCCTCCGCGGCCGTGCCGAGGTTCCAGTGGTACATCGGGTGGCGCGCGGTCGGGTCGCCGTAGTCGTCGGTCTCCTCCACCTCGGCGATCGCGGCCTTGTCGCCGAGTGCCAGGAAGTAGCCGGCCATCGCGTACCGCAGCGGGCGGTCCTGGCCGGGGCCGAAGTGCGGCTGGACCCAGGTGATCTTGCCGCGGGCCTCGTTCGAGGCGATCTCCGCGACCTGGCGGCTCCAGCCCTGGTCGTACTCGGGCAGCAGGTTGCTGTTGTCGAAGGTCAGCCACCACTCGTCGAAGCCGCCGTCGAGGTGCTCGGTGTAGGCGTCCCACGCGCCGTCGTGCAGGCGGGCGTTGGACAGGTTCGCGACCGTCTTGAGCTTGGCGTCGGCGAACCGGCCCTTCATGTTGGCCAGCATCGTCTTGTACGCGGTCTGGAACTCCGCGTCCGTCCGGTACTTCGCCGGGCGGACGCCGGGGTGGTACGAGTCGGAGGTGAACAGCGCGTTGTCCATGAACACGCCGTCGAACCCGGTCGCTTGGGCGTCCGCGATCACGTTGGCGGCCCAGGCGTCCTGGTAGGTGGTGTCGCCGATGTCCATCTGCCAGTGCCCGCGGTACCCGGCGTACTGGAACCGCTTGCCGTCCGGCCCCAGCAGGAACCACTCGGGGTGGTCCCGGTCGGCGGCGCAGTACCCGACGCCGGTGGGCAGGTGCTCGTGGTCGGCCCCGTTCTCGCAGGCGTAGTCGCGGGTGGAGGACAGGTCCTTGTAAACGAACACCTGGACCCTCGGGTTGCTCCGCTTCAGCTTCGCGAGCAGCTCGCCCTCCCAGGCGTTCAGCACGATGTACTTGTGCCGCCACGCCTCGATCGCCAGCAACCAGTCCGGCGTCGGCGTGCTGTTCAGGTGCAGCCAGAACGAGTTCGCGTCCCCGACTCCGACATAGCCACTCCGCGTGCTCACAGTCGTATGTTCTACCGCACCGGAAGCCACGGATGGACCAACCGACAGCGCCGCCACGACACCGATCACACGGAGGGTGCGGAGAATGCTCACGGTTCACCTCGCCGATAGCCGCGTGTCGCGATCACGCAGGTCAGGCCACCTTTTGCGAATTCGGATACCCGTGTCGCAGGCGGGAAAACTCTCCGCGGCACTTTCCGGCGATGATCAGCGGACCAGGACCGGCCGCGCCCAGTCCGATAACCCGGAACAAACCGTGCGTTGTTTTCGCCCGATCTTCCCGGCTCAGGACCCGCCGGTGGCTTTCCTGGCTATTCCGGGATCACCGCGTCCAGCCACGCCCGGCGGGCCACGGTGCGGGTGAACTCGCGGACGTGCAGTCCCGCCCGCAGCCAGGCGAGGGGGAAGGCGTCGCCCGCGTCGCGCACCACCCGGCCGAAGGCGTCGCGCTCCCGGTCGCGGGAGGTGGTGGCCAGGTCGGCGAGCAGGTCGGCGGTGGCGGTGAGGCCGGTGCGGGTCAGGGCCGACACCTCGGAGGACGCCGACGCGACCGCCGCCACCGCCCGGCCGCCGAGGGTCACCCGGTGCAGGACGTTCTCCAGTGGCCGCACCGGCGGCGGCACGCGGTCGGCCGGTGCGGGGCGGGGAGGCAGGTCCGCGGTCGGCCTTCCTTCGACGTGGGACCGTTGCAGCCGGTCCAGGCCCAGGTCGACGTGGTGCCGCAGGTCGGCGGGCAGTGCGAGGTCACCGGACACGGCCAGCGCCACCGCCGTGCCGGGGCGGTCGGGGACCAGACGGGCGATCACCCGCAGGTTCAGGCCCCCTGCCTGGGCCAGGACCCGCAGGTTCTGCCGGGTGCGCTCGTCTTCGGCGGTCAGGTCGAGCACGGCGTCGGCGGTGGCGAGGCGCAGGGCGTTGCCCGCCGGGCCTTGGACGGCGCCTTCGGCGAACAGGAGGTCCGCGCCGGCCGGGCGGTGCGTGTCGGGCCGGGTGGTCGCCTCGAACGCCCGGGTCACCTGATCGGTGAGTGGTCGGGCCCAGAGGTTCGCCGGCGGCGGGGCATCCCAGTCCACACCGGACGCCCGCACCGCGCGCACGGCCTTGCCCGCGCCCAGGCGGTGGTCGGCCGAGGCGGTGCCGCCGGACAGCAGCAGCCCGGCCCGCCCGAGTTGACGGTGGGTGAGACCGGACTCGCCGATCGCCACCGGACCGTTCGCCGCGGCGGCGACCCGTTCGGGGCCGCCGGGCATGATCGCCGGGACGGTCCACAGCACGCCGGCGTCGTCCACGAGGTGTGTGACCACGCCGCTGTAGCCGGAGGTCGCGACGACCTGTTCGGTGCACAGGCCGTAGAGGCGCAGCGCCCCGATCGGGCGATACTCGCGGCGGGCGGTGCCGCGGAGTTCGGTGGTGGCGGCGGTGGTTCGGCGGAGGTCGTGGCAGAGCAGGAGGAGGTCGACCAGTTCGGCGGTGAGGACTTCGCGGTCGAACGACGAGTCGCCGGCCCGTGCGGCGGCCAGCGCGGCGGCGATCCGGAGCCCGCCGGCCGCCGCCCGGTGCAGCCCCGCGACCCGGGTGGTGTGGACGGCCCGCAGCAGTTCGGCCCGCGCCACCGCGCCGCTGCCGGTGGCCCCGGCGCGCAGGACGGTCGTGCAGGCTTCCCAGAGGGCGGTCGCGGCGGCACGTTCGTCGTCGCGGACCTCGGTGGGAGGCTCGGTCGCGATCCCTGCGGTCTGGTCGGCGGCAACCACCGGATCTGCCGGACCGGCGAGATCAGCGAGATCGGCAGAGCCTGCGGAATCGGCGAGAGCGGCAGGGCCTGCGAGACCGTCGGGGTCGGCAGGGCCTGCGGGGTTGTCCGGGTCGGCGGGGTCTGTGGGACTCGCGGGATCCACGGGGTCGGTGAGATCGGCGATGGGGGCCGCCGCTGCCGCGATGCCGCGGTGTAGGCAGCGCGGTGCGAGGAGGCAGCCGCACACGAGGTCGTCGGGCGCCGTGAGCACGCCGCCGTGCAGGGTCCAGGTGAGGGTCGTGTCGGCGTCCAGGTCGGCTCGCGCCGTGTCGCCGTCGGGTGTCACCTCCCAGGTCGCGGCGCGGTCCAGGGACGAGTCGATGCGCTTGCGCAGTCTCGGCGGGAGGGCGTCCAGCACCTCCGCCACGACGGCGGGCGCCACCGGTGGCAACGTCATCCGCGCACCTTCTCCCCCACCCAGCGGGCCAGTTCCTGCGGGCTCAGCGCGGCCACCGGCATCCCGGCGGCCACCAGGGCGCCCGCCACGGACGTCGAGTAGCGCGCGGCGCCCCGGTCGTCCAGGCTCGCGCAGCCCAGCACGGTCACCCCGGAGGTCACCAGCTCGCGCACCTGCCCGACCAGCGACGCCACCGGGCCGCCTTCCTCGAAGTCGCTGACCAGCACCACCATCGTCCGTTCCGGCACGGTGACCAGGGAACGCGCGTGCCGCAGCGCGCCCGCGATGTGCGTGCCGCCGCCGACCCGCACCTCCAGCAGCAGCGACAGCGGGTCCGCGACCCGATCGGTCAGGTCGACGACCTCGGTCGAGAACGCCAGGAAGTGCGTCGACAGCGCCGGCACCCCGGCGAACACGGACGCGGTCAGCGCCGACCAGACGGTGGATGCCTCCATCGAGCCGGACACGTCCACCACGAGCACCAGCCGCCAGTCCGTCGCCCGCCGGCCCCGAGTCCGGAACACCGGGCGTTCCGGCACCACGAGCACCCGGCCGGCGGCGTCCCGGCGGGCGGTGGCGAGGTTCGCGCGGACCGTGCGCGGGAGGTCCAGCCGACCACCCGGCCGGCGGGTGGGCACCGGGAGCTGGAGGCCGGTCAGTGCGGGGCGGACGCGCGTGGCCAGTTGCGCGGTCAGCTCGCGCACCAGCCGCGCCACCAGTGGTCTCAGCCGGGCCAGCGCGTGCTCCGACAGCCCACCCGCCAGCGACAGCACGGTGCGCAGCAACTCGACGGACGGCCGCACCGCGCCCGGATCGATTTCCAGCGCGGCCTCCAGCCGTCCACCCTCGGCGGCGGCGGCCAGGACCTCTTCGCGGATGTGCTCCCCGAACAACGCCCGCAGCTCGTCGGACCACTCGCGCACATCGGGGAACGGGGACGAGAGGTCCGCGCCGAGCCCGTCACCGCCGGCCGCGCCCTCGCCCCGGTCGCGGCCGTACAGCTCGTCGAGCGCGGCGGCGTACCTGGTGCCGCCGGCCGGACGCTCACCGCGTGCGCCGAGCACGAGCCGCCACCTCACCGACGCGGCCAGCGAGCCGGCCCCGTCCAGTGCGGCGGCTGCGCCCAGTGCGGCGGCTGCGTCCAGTGCGGCGGCTGCGTCCAGTGCGGCGGCTGCCTCCGGTGCGGCGGCCCTGTCCGGTGCGGCGGCTGCGTCCGGTGCGCCTCCGCACGACTCCGTCTTATCCTTGGTGGCCGGGCTGGTTCGCGAATCCTGTTGCGGAGCAACGGTTTCCAGCCTGTCCATTGCGGACTCAACCGGTCGGCTCAGGTCGTGGGCGCGCAGGGCCGTCAGTGCGGCGTGCTCGGCGTCCAGCCAGATCGCGAGCAGCTCCGGGTCCGGTGCGCCGGGCAGGTCCACCCGGTCGCCCGTGCGTTGTTCGACCACAGCCAGCACACGCGCCCGCGCGGCCGGCCCCACCGAGCTGAACGCGCCGCGGAGTGCGGGCAGCCGGTCCAGGAAGTCCCGGTCGGCCAAGCCCTCCACCCGGTCCAGCAGCGGGGCCAAGGCCTCGGTGGTCTCCAGGAGCGGGGTCGCCGCCGCCAGAACGCCGGTCAGCCCTTGCCGCAGCAGGCTTCTGCGTTCCGGTGTGGTGGCGTTGTCGATCCAGGACGCGACGCGCTCGCCGAGATCGGCCGGGGCGATGAGCCCCAGGAGCACCCGCGCCGCGCCCGCCGCACCGGCGATCAGCGGGACGCCTTCGTCGGCCAGCGTGCGCAGGGTCGCGGCCAGTCGCACGCCCGTGCCACACGCGTCGTGCCGCTGCCCGAGTTCCACCAGCGCGTGCGCGTCCGCCGGGTCCTCGGACCCGGCCAGCCCGGATAGCTGGGCGACCGCCGCGGTCTCCAGTTCCCGGGCGAGGAGCGGGTGTCCGCCCAGGGCGTCGGGAGGCGTTCCCGGGACGTGGCCCGCGCGCAGCCTGTCGAGCAGGTCCAGGCCGGACAGGAGTTCTCGCAGCGTCCCGGACGCCGGCAGCACGGTGCCGGCGTCGGACAGCAGGTCGCCGACCAGTTCGCGCAGGCCGCACGACGCCGCGTCGGCCAGGTCCGCCAGCACGTCGCCGGGGGTGTGCCCGCCGTTGCGCTCGCGTTCGGCGCGGCGCGCCCGCAGGCGGCCGTGCGCGGCCAGCGGGAGGGTCGCGCCCCAGACGCCGGCCACCGGCAGGGTGGCTGCGGTCGCCGGGGTCCAGGTCGCGGTCCAGCGGGTGGTGAGCGCGTCGCCCCCGCCGACGCCCGTGGTCGCGGTCTCCTCGGCGTAGGGGACGCCCAGCACGCCCAGCCGGCGGAGGGTGAGTTCGCGGCGGGCGTCGAGATCGGACCGCAGTGGGTCCAGGCGGAGGGTGGCCGGCGCACGGGAACCGGGGCCCGGCAGGCGGAGTTCGGCGAGCAGGGTTTCCACGGCCGGAGCGAGGCCGGAGCGTGGGGTGCCGGGCGCGAGCACGCCGGTGCGGTGGCCGACCAGGACGTCGCCGGCCGCGCGGGCGACGACCCGGCCACGTCCGAGGGGTTCGGCGTGGGTGAGGACGCTCTGGACGGCTTCGACCAGTTCGCCCCGGCCGGGTGCGGGCAGGCCGCGCAGGCGGGCGAGGTCGACGGCCAGGCGCAGCGCTTCGCGGGCCTCACCAGGGCCCGCCGGGTGACCCAGTGCCCTCACCCGCGCGCAGATCCGCACGATCAGGGCCGCGGCGGCGGCTTCCACGGCGGACGGGTCGCCGGCCGCCTCCAGCACGGCCTGTTGCCACTCCGGGTCGCGGATGCCCGCCGGGTAGCCGGATCGTTCGTCCAGCAGCGCGAAGCCGTAGGGCACCAGGGAGGTGATCACGTCCTTGCGGTCGGACTGGTCGGTCGAGCCGGTCGAGCCGGTCGGGCTGCTCGGGTCGGTCGGGTCGGTCGGGCCTTCGAGGAGGGCCGCGGCGTGGAACGAGCCGACGACGGCCGCGCAGCGGCGGCCGGCTGCGGCGGCGATGGCGGTGCGCATCCACTGTTCGCGGCGCAGGTCGAGCGGGTCCACGCCGGCTCCCGCCTCGGCGTCCCGGCGCAGCGCCCAGCCGACCAGGAGGGCCGCGTGCCGCACGGCTTCCGCGGTCTGGCCGGGAGCGGTGGCTTCCACCAGGCGGTCCCAGAGGTCCTCTCCGTCGCGGCCGGTGATCGAACGGCGTAGGGCGTCGGCCAAGTGCGGGGCATCGGCCGAGTGCGGGGCGTTGGATAGATGCGGGGCGTCGGCCGAGTGTGGGGTGCTTTCGCGGGTTGGTTCGCGGCCCTCGTCGCGGGCGGCGAGCGGCAGGTCGCAGGGGCGGACTTCCACGCCGTTGCGGTATGCCCAGCGGATTGCCGCCAGTTCGGGTGAGAAGTCGGCGAAGGGGTAGAAGGCGAGGCCCCCGCCGTCGCGCCGGGCGCCGGACAGGGCGACGGGGGCGGTGAGGTCGGGGGCGGCCAGGTGGGGCAGCCACTCGCCCAGTTCTTCGGGCAGTTCGACGAGCAGCACTTCGGGGTCGGCCGCCGTGAGAAGGGCCGGCACCACCGCGGCGAGAGCCGGTGAATGGTGCCGCACCCCGATCAGGAACGGCTCGCGATGGGCCGCCAACCGCTCGGCCACCGCGAGATCCGCGTCCGGCGCGACGCCTTGTTCCGCGCTCGGCTGGGACGCGGTGTCGGCCCCCGACACGTTCGGCCGGGGCTGGGTCGGGTCAGTGGTCGAGGACGTCACGGAGTTCCCACAGCCTTCGCCAGGTGCGTGCGCCGGTCTCGGCGCGGCGGCGTACCGCGCCGTCCCAGTAGCCGAGGAGTCTGGCCGCGTCGCCGGGGTCGTCCTTGCGGACCACTCCCAGCAGGTGGCCGGGCAGCAGCGACAGAGGATCGCGGTCGCCCGGGAAGTAGGCGTCGGACAGGCCCAAGGCCGTCGCGACGGCGACCGCTTCGGCGGTGCTCATCACCGTCGACGGTCGTTCCACCGCCCAGCCTTCTTCGGAGACGCCGTTCCGGAGGTCCCGGAACGCCGTGACCAAGACCTCCAGCACGACGTCGTCCACCGCGAAGGGCGCGTCGACCCGGTCGAGCGCCGCGGTCGCCTGCCTGCGCACCAGTGCCGTCTCGGCGGCCAGGTCGCCGATCGGCCCCACCGCCTCGAAGTTGAAGCGGCGCTTCAGGGCCGCCGACATCTCCGACACCCCTCGGTCGCGCAGGTTCGCCGTCGCGATCACGGTGAAACCGGGGGTGGCGTGGACGGTCGCTCCGGCGGTGCCCGACAGTTCCGGCACGGCGATCCGGCGGTCCGACAGGATCGAGACCAGGGCGTCCTGCACCTCCGGCAGGCAGCGGGTGACTTCCTCCACCCGCACCACGGCGCCGGTGCGCATGGCGTTGAACACCGGGGACGGGACCAGTGCGCGGGGGCTCGGGCCTTCCGCCAGCAGGAGCGCGTAGTTCCAGCCGTAGCGGAGTTGGTCCTCCGTGGTGCCGGCGGTGCCCTGGACCACCAGTTGGCTCGTGCCGGACACCGCCGCCGCCAGCAGCTCGGACAACATGGACTTGGCGGTGCCGGGCTCGCCGACCAGGAGCAGGCCGCGTTCGCCCGCCAGGGTCACGACGGCCCGTTCCACCAGCGCCCGCTCCCCCACGAACTTCGGGGTGATCAGCATCCTGGACGGCAGGCCGTCGACCGGCTCCGGCAGGGCCAGCGGATCGCCGCTGCCGGTGACGAACGTGACCACCGCGCGTGGGGTGAGTCGCCAGCCCGGCGGGCGGCGGCCGGCGTCGTAGGCGGCCAGGAAGGCCAACTCCTCGGCGAAGGCGTCCTCGGCCGGGTCGATCTGCCGTGCGGCGGTCACCGGCGTCCTCCGGTCTTGAGTTCCTCGTACGCGGGGGCGTCGCCGGCCAGCACGCGGCGCCAGGCGCGGGCGAAGAGGGCGGCCACGGGTTCGCGTGGGGCGATCACCCCGGTCGGGTGGTCGGTGAAGCCGAACATGGGCGCTTTCCAGGTCTCCAGGGGCAGGTGCGGGCTCGACAGCGCCAGCCAGCCGCCGGGCAGGAACAGCGTGCGGCCGGCTCGGGCCCGTTTCGCGGTGAGGACGAGGTCGGTGTCGGCCAGGGCGGCTCGGGCCTTGCGCAGCCGGGCGGGTTTCCAGCCGGTCCACCGGGCGACGTTCGCGTCGGTCGGGTCGGGCAGCGCCAGCAGTTGCAGGTACAGCAGGGCCGCGTCCTCGTCCAGGCCCAGCTTTCCGGCGGCCTCCGCCACCAGGCCCTGGCCCGGGACCTGGTGGTAAGCCGCCGGGTCACCGGTCGGGGCTACCGCGCAGGCCGCGGTCAGGCCCTCGTCGGCCAGGTCGTCCAGCGCCTGGACGATGTTCCGCGAGTGCGTGATCTCCAGCAGGGCGGTCAACAACTCGCGGTCCGGCGGCCCGACCAGGCCGGGGCGCACCACCACCCGGCAGTACTCGGCGTGCGTGCCGACCACGTGCAGCCAGCCGCGCACGTCCACGACCGCGCCTTCCGCGGGCATCTCGACGCCCAGCAGGCCGACCAGCGGTGCGCGCTCCACCCAGCCTCCGAGGTCGACGGCGAATCCCGGGCTCGCCGCCCGCTGCCGGGCCAGCGAAAGGGCCTTCGGCAGGCTGGTGCGCAGCTCCGAGCCCGCCGGGAGGCGGTGGGCCAACCACCGCAGCACGCCCGGCACGGTCCGGAGCGCGGACTCGTTGAAGCCGTCGCGGTTGCGGGCCTCCAGGGACGTGCCGTCGAGCCACATGTCGGCGTCGGTGGTGAGCCACGGCGTGCGGTCCGGGTCGAGGACGCCGGCCACGTACCCGCCCGCGTCGGACACCGGCAGCAGCTTCGCCGCGTCCACCAGCACGTCGTCCGGCACCGGTCGGCGCAGGCCCTGTTCGGCCACCCACACGGCGGCCACGGCGTCGACGTCCGGGCCGGTGGCCCACAGGTCCGCCGGGTCCGCGGGCACGGCGGCGGCCAGCAGCTTGCGGCGGAAGGCGGCGTCCAACGGGCGGAGCCGTTCCTTCGCCGCCTTCGCCCCGGCGGCGGACAGGCCCAGCAGGTGGCGGTCGGCGGTCGGCAGGTAGTTCGCGTTCCACAGGTCCACGCCCGGCATGCCGGCCAGCAGCACGGTCGCCTCGGCGGTGCCCAGGCCGGTGCGTTCCACCAGGGCGGCCACCGACTCCGCGCGCCACGGCGCGGGACCGCGTTCGGCGAGCACGGACAGGAACCGCGCGATCCGGTCGCGGCTGAACGGCCCCACCTCCTGCGCGTGCTCGACGTGCCAGCCGCGCGGCAGGTCGAACGTGCCGGGGGTGCGGGTGAACTGCACGCCGTCGTACCGGTTGCCCGCCTGGTGCCGCCAATGCTCCTCGAACACGGCGATGAACCCGTCGCCCGTCGGGGTCACCCGGTTCACCGGTTTGGCACTGCCGTCCGGCACGACCACGCTGACTGTCCGCCAGTGCCCGGCGCCCTCGGCGAGGCCGCTGTCCGCAAGGCACCGCAGCACCACCGCCAACGCCTCCCGCTGGGGCTCCGGGGTGAGCGGCGACGCCGCGCGGTGCGCCAGCGCGGCAACGTCCGGCAGTGCCCGGAACCAGTCGGAGCTGCCCGACAGGGGCAGCGCGCGGCCCTCCGGCCTGGCCTGCCCCGCGGTCTCGGCCAACACGGCGAGCAGTTCAGGCAGCGCTGTCCGCACGCCCGCGCGGGCGTTGCTGTGGCGGTGGCCGCTGAACCAGCCGAGCGCCGACTCGACGTCCTCCTCGCTCACCACCGGACCGGCCGGGGCGAACACCGAGGTGTCGACCTGCCGCGCGCCGGCGGCGATCTCCGCGTACCCGGCGTACTGGCGTGCCAGCTTGGCGGCGCGGCGGACCAGGTCGAGCACACCCGCCAGCAGCGCCGGGTGGGTCAGACCGGGCAGCGCGGCGGCCACCGCGCCGGCCAGGCCGTCGCGTTCCCCACGCAGGAGCGCGGTCAGCCGCTTGCGCCGGCTGGGCTTCTCCCCGTCCTCGGCCAGCGCCGCCTTGATCATGGCGTCCACCGACTTCCGGGTGACGGCCCGCAACGCCGCCGAGCCCGCCTCGTCACGGGGCCGCAGCACGTGCCACCACTCCACGGGCGGGACCAGCGGCGTGCCCGCGGCGTACTTCTGGTGCGCGCGGCCGATGGTCACCGTGCCCAGCGTGGTGCCCTGCTCGTCCCGCAGCGCCACGACCGTGTCGGTGTTCAGCTCCACGGTCAGCCGCGCGCCGCCGGGCAGGCTCAGGAGACCCACCGGACGGCGGTTGCCCTTGGGCAGGCGGACCCGCCGGCCGTCGATGCCCTCGCCCAGCCAGGAGCCGTCCGCCTCGCGCCGCAGCCGCCAGCCGTGCAGCCCGCCCGCCTCGCCGAACGGGCTTGACCCGGTCCCGGCCGCCGCCGGGCGCAGGTCGCACTGGTCGAGGCTCAGCGCCGCGCCGTCCGCGGCGAAGTCCTCCAGGAAGCGGGGCAGGCTGGCCCGACCCGTCTCGCCGGTCGCCGGGTCGACCTCGACCCAGCGCCACGACTGGTCCCGGTACACGTCCGTCCACACCGAGGTGCCGTCGCCGAACGCCGCATGCGCCCGGGGCACCTGCGTGTCGCCGGCGTGCACCGCCCGTCGGCCGGCGAAACGCGCGCCGTTCGCCAGGGCGATCGACGGCAGCACGGTGTGCCTGCGGTAGTAGCCGCGGGACGTGCCCGCCGGGTCGAACACGCGGTCCGGCGCGTCGCTCCAGTACGCCAGCTCGTGGTCCGGGCCCTGCCAGCGCACCAGCAGCCTGCCGCCCAGCCACCACCCTTCCGGCTCGAAGCCCCACTGCTGGCGGGCGTCGGCCGGAATCCGCGAGACGTGCTCGGCGAGGATGCCGTCCGGGCCGACCACGACGAACGTCTCGCCGCGCCGCAGCACCAGCGCGGGCCAGCCTTCGCCGCACACCACGATGTCCTCGTCCTTGACCGGCCGGCCCGCCGCCGGCTTGCCGACCGCCTCGTCCAGCGCCGGCCAGCCCAGCTCGTCCAGCAGGCCGGCGCGGAGCGTGGCGTGGAGGGCGGCGGCGACGTCGGTCGCGGCGATCGCCTCGGCCGCCTCCGGGACGTCCGCGAACGCCTCGGGCCGCCGCACCACGGTCAGCGCGTCCAGGTCGCTCGACAGGTCGGGCAGGCCGGCGGACGCCCGCCCGGCCCGGCGGCCGAGCCACTGCCGCAGCGCGATCCGCAGGCCCGGCACGGACATGATCCGGGTCAGCACGTCGACGCCGACCACCCTCTCGCGGGCGGCGTTGCGGGCGTAGCCGATCAGGCCCTTGGCGAGCGGCCGGCCGAGCAGGTCCGACCCGGCGACCGCCGTCAGGTCGCGCCGGCCCTCCCCCTCGTCGGTCAGCCAGTCCGCGACGTTGAGCGTGATGTCGGCCCGCTTGGCGGGCACGATCGGCACGTTGTTCGCGACCAGCACGTCCAGCAGGTCCAGCTCGTCCTGCCGCCACCCGGTCAGCGCGCGCACCGGCACGGCGTCGGCGGCCAGCCGGGGCGCCATCGCCTCGACCAGCTCCAGCAGCCGCCGCGACCGGGACACCGTTCGCCAGGTGCCGTTGCGGACCGCGATCACCGACGACAGCCACTCGGCGGCGTCGACCTCGCCACCCGGCTCGACCAGCGCGCGGGCCGCCCCGCACGCCGTGAGGATCTCGAACCACGTGTCCAACACGGACACCGACGCCGGCACGAACGACAGCAGCCGCCCGCGCACCTCCTCGTCACGGGTCGCCAACGCCACCAGCGCATCGCGGTAGGACTTCCAGAACGCGACGCCCGCGCGGCTGATCGCGGAGCTGTCCAGCACCGCGCGCAGCAGCCGCTCGTCCTCGGCCTTGACGTCCCGCTTCGCGACTCTCGCCAGCCGCCGCAGGTCCTCCGGCATCCCCGTGTACGGGGGCAGCCCGCCGCGCGTGCGCTCCACGCACAGCGTCACGAACAGCTCGTACGCGGCGTCCGGCCGGTGCTTGCGGGCCAGGCCCTTCGAGTGCGCCGACAGCGCCTTGGCGGTCAACGCGCCCGCGAACGCGAACTCCAGGAACACCTCGCGGGTCCGCTCCGGGTCGACCGCGAGGTCGTGCACCTCCTCGGCCTCACGCGCCTTGCCGAACATCGACGCCGCGTAGGTCGGGTTGCCGTGCTGGAGGAAGATCCGGCCCGCCTGCTCGTAGAACGTGGGCAGGAAGTGCGGCGCGGAGCGGCCCAGCATGTCACCCAGGGCGGTGAAGCCGTCCTTCGCCGCGCCGGCCCGGGACTTGGCGGTGCGGGCGAGCCGTTCGACGTCCTTGACCAGGTTCAGCGCGTGGTGGGCGTTGGCCGGGTCGTGCACCAGGGCCCACGCCGGGAAGCCGAGCGCGCTGCGCCGCCCGGTGCCCACGTCGGCGGTGCGGGCGGGCTCGCCGAACCCGAGGTACTCGCAGGTCAGGTCTTCGGCCTTGCCCAGCACGGCGGGCACCAGCCGCACCACGACCCGGCCTTCGAGGCCGGGATGCGTGTAGTGGCGGGCGGTGATCGTGTCCCGGTCCTCACCGGCGGCGGCCGGGCCGGGCAGCACCGCGCCGGCCGCGATCAGGGCTTTCTCGGACGTGCTCACTGCGCCACCACTTCCTCCACGACGCGCCCGGCGTGGACCGCCGAGGCCATGCGCATCCCCTCCGACCACGCGACCGGCCCGACGTCGGCGAGCGGCAGCGCCGTGCCGTCCTCCGTCGTCCAGCGCAGCTCGCCGGTCCAGGTCTCGCCCTCGGGGTAGTCCGAGCCGATCCAGAACCGCGCCTCCACCACCCGGCCTGCCTCGAACGCCGAGTACACCGCGTCCCCGCCGCGCACCGGGTAGCCGAGCGTGCGACACCGGCCGAGCACGTGGTTGAGCTGCTCGAACCGGCCATTCGAGAAGTCGTCCACCGAGGTCTTCCCGACCGGGTGCGCGGTACGGGCGAACGTCTGCCGGAACAACTGCTGCACCTTCTGCTCCACACCCAGCTCCGCGCCGAACTCGCGCAGCTCCTCCAGGTCGGCCAGCAGCACGGGGTGCGGAATCGACACCACGTCGGGCCGCAGCCGGACCGTGTCACCGTCCAACGTGACCACCCCGAGCCCACGCTCGGCATCGGCGTCCCGCAGGAACCCGACCTCCCCGTCCGCCACGACCACCAGGTCGCGCAACGCACCCGCCCACGCCTGGTCCGCCCAGACCTCGGCGACCAGCGACCACGGCACCGGCAGCGACCGCACCATCCAACCGTCCACGGCGGACAGGCACTCCGCCTCGTGCCGCGCCAGCCACTCCGACAACTGGCGCAACTGCACCACTTGCGGATCGTCCTTGATGGACGCCGGCATCGCGGACAGCACCTTGCCCTTGCCGTTGCGGGCCTGGACGCGCCCACTCTCCCCAAGCCGCACCTGGTACCCGGAAGCGGCGTCCAGCCAGCCCACGGTCCCTCCCTGTGAAGTCGTTCTTGAACTCGATGGGCGGAGGTTAACGAGGGGCACCGACAAAAACCGCTCACCAGCGGTTTCGCAACCCCGCCGTGATCATCAGGGCGGTCGGGCCGGAGGCCGCTGGGCCGGGCACTCGAACCCGGCGCCGGCCGGCTTCGAGGCGACCTCCGCCTTGGCCCGGGGCTGGTTCGGGTGCGGAGACTTCGCGAAGGGCCGGCGGAATACGGGTGATCTCGGCGACTGATGGACCGCTACTGTGGTTATTGTTTATGGTCGTCGCGGATTTTCGCCGTTGCCGCTTTTCGGACGGGTCATCCGGTAGCGGTCGCGTAGTAGGACTACGTGTTCGCGCAGCACTTCCAACGGCATTCCGCCTGCCCAGGTCTCCGCCTCCTCGTCGCCCGCGCACTCGTCGATCATCGCCAGCAGGCAGGCGATGGTCAGCGGGTCCTTTTCGCCCAGGCGGCGGAGGCAGCCTTCGGCCAGGCCCGTGAACTCCTCCAGCACGGTCGGCGTCGGGCGCTGCTCCCATTTCAGCCAGGCCATCTCCCGGCGGATCGCCACCACCTCCGGGTGCCAGCGGCCCAGGTGGTGGCGGCGGACTTGCACGGCGGCCTCGAACTGGCCTGCCGAACGGGAGTACGCGCCGGTCAGGCGAGCGAAGCGGGCCAGTTGGCAGGTGAGCTTGCCGGCCATCAGCTCCCACGCCAGTGGCCGCCGGAGCGCGCCTGCTTCCTGTCCCACGCGGGCGACCGCGTGTTCGCAGTGCGGGCTCAGCACGGCCCAGCAGGCCAGTTCCGTCGCTGTCGAGAAGGTCAGTTCCGAGGTGACGCCGTCCAGCACGGACAGGCACAGCGCCGGGTAGTCGGGCAGGTTGTCGCGGACGTCGGTCTGGTGGCGGTTCGCTTCCCTGATCACCGGGCGCAGCCGCAGGCATTCGAGGGTGGCCGTCTCGGAGCGCGGGTCCACGAACTCGGCGCGTTCCACCAGGCTGAGGTTGACCAGGCCGGCTACGGTCGCCTCCACGTCCTCCGCCGTGATGCCGTGGAACATGGGCGTCTCGGTGAGCACCCGGGCGTCCAGCAGGAAGCACGGGATGGCGGCGGCATGTGGCCGAGTCGTGCTGCCAGGTCGCGGGCCTGGGCGGACGAGCCCGCGTCGGGCGAGTCGGCGGTCAGCAGTGCCGCCGAGGCGACCGGGTTCAGCGGCCTGATCTCGTGGCGTTCCGCCGCCGGGCCCCAGGCCTCGCGGGACTTCTCCCTGGTGGTGACCAGGACCGTGCCGCGCGACCGGTCCAGGGAGCGGATCCGGCCGGTGCCGTCGCCGAACGGGCCCTGCGCCTCCAGCAGCCGCACGTCGTCGGCGTTGTCGATGATCAGCAGCCACGGGCCGGGCGCGGCCTCCAGCGTCCGGTTGAGCAGGTCCGGCGCGGACCGCCCGCCCGACCAGGCCCGCAGCACGTCCTCCAGGTCCGCGCCCGCGTCCAGGGCGACCTCCCGCAGACCGGCCACCAGGCCCGGCCGGGCGGACGCGTCGACCCACCACACGCGGAAGTCCGGGTCGCGCTGCCACAGCCGCCGGGTGACGCCGAGCGCGATCGCGGTCTTCCCGTAGCCGCCGGCGCCGTGCAGGACGATCAGCGCGCCGTCCGCCCTGGTCGCGGACGTGACGAGGTCGGCGAGGACGGCGTCGCGGCCGTACAGCTCGTCGGCCAGCCTGCCGATCGGCGGTTTGATCGACACCAGGCCCGGCTGCGGCTCGCCGTTCGGCGCGCTGCCGAAGGACAGGCCGCCGTAGAGGTTTCCCACGCTGCCGGACGCGGACGCCCGTCGCTCCCCACGCCTATAGCAGGGGAAATCCCACCTACCTAGAAAATCATGTGCAGCGCAAAGCCGGCTGCACGTTCGCGATACGCCCCGAGTTGATCTTCAGCGGACTATTCTGGAAATGGACCAAGGAGGGCACCGCCGGAGGTGGTCAGGTGCCGTCCGTCCGGTCACCCACGACAACAGCCGGGGGCCGGGCGTCGAGGCCGAGCAGGTAGGGGGCGACGAAGCCGTCGTAGTCGGCTTTCCGGTGGGCGGACAAGCCCTTCCAGCCGGTGACGCGACCCCGGCAGCGGTCCGTGCCGCACCGGCAGCGGCCCGGGAAGTGGTCGACGGTGTGGTTGCGCATGGCGTAGTCGAACGTGATCTCCTGGTCGGCGGTGATCGGTCGGCGTGCGACGAGGTCGTGCGCGCCGGTGTCGTTGAGGCGGATACCGCAGTTGGGGTCGCACGAGTGGTTCACCATCGGGCCGAGGCCCGCGTGTCGGACGAACCGGTGCTCGCCGACCTGCGAGGCGTGCGGGTCGTTGCGGTCCAGTTCGCGGTCGATACGCCCCACCAGCACGGTCTCGCCGGACCGGAACGAGCGGGTGGCGAACACCCCGTCGCCGGTGCCGGCCGTGGTCCGCAGCTCGTATCCGTCGCCCATCGTCGCCTGCTCTCAGTTCTGCTGATCGGGGTGGGATTGCCCTGACCCTCCCAGCATCCGCACCGCACCCGGTACCGCCACCAGGTGGCACCGACCCCACGCGGAGCCGCCCTCCGGCCGCCGTTCGGCCGCTGGAGGTGGCGCGCGCCGGATGGCAGCATCCCCGCCATGGGGGAAGACCAGTCGCGACCCGATCCGGCCGCGGTGTCGACGGCCGCCGACTACGTGCGGGCGTTGCGGGCGCTGAGGACCTGGTCGGGGTGCACGTACCGGCAGGTGGAAGCCAACGCGCGGGCCAACGGCGAGGTGTTGCCGCACACCACGGTCGCCACCGCGCTGGGGCGGGAGTCGTTGCCGCGCCAGGAACTCGTGGTGACGTTCGTCCGGGCCTGCGGCGGGGACGACGACGAGGTGGGCCGGTGGGTCGACGCGCGGCGGAGGCTCGCGGTCGGCGAGGTCCACGAGGCCGCTCCGGTGCGCGCGCCGTCCCGGCTGCGGAAGGTGTTCGCCGTCGCGGCGACGGTGGGGGCCTTGACGATCGCCTTGCAGTCGGCCGGCACCGCGGAGGGTTGCGCGGCCGACCTGGCGATGGGTGACGACGGGTTGTGCGTGAAGGAGTTGCAGGTCGCCTTGCAGCGCAACGGGTTGGCGTTGCCCGCCGACGGGCGGTTCGGGCCGTACACGAAAATGCGGGTGGTCGCGTTCCAGCAGCTCTCCGGGCTGCCGCCGACCGGGATCGCGGACGAGCCGACCAGGACCGCGTTGGCCGGGCGGCGGAGCATCGGCTCGTGGACGCCCGAGCAGGTCGAGCGGCGGGTCCGCGAGGTGTTCCCGGAGGAGCCCGACCGGGCGGTGCGGCTGACCGACTGCCTCTCCCGGCTCGACCCACTGTGGATCTACGGCCGGCCCGACCGCACGCGGGACTGGGGGCTGTTCCAGCTCAACGACCGCGAGGTGCTGTTCGACTTCCGGACCGACCACACCACGGCGCTCGACCCGGAGCGGAACATCCAGATGGCGCGCGAGGTGTGGCGGCGGACCGGTGACTTCCGCCGGTGGCACTGCGAGCAGCCCGTCAGCTAACCCCGAACTGGACGCTCCACGCGTCGATCAGGCCGGTGTTGCCGGCGGCGGTGTCCTGGGCCCGCAGCGCCCAACCGCCGTTGGCGGCCTCCGCCGACGCGTCCACCCAGTACGTCTTGAGCACGTCGTCCCCGGTGTCGCCGGCGGGGATGTCCTCCAGCGGGTACACCGTGCCGTCCGGGGCCACCAGCGACAGCACCAGGTCGCCCCGGTTGGCGTGCTTGACGTCCACGACGACCCGCAGGTCGGTGGGCGCGTTGCCGGTCCGGCCCGCCACCGGGATGACGCTCGACGCCGGAGCGCCGTTATCGGCGATGGAGACGTTGCCGGAGTCGTGGTACTTCGTCGGCGCGGGGAACGTGAGGCTCCACGAGTCGATCACGCCGACGTCGCCGAGCGCGGTGTCGGCCACCCGCAGCCGCCACGTGCCGCTGGCCAACTCGACCGACGCGTTGACGCTGTACTCGTCCACCACGTCGTCGGCGTTGCCGCTCCCGGTCAGGTCCTCCAGCGCGTACACGGACCCGTCGGGCGCGACCAGGTCCAGCTTCAGGTCGCCGCGCTGCGGGTGGCGCAGCACCACACCGACGCGCAGACCCGCCGGCACCGGGCCCGTGAAGCCCGCGATGGACACGGTCGACTCGGCGGTCCCGTTGTCCAGCAAAGGGACGTCGGCGGTGTTCTCGAACCTCGCGCCGGGCGCGACGGCCCGCACGCCGCCGAAATGCAGGCTCCAGCCGTCGATGTTCCCGGTGTTGGTGGTCACCGTGTCCGTGACGCGCAGCCGCCAGGACCCGTTGGCGGTCTCCGCCGATCCGTTGACCTGGTAACTCTTGAACACGTTGTCGCCCGTGTCGCCGTTCGGAAGATCCTCCAGCAGGTACGCCGTCCCGTCCGGAGCCACCAGTTCCAGTTTCAGGTCGCCCCGGTTGGGGTGCTTGACGTCCACCGCGACCCGCAGGTCGGCCGGTGCGTTGCCGGGCGTCGCGGTCACGTTCACGTAGCTCTCCGCGGACGACCACCCGTCGTCGGGCAGGGTCACGTCACCGCCGTTGACGAACTTGGTGACCGGACCGGGCGGTGTCGGCTGCTGGTTGATCGGGGACCACAGGCTCCACGACGTGATGTCCACGGTGCCGCTGCTGCTGTTGCGCTGCACCGTCAACTTCCACTGACCGTTGGCCACTTCGCTCGACGCGTCGACCTTGAAGGTCCCCGGCATCGTGTCGGCCCGGTCGTGCACCACGTACGAGGTGCCGTCCGGCGCGATCAGCGTGATCTTCAGCTCGCTCAGCCAGTAGTACGACGTGGCGACGGTCAGCCGCAGGTCGGCCGGCGCGTTCCCGGCGACCCCGGCCACCCGCAGGTACGACGTCCCGGTGACGCCGTGCGTCGCGCCGTCCACCTTCAACGCCGAACCGCGCTTCTCCGGCCACGCGACGGCGGGCGTCGGCGTGCCCGTGGGCGCGGCGGACAGGCTCCACGAGTCGATGTGCCCGATATCGCCCCACACCCGGTCCCGGACGCGGAGCTTCCACACGCCGTTGCCGAGTTCGGACGACGCGTTGACCGTGTACGTCTTGTCCAGGTCGTCCACATCGGCCACGCCCGCGAAGTCCTCCAGCAGGTACGCCGTCCCGTCGGGGGCCACCAGGTGCAGCGTCAGGTCGCCCCGGTAGGTGTGCTTCAGCGCCACCGTCACGTCCCACTCCCTCGGGGCCATGCCGGTGAGCCCGGACACCGTGATCGGCGAGTCCACCACGTTGTAGTCCGGGATCGACGTGTCCGTGCCGTTCTCGACGCGCCACCCGGCGGGCAGGACCGCCTGCGGCGCGGACAGCACCTGCACGCTCCACCCGTCGATCGACCCGGTGTTGCCGGTCTTGGTGTCGGTGACGACGAGTTCCCAGCTACCGTTCACGATCTGCGCGACGCCGAAGACCTGGTAGGTCTTGAACACGTTGTCGCCGGTGTCCGAATCGGGGATGTCCTCCAGCAGGTAGGTCGCCGCGCCGTCCGGCGTGCGCAGCTCCAGCTTGAGGTCGCCCCGGTTGAGGTGCCTGATGTCCACGGCCACCCGCACGTCCTTGGGCTCCGCACCGGTGATCCCGGCGGCCCACGCGTAGCTCGACGCCGAGGACCACCCGTCGTCGGGCAGGGTCACGTCACCGCCGTTGGCGAACTTGGTCGCCGGGCCGGACGGCGTCGCCTGCTGGTTGATCGGGGACCACAGGCTCCACGACGTGATGTCCACCGTGCCGCTGCTGCTGTTGCGCTGCACGGTCAACTTCCACTGCCCGTTCGCGACCTCGCTCGACACGTCCACCGTGAAGGTCTCCGGCATCTTGTCGGCCCGGTCGTGCACCACGTACGGCGTGCCGTCCGGGGCCACCAGCGTGATCTTCAGCTCGCTCACCCAGTAGTACGATGTCCGGACGGTCAGGCGCAGGTCCACCGGGCCGTTGCCGGACACCCCGGCCACCCGCGCGTACGACGTGCCCGTCGCCCCGTGCGCCGGGCCGTCCACCTTCAACGCCGACCCGCGCTGTTCCGGCCACGACACCGCCGGCGGGAGCACCAGCCCCCACGAATCGATCGAACCGGCCTCGCCGGACACGGTGTCCTGCACCCGCAGGTTCCACACCCCGTTCGCGGCCTCGGCCGCCGCGTCGACCCGGAACAGCTTGGGCAGCACGGCCTTCTTGTCGTGCAGCGGGTACAAAGTGCCGTCCGGCGCGACCAGCGTGATCACCAACTGCTCGGGCTTCGGGTGGGTGACGGCCGCCTGGACGTGCAGCCCGTTGGGCGCGTTGCCGGTCGCCCCGGCCACGGTCAGCGGGCTGTCGGCGGTCGCGAGGTCGGCGACCGGCACGCGGACGTCGGTGGTGACCGGGGAGAGGCCGACGGCGGACAGGCTCCACGAGTCGATGATCCCGACGTCACCCCACACCGCGTCCAGCACCTTCAGCTTCCACACGCCGTTGGCGATCTCGGCCGACGAGTTCACCGTGTACGCCTTCGCCAGGTCGTCCACGTCGCCGGTGCCGGTCAGGTCCTCCAACAGGTAGCCGGTGCCGTCCGGGGCCTCCAGGTACAGGGCGAGGTCGCCGCGGTGGGTGTGCTTGATGTCGACGGACACCTGCCACGCCTTGGGCGCCATCCCGGTCAGGCCGGCGACCGTGACGGGCGACTCCGTCCAACCGTCGTCCACAATCGACACGTCGGCGGTGTTCTCCGCCTTCCACCCGGCGGACGGGGTCGCCTGCGCGCTCGGCAGGAGCTGGATGCTCCACTCGTTGACGACGCCCACCCAGTCGGTGCGGAAGTCCGTCACCCTCAGTTCCCAGCCGCCGTTCGCGAGCTGCGCCACACCGGGGATCTGGTAGGTCTTCACCACGTTGTCGCCGGTGTCGTCGTCCGGCACGTCCTCCAGCAGGTAGGTCGCCGCACCCTCGGCCGCCACCAGTTCCAGTTTCAGGTCGCCCCGGTTGGGGTGCCGGACGTCGACCGCGACCCGCAGGTCCCGCGCCGCGCTGCCGGCCACCCCGCACACGTGGGCATAGCTGTACGTCTGGTACTCGTCGATCGTGACGTCGGTGGGGTTGGCGAACTTCGTGTCCGGCGCGGTGGTGGACGCCTGCATGTTGATCGCCGAGGACAGGCTCCACGAGTTCACGGTCGGCGCGCCGCTGCTGCTGGTGTGCTTGAACCGCAGCTTCCACACCCCGTTCGCGATCGCGGTGGACACGTTGACGAGGTAGTTCTTCTTGATGTCGTAGGTGTCCCCGCCCCGTCCGCACGCGTCGGCGGGTGTGGGCGGCGTCGGCAGCGAGCCGTCGTGCAGCAGGTGCTCCTTGCCGTCGGGGGACACCACGGACACCCTGAGGTCGCCCGCCCAGCTCGACGTCTTGTCGATCGCCACGTTCAGGTTGGTCGGCGCGTTGCCGGGGATGCCGGACACCGTGACCGAACGCTCGGTCGTGGTGTTGTTCCCGACCGTGAAACCGGAACCGGTGAGCTTGGGCCACGGCGCGGACGGCACGGGTTCGTTGCTCGGCGGCGCGGAGATGCTCCAGCTATCGATGGTGCCGGTGTCGCCGAGGACCTTGTCCTCCACCCGCAACTTCCACGTGCCGTTCGCGATCTCACCGGACGCGTTGAGCGGGTAGGTCTTGTCGAAGTCGTCCACGTCCCCGGTGCCGACGAGGTCTTCCAGCAGGTACTCGGTGCCGTCCGGCGCGACCAGCCGCAGCACCAGGTCGCCCCGGTAGGTGTGGGTGAGCTTCACCCGCACCCGCAGCGAGCCGAGCATGTCGGCGGACAGGCCGGTCACGTCCCGCGTGCTCTCGGCGACCGCCAGGTCCTCGATCTTCGTCGGCTGGTTCTGCTCGAACGTGGGGACCGGTATCCGGCTCAGCGCCAGGACCTGCTCCGGCTTCACGGCCTCGTCGCGCACCTCGACCTCGTCCACCGACCCGGCCAGCCGGTCCACCCACGTGCCGTCCGCGCGACCGCGGCCGATCGCCAGCCCCTGCTCCGCCCGCACCGTGCCGGTGTAGGTCGCGGAGGCCTGCAGGCGGCCGTTGACGAACAGGTGCATCTTGTCGGCCGTCGCGTCGTACACCCCCGCCAGGTGGGTCCACTCCCCCGCTCGCGGCGCTGCCGTGCCGCGCACCACGCCGTCCACGTCACCGTCGATGGTGAACGCCCACGCCTTGGCGTCCTTGTCGTGGTGCAGCCGGAAACCACTGGCCTGCGGGCCGTCCTGGCTCACCACGGCCTGGTGCCGGTCCACCGCGTCCAGCTTCACCCACGCGGCGACCGTGAAGCTCGAATCCCGGCGCACCACGGGTCCGGCGGTGTAGGCGTGGCCTTCGACGCCGTCCAGGCGCAGCCCGCTGCCGAACCGGCCGGTCGACCAGGACGCGCCGGGCCACAGCGCGAGGGTGTGGCCGTTGCCGGTCGCGTCGGAGCCGTTGTCGTCCAACGCCCACCGCGCGCCGGGCGCGAACGACGGGCCCGCCATGGCGGCGCGGACGTCGGCCGCCGACTTCGCCTCGGCGACGAGGTGGACGTCGTCGACCTCGCCCGGCCAGAAGTCGGTGAGCCAGCCGTCGTTCCTGGCCCGCCCCACCTGGAGCGCGCCCTCGCCGTACCAGGTGCTGCGGTGCGCGACCTGCTTGGCGGCGCGGCCGTTGACGTACAGGGTCATCGTCCCGGCAGCGTGGTCGTAGACACCCGCGAGGTGCGTCCACACGCCGATCTGCGGAACGGGGTCGGCGACCGCGTAGCCGCCCTCGGCGTTGCCGTCCGCGTCCGCGCCGCTCATGCCGAACGCCCAGCCGCGCGGGTAGGACGAGTAGCCGAGGGTGAAGCCGCTGTCCCGCCGCCCGTCCTGGCTCACCGCCCAGGCCCAGCGGCCCAGCTCGTCCAGTCTCACCCAGCCCATCACGGTGAAGCTGTCGAACGTGCCGTCGGCGGTCCGGGGCGCGACCGGGCCGCCGGTGTTGGCGTGCCCGTCCTTCCCGTCGAACCGCAGGGCGGTGCCGCCCGAACCGCCGGGAACCCACGACGTGCCGGGGCGCAGCGCCAGCGTGTGGCCGCTGCCCTCCAGATCCGCGGCGACCTGTCCGGCGCCTTCGTTCAACGCCCACCTGGCCTTCGGCGCGAACGTCGGGACGCTGCCCAGCCGGTGCCGCACCTCGAACGCCGACGCCGCCCACGGGTACACCTGGATCTCGTCCAGGTCGCCCGGCCAGAAGTCGTCCGGCACGCCGTTGTACTTCGCCCGCCCCAGGACCGTCGGCCCGGCGGCGTGCCAGGTGCTGGTGTGGTCCGCCTGGCCCGCGAGCTTTCCGTTGACGTACAGGGACATCTTGCCCGCGCCGTGGTCGTACACGCCCGCCAGGTGCGTCCAGACCCCGAGTTGCGGCGCGGCTATCGAGTCGGCCGTGAACGTGCTGCGGGTGGCGGTGTCGGACCCTTCCATCGCGAACTGCCAGGTGCGCGGGTAGTGGTTGTACTTCAGCGCGAATCCGCTGTGGACGGCGCCGTCCTGGCTGACCGCCGTCGCCCAGTCGTCCATCCGGTCCAGCTTCACCCAGCCCATCACGGTGAAGCTGCCGAACGTGTTCCCGGTCGGCGGCACCACGGGTGTGGTGGTGGCGGCGTGCGCCGAGACACCGTCGAAGCGCACCGCGCCCGTGGTGCTGCCCACGCGATCCCTGGTCGACGTGACCGGGCCGGAGATCGTCGCGTCGAACTTGGGCTGGCCGGCCGCCTTCCCCGTGCTGTCGGCCAGCCTGCCACCGGTCACCGAGTTGGTGTTCCAGTGCGCGTACACGGTGGTGGTCGTGACGACCGGCGACACCTTGAACTGGTAGGTGCGGCTCGGGCCCGCGTTGCCCGCCCGGTCCACGCCCACCACCACGAGCGAGTTGGCCGTGAACGACGTCGCCGCGTCCGGGGTGTGGGTGATGGCGGCCGTTCCGCCGGGCGCGTCGGCGCGGACCTCCGCGGCGGGCGTCACCGGGGCGCGCCCGATCCCGTACCTGAACGCGACCACGTCCGGATCGCCGTCGGCGCTGAACGTGAACCGTCCCGGCCGGTACATCGGCGGACCGCTCGCCGGGCTCGCCGGGAAGTCCGGAGAAGACACCGTCGGCGCGGTCGTGGGCTTGCCGAGGTCCACGGTGAACCGGCACCACGGCCGGTCCGGGCCCGCGTCCACCCCGTCCTCCGCGGTCACCCCGAACGAGTAGGCAGCGCCGTCCCGCAACGGTTGGCCCACCGTCACGCCGACGACGCCCGGCCCGCCGAACGGCGTCGCGGCGCTCGACACGGCCGACGGCGGCGCGCCGGTCTCCTCCCACCACCGGAACACACCGCGGATGTTCTGCCCGGTCACGGTGTCGGCGTCGGAGATCCGCGCGCCGAGCGTCGGGGTCGCCGAGTTCACCACCACACCCTGGTCCGTGCAGGGCTCGCCGCCGACGGTCAGCTCCGTCGCGGCGTCCGGCAGGGCGTTGTACTGGCCCACGACCGCCAGCACCGCGTCGGACAGACCCAGCTCGGGCACTGGGCGGTCCAGGAACTCCTTGCCCCCGTAGGCGGTCGCGTCCTCCCGTGCCTTCAACGCCACGGTGGTGGTCGGCCACCGCCCGTTCGCCGCCTCCACCATCAGGTCCTTGATGTCGAACCCGACCCGGCCGTGCGGGCAGTTCGCGTCGAAGCCCTTGGCGGTGGCGATCTCGGCGGCCTTCCGGATGAACGGCGTCGAGTCGCCCCACGCCGTCGTCGGGCCGATCCCGCCGATGTGCCACAGCTCCACCGGCTGCGGCGCGCACGACTCGGCCCACCACTGGTAGATCTGCAACTCCGCGCGCAGCACGTGCTTGCCCGCGATCGCGGCCGTGTTCAGCTCGTAGTACGACCGCCACCGCAGCTCCTGCCCCTGCGTCCGGCCGACCCGGGCCACGTGCTGGGAGTCCCAGTAGGCCGCCTTCGCGCCGGTGGTCGTGTTGTGGGACAACAGCATCCAGTGCAGCTTCTCACCCCATTTCGGGCCGTCCATGGACAGCGGGTAGGTGGTCCCGGGATCGTCCAGGGCCGCGACATCGGTGACGGCCGGCACCGCGCCCGCCGTCATCGAGCCGAACCGCAGCTCGCGCAGCTTCGGGTTGCGCGCCGCCTGGGCGTCCCGCACCACCACCGATTCGGCGAAGCCCGTCGCGGTGGCGGTGAGCTTGAGGTCCACGCCCGGCAGGACGTCGGGGTAGGTGGCGGTGTCCTCCCTGAGCACGGGCTCGGGCAGCGGACCGTCCCAGTCCAGGCCGTGCTGCCCGGCACGGGCCAGCGGGACGGTCCCGCCGCCGGACAGGACCACCGGCACCGCCGAGACCTTCGGCACGACGGTCCCGTCCGGACGGGCCACCAGCGTGGTGTCGATCGGCGCCCAGCCGGTGGCCGTACGCGCCCGGACCGGTTTGTTGTACATCGTGACGGTGAACGTCCCGCCGGGGTCGGCGACGACCTTCGTGTCCTCCGTGCCGAGCGCGTCCACCTCGACCGGCTCGCCGGTCGCCCGCGCCCGAGCCGACGCCGAGGCCTCGGCCGGGGCGTCGGTCTCCCGAGCCGAAGCCGGAGCTGCGGCCGAGACGTCCGTCTCCCCAGCCGAGGCCGAAGCCGCGGCCGGGACGCCGGTCGGGGGTGCGACGCGGGCCTGCCCGGTTCCGGTCAGGCACGCCGCCGCCAGGATCGCCACGACCGTGGCCACGCTGGTGCGGTGTCTCGCCGCACCGGTTCGGGATGTCACCGCGGGTCCGCCTTACTTCTTCTTCTTGCCGCTCTTGGAACCGCCCTTGCCGGTGTTCTTCGAGCCGCCCTTGCCCTTCTTCTTGTCGTCGTCGTACAGGCCGGGCGGGTTGTAGCCCTTGACGAAGCCGGGCTTGGTGTCGCACGGGTTCCACGGCTTGCAGCGGTCGTACTCCCAGTACTCGCGCTCCTCGAAGTAGCCGTCGCCGTAGTCGAACTCGCCGATGCCGTCGTCCACGTACGGACCGCCGTGAGTGTCGCCGTAGCCGTCGCCGAACTCGCCGATCAGGTCGTAGCCGATCACCCGGCCGCCGGAGTACGAGTAGCTCGGCTTGCGGATCGGGCTGTAGTGGCAGGTGCGCACCGAACCCTCGCTCCGGCAGTCGACCCGCCGGCTCCCGTCGCCGGGGCTGCCGTAGCCGGAACCCCCGGACCCACCCGACGGGATGCCGGGCACCGGTGTCGGGGACTCCGCGCCGGGCGGCGTGGTGTAGCCCGGCGGCACCTTCGGCGACCAGCCGCCCCGGCCGCTCACGAGCTGGTCGATGAACGAGGCCGGGCTGTCGTACGCGGGCCGCTCCGACTCGGCGGCCGGCGCGTGCCACGTGTACAGCGAGCGGTAGCCGAGGTCGCCGCCCGTCCGGTACGCCGTGACCGCCGCGTCCCACAGGATGGTCCGCGCCGGCTCGGGCGCGGGCGACAGCTTCGACGTCAGGCCGCTCGGGTCGGCGAAGCTCACCGGCGAGTTGCTCGCGTACGCGTAGCCCTGGAGCTGTTGCGGGTCCTCGGCGTTGAGGATGGGGTCGGCCGAGACGAACGCCCCGACCGCCGGGTCGTAGTCGCGGGCCCCGAGGTGCGTCAGGCCGGTCGGGTCCGTCGCGCCGCCGACGAAGCCCTGCTCGCCGGGCCACACCGGGACCGTGCCGCGCGGCGCGCCGTACGGGAGCTGCCGCCGCACCGTCACGTCGAGGCTGTCGGCGTCGACCGCCGCGCCCGCCGTGCCGGCGTGGTCGTCCGCGAGCCAGCTCAGGCCGGACTCGGTGCGCACCGCGACGGTGGTGCCGCCGACCGCGTAGTGCCGGGTTCCGGTGACGACGCCGCCTTGTAGCCGCACCTCGGCCGAGCCGAGGTAGAGCGTGCTGCCCGCCGGGTCGCGTCGGAGGAGGCGGTTGCCGTCGGCGTCGTACTCGAACGTGGTCGCGTCCGCACCCGCCCGCACCTCGGCCAGGCGGCCCTCGGCGTTCCAGGACAGGGTCTGCCCGGGGCGGGTGGTGGTGTTGCCGGCCGCGTCGTAGCCGTAGCCGTCCACCTGCGACCCGCTGGTCACCGTGGCGACGCGGTGCGACCCCGCCGGGTAGGCGTAGTCGCGGACCGTGTCACCGCCGGCCGCGTGCCGCGTCTCGCGAGTCCGGTTGCCCGCCCGGTCGTAGCCGTAGGTGTGCCAGTACGGCTCCGGCCCACCCAACGCCTCCAGGCTCGGCGCGGCGCAGTCGGCGGCGGTCCAGGCCTCCACCAGTCGCCGGAACGAGTCGGTGCGGAAGCACTGCGCGTCGCCGGACACGGTGTCGGCGCTCGACACGACGTTCCCGATCGCGTCGTAGCCCAGGTTCAGGTCGACGGCGACCGCCCCGGTGTCCAGTTCGGTCTTCACGCCGGTCAGCCGGGAGGTGGCGTCGTCGTAGGTGTAGCTGCGCATCACCCGCCCGCCGAGGATGCGGTCGCGGAGCCGGCCGGTGTTGGTGTAACCGGTGTCCACCACGTACTGCGCCAGGTCGGAGCCCAGCGTCTGCTCCAGCCCCACCGCGTTGTGCCCGGTGGTCAGCGTCTCGGCGGGCAGGCCGCCCACGGCGGGCACCGTGGTGGTGACGACCTGGCCGGCCTGGTTGTAGTCCACAGTGGACTCGTAGCGGCCGGCCAGCGCGCCCTCGCGGGACGGGATCGTGACGGCGGTCCCGGTCGGCAGGCCCTGGGCGGTGTAGCCCAGGGTCTCCGTCCGGTACTCCTCGCCGTCGACGTGCCGGATCGCCGCCACGGGCGCGCCCACACCTCCGGGCAGGCTGTCGAACGTCCACTCGGCGAGCCGTGTCGCCCCCTCGTGCAACGCGGTTCTCCGATCCAGCGGGTCGTAGGTGTGGGTGAGCGTCCGGCCACGCGCGTCGGTGACGCCGGTCAGCCGGCCCTTGTCGTCGTACGCCATGGTGGCGACGCCCTTGTCCGGGTCCTCCACGCGCACCTGGCGACCACGCAGGTCGTAGTCGAACCGCCACGCGTTCCCGGCCGGGTCGGTCACCGAGGACCGCTTGCCCGCCTTGGTGTAGCCGTAGGTCGTGGCGTGGAAGTCGCCGGTCGGCCCGTCGCCGCTGTACTGGCGCAGCTCGACGAGCCGGCCGCGCACGTCGGTGATCTCCGTGGTGGGTGTGCCGCCGGCGGGCGGGTCCTCGCTCACCCGGTCGCCGCCGTGCGTGAACGTCGTGCGGTGCTTCTCCTGGCCGTACGAACGCAGCACCTCCGCGCTGGTGCGGCCCGCGCCGTCGTACTCCACGACGTCCTGTGACGGCACGTCGGCGTCGGCCACCACGAGCAGCGACGTGCTCGGCGCGTCCGGGTTGTGGTAGCCGGCGTTGGTCCGGGAAACGCGGCCGTGCGTGTCGTACAGGGTGTCGGTGACGATCCGGCCGCCGTTGGGCGACGGGGACTGGGTCTGCCGCTCGCGCAGCAGGCCGTCGTACAGGGTGTGGCTGGTGGCGTAGTCGCCCGAGCCGAGCAGCCGGTGCGTGGTGACCACGGCCGGGCCGTCGGCGCGGATGAGGTACTCGTGCCGCACCGTCGGGCTCTCGGTGCCGGGACGTCCCGGCTGCCACGCGGCGGTGAGCCGGCCGAGCGGGTCGTAGGTCCGTTCACCGCGCCGGTTGTTCGCCTCCACCGTGGCGGTGGTCCGGCCGCGCGCCGGTTCCGACTCGGTGGTGGTCGTGTGGCCGAGCGGGTTGGTCACCGTGACGCCGGTGACCGGGCCGCCGGTCGCGGGCCGGTAGGCCGTCGTGGTCTTCGCGCCCGACGCGTCGAAGGACTCCACCACCCGGCCGTGCAGGTCGTGCGTCGCGCGGGACGTGGTGGCGTACACCGGTTGCGTGCCGTCCCACGACGCCAGCTCCTCGGTCTTCGTGACGTCGCCCTTGGTCGGCGCGGCGTCGACGGAGGTCGCGCCGTCGTAGAACGTGCGCTCGTCGGACACGATGTCCGCCGGGTTCGCCGTGGTGCCGCACGGGACGGACGCCGTGACCACCCGGTTGGGGCGGTTCAGAATCCACGCGGTGGTGTTGCGGACGTACGTCGTCGTGGTGCACACGTCGTCGTCCGCCACCGCCACGTCGCCCAGGTCGTGCACCTTGGTGACGCTGCCGTAGCCGTCGTGCTCGGTGCGGGTCTCGGCCAGCCGCGCGCCGCCCGCGACGACGGTGCGGGTCTGCACCGAGTCGACCTTGAGGACGCGGGCCTCCAGCGGGCCGCTGTCCCGGTTGCGCACGGCGGTCGGGTCGGACAGCCACGGCTGCTGGAACTCCGCCGAGATCTCCGCGCCCGTGGCCGCGTCCCGCACGACCGTCTCCCGGGCGAACCCGGCCAGGCCCGGCTTGTCCTCGAACTTCTTGTTCTGCGAGTCGACGACCTCCACCTTGCGGCGCGTGCCGTCGATCAGCAGGTCGTCGTGCATGCCGCGGAGGAACAGGTGCTCGGTCAGCGTCTGCGGGCCGTCCGCGTCACCGGTGCGCACCTTGACCTTCTGGAAGCCGCGCCACGAGCCCCACGTCTTGAACCGGGACGGCACCAGTTCGGCCGCGTCGTACCGCCACGCGGGGCCGGCGTCCACGTACTCGTAGCGGGTGACCTTGCGCGGAGCCTGCCCGACCCGGTCGACCTCGGCGACCTCGCCGACGACGTACTTGTTGAACCAGCCCAGTTCCGGCGTGGCCGCGCCCTGCCGCAGCCAGTAGGTGGGGAAGCAGTTCTCCTCGTTCGCGTCCTGCCGGGGCAGGGTCGCCGGGTCGCAGCGGTCGTTCAGGTAGCCGACCTCCGTCACGCCGCCGGTCTCGTTGTAGATGCGGGACAGCCGCCACTTGTTCATGGGCTGCAGGCCGTCCGCCGCGCCGACCCGGTTGGCCAGCCGCACCCCGTCGAACAGCACCCCGGGGAGGCTCGCCGTGCCGCCCACGTGCCCGGTGCGGGTGATGGACCGGAGCCACAGCGTCGGGCTGGTGTGGTCCTCGGTGCCCGGGAAGACGTGGTCGAGCGTCCACGAGTCCACCTCGGCGAACCCCGCGCCCTGCCGGACCTGCGTGGTGATCTTGGCGAGCCGCTTGGTGCCCCAGAAGCTCGGGCCGGCCGCCGGGCAGTTGCCGCCCGCGCAGCCCAGGTCCCACGGCGTGTCCGGCCAGTCCACCGGGTGCGACGCGTCGCACACCGAGCCGGGGATGCACCGGGAGCCGCTGTCGAACAGCACGCGCGCGGTCGGCTCGGTGTCCGCGCGGTGGCCGTAGTCGATGCGGGCGAGGTGTCCGGCGCGCACGTAGGGGGTGGCGTTCGAGGCGACCCCGGCGCGGCCGTAGTGGTTGGTCTCCGTGTCGTAGGAGTAGGTGACCTGGTCGCCGTGGACGTCGGTGACGGTGTCCAGGGTCCAGCGGTAGCCCTGCTGGCACCACGACGTGTCGAACGACGGCCCGTGGCACGGCTCGTCCGCGTCGTTGCCGAACACCGGCACCGTCCAGGTGGACTTGGCGTTCCCGTTGCGCCCGAACGAGTACTGCGTGCCGTCGGGGCCGGTCACCACCCAGTGCTCGCCGTCGTTGTCGCCGTTGGCCGCGCCCGTGCGCGACTCCACCCGCCAGCCCTCGTCGTTGGCGACCCGCCACACGCCCTTGGTCGCGTCCCACACCAGCTCACCGGTCACGCCCGGCAGGACGAGGTGCGCGGCCTGGCGGTCCCAGCACAGGTCGCCCTTGCCCGGGTGGCCGTCCTCGGCGCACGGCTTGTAGGTGCGCTCGATGAACCCCGGCTCGTAGCCGAACCCCTCGCCCACCCAGGACGACTGGTTGTTGGTCGACGCGGTCCGCCCGTCCACCACGCCCGACGAGTAGGCCAGCGCGATCTGCGGCGTCGGCCCCGGCGCGGGCGGCGCCTGGATCGGGTAGTTCCACGAGAAGTCGCCGGACTGCACGCCCACCGCCCACGTCGCCGACGGGGCCAGCGAGGTCGGCGCGAAGCTGCCCGCCTCGCCCGCCGTGCCGGCGGTCAGCGCGTACAGCGGACCCGGGGCCGCCGCGACCCGCACGCCGTCCGGCCCGGTGGTGCGGCCACCCGCCGTGCCGCCGGCCACCTCGGCGCGGATGCGCCCGGCCGCGGTGTCGTTCCGCGCGGGGACCACCCGGCCGCTGCGCAGGTCCACCACCCGCAGGCGGGTCGCGAAGTCGCCGCCGAACGCCTGGCGGAAACCGGAGTAGTCCAGCTCCACCGCCGCCGAGCCGGTCGCCCGCGCCCGGAAGAGCACGCCGTTCACCCCGGCCCGCTCGGCGGCGGCGCGGTCCAGCACCTCCACGGCCCCCGCCCGCGGGGAGGTGACCTCCGGCGCGGATGTGACCGCCTCGGCCGTCACCTCCAGCGCGGGCGGCGCGACGGAGCCCGCCGCCGTCCCCGCCACCGACCGTTCCGGCGCGCGCTCCGGCCACGCCCACGCCTGCGCCGCACCGGGCGGCACCACCACGACCGACAACGCGAGCACGGCGCTCAGCGCCAACGCCCGTCCACGACCTCTCGCAGCCACCACGCGGGATCTCCCCCTCAAGCGACGTCAGGGCCGGGGCGACGCACCCCGGCCCTGACGCTCACCCTGCTGTCACCGCACCCTGTTCGAACAGTGCTCCGCGCTGTGCCGAACAGGTCCGAACACCCCTACGGCTTCTTCTTTTTCTTCGGGGTGGCGGGTTTCTTGGTCTTGCGGTGCTTGCCCTTGGGCTTCTGCTTGGCGATCGCCTTCTTGATCTTCGGGAGGAGTTTCTTGGCCAGGCCGACGCCGCCCGCCGCGAGCGCCGCCGCGCCCATGAGCCCGCCGAGCACCGCGTCCTCGGTGCCCGCCTTGAACTTCTGCACCACCTTGTGCCCGACGGTCGCGTACGTCTGGCGCTCCTCCTGCTTCGCGATGACCTCGTCGGTGCGCTGCCCCTTGGCGGTCTTGGACTTGCCCGTCTTCGTGCCGCCGTTCAGCACGCCGCCCCTGGTGCCGCCGTTGATCTTGCCGCAGGTGCACGCGGCCTTCTTGTTGGGCGGATTCGCGTGCACCTGGCACGACGAACCGGCGTTGTGCACCAGGACCGCGCTGTCGGCCGCTCCGACGTAGTAGGTGTGCAGGTCGTCGACGGTCAGGTTGTGCACCCGCAGGTACTCGGACCGCCGCTCGACCTGGAGGACCGGCAGTTCACGCCCGTCCGAGGTACGCACCAGGTCGCCGACCCGGAGTTCGCCGGCCTCCTTCCACACTCCTTCCCCGACCACCCAGAACGGGTGCCCGTCGGTCGCGACGATCGCGCCCGGTCCGGCGTCGGTCGCGACGGTGACCGTGACGAGGTCCTTGACGCCCTGGCCGAGGATCGTGTCGGTCACCGGCCGGGCCTCGGTCCGCCCGGTCTGCGGGTTGGTGGCCAGCACCAGGTCGCCGACCGCCACCTGCCCGATCGGCTTGCGGGTGCCGTCCGCCATCAGCACCGGGGTGTCCGGCGTGAAGGAGTTGCACCCCCGCTTCGAGACGGCCTTCTTCACCGCCCGCGCCGTCTTGGTCGCGGCGGTCTTGACGCCCTTCGCGGTCGCCTTCGTCGCCTTGGCGACCGCCTTGCCGGTCTTCGCGGCGGCCACCGCGCCCTTCGCACCGGCCTTCGCGCCCGCCTTGCCGATCGACTTCGCGACGGCCATGCCCGCCTTCAGCAGGAGCTTGCCGCCCGGCACCAGGCTGGCGGCGGCCCCGATGGCCATCTCGGCCGCCTTCTTCTTGTTGCCGGTCGCGAGGTAGGCCGCCGCGCTCACCGCGCCGGCCGCCGCCCCGACCGGGCCGGGCACCCAGGACGCGAGTTCCGCGACCTTGGCGACCTTCTTCAGCAGCCCCGACCAGAACAGGCCGTCCGGGTCGGAGTAGGTGTACGGGTTGTTGTTGGCGTACAGGTACCCGTGTAGCTGCTGCGGGTCGTCCTCGTCGATCACCGGGTCGACCGAGATGAACCGGCCCGTCTCCGGGTCGTACTCGCGGGCGCCCAGGTGGGTCAGGCCGGTCGACGCGTCCTTGGTGCCGCCGACGAAGCCCCGTTCACCCGGCCACGACGCCGGGGCCGCGCCCCGTTCCGCGCCGTAGGGCAGGTGCAGCCGGTGCTCGGCGGTCAGCAGCTCGGCGTTGACGGACGTCTCGGCCGTGCCGTGGTGGTCGGCCGACAGCCACGTCAGCGCGCCCTCGCCGGTCCGGACCGCGATCGTGGTCTCGTCGTGCTCGTAGTAGCGGGTGCCGGTGACCAGGCCGACCTTGTCCAGGTGCAGCTCGGTCGTCGTCCCGAGGTAGAGGGTCGTCCCCTCCGGGTCGCGGCGCAGCAGCCGGTCCCCGTCCGCGTCGTACACGTACGACGTGACCTTGTCGCCCTCGGCGACCTTCGTCAGCTCGCCGTCCGCGGCCCACGTGAGCTGCTGCGTCCGGCCGCCCACCGCGCGGGTCGCCGTGTTGCCCTCGGCGTCGTAGGTGAACGAGTCGGTGCGCTGACCGCCCGGTCCCGCGGTGGTCACCGACGTGAGGCCGTGCGGCTGCGGGCTGCCCGCGTTCGGGTAGCTGTAGGTGCGGGTGGTGTCTCCGCCCGCCGCGTGCTGCACCTCCGTGAGCCGGTTGCCGGTCTTGTCGAACGTGTACGAGTGCCAGTACGGCGCCGGACCGGTCAACGCGCCCACGTTCGGCGACGCGCCGCAGTCGTCGGCGGTCCACGCGTCCGTCATGCGACCGAGGTGGTCGTGGCGGAAGCACTGGGTGTCGACCGGGCGGTTGGCCGCCGCGTTGACCAGCTTCGTCAGGTTGCCCGACGGGTCGTAGGACAGCGTGCGGTCCACCGTCGGGGTCGGGTCGTTCTCCTGGAGCATCCCGGCCCGGACCAGCCGGCGGGTGCCCGTCTCGTACTCGAAGGTCTGCGCCACCTGCCTGCCCGGCACGCCCATGACGAGCATCCCGACCTCGCCGAGGTTGGTGTGCAGCGTCTGCGCCACGTACGGGGTGACACCGTCGAGCGTGCTCGGGTTGCCCTGCTCGTCGTAGCCGTACTGGAGCGTCTCGGCGGGCAGCCCGCCCACGCCCGGCAGCGACGCCGAGGTGATCTGGCCGGCCAGGTTGTAGGTCAGCGACGACTCGTACCGGCCCGCCAGCGGCCCCTCGCCCGCCGGGACGGTGACCGCGGTGCGGGTCGGCCGCTCCTGCTCGTCGACCGCCAGCACCTCGTCCCGGTAGCCCCGGCCGTCGACGTACCGGATCGACGCCGCCTCCACGCCCTTCACGGACGTGCCGTCGGCCAGCACGTCGAACACCCACTCGGCCAGCTTCGGCCCGGCCGCGGAGCCCTCGTGCGACGCCGTCTTGCGGCCCAGCGCGTCGTAGGTGTGCACGACGGTCCGACCCCGCGAGTTGGTGGTCGAGAGGAGCTGGTCCTCGTCGTCGTAGGACATCGTGGTCGTGCCCTGGTCCGGGTCGTCCACCCGGATCTCCCGGCCCCGCACGTCGAAGTGCGTGCGCCACACGTTGCCCGCCGGGTCCGTCACGGTCTCCAGCCCGCCGGACTTCGTGTAGGTGTACCGGGTGGCGTCGTACTCGGAGCCGTTCCGGTGCTGCCGCAGCTCAGTCGTCCGGCCTTCGGCGTCGAGCACCTTGGTCGTCGCGGTCCCGCCGGCCGGCGGTGTCTCGGTGACCCGGTCGCCGCCGTACGCGGTCGTGCCCCGCCACTTCTCGGCGCCCTCGACCTTGAACACCTCGGCGATCTCCCGGCCCGCGCCGTCGTAGTCGTACACGGTCTGCGCCGGCACGTCGACGTCCGCCACGAGCAGCAGGTCGGTGTTCGACGGCTCGGGGTTGTGGTAGTCGGCGTTGACCTTCGCGACCCGGCCGTGGCTGTCGTAAACCGTGTCGGACACGATCCGGCCGCCGTCCGGCGCGGACCGCTGCACCTGCCGCTGCCGCAACTGCCCGTCGAACAGGGTGTGCGTGGCGAGCTGCCCGCCGTTGCCGAGCAGCTTCCGCGTCGTCACCCAGGACGGGCCGTCGGCGCGCAGCCGGTACTCGAACTCCACGTCCGGCACCTCGGTGACCGCCCGGCCGGGCTGCCACACCTTGGCCAGCCTGCCCAGCGGGTCGTAGGCCATCACGGTGCGGCGGCCGTTCTCGTCGACCCGCTCCACCGGTTCGCCGGTCGCGGCCTGGAACACGGTGGTGTCGGTGTGCCCCAGCTCGTTCGTCGTCACGACCGACGCGACCGGGCCGCCCACCGCCGGAAGGTAGGCCGTGGCCTCCTTGTTGCCGAGCGCGTCGAACTCCTCGACCTCCCGGCCGTGCGCGTCGTACACCGACCGCTCGACCGTGGTGTACAAGGGGTTCGCGCCGTCCCAGCCGGACAGCTCCTCGGCGCGGGTCGGGTCGCCCTTGACCGGAGGTGTGCCGAACGCCTCGGAGCCGTCGTAGTACGTGCGCTGGTCGGAGATGACGTCGGCGGGCTGCGGCGTGGTTCCGCACGCCACCGACGCCTTCTGCACGCGGTTGGCGGTCGCGATCAGCCACGCGTCCAGGTTGCGCGCGTACTCGACCCTGGTGCAGGTGTCATCGTCCGAAGTGGACAGATCGGCCAGGTCGTTGGTCCGGACGTGCGCGCCGTACTCGTCGTAGAAGTGCTGTTCCTCGGTCTCGCGGTAGCCGCCGCCCGCCAACGCCGTGCGGGTGTGGCTGCGCTTGACCTCGGTGACGTAGGAGACCAGGTCGCCGGACGCCCGCCGGCGCGTCGCGTTCGGACCGATGATCACCGGCTCGTGCAGCTCGCGTTCGAGTTCCGCGCCGCCGTCGCCGTCGTAGGTGATCGACTCGTGGGCGAAGCCGCGCAGCGCCGGCAGGTCCGGCTGGTCGCCGAGCGTGACGGTCTTCGTGGTGCCGTCGGACTTCCGGTCGCCGTGCATGCCGCGGAAGAACCGGTGCTCGACCAGCGTGCGCGGGCCGCCCGGCTCCCCGGTGCGGACCTTCACGGTCTGGTAGCCGCGCCACTGGCCCCACGTCTTGAGTTCGGTGGGCACCAGCTCGGCATCGTCGTGGTGCCAGGCCGCGTCCCCGACGTACTCGTACGAGGTGACCTCGTCCGGCGAGCCGCCGACCCGGTCGATCTCCCGCACCTGGGTGACCAGGTACTTGTGGAACCAGTCCAGGTCCGGCTGCCCCGCGCCCTGCGGCGTCCAGTGCGCCGGGAAGCACGGCCGGCCGTTGCCGTCCGCCGCCGGCAGCGTGCCGCCGGCGCACCCGGCGGGCGCGTAGGTGACGTCGATCTGGCCGCCGGTCTCGGTGTGCACGCGGGAGACGCGCCACTTGCGCATCCACGGCTCGCCGTCGCCGACCTCGACCCGGTTGTCCTTCAGAACGCCGTCGAAGTTCACCTCCGGAGTGGTCTCGGTGCCGCCGACGTGTCCGGTGTGGACGATCGACTCCAGCCACAGGCTCGGGCTGGTCATGTCATCGGTCGACGGGAACAGGTGGTGCAGGGTCCACGAGTCGACGTCCCTGAGCTGCCCGTCCTCCCGCACCTGCGCGGTGATCGAAGCCAGCCGCTTGGAGCCGAAGAAGACCGGCGAGGTCTTGCCGGTGCACACGCCGCCGTCGCACTGCTGGTCCCACGGCACGTCCGGCCAGTCCGCCGGGCGGGACCGCTGGCACGGCGAACCGGGCACGCAGCGGTCGGCCGCGGTGAACACGACCCGCGCGGCGGGCTCGGTCTGCCCGTCCCGCAGGCCGTAGTCGATCCGGGCGAGCTGCCCGCCGCGCACGTACGGGGTGGCGTTCGAGGCGACCCCGGCGCGGCCGTAGTGGTTGGTCTCGGTGTCGTAGTGGTAGGCCACGGCGTCGCCGTGCCGGTCCACGACGTAGTCCAGCATCCACCGGTACGCCTGCTGGCACCACGAGGTGGCGAACGACGCCGCGTGGCACGGCTCGCCGGCCTGGTTGCCGAACACCGGGGCGGTCCACGCCGACTTCGCGGCGGCGGCCCGGCCGAAGAAGTACTGCGTGCCGTCCGGCGAGGTCAGCCGCCAGTGCTCGCCGTCGTTGTCGCCGTTGGCCGCGCCGAAGAGCTGGTCCACCCGCCAGCCGTCGTCCTCCTCCGCGCGCCACACCTGGCGGACCCCGTCCCACACCAGCTCACCGGACACGCCGGGCAGCGTCACGACGGCGTTCGCGGTGGCGTAGCAGAGGTCGCCGGTGGGCATGGAGTTGTTGCCCGAGGCCATGTCCGCGCCGCACGAGGTGTACTGGCGCTCGATGAACCCCGGCTGGAAGTCGAACCCGTCGCCGATCCACGACGCCTGGTTGTTCGTGGACGCCGTGCGCCCGTCCATCGCGCCGGACGAGTAGGACAGCGCCACCGTCGGCTCCGGACCGGGCACCGGCGGCAGGTCCAGCGGGTAGGACCAGGCGAAGTCACCGGACTGGAGGCCCACCTCCCACATCGCCGACGGGGCCAGCGACGTGGGCTGGTAGCTGCCCGCGCTGCCGCTCGGGCTCGCCGTCACCGCGAACACGGCGTCCGGCGCGGCCATCGTCCGCATGTCCTCCGGGTCGTCGCCGCGGGTCTTGGGACGCAGCGCGGGCGAGGCGGCCACCTCGCCCCGGATGCGGCCCTTGCCGACGTCGTTGTGGGACCGGATCGGCGTGGCCGTGCGGCACTCGGCGCGCTCCGGGTCCGTCGCCGCGCACGCGGGCAGCCGCACCAGCGACAGCCGCGTGGCGTAGTCGCCGCCGAACGCGTTGCGGAAGCCCGAGTAGTCGAACTCGACCTCCACCGGCCCGGCCCGGCGCGCCCCGTCGGCCCGCTGGACGCGGAACAGCACACCGTCCACCCCGGCCCGCTCGGCGACGGACCGGTCCAGCACGTCCACGCGGACCCGTTGCGGCCCGCGGGAGGTCACCGCGACCGGGGTGTCCGCCGCGCGGACGGCCTCCTTGGTGCTCAGCGCCACCTCGACGTTGCCCGGCGCGGGCCAGGTCACCTCCGGGACGGCGGTCACCGCCTTCTCGGCGGCCGGGTCGGCGGGCCGCGGCCGGGTCGTGCTCGCCGCGCCGGGGACCGACGCGGACTGCGCGACACTGGGAAAGCCACGCCGCTCGGGTTCGGCGGCCTGGGCGGCCGTCCCGGACACCGTGCTCGCCACCAGGGCGGCCACGGCGCTCAACGCCACGGCCACCCGGCAGCGTCTGGTGCGGAACAGGGGTCTGCGATCTCGAAACGGCCGTCGACGTGTCTCACGCATCCGCGATCGTCTCCTCGGTCGGAGTCCTGGCGTCGGGCAGGAGTGCCCAGTGCCAGCAAATCCGGCCGAGCCCGGCGGGCCGCCGGGCGCGAACTGTTCCGAACGATGCCGAACGCGGGCTGTGGCAACGAATCGCTCGACGCGGTCGCTTCACGAGCTTCAGAAGCGCTTGGCTCCGGCGTCAGGCCGCCGTGCTGTCCCGGCGTTCGACGGGCTCGGCGCGGAGCCGGGCGTATTCGCGCAGCAGTCCCGGCATGGTGAAGCGGTCGCCGCCGAGATGGGTCGCGAGGTGCCGGTCGGTGAGTTGGCGCAGCGCGGACCGCACGCGCGGCACGGGAGCGCCGGTCACCACGGCGAGCGCCTGCGGTGTCGCCGTCGGCAGTGCGCCGAGCAGCAGGAACACCCGGCGTGCCGGCTCGTCCAGGCGGTCGTACTCGGGTTCGTAGACCGCCGACAGGTCGAGCTGCGGGTCGCCGTCCGCGCCCAGCTCCGCGAGCGGGCCCGCCGCGTCCATCCGGGCGACGAGGTCCGCGATCGGGGTGCCCGCGGTCCGGTCGAGTGCGGCGGCGGCGATCCGCAAGGCCAGCGGTGTGCCCTCGCAGAGGTCCGCCAGCCGGGCCGCCGCGGTCAGCTCGGCCGCCACCACCCGTTCGCCGGCCGCGCGGGCGAGCACCCGCACCGCGTGGCCCCGGTCCAGCGGCGGCACGACGACCACCCGGCCGCCGTCGTACACCGACAGCCCGACCAGGCTGTCCCGGCTGGTCACCAGCGTGCACGAACCGGGGCCGCCGGCTCTCAGCAGCCGCACCTGGTCGGCCGACACCGCGCCGTCCAGCACCAGCAGGATCCGCTGGTCGGCCACCAGGGACCGGAACAGGGCGGCGGCGTGCCGCTCGTCGGCGGGCACCGCGCGGGCCGGCACGCCGAGACCCACCAGGACGTGCGTCAGCGCCTCACCGGCGGTCGCGGGCGCGGTGAGGTGGAGCTGGCCGGCCGGGAACCGGTTCGCCGCGCGGTGCGCCCACTCGACCGCCACCGCCGTCTTGCCCACGCCCGGCGCGCCGGTCACCACGACCAGGCCGGACTCGGCCGCCGCCACGTCCAGCTCGGCGAGTTCCGCCCGGCGGCCCGCCAAGCCGACCGGGGCGGGCGGTAGCTGGCGCGGCGGCACCGGCAGCGACGGGGCGCCCGCCGGCAGGGGCGCCGCCTCGACGGCCGCCGCGAGCCGGTCCCGGGCCGCCAGCCACCCGGCCACCTCGGCTCCGTCGCCGCCGCACGCGCGGACGTATTCCGCGATCAGCTCGCGGGCCGGCAGGGTGGACCGCTGCAACATGGTGGCGACGGTGCTCGGCGGCAGCGACCCGCCGTCCTGCCGGGCCCGCCGCTCAAGCTGCCGGTACGACAGGCCGGCCACCTCGCGCCGCCGTCTGAGCAGTGCCAGGAACTCCGCGCGGCTGCGCGCCCCCACCGGATCGACGTCGATCACGTGCTCCCCCATTCCACCCGACCCCACCGCGGCCGACCCTGCTGGCGGCGGGGGCGGACGACAAGCCGATCTCCTGTCCGAACCCGTTCGGCATTGTCCGAACAGCCCGTCCGTTCCGCCGAACAGCCGGTCGCCGGCGGCCGGGCGGTCCAACGTGGACCGCCGGCCCGCCGACGCGGATAATCCGTCCCGACTGGGGAGGAACGGCGTGGCGGACTATCCGGAAGTGCCCGACGAGGTCGTGGACAGGGTCCGGGCGGTGTGCCTGGCGCTGCCGCAGGTGCACGAGGAACGGGCCTGGCGCGGCACCCGGTGGCGGGTCGGGCAGCGGGCGATCGCGCACCTGCTGGAGGTGGAGGACGGACGGCCACCGTCCTACGCCGAGGCGGCCGGGCTGTCCGGGGGCAGCGTCCTGACGTTCCGGTCGGCGGGGCCGGAGCTGGCCGCGCTGGGCATCGCGCCCCACCCGTTCTTCAAGCCGAAGTGGGCCGCGAACGTGGTCGGCCTGGTGCTCGACGCCGACACCGACTGGGACGAGGTCGCCGAACTCCTCGTCGAGAGCTACTGCGTGTCGGCTCCGAAGAGGCTGGTGGACCTGGTCGAGCGGCCGGCCTGAGCCGGCGGCCGGCCTATCCCCTCCGGTTCCGGGGGTTCAGCGCGGCCGTCCGGTTCAGCGCGGCCGTCCGGTCCAGCGCGGCCGTCCGGTCCAGCGCGGCCGTCCGGTTCAGTGCGGCCGTCCGGTCCAGCGGGTCGCGCCCGGCATGGACAGGCCGAACTGGTCGAGCACTCGGGCCGCCACGTGGTCCACGATGTCGTCCACCGACGTGGGCTTGGTGTAGAACGCGGGCATCGGGGGCGCGAGCACCACGCCCATCCGGGCCAGCGCCAGCATGTTCTCCAGGTGGATCTCCGACAGCGGCAGCTCCCTCGGCACCAGCACGAGTCTGCGGCGCTCCTTGATGGTCACGTCCGCCGCCCGCGCCACCAGGCCGTCGCCGAAACCCATCCGGATCGCGGCCAGCGTCTTCATGCTGCACGGGGCCACCACCATGCCGTCGGTGGGGAACGAGCCGCTGGCGACGGCGGCCGTGGCGTCGCCGGGCGCCCACACGCGGTCGGCCAGCGCGTGCACGTCGGCGGCGGCCAGGTCGGTCTCCAGCTCCAGCGTCGCGCGGCCCCACTTGCTGAGCACCAGGTGGGTCTCCACGCCCAGTTCGCGGAGCACCTCCAGGATTCGCACGCCGAGGATCGAGCCGGTGGCCCCGGTGATGGCGACGACCAGCCTCACCGCGCCACCTCGCCCACGCCTGGTCCGGGGCCGACCACCGGCCTGACCGCATCCAGGCCCAAGCCGCAGCCGGTCACCGGTCTCACCGCGCCACCCCGTCCAGGCCCAGTCCGTAGCTGCGGCTGGCGGCCCGGCGCAGCCGGTACGGCACGGTGGCGTCGATGAAGCTGCGCTCACTGCCGCCGTCCCGGCCCCGTTCGGCGACCCACGGTTCAGTCTGCGACGGGTCCATCCGCAGCGGCCGGTAGCCGCCGTAGGACATGGCGTCGGTCGCCAGGTTGCAGCGCGTCGTGATCGCCCACAACACGTCCTCCGCGCAGCGGATGTCCACGTCGGTGTCGGTGAAGACGATCAGCTTGAGGAACGGGTGCCCGTCGAACAGCCGGCGCGCGATGTGCTTGAGCCTGCCCTCCGAGCGCGGCGAGTAGCGGCGCACGGCCACCACGAGCGTGAGCATCCCGCCGCCCGCCGGGGTGTGGTGCAGGTCGGCGATCAGGTCCCAGTCCTGGTCCACGACCGCCGCGACGCTCAGCTCGCCCGCCGTGCCGAGGATGACCGACTGCTCGCGGCCCGGTCCGATCACCGCCTGGTAGACCGGGTCCGGTCGGACCGTGATGCCGGTGACGGTCAGCACCGGCAGGTCCGGCTGACCGCCGCCGTCGTAGCCGAGGAACTCCGGCATCGACGGGCCGACCGACCGGCCGAGCGTCTCGTCGGCCGTGGTGTGGTCCAGGTAGCCCTCCAGCGTGATCTCGGCGTCCGCCAGCACCGGGACCGGCTGGGTGACCGCGTCGGTCAGGGTGACCGCGGTGCCGGCCAGGGCGCCCGCGAGCGCCAGCTTGCCGCGTCCCGCGAGTGCCGTGGTGGTCAGCGCGGACGCGATCACCGCCGCCGGCGGCGCGCCGATGTTCACGCTGACCGGCAGGCGCTCCCGCCGCCGGGAGGTGGCCTCGTGCATCGCGCGCAGTGCCCGGCCGGGGACCATCCAGACGCCCAGCCGGTCGGGACCGAGGACCAGCATCCGGTGCGCGGACAACGCGGTCGCGCCCGTGTCGGGGTCGAGCGCGTGCACCAGGCCGAGCGTCACGTACGGGCCCGCGTCGCGCGGGGTGGTGCGCAGGACGGGCAGCCCCGACAGGTCGCCGTCGTACGGCTCGCGCCGGTTCTCCACCCACGACGGCTCGACGGCCTTGCCGAACACCGCCGCGACGGTCTGGGCGTTCACCTGGCCCGGGAGGCCGGGCAGCCAGTCCCGGACGCGGTCGGCGCTGCCGTAGAGGCCGAGCAGGACGGGGAGGTCGGCGTCCGGTGGGCGGTAGAGCACGGCGGGCTCGGGGCGGGCGGAGGACGAGGCGGGGATGCCGGCGTGGTGCCGGGCGAAGTGCCGGGCCACCTGGTCCAGGGGCACGGACACCTCGGGCACGTCCGGGAAGGTGGCCAGCGCGTCGCGGACCGAGATGGGCGTCATGGGTTCTCCGGGTGGTCGGCGGCCGTCCGCTGCCGCGCATCGGCGAGCCGGGCCGAGGGGTCGGTGGTCGGGTGCCGCCGCAGTTCGAGCCGGGCCGAGGGGTCGGTGGTCAGGTGCCGCCGCAGTTCCCCGAACCAGTCGGCGGGGTGGTCGGCGGCGAGCAGCGCGGTGGCCACCAGCAACCCGGAATAGCCCGCCCGGAGCAGCCGGGCCGCGTCGGCGGGGTCGTCGATGCCGCTCGCGCTGACCGCGCACCGGGTGCCGCTGTCCAGCACGGCCGGCAGCAGCCGCAGCCCCCGGTCGGGACCGCCCGCGTCCGTCTCCCGCACGGTGATGTCCTTGTTGTTCACCGCCACCACGCAGTCGGCCGCCACCGGGCCGAGCGCGGCGACCTCCGCCTCGTCCACCACCTCCACGAACGGCGTCAGGCCGAGGTCGAGCGCCTGCCCCACGAGGGTCCTCAACGTGTCCACGGCCAGCAGCCGGGCGGTGAGCAGCACGGCCGACGCGCCGAGGTCCCTGGTCCGCCGAAGCTGTGCCGCGCCGACCACGAAGTCCTTGCGCAGCACCGGCAAGGAGGTCCGCGACACGACTTCGCCGAGCAGGTCCGGCGTCCCGCCGAACCAGCGCCCCGTCACGACGGACAACGCCGCCGCGCCCGCCTCCTGGTACGCCGCCACCACCTCGGCGGGCGTCCGGCCGCGCAACAGGCCGGCCCCGTCCCCGCCGTGCACCTTGACCTCGGCGATCACCGGCGTGGCCGATGCGCCCAACGCCTCCGCCAGCCCGCTCACGCCGCCACCGCCGACAGCCACTCGTCCCGCACCGCCCGCACCAGGGCCGCATCGAACACCCCGCGGCCGTCCCGCACTCCGCTGTCCACGTCCACCCCCGCGAACCCCGGCAGCGCCCGCACCTCGGCGAACCGCGCGGCCTGGCCGGGCCGGACTCCGCCCGCCACCAGGAACGGCACCCCGGTCTCGGCGGCGAGCGCGGCCAGCACGGCCGGGTCGGCGGACCGCCCGGTGCTGCCGATCCGGCCGTCCGCCGCGGTCACGTCGAACAGCACCAAGTCGACCCCGGCCCGCCGGTAGGCGCCGAACAGCGGCCGTTCCGGGCAGTGCCCCGTGTCGGCCCGCACGTGCAGCACCTTGATCACCATCCGCGCCGGGTCGGCCCGCTTCAGCGCCAGCACCACGCCCGGCGACTGGTAGCCATGCAGTTGCACGGCCGAGAGGCCCGCGCCGACCATCTCCCGGTCCACGGCGGCGGCGTCGGGGGACAGCGTCACCAGCACCGGCCGCGGGCGGGGCGCCGAGGCGACCAGCGAACGCACCGACGCGAGGTCGAGGTCCGCGTGGCCGCCCGGCACGCCGTGCCACAGGCCGACGAGGTCCGCCCCCGCCGCCGCGAGCAGCTCCAGGTCCGCGGCGGCGAGGGCGCCGCAGACCTTGAGCAGGGGTCGTTCAGGCATCGACCGTCTCCGGTAAGCCGGCCAGCGCGGCTTCGACGCCCGCCTGGTCGTACGGCTCGTCCCGCAGCGATCCCGTCAGGTACGCCTCGTACGCCGACAGGTCGAAGTGGCCGAACCCGGACAGGCCGAACACGATCGTCTCGGCACGGCCTTCCGCCTTGCAGCGCAACGCTTCCCGGATCGTCGCCTCGATGGCGTGGGTCGACTCGGGCGCGGGCACCACGCCTTCGGCGCGGGCGAACGTGACGCCGGCGGCGAAGCAGCGGGTCTGCTCCAGCGCGACCGCCTCGATCAGGCCCTCCGTCAACGCGGCGCTGACCAGCGGCGCCATCCCGTGGTACCGCAGGCCGCCGGCGTGGAACGACGGCGGCACGTAGGAGTGGCCCAGGGTGTGCATCCGCAGCAGCGGCGTCAACCCGGCGGTGTCGCCGAAGTCGAACGCCAGCCTGCCCTGCGTCAGGGTGGGGCACGCGGCGGGCTCGGCCGCGACCACCCGCACCTTCGGACCGCCCGCCAAAGCCTTGCCCAGGAACGGGAACGCGAGTCCGCCGAGGTTGCTGCCGCCGCCGGCGCAGGCGACCACCACGTCCGGGTAGTCGTCGGCCAGCGCGAGCTGCGCGATGGTCTCCTGCCCGATCACGGACTGGTGCAGCAGCACGTGGTTGAGCACGCTGCCGCCCGCGTAGTTGGTGCGCGGGTCGCCCATCGCGACCTCCAGCGCCTCGGAGGTTGCGATGCCGAGGCTGCCCGAGCACTCCGGGTCCGCGGCCAGGATGCGCCTGCCCGCCGCCGTCTCGTCACTGGGGCTGGCCACGCACCGCGCGCCGTAGGTCTCCATCAGCAGCTTGCGGTACGGCTTCTGGTGGAAGCTGACCTTCACCATGTAGACCTGCACGTCGAGCCCGAACAGCGCGCCCGCGAAGGACAGCGACGAACCCCACTGCCCCGCGCCGGTCTCGGTGGCCAGCCGCTCCGCGCCCGCCTCCTTGTTGTAGTACGCCTGGGCGATCGCGGTGTTCGGCTTGTGGCTGCCGACCGGGCTGACGCCCTCGTACTTGTAGTAGATGCGCGCCGGGGTGTCCAGGACGCGTTCCAGCCCGCGGGCCCGGTGCAGCGGCGACGGCCGCCACAGCGCGTACAGCTCGCGCACCCGGTCCGGTATCGGGACCTCGCGTTCGAGGCCGAGTTCCTGTTCCGCCAACGCCCGCGGCATGATCGGCAGCAGGTCGTCCACGGTGATCGGCTGTCCGGTACCGGGGTGCAGGTGCGGTGGCACGGCCACGTCGGCGGCCAGGTTGTACCAGGTGGTGGGGATGTCCTTCTCATCGAGCACGAACTTGGTGCGCTCGCTCATTCAGGGCCTCCGGTTGAGGGGCGACTCGACCACGAGCGATCCGCGCGCCACCCGGTCGCCCGCGGTCAGCAGGTTGGGGTGGGCGGTGCGGAAGCCGTCGATGACCAGGTCGTAGGGAAGGTCTTCGAATTCGCCGTGTTCGCGCAGGAACTCCATGTTCCGGCGCCCGGCGAGGTCGTACGGGTGGTGCACGCTGTCGGCCGTGCCGTCGAACTCCAGCGGCGCGATCCGGTACAGCTTGCACAGGAGCCGGTTGAACACCGGGGTGGCCCGCACCCACTTATGTCCGATGTGGACGGAGGTGAGGCAGTGGTAGTGGAACACGTCGCCGCCGACCAGCTCGCGCAGCCGGTCCGAGGTCAGGTGGTTGCGCACGTCGGTGAGCACCAGCTTGCTGGGCACGCCGACCGCGCGCAGCAGCGCCGCGTACAGCACCGACTTGTGCAGGCACATCCCCGAACCGGCGGCGGCGACCGCGCTCGCCGTCAGACCGGCGCGCGAGAGGTCCGCGCCGTACACCTCGTAGCGCACGCCGTCCCGGACGGCGTAGTACAGCGTGACCGCCGCTGCCGCGGCCGGCACCGTGCGGTCGGGCAGGTGCCGGTCCAGGAAGCCCTGGACTTCCGGCGAGTCGTGGTCCAGGTGGTAGGTGGCGTCCAGCGTGGTCATCGCGTGTCCCCCGGTCACAAGCCGAGCATCGAGCAGATGCGGTTGCGCTGGATCTCCGAGGTGCCCGAGTAGACGGTGCCCGCGACCGCGTCGCGCAGGTCCTTCTCCACGCCGAACTCGCTCATGTAGCCGTTGCCGCCGAAGATCTGCACGGCGGCCAGCGCCGACGCCGTGTTGTGCTCGCTGACGACGAGCTTCGTCATGGCGATGTCGGCGGTCACGTTCTCCCCCGCCATCAGCCGCGAAGCCGTGTCGTAGAGCCACTTCCGCGACGTCTCGACGCCGATCTTCATGTCCGCGATCCGGTGCGACACGGCTTGGTAGGAGCCGATCGGCGCGCCGAAGGCAGTGCGTTCCCGGGCGTAGTCGACGCACCGGCCGAGCCGGTGCCCCATCGCGCCCAGGGTGATCGCGAAGGACAGCAGGATCTCCCGCTTCATCACGTGGTCCAACACCAGGAACCCGCCGCCCGGCTTGCCGACCACGTGCTCGGCGGGCACCGCGCAGTCCTCGAAGTACAGCTCCGACAACGGCGAGGTGCGCAGCCCCATCTTGTCGATGGCGCCGCCGACCCGCAGGCCCGGCGTGTCCCGTTCCACCAGGAACGCGGTCGTGCCCAGCGGCCCGCCCGCCGGGTGCGTCCGGGCGTACACCACGAACAGGTCCGCCACCGGGCCGTTGCTGACGAACGCCTTGGCCCCGTTGAGGATGAACCGGTCGCCGGCGCGCTCGGCCCTGGTCCGCATGGCGAACGCGTCGGACCCGCCGTCGGGCTCGCTGATGGCGTGCGCCCCGATCCGCGCGCCGTCGCAGACCTCGGGCATGATCCGGTCCTTGAGGGCCGCCGACCCGAACCGCTGCACGGCGATCCCGGTGCTGACCATGTGCGTGGACACCGAGAACCCCAGCCCGGCGTCCCGGCACCCCTCGCCCAGGCCTTCCAGCACGTACATCGTGGTCGCCAGGTCCTGGCCGAGCCCGCCCCAGCGCTCCTCGAACGGCAGCCGCAGCACCCCGCTCTCCCGCACCAGCTCCCACTTGTCCGCCGGGAAGCCGCCCTTGGCGTCCCGTTCGAGGTGGCCCTCCCCCAGGGCCGCCGACCACTGCCCCATACCGGCGCGCAGCTCGCGCTGCTCCGCACTCCAGGTGATCACGGCGGCGGCTCAGTAGTGGGAGAACGTCGCCGAGTCGAGGCTGTGCCGCTCGTCCCCGCGCAAGGCCGGGACGAACACGCACACCAGCCGCAGGTCCTCGTCGGGCGAGGCCACCAGGAAGTGCGGGTCGTGGTTGTCCAGCGCGTACAGCGTGCCGGGCACGATCGGGAACGCGTCGCCGGCGGAGTTGACCACCTCGCCGCTGCCCGCGATGCAGTAGCACGCCTCCAGGTGGTTGCGGTACTCCAGGCGCGACTTGGTGCCCGCGGCGACGATGGTGTCCGTCACCGTGTACCCCATCCCGTCGGACGCCAGCAGGAACCGCCTGCTGACACCGTTGCCCCAGTTCACGGACACGGCCTCGGACAGCGTCCGCACGATCATGGTCTTTCCCCTTCCAGGGTGGCGGCGGTGGGGCCGCCGGTGGTTTCGAGTTCGGAGGAGACGGGCCGCAGCGTCGCGACCCAGTCGGTGAGCGCGGCCACCACGTCACCGCCGTCGAGCGAGCGCTCGACCTGTTCGACGGCGGCACTGCCGACCACCGCGGCGTCGGCGCCCGCCCGCGCCAGCGAGCGCACGTCCGCGGCGGACCGCACACCGAAGCCGACCGCGATCGGCGCTGCGCCGCGCAGCCCGCGAATCGTCCCGGCGAGGGCGTCGAACCCGGCCGCGGGCCGCTGCCCGCTGCGGCCGTGGTGGGCCACCAGGTAGAGGTAGGCCGACGCGTGTTCCCGCGCGTCGGCCTGCGTGTCCATTGTGGACTGTTGATAGCAGGTGGTCACCACCGGCAGCCCGTGCTCACCCGCCGCGCGCAGGTAGTCCGCCCGCAGCCGGGGCGGCAGGGCGTGCACGAGGAGACCATCGGCGGCCGAATCGGCGACCGCGGCGACGAACCGCCCGACCGGCGTGGGACGCACGGTGTGGCCCCAGTCGGCGAGCAGGGCGATCCGCGTGCGGCGCAGCGTGCCGCGCACGTCGTCCAGCAGGGCGAGCACTTCGGCCAGCCCGACGCCGTGCGCGAGCGCCCGCCGCGCCGAACGCCGGATGACCGGCCCGTCGGTAGGCGAGTCCGGGAACGGCACCGCGAGTTCCACGCAGTCCACCCCGGACTCGTCCAGCGCCGGCAGGAGGTCGCGCAGCACCGGCAACGGCGGGTCGCCCGCGTTGAGGAACACCGCGAGCCCGATGTCCCCGGCGGGCACCTGGTCGAAGAACTTGGCCGGGCGGTCGGCGCGGTCGGCCCGGTCGGCCCGGTCGGCCCGGTCGGCCCGGTCGGCCCGGTCGGCGCGGTCGGGCGGGAGCGAGGGCATCCCACCCAGTGGTTCCGCGCCGAGCCGAACCCTGCTGGTTCCGCGCGGCTGTGCGGGTGGGAGCGAGGGCATCCCACCAGCGACCTTCGCACCGAGCCGAATCCCACCGGCCGTGTCGACCCGGCGGCGGCCGGCGGCCGGATCGTCCGTCTGATCAGACATGGGCGACCGCGGCCGATCCGCGGACCCGGTCCAGCAGGGCCGTCGCCGCGCCCGCCGCCACCGCGTCCTGCGCGGCGGCCAGCGCCCGACCCAGGTCCGGCTCCACCCCACCGAGCACGGCCATCGCCGCCGCGTTGAGGCAGACCGTGTCCACCGCCGCGCGGGACGCCCGCCCGGACAGCACCGCCGTGAAGCGGTCCACCACCCCGGCCCGGTCCGGCGCCGGCGCGAGGTCGGCGAGTCGGCCGCCGCTCACCGGCTCCACCGTGAACCGGGTGACACCCGGCTCGTCCACGGTGTTGCGGGCGAACCCGACCAGCTCGTCCACCCCGGTCTCGTTGTGGCACAGCCACACCCGCCCTGGGTGCGCCGCCGCCAGCGCCGCCAGCACCGGCCGGGACTCGGGCGCCGACAGACCGGTGAGCTGCGCGCCCACCGGCACCACCGCGAGGAACGGGCCGACGGTGTTGACGAACCCGCCGACGGCCCGCATCCCCAGCGGCACGATCAGCCGTGCCAGCCGGGCCAGTTGCGGCGGGTAGGCGAACTGCCCCGCGAACGCGACCCCGAACCGGTCGAGTGCGTCGGACAGCTCGGCCGCCGACCGCGCCGGGCGCAGGTCGAGCAGGTCCAGCAGGTCGATCGAGCCGACCGCGCTGGAGTGGCCGCGCGAGCCGGTCTTGACCACCCGCACGCCGATCGCGGCGGCCACGAACGCCGCCGCCGTCGAGATGTTCAGCGTCCCCGGTCCGCCGCCGGTGCCGACGACGTTGACCGCCCCGGGCACCAGCGGCCCCGGGTCGGGGGTCCGCTCGCGCAGTGACGCCACGAACGCCCGCGCCGTGTCCGGGTCGGGCAGCCGGGCCGACGCCGCGGCCAGCAGCGCCGCCGCCTCCGCCCGGTCCACGGCGCCCGCGTCGAGCCGGTCCCACCAGGCGGTCCACGCCTCCCGCCCCACCGGGTTGCCCCGGACCAGGGCGGCTGTCGGGTCGGTCATCGCGCTCGGCTCCCCGCCGGCTCCACGGCCTCGATGAACGACGCGATGGCGGTGACGGTGCGGAAGCTGTCGGGGTCGAGTTCGATCTCCTCCACGGCCACGCCGTGGGCGCTCTCCAGCCAGGCGATGATCTTGAGCAGGCCGAGGCTGTCCACCACCCCGCCCGCCACCAGGTCGTAGTCGGCGGGCAGCGACGCCTCCGGGATGTCCGGGGCGAACTCGGCGCAGATGAACGCGGTGACTTCCTTCGTGCGGTCCATGTCAGTCCTTCGCGGTCCTGGTCGTGAGCAGCTTTCGCCGGTCCGGTTTGCCGGTCGACGTGCGCGGAATCGGGTCGTCGGAGATGCGGAAGGTCGAGGGCACGGCGGTGCGCGGCAGCCGGTCGGCGCAGTGGCGGCGCGCTTCGAGGCCGTCCAGCGCCACACCCGGCGCCCGCCGCACCTCGGCGTGCAGCACGTGCCCGGCGACCGGGTCGGGCACCGCGACCACCACGGCCTCCGCCACCGCCGAGTGGTCGCCGAGCACGTGCTCCACGTCCGCCAGGTTGGTGCGCACGCCCCGCACCTTGACCTGGAGGTCGGTGCGGCCGAGCAGGACCAGCCGGCCCTCGGGGGTCCGCCGCACCAGGTCGCCGCTGCGGAAGTAGCGCCGGTCGTCGGCGCCTTCCGGGTGACCGGTGAACTTGGCTTCGTCGAGCCGCGCGTCCAGGTAGCCGGCGGTCTGGAACGGGGTCGACACGCACAGCTCGCCGACGCCCTCGCCGGTGAGGACACGGCCGTCGTCGCCGACCACCAGCACCGCCACGCCCGGCAGCGGTTCGCCGAGCGCCGTCACGCCGTCCGCCAGGTCGTGCTCGTCCAGGCGGCGCACGAGGCTGTCGTTGGTCTCCGTGCAGCCGTACACGTCGTGGAAGCGGGCATTGGGGAACAGCTCGGGCAGCCGCCGGAGCAGCCGCACGGGGGTGCTCTCCCCGGTGAGCAGCACGTCTTGCACGCTCGGGTGCTGCCCGCCCGCGTCGGCGAGTTGGCGGAACAGCATCGGCACGCCCTGCACGAGGGTGACCCCGTGGTCATCTATCAGGCGGCCGAGGTGGCGGCCGTCGGTCCCGCGGGCCGGGTCGACCAGCACCACCGTGCCGCCGTGCTTGAGGGTCGCCCAGATGTCCAGCAGGCACAGGTCGAAGTTGAGCGGGCTGTGGTTGAGCACCACGGAGTCCGGCCCGAGCCCGAACCGGACGCCCGCCCAGTCGGTGAACCGGTCCACCGCGCCGAAGCTCAGCGGGACGACCTTCGGCACGCCCGTCGAGCCGGACGTGGTCAGCAGCAGCGCCACCGCGTCGGGATCGGCGGGTCCGCCGGCCAGCGGCAGCCCCACCGTGCCCGCCGCCATGACCAACTCCGTCGTCGGGCCGGCCACACAACCAGCGGTCGCGAGCAGGTGGGCCAAAGTGACCTCGCCCAGTTCCACCGAGGGCAGCAAAACCGGGCGGCCCCGGCCCAGGCAGGCCAGCACGGCGGCGATCGAGTCCGGGGACTTCGCGGCCCGCAGGCCGAGCGTCCCGCCGCCGGGCGTGAGGTGGTCGAGTCCGGCCGCGGCCTGTCCGGCGCGCCGCAGCAGGTCCCGGTAGCCGACGGTCTCGTCCCGGTGGACGAGGGCCGGGTGGTCGGGCGCGTGCGCGGCGGTGGCCGACAGCGCCTCGACCAGGGAATGAACAGCCATGTCGAGCGAGCACCCCCATTTTCCGAGTGTGGGAACGGCGCCCCGCCCGCAGGCGGCGAGGAGCAGGAACGGACCCGACAAGTGGCGGACGACAATCTTGCCGGCGAATCCACCGGCGCGTCGAAAGAGCTTCCCCAGCCGCGCCGGGAGAAAGTCGATGGACGTTTTCACTCATCGAGCGGGCCTTACCCTACGGGCCGTGCGGGGAACCGGACAATACCGCCGTCGGTGGCCGTCTATTCGGCCGTTTGTCCGAGGTTGGACCGGATCGCGGGAGAAAAGTGGACCGCACCCCGCCGGTATTCGGCGGGCATTGTGACAGGCGTCGGGGCACTTCGACGGACATCCCACTATTCAGGCAGGTAGCGCCGCCGACCCCGGCCGGGGGTGCCGCCGAAAGCCCGAACCAGAACCCATGGGGCCCATTGGATTTCGCTATGACCGCCCGTACGGGGCGGGCGATTCCACCACAGCGACGAATAGCCTGCGGCCGACCCGCTAAATACCGAATGGTAAGCTTAACCCATAGTGCCGTGTCGACCCCACCGGGTGACCGCCGACCTGCCGCGCATTAGCCGCCGAAGCGCACCGGAACAATGCGTCGCCGAAAACTCGTTGGCCCGAGCAGGTGAATTTTTGCCCCAAAATAGAACAACGACCCCCGAGGGGGCCGTTGTCGGTTATCTTGCCGGGCTGCCGTCCGCACGCGCCGGCACGGGCCCGGTGTCGGGCGAGGGGCGCGGTCTGGCCGCCATCGCCAGCCCGATGCCCACGACGAGTACCAGCACCGGCAGCGCGAACGCCGAGCGCACGGCGTCGCCCAGCGCGTCGGGCGGGACGGCCGCGAGGTCGTCCCCGGACCGGCCGAGCCGAGCCTGCAACAGCGCGCCGACCGCCGCGCCGCCGACCGCCGTCCCGCTCATCCGCGCCAGGTTGAACAGCCCGGAGGCCGCGCCGGACAGACCCGGCGGCACGCCGCGCATCGCGATCGCCCCGGCCGGCGAGAACACCACGCCCATGCCGAAGCCGAACACCAGCAGCGGGGCCACCAGCACCGGCCAGCGCGCGTCCGGGCGCAGCACGAGCGCCAGCCACCCGGCGCCGAGCGCGGTGAAGGCGAGCCCGGCCGCGAGCACCAACCGGCCGTCCAGTCGGTCGGTCAGCCTGCCCGCCAGCGGCGAGGCCAGCGCCGACACCGCCGGCGCGACCGCCACCACCAGTCCCGCCGCCAGCGCGCTCATCCCCAGCGCGAGCTGGAGGTGCAGCAGCACCAGGAACAGCGTGCCGCCCACCCCGCAGGCGATGGCCGCCGACACCGCGCTCATCAGCACGAAGTCGCGGTCCCGCGCCACCGTGAACGGCACCAGCGGGTCGCGGTCCTGCTTGACCCGCTGCACCAGCACGAAACCGACCAGGGCGAGCACGCCCGCGCCCAGCAGCACCGGCACGGTGACCGGTCCCCACACCGCGCCCCAGCTTCGCGGCTCGCCCTCGATCAGCGCGAAGCTGATCAGGAACAACGCCACCGTGACCAGGACGGTGCCGGACACGTCCAGCCGCCGCCCGCCCTCGACCGGCACCAGCGGCACCAGCACCGCCGCGGCGACCAGCGCGATCAGCCCGACAGGCACGTTGACCAGGAACACCCACCGCCAGTCCAGCCAGGACACCAGCAGCCCGCCGACACTCGGCGCGACCGCCACCGACACCCCGGCGAACGCGCCCCACACCCCGAACGCGGCCCCGCGCCGCTCCGGCGGGAAGAGGTGGGTGATCATCGACAGCGACTGCGGCGACAGCATCGCCGCGCCCACGCCCTGCGCGATCCGGGCGGCGATGAGCTGCCCCGGCGACTGCGCCAGCCCGCAGAACGCCGACGCCGCGGTGAACACCGCGACGCCGGCGAGGTACATCTGCTTGTGCCCCACCAGGTCGCCCAGCCGGGCGGTCACCAGCAGCAGGCCGGTGACCACCACGACGTAGGAGCTGACCACCCACAGCACCGCGTCCAGCGTGGCGCCGAGTTCGGCGGACAGGGCGGGGACGGCGACGTTCACCACCGTCGAGTTGAGCAGCACCAGCGACTGCCCGAGGCACAGCGCCACCAGGACGCTCCACGAGCGCCGCCCCGGCACGGCGGTCACGCCGGGCCGGGTGTCATGGCATCGATCAGACTCCGGGGACGCATGTCCACCCAGTTGCGCTCGACGTACTCCAGGCACGCCTCCCGCGTGTCCCGGTCGTGGGCGACGGCCCAGCCCTCGGGCACCTCCAGGAAGGCCGGCCACAGCGAGTGCTGGCCCTCCTCGTTCACCAGCACCAGGTAGTCGCCGTCCCGGTCCTCGAACGGATTGGTCATCTCGGGATCTCCTCCGCTTCGGTCAGCCACGCGGCCAGCACCGGGCCGAGCCGCGCCAGGGCGTGTGGTCCGGTCAGCGCGCCGTGCTCGACCGGGATGGGGTGGTCGGTGATCCGCCCCGCCACCCAGGGCCGCCACACGTCGGCGGTCGGGGCGTCGGCGGTCTTGCCCTCGGTGGCGGTGAAGAACAGCACGTCACCGTCGAACCGCTGCGGCACGTGGCGGGCCCGCAACGCGAGATTGGCGGCGAACACCCGTTCCACGGCGGCCACGGCGGCCGGCTCGGCGACCGGGCTGCCCGCCGCCCGCAACACCGCCACGGCGTCGGCGCGGGTGAGCCGGGCGTCCGGACCGACGTGGCCGAGGGAGGCCAGCACCGCCTGCCGGTTCTGCCCTTCGGACAGGGTCGGCGGCTGCTCGCCCGGCCTGGCCGGGTAGGCGTCCAGCAGCGTCAACGACGCGACCTCCGCGCCGTCGGCCCGCAACGCGACCGCCACCGCGTGCGCCACGACACCACCGAACGACCAGCCGAGCAGGTGGTAGGGCCCGTCCGGCCGCACGTCCCTGATCCGGGCGGCGAACCGCGCGGCCAGTTCCCCGATGCCCGCCGGCTGCGGCCCGGTCAGACCGGGCGCCTGCAACGCGTACACCGGCCGGTCGAGATCACGCAGCAGACCGGCATAGGACCAGCCGATACCCGCGCCGGGGTGCACGCAGAACAGCGGCGCCCCCTCACCGGACGCCCGCAACGGCAGCACTTCCGCCAACGGGTCGCCCGCGGCGGACCCGATCCGCCGCGCGAGCCCGCCCGGCGTCGGCGCTTCGAACAACTCCCGGATCCCGAGGTCCGCGCCGAACGCGGCCCGCACCCGCCCGATCAGCGACACCGCCAGCAGCGAATGCCCGCCCAACTCGAAGAACCCGTCGTCCGCGCCCACTTCGGGCACGCCCAGCACCTCGGCGAACAACGCGCAGAGCACCCGTTCGGCCTCGGTGCGCGGCTCCCGGCCGCGTGCCGTGTACTCGGGGGCGGGCAGCGCGCGGCGGTCCACCTTTCCGTTGGGCGTCAACGGAAGCGCGTCCAGCGGCACCACGGCCGAGGGCACCGCGTACGCCGGCAGCGCGCGGGAGAGGTGGCCGCGCAACGCCTCCGGGTCGAGCCCGCGGTGATCGCGCCCGTGGTCGCGGCGATGTGCACCCACCGCGTAGGCGACCAGCCGCCGGTCGCCCGGCCGATCCTCCCGCACCACCACGGCGGCGGCGGTCACGTCGGGGTGCTCCACCAGCCGCGCCTCCACCTCGGCCGGCTCGATCCGGAACCCGCGCAGCTTCACCTGCTGGTCGGCCCGTCCCGCGAACACCACCACACCGTCCCGCCGGACCACCGCCAGGTCACCGGTCCGGTACATCCGGGCGCCGGGCGGACCGGCGGGATCGGCCACGAACCGCTGCGCGGTGTCCGACGGCCTGCCCAGGTACCCGCGGGCGAGCCCGGCACCCGCCACGAACAGCTCGCCCAACACCCCGGGTGGCACCGGGTTGAGTTCCGCGTCGAGCACCCGCACGTCGGTGTTGTCCAGCGGACGACCGATCGGCACCACGTCACCGTCGACCCGCTCCACCCGGTGGCGCGTCGCGAACGTCGTGGTCTCGGTCGGCCCGTAGCCGTTGACCACGGTCAGGTCCGGGCACACCGCCAGCACCCGCCGCACCGCGTCCGGCGGCACCACGTCACCACCCGCCCACACCTCGCGCAGCGCGGCGAAACCCGCCGGGACCTCCTGCGCGAGCAGCGTGAACAGCCCGGCAGTGAGCCACGCGGCCGTCACACCGGACGTGGTCAGCAACTCGGCGTAGGCGGCGGCGTCCAGCGGGCCGGGCGGGGCGAGCACCAGTTCGCCACCGGACAGCAGCGGCACCCAGACCTCGTAGGTCGACGCGTCGAACGCCGTGGGCGAGTGCACCAGCACGCGCCGGTGGGCTTCGTCGCGGAACGCGGAATCCGTTGCCAGCGCGACCACATCCGCGTCGGTGACCGCGACCCCCTTCGGCTCACCGGTCGACCCCGAGGTGAACATGACGTAGCACAGCCGATCGCCGTGACCGACCGGATCCGGGTCGTGGCCCGCTTCCGGCGACGGCGGAACGGATATCGGCCAGTCCGGTCCGAGCACCAGCACCGGGTCGGCGATGGCCAGCACCTCGTCCCGCCGGGCGGGCGGCTGGCCCGGATCCAGCGGCAGGTAGGCCGCGCCCGTCTTCACCACGGCCAGCAGCGCGACGATCAGCTCCACCGAGCGCGGCAGGTCCAGCGCCACCAACCGTTCCGGCCCCGCGCCACGGGACTTCAGCTCACGCGCCAGCCGTCCGGCCCGGAGGTCCAGTTCGGCGTAGGTCACCCGGGTCTCGCCGCTGGTGATCGCGACGGCGTCCGGGTTCGCGGTGGCGACCGCCTTGAACAGCTCCGACACGGTAGCTCTCGCGATCGGCAGACGATCGCCCCGTCCGGCGTGCGCGAGCGCTGCGCGATCATCCCGCGTGGTGATGTCGATGGACGTCAACGGCCGATCCGGCTCGGCCAGCGCCGCACCGAGCAGGCCGGTGAACCGGGCCGCGAGGCCGGCGACGGTCTCCCGGTCGAACAACGCGGTCCGGTACTCGAAAGCGCCGGTCAGCGCGCCGTCCGCCCGTTCGCCGAGGAGGAGCGACAGGTCGTACTTGGCGGTGCCGCCGCCGACTTCCCACAGCTCGACGGTCAATCCGGGCAGCTCGACGGCGTCCGGTTCGCCCGCGCCCAGCACCAGCATCACCTGGAACAACGGGTGGTGCGCGGGCGATCGGCTCGGGTTGAGGGCTTCGACCAGGCGCTCGAACGGGACGTCCTGGTGCGCGTACGCGGCCAGATCGGCGTCCCGCGCACGGCGCACCAGCTCGCGCAGGCTCGGGCGGCCACCGGTGTCCAGGCGCAGCACGAGGGTGTTGACGAAGAACCCGACCAGGTCGTCCAGCGCGTTGTCGGTGCGTCCGGCGACCGGCGTGCCGATGGGGATGTCCGCGCCCGCGCCCATCCTGGACAGCAGGGCGGCCAGCGCGGCGTGCGCCACCATGAACACGCTGGCCTGCTGCTCACGGGCGAACCGGGCGAGCCGCCGGTGGGTCTCCGGGTCCAGCTCCAGCGGCACCCGGTCGCCGCGGGTGTCGGCGGTGGCCGGTCGCGGGCGGTCCAGCGGCAGGTCGAGCCGGTCGGGCAGGCCGGCCAGCGCGGTGCGCCAGTACGCGAGCTGGTCGGCCAGCGGGCTGGTCGGGTCGTCCTCCGTGCCGAGGACGACGTGCTGCCAGAGGGTGTAGTCGGCGTAGTCCACCGGGAGTCCGGTCCACTGTGGACGCTCGCCGGCGAGCCGGGACCGGTAGGCGGTGGCCAGGTCGCCGGTGAGCGGTCCGGTCGACCAGCCGTCCGTGGCGATGTGGTGGACGACGACGAGCAGCACGTGGTCGTCCGGGCCGAGGTGGAACAGCCGGGCGCGCAGCGGCGGGCTGTCCGCCAGGTCGAACGGCACCGCGGTGGTCGCCGCCAGCGCCGCGGCCAGGTCCGGCTCGGCGACCGGGACCACGGGCAGGTCCGGCACGAAGGCGGGCAGCACCACCTGGTGCGGCTCGCCGTCCGCCGAGGGGAAGACCGTGCGCAGCGGTTCGTGCCTGCGCACCAGGTCGCCCAGGGCTTCTCGCAGGGCCGCGCGGTCCAGCGGTCCGCGCAGGCGCAGTGCGGTCGGCACGTGGTAGACGCCGTTGCCGTCGTCCAGGCGGTTGAGGAACCACAGCCTGCGTTGGGCGTGGGACAGCGGAATCCGGGCGGGCCTCGCCATCCGCCGGGGCGTCGGGCGGGTGGCGGCTTCGGCGGCGGCGATCCGTGCGGCGAGCCCGGCGACCGTGGGCGTCTCGAACAACGCCCGCATCCCCAGGTCCACGCCGAACACCTCGCGCACCCGCGCCACGACCCGGATCGCGAGCAGCGAGTGCCCGCCCAGGTCGAAGAACCCTTCGTCGGGGCCGACTTCGGGGACGCCCAGCACAGCGGCGAACACCTCCGCCACGGCCTGTTCCAGCGGGGTGGCGGCGGTGCCGTGCCCGAGGGTGGCGCGGCCCGGCTCCGGCAGGGCCCGGTGGTCGAGCTTCCCGTTGCGCGTCAACGGGAGCGCGTCCAACACCACGATCGCGGACGGCACCATGTAGCCGGGCAGGGTCTCGCCCACCCGCGTGCGCAACGCCACCGGGTCGAGCCCGCCGGGCGACGCCTGACCAAGCCCACCCACCGACACCCGACCCGACTCGGCCCGGTCCGCCGGCACCACGTAGGCGACCAGGCGTTGATCACCCGGGCTGTCCTCGCGGACCACCGCGGCGGCCTGGGTCACGGCCGGGTCGGTGAGCAGCGCGGCCACCACGTCGCCCGGCTCGATCCGGTGTCCACGCAGGGAAAGCTGGTCGTCGGCGCGGCCGGCGAACACCAGGACGCCGTCCGCGCGGCGGACCGCCAGGTCGCCGGTCCGGTACATCCGGGTTCCCGCCGGGCCGTACGGGTCGGGCACGAAGCGTTCGGCGGTGCGGACCGGATCGCCCAGGTACCCGCGCGCCAAACCCTCCCCCGCCACGTACAGCTCGCCGACCACACCGGACGGCACCGGCCGCAGGGCCGCGTCCAGCACGCGCACCGCGGCATACGAGTGGGGCCGTCCGATCGGCACGGCGCCGGACAACGGCTCGCCCGGCGGAACGTGGTGCTCGGTGCAGTTGACGCACACCTCCGTCGGCCCGTACACGTTCACCACCGGCACGTCCGGGTGTCGGGCCCGCCACGACGCCAGATCCGCCGCCGACAACGCCTCGCCGCCGAGCATCAACTGGGCGGTGGGCGCGGCGGTGTCGGGAAGGGCCGCCAGCAGGGGCAGGTGGCTCGGGGTGGCCTTGAGGAACGTCGGGCGCACCACGAGGTCCGCGTCCAAGGCCGCCAGGTGCAGCCGGCCACCGACGGTGAGTGGCGTCCACAGCGCGGTCACCGTGTGGTCGAACGAGACCGGCGAGTGCACCACGACGGCCCCGTCCAGCCCGGAGTACGTCTCACGTGCCCGATTCAGGTACCCGGCCAGCGAACGGTGCTCGATCACGACGCCCTTGGGCGTGCCGGTGGAGCCGGACGTGTGGATGACGTAGACGGGGTGTCGGGGCAGCAGCGGCGTCGTCCGGTCGGCGTCGGTGACCGGGCCGGGGTCGAAGGTGTCGGTCGCGGGCAACGACGTGAGCACGAGCAGCGGCTCGGCACGCAGCAGCGTCGCCTTGCGCGCGGCGGGCAGGTCCGGGTCCAGCGGCAGGTAGGCGGCACCCGACTTGACCACCGCGAGCAGCGCCACGACCTGCGCCGCCGACCGGGGCAGGGACACCGCGACCAGCCGTTCGGGGCCCGCGCCGCGCGCGATCAGCCACCGCGCCAGCCGGTTGGCCGCCGCGTCGAGTTCGGCATAGGTGAGTTCGGTGGCGCCGTCGACCACCGCGACCGCGTCCGGGGTGCGGTCGGCTTGCGCGGCGACCGACTCGGGCAGCAGTGGGCCGCCGAGAGGGTGCCACGGTGCGGTCAGCGCGCGGCGCTCGTCCGCGTCGAGCACCTCCAGCGACCCGATCGGCCGGTCCGGGTCGGTCAGCGCGGCGGTCAACAGGTGGGACAGGTGGTCGCCGAACGCGGCGGCCGTGGCCTGGTCGAACACGTCGGTCCGGTACTCGACCGCGCCGGTGATCCCGGTCGGCCGTCCGTCGGCGTCCCGGTGCAGCACGCACCGGACGGTGAGGTCGAAGCGGGCGGCGGTGGCGGCGACCTGCTCGGCCGTGACCTCCAGGCCCGGCAGCGCGGGCAGGTCGCCGTCCTCGCCGACGACCACCAGCATCACCTGGAACAGCGGGTGGCGGTACGCCGAGCGCGGCGGGTTGAGCAGGTCGACCAGCCGCTCGAACGGCAGGTCCCGGTGGGCGTACGCGGCCAGGTCCGCCTTCCGCACGCGGTCCAGCAGGGTGCGGAACGTCGGGTCGCCCGCCGTGTCCACCCGCAGCACCACCGTGTTGAGGAAGAACCCGACGACGTCGTCCAAGGCCTCGTCCGGGCGGGTGGTGATCGGCGAGCCGATCGGGATGTCCTCGCCCGCGCCCATCCTGGTCAGCAGCGCCGCGAGGGCGGCGTGCAGCACCATGAACGCGCTGACCTGGCTCCGGCCGGCCAGCTTGGCGACCTCCTCGTGCTGTCCCGGCAGCTCGAACGCGACCGAGCCGACCCGTCCGCCGCCGGTCGCCGGGTAGGGCCGGTCCACCGGCAGGGTCAACGCCTCCGGCAGCCCGGCCAACGCCGTCCGCCAGTGCTCCGCCTGCCGGCCGAGGTCCGGTTCGACGTGTTCCCGCTGCCACAGCGCGTAATCCGCGTACTCGATCGACTTGTCTGTCCACTGTGGACTAGCGTCGACCACTCGGGCACGATGTGCGGCGGCGAGATCGCGCAGCAGCACGGGAACGGACGCCGCGTCACCCGCGATGTGGTGCAGCACGAGCAGCAGAACGTGCTCCTCCGCGCCCAACGCGTACAGGATCGCCCGCAGCGGCGGGGCCGAAGCCAGGTCGAACGGCTCGGCGGTGGCCGCGCTCAACGCCTCCGGCAGGTCCACTTCGGACACTTGCCGGACGTCAAGCTCCACGGTGGCGTCCGTGACCAACTGGTACGGCTCGCCGTCGGCCTCGGGTAGCAACGTCCGCAGCACCTCGTGTCGCGCGACGACATCCGCCACGGCCGCCGACAGCGCACCACGGTCCAGCTTCCCCCGCAGCCGCAGGGCGATCGGCACGTTGTACGTGCCGGCCGACCCCAGCCGGTCCAGCAGCCACAGCCGCCGCTGCGCCAACGACAGCGGAACCCGGTCCGGCCGCCGCACGGCGGTCACCGGCGGCCGGACCGGGCCCGCACCGGCCACGGCGGCGTCCAGCCGCGCGGCCAGCCCGGCGGCGGTCGGCGCGTCGAACAGCGCCCCGATCGTCAGGTCCACGCCGTGCGCCGCCCGCAGCTTGCTGATCACCCTGGTCGCCAGCAGCGAGTGGCCGCCCAGGGCGAAGAAGTCGTCGTCCGCGCCGATCCGGGGCAGGCCGAGCACGTCGGCGAACAAGGCGCAGACGATCTCCTCACCCGGCGTGCGCGGCGGGCGGCCACCGGCCGACGCGGACAGGTCCGGCTTCGGCAGCGCCGCCCGGTCGAGCTTTCCAGTGGCGCTCAGCGGAAGCCGGTCGAGCACCACGACGGCGGCGGGCACCATGTGGTCGGGCAGGCCGCGGGCGGCGAACGTCCGCAGCGCCGCCGGGTCCACCGCGTGCCCGCCGGCCGGCACGACGTACGCGGCCAGCGCGCCGTCCACCGCCACGACCGCCGCCGCGCCCACCGCGTCGTGCGCGAGCAGCGCCGCCTCGACCTCGCCCGGCTCGATCCGGAAGCCCCGGACCTTGAGCTGCCGGTCGGCCCGGCCGACGAACTCCAGCCGCCCGTCCGCCCGCCACCGCACCACGTCGCCGGTCCGGTACATCCGGCTGCCCGGACGCCCGAACGGGTCGGCCACGAACCGCTCGGCGGTCAGCGCCGGCCGGTTCAGGTAGCCGCGCGCCACGCCGTCGCCCGCCAGGTACAGCTCACCCGCGACACCCGCCGGCACCGGCCGCAGCGCCGAGTCCACCACGTACGCGCGGACGTGCGGCAGCGGTCGGCCGATCGGCGGGGCCTCCGCGTGCCGCAGCGGCTCGGTCATGGTCGCCACCACCGTGGTCTCGGTGGGGCCGTACACGTGGATCAGGTCACGGCCCGGAGCCCACCGGCCGACCAGTTCCGCCGACGCCGACTCGCCGCCGAGCACCACGCCCCGCAACGCGGGCAGGTCCCGGTCCGGCAGCGAGGCCAGCATCGACGTGACCAGGTCGGTGTGCGTAACGCGGCCGTGTTCGAGCAGGTCGGCCAGCTCGTCGCCGGCCTGCCGCGCGCCCGGCGGAGGCAGCACGAGGGTCGCGCCCGTCGACAACGTCATCGCGATGTCGGCCATGGACACGTCGAACGCGATGGACACCGCGAGCAGGAACCGGTCGCCCACACCGAGGCCGAGTCGCTCGACGTGCGACCGCACCATCCCGGCCACGCCGCGATGCGTGACCACGACGCCCTTCGGCTTGCCGGTCGAGCCCGACGTGTGGATGACGTACGCGGCGTTGTCCGGCGTCACGCCCGAGCGGTCCGGGTCGGTGTCCGGCGATTCGGCGACGGCGGGATCGGCCGACAGGTCGCCGTCCACTACCACCAACGGCGCGGCGTCCGCCAGCAAGGCCGCGATCCGCTCGGCCGGGTGCGCCAGGTCGACCGGCACGTACGCGGCCCCGGTCTTGAGCACCGCGAGCCACCCGACGAGCAGGTCCACCGAACGGGGCAGCGCCAGCGCGACCAGCCGCTCAGGTCCCGCGCCGAGCGACCGGAGGTGGTGCGCCACCCGGTTGGCCCGCCGGTCCAGCTCGCCGTAGGTCAGGTGGTCGGCACCGCACTCGACGGCGACCACGTCCGGCGTCGCCGCGGCCTGGCGGGTCACCAGGTCGGGCAGCAGCACCGGCACGGCCGGCTCGCCGGTCGCGTTCCACTCCTCCAGCAGCCGGACGCGCTCGCCGGGCGCCAGCGGGTCCAGCGCCCCGATCACGCGGGCCGGGTCGTCGGCCATCGCGGTGAGCAGCCGCACGAGCCGGTCGGCGACCTCCCGCGCCTGGTCGGCGGTGAACACGTCGGGGCGGTGGCACACCCGCAGCAGCAGGCGCGGCCCCGGCACGGCGGCCAGTCCGAGCGGGTAGTGGATGGCGTCCACGCCGTCCGCCGCCAGCACGCGCACGTCGCCGAACGCCGACTCGCCCGGATCGGGGTAGTTCTCGAACACGGTCAGCGTGTCGAACAGCTCGCTCAGCCCGGCCAGCCGGGCGATCTCGGTCAGCCCCAGCCCCGGCAACTCGGCCGCCCGCGCCAACTGGTCCTGGAGCGCGGCGACCAGGTCCTCGACCGGCCGCGCCGGGTCCAGCCGCACCCGCACCGGCACGGTGTCCAGGAAGAACCCCGCCATCCGCTCCGCACCGGGCACCTCCGGCGGGCGGCCCGCGACGGTCGTGCCGAACACCACGTCGTCCCGGCCGGTCAACACGCCCAGGGTGAGCGCCCACGCGGCCTGCACGACGGTGTTCACGGTCGCGCCGCAGCGGCGGGCGAGCACGGCGATCCGCTCGGTGGCGGCCTCGTCCAGCGTCGTCTCCACCGGCTCGGTGGGCACGCCGCTCCCGACGCCCGGCGCGACGAGCGTCGGCTCGTCCACGCCGGACAGCAGCTCCGCCCAGGCCCGGCCGGCGGCGTCCCGGTCGCGGCGGGACAGCCAGTCCAGGTAGGCGCGGTACGGCGGGGCGGGCGGCAGGGTGTCGTGGCCGCCCGCCGCGTACAGCCCGGCCAGCTCGCGCAGCAGCACGGGCATCGACCAGCCGTCGAGCAGCACGTGCTGGCTGGTGATGGCGAGCCGCCACCGGTCGGGCAGGCGCAGCAGCGTGAACCGGATCAGCGGCGGCACCGCGGGGTCGAACCGGGTCGCGAGGTCGGCGGCCAGCACGGCGTCGGGGTCGGCGGGCAGGTCGACCTGCCGCCACGGCAGCGGGACGTCGGCGGCGATCACCTGGACCGGCCGCTCGGTGTCGGCGCGGAACGCCGCCCGCAGGTTCGGGTGCCGGTCCAGCAGCGCCCGCGCGGACCGGCGCAGCACCTCCGGGTCGAGCGGTCCGGCGAGGTCGGCGACGAACTGCGTGGTGTAGGCGTCGCGGCCGTCGTCGTAGAGGGCGTGGAACAGCACGCCCTCCTGCAACGGGTTCAGCGGCCACACGTCGGTCAGGCCCGGCGTCGCGGCGTCGAGCCGGTCCACCTCGGCCTGGGTCAGCCGCACCAGCGGGAAGTCCGACGGGGTGTGGCCGCCGCCGGTCAGCCGGGACAGCTCCGCCAGCGCGCGGAACCACAGCGCGCCGAGCGCGCGCACGTCGTCCTCGGCCAGCAGGTCGCCCGGCCAGGTCAGCTCGACCACCAGGCGGGGGCCGTCCGGCCGGTCCTCGGTGACCGCGTTGATCTCCAGTTCGTGCGCGAACGGGGTGCGCGGGTCCTCCGCGCCGCCCAGCGCCCGTTCCGGGGCCCAGTCGGTGTGGTCGGCCACCGCGAACCGGCCGAGGTAGTTGAACTCCACCCGCGGCGTCGGGAAGTCGTGGCCCTTGAGGTGGCGCAGCAGCCCGAACGACAGGCCCCGGTCGGCGGCGGCCCGCAGGCTCTCCTTGACCCGCTTGAGCAGCCGGCCCGGATCGGGGTCGGCGACGTCGAGCCGCACGGGCGCGATCGACGTGAACCAGCCGACGGTCCGGGACAGGTCGATGCCGTCCGCGAACTCCTCCCGGCCGTGGCTCTCCAGGTCCAGCAGCACGGCGTCCCGGCCGTCCCGCCACTTCGCGAGCGCCGAGGCGAGGCCGGTGACCAGCACGTCCTCCACGCCCGCGTGGAACGCGGCGGGCACGGTGGTCAGCAGCGGCCCGGTGGTCGCGGCCGGCAGGGTCAGCGTGACGGTGCGGCCACCGGCGACGACGTCCCGCGCGGAATCGAGGTCGCGGTCGCCCAGCGGCGGGTCGGGTGTGGCCGTGACTTGCTGCCAGTGCGGCAGTTCCGCTGCCGTCTCCGCGGCGTCGGCCCGTTCCGCCAGCCGCTCGGCCCACCGCCGGAACGACGTGCCGACCGGCCGCAGGGCCGCTCCGGGCGTGCGCCATGCCTCGGCGAGGTCGGGCAGCAGTATCCGCCACGACACCCCGTCCACGACGAGGTGGTGCACGCACACCAGCAGCCGTCCCGGCCGGTCCGGCCCGGCGTCGAACCACACCACCCGCACCAGGTGCCCGTCCGCCGGCGACAGCTCGGCGGCGGCCTGCCCGGTGTGCTCCGCCAAGGTCTCCTCGTCCAGGTCGAACACCCGGACCCGGCGCACGCAGTCCGCCGCCCGGACCGCGCCGCGCGGCGGCACCGTGATCGTCCACTCCGGACGGTCGGTGGCGATCCGGGCCCGCAGCACGTCGTGGTGGTCGAGCAGGGTCTGCACGGCGTCGACCAGCCGCCGCTCCCCCAGCTCGGCGGGCACCCGCAGCAGCGCCGACTGGTGGAACGCGTCCACCGGCCCGCCCCGCCCGGCCAGCCAGCGCACGATCGGCGTCGGCCGCACGTCGCCGATCCCGGCGTCCGGCGCTTCGGCCGAGTCGGCGGCGGCGACCGCGACGGCGGCCAGCCGTGCCACGGTGCGGTGCTCGAACACCTGGCGCGGGCTGAACGCGAGCCCCGCCGCGCGGGCCCGGCTGACGAGCTGGATGGAGACGATGCTGTCCCCGCCCAGCTCGAAGAAGTTGTCGTCCACGCCGACCGCGGGAACGTCCAGCACCTCGGCGAACAGCTCGCACAGCAGCGCCTCGCGGGGCGTGCGCGGCGGACGGCCCGAGCCGCCCGCGCCGAGGTCCGGGATCGGCAGCGCCGCCCGGTCGAGCTTCCCGTTGGGGCTCAACGGGAACCGGTCGAGCACCACGACGGCGGCGGGCACCATGTAGTCCGGCAGGCTCGCGGCGGCGTGCTCGCGCACCCGCGCGGGGTCGGCGGTCCGGCCGGGCCGGGGCACGACGTAGCCGAACAGCCGCCGCCGGCCGGCCCGGTCCTGCCCGGCGACCACGGCCACCCGCGCCACGTCCGGGTGCCGGGCCAGCACGCTCTCCACCTCGCCCAGCTCGACCCGGAAACCCCGGATCTTCACCTGCTGGTCGGCCCGCCCGACGAACTCCAGGTTCCCGTCGCCACGCCAGCGCACCACGTCGCCGGTCCGGTACATCCGGCTGCCCGGCACGCCGTACGGGTCGGCCACGAACCGTTCGACGGTCAGCCCCCGGCGGTGCAGGTAGCCGCGCGCGACGCCGTCACCGGCCAGGTACAGCTCACCCGGCACGCCCACCGGCATCGGCCGCAGCGCCGAGTCGAGCACGTAGGCGCGGGTGCCGGGGATGGGCCGGCCCATCGGCGGCGCGGCGGCTCCGCTGGCCGGGGCGCTCATCGTGGCGACGACCGTGGACTCGGTGGGGCCGTAGACGTGGACGAGGGTGCGTCCGGGAGCCCACCGGGCCGCCAGGTCGGCCGAGCACGCCTCCCCGCCCACGATCAGGCCGCGCAACGAGGGCAGCTCCCGGTCAGGCAGCGACGCCAGGACGGCCGCCACCAGGTCCGTGTGGGTGATCCCGTGCCGGTCGATGAGCCCGGCCAGCTCGTCACCCGCGACCTGCTTGTCCGGCGCGGGCAGCACCAGAGTGGCCCCGGTGGACAGCGCCATGGTGATGTCGGCCATCGACACGTCGAACGCGATGGACACGGCCAGCAGGAACCGGCTCCCCACCCCGATGTCGAGCTTCTCGACGTGCGACCGGACCATCCCGGCCACGCCCCGGTGCGTCACCACGACGCCCTTGGGCCGCCCGGTCGAGCCGGAGGTGTAGATGACGTACGCGGCGTCGTCGACGGTGATCGGCCGGGTCCGGTCGGCGTTCGAGGGGTCGGCGGACGAGCCCGGCTCCGGGCCCACCAGCACCAGGGGGACCTCGCCCGCCGGGAAGTCCACACCCTCGGCGGTGATCAGCAGCGCGGGCGACGCGTCGGCGAGCATGAAGCCGATCCGGTCGGCCGGGTAGGCGGGGTCGATCGGCACGTACGCCGCGCCCGACTTGAGCACCGCCAGCCACGCCACCACGAGGTCCGCCGACCTCGGGACCGCCAGGCCCACCAGCCGGTCCGGTCCCGCGCCCAGCGCGATCAGCCGGTGCGCCAACGCGTTGGCGCGTTCGTTGAGGGCGCGGTAGGTCAGCTCCACCCCGCCGGACTCCGCCACCACGGCCAGGGCGTCGGGCGTGCGGTGCGCCTGCGCGGTCACCAGGTCGGGCAGGGTGCTCGGCGCGGCCGGGTCCACGCCCGAGGTGACCCAGCGGCGGGCCACCAGGTCGCGTTCCCCCGGGCTGAGCAGGTCGAGGTCGCCGATCCGCCGCGCCGGGTCCTCGACCGCCGCCGCGAGCAGCCGGGTGAACCGGTCCGCGATCCGCTCGGCGGTGGACCGGTCGAACAGGTCCGCGCTGAACTCCAGCACCCCCGACACGCCGCCGTGCGCGGGCCGTTCCGCCAGGTCGAAGGTCAGGTCGAAGCGGCTGACGCCGACCGGTGGCATGCTCAGGTGCCCGGTCAGGCCGGGCAGGTCGAGTTCGGCCTCCAGTTCCGGCTGGAACGCCAGGAACACCTGGAACAGCGGGTGCCGGGCCCGGCCGCGGTCCCCGGCGAGCCGGTCCACCAGCCTCTCGAACGGCACGTCCGGGTGGGCGTACGCGCCGACATCGGCCGATCGCACCCTCCCCAGGAGGTCGGCGAACGCCGGGTCGCCCGAGGTGTCGACGCGCAGCACGAACGTGTTGACGAAGAAGCCGACCACGTCGTCCAGCACGCGGTCGGCGCGGGTGCCGACCGGGCTGCCGAGCGGGATGTCCGTGCCCGCCCCGAGCCTGGTCAGCAGCGCGCCCACCGCGGCCTGGAGCACCATGAACACGGTGGCGCCGTGCTCGCGGGCCACCGCCGCCAACGCCTGGTGCAGCTCGGGGCCGATGTCGACGGGCACGGTGCCGCCCTGGTTGCCCGGCGTCGCGGGGCGGGCGCGGTCGGTGGGCAGGTCCAGGGCTTCGGGCAGGCCGTCGAGCGCACCGCGCCAGTAGTCGAGCTGCGCGGACAGCACGCTGTCCGGGTCCGACTCCTCGCCCAGCAGTTCCCGTTGCCACAGCGTGTAATCCGCGTACTGGACCGGCAGATCAGTCCATTGTGGACTGTTTCCGGACAGTCGTGTCGCGTAGGCGGTCGACAGGTCACGGGTCAGCGGGCCGGTCGACGGGCCGTCACCCGCGATGTGGTGCAACACCAGCAGCAGGACGTGTTCCTCCGGCCCCACCTCGAACAGGTGCGCGCGCAACGGCGTGTCGACGGTGAGGTCGAACGACCGCCGCGCCTCCGCCCGCACCAGTTCGTCCACTCCGGACTCGTCGGCGGTCAGGATTTCCAGCGGTGGAGCGCCTTCCACCGGGTCGAGCACGTGCTGCGACGGGCGTCCGTCGCGTTCCGGGAACGTCGTGCGCAGCACCTCGTGCCGCCCGGCGACATCGGTCAACGCCTTCCGCAACGCGGGCACGTCCAGCGGTCCGGACAGGCGCAGCACCAGCGGCATGTTGTAGAGCGCGCCCGCGTCCTCGAACCGGTTGAGCAGCCACATCCGCTGCTGGGTGAACGACAGCGGCACCTCCGCCGGGCGGGCCATCCGGCGCGGCGGCGCGGCGGCCCGGCCACCCAGCCGCTTGGCCAGGCCCGCCACCGTGGGCGTCTCGAACAGGTGCGGTACCCGGATGTCGACGCCGAAGACGGCCGCGATCCGCCCCACCAGCCGGACCGCCAGCAGGGAATGCCCACCCGATGCGAAGAAGTCGTCCGCCACCCCGACCTCACGGCCCAGAGCTTCCGCGAACAGCTCGCACAGGATCTCTTCACGCGGGTCGCGAGGACGTTCGCGAGCCGTCGACGCCCACGCGCCGCCATCGGGCGCGGGCAGCGCGGCGCGATCCAGCTTCCCGTTGGGTGTCAACGGAAACGCCTCGTGCACCACCAAAGCGGCGGGCACCATGTAGTCGGGCAGCGCCGCCGCCACGCGGGCGCGCACCGACTCGCGGTCCACCTCCGGGTCGGCCACGACGTGCGCCACCAGCACCTGGTCGTGCAGGACCACCGCCGCGCCCGCCACGTCCGGGTGACCGGCGAGGACCGCTTCGATCTCGCCGAGTTCGACCCGGAAACCCCGGATCTTGACCTGGTGGTCGACCCGGCCCAGGTACTCCAAGCGGCCGTCGGGCGCCCAGCGGGCCAGGTCGCCGGTCCGGTAGAGCCGGTCGCCCGGCTCGCCGAACGGGTCGGCGACGAACCGTTCGGCGGTCAACCCCGGCCTCCCGTGGTAGCCGCGCGCCAGACCGAGTCCGCCGATGTACAGCTCGCCGACCGTTCCGGGCAGCACCGGCCTCAGCCGCCGGTCCAGCACGTGGACCCGGGTGTTGTCGATGGGCTCGCCGATGGACACCGGCTTGTCGTCCAGCAGCAGCGCGGTGGACCACACCGTCGTTTCGGTGGGGCCGTACAGGTTGGTGACGTCGACCGCCAGGTCGCGCAGCCGTTCCGCCAGTGCGGGCGGCAACGCCTCACCGCCCACCAGCACGCGCAGCCCGCGCACGGCGTCCGGCGCTTCGGCGACCAGCGCCTGCCACAGCGACGGCGTGGCCTGCACGATCGTCGCCCCGGCCGACGTGATCAGGTCGGCGAGTGCTTTCGGGTCGCGCACCACGTCACGCGGGGCGACGACGATCCGTGCGCCCGAGAGCAAGGGGAGGAACACTTCCAGTGCGGCGATGTCGAACGCGGCGGTCGTGACGGCGACGAGGGTGTCATTCCGGTCGAGCGGGAACCGGCGCGCCATCGCGATCAGGAAGTTGTGCAACGCGTCGGCAGGTACGACAACGCCCTTCGGCTTGCCGGTCGAGCCCGACGTGTAGATCGCGTAGGCCGGGTCCGCGCCGTGCACGGGACGCGTGCGGTCGGCATCGGTGGGATCGGTGTCGGGCCGGTCGGGGAAGTCCCCCACCGCCAACTCCGCCTCGCCGAGAGCGCCCACGGCGACCCCGACCACCTTCGAGCCGGCTGTGGCCACGGCGACCCCTGCCGGCTCCGAGCCGGCTGTGGCCGCGTCGGGAACGGGCCTGAGGACGAGCGCGGGTCGGGCGTCTTCGAGGACGTGGCGGATGCGGTCGGCGGGGTGGTCGGGATCGATCGGCACGTAGGCAGCGCCCGTCTTGCGCACCGCGAGCAGCGCCATCACCAGTTCCGCCGAGCGCGGCAGCGCCACCGCGACGCTGGTGTCCGGCCCGATACCGCGCGCGATCAGCTCGTGCGCGAGTCGGTTGGCACGCCGGTTCAGCTCGCCATACGTCCACGACACGTCTTGGCACACCAGCGCGGGCCGGTCGGCATTCGTGCCGGCTACGTCCCGCAGACGACTCACGAGACACGTTCCGGGCAGGTCGTAGACGTCTCCCCGACCGAGCGCCAGCACACGGTCCCGCTCCCCCGCCGGGTCGAACAGGTCGAGCGCCGCCACCGGCACGTCCGGCTCGGCCACGGCGCGCTCCAGCAGCCGCACCAGCCGGTCCGCCAGCGTGACCGCCGTGCCGTGGTCGAACAGGTCGCTGCGGTACTCCAGCAGGCCGGTGATGCCGTCCGGCCGTTCGGCACAGGTGAATGCCAGGTCGAACCGCGCCGTGCGCAGCGGCTCCAGCCTGGTCTCCACCCGCAGGCCCGGCAGGTCCGCCACGGGGTCGGGCACGTTCTGCAACACCAGCAGCGTCTGCACCAGCGGGTGCCGGCCGACCGCACGGGCCGGGTTCAGCTCCTCCACCAGCTTCTCGAACGGCACGTCCGGCTGCGCGAACGCGGTCAGGTCGGCCGCCCGCGCCCGTCCCAGCAGGTCGCGGAACGTGGGCTCGCCACCGGTGTCCAGCCGCAGCACGAGCGTGTTGACGAAAAACCCGACCAGGTCGTCCAACGCCCCGTCGCCCCGGTCCGCCACCGCGGTGCCGATGGGGATGTCCGTGCCACCGCTCAACCGCGACAGCAGCGCCGCCACCGCCGCGTGCAGGGCCATGAACAGGCTCGCGCCGCTCTCGGCGGCCAGCGCGGCAAGCCCGTCACGCGCCGAAGCGGGCACCGTGAACGAGAGGGTCCGGCCGGGTGAGCCCGCCGTGCGGGGACGGTCGACCGGCAGCGGCAACTCCTCGGGCAGCCCGGCGAGCGCGTCCCGCCAGTGGTCCACCGGTCCCGTCCGCTTCCACAACGCGTAATCGGCGTACTGCACCGGCAGGTCTGTCCACTGTGGAGCATGGCCCGCCCGTCGGGCGGCGTAGGCGGTGGACAGGTCGGCGGTCAGCGGCGCGAGCGACCACCCGTCCGCCGCGATGTGGTGCAACACCAGCAAGAGCTCATGGGTGTCCGCGTCCACGGCGAACAGGTGCGCCCGGATCGGCGGCTCGGTGGTGAGGTCGAAGGGTCGCGCGGCGGCCTCGGCCAGGTCGGTCCCGACTTCGACGGTCACCGGCCGCGGGGCGAGCACCGACTGCACCGGCAGCCCGTCCCGTTCGGGGTACACGGTCCGCAGGACCTCGTGCCGCGCGACGACGTCCGTGAGGGCACGGCCCAGCGCCTCGCGGTCCAGTTCGCCGGTCATCCGCAGCACGAACGGCAGGTGGTAGCTCGCGTCGTCGGGGTTCACCCGGTTGAGGAACCAAAGGCCGCGCTGACCGGGTGACACCGGCAGCACCTCCGGCCGTTCGGCGCGGCGCAACGGCGGGAGCGCGGTCTTCGCATCGGCCAGGTGCGCGGCGAGTTTCGCGACCGTGGGGTGCTCGAACACCGCCCGCATACCGACTTCGACACCGAGTCGCGCACGCAGCCGTCCGGCGAGCCGCATCGCGGCCAGCGAATGGCCGCCCAGGGCGAAGAAGTCGCTGTCCGCGTCGACCCCGGTCGCACCCAGCACGTCGGCGAACACCTCGCACAACGCCGACTCGCGCTCGTCACGCGGCGCGCGTCCACCCGCCACCCTAGGTGCGGGCAATGCGCCACGGTCGACCTTTCCGTTGGCAGTCAACGGGATCGCATCGAGCAGCACGACCGCCGACGGCACCATGTACGCGGGCAGCACGGCGGCGACGGCGGCCGTCAACTCCTCGGCAGTCAACTCCTCGGCAGTCACCGGACCGTCCGGCACGACGTAGGCGACGAGCCGCTTGTCCCCCGGCCGGTCCTCCCGCGCGACCACGGTCACACCGGCCACTTCCGGCCGCCGGGCGAGCACACCCTCGATCTCGGCCGGCTCGATGCGGAACCCGCGCACCTTGACCTGCCCGTCGGCCCGCCCGGCGAACTCGATCACGCCGTCCGGTCGCCGCCGGGCCAGGTCGCCCGTCCGGTACATCCGGCTGCCCGGAGGCCCGAACGGGACCGCCACGAACCGTTCCGCCGTCGGACCGGGCCGGCCCAGGTAACCCCGCGCCAGACCGGCCCCCGCGAGGTAGACCTCGCCGGTTTCGCCGTCCGCGACCGGCCGCAGCGCGGCGTCGAGCAGGTGGACCGCCACGTCGTCCAGCGGACGCCCGATCGGCACCGGGTCCGGCACCGGCCGGTCCGCCGGGATCGCGTGGCGGGTGGCGAACGTCGTCGTCTCGGTCGGCCCGTAGCCGTTGACCACCACGGTGTCCGGGCAGACCCGCCGCACCCGCCGCACCGCTTCGGCGGGCAGCACGTCGCCGCCCGCCCACACCTGCCGCACTCCTGCCAGGCAGCCGGGGTCCTCGGCCGCGAGCAGCGCGAACAGGCCGGCGGTCAGCCACAGCGCGGTGATGCCGCCGTCCTTGATCGCCGTGGCCAGCACGTCCAGGTCCAGGTCTCCGGGCGGCGCGAGCACGAGCGTGCCGCCGGCCAGCAGCGGCGCCCAGACCTCGTAGGTGGACGCGTCGAACGCCGTCGGCGAGTGCACCAGCACCCGACGGTGGGCCTCGTCGCGGAAGGCCGAGTCGGTGGCCAGCGCGACCACGTCGGCGTCGGTCACCGCGACGCCCTTGGGCTCGCCGGTCGAGCCGGACGTGAACATCACGTAGCAGAGCCGGTCCGGATGGTCCCAGCCCGCGCCGGGCACGAACGGCGACTGATCGGACACGAGCCCCGCAGCCTGGTCGTCCACCACGATCGTCGGCAAGCCCGACACGAGCCCCGCGGCTTGGTCGTCCACCACGATGGTCGGCAGGTCCGAGGCGAACCCGGTGGCCCGGTCGGTCAGCACGAGCACCGGCCGTGCGACGGCGAGCATCGCGGCGAGCCGTGCCGCCGGGTAGGACGGGTCCAGCGGCAGGTAGGCCGCGCCCGACTTGACCACCGCGAGCAGCGCCACGATCAGGTCGGCCGAGCGGCCCATCGCCACCGCGACGACCCGCTCCGGCCCCGCCCCGCGGGCCGCCAGCACCCGGGCCAGCCGGGACGACCGGGCGTCCAGGGTGGCGTAGTCGATGCGGTCGGCGCCGGCGACGACGGCCGTGGCGGACGGGTCGGCGGCGGCTCTGGCCGCGAACAGCTTGCCGAGGCACGTGGCGGAGGAGCGCATGGGGAGTCCGTCCCGGTATCGACGGGGCCCGGTCAGATCGGCGGCCCACAGGTGGCTCCCAGCCTGTCTCCCGGCCGACCCCGCCCACCCGAGCCAAACACCGGGAAACTGGACTGTATTTAATTGCCGCGACTCCGTCGCGGCGGGGTGAGGCCGCCGGGGAGTCGGCGCATCGCGGGTCGTCTTCGGCCGATCGAAAAGCGTGATCGGCCGAAGACGAGCCGCGACACACCGACGCGGCCTCACCCTGGGGTGGGGCGGCCGAACGGGGGCTGGGGGTGAGGGGGCCGAACGGGAGGCCGAGGGGGAAGGGGCCGAACGGGCGAAGTGGGAGTGCCGAACGGCATTAGCCGGTTTGGGTTGGTACGGCCATCCGGGCGTTGTCCTGGCGTGCCGCTTTGGCGGGCCGCAGTGCGCGGCTAGCTTGACGCCGTTCCACGACGAGCCATGGGGGCGATGGGCATGGAGCGCTATCAGGATCCGGCCGAGCTGGTGGAGATCCTCGGCGACTGGGCGGGCACCAGCGGTCCGCTGTACCGGCGGCTCGCCTCGGCGTTGGCTCGCGCGGTGCGGGCGGGTGACCTGCGGCCCGCCGAGCGGCTGCCGTCCGAGCGTGACCTGGCGAAGCTGCTGCACACCAGCCGCGCCACGGTCGTCGCCGCCTACGACGAGTTGCGCGGACGTGGAGTGGTGGACAGCAGGCGGGGCAGCGGCACGCGGGTCAGCCGCACCGCTCCCCGGCCGCGGGCCGGCGCGGACGGCCGGGTGCCGGGTGGTCGGGCCACGTCGATCTTCCAACGCCTGGTGGACGGGCCGGGCGAGGTGATCTCGCTGTCCTTCGCGGTGGAGCCCGCCGCGCCGGAACTGGCCGGCATCACCCGCGAGCTGGTCGCCGAGGAGCTGGACCTGCTGCTCGCCGAGACCGGCCTGTACCCGCGCGGGTACCCGCCGTTGCGGGACGAGATCGCGCGCTACTACGACCGGCTCGACGTGCCGACCGCGCCGGACCAGGTGTTGGTCACCACGGGCGCGCAGCAGGCGCTGGGCCTGGTGGCGCAGATGTACCTGCGGCCGGGCGCGGTGGTCGTGGTGGAGAAGCCGAGCTGGCCGGGCTGCCTGGACGTGTTCCGGGCCGCCGGCGCGACCCTGGTGTCGGTGCCGCTGGACGAGGAGGGCATCCGGGTGGACGGCCTGACCCGCGTGCTGGCGGAGCACGAGCCGGCCCTGCTGTACCTGATGCCGACCTTCCACAACCCGACCGGCCTGCTGATGTCGGCCGCCCGCCGCCGGCGGGTGGCCGAGATCGCCGCCCGCCACCAGGTGCCCGTGGTGGAGGACAACGCGTACATGTCGGTCGGCACGGGCGGTCTGGCGATCCCGCCGCCGATCGCGGCGTTCGCCCCGGCTCGCAGCGAGGTGCTCACCGTCGGCTCGCTGGCCAAGGCAGCCTGGGGCGGGCTGCGGATCGGCTGGCTGCGCGCGTCCCGCGACGTGGTGGAACGGCTGGCCCGCTACAAGGTCCGCGCCGACCTGGCCGGCCCCGTGCTGGACCAGGCGCTGGCGGCCAGGGTGCTGCCGCGGCTGGACGAGATCGTGGCCAACCGGGCCGTCGTCATGCGCGCACGGCTGGAGCACCTGCGGGAGCTGCTGACCGAGTTCCTGCCGGACTGGTGCTGGCGGATGCCCGACGGCGGCTCGGCACTGTGGGCCGAGCTGCCGGACACCGACGCCCGGGTGTTCGCGCAGATCGCACTACGGCACGGCGTGGAGATCGTGCCCGGCGCGGCGACCGACCCGTCCGGCGGCCACGACAACTTCATCCGCCTCCCGTTCACCCTGCCCGCAGCCACACTCACCGAACTGGTCCACCGACTCAACCGGGCCTGGCAGGACCTGCACCGCCGGGGCGCGGACAGCCTGCCCCTGCACTCCGCGGTCTGACCGGCCACGACGAACCGGTGGTGGGACCGGAGGACCGACACGGCAAACCGGTGGCACGGCACACCGGTGGTGGGACCGGCAGATCCGGTCCCACCACCGGTTCGCTCAACTGGCGACGGTCGCCGAAGTGGCCGTGCCCCGCGCCGTGGCCGTGGCCTGCGCCGCCGACCGCGCCTTGGCACGGGCCGCACGCGACGGCACGCCGTTGACGTCCTCGGTCGACATCGCATAAGTCCCCGCCACGAAGGCGATCGAGTCCGCGTTCGTGTGCAGGATCGTGCGGTCGATGTTGCCGAGGTTGTCGCACGCCGCGTCGTGGCACGGGTCGAACGGCAGCCCCGCCACGCCGCCCCACTTCGCCTGCTGGGCAGGCGTCTTGATGAGCTGGATGCCCGCGTACGGGCCGCCGGTCGGGATGCCCGCCGCGATGAAGTTCGAGTAGTCGCCCGCGCCGGCCACGTTGGTGCCCTCGGTCGGGATGCCCCGGCTCGCGAAGAACGCCTGGTACGCCCGCTCGATCTGGGCCGAGCCGTACGGCATCACGCCGAACCCGTCGGAGTTGTCGCCGTCGTAGACGAAGTAGCCGCCGTTGGACGAGCCGACCGCCTGGACGTCCAGGTACAGCGCGATGTCCAGTTGCTCCTCGAAGCTCAGCGTCGGCAGGTAGCCGACGGAGCCCGAGTTGCCGGGGTCGCCGCCCCAGAACGCGAACCGCACCGCGTTGTCCACCTCCGGCGCGGGGCCGAGCTTGAGCGCCAGCTCCAAGACGGTGGCGATGCTGCTGGCGTTCTCGTTGATGCCCGGTCCGGCGCGGAAGCTGTCCAGGTGGCCGCCGAGCGTGATCACGTTGTCCGTGCGGCCGGTCCGGGTCTGGGCGATGAGGTTGCGGGACACCGTCGGCTCGTAGTGCCGGCGGACGTCCACCGTGGCCGGCACGCCGTCCTGGGTGACCAGGGCCGCGCCCGCGTCCATGCCGACCATGACGATCGGGATCTTGGCCTGCGCCGGGTCCATGTAGCCCAACGCGTTGCCGACGGCGTAGTTGTAGACCACGACGGCCTTCGCGCCCAGCGCGGCGGCGACGTTCTGCTTCACGGTGAACGTGCAGACACCGCGCTTGAGCAGCACGATCGCGCCCCGCACGTCCCGGCCGGCGTAGTCGGAGGCGTCACAGCCGGGCGTGTCGTCGGGCGGGATCACGGCCAGCGGACCGGTGAGGCCGCCGACCGGGGTGTCCAGCGAGCCGTCCAGCGGTGTCGGGTCGGCTCTGGTCGCGCCCACCTGCACGACGGCCGCGTCGATCACCCGGCGTTGGTAGGTGAAGTCCTGCACGTGGACGTCGAACCCGGCCGAGGTCAGCTTGCCGCGCACGTAGCCGACGGTCTCCTGGAAGCCCGGCGTCGGGTCGGCCCTGGTGCCGCCGTTGCGGTCGGCGATGCGCTGGAACGCGATCAGGTGCCGGTTGAGGTCGGTCACGGAGACGTCGCGGACCAGCTTGTCGGCCGGCGACCCGGCCGCCTGGGCAGAGGGCGCGACGAGCCCCAGCGCGACCACCGCCGCTCCGACCACGGCGGCGACCCGACGTGTCCTCGTTGCTGCGAACATGGATGTCCCTTCCACGGTGAGATCAGGTGCGGCTAACGGGATTCGGCGGCGGTGATCTTGGTCACGGCCGACCGGGCAGCGGCCCGCTGCGCCCTGGGCGGCACGCCGTTGACGTCCTCGGTCGAGGTCGCGTAGGTCCCGGTGACGTGGGCGAGCGCGTCGGCGTTGCGGTCGAGCGCGGTCCGGTCGACGTTGCCGAGGTGGTCGCAGCGCTGCTGGTGGCACGGGTCGAACGAGACACCGGCCGTGCCGCCCCACTTCGCGACCTGGGCGGGCGTCTTGGCGAAGTGCGAGCCCGCGTACAGGCCGCCGGTCGGGATGCCCGCCGTGATGAACTGGGTGTGGTCCCAGGCCCGGTCGAAGTTGGTGTCCTCGGTGGGGATGCCCCGCCCGTTCAGGTAACCCGCGAAGACCCGTTCGATCTGCGCCGAGCCGTACGGCATCCGCCCGTACCCGGCGGAGTTGTCGCCGTCGTAGACGAAGTAGCCGGCGTTGGTGGAGGCGAGCGAGTTGGAGTTCAGGTAGAGCGCGATGTCCAGTTGCTCTTCGAACGACAGCGACCGCAGGTACGCGCCGGCCGCCGTGTTCGAACCCTCGGCGCCCCAGAACGCGAACCGCACGGCGTTGCCCACCTTCGGCCGCGCGCCGAGCTTCAGCGCCAGTTCCAACAGGACCGCGGCCCCGGTGCCGGTGTCGTTGATGCCGGGCCCGATGTCGGTGCTGTCCACTTGGGAGCCCGCCAGCACCACGTTGTCCGTCCGCCCGGTCGCGGTCTGCGCCACCACGTACCGGCTCGTCGTGGGCTCGATGTGGTTGCGGATGTCGACCGTGGCCGACGTGCCCGCGACCGCCGACAGCGCGGCGCCCTCGGCGGCGGTCAACCCGGCCGACGGTATCCGTGCGGACGCGGGGTTGATCTGCCCCAGGCCGGGTCCGTTGACGTTGTTGTACACCAACACCGCGACCGCGCCCAGGTCGGCCGCGACCACCTGCTTCTGGGTGAACGTGCACGAGCCGCGCCGCACCAGCGCCACCCCGCCCCGCAACTCCAGCCCGGCGTAGTCGGCCGCCTCACAACCCGGTGTGGCGTCGACCGGCGGCACGACCAGCGTCCCGCTGACACCACCGGCCGGGGTGTTCGGCGAGTTGCCGAGCTGCGTGGGCGCCGCCCGCACCGCGCCCGCGCTCACCGCGGCGGCGTCGACCGCCACCCGGTCCCAGGTGAACGAGGGCGTGCCGACCTCGAACCCGGCCGACCGCAGCCGTTCGGCGATGTAGTCCAGGCTCTGCTCGTAGCCGGCCGTGTGGGCGGCCCGGTTGCCCCCGGTGCGGTCGGCGATCCGCTGGAACGCGATGAGGTGCCGATGCACCTGGTCCACGGTGACATCCCGGACCAGCCGATCGGCCAACGACGCCTCGGCCGCACCGGCGGGCAACGCGGCAGGCGCCAGCACAACGGCGAGGGCGCCGCACACCACGGCCCGCCGCCACTTGGTCATAGGCACGAAAACTCCTTGTGGGATAACGAAACGCAGGCACAACGACGCACCGCCGCGCACGACGACCGCGTGCCGGCGGACAATGGTTCCCGGCACGCCGACGACCGCTCGCCGCCGGCGGGACCAGCCTCGCCCAGCGACGTCCCCTAAACCCGTACCAATGCGGACCAAAGTGGCCCGCCGTCACCCGCGCAGGGCTTCCAGCAGCTCGCGCGCCTCCGCCCGGCACAGCTCGCTCCACCGGGCCAGGTTCCGCGCCGCCGTGGCCCGGACGTGGTGAGGGGTCGTCACGTCGTGCGCGATCTCCCGCGCCACGATCGCGGCGGCTTCCCGGTAGTCACGCCGCAACTCGGCCATCGTCTCGGCACACCGCAGCCTGGCCACCGGGCCGTGCGTGCGGTCCTGGGCCAGCTCGCGCAGCGCACGCGCGCCTTCCTCGGGTTCGAGCAGCCCGATGGCTGCGAGCACCGTCCGGCGGTGCAAGGGGTTGTCGGTCCGCAGCCCGCGCAAGAACCGCAGCATCCCGGCCCGCAGGTCAGGCCGAGTGAGACCGAGCACCTCAGCCGCCCGCACCCGGTTGGGCAACGCCAGCGTGTCGTCCGCAATGATCGCTTGCAGCACGGCCACACCGAGTTCCGACCCGCGCGTCCCCGATCCCATCAGGTCGCCCGCCGCGTGCCGGCGCAACACCGGGCGGCACAACGGGTCGGTGGCGATCGCGTGGAGCACGCGCGCTCCCGCCGCGCGGTCCTCCGAGGAGTAGTCGCGGAGCCGGACCGCGGCGGTCCACCGGATCGCCGGGCTTGCCCGCTCGTCGTCCCGGATCGCCCGCACCGCGTCGAGGCCGTCCGTCCGCCGCAGCGCGAACAGGGCGTCCAACCGCACCACCTCGGCGACCCGCTCGTCCCGCGCCACGCGGCGAAGGTGGTCGGGCACCGCGTCGGGCGGGTCCGCGGTGATCTCGCAGAGGAACCCGGCCGCCCGGTGACGCGCCCGCCACGACCGGGTCTCGTCACCGAAGACGCCACGGGCCTCGGCCACCACCCGGCGTCGCCACGCCGGCCCCAGCTTCGCCAGTTCCCGCGCGGCGTCGAGCCTCCCCGACGCCGCCAGCAGGCTCGCGGCCTCCGCCACGAACCGGGCTGACAGCCTGCCCAGCTCGACCGCCGCGGCGACCCGTTCGGCAGGCCTGGTCTCCGGCCCGGCGAGCACATCGCGGATCACGCGCTCCGTTTCGGCCGGCAGCCGTTGGTGGCCGAGCGGGTCCGTTCCGGGCACGCGGTGTCGAATCGGGGCGGAGTGGTCGGCCAGCAGGAGCCGGTCGAGTTCCGGCCGTGCCTTCCCGGACAGGTGGGCCGCCGACTGGTGGCGCACCTGGCTACCGGACGACGGATCGCCCACCACCGCCACCACCAGCCGGGCGGCCTCGGCGGTGGGGGTCGGCGTCAGCAGGTAGGCCCAGACCACGGACAGCGCGCGCTCCTCGGCCGTCAGGGTCTGGTCGAAGCCGAATCGCCGGAGCGCCGACAGGGCCACCGGGCCGGCGGACCGGTCCAGCCGCGCCAGGCAGAACGCCGCTGTGATGCGGTGGCTCACCATCTCGGTCTCGTCGTCGAGCAGTGCGCGGTGGTAGGCGACGGCGTCGTGCCGGGCGCTCGAATCGGCAGCGGCCAAGTGCCGCATGACGTTGACGCGCACGGAGGCGTGCAGGAACTCGTCGGAGATCTGCGAGCGCAGTTCACGCGTCGCCTCGTCGGCGAATTCGGGCCGCAGGTCGGCGAGGACCGCTGCGGACGCCGCCCGCACGGCGCGGGTGGCGTCCCGGTCGGAGACCAGCCGCCGCAGCGCCTGCGCCACGTCTCCGCCGAGCGCGGCCAGTTGGCGCACCTGGCTCTCCCAGACGGCGGCCTGTCCGCGGTCGTGGATCCGGAGCACGACGGCCACGGCGTCCGGCACCCGATCCGACGCGGCACGGGCCAGCGCGACGGCCGCGTCGCCGCGAACGAGCGCCTCCGCCGACTCGTCGGCGACGATCTCTCGCAACGCGGCGACGATGTCCGGATCGCCATGGTGCTCCAACGCATCCAGCGCCCGTGCGACCTGGCAAACCGCGTTCTCGGATGCGGCGGGGTGGCACGCCGCCGCCTTCAGCGCGTCCGCGAGTTCGCCACGCGGGCCGGCGGCCACGTCGGCGAAACCCGGCACCCACGACCACAGTCCGCTGAGCGGCACGAGTCCGGAGCGCAGCAGTGCGACCGCCCCGTCCACCGCCGCGAGGTGCCGGCCGAGGTCGAGCAGGCTCCGCGCCGCTGCCAGGCGGGTCCGGGTCTTGCGCGCGGGATCGCGGAGCACTGCCGTGAGCACCTCCGCCGCCTGCGCGGGATCATCGGTGTCCGAGGCGAAGAACAGGACGCCGAGTCCTTGTGACGACCAGCCGTCCTGTTCGTCCGTCGCAGCGAGGTCGAGCAGAGCCGTCGAGGCTCGGCGGCGGAATTCGCTGCCGAGGCTCCCGAGTATGCGCCACGCGAAAGGATGCACATCGGGGTCGGGTTGTCCGGAGACGATCGCGAGCAGGTGCCCGGCCACCTCGGCGTGGAACTCCGGCCCCAGTCGCGCCAGTGCCCCGGCCGCCTGGGCACGGAGGGAGGGATGGGCATCCCGGTCGGCGAGAGCGGCGCGCAGAGCGGCCACCGCCGGGGTCCGGTGCGGTTCGCCCAGCCCAGCGAGCCGCGCCCAGGAGGTCGCGCGGTCGTATACGCCTGCGAGCGGGTCGGCCGCCACCTCCTGGAGCACCCGCGCCGCTTCGTCGTGCTGGTCGGGCCCCAGGTCGATCAGCGCCCTCGCCGTCCACAGGAGGTTGTTCGGATTGGTCGCCGGATAGGTGAGCACCGCCCGCAGCAGCCGCACCGCGGATGAGCGGAAATCCGGGCCGAGCCGGGCGAGGGCGACCCCGATGTCACGCCGGTCGCCCGGTCCCGCGGAGGGCTCCGCCGACAGCGCGAGCAGGTGGCGGCCCGCCGCGACGCGGTGCTGCGGACCCAGTTCGGCGAGCGCTTCGGCGGCGTGGACGCGATCCGTGAAGTCGACGCGGGGGTCGGTCACCAGCGCGGTCAAGGCGGCGACCGCGTCGGCGGACTGCTGGGGGCCCAGGGATGCCAACCCGATCGCCGCTTCGCGCACGCCTCGGCCCGGTGAGGTGCGCGTCCGCAGGACGGTGCGGAAGACGTCCGCGCCGCGCTCGTGGAACTCGACGCCGATTTCGACCAGGGCGGTGGCGGCCTCGATCAGGTGGGCGTCCGGCGTCTGAGGGTCGCGCAACAGCCGATCAAGCCGGTCGACGGCGTGCGCGCGGGCGTCCGGCCCGAAACCGGCCAGCACGACGGCGGCGTTGCGGTGGTTCAACGCGGTGGCCATCGGGTCCGCCAGCACGGTGCGCAGGCCGCGTTCCGACGCCTCCCGCTCGCTGCCTCCGCACTCGGACAACGCCTCGGCCGCGGCGAGCCGGTGCTTCGCCGGGATGTCCGGGTCGTCCACCACCGCGCGCAGCTTGGCGACCGCCTCAGCGGTTTCCGGCCCGCGCAGCCTCGTCGCCAGGGCCGCCGCCGCCTCCACCCGCGACTCCCACGGCGCGCCCGCGTCCCGCATCAGGTCCGCGAGCCACGCCGCCAGGCCGGGGTGGTGCGCCGCCCGGCCGGCCTGCGACAGGATCTCGCCGCCGGGGTGCTGGGTCGTCATCGCCCACGCCCGGACCGTGGCGAGGAACGCGGTCACGACCTCCTCGCCAGCCGGCACGCGGGAGGCGAGCAGCCGGGCGGCGAGCAGGTGCAGCTCCGCGTCGCCCTCGTGCGACCACCGCACCAGCCGGTCGGCTTCGGCCGGGTGCAGGCGGGTGTGGTGGAACAGGACCATCCTGGCGTGGCGGCCACGTTCCTCCGGGCGGGCCGCGTGCAGCAGGTGGGCGAAATCGGTGTGGTCGGGGTCGAAGCGATCCGGCAGGAGGCGGGCTCTCGCCGTGGCGGCGAGGTGTTCGGCGAAGCTGTGGTGCAGGAAGCGCAGGTCGTCGCCGTGGCGGGTGAGGGGGCCTACGGCGGCGAGGAACGTCGTCAGCTCCTCGCGCCAGTCGCCGGCGAGATCCGCGAGGTGGTGCTGTGCCCAGGCCTGGGCGGCGGCGACCAGCGAGGTGTCGGCTTCCAGGCGGATGCGGCCGAGGTGTTCCAGCAGGGCGTCGCAGCAGTGGTCGAACGGGCCTCGGGTGGTGGGGCGCCCGGATCTCAGGTACTTGAGGTACGCCTCGTACAGCTCGTAGCGGTTGTCGGGCAGCGGGCGGTCGTCGTGCTGCTCGAAGATGATCGCGGCGATGGTGGCCAGGAGCGGCACGCGGACCAGCTCGTCCAGGTGCGCCTCACGGACCTGGCGGACGAACCGGTACGCGCTGTCGCCGCCGTCGTCGAACCAGTTCTCGGCGAAGCGCCGCAACGCCTCCTCGTCGAACGGCTGCAACTCGTACCGCGCCGCGCCGACCCGCTGCAACGGGGCCAGCGCCGCGCCCTCGATGGGCCTCGTGGTGAGCATCACGCGGTAGGGCGACTCGTCCGACGCCCACGCCGCCAGCACGGCCACCAGGCGGTCGCGGCGGGTGGCGTCGGCGACCTCGTCCAGGCCGTCCACCAGCAGCAGCCACCGACAGCCCACGACCCGCTCGCCGAGCGTCCGCGCGTCCACCGCGAAGCGCAACAGGGAGCCGTACTCGACCCGCACGGCGTCCGCGAGCGCCTGGGCGAACGGCAGGTCGAGCCGCGTGGCCAGTTCGCGGGCGGCAAGCCGCACCGGCACGACCGGCTCCGTGAGCGGGATCCCGCCGTCGGACGCCGTCCAGCGGGCCGCGATGTCGGCGGCTAATCGGAGGCTCAGCGTCGACTTGCCCTGACCCGGTCCTCCGGTGACGAGCAGGTGGTCGTCACCGTCGAGCGCCGCGCGCACGGTCCGGGACGGCGGGCGGACGGCCGGCCGGGCGACCGGCGTGCCGGGCGGGTCGACCAGGCGGCGCCGGCTGTCCAGCATCGGGGTGGGCCGGTTCTGGTCGGACGGCTCCTCGTGGCCGCTGCCCAGGTCCTGCCGGACGTGGACGGTGGCCAGCGACGGCCGGCGCGCACCCGGCAGCCGGTACGGCAGCTCCCGCGCCGCTTGGACTTGGGCGCGCAGCAGGAACCGGATCTCCGGCGGGAGTTCGGGTCGGGTGTCCCAGCCCTCGGGCGGCGGGTGGTGGGTCGGGGCTTCCGCCGGAACCGCTTGCACGTCGCCCGCAACGTGGTTGATGTGCACGTCACCGTGGATGTGGCCGGCTTGCACGGCGGGTCCGTAGACGTGGCCGCCGATGTGGTTGGCGGCAGGCGTCCACTCCTCCTGGGCCAAACCCGACCCCTCTCTCCCGTGGCCGCATGGTCTCACGGTCGGACCGGAATCGAGTGGGCCCGACGGCCCCACCGGCAGACGATCAGGTCGACCCCCGGCGAGGGCCGGGGGTCGAGCACCTGGCGGACATCCGCGCCTGGGCGGCGTCCCTGGACCGCCGGGCGACCGTGAGCGACCTCACCCGGCCCGGCCGGGGCGCGGCGGCGACCGTCCGACCAGCCGACGCGGTGTCGTGCCCGGCCTCCCGGGGCCGCACTGAAGCGGGGGCGCTACGCCGGAAGGTGGACGTCGGCACGTACGGTGGACACCGAGAGTGTCGTCGGCGGCGAGGAGCGGGAACCCATGGCCGAGCGGTCCCGGGGCAAGAGTGGGCGGGTGTTGCGTACCGAGCGGATCGCGCCGGAGATGATCAGGGTCGTGCTCGGGGGCGAGGGGCTGGCCGGGTTCGCGGTGGGGCCGTTCACCGACAGCTACGTGAAGCTCCAGTTCCCGCAGGAGGACGTGGCCTACCCGGAGCCGTTCGACCTGGCCGTGGTCCGCGAGACGCTGCCCCGCGAGCAGTGGCCGCGCACCCGCACCTACACGGTGCGCCGCTGGGACGCCGACGCCCGCGAACTCACGATCGACTTCGTCACGCACGGTGATTCCGGGGTGGCCGGACCGTGGGCCGCCAAAGCTCAACCGGGTGACGTGCTGCACTTCGCCGGTCCGGGTGGCGGCTACGCGCCGGACGTGACCGCCGACTGGCACCTGATGGTCGGTGACGAGAGCGCGTGGCCCGCCATCGCGGCGGCGCTGGACGCGCTGCCCGCCGGCGCGGTCGCGAAGGTGTTCGCCGAGGTGGACGGGCCCGAGGACGAGCAGGACACGCCGTTCGACGTCGTCTGGGTGCACCGCGCCGGAGGGCCGCGCGGCGAGGCGCTGGTGGCGGCCGTCCGCGCCCTGCACTTCCCGCCCGGCCGCGTGCACGCGTTCGTGCACGGCGAGGCCGGCATGGTCAAGGACCTGCGTGGCTACCTGCGCGTGGAGCGCGCGGTGCCGCGTGAGCAGCTTTCCATCTCCGGCTACTGGCGGCTGGGCAAGGACGAGGACGGCTGGCAGTCCACCAAGCAGGACTGGAACCGCCAGGTCGAACAGGAACAGGAGCACCAGGCATGAGCGACGCGGTGAAAGGCCCCGCCTCCTACTTCCCCTCCATCGAGCGGACGTACGGCCGGCCGGTCTCCGAGTGGCAGGACCTCATCCGCGAGTCGCCGCTGACGAAGCACCTGGAGCTGGTCACCTGGCTGAAGGCCGAGCACGGCCTCGGCCACGGCCACGCCAACGCCCTGGTCGCCCACACCCTCGCCGAAGGCCGCTAGTCACGGGTGCTCGTGGTCGATCTCGCGGATCACCACCTCCAGCACCTCCAGGTAGGTGATGTCCGCGATCACCATCTTCCGCTTGCGCCCCAACAGAGTGCGCTCCGGCGGCCCGGCCACCGACTCCCACCACTTCGCGCCTCCCTCCGTCGACCGGATCAGCAGCGTGGTGGCCGGCAGCATGAGTTCGTACTCGTGGATCCGGAAGTGGTCCGGCTCGCCGTCCAGCAGGGCCAGCAGCACGCACGCCCGGCGCAGCGCGGCCTCGTGCGTCTCCTCGTCCCGGTCTCCCGGCGGCAGCAGGACGATCACCCGCGACTGCGCCCCGTAGCGCCGGATCTGCTCGACCTCCCACTGGAAGCCGTCGCCGAAGTCCCGGTCCGGCGGCAGGATCAGCACGATCACGTGCGCGCGCCGGATCAGGCTGCGGGCCACCGACTGCCACTCGGCGTCCGGCGCCCGCATCAGGATCGGGCCGGGCGGCGCGAAGGTCGTGCGCTGGTCCACGATGCCGTAGGTCTTCATGTCCAGCGTGGTGCGGGCGGCGGTGGTGACGACCTGCTCCATGGTCACGTTGCGCACGAACGGGCTGCCGCCGATGCGGCGCTTCGCCATCGCCTTGGGCAGCACGATCTCCGCGTCCTGCCCGAACGGCCGCAGGATCAGGCAGTACTTGGCGGACGACCGCAGCAGCGGCAGCACGACCTCCTCGTGGCCCACGGTGTTCGCCGAACGCGGGTACTTCGCCGCGCCCACGACGATCATCACCAGCGCGCTGATCGCCATGCCCAGCACGCCGCCCGCGCCGCTGAGCGCCTGGAACCCGCCCATCGCGAACAGCATCGTGCCGAACACCAGGCCGACGGCCAGGACGATCAGCCCGCGCACCCGGGTGAACCGGTAGAGCCGGACGAACAACGCCTTCACGTCACTTCCTCGACCGTCCGACGGAGATCGTTACCGGCTCGCCCACATGGGCCATCAGGGTTTCGGTATCGCCACCGCCGTGTAGGTGGTGTCCGGCGTCGGCGTGGTGGTGAACCGGCCGTTCGGCAGGTACAGCCGGTCCCGGAACGCCGCGGCCGTGGTGGGCACGTCGAACCTCGGGTCGGTGACCCGGCGCAGCAGCGTCCCGGTGGCCCCGGTCGCGTCCAGGCCCACCGCGGCGACCCGGTTGACCCGGTTCTCCATCACGTAGAGCGTGGTCCCGTCGCGCAGCAGCCCGTCGGTGTTGACCAGCGGCCCGCCCGCCACCGACAGCGTCCTGGTCGCACCGGTCGCCGGGTCGACCCGGAACAGCTTGCCGGTGTTGTGCTGGGCGATGATCAGCGCGCGGCCGTCCGGGGTGGTCTCGATGCCGTTGGCGTTCGTCCCCGACTGGTAGACGATGTCGCCGCTGAGCCTGATCACCTCCGCCCGCGCGGGCAGCGCGCCGTCCGGCCCGAACGGCAGTTTGTAGAGCACCGCCGTGAGCGAGTCGGTGAACCACGCGGCGTCCGGCGTGAGCACCACGTCGTTGACGAACGTGGACCGGGTGCCGAACCGGAACGTGGCCAGCGTCGTGCCGTTGCGCGTGTCGATCACCCGCGCGTTGCCGCCGGCGCCGCCGGCGACGAACAGCCGGCCGCGGCCGTCGACCTTGAGCCCGACCGCCGCCGTGCCGGTGCCGGCGACGAACTGCGCGCCACGCCCGGTGGCGAGATCCGCCCGGTAGATCGCGCCCGTGCCCATCGAGCCGAAGTACGCCGACTCACCGCTGATGGCGATGCCTTCCGGCCGGAATCCGTCCGGCAGGGAAATCGTGGTGGGATAGGGCTCGACCGCCATCGCGCCCGGGGCGTTGAGCACGACCAGCACAATGGCGCAGGCCAGCGTGTTACGGACCAGTGTCATCGGGTAGTCCCTTCTCTGGCGCGCCCCGTCCAGTCTCGGGGTCGCGCCATCGGGACGCAGTAACCCGGCGGCACCCTTTCACTACGCGGCGTGGCCCACGCCGTTGGTCGTGCGGGCACTCGGACGTGCCGCGGGTGGCTCGTCACCGGGCGGGTGGGCGGCCTACGGGCTGTTCCGCAGCACCAGCGGACGGTCGCCCGCCGGGCCGGATGCCACGCCCACCGCCCAGATGTTCGGCACCAGGATCCCCGACACCGCGAGCAGTTTCCCCCGGATGTCCGGCATCGCATCGGCCGCCCACAACCCCTCCTCGGGGTCACCGGTCAGGTGCATGGCGAACGGCCGGCCGGCGGCGGTGTGCCCGACGGCGAGCGGCGTGCCGTACTCGGTGGTCACGGCGGTCAGTTCGGCGGCCACGGCGGGCGTCCGCTCGCGGACGAGTTCGCGGGTCTCGGGGTTCACCCGGTACACCAGCGGGCGGCGGGCGGACGGCGGGGCGCCGACCGGGGCGGTCCAGCCGACGAGCCTGGCGGAGGCAGGGGCGTAACCCGCCACGTGCTCGTCGTGCCCCGGCCGGTGCGGTGTCGGCACGCGGGTCCAGGTGCGCCCGTCGTAGCGCAGCACCAGCACCCGGTCCCCCGACCGGTCGTGGTCCACGCCGAACGCCAAGACCTCGCCGGCCACCCACGGCAGCACGGCGGTCAGCTCGCTCGACGCGTCCAGCAGCCCGGTCGGCACCGGGACGGCCTGCCAGTGGGAGCCGTCCCAGCGCTGCACGACACCCCGCCGCCACGGCGTGCCCGGCACGGTCTCGACACCGGCCGCCCACGCCCGTTCCCCGTCCAGGGGATCGACTTCGACCGCCCGCACGGTGGTGACCGCACCCGGCCGCCCCGCGAACGGGACACGTCGCCAGGCGCCGTCGACCCAGCGCAGCGCGCCCCGCTCACCCGCCGCCCAGCGGCCCGCCGCGTGGTGCACGCGGCCGACGTCGGGCACCGCCGCGGGCATCCACTCCTCGGCGAACTGCCCGGTGGTCCGGACGGCGAACGACCGCCCGTGGGGGCCGATCCCGAACGCCCAGGCCGTCGAGGCGTCGTCGGATCCGGTGGTCACGGCGGTGAACGTGCCCCGGGCGGCGGCGGACTGCGGTTGCCACGACGAGTCCGACGCGGACGCGGGCACCGGGACGACGGCCACCGCAAGGGCCATCAGGAGGCTGATTCGCTTGCGCACAAACGGCATCGTGGTCGGGCGACCGCCGTCGCGCCAGTGATTCGACCAGGTTCGAACGCCTCACCGGGAGGACGAGTGATCACCGTCGAACTGTCCGCGACGGCTCTGGCGGCGACGAGGTTCGGGCTGTCGCCGCTGATGGAGATCGGCACCGTGCTGAACCAGTGGCACCCGCAGGCCCGGCGCGGTGCGCGCTGGGCGCACGCGGCGCGGGACACCGTCGTCCGGCACGACCTGCGGCTGCTCGCGGGTTTCCTCGGCCAGCACCGAGGATACGTGCCGGACTTCCTCAACCCGCTGCCCGCCGGCTACGACGCCGACGTGGACCGCGAACTGCACGAGGTCGCCACCACCCCGCCCGAGCAGGTGGCGGCGGAACTCGCGGCGTGGGTGCGCGGGAAGCGCGGCACGGGTCCGCAGAGCGCCCGCCACGCCCGCCCCGTGCTGGAGTGCCTGCACCACGGGGAGGAGGTCTTCGCCCAGCGACTCGCCGACGAACTGGCCCTCTTCTGGGCCCACTTCCTCGCCCCGCGCTGGCCCACCGTGCACCGCCGGCTGGAGGCGGACGTGGACCGCAGGGCGAAGGCCGCCGCCCGTGACGGCCTGGGCGCGCTGCTGGGCGGCCTGGACCGGACCACCCGGTGGCACGACGGCGCGCTGCACGTCACCCGCCCGTTCCACCGCACGGTCCGCGAGACCACCGGCCTGCTCCTGCTGCCGTCCACGCTCGCCGGCCACGTGGGCGTGGGCATCGACCCGCTGGGCGTCCGGCCCGTGCACCTCGTCTACCCGGCGACGGCCACCCCGTCGACCCGCCACCTCGGCGACGTGCTGGGCCACACCCGGACCGCGCTGCTCCAGGACCTCGACGTCCCCCGCACGACCGCGGAACTGGCCCGCCGCCACCACCTGGCCCCGTCGACCGTCTCCTACCACCTGGGCCGCCTGCACCGGGCGGGCATGGTCCAGCGCACCCGCACCGCCAACACCGTCCGGTACCACCGCCGCTGACCCGCGCGGCGGCCGTCGGCGCGGGTGGCGGCCGTCGGGTTAGCATCGCGTGCTTACCGGGGTGGGTGGCCGACGGCCGTGGGCGTGCAGGGGAGGCGATGAGTGGTTCGCGGGCCGTCTGACGTCGACACGTCGGTCGCCGGGGTGGTCGAGGCCCGGTGGGGCGTCCGTCCCGAACCCGCGATCGCCCGGTACGGCGAGCCCGGCTGGCAGTGGTCGCCGATCCCGGTCGAGAAGCGGTGCCCCCGGTGCGCGGGCGAGCTGCACGGCCTCTACCGGGCGCATCCGCACCGCGGCAAGCAGCAGTTGCAGGCCGCCGTGGTGTGCGCGCGGTGCCCGGCTTCGTTCACGTTGCGCCAGTTGCAGTTGTCGCAGCGGTCGGTGCTGGGTGAGCTGAAGCCCGAGGCCGTCGCGCGGCGGGCGGCCGAGGACGCGCAGTTGGCGGCGTTGGCGCAGGAGACCCTGTCCCGCGAGCGGCCCGAAGACCGCACGCCGAAAGCACCCGAACCCGCGCACGATGAGCCCGCCGCCCGCCGAACCAGCCGACCGCGTACCGACCGCGAGCCCGACGAACACCTGCCCGACAGCGAGCCCGGTGACCACCGCACCGACGGACACCTGCCTGACGACAAGCCCGGCACCGGAGCACCACCGGACGAGCAGCCGGACCAGACGCCGCCCGCACGGCCGGCGCGGCGGATGTCGACCACCGTCATGGCCGCCCGGATCAGGTCCATCCTGGCCGGCTCCGAGGCGGTCCCGACCGCGCAGGACGAAGCACCGACCTTGCCTCCGACCCTGGTCAACGCGGTCGACTCGGGTCCGGTGTGGTGGTGCAAGACCACCGATCCGACGCTGAAGCCGCCGGCCGGCGTGTCCGGCGCGCGGGTGATCATGCCGGACCGCCCCGAGTTCGACGGCCTGCGCGCGCTGCTCACCCAGGAGGGCGTGGAGCACCGGTCGATCCGGCACTGGCTGGAGCAGGAGACCGTCTCGTCGCTGACCGACCGCCTCCAGGCCACCGCGTGGCTCTCCGAGGTCGGCGGCATCGTCCCGGAACGCTGCGAGCCGGTCACCGACGACCGGGCGCTGGCCGCGCGGCTGGCGTTCGGCCTGCTGTGGGACCTGCACGAGCCGATCCCCGCCGAGGCTCCCGAGCCGGCGCCGGTGGACCGCTTCGTCCCGCCGGAGTGGCTGCCGTTCCTGCCGTTCCCGATGTTCAACCCGGCCCAGGCGCAGGCCGCGCCGCGCATCCTGGACGACGACTCGCACCTGCTGATCACCGCGCCCACCGGAGCGGGCAAGACCGCCATCGGGATGCTCGCGGTGCTCAAGACCATCCTCGACGAGGGTCGCAAGGCGGCCTGGCTGGTGCCGCAACGGTCCCTGACCGACGAACTCGACCGGGAGCTGGAGACCTGGCGCGCGCAGGGCCTGCGGGTCGAGCGGCTGTCCGGCGAGTACGCGGTGGACGTCGAACGCGTCCGGGCCGCGGACCTGTGGGTGGCGACGACGGAGAAGTTCGAGGCGATCTGCCGAGCCGCGTCGCTCCAGGCCGCGCTGGGCGAGGTCGGCTGCATGGTGGTGGACGAGATCCACCTCCTCGGCACGCCCGGCCGCGGCGCGCTGCTGGAGGCCCTGCTGGCACGGGTGCGCGGCGCGGACTCGCCGGTGCGGATCGTCGGCCTGTCGGCGACCGTGTCGAACGCCGCCGAGGTCGCCGAGTGGCTGGAGGCGGAGCTGGTTGCGACCGCCTGGCGGCCGTCGCGGGTGACGTGGCAGTTGCCGACCGTGCCCGCCGGGTCCGGGTACGCCGCGAATGCCCGGCTGCGCGAGCAGGTGGTGATCGATCTGACCGCCCGGCACACCGCCGAGCGGGGCAGCGTGCTGGTGTTCTGCGGCTCGAAGCGCAACGTCCGGTCCACCGCGATGGCGATCGCCGCCGACCGGGGCGCGCCGGTGCACACCGTGGCGGCGGACGACGTGGACGGCCTGACGAAGGTGTGCGCGGAGGTCGGCGTCCGCCTGCACTACGCCGACTACGAGCACAAGCACGCCGCCGAGCGCGCCTTCCGGGAACGCCAGGCCGACGTGCTGGTCGCCACGTCCACCGTCGCGGCGGGCGTCAACCTGCCCGCCCGCGCGGTGATCGTGCGGGACACCACGGTCGGCGGCGAGACCATGGACACCTCGATGGTGCTCCAGATGTTCGGCCGCGCGGGGCGGGTCGGGGCCGGGGAGACCGAGGGCTGGTCGTACCTGGTGGTGGACGAGCACCAGCGGGCGGCGTGGCAGACCAGGCTGGTCGCCGGGTACTCGGTGTACTCGCGGATCCACGAGAGCCTGCCCGACCACGTGCTCGCGGAGGTGTTGCAGGGACGCATCACGAGCCTGGCGGACGCCGAGGCGTGGTGGGTGGAGACCCTGGCCCACGCGCAGGGCGACGACGCGCTGCTGCCCGTGCAGGACGCGGTGTCGTTCCTGGTCGCGGAAGGCCACCTCGCCGCCCGCACCGACGGCACGCTCGCGATCACCGAACTGGGCCGACTGACCGCCCGGATGATGGTGTCCACGCACGCCGGCCACCGCCTGCGCTACGCGCTCGGCCTGCTCCCCGTGCCGCCGGACCCGGACGCCGCCGAGGACGCCCTGACCCTCGTGCTGTCGGTCGCGGTGCGGGACCTGGCGGCCATCCCGGTTCCGGACCAGGTGCGCCCGGCGGTGGCCACGGTGATCAAGGCGGGCGGCCGGACGTCGCAGATCACGCACACCGCGTCGGTCAAGGGCCTGGGCTCGCAGACCTCCACCGCACCCGGCGACCTGGCCCGCGCGGCACTGCTGCTGGCGGCCCGCTCGCCGCACCTGTTCGCGCGCGCCAAACCCGGCCGCCGGGTCGCCGCCGGGATCCCGCTGTCCACCCTGCACCCGGTGTTCGACCAGGCTCCGCGCTACCTGTCCTGGCTGGCGGCGCAGGGCGTGCTGGGCGCCGTGCACCCGTGGATCGCGATCGTGGCGGCGGACCTGGACCAGCGCCTGCGCTGGCGGCACCTCGCGCCGGGGCGCGGCGCGGGCCGCCTGCTGTGGCTGTGCGAGCAGATGGCCACCCGCCACCGCGCGCAAGCCCTGGTGCCGGAGATGTGGCGCTCGGCCCTCGCCCGAGGCGTCCGCTCCCCCGACTGGCCACCCGGCCGGCCGCCCGCCGAGTGCGAACTCGACCAGGCCGGCTACACGGCCCTGCTCCGCGAACGCGCCACCACCGCGACCCTGACCCTGCACGACGACCACGCCACGGTGGGCGGCACGGTCGCGGCGGCGGCGGTCACCTGGCACGGCAAGCACCACGGCCCGCCCACGCCGACGAAGGCGACCACCGACGTCCGCTACCCCGACGACGCCCCGGACGAGCCGGACCGGGGTGTCGCGGTGTTCACCCGCCGCGGCGACTACCGCGCCACCGGCTGGCTGTCCGCCTACGACGCCCTGGCGGCCGACGACGAGCCACCGCCGCCCAAGCCTTCCCGGCGAGGGCTGGGCGCGGTCACCCCGGGTCGGTCCCCCCGACCAGGCACAGGCACACGGCGGCCGAGTTGACCCCGTCCACCTTCACCGGCTCGTTCACTACAGGTACGCCAAGACCGCCTACAAGTACGCCAACACCTTGGACAGCACGTCCTCCGAGCTGGCGCGCCGCCGAGGCGGTCAGGTTCAGGTCCGCCAACGGAACCGTGTTGTCGGCCCGCAGCACACCGAAGGGCACCAGCGCGCCGAGTTGCCAGTCCATCGAGAACACCGGAGCCCTCAGCCGCCACGCCAACGCCTCGGCCAGGGTGCTCTTCCCGGTGCCCGGAACCCCGGCGACCAGCACCAGCCGGGGCGCCTCCGCCCGGACCACCGGGCGCAGCCCCTCGTAGTCCGCGTGCGCCCGCTCCCCCATGATCACCTGCAACACGCCCCGCGCCCGCTCCAGCGGCCCACCCGCCAACTCGACCAAGGCCAGCACCAGGTGCTCGGGCCGCACGTGGATGTCCGCGAGGCGGGTCGCCTCCCGTGATGCCGCCGCCACCAGCTCGGCGTGGTCCACCGCGAGGTCGGCGTGGTCCACCGCGACGGGATCGTCACCGCCGAGGCGTGCCGACAAGGTAGCGGCGGGACCGTCGGACCCGGCGATCGCGTCCAACAGCTCCGCGACCACGACGGGACCATTCGAACCGACCAGGATCTCGGCCGACTGGTGCAACGGAAGATCGTCCACGAGGCCCAGACCAGAGCGGACCGGGGCGGGTCAGACTGGGGACACCGCGCGTTCATCCGGAGGTCGCCCGCGTGGGTTAGAAAGCGCCCGTCGTCGAGGTTGGAGGCTCCGTGACCCGTCCGGTCCGTGTGCTCGCAGGTCTGTTGGCCTGCGGTGTCAGTTTGTCCGTGTTGCCGGCTGCCCAGGCGGGCAGCCCCGAGCGGTTCCAGCGGGTCGACACCATGTCGGTGTTCCGCAACAGTTCCGCGGCGGAGCACACGGCCGCCGAGATCGCCGCGGCCACCGCGGACGGCCGGACGGTCGTCTACACCGACTCGCCCGGTCGAAGAATCGGGTTCGCCAAGGTCCGGGACGGGCGGTTCGCGCCGGACGGGGTGCTTGCCGTGCCGGGTGAGCCGACGTCCGTCGACATCCTCGGTCGGCTGGCGCTGGTCGCCGTCGACACGTCGGAGTCGTTCGCCGCGCCGTCCGGGGTGTTGCTGGTGGTCGACCTGGACGGCCGCCGGGTCGTCGCCACGCACGACCTGGGTGGCCAGCCGGACTCGATCGACATCTCGAAGGACGGCCGGCACGCGGCCGTCGCGGTCGAGAACGAGCGGGACGAGGACGTGAACGACGGTGAGATCCCGCAGGCGCCCGCCGGGTTCCTCGCCATCGTCGACCTCAAGGGCGCGCCGGCCCAGTGGACCCTGCGCCGGGTCGAGCTGACCGGGATCGCGCTGGTCGCCCCGGGCGACCCCGAGCCCGAGTACGTGAGCGTCAACGGCCGCGGCCAGGTCGCGGTCACGTTGCAGGAGAACAACCACATCGCGATCGTGGACCTGCGGTCGGGCGCGGTCGTCAACCACTTCCCCGCCGGTTCCGTCACGGTGCAGGGCGTCGACACCGAGGACGACGGCCGGATCGACCCGTCGCAGGCGATCACCGCCGCGCGCGAGCCGGACGCCGTCGCGTGGCTGGACGACCGCACGCTCGGCACCGCCGACGAGGGCGACTACCGGGGCGGCTCGCGCACGTGGACGGTGTTCGACGCCGCGTCCGGCCAGGTCGTGTACTCGTCCGGCAACGAGTTGCAGCAGGTGGCGATCCGGCAGGGCCAGTACCCCGACGGCCGGTCGGACAACAAGGGTGTCGAGCCGGAAGGCCTCGCGGTGGCGACCTTCGGGCGGCACCGGTACGCGTTCGTCGGCATGGAGCGGGCCAACCTGGTCGCCGTGTACGACGTGGACGACCCGCGCCGGCCGCGGTTCCTGCAGGCCCTGCCGGCCGGTGTCGGTCCGGAGGGGCTGTTGCCGATCCCGGCGACCGGCACGCTCGTCGTGGCCGCCGAGGAGGACTCCGCGGAGGACGGTGTCCGCTCCTCCCTCACCTCCTACCGCGTGACCCGCACTCCGCTGTCGGTGTCGTTGCAGCGCAACCAGGGCACGCCGTCGATCGGGTCGGACGGCATCGGGTTCGGCGCGCTGTCCGGGCTGTCCGGCATCCCCGGCGACTACCGGGACGTGGTCGCCGTGACCGACTCCGCGTACAGCCCGACGCGCGTGCTCACCGTCGACACGCTGTCCGCGCCCGCTCGGGTGCGTGCCGAGCTGACCGTGACCAAGGACGGCGAGCCGGTCGGCTACGACGGCGAGGGCATCGCGGCCCGCCGTGGCGGCGGCTATTGGCTGGCGGCCGAGGGCGACGGCAAGAAGCTGCCGAACCTGCTGGTGGAGGTGGCCGCGTCCGGTGCGGTGGTGCGCGAGGTGCCGCTGCCCGCCGCGGTCGCCGCGACGGCCACCGGCAACGGCTTCGAAGGGGTGACGACCACCGGCCGGGGCGCCGGCGAGCAGGTGTGGGTGGCCGTGCAGCGGGAGTGGAAGGCCGACCGGCCCGGTGAGGCGACGTTGGCCCGCTTCACGCCGGCCACCGGCGAGTGGGCGTTCGCGGCCTACCCGCTGGACGCGGCGTCCACCGGCTGGATCGGCCTGTCGGAGGTGACCGCGCTGGACGACCGGACGCTGCTCGTCCTGGAACGCGACAACCAGCGCGGCGACGCGGCGGCGACCAAGAAGGTCTACCGCGTGGACATCACGGGGTTGACGCCGGTCGCGGCCGGCGCGCCCAAGCCGGTGGTGGCCAAGACCCTGGCACGTGACCTGCTGCCCGCGCTGCAGGCGGACGGCGCGACCACGCACGACAAGGTCGAGGGACTGGCGGTGGTGGGCTTCGGGCCGATGCGCCGCCTGGTCGGCGCGGTGGACAACGACGGCGTGGACGACGCGCCCGGCGAGTCCGTGTTCCTGCGCCTGGGATGGATCCGCTAGCGGAACCCGGACCGGCTCCGCCGGCGAAGCCTGGAGTGGCTCCGCCGGCGGAGCGCCCGTCCGGCGGCCTTGGCGGACCGACCCGTACCCTGGGCCCGTCACGGACCCACTCGGCGAGGTAGGACGTTGGGACTTTTCACGCCGGCCGAAGCGCGGCGCGAGCTGGAGCGGCTGCGGCCGGTGCTGGACGAGATCGTCGCGCTGAGGGCCGACGCCGCCGAGCTGTCCGCCGCCCTGAGCACGGGCGAGCCGACCGGGTTGGGTGGGCTGGCCGAGTTCAAGGCGGCGCAGGCCCGGCTGGACGAGCTGATGAGCACGGTGCAGGCGACCGGCGCGGAGCTGAAGGGCTTCGCACCGCTGCTCGTCGACTTCCCGTCCGACCTGGACGGTGTGCCGGTGCTGCTGTGCTGGCTGGAGGGCGACGAAGGCCTGGACTGGTACCACCGGGCCGATCTGGGCTTCGCCGGACGCCGACGCCTGCCCTGAACGCCCGCCCTGAACGCCCGCCGGCCGCGAGCGCCGGCCGACCCGGTTCAGCCGAGCACTTCACGCAACTTCCGGGCGAACTCGGCCGGACGCCACATGTATCCCGTGTGGTCGCCGGGGAATCGCGTCGCGGTCACCCCCACCTGTCCGGCGAGCGTCTCCACCACGCGGGTGCCGACCTCGGCCCCGTAGTCGCCGATGCCGAGCACGAGTCGCGACTTCCCGCGCAACGCCGCGATGTCCGGCGCATAGCGGATGAACGCCAGCATCTCGTGCTTGAGCAGGAACTCCCGGTTGCCCCCGATCCGGTCCCCCAACCCGGGATCGGCCGGGTAGGGCCCGCCGGCCGCCGGGTCGGGCCGGTCCGGGTCGATCGTCGAGAACTCCTCGAACGCCGCGTCCACGCCCCGTTCCAGGTAGGTCCGGTGCACGGCCTCGAACGGCGCCTGGTGCACCGCGGCGTCCGGCAGCACGGACGGCACGGGCGGCTCGTGCGCCACCACCGTCCCGAGGTTGTCCCCGTGTCGGGCGGCGAACTCCAGCGCGACGATGGCGCCGCCGCTGCTGCCGAAGACGTCGGGCCGTTCGTCCACCAGCGTCTCCACCAGCCGCGTGGCGTCGTCCGCCTGCCGGCCGACCTCCAACGCGGTGGCGGGCGCGGTGAGCGTGCTGCGGGAGTTGCCCCGCCGGTCGTAGGTGATCACGGTGCGGTCCGTGGCGAGTCCGGGCGCGATCGCGGCGAACGAACCGGCGTCCACCGCGCCGCCGTGGATCATCAGCAACGGCCGGCCGGAGCCGCGTACCTCGTAGTAGAGCCGCGCGCCCGGCACGTCGAGGTGCCCGGTGCGCAACCCGTCGTCGCCGGTGGGCAAGTCCTCGCCGCACGCCCCGAGGAGTCCGACCCCGGCGGCGGCCACGGCTGTCTTCAGGAGAGTCCTTCTGGTGACCATGCGCCGATCCCAGCGGGCCGGCCGGGGGCGCGAACAGCTTCGCGAGCACCGGATCCGAGGACGACGGTCAGCCCGGAGTAGTACCGACCCACGACTTTGGTAGTGGTTTCGCGCCGAGCACGGCCATGTCCGCGGCATCCCTCGCTACCGTGCGGCCATGAGGCGGGACCGGTGGGTGGACGCGGCGGTGGTGGTGCTCGCCGCGCTGCTCGGGACGGCCGAGATCGGCACCCAGGTCCCGGACTACCCGGCGCCGTACGACACTTCCGCTTTCGGTCTTCCGCTGGTCGCGGCGGCTGCGCTGTGGTTCCGCCGTGCGCAACCGGTCGCGGTCGCCTGGTTCGTCACGGCGGTCGGCGCGATCCTGGTGCTCGGCGCCTGGGTGTGGCCGGGCGTCGGCACGGAACTCGCACCGGACCGCGCCCTGCTGCCGGGTGCCGCGCCGTTCGCCGCGTACGCCGTGGCCGCGTTCGCGGGCGATTCCCGGTCATGCCGCTCCCCGCGCTTCGCCTCGATGCCGAGGCCTTTCGAGGTCGACCGCCGGACCCGCCGTTGCGGAGTCCCGGGGTTCGACGTCAACAGCCGGACCCGCCGTTGCGGAATCCCGGGGTTCGACGTCAACCTCCGGTCCCGCGGTGTCGGGTTCCTGGCGTTCGTCGTACTCGCCGTGCTCGCCTACGTCAGTGCTCCGCCGGGCGCGCAGCCCACTTCGGTCGTCGGCGTCATCGTGACGCTCCTCGGCGCGCCCGCCGCGCTCGGCGCGCACGTCGCGGCCCGTGCCGAACGCGCCCGACAGGCCCTCCGCGCCGAACGCCTGCGGCTGGCCGCCGAGATCCACGACGTCGTGGGCCACCGGGTCACCGTGATGGTGTTGCAGGCCGGGGCATTGCGCCTCACCGCGGCCGACGAGCACACCCGCGGCACGGCCGAAGACCTCCGCGCCACCGGCTGCCAGGTGCTGGACGAACTCCGGGACCTCGTCGGGCTGCTCAACGCCGGCACACCCGACCCGGCGGACGTCGACCGGCCCGAGCCGCTGCCGGACCTGGCGGAACTGGTCGAGACGTCCCGCTCGGTCGGTGTCGCCGTGGAGGTGGCCGAGTCCGGCGAGCCGCGCGCCCTGTCGCCCGCGGTGAGCCGCACCGCCTACCGCGTCGTCCAGGAGGCGTTGACCAACGTGCGCAAACACGCGCCCGGGGCACGGGTCCGGCTGGTCGTGCGCCACCTCCCCGCCGGACTGCGGGTGACCGTCCACAGCACCCGGCCCGCCGCCGTACCCGACCCGCGCCTCCCGAGCGGCGGCACGGGCCTGCTCGGACTGCGGCGGCGCATCGACCTGCTCGGCGGCGAACTGCGCGCCGGCCCCACCGCCGACGGCGGGTTCCACGTCGACGCGACCCTCCCGACGACCGTCGGAGCCGGACCGTGATCCGCGTCCTCGTGGTGGACGACGACCCGATCGTCTGCGCCCACCTGCGCACCATTCTCGGCATGGCGCAGGACATCGAGGTCGTCGCGGAGGCGTACGACGGCGCGGAAGCGCTCGACGCCGTCACCCGCCACCGGCCCGACGTCGTGCTGATGGACCTGCGGATGCCCGGCGTCGACGGCGTCACCGCCACCCGCCACATCACCGCGCTGCGCGAACCGCCGACCGTCGTCGCGCTCACCACGTTCGACACCGAACACCACGTCCTGCGGGCGCTCGGCGCGGGCGCGGCGGGCTTCCTGCTGAAGTCCACGCCGCCGCAGGACCTGGTCGGTCTGATCCGGGTGGCGGCCGACGGCCACACCGTGCTCTCCCCCGCCGCGACCCGCCGACTGCTGCGCACGGCCGCCGTCCGACAGTCCACAAAGGATACTGTGCTGGATGCGCTCTCGGCCAGGGAACGGGAAGTCCTCGCCCACCTCGCCCATGGCCGGACCAACGCCGAGATCGCCCGCCGGCTGCACCTGTCGGAAACCACCGTCAAGGGCCACGTGTCCCGCATCCTGGTCAAACTGGGCTGTCCCAACAGGACCCACGCGGGACTCCTCGCCTACCGCGCCGGCCTCGCGGCCACGGCGCCGTGAGCACGACCCCGCCCGGTCAGGGGGTAGCGACCAGGCCCTCGCCGCAGGTCACCGGGGCCGCGCCGAGCGCACGCGGGTGACCGTGGTCGGCCCCGGTCGCCGTGCCGGTGACGACCCCGGCGGCGGCCACGGCACGTTCCCCGCCGCACCGGCCGGCGCGCCACGTGGCCTAGCCAGATGACCCGCTCCCACTCGCCACTCCGCCGCGCCCTCCGGGTCTTCCGGGGCCGTGTGCGCCGTCGCGAAACTTTTCCGACCGTGTTCGCCCATGACCCGCCGGCGATTCACCACCCGCGGCACCGGCAGTGAGGCATTCATGACCCTCTCCACAGCATTGTCCGGCCACCACCGGGAACGTGACGGCAAAGCACTCCGCGCGGCTCTGGACGCCGCCGCCCGGATCGTCGGCGCGGACCGCGTCGAGATCCGGATCGGTGATCGCGGCGAGCCCGTGCCGGCCGCGCCCCGGCCGAACGTCGGCGAGTTCCGCTCCCGGCACGTCACCGGGGTGATCTCGCCCCGCACCGTCGACGAGGTCCGCGGCGTGGTCCGCGCCTTCGGCCGCGGTGCGGGCCGGCTGCACCCGGTCAGTACCGGCCGCAACTGGGGGCTCGGGTCGAGCGAACCCGCCCAGGACGACGCCGCCGTGTTGCACCTGGGCGGCCTGGACCGGGTCCGCGGGCTGGACGTGGCACGGGGCTGGGCGGTGGTCGAGCCGGGCGTCACGCAGGGCCGGCTCGCCGGGCTCCTCGCGGGCACCGAGCGCGTGGTGAACGTGACCGCGGCCTCCGCGCACACCAGCATCGTCGGCAACGCCCTCGACCGGGGCGTGGGACTGCGCCGCCAGCGCGTGGACGACGTGCTGGGGCTGGAGGTCGTGCTGCCCGACGGCGGACTGGTCCACGTCGGCTGGTGGCCCGAGCCGGGCCGCCCCACCCCGGTCTACGCGCACGGGCTCGGCCCGTCGCTGGCCCCGCTGTTCGTCCAGTCGAACCTCGGCGTCGTCACCGCCGCCGCCATCCAGCTACCGCCCCGCCCGCAGGCGCAGCGCGTGCTGCGGCTGGACTTCCCGAAGGACGTGCTGACGCGGGCGATCGACGAGCTGCGCCGCTGGATGGCCCAGGGCCTGATCGGCGGCGTGCTGAAGGTCCTCGACCGCACCGCCGCGCGGATCTACGGCGGCGCGGCCGGCGGGTTCCGGGCGCACGTCTGCGTCGAGGGCACGCCCGCGGCGGTCGACGCGCTGACGGCCGTGCTGCGGGCCGAGGCGGCGGAGCTGTTCACCGAGGAGGAGGGCGCGCCGACCGACCTCATCTCGCGGACGGTGGCCAAGCTGTACGCCGGGGATCCGACGAACAACGACGACATCCTCGCCGCGACCCTCGGCCGGCCCGCCGACGAGGTGGACAAGCTGGGCGAGGGCTGGCTGTTCTTCCTGCCGCTGGTGCCGTTCACCGGAGCGGACATCGGGCACGCCCTCGGCCTGCTGGACCGCGTGTCGGCGGAGACCGGCGTCCGCTGCGGCGCGACGCTCAACGCGCTCGGCCCGGACCTGGTGGACTTCGTGGTCCCGATCAAGTTCCACCGGTCCCCCGAGGGCACCGCGCGGGCGCACCGCGCGCTGGACCTGGCCTACGGGCTGTTCGCCGACGCCGGGTACCTGCCCTACCGGCTCGACGTCGACCACTTCGGCTGGATCGACCGGCTCAGCCCCGACCCCGCCGCCCGTGCCCTCGCCCGCCGGCTCAAGACCGCGCTCGACCCCCACGGGACGATCGCACCGGGGCGCTATGCGTGACCTCGGACCACACCCGTTCGGAAGGAGTCGTGAGATGACCGGTGCCGAGACGCTCGAAGCGGTGCACCTCACCGGGCCTCAGATCCTCGACCGGGCACGGCGGATCGCGCCCGTGCTGCGGCAGCGCGCCGCCGAGATCGAGGAGGCCCGGCGGCTGCCCGACGACGTCGTGGCCCTGCTGCGCGACGCCGGCGTGTTCCGGATGGCCGTGCCGCCGTCCTGGGGCGGTCCCGGCATGACCTCCGCGCAGCAGACCGAGGTGATCGAGGTGCTGGCGACCGGCGACGCCTCCGCCGCGTGGTGCGCCATGATCGGCATGGACTCCGGGATCTACGCCGGCTACCTGGACGAGGCGGTGGCCCGCGAGTTCTACCCGCGGCTGGACATGGTCACGGCGGGCTGGATCCACCCGCAGGGCCGGGCCGACCGCGTGCCCGGCGGCTACCTGGTGAGCGGCGAGTGGCGGTTCGGCAGCGGCTGCACGCACTGCGACCGGCTCGCGGCCGGCTGCGTGGTGCACCGGGACGGCGAGCCCGAGCCCGGCCCCGACGGCGGTCCGGTGCACTGGCGGGTGATGCTGGCCCGGCCCGAGCAGTTCGAGATCGTCGACACCTGGTTCACCACCGGACTCGCCGGCAGCGGCAGCCGCGACTACCGGGTGACCGGCCTGTTCGTGCCCGAGGAGCACTCGTTCAGCTTCACCCGGCCGCGCCGCGAAGGGCCGCTGCACGCGTCCCCGGAGGCGATCCTGCGCAAGATGCCCGGCGTCCCGCTGGGTGTCGCGCGGGCGGCGGTCGACCACGTCCGGTCACTCGCCGAGACCCGCGTCGACCGCATCACCCTGGCACGCTGGTCCGGCAGCCACCACGTGCAGGCGGTGATCGCGGGGGCGGAGATGGAACTCGCCGCCGCCCGGTTCGCGGTGTACGCCAACCTGGACCGCCAGTGGGAGCGGCTGGCCGCCGGGGAGAGCCTCACCGTGGACGAGCGCGCGGGCACGGCACTCGCCCGCTACCAGGCGTTCCGCACCGCGCGGTCCGTCGTGGGCAAGCTGTACGACCTGGTGGGCGGCGCGTCGGTGTACCGGCCGACCTCGCCGCTCGACCGGTGGTTGCGCGACCTCACCACGATGTGCCAGCACGCCGTCGCGCAGGACTCCGTCGTCCAGGCGAGCGGCGAGCTGATCCTCGGCGGCACGCCCGCCAACCCGTTCATCTGACGCCGATCCCGAGGGACACGACGATGACCGATCTGCACCTCGCCTCCGGCGGTCGGGCGCGCCTGGCCCGCCTGCGGACGCCCGGCCGCCCGGGCGGGCCGCCCGCGTTCACCGTGCTGGCCGAACCGGGTGGCGAGGACGTCGGCTCGGCGATTGTGCGGCTGTCGGCCGAGCAGCCGGCCGTGGCGGACCTCGGCTTCAGCCTGCGCCGCCACCCGCCCGACCACTGCCTGGCGGTAGACACGGTGCGGGCGCTGACGGAGTGGTCGTTCGCCCGCGGCGCGACCCGCGTGCAACTGCGGTGCCCGCTGGACGACGTCGACCAGGCCAAGGCGGCGCTCGGAGCCGGGTTCCGGTTCGAGGGGGTGTCCCGCGGCGTGGTGGCCACCGCGTGGGGCGCGGCGGCGGGCGGCGTGTTCGCCCGCCTACCCTGCGACTCCGGCGAACCGATCGCGCCGGCGCTGCCGGACCTGCCCGCGGGCGGCATCGGCGACGGCGTCATCACGCTGCGCGTGGCCACCGCGGCGGACGCGGCGGCGCTGCACCTGGAGCACAGCAACGCGGAGGCACGACGCTGGGCGCTGTCCGACCCGGTCCCGGAGCACGAGACCGCGGCGCAGGCCGAGCGGGCGGCCCTGGAGTGGGTGACCGGCGTCCGCGCCCTGATGGTGATCGTCGACGACGAGACCGGCGACGTCGCCGGCCGGGTCGTGCTGCGCCCCGTCGTGCCGCCCCGGGTCGCCGACGTCGGAGCCGGTGTCCTGCCCCGCTTCCGGGGCCGCCGGTACCTGGCGCGGGCGTTGCGGATCGTGTCCGACTGGGCCTTCGCCGAAGGTGGCTACACGCGCCTGGAGGCCGGTGTCAAGCTCGGGAACACGCCGTCCGCGAACGGCGTGATCGCCGCCGGCTGGGACTTCGAGGGGCCGCGCAAAGCCCGGCTCCGCAACCCGGACGGCTCTTTCGGCGACGAACAGCACTACGCCATCGTCCATCCCATGCACCGCTGACGCCCCCAGCCCCCGGAGAGGCCGGACCGGATCCGACAGGAGACAACAGGCGATGACCCATATCCGAAACGCGCTCCGAGCTGTGCACGTGCCGGCGAGCGAGGGGCGGTCGGTGTGGCTCAACGGAGATGTCTACGTCGTGAAGCTCGACCGCCTGTCGTCGGGGGGTTCGCTCACCGTGCTGGAGGCCGACGTCCCGCCCGGCGGCGGACCGCCGGTCCACAACCACGCCAACGAGGACGAGGCGTTCTACCTGTTAGCCGGCGAGTTGGACATCCACGCGGGCAGCCGGACCTACACCGCGGTGGCGGGCGACCTGGTCTTCATCCCGCGCGGCACGTTCCACGGGTTCCGCAACAACACCACCCGGGTCGCGCGGCAACTCCTGTTGTTCACGCCCGGCGGGTTCGAGGGCTTCTTCCTGGAGCTGGGCGAGGACGCCGTGCCCGGCACGCCGCCGCCCCCGACCACGCCGAACCCCTTCGAACGGGTGGTGGACGTGGGCAGCCGCTACGGCTCGTTCCCGCCGCCGGAGGACCGACCGCGGCCGACTACGGGAAGTATTTGATCGACCCACCCAAAAATCGCTAGCCTGCCCTGGTGGGGAGACCGAGGAAGTTCGACGAGGCGGTGGTGGTCGACGCGGCGCTGGACGTCTTCTGGTCCAAGGGCTTCGAGGCGACGTCGACGGAAGACCTGTGCGAGCGCACCGGCCTCGGCCGGGGCAGCCTCTACAACACCTTCCGCAGCAAGGCCAACCTCTACCGGCACGTGCTGCGCCGGTACGCCGAACTCGGCTTCGCCACGCAGGCGGGCATCCTGCGGCAGCCGGGGCACGCGAAGGAGCGCCTGCGCGCCCTGCTGACCGCCGTGATCGACCACGACCTCGCAGACCCCGACCACCGCGGGTGCCTGGCGGTCAACGCGGCCACCGACGCCGCGGGCCGCAGCGACGAGGTGTCGGACGAGGTGCGCCGCCAGTTCGCGCGCACCGAGGCGGCCCTGCACGACGTGATCCTGGCGGGCCAGCGCGCCGGGGAGATCACCACCGACCGCAGCGCCGAGCAGCTCGCCCGCGCGTTCCTCGCCGGCTACTACGGACTGCGGGTGCTCGCGAAGGTCGTCCGCGACCGCGACACGCTCGTCGACGTCATGGAAGGAACCCTCGCCGCCCTCTGACCCCGCCGAAGGCGTCCGGCCACCGAACCAGATTCGAGGACAGGCCACATGCCACTCGCCGTCTACGTGCTGGGGCTCGGGATCTTCGCCGTGACCACCAGCGAATTCATGGTGTCGGGACTGATGCCCGCCCTCTCCGCGGAGTTCGGCGTGACGATCTCCGCGGTCGGCTACCTGATCTCCGTCTACGCCGCCGCCATGGCCCTCGGCGGCCCCGTGCTCACCGTGGGCCTGCTCAGGTTCCCCCGGAAGAACACCCTCCTGCTGCTCATCGGCGTCTTCATCGCCGGCCAGGCGCTCGGCGCGGTCGCCGCCTCCTACGAGGTGATGCTGGTGGCCCGCGTGGTCACCGGGGTCGCCGCGTCGTCGGTGTTCGGCATGTCGTTCGCGATCGCCGTCGACACCGTGGGACCGGCCCGCGCCGGCCGCGCCGCGTCGATCGTGGTGGGCGGCCTGATGATCGGCACCGTGCTGGGCCTGCCGGCGGCGACGTTCGTCGGCCAGGAGTTCGGCTGGCGCACCAGCTTCTGGGCGGTCGCCGGGCTCGCGCTGGTGGTCGGGCTGATCACGCTGAAGGTCGTGCCGGCCTCTCCGGGCGCGGGTGACGTGGGGCTGCGCGAGGAGCTGACGGCGTTCCGCAGCGGACGGCTGTGGGCGGCGTACGCCACCAGCACGCTCATCATCGGGGCGACGTTCGTGGCGTTCAGCTACTTCACGCCGATCCTCACCGACGTCAGCGGCTTCGAGTCGGGCGCGGTGCCGGTCCTGCTGGCCGTCTACGGCGTCGCGACGGTGGTCGGCAACGTCGTCGTCGGCCGGTTCGCCGACCGGCACACCATGGGCGTGCTGGCGGTCGGGCTGGTCTCGCTGACCGTGTCACTGGCGATCTTCGGTCTGTTCGCGGACGTCCGGGCGGTGGCCGTGGTGGCGCTGGTGCTGGTCGGGCTGGTGGGCGTGACGATGAACCCGGCGATGGCGGCACGGGTCATCCGGACCTCCAACGGCCGTCCGCTGGTCAACACGGTCCACACGTCGGTCATCACGTTCGGCGTGGTCATCGGCTCGTGGGCGGGCGGCCTGGCGATCAGCGCGGGTCACGGGTTGCGGGCGCCGCTGTGGATCGGCGTGGCGCTGGCCGTGCTCGGCTTCCTGAGCATCGTGCCGGAACTGCTGTCCGGCCGGGACGCCGCCACACCGACACCGGCGGCGAGTGATCAACAGGCAGTCGACACCGGTGGAGGCGAGCAGTGAGCGGACGGTTCGCGGGCAAGGTCGCCCTGGTCACGGGCGCGGGCAGCGGGATAGGCAGGGCGGTGGCCGGCGCGTTCGCCGCCGAGGGCGCGGCGGTCGTGCTGGCCGGGCGCGACCCGGACCGGCTCGCCGGGACCGAACGGGCGATCCGGGACCGCGGCGGCGTGGTGCTGGCCGTGCCGACCGACATCACCGATCCCGCCGCGGTGGCGGCGTTGTTCGGCCGGATCGAGGCCGGGCACGGGCGGCTCGACGTGGCCGTCAACAACGCGGGGGTCAAGGAGGTCAGCCTGGTCGGCGACACCGACGAGGCGAGTTGGCTGCGGGTCGTCGGGACCAACCTGACCGGCACCTGGCGCTGCCTCCGGGCGGAGGTCGACGCCATGCGCGGGCACGGCGGGGTGATCGTCAACGTCGCCTCGACCGTCGGCCGGCACTCCACGCTGCCCGGCTTCGGCGCGTACGCGGCGACCAAGGCCGGTGTCGAGGCGCTGAGCCGGACGGCCGCGCGGGAGTACATCGGGCAGGGCATCCGGATCAACTCGGTGAGCCCCGGACCGTTCGACACCGACATGTCGCTGGCCCCCGGCGAAACCGCCGAACAACGCGCCGAACGGTTCGGGGCGGCCCTGCCGATCGGCCGCATCGGCACCCCCGACGAGGCGGCCCGGACAATCCTCTGGGTGTGCTCCGAGGACGCGTCATTCTTTGTCGGGCATGATTTCGTGGTCGACGGCGGGAGCGTGCTGTGAGCGCCCGCCGATCAGTTCGGAACGTCCACGCAGGCCGGCCAGCCGTCCTGCAGCGCACGCGCCACGGCGAGCGTCCGGTTCGGCGTGTTCAGTTTTGCCAGGATATTCGCCACCAACCTCTTCACGCCGTGCGAGGAAATCCGCAGTTTTCGGGCGATCTGCTTGTTGGTCATTCCCTGGACGAGCAGCGACAACACCTGCTGCTCACGCGCGGTCAACGCGGCCGGGTGTGGGAGCACCCCGCCGCGCGGACCGTTGCGGACCTCCGCGAGCAGGCTGTTGGCCATCGTCACCGGCATCGGGACCTCGCCGTTCGCGATCCGGCGCAGCGTCTCGTCGAGCGTCACGGCGTTGATCTCCGCCAGGCTCAGGAAACCGTGCGCACCAGCGGCGGCGGCGCGCAACACGTCGTCCGGGCCGAGGCTTTCCATGATCACGAGAACCTTCGCCGGGCGTGGGCCGTCGCAGGCCGGCCGCAGCTCCGGCCCCAGCTCGCCGAGCGCGACCACGAACACGTCGAAGACCCCGTCGAGCAGTGCCCGGCGACCGTCCTCCAGAGAAGTCCGGATCTCCAGCGCGCTTACTCTGGGCAACGCGGCGAGCAGGCGTTCCATGCCGTAGCGGGCCAGCTCGTTCCGCATGCCCACGATTACCTTGATCGGGTCAACCGGTTCCCTCAGAAGATCCACCCCAGCCCCCTCAGATCAGCGCAAGTATAGCGAAAGGTACCGCTTCCGGACGACCGGTTACCGAAGCGCGCGGAGCCGGCATGCCCGGAAGTCGGCGGAATAGCCCGTCGGGGCATCGCCAAAAGGACCGTGAAAGACCGGCGAATCACCATTCGACCTCGGCGGCATTCTTCGGCAACGATACCCGCCGGACTCGGTGCGTGCCGTGGGTCCTTTCCGGAATCGAATCGGCGGTCAGCTCGCCGGGCACGGCGGGCGGAACGGGAGGTCGGGCAGGTGTTCCGCCCACTCCTCCTCCGTGATCACGGGGTGCGCGAGGGCGCACACCCGATCGGCCACCCACTCGGGGTCGGTCCGCCACAGCCGGGCGGTGCGGTCGTGGCTGATCGTCACCAGCGTCCCGCCGTCCGGCCGGAACGCCGCCGCGGACACGCCCTCGGTGTGGCCGGTGAGCGCGGCCTGCTCGACCGGCCGCGCGGGATTCCGGAGGTCCCACAGCCGCACGGTCCGGTCGGCGCTCGCGGTCGCCAGCAGGCGGCCGTCCGGCCGGAACACCGCCGAGTACACGGCGTCGGTGTGCCCGGCGGCGAGCGCGATCCGCCGGGGGCGGTCGGGATCGCCGATGTCCCACAGGCCCACCGTCCGGTCCGCGCTCGCGGTCGCCAGCAGGCGGCCGTCCGGGCTGTACCGGACCGACGTCACGGTGCCCACGTGGTCGATCAGCACGGCCACGCGCCGGGGCACCCCCCGGTCGGAGGTGTCCCACAGCCGCGCGGTCCGGTCGGCGCTCCCGGTCGCGAGGCCGCGGCCGTCCGGGCTGAACGCCACCGCGACGACCTTGTCGGTGTGGTCGATCATCTCCGCCAGCAGCCGGGGCGCGCCGGGGTCCGTGATGTCCCACAGCCGCGCGATGCCGTCCTCGGAGGCCGTGGCGAGGGTCCGGCCGTCCGGGCTGAACGCCGCCGCGACCATCACCCCGCTGCGGTCGTCCAGGGTGGACAGCCGGCGGAGGTGCCCGCCCGCCACGCGCCAGAGCCGCACCGTCCGGTCGTGGCTCGTGGTCGCGAGCACCTTGCCGTCCATGCTGAACTCGACCGAGCGGACGATGTCCGGGTGGGCGGTCGCCACGGCGGTCTGCCGGGGGTGCTCGGCGTCCGACACGTCCCACAGCCGCACCGTGCGGTCCCGGCCAGCGGTGGCGACGGTGCGCCCGTCCGGGTGGATCGCCAAGCCGTACACGGAGTCGGTGTGGCCCGCCAGCACCGGCCCCGGCACGGTCCACAGCCGCGCGGTGTGGTCCTCGCTGCCGGTGATCAGCGTCCCCTCGTCGCGGAACGCGACCGCGGCCACGAACCCGGTGTGGCCGGTGAGGGTCATCAGCTCCCGCCCGCCGCCGTCCCCGTCCAGCGACCACAGGCGGGCGATCCGGTCGTTGCCCGCCGTGGCGAGCGTCCGGCCGTCGGGGCTGAACGCCACCGCCCGCACCACGTCGTCGTGCGGCAGCATGGCCCTCTCGGTGAAGTCCCGGGTCCGCCACAGCCGGACCGTCTGGTCCTGGCTCGCGCTGGCCAGCGTGCCGCCGTCCGGGCTGAACGCCACCGCGACCACGGACCCGGTGTGGCCGGGCAGCTCGCGCGGCGCGGCGAGGTCCGCCAGGTCCCACAGCAGGACGCGGTCGCCCCAGCCGGACGCCGCCAGGGTGCGGCCGTCCGGGCTGAAGGCGAGCGCCACCATGGCGTCCACCTGCCCGCCCACGGCCGCCACCCGCTGGGGGAAGCCCGGATCGGTGACGTCGTGCAGCCGCAGCGTGCGGTCCGCCCCGACCGACGCGAGCAGCGTCCCGTCCGGGCTGAACGCGACGGCGTCGACCCTCCCCACGTGGTCGATGACGGTCGCCAGGTGCTTCGGCCGCGTGGCGTCCCCGATGTCCCACAGCAGGAGCGTGTGGTCGGCGCTGCCGGTGGCGACGATCCGCCGGCGCGGGTCGGTCGCGACCGAGGTGACCGGGCCGAGGTGCCGGGCGAGCGTGGCCGACTCGACGGGGCGGTGCGGTCGCGCGATGTCCCAGATCCGCGCGGTGCCGTCCGCCGACCCGGTGACCAGTGTCCGGCCGTCCCGGTGCAGGGCCACCGCGTTCACGTGGCTGGTGTGGCTGGTGAGCATCGTCGCGTGCGGGGCGGCCAGGCTGCTGAGCAGGCTGCTGCGGGCCTCGGTGGTGGGCGCGATCCGGTACGCGGCGAGGCTGAGCTGGGCCGCGAGGGCCGGGCTCGTGGCCCGCAGGGCGGTGGCCTGCGCCGCGAGCTTCTGCGAGACGGCGGTGTTGCGCTGCTGCGTGATCGTGTGATTGTTCCGGACCGCGTACCCGGTCAGGCCGGCCGTCGCCAGCAGCAGGACGGACAGCGCGACGACCAGCCGCCGCAGCCGCCGGGTCCGGCGCACGGACGCCGCGTGCTCGTGCTCCTCCGCCGCCGCGCTCTCGTCCAGGAACGCCCGCTCCCGCGCGCTGAGCACGGTGTGGCCGCGCGCGGCGAGGTCCGCCGCCAGCGCCAGCCGCGCGCCCCGGTAGAGCGCGCCGGGATCGCGGTCCAGCACCTCCCACGCCTCGGCGGCCTCGGTGAGCCGCCGGTGCGCGCGCAGGGCGTCCCGGTCCTCGGCCAGCCAGTTGCGCAGCCGCGGCCAGGCCTGGATCAACGCCTCGTGGGTGATGTCGACGGTGTTCCGGTCCAGCGTGATCAGCCGGGCGGCGGCCATCCGCTCCAGCACCACGGCGAGGTCGGGGTCGTCCGCGTCCAGCTCGTCCCAGCCGACCTGGCGCTTGGTGTCCTCGGTGCCCTCGCCCAACGCGGTCAGCCGGACGAACAGGTCCCGCGCGACGGTCTGCTGCCGCGCGCTGAAGGCCAGGTGGATCGTCTCGGCGGTCTGGGCCAGCGCGCCGTCGATCCGGCCCGCCGCCTCGAACCCGCTCAACGCCAGCGACGTGCCGCGCCGCCGCCGCCACGTCTCCAGCAGGGCGTGCCCGAGCAGCGGCAGCACACCCGGCCGGCCGCCGGCGTGCGCCATCAGCGTGGCCAGCAGGTCGTTCTCCACCACGTAGCCGGCGCGGACCGCGGGCTGCGTGACGGCGCGGCGCAGCTCGTCCATGGTCATCGGACCGACCGTCACCTGGGCCCGCTGGAGGGCTCGCAGCAGCGCGGGGTACCGGGTGCAGTGGCCGTAGAAGTCGGCCCGCACGCCGAGCACCACCCGGCAGCGGCCGTCCGTCTCGCCGGCGGCGGCCAGCGCGTCCACGAACCGCTCCCGCTCCCCTTCGTCGGCGCACAGCGTGAACACCTCTTCGAACTGGTCCACCACCAGCACCAGCTCGGACCGCTCCGGCCGCCCGGCCATCACCTGCGCGACCGCCATCCCGAGGTTGCGGGAGTGGCCGGCCAGCTCGTCGTACAGCCGGCCCGCCGCGCCGCCGGTCAGCGCCGCCAGCCGCGCCGCGCACTCCTGCAACGGCTGCCGGCCGGGTGTGAACAGCAGCGACGTGCGCCGCTCCGCCCGGAGCCTCGGCACCAGGCCGGCCCGCAGCAGCGAGGACTTCCCGGCCCCGGACGCGCCGACCACCATCACCAGCCGCCGCTCCGACAACCGGGTCCACAGCGTCTCCAGCAGCTCCTCCCGGCCGAAGAACAGGTCGCTGTCCTCGGGCTGGAACGCGGCCAGCCCGACGTACGGCGCCTGCTCCCCGTCCGCCCGCGCGCCCTGCCGGTCGGCGGCGAGTTCGGCGGCCAGCTCCCGCCACCGGCGCTCCCACTCGTCGGCGTCGCCGCCGCACGCCTGCACGTAGGCCAGGGTGACCGCGAGCGAGGGCAGCTTCCGGCCGCCCGCCGCCTCGGACAGGCTCGTCGCCGAGTAGTGCGCCACCGCCGCCAGGTCGCGGTACGAGGGCGTTCCCGCCTTCTTCCGCAACCGACGCAGCTCGGCGGCGAACCGCACCAGCGGCCCGTCCTCCGCGTCCAGCGGGCGTTCGCCCCGTGGCATCCCGCCACCTCGCTCTCCGGCCGGGTGAATTGATTGGGGATTCGTTGTTCGGCAGGTGTCCCCCGACACCGGACAACCGGCTGCCGGTAGAACAACGGGGCATGTCCACACCAAGAAAGGCCTTCGGCGGCGCCGTGCTGGTCGCCGCGCTCGCGGCGTCGACGCTCCCGGCGACCGCCGCCGCGCCGTTCTCGCCCGCCCAACCGGTGGCGCTGCTGGCCGGGCAGGGCGACCGCGACATCAACCAGACGCGGACGCGGTTCGCCGTGCACGCGACGGATCTCGGCATCATGTGGCGCGACAGCCGCGGCGGCACCGCGGTCGTCTTCGGCGACACCTACGGCGAGGGCTGGGGCGGCCACGGCGCCGGTCCGGAGACCGCCGACTGGCGGTTCAACGTGCTCGGCCACTCGGCGGACACGAACCTCGCGGACGGCCTGCGGATCGACTCGATGGTCGAGGACCGGCCCGGCCACGCGGCGGAGATCCTGCACCGCGACCCGGCGGTGTCCGAGGTGACCGTGATCCCGACGGCCGCGGTCAGCGTCGGGTCTCGCGACTACCTCCACTACATGTCCATCCGCGGCTGGCAGCCGTGGACCACGAACTACTCCGGGCTGGCCTACTCCGACGACGGCGGCCGGACGTGGGTGAAGCCGACCGCGAGCAGGTGGCCCAACCAGGGCGGGTCCGCGCGGTTCCAGATGGGCGCGTTCGTGCGGCACGACGGTCTCGTCTACCTCTTCGGCACGCCCAACGGGCGCTTCGGCAACGCGCACGTGGCGCGGGTAGCGGAGCCGGACGTCCTGAACCCGGCGGCCTACGAGTACTGGACCGCGTCCGGCTGGAGGGCTGACGTGGACGCCTCCGTCCCGGTGTTCGGCACTCAGGTGGGCGAGCTATCCGTGTTGTACCACAACGGTCTGCGCCGCTGGGTGTCCCTGGCGCTGGACGAGAGCAGGGCCGCGATCGTGCTGCGCACCGCGCCTGCGCCGAACGGCCCGTGGAGCGGCGGCCGGGTGGTGGCGCACGCCGTCGACTACCCCGCCCTGTACGGCGGTTTCCTGCACCCCTCCAGCGCGGACGGCCCGGACCTGTACTTCTCGATGTCCCAGTGGGCGCCGTACGACTCGAAGCTCATGCGCGTGCGGCTGTCCGACGTGCCGACCGACCCGAACCTGCTGTCCGACGGCGGTTTCGAGGACCGCCCGGCGGGCGCGGGGCCCGGACCGTGGCGGATCGGCGGGCGCGGCGGGATCGACCAGGGCCTCGGCCAGGCGCACTCGGGCCGCAACAACGGCTGGGTGCGGCACGACACCGGCTGGCACGACCTCAGCCAGAAAGTCGTGGTGCAGCCCGGAAGCCGGTACCGGATCTCCGGCTGGGCACGCACGTCGGCGACCAACGGCGAGGGCTACTTCGGTGTCCGGCGTCCGGGCGGCGGCGTCGTGGCCGAGCAGCGGTTCGGTCATCTCCCGGACTACCGGCGGCTGACCGTCGAGTTCACCGCGGACACCACCGAGGTCGAGGCGTTCGGCGGCCTGTGGGCCCGGTCGGCCGACACCTGGGTGCAGTTGGACGACGTGGTGCTGGAACGGATCTGACCGGCTACCAGGTGAAGGCGAACTCGTACCACGGTCCGTCGATGTGGGTGTAGACGTAGCCGTCCGCGGACCCGGCGCCCGAGGGGACGTGCTCCGGGCAGTGGGCGAAGCCGGTGGAGGTGAGGAAACCGCCGTGCTCCAACGTGATCAGCGTGCAACCCCCACTCGGCGCACCGGCGGCGCTGGTGATCGAGTACAGCCCCACCTCCTGGTGGCCGACCCGTCGGTCCGGGTCCGCCGTCACGTCGGCCACCAGGCGCTCCAACGCCGACCGGTGCACGTCGAACACCAGCCGCTCGACCACCCCGGTGCGGGCGGTCGCCCACGTCGCCACCAACAGCGCGGGGACCACGAGGAACGGCCACAGCCGAGCCGACTGACGGGCCCGGGGCGGCGGCAGGGCCACCACGGCGAGGACGGCGACCACCAGCCACAACAGGCCGACCACCACCCAGCACACCAGCGCGATCAGCGCCATCTCGAAGAACCCGCCAGGCAGGCTGACCGACCACAGCGTCAACACCACCGGCCCGACCGCCAACACCACCGGCAACCAAGGTGAACGCCACCACGACACACGACGACCCGCCATGCCAGGACGACGCGGGCCACGACACGACGGTTCCCTCGACGGCGCCTTGTTTGTTGCTTTTCTTAAGCAAAACGACGGCAGAAGAGGGACCACGGACGCAAAGCGCTCCATGAGCACGCAGGTCTGGAATATAGCTCGGAACACTACGCAAAATGACCATATCATCGATGACCTAAAGCCTGCCGGGGGACGGCTGTCAGCGCAACACGCCGCCCGCAGAGCGACCCGCCCAGCTTGCTGACTCGCGTGCCTTCGGCCTGAGTACGCGACCTGGCAGCCGCAAGTGCGCGTTCCGTAGCGCGCGTGGCGTTCCAGCCGGTCCCTGGCAGCTTTAGGGTTTATCGATGATGTGGTCCTTTTTCGTGATGTCCCCAGCTTTATCCAAGACTTGCGTGCTTATGGCGCGTTGAGTCCGTGGTTCCTCTTCTGCCGTCTTTTTGCGTAGAAAGATGAACCAACGCGCTCCTCTCCCCTGGTTTGTGAGGCTCCCTGCCCCGCCCTCGCGCGGTCGGCAGGGTCTTGCTGTGTCCTGGCATAGGCGTCCTACCACCGGGTTCAAGGTTCTTCGCAAGGTTCGGGTGCGGGTCGGGTCGGATCCTCGGACGGCGTTGGAAGCACTCGTGTTATGCGAAGGGGGAAACCATGATTCGCTGGCACCACATCGCCGGCGCGGTGGTCGGGTGGCTCATGCTCACCACCGGGCCGGCATTGCCCGCCCAGGCGCAGACGGCACCTGCCCAGTCGGGCGACGCGGACTGCGTGATCGTCGTCGGCGCGCCGGACCCGGTCACGAACATCGCACCGCAGGAGACCAAGGCCTGCGGCGCGGCGGCGGCCGAGGTCGCCCTTCCCGCCAAGAAGCTCATCATGACGTGGTATCGCAACGGGGACTACGGCGGTGGGTCGACCAAGATCTACGGGCGCAACGGGGGCTGCGGCAACTACGGCATCGAGTTCGTCGGCGAGAGCTGGAACGACGAAATCCACTCGTTCCGCACCTATGCCAACTGCCACTACGTGCGCGCCTTCCAGAACAAGGAGTACGGCGGCTGGTGCTACGCCTACCACGGTGACGCCCGGTGGGTGGGCAACGGCGTCAGCTCGTTCTGGCTCTCCAACTCCTACAAGCGCTGCTGACCCGGATTCCGAGGGGGAACGATGAAGCGACTGTTCCTGTCCACCGCGCTGGTCGCCGCCGCGCTGATGGCGACGACGTCCACCGCGGTCGCCGAGACGCAGGTGACGCGGACCGAGGTCCCGCGCGCCGCCGCCGTGAACGTCATGTACTGGGCCCACCAGGCGTCGACCACGCTGGTCATGGACGTCCGCAACCGCCAGTCGGCGAACGGCACCCAGATCCAGCTTTACAAGCACAACGGCACGACCGCGCAGTGGTTCGTGGAGACGCCCGACTCGACGCACAGCGGCTTCTACATCAAGTCGTACTTCAACCGGAACAAGTGCCTCAGCGTCGACGGGTATGGCGGCCACGGCGCGCTGGTCCGGCTCTGGGACTGCCGGGGCCAGTCCAACCAGCGGTTCCACCGCTACTACGTGGGCGGGAACCGATACGAGATCTCGCCCGAGTACAACCTGAACCTGTGCGTCTCGGTGCGCGGCAGCACGGCGGCGAAGCGCGCGATCGAGGTGCAGAACTGCAACGGGACCGACCCCCGGCACAAGTGGGATGTCACCGGGGTCTTCTGAGCCGCCGTGAACGAGGCCGTTCCTCCGCACGGGGGACGGCCCTCGGCAAGTGTGACCCAGGCCATAAGACGTGGGGAGGCCCCGGCCGTGTCTCCGGGGTGACAGCGGACGCGACCCGGAGGTCACCATGAGTGTTTCGAACGTCCTCGCCACGCGGCCGGCGGCCGTGCTGCTCGCCGTCGTCGGGATCGGGGTGCACGCCTTCAACCACGTCACCGTGGTGGTGCAGGACGTGTGGCGGCTGGTCGCCACCCCCGAGGCGGCGAGCTTCAACCCCGGCACCGTCTACCACCCGATCAGCGCCGTGCTGTACGCGTGGCTGGCGACGACCGTCCACTCCGGACGGAACGGGGGCCGGATCGCCATCACCGTGTTGCTCGCATGCCAAGCCGTAGGGCGGTATTTCGTGTTCGTGTCGTACCCGGAAGTAGAGGTCAGGGCGGATCTGGTCACCGGCTGGGCGATGTCGGCGGTGGTGCTGTGCCTGCTGTGGATCCCCGAGGCGTCCCGCCGGCACTTCGCGAAGCGGGCCGCGTGACGGCGGACGCGTTCGGGTACGCCGTCGTGGGCGTCGACGAAGAAGCGGAGTTCACCGCGTACATCGGTGCGAACCTCCCGCGCCTGCGCCGGCTGGCCTACCTGATGTGCGGTGACGAGCACCGCGCCGACGACGTGGTGCAGATCGCGATCACCCGCCTGTTCGCCCACTGGCGCAAGGCCCGCGCGGCCCGGGACCTGGACGCCTACGTGCGGGCGATCGTGGTCCGGACGTTCCTCAACGAGCACCGCCGCCGCTGGCGCCTGGTCCGCCTGGTGGGCCGCCCGGCGGACCTGCCGCGGGAGCCGAGCAGCCCGCCGCCGGACGTGGAGACCCGCGAGGTGGTGTGGTCCGCGCTGCGCCGGCTGCCGCCCCGCGCGCGGGCGGTGCTGGTGCTGCGGTTCGTCGCCGACCTGCCGGTGTCGGAGGTGGCAAAGGCGCTGCGCTGCTCGGAAAGCAACGTGAAGACCCAGACCGCGCACGGACTGGCGGCACTGCGACGACTCTTGGGAAAGGCAGGGCAGCGATGAACGACTCGCAGTTGCTGGAGCCGCTGCGCACGGTGGAACCCGGCGCCGGTCCTGGCGTGGACATCGCGCGGGCGATCCGGGACGGCAGACGCCGACGGCGCACCGGAACCGCGCTGAACGTGGTCGCCGCCGTCGGGCTGGTGATCTGCGCGGCCGTGGTCTCCCCCGCCCTCCTGCGCGGCCTGACGACCGAGCCCGCGGCGGCGGCGTTCGACCCGTTGCGCCAAGTGGCGCTGGTCGGCTCGGCAGGCGGCTTCACGCCGCTCGCCTACCAGACCGGGCGGCACCGGCAGGAGGTGACGTTGGGCGAGGCCGACGCGCCGGCGGCCGGGCCGCGCGGCACGGTGGCGATCTACGCGGCGGGCCGGCTCCCCGGCCAGGGCGGCGGGGGCTGGCAGCCGGCCGTGGACCGCGCGCCGGACGTCCACGGCCGGGCCGCGTGGTGGCGGGGCGACGCCGAACTGGTCTGGGAGTGGTCCGACCGGGCGTGGGCGGTCGTCCGCCTCACCGGGGGCTCCGCCGACCTGCGCGACCGGGTCCACCGCGTCGCGCAGAGCGTGGACACCGGCCACTCCCGGCCGGTGACCGTGCCCCTCACCGTCGCGCCCGCCGCGGTGACCCCGCCGATGCGGCTGCTGGGTGTGCGGGTGCCGGTGCGCCCGGACGGGGAACTCGCCGCCCTCGTGTTCGCCGACGGCGACACGGCGGAGGCCGCGACCCTGACGGTGAGCCTGCGCACGGACGGCGTCCCCGGCCGGGACCTCCCGGCGGACACGCTGGTCGCCGGGAGGCCGGGCACGGTGGAGGGCGACCGGGTCACCGTCGCGGACCCGAGCGGCCGGTTCGCCATCCGGGTCGAGCCGGGGCACGGCACCGCGTTCGGCGGCGCGGCGACCGCGACCGCGCTGGCCGCCGCCGCGAACCCCGTGCCCGACCCGGAGGACGAGCGGAACTGGACGCCCGACCCCCTGGCCGGCTGACCACGGCAACTTCGTCCCTACAACAACAACGTCCAGGTGTCGACGACTCCGGTGTCCTGCGCCGCCACGTCCTGCACGCGCAACGTCCAGGTGCCGGACATCGCCTCACCCGACAGGTCGACCGGATAGGTCTTGTCCAAGTTGTCGGCACCGCCGCCGGTCCGGTTGTGCAGCACGTAGGCGCTGCCGTCCGGCGCCACCAGGCTCACCACCAGGTCACCGATGTAGGTGTGCTTGATGTGCACCTCGACCGTCGAACTCGGGGACGCCGTGCCGGCGCCGCAGTTCAACGGGATCGTGGACGTCACCACGGCGTTGTCCGCGATAGCCACGTCGTTCGGGTTGGTCCCCGTGCACCTGCTGCCGACCTGGTTGACCGTCAGGGTGAACGTCGCGCTGCGGGTCGCGGAGGGCGCGGTGCCGGTCACGGTGACCGGGTAGCTGCCCGCCGGGGTCGTGGCCGACGTGGTGATCGTGAGCTGCGACGAGCCGCCCGCCGTGACGGACTGCGGGGTGAACGTCGCCGTCGCGCCCGCCGGCAGGCCGGAAACCGAGGAGAACGTGACGGCCTCCGCCGTGCCCGACACCACCGACGTGCTCACGGTGGCCGTGACCGGGTTGCCGGGGTCGACCGCGCCGGACAGCGGCGACACCGCCATCGCGAAGTCGTTCTTCGGCGCGGTGGACGGCCGGAGCTGGTAGATGCCCAGCCCGTAGGTGGCGGCCGTAAGCAGCGTCTGTCCACTCGCGACGGACGCGTCGATGTCCGTCACCGGTACGATGGGCAGGTCCGTGCCCAACGGCGACCAGTTCGCGCCCCCGTTGGTCGACACGAACGCGCCGACGTCGCTGCCCACGTACAGGATCGCGCGGTTCTGCGGGTCGAGCACGATCTCGTTGACCGGGGCGTCCGGCAGGTTGCCGGAGATGTCCTGCCAGGTGCTGCCGCCATTGGTGGTGCGGAACACGTGGGCGAGGCTGGAGCCGTTGCGGTAGCCGGACACCGTGGCGTACGCGAGGTTCGCGTCGGTCGGGTCGACGGTGACCCTGGTGATGAACCGGGTCGGCAGGCCGGCCGTGATCTCCTGCCACGAGCCGCCGGTGTTGCGGGTGATCCACATCCGGCCGTCCTCGGTGCCCGCGTAGATCACCCGGCTGTCGCTCTTCGCCACGCCGACCGCGCTGATCGTGGCCCACGTGCCGTGCGTCAGGTCGCCGCTGATGGCGGTGAACGACGCGGCCGAGTTGGTGGAGCGGTTGAGCCGGTTGCCGCCGTAGTACATGATCGCCGGGTTGTTCGGGTCGAACACCACCGGCGTCAGCCAGCCGCGCCGCTCCGAGGTGGTCGCCCCGAACGAGGACACCGTGTTGCCGCCGTTGGTCGACCGCACGCACGCGCCGTTCTGGGCGCAGGCGTAGACCTTCTGGTGGTTCGTCGGGTCGATCAGGTTGGCCAGGCCGTCACCGCCGTAGATCTCGCCCCAGCCCGCCCACGACCGCACCGATCCGTTGTCCTGCAAGCCTCCGCTGATCCGCGTCGGGTCCTGCTGCGACACGGCCACCGTGTAGAACTGCATGTTGAACAGGTTGCGCGACTTGGTCCACGTGCCGTTCAGCGAGCCGTTCTGGGTGGAGCGGTAGACGCCGCCGTCGTTGCCGATGAACACCCGGCCGGACACCCGCGGGTCGACCGCGACGCCGTGCTGGTCGACGTGGAACGACGAGCCGTTGCTGACCCAGGTGCCGCCGGCGTCGGTCGACTCCAGCATCGGCACGCCGGGCACCCAGATGTGCTGCGCCGCGGCGGGGTCGACGAAGATCCGGCCGAACCACCAGCCGAACGTCGACTGCGAACTCGACAGCGCGGTGGTGTTGGTGATGCGGGTCCACGTGTCGCCGCGGTTGGTGGAGGTCCAGAAGCCGAGGAAGTTGCCGGGGGTGTCCGCCGCGATCGCGTACAGCCTGCGCGGGTCGCTCTTCGACACCGCGACGCCCATCCGGCCGTTGTTCGCGCCCGCCGCGGGCAGGCCGCCGCCCAGCCGGGTCCACGTGACGCCGCCGTCCGTGGACCGGTGGATGCCGGTGCCGACTCCGCCGTACACCCGGCCCGCCGGCGTGCGGGTGTGGTCCCACAGCGCGGCGTAGACGTGCGTCGGCTCGGCGGGGCTGATCGAGACGTCGATGCCGCCGGTGGTGGCGTTCGCGCCCGCCAGCGCCTGCCGCCAGGTGGCGCCGCCGTCGGTGGTCGCGTAGATGCCGCGGGTGCCGCCGGGCTGGTAGAGCTTGCCCGCCGCCGCGACGAAGATCCGGTTCGGGTCGGCCGGGTCGATGGAGATGCGGCCGATCCGGTCGGTGTCGTCCAGGCCGAGGTGCTGCCAGGTCGCGCCGGCGTCGGTCGAGCGGTAGACGCCGTTGCCGGGGAACGAGTAGCTCGCCGAGCCGGGCGCGCCCTCGCCGGTGCCGACGTAGATCACGCCGGTGCTGCTCACGGCCACCGCGCCGGTCGACTGCGGCAGGTCGCGCTGCCAGGCGTAGTTGAACGTCGTGCCGCCGTCGGTGCTCTTCCAGAGCCCGCCGGAGGCCGCGCCGACGTAGACCGTGTCCGGCCGCGTCGGGTCGACGACGACGTCGGAGATCCGGCCGCCCAGCGACGGGCCGATCGACTGCCACGCCGCCTGCGCGGTGAGGCCGCGGGAGTGTCCGTCCCGCAACGAGTTCGCCTGTCTGCGGGCGTTCGCGAGGTTCGCGCCGAGGTCCGCGCCGGGGTGCAGGCGCTGACGGGCGAACCACTCGTCGCTGCCCGCCGGGCCGAGCGGGTTGTCATTCTCGACGGCGAGGGCGCCGACCACGGTGTCCGCGGCGCCCGGCACGGCCGCCGCCGGTAGCAGCAGCAGTCCCGCGCCCAACAACGCCAGGACGGTTCGTCGTTGCATGACGGCCCTTTCGGCAGCAGGGATGACCGGTCGGCACGCGCCGCACATGCTCCCGCTGTTCCGGGTTGTCCGGTAGGGCCGAATTGCGGGGTTCGTTCACGGTGTGCCGCGCGTCTTGTCGGCGTTCCGCCCGCTGTGGCACTGTGACGCGCTGTCCTGGCCGGTCGAGCGGGGGAGGCTGGTGCGGATGTGGCGGCGATGGGGCGCGCTGGCGATCATCGCCGTGTTCCTGCCGCCGCTCGTGCTGCTCGTGTCCGGCTCGCTGCACCAGCCGGGCCTGCCGCCGCCCACCACGCCGGACCTGGTGCCCGACCCGGTCACCACCGAGGGCTACCGGCTCGCGGCCGAGTTGGGCGGGTTGACCCGCGCTACGCTGAACTCGCTCGCGGTGTGCGCGGTCGCGGTGCCGGCGAGCGTCCTGGTCGCGTCCATGGCGGGGTTCGCGATGGCGATGCTGCCGCGCCGGGTCGCCGCCGCCGTCGTCGCGCTGTCGCTGGTCGCGCTGATGGTCCCCGCCGTGGCGCTGCTCGTGCCGAAGTTCGCGGTGTTCCGGCTCGCCGGCCTGACCGACACGCTCGTGCCGCTGGTCGCGCCCGCGCTGATCGCGACCTCGCCGCTGTTCCCGCTGGTGTACTACCTGGCGTTCCGGGCGGTGCCCGGCGAGCTGTACGAGGCGTGCGCGATGGAGGACCTGACGCCGCTGCGCACTTGGTGGCGGGTCGGGATGCCGCTCGTGCGGCCGGTGACCGCCGGGGTCGGCGCGCTGACGTTCGTGCTGACGTGGTCGAACTTCCTGGACCCGCTGGTGTTCCTGTACGACCGGGACCTGTTCACGCTGCCGCTGGCGCTGCGGTCGCTCGCGACGCTCGACGCGGCGGACTTCCCGGTGTTCCTGGCGGGCGCGGTCCTGGCGACCGCGCCCGCCCTCGTCGTGTTCGTGGTCGCGCACCGGGATGTGCGGCGCTGGAAGGGAGTCCGGGGATGAGGGCACGCGCGTTGATCGCGGCGGCCGTGCTGGCGGCGGGGTGCGCGGCGGGCACGCCGGGTGAGGCCGTCAGCCTGCTGGTGTTCGGCGACCCCCACGAGCTGGCCGCCTACCGGTCCCTGGAAACCGCCTACGAACAGGCGAACCCGGGCGCCGACGTGCGGCTGATCGAGGCCGGTGACCGCAAGGACCTCATCACCCGGCTGTCGACGTCCATCGCGGGCGGCAAGCCGCCGGACCTGTTCCTGATGAACTACCGGTTCTACGGGCAGTTCGCGGCCCGGGACGCGATCGAGCCCGCCGGTCCGCTGCTGGCCGCCTCGGGATCGTTGCGGGAGCAGGACTTCTACCCTCAGGCGATGGCCGCGTTCCGGTTCGGCGGGAACCAGCTCTGCATGCCGCAGAACATCTCCAGCCTCGTCGTCTACTACAACCGCGACCTGTTCCGGAAGCACGGGATCGCCGAGCCGCGCGCCGGGTGGACGTGGGACGACATGGTGGCCACCGCGACCGCGCTCACCCGGGACGCGAACGGCGATGTCGTCAAGGGCGTCGACTTCGACCAGCCGGGGGTGAAGCCGACAGGTCCGCCGCCGGTCGAGTACGGGCTGGCCGTGTCGCCGGAGCTGATCCGGCTGGCCCCGTTCGCGTGGTCCAACGGCGGCAAGGTGTTCGACGACGAGGTCACGCCGTCGCGGATCGCGCTGGACGCCCCGGCCCTGGAGGCGTTGGGGAACTTCCTCGACCTGCGCGGCCGGCACGGCGTCGTGCCCACCGACCAGGAGGTGGAGAGCCAGGACGACGAGGCCCGGTTCGCCGCCGGCACGCTGGGGATGCTCATGTCGTCCCGGCGCTCCACCACGACGTTCCGCGCTATCCAGGGCTTCGACTGGGACGTCGCTCCCCTGCCGGTCTACCGCACGCCGACGACCGTGCTGCACAGTGACGCCTACTGCATCCCGCGCGGCGCGGAGAACAAGGCCGGCGCGTGGCGGTTCGTCGAATTCGCGCTCGGCACGCGAGGCGCGGAGATCATGGCCGCCACCGGCCGCACCGTGCCGTCGAACAAGGCGGTCGCCGAGTCGCCCGCGTTCCTCGACCCCGCGGTGAAACCCCGCAACGCCAAGGTGTTCCTCGATTCCATCCCGACCATCAAGGCCGCGCCGACGCTGTCCACGTGGCCGGAGATCGAGGACGCCGCGAACGGCATCCTGGAGAACGCCCTCTACTACCACCAGCCACCGGCGGAGGTCGCCCGGCGGCTGGACGAGCAGACCGCTCCGCTGTTCGCCCGAGCCCGGCAATGAGCGGCGTCGAACTCGCCGGCGTCCGGGCGGCACACGGCACGCACGAGGTGTTGCGGGACATCGACCTCACCGTCGCGCGGGGCGAGCTGCTGGTCGTGCTCGGCCCGTCCGGCGCGGGCAAGTCGACGCTGCTGCGGGCGATCGCGGGCCTGCACCCGGTGTCCTCGGGGACGGTGCGCATCGCCGGCCGGGACGTCACCCGGCTCAGCCCCGGCGAACGGGACGTGGCGATGGTCTTCCAGTCCTACGCGCTGTTCCCGCACCTGACCGTCGCCGACAACATCGCGTTCGGCCACCGGGTGCGCGGTATGCGCCGGAAACACGCCCGCCCGATCGCCGAGCGCGCGGCCGGGATCGCCGGGTGCGCGCACCTGCTCGACCGGCACCCGCACCAGTTGTCCGGCGGTGAGCGGCAACGCGTCGCCCTGGCCAGGGCCGTGGTGCGGGAACCCGCCGTGTTCCTGCTCGACGAACCACTGTCCAATTTGGATGCCGAACTGCGCGAGCAGACCCGCGTCGAGCTGCGCGCGCTGCACGACCGGGTCGGGGCGACGACCCTGCACGTGACGCACAGCCGGTCCGAGGCGCTGACCCTGGGCGACCGGATCGCCGTCGTCCGCGACGGGCGGCTGGAGCAGGTCGGCGCCCCGGACGACATCTGGCGGCGGCCCGCGACCGAGTTCGTGGCCACGTTCGTCGGGGCGATGAACCTGCTGCCCGCGGACGGCCCGTGGCGCGCGGACGCCCACCGGGTCGGCGTGCGGAGGGAGGCGGTCGCCCTGTCCGACGACGGCATCCCCGCCCGGGTCGACCGCGTCGAAGTGGTCGGCGAGGACGCTTACGTGCACCTGCGCGTGGCGGGCTCCCACGCCGTGGTGGCGCGGGTCGCGACGGAGGACCGGCCCACCCCCGACACCGAGGTGCGGGTGCGGGTGCACGACCGCGACCTGCACCTGTTCGACAGCACCGGAACGCGGATCTGAATGCGCGCGAAGGACCGGCAGGCGGCGTGGATGCTGGCGCCCTACCTGCTCGGCCTGGTCGCGCTGGTCCTCGCGCCGGCGGCGGCGTCCCTGGGCATGGCGTTCACCGAGTACGACCTCATCGGCCCGGCCCACTGGGTCGGCTGGGCGAACTTCGCGGAACTGGCCACCAGCGTCCCGTTCCGCGCCGCCCTGGTGAATTCCCTGGTGTTCGCGGCGATAGCCGTGCCGTTGCGGGTCGCCGCCGCAGTCGGCCTGGCCCTGCTGCTGCACCGCCGCGCCCCGGCCGCCACCACCGCGACCACGGTGGCGACGCTACCCACCGCCGTTCCGGAGATCGCCTACGGCCTGCTCTGGCTGTGGCTGTTCAACCCGCTGTACGGCCCGGTGAACCAACTGCTGCGCTGGGGCGGCGAGGACGGCCGGACGGCGTTCGACACGGCCATCCCGGCCTGGCTGACCAGCCCGGACGACGCCCGTGCGGCGATCATCATCATGAGCCTGTTCACCATCGGCGAGATGCTGGTGGTGCTGCTGGCGGCGCGGCGCGCACTACCCCGGGAGGTCTACGAACTGGCCTCCCTGGAGGGAGCCACCGGCTGGACCCTGGCCCGCCGCGTCACGCTGCCCATGCTGGCCCCGGTGATCGGCCTGCTGCTGTTGCGCGACACGATCCTGAGCTTCCAGTTCTCGTTCGTGCCCGCCTTGGTGGTCACCGAAGGCGGCCCGCCACCGTACTCGACCACGTACCTGTCGCTGTACATCTACCGCAACGCCTTCGAATACCTCCGCTACGGACACGCAGCCGCCGCCACACTGGTGATGCTCGCCCTCACCGCCGCCGCCGTATACCTGCAATGGCGGATATTCCGCCGCTACCAGCGCAACCCGCTGCACAACGGCAGATGAGCAGCTTCTCACCGCCCGTTTCCCACTGCCCCGTTTCTCACTGGCCCGTGCGGAATTTGTCCAGGACCCGGCGTTCGCGCTTCGTAGGACGCCCCGCACCGCGTTCACGGCGGGCGACCGGCACCGCCGCGAGAGGCGGCGGCGGAGGGGTCCGGTCGATGAAGCACGTGGCCGCGTCGGCGGCCCCCACCCGTTTCTGGATCACCCGCACCACTTCCACGACACGGGTCACGTCACCCACCCGCGCCCGGACCGTGTCACCCGGCGAGACGGTCGTAGCAGGCTTGGCGGGGTGGTCGTTGACCCGCACGTGCCCACCTCGGCAGGCCGCAGCCGCGTCGGGACGGGTCTTGGTCAGCCGGACCGCCCACAGCCAGCGGTCCACACGAGTCGACTCCACAGGTCACATCATGCCGCCCGAGCGCCGCGCCAGGCGTGGACTGCGGCGGCGACGGTGCCCAGGCAGAGCGCCACCGCGCTGAGGGCCAGCGACAGGTGCACCCCCACGGCCGCGCCGAGCAACCCCACGGTGAAGCCGCTGCCGGTCCGCAGACCACCGGAGGACATGCCGTACACGCCGAGCACGCGGCCACGGTCGGCAGGCGGGCTGAGAAGCTGCACCACGGTCTGGGTGATCGACATGGACGCCAGGTGCGCGATCCCGCCGACCAGCAGCAACACGACGGCGAGCAGATAGCTGCCGGTGATCGCGAACCCCAGGCTGGTCACGCCGTAGATCGCCGTCGCGACCACCGCCGAGGTCACGGTCGACGGAATCCGCCGGGTCATCTCCAGCAGGATCCCGCCGACCACACCGCCCGCCCCGTTGGCGAACAGCAGGACGCCGTACGCCGCGCCCGCGTTGCCCGCCCCGAGGTCGTTGGCGAAGATCGGCATCGACGTCTGCAGCGACGCGCCGACGAAGAACGACCCGAGCCCCGCCAGCACGATCATGCTGACCAGCGTCCGATTCGTCCCGACCTCGCGCAGCACGCGCAACGACTCCAGCGCGCCCACTCTCGGCCGGACGTGGTGGTCGCGGGTGTGGCCGGTGAACTTGGTGCGGAACAGGAACAGCGTCAGCGGCAGGTAGAAGGCGACGTTGACGAAGATCCCCGCGGTCGGCCCGATGCCCAGCAGCAGCGCGGACCCGACCACCGGGCCGAACAGGATGCCCAGGCTGCGGAACGTGGCGTTGAGCCGCACCGCGCTCGGCAGCTCGTCCTGGCCGACGAAGTCGTGCAGCATCAACTGCTCCCCCGGCCCCCACAGCGCACCCGCCACGCCGTGCAGCACCAACAGCACGCAGGCCTGCCACATCTGCAACGAGTCGGTGAGGAACAGCACTCCCCACGCGACCGACACCGCCATGAACAACACCTGCGCGGCCTGGATCACGCGGCGGCAGTCGTAGCGGTCGGCCAGCGACCCGAACCACATCGACAGCAGCAGGAACGGCGCCCAGTGGCTGATCACGGCGAACCCGGACAGCGCGGGCGAGTGGAACTTCTCCCACAGCACCCAGTACGTGATGACGTGCTCGATGTTGTCGGCCATCATCGCCAGGCCCGCGCCGAACAGGTACGGCCGGCAGTCCCGGTTGCGCAGCGCGGCGAACCGGCGCGGCGGGTTGGCCCCGACGGGCGTCTGCGGTTCGGGCACGTGGGTCGGGACACCGCAGGCGGCACACATGGTCGAGGCCTTTCGGGTTCGTGCCTGTGTCGCCAGGCGGACAGCGCGGTTCCACTACCGGACCCACCGTAGGAGGAGCGCACGGCCAGGACTAGCACTGGCGGGAACAAGCCGGTGTGGGCCGCGCAACAGTCGCGGCCCGTCCCCGGTCAGCCGAACGACTCCGCGTAGGCGGCGAACGCGTAGGTGGCCTCCAGGCTGCCCGGCCGGGGCGGCTGCGCCGGATCCCAGCCGAGCGCGCGGTCCCCGAGCACCTGGACGAGCAACGGCCGCCAGGACGGCGCCAGGTGCTCCATGGCCCACTCCAGGGCGTCGCGCTTCGCCGCCACCCGTGCCGTGACCAGCGTGTACAGGACACGGCAGTAGGTCGACACGATATACCGCTGGGTCCAGGCGATGTCGGGCGACGCCCACGTCAGAACGTCCGCCAGCACCGTCGGCAGCGCCACCCGCATGGCATCCCGCAGCACCTCCGGCGGCACGTCGTCCACCAGGCTCGCGATCGGCGGCCCGTCCAGCACGATGCCGTGGTGGCGCAGGATCCAGCGGGTGTGCGGGGTGTTGCAGTGGGTGTCCCAGATCAGCTCGCGGTGGCCGTGGTCGCAGAACAGCCACGGCACCCCGAGCCCGTCCACGCCGCGCAGCGACGTGACGTCCGCGTAGGAGCCTTCCAGCTCGCGCGTCCAGAACCCTGCACGGGTCGGGATCTCGTCGTGCAGCGCCCGCAACCCCGCCTCCACCGCCCCGCCGGGCGGGACGGTGGTCGCGATGACGAAATCGCAGTCGCTGTCCAGGTCGCCCGCGCCGAGGGCGAACGACCCCTGGACGTAGGCGCCGACGTAGGTGTCGCCGAGGATGTCGCGAGCCGCTCCGACGAGATCGGCCAGAACGGCGTCGAGTTCTTCGAATGGTGTGAACAAAGCAATTCTCCGGCCCGCGCGGGAATGAGGACCGTAGGGGCACGGCCAAGGTTGCTGTGCTCGGGTGCGACGGGTCCTCGGGTTCGCGGACGAGGTGCTGTTTGGTATTGGGTGGTCAGCCGACTTTGGAACCCTACGCACATGGATCCGCATATCTGCGCAGCCCATCTCACAAGCCCCGTCCACCGTGCCACGGAACCCGACGACGCCCTGCCCTTCAACCAGGCGCCGGCCGCCGGTGGGTCAACCCGGCATCACCAGCATGCCGGGTTCCAGGTCGCGCCCCGCGACGACCCGGTCGAAGTTCGTGTCGACGAGCAGTGGCCGCCATCCGGCGAGTCGCCGGACGATGGCCACCGCCAGTTCGGTGGACTTGTAATCCATGCTGAACACCGCGACCGGCCACGTCGGAACATCCTCAGGGGGCCAACCTTCGAAAGTTCCCGCCTCGGCGCGGTCCTCATCGGACACGTCGATCAGGTGGCACGCGTCGCGTCCCGTGCTGACCATGAGCACCGGTGGGTGCAACGCGACCGTCGCGCCACGGCCGAGCACCTCGGCGATCCCGCCCAGTGTGATGCCCGTGTCGTCGAAGATCAGAACCAGGTTTTCGCTCATCGCTTCGGGCCAACCCACTTGATCAGATCGGACAGCCACGAAGGATACCGAGCGCGCCGGGACACCGGCCGGACTTCCGGCTACGGCGTGAAGGCGCGCCGGACCGCGAGGGCGAGTGCCGCGCGACGCCGGTCGTGGTCGAACTTCGGCTCGTCCTTGTCCGCCGCGTAGATCTGGCTGGCCGGTGACCACGCCTGGGACATCGCGGTGACGAGAGCGAGCACTTCGCGCGGCGGGATCGACCGGTCCACGATCCCTTTGGCCTGGGCGTCGGTGATCGACCGGATCCTGGTGGCGTCGAGTTCCGGCGGGCGGTCGTACAGGTCGCCGGTCGGCCGGCGTTCCAGCCGGGCCCAGGCGCCGAGCCGGACCAGTTCCGGGTGGACCAGGTACGCGTCGTAGAGCCGGACCGCGTAGCCGGGCAGGTCGTCGCCCGTGACCGGCACCGTGTCGACGATCAGCTCCAAGTGCTCGGCGAACACCGCGTCGAACAGCTTGTCCTTGTTGCCGAAGTACGCGTAGAGCTGGGCCTTGTTGACCCGCGCGTTGGCGGAGATGCGGTCGACGCGTGCGCCGGCGATGCCGTAGGCGGCGAACTCGGCCGTCGCCGCGTCGAGCAGCCGCCGCCGCGACGCCTGACCCGCGCTGGTCACCTGCTGCATCCCGTCACCATAAACCAACCGGTTCGTTTCCCCAGTGGACCGGTGATCAGAGCTGCACCATGACGGTCTTGGTCTCGGTGTAGGCGTCGATCACCTGAGTGCCGTGCTCGCGGCCGATGCCGGACTGCTTGTAGCCGCCGAACGGGACGGTGCCCGCGGTCATCCGGCCGTAGGTGTTGACCCAGACGGTACCCGCCTGGAGGCCTTCGGCGAGGCGGTGCGCGCGGGAGAGATCGGTGGTCCAGACGGCGGAGGCCAGGCCGTAGTCGGATTCGTTGGCCAGGCGCAGCGCCTGCGCTTCGTCGGCGAAGGACATCACCGTGGCGACCGGGCCGAAGATCTCCTCCCGGGAGACCCGCATGTCGTTGGTGACCTGGTCGATGACGGTCGGCGGGACGAACAGGCCCGGGTTGTCGGCGAGTTCACCGCCGAGCCGCAGCCGCGCGCCTTCTTCGCGGGCGATGTCGAAGTACGACGTGACGCGCTCATAGTGCGCACGGGAGGCAAGCGGGCCCATGTGGGTGTCGGGGTGGAACGGGTCGCCCATGGTGTAGCCGGCGAGTTGGTCGGCCAGGAGGTGGCCGAACTCCTCGCGCACGGAGTCCTCGACGAAGATGCGGCTGCCCGCGACGCAGCCCTGGCCGGTGCCCGCGCAGAAACCGAGGGCGGCGCCCGCCGCGGCGGCCTTGAGGTCGGCGTCGGCGAAGACGATGTTCGGTGACTTGCCGCCGAGTTCCAGGGTGACCCGCTTCAGGTTGCCGGTCGAGGTTCGCAGGATGTGCTTCCCGACCGCGGTGGAGCCGGTGAAGGAAACCTTGTCGACGCCGTCGTGGGCGACGACGGCCTCTCCGGTGACGAGCCCGTCGCCGGTGAGGATGCCGACCACGCCGGCGGGCAGGTCGGTGGTCTGGAGCAGTTCGCCGAGGCGCAGGGTGGTCAGCGGCGACTGCTGGGCGGGCTTGAGGATCAGCGCGTTCCCGGTGGCCAGGGCCGGCCCGAGCTTCCAGACGGCCTGGAGCAGGGGTCCGTTCCAGCCGGTGATGCCGGCGACGACGCCGAGCGGACGGCGCAAGGTGTAGTGGAACTGGTCCGGCTCCGACGGCGCCGTCTGGCCGTAGATCTTGGTCGGCCAGCCGGCGTAGTGCCGGATCACCTCCACCGAGTGCGCCACGAACCACCGGCTGAGGTACAGCGGCGCGCCCATGTCCAGGGACTCCAGCGTGGCCAACTCCTCGGCGTTGGCCTCGACCACGTCCGCGATCTGCAACAGGATCCGGCTGCGCTGGTAGGGCGTGACGGCGGCCCAGGACGGGTCCTCGAACGCACGGCGTGCGGCGGCGACGGCCAGGTCGACGTCCTCCGGGCCGGCGAAGGCGACACCGGTCAACACCTGTTCGGTGGTCGGGTCGACGGTGTCGAAGGTACGGCCGGACCGTGCGGGCACCCAGTCGCCGCCGATCAGCAGTTTCTTCGGGCCGCCCCGGAGGAAGGCGGGTGCGGGGCGGTCGGCCGGTGCGAGCGCGAGCGGAGCGGGCACGACGTACCTCCAGGGAGAAACTAACTAGTTGGTCTGAGGCACAGAGTAGCCTCGCGCTCCGACCGAGGTCAAACCAACTAGTTTGTTTTGAGCCGCCGCCGTCGGCGGGGTGCCCGCGCCGGACCTCCGGGCACCCGCGGGGACGAGGGTCGGCGAGCAGCTACGGGGCCGTAGTTCAGTCCCGGGGCACCGGAGCCTCGTGGCCGGCGCGACGGCGGGTGCGGAGGCTGGTGAGGGTGACGGCGGCGAGGACCGCCACGATCACCGCCAGGGAGACCGGTGTGGGGATCTCGGGCACGGCGGGCCAGAGACCGTGCGCCCAGTGCAGCACCAGCTTCACCCCGATGAAGCCCAGGATGATCGCCAGCCCGTGGTTGAGGTGGACGAGCTTGGCCAGCGCGGAGTGCAGCACGAAGTACAGGGCGCGCAGGCCGAGCAGGGCGAACGCGTTGGTGGCGAACACCAGGTAGGGGTCCTCGGTGATGCCGTAGACGGCCGGCACCGAGTCGACGGCGAACACCACGTCCGTGGCGAAGACGGCGACCACCACCACGGCCAGCGGGGTGAGCGCGCGCCGGCCGCGTTCCCGGACGATCATCCGGACGCCCCGGTAGTCGTCGGTGACCGGCATCAACCGGCGCAGCAGCCGCACCGACCGCATCCGCGAGACGTCCTTGTCCGCCCCCTCCCCCGCCGAGGCCTGGTGCAGGATCTTCACACCCGAAGCGAGCAGGACGACCCCGAACACGAGGAATGCCCACGTCCCGGCCGCCAACAACGCCGCTCCGGCCGCGATGAACACACCTCGCAGCAACAACGCCCCGACGATGCCGTAGAGCAGCACGCGCTGCTGCACCGCAGCGGGGACGGCGAAGGCGGCGAGCAACAGCATGAAGACGAACAGGTTGTCCACCGACAGGGACTTCTCGACCACGAACCCGGTCAGGAACTCCAACGCCCGGTCGCCCCCGAAGGCAGTCCACAGCCACAGCCCGAAGACCACCGGCAAGGTCAGGTAGAACACCGACCACCCCGCGGCCTCCCGCATCGACACCTCGTGCGGGCGGCGGGTCACGATGAAGTCGGCGACCAGGAGACCCAGCAGGACGAGGATGCTCACCGACCACAAGACCGGGGAGCCGACGGAGTCGACGGGACTCGCGAGAACGACGGATGACACGGGCGCAGGGCCTCCTCGAACACCGGTGTTCGAGGTCTCCTTCACCCTTTACGGGCGGCCTGCCGGGGACACCGCCGGGATGTCCGTACTGACCGGGCAGACGCTTGGGAAGTACTCCCCTCAACGCCAGTATCGGCTACCACGCGCCCTGAGTAAAGGGTTGGTAAAGCACCGAGGCCAACGCTCACCGCGAACAAGGGACAGGGCACGTTCTCCACCTGATCGGAGCCGAGTTGTGCAACTCCCGCGCCGCTTCCTCGTCATCACTCCCAATCCGGTCGTCGGCGAAGACGACAACCCATCCCGGACTGGAATTACGGTCCCGACGCCACGCGCCGTGTCGCGTGGGGCGGCCCGGGGAGGAGGTCATCCGACTGCGTGCCGTCACCGCGAGCGCGGACAACGTCCACGCCCTGTCAGCCGCACGCCACCGAGCCCCCGCAGAAACCTGGCCGGACCTCGTCGTCTGCGTCCTGGGTGTGTGCGCCTCACCGTGGCGACGGGGGCGCTCAGGGCGGCTGGTGATTCGGTCACGCCGCCGTCGTGTCGGGCTGCAGGGCGGGGCCGAGCAGGAGCCCGCCGTCCGCGACGAACTCCGAGCCCGTGACGAACGAGGCGTCGGCCGAGGTGACGTAGAGGAGCAGAGCGGTGATGTCGGCCGGGGTGCCCATCCGCGGGATGGCGTACGGCTCGGGTGAGAAGAAGTCCGCGATGGGCGGGTGGCCCGCGATCGGCTCGTTGGTCAACGGGGTGGAGATGACGCCGGGGTGGATGGAGTTGACCCGGATGCCGTCCCGGCCCAGCTCCAGCGCGGCGGTCCTGGTGAGCCCGCGCAGCGCCCATTTACTGGCGACGTAGGGCGCGTAGAGCGAGGTGCCGCCGTGGGCCACCGTGGAGGCGATGTTGACGATCACTCCGCCGCCGTTGCGGCGCAGTGACGGGGTCACGGCCTTGATGCCGAGGAACGTGCCGGTGAGGTTGACGGCGAGAGTGCGGTCCCAGACCCGCCGTTCGATCGCCTCGATCGGCACCGCGGGGTTCTGGACGCCGGCGTTGTTGACCAGCACCGCAATCGGCCCGAAATGGCGTTCGGTCTCGGTGACCGTCGCGGCCCAGGCGTCCTCGTCGGTGACATCCAGGCGGACGAACAAAGCCCGCTCGCCGAGTTCGGCCGCGAGTTCCTTGCCCGGCCCTTCGGAGAGCGCGGCGATGGCGACGTTCGCCCCCTCCTCGTAGTAGGCCCGGACGTGGCTGGCGCCCTGCCCACCGGTGCCGCCGGTGACGAGAACGGTCTGCTTGTCGAAGCGTCCCATGACGCGGTCCTCTCTGCGAAAACCTTAGTGAGTCGAGTGACTCACCTCGCCACCAGGCTAGGTCCGCGACAGCGGGTGAGTCAAGTGACTCACCTCGCGTATGATGACGGCCATGACGACGGAGCCTTCGACCTACCACCGGCGCGTCGCCGAGCAGAAGCGGGCAGCCATCATCGAGGCGGCCACCCGACTGTTCCTCGACGCCGGGTACGCCGGCACGTCACTGGCCAAGGTCGCCGAGGCGGCCGCGGTGTCGAAGGCGACCCTGTTCAAGCAGTTCCCGACCAAGGCGGCGCTGTTCGACGCGATCGTGACGGAGTCCTGGAAGGTCGAGGACGAAGGCGACCTCCGCCCACCGACGGGCGATCTCCGGGCGGGCCTGACGGCGATCGGCCGCCGGTACGTCGCCCTCCTCACCCGGCCCGGCATGGCCGCCCTCTTCCGCATCGTCATCGCCGAACTGCCGCGCTTCCCCGAGTTGGGCGAGGCCCACTTCGAGCGCGGCAAGATGCCCTACTTCGACTCGGTGCGCCGCTATCTCGACACCGAGAACGCCCTGGGAACGGCCAAGCTCGACGACACGGAGCTGGCAGCCACCCAGTTCCTCGGGATGATCTCCAACTACGTCTTCTGGCCCCGGATGCTGCTCATGAACTGGTCCCCCGACGACGCATCGATGGCACACGTCGTGGACGAGGCCGTACTGATGATGGAAGCCAGATACGGCGTCGCGAACACCACCGACTGAAGCGGCGGGCGCCGTGCGTGAAGGCTGGTCAGCGGGCCGGCTCGTTGACCAGCCGGAGTCGGTTGCCGACGGTGAGGACGGCGTCGGGTCAGGTGGTGTTCGTTGCGGGTTCGCCGATCCGGCGGCCGGGTGGTCGGGATCGTGGACGGGCGGGGGTGAGTGGGAGGTCGTGCAGCATCGCGAGGTAGGTGGGCGAGTCCGGGGTGAACCGGTATTCGCCTAGCGTGGTCCAGCCCCAGGCCCGATAGGCGGCGTGTTGTGCGATGTCCGGGTCGACTACGAGCGCGGCGCGTTGTTCGGGGCGGCTGTGGGCCATCGTGTCGTGCAGCAGGTGGGAGTAGCCGCGTCCTCGGTGGTGGGGCAGCACCATCATGTCGCCGCCGACGAAGGTGCGTCGTCCGTCTTCGACGAGTAGGCCGGGGTCCTCCGGTGGGGTGAGCAGGCCGTCCCAGAACCGGCTGCTTCGCTTCAGGGTGTACCCGAAGGCATATCCGACCAGCTCGGCGTCGACGTGGACCGTGACGAGCCGGAATCCGGGGTGGGTCGCGGCCCGCGTCAACCAGGCTCCGTCGCCGTTGGCCGAGAGCGGGCCTTTGACCTCGGCGCGGATGGCGAGCAGGGGCTCGCGCAAGGCGTGCGCGCCTTCGGGGCCGTGCACGGTGATGGTCGGGAGGTGGTCGGTCATCGGTGTGGCTCCGTGACGAGGATCAGGCCCCTCCGGAGAAGAGCCGCGGTGGCGGGCCGGGTGAGTTCGCGGCCGGAGGCGGCGAGTTCGCAGTGGGCGGTCCGGGCGTGGCCGGGTGGCCCGCACGCTCGGATGTCGTCGTGCGGCCACCCGGCCCGAGTGGATCTAGTCCTCCCACTCGTCGTCATCCCAGCCGCTGAGGGGGATGTTGCGGAAGATACGTCGCAGCAAGGCAATCATCGCTCGGTCACCTCCTCCGGTGTGTGGGTGTACGGGAGGTCCGGTGCAGGGTGAAGGGGCGGGGGACGTTGCTGTCGGTCACGACGGGGGTCAGGTCGCCGTCGACGACGGTGAGGCGGGCCTCTGCGCCCAAGGCGGCCACGGCTTCGGTGACCAGGGTGTGGGCGACCGCCGCACCCGCGCACACGAAGGGGCCGGAGCTGTAGGGCAGGTAGAAGCCACGTCCGCCCGGCTCGGCCCAGCGCTCGGGCCGGAACACCCCGGGACGGGTCCAGTGGCGCTCGTCGTGGTGCAGGAGGTAGGGCGAGACCGACAGCCGTGTCCCGGAGGGGAAGGCGATCCCGCCGAAGTCGACGGGTTCGGGGATCCGTCGGGCGACCATCCAGACCACCGGACGGTGCCGCGCGGCCTCGCGCACGAGCCAGTCGACCGGCCACGGCCACGCGGAGCCGGGCGGGTGGTGCAGACCGGCCGACAGCACCGACCACGCCACAGAGTGACCGACCACGCCCACGATCGACCGGAACAGCAGCAGGTACACGCTCGTCACCGCCCGGTCGGTCACCTCGTCGGGGCATGCGCCGATCACCGCGTCCAGCAGGTCCCGCGGTTGTGCGGCGCGGCTCTGCTTCCGGCGCTCCGCCACGTGCTCGACCAGGGCCGACACGAGCCGGCGACGCCGCAGCTCCGCCCGCGCCCGCCGCCAGAAGGTCTGCTGACGGCCCAGGCCACCGCGCACCCTCTGCTGCTGGAGCCGCCGCAGGTCGGGTGGGGCGTCGGGGTGCAGGAGCAGGTCCGCCGTGCACCGGTACACCAGGTCCACCCCGGCAGCGGGCCATCGGCTGACGGCGGGAAACCGCTCCGCCGCCGCGGCCACCGCGGTCCGGTACTCGGGCATGCGCGACCGCATCATGTCCCGCACGTGATGTCCCAAGGCCGACTGCGCCGGGCGTGAGGGCAAGGCGTTCCCGAAGAATCCCGACATCCCTGCGTTGAAGCGCGGATCACGCAGCAGCACTCGCGCCAGACGAGTGTCGCTCACACACCAAGCGCCCCACGGCAGCCTGGCCACACCGGCCGGGTTGAGGCGCGCGACGTCCTCGACGAACCCCAGCGGGTCGCGACGGAATCTCCGCATGCTCCTCGTGATCACCGAGAGCCCCTTCTCGTGCGGGTTGTCGGATGCCGTTCACCACCCCTGTCCACGAACGACACCGACGGCGAGCGAGTGACCGGCACTGACGAATCGCTGCCACTGCTCCACCCCGGCCTGCCGGCCGCGAAACGGTTTCATAGCAGCGCTTCCGCATCCGAAGGATGGTCCGCACACCACAGGGGAAACCTCCAAGCCGGTTTGCCACTCGGACGAGGTACACCTCGCGAGCGCCACCAGCGAGACCTCGACACCCTCACCACAGTTCCCGGCCGGCTTCCTTGACTGCGATCAACCACGTGCCGCCGCAAGACACAGACAACGATTACGACGGGACTGTCGCACGAGCGGTATTCTGTCGCTGATTGCGTGATCAACGAGTCGCCTCGGGTGCCGGGAAGCAGTTCACCTGCGCACCGGTCTCACGCGAATTCGGCGGCTTCCGCCGGTGCACGTCGGGTCCGACCGTGGTCGTCCGGTGACAGTCCGTGCCGAACGGCCACTTGTCCCCTTTCGGGTGCTGTCACCGGGAAACCGCATCATCTTATCGGGCGGGGAATCCTGTGAGGGCAAGGCACATAAAGCCGTTGCGGAAGGTTCATCATGAAACGAGTAATCGCGATCATGGCTGCCGCCGTAGCAGCCCTGGGTGCAGTCACCGGCACGGCGAACGCCGCCACAGGAACCATCATGATCGGTGACAAGGACTACGAGAATCCCTCGGGTTGCCTCAAGATCGAGGTACCCAGCCACGGACAGAAGCGTCCTTTCGTGTACAACAACACCGACAAGGACGTCCTGGTCTACAAGGGTCTCGAATGCGAAGGCAAGTCCGTCGCCACCGTCAAGCCCCGACGTGGCGGCGAGATGAGGGTGGATTCCAGCGTCAAGGTCGAGTGAGGTCGATCGCCATCCCCGACGGGGTCGCGGTCTTCGGTACGATAGTTGTCGCACCGAATACCGCGATCCCATCGACGCCGCCCGGCAAAACAATTCGGCAGCACATCAACCCGGCCTCCCGCGCGGTTTCCAGGACAACCCCACCAAGTCCGGAATGGCGCGGACCGAAGCATTGACAGGGTAATTCCCGACTTCACCGGTTCAGCGCGGCGACAGGAGCGCCACCAGCTCGACCACGACCATCGCCACCGTGCCCACGACCACGGCCACCGGCAGCCTCGCACCGCCCGTTCTCCCCCGCCGCCCGTCCTGATAACGCCACCGTGAGGCGACGAACACCGCCGACCCCGACGCCACGGTGACCGCCATCCCGACCAGGGCGAGCGGCCCCACCCGGTCGACCGTCAAGCGGGTCAGCACCGCCGACCCGGCGATCATCGCCAACGCCGTGCGCTGCCAGGCGAGCGCGGTCCGCTCGTTCTGCACGCCCCGGTCCACCGCTAGGCCTTCGACACCAGCACGACGAGCGCCGCCACCACGACACCCGCGACCAGCACCAGCCCCACCGCGAACGACGGCAGCGGCTTGTCGTGGCGCATCGCCCGTTCACTGCACGCCCACCGCACCCACGACATCACCGCGCACACCAGTCCGAGCCCGACCAGCAGCACGGCCAGCGCGGTCTCCAGCGCGTCGGGCAGCCCGAGGTCGACCGCGTCCACCGCCACCCCGCACGCGAGCAGGGCGAGGGCCGTCCGGATCCACGCCAGGAACGTCCGCTCGTTCGCGAAGCTGAACCGGTAGTCGGGCTCCTCCCCGGAGCCGTACACGCTCCGCGGACGCCTGGCACGGGACGAGGGCACAGCGCATCAACTCCACAGACTCAGGCACGCCGCCGCGCGAACGCGAGCAGCGGCGCCACCACCAGCACGACCACGATCCCCAGCACCACCGTCGACGGCCGCGACGTGTCGCCGAGCGGCCCCTCCGCCGGCAGGAACGCCTTGACCGCGACCCCGGCCGCCACCACCAGCACCACCACCCCGGCCGCCAGCAGCCCCACCTCCCGGCGGGGCACCCGGTCGCGGACCGCCGGACCCACGGCCAGTCCGGCGACAACGGCCACCAGGTGCTCCACATCGGCCAGTGAGCCCAGGAACACGAACGACCCCACCACGTACACCGCGAGCGCCAGCCGCATGCGCAGCCGCCACGGCGGCGGGACCGACGCGGACAGCAGCGCCGCCACCCAGAGCGCACCGGCGGAGAACCCCACGTCCATCGCGCCGGCCGTGCGCTCGGCCCAGTCCCAGCCCGTCCACCGCAGCAACACCAGCGCCAACGCGCTCAGCAGCACCGAGCCCGACTGCCCCACCACGGCGACGACCACCGCGAACCGCGTGCCCCTCAGCCACTCGGCCGCCCCGACGAACAACGCGAACGTCCCGACCATCGGCACGTACGCGGCCGGCACGATCGCCAGGAACGACCCGGTGACCGGCGTCCACCAACGCCCTTCCGCCAACGACGGCACCCCGAACGCCACCCACGGGTACCAGGGGGCATCCACCGCGTCCGACCACAGCGCGCCGCTCACCACCCCGACCACGAGCATGACGACCACCACCGCGACCGTGAACGGCAGCCGACGCAGCACCTCACCCGATTCGACCGCCATTCCGCAATTATCGTGCAGCCCCTGCGGCATCCTCGCGGTGGCCACACTTCTGCGCGAGGCATCAGTCCTTTCCGGATGGTCAGGCCTGCCGGAACGACGTCGCACCGTGCGGCGGCTTCCCGCCAGTCCCGGGGGGTGGCGCTGCGCGATCGGACACCGACGTGTTCACCCGTGCGGGTTAATGCCTGCATCCACCTGCAGTGGCACCATGAGGACGGACGGCGAGGCGCTCGTGTCGGCGGGGAGTGACGACACCGAGCTGTGCCGGAACACCGACGCCGAAGGACACCGCCTGGCGGATCCGCACGGCCTCGGACGGGATCGCGCCCGAAGCCGGACGGACCGGAGTCCCGGCATGGCCGCGAATCCGGGGCGGGAGCGCCGGCCGCGTCCGCTGAATCGGCAACGAGGGGGAACCATGAGAACGACGACGAAGATCGCGGCTGTCCTGGCGACCGCTGCCACGACCACCGTGCTGATCGCCGGAACGGCGGCGGCCGAAGCCGCAGCCGCTCCTCCGTGGTGGAGCGACCCGGCCACGTGCGTCAACCCGCAGACGGAGCGGCAACGGACCGTCAACAACCGGCTCGTCGAGGTCCGCTCCGGTTACTGCGGCGGCGTGCAGCACGGCTGGGGCCGAATCCAGAACTTCACGGGCCAGGAGTTCATCCGCTTCGAGGTCGACCTGAACGGCGACCGGCGCTGGGACGACTTCTCGACCTACACCGCGGGCAACCGCAACTACACGCAGGCCTACCCGACGAGCCCGAGTCCGGATCGCGCCTTCCGGGCGTGCTACGTGGCCGACCCGAACGGAACCTGCACCGCGGACAACTCCACCGACTGGTGGTGACCCGCAACGCCGCGCCCGCGCGGACGTAACGGAAACCGCAGTCCGGTCGACGCCGGGCGCGGAGCGGCTTCGTCGGGCTGGACACGCCCGCGGAACCGCTTCGCGCCCGGTGGACCTCGTCGACCGGGACGCGGGGTCGTGTGCTGTTCCGCGTCCGTGGCCGATGAGTGGACCAGGTCCGGGCATGATGGATTGATGACGCGGAATCCCGGCTCTGCCGCGGGAATGTCGAACTCCGGTGTGTCGAACTTCGTGACCGATCCTTCCGGTGCGACGGTCCAGGCGCGCGACGTCTACGGCGGTATCAACTACGGGCGTAGGAAAAGACCGAGGTTGGTGCTGTTATGCGCGGTCCTGTCCGTCGTGCTGTTGCTCATCGTGGGCTACCTGGTGTTCCTGCGTCCGACGCCCGTCCGTGTCGTGTCCCCGGCGCACGGCGCAACGGTGGACCGGTGTGTGCAGGTCACCGTCGAGGGCCGGGCGGCGATGGGCCGGGGGCTCGTCGTCGGCGTGTACGCGGCGGCGCTGGACGTCGTCTACCTCTCCCGGGTGCTCGACGGCGACACCACCGACATCCCGCTCACCGTGGGCGGCCAGGACGACCCTCCCCGCACGACCTATGACGTCGTGGTCCTGAGCGCCCCCACCGCGTTCCTGGACGCACTGCGCCAGGCCGCCAAGCCCGGCTCGTTCACCGCGGCCGACCTCGCCGAGCGGGACGTGACACGGGAAACGAAGATCACGGTGGTCCGCAAAGGCCCCGGGCCGGACCACTGCTGACCGGTCGGCCACCCGCCGCACCGCCGAACCGGCGCTGATCCCGCCAACGCCCGCTGCAGACCTGCGCGGGGCAGGACCTTCTCATCGAGCCGCCCGGTCGGCACGGCCAGGACCGGGCGGGGCGACGAGACGGCGTCGACCGACAAAGGCCGATCCGGTGCTCTGGCTCAGGAAGCGGCTTCGAGGCCGCGCCGGAACCACTCCGTCATGTGCGTCTCCGCGCGCGGGAACCAGCGGTTCTCGGTGGCGAAGTCCGCCGGCGTCGGCGGCGTGTCGAACGCGGGCTGCTCCTCGCGGTTGTACCGGATCTGGTAGCGGAACGGCGGGTCCACGACGTACTCGAAGCCGATCCACGTGCCCAGGCCCTCGGCGTACATGCCCTTGCGCAACTGCTGGAACATCCGCCACACCTCGGGCGGCATCTCCCAGCCGCGCACCGACTTGTCCGGCATCTGGACGCCGGCCGACATCTCGCTGTGCTGCCCGATCATGGAGGACCGGACCACCAGGCGCTGCCAGCCCTCCGGCATCGTGGCGACCACGGCCTGCGTGATGTCCGCCAGCTTCTGCTGCTGCTCGATCGGGTCGAGCTGCTGCCAGTTGGGCATGGTGCGGTGTCCTCCTCGGCTCGCGCCCGCTCTCCGGGCGCGATGTCGGTCCGTGCGCAGCCTACCGTTGCGGCCCGGTCGCCTCGTGCTCGTGCTCCAGCGCCGCGCCCTCGTCCAAGATCGCCCGCAGCCACGGCGGGATGTGCTCCTCCGACCTCGGGAACACCTCCAAGTCCCGCACGAACGTCGTCGGGTGCAACGCCGGCCACCAGCGCGGGTCCTCGTCGTAGTTGAACGACACCTCCGGCCGCGTGCCGGGGCGCAGCACCATCCGCGCCGAGAACCACGTGCCGCGGTCCTCCTCGTACAGCACGCCGCGCAGCTCCTGGAACGCGTCCGTGACCACCGGCGACAGCACGACCTGACCGGGGTCCGCGCCGCGCTCGTCCCGCACCGTCACCGCGAAGTCGTAGGCCAGCACGGTCGCGGACACCGACAGCGCCAGCTCGGCCCAGCCTGCCGGGGCCGCCGACGCGAGCGCGTTGGCGGCTTCGGCGACCAGGTCATCGGCCCTTGAATCGGTCCTGTGGTCCATAGTTCGCCTCCTTGTTCGGGAACACGCGCTCCTTGGTGACCACGGAGTCCACGATCTTCTTGTCGTTCGCGTCCACCAGCGGCGCGCCGTCCGGCCCGGTCTTGTAGGTGACCTCCTGCCAGCGCATGGTCACCTCGCCCGGCACGCCGTCCGCGTCCCGCTGCATCCGCACCTGGTAGTTGCGGATGTCCTGGCTGGCCACCTCGGAGAACCGGGCCAGCTCGACCTCCTGCGCCCGCCAGGACGCCGCGTTGGTCCAGCCGTCCTTGTAGTTGCCGGAGTTGGACGCCGCCATCTGCGGGTGCATGTTGAGGTACTCGCCGAGACCGCCCAGCTCGTTGGACACGATGTGCCCGCCCGCCCACTTGACGCGGGCGTCCTCGATCTCCTTGTCGCTCAGGTCGCGGTCGACCGCGTCGTTCGGCGGGAACGCCGCCTCGCCCTCCATCTGCGCCCGCCGCTGCGAGCCCCGGTCCTTCTGGTCGTCGCGGTACTCGGGGGTCTGGCCGCCGGCCTCCACGTCGCCGGTCATCGAGTCCGTCTGCCCGTGGTGGTCGGTGTGGAAGGTCATGAACAGGTCGCGGTTGTGGTAGTTCGGCACCCGGTACTGGACGTCGGGGAGCAGCGGGTGGGCGAGGTCGGGGTTGAAGCCCGCCCACTTCTGCTCCTCCTTGCCGACCGGCAGCGGGTTGCCGTCCTCGTCCAGCAGGGTGTTCTTCTTCGAGCCGGGCTCCGCCTCGACCCACTTCACCTTGCCGTTCTCGTCGGTGAAGAAGGTGGTCTTGGTGCCGTTCGCGTTCTCCACCGGGTACGCGGTGTACGGGCGCAGCGGGTCGTGGCCCTCCAGCCCGCGCAACGGCTCGGGCACGGGGTCCGGCGTGGTCGGCTGGTGGAAGTCCGGGTCCTTGTTGCCGTCCGGGATGATCGGCCGCTCCCGGTGCTCGGCCCGGATGGGCGGGTCGACCACGTCGATCGGCCGCGGCGGGTCGTCCGGCCGGTCGCCGGGCCGGTGCGTGGGCCGGTCCCAGTCCACGAACCGCTCGTTGAACGCCGGGTCGTCGGGACCGATGATTCGCGCTTTCGGCGGCGGCGCGTACTCGGGGTCGTCCGGGTCCGGCGTGTTGTCGGTGTTGGCCGGGTCGTTGTCCGTGTCGTCGGTGTCGCTGTTGTCGGTGTCGCTGTTGTCGGGCTGTCCGTCTTCGTCGCCGCGGGAACGCGCGTCCTCGGGATCGAGGTCGTGTTTGTCCGCGTCGGCGGTGTCGGGCGTGAAGGCGTCGTCGCTCGCCTTGGACGTCGAGCCGTCCGGGTGGTGGGTGTCCCACTCGCCGTTCGGCGGGATGCGCGGCGTGCGGTTGCCGTTCGCGTCGACGTCGTAGTCGGACGAGAACACCCGCCCCTGCGAGTCCGTCCAGGCGGGCTTGTTCGGGGCCATGACCGGGGTGTCGAGTTCGCGGGACAGCCGGCGGGCGAAGTCGTTGGAACCCGCGTCGCACCCGATCAGCCGGATCGGCCTGCCGTCGTAGTCGCCGTTGCGCCGCAGGATGTCCGCGAACTCCTCCGGCGAGTAGGTGTGATCCCCGATCCGCGCCCGCCCGTCGGGGGTGACGTGGACGTCCACGGTGTACCGGCCGTCCGGGTCCGGCTGGACTCGGTGCGGTAGGTCGCCCATGTCGTCGTCGCCCCGGTGGAACGAGGTGCCGGACGGGGTCGACTCGGCGTGCCGGTGGTTGACCTCGTCGGGACTCGGGCGGTTTTCCGGGCTGTGCGGTGGGGTGTCCTGGTCTTGGCGAGGGCTGTCCTGGTGCGGACCGTTCTGGTCGGGCCGGTTCTGGTCGGGCCGACTCTGGTCCGGCCGGTGGCCGGGGCCGTCCGTGCCGGGCCCGTGGTGGGTCGGCGCGGGTGCGGGACCTCGGCTCACGGGTGGGGTGTGGCCGGACGGGTGCGTGTTGGGCGGGCCGTTGAACGGGCTTTGGGGTCCGTTCGGCCGGCCGTACGGCGGAGGGCCGGGCTGGTGCGGCGGACCGGCCGGGCCGCGTTGCTGTGGCAGACCCGTGTGCGGAGGGCCACCGTTCGGCGGACCAGCATGCGGTGGGCCGGCGTGTGGAGGCCCGGCGTGTGGAGGCCCGGCATGTGAAGGCCCATTGTGGGATGGGCCCGTGTGGGAAGGACTTGTGTGGGAAGGGCCGGCGTGGGAAGGGCCGAACGACGAGGGCCTTGGCCCTTCCGGGCTGCGTGCGCTGGGGATGCCGGACCCGACGTCGCCACGGCTCCCGGGAGTGCCGGTCCAACCGCCACCACCCGGCCGCGAGCCACCGGGGCCGCCGCCCGGCGAACCACCAGGCGAACCACCACCCGGCGAAGTACTGCCAGGCGAACCACCCGGCGGGTTGCCGCCAGGCGTGTGTCCGGGCCCTCCGGTCGGCTGAGTGCCCTGAGGGCCCGCCGAGTTCGGATCGCGCTGCGGCGTCGACGACGTGTGCGGCTGGTCGGGACGCGAGGGAGCGTCGGGCGGCGCGGCCGTGGACGAGTGCGTCTGGTCGTACCGCGACGGGCCCGGACTTCCGCCCGGCCCACCGGGTGAGCCGTTCCCGCTCGGCGAGTGTCCGCCTGGCGCAGGGCCCCCACCCGGCGAATGCCCGCCCGGCGAGTGCCCACCGGGCGCGGGGTTGCCGCCCGGACCGCCGCGGTGCTCGCCGACAGGGCTGTGTCCGCCCGGTGCGGAGTTGCCGCCGGGACCGCCCCGATGTTCACCCACCGGGGTGTGCCCGCCGGGTGCGGAGTTGCCGCTGGGGCTGTTCCCGCTGGGGCTGGTGGCGTTGGGACTGGTGGCGTTGGGGTTGCCGCGTGGTGGTGCGTCGCTGCGCGACGGAGGCGTGTTGCCGCCGGGGCCGCCGCGGTTTTCGCCCAGGCCGCGCGGTTGGTCGCTGTCGGGGGAGCCGGTGGTGTCGCGTCCGGGGCGGGTGGTCGGCGAGCCGGGGTCGTTGGAGCCCGGTCGGGTGGTGGTGTCGGCGGGGCTGGTGCTGGACGTGTTGGTGGTGCCGTTGCCCGGCGAGTCCGAGTTCGGCGAGTCCGAGTCCGAGCCCGGCGAGTTCGAGCCCGGCGAGTCCGAGTCCGGTGAGCCTGCGTCGGAGTCCGACGAGGAGGGGTTGTCGCCGTTGCCGCTGGTGGAGCCGGAGGGGGTGTCGACGTCGGTTTTGCCGGTCTGCAGGAACCCGCCCTTCTTGATGTTCTTCGGGTCCAGCACGTCGAGCCCGGTGGCCTTGCCCGCGAGCTTCCCGACCACCTTCATGATCTTCTCGAACACCTCGACCAGACGCTTGAGCATCGGCGAGACCTTCTTGATCGTGTTCAGCAGGTCCTTGATGATCTTCGCGATCTTCGCCGCCCACTTCGAGATCGCCGTCACCGCCTGCGCCACGATCACCGGCGTCCCGAAACCCAGCGAGAACACCGCCTCCAGCACCCACGCGATCAGCTTGCCCACCAGGTCCGCGATCAGATCACGCACCATCTCGCGGACGAACCCGACCACCATCCCCATCAACCCCACCACCGTGCCCACGGTGGTCGCGGCCGACGCCGCGCCGGTCAGGGCGTCGCCGTGGACCTGCGAGTTGGTCAGGTACTGCGCCGCCGCCGCGCCCTCCCAGCCCGCGGTGCCGGAACGCACCGCGGCCTGGTAGTCCTCGGCGATCTTGCCCAGTTCGGTGCCGACGTTGTTCCAGGTGGTGGAGTAGGACTCGATCACCGGCGGGTTGCCCGCCAACCAGTCCAGCATCTCCTTGAGCGGCTGCATGTGCTCCATCAGGAACGACGCCGCCGACGACAACAACGTGCCGAACGGATCGATCGCCATCGCCGCCGCGTCGGCGGCCAGGCCGACCATGCCCAGACCGGCCTCGACCCAGTTGCCGTCCTTGATCCCGTTGAACGTGTCCATCGCGGACTCGGCGATCGAGATCCCCGTCGCCCAACCGTTGTCACCGGTACCGGCGTTGAAGAACGAGTTCGACTCCGCCGGCGGCGCCTCCACCAGAGGATTCTCCGGAGCCATCACTCACCGGCCTTGAAGCTGTCGCGGATGGACTCCTCCATCTCGCGGTACTGCGTCACGGTGTCCTTCACCGCCTTGCCGGCGGCTTCCATCGCCTCCACCGCACCCTGCAACGCGTCCAAACCCCACTGCTCCACCGGATCGAGCATCATCCGGAACGGCTGGCAGATGATCCCGTACGCGTCCGTCGGCATGCTCACCGTCTTCGCCGCGTCCACCGCGGTCTGGATCCGCGAACTGAGATCACTCAACTGCTTGCCGTGACCGTCCAACGTATCCGCGACGATCTCGAAGCCGGCCATGCACATCCCCCCGAACACGTTGCCCACGAACCCCGGACGGGAGCCGGGTCGTCAGCGGTCACTGTATGAATGCCGACGCGGTCACGTCGAGTTCGGTTCCGGTTCACCCGGAAATCCCCGCGCCGACCGCCGTGACCGTGATCACCTCCCGCGTGCGAGGCTCACCGCCTCGTAGCACCGTCGATCGACGCGTAGGGCGGCAACGGGATGGTGGTCACCGGTCCTCCAGGAGGTCGCCGAGGTCGCGCAGCGCGCCCGCCGCCGCGCGGAGTTCGGGCAGCGGGAGATGTGCGCCGATCCGGTTGGCCCACTCGGCCTGGCGGCGTTCGACCTCGCGCAGCGCGGTCCGGCCGCGCGGGGTGAGCGCGAGCAGCCGGGCGCGGCGGTCGCGGGGGTTGTCCTGGAACTCGATCATGTCGTCGCGGGCCAGGCTGTTCGCCGTCTGCTGCACGGTCTGCCTGGTCAGGCCCATGGTCCTGGCCACCTGCGCGACCGTGCTCGGCCCGTGGTCCACCACGCCGAGCACCTGCCACCGGGCACTGGTGAGGCCGGTCGGCGCGGCGAGTTCGTCACCTGCCGCGAGCAGCAGGCCGTTCACCCGGAACACCTCGACGAGCAGCGCGGAGAACTCCGACCCGCGATCGGTCAGCGCGGTCATGGCGGACAACCTGTCAGATTGACAGGTACCTGTCAAAGCCCGATGGGGTGCGCGGCCTCCGCCCGCAGCCCGTCCACGACGAACGCCAGGCACCGCCGCCAGGTGTCCGGGGCGCTGTCCGCGGATTCCCGGATCACCTGCGACATCGCCCAGGTCAGCGCGGTCAGGTCGGACAGCTCGAAATCGGCGCGCAACCGCCCGCTTTCCTTGGCACGGTTGATGATCCGCTCCGCGTGCCGGGCGCCCCGGTGGCACACCTCGGCCACCTCCGTCGCATCGGGGAACCGCCGGGCGAGCGCGTCGTTGAGACCGTGGTCCTCGGCCTGGAGGGTGAACAGGCCTTCGAGGAACGCGACGAACCCCCGCCACGGGTCCGGGTCGGCCATCGCCGCGTCGGCGATCCGGTCCAGCACCGCCAGCCGCTCGGGGAAGATCGCGTCGAAGAACGCCTCCCTGGTCGGGAAGTGCGCGTAGAGCGTGCCGATGCTGACCCCCGCACGGCGCGCGATGTGCTCCAGCGGCGCGTCGAGGCCGCGTTCGCCGAACACCTCCGTGGCGGCGTCCAGCAGCTTGCGGCGGTTGCGCGCGGCGTCCGCCCGCAGCGGCTTGGGTTCGGCGGCCATGGACACATCCTACAAATCGAGGGCATCCTCGGGTTCGTGGTAGCGTCGCCGTGGAAGTCGAGGGAACCCTCGACTTAACCTCCTGTCGAAAGGCGCCCATGTCCACCACCAAGACCGCTGTCGTCATCGGCGCAGGCCCCGGCCTGGGCATGTCCATCGCCCACCGCTTCGGCCGCGAGGGCTACGCCGTGGCCCTGATCTCGCGGACCGACACCCGGCACGCGGGCTACGTCGCCGCCCTGGCCGAAGCGGGGATCAAGGCGGAGGCCTTCACCGCCCACGTCGCCGACCGCGACCGGCTGCTGTCCACCCTGGACACGGTCACCGAGCGGTTCGGGAGCGTCGACTTCCTCTACTACGGGCCGGGCGCGGCCGATCCGAGCACCCCGCTCACACCCATCACCGAGATCGACTCCGACGCCGTCCGGGAAGCCATGACCTGGGTGTACCCGGCGATCGACGTGGTCGGGCACGTGCTGCCCGACATGGTCCGGCGCGGTTCGGGCGGCCTGCTGTTCGCGGGCGGGCTCAGCTCCGTGCGGCCGATGCCGCCCCTGGGCGCCGTAGCGGTCGTCTCGGCGGCGCTGCGCAACTACGCCGTGACGCTGCACGCCGGGTTGGCAGGCTCCGGGGTCTACGCCGGCACGCTCACCATCGGCGGGCTGATCGAACGCGGCGACATCTACCAGGTGATGAAGTCCAAGCCGGAACTGTTCGGGGGCCTGGGGGCCACGACCCTCGATCCCGACGACCTCGCCGAGACCGCCTGGGCCCTGTACACCGAACGCGACCGGGCGGAAGCGGTGGTCAGCGTTTTCACCTGAGCGGAACCGAACACCGGCCGATCACGTCGACCCGGGTGTGAAACGGGTCTGGTTGTCGTCGGGCGCCGGGCGTGCCTGGACGGTGGTCGTGGTGGCGTCGGCCTTGGCGGGGTGGCACGGCTGGGGTGTCACGGTGACGCCGGAACGGCCGTTCTTCTGGATCATGGCCATCGCGGACCTCGTGGTCGCGGCGGTCGCGGCCCGGTTGGCGGTGCGGTGGCCCGGCTACGCGATGTTCGGGGACGACGCGGTGGTGCTGGAGCGTGAGCGGGTCCGGTACGACTCGATCACCGCCGTCCGCACCGGTCACGTGTCGGCCAAGGGGTTCTGGCTGGCGTTCTGGTTGCCGCTGTCGCTGCTGGGCGGGGTGGTCGTCGCCCTCCTCCGGGCCGACGCGTTCGAGCGGAAGGTGGTGGAACTCGACACGCCGGACGACCGGCTCCGGATGCGGTGGAAGGACGTCGAGTCGCACGGCGCGTTCCTGGACGCCGTTCGGACGGCCCGACCCGACCTGGAGCCGGCGTTCGGCCTCGACGGGCCGGACTACGCGCGCGACTGCACGCCCAGGCTGTCGGTGGGCGGCGGGTTCCTCGCGCTGGGGCTCGTGGTGTGGCTGTTCTTCGCCGGTCTGCTGGGCGTCCAGCTACTCGACCGGTCCACTGTAGACGGTCCGTACTCGGTCGACGCCACCTCCTACGCGATCCGTTCGGTGACCGAGCGGCTGACCGGGAACCCGGCCCTGCCCGGCGTGCCGGTCGACTTCTCGGTCGAGCCGTGCGCGCGCACCAACGGGGCCGTCCTCGGCCCCTCCCCCGACGTGGTCGACCTGCGCCTGCGGCTGCTCAGCCGCGACCTGCCGGGGCCGGTGGCCGACGCCGTGGAGAGCGGGTTGCGCAAACACGCCGGCATGGCGCCCGGGGACTACCTGGACACGCTCGACATCGCCGACTCGGCTGTCCGGATCAACATTCCCGAGGTGGCCACGTTGCACATCGACATCAGGACCGGGTGCGTGGACGACGGGGGCGAGGCCGGACTGCGCGAGGATCTCCGCGCCTTGGCCGCCGCTCTCGGCGTGGAGCGCTGACGGCCGGGTGGGGTCGGCGGGCGGCTTGAGCGCGGGCGCGGGCGGCCCGCCGCAGAGGGCGGGTTGGCCAGGCGATCGAAGGTGGTGTCAGACGCGGGGCAGTGCTTCCACCGTGGTCCAGGTCAGGTGTTTGCCGGTGCGGTTGTCGCCGGACGACCTGCCGCGCAGGCGGCGGGTCAGCCAGGGCAGCACGTGTTCGCGGTAGTAGCGGGCCTCGGTGAGCAGCCGGCGGGTGGTCGGCGGGTGGACGACCTCGTCCGCCTCCGTGGGGTGACCCAGGGCGCTCAGCACGTGTGACGCCACCCGGCGGTGACCGGCCGGGCCGAGGTGCAGGCGGTCCGGGGACCAGTAGCCGGGTTTGCGGATCTCGGTGTCGTTGAACATGTCGACGAGCAGCAGGTCGTGCCGGGCCGCCAGCACGGTGATCGCCCTGGTCAGGGCCTCACCCCGGCGGTGGATGGTCCGGCCGAACGGCAGCCGGTCCGCCGGGTTCGCGCCGCTGAGCAGCACCAGCCGCACGCCGGCCGCCGCGCAGCGCCGGACGGCGTGCTCGGTCAGCTCGACCAGCCGGGTGGTGTCGACACCGGTCCGCATCATGTCGTTGCCGCCGCCGTTGAGCGTGATCAGCGTGGGCAGCGGCGACAGCGACAGCGCCGCGTCGAGCTGCTCGGTGACGATCGGCGCGAGCAGGCGGCCCCGGATGGCGAGGTTGGCGTACCGCACCGGCTCGCCGAGCCCGGCGGCCAGGCCCTCCGCGACCAGGTCCGCCCAACCACGGGTCGTGCCGTCCGGGAGTTCGTCGCCGACCCCTTCGGTGAAGCTGTCGCCGATAGCCACGTACCGCACTGCACGCCCTCCCCCAGTCACCCTTCCTGACCAGCATAGGAGGTGCGCTGGGCACGGTCGGCGCCGGCCGGCCCGGAGTATGGCGCCGTGACGCACAGGGACGACATCGCGACGGCGCAGGCGTGGAAGGCACTCCGTGGTGGAGCCGACCGCCGAGCCGCCGGGGCACCGACCGTCCGGAGTGGACAGTGCGAGGCGCGCGGGGTCGACCGCGATCCTGGTTGAAACGGGCGGGTGTCATCCAGGATCATGTCGCGCGGACCCGGCGTGCGGAACGGAGTGCGATGCGACCTGCCTACCTGGAGCCGCGTACCGACGTGCCGGCCGTTCAGGACTGGTCGACCGCGTTGATACTGGCCGAACTGCGGTGGGGTGCGCGGATCACCGGGCCAATGGCGGGCGTGCTGACCGGAATGGTCGTCTCGCTGGTGGTGTTCCTCCCGACCACACCCGGCACGGTGGCGTCGGCCGTCGTGCTGGGGCTGGTGGCACTGCTGACCGCCATCGGACCGCTGATGCTGCGGGTGGAGACGAGGCCCGTGCGGCGGGGGTTGCTCGACTCGCCGTGGCGGCGGTGTCCGGCGACGGTCGCGGCGGCCGAGGACGGTGTCTTCGACGACCGGCTGCTGGTGTTCGACGACGAGGGGACGGTGGTCCTGCGCGGGATGCTGTCCGACCTGACCGATCTCGTGCTGGAGCACCAGGAGGTGTTCCTGTGCGGGCCGGACGGCGACGGGCGGGCCGTGGTGCGGGTCGCCGGGCTGTGCCGGATGGAGTCGGTGCGGGTGGACCGGCGCGACGCCCGTCCACGGGAACGGGAACCCCACCTGGTCGGCCGTCCGCTGGACGACCCGGCGGTGGTCCGGGCGTTCCGCGGCTTCGGGCTCGGCGCACGGGCCTGGCTGTGGTGCGCGGGGGCGGCGGGGCTCGGGGCGGTCATCGCCGCGCTCAGCCTGTGGCCGCTGTCCGTGGCCGGATTGGCGGTCGGCGGGCTGCTGGTGGTGCTCGCCGTGCTGGCCCTGCCGACCGCGGTGCACGTCGGGCGGTGGTACGGCGAGGCGGCGGCGGGGCTCCGTTCGGCGGCGGCGTGGACTCCGGTGCCGGTGACGCTGTTCCCGTGGGAGCCCAACCAGGAGGTGACCGGCCTGGCACAACTGCCGGGCGGGATGGCCCTGGTCCAGTTCCCGCTGCCGCACTTGGACGTGATCGCCAACATCGCCGACACCGGCACGATGTGGATGGCCGGCGGCACCACCGGCGTGGTGGCCATCGGCGTGCCGCGGGTGCCTGCCCTGACCTTCGCGATGGTGCAGCCCGACCGCGACAAGCCGGACGACACACCCCAGCCGTGGCTGCTGCGCGGCAAGGAGCCCGGTCTTCGCGAGATCCCCGCTCTCCGCCGCTGACCGCTCCCGAGCCGGCCACTTTCCCTATCGGACCGCCGCGAGGACTTTCGGCGCGGGTGCCCACGCGGTCGCGAAGGCGGCCCACACCACCGGCGAGCACGCCGGATCGCCAGTCTCCTCCCACCGGGACGCCTGGTCGCGCTGCCAGGCGTTCAACGCGGCGATCGGGTCCGCGGCTGCCTGGGCGGCGTCCACCGCCACGACCGCCCGGCTCAGGACCGGGGTGGGCGGGAAACCGGGGACCAGGGCGGCCAGGCCCGCGTCGGTGGGCAGCGTCCACCGGGTCGACACCACGTACTCGGCTCCGCCGTGCACCATCGCCGTGACCAGGCCGGACGGCTCCGCGAACCGCAGGTCGCCGCCGCTTTCGCAGGCCACCAGGGCGACCCGGTTGGGAATGCGCCACGGCCGCGGCGGGCCGGGGCGGTGGCCGAGCACGATGTCGGCGGCCGTCAGCGGACGGTGCGCGCCCACGGGTGCGGCGCGGCCGGTCGTGTCGGCGCGGCACGACAGGTGCAACCGCGCGTCGAGCCCGTGCCCGCCGGTCGTCACGTGGCCGACGTAGAGGAACCTGCCCGCGTCGGACAGCGCCTTCTCCAGGAAATCGCGGTCCACGTCGTCCCGTCGCACGCCGCCGGGCACCTGACCGGACGCCAACCCGGCCAGTTCCGGGCCCACCGGCCCGAGCACGGACCCCAACCCGGACGCCTCGCCGAAGCCCGGCACTTCCGGGTCGAGCACGCCGACGACCGGACCGTGGAACGGCGACACCCGACGCCCGTCGGCGTTGCCCACGGTCGCGGGCGGGAGCACCGACACGTCCGCGTTGTGCACGGTCCGCTCTCCTTCGTCCACCCGCAGCGCCTCCCACGGCACCAGAGCGGTCGACGGCGACGGCCGGATGCGCAGGTGCGGCCGGATTCCCTGCGATATCAAGGAGTTCAGCTCCATCGCGAGCTGATGGGGCACCAGCGCCCGGGACAGCCGCCCCGCCAGCTCGATCTCCCGCGCCCGGTCCACCAGCGGCCCGTGGGTGAGGGACCGGACCAGCGCCTCGTGCGCGCTCTCGCCGGGCAGCGGCGACGGAACCGCGCGGGCCAGGTCGTCCAGCGCCTCCTGCACCAGCGCGCGCGGCATCCTGATCACCCTCGGCTCGTCGAGCGCGTGTTCCCACCGCCACGACACGTACAGCTCGCCCGCGTCCACGAACTTCAACTGCACCGCTACCACGACGCCACCGCCCGTGCCGACCGGACCGGGAAGCCGTAGCGGCGCTCGGCCACGTCGATCCAAGAGTCCAATGTGGACGGTGTGGCCGGGTCGACCCGGACTCGGGGCGGCAGCGCGAACCCCACCGCCGGAAACACCGGATCGTCCCCCGCGCTGCCCAAGAACGAGGCCGCGTAAGGCAAGTGCTCCTCCTCCACGATCGGCGGCGGAGGCAGCGACACCAACTCGCCACGGGTCGCCGGCTGTTGGTCGTCCGGGCTCAACGACACCGTGCCGGCGATGTGGTCGATGTACGCGGCGGCCAGCTCGATGTCGCCCAACGACGACAACGCCGCGAACGCGGCCCGGATCGCGGGCGCGGCGGCGAGCGCCACCCACCGTTCCCGCAGCGGGCCGTGGGCGAACCGCTGCCGCACCGCCTCGGCGGCCAGCGCGGCGGGCAGGGCCAGGTCCAGCGCCCGCTCGCACAACTCCCGCCGCCGCTCGCCGTCGACGGTCGACGCCCACCGGATGAGGGCGTCCGCCCGCCACCACGCGATGCCCAGGGCCACGTGCCACAGCCCCGCCCGCGCGCTGGTCCCGGCCGCCGCGGCGTACCGCTCGTCCGCCGCCGCGAACTCCCCCGACGTCTCCAGCGCCGCGCCCTGCACCTGGCTGATCGCGATCCGCTCGACCGGCGTCGCCCCGTCGCCCAACGCGTCGAGCAGCCGCAGCGCGTCGCGCGGCCGGCCGAGGTTGACGTCGACCGCCGCCCGCCCGAGCCGGCACGCCAACAGCCCGCGCTGGTTGCCGGTCGCCTCGATCAGCCGCTCGGCGTCGGCGTAGAGAGCGGCGGCCCGGTCGTTCGCCGACTCCAGGTAGGCCAGCCGGGCGAGGCTGAGCACGGCGGTCGCCTGCGCGGTCAGGTCACCGGTCGCCTCGGCCAGGTCGCGGGCGAGGCCCAGGTGTTCGGCGCTGCCCGCCGGGTCGCCGGTCGCGCCCGCGATCTCGGCGAGCGTCGTGTGGACGAACGCCGCAAGCTGCGGCGCGGAGCCGTAGGCGAGGTCGAGCGCGGTGTGCGCTGCGGCGGCGGCCTCGCCGAACCGACCGCTCGCCGCCAGCACGGATGCCCGGACGGCGGCGATCGGCGGTCGGCTGCCCACCAGGTCCACCGCCTCGTCCAAATCCGCCAGGGCTTCGGCGTGGCGTGCCGCGTGTCGCAGGTTCTCGGCGCGGGCGACCAAGGCGTTCGTCAGGACTTCGGTGGTGCCGTACGCGTTGCCGACCCGCGCCACCACGGATCGGCCGAGCGTCACGGCTTCCGTGTTCCAGCGCAGCGCTGCCGCGCCGTCGCCCAGCATCCCGGCCAGCCCCGCCCGGTTGCCCGCGACAGCCGCCCGGCAGACCAACGCCTCGGTGTCGTCGGACCCGAGGGTCGCCTCGTAGGCGGCTTCGAACGCCGACGCGGCGGCCTCCAGCCGTCCTTGTGCCGCCAGCGTCGCGCCCTGCGTGTTGAGCCGGACGCAGTCGTGCCATTCCGGACCGATCGGGCGCACCTGGCCCTCCGCCGCTCGCCTGTCCGCGGCCACCAGCTTCTTCCACCAGGTCATCGCCGACCTGCCGACCGTTCGGTGAGGGTCGCGGCGGGCGAGTCCGGCCGCGACCGGGCGTAGGCGATGATCGCGGCGCGTCGGGCGGGCGTGTCCGGGTCCGAATCCCGTTGCGGTGCGGCGAAATCGGGGGCGTAGACGGTCAGCAGACGGTCGGCGGGCGGCAGCAGGAGCACGGTCGGCGGCACGGGTGTGCGGCCGGTGTGCCAACCGAGGCCGTCGGTCCGGTCGAGCACGACGTCGATCCGGCCGAACCGCGCCGCGAGCCGGACGTCCGGACGGGGACCGGCGGCGACCGTGACGTCGAGGAAGGTGGAGCCCGCACTCCGGACTACCGCCCACCGCGCCTCCGCCGCCGCGTCCACGGCACCCGCCGGCACCAGCGCCCAGTCGACCGCATCCGCTCCACTGTGGACGATCACGCCATCGGGTTGCGCGGCGTCGCCGGCGGCCAGCGCGAACTCGGTGCGGTTCGACCGAACGGCTTGCGGCACAGCGATTCCGTAGTCCTCGGCAAGAGCGGCCAGCCGCGCGGAGAGGTCGTCCACCCCCGGGTCGGCGGTGATCGCGGCGAGCGCCCGCGCGGTCGCGTCCTCGTCGTCCAGCAGGTGTTCGACCTCGCCGGTGGCCAGCGCGCGTTCGGCTTGCAGCACCACGGGATCGAGTGCCGGCACACCCGCCGTCGCGGACGCGGGCCACCAGGCTTCCGCCCAGCCCAACTGAGCCACGACCCGCGCCGCGTCCCGCACACCGCCACTCGACGGCGCGTCGATCACAACCTCCACTTCGGCGGCGTCACCGAGAATTCCGTCCGCCGCGTCGGTCCCGTACACCTCCCACAGCCAGTCGGCCGCGCGGGCGGCGTCGTGGACGCGGGCGGCGGGCACGGCCGCGTCGGACAGGACGTCCCAGGCCAGCAACGCGCCACGAGCCTCCAGCAACGCGGTCCGCTCGGGATGTGACGGCCACTCCCCGACCGCGATATCGGTCCCGTCCCGCTCCACGCGCACGTTCATCCGGTCGCCCGCCGTTCCAGCGCCGACCGCAGCCTGTCGCGCTGGTCCAGGATCACCGACCGCAGCACGCCGTCGAGCACGTCCCACAACCCGTCCGCCGGCACGGTGTCCCGCCGCAACTCCCGGCCGTGCGTGCGGACCCACAGCCGGCGCAGGTAGGCCTCCCGCACACCGAACACGTCCGCGCGAACGCCTTCGGGCACGGCCGAGGGCATCCGCAGCACGCGATGCACGTACGCCTCGCGGTCCCACCGCGCCCGCAGCCGGACCGCCGCGTCGCTCGCCCGGTCACCGGCCAGCCCGGCGGCGGCCTCGCGGCCCAGCACCATCACCACCCGGCCGGCCTCGTCGGCGAGCTGCCAGGGCCGCGCCGAACGGGCGATCTCCTGCCGCACGAGCGCGGGCACGTCGTCCAGGGCGTCCCGGTGGGCGTTGGTGAGCGGGACGAACAGCCGTTCCACGATCGACCGGTCGAACGGCTTGGGCAGGTTCTGCTTCGCCGCCGTCTCGCCGAGCGCGGGGCGGACGGGGAGGTCCCGGTCGGACAGCCCGTGTGCCCGCGCCACGCCTGGCTCGGTCAGCCCGACCGCGCCCCGGGCACCCGCCCCGTCGGCGACCAGGGCGTCGAACAGCCGCTGGTCCGGCTCCGTCGCGCAGGTGGCGAGGAAGTCACCGGGCCGCACCGACTCCAGGCCGGGCGACACCGACTCCGGACCGGGCGTCGCCCACTCCGGACCCGGCGACCCTGGCTCCGAGCCGGGCGTCACCGACTCCAAGCCGGGTGTCGCGGTCCCGGCCGACCACGCCTCGTCCAGCAGCCGGGTCAGCTCGGCCGCGTTGCCGGGGTCCGTCACGAACCGGCGCAGGCCCGTCAGGGTCGGCCCGTCCTGCCCGTGGACCTCGGCGAGCACGCCGGCGGCCCGGTCGGCGGCGGACGGGTCCAGCCGCGGGTCGCCGTGCCCGGTCGCCAGCTCGTAGCAGCGCTGGAAGTACAGGTCCTGCGGGTTGCCGTCGGTGATGCCCGCCTGCCGGCGCGCCTTCTTCAGCACCAGGAACCAGGCGGCGGTCGCGGCGAGCACCGGGCCGGCCCGGACGATCCGGTCCCGCAGCGCGTCGGCGTGCTCGGCGGCGACGGCGCCGGCCGCGAACTCCGGGTGCAGCACCGGGCGCAGCACGAGCGGGTCGAGGATGAGCTTCACCGTGCGGGCCAGGGGCCGGCCCGCCTCGTTGCTCAGCGGCGCGACCGCCTCGCCCAGCGCGGACCACGCCTGGTCGACCAGCAGCCCCCTCGGCGTCCTCGCGACGGTCCGCGCTGTGTTCACCCCGCGGAGCCTAGCCGGTCCGGTGTCCGTGCTGGTGGGAGGCCGTGCGCCGGGCGTTCCTGTGATCGGTAGGCGGGTCTCGCGCCGGAAGCTTCGCGGCATGATGACGAAGATCCCGGACGGGATGTACCCCCCGTACCAGACGCCGACGCCGTACCTGCCGGTCGAGCCCTACGGAAGCCCGCGCCGGGTGCGGCGGTCGGTGCCGTTGCTGTTCCTGCTCCCGCTGGTGCTGTTCGCCGGGCTGTTCTTCGGCGGGTCCTACCTGGTCTCGCCCGAGCCCGATGTCGAGGTCCAGGCGGACATCGGCGTGGCCTCCGCGAACGGGCGGGACGTGCTGCTCCTGCCCTACGAGCGGCACGGCCCGCGGGGCATGTTCCAGCTCATGTTCCAGGACATGTTCCAGGTGCGGCTGGCCGCCACCGACGCCGCCACCGGCGAGCTGCTGTGGGACACCCAGTTGGCCGACGACCTGGTCTGGCAGGCATCGGTGCTCGCGGCCGGCGAGCGGTACGCCTACGTGGCCACCGACGCGGGTCTCGTGGTGCTGGACCTCGCCGACGGGTCGAAGGTCGCCGAAGGCAAGGGGATCGAGGGTCTGGGCGACGCCTTCGTCGCCGCCCGCTGGAGCTACCGGTACGACCCGGACAACCGCCGGGTGATGACGATGAGCGGCACCGGCGCCGTGCTGGCGATCCCCCTGGACTCCGCGACGGCGACCCCCGTCGACCCGCAGACGTCGGCGACGTGGGCGGGCGCGCTGTCCGAGCGCACGTTCCCCGACACCCGCCCGAGCACGGTGACCAAGGCCGGTGTCCGGGACGGGCGGGTCGAGCTGCGGCCCCGGCCCGGCGGCGCGCCGGGGCAGGTGCTGGTCCGGATCACCCCCGGCGGCGAGGAGGTCCAGGTGGGCGATGTCACGTTCCACGAGGCGGGGCTGCTCGCGGACGGGACGGCGGCGGCCGGGTTCGCGTCGGACCACGTGATGGTCGTGCACAGCCGACACGTCAACGACAAGGACCGGGCGCTCAGCGCGGTGTCCCTCGCCACGGGCGCGGTCACCGGCTCCGTGCCGATCGACCACTCCTCGTTCAGCCGCCCGGCGACCCGTGCGAACGGCGCCACGGCCGTCGGCACCGGCTCCGCCGTCGCCGTGCTCACCCCGGACGGCCGCCTCACCGCACGGCCGGTCGGCGCGAGCGACTTCTTCGGCAACCCCTCCTGACCGGCCCCGGCCCGCAAGTTCCCCTTGACTCGGAAGGAAGTCACCATGAAGGCGATCATCCTGCTGTTCCTGCTGGTCGATGTCGGGTGCACCATCGCGTACATCGTCAACGGCGTCACCTCCGACGACGAGATGCCCTGGGTCAGCGGCTGGATAGTAGGGCCACTGACGTTGCTGTTCTTCGCGCCGATGATGTTCGGCATCGCCCGGATGACCAACGGCGTCTCCCTGTCCGGCGGCGTGCACAAGTCGTTCCGCGGCGCGCCGCTCGGCATCGGCCGGGTGACCGGCGTGGCCCGCACCAGCCTGTCCGTCAACGACCAGCCGCTGATGGAACTCGACCTGGAGGTCGACACCCCGGAGGGCCACACGTTCCGCGCCAAGGCCCGCCAGGTCATCGACTTCACCGAGGTGGGCATGGTCCAGATCGGCGCCACGCTCCCGGTGCGCTACCTGCCCGACGGCCGGGTGACCCTGGCGACCGACGCCCCGCAGCACGAGATGCAGGCCGCCTTCGACCGCGTGCAACTGGCCAAGGGCCTGATCACGCCGAGGCAGCTCCACATCACCGACCACGGGGTGGAGGCGCACGCCGTGGTCCTGTCCATGGTCCCGACCGGCGAGGTGCGCGGCGACCGCTCGGTGGTGCACCTGGCCCTCCGGGTGACCCGCCCGGACCGCACGATGTTCGACCTGACCCAGGAGAAGGCGCTGGCGCCGGACTCGATCACGCAGCTCCAGCCGGGCTCGGTGACCCGCGTGAAGTACCTGCCGCACGACGAGTCCGAGGTCGTCGTCCTCATCCCGCTCAAGCGGTGACGGCTCGTACCGGTCACGGCGGCGCGAGGACAGCGGTCGCGTCGCGGACGGCGACCGCCCACGTCGGGATCGTGGTCCGGATCCCGACGTGGGCGGTCGGTTTCGATCACCGCGGTGCGGATCCCCCGCGGAACGGCGCGAGCAGTTCGTCCACTGTGGACACCCGGCCGTTCTTCATCACCAGTTTGATGTTCGACAGCGCGGCGATGTCACGGGACGGGTCGCCCTCGGTGAACACCAGGTCGGCCAGCTTGCCCGGCTCCACGCTGCCCAGGTCCTCCTCCACGCCGAGCCGGCGCGCGGACAGCAGGGTCGCGCTCTGCAACACCTGGAACGGTGTGACGCCGTACTTGGCCATCGCCCGCAGGTTGAGGTGCAGGCTCACCGCCATGCTGTCCAACGGCGCGTCGGTGCCCGCCAGCACGATGCCGCCGGCCGCCAGCAGCTTGCTGATCAGGCCGACGTCGCGGCGGGCCTGCTCGGGTGAGCCGTCCAGGAAGCCGCACGGCCCGCGCCCTTGCGCGCAGAGCAGTTTCGCGTTCAACGCCTGCCACTCCTGGCCGGTGTACAGGGTGCGCACCCTGGGGTCCTCGACCATGCCGGGGTCGTCGGCCATCATCGAGCCCGCGCTGAACAGCGTGGTGCTGACCGCCATCTTGCCGCGGGCGAGCAACTGGATCACGTCCTCGTACGGGCCGCCAAACGAGGAGTCCCGCGGGAACCCGAAGCCCCACTTCGACGGGCCGGCGAGGTGTTCCTTCATGTCCACGCCGTGCGCGATGCCCGGGTAGAGGTAGTGCGAGGACGTGTGGATGCCCAGCCGGTGCGCCCGCGCGGCCACCTGGGCCTGCCAGTCGAACGGGAAGCGCTCGTAGGTCTTGACCATGTCGTAGTCGAGTTCGCGGACCCTGGACAGCTCCAGCTCGACCTGCTGTGGGCTGCGCACCGGCCGGGCGAACTCCCAGCCGACCCGCGAGCCTTCCAGCATCTCGCCGGTCATGAAGAACCGGGGACCGGTCCGGGCGCCGGCGTCCAGCGACTCGCGGTCCTCCAACGCCCGGTAGGCCGGGTCGCCGGTCGAACGGGTGGTGGTGATGCCGTAGGCCAGCAGGACCCTGCCCTGGCGGTCGCCGACGAACTTCGACCGGATCTCCTGGTGGACGTGCATGTCCACCAGACCGGGCGTGACGGTGTACTCGCTCGCGTCCACGAACCGCGCGCCGTCGCGCGGCCGGTCCGGGCGGTGGGCCTCCACCTGCTCGATGCGGTTGCCCACGACCACGATGTCCACGTTGGTGCGGGGTTCGGGGTTGCGGCCGTCCCACAGGCGTCCGGCGTGGATCACCACGCGGCTGTCGGGCTTGTCCCGGGTGTAGGTCAGGTCGACCGGCACGTCGCGCGCCGGGCCGCCGTCCACGGTGGTGAGCTTCAGCCTGCCGTTGTTCAGGTACAGCAGGGTCTTCGCGTCACCCCAGCTCGGCGCGTCGCTCGCTTCGCGGGTGACCTGCCGGGCGGGACCGGTCGGGCTGCCCGTCGGGTCCACCGGCAGCACCGAGATGGTGCCGTCCATGGAGAACGCGAGCCAACGCCCGTCCGGCGACCACACCGGGCCGTCGTCGCCCCGCGTGGAGACCGAGCCGAACGGCGCGGGCTCGACCGTCCGCGTCCGCCGCGAGGCGAGGTCGACCAGCATGATCTGGTTGCGCTCCAACGCGTTCACGGTGAGCGCGAGGGTCTTGCCGTCCGGCGACCAGGACGGCCTGCCGGGCGCGTTCTGCTGCCCCAGCACGCGGGTGACCGCGCCACTGGCCAGGTCGACCGTCAGCGTCTGGAAGGTGTTGTCCTGGAACGCCAGCGCGCGGCCGTCCGGGGACCAGGTCGGCGAGACCTCGGCGCCGGCCGTCGAGGTGACCCGCTGCTCCCGACGTGACGCGACATCGAGCACGTACAGGTCCATGGTGCCCGCTTTGTCCGACGCGTAGGCGATCCGCGTGCCGTCGCGGGACCAGGCCGGGTCGGTCTCGTAGAACGAGTCACGGGTCAGCCGCGCCGGAGCGCCGCCGACGGGCATCAGCCACACGTCGTTGAGCGCCTTGAACACCACCGACTTGCCGTCCGGCGACAGCGCCGGGGCGACGATGCCGCGCACCCGTCGCGGCTGACGGCTGTCGAAGTCGTACTGCTTGCGGTCGTAGGAATCCCGCCGGAGGCTGAACGTCGCGGTGAACGGCACGACCCGGGTGGCCCCGGTGGCCGCGTGGGAGACCGCGATGCGGCCGTTCGCGCCGTAGATCAGCTCGTCCGGCGACAGCCAGCGCGGCGGGAACGGGAACACGTCCCGGTAGGTGCCGACCTGGCGCACCGCGCCGGCCTCGGAGACCGCGAGCGTCCGGGCTCCCTGCCCGGTGCGGACGAACGCGAGCCGCTTGCCGTCCGGCGACCACGACGGGGCCGAGATCCCGGGCGTGGCCGGGACCACCGTGCGCACGGCCCCGGTCGCCACGTCGACGCTCTCGACCGTGTTGCCCTGGACGTAGGCGATGCTGCGGCCGTCCGGGGCCCAGGTGGGTTGGGCTTCCCGGGTGCCGGCGGTGGTGATCCGCTTCAGCGCGCCGGACTGCACGTCCACGGTCCAGATGTCCTCGGTGCCCTGCCGGTCCGAGGTGAACGCGATCTGCTTGCCGTCCGGGGACCACGCCGGGTAGAGGTCGTCGTACTCGCCGCTGGTCACCTGTCGGGTGTTGCGGCCGTCCGGCGTGACGGTCCGGATGTGGAACATGCCGTCCGCGAAGGACTGGAGCGCGATCCGGCTGCCGTCCGGCGAGAACACCGGCCAGAACGGGTCCAGGAAGTCCTCGCCGATGGCGGTGGCCGCGCCGCCGGAGCGCGGCATCGAGAAGAGCTGTCCTTGCAGGTCCATGACGATCGTGCCGTCGCGCGGCGACACCGCCACCGCGAGGTTGGTGCCCTCGCTGACGGTGACCGTGGTGGGAGGTGGTCGGTGGTGCCGGGCCTCGGCCGAGGTCGCCGAGGACACGACCATGACGCAGACGAGCGCCGCGCCGCCGAGCCGGCGGTGATTCGCAGTACGCATGTCAGAAGCTCCTTGCACGGGCGCGCTGCCACACCGGGGCGACGGTTCCGGTGCGGCAGCGGCGGAAGTCAGAGTCCGAACGCGAGCAGGACGTTGCCGTGTTCACTCGGGTACGAGGGCCAGTAGCCGGACTGGACGTAGAGCATCCCGTTGGCGACCACCGCGCCGCCGTTGCCGGAGATCGAGCTGCCGTGCCCGGTCAGCCCGTTCACGCCCGCGAAGTCGCGGATCGTGTCGAACTCCCACCGGACCTTGCCGGTCGTGGAGTCGTAGATCCGCATCTTGCCGTCGTTGCTGCCCTCGTACACCAGGCCGGGACTGGTCGTCACGGCCGGTGTGTGGGCGAGCGCGCACACCCGCGGGTGCGGAGCCGCGCCGCCGGTGGTGCAGCCGTCGGCCGGGTTCGGCGTCTGCCACACCACGTCGCCGTTCGCCGGGTCGAGCGCGAACAGCGTGCCGGGATTGCCGAAATAGGTTGCCATGTAGAGCCGTTTGCCGTCGAAGCTGCTGCCCCACTGGATGCCGCTCAGGCCGCCGCCCGGCATCGGCGTGGATAGCTGCCGCCGCCACGACACCTCGCCGGTCTTCGCGTCGAAGACGTGGTAGACGCCGCTCTTCTGGCCGATGCCGACCATGGTGCGGCCGTTCGAGCGGAACAGCGTGGGCGTCGCGCCGAGGTCGTAGTCCAGCGCGGTGCCGTCCTTCTGGCCGGGGCAGTAGCCCTCGTTGTCGGGGAAGCCGCACAGCAGCCGCCAGGTGTCCGCCTGGGTCACCTTCTGCTTCCAGCGCGCCACCCCCGTGCGGGCGTCCAGGGCCAGCAGGGTGTCGAAGTCCCCGGTGGTCCCGGAGTACAGGTTGCCGGTGCCCACGTACAGCGTGTTGGTGCGCTCGTCGACCACCGGCGAACTCCACACGCCCGCACCGGACGGCTCGTAGCGGGTCGCGCCGCTGGGCCACGTGCCGACCGCCTGCGGCTCCGGCGTGGTGAAGTACCGCCACGCCAGGTCGCCGGTGTCGGCGTCGAACGAGTCGATGTGCCCCCGGAACGTGCAGCACGGGTACGCGCGGTCCGGGTTGATGTTCTCGCCGCTGGACGCGCCGACGTAGATGCGCCCGTCGTGGTAGAGCGGCGAACTGGTGTGCATGCCGGCCGCGTGCGGCTCGGTGTCCTTGGCCCACACCACTTTGCCGGTCCGCTGGTCGAGCGCGTAGAGGAATCCGCTGTTGTCGCCGAAGTACACCTTGCCGCGCGCGACGGCGGGCCCGTCGATCACCACTCCCCCGGTGTTGACGGTGGCCAGGTCGAATGTCCACCGGGTGGCCCCGGACTTGGCGTCCAGCGCGTGGAATTTGCCGTCCGGGCTGCCGAAGTAGATCCCGCCGTCCGCCACCGCGGGTTGGCTCTTGGCCGGAAAGCCGTTCTTCGGATAAGCGAAAGCCCACTTCAGCTTCAGTTTGCCGACCGACCACGGCGCGATCCGGCGTTCCGCGGCGGCAAATCGCGAGCCGGCCTTGTCGCCCTGCCAGGTCGGCCAATCACCGGGTCGCTGGGCGGTCTGCCCACCGGCGGCGGAGGCCGCGCCGCCGAGTAGCAGCGCGACCACACCCACCCCTGCCGAGATGCGATGTTTTCCTTTGAGCACAGGCACGTCCAGTCCTTTCGGTGGGCGGCCTGCACTCAACGTACTGGGTGCGTCCGGAGTTGCCTTGCTCCGAACAAACCAAATCACGAAACGAGACGAGCTAACCTCGTTCGGACAGATAGCGGGCCCCGGTCGCCCGCAGGCGCGAATGCACCCCGTCAAATACCACGGCACCCGGAAGAATGGCCTTGGGCAATTTCGCCAACATCGTGTAGTTGGTGTCCACCACGTTCCCGGCGGGCGCCAGTCCCGCCTGGCTGACCAGTTGGTACGCGTCCAGGGCGTCCAGGCCGAGCAGCCCGGCGGTCCAGCCCACGAGGTCGTGCTGGCTGATCCGGAACGCGTCCTCCAGCGGGCGGGCGGAGCCGGTCGACATCAGGAACCCGTCGCTCTCCAGCCGGGGCCACGCCGGGGCCGCGCCCTTGATCAGGTCGACCACGACCACCGTGGACATGGCGGCCTCCACCGCCGTGCCGCACACCTCGCCCTCGCCCTGGCGGCAGTGGCCGTCGCCGATCGAGATCAGCGCGCCGGCGACGTTCACCCCGAAGTAGGCCGTCGTGCCCGCCCGCATCTCCGGCGTGTCCATGTTGCCGCCGTGCGCGCCGGGGGTGATGCTCATGATCACCTCGTTGGCGGCGGGCGCGACGCCGACGGTGCCGTGCATCGGGTCCAGCGGCAGCTCCACCTCGAAGTCGCTGCGCCGCGCCCGGAACCGGCACACGCCCCGGGCCACGTCCACGTCGTACATCCAGACCCGTTCCGGCAGCGCCTCGTGCAGCATCGCCGTGGTGTGCGTCGCGGTCAGCGCGCCGAAGTGCGGGAACGTCGTGGACACCGCCCAGTCGCGGGTCGGCCGGATGTCGACGAAGTGCACCGCCACCGCGTCGCCCGGCTCGGCGCCCTCCACCGCGATCGGCCCGGTCACCGGGTTCAGGTAGGGGAACTCGCACACCTGGCTGGGCAAGTCGCCGACACCCCGCACCGCGCCGCCGAAGCAGTCCTCGGTGGTCAGCTCCACCACGGTGCCCGGCTTCACGGTCACCAGCGGCTCCCGCCCGCCGAACGCGTACCCCAGGTCGGCCCGTTCCGGGTGCAGCCGCACGACCTCCACGCTCACTTGCCCTCCTCGTTGCCACCGATGCCGACCAGCACCGGACGACGGCCCGCCAGCAGCAGGCCGATCAGGATCACCGCGCCGACACCCAGCCACACGAACCCGATGGTCTGCGCGGCGACCTTCGCGTTGATCACCACGTACGCCAGGATGGCGAACCCGATGCCCGGCGCGATCAGGTGGGCCCACCAGTTCCGGCTGCGGCGGCGGACCACGTAGTGCGCGACCACGGACACGTGCAGCACCAGGAACGCCGACATCGCGCCGAAGTTGACCAGCGAGCTGAGCAGCGTGATGCCGTCCTCACGGGACTGCATGTAGAGGCCGAGCACCAGCGACACACCCGCGACCAGCAGCGTGGCGTTGACCGGGATGCGGCGCGTCGGGTGCACCCTGGCCAGGAACTTCGGTAGCTGCCGGTCCCGCGCCATGGCGTACAGCAGCCGGGACGTGGCCGCCTGCGCCACCAGCGAGTTCGCGAAGCCCCACGACACGGCGGTCGCCGCCGCCGTGAGGATCGCCAGCCACTCGCCGCCGGCCGCCCGTGCCGCGTCGTAGAACGCCGTGCCGCCGCTGTCGCCGTTGGCGACCAGGCCGTCCGGGTCGGGCACCAGCAGCGCCGCCACCCAGGTCTGCACGATGAACAGCGCGCCGGTGAGCAGCAGTGCGGCCACCATGGAGCGGCCGAGGGCGCGGGCCGAGTCCCGGTTCTCCTCGGCGAGCGTGGAGATCGCGTCGAAGCCGAGGAAGCTGAGCACCGCGATGGACACCGCGCCGAACACCAGCGCCCAGGAGAACGTCCCGCTGTCGAACAGGGGGGCGAAGCTGAAGCCGCGGCCCTTGCCCCGGGTGAGCGCGACGATCCCGATCACCAGGAAGATCGCGAGGATGGCCAACTGGGCGACCAGCATCACCCGGTTGACCTTGGCGGTCATCTCGATGCCCAGGTAGTTGACCGCGGTGTTGAGCACCACGAACGCCACCAGCCACAGCCACACCGGGACGGCGGGCACCAGCGAGTTCATCGCCACGCCCGCGATCAGGTACAGCAGGCCGGGCACCAGCACGTAGTCCAGCAGGATCATCCACCCGGCCAGGAACCCGACCGGCGCGCCGATCCCCCGTCCCGCGTAGGTGTAGACCGAGCCCGCGATCGGGAAGGCCTTCGACATCTCGGCGTACGAGCCGGCCGTGAACAGCATGGCGAGCATGCCGATGGCGTAGGCGAGCGCGATCATGCCGCCCGAGCCCTGGAACACGCTGCCGAAGATGCCGAACGGGGCGATCGGCACCATGATGATCATGCCGTAGACGAGCAGGTCCTTGAACCCCAGGGACCGCCTCAGTTCCTGGGTGTAGCCGTAGCTTTCGAGAGCCGGGTCCTGCGCCATGGCGTCCTCCTGCCACACGGTGGTCCGGCGAAGCCTAGACAAATGTCCTTCCATTTGGAAAGGTTCCGACTGGAAGCATCCGCTGGGCCGGTCGGTGGCGGCCGGTCGGTGGGGGCGGACGCCGGGGTGGCTGTCCGTGGCGGACGGTGAGGTGGAGCGCGGCCGGTGGAGGCTGCCGAGGGGAGGCGGGCGGTGATCGCGGACGGTGCGGCGCGGCCCGTGGGCGCTGCCGGTAGGGGCTGCCGGCGGTCAGAGCGGGGCGATCACCGTCAGGTCGAGCCCGTCGGCCCGCGCCAGGAAACCGGTCAGGCGGGGCGGCCCCAGCGGTGCGCCGACCCACGCGCCGCGAGCCGCCGACCCGAGCGGTGCCGTCGATCCCAGCAGCGCCGCCGTCCCCGCCTGCGCGCCATCGGCCGTCAGCGCACGCGTCCAGGCCAGCGCGGCGGCCAGGTGCACCCCGTCGTAACAGCCCTCGGCGTACGCGTCGAGCACCGGAGCCCGCCCGCCGAACAGCGCCCGGTGCCGCTCCGCGAGCGCCATCCGCCGCTCGTCACCCTGCCCGGCGAACGAGCGCATCGCCGCGTACAGCTCGCCGGTGTCGTCGCCACCCGCCGCGAGCAGCCCGTTCTCCTCCAGCGAACCGGACAGCCGCACCACCCGGCCGGCCGACGGCGAGGCGGTGAACACCCGGTTGAACAACGCCAGGTCCCGGCCGACCAGGCTGAGCAGGACGGCGTCCACCCGGACCCGGGCCAGCGCGTCGACGATCTCCTCAGCGTCGATCCCCGGACCCGGGAACGGCGTCAGCCGCGTCGTCACGACCTCGCCGCCCAGGCTCCGCACGATGCCCTCCGCCGCCCGGTGCACCGCGCGCGGCCAGATGTAGTCGCTGCCGACGAACGCCCACCGCCGCAGCCTCCGCCGCGCCACCAGCCACCGGACGGCGGGCGCGAACTGACGTCCCGGCGAGTCGCCGAGCAGCACCACGCCGGGCCGTCGCGCCCCGCCCTCGTGCGGCGGCGTGAAGATGTACGGCACCCGTCCGCCCAACGCCGTCTCCAGCGCCCGGTGGACGTCGCTGGTGTGGAACCCGACGAACGCGTCCACCAGCCCGACCAGCCCGGACGCGTCCCGCACCACCTCGGGCGGCAGCCGTCCGGCGTCCACCAGCACCAACTGCACCGGACGCCCGGCGACCCCGCCGGCGGCGTTCAGCTCGGTGGCCGCCAGCGCCGCCGCGAGCAGCCCGGACGGCCCCGTCAGCCCGAGGGCGCCGGACAGCGGCAGCAGCAGTCCGAGCCGCAGCACAGCCGGGTCGGGGCCGTCCACCGCCACCTCGATGCGGTCGCGCACGACCGTGCGCACGATTGCCGAGGAGTCCATGGGCAGAAGTATGCTCGCCGTCGAGTCCCCCGCCGAAAGGCCCGTCATGCCTGATCAGCACCGTCCCCGCCTCGCCCGCGCGGACCTGGTCGACCTGCTGACCCGCATCCAGCGCACGCTGGTCCGCGACCTCGGCGCGGCGTTGGAGGAGGAAGGTGTCACGGTCGACCAGTGGCGCGTCCTGCGCGCGCTGGCCGACGAGGAGCGCTCCATGGGCGAACTGGCCGGCGCGCTGGAGATCCCGCACCCGACCCTGACCCGCATCGTGGACACCCTGGTCGACTCGGCCTTCCTCTACCGCTCGCAGTCCGAGGAGGACCGGCGCAAGGTCTCCGTGCACGTCTCCGACCTGGGCCACGACAAGCTGCACCGCCTCGAATCCCTCGCCGCGGCCCACGAAGGCGCGTTGGCCGTCCGCCTCGGCCCGGACACGGTGGCGGGCCTGTCGACACTGCTCCGCGGCCTCGCGTAAGCGGTGCCACAACCACGCCCGAGCCGTCACGCCCGAGCCGTCAGGCCTGAATCGTCAGGCCCGAGCCGTCACGCCCGAATCGTCAGGCCCGAATCGTCAGGCCCGAATCGTCAGGCCCGAATCGTCAGGCCCGAATCGTCAGGCCCGAATCGTCAGGCTCCGGCCGACGGCGGCACGGACACGGTCGTCACCGGAGCACGCACCACGAGCACCCCGTCGAGCAGCCAGGCCTCGATCCGCTCGACGTCGATCTCGGCGGGCAGGGTCGCGCAGTAGTAGTACCCGCGACGCCGGCGGCGGACCGTGATGCCGACGCGGGCGCGGGGCACCGGCACGCCGTCCGGGCGGAGTTCGTGGTCGTGGACTTCGACCACCACGTCGTGGAAGCGCACGCGGGGCACGACGGTGGCGAACAGGTAGGCCTGTGCGGTCACGACGACGTCCACCGACGACGGGCAGGAGTCGTCGGTGGACACGTCCCAGGGACGGCCGAGGGTGCGGCCGACGCGCTCCCACCAGAGGTCCATCTCGCGCAGTGGCCCCGGCTCCGCGGGGGAGCCCCGGTAGACCGTCAGCCACTCCACGACGTCACCTTCCCGATGGTTTCGGCACGTCGAAGTGGGTGTACCCGGCCCGGCGGGAGCACAAGCTCGGACGAACGGGTGATGTTCCTACTCGGCGTCGGCCTCCGGGGCGGACTCGTCCGGCATCGGGGCGCCGGCCGCCTGGTCGGCGGCGGCTTCGGCGTCGACCACCAGTTCCGGTCCGCCCCACTGGCGCTCGGTGGCGCCCATGCTGTGCTTGCCCATCGCGCTACTCCCCTCCACTTCGGCTGGCTGGTACCCGGTACGCGGCCGTTTCACACCTCGGTCCGGAGTTCGCGCCCTCGGCGCTGGGCACCGGCCCCGGCAAATGCGAAGATTCTTTGCCTATGCCGCAGATCACCGCTCGGGTCCGCGCCGGCTACGCGATGGGCTCCTTCGTCACCGGCGCGTTCGGCACCGTGCCGGGCCTGCTCCTGCTGCCGTACCTCACGGACAGCCTGGCCGTGCCCGCCGCCGTCGCGGGCCTGCTGGTGCTCGCGCCCAAGGCCTGGGACGTGCTGTTCAACCCGGTCGCGGGCCGGATCAGCGATCGGGCGGGCACGCGCCGGCCGTTCCTGCTGCGGGGTGGGGTGGCGGTGGCGGTGCTGTTCGCGGCGCTGTTCGCCGGACCGTTCACCGGGGCTCCGGCCGCCGTGTACGTGGCCGTGGTGTTCCTGCTGTGCGCGACGGCGTACGCGTTCTTCCAGGTGCCCTACGTCGCGATGGCGGCCGAGATCACCGAGGACTACCACGAGCGCACGCGGCTGATGGCGTGGCGGATGGCGTTCCTGGCGCCGGCCATCCTGGTCAGCGGCGCGGGCGCGCCCGTCGTGCGCGACGTGGCCGGCGGGTACTGGGCGGTGGGCGTGGCGGTCGGCGTGCTGATCCTGGCGGGCACGCTGGCGACCGTCGCGGGCACCCGCGGCGTGCCGGTGTCCCGTCGGGTGTCGGCGGCGGCCACGCCGCGCGACCTGGTGGTGGCGGTGCGCTCGCGGCCGTTCCGCCTGCTGTTGACGGTGTTCGTGGTGCAGGCCGTGGGCCTCGGCACGATGTTGGCCGGTGTCGACTACTTCGCCCGCCTGGTGCTCGGCGACGAGAGCCTGCAGACCCTGCTGTTCGTGGGGTTCGTCGCCCCGGCGCTGGTGGTGATGCCGCTGTGGCAGCGGGTCGGGCGGCGGCACGGCAAGCGGTTCGGCCTGGTCGCCGCGTCACTGCTGTTCGCGCTCGCGGTGGCCGGGCTGACCGCGGCGCGGGCGCTGCCGGTGGCCGCCGTGCTGGGCCTGATGGCGCTGATCGGCGTCGGCTACGCGGGGATGCAGGTGTTCCCGCTGGCCATGCTGCCGGACGTGATCACGGCGCAGGAGCAACGCAGCGGAGCCACCCGCGCCGGGCTGTTCGCCGGCGTCTGGACAGCCGGCGAAACCCTCGGCCTCGCCCTCGGCCCCGGCGTGTACGGCCTGGTGCTGGCGATCGGCGGCTACGTGGCGAGCACCGACGGCTCGGCCGTGCAGCCACCGGGCGCGGTGCCGGCCGCGCTGATCGGGTTCACCGCCATCCCGGCCGTGCTGGCCGTCATCGCCCTGCCCCTGCTGCCCCGCGAGGAGACCGCATGACCGCACCCGACGACATCCTGGCCGAACTGCGCGCACTACGCGCCGGCGACCTGCCCACACACGGCGGACGCACACTCGCCTACGTCTACGACAGCGCACTCCCAGGTCTGGACGACCTCGCCGCACAGGCACACGCGCTCGCGTCCTCGGTGAACGGCCTGGACCCCACCGCCTTCCCGAGCCTGCTGCGGTTGGAGAACGACGTCGTCGCCACCGCCGCACGTCTGCTCGGCGGCACGTCCGCCACGGTCGGCACGGTCACGTCCGGCGGCACGGAGTCGTGTCTGCTCGCGGTGCTCGCCGCGCGCGAGGCCCGGCCCGACATCACGTCCCCGTCGATGGTGCTGCCGGAGACGGCGCACGCCGCGTTCCACAAGGCGGCGCACTACTTCGGGGTGCGGGTGGTCGCCGTGCCGGTGGATCCGGTGACGTTCCGCGCCGACCCGGAGGCCATGGCCGCCGCGATCACCGACGACACCGTGCTCGTCGTGGTCAGCGCGCCGTCCTATGCGCACGGTGTGGTCGATCCGGTCATTCCGATCGCCGCCGCCGCGTCCGCGCGCGGTGTCCGGTGCCATGTGGACGCGTGCATCGGCGGCTGGATCCTGCCGCACGCCGACGTGCCGCCGTTCGACTTCTCCGTGCCGGGAGTCACCAGCATCTCGGTGGACCTGCACAAGTACGCGTACTGCCCCAAGGGCACGTCCGTGCTGCTGCACGCCGACGCCGACCTGCGCCGTCCCCAGTACTTCGCGAGCGCCGACTGGCCCGGCTACACGATGCTCAACCCCACCACCCAGTCCACCCGTTCCGGCGGCCCGCTCGCCGCCGCGTGGGCCGTGCTGCGGCACGTCGGCGACGACGGCTACCGCGAGCTGGCCCACCGCACGCTGGCGAGCGCCCGCCTGATCCGCGACGGCATCGCCGCCATCGACGGGCTGCGCGTGCTGGGCGAGCCCGAGTCCACGCTGATCGCCGTGACCGCGACCCGGGACGACTTCGACGTGTTCACCGTGGCCGACGAGATGCGCGCCCGGAAGTGGTACGTGCAGCCCCAGTTCGCCCACCGCTCCTCCCCCGCCAACCTGCACCTGACCGTGACGGCGGCGAACGTCGGCGGTGAGGCGGACCTCGTGGCCGATCTGCGCGACTCCGTCCGGGCGGCGGCGGACGCCGGACCGGTCGTCGTCGCGCCCGAGGTGGTCGCCGCGATCGGCGCGCTGGAGCCGTCCTCGTTGACACCGCGGGAGTTCGCGGGTCTGCTCGCGGCGGCGGGCCTGGGTGGCGACTCCGTGCTGCCCGACCGGATGGCGACGGTCAACACGCTGCTCGCCGCCGCGTCGCCGGCGTTGCGGGAACGGCTGCTGGTCGAGTTCCTGGGTGTCCTGTACTCCTGAGGTCTGATGTCCGGCCCTGTCGTTCGACAGGTCGGATCGGGCGCTTTCGGCAGCGGTGGCGCGATGTCGATCTCCCTAGCGTCGGTGGCATGCTTCAACAGGGTGTCGAGGATGTGCCGGACGTCAGCGCGGAGTGGTACCTGGACGTGGTGTCGTTCGCCGCGTCCACCCCGGAGCCGGTCCGGGCGGCGGCGGGGTTGCTGACCGACGCGGTTTTCGGGGTGTTCGCGGTGGCGCTGGCGTTCCTGTGGTGGCGTTCGTCCACGCCGGACCGCGTGCGGGTGCTGCTCGCGCCGGTGGCCGTGGGACTGGCGTACGGACTCAGCGAGGTGGTCAAGGGGGTGTGGGAGGTGGACCGGCCGTGCCGCGTGCTCGGGTCGTCGCCGACCATCGTGGAGTGCCCGGAGTGGGGCGACTGGTCGTTCCCTAGCAACCACGCGACGGTCGCGGGGGCGGCTGCGGTCGCGATCCTGTGGTGTGACCGGAGGTTGGGCGTGGTGGCCGTCGTGGTGGCCGTGTTCGCCGCCGCCTCGCGCGTGTTCGTCGGTGCGCACTACCCGCACGACGTGCTGGCGGGGTTGGCGTTGGGCGCGGCGGTCGCAGGGTTCCTGCCCCTGGTGTCGCGGGTCGTGACGCCGGTCGTGACGAGGAGGGTCCGGACATAGTGCCGCTGGTGGTCCTGTGCGCGGGGTTGGCGGGGTGGCTGGTCTGCTTCTTCTCCCCGTTGTCCGACAGCAAGTACGGCGTCGCCGTCCCGGCCGTCGGGCTGGTCGCGGTCTCGTTCCTCGCCGCCCGGCACGCCGTCGAAGGGTGGCGGGGCGCCGTGGCACTGGCCGCCGGCGCGGTCTGCGGTGGCGTGCTGGGGCTCGTCCTGTCCGGGCCGGACACCGCGCTCGCGGCGGTCGCCGGTGTCTCGACACTGGCGGTCGTGCCGTGGTCGGTGGGCCGCTACCGGCGGCGGCACGCGGAACTGCTCGGCGTGGCCTGGGACCGGGCGGAGGAGCTGGAGCGCGACGTCGAGCTTGCCAGGGCGCGGGAACGGGCGCGGCTCGCCGCCGAGATGCACGACCTGGTGGGTCACGAGCTGGCGCGGGCGGCGCTGCACGTCGGCGCGCTGGAGGTCGCCCCGACGCTGCCCGAGGAGCACCGCGCGGCGGCACGGGAGGCCCGTGCGGGCGTCACCGCCGCCGCCGAGCGGCTGGCCGACGTGGTGCGGCTGCTGCGTTCCGACTCCGCGCCCGTCTCGTCGGTGGCCGACGTCGTGTCGCGGGCGCGGCGGGACGGCTTGGCGGTGGAGCTGGTGCGGGACGACTCGGCCGGCCTCGACCCGGTGATCGCCCGGACCGTCCACCGGGTGGTCACCGAGGCGCTCACCAACGTGATCAAGCACGCCCCGCGGGCGGCGGTCACGGTGGCGGTGGCGCGTGCGGACGGTGTCTCGGTGCGGGTGGCCAACGGCCCGGCCCGGGTGGCGGCGGCGACCGGTGGCGGGCAGGGGCTGCTCGGGCTCGCCGAACGCGTCGCGCTGGTCGGCGGCCGGTTCTCGGCGCGGGCGTCGGACGGAGGCTTCGAGGTCGTCGCGCACCTGCCGGAACGTCCCGTGACGGCGACCACCAGCACGTACCGGCAGCACGCCGAGCGCCGGGTGCGGCGCAGCGCCCGCCGGGCCGTGGTGGTCGCCGTCGGAGTCGGGGTGGGGGTGCTGGCGAGCATGCTCGGCTACCTGGTGTTCGATGCGGCGAGTTCGACGTTGCGATCGGCGGTGTTCGACGGTCTGCGGGTCGGGCAGCCCGAGACCGAGATCGTGGAGGTGCTGCCGATGCGGACGCGGATCGACTCGGTCTCGGGCTGCCGCCACTACAGCACCGACCCGAACCCGTTCGACCGCGACCTGTACCGGCTGTGCTTCGCCGGGGGACGGTTGGCGGGGAAGGACGTGGTGCGCCGGTGATCCGGGTGGTGCTGGCCGACGACGAGGCCATCGTGCGCGTGGGCGTGCGCGCCGTCCTGTCCGCCGCGCCGGACGTGGAGGTCGTCGCGGAGGCGGACAGCGGGCGGTCGGCGGTGGACGCGGTGCTCGCCCACCGGCCGGACGTGGCGGTGCTGGACATCCGGATGCCCGGCTTGGACGGGCTCGACGCGGCGGTGGAGATCCGCCGGGCCGGTCCCGACACCGGGACGCTGATCCTGACCACGTTCGCCGACGACGCCTACATCTCCCGCGCCCTCGGCGAAGGTGCGGGCGGTTTCGTGCTGAAGACCGGCGATCCGCACGAGATCATCGCCGGGGTGCGGGCCGTGGCGGGTGGTGCGGCTTATCTGTCGCCGTTGGTGGCGAAACGGGTGGTGGACCACTTGTCCGGGCACGGCCCGCGGCTGCGGGAGGGCGACCGGATCTCCGGGCTCACGGTGCGGGAGCGGGAGGTGCTGGGCCTGGTCGGGGCGGGCCTGTCGAACGCCGAGATCGCCGCGCGGCTGCACGTGGTCGAGGGGACGGTGAAGGTGTACGTGAGCACGATCCTGCGGGAGCTGGACGTGCGGAACCGGGTGCAGGCGGCGATCGTGGCCTACGAGACCGGCCTGATCCCACGGAGCTGACCGGGCCGTGCCGGCCGGCGGTCTGGAGGAGTCGGAACGGCCGGCGGCCTGAAGGAGTCGTGCCGGCCGGCGGTCTGGAGAGTCGGAACAGCCAGCGGCATGGAGGGGGAACAGCCGGCGGTTTGCGCGGGCGCGGGTCCGGTTGCGAGGCTGCCTCCATGACGAACTGGCGGGTGCTGCTGCTGGGCGGCGCGTCGGGCAGCGGCAAGAGCGCGTTGTCCTATCCGGTGGCCCGCGCACGGGGTGCGGCGCTGGTGGAGGTGGACGACCTGGTCGTCGCGCTCCAGAGCCTCACCACGGCGGACCGGCAGCCGGCGTTGCACTACTGGCTCGGCCACTCCGACCGCTCGATGTCGCCCGACCAGGTGCTCGACGCCCAGGTGGCCCTGGCGCGGGCGTTGGCCCCGGCGCTGGAGGCGGTGATCGCCAACCACCTCGACACCGACCTCCCGCTCGTGCTGGAGGGCGACTACCTGCTGCCCGAGTTCTGCGCGAAGTGGACCGGCGGTGACGTGCGGTCGGTGTTCGTCCACGAGCCCGACCCCGAACAGCTCCAGCGCAACTACGCGCAACGCGAACCCGAGGCGGGCGCGCAACGGAAGCGGGCGCTCGACAGCGCCCACTACGGCGACTGGCTCGCCGCCGAAGCCGTGCGCCACGACCTGCCGGTGATCACCGCACGGCCGTGGTCCGACGCCCTCGACCGGTTGGCCGTCGCCATCGCCTGAGCGACTGCAAAAGACCGCCGGTCTGCTATTTGCTAGCCTCGCGGACATGGAGTTCCGGCGGGCCCGGCGGCCCGAACAGGTGGCGTCGCGGCGCGCCTCGATCCTGGACACCGCCGAGGCCATGCTCGCCGAGCGCCCCATCGCCGACATCAGCCTGCGCGAACTCAGCACCCAGGTCGGGCTCGCCAAGTCGAACGTGCTGCGGTACTTCGACAGCCGCGAGGCGATCTTCCTGGAGGTGTTGGACCGGCGCTGGTCGGCGTGGCTGGACGAGGTGGAGCCGCTGGTCCGCGCGGCGCGGGCGGAACCGGTCCCGTACGGCCGGGCGATCGCGGTCGCGACCGTGCTGGCGACGTCGCTGCCCCGCCACCCGCTGCTGTGCGAGCTGGTCGGGGCCATGGCGGGCGTGCTGGAGCGCAACATCGGCGTCGAGGCCGCCCGCGCCGTCAAGGCCAGGGCCGCCGCGCACACCGCCCGGCTCGCCGACCTGGTCCGGGGCGAGCTGCCGCAGTTGGACCGAGCGGGCGCGACGCACTTCGCGGGCGCGGTCGTGGTGATCACCGCGGGTCTGTGGCCCTGCGCCCGGCCCACGGACGCGATCGCCCAGGCCTCGGCGGAACTCGGCTGCCCGCCCGCCGCCGAGGCCTTCGCGACGGCGCTCACCGAGGGACTGGTCAACCAGCTCATCGGCTTGGTCGTCCGCTCAAGCTGACCCGCGTACGCTGGAAAGACCACTGGTCTTTAAATCGACGGAGACGCACATGGCCGACCCCGCCGCCCCGGCGACCAGCACACCGCCCCGGCCCGCCACCCGGCGACGCGTCGTGTTCGGCGCGGTGCTGTTCGTCATCACGACCCTGCTGTTCTGGGTGCCGTGGGCGGGGCTGTTCGCGCCGAGCGCCGAATGGCCCGTCCCGGTGATGGTCGCGGGCACGGTATTGTTCGCGGTGGGCTACGTGGCGTTCCCCGTCCTGCTCATCCGCTCGCTCGGCCACCGGCATTCCGACCGGGCCGCGAAGGTCGCCCTGCCGCTGCTCGGCTTCGCCTGGATCGCGTTCGCCTGGACGCTCGTCACCGACCTCCTCCGGCTCGTCCTCGCGGTCGCGGGCGTGGAGAACCCGTTCCGGTCGCGGTTCATCGCGGTGCTGCTGGCCGTGATCATCGTCGGGCTGGCGGCCTACGGCGTGCGGGAGGCCATGCGCGTGCCGCGCGTCCGCCGGGCGGACATCGTGTTGCCGCGCCTGGACAAGGCGTTCGACGGCCTCACCGTCGCGGTGCTGGCGGACACCCACTACGGGCCGATCGACCGCACGAAGTGGTCCGAGGGTCTGGTGCAGGCGGTCAACGGGTTGCACGCGGATGTCGTTGTGCACGTGGGCGATCTGGCGGACGGCACGGTGGCCCAGCGGCGCGGCCAATCGGCCCCGCTGGCGGATGTGCAAGCGTCGCAACGGTTCTACGTCTCCGGCAACCACGAGTACATCAGCAACGCCCAGGCGTGGATGGAGCACATGGCGGAGCTGGGCTGGACCAGCCTGCACAACCAGCACCGCGTGCTGGAGCGCGACGGGGCGCGTCTGGTGTTCGCGGGCATCGACGACATCACCGCCGTGCACTCCGGCGAGGAGGGCCACGTCGCCGACCTGGACGCCGCGCTCGCGGGCGTGCGGCCGGACGACCCGGTGGTGCTGCTGGCGCACCAGCCCAGCGAGATCGGCAAGTCGGCCGCCGCGGGCGTGGACCTCCAGCTCTCCGGGCACACGCACGGCGGGCAGATCTGGCCGTTCCACCTGCTGGTGCGCCTCCAGCAACCGGTGCTGTCCGGGCTGAGCCTGCACGGCGCGCGCACGAGGCTGTGGACGAGTCGGGGCGCGGGCTTCTGGGGACCACCGTTCCGCGTCTTCGCACCCAGCGAGATCTCCCTGCTGACACTGCGGTCCGGCTGAACCACCACCCCGCCGGCCGCACCCCCGACGGCTCCGTTCGGCACGGCCACCACTCCCCCGATCGACCGGGTCAATCGATTCCGACCGCACCGCACGCCGAACATTTCGGTAATCAGCCGGACACGGCGAGCGACGACCCATAGTCATTACAAATAGTTCGGCTGCCGATCTACAAATAGCCGGTTCGACCGTTCAGTGGATTCCAGAAAAGTCCGCCCGACGCGTAGCGTTGCCTGCACACAACCCGCCCGCAGGCGGAGGGCAGGAGATACGACATGGGCGTCGAGAACCCGGATAACCGTGTATTCCTGGTCGTGGTGAACAACGAGGAGCAGTACTCGGTCTGGCTGGCCGACCGGGCGCTCCCCCTGGGGTGGCGGGCCGAAGGCACCTCGGGTACCAGGGAAGAGTGCCTGGACCACATCGCCGCGGTGTGGATCGACATGCGCCCGCGCAGTGTGCGCGAGCACCTGGCCGCGCACGGCGGCTGACCCGTCCGGCGAATTAACCGCACACCCGTATTGTGGGCGTGCGCAGGCTGCCCGGAAATAGCCGCTATTCAGCCGCGCGGTGGCCGGCACATTACCTGGGGGAGGCTTTGGTGGACCCGGATACAGCGGTCCGGAGCACGCCCGCGCTGCCGTTGCAGCGGGGAATGATCGCCGCCGGACTGCGTGACCCGGCGGCGGGCACGGACGTGATCCAGTGTGTCCAGCACTTCACCGCGCCGTTCGACACCGAGGCATATCTGGGGGCGTGGCGGGCGGCGATCGAACGGCATCCGATCCTGCGCACCCGATTCCGCTGGCGGCCGGACGGCGACGCCGAACAGGTGCCCGGCCCGGCCTCCGACGTGCCGGTGCTCGCGGACGACTCGGTCACCGACCTGACCGCGTTCCTGGCCGCCGACCGGAAAGCGGGCGTCGACCCGGTTGCCGGGCCGCCGCTGCGGGTACGCGCGCTGCCCGGGAACGTCGTCGTGGCGACCTTCCACCACGCGATCCTGGACGGCCGTTCGCTCGCGATCCTGCTGTCGGAGATAGACGACGCCTATGCCTCGGGCGGCACGGCGGAGTTCGCGCCGCGGCCCGGGTTCGCCGACTACGCCCGCTGGTACGCCGAGCGCACCGCACCCGAGCACCCGCTGGCCCGTGCCGACGAGCGGTTCTGGGCCGCCGAACTCTCCGGGCTGCCCGAGCCGGGGCCGCTTCCGCTGGAGCACAACGGTTCCGCGACACCGGTCATGGGCACGGCCGTGGTCGACCTGTCGGACGCGGAGACCGCCGCCGTGCGGGCCCTGGCCACCGAGGCGGGCGTCACCGTCAACACCGTCGTGCTGGCCGCGTGGGGCCTGCTGCTGACCACGCACTCCGGCGCGGGCGAAGCGGTGTTCGGGGTGACCCGCGCGGCCCGGCACGGCTCCGTCGCGGGCGCGGAGGACATGGTGGGCCTGCTGCTGGCCACGGTTCCGCTGCGGCTGCCGGTGGACCGCGACGTGCCGGTCGCCGAGTGGCTGCGCACCGTCCGGGAGCGGTCCGTGGCCGCCCGCGACCACCAGCTCAGCCCGCTGCCCGACATCCAGCGCGCGGCCGGCCACGACACGCTGATGCGCAGCCTCGTGCTGTTCGAGCACCGCGAGATCAACACCGTGCTGTCCGCCCGCCCGAACGCCCCGCGGGGCCGCCGCGTCCGCATCCTCCGCAGCCCGAGCTACGCCATGACCCTCTACGCGTTCGCCGAGCCGCACCTGAGCCTGCAACTCATCCACGACGTCACCAGGTTCCCCGACTGGGCGCCTCAGGCGCTGCTCGGCCAGTTCCGCGACGTGGTGGCGGGCATGGCCGAGGACCCCGGACGGCCGGTGCGCGAGCTGACCGAGCCGCGTGGCGCGGAGCTGGTGCGGGTGGTGGAGAAGTGGAACGACACCGCCGTGGAGTACCCGGCCGAGGCGACCGTGCCGACGCTGTTCGCCGAGCAGGTGCGACAGCGGCCGGACGCCGACGCGGTGCACTCCGACGCCGAAGGGTGGCTCAGCTACGCGGAACTCGACGCGCGGTCCAACCGGCTGGCGCACGCGCTGCTCGCCCGTGGCGCGAGACCCGACCGCCCGGTGGGGCTGGCGCTGCCTCGCGGGGCGGGACTGGTGACCGCGATGCTCGCGGTGGTCAAGACCGGCGCGGCCTACCTGCCGCTCGACCCGGCGAATCCGGCGGCGCGGGACGCGGTGGCGTTGCGCGAATCGGGCACCACGCTGGTGGTCACCGATCAACCCCGGCCGCTCCCCGACGGAGTCGCGTCGGTGCTGCTGTCCGAAGTGGACGGACCGGACACCCCGGTTCCGGTCGTGGCGCACCCGTTGGGCGTGGCGTACGTGAACTACACGTCCGGCTCGACCGGGAAGCCCAAGGGTGTGGCGGTGCCGCACCGGGGCGTGGTGCGGCTGGTGACGACGCCGACGTTCGCGCGGTTCGGGCCGGGGCAGACGTTCCTGCACCTGTCGGCGACCGCGTTCGACCTGACGACGCTGGAGGTGTGGGGCGCGCTGCTGACCGGCGGCCGGGTGGTGGCCGCGCCCGAGGGGCCGCCCGACCCGGCCGTGCTGGCGGACGTGGTGCGCGCGCACCGGGTGAGCGTGCTGTGGCTGACCGCCGGGCTGTTCCACCAGGTGGTGGCGCACGCGCCGGACGTGCTGGAGTCGGTGGACCAACTGCTCGCGGGCGGTGACGTGCTCGCGCCGGACGCCGTGCGCGCGGCCATCGTGGCACGCGGCGGCAAGCCCGTGGTCAACGGGTACGGGCCGACCGAGAACACCACGTTCACGTCGTGCTGCGTGCTGACCGATCCGCGGCAGGTCGGCGCGACCGTGCCGATCGGGGGCCCGATCCAGCGCAGCACGGTCTACCTGCTGGACGAGCGGATGCGGCCGGTGCCGGTGGGCGTGCCCGGCGAGCTGTACACGGGTGGCGCCGGACTGGCGCGGGGCTACTGGGCCGATCCGGCGCTCACCGCGGCCAAGTTCGTGCCGGACCCGTTCGGCGCCGAGCCCGGCGGACGGCTGTACCGCACGGGTGACCTGGCGCGGTGGCGGCCGGACGGGGTGCTGGAGTTCCTGGGGCGCGCCGACCAGCAGGTGAAGGTCCGCGGGTTCCTGGTCGAGCCCGCCGAGGTGGAGACCGTGGTGCGCGGGCACGCGGACGTCACGGAGGCGGCCGTGCTCGCGGTCGGCGACGTGGACGCCCGGCACCTGGTCGCCTACGTGGTCGGCGAGGTCGACGTGGATTCGCTGCGCCGCCACGTCGAGGACCGGCTGCCCTCCTACCTGTGTCCGGCGCGGTACGTGACCTTGCCCGCGTTGCCGCTCAACCGCAGCGGCAAGGTCGACCGGACGGCGTTGCGGGCGGTGCGGGGTGACGGCGAGCGCCGGGAGGTGCGGACCGCTCCGGCGGAAGGCACGCAACAGCGGCTCGCGCGGCTGTGGGGACTGCTGCTGGGCGCGGAGGACGTGTGGGCGGAGGACGATTTCTTCGCCGTGGGCGGCAATTCGCTGCTGGCGGTGCGGTTGGCGTTCCGCGTCCGCGAGGAGTTCGGCGTGGAGGTGCCGGTCGCCGACCTGCACCGGGCGCGGACCTTGACGGCGTGCGCCACCGTCATCGACAACGCGCGAACCGCCAAGCCCACCACCGGTATCACCCGCCGCGACCGGTCCGCCTACCTGGTGCCCGCCCCACGCACTCCGAAGCAGGCCACCACGCCGGCGGTCGCCAATCCCGTGCCGGCACAACCGACCGGCTCCACCTTCGGGACGCCCGCGCGCACCGTGCCGGACCAGACCGCCGGCGCGACCGGTCGGACGGTGCCGGACCACCTCGTCCTGCCCAGGGGCACCGGGAACTGGGCGGCGTGGCGGTGGGTCGAGCTGCGCGGCACCGGGTTCGGCATCGAGCCGTTGTTGGCGGTCGCGAGCCCCGATGCCGCGCGGGCCGCCGAGTCCGTGCTGGCCGCCGACGACGCGCTCGGCGAGGCCCGATGGACGGCGTTCCGTGTGCTGCGCGCGGTCGAGAACGCGGCCGGTGCCGAGGTCCGGTCGTCGTTGCGCCGGATCGGCAGGCTGGTGCGCAAGGGGCGGTTCGCCGAAGCCCGTGACGCGCTGCACGACATGCCCGAGGTCGACGCGGCCCTCGCCGACGCCGCAGCCGCCGCCGAACTGCACCGGACCACGCTCGCCGACTACGCCGCGCGCTTCGAGCAGGGCCGCCGAGCCGCCGCCGGCGTGCTGCACCGGGTGAGCGGCGACCCGAAGTTCCGCGAAGCCGTCGCGTGGCAGAACCCGCGCGTCCTCCAGACCGCCGTGGACGCCCTGCACAAGGCCCTCAGCGGACCGCGCGCCGCCGGCCGCAACGTCGAGTACCGGCGGTGGGAGCACACCGTCGTCAGCTACCTCCAGCGGTATTGCGCCAAGAACGACACCATCGGCTTCTTCGGCCCGGTCGGCTGGGCGTGGGTGGACGACGACGCCCCGACGCCCCTCGCCGTCCGGCCCGGCGCGAACCTGGTCGACCGGCGCACGACGTACCTGGAGAACTGGGCCGTCCAGCAGCTCGCCGAGGCGTTGACCACCGACGACGTCCGGCCGTGGGCGGTACCCCGGCGGATGCCGTTCGTGGACGTCGTCGGAGACCTGCTGCACGTGCCGCTGACCGACCCGATCCGGCTGCCCACGCTGGACGCCGCCGTGCTCGCCGCGTGCGACGGGCGGCGGCGTGCCCACGACATCGCCGAGCACGTGGGAGCGGACCGCACGGCCGTGTTCGCGGTGCTGGAGCGGCTGCGGCAGGCCAAGCGGATCGCGTGGACGCTGGAGGTGCCGCCGTCCGCGCTGGTGCCGGAACTGGCGTTGCGCCGGCAGATCGACGGCATCGACGACCCCGAGGTCCGCGAACGGGTCGCCGAGGCGCTGGCGGAGGTGGTGGACGGACGGGACCGGGTGGCCGCCGCCGTCGGCGACCCGGACCGGCTGGTGCGTGCGATCGGCGACCTGCACCAGAGGTTCACCGCGATCACGGGCGCGGAGGCGGTGCGCCGTCCCGGCCTGTTCTACGCGGGCCGGACGCTGGTGCACGAAGAGTGCCGCCGCGACCTGGAGGTCACCCTCTCCCCCGCGCTGCTGGACGCCTTGTGGCCGTCGCTGGAGCTGGTCCTGGAGGCCGCGCGCTGGTTCACCTGCGCGGGTTCGGCGCTGTACGCGAGGGCGCTCAAGGACGTGTTCCGGGAGCACGCGGGCAACCGCGAGTCGGTGCGGCTGGCCGACTTCTGGCTGTGGGCCAACGACACGATCTTCCGGCTGGACGACCGGGTGGTCGGCCGCCTGGAGACCGCGCTGCAGACCCGTTGGGCGGACGCGCTCGGCGCGCACGACCCGACCGCGCGGCACGTGCGGCACTCCACGGCGGACGTGCGGGAAGCCGTGCTGCGGCAGTTCGCCGCACCCCGGCCGGGGTGGCGCGGCGCCGTGCAGCACAGCCCGGACGTGCTGATCGCCGCCCGTGACGCGGAGGCCGTGCGGGCGGGCGACTACCAGTGGGTGCTCGGCGAAGTGCATCCCGGCGTGAACACCATGCGGGCGGCGCTGTTCGTGTCGCAGCACCCCGATCCGGTGCAGTTGCGCGAAGCCATGGCGCGGGACATGGCCGGTCCGCGGGTCGTGCTGAGCACCACCCGCGAGCAGGGCGGCACGCCGCAACGGCTGGCGGACGCGTTGGTGCTGCCCGAGGACCTCCGGATCGCGTTCGGCCATGACTCGTGCGGACCCGACCTGGCCGGCGCGGTCCCGGTCGGCGCGTGCGAGGTGGTGGCGGAGAACGGGCGGCTGCTCGCGCGCAGCCGGGACGGCCGGGTCGACCTGGAGCTGGCGGAGCTGCTCGCCGAGCAGATCATGGCGCGGCTGGTGCAGCGGTTCCGGCTGCTGCCGGCCGGGGACCACACGCCCCGGGTGAGCCTGGACCGGCTGGTCGTGGCGCGGGAGAGCTGGCTGCTGCCCGCCGCGCGGTCCCGGTTCGCGTTCGCCGCCGACGAGCCCGGCCGGTTCCTCGGCGCGCAGGAGTGGCGGCGGGAGCACGGCATACCGCGGTTCGTGTTCGTCAAGAGCCCCGTCGAGCACAAGCCGTTCTACGTGGACCTGGAGAACGGCCCGTCGGTCGAGCTGTTCGCGCACGCGGTGCGCGCGTTGGAACGCGAGCAGCCCGACGCGCCGATGGGCGTCGGCGAGATGCTGCCCGGCCCGGACCACCTGTGGCTCACCGACGCCGAAGGCAACCGGCACACCGCGGAGTTCCGGCTGGTCGCGGTGGACCGGCGCGGTTGGCACAAAGGAGGAACGCGGTGAGCACGGTGATCCCCGACGGACGCGAGGTCTTCCGGTTCCCCGCCTCGTCCGGCCAACGCCGGCTGTGGCTGCTGGACCAGCTCATGCCCGGCCCGGTCTACAACATCGGCTGGCGGGTGGCGTTGGACGGGCCGCTGGACCCGGAGGCGTTGCGCGCCGCGCTGAACGCCGTGGTGGCGCGGCACGAGGCGTTGCGCACCCGGTTCGCCGCCGAGGACGGCGTGCCGGTGCAGGTGGTGTCGGCCACGCAGACCGTGGACCTGCCGGTGTCGGACGTGGCCGAGGACGAACTCGACCTGGTGGTGCGCGAACTGGTCGGGCGGGCGTTCGACCTGCACGCCGGTCCGCTGCTGCGGGCGTCCCTGCTCCGGCTGCCCGACCGGCACGTGCTGGTCATGGTGCTGCACCACAGCATTGCGGACGGCTGGTCGTGCGCGGTGCTGTTCGACGAGCTGGCGCACTGCTACGCGGACGACCCGCAGGCGTTGCCCGAGCTGCCGGTGCAGTACCCGGATTACGCGGTGTGGCAACGGGAACAGGTCGACGGCAACGCGTTCGCCGCCGACGCCGCGTACTGGCAGGAGGCGCTGCGCGACGCGCCGACCGTGCTGCCGCTGCCCGGCGACCGGCCCCGGCCGGAGACCCCTTCCGGGCGTGGCGCGGAGCTGCGGCGGGAGCTGCGGGTCGGTGACGGGTCGTTCGCGAACCTGTTGGCGTTGTTCCAGTGCGTGCTGCACCGGGTGACGGGGCAGGCGGACTTCCTGGTCGCGACGCCGGTCGCGGCTCGCACGCGGCCGGAGACGGAGGGCCTGGTCGGGTTCGTGACGAACACCTTGCCGCTGCGGGCGGTTTTCCCGCCCGAGACCACGGTGGGCGAGGTGGTGCGGACCGCCGAGGCCGCGACCGTGGCCGCGCTGGAGCACCAGGACCTGCCGTTCGAGCAGGTGGTGGACCTGGTCGCGCCACAACGGACACTGGCGCACGCGCCGCTCGTCCAGGTCATGTTCGCGGTCGAGCCGCTGCCGCCGGCACGCCACGCGGGAGCCCTGACCATGCGGCCCGAGCCGGTCGCCAACGGCGGCGCGAAGTTCGACCTGTCGCTGACCGTGGAACGCGACGGCGATCGCTGGTTCGCCCGTTGGCAGTACGACGCGGAGCTGTTCGACGAGGCCACGATCTCGGCTTTGCACACCGTGTTCGCCGCCATCACGGAGCACGCGGACCCGACGGTGAAGGTCGCCGAACTACCGCTCACGACAGCGGGCACGACAGCGGGCACCGCCGACCGGCCGACGGATGACAGCGCGCTCGGCAGCCACCCCACCGCACCAATCGCCCATCCCGGCGAGACCGCGCTCGGCCTCGTCGCGGCGGCGCTGGCCGCGCATCCCGACGCCGTAGCGGAAACCCTCACCTGCGGCGAGATCGACCGCGCCGCGAACCGCCTCGCGCACGCCCTGCTCGCCGCCGGCGCGCGGCCCGACCAGCCGGTGGCGCTGTGCCTCGACCGGGGCGCGCCCACCATCATCGGCATCCTGGCGGCGTGGAAGGCGGGCGCGGGCTACCTGCCGCTGGACCCGTCCTGGCCCGCCCGACGCCTCGCCGCCATGGCCGAGGACGCGAACATCCCGGTCCTGGTCACGGACGCGCACTCCCGCGCCAAGACCGGCTTCACCGGCCCGTGGACCGAGATCGACCTGGACTCCGCGCACGGCCCGGACACCCCGCCGGACGCCGTCCCCCTGATCCCGGAAAGCCTCGCCTACCTCCTCTACACCTCGGGCTCGACCGGCCGGCCCAAGGGCGTCCGGGTCACCCAGGGCGGCCTCGCCGCGCTGCTCAAGGCGATGGACGGCCTGCTCGACCTGTCCCCGGACGACTGCCTGGCGTCGATCAGCACACCCGCCTTCGACGTCTCCACCGTGGAGATGCTGGTGCCCCTGCTGCGCGGCGCGCGCATCGTGACCGTCCCGGCCGACGACGTGGCGGACGGATCCCTGCTGCGCCAACGGATCGCCGAATCGGGCGCGACCGTCGTGCAGGGCGGCCCGGCGAGTTGGCGGATGGTCGTGGCGGCGGGTGGCGTGCCGCCGCACGTCCGGCTGAGGGTCACCGGCGGCGAGGCGTTGGCCCGTGACCTGGCCGACGAACTCCAGTCCGACGGCGCGACCCTCATCGACGGCTACGGCCCGACCGAGACGACGGTGTACTCAGCGGCCGGTGTCGTGCCGTCCGGTCCCACGCCCATCCGGCTGGGCGCGGCGGTCGCGGGCACCACGCTGCACGTACTGGACCCGTTGCTGCGCCCGGTGCTGCCCGGAGTGATCGGCGAGCTGCACATCGGCGGCGCGGGTGTGGCGCGCGGCTACCACGGTCTGCCGAGGATGACCGCCGACCGCTTCCTCCCCGACCCGTTCGGGAACGGCAGGCTCTACGCGACCGGCGACCTGGTCCGCCTGCGGGCCGACGGGAAGCTGGAGTTCCTCGGGCGGGCCGACCGGCAGGTCAAGATCCGCGGGTTCCGCATCGAGCCCGGCGAGGTGGAAGCCGTGCTGCGGGCCCACCCCGATGTGGTGGACGCGGTCGTCACCACGTGGTCGGCGAACGCGGCGGACGTCCGGCTGGTCGCCTACGTCGTGCTGCGCGGCACGGTCGACGCGCTGGGCCCGCACCTCGCCGCGAAGCTGCCGGACTACCTGATCCCGGCCGCGATCGTGGTGGTGGACGAGTTGCCGCGCACCGGCACCGGCAAGATCGACCGCAACGCCCTGCCCGAGCCCGAGTGGTCCACCGCGGACGCCGAGCACGTCGCGCCGCGCGACGCCACCGAGGCCCGGATGGCGGACATCTGGCGGGACGTGCTGAGCATCCCGGCTGACGGACCGCTCGGCGTGCACGACAACTTCTTCGCGCTCGGCGGCCACTCGCTGACCGCCACCACGATGCTGGCCCGGGTGCGCGCGGCGCTGGGCGCGGACCTGCCGCTGGCGACGCTGTTCGCCGCGCCGACGATCGCGGGCCTGTGCACGGCGCTGGCCACCGCGGGCGAAGGCCTGCGCGGACCCGTGCCGCTGCTGGACCAGCTCGACGACCTGTCCGACGCCGAGATCGACCGGCTGCTCGGCACGTTGTCCGAGGACGACCTGTGAACCAGGCCGGCGCGGAGCCGGCTGTACCACGCGATCGGGGAAAGCTGATGAGTGACAACAGGATCGGCGACGGCACGCCGCACGGGGGCCGGCCGTGAGCGGCGGCGGGTGCGCGTCGACCCGGAGCAGGCCATGACCGACGCGGTGGTGGTCGGCGCGGGCCTGGCGGGCTCGCTGGCCGCCGTGTACCTGGCACGGCGCGGGTTCCACGTCCGGGTCCTGGAGCGGCGCGAAGACCCGCGCACGCCGGGCTCCCGCGAGGCGGGGCGATCGATCAACCTCGGCCTGTCCCAGCGGGGCATCGTGGCGCTCAAGGAGATCGGCCTGCTCGACTCGCTCGCCCCGGCCACCGTGCCGATGCGCGGCCGGGTCGTGCACACCCCAGACGGCACCCTGCGCTTCCAGCCCTACGGCACCGAGGAGGACCAGATCCTGCACTCGGTGCTGCGCCACGACCTCAACGTGGCGCTCATCGACGAGGCCGAGAAGAAGGGCGTCGAGTTCCGCTGGGGCCACAAGGTCACCGCCGTGGACCGGGAGAACCCGTCCGTCACGACCATCAGTCCACAAGGGACGGTCGAGCACGCCGCCCGCCTCGTCGTCGGCGCGGACGGCGCGTTCTCGGCGGTGCGCACGCAGCTCGGGCGCGGCGCGCGGACGACCCTGCACCAGGAGTTCCTGGAGTGGGGCTACAAAGAGCTGCTGATCCCGGTCGGCGACGACGGCCGGCCGCGCACCGAGCTGCGCGCCCTGCACGTGTGGCCGGGCGACGACGGGCTGATCGTGGCGCACCCCAACGTCGACGGCTCGCTCACCGCGACGGTGTTCCTGCCGTTCGACGGCCGGGACGGGTTCGCCGGCCTGGGCACCCACGCGCGGGTGCGGGAGTTCTTCGCCCGCCGCTTCCCGGACACCCTGACGCTGATCCCGGACGTGGTGGAGCAGTTCCTGGCGCACGAGCCCGCGAGCCTGGTCACCATCCGCACCCAGCCGTGGCACGTGGCCACCGCGCACGGGCGCGGCGTGGTGCTGCTGGGCGACGCCGCGCACGCGGTGTACCCGTTCTTCGGCCAGGGCATGAACGCCGCGTTCGAGGACTGCTCGGTCCTCGACCGCTGCCTGGCCGCCCACCCGCACGACCTGCCGGAGGCCCTGGCCGCGTTCGAGCGCGCCCGCCGGCCGCACACCGACGTGCTGGCCGAGCTGTCCAAGCGCAACTTCGTCGAACTGCGCGACAAGCTGCGCTCCCCGCTGTTCCTGGCCCGCAAGAAGGCGGACCTGGTGCTGCACCGCGTGTTCCCGCGCTCCTGGGTGCCGCTCTACACCCTCATCGCGCACACCACCGTGCCCTACGGCGAAGCCCTGGCCCGCGCGCGGCGCCAGGACCGCCTGCTGGGGGGCGTGACCGCCGCGCTGACCGGCGCGGCGCTGGCGGGGCTGGCACACCGGTCCCGCGGCCGACGTGGCAGAAGGCAGGTGAGTTGATGCTGATCCACCCGACCCGGCCGGCCCACCCCCTGGTCGAGCCGGCGGACTTCGCCGCCGGGCGGCTGCCCGACGCGGTCGCGGCGCACGAACTGCCGCTGCGCACCGTGTTCGAGTGGGCGGGCGACTACCTGTGCGCACCGCACCCGGAACTCGGCCGACGCGGTGACGTGTGCCCGTTCACCGACACCTCGTTGCAGCGAGGGCTGTTCTTCCTGTCCGTGCACGCGGGCAAGCCGACCTCGGCCGACGAGCTGGCGGAACTGCTGCTGCACTACCGGGACTGGTTCGACGAGCTGGAACCGCGCACGGGCGCGTCGGCGCAGTTCAAGACGATCATCGTGTTGTTCCCGGACCTGACCGGACCCGAGGAGTGGGCGGTCGTGGACCGCACCCAGGAGCTGCTCAAACCCGAGTACACCCGCAACGGCCTGATGGTCGGCGAGTTCCACCCCGGACCGCCGGACAAGGCGGGCCTGTGGAACCCGGGCTTCCGGCCGCTGAGCAGCCCGGTGCCGATGCTCGCCATCCGGCACATGGTGCCCACCGACTTCCCGTTCCTGCGGGACGACGACGCCACCCTCGCCGCATACCTGCGGCGCTTCGGCGACCGCGTGCCCATGCACCTGCGTGGTGACGTGCGGGCCGCCGCCGACCGACTCGCCACGTCCGGGAGCTGACCATGACCGACCCCGAGGCCGGGTCCGCCGCGCGCAAGCGGGAGCTGCTCGCGCGGCGACTGCGTGAGCGCGCCGCGAAACCGGCGGCCTACCCGCTCTCGTTCGGCCAGCAGCGGCTGTGGTTCCTGGACAAGTTCTCGCCCGGCGGGGCGGTGTACAACATCCCGCTGGGGCTGCGCCTGCGCGGTCCGCTCGACCGGGCGGCCCTGCGGCGCGCGCTGGACGGCGTGGTCGCGCGGCACGCCGCGCTGCGCACGACGTTCCCCGACTCGGGTGGTGAGCCCGTGCAGCTAGTGGCGCCGACCGGGACGGCCGCCCTGACCGAGCACGAGCTGCCCGACGGCGACCGGGACGCGGTGGCGCGCGCGTTCGCCGACCAGCGCGGCGCGATCGGCTTCGACCTGCACCGCGGCCCGCTGTTCACGGCGAGCCTCGGCCGGTTCGCCGACGACGACCACGTGCTGGTGCTGAACCTGCACCACATCACGTCGGACGCGTGGTCGCTGTCCGTGCTGCTGACCGAACTGGGCGAGGGCTACGCCGCGGCGCTGGAGGGCCGCGCGCCGGTCCTGCCCGAGCTGGGGTTGCAATACCCGGACTACGCGGTGTGGCAACGCGATCGCATGGGTGACGAGGTCGCCGCCGCGCATCTCGACTACTGGGCGGAACACCTGGCCGGCGCGCCCGAACTGCTCACGCTGCCGACCGACCGGCCGCGCCCCGCGGTGGCCACGTACCGGGGCGCGTTGCGCTACGCCGACGTTCCCGCCGCCACCGCAGCCGCGTTGGAGGAGTTGGCCCGCGCGCACGGCGGCACGTTGTTCATGGTGCTGCTGGCCGGTTTCGCGGCCCGCCTGGGCAGGTTGGCCGGGCAGGACGACGTCGTGGTCGGCACCCCGGTCGCGGGCCGGTCGCACGCCGACCTGGAGGGGCTGATCGGGTTCTTCGTGAACACCCTGGCCCTGCGGACCCACGTCGGCGGCGACCCGACGTTCAGCGAGCTGCTGACCAGGGTCAGGGAGACCACCGTGGAAGGCCTGGCGCACGCCGAGCTGCCGTTCGAACGACTCGTGGAACACCTGAGCCCGCAACGCAGCCTGGGGCACGCGCCGCTGTTCCAGGCCCAGTTGATCCTCCAGAACACCCCGTCGGCGGACTTCGGGCTGCCCGGCCTGGCGATCGGGTCGATCACGCCCGATCCGGGGGTCTCGAAGTTCGACCTCACGCTCGCCGTGGAGCACCACGGCGGGGCTCTCGCGTTCGGCGTGGAGTACAGCACCGACCTGTTCGACGAGGCCACCATCGTCGACTTCACCGACCGGCTGATCGCGTTGCTGGCGGCGGCGGCCGAGCACCCGGAGCGGCGGATCTCCGAGCTGGACGCGTTGACCGGCGTGCGGCGGTGGGAGGTGTTGGAGGGCTTCAACAACACCGACCTGCCGCTGCCCGCGGCGACCACCGCGCTGGACCTGATCGCGGGCGATCCCGACGCGATCGCGGTGTCCGGCGCACCCGGCGGGACGAGCAGCGCGGGCGGGTCCGGCGCGTCGTTGACCTATCGTGCCCTGGCGGAGCGGTCCGACCGGGTAGCCGCGCTGCTCCAAGCGCACGATGCGGGCCCGTTGGTGGCCCTCCACCTGCCGCGCACCCCCGACCTGGTGGCCGCCGTGCTCGGTGTCTGGAAAGCGGGCGCGGCCTACGTCCCGCTGGACCCCGGCTGGCCCGCCGACCGGCTGACCTCCATGCTCACCGACTCCGGCGCGGACGTCCTCATCACCGACCCCGACTTGGAACCGTTGCCCTTCGACGGAACCGTCCTGTCGCTCACCGATCCACCGGCCGGCACCCCGGAACCGCGGGAAGTCACCGGTGAAGACCTCGCGTACGTGATCTACACGTCCGGTTCGACCGGCACGCCCAAGGGTGTGGAAGTGCCGCACCGGGCCGTGGTGAACCTGCTGGCGTCGTTCGACCCGCTGTTCTCCCTGACTCCGGAGGACCGGTTGGCGGCCGTGACCACGCTGTCGTTCGACATCTCCGTGCTGGAGCTGCTGCTCCCGCTCGTCACGGGCGCGGAGGTCGTCGTCGTGCCGGGCGAGATCGCCGGCGACGGCGCGGCGCTGCGGGAGCTGCTGGTGAGCCGGGACGTGTCCGCCCTCCAGGCCACCCCGGCGACGTGGCGGCTCCTCCACGCCGCCGGCGGTGTCCCGGCCGGTGTCACGACCCGCGTGTGCGGCGGCGAAGCGCTCCCCCGCGACCTCGCCGACGACCTGCTCACCGACGACTCGCTGCTGTGGAACGTCTACGGCCCGACCGAGACCACGGTGTGGTCGGCGGCCGGCCTGGTCGACCCGCCGCCGTCGCCGGTGGTGATCGGACCGCCGATCGGCAACACCCGCCTGTACGTGCTGGACGCGAGCCTCGAACCCGTGCCGCCCGGTGTGGTGGGCGAACTGCACATCGGCGGGATGGGCGTGGCGCGGGGCTACCACGACCGGCCGGCCCTCACCGCGAGCCGGTTCGTGCCCGACCCGTTCTCCCCGACGCCCGGCAGCAAGCTGTACGCGACCGGCGACCTGGTCCGCCACCGCGCGGACGGCACCCTGGACTTCCTGGGACGGGCCGACCACCAGGTGAAGGTGCGCGGCTTCCGCATCGAACTCGGCGAGATCGAGACGGTCCTGCTGGACTCGGGCGAGGTGCGCGAAGCCGTCGTGGTGCCGCGCGACGGCCGACTGGTTGCGTACCTGGTGCCGGAGAAGCGATCCGACGACCTGTGGGCACGGCTGCGGGCACGGCTCGCCGAGCGGCTGCCCGACTACATGCTGCCCGCGACGGCCGTGCTGCTGGACGCGCTTCCGTTGACCCCCAACGGGAAGACCGACCGCGCCGCCCTGCCCGAACCGACCTGGGACCTGGTCGGCGAACGGGTCGCGCCGCGTGACGCCGTGGAGGAGGTGCTGGCCGGTATCTGGCGGGAGGTGCTGAACCTGCCGGACATCGGCGTGCACGACGACTTCTTCGCGCTGGGCGGTCACTCCCTGCTCGCGGCCAAGGCGCTGGCACGGGTGCACGGGGCGTTCTCGGTCACGGTCCCGATCGGCCGCATGTTCGCCGCGCCGACCGTCGCCGGGATGGCCGCCGCCCTGGCCTCGCTGGACGAGCCGGGCCGGGTCGCCGCGGTCGCCGAGTTGCGCGTGCAGTTGGCCGGGATGTCCGCCGAAGAAGTCGCAGCGATGCTCGGGGAGGCGCCGTGAAGCGGTTCGCCGTCGTCTGGGCCGGGCAGCTCGTCTCGGTCATCGGGTCCGCCCTGACCGCGTTCGTGCTCGGGGTCTGGGTGTACCTGGGCACCGGCTCGGTGACGCAGTTCGTGCTGATCCAGTTCTGTGCCGTGGTGCCGGGCATCCTGCTCGCCCCGTACGCGGGCGCGGTCGCCGATCGGTACGACCGCAAGAAGGTCATGCTGGTCGCGGACAGCGGCGCGGGGATCGTCACGGTGCTGCTGCTGGTCGCGGTGAGCGCCGACGCGTTGGCGGTGTGGCAGATCTACCTGGCCGCGGCGTTGACGGCGACGCTGAATTCGTTCCACTTCATCGCCTACCAGGCGTTGGTGCCCGCGCTGGTCCCGCCGAAGCACCTGGGGCGGGTCAACGGGCTGATGCAGCTCACCCAGGGCGTGCAGATCGCCGCGCCGCTGGTGGCGGGCGCCCTGCTCGGGCTGGTGGGGCTGCGGGGCGTGCTGATCATCGACGTGGTGTCGATGGCGTTCGCGGTCACCGCGCTCGTGCTGGCCCGGCTCCCGGTCAGCTCGGGCGGCGGGCGGACCGGTGAGAAGGAGGGGCTGGGCGCGGGGCTGCGGTGGTTGCGGAGCGCGCCCGGGTTGTTCACGTTGTGCGCGGTGTTCGGGGTGTGGAACTTCCTGTTCGCCATCGCGGGCGGGCTGGTGCAGCCGCTGATCCTGTCGTTCTCCAGCCCGGCCACGCTGGGGGTGCTGATGGCGGCCGGCGGCAGCGGGCTGTTCGTCGGCGGGCTGGTGATGGGCGCGTGGGGCGGGCCGAAGCGCCGGGTGCTCGGCATCTACCTCGGCCTGGCGCTGGGCGGCGTGTTCCTGGTGCTGCACAGCCTCGCGCCCTCGCCGTGGCTGATCGCGGTGGCCGCGCCCGCTTTCCTGTGCACGCTGCCGCTGATGAACACCTGTTGCGTGACGTTGTTGCAGACCAAGGTCGACCCGGCCGTGCTGGGCCGGGTGCTGGCCGTGGTGCGGATGCTCAGCACCGCCGCGATGCCCGTCGCGTTCCTGCTGATCGGGCCGCTGTCCGACGGCGTGGCCGAGCCGCTGATGGCCGCGGACGGGGCGCTGGCCTCGTCGGTCGGCGCGCTGATCGGCACCGGCGACGGCCGGGGCATCGCCCTGATCTTCCTGGTGGTCGGCGTCCTCATGCTGGCGCTGACCGCCTACGCCTGGTCGCGCCCACGGCTGCGGGCCGTGGACGACCTGCCCGACGCGGTGGCCGAGACACCGGAAAGGACCCTCCAGTGACCGACTTGTCCGACCACCGCGAGCGGCTGCTGGAACGCCTGCTCGCCCAGCGGGGCCTGGCCGCCGCGAAGCACGGGATCCCCCGCCGGCCGGCGGGCGCGGCGCCGCTGACCGGCAACCAGCGCGGCCTGTGGCTGACCAGCCGGCTCGGTCTGGACGCGGGCGCGTACGCCATGTTCGTCGCGCTGCGGGTGGCGGGTGACGTCGACCCCGAACGGCTCCGGGCCGCGGTCGCGGTGGTGGTCGACCGGCACGAGGCGCTGCGCACCCGGATCGTGGAGAACGACGGCGTGCCGGAGCAGGTGGTGTCGCCGGAACCCGCGGTCGACGTGACGGTGTCCGACGTCGCGGACGCCGACCTCGACGCGGTCGTCGTGTCCGAAGTGGACACTCCGTTCGACCTGGAAGCCGGTCCGCTGCTGCGCGTGCGGCTGATCCGGATCGCGCCGGGCGACTGCGCGGTGGTCGTCACCGGCCACCACATCGTGTGCGACGACCTGTCGCTGGGACTCGTCGCGCGGGAGATCGGCGACGTGTACGCCGGGGTCGAACTCGGCCCGGCGGGCGTCCAGTTCCCGGACTACGCGCACTGGCAGTCCGGCCGGCTCGCCGACGGGGAGCGGCAGCGGCAGCTCGACCACTGGGCCGACCGCCTCGCGGGTGCTCCCGCGGTGCTCGACCTCGCCACCGACCGGCCGCGCACCCGGCACCGGACGGTCGCCGGCGGCAGCCATCGGTTCGTGGTGCCGGCCGAGTTGGCCGGGCGGCTGACCGCGTTGGCCCGTGCGCAGGGGTGCACGACGTTCGCCGGGCTGCTGGCCGCGTTCGCCGTCGTCCTGTCGCGGCGGGCCGACACCGACGACCTGGTGATCGGCTCGCCCACCACGCACCGGCCGTTCCCCGAGCTGGAGCGTTCGGTCGGCATGTTCGTCACCACGACCCCGCTGCGCATGGACCTGTCCGGCGACCCGACCGTCGCCGAGCTGTTCTCCCGCGCGAAGTCCACGGCGGTCGACGCGCTCGACCACGCCGAGGTGAGCTTCGACGAGGTGGCCGTGCGCGTCGCACCCCGGCGCGACCTCGCCCACCACCCGCTGTTCCAGGTGATGCTCGTGCTCAACCGGGGCGGCGCGCAAGGCGGCTGGGCCGGTCTGCCCGCCGACACCGTGCCGGTCGACCGGGGCACCAGTCGGTTCGACCTCACCCTGCACGTGCGGGAGGCGGACGGCGACTGGCCCGCGAACCTCGACTACAGCACGGATCTCTTCGACCCGGACACCGTCGCCCGGTTGGCCGACCAGGTGCTCACGGTGTTGGCCGCCGTGGTGGCGAACCCGGAGGTCCGGCTGTCCCGGCTGGACACGACCACGACCGCCGACCGGATCGCGGCGGCTGAGCTGAACGGCCCGTCCGTCGCACCCCCTGATGATGTGCTGACGCGCATCGCGCGGCAAGTCGCCGCGCACCCGGACACCACCGCCGTGCTCGCGCTGGACTCCGCCGGCACGGCCGTCTCGGAGTTGACCTTCGCACAGTTGGACCGCCGTGCGAACAAGGTCGCGCACGTGCTGGCGGAGTGGGGTGTCGGGCCTGAGGTGCCGGTCGGGTTGGCGTTGAAGGCCGGACCGGACGCGTTGGTGGCCCTGCTGGCGATCCTCAAAGCCGGTGGGGCCTACGTGCCGCTCGACCCGGGGCATCCACCGGCTCGGCTGGCCGGACTGCTCGCCGACTGCGGGGCTCCGGTCGTGATCACCCTGCCCGGTGACCGTGATCGGTTCTCCGGGTTCCACGGCGCGCTGTTGGACACCGCGGACGAGGCGTTCCGGGGCGAGGCCGCCGAGCCGCCTGCCGGTGGTGTGCTCCGGGAGGCCTTGTCGTACATCATCTACACGTCGGGATCGACCGGAGTGCCCAAGGGCGTTCAGGTCCAGCACGACACGTTGGCCAACCTGACCGATGCGTTCATCGAACTGCACGGTTTCCGGGCCGGGCAGCGAATCCTGATGATCCCGCCGTTGAGCTTCGACGCCTCGGTGGGCGATGTGTTCCCGGCGTGGTGCGCGGGCGCGGCGGTGGTCGTGCACCCGGAGCCCGCTTCCGTTGGCGGGCCGGAGTTGTTGCGGTTGTGCGCCGAGCACCGGCTGACCGCGGTGGACGCGCCGGCCGCGTTGTGGAAGCGGTGGGTGGCCGATCTCGAAGGCGTCACCGACACCGGCGGTCCGCTCGAAGTGATGATGATCGGCGGTGAGGCGGTGCCGCCGCAGGCCGTTGCCGAGTGGGCCAAGGCGACCGGGGTCGTCCTGGTCAACCACTACGGGCCTACCGAGACGACGGTGTGCGCCACCGCGCATCGCACGGTCGACGCGTCCGAGGTCGACCCGCGTTCGGCGACGTTGCCGATCGGGCGTCCGTTGCCCGGCGTCCGGATCTACGTGCTGGACAGCGATCTGCGTCCGTCGCCCGTGGGCGTGCCGGGGCAGTTGTACGTGGGCGGGAACGCGCCCGCGCGCGGGTATCGGGGTGATCCGGCCCGCACCGCGTCGGTCTACGTGGCCGATCCGACCGTGCCGGGTGGCCGCATGTACCGCACCGGCGACCTGGTGCGGCTGTTGCCGGACGGCACGGTGGAGTTCCTGGGGCGGGTGGACGACCAGGTCAAGTTGCGCGGCCACCGGATCGAGCCCGGCGAGGTGCGGGCGGCGCTGCTCAAGCATCCTCGGCTGGCCGAGGCCGCGGTGGCGGTGCGGGCCGACACGCTGGTGGCGTACGTGGTGCCACGGCCCGGCGAGACCGCGCCGGAGTTGGACGAGCTGCGGGCGTTCTGCGCCGAGCACCTGCCGGAGGCGATGCTGCCCGGCGCCCGGGTGGTGACGGCCGAGCTGCCGCTCACCGCGCACGGGAAGGTCGACGTCGCCAAGCTGCCCGACCCCGATGTCACCGCCGCGCCCTACGAGCCGCCGCGGACGCCGGTCGAGCGGGTGTTGGCCGAGGTCTGGGCCGAGGTGCTCAACGCCCCGCTGGTCGGCCGGCACGACTCGTTCTTCGGGCTGGGCGGCCACTCGCTGATCGCGGCGGCGGTGCTGGCCAAGGTGCGGTCGCTGCTCGGGGTGACGGTGCCGTTGCGGGCGTTGTTCGCCACCGCCGATCTGGCCGAGTTGGCGGAGGTCGTCGAGCACGCGGCGGCGTCGGACGACACGTTCGCCAAGCGGTACCGCTCCGGGTTGCCGAGTGTGGCCCGGATGCGGGCGGACGCCGAGCCGCCGGACGACATCGCGGCGGTCCACCCGGTGCGGACCGGTGTGCCGCAACGGGTCCTGCTGACCGGCGCCACCGGATTCCTGGGGGCGCACCTGCTGGGCGAGTTGCTGGCGCGCACCGACGCCGAAGTGCACTGCCTGGTGCGGGCGGAGACGCCGGCGGTCGCGGTGGCGCGGATTCGGGCCAACCTGCGGCGGGCGCACCTGGACGTGTCGGAGGAAAAGCTGGCGCGGGTCGTGCCGGTGGTGGGCGACATGTCGAAACCGTTGCTGGGCTTGAGCGAACGCGAGTTCGACGGGCTCGCCGAGAGCATGGACGCCGTCTACCACAACGGGGCGGTGATGAACTTCGTCCTCACGTACCAATGGATGATGCCGCCGCATGTGGGGAGCACGGTCGACGTGCTGCGGCTGGCCACCCGGTATGCGACGAAGCCCCTGCACCTGATGTCGACCCTCGGCGTGTTCCTCGGGGCGGCGTACGACCGGCAGTTGATCACGGAGGCCGACCGCGCCGAGGATCCGACCGGGCTGGACACCGGCTACCACACCACGAAGTGGGTCGCGGACATGATGGGTGTGCTGGCTCGTGACCGGGGTGTGCCGGTGTCGGTCCACCGGATCGCCGCGATCGTCGGCGACGTGCGGACGGGCACGGCCAAAACCGAGTCGTACCTGAGTCGGCAGATCGCCACGTGCGCGCACACCGGCGCGGTGCCGCGTACCGGCGATGTGATCGACATGCTGCCGGTGGACCGGTTGGCCGGCGCGATCGCGGGCATCTCCACCCGGCCCGACCTGGCGGGCCGCGATTTCCACTACTACCGGGCGGACGGGCTCCGCTACGCCGACCTCGGCGAGGTGTTGAGCGCCAAGGGGTATCCGGCGAAGGTGCTGGAGTACCCCGAGTGGCGGGCGCTGATGCTGGAGAGCCCGGACAGCGCGTTCGGTCCGTTGGCCTTCGGTTTGACCACCACCCACCGGGCGCACCCGGTGTTCGACTGCTCTGCCACGTGGGCGGCGGCGGCCGAGTGCGGGGTCTCGTTCCCGCCCGCCGACGCCGAGATGATCGCTCGTCACATCGACTACCTCGCGAGCGCGGGGGTCATGCCAGAGAGGTCTTGACCATGCCACTGCACCTGGAGCCCGGTGACGGGCCTCCGTCGTTCGTGGATCTCCTTGCCACGGCCGGGTATCGCGCGATGGCGGCCGGGCTGCGGTTGGGGGTCTTCGAGGCCCTTGCCGCAGAAGGGTTGTCATCGGCGGGGTTGTCCTCGGAAGGGCTTGCCGCTCGGCTGGGGACCGATCCTCGGGGTACCGCGTTGCTTGCCGAGGCGTTGGTGGCGTTCGGGTATCTGGAGCGCTCGGACGACGGGTACACCAACACCGCGTCCACTCGGAAGTGGTTGTCGGGTGGTGGGTATCGCGAGGTCGACCAGTTCTGGTCGACGGTGTTGTTCGAGTCTTGGGACGGGTTGGAGGAGTCGATTCGGAGCGGGAAGCCGGCGCTGGACTTCTACGGCTGGCTTTCGTCCCGGCCCGAGACGCTCGGGCGGTTCCAGGGGATGTTGTCCGGGCATGCCGACGGCATCGCTCCCGAGGTGTGCGGGTTGGTGCCGGTGGGGGCTCGGTTGTTGGATCTTGGTGGTGGGCATGCCAAGTACGCGATCCGGTTGTGTGCCGAGCATCCTGGTCTGCATGCCACGGTCATTGATCTGCCCGAGGCGTTGGCGGTGGGGTCCGGGGCGGTGACCGATGCCGGGATGTGTCATCGGGTTGCGTTGTGGCCTGGGGACTATGACTCGCTTGAGCTGGGTGGCGACTACGACACCGTGTTGTTGTTCAACGTCGTTCACGGGCGTACGGCGGCTGCGAACCGGACGTTGCTGGACCGCGTGGCGGCGGCGGTGCGGCCGGGTGGCGCGGTGGTCTTGCTGGAGCATGACGAGCACAGTGAGGATCGGGCGGCGGATGCCTTTGCCCGTGTGTTCAGCCTGAACCTGTTCCACGGGCAGGGCGGGCAGGTGTACTCGGGCGCCGAGATCGAAGGATGGCTTGTCGGAGCAGGGTTCGCCGAGGTGGCCACGCACCCGTTGCGCACATCGCCCGGACAGTCGCTGATTGTGGCTCGGAAGGTCGTGTGAGGGGCGCCGTGGTGCTCGGGGGGCGGAACTTGTTGGTGTTGTTGCACGACTACCTGACGGCAAGCATGTCCAGTTAGCCGGCTTGGGGGTTGTCGTGGTTGAGGATCATGGGCGTCGGACGGTTTTGCGGGCTGCGGCTGTTGGTGGGGTGGCTGCTGCGGTGGGTGGCTTGGGGATTGGTGAAGGGGTTGCCGCGGGGGCGACCGGAGGTGGGCGGCTCCGGGTTGGGGTTTTGGTCTACGACCGGATGACCTTGCTTGATGCTGTTGGGCCGGCTGAGGTGTTGTCCCGGTTGCCCGGGGTTTCCGTCAGCTTCATCGGGCGGCGGCGTGGGGTTGTTCGTGGGGACACCGGGCATGGGGCGGTGATCGCGGATCTTCGGATCGACGATGTCGATCGGTTGGATGTGCTGCTGGTGCCCGGTGGGTCTGGGGCCGGTGGTACCGCTGTTGTGTCGCATGAGCCGACTATGCGGTGGATTCGGCATATCGACGCCACCAGCACTTGGACCACGTCGGTCTGCACCGGGTCGTTGATCTTGGCGTATGCCGGGCTCCTGCAAGGACTTCGCGCGACCACGTACTGGTCGGCCAAGGACGTCCTGACTGCCAAGGGCGCGATCTACGTGCCTGGGCGTTGGGTGCGGTCCGGGAAGTACGTGACGGCGGCCGGGGTGTCTGCCGGGATCGACATGGGGCTCTTCCTCGCCTCCCTGTTGGCTGACGAGGTGACTGCGCAGGCTTGTCAGCTCGCGTTGGAGTACGACCCCGAGCCCCCGTTCGACACCGGCAGCCCGGACAAGGCCGGGCCTGAGCTTCAGCGGTTGGCGTTGCGGCTGTTGGAGCAGTCTCAGCGGTAAGGGTGTTCGCCGGGCCTCGCACTCGTTCGAGTGCGGGGCCTGGCTGGTTCACGCGAGGAATGCGACCGACGCCGTGGCGGCCGACAGCGCGATGCACAGCGGTGAGTAGATTCGCAGGTCGAGTCGGGCGAACTCGGTCTTCTTCCCGGCCGACGCCACCAGGCCGCCCACACCGCGCAGCAGGAGCACCGCCGCCACCCCGGCCGTGCCGACGACCGCCGGCCACTCCGGGCCCGGCACCGCGACCAGGTCCGCTCGCCCGACCACCAAGTAGGCGGCCAGTGCCAGCAGCAGTGCCGGCACGGCCGTCAATCCCGGTGACGGCAACCGGTCGGCGGGGACGCCCACCACGCGGCTTGCGAACTCCTCGCGGGTGCGCAGTGGCCAGGGCGAGAACATCCACACCACGTGCAGTGCGCCCACGGCTGCCAACACCAGGGCCGTGAGCAGGGCCAACACCGTCATCGCCGTCCACCTCCGAGGCATCCATACGGCACCGTACGGAACTTGGCCATACGGTAGCGTACGGAAGCTGAGAGTCAGTCGTCGGCGGTGATCCGGTCCAGCACCCGCGTGAACGCCCGGCCCAGCACGTCCAGCTCCTCGTCGGTCAGCACGTCGAACAGGTACCGCCGCACGGTCTCCACGTGGCCGGGCGCCGCCGCCTCGATCGCCGACCTGCCCGCCGGGGTCAGCCGCACCATCGAGCCGCGCGCGTCCTCGGGGCACTCCTCGCGGACCACCAGTCCGCGCTTCTCCATCCGGCCGACCTGGTGGGACAGCCGACTGCGCTCCCAGCCGACCATCGTGCCCAGCTCACGGGACCGCACCAAGCCGTCCGGAGCCTCGGACAGCGGCACCAGCAGCGAGTAGTCCGCGTTCGACAGCCCCGAGTCGCGGACCAACTGCCGTTCCAGGACCGCCGGCAGCTCGCGGTTCAGGTCGAGGTACGCGTGCCACACGCGTGCCTCCCGTTCGTCCAGCCATCGGGATTCGTCCACCCCGATCACGCTAGCAACTTGTTGACGTGTCATCAAACGATGGTAGATTGCTGACGTGTCCACAAACAGCATGGAACTCGGGCTTCTCAGCTTCGCCGACCGCCACCCGGACCCGGTGACCGGACAGCAGGTCCCGGTGGCCGACGCGCTGGCGAACCAGCTTGAGCGGATCAAGCTCGCGGACGAGTTGGGGCTCGGCTTCTACGGGCTGGGCGAGCACCACCTGCCCGAGTACGCCAGCTCCAACCCCGGCACCGTCCTGGCCGCCGCCGCGAGCATCACGAAGAACATCACCCTCGGCAGCGCCGTCACCGTGCTCAGCACCGAGGACCCGGTGCGCGTCTACCAGCAGTTCACGACGCTGGACCAGCTCAGCCGGGGCCGTGCCGAGCTGCTGGCGGGCCGTGGCTCGTTCACCGAGTCGTTCCCGCTGTTCGGCGCGGCGCTGGAGGACTACGACGACCTCTTCGAGGAGAAGCTCGCCCTGCTGCTCCGGCTCGACCGGGAGAACCCGATCACCTGGTCGGGCAAGTTCCGGCCCCCGCTGGAGAACGCGCACGTCCACCCGCGCCCCTACCGCGAGCGGCTGCGCATCTCCGTCGGCACGGGTGGCAACCCCGAGTCGTCGGTGCGCGCGGGCCTGTTGGGGCTGCCGGTCGTGTACGCGGTGATCGGTGGGATGCCCGAGCGCTTCGGACCGCTGGTCGACCTGTACCGGCGTGCGGGTGAGGCCGGTGGGCACGCGCCGGAGGATCTGCACGTGACCATGAGCGCCATCGGCTTGATCGCCCGGAACTCGCAGGACGCCAAGGACGCGTACTACCCGTACTGGCTGGAGACCATGAAGTACGGGGCCCGTGCCCGTGGCTGGACCGTGCCTTCGCGGGCCGAGTACGACGAGTGGACGCGGGGTGCGCGGTCGATCTTCGCCGGCAGTCCGGACGAGGTCGCCGAACGGCTGATCACGGTCGGCCGCCTGACCGGCGCCCGCCGGTACGCGATGCACATGGACTGGTCGGGTGTGCCGCACCGGTTGGTGATGGAGGCGATCGAACTGCTCGGCACCGAGGTCATGCCCTTGGTGCACAAGGAACTTGGCGGTTGATGACCCGTTGCGGTGCGGCGGCGGTCAGCCGCCCTGGCCGAGGACGGCGGTCACGCGGATCTCGACGCGCATCTTCGGCGCGCCGAGGGCCACCACACCGATCTCGGTCCAGATCGGCGCTCGGTCGCCCATGCGCTTGCGGAACTGCTCCACCATGACGCGGTTGTGGACCTCTCCGATGAAGTCCGCGGAGTCGGGGATGTGGTAGGAGTCCACCGCGATGACGTCCCGCCACGTGGCGCCGGCCTGGGCCAGGGTCCGCTCGACGTTGTCGAAGGCCTGGACGATTTCGTCCTCCAGCGCCTCGGGGAAGGTCCAGTCGTCGTCCCACCCTCCCTGGCCGGACGTCTCGACGCGGTCGCCGATGCGAACCGCCTGGTGGTAGTGCATGGCGGCGAGTTGCGCATCGCCGTATCCGGGAGTGGCGAAGAACTCCGGCACAGGCATGGTGATCCCTTCGAGTTGACTTCAAGCGTGAAGTGAACGTAGCACGCTTTCACTTCACGCGTAAAGTCACGACCCGCTCGGTACCATGCCGCCATGGCCACCACCGCGACCCCGGGCCCCGGCGAGGACTCCCCCGACGGGACGCGGTGGCTGACCGCGGACGAGAAAGAGGCCTGGACCGGGCTCGTCTCCCTGGTCCTGCTGCTGCCGGGGCAACTGGAGGCCCCGCTCCAGCACGGGGCCGGCCTGTCCCTCTTCGAGTACCTGGCCCTCAGCCACATCTCGGAGGCCCCGGACCGCCGCCTGCGGATGAGCGAACTGGCCTACCTCGCCAACGGCTCCCTCTCCCGCCTGTCCAACGTCGTCAAGCGGTTCGAGCAGCGGGGCTGGGTGGAGCGCTCGCCCGACCCCGACGACGGCCGCTACACCGTCGCCGCCCTCACCGACGCCGGCTACGACGTGGTGGCCGCCGCCGCGCCGATCCACGTGCGCTCGGTGCGCCAGACGGTGCTCGACCCGCTCACCGCCGCCGACCAGCGGGCGCTCGCCCGGATCGCCGCCAAGCTGCGGGTGCGGCCCGTCGACCTGGCGTAGCCCGCCACCAGGCGGGCCAGCTCCACCAGGCCGACCAACTCCGCCGGAAGCGCACTAGCCGCGCCGGAACAGGTAGCCGGCGATCGCCCGGCCCGCCGCCTGCGGGTCGTCGCCCAGGTCCGGCGGCAGCACGCCGGTGTTCCACAAGGTCGCGAAGCCGTGCACGATCGACCACGCCGCGACCGCCGCCAGCCCGGGGTCGTCCTGCTCGGTGACGCCGCCGGTCAGCAACTCGCCGGACCGGGCCCGTGCGGCGAGCACCGCCGGGTCGTCGGCGTGGTAGAGGTCGGGGCGGAACATCACCTCGAAGTGCGCGCGGTGTTCGACGGCGAAGCGCACGTAGGCCGCGCCGATGTCCACGAAGTCGCCGCTCTCCTTGGCCGCGATCAGTCGGTCGGCCAGCAGCCCGAAGCCCTCGGCGGCCAGTGCGGTGAGCAGGCCCGCCTTGTCCCGGAAGTGGTGCACCGGACCCGCGTGGGACACGCCCACCCGCCGTGCCAGGTCGCGCAGGCCCACGCCGGCGGGGCCGTGTTCGTCGATCACTTCCACGGCGGCGGCCAGCACGGCCCGCCGCAGGTCGCCGTGGTGGTAGGGACGCCGGGAGGTCACCGGCACAGCCTAGCTCGAATCTAGACGTTGACAAGTTCACTGGTCGCGAGCCATCTTGTCGTTGTCAAGTTGCCGAGTTCGGGAAGAGGCCGTCGATGGCTCCGCTGATCATCCTCATCGTTGTCACGCTCGCCCTGGCCGTGGGCCGCGCACTGGGCGTCCACCGGATCGCGCCGTGGCCGTTCGCCGTGCGCGGTGGTCTCACGGCCATGTTCACCGCCACCGGAGTCGCGCATTTCGTCGGGATGCGCGAGGAGCTGATCGCCATGGTTCCGCCGGCGCTGCCCGCTCCCGGCCTGATCATCACGGTGACCGGGGTGCTCGAACTGGCGGGTGCGGCCGGCCTGCTGTGGCGTCGGACTTCGCCGTGGGCGGCGGCCGGGTTGACCGCGATGCTGATCGGGATGTTCCCGGCGAACGTGTACGCCGCTTCGGAGGGTCTCTCCCCTTCGTTCGGCGATCAACTGCTGCCCCGCACGCTCATGCAGGTCGTGTTCCTCGCGGCGACCGTCACCGTGCTGGCACACCACTGGCGGGAGCGGCAGGCTGCGCGCTCACTTGACGTCAGTGTGGTGTGAGTGTTCAATCAGTCATATCACCGACTAGGCCTCACCGGTTTGGTCGACCAGAAGAGTGATTGATTGACCACACACTTGGAGACGGACATGCAGGCACTCGAAGTCGTGCTTCCCGGGATCGTCGAGCCGGACGGGCTCCGGTTGCGCCGCCGCGACCTGCCCTCCCCCGCCGCCGGTCAGGCCGTGGTGCGGGTGGAGGCGAGCGGGGTGTCGTTCGCCGAGCAGCAGATGCGGCGGGCGAAGTACTACGACCAGCCGGCGTTCCCGTTCGTGCCCGGGTACGACCTGGTGGGCACGGTGACCGAGGTCGGGCCGGGCGTGGACCGGGCGTTGGTCGGCAGTCGGTTCGCCGCGCTGACCAAAACCGGCGGGTGGGCCGACCACGTGGTGCTGGACGCGGCCGACCTCGTGCCGGTGCCGTCCGGGGTCGATCCGGCGGAGGCGGAGTCCTTCGTCGTCAACGGGATCACGGCGTGGCGGATGCTGCACCGGATCGCGAAGGTCACGGCCGGGCAGACCGTGTTGGTGCACGGGGCCAACGGCGGTGTCGGGTCCACCCTGGTACAGCTCGCGCGGTTGGCCGGGGCCACCGTGATCGGCACCGCTTCGCCGCGCCACCACGACGCCGTGCGCGCGCTCGGCGCGACCCCGGTCGACTACCGGAAGCCCGGTCTGGCGGCACGGGTCCGCTCGCTCGCACCGTCCGGAGTGGACGCCGTGTTCGACCACGTGGGGGGGCCGGGGATCGTGGGCTCCTACCGCCTGCTCGCGCCGCGCGGCACGCTGGTCGCGTACGGGACGGCGTCGACGCGTGACCGGCAGGGATCGTCGCGGCTGCCGGTGCTGAAGCTGTTCGGGCGGTTGATGCTGTGGAACGCGCTGCCGAACGGGCATCGGGCCACGTTCTTCAACATCTGGGCAGGCAAGCGGGACCGCGCCGCGTTCCGGGCTCGGCTCGCGGCCGACCTCGGGGCGGTGCTCGGGCTGCTCGCCGACGGAAAGCTGCGTGCCCAGGTCGCCGCGCGCGTGCCGTTGGCGGAGGTCGCGCGGGCCGTCACGCTCGCCGAGTCGGGCACCGTCACCGGCAAGGTCGTGCTGGTGCCGTGACCGGCCGGCGCGGTCCGTGCGACCCGGGACGGCCAGAACCCCGTTGCGGTCCTGGCCGATCGGGGTCGCTCCCGGTCCCGCCGGCGGTCAGGTGCCGAACGCCCGGACGACCGCCGCCATGTCCGCCGTTCCGCCGTGGTCGGCGGCGACGCGGTACTGCTCGTGCAGCGCGCGCATCAGCCGGTCGTCGGTGCCCGCCTCGCGCATCGCCGCCAGGATCAGGTCGGCGTCCTTCACGGCGCCGTCGACGCCGAACGACGGCGTGAAGTCCTCCGCGATCATGGCCCGGCCCTTCAACTGGGCGTACCCGCTGTCCACCGCACCGCCGGCGATGGCGTCCAGGAACGCCGCCGGCTCCAGCCCCAGCCCACGGGTCAGGGCGACGGCCTGCGCGGTGGCGGCGGTGATCGACAGCACCCACGAGTTGGCCGCCAGCTTGAGCCGCTGGCCGTCACCGGGCCGCTCCCCCGCCCACACCGTGCGGGCGCCGATGGCGTCGAAGACCGACGCGACGCGGTCCCGCAGGGCGAGCGGACCGGCCGCCAGCACGGTGAGCTTGCCCTCCTCCGCCGGTTTGCGGGTGCCGAGGACGGGCGCGTCGACGAAGGCCGTGCCGCCGGCCAGTTCCGCGAGGCGTGCGGTGCCGTCCAGGCCCACCGTGCCGCTCTGCACCCACACCGCGCCGTCCGCGAGTTCGAGGTCGCGCATCACCTCGGCGGTCGAGTCGGCGTCGAACAGCACGGTCAGCACGACGTCCGCGTTCGCCACCGCCTCCGCCGGGTCCTCGGCCACCACCGCGCCGTCGTCCGCCAGCGGCCGGGCTTTCTCCGCGCTGCGGTTCCACACCGTCACGGCCAAGCCCGCCCGCAGCAGGCTCCGCGCCATCCCCGCGCCCATCATCCCGGTGCCCAACACCGCAACAGTCTTCGTCACTTGGAATCCCTTCCTCTCACCGCAAATGTGCCACCACCGCAGTGGGTCCGCATCCGGCGCGGCTCTGCGGCGGCTGTTGAGGTGAAACGGGAAACCGGCCCGCGGATCAGGCGGCAGGCTGCTCCGGCGCCACGGACGGCGCGGGCGACCGGGTGAGCAGGTAGCCCGCCGCCGCGGCGATGGGGAACATGACGATCCCGTACACGGCGGCGGGGACGGCGAGGCGTTCGCTGCCGACCACGGTCACCGCGATGGTGATCGCGAGCGTGCTGTTGTGGATGCCCACCTCGAACGCCGACGCGATGGCCTGGCGGCGCTCCACCTTGAGCACGCGCGGCAGGAGGTAGCCCGCGGTGAGGCTGCACACGCAGAACAGGGCGGCGATCAGGCCGGTCTCGGCGAGGTACGTGCCGACGTTCTCGCGTTCGGCGAGCAGCGTGCCAGCGATCACCGCCACCAGCACGACCGCGGACACGATCCGCACCGGCCGGTCGGCGCGGTCGGCGAGGGACGCCGACCACCGCCGCACCAGCATGCCCAGCACCACGGGCACCAGGACGATCGCGAACACCTGCGCGACCTTGCCGAACTCCAGGCCCACCGCGCCGTCGCCGATCGCGGGCCCGAAGTGGCCGAGGGCCAGGTTGACGACGAGCGGGAGCGTGACCACGGCGAGCACCGAGTTGACGGCGGTGAGCGTGATGTTCAGCGCCACGTCCCCGCGGAACAGGTGGCTGAACAGGTTGGCCGTCGTGCCGCCCGGTGAGGCGGCCAGCAGCATCATGCCCACCGCGAGCACCGGGTCCAAGCCGAACCCCACCACCAGCCCGAAGCAGACCAGCGGCAGCACGACGAGCTGCGTGGCGAGGGCGACGGCCACGGCTCTCGGCTCGCGCACCACCCGCGCGAAGTCCGCGACGGTGAGCGACAGGCCCAGCCCGAACATCACCACCGCGAGCGCGACGGGAAGACCGACACTCGTCAGGACCGTGCCCATCGGCGATCACCCTCCCCGCCGAGCCGCGACGGCGGGGCTCGACGGGCGCATCCTCTCTGATGCGGAGTCCGGTGGGGAGGGTCGTTACCGAACAGCCGTCATCGGGCGACGACGGAGCGACCGACACCCGTCCTCAGGCCACGGCGAAGCGACCGACAGCCGTCATCGGGCGACCGTGAAGCGGCGGCCCTCGTGCGCCGGCCGCTCGATCTCGTCCAGCAGGGCGACCGCGTAGTCCTCGGCGCTGATCCAGCTCACGCCCTCGGCGTCGGTGACCAGCTCGTCCACCCCGGTCCGGTACCGGCCGGTGCGCTCGCCGGGCTCGATGGTGGCCGCCGGGCTCAGGGCGGTCCAGTTCACGTCGGCCACCCCGCGCAGGTAGTCGAGCGCGTCGCCGTGCGAGTGCATGATCTGGAGCAGCCAGTCCGGCAGGCCGGGCTGGTCCCAGACCCGCGTGCCGTCGGCCGTGCGGAGGCTGCCCGCGCCGTTGACCACGATCAGGCGGGGCGCGCCGTCGACCTTGCGCAGCGCGCCGACCAGCGCCTTCGCCGCGGGCGCGATGGTCGCCGAGTGGCCGGGGCCGTCGCCGCCGCCGACCGCGCTGACCACCACGTCGTGACCGGCCAGCAGGTCCGGCAGCGCCGCCTCGTCCAGCACGTCGCCGGTCTTCGCGGTGACGTCGGAGCGGTCGAGCTTGGCCGGGTCGCGGACGATCGCCGTGACGGTGTGGCCCCGGCGCAGCGCCTCGTCGAGGATTCGCGAGCCGATGGTGCCGGTGGCGCCGATGAGTGCGATGTGAGCCATGGTTTGCACGTTCTCCACAGTGGACGGTGGGCGCCGGAGGGACGCCCGTAGTAGACATTCAAGCCACCCAACACGAACCCGGCGAGGTCAGAGGGGGACACGTCATGGTGAAAAAACGACACATCCCGGAGGTGTCCTACCGCAACCCGGGGGTCGCCGAGCTGGGGATCGAGGTGCTGTCGCTGGGTGTGCTGCGGCAGCGCGCGGGCGACGGGCACGACCTGACCCGCCCGCAGCGGCCGGGGTTCCACCTGCTGATGCTGGTCACCGCCGGCACCGGCGTGCACACCGTCGACTTCACGCCGTACCGGCTGCGGCCGGGCAGCGTGGTGTGGGTCCGGCCCGGCCAGGTGCAGCAGTTCCAGCCGCGTTCCCGGACCGAAGGTCCGCTGCTGCTGTTCCGACCCGACTTCCCGCCGCCGGACACCGCGAGCCCGTTCGGCCCGTCGCACTGGCAGCTCACCACCCAGGACAGGCTGCTCGCCGCGACCGCCGCCGAGCACCTGGCGAACGAGTACGCCGCGCTCACGCACGCGCCGGTCGCCGCCGCGAGCGGGCTGCTGGCGCACCTGCTGGCGGCGCTGCTGCTCCGGCTGTCGCTGGCGTCGGGCACGCAGGGGCCCGCGTACAACGAGACGTTCCTGAGGTTCCGCGACGCCGTGGAGCGCGACTTCGCGACGACCCACCAGGCCGCCGACTACGCCCACGCCCTCGGCTACTCGCCACGCACCCTGACCCGCGCCACCCAGGACGCGGTCGGCATGGGCCCGAAAGAGTTCCTGGACCGCCGGATCGTGCTCGAAGCCCGCCGACTGCTCGCCCACACCGACCTGCCCGCCGCCGCGATCGGCGCACGACTCGGCTTCCCCGACCCCACCAACTTCTTCAAGTACTTCCGCCACCGCACAGGCGTCACACCCGGTGACTTCCGCACCAGCCTGTCACGCGCCTGACCGCCGCAGCTTCGCCCGCAACGCACGCCGAGCCACCGGACCCAGGTCGTCCACCACCTCCACCAGCACGGCCAACCGGTCGAGCGAGTCCAAGGCGGCCCGTGCGCCCTCCGGATCGACTCCTTCGAACAGCTCCAGGCCGACGAAACCGGCGCTCACCGCGCGGGCCAGGCCGGCGACGTCCACCAGGTCCGCCACCGGGGAGTCGGCGAGCAGCCGGTGCAGCGCCTGTTCGACCGGCTCGATCCACAGGTGCAGGGCGGCGGACGTGGCACGGGCGAGCTTCGGGTCGGCCTGCGCGCCGGCGAGGAGCTGGGCGAGCACCATGACGTTGCCCCGCTCGCGTTCCTCGACGTGCAGGCGGCGGCCGAGGTCGAGCAGTTCGCGCAGCGACGTGACCCCGGCCAGGCGGTCCCGGAACGGCGCGACGCGGGCTTCGGTGCTCGCCACGCACGCCGCCTCCAGCAGGTCGTGCACGCTGCCGAAGTGGTAGAAGACCAGCGCCTGGTTGACGCCCGCGGCAGCGGCGACCGCGCGGGCCGAGGCGCCCGCGATGCCGTGCCGCCGGATGGTCTCGATCGCGCCGTCGATCAGTCGCTGTCGGGTGTCGGCCATGGTCACCACCGTAGGGGCGCGCACAGGTACGGCCAGGTGGCGGTGTCGGTGTCGGTGTCGGTCACGGTCACCACCGTGCGGGCGCGCACAGGTACGGCCGGGCGAGGGCCAGTGCCGTCACGGTCGTCGTGATGCCCACGAAGACGGGCGCGAGGTGGAGGAAGTCGGTGTAGTGGATCACGCCGTGCACGACCACGGCGGGCAGGAACCCGGCTGCCGCCGCCAAGGCCAACGTCCACCACACCCAGGCCTCACCGCGCCGCCAGCCCCACGCGCCCAGCAGCGTGATCGCGGCGGCGGCGGACATCAGCGCCCCGCCGAACCCCGCGCGGTCGTGCGCGATGAACGCCAACAGCCTCGGGTTGGCGTCGGCGAGGTCGGCCGCCGCCGCGCCGAGGAATTCCAGGTCGCTCGCGACGAACACCTCCGTGAGGCCGACCACCGACACCACGACGCCGCCGACGAACAACCCGACCCCCGTGACCACGATCAGGAGCTGCCCGACCAACGCCCTGCGGCGGACCCGCTCGTCGCCCTCCGGCAGGACTGTCCACTGTGGACTAGGCCGGCGGCGGGCCGACAGCAGGAACATCGGGAACAGGACCGCGGCGGCCGTCAGGTGCAGCGGCTCCAGGAACCCGAAGCCGAGGAAGTACAGCAGCGTCGGGAAACCCACCCACCACGACACCAGGTAGGCCTCCCGCGCCCACGGCCACCCGCGCCGCAGCCCGCCGGCGGACAGGCCGGCGTAGAGCACGCCGATCGACACCATGGTGCCCGCCAACGTGATCCGGTCGTGCTGGAGGAAGCCGACCAGCCGGTGGTTGACGTGGTGCAGGTGGTCCACGCCCGCCCCGAGGAACGCGCGGTCGTACCAGAGCAGCACGGGACCGAGGGCGATCGCGGCGGCGACCAGCCCGCCGGCGACCATGCCGAGGCCGACCAGCAGTCCCCACCACCAGGCCGGCCACCGACGCGGGTCGCGGCCGACGGTCCGGCCCGGTGGAGTGGTCGGTGTCGCCGCCTCGACCACGCGGGCGAACCAGCCGGGCCCGGCGTCGATCAGCACGGACGGCGTGGCCAGCACGAGGGCGTCCGGATCGGCCAGTGCTCCGACCGCCGCCGCGATGGACGGCGTGGTCAGGTGGACGACGTTCGGCACGGCGAGCGCTCCGACCGCGACGGACGGTGCGGTCGGGTGGCCGACGGCACTGCCCTCCGGAGCCTCGTGACCGACAGCACTGCCCTGCGCGGCCGGGTTCGCGTTCCGGACCAGCACCGGAATCCGCGCGACGGCGACCGCGTCCCGGATCGCGGCGTCCGCGCCGACCGCCGGGGCCACTTCGACCACACCCGCGCCCAAGAGCGGCAACGCCCGCACCGCGTCCCGCGCCACCTCGGGCGGCACGACCGCGCCCAGTCTGCTGCGCACCGGCACCCCGTTCACCGTGCCCGCGAGGTGGGCGGGCGGATGCCGGTGGCCCAGAGCGCGGGCGACGACCCAGCCTCCGCCGGGCAGGGAGCCGACCGTCGCGAGAGCCCGCAGAGCGACCAACCGCGACCGCCGAACACCGAGCAGGGCGCCCGCGATGCCACGCAGCGGCTGATAGGTCCAGTCAGGCACGGGGTGGCCGCCAGGACAGGACGGGCGCCATCGAGCGCAGTGTCACGCCGGCGGGGACCGACCACGCCGCCAGGTCGCGCAGCGCCGTCGCAACCGGCGACCGCCACCGGGCGACCGCGCCGAGCCGGGCGGCCCGGTGGGCGACCGCCTGCGTCCGGGGGCGGCGTTCACGGTCGTACCGGGCCAGTGCGGTGGCGAGGTCGGCTCCGTCCAGGCAGACCGCGAGGGTGACCGCGTCCTCCAGCGCCTGGCACGCGCCCTGCCCGAGCATCGGGTCCATCGCGTGCGCGGCATCGCCCAGCAGCACCGCGTTCCCGCGCACGTAGGAGTCCAACGGCGGCACGTCGTACACGTCGTGGCACAGCACGTCGGAGTCGTCCACGGACGCGAGCAGCCGGGGAATCGGGTCGGGCCACTCGGCGAACCGGTGACGCAGCCCAGCGGCAGCGGCTGAGGCAGCGGTGGTGGCAGGGGCAGTGGCGGCGGCGAACAGGTAGAACCGGTTGCCGGGCAGCGCGGTGAAGCCGATGCGCTCGCCCCGTCCCCACAGCACCGCGCCCGGCGTGTCCAACTCCAGCGGCGGCGTGATCGCCCGCCACGCCGTGCAGCCGGTGTGCCGTGGCAGCGTCCCGCGCACCACGCTGCGCACGCCGTCCGCGCCGACCACCAGGTCCGCCGCGAAGAACCGCCCACCGTGGGCGACCACGCCGTCCGGCCGGACCTTCACCACCTCACAGCCGGACCGCAGCGCCGACGCGGGCAGCGCGTCGGCCAAAGTCCGCACCAAATCGGCCCGGTGCACGACGGTCAGCGGCCAGCCGAAGCGGCGGATGACCTCGGCGTTGCGCGTCCTGGACAGCCAGCGCCCGCCGCGCGAGCGGACGCCTCCCCCGGTCTGGACCGCGCCGAGCGCCGCCACCGCATCACCGAGCCCGAGCGCGTCCAAGGCGTGCAGCGCGTTCGGCCACAACGACAGCCCGGCCCCCACGTCGGTGAACGCCGGGGCGCGTTCGAGCACCGTCACCCGCCAGCCACGCCGGTCCAGGGCGACGGCCGCCGCCAGGCCCGCGATCCCGCCGCCGACCACGACCGCCGTGCGCACAGCCATGCCGGACCCCCCTTTTGAGCGACCGCTCAAAAAGAAGTCTAGCCCGGTGTTGAGCGATCGCTCAACCGATCTCCACCACCAGCTTCTCGGCCGCCTCGATCGCGGTCTCCTGGTGCGGCTGGATCTCCTGCTGTCCCTGGTTGTCGAAGTTCACCCCGAACGGGTCCTCGAACGGCTCCGCCACGCCCGCCAGCACCTCGATCACGGCGTGCGCGCAGAACGGCACGTACACCGGGTCGTAGCCGCCCTCGTGCGCGAACGCGATCCGCCCGTCGCACAGCTCGGCCGCCGCGTCCAGCAGCATCCGGCCGATCTCCCGGTAGCCGCCGGCGGTGACCATCATGCGCGCCAGCGGGTCCACGGGATTCGCGTCGAACCCGGCCGCGACCAGGATCAGGTCCGGGCGGAACCGGCGCAGCGCGGGCAGCACCACCCGGCGCACCGCCTCCAGGTAGCCGCCGTTGCCGGTGCCCGGCGGCAGCGGCAGGTTCAGCGCGTAGCCGTGGCCCCGGCCCGAGCCGCGCTCCGTCACGTGGCCGGAGTCGGGTGGGAACACCCGGTCCTGGTGCACGGACACGGTCAGCACGTCCGGGTCGTCCTCGAACGCCGCCTGGGTGCCGTTGCCGTGGTGCACGTCGATGTCCACCACGGCGATCCGCCCGACGCCCCGGCTCGCCCGCACCGCGGACGCGGCGATCGCGAGGTTGGCCAGCAGGCAGAAGCCCATGCCGACGTCGGCCAGCGCGTGGTGGCCGGGCGGTCGGACGAGGGCGTAGGAGTTGTCGACCTCGCCGTCCACCACCGCCTCCACCGCGCGGATGACGCCGCCGGCCGCGAGCCGCGCGATGTCCAGGCCGCCCGGTCCGAACGGGCTGCCGCCGTCGCCCGCGTCGCCGCCGGTGTCGTTGGCCGCCACCAGCCGCGCCAGGTGGCCGGGCGTGTGGACGCGCAGGATCTCCTCGTCGGTGGCCGGGCGCGGTGCGAGGCGGGTCAGCCGGTCGATCAGGCCGGTGGCCACGACCAGTTCGTGCACCCGGCGCTTGGCCTCGGCGTTCTCGTAGTGCCGGAACGGCTGGAGCCCGCGGCGCGGGTCCGCGGGCAGGAGACCGGCGTGCGTCCCGGTGTCGTGCCAGCCGTACAGCTCGTGGTACACGTAACCCGTCGACATGGGCGCGAATCCTCGCCCCGGAACAGGCCGCCGTCTTGTCTGCCGGCGACCGGGGGTTGACTGCGCGCGAACGTGCGCCGGCAGGCAAGTCCGGTACACCGCACGCCAAGACCGGAACCGCGCGCACGCCGAATACTCGGTGTCATGACCCACAGCCCACACCCGCTCGACCCGTTCACGGCGGACGAGATCGTCCAGGTCAGGGACGTCCTCGTGGCCGCCGGGAAGGTCGGTGACACCACCCGGTTCCCCAGCGTGCTGCCCGTCGAGCCCGCCAAGGCGGCGGTGCGCGCCCACCGGCCGGGCGACCCGGTGACCCGGCGGGCGCGGGCCGTGCTGCTGGACACCGCGACGGGTGTCGCGGCGGAGGCCGTGGTGAACGCGACCGACGGCGTGCTGGAGTCCTACCGCGAGCTGGAGCCGGCCAAGGACGGCCAGCCGGCGATCCTGTTCGAGGAGTACGACCGCAGCGCGGAGCTGGTGCGGGCGGACCCGCGGTGGCAGGCGGCGATGCGCCGGCGGGGCATCGAGGACTGGTCGCTCGCGTTCGTCGCGCCGCTGTCGCCGGGCTTCTTCGACGAGCCGCTGCTGCGCGACCGGCGGGTGCTGCGGGCGCTGACGTTCCTGCGCGACCACGTGGACGACAGCCCGTGGGCGCACCCCGTGGAAGGTCTGCTCTGCGAGGTGGACCTGATCGCGAACGAAGTGCTGGCGGTGACCGACGAGGGCGACGTCCCCACGCCGGCCGAGCACGGCAACTACACCGGCGAGACACCCCGGACCACGCTGAAGCCGATCTCCATCACCCAGCCCGAGGGCGTCAGCTTCACCGTCGACGGCAGCGAGGTCACCTGGGAGGGCTGGACGTTCCGCATCGGCTTCAACGCCCGCGAGGGCCTGACGCTGCACCGGATCGGGTTCGGCGACGTCCCCGTGCTGCACCGGGCGTCGGTGGCCGAGATGGTCGTGCCGTACGGCGACCCGGCCCCGTGGCGGAACTGGATCAGCTACTTCGACGCGGGCGAGTACCTGCTGGGCAAGAACGCCAACTCGCTGCGGCTGGGCTGCGACTGCCTGGGCGTGATCCACTACTTCGACGCCGTGCTCGCCGACGACCACGGGCAGCCGGTCGCCATCCCCCAGGCGATCTGCATGCACGAAGAGGACTACGGCGTGCAGTGGAAGCACACCAACATCCTCACCGGTGCGTCGGACGTGCGGCGGTCGCGGCGGCTCGTGGTGTCGTCGTTCAGCACGATCGGCAACTACGACTACGGGTTCTTCTGGTACTTCTACCTCGACGGCACGATCGAGCTGGAGGCCAAGGCGACCGGCGTGGTGTTCTGCGGCGCGGGCGGGGACAACCCGTACGGCGCGGAGGTCGCGCCCGGCCTGATGGCCCCGGTGCACCAGCACCTGTTCTGCGCCCGGCTGGACACCGAGATCGCCGGCGAGGCGAACACCGTGGAGGAAGTCGACTTCGTCGGCGTCCCGACCGGCCCGGACAACCCGCGCGGCAACGCGTTCACCACCACGACGACCGTGCTGGACCGCGAGTCGACGGCCGCGCGCCTGGCGGACCCGCTGCGCGGCCGGACGTGGGTCGTGAGCAGCTCGGACAGCGTGAACCGGCTCGGCAAGCCGCGTGCCTACCAGCTCGTGCCGAAGCCCGGCCCGACGCTGCTGGCCCAGCCGGAGGCGACGGTCGCGGCGCGCGCCGGGTTCGCCACGAAGCACCTGTGGGTGACCCGGTTCCACGAGGACGAGCGGTACCCGGCGGGCGAGTACCCGGACCAGCACCCCGGCGGCGCGGGGCTGCCCGCGTGGACCGCGCAGGACCGTCCACTGATCGACACCGACGTGGTGCTGTGGCACGTTTTCGGGCCCACCCACCTGCCCCGACCGGAGGACTGGCCGGTGATGCCGGTCGACTACAGCGGATTCATGTTCAAACCGCTCGGATTCCACGACCGCAATCCCACGCTCGACCTGCCGGATTTCTCGGCCTGCCGGCACTGCCCGCCCGGCGAATGCCACTGCGCGCACTGATTCGACCAATGAACGACCGGTGAACCGGTCCCTGTAGCGCCCGATGCCCCGCGCCGGCATCGGGCGCTTCGCTCTGCCCAACGCCCGGTGAACCGGTCCGGTAGCGCTATCCGCGATGGCCGCGTCGGTGTGTCGCGGCTCGTGCTCGGCCGATCACGCTTTTGGATCGGTCGAGCACGACCCGCGATGCGCCGACTGCCAGGCGGCCGAGCCGCGCGACGGAGTCGCGCCATTGTTACGGTGCATATGCACGCGCATCACCAACAGGTGACGCGGACGTTACCAAATCGTGCACAACGCCGACTCGCGTCGAATGCGCCGGCCGTTCCCCACGCATTGAGTTCAAGATCGGCTCTGACCGGCCTGAAAGCGCCCGCCGGCCCGTTCGAGGGGTCGCCCTCCGGAACACTCCTCACCTTTCTGAGCAGGCACTTCCGTATTTCTACGGACCGCCGAACCACCGTCGCGGTACCACTCTGACCCAACCACCCCGGAAGTATCGACAGGACGGTGGATTCGGGTGAGTGTGCTGTCCATTGAGGACGTGTCGGTCGACAGGTCCGGTCTGACCATCGTGCGCGGCGTGTCGCTCCAGGTCGACCGCGGCTCGGTGACCGTGCTGCTCGGCGCCAACGGCGCGGGCAAGACGACCCTGCTGGAGGGTGTCTCCGGGGCCATCCCGGTCGCCTCCGGCCGGATACGCCTCGGCAGCCGGCGGATCGAGCGGCTGCGGGCCTGGCGGCGGGCGCGGGCCGGGCTCGCGCACGTCGAGCAGAACCGCACGGTGTTCCGGGAGATGTCCACGCTGGACAACCTGCGCGCCGCGTGCCGGCACGACGACACCCCGGACCGGGTGTTCGAGCTGTTCCCCGAGCTGCGCAAGCAGATCGACGTGCCCGCCGGGCTGCTGTCCGGCGGCGAGCAGCAGATGCTCGTGGTCGGGCGCGCCCTGCTCGGCAGGCCGAAGGTGCTGCTCATCGACGAGATGTCGCTCGGCCTCGCGCCGATCGTGGTGGGGCGGCTGGCCGCCGCCGTGCGCGAACTCGCCAACTCCGGCGTGGGCGTGCTGCTGGTCGAGCAGTTCGCCGCCCTCGCCCTCCGCATCGCCGACCGGGCCTACGTCATGGCCCGCGGCGAGATCGTGTTCGCCGGCGACGGGCACGCGCTGAGCGCCGACGAGCACCTGCTGCGGGCGCTCTACCTGGGCGACACGCCCTCCGAGAGCGGAGTCTGAAGTGGACCTCGTGTTGCGCAAGCCGCACCCGATGGTGCTCGGCCTCATCCTCGCCGCCGTGGTGGCCGCGTCCGTCGCCGGGTTCGCCAACAACAACTTCACCTTCATCCTCACCGGCGCGGCCGTCAGCACGGTGTTCATGCAGAGCTACGGCCTGATCACCGGCCGGGCCGGGGTGATCTCGCTGTGCCAGCTCAGCTTCGCCGCGATCGGCGCGTGGGTGGTCGGCTGGGCGAACACCTCGGACCTGCCCGGCGGGTTCGCGCTGTGGCTGGTCCTGGGCGGCTTGGCCGCCACCGTGGCCGGCGTGCTGATCGGCCTGCCCGCGCTGCGCCTGCGCGGGGTGAGCCTGGCGGTCGCCACGTTCGCCTTCGCCACCGCGCTCGACGTGGTGTTCACCGGAATCCCCTACCCCGGCCAGGACGACTACGACTTCGTCCAGCGGCCGGCGGGCTTCACCACCGACAGCGCGTACTTCGTGTTCACCGTCATCGTGGTCACGGTGATCTTCATCGGGCTGTGGTTCCTGGACCGCACGCGGACCGGCGCCGCGCTGGTCGAGATCCGCCACTCCGAGCGGGCCGCCGCCGCGCACGGCATCAGCGTCGCCAAGGGCAAGCTGACCGCGTTCGCGCTCAGCGCGTTCGTGGCGGGGGTCGGCGGTGGTCTGATGGCGGGCCAACTGGGCATCGTCACGGCGGGCAACTTCGCGGCTTTCGCGTCCGTGTCGTTCTTCGCGATCGCCCTGTTCGTGGGCACCCACAACATCGAGGGCGCGATCGCGGGCGGCCTGATGGGCGCGCTGTTCCCGACGCTCCTGGACAGCCTCGGCGTCCCGCAGGACCTCGCCGCCCTGTTCTTCGGCATCGGCGCGGTGCAGGTGCTGCGCCTGGGAGCCAGCCAGACCGACCTGATCCGGGCGCAACACCGCCGGAAGAAGGTGGCGAGGATGGGCTCGCTGCCCATACCGCACGCCAACCCCAGGCCGCTGGTGCCGATCAGGCTACGCGCCCCGCGGGAGATGGCCGACGCCACGCCCGCGCTGGAGGTGCGCGACCTGACGGTGCGGTTCGGGGCGCTGACCGCCAACGACGCCGTCTCGCTGGTGGTGCCCAAGGGCTGCGTGATCGGCCTGGTCGGCCCGAACGGGGCGGGCAAGTCGACGCTGATCAACACGGTCACCGGGTTCACCGACCGCTACTCCGGCCGGGTGCTGCTCAACGGCGAGCCGGTGGACGGCCTCCCGGCGCACCGCCGCGCCCGGCTGGGCCTGCGCCGCAGCTTCCAGCAGCTCCGGGTGCCCGAGCAGCTCACCGTAGGCATGTTCCTCCAGGTCGCGGCGGGCAAGTCGCTGTCCGCGGAGGAGATCGACGAGCAGTTGGCGCTGTTCGAGTGCCCGGCCGCCGACGTGCCGATCCAGACCGTGGACGTCGCCACCCGCCGCCTGCTGGAGGTCGCGGGCCTGGCCGCCGGCCGGCCGCCGGTGCTGCTGCTGGACGAGCCCGCCGCGGGGCACTCCAGCGCGGAGACCGAGCTGCTGCAACGCCGGCTGTCGGAGATCCCCGAGCGCTTCGACACCGCCGTGCTGCTGGTCGAGCACGACATCGAGCTGGTCCGGTCCACCTGTGACTCCGTCGTCGTCCTGGACTTCGGCCGGGTCATCGCCACCGGGCCCCCCGACGAGGTGTTGGCCGATCCCGCGGTCATCGCCGCCTACCTGGGTTCCGCAGCCCACTGAAACACCCATCCCCCGAAGGGAAACACCTGATGAGAAAGCACCTCAAGGCGGGAGCCGTGTTCGCCACGGCCGCGCTCACGGCCTCCGTGTTGGCGGGCTGTGGCGGCGGTGGCGACGGCGACACCATCAAGATCGGTGCCGTCGCCGGGTTGACCGGCCAGTTCATCACCGCCGAGGTGGCCAAGACCGCCCAACGCGTGTTCGACGACGCGAACGACAAGGGCGGGATCAACGGCAAGAAGATCGAGTACATCGTCAAGGACGACGCGGGCAACCCGCAGCGCACCGCCCAGGTGGCCCGTGAGCTGGCGGACGCGGGCGTGGTCGCGATGGCCGGCTCCGCCAGCTTCACCGACTGCGACGTCAACGACGGCTTCTACCGGCAGCAGAAGATCAGCTCGGTGATGGCGGTCGCGGCCACCCCGAAGTGCTTCCAGAGCCCCAACATCGCGCCGGTGAACGTCGGCCCGTTCACGCTGATGACCGCCGTGCTGCTGCACGCGACGCAGAAGCTGGGCGACAAGAACGTCTGCAACTTCACCGTGGTGCTGCCCGGCTCCGAGGACGCGGTCAAGGTGGCGCTGGAGCGCTGGGAGAACCTCAGCGGCCAGCGGCTGAAGATCAACGACCTGACCGTGCCGCAGAGCGGCGACCTCACGCCGTACCTGCTCCGGGCCAAGGAGGCGGGCTGCGACGCCATCCTGTTCAACCCGGCCGAGTCGCTGGTCGTGCCGTGGCTCCAGGCCGCGAAGACGCAGAACATGGACGACGTCGACTTCCTGCTGCTGGCCCCGGCCTACACCGACAGCGTGGCGAAGGCCGTCGGCGGGCTCGGGCTGAGCGTGTACGCGGGCAGCGAGTTCGAGCCGTTCACCTCCGACAGCCTGGCCAACAAGGGCTGGCGGGACACCGTGACGCGCGCCGACGCGCAGCCCACCGCGTTCTCCCAGGGCGGCTACCTCGCGGCCAAGTTCACCGTCGAGGTGCTCAAGTCCATCAAGGGCGAGGTCAACCGCGACACGGTCAACGCCGCGCTGCGGGACATGACGCCCATCGAGGACCCGATGCTGGGCAGCCCGTGGGAGTTCGGCCCCGGCGAGAGCCACGCGCCGAACCAGGGCTCCAAGATCGTCCGTCTCACCGGCCTGCGCTGGGTCGTCGTGGACGACACGTTCATCACCGTGCCCAACTCCTGACCCGGAGGCTGCTGTGCTGCAACTGTCCGCGGCCATCGCGGGACTCGCCACCGGCGGGGCGTACGCCCTGATGGGCTTGTCCACCCTGCTCACCTACCGGCTCGTCGCGGTGGTCAACTTCGCGCAGGCCGCGGTGGGCGCCTTCGGGGCGTTCGCCATGGTCGTGCTGCACGAAGAGGGCCTGCCGCTGCTTCTGGCCGTGCCGTTCGGCCTGGCCGGGGCCGCCCTGCTGCACATGGGGCTGGGCGTGGTGATGGTGCGCTGGTTCTCCGAGGCGAGCGAGGGTGTCAAGGCCGCGGTGACCATCGCGACCTACACCGGGCTCGTCGCCGTGGGGCTGCGGCTGTTCGGCGCACAGCACCCGCACCGGTTCCCCAATCCGTTCGACGGACCGGCGGCGACGGTGGGCGGCGTCGTGGTGACCTGGGCCGCGGTGGTCACCATGATCCTCGCGGTGCTGTTCGCCGTGCTGCCCACCGTGCTGCTCCGGCGCACCCGCTTCGGCCTGCTGCTGCGGGCGCTGTCCGAGCGGCCGACCACCGCCGAGCTGATCGGCGTGCGGGTGCCCCGGCTGTCCATGGCGGTCTGGGGCGTGGCCGGCGCGGCCAGCGCCCTGGCCATCATGATCGTCGCGCCGCAGCTCGCCAGCGATTTCGCCTCGCAGGCCCTGCTGATCACCCCGGCGCTCGCCGCCGCCCTCGTCGGCGGGTTCCGGAGCTTCGCCTGGACGTTCGTCGGCGGCGTGGCCCTGGGCGTGCTCCAGGGCGTCGCCAGCACCGTCGTGGCGCTCCAGCAGTACCGCGGTGTCCTGCCGTTCCTGGTGATCCTCGTCGTCCTGCTGTGGACGCGTCGCCGGGACCGGTGGGACTCCGTCGCCTGATCGATCCGAAGGGGGATTCCCATGCTCAGGACACACCGCGGCGCGGGCGTCGTGCCGCTGCCGAACGCGCGCGGCGGGTGCGTCGCCGTGCGGTTCGCGGACGAGAACAGCCGGGAGGCGTAGATGCACCCCACCGCGACCCGCGCGGCGGTGCTGCGCGAGTTCAACGCCCCGCTCGACGTCACCGAGGTGCCGCTGCCGCGGGAGCTGCCGCCCGGCTCGGCGATCGTGCGGATCACCAGCACCACGCTGTGCGGCACGGACGCGCACCTGTGGCGCGGCCTGCTGCCGTTCACCCGGCTGCCGATCATCCTCGGCCACGAGATGACGGGCGAGGTCGTGGCGCTGGGCGCGAGTTCCGGCCGCGACGCGTTCGGCAAGCCGGTCGAGATCGGCAGCCGGTTGGTGTGGTCGGAGTCCGTGTGCGGGCACTGCCAGGGCTGCACGGTGCTGCGCGAGCCGGTGCTGTGCGAGCACCGCGGCTACGGGTTCAGCCAGCGCGCCGACCGCTGGCCGTTCGCCATCGGCGGGCTCTCGGAGTACGTCTACCTGCCGCCCGGCGCGCACCGGATCGTGCTGTCCAAGGACATGCCGGACAACTGGGCGGCGGCGGCAAGCTGCGCGGTCAAGACGGTGGTGCGGGCGTTCGCCAACGCGGGCGGCGTCCAGCCGGGCTCGACGGTGGCCGTGCAGGGCGCCGGGCCGCTGGGCCTGGTCGCCACCGCGATGGCGCGGGCCGCGGGCGCGGGCCAGGTGATCACGCTGGGCGGTCCCGCGAACCGGCTCGCGCTGGCCGCCAAGTACGGCGCGGACAGCACCATCGACGTGACCGAGGTGACCGACCCGGACGAGCGGGTCGCGCAGGTCGAGGAGCTGACCGGCGCGCACGGCGCGGACCTGGTGCTCGACTTCGCGGGCGCGCCGACGGCCAACCGCGAGGGTGTCCTGATGTGCGGCCGGCGCGGCACGCACGTCGTGGTCGGCCTGGCCGGTCCGCAGGCCGCGCCGGTGCCGATGGACGTCGTGATGAGCCGCGAGATCACCGTCGTCGGCTCGCTCAACGGCGACGTGGGCGACCTGGCGCGGGCCTTGCGCTTCCTGACGGCGTTCGCCCACCGCTTCGAGTGGGACGCCATGTTCTCCCCGCCCGTCGGGCTGGCGGGCGCGGAACAGGCGATCAGAGACATGGCGTCGATGGCCGCGGTCAAGGCCGTCGTCGACCCCGGACTGGACTAGGAGGTCCCGCAATGACCGACCCCACTCCGCTGGTCGCCGTCGCGACCGGATTCATGGCCGCCAAACAACTCTTCGCCGCGAGCGAGCTGGGCGTGTTCGCCGCGCTCGGCCTCGGTCCCGCGACCGCCCTCGAACTGGCCGAGCGCGCGGAGCTGCCGGAGCGCTCCGCGCGCATCCTCGCCGACGCGATGGTGGGCCTGGGCCTGCTGGAGCACACCGACGGCCGGTACTCGAACACGCCGGTCTCCGAGGCGTACCTCGCCGGGCGCGGGGGGCTCGACCTGCGGCCCTTTCTGGCCTTCTGGGACGCCCTGAGCTACCCGCACTGGCAGCACTACACGGCGTCCATGCGCTCCGCGCGGCCCGGCCCGTTCGAGCTGGACGAGACCCGCATGGGCGTGTTCATGAACGGCGTGCAGACCTACAACTCGCTGCACGCCGTGATGCTCGCCGAGCACTACGACTTCGCGCCGCACCGGCACGTGCTGGACCTGGGCGGGCTGTCCACGGCGTTCCTCGGCGAGGCCGCCAAGCGCAACCCGGAGCTGACCGGCGCGTTCGTCGGCACGGCCGAGTTCGTGGGCATGGTCCGCGGCTCGCTCGACCCCGCGCTGGCCGACCGGATCACCCTCCACGAGGCCGACCCGCTGACCGACGCCGTGCCCGGCCACTACGACGCGGTGCTGCTGGAGCACGTCGTCCACCGGTTCGACGCCGACCAGAACCGGACGATCCTGCGGGCCGCGCGAGGGGTGGTCGACGCCGGCGCCCGCCTGCTGGTGCTGGACTTCCTGCTGGACCCGGGCGACGGCCGCCGGCTCGACCCGGTGCTCGCGGGCGAGTACCTGGTGATCGACGGCACCGTGGTCTACCCCGAGGACGAGGTGCACGACTGGCTCGCGGACACCGGCTGGAAGGTCCTGGAGACCCGTCCGCTGCCGGGCAGCCCGCGCGTCGTGATCGCGGAGGCCGTGTGATGGTGGCGCTGGTCACCGGTGGGGCGGGCGGCATCGGCGGTGCGATCGCGACGGCGCTGGCCGGGCGCGGCCACCGGGTCGCGGTGGCGGACGTGGACTCGGTGGGGCTGGCCCGTCGAGCCGAGGAGTTCGGCGGCCTGGCCGTGGAGATGGACGTGCGCGACCCCGAGTCGGTGCGCACGGGGGTCGCGAAGACGGTGGCCGAGTTAGGCCCGATCGACGTGTTGGTGCACGCGGCCGGCGTGGTCGGCGGCGCGGGTCCGCTGCTGTCGCTGCCCGTCGAGTCGATGGACGCGGTGCTCGCGGTGAACGTGCGCGGCACGTTCCTGGTCACCCAGGCGGTCGCCGAGGCGATGGTCGCGGCCAAGCGCGGCGGCTCGATCGTGCACATCAGCTCGGCGGGCTCGTTCCAGCCGACGGTCGGGCTCGGCCACTACGAGGCGACCAAGGCGGCGATGAACGCGCTGACCCGGTCGGCGGCGCTGGAGCTCGCGCCGTACGGCATCCGGGTCAACGCGGTCGCGCCCGGTCCGGTGGAGACCCCGCTGACGGCGGCGGCGATGGCCGACCCGGCGGCCCGCGCGCCGTGGCTGGAGCGCATCCCGCTGGGCCGCCTCGCCAACACCGACGACCTCGTGCCGACCGTGCTGCTGTTGGCGTCCCTGGAGGCCAGGCACATCACGGGTACCGTGCTGCCGATCGACGGCGGCCAACTGCTGAGGGGCTGACATGGCACCCGTCGACCACACCCGGGCCCCCGTCGTGGGGTACACCGACCGCCTGAGCGCGCGGCCGGGCGAGCGGATCACCGTGCACGCCAGCGCGTCCACCCCGGACGCGCGGGTGCGGGTGCTGCACATCGACCACGACGGCACCGCGCCCGTGCGCACCCCCGTGGACATCGCCCTGCCGGACCGGGTTTCCGTGCCGCACCAGGACTTCGACCACGGCTCGTACGGCCTGGTGCCGCGCCCGCCGGTGCTCGGCGAGGCGGTGTCGTTCGCGGTGTGGGTGTGGCCGACGGCGTTCCCCGGTTCGAGGGCCGGCCTGATGAGCCAGGGCGACGTCGCCGACGGCCCGTACGCCGAACTGGTGCTGCGGTCCGACGGCACGCCCGAGTTCGCGGTGCGCGCGGAGGGCGGCGTCGTGCGGGTGGAGGGCCCGGCGCTGCGGCTGCGGCGCTGGTACCTGGTGGTCGGCGGGTACGACGAGGACGGCGCGCGGCTGGAGGTCCGGCCGCGCGACCGCCTCGCCGGCGAGGCGGACACCGTGGCCACCGCTCCCCCGGCGGGCCCGCTGCTGGCCGGCTCCGCGCCGATGCTGTTCGCCGCCCGGCGGGTGAACGGGCTGCTGGGCGGGCACTTCGACGGCAAGCTCGACGGGCCGACGGTGTTCGTCGAGCGGCGCACGGACCTGGACTGGCTGGTCGCCGACACGCGGTCGTCGTGGCACCGGGGCGCGCGGGCGCACTGGGAGCTGTCCCAGGACATCGGCGGCGACACGATGCTGGAACTGGTCGACGGGCGGCACGGCACGCTGCACAACCAGCCGCTGCGCGGCGTGACCGGGCACGACTGGACCGGCGACGTGCTGGACTGGCGGTACGCGGACCGGGGCTACTCGGCGGTGCACTTCCACTCCGACGACCTGGCCGACTGCGGCTGGGCCCCGGTGCTGGACGTCAAGCTGCCCGAGGACCTGCCGTCCGGCTGCTACGCCGTGGAGCTGGCGACATCGGAGGGCGTGGACCGGCTGCCGTTCTTCGTGCGGCCCCGCACGCCGCAGGCGAAGCTCGCGTTCCTGGTGCCGACGCTGAGCTACCTCGCGTACGCGCTGGACCACGTGGACCAGCCGTCCGCGCCGGAGGACCGGGCGGAGGTCGCCGCGCCGTTCGCGCGGGACAACCTGCTGCACAGCCTGTACGACCGGCACACCGACGGCAGCGGCGTGGCCACGGCGTCGTTGCGCCGCCCGCTGCTGGGCATGCGCGACGACCACGTGTTCCGGTACACCCGGTCGCCGCACCAGTACAGCGAGGACCTGCACCTGGTGGGCTGGCTGCGACGGCAGGGCTTCGTGTTCGACGTGCTCACCGACCACGACCTGCACGCCGACGGCTGGCCCGCGCTGGAGGAGTACGACGCCGTCGTCACCGGCAGCCACCCCGAGTACTGGACCGGGGCGATGCTCGACGGGATGACCGGGTACCTGCACGGCGGCGGGAAGGTCGGCTACCTCGGCGGCAACGGCGCGTACTGGGTCACCGCGATCCACCCGGCCAAGCCGCACCTCGCCGAGCTGCGGCGCGGCTACGTGGGCGTGCGGACGTGGGAGTCGCCGCCGGGCGAGCTGCACCTGGCGGCCACCGGCGAGCCGGGCGGCCTGTGGCAGGAGCGCAACCGCGCGCCGCACCGGCTGTTCGGCATCGGCACCGCGGCGGCCGGGTTGGCGACCGGCGGCGCGTACGAACTCGTCGGAGCGCACCCGGTGCTGGCCGGGCTCCCGCGGTCGAAGCCGTTGGGCGCCTTCGGCGCGGTGCTCGGCGGCGCGGCCTCGTTCGAGACCGACTGCGTCGACGCCCTGCTGGGCAGCCCACCGGACACCCTGCTGCTGGGCCGGGCGATGCTCGGCGACAGCTACGTCTCCGGCGACACCGGACCGGCGATCCCGCACCCGTGCGGCGACCCGGTGGACCGCCGGCGCGCCGACCTCACCCTGCTGGAGACCCCCGGTGGGGGCGCGGTGTTCGCGACCGGCTCGATCGGCTGGTGCGGCGCGCTGTCCCACGACAAGGACGACAACGACGTCTCCCGGCTGACCGCCGCCGTGCTGCGGTGGTTCGGCGCGGGACCGGACACGGAGGACATCCCCGATGCCGCTGCACCCTGAAGCCAAGGCGGTGATCGACGCCAGCGAAGCCCAAGGCGGCCTGTCGCCGGTCAGCGACGACATCACACCCGCGAAGATGCGCGCCGCGTTCGCCGATTCGTGGCAGCCCTCGCCGAACCCTGAGCCGGTCGACTCGGTCGTCGACCGCGCCATCCCCGGCCCGGCGGGCGACATCCCGGTGCGGATCTACACGCCGCACGGCGACGGCCCGTTCCCCGCGCTGGTGTGGTACCACGGCGGTGGCTGGGTGATCGGGTCACTGGACGAGAACGACGCCACCTGCCGGGTGCTGTGCAACGCGGTGGGCATGGTCGTGGTCTCGGTCGACTACCGGCTGGCGCCCGAGCACCGCTACCCGGCCGCCGCCGAGGACGCCTACGCCGCGCTGAACTGGGTGGCCTCGCACGGCGCGCAGATCGGCGCGGACGGCCGGATCGCGGTCGGCGGGGAGAGCGCGGGCGGCAACCTGGCCGCCGTGGTGTCCCTGATGGCCCGCGACCACGACGGCCCGCCGATCTCGTTGCAGCTCCTGGCGGCTCCGGTGACCGCGCCGCCCAGCGACCGTCCGTCCTATGTGGACTACGGCAAGGGGCACTTCCTGAGCCGGGAGAGCATGGAGTGGTTCTTCCAGCAGTACCCGCGCGACCCGGACGACCTGAACGACCCGTACCTCGCCCCGCTGGCCGCGTCCCACCTCGGCGGACTGCCCGCCGCGCTGGTGATGACCGCCGAGTTCGACCCGCTGCGCGACGAGGGCGAGGAGTACGCGCACCGGCTGCTGGACGCCGGGGTGCCGGTGACCCTGGTCCGCTACGAAGGCCAGATCCACGGCTTCTTCGCGCTGCTGGCCGACCAGCTCAGCATCTCCGCCGCCGCACACGCCCGTGCCGCCGCCGCACTGCGCGCCGCGTTCTCCCAGGAGATCGTCCGCTGACCGTCCGGGCAGCCTGCCGTGGCGGCCCCGTCAGGTGACTGAAAGTCATTCCGACTATCACCCGAATCGGAGGTTTATTCGCAGCGCAGCCTGACGTGTGCAGGAGGTGACCCCTCTGTTGCCGGGGTCACGTCACACACCGTAGGTTATGACCTACGAGGAGGCGCGATGGACACCACGAAAGTGGCCTCGGCGGTGCGCATCGGTTCCGCCCTGGGCAGCGGCGCCGCGGTGGAGTGGGGCGAGGTCTTCGCCGCCCTGCGCCTGGCGCTGCCGGAGATGTGCGCGGTGCAGATCACCGGCTGGGATCCGGTGTCGCGGGGCTTCGTGGTGCTGTCCGAGGACGGGTACAACCATTCGATCAGCCAGGAGCTGGCCCACGAGCTGCCGCGCACCCGCTGGGGCGGCCAGCTCTTCGACTCGGCCGTGCCGCTGCTGATGGACGACATGCCGCACAACTTCCGCGACTCGCCGCACTACCAGGAACGCCTGCGCCCGGCCGGGTTCGAGGACGGTCTGTCGGCGACGCTGCGCCTGACCGGCCGCAAGCAGGTGGTGGGCGTCCTGCACGCCAACGCGCCGGTCCGGGCGGCGTTCGGCGAGGAGGCGCGGCGCTTCGTGGCGTCGGTCGGCTCCGCGCTGGCACGCCGCGTGGACCCGTTGCACTGCCCCACGTTCGACGCGTGGTTCGGTCCGGAGTGGACGGCGAGCTGGCTGGTGCCCGCCGCCGGCCCGGTGACCGGCCGCTCCCCCGCGCCGATCGCCGACGACCCGAACCTGCGGGCGCTGGCGGAGTCCTTCTCCACCCTGGGCGTCCGCACCGTGCCGTTCCTCTGGCCGGCGAAGGACGGCTGGTACCGCGTGCGGCTGCTGAGGATCGTCGACGGCCCGCGCAACGGCGTGGTGGCGGCCTGCGCGCCGTTCGAGAACCCGTCCGGCCTGACGGCCCGGGAGCTGGACATCGCGACCGGCCTGGTGGCCGGCCTGTCCAACCAGGCGATCGCGGAGAGCCTCGTGGTCAGCCGGCGCACCGTGGAGACCTACGTCGAACGCCTGCTGACGAAACTCGACTGCCAGTCCCGCGGCGAGGCGGCGGGCATCGCGGCCAGAGCGGGCTTCGTCCGCCCGTCCTCGGACCCGAGCGGGGTCGGCTCACTGCTCCGCCTTACCCGCGGAGCCGACCCGTACTGGATCTGAGAATTCCCCAGCGGTCCGTCTCCGGTCACGAATTCGCACACGGCGCTCCGCGGAACTCCGCCACGGCAGCACGCTCCGCCACGGCAGCCGCCCGCACAGCGCCCTCGGCGGCTTCGTCTGCCAGGTCCATCGCATCGGACGCCGTCTGCACCGCCTGCTGAGCGCGCTCCGCAGCCTCGATCGCCACCCGCGCCGCCTCACGCGCCAACGCCGCCGACTCCCCGGCCCCGGCCCGCGCCGCCGCCTCGGCCCGCTCCAACGCCCGCTTGCCAGCCGTCTGCGCCTGCGCCCCGGCGTCACACGCGGCATCCAGCACCTCGTCGGCCGCATCGAGCCGCGCCATGTCGCCCAACGCCGCCGCGGACTGCTCCCACAGCGCCCGCACGTGCGACCGCCCCAACACGATCTCGATATCGCGCCCGATCGCCAGGAACGTCGTCGCGTCCCGACTCCCCCGCAGGTTGACCGGGACCTCGTCGTCCAGCCGGAGGCCCAGACACGTCAAGACCCCGTCCCTCCTCGACATCATTTGCCGACCTCCTTGTCGATCACGTTCTCCGCTCAGGCATGATGTTGTGCGCTCACAACAAATCACGTCGAGAATATTGGCGCAACTTCGACCACAGGTCCAGTACGCCAATCGGCGGACTATCGGGCTACTGTCTGTCAGCCCTGGAGGTGCGTAGTGGACGAACTTGAGGGCGTGAGCGCAACGCTCGCGGCCCGACGTCTCGGTCTGATGTTGCGTCGGCTGCGCGGGCGGATAGGCACGTTGCGCGTGGTGGATGTCGCCAAGGCCGCAGGGCTCAGCCAGCCCACTTGGAGCCAAGTCGAGACCGGTGTGGCCGTGCCGTCGGCCGATCACCTCGCCACGGCGGCCCGGAAGCTGGAGGCGACCGAGAGCGAGCTTTCGACGCTGATGGCGTTGCGTGAACGCGCCAAGCGCCACGAGTGGTGGCACGACTACGACGACGTCGGTTCACCCGCACTGATGAAGCTGATCGGTTACGAAGCGTCCGCTCGGAACATCCAGATGTGTACCGGCGGCTGGGTGCCGGGCCTGCTCCAGACCGCCGACTGGGCGCGGAACGCCATCAACCTGCCCGGTGCCAAGACCCGACCGGAGAACATCGACCGTGCTGTCGAGCTTCGGGTTCGCCGACAAGCCCTGCTGGACAAGCCGCAGGTCCGGCTGCACGCAATCTGCGGCGAAGAGGCCGTCCGGTACCAACCCGGTGGCCGGGAAGTCCAGCTCGACCAACTACGGCGCCTGCTGGAATCGAGCGCTGCCGGGAACATCACCTTCCAGATCGTGCCGTTCACCGCCGGGCTGCACCTGGGACACTCGTCGCCGTACTCCCTGCTGGAGTTCGGGAGCGGCGACCTGCCGATGTTCTACCAAGAGCACGCGGCGGATGCGGCGCTGACCGACAGCCCTGTGGATGTGCGCAGGTGGAGGTACATCTTCGGCGAACTGGTGAAGATCGCGTTGTCCGTCGAAGACAGTCGGCGACTCATGGAGTCGATCTTGAAGGAGTAGCAGATGGAAGCTGTGCTGACGACGTCGAGCTGGCGGAAGTCGTCGCGTTCGACGCCGGACCATTCCTGTGTGGAAGTCGCCCGACCCGCCGCCGCGCGGGACGTCGTCGGGCTGCGGGACTCGAAGAACCCGGCCGCAGGGCACCTCTCGGTGTCCACCACCGCGTTCACCGCGTTCCTGATCGACGTGGTGCGCTGACTTCGTACCATCACCGGGTGCCGGATCTTCTCCGCTCCACCTGGGACGAGCCCCGTCCCCACCACGCCCCGCAGCGGGTGTGGCGGGACTGGGCGCTCGTGGGGGTGCTCGTGCCGGCGGCGGTGCTCGAAGGCGCTCTCCGGACGGATCTCCCGTGGCGGACGCTTTCGGTGATCGTCGTCGTCGGGCTGGTTCCCACGTTGTTGTGGCGCCGGACGCGACCGCTGCTGATGCTCGCCATCGCCTTCGGCACGACGAGCCTGGTCCCGCTGATCACGGGCGGGTACCGCGAAGAGCCGTACACGTCGGCTTTCCTGCTGATCCTGGTGTACTCGGTGGTCAGGTGGGGCTCCGGGCGCGAGGCCGTCATCGGCTTGACGATCGTGATCGGTGGCGCGTGCCTCTCCATGACCGTCCGCCACCTCGCCCTCGCCGATGTGATCGGCGGGCTGACCGTGGTGTTCGCGGCCGTCGCCCTCGGCGCGGCGATGCGGTACCGGGCCCGGTTCCGGATGCGTGAACTCGACCAGGTCAAGTTGCTCGAACGGGAACGGCTGGCGCGGGACCTGCACGACACGGTCGCCCACCACGTGTCGGCGATCGCGATCCGCGCCCAGGCGGGCCTCGCGACCTCGGTGTCGCAGCCGGGCGCGGCGGCCGACGCGCTCCGCCTGATCGAGGCCGAGGCTTCGCGCGCGCTCGCCGAGATGCGCGCGATGGTGCGTGTCCTGCGTCGGGACCAGCCGGTGGACCTGGCGCCCAACCCGCGCGTCGCCGACCTCGCGCGGCTCGCGGCCCGGCCCCGCACCGGTCCGTCGGTCGAAGTGGACCTCTTCGGCGACCTCGATGACGTCCACCCCTCGGTCGGCGCGGCGATCTACCGCGTCGTCCAGGAATCGGTCACCAACGCGCGACGGCACGCCCGGCACGCCACCCGCATCGAGGTCCACGTCGCCGCCGACGACACGTCGGTGCACCTGCGGGTGAGCGACGACGGTGACGGCTCCGCGCGCTCGACCGCGACGCCGGGGTACGGGCTCATCGGCATGTTCGAACGGGTCACCCTGCTCGGCGGCACGTGCGCGGCGGGCCCCGACCCCGATCGGGGCTGGACCGTGACCGCCACCCTGCCCCGGAACGGGTCGACCGCATGAGCATCCGGGTGGTCGTCGCCGACGACCAGGAGATCGTCCGCACCGGGCTCACGATGATCCTCGACGCCCAACCGGGCATCGAAGTCGTCGGCACGGCCGCCGACGGGCAACGCGCCGTGGAACTCGCGCGACGCCTGCGCCCCGACGTGTGCCTGTTCGACATCCGCATGCCCGGTGTCGACGGCATCGAGGCCACCCGCCTGCTGGCCGGACCGGAGGTGGACAACCCCCTCGCCGTCGTCGTCATCACCACTTTCGACCTCGACGAGTACGTCTACGCCGCGCTCCGGGCCGGCGCTCTGGGCTTCCTCCTCAAGGACGCGGGGCCGACCCTGCTCGCCCAAGCCGTCCACGCCGCCGCCGACGGCGACGCGCTCATCGCCCCGAGCATCACCGCACGACTGCTCAAGACCTTCGCCGCCGCAGGACCCGCCGCACCGCCCGCGCAACCCGTCGAACCGCTCACGGACCGCGAGGAGCAGGTCCTCGTCACCGTGGCGCGGGGACGGACCAACAGCGAGATCGCCGACGAGCTGCACATCTCCCTGAGCACCGTCAAGACGCACATCGCGAGCCTGATGGCCAAGATCGGCGCGCGCAACCGCGTCGAGATCGCCATGTGGGCCTACGAGACCAACCGCGTCAGGAACCGAAAGTACTAGTCCGCCCTGCCCGATAGGACAGCTCGGCTCAGACCCTTCTTCCGATGAACCGGCACCACCCCGGTCGTCAGACTCGGACCACGACAGGGACACGGCGACGTGGCACCGGTCGCGCCGACGGACGACCAGAACGAAGAAGGGCCTTCGCCGTGACATCCTCCACCAGGGCAGGGTGGCTGATACCCACCGCGCTGATCGCGCTCACCCTCGTCCCGATGGCCGGTGGCGCCGTCCGCCTGGCCGACCTGGCCGGCGGGGAGGTCACCCCGGACAACGCGCGGTTCTTCGCCGCGCCCCTGCCGGTGGTGGCGCACATCCTCAGCGCCGTCCTGTACTGCGTCGTGGGTGCGCTCCAGTTCGCACCCCGGTTCCGCGGACGACGGCCGGGCACGCACCGCGTCCTCGGGAGGCTCCTCGTCCCGGCCGGCCTCGCCATGGGGCTCACGGGCCTGTGGATGACCCTGTTCTACGCCTGGCCGGAAGGCGACGGCGATCTCCTCGCCGCCTTCCGACTGGTGTTCGGCTCCGCCATGGTCGCGTCGATCGTCCTCGGCTTCGCGGCGATCCGGCGGCGGGACTTCGCCCGGCACCGCGCGTGGATGATCCGCGGCTACGCGATCGCCCAGGGCGCGGGCACGCAGGCGTTGGTCACCTTGTCGTGGGTGCTGCTCGTCGGCCCTGCCGAAGGGATGACCAGGACACTGCTCCTCGGCGCGGGCTGGGCGATCAACGTCGCCGTCGCGGAATGGATCATCCGCGGGCGGCCGACCAGACCGACACAGGCCGCCGCCGGTTCCGCCAAGGCCCATGTCGGCGGACTGGCGTCCTAGGACCTACCGGCCGGAACATCGAGCAGGGAAGGCGAACGGCCCGACGCGGGGAGAACGCGTCGGGCCGTTCGGGTTTACCGGAGGAACGCTCAGCCGTGGTGCATCCAGATGCCCTTGATCTCGGTGTACGCGTCGATCGCGTACGGCCCCATCTCACGGCCCCAGCCGCTGGACCGGAAACCGCCCCAGGGCGCCGCCGCGTCCGGGATGCACGGCATGTTCACGAACACCGCCCCGGCCCGGATGCCGTCCGCCAGGCGGTGGGCGACGCGGAGGTCGTTGCTCCACACCGACGCCGCCAGTCCGTACGGCGAGTCGTTGACGCGGGACAGCAGCTCGTCCTCGTCGTCGTAGTCGAGCACCGCCAGCACGGGGCCGAAGACCTCTTCCCGGGCGATGGTCATGGCGTCCTTGACCGACCCGAAGACCGTCGGGCGGTAGAAGTGGCCTGGGCCGTCGCCGCGCGAGCCGCCGGTCACCAGGTCCGCGCCCTCGGCCACCGCGCCCCGCACGAAGCCGTCCACGCGGTCCCGGTGCTCCCCGCTCACCAGCGGGCCCAGGTCGGTGTCGGGGTGCAGGCCGGCGCCCAGCCGCAGGCCCGACACCGCGGTCGCGAGCTTGGACGTGAACTCGTCCTGCCGCGCCTTGTCGACGTACATCCGCGCGTAGGCCGCGCAGACCTGGCCGCTGTTGAGCAGCCCGCCCGCGACGGTCCCGGCCACGGCCGCGTCGATGTCCGCGTCCCGCGCGATGACGGTGGGCGTCTTCCCGCCCAGCTCCAGGGTCACCCGCTTCAGGTCGGCCGCCGAGGCCGTCACGATGTCCCGGCCCACGGACGTCGACCCGGTGAACGACACCTTGTCCACGCCGGGGTGCCGCACGAGCGCCTTGCCGGTCTCCGGGCCGCCGGTCACCAGGTTCACCACACCGGGCGGGAAACCGGCCTCGACGCACAGCTCGACCAGCCGCACGGTGGTCAACGGCGTCTGCTCGGCGGGCTTCAGGACGGTGGTGTTGCCGCAGGCCAACGCGGGCGCGAGCTTCCAAGCCATGATCATCAGCGGGAAGTTCCACGGCGCGATCAGCGCGCACACGCCGACCGGCACCCGGCGGTCGAACTGCAGCGTGTCCGGGAACGTCACGGAGCGCACCGCGCCGTCCAGCTTGGTCGCCCACCCGGCGAAGTACCGGAAGTGCTCGGCCGCGCCGGTCACGCTGACCGCCCGCGCCACGCCCAGCGGCTGGCCCTGGTCCCGCGTCTCCAGCTCGGCCAGCTTCTCCGCGTCCGCCTCGATCAGGTCGGCCAGCCGCCACAGCAGCGCGGCCCGCTCGTTCGCCGGCGTGGCGATCCAGCCGGGCAGCGCCTCGCGCGCGGCGGCCACGGCGTCGTCCACGTCCGACGCGCTCGCGTCGGCGCACACCGCCAACGGCTCGTCGGTCGCGGGGTCGGTCGTGGTGAACTCCCCCGCGCCGGCGGTCCACTGGCCGCCGATGTAAAGACCTGTCGAGCGCATGTCGACTCCCCTCCACTGGCTGAACGTGGGCCAGTGTGGGACGCCGCGCGACCCGAAAGCTTGGCTGCGGGCGCACGGCGTTTGACCGTCAGTGCGCCCGGTGTTCCACGCTGCGACGGCGGTATTCCGAGGGGGACAACCCGTACTCGGTCTTGAACGCGCGGCTCAGGTAGGACGCGTCCACCAGGCCCCAGCGGGCCCCGATGACGCCGATCGCGAGCTGGTGCTTGCCGGGGTCGGCCAGGTCCTGCCCGCAGCGCTCCAGCCGCCGGTGCCGGATCCAGCCGGACACCGTGGTGCCCGCCTCGCTGAACAGCTTGTGCAGGTACCGGGTGGAGATGTGGTGCGCCGACGCGATGTCGCCGGGCGACAGCTCCGGGTCCTCCAGGTGCGCCTCGACGTAGGACTTGATCTTCACCAGCATCGCCGCGCGGGACGTCTCGGCGGGCACGTCGGTGTAGTCCACCTGGTCGGCCAGCGCGGTGCCCAGCAGGTCCACCACGTTGCGCGCCAGCCGGACGCTGCCGTGCACCTGCGGGTCATCGATGTTGCGGGCCAACTGCACCAGCGTGGTGCTGACGATCCCGCTCACGCCCTGCCCGCCCGCGAACCGGATCGCGGTCATCTGCTCCACCTGGCCGGACGGCAGGCACAGCATCGAGCGCGGGAACATCAGGACCAGCGTGGAGGACACGTCGTCGAAGGCGAGCGAGTACGGCCGGGTCGTGTCGTAGATGGCGAAGTCGCCCGGACGCAGTGCCGCCTGCCGCCCGTCCTGGCTGAGCTTCGCGCTGCCGTGCAGTTGGAGCGACAGCTTGTAGTAGTCCGGCGCGGCACGGGAGATCGTGCGCGCCGTCCGTCGCACGGTGTGCGCGTCCGCCGACGCTTCGTACACGGCGACGCTGCCGAGGTTCTGGCCGCGCAATCGGCCGCGGAACGCCGAATGCTCGCCCGTGGTCGCTTCCAGGGGCACGAACGTCTGCGACACGGCCGACTGCCAGAGATCGAACTGCTGTGTCGCAGGCACGCCGGCTGTAGTCAGCACGTAGGACATCATTGCCCTCCAGGACCTGCGCTTAGTGGCTTGGGTAACACTGCGTGACAGGCACAGTCGTCCGCCATCGCCCGTTCGTCAAGTGTTCGTTGCCGAGTCGTAAAGCCCCGACCACCTGGTGCACGCGGAGTCAAAGGACGTGCGTCCGGGGTCAACCGCCATCCGTCCGAGCCCTGTTAAACCTGGATAGCGGCCACGACAGCGTAGGCCGCGAACGGATCATATTCGATCTGCTACACGATTTCCGATGCGGAGGTGACCATGGGTGAGATCGTGCTAGCCGCGAAAATCACACATGTGCCGTCGATCTGGCTGTCCATCCAAACCGGCAAGCACCACGGCATCCGCCGGCACGCCGAGGCGGGGCTGGCGGAGGTCGGCCGGCGGGCCCGCGAGCGCGGCGCGGACACCTTCGTGGTGGCCGACTCGCACTGGATGAACAGCATGAGCTTCCACATCAACGGGAAGGCTCGGCACCAGGGCAGCTACGCGTCGCACGAGCTGCCGCACTTCATCCACGACCTGGAGTACGACTACCCCGGCTGCCCGGACCTCGCGCGGCTGATCGGCGAGGAGATCAACGCCGGCGGCCAGAAGTCGATGGTGCACGACGTCAAGGACCTCGGCCTGGAGTACGCGACGCTGGTGCCGATGCACTTCATGAACCGCGACGGCAACCCGATCGCGGTGGTGCCGGTGGGCTGCAACATCTACTCCTCGATCGACGAGAACCGCCGGGTCGGCGAGGCGATCGCGCGGGCCGTGCTGCGCAGCGACCGCAAGGTGGCGTTCCTGGCCAGCGGCTCGCTGTCGCACCAGTTCCCGCCGAACGAGATCTCGTCCGAGTACCTGGACAAGATCAGCAACCCGATCAACGAGCAGGCCGACCGGCTGGTGCTCGACCAGTGGCGCTCCGGCCGCATCGCGGAGTTCCTGTCCGCGCTGCCCGCCTACAACGAGCGGTTCACCGGCGAGGCCGCGATGGCCGACACGGCGATGCTGTTCGGCATCCTGGGCTGGGACGGCTACTCCGGTCACGGAGAGCAGCTATGCGACTACTTCCCGAGCAGCGGCACCGGGCAGGTCATCGTGGACTTCCCGATCCCGGACGGGCTGAAGGCATGACGCACCCCCTGGGGCTGGCGCCCTCCAAGATCATCGCGGTGCACCTGAACTTCCGCAGCCGCGCGGCCGAACGGGGCCGGTTCCCGGAGGAGCCCTCGTACTTCCTCAAGCCGCCCTCGTCGCTGTCGTGGTCGGGCCGCGACCTGGTCCGGCCGGAGGGCACCGAGCTGTCGGCGTTCGAGGGCGAGATCGCGGTCGTCGTCGGCAAGCGCGCGACGCGGGTGAGCCGGGAGGAGGCGGTCGACTACATCGGCGGCATCGCGGCGGCCAACGACTTCGGCGTGCACGACCTGCGGTACGCCGACCGGGGCTCCAACCTGCGCTCCAAGGGCGCGGACGGCTACACCCCGGTGGGTCCGGTGCTGCTGGACCCGCGTGAGGTCGACCTGGACGACCTGCGGCTGCGCACGTGGGTCAACGGCGAGCTGGTGCAGGACGACAACACCGGCGACCTGCTGTTCGACTTCGCCTACCTGATCGCGGACCTGAGCCGGAACGTCACGCTGGAGCCCGGCGACATCATCCTCACCGGCACGCCGACCGGCGCGACCGTCGTCTCCCCCGGCGACGTGGTGGAGGTGGCGGTCGGCGACACCGAGCGGCTGCGCAACCAGGTCCGCGAGGCCAAGCCGCTGACGGGGCCCGGCGCGCGTCCGAAGGTCACCCGCGAGGACCGCGCGGTGGCCGTCGGCGGCACGGTGCCGGCGATCAAGCCGGAGACCGAGGCGGCGCTGCGCCAGGTGTCCACGGCGACGCTGTCCAGCCAGCTCCGCAAGCGCGGGCTGCACCACACGTTCCTCACCGGCCTGCGTCCCGCCCGGCCCGGCCTGCGCATGGTCGGCACCGCGCACACGCTGCGATTCCTGCCGCTGCGGGAGGACCAGTTCGCCGAGCGCGGCGGCGGCATGAACGCGCAGAAGCGCGCGGTCGAGTCCATCGGACCCGGCCAGGTGCTGGTCATCGACGCGCGGGAGGACCACGGCGCGGGGACGCTCGGCGACATCCTGGCGCTGCGCGCCCTCAAGCGGGGCGCGGCGGGCGTCGTGACCGACGGGTGCCTCCGGGACAGCCCGTCGTTCGACGACCTCGACCTCCCCGCGTACAGCGCGGGCGCGCACGCGGCTGTCCTGGGCCGCCGGCACGTGCCGTGGGAGGTCGGCGTGGACGTGGCCTGCGCGGGCGTCCTGGTGCGGCCCGGCGACGTGCTGGTGGGCGACGCCGAGGGCGTCATCCTGATCCCGCCCGCGCTGGTGGACGAGGTCGCCGCGGACGCCGTGGCCATGGAGCGCGAGGAGCGCTTCATCCTGGAACGCGTCGCCGACGGCGAGCACATCGACGGCCTCTACCCGATGGGCGCGGCCAAGCGCGCCGAGTACGAGCGGTGGTCCGAGTGACCGCTCCCGCCAAGTCCAAGACGCAGTACGCGTACGAGACGCTGCGGGACCGGATCGTCGAGGGCCGCTACGGCCCCGGCGCGCGGCTGGTGTTCGACCGCATCGCGAAGGAGCTGGGCGTCAGCCCGGTGCCGGTGCGGGAGGCCGTGCGCCGGTTGCAGGCCGAGGGCTGGGTGGTGTTCGAGCCGAACGTCGGCGCGCAGGTCGCCGACATAGACCCGGCCGCCTACCGGCACACCATGGAGACGCTCGCGCTCCTGGAGGGCCACGCCGTCGCGCACGCCCGGCTGTCCAAGTCGCAGTTGGACCGCGCCGCGCACCTCAACGACCTGATGGCCGCGTCCCTCGTGGAGTTCGACCCGCTCGGCTTCACCCGGCTCAACCGCGAGTTCCACCTCCTGCTGTGCGACGCCTCGCCCAACCCCCGGCTGCGCGAGCTGATCGACAAGGAGTGGGCGCGGCTGGACATGAGCAGGCGCACCACGTTCAGCCTGGTACCCGGCCGGGCCCACGAGTCGGTCGCCGAGCACGCCGAACTCCTGCGCCTCCTCCGCGCCAAGGCCCCGGCCGAGGTCGTGGAGCGCTACGCCCGCGAGCACAAGCTCAACACCCTCCGGGCCGTGGACGGAAGGTCCCCGGCCCCGCTTTCAGGGGAGTTCCCGACATGAGGTTCCGTTCCGACCCGGCGTCGATCCGCGGCTCCATCGCGCCCGTCGTCACGCCGTTCACCGCCGAGGGCGAGCTGGACACCGACAGCCTGCGCGCGCTGGTGCGCTGGCAGAAGGAGTCCGGTTCGCACGGCGTGTCCATCGGCGGCTCGACCGGCGAGCCCAGCGCGCAGTCGCTGGAGGAGCGCGTTACCGCGATGCGCGTGGTGGCCGAGGAGCTCGGCGACGCGATCCCGTTCCTGCCCGGCACCGGGTCGGCCACGCTCAAGCAGACGCTGGAGCTGACCGACCAGGCGCGGAAGCTGGGCGCGGACCTGGCGCTGGTGATCACGCCGTACTACAGCAGGCCCACCCAGGAGGGGCTGTTCGCGTGGTACGACGCGGTGGCGCGGGAGTTCCCCGACCTGCCGATCGTGATCTACAACGTGCCGTCCCGCACGGCCGTCGACATCGCGCCGGACACCGTGGCCAAGCTGCGGCACGCCCACGACAACATCGTGGGCATCAAGGAGACCACCAAGGACTTCGAGCACTTCTCGCACGTGCTGCACAAGTGCGGGCGCGACTTCCTGATGTGGTCGGGCATCGAGCTGCTGTGCCTGCCGCTGCTGGCCATCGGCGGTCGCGGATTCGTCAGCGCGCTGGCCAACCTCGCGCCCGCCGCGGTGGCCCGGATGTACGAGCTGTACGTCGAGGGCGACCACGAGGGCGCGATCGACCTGCACTACCGGCTGCACCCGCTGGTGGAGCTGCTGTTCGTGGAGACCAACCCGGCGCCGGCCAAGCACGTCCTGGCCGACCTGGGCCGCATTTCCAGCGCCCACGTCCGCCCGCCGCTGGTGCAGCCCACCCCGGCCGGGCTGGAGAAGATCAACGCCCTGCGCGCCCAGGCCGCAGACCTGCTCGTCCCGTCAGGAGTCAACGCATGAGCACCGTGAAGAAGCCGGTCGACCTGCCCACCGAGCTGCTGCACCACATCGGCGGCAAGGACGTCCCGTCGGTCGACGGCGCGACGTTCGGCGTCTCGGACCCGGTGACCGACACCGAGTACGGCCGGGTCGCGGCCGGCGGTCCCGCCGACGTCGACAACGCCGTGGCCGCCGCGCGCAAGGCGTTCACCGAGGGCCCGTGGCCCCACCTGTCGGACCGCGAGCGGGCCAAGGTGCTGGTCCGGATCGCCGACGCCATCGAGGCCCGCGCCGACCGGCTGGCGGAGCTGGAGACGTTCGACACCGGTCTGCCGGTGACCCAGGCCAAGGGCCAGGCGCACCGGGCGGCGGAGAACTTCCGGTACTTCGCCGACGTGATCGTGGCGCAGCACGAGGACGCCTACCTGGCGGGCGAGAAGCAGGTGAACTACGCGATCCGGCAGCCCGCCGGCGTCGCGGGCCTGATCACGCCGTGGAACACGCCGTTCATGCTGGAGACGTGGAAGCTCGCGCCGTCGCTCGCGTCCGGCTGCACGGTGGTGCTCAAGCCCGCCGAGTGGTCGCCGCTGTCGGCGAGCCTGCTGCCGGGGATCATGGCCGAGGCAGGTGTGCCGGACGGCGTGTTCAACCTGGTGCACGGCATCGGCGAGTCGGCGGGCGCGGCCCTGGTGGCGCACCCCGACGTGCCGCGGCTGTCGTTCACGGGTGAGAGCGGCACCGGCCAGATCATCATGCGCACGGCCGCCGAGCACCTCAAGGAGGTGTCGATGGAGCTGGGCGGCAAGTCGCCGTGCGTGGTGTTCGCCGACGCCGACTTCGACCGGGCCGTCGACGCCGCCGTGTTCGGCGTGTTCTCCCTCAACGGCGAGCGCTGCACGGCGTCCTCGCGGGTGCTGGTGCAGCGGGAGATCTACGACGCGTTCGTGGAGGCGCTGGCCGCCCGTGCGTCCGCGGTGCGGGTCGGGTTGCCCTCGGACCCGGCCACCGAGGTCGGCGCGCTGATCCACCCCGAGCACTACGCGCGGGTGCTGGAGTACGTGGAGATCGGCAAGCAGGAGGCCCGGCTGGTCGCGGGCGGCAGCCGTCCGGAGCACCTGTCCTCGGGCAACTTCCTGTCCCCCACCGTGTTCGCCGACGTGCCGGCGGACGCGCGGGTGTTCCAGGAGGAGATCTTCGGGCCGGTGGTCTGCGTGACGCCGTTCGACACCGAGGAAGAGGCCGTGGCGCTGGCCAACGCCACCAAGTACGGCCTCGCGGGCTACGTGTGGACGTCGGACCTCCAGCGCGGCCACCGGGTGGCGCGGGCCGTGCAGTCCGGGATGGTGTGGGTCAACTCGCACAACGTCCGGGACCTGCGCACGCCGTTCGGCGGCATCAAGGCCAGCGGCGTCGGCCGGGAGGGCGGTGCGCACAGCATCGACTTCTACAGCGACCTGCGCGCCGTGCACATCGCGGTGGGCGACCTGACCCCGCCGCGCTTCGGAGTTGCCCGACCGTGAACACCCGTTGACCGCGGGCGCACCCGCATCCCCTGGGCTATGGGGAAGGTGAGTGCCCCGCGGCTAACGTCCGATCATGGGCTTGGAGGGGAAGGTCGCGCTGGTCACCGGAGCGGGCTCCGGCATCGGCGCGGCGGTGGCGCGCAGGCTCGACGCCGCCGGGGCGCGGGTGGCGGCGCTGGACGCCGATTCCACCGCGGTGGAGATCGTGGGTGGCGGGTTGTGGTGCGGGATGGCGGTGCGCGCCGAGGCGGGTGACCCCGCCCAGGTGGAGTCGGCGGTGGCGGCGGTGGTCGAGCACTACGGTCGGCTGGACCTGATGGTCACCACCGCACCCGCACTCCCCTGCCCCCGCGGGCCGGGTAACCGGCAGTCCGGTGCCGGCAGCGGGTTCGCGGGAACCACCGACGCGGACGGTGCCGACGCGGCCTCGTCGTTCCCCTCGCTGGAGGTCGACGACGAGAACTGGCACCTCGTGCTCGGCACCCAGCTCGACGCCGCTTTCTACCTCGCCCGCGCGGGCCTGCGGGCGATGCGCGACAGTGGCGGCGTGATCGTCGCCGTCGCGGTCTCCTGTCCCCACCTGCCGCACCAGTCGGCGGCGGCCGGCGGCATCCGCGGCCTGGTCCGCGCCATCGCCCGGGACGCCGAACCGCTGGGCGTGCTGGTCCGCTCCGTCACCGCCCGCTGCACCCCCGATCCCGCCGAGGTCGCCGACACCGTCGCCGGCCTCGCCGTCACCACTGGAGGACCTACATGGGCTCTCGATTCACCGACCGGGTCGCCCTGATCACCGGCGCGGGCACCGGCATCGGCGCCGCCGCCGCCCGGCTGGTCGTCGCCGAGGGCGGGAAGGTCGTGCTCACCGGCCGCCGCCCCGCCCCGCTCAAGGAGGTCGCCGAACCCCTCGGCGACGCCGCGCTCGCGCTGCCCGCCGACGCCGCCGACGGCGCGGCGATGGCGGCCGTCGTCGCGGAGGCCACCGAACGGCTCGGCCGGATCGACGTCGTGGTGGCCAACGCGGGCGGCCACGGGCTCGGCACCGCCGGCGAGACCACCGACGAGGGCTGGCAGCTCGCCCTGGACGCCAACCTGACCAGCGCGTTCGTCACCATCCGGGCCGCGCTGCCGGGCCTGGTGGACGGCGGCGGCTCGGTGGTGCTGGTCTCCTCGCTGGCCGGTCTGTTCGCCGGGCCGGGCGTCGCGGGCTACACGTCCACCAAGCACGCCCTGATCGGCCTGAGCAGGTCCATCGCCCGGGACTACGGCAAGTTCGGCGTGCGGGCCAACGTGGTGTGCCCCGGCTGGGTGCGCACCGCCATGGCCGACGAGCAGATGGACCGGTTCGGCGAGACCCGCGGCATCAGCCGGGACGACGCCTACGCGCTGCTCACCGAGAACACCCCGCTCGGCCGGCCGGCCGAAGCGGAGGAGGTCGCGTCCGTGATCGCGTTCCTGGCCTCCTCGGACGCCTCGATCGTCAGCGGCGCCGTGGTCACCGCGGACGCGGGCGCGAGCGCCGTCGACCTGCCCACCATCGAACTAGGCTGAGAGGACACCCGATGTCGGACTGGAAGACCGTCGACGACTTCGCCAAGGGCATCGACGGGAACCGGCTGCCCCGCAGCAACGCCCTCGTCGGCCTCACCTGGACGGTGCGGCACGACGACGGCGGCGAGGTGACCCTCACCTTCACCGACGAGTCCACTGTGGACTGGTCGAGCGGCGACCGCAAGGGCACGGACCACTACGAGGCGGTGGAGGGCGCGCCGGGGATCTTCTTCGTGGAGCGCACGTTCCGCGACACCCCGCGGCAGGCCGAGGTCGTCGTCGCCGTCCTGGAGACCCACCGCACGCTGACCGTCCAGTCGACCATCGCGGAGACCAAGACCGACGGCGTCCCCCAGGTCTCGCAACAGTTCCGCCCCGGCGTGCTGGACACCGGCGACGGCGTCGCGCCGACCGGCGAGGCCCCGGCCCCGACCCGGGACCTGATCGGCTGGCGCGCGCTCTACCGGTACAGCCCCAACCACCTGTACGAGCACGTGTACCTCAGCTCGGAGCGCTACGCCTGGCAGTGCCTGGTGGGCGAGCAGCACGGCCACGGCGACGTGGACCTGGCCACGGCGTACCGCGTCGCGGAGAACCGGTACGTGTTCACGTTCCGCGAGTTCCGCATCCCGGTGGCCACCACGTGGCTCTACGACCTGGACGCCATGCGCACCACGGGCGTCTTCTTCGGCCTCAACGGCGAAGGCCAGATCCGCAACGCTCCCGGCGGCGCGCACATCATCCCGCTGGGCCGCGTCTCCTACCCCGAAGACCAGCCCGTCTAGAGGAAAACCATGACCGCACTGGAAGTCGTCCGCGCCCACTACGCCGCCTCGGACCGGGGCGACCTGGACGGAATGCTGGCCCCGCTGGCGCCCGACGCCTCCTGGACCGAGGCCGCCGGCTCCACCTACGGGGGCACCTACCTCGGCCCGGAGGCCATCCGCGCCAACGTGTTCCACCGGATCGGCGCGGACTGGGCGTCGTTCACCGTCACCGTGGCGGAGCTGTTCGACGCGGGCGACACCGTGGTGGCCCTGGGCAACTACACGGGTGTGCACCGCGCCACCGGCAAGGGCATGACCGCCCGCTTCACGCACGTCTGGCGTGTCGCGGACGGCCATGTCACGAGCTTCGAGCAGGTGGCCGACACCGCGCTCATCCTGGCCGCGGAGTCCTGAGACCGGAGCGGGCCGCCCTGGGCGGGGCGGTCCGCTTCTTCCACTAGTTCCTTATCGCACCGCAATTCCCTTATCGCACGGCAATCCTTTACAGCACGGCAATTTCCTGCGGCGCGGCGATTTCCTACAGCGCGGCCAGGTCGACCGCTTCGGCCATCGCCCGGTAGCCCGCGTCGCTGGGGTGCAGCCGGTCACCGCTGTCGTACGCGGGCAGCAGCGCGTCCGGGTCCGCGGGGTCGGCCGTGGCGCGGTCGAAGTCCGCCACCGCGTCGAACTCGCCGGACGTGCGGATCCAGGCGTTGACCTCGTCCCGCACCGCCTCGCCACGCTCGGTGTAGTACGCCGCGCCCTTGAACGGCAGCAGGGTCGCGCCGACGATCCGCACGCCCTTCCGGTGCGCCTGCCCGATCAGGTTCCGGTAGCCCGCGATCAGCTCGGCGGCCGTGACCTCCGGGTTGGGCTTGGTGCAGTCGATCGGGAAGTTGCTGAACCCGATGTCGTTGATGCCCTCCAACAGGATGACCGTGCGCACGTCCGGCTGGCCCAGCGCGTCCCGCGCGAACCGCTCGGTGGCCTTCTCGCCGAAGCACGACGAGTCGTTGAGCACCCGGTTGCCGCCGATGCCCGCGTTCACCACGCCCTTGCGCCCGCGCAACCGCTCCGCCAGCTCGTCCGGGTACCGGTTGTCACCGTCCACAGTGGACCCCGCGCCGTCGGTGATCGAGTCGCCGAACGCCACCACGACGTCCCGGCGCGGCGTGCGGTCCACCGTCTCCACGGCGCTGAGGTAGTACCAGGAGCTGGACGTCTCGCCGAACGCGTCCGCCGCCGCGTCGGCCCGGTGGTCGCCGGAGGCCCGGTAGCTGGTCGCACTGGCGAACGTGTGGCCCGTCACCGGACCGGTCTTGCCCGCGAAGTAGAACGTGACGGTCAGCCGCTCCAGCGGCGACACCGGCAGGAACGCCGGATCGCTGACCAGGTGCCCGCCCGGCCGCACGGTCACCGACCGGCCGCCGCCGAACGTCAGGTGGCGCACCGAGTCAGCCCGCACGGCCGCGCCCGTGCCGGCGCGCGCGATGGTCGCCCCGGTCACCTTCAGCGGCGCGGCGCTGTAGGCGTTGGACAACCTGATCCGGACGGCGGGGCCGCCCGAGCTGATCCGCACGACCTGCCGCACGGTGTGGTTGTCGAATCCCTCGGTGCCCCAGTTCGGCCCCAAGGCGTCGGTGGGCGCGTGCGGCGACGCCGCCCAGGTGGCCGCCCAGCCCGGGTGTGCGGAGGCAGCCGGCGCCAACGCCACCCCCAGCACGGCGGAGAGGAGCAGTACCGCGATCTTCTTCATGCATGACCCCCAAAAGTCGATCTCGACGGGGATCAACCTACGCCGTCACGCGATTTGTTCCCCGCGGCCGGAACACGCTCCTCACCAGGCCGGCCGCGCGTCTCGGTTGGCATCAGGTCCGCAGCCGGACCGCTCAACCGGAACGAAGCCGGGTCGGGACCACCGGGACGAGGCGCCGCGCGTCCGCAGCTCAACCGGAACGGTCCTGGGTCGGCACCAGGCGTCGCACGTCGGCAGCTCAACCGGAACGGTCCTGGGTCGGGATCACCGGGACGGGGCGCTGGGCGTCGGCCGGTGAGCGGCGTTCCGGGATGACCCGCGGCCTCCGGCGACCGGTCGCGATGCCGTTCGCGATGTGGTGCGCGGCTTCCCGTTCCGTCCACCCGTCCACGCCGTTGTGCCGCGCGGCGGCGTCGAGCAGCACGGCCGCCGCCGCGTGGTCGTCCAGCCAGCCCGCGCCGACCAGTTCGCCGAGCCGGCACGCCGCCGTGAACAGCACGTGCGCCCGGGTGCCGGGCCGGGCCGACCGGACCCGTTCCGTCTCGCCCTCCACGACCGCCGCCCGGTAGGCGCGCACCCGGCGCGGCGCGGGCGGGTCCACCGGCTCGGGCGGCGGAGCGGGCGGCGGCGGGCTGAGGAGCGCGACCAGCCAGTCCGGCGCGGGAGCCACCGGCACGTCCCGCACCACCTTGTACAGCCGCAAACCACTGGCAATGCGCCGGATCGAGCCCTGAGCGGCGACGTACCCGCCCGCCGAACGGGTGTCGACGTGCCGCCCGAGCTTGCCGACCGTGTTCCGCAACGGAGCCTCGGGCGCTCGGAAATACCGGTGCTCTCCCCCGCTGGGCGTGGCGACCGTGTAGGTCTCCCGCGGGTCCTCCGCACCATGGCCGCGCGCGAGTTCGGCGAGCACGTCCCGCCCGTGCGGCACGCCCTGGTCGAGGTCCACCACCAGCAAACCGGCGGCCCGGCAGGAGATCCCGATGTTGTAGGGCTTGTGCTCCCACCACGCGTGCACCTGCGCGATGTCGAGCGTGGCCCGCCGGTCCCAGTCCTTCAGCGCGGGCACTTTCCCGAACGGCCGCAACGGGATCACCGGCCAGCCCCGTTCGACCGCCGCCACCGCTGCCGCCAGCCGTGCCTGGAATCCGCTCATGGTCGGCCCCCTCCGCCGCTCGGCGTCGGGGGAAGCGCGCCACCGTCCAGTGTGCGGCCTGAACGGGTCGGCGTACAGGTGCGTCCGGATGAGCCTGGTCAGGACTGTCCGTACACGGCCATCAACCCCGGGGAGCATTGGCCTGCCTCAGCCTTGAGGTCCCGCGCCGGTCCCGAAAAGCGACGTTGTGCGGGGTCCGCGGCGCGTGCGGACCCCGCACAACGGTCAGCGGCCCACCTCCTCCGACGCCCAGGAAGCCACCGCCGAGTAATACCGGTCCGCGTTCGGCGCGAGGTTGATCGAGTGCCCGTAGCCCGGCACCACATGGGTGTCCAGCGGCACGCTGAAGTACGGCGACTCGTCCTCCCGCAGCGTCTCCGCCGAAGTGCAGTTGGTCGCCAGGAGACCGCACACCGCGGCGTCCCGGCTGCCGACCACCGACAGCACCGGCACGTCGATCAGGCGGCTGTACGGCAGGATCACCGCGACACCCAGCCCGTCCGCCGCCTCGGCAGGCGAGAAGACGTCCTTTGTGGACTCTTCCAGGTCGGCCAGCCGCGGAGTCGGCCGGCCGGGGGCGTGGAAGCTCCGGTAGCGCGTGCCCGGCGCCGTCGTCAGGTAGCCGACCGGGTACGTCAGGCCGAACTTGGGGTCCAGGTTGGCCGGGATGAAGTTCGCGAACGCGGCCACCACGCCGACCGGGTTCACGCGGTGGGTCAGGCCGGTCAGCAGGACGCCGTCCACGTCGCGGTAGGTGGCTGCTTCGAGGATGCTGACCGCCGCGCCCAGCGAGTGGCCGCCGATGATCACCTTCTCGAACGACGGGCCGTACGCCCCGGACCGCAGGCCCCGCACGACCTGGTGCATGGCTTCCGCCTGCCCGAAGGCGGTCAGGGTCGCGGCCAGGGGCTTCGAGCTGCCGCCCGTCCCCAGGCGGTCCACGGTCAGGGTCGCGAAGCCGGCCGCGTTCTGGGCGGAGCGGAACGAGTGCGCGCCCGGGTAGTCCCAGTACGCGCTGTTGTAGGTCGCACCCGGGATGAGGAGCTGCACGGTCGAGCCGCCGCCGTCCGGGGTGCAGAGCGTGCCGTGCACGACCTCCTGATGGCCGAGCACGGTGACGGGTGCGAAGACGTCGCGGCACGACGGCGCGGCCGTGGCCGGTGGTGTGGCGGTGAGCGTCGACGCGACGAGCAACGCCACCGCGCCGGCGGCGAGTGAGTAGCGCAAGGTGAGGACAACCTCCATCGGTTTCAGCGGGACTGGACGGTCATCGGCAGCCGGTTCGGGTACATCAACCCGACCACCTTGGGGCGCACGGGTTTCCCCGGCACCGGCACGAGGCGCCACCGGGCCGCCACGGTGGCGGCGGCGATGGCGATCTCCAGCGAGGCGAACGAGTGCCCCGGGCAGTGGTGCAGACCGCCCGCGAACGGCACGTACGCGCCGCGGGGCACCGACGCGGCGCGCTCGGGCAGCCAGCGGTCGGGGTCGAACACCGAGGGAGAGTCATGGGATCGCGGGTCGTGGTGCAGGGCGTGCGGGCTGAAGCCGACCTCGGAGCCGGCGGGGATGCGCACACCGCCCAACGTCACGTCGGTGTTGGCGCGGCGCATCAGGAACCACAGCGGGTACTTGCGGAGCACTTCGCTGATCACCCGCTGCGTGTAGACCAGCGACGGCACGTCGTCGAAGGTCGCCGCGCGGCGGCCGACCACCTCGTCCACCTCGGCGTGTAATCGCTCCTCCACGCCGGGGTTCGCGGCTAACTCGTGGAACAGCCACGCCAGCGCGATCCCGGTGGTCTCGGTGCCGGCGGTCAGCAGGGTCACGACCTCGTCGCGCACCTGCTGCCGGCTCATCGGCGCGCCCGCCTCGTCCCGCGCCCGCAGCAGCACCGACAGCAGGTCGTCCCGGTCCTCCCGGCCGCGCGCGACCACGTCGTCCACCACGGCGTGCACGTGCGCGATCGCGTTGTCGAACCGGCGTTTCACCGGCAGCGCCAGCAGCGGCGGCAGCACCGCGCGCACCACGCCGAGCCTGATGAGCGTGGGGGTGTGCCGCTGGATCTCCGCGCTCACACGCGGCCCGAAGTCGGTGGAGAACAGCGTGCGGCCGACCACGGCGATCGTGAAGTCCTGCATCAGTCGGTCGACGGCGAGCTGTTGCCCGTCCTGCCAGGAATCGACCATATCAGCCGCCGATTCGGTCATGATTTCCGCGTGCCGGACCAGCGCGCGGCGGTGGAAGGCGGGTTGGATCATCCGGCGCTGGCTGCGGTAGAAATCGCCATTGGTGCTGACCAGGCCGTTCCCGAAGGCGCGGCGCAGTTTGTCCACCAGGATGCCCTTGTCGAACTTCTCGGTCTGCCCGGAAAGCACCTGGTAGGCCAATTCCGGAGTGGTCACGAAGTGCACCGGCAGCGGACCCAGGCGCAGCCGCACGACATCGCCGTAAGACCGCAATTTCGCGGTGAACGCGAGCCGTTCGCGCAGCATGGCAGCCGTGTGGCCGACCAGCGGCAAACAGCCTGGAACGGTGGGGCTCGCGGAATTTCCGATACCGGTGGTCATCGCCTCGCCTCCAGCGGGATTGACCGCGTGTACTCTATGCGCCGTTCGGACGCCGCGGGATCGCGCATTCGAGTTAAGTTGTTGGATCGGCTGGTGTCCGCACGGGGCGAAGCGGTTGGATGCTCAGGTCCACTTACCGACTGGAGCGCGCCGTGACCGACCTCGACTGGGTGCCCGAGGGCATCGACATCAACGTTCCCAGCGTGGCCAGGACTTACGACTACCTGCTGGGCGGTGCGCACAACCTCGCGGTGGACCGCAGGATGGGCGATCAAATGCTCGAAGTGCTGCCGGGCGCGCGCAACCTGGTCCGCCTCAACCGCGCGTTCCTGCGCCGCGCTGTCACTCATCTGGTGGAAAACGGAATCACTCAGTTCATCGACATCGGGTCCGGCATCCCGACCGTCGGCAACGTGCACGAGATCGCGCCCGACGCGAAGGTCGTGTACGTGGACAAGGACCCGGTCGCGGTGGCGCACAGCAGGCTGATCCTGGCGGGCGTCGAGCGCACCGCGGTGGTGCAGGCGGACCTGCGCGAGCCGGAGGACGTGCTGTCCCGGCCGGAGGTCACCGGCCTGCTCGACTTCGACCGGCCGATCGCCGCGCTCATGCTGCTGGTCGTGCACTTCTCGCCGGACTCGGAGGACCCGGTGGGCTACCTCGGCCGCTACCGGGACCGGCTCGCGCCGGGCAGCTTCCTGGTGATCTCGCACGCCACGGCCGACCGCCGGGTGGACACCATGCGCGAGGCCGCGGACACCGTGCGCCGCAACAACTCCAAGGACAACCTGGTCTACCGCACGCACGCCGAGGTCACCGCGCTGTTCACCGGTTTCGAGCTGGAGGAGCCGGGCGTGACGGGGTGCGCGCTGTGGCGGCCCGACGGCCGGGGCAGCATCTCCGACAACCCGGACGACAACACCCAGGTCTACGTGGGAGTCGGCCGCAAGCCGGCCGGTGGGAGCCGCTGACATGACGGCTGCGCTTCCCCAGGACGCGGACGGACTCCGTGCCCGCGCGAAGCTCGCGAAGAAGTGGACCTACCTGCTCAGCTCGCGGACGTTCATCCCGCTCAGCTCCGCCGAACTGGAACGCCACCTGCTCGGCCTGGTGGAACGGCTGTGCGCGGGTGTCGGCAACGAGGCGCTGGCCCACCGGGTCGGGCGCGAGGTGGGCGCGGCGCTGGTGGACCTCAACTGCACCGCGGCGGACGGCCTCCAGTGCTCGGTGGAGGTGGTGGGCAAGGGCCTGCTCGGCATGGCCGGCCTCGGCGGCGGCGACCAGCTCCGGGACCGCGTGGTCGACGTGCTCGCCGCGCTGGCGGCCGGTTTCGCGGACCGCGTCCGGACGGCCACGCTGGAGCAGCAGGAGCAGCTCGGCCGCTCGCTGTACCGGGCGATGCGCCAGGCCCAGGTCGATCTGGAGGTCGGCCAGGCCCGCTACGACCTGGTGGAGGGTTACACGTCGACCGGGATAGCGACCACCGACCTGGCCGGGAAGCTGCTCCGGACGAACGTCGCGCTGGCCCGGATCGTCGACCACACGCAGGCGGAGCTGGCCGACATGTCCGTGTTCGACCTGGCGCACCCGGACGAACGGGCGAACCTGCGCACCGATTTCGCGCAGCTCACCGAGGGCGGCACCACGTCGATCACCCAGCCGCACCGCCTGCTGCGCGCGGACGGCGAGACCGCGTGGGTGACGCTGACCCTGTCGCCGCTGCGCCGGCACGACGGCGGCGACGAGGTGATCGTGCTGGCCGAGGACGACACGGACGTGAACCTGCTGCAGGGCCAGCTCAACCATCAGTCGCTGCACGACGTGCTGACCCGGCTGCCGAACCGCCAGTACTTCACCAGCAGGCTGGAGCAGGCGCTGCGCACGACCGACCCGGCGACCGGCGTCACCGTGTTCCACCTGGACCTGGACGGCTTCTCGCTGGTGACCGGCGGCCTGGGCAGACAGGTCGGCGACCACCTGCTCAAGGTCGTCGCCGCACGGCTGGAGGACGTGGTGGCCGACGAGACCGCGATGGTGGCCCGGTTCGGCTACGACGAGTTCGCGGTCTTGGTGGAGAACACCGACACCACGCCGGACGTGGTGACCATGGTGCGCCGCATCAACGACAGGCTCTCCGAGCCGTTCGACTCGGCCGGCAACCGGATCGCGTGCTCGGCAACCATCGGCGTGGTGCACCGCCCGCCGCCCGACGCGTCGCCGCACGACCTGCTCGACTCGGCGGACCTGACGCTGCGCCGGGCCAAGGGCAACGGCAGGCGGCAGTGGGAGCTGGCGGACCCGACCCGCGACGCGGTGGACCAGCGGATGTTCAGCATGGCCGCGACCATGCCGGGCGCGTGGGCGAACGGCGAGCTGCGGGTCGAGTACCAGCCGCTGGTGCGCCTGGCGGACGAGCGGGTCGTGGCGGCGGAGGTGCTGCTGCGCTGGGCGCACCCGAGGCTCGGGGCCGTGCCGCACGAGCAGTGCCTGGCGCTGGCCGAGGACACCGGCCTGATCGTGCCGCTGGGCACGTGGGTGCTGCGGGTGGCGTGCGAGCAGGCGCGGGCGTGGCGGCGTGAACTGGGCCGCGACGTGCCGGTGCGGCTGTCGCTGACGACGAGCCAGGCGGCGGACCCGGACCTGGTGGGCGCGGTGCGGGACTCGTTGGACGACACCGGGCTGCCCGCCGGGTCGCTGTGGCTGGGCGCTCCCGCCGACGTGGTGCTCGGCGACGGGGAGCCGGCGGACAACCTGCGCATCCTGGCGGAGAGCGGCGTCGGCGTCGAGGCGGACGGCTTCACCGCCGCGCCCGCCGACCTGCTGCGGGTGGCGGACTTCCCGCTGCGCGCGGTGCGGATGTGCCGCCCGCTGACCGACCGGCCGGCGTCGCCGATGGCGAGAGCGCTGGCGAGCCTGCTGGTGGTGGTCCGGGAGGCGGGCGTCGGCGTGTCCGTCACCGGCGTCACGACCCGCGACCAGGCCCGGTGGTGGCAGGAGGTGGGCGCGGACACCGCGTGCGGCTCCCTGTTCGCTCCCGCCGGCCCACCGGACGCGATCTGCTGACCGCCCGCGCTCGTCAGGCCGCACAGCCCGCACGATCAGCCGACCCAACCGCCCGCGTTCGCGACGCCGCACAGCCCGACCAACCGCCCGCGCTCGTCAGACCGCACAGCCCGCCCACCGTTCGCGATCAGCCGACCGATCGCCGACCGTCCGCGCTCGTGAGGCCGCACAGCCGGTCCGCCACCTCCCACAGCTCCTCCTCCCGCGCCCGGTCGTAGGACTCCGCCGAGGACGGGATGGCACGGCCCCGGTCGATGTACGCCCCGCTGTCACCGGGCCGGGGCCCGGTCAGCGTCGCGGCCATGAGCCGCCCTGCCTTGGCCGCGCCGGTCGCGATGGGCGTGGCGCGCAGCAGCCGCCCGACCGCGGCGACGACGGACCGGCTCACCGGGTCGGCGTCCCGGATCAGACCGGTGCCGGGCACGAAGCCGGGGTTGTAGGTGTACACGTCGACACCCTCGGGCAGCCTGCGCCGCAGCGCGTGCACCAGGTACACGACGCCCAGTTTGCTGGTGGCGTAAGCCCGTCGGCCCGCGCGGACACCGCCGTCGCGCGGGGCGGCGATCGTGGCGACGTCGTCCCACTCGGGCGCCGGGATCGCCCCGAGTCCGTACCGCCAGGTCCCGAAGTGGACGTCGCTGCCGACCACGACGATCCGCGCCGGGTTGGCGAACCGGTCGCGCAGCAGGTTCAGCAGCAGGTGGTAGGCCAGCACGTTCACGCCGAAGGTCAGCTCGAAGCCGTCGGCCGTGGCGTTCCGCGTGGACGTCATTGCCCGACGACAACCCCGAACTGCACGACCGGGCGACGCGCAAGTACCAGCGGCTCGTGGAGGGGATGAGCGCGAGCCTGCGCGACCGGGGCACGCCCGAGCCGGCCGCGACCCTCGCGCCGCAAGTCGCGCTCGCCTGCTACCGGACCGGGCGGCGGATGGCCGGGCTGGACCCCGCCGCGCTGCCCGGCGCGGTGGACGCGGCGTTCGAACAGTTGACCGAATCGACCCGCTGAAAACGCCTCTTCCGCGCGAAACGGGCACCCGGATGGACTAGGTTCGGTGCTGTCATGCGACTCATCGGACGGGACCATCCACGCGGGGTGCTGCGCGCCGAGATCGACCGCGCGGCCCAGAGCCACGGCGGGCTGGTGCTGGTGGCGGGCGAACCCGGCATCGGCAAGACCACCCTGGTGACCGGTGCGGCCGAAAAGGCCCGCCGGCAGGGCGCGCTGGTGCTCGGCGGCTCGTGCTGGGACTCGGACTCCGCGCCCGGCTACTGGCCGTGGGTGCAGGTGGTGCGGGCGCTGCGCCGGGCCGCGCTCCCCGAGGAGTGGGCGTCGGTCGACGGGGAGCGGCTGGCCGTGCTGCTCGGCGAGGCGCCGGCCAACCAGGCGCCGGAGAGCTTCCCGCTGTACGACGCGGTGACGTCGGCGCTGGTCGCGGTGTCGCAGCACCGGCCGGTCGTGGTCGTGCTGGAAGACCTGCACTGGGCGGACACCGCGTCGCTGAAGCTGCTGGAGTTCGCCGCGCAGCACACGTGGTTCGAGCGGGTGCTGCTGGTCGGGACCTACCGGGACGCCGAGGTGGAGGCCGACGGCCACCCGTTGCGGCCGTTGATGACCCCGCTGGTCAGCCGCGCGACCTCGGTGACGCTGACCGGCCTCTCGGCGGCCGAGGTCGGCGAGCTGATGGCGAGCACCGCGGGCCGCGAGCCGGACGCCGACCTGGTGGCCGCCGTGCACCAGCGGACCGGCGGCAACCCGTTCTTCGTGGAGCAGACCGCGCGGCTGTGGCAGAGCGGCAACCCGGTGACCGCCATCGCTCCGGGCGTGCGGGACGCGTTGCAGCGCAGGCTCTCCCTGCTGCCCAAGCCGGTCGGCGAGCTGCTCACCGCCGCCGCCGTGCTGGGCCGCGAGTTCCACCGGCGGCTGCTCGCCGCGACGGCCGCGCTGCCCGTGCCGCACGTGGACCGCCTGCTCGACCAGGCCGCGCAGGCCCGGCTGGTGCAGGCGCTCGGCGCGGGCCGGTTCTCGTTCGCGCACGACCTGGTGCGGGAGACCCTGTACGGCTCGCTGGAGGACGTCGACGTCCGGCACGCGGCCGTCGTGGAGGCGCTGTCCGGCGACGGCCGGGCGATGCCCGCCGACCTGGCCCGGCACGCCTACCTGGCGGGCGGCCGACTGCCCGAGGACCGCGTGGTGGACCTGCTGGTCGCCGCCGCGCGGGACGCGAACAGCCGGATGGCGGTGGAGGAGGCCGCCGGCCACTACCGGCGCGCGCTGGAGCGCTCGACCGTGCCGCGCCGCCGGGTGCGGCTGGAACTGGAGCTGGCGCACGAGCTGTTCCACTGCGGAGACCCGGAGGCGTCCGCCGTCCGGTTCGCCGCCGCCGTCGACCTGGCCCGCGACCTGGACGACTCGGAGTCGCTGGCCCGCGTCGCGCTGACCCGGTTCCGGTTCACCGATCCGGACGAGGTCGGGCTGGCCCTGCTGCGCGACGCGCACGCCCGCCTGATCGGCCCGCCGCCGGACGAGCCGGCCGACGTGCTGGCGCGGAGGCTGAGCGTCCGGGTGGCGGAACTCGCCCGCGACGGGCAGGACGACGACGCGCTGGCCGACGGCCTGTGGGCGGCGCACGACACCACGTGGGGCCTGGGCACCGCGGCGCAGCGGCTGGCGCTGACCGACGAGCTGGCGGAACTGGCCCGCCGCACCTCCGACCACAGCTCGGAGAGCTTCGCGTCGTCGCTGCGCTGGGTGGCGCTGGTGGAGCTGGGCGACCCGCGCTACCTGGACCAGTTGCAGGCGTTCGTGGCGCAGTCGGACCGGTGGGCGATGCCGAGGTTCGCCTTCGCGTCGGCGATCGACCAGGCCATCATCGCGACGTTCCGCGGCCGGTTCACCGAGGCGGAAGCGCTGATGGCGCGGGCGGATTCGCTGGGCGCGGCCGAGCACAGCGGGTTCCACATGATGCACGTCCACCTGTGGTGGGCGTTGTGGCTGCTCCAGGGCCGGTTCGACGAGGTGGACAAGCTCGACCTGGACGACTACCCGTACCCCGGCCTGCTGCACGGCCTCACCGCGCTGTCCCGTGGCGACACCGACACGGCGCGCCTGCACCTGGCGACGCACAACCCGAGCGACGACCGCTTCCAGCGGACGTTCGAGCCCCTGTGGCAGCGCTTCCGGGCGCACTTCGCCTACGCCACCGGCGACCGGGTGCTGGCCGCCGAGGTGCGCGCCGAACTCGCGCCCCACCGCGGCCAGTGGCTGGTGTCGATCCACGGCTGCGACATCAGCGGCCCGGTCGACCTGTGGCTGGGATTGGTCGACCTGACGCTCGGACGGTGCGACGAGGCGGTGGAGGAACTGACCGCCGCGCACCGCTCGGCGGAGCTGATGCGCGCCCGGCCGTGGGCCGTGGAGGCGCGGCGGTACCTAGCGGAAGCGCTGCGCGCCAAGGGTTCTCCTTCCGCGACGCTGTCCGCCGAGGTGACCCGTGACGCCGCGGCGCTGGGCATGAGGCACCTGGCGGACCACCGCCCGGCCAACGAGTTCCGCCGCGACGGTGACGTGTGGTCGTTGTCGTACAACGGTTCCACGGCCCGGATGCCGGACTCGAAGGGCTTGCGCGACCTGCACGTGCTGCTGAGCAGCCCGGGTATCCCGGTGCCGGCGGCGAGCCTGCTGGACCCGGACGCGACGCCGTCGGCCCGGCTGGGCGGCGACCCGGTGCTGGACGAGGAGGCGAAAGCCGCCTACCGCCGCAGGCTGGCCGAGCTGGACGACCTCATCGACCGCGCCCCCGACGACGACCGCGCGGCAGCACTGGACCGGGAACGCGCGGCCCTGCTCGACGAACTCCGCTCGGCCGCCGGCCTGGCCGGACGCACCCGCCGCCTGGGCGACGAGGCCGAACGCGCCCGCAAGACCGTGACGGCCCGGATCCGGGACACGTTGCGAAAACTGGACGAACGCCACCCCGGTCTCGCGTCCCACTTGCGGGAACACGTGTCGACCGGCGCGACGTGCGTCTACTCAGGACTGGACCACTTCCGGCTGTAGCGGTTCCCGGTCACCGGTACTTTCGGCACGCGCCCGGCGGCGTGGGATGGCCAGGCGGTCGAGGGTGTCCGCGACCTCGTAGGTGTGGCCGAGGGTGCGGCGCATCCGAGCCGGTATGCCAGGAGGCCGCGCCCGGACGTGACGGGCGCGGCCTCGGCTTACCTTGTCCTGCCTGGCAAACCGGTCACTTCCGGTTGTACAGGCGCATCGTCCACGTGCCGAAGACGAGCGTGAACACCACGCCATAACCCAGCGTCCACACCATCGCCTGCCCGTCGAACCCGCCCGCCATCAGCGCCCGGACCGCCTCCACCAGCTTGGTGATCGGGTTGACGTCCACGAACACCTGCAACCACCCCGGCATGGTGTCCGGGTTGACGTACACGTTGGACAGGAACGTCAGCGGGAACAGCACGAGCATGCTCATGCCCATCACGGACTTCTCGCTGCGCAACAGCAACCCGAACATGGTCCAGATCCAGGAGAACGCGAACGAGAACGCCACCAGCAACGCCACGCCCAGCACGACGCCCACGAACCCGCCCTCAGGCCGGAACCCCAGGATGAGCCCCACGATCATGATCGTGGTCGACGCGAGCACGTACCGCAGCAGGTCGCCCAGGATGTAGCCGACCATCGGCGCGGGCCGCCAGATCGGCAGGGTCCGGAACCGGTCGAACACGCCCTTCTCGATGTCGGTGTTCACCGCCACGCCGGTGTACATCGTGATCATCACGACGCTGGTCACCGTGATACCCGGCAGCAGGTACTGGAGGTACTCCCCCGGCGAGCCGGCCAGCGCGCCGCCGAACAGGTAGGTGAACATCAGGATCATCATCACCGGGAACGCGGTGACGTCGAAGAGCTGCTCCGGCACGTGCTTGATCTTCAGCACGGCGCGCCACCCGAAGGTCAGCGACGCGGACAGCGCGCTCGGTCGCGGCGGCTTGCTGTTCTCCAGCAGCAGGGCCGCCAGGTCCTCCGGCTTGGGCGCCGCCAGGGCCTCGGCCTCCTTCGTGACGGTCATGCCGCCGCCTCCTTCTTGTCGGTCAGGGCCAGGAAGACCTCGTCCAGGCTGGGCTGGCCGAGGGAGAAGTTGTCCACGGTGATGCCTTCGCGCGCCAACTGCGCCAGCGCCTCGGCGGCCTGTTCGGTGGCCCGCCCGGTCAGCCGGGCGGTCAGCGCGACCGGGTCCGCGTCGAGCTGCACGTCCGCGTCGAGCACCCGCGTCAGCAGGGCCTGGGCGTCGGGCCGCTGGTGGGCGTCACGCAGGCGCAGGTGCACCGCGCCGACCCCGACGGACGCCTTCAGCTCGCCCTTGGTGCCCTCGGCGATGACCTTGCCGTGGTCGATGACCGCGATGCGGGACGCGAGCTGGTCGGCCTCGTCCAGGTACTGCGTGGTCAGCAGCACGGTGGTGCCGTGCGCGACGACCGCCCGCACGATGTCCCACACCTGGTTGCGGCTGCGCGGGTCCAAGCCCGTGGTCGGCTCGTCCAGGAACAGCAGGCGCGGCGTGTTCAGGATGCTCGCCGCGATGTCCAGCCGCCGCCGCATACCGCCCGAGTAGTGCTTGACCTGCTTGGCGGCGGCTTCGGTGAGCCCGAACGCGTCCAGTAGCTGGGCGGCGCGCTCCCGGGCGTGCCCGCGGGAGTGGCCGGTGAGCCTGCCGAGCAGGATCAGGTTCTCGGTGCCGGTCAGGTCCTCGTCGACGGACGCGTACTGGCCGGTGAGGCTGACGAGCTGCCGGACGGCGTTCGGATCGGCGCGCACGTCGTGACCGAACACCCGCGCCTCCCCGTCGTCGGGTCGTAGCAGGGTGGCCAGCATCCTCACCGTGGTCGTCTTGCCCGCGCCGTTGGGCCCGAGCAACCCGTAGACCGCCCCGGCCGGCACGGTGAGGTCGACACCGTCCACCGCACGGGTGTCGCCGAAGATCTTCACCAGTCCCGAGGTTTCGATCGCGTTCACTTCATTGTCCTTTCTCACGAGACGTAAGGCTGCCGACGGCGCGCGTCGCGCAACGCCGTCGCCCACCAGGTCAACTGGTCGAGCATCGCGGTGGCCGCCTGGCGGCGGCGCTCGGTGTCCAGCTCGTCGTCGTCCAGCAGGTTCACCCCGACGCCGTTCCGCATGGTCATGACGTGCAGTTCGGTGAAAACTGTCCGGAGCTGCTCGACGGCGTACACCCCCTCCGACCGGTAGCCGTAGGAGACGAACCCGGCGGGCTTGGCGTGCCACTCGTCGTAGGCGTAGTCGATCGCCTGCTTGAGGGAGGCCGGGAAGCTGCGGTTGTACTCGGGCGTGACGACGACGAACCCGTCCGCCCACGCGATCCGCGCGACGAACCGCCGCATCGCCTCCGTCGGCTGGTCGGGGTACGACGGCGGGAAGTCGTAGTCCCCCAGGTCGACCAGCCCGACCTCGACCTCGGCCCGCTGCCCGGCCAGTTCGGCGACCCACCGCCCGATCCCGTCGCCGACCCGGCCCTGGCGCGTGCTGCCGATGATCACGGCAATCCGCAACGGCTGCATCCCGCACCTCCTCACACCCGATAGGCGCGAGACCGCCGCCGGCCGGCCGCTAGGCCGGATCTGGCAACCGTCCGGACGACCGCCTCGCACACCGGCCGGCAACCGAAAAGGGCGGCTCACCGAGATCAACTCGGCGAGCCGCCCTCAGGAACGACGGAGATCAGATACGACAGGTGTCCAGCGAGCTGACCAGGATCGCCCGCGCCCCCACCCGCCACAGCTCGTCCATGATGAACGGCGCGTCGTCACGGGGCACCAGCGACCGCACGGCCACCCAGCCCTCCCGCGCCAGCGGCGAGACGGTCGGCGACTCGATGCCCGGCACCAGCTTGAACGCCTCTTCCTGCGTGCTCACCGGGCAGTCGAAGTCCAGGATCACGTACCGGCGGGCGATCAGCACGCCCTGCAACCGCCGGTGCAGGATCTCCACCGACCGCAGCGCGCCGGGCGTCTCCTCCACGGTGTCGCCCTGGATCAGCACGGCCTCGGACTTCAGAATCGGCTTGCCGAACGTCTCCAGCCCCGAGGTCTTCAGCGTGGTCCCGGTCTCCACGACGTCGGCGATGGCGTCGGCCACCCCCAGCTCCACGGCCGTCTCGACCGCGCCGTCGAGCCGTACGAGCTTCGCCTTGATGCCGTGCTCGGCCAGGTGGTTGTCGACCAGGTTCGGGTAGCTGGTCGCGATCCGCTTGCCCTCCAGCCCCGCCGAGTCGGAAATGCCCCCGGGCTTCGACGCGAAGAAGAACGACGCCTTGCCGAAGCCCAACGGGAGGATTTCCTTCGCGGACACGGTGGAATCGAGCAGCAGGTCCCGGCCGGTGATGCCGACGTCCAGCGAGCCCTCCCCGACGTACACCGCGATGTCCCGGGGCCGCAGGAAAAAGAACTGCACATCATTCGCCGGATCGGCCACGATCAGCTCGCGCCCCGACCGATGGACCCGGTACCCCGCTTCGGCCAGCATTTGCGCCGCGGGAGCACTCAAAGAGCCCTTGTTTGGCAGGGCGAAGCGAAGAGGAGCCATGCCGCGAAGTCTCCCACATCGCGCCGGGACGCCCTGACCTGGGGCCGACGTAGTGTCCCACCTATTGGAACCAGGCCGGTCGTGCGCCGCCCCGGGCCTGCCGCCGGCCCGCCGCGCACTGCCACACCTTGCGCACAACGCGAGAAGACATCGGCTTTCCGGTGCGGCATGCTCGGATTCGGGAGCGGCTGCCGGAAATATCCGGCGAGCCACCCACCGACGTGTCCGAATACACCTCGGGCTATTCGCCGCTATTCGCGCGGGAGGACATACATGGACGTGCTCACGGCGCTTACCGCGACCGGTGACGACGTCGACCGGATGGTCGCCGACCTCGCTCCCGACAAATGGTCGCGGCTTACCCCGGCCCCCGGCTGGACGGTCAAGCACCAGATCGCCCACCTGACCGCGATCTTCGCGCTGGCGGGTTTGGCAGCCGCCGACGGCGACCGGTTCCGCGCGCTGTTGTCGAGCCTGTCCGACGACTTCGACGCGAACGTGGACGCCGCGATGGCGCCCCACCTGGCGTTGGACCCGGACGCCCTGCTCGCCCGCTGGCAGCAGACCAGGGCCACCGCGATCGGCGCGCTGGCCGCCGTCCCGCCCGACGCCGCGGTGCCGTGGCTGGTGAACCCGCTGCCGCCGCAGGTGTTGGCCAGTGCGGGCCTGATGGAGCTGTTCGGTCACGGTCAGGACATCGCCGACGCGCTGGGCGTGCACCGCGACTGGGACGACCGCCTCGGCCACCTGGTCGGCTTCGCGGTGCGGACCAAGGACTTCGGCTACCTGGCCCGCGGCGAGCAGCCGCCCGCCGACGAGTTCCGGTTCGAGATCACCGCGCCCTCCGGCCAACGCTGGGACTTCGGCCCGGAGGACGCCGACCAGCGCGTCGAAGGCCCGGCGGTGGACTTCTGCCTGCTCGTCACCCGCCGCCGCCACCACGCCGACCTGGCGCTCAAGGCCCACGGCGACCTCGCCACCCGGTGGCTGGAGATCGCGCAGGCCTACCGGGGTCCGGCGGGCGAGGGCCGCCGACCGGGCCAGTTCGCCGACTAGCGGCACGACGAACCGGCCGGCGCGCCCGAGCACGGTCACCTCGGACCGGAGGGCTTCGCGTCCCGGTCAGCTTGCTTCGCTCGTCGACCACCAGGTCGCGGAGCCGACGGTCTCGAAGCCGAGCGAGTCGTACAACGGCTTGCCCGCCACGGCGGAGGACAACGTCATGGGCCGGTCATCGACCTCGTTGAGCACCACATGCATCAACGCCCGCCCGACACCACGCGACCGGTGCTCGGGCAGGGTCGTCACCCAGTACACCCCGGCCGCCGACTCGTCCACAATGGTCAGACAGGCGCCGGCGACCTCACCGTCCCGCCGGACGATGTGGAACCGAGCCTCGCCGTAGTCCAGGAACGCGACCGGGAACGCCTCGCCCGCCGTGAAGCCCGGCAACGGGAACCCGTCGAGCACGGTCCGTTCGGCGACGGCCAGTTCTTCGGCGGTGGTGACGCGCGTGACGTCCAGCGCGGGTTCGGGCAACGGCTCGGGGCGGCGGACCATCACCGGCAACGGCCGGGGCGCGAGCCGCCACGGCGTGCCGTCGACGGTGCTGAACGGGTCTTCGACGGTGACCCGGCCCCGGGCGCCCGCTACCAACTCGGCGATCGCGGTGACGTCGTCGGCCTCCGGGTCGGGTCCGAGCACGAGGACGCGGAGCAGTTTCGGGCCGTTCATGGCGAGGAAGCCGGGCCTGCGGATCAACTCCTGGCCGCGGACGCGGGCGAGGGCGGTCAGCAGGACTTCGGCGTTGTGCGTGGCGAGTCGGAGGGAGGTGGAGGCGACGACCGTCATGATCGGGACCATATGACGCGGGTCGGCGCTTCGACCACCGAATAGCCGACGTGATCGACTCGATGCCGGTGACCCCGGTCGGTCGGCGGGCCACACCACGTGTGCGGTGGCGTCCCGGCCGGTGAGGAAGCACAGAACTGAACGCCACCGGCCCGACGCCGACCTTCACCCGTGCCGCTTGGTCCCGGCCAGCAACTGGTCGAACGGCACCACGTCGCTGAAGCGGTCGGCGGGCTTGGCCGGCGCACGGCCCGCCAGCAACCCGGCCAACTCGCCCGCCGCGCGGTCGATCCGGTCCGACAAGCCCTGCGGCGAGCCCCAGTCCGAGGACGCCGCGTACACACCGGTCGGGACGACGTTCGCCTTCAGGTAGGCGAACAGCGGTCGCAGGGCGAAGTCCAGCACCAGCGAATGCCGCTCCGTCCCACCGGTCGCGCCGATGAGCACCGGCTTGCCGGCCAACGACTCCGACTCCAGCACGTCGACGAAGGACTTGAACAGCCCGCTGTACGACGCGTTGAACGTCGGGGTCACCACGATCAGCCCGTCGGCCCCGACGACGTCGTCCACCACGGCCTTCAACCGCGCACTGGGGAACCCGGTCACGAGGTTGTCCGCCACGTCCCGCGCGACATCGCGCAGGTGCACCGGACGCAGCTCCACCGGCAGCACGGCCCCGACCCCGGCGGCGAGCCGGTCGGCCAGCAGGTGGCTGGACGACGGCTCGCTCAGCCCGGCCGACACCACCGCGAGCGTCGTCATCGGACCGCCGCCGTCAGCAGCGAGCCGTGCGTCGGGGCGTCCGGGACGTCCGCCGGGCGGCCGGCGGCGAACTCGCGCCGCAGCTCGGGCACGATCTCGCCGAGCAGGTCGAGCTGTTCCAGCACCGTCTTCAACGGCAGGCCGGCGTGGTCCATCAGGAACAGTTGCCGCTGGTAGTCGCCGAAGTGCTGCCGGAAGGTCAGCGTCTTGTCGATGACCTCCTGCGGACTGCCCACGGTCAGCGGCGTCTGGGCGGTGAAGTCCTCCAGGGACGGACCGTGGCCGTAGACCGGCGCGTTGTCGAAGTACGGGCGGAACTCGCGCACCGCGTCCTGCGAGTTGCGGCGCATGAAGACCTGGCCGCCGAGGCCCACGATGGCCTGCTGCGCGGTCCCGTGCCCGTAGTGCTCGAAGCGCTCCCGGTACAGGTTGATCAGCCGCATGAAGTGCTCTTTGGGCCAGAAAATATGGTTCGCGAAGAAGCCGTCGCCGTAGTACGCGGCCTGTTCGGCGATCTCCGGGCTGCGGATCGAGCCGTGCCACACGAACGGCGGCACGCCGTCCAGCGGGCGTGGCGTCGACGTGAAGGACTGCAACGGCGTGCGGTGCTTGCCTTCCCAGTCCACGACGTCCTCCCGCCACAGCCGGTGCAGCAGGTGGTAGTTCTCGATCGCCAGGTCGATGCCGTCGCGGATGTCCTTGCCGAACCACGGGTACACCGGCCCGGTGTTGCCGCGACCCATCATGAGGTCGACCCGGCCGTCCGCCAGGTGCTGGAGCATCGCGAAGTCCTCGGCGATCTTGACCGGGTCGTTCGTGGTGATCAGCGTGGTCGCGGTGGACAGGATCAGCCGCTCGGTGCGCGCGGCGAGGTAGCCGAGCATCGTGGTCGGCGAGGACGGCACGAACGGCGGGTTGTGGTGCTCGCCGGTGGCGAACACGTCCAGGCCGACTTCCTCGGCCTTCAGCGCGATCGCGACCATGGCCTTGATGCGCTCGGCCTCGGTCGGCGTCCGCCCCGTGGTGGGGTCGGGCGTCACGTCGCCGACGGTGAAGACCCCGAACTGCATAGCCGCTCCCCGATCCAAGTAGTTGCACTTTCAATTACTTGGAACAGTACCCCGACCGTGACTATTCCGCCGTTGCCGGGTGGCGCGGACCACGCAAAGGTGTGTGCCACGGGTCACCGACTGGGGGTGTCGCGTCGACGAAGCCGAGTCCGCACCCCGAAGAGAGCAACCGCGTGCGACTGGCCTGTCGGCGCGCAGAGGAGGTCGTGGACATCTTGGCACCGCATGAGCCGGGCCGGCGGGACGTGCACGTGAGACCCGGGTTCGCGTGGCGCGAGGTCGGTGTCGTGGTGGCGGTGCAGGTGGTGGTGCTGACCGCGTTGTCCGACCGGTACGGCTTCCACCGCGACGAGCTGTACTTCCTGGCCGCCGGCGACCACCTGGCGTGGGGCTACGTGGACCAGCCGCCGTTGACCCCGTTGCTGGCCAGGGTCTTCTCCGCGGTGTTCGGCCAGACCCCGTTGGGCATCCGGATCGCGGCGACGCTGCTCGGGGCCGCGACGGTGGTCGTCGTGGCGTTGATCGCCCGGGAGCTGGACGGCGGGCGGGGCGCGCAGGTGCTGGCCGCGGCGGCGACCGCGCTGTCCGGGTTCATCCTCGGGGTCACGCACATGCTGTCGACCGCGACCGCGGACCTGCTCCTGTGGGTGGTGATCGGGTACTTCTTCGTGCGCCTGCTGCGGTCCGGGGACGGGCGCTGGTGGGTGCCGATCGGCGCGGCCGTCGGAGTCGCGCTGACCAACAAGTGGCTGGTGCCGCTGCTGTTGTTCTCGCTCGGCGTCTCGCTGCTGTCGGTCGGTCCGCGTCGGGTGCTGTGGAACCGGTGGCTGCCGGTCGGCGTGCTGGTGGCGGGGGTGATCGTGGCCCCGGTGCTGGTGTGGCAGATCCGGCACGACCTCCCGCTGGTGACGGTGGCGGGCGGCATCAGCTCGGCGGACGGCGGCGAGAACCGGGCGCTGTTCGTGCCGATGCAGTTGGTGTACCTGTCGCCGTTCCTGGTGCCGGTGTGGGTGGCCGGGTTCCTGCGGCTGTGGCGGGACGACCGGCTGCGGGCGGTGGCGTTGGGCTACCCGGTGCTCTGCGCGGTGACGCTGATCGCGGGCGGCAAGGCGTACTACACCATGGCGTTGTTGGTGGTGCTGGTCGCGGCCGGGGCGGAGCCCGCCGTGCGCTGGGCGGCCCGGCGACGGGCGTGGGCGGTCAGCGGGGCGGTGGTGGGCGCGGCGATGTCCGTGCTGATCAGCCTGCCGGTACTGCCGGCGTCCGCGCTGGGCCCCGTGCTGGCGGTGAACCCGGAGGCGGGTGAGCAGGTCGGGTGGCCGGAGCTGACCGCCGCCGTGGGCCGGGTGTGGGCGGGAATCCCGCTGGAGCATCGCGATACGGCGGTGGTCTTCGCCCGGAACTACGGCCAGGCGGGCGCGATCGCCCGGTACGGGCCGGAGAACGGGCTGCCCGAGCCGTATTCCGGGCACATGTCCTATGCGGACTGGGGCCCGCCGCCGGACTCGATGACCGGGCCGGTCGTGGTGGTCGGCAACCGGAACCCGGTGTTCACCAACTGCCGGGTGGTCGAGATCCACCGCGCGCCGATCGAGAACGAGGAGGACGGCACGGACATCGCGCTGTGCTCCGCGCCGACGTGGTCGAAGGCGTGGCCCTCGCTGCGCCGGTTCTACGGCTAGGTTGTTACCTGAACATGGCATTCATTAGCATGACCGCGTGAACGTCACCCAGGACCACGACGCGCCCGCGCGGGACTTCAGCCGTTACCTCACCGCCCGCCTGCTGTCCGTCGCGGGCTCCCTGGTCTCGGTCGTCGCGCTGCCGGTGCTCGTCTACCAGCTCACCGGCTCGCCCGGGTGGACCTCGGCCGTCGCGATGGCGGAAGCGTTGCCGTACCTGGTCTTCGGGCTGCTCGCGGGCGCGGTGGCGGATCGGGTCGACCGGCGGCGGCTGATGGTGGCGATGGACGTCGTGGTGGCGGGCGGGCTGGTCACCGTCCCGTTGGCGTGGTGGGCCGGGGTGCTGACCGCGCCGCACGTGGTGGTCGTGGCGTTCCTCGCGCAGACCGCGTTCGTGTTCTTCGACGCGGCCAACTTCGGCGCGCTGCCTTCGTTGGTGGGCAAGGCGAAGCTCACCGCCGCGTACGCCAAGCTGTTCGGCCGGTCCACGATGGTGGAACTCGTGGTGCCGGGCGCGGCCGGTCTGCTGGTCGCGACGATCGCGCCGGCCGACCTGCTCGCCGTGAACGTGGTCACCGCCGCCGGCTCGGCCATGCTGATCCGGGCCATCCGGGGCGCGCTGTCAACCCCGCGCGCGGACGCCACCACGCTGGCCCGGGACATCGGCTCCGGGCTGCGTTTCCTGTGGCGGCACCCCATCATCCGCACGCTGACGCTGGTCGGCGCGACGCACTCGGCGGCGGCGGGCGCGTGGGTGGCCATGCTGGTGCCGTGGGCGGACCGGGTGCTGGGTGTCGCGCCCTCCGGCGATCCGCGGCTGGCGGCGCTGTTCAGCTCCTGGGGTGTGGGCGCGCTGCTCGCGTCCCGCCTGCTGCCACGGCTCACGGAACGGTGGGGCGGCGCGCGGCTGGCGCTGGCCGGGCTGCCGCTCTCCCTGCTGTGTGCGGGCTCCGCGCTGCTGAGCACCCACTGGGCGCCCGCCTGCGCGGCGGCGATCGCCTGGGGCACCGCGCACTCGACCGTCGTGCTGAATGCGATCACCTACCGCCAGCGGATGTGCCCGCCGGAACTCCAGTCCCGGGTCAACACGACGGCCCGGATGCTGTCGTGGGGCCTGGGTCAGCCCGCCGGCGCGGCGCTGGCCGGCGGGGCGGCCGTGCTCGCCGGTCCGCGGGCCGGGCTCGCCGCGGGCGGCGCCGTGCTGCTGGTCGGGGTCGTCCTGGCCTGGGCGACCCCGACCCTGCGGCGCGCGGCGAGGACCGCTAGCGCGAATTAGGCCATTTCCAGCGGAATCCGTAGCTGCCCGGACCGAAATCGAGCGCCACGCCCAGCAGCGAGCCGCCCGCGTCCATTTCCACCGGGCGGACGTCTTCCACCTGTCCGTCCGATTCGCGGTACTGCACGCATTCCACCGGACGCGCCAGTGGGTCGAATGCGATTTCCAGCACGTATTCGCGCACCGGCAGCCGGAACCGCCGGCCGCAGGTCGTCGCCAGCGGGTAGGGCGGGCGGTTGACCAGTTCGTGCTCGATGACGATGCTGTCGCCCCGGCGCAGCGCCCGGTCGAACAGCAGTTCGGCCACCACCAGGCCGGCGGCCGGGTGCGCGACCAGCCGGCCCACGGTGCAGTGCCGCAAAGGTCTGAGCAGCGGCAACTGCCGTTCCGGCTGATCGACGTGCACGATGGCCACCCAGCGGTCCGCGCCGTCGGCCTCCGCCCGCAGCACGTGCCGGGAGCGGGTGCCGCGTTCGCCGCGGTCCGCGCCCACGGTCACGAAGTCGTGCTGGCTCAGCCGGGTCAGCCGCCCGTCCCAGCTAGTGTCCACCTGCCGGATGGCCCAGTCGACCTGGTCCGGTTCGGGCCACAGGGCGCTGATCGGGATCGGCTGGGCCGGCACCCGCTTGAGCCACCGGCCGCGCGGCCGGGGCGGTCCCAGCAAACTGGCGAGATAGCCGCTGGGCAGATCCAGTATTTCCTCCAAGTGGCCGATGGCGGCCAGCGACGAGCGGCGTTCCGGGCGGCTGCGGCCCGACTGCCAGTAGCTCAAGGTCGCCAGGCTGACCTTCACGCCCTGCTGCGCCAAGTGCTCGCGGATGCGTTCCAGCCCCAGCCCGCGCTCCGCGATGGCGGCGCGTAAGGCGCCGGCGAATGTGTCCGTTCTGGTTGTGTCCATAGCAACTCCCCCTTGCTGCCCCGCACAACGTTATTGCGCGAAGGGGTACCGGGGGAATGGGCTTATGGGCACTTTCTTCGTGCGGATGCAGGGTGGTGTCCCCTAGCCGACCACGAAGAGCACCAGTGGAACGTCCTCTTCTCCGCCCCTGACAAGGGCTTTCACCGCGTCGTCCGCGAACCCGGCGACCGCGCAGCAGCGCAAGTCCAGTGCGGCCCCTACGAGGTACAGGTTCTGCACCGCGACGCCCGCGTCCAGGTGGACGGTGCGGTAATGCCGAGGACCGTATTTGGCCAGCCCCGGCCCCATCCGTCCGGTTAGGACGAGCACCGTGTGGGCGCGGCGGGCGAACTCCTCCTGGGCGAACACGCCGGTCAGCTCGGCCGATCCGGTCTCGCACAGGGCGTGCGGCTCCCGGAGGTACTCGAACACCTTGCCGTCCACCACAACGTGGACCCGCAGCGACGGCAGACCGCCCGCCGTGGGGTTCATGCCGAGGACGTGCGGCGGCACGTGCCGCTGCACCCCCACGGCGTGGTGGAGCAGCGTGCCGAGGTCCTGTCGGCTCAACGGCCGATAGGAGTAGCGCGATCGGCGGGACCGCAACGCGTCCGCCAGCGTCATCGGCAGGTCGGCCGGTTCCGGCAGCGCGATCACAGGAACGGCGGCGGGTCGAGGACGAGGGATTCGGTGTTCCCCCAGCGTGGCAGGCCGAGGTAGCGGAACGCGGCGGGCGCGTTGGGCACCAGCCCGGTCGCGCACACCCGCACCACCCGCAGGCCGGCCTCGGCGACGTCCTCCGTGGTCAGATCGACGGTCGCGATCCGGTTGCCCGCCAAGCCCTCCTCCAGGTCGGCGAGATTCCCTCGCGGGTGGACTGTCGTCATGCGCCGTGGCCGGGTGAAGCGGTGCAACAGTTCCGCCTGCACCCTCGGGTCGAGCCACACCTGCACCTGGGCGCCGAGGTCGCGCACCCTGGCGTAGTCCTCGCCCGCGTCGTCGCGGTAGCGGCGGTCGGCGCGGTGCGGCAGGTAGAGGCCTTCGGCCAGCAGGCCCGCCTTGATGGAGCGGAACACCCAGCCGTCCTCGTCCAGCAGGCCCTGTGTGAAGACCCAGGTGTGCACGGCCTCCAGCACGGCTTTCGTGCACGCCTCCACCGGGTCGAACCGCGCCGCGCCGCCACCCGCGACGATCCCGGTGGTCCGGTCCACCACGACCGCCCCGACGCACCACACCGGGTGCTCGGTCGGCAGTTCCACCAAGTGGACGTCCAGCGGGCAGTCGGCCAGCTCGGCGGCCAGGCCCGGGACGTCCTCCACGGCGATGCCGGTGGTCGGCGCGCCGAGGTGCCACCAGCGCTCCAGCGCGTCGCGTTCCACCAGTTCGAGCAGCGCGCGGGTGTACGCGTCCTCGGCGCTCACCCCGGTGGCGATGCCCGCGTAGTTCAAGTGGTGCAGCCGCGGTTCCGTTCTCCGCTCGCCCGAGTGGTAGTTCAGATAGACCCACGAGGCGGGAAGGAGGCATATTTCACCTGATTCCTCGCCTGCCACCCACGCGATCGGCAGGTCGTCGGTGAACGGTCGATAGGGGAATCCCTTGGCGGCGTGTTGCGAAGAGGTGAAGAACGGCAGGTCGGCAGGGCCGAAATGGCGGATTCCGGCGGATTCCAGTTCGGCGGCGGTCGCGGTGCGGAGACCGGGCGGAACCCGGTTGCCGCAATACCGTTCCACCGCTTCGCCCACCGCCGCCGCGCGGGCCGCGTCCACGTCCCCGAACGTCGTGCCGAGGCTGACCCGGTCGGCCGGCCACGCGCCGAGCCGCCGCGCGTCGGCCACCTCCGCCGTGACGGCCCGGTAGCGGCGCGGCACGCCGGGCACCGGGGCGACGTCCACCAGTCTGCGCACGATCCCGGTCAGCGGGTCCACCAGCAGGGGCGCGGTCACGATGCGATCTCCTCGGGTAGTGCGGCGGCGGGGACTTCGCCCGAGCCGGCGGGGTGCCACGGGATGCGGGCCTCGGCGTGGCGGACCTGCCGCAAGCTGGGCTTGAGCACCACCGCCGTGACGGGGTCTTCGCCGGTGTGCGGGTTGCGGGCGTGCCGTGGCCAGTGGTGACCGGCCACTTCGATGCGGAGCCTCGTGCCTTCGGCGATGGTCAGGCCGATCGGAGGGAGGTCCAGGGTCACCTCCCGCGGCACGCCCGGCTCGTGCCGGTGGCGTCCGATCGCGTGCGCGAGGTGGATGCCGTCGAGGGACAGGCGCACCACCCAGTCCGCATCGGGCACGTCGGCCACCACGGTCAGCGAAACCGTTGTGCCGCCGCGGAGTTCACCCGCCGGCAGCGGCGGCGTGAGCAGGACGGCGCCGGGGTCGTCGGTGATCGGCGCGCCGGGCGGGACCGAGCGGAACGGGTGTTCGGGGTCGGCGTGGAAGTCGCCCACGACGATGTCCAGGTCGACTGCCGTGGTGGCTCCGGTGTGCCGCCGCCAGCCGTCGACCGCGTAGAAAGCCTTGTCGCCGTGGAGGTTCCCGATGGCCCGAGCCCACGCCGCGTAGAGGGAGCCGACGCGACGGCCGGCGAGCGCGGCTCCGGGGTCGTCGGCGTCGAGTTCGTGCGCCCACGGCCCCAGGACGAGCCTGGTGGGGCCGCCCCAGTGGCGCGCGAGGCGTTCGGTGTCGGCGGCGAACGGGTCGCGCAGCCCACCGACGGCGAGGAGCGGCATCTTCAGGCGCGGCAACGCCTTCCACAACTCGTGGGTGCGTTCCGGGGCGGACCAGAGGTCGTCCCAGCCGTCGACCAGCCCGATCACCGGGGTGCGGGCGAGGTCGGTGGAGACGGCGGTCGCCGCGTGCTCGCCCCACCAGCCGACCCGGCACGCCAGCCGGGCCGCGCCGCCGGGTTCGCGGGCGGTCTCACCGAGTCCCAGCGCGGGCACGGCGGCGAGCACGCCGACCACCGCGTCCGGCCGGGCGATGGCGGCGGTGACCGCGCAGTACGCGGCATAGGACGACCCGGCGGTGATGACCCGGCGGAAACCCATGCGCCGCAACGCGTCGACGACGGTCGCGCCGTCCACCGCCTCGCACCGGTACGGACGGAACGCGCCGGACGAGCCGTGCCGGCCGCGCACGTCGCCCACCACGCAGGAGAACCCGCGCCCGGCCCAGGCCGCCGCCTCGGCGAAGTGGTGGTGCCGCCCGTACGGGGTGCGTATCAGCACCACCGGGGCGTCGCGGTCGACCGCGACGAGGGTGTGCGCGAGCCCCGCCACGGTGAAGTCACGGCGCACTGGCGGGCACCGGCAGCACCGGGTGGTCGGCGATCGCCCCGGTGTCGAGGTCGAGCACGCGCAGCCGGCGGTGGGCCGGGACCACGTCAGGCGTCAGGGAGTTGCCCGACGCGGGCACGCCGGTCGCCCAGCGCGCGAGGTCCTTGGCCGCGAGCGCGGCGACCAGCAGGAGTTCGGCCGGGTCCGGGGTCTCGTCGCCGAGCACGGCGTGCTCCCCCGCCCAGTAGGCGGCGAGGTGCCGGTGCCCGGAGCCGGCCGCGGCGAGGCGGCGGGCCCGCACGTCCCGGTGGGACACGCCGATCGGCTCCAGCAGCACGTGCCTGCCCTCGCGGCTGATCCGCTGCCACCCGATGCCGTGCCCGGCGAGGGCGTCGAACTCCACCCACCGCTCGGGGGCCGGGCCGTCGTGCCACGCGCACAGCGCGGCCGGCCGCGCGTCGAGCACCGCGTCGAGGTCCGCGTCCGGTGGCAGCACCACGGGTTTCGCGCCCGCCCGGCGCAGCGCGTCGGAGATCTCCGGGCGGTGGTCGGACAGCACGGCCACCGTGCGGCGGCCGACCGGCCAGGTCGGGCGCGGGCCGAGGTGCCCGGCGTGGTCGAACGCGGCCAGCTCCGGCGGGACCGGCGCGTCGGCCCTGGTGAGCGCCGCGCGGACGCCGCCGATCGCCTCGTCGGACAGGGCGATGGCGAACAGCTCGCCCGCCGCGTCCCGCAGCACCGCGCCGGACGGGCCGGTGAACAGCGCCGTGCCGGGTTTCAGGGTTTCCACGCGCACCTCCGGGGAAAGGGGTCCGGGGCCGCCGGAGTGGCGGCCCCGGAGTCCGTCACTCGTCGTCGCCGCCGTCGAACGGGTTCTCGACCAACGCGTTGCTGTGCGTGGCGGAGTTGTGCGGCAGCAGGCGCTCGTCCTCGACGTTCACGAAGATCTGGTCCATGGACGTCTCCTCTCTCTCGTTTCTCGGTGTTGGTCGGATCGACCACCACCAACCTAATCTGGAACGACAACCATTTTCAATACCCCATTGGTCGTGATCCACAGCACCTGCCCCGCGACGCCGTACACGTCGTGCAGCAGATCGGCGTCGACCACTTCGGACGGTGCGCCGTCGGCGTGCACCACGCCTTCCTTCAAGGCGACGACCCGGTCCGAGTACCGCGCCGCCTGGCCCAGGTCGTGCAGCACCGACACCACCGTCAGCCCGCGCTCCCGTTGCAGGTCGCGAACCAGGTTGAGAACGTCGATCTGGTGGCGGATGTCCAGGTAGGTGGTGGGCTCGTCGAGCAGCAGGATCGGCGCGTCCTGGGCCAGGGCGAGGGCGAGCCGGACGCGTTGGCGCTGACCGCCGGAGAGGCGTTCGACCGGGGTGTCGGCCCATTGCGCGACTTCGGTGTCCCGCAAGGCCTGTCGCACCTGGTCGTCGTCCGACTCGCCGAGCATCCCGAGTGGACCCCTTGCGGCGTAACGGCCTTGGCGCACGAACTGGCGGACGGTCAGGCCCTGCACGTACGGGGTGGCCTGCGGCAGCAGGGCTATCCGGCGGGCGATGTGCCGGCGTGACAGGTCCGCCATCGGCCTGCCGTCGAGCCGGACGCCGCCGTCCTGCGGCGCGAGCAGCCCGGCCAGGACGCGCAGCAGCGTCGTCTTGCCGCTGCCGTTCTGCCCGAGCAGGCTGAGCCACTCCCCCGCGCCCACCGCCAGGTCGACGCCCTTCAGCACGGCGTGCTCGCCGAACCGGACGTGCACGCCCTCGGCGCGCAGTGGTGTCACCCGATCCCTCCAGTTCTGCGTGCCACCAGGATGAGCACACCCGCGCCGAGCAACGCCGTGATCGCTCCGGCCGGGACGTGGACGAGCTGGCCGACGGTGTCCGCCGCCGCCACGGCAGCCGCCCCGGTCAGCGCGGCGGCCGGTATCACGTGTTTGTGCGCCGCTCCGACGAGGCGGCGTGCGGCGTGCGGCGCGAGCAGCCCCACGAACGCGGTGGCGCCGACCGCCGCGACCGCTCCCGACGTCGCCAACGCGGCCAGGAGCAGGACCGTGCTGCGCCAGGGGACCACGGCGAGCCCGACGGCGTGCGCGTGATCGTCGTCCACGGCGAGGACGTCCAGCACGCCGCCGAGGGCCGTTGCGGTCGCCAGGACCACGAGCAGGATCGGCCAGAGCGGCGCGAGGTGTTCCCACGTGCGTCCCACCAGCGAGCCGAGCAGCCACCGCGACACCGCGCCCGCCAACTGGGGACGTGCGGTGAGGAGGACGAGGGTCGTGCCGACCAGCACGGCCGAGACGACCACACCGCGCACCGCCACATCACCGGACGCGCCCGCCAGCACCCACAGCACCCCGCCGCCGACGACCCCGCCGACGAGGGCCGCCCCGGCCATCGGCAGCGGCTGGGCGGCAACGCCGCCGATGACCGACGCGACCACCGCACCGAGCACCGCGCCCGAGCCCACGCCGGTGATCTCCGGGGACGCGAGCTGGTTGCGGACGGCGGATTGGAGGATCGCTCCGGCTGTGCCCAGGCAGGCACCGGCGCAGAGGCCGACGAGGACCCGTGGGGCCCGCAACTCCACCACGACCATCCGCGCGTGGCCGTCGTCGCCGAACAACGCACCCAGCGTCGCGTCGGTCGACCCGACGCTGACCTGGGCCAATGCGCAGAGCACGACGAGCAGGAACAGCGCGCACAGCCGCCACCACGCTCGCCCACGACCGCGGGGACCGTTCGACTTCATGCGCGTCTCCGCACCAGCAGGCCCACCGCCACCGCCGCGAGTGCCGTCAGACCGCCGACCGGCAACTCCACCGGGTACAGCACGGTCCGCGCGACGAGGTCCGCGACCACCACCACGAGCGCACCCAGGAAAGCCGTCACCCCCAGTGAGGGCCGCCCGATCCGGGCCGCCAGCCGAGGCGCGAAGAACCCGACCCACGCCACCGGACCCGCCGGCCCGACCACCACGGCGACCAGCAGCGACGCCACCCCGAGCACGGCCATCCGCACCCGCCCCGGCCGCAGGCCGGCCGACAGCGCCTCGTCGTCCCCCAGCCGCAGCACCCGCACCCGGGGCAGCACGAAGACCACCGCCGGCACCGCGAGCGCCAGCCCGACCGCCACCGGGCCGAGCGTCCGCCACGTCGTCCCGGTCAACGAGCCCAGCAGGTAGCGCACGAGCACGCCCTGTTCCCGCGAGTCCGTCATCGCGGTCGCCGCCAGCATCACCGCCTGGCAGGCCGAGCCGACCGCCGCGCCGATCAGCAGCACCGCCGCCGGCCCGGTCGCGCCCCGCACCGCCAGCAGCGTCACCGCGCCACCGACCGCCGCGCCGATCAGCGCAGGCGTGAACGGCGCGCCCGGCACCGCGATCCCGAACGCCACACAGGTCCCCACGGCGGCGGCGGCCCCGCTGGACACGCCGAGCAGTTCCGGGACGGCGAGCGGGTTGCGCAGCGACTCCTGCAACAGCAGACCCGCCGTACCCAGGCACGCCCCGGCGATCGCACCCAGCAGCAGCCGGGGGACGCGGAGCTGCCACACGACGACGTGTTCCAGCTCGGTGCCGGTGAACAGCACGACCGGTCGGCCCAGCATCAGCGAACCGACCACCGCCGCCACCGCGACGGCCACGAGCAGCCTCAAGCGGGTACCTTCGCCAGCGCCTCGTCCACGACCGCCGACAGGCTGCGCAGGCCACGGCCCGCGCCCCACAGCTTGGCGTGCATCTCGTGCACACCCTGCCGCTGCACGGCCGGGATCTGCTGCCACACCGGGTTCTCCGCTAGCTGACTGCTCAACGTCCTGTCGTCGGAGGAGAACAGCAGCGAGTACACGAAGATCACGTCGGGCTGCTTCGCGAGCAGTTCCTCGATGCTGTAGCTGCTCGCCGTGTCCGCGTCGGTTCCCTTGGCGGGGAACGGGTAGGCGAACAGCAGACCGAGCAGGTGGCCCTTGAGCGACGACGTGGTGTCGACGCCGATCGAGTCCACGCTGCCGTACATCAGCAGCACCTTCCTCGCCGACTGGCCGTTGCCGTGCGTCTTGGCGACCGCGTCGGCGAAGTGCCCGCGGAACCTCTCCTCCGCCCGCACGGCCTGGTCGGTGCGGCCGGTCAGCGCGCCCAACGCCCGCAGGTAGCCGACGGACTCCTCCCACGTGGCGGGCTCGGCCGTCCACAGTGGAGCGAACTTCTCGATGGCGGGCCGGAGGGCGTCGTGCACGCCGGGCAGGCCGATCACGAGGTCCGGCTTGAGGCCGGCGATGGCTTCGACGTCCTCGCTGCCGAACGTGCCCGGCACGACCGGCACCGCCTTGCCCGCGTCGCCGAGCAGCGCCGGGTGCGTGATCAGCGTCGGGTTGCTGGTGCCCGCCGGGGTGAGGCCGAGGTCGGTCACCAGGTCGTCGCACAGGCCGTTGAGGCAGACGATCCGCTCGGCGGGCTCGGCGAGGGTGACGTTCTGACCGTGCGGGTCGGTGATGCTCAGCGCCGCCGCCAACGGCGCGGCGGTGCGCACGACCGGCGTGGCCTGCGGCGTCTCCTCGGCGGGAGCGGTGGAGCAGGCGGCGAGCAGTCCGGCGGCGGCGAGCAGTGCGAGTGTCCTCATCGGGCGTCCTCCAGCCAGGCGAGCAGGGTGGCGGCGTCCCGGCGGAACGCCTCGGGCGAGTCGTCGGGGACGAACTCCAGCACCACGTGCCGGTCGCGGCCGTCTTCGGCGAGGAGGTTCAGCAGGGGCTGCCACAGGTCCGCGCGGGCGCTCAGCGGGAGGCGTTCGGTGAAGCCGTCCGGGCCCCAGGAGAACGCGTGCACGGCGGCCAGCCTCGGCAGCAGCGCCGTCACCTCGGTCAGGCAGTCCCGCACGTCCGGGGCCTCGCGCGGCTGCCAGTGCGCCACCAGGTCCACGTCGTCCAGCAGCCGCACGGCCGAGCCGAGTTCGTCGGTGAGCGACTCGACGTGGTGCTCCGCGGTCACGGCGATGCCGCGCCCGGCGGCCGACTCGGCACAGCGGCGCAGGTCGTCGGTGATCACCGCGCGCTCGGCCGGCCCGACGTCGGCCGAGCCCTTCACCCCCGCCCACACCCGGATGCGGGGCGCGCCGAGGGCTTCGGCGGTCGCGAGCACGGGCGCGAAGTCGGCCGGGTCGCTCGCACCGGGCTTGTAGTACGAGCCGTAGGTGCCGACGGCCAGGCCGTTCTCCCGGCACAGCCGGGCGGCACGAGCCGCGCCCGCCAGGTCGCCCGGCGGCACGTGGACGTCACCGCCCCACTCGACCACCCCCAACCCGGCGTCGGCGGCGAGACCGACGACTTGCTCGACCGGTCTGTCCCGGAAGGTGACCGAAGCCAATCCTGCGGTGATCATGGGCGCCCTTCACTCGGCTAGGTAAGGGTGCCATACTTACTGAATATGAGAGTCGTTATCAAGCCCAAAATGGGGGACGCCGGTTCGCGTCGGCCGGGTCAGCCGCGAGCGACCACCACGGTGCTGTCGCCTCTCGGCGCCCGACTTCGAGGGTGCGGAAACCTGGTCCGCACAACACGTGCCAGGACGCGGACAGGCAGACGGCGGCCGACTCGCCTTCGACGCAGGTTCGCGCCACTTCGGCGAATCGGCCGCCGCTGCCCGGAGCCGCACCTGGGGTCGTCGCGCCTCACGGCTCAACGACCCCGGTTTCATCCCCGTTCGACGAGGTGCCCCACCACATCCGGACCGGGGTGCGCGTGGCCCGAACCGTCCCGCCGCTGGTCCACCGCGGGCAGCTCCACGGGCGAGCCGTTGTCCGCCGCACCCGCCGGGCGCGGGCCGACCCACGCCAGCGCCAACCCGGCCTCACCCTTGAGGAACCGGTGCGCCCGCACACCACCGGTCGCGCGGCCCTTCGCCGGGTACTCCGCGAACGGCGTCACCTTCACGCTCTGCCCGGTCGACGTGACGACCATCGGCTCGCCGTGCTCGTCGTCGTCCGTCCGCACCGCGCCGAAGAACACCACCCGCGCGTCGCCCGGCAGGTTGATCCCCGCCATGCCGCCGCCCTTCAACCCCTGCGGACGCACCAGCGAAGCGCTGTAGCGCAACAGCGACGCCTCCGACGACACGAAGACCAACGTCTCCTCCGCGCTGCCCAGCCACGTCACGCCGACCAGCTCGTCGCCCTCCTTGAGGCTGATCACCTCGAACTCGTCCGACCGCACCGGCCACTCCGGGGAGCACACCTTCACCACGCCCTGCCGCGTGCCCATCGCCAACCCGGGCGACCCGGTGTCCGACAGCGGCGCGATGCCGATGACCTTCTCGCCCTTGTCGAGGTCCACCAGCTCGCTCGCCGCCATGCCACCGCTCAGCGACACCGTGCCGCTCTGCTCGGGCAGCACCGGCAACGGCAGCACGTCCGTCTTGAACGCCCGACCGCGGTTGGTCACCAGCAGCACCTGGCCGCGGGCCGTCGTGTGCACGATCGCGGCCACGGCGTCGTGCTTGGTGCGGCCGTTGCGCCGGCGGGCCTCCGAAGCCTCCTCCGACTCCGCCGCCGTGCGCGCCACCAGGCCCGTCGCCGACAGCACCACCTGGCACGGGTCGTCCGCGACCTCCAGCGGCCCGGCCGGCTTCGAGGCGGCCAGCACCTCCTTCAGATCACCGTCCAGCAGCACGGTGCGGCGCTCGTACTGGAGGTCCTTCGCGACCTTGGCCAGCTCGCCGGAGACGACCTTCTTCAGCTCGCGCTCGTCGTCCAGGATCTTGCTCAGCTCGGCGATCTCGTCGCGCAGCCGCTCCTGCTCGGCCTCCAGCTCGATCGCGTCGTACCGGGTGAGCCGGCGCAGCGGCGTGTCCAGGATGTAGGTCGCCTGGACCTCGGACAGCTTGAACGTCTTCATCAGGCCTTCCTTCGCGGCCTGCGCGTTCTCACTCCCCCGGATCAGCTTGATCACCTTGTCGATGTCGAGCAGCGCCTTCAGCAGGCCCTCGACCAGGTGCAGGCGGTCTTCCCGCTTGCGGCGGCGGTACCTCGTCCGCCGGGTGACCACCTCGTACCGGTGCGCCAGGAAGACTTCCAGCAACGCCTTCAGGCCCAGCGTCCGCGGCTGGCCCTCGACCAGCACCAGGTTGTTGATGCCGAACGACTGCTCCATCGGCGTCAGCCGGTACAGGTCGGCCAGCAGCGCCTGCGGGTTGACGCCGACCTTGCACTCGATCACGACCCGCGTGCCGTTCTCGCGGTCGGTCAGGTCCTTGACGTCCGCGATGCCGGTCAGCCGCTTGGACTTGGTGACCTCGTCGGTGATCTTCTCGATGATCTTCTCGGGACCGACGCCGTACGGCAGCTCGGTGACCGTGATCGCCTGCCGCCCCCGACTGCCCTCCAGCGGCCCGGTCTCCACCTTGGCCCGCATCCGCACCACACCGCGGCCGGTCTCGTACGCCTTGCGCACCTCGTCCAGCCCGAGCAGCACGCCACCGGTGGGCAGGTCGGGGCCGGGGATGAACTCCATCAGCTTGTCCAGCGACGCGTCCGGGTGCGTCACCAGCCAGCGGGCGGCGGCCACGACCTCGGCGAGGTTGTGCGGGATCATGTTCGTCGCCATGCCGACCGCGATCCCCGACGTGCCGTTGACCAGCAGGTTCGGGAAGGCGGCCGGGAGGACCGACGGCTCCTGGAGCGAGCCGTCGTAGTTCGGGCGGAAGTCGACGGTCTCCTCGTCCAGCTCGCCGACCAGCAGCATCGCGGCCGGCGACATGCGGGCCTCGGTATAACGGCTCGCGGCCGGTCCGTCGTCCGGACTGCCAAAATTGCCGTGCCCGTCGACCAGCGGCGTGTTGAGGGAGAAGTCCTGCGCCAGGCGGACCATCGCGTCGTAGATCGCCGTGTCGCCGTGCGGGTGGTACTTGCCCATGCAGTTGTGCACGACCTGGCCGGCGACGACGAACGCGTGTTCCCCGGTGTCGACCTGGATGTCGTAGGTGGTGTCCGGGGCGGCCGGTTCGACGGCGACGACCTCGGTCAGCGACAGCGCGTCCGGGCGGTCGGCGGTGCGTGCCGCGCGGATGGCGTCGACCAGGGCGTCGTGGTCGGTCTTCGTCCAGCGCAGCAGGGCGGCGGCCAGCGCGGACGCGTGGCGGCCGGTGGTCCGCAGGCCGTCGGGGGCGCGTTCGGCGCGGATGCCCGCGTCGGCCAGCATCGCGTAGGCGTCGTCGCCGGTGTCCGCGAAGCCGATCTCCCGGCCGTCGTGGACGTGGCCGGCGGCGTCGTACAGGCCCGCCAGGAACGGCGCCCAGCGGGTGCGTTCGGACCGGACGGCGGCCGGGGTGCCGGCGGCGGCGTCGAGGAGCCGGTCGTCGGGCTCGAAGGTGAGGACGTGGCGGTCGACGCCGTCCTCGCCCTCGTACTTGTCGCGCGCCACGGTCAGCCCGTGGGCGATCGCCCAGCCGTGCGCGGCGTCCAGCGGTTCGGTGGACGTCATGGTGAGGCGGACGCGCCGGTCCTCGACCACGCCGCCGGCCGCGACCAGGCCCAGCACGTAGGCCTCGACGTCGCCGCCGTCCGCGACGAGGGTCGCGTGCCGGTCCACGCCGTAGCCGACGGTCCGCCGGCCCGCCAGGTCGCGGGCGTCGGTCCACCCGCCGTCGTCGGTCCGGAACCGCTGGCCGGGCGTGACGAGCATGGTGTTGCCGTTCGCCCAGGTCACGCGGACCAGGTCGGACACCGGGTTCTCGTACGCCGCCACGACGCGGACGGGGTGGCCGGCCGGGTCCAGGACGAGGTCGCCGACCTCGATCGCCTCGATCGGGCGCAGGCCGCCGGGGGTGGAGACCAGCGCGCCGCGCACGAAGCAGTCGCCGACCACGCGGGACGATTTGACGTACGGGCTGGTCGGGCGGTGCCCCTGCTCGTTCATCGAGAACAGGATGCGGCGGTGCACCGGCTTGAGGCCGTCCCGCGCGTCCGGCAGGGCCCGGGAGTGGATGACCGAGTACGCGTACTCCAGGTACGAGTCCTCGATCTCCGTGGTGAGCGAGTTGTCGAACACCTGGGCGCCCGCGCGGTCGAAGGCGGACGGGTCGACCCTGGTCGTGGGGGTCTTGCGGCGAGCCACTGTTTCTCCTGCGTCAGACGTCGATCGCGGACTGGTCGACCCGTGCGGCCGACTCGACGAGCCACGCCCGGCGCGGCTCCACCTTCTCCCCCATCAGCAGCTCCAACGCGGCCTCCGCGGCTTCCGCGTCGTGCATGGTGATGCGGCGGACGGAACGGGTCGAGGGGTTCATCGTGGTCTCCCACAGCTCGTCCGCGTCCATCTCGCCGAGCCCCTTGAACCGGGGCACCGGCTTGACGATCGTCTTGCCCGCCTTCTCCAGCCGGGTGACGGTCTGCTCCATCTCCCGCTGCGTGAAGGTGAAGTGCGTCTCGGGGTTGCGGCCCTTCGTCACGACCTTGTGCAGCGGGGGCATCGCGGCGTACAGCCGGCCGTCCTCGATCACCGGCCGCATGTACTTGGCGAACAGCGTGATCAGCAGCGTCCGGATGTGCGAGCCGTCGACATCCGCGTCGGCCATCAGGATGACCCGGCCGTACCGCATGGTGGCGAGGTCAAACGTCCGCCCGGTGCCCGCGCCGAGGACCTGCACGATGGAGGCGATCTCGGCGTTGCGCAGGGTGTCGGCGAGGCTGGCCTTCTGCACGTTGAGGATCTTGCCGCGCAGCGGGAGCAGCGCCTGGTACTCGGAGACGCGCGCCATCCGGGCCGAGCCGAGGGCGCTGTCGCCCTCCACCAGGAACAGCTCGCTGCGGGCCACGCCGGTCGAGCGGCAGTCGACCAGTTTCGGCGGCATGGCCGCGCCTTCCAGCGCGGTCTTGCGGCGGGCGGCGTCCTTCTGGTGCTTCTGGGTCAGGCGGACGCGGGAGGCGTCAACGATCTTCTGCAGGACGATCTTCGCCTCGGCCTTGGTGCGCCGGTCCTCGGTCCACGCCTTCACGTGCTTCTCGACGACGCCGAGGGCCACCTTCGTGATGCCGGCGGTGGACAGCTCGTCCTTGGTCTGGGACGTGAACTGCGGCTCGGGGATGCGGACGTGCACCACGGCCGTCATGCCCTCCAGCACGTCCTCCAGGGTCGGCGGGTCCTCCTTCGGCTTCAGCAGGCCCCGGGACCGGCCGATGGCCTCCTGCATGGCCTTGAGCATCGCGCGCTCGAAGCCCCGGCGGTGGGTGCCGCCGTGGACGTTGCGGATCGTGTTGGTGAAGCACTCGACGGTGCGCTCGTAGCCGGTGCCCCAGCGCAGCGCGATCTCGACCTCGGCCTGGCGCTCGACCTTGGAGCGCATGACGCCGTTCTCGTCGGCGGCGTTCTCGTGGTAGACGCCCGTGCCGTTGATCAGCAGCGTGCCGGTCACCGGCTTCTCGTTGGCCGGGGCCAGGAAGTCGACCATGTCGGACAGGCCGCCGGGGTAGTGGAAGGTCTCCTCGCCGATCGTGCCCTCGGTCGCGTCCCGCAGGACGTAGGTGACGCCGGGCACCAGGAACGCCGTGTTGCGCAGCTTGGCGCGCACCGCTTCGACGTCCAGCTTCGCGCTGTTCTCGAAGTACCGGGCGTCGTACCAGTAGCGGATGGACGTGCCGGTGCGCTTGGTGCGGCCGGTGACGCGGAGGCCGGACTGGCGGGTGAACGCCGCCTTCGGCCCAGGGCCGTCGAAGGTGCCGGGGACGCCGTGCGCGAACGACATCTCGTGCTTCTTGCCCTCGCGCAGCACCACCACGTCGAACCGGTGGGACAGCGCGTTGACCGCCGACGCGCCGACGCCGTGCAGACCGCCGGACGTCTTGTACCCGGACCCGCCGAACTTGCCGCCCGCGTGCAGGCGGGTGAGCACGAGTTCGACGCCGGACAGCCCGGACTTGGCGTGCACGCCGGTCGGGATGCCGCGGCCGTCGTCGTCGACCTGGACGCTGCCGTCGGCGTGCAGCGTCACCACGACCCTGGTGGCGTGGCCGGCCACGCCCTCGTCGGTCGAGTTGTCGACCACCTCCGTGAAGAGGTGGTTGATCCCCCTGCTGTCGGTGGACCCGATGTACATGCCGGGGCGCTTGCGAACCGCTTCCAGACCTTCCAGGTGGGTCAGGTCGTCGGCCCCGTACAGGATTTCAGCGGTCACCGGGTCGTTCTCCCCAGGTCTTGACGTCTGTCGAGCGGTTCACGGTAGAGGAGAGTAACTTCCGGGTCCGACAGTTTTGTGCCCAGACGGCGGAGAATCGCGTCATGGGCATGTTCCGGACCTGGTTGTCGGCCGCCGCTCTCAGCGGCGTCCCTTCGACGGTACACGCGCTGTTGACCGGCCGTGACGCGTTGGCGGCGACCCGGGCCGCCGGGGCGGTGCTGGGGCGGCCGGGCCTGGCGAGGGGTGTTCTGGCCCACGTGGGCGTGTCGGCGGGGTGGACGGCCGTGCTGGCGGCGGTGGACCGGCGGTGGGCGCTGGGCGCGGTGGGCGGCGCGGTGGCGGGGGCGGTGATCGCGGTGGTGGACCTGGAGGTCGTCGGACGCCGGTGGCCGGCGGTGCGCGCCCTGCCCCGCGGGCCGCAGTGGGCCGACCACCTCGCGTTCGGGGCTCTCGTCGGGGCTTCGCTGCGGGCCTCCCGGCGCGGCCGACCGTCTATTGCGGATCGTTGAGCCGGCCGCCGAGGGCCGATCGGATGGCCACGCGCGTCGCGAACCGGTCGCGAGACCAATTGCCGAAATGAATCGCGGGCAGGGCCGTCGGACATATCGCGAGCGGGTTGTCGGGCCGGCGGCCGGGCGGATCGCGGGCGAGGTCGCCGGGCAATTCGCGAACCGGTCGTGAAACGTGCGGGCCGGTGGCGGGTGGCGGGTACCACACGGAGTGGGCGTAACCGGAGGTCGGCTCTTTCGTACCTGGCCGTACCCACCCCTGTTCCGCGTAGAGTGCGGGCGATCCGCGCCGTCGTGCCTGGAGGTGATCGGGCGCCTTGATGTTCCGACGTGCTGCCGCCGTGCCGAAGGAGCCTGTGGTGACTGCTCCCGCCGAGCCCCCCGTGGTCGAGCGCGAGCCCGCGCCGGCCCCGGCCCAGTTCTCGGCGTCCTTCGCGGGCGCGACCCTGGTCGTCGCCCCGCCCGCCGGACCGGGCCAGGCGGCGACCAACCTCGCCAGAAACCTCCCGGTGGACCGCGGGCGGACGGTGGTCGTGGTGGACTTCCCGCACGGTGAGGAGGCCGCGTTCTGGCCCGCCGTCGCGGCGGCGCTCAAGGGCCGCGGGCCGGTCCGCCTGATGACCTCGCACGCGGGCACCATGCGGCCCACCGCGCCCGCGCAGTGGCTGACCGAGCAGTTACAGGCCGAGGTGGTCGCCGCCGACGGCGCGGTGACCACGGTGCCGGGCGCGGCGTTCGTGGTCGGCAACGGCGGGTACGGGAGTTGGCTGCGGTTCCTGCCCGGTGGGTCGCCGATGCCGATGGGGCGGCGCTTCCCGGTGCCGCAGTGGGAGGCCGTGGACCCCAACTCGCCGTGGCCGACCGGTGAGGTCGGCGTCTCCGAGCCCATCCCGGCCGGGTTGTGGCTGCGTGCGCAGCGCGTTCCGTTCGACCCGGCCGCGCCGGACGCGCGGCCGGTGGTCGGGCTGCCGTGCCGGGACAACGTGCTGACCGTGGTGGTCGGCGGGCCCGGCCAGCCGCCGATCCCGACCGACGAGGTGTGCCGGCTGCTCGGCGGGCTGTCGTCGGCGGCCCGGTCGCGGGTCCGGCTGGTCTGGTACGGCGGCGAGCACCAGGGGCAGGCGGTGGCCGACCAGCTCGGCGAGCCGATCGCGCTGTACACCGGCCTGCCGGTGGGGTCGCTGCGCAATGGCGCGGCGGTGGTCGCGGTCAACCCGCGTGGCCAGCAGACCTGGCGGCCGTACGTGACCGAGGTCGGCTACACGCCCGGCGGCGTCCCGGCCGTCTCGGGCTACCGGGTGCCGGTGCCGGGGCTGGTGGAGCGTGGCCCCGGCGTGTTCGACCTCGGCGGCGGGGTGGTGCTGGAGGTGGTGCCGTCCGGGCTGTGGGTGCGTGACGCCGAGGACAACGGGCCGGAGGTGCGTGCCTTGCCGGTGGATCCGGAGTGGGCGCGGCTGACCGTCGGCTCGCCCGGCAAGACGACGGCGGGCGCGGTGGCGGTGGCGGGCGCGTCGCTGGTGGAGCGCCTGGAGCCGGAGGTGCGCCGGCTGCTCAAGGTGGTCTTCTGCGATCCGACGCCGCTCCCCCGGCCCCCGGTGGCGCAGGAGGAGCCCGCGCCGCCGACCGCCGACAACCCGGTGCCGATCAGCGTCGACGGCCCGCTGCCGACCTCGCCCGCGCCGGTCTGGGGTGAGCAGACGGGCGACGAGGTCGTGCCGCCGGACCACCGCAGCACCGAGCAGGAGCGGGACGCGCTGCGCCGGATGCTCGGCGAGCGGTACGGCGAGCACGCGGCGGTGGCGTGCCGGCACATCGAGGTGCGCCCGGAGGACCCGGAGGCGTTCGAGGCCGTCGTGACGGACCTGGCGGCGGTGTCGGCGTGCTTCCAGCAGGACGAGGAAGCGCTGGTGGAGGCGATGCGCTCGGGTCGGCTGGGCAGGCTGTGGCCGTACGCGGCGGCGGTCGTCTCCGGCCTGCGGCGGCTGCCGGCGCACCAGGGCGTGACGGTGTGCTGGGGCGAGGCGCGGCGGTTCCGCACCGGCGACCTGCTGGTGGAGCACGGCCTGCTGAGCACGGTGGCCGGCCCGACGATGCCGGTGGACGGGCGGGTCGAGTTCCTGATCTGGTCGGTGACCGGGCGTCAGGTGCAGGTGGTCGACTCGTTCGGCAGCCTGCTCCAGGAGCGGGTGGTGTTCGCGCCGGGGACGTCGTTCAAGGTGCTCGCGGTCGCCGAGCCGGAGGAGTCCGCGCCGATGCAGGTGATGCTCCAGGAGGTCGTCGGCCGCCACCACGAGCTGCCGCCCGGTGTCCTGGGCAGCCTGGAACGCGCGGCCGTCGCCCTACGCAACCTCGCCCGTGCCAACGTCTGACACGCACACGACCGGCGTCGCCCTACGCAACCACGTCCGGGCCAACGCCTGACGCGCGTGCCGCGGCGGGCACGGTCGGGTCGATCCGCCACGACAGCCGGTAGGACTCGGCGGCCTCCGCGCTGCGGCCGAGGCGGGTCAGTGCCCAGCCCCGGTAGAACGCGGCCCGTGCGGCGGGCAGCCCGCCCAGCGCCACACCCGCGTCGAAGGCGTGCACGGCCTCGTCGAGCCGGTCGGCGGCGAGCAGCGCGTCACCCCGGATCGCCCACGTGCGGGCGTCGTTCGGGCTGAGCGCGACCAGTTCGCCGGTCGCGTCGACGGCCTTGTCCGGCGCACCGGACCTGAGGTGGGTCCGGGCGATGGTCTCGTGCAGCGGGTAGGCGTAGTCCTCCCAGGCCAGCCGCTCCAGCGCGGTGCGGGGCCGGGCGGCGCGCTGGCTGTCCAGCGCGCGGTCGAGCAGGTGCCAGGTGGCGGCCCGATCGCCGCGGAGGAACGGGACGAACGCCAGCGCCCGGTAGTGCGCCTGGCGTGGCAGCGGCTCGTCCGGCGCGGTCCGCCCGGCCAGCGCGGCGGCCTCGTGCAACGCCGCCGTGTCGGTGCCGCGCCTGCCGTTGCGGACCAGGACGAACAGCGCCAGCGCGTGCCGGGCGGCGGGTGGGAGCCGGGTGTCCCGGGCCCCGTCCAGGGCGAGCTGTTCGACTTCGGCGGCGGACGGCCGCGACCAGAACAGCACGGCGAGCTGCCGGACCGCCAGTTCCGGGGTGAACCCGCGGAAGTCGGCCATCCCCAGCACGTCGGCCGCGTGCCGCTGGTATCCCAGGCGCAGCAACAGGTCCGCGGCGACGACCCGGTCGGCGGTGGTCAGCTCCGCGCGGACGCGGTCGAGCACCCGCCACCACAGCGGCGAGGCCAGGTCGTCGGGGAACGCGGCCATGTCGGGCCCCAGGGCGTCGACCCGGCCGTGGCTGGCCGCCGTGAACACCCTCGTCGCCGGGGACGGGTTGGTGTTGAACCGCGGCAACGCCGCCACGTCGCCGTCCGCGAAGTGCCGCGCGATGGTGTGCGTGACCTCGGCGAGGCGGGACGACCCGGCGCCGGGTTCCCGCAGCCCCAGCCAGACCCCGCACCGCACCGGCACCCCGGCCACCGCCAGCGCGCCCAGCCGCCGCGCGAGCGCCCGTGGTCCGGGGTCGGGCTGGTAGTTCGGCGGCATGGCGCGGCTCCTTCCGGTTCCGCTTCCATGATGGCCGCGGCCGTGCCGGAGGGGGACACCGTTCCGGCCCGGAGCCGATGCATCGTACGACGGTGGACGCGCTCGTAGAGTCCGACAAGGGCCTCCCCCGACCGGAAAGGCCCCCGCCGTCGCGAAGAGGTCAGACGTTGCGCCGGTACTGGCCGCCGACCTCGAAGAACGCTTCCGTCACCTGGCCCAGCGTGCACACCCGCGCCGCGTCCATGAGCACCGCGAACACGTTCTCGCCGGACTGCGCGGCCTCCTTCAGCCGGCGCAGCGCGGGCTCGGCGGCCGACGCGTGCGACGCCGCGAACGCCCGCGTCCGCTCCACCTGCGACCGCTTCTCGTCCTCGGTCGCCCGCGCCAGTTCGATCGTCACGTGCTCGCGTTCGCCGTTGTCCGGCAGGAACGTGTTCACGCCGATCAGCGGCAGCGAGCCGTCGTGCTTGCGCTGCTCGTAGAGCATCGACTCGTCCTGGATGCGGCCCCGCTGGTAGCCGGTCTCCATCGCGCCCAGCACCCCGCCGCGCTCGGACAGCCGGTCGAACTCCAGCAGCACGGCTTCCTCGACCAGATCGGTCAGCTCGTCGATGACGAACGAGCCCTGCAACGGGTTCTCGTTCGCCGACAGGCCCCACTCCTTGTTGATGATCAGTTGGATGGCCATCGCCCGGCGCACCGAGGACTCGGTCGGCGTGGTGATCGCCTCGTCGTAGGCGTTGGTGTGCAGGGAGTTGCAGTTGTCGTAGAGCGCGCACAGCGCCTGCAGCGTGGTGCGGATGTCGTTGAAGTCCATCTCCTGCGCGTGCAGCGACCGGCCCGAGGTCTGCACGTGGTACTTGAACTTCTGCGAGCGGTCGTTGGCGCCGTAGCGCTCGCGCATCGCGACCGCCCAGATCCGCCGCGCCACCCGGCCGATCACGCTGTACTCGGCGTCCATGCCGTTGGAGAAGAAGAACGACAGGTTGGGCGCGAAGTCGTCCACGTCCATCCCGCGCGCCAGGTACGACTCGACGTAGGTGAACCCGTTGGCCAGCGTGAACGCGAGCTGGCTGATGGGGTTCGCCCCGGCCTCCGCGATGTGGTAGCCGGAGATCGACACCGAGTAGAAGTTGCGCACCTTCCGCTGGATGAACCACTCCTGGATGTCGGCCATCATCCGCAGCGAGAACTCGGTGGAGAAGATGCAGGTGTTCTGGCCCTGGTCCTCCTTGAGGATGTCGGCCTGCACCGTGCCGCGCACGTTCGCCAGCGCCCACGCCGTCAGCTCCTGCGCCTCGGCTTCGGTGGGATCGCGCCCTTCCTCCGCGCGGAAGGCGTCCAGCTTCTGGTCGATCACCGTGTTGAGGAAGAACGCCAGGATGGTCGGCGCGGGGCCGTTGATGGTCATCGACACCGACGTGGTGGGCGAGGTCAGGTCGAACCCGTCGTACAGGGCCTTCATGTCGTCCAGGGTCGCGATGGACACGCCGGACGTGCCGATCTTGCCGTACACGTCCGGCGGGGTGTCGGGGTCGCGGCCGTAGAGCGTGACCGAGTCGAACGCGGTGGACAGGCGGGTCGCCTCCGAGCCCTGGGACAGGTACTTGAAGCGGCGGTTCGTGCGGAACGCGTCACCTTCGCCGGCGAACATCCGGGCCGGGTCCTCGCCGTCCCGCTTGAACGGGAAGACGCCCGCGGTGTAAGGGAAGTGGCCGGGCAGGTGCTCCTTGCGCAGGAACCGCAGCAGCGTCCCCTCGTCGTCGAACCGGGGCAGCGACACGCGCGGGACCTTGTTGCCGGACAACGTCTCCCGCGTCAGCCGGGTGTGGATCTCCTTGTCCCGCACGCGGACCACGAGTTCGTCGCCGGTGTAGTCCTGCACGATCCGGGGCCAGGCGGCCAGCAACTCCGCCGACAGCCCGTCGACGTGCTGCTCCGCCGACGCCAGCAGCTCCGCGATCGCCGCCGTGTCGTGCCCGGCGGCGGCCAGCTCGTCCCGCGCGGCCCGCAGGTGCGCGGCCCGGCGCACGGCGTCCACGTGGGTCTCGGTCGCCCGGTGGTAGCCGCGCACGGTCTCCGCGATCTCCGCCAGGTACCGGGCCTTGGTCGCGGGCACGACCGTCGACGCGGACGTGGAGACCTTGCCGGGCACCGGGAGCAGCGCGCCCGGCGACACCTCCAGCCCGCGCTGCGCGAGTTCGCCGCGCAGGTGCTGGTACAGCGCCGTCACCCCGTCGTCGTTGAACGTCGCCGCGCTGGTGCCGAAGACCGGCATGTCCTCCCACGAGACGCCGAACGCCTCCCGGTTGCGCACGAGCTGGCGGGCCACGTCGCGGCGGGCGTCCTCCGCGCCGCGGCGCTCGAACTTGTTGATCGCCACCGCGTCCGCGAAGTCCAGCATGTCGATCTTCTCAAGCTGGGACGCGGCGCCGAACTCCGGCGTCATCACGTACAGCGAGAAGTCCACGAACGGCACGATCGCCGCGTCGCCCTGCCCGATGCCGGGCGTCTCCACGACCACCAGGTCGAACCCGGCCGCCTTGCACGCGAGGATCGCGTCCGCCAGGCCGTCCGGCACCTCGCTGCCCGCGCGGCGGGTGGCCAGCGAGCGGAAGAACACCCGGTCGCCGTCGAGGCAGTTCATCCGGATGCGGTCGCCGAGCAGCGCGCCGCCGCCACGCCGGCGGGTCGGGTCGATGGCCAGCACGGCGACGCGGAGCTTGTCCTCCTGGTCCAGCCGGAAGCGGCGGACCAGCTCGTCGGTCAGCGACGACTTGCCGGAGCCGCCGGTGCCGGTGATGCCGACGAGCACGGGCACCGGCCGGGCGGCCCCGGTCAGCCGGTCGCGCAGGTCGTCGGACAGCTTCCCGGCCTCGATCAGCGTGATGGCACGGGCCAGCACGTCCTCCGAGCCGGCGAACAGCCCGTCCCAGGACGGCGGCACGGACGCCGACAGGTCGTAATCGCAGGCCTCGACCATGGTGTTGATCATCCGGGCGAGGCCCAGCTCCTGCCCGTCGGCCGGGGAGAAGATCCGCGCCACGCCGCGCGAGTGCAGCAGCTCGATCTCCTCGGGCACGATGACGCCGCCACCGCCGCCGAAGACCTTGATGTGCTCCGCGCCGCGCTCGGCGAGCAGCTCGACCAGGTAGCTGAAGTACTCGACGTGGCCGCCCTGGTAGGCGCTGATGGCGATGCCCTGCACGTCCTCCTGCACGGCCGCCGCGACGACCTCCCGCACGGACCGGTTGTGCCCGAGGTGGATCACCTCCGCGCCCTGGGCCTGGAGGATGCGGCGCATGATGTTGATCGCCGCGTCGTGGCCGTCGAACAGGCTGGCCGCGGTCACGAAGCGGACCGGGTGCTGAGGGGTGTGCAGCGGGCTGGCGGCGGTCACGACGGCTCCTTCGGCAGCGCGGAACTCACGCCTCAGATTACTAGGACATCCATCTATCGGAAGTAGTAGGGACCTGTGCGGCTGGTCACCACCGCCGGCGGCGTCCCTGACCAGCCACAACGAGCCGGGCGCTCAGGGCACGGGCCACCCGGCCCCGCACAGCGGCTGCGGGCACGCGTCGACGAACGCCCGCAGCGCCGCGCGGTCGTCACCGGTGCGCCACACCACCGCGAGATGGCTCGGCGGCAGTCCCGACACCGGGCGGCAGACCACGTCTTCGCGCTGGTAGACCGCCACGTTACCGGCCGACAGCAGCACGATCCCCAGCCCCGACGACACGGCCTCGAACGTCTCGTCCGCCGTGTCGACCTCGGCCGCGATCCGGGGCGGCGTGCGGCGCTGGTCGGTGGCCAGCCAGAAATCCCGCCGGGAGCCCGCGGACGGCGGCAGGGCGATGAACGGCTCGTCCGCCAGGTCCTCGAACGGCACCGCCGCACGCGCCGCGAGCCGGTGCCGGGCGGGCAGTGCCACCCAGCGGTCCTCGGTGCTGACCACCCGGCACGACAGGCCCTGGCTGTCCGGCACGGGCAGCCACGCGATGGCGACGTCCACGTCCGGCGAGCCCAGCCCGACCGCCGGGTCGCTCCACGACACCTGCCGGAACCGGAGTCCCCAGCCCGGCAGCACTTCGTCGAGTCGCGCGGTCACGGTGGGGATCAGGCCGCGGCCGATGCGGGTCTGGAAACCCACCGTCAGGGTCGACCGGCCGGTGGTGCGGGCGTCGGCGACCTCCTGCCGGGCCTCGTCCCACTGCTCCACGATCTGCCGGGCCCTGGGCAGCAGCGCCCGGCCCGCCGGGGTCAGCGAGACCACCCGCCGGTCGCGGTCGAGCAGCGTGACGCGCAGGGAGAGCTCCAGGTGGCGGATCTGCTTGCTCAGCGCGGGCTGCGAGACGAACAGCCGGTCCCTCGCCGCGCGGGTGAAGCTGAGTTCCTCGGCCACCGCGACGAAGTAGCGCAACTCCCGTACGTGAACGTCCACAACCGATGGTTATAACAGCGAGTCTTGGACGCGGGGCACAACGTGCTCCACGATGTGACTCATGAGGTTCGGCATTACCCGGAGAGACCCGGCGACGACGCGCCGTCACCATGCTCGCCCGGCCTGCCGTGCCTCGACCCGCCGCGCCGACCACGTCCCGAACCGGCACCCGCCCGGCCGGCCCTCAACCCTTCGCGCCGACCACTGCCCGGTCCACCGCCGGCAGCAGCAGCTCCACCAGCGCACGAGCCTGCTTCGCCGGTCCCTGATCGCCCAACGCCTGCACGGACGCGTACACGCCCTCCATGACCAGCGCCAACTGGTCGGCCAGCGCCACGGGCTGGTCGACCCGGACGACCTCGGCCAGGTCGTCCACCAGCTCGCCGAACCGCGCCCGCACCCACGCCTTGGTGGCCACCGCCGCGCGGTGCGCCGGCACGTTCTGGTCCGGGAACTCCGCCAGCGCCATCAGGAAAGGACAGCCCCGGCAGTTCTCCGGCCGCACCTGCACGGCCAGCGCGTCGAACGCGGCGAGGATCCGGTCGCGCGGGTGCCGTCCGTCCGCGCGGGTGGCCTCGGTGAGCCACTGGCGGTAGTGCTCGTCCGCCCGCTTCACGTAGGCCGCGACCAGGTCGTCCTTGGACTCGAACACCCGGTAGAGGGTCGTCGGGCCGACCCCGGCCTCGGCCGCCACGCGGTCCACGCCGATCGCCCGGATGCCGTTCCAGTAGAACAGCTCGTGGGCGACCCGGAGCACGTGCTCGCGGGTTTCGGCGGCTTTGCGACGCATGAGAACCCCTTCCTGCTCCGACGGGCACCCCGACCGGGGGAGTTTACGTCGGACGCCGGGGCGTGCCGTCGGGCGTGCCGGTCCGGGACGGGCGGAGCGCCGTTGATCCGCCCGCCCGGCCCGCTACGCGTGGGGCCGCAGCCGCTCCTCGGCGAGGGCCTCCCCTCCCGCCTCGCACAGCAGCCGGTAGCCGTGCGCGGCGGACGCCAGGGTCGCGTGGTGGTGCCACCCCTGGAACGAGCGCCCTTCGAAGTGCCGGAGACCGAACTCCTCGGTGAGCCGGTTGACGTCGACCTCGACCCGCGCGCGGGCGCGGAGCAGCCCGACCGTCTCGCGGAGCCCGGCCGCGCCGAGGTTGGTCAGCCAGACCGCGCGGGGCCGGGCCGCCCCGGTCGGCCACTCGGCCACGATGTGCCGGGCCCGCGGGTGCGGGTGGCCGTGCCGCACGTCGCCCGCCACGGGCTGGCCGGGCATCGCGGCCACCACGAACTCGGAGCCGACCGATGCGCCGGTCCGCCCGTCGCGCCAGGACAGCGTGGTCCGGCCGCGTTGGGCGGCGGCGGCTGCCAACTGGCCGACGGTGCGGGGGCGGCGGGTGTCGCCGACGAGGTTGACCGGTAGCGCCGGGGTGGCGGGCGACACCTGTGCCAGGTAGGGCAGCCGACGCTCGTCCAATCCGCTGAGCAGCGGGAACACCCCGGGATCACTGCTCGCGTCGACGACCACCGGCGCCGGGCGCAAACCCCAGTCGCCGATCATCTCGTCGAACGAGTCGAGCACGTACTGCCAGGCCGGCTTCGACCGCTCGTGCTCGGGCACCCTGGTCTTCGCGCGGAGGTCGTCCGCGTCGTCCCAGGCGCGGGGCAGCACCAGCCGCCAGTTGACGGCGCTACTCGCGTGCTCGCCGGCGAGGAAGACGCCCATCGCGCGCTGGCAGTTGAGCATCCGCCCGGCGGTGGGCGCGTACTGCCGCGCCACGCCGACCGAGCTGTCGCCGTTCTTCGGGAACACCACTTCCCGCACCACCCAGGCCCGTGGGCGCAGCACCCGGCCGACCTGCTCGGCCAGGCCGCGGCGCACCGGGGCCCACTCCCACGGGCTCTGGTTCACGAACTGCTGCAACGACTGGTCGGCGTCGCGCCCGACGACCAGTTCGGAAATGCGCCGGATCGACTTCCGGCCCGGCACGGTGAGCAGGCCGCGCAGGTAGACCTCGCCCCATCGCCGCTGGTCCGAACGGCCAAGGGACGCGAACAGCTCATTGCAGTAATCGTCCAACGCAGACACGTCCGTCATTTCAACCCCCAGTTGAACTGCGTCACGCGTACCCACAATCCCCCTCCAGTCTCCTGGATAATCGCAAGTCAACCGCCTCCAAGCGGGCTTGACACCGACACGAATGCGCTGGGCGCAGTACCCGGGCAGCATCGTGCACATTGACGACAAACCATCGTTCGATCTCGCGAGCACAACGGACCCCGCGGTCCGCCGGATCAGTGGCCGGCGCGGTGCACACGCTCCGTCCCGAGCGTCCTCACGCGCTGACGGCCACGATCCCGTCCATATCCTGTCCCCAGTTCCTTCGACGCCACCCGGACACCACGGCGCCCAGGTGTGATCACAGACTTTCAAGTCCAATGGCGGGCTGTCCAGTCCCGAGTTTTACTGGTATCGGCAGTACCAGCACGAACACGGCCGGAATACCGTCGACCGGGCCATCGGAAAATCGTCGGCAATACCGCCGGAACATCACGGAAAATGGCACGCCGACATCGACAAGCGGGCTCGCCGCTTATCGCGCAATGGGGTGGAAGTCAGCTCTGGCTGCCGGGCGGACCAGCACCCACCAGGGAATTCGGGCCGACGGGCAGGGCGAGGCGGCGCGGCCGGGCCGGCGCCGGCGGGATGACCGCGGCGGCGGCGGATCGGGCGGAACCGCGACACCGCCGGTGACCCGAATCACAACGATCACCGTGCGTGGACTGCACGGAGTGCGGGGTGCGGACGGGTGAAGCAATCGGCCCGCCGACCGGCTCTCCGGACATTCGCACTCCCTTGGCCAATCGGATCCGCCGTCGGATCTCATTTCGACGGTACCGAGGGCACGTGACGCGGGCATTACCCGGTGAGGACGGCCCAGGCTTCGATGATCGACCCATCAGCAATCCCGATGGGCATCGGTCGGCGCATTCTCCGGATCGGTCCGCCCGGCCACCGGATCGGACGGGCCCACCGGCAGGTGATAGACGATCCGGATGGGGCTGAACTCCGCCGGCCGCACCGGCGCCACCAGCAGCGCCCGCACACCCTGCGGGTGGCGGAAGACGCGGACGCGGGACCGGAGCGCCAGCACGTCCCGTTCGTCCCACCACCGGGCGAACCGGTCGCTGAGCGCGGCCAGCCGCCCCACCCGCCGCCGCAGCGCCTCGTCGTCCGGCCAGTGGGCGCTCTCCGCCCGCCACCAGGCCACCAGGTCCCGCGCGGCGCGCTCCCAGCCCACCAGCCGCGTCCGCGCGCACGGGCAGACCAGGAACCAGTGCACGATGTTGCGGTCGCCGGCGGGCAGCAGGTCCCAGTCGTCGTACCACTCCGCGGCGGCGCTGTTCCACGCCAGCAGGTCGCCGCGCTGGTCCACCGCGTACACCGGGTAGGCGCTGTCCCCGGCCAGCGCGACCAACCGCCGGGCCAGCTCGTCGGCGGCCGGCTCGCCGGGCAGCGGCGCGGGGCGGATCACCTGGCCGAACGCGAGCGTGTGCACGTACCGGCGCTCGTCCTCGGTGAGCAGCAGCGCCCGCGCCAGGCTGTCCAGCACCTCGGGCGACGGGTGGATGTCCCGGCCCTGCTCCAGGTAGGCGTACCAGGTGGGGCTCAGGCCCGCGAGGACCGCCACCTCCTCGCGGCGCAGCCCCCGCGAGCGGCGGCGGGCGCTGGTGGGGAAACCGGCGTGGGCCGGGTCGAGCCGTTCCCGCCGGCTGCGCAGGAAGCGCGCCAGCTCGGACCTGTTGGTGCTGCCGGTGTTCATCACGGCTCCAAAGCAGGAACCCGTGGCAGGGCGCGGTCCCACCGGGGAACCGCGTCCTGCCACGGGGGCTGGGGATCGGGCGGACTAGCGCACGTTGTACCGGTAGGACGGGTCGGCCGGCCCCTCCTCCACGAAGTCGGTCCTGACGTCGGCGGCGGCGTGCACGTTGACCATCCGGGCGCGACCGGGCCCGACGTTGGTGAACGCGTGCGGGACGCCCGCGCGCACCACGCAGATCTCCTCCGGCGTCGCCTCCACCACCTCGCCGTCGGCCTCCAGCCGGACCGTGCCCTCGACGATGATGAAGATCTCGTCGTAGGGGTGGGTGTGCCGGCCGGGGCCCTTGCCCGCCGGGACGTCCACGATGAACGCCGACGAGGTCAGGTCCCCGTTGGACCGCCCGTCGAAGATGTAGGCCGCGATCTGGCCCTCCATCCGGATGGTGGGCAGTTCGCTCCTCTTCACGACCTCCATGAGCCGTGCTCCTTCCTCGTGTGCCGTCAGAGCCGGAACAGGCCGGGGTCGTCCACGACGACGTCCAGCAGGACGGGCCCGTCGGCGGTGAGCGCGTCCTTGAGCGAGGCGCGCAGGTGCTCCGGGGACTCGATGCGCTCGGCGCGGCAGCCGAAGCCGCGGGCGAGCTGCGCCATGTCCACGCCGCTGAGGTCCCAGCCGACCTGCCAGGCCTGCTGGCTGGTGTCGTCCAGGTAGTACTTCAGCGACAGGTAGCCGGAGTTGTTGGGGATGACGAACGTGACCGGCAGGTTGTGCTGCGCGGCGGTCCACAGCGCGTGCAGTGTGTACTGCGCGGAGCCCTCGCCCATCACCACGACCGTGCGCTGGTCGGGGCGGGCGACCGCGTAGCCCACGGCGCCCGCGAACGGGAAGCCGAGCGCGCCGCTCGCCGTGGCGAAGTAGCCGTTGTCCGGGCCGAGCGGGATCTGCTCGTGGAAGTCCGCGCGGGCGATGGGCAGCTCCTCGAAAAGCTGAGCGTCGGCGGGCAGTTCCTGGGACAGCAGGTGGAACAGGTACGCCTGGCTCAGCGGCTCGGACGGCTGCGGCGCCGGGATCGGCTCGTTCAGCGCGGGCAGCGGCACCCGCCGGCGCTGCGGCAGCAGCGGCACCAGGTCGCGCACGAACCGCGCGGGCGGGGAGACGAACGCCGTGCCCGCCATCGACCAGGCGGCGGCCTCCGGGTCGTCGGTCACGTGGTAGAACGCCGTGCCCTCGGGCAGCGCGGGCGCGTCGCTGCCGTCCAGCGGCGCGGGCGCGTTGGAGAACAGGTCCAGCGTGGTGAACAGGGTGAAGGTGGGGCTGCCCAGGACGATCACCACGTCGTGCCCTTCGAGCCGCTGGTTGATCAGCTCGGGCATGGGCGGCAGCACGCCGCCGAACAGCGGGTGGTTCTCCGGGAAGCTGCCGCGCGGCCACACCGGGCTGCCGTAGACGCGGGCGTTGAGCCGCTCGGCGAGCTTGACCAGGTCGCGCCGCGCGCCGCCGATCTCCACGCCGGGGCCCGCGACGATCGCGGGGCGCTCGGCCGAGTTCAGCGCCTCGGCGACGGTGGCCAGCACGGCGGGGTCGGGCACGACCGCGCTCTCCACGGTGCGCACCCGGTGGGGCCTGCTCGCGGCGGGCCGCACCCAGTCGTCCTCGGGCACGCCGATGTAGACCGGACCGGCCGGGGCCTGCTTCGCGATGTGGTAGGCCTTCTCGATCAGCGCGGGCACGTCCTGCGGGCGGGCGGCCTCGGCCGACCACTTGACATAGGGCCGGGGCAGCGAGGTGGCCTCGGGCGCGTCCAGGAACGGCGCGCCGAGCTGGAGCTTGCGGGCCTGGAGGCCGCCGAGGACGACCATCGGGGTGTGGGCGCTCGCCGCGGTGTAGATGGAACCCATCGCGTTGCCCACGCCCGGACCGCCGTTGATGATCACCAGCGCGGGCTTGCCGGTGGCCTGGGCGTAGCCGTCGGCCATGCCGACGACGGTCGCCTCCTGGAGGCCCAGGATGAAGCGGAAATCATCCGGCCATGCCTCGAACAGCTTCATCTCGGTATGGCTCGGATTGCTGAAGACAGTCGTCATGCCGAGCTGCCGGAATACGTCCAGGGTGTCATCCCGGACAGTTCGGGAATTGATGCCGTCCGCGGTCACGGTCAACACACTCCTACGCTGGGTTGCGGTGCGAATTCACCAGATCCAGCGCAATGCTGCCGACCGCGAGTGGTCACCGACAAGGCGGAGCGAATTGCCTGACGGCACTTCGTGAGCTGGCCCGGAGGACGTCACGCAGTCCGCTCCGGGCCTGGTTCGCGCCTTGTCGCAAGGCGTGGCCCGTGAACTACTGAATCGGCGCCCGGCCACTTCGAAGGCCCCACCGATCGCTCACTTCGTGATTTTCGAGGCCCGGCCGGGGCGACCAGCGGAGAAAACAAGCAGAGGATGCGCGATGAGCAGTGAGCGTACCCGCCGGGTGGTGGAGGAGTACTTCACCGACCTGGCGCGGGGTGAGCTGGATTCGGCGCTGTCGGCGCTGTCCCACACCATCGACTTCGAACTGCCGGTGGACCGGTGGAACGAAGTCATCCCCTATCTCGGCCGCCACACCGGCCTGCCCGCCGTGCGTCGGGCGTTCGCGGTGCGCGGCGAGACCACCGAGGTTCTCGACTACGCGCTGCGCGACCTGCGGGCGGAGGGAGACACCGCGTACGCGGTCGTCTACACCCGCGCCGCGCACACCCGCACCGGCCGGGAGTTCGAGATCGAGGACGTGCACAAGCTCGTCGTCGACGACAACGGCCGGATCGTGGCCTGGAAGGTGTACTTCGACCCGAACGGCGAGATCGCCGCGTTCAACGCCGACCGCGAGGAACGGCTGATCGCGGCGTGCTGGTCCGGCGACCGGGAGACCGTGGCGCAGTTGCTGCGGCACGGCGCGGACGTGAACCACCGCGATCCCGACAGCGGCCTCACGCCGCTGCTGATCGCCGCCGGCCGGGCGGACGCCCCGCTCACCAGGTTCCTGATCGCGGCCGGCGCGGACGTGCACGCGGTGGACAGCGGCGGCGGCGCGACCGCGCTGCACAAGGCGTGCCAGGGTGGCGAGTTGGCCGTGGTGGAGGCGCTGGTGGAGGCGGGCGCGTTCATCGACGCCGTCACGCCGAACACCGGCCACACGCCGGTGATGGACGCCGTGTGGTTCAAGAACCCGGAGATCGCCAAGTACCTGCTCGACCGCGGCGCGGGTCTGAACCTGAGCACGCACTACGGGTTCTCGTTGCAGCAGCACTTCGAGTACGAGCTGAACGTCAACACCCTGGGCAAGGACAAGATCCTCCTGGCGCACCAGCACATCCAGCAGCGCCGGGCGTCCGACGAGCGCCGGGCCGCCGACCAGCTACTGATGGCCGCGGTGGCCCAGGGCGACGTGGAGGGCGTGCGCAAGCTGCTCGGCGACGGCGCACCGGTGGACGAGAGGTCCCCGATCGTCAACGGCTTCAACGACGCCCACACCCCGCTGCTGGTCGCCTCGCGCGACGGGCACACCGAGATCGCGCGGCTGCTGCTGGAGGCGGGTGCGGACGTCAACGCCACGGAGCCCACGTTCGGCGCGGTGCCGCTGCACAAGGCCGTCTACAACGGACACGTCGACCTGACCCGGCTGATCGCCGGCTGGCCCGGCGTCGACCTGGACTTCCAGGGCGCCACCAACGGCTACACCCCGCTGCACGACGCCCTGTGGCACGGCTACGAGGAGTGCTCCCGGATCGTCGTCGACGCGGGCGCGCGGCTGGACGTCGTCGCCCACGACGGCAAGGTGCCGCTGGACCTCGCGGTGGACGAGTTCGGCGCGGGCCACCCCCTGACCGAGCTGATCCGCTCGAAGACCGACCGAAGGAGCTGACCATGCTGTTCTACGTCCAGATGCGGTGGAACCACGAGGGCCGCATCTCACTGGACGAGCTGTGGGAGATCGAGCAGGAAGAGGCGGAGCACGCCCAGGAGACGCTCGACTCCGGGTTCGCGGTCGGTCTGTGGAAGGTGGCCGCGCAGAAGCGCGTCATCGGCATCATCGACGCGCCCAGCGCCGAGGAGCTCGACCGCACCGCGCTCGGCCGGCTGCCGATGCGCGAGTACCTGGAGTTCGAGGAGGTGTGGCCGCTGCGCGATTACCTCGGCTTCGCCGAAGACGTCATCAAGCGCTACCGAGTCTGAGCCCCGGGAGTCGACCCATGATCCACCAGTTGATCTTCGCCGCGCCCAGGCCGGGCATGACGGTGCAGGAGTTCCAGGACTACTGGGTGAACGTGCACGCGGTCCGGTACGCGAGCAAGATCCCCCAGATCCGCAAGTACCTGATCGACACCACGTTCGACTTCGACCTCGGCCACGACGACCCGAAGTGGCAGGGCGTCGCCGAGATCTGGCTGAACCCCGAGGAGCAGATCGCCTCGCTGCAGACCGACGAGTTCCTCCAGGGCGCCCGGCTGGACGAGCCGAACTGGGCCGCGTTCTGGCAGACCCTCGTGCTGGACACCGACGCGCACGAGCTGAAGTCCGGTCCCGCGCTCTACAAGGGACAGCCGTGGGTCAAGCTGATCATCCTGGTCAAGCGCAAGGAAGGCGTGTCCCTGGAGGACTTCCGCGCCTACAGCCTGCACCAGCACGGCGAGCTGGGCCTGAAGCTGCCGGGTTTGCGCCGGTACCTCCAGGGCCACACCGTCGACGGCTGGTACGGCATCGGCGAACCCACCCTGGACGCCGCCTACCAGCTCTGGTTCGACGACGTGGAGGCGCTGCGCGACGCGCTGGAGTCCCCGGAGTACAAGCAGCTCACCGAGGACTTCGAGGCGTTCGTCAACCCCCGTTACGTGCACCGGCTGGTCACCCGCGAGCACTGGATCATCGGCCCCGAGGCGCGGTGATCGCAGCCCAGGGCCCGCACAGGTGGCCCGGCGGCCCGACGTCCGGCCGCCGGGCCACCCCTCGGACCCGCCACCCACAGGAGTTGACGAGATGGCCGCGAGGTCGCAGCCGCCGGACGCCCGGCGCCGCAACGTCGAGACCGTGCGCCGGTTCCTCCGCTTGCTGGAGGAGAAGGACATCGACGCGTGGATCGAGTTGTGGGCCGAGGGCGCCGACCAGTTCTACCCGTACGGCACCAGGATGTTCCCCGCCCACATCGTCGGGGTGACCGCCGTCTACAGCCGGTGGAAGGGCACCCCCGACGCGTTCGAGAGCTGGGCGTTCCCGCTGGTGGACGCGTGGGCCGACGGCGACACGGTGGTGGCCCGGTTCGACGGCGACTGCCTGCTCAAGACCGGCAAGCGGTACCGCAACCACTACCTGTCGATCTTCAAGTTCACCGACGCGGGCCTGATCTACGAGTACCACGAGTACTTCGACCCGATCGTCGCGGCCGAGGACTTCGGCCTGGCCCGGATCACCTACCACTGAGGTCCACCGGCGCGGCCGAGGAGTTCGGCCACGCCCGGACACCGGGTTCACCACCGCGCAGCCGAGAAGTTCGGCCGCGCGCGGTCCCCACCATCCGTGGTCACCACCGCGCAGCCGAAGCGTTCGGCCGTGCGTGGTCCCCACCATCGGGGTTCACCACCGCGCGGCCGACGTCGGCCTCGCGCGAATCCCCACCACACAGCGAGTTCAGGAGCGAACCATGACTTCCTCGACTCCCGAGCACGTGCTCGCCGCCGCGCGCGACCTGCGGAGGTCGTTGCGCGGCAGCGTGCTCGTGCCGGCGGACGAGCACTACGACAGCGCGCGCCGGGTCTGGAACGGCGCGGTGGACCACCGCCCGGCGGCGATCGTGCGCGCCGCCGACGAGCACGACGTGCAGAACGCCGTCCGCGTCGCCCGTGCGCACGACCTGCCCGTCTCGGTGCGCGGCGGCGGGCACGACTGGGGCGGCCGGGCGGTGCGCGAGGGCGGCCTGGTCGTCGACCTGCGCGGGCTGCGCCGGGTGAGCGTCGACCCGGTGCTCGGCACCGCCGACGTGCAGGGCGGCGCGACGTCGGGCGACGTGGCGGCGGCAGCCGGCCGGTTCGGGCTGGCGCCGGTGACCGGCACCGTGGAGGCGGTCGGCATCACCGGTCTGACCCTCGGCGGCGGCTACGGCCTGTTCCTCGGCAAGCACGGGCTCGCGGCGGACAACCTGATCAGCGCGCGCGTCGTGCTGGCCGACGGCGAACGGGTCATCGCGAGCGCCGCGGAGAACCCGGACCTCTACTGGGCGCTGCGGGGCGGCGGCGGCAACTTCGGCGTCGTGACCAACCTGCGCTACCGGGTGCACGAGCCGCCGTCCCTCGCGTCCGGGCTGATCCTGTTCACCCTCGCCGAAGCGGCCACCGTGCTGCGCGGCTACCGCGAGCTGCTCGCCGAGTCGCCCGACGAGCTGACCGTGATGTCCGGCTTCTTCGGCGGCCCGGACGGCACTCCCCTGCTGTTCCTGCTCCCCACCTGGGTCGGCCCGCTGGGCGGCGGGCAGCGCCACGTCGCCCGCCTGGAGTCCCTCGGCACGCCGATCGTGTCCCGGGTGCGCCAGTTGACGTTCCCCGAGCTGCACGGCATGTTCCGCGACTCCATAGTGGACGGTCGGCACGTCGAGATGCGCACCCGCTGGGTGCCGGAGATGTCCGACGACGTCATCTCGGTGGTCGTGGCGGGCATGGCGGAGATGACGTCGCCGTTCTCGGCGATGTTCCTGCACCACTTCCACGGGGCGGCGACCCGCGTGCCGGTCGCCGAGTCGGCGTTCGCGCTGCGGCAGGAGCACGTCCTGGTGGAGATCGCCGCCCAGTGGGACGCCGCCCAGGACGGCACGGCGCACCGGCAGTGGGCGCGATCGCTGTCGGAGAAGCTCGCCCCGCACGCGCTGCCCGGCGGCTACCCGAACTTCCTCGGCCCCGACGAGGAGGACCGGGTCCTCCAGGGGTTCGGCCCCAACGCCGACCGCCTGGTGGCGCTCAAGCGCCGCTACGACGCCGACGGTGTGTTCACCGCGGTACCCCGCATCGACCCCGCGGCCCACGCCGCCACCACCCGGAAGGCCACCGAGATGACCGCCACCGTCGAGACGATCCGGTTCAGGCTGCGCCCCGGCGTCACCGACGCCGACTTCCAGCAGCGCAACCTGAAGATGCAGCGGGAGTACATGGAGGTGCGGCCGGGCTTCGTGTCGCGGGAGAGTTCGCGCGGCGAGGACGGCGAGTACCTGATCGTCGTCCACTGGGCCAGTGTCGAGGACGCGGACGCGACCATCGGCGCGTTCTTCGGCGCGCCGGAGACCCAGGAGTTCCTGGCCGCGGTGGACGTGCAGACCGTCTCGTCCGGCCGCTACCAGGTCATCCGGTACTAGGTCCGGACACCGGCGGTGCAGGCGACGAGGATGCGCTCGGCGAGGTGCCGGCCCTGCTTGGCCGGGCCGTGCACGCCCAGCGCCTGCGCCGAGGCGTGCACCCCTTCGATGACCAGCGCGAGCTGGTCGGCGAGGGCGGCCGGGTCGCCGATGTCGGCGTCGGCGGACAGTTCCGCGGCCAACTCGGTGAGCTTCGCGCGGACCCAGGTCTTCGCGGCCACCGCGTTGCGGTGCGCCGGCAGCCCGGGGTCGGGGAACTCGGCCAGCGCCATCATGAACGCACAGCCCCGGCAGTCCTGCTCGACGTGCCGGGCGACCGCGTCGAACAGCCCCAGGATGCGGTCGTACGCGCTGCGCCCGTCGGCCGAGGTGGCCTGGACGATCCACTCCCGGGTCTGCCGGTCCACCCGGTCGACGTACGCGGCGACCAGGTCGTCCTTGGAGGAGAACAGCCGGTACAGCGTCGTGGGGGCCACCCCGGCCTCGGCGGCGACCTTGTCCACCCCGGTGGCCCGGATGCCGTGCCAGTAGAAGAGGTCGTGGGTGATCCGCAGGATGTGCTCACGAGTTTCGGCCGCGGTTCGGGTCATGGCACCCCTTTGCTCCGTCGACCTTGACTGTACTACGTCACCTCAACGATAGGGATGGTTCCCTTTCAACGGTAGTGTCGTCTCGGGACCACCTGCGGCGGGTGCCGCACCGGAGCCGGAAACAGCGGCCGGGGGCCACCTCCCGGTCCGCTTCCCAGAAAGATCAACCAGCGGTTCGGTAGAAGGGTGAAAGGGATGTCTTCGAACAACGTCGGCCTGCTGCAAGGCAAGCGGGCCCTCGTCACGGGCGGCACCAAGGGCATCGGCGCCGCCGTGGTCCGCAGGTTCGTCGAGGAGGGCGCGACCGTCGTCGCGTCCGCGCGCAACACCGTCTCCGACCTGCCCGACGGCGTGCGGGTGATCACCGCCGATCTGAGCACGCAGGCGGGCGCGGAGGCGCTGGCGGAGCGGGTGCTCGACGCGCTCGGCGGGATCGACGTCGTGGTGAACAACGCCGGCGGCGGCGCCCTGCCGAACCTGGAGGGCCCCACGGCCATCCCGGACGAGGTCTGGGTGAGCGAGCTGAACCTGAACTTCCTCGCCGCCGTCCGCCTGGACCGGGTCCTGATCCCGCACATGGTCAAGCAGGGCTCCGGCGCGATCGTCCAGATCGGCTCGAACGCGGCCCGCCGCCCGATCGCGCCGCTGCTGCCCTACACCTCGGCGAAGGCGGCCATGGCCAACTACGCCAAGGGTTTGGCCACCGAGGTCGCGCCGAAGGGCGTGCGGGTCAACAGCGTCCTGCCGGGCCTGACCATCACGCCCAGCTCGGAAGCCGTGATGTCGACCATCGCCGCCGCCACGGGGATGACCTTCGACGAGGCCAAGGACATGCTGATCGCCGGTGAGGCCATCCCGCTGGGCGGCCCCGGCCGCCCGGAGGACGTGGCGGAACTGGTGACGTTCCTGGCCTCCGACCGGGCCTCGCGCATCGTCGGCGCGGCCTACGTCATCGACGGCGGCGCCCTCCCCGAGGTCTAGACGACGGGCGGGAAACGGCACGCCCGGACGGGAAACCCCGTCCGGGCGTGCCTTTCCGTGCCCACGACTCCATGCCCACGACTCCCGCCCAACGACTCCCGCCCAACGACTCCGTGCCCACGACTCCTGCCCACGACTCCCCGCCCACGGGCACGAGAAAAGGCCCGGTCGCCTGGGGGGATAGGCGACCGGGCCGATCGGCCGGCGGACGGGGCGTTAGTTCGACGCCGGCACGGTGGAGGGAGCCGCGGGGCCCGCGGTCGGCTCCTCGAAGGTGGGCACCTTGAGCAGCGAGATCGCCCAGGCCCCGGGAAGGGCGATGGCGAACGCGATCAGCCCGGTGACGACCGCGGCGTCCGGCCCGCCGGCCGCCACCGCCCAGCCGCCGACCAGGGCGCCGATCGCGATGCCCGCCGTGACCGCGGACTGGGGCAGGGTGGCCGCCAGGTCCCGTCCGGGCCCGGCCAACGTCACCACCCGGTGCTGGAGCGAGGGCACCAGCCCGAACCCGACCACACCCCAGACGAACAGGGCGGCGGCCACCGCCACCGGCGCGTCACCGGCCAGCCACAGCAGCAGCAAGGCGCCGATCAGCACGACGTTGGCGATCACCAGGGTCCGGCTGGCGTTGCGGTCCGCGGCCCAGCCGCCGCCGAACGTGCCGATGGCGTTCGCGATGCCGTAGGCGAACAGGAACGCGCTGATCAACGAGCCCGAGATGCCGGTGACCTGCTCCAGGAACGGCGTGATGTAGGTCAGGGCGGCGTACTGCCCGCCCAGCAGCAGGAACCCGACCGCGAGCACCGCCAGCACCCTGGGCGCGAAGGCGTGCTTCGCCTGGGCCCCGACGCCGCCGGTGCCGGTGTTCGGCACCTGCGGGATGAACGCGAGCGCGGCGACGAGGGCGATCACCCCGAGGACGATCACCGCGACGAACGCGGCCTGCCACCCGAAGCCCTGGCCGATGAGGTTGCCCAGCGGCAGGCCCAGCGCGGTCGACACCGCGAAGCCGCCGAACACCACGGCGATCGCCCGGCCCATGCGGTCCGGCGGGACCAGCGCGGCGGCCACCGCGAACGCCACGCCCATGAACAGCCCGTGCAGCGCGCCGGTGATGATCCGGGCGGTGACCAGCATGCCGAAGTTGACCGCGAACGCGGCGGCCACGTTGCCCAGCACGTAGGCCAGGAAGGACAGCCACAGCAGGAAGCGGCGGCCGAACTTGATGGTGAGCGCGGTGAGCAGCGGCCCGCCGATGGAGATGCCTAACGAGTAGGCGGTCACGAGGGTGCCCGCCGTGCTGATGGACACCTCCATCTCCTTGACGATGATGTTCAGCACGCCGACGACGACGAGTTCCGCGGTCCCGACCACGAACGCGCCCAGGAACAGGGCGACCATCGCCCAGTTGCTCCTGGTCCGGCCAAGCCCTGATCGCAGGGTCGTACTCATGTGCACCTTCCTCAGCTATGTGGTTTGTCGATCCTCGATCCGGTCAGCCGTGCCGGCCGCCCGGTCCGGGAGGGTCCGCGGACCCTCCCGGACCGGAACGACCGTTATCGCGTCGATCGGCGGCGAGGTCGCCGTCAGGTCCCGCGCTCAGCCACCGACCGTCTCGCCGGCGAGGGCCGCGAGGCCCGCGTCGGCGATGGGCCCGTCCTCGCCGCCCTGCCCGCCGGCCACCCCGACGCCGCCGACGACCACGCCGTCGACCACGATCGGGACGCCGCCGGGGATCACCGCGACCCCCGGCTGGGTGGACAGGCCGGCCAGCAGGACCGGGTTGCCCGACAGGAACTGCCCCAGCGCGTCGGTGGGCAGGCCGAACCCGGCGGCCGTGACCGCCTTGCCCGTGGCCAGCGGCGTCTGGAGGAAGGACGCGCCGTCCATCCGGGCCAGCGCCTTGACGTTGCCGCCCTGGTCCACGACCACGACGCCGACCTGGACGCCCAACTGCTCGGCGCGCGCCAGCGCGGCGTCGACCAGGCGGCGGGCGTCCCGGGTGGAGATCGTCGGTGCAGTACTCACTGTTCGCTCCTGAGCCTCGATCGCCGGCACGCCGAACCGCGGACCACGCGCGCGCCGGACTGACAGGTTGCGTCGTCCGGAGCCACCGTACTGCCGTAAGGGAACCATCCCTATCATCTGCGTAACGTAGTACAGCGCTCGCTCGGCGCACAAGGGGTCGCGTCCGCCGACGGCACGACGGGCCGCACGAGCACGCCGGGCAGCACCTCCCGCGTCTCCCCGCACGGCCGAAGGCCCGGAGGGAGCGCGGGAGTTCCCCGCACTCCCCCGGGCCTCGGGCCGGGACCGGGCTCATACCCCGGTCGGCTCCTGCATCACCACACTGCGGTCGAACCCGGCCAGCCGGATCGTCTCGGCGACCTCGGGCCGCGCGCCGACCAGCACGATCTCCACGCCCCGGCCCAGCCGCTGGTGCGCGTAGACCAGGCTGCGCAGCCCGGCCGACGACAGGTAGGTGAGCTGGTCCATCAGCAGCACCAGCCGGTGCAGCCCCGGCGCGGACGCCTCGTCGATCACCCGGTTGAGCCGGCCGGCCGACTTGGCCTCCAGCTCGCCGCGCAGCCGGATCGTCGCGGTCCCGTCCCACACGTGGCTCTTGGCTTCGAATCCCATCACTGTCCCCTCTCGATGTCGCGGGCGGTCAGCACCACGACCGACCGCGGGCCCACCCACCGCCGCGACCGGTCCAGCGGCGGCTCGTGCCCCGGCTCGTGGACGACGCCCGCGCCCGTGTCGGCGAACAACCGCCACCCGAACCCCTCGGGCAGCCCCAGCTCGACGCCCTCCCAGTGCGCGTTGGCCGCCACGTAGACGTGGTCGCCGTCGAAGCTCAGCGACGCGGCGAGCAGTCGGCTGCCGCCCGACCAGTCGGGCCGGCCGGGCTCGCGGCCGTGCCAGGTCACGTCCTGCCCGCCGACCAGGTGCGCACGCCGCCGCAGCGCCGGGTGCGCCGCGCGGAACGCCAGCGCCCGCCGGGTGAACTCGAACAGGCCGCGGTTGTGCCGCACCAGGTCCCAGTCGAACCAGGACAGCTCCGAGTCGTGGCAGTAGGCGTTGTTGTTGCCGTGCTGGGTGCGTCCCACCTCGTCGCCCGCGAGCAGCATCGGCACGCCCTGGCTGGTGAGCAGGAGCAGCAAGGCGTTGCGCGCCTGGCGTTCCCGCAGCGCGACGATCTCCGGGACGGTGGTCGGGCCTTCGACGCCGCCGTTCCACGAGTGGTTGCCGTCGTCGCCGTCCCGGCCGCCCTCGCCGTTGGCCTCGTTGTGCTTGTCGTTGTAGGACACCAGGTCGGCGAGGGTGAACCCGTCGTGCGCGGTGACGAAGTTGACCGACGCGGCGGGCTCGCGGTCGCCGTACAGGTCGGGCGATCCGACGAACCGGGTCGCGAGTTCGCCCACCACGCCGGTGTCGCCCTTGACGAACCGCCGCAGCACGTCCCGGTAGCGGCCGTTCCACTCGGAGAACCGCCGGTAGCCGGGGAAGCTGCCGACCTGGTACAGGCCGGCCGCGTCCCACGCCTCGGCGATCAGCTTGCAGTCGCGCAGCACCGGGTCGTTCGCCAGCGCTTCCACCAGCGGCGGGTTGGCCAGCACGGCGCCGTCCGGGCCGCGGGACAGGATCGCCGCCAGGTCGAAGCGGAACCCGTCGACGTGGAACTCCGAGGCCCAGTAGCGCAGGCAGTCCAGCACGAAGCCGCGCACCACCGGGTCGTTGCAGTCGACCGTGTTGCCGGTGCCGCTGAAGTTGTAGTACTCCCCCTGCGGCGTGAGCATGTAGAACGTGCGGTTGTCCAGGCCGCGGAACGAGATCGTCGGCCCGTGCTCGTTGCCTTCGGCGGTGTGGTTGAACACCACGTCGAGCACGACCTCGATACCCGCGCCGTGGAGCTGCTTCACCAGGTTCTTCAGCTCGTCCACGACGAGGCCGCGCGCGCCCGTCGCGGCGTAGGAGGCTTTGGGGGCGAAGAAGCCCACGGTGCTGTAGCCCCAGTAGTTGTACCACCAGGTGTCGGTCGCCGGTTCGTGCCGGGAGTTGGTGAACTCGTCGAACTCGAACACCGGCATCAGCTCGACGCAGTTCACGCCGAGTTCCTTCAGGTACGGGATCTTCTCGGCCAGGCCGGCGAACGTGCCGGGGTGCGCGACACCGGAGTTCGGGTGGCGGGTGAATCCGCGCACGTGCGTCTCGTACACGACGAGGTCTTCGCGCGCGATGCCCGGCCGCCGGTCGTCCTCCCAGTCGAAGTCGTCGCGCACCACCTGGGAACGCCACCGCGTCGGCTCGTACGGCCGTGGCCGCATACCCCAGACTTCCCCGCCGGTCAGGGCTTTCGCGTACGGGTCGGCGAGGACGACGCCCGGGTCGAACCGATGTCCGGCCTCGGGTTCGAACGGACCGTCGACCCGGTAGCCGTAGTCCACGCCGTCCGGATCGACGCCGAACACCGTCATCGCCCACACCCCGCCGACCCGGAACTGCGCCGGGAAAGGCAGTTCCGCCAACGGTTCCGACTCGCCGCGCCGGTACAGCACGAGCGTGACGGCGGTGGCGTGGTTGGAGGAGACCGCGAAGTTGATCCCGCCGGGCACGGGGGTGGCCCCGAACGGCAGCAGCCGCCCGGCACGCACCCCGAACCCGGCGATCCAGCGCGTCGGGTAGGAGTCGACGCGTCCCGCCGTGCTCATGCCTGCTCCAGAACCATGAAGTAGCCGAGGAGACCGGTCGCGACGGCCAAGGCGGTGGCGCGCAGGGCGGTGGCGCCGCTCAAGTCGAACAGCACCACCGCCGGCGGCTTCACCGCGCTACCCTTCGACGGGCGCGAGGTGCGCCCGCACCGTCACGTCGTGCGCGGAGTCGGGCAGCCGCACGGTCATCGCGACCGGGTCGAAGGCGGCGTACGGCCGGCCGTCGACCTCCACCCACTCCAGCCGCGCCGACCCCGCCGGCAGCGCGTCGGGAGCCACCCGCAGCACCCGGTCCCGGAACCCGTCCGGGCGGGGCCTGAACCACAGCGTGAGCGGGCCGCCGCCGAGCAGCAGGCGTCCGTACACAGTGGACAGGTAGGCGAGTTCCGCCGCGTGGTACAGGGACATCGAGTGGCTGCCCTTGAGCCGTTCGGTGCCCAGCAGGTACGGGTGGCCGTCGGCGAGGACGTTGAAGTACACGCCGCCCTCGTCGTGGTCGAGGAAGAAGGCGTTGTAGAACGCCTGCGCCTCGCGCGCGTGCCGGCGGAACTCGTCGTCGCCGGTGGTGCCCGCGAGGATCTGGTAGGCCAGGATCGCCTGCTCCTGCTGCCACCACGCCTTGCGGTCGTGCCACACCAGCCGGTGCGTGTCCTGTCCGACGCCGAGCACCCGCTGCACCACGTCGTACCAGCCGCCGCGCCGCCGGTCGCTGCCGTAGTCGGGCAACGACCGGGCGATGCGGTCGGCGAGGGTGGTGTAGGAGTCCTTGGCCTTGACGGCGTTCATCCGGGTGAGGTTCCAGGCGATCTTGAGGTTGTGCCCCACCACGGCCCGGTCCTGCTGCCAGCCGTGCGTGCGGTCCGGCGACCAGTCGCCGTGGAACCGCTCCTGCACGAACGGGCTCGTCGCGTCCGGGAAGTGGTCCACGATCAGGTCGAACGTCTCCTCCAGCATCCGTGCGTGCCGCTCCTCGCCGGTGGCCAGGTAGAGGTTGATCAGATACGCGGGCGCGTGGTCGCCGATGGAGTTCCAGTTCTTGCGGGACCGGTTGGGCCCCAACGACTCGTGGTGCGGGCTGAGCAGGATCGGGTCGATGTGCGAGTAGTAGCCGCCGCGCACCGGGTCCTTGAAGAACCGCTCGAACAGCCGCAGCGTGCCGTCGATGTCGTCGGCGATCCGGGGGTCGCCGGTGATCCGGTAGGTCTGGGTCGGTCCCGCCAGCGCGTAGATCTGCTCGTAGGCGGGGATGGACTGCGAGTCGTCGCCGAACTCCGAGGCGAAGCACCGCGACTGGACGCCGTCGCGCACGTCGATCCCGTGGTACCAGTACACGACGTTCTCGTCGCGGTCCACGAACCGCATGTTGTCGCGCAGGTACTCGGTGCCGCGCTCGGCGACGTCCAGGAAGTCCTCGTCGCCGGTCAGCAGGTAGGCGCTGGCCATGCCGTAGACGAGGCGGGAGAGGGTGTCGGTCTCCTGCACGTGGTCGTCGGCCTTGTCGCCGCCGAGGCGCAGGATGGTGCGGTAGTCGGCGAAGTCGACCGGGTGCGCGGCGCCGAACTGGGCCTGCCGGTAGAACCTGGCCAGCTCGGCGAGCTGCCGGGGCCACCAGTCGGTCTCCTCGAACCGGTAGCCGTGGTCCGTGCCGACCAGCACGATCCGCTTGGCGTCGAACGTGGTGTCGCCGCGTTCGGGGTAGTACAGGCCGTGGACGAACAGGTGGCGGCCGGTGCGGAGCAGGTCGATCATCGGCTCGGACATCGGCGTGGCGGGCTCGCCGAGGTTGCGGATCATCTCCGCGCGGGTGTCCCTGGTGACCTTGGCCCGCACCGGGCGGCCGTCGCTGGTCCGCAGGTCGAGCGCGCCGCGTGCCGGGTCGAAGCCCACCACGTACCCGGCCACCAGGTCGGAGAACACGAAGTCACTGGCCATGGGGCGGCACTCCGATCCCGCGCAGCATCCGCTGCCGGCTGCGCATGCCGCCCTGCGGTGTGCGGGCGGCGATGAGGTCGATGAGGGTGCGGGCGAACAGGTGGGCCGCGTCGGCGCTGCGGCCGGTGACGAGGTCGCCGTCGACCACCACGTCCTGGTCGGTGTAGACCGCGCCCATGTTGCGCACGTCGCCGATCAGGTTGTTGTGGCACGTGACGCGGCGGCCGGCGACGACCTCCGGGATCGGGGCCACCAGCCACATGCCGTGGCAGATGATGCCCTTCAGGACGTCCGGCATGGCGAACGCGCGTTCCAGCAGCTCGACGGCGGGCGCCTTCGCGTGCACGTTCTCGCTGTAGCGCAGACGGTCCGACACCATGCCGGACGGCACGATCACCGCGTCGTAGCGGCGCAGCTTGGTGTCGTCCACGGCCTCCAGGTCCCCGGTCACGGTCATCGGCACCTGGTACTCGTGGCCGGTGAAGGTGATCGACTCCTGTCCCCAGAGCCGGGTCAGGTAGTCGATGGTCGCGCCCTCCTCGGCGAACCTCCGCTCGTAGTAGTGGATCTCGGGCTCGACGTAGTCGGTCTCCATGAGGATCGCGATGGTCCGGCCGGCGAGCCGGCCGTTCTCGCGCCGCGGCAGTGTGGGCATCGGCGGGCCTACTTCGTGACCAGGTCGACCAGGAACGGACCGGTGGCGGTGAGCATCCGCCGCACCGCGCCGGCGACCTGGCCGGGCTTCTCCACGCGCATCCCGTCGACGCCCAGCGCGCGGGCCAGTTCGACGAAGCCGATCTCGGGCCGGCCGAGGTCGAAGCCCGAGGGGTACTCGTGGCGGTCGATGCCGCGTTCCCGCCAGTACTGCTCGATGTTGAGGTCGAGCAGCTCGTAGCGGTGGTTGTTGCAGACGACGAACTTCGCGGCGACGCCTTCGCGGGCGGCCGTCCACAGCGCCTGGATGGTGTACATGCTGCCGCCGTCGCCGGTGAACCCGATGACGTCGGCGTCCGGGCGGGCCAGTTTCGCGCCGATCGCGCCGGGGATGCCGATGCCGAGCGAGCCGCCGCGGGTCGAGAAGTAGTTGCCGGCCACGCGCGGCGGCAGGTACTTGACCAGGCCCGGCGACGCGGTCAGCGCCTCGTCGAAGATCACCAGGTCGCTGCCGCCCTGCTCGGCGAGTTCCGCCGCGAACAGCTCCGCCATCGGGGCGTTCGACGCGGGCCGGGGCCGCCGCCAGACGGCCGACGAGCGTGCGGTGGGGCGGCGGCCGGCAGCGGTGAGGCGGTCGGCGAGGCCCGCCAGGGTGTGCTTCGGGTCGGCCGCGAGCGCCACGTCCACCGGGTGGTTCTTGGCGATCTCGTAGGTGTCCAGGTCGACGTGGACGATCCGGGCGTCCTTTCGGAACGGGTCGTGCAGGCTCGGGAACACCTCGGGGAACACGTAGGTGCCCACGATCAGCACGGCGTCCGCGTCGCCCACGACGCCGGCGCTGCGGTCGCCGAACATGTGGCCGAGCTGCCCCTGCCACAGCGGGTGGGTGTTGTCCATGTTCAGCTCGGAGCTGTCCAGGCCCCACACCGGGGCGTCGAGCAGTTCGGCGACCCTGGTCAGCTCCTCCTGCGCGCCGGACACCGCCACGCCGTCGCCGATCAGGACCAGCGGGTGGTACGCGCCGGCGAGCGCGGCCACCGCCCGGTCCAGGTCGTGCGGCACGGGCGCCACGGCCTGGCTGGGGATGGTGGTGGGCAGGGCGGGCTCGGTGTTCTCCGCGTCCAGCACGTCCATCGGCAGCGCGACGAACACCGGGCCGCGCGGCGCGGTCATCGCCGTCTTCACGGCGCGGCGCAGCGTCCGCAGCAGCGACGACGGGTGCGTGACGCGGGTCGCCCACTTCGTCACCGGCTTCGCCATGGCCACCAGGTCGGTCGCCATCTGCGAGTCCATGGCGTCGTACCGCACGCCCGCCTCGCCCGCGATGACCACCAGCGGCGAGTGACCGCGCATCGCCTGGTAGAGCATGCCGATGCCGTTGCCGAGCCCGACCCCGGTGTGGAGCTGGACCAGCGCGGGCCCCGCCGTGGCGCGGGCGTAGCCGTCCGCCATCGCGATCGCGACGGTCTCCTGCAGCGCCAGGACGTATTCGAAGCCCGGCACGCCCTCCAAAATGTCCAGGAAACCTTCCTCCACGGTCCCCGGATTGCCGAACATCCGGGCGAAGCCATCGGCGGCGAACTGCTCGAAGATGGCCACTTTTCCCGGCCTTGCGGTCATGACCGACGTCCTTCCGATTGATTGGTGCGGCCGGCGCGCGCCGCCGCGCCGGCCGGACCGACCGGTGCGACGCGCGCGGGCCGGACTGCTCAGAAACCGAACCGGCGCAGCCCGGATTCGAGGACTTCGACCAGTTTTTCACCGGCCGGGAACGAATCCGGCGTGGAGCGCGCGGTGATGAACGGGTAGTCCACGATCACCGAGACTTCCTTGCCGACGTTGCCGTGGTAGGCGCCGTCGGGGCCGGTGGCGTCGCGCAGGATGTACTCCAACGGGTACGGCGGCGGGCCCATGTTGAAGTCGACGCCGATGAAGCCGGTGCCGTCCTTGTAGTCGTACTCCTTGCAGTGCCCGGTGACGTGCTTGCCCCGGATGATCGACTTGCGGTCCTCCCAGTCGCGGGCGAAGGCCAGCGGGGCGACGCCGTAGCACTCGCCGACGACGGGCTTGTCCGCGCGCACGAACGCCAGGATCAGCTCGTGCAGCCGCTCGTTGTTGGCCAGGTCCACGATGGGACCGGAGCCGCCGACGATCACCAGCGCGTCGAACTGCCGGATGTCGTCGTCCAGGTTGCCCAGCTCGCGGTTGTAGGCCTCGATCTTGCGCAGGTAGTCCGACTCACTGAAGTACGGGCGGTCCGGGATCCACTCGGCGAGGCTGATCGGGTTGTCCAGGCGGGACGACTCGTCCAGCTCCTTGGCCGCGACCGCGACCTCCGGCGTGGTCACCGACCGGCCGAGCGGCGGGTCGATGTAGCCGGGGTCGAGGCTCGGCGGCAGGGCTCGGGCCCGCGCGCCGGTGGGCGTCGCGAAGACCGACCGGTAGCCCCGCTGGTCGAACGTGGCGACCGGGCCGAGGAGTTCCTCGCCCCAGTAGCCGTATTCCGAGAGGACGATCAGGATCTTCTTCGTCATCGTTTCTCCGTGGCTGGTGGTCGGCAGGTGACGTGAATTCCCTGCCGAACCGGAGTTTCGTCCCGGGACGGGTCGACAACAAGCAGCCGGCGGGCCTGCGGGAGCACTCCGTGCAGTGCGCCGGGAAGTTAACGCGAAATCGCGGCGAAGCCGCTGGACGGCACTTCGTCAGGTTTCCCGAATCGGGCAGATCATTGCTGGTCACGAACTTTCCGAACCGATCGAGCGACCGGAATTGCCCGGCCGGCGGTGCGGCATCCTTTAATTCGAACCACCGAGAAAGGACGGCAGCAATGTCCGGCCGAATCTATGTCGAAGATGTGACGCCGGTGGTCGCCGCCGGTCGTTATCCCGCGAAAGCGGTCGTGGGGGAACACGTCCCGGTGACGGCGGCGGTCTGGCGGGAGGGGCACGAGGCCGCCGGGGCGACCGTGGCGTGGCGCGGACCCGGCGAGCGGGCGTGGCGGCGGACCCGGATGTCGCCCGCCGACGCGGGCGCGGACCGCTGGTCGGCGTCCATCGCCCCCGACCGGCCCGGCACCTGGACCTTCCGCGTGGAGGCCTGGTCCGACCCGTGGGCGACCTGGGAGCACGCGGTGCGGACCAAGCTCGCCGCGGGCCGGGGTCCGGCGGAACTGGCGAACGACCTCGCGACCGGCGTCGACCTGCTACACCGGGCGGCACGGGGCAAACGCCCGCGTGACGAACGCGCGGCACTGCTGGCCGCCGCGTCCGCGCTGGCCGACGAAGCACAGCCGCCGGACAGGCGGGTCGCTCCCGCGCTGGACGGCGTCGTGGCCCGCGCCCTGTGGGAACGCCCGGTGCGCGACCTGGTGTGCCCCGCCGGGACGCACCGGCTGCGGGTGGACCGCACCCGCGCGATGTACGGGTCCTGGTACGAGTTCTTCCCCCGCTCCACCGGCGGGGTGGACGCCGACGGCAAGCCGGTGCACGGCACCCTCGCCACCGCCGCCGACGCCCTGGACCGCATCGCGCGGATGTGCTTCGACGTCGTCTACCTGCCGCCGATCCACCCGATCGGCGAGGTGAACCGCAAGGGCCGCAACAACTCCCTGACCGCCCGACCCGGCGACGTAGGCTCGCCGTGGGCCATCGGGTCACGGCACGGCGGACACGACGCCGTGCACCCGGACCTCGGGACGCCGGTCGACTTCAAGGCGTTCGCGGACCGCGCGCGGGAACTCGGCCTGGAGGTCGCGCTGGACCTGGCGTTGCAGTGCGCGCCGGACCACCCGTGGGTCACCGAGCACCCGGAGTGGTTCACCACCCGGCCCGACGGCTCCGTCGCCTACGCGGAGAACCCGCCGAAGAAGTACCAGGACATCCACCCCCTCAACTTCGACAACGACCCGGCGGGGCTGCGCGCGGAGATCCTGCGCGTGGTGCTGCACTGGGTCGACCACGGGGTGCGGATCTTCCGGGTGGACAACCCGCACACCAAACCACCGGACTTCTGGCACTGGCTGATCGCGCGGGTCAAGCGCGACCACCCGGACGTGCTGTTCCTGGCCGAGGCGTTCACCCGGCCCGCGCGGCTGTACGGCCTGGCGCGCCTGGGCTTCGACCAGTCCTACACCTACTTCACCTGGCGCCACACCAAAGCCGAGCTGACCGCGTTCGGCGCCGAGATCGCCGCCCACGGCCACGAGGCGCGCCCCAACCTGTTCGTCACCACCCCGGACATCCTGCCGACGAGCCTTCAACTCGGTCTGCCCGCGATGTCCGCGCTGCGCGCCGCCCTGGCCGCCACCCTCGCGCCCACCTGGGGCGTCTACTCGGGCTTCGAGCTGCACGAGCACGAGGCGCTGCGCGGCGAGGAGTTCCTCGACTCGGAGAAGTACGAGCTGCGGCCACGCGATTTCGCCCGCGCCCGCGCCGAAGGCCGCTCGCTGGAACCGTGGCTCACCCGGCTCAACGAGCTGCGCCGCGCCCACCCCGCGCTGCGGCAGCTCCGCGAACTGCGCTTCCACGACATCGACAACGACGCCCTGATCGCGTACTCGAAGACCGATCCGGCGACCGGCGACACCGTGGTCTGCGTGATCACGCTCGACCCGGAGACGCCGCAGGAGGGCACGTTGCGCCTGGACCCCGCCGCGCTGGGCCGGTCAGCCGACGAGCGGTTCGCCGCGCACGACGAGGTGACCGGGCAGACCTGGCGCTGGGGCCGGGAGAACTACGTCCGCCTGGACCCCGCCGTCGCCGTGGCCCACATCGTCGACGTCGGCCGGCCCGCACGTCGCACGGAAGGAGTGTGACCCCATGTCCGACCTGCTGGGCACCGACCCCGCCGCGACCCCGGACTGGTTCAAGCGCGCCGTGTTCTACGAAGTGCTGGTGAGCGCGTTCGCGGACTCCGACGGCGACGGCGTGGGCGACCTCACGGGCCTGGAGTCCAAACTGGACTACCTCGAATGGCTGGGCGTGGACTGCCTGTGGCTGCCCCCGTTCTACGCCTCCCCGATGAACGACGGCGGATACGACATCAGCGACTTCCGCGCCGTGCGGCCGGAACTCGGCGAGCTGTCCGACTTCGTCCGGCTGCTGGACTCCGCGCACCGCCGCGGCATGCGGGTCATCACCGACCTCGTCATGAACCACACGTCCGAGGCCCACCCGTGGTTCCAGGAGTCGCGGCGCGACCCGGCCGGCCCGTTCGGCGACTTCTACGTCTGGAGCGACACCGACCGGCGCTACGACGACACCCGGATCATCTTCGTCGACACCGAGAAGTCCAACTGGACCTGGGACACCGCACGCGGCCAGTTCTACTGGCACCGGTTCTTCGCCCACCAACCCGACCTCAACTACGACAACCCGGCCGTGCAGCAGGCGATGCTGGACGTGGTCCGGTTCTGGCTGGACCTCGGCATCGACGGATTCCGGCTGGACGCGGTGCCATACCTGTTCGAACGCGAGGGCACCAACTGCGAGAACCTGCCCGAGACGCACGACTTCCTCAAGCTGGTGCGGAAAGTCGTGGACGACGAGTACCCCGGCCGCGTGCTGCTCGCCGAGGCCAACCAGCGGCCGGCGGACGTGGCGGACTACTTCGGCGACCCCGAGGTGGGCGGCGACGAATGCCACATGGCGTTCCACTTCCCGCTGATGCCACGCCTCTTCACGGCGCTGCGCCGGGAATCCGGCCACCCGGTCGCCGAAGTCCTGGCACAGACCCCGGAAATCCCGTCCGGCGCGCAATGGGGCATCTTCCTGCGCAACCACGACGAACTGACCCTGGAAATGGTCACCGACGAGGAACGCGAGTTCATGTACGCCGAGTACGCCCCCGACCCGCGGATGAAGGCCAACGTCGGCATCCGGCGGCGACTCGCCCCGCTGCTGGACAACGACCGCGCCCAACACGAGCTGCTGACCGCGATGCTGCTGTCCCTGCCCGGCTCCCCCGTCCTGTACTACGGCGACGAGATCGGCATGGGCGACAACATCTCCCTCGCCGACCGCGACGGCGTGCGCACACCGATGCAGTGGAACCCGGACCGCAACGCCGGATTCTCCACCGCCGACCCCGGCAGGCTCCACCTCCCGGTGGTCAGCGACACCGTCTACGGCTACCAGGCGGTCAACGTCGAAGCGCAGCTACCCGTCCGATCCTCACTGCTCAACTGGACCCGCCGGATGCTCACCGTCCGGCGCGCACACGACGAGTTCGGCATCGGCTCCTTCCGCACGCTGGAAGTGGACAACCCGGCCGTGCTCGCCTACCTGCGCGGCGACTCCCTGCTGTGCGTGTTCAACTTCTCCCGCCACCCGCAGCCGGTGGAAGTAGAGCTCCCCGGCCTCGACCGGCTCACGCCCGTCGAGCTGACCGGCGGCGTGCGATTCCCCCGCATCACCGCCGAGCGCTACCACCTCACCCTGCCCGGACACGGATTCCACTGGTTCCGGCTGGAAGGCGATACGGCATGACCACCGCGGTCGACACCCTCGGCGGCGCGCTCGCCGACTGGCTGCCCCGCCAGCGCTGGTACGCGGGCAAGGACCGGTCCCCCACGACCGTCCACATCGAACGGACCACCACCCTCCTGCACGGCGACCCGACCCTGCTGCACCTGCTCGTCGCCGTCGACGGCGAGCTGTACCAACTCCTGCTGGGCCGTCGACCGCAACTGCCCGCGGAGCTGGCCGACGCGTGGATCTGCGACACCACCGCCGGCGTCCTGTACGCGGCCGTCCACGACAGCGAACTGATGTCGCCGCTCCTGAGCAAGCTGCGGCACAACCCCGACGGCCCCGTGTTCGAACCCGAACCCGGCGCGCGGATCGACTACGAACTGCCCGCCCGCGTCGTCTCCGCCGAGCAGAGCAACACCTCCCTGATCTTCGGCGACCGACACGTCCTCAAACTGTTCCGCCGGGTGCTGACCGGGCCACACCCCGACATCGACCTGCACCGCGCACTGCACTCCGTCGGCGCACAGCACATCGCACGAATGCTCGGCACGATCACCGCCGAAATCGACGGCAGCCCGGCCGCACTCGGCATCGTCCAGGAGTTCCTGCCCGACGCCGAAGACGGCTGGACACTCGCCACCACCGGCGACCACGCCGCGTTCACCACCCAGGCGACCGAACTCGGCCGCTCCGTCGCCCACGTGCACGCCGCCCTCGCCCGCGCGTTCGGACCACACAACATCGCCGTCGACGACCTCGACGACACCGCCGACCGACTCCACCGCCGACTGACCGCCCTCGGCGAGGGCATCCCCGAACTCGCCCCGCACGAAGCCGCGCTGCGCGAGGCCTTCGACCGCCTCCGCACCACCCGCGGACCCTTCGTGCTCCAACGCGTCCACGGCGACCTGCACCTCGGCCAAGCGCTGCGCGCCGCCGGCCGGTGGACGCTCATCGACTTCGAAGGCGAACCCGGCCGCCCACTGGCGGAACGCAACGCCCACCGACACCCCTTGCAGGACGTGGCCACCATGCTCCGGTCCTTCGACTACGCCGCCCACCACGGCGACCACCCCGACCCGGGCCGGGCACCGCGCCTCCGCGCGGCGTTCTGCGACGGCTACGCCGAAACCCTGGACGACCCACGCGACCACCCCACCCTCCTCCACGCCCTGGAACTGGACAAAGCCGTCTACGAAGTCGCCTACGAACGCGCCCACCGCCCCGAGTGGACCCACCTCCCCCTCGGCGCGATCACCCGCATCCTGGAAGGCCGGACGTGACCGCCGCACACCCCGAACCGCTCCCACCGCAGGAGGAAACCGACCGGCTCCTCGTCGGCGACCACACCGACCCCCACGCCGTCCTCGGCGCACACCCCGCCGGACCCGACACCGTCGTCCGCACCCTCCAACCCGGCGCGACCGCCGTCCACGTGCTCACCGACGGCACCCGCCACCCACTCACCCACCTGACCCACGGCCTGTTCGCGGGCCTCGTGCCAGGACCGGTGACCCACTACCGATTCGAGGTCGAACGAGACCGACGACCGCACGTGGTGGACGACCCGTACGCCGAACCACCCACCATCTCCCCCACCGACCTGGACCTCATCGCACGCGGCGAACACCCCCGCCTCTGGGACGTGCTCGGCGCACACCCCCACGACGACGGCGTGACCTTCACCGTCTGGGCGCCCCACGCCCGCGGCGTCCGGGTCGCGGGCGACTTCGACCACTGGGCCGGCCGCGCCACCCCGATGCGCCACCTCGGCTCCGGCGTGTGGGAACTCCACGTGCCCGGCGCGCGGCCCGGGTGCCGCTACAAGTTCCGCATCCTGAGCGCGGACGGCACCTGGCACGAACACGCCGACCCGCTCGCGTTCGCCACCGAAATCCCACCCGCCACCGCATCCGTCGTCACCACCTCCCACCACCGATGGCACGACGACGACTGGACGACCCGACGCGCGGCCACCGACTGGCACACCGCACCCGTCAGCGTCTACGAAGTGCACCTCGGATCGTGGCGAGTCGGCCTCTCCTACCGCGAACTCGCCGCCGAACTCGGCGACTACGTGCAGGAAATGGGCTTCACCCACGTCGAACTGCTACCCACCACCGAACACCCCTTCGGCGGCTCATGGGGCTACCAGACCACCTCCTACTTCGCACCCACCGCCCGATTCGGCACACCCGACGACTTCCGACACCTCGTCGACCACCTCCACTCGCTCGGCATCGGCGTCATCCTGGACTGGGTGCCCGCCCACTTCCCACGCGACGCCTGGGCACTGGCCCGCTTCGACGGCACCCCGCTGTACGAACACGCCGACCCACGCCGCGGCGAACACCCCGACTGGGGCACCTACGTGTTCGACCTCGGCAGGCCACAGGTGCGCAACTTCCTGGTGTCCTCCGCGCTGTACTGGCTGGAGGAATTCCACCTGGACGGGTTGAGGGTCGACGCGGTGGCCTCCATGCTCTACCTGGACTACTCACGACGCGCCGGCGAATGGCTGCCCAACACCTTCGGCGGCCACGAGAACCTGGACGCCGTCGCCTTCCTGCGCGAACTCAACACCGCCGCGCACACCCGCTGCCCCGGCGTGCTCATGTTCGCCGAGGAGTCCACCACCTGGCCCGGCGTCACCAGCGCCGACGGCCTCGGCTTCGGGTTCAAGTGGAACATGGGCTGGATGCACGACACGTTGCACTACCTGCGCAACGACCCCGTCCACCGCGTCCACCACCACCGCGAGATCGTCCACTCCACCGACTACGCCTGGGGCGAGAAGTACCTGCTGCCGCTGTCCCACGACGAAGTCGTGCACGGCAAGGGCTCCCTGTGGCAGCGGATGCCCGGCGACGACCGGCGCAAAGCCGCCGGCGTCCGCACCCTGCTCGCCTACCAGTGGGCCCACCCCGGCAAGCAACTGCTGTTCATGGGCGGCGAATTCGGCCAACCGTGGGAGTGGCGGGCCGACGAATCCCTGGCGTGGTGGCTGCTCGGCGAACACGGAGGGATGAACCACCACCGCGGCATCCAGCGGATGGTCGCCGACCTCAACGAGATCTACCGCCGCGAACCCGCCCTGCACACCCTCGACCACACACCCGACGGATTCACCTGGGTGCGCTCGGACGACGCGCCGGGCAACGTGATCGCGTTCCAGCGCCACGGCACCGACGGGTCGGTGCTCGTGTGCGTCGTCAACTTCGCCGGCGTGCCGCACGAGGCCTACCGCCTCGGTCTGCCCCGGGCCGGCGAGTGGCAGGAGGTGCTGAACACCGACCTGTCCGACTACGGCGGCTCGGGCGTCATCAACGGCACGGTGCACGCCGTGGCCGAGGGGATGGACGGCCTGCCGGCGTCGGTGTCCTTGCGCCTGCCCGCCGCCGGGGTGGTGTGGCTGACCCCGGCGTGACGGTCACCAGGGGGCCGGGCCGCTCGGTGGTCGAGCGGCCCGGCCCCCTTCGCACCGAGCCACGCCCAAGATCCCGAAACACACCCGGACCAGGAGCTATCGGTAGGCTCTCGCCATGGCGACACGACATCCCGATCGGACTCGTCGCGGACGGCCCGGTCCGGGGCGGAGGTGGCCTTTCGGTCGTGGAACGACTGCTCGCGGCGCCGGCCGAGCCCGCGGCGGCGGACTCGGCGGACCTTGATCCGTTCGGCGACCCTCGCCGCTCCACCCGTCGCACGCGCGTGTAGCTTTCGCATGAAAGGGGTAAAGGACCGCCCATGAGCAGCACACCGATCTACGACGAGCTGGCCGCCATCCTGCTCGCCGATCATCCGGTCAAGGCCGAGACCGGCCAGAACGCCGCGCCCGAGCCCGCCGAGGACCCGTCCAAGCAGGTCCGGGCCGGCGGCCGACGGCGCAAGCCCGAGCCGGATGCTTGATCTTTAGTCAACACTGAAGGAATAATGATCATTGCGGTCGAACATTTGTTCGACCTGAGCTAGGCTCCCCGCCATGCAGGTCTCGCTGTTCGACGCCGGTGCGGAGCCTCCCGGTCTGCGCCCGCTGACCGGCGTCCGCCGCACCGTGCTGGGCGACGGCGCGTGGATCGACGTGCTGCCCGGCTGGCTGACCGGCGCCGACGAGCTGTTCCGGCGGCTGGTGGCGGACGTGCCGTGGCACGCGGAGCGGCGGCAACTGTACGAGCGGGTGGTCGACGTGCCCCGCCTGCTCTGCTTCTACGGCGAGGACGCTCCCCTGCCGGACCCGGTGCTCACCGAGGCCCGTGCGGCGTTGAGCGCCTGGTACGCCGAAGAGCTGCGCGAACCGTTCCGCACCGCCGGGCTGTGCTACTACCGCGACGGCCGGGACAGCGTGGCGTGGCACGGCGACACCATCGGGCGCGGCAGCACCGAGGACACCATGGTCGCGATCGTCTCGGTCGGCACGCCCCGCGCCCTGGTGCTGCGCCCGCGCGGCGGGGGCGCGACCGTCCGGTACGCGCTGGGCCACGGGGATCTGATCGTGATGGGCGGCTCGTGCCAGCGGACGTGGGAGCACGCCGTGCCGAAGACCGCGAAGTCCGTCGGGCCGCGCGTCAGCATCCAGTTCCGGCCGCGCGGCGTGCGCTGAACCAGCCGGTCGATTGATCGCGGAATCCACGTGGTGCGCCACCGCCGCATTCCGCGCCATTGCGGAATTCATCCATTCGATGACGAATTCCCGTCAACGCGCGCCGGCGACTGTGCGATATTCGCCGCATGACGCACTCCCCTTTCGTCGTCCGGGTCGAGACGGTCGAGCTGGATGCGGTCGGCGGTCGCCAGATCTCCGCCAGGCACCGCGGCACCGCCCTGCTGGCCGACCGCAAGGACGAGATCAGGCAGGGCATCCAGTCCGCTGTGGAGGTCGTCCGCGATTCCCTGGCGGACGACCGGGATGAGCGGGGCTGGCGCGTATCGTCGGTGGAAGCGACGTTCGGGATCACCTTGTCGGCGGAAGCGGGCGTGATCCTCGGCAAGGCGTCGGCCGAAGCGACATTCGAGGTGACCTTGACCGTTGAGCGCACCTGACCCGGCGCCGATGTCCGTCCGGGAAGCCGATACGCCGGTCCAGGACTACTGGGTCGAACTGCGCCACGGCGTCCGGGGCCTGGGAGCGGCGTTCTTCCTCACCCGCCGTTTCCTGGTGACCGCGGCGCACTGCCTCCGGCCGGTGGCGGACGACGCCGAACTCACCGTCGCCTTCCCGGACGGCGCCACCGCGCCCGCGCGCGTCCACGAACGCCTGCGGGACGCCGACCTGGCGGTCGTCATGCTGATCGGCAAGTCGACCGTGCAGCCGCCGCAGGCCGACACGTGCGGCCCGCGCGACTCGTGGCGCACACCGACCCGGCCGACGCCGTCCGATCCGCTGCTGCACGGCTCCGTGGTGGAGCCGGACGTCCCGTTCGACTGCGCGGGCGGCGCGCGGCTGCGGGCGTTGCAGCTTGAGACGGGTGTGGAGCTGGGCGACTACTCGGGCTACTCGGGCGGCCCGGTGGAGCGGACGGACTCCGACCGGCCGTCCCTGGTGGGGCTGCTGATCGAGCAGTATCCCGACCGGCAGCGACCCGAGCGGGCGTCGAACGTGCTGTTCGCGGCGACCATCGCCGAGGTGCTGAACCGGTTCGACTGCTTCGACATGTCCAACGTGGTCGGCCACCTCCACGGCCGGGCGCCCGCGCGGGCCACGACCTACGGCGAGGTGCTGGCGGACGTGACGACCCTGTTGGAGCAGGTCGCGATCTGGGAGGAGCACGGCCTGATGAGCCCGGCCGAGATCGCGTCCCTCCGGTTGCGCGTGCAGCGCAGCGTCGTGGAGGAAGCGACCAGGCGGGGGCGGCCGTGAGTTCCCTCAGTCAGCCTCTCCGATCTGTTGATCTCGATGGTGGCTTGGTGGGCGGTGGGGTTGCAGCAGGCTTTGTCGCGCGAGCAGTGCGTGCGCACCGCGTCGGCGATGGCCTTGTCCAGTTCACGGATGGTGGCCCGGAGCACGCGGATCAGTTGTGCCTGGACGCCGACGAGCCGGGTGACGACGGCCTGGCCGAGCGCGGCGGGTTGGTGGCCGTCGGTGCGCAGGCAGTCGGCCGGCTTGACGGAGTCGCCCGGATCGCTCTTGGCCCTGGCCGCGCCCCAGCGGGGCCGGATGGCGTTGAGGCGGCCTCGGCCCGGCGGAGCCGGCGGAACTCACAGTGGCCGTCGAGCAGCTCGCGACACGGGCCACGCACCCGCCGGGACCGAGTGGTCACAACCCTGCTCGTCAGGGTTGCAGAAGGGATGGTGGCCTGATGAGCGACGCGGGCGCGGCCACGGAGGATCCGCTGAGCGGGCTCGACGCCGCGTTGGCGACCAGGCGGGTGCACGGCGCGCTGCCCTACCAGCTCATCGCCGCGGCCACCCCCGACTTCGTCCGGGAGAACGTCGACCGGCTGCACGGGTACGTCGCGCTGCTCGACGAACTGGGCTACCGGACGGACGCCGACCGACTCCTCGCGGCCATGCGCCATGCGACCGGACCCGGCAGCGAGGAGGCCGTCAAGCTGGACAACCGGCAGGCCCTGCTGGCAGCCGCCCGCGGCGACCACGGCAGGGCGCTGACCCTGTTGCAGGACGCGCACATCGACGCGGGCCGCGCGGGGTCGCCGATGCTGGCCACGATCGTCGCCAACCTCGCCGCCGTGAACCTGCTCGCGGGCAACCTCGCCGACGCCCGCAAGTGGGCGCAGCTCACCGCGGACGGTCGACCCGGTCTGCTCACGGCCGCCGTGTCGACGGCCGTCGCCAAGCTCACGGCGGACTCGAACGCGTTCCACGAGGCCGCCGCCGAACAGCACCGCCGCACCGCCGACTACCTCCGGCACGCCGCCCCGGACGATCCGGTGGCGCTGGGCGCGTTCGCCGCCGCGGCGGCCACCGGTTCCGAAGCCGGCCAAGGGGATGAGGTTCTCGACGCCCTGGAGATCGCGCTGCAGCGCAACGCGGCCACGCTCGGCGCGCGACACCCGCAGACCGTTGTGGCTTTGATCAACCTCGCCTCGGCCCGCTTCCGGGCGGCCCGGGACCAGGGCACACCGGACGACGTCGGCGTGGCACTGGCCGAGCTGCGGTCGGCGACCGAGCGCGCCGCGGCGGTGTTCGGGGCGGACAGCCACCGCACCCTGGTCGCGTGGTCCAACCTGGCCTCGGCCGAGTTCGAACTGGCCAGGGCCCACCGGTCGCCGGAGCGGGCCCGCCAAGCGCTCCCGGCGCTGCGCTCGGTCGCCGACCGCACCGCCGACGTGCTCGGCGCGGACCACCCGGAAGCCTTGCTGGCACTGTCGAACCTCGCCACCGCCGAGTTCGAGATGGCCCGGCTGGAAGGCTCGTCGGAAAGCGTGGCCCGTGCGCTCGACACGCTGGCCACGGCGTCCTCGCGGTCCGCGGCCGTGCTCGGCGCAAGCCACCCGGCTACCGTCGTCCTCGACCAGGAGCTGCGGCTGTGTGCCGAGCTGTTCGAAGAGGACGAAGGCCAAGGTGGCCTCGCCGTGATGACGAAGGTGCGCACCAAGAGCGTTCCACCGTTCGGCGACGACTACGTCCCGTTCGGCGAAGTCCAACAACTGCTGGATAACCCAGGACTGTCCACAGTGCACTTCCCGCCGCCGTCAGTGGAGCAGTTTTTCCAGGACTTGGCCGATGTAGACCGAATGGTCCAGAACAGCGAGCCCCTCCCCTCCGAAGACCACTCGCGCAGCCTGACGAGTCGGTCGCTGCTACTTCGCCGGGTGGCCTTGGCGCCTGATCCGCATGCCTTCCTGGCGGCACTCCGACGACGTGCTTCCATGACCGCGTTGTCGCGCACGCGTTATATCGCGGAGCTGCTCCAGATTCCGTTCGGCAAGGTCGACCAGCACACCATGATGCTCTTCAAGGACATCGCCGAGTGGCGCGGCCACGCCGGCGATCCCACGGGCGCGTGGCACAACATGGACTGGCTGGTGAGCGGGATGAAGTTCTGGTTCGGGGAGGAGCATCCCGCCACCCTCGCGGCCCGTGTCGACCTCGCCCATTGGGACGGCGAGGTCGGTCGGAGGAATGAGGCCCTGGCCGGGTTGTCGAGGGTGCTCACGCTCCAGGACGAGGAACACGATCAGGTCACCACGGAGATGCTGGTGACCCGCAACAACTACGCCCACTGGCTCGGTCGCCAACGCGGACCGAAGGCGGCCGTGGGCGCGCTGCGGCGGGTGATCAACCAGTTGACGGAAGTGCTCGGCCCGCACCACGTCTACACGCTGGCCGCCCGCAACAACCACGCCTGCTGGCGCGGCGAGGCGGGCCACCCGGTCGCCGCCGCGAACGAGCTGCGGCGGCTGCACACCACGATGGTGGACGTGCTGGGGCCCGCCCACCCGGACACCCTGGCCACCCGCAACAACCTCGCGTACTGGCTCGGCAGGTCCGGCGACCCGGCCTCCGCCGTGGCCGAACTGGGCCGTCTCCTCGACCACCAGATCCGGCTGCTCGGCCGTGCCCACCCGGAGGTGGCGACCACCTTGGCCAACATCCGGGGTTGGCAGGAGCGCGCCGAATCCTGAGAGTCACTCGGCTCCGTACCATACCGTATGGTACGGTCCAGGCGTGGTGAGCAAGCGGGACTGGCTGGACATCGGGCTGCGGGTACTGGCGCGGGAAGGCGCGCCCGCGCTGACCGTCGAGCGGCTGAGCGGGCGGCTCGGCGTGACGAAAGGCTCGTTCTACCACCACTTCAAGGGGATGGCCGGGTTCAAGGTCGACCTCCTCGCGCACTTCGAGGCCGAGTGCACGACCGGCTACATCGAGCAGGCCGAGCGGGGCGGCGGGACCGCGCGCGAGCGGTTCGAGCGGTTGCTGGAACTCGTGCTGGCCGACGAGGAGGACCGGCCGCTGCTGGAGTCCGCGATGCGGGCGTGGGCCATGCAGGACGCCGACGTCCGGGCGACGCAGGAACGGGTCGACCAGGAGCGGATCGGGTACCTGGCCCGGCTGTGCGCCGAGGTGGGGCCGGCTGACGAGGCCCTGCCGGCGGCCCGCCTGCTCTACTTCGTACTGATCGGGTCCGGGCACGTGCTGCCGCCGGTCGGGCCCGCCGAACTGCGGGAGATCTACGCGCTCACAACGCGTCTGGGGAACTGGGGGAAGGGATGAATCCACGGTGGATACCACGGCTGATCGTCATCACGGCGGTCCTCCACTTCGGGTGGGCGTTCGCGCAGCCGCACGCGTGGTCGGCGATCGTCGGCGACGGGTTCTTCCGCGCCGTCGCCGACGACTCGGCGCCGGACTTCTGGGCACGTGAGGCGACGATCTGGTTCATGCTGTGCGGTGTCGCGCTGCTGGCGTTGGGGACGTTGACGGGCAAAGCGTTGCGGGACACCGGGAAACTGCCCGCGCAGACCGGCTGGTACCTGCTGGTGATGGGTATTCCGCTGTCCGTCCTGTACTTCCCCGTCACGGGCAGTTGGGCGCTGGTCGTCATCGGGGTGCTGGCGCTCACCGCGCGCGCGGAGGTGGCGGCGTGAAGGCGTTGCGGGTCGTGTTGGTGCTGCTGGGGTTGTTCGTCGTCGGCACGGGTCTGATGGATGTCGTGGTCGGCCCGTCGGCACTGCCCGGGAGCCCGACGGCCTCCCCCACGCTGGACAGCCACTACCGGTTCTTCGCCACGATGTGGCTCGCGCTGGGGGTGGTGCTGCTGGCGCTCGTGCCACGGGTCGAGACGTCCACCACCGCGCTGCGCGGGGTGTGCGCGGCGGTGTTCGCGGGCGGGCTCGCGCGGATCGTGTCGTTGATCGCCGTAGGGCCGCCGCACGGGCTGCTGGTGTTCTTCATTGGCGTCGAACTGGTCCTGCCGCCGGTCCTGGTGTGGTGGCAGAGGACGGTGTCGCCGGCGTCCACGTCGTAGGCGTCCACCCGGTCGGGTGGACCTGCCGGGCGTCCGGTGGGTGGCTCACCGAGCCTGTCGGGTCGAGTACCCGCGCGCCGAGCGGCCGGGCCCTGTCGGGTCGAGCAGCCGAGCGCCGAGCGGCCGAGCGCTGTCGGGTCGGGCAGCCCAGCGCCGGGCGCTACCGGTCGGGCAGCCGAGCGCCGAGCACTACCGGGTCGGGGGCCGAGCACCGAGCAACCGGGCACTATCGGGTCGAGTAACTGACGATCTTGTTCGTGGCCACCCGCTCGGCGCAGCGCTCGCAGACCACCTGGGTGGTCACGTGGCCGCCGCAGTCGGCGTGTTCGGCGATGCGCGGCGGCCCGGCCTCGCCCGACAGGTGCCGGTCGCCCCACTCCCGCAGCGCCAGGAGCACCGTGGCGAGTTCTCGGCCCCTGCTGGTCAGCCGGTACTCGTGCCGGGGCGGCCGGTCCTGGTACTGCACGCGTTCCAGCACGCCGTGCTCCACCAGGCCGCTGAGCCGGTCGCTGAGGACGTTGCGCGCGATCGGCATGCAGGCGAGGAACCCGTCGAACCGGCTCACACCCAGCAACGCGTCCCGCACGATCAGCAGCGTCCACCGCTCGCCCACGACTTCGAGCGTGCGCGCTATCGAGCAAACCTGGTCGTCGTACGTGCGTCGGAGCATCCACCCATGCTAACCAAGGGTTTCATGACGAAACTCGTCGCGCTCCGACGCGCCTTTGGGGGACTCCATGGGCAGGATCATCCGCACCGCGCTCCGCCGGTCCGTGAGCCGGGTCCGGCACGTCTCCCCCGTCCGGCCGAGTGCCGCGCGGGGTTCGGTCGCCTCGGTGTACGCCGAGGTGGAGGCCGACTTCGGGCTGCTCGCGCCGCCGGTCGCCCTCCATTCGCCCGCGCCGGTCGCGTTGGCGGCGTGCTGGGCGCTGCTGCGCGAGACGCTGGTCGCCTCCGGTCTCGCTACCCGCGCCGTCAAGGAGGCCGTGGCCGCCTCCGTGTCCCGCTCGAACACCTGCCCGTACTGCGTCACCGTGCACGGCGCGACTCTGCGCGAGCTGACCGAGGGGCGCGGGCTGACCGACGGCACGTTCGCGCCGGTCGAGGCGTGGGCGGACCGGTCGGGCCCGCGGCCGTTCCCGAGCGAGCAGGTGCCCGAACTGCTGGGTGTCGCGGTCGCGTTCCACTACCTCAACCGGATGGTGAACGTGTTCCTGGACGACTCGCCGCTGCCGCCCAACGCGCCGGCCGTCGCCGAGCGGTTCCTCGGGCGGTTCATGGGCGCGAGCGCGCGCAAGGAGTACCCGCCCGGCACGTCGCTGCGGCGGCTCCCGGCCGCGCCGCTGCCGCCGGACCTGGTGTGGGCGGCCGGGAACCCGGTCGTCGGCGACATGTTCGGCCGGGTCGCGGCGGCGTTCGACGCGGGCTCGCGGGTGCTGTCCGGGGAGGCGCGGGACGTCGTGCTGGCGCACGTCGCCGGGTGGGACGGCACACCGCCGGGCCTCGGCCGGGGCTGGGCGCACGAAACGGTGGCCGGGCTGTCGCCCGCCGACCGGCCGGGCGCGTTGCTGGCGCTGCTCGTGGCCACGGCCTCCTACCAGGTGGACGAGGGCGCGGTGGCGGGGTTCGGCGACGCGGAGCTGGTGGAGCTGACGTCCTGGGCGAGCTTCACGGCGGCGCGCCGGATGGCGGACCTGACCTTGCGCGCCACGGAGGTGTGAGGTGGGCCGTCCGTGGCGGGCGCTGGCGGTGCTGTGCCTGGCGAACTTCCTGATCCTGCTGGACACCACCATCGTGAACACGGCCGCGCCGGACATCATGGCCGGCATCGGGGCGGGCATCGACGACGTGCTGTGGGTGCTCAACGGCTACCTGCTGGCGTTCGCGTCGCTGCTGATCATCTTCGGGCGGATCGGCGACCTGGTCGGCCCGCGGGCCGTGTTCGTCGCGGGGCTGGCCCTGTTCACCGCCGCGTCCGTCCTGTGCGGGCTGTCCGGGACACCGGGACTGCTGATCGCCGCGCGGGTGCTCCAGGGGATCGGCGCGGCGGCGCTGGTGCCGCAGGCGCTGGTGCTGATCTCGGCGATCTTCCCGGCCGAGCGGCGCGGGGCGGCGTTCGGCATCTTCACGGCGGTGGCGGGCGTCGCGGCGGTGAGCGGGCCGACGGTGGGCGGGTTGCTGATCACCCACCTGGGCTGGCAGTCGGTGTTCTACCTGAACGTGCCGTTCGGGCTGCTCGGCCTGCTGCTCGCGGTCCGCTTCGTGCCGGACCCGCGCAGCCGCCGGCCGCACCGATTCGACCTGGTGGGCGTCGTGCTGGCGACGTTCGCCCTGCTGGGTCTGGTGTACGGGCTGGTGGAGGGCCAGCGGCACGACTGGGGCACGATCGCCGGGCCGATCGGCATCCCGCTGGTGTTCGCGGTCAGCGCCGCGCTCGGCGTGGGTTTCGTGCGGTGGGAACGCCGCCGCCGGGAACCGCTGGTGCCGCCGGCCCTGTTCCGCGACCGCGACTACCCGATCGCCACCGCGATCACCTTGCTCACGTCGTTCTCGATGTACGGGCTGCTGCTGGTCTTCGTGCTGGAGACGCAGACCCTGCTCGGCATGAGCCCGCTGATGTCGGGTGTGACGGCCCTGCCGTGGACGGTGGCGCTGAGCGCCGTGGCCCCGTTCGGCGGCAGGCTGGCGGACCGGGTCGGCGGGCGGATCCTGTTGGTGGTCGGCCTGTCCGTGTACGCGCTCGGCGTGCTGGGCGTGGCGTTCCTGACCGGGCCGGGGGCTTCCTTCGGCACGTTCCTCGCGCCGATGCTCGCGGTCGGCGTCGGAATGGGCCTCGCGGTGGCCCCGACGACCACGGAGGCGATGCGCGGCGTCCCGCCGGACCTGGCGGGCGCGGCCTCGGGCGTGCTCAACACGGCACGGCAGGTCGGCGCGGCGCTGGGCGCGGCCGTCATCGGGGCGGTGTTGCAGAACCGGCTGGTCGCCGCCCTGCGCGCGGAAGCCGTGACGTTGGCCGACCGGCTGCCCGAGGCGTCGCGGCCCCGGTTCCTGGCCGGTTTCGAGGACGCCGTCGCACGGGGCCTGCAACTCGGCACGGGACAGCACGGGGGCATCCCCGTCCCGGCCGATCTGCCGCCCGACCAGGCGGCGCGGTTCGCCGGCCTGGTGCGGGAGGCGTTCGACACCGCGTTCGCCGCGGCGGCCCGCCCCGCGCTGGTGGTGGTGGCCGGCGCGGTCCTGCTGGGCGGCGCGCTGGCCACCCGGATGACCGCACCGGTTCCCGTCGCCGCGCAAGGGAAGCCGCGCGGATGAGCCGGGACCAGCCCATCCGCGCGACCCCGCGGCGGATGTCCGTCGTGTTCGGGGACACCGCCTCTCGGCTCCCTCCCGTCGGGCTGGGGGTCCTGTCGGGGAGGAAGCACGTGAGGGGAGGCTCGACACCTCGGCCACGAACGGTACTAGCAGTGGGTCCTAACAAGCAACCAACTAGTAAGAAAACCGTACTATCGCTGGTAACCTGTCATTGTGACGACCAAGCGCAGGTACGACGACGGCTGCGCGTCCGCCCACGCCCTCGACCTGGTGGGCGAGCGCTGGGCTCTGCTGGTCGTCCGCGAACTGCTGTTCGGGCCCAAGCGGTTCACCGACCTGCGGGCCGGGATGCCGGGGGCCAGTCCCAACGTGCTGTCCCAGCGGCTGCGCGAACTGGAGGAAGCGGGCGTGCTGCGGCGGCGGAAGCTCGCACCGCCCGCGTCCGCGCGCGTGTACGAGCTGACGCCGTGGGGGCGGGAGCTGGAGCCGGTGATCCTCGCCTTGGGACGCTGGGGCGTGCGCTCCCCCGGTCTCCACCGCGACGGCGGGATCGGGGTCGACTCGGTCATGCTGGCGCTGAAGGCGTTGTTCGATCCGGACCTCGCCGGCGGCCTGGAGGCGGAGCTGGCGGTCCGCATGGGCGACGACGGCTTCGAGGTGCGGCTGTCGGACGGCCTGACCATCCGCCGCGGTGAACCCGACCGGCCGCACGCCGTGCTCACGACGGACCCGCGCACCCTGAACGGACTGCTGTGGGACGACCTGCCGCTGGCGGAGGCCGAGGCGACGGGCGAGGCGACAGTCATCGGCGACCGCTCGCTGGTCGAGCGATTCCTGCGGATGTTCCCCCTCCCCGCGCCGGCCGTGGTCGCCTGACGCTCGACGGCACCGGCCGTGGTGCGCGGCGGCTCGGCGGCACTGGCGGTGGTCGCCGGACGCCTCAGCGGCACCACACCAGCCGTGGTCGCCGGACGCCTCGGCGGCACCAGCGGTGGTCGCCTGACGCTCGGCGGCGCCAACCGCAGTCGCCCGACACCCTCGGCGCGCCGATTCGTTCCCGCCGCGAGCGCGGAATCCGGCCCACCACATCCCGCCCGTACCCGGTCTTCTTCGAGATTGCGCATTCCGCGACGAGTCGTTTTCCCAGGTCACCACCGCCGGTAACCTCGGGGGACACCGGGAGGATTCCGGCGCTACGACGCGAAAGCGGGAGGGTCCGTGGCACACACCCGAGTCCATTCGAATGCCGCGATCGGTTGGATGGACGCGTTGAACACTCGCCGGCACCGCACCGCGCTCTACGCGTTCCTCTTCGTCGTCATCGCGCACTGGGTCGAGCACATCGTCCAGGCGGTGCAGATCTACGCGCTCGGCTGGCCGGTGCCCCAGGCCAGGGGCGTGCTCGGCATCTGGTTCCCGTGGCTGATCACCTCCGAGGTGCTGCACTACGGGTTCGCCCTGGTGATGATCGTCGCCCTGTTCCTGTTGCGGAAGGGTTTCACCGGCCGTTCCCGCAAGTGGTGGGCGATCGCGCTGGCATTGCAGTTCTGGCACCACATCGAACACCTGCTGCTGATCGTCCAGTCGTCCACCGGAGTGTTCCTGCTGGGCCGCCCGGCACCCACCAGCGTCATCCAACTGGTGGTGCCGCGGGTCGAATTGCACCTGTTCTACAACTTCGTGGTGTTCATGCCGATGGTGGTCGCGATGGTGCTGCACCTGCGCCCGACTCCGGACGAACGCGCGCAGATGCGGTGCGCGTGCGCGACCCCGGTGCCGGCCTGAATCCGTGCACGAGCACGGCACGGTAGGCCTTCCCCTCGGGTTCACCCTGCTCCGTCTGGTCCTGCTGCTGTCGGTGACGGTCGTGGCGGGGTGGGCGCTGGCCCGGCCGTTCACGCCTTCGTCGGGCGTGCTCACCCGCCGGGTCGTCACGGCGGTCGCCGCGTCCGGCGGGATCGTCGCGCTGCTGGTGGCGGACGCGTCGTGGCTGCCCGGCCCGGCGGCGGTCGCCGTGATCGCCTGTCTGCTGGCTCCTCCGCTGTCCCGCAGGCAGTTGCCCGCGCTCGCGCACTGCGTGCTGGCCGCCGTCGTGCTGGTGACGGCGGCGACCGCCGTGTGGTTCACCGGACCGCCGCTGGCCGTGGCGCATGTCGTGCTGATGGCCGGGTTCGCGGGCGTGGCGTGGGCTGCGCTGTGCCCGTCGACAGTGGTGGTCCGCGTGGTCGGGGCGGGCTTGGCGGTGGCGTTGCTGGCGAGTCTCGCCCAGGTCACGCTGGCCGGGCACCTGGCCACGCCGCCGTCCGGCCGGCCGCTGCTGACCAGGATCGTGCTGGGGGACGCGGTCGACGTGCTGGTGGTGCCGCACCGTCCCGGCTGGAACGTCGTGCACGTCCCGGATGTTCCGGTGCGGGTCGGCAACGGCCCGGCGGCACTGGTGGCGGCGCGGGAACAGCCGGGTGCGAGTGGTCGATGGGCGTTGGTTTGGCTGGTGGAGGGGCGTGGCTCGCTGTGGCTGGAACACGCCGGCCGACGGGCGACCGTGCCGGTGAACCCCGGACGGGAGGCGTGGTCGGGGCCGGACGTGCGGGGGCCGGAGGGCGTCGAGTACGCGGGTGCGGTGCTCGCGTCCGTGCTGACCGGCCGCGCCGATCCGCCGTGGCCACGCCTGACCGATGCCGACGCGGACGCGCTGCGGGTTCAGGTGGCGTCGATGCCGGGGCCGTTCGCTCTGGTCACGGACTCGTCGGAGCGGTCGGCCGCCGCCGAGGGTGTCGTGCGCGACGAGGCCGGGCGGCGCGGGATCCCGATCGTCACGTCCGCTGCCGATGTGCTGGTGCTGGGCGGTCGGGCGGACGGCGGACGCGTGCACCTCGCGCCTTGGCTGCGTCCGCCGGACTTGAGCACGCCGGACGCGCAGCGGTACGCGCGGGTGCTGGCCGACGCGTTCCCGGGGGAACGCCCGTCGACACCCGGACTCGCCGCCTGGTCGGGCAGTTGACCATCAGCGCGCGGCAACGGGATCGGCGTCCGGCCGGTTGACCCCATCGCTCCGGGCGGGGGCGTTGTCGGTCGCGTGGCGCAGCGGGAAGTCACGGGCGTCGCGGAAGCTCATCGGCCGACGGTCGGCTGAGCGGAGCCACCGCACCACGGCCGTTCGGAGGTGTGAATCCCGTGCCCGGCCGACGGATAGGATTCGCTGGTGGATCCGTCCGACGACCTGGGGGCCTGGGCGCCCCCGCCCGCGCCGGGCCCGGCACCCGTGATCAGCCTGCCCGGCTACAGCGACTTCCGGCTCGTCGCGCACGGCGGCGAGGGCACCGTGTACCGGGCGCGTCAGGACGGCCTCGGGCGCGATGTCGCGGTGAAGGTCCTCGATGTGACCGACCCGGACACGGTCAACCGCTTCCAGCGGGAGCTGGAGATCACCGTCCGGCTCGGCCGCCAGCACCCGCACATCGTGACCGTGCTGGACACCGGCTCGATCGCCGGGCGGCCGTGCATCGTGATGGAGTACTACGACCTGGGTTCGCTGCACGACAGCCTGCAGCAGCGCGGCCCGCTGCCGGTGGCCGAGGTGATCGCGGCGGGCATGGCGGTGGCCGACGCGCTGGCGTTCGCGCACGGCCAGGGCATCCTGCACCGGGACGTGAAGCCGCAGAACATCCTGGTGCTGCCGACGTCCTACGTGCTGGCGGACTTCGGCATCGCGCGGGGCGCGGACGCGGGGCACTCGGCCTCGTTGCAGCTCGTCAGCTACCGGCACGCCGCGCCGCAGATGGTCGAGGGGCAGCGGCCGGCCGCGTCGGACGACCTGTGGTCGCTCGGCTCGACCCTGTTCACCCTGCTGGACGGCCAACCGCCGTTCGCGTCGTCCACGCCCGAGCAGGACACCATGCTCGGCTACCTGGGCCGCGTGCAGTCGTCGCCACCCCGGTCGCTGACCCGCCGGGACGTGCCGCCGGAACTCGTGGCGCTGATCATGCGGTGCCTGAGCAAGGCGCGCGAGGACCGGTTCCCGGACGCGACGGCGCTGCGGGCCGCGCTGGCGGCGGTGCCGACGTGGGCGCCGCAGTCCACGGTCGACCCCGAGCACACCGCGGCGCTGCACCGACAAGGACCCGACCGGTTCCCCGAGGGGCCGACGTCGATCCCGGACTTCGGGCCGCGTCCCGCGGTGGAGGACGCGCCCTCGGCCGAGGCCGAACCGGCCGCGCCCGAACCGGTGCGCACGTGGACCGAGGACCTGGCCGACCTGACCGTGCGGCACGACACGCCGCCACGCCCGGTGGTGCCGCCGCCCGCGCCGCCGATGGTGACGCTGCCCGAACCGCCGGTCCGGCCGCGCCGCAGCCGCCGCCCGCTGGTGTTCGCGTCGGTGGCCGTGGTCGCGGGCGTGGTGGCGGGCGTCCTGCTGAGCACGCAGGACCGGGGCGGCGGGCAGGCCGCGCCGCCGAGCACCACGACCACCACCGAGTCGGAGATCCCCGTCCCCGCCACGACCACCCCGGCCACCATTCCCGAGGGCGGCGACCCGAAGTACCGGCCGACGCTGAAACGCTTGGAGGACAACGGCTCCAGCATCGAGCTGTTCTGGACCGACCCGAGCGACGGCAACGCGCAGTTCGTCGTCGTGGACGTCACCGGCGCAAAGGCCCAGCCCCTGGTCAACGTGGCGGCCGGCGTGACCTCGTACACGGTGGAGGGACTCGACCCGGAGGCCGACCAGTACTGCTTCCAACTGCTCGCGATCGGCTTGGTCGACCCGACGACGCAAAGCGGCTCGTCCCCTCGCGCCTGCGCGGTCCGCAACGGCTGACGGCGCGGTCCCGCAACGACTGACGGCACGGTGTTCGAACGCAAGGTGTTCCGGGGCGCGATAGGGCGGTTACGCGCCTAACGCCGCCAGAGAGGCCGGGGATCGACGGCCCAGAACAGCCGTCGGTGCCACGGCACGATCCGCCTCAGTCCACTGTGGACTTCACGTGCCAACCGCCACGCCTCAACCGGATCAGGCGGACCGGCGGCCGGTGCGGGTGCGGGTGCGGGTGCGCGATTCGGCATGGGCGCGCGATTCGGCATGGGCGCGCGATTCGGCACCGGCGGGCTGTTCGGCACCGGCGGGCTGTTCGGCACCGGCGCGCGGTTCGGCGCGGGCCGGCTGTTCGGGGCGAAGGCGGTGCGGTCGGCCAAGGCGGCGAGCCTCATCGCCGGGGGCAGAGCCAGGTCCCGTGCGATGTCCGGGGCCGTCCGGTCGCGGCGGGGTGTTCGGCCGGACAGCAGGAGCAGGTCCAGCACGTGGTCCCACGCGCCCGCGACCCCCGCCCGCCGCAACCGCAGCCGGCGGCCGGTCCTCAGCAAGCCCAGTGCGAACACGACCAGCACCGGGATCGAGCCCAGCGCCAGGAGTCCCACCCACTGGCGGGACGGGGCGGCGGTCGCCTGCGCGTCCGGGGCCTTCGACGGCGGCACGAACGGCGGCGGTGCGGACAGCGCCGTCGTGGTCGGGGTCGCCGTGACGGAGGCCAGCCGGTCCAGCACCTCGCGCTTCGCGGCGGCGCTCGAACCGCCCGACGACGTGCCCGTCACCGGGTCGAACGGCACCCAGCCCCAGCCGGCGAAGTACACCTCGGGCCACGCCGTGGCGTCGCTGCCGCGCACCACGCGTTCCTCGCCCGCCGCCGGCTGGAAGCCCACCACGACCCTCGTCGGCAGGCCCACCGCCCGGCCCAGCACCGCGAACGCCGACGCGAACTGCTCGGCGGTCCCGGCGTTCGCGCCCGGTTCGCCGGGGGCACCGAACAGGAACCGCTCCAGCCGCGCGTAGGACGACCCCACGGGCGCCTGCGCGTCGGGCGTGCGGCCGATCTTCACGACCTGCTCGATCGCGACCGCGCGCTCGTAGGGCGTGCGGGCGTTCTGCACGATCTGCCGCGCGTACTCGGCCAGCGAGTACGGCAGGCCGGGCAGCGCCAGGTACCGGCGGGTCCGGTCGCCGGCGGGCACGGTCGCGTTGAGCAGGTCGGTGTCCTCCGGCACGTCGACCACGCCACGGGTCCGGTAGCGCAGGCCGGGCGCGAGGTCGTCGAGCAGCACCAGCGAGCCGGAGTCCGGGTCGGCCATCGCGCCGTCCAGCGTGACCGACGTCGGCCGGCCCACGGTGGGCAGCCAGCTTCCGGACAGCTCGCCGATGGTCACCTCGATCTCGGCTTCCTCGACCCGCGAGCCGGCCGGCAGGTCGGGCGCCGCGACCGCGCCCAACGGCCCGTACAGCGACGCCGCCCGCCACGCCGCGCCGGAGTAGTCCGACAGCGCGACCAGCCGCACCGCGCGTTCCGGTCCCTTGACCCGGAACAGCTCCGTGTCGCCCAGGTTCGCCCACGCCGCCAACTGCGGCAGCGGACTGGCCACGCCCAGGTCGGTCACCGGCGGCTCGACCAGCTCACGCGGCTCGAACGCCCCGCTCGCGGGCAGCAGGGTCGCCAGCAACGCCACCACGGCCACCGGCACGGCGGGCAGACCCAGCAGCAGCCGCCCACCGGCCTCCAGCCGGTCCACCACCAGCCAGCCCAGGGCGATCAGCGCGATGAGCGCCAGCGCGATCAGCCCGTGCCGGTCCGCGCGGCCGGCGGTGAGCAACGCCGTGCAGGTGTACAGGACGGCCACTCCTGCCACCGGGGCCAACAGCGAACGTCCTTTGCCCGCAACGGAAACCGCCGCCGCCAACGCCACCGCGAAGGTCAGCAGAGCCCCCGGCACGAGCAGTTCGGGCGTCGCGGGCGCGGGCCGCGCGGCCGTCAGCACGCGAGGCACCAGGTCGAGCAGCACGGTCACCGGATCGGTCGTGTCGGCCGTGCCGCGCGCCACCCAGTAGCCGCCGACCAGCACCAGCGCCAGGAGGCCGAACATGGTCAGCCCGGTCGGCACGCGTTCCCACCGCACCAGCGGCACGCACGCGAACGCCAGCAGCGCCGCGCCGCCGAACACCAGCGCGGGCAGCCAGCCCTGCCAGCCGGACGCGAAGTGGATCGCCGCCACCACCATCAGCAGCGCCGACCAGCTCAGCCGCGCGATCACCGGGACACCGCCGTGTTCCACGCCGAGAGCAGGCCCTCGGCGTTCGGGGCGCGCAGCACCAGGACCGCGCCGATGGCGGAGATCGCGGCGGCCGGCGACGGGTCGACCGAGAGCACCACGCCGACCGACGCCCGCCCGGCCTCCAGCAGCAGGGCCGACAGGTCCGAGCCCTCCCCGCACACGACCGCCACGACGTCCAGGTCCCGGACCGGCACGGGACGCGGCACGCCCCGGTCGGTGGCGGCCTTGAGGTCGGCCAGCACCGCGAGCAGCACGGACGCGTCGGCGTCCACCGCGCCCGCCGGCAGCTCCACGTCCACCGCCCCGGACGCCGACAGCAGCCGCACCGGGTGGCCCTCCGCGATCGCCACGGTCACCAGGGACGCGGCCACCTCCACCGCGTCCTCGAAGTCCTTCGGGTCCGGGTAGCCGTCGGCGTGGTCGTCCAGCACCACGGCCAGGTGCGGCCGGGCCGGGTCGGCGTCCTCGCGGATCATCAGCGTGCCGGTGCGGGCCGACGTCGCCCAGTGCAGCCGCCGCAGGTCGTCGCCGGGCACGTATTCCCGCAGCCCCACCAGGTCGGTGCCGCCGCGCTCGACCCGTTCGTCCGCGCCGACGTGACCGCGCTTGACGCCGCCGGGCAGGCCGCGCACCGGCAGCACGCGCGGCACGACCCGCACTTCCACCACGTCGCCGACCACCGTGCGGGCGTGCGCGAGACCGGCGAGGCCGCGCCGGCTCAACGTCAGCGGGCCGACCTTCAGCAGACCCCGGGTGTGCGTCGGTATCGGGTACTCGACCTTGACCCGCTGGCCGGGGTCGAGCAGCGGGATGTCCACGGCGACCGGCGCGCCCGCCACGTCGTCGGTCGCGTCGAACAGCACCGGGAACCGCCTGCTCGCGCCGGTCAGCTCGATCACGCCGGTGCAGGTGCCGAGGCGTTGGACGGTCCGGGGCCGCACCGTCCGCTTCGGCACGACCGGTGCGCGGGCCAGCACGGACAGCACCCCGGCCAGCGCCAGCGCGGTCAGCGCCACGCCCAGGCCGACGACGCCGGGATAACGCCACCACAGGCCGACCGCCACCAATGGCACCCCGAGCACCACCGCGCCCAGGCCACGTGCGGTCAGCCGGACCCTCGTCATCGCGCCGACGGCCGCGGCACCGCCACGCCCGCCAGGACGTCGGTCAGCACCTCCTCGGTGGTCGCGCCCGCGAGCTGCGCCTCCCGCGTCAGCACGAGGCGGTGCGCGAGCACCGGCACGACCAGCTCCTGCACGTCACCCGGCACGACGAAGTGCCTGCCCTGCGCCGCCGCGTGCACCTGGACGCAGCGCACCAGGGCCTTGAGCCCGCGCGTGCTCGCGCCCAGCCGCAACCGGTCGTCCGCCCGGGACGCCGTGCCCAGCTCGCCGATGTAGCGCAGGATCGGCTCGGCCACGTGCAGCGTCTGGAGGCGGCGGCTGTACTCCGCGACCACGTGCGGGTTGGACACCGTCGGCACCGCGCCGACGAATCCCGCGCCGCTGCCCGGCCGCAGGACGTCCAGCTCGTGCTCGACGGACGGGTAGCCGATGGCGGTGCGCAGCATGAACCGGTCGAGCTGCGCCTCCGGGAGGTGGTAGGTGCCGTCCAGGTCGATCGGGTTCTGCGTGGCGACCACGAGGAACGGGGCGGGCACCGCGTGCGCGACGCCGTCGACGGTGACCGTGCGCTCCTCCATCACCTCCAGCAGCGCCGACTGGGTCTTCGCGGCGGCCCGGTTGATCTCGTCGGCCAGCACGATGTTCGCGAACACCGGCCCCGGCCGGAACCGGACCTGCCCGGTCTGCGGGTCGTAGACGGACGTGCCGGTGACGTCGGAGGGCAGCAGGTCGGGCGTGAACTGCACCCGCCGCGACACCCCGCCCAACGCACCCGCGACCGCCCGCGCCAACGTCGTCTTGCCGGTGCCGGGCACGTCTTCGAGCAGCACGTGACCGCCCGCGAACATCGACACCAGCACCAGGTCCACCACCGCCCGCTTGCCCCGGATCGCGGTCTCCACCGCGTCACCGAGCCGGGCGTGCAGGACGCGGAACGCCGCGATCTCGTCCTCGCCGATCGCCGGAACTGCCGTAGTCGTCACTGTTCGCCGTACCCCTCGTCCCACACCCGCCCGCACACCGGCCGTGCGACCGGCCCAGCGCCCGAATCACCGGACTCAACGCCTGATCCCGCCCCGAACCGCACGCTCGCGAACCGCACGTCGCCGACCCGCACGCTCGCGAACCGCACGCTCGCAAGCCGCACGCTCGTGAACCGCACGGCCTCGAACCGCACGGCCCGAACCCGCACCGCGGCCGAACCCGAGCCCGGCTTCGGGCCCACTGCCAACCGCCGGGCCGGGCGGTCCTGGTCCAAGCCCGTCACAGCTCGCCGTCACGCCGACGTCGGTCGCGGAGGCGCAGCAGCCACGCCGTCGCCAGCAGGCCGATGCCACCGCCCACCAGCGGCGTGCTCTCCGACGACGGAGCGCGGCGCGGCTGGCACGGGCTGCGGGGACACGGCTCCCGGTCGATCACCCGGACGTTGCGGTAGTTGGACTCCACCGAGCCCCCGCCCGATGCCGCGTACGCCATCACCACGATGCGGTTGACGCCGACATCCACGTAGATCTCCGCCGACGTGGCCGAACACGCGATCGGCACGGAGTAACCCTGCGTCGTGTTCACAACCTCGCACCGGCCGTCGTGGTTCGCCCAGTCCGCCGGCGGGGCCATGTTCACCTGCCGCGAGAACATGTCACCCGTCCCCACCACACCCGTGATCACCGTCGCGCCGGCCGTGGGCAGGCTCGGCGGAGGCGGCGTCGTGGTCGTCGTGACAGGTGGCGGCACCGTCGTCGTGGTGGTCGGCACCACCGGCGGCGGTGTCGTGGTGGTCGGGGGCGGCACGGTGGTCGTGGGCGGGGCCGCGACGGGCGGGCGCACGGTCCACGACGCGGTGGAGGACTCGCCCGCGCCGAGCCGGTTGTAGGCCGCGACCGACACGTCCAGCCGCCCGCTGGTGCAGAACGTCCCGCCGCAGGGCAGGCTCAGGTCCGCCGACGTGCCGGCCACCTGCGAGGTCTTGCTGCCACCGCTGAACGCGCCGGTCGCGGTCACCGAGTAGCCGTCGACCCGCTCGCCGTTGTCCGGGGCCGGGCCCCACGTCACGCGCACCACGACAGTCGTGCCGTTGTTGGACGTCTGGCTCACCGTCACGCCCGGCGGGCGGCCCGGCGCGACACCGGACTGCCCGGCGCTCGGTGTCGTCACCGGCACGTCGGTGGTCGGCACGGCCGGCGCGTTGGGGCCACCGCGCTGGTTGTCCCGCGTCGGCGGGTCCGGACGCGGCGGTGGCGGGCTGGGCACGCTCGGCATGGGCGAGCGGTCCGGGTCGGTCACCGGCAGCTCGGGGCTGCGGATCACCACGTTCCGGGTGCGGCCGTCGGAGTCCACGATCACGCCCGCGTCCGCGCCGGGGGTGTTGATGAACAGCTTGCCGTCGTCGAACACCAACTCCGGGTCGCCGGAGCCGGACGTCCGCACGTCGTCGCTGCCGCGCCCGCCGGAGCGGTCGAGCACCACGACCTTGCCCGCGCCGCGGCACGGCACGTAGACGCGGTCGCGGAACACCGCGGGCCGACCGGGGCGCGAACAGCCGAACCGCCCCATGTCCACCCGCAGCACCTCGTTGTCCGACACCAGGATCACCGCGCCGGCGTCCGGCACCGAGGCGGGCACCAGGCCCGTCGGACTGGTCTGCGCGGCCAGCACCTCGCCGGACAGCGACACCGTGTTGGCCGTCAGGTCGCGGTTCGTGCCGTCCCGCACGACCACGCCGCCCTCCAGCCCGAGCAGGGTCACGCCCCGCTCGTGCGGCACGAGCGCCGTGCGCGGCCCCGCACCCGGCACCGGCCGGCTGGACAGCTCGCGGAACCGGTCGGCCCCGTCCACCCACTCCAGGGCGTGCAGGTTGCCGCCGTGGTCCACGGCCCAGACCACACCGCGGTCGTCGGCCACCACGTCCGCCAGCGGCTGGCCCACCCGCCACGCCTCGCCGACATCGGCCAGCGTCACCGGGTCCACGTTGTGCACGGTGCCCGCCGCGCGGTCGACCACGTAGACCCGGTCGCCCACGATGAGCACCTTCGCGGACGCGCCGGGCGGCGCCTGCCTGCGGCCACTGGCCAGCAGGGTCGCCAGGTCGATCACGGTGATCTGGCCGGTGCGCCGGTCCAGCACGATCAACTGCTCGTCGGACTGCGCGATCTCCAGCAGGGCGTCGCCGCCGCTGACCTGGAGGCGCGTCTGCGGTTTGCCGGAGCTGGGGTTGACCTGCACGACCTCGCCGCGCTGGTCGTCGTTGAGCCAGGTCAGGCCGTCGGAGACCTCCACGGCCGTACGGGAGATGCCGTCACCCAGCGCCGCGCCCGCGAGCAGCAGCAGACCGAGCACGGCCGCGCCGAAACTGGCCGACTCACGTCGACCTGCCCCGACCACGCGACGCGCGATCCTTCCCAGCTTCATCCCCACGGCGCGGATGTTAACGCCATGGTCCGACAATTCCCGCCGGACCTGCCATTATGCTCCGCTTGGCCCACCGCGCCATGCGCCGGATGCGTCCACATCGGACCGTCGACCTCCTCGTGCGGGCGATCACCGTCGCCGAGGTGTTCGGGTCGGGGGCCGGATCCGGTTCGGTCTCAGAATTCGCCGAGTTCGGCGTGGACCTTGGCGCACTCGGTCCGGAGGCCGTTCTCCACGGCCCGGCTGATCTCGTGCAGAGACCGCAACTGCTCGGGGGTCAGCACGTCGAACAGGTGCTCGCGGACCGCCGTCACGTGCCCCGGCGCGGCGGCCTCCAGCACGGCGAAACCGCGATCGGTGAGCTGGGCGATGGAGCCGCGCCGGTCCGAGTCGCACGCGCGCCGCTCGACCCAGCCCTCCTTTTCCAGCTTGGCCACGGCGTGGGAGAGTCTGCTGCGTGACGAGTGGCAGTTCAACGCCAGCTCACTCATCCGCAGCGCCCGCTCCGGGGCCTCGGACAGCGCGACGAGGATCTCGTAGTACGCCATGGGCATCCCCGAGTCGCGCTGCATCTGCCGGTCCAGGTGTTCGGTGAACTTGGTCACGGCGGTCATGAAGCCGCGCCAAACCTGCTGTTCATCGGCGCTCAACCACCGCACGTCGCTCATGCTCCCATCATACGGTCCTTGTTGAACCTTCAACCAGGATGCGCTATGTTCGGTTGAGAGTTCAACCAGACCGACTGAGAAGGACATCATGACGCAGACTGCGCAGATCCCCGGCTACCTCGTGGGCACGTGGGCCATCGACCCGGTGCACTCGGACGTTTCCTTCGTGGTCCGCCACCTCGGCGTCTCCAAGGTCCGCGGCCACTTCGACACCTTCGAGGGCACGATCGTGACCGCGGAGAACCCGCTGGAGTCCACGGTCACCGCGAAGATCGACACCGCGTCGATCAACACCAAGAACGGCCAGCGCGACGCCCACGTCAAGAACGAGGACTTCCTCGACGTGACGAACCACCCGGAGCTGACCTTCACCTCGACCGGCGTGCGCGCCAACGGCGAGGGCTTCCTGGTCGACGGCGAGCTGACGCTGCGCGGCGTGACCAAGGCCGTGACGCTGGAGCTGGAGCTCAACGGGTTCGGCGACGGCATGGGCGGCGGCAAGGTCGCCGGTTTCTCCGCGAGCACCGAGATCAGCCGGAAGGACTTCGGTGTGACCGGTGGCGCGGCCGGCGCGGCGGTGGGCGACAAGATCACGATCCTGCTGGAGATCGAGGCCTCGCTCCAGGACTGAGCCGGACCTTCGCGTCGGCTTTCGGAGGGGCTTGCCGGGTTGCCGGCAGGCCCCTTTCGCATGTCTTGGTCGGGGCGGCAGGGCGGGCGGGACAGGACGGAACCGGGCAAGACGAGCCGGCAGGGTAGGCAAAGGGGTGGCCTGCGGGCGGCGAGGGGCGGGTGTGCCGGGCTTCGCACGGAGTCGTCGGGCTGAGTGGCCCCCGATATTCCGTTCCGCCGCGCATTTCGGTACTTTTCCCGACACCGCCGTGACTGACCGTGAACCATGAGCCCCTAAGTTTCGTACTAGATCGTGAGGACAACGTCCCCTTCGGTCGATGCTGAAGGCACAGAACTCGATCCGGACACGGTCCGCTCACAGGGTCTAGACCAGGTGGGTGACAGGGGCTGTACTCATGGCACCATCCTGCGCAGCACGCGCCGGATGCAGGCGAGGAGGGACCGGTGTGAACGCCCAGACCGAACAGGTCGACGACCTGCAACTCGTCGCGTTGCCCACCGCTGTCAACGTCGCGGACATGTTCGTGCGCTTCTCCCTGGGCGAGTGGCGGCTGCGCGCGATGCAGGAAGAGGCCTCGCACACCGCGCGCCGCCTGGTCGGGGCCGCCGTCGACGTCGCGGACCCGCGTGCTCCCGGTCTCCTGCTCGTCCGGCTGCGGTTGAGCGGCAGCCACCTGGTGGTCGAGGTCGAAGGTGTCCGGGTGGCGTTGCCGCCCGAGTTGGCCGGTGCGCGGGCGGGGCTGGTGGACCTGACCGCCGGCGGGCGGCTGGCGTGGTGCGAGATGGCGCTTCCCTCGGGGATGAACGCCTCCGCCGTGCCGCTGCCCCGGCGGGAACCGCGCCGCTCCCCCGCCGCCGAGAAGCTGGGTGACGAGCCGGACGTCGATCCCGAACTCATCCAGCGCATCCTGTACGGCCTGGGTGGCGCGAAGGAGCGGCGCCCCGACTGACGGGGCGCCGCCTGGTTCACCGCGCGAGTGCCACCAGCGCGAGCGCCAGCACACCCATGCCGCACCACGAGACCAGCGGCAGTCGTTCGTGCAGCACGAGCACGCCCAGCACCGCCGCCACAGCAGGCTCGGCGAGCGTCAGCGTGGTCGCCGCCGCCGCGCCGGTGTGCCGGAGGCCGCGTCCGAACAGCAGGTAAGCCAGGAACGTGGTGAACACCGACAGGTGCACCACGACCGCGATCCCCGGCCCGCTGATCCAGCCGACGCCGAGCACCAGCAGCACCGGCAGGGTGAGCACCGAAGCGCCGCCGAACACGGTGCCGACGACGGCCCGCGATGGGTGGCCCAGGCCGATCAGGTGCGCGCAGATCACCGAGTACGCCGCGTAGGACAGGCCCGCGACCAGGGCCAACGCCACGCCCACCAGGTCGACGTGCGCCTCCCCGCCGCCCAGGACGAGGATCGCGCAGCCCGCCACGGCGGTCAGGGTGGTCAGCGGGCGGGACTTGAGGCCCAGCACGATCGGCGCGGTGGCCAACGCCACGGTGGTGGCGACGGCCACACCTGTGCGTGCCACCGCCGGGTAGAAGGCCAGCGCGTACCCGGCGACGGTGAGCGCGCCCAGCGCGAGCAGCCGCCAGTCCGCGGTGTGCAGCACGTCGCGGGTGCCACGTGCGGTCAGGAACAGCAGGCAGCCGCCGACGACCAGGCCCGCCGCGCCCACCGCCGAGGCGGGTGCGGACGCGGGGGCCAGGGAGCTGACGGTGCCGGTGGTGCCCCACAGGAAGCACGCCGCCAGGATCGGCAGCGGACCGTGGGTGAGACGTGCATGTACCACTGGGGATGACACGGGTTCTCCGTTCGCGGGAAGGCCTGAGAGGTCGCGAACGGGCGCACGGCCGAGCCGGCGTGAGATGAGGTGCCGCGGGTGCGCCCGGTCAGGCGGCCGGCGGCGGGAGAACGACGTGCCAGTGGGTGTTCACGTCCGGCATCCTACCCGATCGGTACGCTGGGATCATGGACATCGGCGTCGCGGATGACCTGCTGCGGCGGTCCCTCGTGGTCTACAAGTTCGCGGTCGAGGAGCTCATGACGAAGCTCCGCATCCTCAGTGAGGAGTTCGACCTCGTGCATCGCCACGACCCCATCGAGCACGTCACGCACCGGGTGAAGCGGCCCGATGCGATCCTGGAGAAGTTGCGTCGCAAGGGGTTGCCGGCCGACCTGGCGCTGGCGGCGGAGCACCTGGACGACGTGGCCGGGGTGCGGGTCGTCTGCCCGTTCGTGTCCGATGTGTACCGGGTGCGGGACATGCTGGCGCGGCAGAGCGACGTGTCGATCCTGAAGACCAAGGACTACATCGCTGCTCCCAAGCCCAACGGGTACCGGAGTCTGCACCTGATCGTCCGGATCCCGGTGTTCCTGTCGGATCGGGTGGAGCACGTGAAGGTGGAGGTGCAGTTGCGCACCATCGCCATGGACTTCTGGGCCACGTTGGAGCACAAGCTGTTCTACAAGTACGACGATCAGGTGCCTGCCGGGTTCGTGGATGAGCTGACCAGCACTGCGGCCATCGCTGCCGAGTTGGACGCTCGGATGGAGTCGCTGCATCTCAAGGTTCAGCGGGATGATTGAGGCTGGGGTCGAAGATCGTTTGGGCGTCGCTTCCGGGTAGGGCCGGAGGCGTTCAAGCGTCCTCGCCGGGCGCGGGTCGGCGAGCGCGCTCGCCGCTGGGCCATCGGATCTGTTGCGCCACACCGAGTCCTCTGTGTACGCCGCGGCCACGCGCAGGGGTCGCGGGTCTTCCACGCGTCCTGCGCGGCCTTCACCTTCCGGCGGGCGGTGTCCTCGTTGAACGGGGTGTCAGGGGCATGGCGTGACTCCTTATAACGTTTGATCGTCTGGTGTGGCGTTGGAAGGTTCTCCTAACGGCTGCAAGTGCGTGTTAGCGTTAGACTGTGCTGCCCGGCGAGCCTCGGCCCGTCCGTCTGATGAACACGATCCGGGCGGACCGCTCCGGCTTGCACGACGACCTCGATGCGGTCGAAGGGCTGGCGGGGTGGCTCGGGTTTCCGGTTGACGACGGCGACCTCGCCGCGTTCCGGGCGCTGCGCCAAGCCCTCCGCGATCTGGCTGCCGTGCTCACCGACGACACCCGCGCCATCGCCGCCGGCCGTGATCTTGATCGCGCTGTCGCCGCTGTCAACGACGCGGTGCGGCGGGCGGTGGTGTGGCCGCAGATCGGCGTCGTCGACGGTGAGCTTCGGGGGCACGCTGTGACGGACGCCTCTCCGGCGGATCGGGTGCTCGCCGCCACGGCCACCGAAGCGGTCGAGTTGTTCACCGGGGCCGGCCGCCTGCTGCTGCGGGCCTGCCTCGCGCCGGGGTGCGTCCTGTACTTCGTGCAGGACCACCCGCGACGGGAATGGTGCTCGCCCGCGTGTGGCAACCGGGTCCGGGCTGCCCGGCACTACCGGCGGGTCACTTCGCGGCGCGTCGGCGACTAACCGGGCAAACGACGCCGACGGGCGGAGGTTACGGCCTCGCGAACATTCTTCAGAATTTCGATCTACTCCCAAGATATAGACTCTTACGAACATATTACCGGTTGACAGAATTTCATGCCAGGCGACTACGAATAGCCCTCACAAACGTCCCGCAATTACGGAACTGGCCAGTCCAAACCAGGCCATTCGAGTGAACCCCGGAGATCGCCTCTAGAACGCGTGGTTACGGCTGCACGAATCGGGGAATCTTTATTCCGCAGATGCTCCGTTTGGCGGTCGCGACGATCCCGGAACGGCCGTCAACGTTGGTTCGCAGCCAAATGGCTCATTCTTCGTAAGGACCTGTGATGGACACCGAACGCATCGCGCGACGATTAACCGGGCTCGTTCGCGACCACCTCGTGCCCGGCGCGCAGCTAGCCGTGCACCGGCCTGGCGAGGCGCTGTGGGCCACCGAGGTCGGTCTGCCCGCCGACGCTGCCGTCCCGATCGGCTCGATCACCAAGACCTTCACCGCGACCGTCGCCATGGCCCTGGTCTCCGACGGCGACCTCGACCTCGACACGCCCCTGCCCGACGTCGGCCGCCCGCTCACCCTGCGCCACCTGCTGAGCCACACCGGCGGTCTGCCGTCCGACCCGGACGACGTCCGCACCACCTCGCTGCGCCGCCACGCCCTCGAAGCGGGTCGCAACCTGGTGCCGCTGCACCGGCCCGGCGCGGGCTTCTCGTACTCCAACATCGGCTACGTCCTGATCGGCCACCTCATCGAGGTGGCCACCGGAATGTCCTGGTGGGAAGCCGTGGACGCGGTGTTGTTGCGGCCTCTGGGGCTCCGGCCGCACTTCACCGTCGGACCCGACACCGACCCCGGCGTCGTCGCCGGGCACGCCGTCAACGGGGCGCTGCGCCGGGTCGTGCCGGTGCACCAGTCGCTCGCCCTGGTGGACGCGCCGGCCGGGGCGCTGGCGGCCAGCGCCACCGATCTCGTCGCCTTCGGCCGGATGCTCGCGGGTGGGGCGCCGCGGATCGTGGACGCCGACGACCTCGCCCTGATGCGGCAGCCCGTCCGCCACGCCGAACCGTTCGGGATGGCCGACGGCTGGGGACTGGGGCTCGCGCTGTACGAGCGCGACGGCACGGCCTGGGTGGGGCACGACGGCACCGCCGACGGCACCTCGTGCCACCTGCGGATCAATCCCGACGACGGCACGGTGGTCGCGCTGACCACCAACGGCAGCAGCGGGTTCGCGTTGTGGCGGGACCTGGTGCCCGAATTGGCCGCCGCCGGGCTGCCGGTCGGCGATTACGACGGATTGACCGACCTGCGGGAGCCGATCGAGCCGCCGGCGGACTGCGCGGGCAGCTTCGTCAACGGCGACACCGAATATTCGGTGCAGCCCACGGAGCGGGAAGTGCTCAAGCTCACAGTGGACGGCGAGCCGTTCGCGGACCTGTCGTTGTTCGACGGTCTGGTGTTCGCCATGCGGGATTCCGACACCGGGGACACCAGCCAGACCGGTCGTTTCCTGCGGAACCCTCGCGATGGCGGGATCGAGTGGATCCAGATCGGCGGGAGGCTGGCCCGCAGGCAGGTCCCGGAAATGGTCTGAAAAATCACGTTTGAAGCATCCGTATCGCGGGTATAACGCCGCCCGCCCTACCCCTGGAAAGGCTCTGCTCGCGATGACGTCTGCCCAAAACCTGCCGAGATTGGTGGGTGCGCAGGTCGAACGCACACCCGACGCACCCGCGATCGTGTCCCCCGAGGGGGCCGTCACGTATCAGGAGCTGGCGGCGCGGGCCAACCGGCTCGCCCACCGGCTGATCGCCGAGGGCGCTCGCGCGGAACGGGTGGTGGCGGTCGCTTTGCCGCGCTCGGTGGACAACGTCGTCGCACGGCTCGCGGTGCTCAAGACCGGCGCGGCCTACCTGCCGGTGGACCCCGCCTACCCGGCGGAGCGGATCGCGTTCATGCTCGCCGACGCGCAGCCGCTGCTCGTGCTGGACGGGCCGCTGGACACCGCCGGCCGGCCGGACACCGATCCCGAGGTGGCGATCCACCCGGACTCGCCGGCGTACGTGATCTACACGTCCGGCTCGACCGGCAGGCCGAAGGGCGTCGTGGTGACGCACCGCGGGCTGCCCGCGTTCTCCGCCGCCGAGGTGGCGCACTTCGACGTCCGGCCGGGCGACCGGGTGCTCCAGTTCTCCTCCCCCAGCTTCGACGCCTCGGTGCTGGAGCTGTGCATGGCGCTGCCGGCGGGCGCGGCGCTGGTCGTGCCGCCCGAGGGGCCGCTGCTGGGCGACCAGCTAGCGGACGTGATCGACGACTTCGGGGTGACGCACGCGCTGATACCGCCGGTCGCGCTGGCCACCGTGCCGCACCGGCGGCTGGCCGGGTTCCGCACGCTCATCGTCGGCGGTGACGCCTGCTCGCCGGACCTCGTGGAGCAGTGGGCGCCGGGCCGTCGGATGATCAACGCCTACGGCCCGACCGAGTCGACGGTCGTCACGAGTTGGAGTTCGCCGCTGACGCCCGGCGGCCCTCCGCCGATCGGGCGGCCGATCCCCGGCACCGAGGTGCGGGTGCTGGACGACGCGCTGCGGGCGTCCGCCGAGGGCGAGCTGTACGTCACGGGTGTCGGCTTGGCCCGTGGCTACCTGGGGCGTCCCGGGTTGACGGCGGCGCGGTTCGTCGCCGATCCGTTCGGGCCGCCCGGCTCCCGGATGTACCGCACCGGCGACCTCGTGCGGGTTCGCGACGACGGCGAGCTGGAGTTCGTCGGCCGGGCCGACCACCAGGTGAAGATCCGCGGGTTCCGGGTGGAGCCCGGCGAGATCGAGGCGCTGCTGCGGGAGCACCCGGCGGTGCGGCAGGTCGTCGTGGTGGCGCGGGACGAGCCGAAGCGGCTGGTCGCGTACGTGGTGGGTGAGACGGCCGGGCTGCGCGAGCACCTGGCGGCCACGCTGCCCGACTACATGGTGCCGGCGGCGTTCGTGGCGTTGGACGCGTTCCCGTTGAGCCCCAACGGGAAGCTCGACCGTGCCGCGCTGCCCGCGCCGGTCGTCGGCGATGTGCCGGAGGACTTCGTCGCGCCGCGCACGGAGGACGAGCGCCTGGTCGCGCAGGTGTGGGCGGACATCCTCGGCGTCGCCCACGTCGGTGCGCACGACGACTTCTTCGCGCTGGGCGGCGACTCGATCCTGGCGGTGCGGGCGTTGGGACGGCTCGGAGGGCTGCCGGTGCGGGCGATGTTCGAGCACCGCACGGTCGCGGCGCTTGCCCGGGTGTTGCCGACGCGGACGCCGATTCCCCGCGTGCCGCGTGGTCAGGCCCTGCCGTTGTCCCCGGCGCAACGCCGGCTGTTCTCACTGGACGGCACCGCCGAGCAGAACACGGCCGTGGCGCTGCGGTTGACGGGGCCACTGGACGTGCCGAGGCTGGAGAAGGCGCTGAACGCCTTGGCGCAGCGGCACGACGCGCTCCGCACCACGTTCGACATCGTGGACGGCCGGCCGGTGCAGGTCGTCGCGGCGCACGGCGCGATCCCGCTGACGATGGGCGACGAGAGCGAGCTGTCGACGCCGTTCGACCTGCGGCACGGCCCGTTGACGCGGGCGGTGCTGAAGCCGCTCGGCCCCGATGAGCACGTGCTCGTGCTGGCGCAGCACCACATCGTGACCGACGGTTGGTCGGTCGGAGTGCTGCTGGACGAGTTGGCCGACCTGTACGCCGGGGTCGAGCCGCCCGCGCCGACCGCCCAGTACCCGGACTTCGCGGTGTGGGACGCGGCGCGCCCGCAGGGCGACATGGCCTACTGGAAGGAGAGACTTGCCGGGATCGAGGCGCTGGACGTGCCCACCGACCGGCCGCGGCCCGCGTTGCGCACGACGTCCGGCGCGGTGTTGCGGCGTCCGCTGTGCGCGGACCTGGTCGACCGGCTGGGTGGGGTCGGGCGCGCGCACGACGCCACCCTGTTCATGACCCTCACCGCCGCCGTGCAGGTGCTGCTGTCGGCACGCAGCCGACAGCGGGACATCGCGCTCGGCACGGTCACGTCCGGCCGGGACCACGCGGACCTGGAGCGGGCGGTCGGGTTCTTCGTGCGCACCCTGGTGTTGCGCTCGTGGGTCGACCCGGAACTGCCGTTCACCGGCTTCCTGGACCACGTCCGGGACACCGTGCTGGAGGCGTTCGCGCACGAGGACGTGCCGTTCGACCGGCTGGTGGCGGAGCTGAGCCCCGACCCCGACCCGAGCCGCACGCCGCTCGTGCAGGCCGTGGTCGCGTTGCACCAGCCTCTGTTGCACCGCAAGGACTTCGGCGGCTTGGCCGTGGCCGAGCACGACCTGCCGCGGCCGAACGCGCGGTTCGACCTGGTGGTGGAGTTCTGGCCGCGGGACGACTCGCTGACGCTGACCGTGGAGTACAACACCGACCTGTTCGACGCGTCGACCGTCGAGTCGCTGGCCGCGGACCTGGAAGCGTTGCTGCACAACGTCGCCGACGACCCCGACCGCCCGTTGCGGCGGCTGGTCGAGCTGGACTTCCCGCACGACGACACGGTCCGGGTACGTGGTCTGCGGGTGGACCTGGCGTCGGTGGAGGACGCTGTGCGGCGGCACCACGAAGTAGCCGACGCTGCGGTGGTGGCCACGGACCGGCGGCTGGTCGCCTACGTGACGCCGCCGGTGAGCCCCGCCGCGCTCGACGGGTTCCTGAGCCAGGTCCTGCCCGCGCACAGCGTGCCGACGACGTTCGTCGGGCTCGACCGGCTGGACCGGGACAACCTGCCCGCCCCGCCCGAGGAGCCCCGCGTCTACGTGGCTCCCCGCACACCCGTGGAAGCCGTGCTGGCGGATGTGTTCGCCGAAGTGCTGGGCGCGGCGCGAGTGGGTGTGCGGGACAACTTCTTCGCGTTGGGCGGCGACTCGATCCTGGGCATCCAGGTGGTCACGCGCGCCCGGCAGGCCGGGCTCGTGCTGACGTCGCGGGACATCTTCGCGCACCAGACGATCGCCGCTCTCGCGCCGCACGTGACGCGTGACCTGCCGCCGGACACCGACCAGGGCGAGGTCACCGGGGACGCGCCGCTCACCCCGATCCAGCGTTGGTTCCTCGGCACCGGTTCGACGTTGTTCGAGCAGTCGCTGGTGGTGGAGTTCGACGCCGACATCGACGGGGACGCGTTGCGGACCGCGGTGGACGGGTTGATCGCGCACCACGACGCGTTGCGGATGCGGTTCGAAGCCGACCGGCAGGTGAACGAGCCGATCGGGCACGGCGAACCGTTGCTGCGGGCGGAGGTGCTCGACGCGCGCTCCGTGCGGCTGGTCGCCCACCACCTCGTGGTGGACGGTGTGTCGTGGCGGATCCTGGCGGAGGACTTGATGACCGCCTACCGTCAGGCGACCAGGGGCACGAGTGTCCACATCGGACGCAAGACCACCTCGTTCCGCGACTGGGCGCGGAAGTTGCACGACCACACGGCGTCCGGGGGCTTCGACGGCGAACTCCCCTACTGGACGGCGGTCTCCGGTGACGGTATCCCGACCGACCGGCAAGGGCCGAACACCTTCGACACGGCACGTGAAGTGACCGTGCGGCTGGACGAGGCCGAAACCTCCGCGCTGTTGCGCGACGTGCCGGAGGTATACCGGACGCAGGTCAACGACGTGCTGCTGACGGCGTTGGGTCGGGTGCTGGCCGATTGGACGGGCCGCGACCGGGTGCTGGTCGACCTGGAGGGCCACGGCCGCGAGGAGCTGTTCGAGGACGTCGACCTGTCCCGCACGGTCGGCTGGTTCACCACGGTCTTCCCGGTGGCGCTGGACGTCCCGCGTGCGTGGGGCGAGGCGCTGAAGTCGGTGAAGGAGCAGCTACGCGCGATCCCCGGTCGCGGCATCGGCTACGGCGCGCTGCGCAACCTCGCGGACGGCCCGGCGTGCGATCCGGCGGTGAGCTTCAACTACCTGGGCCGGTTCACCGGTGACCAGCGGGATCTCGACCTCGCTGCCGACCCGGACATGCCGCGCCCGCACCTGATCGATGTCGTGGGCCGGGTGCAGGACGGGCGGCTGGAGTTCTCCTGGCACTACAGCGACGCCAACCACGACGAGTCGACGGTCACGCGCCTCGCCGGGGAGTTCGCGGCGGCGTTGCGCGCGATCATCGGGCACTGCGCGGAACCTGGTGCGGGCGGGCGGACGCCGTCGGACTTCCCGTTGGCACGGCTCACTCAGGAGCAGGTGGACCGCATCACGGGCGAGGACGCGTACCCGCTGACGCCGATGCAAGCGGGCATGGTGTTCCACGGCCTCGGCGAGCAGGGCGTCTACTTCCAGCAGACCACGTTCGTCGTGGACGGCGTGCCGGACTCGGAGGCGTTCGCGCGTTCCTGGCAGCGGGTGGTGGACCGGACGCCGGTGTTGCGCAGCTCCGTGCTGTGGGAGGACGTGCGCGATCCCTTGCAGGTGGTGCACGAGCACGCCGAGGTGCCGTTCACCTTCCTGGACTGGAGCGGCTTGGACGAGCCGACCCGGGCCGAGCGGCTGGACAGGCTGCTCTCCGCGGACCGGGCCGTGGGTATCGACCTCGCCGTGCCGCCGCTGATGCGGGTCGCGATCATCCGGCTGGCGCCGGAGACCGTGCGGGTGCTCTGGACGTTCCACCACGTGCTGCTGGACGGGTGGAGCGTGTTCCAGGTCCTGTCCGACGTGCTGGGCGAACCGGCCGAGCGGCGGCCGTTCCGGGACTACGTGGCGTGGCTCGCGGCGCAGGACGACGAAGCCGCCGAACGGCACTGGCGGCAGGTGCTCGGCACCTTCGACTCCCCCACGCCGCTGCCCGCCGACCGGCCCGCGCCCGGACCCGCCACCTCGTCCGCCCGGCACTCCGTCGAGCTGACCGAGGCCGAGTCCGATCGGCTGTACGAGTTCGCGCGCGACCACCGGGTGACGCCCAGCGCGATCGTGCAGGGCGCCTGGGCACTGCTGCTCGCCAGGTCCTCGGGGCACCGTGACGTGTGCTTCGGCGCGACGGTGTCCGGCCGTCCCGCCGACCTGCCGGGCGTGGACGCCATCACCGGCATCTTCATCAACACCCTGCCGGTGCGGGTCCAGGTCGACGGCGCCCGGCCGGTCGCCGAGTGGCTGCGCGAACTCCAGGCCGCGCAGGCGGAGTCCCGCCGGTTCGAGCACGTGCCGCTGACCCGTTTGCAGGCGTGGAGCGGCGTGCCGGGCGGCACCGGCCTGTTCGACAGCGCCGTGATCTTCGAGAACTACCCGGCGGAGCTGGCCGACGGGATGGGCCTGCGTGAGCTGGAGGCCGTCGAGGCGACCAGCTTCCCGTTGAGCGCCACCGTCTACCCGGCGGAACGGCTCGGCGTGCTGCTCGGCTACGAGCCCGCGATGTTCGACGCCGACACCGTCGACCGGCTCGGCGAGCGGCTGAAGGCCCTGCTGATCGGCCTGACCGCCGACCCCGACCGACCGTTGGCCCGGGTGCCGTGGCTGTCCGACGCCGAGCGCCGCCAGGTGCTGGTGGACTGGAACGGCGCCGGCGAGAGCGCACCCGCCACGACCATCCCGGAGCTGTTCGCCGCACAGGTTTCCCGCACTCCCGACCACATCGCGGTGACGTTCGCCAGCGACCGGGTGACCTACCGCGAGCTGGACGAACGCGCGAACCGCCTGGCGCACCACCTGATCGGGCTCGGCGCGGGACCGGAACGCCTGGTGGCGCTGCAACTCCCCCGTTCGGTCGAGCTGGTCGTCGGCGTGCTGGCCGTGCTGAAGGCGGGTGCGGCGTACCTGCCGATCGATCCGTCCTACCCGGCCGACCGGATCGCGGGCACCATTGCCGACGCCCGGCCCGTTGCGGTCCTGGACGGGCTGCCCGACGTGTCCTCCTACCCGGCCACCGCCCCCAACGTGACGATCGAGCCGGACAACGCGGCGTATGTGATCTACACGTCCGGGTCGACCGGCAAGCCGAAGGGTGTGGTGATCCCTCACGGCAACGTCGTGCGGCTGTTCTCGGCCACCGACCACTGGTTCGGGTTCGACGAGAATGATGTCTGGACGCTGTTCCACAGCTACGCCTTCGACTTCTCGGTATGGGAACTGTGGGGCCCGCTGCTGCACGGCGGACGGCTCGTGGTGGTGCCCTACGAGGTGTCCCGGTCACCACAGGACTTCGCCCGGCTGGTGCGCGACGAACGTGTGACGGTGCTCAACCAGACGCCGTCCGCCTTCTACCAGCTAGTGCCGGAGCAGCCCGACCCGCGCTACGTGATCTTCGGCGGCGAGGCCCTGGACCTGCACAAGGTCCGGGACTGGCGAGGCTCCGGCCGGCTGATCAACATGTACGGCATCACCGAGACCACCGTCCACGTCACTTACACGCCGGCGGACGGCAGCATCGGCGAGCCGATCCCCGACCTCCGGGTCTACGTGCTGGACGACGACCTCGAACCGGTGCCGCCCGGCGTGCCCGGCGAGATGTACGTGGCGGGGCCGGGCCTCGCGCGGGGCTATCTGGGTCGACCGGGTCTGACCGCTTCCCGGTTCGTCGCAAACCCTTACGGCACAGTGGGTTCTCGCATGTACCGGACGGGTGACCTGGGCAAATGGCTCGACGGGCGGTTGCACTACCTGGGTCGGGCGGACCACCAGGTGAAGATCCGCGGGTTCCGGATCGAACTCGGTGAGATCGAAGCCGTGCTCGGTGCGCATCCTGCGGTCGCCCAGGTCGTTGTGCTGGAGCAGGACCAGCGTCTGGTGGCGTACTACGTCCCGAACGGGGCCGCGCAGGTTTCGGAACTGCGTGGTCACGCATCGGCCGTGTTGCCGGAGCACATGGTTCCGTCGGCGTTCGTGGCACTGGACCGACTGCCACTCAACGCCAACGGCAAGTTGGACCGCGTCGCGCTCCCCGCGCCCGAGCGCGACGCGGTCACCTCCGCCGAGTACATCTCCCCGCGCACGGAGACCGAAGAGGCGATCGCGGCCATCTGGGCCGAAGAGCTGGACGTCGACCGGGTCGGTGTGGAGGACAGCTTCTTCGCGCTGGGCGGCGATTCGATCCGCAGCCTGCGCATCACGTCCCGGACGAAGGCGACGTTCGACGTCGACCTCTCGCCGCGGGACGTGCTGACCGCCCGCACGGTGTCCTCCCTCGCCGATCTGGTGGAGAACCTCGTGCTGGCCGACCTCGAAGCCCTCGCCGACCGGGAAGCGTGAGAAATGACGACGTCCAAGGAAAGCCGCATCTCCGCGCTGCCCGCCCACCTGCGGGAGCGCCTGCGCGACCGGCTGGCCGGGAAGTCCGCGCCCGCCGAGACAATCCCGGCCGCGCCGCGCACCGGGCCGCTGCCGCTGTCGGCCGGCCAGCGGCGGCTGTGGTTCCTCCACCAGTTCGAGCCCGGTGACACCGAGTACAACAGCGCGCTGGCGCTGCGGTTCCGGGGCGGGCTCGACGTGGCGCGGCTGACCGGCGTGCTGCGCGAGCTGGTGCGCCGGCACGAGTCGCTGCGGACCACGTTCGGGCAGGCCGACGGGCAGCCCGTGCAGGTCGTGCACGACGACCCGCGGCTCGACGTGCCGCTGGTCGACACCATCGAGTTGGACGGGGCGCTGCGGGCCGAGGTCGAGCGGCCGTTCGACCTGGAGCACGGCCCGCTGTTCCGGGCGATGGTCTTCCGGGTCGCGGCGGACGACCACGTGCTGCTGCTGACGTCCCACCACATCGTGGTCGACGGCTGGTCGCTCGGCGTGCTGGTGGAGGAGCTGGGCGCGCTGTACCGGGGCGAGGCGCTGCCGCCGATCGCGTTGCAGTACGCCGATTTCGCGGTGTGGCAGCGGGACCAGCCGGTGGACGTCTCCTACTGGCGTGACCACCTGGCCGGGGTCGAGCCGCTGGAGCTGCCGACCGACCGGCCCCGACCCGCCGAGCGCACGTCCGCCGGCGCGACGCACGAGTTCACCGTGCCGGCCGGGCTCTCGGCGCGGCTCGCGGAACTCGCCCGCGCGCACGAGGCCACGCTGTTCACCACGCTGCTCGCCGCCTGCCAGGTGCTGCTGGCGCGGTACACCGGGCAGGACGACATCGCGGTCGGCACCGTGACCAGTGGGCGCAACCGGCCGGAGTTGCAGCGGTTGGTGGGCTTCTTCGTCGGCACCGTCGTGTTGCGGTCCACTGTGGACACGTCGCTCACGTTCGAGGAGTTCCTGGACCAGGCCAAGTCGGCGACGCTGGACGCGTTCGCCCACGACGACGTGCCGTTCGACCGGGTGGTGGAAGCCGTCGGGGTGCACCGCGACCCGAGCCGCACACCGCTGTTCGACGTGATGGTGGTGATGCAGAACGCGGGCCGCGCGCTGCCCGGACTGCCGGGGCTGGAGATCGCGGAGCACCCGTTGACCCGGCGGCAGGCGAACCACGACCTCAGCGTCGACTTCACCGAGACCGGCGACGGCATCCACGGCCTGGTCGAGTACCGCACGGACCTGTTCGACGCGGCCACCGTCGACCGGATGTGCCGCCACCTGCTCATCCTGCTGGCCCGGCTGGTCGCGGAGCCCCGCCGCCCGCTCGCCGACGTGCCGCTGCTGCTCGGCGACGAGCCCGACCCGCACGGCGGGGCGTTGGAGGTCCCGGACACCACGTTCCCGGCGCTGTTCGAAGCCCAGGCCGCCCGCACGCCCGACGCCCTCGCGGTGGTGTGCGACGACGAGCGCGTGTCGTTCGCCGAGTTGGACGCCCGCGCGAACCGGCTGGCGCATCGGCTCGTCGCGGACGGCGTGCGGCCGGAACAGGTGGTCGCGGTGTCGCTGCCCCGCAGTGTGGACGCGGTGGTCGCGATCCTCGGTGTGCTGAAGGCCGGCGCGGTGTACCTGCCGGTCGACCAGGGGCTGCCCGAGCAACGCAAAGCGCATCTCATCGAGGATTCCGGCGCGGTGCGGATCATCAACGGGCCGGTGGACACGACGGGGATGCCCGACACGGCGCCCCAGGTCCGACACAGATTCGACAACGCGGCCTACGTGATCTACACGTCCGGTTCGACCGGCAAGCCCAAGGGTGTCGTGGTCGAGCACCGGAACCTGGTCAACCTCGTGCACAACCACCGTGAGTTCACCTCCGAACGCCTGCGTGTCGCGCTGTCGGCCGTGTTCTCGTTCGACACGTCGTGGGAAGGCCTGGGGTTCCTGGCGAACGGCCACGAGCTGCACGTCCTCACCGACGAGGTCCGCCTCGAACCCGGCGCGCTCCACCGGTACATCCAGGAGCACCGGCTCGACCTGCTCGACCTGACACCGACCTACGTGCAGCAACTCCTGCCCGCCGGGCTGCTGGACGACGACCACAAACCCAGGTTCCTCGTCCTGGGCGGTGAGGCCGTGGGGTCCTCCCTGTGGCGTGAGCTCGTCGAAGCGCCCGTTCAGGCCTACAACTACTACGGCCCCACCGAAACGACGGTCGACGCCACCTCCACGCCGGTCGTCGGGGACCGGCCGATGATCGGGCGCCCGCTCCGCAACGTGGCCGCGTACGTGCTGGACGAGAACCTGAACCAGCAGCCCGTAGGTGTCCCGGGCGAGCTGTTCATCGCCGGCGCACAGGTCGCGCGCGGCTACCTCAACCGGCCCGGCCTCACCGCGCAACGGTTCCTGCCCGACCCGTTCGGCCCTCCCGGGGCCCGCATGTACCGCACCGGCGACCGCGTCCGCTGGGTCGGCGACCAACTCGAATACCTCGGCCGCGACGACGACCAAGTCAAGATCCGCGGCTTCCGGATCGAGCCGGGCGAGGTGGAAGCGGCTCTGTTGAGCCATCCTGACATCACCGAGGCGGCGGTCGTCGCGCGGACCGACAACGGGCACACCCGGCTGGTCGGGTACGTGGTGGCGGACGGTCCGGTCGAGGTGCGCGACCACCTCAAGCGGCTGCTGCCGGACTACCAGATCCCGGCGGCGTTCGTGGAGCTGGACCGCATCCCGTTGACGCCCAACGGAAAGCTGGACCGGGCCGCGCTGCCCGCGCCGCGGACCAGGACGGACGACTTCGTCGCGCCGACCACACCCGCCGAAGCCGAGCTGGCCCGGATCTGGGCCGAGGTGCTGGGGTTGGACCGGGTCGGGGCGCACGACAACTTCTTCACCCTGGGCGGCGACTCGATCCTGTCCATCCAACTCGTGTCACGGGCGCGGCAGGCCGGGTTCCAGCTCACCTCGCGGGACGTCTTCCGGCACCAGACCGTGGCCGAGCTGGCGCTGGTCTCGGCCACGGTCGCGGAGAGCGAGCCGGAGCGCCTGTTCACCGGTCCCGCGCCGCTGACGCCGATCCAGCGCTGGTTCTTCGCCGAGCACGGGCCGTTGGCCCAGTTCACCATGACGCTGCTGGTCGAGCTGGAGCCTTCGGTGGACGAGGTGGCGTTACAGGCGGCCGTGCGGACCGTGGTCGAGCACCACGACGCGTTGCGGCTGCGGTTCCGTCAGGACGACGGGCGGTGGGTGCAGGACGTCTCGGAACCGGACGGGGAGGTGTTCCGCGTCGAGTCCGACGCGGATATCGAGTCGCAGGCCCGTGCCGCGCAACAGAGTCTGGACATCTCGGAAGGGCCGTTGCTGCGGGCCGTGCTGTTCCGTGGCACGCACCCGAAGCTGCTGCTGACCGTGCACCACCTCGCCGTCGACGGTGTGTCGTGGCGGATTCTCCTGGAAGATCTGGAGAAGGCCTACCGGGGCGTCGCACTGGAGCCGGTCGGCACGTCGTTCACGCAGTGGGCGCACCGGCTGGCCGAGCACGTGCGATCCGGGGCGTTGGACGACGCGCTGCCGTACTGGCGATCGCTGCCCGAGCCGGTGGCGCTGCCGGTGGACCGGGACGGCCCCAACACGGCGGCGTCCGCGCGGGTGGTGTCGGTGCGGCTGGACCGCGAGACGACCGACGCCGTCCTGCACAGCGTGCCTCCGGTGTACCGGACTCAGGTCAACGACGTGCTGTTGAGCGCCTTGGGGCGGGTACTGGCCGAGTGGACCGGCCGTTCGTCGGTGAGCGTGACCTTGGAGGGCCACGGTCGGGAGGAGCTGTTCGACGCCGACCTGTCCCGCACGGTCGGCTGGTTCACCACGCAGTTCCCGGTGGTGCTGGAGACCTCCGACGACTGGGGGCGCACGCTCAAGACCGTCAAGGAAGCCCTGCGTGCCGTGCCGCACCGGGGGCTGAGCTTCGAGGCGCTGGACGTCGGCCGCCCGCTGCCCGCGATCGCGTTCAACTACCACGGCCGGTTCGAGGTGGCCGACGGCGGCTTCTACCGCGCCCGCCGGGACTCCGTGGGCGACGACCTCGCGCCCGACCAGACCCGGAGCCAGCTACTCGAAGTCACCGGGCTGGTCGAGCGCGGCGAGTTGGAGCTGAGCTGGCAGTACTCGGAGAACGTGCACGACGACGCGACCGTGCGGCGGCTGGCCGAACGGATGCTCGACGCGTTGCGGGAGATCGTGGCCCACTGCGCCTCCCCCGACGCCGGCGGGCACACGCCGTCGGACTTCCCGCTGGCCCGGCTCACCCAGGAGCAGGTGGACCGGATCGCCGGTCCCGATGTCGAGGACATCTACCGGCTGACGCCGTTGCAGGCGGGCATGGTGTTCCACAGCCTGGTGGAGCCCGGCGCGTACGTGGACCGGATGCGGCTGGTGCTGGACGGCATCACCGACCCGGCCGCGTTGGCCGAGGCCTGGCAGCGGGTCGTGGACCGCACGCCGGTGCTGCGCAGCAGTGTGGTGTGGGACGGGGTGGCCGAGCCGGTGCAGGTCGTGCACCGGCACGTGACCCTGCCGTCCGACGGCGGGATCGACCTCGGCGTGGCGCCGCTGCTCCGCGTCCGCGTCACGCCGCTGTCGGCGGACCGCGTGGAGCTGGTGTGGTCGTCCCACCACGTGATCCTGGACGGCTGGAGCACCGGGCAGGTGTTCAGCGAGGTCCTGGAGCACTACCGCGCCATCACGACCGGGCAGCCCGCCCGGCTGCCCACCCGCCGACCGTTCCGCGACTACCTGCGCTGGCTGGCCGACCAGGAGGACACCGAGGCCTACTGGCGCTCGACGCTGTCCGATGTGGACGGACCGACACCGCTGCCGTACGACCGGCCGCCCGCCGAGGCGCACCGCGCGGAGGCGACGGAGTCCGTCCGGGTCACGGCCGACCTCGGCGACGCCGCGCAGCGTGCGGGTCTCACCGTCAACACCGTCGTGCAGGGCGCATGGGCGCTTTTGCTGGCAAGGGTTTCCGGCGAGCGCGACGTGGTGTTCGGCAGCACGGTGTCCGGGCGTCCGGCGGAGCTGCCCGGCGTCGAGTCGATGGTCGGCATGCTCATCAACACCGTGCCGACCCGGGTTTCCGTGGACACGACGGCGAAGGTCGGTGAGTGGCTGCGGGAGTTGCAGGCGGCGCAGGGTGAAGCGCGCAAGTACGACCACACCGCGTTGGCCGACATCCAGTCGTGGTTGGGCACCCGCCTGTTCGACAGCGTGGTCGTGTTCGAGAACTACCCGTTCGAGCAGAACAGCGACGGGCCGCGGGTGGTCGACATCGACGCGGTGGACAACACCACCCTGCCGCTCACGCTGACCGCGTCCGTGACGGACCGGCTGAACCTGGACCTCGCCTACGACCCGGACCTGTTCGACACCGCCACCGCCGAACGGCTCGCAGGCTGGTTGGGCGACCTGGTGGCCGCGCTCGTGCGGGACACGGACGCTCCGATCGCCGACCTGCCGTGGCTGTCGCCCGACGACGAGCGGCGGGTGCTGGTCGAGTGGAACCGGACCGCCCTCGACACACCGCACCTGCTGTACCACGAGGTGTTCGCCGAGCAGGCCCGGCGGACGCCCGACGCCACCGCGCTGGTCTTCCACGACACCCGCCTGACGTTCGCCGAACTCGACGCGCGCGCGAACCGCCTGGCGCACCACCTCATCGCACACGGAGCCGGCCCGGAGCGGACGGTCGCGGTGCGGATGCCGCGCTCGGCCGATCTGGTGGTGGCCGTGCTCGCCGTGCTGAAGGCCGGTGCGGTGTACCTGCCGATCGACCCCGAGCTGCCGGCCGACCGCATCGACTTCCTGCTGGGCGACGCCGATCCGGCACTCGTGCTGGACCGACTCCCCGACACGGCCGGCCTTCCCGACACCACTCCCCCGGTCGCGCTGCGCCCCGACCACGCGGCGTACGTGATCTACACGTCCGGCTCGACCGGCACGCCCAAGGGCGTCGTGGTCGAGCACGGGCAGCTCGCGAACCTGTTCTACGCCAACCGCCACGACCTGATGGCGGCCCGGACGAAGTTCGCCGTCACAGCGACGTTCTCGTTCGACACGTCCTGGGAAGGCCTGCTCTTCCTGGCGGCGGGCAACGAGCTGCACGTCATCGACGACGAGCTGCGGCTGGACCCGGACGCGTTGGTGGAGTACGTGCGGGCGCACGGCATCGGCACGGTCGACCTCACCCCGTCCTACGCGCACCGGCTGGTCGCCGCCGGGCTGCTGGAGTCCGGGCTCCGCCAGCTCCTCCTCGGCGGCGAGGCGGTCGACGCCGCGCTGTGGCGGCAGGTCGCCGACTCGCCCGTCGCCGGCTTCAACTACTACGGTCCGACCGAGACCGCCGTCGACGCCGTGGCCACGGAGATCACCGGCGACCGGCCGATGATCGGCCGTCCGCTGCACAACCTCGCCGCCTACGTGCTGGACGGCGACCTGCGCCCGGTGCCACCGGGTGTGGTGGGCGAGCTGTTCGTGGCCGGTGTGCAGGTCGCGCGCGGCTACCTCGGACGTCCCGGCCTCACCGCGCAACGTTTCCTGCCCGACCCGTTCGGCGCGGCGTCTTCGGGGGCAACCCGGATGTACCGGACCGGCGACCGGGTCCGGTGGGTCGACGGGCGGTTGGAGTACCTGGGGAGGGCCGACGACCAGGTCAAGATCCGGGGGTTCCGGATCGAGCCGGGCGAGGTGGAGTCCGCGCTGCGGGCCGTGCCCGGCGTGCAGGACGCCGTCGTCATCGTCCGAGGGCAACGGCTCATCGGCTACGTCACCGGCACGCCGGAGAGCGACGCCCGTGCGGTGTTGGGTTCGGCGCTGCCGGACTACCTGGTGCCGTCGGCGGTGGTCGAGCTGGACAGCTTCCCGTTGTCCCCCAGCGGGAAGGTGGACCGGAAGGCGCTGCCGGAGCCGGCGTTCGAGGGCGGGTTCACCGAGCCGCGCACGGAGGCGGAACGGACGGTCGCCGCGATCTGGGCCGACGTGCTCGGCCTGCCCCGGGTCGGTGCGGACGACAACTTCTTCGCGCTGGGCGGCGATTCGATCCTCAGCATCAACGTGACTTCACGGCTGCGAGCCGCGTTCGGCACGCAGTTGTCGCCGCGTGCCGTGTTCCAGAACCCCACAGTGTCCGGGCTCGCGACCGCGATCTCCGGTCAGTCGGTGGTGGACGCCATCCCGGTGATCCCGCGTGGTGGCGTCCACCCACAGTCCCCGGCTCAACGGCGGCTGTGGTTCCTGGACCAGTTCGAGCCCGGCGGCACCGAGTACGTGACGCCGACCGCCCTCCGGCTGCACGGGCCGGTCGACGTCGACGCGTTGCGGCGTGCGGTCGATGGCCTCGTCGTCCGGCACGAGTCACTGCGGACCACCTTCGCCGACGACGTGCAGGTCATCGGCGAACCCTTCGCCGTGCCGCTCGCCGTCGAGGAGGGCTCGTGGGAGGCGGTGTTGCGGCAGGAGGCGGAGACGCCGTTCGACCTGCGCGAAGGTCCGCTGGTGCGGGCACGGCTGGTGCGGGTGGCCGACGACGACCACGTGTTCGTGCTGACCCTGCACCACATCGTGACCGACGGCTGGTCGACCGGCGTGCTGGCACGGGACCTCAGCGCGTTGTACGCGGGTGAGGAGCTGCCGCCGCTCGCCGTGCAGTACGTGGACTTCACGGCGTGGCAGCAGGACCCGCCGCTCGACTACTGGGCCGCCCGGTTGGCCGGTGTCCCGCCGCTGGAGCTGCCGACCGACCGGCCTCGCCCGGCGGTGCGCAGCGGGGCGGGCGCGATGCACTCGTTCACCGTCCCTCCGCACATCGCCGCCGGGTTGAAGGGCCTGGCTCAGCGGCGCGGCGACACGCTGTTCACCACGCTCGTCGCGGCCTGTCAAGCGCTGCTCGCCCGGTACACCGGGCAGGACGACATCGCGGTGGGCACTGCGGTGTCCGGCCGGGGTCGTGCCGAACTGGACGACGTGGTGGGGCTGTTCGTCAACACGGTCGTGCTGCGGTCCACTGTGGACACGACGCGGAGCTTCGACGATTTCCTCACCGACGTGCGGACCACGGTGCTGGACGGGTTCGCGCACCAGGACGTGCCGTTCGAACGGGTCGTGGAAGCGGTGCGTCCGGATCGAGACCCGAGCCGCAACGCGCTGTTCGACGTCATGGTGCTGTTGCAGAACACCGCGAGCGAGATCCCGCCCCTCCCCGGCCTGCGGGTGGAAGAACTGCCCTTGCCGCTGTCCACGTCGACCTGTGACGTGACGTTCGAGTTCGGCGAGTCGGGCGGCGAGCTGCTGGGCGCGGTCGAGTACAGCACCGACCTGTTCGACGCCGCCACGATCGACCGGATGACCCGGCACCTGGTGGCGTTGCTGGCCGGGGTCACCGCAGCGCCCGACCGCCCGATCGCCGAGATCCTGTTGGTGTCGGGCGACGAGCCGGACGCCTACGGCAAGGCCTTGGTGGTCCCGGACACCACCTTCCCGGCGGTGTTCGAGGCCCAGGCCGCCCGAACGCCTCACGCGACCGCGCTGGTGTGCGGCGACACGCGCCTGACGTATGCGGAGGTGGACGCACAGGCGAACCGGCTGGCGCACCACCTGATCGCGCAGGGCGCCTCACCGGAGCGCACGGTCGCGGTGATGCTGCCGCGATCCGCCGACGTCATCGTGGCGATCCTGGCCGTGCACAAGGCGGGCGCGGTCTACCTGCCGATCGACCGGGACCTGCCGCGCGAGCGGATCGACTTCCTGCTGCGGGACGCCGACCCGGCGCTGGTGCTGGACATCTGGCCGGATCTAGCCGGGCACTCCGACCTCAGGCCCGACGTGCGGGTGCGCCCGGACCACGCGGCGTACGTGATCTACACGTCCGGCTCGACCGGCACGCCCAAGGGCGTCGTGGTCGAGCACCGGCAGCTAATGAACCTGCTGCACAACCACCGCAACGACTTCGCGACCGAACCGCTGCGCGCGGCGCTGTCGGCCGTGTTCTCGTTCGACACGTCGTGGGAAGGTGCGTTGCTCATGGCGGACGGGCACGAGCTGCACGTCCTGCCCGACGAAATCCGTCTGGAGCCCACCGCGCTGGTCGACTACGTCCGGGAGCACCGGATCGACTTCCTGGACCTCACCCCTTCCTACGTCCAGCAGCTCCTGCCCGCCGGGCTGCTGGCCGGCGACCACAAGCCGAAGGTGCTCATGCTCGGCGGCGAGGCGTTGCCGGAGTCGCTGTGGCGTGCGCTGGCGAACGGCCCGACCCGGGTCTACAACTTCTACGGCCCGACCGAAACGACGGTCGACGCCGTCTCCACCCTGGTGACGGGCGACCGGCCGGTCATCGGGCGTCCGCTGCACAACCTGGTCGCGTACGTGCTGGACGCCAACCTCCAGCCGTCGCCGATGGGTGTGCCCGGTGAGCTGTTCGTCGCCGGCGCGCAGGTCGCGCGCGGCTACCTCAACCGGCCCGGCCTCACCGCACAACGGTTCCTGCCCGACCCGTTCGGCCCTCCCGGCGCACGCATGTACCGCACCGGAGACCGCGTCCGCTGGATCGGCGACCAACTCGAATACCTCGGCCGCGACGACGACCAAGTCAAGATCCGAGGCTTCCGGATCGAGCTGGGCGAGGTGGAGGCCGCGCTCACGCACCACCCGGACGTGTCGCAAGCCGTTGTGGTGGCGAGGGAACACAACGGGCACCAGCGGCTCGTCGCCTACACCGTCGGCGCGGCTACCGATCTGGCCGGGTGGCTCAAGGAGCGGCTGCCGGACTACCTGGTGCCATCGGCGTTCGTGCCGCTGGACGGCATCCCGATGACGCCGAGCGGCAAGGTGGACCGCCGTGCGCTGCCCGCGCCGACGTTCACCGACGCCGGCTACGTGCCGCCCGCTCCGGGTGTCGCGACCGAGCTGGCCGGGATCTGGGCCGACGTGCTGGGTGTCGAGCGGGTCGGCGCGCGGGACAACTTCTTCGCGCTGGGCGGCGACTCGATCCTGAGCATGCAGGTCGTGTCACGGGCACGGCAGGCCGGGATGCGGTTGACGTCCAAGGACATCTTCCTGCGGCAGACGGTCGCCGACCTCGCGCTGGCGGTCACGGAGAACACCGCGACCACCCACGAGGTCGTGACCGGTCCGGCCCCGCTCACCCCGATCCAGCGCTGGTTCTTCGCCGAGCACGGGCCATTGGCGCACTTCACCATGTCGGTCTTCACCGACCTGGACGACGTGGACGTGCCCGCGCTGCGCGAAGCCCTCCGCAAGGTCGTCGCGCACCACGACGCCTTGCGCACCAGGTTCACGCTCGTGGACGGCGAGTGGCGTCAGGAGATCGCCGACAACGAGGGCGAAGTCCTGCGCATCGCACCCACTGTGGACCATGCGGGCGAAGCGGATCTGGCTCGGGCGAGTCTGGATCTGCGGCACGGACCGTTGTTCCAGGCCGTGCTGTTCCCGGACGGCAAGCTGTTCCTCACCGCGCACCACCTCGTGGTCGACGCGGTGTCGTGGCGGATCGTCCTCGCCGACCTCCAGACCGCCTACCAAGGCGGTGACCTGGGGCCGAAGAGCACCGCGTTCGCGGACTGGGCGCACCGGATGGAGGCGCACATCCGGTCCGGCGCGTTCGACGACTCGTTGCCGCACTGGAAGGCGACCCCGGTCGACGAGCCGGTGCCCACGACGGCGGGCAGCGCGCGGAGCGTGTCGGTGAAGCTGGGGCAGGCCGACACGGACGCCCTGCTGCACCAGGTCCCCGAGGCGTACCGGACGCAGATCAACGACGTGCTGCTGGCCGCGCTGACGGCGGCGTTCGCGGGCCGCGCGCTGGTCACGCTCGAAGGCCACGGCCGGGAGGAGCTGTTCGACGTCGACCTGTCCCGCACGGTCGGCTGGTTCACCGCGCAGTTCCCGGTGGCGCTGGAGATCCCCTCGGACGACTGGGGCGCGGCGCTCAAGGCGGTGAAGGAGCAACTGCGGGCGGTGCCTCATCGCGGTCTGAGCTACGAGGCGCTGCGGTACGCCGATCGCGGGCTCACCGGCGCGCTGCCCCGCGTGTGCTTCAACTACCTGGGGCAGTTCGAGTCCGGCACGTTCGGCGAAGGCGACCACGGCCGCGAGGTGCCCGACGACCTCCACCGGCCGCACCTGCTGGACATCACCGCCGCCGTGGCGGACGGTGAGCTGACGCTGGACTGGGAGTACTCGACGCAGGCGCACGACGAGGCCGCCGTGCGCGCGTTGGCGGACGGGATGGTGGACGCGCTGCGCGACATCGTGGCGCACTGCACCTCCCCGGACGCCTGGGGCCGCACGCCGTCCGACTTCCCCCTGGCCCGTCTCACCCAGGAACAGGTGGACCGGGTCGCGACCCGTGACGTGGAGGACGTCTACCCGCTGACGCCGTTGCAGGCGGGCATGTTGTTCCACAGCCTCGTGGACGACAGCACGGCGTACTTCAACCAGATGCGCGCTCGTCTGTCCAATGTGGACTCGCCGGAACGACTCGCGCAGGCCTGGCAGCGAGTGGTCGACCGGACACCGATCCTGCGCACGGGCATCGTGTGGGAGGGCGTGGACGAGCCGTTGCAGGTCGTGCACCGCGATGTCGTCGTGCCGGTGGAGTACGCGCCGGTCACCGACGAACTGGTCGAGCGGGACGCCGAGGCGGGCTTGGACCTCACGCACGCCCCGCTGATGCGGCTGGTGATCGGCCGGGCGTCGGAGAACGAGGTCGACCTGCTGTGGACTTCCCACCACCTGCTGCTGGACGGCTGGAGCACCGCCCAGGTGTTCGGCGAGGTGCTGTCCGAGTACGTCGGCGCCGTTCCGGTGGCCCGGCGGCCGTTCCGCGACTACCTGGAATGGCTGGCCGGTCAAGACCCGTCGGCGGCCGAGGAGCACTGGCGTGGGGTGCTCGCCGGGTTCACCACGCCCACTCCCCTGCCGTACGACCGGCCGCCGACCGACGCGCACCGCGCCGAGTCGTCCGCGCAGGTCGTGCTGGACCTGCCGGCGGCAAAGCTGGACGAGGTCGCGCGGGCCAACGGGCTCACGGTGAACACGCTGGTGCAGGGCGCGTGGGCGTTGCTGCTGGCCAGGGTTTCCGGCGAACGCGATGTCGTGTTCGGCACCACGGTGTCCGGGCGGCCGGCCGAGCTGCCGGGCGTCGAGGACATGGTGGGCATGTTCATCAACACGGTGCCCACGCGGGTCTCGGTCGACTCGCGGGACGAGGTCGTGCCGTGGCTGCGCCGGTTGCAGGAGGCGCAGACCGAATCGCGCCGGTTCGACTTCGTGTCCCTGGCGCAGGTCCAGTCGTGGGCCGGCGGGAAGCTGTTCGACAGCCTGCTGGCGTTCGAGAACTACCCGGTCGAAGCGACGTCCGACGACACGCCGCAGGTCGGCGAGGTCGACGGCCTGGACACGACCACCTTCCCGCTGACCGTGCGGGCGCACGTGGACGAGTCGCTGCACGTCGAGCTGACCTACGATCCCCGGCTGTTCGACCCGTCCACGGTCGAACGGCTCGGCGAGTGGCTGACCCGCCTGCTCGGCGCGGTCGGTGAGGCTCCGCAGCGGACGATCGGCGAGTTGCCGTGGCTGTCCGAGGACGAGCGCCGTCAGGTGCTGGTCGAGTGGAACGGCAGCGCTTCCAGCCGACCTGCCGGCACCATTCCGCACCTGTTCGCCGAGCAGGCGTCGCGGACGCCGGACGCCGTCGCGGTCACGTTCGAGGGCGTCGGCGTGACGTACCGCGAGCTGGACGAGCGGTCGAACCGGTTGGCGCACCACCTGATCGCGCAAGGGGCCGGGCCGGAACGGTTCGTGGGACTGGTGTTGCCGCGATCGTTGGACCTGGTCGTCGCGGTGCTGGGCGTGCTGAAGTCGGGTGCGGCGTACGTGCCGATCGATCCCTCCTACCCGCCCGACCGGATCTCGGGGATGATCGCAGACGCCGAGCCGGTCGTCGTGCTGGACGGCCTGCCGGACCTCGCCGGCTGTCCCGCTGTCCCACCGGAAGTGGCGTTGCTCCCCGAGCACCCGGCGTATGTGATCTACACGTCCGGGTCGACCGGCAAGCCCAAGGGTGTGGTGATCCCGCACGGCAACGTCGTGCGGCTGTTCTCGGCCACCGACCACTGGTTCGGCTTCGGACCCGATGACGTCTGGACGCTGTTCCACAGCTACGCCTTCGACTTCTCCGTATGGGAACTGTGGGGACCGCTGCTGCACGGCGGACGGCTCGTGGTGGTGCCGTTCGACATCTCCCGGTCGCCACGCGACTTCGCCCGGCTGCTGCGCGACGAAGGCGTCACGGTCCTCAACCAGACCCCGTCCGCCTTCTACCAACTCCTGCCCGAACAACCCGACCCGCGCTACGTGATCTTCGGCGGCGAAGCCCTGGACATGCACAAAGTCCAGGACTGGCAAGGCACCGGCCAATTGATCAACATGTACGGCATCACCGAGACCACCGTCCACGTCACCTACACCCCGGCGGACGGCACCATCGGCGAACCCATCCCCGACCTCCGGGTGTACGTGCTGGACGACGACCTGCAGCCCGTGCCACCGGGTGTGACCGGCGAAATGTACGTCGCCGGACCGGGCCTGGCCCGCGGCTACCTGAACCGGCCGGGGCTGACGGCGTCGCGGTTCGTCGCGAACCCGTTCGGCGAGCCCGGCGCCCGGATGTACCGGACCGGCGACCTGGCGCGGTGGATCGACGGGCGGTTGGACTACCTCGGCCGCGCCGACCACCAGGTCAAGATCCGCGGGTTCCGGATCGAACTCGGCGAGATCGAGGCCGTGCTCGCCTCCTACCCGTCCGTGCGGCAGGTCGCCGTGGTGGTGCGGGACGATCGGCTGGTCGCCTATGTGGTGGCCTCGGACGAGGTCACCGTGCCGGAGTTGCGTGATCACGCGGCGCTGTCGCTGCCCGACTACATGGTCCCGACCGCGTACGTGACGCTCGACCGGTTGCCGCTCAACGCGAACGGCAAGCTGGACCGGGCCGCGCTGCCCGCGCCCGAGCGGGACGCCTCGGTGGGCGACGGGTTCGTCGCGCCGCGCACGGAGGTCGAGCGGCTGGTCGCCGGCGTGTGGGCGGACGTGCTCGGCCTGGCGCGGGTCGGCGCTCACGACAACTTCTTCGCGCTGGGCGGCGACTCCATCCTGAGCATCCGGGTGGCGTCGCGGCTGCGGGAGACGTTCGACCTGTCGCCTCGGGCGTTGTTCGACCACCCGACCGTGGCGGGTCTCGCGGCGGCGTTGACCGGCGGCACGCTCGCGCCGATCCCCCGCGCGGAGGGCGACTTCCCGTTGTCGTTCGCGCAGCAGCGGCTGTGGTTCCTGGACCAGTTCTCGCCCGGCGGCACGGAGTACGTGACGCCGTTCGCGGTGCGGTTGCGCGGTGACCTGGACGTGGAGCGGTTGCGGCGGGCGCTGTCCGGGTTGGTGGCGCGGCACGAGTCGTTGCGCACCACGTTCCCCGCGGTGGACGGGCTGCCGGTGCAGGTCGTGCACCCGCCGTACGAGGTGTCGTTGCCGGTGGTGGACGAGATGCCGGCGGTCGAGCCGTTCGACCTTGGCACCGGACCGCTGTTCCGACCGGCGCTGGTGCGCACCGGGCCGGACGAGCACGTGCTGGCGCTGACGATGCACCACATCGTCACGGACGGCTGGTCCGGCGGTGTGCTGGTGGCGGACTTGGCCGACCTGTACGCCGGCGAAGAGCTTCCCGAGTTGCCGGTGCGGTATGTGGACTTCTCCGCGTGGCAACGGGAACAGCCGTTGGACCGGCAGCTCGACTACTGGCGGTCCCAGCTCGCCGGCGTGCCGGCGCTGGAGTTGCCGACCGACCGGCCACGTCCGCCGGTGCACACGACTCCCGGCGCGCAGTTCGAGTTCTCGGTGCCCGCCGAGGTCGCGGACGCGTTGCGGGACATCGCGCGGCGGAACGACGGCACGCTGTTCATGGCGCTGGTCGCGGCCTGCCAGGTGTTGTTCCACCGCTGGTCGGGACAGGAGGACTTCGCCATCGGCACGGTGGCGGCCGGGCGGGAGCGGCCCGAGTTCGAGCGGATGGTCGGGTTCTTCGTCAACACCCTGACCTTGCGGGCCCGGATCGACCCGCTGGTGACGTTCCCGGAGTTCCTGGGGCAGGTGCGGGGGACGGTGCTGGACGCGTTCGCGCACCAGGACGTGCCGTTCGAGCGCGTGGTCGACGCCGTGCAGCCGGACCGGGACACCAGCCGGACGCCGCTGTTCCAGGCGGTGGTGGCGTTGCAGAACGCGCCACAGGCGGCCGGGTTCGCCGGGCTGGAGGCCTCGGACGTCGCACAGCCCGTCGTGTCCACGGGATTCGACGTGACGGTGGAGTTCACCGAGGAGGACCACGGCGGGCTGGCCGGGTCGATCGAGTACAACACCGACCTGTTCGACGCCGTGACCGTGGAACGCCTCGCCGCGCACCTCCGGGTGCTGTTGGCCGGCATCGCCGAGGACGCGGATCGTCCACTGTGGACGCTACCGGTGCTGCCGCCCGACGAGTGGGCGACGGTGGAGCGGTTCGGCGATTCTTCTTCCGACGCGCCGTTCAGGTCGTTCGCCGAACTGGTCGAAGCGCAGGTCGAGCGCACGCCCGACGCGTTGGCGCTGGCCGGCGAGGTGGAGATGACCTACGCGGCGCTCAACGCGGCGGCGAACCGGTTGGCGCACCACCTGATCGCGCAAGGCGCCGGGCCGGAGCGGATCGTCGCCGTGCGGCTGCCCCGGTCCGCCGAGCTGGTCACCGCCGAGCTGGCGGTGCTCAAGGCCGGTGCGGCGTTCCTGCCGGTCGACCCGGCCTACCCGGCGGAGCGGATCGAGTTCATGCTGGCCGACGCGCGGCCGTTGCTGGTGCTGGACGACGCGGTCGACGTCGGCGGACAGCCCGACACCGATCCGGGCGTGGTGGTCCGGCCCGAGCATCCGGCGTACGTAATCTACACATCCGGGTCCACCGGACGGCCCAAGGGCGTCGTGGTGTCCCACGCGGGCATCGCCACGTTCTCCGCGGCCGAGATCGCCCACCTGGACGTGCGGCCCGGCGACCGGGTGCTGGAGTTCTCCTCCCCCAGCTTCGACGCCTCGGTGCTGGAACTGTGCATGGCGCTGCCCGCCGGGGCCGCGCTGGTCGTGCCGCCGGAGGGGCCGCTGGTCGGTGACCAGCTCGCGGACGTGCTGGTGTCCCACCAGGTGACGCACGCGCTGATCCCGCCGGTCGCGTTGGCGACGCTGCCGGACGGGGAGCTGCCGGCGTTCCGGACGCTGGTGGTCGGCGGCGACGCCTGCTCGGCCGACCTGGTGGACCGCTGGGCCCCGGGCCGGCGGATGATCAACGCCTACGGTCCCACCGAGTCGACCGTGGTGGCCACGTGGAGTTCGCCGCTGGAACCGGGTGGCACGCCACCGATCGGACGGCCGATTCCGGGTACCCGTGCCCACGTGGTGGACTCGTCGTTGCAGCCGGTGCCGATCGGCGTTCCCGGCGAGCTGTACGTGTCGGGTGTCGGACTGGCCCGCGGGTACCTCGACCGGCCGGGGCTGACGGCGTCCCGGTTCGTCGCGAACCCCTTCGGCGAGCCCGGTTCCCGGATGTACCGCACGGGCGACGTGGTGCGGTGGCGGCGTTCCGGTGAGCTGGAGTTCGTCGGGCGGGCGGACGAGCAGGTGAAGATCCGGGGCTTCCGGATCGAGCTGGGCGAGGTGGAGACCGCGTTGCTGCGGCACCCCGACGTGCGGGAGGCCGTCGTGGTGGCCCGTGCCGACACCGCCGGGCACAAGCGCTTGGTCGCCTACGTCGTCGGGTCCGTGGAGAAGCTGCGCGAGTTCATGGGCGAGTCGCTGCCCGACTACCTGGTGCCGTCGGTGTTCGTCCCGGTGGACGCGATGCCGGTCAGCCCCAACGGGAAGGTGGACCGGGCACGGCTGCCGGAGCCGGACTTCTCGGCGCTGTCGGCCGCCGAGCACGTGCCGCCGGCCGGACCGGTGGAGGACGCGCTGGCCCGTGTCTGGGCGGACGTGCTGGGTGTTCCCCGGGTCGGCACGGCGGACAACTTCTTCGCGCTGGGCGGGGATTCCATCCTGAGCATGCAGGTGGTGGCACGGGCTCGGCAGGCCGGGCTGCGGTTCACCACCAAGGAACTGTTCCTGCACCAGACGATCGGGCAGCTCGCGCCCGTCGTGCGGGTGGAGGCGAACGAGGGCGACCGGTCCGCCGTGGTGGGCGCGGTGCCGTTGACGCCGATCCAGCACTGGTTCCTGCACTCCGGACGGCGGAACCCGCACCACTTCAACCAGTCGCACCTGGTGGAGCTGGACCCCGCGGTCGACGTGGCCGCGCTGCGGCGGGCGTTGCGCGCGCTGCTGGATCAGCACGACGCGTTGCGCATGCGGTTCACCCAAGTCGACGGCGTGTGGCGGCAGGAGAACGCCGAGGTGTCGGACGTCGACGTGCTCACCGAAGTGTCCGATGTGGACGACATGGAGGCGTTCGCGGACGAGGTGCACGCCGGGTTCGACCTCGGCGCCGGGCCGTTGTTGCGGGCGGTGTTGTTCCGCGAAGGCGACCGTTCGCTGCTGTTGTTGGTGGCGCACCACCTGGTGGTGGACGGGGTGTCGTGGCGAATCCTGCTGGACGACCTGGAGACCGCCTACCGCGGCGAGGACCTGGGCGCCAAGACGACGTCGTTCCAGGAGTGGGCGCGTCGGTTGGAGAGCCATGTCGCCGACGGCGGGTTCGACGCCGAGGTGGAGTACTGGAGTGCGCCGTTGCCGGTGCAGGAGAAGGCCTCCGCGCCGAGCGAGGTGCTGACCGTCGAGCTGTCCGAGGACGACACGGAGGCGTTGCTGCGCGGTGCGCCCGTCGCCTACCGGACCCGGATCAACGATGTGCTGCTCGCCGCGCTGGCGTGGTCCCTGTCCCGCTGGACCGGGTCCGCGACGGTCGCCGTGGACCTGGAAGGGCACGGCCGGGAGGACCTGTTCGACGGTGTGGACCTGTCCCGGACCGTGGGGTGGTTCACCACGGTCTTCCCGGTGCGGCTGGAGGTGCCGGACGGCGACTGGCGGTCGCGCGTCAAGGCCGTGCGGCGGCAGCTTCGGGACGTGCCGGGCAACGGGATCGGGTACGGGGCGCTGCGGCAGCACGGCCGGGTGCGGGACTGCGGCGTGCCGGTGGTGGCGTTCAACTACCTGGGGCAGTTCGACTCGGGCTCGGAGGAGTCCGCGGGGCTGTACCGGGCGGTGCTGCCGTCGGTCGGGCAGGAGCACGATCCCGCCGACCAGGGCGACCACCTGATCGACGTCGTCGGCGAGGCGGGCGGCGGCCGGCTCGGGTTCTCCTGGTACTTCCACCCGGACGTGCACTCGGAGGACGTGGTGCGCCAGGTGGTCGCGGACTTCGCGTTCGCGCTGCGGGCCATCGCCGAGGACTGCCGGGGTGCGGTGTGACCGTTTCGCTGGCACGCAACCGGAACTACACGCTGTTGTGGGGCGGGCAGGCGCTCGCCGAGGTCGGGTTCTCGGCCTCGCTGATCGCGTTCCCCCTGCTGGTGCTGGCGATCACCGGGTCACCGGCGGCGTCCGGCCTCGTGCTCGCGGTCGACGCGACCGCGCAGCTCGTGGCGGGCCTGCCCGCCGGGGCCCTGGTGGACCGGTGGGACCGCAGGAAGATCATGCTGGCGTGCGAGGCGGCGCAGGCGCTCGCGCTGGGGTCGCTGGTGCTCGCACTGCTCGGCGGCGTCGCTTCGTTGGCCCACATGGTCTTCGTGGCGGCGGTGCTGGGCGTGTGCCGGGCGTTGTTCGAGCCGGCCGAGGACGCCTGCCTGCCCCGGCTGGTGCCGGACTCGCAGTTGGCCACGGCGGTGGCGATGAACGCCGCGCGGTCCTCGTTGGGGCAGATGGCGGGCACCGCGCTCGGCGGTGTGCTGTTCGCGGTGGCCCGGTGGGTGCCGTTCCTGCTCGACCTGGTCACGCACTGCCTGGCGTTCGTGGCGCTGCTGTTCCTGCGGGTGCCGCCCCGGGAGCAGCCGGTGGTCGCCGAGCGGCACTTCCTGCGGGAGATCGGCGACGGGCTGCGGTGGGTGTGGCGGCGGAGGGAGATCCGGGTGACCGCGCAGTGCGCGATCGTCCTGAACCTCTTCTTCACCGCGTTCTACCTGGTGGTCATCGTGCTGGCGCAGGCGCGCGGGGTGTCGTCCGGCGCGATCGGCGTGATGGCCGCGATGCTCGGCGTGGGCGGTGTGGCGGGAGCGTTGGCCGCGCCGTGGCTGCACCGCGTGCTCGGGCCGTACCTCTCGATCGCCGGGGTGTTCTGGGTGTTGACGGTGTTGACGCCCGTGGCCTACTTCGTGTCCGACGGGTACGTGATGGGCGGGTTGTTCGCGCTCATGACGTTCCTGGCGCCCACGGCGAATACGACGATCACCACCCACCAGTTGCTGTTGACGCCCGACTCGATGCGCGGGCGGCTCAGCGGGGTGTTGTCGGTCGTGGTCGGGACCGCGGGTGCGCTCGGGCCCGCGGTCGGTGGATTGCTCACCGAGTTCATCTCCGCCGACCGGGCCGTGCTGGTCTGCGCGGTCGGCATCGCGTTGGTTACCGCGTTCGTGACGGTCAGCCCGACCTTGCGGCGCTATTCGGCAGAACAGGAAGGTGTTTCGGATGAGGTCTGACATCGCTTACCAGGTGCTGGTCAACGACGAGGGCCAGTACTCGCTGTGGCCCGCGCACCAGGCGGTCCCGGCGGGCTGGGTCGCGGACGGGAAGACCGGCACGATGGACGAGTGCTCCGCGTACGTCGACTCCGTGTGGACCGACATGCGGCCGAAGTCCTTGCGGGACGCCATGTCCGGCTGACCCGCCGCGATGTCCCCGCGGGAAGTCATGCCCGGCTGACGCGACGCGACGTCCCCGCGGGACGCCATGCCCGGCCGACGCGCTACAACGGCAGGGGCTCGGTGATCTCCAGGCCCGCGTCCACCGCCGCGACCAGCAGCTCCGTCTGCCGTGGCGAGTGGGTCCGGGCCCACGTCCGGAGGGCTCCCAGGAACGCGGTCAGGTCACGTTGCGCCTGTCTCAGCATTCCCGGGAGCGCCGGGCGGCCGATGTCCACGTGCGGCCCGTCGCGCCCTTCGGCAGTCCACACCCGCACCACGTCGCCCACGTACTCGACCCACGGCCCCGGCCCCAGGTCGATGTCCGCTCGGTACAGGGCGGCCAGCCAGGCCCGCCACGCGAACAGCTCGCTGTGCGGACCGGGCTCGGCCTCGATCCCGTCGCCGTCGCGCAGCAGCAGACCGCCGGGCGCGTACAGGGTGTCGAAGCCGATCAGCTCGCGCACCGCCTCGTCCGCGCTGCCGGCGGCGGACCCGCCGCTGTGCAGGTAGATGGTGCGCAGGGCGCTGCCCACGTCGTCCGGTCCGGCGCTGCCGTCGAGGCGCAACCACGTCCCGACCGCCTCGGACACCGGCCAGAGGTCGAAGTCCTCGCCCGGTGGCGTGAACCCGCTGATCACTGGCGAGAAATTCGGCACTGTTCCGAGGCTAGCGCGGGAACCGCCCCGGCGGGGTGCTCCGCCGGGGCGATCATCGATGGCGACTGGCCGATAGGGGCAGCCTTACCTGCTTTCGGCGGGTTCCCCGGTCCGCCACACCTGGTATTCCCGCAATCCGTACAGCAGCGGCAGGTGGCCGCTTTCCCGCGCCACTTGGAATGTCTCGCCGAACACCACCGTGTGGTCGCCCACCGGCTCGGTCCGGCTGACCCGGCAATCCGCCACGGCGTGCGCGTCCGCCACGAGGTGCGGCCCGCCCGCCCCGGCGGGCTGCCGCCACGCGATGACGTCGAAGCGGTCCGGCGCGCCCGAGGCGAACAGCTCGGCCACCGGCTTGGCGTTGCCGTGCAGGAAGTTCACCGCGAACTTGCCCCGCGCGAGCACGGCGTCCAGGGTGGGGCTGCCGTTGCGCAGGCACACCAGCAGGGTCGGCGGCGAGAGGGTCACGCTGCACACCGACGACACCGTCATGCCCCTCGGCGAGCCGTCCGCCGCGGTCGTCGTGATGATCGCGACGCCGGTCGGGAAGTGGGACATCAGGGCGCGGAAGTCGGCCGTCGGTATGACGGGGAGCGACTGGGTCATGGCCTACCGCCTGGCAAGTCGGGAACGGGCTGTGGTGGCACGGCGGCGCTCTTGCGGGCGCGGCGCTCGATCAGGGACAGCAGCGGGCCGGTCATCGCGGTGGTCACCAGCGCCATCACCACCAGGGCCAGGAAGAGCTGCACGGACAGCAGTCCGGCGCTGTACCCGGCCTGGAGCACCACGATCTCGGTCAGCCCCCTGGTGTTCATCAGGACGCCGACCGTGATCGCGGTGCGGCGGTCCTGCCCGGCGAGCCGCGTGCCCAGGTAGCCGCCGCCGACCTTGCCCGCGATGGCCAGCGCGGTGGCGATCAGGATGGCGGCCCACGGCGCGGCGGCGCGCGGCGCGTTCGCCAGGCCCATGCCCGCCACCACGAAGAACACCGGCACCAGGAGCCTGCCGACCTGCATGACCGGTCGCACGGCGGCGGTCCACGGGCCGCCGGGGACCGCCAGGCCCACCACGAACGCGCCGAACACGGCGGTGAGGCCCCAGTGCTCGAACTGGAACGCGACGAGCAGGGCGAGGGCCGCCACCGCCAGGCCGCTGACCTTCGGGAAGCGCTCCGCGAAGGCGGTAGGGCCCTTGCCGCGCAACAGGATCCGCCCCACCACGGTGACCGCGACACCGATCGCGAGCAGGATCAGGGACACCAGCACGCCACCGGAGAGGCCGACCGCGACGACCAGCAGCAGCCACGCGGCGGAGTCCGTGACGACCGCGGCGGCCATGGCGAGCTTGCCCGGCGGGCTGTCCACCATCCGCCGGTCTTCCAGGATTCGCGCGAGCACCGGCACGGCCGTCACGCTCAGCGCCACCGCGACCATCAGCACCAGCGCGGGCGCGGGGGCGGTCCCGCGCACGTCCGGACCGGCCGCCAGCAGCACCCACGCGGCCATCGCCAGGCCCGCCAGGAGCGCCGGCACGAACGACCCGGCGGTCACCCAGCCCACGGCGCGCGCGCCCAGGCCGGACTGGCCGTGCCGCAACTCGTGCGCCACACCGACCAGGAACAGCACCAGACCGATCTGGCCCAGCACCTTCAACGGGCTCACGACGCCGGCCGGCAGGACACCGGCGAGACCGGACGCGCCGCCCACGGCGAGCACCGCCGGCACGACGAGGATGCCCGCCAGGATCTCGCCGATCACCTCCGGCTGACGTGTCGCGCGGGCCGCCCGCCGACCGAGGTAGGCGGCGATCAGCACGGCCGCCAGCACGGCCGCGACGTGTCCCGCACGCAACAGGAGGTCGCTCATGCCGGCGACCCCCACCGTCCGGTCGAGCGCGGATACCTGCTCATGGACAGCGCGCGGCTGCCCGCGAAGTTCGGCGTGCGGTGGGACACGGCGGTTCCTTCCTGCTCGGTGGTTCCCTACTGGTCGGTCGGGTGCCCGACGAGGTTGAAGAACACGTCGTCCAGCGTCGGGCGGCGCAGGGAGAAGTCGGCGACGTCGACTCCGGCATCCCGAAGCGCCACGGCCGCCGCGGCGATGCCGTCCATGCCGTCCCGCAACTGGAGCTTCACCAGGCCCTTCTCGACGTCGGTGGTCGGCGCGTCGACCGCGAGGGGCCCGAGCACGGAGAGGGCGTCGGGCACCCGGTCCGGCAGCGCGACCGCGACTTCCAGCCACTCCTGGCCGACCTTGCGCTTGAGCTCGTCGGGTGTGCCGTCGGCGATCACCTGCCCGGCCGCGATGACCACGATCTGGTCGGCCAGGTAGTCGGCCTCCTCCAGGTACTGGGTGGTCAGCAGCACGGTCACGCCCTCGTCCACCAGGCCGCGCACGGTGTTCCACAGCGACTGCCTGCTGGCCGGGTCCAGGCCGGTGGTGGGCTCGTCCAGGAACAGCACCTGCGGGTGGCCGACCAGGCAGCTCGCCAGGTCCAGCCGCCGCCGCATACCGCCGGAGTAGGTGCCGACCGGGCGGTCGCCCGCCGCGACGAGGTCGAACCTCGCCAACAGCTCCTGCGCCCGCTTGCGCGCGCCGTCGCGGCCCAGGTGCAGGAGCTTGCCCAGCAGCACCAGGTTCTCCCGGCCGGTGAGCAGCTCGTCGACGGCGGCGTTCTGCCCGGCCAGGCCGATCCGGCGGCGCACCTCGCGCGGCTGCTTCACCACGTCGAACCCGGCGACCTTCGCGACGCCGCCGTCCGGTTCGAGCAGGGTCGCCAGGACACGGACGGCGGTGGTCTTGCCCGCGCCGTTGGGGCCGAGCACGCCGAGCACCGAGCCGGTCCGCACGGTCAGGTCGATGCCTTGCAGGGCCTGGGTCTTGTCGTAGGTCTTGCGGAGGCCGGAGACTTCGATCGCGAGGTCCATCAGCTAGCCTTGCTCTCGTTGCGGTCGTGCGCCTCGCGGAGGCTGCGGGGGCGCATGTCGGTCCAATTGTCCTCCACATAGGACAGTGCCGCGTCCCGCGTGGTCTCCTCCAGTGCCACGGTCCACCCGGCCGGCACGCGGGCGAACGCGGGCCACAGGCAGTGCTGGCCCTCGTCGTTCACCAGCACCAGAAACCGGCCGTCCTGGTCGTCAAAGGGGTTCGTCACTTCGGCTCTCCGTACCCTCGCGGTGGGAATGGACCCCAGTGGGTCAATGCTTTCGGCCGGCGCTGACAGCGCGCTGACGGATCGGTGATGGGCTCAGGCCCGCTCCGGCACGAGCCGGACCGGCAGGCTGCTGTACCCGTACACGAAGTTCGAGTACAGCCGGGTGCCCGGTCCGGGCACGCGGATCTCGGAGACCAGGTCGCGCAGGCCTTCCAGCACCGCCCCGACGTGCGCGCGGCCGAGGAACGCGCCCAGGCAGAAGTGCGGGCCGAAGCCGAACGCGATGTGCCGGTTGGGGGTGCGCGCCAGGTCGAACCGCGTCGGGTCGGGGAACACCTCCTCGTCGAAGTTCGCCGAGCTGTTCCACATCGTCACCACGTCGTCCGCGCGGATCGTCCGGCCGCCGAGTTCGACGTCCTCCACCGCGCGGCGGCCGAAGTGCATCGCCGGGGTGGTCCACCGCAGCACCTCTTCGGTGGCGGTGTCGACGCCCACCTCGCCGGACTTGAGCCGGCGCCACTGCTCGGGGTGCTGGGCCAGCGCGAGGATCGCGCCGATGGAGGACATCCGGCTGGACTCGTCCGCGCCGAGGATGAGGCTGTAGGAGTTGAAGACCACCTCGTCCTCGGCCAGCGGGGCGCCGTCGATCAGGCCGTTGGCCAACGCCGACAGCACGTCGTCACCGGGGTTGCGGCGCCGCTGCTCGGCCAGGTCGGAGAAGTAGAGCAGGATCTCGTTGCGCGCCAGCCACTCGTCCATCTGCGAGTCCTCGGAACTCACCCGGCTCAGCGTGCGGTTGTTCCAGTCCACCAGCCTGGCGCGGTCGGCGGTGGGCACGTCCATCAGGTCGCCGATGGTGTTGATCGGGATGTGGTCGGCGACGTCGGTCGCGAAGTCGCACTCGCCGCGCGCGATCACCGCCTCCAGCAAGGCCCTGGTGCGCTTGCGGACCTGCTCCGCCACGGCCTCCAGCAGCCGGGGCGAGAAGGACTTCAGCATCAGGTTGCGCACCGCGCGGTGCCGGGCCCCGTCCGTGACGGCGAGCATCTTGCCCGACGCGGAGTCGTTGCCCTGCAACAAGGTGGTCAGCACGTTGCCGCGCTCGGAGGTGAGCCGCTTGTTGTCTTTGTAGGCGGAGACGCAGTCGGCGTAGCGCGAGACGACCCAGAAGCCGGGCTGGTCGCCGCGCGGCTCGTTCCAGTGCACGGGGCGTTCCGCGCGCAGGGTGCGCCACAGCTCGGTGAGGTCGACGTCCAGGAACGTCTGCGGGTCGGCGAGGTCGGGGGTCGCCAGGTCGGCGGCGGTCATCTTCGGGCGTCCTTCTCTCAGGCGTTGCGGTAGCGGCGGACGCTCAGGTACGAGGTGACCAGGAACAGCGTGCCGAGCGACACCAGGATCACCGTGCTGGGGTTCTCCGCGGGGAAGCCGCCGCTGTCCGCGACGGGGTTGCCCCACAGTTCCCGGCAGGCGGCGATCACCGAGCTGACCGGGTTCCACTGGGCGATCGGCTGGATCCAGCCGGGCAGCTTCTCCACCGACAGGAAGCCCGTCGACATGAAGGAGAAGACGACCGCGACCAGGCCGCCGACGGACTCGATGGTCTCCAGGTTCTTCGACGCCATGCCCAGCAGCACGCCCACCCACAGCACCGTGAAGATGAACACGGCCACCAGGGCGAACCCGGCCAGCGTCTGGAGGAACCCGGTGTGCGAGCGCCAGCCGAACAGCAGCCCGAACGCGGTCACGACGGCCAGGCCGATCAGGCTGATCGCCAGGTCGGCGAGCGTGTGTCCGATCAGGACGGCGGACCGCGAGATGGGCAGCGACCGGAACCGGTCCACCAGGCCGCCCTGCACGTCCAGCGCCACGGCGATCGCGGTGGGGCCGATGCTGGCCAGACCGACCTGCATCACCACGCCGGCGAAGATGAACTCGATGTAGTTGGTGCTGCCGGGGATCTGGATCGCGTTGGAGAACAGGTAGCCCAGCGCGATCATGGTGATCAGCGGGTTGAGCGTGATGCCCACCAGCCGGCCGGGGTTGCGGCGCAGCCGCCGCAGCCGCCGGCCCGCGATGGCGAGCACCTCGGTGACCGGCGCGAGCGGTGTCTGCGCGGTCGGGACGTCGAGCGTGGTCACGGTCGTGCCTCCCCGATGTGGTTGCGCTGCACCCGGCGGAGCTCTTCCGCGACCGCCGCGCCGATCAGCGCCTGCGGCTCGGGGTGCATCATGTACTCGTGCCCACAGGGCACGCGGTGCGTGCGGATTTCGCCGCGGACGTGCGCGGTCCACGAGTCCGCCAGTTCGGCGACCTCGGCCTCGGACCGGTCCTCCACCGCGGCGAACAGCACCAGGTCGCCGTGGAACGTGCGCGGGGTGAACCGCTCCATGATCCGGCCGTGGTTGCGCACCACGGACAGCATCGCCAGGAGCCGCCGCTCCCCCAGTTCCGCCAACGGGTGCCGGTCGCGGCGCAGCACCTCAACCACGTCGCCGGGCTTGAGGTCGCGGTCCGCGAACTCCGCGCGGTCGTGGCCGATGACCTCCATGACCCGCAGCAGCAACTCGTTGTCGGTGACGTCCTCGTCCTCCGTGCCGGGGCGGTGCGGGTAGCCGTCCAGGTTCGCGACGAGCGCCACCTCGTCGCCGTTCTCCTGGAGCCGCACGGCCAGTTCCTGTGCCAGCACCCCGCCGAACGACCAGCCCAGCAGGTGGTACGGCCCTTGGGGCTGGACCTGCTTGAGGTAGCCCAGGTACTCCTCGGCCACCGCCTCGATGCTCGTCGGCAGCGGCGCGAGGTGGCCGACGCTCGGGGACTGGATGCCGTAGATCGGGACCTCCGGATCGATCGTGCGGGCCAGCCCGACGTACGGCAGGCTGGACCCGAGACCGCTGTGCAGCACGAACAGCGGCGGCCGGGAGCCGTCCGGCCGGATCGGCAGCACCACCGCGAACGGGTCGAGCGGGTCGTCCCGCGTCTCCAGGGCACGCACCTCGTCGAACACCCTGGCCACGGCGGACGCCCCGGCGGCGGGCACGTCCTGCTCCTCGACGACGCCCGCCAGCCCCTCGGCGGTCTTGTGCACGAAGACGTCCGCGATGGTGAACCGCAGCCCGGCCTTGCGCGCCCGGCTGACCACACCCGTGGCGAGCAGCGAGTGCCCGCCCAGCTCGAAGAAGTCGTCGTCCACCCGCACCTCGGGCACGCCGAGCACGTCGGCGAACACGTCGCACAGCAGCTTCTCGGCGGCCGTGCGCGGCTCGCGGGACGGTGTGCGGTCGGCGAAGTCGGGTGCGGGCAGCGCGGCCCGGTCGACCTTCCCGTTGGTGTTCAGCGGGAAGCGCTCCAAGGCGACCAGCGCGGACGGGATCATGTAGTCCGGCAGCGACTCGCCCAGTTTGCGCCGCACCGCCGCCGGTTGCGGCACGTCCGCGCCGACGAGGTACCCGACGAGCCGGCCGTTGTCCGCCACCACCACCGCGTCGGAGATCCCCGGCACGGCCCGCAGCGCGGCTTCCACCTCGCCCAGCTCGATCCGGAACCCGCGCACCTTGACCTGGTGGTCGCGGCGGCCCAGGAACTCGATCTCGCCGTCGTCGTCCCAGCGCACCACGTCGCCGGTGCGGTACATCCGGTCACCGGCCTCGCCGAACGGATCGGCCAGGAACCGGTCGGCGGTGAGCGCGGTCCGCTTGAGGTAGCCGCGGGCCAGGCCCTCGCCGCCGATGTACAGCTCGCCGGGCACGCCCGGCGGCACCGGCCGCAGCGAGTGGTCGAGCACGTAGACCTTGGTGTTGCTGATGGGCTTGCCGATGGTCGGCTTGCCTTCGTCCACTTCGGACACCGTGGACCAGATCGTGGTCTCGGTCGGCCCGTACATGTTGCGCACGTCGTTCGTCAGCTCGTGCAGCGACGCCGCCAGCGACTCGCTCAACGCCTCACCGCCGGTCAGGACGACACGCAGGCGGCGCAACGAGTCCGGGTCCGCGTCCACCAGCGCCTGCCACAGGCTCGGGGTGGCCTGCATGACGCTGGTCCGGGTGTCGACCACCATCGCGCCCAGTGCCAGCGGGTCGCGCACCACGTCGCGGTCGGCCACGATCAGCGTCGCACCGGACACCAGCGGCACGAAGATCTCCAGGTTCGAGATGTCGAAGCCGAACGTGGTGACCGCCATCAGCCGGTCGTCCCGGCTCATCGCGAGCCGCAGCCGCATGTCCGCGATCAGGTTGCGCAGCGCGCGGTGCGGGATCACGACCCCCTTGGGCTTGCCGGTCGAACCGGACGTGTAGATCACGTACGCCGGGTGCTCGGGCCGCAGCGGCGCGATCCGGTCCTTGTCGGTCACCTCCGCCGCGCCGCCCCGGCCGCGCAGGAGCTTGGCGACCTCCGGCGAGTCCAGCAGCAGGACCTCACCGGCCGCCGGCAGCGTCCCGGCCACGTCCGCCGTCGTGATGGTCAACGCCGGCTCCGCGTCGGCGAGGGTGAGCGCGATCCGCTCGGTCGGGTGCCCGGGGTCGATCGGCAGGAACGCCGCGCCCGTCTTGAGCACCGCGAGCGCCGACACGACCAGGTCCGTGGAGCGCGGCACGGCGATCGCCACGATCCGCTCCGGGCCCGCGCCGCGCCGGATCAGCTCGCGCGCCAGCCGGTTCGACCGCGCGCCGAGCTGCCGGTAGGTGAACTGGCCATCGGGGCCGACCAGCGCCGTCACGCCGGGGATCTGCTTGGTGCGGTTGGCCACCATGTCGGGCACCAGCGCGCGGCCCAGCTCGCGTGCGGTGTCGTTCCACTCCACCAGGACGCGGTGGCGTTCCTCGGGGCTGAGCACGTCCACGTCGCTCAGCGGCGCGTCCGGGTCGGCCACCACGGCGGCGAGCAGCCGGACCAGCCGTTGCGCCATGGTGTCCACAGTGGACTTGCGGAACAGGTCCGTGCGGTAGGCCAGGACGCCGTCCAGGCCCGCCGGGTTGCCGTCGAGCTGCCGTTCCACCAGGTCGAAGGTCAGGTCGAACTTCGACCGGCTCGCCTTCATCGGCTCGACGGCGGCGGTGACGCCGGGCAGCGCCTCGGTGGCGTCGTCGTCGTTCTGGAACGCCAGCATGACCTGGAACAGCGGGTGCCGGGACAGCGACCGGGTCGGGTTGAGGGCTTCGACCAGGTACTCGAACGGCAGGTCCTGGTGCGCGTACGCGGCCAGGTCGGTCTCCCGGACCCGGCGCACCAGCTCGCGGAACGTCGGGTCGCCGCCGGTGTCGGTGCGCAGCACCAGGGTGTTGACGAAGAAGCCGACCATCTCGTGCAGGGCCTCGTCGGTGCGGCCCGCGATCGGGCTGCCGAGCGGGATGTCCGTGCCCGCGCCGAGCTTGGTCAGCAACGCCGACACCGCCGCCTGCACGAGCATGAACACGCTCGCGCCGGTCTCGCGGGACAGCGCCAGCAGGCCGGCGTGCAGGTCCGGCGGGACGGCGAACTGGTGCACGTCGCCGTCGTGGTCGCTCACCGCCGACCTGGTGAAGTCCGTCGGCAGGTCCAGTTCCTCGGGCAGGTCCGCCAGCGCCTGCGTCCAGTAGGCGAGCTGCGCGGACAGCACGCTGCCCCGGTCCGACTCGCTGCCCAGCCATTCCCGCTGCCACACCGCGTAGTCCGCGTACTGCGCGGGCAGCGGCTCCCAGCTCGGGGCCTTGCCGGTGCGCCGGGCGGCGTAGGCGGTGGCCAGGTCGCGGGCGAGCGGGCCGGTGGACCAGCCGTCGAACGCGATGTGGTGGAACACCAGCAGCAGCACGTGCTCCTGCTCGTCCACCACGTAGAGCCGGGCCCGCAGCGCGGGTTCCGTGCCCAGGTCGAAGCCCCGGTCGACCTCCTCGGCCAACGTCCGCGCGATGTCGTCGGTGCGGTCGACCGCGAGCACCGGGCCCCGCGCGGGGAGCACCCGCTGGTACGGCACGCCGTCCACGTCGGGGAAGACGGTGCGCAGGATCTCGTTGCGCGCCACCACGTCGTCGACCGCCGCGCCGAGAGCCGCCACATCGAGGTCGCCCTTGAGCCGCACGGCCAGCGGGACGTTGTAGGTGCCCGTGGAGCCCTCTTCGAGCTTGTTGAGGAACCACAGCCGGCGTTGGGCGAACGACAGCGGCAGGCCGACGTCCCCGACGCGTTCCACCGGGCGCAGCGGGGGGCGGGCCGAGTCGGCCGCCGCCACCAGCCTGGCCAGCCCGGCGACCGTGCGGGCCTCGAACAACGCCCGCACCGGCAGTTCCACGTCCAGCACGGTCCGCACGCGGCTGACCACCCGCGTGGCGAGCAGCGAGTGCCCGCCCAGGTCGAAGAAGTCGTCCTCCACGCCGACCTCGGCGGTGCCCAGCACCTCGCCGAACACGCCGCACAGGATCTCCTCGACCGGCGTGCGCGGCCCACGGCTCCTCGTCGTGGCGGCCTCCGGCTCGGGCAGCGCCTTGCGGTCGACCTTCCCGTTGGGGGTCAGCGGAAGCGCGTCCAGCACCACCATCGCGGCCGGGACCATGTAGTCCGGCAGCGACTCGCCCAGCCGGTCCCGGACCGCCGACACGCTCAGGTCCGTGCCGGGCGCGGCGACGACGTACCCGACGAGCCGCTGGTGCCCGCCCTGGTCGCCGCTCACCGACACCGCCGCGTCGCCGACCTCGGGCACGGCGCGCAGCGCGGCTTCCACCTCGCCCAGTTCGATGCGGTGGCCCCGGATCTTCACCTGGTGGTCCCGCCGTTCCAGGAACTCAAGCTGCCCGTCCGGCCGCAGCACCACCCGGTCGCCGGTCCGGTACATGCGGGTGCCGACCTCGCCGTACGGGTCGGCGATGAACGTGACCGAGGTCTTGGCCCGGTCGTTCAGGTAGCCCCGGCCGACGCCGATGCCGCCGACGTACAGCTCGCCGGCCACGCCGGCGGGCACCGGGCGCAGGTCGTCGCCCAGCACGTACAGCCGGGTGTTGCGCACCGGGCGGCCGATCGGCACGCGGGTGTCGCCCAGCTCGTCGCCGGGCCGGATGAGCGCGTGCGTCACGTCGTCCGAGCACTCGGTCGGGCCGTAGGCGTTGACCAGCGGTATGTCCGGGTAGCGGGCGAACCAGCGGTGGCACAGGTCCGGCGGCAGCGCCTCACCCGTGACCACCAGCCGGCGCAGGCCGGTCAGGTCCGGTGTCTCCTCGGTGATGTCCCATGCGTCCAGCGCGGCGCGCAGCAGTGACGGGACGACCTCCAGGATCGTCACGCCCTCGTCGGGGATGGTGGCGAACAGGGCGTTCGGGTCGACGGCGGTGTCCCGCCCGGTGACCCGGACCCGGCCGCCCGCCATCAGCGCGGTCAGCATCTGCCACACCGAGATGTCGAACGTGACGGGCGCGTTGTGCACGATGGTGTCCACTTCGGACACTTCGAGGTCGTCCACCTTGCACCACAGGTGGTTCACCATGCCCCGGCGGTGCACCATCGCGCCCTTGGGCTTGCCGGTCGAGCCGGACGTGAAGATGACGTAGGCCAGGTCGTCCGGTTCTCCCCGCGCGGGCGCGAGTTCGGTGTCGACGGCGTCGTCCAGCACGACGATCTCGGTGCCGTCGGCCACTTCCCGCGCCAGGTCGAGGTGCGCCTGGTCCACCGCGATCGCCCGCGCGCCGCTGTCCGCCAGCAGCGCGGCGATCCGGGCCACGGGAGCCTGCACGTCCAGCGGCACGTACCCGCCGCCCGCGCCCAGCGCACCCAGGACCGCCGTGACGAAGCCGATGCCGGGCGCCGCCAGCACGGCCGTGAGCCCGTCACCGGGAACCCGGCGGGAGAACGCGCTCGCCCGGCCGACCAGCTCGGCGTACGTGACGCCGGAGTGGTCGTCCACGACCGCCACCGCGTCCGGCTGTGCCGAGGCCAGCTCCCGAACGCGCTCCACCACGCCCTGGTAGGCCTGCGGCTTGACGGGACCGGTGCCCGCCCGCAGCACCGCAGCGTGTTCCTCGGCGTCGAGCACGTCCACCCGGCTCAGCCGCGCGGCCGGATCGGCGACCACCATCCGCAGGAAGTCCACCAGTCGCCGGGAAAGCCGCCGGGCGGACGCCTCGGTGAACAGCTCGGTGCTGTACTCCAGGATGCCGTGCATCCCGGACGGCACGCCCTCGGCGTACCGCTCCTCCAACAGCACGGTGAAGTCGAACTTCGCCCGCTGCGACCGCACCGGCTCCACCCGACCGGACAGGCCGGGCAGCGTCAGCGGGATGTCGTCGCTGGTCTGCAAGGCGAGCATGACCTGGAACAGCGGCTGCTTGTTGAGCGAGCGCTCCGGGTTGAGCCGGTCCACCAGGTGCTCGAACGGCACGTCCTGGTGCTGGTAGGCGGCCAGGTTGGTGTCCCGCACCCGGTGCAGCAGCTCCTGGAACGTCGGGTCGCCGCTGGTGTCGGTGCGCAGCACGAGGGTGTTGACGAAGAAGCCGATCAGGTCGGCCAACTCGTCGTCGGTGCGCCCGGCGGTGGGCGTGCCGAGCGGGATGTCGTGGCCCGCGCCCAACTTCGTCAGCAGCGCCGACAGAGCCGCCTGGAAGACCATGAACACGCTCGCGCCGGTGTCGCGGGCCAGCGCCACGATCCCGTGGTACAGCTCGGCGTCCACCTCGAACCGCAGCTCGTCGCCGTCGTAGTTGCTCACCGCCGGGCGGGCGAAGTCGGTCGGCAGGTCCAGTTCCTCCGGCACACCGGCCAGCGCCTGGGTCCAGTACCCGAGCTGGCGTGCCAGCAGGCTTTCCTGGTCGTGCTCGTCGCCGAGCAGTTCCCGCTGCCACAACGCGTAGTCCGCGTACTGCACGTCGAGCGGCGCCCACTCCGGCTTGCGGCCGGCGACCCGTGCCCGGTAAGCCGTGGCGAGGTCCTTGACCAGCGGCCCGATCGACCAGCCGTCGAACGCGATGTGGTGGAACACCAGCAGCAGCACGTGTTCGGCCGGCGCGACGCCGTAGAGGTGCGCCCGCATCACGGGTTCCGCGGCGAGGTCGAAGCCGCGGTCGGCCTCGGCGGTCAGCACGGCCTGGAGATCCGCTTCGGGCAGCCGGGTCAGCGGCAGCTCCGGGTAGTCGGCGGGCACGTCCACCACCCGCTGGAACGGCTCGCCCTCGACGTCCGGGAACACCGAGCGCAGGATCTCGTGCCGCGCCGCCAGGTCCCGCAACGCGCCACGCAGCGCGGGCACGTCCAGGTCGCCGTTGAGCCGGATCGCCATCGGCACGTTGTAGGTGCCGGTCGTGCCGTCCTCGAACTTGTCCAGGAACCACAGCCGGGTCTGCGCGTAGGACAGCGGGATCCGCTCGCCGCGCACGGCGGGCCGCAGCGGCGGGCGGGCGTCGGACGCGCCGACCACCTGCTCCGCGACCCCGGCGACCGTGCGCGCCTCGAACAGCGCCCGGATCGGCAGCTCGACGCCCAGCGCGGCCCGTGCCCGGCTGATCACCTTGGTGGCCAGCAGGGAGTGCCCGCCGAGCGCGAAGAAGTCGTCGTCGATGCCGACCTGCGGCAGTTGCAGCACGTCCGCGAAGACGCCGGCCAGGATCTCCTCGACGGGGTTGCGGGGGCCGCGGCCACGGGTCTGGCCCGGGTAGTCCGGTGCGGGCAGCGCCTTGCGGTCCAGTTTCCCCTGCGGGGTCAGCGGCAGCTCGTCCAGCACCACCAGCGCCGACGGCACCATGTACTCGGGCAGCGCTTCCACCAGGTTCTCCCGCAGACCCGCCGGCACGGTGTTCCCGTCCTGGTCGGTCACCAGGTACGCGACGAGCTTGCGGTCTCCTTCTGTCGTCCGGTTGTCGGCTTCGCCGACGGAGTCCTCACGGACGATCGCGACGGCCAACGTCACGTCGGGGTGCGCCAACAGCACGGACTCGATCTCGCCCAGCTCGATCCGGAACCCGCGGAGCTGCACCTGGTCGTCGGCGCGGCCGAGGTAGTCGAGTTCCCCACCCGGCAGCCACTTCACCAGGTCGCCGGTCCGGTACATGCGGTCGCCCGGCGCGCCGAACGGGTCGGCGATGAACCGCTCGGCGGTCAGCCCCGGCCGGTTCAGGTAGCCGCGCGCCAGCCCGCCGCTCACGTACAGCTCGCCCGTGACGCCCGCCGGAACGGGTTGCAGCAGCGAGTCGAGCACGTAGACGCGGTGGGCGGCGGTCGGGATCCCGATCGGCGGTTTGGGACCAGGGGTCAGCGGACCGCCGACGGTGGCCGCCAACACGGATTCCGTGGGGCCGTAGCCGTTGAACATCCGGTGCGTGGCCGACCACCGCGCGACCACCTCCGGTGGGCACGCCTCACCCGCCACGACCATGGTCAGGTCGTCGGGCAGCTTGGTGCCCTCGGGCATCCCACCCGCGACGACCGGCGGCAGTGCGGCCAGGTTCACGCCGTTGTCGTTGATCAGGTCGATCAGCGCCTGACCCGGTCCGCGCGCGTCGTCCCCCGCGACGACCACCGTACCGCCGCCGCACAGCGCCAGCCCCATCTCCCAGACGGTCGCGTCGAAGCTGTAGGACGCGAACTGCAACACCCGCGTGTCGGACGTGACGTGGAACTTGTCGATCAGGCTGAGCACCATCGCGACGAAGCCCGCGTGGTCCACCACGACGCCCTTGGGCTTGCCCGTCGAGCCGGACGTGTAGATCACGTACGACGGGTGGTGCGGACGCAGCGGCGCGATCCGGTGCGCGTCGGTCAGGTTGCCGTCCGGGTAGGCGGCGAAGTCCACCGCGTCGACCGCGACCACTTCGACGTCCACGTTCAGCGTCGCCGCGACGTCCACTGTGGACAGCAGCACGGACGGCCGGGCGTCGGCGACCATGTAGTCCACCCGGTCGGCCGGGTACTTGGCGTCGATCGGCAGGTAGGACGCCCCCGCCTTGAGCACGCCGAGCACCGCGACCAGCATCTCCAGCGAACGGGGCATCGCCAGCGCGACAACGCCTTCCGGCCCGACGCCGCGGGCGACGAGCAGCCGGGCGACCTGGTTGGCGCGGGTGTTCAGCTCGGCGTACGTCAGCGGCGTGCCCTGGAAGACGGCCGCGACCGCGTCCGGGGCCTCGGCGGCACGCGCCTCGAACAGGTCCGTGACCACGACGTCCGGGGTCTCGGCGATCCGACCGCCCCAGCCGTCCAGGATCTGCGCCCGCTCGTCGGCGGACAGCAGGTCGACGTGCGCGACGGCGGTGTCCGACTCGGCGACGAGGATGTGCAGGAGCCGCGTGAACCGGTCCACGATGGACTTGATCGCCGGTTCGTCGAAGATGTCGGACCGGTACTGGGCGAGCAGGCGGATCTCCTCGCCGGGGTACACCGACAGCGCGAACGGGTACTCGGCGACCAGCCGCCCTTCGGCGTCGACCAGCCGGACGCCGGGGATCAGCCCGGACAGGCCGTCGGTGTCCATCGGGTAGTTGTGGAAGCTCACCACGGTGTCGAACAGCTCGCCGACGCCGACGAGCTGCTGCACCTCGGCCAACCCGAGGTGGTGGTGCGGGGCCAGGTCGAACTGCTCGTCCTGCACGCGGGCCAGCAGGTCGGCGATCGGCGCGGCCGGGTCGAGCCTCACCCGCACCGGCAGGGTGTTGAGGAACAGGCCGACCATCGACTCCATGCCGGGCAGGTCGACGGGCCGGCCGGAGTGCACCGCGCCGAACACCACGTCGTCGCGACCGGTCAGCCTGCCCAGCAGGATCGCCCACGCACCCTGCATGACCGTGTTGAGCGTGAGGCCGCGGGCACGGGCCCAGCGGGACAGCTCCTCGGTGAACCCGGCGGGCAGGTCGACGGTGATCGAGGCGGGCGAGTCGGTGACGCGGGGCCGTTCGTCGGGGCCGATCCGGGTCGGCTCGCCGATGCCGTGCAGCGCGGTCCGCCACGCCTCGCGCGCCGCCTCCCCGTCCTGGCGGGCGAGCCATTCCAGGTAGTCGCGGGACGGCGCGACGGGCGGCAGCGCGGCCAGGTCCGCGCCGTTCGCGGTGAGCGTGAACAGCTCCTTGGCGAAGATCGGCATGGACCAGCCGTCGACCAGGATGTGGTGCACGGCCCAGATCAGCCGGAACCGGTCGACGCCCGTGCGGACCACGGTGAACCGCAGCAGCGGCGGGTCGGCCATGTCGAACCGGCGCACCCAGTCCTCGTCGGTGAGCCGCCGCAGCTCGTGGTCGGCGTCGGCCGGGTCCATGCCGGTGAGGTCGATCTCCTCCCACGGCAGGGCGGCGGTCGCCGGGACCACCTGCACCGCGTCGCCGGACGACCGCGAGTGGAACGACGCGCGCAGGTTGGGGTGCCTGCGCAGCAACGCCTCCGCCGCCGCCCGGAACGCGCCGACGTCGAGCGGGCCTTCGACGTCGACCACCACCTGGAGGGTGTAGACGTCCGCGCCGTCGCGGTCGAACTCGGCCTGGAACAGCAGGCCCTTCTGCAACGGCGACAGCGGCAGGACGTCCTGCACCGCGCCGGTCTCGCGTTCGAGGTCGGCGATCTCGCGCTCGGTCAGCGCCACCAGGTCGAAGTCGGACGGGCTGTGCCCGCCCGCGCCCGGCAGGGTGGCGTGCTCCACGAACGCCGTCAGCGCCCGGAACCACGTCCGCGCGATGTCCTCCACGTCGGCGTCGGACAGCAGGCCGTCGGCCCACAGCCAGTCCGCGACGAGGTGCGGGCCGTGCGGTCCGTCCTCGGTGACCGGCGTGACCGCGATCGCGTGCCGCAGCGGCATGTCCGGGCTCACGCCCGTGCCGACGACGGACGTGCCCGCGTCGAGCGACCACTCCCCCGCCGTCCCGCCGGCCGTGAACCGGCCCAGGTAGTTGAAGCCGATCTGCGGTGTGCCGTACCGGGCGAGCGCGCCCACGGTCTGCGGGTTCAGGTAGCGCAGCAGACCGAAGCCGATGCCGTGGTCGGGCAGCGCGCGCAACTGCTCCTTGACCCGCTTGATCGCCGTGCCCGCGCTCGTGCCGCCCGCCCACAGGTCGGCGCGGTCCAGCTCGCCGGGGTCCACGCGCAGCGGGAACACGCTGGTGAACCAGCCGACCGTGCGGGACAGGTCGACGTCGTCCACCACCTGCTCGCGGCCGTGGCCCTCCACCTCCACCAGCACGGCGGAGTCGGTGACGCCGAGCCGCTTGCGACGCCAGTCCGCGACCGCGACCGCGAGGCCCGCGAGCAGCACGTCGTTGATCTCGGCGTGGAACACGGCGGGCACCTTGGTCAGCAGCGCGGCGGTCTGCTCGGTCGGCAGCACCAGCCGCAGCGACCGGGCCGTGCCGTAGGTGTCCCGGCCCGGGTCGAGCGGTCGGCTGCCGAGTCGGGGTTCGGCGGGCTGGACCTGCGCCGTCCACAGCGGCAGTTCGGTGACGCGGGAGCCGGAGCGGGCGTGTTCGGCCAGCACCTTGGCCCAGCGCCGGTAGGAGGTGCCGACGGGCTGGAGCGCCCGGCCCGCCATGGCGTCCGCGAGGTCGGGCACGATGATCCGCCACGACACGCCGTCGACCACGAGGTGGTGCACGACCAGCACCAGCCGCGCGGTGGTCCCGGAGTCGACCAGGACCGCCTGCAGGACACGGCCTTCCTCCGGCGCGAGGCCCGCACGGGCCCGTGCGACCTCCTCCGCGACGATCTCGTCCACATCGTCCACTTCGGACACCGGGACACGGCGGACCAGCCTGGTGGCGCGGATCTCGCCCACCGGCAGCGTTTCCATGGTCCACAGGCCGGGCAGCGGCACGGACAGCTTCGCACGCAGCGCGTCGTGGTGGTCGATCACGGTCTGGATCGCGCCCGCCAGCTTGACCAGGTCCAGGCCGGTGGGCACGTGCAGCACCACGTGCTGGCTGTACTGGCGGGTGCTCGGCGACAGCTCGGCCAGGTCCTCGCGGAGCTGGTGCGCGATCGGCGTCAGCTCGACCTCGCCCACGCCGTCGTCGGCCACGACCGCGGTCTCGGCGGCGTTCTTGGCGACGGCCGCGATCGCGGCGGGCGTGCGGTGCTTCATCACCTCGCGGGAGGTGAACACGACGCCGGCGCGCCGGGCGCGGCTGACCACCTGGATGGAGCTGATGCTGTCGCCGCCCAGGGTGAAGAAGTCGTCGTCCACGCCGACGTCGCGCAGCCCCAGCACCTCGGCCATGACCTCGCACAGCACTCGTTCGCGCGGCGAGCGCGGCGCACGGGCCGGGCCGCTCGCCACCTCGGGCACGGGCAGCGCCTTGCGGTCGACCTTGCCGTGCGCGGTGAGCGGCATGGCGTCCAGCTCGACGAACGCCGAGGGCACCAGGTACTCGGGCAGCAGCTCCCCGAGCCGGGCGCGCAGGTCACCGGGCGACCGGTCGGCCACCACGTACCCGACCAGCCGCTTGCCGCCCGCCTCACCGACGACCTGCACGGCCGCGTCGGACACCTCCGGCAGACCGCGCAGGGCCGCCTCGACCTCACCCAGCTCGATCCGGTGGCCGCGCACCTTCACCTGGTGGTCACGGCGTTCCAGGAACTCCAACTGCCCGTCCTCGCGGCGCACCACGCGGTCGCCGGTGCGGTACATCCGGCCGCCGTTGAACGGGTCCGCGAGGAACGTGGCCGAGGTGCGCTTCGGGTCGCCGAGGTAGCCCCGGCCCACGCCGACACCGCCCACGTACAGCTCGCCGGGCACGCCGGTCGGCACCGGGCCGAGGTCGTCACCCAGCACGTACAGGGTGGTGTTGCGGACCGCACGGCCGATCGGCACGCGCACACCGCCGGTCGCGTCGTCCACCGTGACGAACGCGTGCGTCACGTCGTCGGAGCACTCCGTCGGGCCGTAGGCGTTGACCACCGGCACGGTCGGGAAGCGGGCGAACCAGCGCAGGCACAGGTCCGGCGGCAGCGCCTCGCCGGTGACCACCAGCGAGCGCAGCGACGGCAGCTTCGGCCGGGCCGCCACGATGTCCCACGCGTCCAGGGCGGCGCGCAGCAGCGACGGCACGACCTCCAGCACGGTGATCCGCTCGTTGGCGACCAGCCCGAACAGCAGCTCCGGGTCGGCCGCCGTCTCCCGGCCGACGACCCGCACCCGGCCGCCCGCGACCAGCGGCGCGAGCATCTGCCACACCGAGATGTCGAACGTCAGCGGCGCGTTCTGCACCACGCTGTCGGCGTCGGCCAGGCCCAGGTCCTCCACCTTGGCCAGCAGGTGGTTCACCATGCCGCGGCGGTGCACCATCGCGCCCTTGGGCTTGCCGGTCGAGCCGGACGTGAAGATCACGTAGGCCAGGTCGTCCGGTTCCCCGCGCACCGGCGCGAGTTCCGCGTCCTCGGCGTCGTCCAGCACGATGAAGTCGACGCCCAGCTCGATCGCCGACGCGCGGTGCGCCGGGTCCACGACGAGCAGCACGACCCCGTTGTCGCGCACCAGTTCCGCGGTGCGGGCGAGCGGCGCGCGGGTGTCCAGCGGGACGTACGCCCCGCCCGCGCCCAACGCGCCGAGCACGGCGGAGACGAAGCCCGCGCCCGGCGCGGCGAGAACACCCACGAGGGTCGGGGGCAGTTTGCGGGACAGGGCGCTCGCGCGGGCGACCAGCGTCGCGTAGCTGACGTCGAAGTCGTCCTCCACCACGGCGATCGCGTCCGGCCGTTCGGCGGCGAACGCCCGGACCTGCTCCACCACGTCGGTGAACGGGTCGGCGTGGGACTCGCCGACGGTCGCGCCCAGCCACTCGGCGCGTTCGTCCTCGGCGAGGACTTCCAGGCGCGCCAGGGGTTCTTCGTCCGACGCGTGCGCGAAGCGGTCCAGGAACGCCGCGAACCGGGCGAGGTGCGCTTCGGCTTCGGCTCCGGTGTACAGCTCCGGGTTGCCGTTGAGGTGGACCTCCAGCCCGCCGTCGGGCGCGTCCACCACGGTGATCATCAGGTCTTCGATGAGCCCGGTCGACAGGTTGTTCACCTCGACCTCGCACGCACCCAGCGCGAAGGTCGTCTGCTGCGGCAGGATGTTGACGAACGGGCCGAACGGCCGCCGGTCGTCACCGGCCAGCCCCATGGCGCGGCGGATGCGGCTGACCCGGTGGCGCTGGTGCTTGAGCACCTGCATCAGCTCGCGCGAGGTCCGGCGCAGCAGGTCCGACCGGGTGTCATCGGGCCGCACCCGGACCCGCAGCGGCAGGTAGTTGGCGACCATTCCGGGCACGGCGCGCATCGTGGCGCCCATCCGGGCGGTCGCGGGCAGGGTCAGCAGCACGTCGCCCACGCCGGTGAGGCGCTGGGTGTAGACGGCGACGGCGGACAGCACGACGGCGGGCCAGGTCGACGTGGCGCGGGTCGCCAGGTCGCGCAGCGCCGTCGCGGTGTCGGCGGACAGCACGGCGGTGCGCCGCAGGAACCCGCGCACCTCGGGGCCGGTGGCCGTGCGGGTGGACAGGCTCACCAGGTCCGGCGTCGTGTCGAACCGGCGTGCCCAGAAGTCCTTGTCCTTCACGGCGGCGGGCGAGTCCTCGTAGGCGCGTTCGCCGGCCAGCAACGCGCTCAGCGGCGGGATCGGTGTGCCGTCGACCCCGCCGTACAGCTCCGCCAGGCGCCGCCAGAACACAACCTGGCTGTAGCCGTCGCAGAGCAGGTGGTGGATCCGCATGTAGAAGAAGTGCCGGTGCTCCGCGACCTTGATCACGGCGAACCGGAACAGCGGGAACTCGTCCAGCTCGAACGGCGTCGCCAGGTCGGCGGCCATCCAGTCGGCCGCCTCGTCGGCGGTGAGTTCCAGGTGGGTCAGCGGAAGCGTCACCAGCGGGGTCACCACCTGCGCCGGCGCGCCGTCCACCTCCAGGTACCGGGTGCGCGTGCACTCGGCCTCGTCGACCAGCCCGCGCGCGGCGGCGACCAGCGCCGGGACGTCCAGCGGGCCGCGGATGTCCAGGTAGCCCGCCGAGTTGTAAGCGACGCCCCGCCCGTTGAGCTTCTCGTCGAACCAGATCTCGGCCTGTCCGGCGGAAAGGGGCAACGCGTCGGTCATGGCATTCTCCTCGCAAGCGTCGCGGCCTCCTGCTCGCCGAGCAGGTCCGCGCCGTAGATGTCCGCGATCCACTGGTCGTGGTAGACGGTGTCCAGGTAGCGCTCGCCCATGTCCGGCGCGATCGCGACAGCCGTCACGTCGCCGTCGTGGCGGGCGAGCCACGCGGTCGCGCCGGACAGCACCGTGCCGGTCGACCCGCCGAACAGGAACCCGTTCCGCAGCAGGGTTCTACAGGCCCGGACGGTGTCCGCCTCGGCCACGTGCAGCACTTCGTCCACAAAGGACTCGTCCAGCAGCGGCGGGCGGACGCTGGTGCCCAGGCCGGGCAGCATCCGGGGCTGCGCGGGCGTGCCGAAGGTGACCGAGCCGACGCTGTCGATGGCGACGACCCGCACCGACGGCTTGTTCTCCCGGAAGTAGCGGGCGCAGCCCATCAGCGTGCCGGTGCTGCCCGCGCCGATGAAGACGACGTCCACTTCGGGGAAGCTCTTCAGGATCTCCGGGCCGGTCGTCTGGTAGTGCGCCATCCAGTTGCCGGGGTTGGCGTACTGGTTGAGCCACAGGTGGTCCGCGCGCTCGGCGACCAGGTCCTTGACGAACCGGATGCGCGCGCCGAGGAACCCGTCCTGCGGGTGCGGCTCGGTGATCACGTGGACCTCCGCGCCCAGCGCCGCCATGAGCTGGCGGGTCGACAGGTTGCAGCGGGTGTCGGTGACGCACAGGAACCGGTAGCCCCGGCTGGCCGCCACCAGGGACAGCGCCACGCCGAGGTTGCCCGACGAGCTCTCGACCAGCGTGGTGCCCGCGCGCAGCGCGCCGCTGCGGGCCGCCGCCGACACCATCTCGTTGGCGGCCTTGAGCTTGATCGAGCCGGCGAAGTTGAAGCCTTCGCACTTCAGGTACAGCGGGTGGCCCGAGAGCCGCCGGAGGTCCACGTAGAGGTCGTCCACGTTGAACTCCTGGGGCGTGGATATCACTGGCATGAGCCGACTCCTAGGCGAGGTCCACGGGCAGGCGGCTCATCGCTTGCCGTAGCGGTGAAGGTCGTAGAAGAAGTCCTCCACGACGGCGAGGTCGCCCGCCCGCGACACCTCGTCGTAGACGTGCTTGCCGACCGCCAGGTCGAGGACGCCCAGCCCGAACGGCGAGAACACCAGCGGCCGGTCGGCGCCGGGCCGCACCGCGCCGGTCATCACGTCGTACAAGGTGCCGGACAGGAAGTCGCGGTTGCCGGTGAGCTGCTCGGCCAGGTGCGGCGAGGTGTTCGCCTTGAGGCAGTGCTCCACGTCGTCCACCACGTTGGCGGCGGACAGGATCACCTCGGGCGACAGGTCGCGCAGGGACACGTGCAGCACCAGCGGGTTGTGGTCGAACCACGTCGGGTCGGTGACGTGCGGCGTGCCCGCGATGGTCGCGAAGACCACCAGGTCGCTGTCCCGGATCACGCTCTCCACGCTGCCGTGGACCTTCGTGCGGCCACCGGCGGTCTCATCCACGTAGGACCGGAAGCCCTCCGCCGAGGCGGCGCTGAGGTCGTGGATGCCGACCTCCTCGAACGTCCAGCCGGTGGTGTGCAGGTAGGTGTGGATGTAGCGGGCGATCAGGCCGGTGCCGACGAACCCGACCTTCGTCGGGCGGCCCCGGTCGCGGGACAGCCAGTCGGCGGCGAGGGCGGCGGAGGCGGCGGTCCGGACGGCGCTCACGATGGAGCTCTCCAGGCAGGCGATCGGGTAGCCGGTGCGCCGGTCGTTGAGAATCAGCACGGCCGAGGCGCGGGGCAGGCCCTCGGCGACGTTCCCGGGGAAGCTGGAGATCCACTTCACGCCGTGCACGCCGATGTCGCCGCCGACCGACGCGGGCAGGGCGATGATCCGCGACGCCGGGTCCTCCGGAAAGCGCAGGAAATAGGACGGCGGATTGACCGTGTCGCCCTCCCCGTGCACCCGGTAGGCCGCCTCGATCAGTTCGAGGACATGCTTCTCCCGCCCTTGCAAAACCTCGTTCACCTGGGCACCGGAAATCACTGCGAAGGCAGGAGTCACCGCCATGTCCCTTCACTCGACAGCCGCGGTCCCGGATCGACCGGCGGTCCCGGAGAAGATGCTGGCGAACGTGGCTGACAACCCGCTGACATGGGGCTGACGAGTCGTAGCCGAGACCTCTTCGACCATGCCGACCTGCGGTTACGGCGGCCGCCGACGATCTACCGGGGTGCGGTAGAGAAAATATATAGAAACTCCGGCCGGCCACCACCGCGGAACATTGACAGGCTCAACAAAGCGTGTCTAGGGTTCCGTTCCAGCCGATTCGAGCGAATACTTCCGGGCACCTGCCCCCGAAACACCGCCCTCGAACACTGGCGACACCGGCGAACGTCGTTCCGCGACCTTTGTCGTGATCATGACGGGAGGACATTTCTCGATGGAAGATCGTAGGATCAGGAAAGTCGTCGTGCTCGGTGGCGGCACCGCCGGCTGGATGGCCGCGTCGTACCTCGGCAAGGCGCTGGGCCCGGCCGTGACCATCACCGTGCTGGAGGCGCCCGCGATCCCCAAGATCGGCGTGGGCGAGGCGACCGTGCCCAACCTGCACAAGACGTTCTTCGACTTCCTCGGCATCGCCGAGGAGGACTGGATGCGGGAGTGCAACGCCAGCTTCAAGATGGGCATCAAGTTCACCAACTGGCGCACGCCCGGCCGGGGTGAGGCGACCGCCCGCCCGTACGGCGACACGGTGGACCACTACTACCACCTGTTCGGCCTGCTGCCCAACCACGAGAACCAGCCGCTGTCGCACTACTGGACGCACAAGAAGCTGAGCGGCCAGAGCGACGAGCCGTTCGACTACGCCTGCTACCGCGAGCCCCCGATCATGGACCAGAACCTCTCCCCCAGGTTCATGGACGGGACCAAGTGGACCAACTACGCGTGGCACTTCGACGCGAACCTGGTCGCCGACTTCCTCCGGCGCTTCGCGACCACCAAGCAGGGCGCGATCCACATCGAGGACAAGATGACCGAGGCGGTCATCAACCAGAAGGGCCACGTGTCGGCCCTCAAGACCGAGCAGGGCCGCACCATCGAGGGCGACCTGTTCATCGACTGCTCCGGCTTCCGCGGCCTGCTCATCAACCAGGCCATGAAGGAGCCGTTCCTGGACATGAGCGACCACCTGCTCAACGACAGCGCGGTCGCCACCCAGATCCCGCACGACGACGAGGCCGAGGGCGTCGAGCCGTACACCGGTTCGATCGCCATGTCGTCCGGGTGGTCGTGGAAGATCCCCATGCTGGGGCGGTTCGGCACCGGCTACGTGTTCTCCTCCCGGTTCCAGTCGCGGGACGAGGCGACGCTGGAGTTCTGCAACATGTGGGGCGTGGACCCCGAGACCCAGCCGCTGAACCAGATCAAGTTCCGCGTCGGCCGCAACCGGCGGGCGTGGGTGAAGAACGTCGTGTCGATCGGCCTGGCGTCCTGCTTCCTGGAGCCGCTGGAGTCGACCGGCATCTACTTCGTGTACGCGGCGCTGTACCAGCTCGCGAAGCACTTCCCGGACAAGAACTTCGACTCGATCCTGCAGGACCGCTTCAACGCGGAGATCGAGACGATGTTCGACGACTCGCGTGACTTCGTGCAGGGCCACTTCAGCTTCGCGCCGCGCAACGACACGGCGTTCTGGCAGGCGTGCAAGGAACTGGAGCTGGCGCCGGACTTCCAGGAGAAGGTCCGGATGTACAAGGCCGGACTCGCGGTGAACATGCCCATCACCGACGAGTCGACGTACTACGCGAACTTCGACGCGGAGTTCCGCAACTTCTGGAACAACTCCAACTACTACTGCATCTTCGCCGGCCTGGAGTACCTGCCCGACCACACCCTGCCGTCCCTGGCGGCGCGGCCGGAGGTGCTCGACTCGGCGGAGCAGGTGTTCGCGGACATCAAGCGGAAGCAGAAGGAACTCATGGCCTCGCTGCCCTCGACCCACGAGTACCTGAAGCAACTGCACGGCAAGTAGCCCCACCGCAGAGGCCCGCCGGGAACCCCTCGCCCGGCGGGCCTCTTGGGGGATGGCCGGCATCAGCGTTCCGGCGCGGCGCGGGTCGGCCCCGGCGATGGCGTAGGCGAGCACGGTCGAGATCCGTCCGGTGTCACCCCGACTCCACGGCTTGGTCCAGCAGGCCAGCGGTCCGCGCCGCGATGACGCATTTCACCCAGGGCGGCGACACCCTCGCCTTCGAGTCCGCCGCCGCCGTCCGCACGGCCGCCCAAGCCGTCGAACGGTTGCGCGCCAAGGGAGCAGACAGCCGGGGCGGTCTGAGCTCCGGCGCTCTGGACCTGCTGATCCGGCTCAGCGTCGCGGGAGCCGAAGGCGCGAGCATCGGCGACCTGCCGACTTCCGCCCAGGTGAGCGCGCGCAACGCCACCGGCCTGGTGGACACGCTCGAACGCGAGGGCCTGGCGACACGGGCGCCCCACGAGACCGATCGCCGGTCGGTGCGCGCGAAGATCACACCGACCGGCGAGAAGTGGGTGAATGCCTTCCGGCGGCCGTCCGAGGTGGCGATGGGGGCGTTGTTCCGGGGGTTCACCACGGAGGAGCTGACCCTGTTGCGGCACCTGTGCCTCAAGCTCGCCGACAATGTCGAGAGCCTGCCGGGTCACTAGACCGGCGTCCGGCCCTTCGACGCCGTCCCGCCGACCAGAGGTTGTGATCGGCGGGACGGCTCACCCTGTCGGGACGAGGTCAGGCCGGCGTTTCCGCCGTGGCGGTCAGCACGGCCCGACCCAGGATGTGGCCGCTGATGGTGAAGCCGAGGTACGCCGGCGTCGCGTCGGCCGGAACGCCGATGGTGGCGACGTCGAGCGCATGCACGACGAATACGTACCGGTGCGGGCCGTGGCCTGCCGGCGGGGCCGCGCCGATGAAGCGGGCCACGCGAGCATCGTTGGGCAACTGGTAGGCGCCGGCAGGCAGGCCCGAGCCGGTGTCGTCACCGGCGCCCGCAGGCAATTCGGTCACCGTGGCGGGGATGTCGGCCACTGCCCAGTGCCAGAAGCCCGAACCGGTGGGGGCGTCCGGGTCGTAGACGGTGACGGCGTAGCTCTTCGTGCCCGGCGGGGCACCGGACCAGGACAGTTGCGGGGAGATGTCGCTGCCCGCCCGCTGCTCGGCGGCGAGCGGGGCTCCCTCGGTAGTGGACGTGCTGCTGACGGTGAAGCCGGCCGCTTCGGGCAGGCGTGCGAAAGGATCGTTCACAGGATCGATCGTAGCACTAATAATCGATTATCTAGCCGATGGTCTACGATGAAGCCATGAGCGGGGCGGCGGCGAAGCAGATGCTGTCCGGGCGCGTGTACGTCGAGCTGCGCGACGCGATCCTGTGCGGCGACTTCGCACCCGGCGACGCCCTCAAGCCACAGGAGCTGGCGAGCGCGCACGGCGTGAGCCTGGCCGTGGTCCGCGAAGCCCTTGTCCGCCTGGTCGGCGACGGTCTCGCCGACCGGCTGACCAACCGCGGCTTCGCCGTGCCGGCCCAGTCGGACCGGCGCTGGCAGGAGTTGGCCGAGGCACGGAGCATCATCGAACCGGCCACGCTGCGGCTGTCCATCGAGCGCGGCGACCTGGACTGGGAAACCCGCGTGCGCGCGGCACACCACCGCCTGGCCCGCACACCGGCGTACGAGCCCGGAACGGACGGCGTCGTCAGTGCCCAGTGGTCCGAGGCGCACCGCGTCTTCCACCGCACCCTGCTGGAGGGCAGCGGCAATGCCGTGCTGCTGGAAACATTCGACCGCATGTGGCTGGCCGGCGAGCTGACCCGTCGCTGGGCGGCCGACCGCACCCCGGGCCGGGACCACGTCACCGAGCACCGTCACCTGGAAGAAGCCACCCTGGCCCGGGACGCCGACACCGCGGCCGTGCTGCTCGCCCGGCATCTCACGCTGACCGTCGCCGGGCTCGTCGAGCGGGCCTGAGTGGTCGGTTCGGAACGAGTCCGCTTCAACAGACGAACGGCCCGGCATGGTGCCGGGCCGTTCGTCGCCGTACGGGTCATCAGGGTCGACTGAGCCGCGCCGCCGCGACCCGGCCTCGCTCGGGCAGGTCGGAGTCGGGGGCGCGTCAGGTGATTCCTAGCCCGGCACACCCACCCGGAACGGGTCGTCGCGGTCCAGCTTGCCGGTGAACAGACCCTGGAACAGGTTCAGCTTCTGCATGTTCGACGTGCCCTCGATGAACTCCAGCCCCCGCGCGTCACGCACCAGCTTGTCCAGCCTCGGATGGTCGAACCGGGCGCCCACGCCGAAGAAGCCGCACGCCTCGTGAGCCGCGTCCATCGCAAGTTGCGACGCCCTGGCCTTCGCCGCCGAAGCCAGGTACCCGTCGCTCGTCCGAGCGTCTACCGCCCGCGCGGCCAAGTGCACCAGGGCACGTGCGCCCGCGATGCGCCGACCGAGCAGATCGAGCCGGTCCCGTTCGTCACGGCGCAAAGTGGTGCGGTGCTCCTGGACGTACTCGAAAGCCGCCCGCGCGATGCCCAAAGCGATCGCCGCGACACCGGGCCGCAGGAGGTTGAACGTCTGCACGAACGCCCACATCCCCCGCCGCGACGGCGACAGGTGCCGTCCGACGAAACGCGAAGCGGGCACGTGCACGCCGTCCAGGGTGATCGCGCTGATCCGCGCGCCCCGCAACCCGACGGTCTCCAAGGCCTCCGCCTTGAAGCCCTCGGCCGGGGTCTCCACCAGCACCGCGTTGATGCCCAACGGCCCCGAGCCGACCCGCGCGAACACCACGCCGAGCTGCGCCCGGCACGCGTTGCCGACGTACCGCTTCTCCCCCGACAGCACGCCGCCGTCGGCGACCGGCGTCAAGGTCGTGGTCAGCGCGCCGGCGTCCGAGCCCCGGTCGGGTTCGGTCAGCGCGAAGAACGTCCACAGTGGAGCGTCCAGCATCCGGCCGTAGAACCACTCCTTCTGCCCCTCGTCGGCGAGCAGGTCCACCAGCACGCCCGCCAGCAACGGGCCGGGTGAGGCGACCAGCATCCCGACGTCGGCGCAGGCCAGTTCCTCCATGATGATGGCCCGCTCCAACGCCAGCGTGCCGTAGAACCGGTTGCCCGCGATGGGGATCGGCACGTTGCCGTACTCGGGCGGGATGCCCATGGTGGACAGGTAGCGGACCGCGGGCAGGTCGAAGTGGTCGCGGATCAGCTCCGGGTCGCGGTCCAGGGCCAGCCCCAGGCCGCGGAAGTCCGCGCCCCACTCGCGCATCTGGTCGCGCAACGTGACCAGGCGGCCTTCGAGCGCGGTCATGAGTCCGCTCGCACGTACGCTTCGGCCAGCAGTTCCGACACGTGGGCCACCTGGCCGGGACCGCCGGTCAGGTAGCCGCTCGCGCCCAGCAGGTTCACCAGCCACCGGTCCGCCGCCGTGACGCGGGCGTGCAGGTGGGACAGGATGACCTCGGGCAGGCCGCCCGCGTCCGCGCCGGTCAGCACGGCCCGCACTTCCAGGTGTTCGATCAGGCCGTCGGCGACCGTCGACTTCACCATCTGCTGCTGCAAGAGGGTCGTCGAGCCGGTGCGGCGGCCGTTCAGGTAGCGCATGCAGGTTTCCCGCAGGGCTTCGGACAGGCCGAGGCGCAGCCAGACCAGCCCCAGTGCCCAGGACGCCCGCTGCTCCGCGTGCACGTCGGTGCCGCGGTCGCCGATGCCGTGCCGCAGCAGCACGACCGTGCCGCCGGGCAGGTCGATGGAGTCTACTGTGGACTCGCCGGTCGCCGACCGGTCCACCGTCACGCCGTCCAGCCACACCCGGTGCGCGCCGGCGGCGACTTCCTGCGGCACCACGGCGTGTCCACCGGGGCCGCACGGCAGCAGGCCGGGCAGCACCAGCGAGCGCAGCACGGTCAGCGCCGGGGCCAGGCCCTCCTCGCGGGCGGCGCGGTGGCACCGGGACAGCTCGTCGGCGCCCAGCCGGACTGAGGTGGTCACGACGCACCCACCGAGGCCACGCCCAGGTCGCCCGTGACCGGGTCGTGGTCGACCAGCACGACCCGGCCCAGCGAGTCGGCCAGGCCGTCCCACAGCGCTGTGCACGGGTAGCCGGCGCGCGCGGTACGCACGGCGCCGCGGTGGCGCACCAGGTCCGGGTCGATGCCCGCACCCGCGACGACCTCGACCGGCGAGCCGTCGGGGATCAGCGAGTCCAGGGCCGACGCGAGGGCGGCCGGCAGGTCGCGCTCGGCCACGCCCGCCCGGTGCACCAGCGAGAGCGGCGTCGCGCCGGCTTCCAGGAGCAGAGCCACGCCCGCGTCGCCGGCCGGCCGGTCCGCCACGTCGTACGGCAGCGTGGCCTGGTCCGCGATCACGACCAGCGCCCGCCGGTAGCCGTGCCGGGCGGCGTAGTCGCGGGCCAGGCGGATCGCCGCGAACGGCGCGCACGTGCCCACGTCGGACACCGAGAAGGACAGGGGGCTGTTCGGCAGCGCCTCGGACAGGTAGGTCGACGCGGCGAGCCGGCAGTCCAGGTCCGGGGTCGCGTGCGCGATGATGGCCAGCGGCACGGCGTCCAGCGGCTCCAGACGCGCGTGCAGGGCACGCGTCAGCGCGGTGAACGTGGTGCCGCCGGTCAGCAGGTCCGGCCGCAGAGCCACGTCGTGGCCCGCGGTCAGGTCGGTGAAGTGGCGCAGGGAGAACTCGTCGTCCAGCCGCCGGTCCGGGACGCCCGCCGCGCGCACCACCCTGGCCAGACCCAGGGTGGACGCGGGCGCGCCGGACCGGACGGCCGGTGCGGTGGTCCGGTACATGTCAGCGGTCCATCTCCGCCGCGACGAAGTCGGCCAGCGAGCGGACCGTCTCGAAGTGCGCCATCTCCAGGTTGTCGGTGTCGAACTCGACCTCCAGCGCCTCCTCCAACTGCATCAGCAGCTCGAACACGCCGGTCGAGTCGAGGCCCAGTTCGTCGAACAGCCGCGACTGCTCGCTCAGCTCCGGCAGCTCGTAGTCCAGCACCTGGGCCAGGACGCTGGTGATGGCGTCGACGATCCGCTCGCGGGAGGCGACGGCAGTGGATTCGCTCATGATGCGCTTCCTTCGGTGATGGCAGTGGCGGCGAGTTCTGGGAGGTGTTGCCGGCGCAGCAGGTCCTCGGTCTCGTCGCGCGAGCGCACGAGGTGGGCCTGGCCGCCGTGGACGAGCACTTCCGCCGGGTAGCCGTGGCTGAGGAACAGCACCGGGGACGCGGTCGGGCCGTACGCGCCGGAGCGCTCGACGCCGACGAGGTCGCCCGGCCGGACGGGCGGCAGCTCGACCTTCTTGCCCAGCGTGTCGTTGGGCGTGCACAGCGGACCGGTGACGTGCCAGCTCTCCGACGCGGGCTCGTCCAGGCGGTTCAGCACGCGCATGGGGAAGTTCCGCTTCACGAACGACCCGATGCCGACGGCCGCCATGTGGTGGTTGGTGCCGCCGTCCGCGACGGCGAACCGCTCCCCCATCGACTCCTTCACGTACCGGACGCGCACGACGTACGTGCCGCAGGTCGCGGTGAGGTAGCGGCCCAGCTCCATCACCAGCCGGGTGCCGGGGTGCCGGTCGGCGAAGTCGGCCAGGATCGGGTTGACCCGGGCGGCCAGCAGTTCCAGGTCCAAGTCGCGTTCGCCGGCGAAGTACGCCACGCCCAGACCGCCGCCGATGTCCACCAGCTCCAGCGGGATGCCCAGGTGCGTCGACAGCCGGTCGGCCAGCTCGAAGATCCGCTCGGTGTTCTCCGCGACCGCCTCCTCCGACAGGATGCGGGTGCCCATGTAGACCTGCACGCCGAGGAACCGGACGTTCGGGTGCCGGGCCACCAGGTCCGCGGTCTCGAATAGCTGCGGCTCGTCGATGCCGAACTGGCGCGGCTTGCCACCCATGGTCAGGCCGGAGCCCTTGACCGAGAAGCTCGGGTTCACCCGCAGCGCGACGGGCGCGCGCACGCCCCGTTCCCGCGCGAAGCGGTCGATGAGCTCCAGTTCGCCGAACGACTCGCAGACGATCGCGTAGATCTCGTGGTCCAGGCAGGCGCGCAGCTCGTCCTCGCTCTTGCCGGGGCCGAGGAAGATGATGTCGGCCGGGTTCACCCCCGCGCGCAGCGCGGTCACCAGCTCGACCATCGAGGACACCTCCGCCCGCGCGCCGCGCGAGTGCAGCACCGACAGCACGCCGATGTTGGGGTTCGACTTCATCGAGAAGAAGAACTCCAGGCGCGGGTGCAGCAGGGCCTTCAGGTCGTCCACGCGGGACGCCAGCTCGTCGCCGTCGTACAGGTACAGCGGGGTGCCGTACCGCTCGGCGATCTCGGTGATCCCGATGCCCTGGACCTCGAACTCAGCGCTCATGGCCGGTTGCCTCCAATCGGGCGGTGATCTCGTGGTCCACGGCGGCGATCTCGTCGTCGGACGACCCGACGAGCAGCCCGTAGAGGCGGCCGTCGAACGCCGTGCCGGCGCGGTGGCCGGCGTTGACCGTGGCGAAGTTGTTGACCAGCAGGCCGGCGCCGCCGGCCCGGTCGAGCAGCAGGCCGTCCAGCAGGGCGCGGACGTGCGCGAAGCGCAGCCTCTCGGTCAGCCGCACCGGGTAGTGCCGGGCGAGCGCGATCCGGCCGGGGCCGACGAACCGGTCCTGGACGCGGGTCTGGTAGGTGGACATGTTGTTGCGCGCGTTGATCTCGATCACCGGGTACAGCCCGCCGTCGGGGTCGACCATCGCGTCCACGCCGACCACGCCGAAGTAGCCGTCGGCGGCGAGCTTCTTGCCCAGCCGGTGGGCGGTGTCGGTCAGCTCGGCGACCTGCGCCGGCGACAGGCGGGCGGGCATCCGGTGTCCTTTGTGGACACCGCCTTCGGTGTGCAGCTCCTTGACGAAGTCGAACCGCACGTCGCCGTCCCGCCCCACGGTGAACTGGTAGTTGAGGTCCGTGCGCTTGGCGACCCAGTCCTCCACGACGAACGCGACCCGCGGCTGCCCGGACTTGTCGACCGCTTTGGCGATCAGGCCGACCAGGCGGTCCATCCGGCGGTCGCTCTCCAGGACCGCGATGCCCTTGCCGGAGACGCCGAACGCCTCCTTGACCACGACCTTGTGGCCCGCCGCCACCAGCGCGCGGGCCCGGTCGAACGCTTCCCGCAGTTCGTCCACGGTCTCGCAGGCCCAGCCGGCGGGCTGGCGCAGGCCCAGTTCGTCGGCGGCGCGGCGGCTGTAGACCTTGCTGTTGACCGCTTTGCAGGTCGCGGCGTCCGGTGCGGCCAGCGGGAGCCCGGTGCGTTCCGCGAGGGCTTCCTCGACATCGGACACGCCGTGCGCGGTCAGGTGGACGCCCTCGGCGGCCAGCTCGGCCAGCCGCGCGATCAGCGCCGGGTCCGCCAGCGCGTCGGCGGTCACGGTCCGGCGGGGGTCCGAGTCGGCGACCACGTGCACCGTGGGCAGGTCGATGCCCAGTCCGGTCAGGTAGGCCAGGTAGTCCTGGTCCGGTGCGGACTTGAGCACCACGTGGTCGTCGCCGGAGGCCAGCAGGAGGGCGAACTCGTCCATGTGGTTCACGACCGCCGCGCCGCCGTCGGCGGACAGCCGGGGCAGCGTGTGCTCGCCGCGCGCCCAGCGCTCCTCGACCTCGAAGTTGCCCAGGAACGCCAGGGAGCCGTCGGGGTCGCCGAGCAGCGCGGTCTTCAGCCTGCGGGTGAAATCGTCCATGTCAGTGCTCCAGGACCATCGCGGCGAACGTCTGACCGAGGCCGGCGGCCGTCATCAGGTACTTGTCGCCCGGCTTGAGCAGGCCCAGCTCGGTCACCGTCTGGTAGTTGATGAACGGGTCCGCGCAGAAGCAGTGGCCGGTGGCGGACAGGTTGTCCAGGAAGAACCTGTCGTTGGGCAGGCCCAGGTTCTTCGCGGCGACCGTCCAGGACACCCGGTTGACGTTGTGCGGCAGCACGAGGTCCACGTCGGCGACGCCGATGCCCGCTTCCTCGGTGGCCGCGCCGACCACCTCGGCCAGCGCGTCCTGGTAGATCCTGCGGGCGTGCTTGGCGATCTCCGGGGTCAGGTCGATGACGCCGTCGGTGCGGCCGTGGATGCGGCTGGCGTAGCCGCGCACGGTGTCGCGGTCGCCGTCCGGGGCGACCAGGATCGCGGCCATGCCCTCGCCCATGATCGAGGTGTCCTGCACCCACTGCGTGAACGGGGTGAACGTCTTGTCGCCGGCCAGGATCAGGGCCAGCGCGTCCGGGTCGCCGTCGGCCGCGAGCAGGGTGCCCGCGACGTCCATCGCGAGCAGCCCGGTGGCGCAGCCGTGGTCGGCCACCGACAGCGTCTTGGCGTGCCGCAGCCCCAGCGTCTCGCGGACCTCGTGCACCGGGCTCACCGGGTAGGGCGCGGTGGTGCGCATGCCCTTGGCCCGGATCACGTAGCGGACCCGGTCCTCCTGGCCGCGCAGCCCGTCCAGCTTCCCGGCCGCCGCGACCAGCAGCTCGGCCTCGGACAGCGGCGACTGGCAGATCCGGTCCAGGCCGTAGAGCCGGGTGAAGCGGCGCACCTGCTGGTCGTCCAGCCCCAGCGGCTCCTGCAGGTCCGCGACGGCCACCGTCTCCGGGAGGTGACTCGACACCGCCACCAACGCCGTCATGTGCGTCCTCCTCGCTCAGGCCTCGTCCTCGTTGCGGGACAAGGTTCGCGAGGGCCGCTGACACGGGGCTGACAAGGCGCTGACCGGTGGTTTCGCTATAGAAAGAAGATAGAAGCGGCCGGCCCGCCCCGGCCTCGCCGAGACGGCCCCGACCGCCCGCCGCCGGGGCCGGTGGGCGGTGGACGCGGGGCGGGCAGACCGTGCGGCCCGGCGGAGCGTCGGTACGGTCCAGCGGCCGGGCAGGCGGTCAGCGCGGCCCCAGCGGGTCGGTGCGGTCAAGCGGTCGGGTCGGTCAGGTCGCCGCCGTGCGCGGGGTGGGGCCGCCGCCTGGTTGTTCGGCGCCCGAGTCGCGTGGCCACCAGCGGCTGGGGCGGGGGAGGAAGTTCGCCAGTTCCGGGAAGTCCGTGGGGCGTTCGGTCATCCAGTTCCAGTAGCGCGGGATGGTCCGGGCGTACTCGCAGTAGTACCGGCGCAGCGCGTCGATCAACTGGCGCAGGGTGTTCGGGTGGATCGAGCCCGGCCGCCACACCAGGAGCAGCCTGCTGCGCAACGGTTCCGTCACGGCCACCAGGCTCACGTCCTTCGTGGACCCGGTCGGGGTCGCCAGGGCCGCCGCGCCCGCGTCGCGCACCCAGCTCATCGCCTCGGCGTGGCCGCCCGCGTAGTGCAGCACCTCGGGCGTCGGGTGGTCGAGCTTGCGGAACAGGTGCTCCTCCACCGGGTGGAACCAGTGGCCCGGCACGTGCTGCACCCAGCTCAACGACACCATGTGCCTTCGGCTCACCGTAGTCCTGCGCGCGAGCGCGTGGTCGCGCGGCAGGGCCAGCCAGATCGGCTCGCGGACGATGATCTCCTTCGCCAGCGACGGATCGAGGTCCCGCACCCCGTCCACGGCCTCCGGGCTGGGGATCAGCGCGGCGGTCAGCTCGCCCCGGCTCACCGCGTCCACGCCCAGCGCCGGATCCAGCGTCACGGTCTGCACCTCCACCGACGGCAGCGACGACTGCAACGCGCGACGCAGCGTCACCGGGGTCCATTCGGCGTTGCCGATCCGGAGAATTCCGGAGGACAGCGAGGAGGCCTCCGCGACCACCGCGTCGGCCCGGGTCGCGAGATCGGCGAGCATCGGGATTAATCGTTCGCCGAGGGGGGTCGGCGTGATGCCGAAGGCCGAACGCACGAACAGGTCGCCGCCGACCGCCTTCTCGATCCGCCTGAGCTGGGCGGTGAGGCTCGGCTGCGGCAACGACAGCTTCGCCGCCGCCTTGGAGATGCTGCCTGCCTCGGCGAGCGTCATGACCACCCGCGCGTGCCGGATCTCCAGGTGCATGTCTGCCCAACCCCTCCGCGTCGTTACTCGGGGTCCGCCATTCAAACGTCGTGCGGCCTTCGGGCCGGTATTTGCCGCACCTTCCGGGCGGTGCCGGGCGGCCGTTCCAACCTACCTCACCGGCCAGGACGCGCGAGGTGTTTCGGATGTTGCCGACTATTCGTTGAGACCTCAACAGAAATTATGGAAACGGTGGCTAGGATGCCGCGCACCACCTCCCCGATCGTCGGCGACGACGGTGACCGGACCGTTGCGGGACAGCGACTTCCCCCGGCCAACCGGATGGCGGATCGGGGGGTCTGCACCAGTGCCGCGCGTCGGACGGGGTCCGTATGGTCTGCCGCGCGTGCACACAATCGATAGGTCACGTGGGGAGCTGGAACGTGAAAATGTCTCCGAATCAAGGCTCGGACGACGTCGTGCGGTTGCATTCGGTCCGCAAGGTTTACGGCAATGAGCGCAACGGCGTCGTGGCCCTTGACGGAGTCAGCCTCGGCATCGCGCGCGGCACGTTCACGGCGGTGATGGGTCCGTCGGGCTCCGGCAAGAGCACCGCGCTGCACTGCGCGGCGGGCTTGGACCGGCCGACGTCCGGCTCGGTCGTCCTGGACGGACAGGAGATCACCGGCCTGAACGAGCGCCAGCTCACCCAGCTCCGGCGTGAGCGCATCGGCTTCGTCTTCCAGTCGTTCAACCTGCTCCCCGCGCTGACCGTGGTGGAGAACATCCAGCTACCCCTGCGGTTGGCGGGCAGGCGCGCGAAGCGGGCCGAAGTGGACGACGTCATCGCCCGGGTGGGACTGTCCGATCGGAAGCGCCACCGGCCCGGCGAGCTGTCCGGCGGCCAGCAGCAGCGCGTCGCCATCGCCCGCGCCCTGATCACCCAGCCCGCCGTGATCTTCGGCGACGAGCCGACCGGCGCGCTGGACACCCGCACCGCGCTGGAGGTCCTGGCGCTGCTGCGGCAGGCCGTGCGGGACGTCGGCCAGTCCGTCGTGATCGTGACGCACGACCCGGTGGCCGCCGCGCACGCCGACCGGGTGATCTTCCTCGCCGACGGCCGGATCGCCGGTGAACTGGAAGCACCCACCGCGCACGCGGTCAGCGAGCGGATGACCCAGCTCGGCGCGTGGGCCGACGTGCCCGCCGCCGACCTGACGGGCGGGCTGCGCTGATGCTGGGCCTCGCGCTGCGCACACTGCGCTTCCGGATCGGCGGGTTCGCCGCGTCCTTCATCGCCTTGTTCCTGGGCGCCGCGATCGTCATGGCGTGCGGCGGGCTGATGGAGAGCGGCATCCGCAACGCCGTCCCGCCGCAACGGCTCGCCGCCGCGCCGCTGCTGGTGACCGGCGATCCGTCCTACCTGGAGCGGTCGCCGATCGAGGCGTCCCTGGCGGACCGGGCCAAGGTGCCCGGCGTGGCCAAGGTCGTGCCGGACGTCGCGTTCCCGGTGAGCCTGCCGGGCGGCGACGCCACCGGCCACATGTGGTCCGCCGTGGAGCTGACCCCGTACCGGGTGAACCAGGGCCGGGGTCCGCAGGGGCCCGACGAGGTCGTGGTGGACGAGAAGTCCGGCGCGTCCGTGGGCAGCGAGATCACGCTCGGGCTCGCCGGGCGGAGCCGGCCGTACCGCGTGGTCGGTCTGGCGTCGGGACCGGTGGACGCGTCCACCGTGTACTTCGACGACGCCGAGGCGCGCCGCATCTACGCCAAGCCCGGCCGGGTGGACCTGCTCGGCGTGCTGCTGGAGCCCGGCGTCACGGTGGACTCCGTGCGCAAGGCGCTGGAGGGCGCGGTCGGCAGCCAGGACGTGAAGGTGCTGGCGGGCGACGAGCGCGGGCTCGCGGAGTTCCCCGACGCGCAGGGCGGTGGCGAAGGCCTCATCACGCTGTCCGCCGTGTTCGGCGGGTTGGCGATCATGGTGGCGATGTTCGTCGTGGCCGGGACGCTCGGGCTGTCCGTGCAGCAGCGGCACCGGGAGATGGCCCTGTTGCGCGCGATCGGCTCGACACCGGGCCAGTTGCGGCGGCTGGTGCTGGGCGAGACGGCGTTCGTGGCCGTGCTCGCGACGCTGCTCGGGTGGCCGTTGAGCGGGTACCTCGGGCAGTTGCTGCTGACCCAGTTGACCGCGGCCGGGGTCGCGCCGGCGCAGCTCGGGTACCGGCAGGGCTGGATCCCGGTCGCGGCCGGCGCGGGCATCTCGCTGCTCAGCGCGATGGTCGCGGCGTTCGTCGCGGGCCGTGCGGCGTCGGTGACCAAGCCGACGGAGGCGCTGATGGAGGCGAGCCTCCAAAGCCGGTGGTTCTCCGTGCCACGCCTGGTGTTCGCCCTGCTGTGCCTGGGCGGCGGCACCGCGCTGAGCATCATCACGGCACTGGTGATGTCCGGTCCCGTGGCGGCGTCGACGGCCGGTCCCACGGCGATGCTGTGGGCGTCCGGCATCGCGCTGCTCTCCCCCGGCGCGGCGAAGGTCATCATCGCCCTGCTGCGGTGGCCGGTGCGGGCGCTGACCGGGCTCGCCGGGTACCTGGCGGTGCTCAACGCGGGTGCGCGGCGGGTGCGGGTGGCCGGCGCCATCACGCCCGTGATGCTGGCCACCGGCCTGGCAACGGCGTTGATCTACCTCCAGACCACGCAGGCCGGCGGGTCCTCCGGGTTCGCGGACAGCCTGCGCGCCGACGCCGTGCTCACCAGCTCGTCGGGCTCGCTGCCGGCGGAGCTGGTGGCCGAGGTCGACGGGCTGCCCGGGGTGGAGGCCGCGTCGGCGCTCGTGGACACCGAGGCGTTCTTCCCCGACCACGAGGACGGGGATGACGAGATCACCGTGCTCGGGGTGACGCCCGGCGGCGTGACTCAGACTCTCGGCTTGGACGTCACGCAGGGATCGGTCGCGGACCTGCGCGGCGATTCGGTGGCGTTGCCGCAGAAGTGGGCCGAGACGTTGAACGCGGCTGTGGGCGACACGGTGAAGATGCGGCTCGGTGACGGGCAGTCCGTGCAGGCGAAGGTGGTCGCCATCCACACCGGGTCCTACGAGTCCGCGTTGATGCCGGTGGAGTTGGTGGTCGCGCACACCACCGGCGGGCAGGTGACGTGGGTGCTGGTGAAGGGTGGGACGGAGGCGTTGTCCGGACTCACCGCGAAGTACCCGCAGCTCCGGGTGATGGATCCGTCGGAGGCTTCGGCGGGTGGCGGCGGGGGCGAGCAGACCGGGGCCTGGGTCAACTACCTGCTGGTGGGGATGATCCTGGCCTACACCGTGATCTCGTTGGTGAACACCTTGGTGATCGCCACCGGGGAGCGGCGGCGGGAGTTCGCCTTGCAGCGGTTGATCGGGGCTACTCCCGGGCAGATCCTGCGCATGGTGGGCGTGGAGGCGGTGGTGATCTCGGTCGGTGGCATCCTGCTCGGGGCGATCGTGTCGCTGGTTACCCTGATCCCGTTCGCCATGGCCATGGATGGGTCGTTCTGGCCTTCCGGGCCTATCGGGATCTATCTGACTGTCATCGGGGCGGCTACCGGATTGACGTTGCTGTCTACCTTGCTGTCCACGGCTTATGTGTTGCGGACGCCTCCGGTGGAGGCTGCGGCTACGTTGAGTTGAGTCTGGGTACGGCTGCAGGCGGCGTGTTGCGTCTGCAGCCGTCCCGGCGGCTTGCAGAGGTCCGGAGGCCCCTCCTTCTTGGCGCTTTTGGCCTGTCGACCCGGTCCTACAGCGTCACCTCGGTGTTGGTGCGGGCCGACTTGACCAGTGCCTCTCCTACACGAGCGGTGCGCTTGGAGTCGGCCAGGGACACCAGCGGAGTGGTGTGGGTGAGTACGGCCTGGTGGAAGGCGGCCCGCACTACCCGCAGTCCGCCGATCTCGCCTGTGTGCAGCAGCTCGACCACACGTCGCTGTTGCGGGTGGAAGCGGTACATGTACGCCTCCATCACCGTCAGGTCGCCGGCGGCCTGTTCAATGGGACGCCGTGGTCCGGCCGGGGCGGGCGGCGACGGCTGTGACCGTGTTGCCTGGTGTGCGGCGGATCGCGGGCGCCACCTGCGTGCTGATGAACGCCGTCGAGCCGAGCACGCCCCAGCGGAGCCGCAGGTCGGTCACGCTAGTCCTCCTCGCGTCACCGGTCACCCTAACTTCACCGATTCACGCGAGGGTGGATGTGGTGTTCTGGAGCGCGCTCGGCGAGTCCTGGTTTCCGGCTCAGCCGCAGCCGCCCGCGTGCCCGGCGTCCGAGGACGAGCCCTGCGCCTCGCCCACGGGCAGCGCACCGGCCGGGGCCAGTTTCGAGCGGACGTGGGTGATGAAGTCAGGTAGGCGGTCCACGCCCCAGAAGCGGGTGAACCTGTGCACGAAGAACGGCACGCCGAAGACGCCGTCGCGGCACACGTCCATCAACAGGTCGACTCCCCGCGCCCGCAAATCCTCGTCGTCACAGGCGTTCGACACCTCGGCGGCGTCCAGGCCCAGCCGGGACGCGATGTCCGCGACAGTGGCCCGATCGCAGATGTCCAGGCCGTGTTGCCAGCGGGCGGCGCACACCTCGGCGATGTACTCGCGGCCCAGGCCTTCGCGCAGTGCCACCAGGTAGCCCAGGTGCGGGATCTCCCACACCGGCGCGCGGTCGACCGGCCACTTCACGGACAGGCCGCGCACGGCGGCGAGCCGGGCCACGTCCTGGAGGATGTACAGGTGCTTGGCGCGGGACATCGCCACGTACGGGAACTGCTCCCCGCGTTCGCGCAGGGCCTGGTCGTTGCGTTCGTCGGGTTCCCAGAACGGTGCCCACTCGATCGCGTCGGCGACCTCCGGCGCGTCCCGCAGCAGGTCGTGGAACGCGAGCCAGGAATACGGGCTGCGCAACGAGAAGTAGAACTTCGGGTGCTTGCTCATCAGATCACCAGGCCGCCGTCGACGCCGAAGACCTGCCCGGTGATGTAGGACGCCCGGTCGGACACCAGGAACGCCACCAGGTCGGCGACCTCCTCCGGCTTTCCGAAGCGGCCCAACGGGATCCGGTCCGTCATCCTGGCCGCGAAGTCGTCGCCGAGCCCCGCCACCATGTCCGTCGCGATGAAGCCCGGCGCGACCGCGTTGACCCGGATGCCGTACTTCCCGACCTCTTTGGACAGCGCCTTGCTGAACCCGATGATCCCGGCCTTGGACGCGGAGTAGTTGGTCTGCGCGGCGTTCCCGTACACGCCGGCCACCGACGACAGGGTGACCAGCGCGCCCGCCTTGCGCTTCATCATCGCGAACGCGGCGGCCTTGCACAGGTGGTACGTGCCGTCGAGGTTGACCCGCAGCACCCGCTGCCAGTCGTCCTCCTTCAGCAGCACCAACGGGTTGTCCCGGACGATCCCCGCGCAGGACACCACCGCGTGCAACGGCCCCAGCTCGGCTTCGGCGTCCTTGACGAACCGGTCCACCGCGCGCTTCTCCGCCACGTCCACCCGCGCGGTGAACACGGCGGCGCCCGCCTCGGCGGCCTCCTTCGCCACGATGTCGGCCGCGTCCTGGTTGGCCTGGTAGCAGAACGCCACGTCGTACCCGTCCCGCGCCAGCCGGGTCACCACCTGGTGCCCGATGCCGCGCGACCCTCCGGTCACCAAAGCGACGCGCCTCATGCCACTCCCTCCGGACGCAGCACGTCGACACCGCGCCGCGCCATCGTGAACGAACCGATCTCCAGCACCTTGCGGCCCGCGACCAGGCTGTGGCCCGCGAGGATCGCCGCATCCTCGACCTCGCGCACCAGCTCCACGTGGTGCTCCACCACGTCGCCGGGGAACACCTCGGCGTGCAGCACGACGTCGCGGATGCCGCTGATCAGCTCCACCTTGTCCGCCAGCACATCCGGGTTCGGGTTCGCCCAGCGGGTCAGCAGCACCGCGGACTGCGCCCAGGACTCCAGCAGCAGGCCGATCGGGTAGGCGTCGTCCGCACCGCCGGCGTAGCACGGCTCCCGGCCGCTCACGGCCTTGAGCGTGGTGATGCTGCGACCAGGGTCCACTTCGGACACCCGATCCACCAGCAACACCGGGTGGCGGTGCGGGATGATGCGCCGGATCTCCGTCAGGCCGATCACGTGACACCTCCGAGCCGGAGCTTGAACTCCGCGACCGGACCCGACGCGGTGGACACCTTCGCGACGCAGCGCACCTGGTCGTCCTCGTGCGTCAACGAGGTCTCGATGGCGAGGTCGTCGCCGGGGAACACCGGGCGCAGGAACTTGGCCCGGTCCAGTGCCGTCACGCGCAGGTCGGGCAGTTGCCCGCGCAGCGCCGCCCGCACGTGCTCCACCACGAAGAGGCCCGGCAGGATGGGGAATCCGGGGTAGTGCCCGGCGAACACGGGGTCCGCCGGGTCGACGTGGACCTCCGCGCGGATCGGCGTGGTCATGGCAGTTCCAGCACGGTGCAGCCGACGGTGCCGTCCCGCTCCACACCGGTGACCAGGGCGTGCCCGGACCGGCCCGTCGCGACCGCCGCCGCGAGCTGGAAACTCGCCGCCGCGGCGGAGGTGTCGCCGACCAGGGGCGCGCACCGCACCCACTCCGGCGTGCGGCCCAGCGCGTCCACGATCGCGGCTTCCTCGGCGCCGTCGGTCGAGACGAACACGACCTCGTCCCGGTCGACCCTGGCCTGCGCCAACGCCGAGCGGACGCAGTCGGTCAGCGCGCGGGCCGCGCCGCCGGTCTCGAAGAACCCCCGGAACCGGGTCGTCACCGGACGGGCCAGCACCGTGCGGCCGGCGCGCGTCGCGGCGGACTCGGCCTCCAGCAGGAACACCGCCCCGCCTTCGCCGAGCGGCGCGGCCGAACCCTCGCTGCCCCGCCACTCCAGCCACGCCCGCTGCGTCGAGTACTCCTCGGCGGCGCCGACCAGCACGCGGTCGCAGTGCCCGCCGCGCAACAGCCGGGAGGCGTAGCTCAGCGCCAGCAGGCCGGTCAGCGCGCCGCCCGCGATGGTCGTGTTGGGCCCCTTGATCTTGTGCCAGATCGCGCTCTGCCCGGCGGCGCGGTTCATCACCGTGTTGGGGAACAACGCCGGGTCGACGTGGTAGGGCTTCTCGCCGGTGAGCGCGTCGCGGGTGAAGTCCATGATCGACTGGACGCTGCCGGAGCCGGTGCCCAGCACGACGCCGACCCGTTCGGGCTGCTCCAGCAGCTCCGGTCCGCAGGCCTCCAGCAGCTTGCCGACCGTGCTGACGGCGAGCGCCGTCACCCGGTCCATGGTCCGGGTGCCCTTGCGCCCCAGCGCCTCTTTCGCGCTGAAGTCCGGCACCAGGGCGGCCGTCGGGAACGGCCCGTCGGACGGGGCGAGCGCCGAGACGCCCGCCCGCACACCGTCGGTGAACGCCGAAGCGCCCACCCCGAACGGCGAGACCGCGGACCACGCCGAGATGACCAGCGTGTCCACTGTGGACGGAACAGGCTCGGTGGCCGCTGTCACGACACACCACGGCCGGCCAGCGACCCCGCCTTGCCGGTGATGGCGTCGGTGAGCCGGTCGTCGAAGTTGACCAGGCTCCAGTCCTTGCGGTTCTCGATGACGGCCCAGCCGTGGGTGATCCTGCCGGTCGCGGTCTGCACGAGCTTGCCTTCGCGCAGCACGTAGCAGTCCATGCGCGCGGTGAAGGTGAACCGCTTGAAGACCTCCTCCACGGTGAACACCGTGTAGAGCGTCTCCTCCATCCGGGCCTCGTCGGTGAACGTGATCCGCGAGTGCGGCACGACCGGGATCCAGTTCTGCTCGTCCAGCAGCTTCTTGATGGACACGCCCCGGTCCGCCACGAAGAGGTCCAGGATCTCCTCCAGTTGCCGCAGGTAGCCCGACATCTGGACGCGCTCGGTGAAGTGGCAGTAGAAGTACGGCATCCGCCACGCCCACGCGAACGCGTTGCGCCCGGCGGTGAGCAGGTCCAACGGGTCCGCGTCGCCGACCACGACCGGCTCCGCCGCCCCGCCGATGTGCGTCACGACGTGCGGCTCCAACGCGGCCGGCGGCGGCACGGCGTCGAACCCGTGCGGGTCCAGCCGGAACGACACGGAGACCTTCGACTTGACCGCCTTCACCGTCTTGCCGTCCCGCTCCACGGTCAGCTCCACGACGAGCTTCAGCGGCCCCTCGCCGTCGACCCGCTTGACGGTGGCCTGCGCGAGGTCGTCGATGTGGAACGCGGTGAGGATCTTGGTGTCCAGGTCGGTGATGTCCGTGCACAGCCCGTGCCGCTCGTAGAGCTGCCCGGCCGGGAACCCGCTCTGCCGCAGGTGGTCCAGCACGGCCTCTTCCACCATGTAGTTGACGTGCTTGAAGCCGATCCAGGTGCAGATGTTCGAGCCCTCGTAACGGGGCCGCAGCGAGACGGTGGTCGTAGTCACGTCAACTCCAGGTGCTCGTCGAAGAAGTCGCGGACCAGGGCCGCGAGCCGGTCGGGCTGTTCGATCATCGGGAAGTGGCCGCAGTCGTCCAGCAGCTCGTACCGGCCGCGCGGCAGGGCTTTCGCCAGGGCGCGGCCGTCGTCGGGGCGGGCCGCGACGTCGTTCACGCCGCTCACCACGAGCACCGGGGCGTCGACCGCGCCGAGGTCCAGGAACGGGGTGCGCAGGTAGGTCTCGAACCACCGCGTCCAGCCGTAGGGGCCGACCTGGTCGCGCAGGGACCTGGCCAGCCACTCGCGCCGGGCCTCCGGGAAGCGGGCCGTGTCGCCGACCCGCAGGGCCTCGCTGAACGTGCGGTGGAAGTCGTTGAGGTAGTAGGAGATCGTGGGCCAGTCGAAGTCGGCCGGCTCCGGCCGGTAGAACGGGCACACCAGCACGGTGGGGCGTGGCCGGACCCGGCGGTCGGCGTAGGCCTCGACCAGCAGGTTGGCCGACATCGAGTGCGCGACCACCACGTCGTGCCCCGACCACACGCTGTCCACGAGGAACCGGCCGGGGTCGGGGCGGTGCGCCCACGCCGGGTCGGCCATGCCGTGCCACGGCAGTTCCGGTGTGGTGCAGGAGAACCGGTCGGGCAGCGCGGCGGCGACCGGATCCCACACCGCCGCCTTGCCCGCCAGGCCGTGCAGCAGCAGTGCTCGTTTCGGGGGCCGGTCCGCCATCACACCGCGTCCCGGTACCGGCCCAGGATCAGCACCGCGTTGTTGCCCGCGAACGCCAGCGCGTTGTTCTGCACGACGTCGAGCCGCGCCGTCCGCGCCTCGTTCGGCACGCAGTCCACGCCGCACTCCGGGTCGGTCACGTGGTGGTTGATGGTGGGCGGGATGAAGCCCTCCTGGATGGCCAGCGCGCACGCCGCCGACGCCAGCGCGCTCGCCGCGCCCATCGAGTGGCCGAGCATCGATTTGATGGACACCACCGGCGGCGGGGTGTCGAACACCTGCCGGATCGCGCCGGACTCGGTGACGTCGTTGGCCTTCGTGCCGGTGCCGTGCGCGGAGATGAAGTCGACGTCCGCCGGTTTCACGCCCGCGTTGCGGTGCGCCAGCTCGATGCACCGGGCCAGCGAGTCGCGGTCCGGTGCCACCGGGTGGTTGGCGTCGCAGTTCAGGCCGTAGCCCAGCACCTCGGCGTAGATCCGCGCGCCGCGCGCCAGCGCCGACTCCAGCGACTCCATCACCAGGATGCCCGCGCCCTCGCCGGTGAGGATGCCCTTGCGGTCCCTCTCGAACGGCTGGCACACCTCCGGCGCGATGGTGCCGAGCCGGTAGAAACCGGTGAACGTCTTGCGGCACACCGCGTCCGCGCCGCCGCACAGCGCGATCTCCACCTCGCCCTCGCGGATGGCGTCGAAGCCGTAGCCGATGGCGTAGTTGCCCGCCGCGCACGCGGTCGGGATGGTGACCGCCTCCACGTCGGTCAGCTCCAGTTCGCGCACCACGCTGGACGACAGGCGGCCGGCCGTGGAGCGGCGGGCCACCACCGGGTCCAGCGACCCGGGACCGTCCCGGAGCTGGTCGGCGATCAGGTTGTCCAGGTCGCGCGACTCGGCGTCGGTGGTGCCCACCGACACCAGGGAGCGCTTGCCGCGCAGCTCGGCCAGGCCCATCGCCGCGTCGGCGACCGCCATCCGGGCCGCGGCGGCGGAGAACTGGCTGGCCCGGCCGATCTCGGCGGGGTCCACCCGCTCCAGCCACGCCGCGGGGTCGAAGTCGGTGACCTCGCAGCCGTTGGCGTGGCTGAAGCCCGTGGTGTCGAACGAGGTGATCGGCTTGACGCCGCTGCGGCCCTCGCGCAGCCCCGCCAGGAACTCGTTGACGCCGATGCCGATGCTGGTGACCACGCCGAGACCCGTGATCACCACCCGGCGCGGCGGTCGCCCTGCGTCGCGCATCGTGTCCTCCCAGTGCCCGGTGTCGGCAGCGGCCGGGTTACTTGGCGGCCTGGGCTTCGGCGACGACCGCGATGACGCCTTCGAGGTTGACCATGCGGGTCAGCTCGGCCTGGTCGATCTCGACGCCGAACGTGCGCTCCAGCGCGGAGAGGATCTCGATCGCGCCCAGCGAGTCGGCGTCGTGGTCCTCCTTGAACAGGCTGGTGTCGGTCATCTCCTCGGGGTCGATTTCGAGGATTTCCGACACGATGTCCTTGATCTTCGCCTTGCCGTCCGCGTCGATGCTCACCGAACTGGTCACCTTGGGCCTCCAAGCACACGGGATTCCGCTTCGTTTCCCAGCGTGCTTTCCGCGGCTATATCCGGCCTATGCGACGACCTATACGGCAACCCGCCGGGGCCCTTGCAGCACGGGGTCGGCGGTGAGGATCGCCAGGTGCACCTCGCGCAGCAGCGAGCCGGGGTCGATGCCCAGCTCGTCGGCCAGCATCCGACGGCCCTCCTCGTACAGCACGAGCGCGTCGGCCTGCCGGTCGCAGCGGTAGAAGGTGGTCATGAGCTGGGCGCGGAACCGTTCCTGCAACGGGTGCTGGTGCACCAGCCTGGTCAGCTCGGGCAGCAGTTGGGCGTGCCTGCCCAACGCCAGGTCGGCTTCGATGCGGCTCTCCAGCGCGGCGATCCGGGCCTCCTCCAGGCGCGGCGCCTCGGCGTCGGCGAGGTGCTCGGAAACGCCGGTGAGCGCCGGTCCGCGCCACAGCCGCAAGGCCGAGCGGAGCAGCCGCGCGGCGTCCTCGTACCGGTTCGCGGCGAGCGCGGCCTGGCCCTGCGCGGCCTGTTCCTCGAATTCCTTCAGGTCGAACGAGCAGGCGGTGGGGCGCAATTCGTAACCGCGCGACCGGCGGGTGATGCCGACTTCCCGGCGCAGGGTTTTCCGCAGCCGCGAGACGTAGGTGTAGATCTGCGCGTTGTACGTCGCGGGCGGGTGTTGACCCCAGAGGAAGTCGCTCATCTGGGCGTCGGACACCGCGCCGTTGTCGGCCAGCAGCAGCGCGGTCAGGACGGTGCGCGGCTTCGAGCCGTCCAGCGGCACCTCCACGCCGTCGTGGTGGACTTCGACCGGCCCCAGGACCCGGAACTCCAGCACTTCGTTTCCCCTCCTACAGCAGAACCTGGTCGTGGACGAGGATCGCCTGGTAGAGCCGTCGCATCGCGCGACCGGGCTCCAACCCCAGCTCGCTGGCCAGGCGCCTGCGCGTGTGGTGGAAGACGTCCAGCGCCTCGGTCTGCCTGCCGTTGCGGTAGAGCGCGACCATGAGCTGCTCGCTGAACCGCTCCCGCTCCGGGTACTCGGCGGCGAGCTGCTTCAGCTCGGACACCACGCCCCGGTCCTCGCCGTTGGCGAGCTTCGCGGCGATCAGGTCCTCGCGGGCGCTGAGCCGGCGCTCGTCCAGCCGGGCCGCCTCGATGCGGAACCGCAGGCCGTCGCTCACGTCGAACAGCGCCGGCCCGCGCCACAGCCGCAGCGCCCGCTCCAGCAGGTCGATGGCCTCGGCGGGCCGGGTGTGCACGCGGTCGGAGCCCCGGTCGGCGAGATCGCGGAACAGGTGCGCGTCGATCGCGTCGGCGGACACGTCCAGCAGGTAGCCGCTGCTCACCGTGCGCACCAGCTCGTCGCCGGGCCGGTCGGTGAACTGCTCCAGCAGTTTCCGCAACCGCACCACATTCGCCTGCAGGGCGTTGCGCGCGTTTCCCATCTGTTTACCCGCCCACAATTCCTCGACCAACTGGTCGAACGGAACCGGGGCGCTCGGTGAAAGCGCCAGCAACGCGAGGAGGGTGCGCACCTGCCGAGCCGCGACACCCATCCGGCGATCCTCATGTGCGAGCGCGACAGCACCGAGAATCTGCACCTGCATGGTCATGACCCCCAGCCACTGAGACGATGCGGAGCACGCTCCGCCGGGGGCGTTCGACACCGAAATCCCCCGGCTAAAGCGTTGACATGTTGCCCACGCCGACCCGATGGGGGGAAATATCATTTGGACCACTCGGGACGCACCCTCGCGGTATGCGGCTGAACGGTGCAGCGCGAGCCTCCGAGTGCTGGTCCCGCGCCCGGTCGACTTGGGTGAGACGGCGGCCGTCACCACGGACGGCGACTCTCCGCCGACCACTTCGGGTGACGCGGACAATTCCGTTCCGAGTGAGTTCCAGAATAGCCCGGAAGAGGCGTTCCGGGGGCATCCGGGCTACTCGGAGACCTCTCCGACGCGTTCGGCGGTGATCGTCCGAGACTCCGCCGGACGTGTCCCGGCCCATCAGGGCGTCACGCTCGGTATCACCTTCGCGAGTCCGCCACGGACCGCCGGCGGCGTCTCGGGTGGCCCCGAGGTATAGGTGGGGTATAGCACGGGACCGCAGTGTTCCCCTCGGGTAAATCCGACGTTCGACGGCCCGACACGATCCGTTCCGGCAGGCGGCCCCCAGGGCGCGCGGGAAATTGTGGCGCACCCTTTCAGCAACTCAACGCGATATTCTTTCAGGTTCATTCCGGAGAGTTGCCGGACCCTCGTCGCCGATCGTTCACCGGCGATTTACTGGCAGCGCACACGAAGTTGAGCCGGCCGCCGCGGGAAAGTCCGCCACCGGTTGCCCGCCGATCTGCGGCGTGGTCGAATCGGTCGCCACGGCACACCGCACCGCGGTCGAACCGCCCCGCCGACGGGGAGGTGCGGCACCGACGCGCGGGCGCGGGCGGACCCCTCGCCGAGCGGTTCCGGGGCGATCAGCGAGACTTGACACCATGACCGCCGACGCTCCCGACGACGACAGGACCAGCTTCGCCGACCTCGGGCTGCGCCCCGAGCTGCTGCGGGCGCTCTCCGGACTCGGCTACGAAGAACCCACCCCCATCCAGCGGGAGGCCATCCCACCGCTCGCCGACGGCCGCGACCTGCTGGGCCAGGCCGCCACCGGCACCGGCAAGACGGCGGCGTTCGCGCTGCCCGTGCTGGAGCGGATGGCCAACGGCGGCCGGGTCGCGCGGGAGCCGTTCGCGCTGGTGCTGGTGCCCACCCGGGAACTCGCCGTGCAGGTGTCGGAGGCCGTGCACCGGTACGGGCGGGAACTCGGCGCGCGGGTCCTGCCGATCTACGGCGGCCAGCCGATCGGGCGGCAGCTCCGCGTGCTGGAGCAGGGCGTGGACGTCATCGTCGCCACGCCCGGCCGCGCGGTCGACCACCTCAACCGGGGCACGCTGAAGCTGGAGCAGCTCGAAGTCGTCGTGCTGGACGAGGCCGACGAGATGCTGGACATGGGCTTCGCCGAGGACCTGGACGCGATCCTGGCCGAAGCGCCCGCGCAGCGGCAGACCGTGCTGTTCTCCGCGACCATGCCGCCGCGCATCGACCGGCTGGCCCGCCAGCACCTCACCGACCCGGTGCGGATCACCATCGGCCGCGAGCAGACCGAGCCCGGCGAGGCGCCGCGCGTGCGGCAGAGCGCCTACGTGGTGCCCCGCGCGCACAAGCCGGCCGCGCTCGGCCGGGTGCTCGACGTCGAGGCCCCGACCGCGGCGATCGTGTTCTGCCGCACCCGGGACGAGGTCGACCAGCTCACCGAGACGCTCAACGGGCGCGGCTACCGCGCCGAGTCGCTGCACGGCGGCATCAGCCAGGAGCAGCGCGACCGGGTCATGGCGCGGCTGCGCAACGGCACCGCCGACCTGCTGGTCGCCACCGACGTGGCCGCGCGTGGCCTGGACGTGGAGCAGTTGACGCACGTCGTGAACTACAACGTGCCGTCCGCGCCGGAGTCCTACGTGCACCGCATCGGCCGGGTCGGGCGCGCGGGCCGGGAGGGCGTGGCGATCACGCTGGCCGAGCCGCGCGAGCACGGGATGCTCAAGACCATCGAACGGGTCACCAAGCAGCGCATCCAGATGGAGAAGGTGCCCACCATCGCGGACCTGCGGGCCCGGCGGCTGGAGCTGACCCGCGCGGCGCTGCACGAGAGCCTGCTGGAGGACGACCTGGAGGGCTTCCGGGTCGTGGTCGAGACGCTGGCCGACGAGTTCGACGTGATGGAGGTGGCGCTGGCGGCGGTCAAGCTCGCGCACGAGGCCTCCGGGGCGGCGGCCGACGAGGAGGAGATCCCCGACGTCGTGCCGCGCGGCGACCGCCGGGCCGGCGGCGAGCCACGCCGGGAACGCAAGCCACGCCGCCCGACCGCGGGCATGACCCGGCTGTTCGTGGGCGCGGGCCGCAGTGCCGGCATCCGGCCGCAGGACCTGGTCGGCGCGATCGCGGGCGAGGCCCGGCTGAACGGCCGGGAGATCGGGGCGATCGAGATCGCCGACCGGTTCTCGCTGGTGGAGGTGCCGGAGGGGTCGGCGCAGCAGGTGATCGCGGCCTTGCGCGGCGCGTCCATCAAGGGCCGCAAGGTGACCGTGCGCCGGGAGCGCGACGACCCGCGCTGACCCCGGCCGCGCCAGGCACGTCCGGACTTCGCACGGTCCGCAGTCGGCCCGCCTGTCCGCCGACCAGCCGGCGGACGGCCGGGTGCGACCGGCCGTCAACCGCGCGCTGAACCGGCCGGCCGCACGCCTTGCGGGACGTGCCGAGGCCCCCCGGCGGAGCATGTGCTCACGGTGCCGGGCGAGGCGGGCGAACGCCGGTTCCGGTGACCGGGTAGTCGACGGGGACGTCGAGGTCGACGCCCTGCCACAGCGCCCGGGTGGCCGACACGTCGACCTCGTCGCCCCAGTGGCGCACGCCGGTCCACCCCGGCGAGCCGGTGCGGGCGAAGTCGGTCCACGCCCGGACCATGCGGCGGGACAACGCGTGTTCGGCCTCACCCGCCGGTCCGCCGAGGAAGAAGTCCGCGCCGGCCAGGTTGCCGAACGAGAACGGGAGGTCCGCCGTGTGCCAGGCGGGTGGCCGGGTGAACCGGCCCAGCGGTGCGCCGTGCCGCTCGGCCAGCCGGGTGGTGGGTTCGGCGAACACGTAGTCGCCGAACACCGCCACGTAGGCGTCGGCGACGGTCGGGAACAGCTCGCGGTAGCCGGCCAGGACGTGCTGCGGCAGCCCGGTGTCACGGCCGAAGCGCGCGTACTCCGCGTCGGTGCGCACCGGGGCGAGCGCGCCGACCCGTTCGAACAGCCCGTACTCGGCGGTGGTGTGGCACAGCAAGGCGTCCACGCCGAGCGCGGGCAGCCGGTCGGCGACCGGGCCGAACAGCACCGGGTTGTAGCTCAACGGCCCGGAACGCTGCGCCTCGGCCAGGGCGTCCACCGAGGCGACCGTCGTCTCGGGACTCGTGGTGTCGATCCACTCCGCGACCCGGCGGGCGAACCCCTTGGTGTAGCAGCGGTTCGGGACGCTGTGCGCGATCACCCGGCGCACCAGGTCCGGCGCGGCGTCGGCGACGAACAACGCCGAGCCCGCGCCCGCCGACTGGCCCGCGACGGTGATGTTCTCCGGGTCGCCGCCGAACGCCGCGATCTCGTCGCGCACCCAGTGCAGGGCGGCGAGCTGGTCGAGGAACCCCCGGTTGTCCGGGTGCCCTTCGACGTGTCCGAAGCCGTCGAAGCCCACCCGGTAGTTGCACGTGACCACGACGAGGCCGCTGCGGGCCAGCACCGTGCCGTCGTAGTCCGGCTGGGCGGACGAGCCGAAGGTGTACGCGCCGCCGTGCAGGAAGAACAGCACGGGGTTGCCGTCCGCACTGGACGGAGCCCAGACGTTGAGGCTGAGCACGTCCTCGTCGCCGGGACGCCACACCGGCGCGCCGGGCAGTCGGGCGGACTGCGGTGAAATCGGCCCGAACTCCAGGCAGTCGCCCGCGAAGTCGGTCCGCACGGGCGCCCGGAACCGCCGGAGGCCGAACGGCGGCTCCGCGTAACGGATCCCGAGGAACGCCGAAACGTCGGCGTCCACCGCCCTGCCACGAAAACGCCCACGTCGTGTCATCGCGATCTACTCTGCCACAATGGGTGACCCGTTGATCTCACGTGACGACGCCGCCGAGGCGCTGGGGATGGTGGCACGGGCGGCCGGCCCGTACCTGGACGCGTTGCCGCACCTGCCGGTGCGGGACCTGACGCACGCGCACCTGGTGAAGGAACTGGACGGTCCGCTGCCGGAGGACGGCGACGGGACCATCGCGGCGGTCGCGGACCTGCTGCGGATCGGGACCAGGGCGGCCACGCACTCGTCGGGGCCGCGGTTCTTCCACTTCGTGGTGGGCGGTTCGACGCCGGCCGCGCAGGCGGGCGACTGGATCACGTCGCTGCTGGACCAGGCGAGCGGGCTGTGGCTGACGTCACCGTTCGCGACGCAGGCCGAGACGGTCGTGTTGCGGTGGCTGAAGGAGATGTTCGGGCTGCCGCCGTCCTACGGCGGTGTGCTCACGCCGAGCGCGACGTTCGCGAACCTCACCGGGTTGGCGTGCGCGCGGCACTGGTGGGCCGCGCGGCACGGCGTCGACGTGACGGCGGAGGGCCTGGTCGGGCTGCCCCGGATGCCGGTGTTCTCCAGCGGGTACGTGCACGCCAGCAGCCGCAAAGCGTTGCAGCTCCTGGGATTGGGGCGGGACAGCGTGCGGACGCTGACGCGCGACGACGCGGGGCGGCTGGACCTGGCGGCGCTGGACCGGGAGCTGGCGGCGGCCGGGCCGGCGGTGCTGATCGCCAACGCGGGCGAGGTGAACGGCGGCGACTTCGACCCGGTGGACGCCATGGCGGATCTCGCCGAGCGGCACGGGGCGTGGCTGCACGTCGACGGGGCGTTCGGGTTGTTCGCCGCGCTGTCGCCGCGGACCGCGCACCTGGTGCGCGGCATCGAGCGGGCGGACTCGCTGGCCGCCGATGGCCACAAGTGGCTGAACGTGCCGTACGAAAGCGGGTTCGCGTTCGTGCGCGACGCCTCCGTGCTGGGGCGGGCGTTCGGCTCGTGGAACGCCGCCTACCTGCCCGCGCCGGACGACGAGTTCGTGAACTACAACAACCTGGGTCCGGAGTCGTCGCGGCGGGCGCGGGCGCTGCCGATCTGGGCGACGCTGCGCGCGTACGGGCGGGCGGGGCACCAGGCGATGGTGGAGCGGCACCGGGACCTGGCCCACTACCTGGGAGGGATCGTCGACCGGTCCCCCGAGCTGGAGCTGCTCGCGCCGGTCAACCTGTTCATCGTCTGCTTCCGCTTCCGGCCGCCGGGGGTGCCCGAGGAGGAACTGGACGACCTCAACCGCCGGCTCGGCGAGGAGCTGATCGAGGACGGCCGGGTGTACGCGGGCACGACCGTCTACCGGGGCGTGGTGGCGCTGCGGCCGGCGATCGTGAACTGGCGGACCACCACGGAGGACATCGACCTGCTGGCGGCCGTGGTGAAGGAGATCGGGGCCCGGCTGGTCGGTCGGTAGCATCCGGACCGTGCGCAACGCGATCACCGACGTGCCCGGCGTGCTGGTCGGGCACGCGACCCGGATCGGCGACGGCGCGCTGACCGGCACCACGGCCGTGCTGTTCCCGCCGGCCACGCTGTCCACTGTGGACGTCCGGGGCGGCGGTCCGGCCACGCGCGACACGGCCGCGCTCGACCCGCGTTACGGCGGGCGCGTGGTGCAGGGCGTCGTGCTGACCGGCGGCAGCGCGTACGGGCTGGCGACGGCCGACGGCGCGGCCCGTGCGCTGGGCTCGCCGGTGCCCGCCGCCGCCTTGTTCGACCTCGGTCGGGGCGGCCGGTTCGACCGCTACCCGGCCCCGGAGCTGGGCGCGGAGGCGGTGCGTGCGGCCGGGGTGGAGGTCGCGCAGGGCAACGTCGGCGCGGGCACCGGCGCGCTCAACGCGGTGTTCAAGGGCGGCATCGGCACGGCGAGCGCCGACCTGGGCGGCGGCGTGGTGGTCGGGGCGATCGCTGCGCTCAACGCCGCCGGGCCGTCCGTCGACCTGGCCGCCGGCCTGCCGCTCGCGGCCTCGCTGGGGCTGCCCGGCGAGTTCCCGGAGCCGGGCGGCGACGACCTGACCAGGCCGCTGCCGCCGTTCCGGCAGCCGTTCAACACGGTGATCGGGGTGGTCGCGACGAACGCGCGGCTCCCCCGGCTGTTCGCGCTGGCCAACGCCGGACAGGACGGGCTGGCGCTGGCGGTGGACCCGGCGCACGGGCTGCCGGACGGCGACACGGTGTTCGCCGCGTCGACGGGCACCCATGACGCGCCCGTCGGCGCCGTGCTCGAAGCGGCCACGCACGTCTTCGCACGGGCGCTGGTGCACGGACTGCTGGCCGCCGAGTCCGTGACGACGCCGTGGGGCGAACTCACCGCGTACCGGGAGCAGTACCCGCGCACCGCCGCCGGCTATCGGAGGGGGATCTGATGCACGCCATGCAGTACGAGTTCACGCTGCCCGCCGACTACGACATGGGCATCATCCACACCCGCGTCGCGGCCGACGCCGGCATCCGGTACCGCGTGCGGCACCTGTCCCGGCCCGAGCTGGACGACCTGCTCCGGGGCCGGTGACGTCAGGCCCGCGAGCGGGAGTGTGGGCACGGCCCGTCACATCACGCCCGACACGACCGGGATCGCGGGGCGCGGCCGGTGACGTCAGGCGCGTCGCGACCGGCCGTGGCCGGGGTTGCGGGCGCGGCCGGTGAACGGCACCGAGATGTACTCGCCGAGTTCCAGCACACCGCCCGTGGTGCGGTCGAGTTCCTTCGCGAACCCGACGATGCCGTGGTCGACGCGGTCCATCAGCCACGCCAGCAGCACCACCACGACATCGGCCAGCACCCCGACCTGGAACGGCATGTCGTCCCGGTTGCCGGTGGTCACGGCGTGCGCGAAGTCGGTCATGCCGCGCTCGGTCAGCTCCAGCGGGCCGGTCTCGATGGCTCTCTTCATCGAGTCGACCACCAGCGGCACCACCGACGCCCACGTGCTCCGGGACGCGAGTTCGCAGATCAGGCCGCCGCACAGCGCGGTCGTCCACAGCGCCTCGGGATCGTCGGCCCGCACCGCGCCCACCGCGAGGTTCGGCAGCAGCGCCGCGCCCTGCTCCCACTCCCCCTTCGCGACCAGCAGCTCCACGGCGTGCCGGTAGTGCTCCAGCGCCTTCCCGTGGTCGCCGCGCGCGGTCAGGATCCGGCCCAGGTCGTCGTGGCAGGACGCCAGGTCTCCGGGCACGCCCAGCCGTTCGGCCAGCGCCACCGCGACGGCCGCGTAGTGCCGCGCGGTCTCCAGCTCGCCCAGGTCCCGGTGGCACGCCCCGAGTTCGCGCACCGCCGCCAGCTCCGACCGGTCGTCGTGCTCGGCGCGGAACAGCTCCACCGCGTGCAGCCCGGCCTCGACGGCGGCGTCCAGGTCGCCCGCCGCGCGCTGCCGCCCGCACTCGGCCAGCTTGAACGCGGCCTGCCGGGGCCGGTCGTCCAGCTCCACGGCGAGGTCGTGGCCCTCGACCGCGTACCGCAGCGCGGTCGCGTGGTCGTCACCGCTCAGCTCACCCAGCACGCCGATCGCCTCCATCAGCCGCACCCGACCACCGTTCGCCCGGAACACGTCGTGGGCCTCCAGCGCGGCCTGCCGCGCCTCCTCGGGTCTCTCCCGCCGGACCAGCAGCCGTGCCATGCGCAACAGCACGTCCGCCCGGTTCCCGCACGCCTCGCCCCAGCCCACACACCGTTCGAAGTCCGCGAGCGCGGCGGTGTATTCCCCGCGCTCCTCGTGCCGGCGGCCGGTCAGCTCGTAGCGCGCCGCCCACCGCCTGCCGATCTCGTGCTCGGACAGGTCGAGCGCGGGCAGCGCGGTGTCCACCTTGGCCACCAGCTCGGCCGCCTCGGCGTCGTCGCGGGATAACGCCAGTTCGGTCAGCAGCACGTCCGCATAGGACGGTGTGCCGGCGAGGTCGGCCTTCTCCGCCGCCGTGCGCAGGGTGGTGATCTCCCGGTGCAGCACCCGGGTCAGCGGCTCGTCGCAGCCGCGTGCGGCGCTCGCCAGCAGCCCGCACTCGGCCAGCGCCGCCTCGCCGTCGGTGGTGGACCGGTCACGCCACTCGTCCAGCCGGCCGTTGACCGTGCCGACGTACAGGTAGGACCGTTCGATGCCGCCGGGCGTGCCGGTGTTGACGATGGCGTGCGCGGCGGGCGCCTCCTCGGCGGTGAGCCGCTGCACCACGGTGCGCGCGAAACCGGCCGCCAGGTTCGGCGGGATCGACCACAGCGTGCCGATGTAGCCCCGCGCGCCGACCCGGACGAACTCCCGTCCCAGTCCGGTCCACGAGCGGCACGAGTTGTTGAACACGATGGGCCGGTGGCGCAGGCTCAGCCAGTGCGGCACCAGCCAGTCCGGCAGTTCCCGGCCGCCCAGCACGATGCCGTCGTCGTCGCCGTGGGTGTTGAAGAAGACCAGTTCGACCGGCAGGTCCTCGACCAGGTCGCACAGCGCCTCCGGCGAGGCGTCCGCGCCGGACAGCACGATCGGGTGGGTGAAGTGGCCGACCCGGTGAGCGGGCTCCGGGATGTCCGCCCGGTAGGAGCCACCGTCGAACACCAGGCTGAACGCTCCGGGCCGGCGTTCCACGCCGGCTCCGTACAGCTCGGTGAGCACCAGCAGGGTCGGGTCGGCGACGACGTGCCCGATGGGCTTGCGGACCCAGTTCGCCTCGCCCGCGTGCACGAACGAGTACGGCAGGCCGGTGGTGAACGCGGTCAGCCGCCGCTCACCCACCTCCGCCACCGCGTCGACCGGGACCTGTGCCGTCACCACGGTCTCCACCGCCGCGTACGGGTCGTGGTCGCCCGTGGACAGGTAGCGCCACAGCGCTTCCACGAAGCCGATGCCCTTCACCGCGTCGCCGATGGCGCGGGCCGCGGCGGTGACCCGTTCCTGCTCCTCGGCCACGACCCTCCGCACGTCGGCCAGGTCGGGCGGTGGGGTGATCACCAGTCGGGCGCCCCGGTGGTGCGCGTAGGCCGCCGCGACCAGCGCGTCGGCCGTGCCGGTGTCCTCCACCAGCACGGCTTCGTCACCGGCCGGGTTGTGCTCGGCGAACGGCGGCGGCGGCGCGCCTTCCACCACCCGCAGCGGCTTGCCCAGGCGCAGCGAGGTGAACAACGCGGCGGTGAAGTCCGTGTCCGGCGGAACGTCCAGCGTCTCCGGCTCGCCGTCCCGCAACGCCTGCCACGCGGCCGACGTGAGGTTCGGGCTCTGCGACAGGCGCACGGCGTCCAAGCCGTCGAACAGCCGTCCACCGCCGTCGGCGGGGTCCAGCGCATTGAGCTGCTCCGGCTCCGGCTCACACAGGAACACCGCCCGTTCGACACCCAGCTTCGCCAGCAGGTCCGCCAGCAGCTCGTGATGCCGCAGCCACGACCGGTAGGGCGTCAACGCGGCACGCAGCCGGTCCGTCTCGTCCGGGTCGTCCAGGGCCCGGCTCGCGGTGTACTCGGCGTGCCGCGCGAGGTAGTCGGCCTCCGACATGGGCGGCGGCTGGAGCGCCACGACCGGCGTGAACCGGTCGGCGGGCAGGCAGGACACCACGACAGCGGCCTCCCGGACCTGGTCGGGGCGGCACACCACGACCGTGTCGGCCACGTCGAACACCGGCGAACTGGTCACCGTGACCTGGAGTTCGGACTCCCCGGCAGGCAGCGCGACAGCCACCCCATCGGCCACGGCCGAACACGGCGACGAGCCACTGACGTGCAACGACACCCCGCCAGGCAAGGCGAACGCGACACCTCCGTCAGCCTCGGCAGCTTGCACGCCGACCGTGAGCCGCCACTCGGCAGGCGCAGCCAACTCGAACCGCTGACGCAACGTCGCGCCGACCCGACCGTCCCGCGACTCGTCCACGACGAGATCCCGCGCACCAGCCGAAGCGGAGAGGTGCTCACTGACCACGAGCTGCGGTTTGCGGTGCACGTCGAGCAGGACGGCACGCAACAGCCCCGCCTCGAAGCGGAACCGGATTCCATGCGGGGCACCGAGGTCCACTGGCTCACAACCCTTGCAACGACATGTCCACCCGGATGTTGGTGGCGCGCGCAGAAACTACGCCACCAACCCACTCCTCCAACACGACATCCCGCAGGTGACCGAGGTTGTTACACAGCGGCCCCCGCCCAGCCCACGGACACGCCCGCATCCTGGCCACGCGGCGACGCTGCGCCCCCGAGGACAAAGGACAAAAGCAGCATCGAAGAGAAGGGCATCAGCATGGATCTTTACGCAGCTTGACGGCAGAAGAGGAACCACGGACTCAAAGCGCTCCATGAGCACGCAAGTCCGGACTCAAGCCGGGAACACTAAGCAGAATGACCATATCATCGAAAGCCCTAAAATCTGCTAGGGGACGGCTGTCAGCGGAACACGCCGCCCGCAGAGCGACCCGCCCAGCGTGCCAAGCCGCGCGTCTCGGGCCTGCACTTACCGGGCAAGGGTTTCCGCGACTTGATCAGCCGGGAGGGTTGCTCGGCGGGCGGCGGGTGGCGTTCCAGCCGTCCCCCGGCAGCCCATAGGTCCTGGGCAATGTGGTCCATCTGCGTAATGTTCCCGGCTTGAGCCCAGACCTGCGTGCTTATAGAGCACGTTGAGTCCGTGGTTGCCCTTCTGCCGTCTTTTTGTTTCAAAAGCTTCTTTTCATGCGTTTTTCATGGCGTTTCTGATCTTGCGGCGGGCATCCAGCGGAGTCGGCGGCGTTGGCCGGCTACCTGGACCTGGTCGCGGCCCAGGCGTTTTGCCTCGTAGAGGGCTGCGTCTGCGGCGGCCAGCAGGCCTTCCACGGTGTCCTCGGCCACGTCCGGCCAGACTGCGATGCCGATGCTGACGGTCAGGCCGTCCACGGTGCCGCCGGCGCCGTCGTCGGCGGTTACGTGGTGCACTTGGCTGCGCATCCGTTCCGCGATGGTCAGTGCCTCTTCGCGTTCGACCGACGGCAGCAGGACAGCGAACTCCTCGCCGCCGAAGCGGCCCACCGCGTCGCCGCGTCGGACCACGCCGCCCAGTGCCACCGCGATGCGGCGCAGCACGGCGTCGCCGGTCTGGTGGCCGTGGGTGTCGTTGATGTCCTTGAAGTGGTCGACGTCGATCATGAACAAGCCGACCGTCGCGCCCGGTGGTTGGCGGCGGGTCCGGTCCAGTTCCAGTTTCGCCTGGAGGTGCCATGCCTCGGCGTTGAGCAGGCCGGTCTTGGCGTCGGTGCGGGCGGCCAGTTCGAGTTGGTGGATCAGCACGGTGCGGTGCAGGGCGACCGCCGCGACGACCATCGGCACCGCGAATCCCGGCCACCAGGCGACGGCGAGCGCGACGAACGTGCCCATCGCGAGTTGGCCGGCTTCGAGCAGGTTGTCCGAGGCGCTGCCGATCGCGTCCTTGACCGAGCGGGGCCGGACGGTCAGCAGGATCACCACGGCGACCAGGGTGGTGTTCACCAGCCACTGGGCGGTGCCCGCGCCGACCAGGCCGACCAGGTCCAGCCAGCCCTGGGGGCGCTGCTCGCCGAGGTGCGCGCGCAGGCCCGTGACACCTGCCACGGCGTTCGCGGCGAGGGTGGCCAGCACCATCATCGACGTGGTGAAGACGTTCCGGTGCGGCGGCCGGGACGCGTCCCAGCGGCCCACCACCCACCAGCGGTGCGCGTAGATCAGCACGACCAGGGCCACCGCGAGCGACGGTGGCAGGACGACGGCGCCGGCCAGCATCCAGATGCTGCACAGGTCGACGTGCGGCAGGTGGCTGTGGTCGCGGCGGATCCGTTCGATCCAGCGGGAGCAGTGCAGGTGCAGGGCGGCGCACCCGGCCAGGACGGCGAACGTGGCCCACGCTCCGGCGGGGACCGGCCACGCGGTGGACGCGGCGATGGCGACCACGGCGAGCAGGTCCACCGACAGCACGTACACCAGGGCCTGCCGTGGCAGGGACCATAGTGACCAGCGTCGATCGCTCGACGACGCTGACCGCACTCTGCCCATGGTTCCTCGCGACCGTCTGATCCGGACTGTGAACGCGTCCGGACGGACCGTCACAGTAATTGTGACCTGCGCGGATGTCAGCCGCTAGCGGGGTGACGCGACCCACAGGGAGGTGACCGCGGTGCGGGACAAGATCTGGTGACCCAGCCCTGACCTCGACCGTTGCCCGAACCGCAGCCGACAGGGAGGTGGGCGGTCATGCGCGACAAGATCTGGTGACCCCGGTGACCCATGGTCCGCGGCCAGGCCGTGAGGGGAGGTGCGCCGCCATGCGCGACAAGATCTGGTGATGTCCGACTGTGCCGAACCGGGACGACGCGGTGGCCGCGCCGCGCGCGCGGCCACCGCTCACATCCTGACCAGCCACAACGCGGCCAGCGCCGCACCCACGCCGCTGACGACGAGCGTGGGCGCGAGACCGACGGCGCCGCCGAGCAGCCCGCCCAGCAACGCGCCCAGCGGGGCGGCGCTCCACACCGTCGTGCGGATGGTCGCGTTGACCCGGCCGTGCATGGTGGGCGGGGTGAGGGCGTAGCGGATCGGGACCTGGAGCACGTGGTAGATCTGGAGCGCGAACCACATGATCGCGACGCTCGACGGGTGGATCACCACCCCCGCCGCGCCCAGTCCGGCGACGGCGATCGCGGCCGGCATCGCGGTGGTCCTCAGGCGTGGGGCGACGAGCGAGCCGGCCAGACCACCGGCCGCGCCGACGGCCAGGGTGCCGCCGATCCGCGCCGGGGACATGCCGGTGTCGTTCAGGTGGAGGATCAGGACGGCGAGGAACGCGTTGATCCAGAACATGTGGGTCGCGGTGCAGAGCGTGACGTTCCGGAGGAGCCGTTGGCCGAAGACGACCCGTGCGCCGGCCGCGATGTGGCGGATCAGGCCGGTGGTGCGCTCGGGGCGGTGAGGGCTGCGGACGCCGGTGAGGGTGGCGGCGGAGACCAGGAAGCTCGCGGCGTCGGCCAGCAGGGCGATCGGGGCGGTGAGCGTGGTGACCAGCCAGCCCGCGAGGGCGGGGCCCGCGATCTGGGCGGTGGAGTGGCTGGTTTCGAAGGCGGCTTGGCCGGGGGTGAGGTGGTGCGGTGGGACGATCAGCGGGACCAGGGCGAGGGTGGCGATGTCGGCGAACACCGCGAAGGCCCCGGCGGTGAAGGCGATCGCGGACAGTAGCGGGATGGTGAGGGCGTCGGTCGCGTGTGCCACCGGGACCAGGGTCAGGGCGGCGGCTTGGCCCAGCGCGCAGGTGATCAGGAGCGGGCGGCGGGGGAGGCGGTCCACCCAGACGCCGGCCGGGAGGCCGAGGAACAGGTAGGGGAAGCGGGCGGCGGCGGCGAGGACGCCCATGTCCCACGGGGTCGCGCCCAAGGTGAGGGCGGCGACCAGGGGTAGTGCGACGACCGTGACCTGGGAGCCGATCAGGGAGACCGACTGGCCGGACCACAGCAGCACGAAAGTCCGGTTTCGGCGCAACGGCACGGGTGGGGAGTCGCAGTAGGTCATGGCACGTCGGTGGCGCCGGCCGAGGCGCGGGTCCAGGCGGCGGTGGCGGCCAGGGCCAAGGCGGTGCCCACCAGGCCCGAGAGCGCGATCGCCGTGCCGGCCGAACCGGTCGCGGTGGCGAGCAGGCCGCCGCCGGCGACTCCGACGCCCTGTGCCGCGACGAGACCGCTGCGGGCGAAGCCGAGCGCCTGGCCACGGTGTTCGTCCGGCACGAGTCGCACGAACGTCGCCCCCGCCGTGACCTGGTAGGCGCTGAACACGCCGCTCAACCCCAACAGCGCGACCGCGCCGACGAGGTCCGGCGCGAGGAAGTACCCCACCAGGGGCAGGGCCGTCGCCACCGCCAGCAACCCCAGCAGCCGGACCCTCCGCGTCGCAGGCAGGAACCGCAGCAGCACCGTCCCCAGCACCATCCCCGCCGGATCGGCCGCCAGCAGCACGCCGACGCCCGCGACACCCGCCCCGACCTCGGCCGAGAACGGCGCGGCCAAGCCCTCCGGCACCACGGTGAACAGCGCCAGCCAGCCCAACGCCACCAGCAGCCGCAGCCGGCGGTCGCGCCACACCAGGGCCGCGCCTTCGCGGATCCGCACGTGGGTCCGCTTCACCTCGCCGGGCGCGGGCCGGTGGCGGAGTCCGAGCCTCAGCAGCACGGCCGACAGCGCGAACGTCGCCGCGTCCACCGCCAGCGCCCCGGACGTCCCGAGCCACGCCACCACCAGACCGCCGCCGGCGAAGCCGAGCAGCAGCCCCGCCTGGTGGGTGATCAGGTGCACGGACTGCCCGGCCTCGTACCGGTCACCCAGCACCGTCGGCAGCAGCGCGCCCTGCGCGGCGGCGAACGGCGGCTCGGCCAACTGTGCCACCACCAGCAGGGCCGCGACCAGCGGCAACGGCACGCCGGGCACGGCCATCACGGCGAGCAGCACGGCCCGGACGACGTCCGCCGCGACCATCACCGCCCGCCTCGGGCACCGGTCGGCGAGGCCGGTCAGCAGCACGCCCGACACCAGGGCGGGCAGCATGGTCAGGGCGTAGGTCAGCGCGGTCCACGCCGCGGAGCCGGTGCGCTGGAACACCAGCACCGACAGGGCCACGCGGGCGAGCTGGTCGCCCACCGTCGACAGGGCCGCCGCCGTCCACAGCACCCGGAACTCGGGCACGGCGAACGCCGCCCGGAAACCCGTGCCCAATGCTCCTCCGATGAGTTTCCGAGAGCGGTCCCGTCATACGTTGTGCGGCGTGCGGCCAGCACGCCACCGTACAAGCCCGGAGGACGGCCATGAGCGAGGTTGCGACGATGACGGTTGACTTCACGCGGGAGACCGAAAAGCACCGCCACGAGCTGCGCGTGCACTGCTACCGGATGCTCGGCTCGTTCGACGAGGCCGAGGACCTGGTGCAGGAGACGTTCCTGCGGGCGTGGCGGGGGCGCGACACGTTCCAGGGCCGTTCGTCGTTCCGGGCGTGGCTCTACCGGATCGCGACCAACGCGTGCCTGGACGCCATCGACCGCCGTCCCGCGTCGACCGTCGTCGCGCCCGAGATGCCCACCGTCGAGGTGCCGTGGCTCCAGCCGTTCCCGGACGCCCTGCTGGACGAGTCGGCGGAACCGGACGCCGAGGTCGTGGCGCGGGAGACGATCGAGCTGGCGTTCCTCGCGGCCGTGCAGCACCTGCCGGCGAAGCAGCGCGCGGTGCTGGTGCTGCGGGACGTGCTGGGCTGGCGGGCGAGTGAGACGGCGGACCTGCTGGACGACACGGTGCCGGCGGTGAACAGCGCCCTGCAACGCGCGCGGGTCACGCTGCGCAAGCACCTGCCGGAGCGGCGCGCCGACTGGAGCGCCGACCCGTCGGCGGAGGAGAAGGCGGTCGTGAAGCGGTTCGTGGAGGCTCACGAGCAGGGCGACCTGTCCGCGTTGGCGGCGGTCCTGCGCGAGGACGCGCTGTGGGCGATGCCGCCCCAGCCGGAGTGGCACCGCGGCCGGGACACGCTGATCGGCATCTGGATGCCGATGGTGGCCGGCCCGGAGGCGTGGGGCGAGTGGAAGCTGGTGGTGACGTCGGCGAACCGGCAGCCGGCGGTGGCGAACTACGTCAAGCGCCCGGGTTCCGACGTGTTCGAGCCGGTGGCGTTGGACGTGCTGCGGGTGGAGGGCGACCAGGTGGCCGAGATCCTCACCTTCCCGGCCGACATGTTCGCCCGCTTCGGCCTGCCCGCGACCTGCTGATGTTCGACGTCCGGGTGGTCACGGTCACCGGCACGCGGGCGTTCGACGCCGTCGAGTGGCGCGACGCGCTGGTGGTCGTCGCGGACGGCGCGGTGGTGCTGGAAGGCGTGAGCGGCGCGCGGCGGCCGTTCGCCAGGGGTTCCGTGCTGGTGCTCGACGGGCTGCCGCTGCGCGCGATCCACCAGCACGGCGGTCGGCCCGCCGTGCTGGTGGCGGTGGCCCGGTCAGGCCGGGAAGCCGCCGACGGCGGAGCGCGCGAAGGCCACCATCTCGGCGGGGGCGGTCTCGGGAGACCCGGCGTCGTAGGGTGGCTCGGGGGCGTACTCGATGACGAGCTGGGTGAATTTGGCGCGGTCGTCACCCCAGATCAGCCCGACCAGGGTGAGCGCCATGTCGATCCCGGCGGACACCCCGGCGGCGGTGACGACGGACCCGTCCCGCACCACCCGGTCGGTGCTGACCACCGCGCCGCGCTCGGCCAACGCGTGCCGCACCGCCCAGTGCGTGGTGGCCGGCCGTCCGTCGAGGATGCCCGCGGCGGCGAGCAGCGTCGACCCCGTGCACACCGACGTGGTCCAGGTGGCGGTCGGGTGCACCTTGCGCAGCCACGCGGCGACCACCCCGTCCGCCAACGGGGTCTGCCACGAGCCGCTGCCCGGCACGACGATCACGTCGGCGCGGTCCAGCGCGTCGAACGTGACGGTCGGCGTGATGATCAGACCGGCGTCGGCGGTCACCGGTTCGAGCGTCTCGGCGACGAAGTGCGCCTTGACGCCCTCCTGATGGCCCAGCACCTCGTACGGGCCGATCAGGTCCAGCGCGGTCAGGTTCGGGTAGAGCACGAAAGCCAGGTCCATCGGAATTCCCCCTCTGGTCGCGAAGCGAACCGAGAACTCAAGCCGCACCGGTGGTGCGGAACCTGTGGCGGTAGCCGCCCGGCGTCACGCCGAGCACCCGCAGGAAGGCCCGGCGCAGGGTTTCCGCCGAACCGAAGCCGCTGCGCCGGGCCACGACGTCCAGTCCCTCGTCGCCCGACTCCAGCACCCACGCAGCCGCCTCCACCCGCGCCCGCTCCACGTACCGGGCGGGCGGCACGCCGACCTGGCGCGGGAACACGCGGGCGAAGTGCCGTGGGCTCATCGCGGCGCGGCGGGCCATCTCCTCGACCGTCCACGGCGCGGCCGGGTCGTCGGCGATGGCGTCCAGCACGGCCCGCAGCCCCGGCTCCCGGACCGGTGGGACGCGGGACCGGACGCTGAACTGCGACTGCCCGCCGGGTCGTTGCAGGAACACCACCAGCCAGCGCGCCACCAGCCGGGCCAGGGCGGCGTCGTGGTCGCGTTCGAGCAACGCCAGCGCGAGGTCGATGCCCGCCGTGACACCCGCCGACGTGGCCAGCCGCCCGTCGCACACGTAGATCGCGTCCGGCACCACCTCCACCGACGGGTGGCGCTGCGCCAACTCCGCGCAGAACGCCCAGTGCGTGGTGGCGCGGGCCCCGTCCAGCAGACCCGCGGCGGCCAGCACGAACGCGCCGGTGCACACGCTCGCGACCCGCCGCGCCGTGGCGGCGAGGCGGCGCAGCTCCCCCACCAGCTCGGGCGACCGGGCCGCCTCGGCGAACCCCATCCCGCCGACCACGACGATGGTGTCCACCGGCCCGCTCACCTCACGCAGGTCGTCCGCGTCGAGCCGGATACCGGAGGCGGTGAACCCCCCGCCCACCGCCGCCAGCCGCACCCGGTACCCGCCCTGCACCGCCGCCGCGCCCTGGAACACCTCCACGGGCCCGGCGATGTCCGCCAGCGTCGCGTCCGGGTAACCGACCACCAGCACTTCGCGTTCCACACCATCCACCCTCGCCACGTCCGCGGGTGGCGGCAACGACCCGCGACCCTCGATTCCTGCCACGCTACGGTCGAACACGTGCTGAGGATCGAGATCGACGGCGGCCCCGCGACCGCCGAGGGGCTGGCGCTCGGCGCGCTGTCCAACTACGGCCACTTCACCGCCATGCAGGTCCGCGACCGCCGCGTGAAAGGCCTCGACCTGCACCTCCGCCGGCTGGACGCCGCCAACCGGGAGCTGTACGGCACCAGCCTGGACGGCGACCACATCCGCGCGCTGATCTCCCACGCGCTCGCCGACGACATCCGCGACGCGGCGGTCCGGGTCGTCGTTTTCGGCCCCACCACCCCGGCCGTGCTGGTCGCGGTGCGCGACCCGGCCGACCCGCCCGGAGACCCGCAGCGGCTGGTGTCGGTGGACTACCAGCGCCCACTGCCGCACGTGAAGCACCTCGGCGGGTTCGGCCAGTCGCTCCACGGCAAGCGCGCCAGGGCAGCCGGATACGACGACGCCCTGCTGACCACTTCGGACGGTGTCGTGATCGAAGGCGCCATCGCCAACATCGGTTTCCTGGACGACACCGGGATCGTGTGGACCGAAGCGGACTGGCTGCACGGCATCACCATGCAACTGCTGGAACGCGAACTGCCGTCAAGGCGGGCCGTGGTGCGGTTGGCGGACCTGCGCGCCTACCGCGGCGCGTTCCTGTCCAACTCGGTCGGTGTCAGCCCGGTGACCCGTGTCGACGACGTCGAGTACGAAGTGGACACCGCCGCGATGGCCCGCATCCGTGCCGCCTACGACGCCGTGCCGTGGGACGCGTTCGAGTAGACCCCGGGACGTGGTCGACCGGTTCACCCGCGTCATGGGCAGGCTGTTCCGCTAGACGGCGGGCGGGCGGTCCTCGTACGGGGTGGACAGCACGACGGTGGTGCGGGTGGACACGTTCGCCACCTCGCGGATCTGCCGCAGCAGCTCCTCCAGCGCCGTCGGCGACGCCACCCGGACGCGGAGGACGTACGAGGCGTCCCCCGCGACCGAGTAGCAGGCCTCGATCTGCGGCAGGTGCTCCAGCCGCTTCGGGTAGTCGTCCGGAGCCGCCGGGTCGATCGGGGTGAGCGAGATGAACGCGGTCAGCGGCAGGCCGACCTCGTCGCCGTCCAGCCGCGCGGCATAGCCGCGCACCACGCCGCGCTGCTCCAGCCGCCGCACCCGCTGGTGCACGGCCGACACGCTCAGCCCCACGCGCTCGGCGAGGTCGGTGAAGCTGCACCGGCCGTCGGCCGCCAGCTCACGCAGGATCGCCCGGTCTATCGGCTCCAGAGCGGTCACGCCGGCAGCACCACCAGTTCGTGGGGTTGGTTGTTCACGCTCTCGACACCGTTCCCGGTGGCGACGACGATGTCCTCGATCCGCGCGCCCCACCGGCCGGGCAGGTAGATGCCGGGCTCGACGCTGAACGCCATGCCCGCCTCCAGCACCAGGTCGTTCCCGCCGACGATGTAGGGCTCCTCGTGCACGTCCAGCCCGATGCCGTGGCCGGTGCGGTGCACGAAGAACTCGCCGAACCCGGCGTCCGCGATGACCTCGCGCGCGGCGGCGTCGACCGACTCGCAGGTGACACCGGGCCGGACCGCCTCCACGGCCGCCCGCTGCGCGGCCTGGAGCACGGCGTAGGTCTCCCACACGTCCTCGTCCCGGGGCTCGCCGAGCACGTAGGTCCGCGTGGAGTCCGAGTTGTACCCCTCGGCTACCGGCCCGCCGATGTCCACGACCACCACGTCACCGGCCTCGATGACCCGGTCGGACAGGCTGTGGTGCGGGGAGGCGCCGTTCGGCCCGGACCCGACGATCACGAACTCGGCCAGCTCGTGCCCCTCGGCGACGATCGCGGCGGCGATGTCCGCGCCGACCTCGGCCTCCGTGCGCCCCGGCCGCAGCCACTCCCCCACCCGCGCGTGCACCCGGTCGATGGCCGCGCCCGCCTTGCGCAGCGCGTCGATCTCCGCGGCGTCCTTGCGCATCCGCAGCTCGCGCAGGACCGGCCCGGCGAGCACCTGCTCGCCACCGACGGCCTCACGCAGCCGCAGCGTGTGCAGGGCGGGCATCATGTCCGCCACGGCAACCCGCCCGGTGCCCTTGAGCGCCCGCTTGACCAGCGCGTACGGGTCCTCACCGTCGACCCACGTGGCGACCTCGACCCCGAGCACGTCGGTCGGGACCGCCGCGTAACCCGGCTGCTCCAGCTTCGGCACCACCAGCACCGGCGTGCCGCCGACCGGCAGCACCAGGCAGGTCAGCCGCTCGAACGACGAGCCACCCGCGCCGATCAGGTACCGCAGGTCCGAGCCGGGCGTGATGAGCAGGGCATCCACTCCGGCGACGGTCGCCGCGGTGGCGGCCTTGTCCAGTCGCGCGCGGAGGGCATCCACGTCAATGGGTCCAACATGGGTCGACATGTCTCGGCAGCCTAGTCCTGTGCGCACGACGACATGCCACTCAGCCTGATCAACACTCGCCCGACGACCGGACGGCGACGCCCGTCCGACCGGACCACGCGATGTCGGACCTGTCTGGCAAGCTGTCCGGGGTGAATAGCCCGCTCGTCCTGATGGACGCCGCCAGCCTGTACTTCCGGGCGTTCTACGCGCTGCCCGAGTCGATGACCGCGCCCGACGGCACACCGGTCAACGCGGTGCGCGGGTTCGTCGACACCATCGCCAAGGTGATCACCGACCGGAACGCGAGCCGGCTGGTCGCCTGCCTGGACGCCGACTGGCGGCCGGAGTTCCGGGTGGCCGCGCTGCCGTCGTACAAAGCGCACCGGGTCGCCGCCGAGGCGGTCGACGGCGAGGAGGAGGTGCCGGACACCCTCACCCCGCAGGTGCCGATCATCCTGGACGTGCTGGACGCGGTCGGCATCGCGACGGCCGAGGCGTCCGGCTACGAGGCCGACGACGTGATCGGCACACTGGCCGCCCGCGAGCGGACCGACGCGGTAGAGGTCATCACCGGCGACCGCGACCTGTTCCAGGTGGTCCGCGACGAGCCGACCGAGGTGAAGGTGCTCTACCTGGGCCGGGGCTGGGCCAAGGCCGAACTGCTGGGGCCCGCCGAACTGGCCGCGAAGTACGCCCTCCCGGTCGCCGACGCCGGTCCCGCCTACGCCGGGATGGCCGTGCTGCGCGGCGACCCGTCGGACGGCCTGCCCGGCGTCGCCGGCATCGGGGAGAAGACGGCGGCCAAGCTGATCAGCGAGTTCGGCTCACTGGACGCGGTGCTGGCCGCCGTCCACGACGGCAAGGACCGCAAACTCACCACCCGCGCGCGAACGGCCCTGCTCAACGCGCAGGACTACCTGGCCGTAGCCCCGACCGTGGTCAACGTGGCCACCGACGCCGACGTGGTCATGGACCGCCCGGACCCGGTGCCCGCACAACCGGCAGACCCGGACCGCGTGGCGGAGTTGACCAAGCGCTGGGGCCTGGGCAGCTCCCTCCCCAGACTGCTCACCGCACTGGAACGCCGCCACGCATAACAGATTCCAAAGCTTCTTCTACGCAGCTTGACGGCAGAAGAGCGACCACGAAGCAAGGCGACCAGCACCTACGCAGGTCTTGGACACAGCCGGGGACACTACGAAGCAGGACCACATCATCGAAAGCCCTAAAAGCCGCCGGGGACGGCCGCAGCCGCAACACGCCGCCCGCATCCGTCCCCTGGGTAACCACAAGCCGCGCTCGCAGCCGGTCAGAAGTACGTCCCGCACCACGGCACTTGATCCACCGCGAACAACGCATCGGCGCGCACCAACGCCTCCGGCGAGTCGGCAGCGAACCGCCCGGCCATCGCCAACGCCCCGAACGAGACATCACCCAGATAGGCAGCCCCGAGAACATCCACATCCACCACGAAATCCGGCGACGAGGAAGTCCGGGAAGCACCCGACGGGGTGATCAGATAGGCCCCCTCGTTCTCCGGCAGGAACCGATCACGCACGCCGATCACCACGGACCCCTCAGACCGGTAAGTGCGGACAGACAGGGCAGCTTCCACGTCCACCAGCCGCAACCACGTCTCGTCCATCTCATCGGTGACGCGCACCGCCCGACGGTCGACCGGGAGCCACTCCAGCGGCTCATCCACCGGGCGGCCTTCGGCCAGCACCTCGCCCACCAGGTCGATGCCGAACAGGAACGCCCACAGGTCCGACCAGGCACGGGGCGATGCCCACAGGTCCAGCACCTCCAGGAGGGTCGGCTTCTCGTTGCCCGACTCGAACGACCCGGGCGTCACCTTGTAGATCACGTACCCGTCGTCGCCGTCCGGACCGGAGGCCACCGCGTACTTCCGGTTCGCCTCGGCCTGGTCCATCACGACGTTCGTGTGCCACCACCCCGGCCACCGCGCGATCCCGCCCGCCCGTCCCCGCGACAAGCGCTCGAACAGCGACCGGACCACCGGCAAGGCCGCTTCCGGCGAAACCAGCCGCACCCGCCCCCTGATCGGCAGCCGTGGCCGCGCCGAGGCGCGTTTGACCCGCACCTCGCGGAACCGGCTCGCCACGCCGTAGCCGAAGCGCTCGTAGATCACGCCCTCGGACGCGCGGAGGGTGGCCGCCACCTCGCCGGACTCCCGGAAGGCCCGCAGTTGCGCCCGCTGCAACGCCGTCAGCGCACCGCGCCGCGTCCAGTCCGCGCGCACACCGACCCGGCTCACCGCCGCCATCGGCACGACCGCGCCGCCCGGCACCGCCAACCGTGACGGGAACGACTGCACCGTGCCGACCAGCTCGTCGTCCGCGAACGCGCCGAAGGTCCGGCCGGGCTCGTACGACGGCCGCACCTGCTCCCAGCGCTCGTCGTTGGCGGGCCCGTTGTGCAGCGTCCCGCGGAACAGGGTGTGCGCGGCGCGGTAGTGGGCGTCGTCGAGGACGCGGATGTCCAGATCGGTCACCGCCTGATGGTGCCCGCGCGACCGCCCGGGACGCGAACGAGTTTCGACTCGGGCGGGAAAACGCGAGGCCACCCCGCGGCGGACGGGGTGGCCTCGGCGAAGCTCGGGTGGGATCAACCCGTGGGCTGGCCGACCTCGTACTCTCCGTCCGCGGTCTTCACCGTGATCTTCACGTCCTTGTCCTTGCCGCCGATCTTCACCTTGCAGGTGAACGTGCGGTTCGGCTCGACCGGGTTCTCCCCGGTGCAGGTCGCGCTCTCCACGTCGGAGATCTTGTAGTCGTCCTTGAGGATCTGCACGATCCCGGTCTGCACGGCCACGTTGTCGAAGATCTTCTTCTTGAAGAAGCCCGGCGTCACGAAACCGGTGATGCCGACTGCCGCGACCACCAGCACGACCAGCGCGACGACGACCCACAGCACCGCGCCGGACTTCTTGGCGGGCGGCTGCTGCGGACCGAAACCGGGCTGGCCGTAGGGGTTCTGCTGCTGCCCGTAACCAGGCTGCCCGTACTGGCCCTGCTGCTGGCCCCACTGCTGCTGCGACGGGTCCTGCTGGCCGTACGGGTTCTGCTGCTGGTTCGGGTCGTACCCGGCGGGGTACTGCTGCGAGTACGGCTGCTGCTGGGGCTGCTGCCCCCACTGCTGCTGCTGCTGCTGTTGCTGCGACGGGTCCGGCTGCCCATAACCGGGCTGCTGAGCGGGGAAACCACCCGACGGCGTGCCGGGGTACCCACCACCGTAGGGCTGTTGGCCCCACTGCTGGTTCGGGTCGTTCCCTCCGGACGGTCCGTACGGACTGGTCATGCTCGGCCTCCGACGGTCGGTCTGGAAAAGATGCGTCAAGTCTTGCGGGCGCGATCAAACCACAGGAGCGCCGGACGCACCCAAGCACCCCGCAAAGCTTTCTCAGACCGTGGCCATCGCCACCACCCCGCGCCGCAACGCGTCGACCGCCTTGCGGGCCGTCGCGCCCACCGGATCACCGCCGCCGACCACGTCCCTGATCTGGTCCAGGAAGTCGATCACCTGCCGGCACCAGCGCACGAAGTCGCCCGCGCCCAGCTCCGTCCCACTGGCCTCGGACGCGCTCAACACCTTCTCCAGCGACTCGCCACGCGCCCACCGGTACACCGGCCACGCGAACCCCGGGTCGGGCTGCCGGGTGCGGTCCAGCTTGTGCCGCCGCTCGTCGTCCTCCAGCTCCGCCCACAGCCGCGCGGTGGCCATCATGGCGTCGGACACCTTGCCCGGCGGCAGCCGCGTCTCCAGCGGGCCGTCCCGGCGCGCCTCGTACACCAGCGACGAGACCACGGCCGCCAACTCCGACGGGTCCAGACCACGCCACACGCCGTGCCGCAGGCACTCCGCCGCCAGCAGGTCCGACTCGCTGTAGAGCCGGGTCAGCCGCTTGCCGTGCTCGGTGACCTCCTCGCCCGGCCCGGACTCCTCCTCGTGCAGGTAGCCGCGTTCCCGCAGCAGGCCCCGGATCCGGTCGAACTCGCGCGCCAGCGAGTGCGTCGTCGCCGCGACCTTGCGCTCTAGCTGCTCCGTCTCGGCGAACAGCCGGTGGTACCGCTCGCCCCACCGGGCGTGGTCCTCGCGCTTCTCGCAGCCGTGGCACGGGTGCGCGCGCAACGCCCGCCGCAGCGTCGCCAGCTCGGCGTCGTCGTCCGCCGTCGACCGGCGCTTCCGCAGGGCGGGCGCGACGATCCCGGTGGCGCGCAGCGTCGACGCCAGGTCGCGTCGCGACTTCGGCGACCGGGTGTCCACCTGGCGCGGCAGCCGCACGTGGCCCAGCACCTCCACCGGCGACGGGAAATCCGCCGACGACAGCCGGCCGGACCACCGGTCCTCCGTCACCACCAGCGGGCGCGCCTCGCCCAACGGCTCCAGACCGGGGTCGATCACCACCGCCAGCCCGGACCGGCGACCGGACGGCACCGCGATCACGTCGCCCTTGCGCAGCTTCTCCAGCGACGCCGCCGCCTCCGCCCGCTTGGCCGACGAGTTCTGCCGCGCCAACGCCTTCTCCCGGTCCGCGACCCGCCGCCGCAGCGAGGCGTACTCCGTGAAGTCGCCGAGGTGGCAGGTCATCGCCTCGGCGTAGCCGCCCAGCGCCTCCTTGTTGCGCTCGATGCGCCGCGCCAGCCCCACCACCGACCGGTCCGCCTGGAACTGCGCGAACGACTGCTCCAGGATGTCCCGCGCCGCCGCCGCGCCCAACTGGTGCACCAGGTTCACGGCCATGTTGTAGCCGGGCCGGAACGACGACCGCAGCGGGTACGTGCGGGTCGACGCCAGACCCGCGACCGCCTTCGGGTCCACGCCCGGCTGCCACACGACGACCGCGTGCCCCTCGACGTCGATCCCCCGCCGCCCGGCACGGCCGGTGAGCTGCGTGTACTCCCCCGGCGTGAGGTCTACGTGCGCCTCGCCGTTGTACTTGACCAGCTTCTCCAGCACGACCGTGCGGGCGGGCATGTTGATGCCCAGCGCGAGCGTCTCGGTGGCGAACACGACCTTCACCAGCCCGCGGACGAACAGCTCCTCCACGGTCTCCTTGAACGCCGGCAGCAGACCCGCGTGGTGGCTGGCGATGCCCCGCTCCAGCGCCTCCCGCCACTCCCAGTACCCCAGGACCATCAGGTCGCCCTGCGGCAGGTCGCGGGTCTTCTCCTCGATGGCGTCGCGGATCTCCTCGATCTCGGCGTCGGAGTTCAGCCGCAGCCCGGCCCGCACGCACTGCGTGACCGCCGCGTCACACCCGGCACGGCTGAACACGAAGTCGATCGCCGGCAGCAGCCCCGCGCCGTCCAGCCGCTGCACGATGTCCACCCGCGACGGCGGCTTGAACCCCGACCCGCGCGGCGGACGGCCCTTGTTGTTCCGGTTCCGGCTCCACGGCACGTGGAACCGCGCCAGGTCCTCGGTGTGGCGCAGTAGCTGCGGGTTGATCCGGGCGTGCCCTTCCGGGCCCTCGCCCGCGAACAGGTCCATCATCCGGCCGCCGGCCATCATGTGCTGCCACAGCGGCACCGGCCGGTGCTCGTCCACCACGACCGTGGTGTCGCCGCGCACCTCGACCAGCCATTCGCCGAACTCCTCGGCGTTGCTGACCGTGGCGGAGAGGCTGATCAGCCGCACCGACTCGGGCAGGTGGAGGATGACCTCCTCCCACACCGGCCCGCGGAACCGGTCCGCCAGGTAGTGCACCTCGTCCATCACCACGTACGCGAGGCTGCCCAGCGTGGACGAGTTCGCGTAGAGCATGTTGCGCAGCACCTCGGTGGTCATCACGACCACCGGCGCGTTCCCGTTGACCGAGGTGTCCCCGGTCAGCAGCCCCACCTTGCCCTGGCCGTACCGGGCCACCAGGTCGGCGTACTTCTGGTTGGACAGCGCCTTGATCGGCGTGGTGTAGAAGCACTTGCGGCCCTCCGACAGGGCCAGGTGGACGGCGAACTCGCCGACGACGGTCTTACCCGCGCCGGTGGGCGCGCACACCAGCACGCCGTGCCCGTCCTCCAGGGCCTCGCAGGCGCGCTGCTGGAACGGGTCGAGCTCGAAGGAGAGCACCGAGAGGAAGTCGGTCAGCTTGGGCCGGGTGTTGCGGCGGCGGAAGTCCGCGTACTGGTCGGCCGGAGACCGCGAAGCGCTTGACACCCATCCAGGCTGTCACACCGCACCGACAAAAGCGCTCTTGATCCGAGACGAGCCGGTGAACGACCCGTCAGAGCGATGTCGGAGCGACCGAGCCCACCGCTGTCAACGCCGCTGACCTGCACTCGACGGCCAGCGGGAGGGCGTGCACCCGCTCCCCGTCCGCATAGCCGACCCAGCCTGGTCCGGCGAGCGTCACCGACTTCGCCCGCAGCGTCCGCACCGCCGGGTGATCCACATGCCGGCCGGTGCGCAGGGTGGGCAGCATCCGCAGCAGCGTGCTGCGGGGAGCGGCGCCTACCACGGTGATGTCGAAGAGGCCGTCGGTCACGTCGGCGTCCGGGCACACCGGGATGCCGCCGCCGTAGCTGGTGGTGTTGCCGATGGCGACCAACAGAGCGTCCAGTTCCAGCCTGGCGTTCTCGGTCTCCACCACCAGCGGCTCCGGGCGCAGGGCCGCCAGTTCGGCCAGGATCGCCAGGTCGTAGCGGCGGGGGCCGGCGGGCCACCGCATGGCGTTGGCCCGTTCGTTCACCGCCGAGTCGAACCCGGCGCACAGCACGGTGGCGAACCACGTGCCGTTGCCGGTCCGCCCCAGGTCCAGCGACCGCGTGGAGCCCTCGCACAGCGCGTTGACCACGTCGTCCACCGACGTCGTGCCCAGCGCGGTGGCCAGGTCGTTGCCGGTGCCGGCGGGCACCACGGCCAGCGCCGTGGACGTCTCCGCACAGGCCTGCACGGCGAGGTGGGCCGCTCCGTCACCGCCGAGCACGACCAGCAGGTCCACGCCGTCGTCCACGGCACGACGTGCCAGCGCGGCCGTGCCCTCGGACGACGGAGCGACGTGCAGGTCGAGCCGGTCCACGGCGGTGCGCAGCCGGGACGCGACCGTGCCCGCCATCCTCGCGGCCCGTCCCTTGCCGGAGGCAGGGCAGACCAGCAGCGCCGCACGTGTCATGTGGCGTCGTCGTAACGGACCCGGTGGGGCTCCTTGGACGTCACCGCATCGGACGCGGGCTCCTCGATCGAGGTAGGCGTGTAGTCGAACGGCGCGGCCTCGTCGTCCGCCAGCTCGTCCAGGCCTTCCGCCTGGCGCCTGCGGGCGGCCCGCTTGTCGTGGACGCGGGCGATCTGGATGGCCAGTTCGAACAGCAGCGTCAACGCCACGGCCAGCGCGACCATCGAGATCGGGTCGGTGCCGGGCGAGGCGAGCGCGGCGAAGATGAACAGGCCGAACACGATGCCCCGCCGCCAGCGGCGCAGCTTGTCGTAGGTGACCACGCCGGCCTGGTTGAGCATCACCACGATCAGCGGCAGCTCGAAGCTCACCCCGAAGATCAGCAGCAGCGCCAGCACGAAGTCGATGTAGTCGCCGCCGGACAGCGCCGTGAGGAACTGGTTGTCACCGAAGCCCACCAGCACCGACAGGCCCTGCGGCACGATGTAGAACGCCAGCGCCGCGCCGACCATGAACAGCACCGAGGCGGCGCCCACGAACGTCAGGGCGAAACGCCGCTCCTTGGCGTACAGGCCGGGCGCGACGAACCGCCACACCTGGTACAGCCACAGCGGCGCCGTGATCGCCATGCCCGCCGCCGCGCCGACCTTGAGCTGGATCATGAACGCCTCGAACGGCTTGGTCTGCAGAAGCTGGCAGGCCCCGTTCTGGCTGAACCGGTCGTCGACCGGGACGCCGCAGTACGGCGAGATGATGATGTCGCCGAGGCTGGGCAGACCGAAGATGTGCCAGCCCCACCAGAAGAAGCCGAAGATCGCACCGCAGGCGATGAACAGCATCGCCAAGCCCAAGCGGTGCCGGAGGTCGTACAGGTGGTCCTTCAGCGACATGGTGCCGTCGGGGTTGCCCCGACGGCTCGTCAGCTTGCGGCGCTCTCGGCGCTCCGACCACCACCGGACGGGACTTGCCCCCACGGTGCGGACCGTCCTTCTGGTCTAGTTCTGCTTGTTCTGGAGGTTCTGCGCGGACTGCTCGATGGGCTGCGCCACCTGCGGCTGCTGCTGCACGGCCGGCTGCGGTGCGACCGGCTGGGATGCGACCGGCTGCTGCGCCGGCGGCTGCACGACCTGCGGCTGCGCGGGCGGCAACTGCTGCGGGGCGGGCTGCTGGACCGCGGTGTTCTGCTGTTGCGCCTGCGGCTGGTCCTCGTCCTCGCGCAGGCCCTTGGTCTCCGCCTTCAGGATCTTGGCCGAACGGCCGAGCGAGCGCGCCATGTCGGGCAGCTTCTTCGCCCCGAACAGCAAGATGATCACCACGGCGATGATGATCAGCTCAGTAGCTCCGAGGTTACCCACGGTAGTCCTCCTTCATCCCCCGGTCCTGCGATGGTACGCGGGGTTCGCCCGTCAGGGCCCGGTCCGGACGCCGTTCGGCGAAGGCCACCCCGAGCGCGGCGAACCGCGCCCGCAGCAAACCGACGCCGTCGCCGACCCTGTCTCCTACCAGAGTGCTTGCGGCGCGGAAGCGACGCAAGGATCCGATGACTTTGACCAGGATGACGATCAAAAAGACCATCCCGACCAGCAGCAACACCAGGCTCGGCAAGTACGGCACGGCATCACCGTATAGGGCTCAGGTTGCCGGGAGGTGATCCGCCCGGCGCAACGCCGCCTCCGCCTGCCGGACGACCGCCTCGACCAGCTCGACCGGCTGCTCCACGTGCACTTCGCCGCCCAGGCCGAGCAGCAGCCGGACCATCCACGCGGTGTCGGCATAGCGCATCAGCACCCGCGCGCGGCCCTCGTCCAGCTCGGTCAGCGCGTCCACCGGGTAGTACTCGGCCACCCAGCGCGCGTCCGGCTCCAATACCAGCACGGCGGTCCGTTGGGAAGGGTCCGGGCGGAACAGCCCCTCCGATGTATCGGTGGGTTCGGCGTGCGGCGGCGGGGCGGCGGGCTCGTCCAGCACGTCCACGGCGTCTATCCGGTCGAGCCGGAACAGCCGAACGCCGTCGGCGATCCGGCACCACGCCTCCAGGTAGCTTCGGCCTTCCACCAAGAGCATCCGCATCGGGTCGACCACCCGATCGGTGACCTCGTCCCGCGAGGGCGTGTAGTACCGCAGGTGCAGCGCCCGGCCGCGCCGCACGCCCGCGGACACCGCGTCCCGCACCAGCGCGGTCTCCGGGGCCTCCCGCATGGCGAGGCCGACCGCGACCCCGGCGGGCCGCGCCTGGCCGACGGCCGCCTCGATCTTGGCCACGGCCCGCCGCACGGCGGCCTTGTCCGCCACGCCGGGCGTCTCGGCCAGCGCCCGCAGCGCCACCAGCAGCGCGGTCGCCTCGGCGGCGGTCAGCCGCAGCGGGCGGCTCATGCCCGCGTCGAACGTCACAGTGACCGTCTCGCCCTCGAACGACAGGTCGATCAGGTCGCCCGGCCCGTAGCCGGGCAGGCCGCACATCCACAGCAGCTCCAGGTCACGACGTAGCTGCCGGGGCGTGACCTCGAAGTCGGCGGCGGCCTCGTCGATCGGGATGCCGGGCCGCGCGAGCAGGTACGGCACCAGGGCGAGCAGCCGGGGCAGCCGTTCGGCGGACGCGTTCACGCGCGCACCCCTGCCCCGCGCAGCGCGCCCACCAGCTTCTCCCGCACGGTCTTGGCCAGCACTTCCGGCTCCAGCACCAGGACGTCCGGCCCGAAACCGGCGATCCAGCCGGCGGCCGAGTCCGGGAACCTCAGGTCGATCTCCAGCAGGTCGCCCGGGATGCCGTCGAACTCCTGCTCCCCCACCGGCCGGGCCCGCCGCCGCACGCCCTGCGCCCGGCCGCGCGCGACCCACAGCTTGGCGGTGGCGGCCGGCTGCGTGGACGGCTCGCTGCCGGCGACGAAGCTCAGCAGGTCGACGTCGTCCGGCCGCTGCACCACACCGGCCTTGCCGGGGGCCTTGACCTCGCCGACGATCCGCGACAGCCGGAAGCAGCGCGGGGCGCGCCGGTCCCGGTCGTGGCCGACGAGGTACCAGCGGCCACGCCAGGCCACCACGCCCCACGGCTCGACGGTCCGCCTGCGCACCTCGACCGGCACCGGGCGGCGGTAGTCGAACTCGACCACCCGACCCTCCTGCACGGCCGCGAGCAGCGGCGGGAACGCGGGCTCGCTGGTGCGCACCTTGGGCTCGACCGGCACGTGCACGTCCTGGTCGACGTCCACGCCCGCCGCGCGCAGTTTGATCAGCGCGCCGTGCGCGGCCCCGGTGAGCTGCGGCGAGTCCCACAGCCGGGCGGCCAGCGCGACCGCCGCCGCCTCGTCCGGCTCCAGGTCGATGTCGCCCAGCTCGTAGTCGCGCCGCGCGATGCGGTACCCGTCGGGGCCCTCCACACCCACGTTGCGGCCGATCTCCAGCGGCACGCCGAGATCGCGCAACTCGGTCTTGTCGCGTTCGAACATGCGGAAGAACGCCTCGTCCGTCGCGGCGTCGGCATAGCCGGGGACGATGGCGCGGATGCGCTCGGCGGTCAGGTACTGCCGGGTGGAGAGCAGACACAGCACCAGGTTGACGAGCCGTTCGGCGCGTGCGATGGCCACCGGAGAACCCTAACCCCGGGCGAACGCGGGATGTCGCACATCCCCACCCCAATCCGACTGGATGGTCCATTCAGCCGCTGGTGGCGAGGAACTCCCGGATCGTCGCGGCCAGCTCGTCCGGCACGTCTTCGGCGAGGTGGTGGCCCGAGTCGACACCCCAGCCGCACGGGTCGGGCGCCCAGTCCCGCCACACGTCGAGCACGTCGCCGTAGAGGGTGGGCAGGTCGTCGCCCTCGGCCCACAGCACGAGCAGCGGGCACCGGATCCGCACACCGGCCGCGAGGTCGGCGTCGTCGTGCGCGCGGTCGATGCCGAGGCCGGCCCGGTAGTCCTCGACCATGGCGTGCACGGTCTTCGGGTCGTGCATGGCCTTCCGGGTGTCCTCGTCCACGGGCCGCTCGGCGGTCCGGTACCAGGCGTCGGGGTCGGCGTTGATCACCCGTTCCGGGACCTCGGGCTGGGCCAGGAAGAACCAGTGCCACCAGCTCCGGGCGAACTCCGGACCGCACCGCGCCAGCGCCGAGCCGATCGGGACCACGTCGAGCGCCACCAGGTGAGTGACGTGCCCGGGGTGGTCCAGCGCCAGACGCGTGGCCACGTACCCGCCCCGGTCGTGGCCCACCACCGCGTACCGGTCGTGGCCGAGCTCCTTCATCAGCGCGGCGAGGTGCCGGGCCATCGCCCGCTTCGAGTGGGGCTCGTGGTCCGGGGCGGTGGGAGGTTTGGACGACTCGCCGTAGCCGGGCAGGTCGGGGCAGACGACCGTGTGGTCGCGTGCGAGCAACGGTGCCACGTGCCGCCAGGTGGTGTGCGTGCGCGGGTGGCCGTGCAGCAGCAGCACGGGGGGCCCGGAGCCGCCGAACCGCACCCGCAGCTCCGCCCCGCCCGTGTCGACCCTGGCCAGTGTGAGGTCCGAGAACACACCCTCCCTTACCCCATCGGGCCAGGCGAAAACCGCTCTGCCGCCGATCACGTGCAGGCCCGCCGCGGCGTCACCGTGCAGCAGCACGACCAGGTCGCCGCCCCGGTCCACCACCGCGACCGTCACCCGCCGGCCGTCCTTCTCGGCCGCGTCCAGTGCCGCCTGCGCCGCCCGCACCGCCGCGTCGACCGTGAGCACCTTGGCCGTGCGCACCTCGACACCCTTGCCGCCCCGGCCCCGGCCCCGGTCCTGGCTCTGGTCGGCGAGCGCGTACCCACCCGCACCGCCATGCTCAGCGCCACAAGCACGCCCACCACGGTCTTCGTCCTTGCTGTCTCCTCCGGCGTCGACGGCGCGGTACGTCACGTACCACAGCGTCGACCCGACGGTCTTGGGCGTGGCGGCCCTCATCGGCGGCGTCTACCCGCTGGGCGTCCGGTGGACGAGAGCCCTGCCGATGGTGCTGGCGACCTGGCTGGTGCTCGTGTGGCTCGCGCCCAGTTTCGGCTGGTGCGCGATCCCGCTGTTCTTCCAGTGCCTGCGCCAGTTGCGGCCACGGCACTCGGTGCCGATCGCGGGCGTGCTCACGCTCGCGGTGGTGCTCGGGCAGATCCGAGCGCAGGCTCATCCGCCTCAGTCGCCCGTGAGCATCCCCTCGGGCAGGCCCGGCACCTCCGGCTGGAGCCAGATCGGCCGCCAGTCCGCCAGCTCGTGGTAGCGGCGCAGCTCGGCGACGCCGGACAGCCAGCCCAGCCACGCGCCGTACGCCTGCTCCCCGGTCCCGAAGCCGCTCTGCACGAACGTCAGCCGGGTGCGACCGCCCGCCTCGGCCAGCTCCCAGGTCGACACGATGTCGTCGCCCCAGTCGATGCCCATCCGCTCGCCCTCGACGAGGTCCACGACCTTGGCCGGCGCCGGGTTCAGGTCGAGGCCGCCCATGGCGACCCGGCCGCCGACCCACGGCTCGATGTCGATCTTCGCGCCGAACCACTTCGCATACTCGGCGGAATCCACCAGCGAGCGGTAGACGGCCTCCCGTGACGCGGCGATCTCGACCGACGCCCGCAGCTCGGCCGCCGTGAAGTCGCACTTCGGCGTCAGCTCGCGGCCTTCGAGGTGCTCCACCAGGTTGGCCAGCGCCAGCGTCCAGAACGTGTACAGGACGCCGAGCACGCCCTGTTCCGAGACGGCCGCCTCCCAGCCGGGGAAGTGGCTCTGCGAGACCGACACGACGGTCGTGCCGTCGTCCTCGGCGGCCAGCGTGAACTCGACCGTGGTGTCCTCGCCCCCGACGTGCCAGGTGAACCGGACGGTGGTGTCGTCCACGTGCTGGAGCTTCTGGTGCGGCGCGTCGCCCTCCGGGGTGTGCCGGCCCCAGAACTCGTACTGGTGCGGCAGGTCGACGGCGGCGTGCTCGGCCAGCCAGGTGCCCAGCTCGTCGGCCGAGGTCAGCGCCTGGTGCACGCGGGCGACGGGCGCGGCGGCGCGGGCGCGGATGGTCACGGTCTCACTCATGGTCGTCTTCCTCCGGTCGGGTCGGGTAGCACGCCACGGCGAGCCGGAACGCGTCGCCTTCCGCGCCCCCGTAGCGGGTGAACAGGTCCTGCAAGGTCGTCCTGAGGTCTTCGAAGAACTCCTGCCGCTGCTCCGGGCGCAGCCGGATCTCGCCGGACACCCCCAGCGACGGCAGCTCGGGCCGGGTGCGGTCCAGCGCGGCGATGTCCGACTGGACCTGTTCGACCAGGTCCAGCAGGTAGCCCAGGCTCAGCTCGTCCTGGGCGCGACGCAGCCCGAGCCGCCCGACCAGGCGCGGCGAGAGCCAGTAGGCACGGGCGGTCGCCTGGTACACGCCCTCGTGGATGCCACGCACCTTCCGCTCCGCCACCTGCGTGACGAGACCGGCTTCCACCAGGCGTTTCACGTGGTAGTAGACCCGCTGCGGGGTCTGGTCGAGCACGGTCGCCACTTCCGTGCACGAGTGCGGCTCGGCCAACTGCCGCAGCACCTCGATGCGCTGCGGCTTGAGCAGTGCCTCGGCCTGCTCGATCTGCTCCAGGTACAGGACGTCTCTCATCGCAAAAATCATCTTGAACGTACAAAACTGTTTTGTCAATGGGTCGCGCGAAGATCACCGATCGGCTCGTCGAGCGGGTCAGCCCCTGGTCAGCACCCCGACGCGGCCCTTCTCACCGGCCGCCCAGCAGGTGCCGTCGCAGTCCACGGTGTCGAAGCTGCCCGAGTCGAACTTCCGCCAGTGCCGCCCGCCGTCCCGGCTCACGTCGCTGCCGGTGGGCCCGACCGCGATCACCGACGAACCGTGCCACGCCGCGCCCGACCGGTAGCCGACGGGCGACTGCGGGGCCGCCGACCACGTCCGCCCGCCGTCCCGGCTGAGCGCCAGGTTCGCCACCGTGCCGGTCGGGTCGGCGTAGTCGCCGCCGATCGCCACGCCGTGGCGCGGGGTGCGGAACGCCGTCGCGAAGACACCCGCCGACGGCGAGCTGAACAGCGGTGTGTCGGTGACCCGCCAGCGCCATCCGCCGTCCGACGAGTGCAGCACGCGGGCCTTCGCGCCGCCGCCGGTCGCGATCCACGCGTCCCGCGACCCGGCCGTGGTCAGGCACTGGCCGCTGGCCGCGAACCCGAACTCGCCGTCCAGCGCGGGCGGGAAGTTCTCCTCGGGCACCTGCCGCCACGACCGGCCGCCGTCCCGCGTGGCCAACACCCGGAACTTCCCGCCGACCGGGTCGCTCATCGCCAGGCCCCGGAACCGGTCGAAGAACGCCACGCAGTCGTAGAAGGCGTTCGGATCGGTGTTGCGGAACGACTCCGCCCAGGTCCGACCGCCGTCCGCGGTCCGGTAGATCCGGGACGACTCGCCGGCCCCGATGGACAGCGCCACGGCGGTGCGCGCGTCGAACGCCTCGATGTCCCGGAAGTCCAGCACGGCGGTGTCCGGCGGCGGCACGGAAGCCCACGTCCGGCCGCCGTCGACGGTCCGCAGCACGGTGCCCTTGCTGCCGCTGACCCACGCGATCTTCGAGTTCACCGCGGACAGGCCGCGCAGCCGGGCGTCGACCCCGGTGGGCCGCAGGTCCCAGGAGGCGTCGTGCGCCCAGGCGGGTGAGGCCACCAGCAGGGATGCCGCCGTGGCCACGACGAGGAGAAGGCTCTTCATGAGGTGTGAGCCTCACGAAGAGCCTCCCGCGTCCGCTACCGCTAGAGGGAGGAGATCAGCCGCTCCACGCGCTCGTCCACCGCGCGGAACGGGTCCTTGCACAGCACGGTGCGCTGCGCCTGGTCGTTGAGCTTGAGGTGGACCCAGTCGACGGTGAAGTCCCGCCCGGCGGCCTGCGCGGCGGCGATGAAGTCACCGCGCAGCTTGGCCCGCGTGGTCTGCGGCGGGGTGTCCTTGGCGGCCTCGATCTCGCCGTCGTCGGTCACCCGTTCGACCTGGTCCTTGCGCTGGAGCAGGTCGAAGATGCCCCGGCCGCGCCGGATGTCGTGGTAGGCGAGGTCGAGCTGGGCGATCCGCGGGTTGGACAGGTCCATGTCGTGTTTCGCCTGGTAGCGCTCCATCAGCCGGTACTTGATGGCCCAGTCGATCTCGCGGTCGATCTTGGACAGGTCCTCCGACTCGACCGCGTCCAGCGTGCGGCCCCACAGTTCCAGGACGCGTTCGGCCATCGGGTCCGGCGCCCGCTTGGCCACGTGCTCCACGGCCCGCTCGTAGTACTCGCGCTGGATGTCCAGCGCCGAGGCCTCCTTGCCGCCCGCGAGCCGCACCGTGCGCCGCCCGGTCAGGTCGTGGCTGATCTCGCGGATCGCCCGGATCGGGTTGTCCAGGCTGAAGTCCCGGAACTGGACGCCCTGCTCGATCATCTCCAGCACCAGGTTCGCGCTGCCCACCTTGAGCAGCGTCGTCACCTCGGACATGTTCGAGTCGCCGACGATCACGTGCAGCCTGCGGTAGCGCTCGGCGTCGGCGTGCGGCTCGTCGCGGGTGTTGATGATCGGGCGCGAGCGGGTGGTGGCACTCGACACGCCCTCCCAGATGTGCTCGGCCCGCTGGGACAGGCAGTAGACGGCGCCGCGCGGTGTCTGGAGCACCTTGCCCGCGCCGCAGATGAGCTGCCTGGTCACCAGGAACGGCAGCAGCACGTCGGCGATGCGGGAGAACTCCCCGGCCCGCGCGACCAGGTAGTTCTCGTGGCAGCCGTAGGAGTTGCCCGCCGAGTCGGTGTTGTTCTTGAACAGGAAGATGTCTCCCCCGATGCCCTCGTCGGCGAGCCTGCGCTCGGCGTCGACGAGCAGGTCTTCGAGGATCCGCTCACCAGCCTTGTCGTGCGTCACGAGCTGGGCGAGGTCGTCGCACTCCGCGGTCGCGTACTCGGGGTGCGACCCCACGTCCAGGTAGAGCCGAGAGCCGTTGCGCAGGAACACGTTCGAGGAACGGCCCCACGAGACGACCCGGCGGAACAGATAACGCGCGACCTCATCCGGGGACAGCCTGCGCTGCCCGTGGAAGGTGCAGGTCACCCCGAACTCAGTCTCAATGCCGAAGATCCGCCGCTGCATACCTCAACAGTAGGCGCATTCGGTGCTTTCCTCAGTGATCCAATCGGGCGGCGCGCGGATTTCGCGGATAACGTTCGGGTGTGCTCCGACGAGTGAACAGCCTGGACCAGGCCCTGATGAAGCGATCCGGGCGGCTGCCCGTGACCTCCCTCGACCGGGGGATGAAAAGTTTGTCCAAGGCCGCCAACCACAGCGTGTTGTGGCTGGGGCTGGCCGCCGTGCTGGCCCTGCGCAAGGGCAGACCCCGCCGTTCGGCGCTGCGCGGCGTGGCGGCCATCGCGGGCGCCAGCGCGAGCGCGAGCCTGGTGGCCAAGCGGCTGTTCCCGCGCCGGCGGCCGGCCGCCGAGCTGCTGGCGGTGCACCGCAGGCTGACGAAGCGGCCCACCTCGTCGTCGTTCCCGTCCGGGCACGCAGCGTCGGCGGCGGCGTTCACCACGGCGGTGGCGATGGAGTCGCCCGCGCTGGCGGCGGTCGTGGCCCCGGTCGCGGCGGCCGTGGCGTACTCCCGCGTGCACACCGGCGTGCACTGGCCGTCGGACGTGGCGGCGGGTGCCCTGATCGGGGTCGGCGCGGGCCTGCTGACCAGGCGTTGGTGGCCGATCGGCCGCGACGAGGCGGCGTCCGCCCGCGAGCACACGAGCCTGGAGGCCCTGGTCGACGGCGAGGGCCTGGTCGTCGTGGTGAACCCGAACTCGGGGCTGGGCGGCGACCCGACCGAGGAGATCGGCCGCGAGTGGCCCAAGGCCCGGATCGTGACGATCGAGGAGCTCGACACCGCGGTCGCCGACTACGCTCCGCGAGCGCTGGGCGTGGCGGGCGGCGACGGCACGGTGGCGGCCGTCGCGGCCGTGGCGGCGGCCCACCGGCTGCCGTTGGTGCTGGTCCCGGCGGGGACGCTGAACCACTTCGCGCGCGATGTCGGCGTGACCGGGCTGGCGGACGCGGCACGTGCGGTCGCGGCCGGTGACGGCGCGCTGGTCGACCTGGCGGCGGTGACCGTGGACGGCGAGGGTCCGCGCTGGTTCGTCAACACGGCGTCGCTCGGGGGCTACCCCGACATGGTGCGGCTGCGCGAGAAGCTCCAGGACCGGTGGGGCAAGTGGCCGGCGGCGGCGATCGCGCTGGCCGAGGTGCTCCGGACGTCCCGGCCGCTGCGCGTGGAGCTGAACGGCGAGCCGCACCTGGTCTGGATGCTGTTCGTGGGCAACGGGCCGTACCGGCCGAAGGGCTTCGCGCCGACCATGCGCCCGGCGCTGGACGCGGGCCTGATGGACGTCCGGTACATCCGCGCCGACACGCGGTTCTCGCGGGCCAGGTTCTTCCTCGGGGCTCTGCTCGGCTCGCTGCACCGCAGCCGTACCTACCGGCACCTGGAGACGCGCTGGCTGGACGTGAAGGTGCAGGACGCGGCGGTGGCCATCGCCACCGACGGAGAGGTGGGCCCCACGGGGTCGGTCTTCGAGTTCCGCTCCCGCCCGGCGGCCCTGGGTGTCTACCGGCCCTAGCGATATGGTTGACTCAGTCAACGGATCAGTTGAGGGAGTCAACAATGACGGTCGCGGACGTCCGGGCGTTCAACCGCTTCTACACCGGTGTCATCGGCGTGCTGGACAGCGCCTACCTCCGCTCCCCCTACTCGTTGACCGAGGTCAGGGTGCTGTTCGAGCTGATGGCGGGCACGGTGGACGTCAAGGGCGCGCTCGGCCTCGACGCGGGCTACCTGAGCCGCATCCTCGGCCGGTTCGAGCGGGAGGGGCTGATCACGCGCACGCCGTCGGCCACCGACGCCCGGCGGCACGTCGTCGAGCTGACCGACGCGGGCCGGGCCGTGCTCGCGGACCTGGACGTCCGGTCGAACGCGGAGATCGGCGCCCTGCTCGACCGGGTGCCCGAGTCGGACCGCGCGACCCTGGTCGCGGCGATGGGCACGATCCGGCGGATCCTCTCGGACACGCCGCGCGCCTACCTCCTGCGTCCCCTGCGGCCCGGTGACCTGGGCTGGGTCGTCCACCGGCACGGCGTCCGGTACGCCGAGGAGTACGGCTACGACGAGACGTTCGAAGCGCTGGTCGCCCGGGTGGTCGCCGAGTACGGCGAGCACCACGACCCCGAGCGCGAGGCGGCGTGGATCGCGGAGGTCGACGGCGAGCCGGTCGGGTCGATCTTCTGCGTCAACGCCGACGAGCACACCGCGCAGCTCCGCCTGCTGCTGGTCGAGCCTTCCGCGCGCGGTCTCGGCATCGGGAAGCGCCTGGTCGAGGAGTGCGTCCGGTTCGCGGGCCGGGTCGGCTACCGGCGGATGACGCTGGAGACGGTGTCCGAGGTCGAAGTGGCGCGCGGCATCTACAAGCGGGTCGGGTTCGAACCGGTGGCGGCGACGCCGACGCGCAAGTGGGGCAAGGACGTGGTCGAGGAGACCTGGTCCCGGGACTTGTGATCACCAACAGCGCCCGAGCGCGACGCGCTCGTCTGAGGTGCGCAGGTCTGCGAGGACCGCCGGACTTTCCACCGTCGCACCTAACGGAGACGGGTTCGACGGTCGCGTCCGTCACCCGGAGCTCGACGGGTCGCGGCCCGAGGGGGCACTCACCCGAGTGCCCCCGTCCGCACCTCTACCGTCGTGTTCCCTCAGCGGACCCGGTGGGACGCCGCACGACCAAGGCGACCAGCCCGAGCAGGCCGATCTGACCGGCGATCACCGCCACCGTCGCCCACGTCGGGAAGTCCGGAGGGATGACCCGCAGCGTGAGGGCCGGGCACAGCACCACTCCGATCATCACCACCACGTGGACGGCCGTGGCGAGCAGCCGAGGCGCTTGGCTGGAGGGCACGGCCACTTCAACCTTGAGACCCGACTTCTCCACGCGCATCCGCGCTTCGCGGGTCGGGTCGCCCCAGCCCGCGCTGTTGTCGGACTCGGACTGGTCCGGGTCCGGCGTTGCGGCACTCATGCTGAAGTGCCCTTTCCTCTCCAGACAGGCGCGGCCACGGCGGACGCGACAAGCTGGAGAAACCACCTGATCAGTACGACGGCCGGCAAGTCCCCCGGGATAGCCGGCAGCCTCCCCTTTCACAGGCGGTTGAGGAGCACCCGCGTGAGCGAGCGGCCTCAGTCTAGCTGATCCACACACCGAAGCAACCCTTCGACCACATTTTCACCACCGGAAATGTGGCTGTTCCGCAATCGATCTGGGAAGATGAGTGTTGCGGGGGCGAGTACGGGAAGGAAGGTGCGCACATGTCGTCGGTCGAGCGGGCCGCGGAACGGCCTGCGGTGGTGGACCGCGTCAACGTCGCGCTCATCGCCGAAGCGGTGGAGGCGCTGGGCAAGCTCCAGGAGCGCACCGGGCTGAAGAAGGTCGACCTGGTGAACCGGGCGCTGCTGATCTACGAGTTCATCGACGCCGAGCTGCGTGCGGGCAACAAGGTGCTGCTGCGCGATCCCGAGGGACGCGACCAGCTAGTCAAGATCTTCCTCTGAACCGGCGGCCGGGCGGGCCGCGCCGAAACGCGGACCGCGCCGAAACGACGAAGGCCCGAAACGACGAAGGCCCCCGGCTCGACAGCCGGGGGCCGTTCACTCGACGTACGTCACCGCTCGCCGTCACATCGCTTGTCGTAGCCGGCGGGCATCGCCGCCCGCCAGTCGCGCTACTCGTCGTTCGGCGTGCGCCGCGGCGCGTTACTTCTCGTCGTCCTTCGGCGGCAGGTTCACATCCGTCACCGGCTTCTTCCTCCCGCCACCCTTCGCGGGCGCGGGCGGGGTTCCGGTCGCGGGCGGGGTGTCGGCGGCGGCCTCGGCCGGGGTGTCGGTCGGGGTGTCGGCGGGGGCCTCGGGTGACAGCAGTGGCGTCAGGGCGGCGCCGGCGATGCGGCGGAACGCCCGGCGCGGGCGGTCGCGTTCCAGCACCGCCACCTCCAGCTTCGGCTGGTCCAGCAGGTCCGGCTTGCCGTTGCCGGTGCTGGTGCTGCCGGCGCTGAGCGCCTTCACCGCGACCCGCACCGCGTCGGCCAGCGGCAGGTTCTCGGTGTACGCGTCCTTCAGGGCGTTGCCGGTCGCCTCCGCCTGCCCGCCCATCACGACGTACTGCGGCTCCTCCACGATGGAGCCGTCGTAGGTCAGCCGGTACAGGGTGTCCTGCTCGGGCGCGCTGCCGACCTCGGCGACGCAGATCTCGACCTCCAGCGGCTTGATCTGCTCGCTGAACACCGAGCCCAGTGTCTGCGCGTACACGTTGGCCAGGGAACGCCCCGTCACGTCGCGCGGGTCGTTCTGGTAGCCCCGGATGTCGGCGAAGCGGATGCCCGCCTGCCTGAGGTTCTCGAACTCGCTGTACCGGCCGACGGCGGCGAAGCCGATGCGGTCGTAGATCTCCGAGACCTTGTGCAGGGTCGCGGAGGGGTTCTCCGCCACGAACAGCACGCCGTCGGCGTAGCGCAGCACGACGACGCTGCGGCCTCGGGCGATGCCCTTCCTGGCGTACTCCGAACGGTCCCGGAGGATCTGCTCGGGTGAGGCGTACAACGGCATCGTCACTGGTGCGGCTCCTGGAGTCGGCGGGTGGGGGCAGGGGCTCAGCCGGTCGGGCTGGACCGGCGGGCTTCGACGACGGCCTCGGCCACCGCGGCGACCTGCTCCTCGGGCAGGTGCGCCGCGCCGGCGGCGGCCGTGATGGTCACGATGACGGGGTAGATCTTCCGGGCGATGTCCGGACCGCCGGTGCCCGTGTCGTCGTCCGCCGCGTCGTACAGCGCCTCGACCGCGGCGCGGGTGGCCGCCTCGGCGTCGGCGTCCGGGTCGTAGAGCTTCTTCAGCGCCGACTTCGCGAACAGCGAGCCCGAGCCGACGGCCTGGTAGCCGAGCGACTCCTCGTACCGGCCGCCGGTCACGTCGTAGGACACGATGCGGCCGGCCCGGTCCGGGTCGGCGGCGTCGGTGTCGAAACCCGCGAACAGGGGCACCACGGCCAGGCCCGCGAGCGCCGCGTCCAGGTTGCCCTTGATCATCGCGGAGAGCCGGTTCGCCTTGCCGTCCAGGGACAGCGAGACGCCCTCGATCTTCTCGTAGTGCCGCAGCTCGACGGCGAACAGCCGGACGATCTCGATCGCGATGCCCGCCGTGCCCGCGATGCCCACCGCCGAGTAGTCGTCGGTGATGAAGACCTTCTTCATGTCGCGCTGGGCGATCACGTTGCCCATGGTCGCCCGCCGGTCGCCCGCGAGTACCACGCCGCCCTTGAACGTCAGCGCCACGACGGTGGTGCCGTGCGGGGCCTGCACGACCGAGCCCTCGGGGTACTGCCGCGCGGAGGGCAGCAGCTCAGGGGCCTGGGCGCGCAGGAAATCGGTGAACGACGACGACCCCGGCCGCAGATAGGCCGGGGGCAGCGACGCGGCCGGGTAGTGCCCGGTCGAGCTGTGGTCCATAGGTGTGCTTTTCTCCTACTCCGCCAGTGGCTGCTACTCGCCGCCCTTTTGCACGTACGCGCGGACGAAGTCCTCGGCGTTCTCCTCCAGCACGTCGTCGATCTCGTCGAGGATGGCGTCCACGTCCTCGCCGAGCTTCTCCCGACGCTCCTGACCGGCGCCGGCCGCGCCGTCGCCGCCTTCGTCGCCGTCACCGCCGCCTTGCCGCTGGACCTGTTCCTGGGACATGTCGACCTCCCGCTTCTCCGGCCCTCGCGTCCAACATTACCCACCGGGTCGGACATTTGGTGCCTGCCACTCGCGTGGACTTGATCAGCCCCTGGTGAGCGCCTCCACCAGTTGCTCGGCCGTGTCGGACGCCTCCAGGAGCGCTCCGACGTGGGCTTTCGTGCCGCGCAGCGGCTCCAGGGTGGGGATCCGGACGAGGGATTCGCGGCCCAGGTCGAAGATCACCGAGTCCCACGACGCCGCCGCCACCGAGGTGGGGTAGCGCTCCAGGCACCGGCCCCGGAAGTAGGCGCGGGTGTCCTCCGGCGGCGCGAGCACGGCCGCGCGCACCTCGTCCTCGCTGACCAGCCGCTTCATCGAGCCGCGGGCTACCAGCCGGTTGTACAGGCCCTTGTCCAGCCGCACGTCGGAGTACTGGAGGTCGACCAGGTGCAGCCGGGGCGAGCCCCAGGCCAGGCCGTCCCGGGCGCGGTAGCCCTCCAGCAGGCGCAGCTTGGCGGGCCAGTCGAGCCGGTCGGCGCACTCCTCCGGGTCGCGGGCCAGCGCGTCCAGCACCTCGCCCCAGACCCGCAGCACGTCGCGGTCCCCGGCGCCCTCCTGCTCGACGAACTCCGAGGCGCGCTCGAAGTAGGCGAACTGGAGGTCCAGGCCGGTGAACTTGCGCCCGCCGGCCAGCTCCACGCGGGTCTTCAGGGTCGGGTCGTGGCTGATCTGGTGCACGGCCCGCACCGGGTCGAGCAGCCGCAGGTCGTCGAACCGGCGGCCGGCCTCGATCATGTCCAGCACCAGCGAGGTGGTGCCGACCTTGAGGTACGTGGAGTACTCGGCGAGGTTCGCGTCGCCGATGATCACGTGCAGCCGGCGGTACTTGTCGGCGTCGGCGTGCGGCTCGTCGCGGGTGTTGATGATGCCGCGCTTGAGCGTGGTCTCCAGGCCGACCTCGACCTCGATGTAGTCCGAGCGCTGGGAGAGCTGGAAGCCCGCCTCCTCGCCGGACGCGCCGATGCCGACCCGCCCGGAGCCCACCATGACCTGCCGCGACGTGAAGAACGGCGTCAGGCCCGCGATCACCGCCGTGAACGGGGTGCTGCGTTGCATCAGGTAGTTCTCGTGGGTGCCGTAGCTGGCGCCCTTGCCGTCCACGTTGTTCTTGTAGAGCTGGAGCCGGGGCTGGCCGGGGACGGTGGCGGCGCGCATGGCCGCCTCCTCCATCACCCGCTCCCCCGCCTTGTCCCAGATCACCGCGTCGCGCGCGTTGGTGACCTCGGGCGCGGAGTACTCCGGGTGCGCGTGGTCGACGTACAGGCGCGCGCCGTTGGTGAGGATGACGTTGGCCGCGCCCAGGTCCTCGACGTCGCTGTCGCCGGGGTGCCCGCCGGGCGCGCCGAGGTCGAAGCCGCGCGCGTCGCGCAGCGGCGACTCGACCTCGTAGTCCCAGCGTGCGCGCCGGGCCCGCGGTATGTCGGCGGCAGCCGCGTAGGCGAGCACCACCTGTGTCGAGGTGAGCACCGGGTTTGCCGTCGCGTCACCCGGCACCGCGATGCCGTACTCGACTTCGGTTCCCATGATCCGCCGCATAGCTCGCAGCCTACGGCGTGCCACCGACATTCCGTCGGGACCGGGGTCACGTTTCACCCTGCGGCCAGTCCCGCGGCGGGCCGGATGCGGGACGCGCCGCGGGCCGGCCCGAAGGCCGCGAGCACCGCCAGCGCGACCACACCCGCCCCGCCCACCAGCAGCGGGACCAGGGACGCGGTGGGCAGCGCGTACACCCCGAACGCCAGCAGCGTCAGCTCGGCGTACAGCAGGCCGAACAACCCGCCGCCCAGCACGCCGACCAGCGCGAGGAGCACCGCTTCGGCCATCACGCCGCCTTGCAGGCCGCCCCTGGTCACGCCGAGTGCCCGGCGCAGCGCCATCTCCTTGCGGCGTTCCTGCACCGAGATGGTCAGCGCGGTGCCGATACCGGTCACGGCGACCGCCACCGAGAGCCCCAGCAGCACCATCAGCATCAGGATTCCCAGGTCGAGCTGGCGCTGGCTGTGCGCATTCGCGTCCGCCCTGGTCTGCACCAGCACGGTCGGCGACTCGCCCAGCGAGGACCGCACGCCGTGCTGGAACGCGGCGGGGTCCACGCCCGGCTTGAACGCGACCAGGATCTTCGACGCGGGCGCGAGGGACGTGTCGGCGAGGACCGCGTCGGCGTTGTCCACCAGCGTGTCGGGCACCGTCCCGACGAACGTCGCCGTGCGCGGCCCGCCGGGCAGGCCGTCCAGGGTGACGGGCTGTCCGACGACCGCGTCGAGGTTCCGCGCGGTGTACTCCTCCAGCAGCACGGTCCCCGGCCGGAAGTCCGCCCGTTCGACCTGCTCCGCGGCCAGCCACGCCCGCATCCGGTCCGCGTCCACGCCCGCGACGGTCATCGGGAACCCGCCCTCGCCGAACGCGTCGTCATGCACACCGCGCGCGGTGTGCATGACGACGCTGCCCGCGACCTCAGGCCGGTTGCCGGCCGCGGCGACGCCCGCGTCGAGCGCCCGGCCGCCCGCGTCGGAGATCACCGCGTCGGGCCGGGGCTCGTTGCTGAACTCGTCCTCCAGGCGCTGCGCGGAGCCGACCGTGACGGCGAAGTAGGTGATCATCGCGGCGGCCAGCAGCAGCGGCATCGCCACCGACGCGGACCGCTGCGGCACCCGTCGCACCTCGGCCGAGGCCAGCTTCCACTGCGCGCCGCCGAACCGGCTCGCGACCGAGCCGAAGATCCGGCCCAGCGCGGGCACCACGACCGGCCCGAGCACGCCGAACAGGCCCGCGACGGCGGCGATGCCGGAGAACAGGATCAGGAAGATCGCCAGGATCGAGCCCTTGGCGAGCACGCCCAGCAGCGCCATGCCGGCCGCCGCGCCCACCAGGACCAGGCCGAAGACCCGCCGGCGGCGCACCACCGAGGCGTCCGGCGTCGACCCTTCCGACGTGCGCAGCGCCGCGAGCGGCGAGATCCGGGCGGCGGCCAGTGACGGCCGCACGGCGGCGACCGCGCTGAGCACGGCGGCCACCGCCACGCCCACGAGCAGGTGTCCGGTGCTAGGCAGCAGCGGCGGGCTCAGCTCGACGGCGCCGAAGATCGCGGACAGCCCGGTCGTGTCGAACAGCCTGGCCAGCAGCCACGCCACCGTGCCGCCGAACACCGAGCCGACCGCGCCCGCGACCGCGCCGGTCAGCAGGGCTTCGAGCAGGTTCGCCCACACCAGCGGCCCGCGATGGGCACCGAGGCAGCGCAGCAGGGCGGTGTGGCGCTGGCGCTGCGCGTACACGGCGCGGAACGTCGCCGACGCCACGAACACCGACGTGGCCAGCGCCAGGATGCTGAACGGCAGCAGCACCACGGCGAAGTCGTCGTTGACGGGTTCGGCGTTCACCTCCGCCGGGGTGCCGACCCGGAAACCCTCGCCCGCAGCCTGCGCGACGGCCGCCCGGTCACCGCCGATGACGTTCAGCGCGAGGTGGACCGGCGTGCCGCCGAGCTTGGCCGCCAGGCCCTCGCCGATCACGATCGCGGGCTCCTCGCCCATGCCGCCCCGCTTGGTGATCCCCCGGACCACCACGTCGAGCGGCCGGCCCGCGGCGTCGGCGATCCGCACCGAGCCGCCGGGGCTGAGCCGGTGCTGGTAGGCGGTCACCCGGTCGACCGCGATCTCCCCGTCGCGGCCGGGTGAGCGGCCCTCCAGGATCGGCACCCGGCGCAGCCCGTCGCGGTCCACCTCGATGTCGGCGGTGGCGCGCCGCTCGCCCGCCCGGCCGCCGTCGAGCAGCAGGTCGGCCTCGATCCGGCGGACCGGCACGACCTCCCGCACCCCGTCGACCGCGGCGACCCGGTCGGCCACCGCCTGGTCCAGCGTCGCGTCGGCCCGCGGCGCCGTCCGGACCACGAGGTCCGCGCCGGACGGCGCGACGGGTGTGCCGTCGCGGGTCGCCTGGACCATGGCGTCGCTCATCATCAGGGCGGCCAGCAGGCAGGCGACGCCGACCACCAGCGCGACCCCGGGCAACACGGCGCGGCCGGGCCTGTTGCGGAACTCGGCCAGCGCGAGCCGCAGGGATGTGGGCACAACTCCTCCTCGTGACGCGAACGGTCACGACGTTAGGAATCGTGGTCGTCGGCGGGCGTCGCCCCGAGGTATCACTGACGGGTACGACTTGGGGAGGATCTTTGGAGCACGTGCTGGTGGTTACCCCGGACGGCACGCCGGCCGGGTCGGCGACGCGGGAGCGGATGCGGGCCGAGGGCCTGTGGCACGCGTGCGCCGCGATCGTGGTGCGGTCGCGGGACGGCGGGCGGCTGTTCGTGCACCGCCGCACAGACACCAAGGACGTCTACCCCGGCCTGTACGACCCGACGTGCGGCGGCGTGGTCGCGGCGGGCGAGACGCCGGACGAGTGCGCCGTGCGGGAACTGGCCGAGGAGCTGGGCGTCTCGGCCAGGCCGGAATTCTGTTTCAAGACGCCGTTCGTGGACGGAACCATCCGCTACGTCGCGCACGTTTACGAGGTGCGCAGCGACGGCCCGTTCACCCTCCAACCCGAGGAAGTCGCGTGGGGCGGGTGGATGGCCGAGGCCGAGGTCCGGGCAAAAGCGGAAGACCCCGAGTGGCCGGTGGTACCGGACGGTCGGGCACTGATCCGGGAGTGGTTCTCGTGGGCATGATCTTCGCGATGTCGATCCCCGGCCTCGCCGTGCTGCTGTTCGGCCTGGCGGCGGGCGAGCGGGTCTGGCGGTGGGTCCGCCGCCGCAAGGGCCACTCGGTGGTCACCCAGGCGGGCATGGACGAGTTCACCATGATCCTCTACGGCAGCAAGATGCTGGAGCTGGACCAGCGGCGGACCGAGCTGATGATGCGCGACGAGGAGGAGGACGGCGCTCCCCCGCGCGGCGCGATCGACCTGGACTCGGGGTCGGTGCGGCTCAGTCCCAGGCCAGCGAAGCCCGAGTAGCCCAGTACTCCCCGGGTTCCTCGGCGAGGTCGAGTTCGTCGGGCGCGAGGTCGACCTCGCGGGCCTTCAGGTTGGCGCATAGCTGGTCGACGCCGGCCGCGCCGGACAGCACGACGTCCGCCCACGGTTGGGCGCGCACGGCGGCCAGCGCGATCGCGTCCGGCCCGACGTCGTGCTTCGCCGCCAGGTCGCGCACCTCCCGCGGCGGGTCGACGGCGAGGCGGCCGTTGGCCATGCCCTCCTTGACGAACACCTCCGCGCCGGTCTCGTGCGCCCAGGCCAGGGTGGGTCCGACGGAGGGTTCCAGGACGTTCCAGGTGGACTGCACGACTTCGAACAGGCGGCGCCCTTCCATCTCCAGGTCCAACGCGCGCCGCACGGTGTCGGCCTGGCGCGGACCGGACGTGGAGAAACCCAACCGCACGCCGGAATCGCGCAGCCGACCGAGCGCGGCGAGCAGTTCGAGGTCGCCGAACAGCGGGCTGTCGTCGGTCAGCGAGTGCACCTGGTACAGCTCGAGGTGGTTGCCGAGCAGGCCTTCGGTCTCCGCCCACTGCCGGGTGAACCGGGCGAGCGAGTGCTCCTTGACTTCGTGGGTCTTCGCGTCGGGCCGCCAGTCGGCCACGTACTCGTAGCCCCACTTGCTGGACACCCGCACGTCCCGGTGCCCGCGTTCGGCCAGCCATTGCGCCAGGAATTCCTCCGCCCGCCCGTAGGACCGGGCCGCGTCCACCCGCCGCACGCCCGCCTCGTAGGCCGCGTCCAGCACCGCGTGGCACGCCGCGCGCATGGCGTCGACGTCGCGGTGGGCGGGCAGCGCGAGTTCGCGCCCCAGGTTGATGTAGGCGGGACGACCGAGCGCGGCGAGGCCTAGAGCGAAATCGGGCACATCCGACACGGTAACCGGCGACCTGCGGTGGCCGCCGGTCCGTGTCACCTCGGATCAGCTCGTCGGGAAGTCGTCGGCGGTGCGGATGCGGTCGCGGACCCACACGCCGGCGGGCTTGAGCCTGCCGGTGCCGGTGAACGAGTTGCCGGCGCACGTGCCGGGCTTGAACACCGCGCCGGAGCGCTCGTCGTCCGAGAAGTTCCAGTTGACCCAACTGATTTTCTTCGCGTTCATCAGATCGATGTACTTCTGCGACTGGGTGAAGTCGTTCCCCTGGTCGCCGTCCGCCTTCTGGGTGCCGAACTCGGTGACGAAAACCGGCACCTGGTCGGAGACCTTCGACAGCACGTTCAGGTAGTCACTGCCGTGCTCGGCCGCGTAGAAGTGGAAGGTGTACATGACGTTCTGCGCGGCCACCTTGTTCCTGACCACTTCCTGCGGGTCCTTGCCGTCGGAGTGCCCGAAGGTGGACCAGCCGTGCGTGCCGACCAGCACCAGGCTGTCCGAGTCCTCGGCGCGGATGACCGGGATGACCTGCTCGGCGTAGGACTTCACGCGCGACCAGGACACTTTGTTGGGCTCGTTGGCGATGTCATAGATGATGTTGGTCTTGTTCTTGTGCCGGTTGGCGATCTCTTTGAAGAAGGTCTTGGCGCGCGAGGTGTTGTGGTTGGGGTCGCCGGGGTTGAGCTGGTGCCAGTCGACCAGGGCGTACATGCCGCGCTTGGTCGCTTCCTCGATGTAGCCGTGCACCAGGTCGGTGAACTTGCGCGGGTTGGTCTCGTACCCGCCTTCCTGGATGTACATCGAGATGCGCAGCACGTCGGCCTTCCAGTCGTGGGCCAGCGCGTCGAGGGACGCCGACTTGACGCACTGGGAGTACCACTGGATGCCGTGCGTGCTCATGCCGCGGAGCTGGATCGGCTTGCCGTGCTGGTTGCACAGCTTCACACCGCACACCCGGAGTTGGCCGTTGACCGCTGCCGGCGAGCCGGGCGGGAGCGCGGCGGCCGTGGTGGGCGCGGCCTGCGCCGTGCCCACCACGACACCGGGAAGCACGAGCGTGGCCGCCAAGGCCAGCGCGATCCGGAGTCTTGCCATGCGGCGTTCTCCTCTCGATCGAGGCGGCGGTATTAGTCAGGAAAGTTTACTTACTATCTCCGGACCTTAACGACCACGCTCCGCGTCCGTCAAGACACTCAGGCGTCACGGCGCAGCAACGCCACCAGACCCCCGCCCAGCGCCACGACGAGGTAGCAGATCATCGCCACGCCGGCCGCCAACGGCGTCAGCGGCGGGTTCGGCAGCTCCCCCGAGAGCTGCGGCGCGAGCACCGGCAGCATCACCGAGTAGACCCGGTCGTCCCACGGGGACGGCAGCAGCAGCGAGATGCCCGGAATCACGAACAGCAAGCCGCACAACGTGACCAGCGCGCCCGCCGTGGAGCGGAGCAGGAAGCCGAGCCCCAGGCCGAACAGTCCCAGCAGGACCAGCGACGCCGTGTTGGCGAGCAGCGTGGGCCATGCGTCGGACAGCGAGTCGTACGCCGAGATCGGCTTCGGGCGGTCACCCGTGATCAGCTCGCCGACCAGGTACGCCAGCAGCGCGAGGACCGCGCCCACGACCGCCGACACCCCTCCGACGACGGCGGTCTTGGCCAGCAGCAACGACTTCCGCTTCGGCACCGAGACGAGGGCGGTGCGGATCATGCCGCTGCCGTACTCCGAGGTGACCGCCAGCGCGCCCAGCACGCCGAGCACGAACTGGCCGAACGGCACCACCATCACACCCGGATCGGCGGCCCCGAAGTGCGCCTGCACGTCGGGCGGCTGCACGTCGTAGTCGGCGGTCATCAGGTAGGACACCAGCGCGCCGCCCGCCAGCGTGACGACGAGGGACAGCAGGAGGTAGGTGGTGGAGCGGACGGTGCGGAGCTTGAGGAACTCCGAGGCGAGCACGTCGGTCATCGGTCGGTCCTCTCGGTCCGGTACTCCACGCTGTCGTCGGTCAGCTCCAGGTAGGCGTCCTCCAGGGACGCGCTGCGCGGGGTCAGCTCGTGCAGCGGGATGTGCTCGTGTGCCGCGAGTTCGCCGATGTCGTGGGCGGTGAGCCCGTGCACGGAGAGCGCCCCGTCCTCGTGGCGGACCGTGGCGCCGAGCCGTTCGAGGGCTCGGGCCAGTTCGGCCTGACCGGCCGTCCGCACCAGCACGTCCCGTTGGAACCGGTCGCTCAGCTCCTGCATGGACGCTTCGAGGATCAGCTTGCCCCGCCCGATGACGACCACCCGGTCGGCGGTGAGCGCCATCTCGCTCATCAGGTGGCTGGACACCAGCACGGTGCGGCCCTCGGCGGCCAGGTCGCGCATGAGGTGTCGGATCCAGCGGATGCCTTCGGGGTCCAGGCCGTTCACCGGCTCGTCGAACAGCAGCACGCCGGGGTCGCCCAGCAGCGCCGCCGCGACGCCCAGGCGCTGCTTCATACCCAGCGAGAGCGTGCCCACCCGGCGGCGCGCCACGCCCGCGAGACCGACCTGTTCGAGGGTGTGGACGACCCGTCGGGAGCCGATGCCGTTGCTGCGGGCCAGCACGTGCAGGTGGTCGTAGGCGCTGCGCCCGCCGTGCACCGCGCCCGCGTCCAGCAGCGCGCCGACGTGGTGCATCGGCTTCTCGATCTCGGCGTAACGGCGGCCGTTGACCAGCGCCTCGCCGCTGGTAGGGCGGTCGAGGCCGAGGATGGCGCGCATCGTGGTGGACTTGCCCGCGCCGTTGGGGCCGAGGAAGCCCGCCACGTAGCCGGGTTTGACGTCGAAACTCAGGCCGTCGACGGCTCTGGCCGTCCCGTACCGCTTGGTCAGCTCGCGTACTTCGATCACGGTGACGAGAGTGGTCGACCCGGGGTTTCCGGGGATCGGACGACGGTCTTCGATGCGGATCGGACCACGGTCCGATGGCGTATCCCGGCGGGCCGGCTACGGTCTGGTCGTGAGATCGCGTTTCGCCCGGTGGCTGCCCACCGCGTACCTGTACGTGCTCGACGTGCTCGCGGGCGTGGTGGTGGCGCTCGTGTACTCCGGGCTCGTGCAGGAGAGCGCCGGACAGATCGCGGTCCCGCAGTGGCTGGGACAGGTGCTGGCGGTGCTGGTGGGCCTGCCGCTCGCGGCCCGGCGGAAGTGGCCGCTGGCGGCGCTCCTCGTCGTGGTGACCGTGCAGAACATCGCCACCATTGCGCACATCACCAAGGAGCCTTACGGGCCTTCGGCGTTCGCGATGTTCATGGTGGCGTCGACGCTGTCCCGTCGGCGCTCCGTACCGGCGTTGATCTTCTCCCTGGTCACGGCCGTGATCGCGATCCTCGTCGGCGAGCCTTGGCCGGATGACATCGGGTTGGCCGTGGTCGTGGTGATCCTGTTGAGCGGGACCTGGGCGTTGGGCCGGTCCACCCGGGTGCGGCGGATGTACACGGAGCGGGCAGCGGCCGAGCAGGCCGCACGGGCGGTGGCCGACGAGCGGTTGCGAATCGCCCGCGAGTTGCACGACGTGGTCGCCCACAGCCTGTCGCTGATCACCGTGAAGGCCGGGATCGCGAACCACGTGGCCGCCACGCAGCCCGAGCAGGCCCAGGAGGCGTTGCAGGTCATCGAGACCACCAGTCGGAGCACGCTGGTGGAGATGCGGCGGCTGCTGGGTGTGCTGCGGTCGGAGGACTCGGCGGTGGAGCTGGCGCCGATGCCGGGGTTGGCCGACCTGCCGGGATTGGTGGAGCGGGCTTCGCTGGCCGGGGTTCCGGTGACGTTGTCGGTGACCGGCGGCCCGTTGCCCGACGGGGTGGGGTTGACGGTGTTCCGGATCGTGCAGGAATCCGTGACGAACGTCGTCAAGCACGCCGCGCCCGCCCGGTGTGCGGTGTCGGTGGAGGTAGGCGAGTCGTCGGTGCGGATCTCGGTGACCGATGATGGGCCCGGTGAGCGGGTGCTGGCCGGTGGCGGTGGGCACGGGTTGATCGGGATGAGGGAGCGGGTGGCGGTGTACGGGGGGACGTTCTCGGCCGGGCCGGCGGCCGGCGGCGGGTTCCGGGTGTCGGCCGAGGTGCCGTTCGCATGATCGACGTGGTGGTCGTGGACGACCAGGCCCTGCTGCGGGGGAGTTTCCAGGTGCTGGTGGACTCGGCGCCGGACCTGCGGGTCGTGGGCGAGGCCGGTGACGGCGCGTCGGCGGTGTCCGCGGTGCGCCGCACATCGCCCGACGTGGTGTTGATGGACGTCCGGATGCCGGGGATGGACGGGATCGAGGCCACCCGGCAGATCGCTTCGTTCTCGGCGGCCCGGGTGTTGATCCTGACCACGTTCGACCTGGACGAGTACGTCTACTCGGCGTTGCGGGCCGGGGCCAGCGGGTTCCTGGTGAAGGACACGCCGCCCGCGGAGCTGTTGGCCGCCATCCGCGTCGTGGCGGGAGGCGACGGGTTGCTCTCGCCGTCGGTGACGCGGAGGTTGATCGCGGAGTTCTCGCGGACGCCGGAGCGGCGGGAGGTCCGGGGCCTGCTGGAGGGCGTCACCGAGCGAGAGCGGGAGGTGCTCGGGTTGATCGCCCGAGGGCTGTCGAACACGGAGATCACGCAGGAGCTGCACCTGTCGGTGGGGACGGTGAAGACCCACATCGGGCGGTTGCTGCACAAGCTCCAGGCCCGTGACCGGGCGCAACTGGTGATCGCGGCGTACGAGTCGGGGCTGGTCACGCCCGGTTCGTGACTTGGTCCCCGGACCGCTGTCAGGTCGGCGGGCGTCGCCGGCGTTAGGGTCTGGCCATGGTGACCTTCCAGGTCGACGATGTCGTGGCTGCCGCCGGGAAACTGCCCACCCAACCGCTCGGTGAGCTGTTCGCGGACGCGTTGGCCGTCGGTGGCGACCCGACCCTGCCGGTCCTCGCCCCGGACGGCGTTCACCCGCTGCTCGGTGCCGTCGCACGGGCGTTCGCCGACCATCGTCCCCTCGTGCTGTCCCCGGACGCGGTGTGGTTGACCATCGCGCAGGGCGTTGCCCAGCACGTCCGCCTGCACGCCGAGGAGCTGCGTCCGAGGTTGGTCCGCCATGCCGGACGCGAACGGCTCGTCGTGGCGGTCGGCGGCCCGATGCCGCGGGACGCGGAGTCGTGGCGGCACGTCGTGGCGTCGTTCGACCGGCAGCTCGCCGCCGGGATCGGCAGCACCGAGGTGTTCGGGTGCGACTTCTCCACCAGCACCGACGTCGAGCGGACCGCAGGACGGATCGTGCTGCTCGACGCGTACTCGCCGTACTTCTCGCTGTGGTTGGAGTGCGTCTGCGGCATCCCGTCGATCACGGTGACCGGCACGGTGCAGGACTGGCGGAAGATCCGTGACCGGGTGGACGTGATCGCCGGTTTCGGCCTGGAAGCCTGGTGCCGCTCGCTGGCGCCGATCGCCGACCAGTTCGTCCGCGCCGCGGCCGGCGACGTGGACACCGCGTTCTGGCAGCGCATCTACAACCCGGTGGACGCCTACGGCGGCGAGGTGATCACCGGCTGGGCCGCGCGGCTCTACCCCTACCTGACCGGCGCCGGGGTGGTCGACACGCCGAATCCGCTGCTGGAGCTGCCGATCGGGGAGCCACGCGACCTGACCCTCGACGGCAGGCCCTACGACGGTCCCGGGATACGCGGCGACGCCGTGCCGGCCACGCTGTCGCGGGTGATCGTCAACGTCACCGACCAGGTCGACGGGGACAACCGGGTGGTCGCCCTGCACGCCGGCCTGGTCGGTGTCACCCAGGACGCCGACGGGGCGCTGCGGCCGGTCGCAAGCTGGCACCTCGCGCCGGCCGCGGTCGAGATCGACGACGTGATCGACCGGATCGTGCGCGACCACCAAACCACCGCACCGCAGGACTCGCTCCTGGACGACGCGTGCGCCGATCTCATCGCGGTCTACCGCCGGATCGGCTCCGCGACCCTGTTCGACGGCGCCTGGCGGCTACGGCCGGTGGACGACCGCCACGAGGTGAGGCGTGGCTTCGGCGACCGGACACTCGTGACGGTCATCGACCTCGCCGACGGCCGGAGCGTCTGCGCGGCCGTCGACTACGACACGAGGGAAACCCACTGGGTCGTGTGCCGCGTCGAGGAGGTCGAGAACGCGAGCCCGAACGCCTTCAGCCGCGACTTCCGGCTGGTGGACGACCCCGCCGACGTCCCGGTCCACGGCACTTCACTGGCGGTGCTGCTCGACGCCGCCTTGGACACCGGCGGCGACATCACCCACCTCGAAACCGGCCGACTCGACCGGCTGGACGGGCGGGCCGCCGTGCCACCCGTGTCCTGACCAGCAGTTCCGCCCCGTCAGCCGGGCCAAAAGCCCCGCCCACCTGTGGTGGACGGGGCTTCCGGGAGTGCGCTGCCGGCTAGAGGTACTGGCCGGTGTTGGTCGCGGTGTCGATGGCTCGGCCCGACTCCTGGTTCTTGCCGGTGACCAGGGTGCGGATGTAGACGATCCGTTCGCCCTTCTTGCCGGAGATGCGGGCCCAGTCGTCCGGGTTCGTCGTGTTCGGCAGGTCCTCGTTCTCCGCGAACTCGTCCACGATCGCGTCGAGCAGGTGCCTCACCGACAGACCCGGCTGCTTGGTGTCCAGCAGGCTCTTGATGGCCGCCTTCTTGGCCCGGTCCACGATGTTCTGGATCATCGCGCCCGAGTTGAAGTCCCGGAAGTACAGGACTTCCTTGTCACCGTTGGCGTAGGTGACCTCCAGGAAGCGGTTCTCCTCCGACTCCTCGTACATGCGCTCGACGGTGTGCTGCACCATGCCGTCGATGCAGGCCGCCGGGTCGCCGCCGAACTCCGCCAGGTCGTCCGCGTGGATCGGCAGGTCCGGGGTGAGGTACTTGTTGAAGATGTCCTTCGCGCCCTCGGCGTCCGGGCGCTCGATCTTGATCTTCACGTCCAGCCGGCCCGGCCGGAGGATCGCCGGGTCGATCATGTCCTCCCGGTTGGACGCGCCGATCACGATCACGTTCTCCAAGCCCTCGACGCCGTCGATCTCGCTGAGGAGCTGGGGGACGATCGTGGTCTCCACGTCCGACGACACGCCGCTGCCGCGGGTGCGGAAGATCGAGTCCATCTCGTCGAAGAACACGATCACCGGGGTGCCCTCGGACGCCTTCTCGCGCGCCCGCTGGAAGATCAGCCGGATGTGCCGCTCGGTCTCGCCGACGAACTTGTTGAGCAGCTCGGGGCCCTTGATGTTGAGGAAGTAGCTCTTGGCCTCGCGGTGGTCGTCGCCACGCGCGGACGCGACCTGCTTGGCCAGGGAGTTGGCCACCGCCTTCGCGATGAGGGTCTTGCCACAGCCGGGAGGGCCGTACAGCAGCACGCCCTTGGGCGGGCGCAGCTTGTATTCGCGGAACAGGTCGGCGTGCAGGAACGGCAGCTCCACCGCGTCGCGGATCTGCTCGATCTGCCTGCCCAGGCCGCCGATGTCCTCGTACTTGACGTCCGGGACCTCCTCCAGCACGAGGTCCTCGACCTCGGCCTTCGGCACCCGCTCGTAGGCGAAGCCCGCCTTCGAGTCGACCAGCAGCGAGTCGCCCGCCTTGAGCGGCGCGTCCATCAGCGGCTGCGCGAGCCACACGACGCGCTCCTCGTCGGCGTGGCCGACGACCAGCGCGCGTCCGATCGAGGTGTCCTCCTGGGACTCCAGGACCTCGCGCAGCGTGCAGACCTCGCCGGTGCGCTCGAAGTCGCCGCCCTCGACGACCGTGAGCGCCTCGTTCAGCCGCACCGACTGGCCCAGGACCAGCGACGGCGTCTCGACCGCGGGCGACACCGAGACCCGCATCCGACGGCCGGAGGTGAACACGTCCACCGTGCCGTCCTCGAACCGCGCCAGGAACACGCCGTACCCGCTGGGTGGCTGGGCCAGGCGGTCCACTTCCTCGCGCAGCGCGAGCAGTTGGCTCCGTGCTTCTCGAAGGGTGTCGATGAGCTTCGTGTTGCGCTCGGTAAGTTGGCTGACGCGCTCCGTCGCCTCCGCCAACCTTTGCTCCAGCAGGCGGACGTGTCGTGGGGATTCCGTCAACTTGCGGCGCAGCAACGCGATCTCGTCCTCCAGGAACCTGATCTGCGCTGCCAGCTCACCAGAGTTGTTGCCCTTGTTCAGCTCGCCACCCTCGTCGGGCTGGCTGCCGGGATGACCGTGCTGCATGTCGGCACCCTCCTCCCGTGTTCGTACGACAACGGTACCGGCGATCACCGACAAAAGCGGCCATCCCGTGGGTTCCCGGGGGTCGTGTGATCACACATTCCCCCCGCTCGGCGGGACGGACTGCTCCATATCGGTGCCTGACGGAACCTCCCACCCGCTACCGTGCGTCCCAGTACGAAGTCCCACCTGCGTGTTCCGGGCAGTCTCCACTGCCACCAGCGGAAAGTTCTAGGAGAACGTGATGTCCGTCCCGCCGCAGCAGCCGGGCCCCTACGGTCAGCAGCCGGGTCCGTATGGCCAGCAACCAGGCCAATTCGGCCCGCAACCGGGGCCCGGCCAGCAGCCCGGCGGATTCCCGCCGCCGCCCCAGGGTTTCCCACAGGGTGGGCAGCAGCAGCCCGGCTACGGCCCGCCGCCCGGTGGTTTCCCGCCGCCCGGCCAGCCGGGTCAGCCGGGTCAGCCGGGCCCCGGCCAGCAGCCGTACGGGCCGCCCGGCCAGTTCGCCCAGCCCGGTTACGGCCAACCGGGTGGTTTCGGTGATCCCTACGGCGCGCCGCGCAAGAAGAGCCCCCTGCCCTGGATCCTGGCGGGTGGCGGTGTCCTGGTGATCGGCGTGGTCGTGGTCCTCCTGCTCACCCTCGGTGGCGGCAACGGCACGGCGAAGGACGCGGCGGACAGCTTCGCGGCGGCCATGTCGAGCAAGGACTACGACAAGCTGCGGTCGCTGACCTGCGCCGACGACCAGAAGGAGATCGACGACCTGAAGAAGGCCTTCGACCCCGACTCGATCGGCAAGGAGATCGAGAAGAACCTCGAAGGCCTGCCGCCGGCGGCCAAGGAGAAGGCCAAGCAGATGCAGGAGGCGGCGAAGAACATCAAGCTCGTCGTCACGGTGAACAGCGTCGAAGAGAAGGACGCGACGAACGCCGAGGCCAACATCACGATCAAGCTGGAGGGCGTCCCGGACGAGTTCAAGGAGATGATGGCGGGCGAGAAGACCGACAACATCCCCTTCATCAAGACCGATGACGGCTGGGTCGCCTGCGAGAAGAAGAAGTAGTCCCAGAACGTCGACAAACGGCCCGTGCGATAGGTGGCACGGGCCGTTTGTGCTGGTCAGGCCGTGTTCAGCCCTTGGACGGGCGGCGTTGCGGCCGGGGTGGCGTCACGCCGTCCGCGAGCCGGCGGGTGGTCAGCAGGAACGCGGTGTGCCCGATCATCCGGTGCTCCGGGCGCACTGCCAGGCCCACCACGTGCCACGGGCGCACGAGGGTCTCCCACGCGTGCGGCTCGGTCCAGTGCTGCTGCTCCCGGATCGCCTCGGTGACCTTCGAAAGCTGCGTGGTGGTGGCCACGTAGACCACCAGCACGCCGCCGGGGATGAGGCTGCGGGCCACGGCCGGCAGCACGTCCCACGGCGAGAGCATGTCCAGGATCACCCGGTCGACCTCGCCCTCGTGGTCGGACACGTCACCGACCGTGAGCGACCAGTTGCCGGGACGGTCGCCGAAGAACTGCTCGACGTTGCGGATCGCGTGGTCGGCGTGGTCCTGGCGGACCTCGTAGGACGTGACGCTGCCCTTCTCCCCCACCGCGCGCAGCAGCGAGCAGGTCAGCGCGCCCGAGCCTGCGCCGGCCTCCAGGACCCGCGCGCCGGGGAACACGTCGCCGTACATCACGATCTGCGCCGCGTCCTTGGGGTAGATCACCTGCGCGCCGCGCGGCATGGACAGCACGTAGTCCGACAGCAGGGGCCGCAGCGCGAGGAACGACGTGCCCCCGACGGACGTGATCACGGAGCCCTCGGGCAGGCCGATCAGGTTGTCGTGCGACAGGGCGCCGCGATGGGTGTGGTACTCCTTGCCCGGTTCGAGCACGATCGTGTAGTGCCGTCCCTTCGGGTCGGTCAACTGCACCCGGTCTCCGGGCTGGAACGGACCACTGGCGGTGCTCACCGCGGCGAACCTCCTGGACAAGCGTGCGGACAACAGCGCACGATGGTCGCAGAAGGCTCGGCGGCGCAGCTCAGCGGCCTCGTTCCGCGCGGATACCGGACACCGTCAGCACCGCGCCGACGACCGTGAACCCGAGCGCGGCGGGTAGCTGCGCCCACGGCGGCAGGTGCATCACGACGAACCAGCTCTTGCTGTCCACGTCCAGCGCCATCAGCACGAGCGGCACCAGCCCCTGCGGCACCAGCATGATGATCCCCAGGACCTCACGCATCCCTCTCCCCCTTCCCGGTGACGTGCCCGGCCGCCTCCTTGGCGGAGTAGTAGACGGGCCAGCCGACCAGCCAGATCAAGCCGACGACGCTCAACGTCGACATCTGCCCCCACAGCACCTGAGTGCGTTCAGGCGTGCTCACGACGTACATGAGCAGCAGCATCACGGCGCAGGCGATCCCCCAGGCGACCACGAACTTGCCCCATTCACGCCACTCGTGGCGCACCCGCGCGAGGCCGTGCTTGGGCGGCTTCACCGGCGGCGGACCTCCGGCGAAGCGGTGGGCGAACCGCTGGTCGGCCCAGCGCAGCATGCTGTGGCCGAACGCGATGCTGACCCCGAGGTAGATCGCCGCGAGCCCGTGCGCCGTCTTCGCCTCACCCCCCGACCGCAAGTCGAAGACGGTCGCCACCAGCAGCACCACGTCCACCAGCGGCGTGCACACCAGGAGCACCGCGCCCGCCTTCGGCATCCGCAGCACGTACCGGGCGAACAACCCCGCGCCCAACACGACCCAGAAGCCGATCTCACACGCCACGATGATCACAACCAACGGTTCACCCACGACCCAAGACTGCTGGTCGGAGCGCGTGCGGCGCGTCGGCGGGCGGATCGACCGGGCGTCATCACTTCGTAGGACGACCCACGCGACAGCCGTGTGCTGTGATTCGGGGGTGAGGATCCGCCCGAAGAGCCGCGAGGTGCTGATCGCGGTCGGCTTCTTCGCCGTCGGGATGCTGATCTACCAGCTCAGGCTGGACCTGGTGTTCGGCGGAGACGACCGGCCGACGGCCATCGGGACGCGCCTGGTCATCCTCGCGGTGGCGTGCGTGGGGACGATGCTCCGCCGCAGCGCCCCGATGATCGCCCTGGTCCTGGCGACGGCGGCCGGGGTGATGGACCTGACGCGCGGACTCAGCCTGCCGGTGATCATGGTGTTCATCGATGTGCTGTTCGTGGTGTCCCTGGACGGCCCGCGCCGGCTGCACCGCACGCTGATCGGTGTCGTCGCGGTCGCCACGCTCGGCCTGACGCTGACCGTGGCGGTGCTCGGCGACTGGCGGGAGTCGCTCTACGCCGGGCTGCAGATGTTCTCGCTGGTCTGCGTGCCGGTGTGGTGGGCGACGAACATCCGCCAGCACCGCGAGAGCGCCGAGCAGGTGGCCCGGATCGCGGAGCTGGACCGGCGGGCGGCGGTGGACGCGGAACGCAACCGGATGGCCCGTGACCTGCACGACGTGATCGCCGGGCACCTGTCGGCCATCGCGATCCAGTCGGAGGCGGTGCTGTCCATGCCCGCCGACTCCGAGACCGTGCGGACGGTGCTGAAGTCCGTGCGGGAGAACAGCGTGCGGTCGCTGGCGGAGATGCGCACGATGATCGACGTGCTGCGGGCGGACGAACCGGTGGACGAGCCGGTGACGGTGCGGCTCGCCGACGCCGGCCGGCTGGTCGACTCGGCGCGGGCGGGCGGGCTGGAGGTGCGGTTCGCCATGGACGACGTGGACGGGCTGCCGGTCGCGGTGGACCTCGCGGCGTACCGGATCCTCCAGGAGGCGCTGACGAACGCGTTGAAGCACGGCTCATCGGCGTCGGTGCGGGTGGAACGGCAGGTCAGACGGCTGGTGGTGGTCGTGCGGAACGTGGCGCGCGAGACGGCGGCGGGATCGGGGACGGGGTTGGTGAGCATGGCGGAACGAGCGCACGCGGTCGGCGGGACGTTCTCCGCGGGCCGGCAGGGCGGCGACTGGCTGGTGCGGGCGGAGCTGCCGCTGTGACCACGGTGCTGGTGGCCGACGACCACGCGGCGATCCGGGCGGGTCTGGTGATGATCCTGGGCGGCGCGGAGGGCATCGAGGTGGTGGGCGAGGCGGCGGACGGCGCGGCGGCCGTGCGGATGGCCCGCGAGCTGCGGCCGGACGTGGTGCTGATGGACATCCGGATGCCCGGCACGGACGGCATCGAGGCGACGCGGCAGCTCGTCGGCGTGTGCGAGGTGCTGGTGTTGACGACGTTCGACCTGGACGAGTACGTGCACGGCGCGCTGCGGGCGGGTGCGGCGGGGTTCCTGCTCAAGTCGGTGGAGGCGCCGGCCCTGGTGGAGGCCGTGCGGCAGGTCGCGGCGGGCGACGGGGTGCTCGCGCCGAGCGTGACGCGGCGGCTGATGCGCGAGTTCGCGTCCGCCGCGCCACGAGCCCGCCCGCCGGCGCTGGACGCGTTGACCGACCGCGAGGTCGAGGTGTTGCGGTGCCTCGGCGAGGGGCTGTCGAATCACCAGATCGGGCGGAAGCTGCACATCGGCGAGACGACCGTGAAGACGCACGTGTCGCGCGTGCTGACCAAGCTGGACCTGCGGTCACGGGTGCAGGCGGCGATCCTGGCGCAGGACGCCGGTCTGCTCAGCGACGGTCCAGCGCGGCCTTGAGGTCCTCCCGGCGCAGCACGCCGGCGGGCCGTCCCTCCAGGTCGACCACCAGGTACTCCCAGGCGGCGGTGCCCTGGACGCGTTCGACGACCTCGTCGCCGGTCTCGCTCTCCAGCAGCACCGTCTCCGGCAGGATCGGCACGGCCGCCTGCTCGGCGGGAGCGTGCGGCGACGTGGACGCCAACCGCTGCGCCATGCCCCGGTCCAACAGCCCCGCCGCGACCCCGTCCGCCCGCACCAGCACCACGCCACGCCCGGCGGAGGCCGTCAACGCGCCCGACACGGGACTCTCGGCGGGCAACTGGAGCACCGGCCGGACCAGCTCGCGCAACGTGAGCCCGTCCGGCCAGGAACGCTTGCGGTCGGCGGCCAGCTCACCCCGCGCGCCCGCCACCACGAACCACGCGGTCAGCAGGCACACGGCGAACCTGAGCCAGCGGTCCTCGCTGCCCTCCAACAGACCCCAGACCGCCCACACGACCAACAACGCGGCCACGATCCCGCCACCGACCACAGCGGCCTTGGTGCCCGCCGAACGCCGCCCCGTGACCGCCCACACCCCGGCCCGCAGTATCCGCCCGCCGTCCAGCGGCAGGCCGGGCAACAGGTTGAACACCGCCACGGCGGCATTGGCGAACGCGGTCTGCGCGATCAACAGCCACACCGCGTCCGGCTGCGGGATCGCCATGGCGCCCAACGCGAACGCCCCGGCCAGGAAGATCGACACAATCGGCCCGGCCGCCGCGATCGCCCCTTCGTGAGAGGGCTTGCCGGGCGTGCGCATCACCTCGGACACCCCACCGAGCAGGAACAGCCGAAGCCGCCGCACCGGCAACCCCAACCGCAACGCGACCAGACTGTGCCCGAGCTCGTGGGCCAACACCGACAACCCCAGAAAAACCGCGAACGTGGCCGCCAGCAACACCCCGGTCACCCCACCGGTCCCCGGCGCGATCCGCCCCACCAACGGCGCATAAAGCACCACGATCGCCGCCGACCCAAGCCACCAAGAGGGCGCAAGCAACACCGGAATCCCGGCCGCACGGAACAACGGCAACCCACCGTCCCGCCCAACCTGCCGCCGCCAACCAACCTTGGTAACCACAACAAAAGCCTAGGCCCCACCATGTGTTAACGCCGTAACCCGCCCATCCCTCACCCCATCCCCTACCCCCCACCCCTCACCCCACCCCTCCTCTTCCCCCACTCCGACTCCCCATCTGCAGTCCCGCGAGGTCGCCGTCGGTAGTTCGCGCCTCATTTCCCGCCGATCACGCTCCACCGATCGGCGGGAAATCAGGCGCGACCTGCCGACCCAGGAGGCGACCGAGCCCCGCGACGAAGTCGCGGCAATCCAACACTGTCGGTGCTCTGCCCTATCGTGCTCGTATGGCAGTGCCGATGATCACCGAGCGCCCTGTTCGCAGGCCCGCGCTGTCGCCCTCCCGCGCGGGCGACTTCAAGCAGTGCCCGCTGCTCTACCGCTTCCGGGCAGTCGACCGCCTGCCGGAGAAGCCGACCAGAGCACAGGTCCGCGGCACCGTCGTGCACGCCGTCCTGGAGGACCTGTTCGGCCTGCCCGCCGCCGAGCGCCTGCCCGAGAAGGCGCGCGAACTGGTCGCCCCGGCCTGGGAGCGGGTCCGCGCCGAGCGCCCCGAGTTCGCCGACCTGTTCGCCGAGGGCGACGAGACCGGGCAGACCGAGTGGCTGGCGTCGGCAGAGGGCCTGCTGGACGGCTATTTCGGCTTGGAGGACCCGCGCCGGTTCGACGCCGACGCCCGTGAGCTGCTGGTCGAGTGGGAGCTGCCGTCGGGTGTGCTGCTGCGCGGCTACGTCGACCGCGTGGACGTGGCCCCGACCGGCGAGATCCGGGTGGTGGACTACAAGACCGGCGCGGCGCCCCGTCAGGTCGGCGAGGCCAAGGCGCTGTTCCAGATGAAGTTCTACGCGCTGGTGCTGTGGCGGCTGCGCGGGGTGGTGCCGCGCCAGCTCCGGCTGATGTACCTGGCCGACCGGCAGGCGCTGGCGTACACGCCGGACGAGGCCGAGCTGAGCCGGTTCGAGCGGACGCTGGAGGCGATCTGGGACGCGATCCTGCGGGCGGCCAAGTCGGGTGACTTCCGGCCCAACCCGAGCAGGCTGTGCGACTACTGCGACCACAAGGCGCTGTGCCCGGCGTTCGACGGCACACCGCCGCCTTATCCGGGCTGGCCGGAGCCGGACGCGGGGCAGGAGAGCGTGTTGGACAGGGCGGACTGATGGCGGCGTTCTACCGGCGGCTGGCCGCCGGCCGGTTCGCGTCCACCGAGCACACCGTCGGGCCGTGGTCCGGCGAGAGCCAGCACCTCGGGCCGCCGTCGGCGCTGCTGGTCCGGGCGTTGGAGCGGACCGCGCCGCGGCCGGGGACGGTGCTGTCCCGGGTCACGTTCGAGGTGCTCGGCCCGGTGCCGGTGGCGGAGCTGGCGGTGTCGGCGGCGCTGGACCGGCCGGGGCGTTCCGTGGAGCTGCTGTCGGCGGAGCTGGCGCACGAGGGGCGCGCGGTGCTGCGGGCTCGGGCGTGGCGGGTCGTCGGCGGCGACACATCGGCGGTGGCGTCCGACGAGGGCCCGCCGCCGGTGCCGCCGCGGGCGTGCGCGCCGATGGCGATCCCGGACGACTGGCGGGGCGGGTACCTGGCCGCGATGGAATGGCGTTCGGTGTCCGGCGGTGTGTTCACGCCCGGCGACGCGACGGTGTGGGCGCGGCCGACCGTGCAGGTGGTCGAGGGTGAGGAGGCCACGGCGCTGCAACGGCTGTTCACGGTCGCCGACTCGGCGAGCGGCGTGTCGAGCAGGCTGGACATCTCCAAGTGGTACGCGATCAACACCGACCTGTCGGTGCACCTGCACCGCGAGCCGGTCGGCGAGTGGTTCGCGCTGGACGCCGAGACGGTGCTGGGGCCGACGGGTGTCGGCGTGGCGGGCAGTGTGCTGCACGACGAACGCGGTCCGGTGGGCCGCACCGCGCAGTCGCTGTTCGTGCGGGAGCGCTGAGCGGGGGTCAGGATGGGGTGATGAGGTTCGCGGATCGAGCTGCCGCCGGTCGGGCGCTCGCCGGGGCGCTGCCGCCCGGCGAGTGGGCCGATCCCCTGGTCCTGGGCTTGGCACGCGGCGGCGTTCCGGTGGCGCACGAGGTGGCGCTGGCCTTGGGCGCGGAGCTGGACGTGGCCGTGGCGCGCAAGATCGGCGCGCCCGGTCGGCCGGAGTTCGGGGTGGGCGCGGTCACGGCGGCCGGTGAGCCGATCTTCGACCTGCACGCGTTGAGCGCCCTGGGGCTGACGCCGTCCGACCTGGCCACGACGTGCGAGGCGGAACGCCGGGAGGCCCAGCGGCGCCTCGACGTGTACCGGTCCGGCCGCACCGTCCGGGTGGCCGGTCGGGACGTGCTGATCGTGGACGACGGCCTGGCCACGGGCGTCACGGCGCGGGCGGCGTTGCGGGAGGCCCGTGAAGGCGGTCCGCGGCGACTGGTCCTGGCGGTTCCGGTGGCGGCGACGCAGTCCCTCGGGCTGCTCCGGACCGAGGCCGACCTGGTGGTGTGCCCGCACGAGCGGTTCGACTTCCGGTCGGTGGGGCGGTTCTACCGGCGGTTCGACCAGACGACGGATGCCGAGGTGCTGGCGCTACTGGAGCAGCACCGCCACGATTGACAGCGTCACCATCGACAGCGCGGTGGACAGCAGCACGGCGTCACGCGGCAGCCGGGCGTCCGGGCGGTACTGCCTGGCGAGCACGTACACGTTCTGCGCGGTCGGCAGGGCCGCGCACACCACGGCCGCGAGGCGCAGCGGGCCGTCCACGCCCAGCGCGAGGCACGCCAGGAACGTCACCAAAGGGTGCAGCAACAGCTTCAGCGCCACCGCCACGCCCACCTCGGCGCGGCCGTCCCGGTCGGGTGCGCGCATGGCGTTGAGCGACATGCCCAGCACCACCAACGCGGTCGGCACACCGGCGGAACCCAGCGCCTCCAACGGTTCCAGCACCAACCGGGGAGGCCGCCAGCCGGTCGCGCTCACGACCACGCCCAGCAGGGAACCCAGGATGATCGGGTTGCGCACCGGCAGGGTGACCAGCGTCCGCAGGATTCCGCCGCGCCGCCCGGAGCCCACCTCGACCGCCGCGAGCACCATCGGCATCACGATCACCGGCTGGAACAGCAGCACGGCCACCATGAACGACGAGTCACCCAGGACGCCGACGGCGATCGGGATGCCGAGGTTGCCGGAGTTCACGTAGGCGCCCGCCATCGCGCCGAGCGCCTGGTCGGGCAGGGAACGCCGGAAGGCCTTGGCGTACACGACCAGACCGATCGTGCCAACTACGAACGTACTTATCACAAATGCCAGAACGCCCCGGTTGGCAAGGGCGCCCGGCTCGCTGTCCAACAGGGTCGTGAACAGCACGGCGGGCATGGCCAGGTAGAACGCGAACCGGCCGAGCACCGCCTCGGCCCGTTCCCCCAGCACGTTCGTCCGGGCGGCGAGGAACCCGATGACCGTGAGCACCCAGATCGGCACGAACCCGCTGAGCACCCCGGCCATGGGTCACAGGTGCTTGTAGACGTCTTCGAGCGTAAGACCGCGGCCGAGCATGAGCACCTGCACGCGGTACAGCAACTGGGAGACCTCTTCGGCGAGCCGCTCGTCCGACTCGTGCTCCGCGGCGATCCAGACCTCGCCGGCCTCCTCCAGCACCTTCTTGCCCTGCGCATGGACGCCGTCCGCCAGGGCCGCTGCGGTGGCGGAGCCCTCGGGGCGGGTGCGGGCGCGTTCGCTCAGCTCGGCGAACAGCTCGTCGAAGGTCTTCACGGGGTCTGATCCTCGCATCCCCCGAATGGCGGCCGGCACCCGCCCCGAAGTTGCGCGACCCGAAAACTTGCGGACCCCGCAGGTTTCCGGTACCTTGATCACATGGACGACGGAATGGGCTTGCGTGAACGCAAAAAGCTGGAGACCCGCCAGGCACTGAGCATGGCGGCCCTCCGGCTGGCGGTCGAGCGCGGCCTGGACAACGTCCTGGTGGAGGACATCGCCGCCGCGGCGGGCGTGTCGCCACGCACGTTCAACAACTACTTCTCCAGCAAGGCCGAGGCCATCGCGTCCAGGCACGTCGACCGGGGCCGCCGACTGGCGGACCAAGTGCGGCGGCGTCCCATGACGGAATCGGTCTGGGAGTCGATCCTGGAGGCCGCGCTGGCCCAGTTCGGCAACGGAGACCCGGTGCCGGATCCGGACTGGGCGGCCGGGGTCCGACTGATGACCAGCGAACCGGCGTTGATCGGCGAATTCCTGAAGGCCAGTTCGATGATCGAGTTGGAGTTGGCCGAGGCGATCGCCGAACGCACCCGAACAAACGTGAAGGCCGACATCTATCCCAGGCTGGTCGCGGCGTCGGTCGGCGCGGCCATCGAGGTGGCCACCGACCGGTGGCTCACCGCCGACCCACCGGTCCCCCTCGGATCGTTGGTGCGCGAAGCGCTGACCCAGGTGGCCGCCGGTCTTCCGGAGCCATCAACGACTTGACCCACTCACCACTGACCCCACTGACCCGGCGTCACTGACCACAGCGTCACTGACACAGCGTCACTGACCACGGAGTCACTGACCACCCATCCCCCAGCCCCGACACCCGGGGCCTACTCAGCCACGCCCTGATCGAGCCAGACCTCAGCCCGCACCAAGGGCTTATTCAGCGACCCCTCAACAACCCGACAACGGCCCCCGACACGTGGGGTTTATTCCGCCATGCCCAAGGAGGACTCATGGACACCGACGTCGCGATCGTCGGAGCCGGCCCGAACGGCCTGATGCTCGCCAACGAACTGCTGCTCGCGGGCGTCCGCCCGATCGTGCTCGAAGCGCTCCCGGAACGCGCCGCGCTCCCCAAGGCCAACGGCCTGGTGGGCCGCGTCGTGCAGGCTTTGGACTACCGGGGCCTGCACGAAGCCATCACCGGCGCGCCGGTGCCGCCGAAACCGACGCCGTTCTTCCAATTCGGCGCGCTCCCGCTCGACATGGCCGGCCTGGGAGACCACGCCCTGTTCATCCTGCCGGTCCCGCAGCGCAGGCTGGAAGAGGTGCTGGAGAACCACGCCGGTGTGGCGGTCCGGCGCGGCCACCAGGTGAAAGACCTGACCCGGCACGGCGACCACGTGGCACTCGACGTGTCCGGCCCGGACGGCGACTACGAGTTGACCGCGCGCTATGTCGTGGGAGCCGACGGCGGCCACAGCCTGGTCCGCAAACGCGCCGGCATCGGCTTCCCCGGCATCACCGACGCCGGCTTCATCCACCGCACCGGCCAAGTCGTGATCCACGAGCCGGTCGCCGACCACACCACCGGCCAACTCGACATCCCCGGCATGGGCGTCCTGTGGCCGGGCACCTTCCACCGCACCGAACACGGCGTCTTCGCGTTCGGCATGTTCCAACCGGGCATCTACCGCATCGCGATGATCGAGTGGGGTCAGTCAGGCCTGACCGACACCGACGAGATGACGCTCGACGAACTCCGCGACGCGGCACAACGCGTCCTCGGCATCGACCTGCCGATGAGCGAACCGCAGGACGGCCAACCATCGGCCCTCAACCGCCGCGCCGAGGGCACCAACTCGCGCCTGGCCGACCGCTACCGCGAAGGCAGGGTCCTCCTGGTGGGCGACGCCGCGCACGTCCAGTCGGGAGTCGGCGGTCCGAGCCTGAACCTGGGCCTCCAGGACGCGATCAACCTGGGTTGGAAGCTCGCGGCGGACATCAACGGCTGGGCCCCGCCAGACCTGCTCGACACCTACGAGTCGGAACGCCGCCCGGTGGGCCAACGCGTCATCATGCACAGCCGAGCCCAGACAGCATTGTTGGCGGAAGGCCCGAACACCACGGCGCTGCGCGAGGTAATGATCGAACTCCTGCAAGACGACACAGCGGTACGCCGCATCTCCGACCTGATGTCCGGCGCCGACACCGTCTACGACATGGGCACCTCGACCCACCCGCTGACCGGCCGCTGGATGCCCGACCTGCCCTTGTCCGACAACACGACCGTCGCCGCCCTGTCCCGAACCGGCCGCCCCCTGCTCCTCGACTTCACCGACCGCTCCGATCTCCGCGCCACCGCCACACCCTGGACCGATCGGGTGGACATCCACACCACGACGACCCCCACACCGCCCGCCGACGCGGTCCTCGTCAGGCCGGACGGCTACGTGGCCTGGGCGGGCGGCGCCCCCGAGGAACTGGCCGAGTCCCTGAGGAGGTGGTTCGGCGACCCGCGTGGCGTCTCGGACAGGTGAGGAACGCGCTCGCCTCGTCCTGGGTGCGGCCGGCCCACGGCCTGCGCGGTCGAGTTCAGAGCCCGAACCGAGGGCTGGTGAAGGGCCAGGCGCGGGTGATCCACTCGGGCACGAAGGCGTCCAGGGCACGTTCGAGTTCGGTCCCGACGTACTCGTCCACCACCCACCAGGTGATGAGCGCGTCCTCCGCCGGGTCGATGTAGACGCAGCCCAACAAGGCGGTCTCGTCGTGGTCGAACAGCGCGTAGTTGAACGACTGGTGCGCCTCGGCTTCCCGTTCGTGGCGGGCGAGGTCGGCGCGGTCCTCTTCGTACGTCATGGTCGTGGGCGGCCAGTGCCACTTCTCGCCGAAGAGGGACCAGAGTCGTTCCCTCGACCCCATGACGGCCGGGTAGTCGAGGTCCACATCGGACTCCCGGATCGGCCTCAAGTGGTGGCCCGTGCCCAGCTCGACGCGGGTGGGGTGGGCGAAATCTGACGGCAGCCAGGACATGAGCCCGGATTGTGCGGCACTCGGGTCCGACCGGCCAAATCAGTTCGGTGACAAGGATCGCCGCCGTAAATCCGGTGGCACGACGAGAGGAGCAACGTCGACACTGCGGGGATGACGTTGTCCGACGGGCTGGTGCTGCGCCCGGCCGAGCCACGGGACCTCGAACAGATCGGCGCGTTGCTGGCCGACCGGGGCGAGCCGGAGGACGCGGTGGACCACCGACTGGTGGTCGAGGACCCGGACGCGGGGTGGGAGTCGTGCGCGGTCGTGGTGGACGGGGATCGAGTGGTCTCCACCGCGACCCTGCTGGACGAGACGCTGGTCCTGAACGGCGTCGAGATCCCCGCCGGCCAGGTCGAGCTGGTCGCCACCGACCGCAACTACGAGGGTCGTGGTCTGGTCCGGGCGCTGATGGACTGGGCGCACGAGCGGTCCGCCGCACGCGGGCAGTTGGTGAACGTGATGCTGGGCATCCCGTACTTCTACCGGCTGTTCGGCTACACCTACGCGATCCCGGTCGCACCGGTGCGACCGGTGGTCGGCACCCCGCCGACCAGCCCCGACACGGTCCGGGAGGCGACGGTGCGCGAGGCCGCCGTGCGGGAAGCCACCGTGCGGGAAGCCACCGTGCGAGAGGCCACCCTGGACGACATCCCGGCGTTGGCCCGCCTCCAGCACGCCGAGCAGGCTCGGGCGGATTTGTGGATGCCGCACTCGACCCCGTTGTGGCGCTGGCTGATCGCCCGCGACGGCAGCACGCAGTGGCTGGTCGAGCGGGACGGCCTGCCGGTCGGCACCGGTCGGTCGACGCCGCCGGACGAGGGTGTGCGGCTGTGCGAGGTAGCGGCGGTGGACGCCGCCGCCGCGCACGCGTTGCTCGCGCACACCGGGGCGACGACGGCGAACGAGCGTCCGGGCACCGTGGCGGGAGACGCGCTGGAGCCGTTCCTCGGTCCGCCGCCGGAGGACGCGAACTCGTACTACGTGCGGATCAACGATCCGCTGGCGTTGCTGGAGCACCTGCGCCCGGTGTTCGGGCGGCGGCTGGCCGAGTCGCCCTTCGCCGACGCGGAGGGCGAGGCGGTCGTGTCCTTCTACCGGTCACACGTCCGGCTGCCCTACCGGGCCGGCGAGGTCGGGCCGGTCGTCGCCGGCGGCACGATGCAGGCGCCCGGCGCGGCGGGTGGAGCCGGGGTCGCGCCGGACCTGCTGGCGTCCCTGCTGTTCGGTCCGCAGGGGCTGCGCGGCCTGACCGCCGGGTTCCCGGACGTCTACCCAGGCCCGAACGCGGACCTGATGCACACGCTCTTCCCACCGGTGCGAGGCGACCTGATGACGTTCTACCTGCCGTAACCGGCGAACTCGATGCCCAACGCCACGCCCGCCAGCACCAACAACACTCCGGCGCAGGTCAACGCACGGCGGTACCCGGTGTCACCAAGACGCCGGCGGCCACGGGCGACGAGGAGGGCGATGACGATCTTGCCGCCGACCAACGTCACGTAGAAGCCGACCAACAACGCCACTCCGGCGCCCGCCGACCCACGCCAGGTGGCGATGGTCAGCGGTCCCAGGGCGGTCGCCCACGCGACCCAGGGATGCGGGCTGAGCAGATTCACCACCACCGCACGCCGCAGGGCAAGGGCGTCCTCCGGCCCCAACCCCGAACCCACACGTGCACCGCCAACACCCGAACCGCCACTGCCACTGCCACTGCCCGCACCTGAGCCGTCGCCTGTCGCCCCACCCAGCGAGGCGGCGTGTGCTTCACGGATGGTCTGGACTCCGCTCCACACCACGAACACCGCACCGACGACACCAAGCACCCCGAGCACGCTCGCCGGCAGCCGGTCCAGCAGCAGCAAGGCCACCGCGACCACCACGGCATCGGACAGCAGCGGTGCGCAGGCGGCGAGCGTTCCGGCGCGCCATCCCGAGCGCAGCGCCGACGTCACCACCAGCACCAACAGCGGGCCGGGGCTGATGCTCGCCGCCAAGCCGAGGGTCAGTCCCAAGCCCAGTGCGTCCACGGCGGCAGACTAGCCACGTGTCCGACTACGTCCGCGTGCTGTCCACCTTGCGCCAGATTCGTGGCCTCAGCCCCTTCTTCGCCCTCGATGTCGGCCGGCCCGAGGCCGGAACAGTCGGGAGCCAATGGCGATCCGAGGGTGATGGGCAGTCCGGGGGCGAAGGACAGTCCGGCGGCGAAGGGCAGTCCGGGGGTGAGTGGCAGTCCGGCGGCGCTCTGCTAGACGGGTCGGCATTGCCCGACACGCTCCGGGCGATCGCCGAGCGGTACCGGACCGGGGAGCCCCGGGTGGCGGCGTCCTTGTTCTTCCTCAGCTACACGGCCCGCTTGCTCTGCCCGACGGTCGCCGCCCATGCCGTGGGCGGGGTTGCGCCGGACATCCGGCCCGGCAACCTGTGGTGGCACTACGGGCCGGACGGGCTGCGGGTGCGCATCGAGGAACCGGTCGCCGGCGTCGGCATCGCCGAGTCGCTGGAGCCGGTGGTGGAGGCGATCCGCGAGGTCGTCCCGGTGGCGCGAGGCCTGCTGTGGGGCAACGCGGCGTCCTCGATCGCCGGGGCGTTGCGCACCGTCAGCCGCAGTGGCGTCGCGTCGGCGGAGGACTGCCTCGTGTTGGGCGGGCGGCTGCTCGGCGACCCGCCCTTCCGGGACTCCGGGGATTTCCTCCCGTTCCCCGACGAGGTGGTGTTCCGCCGGCGGAGCTGCTGCCTGTACTACCGACTCGACGGCGGCGGGACCTGCGGCGACTGCCCGCTGCCGCCGAGGTGACCGCCGAAGTGGCCTGAGTCGTCAACGGCAACGACCTGAGCTGCAGGCGGCCACAAAGCGACAGGCCGGATATCGGGCGGGCGCGGAGCGGGGTGTGGTCGGGTGGGGTGGATGACAACTCGTCTGGTCGGTTGTGCCGGGGTGTCGTGGCCATCTACGGTTCGACCGCCGCAGTGGACGGGAAGCCGGTGGGAATCCGGCGCGGTCCTCGCCACTGTGACCGGGGAGCCAACCCGCCGAGAACGTCACTGGTCGCACACTGCGGCTGGGAAGACGCGGGGACGGTGTCGATCCGGGAGTCAGGAGACCGGCTGCGGCATGAGTTGTTGTTGACCTTCCACGAGGTATGGAGGAGGCCGTCATGACGAGCCCCGCGCACTCCCTTTCCATTCCCATTCCCAGGTGGGCCTACGCTGTCGCGCTGGTCGCGCTGATGGTCACCTGGCTGGTCCTCCAGGAGAACGGCGTCGCGCTCGGCCACGCCGCCGAGTCTCTGCACGAGTTCTTCCACGACGGGCGGCACGCGCTCGGCGTCCCGTGCCACTAGGGCCGGCCATGACCAGCTATCGGAGCGTGCTGCTGCGCGGGATCGGCGCGGGGGGCATCGCCGGGCTGCTCGCGGGCCTGGTCGGTCTCTTCGTGGTCGAAGTGCCGATCCGGGCCGCGTTGGCCGTCGAGGAGGCGCGGGCCGCCGCCGAGCCGGCCCCGACCGGCGGGCACGACCACGGCGAACTGTTCGGTCGGGGCACGCAGTTGGTCGGCGGTGTGCTCGCGGCGGTGATCGTCGGCTTGGCGGTCGGCGCGTTGTTCGCCACCGCCTACGCCGGTTCACGGCGCTGGTTCACCGACCGGACGCCGTTCAGCCGGAGCGTGTCGCTGGCCGCGGCGGTGTTCGGGGCGGCGGCGCTGCTGCCCGCGATCAAGTACCCGGCGAACCCGCCGGCGGTGGGCGACCCGAACACGGTGGGCTACCGGACGGTGCTCTACCTGGGCGTCATCGCGGCGGGTCTGCTCCTGGTGTTCGGCGCGGGCTACCTCGCGTCCCGGCTGGGACATCTCAGCCGGCCGGTGCGGTTCACCGCGGTCGCGCTGGCCGTGGTCGCCGGGTTCGCGGTGATCCTGCTGGCGTTCCCGGCGCCGCCGGACGCGATTCCGGCGGACATGCCTAGCGACGTCCTGTGGGACTTCCGGCTGGCTTCGCTCGCCGAGACGGCCACGCTGTGGCTCGGTCTGGGCGTCGCGTTCGGCCTGCTGATCGACCCGGCCGTGCGGAGCAAAACCCAGGCGCTCACCGCCTGACCGACAACCCGCCTGACCGACCGCCGCCTGACCGACGATCGCCTGACCGACGATCGCCTGACCGACCACCCGCCTGACCGACGATCCGCCACCAACCAGAAAGGTCACGGCGCAGGTTGCCGGACCGCCGACATAGGGGTCGTCCTGGCCGGGTCCGCACCCGACCAGGACAACCCCGGACGTGCCGGCTCAAGAGACGGTTCGGACGTGCGGGCTCAAGATCAGCTCTCGCCACGCAGCGCGGCGAGCACGTCGAGGTCCACCCCGACCAGCGACTCGCGGAAGATCCGGCGCTCCCCCGCCGACACCGGCACATCACACGGCACGACGAGGACCGTGCAGCCCGCCGCCACGGCCGACGCGACGCCGGTCGGCGAGTCCTCGATCGCCACGCACGCCCCGGCCTCCACGCCCAGCAGCCGGGCCGCCTTCAAGTACGGGTCGGGCAGCGGCTTGTTGCGGCCCTCCACCTCGTCCCCACATACGGTCACGTCGAACAGGTCGCGGCCGATGGTGTCGAGGGCGACCTCGGTCAGCCCCCGCTCCGTCGACGTCACGAGCGCCATCGGCACGCCGGACGACCGGACCGCCCGCAGCGCCTCCCGCGCCCCCGGACGCCACGGCAGGCCCTCCCGGAACACCTCCTCGGTGCGCCGCATGATCCACGCCGCGCCGTCCGCCGTCTCCTCCTCCGTCGGCGTGATGCCGACCTCGGCGAACAGCAGCGCCATCGTCGTCGGCACGTTCGACCCGACCATCGCCTGCCGGGTCGCCAGCGACAGGCTGCCGCCCAGCTTCTCGGCGAACTCGTAGAGCGGGATGTCCCACAGCTTCTCCGAGTCCAACAGCGTGCCGTCCATGTCCCACAGCACGGCTTCGACGCTCACCGGGCCTCCTCCACGCTCACCGCCCGCACCTTGCCTCCGACCCGACCAGCGGCACCGCCTGCTCGCCGTCGTGCGCGGCCCACGCCTCGCCTGTCATCGCCCACAGGGCCGAGCGCGGCCGGCACGGCAAACCGCAACGGCCGGCCGCGGGACCCCCCAGCCACGTCGTCGTGGACGTGCGGACTCCCGGCGTGGCCTCACCGCGATGCCACCCGCCAGCCTTCCCTACTTCTCCGGGTGGCGGCAGTCAGGCGAGACCGAAGTCTCGATCACGCGTTGAAGTACTTCGCCTCGGGGTGGTGCGCCACGAAGGCGTCGGTGGACTGCTCGGGGTGCAGTTGCAGCTCCTCGGATAGCTGGACGCCGATCCTGCCCGGCTCCAGCAGCTCCACCACCTTGACCCGGTCCTCCATGTCCGGGCACGCGCCGTAGCCCAGCGAGTAGCGGGCGCCGCGGTAGCCGAGCTTGAAGAACTCCTCCACGTCGTCCGGGTCCTCCGCCGACACCGACGCGCCGTCGGACCAGCGCAGCTCCTCGCGGATGCGCCGGTGCCAGTACTCGGCCAGCGCCTCGGTGAGCTGCACGCCCAGGCCGTGCACCTCCAGGTACTCCCGGTAGGAGTCCTTGGCGAACAGCTCGTTGGCGTAGTCCGCGATCGGCTGGCCCATGGTGACCAGGTGGAACGCGATCACGTCCACCTCGCCGGACTCGCGGGGCCGCCAGAAGTCGGCCAGGCACAGCCGCCGGTCGCGCTTCTGCCGGGGGAACGTGAACCGCAGCCGCTCCGGCGAGTCGGGCTTGGGCTCCTGCAACACCACCAGCGAGTCACCCTCGGACACGCACGGGAAGTACCCGTACACGACCGCCGCGTGCGCCAGCACTCCCTCGGTGGCCAGCCGGTCCAGCCAGTACCGCAGGCGCGGCCGGCCCTCGGTCTCCACCAGCTCCTCGTAGGTCGGACCGCCGCCGCGCGAGCCCTTCAGGCCCCACTGGCCCATGAACGTGGCGCGCTCGTCCAGCATCGCCGAGTAGTCCGCCAGCGGCACGCCCTTGACCACGCGGGTGCCCCAGAACGGCGGCGTCGGGATCGGCACGTCCACGGCGACGTCGGAGCGGCCGACCTCGACCGGCTCCTCCTGCGCGGCCTTGCGCTCGGCGGCGATGCGCAGTGACCGCTCGCGGCGCGCCTTGCGCTCGGCGGCCTTGCGCTCCGCCTCCGGGTCGACCGCGGGCGACTCGCCGCGCTTGGCGGCCATGATCGCGTCCATCAGCCGCAGGCCCTCGAACGCGTCCCGCGCGTACCGGACGTCGCCCAGGTACATGTCGGTCAGGTCGTTCTCGACGTAAGCCCTGGTCAGCGCCGCACCGCCGAGCAGGACCGGCCACCGCGCGGCGACACCGCGCGAGTTCATCTCCTCCAGGTTCTCCTTCATGATCACCGTGGACTTGACCAGCAGGCCGGACATGCCGATGGCGTCGGCGCGGTTTTCCTCGGCGGCGTCGAGGATGGCGGTGATCGGCTGCTTGATGCCGATGTTGACGACCTCGTAGCCGTTGTTGGACAGGATGATGTCCACCAGGTTCTTGCCGATGTCGTGCACGTCGCCCTTGACCGTGGCGAGCACGATCCGGCCCTTGCCGCCGTCGTCGGACCGCTCCATGTGCGGCTCCAGGTAGGCCACGGCGGTCTTCATGACCTCGGCGGACTGGAGCACGAACGGCAACTGCATCTCGCCGGAGCCGAACAGCTCGCCGACCACCTTCATGCCGGACAGCAGGGTGTCGTTGATGATCTGCAGCGCCGGACGCTCCTTGAGCGCTTCCTCCAGGTCGGCCTCCAGGCCGTTGCGCTCGCCGTCCACGATCCGGCGCTCCAGCCGCGCGAACAGCGGCAGCGCCGCCAGCTCCTCGGCCCGCGAAGCCCGGCTGGAGGACATGCTGACGCCCTCGAACAGCTCCATCAGCCTCTGCAGCGGGTCGTAACCCTCCCGGCGGCGGTCGTAGACCAGGTCCAGCGCCACGGCGCGCTGCTCGTCGGGGATCCGCGCCATCGGGATGATCTTCGACGCGTGCACGATCGCGGTGTCCAGGCCCGCCTGGACGCACTCGTGCAGGAACACCGAGTTCAGCACCTGCCGGGCGGCCGGGTTGAGGCCGAACGACACGTTCGAGATGCCCAGCGTCGTCTGCACCTCGGGGTACCGGCGCTTCAGCTCCCGGATCGCGCTGATCGTCTCCAGGGCGTCCTTGCGCACCTCCTCCTGCCCGGTGGAGATCGGGAAGGTGAGGGTGTCGATGATGATGTCGCTGGTGCGCACGCCCCAGTTCCGGGTCAGGTCCTCGATCAGCCGGACCGCGACGCGCACCTTCCACTCGGCGGTGCGGGCCTGGCCCTCCTCGTCGATGCACAGGGCGACGACCGCCGCGCCGTGCTCGGACACCAGGCGCATGATCCGCTGGAACCGGGAGTCGGGACCGTCGCCGTCCTCGTAGTTGACCGAGTTGACGGCGCTGCGCCCGCCCAGGCACTCCAGGCCCGCCTGGAGCACCTCGGGCTCGGTGGAGTCGAGCATGATCGGCAGCGTGGACGCGGTGGCCAGCCGGCTCGCGAGCTGCCGCATGTCGCCCGCGCCGTCGCGGCCCACGTAGTCGATGTTGAGGTCGAGCATGTGCGCGCCGTCGCGGGTCTGGTCGCGGGCGATCTCGATGCAGTCGTCGAACCGCCCGTTGAGCATCGCCTCCCGGAACGCCTTGGAGCCGTTCGCGTTGGTGCGTTCGCCGATCATCAGCACGGAGGCGTCCTGGCGGAACGGCACGGCCTGGTAGAGCGACGAAACACCCGGCTCGGGCCGGGGGCGGCGGGTGCTGGGGCCCAGGTCGCGGACGGCTTCCACGACCTGGCGGACGTGTTCGGCGGTGGTGCCGCAACAGCCGCCGACCAGGCGCGCGCCGAACTCGGTGACGAACCCGGACAGCGCGACGGCCAGCTCCTCGGGCGAGAGCGGGTAGACCGCGCCGCGCGGGCCGAGTTCCGGCAGGCCGGCGTTCGGCATCACGGACAGCGGGATGCGGGCGTGCTTGGCTAGCTGGCGCAGGTGCTCGCTCATCTCGGCCGGGCCGGTGGCGCAGTTCAGGCCGATCAGGTCGATGCCCAGCGGCTCCAGCGCGTTGAGCGCCGCGCCGATCTCGGAGCCGAGCAGCATCGTGCCGGTCGTCTCGACGGTGACCTGGGCGATGATCGGCACCCGGATGCCCTCGGCGGCCATCGCGCGCTTCGCGCCGATGATGGACGCCTTGGTCTGGAGCAGGTCCTGGGAGGTCTCCACGATCACCGCGTCGACGCCCCCGAGCAGCATGCCGCGCACCTGTTCGACGTAGGCGTCGCGCAGCGTGGCGTAGGGGGCGTGGCCGAGGGTCGGCAGCTTCGTGCCGGGCCCGACGGAGCCGAGCACGAACCGGGGCCTGCCCGGCTCGGAGAACTCGTCGGCGACCTCGCGGGCGAGCGCCGCGCCGCGGTGCGAGAGGTCGAAGATCTGATCTTGGATGCCGTACTCGGCGAGGTTCGCGAGGTTGGCGCCGAAGGTGTTCGTCTCGACCGCGTCCGCGCCTACCGCGAAGTAGCCGCGGTGGACCTGGCGGACCACATCCGGCCTGGTCACGTTGAGGATCTCGTTGCAGCCTTCGTGACCTGCGAAATCGTCCAGGCTCAGCTCGACGGACTGCAGCATTGTGCCCATCGCACCATCCGCCACGACCACGCGGTCGGCGAGTGCGTCCAGCAGGGGCGAAGAGACACGATCCGGCATGGGCCAAGCCTACGGCGTCGGGTGCGCGGTGGTGGTCGTAGGCTGACCCGGTGACCGATCCGGACCAGGCCGCCAAGACCCCTTTCGACCCCAGCAAACCGCTCACCAACCCGATCATGGTGGCGGCGTTCGAGGGGTGGAACGACGCTGGAGACGCTGCCAGCACGGCGATCGAGCACCTGCAACTCACCTGGGACGCCACGCCGCTCGCGGAGATCGATCCGGACGACTACTACGACTTCCAAGTGACGCGTCCCACAGTCCGCATGGTGGACGGCGTCACTCGACGGGTTGAATTTCCGACGACGAGGTTGTCGGTCTGCCGCCCGCCGGGTTCCGCCACGGACGTGGTTCTGGTACACGGCATCGAGCCGAACATGCGCTGGCGGAAGTTCGCCGGCGAACTGCTGGGCCACATCGAGGATCTCGGCATCACCACCGTCGTGACGCTGGGCGCGCTGCTGATGGACACCCCGCACACCCGCCCGGTGCCCGTGACCGGGACCGCCTACGACGCGGCGGCGGCCTCGAAGTTCGGCCTGGAGCGGTCGCGCTACGAGGGCCCGACCGGGATCGTCGGCGTGTTCCAGGACCTGTGCGTGCAGGCAGGGGTGCCCGCCATCTCCTTCTGGGCGGCCGTTCCGCACTACGTGTCGCAGCCGCCGTCGCCCAAGGCGACCTTGGCGCTGCTGCACCGGGTGGAGGAGGTGCTGGACGTCGAGGTGCCGCTGGGCGCGCTGCCCGAGCAGGCCGAGGAGTGGGAGCGGACGGTCAGCGAGATGGCCGACGAGGACGAGGACGTGCGCAACTACGTGCGGGCGCTGGAGGAGCGCGGCGACGCGGAGATCCAGATCACCGAGGCCAGCGGCGACGCGATCGCGGCGGAGTTCGAGCGCTACCTGCGGCGTCGCGGCCGGGGGCCGGGTCGAGGACCGACCGGTATCTGACCAGGTCAGGGGCTGCCGGCCGGCACGCGTCCGGTCAGCCTGCCCGCGTCGCCTGCCCGGCAGGCGGCTGGACTCCGCCCCGGCTGCGCGCAACACGACCGAACCCCGAACAACCAGGTCGCCCGACGTCCCGTGAAAGAGTGGCCGGGACTCGGAGGGGGTGTCGGTGGGCGCACGGCGGCTCGCGGTGGTCGGCATGTACGCCGGTGGGTTCCTCGGGCCGTTCGGCGGGGCCGTGACCTCGTCGGTCCTCCCCGAGATCGGTGGCGACTTCCACGTCTCGGCCGGCACGGCGGCGACCACGTTGACCGGCTACCTCCTGCCGTTCGCCGGGTTCATGCTGGTCTCCGGGACGCTGGGCGAGCGCTGGGGCGCGCGGCGGACGGTGCGCTCCGCCTACCTCGTCTACGTGGTCGCGTCCGTCCTGTGCGCGGTGTCGTGGTCCTTCCCGCTGCTGATCGGCGGGCGGGCGATCCAAGGCGCGGCCAACGCCTTCACCACGCCGCTGCTCCTGGCGACCATCGCCGCCGTCACGCCGAAGGAACGGCTGGGCCGTGCGCTCGGCATGTTCGCCTCGATGCAGGCCGCCGGGCAGACGTCCGCGCCGCTCGTCGGCGGGCTGGCGGCCGAGGCCTCGTGGCGGTGGGCCTTCGTCGGCGCGGCCGTCGTGGCGGGGTTGCTGGCGCTCACCGGGCTGCCCGCCGACCCTCCCCGGAGCGAGCGGCCACCGAGGCTGCGCAGTGCCTGGCGACCGGAGGTCCTCCGCCTGGCCGCGGTCGGGTTCGTCGGCTGGGGGTGTCTGGGTGGGGTGTCGTTCCTGGTCGCGTTGCGGCTCGGGGACGACTTCGGGCTCGGCGCGGGTGCCCGCGGGCTGGTGTTGACCGGGTTCGGGGTGGTCGGGATCGTCGCGGCGCGGTTGACCGGCTGGCTGATCGACCGCTTCGGACCTCGTCGGTGCGTGCTGCTCGGCACGACGGTCGGCTCGGTCCTGCTCGCCCTCATCGGGGTGCTGCCGAGCCTGGTCGCGGTCGGCGCGTTGTGGGCGGTGTCGGGTGCGTTCTCGCAGGCGGTGATCGTCGGGTTGAACGCCTTGGTGCTCCGGGACGACGGCGCCAACCGGGGCGGGGCGGTGTCGGTGTTGCAGTCGTTCCGGTTCATGGGTGGCGCGGCGTCGCCGATGGCGTTCGTGCCGCTCTACCACCTGAACCCGATGTCGGCGTTCCTCACGCCAGCGGCGTTGGTGCTGCTCCTCCCGCCGGGTCTGCTCTGGCGGCGGCGAGGACGCTAGGCCGGTTGCAGCACCACCCAGTTGTCGAAACCGGCGGTGCCGCCGGCGCTCTGCTGGCGGCGGACCAGCAGCCCGCCGCGGTCGTCCAAGGCGAACAACACCACCCGCCCGGACGGGTCGGTCGACGCCGCGGGCTGCCCGACGAGGAACCCGCCGAGGTCGGTCCACCGCGTGCCGAACGAGCCGTTCGCCGCGGTCTGCCTGGTGGTGCTCACGCCGCCGCCCCGGTTCGTGGTGAACACCAGGACGCGGGCGTCGGACACCCCGGCGGGCGCGTCGGCCACGGCCGGCGCGCCGACGCCGCCCTGGCTGGACAAGTCCTCGCGCGCCGACGTCCAACTGCCGTCGGCAAGCTGCCAGGTGTGGCCGACGAGCGCCGCCCGGTCGCCCGCCAGCCGGTAGAACACGTCCTGCCGACCGTCCTCGTTCAGCGCGACCGACGGCGGACCGGACGGCTCGAACCCGGCCAGGTCCGGCCGCGGGGTGAACGCGCCACCCGCCGGGGCGGACCAGTGCCTGATCCGGCCGACGCCGTTCACCACCGCGAACCCGAACACGTCCGTGCCGCCGGACCGGTCCACCCCGACCGCCAGACCGTCCTGGAGACCGGTGCCGCCGGCGTCCGCCCAGTGCGGGCCGGTGAGCGTCCGCAGGCTCAGGCCGCCGCCGGCGTTCTTCACGAACACCCTGATCAGCCCGTCCGCACCGCGCTTGGCGACCGGCGTGCCGACCTGGCCGGCGGCGGCGCCGGTGTTGGGGCTGCCCAGCGAGGTCCAGTCGCCGAAGCCCGCGTTCACCGCGGTCTGCGCGATGGCGACGACCTCGTGCGTGTCCAGCCGCCGGGCGATCACGTGCAGCCGGCCGTCCGCCCCCTCCTCGACCGAGACGCCCGGCCCGAGCGGTCCCGGCGCGGCGAGCGTCGTCGACGACCAGCCGGACGCGGTCTGCCACCACGTCGCGAGCCGCCCGCCCTGCACGGCGAACGCCTGGAGCCGGCCATCCTGGTTGCGCCCGGCCCACGTGGTGCCGGTGGCGTGGCGGTGGATCATCCGCTGCGGCCACGCCGCGTACGCGCCGGTGTCGTCCGAGGAGGCATCCCACAGGTCGTAGGCCGCGTAGTCGGCCGCCTTCTCGGCGCGCTTGCCCGCGTCGAGGTTCACCGGCGACGCCTCGATGTTGTAGTTGCGGTGCGGCACGATCCGGACCACCGCGCGACCGCCCGGCCCGGCGTAGCCGCGGGCGGCCTCGGCGGCGAACCGCGCGCCGATCACGTGGTCGCTGTGGTCGTGCAGCCACTCCGGCCGCTGGTGGCGCGGGTCGGGATCGGGGTCCTGGGTGCGGATCACGGTCGGCTGGTACCGCTCGTAGAGCCCGCGCAGCACGGCGACGAGCGAGGCCCGGTCGGGCAGCGGGTTGCGCACGTCGTCCCGCCACAGCTCGGTGCCGCTGGGCACCATCGAGCAGGTGCCGCGTTCGTCGAACCACAGGTGGTACAGGCTGGCGCCGTTGAGCCTCGGCGGGCCGGAGCACGGGCGCGCGGCGTCGTCGCTGCTGTCCGCCCATTCCGGGACGTTCAGGAACACCAGCCGGATCTCCGGGCGGGCGGTCAGCGTGTGGACTTCCAGCCAGTACGTGCCCACCAGGGACTTGACCTGGGTCCACGAGTCGGCGACGCCCGCCATCCGCGCGTACGCCGCCCGCGCCCCGAGCTGGCGGCAGCGGGCGTAGTCCTCGCGGTCGAGCGTCGCGTCGTCGCGGCACGCCGCGAGCGGCGGATCACCCGCCCGGCCCGGCCCGATCTCCCGGAACGCCTCGCCGGCGGTGATGAACACCGTCGTGTTGGGCCGCCGGGCCGCGATCGAGTTCCGCACGTCCGGGTTCATGAACAGGACGTCGTCGTCCTGGTGCGCGACCACGTTCACATAGGACGCGGCCGGCGCGGCGACGACCAGCGGCGACGCCGGCGCCGGCGCGGCGAGCACCACTGACGCCAGGAACAGGGCGCACAGCACGGCACCGAACCGCATGGGCTCCCCCTCAAGAGCTGCTTGCCGCCAACCTAACGGAGGAGAAACCGATCAGGAAGGTAGCCAATCCCGCCGCCAGGTACAGCCCCGCCTGGACGTCGAGCAGCACGGTCAGCCCGAGCGGCACGGCCAGCAGGCCGGCCAGCACCATCCCCAGCGCCTGGAACCCGTCGTAGAGGCTCATGAACGTCGACAGCACCCGCCCGCGCACAGCGTCCGACGTGTGCAGTTGCAGCACCGACATCATCCCCGCGCCCGCCGTCACGCCCGGCGCTCCGCAGAGCGCGAACGTCACCAGGAAGAACCCGAACGCCGTGGTGAGGTACGGCCCGTTCCACCCCACGGCCGCGATCACCGCGAACACCACCAGCGACCAGCCCAGCAGCGACCACGCCGACATCCGCCGGGCCAGCAGACCCACCGCCGCGCCGCCCGCGAGCCCGCCGATGGCCTGGATCCCGCGCAACAACCCGACTTCCTCTTCACCGCCGCCGAGCCGTTCGGCCACGAACACCACGAACAGCACCACGAACATGCCCTGGCTCAACGCCATCAGCCCGACCACGGCCACCATGCCGCGCAACGGCCCCCGGATCTCCCGCAACCCGTCCAGCCAGGCCCGGAACACCCGAGCGTCGCCGGACCGGTTGACCACCCCGAACGGCCGGGCCAGCAACACCGCCGCCACCAGGAACGACGCCACGTCCGCCCACAGCACGCCCGGCAGCCCCGACCAGCCGAGCACCAGCCCGCCGAGCGACGCGCCGATCAGCCGGGCGAGGTTGGTGTTCAACCCGACCAGCCCGTTGGCCGCCGTGACCTGGTCCGGTCCGACGAGCTGCGGCAGCAGGGCGTTCTTCGCGGGCTCGAACAGCGCGGCCAGCGCCGCTTGGACGGCCATCACCACGTTGACCACGACCAGGTCCCCGGTGAGCAGCGGCAGCAGCGCCAAGGCCTGCGCGACGCTCACGCACAGCATGAGCCGCCGCCGGTCCCACCGGTCGGCCAGCACCCCGGCCAGCGGCGACAGCGCCAGGCTCGGCAGCAGCGCCACCACGAAAGTGGTCGCGGTCGAGCCCACCGACCCGGTGAGCCGGTAGACGTAGACCGGCAGGGCGACGAGCAGGATCCAGTCGCCGATCTCCGAGACGAACCCGGCGACCCACATCCGCCGGAACGCCGGTAACCCCAGCGGCCCGGTCATCGCGGGAACGCCCGGATTCCGACGTGGGCGGGCAGCGCGTCCTCGGGCACGTCCGTCCGCAGCGGCACGAGGTAGGGCCGCAGGATGTCGTCGATCATCCCGAGCAGCCCGGTCAGCTCCTCCGCCGTCACGTTCACCGTGTAGCCGTGCAGCGCGGCGGCCCGCAGCCACTCGCCGGGCAGCTCGTGCTGCCGGTCCAGGAAGCGCTGCGCGAGCCGGTTGTCCTCGTTGAGCTGCAACGCGATCAACGCGTCCTGCTGGGTGCGCACCGCCGGGTCCTCGGAGAACGCGCCGATGTCGAACCCGACCTCGGTGGCCCGCCACGGCCGTTCCCGCCCGTCCCCCGCTTCCGCGCGGTCCACGAAGCCGAACTTGGCCAGTTGCCTGAGGTGCCAACTGCAGTTGGACGCCGTCGAGCCGACCTCGGCGGCGCACTCGCTGGCCGTGCGCGGGCCCACCGCCACGAGGTGCTGCAAGAGCGTCACCCGGAGCGGGTGGGCCAGCGCTTTCAACGCGTCGACGTCGGAGACCCGCCGGGGCTGGGGAAGATCCATGCCCCGACGGTAAACCTGAAAGAGGTCTTTCGAAAGACCTCTTTCGGTTTTTCTCAGCCGATGTCGCGCCGCCGGAACCCCGCGTACCCGACTGCGGCGAGCGCCGCCGCCACCACCGTCAGCCACACCAGCGGGGTGGCGGTCAGGTCAGCCCCGGGCACCTTGGGGATGTGCGTGAACGGCGACAGGTCCAACGCCCACTGGCCCAGCCCCAGCAGCCCGCCGAGCTGGCCGAGCACCAGGAACACCACCAGGAACGCCCAGCTCACCGTGGTCAGCTTGGGGAACAGGCCGAACAGCGCGAGCGCGATGCCCGCGACCACCCACACCGCCGGCACGTGCGCCAGCGCGGAGCCCACCAGCCGCCCGACCTGCCCGCCGACGTCGCCGACACGAGCACCATGCACGAGTCCAGCGCCGAGCCCCGCGGCGGCCAGCACGACGGCCGCGCCCAGCGTCGAGAACACCAGGTGGCTCGCCACCCAGGAGATCCGCCGGACCGGCGTGGCGAGCACCGGCTCGGCGCGGAACCCGGCCTCCTCGGTGCGCAGCCGCAGCGTCGCCTGCACCACGTAGATCGCACTGAACAGGCCGATGATGCCGAGGATCGAAGCGAGGTAGACGTCCACGATCGCGCCCGAGCCGCCCATCTGGGAGATGACCTTCTCCAGCGCCGGGTTGGCCTCCAACATCTCCTCGACGCCGCGCGCGACCGCCCCGTACACGCAGCCGAGCACGAACAGGCTCAGCGTCCAGCCCAGCAGCATGCCCCGCTGCAACCGCCAGGCCAGGCCGAACGCGCTGCCCAGCGACGCCGGCGCACGGGCCGGACCGAGCCGCGTCGGCACCAGCCCGCCGCCGTGGTCCCGCCGCGTGACCAGCGCCGACGCCGCGCCCACCAGCACGGCGGACAGCGCGGCCGACAGCAGCAGCACCCACCAGCGGTCGCCCGCGAACGCCCGCACCTGCTCCAGCCACCCGATCGGTGACAGCCAGGTCAGCCACGTCGGCCCCTGGTCGCCCGCCGCGTCGCCGACCGCCCGCAGCAGGTACGCCAGCCCCAGCACCGCGCCGGACATGGCGTTCGCGGTCCGCGCGCTCTCGGTGAGCTGCGCGGTCACCGCGCCGACGCCGGCGAACACCCAGCCGGTGGCCGTGAACGCCAGCCCCAGCGCGAACGAGCCGCCCGCCTGCTCCCCCAGCCCGACCAGGCCGAGCCCGATCAGCACGCCGATCAGCAGGCTCGCCAGCGCGGACACCGCCACGGCGGCGGCCAGCGGCGCGTGCCGCCCGGTCACCGTGGAGCCGATCAGCTCCAGCCGCCCGGTCTCCTCCTCGGCCCTGGTGTGCCGGGTGACCAGGAACATCGCCATCAGGCCGGTGAGCAGGCCGCCGAACACGCCCCACCGCCAGGCCAGGATGCCGCCGATGCTGGTGTAGTCGTAGATCGGGCCGAGCATCGCCAGGAAGGCGGGGTTGGCCCCCGCGGCGGCCCCCAGTTGCTCCCGCAACGCCACCGTGCCGTACAGCTCGTACATGCCGGACGCGGTGGACAGCGTGATCCCGACCAGACCCAGCACCCAGATCGGCAGCAGCAGCCGGTCGCGCCGCAGCGCGAGGCGGACCAGGGCGCCGGTCCCCACGAGCGCCGTCATGACTTCACCGCCGCCACGGGCGCCTCGTAGTGGCGCAGGAACAGCTCCTCCAGCGTGGGCGGCTGGCTGGTCAGCGCCCGGACACCGGACGAGACCAGGGCGCGCAGCGCGGCCTCCAGGTGGTCGGTGTCGACCTCGAACCGCACGCGCTGCCCCTCGACCTTCAGGTCGTGCACGCCGGGCAGCGCCGCCAGGCCGTTGGGCGGCCCCGCCAGCTCGGCGGACACGCTGGTGCGGGTCAGGTGCCGCAGGTCGGCCAGCGTGCCGGTCTCCACGGTGCGGCCGTTGCGGATGATGCTGATCCGGTCGCACAGCGCCTCGACCTCGGCCAGGATGTGGCTGGACAGCAACACGGTGCGCTTGCCGCGCTCCTCGTTGACCGCCTCCTGGAACACGGCCTCCATCAGCGGGTCCAGACCGGAGGTCGGCTCGTCCAGGATCAGCAGCTCCACGTCCGAGGCGAGCGCCGCGACCAGGGCCACCTTCTGCCGGTTGCCCTTGGAGTAGGTGCGGCCCTTCTTGCGCGGGTCCAGCTCGAACCGGTCGAGCAGGTCCTTGCGCCGCCGCTCGTCCAGGCCGCCGCGCAGCCGGCCGAGCAGGTCGATGACCTCGCCGCCGGTGAGGTTGGGCCACAGGCTGACGTCGCCGGGCACGTAGGCCAGCCGGCGGTGCAGCGCGGCCGTGTCGCGCCACGGGTCGCCGCCGAGGAGGGTGGCCGAGCCGCCGTCGGCGCGCAGCAGGCCCAGCAGGACCCTGATGGTGGTCGACTTGCCCGCCCCGTTCGGACCGAGGAAGCCGTGCACCTCACCCGTCCGGACAGTCAGGTCCAGACCGTCCAGGGCTCGCGTCGGGCCGAACGTCTTGACCAGGCCCGATACGGATATCGCATCGCTCATGGCCGGTAAGCTACAGTGATTTCACAAACTCGTGAAGTTAAGGAAGCGTATAAACTCCCACCCGATCGTGGGACCGGAGAGGATGATGCGGCGGTGACCCGGATGGCGGAGCGGGACGACCAGGCGGTACTGCGCTTCATCGAGCGCTTCGCGTCGGCCTTCGCCGAGTCGGGCATGCCGAGGATGCCGGCCCGGGTGTTCGTCGCGCTGCTCGCCTCCGACAGCGGCAGCCTCACCGCCGCCGAGCTGGCCGACCTGCTGCGCGTGTCGCCGGCCGCGATCTCGGGCGCCATCAGGTACCTCACCCAGGTGAATCTGGTGAGCCGCGAGCGCAAGACCGGGTCGCGCCGCGACGTGTACCGGGTGTATGAGGACGTCTGGTACGAGGCCATCTTCCGCCGCGAGCAGATGATGACACGCTGGGAAAGCCCGCTCAAAGAAGGCATCGACGTGCTGGGCCCGCGCTCCCCCGCCGGGCGGCGCATCGCCGAGACGCTCGCCTTCTTCGAGTTCATCCACCGCGAGCTGCCGAACCTGCTGGAGCGCTGGCGGGTGCACCGGGACGAGCGCTTTAACTCCTGACTGAATCGGCCGTGAACAGCGGTTTCTGTTTTGTGGCCGGTTCGGGGGCCACCGGATTACGCCCAACGGCGCTACTCGCCGCAGGGTTTTGTCCGGACTATGCAGGGGACCAGGTCACACCACCCGTTCGCGCGAACGTGCCAAACCCTGCAAGCCCACCCGTCCGGCAAATCCGCCAGGATGGGTAGGCGCCCCTGCCTCAAGGGAGAACCCCGTCATGGGACACGCCCGCTTGATCAGAAGGACGGCCATACTCGGGCTGGCCGCGATATCGGCCGCGGCCGTGGCGTTCAGCCACGTCGGCGTCGCCTCGGCCGAGGGCCAGGTGCTCGCCGCCGACAGCCCGAACGCCGTGCCCGGCTCGTACATCGTCGCGCTGCGCGACTCGGCGTCGCCGAGAGCGCTGTCCGCGTCGGCCGCCGACGCCCTCGTCGCCAAGTACGGCGGCCAGGTCCGCACGACCTGGCAGCACGCGTTGAACGGCTTCCACGCGTCGCTGTCGGCAGTCCAGGCCCGGCGCATCGCGGCCGACCCGCGGGTCGACTTCGTGCAGGCCGACCTGAAGGTGCAGTTGGAGGGCGTGCAGCCCAACCCGCCGTCGTGGGGGTTGGACCGCATCGACCAGCAGAACCTGCCGCTGGACAACAGCTACACCTACCCCAACGGGGCGAGCAACGTCAACGCCTACGTCATCGACACGGGCATCCGGATCTCGCACTCCGACTTCGGGGGACGCGCCACCTGGGGCACCAACACGGTGGACAGCAACAACACCGACTGCCACGGCCACGGCACGCACGTGGCCGGCACGGTCGGCGGCACCCGGTACGGCGTGGCCAAGGAAGTCAAGCTGGTCGCGGTCAAGGTGCTGAACTGCCAGGGCTCCGGCACCTCGGCCGGCGTCGTGAACGGCGTCAACTGGGTCGCCCGGAGCGCCGTCAAGCCGGCCGTGGCGAACATGAGCCTCGGCGGCAGCGCGGACACCGCGACGGACACCGCGGTGCGCAACCTGGTCGCGGCGGGCGTCACCACCGCGGTGGCGTCGGGCAACGACAACGCCAACGCGTGCAACTACTCGCCGGCCCGCGTCCGCGAGGCGATCAGCACCAACGCCTCCAACCGGTCCGACGCCCGTGCCTCGTTCTCCAACTTCGGCACCTGCACCGACCTGTTCGCGCCCGGCGAGCAGATCACGTCCGCCTGGCACACCAACGACACCGCGACCAACACCATCAGCGGCACCTCGATGGCGTCCCCGCACGTCGCGGGCGCGGCGGCGATGTACGTCTCGTCCAACCCGTCGGCCACCCCGGCGCAGGTCGAGACCGCCCTGGTGACCGCGGCGACCTCGGGCAAGATCACCAACCCGGGTTCCGGCTCGGCGAACAAGCTGCTGTTCGTCATCGGCGGCACGCCGAACAACCCGCCGAGCGTCAACAACCCCGGCAACCAGACCGGCACCGTGGGCACCCCGGCCAACCTCCAGGTCACGGCGACCGGCGGCACCCCGCCCAACACGTTCTCGTTCAGCGGCCTGCCGGCCGGCCTGACCGGCAACGCGTCCGGCCAGGTCACCGGCACGCCGACCGCAGCGGGCACCTCCAACGTCACCGTCACGGTGACCGACTCGGCCTCCCGCACCGGCACCGCGACGTTCACCTGGACGATCCGCGGCACCAGCGACGGCTGTGACCCGGCCACCAACGCCAACGACGTGGCGATCGCGGACAACAGCGACGTGAACAGCTCGATCGACCTGAGCTGCACTGGCAACGCGTCGGCCACCACGCAGGTGACGGTCAACATCCTGCACACCTACATCGGCGACCTGGTCGTCGACCTGGTGGCGCCGGACGGCACCGTCTACAACCTGCACAACCGGTCCGGCGGCAGCGCGGACAACATCAGCAAGACCTTCTCGGTGAACGCCTCCTCGGAGACGGCTTCCGGCACCTGGAAGCTCCGTGTCCGCGACCAGGCAGCCATCGACACGGGTCGCATCGACACCTGGACGATCGACGCGTGACCTGAGTTCTCCCCCGGTGGGGCCACCCGTTCGCGGGTCGGCCCCACCGCCTTTTCCGGCGGGGTGAGCGGCACCCCGGCCGGCTACAGCTCCACGCCCAGCAGGGCGTCCACGGCGTCGCGGAACCGCCTCGGCGCGGCCTCGACGCTGCCGCCGGTCGACAGGGCTTCCGCAGCCCACGCGTCCAGCGCGGCCAGTGCGCCCGGGGTGTCGAGGTCGTCGCCCAGGTGGTCGCGGAGCCTGGCCACGGTGTCGTCGACGCACGGACCGGAGTCCAAGGCCGCCGCACGCCGCCAGGTGGCCAGACGGTCCAGGGCTTCGGACAGCAGGGCCTCGCTCCACGGCCGGTCCGCCCGGTAGTGGCCGGCGAACAGCGCCAGCCGCACCGCGCCCGGGTCGACGTTCTGCGCCCTCAGCTTGGAGACGAAGACCAGGTTGCCCCGGGACTTCGACATCTTCTCGCCGTCCAGGCCGATCATGCCCGCGTGCACGTAGTGCCGCGCGAACGGGTGCTCGCCGGTCAGCGCCTCGGCGTGGGCGGCGCTGAACTCGTGGTGCGGGAAGATCAGGTCGGAGCCGCCGCCCTGCACGTCGAAGCCCGTGCCCAGGCGGTTCAGGGCGATGGCGCTGCACTCGATGTGCCAGCCGGGCCGGCCCGCGCCCAGTTCGGACGGCCACGACGGCTCGCCGGGACGGGCCATCCGCCACAGCAGGGCGTCCAGCGGGTGGCGCTTGCCGGGGCGGTCCGGGTCGCCGCCGCGTTCACCGAAGTACTTCGACATGGTGTCCACGTCGTAATTCGACTCGTAGCCGAAGCGCCCGGTGGCCGCGTGGTCGAAGTACACGTCGGGGTACTCGGCGTCGTCCACCCGGTACGCCGCGCCGTCGGCCAGCAGCTTCGCCACGGCCTCGACCACCTCCGGCACCGCCTCGACCGCGCCCACGTACTGGCGCGGGGGCAGCACCCGCAGCGCGACCATGTCCTCGCGGAACAGCGCGGTCTCGCGCATGCCGAGGACCACCCAGTCGTCGTGGTCGCGCTCGGCGCGCTCCAGCAGCGGGTCGTCCACGTCGGTGACGTTCTGGACGTAGTGCACCTCGTGGCCGTTGTCCAGCCACACCCGGTGGACCAGGTCGAACGTCAGGTAGGTCGCGGCGTGGCCCAGGTGGGTCGCGTCGTAGGGCGTGATGCCGCAGACGTACAGCCTGGCGGTGTCACCGGGGGCCGTGGGACGCACCTCGCCGGTGGACGTGTCGAACAGCCGCAGGGGCCGCGGCTCCCCCGCTACCCGCGGGACTGGGGTGGATGACCAGGTCTGCATGGGTCCGACCCTAACTCGCCCGGCCAAGCGGCGGTCCGCCTGGCGGGACGCCCGGCGTACCCTGACCGTGGGAGATGATCGCCATGATCCTCGGCATCGTGATCGGCGTCCTCGCACTGGCCGCGCTCGGGCTCGCGACCAGTGCCCGTGTGGTCAAGCAGTACGAACAAGGGCTGGTCTTCCGGTTCGGGCGGGTGCTGCCGGCGCTGCGCGGGCCGGGGTTGACCATGGTCGTGCCGGGGGTCGACCGGCTGAAGAAGGTGAACCTCCAGATCGTCACGCTGCCGATCCCCGCGCAGGACGGCATCACCCGCGACAACGTCACGGTCCGCGTCGACGCGGTCGTGTACTTCAAGGTCACCGATCCGGTGAGGGCCGTGGTCACGGTCGAGGACTACCGGTTCGCGATGTTGCAGGTGGCGCAGACGTCGCTGCGGTCCATCATCGGCAAGAGCGAGCTGGACGACCTGCTGTCCAACCGGGAGCGGCTCAACCAGGGGTTGGAGCTGATGATCGACAACCCGGCCGTGTCGTGGGGCATCGAGATCGACCGGGTGGAGATCAAGGACGTGGCGCTGCCGGAGAGCATGAAGCGCTCCATGTCGCGGCAGGCCGAGGCGGAACGGGAGCGGCGGGCCCGCGTCATCACCGCGGACGGCGAGTTGCAGGCGTCGAGGAAGCTGTCCGAGGCGGCGGCGCAGATGGCCGCGACACCGGCCGCGTTGCAGCTCAGGCTGCTCCAGACCATCGTCGAGGTGGCGGCGGAGAAGAACTCGACCCTCGTCCTGCCGTTCCCGGTCGAGCTGCTGAGGTTCCTCGAACGAGCGTCGGAGCAGATGTCGACGCAGGTCAAAGCCCCTGAACCCAGAGAGTCGACGGAGCGGCTGCCCGGCTGAGCGATTGCCGCCACCCGCCACTGGGTGGACGATGATCCTGCTCACGTCGTCGGGACGAGGGAGACGGTCATGACCGCGCTCAAGCCGGAACCCGTGATCACCCATCCGGGGGCGGCCCGACGACGGTCCAAAGGCGCCGTGCTGCTCGGCCTGCTCAAGACCACCGACCCGAAGCAGATCGGGCTGCTCTACCTGGTCACGTCCTTCGTGTTCTTCATGATCGGCGGCCTGATGGCGCTGCTGATCCGGGGCGAGCTGGCCCGGCCGGGACTCCAGTTCCTGTCCACCGAGCAGTACAACCAGCTATTCACCATGCACGGCACGATCATGCTGCTGCTGTACGCCACGCCCATCCTGTTCGGGTTCGCCAACTACATCCTGCCGTTGCAGATCGGCGCGCCGGACGTGGCGTTCCCCCGGCTCAACGCGTTCTCGTACTGGCTGTTCCTGTTCGGCGGCACGATCGTGGTGGCCAGCTTCGTCACGCCCGGCGGCGCGGCGGACTTCGGGTGGACGGCCTACACGCCGCTGTCCAGCGTCACGCACTCCCCCGGCATCGGCGGGAACCTGTGGATCATGGGCCTGACGGTCAGCGGCCTGGGCACGATCCTGGGCGGCGTCAACATGGTGACCACGGTGTGCTGCCTCCGCGCGCCCGGCATGACCATGTTCCGGATGCCGATCTTCACCTGGAACATCTTCGTCACCAGCATCCTGATCCTGATCGCGTTCCCGATCCTGACCGCCGCCCTGATGGGCCTGGCGGCCGACCGGCACCTCGGCGCGCACGTGTTCGACCCGGCCAACGGCGGGGTGATCCTCTGGCAGCACCTGTTCTGGTTCTTCGGGCACCCCGAGGTGTACATCGTGGCGCTGCCGTTCTTCGGCATCGTGAGCGAGATATTCCCGGTGTTCAGCCGGAAACCGCTGTTCGGCTACAAAGGCTTGGTCTTCGCCACGTTCGCCATCGCGGCCCTGTCGGTGGCGGTGTGGGCGCACCACATGTTCGCCACCGGCGCGGTGCTGCTGCCGTTCTTCTCGCTGATGACGTTCCTGATCGCGGTGCCCACCGGCATCAAGTTCTTCAACTGGATCGGCACCATGTGGCGGGGCTCGATCAGCCTGGAATCACCGATGCTGTTCAGCATCGGGTTCCTGATCACGTTCCTGCTCGGCGGCCTGACCGGCATCATCCTCGCGTCGCCGCCGTTGGACTTCCACGTGACCGACACGTACTTCGTCGTGGCACACTTCCACTACGTGCTGTTCGGGACGATCGTGTTCGCCACGTACGCGGGCATCTACTTCTGGTTCCCCAAGATGACCGGGCGGATGCTCAACGAGCCACTGGGCAAGCTGCACTTCTGGACCACGTTCATCGGCTTCCACTTGACGTTCCTGATCCAACACTGGCTGGGCAACATCGGCTTCCCGCGCCGCTACGCGGACTACCTGCCGTCCGACGGCTTCACCACGCTGAACACCATCTCGACCATCGGCGCGTTCCTGCTCGGCGCGTCGGTACTGCCCTTCGTGTGGAACGTGTTCCGCAGCTACCGCTTCGGCGACCCGGCGGAACGCGACGACCCCTGGGGCTTCGGCAATTCCCTGGAATGGGCGACCTCCTGCCCACCCCCACGCCACAACTTCACCGAACTACCCCGAATCCGCTCGGAACGCCCGGCCTTCGAACTGCACTACCCGCACATGGTGGAACGAATGCGCGACGAGGCACACTTCTCCCTCACCAAACCGGGCAAGCGCGAAGTACCAGCAGACAGCGCAACAGAGAAGGCCTTGGCCTCAACCGACCGCGACATGAAGACAACAGACAACAACAACAACGACGACAACTAGCGCTTGGTTTCCTCTTTCTAAGCAGCTTGACGGCAGAAGGGCAACCACGGACTCAACGCGCCCTATTAGCACGCAAGTCTGGACTCAAGCCGGGAACACTACGCAAAAGGACCACATCATCGAGGTCCTGTGATCTGTCAGGGGACCGGTGTCAGCGCAACACGCCGCCCGCAAAGCGACCCTCCCAGCCGACCGATCCGCGCCGCTCTTCTGATCCGCGCCGCTCTTCTGATCCGCGCCGCTCTTCGGGAAGAGGAACCGCGACTTGGCACGCTGGGCGGGTAGCTTTGCGGGCGGCGTGTGCGGTTGCCAGCCGTCCCCCGGCAGATTTTAGAACTATCGAAAGTGTGGTCCATCTCCGTAATGTTCCCGGCTTGAGCCCAGACCTGCGTGCTAATGGAGCACTTTGAGTCCGTGGTCCCTCTTCTGCCGTCAAGCTGCTTATAAAGTTCTTTTTCAAAGCGCGATGCCCAACAGCACCCTGACCGTGTCGGTGAGCACGCGGACCGGCAGGACGCCCTGCACCACGAACCGCTGCACACCCAGCCCGATGCCCAGGCTGAGCAGCGTCCGCGCCAGGTCGTGGGGCGGCAGCAACGGAGTGAGGCCGAACTCCTCCGCCTGGGACCGGATCAGGTCGGCCAATGCCCGGACGACCAGCGCGTCGCGGCGGCCGAGTTCGGTCTGGAGGTCGGCGTTCTGGCGGGCCTGCAACGCGAACTCGACCTCGAACTGGGTCCGGGGCGCGTCGCCGAGCATCACCTCGGCGTAGTCCTCGAAGGCGCGCAGCCGCTCGTCCAGGGTGCCGCCGCTGAACGCCTTGGCGATCTCCGCGATGCGTTCCGCGTACAGCCGGTCGACCACGACCAGGCACAGCTCGTCCTTGTTGCGGAAGTTCGAGTAGACCGCTCCCTTGGAGTAGCCGGCCGTCTCGGCGACCTTCTCCAACGACGTGGCGTGGTAGCCGTCGCGCAGGAACAGGCGCTGGGCGGTCTCGCTGAGCAGTTCGCGGGTGCGGGCCTGGCTTTCCGCACGGGTCAGTCTGGGCACCCGTGCAGCGTACGTTGACAGACCATTGGTATCGAAATACCGTCGGTATCCATGACGGCGGTGGACGTTCTGGTGGTGGGCGCGGGCGTGTCGGGCATCGGCGCGGCGGTCCGGCTCAAGCAGGCCGGGTTCGACCTGCTGGTGCTGGAGAAGGCCGCCGAGGTGGGCGGCACGTGGCGGGACAACACCTACCCCGGTTGCGCGTGCGACATCCCGTCGTCGCTCTACTCGTACTCGTTCGCGCCGAACCCGGACTGGGGGCGGGTGTTCGCGGAGCAGCCGGAGATCCGCGAGTACCTGCGGCGGACCGTGCGGCAGTTCGGCGTCCAGCCGCTGATCAGGTTCGACACCGCCGTCACCGAGGCCCGTTGGGACGGCTCGCACTGGCAGGTGTCGACCACCGACGGCCACTACACGGCACGGGTCCTGGTGTCCGGCACGGGACCGTGGCACGAGCCGTTGCTGCCGGACCTGCCGGGCCTGGCGGAGTTCCCCGGCGAGGTGTTCCACTCGTCGCGATGGAACCACGACTACGACCTGGCGGGCAAGCGGGTCGCCGTCGTCGGCACGGGCGCGAGTGCCATCCAGTTCGTGCCGAAGATTCAGCCGTTGGTGGGCAAGCTTCACCTGTTCCAGCGAACCGCGCCCTGGGTGCTGCCGAAGGTCGACCACCGGATGCCGTGGATCGAACGGGCGCTGTTCCGGCACCTGCCGGCCACGCAACGCTGGTACCGCAACGCGTTCTACGGGGGCCTGGAGTTGTTCAGCTTCGCCTTCCGGCACCCGCGCGTGATGAAGGTGATCCAGCAGGCGGGCCGGTGGAACCTGCGCCGCGCCATCCGCGACCCGAAGCTGCGCGAAGCGTTGACGCCGGACTTCATCCTGGGCTGCAAGCGGCTGCTGATGTCCAACACGTACTACCCCGCGCTGACCAAGCCGAACGTCGAAGTGCTGCCACAGGCCATCTCCCGCGTCGAAGGGAACGACGTCGTCGCGGCGGACGGCTCGAAGCGCGAGGTGGACGCGATCATCCTCGGCACCGGCTTCCACTTCAGCGACCCGCCCGTGGCCAAACACGTCTACGGCGCGGACGGCCGCAGCCTGGACGAGGTCTGGCAGGGCAGCCCCCAGGCGTACCTGGGCACCGCGATCCACGGCTTCCCCAACCTGTTCCTGCTGCTCGGCCCCAACCTCGGCACCGGACACTCGTCGGCGTTCACCATCGTAGAGACCCAACTCCGGTACGTGCTCGATGCGCTGAAGTCCATGCGCCGCAACGGTTGGCACAGCGTGGAGGTGCGCCGCCCCGTGCAGGAGGTGTTCAACACCGAAGTGCAGGAAGCCTTGCGCACCACCGTCTACAACGCGGGCGGGTGCGTCAGCTACTACCTCGACGCGAACGGCCGCAACAGCACGCTCTGGCCGTGGTCGACCGTGCGGATGACGAGGCGCATCAGGGACTTCTCCCCCGCCGACTACGTCACCTCGCCATCGGCGCAGGCGTCGGAGAGTCTCCCTGTGTCACGGGGATGACGTTCGCACCGATCCGGCGGATAGCCCTTCGATATGGTTTCCGCCGTGACCGAACCCTCCGTCCTGCACGACACCAGGGCTGCCTACGACGCCGTTGCGTCCCTCTACGCCGAGCTTTTCAGCAACGTGCTCGAAACCTTGCCGATGGAACGTGCGCTGCTGGCCGCGTTCGCCGAACTCGTGCAGGCCCACGACGCCGGACCGGTCGCGGACATCGGATGCGGCCCCGGCCACGTGACGGCGCACCTGCACGCGCTCGGGCCGACCACCTTCGGCATCGACCTGTCCCCCGCGATGGTCGCCCTGGCCCGCCGAGCGCATCCGCACCTGCGGTTCGACGAGGGATCGATGACCGCCTTGGACCTCGGCGACGGCGTTCTCGGCGGCATCCTCGCGTTCTACTCCACCATCCACACGCCGCCGCAGCACCTGCCGGCCGTGTTCACCGAGTTCCACCGAGTGCTGGCGCCGGGCGGCCACCTGCTGCTCGGGTTCTTCGCCGGCGACGACCCGCTGCCGCAGGAATTCGACCACAAGGTCGCCCCCGCCTACCGATGGTCGCCCGACGGGCTCGCGGAACTGTTGCGCCAGGCCGGGTTGGCCGAGGTCGCCCGGTTGCTGCGCGAACCCCATGAGGGCGAGCGGTTCCAACAGGCCCAACTGCTGGTTCGCAAGCCACCGCAGCTCTAGGCGGCCTCCAGGACGAAGAACAGGAAGCTCAGGAACGCCCCGGAGGCGTGCCTCGCAAGCTCGTCGGCGAAGATTTCACGCGGCCAGGTCCAGGATCGCGGGGCGCGCGTAGTAGGCGTTGATGAGGCCGGCTACGTCACGTCGTCGCAGGCGCGGGCGTCGGGAAATCGCCCTGTGTCACACGGATGACGTCTTCGCCGTAACGCGCCGCCAGCGCGACCCGGTCCGACTCGCTGCCCGCGACCGTCGTGACGTTGACGGCGGAACCGTCCACCGCCGGGCCCCACGTGGTGAGCTGAACGCCCTTGGTCTTCCAGTACTCGACGTCGGCGTTGATCCGGTCGATCACCTCACGCAGCCGCTTGAGGGAGTGCTTGGCGTCCACCAGTTCCAGCCCGGCTCCCCGCGCGGCGGCGCGGGCCGCCTCGTCCAGCGCCGGGTCCGGCCGGCGGTACACGACGACGACGCCCTTGTCCTGGTCGAGCCGCAGACCCGAGTAGGTGTCCGGGAAACCGGATTCCAGCAGCGGCCCCAGGGAGGACGCCGCCTCCTCCAGCACCGGATCGTTGGTCGGCGTGTCCGGTGTGGGCAGCGTCTTCTGCGTGGATGACGGCCGCCCGACGTCCTTCCCGACCTCCGACGTGGCGCACCCGCCCACCGCGAACGCGGCCAACAGCACGACTACTGGTCCGACCCGGTTCACGAGCACCCAACCCCTTCCGCGTCCGTCCGTCGGTAGCAGGACGGAACACGGAGGGTGTCGGGTTGCACCACGGTCGGCGACGGACCTCAGCTCGTCTTGAGGTGCTTGAGGAACCCGGCGAACTCCGCCGAGCCGAACACCAGCACCGGGCCGTCCGGGTTCTTCGAGTCCCGCACGGCCGCCGCGCGCGGCAGGTTCGCGATCTCGACACAGTTGCTCGCACCGTTCTGGCTGCGGCTGCTCTTGCGCCACTTGCTCGTCACGGCGGGAAGCCTCCACCTAGTCGAATTCCTCGATGAGGTGATCGAGCCGCGCAAGGCTTTCGGTCGGTGACAACGCCGCACGCTGCGCTCGATCGAACGCCAGTGTATAGACGTCCGTGTGCGGCGGACGATCATGAATATCGGAGTCCGTGAGAGCTTCGACGTACACGAACGTCACTACCGGGTCGCCGAGTTGGATCAAGGTGAACCAGGTGCCCAGAGCGAGATAGGCCCCCGCTTCGAACGGGAGCAGTCGGACTGTGATGTTCCGCCGCGAAGCCAACTGCCTGATGTGGTCGAGTTGATCACGCATCACGACACGACCGCCCACCTGGCGGCGCAGACCCGACTCGCTGAGCACGACGGTCAACTTGGGCGCACCCGATTCGACCAGCCGCCGCTGCCGGTCGACCCGTTGCCGGACGGCCGCCTCCACCTCCCGGGGTGTCAGCGCGGCGCCCTGGGCCAACAAAGCACGGGCGTAGTCCTCGGTCTGCACCAGGCCCGGCAGCAGCTCCTCGGCGAACACCTTGATGTGCTCGGCCGCCGTTTCGAGCGCGACGTAGGTCTGCGCCCAGTCGGCGACGAACGCGGGACCGGGATCGCGCTTGCGGGCCACCTTGCCCAGCTCGACCACCTTCGCGCGCTCGTCGGCGTCGAGCTTGAGCAGGTCCGCGAGGACGGTCACCTCGACCGCCGCCAGCTTCCGCTTGCCGCTCTCGACCAGACCGACCTTCTGCACGTACGACCAGCCGAGCGCGTCGGCCACCTCGGAGGCCTCCACACCCGCCCGTTCGCGGTAGGCGCGCAGCAGCGCTCCGAGTTCGATGCGCCGCGCGAGCGGCGGCGGCTGGTGTGCCATCGGGTGATCCTCTCGTCCCTGCGTTCCCAACGCCGCAAGGAGTACCCGGATGCGGGCACTCGGAGCAATACACCCGATCGTGGAGTTCCTACTGCATCATGACAGTAATACCGTGGCTGTACTCACTCCACGGGAAGGCGGCAGATGAACGCGCTGGACGAGCACCCGCACCGATCGGTCGAACAGGAACCGCTCTGCGGCGAGGAGGAGTTCGCCTCGGTCCTCCGGGAATTGGTCACCCGCGACGCCCCACGGGTGTTCGCGATCGTGGAGGAGTACCGGGTGCGCGAGGACGCCTGGGTCGCCGCCTGGGGTATCGACCTCGGCGATCGCGCCGAAGTCCTCTGCGTCGAAGGCGGTTTCCGGCTCAGCACCGAGAGCCCGGACACCGCGCTGCGCCTGTTCTCCCTCACCGAGGACGTGACGGCGCACCTGGTCTGGGTGCCCGAGGTCACCGCCGACGGCGGGACCTCAGGTAGTCGCTGACCACCGCCGCGCCGAGACCGTCCTCACCGGGTGCGACGACCCGCCCGCCGCTGCGCCGGGCCACCAGGTCCACGAACTGCGCAAGCCTCGGGTCGTCGCCGAGCCGGAACACCGTGATCGCCGCACCCAGCCGCGCCAGGCCGTCGACCTCCACGATGGTCTTGGCGATGGTGCGCGGCAGCGGCGGGTAGTAGAACTCGGCTTCGCCGTCGGGTTCCAGGTGTGCGGTGGGCTCGCCGTCGGTCACCACCAGCACCACCGGCTGGGCGTCCGGGTGGCGGCGCACGTGCCGGCCGGCCAGCAGCAGCGCGTGGTGCAGGTTGGTGCCCTGTTCCCACACGCCTTCCAGGGCCGTGAGCTGCCCGATGTCCACCGTCTCGGCGTGCCGGCCGAACGTGATGAGCTGCAACGCGTCCGTGCGGAACCTCGTGCTCACCAGGTGGTGCAGCGCCAGCGCGGTGCGTTTCATCGGCACCCAGCGCCCGTCCTGCACCATCGACCACGACGTGTCCACGCACAGCGCGACCGCCGCCCGCGACCGCTGCTCGGTCTCGCTGACCTCGACGTCCGCGACGTCCAGCCGGATCTCGCCGACACCGGACCGCAGCACGGCGTTGGTGACCGTGCGCGGCACGTTCCACGGCTCGGTGTCGCCGAACTGCCACGGCCGGGTGCTGCCGAGCAGTTCGCCCGCCGCGCCCGCCTGCGTGTTGTCCCGCCGCCCCTGTGCGCGGACGCTGTCGATCACGCCGCGCAGCGCGGTCTCGCCCAAGCGCCGCAGCGCTTTCGGGGTCAGCCGCAGCGAGCCGTCCGGGGCTCGTTCGAGCAGGTTCTGCTGCCGCAGCTCGCGTTCCAGCTCGGCGAGCCGTCGCGCGTCCACGCCCGCTTCCGCGCCGAGTTGGCGGACCAGCGACTCGGCGTCGATGTCCTCCAGCCGCGCGCCCGGGTACGACTGGGAGAGCTGTTCGGCCAACGCGTCCAACTCGGCCAGGTCCGCCATCGCCTGCGCGCCCTCGCCGAGCCCCAGCGGCTGGTCGCCCCGGAAGCGCGCCGAGCCGTTCCAGTCCTCGCCCGGCCGCAGGCCTTGCAGCAGCGAGTCCAGGGTGGACAGTTGCGAGCCGATGCCGGAGTTGCCGAAAGCCTGCTGCGACAACGCGTTCAGCTCTTCGCGCTGCTCGTCGGTCATCGAGTTCATCATCCGCTGCGCGGCGGCGGACCGGGCCGCGAGGGCGTCGATCAGCTCGTCCACATCGCGCGGGTTCTCCGGGAAGAACTCGCCGTGCGCACGCATGAAGTCCTGGAACTGCTCCGGCGTGTCGGCGCCCCGGGCATGCGCGGCGAGCAGGGCGTTGAGGTCCTTGAGCATGTCCTGGATGCGCTGGACGTCCTCGGGGCCGACGTTCCGCATGGCCTGCTTCATGCCCTGGAACCGCTGGTCCAGCAGCTCCTGCCCGAGCAGGTCCCGGATCTGCTGGTAGGACTCGCGAGCCTGCGGCGAGCGCCAGTCGTACTCGGCGAGTTCCCGGACGGCCGCCGCGGTGCCCTGCGGCAGGGCGTCCAGCTCCGCCTCCCGGAACCGCGCCTCGTCGTCCGGGTCCGGGAACAGCGCCGTCCGCTCGGCCTCCAGCGCCTGGTCCAGCAGGCGGCGAACCTCCTGGAGCGTGCCGTCCAGCCGGTGCCGGCGCTGGATCGCCGACCGCTTCCGCCACAGCCGCGACGTCAGGTCGTCCAGTCCGCGGGTGCCCGGCAGGCCGCGGCGCAGCAGCTCCCGCAGCGCCGACGCGGGTGACGCGCCCTCCATGACCTCACGGCCCAGCTCGTCCATCGCCGCCCGCAGGTCGGTGGGCGGCGCGAGCGGGTCGGGCCCGTCGACGTAGCGGCCGTAGCGGTAGGTGCTCATCCGTAGATCGTTCGGTCGTCGTCGGTGTCCTTGGAAAGCTGGCGGGTCAGGTAGAGCGACTCCAACGCCAGCTCGACGGCCGACGCGATGCGCCCCACCGGGTCCTTCGGCCCCGCGCCGACCCGCTTCGCGACCTCGTGCAGCACGGGCAGCTCCGGCAGCGCGCCGAGGATGTCGCCCGGGTGCACCTGCTCGCCGGTCGCGACGGGGTGGCCGTCCGAGACCAGCTCGGCCAGCGGCCTCAGGTTCAGCCCGGCGAACGTGGACCGGGCGGTGTCGGCGACGGCGCGGCGCAGCAGGTGCGTGAGGACTTCGTGCTCGCGGCCCTCCTCCCCCGCCTCGAACTCCAGCTTGCCGCGCAGCACCTCCGGCACCGAGTCGAGGTCGACCGGGCGCGCGATGGGCGGGTTCTCGCCGATCAGGGCACTGCGCCGCAACGCGGACGCGGCCACCGTCTCGGCCGCCGCCACCGCGAACCGCGCCGACACGCCCGACCGCTGGTCGATGGACGACGACTCGCGCAGGTGCCGGACGAACCGGGCGATGACCTCCAGCAGGTGGTCGCCCACCTCCGCGACCAGGTCCGCCTCCTGCCGCACCAGCGCCACCTCGGCGGAGACCTCCAGCGGGTAGTGCGTGCGGATCTCCGCGCCGAACCGGTCCTTGAGCGGCGTGATGATCCGGCCGCGGTTGGTGTAGTCCTCGGGGTTGGCGGTGGCGACGAGCAGCACGTCCAGCGGCAGGCGGAGGGTGTAGCCGCGGATCTGGATGTCGCGCTCCTCCATCACGTTGAGCAGCGACACCTGGATGCGTTCGGCGAGGTCGGGCAGCTCGTTGACGGCGATGATGCCCCGGTGCGAGCGCGGCAGCAGGCCGTAGTGGATGGTCTCCGGGTCGCCGAGGCTGCGCCCCTGGGCCACCTTGACCGGGTCGACGTCGCCGACCAGGTCGCCCACGCTGGTGTCCGGCGTGGCCAGCTTCTCGGCGTACCGCTCGTCCCGGTGCTTCCACACCACCGGCAGCTCGTCACCCAGCTCGGCGGCGCGCCGCTTCGACTCGGGCGTGATCGGGTCGAGCGGGTGCTCGTTCAGCTCGGCGCCCGCGATGACCGGCGTCCACTCGTCGAGCAGGCCGACCAGCGTCCGGAGCAGCCGGGTCTTGCCCTGGCCGCGCTCACCGAGCAGCACGACGTCGTGGCCCGCGAGGATCGCCCGTTCGAGCTGCGGCAGGACGGTCCGGTCGAACCCGACGATGCCCGGCCACGGGTCGCGCTGCTCACGCAGGGCGGCCAGCAGGTTGTCGCGCAGTTCGGCCTTGACACCACGGACGACGTGCCCGGCGGCCCGCAGCTCGCCCACGGTCGTGGGAAGTACAGAGGTCACCCTTCGAAGCTACGCAACTCCCGCCGTCCGGTCGATGTGGAGCGACTCCAGCCCTGCGGGCCGGGCCGTTGTGCGGGTGGGGTCAGATCGCGGTGATGCGGATGGCCAACTGCTCGTTGTTCGAGGTGAAGCACAGGTACTCGAACTCCACGCCGTGACGGGCCACGAACTCGCCCCACGCGAGGTGCTCGTGGACCTCCCAGCCCGGGTAGTTGAAGTACTCGTCGAACAGCACGACGCTGCCCGGCCGCAGCCGGGGGCCGGCGTGCTCCAGCGCGGTCACCGTGGACGAGTACAGGTCCGCGTCGAGGTGCAGGAACGCCACCTCGTCGGGGTGCTCGGCGAAGAACCCGGGCAACGTGTCCTCGAACCAGCCCGGCACCACCTCCGCCCCCGGCACCTGCGGCACGTGGTCGGCCCGGAAGTAGCCGGCGGGACGCTTCGGCCGCCAGTCCTCGGGCAGCCCCTCGAACGAGTCGAACCCGTAGACGCCGCCCGCGCGCTCCTCCGCGATGATCTTCAACGTGGTGCCGCGGAAGACGCCGAACTCCAGCGCCATGCCCTTCTCGGGCGCGTGGGTCAACGCGTGCCGGAGGGTGTCGAAACGATTCGGGAACGCGGTGACGGTCAGCAGGTTCTCCCGCACGAACCGCTCCGTGGTGCGCAGCGCGTGACGGTCGGCCTCGGCGTGGATGTCCCGCCTGGCCTCGTGCTCGATCTCCCGCACCGCCGCGATCAGGCGGTCCGTCTCCTGCCGTGCGACCTCCTCGAATTCGAGGCGCAGCCGTCGGACGAGGTCGTCGCGGTCCGCCACGTCGCTCGTGATGCGGGTGAGCAACGCCTGGCGCAGTCTGCCCAGCACTGGGGTCTCCTCTCAGACGACCCCCAGTCACTTACCGGGTCCGACCGGTGATCGGAACCCCGCTACCCCTGAATGCCGCGCGTTCCGGGGGGTCGAACGATCGCGATTCCACCCGGAACGCACCGCCGCGGCCCGAAGTGGACCGGCGGCAGCCGCCGCACCCAGGCTAGTGCCGGCCGGCGGCCTGGTCCGACAGCACCCGCACGGCCTCGTCCACGGCGGCCACCCGGGCTCGCCGCACGGCCTCCGACAGCGGGCGCAGCGCCTCGTCCCGGGCCGCCTGCGAGGACGCCGAGACGGCCCCGCCCGGCGCGTCCGACGCGGCCACCGCGAGGATCGCAGCCACCTCCGCCGCGCGCTGCAACACCCGCAGCGAGCGTGGCGGCATGCCGGCGGGCCACCCCAGCTTCGAGTGCTCGGTGGACAGCTCCGCGATCTCGGTCCGCACGTTCGGCCGGTGCCGGGCCACGTCCAGGGTCACCAGCGCGGTGGCCGCCTCGCGCATCGCCGAGGCCAGCCCGTGCTCGCCCTCGCCGATCGGCACGTGCTCGGTCGTCGTCGCGGTCGGCAGGTCGAACACCGTCCAGCGCAGCACGCCGTCCGCCACCAGCCTGGGCACCAGGCCGACGCCGACCTCGGGCAGCACGACGGCCTGCCCGGCGCGCAGCGCGCTGTGGCTCAGCGGACCGCGACCGCCCAGGCCGCGGACGTCACCCGGGACCGGCAGCACGAGCCGTGCGGTGGAGGCCGACGCCCGGCGCAGGGCGGCCAGCAGCAGGGCCAGGCCGACCGGGGACTCGTCGGGGCCGGGCAGGTCGAGCGCCGTCGCGGTGCCGTCGTCGTCGGCCACCACTTCGTGCAGCTCGGCCCAGAACCCCAGGGCGTCGAGGACGTCGTCGGCCGCGGCTGCACCATGCAGCCAGGCGGACGTCCACACGACCAGCGTCGCACTCGCACAGGACACGCTCACCAAGGTTACGCGGCCCCACCGACAGTTCAGGCCTTCGGGCCGACGTGTGCCACCAGCAGGGACCGGAACCGGTCGACGTCGTCCGCGCCGGTGAAGGCCCGGTGCGGCACGGCGAACATCGCGGTGGTCGCGGTCCGCAGCACGAACCCGCGGGGCGTCTCCGACCAGCCGGGCAGCTCGTCCCAGGCCAGCTCGCTGCGCGCGGCGTCGCCGACCGACATGCGCAGCGAGTGGTCGTCCGCCGAGCCGGTCACGGTCTTGGCGGCGAGCGGGTGGTTGTGGAAGTTCACGGCGGCGCCGACGGGCACGAGTGCGATGATGATCACAGCGAGCGCGATCCCGAAGACACCGGCCCACGTCATGCCGAGGAACAGCACGACGACCCCGAGCACGCCCAGCGCCAGCCCGAACCACGGGGCCCACCGGTAGAGCGGGACGGCGGCCCGCAACGCGTCACCCCAGTCCGCCGACCGGGGTGACCAGCTAAAATCGACACTCACCGGGCGGGCCTCCTCGTGGTTTCGGGCCCGGCGTCCCACCGCACGGGCTTCGTCACAGCCGGCAGTACAGCACTCACCGCGCCACCGCGTGGGCTGTTCTGCGCGAACTGTTCAGCGCGTCTGCTATTCGGCGCGGACGGTTCAGCGCGCGAGCTGTTCGCCGCGAACAGTTCACCGCGTGCGCTGTTCGGTGCGAACGGTTCAGCGGGTGGGGCGTTTCGCGGGCTCGCAGCACAGCGGGGCGCAGGGCGCGCCGTTCACGGTGCAGCCGGCGGCCGGGAAGGCGGACAGCTTGCGCGGCGAAACGTCGGACAGGTGCTCGGCGACCAGCTCCGCGACCAGCCGCGCGAACCGCGGGTCGCCGTTGGGCGTGGCGGCGCGGGCGAAGCCCAGGCCGAGTTCGGCGGCCCGGTCACGGGCCTCGGTGTCCAGGTCCCACACCACTTCGAGGTGATCGCTGACGAACCCGATCGGGCACACCACGACGTTCGCCACGCCCTTCGCGTGCAGGGCGTCGAGGTGGTCCACGATGTCCGGCTCCAGCCAGGGAATCCGCGGCGGACCGGACCGCGACTGCCACACCACGTCGTGGTCGTCCACCCCGACCGCCCGCGCGACCAGCCGGGACGCCTCCGCCACCTGCCGGGAGTACCGGTGGCCGCCTTCCTCCGGCGGCCCGGCGGCCTGGTCCGCCGAGATCGGCACCGAGTGCGCGGTGAACACCAGGCGGTAGTCGGCGAAGTCGGCCGCCGCGGTCCGCACGGCGTCCGCGAAGGACTCGATGAACAGCGGGTGGTCGAAGAACTGGCGCAGCTTCACCAGTTCGGGCGCGTCCGGCACGGCCGCGCGGGCGCGCAGGATGTCCTCGTCGTACTGCCGGCACGCGGAGTAGCCGCCGTACGCGCTGGTCGGGAAGACCAGGGCGCGCCGGACCCCGTTCGCCTTCATCTCGGCGAGGGTGTCCTCCACCATCGGGTGCCAGTTGCGGTTGCCGAAGTACACCGGCAGGTCGATCCGCTCCTCGACGGCGGCGATCGCGGCGCGGTTCAGCGCGTTGATCGGCGACACCCCGCCGAAGTGCAGGTAGTGCTGCTCGACCTCGTCCAGCCGCTCGGGCGGCACACCCCGGCCGCGGGTCACGTTCTCCAGGAAGGGGCGGACGTCTTCCGGTCCTTCCGGTCCTCCGAAGGACAGCCAGAGCAGCGCGTCGTAACTCACCCGGACATCCTCGCGCCGCCCCGCCGGTGGCGCACAACCGGGTCGGCGTGATCGAGCGCACGCCGACCCGGCCGGCTGTGCTACAGGCCCAGGAAGTGCACGCCGCCGTCCACGAACACCATCGAGCCGGTGGTCGCCGGGAACCAGTCGGACAGCAGGCCGCACACCGACTGCGCGACCGGCGTCGGGTCGTCCACGTTCCAGCCGAGCGGGGCCTTCTCGGCCCACATCGCCTCCAGGTCCGCGAAGCCGGGGATCGACTTGGCCGCCATGGTGCGCACCGGGCCGGCGGAGACCAGGTTGACCCGGATGCCCTGCGGCCCCAGGTCGCGCGCGAGGTAGCGGTTGATCGACTCGAACGCCGCCTTCGCCGCGCCCATCCAGTTGTAGGCGGGCCACGCCTGGCGGGCGTCGAAGTCCAGGCCGACCACCGACGCGCCCCGGCCCATCAGCGGCAGGGTGGCCTGCACCAGCGCCTTGTACGAGTACGCCGAGACGTGCATGGCGGTGGCCACGTCCTCCCACGGCGCGTCCATGAACGGCGCGCCGAGGCAGGACGGCGGCGCGTAGCCGATCGCGTGCACCACGCCGTCCAGCCCGTCCACGTGCTCGCGCACCCGGTCGGCCAGCGTGTCCAGGTGCTCCTGGTTCTGCACGTCGAGTTCCACCACCGGGGCGGGCTGCGGCAGCCGCTTCGCGATCCGCTCCACCAGGCTCATCCGGCCGAACCCGGTGAGCACCACCCGGGCGCCCTGCTCCTGGGCGACCTTGGCCACGTGGAACGCGATGGACGCGTCCGTGATCACCCCGGTGACCAGCAGCCGCTTGCCTTCGAGCAGACCCGTCACGTGTGTTTCCTCCGAGAGTTGTGAGTGGATGTTCAGTGGCCCATGCCGAGGCCGCCGTCGACCGGAAGCACCGCGCCGGTGATGTAGGCGGCGGCGTCGGAGGCCAGGAAGGTGACGGCGGCGGCGATCTCCTCGGTCGTGCCGTACCGGCCGGCGGGCACCTGGGCGAGGATCTGCTTGCGGCGCTCCTCGGGCAGCGCGTCGGTCATGTCGGTGGTGATGAAACCGGGCGCGACGACGTTCGCGGTGATGTTGCGGGAGCCCAGCTCGCGGGCGATGGAGCGGGCCACGCCCACCAGGCCCGCCTTGCTGGCGGCGTAGTTGACCTGGCCGGCGCCGCCCAGCAGGCCGACCACCGAGGAGATGAACACGATCCGGCCGTACCGCTTGCGCAGCATTCCCTTGGACGCGCGCTGCGCGACCCGGAACGCGCCGGACAGGTTGGCGTCGACGACGCGGGTGAACTGCTCGTCGGTCATCCGCAGCAGCAGGGTGTCGTCGGTGATGCCCGCGTTGGCGATCAGCACCTCCACCGGCCCGTGCGCGGCCTCGACCTCGGTGAACGCCGCGTCGACCTCGGCGGAGACGGTCACGTCGCACTTGACGCCGAGCAGGCCGTCGGGCGCGCCGGAGCCCCGGTGGGTCACCGCGACCTTGTCGCCCTGCGCGGCGAACGCCCGCGCGATCGCCAGACCGATACCCCGGTTGCCGCCGGTGACCAGTACGGACCTCGACACGCCGTGCTCCCATCGCCGCTGGTTGATGCGGGGCGAGGCTATCTCCTGCGCCGGAGCGGTCCACCACGGGCCGGGGTGGATCACAATGATCCGGGTGACCGGATTCCTGGAACAGCTACGGGCCTCCGTGGACGGGGACGTGCTCGCCGACCCGGCCAGTCGTGCCCTGTACTCCGTGGACGCCTCGAACTACCGCCACGTGCCGCGGGTCGTGGTGCGGCCCCGTTCGCTGGACGCGGTGGTGTCCGCCGTGCAGGTGGCGGTGGCGTTCGACGTGCCGGTCACCAACCGGGGAGCGGGGACGAGCATCGCCGGGAACTCGGCCGGGCCCGGCCTGGTGATCGACTTCGCGAGGTACCTCGACCGGGTGATCTCGATCGATCCGGTGGAGCGGGTCGCCGTCGTGCAGCCGGGTGTGGTGCTCGACCGCCTCAACGACGCCGCGCGGGAGCACGGGCTGCTGTTCGGGCCGGACCCGTCGACGCACTCGCGGTGCACGGTCGGCGGGATGGTCGGCAACGACGCGTGCGGCGCGCACTCCGTGGCGTGGGGCAAGACCAGCGACAACGTGGTGGCGCTCGACGTGCTGCTGCCGGACGGGCGGCGGTTCGACACGCGCACTCCCCCGCGGCTCGACCTGCCCGAGGTGGACCCGGCGTGGTTCCCGTCGCTGGACCGGCGGGTGTCGGGGTACCGGCTGGACGCGCTGCCGGACCTGGCGCGGGCGCTGGTCGGGTCCGAGGGCACCTGCGTCACGGTGTTGGGCGCGTCGTTGCGGCTGGTGGAGGTCCCCGAACGGCGCGTGCTGGCGGTGCTGGGGTTCGACGGGCCGTACGACGCCGCCGACCACGCCGCCGTGGTCCGGGAGCTGGACGTGTTGGCGGTGGAGGGCATCAACGAGTCGTTGGCGGACGCGGCCCCCGGCTCGCGGGCGCTGCTGCCGCGCGGCGTGAGCTGGCTGTTCGTGGAGACGGCGGACGAGGCGGTGGCGCACGTGGCGGCGTCGCTCGCCCCGCACTCGGTGGTGGTGACCGATCCGGCACGGCAGCGGGCGCTGTGGCGGGTGCGGGAGGACGGCGCGGGGTTGGCGACCCGGATGGCCGACGGCAGTGAGGCGTGGTCCGGGTGGGAGGACGCCGCCGTGCCACCCGAGCGGCTGGGGTCGTACCTGCGGGAGTTCGACGCGTTGCTGACCGGCCACGGGCGGCGCGGCGTGACGTACGGGCATTTCGGCGAGGGGTGCCTGCACGTGCGGATCGACTTCGACCTGCGCGCCGGGTACCGGTCGTTCCTGGAGGACGCGGCGGACCTCGTGGTGGCGCACGGCGGTTCGCTGTCCGGCGAGCACGGGGACGGGCAGGCGCGGTCCGAACTGCTGTCCCGGATGTACCCGCCGGCGGCCCTGCGGGCGTTCGGGCGGTTCAAGGCGGCGTTCGACCCGGACAACCGGATGAACCCCGGCCGCATCGTGGACCCGCTGCCGCTGGACGCGGACCTGCGGGTGGTGGTCGCGCCGCCGACCATCCCGACCCGGGCGAAGCTGGCGCTGCACGCCGACCGCGGTGACCTGGCGGCGGCGACGCGGCGGTGCGTGGGCGTCGGCAAGTGCCTGAACACGTCCGGCGGGGTGATGTGCCCGAGCTACCGGGTGACGCGGGAGGAGAGGCACTCGACGCGGGGACGGGCCCGGCTGCTGTTCGAGATGCTGAACGGGGAGGTCGTGCGCGACGGGTGGCGGTCGCCGGAAGTGCGCGACGCGCTGGACCTCTGCCTGGGGTGCAAGGGGTGCAAGCGCGACTGCCCGGTGGACGTGGACATGGCCACCTACAAGGCGGAGTTCCTGCACCACCACTACCGGCGGCGGGTCCGGCCGCTGTCGCACTACTCGATGGGGTGGCTCCCGCTGTGGTTGCGGCTGCGGCTGGTCAACGGGGCCACGTCCCGGCTCGCGCGGTTCGCCGGGGTCGCGGTCGAACGGCCACTGCCCACGCCGGCGGCGCAGACGTTCCAGCGGACGTTCGCCGGCGGGGGCGGCGGGGACCGGGTGCTGCTGTTCCCGGACACGTTCACGAACTACTTCGAGCCAGGGGTGGGACATGACGCGGCGGCGGTGCTCTCCTTCGCCGGGCAGGGCGTGGAGGTGCCCCGGTCAGCGGTCTGCTGTGGACTCACCTGGTTCTCCACCGGGCAGTTGGGCGTGGCGCGTCGGGTGATCCGGCGGACGGCGCGGGCGTTGCGGCCGTGGACGGCCGCCGGGGTGGCGGTGGTCGGCCTGGAGCCGAGTTGCACGGCGTTCCTGCGGTCGGACGCACTGGAAGTGGCCGGTGACGACCAGGACGTGGTGCGTCTCGCCGAGTCCGTGCGGACCTTCGCCGAACACCTGTCACCGCTGCTGGAGCCGTTGCCGCGCAACGGTTCTGCGCTCGTCCAGCCGCATTGTCACCAGTACGCCGAAATCGGCTTGGACGCCGACCGGGCGCTGTTGGAGCGGGCCGGCGTGTCGGCTTCGGTGTTGGCGGGCTGCTGCGGGCTCGCCGGGAACTTCGGGTTCGAGAAGGGCCACTACGACGTGTCGATGGCGGTGGCGGAACAGACCCTGCTGCCTGCCGTGCGCGAAGCCGCGCCGGAGACGACGGTGGTGGCGGACGGCTTTAGCTGCCGGACCCAGGTGCGCCAGGGCTCGGACACCGAACCGGTGCACACGGCGACGCTGGTCGCGAGGGCGCTCGGCGTCGACCGGAGCGGAACTTCCCGTCGTTGAGGTGTCCTCGGGCAATCACCTTGCCCGAGGACTGCCCTCGGTGGCCTGTTGCACGGTGTCCCGTCCGGTTCGAATGGTGCGGTCGTGTCACCCACACTCTCGTCCTCGGACGGAGGCAGCCGTGCAGATCCGCGACGAACCGAAGCGCCAGGAGGAGCCTGCGCGGCGGCCGACCGACAGGGCACCCCGAACCACCGAGCCGCCGACTGCGGCCGTGCTGCTGGCGTTGCAGCGCACCGTCGGCAATGCCGCCGTGGCCGGGCTGTTGACCGGGCCCCACGCGGTGCAGCGGTCGGCCGTGCACGAGGTGTTGGGCGATGCGGGCAGGCCGTTGGACGAACCGGTCCGCGCGGAGATGGAAACCCGGTTGGGCGCGGATTTCTCCGACGTCCGCCTGCACACCGGCACGACCGCCCAACGCTCCGCCGATGAGGTCGGGGCACGCGCGTTCACCTCGGGCAACCACGTCGTCATCGGCGACGGCGGCACCGACAAGCACACCCTCGCCCACGAACTGGTCCACGTGATCCAGCAACGCCACGGACCCGTCGCCGGCACCGACCGCGGCGACGGCATCGGCATCAGCGACCCCGGCGACCGCTTCGAACGCGAAGCCGAAACCACCGCCCACCAAGCCCTCTCCGCCCCGGTCCACACCACACAACGCCTGACCCGCACCACCCCGACCGGCATCCACGTGCAGCGGGTCGACGAGCAGGGTCAGACCTTCGAAAGCTTGCGGCTCCGCGGCAACGCGAGGCTGGAGGCCATCAACGCCGGGGTGCCGCTGCAAGAAGGAGACCGCGGCACACATGTCGCGATCATCCAGCAGGCCCTCGCCGACATGCAGTTCCCGGTGGCCGTCAACGGCAGGTTCGAGCCGGAACTGGGCGAGGTCATCAGCAACTTCCAGGACGCGCTGAACCTGCCGGCGACCGGTGTCCTCGACCGGGCGACGATGGCGAAGCTCGACGGCTACCTCTCCGGCCACCTGCCGGAACGGATGATCGCGACCGACACCGACCGGGGGTTGGACGAAGGCACCCGCAACCTCGGTCCCGGCTCGCGTCACGCGCTGCTCGACGCCATCACCATCGAACAGCGCGGCGAGGACGGGGCGCTGCCCGAGTTCCAGCGGGACATCCCCGGTCGGCCGCCGTACGAGGTCCGCATCCGCGACTTCCTCGAAAAGGCCGTCACACTGCTGTACGACAAGCACGTCAAGCCGAATCTGCCCCGGGACGAGCGGAACCTCATGGCGCCGGCGGAGATCAACCGGGTGGCCTCGGCGGCCAAGGCGGAAACCGATGCCGTCTTCGGTCGGTACAAGACCGGTCCGGACACGGGTTTCACGTACGGCGTCAACATGCTCGACCACTTCGAGTTGTCCGCCACGCGGGATCAGGCGTCACCCGCGCTGGCGCAGAAGGCGCCCGACATGCACCTCCAGCGGCTGCTCGACAGCCAGCCGGAGGTCCGGCAGATCGACGTCGAGCACGGGGCCGTGCAGAGCCGGGACGCCGAGCGCGCGCTCATCGCGCGGGCGAGGGCCGAGGTGGTGGCCGACCGGCGGGCTGAACTGGTGGCCATCGAGTACCACTGGCCCGGGACGGCGGGCGACGGGAAGATCAACCTCCAACGGTTCCGGGGCCCGAACGCGGCGGCTCACCGGGACGTCCTCTACAAGCTGTTCGGCATCGTGATCCACGAGTACATGCACACCCTCGAACACCCCGACCACGTGGCGTTCCGCCTCGGGTTGAGCAACGAACACGGTGGGAAAGTGCTGCGCGAGGGCATTGTGGACTACTTCGCGAAGATGGTGTGGGACGGCTTGGCGTTCGAACCGGACCTGCGCCGGAAGATCGAGGGGGACGAGCTGTACGACCCCGACGCCCCACCTCACCCGATCCCGCTGCCCACCCGGTACATCGAGATCGGGAACGCCGGGCAGGCGGTCGGGATCGTCGGCATCCGCAACGCCATGGCGGCCTTCTTCCTCGGCCAGACCCATCTCCTCCGCATGCCCTGACCGACTACACGCGAACGCGAGGTAGCAGTGTGGTGAGCAATCCCGACCCGCAGTTCCGGCAGCACATCGAAACGCGGGACTTCCGCGGCTGGCGAGGACTGCCGGAGGACGCCGACTACGCCGAGTTCCAGGCGCGGTTCCCCCGCCTGGTCGACGCCGATGCCCGGGGCCTGCTCGGCAGCGCCAACGAGCCGGCCTATTTCTCGGTGCACATCGGTGACGGCTACCCGCAGCACCTGACGGCGTGGCGGAGGGACACGCGGCTGCTCATGGTGGAAACGGAACTGCCGAGAATGGTGACCCCGCTCGACGACCTCACCGCCGAACTGGGCGAGCCCGCCGCGCGACTGGACTACTTCTGGGGCATCCTCACCGTCCCGGAAGGGGCACACATCTATCCCGGCAACGGGATCACGCTGTTCATCGGCCCGGAACGACAGGTGTTGAAGTTCGCGCTGTTCACGCCCTGCGACCTTGAGGAATACCTGCGCACCCGACACCACGACCCCCGCATGGTGCCGCTGCCGTTGCCGTTGCCGGACGACTTCCGCGACGACGGTATGTGAACGGACCACCCTCTCGTCCTCGGAAGGACACGGTCATGCACACCCGCGACGAACCGGAGCGCCGGCAGCGCCTGGCACAGCCCGCGCGGCGCACCGACGGGTCGACCGGGAACGCCCGCACGGCCGAGGCGGACTCGCATCCGGCGGAGCTGTCACCGAACGTGCTGCCGGCGTTGCAGCGCACGGTCGGCAACGCCGCCGTGACCGGAATGCCGCGAGTGCCCTGACCGCTCGTGCTACCGGGTCTCCTCGGTGACCCAGGCGAGGTAATCCGGGTTGCCGCCGAGCACCGGCAGGGCCAGCACCTCCGGGGTGTCGTAGGAGTGGTTCGCCTTGACGAAGTCGGTCAACTCGTCGACGCGGTCGTAGGCGGTCTTGATCCAGAGCTGCCACTCCTGGTCGTCCTGCACCCGACCGTCCCAGCGGTAGACGCTGCGGATCGGGGCGCTGATCTGCACGCACGCCGCCAGCCGGGCCTCCACGACGGCGCGGGCCAGGGTGGCTGCCGCGTCCTCGCTGTCGGTCGTCGTGATCACCACGACGTGGTTGTCGCTCATCCCGCGGAGCGTAGCCACTGTGGACGACGGTCATCGGGGGCGGACAGCCGCCTTCTCCTATCCTGGGGACGTGCACACCGACGAGGCCGTGTCGGTCCTCTCCGACCCGGCGACCCCGGCGGACGCCCGCTACCAGGCCCACGCCGACCTGACGGCAGCGGCGGCGGCCGGCGACGCGGAGGCCGAGGCCGCGCTGAAGTGGCTGCGCTGGAGCCGCTCCGACCGCACCGCGTGCGATCGGCCGGAGTGACCGCCGTGACCACCTGCCCCTGCGGCCTGGGCGAGCCGTACGAGACGTGCTGCGGCGCGTTCCACTCGGGGCTGAAGAGCGCGCCGACGGCCGAGGCGCTGATGCGGTCGCGGTTCGCGGCGTTCGTGGTCGGTGACGAGGCCTACCTGCTGGCCACGTGGCACCCGACCACCCGGCCGAAGCGCGTTGACTTCGACCCCGACCAGCGCTGGACGGGGCTGGAGATCCTGGAGCGCACCGGCGGCGGCCTGCTGCAGAACACCGGCACCGTCGAATTCCGCGCCCATTACCGGTGGCGGGAGCAGCGTGAGGTGTTGCACGAGAACAGCCGATTCGTGCGCGAGGACGGGCGCTGGCTGTACGTGAGCCCGAGCTGAGCCAGGCGTGGTTCGCGTGACCTCCGGCAGGGCGAATTGTCCGGGAGGTGACGAAAATCCCTAGGGTCTGCGCACCGAGTCGAGCAGATTGCGCGCGACGACCCGGAGCTTGGTATTGCGCGTCTGCGACTCGTCCACCAGCCGCTGGAACGCCTCCTGCGCGCTGATCCCGTGCGCCGCCATCAGCACCCCCTTCGCCTGGTCGATCTCGGCCCGCGACTCCAGTGCCCGCTCCAGGTGCGTGACCAGCGAGCGGGACCGCTCATAGCGCTGGAACCCGGTGATCGAGGTGGACGCGGCGGTGGTGAACAGCCGCAGCAGGGCTTCGTCGAACGGGTCGAACGCGCTGGTCACGGAGCTGTACAGGTTCAGCGAGCCGAGCACCGAGTTGTCCACCACCAGCGGCGCGGACAGGTAGGCCCGCACCCCGGCCCGCTCCGCCGCCGCCGCGAACTCCGGCCACTTCTCCCGCCCCTGCTCGACCGTGACCCGCACCGGCCGCTGGGTCCGCGCCGCCTCCAGGCAGGGCCCCTGACCTGCGGAATACTGGTCGGTGTCGATCGACACGACCCTCTCGTCGGTGGCCGCGGCGGTGGACGCGCCGTCCGGACCCACGACGGTGACCGACACGTTCTCCGCATCCGGGATGACCCTGGACGCCGACTCGACCAGTTGCTGCAGCACCTCGGTCAGTGACTGCTCGTCGGCCAGGACGCCGGCGAGTTCCTCCAGCGCCTCGCTGGCCTCGTCCAACAGGGACGCGGGGACACGGTCTTCGATAGTCACCAGCACTGTTTACACCGCGCGCGCCATAATCGCCGCTACCAGAAGGGGGTGACCGGTTGCGCGTGCTGCTGGTCGAGGACGACGACGGTGTCGCCGACGCCTTGGTGGAGGCGCTGGAGGCCAACGGGCACCGACCGCACCGGGTGAGCCGGGGTGCGGACGCGCTGCGCCACCACCGGGACTTCGACCTGCTGCTGCTGGACCTGGGGCTGCCCGACACGGACGGGCTGGAGGTGTTGCGCAAGATCCGCAAGGTCGCGCACACCCCGGTGCTGGTGCTGACCGCGCGTGGCGACGAGCGGTCCATCGTGCGCGGGCTGCGGCTGGGCGCGGACGACTACCTGGTGAAGCCCGTGCGGCTGGGCGAGCTGCTGGCCCGGATGGACGCGGTGGCGCGCCGCACGGCCCGGGTGGGGCCGCACGACCGCACGGTCCGCGTCGGGGACGTCGAGATCGACCTGGAAGGCCGCCGGGTAAGCGTCGGCGCCGCGGAGGTGTCGTTGACCACCAAGGAGTTCGACGTGCTGGCGGCGCTGGCCAGCCGGGCGGGCACGGCGGTGAGCCGGCAGCAGCTCATGGACGAGGTGTGGGGCGACGCGTACCTGGCGGTGTCGCGGTCGCTGGACGTGCACCTGGCCGGGCTGCGCGCCAAGCTCGACCGGCCCGGCCTGCTCACCACCATCCGCGGCTTCGGCTACCGGCTGTCGCCGGCCGACGACCAGACCGGGGCGTGAATGCGCCGCCGCCTCCTGCTCGTGCTGCTGCTGTTCTCCGCCGCCGCCGTGACGGCGTTCGCGGTGCCGCTGCTGGCCGCCACCGCCGCCGAACGCACCCAGCGGTTCGTCATCGACCGCAACGCCGACCTGGACCGGTTCGCCGCGCTCGCGCAGCAGGCCGAGACCGGCGGTGACGACGCCGCGCTGGTGGACGAGGTGACGGCGTACGTGGAGCTGTACGGCGAACCCGTCGTCGTGGTCGACGCGCGGCGGCAGCCGGTGGCGCAGGCCGGGATCGCCGCCGACGACCCGGCGCTGGCCGACGTGCTGGACGCGGCGCTGCGCAACCAGCCCGCGCCGACCGTGCCGACGGTGAAGCCGTGGTCGTCCGGGACGGTGGTGTTCGCCCGGCCGGTCGGCACCGGCACGCGGGTCGCGGGCGCGGTCGTGCTGCGGGCGTCGGTGGACCGGGCGGCGGCGGACGTGGCGCGCCGCTGGCTGTGGGTGCTCGGCGGGGCGCTGGCGGCCGGGGTGGGCTCGGTGCTGCTGGTGCTGGCCGTCGCGCGCTGGCTGCTGAAACCGCTGGCGGAACTGGCGGTCGGCGTCCGCGCGGTGGCGGCCGGCGAACGGCGGGCGCACGTGCCCGAACGCAGCGGGCCGCCGGAGGTGCGGGAGCTGTCGGAGTCGTTCAACCGGATGTCCGACGCGGTCACCGAGGCCGCCGACCAGCAGCGGCGGTTGATCGCGGACGCGTCGCACCAGTTGCGCAACCCGATGGCGGCGCTGCGGCTGCGGATGGACACGCTGGGCGGTCAGGTGAAGCCGGCGGGTGTGCGGGCCTACGACGCGGGCGTCGCGGAGATCGAGCGGCTGGAGTCGTTGCTGGACGGGCTGTTGGCGCTCGCGTCGGCGGAGAGCACGGCGACGGAGGTCGCGGCGGGCGGCCGTGAGCCGGAGTTCGCCGATGTCGGCGTGGTGGTGGCGGACCGGGCCGACTTCTGGCAGGTGCCGGTGCCGGACGTGCCGATGCTCGCGGTCCTCGTGCGGTGTCCGGAGTCGGAGCTGGCGCAGGTGTTGGACGTGTTGCTGGACAACGCGATCAAGTACGGCGGCGGGCGGGTGGAGGTGACGGTGGGCGCCGATCGGGCGGCCGGGGTGGGCTGGGTGCAGGTGTCCGACGACGGCGCGGGGATGACCGCCGAGGAACTGTCCCTCGCCACGGCCCGGTTCTGGCGCGGGCGTTCGGACCGGCCGGGCACCGGGCTCGGCCTGGCGATCGCCGACCAGCTTGCGCGGGCGCGCGGCGGCGCCCTCGAACTGTCCTCGGTGGACGGTCTCACGGCCCGGGTCGTGCTGCCGCTGGAGCCGGCGCTGTGAACCGCCGGACGTTCCTGCTCGCCCTGCTGGCCACCGGCTGCACCTCCGGCGGACCGGGCGGCGAACTGCGGATCGCGGGGGGCGAGAAAGGCGGCATGTACTACGACTTCGCCACCCTGCTCGCCACGCAACTCCAACCCGACCTGCACGGCCACGTCGTCGAAACCCAAGGCAGCCTCGCCAACCTCGACCTCCTGCGATCCGGCGACGTGCAGGTCGCGCTGACGCTGGCCGACGCGGCACGGGTCGCCGATCCCGCGCTGGAACTGCGTGCGCTGGGGCGGGTGTACGAGAACTACCTGCAACTCGTGGTGCGGGCGGACGACCCGGCGCGCCGCGTCGCCGACCTCGCGGGGCGGACGGTCTCGCTGGGCGCGGCGGGTTCGGGCGCGTCCCTGTCCGGCGAGCGGATGCTGGTCACCGCCGGGCTGGACAACTCGGTGCGGGTGGCGCACCTGCGGCTCGCCGAGGCCGCGCAGGCGTTGGTGGACAAGCGGATCGACGCGCTGCTGTGGTCCGGCGGGGTGCCGACGCCCGTCCTCGCGCAGCTCGCCGGCATCCGCCTGCTGCCGCTGGCGGAGTTGCTCGATGGCCTGCGCACGGCCCACGGTTCGGTGTACGAGCAGGTCCCGGTGCCGGTCGGGGTCTACGGCGCGGCCCGCGAGGTGCCCACCATCGGCGTGGCGAACCTGTTGGTGTGCCGGGCTTCGCTGCCCGACGAGGTGGCCGCGGCGGTCACCCGGACCCTGGTCAACGAGGCGGCGGCGCTCGTGCCGGAACAGGCGCTCGGCACCCAGTTCCTGGACGTCCGCAGCCTCATCGGCACCGCCGGCCTGCCCCTCCACCCCGGCGCCGCGGTCGCCTACCGCGACCTGCACGGCTAGAGGTTGCTGGTGTAGGCGTCCCGGAGCCAGTCCAGTGTCTCGTCGTCGATGTCGTCGGCGCTGGCAATGGGAATCCGCACCGTGATCGCGCCGTTACCGACCGAAGGGGCGTCGGCCTGCCGGCCGACCGGTTCGTGGCCGGCCAGCCGGAGGCCGAGGTCCACCCGGGCGCGGGTGCTGGCCTTGACGATCGCGAACGTGCGGCGCGGCGAGACCAGGGCGACGTAGGTCTTGCGGGCCTGGACGTGCATCGGGCCGAGCAGCGCCGCCTCGGCCAGCAGCCGGTCCAGGATGGGCCGCAGCTCGGACCGGTCGGCGTACTGCCGGTCGACGAGTTCGTCGGAACCGGCGGGCATGAACTCCGGGTAGCCGAACCGCTCCATCACCAGCAGCATCTGCGGGTACCCGGTGACCTCGCGCTCCTTGAGCCAGACGCGGAGTTCGGGCTCGCTGTCGATCCCGGACTCCAACACCCGCCGGTTCCACTCCGGCACGCCGTCCCCGGTGCTGCGCCGGAGGAGCCCCGCCGACCAGTCGACCATCTCGCGCCAGTTCTTCGCCGAGAGCATGGGCCACATCCTGCCGCGTCGGGCCGGTGGCCGCGCGAGAAGCGGCTCACCGGCCTGGAACACGGACGAATCGGTCACCGCTAAGGCAGTCGCTGCCCCACGACCAGCGCGCCGGCCACCGCGATCAGCCCGATCAGCGTGCCCAGCACCACCCACGGCCGGCTGGCGTCGGACTGCTTCTTCTCGTAGCCGATCTGCTCGCCCAGCGTGTCGTAGACCCGCCGCAGCTCCTCGGCGCTCGCCGCCTTGAAGAACTCGCCGCCGGACAGCTTCGCGATCTCCTTCATCGAGTCGTCGTCCACCGGCACCTCCTGCCGGCGGCCCTCGATCTCGACCACGCCGTCCTCGGTGCCGAAGGAGATCGTGGAGATCGGGATGCCCGCCTTCTTGGCGTCCTCGGCCGCGTCGAACGCCCGCCGCGTGCCGACCGTCTCCTTGCCGTCCGTCATCAGCACGACCCGCGCGGGCGGCGGGCCGTCCGCGCCGCCGACCACCTTGCCGAACGAGTCGATCGCCGCCAGCGCCGCCACGATCGCGTCACCGGTCGCCGTGGACTGGGACAGCTTGAGGCCGTCGATGCTCTGCGTCACGGCGCTCCGGTCCGTGGTCGGCGCGACCAGCACGGTGGCCGAGCCCGCGAACGAGATCAGGCCGAGGTTGATGCCCGGCGTCAGGCCGTCCGCGAACGACTTCGCCGCCACCTGCGCCGCCTCCAGCCGGGACGGCCGCACGTCGGTCGCCTTCATCGACAGCGACACGTCGATCACCAGCATCACGGTCGCCCGGTTGCGGGGCACCTTCTGCTCGGCCGTCGGACCGGCCAGCGCCACAGTCAGCAGGATGAACGCCACCAGCAGGAAGGCCGCCGGCACGTGCCGCCACCAGCCCTGCTTCTTCGGGGCGACCTTCTCCAGCATGGACAGGTTGGCGAACCGCAGCATCCGCTTGCGCAGCACGCGCTGCAACACCACGTAGAACGCCGCCACCGCCGCCACGACGACCAGCAGGAGGAACCACCACGGCGCGGTGAAACCCGACAGGCTCATCAGGCCACCCCTCCCGACCAGCGGCGCTTGCGGGCCACCACGAAGCGCACGGTGTCCGCGATCCAGTCCGAGTCGGTGCGCAGCACCAGGTGCCCGGCGCCGGCCTGCCGCAGCCCGGCCGCCACCGCCGCCCGGTGCTCGGCCGCCGCCGCGGCGAACTCGCGGCGCAGCAACGGCGACGCCGTCACCTCGCGCTGTCTCCCGGTCTCCGGGTCGGCCAGCACGACCGTGCCGATCTCCGGCAGGTCGATGTCCCGCGGGTCCACGACCTCGATCGCCACCAGGTCGTGCCGGGCGGACAGCGCGCGCAGCGGGCGCTGCCAGTCCGTCGTCCCGAGGAAGTCCGAGATCACCACGACCAGGCCCCGCCGGCGCGGCGGGCGGCGCAGTTGCTCGACCAGCTCGGACAGCGAGCCGCGGGTGCCCTCCGGCGCGCGGGGCGTCTCGGCGACCTTGCGGATCAGGCTGCGGGCGTGCGCCAGGCCACCGCGGGCGGGCACCCGGACCAGCGACTCGCCGGTGGACACCAGCGCGCCGATCCGGTTGCCGCCGCCACGGGTCAGGTGCGCCACGGCCGCCGTCGCGGCCACCACCAGGTCACGCTTCTCGCAGGCCGCCGTGCCGAAGTCCAGCGACGGCGACAGGTCGATCGCCAGCCAGGCCTCCAGCTCGCGGTCCGCGACCGTCTCGCGGATGTGCGGCACGGTGGTCCGGGCGGTCACCGCCCAGTCCATCCGGCGCACGTCGTCGCCCGGCTGGTAGGGCCGCGCCTCGCCCGGCTCGGAACCCGGACCGGGCACCAGACCGAGGTGGTTGCCCTGGAGCAGGCCGTCCAGCCGGCGGCGGACCTCCAGTTCCAGGGTGCGCAGCGCGGCCTCCATCCGACCGCCGTGCAGGACCGGCGGCGCCCAGTGCGGCCGGTCGGTGGGCTCTTCGGAGGTCACGGCCTACCCGCGGGTGCGGGCTGCTGTGGAGCCTGGGGACGGGCGGAGACCTGCGGCAGCGGCACGGTCTGCAGGACGCGCGTGATGATGTGGTCCAGCGGCACGCCGTCGGCCAGCGCGTCGTAGGACAGCACGAGCCGGTGCCGCAGCACGTCCGGCACCACGTCCACGATGTCCTGCGGCAGCACGTAGTCCCGGCCCCGGACCAGGGCGAGGGCCCGCGCGCCGGCGATGATGCCCAGGCTGGCCCGCGGCGAGGCGCCGTACGCGACCCAGCCGGCCACGTCGGTGAGCTGGTGCTCCTTCGGCGCGCGGGTCGCGATGACCAGCCGCACCACGTAGTCCACCAGCGCGTGGTGCACGAACACCCGCGACGCCACGGCCTGGAGGCGGACCAGCTCCTCGGGGCTGAGCACCTGGCTCGGGACCGGCGGCTCGACGCCCATCCGGTAGACGATCTCCCGCTCCTCCTCGGCCGTCGGGTACTCGACCTGGATCTTGAACAGGAACCGGTCGCGCTGGGCCTCGGGCAGCGGGTAGACGCCCTCGTTCTCGATCGGGTTCTGGGTGGCCAGCACCAGGAACGGGTTCGGCATCGGGAACGTCCTGCCGCCGATGGACACGTGCCGCTCGGCCATGACCTCCAGCATCGCGCTCTGCACCTTGGCGGGCGCGCGGTTGATCTCGTCGGCAAGCACGAAGTTCGCGACGACGGGACCGAGTTCGACGTCGAAGCTCTCGCTGGCCTGCCGGTAGATGCGGGTGCCGAGGATGTCGGCGGGCACCAGGTCGGGCGTGAACTGCACCCGCGAGAACGAGCCGCCGACGACGTTCGCGAACGTCTCGACGGCCAGCGTCTTGGCCACGCCGGGCACGCCTTCCAACAGCAGGTGGCCCTTGGCCAGCAAGCCGACGAGCATCCGCTCGACCAGCCGGTCCTGACCGACGATCACCCGCTTGACCTCGAACACGGTGCGTTCGAGCAACTGGGCGTCACGAGCCGGCGTGTTGGGCGCCTCGGCGGCGGGCTCGGACAACAGGTCCTCCTACGACAGGGTTGTGCGACGGTGCCGAGTCTCCCCTGTCGCCGGTATGGCTCTTGTGAAGGGGGCCTATCGACCTAGGTCGTCCGGTGTGTCCACGTCCCGCGCCTCACCGGGCAGGGCGGCCACCTCGACGGGTCGGAGCGGGCCGAGCACGAACCGCATGGAGGCGTTCCGCGGGTCGGCCGGCAGCGCGGCGCGGAGTTCGCCGGTCCGCCACACCCCCGCGAGCCACTGCCTGCGGCCTTCGTCGTCCACCAGCACGGCGGGCCGCCCGACGTCCAGCAGCCTCTCCACAGTGGACGAGGTCACCCCGGGCTGGTCCACCGCGAGCACCACGACGACGGACGCGCGCACATGCGCCAACCCGGCCGCCACACCCGCGACCGGTCCCCCGCCCGGCGGCTCCTCGCGGGTCCAGACCACTCCGGCGACGTCGCGCGCCGGCCCCACGACGACCACCCGCCCGGCGGCGTGAACGGCGGCGAGCGCGTGGGCCAGCAACGTGCGGCCACCGACCTCGACGGAGGCCTTGTCGACGCCGCCCAACCTGCTCCCGCGTCCCCCGGCGAGGATCACGGCATCCCATTCAGCCAGCGCTCTGCTCCAGGTCGACGGAAACCGGCACGACACCATCCTCCCGGTGGGACCGCGGTCGGCGCGAATCCTGCCCGAATCGTCCGCATGCTCGCGACGCCGAATCAACGTGACGCGCCGCTAGCATTCCGGCATGGGGAGTGACGACCTGCTCTTGGCCGACGACGGGAATTTCGACCAGGTGCAACCGCAGGGGCCGGTGGGGCGCTTGATCAGCTACCTCTGCGCGTCGCTTCTGATGCTGGCCGGACCGGCCTGCATCGCCTTGTCAGCCGTGACGGGCGAGCCCGCCTGGCCGGGCGTGCTGGTCGTCGTGGCGATCGGGGTGGTGGTGACGATCCTCGTGGGTGGTTTCGGGGCCATGCTGTGGATCTCGACCTCCCGGGGGAAGCGTCGTGCGGGCCGGTTGGCGCGCAACGGACGCCCGGCCACCGCGCGGATCGTCGGCACGACCTCGTGCACGCTGGGCGAGGAGTCGGGCACCGAGTTGACCTTGCGGATCAGCGGCCCGGAGGTGCCGGAGTTCGAGACGACCCACCGCAGCCGGCTCGACACCGTGTCCTCGCTCGGCGAGGAGTTCGCAGTCGTCGTCGATCCCTCCGACAACCTGTTCCGGATCGTGCGCTGACCCGGCCGTGGCAGCGACCACCGGTCACCGCCGACGCCGCAGGCTCCCCCACACCAGTACCGCGGTCACGACGCCCAGGCCGAAGCCGAGAGCGGCGGTGCGGGGCACACTGGCGTTGACGGTCGGCGGAACCACAGGCGCAGCGGCCGGTTCCGCTTCTTCGACGGCGGTGTCGGCCGGGCGGCGGATGATCAGCACCCAGATCAGCGTGGCGAACGCGACCAGGCAGGCCTCGACGGTCGCGATGAACGCCGCGTACATGTGCCAGGCGTAGAGGTCGCCGTCCTTGGTCAGCGCGGACAACGCCATGATCTCGCCGAGGCAGAGCACCGACACCGCCAGGACCGCCATCGACCGCTGAGTCGGATCGGTCACCGCGGAGCGGAAGAAGCCGACCTCGATGCCCAGTGCGACCAGGAGCAACGCGATCACCTGGCTCATCTGCGCGAAGAACTCCTGGTCGATCCCACCGCCGCGGACGAGGTGGTACTCCCACCACGTGGTCGCGAAGTAGGCGGCCAACGTCCCGACCAACAACGGCACCGCGGCGCGGACCCGTGCCCACTCCTGCGGACGCCGGGCCCGCAGTCGCCGGCTGATCAGGACCCGGGGATCGGCGTCGAACGTCGCGGCCAACACCATCGCGAGCGCCACCACGTAGAGCGGCGCGACGGGCAGGTCGAACCAGAGCCCGTTCGGATCGTGCCCCGCCCGCTGTCGCACCACGACACTGGCCAGGACATCGAGCCCCAGCGTGATCCCCGCGCCGGCGATCCACCACGCGGTGATCCGCCGGGTCCGGTCGCCGCCGACACGCCGGCGGAACCGACCCTTCACGGCCAGCACGACCACCAGGATCGCCGTGTCCACCGGGACGAGCAGCCAGTCCCAGCGGTGCTCCAACCCCGCCGCGTCGTCGACACCGGCGAGGAACTCGTCACTGAACGCGAGGATGATCAACACCAGGAAGACGGCCACCATGGGCACCTGCACGGAACGCGCCACGCGGGATCATTCGCCGGCGGAATCCCGACTGTTACACCCGTCGGGCCTCGGCCTCACCGCACCGGTGACGCCGCAACTCGCCGTCACGGCCCATTGCTCCACCCCGCTCCACGCCGGGTGCAAGAACCGGGCAACCGCGGTGCGACGGCGTAGCGCCTGGTGGTGGCGCCCCCAGGCCGCCACCACCAGGCGTTGTGCGCCAAGCGGATCGTGCCGCCGTGATCGGCGTTCCGACGCGGTGCGCGGTTGTCACCCTGCGCCGGCGCCGCAGCAGGCGGGAGGGAGGAATCCGGGGTGGTTACCCGGGATGGTGGCGGATCTCCGGACGGCCGTAGACAGTTCCGGCATGCTGGAATCGGGCCGCGCACAGCGGGCGATCACCAGGGGAGCGATGGTGGGTGTCGGGAACGCGTCGTTGAGAGCCGCACGGGAGCGCACCGCGTCCCGGACGCATCCCGGCGAGTGCCTGTCCCGCCAGGAACTCGCCGAACTCGTGAACGAGCACGTCTGGCGACACCACCAGCGACGCGTCGACGTCGACGCCAACTACGTCGCGAAGCTGGAACGTGGGGTGATCCGCTGGCCCAACGCGCACTACCGTGCGGCATTTCGCGCTGTGCTGGGCGCGTCCACCGACGCCGAACTGGGGTTCGCCAACAACCGTCGGGCGGCCGTCCCGCTCGCGACTAACACCGGTTCCGCACCGACCACTCGCGGACCCGTACACCCGCCGCCGGCCGTCCCGGCGCCGCGGCAGCTACCCGCCGCTCCCCGCTTGTTCTCCGGGCGCACGAGGGAACTCGCCGCCCTCAGCGCCGCGGCCGACGGTGACCGGGGCAGGTCCAGCACGGTGGTCATCTCGGCGATCGACGGGCTCGGCGGGATCGGCAAGACCTGGTTGGCCTTGCAGTGGGCGCACCAGAACCTCGCCCGGTTCCCCGACGGCCAGTTGTACGTCAACCTCCGCGGGTTCGCTCCCACCGAGCCCCCCGTCGCGCCGACGACGGCGGTGCGTGGCTTCCTGCACGCCCTCGGTGTCGCCCCGACCGCCGTTCCGCCGGACCTCGACGGCCGGACCGCGCTGTTCCGGAGTCTGGTCGCCGGGAAGCGCATGCTGGTGGTGCTGGATGACGCGCCCGATGACGCAGTCGTCGAGCACCTGTTGCCGGGCAGCCCGTCGTGCACCGTGCTGGTCACCAGTCGCCGCCGCCTCGCCGGCCTGACTGTGTGCGGGGCGCACCGGGTCATGGTCGACGCACTGGGCGACGACGACGCACGAGCGTTGCTGGAGGGTCACATCGGCCGGCACAGGTTCGCCGCCGAACCCGACGCGATCACCGATCTGGTGCGGTTCTGCGCGGGGTTGCCGTTGGCGGTGAGCATCGTGGCGGCCCGCGCGGTCACCCACCCCGACTTCCCCCTCGGCGCACTGGCCGACGACCTGCGCGACCGGGCCGCCCGGCTGGACGAGCTGAGCACCGCCGATCGGTCGAAGAGCCTGTCGGCGGTGTTCGCCGCGTCCCTCCAGGCGCAGAACGCCCCGGCAGCGACCCTGTTCCGGCTGCTCGGCGTGGCGGGTGGCCCCGACATCGGCGTGCCCGCCGCAGCCGGCCTCGCCGGGTTGACCGTCTCGCGCACCCGGCGGCTGCTCCGTGAACTGGAAGACGCCCACCTCGTCCAGCAGCACCAACCCGGCCGCTTCCGCATGCATGACCTCGTCCGGCTCTTCGCGACCGACCGGGCGGCCCGCGACCTCGATCCCGGAGCCCGTGCGTCGGCTGCCCGGAGGCTGGTCGACCACTACCTGCACACCTCCTTCGCCGGTGAGCGGGTGTTCGACCCCGTTCGCCCGCCCATCGACATCGGCCACCCGGTGTCCGGCAGCAGGCCCGGATCGCTGCCGGACGAGACGGCGGCGCTGGCGTGGTTCGAAGCGGAGCACCAGAACATCCTCAGCACCCAGCGCCTGGCTGATCGGCACGACCTGCACTCGCACGTCTGGCAATTGGCGTGGGCGTCGCACACCTTCCACTACCGGCAGGGACACCGCAACGACAGCCTGACCACGTGGCGGGCCGCCCTGGTGGCGGCTGATCGGCTCGGCGACGGGGTCACCCGCGCCCGCATCCATCGGCGGCTCGGCGTCGCCCTGGTCGACACCGGCGACCACGGAGCAGGACTGGAACACCTCCGGCAGGCATTATCGCTCTTCACCGCCGCCGACGACGGTGCTGGTCAAGCACGAGCCCACGAAGCCTTGGCCGACGCGTGGGAGCGGCACGGCGACGCCCACCGCGCACTGACGCACGCCTACCAAGCGCTACAGCAGTACCGGAATCTCGGCGACGCCGTGCACGAGGCCAACGCCCTGAACTCGGTCGGCTGGTACCACGCCCGTCAGGGCCACTACGAGCAGGCGCGCGCCTACTGCACGAACGCCCTGGCCCTGCACCAGGAACACCACTACCACGACGGCGAGGCGTACGCCCGGCACAGCCTCGGCTGCCTCGCACACGTCACCGGCGACCACGCCCACGCGATCGAGCACTTCCGGAGATCCCTCACCCTGCTACGGCAGCTCAAGGACGCCCACCAGGAGGCAACGGTCGTCGACGATCTGGGCACAGCGCACGCCGCTCTGCACGACCACCGCCGGGCCAGAGCCAACTGGCTCCGCGCACTGGACCTGTACCGCGCACAACACCGGGAAGCGGAAGCCGCGAGCGTCGAACACCGGCTCGCGTCACTGGAGGCACCGGCGCCCGGCGCGGGTGTCAGAGCAGGCAGGTCGCGTACAGCATGATGCCGACTGTGGGAATCGAGCGCACCAGGGGTATGCCGTGGTGGTAGAGGTCCGTCTGCTGGGTGCGGTCGAGGTCGTGGCGGACGGTCGGGTGGTCGAGGTGGGGTCGCCGCGGCAGCGGCATGTGCTGGCGGTGCTGGTGGCCGAGTCGGGTCGGCCGGTGTACCCGGAGGCGGTGGTCGAGCGGGTGTGGGGGGAGGCGCGTCCGGGGCGGGTGCCGCCGTCGTTGCACACCTATGTCTCGCAGTTGCGCCGGGTGTTGGCGCCGGTCGGGGTGACGATCACTCGTCACGGTGGCGGGTATGTGTGTCCGGTGGATCCGTCGGTGGTGGATGTCCACCGGTTCGCCGATCTCGTCGCCCGCGCCCGCGCCACCGTTGACGATGCCGAGGCGATGGGGTTGTGGGAGCGGGCGCTGAGCCTGTGGCGGGGTGATCCGGTGTCCGGGTTGGACACGCCGTGGGCGAACCAGTGGCGCACCCGATTACGTGATGAGCGCACCGCGGCGGAGTTGGACCACACCGACCTGCTGTTGCGGACGGGGCGGCACGGTGAGGTGTTGCCGGTGTTGGCCGCGCGGGTGGAGGACCGGCCTCTGGACGAGCGGTTGGCGGGTCAGTACCTGACGGCGTTGTACCGGTCGGGTCGTCAGGCCGATGCCCTGGCGCGTTATCACGCTGTGCGGGAGCGGTTGGCCGAGGAGTTGGGCGCGGACCCCGGTCCCGGCCTGCAAGCCCTGTACCAGCGGATCCTCACCGCCGACACCGCCCTGGACACTCCCGCGGCCGGGTCGGTGGCCGATCCGCATCCGGTGCCGCGGCAGTTGCCGCCGGCGCCGGCGCACTTCGTCGGCCGCACGACCGAACTGGCCGACCTCACCGCCCGGTTGGAGGCCGCCGCCGAGCAGGGCGGCACCGTGCTGATCTCGGCCTTGGCAGGTGCCGGGGGGATCGGCAAGACCTGGCTGGCGCTGCACTGGGGGCACAGCGCGGCAGACCGGTTCCCGGACGGGCAGTTGTTCGTGGACCTGCGTGGTTTCAGCCCCGACAGCCAACCCGTGAATCCCGGTGTGGCGGTGCGGGGGTTCCTCGACGGCCTCGGTGTCGACCCGGCCCGCATCCCGGCGGACACGCAGGCGCAGGCCGCGCTGTACCGGAGTCTGGTGGCCGACAAGCGGATGCTGATCGTGCTGGACAACGCCGCGACCACCGATCAGATCACCCCGCTGCTGCCCGGCGGCCCGACCTGCACCGTGGTGGTCACCAGCCGCCGCCGGCTCACCACCCTGATCAGCCGCCACGGCGCACACCACCTGCACCTGGAACTCCTCACCGAGGAGGAGGCGCGTGCCCTGCTCACCGCCCGCGCCGGCGCCACCCGCGTCGAAGCCGAACCCGACGCCGTCACCGAACTCCTGGCCTACTGCCGGGGCTTCCCCCTCGCCCTGAGCCTGATCGGCGGCCGTGCCCACGCCGAGCCGCACCTGCCGCTGGCACGGATCGCCGCCGAACTGTGCGAACTGGGCCTCGACGCGCTGGACGACGACGAACCCACCGCCAGCCTGCCCGCCGTGCTGTCCTGGTCCCACGAAGCACTCACCGACGAACAACGTCAGGTGTTCAGCCTCCTCGGCATCGCACCCGGACCCGACATCAGCCTCCACGCCGCCGCCAACCTCACCGGACACCCACCCGCCCACACCCGACGCCTCCTGCGCACCCTCACCGAGGCGTCCCTGCTCGACCACGACTCCGATGACCGGTACTCCATGCACGACCTCATCCGCGCCTACGCCACCACCACCGCCCACCGCCTGGCGGAGGACGTGCGGGAACAGGCGCTACGCGGCGTGCTCGACTTCTACACCCACACCGCCGACGCCGCCGATCACATCCTGCGCCCGCACCGCCCGCCCACCCACCTGGACCCGCCCGTCCCGGGCGCCCATCCCCACGCCCCGCCCGACGCTTCAGCGGCGATGGCCTGGTTCGACACCGAACACCACAACCTGCTCGCCGCGCAGCACACCGCCACCACCCACGCCTGGCACCCCACCGTCTGGCACCTGGCCCGGACCACGGCCCTCTACCACGCCCGGCGAGGACACCTCCACGTGAGGCTGACGTTGTGGCAGGCGGCACTGGACGCTTCCGCCCACCTGCCCGACCCCACCACCCGCATCCACATCCACCGGTTCCTCGGCCGCGCCTACTGGGACCTGGGGCGGCAGGAGGAGGCGATGGAGCACACGCACCACGCCCTCGACCTGGCCGAACACCACCACGACACCGTTGAGCAGGCCCACACCCACCAGGCGCTCGCGCTGGCCTGGGGACGGGGACCGCAGGGGGATCTCCAGCAGGCGCTGGAGCACGCCACCCGCGCCCTGCACCTCTTCCGCACCATCGACAACCCGGTGTGGCAAGCCAGCGCGCTCAACGCGGTGGGATGGTTCGCCGCCCAGGTCGGCGACTACGACACCGCCCGCGACCACTGCCGACAAGCCCTCACCCTGTACCGCCGCCACGATTACCCCGATGGTGAGGCGGCCACCCTGGACAGCCTGGGCTACATCGACCACCACACCGGCCACCACCACGAGGCCATCGCCCACTACCAGCAGGCCCTCACCATCTACCGCGGCATCCGCAGCACCTACGAGACCGCCAAGACCCTTGACTACCTGGGCCACCCACACGCCTCCCTCGGCCAGTACGAGCACGTCCGGGCGGTGTGGAGAGAAGCACTCCAGTTGTACCGGGATCAAGGCCGCCACGACTACGCCGACCGCGTCCAACACCAACTCGACACCCTGGACGAGAAGGACCACACCGGCACCACGTCCTGACGTGTCGCTCCGGTGCGCCCGTCGAGGTGCTGGCCGGGTGGAGGCGAAGTCCGTGCGCGCGGGCGATACCTCCGAGCGCGGGTGTCAGAGGAGGCGGGTCGCGTACGGCATGATGCCGCCGTAGCGGACCGGTGCGATGCGGACCGACGAACCCGAATACGGCGCCTCGACCATCATCCCGCCGCCCAGGTAGAGCGCGACGTGCGTGCCGCCACCGGGCCCCCAGAACAGCATGTCGCCGCGTTGCGCCTGGCTCAGCGGCACCTTGCGGCCGGCGTTGTACTGGTAGCCGCTGTAGTGCGGCAGGTAGACGCCGACACCCGCGAACGCGTACATCATCAGGCCCGAGCAGTCGAAGCCCACGCTGTAGTAGTCGCCGTGCGAGTCGCCCACGCCGCCGTCGCGGATGCCGACCGTCGGGCCGTCGTAGTTGCCGCCGCCCCACGAGTAGCGCACGCCCAGTTGCGCCAGCGCGCGGCCGACGACGGTTTCCACGCCGTCTCCGCCGGGCACGGTGACCACGGGGCGGGCGGAGGGCTGCGAGGCGTTCAGCGCGGCTTCCTCCTCGCGGCGCTTGTCGTCCAGCCACTGGTGGTACTGGGCGCGTTGGCCTTCCAGGCCTTCGACGGCGTTCAGCGCCTGCGTCAGCTCGCCTTCGACCCTGGCCTTGTCGCCCTCGATCGCGGCGGCCTGCCCCGCCTGGTCCTGCTGCGCCCGCACGGCCTCCTGCTGGGCCGCGTCGGCGTCCTTCCTGGCCTGGTCGGCGGCGGCCTGCCGCTGGTTCGCGAGGTCGAGCGCGGCGCGGGCGGCGGAGTCCTTGTTGGACTTCTCCGACCTCGCCCGTTCCACGTCGTCCAGCGCGTTCAGGCCGGCGTCGCCGACCGCCGCCAGCAGTTGCTCGCGGGCCAGCACGTCCTCGGGGCTGGCCGCGCCGAAGTACGCGGACAGCGACCCGATCGTGCTGCCCTGCTGGAAGCTGGCGGCGGCGAACTCGTCCAGCTCTTGGCGCGCGTCGTCCACGGCCCGGCCGGCGGCGTCCGCCTCGGTGCGGGCGAAGTCGGCGTCCTGCCGGGCCCGGACCGCCTCGTCCTGGGCGGCCTCCAGGTCGACGCGGGCCTTGTTGACCAGCTCCATCTTGAACGCGACGTCGTCGGTGAGCCGTTGCAGCCGGGCTTCCGCCTCGGTGAGCTGGCTGGTCAGCTCGCCGACCCTGGCGGCCTTCGCGTCGGCCTGCTGCCGACCGGCGCTGATCGCGTCGTCACCCGGGTTGGGCGGTGGCGGCGGGACCGCCGAGGCCACGCCCGGGAACAGGACCAACGCCGCGACCGCCATGATCACCCATCGAGTCACGACACGCGCCTCCCACCCGCTCGGTCGATCCGCGTTCCACCGAATGGCGTCAACTGGACACGTTCCGAGACTGTGCCACTACAGCACCAAGGTTTCCAATTGACCCGGCAAGAACTTCAACCACATGGGTCACAGGAGTCGCGCTAAACCCACTTTCAGTTGACTTTGCGCTCCAGCCCCGCCCAGTACGGCTCGCGCAGCTTGAACTTCTGCACCTTGCCGGTCGCGGTGCGCGGGATGGCGTCCCGGAACTCCACGGACGTGGGCGCCTTGAACCCGGCGAGCCGCGCCTTGCAGTGGGCGATCAGCTCCGCCTCGGTGACCCGCGCGCCCTCGGCGAGGACGACCAGCGCCTTGATCGTCTCGCCCCACTTGTCGTGCGGCACGCCGATCACCGCCGCCTCGGCCACGGCGGGGTGGCCGAACAACGCGTCCTCCACCTCGATCGAGGACACGTTCTCACCGCCGGTGATGATCACGTCCTTCTTGCGGTCGGAGATCGTGAGGTGCCCCTCCTCGTCCAGCGTGCCGCCGTCCCCGGTGCGGAACCAGCCGTCCTCGATCGCCTCGGCGGTGGCCTGCGGGTTCTCCCAGTAGCCGGCCATGACGTTGTTCGTCCGGGCCAGCACCTCGCCGCTCTCGGCGATCCGGAGCCGCACCCCGAGGCCGGGCGCGCCGGCGCGGGACAGCTTGCGGGCGCGTTCGTCGGACGGCAGCGCGTCATCGCCCGGACGGGTGCGGTTGAAGGTGAGCAGCGGCGACGTCTCGGTCAGGCCGTAGAGCTGGAGGAACTCCCAGCCGAGTTCGTCGCCGACGCGGGCGATGGTGCGGCTGGGCGGCGGGGCGCCCGCGCACACGATCCGGACCCGGTCACGGCCCGGGATCTCGCCGTCCCAGGTCTGGGCGGCGTCCAGCACGGCGTTCCACACGGCGGGCGCGCCGCAGATCAGCGTGACGCCGTGGTCGCGGACCCGGCGCAGGATCTCCGTGCCGTCGACCTTGCGCAGCACGACCTGCGGCACGCCGAGGCCCGCCAGCCCGAACGGCATGCCCCAGCCGTTGCAGTGGAACATCGGCAGGACGTGCAGGTAGACGTCGCGCTCCCAGGCACGGGTGTGCATGGCGAAGGTGACCGCGTTGAGCCAGATGTTGCGGTGCGTCATCTCGACGCCCTTGGGCCGGGCCGTCGTGCCGGAGGTGTAGTTGATGGTGGCGGTAGCGTCCTCGTCCGGCGCGGACCACGGGCGCGGCTCGGTGTCGAAGCGCAGCAACTGGTCGCTCTCCGCGCCGAGCGTGAACCGGTGGCGGGCGGTCACCTGGTCCAGGCGCAGCTCGGGGTCGACCAAGAGGACCGACGCGCCGCTGTGCTCCACGATGTAGGCGACCTCGTCGGCCCGGAGCCGGAAGTTCACCGGCACGCAGATCCGGCCGCCGGCGGGCACCGCGTGCAGGAGTTCGAGCAACCGGGCCGAGTTGTGACTGACCACGGCGACCCGTTCCCCCTCGCCGACCCCCAACGCGTCCAGGCCCGCCTGCCAGGCGCGGACGCGGTCGGCGAGGCGCCCGTAGGTGGTGGTCGGCACCGGGGTGGCGGGCTGGTCGGGCTCGTCCACGGTGGCGGTGGTGTCCGCGAAGACGTGCGCGGCACGGTCGAGGAAGTCGGCGACAGTCAGGGGTACGCGCATACGCAAGGACCTTATTGAGCGGGCTCACACTCGGCTACCGATCGGTCACCGACACCTGAACCGGGCGGCGGGCGACACGACCACCGACGCGAATCGCCGGCACGAGGCCGGGCCTCGGCTCATTGGGAGGCCAGCACGAACCTTCTATTGAGGTGTTGCGGCGCCCGAGCCTTGTCCGCATGGGCGCGGATGTACCTGGCGAGATCGGCATCGGTCACCGCGACCGACTCCCGCATGACCACCCAACTCACGTTCTCCTCGAAGCCGGGCGTGGTCAGCGAGCCCTCGTACAGGTGGAACCTTCGATCGGCCGGCAGCAGGCCACGCAGGTTGAACTTCTTCGGCAACGGCGACTCGCCCTCGGCGGCCAGGCTCACCTCCGGCAGCGTCAGGAAGACCGCGACGACACAGATCCGGAGACCGTCGTCCGCACGGATGTGCACGGCGTGCATCTCGACTTCGTTCCGCACGCCGTCGACCCAGTGCTCGGCGGGCCTGTGGAAGTGCACGTTCTCCAGGTTGAACCGGCCCGCTCCCAGCCGCACCCAGTTCTCGGCGCGCGGGTCGAACCGGTGGCCGTCCGCCACCTCGCGAAAGTCGAACTCCTGCGCGTGGTCCGCCCAGCCGACGTCGAGCGTGATGGCATCGGTGGAGATCGCCGCGCGGGTGGTGATGTTGATCGGTGACTGTTGTTCCCCCATGGCATCATCTTCCCAGCTCACGCCCTCACCAGGTGAGTGAAAGACGATCACGTTCGGGTGATCACCACGTGCTCGGGTCGCCCCACGTCCGCACCGGCCCGGACACCACGACCGGCACCGCGACCAGTTCCGGCACCGACTCCCCCACCGGACCGCGCACCACGGCGGTCGCCATCCCGTCGTACGGCGTCGGCTCCGCGTTGCAGATCACCACCGCCGCGCCGGCCCGCGCCGCCAACTCGACCAACCCCGCCGCCGGCTCCACCGACAACGACGTCCCGGCCACCAACATCAGATCGCAGTCCAACGCCGCCGTCCGCGCCGCCCGCAACACGTCGGCGTCCAACGCCTGACCGAAAGCCACCGTCGTGGACCGGAGAATCCCGCCGCACACAAGGCAATCCGGGTCGTCCTCCCCCGCGCGCACGCGCGCCAACGCGTCACGCATCGCACCCGTGGCACCACAAGCCGCGCACACGGTCCCCGCCAAAGACCCGTGCAACTCGACCACCGCCGAAGACCCGGCCCGCTGGTGCAGCCCGTCCACGTTCTGCGTCAGCAACGCCCGCACCCGTCCGGTCCGCTCCAGTTCCGCCAACGCCAGGTGCGCGACGTTCGGCGCGGCCGTCCACACCGGATGCCGCAGCCTCGCCTGCCACGCCGCCCGCCGCACCGCCGGATCGGTCAGGTAGTCGTCGAGCGTGAACTCGCGCCCGAACGCCGTCCACACCCCGGCCGGGCCGCGAAAATCCGGGATGCCCGAGTCCGTCGAGACCCCCGCGCCGGTGAGCACGGTGATGCGGCGCGCGGTGGCCATCGCGTCCCGTGCGTCCATTCCCCCACCATTCCACGTCGGGTGTTTGCGAGCATGGGCACGTGCGGAGGACATGGGGCGCGGTGTTCGGGGTTGTCGGCTTGATCACAGCGGTGGCGGGAACCTTCCTGCCGTGGCTGCGTTCTGGAACGGTCACGAGAGACAGTTACGAGGTGCTCGCGCTGCGTGGTTTCGCCGGGTTGGACGGCCCTTCCGGCGAGGTGATCCGGGGTGTCTGGGTCGGGATCACCCCGTTGGCGGTGTGCTGCGTGGTGCTCTGGTTGATGCGATTTCACAGGTTTGCCTCTTTTCTTGCTCTGCTCTTTGGCACGATTGCGGGAACGGTGGCGGCCCTTGCCGCCGTCCAAGGGGGCAACGAGGGTGCGCTGGTCGGGATCAGCCTGACCGGACCGGTCGTCACCCTCGGTGGTGCCGTGCTGGGGGTCGCGGGTGCGATCACCGTGCTCACCGCGAAACCCGCACAGCGATCAGTCCAGGAGGAGCACCGTGAGCCACCCAGGTAGCGGCGGAGGCGAGTGGCCGCCGCAGAACAACCCGTACGGCCAGCCCCAGCAGCAAGGCGGGTGGCAGCAGCAGCAGCCCCAGCAGGGCGGCTACCCGCAGCAGGGCGGATATCCGCAGACCGGCCCGCAGCCGGGTTACCCGCAGACCGGCCCGCAGCCGCAACAGGGCTACCCGCAGACCGGCCCGCAGGGCTTCCCCCAGCAGGGGTACCAGCAGCAGTTCGGCGACCCCCAGCAGCAGTTCGGCGGTGGCCAGCCGCCGTACGGCCAGCCGCCCTACGGCTTCGCGGGCGGCGAGCCGCCGAAGAAGAAGCGCACCGGCCTGGTGATCACGGCGATCGTGGCCGTCCTGGCACTGGCCGCCGGCACCTTCTTCACGGTTCGCGCGCTGCGCAGCTCCGACTCCGTCGCGGCCGGCTCCGAGAACCCGCAGACCGCCGCGAACAACCTGCTCAGCGCGTTGGGCAGCGGTGACGTCCTGGGCATCATGAACGGCCTGGCGCCCGCCGAGGCGAAGCTGAGCAAGGACTACACCGAGGCCACCGTCAGCGAGGCCAAGCGGCTGGAGATCCTGAAGAAGGACGCCGACCCGCAGAAGATCAGCGGCGTCCAGATCAAGAGCGAGGGCATCAAGTTCGACGAGGCCGCCGCCGAGAAGGTCAACGACCGGCTGACCATCAACAAGGTGGTCGAGGGCAAGATCACGGTCACCTCGGACGTCAAGCAGATCCCGCTGACCGACAAGCTGGTCAAGGCGCTGGGCGCGAAGCTGGACCAGGAGCCCGAGACCGACACGCTCGACTTCGCCAAGGAGAAGGAGAAGCGCAAGGGCAAGCCGATCGGCATCGCGACGATCAAGGTCGGCAGCGACTGGTACCCGTCGCTGTTCTACACGCTCGCGAACGCCGCGCTGGAGGAGGAAGACCTCAAGTGGCCCGCCCAGGGCATCGCGCCGGCCGGCGCGGACTCCCCGGAGGCGGCGGCCAAGGGCATGGTGGACAAGGCGCTCGCCGGTGATGTCAAGGGCGTCATCGCACTCCTGCCGCCGGACGAGATGGGCGTGATCCAGGACGTCGGCCCGGTGATCCTGGACCAGATCGGCCGCGTGCCCAACACGGGCGCGAAGCTGGTCGAGCTGGAGACCGACTCGAAGGACGTCACGGGCGGCAAGCAGCTAACCGTGCGCAAGCTCGTCCTGGAGGTCAAGGGCGAGAAGGGCGAGGTCTCCCGCGACGGCGACTGCTACACCGCGAAGGCCGACGGCCAGACGCAGCGGCTGTGCGCGGACGAGATCGCGCAACTCGCGGAGCAGCAGGGCGGTGGCGACATCCCACCGGCCGCCGTGGACGTGATCGCCCGCGTCGGTGCACAGGTGCTCAAGGACGGCATCGGCGTCGTCACCACCGAGGTCGACGGCAAGTGGTACGTCAGCCCGATCCGCAGCTACAGCGAGATCTTCCTGACGCTGATGCGCGGTCTCCAGCCGAAGGACATCGACGAGCTGCTCAAGCTCGCCAAGTAAGAGCCCCACAAGGCAACAAGTAAGGCAACACGGAGAGCCCCGCCGGCAAGCCCGGCGGGGCTCTCGCACGAAAACACAAAAGCACAAAAAGCACGAAGAGATACGCAACGGCACCACCGCAGCGGAACCACAACGCAAGGCGACCAGTACCTACGCAGGTCTGGTCTCAAGCCGGGAACGCTAAGCAGCGGCACCACATCATCGCTAAGCCCTGATGCTGCCAGGGACGGCTGGAACGCCACGCGCGCTACGGATCGCGCACTTGCGGCTGCCAGGTCGCGTGCTCTTCGGGCCGAAGGCACGCGGCCTGGCACGCTGGGCGGGTCACTCTGCGGGCGGCGTGTTGCGCTGACACCGGTCCCCCGACAGCCTTTAGGGCTCCCGATGATGTGGTCCCGTTGCGTGCTGTCCCCGGCTTGAGCCCAGACCTGCGTGCTTACAGGGCGCTTTGAGTCCGTGGTTGCCCTTCTGCCGTCCTTTTTCGTAAAAGCCTTGCTTGCTCTGTTGTCTGTCAGTTTCGGCGTGGGCCTAGTGTTCGTGCGGCCAGGGTGGCGGCTGCTACGAGAAATCCGGCTGCTGTCCCGGATATTGCCAGATTCTGGGCGAGGTTGGTTTCGTGGCCGAGTGCGCCCAGGACGTTGCCGATCGGGGGTGTTTGGCCGAACAGGAACGTCAGCAGGATCAGTGCGGCGGCGGTCAGTACCGACCAGCCGTGTTGGGTGATGATCGGCCGGGTGCACAGGACGCCTACTCCGACTCCGGTCAGGCCGCACACCAGCAGTGCGGCGAATCCGGACGCGATCGTGGTCAACGGATAAGGGCGGGACTGGGTCAGGACTGGCACCAAGGCCGCGAATGCCGCTACTACCGTCACCGCCAGGCACGACAGCGCGGTGACTGCTCCCTGTGCCCGGCCCCAGCCGCCGGCTGTCGTCACGGTGACCGCACGTCGCACGGGGTCCTCGGCGGTCGCGATCACGATGGTCAGCCACACCGCGACCGGGTAGAAGAACGCGGACGGACCGGCGTAGGCGGACAACGGTGGTCCGGCGTCGCCGGCGTTGAACATGGCCAGCACGGCGGCGAAGGCCAGCAGTGGCGGCAAGTAACGCTGGGTGCGCAGCACGTCCGCCAGCAGGTAGCGCACCAGTGCCGTCATGAGCGCACGCTCCGCACCGAGCAGCCCAGCCGCAGGGCCTCGGCCAGGACCAGGTCGCTGTACGAGGGCTCGACCTCCACCCGCGCCCCTCCCCCGACGGCCCGTGCCACCACGACCCCTTCCAGCGAGCTGACCTTGTCGAACAGCTCTCCCACCCGGTCCAGTTCGATCACCACCCCGGTCCGCGCCGCGCCCAACGGCAGCTCGCGGGCACCGGGCAGGTCGTGGCCGTGGTGGTCGGTGAGCAGCACCGCCGCCTCGCCCGCTGTCACCAGTTCGGCGAGCACCGCCCCGGCGGCGGCGTCCAGGCCGGACCACGGCTCGTCGAGCACCAGCAAGCCGGTGGCGGACAAGGCCTGTGCGAGGGCGATCTTCTGCGTGTTGCCCTTGGAGAGGGTGGCCATCGGCGCGTCCGCATCGCCGACGAAGCCCAGGGCCTCCACCAGGTCCCACCGCGCCGGCACGCCCCGCACGGCCGCGAGGTGGCGCAGGTAGTCCCGGGCCGACAGCTTGACACCGGGCGGGAACCGCTCCGGCAGGTAGCCCACCGACCGGGACCGCTCGACGCGCCCGGACGTCGGGCTGCTCAGCCCGGCGGCGATGCGCAGCAGGGTGGACTTCCCGGAGCCGTTGCCGCCGGTCACCACGACCGCCTCGCCGGGCCGCACCGCGAGCGACACGTCGCGCAGCACCCACGGGCCCCGCCCGTACCGCTTGCCGATTCGATCAAGACGGACCACGGGTGTGATGATGCCCTGATCTCGGTAGGGCCGGGTTGAAGCGGAATACAGGACACGCGTACTGTTTAGGGCGAGAGGGCGCCGCGCCGCAGGGTGCGGAAGACTCAGCAGAAGTTCCCAACCGACTTGCGCGTCACAGATGGAGTTTCACGTGACTGGACCAGGGAAGCCCGTGCCTGCCGGCACCGGGGGCACTAGTAAGGACAGCTTCGGCGCCCGCGGCACGCTCACCGTGGGGAACGCCTCGTACGAGGTGTTCCGACTGAGCGCGGTCGAGGGAGCGGAGCGGCTCCCGTACAGCTTGAAGATCCTGCTGGAGAACCTGCTGCGGACCGAGGACGGCGCGAACATCACCGCCGACCACGTGCGCGCGCTGGGCGGCTGGGATCCGTCCGCCGAGCCGGACACGGAGATCCAGTTCACCCCCGGCCGGGTGGTGATGCAGGACTTCACCGGCGTGCCCTGCGTGGTCGACCTGGCCACCATGCGCGAGGCCGTCACCCAGTTGGGTGGCGACCCGACCAAGGTCAACCCGCTGGCGCCCGCCGAGCTGGTCATCGACCACTCGGTCATCGCGGACATCTTCGGCCGCCCGGACGCGTTCGAGCTGAACGTCGACCTGGAGTACCAGCGCAACAAGGAGCGCTACCAGTTCCTGCGCTGGGGCCAGACCGCGTTCGACGAGTTCAAGGTCGTCCCGCCCGGCACCGGCATCGTGCACCAGGTCAACATCGAGCACCTCGCGCGCGTGGTGATGGTCCGCGACCTGCCCGCCGGCAGCGGAGGCACGCTCCCGCAGGCCTACCCGGACACCCTGGTCGGCACCGACTCGCACACCACCATGGTGAACGGCATCGGCGTGCTGGGCTGGGGCGTCGGCGGCATCGAGGCGGAGGCCGCGATGCTCGGCCAGCCGGTGTCCATGCTGATCCCGCGCGTGGTGGGCTTCAAGCTGCACGGCGAGCTGCCCGCCGGCGCGACCGCCACCGACCTCGTGCTGACCATCACCGAAATGCTGCGCAAGCACGGCGTGGTCGGCAAGTTCGTGGAGTTCTACGGCTCCGGCGTGGGCGCGGTGCCGCTGGCCAACCGCGCCACCATCGGCAACATGAGCCCCGAGTTCGGCTCCACCTGCGCGATCTTCCCGATCGACGGCGAGACCATCGACTACCTGAAGCTGACCGGCCGCACCGCCGACCAGCTCGAACTGGTCGAGGCGTACGCCAAGGAGCAAGGCCTCTGGCACGACCCGGCGCACGAGCCGGTGTACTCCGAGACGCTGGAGCTGGACCTGTCGACGGTGGTCCCGTCGATCGCCGGCCCGAAGCGCCCGCAGGACCGCATCGAGCTGACCGACGCCAAGGCCGCGTTCCGCCAGGCGCTCGGCGCGTACGTGGCCAACACCGAGGACGCCTCCAAGTCCAATGTGGACGAGGGCGTGGAGGAGACGTTCCCGGCCAGCGACCCGGTCTCGGTGTCCAACGGCGACGCGGGCGGCGCGCCGCGGGTGTTCCACTCCGCGGCCGAGGGCGCGAACGGGCGTCCGTCCAACCCGGTGAAGGTGACCCTGGACGGCGCCGAGTTCGAGCTGGACCACGGCGCGGTCGCGATCGCCGCGATCACCTCGTGCACCAACACGTCCAACCCGTCGGTGATGATCGGCGCGGCGCTGCTGGCGAAGAAGGCCGTGGAGAAGGGCCTGGAGCGCAAGCCGTGGGTGAAGACCACCCTCGCGCCGGGTTCCAAGGTCGTCATGGACTACTACGCGCGCGCGGGCCTGCTGCCGTACCTGGAGAAGCTGGGCTTCCACCTGGTCGGCTACGGCTGCACCACGTGCATCGGCAACTCGGGCCCGTTGCAGGACGAGATCTCGGCGGGCATCGGCCACGGCGACCTCGCCGCGGTGTCGGTGCTGTCCGGCAACCGGAACTTCGAGGGCCGGATCAACCCGGACATCAAGATGAACTACCTGGCGTCCCCGCCGCTCGTGGTGGCGTACGCGCTGGCCGGTTCGATGGACAAGGACATCACCACCGAGCCGCTGGGCACCGACCAGGCCGGCGAGCCGGTGTACCTGGCCGACATCTGGCCGTCGCCGCAGGAGATCTCCGAGGTGGTCGCGTCGGCCATCTCGCCGGAGGGCTTCACCAAGGGCTACGCGGACGTGTTCGCGGGCGACCAGCGCTGGCAGTCGCTGCCGACGCCGACCGGCAAGACGTTCGAGTGGGACGCGCAGTCGACCTACGTCCGGAAGCCCCCGTACTTCGAGGGCATGGAGATGGACCCGAAGCCGGTGACCGAGATCAGCGGCGCGCGCGTGCTGGCCCTGCTCGGCGACTCGGTCACCACCGACCACATCTCCCCCGCCGGCGCGATCAAAACCGACTCCCCCGCCGGCAAGTACCTCACCGAACACGGCGTCGAACGCAAGGACTTCAACTCCTACGGCTCACGCCGCGGCAACCACGAAGTCATGATCCGCGGCACCTTCGCCAACATCCGCCTGCGCAACCTCCTGCTCGACGACGTCCAAGGCGGCTACACCCGCAACTTCCTCGCCGACGGCGAACAGACCACCATCTACGACGCCTCCGTCGCCTACGCCGAAGCCGGCATCCCCCTCGTCGTCCTCGCAGGCAAGGAATACGGCTCCGGCTCCTCCCGCGACTGGGCCGCCAAAGGCACCTCACTCCTCGGCGTACGCGCCGTGATCGCCGAATCCTTCGAACGCATCCACCGCTCCAACCTCATCGGCATGGGCGTCCTGCCACTCCAGTTCCCCGACGGCCAGACCGCCGCGGACCTGGGCCTCGACGGCACCGAGACGTTCGACTTCACCGGCATCACCGCACTCAACGACGGCACCACACCACGCACCGTGCACGTCACCGCCACCAAACACGACGGACCCAAGATCGAATTCGACGCCCTCGTCCGCATCGACACCCCCGGCGAAGCCGACTACTACCGCAACGGCGGCATCATGCACTACGTACTCCGCAAGATGGTCCGCAGCTAGACACCACGACCAGGGGCCGCCCACCAGTGGGCGGCCCCTTCGTCCGCCACGTCAACGAACCAGGACGTCCAACCCGATATCCAACGGAAACGGCACCCGGGTCTTCAACCGGTCGTGGAAGATGCCGGTGAGCGCGTACACGCTCGCCGCCGGGTCCAGCTCGTACACATAGACCACCGGCAAGCCGTCGCTGTTCTCCACCCGCCAGAAGTGCTTGATACCACCCTGCGCGTAGCGCTTCGGCTTCGTCTCCCGATCACGGATCTCCGACGACGGCGAGACCACCTCGACAACCAACAGCACGTCACCGGGCTCGTAGTAGGTGCGATCCAGGTCCGCCGCCGAGGCCTCGGACACCACCGAAACATCCGGACAAGGCCGCTGCTTCGGCCCGAGAACGACATCCATCTCGCGAACTGCGGTGAGCCCGCCGGGCGCTTGCCGCCGGAGTTCGCAAAGCAGCCCGTCGACAACCGACACGTGGAACTCACTCCGAGGGTCCATGATGATGAGTTCTCCGTCGACCAGCTCGATGTGCTTCAACACGTCAAGCTCGCCGTAGGGGCCTTCCCGGCCGATGTGATCGAGATCAGCGGCTGTCCAGCCTCGCGCGGGGACGTAGGGCCACTGGGGTTCGACAGCCATGGGGCAAGCGTAGAACCGGGGCTCGACGGCGCCAGGTCCGGTCCGCGTCACCCCCAAACGCCGGCCTCGCTAGGGTGTGGCCCCTCAGGGGGTGAGGCGTGGTGGTGTGGCTGCCACTGGTCCTGGTCGGTCTGCTCAGCGCGTTGTGGGACCACGGTCCGCTCGCGGGCATCGGCGTGTTGCTGAGTGTCGCGTGGTGGCAAAGGAGTCTTCAACTTGTCGCCGCGGTCCTGGTGTTCGCGTTGGCCGCTGTCTACGGGATGCCGCCGTTCCCGACGGTCGTGGCGGTCGCCGCCGCGGTGGTGCTGGCCGCGCACGACCTGCACGCCCGCCGGCCCGGCGTCTGGTTCCCTTTGCTGGCAACAGGTCTGGGCTTGTTCACGACCTCGCTCGGCATGGTGTGGCTGCGGTCCGTGCCGTGGCCGGCCCGCTCCCCTGAGGAGGATTCGCGGACGATTACCCAGATCACCACGATCTCGTGGTGGCCGGATGACGGTTCCTACGTCGACGTGGGAGTCCTGGTCGCCGCCTTCGCCGTCGCCTCGGGGCTGGGGATCTGGGCGTTGCAGGCGCGGAGTCCTGTCGTCGCGGTCACTGCCGCCGGGTACCTGGTCGCCGCGTGGCTCCTGCTGCCCGAACCGCAACCGGCGATGGGGTGGACCGATCGGGAGCAGTACGCCGACCCCTTCACGCAGCCTCACCCCGAACTGGTCCTCCTGATCGGCGCGGCGGTGGCGTTCACGACGATGCGTGCGCCCGACGAGAAGCGGCCGGTGTGGTTGCCGTTGATCGTGGTGGGGCTGTCCGGTCCGTTCTGGGAGTACGGATCGCTGGTCGGCGTCGCCGTGCTGGTGGTCGTGGCCGGGTACCTGCGCAGTCTGCGGCTCGCGGCGGCGACGGCGGTGTACGCGGTGGCCGCGCTCGTCGAGCCGCAACCGTTCCCGGCCGTCGTGGCGGTGGCCGCCGCGCTCCTGTTGGCCGCCCACGACCTGCACGCGCGCAGGCCCGGCGTCTGGTTCCCTCTGCTGGCAACGGGTCTCGGTGTGCTCACCGCGAAACTGGCCGACTACTGGGTGGTCGGCCCGCCGCCCGTCACGTACGGGTCCAGGTCCACCACCGGCTACTACGCGACGCTCCAGTCGGACGAGATGACCAGCGCCGTGGCGATCGCGTTCGACCCGTCCGCCGACCTGCACTTCACCCGGGCCGTTGCCGTGGCGGTCGCCGTCGGGCTGGCGGTCTGGGCGTGGCGGGCGAAGAACTTCCTGGTCGTGGCCACGGCCGCGGGCTACCTGGCCGCCGCCTGGCACCTGGCGCCGGAGTACCCGGAAGTGGTGGTCCTGGCCGGTGCGGCTGTCGCGTTCACCCGCGACAGCCGCGCCCGCACCCGTTAGAACGGCTGGGCGTTGGGCTGGAAGACCTGCCCGTTCGCCGGAGCCTTCAGGTTCACCAGGTAGTCGGTCACCGCGGTGTCCGCGCCCGCGCTGTCACCGAGGATGCAGTGCCCGAACGAGTCGACGCTGATCAGCCGCGCGTTGCCCAACTGGCGGGCCATCCGCTCGGAGAACTTGTACTGCGTCGCCGGGTCGTAGTAGTTGCCCACCACGACGACCGGGTTCTTGGTGTGCTTGTTCCACGGCCCCGCGTACCGGTCGGGGCGCGGCACCGGCCACGACGCGCACGTCAGCAGGTCGGACGCGGCCTGCTGGCGGCCGAACGTGGGCGACTCGCGCTCCCACTTCGCCGCCAGGAACGGGAACAGCCCCGGCACCCGCAGGAACGGCTTGTCGGTGCAGTTCACGCCGTAGTACGAGTCGTCGGACAGGTACTCGGCGTCACCCGCGACGCCCGCGCGGACGTCGGCGAGACCGTGCTTGTTCGCCAGCGGGGCTTCCAGCACGGGGGCCTGCTGCACGGTCAGCGCGGCCGACGGGTGCAGCACCTGGTAGATGGCCTGCAACCAGGTCGCCAGCGCCTTGAACCGGGTCGGCGCGTACAGGTCGCCGGTCACCCGGCCGATGTAGCCCGCGTACGTGACGACCTCGCCCGTCGGCAGGGTGATCGACGCCTTGCGCAGCGCGTCGCGCACCTCGTCGAACTTGGCGCGCGGGTTGCCCTCGCTGTACGCGCACTTGACGCCCTCGGCGTCGCACCGCTTGAGGAACGCGTCCAAGGCCAGCTCGAAGCCCTGCGCGCGCTGCCGGTCGTACTCCGCGCCGTTGGAGGTGCGCAGCGCCGGGTCGACGTTGCCGTCCAGCACGAGCGCCCGTGACTTCTTGGGGAAGACGTTGGCGTAGGTCGCGCCGAGCAGCGTGCCGTAGGAGAAGCCGACGAACGTCAGCTCCTTGTCGCCCACGCCCTGCCGCAACAGGTCGAGGTCACGTGCCACGTCCTCGGTGGACATGTGGCGGAGCAGCGGGCCGGCGGTGCGCTTGCACGCCTCGGTGTAGTCCTCGGTGGCGTCCATGGTGTCGCGGATCTCGGTGCGGGTGACCGGGATGGACGACATGCGGCCGAAGACCTCGTTGGCCTCTTCCTCGGTCTTGAAGCAGCGCAGCGGCGAGCTGCGGCCCACGCCGCGCGGGTCGAACCCGATCAGGTCGAACCGCTTCATGATCTCCGGCTGGAAGAACGAGCTGCCGTACGCGGAGTAGATCAGGCCGGCGCCGCCGGGGCCGCCGGGGTTGATGAACAGCGAGCCGATCTTGTTGGCCTGGTCGGTCGCGGGTGACTTCATCAGCGCGACGGTGATCTTCTCGCCGCGCGGCTTGCGGTGGTCCAGCGGGACCGGGTGGTTGGCGCAGCGGACCCTCTCCCGCTGCGCGGCGGGGATCTGCTTCAACACGTCGTCGGCGCACTGGGCCCACTGCACGGGCGCGGCGCCCTGCGCTTCCTGGGCGTTCGCGGTGCCGGTCGCCGCGAGGCCGGACACGGCGGTGCCCAGGACCATCGCGACGACCAGCGCTCTGCTGCCAAGCTTCACGGGTAGCGCTCCTCACGTCTCCGGCGCCGACCCTCGTCGTCATTCCACGGCGCCGTCGCGCGAGGCTCTCACCCGTACGGGTAGCAGTACACCCGCAGAACGGATGAATTCCCTGCGGTGGGTCAGCCCACCGCCCGTGCCAGCGACAAGGCGAACCGCCCTTCCGAGTCGGTCCACCAGCGGTGGAGTTCGAAACCGGCGGCCGTCAGCTCCCGGGCCACGCCCTCACGCCGGAACTTGGCCGAGACTTCGGTGCGCAACTCCTCGCCTTCGGCGAATTCCACCTCCAGCTCCAACGCCGCCACGCGGGCGCGCACCGCGCGGGACGCGCGCAGCCGCATCTCGATCCACTCCTCCTCGGCGTTCCACAGCGCGACGTGCCGGAACGCCAGCGGGTCGAAGTCCGCGCCCAGCTCCCGGTTGAGCACCCGCAGCACGTTGCGGTTGAACTCGGCCGTGACGCCGCGCGCGTCGTCGTAGGCCCGCACCAGCACCTCGGGGTCCTTCACCAGGTCGGTGCCCAGCAGCAGCCACTCCCCCGGCTCCAGCACGTCCCGCACGGAGGCGAAGAACTTGTCCCGCTCCTCCGGGATCAGGTTCCCGATGGTGCCGCCGAGGAACGCCACCAGCCGGGGCGACGCGCCCGGCAGCAGTCCCAGGTGCTCGGTGAAGTCGCCGACCACGCCGTGCACCTCCAGGCCGGGGTAGTCGGCCAGGATCTGCTTGGCCGCCTCGCTCAACGCGCTGGACGACACGTCCAGCGGCACGAACTCGGACAGCGTCCCGTGCGCGCGCAGCGCGTCCAGCAGCAGCCGGGTCTTCTCCGACGAGCCGGAACCCAGCTCCACCAACGCGTGCGCGCCGGTCGTCGCGGCGATCTCGTCCGCGCGGGCGAGCAGGATCTCCCGCTCCGACCGGGTCGGGTAGTACTCGGGCAGCCGGGTGATCTCCTCGAACAGGTCGCTGCCCACGGCGTCGTAGAACCACTTCGGCGAGACCCACTTGGGCCGGGCGGTGAGGCCGGCCTTCGCCTCGGCCCGGAGCGCGACCACCGCGTCCTCCGGTGTCAGGTGCACGTCGAGCTGCGGCTCGGTCATCGTCGTCCCATCGGTTGAACGTCCACTGTGGTCTGGTCGGCCGTGACGACGTGCCCATCGGGCACCTCCCGCCAGCGCGGGTCGTCGTCCAGCGGCTCGGAGGACACCGTCACCGCGCCGTCGCCGGAACGCACCCAGAGCGAGTGCGTCCACGTGGTGCCGACGAGCACGGTTCCGTTGGTGAGCAACAGGTTCAGCCGCGATCCGGGCGCGGCGGCGGCCACTTCGGACACCACTGACGCCAGCACGGCGGCCGGCGGCGCGGTGGCCAGGCGCGCCCTGACCAGTGCCCACAGCAGGGCCGAGTCGGTGGGCGCGTCCAGCGTGAGGAGGTCGGCGACCGGCAGCGCCTTGGCGAGGTCGGCGACCGAGCCCGGCCAGCCGGCGACCCGGCCGTTGTGGCTGAACAGCCACCGCCCGTCGGTGAACGGCGCGCACGCGGTCTCCACCACCGGCATCCCGACGGTGGCCGACCGCACGGCGGCGAGCACCGCGCCGGAGACGAGGACCCGGCTCAGCGCGGCCAGGTTCTCGTCCGACCAGAGCGTCCCGGTCCGGCGGTAGCGCACCGCGGGACCGCCCGGCGCGGGGTACCAGCCCACGCCGTAGCCGTCGACGTTCACCGTGCCGCCGCCGCGCATGTCCCGCGGTTGGTACGACTGGCGCAGCAGCGAGTGCGGCGGATCGTGGACCAGCGCCGCGATAGGCACGGCGGGGCCCAGGTAACCTAGATGGCGGCACACGTCAGGCCCGCTCCTCCGGCGCCGCGTCCCGCGCGCAGCGGAACCCGGCGAAGATCTGCCGCCGGATGGGGTAGTCCCAGTTGCGGAACGTCGAGCGCACCGCCGCCTGGTCGGTGCCGAAGGACCCGCCGCGCAGCACCTTGTAGTCGGGTCCGAAGAACACCTGCGAGTACTCGGCGTACGGGAACACCTCGAACCCGCCGTAGCCGTGGAAGTCCGAGCTGGTCCACTCCCACACGTCGCCGATCAACTGGTGCACGCCCAGCGGCGACGCGCCCGCCGGGTACGCGCCGACCGGCGCGGGCGACAGGTGCCGCTGACCGAGGTTGGCGTGCGCCTCGGTCGGCTCCCCGTCGCCCCACGGGTAGCGCCGGGAACGGCCGGTGGCCGGGTCGAACCGGGCGGACTTCTCCCACTCCACCTCGGTCGGCAGCCGCTTGCCCGCCCACTTCGCGTAGGCCTCGGCCTCGTGGTAGCAGACGTGCACGACGGGCTGGCCCGGGTCGACCGGCGCGGTCACGCCGAACGCCGTCCGGTGCCACTGGTCGCCCTCGCGCCCCCAGAACCTCGGGGCGACCAGCGACGCCTTCTGGACGTGCGCCCAGCCGGCCTCGGACCACCAGCGCGGGTCGCGGTACCCGCCTTCGGCGATGAACGCGGCGTACGCGCCGTTGGTCACCGGGGCCGTGTCGATGAAGAACGGCTCGGTGACCGCCTGGTGCGCGGGCCGTTCGTTGTCCAGCGCCCACACCTCGGTGGAGGTGCCCATGGTGAACGGGCCGCCGGGCACCAGCACCTCGGCCGGGCCGACCGGTCCGCCGGGCGGCGGCGGGGGCGCGTCCAGCACGGGCGGGCCGACGCGGAGCTGGTGGGTCGCCAGCATGGTCTCGTCGTGCTGCTGCTCGTGCTGCACGATCATGCCGAAGGCGAACCCGCCGTCGAGCAGCCGGCGGCCCTCCAGCGGACTGGTCTCCAGCACGTCGAACACCTTGTCCCGCACCTCGCCCACGTACTTGCGGGCTTCACCGGGACCGAGCAGGGGCAGCTCCGGCCGCGCGGAGCGGGCGTGCTTGAACGCGTCGTACAGCTCGTCGATGTCCTGCCGCACCGGCTCGCGTCCCCCGACGTCGCGGACCAGCCAGAGCTCTTCCTGGTTGCCGATGTGCGCGAGGTCCCACACCAGCGGGGACATCAGCCTGGAGTGCTGGCGCACGAGGTCGTGGTCGTCCACGGCGTCGGTCAGCGCGGCGCTGCGCTGCCGTGCCCTGGTGAGCTGGGCGGCGACGCGGTCGCGGATGTCCTCGATCCCGGTCTCGCGGTCGATGCTGGTCATGAGCGGCCCCCTCCGGTCTTCTCAGCGAGCGTGCGGTGCAGTTCCTCCGCGATCGCGTCGGCCTGGCCGACCGACAGGTCGGTGTTGCGCAGCGCCGCACAGCCCAGTTCGACCACATCGCGCGCCGCGCGGGCGAGCACCGGGTCGTCCAGGCCGTAACGGGCGGCGGCGAGCCAGCGGCCCGCCGCGGTCTCGGTGACCGCCAGCACGGCGTCCACCACGGACCGGTCGCTGAACAACGCGGCCAGCAGCACCACGGGCGGCAGCCACCGGCCGTCCGGCGGCGTGTCCAGGTACCGGACCTCCAGGTACCCGCGCGGGCGGACCGGCGGGAACTGGAGCGTCAGGTGGTAGTCCAGGTCGTCGGCCGTGGGCCGCGTCTCCAGCGCGCCGTCGATCCAGTCGGCGAACGTGAGGCGCCGCGGCGGCAGCCAGCTAGAGCCCGGTCTTCGCACCACGATCACCGGTGCGTCGAGCACCCGCCGCGCCCACGCCTTCGCCGGTTCCGCGCACACGGCCGCGGGGCGGGTGCGCACGGGATCGGTGGCGTAGAGCGTGCGCATCCGGGCACTGGCCCAGTCGGTGCGCCTGCCGCCGACACCGGGCGAGTTCGCGAACAGCGCGGCGAGCACGGGGCCCAGCGCGTGCACGGCGGCCCAGCGGGCGGCGAGGTCCTGCTCGTGGCCGACGTCCAGGCACACCTGGAGCCCGGCGGTGCTGCACATCATCGTGATGCCCTCCGGCCCGACGGGCGCGAAGGCGTGCTCCATGGCCGCGTAACGGGGGACTTGGAGCATTCGACGCGGAGGCCGGTGCGGATCCGCACCGCGGTGCCCGAGCACGAGGCCCGCCGGCGCCAAGAGGCCGGTGAGGTGGTCGATGTCGTCCGCGACGGTCTTGAGCAACTCGGTCAGCGAGCCGATCGGCGGGGTGGAGATCTCGACCTGGCCGCCCGGTTCGACGGTGAGCGGCGTGCCGCCCGGCAGCGGCTGTTGAGGACTGTCGGGGACGAGCGTGGGTGGTGCGTGTTTGCCCAGTGCCGCGGCGAGGGCGTGCCGATCGAGCGGCTTGGCCGGGTCTTCTCGGTGGTGGACGGTCCATTCCAGTTCGACGCCGAACAGCCTTGGTGGGCCGTGTTTGAAGCAGACCGAGGCGACGTACGCCTCAGCCTCTTGGCGGTCCCGGAACACCGCCGGCGTCGGCCCCGGTGCCGGGGCACTACGGACAGCAGTCACTTTGTGTACTCCCGGTGATCAATTTCCTTCGATTCGACGCTACACGGGGGTACCGACAGAAGCACGTCCTCCAAACCGTTGGGGGAACCCGCCATCTTGCTGTTTCCGCCGGTACGCGGAGTAGTTCCGGACAGTTGGGACGACCTGGACAGGTGACCGTCGCCCACCCCGCTTGACAGGCAAGCGACGACTTGCCTATAACTGTTCCCGTGGACGCGGACCCCGACCTGTTCAAGGCCATCGGCGACGCGACGCGACGCACCATCCTGGACGAGCTGACCGACCGGGACGGTCAGACGCTGTTCGAACTCTGCGGCAGGCTGACCATGAAGCACGGTCTGGCCTCCTCGCGCCAGGCCATCTCGCAGCACCTCGCGGTGCTCGAACAGGCCGGCCTGGTGCGCACCCGGCGACAGGGCCGGTACAAGTTCCACCACCTCGACACGGGCCCGTTGCGCTCGATCTTCGAGCGGTGGCCCATCGACAGAGAGGCACCGAACCCGTGATCCGCATCAACATCACCAGCGTCCTGGTCGACGACCAGGCCAAGGCGCTGGACTTCTACACCGGGAAACTGGGGTTCATCAAGAAGACCGACGAGCCCGCCGGCGGAGCCCGCTGGCTCACCGTGGTCTCCCCCGCCGACCCGGACGGCGTGGAACTGCTGCTGGAGCCGGACGGCCACCCGGCGGCGGGCCCGTTCAAGAAGGCCTTGGTCGACGACGGCATCCCGTTCACGCAGTTCGCCGTCGGCGACGTGTACGCCGAGGTCGAGCGGCTCAAGGGGCTGGGCGTCGAGTTCACCCAGGACGCGACCGACCTGGGTCCGGTGGTCACCGCCGTCTTCGACGACACCTGCGGCAACCTGATCCAGATCGCCGCCATGAAGTAGTCGCTTCCACCGCCGGACATCGGGGCCGACCGGTTCGTCGTCGGGGCGTGTCGGCACCTGCACGCCCTTGCCGCCGAAACCGGCCTACCGCAGGCACTCCGCCCGGGTGGCGAAGCTGTCACGGGAGTCGTCCACGGTCAGCGCGCACCGCCGCAGCACGTCCGCCGCCTCCTGGTGGCGGGCCACCACGTCGAACCGCTCGGTCAGCGTCCCGGTGTGCACGGCGGGGCCGCCGACGGCGAAGTCGAGCAGGGTGAACGGGTTGCGGAACTCGGGCCGGTTTCCCGCCGTGAACGGCACCAGACGGACGTCGCGGCGCTCGGCGAGGCGGTGCAACTGCGTGCGGAGCGGTTCCGGGTCGCCCGCCCACGTGTGCAACGCGGCCTCGTGCACGAAGAACTCGCACGTGGGCGGCAGGTGGCGGCGCAGGACGTCCTGCCGGTCGACGTCCCCGCCCAGGCCGTGGGCGTACGCCGAGGTCTGGAGCAGCGCCGGGACGGCCAACGTGTCGTACGACACGATCTCCGTCGCCCTGCGTTCGGCCGCGCGCAACGCCTCCGGGCCGTCCGGATCGGCGTGGTCGTAGTGCGCGAGCCGGACCAGGTCGATCAGGTCGATCCCCCTCCGCACGCCGTCCACCTGCGAGAGCCGCCCCAACCGGATGTCTTTCACGGTGCGCCACCGTAGTGCGGCCGACCCGCCGGTTCGAGCCGGCCACCGCAAGATCACTCCATAGTGGAATGCATTGAATCCGTACGTACTGATTGGATTTCCGGGGCCCGCCCTGGCAACATCGACCGGTGCCCAGGGTGAGCCAGGACCACCTCGACGCCCGCCGCCGCCAGATCCTGGACGGCGCGCGTGCGTGCTTCGCGCGCTACGGCTACGAGGGAGCGACCGTGCGCCGCCTGGAAGAGGCTACCGGCCTGTCCAGGGGAGCGATCTTCCACCACTTCCGGGACAAGGAGTCGCTGTTCCTCGCCCTCGCCGAGGACGACGCGCTCCGGATGGCCGACGTCGTGGCCCGGCAGGGTCTCGTGCAGGTCATGCGCGACCTGCTGGCCGCGCCGGAGCCGGACGCCGAGCACCCGGCGGACTGGCTCGGCACCCGGCTGGAGGTGTCCCGCCGGCTGCGCACCGACCACGAGTTCCGCGGTCGCTGGGCGGAGCGGTCGCAGCAGCTCACCGACGCCACCCGGCAGCGGCTGGTGCGCCAGCGCGAGGCCGGGAACCTGCGCGACGACGTGGACATCGACGTGCTGACGTCGTTCCTGGAACTGGTGCTGGAAGGCCTCGTGTCGCACCTCGCGATGGGGCTGCCCGCCGACGACCTGGAGCCCGTGCTCGACCTGGTGGAGGAGTCGGTCCGCCGACACCGCCGGTCCGGGTGATGGGCCGCTATCTCCTCGCGGCGGGCCTCGCCCGGTTCGCGGACGAGATGGTGGGCGTGGCCGTGGTGCTGTTGGTGTTCGCCCGCACGGGCTCGGCGGCGCTGTCCGGCGCGGTGGTCGCCGCGTACACGGTGCCGTCGATCCTCTCCGGACCGTTGCTGGGTGCGTGGCTGGACCGGACGCGGCGGCCGGTAACCGCGTTGGCGGGCAACCAGTTCGTGCTGGCCGCGGTGGCGTGCGGACTGGTGCTGGCCGGTGCGGACGTGCCACTGCTGCTCGGCCTGGCGTTCCTGGCGGGCATCACGCTGCCGATGACGAGCGGCGGGTTCACCAGCCTGGTGCCTCGGCTGGCCACCGATGTCGAGCGGGCGACGGCGTCCGACGCCTTGCTGTTCAATGTGTCCGCGATCGGCGGGCCGGCGTTGGCGGGGGTGCTCAACGCCGTGTGGGGGCCGGCGTCGGCGGTGATCACGTTGGGCGTGTTGGCTCTCGTCGGCGGTCTGTGGACGTGCGGGCTGCGGGTGCCGCCGGTGCACGTGGCGCATCCGTCGTTGACGGCCGCGATGCGGCGGGGACTGCGACACCTGGCCACCACTCCCCCGCTGCGCGGCGCGACCGTCGCGTCCGTGCTGGCGTACGGGGCGATCGGGATGTTCGCGCCCGTCCTGCCGGTGTACGTGATGTCGTTCGGCGTCGTGGAGGGCTATACCGGGCTGGTGTGGGCGGTGATCCAGGTCGGCTGCGTGGCCGGGCTGCTCGCGTTGCGCCGACACCTGCCCCGGTGGCGTCCCGAGCGGGTGGTGTTCGGCGCGGTGGCGCTGTACGGGGTGGCGGTGGCGACCTGGCCGTTGGCGTCGAGCTTCCCGGTGCTGCTCGGTCTGGCGTTGCTGAGCGGTGTCGTGCAGGGGCCGACGCTGGCGTCCACGATCACCGCGCGGCAGCGGTACACGCCCGGCGAACTGCTCGGGCAGGTGTCGACCACCGGCGCGAGCCTCAAGCTGGGTGGTTTCGCGATCGGGGCCGCCGTCGGCGGGGTGCTGGTGGCCAGGTTCGACCCGTCCGTGGTGATCTTGCTGGTCGCGGCGGCGCAGGGGGTCGCCGCCACGCTCGGAGTAATCGCGGCCCGTCCGTCGAAAGCCTTTCGGGTGACCCCATAGGATCACCGACATGGCTGACCCGCGACCTGCCCACGTGCACCGGGTGCGGGTGCGCCCGGTCGACTGCGACCGCCAGGGGATCGTGCACGCCTCCCGGTACCCGGTGTTCTTCGAGGCCGCGATGGTGGAGACGCTGCGCTCGCTGCTCGGCTCGTACCGGGAGCTGGAGAAGCACGGCATCGACTTCGTGATGGCCGAGACGTCCATCCGCTACCTGAACCCCGCGCGGTTCGACGACCTGCTGCGGATCAACGTCCGGGTGCGCACGCTCGGCACCACGACGCTGACCATGGGCTTCGACGCGGACGTGGACGGCACCGCGGTGGCGACCGGCTGGAACCGCTACGTGTCGTTCGGGACACCGGAACTGCGCAGCACGCCCATCCCGGAGGACTTCCGCCGCCTCTTCGAACCACGGCGGCCGGTGAAGCGCTAGCCGCCGACGCACGCGGGCAGTGGCCTAGGACGGCGCGGAGACGGCGTGGCAGGCGGCGTACCCGTCGGCCCGCCGGACGATCCGCCCGTTCCGGACCTCGACGGCGGTCTCGGTCTCGTCACTCACCGCCGGCACACCGGCGGCCTTGGCGAACGTGCCCGACTCGTCGGACACGACCTGCACGTCCGGCCAGGCGTGGACCGGGAAGGACTGGCGCAGCGGCCCGCATAGCTGGGCGACGGTGAGCCTGGACAGCGGCGCGAGTTCCTGGGGAGCGCTGGTCACCATCACAACGGTGGTGGGCGCGCCGGAGCGGACGGCCTGTTCGGCGGACACCAGCCGGTTCAGGCCGAGGATCGCCACCACACCGTCCCGCCGGGTGACGGGTTCGCCACGCACCAGGTCGACGGCCGGTGGTGGCGTCCAGGCTTCGTCGGCGGAGCGCACGGGCGGAGCGGGCGGGAGTGGCGACCACCAGTCGTTGAGGGCGAGACCGGCCAGCCGTTCACATGCGCTGACCACGTCGTAGGGCTCCAGGAAGCCGGGGGCGGCGGCGGCCAACTGGTGCGCGCCGTGCAGGGTGCCGAGGATGACCTCCGCTTGGCGGACCAGGCGGGGTACCGCGCCGCCGGCGGCCGGCGCGCCTCGCAGGCGGGTCATGGCGAGGCCGAGGAGCAGGGCGTCGAGTTCGAGGAGCTGGGTGTAGGGGTGGCGCAGGTCTTCGGCGAGGAGTTCGGGCAGCAGGTCGCGGCCCAGCCAGTCGTCCCCGGTCAGCGGACGGACCCAGGCGAGCGCCAACGCGCCCAGCACGCTCCGCAGGTCCTGCTGGACGTCGACCGGAGCGCCGTTCGCCGCTGAGTCGCCGGTGCGAGCGACTGCGCCTCGGTCGCCCTCCGGCGAGTGGTGCGCGAAAGCGCCGCCCTCCGGTCCGGGCTCCGCGAACGCACCCGTCTGGCTCGTGGACGGGTAGGCGCGTTCCGCCTGGTCGGCCAGCACCGCGAAGTACAGCGCCCGCTTGCCCGGGAAGTTCGAGTACACCGCTCCCCTGGTCAACCCGGCCCGCTCGGCGATCGTGTCGATCTTCGCCTCCCGGAACCCGCGCTCCGCGAACTCGTCACGGGCGGCCGTGAGCACCTTCACGCGGTTGCGCTCCTGGGTTTCGGCCCTGCTCACCCGCGCCATCCGGCTCTCTCCCCGCCCCCTCGTTGCCGCCCGACCGTGATCCACGATATCGTCGCCATTCAGATGATGAGAACATCTGACTAGAACATCTGGAGTGAGCACATGACCGTGTACGAGATCGATCCGACCGACCCCTCCGTCCTGCTCGACCCGTTCACCGCCTACGACAAGGCCCGTGAGGAAGGCCCGCTGGCCCGGATGCAGCTACCCGGCATGGGCAAGATGTGGATCGTCACGCGGCACGAGGACGCCAAGGCCGTGCTGGGCGACCCGCGGTTCGCGCCGAACGCGTCGAGCTACCCGCGCCTGCCGGGCATCCCCGAGCACTGCCTCCGGTACCTGCGCACGATGTCCGAGATGGACGGCCCGGAGCACGTCCGGCTGCGCCGCCTCGCCGCGCCGGCGTTCACCGCCCGGCGCGCCGCCGCGTTCCGGCCTCGCGTCGAACGGATCGTCGGGGACCTGCTCGACGCCCTCCCGTCCGGCGAAGTCGACCTGCTGGCCCGGTTCGCCCGCCCCTTGCCGATGGACGTGATCTGCGAACTGGTCGGCATCCCCGAGTTCGACCGTCCACAGTGGAGGGAGTACGGCGCGGCCGTGGTGGGCGGGTTCGGCCAGGCGTTCCTGGACGCCGTCCCCCGCATCGTCGAAGGCGCCCTGGCCGCCGTCGCGCGCCGCAAGGAGGAGCCCGGCGACGACCTGATCTCCGACCTCCTGCACGGTGACGACGACCGCTACTCGGACGCCGAGCTGGTCACCCTGGTCTGGCACCTGGTACTGGCCGGCCAGACCCCGACCAACCTCATCGCCAACGCCGTGGCGACCCTCTTCGACCACCCCGAACAGCTCGCCGCGCTGCGCGCCGACCCGTCCCTCCTGCCACGCGCGGTGGAGGAGCTGACCCGCTGGGTCGGCCCGCAGTTGCTCACCACCCCCCGTTACGCGAAGGAGGACGTGGACTTCGACGGCGTGGTCGTCCGGCAGGGCGAGCCGGTCACCGTGGCGATCGTGGCCGCCAACCGCGACCCGCGCGTGTTCACCGATCCCGACCGCCTGGACGTGACCCGCGCGGAGGCCGGGCACCTCGGCTACGGCCACGGGCCGCACTTCTGCCTGGGCGCGGCGTTCGCCCGGACCCAGACCGAGGTGGCGCTGTCGGCGCTGCTGACCCGGTTCCCGGACCTCGCGCCGGCCGGCACGCCGGAACGCGCCCCGGACGGCGGCACCTGGCGGCTCGCGTCGCTGCCGGTCACCCTGTGACGCCCGGCAGTGGCCGTTGACGTCGACCTGCCCGCCGGAGGTGATCGGTTCTGTCCTTGAGACTTTTTCGCATCCGCGTCACCGTGGACACATGCCGTCCACGGTGAAGAACGCGACGTTGCTGTTCCTGGGGCGCACCGTCGTCCGGGCTCAGGCCCTGCTCGGTGATCCGGCCGCGAGGCTGTTCGGGATGAGTCCCGCGCGCGATCCATATCCCGCTTATGAATCCGTGCGCGAACGCGGTCCGCTGGTGAAGAGCAGAATGGGCCTCTACCTCACCGCGTCGCACGAGTTGTGCAACTCGCTACTGCGCGATCCCGGTTTCGGCACGCTGCCGGCGGGTGAGTTTTCGCCGGTCGACTCGGCCGCCTACGTCGGCGGGCGGCGGCTGGTGAATCCGGTCGAGGAATCGTTCCTGGTGCTCAACCCGCCCGACCACACGCGGCTGCGGCGGCTGGTCGCGCCGTGGTTCACGCCGCGCGGGCTGCGCGAGCAGGCGGCGACCGTGGCGCGGGTGGTCGAGGAGTACCTGGACGAGGTGGCCGGGCGCCCGACGTTCGACCTGGTCGGCGACTTCGCCGCGCGCGTCCCGATCCAGGTGGTCGCGGACCTGCTGGGCGTGCCCGGCGCGGACCACCGGTCGTTCGCCCGCTGGGGAAGCGCGTTGGTCAACGCGTTGGACGGCGTCCGCGACCTGGGCGAGCTGCGGGCGCTGCACAACGGGCTGCGCGAGTTCGAGGCGTTCCTGGACGACCTGATCGCGCACCGCCGCGCGCATCCCGGCGACGACATCGTCAGCGCGCTGGTCAAGCACGAGGACCTCACCCGCGAGGACCTGATCGCGACCACGGAGCTGCTGCTGGTGGCCGGGTTCGAGACGACGGTCAACCTGATCGGCAACTCGGTGCTGGCCGTGCTCGCGCACCCGGAGGTGCGGGAGCGGCTGGTGGAGGACCCCGATCACGCCGAGGCGGTGGTCGAGGAGACGCTGCGGCTCGACCCGCCCGTGCAGTACACGGTGCGGTTCCCGTTCAAGAGCACGAAGATCGGCGGCACGTGGGTGCCGAAGGGCACGCCGGTCATGCTGCTCCTGGCCGCCGCCAACCGCGACCCGGCGGTGTTCGCCGACCCGCACCGCTTCACGCCCGGCCGTGCCGACGGACGCGAGCACCTCGCGTTCTCGTCGGGCATCCACTACTGCCTGGGCGCGGGCCTGGCGCGGATGGAGGGGGCGGCGGCATTGCGCGGGCTGTTCCGGCGGTTCCCGGATCTGCGGGCGGCGGGCCGGGTGCGCCGGCGTCCGTCGCGGGTGATCCGGGGCGCGGCGCGGTTCCCGGTGAGCACCGGATTGGCAAAAGATCGCTCAATCGTGGAAACCATCAGGTGATTCACAGGAATGTAAGGCATCCTGGAACACGCGTGGGCGACCCGCCGCACCGCCGCCGCGGCGGGTCGCCCGCGCTTCTCCTTTTCCGCATCAATGCGGATTTCCATTGCCGCCGGCGCGGACCCGCGTCAGCCGACTCCCTGCATCAGCTTCCTGATGTTGTTGGTGCCCAGGACGAGCAGCACGCCGAGCAGGATCGACAGCCCGCCGAGCACGCCGAAGTACGCCACGGCGTTCTCGTCGCTGTAGAACCGGACGACGATCGCGCCCACGCCCTGTCCGGCGGCCGACGCCAGGAACCACAGGCCCATGGTCTGCGAGGCGAACGCGCGCGGCGCGAGCTTGGTGGTCACCGACAGGCCCACCGGGGACAGCAGCAGCTCGCCGGAGGTCATCACCGCGTACATGGCGATGATCCACAGGAAGCTCGCCCGCACCGCCGGGTCGCCCTGGCTGGCGATCATCATCAGCACGTACGACACGCCGACCAGCAGCAGCGCGTACCCGAACTTGCGCGGCGTCGCCGGCTGGCGCTTGCCGAGCTTCACCCACAGCAGGGCGAACAGCGGCGCGAACAGGATGATCATCACCGGGTTGATGGACTGGATGAACGACGGCGGGATCTCCAGGCCGAGGAAGTTCCGGTCCAGCCGGGTGTCGGCGAACGCCGCGATCACCGTCGCGCTCTGCTCGAACAGCAGCCAGAACATGGCGGCGGCGATGAACAGCGGGATGTAGGCGGTCAGCCGGGACCGTTCCACCGGGGTGGTCTTCGGGCTGCGCATCATCACCACGAAGTACCCGATGGGCAGCAGCACGGACGCGACGCTGATCAGGTTGATCACGCCTTCGGCCCCCAGCACGCCGGTGAGCACGAGGATCACCACGACGGCCACCACGCCCAGCGTCACGCCGCCGATGCGGGCCAGCACCCCGCCGCGCTCCTCGGCGGGCAGCGGGTTCGGCGGCACGGCGGCCGACGAGCCGAGGTTGCGCCGCCCGAACCGGTACGCGATCAGCCCCAGCGCCATGCCGACCGCCGCCGCGCCGAAGCCGAGGTGCCAGTCGACCTTCTCGCCCAGCGTGCCGCAGACCAGCGGGGCGAGGAAGCCGCCGAGGTTGATGCCCATGTAGAAGATCGTGAAACCGGAGTCGCGGCGCGGGTCGTCCTGCGCGTAGAGGCCGCCGACGACGGTGGAGATGTTCGGCTTGAGCAGGCCCGTGCCCAGGACGATCAGGATCAGCCCGGTGTACACGCCGGCGATGCCGATCGGCAGCGCGAGCGCGATGTGCCCGAACATGATCAGCACGCCGCCGTAGAAGACGGACCGCTGCCCGCCGAGGACCCGGTCGGCCAGCCAGCCGCCCGCGACGCCGGACATGTAGACCGACGCGCCGTAGATGGCGACCAGGCTGAGGGCGAAGCTCTTGTCCAGGCCCAACGCGCCTTCCGCCGTGGAGCGGTAGAGGTAGTAGGCGAGGATTGCCTTCATGCCGTAGTAGGAGAAGCGCTCCCACAGTTCGGCGAAGAACAGCGTGGACAGTCCTCGGGGGTGTCCGAAGAAGCCCCGCTGCGGGGCGGAAACCGCGCTCGTGGCGCTCACTGGTTCCTCCTGGTGTCAACGATGTCACCCACGGCGTTCCGGCTCACGTTACGCCGTACGGGCGTACTGGATGAAATCGACGCGCGCTCCGGTGGCCCAACGCACACGTTCGGGGTGCGGTCCGGCGCAACCTTTGGTGCACTCGTGGGGTGGATCTGATCGAGGCTCACGGACGCGCGATGACGGAATTCGACTCGCGGGTGCGCCGGGTGCGCCCCGACCAGTGGCAACTTGGCACACCGTGCAAGGAGTGGTCGGTCCACGACCTGGTCAACCACCTGGTGCACGAGCAGCTCTGGGCCCCCGAGCTGTTGGCGGGCTGCACGGTCGAGCAGGTCGGGGACCGGTTCGAGGGCGACCAGTTGGGCGCCGACCCGCTGCACGCGTGGGTGCTCGCGGCGGCTGCCGCCCGCGAGGCGTGGATCTCGCCGAAGGCCCTGCTGCGACCCGTGCACCTGAGTTGGGGCAAGGCGACGGCCGTCGAGTACGGGTGGCAGATGACCCTGGACCTCGGTGTGCACGCGTGGGACCTGGCGCGGGCGATCGGGGCCGATGACCGGATCGATCCGGAGCTGGCGCGGACGCTGTCGGCGTACGCGTCGGAGCACGCGGCGGAATTCCAGGACAGCGGCGTGTTCGGTCCTCCTGTACCGGTGCCCGATGACGCCTCCGACCAGGACCGGCTGATCGCCTTGCTGGGTCGGACGCCCTGACGCCGCTGTGGCCGGCTTCCCTGCCGCGCTCATCGAGAAGGATTCCCACCGGAAGTTGTTGTCATGGGGGGAACTCATCCGGAGTTCCCCCCATGACCTATTCCTTGGTCCGGGCGGGGCCCCCGTGACCAAGTCAAGTACGCGCGTCCCACCCCGCGCAGCTCCCGTATGCACGGGGCGGGACGTGCTCCCCCTTACCATGTGCGGGAACCCCCGAGCTTGCCTCGCACCCCACTGTGATAGCCCGTTGCGGTTGTCAGGTGTCGGCGGACTTACACCTGACAACGTTTGCCGGACAACCACGTCGGGCCCCGCCGCAGGCGTGCGGCGGGGCCCGACGGGCGCCGGACGGACCTGGGATCGACGTCGGCACCGGGTGGGTGGTCGTCCCAGGAGCGTGGCAGGGCTGTCTTAATTCGCGGACAAGAGCAGGTCACACGCTTTTGAAGGACACGGGTGGGGCAGGCGACGCGGCGTCACGGACCGTTGTGACCGGGGGTCCAGCTCTCCGGCCGGCCACTCTCGGTGAGGACGAGCTGCCAGTCCGCGAACCCCTCGGGGGCGCTCGGCTGCCACGGCCAGTGGCCGTCCGTGGTGGGCAGGATGATCTGGACGGCCGCGAAGTCGCCCTTGCCGTAGAGGAGGAAGGCGCTGCCGAAGAACTCCGGGTAGAAGCCCTTGAAGACGCGCTCGAAGGTGACCGGCACACCGTCGAAGAAGTCGTGGTAGAGCTTCCCGGGCACGAACCGCTCCCCTTGACTGGCCCGCGAGACGTAGGCCCTGATGAGCGCTTCCGCCATCTCCGGCGGCAACCCGATCACGACCGCTTCGGCTACCCCGAACCTGCGCCACGCTCCCACGGAGAAGGCGTACTGAGCACCCTCCGCGTCCTCCGGGACGGTGACGACGGCGTGGCCGAAGCGCTCGGCCTGGTCGAACAGCCAGTCTCGGAGCTTCTCTTCGTGGGGGTTCAGCGCAGGACTCGACACAGCCCCATTGTGCCCTCTCCTCAGATGTGCCCAACCCGGCCCTGCGCAAGCACCGCAGCAGCGAGAGCGCTGCGCGAGCACAACAGCCCGAGGCTCGCGCGAGCACAAAGAAGGGGCCTCGTGTTCTCCCCGTATGGCCTGCCCGCAGGGCTACCGCGCTTGTCCAGGGAGCGCAAGCACGCTCTTCGCTTGCGCTCCCTGGACAAGGGTGGTGGTCTTTGACAGGTCATGCGGGGAGAACACGACGCCTTGCCCTTCCTCCCCGGAGGCCTGCCCAGCGGCGAGCGCCCGCTTTTGATCTTTGGTCTTGAGGCGGTCGCGATCGCGCTTCGACGAAGAGCTACAAGCGTCCTCGCCGGACAGGCAGGCCGCCAAGGATGATCACAAAAGCAAGACTCGGGCGTCGTGTCATCCCCGCATGACCTGGTCAAAAGACAACCACCCTTTTCCTGGGAATGCAAGCGAAAAGCGTGCTTGCATTCCCAGGAAAAGCGCGGTTCCCTGCGGGCAGGCCATACGGCAATGCCACTAACTTTAGCCACGTTTTCACAGCTCAGATCGATCCAGAGGACGTTCAGCTCGACCGGATCCGGGCCATCCCGGACTCGTTGGGGCGAGAGGCGACCTGGGGATCTGCGCCTGCGCGATGCAACTATGTCCTAAGTGGACAATCTTTCGTAGTGTCATCCGGCCTGTTCGGCGGACGAACCTGGCCCTGACCAGCGGAAAGCTTAAGTTAGTGGCATTGGGCCATACGGGGATGACACGCAGCCCACCTGGGGGTGTGCGCGCTGCGCGCGCCACGGCAAGAGCGCGAAGCGCGCCAGAGCAAAGCGCGGAGCGCGCCCCGGCAAAAGCGCGGAGCGCGCCCCCGTTCAGAGAGAGGCGTCGGTGCCTAGGCGTCTACCTCGGCCATTACCTGGTCTGACACGTCGAAGTTGGCGTAGACGTTCTGCACGTCGTCGCAGTCTTCGAGGGCGTCGATGAGCTTGAAGATCTTCCGTGCGCCTTCGGCTTCCAGTTGTACCGACACCGACGGCAGGAAGTTGGCTTCCGCGCTCTCGTAGTCGTAGCCCGCGTCCTGAAGTGCTTTCCGGACCGCGACCAGGTTCCCGGCCTCGCTCACGACCTCGTAGCTCTCGCCGAGGTCGTTGACGTCTTCCGCGCCGGCGTCCAGCACTGCCATCAGGACGTCGTCCTCGGACAGGTCGTTCTTCGGGACGATGACGACACCCTTCCGGGCGAACATGTAGGACACCGAGCCCGGGTCCGCCATGCTGCCGCCGTTGCGGGTCATCGCGGTGCGGACCTCGGAGGCCGCTCGGTTGCGGTTGTCGGTGAGGCATTCGACCAGGACTGCCACGCCGTTGGGGCCGTAGCCCTCGTACATGATGGTCTGCCAGTCCGCTCCGCCGGCCTCTTCACCGCCGCCGCGCTTGCGGGCGCGTTCGATGTTGTCCAGGGGCACCGAGTTCTTCCGGGCCTTCTGGATGGCGTCGTAGAGCGTCGGGTTGCCGTCCGGGTCGCTGCCGCCGGTGCGGGCCGCCACCTCGATGTTCTTGATGAGCCGCGCGAAGAGCTTGCCGCGTTTGGCGTCGATTGCGGCCTTCTTGTGCTTGGTGGTCGCCCACTTTGAGTGGCCGCTCATTTCTCCTCCGTCTGATACTCAGCCCGCGGCACGGACCATGTCCACGAAATAGCGGTGCACGCGCCCGTCTCCGGTCAGTTCCGGGTGGAACGAGGTGGCGAGCACGTGCCCCTGCCGAACCGCGACGATCCTACCGGCGGCGTCTCCCGCCTCGGGGGAATCCGGGACCTCGGCGAGCACCTCCACGCCGTCACCCGCGCTTTCCACCCACGGGGCGCGGATGAACACCGCGTGCACCTCGCCCACTCCGGTGAAGTCCAGTTCCGCCTCGAACGAATCGACCTGCCTGCCGAACGCGTTGCGCCGCACCACGATGTCCAGCCCGCCGAGCTGGTGCTGGTCGGGTCGGCCGTCGAGGACCCGGTCGGCGAGGAGGATCATGCCGGCGCACGAGCCGTAGGCGGGCATGCCCTCCTTGATCCGCGCGCGCAGCGGCTCCAGCAGGTCGAACGTGGCCAGCAGCCGGCTGATGGTCGTCGACTCACCGCCGGGCAGCACCACGCCGTCCACCTCGGCCAGTTCCTCCGGGCGGCGAACCGGGCGGGCCAGGACATCGGACTCGGCCAAGGCGACGAGGTGTTCACGGACGTCGCCCTGGAGGGCGAGGACACCGACGACGGACACGGCTGGTTTTCCTCCTTGGTAGCTCCCACCAGCCTAGGTGACCGGGCCGGACGGGGTGCTCGTGGCATCCGTCCGGCCCGGCCGGGACCGCCTGGCGACGGGCGGGGCTAGTCGCCCACCGCGACACGTCCGGAAGCCTGGTGGGCCTTCGAACGGCGGGACTCGATGGCTCGCCAGCCGACGAACAGGACCACGGCGAGCACGGGGATGGACCAGAACGCGATCCGCTCGGCGGTGCCCGCGAACGCCATCAGCACGATGACCAGCGCGAGGAACGCCAAGGTCGCGTACCCGGTGTAAGGGGCGCCGGGCATCCGGTAGGACGGGCGGACCAGCTCGCCGCGCAGTGCGGCTTTCCGCAGTCGGAGCTGGCAGAAGATGAGCGTCGCCCAGGTCGCGACCACGCCCAGCGAGGCGATCGCGATGGCGATGTCGAACGCCGCCTTGGGCACGATGTAGTTGAGCACCACACCGGCCAGGTAGGCGAGGGACGTGAACAGGATGCCGCCGTAAGGCACGTGCCGGGAGTTCATCCGGCCGGTGAACGCCGGGGCCTCGCCCTTCTGGGCCAGCGACCGCAGGATGCGGCCGGTGGAGTACAGGCCCGAGTTGCACGACGACAGGGCGGCGGTCAGCACGACGGCGTTCATCACGTCACCGACGCCGGCGACGCCGAGTGCGGAGAACACCGTGACGAACGGGCTTTCCGCGCCGCTGTACAGGTTCCACGGCAGCAGCATGGCGAGCAGCAGGACCGACCCGACGTAGAACACGCCGATCCGGTAGACGACACCGTTGATCGCCTTGGGCAGCACCTCGCGCGGGTTGGCGGTCTCGCCGGCGGCGATGCCGACCAGTTCGATCGCCGAGTACGCGAAGATGACCGCCTGGAGCGTCATGAGCGCGATGCCCACGCCGGCGGGGAACATGCCGCCGTTGCCGAACAGGTTGTGCACGCCGGCCTCGTGGCCGCCGACGTCCGCGTTGCCGATGACGAGCGCGGCGCCGGTGAAGAGGAAGACGACGATCGCGGTCACCTTGATGACCGAGAACCAGAACTCCAGTTCGCCGAACAGCTTCACCGAGAGCAGGTTGATGGCGACCAGCGCGCCGAGCGCGATCAGCGCGGTCACCCATTGCGGCAGGTCGGGCAGCCAGCGGTGCACGTAGATCGCCACGGCGGTGATTTCGGCGATACCGGTCATCGCCCAGTTCACCCAGTACATCCAGCCGGAGGTGAAGCCGGCCCACGGTCCGATGAACTCGCGGGCGTATTCCACGAAACTGCCCGCGGTGGGCCGGTGCAGCACCAGTTCGCCCAATGCGCGCATCACGAAGAACGCCGCGATACCGCAGGCCGCATAGGCGAAGACCAGCGAGGGACCGGCTTGGGCGAGTCTGCCGCCGGCGCCCAGGAACAGGCCCACACCGATGGCGCCACCGATGGCGATCATCTGCACTTGGCGCTTGGACAGCGCTTTGGTGTAGCCGTCGGCGTCCGGCTCCGTTGCCCTCTGCTCCTTCATGGTGGCCGGACGTTAGTGGCTCCCGGCGAGCAGTCGCGATCCACTTGAGGAAGGTTTGATGTAATCGCGCTCACCATGCGCGGAAAGGGCCTGGTCGAGGTCGTCCCACAGATCGGCGAGGGCTTGCCGCGCCAGCCCGCCGTCGGCACGGTCCGGGACCGGGTAGGTGGTCGACAGGTCGATCGGCGGCGCGTGCACCCCCGGACCGACCAGGAGGAACCTGTTGTTCCAGCACGTGCGCAAGCCCACCGTGCCACCGGCCGGCGAAAGCCGGGACTTGTGATCGTGACGGCCGGACGATCACTCGGCGGCGCGGTTCGCGGTGTGTTAGGCAATGGACATGCGTGATGCACTCGGTGATCTGCTCGACGGCCGTTGGGCGGCGTTGCGCCGCAACTCGTCGGACCTGCTCGGGAAACTGGAGCCGGTGCGCGACCTGGGCCGCGAGGAGTACCAGGCGTGGGTGTTCGAGCAGTTGCGCGCGTTGGCCGCGGCGGGGCACCCGCTGATCGGGTTCCCCGCCGCGTACGGCGGGCGGGACGACGTCGGCGGCTCGGTGGTGGCGTTCGAAGTCCTCGGGTTCGGCGATTTGTCGCTGATGGTCAAGGCGGGCGTGCAGTGGGGGTTGTTCGGCGGGGCCGTGCAGGCGTTGGGGACTCAAGCGCACCACGACGAGTACCTGCCGGCGATCATGAGTCTGGAGTTGCCCGGCTGCTTCGCGATGACGGAGACCGGGCACGGTTCGGACGTCCAGCACCTGCGCACCACCGCGACCTACGATCCGGCGGCGCGGGAATTCGTCGTGCACACGCCGGATGTGGGGGCGCGCAAGGACTACATCGGCAACGCCGCCCGTGACGGACGGCTGGCCGTGGTCTTCGCGCAATTGGTGACCGGCGGCGAGGCGCACGGCGTGCACGCGTTGCTGGTGCCGATCCGGGACGCGTCGGGCGCGCCGATGCCGGGCGTGCGGATCGAGGACTGCGGGCCGAAGGCCGGGTTGAACGGTGTCGACAACGGGCGGCTGACGTTCGACCACGTGCGGGTGCCGCGGTCCGCGTTGCTGGACCGGTACGGGTCGGTGTCCGTCGACGGCGAGTACTCCAGCCCGATCGAGGGTGTCGGACGGCGGTTCTTCACCATGCTCGGCACGTTGGTGCGAGGGCGGATCAGTGTCGCGGGCGGCGCGGGCAGCGCCACCAAGAAGGCGTTGGCCATCGCGGTCCGGTACGGACTCACGCGGCGGCAGTTCACCCGGCCGGACTCCGGCGAAGAGGTGGTGGTGCTCGACTACCTCGCCCACCAGCGGCGGTTGCTGCCCGCGTTGGCCACGTCCTACGCGCTGCACTTCGCGCAGGAGGAGCTGGTGTCGGCGTTGCACGACGTGGCGGACGACCGCGGGCAGCGGGAGTTGGAGTCGCGGGCGGCGGGGCTGAAGGCGGTGGCGACCTGGCACGCGACGGCGACGATCCAGACGTGTCGGGAAGCGTGTGGCGGAGCCGGGTACCTGTCCGAGAACCTGTTGGCGGGGTTGAAGGCGGACACCGACGTGTTCACGACGTTCGAGGGCGACAACACCGTTCTGCTGCAACTGGTCGCGAAGGGGTTGCTGACCAGCTACCGGGACCACGTCGGCGACCTGGACCCGTGGGGCATGGCGCGGTTCGTGGCCGACCAGTTCGTGGGCGTGGTCATCGAGCGCACGGCGGCGCGAGCGATCATCGACCGGCTGGTGAGCGGCAGCTCCGATGCGTTGCTGGACCGGGGTTGGCAGGTGCGGCAGTTCGAGGACCGCGAGCGGCACGTGGTGGAGGGGTTGGCGCGGCGGTTGCGGCGGGCGACGCCCGAGAGCGCGTTCGACGTGTTCAACGCCGCGCAGGACCACGTGCTGCATGCCGCGCGGGCGCACGTGGACCGGGTGGTGCTGGAGGCTTTCGTGGCGGCGGTGGGCCGGTGCGAGGACGCCGCGACCGCCGCGTTGCTGGACCAGGTGTGCGATTTGTACGCGCTGAGCACGATCGAGGCGGACCGGGCCTGGTTCCTGGAACACGGCAGGCTCACCCCGGCGCGGGCCAAGGCGGTGACGCAGGCGGTGAACGACTTGTGCGCCGGTCTGCGACCGCACGCGCGGCGTCTGGTGGACGCGTTCGGCATACCCGAGGGCTGGCTGGGGGCACCGATCATCACGTGACAGGTCCAGAATGGTCCGTATGGACGAGCTGACCGCGGGACTGGCCGGATACGTGCGCGCGGTCGCGGCACAGGTCGGCGTGCCGACCGAGGGAACCGAGTACGAGGTCAGCGACACCGCGACCGCGTACCTGGCGCTCGCCGAGGGCACCGGCCGCGACCTGATGCTGCTGTGGAGCGAGACGCACGGATGGTCGATCGCGGTGGAGACGGCGCCCGCCGAGCCTCCCGTCGTGCTGGCCCACCTGGGTGTCCCGGTCGTGCCGCCGCCGCGCACGGTGGCGCGGTTCGTGAAGGACGTGCTGGCGGGCAAGCGCGGCAGCACCGAACCCACCGTGGGCGGCGACCGGAGCGTGCTGGCCGTGCGCCTGCGCCCGTACGCGATGTTCTGAGTGTGCGTTGTGCCTTGTTCTGGACGTCTAGACGCCGAGGAACCGGAGTCCGGCCGTGGTGGCGGCGGCGAGGATCACCACGACCACGAACGGCGCCTTGCGCCACGCGGCCAGCCCGCCGACCAGGACACCGATCGGCAACGCCCACCCGGCGAAACCCTGACCCTTGGTGAGCGACGACGTGGCGATCAGCGCGACCAGCAGCACGGTGGCCGACATCGACATCAGCTCGTTGGCCTTGGCGGGCAGCGTGAACCGGTCCCGCAGCAGGGGCCCGGCGAGCCGGAACGCGTAGGTCCCGACCGCCAGCACCAGGACGGCGGTCAACGTCATGCCCGGACCTCCTGTCTGCCGAACGCGACCACGAGGCCGCCCAACGCCAGCAGCACCGGCAGCCCGGCGGGCAGGAACGGTGTCGTGGCGAGCGCGATCGCCGACCCGAGCAGCGCGGCGTGCCGCGTCCGACGATCCTTCAACGCGGGCAACGTCAACGCGAGCAGCGCCGCCGGGAACGCCGCGTCGAGCCCGAACGCGGCGGGGTCGCCGATCGCCTGTCCCACCAACGCCCCCGCGACGACGGCGACGTTCCACGCGCCGAACAACGCGATGCCGCACGACCAGTAGGCGGCGCGGGCCCTGGCCGGGTCGCGCTGGGCCAACGCGAAGGCGACCGTCTCGTCGACCAGCAGGTGGCTGCCCACCAGCCGGGCGACCAGCCCGCGCCCGAGCACGTCGCCGACCGCCAACCCGAACGGCAGGTGCCGGGAGTTGAGCACCAGCCCGGCCAACACGGCAGCCGCCGGACTGCCGCCACCCGCGATGATGCCGACCGCCATGAACTGCGAACCGCCGGCGAAGACGAGCAGCGACATGACGACGGGCAGCCACCACGGGAGGCCGGCGGCGACGGAGATCGCGCCGAACGAGGCGCCGTTGACCGCGGCGCCGGCAGCCACCGCGGCGACGTCACGCAGTAGCTGGGGGTCTAGAGTTCGCCATATCGAACGCATCGTCTTCCACGATGAACAGTGCGGGACTGTTCGTCAAGGCGAACGATTGGACTGTTATGTCGAACACAGGCGCGCCACTGGAGGTCATCGCCGCTTCGTTGCGGCGGGAGCGGGAGCGGGTCGGGCTGTCGCTGAGCGAACTGGCCAAGCGCGCGGGCATCGCGAAGTCGACGCTGTCGCAACTGGAGGCGGGCAGCGGGAACCCGAGCGTCGAGACCTTGTGGGCGTTGGGCGTGGCCCTGGGGGTGCCGTTCAGCCGGCTGGTCGATCCGCCGGTGGCGCGGGTGCAGGTGATCCGGGCCGGCGAGGGGCCGGCGATCTACTCCGAGCGGGCCCATTACACGGCGACCCTGCTGGCCTCCTGCCCACCCGGGGCTCGGCGGGACATCTACGTGTTGGACCTGGAGCCGGGGAATCCCCGGGAGTCGGAGCCTCACATGGCGGGGACCGTGGAGCACATGATCGTCAGTCGCGGGCGGGTGCTGGCGGGGCCGCAGAACGAGCCGATCGAGCTGGGGCCCGGGGATTACCTGTTGTACCCGGGAGATCTGCCGCACACGTGCGCGGCGTTGGAGCAGGGCACGTCGGTCGTGCTGGTGATGGAGCACGTGTAGAACACCCGTTCGAGCGATCTCGATCTTATGGGGAATCGACCGATAGACGGTGCATGCAAACAGCTACCGCACCACCTAGGGTCGAACCCATGAGCAAGGAACGCGAGACCAAGCCCGTCCACGTCCGCGACGTGCCTGCCGAGGTCGTCGCGGTCCTCCAGTCCCGGGCCAACGCGCACGGCATGTCGCTGACCGCCTACCTCCGCAACGTGTTCATCGAGATGGCGAACAAGCCGACGATGGCGGAGTGGGTCGAGTCGGCGACCAACCGCGGTTGGGGTGTCGACCGCGAGGCTGTCCACCAGGCTTTCCGTGAGGTCCGAGAGGAGTTCGACGCCCGGTGAACGTCAGCATCGTGGTCGACTGCTCGGCACTCATCGAGGTCGTCGCCGGAAAAGTCCCCGACCGGGAGCTGCTCCACAGGCTCTCCACCGCCATCGGCGCCGCCGCGCCGGAACTCATCGACGTCGAGGCGATGGGTGTGCTGCGCCGCCTGGAGTCCAGGAAAGCGCTGTCCCGCGATGAGGCGACGACCGCGTTGACCATGGTCCAAGCCGCGCCCATCAACCGGGTTCCGCACCGCCCTTTGATCGAGCGGGCATGGGGCTTGCGGCACTCCATCCACGCCGCCGACGCCTTCTACGTCGCGCTCGCCGAAGAACTCGGCGTCCCGCTCGTCACCTGTGACGCGAGGCTGGCGGGCTCGAATGGCCATCAGGTCGACATCGAGGTCTATCCGGTGTCCTGACAAGCGCGACGGCCCCGCGGGTGTTCACCCGCGGGGCCGTCGTGGACAGACTTCTACCAGCCGCGCTCGGCCAGTCGGTGCGGCTGGGGGATCTCGTCGACGTTGATGCCGACCATCGCCTCGCCCAGGCCGCGCGACACCTTCGCGATCACGTCCGGGTCGTCGTGGAAGGTGGTCGCCTTCACGATGGCCTCCGCGCGCTGCGCCGGGTTGCCGGACTTGAAGATGCCCGAGCCGACGAACACGCCCTCGGCGCCGAGCTGCATCATCATCGCCGCGTCGGCCGGGGTGGCGATGCCGCCGGCCGTGAACAGCACGACGGGCAGCTTGCCCGCTTCCGCCACCTCGCGGACCAGCTCGTACGGGGCCTGCAGTTCCTTCGCCGCCACGTACAGCTCGTCGGCCGGGAGGTTCTGGAGGCGGCGGAGTTCGGCGCGGATCTTGCGCATGTGGGTCGTCGCGTTGGAGACGTCGCCGGTGCCGGCCTCGCCCTTCGAGCGGATCATCGCCGCGCCCTCGGTGATGCGGCGCAGGGCCTCGCCGAGGTTGGTCGCGCCGCACACGAACGGCACGGTGAACTGCCACTTGTCGATGTGGTTGGCGTAGTCGGCCGGGGTCAGGACCTCGGACTCGTCGACGTAGTCCACGCCCAGGGACTGGAGCACCTGCGCTTCGACGAAGTGCCCGATCCGGGCCTTCGCCATGACCGGGATCGACACCGCCGAGATGATGCTCTCGATCATGTCCGGGTCGCTCATCCGGGACACGCCGCCCTGCGCGCGGATGTCTGCGGGCACGCGCTCCAGCGCCATGACGGCCACCGCGCCCGCGTCCTCGGCGATCTTGGCCTGCTCGGCGGTGACCACGTCCATGATCACGCCGCCCTTGAGCATCTCGGCCATGCCGCGCTTGACGCGGGCGGTACCGGTGACGGGCGTACCGGAGTCGGGTGAAGTGGTCACGGCCAACCTTTCGAGTGAGTGCACGACACTCTCATGGTACGGCGCACGTGGACCGCCCAAGCAGGCCAATCCGGCACGTTCTCAGCAGGCCACTCGACACACAACCGCAGGTAGTGGCCTACGCCACCCTTGGTGTGCCTGCACGCGGCGGACCCCAGGCAGCCCGCGCCGGGTCGCCTGTTCGAGCGGCGCGCCCCCTTATCGGAGAACGTCGACGGCGTCGTCGTACATGCGGAACAGCGCGGGCAGCTCTGAGGCGTGCGCGGCCAGCGCCTCCCAGCACCGGGCGACCAGCGCACGGGCCTGCGTGCCGATCCACGGCTGCGGCAGCAGCACGGGCGGGAGCAGCGGGTCGGGCTCGACGGCACGGGTGAACTCGGCGGCCAGTTCCACCGCGATCCGCAGCAGGTCGGTCCGCGACACGCCCTCCGTCAGCCGCCGCAGCCGGACCCGCGCGACCTCGGCCAGGCGTTGGTGACGCGCGGCGATCTCGTCCAGCGGCCACAGGCGCGCGGCCAGGGCCGCGGGTACGCGTTCGCGTCCGATGCGCAGGTCCGTGCTGGTCAGGAAGGTGACGGAGGGCAGCACGCCGAGGTGGACGGCCTCGCGTTCGACCAGGTCCTCCCAGTCGTGCGGCGAGACGTAGAGGCCGCCGTGCAGCGCCGCCCCGCCCAGCCGCACGATCGCGTCCCGCAGGGCGTCGCGTGCGGGTCGTTGGGATTCCGGCACCGCGAACGCCACGAGGTGCCACATGCCGTCCCACTGCGCCTCCCCCGCGTCCTGGCGGTACATGAACCGGACGAACTCGATGTCCGGTTCGGCGGCCCGCCGCGCCTGTGGCGTCATGCTCAGCACGGCTCGGCGGCCTCGACCCTCGACGGTGAACTTCCCTTCCGCCACCAGTCTTTTTATGCACAGGCGCACCTGCTGGTCGGACATGCCGAGCGCGTCCGCCACCTCGTACAACTCGGCCGCGTCGACCTTGCCGTCCGTCCGCACCAGGGCTTCGACCACCGTCCTGGTGGGCACCTCCACGTTCATGTGCTCAAATCTACTACGTTCGTACTAGGAACGATAGTTCGGAGGTTGCCGTGAAGTGGGTGCGGGTGCTGGCTTCGGTGTTGGTGTTGGTGGTCGTCTCCGGGGGGTGGGTCGTCTACCAGCACTCCTACTCGGTCCGCGAGGAGCGCGTGGAGATCGGGGATCTGCGTGGGGTGCTCGCGCTTCCGGAGAGCGGGGCTCGGCACGGGTTGGTGGTGTTCGTGCACGGTGACGGGCCGATCGACGCGACTCACTCGACCTTCTACCGGCCTCTGTGGGAGGCCTTTGCCCGAGCCGGGTACGCCTCGCTGTCGTGGGACAAGCCCGGGATCAACGGTGCGCCGGGGAACTGGCTGTGGCAGACCATGGGTGATCGTGTTCGGGAGACGTTGGACGCGGTGGCTTGGGCGCGGGGGCGGCCGGAGATCGATCCCGAGCGGATCGGGGTGTGGGGCGCCAGTCAGGCCGGGTGGGTGGTGCCGGCCGTTGCTCGGCATCCGGATGTGAAGTTCATGATCGCCGTGTCGCCTGCCGTGAACTGGCATCAGCAGGGGCGGTTCAACCTGCTTGCTTCGTTGGAGGCTCGTGGGGCGTCCGATGAGGAGGTCGCTGCGGCGTTGGCTCGGCGGGAGACGACGTTGTCGCACTTGCGGCGGGGATCTTCGTTCGAGGAGTACCGGACGGCCGTGGGGGATGCCGTAGTGCGGGATGCGGGGATGACGGCGGATCGGTGGCAGTTCGTGTCGGCCAATCACCTGTCGGACGCTTCGGCGGATCTTGCCCGGGTTCGGGTGCCGGTGCTGCTTGTGCTCGGGGGGCGGGATGTGAACGTGGATGTCGCCGATACCGAGGCTCGGTACCTGCGGTTGGTTCCCGGGGTGCGGGTGGTGCGTTATCCGGATGCGGCGCATGACATGACTCGGGGTTCGTTCTGGGATGCCGTGGTGGCGGTGGTTGCGCCTCGGTCGTTGTTCGTGGACGGGTATTTGGCGGATCAGCGGCGGTTCCTGGAGGGGCTTCGGGGGTCTGCTCCTCCGGGCTGAGTGGGTGGTGTCGTCACGGTGCGTGTGGTGGGTCCGGTGTGGGTGGTCCCGGGGGTTCTCCTCTGGGTTCCTCCTGCCGGGTTGGGTGTCGGGGTTGGGGTTGTCCCGTTGGCCCTTCGGGTGTGAGATCGAACACTAAACACTTGTGGAGGGTGGTCCCCATGGGAACCAAGAGCTCCGATAACGGCCACTCGGCAGGCGCGGTCGCTGTGGATGACCCGGCCAAGGTCCGCAATGTCGTCCTCGTCGGGCCTTCCGGGTCTGGCAAGACGACGCTCACCGAGGCCCTGCTTGCCAGTACCGGCGTGCTCACGCGGGCCGGGTCGGTTACCGAGGGCAACACTGTTTGTGATCATGATCCTGCCGCCGTGCGGCAGCAGCGGTCCGTCGGGCTTGCTGTCGCGCCCGTTCGGCACGGGGATGTGAAGATCAACTTCATTGACACGCCGGGGTATGCGGACTTCGTCGGTGAGTTGCGGGCCGGGTTGCGGGCTGCTGATGCCGCCTTGTTCGTCGTCAGTGCCGCCGAAGGGGTGGACGCCACGACCGTTGCTTTGTGGGAGGAGTGCGCGGCGGTTGGGATGCCGCGTGCCGTGGTCGTTGCTCGTACCGATCACCACCGGGCTGATGTGGCCACCGAGATCGCCTCCTGCCAGGAGGCGTTCGGGGCCGGGGTCGTTCCGCTCTACCTGCCCGGTGACGACGGGCTCGTCAACTTGTTGACCACTGACGATCCTCGGTACGAGGACCAGCGCAACGCGTTGATCGAGGGCATCATCGCCGAGAGCGAGGACGAGACCCTCATGGACCGGTACCTCGGTGGTGAGGAGATCGACCAGGCCACGCTCATCGCCGATCTGGAGACTGCCGTCGCGCGCGGTTCATTCCACCCGGTGATGCCGGTGTGCGCGATGACCGGCGTCGGGTTGCCCGAGTTGCTCGACGGGGTGGCGCGGGCGTTTCCCTCGCCGTTGGAGCACCTGTTGCCCGAAGTCACGGGGGTGGACGGGATTCCCCATCCTCGGCTCGCCGCCGATCCGAACGGGCCGTTGGTGGCGGAGGTGGTGCGGACCGCCGTCGACTCGTATGTCGGTCGGGTGTCGTTGGTGCGGGTGTTCTCCGGGACGTTGCGGCCGGAACGTCCGGTGCACGTGTCCGGCCACGGGATGGCCGACCGGGGACATGAGGACCACGACGTGGACGAACGCGTCGCGCACGTGTACTCGCCGTTGGGTGCGAACCTGCGTGAGGTGCCGTACTGCGTGGCGGGTGATCTGTGCGCGTTGACCAAGCTGGGTTCTGCCGAGACCGGTGACACGGTGTCCGCGCCGGACAAGCCTCTTCTGGTGGCTCCGTGGGAGATGCCGGAACCGCTGCTGCCGGTCGCGGTGGTGCCGCGTAGTCGTAGTGACGAGGACAACCTCGCTCGCAACCTGGGCAAGCTGGTCGCGGGCGATCCCACGTTGCGGTTGGAGCGCAATGCCGAGACCCACCAGCTCGTGCTGTGGTGCATGGGTGAGGCGCACGCCGACGTCGTCCTGGCCCGGTTGCGCGCGGGTGGGGCGGAGGTGGACACCGAGCCGGTCCGGGTCGCGCTGCGGGAGACGTTCGCCGCGCAGTCCAAGGGGCACGGGCGGCACGTGAAGCAGTCCGGCGGGCACGGGCAGTACGCGGTGTGCGACATCGTCGTCGAGCCGTTGCCGCGTGGCGTCGGGTTCGAGTTCGTGGACAAGATCGTCGGTGGCGCTGTTCCGAACCAGTTCATCCCCAGTGTCGAGAAGGGTGTCCGGGCGCAGTTGGAGCGTGGGCTCCAGTCCGGCTATCCCGTGGTGGACGTGCGCGTGACGCTGGTGGACGGCAAGGCGCACTCGGTGGACTCCTCCGACGCGGCCTTCCAGACGGCCGGGTCGATGGCGTTGAAGGACGCGGCGGTCAACGGCAAGACCGCCCTCCTGGAGCCGATGGACGAGGTGACCATCCGGCTGCCCGACGACCACCTGGGTACGGTGCTGGGCGACCTGTCCGGTCGGCGCGGGCGGGTGCTCGGCACCGAGGCGGACACCGCCGGCTACACCGTGATCCGGGCCGAGGTGCCGGCGACGGAGCTGCTCAGATACGCGATCGAGCTGCGCTCCCTGACCTCCGGCACCGGCACGTACACCCGGCGCTTCTGCCGCTACGACCCGTTGCCGCAGGCGTTGGCGGCCCGGTCGTCCTGACCTGCCCCCGTGCCGGGCCCGCGAGCCCCGCCGAGCGCGGTCCCGGCATCCGGAGGCGGACTCGACCCGGCCGGGTGCGCCGGGTCTCCCGGCACCCACGCGCTGGTCGGCAAGCCGTCCCGGACATGGAGAAGGCCGCCCTCGCGTAGTCGTCCCACCGGTTCCACGCGTCGGCGTAGAACCGGTGGACCGCATTCCTCAGGTGTTCTGCGGGAAGCCCAGGTTCACTCCGCCGTGGGACGGGTCGAGCCAGCGGCCGGTGACCACTTTCGTCCGGGTGTAGAAGTGCACGCCTTCCGGTCCGTAGGCGTGCGAGTCGCCGAACAGGGAGTCCTTCCACCCGCCGAACGAGTAGTACGACACCGGGACCGGGATCGGCACGTTGACGCCGACCATGCCGACCTCGATCTCGTTCTGGAACCGCCGCGCCGCGCCGCCGTCGTTGGTGAAGATGGCCGTGCCGTTGCCGTACCGGTTGGCGTTGACCACGTCCACCGCGTCGTCGTACGACGAAACCCTCAGCACGGACAGCACCGGACCGAAGATCTCGTCCTGGTAGATCGACATGTCGGCGCCCACGTGGTCGAAAAGCGTTGGGCCCAGCCAGAAACCCTCCGCCTCGCCGTCGATCGGGTGACCTCGGCCGTCAACCACCAGCTCGGCACCTTCGGACACACCGGCGTCCACATAGGACAGCACCTTGTCCCGGTGCGCGCCGGTCACCAACGGGCCCATCTCGCAGCCGGGGCGGCGGCCGTCGCCCACGTGCAGGCGGGCGATCCGGTCCTTGATCTTGGACACCAGTTCGTCGCCCACGGGGTCGACGGCGACCACGACCGAGATCGCCATGCACCGCTCCCCCGCCGAGCCGAAGCCCGCCGACACGGCCGCGTCGGCGGCCAGGTCGAGGTCCGCGTCAGGCAGCACGACCATGTGGTTCTTGGCTCCGCCCAACGCCTGCACGCGCTTGCCGTGACGGGTGCCGGTCTCGTAGACGTACCGGGCGATGGGCGTGGAGCCGACGAACGACACCGCCTTCACGTCGCGGTGCTCCAGGATGCGGTCGACCGCCTCCTTGTCACCGTGGACCACGTTGAGCACGCCGTCCGGCAGCCCGGCCTCGGCGAACAGGTCCGCGATGAACGCCGACGCCGACGGGTCCTTCTCCGACGGCTTGAGCACCACGGTGTTGCCGCACGCGATCGCGTTGGGCACGAACCACAGCGGCACCATGGCCGGGAAGTTGAACGGCGAGATGACACCGACCACGCCGAGCGGCTGCTGGATGGAGTACACGTCCACCCTGGTGGAGGCGTTCTCGCTGAAGCCGCCCTTGAGCAGGTGCGGGATGCCGCAGGCGAACTCCACCGCCTCCAGCCCTCGCTGGACCTCGCCCGCCGCGTCGGACAGCACCTTGCCGTGCTCGGCGGTCACGATCGCGGCGAGTTCGTCCTTGCGCGCGTTGAGCAGCTCGCGGAACGCGAACATCACGGTCACCCGCCGCGCCAGGGAAACGTTGTGCCAGTCGGAGAACGCGGCCTTCGCCGAGGCCACCGCTTCGTCCACGGTGGACGTCGAGGCGAAGTCGACCTGCGCCGCGACCCGCCCGGTGGCCGGGTCGTAGACGTCCCCGCTGCGCGAAGCGACGCCGTCCCAGGGCTTTCCGCCGATCCGGTGGGTGATCCTCACAGCACGTCTCCCAGGATGCCCAACGCTTCCTCCACTTCGTCCTCGGTCACGGTCATCGGGGGCGCCAGCCGGATCACGTTGCCGTACAAGCCGCCCTTGCCGACCAGCAGGCCGCGTTCACGGGTGCCCTCCAGCACCGCAGCCGCCGCCTTCGGGTCCGGCTCGCCGGAGGGGCCGACCAGCTCGATGCCGACCATCAGGCCCTTGCCGCGCACGTCGCCCACGCCCGGCCGGTCCTCGGCGATGGCGCGCAGGCCGTCGGTCAGCCGATCGCCCATCTTCGCCGCGTTCGCCTGCAAGTCGTTGTCCAGCAGGTAGTCCAGCGTCGCCAGCGCGCCCGCCGTGGACACCGGGTTGCCGCCGAACGTGGAGATCGAGTTGGCGGTCAGGCAGTCCATGAGGTCGCCGCGCGCGACCACGCCGCCGATCGCGAGGCCGTTGCCCAGCCCCTTGGCGAACGTCATCGCGTCCGGCGTCACGCCGTGCGCCTGGATGCCCCAGAAGTGCTCCCCGGTGCGGCCCCAGCCGGTCTGCACCTCGTCGGAGACCAGCAGGATGCCGTACTCGTCCAGGACTTCCTTGAAGGCCGCGAACAGCCCGTCCGGCGGGGTGGAGAAGCCGCCCACGCCCTGGATCGGCTCGACCAGCATGCACGCCACGTCGCCCGCCGTGGTCGTCTCGATCACCTCGCGCAGGTCCGCGACGCACGCCTTGATGTAGTCGGCGTCGGAGAAGTCCTTGAAGGGGCTGCGGAACCGGTAGCCGCCGTGCACCCAGCTCACCTTCACCGGGCTGAGCGAGGACGCCGACCAGCCCCGGTTGCCGGTGATCGCCATGCTCGCGAACGACCGGCCGTGGTAGGAGTTGCGCAGCGCCAGGACCTGGTCGCTGCGGCGGTACTGGGTGGCCAGCATGAGCGCGGTCTCGTTGGCCTCGGTGCCGGAGTTGGTGAAGAACACCTTGGCGTCCGGGATGCCGGACAGCTCCGCGATCTTCTCGGCCAGCTCGACCTGGGACCGGATCAGGTAGAGCGTCGAGCTGTGCAGCACGCCGGTGTCGAGCTGGGCCCGGATCGCGTCGCTGATCTCGGCGACGTCGTAGCCGATCGCGTTGGTCAGGATGCCGGCGAAGAAGTCCAGGTACGTGCGGCCCTCACGGTCCGTGACCCGCCGCCCGCCGGCGCTCGCCAGCTCGATCGGCTGCTGGTAGTACAGCGCCAGCCAGTCGGGCATCACCGCTCGGTGCCGGGCCAGCAGCTCGCCGTGCCCGCCCGCTCCCGACCCGCCGTCGTTGAGTGCCATCGCGTCCTCCTCAAGGGGCGTCCCTGGTGCGGAAGTCTGGTCGGGACCGTGCCGCGCCGCCATGCACAACCTGTACCGCATTTCGGCAATTCCCATTACGTTGTGTCCATGTACCCCACGGTGGCCGAAGCCCTCGCCCTGCCGGTGATCCGCCGCGCCAAGCCCCATGTCATCGCGGGCGCCGCCGGCATGCAGCGCCGGGTGCGCTGGGTGCACGTGGCCGAGATCGCCGACATCGCCCACCTGCTGCGCGGCGGTGAACTGGTGTTGACCACCGGCATCGCCCTCCCCGAGGACCCGGCGGGGCTGGCGAAGTACGTCGCCGACCTGGCGTCGGTGGGCGCGGCCGGGCTGGTCGTGGAGCTGGTGCGGCGGTGGAGCGACGAGGTGCCGGGCGCGCTGGTGGCCGCCGCCGAGCACCACGAGCTGCCGCTGGTGACGCTGGCGCGCGAAACCCGGTTCGTGTCGGTGACCGAGGCAGTCGTGGCGTTGATCGTGGACGCGCAGCTCGCCGAGCTGCGCGCCGCCGAGCTGGTGCACGAGACGTTCACGGCGCTGACCGTCGCGGGGGCCGAGCCCGCCGAGGTGCTGCGCGAGGTGGCGCGGACCTCCGGCCTGCCGGTCGTCCTGGAGACGCTGGGGCACGAGGTGCTGGCCTACGACGCGGCGGGACAGGACCCGACGTCCCTGCTGGCGGACTGGGTCCGGCGGTCGGAGGCGGTGACCCTGCCCGAGCGGACGGCGTACCACGAGCAGGCGGGCTGGCTGGTGACCGTCGTCGGCGCGCGGGGCGCCGACTGGGGCCGGCTGGTGCTGCTGTCCCCCGAGCCGCCGCCGCACCGGCACGTGGTGGTCGCCGAACGCGCGGCGTCGGCGCTGGCCGTGCACCGGCTGGTGGCGCGGGACCGGGAGTCGCTGGAACGCCAGACCCACCGCACCCTGCTCACCCAACTGCTCGCCCGCCCGCCGCAGGACCTGCCCGCGCGGGCGGCGGCGCTGGGCGTGCCGCTCGAACGGCGGCAGCTCGTCGGCGTCGCGATCCGGCCCGGCACGGCCACCGCGCCCGCGCAGGCGCTCGCGACCCAGGAGGTGCTGCGCGACCTGGCCGAGGCGACGGCCCTGGCGACCCGCCGGGTGACCGTGCCCGCGCTGGTCGGGGTCGTGGACGACACGAGCGTGCGGGCGCTGCTGTCGCTGCCGCCCGCCGCCGGCCTGGACGGGGTGCTGCGCCGGCTGGCCCGCGAGGTGCACCGGACGGCCGCCACGACGCAGCACGCGCTGCCGGTCGTGATCGCGGTGGGGACGACCGTGTCCGCCCTGTCCGACGTGCGGCGGAGCCTCGGCGAGGCCGCGCACATCGCCGGGGCGGCGCTGCGCTCGCCGGGCAGCAAGCTCTACCACCGGTTGGACGACGTGCGGCTGCGCGGGCTGCTGCACCTGCTGCGCGAGGACGAGCGGGTGCGTGCGTTCGCGGACCGTGAACTCGGGCCGCTGATCACGCGGGACGACAGCCAGGGCAGCCGGTTGGTGGAGCTGCTGCGCTGCTATTGCGAGCAGGGCGGCAACAAGTCGGCCGCCGCCGCTGCCGCCCACCTGTCGCGGACCGCCTACTACCAGCAGCTTGGCCGGATCGAGCAGGTGCTGGGAGTGTCGCTGGAGGACCCGGAGTCCGTGCTCTCGCTGTACGTCGCGCTCCTGGTGCAGGAGATGGGCGACAACTGAGCCGCCGCCGGACCGCCCGACTTGGGACGATCCGGCAGCGACCCGACAGCCCGGCTTGGGCAGGCGGAGCGGCGACTCCGTCAGCCCAGCTTCGGCAGGCGGAGCGGCGACTCGGCCGGCTCGGACACGGTCGGCAGGGCGGGCTTCGCCAGGTTCGGCGGCTGGAGGTCGAGCACGCCCGGCAGCTCCGGGGCCGCCGGCGCCTGCACGCCGGCCGGCAGGTCGCGGGCCTGCGGCGCGGTCGGCAGCTCGGACGCCCCGGGCAGTCCGGGCACGGCGGGCAGTGGGGCCAGGGGCGGGACGGGCAGCTTCAGCGCCCTGCCGCTGAGCAGGTCGGGCACCTGCTTCGCGGCGTCGGAGTCGACCTTGGGCACGTCGGGCAGCTTGCCGTCCACGACGTCCAACGGCTGCTCGGTGGCCGAAGCAGCGCCGACCAGCAGCGGCGACGCGCCGACGGCGAGCAGGACGGCGGCACGCAGAAGTCCGCGGGTGCGGTGTGCAGACACGATGTTCCTAACCTGGTTGGGGACCTGTACGGCTGACCTCTCCGACATCGGCACGATCCCCGCCCCACCACACCCGCTCGATGGGGTGACTGACGCTCCGTGTCGCTCAACCTCGATCGAGGGAACGGTCCGGTCGCCCGCACTGGTCTGGCATGCCCGCGCGGGCCCGTGCCGGGGAGACTCGGCACGGACCCGCGACGGGTTTTCATCCCCCAGGGACTAGGGGTTGGTGACCCCTAGCGTGTAGCTGCCCGAGCCGCTGTACGCGTGCACCCGGAACCGGTAGTAACCGGCGGTGCCGTTGTAGTTGACGGTCTCGTTCGCGGCCGGGCTGTCGCCCTTGGCCACGACCGCCCAGGCGCTGCCGTTCCACTTCTCCAGGTAGAGGTCGAAGTCGGCGCCGCTCGGGCCGACCAGGCAGCCGACGTGCGCGCCGGACGTCGTGGACTGGTAGTAGCTGTTGTTGGGCTGGTACGCCTGCCCGCCCGAGGACAGCGAGCCGTTGTAGCGGACCTCGGAGGTGGCGCAGCCGGTCGGCGGGTTCGGGGTGCCGCCACCGCCGGTGATCAGGGTCAGGCCGTAGGCCTGGAGGATCTCGTTGACCGGCTGGAAGTACGTGGTGCCGCCGGTCCGGCAGTTGCCCGAGCCGCCGGAGGTCACGCCCTGCGCCTGGGTGCCCGCCAGCAGGGAGCCGCCCGAGTCGCCGGGTTCCGCGCACACCGTGGTCTGGATCAGGCCGGTGACCGTGCCCTGCGGGTAGCTCACCGACGAGTTGCGGGCCTGGATGGTGCCGCAGTGCCAGCCCGTGGTGGAGCCGGAGCGGCAGACGGTCGCGCCGACCGGCGCGTCCTGCGAGCCGGCCACCGACACGGTGCCGCCCGAGTAGTTGTTCACCAGGCCGCGCGGCGTGTTGCCGGCCGCGACCTGCACCCACGCGTAGTCGTTGCCGGGGAAGCTGGAGCCCCGGAACGTGCCGCTCGGGCCGGACGTGGACGCGCCGGTCGTGCCGCAGTGCCCGGCGGTCACGAAGCCGCCGTTGACGGAGAAGCCGACCGAGCAGCGGCTGCCGCTGCCGATGTTGTAGGCGTTGCCGCCGATGACGTCGATCAGGGGGCGCGGCGACTCGTTCGTGGGCACGTACCGCACCGCGGCGGCGTCGACGCCGCTGGCGGCCACGAAGGCACGCGCGGCGGACAGCTTGCCCGGCTGCGACTTGACCACGACGGTGTTCGTCGGCAGGTCGACGTACCAGCCGGGGACCGACCGGGGCGCCTTCGCGACGTGGCGGTCCAAAGTGGACTTGACCGCGTCCAGGTCGGCTTCGCTGCGCGGCACGAGCTTGCCCCGGCCGCGGCCGACCTGGTCGAGGTCCGCGTTGGTGGTCACGCCGACGGTGAGGGCGCCGGACGGGTCGATCCACGCCCCGCCGAAGCGGTCGTTCAGGCGCTTGCGGAGGTCACGCGCCGTCTCGCTGGAGGTCTGGTCGGCGGAGAGCCGGTCCCGCGCCTGCTCGGCGGTCAGGCCGAGGTCGCGTTGGATGGCGGCGAGGATCTGGGTGTCCTGGTCCGCGGGCGCCGCTTGCGCGGTCGTTGACAGGGTGCCGGCGGTCACCAGCGCCGCGGCCAGCGCCAGCGGTCTCAACAGTCTTGACATGGGGATTTCTCCTTGACGGAGGGCAGGGATTCCCCGTGAAAAGTAAGTCGACCCGGCCGATCGCGGTAATACTGCTTAGGTCATAAGTCCGTGTGATGGAACGGCAATCGGACCATCGTGTGGTCATGACACAGTCGCATGGTGCTGAACCACGCCGTAATCGGGGTGGGTCGGCAGCCACGAGGTGTAGCGGGGGTTGCGCTCGGAGGTCTCGCGGTAGGCCTCGCCCGCGTACCGGAGGACCTGCGCCCCGAACGCCGCCGCAGGGCTGTCCGGATCCCAGCCGATCAGGTGCCGCCACCGCAGCGGCACGCCCGCGATGGGCATCGCCACCACGCCCGGCGCGCGGCGGAACGTCGGCTGGCACAGCGCGACCACGTCACCGGACTGCGCCAGGTCGATGCAGCTATTGATGTCCACCTCGTACATGGTGCGCGGGGTGAAGCCGGAACGGCTGCACGCCGCGACGAAGCAGTCGCCGAAGCACCCGTCGCCGGGCACCACCGCCCACTGCATGTCCTTCAGCTCCGCCAGTTCCACCTCTTCCTTCGCCGTGAACGGGTGGTCCTCCGGCAGCAGCACGAACACCGGGTCGATCGCGATCACCTGCCACGTCAGCCCGTACTCCGTCGGCGGCGGCGCGTCGCCGCAGACGCCGACCAGCACGTAGTCCAGGCGCCCCTGGGCGGCCGACTTCGCCAGCTCCTCGTTCGACCAGGAGGCGTGCGTGCTGACGTGCGCCCCCGGATGCGCCTCGGTGAGCCGGTGCACCAGCCCGCCGAGCATCGGCCCGTTCACCGCGCCCACCCGGTACCGGTCGGTGGGCAGGTCGTCGTCCACCAGGCGCAAGGCGTCTTCCTGCAAACGGGAGAACGCGGGCAGGAGGACTCTGGCACGTTCGAGCACCAGTTCGCCGAGGACTGTGGGCCGGGCGCCCTTGTGGTCGCGCTCGAACAGCTTGCCGCCGAGCAGGCCCTCGATCCGGTGTAGCTGAGCGGTCAGCGCGGGTTGCGCGAGGCCCAGCATGGAGGACGCTTTCGACAGGCTGCCCGCGTCGGCGATCGCGCAGACCACCCGCAGGTGTCGCAGTTCGAGCTTCATCCAACCGACGGTAGGTCACTGTGAACGGTCAGTCGAGGGGTCTAACGCCGAGTAGAGGGCAAATCCTTATAGCCCCGACAGGCGGAACGGGTCGGCGATGGACACAGTGTGCGCTGATCATGGCAAGCGTGGACACTTCGACACTGCCCAGCGCAGGCCGGGCGACCCGAGGATGCCCGGATGGACATCGCGCCGAAGCACCGAACCTGAGGGGTGTTTCACGAGCTTAACAGGGGAGTGACGGATGGCCTTCGACTCCGCGGCGCAGGTCGCCTCCGGTCCTGACGGTCGCGTGGAACTCCGCGACCACTCCGGGATCGCGCACAGCCCCTACTACAACCCCGAGCTGGCCCCGGTGCCGCTGGAGCGGCGCACCTGGTCGACCTACAACTTCTTCGCGCTGTGGATGGGCATGGCGCACAACATCCCCAGCTACACGTTGGCCGCCTCGCTCGTGGCGCTCGGGATGGACTGGGTGCAGGCGTTCGCGACCATCACGCTGGGCAACCTCATCGTGCTGGGGCCGATGCTGCTCAACAGCCACGCGGGCACCAAGTACGGCATCCCGTTCCCGGTGTTCGCCCGCGCCTTCTACGGGGTGCGCGGAGCCAACCTGGTGGCGTTGCTGCGGGCGTTCATCGCGTGCGCGTGGTTCGGCATCCAGACCTGGGTGGGCGGCAAGGCGCTGCACGTGATCGTCGGCAGGCTCGCCGGCGACGGGTGGGTGGACGCGCCCGTGGTGCTGGGCCAGGTGTGGACGCTGTGGCTGTGCTTCCTGGGCTTCTGGGTGGTGCAGATGCTGGTCATCTGGCGTGGCATGGAGGCGATCCGCCGGTTCGAGAACTGGACCGCGCCGCTGGTGTCGGTCGGGTTCCTGGTCCTGCTGGCGTACGTGGCGGTCAAGGCGGGCGGGTTCGGGCCGATCCTGTCCGAGCCGTCGAAGCTCGGCTGGGGCGCGGACTTCTGGAAGGTGTTCTTCCCGGCGCTGATGGGCATGATCGCGTTCTGGTCCACGCTGTCGCTGAACATGCCGGACTTCACCCGGTTCGGCGGCAGCCAGCGCAAGCAGGCGCTCGGCCAGCTCCTCGGCCTGCCCACCACGATGTCGTTCATCGCGATCGTGGCCATCCTGACCACGTCCGGCGCGACGGCGCTGTACGGCGAGGCGATCTGGGATCCGGCGGAGCTGGCGAGCCGGTTCGACAACACCGCCGTGGTGCTGGTCGCGCTGGTGGCGCTGGTGCTGGCGACCATCTCGGCGAACCTCGCGGCGAACGTGGTGAGCCCGTCCTACGACTTCTCCAACGCGTTCCCGAAGAGGATCACGTTCGCGCTGGGCGGCCTGATCACCGGGGTGATCGGCATCGTGCTGCAACCGTGGCGGCTGATCTCCGACCCGGGCATCTACATCTTCGCGTGGCTGGGCTTCTACGGCGGCCTGCTGGCGTCGGTGGCGGGTGTGCTCGTCGCCGGGTACTGGGTCGTCGGCCGTGCCAAGCTGGAACTGGCGGACCTGTACCTGTCCGGGGGCGGCGCCTACTGGTTCCGGGCGGGCTGGAACTGGCGCGCGGTCCTCGCGACCGCCGTCGGCTCCGTGCTCGCGGTGGGCGGCGCGTACGGCGGGCCGTTCCCCGCCGACGGTTTGATCCCGTTCCTCAAACCGCTCTACGACTACAACTGGGTGGTCGGCCTGGTCGGCGGGTTGCTCGTCCACCTGGCGCTGACGCCCCGGAGGGAGAACGCGTGAGCATCGTCCGAGCGGGTCTGGTCCAGCAGAAGTGGACCGGCGACAAGGAGTCGATGACCGCCAACGCGGTGGAGGCGGTCCGCACCGCCGCATCGCAGGGCGCCCAGGTCGTGTGCCTCCAGGAGCTGTTCTACGGGCCGTACTTCTGCCAGGTGCAGGACGCGGACTACTACTCCTACACCGAGGGCATCCCGGACGGCCCGACCACCGAGCTGATGTGCGAGGTCGCCGAGCAGCACGGCGTCGTGCTGGTGGTGCCGATGTACGAGCAGGAGCAGCCCGGCGTGTACTTCAACACCGCCGCCGTGATCGACGCCGACGGCACCTACCTGGGCAAGCACCGCAAGAACCACATCCCGCAGGTGAAGGGGTTCTGGGAGAAGTTCTACTTCCGGCCCGGCAACCTCGGGTATCCGGTGTTCGACACGGCGGTGGGCAAGGTCGGCGTGTACATCTGCTACGAGCGGCACTTCCCCGAGGGCTGGCGGGCGCTCGGGCTGGGTGGCGCGCAGATCGTGTTCAACCCCTCGGCGACGTCGCGGGGGCTGTCGGAGTACCTGTGGCGGCTGGAGCAGCCCGCCGCCGCCGTGGCGAACGAGTACTACGTCGGGACGATCAACCGGGTCGGCGTGGAACCACTGGGGGACAACGACTTCTACGGTCAGTCGTACTTCGTGGACCCACGTGGGCAGTTGGTCGGCGAGGCGGCCTCCGACACCGAGGAGGAGGTCGTCGTGCGGGATTTGGACATGGACCGGCTGGCCGAGGTGCGCGACCTGTGGGCGTTCTACCGCGACCGCCGCCCCGACTCGTACGAATCGCTGGTGACGCCGTGAGCCTGCTGATCAAGGGCGGTCTGGTCGTCAACGCGACCGGGGCCGTCCCCGCCGACGTGCTGGTGGACGGCGAGCGGATCGCCGCGCTGCTGGCGCCGGGTTTCCCGCTCGACGCCGACGAGGTCGTCGACGCCACCGGCAAGTACGTGATCCCCGGCGGCATCGACGCGCACACGCACATGGAGATGCCGTTCGGCGGCACGTTCTCCGCCGACACGTTCGCCACCGGCACCACGGCGGCGGCGTGGGGCGGCACCACGACGATCATCGATTTCGCGGTGCAGGCCAAGGGAACTTCGTTGCTGTCCACCCTGGACAAGTGGCACGCGAAGGCGGACGGCAACTGCGCGGTCGACTACGGGTTCCACATGATCGTGTCCGACGTCAACGACACTTCGTTGAAGGAGATGGAATCCTGCGTCGAGGCGGGCGTGAACACGTTCAAGATGTTCATGGCCTACCCCGGCGTTTTCTACGCCACCGACGGCGAGATCCTGCGCGCCATGCGGAAGGCGCGCGAAACCGGCTCCACGATCATGATGCACGCCGAGAACGGCATCGCGATCGACCAACTCGTCGCCCAGGCGCTCGCCGAGGGCCGCACCGACCCGGTGGAGCACGGGCTGACCCGCCCGCCCGAACTGGAGGGCGAGGCCACGTCCCGGGCGATCACCCTGGCGAAGGTGACCGGCTCGCCGCTCTACATCGTGCACCTGTCCGCCGCGCAGGCGCTGGACGCGGTCACGAAGGCGCGCGACACCGGGCAGAACGTGTTCGCCGAGACGTGCCCGCAGTACCTGTACCTGTCGCTGGAGGACCTGGCGAGGCCGGACTTCGAGGGCTCGAAGTACGTGGCCTCTCCCCCGCTGCGGCCCAAGGAGCACCAGTCGGAGCTGTGGCGGGGCCTGCGCACGAACGACCTGTCGGTGGTGTCGACCGACCACTGCCCGTTCTGCTTCAAGGACCAGAAGGAACTGGGCCGCGGCGACTTCTCGAAGATCCCCAACGGGATGCCGGGTGTCGAGCACCGGATGGACCTGCTGCACCAGGGCGTGGTGAAGGGCGAGATCAGCCTGGAGCGGTGGGTGGAGATCAGCTCCACGACACCCGCCCGGATGTTCGGCCTGCACCCGCGCAAGGGTGTCATCGCGCCCGGCGCGGACGCCGACATCGTGGTGTACGACCCGAACGCGCAACAGACCATCTCGGCCGCCACGCACCACATGAACGTCGACTACTCGGCGTACGAGGGGATGGAGCTGACCGGCCGGGTGGACACGGTGCTGTCACGCGGCCGGATCGTGGTGGACGGCAACGGCTTCCACGGCGCGGTCGGCCACGGGAAGTTCCTGTCCCGCGAACTGAACCAGTACCTGGTCTGAGGGGGCACGTCGTGGACTTCGGTGTGGTGTTGCAGACGGACCCGCCCGCGCGGGACGTGATCGCCGGGATGAAAGCCGCCGAGGACAACGGTTTCCGCTACGGGTGGACGTTCGACTCCACCGTGCTCTGGCAGGAGCCGTTCGTCATCTACTCGCAGGTGCTGGCCGCCACCGACGACCTGATCGTCGGACCGATGGTGACCAACCCGAGCACCCGTGACTGGTCGGTCCTCGCGTCCTTGTTCGCGACGTTGAACGACATGTTCGGCAACCGCACGGTGTGCGGCATCGGCCGAGGCGACTCGGCCCGCCGCGTGATCGGGCGGAAACCGGCTTCGCTGGCCACTCTCGGCGAGGCGATGGCCGTGGTGAAGGGCCTCGCCGAGGGCCGCGAGGTCATCCACCACGGCACACCCGTCCGCATCCCCTGGGTGCGCGACGGCAAGCTGGAGATGTGGATGGCCGCCTACGGGCCACGCGCGCTGAAGCTCGTCGGCGAACAGGCGGACGGTTTCATCCTCCAGACCGCCGACCCGGACATCGCCAGGTGGACCATCGGGTCGGTGCGGGACGCGGCCGTGGCGGCGGGCCGTGACCCGGAAGCCATCACGATGTGCGTGGCCGCGCCTGCGTACGTCGGGGACGATCTGGCCCACCAACGGGACAATCTGCGCTGGTTCGGCGGCATGGTCGGCAACCACGTGGCCGACCTGGTGGCCCGGTACGGCGACTCGGGCGCGGTGCCGAAGGCGCTGACGGACTACATCAAGGACCGCGAGGGCTACGACTACGCCCACCACGGCAAGGCGGGCAACCGGTCGACCGACTTCGTGCCGGACTCCATCGTGGACCGTTTCTGCCTGGTGGGCCCGGCGTCCGCGCACGTCGAGCGGCTCCGGGAACTGCGCGAGCTGGGCGTGGACAACTTCGCCCTGTACCTGATGCACGACGACAAGGACAAGACCCTCGCGGCGTACGGCAACGAGATCATCCCCCAAACCTGATTCCGCTGGTCACGACCTTGAGCGGGGTGGATTGTCAGACCACCCCGCTACCGTGTGCGGTGTGACTTCCGTGAACGACGAAGCCCGTTTCTGGGCACTGCTGGAGAACGCCTGGGCCGGTGTGGGGCCCGAGGCGAACGAGGTGCGCGCGGCCCTGGCCAAGCGCGACCTGGACGAGGAGGCCTTCGACGAGGCCGCCGTGCTGGAGGAGCACCTGGACCGGGTCCTGGTGTCCCTGCGGCAGACGTGCGCCACCATGTCCAGCGAGGACCTGACCGCTCTGGACCGGGTGGTGGAGCGCAAGCTGCACGAGATCGACCGCCGTGACGTGCACGAGGTCACCGACGGCTCGGACGACGGCTTCCTGTACGCGCGGGGCTTCATCGTCGCCTTGGGGCAGGAGTTCTACGAGGCCGTGTCCCGCGACCCGCGGGTGGCCGTGGCGGACGCCGAGTGCGAGGCCATGTGCTACTTCTTCGCCCACTTGCACGCGGAACGCTTCGGCGGCTTCCCGGGCACGGGCTCGGGCATCTCCCGCGAAACAGCGACGAACGCCGCCGGCTGGGCCTGAGCCGCCGCCACGCCACCAGCAGGCACCACGAACGCCGACACGCCAACGCCAACGCCAACGCAAGAACGCCAAGAACACCAAGAACACCAAGAACGATGGTCCCCCGTTTTGGCGTTCGGTTTCTACGCAGCTTGACGGCAGAAGGGTGACCACAACGCCACCGCCGCTCATCCTACGCAGGTCTGGGATGCAGTCGGAACACTACGAAACGGGACCACATCACCGAAAAACCCTGGAGGCCGCCGGGGACGGCCGCAGCCGCAACACGCCGCAAGCCACCGCTCCCCTCGGCCTGCACAAGTCGCGTGTCGCTCCCCGGCCCCCGGCCCCCGAGCACCGAGCACCCTAGGATCATGCGATGTCGCCCGAACCAGCCGAAGGCAAACAGGCCTGGCCCCGCCAAAAACAGGGCTTCCTGACCTCCCTAGGCCGCGTGTTCACGGCGTTCGAACTGCTGATCGGCCCGGCGCTCATGATCGGCGCCTGGTTCATCCCGACGGACGGGCGCTGGATCATGTTCGGCATCGGCGCCCTCGCAGCCGCAGTGCTCATCTCCGACTACAACGGAGATCGCACCGTCAAAGCCGAGACGAGGGCGCAACACGACCGGCTGGACCGATCCGGCATCCCGGCGACAGCCGAGATCGTCGCGATCAAGGAGGTAGACTTGGGCGATGGCTCGGGTATCCAGCTCCGCCTGCGGGTCGAAGGCAACGGCCTGACGCCGTTCGAGGCCGACAGCACCGACCACCGGCGACGGCCCCACTACGAGGTGGGCAACCGCCTCCACGTCGTGGTCGACCCGTCGGACAACCTCTTCCGGTTCCACCGCTGACGAGTTCCCGGGGTTGAGCCCCGAGGCCGGAACGAGGTTCCGGTGCTACCGTCGAATGCGTGATCGACTTCGAGAAAGCGTCCGTGTTCAAACTAGCGCCGTGCCGTCCGGAGGACATCGCGCCGCAGGTGTCGCCGATCATGATCCAGGGCGAGCAGATCGTGTCGTGCTTCAAGACGGTGCGCGACTTCGTGGTGTTCACCAACAAACGGGTGATCGCGGTCAACGTGCAGGGCATGACCGGCCGCAAGAAGGACTTCACGTCCCTGCCCTACAGCCGGGTCCAGGCGTTCTCGATCGAGACGGCGGGCACCTTCGACATGGACGCCGAACTCGACCTCTGGTTCTCGGGACTGGGCAAGGTCCGCCTGGAGTTCCGGGGCCACGCCGACGTCCGCCTGCTGGGCCAGATGATCGCGACCTTCATCCTCTGACGAACATCACCGCACGGACCGCGTAGTGCCGTCCCACCCCGTCAACGCCTCCGGCAGCACTTCGGCCAACTGCACGGGATACACGGTCTCCTCGGTGGCCCGCAGCTCGTCCACCGACCACCACCGATGACGGCGGATGGTCTGCTGTTCGAGATCGTTGAACCGGGAAGTGTCGACCTCCGCCCGATCCGTCCGGCTGACGAAGAACCACTCCTCCGCCGCATAGCTCAGCCCGTCGAAGCTGAACACCGCCCGCCGCTTCCACACCGGACCCACCAGGTCCGCCGGCGCGAGCCGCAACCCGGTCTCCTCGAACGCCTCCCGCACCGCAGCCGCGCGCAGATCCTCGGCAGGCTCCACCCCACCGCCCACGGTGAACCAGAACAGCTCCTCTGGCCGCGCCGGGTCGAAGCCCTCGAACAACAGCACCCGGTCGTCCCGGTCGGCGAGGACCACCCGCGCGGACACCCGCTGGGTCGGCACGTCCGCCGGCGGCTCGGCGATCTCGAAATACGAAGGCGTCGGCGCGGTACCGGCCAGGCGCAGCCAGCGAACCAGCCGCCAGCGCCGCAGCGCCAACGTGTCGCGCACCGCGTCGTTGTGCACCCGCCGCGCCAGCACGACCCGCTGCTCGGCGTCCGACAGCTCCGCCGCCAACGCCGGGGCCAGCACCGACCGGTCCAGATCCTCCAGCAGGCCGCTCAGCTCGTTCTCCGCCGTCTCACGGTCACCGCGCGCGGCCCGTTCCGCCCGGTCGGCGGCCGAACGCAGTTCCGGAGCCCCGCACACCGCCGCGACCGCCCGCGTCACCACGGCGCGCCGGGCCAGCGCGGCGTCCAACGCCGCCCAGGCCGCGTCGGTGCGCACGTGCAGCCGGTCGAGCCGGTTCGCGGTGCCGAGGATGCCCGGTCCGACCAGGACGATCAGCCCGAGCAGCACCAGGAAGGCCAACGCCACGCCGGAACTGGTCACGCCTCCCCCACCCGCCGGGGGTCGGCGGCCATCGCGCTCTCGTACACCCGGAACACCTGCCCGGCGACCACCGACCAGTCGTAGGTCATCACCCGCTCCCGTGCCGCGTCCACGTAGTCCGCCCGCCGCGCGGGATCGGCGAGCAGGCCCCGCAGCGCCGACGCCAGCGCGGCCGAGTCGCCCACAGGTGTCAGCACACCGGCCTTGCCGTCGTCCAGCACCCGCCGGAACGCGTCGAGGTCGCTCGCCACCACGGCCGTCCCGGCGGACATCGCCTCGGTGAGGATGATGCCGAAGCTCTCGCCGCCGGTGTTGGGGGCGCAGTACACATCCACGCTGCGCAGGGCACGGGCCTTGGTCTCGTCGTCGACCATCCCCAGGAAGTCCATCCGGGACGCCAGCGCCGGCCCGGCGGCCTTGCGCAACTCGTCCTCGTCACCCCGGCCGACGATCAGCAGCCGCACGTCCGCCAGCGACCGCACCGCCTCCAGCAGCACCGGCATGCCCTTGCGCGGCTCGGTGAACCGCCCGACGAACCCGACCGTGCCGCCGGGGCGCGGGTACCCGTCCAACGGCTCGGCGTCGGCGAAGAACCCGACGTCCACCCCGTTGGGGATCTCCACCGCGTCCCCACCCAGGTGCTCCACCTGCACCCGCCGGGCCAGCGCCGACACCGCGATCCGGGCGGTGATCTTCTCCAGGAACGGCTGCAGCACCACCTGGAACGCGGACAGCATCTTCGAGCGCGGCGTGGACGTGTGGAAGGTGGCCACGATCGGCCCGTCGGCCACCATCAGCGCCAGCATGGACAGCGACGGCGCGGTGGGCTCGTGCAGGTGCAGCACGTCGAAGTCGTGCTCGGCGATCCACCGCCGCACCCGCGTGAACGACACCGGCCCGAACGACAGCCGCGCCACCGACCCGTTGTAGGGGATGCCGACGGCCCGGCCGGCGGAGGTCACGAACTCCGGCACGGGTGTGTCGTCGTCGGCCGGGGCCAGCACCTCCACCTCGTGCCCCAGTGAACGCAACGCGCGCGCCAAGTCGACCACGTGCGCCTGCACACCTCCGGGGACTTCGAAGGAGTACGGGCAGACGATGCCGACCTTCACTCGGCGCCTCCCCTGCGGGCGAGCACCCGTTGCAGGACCTTCCGCCGGCGTTCCGGCAGGTCCGCGAGCCAGAGCTGCTGGACCATGTGCCAGTCGGTGGGGTGCGCCGCGATGTCGGCGGCGAACACGTCGGCCAGCGACTGGGTGGCCGGGCCGACGCCGCTGACGCCCGCGACCCGGATCGGCGGGTGGATGCGGACCACCCAGCCGTCCTCGGTGAACCACGAGCCGACCGGCAGCAACGCCGCGCCCGTGGTGGCGGCGAGGTGCGCGGGGCCGGCGGGCATCATGGTGCGTTCGCCGAAGAACGTCACCGGCACGCCGCCGGCGGTCAGGTCGCGGTCGGCGAGCAGGCAGATGGCCCCGTTGGCGCGCAACCGCTCGGCCAGCACCACGGCCGGGTTCCGGTCGCCACCGGTCAGCGGCACCACCTCGAACCCCAGGCTCTCCCGGAACGCGATGAACCGCCGGTACAGCGATTCGGGTTTGAGCCGCTCGGCGACCGTGGTGAACCGGCCGACGTGCCCGACCATCCACACGCCCGCCATGTCCCAGTTGCCGGAGTGCGGCAGGGCGAGCACCGCGCCGTTGCCGGCCGCCAGCGCCGCGTCCAGGTTCTCCACCCCGGTGAACGTCCGGTCGCACGTCTCGTAGACGGCCTTGAGGTCCATCGACGGCAGCCGGAACGCCTCCCGCCAGTACCGCGCGTACGACCGGACGGACAGCCGCACCAGCTCGTCCAGCTCGGCCTCGCCGGCGCGCGGCACGACCCGTCGCAGGTTGGCCCGTAGCTGTTGGATGCCGTCGCCGTTGCGCCGGGCAGCCCAGTCGGCGGCCTGGTCGAACAGCGCGACCGCCCACTTCTCCGGCAGCAGCCGCACGAGCCGCCAACCCGCCGCGTAGCCGAGGTCGGCCAGCCGGTCCTTCATGTCGACAGCTCCTTCGCGGCACGCCGCACGGCCAGGACGCGCTGCGCCACGGTGATCACCACGAGCGCCGCCAGCAGGTACAGCGCCACCGGCAGGACGTACGGCACGCCCAGCCCGTGCAGGCCGATGCCGACCAGCGCGACGATGAACCGGTCCGCCCGTTCCGCCACGCCCACGTCGGCGGACAGCCCGGACGCCTCCGCCCGCGCCTTCACGTACGAAGTGACCTGGGCGCCGACCAGCGAAACGAGGGTCGCGGCGGCGAGGCCCTGCTCCCCCGCGCCGAAGCACCACCAGGCGATCGCGGCGAACAGCGCCCCGTCCGCGATCCGGTCGCAGCTCGCGTCCAACACCGCGCCGAACGGGGTGCCGCCACCCTGCGCACGCGCCATCGCGCCGTCGACCAGGTCGAACAGCACGAACGCCGTGACCACCGCCGCTCCGGCGAACAACTGCCCGCGCGGGATGAACCACAGCGAGGCGGCGACGGAGCCGACGGTGCCCAGCACCGTGACGGCGTTCGGGGTGAGGCCGCGGCGCAGCAGCCACGCCCCGATCGGATCGGTGACGCGCGATACCGACGCGCGGGCGAAGATGTTCAGCATGGGGCGGGGACTGCACCTACCGGCGGGGGACGACTGGGTCTCCGGCAGCCTAACGACCCAGCTCAGCCGAGCTTGCGGTGGTCCCTGGAGATCCCCTCCAACAGGTCCTCCAACTGCTCACCGCGCATGGCGAGCCGCTCCAGCCGGCCGAACAGCGCCAAGTACTCCCGCACGTCGTGCGGATCGGTGATCGTCGCGTTGCCGGTCAGCACGCTCAGCGTCACCACCCGCTCGTCGTAGACCTGGAAGCCGTGCAGCGCCACCAGGTTCGCGTCCGCGGTCCACGGCACGACACCCAGTTGCACGTTCGGTCTCCGCATGATCTGGACCAGGTGGTCGATCTGCTCGCACATGAGATCGGCCGACCCCATGCGCCACCGCAATGCGCCCTCGGCGAGCAGGAACACGAACCGCTTGCCCAGGTCGTCCATCCGGGCCCGCCGGCTGCGCTGTGTCGCGATCGCGGTGTCCTGCTCGTGCGCCGGAGTGGCATTCAGCACCACTCGTAAGTAGTTCTCACTCTGCAATAAAGCCGGAACCCCGGCGTTCTGAAAAAAACGGCTCGTCGTCGCACGGGCCTCTATTCGCGCCACGGTCTGCTGGTGCCGGTGGGCCCCCCGGTGCAGCACCACCCGGCGGGTCTCCGCCTCGGCGTGTAGCTGACGGGCCAACTCGACCAGCTCGACCCTGGTCTCCCTGGTCGCCGACAACTCGGCCACCAGGCGCTCCACGTCGGTCACGGACGGGAGGAGCATGCCGTTCTCGATCTTCGACAACTTGGACTGGCTCATCCCGGTCGCCCGCGCGGTGGCCGTGCCGGTCATCTTGGCCTCCGTGCGCAGCCTGCGTAACTCGCGCGAGAGCCGTTCTCGGGCCAGCCGCGAACGCTCAGGTGCGGTCATGAAACGCACGTTATCGATGAAGTCCCTCCGTGACGATCGGCCACACAGGGAATACTGGCAGTGCATGTGCCGCCCGTGTGGTGATCTAACCCACGCACGCTGCACGTATCCGGGGTGCACGGCCCGATGCACGTGCAGGCGGGCGAATCGCACCCGGCCGTTCCGGTCAGCCCATTTCCGCCCAGGCGTCCGCGAGCAACTGGCGGGTCTCCCCCAGCAACTGCGGCAGCACCTTCGTGTGGCCGATCACCGGCATGAAGTTCGCGTCGCCGCCCCACCGGGGCACGACGTGCTGGTGCAGGTGCGCCGCGATGCCCGCCCCCGCGACGACGCCCTGGTTCATGCCGATGTTGAACCCGTGCGGGCTCGCGACCGCCCGGATCACCCGCATGGCCCGCTGGGTGAACCCGGCGAACTCGACCGTCTCGGCGGGCGTGAGGTCGGTGTAGTCGGGCACGTGCCGGTAGGGCAGCACCATCAGGTGGCCGGGGTTGTACGGGTACAGGTTGAGCACCGCGAACACCGACTCGCCGCGGGCCAGGATCAGGCCCTCGTCGTCGTCCAGCCCGAACACCCGGCAGAACGGGCAGCCCTCCGGCTCGTCCCCGACCGCCTTCCCCTCGCCGCGCACGTACGAGAGGCGGTGCGGGGTCCACAGCCGCTGCAACGCGTCGTGGACCCCGACCCCGTCCTGCTCCTCGTACCGGGGCGTCACTGGACGAGTTCCGCCGTGGGCGAGGCGTTCTCGCGGCGGGTCACCCAGTCGACGATCGTCTCGACCGCGCGGGCCACCGGCACGCCGTTGACCTGCGTGCCGTCCCGGAACCGGAACGACACCGCGCCGGACTCGACGTCCTTGCCGCCCGCGAGCAGCATGAACGGCACCTTCTGCGTGGTGTGGTTGCGGATCTTCTTCTGCATCCGGTCGTCCGAGGCGTCCACCTCGACCCGGATCTTGTGCTCGCGCAGCGCCGCCGCCACCTCCCGGAGGTGCTCGACGTGCTCGTCGGCGATCGGGATGCCGACCACCTGCACCGGGGCCAGCCACGCCGGGAACGCGCCCGCGTAGTGCTCGGTGAGCACGCCGAAGAACCGCTCGATGGACCCGAACAGCGCCCGGTGGATCATGATCGGCCGCTGCCGGGAGCCGTCCGGCGCGGTGTACTCCAGCTCGAACCGCTTGGGCTGGTTGAAGTCGAGCTGGATGGTCGACATCTGCCACGACCGGCCGATGGCGTCCTTGGCCTGCACGGAGATCTTCGGGCCGTAGTAGGCCGCGCCGCCGGGGTCGGGCACGAGTTCGAGCCCGGAGTCCTCGGCCGCCTGCCGCAGCGTCTCGGTGGCCTCCTCCCACTCCTGCGGGTCGCCGATGAACTTGGGCGAGTCGTCGCGGGTGGACAGCTCCAGGTAGAAGTCGCTCAGGCCGTAGTCGGCGAGCAGGTCGAGCACGAACTTGAGCAGCGACCGCAGCTCGCCCGGCATCTGCTCCTTGGTGCAGTAGATGTGCGAGTCGTCCATCGTCAGGCCGCGCACCCGGGTGAGGCCGTGCACCACGCCGGACTTCTCGTACCGGTAGACCGTGCCGAACTCGAACAGCCGCAACGGCAGCTCGCGGTAGGACCGCCCGCGCGACCTGAAGATCAGGTTGTGCATCGGGCAGTTCATCGCCTTGAGGTAGTAGTCCTCGCCCTCGAACTCGATCGGCGGGAACATCGTGTCGGCGTAGTAGGGCAGGTGGCCGGACGTGTGGAACAGGCCGCTCTTGCTGATGTGCGGCGTGTTGACGAACTCGTAGTCCGACTCCTCGTGCCGGCGGCGCGAGTAGTCCTCCAGCTCCCGGCGGATCACGCCGCCCTTGGGGTGGAACACGGCCAGCCCGGAGCCCAGCTCGTCGGGGAAGCTGAACAGGTCCAGCTCGACGCCCAGCTTGCGGTGGTCGCGGCGCTCGGCCTCGGCGAGCAGTTCGAGGTAGGCGTCCAGCGCCTCCTGCGACTCCCACGCCGTGCCGTAGATGCGCTGGAGCTGCGGGTTGTTCTCGTTGCCGCGCCAGTAGGCCGCGGCCACCCGGGTCAGCTTGAACGCCGGGATGTGCTTGGTCGTGGGCACGTGCGGGCCGCGGCACAGGTCGCCCCAGACCTGCTCGCCGGAACGCGGGTCCAGGTTGTCGTAGATGGTCAGCTCGCCGCCGCCGACCTCCATGACCTCGGCCGTGTCCACGTCGCTCTTGAGGTCGACCAGTTCGAGCTTGAACGGCTCGTTCGCGAGTTCCCGCTTGGCGGCGTCGACGGACTCGACCACCCGCCGGTCGAACCGCTGCGCGCCCTTGATGATCTGCTTCATGCGCTTCTCCAGCGCCTGCAGGTCCTCGGGCGTGAACGGCTTCTCGACCTGGAAGTCGTAGTAGAACCCGTCCTTGACCGGCGGGCCGATGCCCAGCTTGGCCTCCGGGAACTGCTGCTGGACCGCTTGGGCGAGCACGTGCGCGGCAGAGTGCCGGATGACGCTGCGGCCGTCCGGCGTGTCGGCGGCCACCGCCTCCACCTCGACGTCCACCCGGGGCGTCCAGGACAGGTCGCGCAGGTGCCCTTCGGCGTCCCGGACCACCACGACGGCGTCCGGCCCCTTGCCCGGCAGGCCCGCCTCCCGGACCGCCGTGCCCGCGGTGGTCCCGGCCGGCACCACCACGCGCGGTGGGGCGAGTGCGGCTGCGGGGCGCGGCTGGGACACGGTGACTCCTCGGCTGGCTGGTTCGGCTGGGCGATGCTATTGCCGAAGATGTTATCGGTGCTCATCGAACGGTTATCCGCCGACACGTCCACACCCGCCCGCCGCGGCGTGCCGGATCGGCCGGGCGCGGTCCGGCCCCTCGGTCCGCTATCCGGTGATCAGGCCGGCCGCCGACGACGTCACCGCACGCCCCGTGGTCCGCCGGTAGCGCTTGACCGGATCACCGTGCCGCACCTCGAGCCCGACCGCGCGGCCGATCGCCTGGTCGAGTCCGGGATGGTCACCTCGGAACATCGGAATCACTCCTGCTCACGGCCTGACGGCATGGCGGCGTCAACACATGCTGACGACCGGTTCACCACGCATTTGTGCGGGAAGTGATCCGAACGGGTAAGCCCGTCACCCGGAAGCACGCGGGGAATAGCCGCTACGGCACACTGTCGCAGGGCGATACCAGAAAATTCCGGTCCCCCGTCCAGCGGATTACCGCCGCCGCCGACCCGGTGCATGATCATCAGCATGACCACGGTAAACACTTCCGGCACCTGGCCGACCATCAGCGTCACGCCGCCGAATCTCGACGGATTGGGCACCGACCACGTCACCTGGGGAATTCCAGCCGGTTCTGGCAAGAGCGGTTACGTGTTCCGCGGTGGTCAGGTCGAGGTGAAACTCGACGGCACCGAGTTCACCCTCGGCACCTTCACCCACGAGAACTTCCCGATCCAGGCGATGCCGCAGTCGCAGTTCGACGTCGACCTCGCCGTCCAGGTGGTCTTCGAGGACGGCACGACGAGCGGCTTCAGCTTCCGCTTCCACCACAACGAGACGCCCAACGTCGGCCCCAACCCGGAGGACGAGGTCGACCTGCCCACGTTCGTCTCGCCCGAGACGGTCACCGTGGACGGCGAGGAGTACGCGGTCGTCATCAGCGGTTTCAAGCAGGGCGGGCAGGTCGTCCGCAAGTTCATCAGCCCGGAGAACGGCGCCAACAGCGCCGACGTCGTGGCCCTGTTCGGCCGCGCCGGCCGGCCGGACATCGTGATCACGTCGGTGCTGAACAAGGGTGCGGTGAAACGCACGCAATCGGACGAGTACGTCGAAATCGTGAACCGGGGCAGCGCGCCCGGGGACATTTCGGGCTGGGTGTTGGGAGCCGACGACGCGGGCCAGGACTTCACCTTCCCGCCGGGCACCGTGCTCCAGCCGGGCCAACGCATCCGGATCTACACCAATGAGATCCACCCCGAATCGGGTGGTTTCTCCTACGGCAGCAAGCGTCCCATCTGGAACGACCAGGGCGATTCCGCGAAATTGCGGGACACGAACGGCAACCTGGTGTCCAAGTTCGGTTACGGAAAGGCCGCCCAGCCTACGCCGTGAGACCGCGGAAATTCCGGACCGGCTCCGCCGCACTTCGGCGGAGCCGGTCTTCGGCGCACGGAAATGTCAACGACGCAGTCCGCTGACGAACGCGTCCCACGTCGTGGCGGCGACGGCCAATCGCGGACCGGCCGGGTTCTTCGAGTCCCGCACACCGACCCCGGCGTCGGTCAGGCGAACCTCGACGCAGGAGTTGTTGCTGCCCGCGCTGTAGCTGCTCGTGAACCAACCTGTGTCGTGGGCCATCTCAGGACTCCTTCAAGTGCTCGATCAGCAGGGCCTTGGACTCGGCAGGGCGGAGCGCAAGTTCCCGCGCTCGCTCGAACACCCGCGCCATCGGGCCGGTGTCCGCAGGCTGATCGTAGTAGGTCGTGGGACCGTAAAGCGTTGGCGCATAGCCGATTCGGGGCGCGTTGACGAAGTCCAGAACAGTCAGGTCGCCACCCAGCGCCGGGTTGCCCACGGTGCCGGAGCGCAGGATCTGCACGCTGATCGCAGGATGCCGTTCGACCAACTGGAGCACGTGCAGGACCTGCCCGCGCATCACGGCCGCACCGCCCACCACGTTGTGCAGGGCGTCTTCGGTGAACACGAAGGCCAACGACTTGGCTTCGACGGCGGCGAAGACCCGGCGCTGCTGTTCGAGCCGGAAGGCGATCCTGGTGTCGACCTGGCCGCTCGACTCGTCCCACCAGTAGCCGTCGCACGCCTCGATCACCGCCCGCACGTACTCGGGCGACTGGAGCAAGCCGGGGAAGACGCCGCTGGCGTAGTGCCTGATCGCCGAAGCACTGGCCTGGAGGTCGGCGAGCCGGTGGAACGCGTCGGGCAGCACGTCGGTGTAGGCCCGCCGAGGAGCCCGCCGCCGCGCCTGCTTGGCCAGCGCGAGCACGGCGTCCCGCTCGGACTCCGCCGCGCCGTACAGCTCAAGGAGCCTGACCAGGTCGTCGTGCTTCAGCGCGCCTTTGCCGTGCTCGATCTGACTGATGCGGGTGGGCGACTTCCTGACGGCGGCACCCGCCTCCTGCTGCGACGCGCCGGCCCGCGAACGCAGCTCGACCAGGACCAGTCCCAACTGCATGCGCTCGACCGTCTGCTGCGCGTCCGCCACCCGGATCTCACCCTTTCGAGGCACTGACTAGCGGATCAGATGAGGATATCTTTGATCAGAACTCCTCATTCGATCCTCATCATCGTTCAGTACCCGACTCTACGGGGGCGAGCAACCCATGTTCCGAGGCAGCCCGGTCGAGGTGGCGACGCACATCGACATCTCCGAGAACTTCACCCTCGCCAGCACCGTCTACGACGCCAGCGAGACGGTTGAGCTGGTGTTCTCCGGTGGCACCGACGTAATGCTGTCGTTCAGCCGACGGGGGTTCGAGCAGTTCAAGGCGCAGTGGGCGGATGTAGTCGCCAAGGCCGACGCGCGGTTCGAAGATCACCACATCGAGTGAATTTGACGCACCGATCAGGACAGGAATCCGCGCAAAAGGGACGCCGTGCCGTCGAGGTGCTCGGCCATCGCCCGGCGCGCGCCGTCCGCGTCGCCGTCCAGGATGCGGCCGACGATCAGCTCGTGCTGCTCGTTGGAGTGCGCCAGGTTCGGCGGCAGCAGCGGGATGCGGTCCAGCAGCACGTTGACCCGCATCCGCACGTCCGCGATCGCCGCCGTCAGCGACGTCGACCCGGTGGACTCGGCGATCGCCAGGTGCAGCCGGGAGTCCTTGCGGCGGTACTCGTCCAGCGCGGCGTTCGAGCACTCGGCCAGCCGCGCCCGCAGGTTCCGCCGCTCCCCCGGCCCCAGCGAGCGGCCCGCCGCGCACTCGGCGGCCCCGGTCTCCAGCACGGCGCGCAGCGTCAGCGCGTCGAGCAGGTCGGGCGCCTCCACCCGGTGGTCCGGCGTCGGCACGGGCAGCTCGGCGTTCACGAACGTCCCGCCGTAACGGCCCCGCCGGGAGACCACGTACCCGGCGTCCTGCAACGACCGGATCGCCTCGCGCAGCGTCACCCGGCTCACGCCGAGCCTGGTCGCGAGGTCCCGTTCGGCGGGCAGCCGCTCCCCCGGCGGGACGACCCCGAGCCGGATCGCCTGCATGAGCCGCTCCACGGTCTCCTCGAACGCGTTGCCCGCCCGGACCGGGCGGAACAACGCGTCCTGCAAGGGGATCATCACAGCGGTGTCACGTAGGCGCCCGCGATGCCGCCGTCCACCAGGAAGTTCGAGGCCGTGATGAACGACGAGTCGTCACTGGCCAGGAACGCCACCGCCGCCGCGATCTCCTCCGGCTCGGCGAACCGGCCCAGCGGCACGTGCACCAGCCGCCGCGCGGCCCGCTCCGGGTCCTTCGCGAACAGCTCGCGCAGCAACGGGGTGTTGACCGGTCCGGGCGACAGCGCGTTGACCCGCACGCCCTCCCGCGCGAACTGCACGCCCAGCTCGCGGCTCATCGCCAGCACGCCGCCCTTCGAGGCGGTGTAGGAGATCTGCGAAGTGGCCGCGCCCATGGTGGCCACGAACGACGCCGTGTTGATCACGGAACCCTTGCCCTGCCGCAACATGTGCGGGATCGCGTACCGGCAGCACAGGTACACCGAGGTGAGGTTGACCTGCTGCACCCGGTCCCACGCCTCGATGCCCGTGGTCAGGATCGAGTCGTCTTCGGGCGGCGAGATGCCCGCGTTGTTGAACGCGACGTCGACCGAGCCGCAAGTGTCCACAGTGGTCTGGTACAGCGCCGACACCTGTTCCTCGTCGGTCACGTCCACCTGGACGAACAGGCCGTTCACCTCGTCGGCGGCGGCCTTGCCCGCACCCGCGTCGATGTCCGCGACGACCACTCGCGCGCCCTCGCTCGCCAGCCGGCGCACCGAGGCCAGGCCGATGCCGCTGCCGCCGCCGGTCACGACGGCCACCCGGCCTTCCAGTCGCTGTGCCATGTCTCTCCATAAGCTTGTTGGTGTTCAGGACGGGATGTTCTGAATGCCCAGGGCGGCGTGGTGTGGCTGATGTCTCGCTGTCGTTGGGTGGCTCGTTGGGAGTGGCCGCCTCGCCGTCTGGGACGCCCTGGCCGCTGATTGAGATCTGTTGCACGTGCTGGTGCGTGTCGCTGTTTATGGAGCTGCTGGCGGGCTGTCCACGGGGTTGAGTTGCGAGAACGGGAGAACGGGTCGCGTGGCGGTGCGCGAGAGGATCTGGGTGGGTGTCGATGTCGGAAAGGCCGGCCACCACGCGTGCGCGGTCGACGACACGGGCAAGGTCGTGTTCAGCCAGAAGGTGACCAACGGCCAGGCCGCGATCGAGGAGTTGATCGCCCGTGTGGGGCGTAAAGCTCGCGCGGCGGTGTGGGCGGTGGACATGACCTCCGGTGCGGCCGGACTGCTGCTGACGCTGTTGCCGGGCACCGGTCAGCGGGTGCTGTATGTGCCGGGCCGGCTGGTCAACCGCATGGCCGGCGCGTTTCCCGGCGAGGGCAAGACCGACGCCAAGGACGCCCGCACCATCGCCGAGACCGCCCGGCTGCGGGGTGACCTGACCGCGGTCACGCACCCGGACGAGCTCGTCGCCGAACTGCGGATCCTGACCGCGCGCCGCGAGGACCTGATGGCCGACTGGGTGCGCGGGATCAACCGGCTGCGTGAACTGCTCAGCTCGATCTTTCCTGCCCTGGAACGTGCTTTCGACTACTCCACCCGCTCGGCGCTGGTCCTGCTCACCGGCTACTGCACCCCGGCCGGGATTCGGGCGGCGGGCGCGCCTGGCCTGACCGAGCACCTGCTCGCCGGCGGCGCCTGGCCCAAGGGCATTCCGTCCATGGTGGACAAGGCGCTCGCCGCGGCGGACGAGCAGACCGTTGCCCTGCCGGCGGAATCGGCGACCGCGCCGCTGATCTCCCGGCTCGCCCGGCAGCTGCTGGACCTCGACCGGGAGATCAAGGACTTCGACAAGCGCATCGCCAATCGCTTCGGTGAACACCCGCACGCCGCGCCGATCACCAGCGTCGACGGGTTCGGGCCGATCCTGGGAGCACAGTTGCTGGCTGACACCGGCGGTGACCTGCGCGCGATGTTCGGCAACTCCGGCCGCATGGCCGCCTACGCCGGACTCGCCCCGGTGCCCCGCGACTCCGGGCGAGTACGGGGAAACCTGCACCGGCCCAAGCGCTACCACCGCGGCCTGCGCCGCGTGTTCTACCTGGCCGCCCTGTCCGCGATCAAGGTCCAGGACGGCCCGTCTCGACGGTTCTACCTGCGCAAACGGGACGAGGGCAAGGTGCACACGCAAGCGCTCATCGCACTGGCACGCCGCCTGGTCGACGTCATCTGGGCACTGCTGCGTGACGGCCGGGAATTTCATCGCTCACCTACGGCCCAGGCCGCTTGACACGGTCATTGAAACTCCCAATCGGATGAATCGCGGTGAGGGATGGGTCAGTGCGCGATGAACACGTTCTTGGTCTCGGTGAACGACGCCAGTGCGTCCGGCCCCAACTCACGTCCCAGACCGGACTGCTTGAACCCGCCGAACGGCGTCCAGTAGCGCACCGAGGAGTGCGAGTTGACCGACAGGTTCCCGGCCTCCACCGCGCGCGAGACCCGCAGCGCCCGCCCCACGTCACGGGTCCAGATCGAGCCGGACAGCCCGTACTCGCCGGCATTGGCCAGCCGCACGGCGTCGTCCTCGTCGGTGAACGGCAGAACCGCCACCACCGGACCGAAGATCTCGTCGATGGCGGCCGGATCGCCGGGCGAGACGGGCGCGAGGACCGTCGGGGGGAACCAGAAACCCGGCCCGTCGGGAGCCGAGCCGCGGAACGCCACGGGCGCGTCGTCCGGCACGTACGAGGACACCTTGGCCAGGTGCGCGGCGGAGATCAGCGGCCCCATCTCGGTCGCCTCATCCCCCGGCGCGCCGACGACGACGCCCTTCACCGCGGGTTCCAGCAGCTCCATGAACCTGTCGTAGACCGAGGCCTGCACCAGGATCCGCGACCGGGCGCAGCAGTCCTGGCCGGCGTTGTCGAACACCCCGTACGGCGCGGTCGCGGCGGCCTGCTCCAGGTCCGCGTCCGCGAACACGAGGTTGGCCGACTTGCCGCCCAGCTCCAGCGTCACCCGCTTCACCTGGTCCGCGCAGCCCGCCATGACCTGCTTGCCCACCCGCGTGGAGCCGGTGAACACCACCTTGCGCACCGCCGGGTGCGTCACGAAGCGTTGCCCCACCACAGGTCCCGCGCCGGGCAGCACCTGGAACACGTCCTCCGGGATACCCGCCTCGCGGGCCAGCTCGGCCAGCCGCAACGCGGTCAGCGGCGTCAGCTCGGCGGGCTTGAGCACCACCGTGTTGCCCGCCGCGAGCGCGGGCGCGAACCCCCAGCCGGCGATGGGCATCGGGAAGTTCCAAGGCACGATCACGCCCACCACGCCGAGGGGTTCCTGGAACGTGACGTCCAGCCCGCCCGCGACCGGGATCTGCCTGCCGAACAGGCGTTCCGGCGCGGCCGAGTAGTAGTGCAGCACGTCCCGGACGTTGCCCGCCTCCCACCGCGCGTTGCCGATGGTGTGCCCGGCGTTGAGCACTTCCAGCCGCGCCAGCTCCTCCAGCGCGCCGTCCACGGCGTCGGCGAACCGGCGCAGCAGACGGGCCCGGTCGCCGGGGGCGACCGCCTTCCACGCCGGGAAAGCGGCCTGGGCGCGGGCGATCGCCGCGTCGGTCTCCTCCGGTGAGGCGAGCCCGACGCTGCGCACCAGCTCCCCGTTCGCGGGGTTGATCACGTCGAAGGAAGTCATCGCGCGCCTTTCCGCAGCACGTCGAGAAGGGTCATCGCGCGCCTTTCCCCAGCACGCCGAACAGAGTCATCACGCGCCTTTCCCCAGCACGCCGAAGAGAGCCATCACGCGCCTTTCCCCAGCACGCCGAAGAGAGCCATCACGCGCCTTTCCCCAGCACGCCGAAGAGAGCCATCACGCGCCTTCCGCGCCGCGTCGACGAATGCGCCGAACAGCCGGTCCTCGCGGTCGGCCTCCGGGTGCGACTGGATGCCGAGCGCGAACCTCGCCCTCGGCAGCTCCACGGCCTCCACCGTGCCGTCCGGCGCGGTGGCGACCACCTCCAGGCCGTCGCCGATCCGGTCCAGCGCCTGGTGGTGGTGGCACAGCACGGAGACCGACGGGCCGACGATCCCGGCCAGCGCGCTGCCGGCGGCCACCGCGATGTCGACCTTCTCGAACACGGCGGGCGTCACGTTGTGGCCGTCGACGTGCTGGCGCAGCGTGCCGCCGAGCACGATGTTGAGCACCTGGGCGCCCCGGCACACGGCCAGCAGCGGCAGGTCCAGGTCGAGCGCCGCGCGGGCGAGCGCCGACTCGGCGTCGTCGCGGTGCACGCTCGCCGGGCCGGTGCGCGGATCCCTGGCCGCGCCGTACCGGCCGGGATCGACGTCCGCGCCGCCCGCGAGCACCAGGCCGTCCAAAAACCCGATGCTGTCGGCGTTCCAGTCGCCCAGCGGCGGCAGCAGCACGGGGTTGCCGCCCGCACGCACGACCGAGTCGAGGTAGTCCCGGTGCAGCACGGCGGCCTCGACGTCCCACACGCCGAACCTCGTGCGCTCCAGGTAGGTGCTGATGCCGATCAGCGGCTTAGAGCCGTTCGAAACCACGGATGCGCTCCCAGTCGGTCACCGCCGAGTCGTACGCGGCCAGCTCCACCTTCGCCGCGTTGAGGTAGTGGTCCACCACGTCCTTGCCGAACGCGGTGCGCGCGATCTCGCTCTGCGCCAACAGGGACGCGGCGTCGCGCAGCGTCGCGGGCACGGTCGGGCGGTCGGAGGCGTAGGCGTTGCCGACGAACTCGTCCTCCAGCCGGAGTTCGTTCTCCACGCCGTGCAGGCCCGCCGCGATCAGCGCGGCCACCGCCAGGTACGGGTTCACGTCGCCGCCGGGCACCCGGTTCTCGAACCGCAGCGACGGCCCGTGCCCGACCACGCGCAGCGCGCACGTCCGGTTGTCCCGGCCCCACGCCACGGCGGTCGGCGCGAAGCTGCCGGGCACGAAGCGCTTGTAGGAGTTGACGTTCGGCGCGAGGAAGCAGGTCAGCTCGCGCAGCCCGGCGAGCTGGCCCGCGAGGAACGACTCCATCAACGCCGACATCCCGTGCCCCTCGGCGAACACCGGCTCGCCGTCGGCGGAGCGCAGGCTCAGGTGGATGTGGCACGAGTTGCCCTCGCGCTCGTTGTACTTCGCCATGAACGTCAGGGACTTGCCGTGCCGCGCCGCGATCTCCTTGGCGCCGGTCTTGTAGATGCTGTGGTTGTCGCAGGTCGCCAGCGCTTCCTTGTACCGGAACGCGATCTCGTGCTGGCCGGGGTTGCACTCGCCCTTGGCCGACTCGACCTCCAGGCCCGCGCCCGCCATGTGGTTGCGGATGTCGCGCAGCAGCGGCTCGATGCGGGCCGTGCCCAGCAGCGAGTAGTCGACGTTGTACTGGTTGGCCGGGGTGAGGTCGCGGTAGCCCCGGTTCCAGGCGTCCTCGAAGGTGTTGTCGAAGACGATGAACTCCAGCTCGGTGCCGACGAAGGCCTGGAGCCCGCGCTCGGCCAGCCGGTCGAGCTGGCGGCGCAGGATCTGGCGCGGCGAGGCGGGCACCGGTTCCCCGCCCTCCCACTCGATGTCGCACATGACCAGGGCGGTGCCCTCGTGCCACGGCAGGCGGCGCAGCGTGGACAGGTCGGGCTTCATGACGAAGTCGCCGTAGCCGGTGTCCCACGACGACATCGCGTAGCCGCTGACGGGGTTCATGTCGACGTCGACCGCGAGCAGGTAGTTGCAGCCCTCGGCGGCGTGCTCCAGGACCTCGCTGAGGAAGTACCGCGCGGCGCAGCGCTTGCCCTGGAGTCGCCCTTGCATGTCGACGATGGCCACGAGGACCGTGTCGACCTCCCCGGTGTCCACAAGCTCGCGCAACCTCTCGACGGTGAGCATCCCCGGTACCTCCAAAGGTATGTCAGCGAGCCATTGGCCGCTGACATCCTGACACCATCAGGTGACTGACGCCACCCTCCCCGGCGTCGTCGTCCGCCCCGATACGCTCGGTCGGGCGAGGTGCGCCGGAGGGGGATTCCGTGGCCATGGATCAGGGGGACCGACCCCGCTTAGCGCTGGAGCCCAATCCGCTCGGCCACCGGGCGGCTCCGCTCTTCGGGCGCGCGATGCTGTTGATGGCGGTCGGCAGCGGGCTGCTGATGATCAGCCTGAACCTGCTGTTCCGCCTCACCGTGTCGCCGTTCTCCGTCGCCGGGCTCGGGTTGGCGAGCACCTGGATGTTGGTCGTCTCGGTGGTGGCCATGCGGATCGTGTGGAACACGTTCCGCGACGGCAACAACATGTTCGTGGTCAACTCCGCCCTCGGCTGGGGCGCGATGGCCTTCGGCGTCTCCGGAGTCGGCGGCATCGGGTTCACGCTCGTGTCCGCGCTGCGCAGGCACCCGCACGCGGGCGGCCTGCTGGAAGGCGAGGTGCACTGGACCGACGCCGTGCTGGCCGCCGCCGTGCCGGTGAGCCTGTGGATGTTCGTGCGGGCGAACACGCTGTTCGCCCGGTCGCGGCAGTACCTGGCGCAGACCGTCCCGTCGCCGAGCGCCCTCGCAGGGGTGGACTACTCCCTGTACCTGCGGACCTTCGGCGACGACGACCGGTTGGCGTCGCCGCAGTCCTTCTCGCCGGTGAAGCGGGCGTTGCGCGGCACGCTCATCACCGAACTGCCCGAGGAGGTGCACCTGGTCGACGCGCTGTCGACCGCCGACGACCCGATGGTGGCCGTCGGCCGGCCCGGCGAGCCGACACCCCAGGTCGGCGCCCTGCGCATGTACCTGCCGGACGACTGGCAGCCGCCGGTGCGGGAACTCATCCGCGGCGCGCGGCACGTCGCGCTGACGCTCGGCTGGGGCGAGGGCACGCTGTGGGAACTGGGCGAGGCGATGCGCCTGCTCAAACCCGAACGGCTCATCCTCGTGGTCGCCATGGACCGGACCGAGTACGAGCGCTTCCGCGTCCGATCCGCCGCGGTGCTCGCGGCACACGCCCGTGCGCACCCCCGGGACAACGGGCAGAGCTGGACGCCGCCGCGACTGCCGGACTGGGGTGGCTCGGGCGAACTCCGGTCGCCGATCCAGGCGTTGATCCACTTCTCGCTGGACTGGGTGGGCACGTTCGAGCCGGTGCGCCGCTATTCGCCCGTGCACAACTCGCTGCGGATCGCGATCATGGTCGCCGCGCACCCCGCGTTCCGCCGGCTCGGCTACCCGCCGCGCGGGGTGTTCCGCGCGCTGCCTGTTGACACGATCCGGTGACGCGCGTCACCCTCGATCACTTCTCAAAGGAGCGCGGCTGACCCATTAGGGGGCGCAGATGGCCAAGCACGTCGAGTACGAGAAGGTGGGCAGCGAGTACCTGGAGCACCGGCAGCTCAAGCGCGGCGCGGCGGGCTGGGTGCTGCTCGCGGGCCTCGGGGTCTCCTACGTGATCTCCGGCGACTTCGCCGGGTGGAACTTCGGGCTCGCCCAGGGCGGCTGGGGCGGCCTGCTGGTCGCGACGCTCCTGATGGCCACCATGTACACGTGCATGGTGTTCGGCCTGGCCGAACTCGCCGCCGCGCTGCCCGTCGCCGGAGCCGGGTACGGCTTCGCCCGGCGTGCGCTGGGGCCGTTGGGCGGGTTCGCGACCGGCATCGCGATCCTCATCGAGTACGCCATCGCGCCCGCCGCCATCTCCGTGTTCATCGGCGGGTACGTGGAGACGCTGGGGCTGTTCGGGCTCACCAACTCGTGGCCGGTGTACCTGGTGTGCTTCCTGGTGTTCGTCGGCGTGCACCTGTTCGGCGTGGGCGAGGCGCTGCGGCTGATGTTCGTCATCACCGGCATCGCGGTGGTGGCGCTGCTGGCGTTCGTGATCGGCATGATCCCGAAGTTCGACGCCGGGAAGCTGTTCGACCTGGCCGGGAACGACGGTTTCCTGCCGTTCGGGTTCGCCGGCGCGCTGGGCGCCCTGGTCTACGCGATCTGGTTCTTCCTCGCCGTGGAAGGCGTTCCGCTGGCCGCGGAGGAGGCGCGCGACCCGAAGCGCGACATGCCACGCGGCATCCTCGGCGCGATGGCGGCGCTGCTGCTGTTCGCCGGCGCGATCCTGGTGCTGGCGCCCGGCGGGGCGGGCTCGGAGGCGTTGAAGGGGTCCAACAACCCGCTGCCGGACGCCGTGCGCGCGGCCTACGGCGGTGACAACCTGTTGGCGCAGGTCGTGAACTACGTCGGCCTGGCCGGGCTGGTGGCGAGCTTCTTCTCGATCATCTTCGCGTACTCGCGGCAGCTCTTCGCGCTGTCGCGGGCGGGCTACCTGCCGCGCTGGCTGTCCAGGACGGGCCGGCGGAAGACGCCTTACCTGGCGCTGATCGTGCCGGGCGCGATCGGGTTCGTGCTGGCGTCCGTGACCCGCGACGGGGCGTTGCTGATCAACATCGCGGTGTTCGGCGCGGCGCTGTCGTACGTGCTGATGATGGTGTCGCACATCGTGTTGCGCATCCGCGAACCGGAGCTGGAACGCCCCTACCGGACGCCCGGCGGGGCGGTGACGACCGGTGTCGCGCTGGTGCTGGCGGTGGCGGCGGTGGTGGCGACGTTCTTCGTGGACGAGCTGGCCGCCGGGATCACCGCGGGGATCGTCGTCGTGGCGTTGGCGTACTTCTGGTTCTACAGCCGGCACCACCTGGTCGCGGCGGCGCCCGAGGAGGAGTTCGCCGCGATCGCCCAGGCGGAGCGGGAACTGGACTGACGAGGGCTTCGCGCGCCGGAGGGAGGTCGGCGGCGCGCTCGCACCGGAGGGCGGCCGGGAGATGTCGGCGGCGCGCTCGGCGTCCGATGCCGCCGGGACCGGGCGTGCGGCCCGAAGCGCTGCCTCCGGCGGGCGCTCCTGCCCGCCAGCGTGAGGTTGGGCCCGCCGGTGTGAGGTTGTGCCCGCACGTGCCCGCCCTGGCAGGATCGGGGCGTGAGTGACATTCAACGTGTTGGAGTGGTGGGGTCCGGGCTGATGGGCTCCGGCATCGCCGAGGTCTGCGCACGGGCGGGCCTGGACGTGCTGGTGGCCGAGGTGAACCTGGACGCCACCGAGGCAGCGAAGGGGCGGATCGCCTCGTCGTTGGGCAAGGGCGTGCGCAGCGGGAAGCTGACCGCCGAGGACCGGGACGCCGCACTGGAGCGCCTCCGGTTCACCACCGACCTCGCCGACTTCGCCGACCGGAACCTGGTCGTGGAAGCCGTCGCGGAGAACGAGCAGGTCAAGACGGAGGTCTTCACCACCCTGGACAAGGTGGTGGCCGACCCGAGAGCGATCTTCGCCTCGAACACGTCCTCCATCCCGATCATGAAGCTGGGCATGGCGACCAGCCGTCCGGAGCAGGTCATCGGGGTGCACTTCTTCAACCCCGTGCCGGTGCTCAAGCTGGTGGAGCTGGTGCCCTCGCTGCTGACCGGCGAGCAGACCCGGACCCGCGCCGAGGCATTCGTGACCGGCGTCCTGCACAAGGAGGTCATCCGGTCGCAGGACCGCGCGGGGTTCGTGGTGAACGCCCTGCTGATCCCCTACCTGCTGTCCTCGATCCGGATGCTGGAGTCGGGCTTCGCGAGCGCCGAGGACATCGACAACGGCATGGTGCTGGGCTGCGCGCACCCGATGGGGCCGCTGCGCCTGGCCGACCTGATCGGCCTGGACACCACCAAGGCGATCGCCGAGTCGATGTACGAGGAGTTCAAGGAGCCCCTGTACTCGCCGCCACCGCTGCTGCTGCGCATGGTGGACGCGGGCCTGCTGGGCAAGAAGAGCGGCCGGGGGTTCCACAACTACGCGGCCTGAGCACGCGGCCTAAGCACGCGGCCTCACCACAGGGCTTGAGCACAGGGCTTGAGCACAGGGCTTGAGCACAGGGCCGTGCGGGTCTCCGCCGCGAAGCGGAGACCCGCACGCCGTCACTTTCGCGCCGTCCACCGCGGGTCGCAGACGACGAGCCGGAGACCCGCGCGCCGTCACGCGTGCGTGCCGTCCACCGGGGTGTCGTAGACGGCGAACCGGAAGTACACGCCGAGGTCCGGGCGGCGGTCTGCCGTGCGGAAGCTCAGCAGCTCGTTCATCCCGGTCATCGACTCCAGCGGGAGCGGGGCCAACGCGTGGGCGACGGCCAGGTACTGCCGGTGGTCCACGCCGAACCGGCGCATGACCGACGCGATGCGGGACGCCGCGTCCGCGTCGGAGTCCACCTCGCTGGGCAGCCTCAGGTAGATGTTCGCCTCCTCCGGCCCGCTCGCGCCCGAGCGGAACGCCAGGCACGTCATCGGCTCGTTGTCCGGCAGCGCGGGCGAGCCGTACACGTCCCGGTACGCGGGCCCGGCCAGCGCCGGGTCGTGGGTGCGCGCCAGTGACGCCACCCGGTCCAGGTCCACCCGCCCGGTGTGCCGGAAGTAGACCTTCACCCGCGCGTCCGGGGTGTCCGCCAGGTCCAGCGCGACGAACTCCAACTGGTGCCCCTCGGACGCCAGTTCCTGGTACGCCGACGCGACGCGGAGCCACGCCGGGCCCAGCCCGAGCCGCGTCATCGCCGTGCACATCACCTCCGGCACGGCGGCGAGCCCGTGCGCCTGCGGGTTGAGGTAGACCTTGTAGCGCGCCGGCTCACCGGGGCGGTGCGCCAGCGAGTGCCACACCGTGGGCCGGAACGGGCGCGGCTCGTCCACCACGAACAGGTCTTCGATCACGTGGTACCGCGCCAGGGACACGCCCGGCCGCCCGGCCAGCGAGCGGGTCAGCGCCCGGCCCGCTTCCTGCGCCGCCCGCGCCGTCGGCGTCGCGCCGAGCGATTCGAACAGCACCCGGACCTCCGGCACGCCGCCGCGCCAGCTCACCGAGAACTCCATCGGGAATCCGTCCCGGGAAACGAACGACGGATATCTCCGGATTTCCCCGATACGCCGATCCGCCCAGTCGCCGAGCACGGCGCCCAGTTCGCCCTCCGAGGCTCGTAACTGCTCCCCGGTGAAACCCAGCGCACGGCCGACGGCGAGCCATTTGTCAAACGCGAAGTCTCGATAGGTCGAATGCGATGCACCGAACAGACCCTCACGGCGTGAGGCCTGAGCCACAGCGGCAGAACTGGACACTAGGCACCTCCGAGCGCAAGGCTTACCTTGTGAACAGGGCGCACGCAATGGAGGATCACGCGGGCGGCGAAGATCACACCTCCGGGACGCCGGGCACGGGGCGTGACGGAATTGGGCCGAAAGGGTGGCGGCATTAGTGGCTGAATTCCCGGGTAGTCAATACCCCGAACGTCCCATTCATGATCACACCTGCGTGATCGGCGCCGGCATCTCAGGCCTCGCGGTCGCCGGAACGCTTCGTTCCCGAGACTTGCCGGTCACGGTTCTGGAACGGTCCAGCGGCATCGGCGGGCTCTGGCGCTACCCGGATCCCGCGGAGCCAGGCCCGGCCTACCGGTCGCTGCACCTCAACACGTCGGCCAAGATCACCGGGTACAGCGACTTCCCCATGCCCGCCGACTCCCCCCGCTACCCCCGACACGACCAGGTTGCCGCCTACCTGCAACGTTACGCTGATCACAAGGGTGTGACCGACCACGTCGAGCTGGAGACGGAGGTCGAGTCGCTGACCCGGACCGGTGACGGCACCTGGCTCGTGACCAGCCGTGACCGGAACGGCCTGCGACGCTACCGGCAGTACGGGCACGTGGTCGTCGCCACCGGCCACCACTGGTCACCCCGGCTGCCCTCACTCCCGGGTGATGAGACGTTCCCCGGTCGCAGGCTGCACTCGTTCGACTACTCCAGTCCGGCACAGCACACCGGCAGACGGGTGATCGTGGTCGGTTTCGGTAACTCTGCCGCGGATATCTCCGTCGAATTGTCCCGGGTCGCGGAAAGGACCGTTCTGGTACAGCGGCGGGGCGTGCACGTGGTGCCCAAAACCATGCTGGGAATCCCCATCGACGAGATCGCCTCGGCCCCCTGGTGGGCCCGCCTGGGGTTCCCCGAACAACGCCGTCTGATCGAAACCCTGTTGCGCCTGATGCGCGGCAAGCTGACCGACTACGGGCTGGCCGAACCGGACCACCGGATCTTCGGCGGCGCGCTGACGATATCCGACGAGCTGCTCAGCCGGATCAACCACGGCAGCCTCGTCGTGCGGCCGGCGATCGACCGGATCGTGAACTCTGTCGTACATTTCGTGGACGGCAGCAGGGAGGAGGCGGACGATCTCGTCTACTGCACCGGGTACCACATCGAATTTCCGTTCGTGCCATTCGAATGGGTGTTCGAGCCAGCCGGCCGGGTCGCCCTGTACCAGCGGGTGGTATCACTCGCCCGGCCGGACCTCTACTTCGCCGGCCTGATCAGGCCGTTCGGCGCCATCACCCGACTGGTGCAGGCGCAGGCGGAGTGGATCGCGGACCTCGTGGAGGGCGTCGCCGAACTGCCCCCGCCGCAGACGATGCGCCGTGAGGTCGACACGCACCTCAAAGCCGCCGACGCGCGCTACGGCCCGTCGGCGGCGGACTCGGTGCAGGTGGACTTCGCCACGTACCTGGCGGCGCTGCGCAGGCAACGCCGCTCCTCGGTGCTCATCACCCGCCGTGGATAGTCATGTAGGCGATCACACCAACGGGTGATAACCGATCAGGCCATGGCATCCAGCCGGTCCATGGTGTGCTGGATCAGGCTCACCAGGACCGTCTTGGACGACTCCCGGTCCCGCGCGTCGCACAGCACGAGCGGGATCGCCTCGTCCACGTCCAGCGCGCGGCGCACCTCGTCCACCTCGTAGGCGTGCGCGCCCTCGAAGCAGTTGACCGCGATGATGAACGGGATCCCGCGCCGCTCGAAGAAGTCGATCGACGGGAAGCTGGAGTCCAGCCGGCGGGTGTCGACCAGGACCACCGCGCCGATCGCGCCGTAGGCCAGCTCGTCCCACATGAACCAGAACCGGTTCTGGCCCGGGGTGCCGAACAGGTAGAGCACCACCTCCGGGTTGATCGTGATGCGCCCGAAGTCGAGGGCGACCGTGGTGGTCTCCTTCTGCTCCAGGCCCAGCACGTCGTCCACGCCCACGCCCGCTTCGGTCAGCAGCTCCTCGGTGTGCAGCGGCGGGATCTCGCTGACCGAGTTGACCATCGTCGTCTTGCCGGTGCCGAAGCCGCCGGCGATGACGATCTTGACTGGGGTGGGGACCAGCAGCTCGCCACCCGGTCGCTCAGATTCCACGGACACCATCCAGCACTGCCTGCAACAGGTTCCGGTCCGGCACTTGCGGGACGCGGGAAGGGTCTCGGATCACGACGTCACCGCGCTGGATGAGGTCGCTCAGCAGCACCTTGACGACCACCAGGGGCACGTCCAGGTACGCGGCGACCTCCGCCACCGACAGCGGTCGCCGGCACAGCTCCATGATCTCCAGGTGCTCGACCGACAGCGCGTCCGGGTCCGCCGGCGACGGCATCGCCCGCACCTGGGTCACCAGGTGCAGCTCCGGCCGCAGCGGACGGGTCCGACCGCGCACCATCGCGTACGGGCGGACCAGCGGGCCCGCGGCCTCGTCGTACCACCAGTCCTCGCGGCCCGCCATCACGACGACCTGCGGGCCGTGGGCAACGCGGACGAGGTGCTCCGCGGCGCGGACGACAGGTAGGTGCCGACCCGCTTCACGAGCATGTTCATCTCGTACGCGATCATCCCCATGTCGGAGTCCTCTTCGCCCAGGACGGCCAGGCACGCGCCGTGCCCCGCCGCCGTGACGAAGAGGTACGCGTGCTCCATCTCGACGATGGTCTGCCGCACGGCGCCGCCGCCGAAGTGCCGGCCGGTGCCGCGGGCCAGGCTCTGGAAGGCCGACGCCATGGCCGACAGGTGGTCGGAGTCGTCCTTCGACAGTCCTGGTGACCGGCCGAGCAGCAGACCGTCGGCGGACAGCACCACCGCGTGCCGAGCACCCACCACACGGCCGACCAGGTCCTCCAACAACCAGTTGAGTTCGTTGTGCTGGCTGGTCATGTCGTTCATCGCCGTTGCCTTTCCGGTTTCCTGTCGTCCGGCCACTGCTGATCAGGGTTCGAGAGCGTCGTCTGAGCGGCGGGCGTCACGGGTGCCCCGCTGGAACGCCGAGAGGCCCTCGCGGACCCGTTCGGCGGACTGCTCGGCGTCGACCTCGGCCAGCGGTTCGGGCGAAGGGTGGAAATCGTTGCGCACCAACTGCGGCGCGAGGTTCTGCTGCCTGCGGCGGCGGGGCAGCTCAGGCCGGTCGACGGAGCCGGCGACCGGTTCGTCGGCCGGCCACTCGGCGGTCCGCTTGCGCTGCGGGAGCTGGAGGTCGCCGCTGTGCTGCGGCAGGTCCAGCTCGTCGCTCAGTCGGTCGTCGGGTCGGTGGTCCGCTGGAACGGAATGCTGGTTGGCCGCAGCCTCGGCCTGGGCCCAGAATCCTTCCAGTTCTCTGGAGGTGTCGGGAAACCTGGCGTCTCGCACTGAGTCGTCGCCCTGCTCCGGGATCACGTGGTCGTCTGGGAAGGTGCGGCGGGGTAGCTGGCGGGTCTCCGCCGGCTCCACCGCGGTGGTAGGCCCGGCGACGATAGCGGATGGGACGAGCACCAGCGCGAGGGTGCCACCGTAGGGCGACTCGCGCAGCTCGACGTGGATGCCGCGCCGGGCCGCCAGCCGGGCCACCACGAACAGGCCGAGGCGGGACTCGCCGCGCAGCCGCATCGCGTCGAACTCCGGCGGGTCGGCCAGCATGGCGTTGTGCTGCTCGCGGTCCTCGGGGTTGATGCCCAGGCCGTGGTCCTCGATCTCCACCACGATGCCCTGCGGCACCTCGCTGGCGTGCACCTGCACCTGGGACCGCGGCGAGGAGAACGCGGTGGCGTTGTCCACCAGCTCGGCGATCAGGTGGATGGTGTCCGCGACGGCCGCGCCGACCAGCGCGGTCTCCGGCACCGGGTTCACCTTGACCCGCACGTACTGCTCGGTCTCGGCGACGGCGGCGCGCAGCACGTCCAGCAGCCGCACCGGCTTGCGCCACTGCCGTCCGGGCTGCTCGCCGGCGAGGATGATCAGGTTCTCCGCGTTGCGGCGGGCGCGGGTGGCGAGGTGGTCGAGCTGGAACAGGGCGTCGAGCTGCTCGGGGTTCTCCTCCTCCCGCTCCAGCTTGTCCAGGATCTTGAGCTGGCGGTGCACCAGGCCCTGGTTGCGGTGGGCGATGTCGAGGAAGACGCGGTTCACGCCCTCGCGCGCCTGGCTCTCCTTCACGGCGGCGGCGACGGCGGTGTACTGGGCGGCGTTGAACGCGTCGGCCACCTGGCCGATCTCGTCGCTGCCGTAGTCCAGCGGCGGGACCTCCACCTCGACGTCCACGTGCTTGCCCTCGCGCAGCCGGTCCACGATGTCGGGCAGCCGCTCGTGGGCCAGCGCCAGCGAGTCCTTCTTCAGCGCCGCCAGGCGGGTGATCAGCGCGCGGTTGACCAGCCGGTTGGAGATGCGGACCGCGAACACGATGCCGCCGAGCACCACGACCAGCGCGATCAGCGCGCCGATGAGGACCGTGACGAACCGGCTGTTGCCGCGCTCCAGGCCGGCGTCGGCCGCGCCGGAGGCCTCGTCGATCGCGAGGTCCACCAGGCGTTCGGAGACCGGGCGGGAGACCGCCTGCCAGTCCTCCAGCGCCACGTCGGCGTCGGGCGTGGCGATCAGCCGGTTCTCCAGGTCGGTGAGCCTGCGCCAGTTCTCCGACTCGGTCAGCGCCCGGTACTCGCGCCGGACGTCGTCCTGCGCGTACGGCGTCGTGGTGGTGAGCTGCGCGTGGTAGGAGCCGACCAGGTTGACGAACTCCAGCCGGTCCTCGGGGCTCGGCGAGCCGGACGTCAGCGCGCCGGAGGCGACCGAGGAGGCCCGGGACATCCAGTCGGCGGCGCGGAACAGCTCGGTGGCGTTGAGACCGCCCAGGGAGGCCACCACGTCGGGCACGACGCGGGCCTGCGTGCCGAACAGCGTGGTGCCCGCGTCGACCACGCTGTTGTAGTACCGGTAGATCTCGTTCTTGTCGACCTTGCCGGACTCCACGCCCGCGCGGCGCTGCGGCAGTTCGCCCAGCAGGACGTTCAGTTCGGTGATCTTGGCGTTGACCTCGTCGGGCGCGTTGCCGGAGACCGCATCGAACGCCGATCTCATCGCGTTGGTCGTGTCGTCCACGACGCGCTGCTGCTCGTGGAGGTCGCCGAGGTCGGGGTTCTTCTGGCTGAGCGCCGTCATGGCCAACTGGCGTTCCCGCTGGATCGCGACGAAGGCGTTCACGGCGGGGATGGAGGCGTCCTTGACGCTGACCGCCACCGCACGGGTGTAGAAGCCGTCGAACACCGTGTAAGAGGAGAACGCCAACCACATCACCAGCAGGACCACGCTCGGCACGACCACCACACCGGTGAGCCGCGAGCGGATCGTCTTCTGGTTGGTCTCCGCCTTGTTCTTCTGCTTCACAGTGCTCCGCAGCCTCGTGAACTAGTCAGTCTGGTCAGGCGCAGCACTAGGAGCGCTGCCTCCTCGTCACCCGATCGGCCACGGAACGGTAACACCAGAAGATCATCATTACGAAGAGACAGCGATCACTTGCGCGACGCGACGCTGAGGTTACCCAGTCGAGTGACACCCGGAACAGGGGGCCGATGTGAACTCTGCCCTCATCGGCCCCCTTACTTTCACCTGTTGGGAACAGCCACGACCTTGTACTCGGTGGTCGGCGTCGGCGGCGTGCCGAACCGGGCATTGGGAAGGTACAGCCGCTCACCGAACGCGGCCACCGTGGTCGGCACGTCGAACCGCGGGTCGGTGATCTTGGTCACCAGCTTTCCGCTGGCACCGGACTTGTCCAAGGTGAACACCACGACCGTGTTGAGTGAATTCCGCACGACGTAGAGGGTGCGCCCGCGCACCAGCACACCGTCACCGCTGGTGAGCACTTCGCCGCCGAGGTCGACGATCTTGCTGACGCCGTCCACGACGCGGTGCAACTGACCGGTGTTGCTCTGCACGACCAGCAGCGCTTTCCGATCGGGCGTCGCCGCGATGCCGTTCGCGTTGAACCCCGGCTTGAGCACGAAATCGCCGGTCAGCGGCACCTCGGTGGCGGTGTCGGGCAACTCGCCGTGCCGCCCGAACGGGATCTTGTAGAGCAGCGCCCGGCTGGAGTCGGTGAAGTAGGCGGCGTCGTCGGTGACGACCACGTCGTTCACGAACGCCCCGGTGCCGGAAAACTTGTAAGACTTGAGGATCGCTCCATTTCGAGCGTCGACCACCCGCGCGTCCCCGCCATTCCCGCCGGCCACGAACAGCCGTCCGCGCCGGTCGATCTTCAACCCGACCGACGGCGTGCCGGGCCCCTGGCTGAACACCTCGCCCTTGCCGGTCCTGAGGTCGACCCGGATCAGGTCGCCGTCGGCCAGGGAGCCGAGGTACGCGACCGGCGCGTGGCCGATCGCGATGCCCTCGGGGCGGAAGCCGTTCGGCAGCGGGAGCTCGCTGGGGAACGGGTGCGTGCTCTCGGCGGTGGCGGGCGCGGCGGTCACGAGCGAAAGCCCGACGACCACGGCGGCCAGCACACCGGACATGCGAGACATGAACACTCCTTACGGTTGTCCGTTTCGCGAGTGTTCCGCAGCGACCACGGCCCGGATAGCTCCTATCGGACCGATAGGCCAACTAAGACGAGTCCGGCTCGCGTCGACGATCGGGTTGCCGCCGATTGCCGTAGCGAGCGCCGTGCCGCCCGACAGAGTTAGGGGGCGCCGACGGTAACGAACAGGTAACGGTCAGGTCGCGGACCGGGGTGCGGTACGTATGCCACGGTGTCCGCCGCCCACCGGCGGTCGGGGTTCGAAGCGAATGCGCGTACCTACGACGAGGTGACACATCCATGACGCGAAACCAGGGGCGGCACCGCTTCTCGCGGCGCACGAAGCTCACGGCCGGGATTGCCGGACTGGCGCTGACGACAGGCCTGGCGGTCGCGATCTCCACCACCGGCGACCAGGGCACCGCCCAGGCGGACGGGGCCGACAAGTCCCTGTTCGTCGACATCACCAAGCAGGGACGCAACGTCAAGGCGCCCAAGCCGGAGAACGACGCGACCACCGGCACGTTCACCGTGGACTGCGGTCGCAACGAGAACGGCCACTTCAACCCGGACAACTTCATCGCGCAGCCCGGCGTCCGCAACGGCGCCCAGCACCTGCACGACTACGTGGGGAACGTGTCCACAGACGCCGACTCGACCAACGAGAGCCTGTTGGAAGCCGACACCACCTGCAAGAACGGCGACAAGTCCACGTACTTCTGGCCCGTCGTGCGGATCGACCGCGAGAACGAGGACGAGGAGCCGGGCCAGCCGGGCAACGCCGAAGTCGAGTGCCCGGACGTGAAGCGCAAGCTCCGCAGCGTGCCGCGCCAGGCCAAGGGCGAGGTCGACCGCAACCTCCAGCAGATGAAGGAGCAGATCGCCGAGGCGAACGACAAGCTGAAGAACATCGACGTCGACGACCCCGGCGCGGTCAACAACACGGTGCTGAAGCCGTTGCGGGACAAGCGGGCCACCTCCATCGGCCGGATCGTGGAGGCGATCGACCGGGTCGGCCAGCGGCCACGCGGGCTCCAGCGGCTCGCGCCGTGCACGGTCAAGGACGGCGACGCCAAGGACGTGAAGGTCGCCGAAGCGGAGAAGGAAGCCGAGGCCGACGCGCCGGAGAAGGGTGACGGCAAGAGCCAGAGCGACGAGAACGAACTGCCCGGCAACGAGGGCGAGATCCAGCGCCCCGAGGTCGTGGACCTGACCTTCCGCGGCAGCCCGACCGGCAAGGTCACGCCGATGCCCCAGTTCCTGCGGGTGCTCTACGGCGACGCCAAGGTGTCCACCAACGGCCCGAAGAACGCCCGCGACTCGTGGACGTGCACCGGGTTCGAGGACAAGGTGCTGATGAACAAGTACCCGATCTGCCCGCAGGGCAGCAAGGTCAAGCGCATCCACGACTTCGCGAGCTGCTGGGACGGCAAGAACACCGACAGCGCCAACCACCGCGACCACATCGTCTACGCCGACCAGAACGGCAAGTGCCCCAGGGGTTTCAAGGCCGTGCCGCAGCTACGGATCAGCCTGACCTACAACATCCCCCGCGATGTGCAGCAGAACGGCCAGTACGCGGTCGACGCGTTCCCCGAGGAGGAGCACAACCCGCTCTCCGACCACGACGACTTCGCGAACGTGATGTCCGACGAGATCATGCAGCGGGTCGTGAACTGCATCAACACCGGCAAGAAGTGCAGTGAATAATTGCAGTGCATATTGCCGCTCCTTCGTCGCGGCGGGCGAGTTCGCCTGCTAGTCGGCAGTCCACCGCGGATTTTCCGGCGATCGAAGAGCATGATCGCCGGAAAATCGGCGGCGGCCTACCGACGCGAACTCGCCGAGCCGGTGCGTCACCCCGACCGCCGCACAGGCCTGTGCCAACGGGACGTCGTACGCCTGCCGTGCCCCTGCGCGGCGGGCGTGCGGCGTGCCCGGCCGGACGCCCGCGTGGACCTGTACTTGGCCTTCAGGAGCCGGTGCACCCGACGCAGGTCCGCCGCCAACTGCTCGATCGGGAGTCCCTGCGCGGCGACCGCGAAGAGTGCGAAGTTGGCCTACGGCGCGTGGAGGCCATGCGGTCAGCATCAACCCGCCTGCAAGGCCAAGTACAGGTCCACGCGGGAAGTGAAGTCGGACAGCTCCACGCCCAGCAGCTCCTCCACCCTCCCGACCCGGTAGCGCAGCGTGTTCACGTGGACGTGCAGGCGGGCGGCGGTGGTGGTCCACGAGCCTGAGCAGTCCAGGAACACCCGCAGCGTGTGCACGAGGTCCGACCCGTGCTCGGCGTCGTAGTCCAGCACCGGCCCCAGCACCCGCCGCCGCAGCGACGCGCGCAGTTCCTCCGGCACGCCGGCCAGCAGGAGCTGGTGCAGTGCGATCTCCTCGCCCACCACCACGCACGTCCGGCCGGGACGCCGCTCCCCCAGCCGCCGCGCGTGCGACGCCTCCTCGGCCGCCCCGCGCAACGCGGTCGCCACGACCGCCGACGAGATGCCGACCAGCACGCGGGTCGACCCCAGGCCGGGCTCGACGGTCCGCAACGCCGTCCGAACCGCCTCCGCCCATCCGGCGCCCGACGGCGCGACCGCGAACGCCTCCGCGTCCACCGTGCCGACCAGGGCGAGCGGAGCGACGGGGGCCAGCACCTCCTCCAGCAGCGCCGCCACCTGCTCGACGCGGCCGTCCGACGCCGACGCCACCAGCACCCTCAGCGGCGCGTCGGAGGCCCAGCCGACGGCGGCGATCCGGGCCGCCAGGTCACCCGAGCCGGACAGCACCTCGCGCAGCAGCGGACCCGCCGCGCGGTTCCCGATCCGCCGACCCTGCACGACCCGGTTCCGCTCCACGCCGACCAGGCTGGCCAGCTCCGCCGCGACCTCGTCCTGCGCCCGGTCGCCCGCGACCGCCAGGACCCACGTCGCCAGCCGCGACCCGCCGCGTTCGGACACCGGCAGCAGCGTCGTCCGCCGCACCACCCGGGGCAGCCGGTCGGCGCGCAGGAACTCCCCCGCGAGGAAGGCCGCATCGGGCAGTTCCGGGCCCGCGACGACATGCCCGGTGGTGGACAGCACCCAGCACGCGGCGCCCAGCTCGGCCGCGCCGGCGGCGATCAGCTCGTCCAGCCCGCCGCCCTCCGCGACCACGGTCAGCAGGCGGCGGTGGCGGCCGAGCTGGGTGCCCGCGTCGCCGACCCGTTCGGCGGCCAGCTCCAGCACGACCCGTTCGGTGATGGCCGCGAACGACAGGTCGACCGGGACCTCCAAGAGAGGGACCGCATGCCGCCGGCAGGCGTCGACCAGCGCTTCGGGCAGTTCCCGGGCGCCCGGCGCGCGGGCCGCCGCCAGCGCCGCGACACCGGCGTCCGCCAGCGCGGTCACGAACGTCTCGCAGTCGGCCGCCGAGCGGTGCCAGAGCAGGCCGGACAGCACCAGCTCGCCACCGGACAGGTACCGCGCCGGATTCGGCAGCTCGGTGCCGTAGAGCCTGGTCAAAGGGCGGTCCAGCCACTCCTCGCCGACGACGGAGCGCAGCCGGAGTTCCGGCATCCGCAGCAGGGTCCGCACCAGCACGCGTGCCTCCTCCCGGCCGGGCACCGGTCGTCACGAGCGGTCCGCTTTCGTCCGTTCGGGTTTGTAGGAAAGCACAAATCCGGTCACCGGAGGAACCTGGGTTTTCAGGTGTCGCCGCCGTAGCCGCCCGTCCGCGCCGGCGGTGTACTGGATCACACACCGATGGGAGAACGAGTGACGATCAGCACCCACGTGCTCGACGCGCAACGCGGCCGGCCCGCCGCCGGGATGGCGGTGCGGCTGGAACGCGACGGCGAGCCCGTCGCCGCGGGGCACACCGGGGACGACGGCCGGATCACCGGCTGGCCGTCCGACGCCGCCGGGGTCTACCGACTGGTGTTCGACACCGGCCCGGTCGCCCCGTTCTTCCCGGAGGTGGTGCTCACCTTCCGGGTCACCGAGCCCGGCGAGCACCACCACGTGCCGCTGCTGCTGTCCCCGTTCGCCTACTCGACCTATCGAGGCAGCTAATGGACTTCCTGCGACCCGACAGCTTCGCCGAGGCGCTGGCGCTCAAGGCCGCGCACCCGGCGGCGGTGCCCATCGCGGGCGGCACGGACGTGATGGTGGAGCTGAACTTCGACCACCGGCGGCCCGCCGCGCTGCTGGACCTGACGCGGATCGCCGAGCTGCGCGAGTGGTCGGTGGCGGACGGCGTGGTGCGCGTCGGCGCGGGTGTGCCGTACGCGCGGATCATCGACGAGCTGCGCGACCGGCTGCCGGGACTCGCGATGGCGGCCCGCACGGTCGGCTCACCGCAGATCCGCAACCGGGGCACGGTCGGGGGCAACCTCGGCGCGGCCTCACCCGCCGGCGACACGCACCCCGTGCTGCTGGCCGGCGGCGCGGCGGTGGAGGTGGCGTCGACCCGGGGCGTCCGGATGGTCCCGGCGACCGACTTCTACCTGGGCGTGAAGCGCAACGCGTTGGCGCCGGACGAGCTGATCGCGGCCGTGCACGTGCCGGAAACGCAGGCCCCGCAACAGTTCTCCAAGGTCGGCACGCGCAACGCGATGGTGATCGCGGTGTGCTCGTTCGCCGTGGCGCTGCACCCCGGCGAGGGCCGAGTGGGCGCGGCGGTGGGCAGTGCCGCGCCCACGCCCCGTCGGGCGACCGAGGCCGAGGAATTCCTGTCCGGCGAGCTGACCGCCACCGGGCAGTGGGAGTCGCCGCGACCGCTGACGGACTCGGTCCGGGACCGGTTCGGCGAACTGGTGGCACGGGCCGCGAGCCCGATCGACGACGTGCGCGGGTCGGCCGCGTACCGCAAGCACGCCCTGTCCGTGCTGGCCCGCCGCACCCTGGGCTGGGCGTGGCGGGACTACACCGGGAAGGTCGCCTGAGCCATGCGCGTGAACGTGACGGTCAACGGGGAGCAGCGCCGGGCGGACGACGTCTGGGAGGGCGAGAGCCTGTTGTTCCTGCTGCGCGAGCGGCTGGGGCTGCCCGGGTCCAAGAATGCCTGCGAGCAGGGCGAGTGCGGCTCCTGCACGGTCTACCTGGACGACGTGCCGGTGTGCGCGTGCCTGGTCGCGGCGGGCCAGGCGCAGGACCGCGTGGTGCGCACCGTCGAAGGCCTGGCGCAGGGCGACGAACTCGACCGGGTGCAGGCGGCGTTCGTCTCGGCGGGCGCGGTGCAGTGCGGGTTCTGCACGCCCGGCCTGGTGGTCGCGGCGCACGACCTGATCAGCCGGGTGCCCGAGCCGAGCGACCCGGAGATCCGGGAGGCGCTGGCCGGCAACCTGTGCCGCTGCACCGGTTACGAGAAGATCCTGGACGCCGTGCGGCTCGCGGCCCGGGAGCAGGCCCGGCCATGACGCCCACCATCCTGGACGGTGTCGCGGTGTCCACAATGGATGCCGCGGGCACCGAACTCCCCTTCGGCCACGTGGTGTTCGAGGGCGGCCGGATCACCGCCGTCGGCCCCGGCCAGGCCCCGAAACCGACCGGGCCGCACACCTGGGTCGACGGCAGCGGCTGCCTGGTCACGCCCGGCCTGGTCAACACGCACCACCACCTGTACCAGTGGGCCACCCGCGGCATCGCGCAGGACGCGACCCTGTTCGAGTGGCTGACCGCGCTGTACCCGGTGTGGCAGGGCCTGGACGCGGAGATCACGCACGCGGCGGGCTCGGCGGGCCTGGCCCGGCTCGCCACCACGGGCTGCACGACCGCCGCCGACCACCACTACGTGTTCCCCCGAGCCGGCGGCGACCAGTTCGACGCGCTGGTCGACGCGGGCCGCCGGATCGGCATCCGCCTGCACGCGGTCCGCGGCTCGATGGACCGGGGCCGGTCGGACGGCGGGCTGCCACCGGACGACCTGGTGGAGGACATCGACACCGCGTTGACCGCGACGGAAAAGGCGATCGACGACCACCACGACCCGTCGCCCGAAGCGTTGGTCCGGGTCGCCGTCGGCCCGTGCTCGCCGTTCACTGTGAGCACCGGGTTGATGACCGGAGCGGCGGAACTGGCCCGCGCCAAGGGCGTCCGGCTGCACACCCACCTCGCCGAGACGGCGGACGAGGAAGACCAGTGCCAGGCCGAGTTCGGCTGCACACCGGCGGAGTACGCCGAGCGCACCGGCTGGTTGGGCGAGGACGTGTGGCTCGCGCACACCGTGCACCTGTCGCCGGCGGCGGTGCGGAAGCTGGGCGCGACCGGCACCGGCTCGGCGCACTGCCCCACCTCCAACGGCCGCCTGGGCACCGGCATCGCACCGGTCCGCGACCTGCTGGACGCGGGCGCGCCGGTCGGTCTGGGCGTGGACGGCGCGGCGTCCAACGAGTCGTGCGGGCTGGTCGAGGAGCTGCACCAGGCGTTGCTCCAGGCGCGGCAACGCGGCGGGCCGAAGGCGCTCGACGCCCGGCAGGCGTTGTGGCTGGGCACCATGGGCGGGGCGCGCTGCCTCGGGCGGGACGGCGACATCGGCTCCATCGAGCCCGGCAAGCTGGCCGACCTGGCGGTGTGGCGGCTGGACGGCCTGGACCACGCGGGCATCGACGACCCGGTGGCCGCGCTGGTGCTGGGTCCGCAGCCCAGGCTGAAGCTGCTGCTCGTCGGCGGCCGGACCGTGGTGGAGGACGGCGAGCTGCGCACCGCCTCGGAACAAGAACTCGCCCGTGATCTGCGTGCCGCGAGCACCCGGCTGAAGGAGGCAGGATGAGCCTGACACCCGCGGAACTGACCTCCGCGGTCTCCGGTGGCATCGGCACGAGCCCGCAACGGCCGGACGGCAACCTCAAGGTGCGCGGCGAGTTCGCCTACGCCTCGGACCTGTGGCACGAGGACATGATCTGGGGCGCGACCCTGCGCAGCCCGCACCCGTACGCGCGGATCGTGTCCGTCGACCTGGCCGAGGCGCTGAAGGTGCCCGGCGTGCACGCGGTGCTGACGCACCAGGACGTGCCGGGGACCAACCTGTACGGCCTGGAGCACCGGGATCAGCCGGTGCTGGCGGTGGATGTCGTGCGCTACCAAGGAGAACCGGTCGCGCTGGTCGGCGCGGACCACCCGGAGACCGCGTTGCGCGCGATGAAGCGGATCAAGGTCGAGTACGAGGTCCTGACGCCGGTCGTGGACATGGAGACCGCCGAGCGGGACACCCCGCTGCACCCCGGCGGCAACCTCGTGCGGCACGTGCCGGTGCGGCGCGGCGACCAGCACGCGTCCGCCGAGGTCGTGGTCACCGGCCGGTACGAGGTCGGGATGCAGGACCAGGCGTTCCTCGGACCGGAGTCGGGTCTGGCGGTGCCCGCCGAGGACGGTGGCGTCGACCTGTACATCGCGACCCAGTGGCTGCACGTGGACCAGGCGCAGGTCGCGTCGGCGCTGGGTATGCCGCTGGACAAGGTGCGGCTCACGCTGTCCGGCGTCGGCGGCGCGTTCGGCGGGCGCGAGGACCTGTCGATGCAGGTGCACGCGTGCCTGCTGGCGCTGCACACCGGCAAGCCCACCAAGATGGTCTACAACCGCGAGGAGTCGTTCTACGGGCACGTGCACCGGCACCCGGCGGTGCTGTACTACGAGCACGGCGCGGACCGCACCGGGAAACTGGTGTACGTCAAGGCGAGGATCTTCCTGGACGGCGGCGCGTACGCGTCCAGCACCGGGGCGGTGGTGGCGAACGCGGCCACGCTCGGCGTCGGCCCGTACGAGGTGGACAACGTGACGGTGGACTGCTGGGGCGTGTACACCAACAACCCGCCGTGCGGCGCGATGCGAGGGTTCGGTGCGGTGCAAGCGGCCTTCGCCTATGAGTCCCAAATGGACAGACTGGCCGAGGCGCTGGGCATGGACCCGGTGGACGTGCGGATCCGGAACGCGATGTCCGAGGGTTCGGTGATGCCGACCGGTCAGGTGGTCGACTCGGCCGCGCCCGTCGCGCAACTGCTGAAACTGGTGCAGGACAAGCCTCTGCCGCCGACGACGGCGAGCGCGGACCTCCGCGACCTGCCCGGCGGCGTCTCCAACACGACGCACGGCGAAGGCGTGGTGCGCGGTGTCGGCTACGCGGTGGGGATCAAGAACGTCTGCTTCTCCGAGGGCTATGACGACTACTCCACCGCGCGGGTCCGGCTCCAGGTCATCAACGGCGAGCCGGCCGCGCTGGCGCACACCGCCGCGTGCGAGGTGGGCCAGGGGCTCGTCACGATCATGCAGCAGATCGTGCGCACCGAGCTGAACGTCGAGCGGGTCACGGTCCTGCCCATGGACACCGGCATCGGCAACGGCGGCTCGACCTCGGCCTCCCGGCAGACCTACGTGACCGGCGGCGCGGTCAAGGCCGCCTGTGCCGCGGTCAGGGAGAAGCTGGCCAAGCTCGCGGCCGGGCGGAGCACCGCGGACCTCGCCGAGCTGCTGGGCGACGAGGTGATCGACGAGACCGTGGAGTGGCGGCACCGGACCACCGAGCCGCTGGACCCGGTGACCGGGCAGGGCAACGCGCACGTCCAGTACGGCTTCGCGGCGCACCGGGCGGTGGTCGACGTGGACGTCGAACTGGGCCTGGTGAAGGTGGTGGAGCTGAACTGCGCGCAGGACGTGGGCAAGGCGCTCAACCCGCAGGCCGTGCTGGGGCAGATCCAGGGCGGTTCGGCGCAGGGCCTGGGGCTCGCGGTGATGGAGGAGATCCAGACCGCCGGCGGCAAGGTGCGCAACCCCTCGTTCACCGACTACCTGATCCCGACCGTGCTGGACATGCCGCCGATGAACATCGACGTGCTGGAACTGGCCGACCCCAACGCGCCCTACGGCGTCCGCGGCGTCGGCGAACCACCTACCATCTCGTCCACCCCGGCTATCGTCGCGGCCATCCGCGCCGCCACCGGGTCGGCGTTGACCCGCGTGCCGGTACGCCCCGAGCACATCACCGGAACGTAGACCCGCACCTCCCGCCGGACGCCATCCCGCCGGTGGCGCGCCCGAGCACGCCTAGGAGCCCCTCCATGACCATCTCCGTGTCCGCCGACCACGAGTGGCTGCGCGAGTCGATCGACCTGGCGACCCGCAACGTCGCGGCCGGCGGCGGCCCGTTCGGCGCGGTGATCATCAAGGACGGCCGGGTGATCGCCACCGGCACGAACCAGGTCACGCCCACGCTCGACCCGACCGCGCACGCCGAGGTGGTGGCGATCCGCGCCGCGTGCCGGGTCCTCGGCGACTTCCGGCTGACCGGCTGCGTGCTGGTCTCGTCCTGCGAACCGTGCCCGCTGTGCCTGTCCGCCGCGCTGTGGGCCCGCGTGGACCGGGTCGTCTACGCCGCCGACCGGCACGACGCCGCGCGAGCCGGCTTCGACGACCGCGAGTTCTACGAGCTGTTCGGCAAGCCCCGCGAGGAGTGGAGCCTGCCGGTGCGCCAGATCTCCACCGGCGAGGACGACGCGCCGTTCGCCGCCTGGCTGTCCCGCCCCGACCGCGTCGACTACTGACGTCACGCTGCGCAGTCCTACTAGGACAGTCCGAAGTCGACCGACACACAAGTGACTACCGTTCACGTTTGGTGCGGATCACTTGATACGGTCCCGCCCATGAGAACTGGGGGGATCATCCTCGCCCTGCTGATGCTGGCAAGCTGCACGTCGACATCGACCGCGACGCCACCACCGTCCAGCGCCACGCCGACCACGACCACCACCAGCACCAGCAGCACCCCGGCCGCCCCGGACCCGGCGCTGATCGAAGGGCGGCTGAAGAAGGCGCAACTCACCGTCGACATGGTGGCCCCGCTCGGCTACCGCGTGTCGGGCGAGGAACAGCAGCAGAAGAACTACCCGGTCGTGGCGTGCCCGGAGGACCTGTCGACCGACGGCGCGATGTCGGCGACCAGGATGGCCACCCACTGGGTGGACAAGCCCGCGTTCTCGACGCTGATCCAGTTCACGGTGTCCTACCGCAGGGTGGCCGCCGCGGCGGAGACGGTCCAACTCGCCCGCAAGGCGCTGGAGTGCGGAACGTTCACGTCCGGCGACAGCACGTACACGTTCGAAAAGGAACTGGCCATCCCGCCGCTGGGCGCGGACGCGCAGTTCGCCGTCTGCTTCCGCGACCGCGGCTACGTGCAGTGCAGCCTGCTGCTCACCAAGGCCGACCTGCTGACGAGCCTGACCTACATCGGCCCCGACGACGCCAGGGCGGCCACCGACCTGGAAGCCGCCGGCCGCGCCGTCCTGCCGCTGCTGAGTTCCTAGCGCGCGCCCGGGTGTTGACCGACGTCACAGCCACAGGTGACGGATCCTCGAATTCCACATCCGTCCACTTGATACCGTCCTGACCATGAGATTCGGGGGGATTTTCCTCGCACTGCTGATGCTGGCCGGCTGCGCCGGTACCCCGTCGACCACGTCGGCCGGCACAGCGCCAACCACGACCACCCAGACGACGCCCGACCCGGCGCTCATCGAGAGCCGGATCCTGCGGGCACAGCTCACCGATGACACCGTGACGCCGCTCGGCTACACCCTCACCAGCGGACCGGAGCAGAAGAACTACCGGATCGTGCTCTGCAAGACGCAGTTGCCGACCGATGGCGCGCAGTCGGCGACCAAGACGGCCACCCGGTGGGCGAACCAGGCCGCGTCCTCGACGCTGATCCAGTACACGATCTCCTACCGACGGGTGGCCGCCGCCGCCGAGACCGTCGAGCTGGGGCGCACGGGACTGGACTGCGGAACGTTCGAGATCGAGGACAGCGCGTACACGGCCGCCCAGGAGCTGGCCATCCCGGCGTTGGGCGCGGACGCCCAGTTCGCCCTCTGCTACGGCCGTGACGCCCTCGTGGAGTGCACGCTCCTGCTCAGCAAGGGCGACCTGTTCACCATGATCACCTACATCGGCGCGGACCGGCAGCGCGCGGCAACGGACCTGGAGGCCGCGGGCCGCGCCGTCCTGCCGCTGCTACGCCCCTAGCAATCCCTGTTCGTAGGCCACCGCCACGGCGGCGGCCCGGTCCTTCACGCCGAGCTTCGCGTAGACGTGCACGAGGTGCGTCTTGACCGTCGCCTCGCTGATGAACAGCCGGGCCGCCGCCTCGCGGTTCGTGCAGCCGCGGGCGATCAGGCCGAGCACCTCGATCTCCCGTTCGCTCAACGGTTCCGCCGCCGGCGCCCGCACCTGGCCGACCAGCCTGGTGGCCACGGACGGCGACAGCACCGCCTCTCCCCTGGCCGCCGAACGCACCGCCCGGAACAGCTCGTCGCGCGGCGTGTCCTTGAGCAGGTAGCCGGTCGCGCCGGCCTTGATGGCGGGCAGCACGTCGCTGTCCGTGTCGTACGTGGTGAGCACCAGCACCCGGGCCGGGCAGTCGCGCAGCCGCTCGATCGCGGTCACCCCGTCCACGCCCGGCATCCGCAGGTCCATCAGCACGACGTCCGGGTTCTTGGCCCGCACCACGGCCTCGGCCTCCGCGCCGTCCGCCGCCTCGCCCACCACGTCCACGTCACCGGCCGCCGCGAGCATGCCGCGCAACCCGTCCCGCACCACGGGGTGGTCGTCCACGATCACCACGCGGATCACCGGGCCACCCCCGCCGGGATGGCGGGCACCGACGCCGACACGGCCGTGCCGCCGCCGGGCTCCGACTCGACCGCCAGCGACCCGGCCAGCCGCGACACCCGCTGCCGCATCCCGACCAGGCCGTAGCCGTTCGTCTCCCGGCACGTGTCGAAGCCCGTGCCGTCGTCGCGCACGTCCAGTGTCACCACGTCCTCCATGTACGACAGGGTGAGCCCGACCCGCGAGGCCGAGGCGTGTTTGGCCACGTTGGACAACGCCTCCTGGGCCATCCGCAGCAGGGCCACCTCCACCTCGGGGTGCAGCGCCCGCGCCGCGCCGGTGGTGGAGACGGTGACCGGCACGCCGGTCTGGTCGGTCCAGCCCGCCACGACTTCGGACAGGGCGTCCGGCAGGTTGGCGTCCTCCAGCGCGGGCGGGCGCAGGGCGTGCACGGACCGCCGGGCCTCCGCCAGGTTCTCCCGCGCCAGCCGGAGCGCGGTGTCGACCCGCCGGGACGGCTCGTCCACGGCCTGGAGCTGGGTGATGATGCCGGTGAACCCCTGGGCGAGGGTGTCGTGGATCTCCCCCGCCAGCCGCTGCCGCTCGTCCAGCACACCCGCCTCGCGGGCCTGGATCAGCAGTTGCGCGTGCAGACCGGCGTTCTCCTCCATCATGGACGCAAGCTGCGCGACCATCTCCTTGCGCCGCCGCGACTGCTCCGCGGTGATGTGCCCGAGGAACGTGAAGGTGAGCGCGATCGTCACGATGAACACGACGATCACCACGAAGATCATGATCTTCACGGGCTCGGCCGGCGGCAGTCCGCCGTGGAGCGAGGTGGCGGCGAGCACGCCGTTGACGACGACCCCGGCCACCCTGCGCCACCCCGGCAGCACCTCGATCGCGTACACGTACCCGGCGAAGGAGAAGAACCCGAACATCGGGTCGCGCAGCCCCAGCACCGCGTAGCAGACCAGGATGCCCACCACGAACACGGTCATCAGCCCGCTGCGGGTACGCCATCGCGGGTGCAGCGTGTACCACCACAGCATCCACAGCGCGGTCGCGGCGGCGACGCCGAGGTTGACCGCGCGCTCCCGCAGGCCGTCCGGACTGATCAGCACGTACATCAGCGTCGGCAGCACGAGGGCGAAATAGGGGACGATGTGCCCCGCGACGCCGAGCCGCCGCTCCCACACGTCGAGACTGTCCGACACCAGCGCACCTACTCCCAGCGGAACGACTTCGCCGCGACGGTACCCGCCACGAGCGTGGTCAAGGCGAGAATCCCCAGGTGCAGCAGGCTCGGCGCGGTGCCCAGCCACGCGTCCTGCAACGCGCCCACGCCCGGCGGCAGGTGATCGCCGATGCGGTTGAGGAAGTCCGGCATCAGGAAGCGCGGCAGGTAGGCGCCGCCGAAGAACATGACGAGCATGAACACCACCGTCGCCCAGCCGCCGGCGGACCGGGCCGTCGGCGCCCACGCCGCGACGAGCAGGCCGAGCGCGGACAGCGACAGCATCCCGAGCAGGCACGCGGCGAAGAAGCCGAGCGGGTGGTGCGGCAGGTCGACGTCGAACACCGCCTTGCACACCACCATCAGCAGCGCGATCGACAGCGCACCCGCGATGAGGTTGACGGCGACCTGGGCGACCAGCAGCAGTCCGGGGTGGACCGGCGTGGTGGAGAACCGCCGCAGCACGCCCTTCTCGCGGTAGGTCGCGACGGTCGTGGGGAGCTTGTTCAGCCCCAGGAACGCGAGCGCGATCACGACCAGCGTGGACACGTACGCGTCGACGAAGCGGAGGTTGCCGAACTCCGGGTCGGGTGTGCGCAGCGCCGGGATCGCGCCGAGCACCAGCAGCAGGACGGTCGGGAAGAAGATCGCGAACACGACCATGCTCGGCTCGCGCAGGAACAGCTTCCACTCGATTGCGATGATCTTGGTCACGGTGCTCACTCCGAAAGGGCTCTGCCGGTGAGGCGGATGAAGGCGTCGTCCAGCCCGGCCTGCTCGATCCGCAGGTCGGCGGCGACGATGTGGTTGCGGGCCAGCACGGACGTGACGGCGTGGAGGAGGTTCCCCTTGCCCGACACGACGAACTGCGGCCCGTGCCGCTCGACGCGGTCCACTTCGGGCAGCACTTCGAGCAGCCGCGGTTCCAACGGCGCGGTGGGCCGGAACCGCACGGTCTGCTCACCGTCCACCCGGGCCACCAGCCCGGCCGGGCTGTCCACGGCCACCAGCTTGCCCGCGTCGATCAGGGCGAGCCGGTCGCACAGCCGCTCGGCCTCCTCCATGAAGTGGGTGACCAGGACGACCGTCACCCCGGAGTCCCGGACCTGCTCGACCAGGCTCCAGGTGTCCCGCCGGGCCTGCGGGTCGAGCCCGGTGGTCAACTCGTCGAGCACGGCCACCTTCGGCTTGCCCACCAACGCCAACGCGATGGACACCCGCTGCTGCTGCCCGCCGGACAGCTTCCGGTACTCGGTCTTCACCTTGTCCGACAACCCGAGCCGCGCCAGCAGCTCCCGCCAGTCGGCGGGCTCCCGGTAGAACGAGGCGTAGAGGTCCAGCGCCTCCCCCACCCGGATGCGCTCGGGCAGCTCGCTCTGCTGCAACTGCACGCCCAGCCGCGCGCGCAACTCGTCCCGGTCCCGCCGGGGGTCCAGCCCGTCCACCCGGATCGACCCGGAATCCGGCGAGCGCAGCCCCTCGACACACTCGACGGTCGTGGTCTTCCCGGCCCCGTTCGGCCCGAGGATCCCGAAGATCTCCCCCTCGTCCACGGCGAACGAGACGCCGTCCACCGCGACCTTCCGGTCGTACCTCTTGACGAGGTCGACCACCTCGATGATTGCCATGCCCCCAGCCTCGCCGCCGCACCGCCGGGGCGAATCGCTCAGCGGGCCAGCACCGGGATCAACCGATCGGTTGACCGCCCGGAACCGATCGGCGACCGGAACGGCCGGCGACCGCGCCAGGCACAGCGGTCCCACCCGTTCAGCCCCTCGCCGGTCCCGCCCGCCAGGACGACCATCGGAACAGGGCTCCCGGTTGTCGGCGGCCTGCCAACCCCGCCCGCCACCTGCGCCGTGCCCTCAGCCGCGGATCAAGCCGGAGCAGCGTCGACTCCCCCGTTCCGCCTGACCGGAGGTCCGACATGATCCGTCCAGTCGACAACGACGCGCAGGCGCGCTCGATCGGCGCGGTCGTCCAAGCGGGGACCGTCACCGGCGGCGTCCACATCCACCAGCACCGGCCACGGCCGGCGGTGCCGCCACGCGCCCTGCCGGCCCCGCCGCGCTGGCTCGTGGCGCGCGAACGTGAAATCGCGCACCTGGACAGAGCGCTGCGGGACGACACGGCGCAGCTACCGATCATGGCGATCGAGGGCGCGGGCGGCGTCGGCAAGACCACACTCGCGCTGCACTGGCTGCACCGGAACACGCGGCGGTTCCGCGATGGCCAGCTCTACGCCGATCTCCGCGGGTTCGACCCGAACAGCGCGCCCACGTCCCCGATGGCCGTGGCGCACGGCTTCCTGCTCGCGCTGGGCGTGGAGCCGAACGTCATCCCGGCCGACCAGGACGCCCGACTCGCCCTGTACCGCAGCCTGCTGGCGGACCGGCGTTCGGCGATCCTGCTGGACAACGCGGCGGACACCGCCCAGGTGGAGCCGTTGTTGCCGGGCTCGCCGTCGTGCGCGGTGATCGTGACGAGTCGGAGCCACCTCGGCGGGCTGCGCGTCCGCGGCGCGGCGTCGCTGCGGCTGGACGTCCTGCCTCGGGCGGGTTCGCACGACCTGTTGTCGCGCTACCTGGGCGAGGACGTGGTCGACCGGGAGCCGGCCGCCGTGGCGGCCGTGGTGGAGTCGTGCGCGGGTCTGCCGCTGGCCTTGACGATCGCGGCGGCCCGGTCCTCCGCGCACCCGCACTTTCCCCTCAGCGCGTTGGCCGACGAGTTGCGGCACACCTCCACCAGGTTGGACGCGTTCGACGCGGGCGATCCGTCGGCCAACCTGCGGGCGGTGATCTCGCTGTCGTACAAGGCTCTGGATGCGCCCACCGCACGCCTGTTCCGGCTCATGGGCCTCCTCCCGACGCCCGAGGCCGACCTTCCCGCGCTGGCGGGCCTCGCCGGGCTGCCGTCACGGACGACCGCGGACCTGCTCAGGGAGTTGGAGCGCAAGAACCTCGTGCAGGAGATCCGACCGCGGCGATTCGGCATGCACAGTCTCGTCAGGCTGTTCGCCGGTGACATGTCCGAACAACGCGACGTGCCCGCCAAACGCCATGAGGCCATGCAGCGGCTGGTGGACCACTTCGCCCACAGTGCGTCGGTGGGCGACACCCTCCTCTACCCGCACCGCACGGCGACGGAGTGGCCCGCACCGGCGCCCGGCAGCACCGTGCGGGACTTCACCGACGGCGCGGCTGCGCTCGCCTGGTTCTCGACCGAGCACGAGACCCTGCTCGCGGTGCAACGGGTCGCCGTGGAATCCGGTCGGCACGACCGGGTCTGGCAGGTGGCACGGGCACTGGACACGTTCCTCCACCGCCGGGGACACCTGTCGGACAACGTGTCGTCGTCACGACTCGGCGTCACCGCCGCCGAACACCTGGGAGACGGTGCACGACTCCTGGCCTACCGCCAACTCGGGCGGGCGCTGACCAGAACCACCGACGTCCGCGAAGGCCGTCGATGGCTGGAACGTTCGCTGGAGTTGGGCGAGGCGATCGGCGATGTCCACGGCCAAGCTCACACTCACCACGACTTGGCACGCACCTGGGCGCTCATCGGGGACCACGACAACGCGTTGGCGCACTCGACCGAAGCACTCGCCCGTTACCGGGCGGTGGGCAATGCGGTGGGGGAAGCACACGCGCTCAACGCGATGGGTTGGCACTACGCGGAACTCGGTGACGTCCGATCGGCGAGATCCCACTGTGCCGCTGCCCTGACAGCCCACGACCGCCTCGGCAACCGCAGCGGCGCGCTGGTGTCGTTGGACAGTCTCGGGTCGGTCGAACTGCGCTGTGGCAGGCACGCCGAGGCCGTCGAACTCCTGCGGCGTGCGCGCGGCTTGTGCCGGGATCTCGACAACACGTACTTCGAGGCGATCGTGACCGAGCACCTGGCCCGGGCGTATCTCGCCGGTGGCGACCACGCGAACGCACTCGATGCCACGCAGGCCTGCCTGGACCTGTACACGGCGCAACACCGGACGGCTGACGCCGATCGGATCCGCCAGGCCGCGCGCGAACGGCCCTAGTTCTCGTGCGCGGCCCGCTCGACCAGGTAGACCCAGTCGGGCCGGCGCCTCGCCGGTCCGGAGAACCGCTGTCCGTTGAGGCGTTCGGCTTCCTCCACCGCGCGGATGCGCGTCCGGTGGTCGAGGGTCAGTTCCTCGATGTCGGACAGGTCCGCGTTGGTGATCTTCAGCGTGGTGACCGTGGCGGGATCCAGCTTGATCATCGCCCACCGGCACTTGGCGATGCCGTGCTCCTGCCCGAGCGCGGTGAAGATCTCCAACGCGCGCTTGAGGTCCCGCGCGGCGTCGGCGCGAATGCCGCGGGAGGCGAGCACCAGGCGGGAGCGGACCTGGTAGGCGCAGGCGAGCACTTCGCACACCTGAGCGGCCAGTGGCGAGGCGATCTGCTCGATCGCCCGGTTGATGCGGTCCTTGCCCGCCTGGTACCGGTTGTTCGCCAGTTCGATCTCGGCGAACAGGATCAGCAGGGTGTAGTAGTCCAGTCCGTTCTCGGGCGCCAGCAGGTCCTCCGCCCGGACGGCCAGTTGCCTCGCCCGAGCACGCGCCTCCCGGTCGTCGAACGCCTCGAAGCGGGCGAGTTGGGCGTGCGCCCGGGTGCTCAGGCACGAGCCGACTTCCCGGCTCCGCGGTCCGTGGATCGCGGTGAGCAGCCGCTCGGCCTTCAGCAGCGACTCCTCACCGGTCAGCAGGTGGTGCTGCCGTTCAAGGCCCAGGGTGTCCTGAGCCGACACCAGCCTGATCCGGCCGAGGTCCATCAGCCCGGACGCGGCCGTCCGGTGGTCCCCGTACTTCTCCGCGAGCTTGACCCCCTCCTCGGTCACCCGCAGCGCTTCCCCCAGCCGGTACTCGCGTTGCAGGTACCAGCCCTCGGCACAGATCATCACCCGCGCCTCCATCTCCCGGTCCGCCCGCACCCGCGGCTCGGTCCGCAGCGACCGCAGGCACTGGGTGGCGAACGCCCGCATCAGCGGGATGTCCCCGACCGCCTTGATCACCCGCTCCGCGGCCGGGAACGCCTTGGGGAGGTCGCAAGCGCACCGCGGGTCGTCGGCCAGCAGCAGACACTCCCGGACCAGGTCCGTCGCCGTGTCCGACTGCGGGTCGACCGCCTCCAACTCGTGGATCACCTGCCGGAGCGTCCGCGACCGGGTTCCCGGCTCCGGCTCGCCGTTCGACATCGACCCGCCGCCCGCGGCCGTGCCGCCCCGGCTCCCGCTGCCCACCAGTGCCGCGATCCGGCCGACCAGTTCGTCGGCCCCCTCACCGGTCGCGGGATCGAAACGCTGGATCTCCAGCGCCCGCAACGCACCGGGCGCCTGGTCGGCGGGAAAGCCCGGCCGGGCGACCGGGATGACCGGGCAGCCGACCCGCCTCGGGTGGTAGTAGATCTTCTGGAGGATCCCCCTGATCTCGTAACGCAGGCCAAGGCGGGGAGGGAACCCGCCCTCCTCGTCGTCCCCGGCGAACGCGCGCAGGAGACCTGGCGACAGCCAGCACAGCACGATCCGGTTCCGGACCTCTTCGTCCATCCACACCTGCATCGACGTGGGGCTCAGCCGTGGCAGGTCGTGGTCGGAGACGACATCGACGGCGCGGCGCGTCAAGGCGGCGCGCAACGCGGGAACCGCCTGCTTGCCTTCTTCGTCGTGGGCGTAGCAGATGATCACCCGAGGCGGCCCAGGCGGCGGTGGCTTTTCCACGAGGTGCTCCTAGCGTTGCTCAGGAGGACACGACCGCGGATGCCTCACCCGAAGGAATGGGGCGCGAAGGCAGCGGAGACGCGGGGAACGTCGTAGGCTTGGCGCTCGGCAGCGGGTCCTCGAACTCTTGGCCGGGTGGTGGGATTTGGTTGCCTTCGGGCGGGCTTCGTTGGCGCGGAGGCCGCCCGAGCCATGTCAAGGGCTACTGCTCGTTCTCCTCTGCCAACTCGCGCAGTCGCTGGTCGATGACGCGTAGGGTGTCCTCCGGCGGGAGAGCGACCTCTCCCAGCTCGGAGAAGATGTTGACGAACTCCGCCGTCTCCTCCGAAGCGTCTTCGAACAGGGTGTCCCTGTGCGCCTGCTCCAGCAGCACCGCGTAGTCGTCGGGCTCGTCGGACAACTCGAAGATCTCGAACGAGGCCGCCATGCCCTTGTGCACGCCGGCCGAGAAGGGCATTACCCGGAAGGTGACGTTGGGGTGGGCGGCGACCTCTTTGACGTGCCGCAACTGCGCCCGCATCACCGCGGCCCCGCCGATCTGCCGGTGGAGCACCGACTCGTCGACGATGAAGATCATCTCCGGCCCGTCCTCGCCGATGAGTTCCTGGCGCTTGAGGCGCGCCTCCATCAGCCGCCGGCCGGTCTCGGTGTGCGAGTTGGTCATCAACGCCTCGACGTACCTCCTGGACTGAAGCAACCCGGGGAACACCAGGCTCTGGAACTGCCGGATCCGGATGGAGGAGGATTCCAGGCCGACGAACTTCTGGAACCGGAGACTCGCGATGTCGCGGTACTCGTTCCACCACGCGGCCTGCTTGCCGATCCGAGCCATCCGGACCAGTCGATCCACCGCATCCGGGTCCGTGACCTGGTAGTGGAGCAGCAGTGCCTTGAGGTCGGTCACGGAGATCCCGACCGTGCCCTTCTCGATGCGGATGAGCTTGGACGGGGACCACTCAAGGGCGTCGGCCACCTCCTTCTGCGTCAACTTCAACGCATCGCGAGTCTGCCGCAGCTCGATGCGGAGCCTGCGTCGCTCGGTGAGCGGGTTCGTACCAGGGGACATGTGCCTCCCTCAGTCGGCCGCTACCACCGTGCACGTGGCGATCTGCCACGTGCACGGTGGTAGCAAGCGTCGAGACGGCAGGCAGTCGCCTGCTGTCGGAACGACTGAGAGATGATTGCACTGCGTAACCAGTTCGGCCGACGGGGGCTGCTGCTCACGGTATGCGCCGAGGTCACCGGCCCGGAAAAAACAACGCCGAACGCCGATGCCCTACCCGCTACGTCGCGCAGCGGACTGACCGGCGGCAGGGTTCAGCCATTCGACCTAAGCCAGGCGAGGAGCGCGCGCCACGCCGAACACGTCAGCATCAGACGCTCACCCTGCCGATTCCTGGACGAGCGCACCATGATCCAGTCCGGAGACCGCGCGATCTCCAGGCAGTCGCCCTGATTGCTGCCGCTGGCGGAGCTCTTCACCCACACCAGTCCACAGACTTCCACCTCCACGAGGTGCGCCTTTCCCCGCTCTGCCACGTCAGTCCCCGATCGCCGTGTCGTGACAACCGAGAGTAACGCCGGGACCTCGATCAGCCGTACCGCCGACAGAGCGAGCCGGCGACTCGCATAAAGGCGGAATGACCTCGGATCGCGATTTCGCCGATGGTCGCAGAAACGGCGTCCCGACCATTGCGGCAACCGGCCGCCGCCTTGTTACCCCACTCGACAGCCACGTGCAATCGCACCGTCCCGATCCCGCCGCCCGAGCTTTGCGGGACGCGGAACGCCTAGTCACGGGTCCGCGACGGGTCGGGCGACGCCGCCGCCCGCACGGTGCCGAAAGACCCGCCGCTACGGACGATCTCCACCACCGCGCCCGGCAGTAATGTGCTTCGACGCTGATCGATCACTTGACCGGGCCAGCCCGCGAGAGTTGTCCGGGTACCGGCCGAGTCGCTCACGACTACCGACTCAATTCGTTATGGGACATCCGATCGAAAGCCGTCGAAGGAATATTCGGCGGTCACCCGGAACACATCGGATTCCGGACGATCCCGGCCCGTCCGCCACGTGAGCGGCTGCCGTGTCCCCGTGCCGCGGACACGACGAAGGGGCCTGCCCGGTCGCCCGGACAGGCCCCCCCCGGTCCGACTCGGGGACTACCTCGGGAACAGCTCCCGGTAGTGGCCCTGGGTCTGCACGTTCAGCTCATCCACGCGGATGAACTTGGCGGTCACCGTCCGCGGATCCCGGATGTCCAGGACGTCCAGGCCCTTCGCCATGTCCGACGAGTAGATGTAGCCGTTGTAGTAGTACGTCGACCACGCGCCGCCGCGCTTGCCGTCCGGCAGCGGGCCGCGCTCGAACCAGCCGATCTCCTTCGGGTTGCGGGAGTCGGTGAAGTCCCAGATCGAGATGCCGCCCTGGTACCACGCCTGCACCATGATGTCGCGCCCCTGGACGGGGAGCAGCGAGCCGTTGTGCGCGACGCAGTTCTCGGTGTCGCCCTGGGTCCGGGAGATCTTGTAGTACGAGCGGAACTCCAGTTCGCGGTCGTCGCCGCGGCCGGTGATGTCGTAGATGCCGTCCGCGCCGCGGGTCTTCCCGATGGTCTCGTTGCAGGTGGCCGCACTGCCGCCGCCGAGTTCGTCGGTGAAGACGACCTTGGTGCCGGCGTTGTTGAACGTGGCGGAGTGCCAGAACGCGAAGTTCACGTTGTCCTGCACCCGGCTGATCTCGCGGGGCTTCTCCCGGTCGGAGATGTCCCACAGCACGCCGTCACCCATGCACGCGCCCGCCGCGAGGTCCTTGGACGGGTACACGGTGATGTCGTGGCAGCCCGAGGTCGCCGACACGTACCCGGTCGGGATCGAGCCGGGCTGTCCGGGGTTGCCGCCGTCCGGGAACAGCACGCTCTCGGACAGCACCGCGGCGGACGCCGGGTCCTTCAGCGGCACCTTGATGATGGAGATCAGGTCGTGCGGCGGCTGGCAGTCCGGGAACGTCGCGTTCGGGCTGTACGACGAGACGTACACGTAGACGTTCCTGCCCCGCTTGTCCGGCACCAGCGTGTGGGTGTGGGAACCGCACTTGGTCTCGACCGCGGCGATGTAGCGCGGGTTGCGCTTGTCGCTGATGTCGAAGATCTTGACGCCTTCCCAGGCGTTCTTGTTCGTGGCCGGCAGCGGAGTGCTGGCGCACGAGTTGTCGCTGCGCGACGAGTCGGTGGAGAGGAAGAGCAGGTTCCCCTTGACCGAGATGTCGTTCTGCGACCCCGGGCAGAGCACCGTGCTCACGATCTTCGGCTTGTGCGGGTTGCGGATGTCGTAGATGACGAACCCGTCGTAGTTCCCGTCGAACGCGTAGCCGTCCTGGAACGCCAGGTCGGTCCACGTGGAGGTCTCGGTGAACGGAGCCGGCTTCGGCAGGTTCGCGACGTGCTTCACGTTGCGGCTGTTGCGGATCTCGTCGACCGCGGGAAGGCCCGTGGCCGGTTGTTCCTGCGCCACTAGCTGGGCCTCCGACAGCCCGGCCAGATCAGCGTCCACGCCGGGATCCGCCACCGCCTGCGGACCCCAGCCCAGCGTCGTCGAGAGCGCGAGTGCGAACGCACCCAAGGCCGCGGCGGATCTGCGCCGGCGGGCCGAATCGCGTGCTTTCACTTCAGGTCTCCCCTTCCAACCTGTAGCAGGGACCGCAGTATCACCCCTTCGCAACGCTAACCACCAGATCCATTCGTCGGTGATGTGAACCCTTTCCGGCTGGTGGGACGGCCGGGTAGGTTGTCGCGGAACCTAGGGGGTCGGTCGGATGCGGATCTTGTTCATCGCTGCGGTGATCGCTTTCCTGGCCGCCTGCACGGCCCGGACGGAGGACGCACCGCCCGTCATCGTGCCTAATGGGCCTGGTGAGCCGGCGGCGACCATGGCGCCCGGCGACGTCGGCACGGACCGGTGGGTCGCGCCGAGCGAAGCCGACCTGGAGTACGTGGCGAGCATGATCGCGCACCACGCCCAGGCGTTGGACATGTCAAAACTCGCACCCGAACGGGCGGCACACGAAACGGTGAAGGGCCTCGCGTCCCGGATCCACGACACGCAGGGTCCGGAGATCGCCGCCATGGAGCAGTGGCAGCGCCAGTTCGCCGAGAAGGCCCCGGCGCACGGCCACAGCGGCACGCTGCCGCAAGTCGACCACAAGTCCATGCCCGGCATGGCGACCGACGAGCAACTGGCGGCGTTGAAAGCCGCGCGGGGGGCCGATTTCGACCGGTTGTTCCTCCGGCTGATGATCGCGCACCACGAGGGCGCGCTGAAGATGGCCGTCGACCTGCTGTCCACCGGGACGGACGTGCGGGTCGAGGAGATGGCGAACGACGTGGTGGCGTCGCAGTCGGACGAGATCGCACGGATGAAGGCGATCACGATCCCGTAGGCGCGGTGAGGACCAAGTCCTCGGAGGGCTGGAAGGTCTCGACGGCGTTGCCCGTGACGTGCCGGGCGATGCCCGCGTTGCGCCGGTGCGCCGCCCGGAACGAGTCGGAGGCGATCCAGGCCTTGAAGTCGTCCTCGGTGTCGAACTCGTTGACCGCGACGTAGGGCTGGTCGGGGCGGGTGGGACGGAGCAGCGTGCTGCGCCGCAGTCCGGGCACGCCCGGCAGGCAGGTGCGCATCTGGTCCCTGAAGTGGGCCTCGAACTCCTCGGCGCGGTCGGCGGGCACGAACAAGCGGTTGGTCGCGACGAACATGCGGCACCTCCGAGTTCCCGACGCTACGTCGGCAACTATCCCAACGGCGCGTCGGGAAGACAAGGGCTAGGATCAGGCGGGTGCCGAAGATCAGCGCCGACACCGTCGCGCAGCACCGCGCGAACCGCCTGCGCGACCTGCTCGACACCGGCCGGGCGATCGTGGCGACGGAGGGCGCGGAAGCGCTGACGCTCGCCGCGCTGGCCCGCCGGGTGGGGCTGTCGCGGCCGACGCTGTACGAGTACTTCCGGTCGCGCGAGGAACTCGTCACCGCCATCGTGACCGATGAGCTGCCTGATCAGGCGCGTCGGCTGGCGGAGGCGGTGCACGCGGTGTCCGGGGTTCCGGCGAAGGTCGAGGCCTACCTGCGGACCGTGCTGGAGATCATCGTCGACGGCAGCCACGGCGCGGTGGTCGCGCTGTCCGCGCACGCGCTGCCCGAGGCGAGCCGGCGGCAGATCCGGAACGAGCACGAGAAGCTGCTCGCGCCGTTGGCCGAGGTGCTGGTGGAGGCGCGGGTGCCGGAGCCGGGGCTGCGGGCGCTGCTGATCCACGGTTCGGTGGAGGCGGCGGCGCGGACCGTGCGGCCGGGCGACGCCGAGCAGAGCGAGGCGGTGCTGCGGGCGCTGCTGGCGCAGACGCTGCACGGGGTGGGCGGTCAGCCGGCCTGATCGATGGCCACTCGGACCGCGTGCAGCAGCCCGTCCAGTCCCGGCAGGCTGCCCCACTCGGCGGCGGAATACCGCCAGACGTAGCCGTCGCCCGGCGCGTCCGGCCGGCCGTGGCGGATCTCGACGGTCCGGTTCCCCTTGCGGTCCGGGCCTTTGACCGAGAGGTGCATGTGGCGCACGTGGAAGCGGACGGAGCTGTTGCCGAAGACCTCCAACACGCGGCCGTCGAAGGTGTAGAGGTGGTTGCCGGCCCTGGCCATGATCTCGCCGTCCACGCGACGAGACTAACCCGTGTTCAGCGAGTTCCACGGCGCCCGGTGAAGACCACCACCGCCACCAGCGCCGCCAGCACCAACGCGACCACGTGGATCGGCGCGGGTGCGAACGACGACAGCAGCGCCAGCAGCGCCGCCGCCGGGAACGCCCAGGTGATCGGCCCCTGCTGACGAGGGCGCACCTGGAGGTACCACACCACGGCGAGGAACACCGCGACCGGAACGGTGGTCGTCATGCCCGCCGCGAGCGACGACAGGTGCGCCTCGTGCAGGTCGTGGTCGACCGCCACCTCCAGTCCCGCGCCCACCGCCGCGACCGACGCGAAGACCAGGAAGTGCCCGTAGCCCCACGTCAGCGAGAACCGCAGCGAGATCAGCAGCTCCTGCGCCGGGTGGTCGAAGTACAGCCACCACAGCGAGAACACGATCACCAGCCCGGCGACGGCCAGCGAGATCAGCGCGCCCGCCGAGTGGCCCCCGTCCAGCGCCGAGGACACGGCTCCGGTCGCCGCCAGGATCGACTCGCCGAGCACGATCAGCGTGAACAGCCCGTACCGCTCGGCGATGTGGTGCGGGTGCCACGTGGTGCGCCCGACCCGCTCCGCCCACGCGGGCACCGCCAGCTCGGCCGCCACCAGCACCAGGAAACCGACCCAGAACGCGCTGTCCGGCAGCCACAGCCGCGCCACCCAGCCGATCTGCACGACCGTGATGCCCAGGGCGTACCGGAGGGCGCACGCGCGCCGCTCCGGATCGGTCCGCGACGCCCGCAGCCACTGCCCGACCATGGTCAGCCGCATGATCACGTAACCGACCGTGATGATCGTGAAGTCGGCCCGGTCGAACGCCCTCTGCACGCCGGCCGCGACCACCAGCACGCCCGCGATCTGCACCAGCGTCGTCAGCCGGTACGGCACGTCGTCGGTGTCGTAGGCGGAGGCGAACCAGGTGAAGTTCAGCCACGCCCACCAGATCGCGAAGAACACCGACAGGTAGCCCGCGACGCCGTGACCGAGGTGGCCCTCGGCCAGCGCGTGGTGCAGGCTCGCGGCGGCCGAGGCGACCGCGACCACGAAGCACAGGTCGAACAGCAGCTCCAGCGGGGTGGCGGCCCGGTGCTCCTCGTCGGACCGCCGGGCCGTCATCGGCCGGTACCACGCCCTCGTCATGCGGGGATCATGCCCAGTCGGCGCGACATCCGCACGGTCAGCCCGTCCGCCTACCGGGGACCGGAGCCCTCAGGCCTCGACGACCATCAGCCGCGTGGGAGCCAGGTCCAACGCCACCGTCGTGCCCGGCGGGAAGTCACCCGCCCGGCTGGACGGCTGGTCCACCCGCACGACCTGCTCGCCGCCGTCCAGCCGGACCGAGAGCCGCGTCACCGGACCGAGGAAGCTCTGCGTCAGCACGCTGCCCACCAGCGCGCCGTTGTCCTGGCCGCTGTGCTGCGCGATGCCGATGTCCTCCGGCCGCACGATCACCTTCACCTCGACGCCGGCCGCCAGCCCGACGGCCGCGTCCGTCGCCAGTCGGAAAGCGCCGAGCCGCACGCCACCGACCTCGGCCGTGCCGTACACCGCGTTCGTCACGCCGACGAACTGCGCCACGAACGCCGAAGCGGGCTGCCGGTACACCACGGCGGGGGTGTCGAGCTGTTCGAGCTTCCCGTGGGACATGACGCCGACGCGGTCGGAGACGGCCAACGCCTCCTCCTGGTCGTGCGTCACGAACAGCGTCGTCATGCCCAGCTCGGTCTGGATGCGCCGGATCTCCTCGCGCAGGCCGACCCGCACCTGGGCGTCCAGCGCGGACAGCGGCTCGTCCAGCAGCAGCACCCTCGGCTGGATCGCCAGCGCCCGCGCCAACGCCACCCGCTGCTGCTGCCCGCCGGACAGCTCGTGCGGATAGCGCTTCCCCAGGTGCTCCAGGCCGACCAGCTCCAGCAGCTCCCCCGTCCGCCGCGCGCGGTGCGGGGTCTTGCGCAGCCGCAGGCCGAACGCGATGTTCTGCGCGGCGGTCAGGTTCGGGAAGAGGCTGTAGGCCTGGAACACCATGCCCATGTCGCGGCGGTTCGCCGGGACGCCGGTGACGTCGCGCCCGTCCACCCGGACCGTGCCCTCGTCGGCGGTCTCGAAACCGGCCACGATGCGCAACGCCGTGGTCTTGCCGCAGCCGCTGGGGCCGAGCAGACTGACCAGCTCGCCCCGGGCCAGCTCCAGGTCGAGGCCCGCCAGCGCGGGCTGCCCGCCGAACGACTTGCGCAGCCCGTGCAACTCCAGGTAACCCATCTCAGCCTTCCTCCACGACGGCGCCCCGGCGCGGCCTGCCGATGAACGAGAGCAGGAACAGCAGCACGAACGCGAACAGCAGGCTCAGCAGGGACACCGCGACGGACACGCCCGCGTTCCGCTTGCCGAGCAGGTTCACCCGCACCTGCAAGGTGTCGAAGTTCAGCAGCGACGCGATGGTGAACTCGCCCAGCACCAACGCGACCGACAGCAGCGACGCGCCGATCAGCGCGGTGCGGATGTTGGGCACCACGACCCGCAGCAGCACCGTGCCCCAGGACGCGCCGAGGCCGCGGGCGGCTTCCGCCAGGGTCTTCAGGTCGATCGCGGACAGCCCCGCGTCGATCGCCCGGTACGCGAACGGCAGCACCAGCACCGCGTAGGCGAAGGTGAGCGTCAGCGGCGAGTCACCGAGGAGGTAGTTCACCCACGCGTACAGCGGGGCCATGCCGACGACCAGCACGATCGCCGGGATCGCGATCGGCAGCAGGCACAGGAACTCCACCAGCCGCCGCAGCCTCGGCAGCCGCAGCCGGATCCACGCCATGGTCGGCACCAGCAGCACGAGCATCACCAGCGAACTGGTGACGGCGAGCTGCACGGACGCCAGGATCGCCTCGACCAGGTCCCGGTCGGACCCGATGCCCGACCAGGACTCCAGGCTGCGCGTGCCGTTCGGGCCCCGGGTGGCGAACTCCGCCATCGCGAACAGCGGCAACAAGAAGAACGCGCCCAGCAGCAGGATGACCAGCCGGCGGACCACTTTCACCGCCATCGCGCGAACCTCCGTTGCAGCAGGGCGTAGAGACCCATCGCCACGGCGACCACGACGACCATGCCGAGCCCCAGGGCCTTGCCCAGGTTCTCCTGCCCCAGCAGGACTTCACCGGTCAGCGCGCCCCGGATCTGCAACGGCACGATCGGGCTGCCCTGCGACACCAGCGCGGCGGCCGTCGCGTAGGCGGAGAACGCGTTGGCGAACAGCAGCAGCAGAGCGCCCAGGAACGCGGGCAGCAGGACCGGCCCGCCCACGTGCCGCCAGTACGTCCACGAGGTGCCGCCGAGGCTGTCCACCGCTTCCCTCCACTGTGGACGGAGGCCGTCCAGCGCGGGCAGGAACACGATGACCATCAACGGGATCTGGAAGAACGTGTAGACCAGCGTGAGCCCCGGCAGCTCGAACAGCCAGGCCCCGCCGGCGAACAGGTCGATGCCCAGCCGGTCCTTGAGGAACTGCGTGACGAAGCCCTGGAAGCCCACCGTGGCGAGGAAGGCGAACGCCAGCGGCACACCGCCGAACTGCGCCAGCACCCCCGACCCGGCCACCACCACCCGTCGCAGCAGCCCTTCCGGCTTCCTGCCCGCGACCGCCCACGACAGCAGCGCGCCGAGCACCGCGCCCAGCACCGCCGTCAGCGCGGACAGCTCGACGCTGCGCAGGAAGGCCTCCAGGTACACGCCTCGGCTCAGCGCGGCCAGGTTGTCCAGGGTGAACCCGCCGTCCGGGTCCTGGAACGCCCCGGCCAGCACCAGCACCGTCGGGTAGACCAGGAACGTGCCCACGTAGAGCAGGAACGGCACGACGACGAGCCAAGCCCGCCACGGCCTCGTGGCAGGCCCTCGCCCCGGAGCCGCGGCCTCTCGCCGGACCGCGGTGGTGACAGGCGCGACCACCGGTCAGCCCACCGCCTGCGCCCAGGTGTCGGTCAGCGCCTTCTTGGCCTTGTCCGACTGCTCCTGGGTCAGGAACACCTGCTTGCCGTCGGTCTTGGGCAGCTTGGCGGCGGCGCCGCTGTCGACCTTGCCGGACTTGGTCAGCGCGTCCAGCCGCACGGGCCGGGACAGGCCCTTCAGGTACAGGTTCTGGCCTTCGTCGGAGTACAGGAACTCCTGCCACAGCCGCGCGGCGGCGGGGTGCGGGGCGTCCTTGTTGACGGCCTGGTTGTAGTACGCGCCGACCTGCGCGCCCGCCGGCACGACGACCTTCCAGTCCGCCTTGCCGGCGAGCTTCGCGGTCTGCGCGGCGTTGGTGTAGTCCCAGTCGATGACGACCGGCGTCTGGCCGGACTCGATGGTCGCGGGCGACGGGTCGACCGGCAGGAAGTTGCCGGCGGCCTTGAGCTGCTTGAAGAACTCCACGCCGGGCGCGATGTCGTCGGCGGAGCCGCCGTTGCCCAGCGAGGCCATCACGACGCCGGAGAACGCCGCGCCGGCCTGCGTCGGGTCGCCGTTGAGCGCGACCTTGCCCTGGTACTCGGGCTTGAGCAGGTCCTTGACCGCATTCGGCGCGGGCACCTTGCCGGCGTCGTAGCCGATGGACATGAAGCCGCCGTAGTCGCCGTAGTAGAGCCCGCTGGGCTCCTTCAGCTCGGCAGGGATGTCACCCCAGGTCTCGACCTGGTAGGGCGCGAAGAGGTCCTTGTTGGCCAGGGCCACGTTCAGGCCGAGGTCGAACACGTCCGGCGCGCGGTCGCCGCCCTTGAGCTGCTTCGCGGCGTTGATCTCGTCCTGGCTGGACGCGTCGGGTTGCGCGGAGTCGACCTCGATGCCGTACTTCGCCTCGAACGCCTCGATGATCTCGCCGTAGTTGGCCCAGTCCGGCGGCAGCGCGATGACGTTGAGCCTGCCCTCCGCCTTGGCGGCCTCGACGAGCTTGTCCATCCCGCCGAGTTCGGCGGCGGACTTCGCGGACGCGGCGGACGAGTTGGTCGCGCCGCCCTCCTTGGCGGGCGGCGCACCGCACGCGGCGACCAGCGCCAGCGCGGTGGCGCCGATGCCGATCAGGTGGAGGCTGGACGATCTGACCTGGGTCACGGGGCGAACCTTCCTCGTGGACAAGGGAATCCGAGCGACCAAAACGTTTCAGCCAGCGGAGGATTCGGGACGCCGCGCGTGCTTGTCAAGCCGGCCGGGCCGAGTGAGACCCGTACGACCAACCGGACGAATTCCCGGTGGTCGCCCGGTGTCCCCGTGGTGAACGCGCAGGCCGGGCGGGCGTGATCCACCGCACGCACCGGATGCTACCGGCCCGGAGTCGACCGGATCGGCCCAACCACTGACCCGTAAGGAGTAGCGGCGGCGACCACCGGCCACCGCGCGAAAGCCGGGGAAATAGGCCACGAGCTGTTTTCCGCTGGGCGCATCGGATGATGTCGACCCCACTTTCTGCGGCCACCGAACACTCACGTTTTCGAGGCCACGTAACGGATTTCGAAAGCGTTTCGACATCCGGATGTCACGTGACGGATATGCCCGAATCCCCGGCTTTCCCCATCACGAAGGGGCAAATCCCATGCGTCACCCGAGAAAGTCGACGGCCGTGCTGGCCGTCAGCCTGGCGCTCATACCCGGCCTGCTGGCCGGCCTGCCCGGAACGGCCTCGGCCGTGCCGGTGACCGGCGAGGACGTGCTCTACACCCTGGACGCCGATTTCGACCAGGGCGTGCTCCAGGACGTCAACCACGACGCGCCGAACAACAACCAGCTCCAGTTGGACAAGGAGAGCGCGTTCTTCCCGTTCGTCAACGTCGCCGCGTCCGCACGCGGCACCATGGTCCGGATCGACGTGAACACCGGCCAGATCGTCGGGGAATGGCTCTCCGCGCCCGACGGCCGCGGTCGCAACCCCTCCCGCACCACCGTGGACAAGCTCGGCAACACCTGGCTCTCCAACCGCGACGAGGCCCAGGGCGGGCAGGGTTCCGTCACGCGGGTCGGCATCACGCTCGGCGGAACCCGCGTCGACGCCGCCGGCACGCCCGACGCGAACGGCGCATACCTGCAGGGCCCGTTCGGCTACAACACCTGTGTGGACCGCGACGGCGACGGCCGGTACGCCACGTCGCGCGGCCTCGGCGACATCCGGCCGTGGACCAACGCCGGCGGCGCGGACGACGGCGGCGGTGTCACCACAGCCGCCGACGAGTGCCTGATCACCTACCGCCGGGTGGCCGGCACGAACACCCGCACGGTCGCCGTGGACTCGAACAACGACCTGTGGACGGGCGGCTCGAACACGCGGCACGAGAAGATCTCCGGGGTCGACGGTGCGCCGGTCACGCCGCCGTTCAGCCTCGGCTGCGGCGGCTACGGCGGCCTGGTCGACCAGGCGGGCACCCTGTGGTCCGCGCGGTTCGGCGCCAACCTCCTGCGGTACGAGCCGGGGACGGCCACGGGCGCGTGCCTGGACACCTCGCACGGCGACTACGGGCTCGGCATGGACCCGCGGACCGGCGAGATCTGGCACACCAAGGTGGCCGGCAACCAGGTCGTGAAGCTCGCCCCGGACGGCACCGTGCTCGGCACCTTCCCGCACGGCAGCGAGAACGCCCAGGGCGTGGCGGTCGACGGCGACGGGAACGTGTGGGTCGCGCACGCGTTGTTCGGCGCGACCACGGTCGGCCACCTGCGGACCGACGGCACGTACGTCGGCAACGTGACCCTGCCCGGCGGTGTCGGCCCGACGGGCGTCGCGGTGGACACCAACGGCAAGGTGTGGGTGACCAACATCAGCACCAACAACGCGATGCGGATCGACCCGGCGCTCGGCGGGGTCGGCGGCGGCGGCTTCACCATCGGCGCGGTCGACCTGACGGTGGACCTCGGCGCGGGCGCGGGGCCGTACAACTACAGCGACATGACGGGTTCCGTGCTCGGCGAGATCACCGCGCCGGTGGGCACGTGGTCCGTGGTGCAGGACGGCGGCGTGGCCGGCCAGACGTGGGGCACGGTCACCTGGAACACCGAGGCGCAGGGCAGCGTCCCGCCGGGCACGTCGATCACGGTGGAGGCGCGCACCGCCGACACCGAGGCGGGCCTGACCGGGCCGTTCACCCCGGTGTCCAACGGGGTGGAGTTCGCCCGGACGGGCCGGTACATCGAGGTGCGGGCGACGCTGACGGCATCCCCGTCGGGCGCGAGCCCGGTCCTGTCGGACCTGCGGATCAAGACCTCCGAGCGGACCGGCGTGTTCTCCTGCCAGGCCACCGCGCTGAACCTGGCGGGCATCATCGCGGCCCGCGCCAACCCGCCGGACGTGCCGTGCGCGGACGACTACGAGAACGTGGCGAACGTCAACCTGTCCGCCGGGATCCTCGCCGTGCGGGCGGAGGCGCTGACCGCGCGGACCGACCAGACACCGGACGACCTGCTGGCGAACCCGCCGGCGGCCGGTGACAGCGCGGTGTCCTCGGCCAGGGTCGAGCGCACCCGGATCTCCAGCCTGCTGGTGACCATCGAGGTGGGCGTGATCCGCTCGGACGCGTCGGCGACGTGCGCGCCCGGACCGGGCGGCCTGACACCGCAGTTCGCCGGCTCGTCGCAGATCGCGAGCCTGCGGATCAACGGCGTGTCGGTGGCCGTCGGCAGCGCGCCCTTGACCATCCCGCTGGTCATCGGCTCGTTGCGGCTCAACAGCACGACGACCACCGCGACCAGCGTGACGCAGCAGGCGCTGGTGCTCGACACCCTGCTGACCGACGTTGTGCTGGGTGAGGCGAAGGCGAACGTGGAGGCGTTGCCGGGCGAGGTCGGCGGCACCCCCTGCCGCGTCTGACCGCGAACCCCCGACAGGTAGCTGTGCTATATGTAGTACAGCTACCTGTTGGGGGATCCCATGACCCGCAAACTGCTGGTGTGGTTGCACGTCATCACGTCCACGGGCTGGATGTGCATGGCGCTGGCCCTGTTCGTCGCGGTGACGTACGCCCTGGACGCGTCGGGCCCGTCCCGTGCGGCGGCGTTCGACGTCGCGCTGCGGATCGACGTGGACGTGTTGCAGTTCATGGCGACCACGTCGGCGTTCACCGGCCTGGCGCTGTCCGGCCTGACCCCGTGGGGCTACTTCCGCCACTGGTGGGTGCTGGTCAAGTTCGTGATCACCTTCACCCAGCTCTACGTGGGGATCTTCGTGCTGAGCCCCAACCTCCACCCGGCGGGGTCGCCGGCGTTGATGCTGCTGGGCTCCCTGCTGATGGCGTCGGCGCTGGCGTTCCAGGTCTGGCTGTCCGTGGCGAAACCGTTCAAGCGCACGCCGTGGGCCAAGCCGGGCAAACTGCCCACGGCGCCCGCCTGGACGTTCGCCGCCGCGCTCGCGGTGCCGGCCGCCGACCACCTGCTGGGCGAGTACCTGCTGGGCCGGTCGACGCCGGCGTTGTCGCTGCTGGTCGTGATCGTGCACCCGATCGTCCGGGCACGGACCCGCCGTCAGTCGAAGCTGATCCGGGTGCCGTAAACCTTGGTCGCCCTGAGCCGGATGACCACGCGGCGCTCCTCGACCTGGAGCTTCAGGAAGTCCTCGTCGGACGAGCCGGGATCGGCCCGCAGGTCGGCGGGCAGCATCTCCAGCAGCTCCAGCCCGACGGCGTCCCCCGGTGTAGTCGACGCCTCCGACACCTCGGCGTCCCCCTCCGCGACGGCGAACGTCCAATCGTCGACGGCGACGTGCAGCGCGGCCTTGCCGGAGTTCCGGACATGGCGGACCTTGACCCGGTCGAGCGTCGTGGAGAACCGCAGCAGCCGCTCCTCCGGCGTCCAGTGGTAGAGCACGGTCGTCAGGTGCGGGTGGCCGCTCCGCTTGGTGGTGGCCAACACCCCGAACCGCCGAGCGCCCAACACCTCGAACACCCCGGCTTCGTCCAACGCCGCCGCACCGGGGCCCTTGCGCTCGTCAGTCATGCCACCGACAACCCGTCCCGCACACACTTCTATTCCAGGGGATTCGTCCACTCACAACTGGCGACGGTCCGAAGTGCACACCGGCCGACGCGGCACGACCCGGCCGCGCGTCCCACTACGGACGGGCGGCCGGGTCGTCGGATGGTCACTCCGGGGATTCGGCCTTCCCGCCCTTGACCGCGAAGGAGCCGGCGACCGCCGCCAGCGAGAGGACGGCCGCGAACAGGAACGCGGTGTGGATACCACCCATTTCGGCGCCCACGCCGGGCTCGCCGGCCGCGGCCAGCGAGGCGGCCCGCGCGCTCATGACGCTCACCAGCAGGGCCACCCCGGCGGCGGCGGCCAACTGCTGGGTCGTGCCGAAGATGGCGCTGCCGTGCGAGTAGAGCCGGGCCGGCAGGGCGCCCAGGCCGGCCGAGAACAGCGGCGTGAACGAGAACGCCAGCCCGAGGCTGAGGAGCAGGTGGAACACCAGCACCAACGGGGCGGGCGTCGAGGCGTCGAACCCGGACGCGAACCACAGGGACGCGCTGGTCGCCACCGTGCCGACGATCAGCAGGATGCGCGGCCCCACCCGGTCGTAGAGCCGGCCCACCAGCGGGGACAGCAGACCCATCAGCAGGCCGCCGGGCAGCAGCAGGAGACCCGTGGCCAGCGGGGCGAGCTTGAGGACGTTCTGCATGTAGATCGGCAGGATGGTGGCGACCCCGAGCAGCATCACCATCATCACCATCATCAGTGCGCTGGCCAGCGTGAACGTGCGGAACCCGAACGTCCTCAGGTCCAGCAGGGCGCGCTCGTCGCGTTGCAGCGACAACTGGCGCAGCACGAACGCCGCGATACCGGCCACACCGACCGCGAGCGACAGCCAGAGCGTGGTGGTGGACGCGCCCGCGCCGTGCCCGAAGCTGGACAGGCCGTAGACCAGTCCGCCGAAGCCGAACACCGAGAGCACCACCGACAGCACGTCGATCGGCGCGTCGCTCGACTCGCCGATGCGCGTCACCCGGCGCAGGCCCAGCACCAGCATCGCCACCGAGATCGGCAGCACCGTCCAGAACATGGCGCGCCAGCCGAACGCGTCGAGCAGCACACCCGACACCGTGGGGCCGATGGCCGGCGCGACGGAGATGACGATGGAGATGTTGCCCATCAGGGCGCCGCGGCGGGCCGGCGGCACGAGCGTCATCACCGTCGTCATCAGCAGCGGGAGCATGATCGCCGTGCCGCACGCCTGCACCACGCGCGCCACGAGCAGCACCGCGAAGCCCGGCGCCAGGGCGGCGAGCAGGGTGCCCGCGCTGAACAGGCTCATCGCGACGCCGTACAGCACGCGCGTCGGCACCCGTTGGATCAGGTAGCCGGTGATCGGGATGACCACCGACATGGTCAGCAGGAAGCCCGCCGTGAGCCACTGGCCCACGGCGGCCGTCACGTTCAGTTCCGTCAACAGCACGGGCAGTGCGACACCCATGATCGTCTCATTGAGAATGACCACGAACGTGGCCACGAGCAGCACGCCGATCACGACGCGGTCGCCGCGGCCGAGTGCGGGCGGCGACGCCACGGCGTCGGACACACCTGCGGATGTCATGCGATGTCCCCCAGAAGCAAACAGGCGCAGAAGAAATGGACGCGAGAACGAGCGACAGCGCCCTGAACGTGCTCAACAGTACCCATCGGCGCACGTCTCGACAGCACGATTTCCGCCGCCGGCGAACCCGAGTGTGGACGCTCACAGCACCGGGCCGTGCGCCCACCCTGAACCATTCGTCACGGTTTCGAACGCAATCGTCACCGTGTGTGAAACGTGCTCGTCCCGCTTGTCACGCTCGGTCGTGGAAAGGTTTGCGGGCCGGCACGAAGCCCTGCGGTGTCCTTCCGGGAAGTCGCCGTCCACGTCGGGCTCGCACGGCTTCCGTGCCCGCACGGCCGGCCCGGTCCAGCAGCTCCGCCACGCGGTCCGGCTGCCGCGAGTGGAAGTCGAGTGAGACCTCGTGACCTGCGGCCTCGGCTCAGTGCTCCTGCCGTCATCGACCCCACGGAGAACCGCAGACCCGGATACGCCCGGCGGGCCGCCGCGACCATCCGCGGCGACAGGTCGATCCCGAACACCGACAGCCCGAGGCCGGCGAGATGTGCCGTCACCCGGCCCGAACCACACCCGACATCGGCGACGGGCCCCACTCCGGCCGTCCGCACGAGTTCGGCGAACCCGCCGAGCACCGCGCGATCCAGGGGTTTGGCCGCCAATTCGTCGCGAATCCACTCGGCGTAGTCGTCCGCCAAGGCGTCATAGGAGGACCGGGTGCGCCGCACGAAGTCCGGTTCGGCCATATTCGAGCACGGTACCCGGTAGGGCGCGGACAGGGCGTCCACTACCTCTATCATCCCGCAGGTGGCCGCCTACGACGATCTTGATGCCTTCGAGCACCTGGACACCTCCGCCCTGCCGCAGCGTCAGCAGCGAATTCTGGTCGCGATCCGGGACTGGGTGATGAGGCACGGGTATTCGCCGAGCACTCGACAGATCGGTGACGCGGTCGGCCTGCGTTCGTCGTCGTCGGTGTCGAAACACCTGGCGAGCCTGGAGGAAAAGGGATTCCTGCGGCGCAGCACCGCGGTGTCCCGGCCGATCGACGTGCGCGCGTTCCTGCGGGAGCCGTCGACGCGGGAGCCCGACGACTCGGTGACCGTGCCGGTGGTGGGCCATATCGCGGCGGGCCGTCCCATTTCGGCGGAAGAGCACGTCGACGACCTCCTCACGCTCCCCCGCGGACTCACCGGCCGCGGCACCGTTTTCGGTCTGCGGGTGCGTGGCGACTCGATGATCGACGCCGCGATCTGTGACGGCGACATCGTCGTCGTACGTCAGCAGAACGAGGCCCATTCCGGCCAGATCGTGGCCGCGATGATCGATGACGAGGCCACCGTGAAGGTGTACCGGCGCCGCAACGGCCACGTCTACCTGGAACCGCGCAATCCGGCGTACGACGTCATCGACGGCGACAACGCCGTCGTCCTGGGCACGGTCGTCTCGGTGTTGCGCAGCGTCTAGCGCTCACCGGCACGGCGGGAGTCCACGTTCTGTCGCGTGCGGGTCCGACATCCTCGGCGACCACCACGAGCTGCCCGGCAGTCCTCAGCTCGCGGACACCGGGCTAGGCGCGGAACGGGTTGAGGTTCTTCACCAGGTCGAGCAGCGGGTCGAACAGGTCGAGGAACGCCTCCCGGAACACCGGCACGAAGATGATCAACGCCACCACGAGCGCCACGTACGGCGCCACACCGCTCCTGCGCTTCGACGCCATGCACTCCCCCCTGATCCGCTGCCCCGCCCAGCATGGCAGACCCCGGTTCAGCCGTAGTCGGTCGAGTACCAGCGCTGTGGGCGCATGTGCAGGGTCACGATCGCCTCGTCCTTGATCGTTTCGACGTAGTCGACGGCGGCGTCGCGGTCGAAGTAGCGGTGGGCCATCGACAACAGGTCCGCGTGCGAGGTGTCCCGCTCGACGGCCACCACCGGACCGGACACGCTCACGTACCGGTAGGGCGGTGTCTCGACCTGCACGACCAGGCTGAATTCCCGGACGGCGTCCACCAGTCGGAACTTCACCGAGTCGGGGCTCATCTGCACCCGGACGTCGCCGCCCGGCTCGTACTGGTACCAGACCGGCACGGTCAGCGGCGGGCCGCCGGGCCGGGCGATGCCCATCACGCCGATGTGCACCCCGGCCAGGAACTCCTCGCGCTGCGCCTTGCTCATCACCGGCATGGTCCATCCTTCCGTCGCCGCACCGGGGCCTGATGGCCGCATGGCCAGCCAACCGGGCGGCCCGGCGCTGGGCCATGCGCGTGCGTCTGCGATGAATGCGTGTGCGTCTGCACTGCCCTTGTCGGAGCCAGATCGGGGCGCTTCGGCACGCGCCGGTATCGTCGCGATCATGGCTGACGTTCGGCGCGCGACCGGTGCGGACATCGAGGCTGCCGCGGACACCTTGGCCGCGGCGTTCACGGGTTATCCGTTCGTGCGGCACGTCGTGGCCGCGGACGACCACGAGCAGCGGGTACGTGAGCTGCAACGGCTGTTCCTGACCGAGGTCGGGCTGGACCACGGCGCGGTCTGGGTCACCGACGACTGCGGCGCCGTCGCGGTGTGGACCACCCCGGACACCGATGCCGCGGCGGCGTTCGGGCCGATCGCCGAACGGGCCGGGGAACTCGCCGGCGACCGGGCCGAAGCGTCCGCCCGCGCCGAGCAGGCCCTCGGCCCGCACCGGCCGACGGAGCCGGCGTGGTTCCTCGGCACCGTCGGCGTGCGGCCGGACCGGCAGGGGCAGGGCCTCGGCAGCGCGGTGATCCAGCCGGGCCTCGACGCCGCCGACGAGGCCGGTGCGCCCGCGTACCTGGAGACCACCGGGGACCGGAACGTGCGGCTCTACCGCAAGCTCGGCTTCGAGGTGTTCGCCGAAGTGCAACTGCCCGACGGCGGACCGCTGACCTTGTGCATGCGCCGCGCGCCTCAAGTCCGCTGACGCGGTGCGGTGCGCCGCACGCCTCAGATCCGCCGAGTCGAAGGGCTGCCGGTCGCGTCCTCAGGTCAGGCGGAGTGCTCGGCGCACAGGCAGCCGACGCCCTTGTCGATCCACTCCCGACCGACCCAGTCCGGGCGTCGCTCGATCATCAGCGCCGAGACCTCCGCGGCGATCGTCGCCTCGCTCATCGCCGAGTCGCGGCGCGCCCACGTCTCGTCGCGCAGCAACTGGAGGTAGTCGCGGACGTCGGCGAGCAGCCGCGCGTCACCGACATCGCCGTGACCGGGCACGACGATCCCCGCGCCCTCGGCGGCCAGGCGCTGCATCAGCGCGAGCCAGCGGGTGCCCGAGACATCGGTGTCGTGCGGCGGGAACCACGGGAAGATCGCGAACTGGCCTGCTTCCACGAGGTCGCCGGTGAACAGCACGTCCGCGTCCGGCACCCGGACGACCTGGTCGCCCTTGCTGTGCGCCCGGCCGGTGGCCCGCAATTGCACGACCCGGCCGCCGAGGTCCAGGTCGTACTCCCGGTCGTAGACGAGGTCGGGCCGCACCAACTCGACCCCTTCCAGCTCCCGTGCGACCGGTGCGCCGAGGCCCTTGAACATCTCCAGGTAGCCGGGGCCCTTCCGCTCCAGGTCGTCGGCCTGGTCCCGGTTGACCAGGAACGTCGCCTCGCCCGCGAAGACCTGTGCGCCGAACGCGTGCTCCGGGTGGAAGTGCGTGGTGGTCAGGTAGAGCTTGCGCCCCCGGGCGTACTCGGTCGCGAACTTCAGCACGGTTTCGGCGTTGCGGGGCCCCAGTCCGGTCTCCACGACGAGCACCGAGTGCCGGCCGCCGATGACACCGATGTTCGGGACGAGTTGCACGCGCCGGTCCGGGATGACCACGAGGTCGCGGGCGAGTTCCCGGACGCCCGTGACCTGCACGACGGGTTCGGCCTGCACGGGTTCGGTCACGGTGTCTCCTTCGGGTGGCGAGGCGCCCGCGGGTCGTCTCGCGGGCAGTCCAAGATCGGGTCCAGTCCATCGCGGGAGTGTCCGAGGTGTCCAAGCCCGATTCCGCCGCGCCGATACCGTGCGGGTATCTTCGCCGGTGATGGACCTACGCGAGCTGCGCTACTTCGTGGCGGTCGCCGAAGAACTCCACTTCGGGCGCGCCGCCGCACGGCTGCACATGACGCAGCCCCCACTGAGCAGGGCCATCAAGCAGCTCGAAAACGACCTGGGGCACGTGCTGCTGCACCGCTCACCCGGCGGGGTGGCGCTCACCCCGGCCGGGGTCTCGCTCTACGACGAGGCGCGCACGCTGTTGGCGCAGGCGGACCAGGTCCGCTCACGCGTGGCGGCGGCGGCCGGCGCGGCGACCATCACCATCGGCACCCTCGCGGACAGCGCCGAGCAGGTCGGCACCCGGCTGGCCGCCGCCTACCGGGAACGCCATCCCGGGGTGCAGGTCCGCATCCGGGAAGCCGGTCTGACCGACCCGACCGCCGGGCTGCGGGCCGGGCTGGTCGACGTGGCGCTCACCCGGACGCCGTTCGACGACACGGCCCTCGTCACGCACGTGTTGCGCACGGACCCGGTCGGTGTGGTGCTCCGCGTCGACGACCCGCTGGCCGGCCGCGAGAGCCTGCACTCGCGCGAACTCGCCGACCGCCGGTGGTTCCAACTGCCGGCGGGCATCGACCCGATCTGGCGGGCGTACTGGAGCGGCCCCGACGGGCCCCGGCTCGACGGCCAGGTCGTGCGCACGGTCCACGAGTGCCTGCAAGCGGTGCTGTGGAACGGCACGATCGGCCTGGCGCCGCTCGTCCACGCGCTTCCCGACGGTCTCACGTCGGTGCCGCTGACCGACATGCCGCCCAGCCACCTCGTGGTCGCCTGGTCGGACGCCCACTCCGGCCCGCTCATCCGCTCGTTCGCCCGGATCGCCGCGGCCGTCTACGGGTCTGCCCGCACCTGACGCGACCGGGCTCGGTGCGGGCCCGGTGCGGACCCGGTCCTCCGCCGATCTGCCCTGGTGATCCCTTCCGGAATCCGCTCAGGTCTGGGACAACTGTGTCGTGCGCGCCCAAGCGGAGATCTGTTGTCGGCACGGTGGCGCGGCATGAACCACGTCCCCACCACCGCGACCTCGGCCGACCTGCCGCAGGTCGCCGACCTGTTCGCACGCGTCTTCCACGGGACCACACCGGGCGAATGGCTCGTGAGCGACCCCGTCGAACGCCTCGTCGCCCTGCGCGCGCACTTCGAGTTGGCCGTGGAACATGGGCTCGAACACGGGGCGATCCACCTGGTCACCGCCGACGACGGCACACTCACCGCCGCCGCGGTCTGGGTGCGACACGAGCAGCCGGACCGGCCGCCGCCCCCGCCGCGGGACTACGAGGAGCGGCTCGCGCGCGGCTGCGGCGTCCACACCCCGCGGTTCCTCGTGTACGACGAACTGCTCGACGACCTGCACCCCCGCGGCCGGCCCCACCACTTCCTCGCCGTGCTCGGCGTGACGCCCGAACACCGGAACCAGGGCATCGGCCGCGGTCTCGTGGGCCACTACCACGCCCTGCTCGCCGACGGTCCGGGCACACCGACGTTCCTCATCGCGTCGAGCCCGGACAGCGCGCGGCTCTACCGCAGGCTGGGATACGCCGACGGCCCCACCCTCGCGCGTGCGCTGCCCGACGGCGGACCCGAGTCCTATCCGATGTGGCGCGAACCCGACCTGCCTGACGCACGCTGACCGGTGGTCGTCCAGGTGCGCGCGGCCCCGCCGCCAGTGCCCGACGACGACGGCAGGAGCCGCGCCCACCTCCGCGTCAGCCGGTTCCCCGGACGAACGCCCACGCGGTGCGGTTGACGGTGTCCTCGATCCCGGTGAAGCCCTCGGACGGGCTCAGCCCGTCCTCGATGAAGTCGAGATCGGGATCGTCGGCCGTGCCGCCGACCCCGTCGGGGCCCACCCCGAACATCACGGCCGGGTTGCCGCCCGGGTCCATGACGCCGTGCGCTTCGTTGCGCTCGTCCGTGTGCCAGCTACCCGACATGTGCCCGGCTTCGTGGCTGGTGATGTTGCCGACCGCGCGGCCGATGAACCCGATCCGGTCGCTCTGCGGCCGGAGGTACGAGTTGATCGACCAGTCCGGTCCGGCCGGCGCGCTGATCTCGTCGAGCAGCACCAGCGCGGTCTCCTCCCGGCCGAAGTTGCCGGCGTCGATGGACTGCGCGATGCCGATGGTGAAGATGCCCGTCTCGGCGGTGGTGCCGCCGACGACGACCCGGCTGACGTTCGGCTGCCCCCAGGGATCGGCGTGGTCGCGGCTGTTGAGGATGCGCAGCGCCAACCGCGGGTTGGTGCCCTTGGCGGCCAGGTCCCGCTCCATGTTCTCCCGCACGGTCGCGATGACCGCGTCGGTCAACGCGCGCTCGTCCCGTGCGGTGAGCCCCCACCTCGGCAGGAAGCTCGACAACGGGGAGAGGTCGCGGAGGCCGCCACCGTTGCCGAAGATCGCCGTGTTCACCCTGGCGCCGTCGAAGTCCAGGAAGATCGTGTGCACGGAGCCGCGAGGCGCGGTCTCCGTGCCGGGGCGGAACGCTTCGAGCTTGATGTCATACGGGCCTTCGCCCGCCTCGACACCGAGCCGGTACCGGCCGTCCCGCGGCGCGGCGAAGTCCACGACGGCGTTGCCGCCGCCGGGCATCGGCGAGTCGACGGCGAAGATCCAGGTGAGGTCCTGCGAGGAGCCGAACACCTCGCGGCCGGCCGGGTCGTGCACCGCGAGCCGCGTCCCGCCGCCCGCGACGGACGCGCCGAGCACGTCGCCGGCACGCAGGTCGAACGAGTAGTAGTCGAGGTCGCCGCCGCTCTTGCCACTGGTGATCCGCAGGTCGTACGGGCCCTCCGTGGAGACGCCCGCACCGGTGCCCGGCGTCTTGGGATCACGCGGCACCCCGAACGGGTCCGAACCCACCATGAGGTAGAAGTCCCGGCCCGGCGGGATGGTGTACATGATGGCGGAGTCGGTCGTGCCCCCCACGTTGCCGTTGACCGCCCACAGGTTGCCGTCGGCGTCGAACAGCGCCAGGAACGTGTCGAGGTCGCCGGTCGGGGTCGACGTCTGCGCCGTGAACGTCACCCCGGAGGCGCCCCCGTCGAGCCGGTAGAAGTCGATGTCGCCCGTGCCGTCGCCGGCGCTGCCGTGCGGGCCGTCGCCGATGGCGCCGCTGGTGCGGATGGCCCGATGTGCGCCGCCGACACCGGTGTCGCCCGCGAAACCGATCGCGTCGTTGGTCTCGGCGAACGGCGGCAGCGTCGGGATCGTGTCGTCGGGCTTGAGGTCACCGGTGAGCGCGACCTTCGGGTTGTTCTGCCCGCGGGTGCCGAATCCCGCGATGTGCTCGGCGGTCGCCGGGCTGTCGTTGGCGCCACCGGCGCCGACCGCCTCCTTCTCCCGATAGGGCAAGGGCGTGCCGGCGGCCTGTTGCCGTGCCCCCGCCCGCACCTGCGCCTTCGCCTCGCGATCGCGGGCGACCGCGATCGGATCGGCGTTCGAGAGGTTCGACGGGAACATCAGCATCGGTTCGGGCTGGATCCATCGGACGGCGTGCTGCTCCGGTGCGGCGACGGACTGCCCGGCCGGCAGGAGCGAGAGGGCCGCTCCTGCCGCCAGCACACCGAGTGAACGCTTGGCCATGTGTTCTCCCCCTGGTTTCCGGACGTCCAGGAAACCGCCCGACAAGTCTCCGCAACCGGTCTTCGGCCGAGGTTGGCCCATTCAGGCACGGCGGTGAAGCGGATCGCGCGTCGGCGGTTCCGACGTTCGGCCGTCCCGTCCGGTCACCTCTCATCGAGCACGCAGATCGCCACCGCGGTCTCGACGCCGTCGTCGTGCACGAGTTGGCGGATGCGGGAGAGGTCGATGAAGGCGGCGTCGAGGGGATACGTGGCCAGGCGCGAGATCGCGGTGCCGTACTTGGCCGTCGAGCTGCGGCCCGGGATGAAGATCGACAGTTCCCGCCGGGCCTCGAAGGTCTGCACCTCGACGTCGGCGGGCAGGGCCGCGACCGCGTCCTCCTCCGCCGTGACGGGGACCTTCGCCAGCCAGTGCGGCCCCTCGGTGGTGAGGTTCCGCTTCTTCTGCTCCGGGGTTTCGATGGCCGGGGCGCGCCATGGCGTCCCCGACACGACGGCTCCGCACGACTTCACCGCCTCGGCGACTTCCCGGACGGTGGCGGCCAGGGCGACATCGGCCTGCTCCCAGTCGTACTGGTCGCTCCCGCCCGCCGGGCCGGGCACCACCTTCGACACCACGGTCGTACCCGGCGTGTGGCGCAGGCGCGCCTCCGGCCACGCGTCGAACAGCTCGCACGCGTCGCTGATCGCCCTGTCCTGCTCCTGCCGAAGGCGCTGCACCTCCGCGCTGTGCTGCTGCACCAGGGCAGGCGCCGTGTCCGGCTCGTCGAGCGCACGCCGGACGAGCTTGACGCTCATGCCCGCGCCGCGCAGCACGGTGATCAGCATGGCCTGCTCGACCTGGTCGAACGTGTACGAGCGGTAGCCGGTCTGCTCGTTGACCTCGGCGGGGACCAGCAAGCCCTCCGAGTGGTAGAACCGCAGCGTCTGCGGCGACAGACGGCACATCTCGCTGAAATCGCTGATGGACAACATGGCACCAGGTTCGCCTCTACAGCAACTACAAGGTCAAGCACCCAAGGCTACGGACCGCATCGGCGGTGAGGGATGTTCCGGCCGCACCCGGCCGGTGCCGGCACAGTGAAACAGTCGGCACAGGCTGTCGACGGACGTCCCCGGGCCGGCCGGGGACGGCAGGACGGAAGGCAGGACATGAAGATCGTCGTCATCGGCGGCACCGGTCTGATCGGCTCGAAGCTCGTGCGCGAACTCGGCGGACTCGGCCACCAAGCCGTTCCCGCGTCGCCTGGTTCCGGGGTCGACACGCTGACCGGCGAGGGCTTGGCCGAGGTGCTGGCAGGCGCCCAGGTCGTCGTGGACGTCTCGAACTCGCCGTCGTTCGCCGACGACGCCGTGATGGACTTCTTCCGCACGTCCACCGGGAACCTGCTCGACGCCGAGGAGAAGGCCGGTGTGGGCCACCACGTGGCGTTGTCGGTGGTGGGCACCGAGCGGCTCGCCGAGAGCGGGTACTTCCGGGCGAAGATCGCGCAGGAGAAGCTCATCGAGGACTCGGGACGGCCGTACTCGATCGTGCGCGCGACCCAGTTCTTCGAGTTCGTGCGGAGCATCGCCGAGGCGGCCACCGACGGCGACACCGTGCGCCTGTCGGACGCCCGCATCCAGCCGATCGCCGGCGACGACGTGGCCGGCGCCGTCGGCCGCGCCGCCGTGGGCGCACCGCTCGACGGCACCGTCGAGGTGGCCGGCCCGGAGCAGTTCGGCCTGGACGAGCTGATCCGCAAGGGGCTGGCGTTCCAGGGCGACCCGCGCGATGTCGTGGCCGACCCGGACGCACGTTACTTCGGTGCATTGTTGGAGAGGGACACGCTGCTGCCGAGCGCCGACGCGCAGTTGTCCACCACTCGGTTCGAGGAATGGCTGCCGCTGAACCCGCCTCCGGCGAAGTAGGTGGCGCTGGCGGGCGATCCGACGCCGGCCGAGTCGCTACGGGCACCCTGACGTGGTCAGGCGAGCGTTTCCACGTAGTCCAGTGCGATCTCGGCCGCGTGCCGCATCGCGGCGCGGGTCGGTTCGGGTGGCTCGCCGAGTTGGAGGCTGGCGACGGCAGCGGCGCTGATGGCGCCCGTCAGCGCACCGACGACGCCGGCCGCGGTGACCTCGTCGAGCAGGTCCGGGTACGCCTTGCGCAACGCTGCGGCGATCCGGGTCTGCGCGACGAACATGGTGTGCAGCACGCGAGCCTGGACGGCGGGCGTGGTGACCACCAGCCGGGCACGGAGCGCCGCGAGCCCGTTCGGCAGCTCGCCGGCGGTGTTGGCGATCATGCACGTCGTCGCCTCGGCCAGGACCTCGCGTATCGGCGCGCCGGGTCGCCGTCCCTCGATGGCCTGCACCGCCAGATCGATCCTGACGCCGCCGTCGGCCAGCAGCACGTCCTCCTTGGTGGCGAAGTGCAGGAAGAAGGTGCGCTTGCTGACGTCGGCGGCTTCGGCGATGTCGGCCACAGCCGTCTCGTCGTAGCCCCGTTCGGTGAACAGGCGGACGGCCGCGTCCACCAGCGCCTGCCGGGTGAGCAGCTTCTTGCGTTCGCGGCGTCCGACATCGTCTGGCACAGGACGAGCGTAGTGCACCACGTAACTCAATACACCTGATGCATCAGTATACTGAGTGCACTGAGATGTATCGGAGTGAAGAGAGGGTCGTCATGGGCGGGTTGAGCGGGCGGACGGTGCTGGTGACCGGTGCCGGGCGAGGGATCGGCCGGGCAGAGGCGCTGCACCTGGCGGACTGCGGCGCGAACGTGGTCGTGAACGACCCCGGCGTGGAGATCGACGGGCGCGGCGGCGACGACGGCGTCGCCGCCGATGTGGTCGAGGAGATCCGCGCACGGGGCGGGCGGGCGGTGGCCGACACCGGCAGCGTCACCGACTGGGCGGACGCCCAGCGCATGGTCGAGCGGGCCGTCACGGAGTTCGGCGATCTGCACGCGGTGGTCAACAACGCCACCATCGAGGTCAACAAAGGGCTCGAACGGCTGACCGAAGCCGAGTTCGACGACGTCGTCGCGGTCAAGCTGAAAGGGACCTTCGCGGTCAGCCGCTGGGCCACGGCGTACTGGCGCGGACGAGTGAACGACGGAGTGCGCACCGACCGCGCCATCGTCAACACCGCCTCGGGTTCCGGCCTGCTCAACCCGCTGCCCACGCAGACGAACTACGCGGCGGCGAACGCCGGAGTCGCGGCCATGACGACCGTGCACGCGCTGGAACTGCGGCGGCTCGGCGTCCGGGTGAACTGCGTCAGCCCGTCGATGGTGCGGACCCGGCTGACGAACCCGGTGCCCGGTATGGACCGGACACCGCCGGCCGGGGAACTGGACCCGAAGGACCCCGCCGTGGTGGCCCCACTCGTCGCATACCTGGTCAGCGAGGGCTGCCCACTGACCGGACAGGTCCTGTCGGTGCGCGGCGGCTCGATCGCGGTCAACCACGGCTGGTCGCGCGGCGCGCAGGTCGACAAGGACGGCGCACTCTGGACGCTTCCCGAACTCGCGGACAGCCTGGCGGCACTGCCTCTGGAGGACCCGTTCGACCGACTGGCGACCGCACTGGGCGGAGCCTTGGGCACCGAGGGCCGCGACCAACTGGAGGCGATGGTCAACGCGGAACTCGACAAGAGCTGAGGCACGGCCCGTGACGGGGGAGCTAGACGGCGAGTTTGTCCCGCAGCGCGGCGACCAGCCCGACCATCTCGCCGGGACTGCCTCCGCGGTAGACCAGTCCGTCCGGCAGGTCTTCGGGCAGGCCGCCGAGATCCATCAGCAGGATGCGCTCCGGCGCGTGGACCGCGACCGACTCGAACTCCAGTCTCGTCCAGTGCTTGGTCACGTAGATCGGTGTGCTGAGCACGAGGACGTGCTTGCTGCGAACACCGTACGTGTTCGGCAACACGCGGTTCAGGTCGGTGCCCCACAGGGCCGCGTTCTGATCGGGCGCGTAGAACACCCGGAACTCGCCGCGCAGGTGGGCGTTGATCTGGCGGGCCAACGCCTCGTCCTCCGACGCGTAGGAGATGGCGAGGTCCCACGTCGTGTCGTCGGCTTGGCGCTGGAGGAGCCAGTCCACGAACAGGCGCGGCCCGCGTCGCAGCAAGCCGTCTTCGTAGCGCACCGCTCCGACACTTCGGCTCAGCCTCGACGCGGCGCGGTGCTTCGCCCAGCGATCACTCCGGAGAGCCGCTCTGCTGAGACCGCCGGCGGGTAAGTCCCGCAGCAGGAGCCGGCCCGCCTCGCCCAGTTGGCGTTCCCACACCGGAAAAGTGCTCACCGCCAGGTCGAAGACCTCGTCAAGCGCATCCTCCATCGGTTTGCCGTTGTAGAGCGCCGCCAACACCAGCTTGGTGAGCCAGGCGTGCCCACCGCAGTGGTTCATCAGCGCATCGATGTCCGCACTGGACACCGGGCCGGCGAGTTCGACGACGGCGGCGCGGTCGAGTGGGTCGAGGAACCTGGGTTCGGCCGTGTTCAACGGAGGCGAGCCCCGATCCTCCGGGTCGCGGAACACGGTGAGCACCGGCCCGCCGGACAGCAGGATCGCGATGTCGTCGCGGAGGTACGTGTCGTCCAGCCAACGCAGGAACGAGAAGAAACCCGGCCCCCACCGCGCGAGCAGGACCCGGTCGGCTTCATCGATGAGGAGCGCCACCGGTCGGATGTCGTGCAGCGCCATGGCCACCTCGTGGCGGGTGGCCGCCGACCGCGACGTCTCCTGTTGCCCCAGCACCGCGCTCAACAACGCGCCCAGGGCGGCTGCTTCCGACGCCAGGTCCCAGCCGGCGACGTCCGTCCGCACCACCGCGCGTCCCACCGATTCGGCGGTCAACCGGCGGACGAACGTCGTCTTGCCGGCCCGCCGCCCACCGATGAGCAACGCGGATCGTCCGTGCCCGAGCAGTTGGGACAGATCGGTCACTTGGCGATCGCGGCCGACGAACAGGGAACTGGAGTAGAACGGATTGGTCACGGCTCAGCTCTCCAGGTGGCGCAGCCAGTCGCGGAACAACCCGATCCGCACGCCGTCGCCCAGCAGGCCCTGGGTCCGCAACGCCGAAATGGCCTGCTTCCGCTCCGCCTCGGGGACGAATGCCGCCACGTCGCGGGCCTGCGCGGCGGCCTGGATCACCTCGCGTTCAGCCACCGTCATGAGCTGCCACAGGTTGTTGCGCAGGAAGAAGCCGACGGCGTCGGAGTCTTCGAGGTGGTCGAGTGCCACGTCCAGGTCGGTCGACGACAACTCGTAGGGCTTCGCGCGCTGCCGGTAGGCCTCGGCGGCGACCGTCCGCACCAGTGCCGGGTGGCCGCCGGTGAGCCGGCACAGCCGGGACACGAACTCGGCCGGGACGACCTCGATCGCCATGGCCCTGCTGAGGTCGCGCACCATCTTGTCGACCGCCTCGGCGCCGAGCAGCGGGATGGGTGTCTCCTGGAAGAACGAGAAGAACGGGTTCGTGCCCGCCGGGCCCAGGTCGTTGTCGCGGTTGACTCCGGGTCTCAGGTCCGCGCCGATGACGACGACGTGGCGCCGCTCCCCCTGTGCGAGGGCGCGCAGCGCGCCGCCGGCGCGCACCCACTGCCGTGCGGCGTGGTCCTCGCCGCGTGCCGGGTAGATGCGTTCCAACTCGTCCAGTACGACCACCAGCGGTGTCTCCGGTCGACCGGACCTCACGAGGTGTTGTTGCCTGCGGTCGAGTTCGGCTTCCAGCGCGGTGGTGGTGGTCGGAGTGGACGGTTCGAACGGCCAGTCGTCGTACTCGGTGCGCCCCCACCGGTCGAACGCGGTGAGCATCAACGAGAACAGGGTGGGCGGCCAGTCCTCGCCGTGGCGGTCGAAGCGCTGGAGGTCCACCTGGCAGACCGGGCGGTCGGCGAGATGTTGTCGGAGGATGTTCAGGAGGCTTGTCTTGCCCACCTTGCGCAGTCCGGTGACGAGAACGTGCTCGTTGCGGCGCAACGCGCTGCCGACGGTGTTGAGCAGCACGTCACGCCCGAACAGGAACCGCTCGTTGATCAACGCGTTCTTGGTGTCGAAGAGGTTGTCGCGGTTGCCGTAGTCGCGTTCCAGCTCGCCGAGGAAGGCGTCCACGCGCTGGTCGGCGTGCGCCGCCCGCAACGACCGCGCGGTGACCGTCACGACCGGCTTGCCACCGATGCGCATCTGGTCCAGGGCGATCTGCGCGCCGGCGCGCAGATCGCCGACGTGCACCAGGTACCCGAGCCGCCCATGGGAGAGGTGCTCGGCGAAGTGGTCGACTTCGGTCGTCGTCGGCGCTACCTCGGCCGAGATCCACACCGGTCCGGGCTGTAGCAACTGGGGGCGCCGGTCATCGTGTTCCAGCGGCCGTCCGGCGTCGTCGAACGCCGCCGCCACCGCGTCCCGCAGCTCGGCCAACTCGTCGGGCGAGAGCCGCCCCGCTCCGCTCCGGCTCCCCTGCTCCGACCGCACTTCCCGGCGTGCCAGGATCACCCGCCGCACGGACTCGACCAGGCGGTCGATCTCGGCCGGGGTGGTCGAGTCGAGGGTGATCGCCCGTCGGTCGGTGATCCCGTGGGGCAGCATCCGGGTGACCTCGCCGGGGAAGACGCCGACGAGCACCGGGATCAACGGCAGGTCGCGCGACAGGGCGGAGTCGATCACGCGGGTCGCCGCGGGCGAGCTGAACCCGGATTCGGTGACCAGCGCCAGCACCAGGTCCGAGGAGGTCAACGCTTCCTCCGCCGCCGGCCCGTGGCGTCCGCCCGGTCCGATGGAGCCGCTGGTGTGCACCATCATCGCGTGGTACTGCAGCCCTGCCACGATCTCGTCGACCACCCGACCCGCGGTCTGGTGCGCGACGAAGATCCGGGGCACCCCGAACCGGTCCTGCGCGGCCAGGGCGCTCTCCGACCTGACCGTGTCCGGGTGGTCGGGGCCCAGTGCCCGACGTCGCCCTTCGACGGCCGTCTCGTCCATGACCCGGGCGCGGGCGAAGTCCCCGGACTGCCGCAACGCCACCGCGAGATCGGCGGTGGAGCGCAGCGTGTCGGGGTGGACCGGTCCGAGCACCCGACGACGCCGGTCGAGCACGTGCTCGTGCAGGTCGCGGGCCCGCTCGTAGTCCCCCGACTGCCGCAGGAGCACCGCCAGGCTCGCGGCCGAGCGAAGGGTGTCGGGGTGATCGGGCCCGAGGACGCGGCGGCGCGCGTCGAGCACGTGCTCGTGCAGCATCCGCGCGCGCGTGTGGTTCCCCGCCTGCCGCAGCAACGCGGCCAGGTTGCTCGCAGCGATGAGGGTGTTGGGGTGGTCGAGGCCGAGCGCCCGGACCCGGTATTCGTAGAGGGAATCCAGTTCCTCCACCGCACCGGCGGCGTCACCCGCGGCACCACGCCACTCGGCGAGGCTCTGCCGGGTGGCCATGGTGTCCGGGTGGTCGGGTCCTAACAGCCTGGCGCGGTCGGCCAGGACCCGCTCCATGGTGGCCACCGCACCGGCGGCGTCCCCGGCGGCGCCGCGCCAGTCGGCCAGGCCGTGGCGGGTGGCCATGGTGTCCGGGTGGCCGGAGCCCAGCACCCGTCGCTGGTCGGCGAGCAGTTGTTCGAGGACGGTGATGGCGGCGTCGACGTTGTTCCCCGCCCCCAGCCAGCGGGCGAGGTTGAAACGCGCGGTGAGGGTGGCCGGGTGGTCCGGGCCCAGCACCCGGGTGCTCGCGGCCACCAGGCTCTCGAACCCGGTCGCGGCGCCGTCGAGGTCGCCGGTCGTCCCCCGCCAGAACGCCAGGTTGCCCCTCGTGGCCAGGGTGGCGGGGTGGTCTTCCCCGAGCGCTCGCGAGCGCAGGGCCAGGACCTGCTCGAACTCGGCCGCCGCGCCGTGGAGGTCACCGGCCTCGCCTCGCCACCCGGCCAGGTGGTCGCGCGTGGTGAGGGTGTCGGGGTGATCCGGTCCCAGCGCCGCGGAGTAGGAGGCCAGCAGTTCCTCCAACTCGACGACGGATCTGCGCACGTCCCCCGCGGTCGCGCGGACGATGGCCAGGTGCCGTCGGATGCCCAGGGTGAACGGGTGGTCTTCCGCCAACCGCTGTGCGGCTTCCGCGTGCAGGTCCTCGAAGTAGTGCACCGCCTCCGACACCAGTCCGTCGGCCGCGAGGCTCGTCCCCGCGCGCACCAGGATCTCCCGGTGGTCCGCGTCCCACAGCACGTCGCCGGCAACGGCGCGAAGCGCCTCGGCGTTCGCCCGGAGCATCTGCGCCTGGCCCGGTTCGCCCGCGCTCGCGCGCCACTCCCCGAGGAGAGCGGAAGCCGCGGCACGTGCGATCCGGGGCAGGTCCTGGTCCCTTGTCGCATCGCGCGCAGCCCGTTGGACCAGCGGGTGGATCCGCACTCGGGGGCTGCCGGCATCCGGTGTCGGATCAACCAGGCCGAACCGCTGGAGGACGGCCAGTCCGTCCGCCACCTCGTACCGGTCGACCACCCGACCGACCACCGCCGACAGCGCCTCCAGCATCGCCGGGGCAGCCGGCAGGCCGGAGGGGAAGCCGGAGGGAGCCAGGACGCTGATCGCTTCCAGCAGTGGCCGAGCGAGTCCTGTGGGGGCTTCCCGGTCGGCCGCCTCCGCGGCGAGGGACCACGTCAGGCCCACGATCGATCGAAGGTCGTCGCCGGTGGGGGGACGTCCTTCCACAGCGCGCCTTCGCGCGTTCAACCTCGACCGGTACTCGGCACACGACAGCCCCACGTTTCGCATGTGGGCGGCGGCCGAGGCAAGCGCCAGTGGCAGGTAGTCCAAGTCCCGTGCCAGTTCGGCGGCGCCGACGAGGCCGTCCGGCGCATCGGCGAACCGGGCGTCGAGGTAGGCGAGCGCCTCCTCCTTCCGAAACGACCCCACGGTGATCGATTTCAGGCGCGTTCGCCGCGTCGGCAGGTCAGGACGGCGGGTGGTCACGATCGTCCGCCCCGAGTGCGTGGCAGGCGGCCACAACCCCGAGATGTCGTTCGGCGCCCGGACGTCGTCCAGCACGACCAGCCAACGGAGCCTGCTCACCGCCAGCCATTCCAACAACCGCTCCGCACCGCGTTCGGGGACGGTTTCCTCGGTGCCCGTCAGGTTCGCGCCCAGCTCGGCGTACGCGAGCACGATCGACTCCCGCGACGATCCGCCCACCCAGGCCAGCAGGTCGAGTTCATCGCCGTCCCACAGGTCTCTGACGTACTGCGCGACCAGCTCGGTCTTCCCCGCGCCACCGACGCCCTTCAGCACGGCGGTGTCGCCGCGTTCCACGGTCTCGGCGAGGGTTGCGGACAGGTCGCGGTGCTGAGCACCGTCGGGCAAGCGTGGTACCGCACCGAACCGGTAGGGCAGTGGGACCGAGAGATCCTCGCGCGCATCGGGCGTGTGCACGAATACGCTACCGATGGTGCCCGCCTGGACGATTGTCCCGGACACGTCGCCGGACAGGGCATTCCCCACTGCGTGCTGCGACATGTTCGGCCTGTCCACGCGACGAGTATCGCGGTAGGACCACGGACGGACGGTTCGACTCGAACGACTTGACCCGAACGGCGGCCACCCTGCCGCCCAACTGCGGACAGGGCAGGCTTCCCAATGCTCCACTGTCACTCGCTCGGGACGCGTTTCGAGCGGTCCACCTACAGCGAGTGGGTGTTTCGGCCCGCACTTCACCGGTTCGTGCCCTGGCGTGCCACGTGCACGTGGAGTGAAGTAGTGGTCACTGATCAGCGAAGGGTGGCCCCTGATGGACACAGCCGCGTTCGAGGCCTTGAAGTTCCAGGGCGATCCCTTCGCCGACGCGGTCATCGCCGACCTGGTGGCGACGAACCGCGTCGGCGTGGTCAACGAGGTGCTGGAGCACTTCCGCGCGAACGACCAGCCCATCCCCGACGACCTGCCCGAGTCGGTGCGCGCGTTCCTGGTGGCCACGGACAACCCGCCGGAGTGGGCCGACCTGGACCGAGTGGCGCGGGCCTACGACTTCTTCGTCGACGACGGCGTGCACGTCGCCTCCGTGCTGACCTTCGGCGCGATGGTCAACTGCTACGCCCACGCCCGCACGTCACGGGTGCTGACCCTGACCCACGGCCTCGACCAACCCCACCGGCGGCTGTCGGAGACCTCCCAGTTCGTCATGAACATGATGGGTCGCGACGCCTTCGGGTCGGGTGGGGCGTTCGTGCCCACCATCCAGAAGACGCGCCTGATCCACGCCGCGGTGCGCCACTTCCTCACCGAATCCGGCCGGTGGGACGTCGAGGCCGACGGCGTGCCCGTGTGCCAGCAGGACATGGTCGGTGGCCTGCTGATCTTCTCGGTGCAGGTCGTCGAGGGCATGCGGCGCATCGGCATCGCGGTCACCGAGCAGGAAGCCTCCGACTACTACTACGTCTGGCGCGTCACGGGGGCCATGCTCGGCATCCCCGCCGAATCGCTGCCGGAGTCCGTCGAAGACGCCCGTGAGCTGAGCGCCACGCTGGTCGAGGCCGCCTACGGCCCGTCCTCCGAAGGCGTGGCGCTGACCCGTCACCTGCTGACCACGTACGAGAGGCTGTTCCCCGGCGAACTCTTCGACGGCATCGTCGCCGCCATGGTCCGCCAGGTCGTCAACCCGGAGGTGGCGGACTGGATGGAGGTGCCGCACTCACGCGGCTGGTCCGGCGTCGTACGCGCGGGCACCCGTCTGATCCGGGCGATGGAGCGGTCCGAGGACGACAACGCCCTGGCCACCACCATCCTCGACCGCGCCGGCAACCTCCTGCTCGGCGGCAGCGTCCGCAACCTCACCAACGGCCAGTCCACCACTCTCGACATCCCCGCCGACCTGCGCGAACGGTGGGAAGCCGAAGGTCGGTGCCCCGCCCCCACCGCGGCCGAACCGACGGCCACACCGATCTGACGTGGCCCATCCGGACGAGTTGGCGGCCCTGGACCTCTACCCGGTCTGGACGACGGCGGAGGACCTGCGGGAGACGTTCGACCCGTTCTCCTTCGAGCAGCGGATGGCCGCCTACCGGCTGATGATCGACAACACCAACCCGGCCGACAGGTTCGGCGCCGACAACCGGCACAACCCGTTGTGGGGCTTGATGTTCCAGCACCAGTGGCAGTTCCGCACCGACCGGCTGGGCGTCGACACCCGGCGGGACGGGCGGATCGACCCGGACTCGCCCTGGGGCTACGGCAACTACACGCTCAGCGTCGTCCCGTGGCTGGCGGCCGGTGCCGCCGGGGTGGTGCCGGCCCTGCCGGTCGCCGACCCGCCGACCCGCTCCCGGTTCCGGTACGTGACGGGCGGGGTCGTGCCGGAGGAGCTGGCCGCGGCGGTGGCGGACTGGCGCGCCTACTTCGCCCTGGTGGGCGGGAACGGACCGGCGGACCCCGAACCGGCGCGCCTGGCCCTGTGGAAGGCGCACAAGACGTGCCTGGACGTGGTGGTCGACGTGCTCGCCGACGTCGACACCGAACCCTGGCCCGACCTGGAGGTGACCTTCCTGCGCGGCTGGTGCCGGATGGTCGACTACCTGTGGGCGGCGGCCTGGCCCACCGACTTCGCCTTCATGACCGCGCACGGCCTCGACGTGCTGCCCGAATCGCTGCTCGCCGCACCGGAAGACCTGGACACGCTGCCGACCAAGGCCCGCGGCAACGTCGTCAACGTCCTCCGCCTCGCGACCACCCCGAAGTGGCGCTACCACCTCGACCTGCTGCTGTGGCGGCGGATCATGCGCACCCGCGAAGCCCGTGCCCGGGTGCTGCCGCTGCTCGACGCGGTGTTCGACCCGAAGCCGGGCAACGCCGCCGAGCGCCGCGAGCTGCTCCGCCACCTGCTCCGCCCCGGCCCCCGGGTCGGTCCCGCCGGGGCCTGGCGCAAGTCCCCGCACGGCTGACCCCGGCGTACTGCCGACGCCGGCGTCGAAGAACGAGCCGCCTCCGGGCAACCGACCGTGGAACGAGACGGGCCGCCGGGTGCGGCGGCCCGTCCTGATCGGACGCTGACGTCGGTCGAGCTTCGGTCAGCTAGCTGGTGCAGGGGTTGCCGTTGGGGTGGGTGCCCGTGCCGTGGATGTCGGCGTGCGCCTCACCGATGACCACGTCGGTCAGCAGCGTGTCCAGCACCACGGCGCGCTGGGTCACCGAGGTCGCCGTGGTCTCGGTGCTGTTGAGCCTCAACGAGCCGATCAGCAGCGGGATGGTGACCGGCGCGGAACCGACGGTCGTCGACACTCCGTTGATCTTGAGGGAGGCGATGGTCGAGCTGCCCGTGAACTGCGGCGCCAGCCCGCCGCCGCTCGGCACGCACCGGGCCACGGCCTCGGCCTGGATCACACCCAGCTCGATGGTCAGGCCGAGGGTGCTGATGGTCGTCGTGTCGACCTTGGCCTTCGCGGTGGCGTTGTCACCCGCGGCCGGCGGTGCCGAGGTGAGGTCGTCCGGCGTCTGGTCGGTGGTGGCGGACAGCACCTTGGCGTTGACCGCCAGCGCCCCGGCGTTCAGGCCGACCTGCGCCAGCGTCTCGCTGTCGTCCACGCAGGGCACGTTGGCCGGGTTGGCCACCACCGGCTCGATGCCGACCACGTTCAGAGCGCTCGCCCGGCAGGAGAACACGCCGTCGCGGTCGTCGTCGACGATCGTGCCGACACCGACCGCGTCGGTGATCGCCGCGCCGTCGGCCGCGGACAGGGTCACGGTGAACGTCTCGTTCAGCTCGTCCACCGTGTCGCCGACGACGGGCACGGTCGCCGGTTTCGCGGTCTCACCCGGCGCGAACGTCACCGTGCCGGCGGTCGCCGTGTAGTCCCCGGGCGCCACGGCGGTGCCGTTGGCGGTGGTGAAGTTCACCGTGACCGGGCTCGGGCTCGGCCGGTCCAGGCTGACGGTGAAGGTGGCGGGTGTGGTGCCCGCGTCGCCCTCGGCGACGGTCACGTCGTTGATGGACAGTCCGGGCACGTGCACGGTGTTCTGTTCGATGAAGCCGCGCGAGGTGCCGTCGACCAGGAAGTCGACCGTGCAGTGGTAGGTCCCGGCCGGGGTGCCCGGGTTCACCGTGATGGTCTCGGTGAAGTCGGCGACGTCGCCGCTGTCCACCGTCCGGCTCGCGGGCGCGAAGCCGACGGTCAGTTGCGGGTCGCACGCGGTGATCGTGGGCGTGACGGTGACCTTGACGGCCTGGATGCCGTCGAGGATGGCCTGCGCCACCTGGTTGGACGGGACGTTGTTCAGCAGCACGCCACCCGTCGCGTTCACGATGGCCGTGGCTTGGCCGCCGGCGTCGAGCCCGCCACCGGCCGGGCCCACGTTGACCGCGATGACACGGATGTCGGCGGCCTGCAGCGCGGCGATGGCGGCGGCCAGGGTGTGGCCCTGGCTGGGGTCGTGGGAGGGCGCGTCGCCGAACCACGCCACGATCCGGGTGCCGTCGGGGCGGAACGCGATGGCGCCGCTGCCGATCTCGAACAGGGCGTTGATGGCGGCTTCCGGGATGTCACCGCCCCCGCCGGCGGCCCAGGCGTTGATCCCGTTCTGCACGGCCGCCGTGTCGCCGGTCAGGTTCTGGTTGACCCGGAACACGAACGCGTCCCCGGCGTCGCGGTACTCCGACACCGCGAACTGCGCCGTCGGCTGGGCGTCGAGCACCGCGCTGGTGACGGCGCCCGCGTTGTTCCGGACGTCGGCGATGGCGCCGCCCATGCTCCCGGTGGTGTCGGCCAGGAACACCAGGTCGGGGTTGGGCGGGACAGCCGGGGTGGTGACCGTTTTGGCCACCGTGGTGCTCGCGCCGGGGCCGAGGGTGACCACGACGTCGACCGGGTCGACCTGGGCCGCCGCCGGTGGTGCCGCGACGACCACGGCGGTCGTGGCCCACAACGTCAGTGTGGCCGTGGCCGCCGCCACGGATCTCCGCAGCACCGAATGGCGCCGCTGTCTGGAATGGGACATGGATCCTCCTGATGAGGTTTCTGCTCATAACGCGCACAGGGCTGTGGCAGGGTTTCGGACATCGATCAGCAGCCGGTCGGATGCACCACCCCGGACTTTCCGGGAGCATGGGAAGACGAGCGGGTCAGCAGGTCAGGGACGACGCACGATTGCCCAGAACTCCCCGGAAAATCCGCCATCGGCGTTGTCACCGCTCCGGCCGGCGTCGGCCGGGAATCCGGCCGAGCCGAGAGCAGAATGCGTTGCCCCCCATCATGGAAACGTAACTGGGATCATCGTCGCCGCGGAGATCCGGACCAATCCGCCAGCGGTGGGACACGAAAATCGTGTTATGACACTGCTGGTGCGGGCACTGGTCTTTACAGGTGACGGTGACCGATTTTTACGGTCACGCCCGGCCTATGCCGTCGTCATCCATGGCCGGCCGACGCCCGCACCCCGATGTGGTCCCAGGTCGAAGTCGGGACGCGCCTCCATCACCTGGTCGCCACCCGCAACGCCCCGGGATGGGCCGGACTTCGGGTCAGGACCCGACGGCGAGCAGGGCCAGCCCGAGCACGACCCCTGCGGACGCCAGGAGCCGGAAGCGCCGGTGCCCCTCGGCCAGCAGTGCGCCGCTCGCCAGCACGACGAGCAGCACACTGGATTCCCGGACCGGCGAGACGACGCTCGCGGGCGCCAGTCGCAACGAGAACAGGAACAGCAGGTACGGCAGGGGCATCAGGGTCGCGGCCCCGCACAGCAGCAGGCGGCAGTCGCGCCACAGCCTGCGCACCTCCTCCCGCCTGCGCAGGACCACCGGTGCCAGGAGCAGCACCCGGCCCGCGTCGTCGACCCAGTTGAGCAGGAACGGCGAGATACCCAGCGGTCCCACGGCGTGCTGGTCCCACAGCGTGTAGCCGGCGATGGTGACCCCGGAGAGCAGTCCGTAGCCCACCACACCGCCGTAGCCGCCGCCCGGCGGTCGCACCGGGCCGCGGGGGGCGCGGTGCAGGCCGAGCGCCGCGACCCCGGCGGCCACCGCGACCAACCCGATGGTGGCGACCGCGCCCGGCACCTGCCCGAGGAACACGATCCCCCCGACGGTCGCGAGGATCGGGCCGGTGCCGCGGGCGATCGGGTACACCAGGGACAGGTCGCCGAACCGGTACCCGTGCTGGGTGACCACGAAGTACGCCAGGTTGATGACGATGCTGCCCGCCAGGAAGACGGTCTGGGGCGCCGACAAGGACAGCGACAGGCCGTCGGTCAGCCAGATCGTCACCGGCGCGTAGACCACGAAGGAGCCGAGCGAGGCCAGCCAGATGAACGCGAACGCGTCGTAGTCCGACAAGCGCTTGCTCAGCAGGCTCCACCCCGCGTGGAGCGAAGCGGCCAGCACCGCCAGGGACAACGCGACGAGGTTCACCGCACCCCTTCCCGGGCGACCGATCGGGCCAGTGAACCACGGGGTCGGCACAACCCCGGCGAGCCGCTCCCGACGGCCTCGTCGCGCCGTTGCCGTCCGTCCCGACACCTCCGCCGCCACGCACCGCGCGATCGGCCACGTCCGGGTCGACGACAGGTCCTAGAACCGCCCGTACCGCTTCGGGAAGTAGTCCTCCAGACTGCTCTCGCGTTCGATGTCGACCGTCGAGCAGTGCAGCCCGCCGCCGAACGGCGCGACGTCCCAGAACGGGACCGGGACGACCTCGAAGCCGAGCTTGTCGAACTGCTCTAGCTGCGCGGTCTCGCTCGCTTCGACGCAGACGGTCTTCTCGTCCAGGCTCAACGTGTTCATCGACAGCCAGCGGCTGCACGGCGACAGCGGCGGCGCGACCTCGTGCCGGGCCGGTGCGGCTTCCACCACCTCCCAGTCGTTGAGCTTGAAGTGCTGCACCAGCGACTCCTCCGCGGTCCGCTCGCCGCAGTGCAGCACCAGGCCCGGCCGCAGCGGCACCCAGGTCGCGTCGATGTGGAGCGGGTGCGAGTTCCCGAACACGACGGTGTGGACGCGGTGATCGGGCAGGTGCTGCTTGAGCCAGCGGATGCCGCTCCGGTTGGTCACCAGCGAGAGCTGGACGAACAGGTCCTTGCCGAACCGGCAGATGTCGGCGGCGTCGAACAGCGGTTCCGCCTCCGTCAGCACCAGGTCGTTGCGCAGCACGCGCGCCACCTGGTCGTCGAAGGGCAGCGCCTCGAACTCGTCCCAGAAACCCTCGTTGTAGGACGCCGCGGTGAGCCGGGGCTTGGGCGCGGCCTCCCAGCGCATGTCCTCGTCGGCCTGGAAGTACGACTCGATCAGCGGCCGGTAGCACAGGTACTCGAACCAGCGGCTGCGGTAGGACATCGTCGCTTCGAGGATCTCGTTGCCCAGGGTGACCAGCACGTCCCGGCCCGGCATGCAGCCGAACATGCTCTCCTGGGTCCACTCGGGCGTGCCGACCGACTGGCCGAAGTCCAGCGGCACCGGCCGGTCGACCCGGATGCCGCGGTCGGTCAGCACGGTGGCGAAGTGGTCGAGCTGCTCGTTCGCCTTGGCCGTGAGTTCGTCCGGCAGCGCGCCGTGGGTGCCGCGCGGGTAGCCCTCGTCGGGCCAGTCCCGAAAGATCGCGGGCTCCGGCGCCTGCACCTGGGTGCCGTCCGCCCGGCCGACGATCACGTGCTTGAGCCGGCCCCACTCGTTCCACGAGTTGACCTTCATCGCGACACCTGCCCAGCGGTCCGGCCGCCGACGGACATCACTTCGTCCTGTCCCAGTGGCTTGTAGAAGTCGGACGGGTGCGCGTCCTCGCCAAAATCGCCGAACATGCGCCGCAGCCGGGGCGACATCCGGTCCAGCACCTCCCTCGGCTGGGTCGCGTAGTCGTAGGGCCGCTGCCAGAGCTGGCCGTAGCGGAAGATGAAGGTCTTGCGCGGCTGCGTCGTGTTCGCCATCACCCCGTGCCAGAGCGAGTGCGGGAAGATCAGCACGTCACCCGGCTCCGCTTGGACGATCAGCGCGTGGTCCGGCACCTCGCCGCGCCGCAGGGGCTCGTTCAGCTCCTCGATGTTGCACATGTAGTCCATCGACTCGGGCACCACCAGGTGGCTGCCCGGCACCAGCAGGAAGTTGCCGCTGTTCGGACGGGTCACGTCGGTCAGGAACACCTGGGCCTTGACCTGGATGGGAGGGCTCTCGGCCATCAGGCGCAGCCGCTGGAGGTACTGCCCGCCGTCGGTGTGCCACGGCTCCAGGGCCTCGTCCTGGAGGTGGCGCACCAGCACCTCGGTGCTCAGGATCTGGACGTTGCCGTTCAAGAGGGTCATCAGCGGTCCGACCAGCCCCGGGTGGTCCAGGAACTCGTCCAGCCCCGCGGTGGTGCTCACCGCGTTGCGCACCCGCACCGTCTGCTCGTTGACGTAGAAGCTCTCGTGGTGCGCCAGGGTCTTCGGCTGGGCCGCGACCACCTGGTCCATGGCCTCCAGCCCGCGGCGCACTTCCTCCGGCGAGAAGACCCCGCGGAGGTGGAGGTAGCCGCGCTCGGCGTACTCGGCGGACTGGGCCTCGGTCAGCGGGGACCAGTCGTTCGCCGTGCGGGCGGCGGTAGAGGTGTCAGACATGACGGAGTGCTCCTTTGCTCTTCATCAGTTCGGTGAAACTGGGGACGATCTTGACCAGGCCGGGGACCTCGTACCGGACCCGGTCGCTCGCCACGACCAGCGAGTCCCAGCCGAAGGGGTCGATGCCCAGCTCGCGCAACGCGGCGGCGAAGGCGAACCAGTCCAGGTCGCGGCCGGGCCGATCGCTCTCGGCGAGCATCGCCCGCAGCGCACCCGCGCGAGCGTCGCCCCCGTCGGCCTCGGCGACGTCGGCGAGCAGCCGCCGCCGGGCCCGGTCGGAATCGATGTCGTGCTCGGGGTTCTCGGCGTAGGCGGTCTCGATCACCGGTCGGCAGTCGAACTCCGCGCCGTCGTCGTCGAACCGGCGGGCCAGCCGCAGGTGGACGTCGGACAGGACCGGTGGCGGCAGCATCACCGCCAGTTCCCGCAGCACGTCCAGCGGTTCGTCGGCGCAGTGCACGAAACCGAAGATGTTGTTGATCGCGCCGAGTTCGGACCGGAGGGTGCCCCCGTCGCGCTGCACGGGGTCCGGGGAACCCTTCAGCATCGTCAGCCGGCTGCTCGCGGGCATGCCGGGGTCCGGGCTGGTGTCCTTGAGCAGCAACATGATCGACGTGCCGTGGGTGTAGATGCCGTCGCGGACCGCCAGGCTGTCCGCGCTGATCACGTTGGCCTGGAAGCGCCAGACGGTGTCGCACATATTCTGCGACACCTCGAAGGTCAGCGCGTGCAACAGCCGGAAACCGTTGCGGGCCAGGTAGGACAGGCACGTCTCGGCCTTGCGGGCGGCGACCGTTTCCGCGTGGATCACCATGACGGCGAGCCGGGGCAGGACCCGCGGCAGGTCCGCCCCGAACGCGCGCTGGGCGGTTTCCGTTCCGGTGGCGAGGAAGCCGCCTTCCTCGCGGCGGTACTGCTCCAGCTTCCCCTGGATGATGGTCAGGCTCTCGTGGTCGAACGCACTCACCACAGTGTCAGCACCTCTTCCAACTCGGAGACGAAGCGGGACAGGGTCGGCAGGGCCAGCTCGCCCATGTTGCAGACGCGGAAGTAGTCACCGGACAACCGGCCCTGCCCGGCGTAGACCACGAAACCCCGTTCCTTCAACTCGTCGTGCAGGGCGCGGTAGGCCACGCCCGCCGGCAGCCGGACGGTCGTCACGGAGTTGGACCGGTGCGGTGGCGCGACCAGGATCTCCAGTCCCAGCCGCGCGAACCCGGAGCGGAGCAACGCGGCCCGCGCGCGGTAGTCGGCGACCCGCGCGCGATAGCCCCCCAGCTCCCGGAACTCCCTGATCGCCTCGTCGAACGCCTGGTAGACCTGGACGGCGGGGGTGTAGAGGACCTCGCCCCCGCGCTGGGCCCGCAGGTGACCCGCCAGGTCGAGGTACCCGCTCCGGACCGGCGTCCGCTCCACTCGGGACAGTCCCTTCGACCGTCCGATCAGGACGAACGCGGCGCCGGGCAGGCCGTGCAGGCCCTTGTTCGCCGTGCCGCAGACGAGATCGGCCTGGATCCGCGCCAGTTCCGGCGTCTCGTGCCCGGTGGCGCTGATGGCGTCGACCACCAGGACCGCGTCGGTGGCGGCGACGATCGCGCCGATCTCCTCCATCGGGTTCACCAGGCCGCTGGTCGTCTCGTGCATCACGCCCGCGACCGCGTCGATGTCGGGATGCGCCGCGAGGGCGTCGGTCACCCGCGCCGGGTCGATCGGGCGTGCCCACTCCTCGACCACCTGGTAGGTCTTCAGCCCCTGCGCCGCGCACATCCGGCCGATGCGCTCGCCGTAGGCCCCGTTCTCCAGCACCAGCACCGCCCGACCGGGCCGCACCGACGACAGCACGGCCATCTCGACGGCCGCCGTGCCCGAACCCGTGATGACCACGGCCTCGTGGCTGTGCGGCGAGACCAGCGTCTCGACCAGGCCCGCCCGGATCGACTCCAGGAGCCGGCTGAACTCGGGCTCGCGATGGCACATGTCACCGCGGTCGAGGGCGCGCCGGACCCGCTCGGAGGTGTTGGCCGGGCCGGGGTTGAGCAGCACCAGTTCGGCCGGGCCGCCGGCGGGGCTCATCGCCGCCCCGCATCCGGGACCGGCGGCCGTCGCGCGGCGAGCGTTCCCCGCAGCCGCTCCGCGACGGCCGGGGGTGTCCGCGACGGCCTGCCGAGCGCCGGGTCCGACCCGACGCCTATCCCCACCCGGATCAGGTGTGGCCCGCCTCCCGTCAGCGCCGACCGGGTGAGTTCGGCGGCGGTCACCGCGTCGTCGGTCGTCCGTGCGGTCCGGTACCCGCAACCGCGGGCGATCGCGAGGAAGTCGACGTCGGGCGAGTTGGTGCGCTGGCCCCCGGTGCTCTCGTAGGCGCCGTTGTCCAGCAGGACGTGGACGAAGCGCTCCGGTCGGTGTGCCCCGACCGAGACCATCGACTCCAGCCGCATGAGCGCGGCCCCGTCGCCGTCGAGCACGACGACCGTCCTGTCCGGACGTTCCCTCGCGATGCCCAGGGCGATGCTGCTCGCACAGCCCATCGAGCCCACGACGTACAGGTTCGCCGGGCGGTCGTGGTTCGCCTCCAGCTCCCGCGCCGTCTTGCCGGTCGTGGCGACGACCACCACGTCGTCCGGCAACCCGTCGACGACGGCCGCGATCACGTCGCGCCGCAACGGGAGTCCGGTGGCCGGGGGTTCGGTCGGCACCGGCTTGATCGACCCGCCGGGCACGACCAGCGCGCGGGAGAGCCCGGAACCGTCCAGGTGCCGGGAAGCGCGGTGGACCTGGTCCTCGAACGCGGTGGTCGCGGTGGCGATCGGCTCGTGGTCGATCAGCATGAGGTCCAGCAGCGGCAGCGTGATCGCCCCCATCAGCCGGTGTTGCGGCTCGTCGGGCCGGCCGGGCTCGCCCCGCCAGGTCACCAGCAGCAGCAACGGGATCCGCATCGGCTGGCACAGCGACGTGAACGGGTTGACGGCGTTGCCCAGGCCCGAGTTCTGGATCATCACGACCGGCCGCCTGCCCGCGAGGTGGCTGCCCGCCGCCAGGGCCACCGCCTCGCCCTCGTTGTTGACCGCCACGTACAGGTCCGGCGCGTTGCGCTCGCACCAGGTGACCAGCGGGGCGAGGTAGGAGCAGGGCACGCCGAAGAACGGCCCGAAGCCCGCTCCGGTCAGCGTGCGCATCACCGAGCCGGCGTCGATCGCCGCGCCGCCGGTCACTTCTCCGCCGTCCGGCCGCTGTTCAGCGGAACGTCGCTGTCCGGCGAATCGCCGCCGTACCCGTACCTCGCGTCGTGGGCCAGCATCGTGAAGGTCCCCTGCAACTCCAGGATCGTGTTCAGCGGCGCGATCCGGTCCTCGCTGGAGGTCGTGCCGTCGGTGCGCAGGATCTCCTCGAAGACCTCCATGACCGCCTGCGTGCCCGCCCGCAGGCCGTGGTTGGCGTAGATCACCATCTTCGCGCCCGCCCGTTCCAGTTCGGCGCCGGTGATCGAGTGGTACATGGTCGGGACGACGACGACCGGAATCGGCCCGGACCACGCGGACAGGAAGTCGAGCACCCGCTGCGGCGACTTGTCCTTGGCGTGGATGAGGATCGCGTCCGCACCCGCCTCCACGTACGCCGCGGCCCGCTTCAGCGCCTCGTCCAGGCCGTAGCCGGCGATCAGCGATTCGACCCGTGCGACGACCATGAAGTCCGGATCCGCCTGCGCCGCCTTCGCCGCGCCGATCTTGCCGACGAACTCGGCGATCGAGACCAACCGCTGGCGGCCCTCCACGAAGCTGTTGGTCTTGGGGAAGACCTTGTCCTCGATGCAGACCGCGGCGACCCCGGCGCTTTCGTAGAGCCGCACCATGTGGGCGACGTTGCTGGCGTTGCCGTAGCCCGCGTCGCAGTCCGCGATGACCGGGATGGGCACGGCGGAGGTGATCCAGCGGATGTCCGCCAGGAGGTCGCCCATGGTGAGGATGTCCGCGTCCGGCACACCGTGCGAAGCCGACAGTTCCAGCCCACTGGCCCAGATCGCGTCGAATCCGGCGCGCTCGCCCAGTCGCGCGCCCCAGGCGTTGTGCACCCCGATGACCCGGACGATCCCGGGTCGGGCGAACAGCTTGCGCAAGCCTAACGCAGCAGACATAGCCACATCACACCTCTGTTGTGAATCACGGCGACGCACCCGGTTTAGGTGACGCCGACTCGATGCCGGACCAACCGTTGCACCGCCGGTTCCCGCATCATGGTTGCCACGGCCTGTGCGGCGGTCTCCCGCTGGGGCCGACCGTCGATCTCCAGGACGTGCCACCCCCAGTCGGCGGCGGCGGCGCGCAGCTTCGCGGCCACCGGGGTCTGGAGCGCCACGTAGGTGTCCACACCCCCTCGACCGGCCAGCCGCAGGTCCTCGCCCGCACCCAGCCGCCCGTTCTGGCGCAGCCGCCACTCGCCGGACAGCCGCGGGTCCACGTCGAGCAGGAACCCGACGTCGGGTTGCAGGAACGGGACCGAGTAGGCCGCGCGGAAGACCTCCTCGAACTGGTCCAGCGCGTCGTCGGACGTCGTGTCGGCCGGGATCTCCCGGACGATGCCGAGGTTCTTGACCGCGGTCGTGAACCCGAACCCGTCCCCCAGCGCGACCGCGCCCCGCGCGAGCACGGGCTCCACCACCTCCGCCCGGACCACCTGGTCGATGGTCAACTCGGCCAGCGCGGAGGCCACCGGACCGGACCGCCGCACCCCCTCGACGACCGGCGGCAGCCGGTCCACGATCCAGCCGGAGGCCACCTCCGTCCCTTCGCCGAACTCCAGCGGCACCACCGGGTCGACGGGCGAGCGACCCGCGCGCCCGCCGCCGAGCAGCAGCCGCCACGACTCCAGCCACAGCCGTTCCAGGCTCCGCGCGGGGAAGCCGTCAGTGGCGCCCGCCGCGCGGATCGCCGCGTTCCGACTGGTGTCCACGCACTCGATCCCCAGTTCCGACAGCGCTCGCCCCAGGTGACGCAGGAGCGTGGTCTTCCCCGCCCCGTCGATGCCCATCAATGTCACGGACACGCCGCGAACAGCACTTGCCATGCGATTCGACCCCCAGACCCATCGGTTCCGATGCGGATCGACGCCCGTCGCGCCGACGCGGCGCCCCTACTCCACGCGGTCCCCGTGCACGAAGCCCGGTTCGAGTGGTTCGAGCGGCGCGAAATCGCGTGCGGCGAGGAACTCCGGGCGTGGATGCTCGACCGCGTCCGGGACGTTGTCCACGTGGTTGTAGGTCACCAGGACGATGCGCCGGTCGTGGGGCGCCATGTTGGTGCCCGAGCCGTGGACCAACTGCGGGTCGAAGAGGAAGACCGCGCCCGCCTCGCCCTTGATCGGGACGATCTCGCGGTCCGCCGTCAGCTCGGCGATCTTCGGCGCGTCGAAGGCGTACTCCAGGTCCGCCGACAGGTGGGACTCCCAGGTGCGTGGCCGTTCGCGGGCCGCGGGCTCCAGCGTGCCGAGCAGGTGCGTGCCGGGGATGACCAGCAGGGGCCCGTTGACGTCGGTCGCCTCGTCGAGCAGGACCGCCACGTTGACCATCCTGGCGTCGCGCATCCCGTCCGCGCGGTTCCAGAAGATGAAGTCCTGGTGCCACGGCCAGACGTCACCGCGCATCGCCTTCTTCGCGTTGATCTTGAACTGGTGCACGTACGCCGGCCCGCCCAGGACCGCGGTGGCGGGCCCCAGCAGCCGCGGGTCGCGCACCAGCCGCGCGAAGTCGGCGTTCACCCGTTGCGACCCGTGCACCCCCCGGACGGTCCGCCCGTCCTTCTCCAGCACGCGGGCGGCGGAGTCCCGGTCGAACTCCGCTTCCGCGAGTTCCCGCAGGACCCGCACCTCCGCACCGGTGAACCCGGTCGCGCACGCGACGAACCCGTTCCGCCGGAACGCTTTCAGCGCGTCATCGGACAACATCAGCTTTCCTCCTCCCTGCGACGCAACACCGGCCGCACCCGGACGGGTGCCGTCGTGCGCGCGGCGATGCCGCGCACCGTGGGGTGGTCGAACAGGTCGACGATGCTCAGCTCGCCGCCGAGCTCCCGCCGGATCCGGCTGATCAGCCCGGTCGCCAGCAGCGAGTGCCCGCCCAGTTCGAAGAAGTCGTCGTCCGCGCCGACCTCGGGCAGGCCGAGGGTCGTGGCGAACAACCGGCAGAGCACCTTCTCCCGTTCGTCGCGCGGCGGGGCACCGCGCACCGCGGCCGAGTAGTCCGGGGCCGGGAGCGCGCGGCGGTCGACCTTGCCGTTCGGCGTCAACGGGAACGTTTCGAGCAGCACCACCGCCGCGGGGACCATGTGCTCCGGGAGCGACCGCCCCGCCGCCCGGCGGATCGCGGCCTCGTCGGGCCGGCGCCCGTCCCGCGGCACGACGTAGGCCACCAGCCTCCGGTCGCCCGGCCGGTCCTCCCGGGCCAGCACCAGCGCCCTCGCCACGTCCGCGTGCCGGGCCAGCACGGACTCGACCTCGCCCGGCTCGACCCGGAAGCCGCGGATCTTCACCTGGAAGTCCGTGCGCCCCAGGAACTCGATGACGCCGTCCGGGCGCAGGCGCGCGAGGTCGCCGGTCCGGTACAGCCGGGAACCCGCGGGCCCGAAGGGGTCGGCGACGAACCGTTGCGCGGTGAGCGCGGGCCGGTTCAGGTAGCCGCGGGCGACCTGGGTTCCCGCGAGGTACAGCTCACCGGGCACCCCGAGGGGCGTCGGCCGCAGGGACCGGTCCAGCACGTAGGCGCGGGTGTTCCAGATCGGCGGCCCGATCGGCGGCGTGTCCCCCCGGTCGAGCAGGTCGGCCGACACCGTGCAGCCGGTCACCACGTGGGTCTCGGTGGGTCCGTAGTAGTTGTGCAGCCGCCTGCCCGAACCCGGGCCGCAGAACTCGCGGATGGACCGGTGCAGGGTCAACGCCTCGCCCGCCTGGGCGATGTCGGACAGGTCCGGCAGGTCCGTCCCCAGCCGGCGGGCGGTCTCGCTGACGCTCTCCACGACCGGGGTCGGGGCGAACAGCTCGTTCACGCGGTGGCGCGCCATCCAGCGCACCAGGCGCTCGGTGTCCTTGCGCACCTCGTCCAGCGGGATGGCGAGGGTCTTCCCGGAGGTCAGCGCGGACAGGATCTCCTGGGCCGCCGCGTCGAAGCTCAACGACGCGAACTGCGCCGTCACCACCCCGGGGCCGCCGGGCATCACTTCGGCGTGCCAGGCCAACAGGTTGACCATCGCCTTCGCCGGGAAGACGACGCCCTTGGGACGCCCGGTCGAGCCGGACGTGTAGATCACGTACAACGGGTGGTCGACGTGCAGGGGCGTGGTCCGCTCGCGGTCGGTGAGATCGGCGTCGTCCAGCGCGGCCAGCCGCGCGGCGAGGTCCGGGCTGTCCAGGACGAGCGTGCGGGCGCTCGGCGGAACCCGGTGCCGCAAGGCTTCCGTGGTGAGCACGCAGACCGGCTCGCTGTCCTCCACCATGAACGCGACGCGCTCGGCGGGGTAGTCGGGATCGATCGGCAGGTAGGCCGCGCCCGCCTTCACCACGCCCAGCAGCGCGACCAGCATCTCCACCGACCGGGACGCCACCAGGGCCACCACGGTCTCGGGCCCGACCCCGAGCCCGACGAGCAGCCGCGCCATCCGGTTGGCGCGCGCGTTCAGCTCGGCGTAGGTGACGGACTCGTCCTCGTGGACGACGGCCACCGAACCGGGCCCGCGCGCCGCCTGTGCCTCCAGCAGTCGCGGCAGCGTCGACCGCGGCACGTGGTGGGCCGTGTCGTTCGCCTCGACCAGCACCCGCCCGAGTTCGCCCTCCGACATGACTTCCAACAGGCTCAAGGGTTTGCCTGGCTCGGCGAGGGCCGAAGCGAGCAACCGGAGGAAGTGGTCGGCCAGCCGGTCCACCGTGTCCCGCTCGAACAGGTCCAGCGCGTACTCCACGGTGAAGTCGATCCCCGCCTCCGCACCGTCCACCGCCGGTCGTTCGGTCATGCTGAACGACAGGTCGAACTTGGCGACGCCGATCCCCGGCTCCTCGACCACGATTTCCAGGTCCGGCAAGGACGGGACGGGCCGATCGGTGTGCTGGGCGACCAGCAGCACCTGGAAGAGCGGGTGCCGCGACAGCGAGCGCGGCGGGTTCACCGCCTCCACCACCGCTTCGAACGGCAGGACCCGGTGCTCGAACGCGGCGAGGTCGGTCTCCCGCACGCGCCGCAGCAGTTCCGCGAAACAGGGATCGCCGGAGGTGTCCACCCGCAACACCACGGTGTTCACGAAGAACCCGACGAGTGCGGCCAAGCCCTCGTCGTCGCGCCCGGCGACCGGGGTGCCGACGGGGATGTCGGTGCCCGCGCCCAACCTCGTCAGGAGGCCGGCGAGGACCGCGTGGCAGGCCATGAACACCGTCGCGCCCGCGTTCCGCGCGGTCGCGCCGAGTCGGCGGTGCAGGCCGGGCTCGACGGTGAACTCGACCCGACCGCCCCGGTAGGACGGCCGGGCGGGTCGGGGGTGGTCGTAGGGCAGTTCCGGCTGTTGGGGCAGATCGGCCAATTCCGCCTGCCAGAAGGCGAGTTCCCGGTCGTGCGGACCGCCCGGCTCGCCGACGCGGAGCACGTCGTGCTGCCACAGCGTGAAATCGGCGTACTGCACCACGAGTTCGGCGAAGGCGGGCGCGACACCCGCGCGCCGCGCCGCGTAGGCCTCGACCAGGTCCTCGGCCAACGGTCCCGTCGACGCGCCGTCGCCGGCGATGTGGTGCACCACGACCCGCAGTTCGTGCTCCTCGGGGCCGGTCCGCACCAGTTGCGCCCGCAGCGGGATGTCGACGGCCAGGTCGAATCCCTGCCGGAAGAAGGCGGCGCCGTCCACCGCCCCGTCGAGGACGGGCAGGTGCGGCACGGCGTCCGCGGGCTCCAGGACCCGCTGCCACGGTTGTCCCGTCTCCGCTTCGGGGAACACCGTGCGCAGGCTCTCGTGTCGTGCGACGACGTCGCCGAGGGCCGCCCGCAGCGCCTCGACGTCCAGCTTCCCGCGCAGGCGCAGCGTCAGCGGGATGTGGTAGGCCGGGCCGTGCCCCTCCAGCTTGTCCAGGAACCACAGCCGGCGCTGCGAAGGGGACAGCGGCACGCGTGCCGGGCGCGGCAGCCGCCGCAGCACCGGCCGGTCGCCCGCCGGTCGGCCGGTCCGGTTCGCCACCTCCCGGGCGGTGGGTCCGGCGAAGAACTCCCGGATCGTCAGGTCGACGCCCAGTTCGGCGCGCACCAGGCCGAGCAGGCGGATGGCGAGCAGGGAGTGCCCGCCCAGCTCCAGGAAGTCGTCGGTGGCCCCGACCCCGTCGATGCCGAGCACGCGTCCGAACAGCGCGCACAGCCGCTGTTCGCGCGGGTTCGCGGGCCCGTCCACGCCGGTGGCCCGGCCGTAGTCCGGTGCGGGCAGCGCGCCCCGGTCGACCTTCCCGTTCGGCGTGCGCGGCAGCTCGTCCAGCACCACCACGGCGGACGGGACCAGGTAGTCCGGCAGGCTCTCCGCCAACGAGCGGCGCAGCAGCACGGGGTCGACCTCCGCCGCCGGTTCGGGGAGGACGTACACCACCAGCCGGGCGTCCCCCGCGCGGTCCTCCCGGACGGCCGCCACGGCGCGGGCCACCGACGGGCGGGCGCAGGCGGCTGCCTCGACCTCGCCCAACTCCACCCGGAAGCCGCGGATCTTCACCTGGTCGTCGGCGCGCCCCACGAACTCCAGGGCACCGCCCGCCTGCCGCCGCACCAGGTCGCCCGTCCGGTACATGCGCGACCCCGGCGGGCCGAACGGGTTTGCGACGAAGCGCTCCGCCGTGCGGCCGGGCCTGCCCAGGTACCCCCGCGCGACGCCCGCGCCGGCGATGTACAGCTCACCGGACGCGGCCGGGCGCAGCGCGTCGTCGAGCACATGCGCCGACGTCCCGTCGATGGGGTGCCCGATGGCGACCGGGTGGTCCCCGGCGCGCAGCGTCTCGGCCGTGGACCAGACCGTCGTCTCCGTCGGGCCGTAGACGTTGGTCGCCCCGGCCGCGGCGCGGCACAGCGCCGCGGCGAGCCCGGCCGGCAACGCCTCTCCGCCGACGAGCACCCGCACTCCGCTCAACGGCACGTCGCCGACGTCGAGCAGGGACTGCCAGAGCGTCGGCGTCGCCTGCATCACGGTGATCCGCCGCCGGCGGAGCACGGCCGCCAGTTCGCGGGGGTCGTGCTGCTCGTCGGCGGTCGCGAGGACGACCCGGGCCCCGCTCAGCAGCGGGCCGAAGACCTCCAGCCCGGCGATGTCGAACCCGACCGTGGTCACGGCGAGCCACCGGTCCCGACTGGTGAGCCCGAGCCGGTCGGTGAACGCGTCGAGCAGCGTGGCGAAGTTGGCGGAGGTGACCGCGACGCCCTTGGGCACACCGGTGGAACCCGACGTGTAGAGCACGTAGGCGAGGTTGTCGGGAGCCGGTTCCACGACCGGTCCGGCGGCGTCGACGTCGCCCGTCCCGTCCACCAGGAGCACCGGCACGGCGGTGTCGACGTCCCGGGCCGACGCCGAGTCGGCCACGACGAGCACCGGTCGGGCATCGGACAGGATGCGCCGGTTGCGCCCGGCCGGGTGCCGGGGGTCGAGCGGGAGGTAGGCCGCACCGGTCTTCGCGACCGCGAGCAGCGCCACCACGAGGTGGACCGACCGGGTCAGCACCAACGCCACCAGCCGTTCCGGGGCCGCACCGCCGGCCCGGAGCCGGCCCGCCAAGCGGTCGGACCGGGCGTCCAACTCGGCGTAGGTGAGCCGGTGGCCGCCGCACTCGACCGCGACCCGCTCGGGACCGCGTCGCGCCTGCTCCGCGAACCGCCCGGCCAACGAGCGCGCTGCCACGGTCGCTTCCCGCTCTACCGACGAGCGCGCTGCCACGGTCGCGTCTTGCCCGGCCGACGAGCCCGCGCCAACCGTCGCGTCTTGCCCGGCCGACGAGCCCGCACCAACCGTCGCGCCTTGCCCCGCCGACGAGCCCGCACCCACCGTCGCTTCCCACCCGGCCGACGAGCGCGCGGTCACGGTCGCTCCCCGTCCGCCGCGCGCATAGCCTCGACCAGGCTGCGGGGCCGCATGTCCGTCCACTCCGCGTCCACGTGCGACACGCACTCGGCTCGCGGCCGATCACGCAGGACCACCGCCCACCCGGCGGGCACCGGCACCCGGCTCGGCCACAGCGAGTACTGGCCCTCGTCGTTGACCAGCACGTGGAAGGACGCCGTCTCGTCGTCGAACGGATTGGTGCTCACAACATCTCCTCGCGCGGTCGTCGGGCCGTGCCCGGTCGGCTCATCGGGTTGTTCCCGGAACTGGGTGCGGGCTCCGTCCCGCGCAGCACGGCGGCCAACGCCGAACCGGTGGCCTCGGCCGCCGCGCCGAACATCTCGTGGTGGCCGGAGTCGACGGTGCGCACGGTCAACCGCCCGGTGACGAAGCCCCGCCACGCTTCGACGGGTCGCACTCCGACCGGCTCGTCCCGCCCCGCGAGCAGCACGGTCAGGTCCCCGTCGAACACCTCGGGCCGGAACGAGGCCAGCAGGCGGAGGTTGTTGACCCCCGTGCGCACCGACTCCGCCACCCGTTCGTCGTCCGACTCGGCCAGCGGCGGGAACGCGTGCCGGACTTCGTCGAGGACCGCGGGGGTCAAGGACAGGTCGGCGTCGCGGTGCCCGCCGAGCAGGTTGCGCAGCGCTTCGGCGGTCAGCTCCGCCTCGCCCGGGACGCGGTCCCGCAGCGGCAGGTAGCTGTCGAACATCACGAGCAGGGCCACTTCCTCGCCCTCGGCCCGCAGGCGCGCGGCCACGGTGTGCGCGACGTGACCGCCGAACGACCAGCCCAGGAAGCGGTACGGACCGCGCGGCTGGGCGCGCCGCACCTGCGCCAGGTGGTGCTCCGCCAGTTCCGCCACCGACGTGGGCAGCCACGACGGGTCGGTCTGGAGGCCGTATACCGGTCGCACCGGGTCCACGTACGGCAGGATTCGGCGGTAGCACCAGCTCAAACCGGTGGCGGGCGGCAGGAAGAACAGCGGCCCGCCGCCGTTCCCGGCACGCAGCACCGGCACGGCGGTGTGCTCCGCCGGGCCCGACAGCCGGTGCGCGAGCCCTTCGACCGTAGGCGCGCGGAACACCTCGTGCGCCGGGATCACCACTCCCGTCACCTCCCGGATCCGGCGCACCAGCCGGACGACGCGCAGCGAATGGCCTCCCAGGGCGAAGAAGTCGTCCGTCAGGCCCACTGCCGGCACCCCGAGCACCTCCTCGAACAACGCGGCCAACTGCCGCTGCCGGGTGGTGCGCGGGCGAGGTCCCCCGGCGGGCACGACCCGCGGTTCGGGCAACGCCGAGCGGTCGAGCTTCCCGTTGGGGCCCACGGGAAGGCGGTCGAGCACGGTGATCACCTCGGGCACCATCGCGGCGGGCAGGCGGTCCGCGAGCAGCCGCCGCAGCGCCGCCGGATCGGGCCGCCGGCGGCCCGGTCGCGGGCAGACGTAGGCGAGCAGTCGCTGACCGCCGTCGCGGACGGTCGCGCACGCCGCGTCCACGAGGTCGTCGGCGAGCAGGACGCTCTCGACCTCGCCGAGTTCGACGCGCTGGCCGCGCACCTTCACCTGGTGGTCGACCCGGCCGAGGAAGGCGAGCGCGCCGCCCGGCAGCCGGCGGGCGAGGTCGCCGGTGCGGTACATCCGCTCGCCCGGGGCGCCGTGCGGGTCGGCGACGAACCGCTGCGCGGTCAACCCCGCCCCGCCCAGATATCCCCGCGCCAATTGGACTCCGGCCAGGTACAGCTCGCCGCGGACCCCGATCGGGCACGGGTTCAGGTCCGCGTCCAGGACCCGGGCCCGGGTGTTCCACACCGGGCGTCCGATCGGCACCGGCCCGCGCCCGCCCGGCGGACAGGGCTGGGCGGTGACGTCGACGGCGGCTTCGGTGGGCCCGTACAGGTTCTCCAGCCGGGTGCCGGGCAGGACTTCGTGGAAGGCGTCGACGACGTCCCGGGGCAGCTCCTCGCCGCTGGCGAAGACCATCCGCAAGCTCGTGCGCGCGGGTGCATCGTCGCCGGCGAGGAACTGCCGCAACATGGACGGGACGAAGTGCAGCACGGTGATCGCCTGCCCGCGCACGGTGCGCCACAGCCGGACCGGATCCCGGTGCTCGCCCGGCTCGGCCACCACCAGCGCGGCGCCCGTGCGCAGCGGCCAGAACAGCTCCCACACCGAGACGTCGAACCCGACCGGTGTCTTGTGCAGGACCCGGTCGGCCGGCCCCAGCGGGTAGGCGCCCTGCATCCACCGGAGCCGGTTGTCGATCGCGCCGTGCGGGACGACCACGCCCTTGGGGTGCCCGGTCGAGCCCGAGGTGTAGATCACGTACGCGGGGTGGTGCGGGTCCAGCGCGGGTGCGGTCCACGTGGTCGGGCGGGCGAGGTCGGGATCGCCCGGGTCGAGGATCGGGACCGAGCTCGACCGCAGGGCGGCACGATCGGTCAGCACGCACGTGGGCCGGGCGTCCAGCAGGATGCGCGCCGACCGCGCCGGGGGGTGTTCCGGGTCCAGCGGCAGGTAGGCCCCGCCGGCTTTGAGGATCGCGAGCAGCGCCACCACCAGGTCGACCGACCGGGGCAGCGCGACACCCACCAGCGAACCCGCGCCGACGCCGTATCCCGCCAGGTGCCCCGCCAACCGGGTGGCCCGCTCGTCCAGTTCGGCGTAGCCGATCCGGGTGTCGCCGAAGACGAGCGCGATCGCGTCGGGCGTCCGCCTCGCCTGCCGCTCGAACTCCGCGTGCAGGGTGGTCACCGGCAGCGGGTGGCGCGTGGCGTGCCACTCCGCCAGCACCTGTGCGCGTTCCTCGGCCGAGAGCAGGTCGATCCGGCCGATCGGGCGCTCCGGCGCCGCGACGGCGGCGTCCAGCACCCGCCCGAGCCGTGCGACGGCCGCGCGGGCGGTCGAGGCGTCGAACAGGTCGGTGGCGTACTCCAGGTAGCCTTCGATGCCCTGCGGCGCTCCCCCGTCGTCGTGGACCTCGCGCAGTTGGAAGGTCAGGTCGAACTTCGCGGCGGGGAGGTCCAACCGGTGCCGCCGCACGCGCACGTCGCCGAAGTCGACGCGTTCGGGGTGGTCGGGCTCGAACGCGAGCAGCACCTGGAACAGCGGTTGGCGCGCCGGGCTCCGTGCGACGTCGAGCGCTTCCACCAGCCGGTCGAAGGGCAGGTCCTGGTGGGCCAGCGCCTCCAGGTCGGTGCGGCGCACCCGCCTGAGCACTTCCCGGAAGTCGGGGTTGCCGGACAGGTCCGTGCGCAGCACCAGCGTGTTGACGAACAGGCCGACGAGTTCGTCCAGGCCGTCTTCGGTGCGCCCGGCGACCACGGAGCCGATGGCGATGTCGGTGCCCGCACCCAGGCGGGCGAGCAGCACCGCGAGCGCGGCGTGGACCACCATGTGCACCGTGCAGTCGTTGTCCCGGGCCAGTGCGACGATGTCACGGTGCAACTTCTGTCCTACGTGGACACTGACGGCCGCGCCGAGCCCGCTCGCCACCGCGGGACGAGGGCGGTCGGCGGGCAGCGTGATCAGCTCGGGCAGGCCCGCCAGGGTCCGGGTCCAGTACTCCAGTTGGCCGGCGTGGACGCCGGCCGGGTCGGCCGGGTCGCCCAGCAGTTCCTGTTGCCACAGCACGTAGTCCGTGTACCGGAAGGGCAGCGGCGACCAGCCCGGCGTCGTCCGCGCGACGCGGGCCCGGTACGCCTCGGCGAGGTCGGCCAGCAGCGGTGTCATGGCGGCGCCGTCGGCCGCGATGTGGTGCGGCACCAGCAACAGCACGCGCTCGTGGGCGTCGAGGACGAACAGGACCGCCCTCATCGGCGGTTCGCGCCCGAGGTCGAACGGCGCCGAAGCGGCGGCGCGCACGGCGTCGTCCAGGTCCCCCTCGGCCACCGGCACGACCGTCAACCGAGGCGGCGGCCCGAGGACCGCGGTCGGCTCGCCGTCGGTACCGGGGAAGTACGTGCGCAACGGCTCGTGCCGGTTCGCCACGTCCTCCACGGCGGTCCGCAACGCCCGCTCGTCCACGTCGCCGGTCAGCCTCAGCACGACGGGCAGGTGGTAGGCCGCGCCCGGTCCGGACAGCAGGTGCAGCAACAGCATCCGCCGCTGGGCGAACGACATCGGCAACGCGTGGGTCGGCGGGTTCATGTCTGCTCCGAATCCGCGGCGTAGGCCTGGCGCTGCGTCCGGTACAGCTCGGCGTACTGCCCGCCCTCGGCCGTGAGCTGTCGGTGGGTTCCCCGCTCCACCACCCGCCCGTGGGAGAGCACCACGATGTGGTCGGCCATCCGGACCGTGGAGAAGCGGTGCGAGACCAGCAGGGTCACCGAGCCGGCCGCGCCGCGGGTGCCCGTGAACCGCTCGTAGAGATCGTGCTCGGCCTGCGGGTCGAGGGCCGCCGTCGGCTCGTCGAGCACCGACAGCAGCGGCTCCTGGCGCATCACCGCGCGGCCCAGCGCCAGCCGCTGCCACTGGCCGTGGGACAGTTCGGCGCCGCCGAAGACCCGGCCGAGCTGGGTGTCCACGCCGTGGGGCAGGCCGTCCACGACGGCGCGCGCGTCCGCGGCTCCGATCGCCCGCCGCACGGCGTCCGCGTCGTCGGCACGCGGCAGGTCGCCGAGGCCGACCGCGTGCCCGGCCGTCACCTGCGGCTTGCCGAAGTCCTGGAACGCGGCGGTGACCCGACCGCGCCAGCGGTCGAGGTCGAGCAGGCGCAGGGGAACCCCGTCGACGGTGATCGTGCCCGCCGTGGGCTCGTACATCCCGGTGAGCAGCTTGACCAGCGTGGTCTTCCCCGCGCCGTTGAGCCCGACCACGGCGACGACCGCGCCGGCGGGCAGGTCGAGGTCCACCCCGTCCATCACCGGCTGGTCGGTCCCGGGGTAGGTGAAGCCCACGCCGCGCAGGGAGATCCCCCGGGCGAGCCGGTCCGGTGGCGGCTCGGTCCCGGTGTGCCGGCTGCGGGCCGCGTGCTCCTCCAACCACCGCAGGTGCGCCGTGGTGTGCCGACCCTCCGCGAGCCGGGTCGCGCCGACGACCGCGGTCTGGAGCTGGGCCCGGAGGTACCCGGAGAGGCCGGCGACCATCACCAGGTCCCCCGGCGTGCCGCGGCCCGACGCGACCAGGTGCGCGACGAACGCGAGCGCGGCGAGGTAGCCCGTGGCGAAACAGGCCCAGCCACCCGCCTGCCACAGCGCGGCCCGCGACTCTCCCCGGACCAGGCCGGCGGTGGCCGAGTCCCAGTAGCCGGCCGCCCGCCTGCCCACCTCGCCGGAACTGCCGCTGATCCGCAGCTCCTTGGCCGCGGCCGACTCCGTGCCGAGCCGGTGCAGGAGCGCCTCCCGCCGGGCCGGCTCGGCCACGTCGTCCATGGCCCGCCCGAGCAGCGTCGAGGCCCGGCGGGAGAAGGCCAGTGGCGGCACGGCCAGCACCACGAGCAGCAGCAGGGCGGGGTGCACGTCGGCCAGCAGCCACGCGCTCAACCCCAGGCTCAACAGGGACGAGGCGGCCTCGGCCGCGCCCCAGCAGGCCCCGGCCAGCGTCTCGGTGCTCAGCCGGATCTGGCTCAGCCGGTCGAGGAACTTCGGCCGCTCCAAGTGCTCCAGCGTCGGGATCGACGAGGTGAGGTCGAACAGCCTGCGGGACAGCACCAGGTCCACCCGCTCGGTCAGGTCGACCTGGATGTTGTGCTGCACCCGCTGCACGGCCGCGATCACGGCGTAGGCCAGTGCGCCGAGGCAGGCCGCCGCGAGCAGCGCGCCGGGCCCCGAACCCGCGGAGTCGGCCAGCCCGCGCACGCTGAGCCCGCTCGCGGCCACCGCGAGGGCGCTGACGCAGGCCAGTGCCAGCGCGGTGATCGTGGCCCGGCGGTCGGCCGCGTAGGCGATGCGCAGGATCTCGGTGACGACCGGCCCGCGCCGGCGGGTGCCGACGACCTCGCTCATGAGCCGACCACCACCGTTCCGTCACCGTCGACGAACCGGCCCGCCTGGAGGCGGTAGAGGTCGGCATACCCGCCGTCGCCGGCCATCAGTTCGCCGTGGCTGCCCGATTCCGCGATCCGGCCGCCGTCCAGCACGACGATGCGGTCGGCCCGGCGCACCGTGGACAGGCGGTGCGAGATCAGCACGACCGTCACGCCCGACACCGCCGACACCACCCGGTCGTAGAACTCGGCCTCCGCCCGGACGTCCAGGTGGGCGGTCGGCTCGTCCAGGATCAGCAGGTGCCTGCCGTGTGCGACGGCGAACAGCGCCCTGGCGATCGCGACCTTCTGCCACTGGCCGCCGGACAGGTCGACCCCTCCGGAGTGCGCCCGGGTCAGCAGCGTGTCCACCCCGTCTGGCAACCGCTCCAGGAGGTCACCGGCCCCGGCCGCCTCGATCGCCCCCAGCAGCGCCCGGTCGTCGGCTGCCGCTTCCGGCGCGCCCAGCGCGATGTTCTCCCGCAGGGTGAGCGGGTAGTGCACGAAGTCCTGGAAGACGGCGCTGATCCGCCTGCGCCACGCGTCGGCCGCGAACTCCGCCAGGTCCCGGCCGCCGACGGTGATCCGCCCCTCGGACGGGCGCGCCAACCCGGCGAGGAGCTTGAGCAAGGTGGTCTTGCCCGCGCCGTTGCGCCCGACGATCGCCACCACCTCGCCGGGGTGGACGTCCAGGTCCAGCCCGTCCAGGACAGGCCGCTCCGCGCCGGGATAGGTGAACCCGACCCCGTCGAACCGCACGGACGCGGGCGTGGCCGGTGGTGCCGCGCCACCTCGGGCACGCTCACCGCCCCCGGCACCCCCGGCCTCCCCGGCTCTCCCGTCAGCCCTGGCTCCCCCGCCGACTCCGCCACCCTCGCCACCCCCGCCATCCCCGGCGCGGGCGGCGTCGTGGCGGGCGAGCCGGTCCAGGGCGTGCAGCGCGCCGATGGCGTACTCGATGTCGAACGCCTCGTGGCCCATCGCGCCGGCGGCGAACACGCCCCACGCGGCGAGCACCACCGTGATCAGGCCGCCGTAGCCGAGCTCCCCGGCCGCCAGCGCCGCGCCGGGCACGTACAGCGCCGCGAACCCCGCCGCGAGCGCGAGCAGGAACGTCCACCACTGCCGCCGCAGGATGCCGCGGCGCTCCCGCCAGATCTGCTCCAGCCACCCGCGCGCCTGGACGCCGTGCCGGTCGGCCAGCCAGTCGCCGAGCCCGAACAGCCGGATCTCCTTGGCCGCCGGCGAACCGGTCACCAGGTCGGCCCAGTACTCCATCCGGCGCCGGTCGCCCGCGTGGGCGTCCCAGATCGCGCCCAGCCGCACCCACTGCCGGCGGATCGTGGCGCGCATCAGCAGCGTGACCGCCAGCAGCCCCACCGCGAGCAGCGGCGCGAACCAGGCCAGCACGGCGGCACACAGCGTCGCGCCGGTCAGCCGCCCCGCCAGCACGAGTTGGCCCACCGCACCGGTGCCGGGGGTGCGGACCCGCCACCCGCCGAGGTCGGAGACCCTGGCCACGTCGGTGGCGTAGGCGGCGTCGTCGAGGTGGGAGATCGTCGCGGGTTCGGCCACCCGGCGTCGCAGCGCCGCCCGCAGCGCGCCGTCGATCCGGCGGGCCGCCAGCAGGTCCAGCGGCGCACGCCCGATCTCCACGCACTGCCCGACCAGGACGAGCACCGCGACCGAGGCCAGCGGCAGCACCACGTCGGTGATCCCGACACCGGTCAGCGCCCGGTCGAGCAGCCACCCGGTGGCGACCGCGGTCACCGCGCCGGCGAGCGCCGCCACCAGGTGCGCCGCCAGGAGCCACCCCAGGACGCCCCGTCCGGCGTGCGGCAGCAGGGTCAGCAGCCGCCGCCGTTCGCGCACCACCGCGCCGAGGCGGGTCATCCGGCCACGCGCCTTCCGAGGGCGCCCGCGCACCGGGCGAGCACCTCGCCGACCGTGGTGTCGGCCCGGCCCGCCAACCGGTGCAGCTCCTCGTCGAACCAGCCGAGCAAACCGTGCAGCGCCTCCCGGGGCAGCAGGAGCGGATCGACGCGCACCACGATCGGCAGGTCGGCGCCGTCGCGGACCTTGATGTCGAACCGGGGGCCGATCTGGCGGTACGGCTCGGTGTCGCGCACCCGTCCCGGGGCGAACCGGGCGGCGGGCGCGGCGGCCGACGCGGTCACCCCGTGGGCCATGAAGTTGTAGAAGTGGTCGTACCCCAGGTCCACGCCCCGTTCGCGCCGCACCAGCTCGGTGATCACGTCGACGTCGTAGGAGCCCTTGCGGTAGGCGTTGAGCGCGGCGGTCTGCACGCGCGCCGCGAAGTCCGCGAACGCCGCCTCGGGCGGGCCGACCTCGACGGGCAGCGGCGAGTACTGGTTCATCGAGCTGACGATGGACCTCCACCGCGGGCTGAACCGGTTGCCCGCCTGCAACGTCATCACCAGGCGTTCGGAGCCGGTCACCGCGGCGGTGGCCAGCGCGCTCAACGCGAGCAGGACGTTCTGCGGCGACACCGCGGTCCACGCGCTCACCGCGGACAGGTCCGACCGCGCCCGCGGCGAGTGCAGCACCGACTCGATGCGCCCCGGCGACTCGCCCGCCGACCAGGGCACCGGGAAGACCTCGGCGGGCAGCGTGCGCAGCAGTTGCCGCCAGTGCTCGACGGCGGCCTCCCGGCGGGCGCGCGACGCGTCCGAACGCTGCTCCAGCGCCAGCTCCCCGGGTCGGGGAGGCTCCTCGTCGAGCCAGCGCGCACCGTCGGGATCTTCGCCGCCCAGCAACGCGGACAGCTCGGCGCAGATGCGCTTGAGGCCGTACCCGTCGGCCACGATGTGGTCCACCACGACCACCACGTGAGCCGGCCCGCCCGCCGCGGTGACCACCGCGAACCGGTCGCCGAACTCGACCTCCCGGTCGATCCGGGTGCTCGCCAGCCGTGCGCCCACCGCGGCGACCGCCTCCTCGTCGGCGCGGTCGTGGTGGACGACCTCGACGTCCACCGGCCGAGCAGCGGGCGCGACCCGCTGGAGCGGGACGCCCGGCGCGTCGAAGAAATGGGTGCGCAGCGACTCGTGCCGCGCCCGGAGCACGCCGATGCCCTCGATCACCTGGTCGACGCGGACCCCGCCGGGCACCGGCACCGAGTCCCGCAGGTAGCTCTCCGGCCAGCGCCGCACCGGGTGGCGCTGCATGATGCGCCACACCGACAACTGGCCGAACGTCAACGGGTAGGCGGTCATCCGGCCACCTCGCCGCGCAGCCGCGACAGCACCGCCCACAGCGACGACGCCGTGGCGAACGTCTCCGGGGACAGCGCGTCGTCCGGGAACCGCACCTCGAACGACTCCTCCAGGTCCAGCAGCAGGCCGATGGTCGACATCGAGTCCAGTCCGAGTTCGGCGAGCACGGTCGAGCCCGGCAGCGGGTCATCGCCCAGCAGCGGCAGGTGGGTTCGCAGGAGCTTCTCGAAGTTCTCGGGCCATTCGCCGGTCATCGTCGTCACATCCATCCGTCCGTGTCTCGCGCGCGCGGTGGGTCGGCGTTCGCGTGCTCCGGTCAGGCCAGGCGAACGGCGCCGTCCATCAGGGCCAGTGCCCCGCTCGACACGAGCAACCGGTCGTCGGCGTAGTTGAGGCTGGCCGACCGCAGGTCGCGGAAGTGCCGTTCCAGCGGCAGCGCCGAGTCCACGCGGTAGCCCGCGGTCAGCCCGGCTAGCTGCACCATGCGGTTCACCGCGCCGAAGGTGAGTTCGGCGGCGGTCACCTTCAGGGTGTTCAGGTGGATCTGCGTCCCGACCCCGGCGACGCTGCGGTCCTCCTCCCGCAGCAGCGCGATCTCGTCGGTGACCCGGTTGAGGTAGCCGCTCACCAGCTCCAGCTCCATCCGGGTGCGGGCGAGCCGCTCGGCCACCAGCTCCGAACGCAGGTCGATGCCGCGGGACCGCTTGTCCGACCGCAGCCACGCCACCAGTTCGGCGAACGCGCCGCGGGCCGTGCCGAGCCAGCACGCGGCCCACCCGAGGTGGCCCAGCGGCGCCATGCTCTCGACCGCGATCTGCCGGAAGCCGCCCGGTTCGCCGACGACCTGGCGCGCCGGCACGGTGCCGGTGATCTTCAGGCCCACGCTCCGCGTGCCGCGCATGCCCAGCGCGTTCCACTCGCCCGATCTCACCAGGTCGAGCTGGTCCCGGTCGGCGTAGACGAGGGAGAGCTGGTTCTCCGTCGCCTCGTCCGACGCGCGCATCGTGATCAGGAACCCCTGCGCGTGCTCACCGCCGGTGACGACCGGCGCGTCCCGGTCCAACCGGAGGCCGCCTTCGTCGCGGTGCAGCGGCGACACCCCGGTGAGCAGGTGCCCGCCCTTGCCGGGTTCGGTGGTCACCGACGCCAGGTACAGCTCGCCGCGCGCCACCCTCGGCAGGACCTGTTCGCGCAGCCACGGCGAGCCGTACCGCACGATCGAATCCGTTTGCTGGCAGTGCATCGCCCAGATCAGCGCGGTGGACAGGCAGCAGCCCGCGAGTTGCCCCGCGACCTCGACCAGCTCGCGCACGCCGCCACCCAGCCCGCCGTGCTCCACCGGCACGAGCAGGCCGAACAGCCCGCCGTTCGCCAGCGCGGCCATCCCGGCGGTGGGGAAGGCCGCCCCGGCGTCGATCTTCGCGGCGTGGTCGCGCAGGACCTCCAGCACTCGCGGATCGACCGCGACCCGGGAAAGCGTCGTCACTTCAGGCACCTTCCTGACTTATCGGGGCGCGTCCCAGCTCCAGCCGGGAGGCGTCCAGCGGGTGTCCGCCGCGCAACACGACCTCGGCCGCGATGGGCCGGCTGAGGAAGCCGACCAGGCTCGCGGTCAGCCCGTAGGCGCCGACGTTGGGCACCTGGACGAGATCGCCGCGAGACAACGCGCTCGTCGTGGTCTGCCGGGCGAGCACGTCCGCCGGTGTGCACAGCGGCCCCACCACGGTGGCCGGCTCGACGGCGGCCCCCGCGGCGGTCCGGTCCCCGACGGGCAGGACCGCGGCGCTCACCGGGAGCAGGCGGCCGAGGCCGGCAAGCCCGCCCAGGTGGTTGATACCGCCGTCCAGCACGACGAACGTGCGGTCCCGGTTGCGTTTGACGTCCGCGACCCTCGACACGAGCCGGCCGCAGCCACCGGCGAGGTAGCGGCCCGACTCGAACGCCACCAGCGGGTCGCCCGTCCGCCAACCGGGCAGGTGCTCGTCCAGCGCGGTCTCCAGGACCGGCCGCAGGTCGCGGTAGTCCGGCCGGTCGCCCGGCTGCGCGTACGGCGCGGCGAACCCGCCGCCCAGGTCCACCACGCGCAGGTCGACGCCCGCTTCGTCACGCAGCCACGCGGCCAGGCGGAGGTTCGCCACCGACTCCTCGGCGATGGCCGCCGCCGTCGCGGCGTTGCTCAGCGCGAAGAAGTGCAGGCCGACGACCCGGGCGCCGGGCCGGGGCGAGAAGCGCTCCGGGTGCTCGGCCGGCTGCCCGGGGTCCACGCCGAACTGCGAGGCCACCCCGCTCATCCGCAGGCTGGTCGCGCCGCGCGCACCGGGCGCGTTGATCCGGATGAGGCAGTCCGCGGTCGCCCCGAGATCACGGGCCGCGACCGCGACCGCCGCGAAGTCGGCCGCCGACTCCACCGAGAAGCGCCGCACCCCGGCCACGAGCGCGAGGGTGATCTCCCGGGTTGACTTCCCCGGCCCGGTGTAGAGGCAGTGCGCGCCGGGGAACCCCGCCTGCCGGGCGACCTCCAGCTCACCGGAGGAGCTGATCTCGGCGTGGCAGCCCGCCTCCCGCAGCGTCCGGGCGATCAGCGGGTGCGGGTTGGCCTTCAGCGAGTAGTACAGCGTGGCGGGATCGGGCAGGGCCGCGCGGAGCTGCCGCGCGGCGGCGTCGACCTCGTCGAGTTCGTAGTGGTAGGCCGGTGTCCCGTAGCGACGGGCGAGATCCCGGACGTCCGGTCGACTCGCGCCGACGGCACGCCGGTCCGGCGCGGGGCCGCTCGTGGCCCCGTCCCCCGCCACCAGTCGCCGCAGGGCCTGCCGGTCCACCTTGCCGTTGACGTTGAGCGGCATGGACTCGACCACCCGGCAGGTCTGCGGGACCTTGAGCGATCCCAGCAGCTCCCGCAGCCCGTTGAGCACTTCGCGAGGCGGCACGGTGGCGACCACGCAGAGCACCGCTTCCCGGTCGGCACCGGGCGGCAGGACGGCTGCCTGGGTCACGCCGTCGAGGGCCAGGGCCGCCGCTTCGATCTCCACCGTGGAGGTGCGCGTTCCGCGGAGCTTGAACACGTCGTCCTTCCGACCGGCGAAGTACAGGTATCCCTCGTCGTCGAGGTGCCCGAAGTCGCCGGTCAGCAGGTAGCGTTCGCCGGTCCCCTCTTCGACCCGGTAGCGCCGCGCGGTGAGTTCGGGCGCACGCCAGTAGCCCGACATCAGGTGCGGGCCCCGGACGCTGATCTCCCCCGTCGCCCCCGGCGGCAGCTCCCGACCGTCTTCGCCGAGGATCCGCACCTGCGTGCCAGGGATCGGCCGGCCGACCGAGCCGGGACGCGCGCGGTCGCCGTCGACCTCCAGCACGGAGATCCGCTTGCACTCGGTCGTGCCGAACATGAGCTGCACGCCCGCGCCGGGGAACTCCCGGCGGAGCGACTCCACCTGGGCGGCCGAGAGGTGCTCCCCGGTGTTGGTGAACAGCCGCACCCGTGGTGGCGGGGCGTCGGGACGCCTGCGGCCGGCGAGCTGGAGCAGGATCGTCGCGATCGACGGGACCACCGGCACCACGGTCGCGCCGTGAGCGTCCACATCGGACAGCAGGCGGGCGTCGCGCGACGCGTCGGCCAGGACCAGGGTGCCGCCGGCCAGGAACGTGAGGAGCACTTGGTACAGGCCGTAGTCGAAGGACAGCGGGAGGCGGCAGAAGACCACGTCGTCCGCGCGGTACCGGACGCTCTCCGCCACGGCGTGCGCGGCGAAGGAGACCTGGGCGTGCGTGCAGACCACGGCCTTGGGTTGCGCGGTGCTCCCCGAGGTGTAGAGCAGCAACGCCAAGTCGTCCGGCGCCACCGCCACGGGCTGTTCGGCCGGCGTTCCGCCCGGCGCGGGCACCGCGGCCGGCGTTCCCCCCGAGGCGGGCAGCTCACCGGTCAGGACACCGCGGCACGCGGCCCAGCCCAGTTGTCCCGCGTCATCGGTGATCAGCAGCGCGGGTTCGGCGTCCGCCAGCACCTCCGACAACTGGTACCGCTTCGCGTCCGTGCTGAACGGCATGAACACCGCGCCGCGGCGCAGGCACGCGAAGAACACGGCCACCGTCGCCCGGACCGGGCAGGCCCGCACGGCGACGCGGTCACCGCGCCCCACTCCCTGCTCGCCCAACCACGTCGCCGTGGCGACGGCCAGTCTGTCCAGTTCGGCATAGCTCAACGCACCTCGGGCATCCCGCAACGCGATGCGGTCGGGGGTGCGGGATGCCGCTTCCTCCAGCACGCGGTGCGCGGGACGCAGCGTTCCGGTCGAGTGTTGGGCAAGCATGAATGGCACACCTCACTCGTGTTGCGGGCAGACCCGGATCGAGCCCCTAGCGCCGAGCGGCGCGGGCGTCTACGGCGAAGCGGGGCGCGGGCGCGGGTGACAGCTCGATCGGGCTGCTCGACCTGATGCGCTCACGCATGTCGCCCGTCCAGGACAGACTGGTGCCGTCGACGGCGCCGGCGCTGTGCAGCCAGTCCTCGTCGCAGAAGTCGCCGAGGCCGAGCCCGGCGACGAGGTCGCCGCCGAAGATCCGGTCGACGTGGTGGCACGCCCACGCGATCGGCGGCGCGATCCCGTGCCCGTCGATCAGCCTGACGAGTTCCGCCGCCTCGGTCGGTTCGAGGCGGTGCCACAGCCGCCACAGATCGGCGAACTGCCCCAGTCGCAGGTTCTTGAGCGCGATGGTGCGCGCGAACCAGCCTTCCCGGAACAGGTGGGTCGCCGTGAAGATGAAATCGTAGGGCGCAGTCAGCACGGGCAACGTGACTACCTCTTCGCCGCCCACCGGAACCGCCACCTGGCGCACTTCGGCGAGCACCTCGCGCATCGGAATCCGCCAGGCCGCGCCATACCACGTAATATCGAAGCAGACATCCACCGTGTGATACGGAAACGCGCAACCGACCGCCGGGCGCACAAAATGCGGCAGGTGGTCAGGATAGAGTCGGAACATTGCCACGTCTTGCCGGGAAAGCGCCACCAGCGTGTCGGTGCACAGGTCGTGCTCCATGTTTTCCAGGTAGCCGAGTTCACGCATCACCGCGGTCACCCGGGCCTGGTCCTCCGGGTGGATCATCACGTCGACGTCGTCGAAATAACGCCCGCCGAGCCCCCCGTAGAGGGTGACCTGGAACCCGACGCCCTTGGTGCATGCGACCCGGACACCGGCCGCGACCAGGGCTTTCACCACCCGATTCGCCTCTGTCGACGCCTCCGCGCACCGGTGGCGGTTCTCGTGCAGCGACATCACCAGGGCACGCCGGTACTCCGTCGGCACGAGTGCCGACAGGTCGGACCGGATGAGCAGATCCGCCAGTCTCGGCAGCATTCGGTGGCGCACTGCCGCGGCCATCAGGAAGTCCCAGTCGACCTCGGCCAGAATAATGTCGAAGTCGACCTCACCGGCTGCCGCACGGTCGTCGTGGATACTGGCCAACTCCAGGAGTCGCCAGCATCCGCCCCCAGTTTCGCTCATGCACAGCCCCCCGGCGTCGACCCTGATCCCACCCCAGAGAAAACCTTGAGCAGGCCGCCCGTCGAGGACCGCCCCAGTAAATGCTGATTCCACATCGGGTGTAATAGCCGGCGAACGTTCGGCCGTTTCCGCCCCCGATGAACTCTACATTAACTGTCTACCTCAACGATCTTATAGTGTCAACAGAGCACTCGTGTTTCCGGCGCACCACCGGCCGCACCCCGGGACGGCCGGGGTCGAGCACGCGGGCGGTGCGCTAGGAGAACAACTCGAAGGGCTCGTCGATCTCGTCGCCGTCGAGGAAGGCGTCGAGCAGGACCGGCAGCCGGCCGGGGTAGAAGTGGTCGCGGCTGACCCGCAGCTCGGACCGCGGCCACCAGCGGAAGTCGAAGTAGTCCTCGCGCTCGTAGTCGAGGCGGTGGGTATCGTCGACGTCCGGCCCGGGGCCCGGCAGCCGCAGCGCGACGATCACCTCGTCCTGGAGGTGGCGGCGCTGCCGGCTGCGGAACGACGCCCGACGCCGCCAGTTCGGCGGCCCCAGCCGGGACGGGTCGGCCACGATCCCGGCTTCCTCGCGAAGCTCCCGGACCGCGGCCTCCACATAGGACTCGCCCGGGTCGATGCCACCGCCCGGCAGCTCCCACCAAATGCCCAGATCGGGGTGGTCACGGTCTCGGATGCGAAAGAGCAGCACCCGGTCCAGGGCGTCGAGCACGACGACCCGGACCGCACTGCGCTCCAGGATCGGCAGGTCGTCGGGCAGCGGCACCGGCAGGCCGCGGTCGAGCGCCATGCTCAGGCCGCACCGGAGGGTCGACCGGCCACGGATCGCCGTCCGGCTCTGCTGCGCATGACCTGCCTTCCGTCGGGATGACCGCGGGCCCGGGGGGCTCCGGGAGGTGCCCGACGATACACAACCGCCGACCGCACCCGCCCGCCACACCGCCGACCACCACTGTCCACAGTGGATGGACATCGGCTCCGGAACCGCGACCCCGGCCTCCCCCGCCCTCCGACCGGTCGCCCACCCGACGACCTCCGGCCATCAAACGGGTGATGCCGCCCGGAGGTGCTGCAATCGAGCGGCCGGGGTGCCATGTTGAGAGGTGGCGAAGTGGCGTGCACTCTGGTGGGGGGCGCGATGCGGCGGACAACGATCGTCCTGCTGTCGGTGGCGGGCCTGCTCGCGGGGTGCCTCGGCCAGGTTCGGGAAGCCGATCCGGCGCGCAACGCCGACGCCAAGGACGTCACGTTGACGATCACGGCCAACGCGGTGGCGGGCGGGAAGAACGCGCGCGGCGCGGACTGGATCACGAACTGGGTGATCCCGAGGTTCACCGAGGCGCAGCGGGCCAAGGGCGTCAACGCCACGGTCCGCCTTGAGCAGAACGGCGCGGGCGACGAGGACTTCAAGACGAAGGTCGCGCTGGACTTCAAGACCGGCGGCGGCGGTGACATCGTCGAGTTGGACGGCATCTGGCTCGGCGAGTTCGCCCAAGCGGGCCAGGTCGCGCCGCTCGACGACGTCGTCGGCAAGGACGAGGTCGACGCGTGGGACGGCTGGCGGCAGATCCCGGACGCCGTGCAGCGCCTCGGCGAGTTCGACGGCAGGCGCTACGGCGTGCCGATGGGCACCGACGGCCGGGTGCTGTTCTACAACAAGAAGCTGTTCGCGCAGGCCGGCCTGCCCACCGACTGGCAGCCGCGTAGCTGGGACGACGTCCTCGACACCGCCGCGAAGCTCAAGGCGCTGCCCGGCGTCTCGCCGCTCCAGCTCAACGCCGGCACCGCGATGGGTGAGGCCACCACGATGCAGGGCGTGCTGCCCGCGTTGGTGGGCACCGGCACGACCGTGCACGAGGACGGCAAGTGGCAGGGCGCCACGGCGGGCGTCAAGGACGTCCTCTCGCTCTACCAGCGCGTCTACCGGGACGGGCTGGGCGACCCGATCCTCCAGCAGGAGGCGAAAGGCCGTGACCGGTCGTTCGCGATGTTCGCCGAGAACAAGATCGGCATCCTGCTGGAGAGCGACTACTTCTGGCGCTCGGTGGTCGAGCCGCGCATCGGCGTCGCCCGGATGGCGGACCGGGACACGGCCGTCGGGTGGGCGCTGATCCCCGCACGCGCGCCGGGGGCCGGGGTCGGCGGCCAAGACTTCGTCAGCATGTCCGGCGGCGGCGTGCGGGTGGTCAACCCGAATACGAAGTACCCGCGGCAGGCGTGGGAGCTGATGCGGTTCCTCAACTCGGCCGAGGCGGTCAAGTCGGCGCTGGCGGGCACCGCGCAGGTCACCCAGCGCACGGACGTCAACGACGAGGTGCTGGCGGGCGACCCGATGCTGAACTTCGTCGCCGACCGGGTGCTGCCGATCACCCGGTACCGGCCCGGCCTGGCGGACTACCCGAAGGTGTCGGCCGCGTTGCGGCAGGCGACCGCCGACGTGGTGGCGGGCAAGAGCCCGGACGCCGCCGCCCGGTCCTACCACGACGCGCTGGTCGCGGCGGTCGGCGAGGACGCCGTTGCGGGCGGCTGACCACCGTGACCCGGCGGGGCTCGGCACGACGCGGGCGATCGGGTTCGTCGCGCCGGCGCTGCTGCTGATCGGCCTGTTCCTGGTGTTCCCGGCGCTGTGGACGCTCTACATCGGGATCACCGACTACCAGTTGACCGGACCGGCCGCGGCCGAGCCGAGCGTCGTCGGCCCGGAAAACTTCGCCACCGCGCTGGACGACCCGCTGTTCGCCAACTCGCTGTGGCTCACCGCGTTGTTCGTGCTCGGCTCCGCGGTCCTCGGGCAGAACGTGCTCGGCTTCGCGCTCGCCTGGCTCCTGCGCCGGGTGCGGCCGGGGCTGCGGCGCACCGTCGAGGGTTTCGTGCTGCTGGCGTGGATCCTGCCCGGTCCCGTCGTCGCCTACCTGTGGTTCGCCGTGCTGAGCCGGGACGGCGGGACGCTCGACCTGCTGCTCGGCCGGCCGGGGACGGCGTGGCTGGTCGAGTACCCGATGGCGAGCCTGATCGTGTTCAACACCTGGCGCGGCACGGCGTTCTCCATGCTGCTGTACACCTCCGCGCTGGCCGCCGTGCCGCCGTCGCACCTGGAGACCGCCCGGCTGGCCGGCGCCGGTGGCTGGCAGACCGTGCGCGACGCGGTGTTCCCGCACATCCGCGGGCACGTGCTGACCAACACGCTGCTCATCAGCCTGTGGACGGCCAACGACTTCACGCCGTTCCTGCTCACCGCGGGCGGCCCGAACCACGAATCCGAGGTGCTGCCCGTGCTGATCTACCGACAGGCGCTGGAGAGCGGTCAGCTCGGGTACGCGTCGGCGATGTCGTTGCTGCTGCTGGTCGGCAACCTGGCGGTGGCGCTGGTGTACCTGCGGCTGCTGCGCAGGCGCGCGTGACACCGGCGTGGGTGGTGCGCCGGATCGGCTTCTACGTGCTGATCGCGGTGGTGCTGGCGTTCTTCGCGGTGCCGATGCTGTGGCTGGCCGGCGCGCCGTTCGACGCGCGGCCGGGGTTCGGCATCCGCTGGCCCGAGTGGACGTCGGCGAACGTGGCCGCCACCTTCCGCCACCCGTACGCGGTGCGATCGCTGGTCAACTCGCTGGTGCTGTGCCTGGTCGCGACCGCGGTGACGACGGCGTTCGCCGCCCTGGCCGCCTACGCCCTGTCCCGCGTGCGCATCCCCGGCCGGGACGTGCTGCTGTACGTGTTGCTGTTGCTGTCCAGCGTGGTCACGGGCACCGCGGCCATGGTGCCGCTGTTCGTGCTGATGCTGCAACTCGGGCTCATCGACTCGCGCTTCGGCACGGCGCTGGTGATCGCGGGCGGCATGCTGCCCGCGGCCATCTTCATCCTGAAGGACTTCATGGACTCCGTGCCGCGCTCGTACGAGGAGTCCGCGCGGGTGTTCGGCGCCTCGCCCCGGCAGGTGCTCGGGCACGTGGTGCTGCCGATCGCCAGGCCGGGCCTCGCGACGATCCTGGTGTGGTCGTTCGTCAACGCGTGGGGCAACTTCCTGCTGCCGTTCCTGCTCTTGCGCGACGTCGGAAAGCAGCCCGCGGCGGTGCTGATGCGGACGTTGCAGGACGAGGGCGGCAGCGCCAACCTGACCGTGATCCCGGTGTTCTCACTGCTGTACTCGATCCCGGTGGTGCTGCTGTACCTGGTGGTCAACAAGCGATACGGGTTCCGATTCCACGGGGGCATCAAGAGCTGATGGCAGGCATCGACATCACCGGGGTGTCCACTGTGTACCCGAACGGGGTGCGCGCGGTGGACGGGCTCGACCTGCGCGTCGTGGACGGCGAGCTGTTCGCGCTGCTCGGTCCGTCCGGCTGCGGCAAGACCACGTTGCTGCGCACGATCGCGGGCCTGGAGCTGCCCTCGGCGGGCGCCATCGCGATCGGGTCGCGCGACGTGACGCGGCTGCCGCCCGGCCGGCGTGGGGTGGCGATGGTGTTCCAGGACTACGCGCTGTTCCCGCACATGACGGTGACGGAGAACATCGCCTACCCGCTGCGCGTGCGCCGTGCGCCCAAGGCGCGGCAACGGGAAGCGGCTGCCGAGGTGGCCGAGGGCCTGAGCCTGTCGGCCCTGCTCGACCGCAGACCCGGCCAGTTGTCCGGCGGTCAGCAGCAACGCACGGCGCTGGGGCGCGCCGTCGCCGCGGGCGCCGACGTGCTGCTGCTGGACGAGCCACTGTCCAATCTGGACGCGCGGCTGCGCTTGGAGGCCAGGACGTTCCTCAAGCGGCTGCAACACGACCTGGCACTCACGACCGTCTTCGTGACGCACGACCAGGCCGAGGCCTTGGCGCTGGCCGACCGGATCGCGGTGATGGAGGCGGGCCGGATCCGTCAGTTGGGCACACCGCGCGAGGTGTTCCAACGGCCCGCCGACACGTTCGTCGCGAACTTCATCGGCTCCACCCCGATGAACCTGATCGAGGCCAAGACCCGCGACGGTCACGTCGAGTGCGCCGGGGCGAGGCTGCCGGGCCCGCCGGGCCTGGCCGACGACACGCCCGTCGTGGTGGGCGTGCGCCCCGAGTACCTGGCGCCGGCCGGCGAGGGCATCACCGGCCGGGTGTCCACCGTGGAGAACCTGGGCGTGTCGTCACTGGTGACCCTCGACTGCCCGGACGGCACGCTGATCAGCCTCACCGTGCCGGAACAGGAGGAACCGGCTCTCGGCGCGTCCCTCACCGTCGACGCCGCACCCGGCAGGCTGCTGTTCTACGGCGCGGATGACGGCAGACTGCTCGGCGGCTGACCATCCGGCTGAGCGCTCCCGACCGAGTGCCGGCAAGTGCGGTGGCTCCACCACGTTCGAGCGGGTGTGAGCCGGCCGGGCGGCGATCGACCATCAGCGCGTCCAGATCGACCTGTGGTTGTCCTCCCACTCGATCCTGACCACGCCGTCCGCATCGGGCACGACCGCGCACCACGCGTCCACAATCGAATCCGGCACCATGTACGACAACCCGGCACCGGTGACCTCGGAGACGTCGTCGACCCCGGACCCGTACATCACGTGGTCCAGCCTCCCCGGCACCAACGGGCCGGGAAAGGCCGTGAACGGCTTCTCCACCAACGTCGGATCGAGCCGCAAGTCCGGATCGACCACGACACCCACCAGCGAGCGGCGCCCCATGCCCGCGATCACGTCGTCCACATTGCCCGCGTCCACCAGGTACCACCGGGTGCCCAACCTCCCGTGAGCCCATTGTTCGCGCAACAGCACGAGCCGCGCCCGCGCCGCCGCCCGAACCTCCGCCCAGAACTCCCCGTCCGCCACCCGTTCCACCACCGGATCCCTGCTGACGTCCCAGGGTCGCCACACGACGATCACCTCGTCACCGTCGACATCGCCCAGTTCCTCGGCCAGGCCTTCCGACATTCCCATGTGCACGAAGCCGTCCCAACTCGTGTCCACGCGAAATCCATCCGCAACGAGCGCAAAAGGCGGCGGCTTGCCCCCCGCCATGTCGACCACGAGGGCGACAGCGGTCGCCGGATCGACGGTCACGCCGTTGCGCAACCAAGTCAGGTCCCCCGGCACCGGCTCGTTCAGCAGCAACTGGTCGACTTCGAACACCGCGGCACCAGTCGCGCGGACCGCCGCGCCGAGCAGCGCGGTCAACTCATCCGCGTACGCCTGCCAGCCGACCGCGTCGCGGAGGCGCAGTTGCACCTCCTCACTACGAGGACCGATCAACAACTCGACCGTCACGGTGCGATCCACGTCAACCCCTACAGCTCGCCCTGACTCCCGACATGCACCATATTGAGCCGAAGCGGCCACCGTCGCGACGCCCCGGTACCTCATTGGGGCCTACTGCCAAAGACTCCCACTCGCACTGGGCATCCTCGCCACGCACGACCCCTCCGTGCCTACGCCACCACCTGGACAGCCCCGGCTGCAACCGGCCTTCCGTTTCACCAGGTGACGGGTAGCTCTCGCACTGTGTAGAAGACCGCGTTCTCGTCGAATACCAGCTCTTCCAGCGGTGTGGCCAGCGCCAGGGTCGGTATGCGCCGGTAGAGGGTGCTGTAGACGACCTGCAGCTCTACCCGGGCCAGTGGGGCGCCCAGGCAAAGGTGCCTGCCGTAGCCGAAGGCGACGTGGTGGCGGGCCTTGCGGCGGACATCGACTGAATCCGGGTTCGGGAAGACCGAGGAGTCCCGGTTGGCGGTGCTCTTCACGCCGATGATGCCCTCGCCGGCGCGGATGAGCCGGCCGCCGATCTCCAGGTCCTCCCGTGCGACACGGCGGGCTTCGGTGTGGGTGATGGACAGGTAGCGCAGGAGTTCCTCCACCGCGTTGGCCACCAGCGCTGGATCGTCGCTGTCACGGACCGTGCGGAGCTGATCCGGGTGCGTCAGGAGCGTGGCGGTGCCCAGGGCGATCATGCTGGCGGTGGTGTCATGTCCGGCTACCAGGAGGAGCTGGCCCAGCACGGCGATCTCGCGTGGAGTCATCGCGCCGGTCCGGAACTGTTCGACGGCCAGCGTGCTGAGCAGGTCCTCGCCGGGTTCGGCGTTCTTCGTGACCACCAACTCTTCCAGGTAGGCGTTCAGTTCCTCGCCGGCGGCCACGGCCTGTTCGGGATCGGGTTCGTCCATGACGAGTGTGCGTGCCACTCCTTGGAAGAAGTCGCGGTCGGCGTAGGGCACGCCGAGCAGTTCGCAGATCACCTGCGAGGGGACCGGCAACGCGAAGGCCTGCACCAGGTCCACCGGTTTGGGGCCGGCGAGCATTCCGTCGATGAGGTCGTCGACGATGTGTTGGATTCGGGGCCGCAAGGCCTCCATCTTCTTGATCGTGAACTCCGCGGTCAGCAACCGTCGCTCGATGGTGTGTTCCGGCGGGTCCATCTGCATCAGCGTCGTCATCCTCGTGTCGCGTGCCTTGCTCACCGCGTTGGTGTGCGGAAAGCCGGGCTGCGTGGGATCGACGCTGATCCGTGGGTCGGCCAGCAGCGCGCGCAGGTCCTCGTAACGGGTGACCAGCCACGGCGTGCTGCCATCCCACAACCTCACCGGCGCAACTGGCGCCTGTTCGGCTCGCCGGGTCAACTCCGGCGCCGGGTCGAATGGGCAACCCGCCGCGCGAGCCATCGGGAATTGCGACACCGCTGTCCTGTCGTCGGTCATGGAACCTCCTCGTGTCGAACGTTCATCTCTGGTCTGTGTCGATCACGAGCCGCGAGTCCGAGGTGCATTCGGCAAGTGCACCGACGACGCGTTCTCGGCGGAGCCGGTCACGGCCGACCGTTGGCGGCGGGCTTGACGTCGGCCTCGTTCGGGCGTCGCGTGTGGTGGCCGGCCGGCCGTGCGGTGAAGATCCCGAAGGCGAAGATGACGGCGAACCGCCACCCTGACCGTCGCCCACACGCCCCTCCTCACCGCCGAGTGACCTACGCCCGCATCATGCCGGGGCGGAACCTCGCGGTAATCGGACAAAACGGACGTGAGTTACCTCACATTTTCGGGCAACCGCCGGCCTACCGTGCCTTGTCGAATGGTGTTCGCGCGGCGAACGGCCGCCTGATCAGGCCCAGCCGACCGGCAGGTCCGCCTGGAGGTTGTCGAGGATCGTGCCGGCGATGCGGGCGAACTGGTCCAGCTCGTCCGCCGTGAGGGGGTCGACGAACAGTCGCCGGACCTCCTGCGCGTGGCCGGGCACGGCCTTTTCGAGCGTGGCGAGGCCTTTCGCCGTGATCACGGCGTCCACGCCCCGGGAGCCGCACCGTTCCCTGGTGACCAGACCTCGCTTGCACATCCGGGTGAGCTGGTGGTGCATGCGGCTCTTCTCCCAGCCTGCCACCTGTCCCAGCTCGTAGGGACGCATCCGCCCGTCGGGCGCCTCGGACAGCAACGCGAGCACGGAGTAGTCGGCGTTGGACAGACCGCTGTCGGCTTGGAGCTGCTGCTCGATGCGCGTTCGCAGCAGCTCCAGCATCTGGAAGGACGTCCGCCAGGCGCGGAGTTCGCGTTCGGTCAGTCGCTGCTGCACCATGCGGTCATCGTACTCGCCAGTTGATGTATCAACTCAACTGTGCGACTCTTGAGTTGATACATCAACTCGAAGGGCGCGAGGAGACATCATGAGCAGGCGACGTGACGAGGGCGAGCCGCAGGAGCCGTCGGCGGCGCGAACCGGGCGGCGTGACTTCCTGAAGACCTCCGCGGCGGTGACCGCAGTCGCCGCTGGAGCGGTCGCGGGCATCGCCGGCCCGGCCGACGCGCACGACGACGGTCAACCGCCGAAGGACACCGGCCGCCGTGGACGCCGCTATGTCATCCGCGGCGGCGCGGTGATGTCCATGGACCCCAACGTCGGCGACTTCGAGCGGGCCGACGTCCTGATCGAGGGCAAGCGGATCGTCGAGGTCCGGCCCGACATCCGCGCCGCCGGCGCCGGCGTGATCGACGCGCGTGGGCGGATCGTCATGCCGGGCTTCGTCGACACCCACCACCACCAGTTCGAGACCGCCGAGCGCGCGTTCCTCGCCAATGGCCTGCTCCGCGACGACGGATCCGGATCGCCGAGCGCGCAGCCGAACTACGGTGAGCACATCCTCGAAGGGTTCGCGCGGGTGTACCGGACGCGGGACGTGTACATCAATGAGCTGTTCGCGGGGCTCTCGCAGCTTGACGCGGGTGTCACCACGGTGCTCGACGTGTCGCAGATCCACCACTCCCCCGAACACAGCGATGCGGCGATCCAGGCGCTGATCGACACCGGGCGGCGTGCCGCATTCGGCTACTTCGAAGGCGACGGCCGCATCGGAGCCCGGTACCCGGAGGACGCCTACCGCATCCGGGACAAGTGGTTCCGCTCCGACGACCAGCTCGTGACCATGGTCATGGGCGGCGAACTCCACCTCGGCAGGGAGGTGTACACCAGGGCGTGGGCGATCGCCCGCGAGCTGGGTCTGAGGATCGCCGCGCACTCCGTCGGCTCGTGGGGGATGCGGCCCGTCTTCGACGCCATCGCGCGGGGCGACGGCGGGGTCCAGGTGGGGCCGGACAACCTCTTCATCCACATGACCGGCATGTCCGACGAGACCTGGCAGCGGTTCCGGGACGCCGGCGCGCACGTCTCGCTGGCGTTCCCCATCGAGATGACCATGCGGCACGGCACTCCGCCCATCCTCAAGATGCGGGAACTGGGCATGGAGCCCTCCCTGAGCTCCGACGTCGAGACGACGATGACCGCGGACCCGTTCACGCAGATGCGCACCGCGATGACCATGCAGCGCATGATCGTCAACGAGCTGGTCCTGGGCCAGGGAGACCCCGTGCCGCCCAACAACTGGCCGACGCCCGCCCCCGGCACGCCGGACCTCCTCACCGTCCGCGACGTGCTCCGCTACGCGACCATCAACGGCGCCAAGCACTTGGGACTCGACGGCAGGACCGGCACCCTCACGCCGGGCAAGGAGGCCGACATCGTCCTCCTCGACGCCACCGCGCTCAACGTGGCCCCGCTCAACAACGTGCCCGGGGCGGTCGTGTCCCTGATGGACCGCACCAACGTCGAGACTGTGATCGTCGCCGGCCAGGTGCGCAAGTGGCGGGGGCGGCTGCTCGACGCGGACCTGAACCGGCTGCGGCGGGACCTTGAAGCATCGCGCGACTACCTCTTCAAGGCGATGGGACTACCGCAGGACCTGTTCGCCTAGAGCGGGCCGTCGCCGCGATGAGGGTCGAGGAGATGTACGCGTGCGCGGGGCCGGCCGGGACGAAGACCGTTTCGATGCCGCTCAGGTGACGGTTCATCCGAGCCATCGGCAACTCGTGCTCCAGGTCGCCCGGCGTGCGCGTGCCTCGCACGACCACGCCGATACCCGCCCCGCGGCAGTAGTCGACCAGCAGCCGGCCGGGACTGGAGTCCACCGTGACATTGGCCAGGTCGCCGGTCATGTCGGCCAGCAGGGCCAGTCGCTCGGAGAGGAGGAGCCGGCCGGTTTTCTCCGGGTTGGTCAGGACGCACATGACCACTTCGTCGAACAGGCCCGCGGCCCGGCGCGCCACGTCGAGGTGTCCCTGCGTGGCCGGGTCGAAGGAGCCGGGGAATACGGCGCGCACGGCTTGCCATGCTAACGACCGGCGGTGGCCGTGCGGGCAACCGGTGACAGGAGCCTCCCCGCTCGTCACCCTCGGCACGGTGTGCGGTGCGGCAGGCCGGGTGCGTACCGGTCCCATTCCTCGGCGCTGAGCGTTCGATCCGTCGCCGCGCACAGAGAACGCTGCGGGTCGACGGTGGAGCCGGTGTCCCACAGCCGGACCCCGCCGTCGTCGCCGCCGGTGGCCAGGACCCGGCCGTCCGGGCTGAACGCCACGGACCTGACGGTGCCGTGGTGCGCCAGGTGCGGTGGGGCCAACTGGCGTCGGGTGGGCAGGTGCCACAGGCGCACCGAGTGATCACCTCCGCCGGTGGCCAGGATCTCGCCGTTCGGGCTGAAGGCCGCCGCGTACACGGGCCCGACGTGGCCGACGAGCGGTTCGCCGATCCGGGTGCCGTCGGCGACGTTCCAGAGGCGGACGGTGCCGTCGTCGCTCGCGGTCACGAGCGTCGTGGCGTCGGGTGAGACCGCGACGGCGCCCACGGGGCCTCCGTGCCGCTCCAGTTCCTTCGGTGCGTTGTCGCGCCACAGCTTCACGCGACCGTCCTGCAGTCCCGCCGCCACGACCCGGCCGTCGGGGCTCCACGTCGCGGAGTAGGCGGTGGTGTCGGTGAGGCGCGTCCGGGAGGGCGTGCCGGTCTCCGGTTTCCACTCGAAGACCGTTCCGCCGGTCCCGATCCCGCCTCCCAGGTCCGAGGCGACGGTGAGGGCGTGCCGGTCGGGGTGGCGGACGAGGGACCGGATCGTCTGGTTCGAGTGGAGCGTGTGGAGTCGTTGCTGCCGCGTGTCGACCTGCCAGGTGTATATCGCGCCGAGGAACGAAGTTCCCCCCGTGCCTTCAACGGTGGTGAGCCCACCGGCGAACAGGTTCGCGCCGTCGGCGTCGAACACGACCGCCCGGACCGCGGTCGTGCCCGCGTCCAGTGCCGCGACGTGCTCGCGCCGCGCCAGGTCCCAAAGGTGCACGGCCGGACCCTCGGCGGACCACGAGCGCTCCTTGCCCGCGGTCCAGCGGATGGTCCTGCCCTCCGACACCGACCCGGTGCCCTGGTCGCCGATGAAGCACATGTCCCAGTCCCCGTCGGCGCACGGGTAGGGCCGGCCGGGGATGGACGCTTCCCGTCGGGGATCGCCGCCGGTGGCCAGCGTCCGGCCGTCGGGGCTGAACGCGGCGGCGAACACCCGGCCCGCGTGACCGGCCAGCGGCGCGGCCATCGCGTGGTGCAAGGACATCCGCCACAGTCGCACCGTGCCGTCGGAGCTGCCGGTGGCCAACAGTTCGCCGTCCGGGCTGAACGCCGCGGTGGTCACCGTGCCGGTGTGGCCGCGCAGCGGTTCGCCGACCGGCCGGCGCCCGGCCGTGTCCCACAACCACACCGTGCCGCCGTGGCCGGCCGCGGCGAACAGCGCGCCGTCGGGCGAGAAGGCGATCGCGGGCACCTTCGCGGCACGGTCGGCGTCGACCCGGCCGGTGATGGGCTCACCGAGGGGCTGCCTGGTGGTCGTGTCCCAGAACCGCAGTGTGGTGTCGGAGCCGACGGTGGCCAGGACCCGGCCGTCCGGCGAGATCGCCACGGCCGGGCTGGTGTCGCTGCGCGGACTGCTCTCGTGCGCGGGCACCGGGTTGCCCGCCCAGTCCCCGGTGCGCAGGAAGTTCAGGTGTCCGTTGTCGCCGCTCAGGGTCGCCAGGTGTCCGCCGTCCGCCGTGAACGCGGCGGCCACCGAGCCGAAAGACGGCACGTACGGCCGCGTCGCCGTGCGGGTGACGAGGTCCCACATGCGGATCCGGGCGCCGCGCGCGGCGGTGCTCAGCAGCAGCCTCCCGTCGCGGCTGAACGCGACCCGGTGCGCGGTGTCGACGGTGGACAGCCCGGTCCGTTCCGGATCGAGGGCGAGTCGCTCCGGCTCGACCGGCCGCCGGTCGGCGAGGCGCCACAGCCGCACGTCCGCGCCGTCGCCGGTCGCCAGCAGCCCGCCGTCCGGGCGGAACGCGATCGAGGTCGGCGCCGCCTCGTGGCCGGTGACCGGCTCGCCGACCCGCCGGCGGGTCGCGACGTCCCACACGCCCATCGCCTTGTCCGCCGTGCCGACCACCAGGGAGCCGCCGTCCGGGCTGAACGCCAGAGCGCCCACCGCGCCCCCGCCGGGTGACAGGACCGCGAGGCCGGGGCGCAGCGTCGCGGCGAGCTGGGCGGACCGCGCCTGCCCGGTCGGGCTGATCCCGTGCGCGGCGACCGCCAGCAGGCGGGCCAGCTCCGGGTCGTTGTCGCCGATCGCCTCGCTGCGCGAGGCCAAGTCGCGCGACGACGCGGCATCGCGCTGGTCCTCGGCGTTGCCCCGCAACACGGCCGTGTAGCCCAACAGGCCGGTGACCACCACCAGCGACAGGGCCAGGAACGCGACGGCGAACCGCCTGACAGCGGTGATCCGCCGGTGCTGGCGGACGTCCTCGCCCTCGATGTCGTCGACCGGGACACCGTGGATCGGCGACGCCACCTCGGCCAACGCCCGGCGGAACACGCTGTGCCGGGTGGAGAGCCGGGGCTCTCCGTGCGCCCAGCCCAGGTCCACCCACTTCGGCTCGGTGGTGAACCACCCGCGCAGGCCGGGGGGCAGCGCGTCGGTGGCGTCCCAGTCGAAGTCCCCCTCGCCCCAGGCGATCGTGCCGTGCGCGAGCACGATCAGGAACCGGCCGCGATCGGGCTCGGTGCGCAGCCAGTGGTCGACCTCCAGGCCCACCCACGGCGACGCGGCGGCGTGCGGTGACGCCAGCAGGATGAAGTAGCGAGACCCGTCCAGAGCGTCGGCGATGCGCCCCCACAGATCGGGGTTGGCGGCCAGGATGTTCCGGTCGAGGAACACGCGCAACGCGCGGCGCTGGTGCCACCGCTTCATCAGCCGGCTCAACCCGCGCTCGACGGCGACGGCGACCCCGTCGTCGGCGTGGCTGTAGGAGAGGAAGGCGTCGTACCGCTCGCCGGACGGCCGGTCCGCGGACCTGGTGTCCGCCGATTCAAGCCCGGTCGGCGTGGAATCGACGTCGTCAGGGGAACTACCGGCGTGGATCACTGGGCGGGCACCGATAATTCGAAGCGCATCTGCTTGCCGTCGTCACCGGACTGCTCGACCAACACGGCTTCATAAGGGCCTACCGGAGCCCGTTCGCCTTTGCGCAGGACGGTCGTCTCGCCGCCGAAGGTCAGGGCCAGTGCGAAGGCCGGCGTGTCGCGGTCGTCGCGAATCTGAACCTCGTCCAGTCCCCCGCAAGCCACCGTGAGGCCGCGCTGGTACCTGGTGATCTTCACCGCCCGGTCGGACGCGGCACTCGCGGCTCCGGTGCCGATGTGCACGTCCACCAAGCAACTGGTCATCCGCGGACTGGTCGGAGCGACGACCGCGGGAGAGCTCGACGAGGACGAACTGGTCGGGGTGACAGGCGCCGACGAGACGGGGGCGGCGTCCGGCTCACGTCCGGAACAGCCGGACAGCAGAAAGGATCCGGCCATGACCAAGGCACACATCTCCGGGGCGCGAACGCCACGACGCGGAGTCTGCATTCTCGGACCGTACCGCCACAGGCCGCCACGCGCAGCCGGCTCCGGACCGTTGCGCCGCGGCACGAGAACGCGGTCCTCCGTCGGCAACTGACGGGTCCGGCCCGGCTTCTCGACCGGCGGAACATGTCCGGTTCGCCCCCCGTGATGGCCGTTGATGCCCTCCAGAACAAGGCCTGCCACGAGGTGAACTGATCCCACTTCGTCAGACATCAACTCGAGGGGGCCATCGTGGGAACTACGACATCGCTGCAGGGCCTCGTCGCTCTCGTCACCGGTGCCGGTCGCGAACGAGGCATCGGCGCCGCGACCGCGGAGCACCTGGCCCGTGCGGGCGCGTCGGTGTTGGTGAGCGATCTCGTACCGGCCGGGCCGGCCGGCGAAGAGGCGCAGGCCGGTCTCGACGCGACCGTCGCACGGGTGCGCGCCGCCGGTGGCCACGCCACGAGCGTCGCGCTCGACGTCACCGATGCCACGCAGATCGAGGCGGCGGTGGAGGCGGCAGTGAGCGCGTTCGGCCGGCTCGACGTGTTGGTCAACAACGCGGGATCAGGGATCGGCGTGGCCGCGTTCGCCGAGGTCACCGACGACCAGTGGGAGCTGTCCTGGCTGGTCAACGTCATGGGTCCGATGCGACTGAGCCGGGCCGCGCTTCCGTACCTGGAGCAGCAGGGTGGCAGCATCGTCAACGTTGCCTCCACGGCGGGCATTGCCGCTCAGGCCGGTTACGGGGCCTACACCGTGACCAAGCATGCGATCGTCGGGCTGACCCGGCTCTTGGCCGCCGAGCTCGGGCCGCGCGGAATCCGCGTGAACGCCGTCGCGCCGGGGATGATCCACACCGACCTGGGCACGGCCGAGCTGGAGCTGATTGCCGCCTCGTCCGGAGCGACCGTCGAGGACACCGCCCGTTCGGTCGTGGAGAGCATCCCGGTGCGACGGCTCGGCACGCCGGACGACGTCGCCGCCGCGATCGCCTGGCTCGCGCAGCCGGGCTCCTACGTGTCCGGCGCGATCGTGCCGGTCACCGGAGCCATGGCCGCCGGACTCAACTGACGCCGGCCCGGTCCTGGTTCGCCCAGCGCGGGGCCCGAGCAGTCACGACACAGCGACGCCACCGCGGCGCGGGATGCGCCGACGGTGCAACTACTTGTTCCACAAAGGAGACATGGTGAAGATCGTCCCAGGCAGGGTCACGCATGAGTACGACGGGGAGCTGGTGGTGTTCCACATCGGCATGACGTTCAACCAGTGGTGGCGGCCCGATCTCTACCTGCCGGTCTTCTTCGCCATGCCGGCGATGATCCGCGAACTCGCCGACGACCCGGACTCGGGAATGCTCGGCTACGAATTCCTGTTCAACCGCCGAGGACCGTTCGCCGTGCAGTACTGGTCCTCGATCGACAAGCTCTACGACTACGCGTCCGCCGGGTCGCTGAAGCACCGTCCGGCATGGACCAAGTTCAACGCGATGGCGAGGAAACACCCCAAGGCGGTGGGAGTCTGGCACGAGACCTTCCTCGTCGAGCGTGCCGAGAGCATGTTCGTCGGGACACCGGCCATGGCGCTGCCCAAGGCGACGAAGATCGTGCCCGTCGATAAGAATTCCCACCGCGCCCGCACGCGGCTGGCGGCGGGCGCCACCACGCTGCCCGAAAGCCCGGAGCCCCGTCCGACCGCCGAGGAGTCGGACTGATCACGGGTTGCTCTGCTGGTGCCACTGCGACAACTCGGTGCAGGACGCGAGTCGTCGCAGTGGCCCTGCGTGCGGCGTCGTCCTGAGGCGATGGTCGAGACGGCAGCGAGAACGTTCGGCAGGCTCGGAGTGGTGGTCGACAACGCGGGACCGGACGCCTGGCTCGCGCAGTCGACCTCCTCCGTGCCCGGCGCGGTCGTGCCGGGCACGGAGCCACCGGCCTCCGGACTCGACCGGCGCCGGGCCTGGTCCCGGTCAGGTCCCGGTGGCCGGATACCCCTCGGTGGCCGGGTACCCGTCGCCGGAGGTGCGGACGGCAAGTGGGGTCCGGCCGGTCCAACGCCGATAGGCGCGGCGGAACTCGCGTCCGTCCCTGAAGCCGACTTCGGCGGCCACCGCCGAGATCGCCAGGGTGGAGCGCCGAAGCAGCGCGGTCGCGTGTCGCTCGCGGACGCGGTCGCGGATGGCGCCGAAGTTGTCGCCTGCCTCAGCGAGCTGCCGGCGCAACGTGCGCTCGCTGATGTGCATCTCCTCGGCGATCTCGGTCATGGAGAGCGGGCGGTGGAGGTGTGCGTTCACCAGCGCCTCCACCGCGGCGACGACCCCGGGCCTGATCCGCGTCGGAGCGATCAGGCTCCGGCACACCGCGAGCGCTGTCCGCAGCGTCGGTTCGTGGTGCGTGGGGATCGGCGATCGCAGCACGTCGGAACTGATCACGAAGCGGTCGGCGTCGGCGCCGAAGTGCACCGGACAACGGAAGAACCGCTGGTATCGGGCGGCATGGGCCGGCGACCGATAGGACAGGAAGATCCGGTTGGGCGCCCAGGTCTCACCGAGGACGGAGCGCAGGAACGCGGTGATGCTGGCGAACGCCTCCTCAGCGAGGAACGGCAGCAGGGCTGGGTCTGGCCAACGCTCCCGGAGATACAGTTCGATCTCGTCCCCACCCACCCCTTCCGCGATGAAGTCGGCGAGGCTGCCGGAAGCACGATGCAATTCGTCGATGACCCTGAATGCGTCGCCGACAGTCGCGGACGTTCTCATCGCCACGCCGACGAAGCCGAAGGACAGCAACGCGTCGCGGGCTCCGACCTCAAGGCCGAGGGGTCGGTCGGGCAGCGCCGCGACGGCTCTGCGGAGCACCGTCCTGGCTTGATCCAACGACACGCGGACATCGGCGTCGTCGAGGAGTACGGGCGCGAGTCCCGTCCCCGAGAACCAGGCCGAGACCGACAACCCGGCTTGGCGGCCGATCGCCACGACAGCGCTCAGCAGCGTCGGCGGAATGACCGCGTCAGAGGGTGTCATCGTCGAGTCGACCCCGCCACGGTGCTTCTCCTCTCATTGTCTGTCCGCAACGTTGTCGACGTTGCGCGCGCGGTGGTGGACGACTCTGTCACCCCACCAGGACATTGTCGGCTCCGCGCCAGTCATCCGATGGTAGGTTCTGCCACGCCTGCCCCAGAGGGCACATCGGACGGGCACGAGGGACGAGTCGCTGGGCGGGAAGTTGCGCGACCTGCAGCTCACCGTATACAACGACCGTCTGCACCCGGGCGACCACAGCATGCCGCTCGTCGCCCAACCTGGCGGTGGGATGCGCCGCGGCCGCCTCGCCGGCCTGGACGAACGGCACGGTGCGCCGGCTACCTCACGGCCGTCGGGCGCTCGTCCTCGGCTGCACGGTGTGATAACCCGACGATCGCCCTGCTCACCGGCCGCCTACCCGCGCTCGGGGTTCTCGGGCGCGCCCGGCTCGACCGGCTCCGGCGTCGAGTCGAGTTCGTCGAGTTGTCGTTGGACGCGTTGGGCGTCGGTGCTGCGGCCCAACTGCCGGTACAGCCGCAGGGCCTGCTGCCAGACCGCGCGGGCTTGGTCGTGTTGGCCGAGGGCGGCGTGCGGGTGGCCGAGGCGGTCGAGGGTGCCGGCGGCCGTGACGGTGTGGCCTCGGCTCCGGCGGAGGGTGAGGGCCTGCCGGTAGTGGTCGATGGCCTGCTGGTGGTGGCCGGTGCGGTGGTCGATGAAGCCCAGGCTGTCCAGGGCGGTCGCCTCGCCGGCCGGATAGGCCTGGCGGCGATGCAGGGTGAGGGCTTCCTGGCAGTGGGCGCGGGCGGTGTCGTACGCGCCCAGGCGGGCGGCGCACCAGCCCACCGCGTTGAGCGCGTGGGCTTCCCAGACCGGGTGGTCGAGGGTGCGATAGAGGTCCAGGGCGTGCCGGGCGCATTCCAAGGCCTGCCGGTCGTCCCCCCGCCGTTCCCAGGCCCACGCGAGGGTGAGGTGGGTTTGGGCCTGATGGGTGGAGTCGTGGTGGTGTTCGGCCAGGGCGAGCGCCCGGTGCAGGTGTTCGAGGGCCTGCTCGTGCCGTCCCAACTCGGCATAGGCGCGGCCGAGGTTGCGGTGGGTGCGGACGTGGGTGGTCGGGTCGGGCAGGTGCGCGACGGCGTCGGCTGCGGCCCGCCACACGGCCAGAGCGTCGTGGCGGTGTCCCTGCCAGTCGTGGAAAGTGGTCAGGGCCCAGGCCAGTTGCCACACGACTTGGTGTCGATGACGGGTGGCGCCGGTGTGCTGGGCGGCCAGCAGGCAGGCGTGTTCGGTGCTCAGCCAAGCCAACGCGGCCGGGGCGTCGGGTAGCGGGTGTGGGTGCGCGCCGGGTGCGGGTGGGTCGAGGGGGGTCGTCGTGCGGTGGGGGTTGAGCAGGCGGTTGGCGGCGTGGGCGGTGTGCAGGTAGAAGTCCACAACTCGTTCCAGTGCCGCGTCGCGCAGATCCTCAGGCAGGTCTTGTTGGGCAGTGGTGGCCGCGTAGCCGCGGATCAGGTCGTGCATCGCATACCGGCCGTGCGAGTCCCGGTGCAGCAGGGACGCCTCCTGCAGGGCACGCAGCACCCGCCCGGTGCCCGCTGGGGAGAGGCCGGTGAGGCAGGCGACGGCCGGCGCACCGATGTCCGGGCCGGGTGCGATCCCGAGCAGGCCGAACACCCGTCGTTGCTCGGGGGTCAGCGCCTGGTGGGAGGTCGCGAGCACAGCGGTCAGGCTGGCCGTCGGGTCGTCGTCGTCCAGCGCGCCCACGCCGAACTCGCGCAGTTCCCCGGCCAACTGCGCGAGCGGCAGGCGCGGGTTGGTGTGGGCACGTCCGGCCAGGAGTCCCAACGCCAGCGGGAACCCCCGGCACAGCGTGAGCAGGTCCGTCGCCGCCCGCGGTTCGGCTGCCAAGCGCTCCGCTCCCAGCCGGCGTTCCAGCAACGTGCGGGCCTCGGTATCGGTGAGCACGTCCAAATTCAGGTGGCGGGCGCCGTGCCGGGCGATCAGACCGCTGAGGATCCGACGGCTGGTGACCAGCACGATGCAGGACCGGCCGCCGGGAAGCAGGGGAACGACCTGCTCGGCGGTGGCGGCATTGTCCAGCACGACCAACATCCGCTTGTCCGCGACCAGGCTGCGGTACAGCGCGGCCTGCGCCACCAGCTCGGTCGGGATACGACCGGGATCGACGCCGAGGGCGTCGAGGAAACCCCGCACCGCCTCTCCCGGAGGCATCGGCCGTTCGGTGGGGCTGAACCCGCGGAGGTCCACGAACAACTGCCCGTCGGGAAACCACTCCGCCCGCGCGTGGGCCCAACGCAGCGCCAGCCATGTCTTGCCGATCCCGCCCGCCCCACCGATCGCCGAGATCACGATCGTCGCCGCCGTTCCCGCGCGCGAGCCCGCATCGGCCTGGTTGTTCGGGGAGGAAGCGGTCAGAGCACGGTCCAGCTCGGCCAGCTCCGTGCCCCGCCCCGCGAACACACCCGGCGCGGCGGGCAACTGTCGGGGCACCCCCAGCACGGGTGGTGGCGGGTGCAGGTGCACGTCGCCGTGCACCACACCGGCCTGCACCACACCGCCCGCGGTCCCGGGCACCGTGTTGTGCACCCGCAGCCCGTCGCTCCGGTCCACGGGTCCGGAATCGTGCGCCGGCTCCGATTCAGGCGTCGTCACTCAAGAGCACTCCCCGCATCGGCTTCGCCACTGGCGAATCGAGCGTTCCAGCCCCACCCCTGAGCCAGGTCGGAATCAGACGAGATTCACCTGTCCGCGCCATCCCACTGCGCACAACGTCCGAACTCGCGGCCGAGGAATTCGTATTCACTGCGACTCCGCCGTCCACCACGCCACGGCGCCTCATCCGCCCGCGCACCGAGCGCGTCACCGCCGAAGAAACGCACACCAACGATCGGACGATCGTCCGGTCACGAGCCTCGCCGACGAGCAGGTGACCTCACCGCTCCCCAACTTCGACAACGCGGTGTCGGCGGTGTTGCACCTCATCGGCGTCAGTCCGGTGTTGATCGCCGCCGTGCTGCTCGCATTCGCGTTGGAGTCCTGGTACTCCAACGCCAAACGCATGGCACGAGCCGCCGTCGTCACCTCCGGTGCGGTGCGACGGGGAAGCGCCTGGGTCGCACGGCAACGACCGGCGCAGGTAGCCGCCACCCTCCTCACGACCGGCACGGTCCTCGCCGCCCAGGCGATCATGATCCGGGTCAGCTACGTCGGCGGCAGCATCGTGGCGACACCCTAAGACCACGCGCGTTGGCAGATCCTGGACAACGCCTACGGCGCATCGCCGCTGTCGTTCATCGACCCGGAGTTCCTCTCGCAATTCCTTGCCGTGGACGCGATCTCGGTGTCGTACGTGCTCGTGACAACCGTGCTCATGCTGCCGGCGTACCGAAAGGCCGCCCCGACGGCGTTGTACTGGATCCTCGCCACCACGCCGTACTGGATCCTGCTGTTCGGCAGCATCGCCTTCGCGACGCTGTCGCTCGTGTTCGACCTGGCCTTCTTCTTGCTGTACCTGCTGATCCCGGACCCCTGGGATTGGCGGTTCACCGCCGAGGTGCTCCAAGCCCCTTACCTGGCGATCACACTGGTGTCCGCGCTCTACTGCGCCATCGCGCTCGCAGCAATCGGCGGCCCAGGTGCCGTGCGCGACTCCTGGACGACCCAGGCAGACACGTCACCCGCCGGCGACGGCCACGACCACCAGCGAGTGACGTCTTCGGCGCAGGCTGCGCCAGCCTGCCCAAGGAAGCAACCGACGAAGGCCCCCTGACCGGGATGGCCGACGACCCCGTCACCACCGTCGCAAGGTGCTGTGCGGCAACGTTCCCACGGCCAACGCGACGGTATTCGTCATCGACAAGGTCCTCAACCAGCCGAGCCGCCCCCAGAACCGCCGGTGGTCGGATGCGACGCCACCCGACCACCGGCGATCCCGCCGGACGCCGTGCCGACGCCACCACCATCCGACCGCGATCCGACACCACAGCGGCGAACCGTCCAACTCGGCCGACCACAACTCGCCCGCCGGCCCGACCGCGAACTGGCGCGGGGCCGCCGACTGGTCGCCCGGTGCCCCCGGTGGGCCGTTGAACGCCGGCAGCAAGAACATCGACGCGTAACCGCTCAGCAACTCGGACCGCCGAAGACCCGGCCGCGCCACACCGACAAGACCTGGCTCACCGAAGACGACGTCCCGGAAGTGCTCCAACACAAGCGCATAGGCCACAAGTTCCGCAGCGTCATGGCGTCCACTCCCACGTCACCCGACCCACGCTCGACACCATGCGGCAAGGACGGCAGGACCGGTGGGAGCAATGCGCGAGCGGAATACGGTGACCTCTTCGGAGCGGCAATTGAGGTCAAGATCACTTGCCCCATTCTGCTGCCACCAACGATCAACGGCCCGCAGACGAAGTTCGTCTACGAGCCGTTGACCTGGTGAAACACACTGTGGGCGATACTGGGATCGAACCAGTGACCTCTTCGGTGTGAACGAAGCGCTCTCCCGCTGAGCTAAACGCCCGTATTTAGTTCCCCCGCCCCGCTCTCGCGGTGCGTCGATAGCTTACAACATCACCCCTTCGATCCAAAAATCGGGCTCTCCAGCCACGCCCACTCCAGTCCGAACCACCCGCCGACCAGCGCGAACGCCCCGAGCAGCCAGCACGTCAAGGCGACCACCAGACCGGTCGCGGTGAGCACCAACGCCTTCACCAAGAGGTTCTGCCGCTTGAGCCACTCGACCCACGCGTCGTAGTACCCCTTGGCGAACCGCAGCACACGCCCGGCCCACTCGAACTCGGTAGCCAGGATCGCCAGTCCCGCGAACACCACCAGCCAGCCGGGACCGGGGTACGGGATCATCAGGATCCCCCCGACCAGCACGAGGCCGCCCACCACGCCCACACCGACGCGATAAGTCATGTTCAGCGCCGGGTTGCGGCGGAACCAGGCGCGGTAGCCGCTCGGCTTGGCGGCCTTATCGCGGTGCTCGGTCTTCATCAGCCCATCATCGCTCATGCGGCGCCCACCTGACCCAGAGCGACGACACTCGACGGCTTCACGGGCATTTCCCTCCCCTGTTCCAGCGAGATCGCGAACTCGCTGTGCTTGTGCGCGTCCGGTGACCAGGACAACAGCCGCACCCGATGGTCCTCCGCCGACACGTCGAACGTCGCCAGCGGAACGGGCGCCTGGGTGCTCCTCCCCCACACGACGTACGTCTGGTCCGTCGCGTTGTTGGGCGCCAGCTTCATCTCCATCACGGCGGCCCGGTCGCTGCCGGACAGCACGATCGCCACGGGCTCACCGCCGGTCGGCGACCGCATCACGGCCCGGTTCGTGTCCGGGCTCGCCGCGAGCAGCAACGCCTCGTTCAGCTCCCTGTTCCGCTGCTCCTGGACCGCCACCCGGTCGTTGAGCTGGTTGAACCGCACGCCGGCGACGCCGACCGCGACCAGCGCCACGACCACCGCCGCAGCGGCGAGCAGCCGGCGCCCGAGGCCGCCGGTCGCGCGCCGCCGGTGGCGCTCCAGCGGGACAGGCGCCGCCACGGGCCGTTGCGCCACGTGCTCCTGCGGGGTGTGCTCGACGGCGTCCATCAGCCGCGCCCTGAGCCGCGGGGGCGGGTCGTACTGCCGCACCGAGCCGCCGAGCATCGCGGTCACCTCTTCGGTGGCCCGAACCGCCTTCCGGCATTGCGCGCAGCCGGGCAGGTGGGCGCGCAACCGCGCCTCCTCGTCCGGTTCGAGCGAGTGCATCGCCCAACCGACCGCGAGCTCTTCCTGAGGGCACCGGTCGTCCCTCCGCTCCCCGGTCACCGATGTGCTCCCGTCGTCTCGCCGCCGGTCTCCCCGGCCCAGGCCGATCGCAGCGACGTCCGCAGCCTGCGGATCGCGGCGAACGTGCGCGACTTGACCGTGCCCAGCGGGATCCCGGTCAAAGCCGCGACTTCTATCTGCGTGTAGCCGCCGAGGTAGGCCAGCGCGATCACCTGCCGCTGGTCTTCCGGCAGCCGGTTGAGCGCCTCCCGGACCTCCGCGCCGACCACCCCGGTCAACGCGGCGAGGTCGGCCCCCTCGGCGGGGGCGACGTCACGTTCGGACACCTCGTCGGTGAGCGGCACGTTCCGCCGACGCTGCGTGTTCTCCCGCCGCACGGCGTCCACCGCCCGGTGGTGCACGACGGTCATCAGCCAGGTGCCGAAGCCGCCCCGTGCCGGGTCGTACCCCGCGGGGTTGCGCCAAAGGGCCAAGAACGCCTCCTGGACGACGTCCTCCGCGAGGCCCGGATCGACGCAGATGCGCCGTGCGAGCGAGTACGCCGGCCGGGCGTAACGGTCGTACAGCGCCCCGAAGGCGACGCGGTCACCAGCGGAAACCCGCTCGACCAGCGACGCGTCGGGGAGTCGCCCGTCGGGCTCGGGTCTGGGCGCCGGGGCAGGTCCGTCAGCCACCAGAGATGTCCTCACGTCCAACATTCGCGCAACAGCCGGTACCGGGTTCAGGTTAAACCCAGCAAGATGTGGTGCGGCGCGGAACTGTGTGGACACGGAACGCAGCGGGGTGGTAGCCCAGTGGAGTTTGATGGGCCCGAACGGGTGATAAAACCCTCGATGTCGAGCGTTCCTCGCCACATACACGTCACAAAGTAGAGAGCTCGGTCGTTTCCTGGACCGGGAAGGGAGAAGAGGTTAACGACAATGCGCAATGATCACGTGACGCTCCGCTCAACAGCGGTCTTCGACCTGCTGGCACCGAGGACCCCGGCCGTGCCGGTGCAGGTGGAGCTTCGTTATGACACGAAAGACCCGTACGCGGTAGTGGCCGCGTTCCGGACCGGCCGAGCCGGTTGGGTCGAATGGGTGTTCGCCCGCGACCTGCTGGCCGACGGCCTGATCGCCGACGCGGGAGACGGCGACGTCCGGATCCGCCCGGCCACGGACGACCCCGAGGTCGTCGTCATCGAACTCAGCTCGCCTTCCGGCCACGCCATGTTCGAGGCGTCGGCGCAGGAACTGGCCGACTTCCTCGACCGGACGTACGACGTGGTCGTGCCCGGCAACGAGCACCTGTGGGTGGACGTGGACGAGGCCCTGACTCACCTGATCACCAACGATCTGACCTGAACGCGCAGGTGGCAGGCCTGCGCGGGGCTGCGGGGCACCCCGATTTGATCCTGCGGAGGGGGATGTAATAAAGTTCCTCCTGCACCGGGGAAGACCGGAACCGCAAGCCCCAAAAGGGCAAACAGTTCCCGAAATCCACGGAGTATGCGGATGTAGCGCAGTTGGTAGCGCATCACCTTGCCAAGGTGAGGGTCGCGAGTTCGAGTCTCGTCATCCGCTCGGCAGAGGGCCCCTTGGGCTCAGGCCAGACTTCCTGGTGCTAGCCTGCAGGAACTCATGGCGGAGTGGCCGAGTGGCTTAGGCAAGGGCCTGCAAAGCCCTGTACACGGGTTCGATTCCCGTCTCCGCCTCGGACGATTAGCTCAGCGGGAGAGCACTACCTTGACACGGTAGGGGTCACTGGTTCAATCCCAGTATCGTCCACCAGCGAACTACGCAGGTCAGAAGCCCGGTCGTCGATCTTGAGGCCGGGCTTCCTGCATGTCGTGCAAGATCAATGGAGACGATCCGGAGATGACCAGCCTCGACGGTAGTGCTCGTGCGCCCTCCACCACCGGTCCCAGGTGCGGGAACCATCCGATGATTCGGGCCAACTCGTCGTCGTGGAGCGCCAGGAGCGACGTCACCCAACGGCTCTCCAGCGACTCGCGGATCTGCTCCAGCATGACGCTCGTCACATGGTCGTAGACCCTGGCGACGCCCTTCATCTTGTGCCCGAGCCTGGCGCGGCGAGCCACTTCCGGAATCCCGTCCTCCACCATCCAAGTGGAGTGGCTGTGCCGCCCCTCGTGGAAGGTCAACCACGGCAGGATCGCCGGTGTGTGATCGACAGCACCGGGCCGCGCGGGGTTGCGGCCACCCCACGCCGGTCGCCAGAACCGTTGCCGGAAGGGCAGCCCGGCGGTGGGGCGGTAGGGCTGGGCAGGTCGCCGGTCAGGATGATCCGCTCCCGGCGGGCCTCGGCCTCGGGGTCGGACACCGGCACGGCGGACATCAGCGACCGGGTGTAGGGGTGGCGCGAGTCGCGGTAAAGCTCGGTGGACTCCGCCTCCTCCACCAGCCAGCCCAGGTACATCACGCCGACCGTGTCGCTCAGGTGTCAGACCACGGCCAGGTCGTGCGCGATGACCAGGGTGGTCAGCTCCAGCGATTCCTTGACGTCCTCCAGCAGGTTCACGATCTGCGCCTGCACCGAGACGTCCAGCGCGGAGACCGGTTCGTCGGCGATGACCAGGTCGGGCTCCAGGATGATGGCCCGGGCGATGCCGACTCGCTGGCGCTGACCGCCGGAGAACTCGTGCGGGTAGCGGTGTTCGGCCGAGTGCGGCAGGCCGACCCGGTCGAGTGCGCGGAGCACCTTGTCGTGCCATTCCTTGCGTCCGGCGGGCACTTTGTGGGCCCGCAACGGCTGTTCGAGGATGGAGCCTACGGTCTGCCGGGCGTTCAGGCTGGCCATCGGGTCCTGGAAGGCCATCTGCATCCGCCGCCGCAACGGCCGCAGCGCGTGCTCCTTCACCGCCGCCGTCGGTCCCGTCGAACACGACCCGGCCGCCGGCGACGGGTTCCAGCCGCAGCACTGCGCGCCCGAGACTGGACTTGCCGCAGCCGGACTCGCCGACCAGCCCGTAGGTCCGGCCGCGCGGCCGGTCGAGGTGTGCACATGACGAACGCCACCCAGGCCCGCACCTAGATCGAGGAACTGATCGATTCCGGCGGTGAGCATGTGCAGCACCGCGCGACGCACGAAGGCGCGGCTCTCGCGGATGAACACGTCGTAGCGCGGCGCCAAGGCCATGATCGTGTCGGCCACCGCACGGTCGGAGGCGAAATTGTGTCCGCCACCGAGCAGGTGGTCATAGATCCGGGACAGTGAAGGAACGTTGACATCGACCGGCGCGGCCCGCTCGTGTACGACCTTCTGCGTCGTCATCACCGTGCCGTTCTCCCCGCCCCGGCCCATACTCACGAGCCCGACTCGTCGCGCACCCTGGTCGACTCGGGCAGGCCGACGGGTAGCGGTTCGTCCGCTGCCTGAAGTCGACCGAGTCGATTGGTGTCGGCGATTAGACTGGCGGTGGGAAGATCCGAACCAGAGCGGGACCAGGGCGCTCGTGAGGCGTCAGTGGGGCGGCATCCCGCCTGAGCATCCCATTTACCGCTGCCGTGATCACTCGTATGAGTGGCACCGAGCGCGGACGGTAGAGCTGGGCGGGCCACTTCTGGTCAAAGTACGCTTCGGCAGCGCGACGGAACTGCGCAAATCGCTTCGAGCGCTGCGGCGCACCATCTATGCCGCCCAACGAGGTGCTCGCCACCTGAAGCGAAGGCACGGCGATGCCCGGTGTTGACGCGAACTGGTGCCCGATCGGCAGCCGTTCCAGCCCGGACCAAGCCGCGGCGGACGACGAACCCTACGGCGACCTCGTTCCCCACCGCGTGGGCGGCAGCCGACGCGAGGTAGGGGGTCACGCTGTGATCAACAGCCAACTCACCTCCAGCACGGCTGGCCTTTTCCCCGCGACCTGCACCAACCAGCGGGGACCTAGTAGTTCCGGAGGACGTCGTCCGGGTCGACGGGGCCCCAACGCTCGGGCAGGCGGTCGTTCTCGGGATCGGGCGCGCGATAAGGAGCCCAGTCGTCGCCGTAGAGGTGATCACGGCGCTGCTCCTGCCGCTTGACCCGCTCCCAGGCGGACTCCCAGACGGTCAGCTCCTCGTTCCGCACCCCGCACGCCTCGACAAGTGCCATCACCACCCTGCGCGTGGGTCGGGCGCGACCGGCCAGGACTTCATACAGCGTGCTCCGCGCGACGGCGTACCCCCCGCCCCGTTCGGTTTGCAGCTCGCGCGACTTCTGCTCGACGTCGCGGAAGCTCAGCCCGGACTGCTGGTACAGCAGGCGCATCGCCTCGCGCAGTTCGGCGGCGTCCACCACCAGGTCGGGGCGCGGGGCGCGGAAGTCGACCCGGCCACCCCCCGCCCTCGAAGCCTGGAAGATCCGCCGCTGCGCGGTCGCCCACCGCCCCCGCGCCTCGTGCACGTCGGCGCCGCAGGCCCTGGCGTACGCCTCGACGTGACGGTAGTCGGGGAACGTGGTGCCCGACGCCGCCCTGCTGAGGGTGGACTTGTGCACACCGACCTTGGCCGACATCTCGTCGTAGGTGAGCCCGGCGCGGTCGCGCAGTCCTCGCAGCCAGAGGGCCAGGTCCACCAGCGGGCTCCCGTCCGATTCCAGCGGGATCTCCCGACGTCCCACCTCCGCTCACCTCCTGCGCGCGATCGCCGCGGCGATCACGTGCACTTGGAGGGCAACGCCCAAGGCCCCGGCGCACGCGATGCCGATGAGCGTCGCGATGTCCCCCAAAGCGACGCCGACAAGGTGCAGCGCCGCCGACGTGGCCACGAACAGGACGATCAACACCGTCACCCTGCTCGCGATCCGGTGAAAGTCCGAGTCGGCGTTCTCGTTCCGCACCGCTCCGCGCGTGCTGTTGCGATTCATTCAACACCCCTGTGATGGATTTCGCGACGAATGGCTTGACCGGGATCGAGGATGGCCCTCACCTGCCGGGCGCGTCCACTCGCCGAGCCCGATTGTTCCACTTCGTCCGCCTCCCGGCCTGCAACAATCCGCTCGGTGAGCCGACTTCGACGCGACCGGGCGGTAGGCGTCTTTCCGCAGGTGGCAGCCTTGTTCGCTCGACCGCAGGCCGCATGCCCGAAGTCCGGGTGTCCAGATTCAGCAAATGTGCCCTGCGTCACATCAGCGGTCAAGCGTTGCGGCTGCACCGAGAACAGCGCCTGCCCGTCGGCGGCCCAGCGCCCCACCGGGGCCAGAATCCGAACAGCCAGCGCGACAAAAGAACCGGTAGCGCGCCGCAGCACCGAACCGAGCACGTGCACCACCGGTCAACTAATGGACAACTTCCACCCGAAAGTGGTGGTCCCATAACTTGATGCACGGCCTCCGCGATCCCCTACCAGCTCGGGTTCGCCCCGGGGCGCGGAGAGGCGGTCCTTGAGCTGCTTTCAGTACCTGGGTTTCTCGTACGGCGCGAAGGTGAAGTGCCGGTACCCGGTGCGTTCGACCAGGCGGGCGAACGCCACCGCCGAGCCCAGATGATAGGCGTCCTCGTCGTCGCTGTTGACGGCGTCGGCCTGGGTGATGTCTTGCAGGATGGCGAAGTTCCGGCGCAGGGCGGCCTGCGGTCCGGTGCCCTCGCGCTCGATCAGCGCGCGGATGTTGGCCCAGTCCCGGCTGTCCGCCGAGCCGACCGACAGCTCGACGCGGTCGACCGAGGACCGCACCCTGGGTAAGCGCAGGCGTTGCGGCCAGTCCGCCTCGCCGTACGTAGGCGCCCTCGGCAGTGACGACGCGCTTGTCGTTGAGGAACAGGGCGCCGTCCTCGTGGACGGGTCCACGACCACGCACGTGTTCACCCACACCGCGCTCGGCACCAGCACGGTGACCGCGGGCGGCACCCAGGTCAGCGTCGCCCGTGACCCGGACGGGAGGCTGGTCACCGAGAAGGCCGGGACTACCCGGTACAACGTGATCACCGACCACCAGGGCAGCGTCCTTGGCCTGCTGGACTCGGCCGGGACCCTGGCCGCCACCTACACCTACAACCCGTACGGCGGGACGACGGGCACGGGTGCGGCGGGCGTAAACCCGTTCCGGGTACGTGGTCGGCTACACGCTCAAGGGCGGGCTGTCCCTGTTCGGCCACCGGTACTACAACTCGGCCGGGCGTCGCTTCACCGCGCCGGACCCGACCTACCAGGAGCGCAACCGGTACGCCTACGGCAAGTCCGACCCGATCAACAACACCGACCCCATCGGCGCCTACAGCACCGACGACTTCGAGGACGACCTCGGCGTGGTCGCCAACTTCGGTGGCGCGGGCGCGGCAATCGGCGGCGGGGTCGGCCTGATCGCGTGCGTGGTGGGCCCGGTCGGGTGCGCCACCGGCGCGGGCGTCGGTGCCGGCGTCGGGCTCGGCGCGGTCTCCGGTATCGCCCGCGTGCGGCACGGACTCCCAGCCGGTGCCTCGCACATGGGCCACAGGTGCTGTTCGACTGCGGGTGGCCTCCTTGGACGTGAGGATCGGTGGATCGGCCGGGGCAGTCGTTGCTGTTGGCAGGGAGGGGCGACTGCGACTTCGGTGTTGCGGTGGGTTGGGGCGGCTGGTGGCTCGTCCACATCCAAACCGGGCTTGCCTCGTCGTGTCCGGGGCACGATCGACCGGTGATCCTCAGCTCCCGCTGTGCAGACCTCGGCGCTGGCTTCGTCGGACGCGCAGGTGATCAAGCCGAGTCCTTCCAGGAACAGCAGGACCTTGCGCGGGCGGTGCGTTGTCCCGGCCGGCAGCAGTGACCGCAGGTCGGCCGGTTCCGCCGGGCACACCTTCAGCGGTGCGTCGAGCGGCTTGGAGTGCTCGGTGGCCCAGCGCAGAGCGGCGTCGGCGGGGGCGGTGTGGTTCGCGGCGACCACGGCGGGCCTGGTCGTCTCCTCACCTCGGGTCCGCGGTCAGCGCGCGGCGCAGCCGGCTGTACTCGGCGCATCACGGCACTGCTTCTTCCTCGACACCGCTCGCCTCGGCGGGGATCCCGTCGACCCGTTCGCGATCTTGTGCACAACCCCGATGCTCGCCCGGCGGCGGTGCTGGTGGCAGTGGCCAAAGTCCTCAGCGACCAGGGACCAGCGGGAGTTCCGGAAGTCGAAGGTGATCTGAGCCATTCGGGGCACTGCGTCAAGCCGTCACTTGCCTGTCGAATGCCAGACTGGTTCGTTCGGACTGGAAGCCGCCGTCAGATGTCGGTGGAAATCCGCACAATTGCGGCGGGCACGCTCTCCAGTTTTACCGATCCCCTGCGCGACCGGGAATCGCCTTGGGGCATGATGCTGCGATGGCAGGGATCGAAGCGGCTGTCGGCCGCGCTGTCGGCCAAGCCGGAGAAAAGCTCTTCGGGCTGGCGAAGACGCATCAGCAACGCTTGGCGCTCCGCAAAGGCGCACGGACCTTGACGCCGGTGGCGGTTGCCGACGACCTGATCGGCCAATTGGACGGCAAGGAGGTAGGACGTCTCAACGACTACCTGCGCTCGCCGGCGTTCGAGGAAACCGTTCTTCGGTACATCGTCGGTTACGCCACGAAGCAGTCGCCGAGGAACTTCGCGGCGGACATCCGAGCAGAGGTCCGCCTCGATCTGAAACGGTGGACCGGTTTGCGCCCCGACCTCCTCATGATCGCCGTGGATGTGATCGTGGATGCGGTCGCCGCGGGTGCGGACTGGTGCTTGGACCGCCGCAAGATTTCCGAACTCGACGCCACCGCGGCGCGTGCGGTCGCGCACCGGACGGCTCTCGCCGCGGCGAGTTCGCGCCTGCTGGGGCTCATCGGCGGCCTGACGAAAATCCACGAGTTCGCGGACCAGATGCGAGCGCAAGTCGCTTCCGTGCACCGCCACATGCGCTTGCCGCATTTGGGCACCAGTCGCTCTGTGCCGTACGCCGAACTGTACGTGGCTCCGGTTCTGCGTCCGGAACAGGAGAACTCGCGAGCGCCGCTGTTGGAGGAACTGCTGATGCCGGGGCGGCGGTCGGTGGTCCTCGGCGATCCGGGAGCGGGCAAGTCCACGCTGGTCGCGAAACTAGCTCATGACATCGCAATCGACGGAGTCTCCAGCGCCAGGGATCGGGTGCCGTTCCTGATGGTGCTGCGCAACTTCTCCAAGGCTTTCCGCAAGGGCGGCCGGGGGCTCGCATACCACCTGGAGCAGATCTGCGCCGATCCCTACAACCTCGTGGTGCCGCCTGACGCCATCGAGTACCTGCTGCACAACGGCCGAGCCGTGGTCCTCCTCGACGGTCTGGACGAACTGGTGAGCCCGGAACTGCGGCGCAACGTCGTTCAATTGGTCGACGGCTTCGTGAGCCGGTACCCGCAGGTCACGGTCATCGTCACGGCGCGCCGGGTCGGCTACTCGGACGCGCCGCTGGACCCGAGCCTGTTCGCCGTCGGAGGGGTCTCCCGAATGACGACGGCCCAGGTCGCGGAGTACGCCCGCCGGTGGTTCGCGCTGGACGAGGCCACGGCCGCGAGCGACCGCGGGACGATGGCCGAGTCGTTCCTGGTGGAGAGCGAGCAGGTCTCCGAACTGCGGGCGAACCCGCTCCTGCTGGCCTTGTTGTGCGCGATGTACTCCAGCGAGCACTACATCCCCCGCAACCTCGCCCAGGTGTACGAGCGCTGCGCGGTGATGCTGTTCGACCGCTGGGACTCCATGCGGGGCATCGCCATGCCGTTGCAGTTTCAGGGCCGGCTGCGGGGAGCGGTGCAGCACCTGGCCTGGAAGCTCTTCAGCGCGGAGGAATCCGGCAAGGCACTGCCGAGACACCAGATCGTCCGGCTGCTCGTGGAGCACCTGGTGACCAAGAAGTTCGACGAGGACGAGGCGATAGGCACCGCGGAACAGTTCCTGGAGTTCTGCGCCGGGCGGGCCTGGATTCTGACCGATGTCGGCGCCACGGAGACCGAGCCCCGCTACGGGTTCACCCACCGCACCTTCCTGGAGTACTTCGCCGCCGAGCACCTGGTTCGGACCAACTCGACCGCAGAGCGCCTGTGGACCGCCCTGTCACCGCGAGTGGCGGTCGGGGAGTGGGACGTCGTCGCGCAGATCGCGTTGCAGCTCTTCGACCGCAACGTCGACGGAGGGGCGGAGGAGGTTCTCCGACTGGTGCTCGACTCGGTCGTCGGACTCCCGAGGCAGGCCGCCTGGTTGCGCAGTTTCGCCGCGAGGGCGCTCGCCTACACCCAGCCCGCGTACGACGTCATCCGGGACATCGCCGCGATCGCCGTCCGGTCGGCCGTCGAGGGGGAACCGGAGGACCGTTTCCACCCCTGGGTCGGCGAGCTGACGTTCGAGGAGATGCGTGCGCGCGACGATGCGCTGCACACGCTGATGTACCGGAGTGCCCCTGGCAACCTGGAGGCGTTGCGCAGGGGCGTGGCCGCCGAGCTGGACTCGGAGATCCGTGCCGGCAACGAATCGGCGTGGCTGCTGCTGTCCAACCTCCAACGCCACCTCATCGGCGCCGACGAGCGCCGCGTGCGAGCGTGGACCGAGATCCAAGGGCAACTTCTCGACCGGCACAAGCGCACGCTGTCCAAGTGGCACAGACGCAGTCCTTGGTGGGGGATCGCGGGCAACGCCGACCCCGCTCAACTCGTGAAGCAGTTCGGCGCACAAGTGCTGTACCTCGCCGACGCCATCTTGACCGGGTCGCGGCGAGCACTCGCCGTCCGGATCGGAGATCTGCACGCCGGCGGGCTGCACGTGGACTTCACCGCGCTGTGCGCCCTGCTCATGAAAGCGCCCCGACCCTGGATCGACCCGGCCTGCTGGCGTCCGTCCGAGAACCGCGATTTCACCACCGCCGTGTACCGGCACGGACAGGGTGTCACCGCCGCGTCGTGGAGCACCGTACCGGCCGACGCGCTGGCGCTGGTGTTCCTGCCCTACTCGGAACTTCATGCGTCCGGCGTGCCGGACCTGAGCATTCCTGATGTGGCCATCGTGGAACACCTGACCATGGCCCGTGAGGCCGGCGCTCCTCACGCCAAGTTGATGTACTCGATGGAGGCGGGCGGGGTCGCCTGGGAGACGCAGGCCTTTCTGGTCGCGTGGGCCCGAGGGGAGTTCGACGTTGTGCCTGCCGGAAACCTCATCCATGCAGGTTGAAGCTGTGCTTAGCGTGAAGGATCGAAGGGGCTCCTGGGTGCGGGCCGCAGGTCCGCAGCGCCCTCGGCTAACGCGGCATGATGACCGGCCATGCTGCTCCGACTGGCCTACCTGGGCATGACCAATGCCTTCGCACTGCTGCGCCTGCTGCCCGTGAGCGACCGGGACAAGGACGTGGAGATCCTCGCGCTACGCCACCAGCCCACCATCCTGGAACGGCAACTGGGAGACGCCCGTCCACGGTTCTCCCCCGGCGACCAGGCATTCCTCGCGGCACTGCTGCACCGACTCCCGGTGCAAGCGCTTCGTCGACTCCGACTACTGGTACGCCCGGAGACGATTCTGCGCCGGCACCGAGACCTCCTCGCCCACCGCCACGCAGCCGGATCCCGCCCCAAGCGGGCCGGCCGACCACGAACCATCCGCTCAATTCGACTCCTGGTGCTACGTCTGGCGCGCGAGAACCCTGCCTGGGCCTACCGCCGCATCCACGGCGAACTCCTCGTACTCGGCATCAAGGTCGCAGCCTCCACCGTCTGGCGGATCCTCCAGGACGCTGGGATCGACCCTGTTCCCGAGCGCACATCGACGACCTGGGCGACTTTCCTCCGCTCGCAGGCCGACGCTCTACTGGCCTGTGACTTCTTCGAGACCCGTACGTTGAGCGGAGCCCGGCTGTACGTGCTCACGGTGATCGAGCACCGCCAGCCGCCGGATCCGCGTCCTCGGCGCCACCCCACACCCGACCGCATCCTGGGTCACCCAAGCCGCCAGAAACCTCGTCATGGACCTCGGAGACGACGGCCGACACGCGCGGTTCCTGATCCGCGACCGTGACAGCAAGTTCCCCGCCCTGCTCGACGCCGTCCTCGCCGACGCGGACATCCAAGTCGTCCTCACCGGTGTCCGGTTCCCGCGGATGAACGCGATCATGGAGCGCTGGATCCGCAGCTGCCGACGGGAACTGCTCGACCGAACGCTGATCTGGAACCAACCGCACCTGCTCCACGCGCTGCGCGAGTACGAGCACTTCTACAACACTCACCAGCCCCACCAAGGCATCGCCAACGCCAGACCACTACAACCACTGCCACAGCCAGCCACCCATCAAGCAGCCGCCACCCGACTCGACATCCGCCGACAACAACGACTGAGCGGAATCCTCAACGAATACCACCACGCCGCCTGACCTGCACGGACGACATTCCCGGCAAGCACAAGGTCCGGTCTTGTTCCCAGTCCTCAACTCGTTGGCCAACGCGTCCGCGGTGCTCCCGTCTCCGACAGGTTTACCCAGGGGTGCCGGAGGCGCAGGTAGGCCTGGTCGGTCGTCCGTAAACTGGTCCGAGAGGTGGATGTCGTCGGATCATCGGGGTGACGAGGCCACCGGATCCTGACCGGCTCTTCGACCGCAGTCGTGTACCGGGAGTTCAGTCGGTCAGTCGGCGTGACCACCGGGTGGCTCCACGAGTGCGGCCGTGCACGACCAAAGCCAGCAACACCACCGAGCTCGCCACCGTCCAGTGTGTCTCCGGCCCCGGGTACCCCGTGACCGGCAGGACGCCCTGAGCCTGCGGGGCCAGGTGATTCACCACTCCGCACCCGAGGTAGAGCACCAGCGTCGTCCCGCCGGCCAGCGCCGGCCCCAGCACGGGGCCAAGGCAGAACGCGATCCCGGCGAAGACCAGGTAGTTGGAGACCTGCCAGGACCACGGAACACCCGGCGGCAGCCGCGTCGATCCGAACAGGACGATCACCATCGGCAGCAGGATGCCCGACATCGCGCAAGCCACCGACACCAGCGACGCACGCCGGGTGGCCACCCGGTCCCATTCCCACAGACGTGGCCGCAGCACGGTGGCGGTGACGACGGCTCCCACGACGGCGCACAACTCCGGGAACGGCAAGCGGTTCTGCGGCACGGCGGCAGACAGGTGGATCACGACGGCACGGGCTCCCAGGAGAGTGCTCAGTACGCTGAGCACGACCGTCGCAGCCACGAAGAGGTAAAACGACCTCGATGCCAGCACAACGCGGATCATCGGGTGGGCAAGCTCTCCGGTGTCAGGGTGCAGCCCGCGATCCGGTCGTCGTTCGCGGCGATCCACTCCCGGACGGCGGAATCGGGCAGACCGGCGAAGGCGTTGTGCGATCGGACTGTCCCGGCCAGCCAACCGCCGAGGTCGTCGGCCATCCGGACCGACTCCGGGTCGGCTGCGCCGCCCAGTCGACGGCAAGCCCCGGAGCCGGACAGGACGTAGACCGCCTGGACCGGCCGGGTCTCCGTGGGGTTCTGGGGTTGGATCGGGATCCAGAGGACGGTGTCGGGCGCCTCCGGCCGCCACTCGTCCGTTCCGTCGACCGGGCGTCCACGCAGGGCTTCGTCGTAGACCCGGGTGAACGGCGCGGGCCTGCCGTACCGCTGCACGGCGGCGTCCGTGGCGGCCACCAGGAGGTCCAATCGGGAGCGATGTCCCCCGTGCACGCAGTACTCGACTCCGCCGGCCGCTCGACACACCTGCGGCACTTCGGCCTCGTAGGCGAACAGGGCGGGCTTCGACAGCAACGGCGGCACGGCCAACACGGCGGGCAGGAGCAGCGGCAGCAGCGCGTCGGCCCCGCGGAACCGACCGCTCACGCGGTGCCGACGCAGCAGACCGACGGCAGCCCACACGACCGCGATGGCGGACACCGTCAGGAACGCCAGCCGGTAGACGACGAAGGGAGTGGACTGCACGCTGCCGAGCACGGGCGTGATGTAGAGGACCGGAACCAGTGACGAGAACGTGTCACCGCTGCTGCCCACCACGGCAGCGCCGAACAGCAGCACGAAGGACAGCGGTGCGGTCAAGGCGGTCCGGGTCACCGCACCGACCAGGTAGCCGACAGCAGTCGCCAAGGCCAGGCCGAGCACCCCGGTGAGCATCGCACCTATGTCGGGTCCACCGTGCTCTGCATCGGACACTGTGACGACGACCAAGGGCAGGAGTCCGAGCAGGTATGCGGCCACGAACACGCCGATTAGCAAACCCAGGTGCTGTGCGACCGTCTGCCGGCCCGCGCGTGCGGCGGAGGGAAGCGCGAAGACCCGTGACGGCGGCAGCAGACGTCCGGCAAAGTACGTGGCCGCCGCCGCCGCGATCGGAGCCGTGAACACGTTCTGCTGGTGGAACTCGGCGGAGGTCTGCACCCACTCCTGGTAGGGCCACGACCGCATACGAGCTGTCGCGGCGACCACCACGCCGATGATCGCCAACGCGGGCAACAAAACGGGCCAAGCGCCCAACGGAGAGCGGAGTCGGGCCCTGGGGAAGGCGGCGGTGCTCTCCGGCCGTGCCGGGAAGGTCGTGCGGAGGTCAGTCACGGTCGGCCCCCAGCTTCGCGACCAGCGCGTGGTACGCACGCTCGAATGGCGAGCCCAGCACTCCCGGAGAGGCCGTGCTGTCGACCAGATCGGTCAACTCCGCTTCGGTCCCGTCGAAGACCAACCTGCCCTCGGCGAGAACGCCGACCCGTTGGCACAAGTGGGAAATGTCCTCGATCAGGTGCGTGGACAGCAACACCGTCCTGGTGCGCCCGATGTCGGCGATGACTTCCCGCAACCGCATCCGCTGCGCCGGGTCGAGCCCCACTGTCGGCTCGTCCAGCACCAGCAAGTCCGGTTCGTGGGCGAGCGCCGCCGCCACACCCAACCGCTGGCGCTGCCCGCCGGACAACGTCCGAACGCGAGCAGCCGCCAGGTCGTCAAGCCGCACCGCCGCCAGCGCCCGAACCGCCGCCACAGCGCAGTCGACCCTGTCCACGCCGTTGACCCACGCTGCGTAGGCGACGGTGTCCAGCACCCGCATCCCGCCGACCAGGGAGAACCGCTGCGGCACGAAGCCGATCGCACCCGAGGTGGCGCCCTGGAACCGAAGAACGCCGGAATCCGGTTGCTCCAACCCGACCAGCAGGCTGAGCAACGTGGTCTTACCTGCGCCGTTGGGGCCGAGCAGCCCGGTCACCCCGGTGCCGACCACCCAATCAACCCCGGACAACACCGGTTTCTTGCCATATCGAAACCGGACATCATCGATGACTATTCGCACGTATGGGCGCCGCTTCTGCTCGGTTGACCTGTCGAACAGTGCCTCGTGCGGCGCGGACCCGGTCCGCGCCGCACGATCTGTCATCCTAGCAGGTCTTCGTTCGACCGGATTCGAGCTCGTTGCCCGACGAACTGGTGGTCCAGGTGTAGTAGTCGTCATATCCGGCACAGGCGCCGTCTACACTGACGTTGCCGTTGCCGAATTCTGTCCTGGTCTCGGTACCGTGGATGGTGTCGGGCTGGAAGGGCCGGTCCTTGGCGATCCGCACGGTTAAGGTTACCGTGCCGCCGCAGTCCGTACGGCTACCGACACCGCGAATCGTGCCGTCGGAGATCCAATACGGGCTGTCCGCGCCGAGTCCACAGGCCTGCAGGTCAGGTGCGCCCCACGCGGGAGCAGTCAGCGCGACTCCCGCGGCCGAGAATGCCGTGACCAGGACCGCGCCGATGACAAGACGTTTCACGCCGCTCCTTTTCTACCACCAGAAGGAAAGCCAGACAGAACATCGAGTACTGGTTTAGGTAGAGTGTTCCGAGTGCCCCAGCGAATCTCACCGTAGCCAGGAACGACAATGAGTCGCGATCACCCAAACGAGGGATATGGTCATCACACCTCTGCGGAGTACCGGGATGCCACGGCCGTTCCTATCAACCGGTTCCCCCATCAGCAGTAATCTACTCCGACTACTCAGGCGCCTGTGCGCCCAATCCCGTCATGCATCGTCGGATGGGCGTTCTGGCGTGGCGCACGGCGCCCTCCCCATTCGCCGGACTCCACGGCCGGGTTCGGGCTGCCAGTGTGTGCACCGCACAGACCAGGGAAGAGTTCCTCGCGCCTTGACCCCGGATGTTGGACGCCAGACACACTTGGATCATGGTGGTCGGGGTGAACAGGAGTGCCGTTCAGATGGTGATGAAGCACTATCCGCCGGAGTTTCGGGCGGAGGCGGTCGGGTTCTACCGTTCCCGGTCGGGCGTGACGATCAAATCCGTGGCCGATGGCCTGGGCATCAACCACGAGACGCTGCGCAACTGGGTCCGGCTCGGCGACGCGCAGGGCACTGGGTCGCACTGCGGCCGGGAACGGCCCCGGCCTCGCCGGAGGACGAGAACGCCGCGCTGCGCCAGCGGGTCCGTGAACTGGAGGAGGAGCGCGACATCCTGCGCAAGGCGGCGACGTATGGTCGCCGGTCTCGGCCAGGATCGCTGCGGCACCCACCGCCGACAGACCTTATAGCCGCCGAGTAGCCCGGGGGGGTCTCACCCCCGGGCCCTCACAGAACCGTACGTAACAGTCGCCCGTTGTACGGCTATTGTCGCTCTGGTCACCAGACCGTGGGAGCGTGCGTGACCCAAGCCCAGTGGGCGAAGGCGCGCGGTCGTTTCCGGACGGCGTTGTTCCAGGCCTTCCGGGCTTTCCTACTACTCCGCAACCGTTTGTGCTTCCGGCGGACCCACCGCAGCAGATAGGCGTTGATGCGTTCCAGGAGGGGATACAGGGCGGATCGGTAGAACGCCCCGTAATGGTTCATCCAACCTCTGACGATCGGGTTCACCCAATCGGCGAGGTCCTTCGCGGTCAGGCTCGTGCGATGGTGCAGCCGCCACGACCGCACCTCGGCACTGATCCTCTTCAGGGCTTGCCTGCTGATCGCCGGTAGAAACGACAAGAACATCGCCCCGTCGTTCGAGCGGGCGGAACGTCGCCGGAAGCCATAGCCGAGGAAGACAAATTCGGTGTGTTCGTACGAGCCACGCCGGTTGTCGTCCTGGCAGTAGACTATCCAGGTCTTCTCCGGATGCAGCTCAAGCCCTACATGGGTCATCCGCTTCGTGATCTCCGCCAGCACATATCGGGCCTGACGTTGACTGACGCAGTGCACGACCACGTCATCCACGTAACGCTCGAATGGGACCGCCGGAAACACGCGAGCCATCCACAGGTCGAACGCGTAATGGAGAAACAGATTAGCCAGCACGGGTGAAACCGCGGACCCTTGCGGAGTTCCTCGATCTCGTTCCCGTAGAGTGCCGTCGGGTAGCCGCAGTGGAGCTTTCAACCAACGCTCCACATACAACAGTACCCACGGTTGATCAGTGTGCGCGGCGACCGCTTTCAGGAGCAGATCCCAGGGGACCGTGTCGAAGAACTTCCGGATGTCCAGATCGATCACCCAGTCGTTCTTCCAGCACCGTGTGCGGCACACCGCCGCCGCGTCGACCGAGGACCGGCCCGGCCGGTAGCCGTACGAGTCCGGGTGGAAGATCGGTTCGACCTTCACCTCGATGACCCGCGCTGCCACCGTCTGGGCAATCCGGTCCCCGACCGTGGGCACACCCAAAACTCTCACGCCTCCCACGGTCTTCGGAATCTCCACGGCACGCACCGGAGGCGGAAAATATTCGAGTCGAAGGTGTTCGGTTGCCTACATGGCGGCGTAGCGGACGTGCGGTGCCTGGAAGTAGCCGCGGACGATGTGCGGCTGGTGTTGGCGGCGGCGCAGGAAGCGGCGGGTCTGGTGGGCGAGTCGGTCGACGTTGTGGGCGCGGGAGGCGTTGACATTGCGTTTCAAGTCGGCGTTGAGCAGCTCGTCGGGGTTGAGCTCAGGGCTGTAGCCGGGCATGAGGTGCAGCTCGACCCGTTCGGCGTTGGCCTGCAGCCAGGCGCGGACGGCCCTGCTTCGGAGGACCGGGTGCCGGTCGGCGATGACGTGCACCTTCCGGCCCGCCTGACTGGCCACGCGGTCGAGGAACGCGGTGAACACGGCGGCGGTGAACCGCTCGGTGAACACGGTGAACCACAGCGCGCCGCGCGAGGCGAACGCGGACATGACGTTGACCCGCAGCCTTTTGCCGGTCACCCGCACCACCGGCGTGCGGCCCTCGGGCGCCCAGGACCGGCCGGGCGGTGCGGCGTCGGAGCGCAGCCCGCACTGATCCACCCAGGCGATCGCCGCACCCTCGGCCTTCACGCGTGCCTCGATCGCCGGATAGTCCTCGTCCAGCCAGGCGCGCACCGCGGCGGGCTGCTGCTCGTAGGCCCGCCGGGCCGGACGCTGCGGGGTGAACCCGTGCCGACGCAGCCACAACCCCACGCCCTGCTCGGTCATGTCCGCGCCGACGACCAGCCGGATCAGCTCGACCACCGCCTGGCGGGTCCACAACGGGCCGCCGATCAGCAACTCCTCGGGGGTGTAGTCGGCCATCGCGGCGAATAGCGTGCCCCGGTCTTCCGCGCTGATCAGTTCGGCGGGGCCCGGGCGTCCCGTGCGGGTCGCCAGGCCGTCGCGGCCGTCCCGTCGATAGGCGCGCCACCAGGTGCCCACCGAGCGCTCCGAGACCCCGAACACCTCCGCGGCCTGCCGATAGCCCTCGACCTTCCCGGCCTCCAACGCGGCCACCACCCGCAACCTCAGCACCTCACGCTCCGCAGGCGAAAACCGGCGGGCACCCTCGACCACGATCACGAGTGATCAACCTACCGGAAGACGATCACTTTCGACTCAATATGCGTTGTGGTGGGGACTGTAAAACGAGCGGTTCTGTCGCTGATTGCGTGATCAACAAGTTCGGGTGGCTGCTGGCAGGTGTCGTGGGTCTGTGATCATGATCGGGGTGTGATCGTGACTGGTTGGACGTTCTGCTGCCGCACCTTGCCGGTGTGGTGGTGGAGCGGGTCGAGCGGACCTCCTCGGGCGTGCAGATCTGGGCGTGTACGAAGGTGAGGACCCCGCCTTGCCCGTCCTGCGGTGCGCGGTCGGGTCGGGTGCACAGCCGCTACGACCGGAAGCTGGACGACGCTCCGGTGGCAGGTAGGCCGGTGGTGCTGCGATTACGGGTGCGCCGGTTCTTCTGCGATGCCCCGGACTGCGAAGTGGGGACGTTCGCCGAGCAGGTCGACGGTCTGACCGTCGGGCACTCGCGGCGCACCCTGTCGTCGCGCACCGCGTTGGAGCACATCGGATTGGCGTTGGCGGGCCGGACCGGAGCACGGCTGGCCGCAGGACTCGGACTGCCGACCAGCCGAAGCACGCTGCTGCGGTTGGTACACACTCTGCCCGATCCGCCGATCGGGGCGGTGGAAGTGCTGGGAGTCGACGACTTCGCCCTGCGGCGTGGCCGCCGCTACGCGACCGTGCTGATCGACGCGGTCACCCACCGCCGCGTCGACGTGCTGCCCGACCGCAGGGCCGCGACCCTGACCGCCTGGCTGCGCGAGCATCCCGGCGTGTCCATGGTCTGCCGGGACGGCTCGGCCACCTACGCCGAGGCCGTCCGCCAAGGTGCCCGGACGCCGTCCAGATCGGCGACCGATGGCACATCTGGAACAACCTGGCAGCGGCGGCGGAGAAGACCGTGACCGCGCACAGCACATGCTGGTACGTCGGACCGCAGCGACGCACCCGGGCCGCGGAGGAACGGACCCTGCAGCGCTACGCCGCGGTCCACGACCTGCTCAACCAAGGCATCGGCCTGCTGGAATGCGCACGACGACTCGGCGTGTCGCTCAACACGGTCAAGCGCTACGCCCGCATCCCCTCCGCCGAGCAGTTGCGGCGCCCGCCGCCCTACCGGCGCAGCATGGTCGATCCCTACCGCGACCACCTGCGCCGCCGCCTGGCGGAGCGACCCGACGTCCCGGTCACCCACCTGCCCGTCCGGGATCCGCGCCCTGGGCTACCCCGGCAGCGCCAACCTGCTGGTCCGCTACCTCAAACAAGGCCGGGCCGAACCCGACCGCGTCCCGCCCTCGCCACGACGCCTGGTCACCTGGCTGACGAGCAAGCCCGAGAACCTGCCCGCCCACCACCGTCGCCACCTCGATGAACTGATCACCAGCTGTCCGCCGATGACGACGCTCGCCCAGCGGGTCCGCGAGTTCGCCGCGATCCTCACCCGCCGCCGAGGGCACGATCTCCACGCCTGGATCGACGCGGTTCTGGCCGACGATCTGCCCGCCCTGCACCGCTTCGTCCACGGTCTGCGCAAGGACAACGAGGCGGTGCTCGCAGGGCTGACCCTGCCCCACAGCAACGGTCCCACCGAAGGAGTCGTCAACAAGATCAAGCTGCTCAAGCGGCAGACCTACGGACGGGCGAGCTTCGCCCTGCTGCGCAAGCGGATCCTGCTCAACCAGTAGCAACAGTCGTGGTATCTCGCCTACTCAACTGAAATCGTTGATCACGCAATCAGCGACAGAACCGCTCGTTTGACAGACCCGGCAGCCCTCCCTCACCGGGTGACGGAGAGGCGGCCGGGTCGGGCCTTTGATGCTGTGCGGATTGGTCCCGGGGAGGGTCGGTTACGCCGGTTCGACGGGCAGCCACAGCTCGCAGGTCGCGGTGCTGAAGTCGTCCGCGCGGTCGAGGACCGTGACGATCGACGGGCCCGGCCGCAGGCGCCATGGGTTGGAGGGGAACCACTCGGTCGCGGTCGCGGCCCAGGTCGTCTGCAGGGCCTGCGGGTACGGGCCCTCGGCGCGGAAGACCGCCCACCTGCCGGCCGGCACCTCGATGCCGTCGAGGTCGTCGGGGACCGGCGTGTCCCGGGAGACGGCGACCCCGTGCAGGTAGGTCAATTCGCTGCCCTCGGTGGCTTCGGGGTCGAGGTCGTCGCTGACCTGCAGCAAGCCCGCCGGCTCGGTGTCGCCGAGGACTTTGAGCCGTAGGTGCTCCTCCTGCGGCAACGCGGCGATGTGCTGCCGGATGTGCGGGTTGACCCCGTGGTGGATCAGCGGGACGCGGGCGGCGTGTCCGACGAGCCGGAACGCGGGGCGGTCGGTGATTCGGGTGTCCATGGGATTCGTCCCTTCGACGGTCAGGCGGAACCTGAGCTGTGGTTGTGCGCGAAGGGGGCCTCCGTCGCGGCGGACGTCACCGGGGCCGGCGCCGTGGACCGCCCGGAACGCGCGTCCGAACGCCTCGGTCGAGCCGTACCCGTGCCGGACGGCGATGCCCAGCAGGTCGTCGCCCCGGATGACGTCGGCCGCGGCGACGGTCATGCGGCGCCGGCGCACGTACTCCGACAGCGGCATGCCCGCCAACGACGAGAACATCCGGCGCAGGTGATACCCGGTCGTGCCGAGCGTCCCGGCCAACCCGTCGACGTCGAACTCCTCCCCCAAGCGCTCCTCGACGTGATCGACCAGCCGGTTGAGTGCCGAGATCATGAGGCCCTCCTTCCTTCGTCAACCTTGACCGAAGGCACCCCGACCGCGCCCGATCACAGCGAACCGATCCGATCGGTTCCTGGGCCCCACGCGCCGCCACGCCGCAGACCGAGCGCCTCGGCGAGTGTCCGTTTCTGCCGAGATGAGTACGTTCGTCCAACCGACGGTGACTGACTTCGACGGGGTCATTACCCGTCGACCGGCGAGGCGAGTCCCACCAGGACGCCGTAGGGATCCCGGACATAGGAGACCACTTGCCCCCAGGCCGTGTCGTGCGGCTCGGCCAGGGCGCTGGCACCCGCCGCGACCGCGCGGGCGAAGCTGCCGGCGACGTCATCGGTGATGAAGGTGAACTCGAGTCCCGCCGGTGGCATGGCAGGGTCGAGGGCGGCGTAGGGCACCGGCACCGCCTCCGCCCCCAACCGGTGGCTGGTGAAGGCAAGCGCCGTCCCACCGGTATCGAGCCGGGCGAAATCGCCCGACTCGTGAACGAACGCGCGCGCGAGCCCGAATGCCCGCTCGTAGAAGTCGACAGCCTGGACCACGTCCGAGACGTACACGGTGGCGTAACCGAACCTCATTGCGGCTCTCCCGGAAGATCGGTACAGAGGACGGCCCAAGACCATCACGGAGCCGGCACCCCGGTCTTGAACCAATCGGACATCGCGCCGTCGACCACCGTGGTCCAGCGTCCGCACCCACCGCTGATCGGGCATGGCTCGATACCGGCCGACGCTCGCTCGAAACGCGGCTTCCGCCTCCGGCGTCCAGCGCCGCCGGCCGACCGGTCGTCGGTGGCGATCCTCAACGTGCGCTGGGAACCCGCCCACGATCGGATACTCCCACCGGTGCGGGAGTCCCGTCCGTACTGAAGGATCCCGGCCCGGGGCGCGGCCCCGGTGCCGATGAACCGCTTTCGCCCCAACGTGATCGTCACGGGCCGGGCCGAGCCGCACACCGAGGACCGGGTGGTCGGCATGACCGCGGGCACGCCGAGCCCGGCTTCGGCGAGCCGGCGATCCGGTGCGCGGTCACCATGGTCGACCAGATGACCGGTGTCCGGGCGGACCCCGAAACCGTTGCGCACACCGGCCGACTACCGCCGCGAGCCGGACGGTGTCACCCTCGGCACGAAGGCCACGGCGGTTCGCCAGCGCAATGTTGTGGCTGTTACACCTCCAGCGGCTCAACGCTCCGAATGCACTCAAATGCCGCCCACCGAGTGCTTCGGCGAACGTCCGCTTCTGCCCGATGAGCGGACGGTTAGCGGGCCGGGGTGGAGTCGCAGGTGGTGAGATATTTATCAATCTGTGGTCGTTGTTCGTTGTGGCTTTCGAAGTCGAATCGGTCTCCTTGTCTGTGCCCATATCCGCCCGGCATGGGCCAGTGACGTCTCGTGTGGCGGGACTGCAAGGCCGGGTTGTGCGAGTCTGATGTAGTCACAGGTATCCCACGTTAGGTCGTCGAGGCTGGAGGTAGTAGTTCTCGGGCCAACGTCGCTATGGCGTCTGGTTGGACGATCGACAGAATTGTCATGATCGCCGGCCAGTGGCGCATGGACAAGACTTCGCCCAGAAGTCGGGTGGCATCCGACTTCCCGACCTGCGTGGCTACACACGCGAGCGCATTCCCGCGCGCCTCGCCCGCGACGATCGCCCTGGCGACCATCTCGGCCTGTGCCGGTCGTCCGCCGGTCAGCAGGAGGCCGACCAAGCGGGTCATCAGGGGATCGTGCCACTCGGTTCGAGGTCCTGAGTCCTTGACCACGTCGACGGCGTCGGTCGCGAGGGCATCGACCAGACTGATATCTCCGGTGATCGTCAGCACGGCGGCCAAGTCGGCCAGAGCGGTGGCTCGCAGGCGAGGCGACGAGAGGGCGTGGATAGCCGCGTGCGCGCGGTCGACGGCGCCGGTCTCGGTGAGCGTGCGGACAACGTCAGTGACTGCGCGGTCCCGCGCGTGGGACGCGCGTATCGAGCGGGCGATGGCCTCGGCACGGTCGAGGTGTCCCATGGACAGGAGGAGGCTCGTCATCTCGACCAGCGCGGCGGTACCGTCCATGCCACGTCGCACCAGGCCTTCGGCGCGGGCGACCAGCCATGCCGCACGCGTGGGGTCTCCAGCGGCGATCGCGATGCGCGCCCAGGCGCACAAGGCACCAACCCGGTCGTCCAGGTCCGCGATCGATTCGACCACGGCGTCGGCCTTGTCGACCGCGCCGATCGACGCCAAACCCGCCACGAACGCGTTCGTGGCCTGTGCGCGGCGGTAGGCGCTGTCGATCAGGGGGATCAACTCCTCGGCCTGATGCACCTTCCCCGCCCGGCACAGCGCACCCACCAGGGCAACCAGAGCTTCTGCCCTGCGGAAGCGATTCGTGAGAGGCAGTGCCAAGTCCACCGCCCGATCGATGTCGCCGGCCGCTGCGGCAGACTCCACCAGGTCGGTGCGTTCCCGTTCCCCTAGAGGTGCGCGTGTTCGATCGATGCGGCGGTCGGGCTGTCTGTGGACGCCACGGTCCGCGCGTGGTGGTGTTGCGGTTCGGTTGGCTCCGCTGCGGCCGGTGCGCTTAGCGTGCGGTTTCCCGGCCAACTGCCGGACTGCCGCCTCCAACGCCCCTCTGACCGACGGCCCCCTCCCTCTCCAGTCAGACTTCACGAGGAGACGTTCCGCTTCGGTGGCCAGCACGTGTGCCCGAGCGAAGTCCCCGGCGACGGCGGTCAGCGCGGCGAGTTCGCTCAGCGCTTCCGCTCGTCCCTGGGATAACGACCGGATTGCGGCCACCGCGTCGTCGAACCCGTCGATGGTGGCCCGCGCGTAGATCAGCGCTACTCGTGTCGGTTGGTACAGGGCTTCGTCCAGGTTCCCCTCGGTGATGGCGGCGGCTGCTTCGTCACCGAGCCTGAAGGCTTTTCCCGGATCGCCGATGGCGGTCGCTGCCCTGATCAGTGCTGGCACCGCTTCGACGAAGTACGTCAGTGCCGTCTCGGTGTGATCGGCGTACAAGTTCCGTGCCCGACCCTCCGCCTCTGCTACCGCGGCGCGTGCTCCGTCGAGATGACCGACGTTCACCAGTGTCAGCGCCAAATCTGCCAGCTCACGCGGCGCGAGAGCGGAGCCCCATCCGGCGAGCAGACCTGTCGCCTCGTACACCAGGCTCGAACCCAGCGCCGTGTGGCCCGCAGCGCTCATCGCCCCGGCAACGTGCGCCAACACCCGAGGCAACACCGGTACGTCCGACGTGGCCCGGGCGAGCCGATCGGCCTCCTCGGCCAGTGCATCGGCACGCGGCTGGTGACCGTGCACGGCAGCCTCCAACGCGAGCCGGGCCAACGACTCCGCGAGCTCAGGAGGACTCAATTTCGAGCGCGCCAACCGTTCCGCCTCGACCCCGAGCGTGGATGCCCATTCGACATCGGGCACGAGGGCTGCCAGTGAAGCCAGCGCCTGTGCCCGCGCGTACGGGGAGGGCAACGACCGTGCGGCGTCCTCGGCGCGGCCCAACTGCTCTAGACGAGCCCAGGTCATCGCCAGGTCGGCGTTGAGCGGTACCAGGTCGATGAGCAGATCCGACTCACGAATGGCCAGTCTCACGTGTTCCAACCAGTCGAGGGCCGGCTGTGCGGCGAGCAGGCTCCGCGCGGCGTCGATCTCCCTCAAGGCCGCCCCGTTGCCCCCGGTTCGTCTCCGCAGCAGGGCATGTCGAGCCGGGTCGGCAGCGAACGGCACCACCAGATCGATATCGCCGGTGGCGCGCAACAGATCGAAGTAGTTTTCGACCAGGTAGTCGGGAGTATTCGATGGCCAACTCCGGTTGCGATAGCCGGCCGCCCACCGGTGCAGCCGACGACGGTAACCGGTCAACTCCTGCGGTCCGAACAGCAGTTCCGCCTCTCGCTGCAATTCCTCGTGCCCCAACAGGTAGCCGGCCCGCTTGGCCCGGCCCGCATCCCGTCGCGTGAACGATCGGGCCGACACTGCGCCCAAGTGCTCCTCGACCACCCAACCGTCCGTCTCGCACAGCTCCGCCAAATCTGCGACACCCACCCCACCCGCTACCGTGACGAACCCCAACAAGTCACGCTCTATGACGGTCCCACGCAGCAGGCGCACCAACTCCCGGCGCGCATCCACCCTCACCACTTGAGCGTGTAGGGACCGGGACAGCGAACGAGGCGCAAGCCCTCGCAGCGGATGCGCATCGGGCACGTCCGGTGGAATCGGCGGCTCGGTACGGCTGGACACCACGACTCGCACCCCACTCGAGGGCAGCAAGGAGGCGATGCTGTGTGCATCCGGGAAGGCGCCTGCACCCCGATCCTCGTCGAGCCCGTCCACCACGAGCACCAACCGCCGCCCACACCGCGCGCTCGCCTCCGCAGCGGATGCCAGGCCTGCGAGCACGTGCCCGTCACGAGTCGCGTCAGTCAACAGCGTTGGCAGGGGCTCTCCCACCATGGCCGCGCACTGCTCCAACACCACCTCGGAAAATGCGACCCGGTCGGCCTGACCAGCCAAGCGTGAAGTCACGAAGAACGACACCACGTCGACACCTGCGGGCGGATGCAGCGTGAACCATGACAACAGCGCGGTCTTGCCCGACCACGCCGGGGCCCGCCACCAAAGGTACGAAGGTTCCGGCTCGGCGCACCAGGCCGCCAACTCCGCCAACTCCGCATTCCGGTCCAACAGCGCGGCCGGAGCGATCCGCGAGACCTGATGGAGGTAGCCAGACCGGGCCAGCGGTGCGAACACCACGTCGCCGCGGATGACCCCCGCCTGAACAACAGGCCCGTGCACCGGTCCTACGACGTAGTTCCCCAACACGCCGTCCGGAGGTGTCTCTGCAGGCCCCACCTCCTCATCATGCCAGCCATTCATTGCGCCGGCTGTCGGTGACGGTGCCCGTGCCACAAGAGGCCGCAGTGGTCGGCCCTCTCCGCAGGCCCTTAGCTCCGCCACCGCTGATCGGGCGGAACGCACGCACGCTCATGCCGCAATGCGGGGTCAGCGAGCCCTGTCTTGCGCCGAGGGGTGGGTGCTGTCGCCGCGGTTGTGGTTCGCGCATGGCAGCATCACCCCAGCGCGTCGGTTCCTGTCCGCTTGCTGATCTCCAGTTGCAGAGGGCGGTTCCCCACACCGGCGACCGGGTCCGGTTCGGTGTGTCCGGGCGCCGGTGGGACCGGTAGTCGGGCGACGGCGGTCGGGTTCTGTTCCTCGTAGAGTGGGGCGTCCTCGTCGTCGCCCTCGGTACGGACGATGACCGGTCGCACACCGCGTCCGGTTCTGGCGACCAGGCCCCACTCCTTGAGCAGGCACAGCGCCCAATGTGCGGTGCCGATCGAGACTCCGTGGCGGGTCGCGAGTTCCTTCACGCTGGGGGCCGGTGTGCCGTCGGGGATCTCGTCGGCCACGATCCTGGTCCGTTCCAGGGCTGCGACCGTCTCATACGGGCTTCGGGGGTCGACCTTGCGCACGCTGTGCGGCCCGGGGAACGTGACCGGCGGGGTGGGGATGCGGTTCATCAACGCCACCGACGCGCGTTGGTCGGCTTCCTCGACCCACGCGGCGTAGATCCTGAGGGTGGGGTGCTGCCGCCGCCGGAGTGGCCCAGTCGCCCGGACACGGTCCGAATGTCGACTCCCGCCGCGATCAGCGGGTCAACGTTCCGAGATGCAGCACAGTTAGCGCTCCTGGGCGTCGTTGACCTCGTGATACACCAGCACGTCCAACCCGCCTCGGAATGAATCGAAGTCCTCTACGGATTCTGTGGGGTCGTCGTCCAGCATGAATGTACGCCGTATGTCCCGGATTTGGCTCTTGAAGTCCTCGGCGTCCACGGAGTTGTCGAGGCCAGCCTCGATCTCTTCGAGCAGCAGAGTGGCTTGTTCCCGCGTGGCGACAGCGGGATGGTCCAGGAGGAAGGACTTCTTGAGGCGCTTGATCTTGGAACCGGTCTTCTCGACGGTGATGTCTCTCATCGCCTGGCGCTGCTTGCTGCCGAGTGCGCGAAAGAGGACGCGGAAGTTTGCGTCCAAGGTCGCGGCGGCGGCCGCCAGCCTGTCGTCGAGGCGCACGGCGTCGATGACGCTTCTGGCGAAGCCGACCTTGTCGAGGTGGAACCCGGTCACGATGCCTGCGGCTGCCTCCTGTAGGGCGTCGTGAGTGCCTTTGCCCTCGGTGGACCTCACGTCTGTGGTGCGAAGCTCGCCGAGTTTTCTCGCCTCGGCAGGCTCCAGGAAGTCGTTGGCGTACCGTTTGACCGCCGCGACACCTATCTCCAGGGGGATGAGGTCTTCGATGGCGAGAACGCTGCGGCCGGTGGTGCTCACGACCTCGTCGGCGGGGAGGTCTCCGAGTTGTAGAACGAACTTGGGGTCGATCAGCGGCTTGCCGTTCGGTCCGCGCCGGAGTGCTTTGCTCGCCTGACTGCCGGACTCGTCGCTGTCGAGCAGGACGATGACGGCCGGGCGATCGACGTCTCGTCCTCGTGCCAGGTATACGAGGTAGGGGATGTGCGGCGCCGAGCCCGCCGGTACGAGCGTCAGGGTGTTGAGGTCGAGGTTGTCCATCGACCCGGTCTTCTGTTGCCTCAGGCGGGCGGACATCCCTGCCAGCATGACCTGGTCGGACATGCCCTCCAACATCAGGTTGCAGTTGCTGATGAAGGTCGTCTCCGCGACGAAACTGCCGAACGCCGACCTCAGCGGCTCGTAATGATTACGCGCGGCGTTCTTCACTACTCTGGTGCCTTCGTCGCCCTCGCCCTTTTCCAGGACACGGATCCGTTCACCGTGGTTGTTGTCGATGAGGAACGGGGAGTGCGTCACGTACACGACCTGGCACGGCCGTCGGTCTGGGTCCTGGGGGTGCGCGAAGTCCGCGAATATCCGCAGCAGGTCCTGCTGGCCGGTGCTGGACAGGTAGGCGTCCGGTTCGTCCATGAGGAGGACCTCACGGGCACCGGACTTCGGCGCCTCATGCGCCAGGTACTGGACGAAGTAGCTGAGAAAGTATTTCAACCCTCCACTGCGCTCGTCGGCCGAGTACTCGGTGCCGGTCCGGTCGCGGATGGTGAAGACCAGGTCCTGGTCGCGCAAGGTCAGCAGCAGTTGGAACTGGTGGTCCTGTGACCACCATCTCGGGAAGTTCAGCGCTGCCGCCAACGCGCTGTTCATCCGCTCGACGATCCCGTTGGCGAAACCGTCCTTGGCCTCGTCCGCAGCCTTGAGCAGTTCCTCGAACGCGGTCCTGTCGATCTTAGCCACCTTGAGCAGCAGATCGTCTGCCAGCCTGAGCTGCTTGTCATGCGCCGTGGTCGCCCTGGTGGCCGCCGTGAACGCCTCCAGCACGGTCGAGGCCGAGGCGTTGACCTGTTCGGGAGAGGCGAACCAGTTCGGGGCGTTGTCGAACAGCTTGTTGAGGAACGACTGGCGCGCCTTGCGCGGCCCGGTGCGCGTCGACGCTGTCCCGTCCGCGAGGCACCTGATCGGAACGCTCTCCGGGAGCGCCACTCCGGCGTCGATCTCGAACCAGACAGGGAGGACGCCGTCGAGGTGTTTCTTGTCCTTGACGACGTGCTTGTTCCACTCATCGGAGCTACGCGTGTAGACGACAGGCCCCCTGTTGCCGATCCTGAAGATCAAGAAGCCGTCCAGGTCGTCGTCGAAGCGCGTCTTGCAAGCCCTGCCCAGTGCCTCCCGGGCACTCGTGTCGAGACCGCAGAACTCCAGACCGAAGTCGGGGAACGCCATCGACCTGTCGACCGCGAAGAACTGGGAGTACCGGCAGAAGTCACCCCCTCTCGATCCCGTCGCCGGTGAGCGCGTGCTTCACGGCGGACAGCAGTTGGCTCTTGCCGGACTCGTTGGCCCCGACCACGGTCGTCACGCCGTCCTCGAGTGGCACCCTGACAAAGGGGTACTGCAACCCTTCGGTGCCGAGCGCGTCCCAGGGGTCGGGGGCGAAGTCGATGTGCGCCTTACGCAGGTAATCGAAGTTGAACGAGCGGAAGAAGCGGATGTAGACGGTAGAGATGTGCATCCCTGGCCTCATTCCGGCTCGGGTGGCAACGCTCGGCCCGTCATGTTAGCTCCGAGGTCCGACATTCGCGCGGATTACACCGTTCACGGTGGTGGGCGGCCCTGGGTCGTCGAGCGCTACGGGTGCACCAGGGTGCCCTCAAGCACCTTGTCCACTGCGTTGCGTGCACTGTGCACGCCGATGCCGACGAGGTCGAGCTCGTCACGCGGCACGGCGCGCACCGCGCGGTTGTCCACTTCGTCGCCGGTGGCGAAGAGGTTTGCGGCGATGATGGCCAGCGCCGGCCCGCGTCCGACGGCCTTGGCGTGCGCGCCGCGACGATGTCGGCCACCTGCTCGGGCGTCCATGCCGTTGCGGCGTAACGGAACCCGAGGCCGGTGAGCACCAGGTCGTGGTCCGCGGGCACCGCGCTGCCGACCACCGGCAGGTCCGAGGCCCGCACCTCCAGCGCGCCGCGCACGACGACCGCGTGGGCGCGGGCCTGCCCTGTGCCCGTGACCGCGCCGAGCACCCCGATCCGCTCACCCGCCACGGCGAGCGCGAACGTGCCCGTGGCGGGCGCGCAGGCGATCGTCACCCCCTCGACATCGGGCCAGTCCAGCGCCGCCAGGTGGTCGCGGACCTCCTCGACGCCGGGCACGAGGGCCCCGAGCAGGTCGAGGACGTCCACACCCGCCCCTGGATCGGCGCGCCAGGACCCGGTCAGCACGGTGCCGTCCGGGTCGGTGTCCAGGGTGAGCCGGTAGTCCATCCACGCGGGCGCCCCGGCCGTCCCACCCGAGGGCAGGGTCAGCTCGCCCTCGACGCCGCCGACCCACGTGGCGCCCTCCTTCGCGAACCGCACCCGCACCCGCACGGCCCCCGACAGGTCGCCGACGGGGAACTCGCCGTCCAGCACGAGCGCGAAGCTCCTGGCCGCCGGGTCGAACGTGGCGGTGGCGCCGTGCAGGACCAGTCCGGCCAGCGACGCGGGCAGGGCGATCCCCCAGGTGTCGTGCAGCCAGTCCGTGACGTCGGCGAGCGCCAGGTTACCGACGTCGCCCGTGGACATCGACCAGCCGCCCGCGGCCGTGCGCCGCGCCTCCAGCCGCAGCGGCAGGCTCCCGACGGACAGCGACGCGCCGACCACCACGTCGTCGGGTGCACCGCCTTGGCCCGCGAGTTCCAGGGTGAGCCCGTCGACGGTGAGCCCGTCGAAGAAGGTCCAGTCGGTGGCGAGCCCGCACGACAGGTCGTAGCCGAGGTCCCGGAGCCGGATGACCGGGGACAGGTGCGAGACGCGCACGCCGTCGGGGATGCCGCTGTCCGCGAGCCGGTCGCCGACCAGGTCCTCGGTCTCGGGCGGGTCGGCCAGGACGGCGGTGAGCACGAGGCTCGGCAGGTGCACGGTCGCGGACATCCTGTTGCCCAGTACGGTCGCCGTCGCGCCGAGCACGGCGGTGACGACGTAACCCGCGGCCACCCCCTCGCCGAAGCCGGGCTCGTCGAGGCCGACCGCGAACTCGGCCCACAGGTCGTCCAGCACCACCACGCCGGGGATCAACTCGCTGCCCGCGCCCACCAGCCCGGCGCGGACCCGCGCCCAGCGGAGGCCGTGCGCGTCGACCCGCACCAGCACGTCGAGGCCGGCGACCGCGCTCGCCGCCGGGATCTCCTCCGGCAGCACCAACTCTCCCGGCCCGACCGGACCGAAGCCGGGCACACCGACAAGGTCGCCGGTGCCGGGCAGAACCAGCTCGGGCCCGAACGCGCCGAACAGCTCGTACCCGCTGTCGAGGTCCGAGCCCCGGACCGCCAGGCAGACGACCTGACCCGCCAGCGGGAACGTCACCCCGTCCGCGACCCAGGAGGACGGCAGCTCACCGCCTGGGGCGACACCGACGCCGAGCAGCACCACCGCCGAGCCGAAACCGTGCTCCCGCAGCGCTTCCAGATCCACCCGCAGGAACGGCACGTCCACCGACCACCCGGTCAGCGGCGCCGCCACCCGCAGCCCCGAGACGTGCTCGCCACCGTCGTCCAGGAAGATGATCTCCACGCCGTCGAGCGCGCCGGTGGCAGAACGGTGCTCCCCCCGCGCTCGCGCCTGCGAGCAGAGCGCTCCCACCCCCTGCTGCGGGCACCAGCACACGAGGCCCCTTCCTCTTGGACGCCGTCCAGGAGGTCGGCGTGCTCCACCGACAAGTCTTGCCCGTCGAGAAAGGCTCACAAGCCCAGTGGCGGCGCTTCACTCCGACGTGCGACGACGTCAGCGGTTCGGCTCAGGCGTCCCACAAGCGGTGGCCGATCACCATCCCCCGCTCGTCGACCGAATTCCACGCGCACGGCGGTGACACCCCGTCCTTGTCGATCGGCACGCGCAGCCCGGCGCCGGCCGCGTCCATCCCGACCTCGCCCGCGTGTCCCGGCGCCACTGGTACTGGCCATCTTCCTCGGCTTGCCGGAGGACCGTGCCACCACAGACGCCGGACGCCGGGCGACTGGTCCGCTGAAGCGACGGACCGGTGATTGGCGGGTAGGTGACCACCGGCGCCGCCAGGGTCCGCCATCATCTGCGCGTGCAACCGGATAGATCGGTCGAGAATTCCGCCAATGCCGACCATGTGACCAACCTGGTGCAGGCGGGCGTCGTGGGCACCGTCAACTTCGGCGCGGTGCCGTCACCGCCCCCGGCCGCCCTGGTGCTGCCGCTACATGGCAGGGCGGGCGCGGACATCTTCGTGGGACGGGAAGAGGAAATCGAGCGTCTGTCCGGCCGCCTGCGGCCGGGCTCCGGGAGCACAGTGTCGTGTGTCGCCGGCATGGGTGGGGTGGGCAAGACAGCCTTGGCCCTGCACTGCGCCAGGGCGGCCGTCGGAGCCGGCTGGTTCCCAGGCGGCGCGTTCTCGGTGGACATGCGGGGTTACCTGGCCGACGGCGGCGTTCCGGTGGAATCGGTGGTGCGCCCCCTGCTGCGGCACCTGGGCGTCGACCCGCTCGGCGCGCCGGCCGATCCCGGCGAGTCGGTGGCGGTCTATCAGCGGGTGCTCGACGAGATGGCCCGGTCAGGACGGGAAGTCCTGTTGGTGCTCGACAACGTCTCCACCGCCCGGCAGGTCGAAGGTCTGATCCCCGCCCACCCCGCGCACCGGGTCCTGGTCACGACCAGGGACACGTTGGACATTCCGGCCGCCCGCGGCTTCTCCCTCGACCTTCTGGCTGCGGACAAGGCCACCGTGCTGCTCGACGAGGCACTGCGCGACGTGGCGCCGCACGACCGACGGCTCTCCGACGACCCCGTCGGGACGCGGGAACTGGTTCGCACGTGCGGGCGGCTACCCCTCGCCCTGCGCATCGTCGCGGCCCTGCTCGCCGAGGAACCGGGACTATCCCCCTCCCGGCTGGCCGCCGAACTCACCGAAGCCGGGATCGTGGGTTTCGTCCACGGCGAGCGGGCCCTGTCGGCAGTGCTCGACCTGTCCTGGCACCACCTGGTCCGTCGGAACCTGCCCGCCGCGCAGCTGTTGCGGCTGCTCTGCCTCGCTCCCGTGCCGGACTGCGGCACAGGGGTCGCCGCCATGCTCGCCGACTCGTCCGAAGCCCGCACCGCCCCGTTGCTGCGCGCACTGCGCCAGGCCCACCTGTTAGCCCACGCCGATCGGCGCTGGCGGATGCACGACCTCGTTCGCGCCCACACCGAGACGCACGACGCGGACCTCACACCGGCCGATCTCGTCGCCGCCGACCTCCGCCTGGTCAACCACTACCTTTTCTCCACCCAGGACGCCGTAGGCCACCTGACGGCACTGCAGGCCAAGAGGCCCGACAACCGCTTCACCGACTCCGGGGAAGCCCTGCGCTGGTTGGACGGCGAGTACCCCGCCCTGCTCACCGTCGCCCGCAGATTGGCCGCAGGAGGTCACCACCACCATCCCGCGATGGCGCTGTGCAGCCATCTGAGCGTGTACCAGGACAGCCGCGGCTACCTGATGGACCGACTCACGACCTCGCAACTCGGCTACGTGGTCGCCTGCCGGCAGGACGACCTCTCCGTACGGGCGGAGATGGCCAACAACTTCGGAGTTGCGCTCAGTGAGGTCGGACTGCCGGGGAAGGCGATGGACCTCTACCGGAGCGCGATCGACCTGCACACCCGCAACGGCGACGACCACCTCGCCGCGAAGGGCCGCAACAACCTTGGTTCCGTGCTGACGTCCCTCGGGCGACACGAAGAGGCGATCAGATCCTGCCGCGACGCCGTCGACGCCTACCGGCGGTCGGGTGCCCCCCGACGGGAGGCGGGGGCATGGCGCAACCTGGGAAGCGCGCTCGCGGCCGGCGGCCGGATGGACGAAGCGGTCCTCGCCCTCGAGCGGGCCGCGGGCATGTACCGCGAGGTCGACGCCCACGAGAACGAGATCCAGGCCTGGACGCTGGTCGCGGACATCCTCGTGGATGCGGGTCTGGGCGAGGACGCCGTCGATGTGTGCCACAGCGCCATCGCGATCTGCCGGGCATTCCACGACACCGCGGCCGAGGCCCTCGCGTGGGCCGGGCTCGGCTCCACCTACCTGCGACTCGAGCGTCCCGCGGAGGCCGACGAGGCGTACCGGCGGAGCATCGAACTGGAGAGCGGAGAGCACCCAACCGGGATGGTCGCGCAGCGGTGGATCCAACTGGGGAACGCGAGAGCCGCCGACGGCGACCTCAACGGAGCCGCGGCGGCGCACCGGGAAGCCGTTCGCACATACCACCGGATCGGCGACCAGCACGGTGAGGCGATGACGTCGAACAACCTGGGCATGGTCCTGCTGCGGACGGGTGACAGGCGAGGAGCGGCCGAGGCCCACCAGGCCGCGCTGAGACTCACCCAGGCGCACGACGACTACTTCGGGCAGGCCATGACCCAGGCCAATCTCGGCGAATTGCACGACGAGGCGGGAGACACCGCCACCGCCGAAGCCGCGTTCCGCGAGGCGATCGCCCTGTTCTACAACATCGGCGACGTCAGGCACGAGGCCAGCGCATGGCTGCGCCTTGGCATCTGCCTGCACGACCACGACACGACGGGGGCGATGTCCGCCTACCGAGAGGCCCTGGCCGCCTACACCGAGTCGAATGACGAGCAAGGCGTGCGATCCGCCCGCGAGTGCCTGAGGAGGGCATCCGCCGGGGAACCGCGCCCCCTGTAACCGACTGTGTGGTCCACTCACTGCAGGAGGGCACTCCACAACCTTGATGTGACCGACTGTGGTGAAAGCCGCAGCGGGTGACCAGCTCAAAGCAGTTCATGATCACCTCCCGCCCCGTCGAAGACGACCTCGTCCCGGACAGGGCCGCTCACTACGTCCTGCAGCCTCTGGAACCCGATGCTCTGGGCCGCTTCGACGCACAATGGCTCGCACACCGCGGCGAACAGTCCGCTGTGCTCCAAAGCGCTGTGCGAGAACATCTGGCGCGGCTCGACAGCGTCGACCGGGACAGGAACCCATTGATCGCCGGGACGGCCTCCGTCCTGGCCGACGACAGCCCATCCGCCCTGCACCACCGCACGAGCGCGGGGATCTATCGCGCGTTCGCCGACCGACTCGTCGGCAACCTCGGGTCGACCGTCGAGCCCGTCGGATTTTCAGCTATCGAGGCAGTTGCCGTGGGGCAGGGTTCCTACGATGTCGTGCCCTTTCAGGCCCGACGGAACCTGTCGCAGGTATCCCACAATGCAGATGTGATCGTCGATCTGGATCGCATACAGCAGGCTCCCCACGGGAGCCGGGTCATCGTTGTCGGCGACGCGGGCGCTGGTTCGATCGAAGCCGGCTGCGCTCGCGTCCCGGATCAAGCGGTCGGCGTCGGCCTGGGCAGGCGGTCTGGGTTCGTGTTCACGACGGCAGGGTAGGCCCTTGTCGGTGAAGCAGTTGCCGAGCAGGCTGAGCACGCGTGCGGCCGGGGTGAACGCGGTCTCGGCGTCGGCGCGCTGGGTTTCGGTGATCCTGCCGCGTCGAGCGGAGTCGGTCGACACGCGGTCGCAGACGTCGCGGGGAACCTCCACTTGTGTTCCCCACATCAGGCAGAGTCCGCCCGTGGCGGCAGGTCCGACAGGTGGAGCGGCAATCAGCACTGCCGTGACCGGCCCGAGTGCCACGAGGCCCGTCGCGATCACGATTGAGCGCCACCGGCTGCGTACCGGCCTCCGGCGGGGTGTGGATACGGCGCCTTCGTCGTTGTGGGACACCGTGGTGCTTCACCGGCCGAGGAGTGGGTGATCGCGCGGTGTGGATGTCCAGACCAGGCGCCCGTCGTCGACTGCTGCCTGGTTGGTAGAGGCTTGGACATGCTGTTCACGCGTTTCGACGTAGCGGCGGCGGGCTTCGGAGCCGGTGTGCAGGGCGCCAGCGACGTCGGCGAGCATGTCGGCGACTCCGGTCCACCACGGTCCGCCGTCGGTGCCGTCCTCGCCGCTCCAGTGTTGGACGCAGCCGTGTCGGGGGCCGGGGCGGAGATCGACGAACAGCAGGTCTCCTCCTCCGTCCGCGGCGATGGGCACGAAAGACGCGAGGAACGCCCCTGCAGGGCTGCCTGCGGTGGCGGCGGTGGCGTTGTGGATGGCGGTGGGTGCGCCGGAGCCGACTCTGATCGATCGCTTGGCGAGGACGTCGTGCAGGGAGCAGGGTTCAAAGAACGGTGGCAGCAGCATCCCGTTGCCGTCGGCCAGTCCGGTGCCGTTGCACAGTCGCCACCACGTGATCAGGTCGTCCGGGAGGTTCTTCCCGACATCGTCGCGCATCGCACGCAGGTCCTCGTCGGATGCGGGCGGTGCGAGCGCCGCGAAGGTCACGGGAGCGTGAATCTCAAGCCAGGACGTGATTCCACGCCAGGAGTCGACCACTGATGCGTCCACGGTGCCCATTCTGCACCACCCGGACCGACGTGTGTTGCGGTGCGCACCGCAGTTCGTTCCGATGGCTGGAGCGAGTGTGGCGCAACGCCCTCGTCGCCCTTGCTGGCGTGGGGTGTGTAACCGGAGTTGGCCCGAATGGGTCTAGACCAGATTATGTACCGGCGAAACGATGTTGATGGGGGTTCGATACACAACCCGAGGGGGGTTGTTTTGCTTTCCCATGCCAGAAAAAAATCGTTGCCGTCCGGTGGGTTCCGACGGCGGAGACGGTTCATCGATATCGGCACCGTGCTGATCCTGCTCACGGCGGGTATCACGGTCGCGACCGGCAACTCGACGGCAGAACCGAGGGTTCCGCCGACGTCACCCTCGGCGCCGACAGTACTGGCTACTTCAGATGGTCGTGTGCACTACCTCGACTTCCCGTCCGGGCACGGCTATCACATCTCGCTCGATGCGCCGAACGGCCACGGTTTCCGGCAGCAGTTGCCGCCCAGTGGCATCGTATGGCTCGAGTCGAGCGTGCCGGTCGAGACCTACGACGGCTCCCTGCGCATCGTCGCCACGGGGACCGACGGCTCGTTGTGGACCACCGCACAGCGGGGCCGGAACGGGTCGTGGGCCGACTGGTCGAAGCTAGGTGGTCCGCAGGTGCACGACGCGCCGGCCGTCATCCGCGGCGCCGGCGACGCGGTATCGGTGTTCGTCGCCGGCAGCGACGGCGCCGTGTGGACGCTCCGGCAGCAGGCGAAGGATGGTCCTTGGGGAACTTGGGAGTCTCTGGGCGGCACCGGGTTGAGCAATCCGGTCACCGTAGGCAGGGGCGTCGGCGACGCTTTCGAAGTCGTCGCCACATCCTGGAAGACGAAGACCCTCTGGAAGGCTTCGCAGGCCGTCGCGGGCGGCCCGTACTCGACATGGCAGCAGTTCAGCGACTCCGGCTTCCACCGGCACGCCCAGCTCATCACTCACGCCGACCGGAGCATGGAACTGGTGGTGCGCACCCAGGGCGGCCAAGTGGCCACCAAGCGTCAGACCTCGCCCCGAGGCTCATGGGCGCCGTGGTCCACGCTCACCGGCCCGGTCGGAACCGGGAAACCCGCCGTGATCCTGCGCCCGGACGGGCGGCTGTCCATCCTGGCCGGCGCTGAGGACGGCCGCCTGTTCGCCGGCCGCTTCGGATTCGACCCGACCACCGGGATGACGACGGCGGACCAGTGGGACGAGCTCACCGGCCGCGACGCGCCACGTGTGCTCAGTGATCAGGCCATCTCGGGAACGGGACGGCCGGACGGTTCCTGGATCGCCGTCTACAACGACCGCAGCGAGAAGTTCGCGGAGATCGTCGGCAACTACTCCGAGCCGGCACAGGACCAGGCCGAGCCCGCACCGCCGGCGTTGCGGAGCTTGCCGACGGTGCGGGCGGAGGACGGCGGCAGCGGACAGTACGCAGAAGGGGTCAACGCAGTGCGGCAGGTCGGCCCGACCGGGTGGACCCCACCGGCTTTCCAGTACGAACATTTCACCTACGACGAGTGCACCAAGACGGCAGACGTGGTCCGTGAGCACTTTTCGATCAAGAACCGCTACTCCTCATGCTGGGCAGCCGACAACACCGTCCACTTCAAGATGGCTTGCCACAGGGTGCACGGTGAAGACGTGTGCTATGGACGCCGAATCACGTTCACCGTGACTGTGATCGGGCTCGGGTCGGACTACTACCGGCAGGGCCGCTTCGCCATCTCCGTCTCGCGGTTCGAGCACGTCCTTCCCGTCGACGAGGGACTCAGAGTCAGCGTCGAGGCCAGGTGCCTTCCACAAGTCGAGACCACGGATTGCGAATCGGATCCGGACACGCCGCCGGTGCAGCGCACCATCGCCGAATGGATGAACAACAAAGACGCCAGGGGCGATGTGATCGGCCACGAACCCCGGCCGAACCCTGTGCTGAACCCCGAGCAGCTCGGCTACGGCAAGGCGTACGTGCGGGTGAAGGTCCATCGACAGGACGGCAGCTTCAAACAGGTCGACTCGGTGGACCTACGCCTACGGTTCGACTCGGCCGGGTACATGTCCGCGAACGGCAAGTCCGGAACGATCTTCCCGGACGTCGACCCTGTCATGAACTTCCCGATCAACACACCTGAGTTCGCCGCCATGAGGGAATCCGGGTTGCACTACAAGCAGGCCATGGAACACCCGGAGCAGACGATCCCGGCCGTGACGGGCAAGTCCATCCCCGGCGCGATCGGCGGATCGCCCCTGCACCGCCTCAAGCACAACGACCGGTGGCGCGAGGAGAACCGGGACGAGGCGTTGCGCACCTGCAGAAGCAGCGAAATGCCACCGGGCGAGTACCCCAGGGACGGCTACCAATGCGACGAGTACCCCTTCGCCAGCACGCATGAAGGAGCCTCCCGCACGTACAACCCGCAACGGAACTTCTCCGTCAAGTCGATCCCCGAGGACGACAACAGCGCGTCGGGGACTTGGATCGGCACCTGGTACTCCTACGACCGAATCATCGACGGCGACCACTTCTACGTACGCGTAATCGAATAACACCACCTCGAACGGCTCCATCAACAGAACCCCCGAGGTGCCGGGTGCGGCGAAATCACGCCGCACCCGGCGCTCCTCACTACCGCGACCCTATACAGACCAGGACGCCGAAACGGCAGATGGAGGTTGTCCCCTTGAATCGGACACCCTGATCCCAGACAGCGGTCTTGGGGCGGTCTTGGGGGGATGCCCCCGTGTCAGGCAAGTCGAAGTGCCCCGAGCAGTTCCGCAGGGACGCCGTCGAAGCACCGGACGAGGGTCAGGACCCTGGCGAGGGCCGGCCTGACCAAGGTCGCCACGAGTCCGAGAAGGTCGAAATTCTGCTTCGACCTTTCGGCTGGTGCGTCCTGACCTGGACGAGCGAGTTCGCCGAAGCGGTGGTCGCCGGCGAGCACATGCACGCCGCCGCCTACCTCGACTGATTGAACTCGACGGCGACGCGCCGCAGTGGGCTCGGCTGACCGCCCGAGTTGGCACCTGGGCTCACCGGTGCGCAGGTCGAGCAGTTGACGGTATCGAAGATCAAAACAGACGAGCGCCCATCATCTTCAGCAGGTTGGACCCTCACGGCCGTTCATCGCGGAGCGGACGCGTCAACCGGCCGATCTTTCGTCCACGAGCCGGTCTTGCAGGCGAGGGTGCTTGAACTGGTAGAGCGCACCGACGGTACGCAGTACGCGGCGGTCGCGCTGTACCTCGAGGGAGAAAACGCCGCGCATCCGGATGCCGCGCAGCCTCAATTGCAGGCACACCAGTGTCGTCCGCCACGCATCGCAGGAACCGATGCCGAGGGCGAGTCCCACCATGACCGTGATCGCCGCGAAGGTGATCGCCCCGGCCAACGGTCCGTGGAGCACCCCGTGCTTCACCCCTTGCGGCACGCCCAGGGCCAACCCACAGGTGAGACCGAAGGTGATGGCGCGTTTCACGTCCTGGACCCATGCCACATACGGATCCGTGGCGGTCTGCATCGACGGACGGCCGAAGCCGACCATGACCCCGAAGACGAACGTCATCGTCAGGCCCGCGCCGATACCCTGCCGCGGTCCGTCGGTGAACCCGTACGCCAGCCCGATGGGCAGTCCGCCCGCGAGACCCGACAACGGGTGGAACCGGCTCGCGAGCGATCGCCACCGCGAGCGTTCGCCCGTCCGTGGCGGAGCCACAGCGCCGCTCGGCCCACGCCAGACCACCACGCCCGCACCGAGTCCCGCCAAGACTCCCAGGCCCCACTGCGTCTGGTTCCCCACCGCGATGACCGTGGCGACCCCGGTCGTCACCCCCGCGCCGAGGCTGAACGCCGCGGTGTTGCCGCTGGCCCTGGTGAACCGGCGGGAATGGCGCAGTTCGGACATGAGACCGGTCAGCAGACCGAACACCAGGCCGATCGCGGACAGGTAGACGAGGCCGAAAGCGGCCCCGGTGGATCCGTCGACCACGTACCTGCCGTGCGGTCCGAACATCATCGGCCCGGACACCGCGCCCACGACCATCCCGATGACCGTGGGAACGCTCACGCGAACCGCACGCTCGTGCCACCGCTTCACCCACTGGTGGATCTGCCACCAGGCGAGGTCGCGGGTGTTGCCCTGTTCCAGCATCCGCGCCGCGACGAAGGTCAGCAGCGCTCGGTGCTCACCGGTCCCGACGGAGCGGTCGAGCAGCGCGTTCTCCACCTCCTCCCGGACGTTGAACCTGCCCGGCGTCAGCAGGTCTCGAACGAGGTCCGCGTCGGTGTGGTCACGCAGCAGGGTCAGGGTGAGCGGGGAGTCGAGGGCGTGCGCGACGACGCTGTCCGGGTGCTCGCGCAGGTGAGCGGTCAGCTGTGTCCACTGCGGTGCGGCGTCGTCGCGGTTCAGCCCGTCGAGGTAATCGGCCGCGTCCGCGGCCGGGACCGGCAAAAGTTCGAGCGCCGCGGCCGCGTGCACGTGCTCGCCGGTGACCACCACGTCGGCGAACTCCCTCGTCCGGGTCGCCAGCACCAGGCGGAATGTCGACGGCTTGCGGATGTCGTCCAGCGCCGCCGCGCGCAACCGCGGGTCCATCTCGTCGAACCCGTCCAGGAACAGCGCGACTCCACCGCTTTTGACGAGTTGGGCGGCCATGCTGTCGCCGAACTGCTCGGTGCGCAGAAACGGGTGGTCCACGGCCAACCGTTCGGCCAGCCACTCCCCCAGCCGTTGATCGCCCGGGTCCCACCCGCTCGTGGTGAACAGGACCGGCACCGGCACCGCCGCCCGCTGCTGCGCCACCAGCCCCGCCCGGTGGGCAAGCGCCTCGATCAGCGTCAGGATCGTGGCGGCCGACTTCCCGGAACCCGCGTCGCCGAGGATCACGGTGCGCCCGCCGTCGAGTCCGGCGTACACGGAAAACAGGTCCCGCAGCCCACCGGACCGCAAACCCGCCGGACCGACCGCGCTCACCCCGCGCAGCGGCGGGAACAGCGGTCTTCGCCGCGGCGGGACGTTCGCGACGACCTCCACCGTGCTGGTCATGCCCTTCGCCCACCGCCAACGGATCGGCACCGGCATCGGAACGCGGAGCCTCCTGTGGTCCGCCTCCGCGGCCCACTGGCTCGCGACCTCGATCGCCAGCCGGTCGGCCGCCGCCGTGAGGTCGGCGTTCAGCAGCGGCGGGCTGGGTGCTTCCTGCGCCTGCTCCGCTTCGGTTCGCGCGTGCCGCCAATGTTCACGGACCGAGCGCAGCAAGTCCCGCGCTTCGCCCACGGCTTGGAGGTCTTCCGCACCAGCTCCTCCGAGTTCGACCTTCCGGTCCAGCGCGAAGATCATCACCTCGGTCGCGCGCAGCACCATTTCATCGGCAACAGCCCGCGTCCCTCTTAGCCAGTAATTCCAACTGGTGTCACTCGCGCCCGTCTTGTCGGCAAGGGTTTTGAGTGACCACTTGAGGGTTTTTCGGGCCCGGTCCAAGTCCGCCAGCAGGTCACTGCGAGTCCGGGAGGGTTGGTGCCGCACCGTTCCAGTTTGCCCCAAGACCAGAGCCGCCCGTCCCCGGGATATCCCGGGGACACGATTGCGCTGGTCAGCGGCGCAAGAGCGGCTAGCGTCGAAGACGGCGCCGGGAGTCGCGGCAACCCGCTGGACGACCATCCGCCTCCAAACCGAGGCTTTCGCACATCGGCAGAGCGCCGTGAGATCGAGTGCCCGGTCTTCGGCGTCGGCGGATTCAACGAGGAGAACCAATGGAAGGACGACCCCGCCGCAGGATGCGAATGGTCGTCACTATCGCGGGCGTCGTGGCGCTCATGACGGGCTTGCCCCAAGTCGCGCAGGCCGCGCCTCCGGGTGCGCTTCCCGCCGATGCGGGCAGCGAGGCCAGGAACTGGCAACCCGCGTTCGACTACGACCGCGGGTTGCTACCCCGTGCCGGCCGTGGGCAGGAACGGCGTGGTGGCATCAGGACTCAACCCCTCGGCGGCGGTCGACGGCAACTGCCGCGACCGCTCCGACCTCGACAACACGAACTCGTACGTGCGGTCGAAGCGCAACCACGGGTGTTGCGCGCACACAAGTGCGTCATCCATGTTTCCGATTCGCCAAGTCGGGCGAGCGCCCGTAGAACATGTACGGCGCTTGGCAATACCTGACCCGCGCGGACTGGAATCGACTCGCTCCGGGAATCCGACAGAAACTGGTGAGAGCAGGTTTCCGGCGAGGCCGCATTGTTCATCAAAGACGGCACGTTCAGCCGTGAATTGATGAAAGCCGAGTCGGACACCACTGCGCGCATGAAGGCGCCCCGACGGTTGACAGACGCCACCGTCAGGGCAGTTCCCGGTGCACGTATCACCATTCAAGGAACTCACGTTTCGCATCACGCGAATGACACTCTGGACACGAAATGACGATCGAACACGGTAGCGATGACACGACCCTCGCTTCCGGATCCCTAAGCCTCAGCGGATCTGTCGACGCCGGGGTGCGCAATGAAGTGGCCGCCGCAGCGGTATCCGGAGTGGTCCTGCAGGCGGGCACGGTCGTCGGTGGTGTCCACGTTCACTCTCCGCACCCCGCGGTTCCGACACCGCGCCAGCTCCCTCCGGTGCCAGCGGCGTTCGTCGGGCACGCACCGGAGCTGGCTGCGTTGTCCAGCGCGTTGACCCCGGAACACCACGGCAACGCAGGGCGAGTCGCCGTGGTGGCCGGAGCAGGCGGGATGGGCAAGACCTGGCTCGTGTCGCACTGGGCGCACCACCACGTCGACCGGTTCCCCGATGGGCAATTGTTCGTCGACCTGCTTGGGTTCTCGCCCGCCGCACCACTGGAACCGACCGCGGTGCTTCGAGGTTTTCTCGAGGCGCTGAATGTCGAGCCCTGGCGAGTGCCACCCGACCTGCACTCCAGGACCGCGATGTTCCGCAGTCTGGCCGAAGGCCGTCGGATCTTGATCGTGCTCGACAACGCCGCCGATGTGGAGCAGGTGGCTCCGCTGCTGCCGGGAGCGTCTACGTGTGCGGTCGTGGTGACCAGTCGCCGTCACCTCGCCGGTCTCGTGACGCGTTTCGGCGCCAACCTCATCCGAATGGGGGTTCTCGTCGAGGATGAACCACGTCGACTGCTCGTCGCCAGGCTCGGCGTCGCCAGGGTAGACAACGCGTCGGACGCGGTGTCGGAACTGCTCCGGTTGTGCGCTGGGCATCCATTGGCGTTAGCAGTCGTCGCGGGACGTGCGCAGGCCGACCCGCACGTCCTTTTCGCGGAGTTGGCGGAAGAGCTCAGAGACCCGCCGACTCGGCTGGCCGCGCTCGCCGACGAGGACCCGGCGTCGAGCCTGCCCGCCGTGCTGGACTGGTCGTTGCGCGCGCTCGCCCCCGGGCCGCGGCGCATGCTCGGGCTGCTCGCGATCGCGCCCGGTCCCGACATCGACGCCGCAGCCGCGGCCAGCCTCGCCGCCGTGTCGATATCCGCTGCCAACGCGGCGTTCCGCGTGCTCCTGCAGGCCAGTCTGGTGGACCGCCACAGTACGGGCCGGTACCGGATGCACGACCTCATCCGGCTGCACGCCCACGACCTCTGCGGGGAATCGGAACGGTCATCGGCGTTGCGACGAGTGGTCGACTTCTACCTGCACACCGCTCACGCGGGCGATCGGCACCTGAACCCCCGTGCGACCCCGCTCCAGCTCAGCCGGCCGGTCGCGGGATGCGAGCCGCTTCCCTTGGCGCCTGACGATCGCGCGATCATGACGTGGTTCGACGCGAACCACTGCTGCCTCCTCGCCGCGCAGCAGGTCGCGACCGCACGAGATTGGCACGATGTTACCTGGTCGTTGGCACGTGTCCTGTTCGGCTACCACGACCGCCGAGGACTGTCAAGTACCGGGTTTGCTGGAGGGTGTGATTACCCGCTCGGTGGCGGGACGGGTGCGGTTGTGTGGTGATGGTTGGCCTCGTGTTCCACGGGCGGGATCAGGCCGAGTTCGCCGTGTAGCCGCCGGTGGTTGTACCAGTCGATGTACTCGGCGACGGCGATCTCGAGGTCGTCGACGCCGCGCCAGGGTCCCTTGTTGCGGACCAGTTCGGCCTTGAAGATTTGAACGCCTCGGCCATGGCGTTGACGCTCCTATAGTTGTCAAGCGGCCTGTGCGGTGCTGGTGGGCTGGCTGCGCAGCGGTCGTGGCAGTGCCCGGATTTCCCTGGCCGGTAGGCGTTTGAGGCAGCGGATGATCTCGGCTGTGGTCTTGCCTTCGGCGGTTCGTCGGGTGACGTAGGCGATGGTGGGTTGGTGGAAGCGCATGCGGACGATGACGGCGCGGTAGAGGGCGGCGTTGGCCTGGCGGTGTCCGCCGCGGTTGAGGCGGTGGCGGTTGGTCGTGCCGGAGGATGCGGGGATGGGCGCGACGTCGCAGAGGCGGGCCCAGGCCGGTTCGGAGCGGACGCGGTCGATGTTGTCGCCGGCGACGATGAGCATCTCGTAGGCGGTGTCGGCGCCGATGCCGAAGGCATCGACCGGTTGCGGCACAAGCTGTTCGGTGAGCTCGCCCTGCAGCGTCTCATGGGACTTGATCTCGTCGTCGAGGTGCTGCCACCGGCGGGCGATGGCGCGCAGGGTGTGTTCGGTCGCGGCAGTGACGGTGTCGACCGTGCCGGGGCGCAGGCCGGCGCAGCGGTGGATCAGCGCCATCTTCGTCAGTGGTCGGAGTTGCTCGCGCAGCTCGGGGTCGGCGGTGACGATCACGGCTTCGAGGGTGATCATGGCGGAGGTGCGGGCTTTGACCGCGACGTCCTTGGCGACCTTGACCTGACGGATCATTTCGACCGTGCCGTCGTTGGTCTCGGGCACGGCGGTGGCGGTGTCGTTGAGCACGGCGCGGGCGGCGTTCCCGGCGTCGATGGTGTCGCTCTTGCCGCGCAGCCGCCGGTCGCGTCGGTCGGTGCGCAGCACCTCGACCGCGCCCAGGCCGCGGCGGCGCACGGCGGAGGTCGGGCCGGCGCCGTAGGAGCCGGTGCCCTCGATGCCGAACACGAGCCGCTTGGCACCGAACGCGGCGGCCCGGTCCGGCAGTTGCCGGTAGCCGTCCTAGTCGGCGGGGAAGGACCGGGTGTCGAGGCGGCCGCCGATGTCGTCCGGGGCGACGGCGACGTGGACGTGCTTGTGGGTGTCGACGCCGATGACGACTCGACGCAGTCGGGGATCGCGCTCCACACTGGGCATTGCGGGCTCCACCTCGATGCCGGGGACACGGGGTTCGTGACGCCGGCCGGTCGGGTGGACGGGACTGTGACGGGACCTGCTGCGATCAGGCTCCTATAAGGTCACTGCCCGTCCGGCCGGCACCACAGTGGTGATGCACCGCCAGGCGGACGACAGATCAACAGCACGGACACCCAAAGATCGTGGGGTCAGTCGTAAGCAGGAGTCAGGCTGGCTGGTGGCGACTACCAGTCTCACAGTCGTAGGAGTCTCCTGTGCTGCCCACGGATGCGACCGCACCGGCCTCGGCCAGGCGCTGGGTGTAGCCAGTTGGCCGACCGGGGAGTCGGTGAGGGCGTAGGCGAGGGTCTGCGGCCGGGTGGCCTGCACGGCGACGTAACCGGAGGTTTCCGCTTGGTGGCGGGCCCAGCCGGCGAGCCGTTCGCGGTCGAGGTCGTCGAGTGTCGACGGGTCGCCGTCCGGGAAGGTGGGCGAGCTGTTGAGGTGGATGCCGATCACGTTGTCGGGCGCGATAATCCCGAGTTCGCGGGAGATCCCGGAGCCGAAGTCGCCGCCTTGCGCGCCGTAGCTGTCATACCCGAGCCGGCGCATCAGCTCGGCCCAGGCACGGGCGACGCGGCGGTGGTCCCAGCGCCCTTGCGTGGTGGGACCGGAGAAGCCGAACCCGGGGATGGACGGGACCACGACGTGGAAGGCGTCAGCGGGATCGCCGCCGTGGGCGCGGGGGTCGGTCAGCGGGCCGATGACGTCCAGGAACTCGAAGACCGAGCCGGGCCAGCCGTGGGTCATGATCAGCGGCACGGCGTCGGGTTCCGGTGAGGTGACGTGCAGGAAGTGCACGTCGCTGCCGTCGATTCCGGTGATGTACTGCGGAAAGGAGTTCAGCCGGGCTTCGTGGGCGCGCCAGTCGTAGCCGGTGCGCCAGTGCTCGGCGAGTTCGCGCAAGTAGGTGACGGGAACGCCGTAGTCCCAGTCGTCGCCGGAAAGCGCTGCGGGCCAACGGGTCTGGGCGAGCCGTGCGTTCAGGTCGTCGAGCGCGGCCTGCGGGATCTCGGCGCGGAAGGGGCGGATGTTCGGTGCGGTCATGGGTTTCTACTTCCTGGCGGAGCGGGCAGACGATCGGTGCGGACGGTCATGGCGCATGACGGTCGTGGTGCGGGCGGTCGTGTCACGTGGTGGGCGGTCGGAGTCGGTTGATCAGCGCGTCCTCCAGTTGTCGCAGGGGGAATCCGGGGTCCTCGGCGGCGAGGACCAGTCCGCCCCGGATGCCGGCCATCAGCACGAGCCGATCCCCTTCGGGGTCGGGTGAGCCGGCCCGGACCAGCGCGTCGTCCAGCGCCCGCAACAGGTCTGCCGAGGCGATGTCCGCGCCCGCCTCGTGCAGGACCTCACGGGCTTCCGGGTCGGCGAGCAGTGCGGAAACGGCGCGCCCTTCGTCGATTTCGTCGGGCGAGGTGTCCAGACCGAGCAGCGCCGAGCGGATCAGCAGCCGCAAGGTGGTGGCCGGGTCGCCATCCTGATGGGCGGCGAGCGCGGCGCGGGTGCGCTCCCGCCAGCCGTCGGCGATGTCGATCAGCAGTCCCGCCTTGCTGCCGAAGTAGCGCGACGGCAGCCCGTCGGCCACTCCCGCGCGGGCGGCGACCTGGCGCAGGGTGGTGGCGCGATAACCCTGCTCGGCCATCAGCAGCACGGCGGCTCGGCGGATGCGGGCCCGGGTGGCGTCCCGGACGGCGGCGGACGCCTCAGGGGTGCGCGGCACGCGATCTCCTCTCCGGTGGGCGTGAGCCGACGACTCGGTCGTCAGGTTTCGGTTGAACGTCTGTTCAACCTAACACGCCTGTCGGACAACGCGTGCCCGTGCTGTGACGGGAGTCGCATGTGGACGCCGCGACACCGGGCCCGGCCCCGCGTGTCAGTCCATCGTGGAGCTTGGCGTCGGCGCAGGCTCCTGCCGGAGAAGCTCGGGTCGGATAACCCTCGTATCAGGGAAGCCTCGGGTCAGGACAGCTTCGCGTCATAGGCCCGACGCGCGGTCTCGATGTGGTCGAGGTGGTCGCGGGTCCAGTGGCAGATCCCGCTGACGGTGCGCAGCAGCGTCCGGCCGGGCGGGGTGAGCGTGTAGTCCACCTGCGGCGGGGAGGTGGGGTGGACGTGGCGGGCGATCAGGCCGTCGCGCTCCAGGTTCCGCAGGGTGCGGGTGAGCATCTTGTGGCTGATGCCGTCGATCCGGGTGCGCAGTTGGCTGTACCGCAGCGTGCCGTCGCCGAGCGCGGAGATGACCAGCAGGACCCACCTGTCGGCGATCCGGTCGATCACCTCGCGGGCCACGGAGTTGGCGTGCGTCACATCCCCGTGGGCGTCGGCCGTCCCGACCTGGGTGCTCACCTGAAGGTTCCCTTCGTTCATGCACGTGCGTTCTTCCGGGCGGGCAACCACCTTCCTACGGTGACCCGGTGACCGCAAGGCAGAACGGAGACCGCTCGTGCAGGCAATGATCCCTACCGACGACAAGGACGCCCTGGTGGAACGCGCCGAGGTGGCCGATCCCGTACCGGCACCCGGCGAGGCGCTGGTGGCGGTCGAGGCGTTCTCGCTCAACCGGGCCGACCTGATCCGGCTGACCGGAGGACCTCGATTCCGGCCGGACCCCGCGTGGCGTCCCGGTGACGACCTGGCGGGCACCGTCGTGCGAGCGGCCACCGACGGCAGTGGCCCGGCCGTCGGGCAGCGGGTCGTCGGCTACTCACCGGCCGGTGGCGCGTGGGCCGAGTACGCCGCCGTGGCCACCGACCGACTCGCGGTGCCGCCGGACGACGTGGACGCCGCGACCGCCACCGCCCTGCCCACGGCGGGGATCACCGCAGCCCGACTGCTGCGCAGCGCGGGCGGGTTGTTCGCACGCCGGGTCCTGCTGACCGGGGCGACCGGCGGAGTCGGGCACTACGTGGTCGAACTGGCCGTCGCAGCAGGCGCCGAGATCACCGCGGTCGCCACAGCGGACGAGCCGTGGCAGCGGCTGCCGGAGCTGGGCGCCACCACCGTGGTCCACCGCATCGCCGACGCCGAGGGGCCGTTCGACGTGGTGCTGGAGTCGATCGGCGGCGACCACCTGCCCGCCGCCCTGGCCAAGGTGCGTCGCGGCGGCCTGGTCCTGTGGTTCGGCCAGGCGTCCGGGCAACCGGTCACCCTGAATTTCTTCGACTACTTCAGCGGTCACGAGTCCGCCGCCGTGCGCCAGTTCACCGTGTACGACAGCACCACCAGTTGGGCCACCGACCTCGCCGCCCTCGTCCGCCTGACCGCCACCGGACGCCTGCACCCGCAGTTCGGCCTGCACCGCTGGGACGAGGTCAACGACGTGATCACCCTGCTCGACAACCGACAGCTCCAGGGAAAGGCCGTCTTCATCCTCGCCGGCTGACACGCGCCCCCTTCCTCGGAACTCCACACCCTCGGCCGGACGGGTGAAGCGGACGAAAAGAACCCGTGCAGGTCTCCCCCATGCGGCAGATGTCCCAATACCCATGACGGTATGTGGAGTAAATGGCTCTCGGGCCTGCTTCAGGAACTGTCCGACCGCACGCCCTTCAAGGCGATCACCGTGCTGCGCGTCCTGGTGGCGGCTGCCGGGCTGCTGGTGCTGGCGGGGTCGGCGCTCCAGTTCGGGTGGCCCGCCCTGGTGTACTGCGCGGTGCCGGCGCTGCTGTGGGTGCTGACCGCGACGTGGCGGGGCATCGCCGCCGTGCCGAGCCCGGTGTACTGGGCGGCCTGCGCGATCACCACCTCGTTCATGGTCCCGATCCTGGCGAGCTTCGACCAGGGGCCCTACCAGGAGGTGCCGCTGGAGCCCGGATATGTCGTCGGGATCTGCGTCTCGGTGCTGCTGATGATGGGTCTGGCGCGACTGCTGACCCTGGAGGACCGGCAGGCACGACTGCGGGGTCTGGCACCGGGAGGTCTACCTGCCGTGGTGGCAGGAACACGCGCGGGCGACCGGCACGCAGTGGCGCACGCCGCCGCGGTGGCAGGACCTGCCCGAGGACGTGGTGTCGTCGCACCCGTTGGGCGAGGTGCGGCTGACCCTGCTCAAGCTGGTCGCGGCCACGGCGCTGCTCGTCGGGTCGAGCGGCGGGATGGGCGCGGCTGCGGCCACCGGGACCGCCGTGGTCGCGCTGGTGTGGCGGGTGCGGGGCACCGCGCTGGCAGCGGTCGCGGGTGCGGTGCTCGCGGCGTGGGAGGGAGCCGAGGCCACCGCCACCGGGGCGCTCGCACTCGTGACAGGGCTGTTGGCCGCCTGGTCGTGGTGGGAGGCGTCGCGGCTTCCGCTGTGGCCCCGGTGGGCATATCGGACGGTCCGCCGGGACGGCTACGGCATGGCACCTGCCGTCTACGCCGGGCTGCCCATGGGGAACGTCGTCCCGGTCGACCTGATCGTGCCGGACCTCGACCTGCTGTGCCGCGATCACCCCGGGCCGTGATCAGGTGATGGTGGGCGGGTCCGGCCGCAACTGCGGAGCAGGAGAGGTGGGCGCGCAGTCCGATGTGCTCGACCGCCTCCAACGGCCCGCCCAGGACTCGCCACCCAGGTCGACGCCGCACCGCTCCACCAGCGGTGGACATCCCGCAGTTGTAGGATGATCACCACACTGGGTGCACACGCACGACAGCCTGTGGCACAGCGGTCGGCGGGGCCGGGAGGCATGGATGGCGGAGCTGGACCTCGGTTCGGTGCGTGCTTTCGTCGCGGTGGCGGACAACAGGCATTTCGGCGAGGCGGCTGCACAACTCGGCATCACGCAGCAGGCGGTGTCGAAGCGGATAGCCAAGCTCGAGTCGACCGTGGGCTCGGTGCTGCTGTCCCGCCTGCGCGCGGGTACCGGCCTGTCCCGCGCGGGTGAGATGTTCCTGCCCCACGCCCGGACGTTGTTGGCCACTGCGGACCACGCCTTGGCGGTGCTCACCGGGCGGGACCGACCGCTGCGCGTGGACGTGCTCGACACGCGACTCGCGGCGGCGGAGTTGGTGCGCGACTTCTACGAGGCCGCCGACGAACCTGACATCGATGTCGTCACCTCGACCGGTCTGCGGGCGGCCCGCACGGCGCTCAAGACCGGCAAGGTGGACGCGGCGTTCGCCCGGCTCACCGGCTCCCTCGTCGAGGACGGGCTGCGGAGTATCCCCGCCCACTTGGAGCCGGCACAGGTGCTGGTCGGGACGGGCCACCCGCTCGCCGGGCGCGATGAGGTCAGCATGGCCGAGTTGGCCGGCGCCACGGCGTGGATGCCGGGCAATGCGCCCGACACCGAGTGGACCGACTTCTGGGACGCGGTGAGCGCCGCGTTCGGCGTGCGGATCGACAGCACCGGACCGAATTTCGGCTACGAGCACTTCGTCGGCGGGATCGCGCGCAGCACCGACCGCATCGGGTTCATCGGCGAGCAGTGCCGGGTGCCGGACCACCCCGGCGTGGTGCGGTTGGCGGTTGCGCCGCCGCGCCCGACCTACCCGTGGTCGCTGCTGTGGCATCCGGACAACGAGCACGCCCTGCTGCCCGAGCTGGTCGAGCACATCCGGAGCGGATTCCGGGCGCACCACGTCGACGGGGCGTGGCTGCCCGAGGCGGACCGGGCAGCCTTCCTCGCCTGACACCACCGCGTGGCGTCAGGAAGTCACGCGCACTCCCGGGACGGACCGCAACTCGCCCAACAGGGCCGCGGTGACCGACACCGGGTAGTCGTCCACCGCGAGGGTGACGCTGCGGGGACCGCTGCCCACCACGATGCGCACCGGCGTGCTTCCCCGATGCGCCTGCAAGGTCGAACGCAGCTCCACCACGCTGTCCCTGGTGATCCTGGCAGTCGTCACCTCGAGCACGAGCGGGGGTTCGCTGCCATCGAGCCGGGCGCTGCTGAGGTCGAGCGACGCCAGGTCCGAACCGAAGACCGACATCTTGTCCTCCCGCCAGTTCACCCGGCCCTTGACGACGACCGCGGCGTCCTCGACCAGTTCCTCGGAGAGCACCGCGTAGCTCTTGGGGAAGAACAGCACCTCGATGGAGGCGTCGAGGTCTTCGATGACCGCGATGGCCCAGGTCTCGCCCTTCTTGTTGACCCGGCGCTCCAGTGCGGAGATCATCCCTGACACGACCAGCTCACCCTCACGGGGCGGGTTGGCGAGCACCGCGCCGATCGACCTCGGCGCGGCCTTGCGCAGGATGTGCTCGGTGCCGTCGAGCGGGTGTGCGGAGACGTACAGGCCGAGCATCTCCCGTTCGTAGGCGAGTAGCTGTTTGCGGGGCCACTCCTCGGCATCGAGCCGGAGGTGCGACAAGGGGGACGACCCGGCATCCGGCTCGGCGACCGTCTCGTCCCCGGTGCCGAACAGGTCGAACTGGCCCATGGCCTGCTGACGCTTGAGCCCGACGACCGCGTCGACGGCCTCCTCGTGCACTTCGAGCAGCGCCCGTCGACCGTGCCCAAAGGAGTCGAAGGCGCCTGCCTTGATCAGCGACTCGAGGACCCGCTTGTTGCAGCACACCAGCTCCGACTTCTCCACGAAGTCCGTGAAGGACGTGTACTTGCCCTTCTCGTTCCTGGTGGCGATGATCGACTCGACCACGTTCGCGCCCACGTTGCGCACCGCGCCGAGGCCGAATCGGATGTCGTCGCCGACCGCGGAGAAGCGCAACGAGGACTCGTTGACGTCCGGCGGCAGCACCTTGATACCCAGTCGCCGGCACTCGGCCAGGTAGACGGCGGACTTGTCCTTGTTGTCCCCGACCGAGGTCAACAGCCCGGCCATGTACTCGGGCTGATAGTTCGCCTTGAGGTAGGCGGTCCAGAAACCGACCAGGGCGTAGCCCGCGGCGTGCGACTTGTTGAACGCGTACCCGGCGAACGGCAGGATCGTGTCCCACAGGGCCTGCACGGCCTCGTCGGAGAAGCCCTTGGCGTTCATGCCGTCGCGGAAGCCCTCGAACTCCTTCTCCAGGACCTCCTTCTTCTTCTTGCCCATCGCCCGGCGCAGCACGTCCGCGCGGCCCATGGAGAACCCGGCGACCCGCTGCGCGATCTGCATGATCTGCTCCTGGTACACGACCAGGCCGTGGGTCTCGGCGAGGATGTCACGCAGCGGCTCGGCCAGCTCGGGGTGGATCGGCTCGATCGCCTGCCGGGCGTTCTTGCGGTCGGCGTAGTTGTTGTGCGTGTTCATCGCCATAGGCCCCGGCCGGTACAGGGCGTTCACCGCGACGATGTCCTCGAAACCGGTGGGCCGCATGCGTCGCAGCAGGTCGCGCATCGCGCCGCCGTCGAGCTGGAACACACCCAGCGAGTCGCCGCGGGCAAGCAGGTCGTAGGTGTTCGGGTCGTCCGTGCTCAACCTGTCGAGGTCCACCGTCTCGCCGCGGTTGGCCTCGACGTTGTCGATGGCATCACCGATGACCGTGAGGTTGCGCAGCCCGAGGAAGTCCATCTTCAGCAGGCCGATGGCTTCGCACGACGGGTAGTCCCACCCGGTGATCACCGCGCCGTCGTCGCGTCGCCACAGTGGGATGACGTCGACCAGCGGTTCGGAGGACATGATCACCGCGCAGGCGTGCACGCCCGCGTTGCGGATCAGGCCCTCCAGACCGCGGGCGGTCTCGAAGATGGTGGCGACATCCCGGTCCGACTCGATCAGCGCCCGCACCTCGGCGGCTTCCGGGTAGCGCTCGTGGCCGGGATCGACGATGCCGCCGAGCGGGATGTCCTTGGCCGCGACGGGCGGCGGCAGCGCCTTGGAGATCCGGTCGGCGATGGCGTAGCCGGGCTGGCCGAAGTGCACCCGGGCCGAGTCCTTGATCGCCGCCTTGGTCTTGATCTTGCCGAAGGTGATGACCTGGGCGACCCGGTCGGCCCCGTACTTCTCGGTGGCGTAGCGGACCATCTCGCCGCGGCGGCGGTCGTCGAAGTCCATGTCGATGTCGGGCATGGACATCCGCTCGGGGTTGAGGAACCGCTCGAACAGCAGGCCGTGCGCGATCGGGTCCAGGTTGGTGATGCGCATGGCGTAGGCGACCAGTGATCCCGCCGCCGAACCCCGCCCCGGGCCGACGCGGATGCCGACCTCGCGGGCGTGGTTCATCAGGTCGGCGGTGATCAGGAAGTAGGCCGGGAACCCCTTCTGCACGATGACGTCGATCTCGAACTCCGCGCGTTCGACGTACTCGCGGGGCACGCCGCCGGGGAGCCGCCACTCCAAGCCGCGCATCACCTCGGCGCGGAACCACGAGTTCACATCGTGGCCAGGAGGCGGCGTGTAGACCGGCATCCGGTCGCGGTGCTCCCACACCTCGGCGTAGGACTGCACCCGCTCCGCGATCAGCAGGGTGCTGTCGGTGGCGCCGGGCACCTCGGTGTCCCAGAAGGCGCGCACCTCGTCGGCCGACTTGAGGTAGTAGCCGTCGCCGTCGAACTTGAACCGGCTCGGGTCGCCGAGCGTCTTGCCGGACTGCACGCACAGCAGCGCGGAGTGCGTTTCGGCCTGGTCCTTGGTGACGTAGTGCGAGTCGTTCGTGGCCAGGGGACGCAGGTTCATCTTCCGGCCGATGTCCAGTAGCCCTTCCCGGACCGAGCGCTCGATGGGCAGGCCGTGGTCCATCAGTTCGAGGAAGAAGTTGTCGTGGCCGAAGATGTCCCGGTAGTCGGACGCTGCCTGGAGTGCCTCGGCTTGCTGTCCGAGCCGCAGCCGGGTCTGCACCTCGCCGGACGGGCACCCGGTCGTGGCGATGATGCCGGAGGCGTTGTCCGCGAGCAGCTCCCGGTCCATGCGCGGTTTGCGGTAGTAGCCCTCCAGGCTCGCCAGCGAGGACAGCTTGAACAGGTTGCGCAGGCCGGTGGCGTTCTCCGCGACCATGGTCATGTGCGTGTAGGCGCCGCCGCCGGAGACGTCGCCGCCGACACCTTCGTCGGTGGTGCCGCGCTGCCCGGACTGACCCCAGAACACCGGTTTCTTGTGGTGCCTGCTGACCGGTGCCAGATATGCCTCGATGCCGATGATGGGCTTGATGCCGGACTTCTTCGACAATTGGTAGAACTCGTCCGCGCCGTACATGTTCCCGTGGTCGGTCATGCCGACCGCGGGCATTCCCAATCGGGCAGCTTCATCGAACAACGGCCCGATCTTCGCCGCGCCGTCGAGCATCGAGTACTCGGTATGCACATGCAGGTGGACGAACGAGGACGACGACAACGGACGGCTCCCGAGCTGCAGCGACGGACAGACGATCGCCATCCCAACGAAAACACAGGGCAACAGCAAACAAACGACACGCGTGGGTTCACAACCGCTGGTTGTCAACCCAGGAAAATATTCACGCCCTTGCGCGCGTTCAACCGGGATGGATACGCTTCGATGCGCAATCCACATCGCCCATGAAGGGGCAGGTCAGTGGCCGGTTTGCTGTCGACACTGCGAGGGTGGACCATCCCCGCTATCCGCGAGGATCATCTCATCAGGTTGACCGAGCGCATCCCGCTGCTGCCGGACCGAGTGCGCTACCAACTGGGCATGGTCGACCGCCCGATGTACGCGCACGGCGTCCGCAAAGCGGTGGAACTGGCCGCCGCGCTCGACCACCGGGGCGTCACCGTGGTCGAGTTCGGCGTCGGCACAGGCGGCGGACTGCTGGCCCTGTCACGGCATGCCCGCTACTACGAAGCCGAGTCCGGACTGACGGTGCGGGTGACGGGATTCGACTCTGCATCGGGTCTGCCCCCACCGGTCGACTACCGCGACGTCCCCTACGCTTGGCGACAGGTCCAGTAACGGATGGAACCCGACGAACTACGTGCCCGCCTGGACGACTCGGTCGACCTCGTCTACGAACCGCATAGATACTCAAACGACCATTACCTGACGTTTTGAGTTGTTCGCCCGCTTCAAGGTTGACCGCGCCGACCCACTGTCAAATGGTGGCGTCGTAGAACGGGTGATGGGCGGTCTCACGGACGACCTTAAGGCCGCTTGGAGTGGCTACGACAACATCTACATAGTCCTTGTCGGCATCAGCGATATGGACCGCGAGTACCTCGTGTGCCTCAGTTTGCGCGCTCTCGGATTTGCTGTTGGCCCACTGCCTCCATCCGGGCATCGCCAACACCCAATCATTACACTCACTGCCACAGATCAAGCAGGGCTCACGCCTCTCGACATCCGCCGACGACAGCGGTTGAGCGACCCTCCTTATGTGTACCACCACGCCGCTCGATCGATGTGGAAAGGTTTTCGGCAAGCACAACGTCCATACCGAAATGGTGGCACATACCTGCAAAGCTATGCCCAGCCGCGAACCCGATCAGCCTTGCACCAGACTCAGGGCATCAATCAGATACGGATTCCGATTGAGCGCAGGATACCTGGGTTTGAGCTCGTCGAGAAGCTCGCCCAACGCGCCCTTGGCGACCTCAAGCAACTGGTCGTATGAAACGGCTGCGATGGCCGTCGAATACGAGCAGGAGGTAGTGACCAGCAAATCTTGGACGCGAAACTCGATCCAATCCTCGGACTCGGTGAAGCCAACCCTCACCACCTCTTCAGACGCCAACTTTCGAATCGATCGCAACAACCCGATGCCGAAACCGAGTGTTGACACCCACCCGAAGCTCGTCCTGAAGTCCGCGCCTGCGATGACCAGATCGACGTCACCCATGAAACACGAGAAGAACAACTGATATACCGGCGCGGTCGCCAAGTCCATCTGCCGTTCAGGGTTTCCGTACGGCGAAGCATCGTCGGGAACGTACCTCAGACTGATAGCGGCTGACATCGCCATCCCACAACCCTATCTTATAATCGGAAACATAGTGCCAAGATTCCCTTTGTCGTCGACGTAGATATTCACCCACGACGTCGGAACGCCATCGACTGTACCGAACCCCGCCACTCCGGTGTCGTAGATGTGTTGGTGGGTTCCCGGGATGTTGCCGGGACCGACGTAGGTGTTCTTGTTGACACCCGCCATCGCCACGTTGATGACATCCTCAGGCGACGTTTCTGCACCGAACTTGCTCAGGGTTCCACTGCCCGGGGACTTAGCTGGCGTTCCGGGGCCGTGCAACTTCCATACGTGCCCATCCTTCGCCCCGTGAATCCGCTCCATCACCTGCCAAGGATCAGCCAAGCCATTGCAGTTGTGAACCAGGGCCGACGCCCGGCCCGCGAGGACGTAATACGTGTGAATACCGTCGACGGTGAGGTTGTACGTACGGAGACTAGCACTGTACTGGCGAGTGGCGTGGACGGCCACGCGACCGTTGCCGGGCGTCTGGAGCTGATCACCTGGCTCCAGCCCATCCGCGTTGGTCCACTTGCCCGTAGTGGCGTTGTAGAAAAGGTGGTGAGCGGTGGTGCTGATGGTCTTCGGACCTTCTGATGCGACGATCGTAAGATCGACATATTCCTTATCAGCGTCAGTGATGTGGACAGCGATGACCTTATTTTCTTCGACCTGCTCGCGTTCAGGTTCGTTGTTCGCGATCTTGTCGCCGACTTTGATCTCGTCGATGCGCTTGGTGGTGCCGTCGGCCATGAGGACGTGGGTGTCGCCAGTGAAGCTGTTGACGCATTTGCCCGCCGCCGTCACGCCGTCCGAGGCGTGGTCGAGCTTTCTTCCGCCGTTGGCGATTTTGGCCAGGCTTGCGGCCATGCCCGCCACCGGGACGGCCCCGCCGCAGGACAACGCCGCGTCGGCGTGCTCGCCGTGGGCACCGTGAATCCCGCAGTTCGCGAGGTCCGCCACTTCACCGACGACCGGGAACAGTCCGATGATGGTCAGGAGAAGTTGGGCCTTTTCACGGGTCATGGGACCGTTTTGGCAGTTGGGACAGGCCGGGTAGCCGCTTGTGGAGCGAGTCGGGTTGCCGGTGCCGCAGGATTTTGCTGCCGGGTAGTTGCTGGTGGTGCAACTCGGGGGCGTGCGGTCTACCGGGCTGGGGGGATCCACTCTCGGGGTGGGAATCGAGTTGTCGTAGCCCAGGCCGTTGGAGGGGCGTTTGCCGCCACCGCATTCGCCGTCCGGGCACATCCAGGTCGCCAGGCCGGTGGGGTCGCTGAAGGTGGTGGGGTTGTTGTCGGCGTAGGCGTAGCCGGTCCACTGCTGGGAGTTGGTCAGGTCGAGGATGGGGTCGACGCTGATGAACCGGCCGGTGGCGGCGTCGTATTTGCGTGCGCCGATGTCGGTGAGTCCGGTGGTCTGGCTGACCGGTTTGTTCAGGAACCCGTGTCGGTCCGGCCAGGGGAGGCCGGCGGTCTGGTCGAGTTGGTTGCCGTAGGGGTCCATGACGCGGCGGCTGACGGCGAACCCGACCGATTGGACCGCGACGGACATGGTGTTGTGCAGATCGGAGACGAGGTAGGTGGGGTTGGTGTTGCCGACGCGCACGGCGACCGTGGTGCCGTTGTGGGTGTAGTAGCGGGTTCCGGTGATGGCCCCGCTCGTGTTGTCGCGGGTCAGTTCCTGGCCGGGTAGGTAGAGGGTGGTCTTGCCGGGGTCGCGGCGGACGAGTTGGTTGCCGTCGGCGTCGTAGACGTATTTCGTCGTGCCCGCGGGTGAGTTGACCGTGGCGAGGCGGCTTTCCTTGTCCCAGGTCAGGGTGTGTTCGCCGGAGGGCATGGTGCGGCGGGTGGTGTTCCCGGCCGTGTCGTAGCCGTAGCTGGACAGGGTGGAGCCCGACGGCCCGGTGGTGGTGGCGCTGGCCAGCGCGTGGGGTTGGGCGCTGCCGCTGGTGGGGTAGGTGTAGGTCGTGGTGGTGTCGCCGGTGGTGCCGGGTAGGGCGTGTTGGGTTTGGGTGGTGCGAAGGCCGCCCGGCTCGAAGGTCCAGGAAGTCCAGTACGGGGTGGGGCCGCCGATGTTGGCGTGGCCTGGGGTTGTGGTGGGGGTGGCGGCGCAGTTGTCGGTGGCGGTCCAGGCGTTGTTCAGGCGGCGTAGGGCGTCATAGGTGTAGCACTGGGTGCGGACCGGGGCCTGGCCGTCGGCACCCTGGGTGTTGGCGGATCTGGTGACGTTGCCGACGGGGTCGTAGGTGTACTCGGTCTTGTCGATCTGGGCGGGCGTCTGTTGCGCGTGGAGGGAGGTGTGCGTCAGTCGCCGGGTCTGGGGGTCGTAGTCGTAGTTCAGCCAGGCGGAGTTGTTCGACGGTCCGAGTAGGTATTGGCTCGCTTCGCCGAACGCGGTGTAGGACGCGTCGGAGACGTAGGCGTTGCTGCCGTCGGTTCTGATCGGCTGGCCGTACTTGTTGTACTTGGTGCCGATGACCTCGCCGGGCAGGCCTCCGGTGGTGGGCGGTTGGACCTGGAAGACCTGGCCGGTCGAGGTGTAGCCGAAGGTCGTGGTGAACAGTGTGGTCAGACCGGTCTCGGCGGCCGGGAGTTGGGTGACGGTCTTGGAGACCAGTCCTTGGCCGTTGTACATCGTCGGGCCTGTCCTGTACTGGCCGTCGGGTGTGTACCGGGTGGTGTAGCCGGGCAGGCCGACACCGTTGATGGCGTTGTCGTACGACCAGGACGCGAGCATGGTGCCGCTGGTGGAATCGGCGTATTCGGCGGTCTTGCGGCCCAGCACGTCGTAGGTGAACGCCAGGGTCGTGCCGCGGGCGTCGGTGGTGGTCAGGATCTGGCCCGCGAGGTCGTAGGTGGTGCTGGAGGCGCCGGCGTCGGGGTCGGTCTGGCTGGTCTTGCGGCCCAGGAAGTCGTAGCTGAACGTCCACTGGTTGCCGACCGGGTCGGTGCTCTTCTTCAGTTGGCCCAGCGCGGTGTACTCGTGGGTCGTGGTTTGGTAGGCGCCACCGGTGACGGTGTCGCCGGTGACGGTCGGCGGGTTCGTGTAGTGGCGCACCTCCGCGTCACGACCGCGGACATCGTTGATTTTCGTGGTGATGGTGCCGCCTTGGGGCGGGAAGACCGTGACACCGTCGCCGCCGTGGACGGTCCTGGTCTTCCAGGTGGCGGTGGAGCCGTTGTAGGCGGTGGCGAGCACGGCCCGGCCTGCGCCGTCGTAGTCGGTGACGGTGCGGTCGTTGACTCCCGACGCGTCGACCTGGACCAGGGTTGTGGTGGGGACACCGCTGGTGACGTAGCGGTTGTTGGTGATGCGTGCCCAGCCGTGCGAGTCGTAGAGAACGTCCTTGCCGACGCGTCCGTTCCCGCCGTCCACGGCGTCGGCCTGGGTTTGGCGGAGCTGACCGAAGGCGTCGAACAGATCGATCTTCGTCAGGTAGTTGGTGCCGTCGATGTAGTCGACCAGCGCCTTCGTGGTGACCGCCAGCGGCCCGTTGTCGCGGACCAGGTATTCGTAGGTGATCGCCGGAGAGCCGCCGCCGGATCGCCGGATCTGTCCGGGTTTCCAGACTTCGGTGACGCGGCCGAGGGCGTCGTAGCCGACGTCGGTGCGTCGCGAGCCGACGTCGATGGTGGCGGTCGGCTTGCCGCGTGCGGGTTCGAGTTCGACGGTGCTGGTCTGGTTCTTGGGGTTTGTGGTCACCGTCTTGGTGACCACGCCGCCGTCCGCCGGGGTGTAGGCGATGTTCGTAATGCGTTGTAGTGCGTCGGTCTTGGATGTGACGCGACCGGAGATGTCGTACCCGATGGTGTCGGTGGTGGCGAACGTCAACTGGTCGTTGGTGTTCGCGGTCGCGGTGTCGACGCGGGTCGGGTCACCCGCCGTGGTCTGACCGAGGATGGTGCTCTGGTCGTAGTAGGTGCGCGACGAACTGAGAATCGAGGATTGAGCTACGCCATCCGTCGGGCAGGACTGTTGCGACACAGTGACTTCGGATACTCGGTCGCGGACCCACGTGGTGGTGTTGTCGGCGTAGCCGGTCTTCGTGCACAGATCCGGGACACCGTCACCGGACTCGGTGCGGGCGACCAGCCGGCCGGTGTCGTCGTAACGGTTGGTCGTGACCGCCGTGCGGGTGCCGCCGGCTGCGAGGTGCGTGATCGTCCTGGTGCGGGCGATACCCATGACGTCGGCGGTCAACGCGGGCAGGCCGGTGCGGGCGCGGGTGGCGGTGGTGCCGATGACGGTCGGGTCGGTGATGGTGGTGGAGATGCGGGGGCCGCCGTCGCCGTTGAAGACCTCGGTCTCGTAGGCCGTGTCGGTGTAGCGAAAGTGGTCGGTGGTGGTCTCGCCGAGCGAGTTGGTGACGGTGGCGGTGCGGTGTGCGCCGCCGGGCAGGGTGTCGGCGTCCATGCCGCGGAAGTAGGTGGTGCGGGTCAGTGTCTGCTTGTCGTGGACGCCGGCGTCGTGACGCTGGGTGTCGCCGGTACGGACTTCGACTTTGCCGTAGCCGCGGTACTGGCCGTAGGTGCGGTGCTCGGGTTGGACGAGTTCGAAGTCGTCGTGGTGCCAGGCGGGTGTGCCCAGGTACGTGTAGGTGGTGATCTGTGTAGGTGAGGCGCCCAGACGGGGCTCGCCATTCGGCCCGAGCGCGCCGTCGGTGACCAGTACCTTGTCGACGACGTACTTGTGGAAGAAGTCGAGGGTCGGGTTCTGGTTGAACGGGAGGGTGCGGTAGACGGGGTAGCAACGGCGGGTGTTGTTGGCCAGGTCGGTCGGGACGCTGTCCTTCGTGCAGTCCGGCGCGCTGTAGTCGACGATGATCCCGGTGCCGGTCTCCGTTTTGATGTTGGTGATGCGCCACCGCGCCAGACCGCCAAGGCCGCTGTAGCCCGCGACCCGGTTGTCGAACGCCTGGTGGGTGAACGTGATCGCCGGCAGGGTGATCGAGTCGGTGCCCCTGAAACCGGTGCGGGTGATCGACTGGAGCAGCAGTTCCTTGGCGTTGTCGGTCAGGGTCGGGATGTCGTGGGTCAGGCGGTACTCGTCGACCTTGACCGGACCGGAACCCTGGTTGTACTGGGTCGTGATGGTGGTCAGGCGTTTGGTGGACCAGTACGACGGGGAGTGGTTGTTGCACACCGCGCCGGGTTTGCATTCCTGGTCCTGCGGGGTGTCCGGCCACCGGGTGGCGTTGTCGGCGGTGAACTTGGACGGGGCGCAGTCGAACCCGGCGTCAGGCAGGCACCGTTCCGCCACACCGAACACGACCTGGTTCGGCGCGACCGCGCCGTAGATGGAGCCGCCGGTGTTGCGCAGGCCGTAGTCGATGCGCTTGAGCGTGCCGCCGCGGGTATACGAGACGCCAGCGGTCTGCGTGTTGGCGCCGTAGTGGTTGGTCTCCTGGTCGTAGTAGTAGGCGGTGACGTTGCCGTGGGGGTCTTCGACGAAGTCGAGGTTCCAGCGCCATGCCTGCATGCACCACGACGAGGCGAACCCGCTGGGGTTGTGGCACTTGTCGCCTGCGCGGGGGCCGTAGACCGGGACCGTCCAGGCGGAGTTGGTCTGTTCCTGGCCGGTGTAGCCGGGGCCGCGGTTGCGGCCGAAGTAGTAGCTGACACCGGCGGTGTTGGTGACTTTCCAGTACTCGCCGTCGTGTACACCGTTGCCCGCGCCGATGAGCAGTTCGATCCGCGCACCGCCGTCGACCGACGCGCGCCAGGTATTGGTGGCTTCCTGGTACACCAGCTCGGTGGCCTGGCCGCCGAGGTTCATCGTGACGATCTGCCCGGCCCAGCACAAGTCACCGGTCTGCTGTGCCTGCGGCAGCGTCTTGTCCGTGGCACAGGTGCGATAGGTGCGTTCGATGGAACCCGGTGAGTAGTTCCAGCCCTGACCGATCCACGAGGTCTGGCTGTTGGTCGCCGACGTGCGACCGTCCACAGAGGACGAGCTGTAGGACAGGGCGACACTCGGGGCGACAGTCGAACCGGAGGACGTCGGAGGCAGCGTGATCGGGTAGGACCAGCTGAACGAGCCCGAGCTGCCCGACACCGCCCACGTCCCGGACGGCGACAGTGACGATGCCTCGAAGGTGCCGTCGGGGCCGGAACTTCCGGCGGTCGCCGCGAGCACCATCGTCTGCGCGGACGGCGCGCCTGCCGTGACTTTCCTGGCAGGTGGCGCGTCGGTGGATGCCCGGACCGCAGGGGCGGTCACGGTCTTGGCCGCCGGGTCGTTGGTGGACGGCAACGGCGTCCGCACCTGGCATTCGGCCTTGTCGGGCGTGGACAACGCGCAATCGGGCAACTGCTCCAACCGGAGACGCGACCCGAACTCGGCACCGCCGGCATTGCGGAAACCGGAGTAGTCCAAGCCGACGGAGACGTCCTCGATGGTGCCGTCGGTCGGCGTGACGGTGAAGACCACGCCGGCCACACCCGCGCGGTGTGCAGCGTCCTGGTCGACGACTTCGACGTCGAACCGCCGTTCCTTGTCCCCCTTGGCCGCCACGGTCACCGGCAGGCCGCCCGCGCGACGCGATGACGCTCCGGCGGACACCGACGCCTTGCCCGCGTCGGGCCAGCGGGCATGGTCCGGTTGGGCGTAGGCCGGTTCAGCGGAGGGCTGTTCCTCGGCTGCCAACGGGATTTCGCGGTGGGAGATGGGTTCCTGCCGTTGGGCGACGGGAAGTTCGAACGTTCGCACCACATCGGAGGTCAACCCGACCGCGAGTGCAGCGGTCACGGCCATCGACAGGAGGGCGGACGGCGTCCGTCTGGACCAACCCGAGTTGGACGCGCCGACCGCGTGCGGACGCGCGGAATCCCCACCGAACATGCCTCAAGCCCCCCTGAGAACAGGACCGTGATCGGTCACAGGCCAGCGAACAGTAAGCCATCGCAACCGACTCCGGAAGACCACTCACGAAGACGGCCGAACCTTGATCGAAGCGGGGTCACCGTTACACACAGACCCTGTGGTCCTAGTCACACTTCAAGTGTCTATCCGCAGGTGGGCGCGGCTGGCTAGGGTCCGCTCCGGCCCGGATTGGGCCCGTCGCGGAACCGTCCGGGGGGACTCGTGCGTCAAAGATCGTCTGGCTTCGTCACGCGCAGACCGGCATCGCTGAGTGCGCTGATCGCCGGTGTGCTAGTCCTACAGACCCTGGTGGGATTCGAGCCCACAGCGGTCGCAGCACCGGAACCCGCACCGCCGGCCCGTGCGGACCTCCACACGCCCGGAGAGAAGACCGCGCTGACCGAGGCGCAGCGCACCGGGGAGCCGGTGCCGGTGGCGGACAGGCTCACCGAGGCCAGCACGGTGCTGGCCAACCCGGACGGCACGTTCACCCTGCGGTCGCACGTGAAACCCGTGCGCACCAACAAGAACGGCACCTGGCAGGACATCGACACCGACCTCGTGCGCGCCGCGGACGGCACACTGGCGCCCACCGCGACCCCGCTGGACGTGTCGTTCTCCGCAGGCGGCACCTCACCGCTGGTCACCATGCGCGAGGGCGACAAGACCTTCACGCTGAGCTGGCCGACCCCGCTGCCCGAACCGGTGGTGAACGGACCCAGCGCCACCTACCCGGAACTGCTTCCCGGCGTCGACCTCCAACTGGCCGCCAACAGCACCGGCTACTCCGAAGTCCTCGTGGTCAAGAACGAACAGGCCGCCGCGAACCCGGCGCTGTCGTCGTTCAAGCTCCACGCCGCCACCACCGGCCTGGACCTGACCAACACAGGCGACGTTCTCAGCGCCACCGACGACGCCGGGCGGGTCGTGTTCCAGGGCTCGACCCCGATCATGTGGGACTCCACCAAGGACGCCAAACGAGGGCCCGACCCGACCGCCACAGACCCCGGCAGCGGCAAAGTGTCCACACTGGACCTCACCGCCACGACCGTCGACACCGGCCCGTCGACCACGGCAGAGCTGACGATCACCCCCGACGCCGAGGCGTTGCGCGGCCAGGACGTGGAGTACCCGGTCTACATCGACCCGGTGATGTCACGCAACCACGACGCGTGGGTCGAGGTCACCAGCAACGACAGGGTCTACTGGAACGTGAACATGGACGCCCAGGTCGGCCTGTGCGGCAACTGGAATGGCTGCAACGGGAGCTGGGTCGCCAGGTCGTATTTCCGATTCCCCACCGGCGAACTCCAACACCGCAACGGCAACAAAGCCACAATCTTCAGCGCCAAACTCTATGCGCTGCAGAAGCATGGCACGTCGTGCTCCACCCCGTACCCTGTCGCCGTCCACCAGACCAACACCATCGACGAAACCACCCGATGGCCAGGGGCGCCCGGCTTCGAAGTCGACAGAGAGGAGTCCAAGGCGGGAGTCGACTGCGGTGGCGCAGGCGGTGTCGAGTTCGACGTCCACTCCAGCCTCAACAACGTCGCCGACTGGAACTCCCCGTCGCTGTCCCTGGGCCTGATCTCGCCCGACGAGAACAACCGTGACCTGTGGAAGAAGTTCGCCAACGACCCGTACCTGGACGTGGCCTTCGCGTTCCGGCCGAACCCTGCCACCGCGACCGCCGTGGGCAACGCGGTCACCTGCGGCGGCAGGATCGTCACCCCCGACGCCCACCCGACCCTGTACGCGACGGCCACCGACAACAACGACCCGCCGCTCAACATCGGGCTCTACTACCAAGTCTGGACCAGCGACGGCACCACCCTGAAGGCCGACTCCGGCAGCACGCCCACCGTCATCGCCTCCGGCACACAAGGCCAGTGGGCCACCAACAACAGCCTGCCCAACGGCGACTACTACACCACGGTCGCGGCCAGGAACCAGTTCCCCGGCGACCCGGGCCGAAACCTGTGGGCCGACCGCTGGTCCTGGTTCCTGTGGTTCACCGCCCGCACCGCACCCATCACCGCCACACCGACCATCACCAGCAATGACTACCCCGTCGGTGACTGGGGGCGCCCCCAGAGCCAGCCGGGCACGTTCTCCTTCGATGCCCAGGGCGCGGCGGACATCGTCGGCTTCACCTACACCTTCAACGGCGCAGGCACCGAGCGCGTCCCGAACACCGCCGACTGCGACTACAACCAGACCTTCCCCGGCGGCGGCTGGGTCGCCAACACCGACGGCAAAGCCACCATCACCCTGCCCACGAACATGAGCCCCGGCTACCACACCCTGCACGTCCGCAGCTTCGACGACGCCCACAAGCTCTCCCCCGAATCCACGGCCTACCGCTTCTACGTCGCACCCACTCTCGTCGCGCCCGCACCCACCCAACGCATCGAAGCCGAAACCCTGGCCGGCACCGGCTGGGGACTGACCACCGCGATCACCACCGACCCGGCGCTGTCCGGCGGCCAATACCTCACCGCCACCACGCCGGTCAACGGCACCACCCTCAAGCTGCCGTTCACCGTGCCCACCACCGGCGACTACAACCTCGACATCGGCCTGGTCGACCACACCGCACTCCCCGACCGTACCGAATTCACACTCGACGGCGCGGAAGTGAGCAGCGCATTCCCCGGCGGCACCAACGCACCGCCGAAGGGCATCGACAAGCAACTCGCCGGAGTCCAGCTCTCCGCAGGACAACACGAACTCGGCATCAAGATCACCAAGAAGGCCGGCTCCACCGCGACCCAGTTCCGCACCGGGGTGGACTACATCGACCTGTCCCCCACCGTGAAACTCGACGCCGAGACACTACCCATCGCCAACGCCGACAAACCGCTCACCCACTGGCCCGGCCCCCAACCCGACTGGAACAGCGACGCGATGCGCCGCTTCGAAGCCGACAACACCAACCAGGCCTTCACCCTCAAGTTCACCACCCCCATCGAAGCCGACTACGCCATCGGCCTCGGCCTGCTCAAGAACAACAACCGCGCCAAGTTCACCGTCAGCGTCGACGACAAACCGATCGGCCAGACCGACACCACCCCGATCGACGGCTACCACCCGACGCTGATCACCACCCACGTCGGCCTCGGCGGCGCCCACCTGGGCGCGGGCGAACACCGGATCACCTTCCGCACCGTGGACTCCAACCCCGACTCCATCGCGCCCCACCACATCATCGGCATGGACTACCTCACCATCCAACCGATCAACAACGTCACCACCGCGAGCTTCACCGACGCGTTGAACAACAAGGGAATCAGCAACGACGGCGCCACGGTCGGCGATCTGGACTTCCAGCACAACTCGTTGTCCGCCCAAACCCTCGCCGCAGCGGGCCTCGCACCAGGCAACACCGTCACGATCAACGGCGCGGTGTTCACCATGCCCACCCCGAACCCGACCACCGGCAACGACAACGTCGTGGCCACCGGCCAGACCATCCCCTTCCCCGCCGCCCAACAGATCAGGGCCAACGCCATCGGCCTGCTCGCCGTCAGCACCTGCGGTACCACCGCACCCCGCTCCGGCACCATCACCTACACCGACGGCACCACGGACAACCCGCTGTTCCCCGAACTCCGCGACTGGGTCTGGGTACCGAAGGACACCGCGGGGATGACGCTGCCCTACCGCAACGCATCACTCGCACAAGAACGCGACCTCCAGCCGGTGATCACGCCGATCTTCGTACCGGCCAACCCCACCAAGACCGTCAAGTCGATCACCCTGCCCAACTACGGCACCGCGTTCCTCCGCGCCACCTGCGACCCGGCGGCAGCACTGCACGTGCTGTCCATGGCACCCCGCCCCGTCGACACCGGCTGGGTCGGCACCTGGTCCGCACCCTCCGACGCCGCCGTCGTCCCACCCGGCGGCCACGGGTTCGCCAACAAAACCCTGCGCACCGTCCTACGGCCCACCGTGACCGGCGGCCAGGCACGGGTGAAACTCTCCAACGCGTTGAACACCGCCCCGGTCACCATCAGCGCGGCCACCATCGCCGCCCAGACCGGCACCGATTCGGCAATCGCCACACCCACAACGCTGAAGTTCAACGGCAACGACTCGATCACCCTGCCCGCCGGCGGCGAAGCCCACAGCGACCCGGTCGCATACCCCACCGGAGGCAACGGCAACCTCGTCGTGAGCCTGCACCTCCCGACCGCGACCGCGCTCGCCCCCGTCCACGCAGACGCCACCGCACCGACCTTCCTGGCCAACGGCAACACCGTCGCCAACACCGACGGAACCCCGTTCACCACCACACTCAACGGCAGCTACTTCGTCACCGGCGTCGAGGCGTCCACGACCGAACCCGGCCACGGCACCATCGTCGTCCTCGGCGACCACCTCACCGCCACCGCACCCCCCGGCACCACCCAACGCAACACCTGGGTCGACGAACTGCCCGCCAAACTCGCCGCCACCGGCTACACCATCCCCGGCGGCATCGTCAACGCCAGCCGCAGCGGCATCCCCGACACCGCACGCTGGCGGATGAACGACGGCACCGGCACCACCGCACACGACTCCGCCGGAAACAACCATGCCACCGCCCACGGCGGCGTCACCTGGAACACCACCGACCCCACCCGGCGCTCCGCCGTCCTCAACGGCACAAACGGCCACTTCACCGCCAACAAAGCCATCGACACCAGCAAAAACTTCAGCGTCACCGCCTGGACCAAACTCCAGTCCACCAACGGCTGGCAAACCCTGCTCAGCCAGGACGGCACCACCTACAACGCCTTCTACCTCCAGTACTCCCCCGCCCACCAGCGCTGGGCCCTGTCCGTCATCTCCGCCGACTCAGCCCAATCCACCACCTGGCGCGTCCTGTCCGACCACGCACCAGAACTCAACGTCTGGACCCACCTCGCCGCGACCTACGACGCCGGCACCCAGACCATCCGCCTCTACATCAACGGCAACCTCGAAGACACCGCCACCGGCGTCACCCTCTTCCCCACCAACGGGCCCTTCACCATCGGCCGCGCCAAATTCGCCGGCAACCCCACCGACTACTACAACGGCTCAGTCGCCGACGTCCGCGTCCACCAACGCACCCTCAGCGCCGGCGACATCAAACTCAGCCACCGCCAACAAAACTCCGGCCCATACCTCAACACCGGTGTCCTCACCGCCGCCAACGCCACCACCGACCTCCACCGCACCGCCCTCGCCTCACCCAACCTCCGCTCACTGCTCATCGCCGCAGGAGCCTCCGACATCCTCAGTGGGGCATCAGCAGGCGAGATCAGCAACAATCTCCTCAACCTGATCAGCACCAACAGCCCGGCCGGACTCAAGCGACACAACCGTCCCGACGGCACGCTCGTACACGTCATCCTCACCACCGTGCCACCACTCGGCCTCGACGCAGGCGACCCGCGCGAAACCCAACGACGCGCCCTCAACAACGCCCTGCTGGCCGACCCACTCAGCCACGGAGCCGACTACATCGTCGACTACGACGCAGCAGTACGAGACACCACAAACCCCAACCAACTCGCACCCCAATACCTCACCAACGGTGTCCCCAACACCGCCTATCACAACCAGATCGCCCAAAACCTCGCCGACGCCATCAACGACTTCCCACCCCGAGCCGAACTCTAGAAACGACCCGGTGGGGGCGGCGCGACGCCGCCCCCACCGACAACCAACCCGGCCACCAGGCACACACCGACCGCCATACCGCACCACGGGGTCTGTCAAACGAGGGCTCTGTCCCGTAGTCGGTGGTGACGGTGAGCATCTGTCAGGGCAGGAGGATACGGTGGCGGAGAAGGTCGAATCCGGCGCGTCCGTGCATCTGTCTCATCATCCTTGTGGTGCGTGTGTTGACGCCTTCGGTGCGGCCATTGTGGTAGGGCAGGGTGAGAGCAGCGTCCACAGCGGACCTGTCGATCTCGAAACCGTTGGTGAGACTGCGTAGATGCGGTAGATCGACGGCGCGGGCCGCCGCGATCCAGTCGGTGGGCTTCACGTCGTTGCCCACGGCCGGTGTGAGCAGGGCGGCGAAGCCGCGTGTCAGGTTGGCGAGTGCAGTCATCTCCGGGCAGGCTGCGGCGATCTTTTCGAGCAGGCTTGTGTCTTTCGGGCGTAGGTTGTCGGGGTTGGTGAGCAGGAGTCGGCTGGCGTGACGGGAAGTGGTGACGGGGCGGTCGCCTTCGGCTCGACCCTGGTTGAGGTAGCGCACCAGTAGGTTGGCGCTGCCGGTGTAGCCCATTTCCCGGATCTCTGCGAGCAGGTGGGTGACAGGGACCGCGGGATCGGCCGCGCGGCGGGCGCGCAGATGATCGCGGTAGGGGTCGACGAGGGTCGGGCGGTAGGTGGGGGCGATGCGCAGGGTCTGGGGTTCGGGCATGCGGGCGTGGCGTTTGACCGTGTTCAGGGCCACGCCGAGGCGGCGTGGGCAGTCGAGTAGACCGATGCCTTGGCCGAGCAGCTTGTGGATCTTGTTCCAGCGTTCGCGGGTGGTTTGCTCGTGAACGCCGCCTGGACGGGATGGGTTGACGGTGGCCCGGCACCCGGTGTGCGCGCGGACTTCGAGCAGAACCTTGTCGCAGAGTTTTCGCCAGAGGTGCCAGCGGTCGCTGACCTGTACTGCGTCGGGCAGGGCGCGGCGGACGGCCTCGGCGTAGGCGGCCGAACCGTCCCGGCACACGACCTCGACACCGGGATGTTCGCGCAGCCGGGATTCCAGGGTGGCCGCGTCGCGGCCGGGCAGGACCGCGACACGTCGGCCGGTCTCGACGTCGATGATGATCGTGGCGTAGCGGTGGCGTCGGCGCAGGGCGAAATCGTCCACGCCGATCACCCGCGGGACCGACTGCGCGGGCAGCGGCAGACGCCGTAGACGACGTAACGCGGTGCTGCGGGACACGGGCATGGAGAGAACGCCGGCCAGATGTGCAGCCGCCCGACCGCACAACTCCTGCGCCACTTCGGATACCTGCCTGACGAGCCGCACCGTGCGGCGCTGGTGGCGTTCCAGCACTCCGGGAACCTGTTCCCGGAAGGTCTGCCGCGGGCAACTCCGAGCCGGGCAGACCAGCCGCCGCACACGCAGGTGCACGACGACCTGGCGGCCGTCGACCGGCACGTCGGTCACCGTCCGGCGGTGATATCCGTGCACCTTCGCCGTCGCGGTTCCGCACACAGGACACGGCACGGCCCCATCCCGAGTGCGGGCCGCAACCACCACCATGCCGCCACTGTCCGCCACGTCCTCAACGACCAACGCCGACAGTCCGGAAAACACCGTCCCTACAAGGGAATCGACATCCAACACAAGATCATGATCACCAACGACTACTCCACGTCACCACCGACTACGTGACAGAGCCACTCGATTGACAGACCCGCTCAGGGACCTACGAGGTGCTGCGCTCGGACGCAGTGACGAGCTTTCGCACATCGTGGGGCGTGTGGGTCAGGTAGTGCCGCAGTAGGTCGGCGGTGGCCCTGGCGTCGGCGAGGGCTCGGTGGGCCGTGCCCTGAGTGGTGCATATGCCGATCGCGGTGACGCAGTCGTGCAGTTTGCGACGACCCGCCTGGTGGACGTGGTCGTCGAGCTTCATCGTGCACAGCGCCGCGCTCAACGTAAGCGGGGTGTTGGTACGGGCGAACTCCGCGTTCAGGAAGTTCAAGTCGAACGAGGCGTTGTGGGCTACGACGACGGCGTCATCCAGGTGAGCGGCGAGGGTGGGTGCTATGTCGGCGAACGCGGGAGCGCCCGCCACGTCGTGCTCGGTAATGCCGTGAACCCTGGAGGCGGCGAGTGGACGTTGAGGGTTGACCAGTGCGCTCCACTCGCCCAGGACGGTGCCATCGTGGGCGACGCGGATGACCGCTACCTCGATGACCCTATCGTTGCCCCAGGCGGCGAAGCCGGTGGTTTCGACGTCCACGACCGCGTAGGCGGTCGGGGTGGCGACGAGAGGTGGCGGAATGGAAGGGATTCCGGTGATGACGTCGACGTCGTGCTCGGGCAGCCGGTCGACCAGGTCGGCCAGCGTGGCACGGGCCCCTGCCATGTCGAGGCACCCAGCGCCGTAGCCGCGGGTGCGCAACGGCTTGCCAAGGTGGACGTCGTGCTTCTCCACGACGGTGTCGGGCAGTGCGGCGGCGATGTCCTCGGCGGTGGTGTCGTCCTCCAGGAACAGTTGCTGGAGAACCACACGCAGTTGGGCCGGTGTGCACTCGGGCACGGTGAAGGCAACACCGTCCCGGACCGCCGGCACACCCGCACGGGTCAACCAGGCCGTCAGGGTGTTGAGGATGCGATCGCCGCGCCAAGGGAAGACGATGGTGTCGTTGCCCTTGGCCAGCGCGGGGTTTCGGGTGAGTTCGAAGCGGCGGTAGGCCGCGCGGCCTTCGTCGAGGAGGCGTTGGGCGGTGGCGTCGAGGTAGGCGGGGACGTTGTCGGCTTCGTACCAGACGCGCATCCGGCGGCGGACTTCGTCATGGATCTCGGCACGACCGCCGGCGAACTTGGGTGCCCGTCCGCCGTGTGAGGGCTCCACTTGGATCAGGGCCGCCTGGTCGTCCACGGAGACGATCTTCCAGCGCCTGCCCGCGAAGATGACGAGCGAACCGACTTCGGTGGGTGTTGTCACGTGCAGCACGCCAAGGGTGCGGGAGCCGTGCACCAGCCGGTACTCCTGCTTCTCCGCGAAGACCGCATAGAACGAGTAGTGGTTGACGATCCGCTCTCCCACGCTGCCGAGCAGCAGCAGGCCGTCGGGTTCCTGCTGGACGAGTTCGGCTTGGCCGAGGTCGCGCAGCAGGGTGGCGAAGGTCGTCTTGTCGACGTGCGCGAACGATCCGGAGAGGCACAGCGCTTGGAACAGCTCGACCGGGTGGGCGCCTTGGTGCTGGCCGATGACGGACATGATCTGCTGGATGAGCGTGGACAGGTGCAGCGAGGATGTGTCCGCGGGCTCGTACCAGCGCTCGGACAGCAGGCTCATCATCGCCACGGCCTGGAACAGCTCCGCCCGCAGCTCGTCCTGGGGCGCGATGTTGGCGTCGATCTTCTGAGCGGTCACATACATGCGCAGCTCGGCGGGCTCGCCACGACGTCCGGATCGGCCGATGCGCTGGCGCAGGCTTGCCACCGAGGGCGGCGCCCCAACCTGGGCGACCGAGGTGAGGGTGCCGATGTCGATGCCCATCTCCAGCGTGGAGGTGCACAGCACGGTGACGGGCCGGTTGCTCTTGAGCAGGTCTTCGACGTGCTCGCGCACGTCTTTGGCGAGGCTGCCGTGGTGGGGGAAGAACTCGTTGGGCACGGCGCGTTCCTCGCTGCGCCGACGCAGCCGGTCGGCGTACAGCTCGACGTCGCCGCGCCGGTCGAAGAACACGAGGTTGTTGCCGCCGCGCAGGGTGGTGAACACGTGTTCGCTGATCCGCTCGACGGAGGTGCCCTCGTCGGATTCCTCGTCCTGGGTGGTGGGTGCCTCGTGGACGTACCCGCGGATTATGGCGCTGATTTCCCCGCTCTGGTGCGAGGCCATTAGGAGGTGGACATTCTGGCCGTTTCCGGGGCGCAGGTAGTCGCGCGCCGACTCCATGCTGCCCAGGGTGGCCGACAGCCCGATGCGGGGGATGCGACGCCGGGTTGCCAGCTCGACGCGGTGCAGCAAGGACTGGAGCTGTGCGCCGCGCTCGGTGCCCATGAACGAGTGCATCTCGTCGATCACGACCCACCGCAGGGCGCGCAGCAACCAGCCGATCTCCATGCCGCGCAGGACGAACATCGCCTCCAGCGACTCCGGCGTGATCAGCAGGATGCCGTCGGGTTTGTTGAGGACCTTGGCCTTGGCCGATCCGGGCACGTCGCCGTGCCAGCGATGTACCGGCAGGTCGAGTTCCTCGCACAGCTCGTCGAGGCGGCGGTGCTGATCGTTGATCAGCGCCTTGAGCGGTGACACGTAGAGCACCCGGATGCCGCCGTCGTCCACCTCGTCGAGCAGGGCGGAGCAGATCGGCAGGAACGCTGCCTCCGTCTTGCCCGACGCGGTGGCCGCCGAGACGATCACGTCCTCGGTCCCCTTGAGCACCAAGGGGATTGCCTGCTCCTGCGCGTCGTTGAGCTTCGGCCACCCCTGCCGGTGGATCCAGCGCTGGACCTTGTGGTGAAGCCGGAAGAACTGCGAGGACCCTGGCGGGGCGTCAGAGGCGGAAGGTGGCCAGCTCATCGTCCACTCTCGACTCGTCCTGCGCTGCCGACTCCAGTGGTTCGAGGTCGGGGTTGCGCTCCGCCTCGAACCGCACGCCGCCGACGAGCTGTTCCCACGGTTGGCCGGGGTTGTGCTCCAACACCGACAGCAGGTTGAGGAACTCTCGGATCGTGGTGCGCGGGGTGCGGAAGTAGGCGTCACCGATGTTCTGCGAGCAGTGGTGCATGAACGCGTGCAACGCCTCGTCGGGCACGAGGTACTGCTGCGGGTCGCCCGAGGCGTGCACGTGGCGCAGCTTCGCGAGCAGGATGTAGAAGTCCTCCTGGGTGAGGTTGGTCAGCCGCAGCACCGGGCCGGAGTGGTCCACCAGGCCGTTGGCGGCGAAGGCGTTCTCCGCCAGGCGGGACTGCAACGCCTCGTAGGAGTACAGGCCGCGGCGGGTGTCCATGAGGAACTCCGGCGTGCCGCCGAACAGGAAGCCCACGTGGGTGCTGATGCCCTGGAGGCTGTCGTTGACGATGCGCAGGATCTGCTCGTAGTTGGCGGAACGGGCCTGCGAGGAGGTCAGCTTGTAGAGGTTGACCATCTCGTCCAGGCACACCAGCAGGCCGCTGTAGCCGGCCATGCGCACGAAGCGCGACAGCAGCTTGAGCTGGTCGTAGAAGCTCGCGTCGTCCACGATCGTGCGCACGCCGAGCGCGGCGCGGGCCTCGGTCTTGGTGGTGAACTCGCCGCGCAGCCAGCGCACCGAGTCGATCTTGAGCTGTTCGTTGCCGGTGTCGTGGCCACGCCAGTACGCCTCCACAACAGCGCCGAAGTCGTAGCCGCCGACCAGCTCGGACAGCTCGGCCATGCGCTGCCGGATCACGTTCTCCGGTGACGTGCCCCGCTCACGAGCGGTGGTGAGCGCCTGGGAGACGAACCGCTCGACGATGCCCGCCAGCGCGCCGCCGTCCGGCTTGGCCGAGGTCGAGGTGTTGCGGGCCAGTTCGGCGTAGAGGCTGCGGGCCTGGCCGCCAGTGGCGTGCAGGCGACGGTCGGGCGCGAGGTCGGCGTGCATCGTGACCAGGCGCTTCTTCAGCGCGGCGGCGCGGATGAGGTTCAGGAAGAACGTCTTGCCCGAGCCGTACTCGCCGATGACGAAGCGTGCCGTGGAGCCGCCGTCTGCGACGCTGTCGAGGTCGCGCAGCAGCGACTCGACCTCGCGCGCACGCCCGACCTGGACGTGCTGCTGGCCCGAGCGGGGCACGACGCCGGCCCGGAGCGACTGGATGATCGCGTCGCGGTCTCGGGGCCGGATGCGCGTGTCGTTCATGCGAGCAGTTCTCCCATTGCGTAGTCGTTGATCACGAACTGGTCGCCGTCGTCCTCGACGACCGGTTCGTCGGCGGCCTCGACCGCCGCTTCGTTGAGCACGTCCAGCGCGCCCTCGGGCAGCAGACCTGCCTCGGCGCAGAGGGCGTCGAAGTCGGCACGGCTCCAGGACGATCGTGTGGCCAGTTCCCGCAGCAGGGTCGAGTGGGCTGCGTCGAGGGAACCGACGAGATCCACCGCGACAACAGGTGCGGGTGGCCGTGGTGCAGATTCTTCAGGCTCGTCGAAGACGTCGGCGAGCAGCGCGGCTACGGCGGCGCTTTCCCGCATCTTGGCCTCCACCAGGGCGGGGTCGAGGCGCACGGCGCCGACCGGTGGCTCCGGCTTCGGCGGTGGCGGGATGAGGTAGCCGGTCGGGCCGGTGTCCGCGGGCACGACGACCACAGGATCGGTGGCCGGTGCGGGACGGGTGGACGCGGCGGTGAGGGCGTGCAGTTCGGTGTACACCGAGTCCGGCTCCTGCCCCAGCAGCTTGTATATCTTGCGCAGCGTGTCGACCTCGCCCGGCGAGACGACACCGTCCACGGCCGCGATCGCGGTGGCGAACTCGGCGACGTGAGCGCGTTGCGCGTCGGTCAGGCCACCCAGGCGCTTGGTGAGCCCGGTCAGCTTGAGCTTCGAGGCCAGCAGCCAGTCCAAGTGGGCGGTCAACCTGATCCGCTCCCCCGGCGTCAGGTGCAGGCTCGACTCCAGATGGGAGACCAGGTGGTCCCGTTCGGCGGTAGACACATCGTCATCGGCCGCGGAGACCACGGCGGCGAGGTGCAGCAGCGTCGTGGCGGCGGTGTACTCGGGCGTCGCGGTCGCGGACTGCGCGGCGGTGATGCGGAACAGCACGGCAGGCCCCGCGCTCTGCACCGGACCGCCCAAGCGCACGTCGGGCTCGACGCCGACGCCGAACTTGTCCAGCAGTTGCGCCAGTCCGACCACGTCGGCCTTGGCGAACTTCCCCGACGCCTTGGCGGGCCAGAGGGCAACCAGGTCCGACATTTCGAACCTGGCTCTGGGCACGTCGGCGGGCAACGTCCGCTCGACCAGTTCGCGCACCGGCCGCAGGCCCGCCAAGTCACTCGTGAACAGCTCGTCCGGCAGCAGCGCCAGCGCGGGCAACGTGCCCGTGGCTTCCGGTTGCCGACCGATCAAGCGGCTGTAAGCGTCCAGGTCGTTCGCGCAGGACTCGACCAAGGCCTTGAGCGCCTTCGTCGGTGCAGCGGCGGTGAGCACGTCGGACACGTCCGAGTGCCACGTTGTCGAGGTCAGACCACCGCTGGCGGGGCGGTAGGAGAGTTCCACCCGGCTCTTCAGCGGGCGGACCCGGAGGCCATCGGCGTAGCGGGTCTGGTAGCGGGTGGTGAACAGCGCGCGGAACTCGTCGGGGCACCGCGTCGCGGGCGTTCGCGGATAGATCTCGGGGTGAAGCATGGCCCACGACCACGCCCAGTCCACAGGTACCGGACGCCCCTCGGCGGCGAAGCGGCCGATGCCGAAGCGCAGGGTGAGCGGCGGGGGCCACTTGTCGTGTTCGGCCGGGTCTGGCGGGGGTCCTTCTCCCCTCGAGATGAGCGCGCGAAGGACCTGTTGTAAGGCGGTCGCGTACTGGCGGAACGACGAGTTTCCGCCGTAGACCGTCAGCAGTCGCGCGACCTCGCCCAGGATATGCGGCACGTCGGCCCGCGCGGCCGGGTCCTGCTGCGCATCGACCAGCGCCCGGCGTTCCAGGCCGTAGAAGTACAGGAACACGTAGCCGATGTAGGCGTCCGGCGCCCACCTGCCGCCCTCCAGCCACAGCAGGTACGCGGCCCGGCTGCGAGGCGTGATCGAGTGGTAAGCGGGCCAGTAATCCATGTCCCGACCGGTGAAGTCGGGCTTGCGCCAGTCGATCGGCAGGGTCGGGTCGATCACCTCGACGTTCCGACCGGGTACCGCGTCACCCCGGGACAACTTCCCGATGTAGAGCATCCCGCCGAGCAGCGACCGGCCGGCCACGGATGATGTAGCACCGGCCTGTACCCAAGTCGGGGCGGACACCGAGGGCTGACGACGCGGTACCGGCTGCGGACGGGAAGGCGGTGGTGGACCGGTCCGGGTCGAATGCGGCACGGGCACCGGTGGCGGCACGGGTGCTGCCGGCGGCGGCGCGGGTCGCGGTGGCGGCATGACAGCGGGCTTGCCCTCGAATAGCTGCCGCACTCGGCCCAACAGCCCCACTCGGCCCCCTTAGCTCGCGCGGTGTGCACACGGACGGTCGTTCTAATCGGTGACAGCGGCTACGTCGCGTCAGTTCGACCCAGCGTTAGCGACCGAATGGGTGAATTACTCCGGTGACACTTTCGCCTTGTCGCAGCAACGAGCCAATACGCGAGTGTTACTCGCCCAATCGTGTGGATGGTCGATGTAGCGCTGCCGTGAAGGGCTGCGATGTGCGAGCCATGATCCCTTTACATGATCGCCACCTGGTCCCGCTGCCCGCGATCCACACGAAACTCTGGAGTGTACAACGGTGACCGGGGTGCGGATCGTGCACGCGGCGGACATCCACCTCGACAGCCCGCTGCGGGGGTTGGGTGGGTTCGTCAAGGAGGACGTCGCCCATCAATTGCGCCAGGCCTCGCGGCAGGCGCTGAAGAACTTGGTGCGGTTGAGCGTCGACGAGAAAGCGGTCGCGCTCGTGCTGGCCGGCGACATCTACGACGGCGACTGGCCCGACTACGCCACCGGCCGGTTCTTCGCCGAGCAGATGGACTTCCTGAACGACCACGACGTGCGGGTGTTCATGGCCGCGGGCAACCACGACGCGGCCAGCGTGGTCACCAAGGCCGTGCGGCTGCCCGACAACGTGACCGTGCTCGACGTGGACAAGGCCGAAACCGTGATCGACGAGGACCTCGGCTTGGCCGTGCACGGCCAGGGGTTCGCCACGCGGGCCGTCACGAAGAACCTGGCGCTGGCCTATCCCGACCGCGTCCACGGCATGGTGAACGTCGGCATCCTGCACACGGCGGTATCCGGCGCGGAGGGCCACGACACCTACGCACCGTGCGACCCGTCGGACCTGCTCAAGCCCAAGTACGAATACTTCGCGCTCGGCCACGTCCATCAGCGGCGGGTGGTGAACGACGGCCGGTGGGTCGCAGCGTTCTCCGGCAACCTACAGGGCAGGCACGCCAACGAGACCGGCCCCAAGGGTGCTCTGGTGGTCGACCTGGACCGTGACGAGCCCGCAAATCCGAGGTTCGTCGCACTCGACGTGGCTCGCTGGGAGCGGATCGAGGTCGACGCGTCCGGGCACGGGACGTTCGACGAAGTGCTCGACACGGTGGAGACGAGCCTGGCCGACGCCCGTGTCGCTGCCGAAGGCCGTCCGCTGGTCGCCAGGGTGACGGTGACCGGGACGACCCGGGCGGCGGGAGCGTTGAGCGATCGCGAACGGTTGGTCCAAGAGGTACGAGCATCCGGCGGCCGCGCGGGCGTCACCGTGGAGAAGGCCGCTTCCCACGCGCGCATGCCCCGGGCCGGTGACCCGGCGAACGACCGACTGATCGAAGCGGTGCTCCGCAGGGCGGAGGACCTGGGTCACGACAGCCCTTTGGTTGACAGGCTGACCGCACCACTCAAGCGCGATTTCGGCCGAGTGCTGCACAAGGACAGCCCGCTGGACCTCAACGACCCCGTCGTGCTGGAGCGGATCACTGCGGCGGCGATGAACGGCCTGGTCGCCAAGATGACCACCGGGGAGGACCGATGAGGGTTCGGCTGCTCACGCTGGACAGCTACGGCGCGTTCCGGAACCGGACAATCGAACTCGGCACCGGTCTGAGCGTGGTGCTCGGCCTCAACGAGACCGGCAAGTCCACCGCGCTCGACGCGTTGGCCGACCTGCTGTGGTCGATACCGCAGTACTCGAAGCGCGCCTTCCACTTCCGCCGCCAGGAACTGGTCGTCAGCGCGGTGCTCGTCCTGCCCGATGGCACCGAGGTCCCTGTCGAGCGAAGTGCGAGCGGGTTGGTCGACACCGCCACCCACAGGGAGGTTCCCGCGGTGTGGCAGGGGGACGGGGACGACCGCGGCCGGTGGCGGACCTCGTTCGGCTTGTCCCACGAGGAGCTGCGCAAGGGTGGGGAGCACCTGTTCAAGGGTGAAGGCGACCTCGCGTCCCTGATCTTCCGCGCGCGCAGCGGGCTGTCGGTGCACCACCTGCTGGACTCGCTCTCGGCGCGTGCCGACTCGCTGTACAAGGAGCACCGGGGGAACAAGAGCGTTCGGGCACGTCGTGCAATCGCCGAGTACGAACAGGCGGTCCACGACGTGGAGGAAGCCACTGCGCTCGCCGCCGACGTCACTGCAATCCGCGAGGTGCTGCGCCAGGTCGGCGAGGACGTCGAGCGGACCAAGAGGGTCAAGGATGCCGCCTTCGCCGGGCTGACCGACCAGGAGGCTCGGCTGCGGGTGCTCGACAGGGTCCGGCAACTGGCTCGGGCCGAAGCCAGGATCGCAACCCTGCGGTCGGCGGGGCCTTGCCTGGACGCCGAAGACCTCGCACTCCACGCCGAGACCACAGTTCGACTGCACCGCGCCCACAGTGCAATCGTCGACGTCGAGGACGAGATCGCCGCGACGTCCGCGCAGCTAGCCGGCACCGCCTCCAAGGACCCCGCCCTCGGGGACCGCGACCTGGTGGAGCGCCTGAATCGGGAGTCCGCAGCCAGACTGGACGACGCGGAGCAGGCCCAGGCCTGCTTAGCGGAAGCCGATGAAAGCGACGCTGGCACCCGCGCGCTGCTGGTCGACCTGACCCGCAATGTCGACCAGCCGGTCGACGTGCTGCTGAGCACGCTGTGGGTCGGCGAGGACCGCGTCGCCGAGCTGGATGCCGCAGCGGAGGCGCTCGTCCAGGCGGACGCCATCGTGGCCGAGCGACAACGCCAGGTAGAAGCCGCAGGTGACCGCGAACCCGCTACGCCCGACTCGGAGGCACCGGACGCACAAATCGTCGCGTCCCTGCGTGAGGCCGTGAGTGCCATCGAGGCCGAGGATTCGGTGGTGACCACTTTCCGACGCGCTGCTGAAGCCGTGGCGGATGCGCGACACGAGCACGCCCGCCTTCTCACGACGGTGGGCCTGCCCGCACACACGCGTCTCGGGGCACTGCCATCCCGCGAGTCGGTGATAGGGACCTGCGACGAAATCTCGGCTTGTGACGGTGCCATCCGGACGGCCCGTCGAGAACTGGACGCCGTCGAAAGGCGGTCGGCCGACGTCCAACGGCAACTGTCCGAGGACGAACTGCACCACGTCCCGGACCCGTCAGAAGTGACGGCTGCCCGTGCGGCACGCGACGAACTGATCACCGAGGTCGTGCGCGCTTGGCTGGCGGGTCACCCGCCCGCACGAGCGCCCGGCCTGCCGGTGAAGGTCGAACGCGCCGTCCGCGAGGCCGATCGCGTCGGCGATCTGATCGCGGAGCACGTCGAAGTGGCGGCACGACGCGGAGTGCTGACCGCCGAACTGGCGAAGACCCGTGCCGAGGCGGTCGCCGCCGGATCAAAGGTCGCGGAAGCGGAACGCGCACACACAGCGGCCTGCCAGGCGTGGGAGGCTAGCTGGAAACCGGTTGGCGTTCCACATCCGCCCGTCAGCGATGCGCTCGTGCTCCACGAGTCGCTGGCCGGGGCGCTCACGGCCGAAGGACGTAAGGTCACCGCGAGCCGCACCGCCGAGGACTTGCGTCCGGCGGTCGAGGAGCAGCGCAACTACTTGGCGGACGTACTCGCGCGGGCGGGACGACCACGGCCCGAGGCGGATCTGGACAGCCTGCTCGAAGCAGCGAGGCGGCTGCTGGCCGAGGACGACTACGCACGCGAAGCACGTGCGGTCGCGCAGAACGTGCGGACCATTCGGAAGGAGGCGGAGCGGGAACTCGAACGGGCACGTGCGCAGCGGGACTGGGCAGATGACCGGTGGCGGACAGCTTTGGCCGCCGCCCAGCTCCCAGATCTGAGCCGCCCGACCGGGTGGTACCGGCGGCGCGACATCGTCACGAGGGCCCGCGCGTCACACGTCACCGCGACCGGCCTCCGCGCACGGGCACGACAGCTCGCTGAACGGCATCAGGGGTTCGTGAAGGAGCTGGCGGCGCTCACCGCACGTTTGGGTGTCGAGGACGACGACATCACCGACGCGCTCGACACCCTGTCGGCGCGGGTCCAGTCGGCGTTGGAGGTCAAAGGCACGGCGGACAACCTCGCGGACAGGCTCGACTCGCTGCGCCGGAAGCTCGAAGAGCACACAGCGCAACGGCTTCTGGCCGTCGCCGCTCTGGACGACTTGCGTCGCCGGACCGACGCTTCGGACCTCGACGCCGCGGCTGAACGCGGCGAGGAACTGGCCGGCCTGTCGACCAACGTCAACCAGCACAGCGAAGTGGTGCGCATCGCGCTGCCGCGAACCGACCTGCGGCAGTTGGTCGCCGAGTTGAGTGATGTCGACGAGCAACAACTGTGCATCGACGTCGACACGGCGCGGCAGCGGTACGAGGACGCCGACGAGACGCACGAAGAAGCACTCCGCCGTTACGGCGAGCTCTCCCAACGCCACCAGGCGCTGATCACCCGGCCCGGAGCCGCCGAACTGCATGCCAAAGCGCACGAACGACTGGCCGCGCTGGCCGACGAGGTCGAGGAGTACCTGGTCGCTGAGATCCAGCGCACGGTCCTGCGCGACGAGTTGGAGGCGTACGAGCGGGAGCACGCCTCACCGCTGCTCGACACCGCCGGGCGCATCCTCGAAGAGCTGACCGGAGGGCGTTATGTCGCCCTGCACACGCACAGCGACGCCAACGGGCGGTCGTTGCGCATCGTCGGTGCCGATGAGCGCCCCCGGAAACCGGACGAGCTGTCGGAGGGGACGGCCGACCAGGCGTTCCTCGCCCTCCGCCTGGCCGGCATCGAGTCGTTGCAGGATGACAGGCGTACCCGCGGGCTCCCGACGCTGCCGGTCGTTCTCGACGACGTGCTGATGACTTTCGACGACGCCAGGGCCGCAGCAACACTCAAAGTGATGGCACGGCTCGCACGCCAGTGGCAGATCGTCGTCTTCAGCCACCACACTCACATGCGCCAGGTCGCGGAAGGCCTGGAGTTGGACAACCTCACCGTCGCCGAACTGGTCGTCCCACCCCCGATCGACTCCACGCGCACCCCGCAGGAGATCCGCGACGCCGCGCGCGAGCGCATCGTGATCGGCAACCAACCAGAACCCGCCCCGCGCGCCACGAGGACGGTCGACCCGACACTGGTCCGGGCGTGGGCGCGCCGAACCGGCAGGCAGGTGGCCGATCGCGGCCGGATCTCGCAGGACGTCGTCGACGCCTACGAAGCCGCTCACGGCTGATCACGCGCGCCAGCGGGTGCAGTGGATCACTTCTTGCACGACCGTCCGCGCTGTCCCGTCTCCGGCCACCGGACAGCCTCGTCTCGAGTGAGAGGCAGTCCGCGTCACGCGGTCAGCGACGACCTCACGACACCCGTTCAGCCCAGCGGGCACCACCCGTTCAGCGCTACGGCGAGGACGACCAATCGCCGTATTTAGCACAAGACGATTAATCGGGATTTATTTGATGCTCAAGCACCACCTAGATCCGAGTCGAAACATGAAAAACCTGCATATCGCCGTACAAAGGGAGTACAAATATGACGGATGGCACTGCATACGACAAGCTCAGCAAGGATCAACTGTCGGGCGTCAGTTGCATCCACTGCGGACGGGTTCCGGTCAATCTGGAAGTAGTCGACAATAGTGCCGACACGACGCTGGTTGCCTGTTCAGAAGAAGATCGCATGATGTGCGAGCGCAAGGTTTTCTGGCTGGATGCACCTTGCCCGCCGTGGTGTGATGGGCTACACGCGGACCATGACGACCCCGATGATCGTGGTCACTATTCTTCTTGGCAGGGCAGGGTGCCATTGATCAACGAGAAGGCGGAAACCTGCGACGACCTGTTGAAGGGGCCGTTTCAACCGGAGTACGTCGCGCTCCACATTCGCCAGATGGTCCGTGAAAATGGTGCCATGATCTGGTGCGGCCTGGGCGAGACCGCGAAAGGCTGGCACCTCACACCCGCGGAAGCTCGCACCTTGGCCAAGGTGTTGATGGAGGCCGCCAACTTGACCTCTATTGCTCCGAAGATGGCGCCGTCCATCAAGGCTGCGTGACCAGCCGCTTCCACCTGGGCGCCAGCAGGATCACCTTGGCGGACATCCGTACCGGTTCGGGCCAATTTCGCGCTTGCCCGGTCCACCGGGAGGAGCGTCGTGCGAGCGGTGGCGGAGCTTCAGCAGCGGGAGGACCGATTACGACCGCATCGAGTCATCGGAGGTAGCAGCCAACCGACCCACGCGGAGGTCCGATGAGCTACTCGCTGATCGACCAACCACAAGCAAGATCAAATGGCGATTTGGCGGCGACGGGAACCGGGTGGAACCCGTCGCCGCGCGCCACAACCAGAAGGAACGACCGGCTCCGACCTGCGCAGACCTCGGTTTACGCAGGTCGGAGCCGGACCCCGGCCTCTTTGACACGGTAGGGGTCACTGGTTCAATCCCAGTATCGTCCACCAGCGAACTATGCAGGTCGGAAGCCCGGTACTCAATCTTGAGGCCGGGCTTCCTGCATGTCGTGCAAGATCAATGGCGATGAAACGGCGATGGTGACGGTAGCGTTCGTGCCTCCTCCACCACGGTCACGCCAGGTGGGGAACCATCCGATGATTCGGTCCCGCTCGTCCCGGTGGAGCGCGAGCAACGAGGCCGCCCGGCGTCGTTCGAGCGAGTCGTTGATCTGAATCAGCATGACCTCCGTCACATGGTCGTAGGTGCGGGCGATCCCCTTCATCTTCTGCCCCAGCCGTGCCCGCCGCGCCACCTCCGGGATGCCGTCCTCGGCCATCCACGTCGCATGGATGTGACGTGCTTCACGGAACGTGAACCACGGCAGGATCGGCGGCACGTGACCGGCGACCTCCGGACGGTCCGGCTTGCGCCCGTCCCAGGCCGGCCGCCAGAACCGCTGCCGGAAGTTCCCCCGCCGCAGCCCGCCTTCGGGCGGGGTGAACGCGAAGGACCCCGGTTGACCGTCGAGCAGGGACTCGTAGAACACGGTGATGCTGGGCGGCAGCCGCAGCCACCGGGTACCCGCAGGCGTCTTGGTCCGTCCACGCTTCCCCCTGGACCTCCTCGGCGTGACATACGGCACATCCGGCCGGGCCGTCGGCGTCGAGGACGCGGCGATCGAACCCGCCTTCATCAGCCGCCCGTTGACCTCCTTCAACGGATAGCGCACGTCGATCGCACGCAGGTCGTGGTCGTGGCGCTCTTGGCCGACGAGTTCGCCCCACCGCGCGCCCGTGTAGCCGCCGACCAGGCACAAGGTGAATCCCGCCAGGCCCATCTCCGACTCGTAGAGCCGCATCGCCGCGCCGCGTTCATGATCGTGGAGAACGACGCGAAGAACGACGCGACCGACAGCTCGGCGTACTCGTCGTGCAACTTCGACAGCCACTTCTCGATCTCGATGTAGCCGTTGAAGATGCCGATCATCGGCCACAGGCCCCACTCGATCAACTGGTTGTCCCGATGGGACCGGTACTTCGCCTGCGTGTTCGGCTCCAGCCTGGGCGCCACCGCGTCGAACCACTCAGTGACAAAGTCGACGAACGGCATTTCCGCGTCGCGGGGGGTCGATCCACATGTTCCGTCGAATCAGTGTCTCCTGCTCCGACCCCCACTCTTCCGCGGCCTTCTCCGACGAGAAGCCCGACCTGCTCCCCCAGGTGCCGTCGGGCCGACCGGCCCGCCGGAGCTGCGCACGGCGCAGGGCGATTGCGTAGTCAGAAAGCAAGGCTCTGAGCTGCGAGTTTGCGGAGCGAAGGGCCTTCATGGAGGCGGGAGCGGCAGGTGAGACCGCATCGGTGATCATGGAGTTGCGACGCTTCACGACTCCGAGGAAGACCTCACCCGCCGATGACATCATCTCTCATCACCGCACTGACCGTCACCACACCCACCCTTGACCGGCTACCAGCGCCCGTCGCCGACGGCGAGCATGGCGGTCTGCTGGACGCTTTGGCGAAGGTCCCGGACCCGCGTGACCCGCGCGGGATCCGTTACCCACTGTCGGCATTGCTCATGATTGCGGTCTGCGCGGTCCTGGCCGGGGCGTCGTCCTTCGCGGCGATCACCGACTGGATACAGGATCTCGACAGCGATGCCCGTGGCCGGCTCGGTTTCGAGCGCATCCCTTCCGGCACAACGATGTGGCGGCTGCTGACCCGCCTCGACGCCGACCTGTTGGCCACCGTCCTCGCCGGCTGGCTCACCACCCGCGCCCGGCGATCACCGCCGGTCCGTCCACGCCGACACCGCCATGTCATCGCCGTGGACGGCAAAACCCTGCGCGGCGCCCGCCTCGACGACGGCCGACAGGTCCACCTGCTCTCCGCCCTGGACACAGACACCGGCATCGTCCTGGCCCAGGTCACCGTGAACGCGAAGTCGAACGAGATTCCAGCGTTCACCCCGCTTCTCGACGCCGTCCACAGGGTTGTGGGCACCCTGGAGGGCGTGGTGTTCGTCGCCGACGCACTGCACACCCAAGCCGGCCACGCCCACCAGGTCGCCACCCGCGGAGCCCACCTGATGACCGCGGTGAAGGGCAACCAGCCGACATTGTTCACCCAACTGAAATCCCTGCCCTGGCCCAAGATCCCCGTCGGGGACCGCACTCGCGACCGAGGTCACGGACGCCGCGAGACCCGCACCGTCAAAGCCGTCACCCCGCACACTCCCGGCGGCATCGCGTTCCCCCACGCAGAGCAGGCCGTCCGGATCACCCGCAGCCGCACCACCGGCACGAAGACCACCCGCGAAACCGCGTACTTCACCGTGTCCCTGCCCGCCGGCGACGCCCTGCCGGTCGATCTGCAGGACTGGATCCGCCGCGAATGGCTCATCGAGAACCAGGTCCACCACGTCCGCGACGTGACGTTCCGTGAAGACTCCCACCAAGCCCGAACCGGCACCGGCCCCGCCGTCATCGCCACTCTGCGCAACACCGCGATCGGCTGGCACCGCACCAACGGCCACACCAACATCGCCCGCGCCCTCCGACGCGCCAACCGCCGATCACACGACCTGATCACCGCCGTGACCAGCAGCTACTCCACAACGCAATGACCCTGGCGCACGGCGTTCGCGGAGCTGCCCCGGCGAGCCAGGCGCGCCGCGGGAGCCAGGTAGGGCGGTTGGCCACATACCGGCGGACTTCAGCGACCTCACGCGAGCCGTCCAACGCCCGCCGATGACTGCGTGGCTGTCCGTCAGGGCTCGGTGATGTCCAGGGTGACCGTGGACAGCGGACAGCCCACACACGTCAGGACGTAACCGTCGGCCTTCTGTCGCGGTGTCAGGCAGTTCGGTTCGTTCATCGCGACCTGCCCGCCGCGGAGCTTCACCATGCAGTCCCCGCAATTGCCGACCGTGCACGAGTACGGCATCGGCAGCCCCGCCGCGAGCCCGGCGTCGAGAAGCGTCTGGCCGGGCTCGACCACCACAGATCCGACCTCGTGCGCCCCGTCCTCGACGATCATCTGCTGCGGCGCGGTCACCGTGGCGATCGTGTCCGCCCCGCTCGTGTAGCGCTCCTGGTGCACGCGGTCGTCCGGCACTCCGCGCTCGGTCAGGACACCGCGGACCGTGTCCATCAACGCCTCAGGCCCGCACGTGTAAAACCTGGCGTCGTCGGATGGCCGCACCTCGGTGAGCCAGTCGCGGACACCCGTGGCGTCGAGCCGTCCTCGTTCCCTCGTCAGGACATGCGTGACCGACAGCCGATCCGGGTTCTCCTCCGCCAATCGGAGGAGGTCGTCGGCGAAGATGACCTCCTCCTCGCTGCGGTTGCTGTACAGCAGCGCGATCCGGCGAGTCCCCGATGTGGCGAGCAGCGTGCGGATCATGCTCATCACCGGCGTGACCCCGCTGCCCGCGGCGACCAGGACGATGTCGTGCGCCGCCGCCGGATCGGCGTGGAAGCCCCCGGACGGACCGCGCAGGGACAATCGGTCACCGGCAACGAGGTTCTGGTGGACGTGGGTCGAGAAGCGACCGCCCTCGACCTGCTTGATCGTGACCTCCAGCCGCGAGCTCCCCGGTGCCGACGAGGCGGAGTAGGCGCGTCGCACCGGTCGCCCGTCGATGTCCGTGACCAGGGTGAAGAACTGTCCTGGCCGGAAGTCGAAGGAACTCCGACCCTCGGTGTCCTCCAGCACGAGGGTGACCGCGTTCGGCGTTTCCCGGCGCACCTCGGTCACGCGCACCTCCCGCAACCGTTGCGCCGCCTCGGATTCGACGGCGGGCGGCTTCGGTCGCGAGCCGACCTGAACGTCCTCGTAGCCTTCCTTCCTCAGTCCGGACCGGTAGGCGACGTTCATGGCCAGCCGCAGCACCCGGCCGATCCCCGGGATCCTCGCGACGATTCCGAGTCCCCGCGCGAGCACACCTCCGTGGACCTCGGCCATGTTCGCGGCGAGGTGGTCCCCGGTCAGCACCATCAAGTCCGGTGCCGTGCCGCGGTCGAGATGGGTGGCCGCCGCCCAGATCCGCGAGCGCGCCACGGCGGTGCCGGCGGTCACTTCGGCGTGCTCGACGTCGATCAGCAGCGCGGCGTGCGGGGGCGTCCCGCGCAACGCCATCGTCTCCAGCAGCGTGGGATCGTCGGTGATCGAGCCTCGGCCGCGGACGTGCAGCACGCCGGTCCGGCCCGGGACGAGGGCTGCGAACGAGAGCCGGTCGTCCTGGAGGAGGTTGTGGAGGCTGTCGGCGCGCTTGTTGCCCTTGCGGTCGGCGATGGCGAGCGTCCGGCCGTCGAGGATGCGCGCGACGGTCCGCTGGTCCCCGCGCGGACTGGTGTCACTCCCACCTGCACCGTCCCAAGTGGACAGCACGAGAAATGGTGCGGCGGCGAGGAAGTCCGCGACGCCTGGACCGCGCAACGGACCGTCGCCCTCGACCTCCGATGCCGGTTCGGCGGGAGCGGGCGGCAGCCACAGGCGCGAGCGGATGACGGCCTGGGCGCAGTGCACGTACGCCTGCTCGACGTCCACGAACGTCTCGACGCCCTTCCGCTTTGCCACCCAACCGTTGACGCGCAACGTTTCCCCGACGCCCGGCAGGAGGAAGACGAACGACACCGGACCGTGCGCCTCGCCATCGGGCAGGGGGAACGAGATCCGCGTGGGTGAGTGGACGCGCACGAATCCCGGTGTGCCGCCGACGAACGTCGTGCGGCTCACGCCGTCGGCGTCGCGGTAGCCGAAGCCCGCGAGCGGGCAGTGCGCCAGGATGGTCCGGCAGCCCTCATCGAGGGCGCTGATCTGCTTCAGCATGATCATCGCCGGAGGCCGCCCGATGACTGCCTCGACCTCGTCGACCGTCGTCATGCGGTGGAACGTGCTCAACCGCATCGGAATCCCCTCCACCCCGGCGCGGACCAGCCGTGCCGCCAGTAGCCCGCGAACGAGATGTCCGCCTTCGGCACGCCGCGGTCGTTGACCAGGCGCCGCCGCACAGACGTGGCCGGCCGGGACTCGCCCGCGACCCACGCGTAGACCCGGCCGGGCGGCGGCGCCGCGGAGCGAACCGCCTCCAGCACGACGGCTCCCGGCCGCTGGGCCAGGACGGCGTCGCGGCTGAACCAGTGGGTTCGCACACGCGCCCTGTGGATCACGAGGCACCGCGTTGTTTTGTGTTTACGCACTTCATAGCTATATTGTGAGCATTAGCTCAGTTCTTGGCTACTCGCTTTTACCGCCACGGAGGAGGACCGCGATGCCGTCCGCGGACCGACGTCTAGAGCCACGTCGCAAGCCCCACCAGGTGCGTGCCGAACTCACCCGCAAGCGCATCCTCACCGCGGCTGCTCACGTTTTCGCCGAGCACGGCTACGCCGCCGGCACCACCAACCGCATCGCCGAGCGCGCCCGCGTCTCCATCGGATCGCTGTACCAGTACTTCCCGAACAAGGAGGCCATCCTCGCCGAACTGCTGATCCAGCACATCGACCCCGGCACCTGGACCGGCGCCGACGATCTCGACCTCTCACCGGGAACGCTGGAAACGACGGTCCGGGCGTTGATCCGCGACGCGATCGACAACCACAGCGACGATCCCCGGCTGCTCCGGGTGATGATCGAGGAAGCGTCGGTCTCCCAGGAACTGCTCGACACGATCGAACGGCACGGAAAGCTGCGCACGGCCCAGGTCCGCGATGTCGTCGTCCGGCACCCCGACAGCCGCGTGGCCGACCCCGAACTCGCAGCGGAGATAATCCTGTTCACCGTGGAGATGAACACGCACAAGTTCATGGCCGCACCGCAGGCCGCTCCCGTCGAGGCGTTCGAGAACGAACTGGTCGCCATGGTGACCCGCTACCTGCGCGGTGACCGGTAGCCGCAGCGCCACCGGGCGCCCTCGGCCATCGGCCACGGCTGCCACCGTGTCCCCATCGCCTCGGACACGGCAGGAATTCTGCGGATGCTCACCGACTCTGCCGCCTGGCCCGGGCCTATCTCGTGATCGGTGTGTCCGGCGTTGTTGATCAGTAGGTTTCGGCGTTCGGCCAGCGGTCACCGAACGTGATGGCGAAGGCGTTGAGCACGGGCTTCCAGCGCATCGTCCACCTGGCGCGGCCCGTCCCGGTCGGGTCGGGGCTGCGGGTGACAAGGTACAGACACTTCATCGCGGACTGTTCGGTCGGGAAATGCCCGCGGGCGCGGATCGCCCGGCGGTAGCGGGCGTTGAGCGACTCGATCGCGTTGGTGGAGCAGATCATCCGCCGGATCTCGACGTCGTAGTCCAGGAACGGCACGAACTCGTCCCAGGCGTTGCGCCACAACCGGATCATCGCCCCGTACTTACGGCCCCATTCGGTGAATCCTTCTTCACTTCCGACGTCGATGACGTGCTGTGCCGCTTCGGTTGGGAGCTCGGCGAACCACGCGAGTTGTGAGGGCCTGCCGGATGTGTTGCCGGAGTCGGGGCAGTTCCTGTACGCAGGTGCCGTGTCTAGGCGCGGTCGGATCCTGTTCGGACTGCTTCGCGCTGTCGGGCGGAGATTCCTATGTGGACGGTCATGTGTCTTGGGTGGGACCGTGTTTTCAGCGCGTTGATTCGGTGGCGCGGCGCCAGGCGGCGTGGCGGAGCAGGCGCAGGCCGTTGAGGCCGACGATGACGGTGGAGCCTTCGTGTCCGGCGACGCCGAGTGGCAGCGGGAGGGTGCCGATGAGGTCCCAGAGGGCCAGGCCGGCGATGAAGGTGCCGGCGATGATTAGGTTGGCGATGACGACCCTGCGTGCGCGGCGCGACAGGGCGATGACGGCGGGGATGGTGGTGAGGTCGTCGCGGACGACGATGGCGTCTGCGGTGTGCAGTGTCAGGTCGGAGCCGGCGCCGCCCATGGCGATGCCGGTGTGGGCGGCGGCCAGGGCCGGGGCGTCGTTGATGCCGTCGCCGACGACGGTCACTCGTTGTCCGTCGGCTTCCAGTTCGCGGACGGCGGTGACCTTGTCGTCGGGCAGCAGTCCGGCGCGCACGTCGGTGATGCCGACCTGGCCGGCGAGCAGGGTGGCGGTGGCGTGGTTGTCGCCGGTGAGCAGGGCCGGCGGGGCGCCGGTCAAGCGGGTCACTGCGGCGACGGTGGGGGCGGCCTCGGTGCGGAGCTGGTCGGTGATGCCCAGCACTGCGACCGGTCGGTGGTCGCACAGCACGACGACCGCGGTGTGGCCGTGTTGCTGGAGGGAGTCGACGGCCGCCGCGACCTCGGGTGTGGTGTCGGTGGCCGGCAGCGTGTGCGGCGATCCGACCTGGATGAAGCGGTCTTCGACCAGTGCGGACACGCCTCGTCCGGGTTGTGCGGAGAACTCGTGGGCCATGGGCAGCTCCAGGCGCTGTTGACGGGCGGCGCGCACGATCGCGGTGGCCAGCGGGTGTTCGCTGGGGTGCTCGGTCGCTGCGGCCAGCCGCAGCAGTTCCTCGGTGGTGAACGGCGTGCCGGGCAGGAGGCGGATGTCGGCGAGTTCGGGGGTGCCGCGGGTGAGGGTGCCGGTCTTGTCGAACGCCACCCGTGTGGTGGTTCCCAGTCGTTCCATCACGACCGCGGACTTGACCAGCACGCCGTGCCTGCCGGCGTTGGCGATGGCGGCCAGCAGCGGCGGCATGGTGGCCAGCACGACCGCGCAGGGCGAGGCGACGATCATGAAGGTCATCGCCCGCAGCAGGGAGTCCTGCAGCGCATCTCCCAGTAGCAGCGGGATGGCGAACACGGCGATCGTGGCGGCGACCATGCCGATCGAGTAGCGCTGCTCGACCTTCTCGATGAACAACTGGGTGCGGGCCTTGGTCCGGCCGGCCTGCTCCACCAGGCTCGCGATGCGCGCCACGACCGAGTCCTCGGCCCGGCGGTCCACCCGCACCCGCAGGACGCCGGTGCCGTTGAGTGTCCCGGCGAACACCTCGTCGCCGACCGCCTTGTCCACCGGCAGCGGCTCGCCGGTGATGGTGGCCTGGTCCACTTCGCCGGCTCCGGCCACGACCGTGCCGTCGGCGGAAACCCGCTCACCCGGTCGGACGAGGATGACATCGCCGATCTCCAGGTCTGCGGCGTCGGCCGTCTCCTCGTCGCCGGCCGGGGTGAGTCGGGTCGCGGTGTCCGGCGCGAGATCCAGCAGGCCGCGCACGGAGTCCTCGGTGCGGGCGGTGGCCAGTGCTTCCAGAGCGCCGGAGGTGGCGAAGATGACGATCAGCAGGCCGCCGTCCATCACCTGTCCGATCGCCGCCGCGCCGATCGCCGCCACGACCATCAGCAGGTCCACATCCAGCGTCTTCTCGCGCAGGGCCCGCAGTCCGGCCAAGCCGGGCTCCCAGCCGCCGGTCGCGTAGCAGGCCAGATACAGCCCCCACCACAACCACTCGGGTCCGCCGAGCAGTTGCACGGCCAGCCCGGCCAGGAACAGCACCAGCGCCGCGGCGGCCCACCGCATCTCCGGCAACGCGAACAGCCGCGTCCGCCGCACCGGCACCGCGGGCCGGGCGGGTGTCGGACGGGTCGGTGCGGCGGTGGACGGCGTGGCCACGGGTTACCTCCGAGGGACGGCAGGCGGTCGAGCCGACCATAACAGAACACATGAAGACGTCTTCATGCATACTGCTGTGAGTTAGACTGCGCCTCATGGGACACGGTGTGCAGGGCCGCGATCGACCGGCGGCCCGGCTCGACGCCGAAGCGGCGGCGCATGTGGCGACCACCCTGCAGGCCCTCGCCACTCCCAGCCGTCTGCTGATCCTCACCGAACTCCGGCAAGGCCCCCGCCCGGTCACAGACCTCGCCGAGGCGATCGGGATGGAGCAGTCAGCGGTCTCCCACCAACTCCGGCTGCTGCGCAACCTCGGCCTGGTCACCGGCACCCGCACCGGCCGCAGCATCGTCTACAGCCTCTACGACAACCACGTCGCGCAACTGCTGGACGAGGCCGTCTACCACAGCGAACACCTCCGCCTGGGCCTGGCCGACCGCCCCGACACCTCCAGCTAGTCCCGGCGCCACGTCCTCGGGTGATCAGCCCTGCTGACGCTCATCACGGAGGTTTCCGCCGACGTCGTCACCGCCGGTCGGTGCCCGATCCGGTGGGGTCGCGCCCGTGGTGGTGCGGCTGTCAGGTGCGTGGCGACCGTGTTGGGCGATCTTGGCGTTGGACATGCAGGCGGCGACGAGCGTGAACACCTCGCGCTCGTGGGCGTCTTCGACACTCTGCTGCTGGTGCCGCGGCACGAGACCGCTGTGCTGCGCCGGACCACTCCTCGCGTGCGGCTGAAGTGGGTCGATCGCGTACGGATCCGCGGCGGCCGGTGGCGGTCGATTCAGCCGGCACGGCAAGCGTGTGGCTCCGCACCGGGCGGGGTTGGTCCGGTGCGGAGCCGTTGAGCGGTCAGTTCAACAAGTGGTGCAGTCGATCCAGGGTGATGTTGCCGCCCGAGAGCACGACTCCGACGCGTGCGCCCGGTGCGTGGATGGGACCTGCGAGCAGGGCCGCGACGGCGAGGGCGCCGGACGGTTCGACGACGAGTTTCACCTCCTCGAACAGCAGGCGCATCGCGGCTCGGATCTCGTCGTCGTCCACTACGAGGACGTCGTCCACCCGGCGTTGGATGAGCGGGAAGGTGAGTTCTCCCGGGACCTCCCCGGTGACGCCGTCGGCGATGGTGTGCGGCACGGGGATCCGGACCCGTTCGCCTGCGTCGAGGGAACGGCGGTTCTTGTCTCCGACCGCGGTTTCCACTCCTACCAGGCGGGTCTTGTGGTCGGCCAGGCCCAGTGTCGCGCCGGCCAGTTGGCCTCCTCCGCCCAGCGGGAACACCAGCACGTCCAGGTCGCCGGCCTGGTCGAGGAATTCGGTGGTGGTGGTTCCCGCGCCGGCAATCACGTCGGGGTGGTCGTAGGGCGGGATCACGGTGAGACCGCGTTCGGCGGCCAGGCTCGCCGTGATGGCGAAGCGGTCGTCGGTGTAACGGTCGAAGGTGACGACCTCGGCGCCCAGTCGGCGCACGGCGGCGTGCTTGGCGGGCGGGGCGTCGGAAGGCATGACCAGCAGTGCCGTGGTTCCGGCGGCTGCGGCTGCCGGCGCCACCGCGAGGGCGTGGTTGCCGGAGGAGAACGCGATCACGCCGCGTGCGTGGTCGTCGTCGTCCAGTCGTGCGACGGCGTTGCAGGCGCCGCGGAACTTGAACGACCCGGTGCGTTGCAGGTTCTCGCATTTGAGCAGCACGTGACCTGCGGTGTGGGGGTCGAGTGCCGGGGCGTGCAGGACCGGCGTGCGGGTGGTTGTTCCGGCGAGCCGGGCGGCGGCTTCGCGCACGTCCGCCGGCGTCGGTGCGCGGGTCATCGGGTGGTCGTCCTTTCCGTGGGCGTGGGTTCGGGGGTGTTTCGCGTCGGGAGGTGTCCGGCGCGTTGCAGGAGCACGAGTGCCGCGGTGCCGGCCGTTCCCGTTGCGGTGAGGGCTATCCACACCAGAGATGGCCGGTCGTGCGCGATGCCGACGTCCCAGGCCCAGCCGGTGGCCAGGTTTCCCAGCGTGATGCCGATTCCGGACAACGTGTTGTAGAAGCCGTAGTGCGTCGCCACGAGTCGTCCGTCGGCCAGGGTGACGATGGTGTCCATTTCGAACGGATAGGCCACCGCGGTGCCCAGGGTGAGCAGCACTGTCGTCACGAGAGCCAGCACGAGAGCCCACAGCCCGCCGGACAGGCCCGCGGTCCACGCCAAGGGCAGGAACGACGCGGCCATCAGCGCCAGGCCGGCGGTCACGGCGCGGCTTGCGGCCCAGCGGGCGCGTATCCACTCGGTGAGCCGTACTTGGCCGATCACCGCGACCACGGCCGACACGGCGAACAGCACACTGCTCCCCGTGTCGCCCAGGTCCGGTCCGAGGGCGTGTGCGGCCTGCAACGGCAGGGCGAGGTAGATCTGCGAGGACAGCACGTACGAGCTGATCATCGCCAGCGAGAACAGCAGGAACGCGCGATTGCCCACCACGGTCCGCCAGTCCGAGCGGACCCCGGCGGGCTGGTCGCGCCGCTCGGCACGTGCGGGCAGGGACCGGATCTGCAACGCGGTCAGCAACACGAAGACCGCCGCCGCGACGAGGCACACGACCCGGAAGTCCGTCGTCATCAACGCCAGTCCGACCAGCGGGCCGATCAGGATGCCCGCTTGGTAGAAGACGTTGAACACGGCGAACGCCTCGACCCGCCGAGGTCCGGCGTCGGCGGCGACGTAGGCGCGGACCGAGGGGTTGAACAACGCTCCCGCGAGCCCGGTGGCGACCGAGGCGACCAGCAGGGCGGGCAGGGTGTCCACCAGGCCCAGCAACGCGAAGCCGAACGCGCGCAGCGCGCACCCGGCGACGATCATCGGCTTGTAGCCCAACCGGTCGGCCAGCGCGCCGCCCACGACGAACAGGCCCTGCTGGCTCAGCGTCCGCACGCCGAGCACGAGCCCCACGGTCCACGCTGCCATGCCGAGTCCCGATGACAGGTGGTTGGCCAGGTACGGCATGAGCATGTAGAAACCCAGGTTGATGCCGAACTGGTTCACCGCCAGCAGTCGGACGCCGCCGGGCAGGGAGCGGAACTGCCGCCACGTGCCGGTCACCGCCGTGCTCCCAGGTGGGCGAGCCGGGGATCGGTGACCGGGTCGGTGACGGTGGCACACCGGGTCCAGCGGTCCACCACCCGCTCGCCGGGGTGGGCGATCCGCTCCGGGTGGGCGGCCGGGACGCGGTCGAGCAGGTCGTGGGTGTGGCAGTAGGTGTCGTTGTAGACGGTGTCGAAGTAGCGTTGCGGCCCGTCCGGGAAGATCGCCGCGATCCGGTTCTCCGGCGGGCAGGTCCGGGCCAGCCACCCGGCGACGAGGCCGACCGCGCCGACGCTCCACCCGCCGCTGGCGTAGTGGTTGGCCGCGAGTTCGCGGCACGTCCAGACGGCTTCGGGCGGGGCGACCCAGTGGATCTCGTCGAACGCCCGGTAGTCGACGTTGCGCGGGTAGATGCTGCTGCCCAGGCCGCGCATCAACCGGCTGCCGGAGGGCTGGCCGAAGATGGTCGACCCCACGGTGTCGACGCCGACCACCTTCAACTGTGGGCAGTAGCGGCGCAGCAGTCGGCTCACGCCGGCGGAGTGCCCGCCGGTGCCGACGCTCGTGACCAGCACGTCCACCCGGCCGAGCTGCGCCACCAGTTCGGTGGCCAGCGGTCCGTACGCGGTGACGTTGTCCGGGTTGTGGTACTGGTCGGGGCACCACGCGCCCGGCTGGGCGTGCAGGAGTTCCCGGACGCGACGGCGGCGCGCTTCCTGCCAGCCGCCGACCGGATCGGGTTCCCCGACGACGTCGACCACGGCGCCGTAGGCGCACAGCATCCGCACCATCATCGGTTCCATGCCGGGGTCGGTGACCAGGGTGACCGGGTGGCCGTAGACGATGCCGGCCAGTGCCAGGCCCAAGCCCAGCGTGCCGCTGGTGGACTCGACGATCGGCGCGCCGGGCGCCAGGTCGCCGCGTTCACGGGCGCGTTCGATCATGTGCAGGGCCGGGCGGTCCTTGATGCCGCCGGGGTTGTGGCCTTCGAGCTTGGCCCAGAAGCCTCGGCCTTCCGCGGTGAACGGCTCGCCGATCCACAGGACCGGGGTGTTGCCCACGACCCCGGCCGGGGTGTGGCAGGGCGCGGCGGTCGCCGTGAGCACCAGGCGCGCCGGGGATAGGGGGTGGTCGTCGCGAACACGACGTTCGCCGACCACGGAGGAAGCAGCAAACATGGTGAGGTGTCCCCTTACACAGGCAGGGTTCGGCAGGAGAGCGGTCGACCGGAACCGAGCTCGCCACACCGGCTCGTGCCGGGCGCACGCGGCCGTGTTCGGCCGCGACGCCTCGGGCAGGGAGGCGGCGGCGGGGGTGTTTGACGGCTCGGGGGCCGCTCAGCGCCTGGACACGCAGACCAGTGTCAGCAGGTCGATTCCCGAGGGACTGGCCCTCGTGGTGGTTCCGTCTCGGGTGTCGAGGCGGGCCTCCGACGGGTGCGACCGGAGGTGTGGAACCGTCGAGACCTCGGTGGGCGCCGGACAGCGGGTGGACTGGCTCTCCGCCGGTGTCGCTTCGGAGCGGACCGGGGCACGGTGCGGTTCTCCTCCGTGCCCGCCGGGCGCTTCTCCCCCGGCCCGCTGTCCCAGGATCGCCACGCCGTGATGGTGGGGCCACAGGTCGTCGCCGGCGGCGTGGTCCTCGTCGTGGTGCCTGAGGTGGTCCTCGTCGTGGTGCGCGTCTTCCTGTGCGTCGTCGTGCGCGTCGTCGTGGTGTGCGTCGTCGTGCGCGTCGTGGTCGGCGCTGTGGTCTACGCCGTGGTTGGGGAAGCTCGGGGAATGCTCGTGGCTGCCGAACACCCCGAGGCCCAGCAGAACGCTCAGCAGGATGACGACCACCTGGCGCAGGCTCCGGGAGGTGGTCGAGGACACCACCTCACCATACTGAGCGAGTCACTTTGAGTCCTATCACAGATACACAGAGTAAGTCGTCAACTCTTGACGCCCAGCCCGGTGCGGTGTCGTACGTGCCCTCTCCCCTGCCGTTCCGCTTGGTCGACACGGAGTCCAGCGCGGAGTGCCTCGCGGAGGAACTGCGCCTTCATGGCAGGTACGCGTTCTACCTGTGAGCGCCGAGGACGGTCGCCCTTACCTCCTCGGCAGGCCTTGCCTCCCTGCTTAGTCGCCACTAAGTTATCAGCATGTTCTTAGTGACCACTAAGTTGGGAGGTGTCCGATGAACCTCGGGCAGTTGCTGCACGGCAAGCGGCGCGTGGACGCACCGGGCGCGATCGGACGTGCCAGGGCCTACGAGGCGCTGGCGACGGTGGCGTTCGCCGGACGTCGCCGGTCGACGTACGCGCGGGTGGTCGCGCTGGCGGGCGTCACACCTGGCGATCGAGTGCTGGACGTGGGCTGTGGCACGGGTTTCCTGACCGCCTTGGCGGCCGAGGCGGCACGGCCCGGCGGATGCGCGGTGGGTGTGGACGTCTCGGAGCAGATGGTCGAGCAGGCTCGACGGCTCCGGGAAGTGGCGGGGTGCACGTTCCGGGTGGGCCGGGCCGAGGCATTGGACGTCGCCGACGCGTCGTTCGACGTCGTCGTGTCGAGCCTGGCCGTGCACCACATCCCGGAAGACCTGCGCGCGCCGGCGTTCGCGGAGGTCTTCCGGGTCCTCACACCCGGCGGACGGGTCCTGATCGCCGACTTCCCGCCCCCGCGCGGGCATCTCGCACGTCACCTGGTCGGCGCGGTGGCGGGCTCGGCGATGCGGGACAACCCGGTGGAGCGGATCGCGCCACTGCTCACCGACGTGGGGTTCGCCGTCGACGCAGTCGAACGGGTCGGAGCGCTGCTGCACTGCGTGCGCGCGGTGAAGCCCGGCGGTGACGCGTGAACAGACACCGCGCCCGGCCCTGGGTCGTGGCGGTCGTGGTCGCCGGTCTGTCCGTCCACATCGGACTTGGCTATCGGTTCGGGCTGGTGATCGCCGGAGTCGGGGCCGCCGCACACCTGGTGCTCGCCTTCCTGGCGCACCGGGTCGCGCGACGGCGGACGGCGGACGGTTGAGGCCGACCGGAAGGCCTTTCGCCACGTCGGTGGGGGTCAGAGGTCGGGCAACGCCGCGCGGTCTACTTTTCCGTTGGAGGACAGTGGGAAGGAGTCCAGCGGGATGATGTGGTCGGGGACGAGGTAGGCGGGCAGGGTTGTTGTCAGGTGGCGGCGCAGCGCCTGTGGGTCGATGTCGGACGGGCTGATGTAGGCGACGAGGCGCTTGCCGGTGTCGTCGGTGTCCACGGCGGTGACGACCGCGGCCGTCACCTCGGAGTGGGTCAGGAGGGTGGCTTCGATCTCGCCGAGTTCCACGCGGAAGCCGTGGATCTTGACCTGGAAGTCCTCCCGGCCCAGGAATTCCAGGGTGCCGTCCGGGAAGTAGCGGCCGATGTCGCCGGTCCGGTAGAGGCGTTGGCCGGTGCGCGGGTGGCGGATGAAGGACTGCGCGGTCTTGTCCTCGTCGCGCCAGTAGCCCATCGCGACGCCGAGCCCGCCGATGTGGAGTTCGCCGGGAACCCAGTCGGGTACGCGGCGCAGGGCGGGGTCGAGGACTTCGAAGGTCTGGTTGGCCAGCGGTGTGCCGTAGGGGATGCTGGGCGCGGCGGGGTCGACGTCTCCGATCGGGTGGAAGTTGGACCAGATCGACGCTTCGGTCGCTCCGCCCAGCCCGACGATCGTGAGGTCGGGCGGCGCCAGGGACCTGATGCGGTCGGGCAGGGACACGGGGATCCAGTCGCCGCTCATCAGCACCAGGCGCAGGTGGTCGTTCAGGCGCATCCTGCGGCTGGCGGTGTACTCGACCAGCATCTCCATCAGTGCCGGCACGGTGTTCCAGATCGTGACGTGGTGGGCGCTCATCGCTTCCGTCCATTCCCACGGTGAGCGGGTGGTGCCGGGGTCGGGCATGACGAGCGCACCGCCGAGGGCGAGAGGGCCGAAGATGTCGTAGACGGACAGGTCGAATCCCAGTGCGGACAAGGCGAACACGCGGTCGGCGGCGGTGACCTGCCAGCGGCGGTTGACGTCGGTGACGGTGTTGACGGCGCCGAGGTGGTCGATCATCACGCCTTTGGGGCGACCGGTGGAGCCGGAGGTGTAGATGATGTAGGCGAGGTCGCGGTTTCCTTGCAGCGTGGGCGGTTCGTCCGGTGAGTCGCCGTCGAGGATCGTGTCGTCGACTCCGACAACGGTGGTGTCGGGTGGCCAGTCGAGGTCGCTGCGCCCGGCCTTGGTGAGGACGACGGTCGCGCCGGCGTGGTGGAGCAGGTAGTGCAGGCGGTCCGCCGGGACGCCGGGGTCGACGGGGACGTAGGCGGCTCCGGCGGCGAGGATGCCGAGTGCGGCAGCGACCTGTTCCCACCCCTTGTCCATCACGATCGCCACGCGGGTGCCCGGTCCGGTGACGCGGTTCGCGAGGTGGTGGGCGGCGGCGCGCAGTTGCCGGTAGGTGACGGTGCGGCCCGAGGTGATGACGGCGGAGGCGTCGGGAGTGCGGGTGGTCTGACGCCAGAACGGCTCGTGGAGCAGGACCGGGTCGACGGGCACGGTGGTGTCGTTGACGCGGTCCCGGACGCGCGCTTGGCGGGCGGGCAGGATTTCCGGTGCGGGTCCGGTCCACGACTCCGGGTCGTGCGCCAGCCGGTCGAGCAGGGCGAGGTGGGCGGAGACCAGACCGTCGACCACGTCCGGGGCGAACTGCTCGTCCAGGGATTCCCAGGTGAGCAGGAGGTCTTCGCGGTCCGGGGAGACCTCGTGCCACAGCCGTTCGGTCGTCCTGGGCGCCGCGGTCCGGTCGTCCAGGCGGGAGCTGAAGGCGATGGACAAGGGTTCACCGGGGCCGATCCGGAGGTCTTTGGCGCAGTCGAGGAAGCTCCGCCGGGGGTCGACGTCCAGCTCGGCGCGGTAGCCGTCGGGCAGTCCGATGGAGAACCGCTGGTCGCGGCACCAGCCGCCCAGGGTGCGCGCGTATGCGCACAGCAGCACGGCCGACGGTGTGCTGCCGGCGCGGTCGGCTTGGTCTCGCAGGGACCGCCACCGCGGCGCGGGCATCCGGTGCGTGCGGCGGGTCACGGTGGTGGAGTTGTTGCGGGACAGGGGAAGCTGCGGGGCGGTCACGAGACTTCCGCCCCGTGCCTGAGCAGGCTTGCCCGGACGTCGCCGATGGTCTGCATCGAGGCCATCTCGGGGTTGGAGAACCGGATGCCGTAGGCGGACTCGATCTCGACCAGCAGCTTGACGTGGTGCATGCTCGTCCACTTCAGGATGGTGTCCCTGCTGGAGTCGTCGGTGAGCTCCGCGGGGTCCAGGTCGAGCACGCGCCCGACCACCTCGGTCAATCGCATGACTTCTCCCGTGGTCAGAAGCGGTAGTAGAGGAACGGGGACGGGCCGCCGGCGAAGACGAGCGCGATCGCGGCGGCCAAGCCGATGACGACGGACCAGCGCAGCGTCGGCTGCCACGTCAGAGCGAGGCGGGAGGGCTTGCGCTCCTCCGCGGCGGTGGGCAGCGCCACCTCGTAGCGTTCGAGCAACTGCTGGCTGTTGCGCGGGAGCAGGGCGACGGCGAGCAGGAGGGCGACCCACACGAGGGCGGGCACGACGGTGACGACGTCGAACAGGTTGGAGCGGCCGTAGAAGTCGCCCACCGGCACGCCGGAGGGACCGAAGCCGTACATCGCGGTCAGCAGGGCCCACGCGGTGCGCAGGTCGGGCGCCTGGAAGAAGGTCAGCGACGAGACGAAGGCGACCATCGTGAGCAGCCAGCCGACCGGGCTGGGGATGCGCGGCAGGCGCGGATGGGCGGTCGCCAGTTCGCGCCAGACCAGGTTCACCGCCATCGCCACGCCCTGGAACGCGCCCCACAGCACGAACCCCCAGCCCGCGCCGTGCCACAAGCCGACGAGCAGGAAGGTGACCAGGACCGGCAGGCACAGCACGAGCAGGACGCGCAGTGCCGCCGAGTGGCCGCCGGACATGCTGCGGCGCATGAGTTTGGTGGCCAGCGGGGTGTAGACGTAGTCGGTGAAGAACCGGGTCATCGTGATGTGCCAGCGGCGCCAGAAGTCGACGATGTTGGTGGCCCGCAGCGGCGAGTTGAAGTTGACCGGCAGGCGGAAACCGAGCATGTAGGCCAGGCCGATCGCCATGTCGCTGTAGCCGGAGAAGTCGAAGTACAACTGGAGGGTGTAGGCGAGCATCCCCACCCAGGCGTTGCCCGCGCCGATCGCGTCGTGGCCGGAGGCGGTGGTGAACAGGGTGGTCGCGTAGGGCGCGATGTTGTCGGCCAGCACGGCTTTCTTGAACAGGCCGATGACGAACATGGTGGTGCCCAGCACGATGCGGGTGCCCAGCGTCCGGTCGCGGTCGGGGTTCTCGATCTGGCCGAACACCTCGTCCGGCCGCACGATCGGGCCCGCGGTGACGTAGGGGAAGAAGGTGCCGAACAGCGCGTACCGCAGCAGGGTGGGGCGGTCGCCCTGCGCGAGGTAGGCGTAGAGCAGGAACCCGATCTGGATGAACGTGTAGAACGACAGGCCGATCGGCGCGCGGGCGGCGACGCCGGGCAGCGAGGTGCCGAACACCGCGTTGATGTTGTCGACCAGGAAGCCGCTGTACTTGTAGGCGCCGAGCAGCAGGAGGTTGGCCACGACGCCGACGATGAGCAGCGCCCTGCGGCCGGGGCTGTCGACCGGGCGGGCGGCCATCAGGCGCACGACGAGGAAGTTGCCCAGCACCGAGCACACCAGCACGATCACGTGTTGCGGCGTGTCGGAGGCGTAGAACACCAGTGAAGCCAGCACGAGCCAGCCGATGGCGAGGCCGGTGGGCAGGTAGCGGCGGATCAGGTGGTAGCCCGCCACGACGATCGGCAGGAACGCGAACAGGAACCCGTACGAGGTGAAGGTCATCTCCGTGCTCCCGTCACGAGGTCGGGCATCCGCTGGAACATGTCTTCCAGGCACTCGTAGCGGCCGTGGATGTGGTCGACGAAGTTCTCCGCCTTGCACCGCGGGTACGGCGCGGGGTCGAAGCGGTTCTCGGCGATGGCCCCGTGCTTGGCCGCCATCTCCTCGGCGACGGCTTCCAGGCCGTGCAGGGTCTTGGCGAACGGGTAGCTCTGGATGCGCTGCCAGTAGACGGGGTGGTAGGGCGTCTGAGCGAGGACGACGCGGACGTTCTTGGCGCGCAGCCAGTCGATGAGCTTGCCCAGCACCTGGACCAGGTCGCGGTCGATGGCCGGTCGGGTGGGTCCGGCGCGCAGGATCTCGTTGTCGACGAACTTGTCGACGTACTTCTTGGTGAACTTCGCGTCGCTCTTCTTCGACCAGCGCAGCGATCCGTCGGAGGCGATGATGTCCAGGTGGTCGTCGCGGGTCGCGGTGGTCAGCGCCGGTGTGCCCTCGGCGGTGTCGAGCTGTTGCACGCGGCCGAACAGGCCACCCATGTTGAACGTGCCCGACCACTGCTGGATCGGCGCGCGGTTGGGGTAGGGCGTGGGCGTGACGCCGAGTTTCCCCGCCATCTCGGCGTAGTCGGCTTCCCACTGCTTCCAGTCGTAGGTCCGCCGGGCGGCGACTGGTTGCAGGGACACGAAACGGAGGCTGAACACCATCGTCCTGGGCAGCCGCCCGGCTTGGTCGAGCAGGTGGGTGATGGCCATCATGTCTTCGATCTGGTCGTTGCTGACGAAGGCGTTGAGGACCCGGTGGCCGCCCGGGATGCTCTCCGAGCGGGCTTCCTGCCAGCGGCTGCCGCCGAAGATCACGATGTCGGGTGTGGTGGTGAGGTGGCGGATCTGCGCGGCGCGCAGCGCGCGCAGGTCGATGTTGGGGTCGTAGTTCGCGAAGTTCCTGCCCTGCACCAGTCCTTGTGCCACGTCGTCGATGGCGTCGCCGTCGTAGACGTAGGGGTTGAGACGGGCGTTGGCCACGCCGACGGTGGCGAAGACCAGCGCCGCGATGCCGAGAATGGTCAGCAGGTGGCGCAGGATCTGGCCGCGGGACAGTTCGAGGTTCGGCATCGGTGGCTCCTCAGCCCATCGCCCGGGACAGCCGCCAGGCGGCGTCCACGAACCGGTCGACGTCGTGCTCTCCGTGGAACAGGTGGGTGGACACGCGGATGGCGTTGCTCGGCGCGGTCGTGCCGGCGATCGGGACGACCGTGGTGCGGATGGTGATGTGGTGCTCGTCGCGCATCCGCGTGACGAAGGCGTTGGCCTTGTTCAGGTCCAGCACGTCGGAGGGCCGGGCGAACGGGTTGAACGACGTGATCGCGCTGGCCAGCCGCGGGTCGTCCTTGGGGCTGTAGAGCGCGTCGGTGCCCCACCGTTCGGCGATCTTCTCCTTCAGCCGCGCGGACAGACCCAGGACGTAGCGCTCGATTACGGCGCGGCCGAGGCGGTCCCAGATCTCGCACGCCTTCACGAATCCGGCGACCTGGGCCAGGCTGGGGTTGCCGGCGTCCTGGAGCAGGGCCGCGACGTCGTAGGAGCCCGTGGCCGTCCGCGGCGGCAGTCCGGTGTCTGGATAGGCGAGGGTGGAGGTGACGGTCGGCCAGAACGTCGGCAGCGGGTTGGGGTTGTAGGCCTCGATCACCTTGTTGCGCAGGTACAGCACGCCGGTGCGCGCCGGGCCGCACTGCCACTTGGCGCCCGAGCCCGCGAGGAAGTCCACGCCCAGCTCGCGGTAGCGGTAGGCGAACATGCCGGGGATGTGCGCGCCGTCGAGCAGGGTGGTGATGCCGTGCCGCTGCGCCAGTTCGGCGATCAGGCGGACCGGCAGCATGGTCCCGGTGCGGAACACCGGCGCGGAGAACACCAGGAGCTTGGTGCGGGCGGTGATCGCGGCCTCGAACAGGGTTCTGTAGTCCTCGGCCCGTTGTCGGTTGCCCACGGGCAGCGCGACACGGCGGACGGTGACGCCGCGGCGGTGGCGCAGGACGGCCAGCGGGGTGTTGACCGCCGGGTGCTCGTGGTTGGTGGTCAGGATTTCGTCGTCCGCGGTCAGGTCGAGACCGGCGAGCACGGTGCCGACGCCGTGGGTGGTGTTGTCGGACAGGAACAGCTCGTCGGCGTCGCAGCCCAGGCTCGCGGCGATCTGCGCGCGTTCGGCGTCGAAGGTGCCGTGGTAGTTGCTCAGGGCCTGCCTGGCGACGGCCTCCGCCTGTCTGCTCTCGGTGCGCAGCACCTCGCGGGGTGGTGAGCCGACCGTGCCGACGTTGAGGAACAGCGGGTCGCGGTCCAGCACGAACATCCGCCGCCAGGTTTCCGGGTCGCCTGCCCGGACACCGTCTCCCGGCTCGGCCGCGAGCGGGGCCGCGCCGACCCCCAGCGCGACGCCGGTCAGCCCGGTTGCCAGGAGGAGTTGTCGCCGTCGAATGCCACCACCGGGCGGCCCGAGGTCCATCGACTGGGACATGAAGTGTTCCCTTCGGACGTTTTTCGAGCGCCACTGATAGACCCTCGAAAGCGGGCTGAAAATGTGCAGGTAACCATGGTTACAACTGCGGCGCAGTGGAGAAGCTAACTGCCCGTCTGCGACCGATATAAGGGCCATCCGGCTTAATGCGCGGAACCCTCACGAGCCCATACCCACCGCATTGAGACGATCCACTAAACGCTTCGTTCAGCGAACATGACCAGTAGTCGCCGAGCCGACACTTCAGGTAGCCGACCTAGCCCGAACGGATGCCGAGTCATCCGGTTCGCGAATGTCACATTCAACAAAATCGCTGACCGCTCGCCCGATTGCCGCCGGAGCCCCGTTTTTGCGGGGTGGTCCACCTATCGGACTCACGTAGCGCACCGATTCCGGAAAGTGGGAAAGAGTTCCGGCACGGCCTGGTCGCTGCTCGCCGGGCTCGGCGCGTAGAACGTGGACGTGCACCTGTGCCGACCGCCCGCGCACGCCAGACTGTGCGGCATGAGCGCGGGCTCCGTCGGCCGGCCGGGCACACCGGGTCAGTGGGTGCTGCTGTCCTACCGACTGCCACGCGAGCCCTCGACGCCGCGGATCTCGGTGTGGCGCAAGCTCAAACGGCTGGGGGTCGCGCAGATCTCGGACGGTCTGGTCGCGCTGCCCGCCGACGCCCGCACGCGCGAGCATTTGGAGTGGATCGCCGACGAGGTGCTCGACGCCGGAGGCTCGGCGATGCTGTGGTCGGCGCGGCCGGGCAGCGCCGCGCAGGAACGCGCGCTCGCCCAAGGCATGGCCGACGCCCGTGCCGCCGAATACGCCCAGGTGCTCGCCGAGGCCGAACACTCCGCGCACCGGTCCGCCACCGATCGGCGGAACGCCATCCGCAAACTGCGCGCCGACCTGCGTCGCATCCACCGCCGCGACTACTTCCCACCACCGCAACGGGCCGCCGCCGGGCGCGCCGTCGCCGCCCTGCACCCCGACAACGTCCACGAGGAGACCGCATGAAGTGGGCCACCCGCGCCGGCATCCACATCGACCGCGCCGCCTGCGCCTGGCTGATCCGCCGCTTCCTCGACGCCGAAGCCGAGTTCGCGTTCGTCACCGACCCCGCCGACGTGCCGGAGGACGCCACACCGTTCGACATGCGGGGCGTGGAACTGGGCCACCACAACGGCGACTGCAGCTTCGAGACGATCCTGCGCCGCTACGAGATCACCGATCCCCCGCTGTGGCGCATCGCCGAGATCGTCCACGAGGCCGACCTGGACGACGAGCGCTACGACGCTCCCGAAGCGCCGGGCCTGGACGTGATCCTGCGGGGCTTGTCGATGATCGGCGACGACGAGCACACCCTCGCCGTCGCCACGCCGATCTTCGACGGCCTCTACGAGTACTACCACCGGGCGGGGATGCTGGGCCGCGAGCCGGCCTGAGCCGCGGGGCCGGGGATCCGCAGGCTTCCCGGCCTCAGTGATCACCGAGTCGGGTCGGCGAGGACGATTACGATGCCTTCGTGACCGGACAGCAGGCGCGGCGGACGCGGATGAGCGCCGAGGACCGCCGCGAGTCGATCCTCGTGGCGGCCACCGAGGTGTTCGCCGAAGTCGGCTACCTGCGGGGCAAGACCTCGACCGTGGCGCGGCGGGTCGGGGTGAGCGAGCCGGTGGTGTTCCAGAACTTCGGCACGAAGGCGGCGCTGTTCGCCGCCGTGGTGGAACGGGCCGCCGACCACATCTGCCGGATGCTCGACCGGGCGACGGTCAGCACCTATCCGGTCTCCGGCCTGCTGCGGGTCGTATTGGACCCCGACCACCTGCGACAGGTCCACAGCGCCGGCGCGGTCGGGGCGATCTTCGCCGACGCGTCCTCGGTCACCGACGAGCCGGAGGTCGAGGCCGCCGCCCGCACGGCCACACAGCGCTTCGCCGCGGCGCTGGTGGGTCTGCTCGACCGGGGCAAGGCCGACGGCGAGCTGCGTGCGGACCTCGACACCGGTGCCGCGGCGTGGTGGCTGTTGTCGCTGGTGGCGTCGCAGAGGTTCCGACAGGCCACCGCCGCCGATTTCGAGGCGGTCGAGTCGCGGATCGCGGAGAGCACGCTGGCTTTTCTGCTTCCCGTCGACCGCTGAGGTCCGGTCGGCGCTCTGCCGCCGTCGACCGGGTCAGCGTGGCCAGCGGTCGTGGAAGTCGTCGATGCGGTAGGTGTGGGTGTGCCGCCACACCCCTCCGGCAGGGACCGCGTCCTGGAGGTGGTGGTGGTCCGGGTCGAGGTCGTCGTGGACGTGTTCCAGGCACTCGGGGTCGTGGCGGGGCCACAGCCGCATCGCGACGGCGGACGAGGAAAGGGTGATCGCGCCCAGCACGGCGAAGGTCACGGTGGTGTTCGTGACGGTCGCGAGCCAGCCGGCCAGCGGGTAGCACAGCAGCCAGCAGGCGTGCGACAGCGCGAAGTCCGCGGCGAACAGCACGGGGAAGTCACCGGGATCGGCGGAGCGGCGCAGCAGGCGTGACCCCGGGGTGAGCACCATCGAGCTGCCCGCGCCGACGACCGCCCACAGCAGCAGCAACGCCGACCAGTGCCATCCGCCCGCCAGGGGAACAAGGCCGAAGCCGGCGAACATCGCGACCGCCAGCAGGACCGACGCGCGCAGCACCACCGCTCTGTCGGCGACCCGGTCGAGCAGACGGGGCAGCGCGAGCGCGGCCAGCAACGAGCCGATCCCGTTGGCCGCCAAGGCGAACGCCACGTCGGCGGCCTCCCTGCCCAGCACGTCGCGCACGTAGACCACGGTGTTGACCAGGACCATCGAACCCGCCGCCGCGACCGCCAGGTGCACCGCCAGCAGCCCGCGCAGCCGCGGCGTGGACAGGTAGATCCGGATGCCGCGCGTCGTGCCCTCGTAGAGCCCGCGGCGGCGTTGCGGTCGTGCCCCCGGCAGCACGACCGAGACCACCAGCAGCGCCGAGGCCACGAACCCGATCGCGGTGCCCAGGAACAGGTTCTCGAAGCTCACCAGCAGCAGGACGGCGGCGGCGAGCGCCGGGCTGAGCAGGCTCTCCAGGTCGTAGGCCAGGCGGGACAGGGTGAGCGCCCTGGTGTAGTCGCGTTCGTCGGGCAGCACGTCCGGGACGGTGGCCTGGAACGCGGGGGTGAACGCGGCGGACGCGGCCTGGAGCAGGAAGATCAGCAGGTACACCTGCCAGATTTCGCCCACCCACGGCAACACCACCGCGACCGCCGCCCGCACGAGGTCCAGGCCCACGAGGAGCCCTCGACGCGGCAGCCGTCCCGCGATCGCGCCGGCCAGCGGGGCGACCGTCACGTAGGCGATCATCTTGATCGCCAGCGCCGTCCCGAGCACGGCGCCCGCGTCCGGCCCGGCGAGCCGGTAGGCCAGCAGGCCGAGCGCGACCGTGGCCAGGCCGGTCCCGGTCAGCGCCACGACCTGGGCCGCGAACAGGTGACGGTAGGTGCGGACGCGCAGCACGGCGAGCATGCCGGCATCATAGGTGCCCATGTACGCACGCGACGACGTTGCAACAACGGATGACTGGCAACAGCTACCCACTGGCGAGCACGTGGAGGTCGCCGTCGACGGGTTCCGGATGCTCGCCGACGGCACCCGGTTCCGGATGCTGTGGCTGTTGTGCGGCAACGAGTACGACGTCACGACGCTGGCCGAGGCGGTGGGCATCGCCCGGCCCGCCGTGTCCCAGCACCTGGCGAAACTCCGGCTCACCGGGCTGGTGTCGGTACGCCGCGACGGCCGCCGCGCGCTCTACCGCGCCCGAGGCGGACACGTCCGACGCCTGCTGGCCGAGGCGGTCGGGGCGGCGGACCACCACCTGACCGGCAGACCCGACCATGATTGACCGAGCGGTCGGTTGTGAAACGGATCACACCCGGCACGCGGCTACCATTCGACGTATGGGTCACGCCCTGCGGAGACGTCGGTGAGCACGCTCGGCGAGCTGGAGCGCGCCACCATGGACGTGCTGTGGGACCGCGCCGAGCCGATGGTCGTGCGTGACGTCGTGGACGCGCTGGCCGACCGGGACTTGGCCTACACGACCGTGATGACGGTGCTGACCCGACTGGCCAAGAAGGGCTTCGTGCGGCGTGAGCTGGACGGGCGGGCGTGGCGGTATGCGCCGTCGGCCACTCGTGAGGACTACGTGGCGCGGCTGATGTTCGACGCCCTCTCGCAGACCGGGGATCGGCAGGCGGCGCTGGCGCACTTCGCGCGGGCGGTGAGCGAGCCGGAGGCCGAGGTGTTGAGCCAGGCGTTGGCGGAGGGCCGCGAGGGCGGCCAACGGTGAGTGCCGCCGTCCACTTGGTGGTGACGCTCGTGGTGTGCGCGTGTCTGGTGACGCCGTTGGCGAACGCCCGCTGGGTGGTGCGGTCGCCGCGCACCGGCATCCTGCTGTGGCAGATGCTCGCGTCGACCTGGGTGCTCTCGATCGTCGGGCTGCTGCTGTCCGTCGGCTTGGCGCGGTTTCCCGGCTCCATTCCCTCGGGGTTGGCGTCGTGGTCGCGCGAGTGGGCGCATTGGGGCACGGTGTCGGTGATGGCCGGATTGGGGCTCGGCGGGTGGCTGATCGGCGCGGTGGTGTGGTCGTGGCTCGCTGTGCTGCGGGTGCGGCGACGCCATCGGGACGTGCTGGCGTTGGTGGCGCACGAGCACTGTGACGTGCCCGGCGCGGTGATCGTCGATTCGCCGCTGACGGTCGCGTACTGCCTTCCCGGCGTGCGGGCGACCGTGGTGCTCAGCTCGGGCGCGGTGCGGGCGTTGCCGCGTGCCGAACTGTTGGCCGTGTTGGCCCACGAACGGGCGCACGTCAGGGAACGCCACGATCTGGTGCTGCTGCCGTTCACCGCGCTGCGGTGGTGCGCACCCGCGCGGCTGGCCGCGTCGGTCCGGGACGTGGTCGCGCTGCTGGTGGAGATGCGGGCCGACGAGACCGCGTGCCGGGAGCACGGCGCGGGGCACCTGGCCTCCGCGTTGCGCCGGTTCCACGCGGCATCACCGCCCGCGGGCGCGTTGGGCGTCGCCGACACGAAGATCGAGGCCCGGCTGTCACGACTGGCGGGAAGCGCGCCGCTGGCACCGGTCTGGCGGTGGTTGTCGCTGCTCAGCGGCATGGTGCTGGTGTCGACACCGGTGAGCTTCGTCCTCTACTGACGTCTACTACCGCTCGTAGTGCTACATTCGGTAGTAGACGTTTCCCCTGCTTGAGGACTGCACCGGATGATCGACTCGTTGGCCGTGGCGCTCACCGTCGCCGCGCTCGTCGCCGCGGCCTGGTCGCTGCTGCTCGTCATGCTGGACAAGCCGCTGACCCTGGACACCAAGCTCACGCTGGGGGTGGCCGGACTCGTGGCGCTGGTGGAAGTCGGGCTGCTGACCCAGGCCGTGGTCGGCGTGGTGAGGCTGATCGCGACCGACCGGGAGGTCTCCGGGGCGACGTTCGTCGGCTACCTCGTCGGGCCGGTGGTCGTGCTGCCGCTGGCCGGGCTGTGGGCCGTGGCCGAGCGTTCCCGTTGGGGCGCTTCGGTGTTGGCGGTCGGCTGCCTGAGTGTGCCGGTGATGATCGTGCGCCTGCAACAGATCTGGACCGGCCATGGGTGAGGCCACCCGCTCCGGGCCGGGCAGGCTGCTCGTCGCGGTGTACGGGATCTTCGCGATCGCCGCGACCTCCCGCTCGGCAGTGCAGATCGCGACCCGCTTCGACCACGCTCCGGTCGCCTACCTGCTGTCCGCGTTCGCCGCCGTCGTCTACGTGGTGGCCACGATCGCGTTGGGGTTGGGCAGCCGGACCTCGCGGCGGGTCGCGCTCGCCGCGTGCGCCGCGGAGTTGACGGGTGTGCTCGTGATCGGAGCGGTCAGCCTGGTGGCGCCGCACTGGTTCCCCGACGCGACCGTGTGGTCGGACTTCGGCCGCGGCTACCTGTTCATCCCCCTCGTGCTGCCCCTGCTCGGACTGCTGTGGATCCGCCGGACCAGAGGAGTAGCCGCGTGATCGCCGTGCTCAGCGACTGGCTGTTCACCAGCGCCTTCGGCGTGTACATGGGCGCGGCCCTGCTGTGCGCGGCCGAACACTCGTTCAGCCGCTACGGCTCGCAGCGAGGCGGTATCGCGAACATGTGCGGACGGCTCGGCCTGGCGCTCACCGTGCTCGGTGCGCTGCTGCACACAGGATCCCTTGTCCTGCGCGGAATCGCCGGCGGGCGGGTGCCGTGGGGCAACATGTACGAGTACCTGTCCGCAGTCGGCCTGCTGGCCGTGATCGGCTGGCTGTACGTGGTGTGGAAGCACCGGGTCCGCAGGTTGTCGGTGTTCGTCCTGCTGCCGGTGGCTCTGCTGCTCTTCCTGGCGGGCAACCAGCTCTACACCGAAGTCGGTCCGCTGCAGCCGGCCCTGCGCTCGTACTGGATCGCCATCCATGTCGCCGCAGCGATCATGGCCAGCAGTGTCTTCCTCCTGTCCGGAGTCCTCAGTGGACTGCACCTGCTCAGCACAAAGCCGCGCAGACCGGTCAGTGCGCGCCTCCCGCCCGCCGACCACCTGGACCGCGTCGCCTACCGCACCGGTGTGTTCGGCTTCGCCACCCTGACCTTTGCCATCGTCACCGGGGCGGTCTGGGCCGAGCAGGCCTGGGGCCGCTACTGGGGCTGGGATCCCAAGGAGACGTTCGCGTTCGTCTCGTGGATCTGCTACGCCGCCTACCTGCACGCCCGCTCCACCGCCGGCTGGCGAGGCCGCAACGCCGCGTGGATCAACGTGGCCGGCATGGTCGCCGTGCTGTTCAACCTGTTCTTCGTCAACCTCGTCGCCGTCGGCCTGCACTCCTACGCCGGGGTCTGAACACCGGCTTCACCACCGGTTCCGCAGACTCGGACCGTGACCTACGACGTGCGGACCTGCTGGGGCGGCCAAGCCGACGCCTTCGACCAGGAACCGGACCACGGCCTGCGCGATCCCTTGTTGTGGGGCCGTGAGATCGACGACGAGCGCTACCTCCTGCTCAGCAGGCGCTGACCCAGTAGAGCCGGAGGCGACGGGCCCTGCGGACTCCGTCCGGCTGCTTCACGGCCGTCGAGACGTCACCGTTCGACGCCGGTCCGTGTGGCCGGGTCGGCCGACCTGGCCCGGACGCGGAACGCGGCGGCGCAGGCGCCGGCCCACTCCCCCGCCAGGCCGCCTACCGTTCCCGTGTAGTGCAGGTGCCACCACGACTGGTCGCCGTGGCGGGCCAGCCGGGGCTGTACGCGGAACTCCGCGAGCAGGTCGTTCACGTACCCGACGGCCACGTCGGGATCGTCCGCGGTGAACACCTCGCGCAACGCCGACGCCACAGCGGCGATCCGCCCGACGACCGGGCCGCGACCTCCCGGTAGCGAGACACCAGTCGGGTGGGGGCGGACGGGTACCGGTTCGACATCGCGCCGGCCGCGGTGTCGTCGGCCGCACCGGGTGTGCCCCGTCGGAGGGCGGAGCACACCCGACCGGTCAGCGGCCCTTGGAGGGGTAAGGGAGCAGTGCCATCTCGCGTGCGTTCTTGATGGCGGTGGCGACTTGGCGCTGCTGTTGCGGCGTCAGGCCGGTGACGCGGCGGGAGCGGATCTTGCCGCGGTCGGAGATGAACTTCCGCAGCAGCGTCGCGTCCTTCCAGTCCACTGTGGTGATGCCCTCTTTGCGCAGCAGGTTCACCCGGCGTTTCGGGGTGCGTTCGACTCTGGGCATCCGGCTCACCAGCTCGACTTGCTGACGCCGGGCAGTTCGCCGCGGTGCGCCATCTCACGGAGTCGGATGCGGGACAGGCCGAATGCGCGGTGGAAAGCCCTGGGGCGACCGTCCACGGCGTCGCGGTTGCGCAGCCTGGTGGGGCTGGCGTCGCGGGGCAGCTTCTGCAAAGCGCGCAGTGCCTCGTCGCGGCGCTGCGAATCGGTGCGGATGATCTCCTTCAGCGCCGCGCGGCGCTCGGCGTGCCGGGCGACGACCTCGCGCCGCTGCCGGTCCTTGGCGATCTTCGACTTCTTGGCCATCAGCGCTCCTCGCGGAAGTCGACGTGCCTGCGCACGACGGGGTCGAACTTGCGCAGCACCATGCGGTCGGGGTCGTTGCGCCGGTTTTTGCGGGTGACGTAGGTGTAGCCGGTGCCCGCGGTGGAGCGGAGCTTGATGATCGGCCGGACGTCGGTGCCCCTGGCCATCAGACCTTCACCCCCTGACGGCGCAGCTCGGTGACCACCGACTCGATGCCCCGTCGGTCCACGGTCTTGATGCCCTTGGTCGACAGTTTCAGCACGACGTGCCGGTTCTCCGAGGGCAACCAGAACCGTCGCCGCTGGGTGTTGGGCAGCCAGCGGCGGGACGTGCGCCGGTGCGAGTGCGAGACCTGCTTGCCGAAACCGGGCTTGCGCCCGGTGACCTGGCAGTGCCGTGACGACACGCTACCTCCAGTTTGAAACGACAATCATTTCCGTTAGGCTAACCCACATGGGAACCGAGGTCCTACTGGTGGCCGGCCTGGCGCGGCACGACGTCGCCGAGGAGGTCTGGCGCGCGTCGCCGGGATCGGTGCTGGTCCGCCACGACCTGCGCAATCTCGCTCAGGGTGTGGTGCGCCGGTGGGTCGACGGCGAGCTGACCGTGCTGGAACTCGCCCACGGCTGCGTCTCGTGCACCTTGCGCCTGGACCGGCTGTCTCCACTCGCACCGCGCCGGCTCAGGGGCGCACTCGACGTGCCGGAACTGCTGGCCGCCATCCCCCAAGGCGCCCGCCGAGGCCGTTTCGACGACGGCTTCGGCACCCTGCTGCACGGACAGCCGCCGTTGAAGCCGGCCCAGGGTGCGGCCGTCGTGCACTTCACCGAACGCCGCCCGTTCCACCCGATGCGGCTGCACAAGGCCATCGACGTCCTGCTCACGGCGTCGTGCGCACCCGCGGCCGGGTGTGGGTGGCCAGTCAACCGGACGTCGCACTGTGGCTGGAGTCCACCGGCGGCGGCCTCAACCTCGGCCCGTGGCTCGCGGCCGTCGACGACTGGTCCGAAGTACCCGACGAACGCCGCGCGACCGCATCGGCGACCTGGGATTCCTACTACGGCGACCGGTCGCAGGAACTGGTCGTCATCGCCGGATCCGCGGCACCGGACGAGATCACGACGGCACTGCGCGAGGCGCTGGCGACCGACGAGGAACTGACGCTGATCGACGAACTGGAGTTCGTCGAGCCCTTCGCCGAGTGGCACGACGAAATGGAGGAGTTGTGAAGCAGGGCATCCACCCCGACTACCACCCGGTGGTCTTCCAGGACCATGCGACGGGCACGGCGTTCCTGACCCGGTCCACGGCCACCTCGACCAGGACGGTCGAATGGGAGGACGGCCACACCTACCCGCTGATCACCGTGGACGTCACCGCGGACTCGCACCCGTTCTGGACCGGAAACCAGCGCGTCATGGACACGGCCGGCCGCGTGGAGAAGTTCAACCGCCGCTACGGGAAGAGGAACCGCTGACATGGCCGTGCCCAAGCGCAAGACCTCACGCAGCAACACCCGCCACCGCCGCTCCCAGTGGAAGGCCACCGCACCCGACCTCGTTGCGGTGACCACGCCCGACGGCCGCAAACTGACCGTGCCCCGCCGGCTTGTGGCCGCCTACCGACGCGGCCTGCTATGACCGACGCAACAACGACGCCACGAACACGCGTGCGAGCGGGAACCTCGCAGGGTTCCCACGTCGTCTATAGCGGAGCGGACAAGGGCTACCTCTGATAGCAGTGAGAAGACAACTGTCCACCAGTTGCGCGCATCCACCGACTGGCTCCCGACCGTTGCGGGGAACCGGGCGGTCCGCAATCCACAGCGCTTCGCCAGCCCCTCGCGGATTCGCCACGATATCCGGCTTTCGTCGTGGCGTGTCGGAGTCATGCTTCGGCTTCGGTCCACTCGAACCCGGTCGGTCGCGTGCCGCCGGTGGTCAGCAGTTCGGCGATGGCCTGCCGGACGGCGGCGAGTGGCACCTCGGCGTCCGCGGGGACGTCGTGGCCGTTGCCGAAGTAGGCGTGGCTCACGCCGCGGGGGTTGAAGGCGGTGCCCCGACTGTAGGACGTGCCATCCTCGTCGCTGAAGCGCAGAGCCCCCACGCCGCGCGCGGCGTCCGCCCCGGCGGTCAGGTCGGTATTGGTGAAGTGGAGGAGGCCAGTGGTGCGGTTCGTGGGTGTGTTGTTGGGCTTGTTGGTTGTGGTGTGCGGGGGATGTGCGACTGTTGGGGAGGGGCACATCCCTTACAACGGCGAGCTCTACCGGAAGGTGGACGAGTACCGGAAGTCCGATGCTCCGGACCGGAAGCCGTTCGCTGAATTCACCGACCGGGAGTGGGACGAGCTCTACGTGTTCGACCTGGAGTCCGTGTCGAACGAGCAGATCGAACAAGAGCTGGGTAGGAAGGTCGGTGTCGGTACGGGCAACGGCAGCCTGCTGGCCTATTACCAGGACGGCAAGGTTGTCCACCTGGAGACGTCCGACGGCGGGCTCTGCTCGGGCAGGTACACGGCCGGCGCGTACGTCCGCCGGGGCTTCGCCTGCTGGTTGATGGACGACAAGTACGAGAGGTTCTCGTCCTGAGGCGCCGGTAGACACGCGGCCGTGAGGGGTGTCAGAACTCTGCACTGGGGTCGCTGGGATGCGATGAAAATGCACTGTTGACCACGAGCTGTGATCAACAGGCGGATCGTTGCGACTGCTGTACCTGATTGTCGTCCGGCTCGGTCAGTGGTTGGTGCTGCTCAGCCGGTCCTCGACACCCCAGACGTGGAGTTGCCAGTGCTGCGGATGTCCCGAATGTTGCGTAATCACCGAGTGGTGATTCGGATCTGATGCGGACCGTCGGTGATCAGGGACCTGTCGGCAGGGTCGTTCACGAGGTTGACCGGCGACAACAGGAACAGTGCGTGACGGATCGACCGGTGGTCCGGGTCGGTGTCGACGTCGGCAGGACCCACCACCACGCCTGCGCGATCGACACGAACGGCAAGACCGTCTTCTCGCAACGGATCGCCAACGACCAGCCCGCGATCGAGCAGCTCATCGCCCGCGCGGGGGAAACCGCGAACGAGGTGCGGTGGGCGATCGACTGCCCACATCCCGCCTACTCGCGGCAGCCCTGCGGGTGGACGCGGAGGCCTTGCGCGCTCGTGACCGGTTGCGCTTGGCCGCTGCGCTGGGCATCAGGGCCCGCTCGTCTGGGGGCATCGCACCTTCGCGCGAAGAGGGGCCCGGCACCATTTCGGCGCCGGGCCCCTGGGGTTACGGGTTCACTTCCACCAGCCAGTCCTGAGACCGGCTTGTCATGTCCACGCCATCCGTACGAACTCCGGACAACGCGGGGATCGCATGTACGTGACCGGAAACCACCACCCAATCGATCTGGAGTGCGGTACCCACCCGGACGACTTCACTCCGCGGCAGGCGATCCGATGGCGTGCAACCCTTCCCTTCTCTGTCGATCCGTACGCTTGCCTGTACTGCTTCGGCGGTCGGCACCGGACTCTTCGAACACTCCGGCTCACCTCACCCACCGCCTGCGACCACCGTGCCGGAACCCCTTCCACTGATCGGCTCCAGCGCGCCTGACCGATGCTGCTACCACCACTGCTGACTGTCGGACTCCGGGTCGTGCGAACTGCTGTCGAGCGTATTGCGGTTGTGCTCCCGGTACTACCTGTGCCGACTGTCCCTGGCTTCGCCTGCAGAACCTTCTACCACCAGTCCCGACCGGCGAGGCCGTCCTGCTCCCAACTCGCGGGTAGTTCATCCTCTCCCGCGCCGATAGGACGTTCTCTTCTGTTCGACAAGGAGAACACTACACACACCGACGTGCGAATGTCTACTCCAGCGATCATAGATTTCCTCGATCAGGTGACCCAGGTGCGCTCACCTGCGTCGATGCGCGATCCGCATGGTCGGCCGCAGGCTCCCCGGCCACCAAGACCACCGCTGTCACGGCCGACCTGGAGTCGGGCCGGTCTTCCTGATCGGGACCTACCGGGCCGCGGCCCGGATCCGCCGGTACCTCCGTGGCCACCATCGGCGACCCGCAGCCGGTTTCGCCTCACGGTCAGGGCGATCGGTACGGGTTGTCGGGTAGCGCACTCACCGCCCGGCCGGTGACGTCGTTGCCGCGGTCCGGCCGGGGCTGCGGTCACAGGACCCAGTACACGTGGGTGGGTCGCGGTGTGCGGCTCAACTGGTCGATGCTTCGGTCGAGCCAGGTGTCGTAGTAGGTGAGGAAGTCCGGACCCAGGATCCATTGGTCACCCATGTCGATGTTGACCACGTGCCCCCGCCGGGGGCCGGCGGTGACCAAGCCGACCTCGTCCCCGCACCCTCTTTCGATGATGGGCAGGTAGCCGTGCTCCAGCCCGTCGTCGTCATCGTCGCCGGTGAAGAACGGGCCGCGTTCGCCGGTCGGGAACGGGCGGGCGCACTCGGGGGTCGCGTCGCGCAGCAGGGCCTGGTAGCGGTCGATCCCGTAGAACGGCCCGGCTCCCGTGCCGATCCGCTCCAGGAACGCACGGAAGTCGCCGGGCAGCGCGACACCCATGGCCCCTTCCAACGCGCCAAGCTGCGCCTCGGTGAGCGGTTGGTTCCGGTGTCCGTGCCGATCGGCACCGAACATGATGTAGCCGCCGGGACGCCGCCCGGCCGTCCTCATGGAGCTGAAGGCTTCCCGCTTCGGCGGGTCCAACTCGCGCAGCCGGTCCAGCCGCGCCGCCATCCCCGCCAACCGGCTGTCAAGACTCTCGTCCATGTCCCTCCCACCACACCCACTCAATGACTCAGGGACCGGCGTGACGTCATTATCGAGCACGAGAAGCGAGGCCGGGGACCAGGGAGTCGCGGAAGCCGAGGACTTGGACGTGACCCGGCGGCCGAGCGCCGGGGCCACCGCGCCCGGCGGCCGGCCGCCGTCGAACATCGCAGCGGATACGGCCATTCAGGCGACTGTGGATGCTATCAATCAGCCGAGGGTATAGCTTGGAAATTGTTACCCCGGACCCCGGTGGCGCGACACCTCCCGTATTTGATCACGGAGGTAAACCGCGAGCCGGGGTCTTCTGCACGGATGACCGGCCGCAGGCGCTCGAATCGCGTTGGTGCACCCGCACGCCGTCCACACCGGCGCTGACACCGACGCGCCACGCGGCCCATCCTCAATCCTGTTCCAGGAAATGAAGTCCCATGCGACACATCCGAACCACCGTCCAAGCCTTACTCGGCGCCACCGTCGTGACCGGCGGTCTGATCGCCCTCACACCGGCAGCGCAAGCCATCACCATCCCGGTGGCGTGCAGTGAGAACGCCTTGGTCGCGGCGGTGAACCTGGCCAACTCCACGCCCACCTCGGACACCCTCGTCCTGGCGGGGGGCTGCACCTACCACATGACCGCCGCCCACGGTGGCGCCTCGAACGCGCTGCCGGTGATCACCACCCCGGTCGAGATGATCGGCCCCGCCACCGTCACCAACGCCTCGCCGCTGGGCCCGGGGCTGTTCCGGATCGCCGAGGTCGGCCCGACCGGCAGCCTCACGCTCACCACCGGGGTCGCCTTCACCCGGGGCAACGTCCTCGGCCACGGCGGCGGCATTCTCAACCGCGGCGCGGTCACCCTCACCGGCAGCACCCTGACCGGCAACACCGCCTCGGGCAACGGCGGCGGTCTCGCCAACGCCGACACCCCGTCCGGCACCGCGCCCGCCGCGACGTTCACCAACAGCCCGGTGTCCGGCAACACCACCCTGCTCGGCGACGGCGGCGGCATCTACAACGGTCTGCGCGGCACGCTCACGGTCACCGGCGTCTCCGGCAGTCCGCTGTTCATCACCGGGAACAACGCGGGCCGGGGTGGCGGGATCTCCGCGGTCGCCTCCACCGCGACGACCCTCACCCAGACCGCCGTGACCGACAACCACGCACTGCTGCTCCTGGGCCACTCCGGCGGCGTCTACCGCCAAGGCGGCACCATGACCACCACCAACAGCCCCATCACCGCCAACACCCCCAACAACTGCGTCGGCAGCACCCCCGCGGTCCCCAACTGCACCGGCTGACCACACCTCCGGTGACACCACACCGGACGCCCGACCCACCTGATTTCCCGAACCCGACCGCACGACCCCCGCCAGGTGACACCCGGCGGGGGTCGTGCGGTGACAGGCCCCGTCGTCGGGCGGTGCGGGCGACGGGCCGTTGGTGGTGTCGCCTATTCGCGCTCTGACCATTCGGGTACCGACCTCAGCGCGCGGTTGTTGCGTGGCTCGGTGCGCGTCTTGGCCGCGTCGACCTGTCGGACCAACTCGTTGCGGACTTCGCTCAGCGCCGCGGGAAGGTCGCGCTTCGAGGACGTGGCGACGAAGTGCAGGCGCGGGCTTCGGTTGATCCAGCATTCCAGGGTGACTCGTTGCTCGACGCCCTGGCGGTCCTTCAGGCTGATCTCCAGGTCGATCTGGTCGTCTCGGAACGATCGCAACCGCGAGCCGAGCGCGGCCAGGTGTCCCGAGACCCAGTCGCGTTCGGAGGCGAGGAATCCGGTGGCGAGGTGAAGTCGCCGGGCGATGACCGCTTCGCCTTCGGGAGTGTCGGGCATGCGTTTCTCAGTCCTCCGTGGATTGCCATCGGGGTGTCGGTGTCGGAACAGTCCTGCGCTGGCGACCGCGCACTCGCGGCAGTAAGGGGCGCCACCGAACGGCGCCGCGGCGCGACAGGGGTCTCAGTCGCGGCCTGGTGGCCGGAGTGCCGTGGGCGCGGCCTGCGCGTCGTCGACCCGCCAGGGGCGCAAGGTCAGCCGCTCCGTGGTCGACGCCGGGGTCGTGCACGTCGACGTGCTCATGTCGGTACTCCAGTTCCCCGGTCGCGCGATCTGGCCGGAGGGCATTTGCTCAACCCGCCCGAGGCGGAACTCCGGGCCATTTTTTATGGACCGACCGGTTTCACGGAGGAACGTTGCCGCCAACTCCAATGCTACACGCACCGCTGGCGCAGGTGATCGACTCCTGCGCGAAATTTGCGGTCCGCGAGACGCTTCCTGAGGATTAGCTGTGAGTATTTGATGCACGTGCGGTACGGGCCACACCGAGTTCCGGTAGGAGGTTTCGCGGTCGTCCACGTGGGGCCGGCCCGGCGGAACGGGGCCGCGCAACGGATCCGAGGTCGTGGGCCGGACAGCGGGACAGAAACCGCCGGTGGTTTTCCGCGGATTTCACCGGCCGCAAACGGCGACCACCGGAGAATTATTCGGAGTTATTTCGGTTGATCATGACTGAATCGATGTAGAGTCAGGTTGTCGGGAACATCCCGCACATGGGCGGTCAAGTTCGTGTCGTACTCGGCGAAACGTGAAACCGGCCTCTTTCTCCAGCCGGAGACGGGAGTCCCGGCCGTGACGTCGGCGCTCCACCTCCTCATCGTCCCATCGGCCGCGTCGGTCACCGAGCAGCCCCGGCACCCGCAACGACTGCGACTGCGGCCGAAGACGCCCACCACGGGGCATGTCAACGGCGCCTGGTGGCCACGTTCCCAGGACCTCGTCGCCGAGCTGCCCGGCCGGGTGCGCCAGTTCTGCCGCCACGTCCACGACCGGTTGAGTTCCAGCCGCGGTGCCTCCACCGCACTGCCCACGGCGGCCGATGGCGTCGAACACGTTTTCCATCCCACTCGAAGGGTCTAGATGTTTCGCACCTACGGTTTCCTGAGCACGTATCCGCCCACGCAATGCGGACTGGCCACGTTCACCGCCGCCCTGCTGCACCACCTGACCGCGGTGACGCCGGGTAGCGATGGCCGGGTGGTCCGGGTTCTCGCGGAGTCGGGCCACGAATCCCCCGTCGCGGACGGAACGGCGGTGGTGCACCCGATGGCTCCCGGTGGGGTCGAGGCCGCGGCCGAGGTCCTCAACCGCTGCGACACGGTCGTGGTGCAGCACGAGTACGGGATCTACTCCGGCCGCGACGGCGACGACGTGCTCGGCGTGCTCGCCCGGCTGCGGGTACCGGTGATCATCGTGCTGCACACGGTGCTCACCGCGCCCACACCCGGCCAGCGTCAAGTACTAGAGGACGTCGTCGACCACGCCGACGCCGTGGTGACCATGTCCGAGGCCGCGCGGCACCGTCTGCTGGCGGGCTATGCGGTCCAACGGCCCGATGAGGTCGTCGTGATCCCGCATGGCGCGCTCGTCGTCGAGCCACCTGCCCGCCGTCCGTCCGCCGACCAGCCGATGATCCTCACCTGGGGCCTGCTGGGGCGTGGCAAGGGCATCGAGTGGGGCATCTCCGCACTGGGTGCGCTACGCGACCTGAAGCCGCGTTACCTGGTGGCCGGCCAGACCCATCCCAAGGTGCTGGCGCACGAGGGTGAGGCCTACCGCAGGTACTTGCGCAACCGCGCCGCCGCGTTCGGCGTCGCGGACCTGGTCGAGTTCGACCCGACCTACCGCGAGGTGGGGGCGCTGGCGGAGCTGGTCGGTCAAGCCGATGTCGTCCTGCTGCCCTACGACTCGTCCGACCAGGTCACCTCCGGCGTGCTCATCGAAGCCCTGGCCGCCGGCAAACCGGTGGTCGCGACCGAGTTCCCGCACGCCGTGGAGCTGCTGGCGGCGGGAGCCGGGCTGCTGGTGCCCCACCGCGATCCGGCTGCCATCACCGCGGCGCTGCGGCGGGTGCTGACCGAACCGGGACTCGCGGCCGGGATGAGTGACCGTTCGGCGAGTCTCGCCCCGGCACTGAGCTGGTCGGCGGTCGCGAACCGGTATCGGGACCTGGCGGAGGACATGCTCGCCGCCCGCGTCGTCGTGACCACGTGACCGGCCCGAGTTTCGCCCATTTGGTCCGGCTCAGCGACGACACGGGCCTGTGCGAGCACGCCGACGGTCCGTTGCCTCGCCGGGAGCACGGGTATTGCCTGGACGATGTCGCCCGCGGCCTGGTCGTCCTGAGCCGCGAGTCGGAGCTGTCCGCCGAGCTGGTCGTCCTGGCGGAGCGCTACCTGGCCTTCATCGCCCACGCCCAGTTCGAGGACGGGCGTTTGCGCAACCGGCTGGGTTACGACCGCGGATGGCAGGACGAGCCGGGCCTGGGTGACTGGTGGGGACGCGCGCTGTGGGGGCTGGGCACCGCAGCCGCCCGGTGCCCGGTGCCCTGGATCCGCACGGCCGCATTGGCCCGCTTCGAGGCAAGTGCCCACCACCGGCCGCCTTCGGTGCGCTCGATGGCCTTCGCCGCTCTCGGCGCCGCTGAGGTGCTCGGCGCCCACCCCGGCCACTCCCTCGCGGCCAAGCTGCTCGCTGACATCTCCTCGTACGTCGGCGAACCCGGCGACGTGCCGGACTGGCCGTGGCCGGAGCGACGACTCTTCTACGCCAACGCCGTGCTGCCCGAGGCGCTGATCGCCGCGGGCCATCTCCTCGCGGACCGCAAGGTCCGCGAGGACGGGCTGCGGCTGCTGGACTGGCTGCTCACCGTCGAGTCCGGCGGGGGCCACCTCTCGCCGACCCCGGCAGGTGGCTGGTGCCTCGGCGAACCTCGCCCGGCGTTCGACCAGCAACCCATCGAGGTCGCGGCGCTGGCCGACGCCTGCGCCCGCGCCCACCAGGTCACCGGTGAGCTGAGGTGGCTCACCGGTGTCCGCCGCGCGGTCGCGTGGTTCGCCGGCGACAACGATCTCGGCGTGCCGATGCGCGACGAGGAGACCGGGGGCGGCTACGACGGACTCACGCGCGGCGGCGCCAACCTCAACCAGGGAGCCGAGTCGACCCTGGCGCTGATCTCCACGCTGCAACACCACCGCACTCTGCTGGGGAGCACCGGATGAACGCCGACGTCACCCGCACCTCGCTGCGGCTGCGGCCGGACCCGCGCCGCGTCATCACCAAGCTGTTCGTGCCGGGAGAGGAGCGGCCCGAGCACGAGTCGCGGTCCGCGGCCGTGATCCGGCGGGTGATGGCACTGGACGAGGAAACCGTGTGCGCCACGCTCGACCGCACGGTCCGCCTGTTCGCGGAACGGCACCGGGACATCCGGCTGACCTTCGCCGACCACTTCGCGAGCGTCAGCCACCGCCTCCCCGCGGGCGTCGAGCTGTCCGAGTCCCGCCGACTGCTCATCGGCGCGTACTTCACCCACGAGTACGCCGTCGAGGGCGCCGCGCTGTGCAACCCGTCCATGGTCGCGCACCCTGATCAGAGCGGGTTGGCACCAGGGCACCTGAGGTTCGTGCTGAGCGTCCGCGGCATCGGCGAGGGCCACCTGTCGTCGATCGGCTTCCGAACCGGCGTGGCAGGGCCAGGAGGCGCGCTCACCGTCGAGCCGCCCCCGGACATCACCACCACGGGACTGCGCGGGGACGCGGTGCACGAGAAGAGCCTCTTCCAGAGCAAGCTCGCCGAGCTTGGCCACGACGACGAGGTCTCCGCCGTGCTGAACCGGTGGCTGCCCGCGCGGTTCACCGGCGCCGAACTGGACCAGGTGCTGGCCGACCTGCACCCGGGACTGGTCGCTCGCCAGGAGGCGCACCGGACCGTCGAGCTGATCCGGTGGATCGCCGCGTGCAACTACACCTCGGAGTTCCCGGGCGACACCGCCGTCAGCGGCCGGGTGCTCTGGCCGACCGGCCCGTCCGAGCGCCAGGGGATGGAAGACGCCAGGTTCGTGTGCTTCACCGACGATGACGGCGATCGGACCTACTACGCCACCTACACGGCGTTCGACGGTGCCGATGTCGCACCGCAACTGTTGCAGACAAATGACTTCCGCACCTTCCACGTCACGCAGACGACCGGTTCGGCCGCACGCAACAAGGGCATGGCGCTCTTCCCCAGGAAGATCGGGGGCCGGTTCGCGGCGCTGTCGCGCGGCGACGGGGAGAGCACGGCCGTGGTGACCTCCGACGACATCAGGACCTGGAACGAGCCGCGGCCCGTGGAAACGCCCGGCAAGGACTGGGACCTCGTCCAGGTCGGCAACTGCGGCTCGCCGATCGAGACCCCCGAGGGCTGGCTCGTGCTGACCCACGGGGTCGGCCCGATGCGGGTCTACTCGATGGGCGCGATCCTGCTCGACCTGGACCACCCTGAACGGGTGCTGGCTACCCTGCCCGAACCGCTGCTGCTTCCTGATTCCGGCGAACGCGACGGTTATGTGCCCAACGTCGTCTATTCCTGTGGTGCGCTGCGGCACGGCGACACGCTGGTGATCCCCTATGGCGCGAGCGACTCGACCATCGGGCTCGCGACCACGTCCCTGCGTGGTCTGGTGGACACCTTGACCGGGTGCCGAGCCGAATCGGACTGACGGCCTCCCGGTGGGCCGGCCCACCGGGAGGTTGCGGCGCAACGGCGCTGAGCAGTCCACTGTCGAGACGAGCACGTCCAAGCAGGCCGTTCGGAGTGAGAACGTCCGCTCCGCGTGGTCCACCTCCGGCTGTGAAGGTCGGTTCTGACCGCGGATGTCGGTCACTTCCGACGGCAGTTGCCGATCAAGCCTTGATCGATACCGGTGCGGGTCGACCACACTTGTGGATCACTGGGCCGCCTGGAGGACCCGGGTTGGCGTCCGTCGGGATCGCGCCCTGGGCCGGTGACCCTGCTCCCCACCGATCACCGGCCGGGTGACGTCACGGACGGTAGCCACCCCACTGGGGTGTGAAGTTCCGAGACGCAACTTGCCGCCTCGCAGGGCACTTGGTACTCCTGAAACGGCTCCGCGAAGGCACACGTTGTCGTCCTCCATCGGTCCACTTGAGCGTCGTCAGGGAAAGTCCTCTTAGGAGGGTTCGGTGGCCGGAACACATCTCGTCGAGCGGACGGCTCGGCGGTGGACGGTCCGGCTTCCGGCCGGCATGGCCGATTTCGCCCGCCGCGGGTTCCGGCTGGACCGACCACCCGCGCGGGCGGTTCTGGAGGAGCACGCGCGGTCCTTCCTGACCGGTTTCAACCACGCGGCCGGAACGTGGTCCGCGCCGCACGTCCCGCTCTCCGGCGTCCCGGCGGAGGAACGGGGTTTCGCGTACGAGGGGGCCGGGATGTACGCGGGGCTGCTCGATCTCGCCACGATGGGGCGTGCGCACGCGCTGGACCGGTTGCTGGCCGGTCCGGGGAACGCCTACGCCCATCTCGTGCACGTCGGTGCGGGCTGGTTGTTCACCGCCGCGAGGATCCCGGCGTTGCCGCGGCTGCCGGCCACCCCGCTGTTGCGCTGGCTCGCGGTGGACGGGTCAGGCTTCGGCGAGGTGTACTTCGGTGGCGTGGAAGCGCTTCTCCGACGAGCGCGGCGCGGGCCGGGACCGCACTGGGAGGCGCGGCTGGCGGGCTGTGGCCGGGCGCTCTGGTTCACGCAGGCGGCCGACGCCGCCGGGGTCGGCGACGTGATCGCACGGGCCGCGCGGCCGGCCCGCCCACACCTGTGGGCCGGGGTCGGACTGGCGGCGGCCTACGCCGGCGCCACCGACGACGACGGGCGCGACAGCCTGCTCGCCAAGGCAGGGTCGCACCGGGACCACCTCCGCCAGGGCGTCACGTTCGCCGCCGCCGCCCGCGTCCGGGCCGGGATCGTGCCCGGCTACACGGAACGCGCGTGCGAACAACTGCTCGGAGTCGGCTCCGGGCAGGCCGCGGCGTGGACCGACGACACGTCCGCGGACCTGTGCCGGTCCCGCGATGTGACCGCATACCTGCGTTGGAAGGCACGGCTGCGCGAGCTCGTCGCCGACCGCTGCCGAGACTGACCACCAGATCAGGGAGTTCGTCGTGCCCAAGACCATGCGCAAGGCCGTCACGACCACCATCGTCCTGCTGGTCGTGCTGGTCACCGGGTTGTTCGTGGTGCGGCCGGGGTTGAGCGCCGACGAGACCCGTCGCCTGGCCGCGCGGTACGGGTTCACCGCACTGCCGTTGAACTCCCGACCTCCCGGTGCCCGTGCGGAACGGGTGGTCGCACCGGCCCTGCACCACATCCGGGGCTGGATCTCCGCGGTCGGCGCCGGGGTCGCCCTGACCGACCTGCGCGGCCTGGGCCGACCCGCCGATGCCTGTCTGGTCGACCCCCGCGACGACTCGGTCACGCTGCGCTCCGTTCCCGGCTCCGGCGCGGCGGACTACCCGCCGGCCAAGCTGGTGCCGGTGGGACTGGCCTACGACCACACCATGGCCCCGATGGGCTGTGTGCCCGCCGATCTCGACGAGGACGGCGATGTCGACCTCGTAGTGCACTACTGGGGCCGGTCACCGGTGCTGTTCCTGAACACCGGCGGCGCCGACGTGCCGGACGGATCCCGGTTCCGGGCCGTGGAACTGCTGGAACCGATGACGGTGTGGAACTCCGACACCCTGAACATCGGGGACATCGACGGTGACGGCCACCTGGACCTGCTGGTGGGCAACTTCTTCCCGGACGGCGCCCGCATACTCGACCCCACCGCGACCGACGCCCGGATCCGGATGCAGGACTCGCTGGCGCTCGGGCGCAACGGCGGCGACAACCGGCTGCTCCTGACCCGGCCGTCCGGCATCCCGGACACCAGACCGAAGGTCGTCGACGCGAGCACCGCGCTCAGCGACACCGCCGCGACCGCATGGACGTTGGCCACGGGCCTGCAGGACCTGACCGGGGACGGGCTGCCGGAGATCTACCAGGCCAACGACTTCGGGCCGGACCAGTTGATGGTCAACCGGTCGACGCCCGGCTCGGTCCGGCTGACCGAGGTCGTCGGCACCCGTGACGTGGTCACACCGAAGTCCCAGGTGCTCGGCCACGACTCGTTCAAGGGGATGGGGGTGACGTTCACCTATCCGGGCGGCGCCGTGCTGCCGACCATCGTGGTCAGCAACATCACCACACCGTACGGCCTGCACGAGAGCAACCTGGCGTTCGTGCCCGAGGGAACCGGCGCCGACCTGCTCGCCGGGCGGGTGCCGTTCCGGGAACGGTCCGAGCGGCTCGGCCTGGCCCGCGCGGGCTGGGGATGGGACATCCGGGCCGGCGACTTCGACAACGACGGCACCGACGAGCTGATGCAGGCCAACGGTTTCCTCAAGGGGACGGTGAACCGGTGGCCGACCCTGCAGGAACTGGCCATGGGCAACGACGAACTGGTGCGGTACCCGACGGCCTGGCCCGTGCTCGGGCCGGGCGACGACCTGTCCGGGCACGAGCCGAACCGGTTCTGGGCACTCGGCCCGGACGGTCGCTACACCGATGTCGCGGCCCGGGCGGGCACCTCGTTCCCGGACAACTCCAGGGGGATCGCGTTCGGCGACATCGACGGTGACGGCAGGCTCGACGCCCTGGTGGCCAACCAGTGGGAGGACTCCCAAGTACTGCGCAACACCGGGAACGCGGATTCCGCGGCCGACCTCACCCTGGTCCGGCCCGGCCTCGCCGAAGCGCCCACCGCGGCCATCGGCGCGCAGGTCGAGCTGATCCACCCGACCAGTCCGCAACGGACGCAGCTCTACCCGGCGAACGGGCATACCGGCGTGTCCGCCGCGCAGGTCCATCTCGCCCTGCCCGGCGGGACGCCGAGCCCGGCGAAGGTCACCTGGCGGGACGCCGCAGGGCTGCACACCACCACTGTCCAGGTCCACCCCGGCCATCGAACAATCCTGCTCCGGCCGGATGGAACGGCGGTAGTCCGATGACTTCGACGGTCGCCTCCAAGATCACCGATGCGACATCCGTAGCGGCGCCGCACACACCCGGCGACGCCCCGACGCGGAGACCCGGTCTGCCGCCCGAGGTGCGCCGGACCAAGGCCCTTGCCCGGTTCGCGACCACGATCACCATCTTCACCGTCGTCGGGCACCTCCTGCTCGGGTTCGAGCAGTCCCCGATCACGCCGGTCGTGGCCGTGCTGACCGGCTACGCCACCGTCATCCTGTTCGAGACGCTGGACGCCTGGGCCCATGACCGCAGGCCGGGCTATGCGGGCGGCCGGCGGTCCATGGTCGTGTTCCTGCTGCCCGCGCACATCACCGCCCTGGCGTGCGCGATGCTGTTGTGGGGCAACTCCTCCGTGTGGCCGTACGTCTTCGCCGTCGCCGTCGCCAACGGGTCGAAGTACCTGTTCCGCGTCCGGGTGCGCGGCAAGGCCAGGCATGTGTTCAACCCGTCCAACTTCGGGATCGCCGTCGTCCTGGTCCTGTTCCCGTGGGTCGGCATCGCGCCGCCGTACCAGTTCACCAGCAACACCGTCGGTGCGCTCGACTGGCTGCTGCCGCTGGGCATCCTGATGTTCGGCACGATGCTCAACGTCGGCCTGACCGGCAAGTGGCCGTTGATCCTCGCCTGGGTCGCCGGGTTCGCCGCGCAGGCGGTGGTGCGCTGGGCGGTGCTGGATCACGCCCTGCTCGGCGCGCTGCTGCCGATGACCGGTCTGGCGTTCGTCCTGTTCACCAACTACATGATCACCGATCCGGCCACCTCACCGCTCCGGGTCGGCAACCAGGTGGTGTTCGGGCTGACCACGGCGGCCGTCTACGGCGTGCTGGTGGTCTCGGAAGTGTCCTTCGGCCTGTTCTTCGCGCTGGTGATCACGTGCTTGCTGCGTGGCGTGGTGCAGTACGCCGCGCCGCGTCTTCCGCGGTCGTGGATGTCGGCGACGCGGGACGCGGGGTGACCGGCACCGGTATCGCGGTGGTCGGGCTGAGCTGCCGCTACCCCGATGCCGTAGGCCCGGACGAGTTGTGGCAGACGGTGCTCGGTCGCCGCCGGGCGTTCCGCCGGCTACCGGACCAGCGCCTGTCCGCCGCGTACCGGGGCGGCCCCGAGGACCCGGACCTGACCTACGCCAGTCACGCCGGCCTGTTGCGCGACTGGCGGTTCGACCGCGACCGGTTCGGCATCCCCGGACCGTTGCACCGGGCCGTGGACCACACGCACTGGCTGGCTTTGGAGGTCGCGGCGGACGCGCTGGCCGACGCGGGTCACCCCGATGCCCGAGGGCTCGACCGCGAGCGCGCCGGGATCGTCCTGGGCAACACCCTCGCCGGTGAGTTCAGCCGGGCCGCCCAGCTTCGGTTGCGGTGGCCGTTCGTCCACCGCGCGGCCACGGCGGCGCTCGACCGGGCAGAGGTTCCCGACGACCAGGCGGCACAAGTCCTGCTGACCCTGGAGGACTTGATCAAACGGCCGTTCCCGGTCCCGGGCGTGGAAACACTCGCCGGCGCGCTGGCGAACACCATCGCGGGTCGCGTCTGCAACCACTTCGATCTGCACGGCGGCGGGTACACGGTGGACGGCGCGTGTTCCTCCAGCCTGCTCGCGGTGATCTCGGCGTGCCGGTCGCTGGCCGCGGGCGAACTGGACTTCGCGCTGGCCGGCGGGGTCGATCTCAGTCTCGACCCGTTCGAGCTGGTCGGTTTCGCCCGGCTGGCCGCCCTGGCCACCGACGAGATGCGGATCTATGACGCCGATCCGACCGGATTCCTGCCCGGCGAAGGAGCCGGGGTGGTGGCGCTGATGCGGGCCGGGGACGCCGCAGCGGCCGGGCTGCGAAGCTACGCCACCATCGCCGGTTGGGGCGTGTCCTCGGACGGAGCCGGCGGTCTGACCCGGCCCGAGGAGGGCGGCCAGGTCCGGGCCCTGCGCCGAGCCTACGAGATGGCGGGTGTGGAGCCGTCCTCGGTGGCCTTGGTCGAGGGGCATGGCACCGGCACGGCGGTCGGTGACCACGTGGAGCTGCTGGCGCTGGGCCGGATCCGCCGTGCCGGTTCACCGCGGGGCGCGCTCGGCTCGATCAAGGCGAACATCGGGCACACCAAGGCGGCGGCCGGTGTCGCCGGACTGATCAAAGCGGCGCTCGCGGTGCACCACCGCGTCCTGCCCCCGACGACGGGCTGCCGCAACCCGCACGATCTGTTGCGTCGCGGCGATTTTCCCTTGCGGGTCCTGGCCGGATCCGAACCCTGGCCGACCGCCACGCCCCGTGCGGCCGTGTCCGCCATGGGGTTCGGCGGGATCAACACACACATCGTGCTGGACGGGCCGCCCGTCCCACCCACGACGGTGCTCGCACCGGTCGTGCGCGCGTGGGGCCGACCGCTGCCCGCGCACGAGATCGTGCTGCTGACGGCTGATCACACCGCCGCACTGGCCGCGCGACTGGAGACCATCGCAGTCCGGGCGGACGCGTTGAGCACCGCGGAGCTGCACGACCTGGCGGCCACGTTGCACGCCGGACGACAGGGCAGCGCCGCCGTACGTTGTGCGCTGGTCGCCGACACCCCGGAGACCCTCGCGCGACTGGCGGCCGAAGCCAGGAGCCGCTTGGACGACTGGGACGGCAGCCTCCAGGTGCGTGATCGCCACGTGCTGGCGAGCGGCGCGCCGGCCCGGGTGGGGCTGTTGTTCCCCGGCCAGGCGGCGCCGGTCCGGACCCGGCTGGACGCCTGGGCCGACGGCCTGGCCGTGCCCTCTCTTCCCGGCTCGGGCCACCAGGACGGCGACACCGACACCGCCGTCGCGCAGCCGGCGATCGTCCGGCAGTCCCTCGCGGCGCTCGCCTGGTTGGAGGAGATCGGCTGTCACGCGGTCGGGGCGGTGGGCCACAGCCTCGGCGAGATCAGCGCGCTCGTCTGGGCAGGCGCCCTGACCCCGGCCGATGGTCTGACGCTCGCGGCGAAGCGCGGCTTGCTCATGGCCACGCACGCCACCAAGGGCACCACCATGGCCGGTTTCGGCGCATCCGCCGACGAGACCCGGGAACTCATGGCCGACCTGGACGTCACGGTCTCGGCGTTGAACGCTCCGGATCAGACCACGGTCTCCGGTCCGGCCGACGTGATCCACGCGGCCGTCGACCGTGCCCGGCTCCTCGGCATCGCCGCGACCGAGCTGCGCGTATCGCACGGCTTCCACAGCGACGCCATGCGCCCGGTCCGGCAGCCACTGCGGAACGTGTTGGCGGCGACGACTTTCGCGGCACCGGACCGGCCGGTGTTCTCCACTGTCACCGGGCGGGAACTGGGGCCCCACCCGGATCTGGCCGGGTTGCTGGTCGACCAGTTGACCACGCCGGTCCGGTTCACCGAAGCCCTCGCGGGCTTGGCCGAATCGTGCGATCTGTTGGTGGAAGCGGGTTCCGGCACCACGTTGTCCGCGCTCGCCCGCCGCACGGTGGGCATTCCGGCCGTGTCGATGGACTGCGGCGCGCCGCAAGCCCGCGCGCTGGCGACCGCCGTGCTGGTGGCGGCCGGGGCCGGCGAGCTGGAACCCTGGTTCGCCGGACGGGCGTACCGGACCTTTGACATCGACACGCCGGTCACCCTCCTGACCGGCCCGTGCGAGTCGATCGCCGCGGCACCCGCGAAGCCCGTCCCGGTCGCCGAACCGGTCGCCGAACCGGTCGCGGATCCCACCGGTTCCGACTCGTTCGTGGTGGTCCGCGACTACCTGAGCGCGACGTTGGAACTGCCGGAGGACGCCATCGCCCCGAACCACCACCTGCTCGGTGATCTGCACCTGAACTCACTTCAACTCCTCCAGATCGTCGTGTCGACCGCCGCGACGCTGGGGGTCCAGCCGCCCCGCCTGCCGGACTCGTTGGCCGGTGGGACCGTGCGGGATCTGGCCGAACTCCTAATCGGGCAGCCCGAAGCCGGTCGCGAAGGCGTGGCGAAACCGTCGGGCGTGCGCCCCTGGGTCCGGTCGTTCGAACATCGCTGGGTACCGCACTCCCCCACATCCCACGCCCCGACGGCCCGCTGGGCCGTACACGCACCGGACGGGCATTGGCTGTCCACCGCCACGAGCCGGGAACACCCCGACGGACTGGCCATCTTGTTGGACGACCGCGACGATGTCGCCGCCGTGGCGACGATTCTCCGGCGGCTCGGTGTCGAGCGGCCTCGGTACCTCCTGGTGCTGCACCAGGGTCATCCCGCCGCCACGGCGATCGCGCGCAGCGCAGTCGTGGAACTGGATTCGTGTGCGGCCACCGTGATCCAGTTGCCCGACGGCCGCCGCCGAAGCGTGTTCGATCTCGCTGAAGCCGTCGGCTACCAAGAACTTCGACTGCGCCCGGACGACACGGTCGAACGTGCCGTGATCCAAGTCCGGCAGCCCGGTAACGAGTCGCCCCTGCCCATCGGTCCCGGCGACGTCTGCCTCGTCACCGGTGGCCTGAACGGCATCACGGCCCGGTGCGCCGTGGAACTGGCCGAGCGCACCGGCTGCCATCTCGTGGTCGTCGGACGGTCGGCGCAGGCCCCGCCCCCGGGGATGCGCTACCTCCAGTGCGATGTCACCGATCCCCGCTCCGTGCGGGCCGCCTGCGCGGCGGCCCGCGAGCACGGCCCGATCCGCGGCGTGCTGCACGGCGCCGGAGTGAACGAGCCCCGCCCGCTCGCGGATGTCACCGCCGGATCGCTGCGCGAGATGATCGCGCCGAAGGTGTCCGGGCTGATCACCGTTCTGTCCGAGGCCGACGACGGGCTCCGGGTCGTCGTCGGCTTCGGCTCGATCATCGGGCGGCGCGGCCTCGCCGGCCAGGCCGGGTACTGCGTCGCCAACGAATGGCTCAGGCACGAACTCGCGGACTGGGCGCGACGGCACCCCGACTGCCGCACCAGGCTGCTCGAATGGTCGGCGTGGGACGAGGTCGGGATGGCGGCCCGGATGGGCGTGCTCAACGGCCTCCGGGCGGAGGGCATCGTGCCGATCGAACCGGCGCTCGGGGCGCGGGCGATGATCGCCGCGCTGGCCGACCAGGACGCCCCGGACACGCTGCTGGTCGCGTCGCGGTTCCCGGACAGTCCGGCGCTCACCGTGCACGGACCGGCCAACCGCCCACTCCGGTTCACCGAGGAGGTTCCGGTGCGCGTGCCGGGCGTGGAGGCGATGGCGGAATCGACGTTGTCCCTCGGCACCGACCCGTATCTGGACGAGCACCTGGTCGACGGTGTGCCGGTGCTGCCCGCGGTCGCCGGGTTGGAGGCGATGGCCCAAGTGGCACAGGCCGCGGCGCCGGGTGACCGTGACGACCGGTGGTGCTTCTCGGACGTACGTCTGCACGCGCCGGTGATCGTCGACGAGCACCAGCCACGCGTTGTGCGTGTCGCGGCACTCGCGGATGGCCCGGTCGTCGATCTGGTGGTCCGGGACAACGCCGACGACTTCACCATGAACAGGTTCACCGCCACCGTCCGACCCGTTCCCGATCCGCCCGACGCCCGTCCGGCGATATCGCCGCCGGCTGCTTCACCCGTGCACCCGTTCTACGGTCCCCTGTTCTTCCACACCGGACGGTTTCGCCGGTTGATCAAGTACGAGTACCTGTCCGCGTTCCGCATCCGGGCGTGGATCAACGCCGATGCCGTGGATAGCTGGTTCTCCGAGTTCCACAGCGCGGGTACGCTGCTCGGCGACCTGGGCGCGCATGACGCCGCACTGCACATCCTGCAAGCGTGCGTCCCACATCGGCGGGTCCTACCCGTGCGAGTCGGCGAATTGGCCGTGTGGCAGCGTCCGTCCGGCCCGCTCCTGGTCCAAGCCCAGGAGCGAGTGCACTCGGCCGATGACTACACGTTCGACCTGCACGTGACCGACACCGCCGGGCAGCCGGTGGCGCGATGGCAAGGGCTGGGGCTGCGTGCCGTCGGACCGATCGACTGGCGAGAACCGTTGCCGATGCCCCTGCTCGGTCCCCTGGTCAGCCGACAGTTGATCGAACTCGGAACCGGTGACGAGGTCGAAGTGTCCACCCTGGACGAACTGCCGGCCGGAAGCGCGCACTGGACCGATTCGACCGGGCCCGCTCAACTGGGCACGGCCGATACGCTGCTCGCCGCGGCCGTCGCGGACAAGGCGGACGAGCCGTTCGCGATCAGCTCCCGTCGGATCTGGTGCGCCCGCAGGACACTCGCGGACTCAGGCGTGCCGGCGGGCGTGCCGATGACGATCGACGAAGTCGTCGGTGACGTACTGGTCGTCCTGCGCGGCAACGGGTTCCGGGTCACCACCTGCAGGCCCTCCGCCTGCCGGGTCACACCGCTCGTCGCCTCCGTTGCCACACGGGACACGAGGTGACGATGCGTGCCTACCGCAGCAGCCATCGGGTCATGTTCGACGAAACGAACCTCGTCGGCAACGTGTACTTCGCGCACTACGTGCACTGGCAGGGACACTGCCGGGAACACTTCCTCGCCGATCACGCGCCGGGGGTGCTCAAGGCGCTTCAATCCGGAGACCTGGCGCTGGTCACCGTCCACTGCGACATGGACTACTACGCCGAGTGCTTCGCACTCGACGAGATCGACATAGCGATGACACTGCGCGGCACACACGGCAACCGACTGGTGATGGACTTCGACTTCCGGCGCACCGGCCGGCGGATCGCCAAAGGCAGCCAGACGGTCGCATGCCTCCTCCGCACACCAAACGGCTTCGAACCGACGCCGATCCCTGTCGAACTGTCCCGTGCCCTGACCACCTTCGAGTGACAAGAACTCGACCGGGACCAGCGGTCACCGAACCGTCGATCCGCGGCTTTCGAGCAGCACAGGGTGATGAGGCTGCCCGGCGGGGTGAACCGCGGCGCGGCCGGTGGCGCGGCGGGTCGCGGCGGAGGTAGGCACAGGTGGTGTGGCAGGGAACGTGGCCACCGTTGACGTGTTGTCTACGTGAGGATGGACGATGTCTGCACCGACGCTGAACCATCTAGCCTCCGGGTACGACGCCCGCCAGGCGTACTGCATGGCGAAGGCCGCCGAACTGGCCTACGGGGGCCGGGACGAGGTCGAGGCCACCGCCGGTGAGTGGGGATTCGACCGCGTACGTCACCACCACTCGACGTTCAAGCCGCCGTTCGCGCTCAGCCACACCCAGGCGTACACGATGGCGAGCCCGACGATGATCGTGACCGCGTTCCGCGGCACTGAGCCACTGCAACTGCGGGATTGGTTTTCCGACGCGACCATTCCGCCGTGGCCCGGACCGGCGAAAACCGGTCTGGTCCACTATGGATTCGCCGAGGCGTTGCGGGCGGTGATCCCGTCCGTCCGCGCGGCCGTCGAGGAGCTGCGCGACGCCGAGCAGACGGTGTGGTTCACCGGGCACAGCCTCGGCGGCGCACTGGCGATGCTGGCCGCGGCGTGGCTGCACTTCGAGAAGCCACTGCTGTCGGCGCACGGCGTCTACACCTTCGGGCAGCCCCGCACGTGCAACAACGTCTTGGTCAAAGCCTACGACCAGGCACTGGCCGGACGCACGTTCCGGGTGGTCAACAACAACGACATCGTCGCGCAGATCCCGCCCGGACCGGTGTTCCGCCACGTCGCGGCACTGCGCTACATCGACTCCTCCGGCAGAGTCCGCGACTCTATGCCCCGGGTGTCCAAACTGCTGGACCGTGCCAAGGGACTGACCGCCGACCTGTTCGCCCCGGCGGCCGACGGGATGCGCGACCACCTCATGAAGGCGTACGTGGCCGCCCTGGAGAAGAACCTCACCTGAGGACTCGGCACGGGCCTTGGATCTGATCCACGCCGCGGATCGGGATCGACGGAGGTGTCGTGTCGCTTGATGCGGCGCCGACAGTACCGCGCAACGCCAACCGGATTCGAGTGACACGACCTCAACGTTGAGGCATGCCCGCAGCTCGCCAATGCGCAGGTGTGCCAATGCGACCGCGCGAACCACGGGGACCACCGCCCGGACGGGTGCGGGAACGTCCAGTCGAACGACGCTTGCCGCCGCCACGGCCACTGCCCGTCACGTCGGCTGACACGATCTAGTCGACCTCGTCGCGGACCCGGCCGGCACCGCCGATCTGACTTAAATTCGGTTCGTCGCGGTGACGAGATCATGGAGGACCTGATGTTGAACCTGTTGCCCAAGATCGGTGTCGAGATCCCGTGCAGTTGCCTGGCCCTCAACACCCCGATGACCATCGGCACCAGCCTGTTCACCCTCGACTTCAAGGGCGGCATCAAGATCCGGGTCGAGGTCAACCCCCAATCACCGCTCAACTCGGTACGACTGCGGGTGGTCGGCCACAAGATCAGTGCCGAACTGCCTGCGGACGACAGCGCCGGCTCACCTGCCACCACGGTCACGATCGAGCAGAACGACATCGACATCGACACGAAGAGCGTGCTGCGACTGATCTCGAAGTTTCCGCCGAAGTTCGAGCAACTCATGGTGCTGAGCTTCACCATGACCATCGACAACCCCGGAGCGGTGCTGCGGAACGCGGGGATTCAGACGACCGTGCCATCCGAGCCGCTGGTGCTGTCCACGAAGAATCCGGTGCAGTTGACCAGCAAGCTCACGAAGTTCCCCCCGAAGGGTGACATCTACAAGCTGACGAACCCGATGGAGCTGGTGCTGCCGGACAACCCGGACACCACGATCGTGAAGATCGACAAGTTCCCGGTGAAGGTCGGCGGTCTCTGACCCGTCCGGCGGCTCGGGCCTGCCCAGCAGAACAGCATGTTCCTGGTCCCCTCGCAGGCAAAGCCTCGGTGTTCCGAATCGAGCACGCCCCAAGCCGGGCCGGCACGCAGCCGGAACCGGAACCGGAGCCGGCCGAAGTCGACCTGGCCGGGATCCACCCGCAGCAGCGTCATCGCGATGCTCCGCCGCGCACCATCGCGCGCTCGAACAACGCGGTGACCAGGAGGGGCTTCGCCTCCTGCTGGAAGTCGACCTCCGGGTAGAACTCGCACACGGTGCCCTCCAGAACCAGCAACGACAGGATCGGGAACACGAACTGCGGGTCGGCGTAGAAACCGTGCCGCCGCTGCACGTCGAACAGCGTGGTGGCGAACGAGATGAGGTCGAACTCCTCCGCCCGCCGGCCGGCACTCGCCTCCACCAAGGCCACCAACTCGGCGCGGAAGCCGTCCGGGTCCGCACCTGGCACCGCCATCGCCGTCGAGGCCACGATGTCCGCGCACGCCGGCCCGTCACCGCGACCCATGCAGTAGAAGAACGCCGCGAACTTCTCCCGAGCCGAATCCGACAGCCGCACGGTGAACCCGGCATCCAGGATCACGATCGAGCCGTCCTCCCGGAAGTACAGGTTTCCGGGGTGCAGATCGCAATGGACCACACCGTCGAGGAACAACATCCGGTACACCGCACGCAGCGCGGTCACCACAGCCCGCCGCCGGTTCGCCACCGAAAGCTCATCGGGCCGGAAGCGAGCCAGGTCACCGACGAAGTCCATCACCAACATGTCCTCTGTGGACAGATCGCGGTCGACCGCCGGCACGGTCACGCCGGGGACGTCGGCCATGGTCCTCCGGAAACCGTCGAGCAGCGCGGCCTCGCGGGTGAGGTCGAGCTGCGCGCGGATGCCTTCGGTGAGCTGCCGGGCGATGTCGACGACCGGTGCACCGCGCAGCACGGGCAGCCGAGCCAGCAGCCCGGCGACACGCTCCAGCACAGCCAGGTCCAGGGGCAACGACCGCTCCACTTCCGGTCGACGCACTTTGACGGCGACGTCCCGGCCATCGGCGACCCGAACCCGGTAGACGCAGGCGATGCTGCCCGACCCGACGAGCGTCGCCGGCGAACCGGCCAACCCCCGCAGTGCCGCGAACGAGGACGCGGGTTCAGGATGCACCTGGTCATACAGCCGGGCCAGGGCACGACAGACCTTCGGCGGCAGCAGATCCGCCCGCGTGCTCAGCAACTGTGCCGCCTTCACGAACGCGGCGCCCAGCTCGACCACCGTGCCCGCCAGCCACGACTCCAGCACGGGCCCGGCCCGGTGCCCGCGCAGCCGGCCGGTCGCCGCCAACCAAGCCAACAGCAACGAGCGTCTGCCAAGAACCACCAGAACCCGTGCGAACCGAAGAATCACCGCGCCCAGACTGATATTCCCGACGGCCATCCACACGAGCGCCTCCTGAACACACGGGCACGACATCGCGTCGAGGACGCTATCAGCGGCTGGCCACACCGGCCGACACGCAATCAGACAACGCGAAATACCCGCATGAGTGAATATCCTTCCACCAGTACGGTGGAAATTCTCATCCCTGCGGACTCAGCGTCAACCACAAGCTCCGATAGATCGACAATCGATCAGCCCTGAGCGCTCAGACGGCATCAATCGCCGGGCCTGGAATCTCTCCGGCTACGGTATGCACACACCACTTTCGAGCAAACTTGGATCCGCGTCGCGTAAGATCGAACAACGGCCCGGTGCCGCTGCGCACCGAAGCAACGAAGACGCCAAACCGCTCGTTCTGCGGCACGGCCGGCCTGGTTGTCACCTACAGTAAAGCTGAGTGGGATGCGGCTTTGACGATGGCCGAGCAGCTCGAACCACTCCTGGCATCCCGATAGGTGTCAGCCCGTGTCGTGCGGGTCGATGTCGATGGTGGTGTCGAGGTCGTCGAGTTGCCGTTGGACGCGTTCGGCGTCGGCCTCACGACCGTGTTGTCGGTACAGCTCCAGGGCTTCCTGCCATGCCGTGCGGGCCTGGTCGTGGCGGCCAAGGGCGGTGTGAGGGTGACCGAGGCGGTCGAGGGTGGTTGCGACCCGGGTGGTGTCGCCGAGGGTGCGGCCCAGAGTGATGGCTTGTTGGTAGTGGTCGATGGCCTGGCGGTGGTGGCCGGTGTGGTGCTCGATGAAGCCCAGGCTGTCCAGGGAACCTGCCCTGCCGTCGGGGTCGTGCAGGCGGTGGTGCAGAGCGAGGGAGGCCTGGCAGTGGTCTCGGGCGGTGTCGTACTCGCCGAGCCGGGCAGCGCACCAGCCCAGCGCGTTGAACGCTTCGGCTTCCCACACCGGCAGGTTGAGCGTGCGAAAAAGGTCCAAGGCGTGGCGGGCGTGGTCCAGGGCCCGCCGGTAGTCCCCCCGCTGCTCCCAGGCCCATGTGAAGGTGAAGTGGGTGAGGGCCTGTTGGGTGGGGTCGTTGTGGTGTTCGGCCAGGACGAGGGCTTGATTCAGGTGCCCGATGGCCTGCTCGTGCCGACCCAACGCGGCGTGGGCGCGGCCGAGCAACCGGTGGGTGTAGGTGTGGGTGGTGGGGTCGGGCAGGTGGTCTGCGGCATCGGCGGCGGCCTGCCACACCGCCAGTTCGTCATGGCGGTGTCCTCTCCGCAGGTGGTAGGTGTGGAGAGTCCAGGCCAGGTGCCACACAACGTGGTGACGGCGATGGGTGGCGGCGGTGTGTTGGGCGGCCAGCAGGTGGGGGTGGTGGCTGTCCAACCAGGTCAGCGCGTCCTGGTAGTCAGGCAGCGGGCGAGGGTGGGTGCCGGGGACCGGAGGGTCGAGCCGAATCGGCGGGCGATGGGGTTCGAGATGGTGGGCGGCGGTGTGGGCGGTGTATCGATACGAGTCCTCCACCCGTTCCAGCGCTGCTTGACGCACGGGCTCCGCAAGGTTCTCGTGGGCGATGACGGTGGCGTAGTCGCGGACCAGGTCGTGCATCAAGTAGCGGCCACCAGGTGTGTGAATGATCAGGGATGCATCGGCCAGCCCGCGCAGCACGGTGCGTGTGTTGCGCGGACTCAGTCCGGTCAGGCTGGTCGCGGCGTGGAGGTCGATGTCGGGGCCGGGGGCGATCCCGAGTAGGGCGAACACCCGCCGTTGCCGGTCGGAGAGACCGCGCAGGGACCAAGACAGCACCGTGGACGGATTCGCGGTCGGGTCGGTGTCGTTCAGCGCGTCCAATCCGAATTCGCGCAGTTCGCCAACGGTGTCGGCCAGTGGGAGGCGGGGTTCGGCGGCAGCGCGGGCCGCGACCACCCCCAGCGCGAGCGGGAACCCGCCGCACAACGCGATCAGCTCCGCCACCGCCGGTTCCTCGGCCGCCACACGCGCCTCGCCCAGCCGGGCCACCAGCAGTTGCCGGGACTCGACGTCGGTCAGGACGTCCAGGTGCAACGGGTGGGCACCGTGCCGGGCGACCAGCCCGGTGAGCCGGTTGCGGCTGGTGACCAGCACGGTGCACGTGGCGCTGCCGGGCAGCAGCGGCACGACCTGGTCGGCGCTGGCGGCGTTGTCCAGCACGATCAGCATCCGCCGATCGGCGACCAGGCTCCGGTAGCGCGCGGCCCGCGCGTTCGGGTCGGCGGGCATCCGGTCCGGGGCGACGCCGAGAGCGTCCAGGAAGCCCCGTACCGCATCGTCCGGCGCCATCGGCTCCCCTGCGGGGCTGAAGCCCCGCAGGTCGACGAACAACTGCCCGTCCGGGAACCGCTCCGACCACCGGTTGGCCCAGGCCAGCGCAAGCCAGGTCTTCCCGATCCCTCCCGTCCCTCCGATCGCCGAGATCACCGCCGTCGCCCCCGCCGACGGCGAATTCCCCGACACCGCGCCCTGCGCCGCACGGAAATCCGCCCCGGAGTCACCGTCCTGGACGGCGTCGCCCAGGATGCGGTCCAGTTCGGCCAACTCGGAGCCGCGGCCGGTGAACACTCCCGGTGCGGCCGGCAGTTGGAGGGGCGTTGCCGGGGGCCTGTCGGCCCCAGCCGTGGTCGTGGTCAAGGCGGGGTCGGCGGTGAGGATCCGGCGGTGCAGGCCCTGCAGGTCGGTGCCGGGGTCGGTGCCGAGTTCGTCGACCAGCCGGTCGCGCAGGTGTCGGTAGTGGTCGAGTGCGTCGGCGGTGCGCCCGGCCTGGTGCAGGGCCAGCAGGTACTGGCCGCCGATGCGTTCGTCCAGCGGGTGTTCGTTGGCGCGCATGGCGAGTTCGGCCACCAGGTCACCGCCCTGGCCCAGACGCAACCGGACGTCGGCCAGGTCGTGCAGTGCAGCCAGGCGTTCGCGTTCCAGTCCGTCGCGTGCGGCCTCGGCCCACTGGCCGTCCACACCGGTCAGCGCCGGCCCGCGCCACAGCCGAAGCGCCTCGGTCAGCAACCGTGCCGCCCGGGCGTCGTCGGTCTGTTCGCGGGCGCGAGCGCGCAGATCGTGGAAACGGTGCAGGTCGACCACCAGGGTGGGCTGGTCCACCAGCAAGGCGTAGCCGCCGGACCGACTGACCACTTCCAGGACGTCGGCACCGGACAGGGCCTGACGCAGCCGGGAGATGTAGCTGTAGAGCGTCTCCCGCCCCCGGCGTGGGGTGTTCACCCCCCAGACCCTCTCGACCAGCCGATCCGCCGGAACCAGGCGGGGCGCGTCCACCGCCAACGCCACCAATACGCACCGCTGCCTGGCCGGCCCCAGATCCACCACCCGCCCGTCGACCCGGGCGACCACCTCACCGAGCAGTTGCAACTCAACCGACATGCCAGCCCCCCGGCCCCGTCGTCCCCTCCGACAGGCTCTCAGGGATCGCATCCTGAGAATTGCAATGCGGGAACCTCGCAACCAATTCACACGATCGGATGCGCTCAGAGCTTCTTCGTTCGATCAAGGCGGCCTACACCGGGGCCGCTGGGCGCTGCTGCCGGCACTACAACCGGAGGACCGACGCTCCCGGGCTTGCGGACGCGCGGAAGTGGGCCTGGCGACCCGCAGATGCGTCGCCGAGGGAGGCGGGCGACCACCTCACCGCGGCCTGAGCAGGGCAATGCGGGAATCTCGCAACCAATTCACAAGATCGGCCGCCCACCCTGGTGCTCGCACGGGATCCTGCACACCAGGTAGCCGATCATGAACAAAAGCCGAACACCCGAGGTGCGAGCACCCCATTCCCCAAACGCGATTTCAGGAAGTCGGACAACCTAATTCCGCCCATCCGTCGCGCACCACAGCGAATGGGCCCGATCCAATTGGAGCATTCCATGCGGATGCGAATAATCTGCGCCTACATCTTCGCCTCGCTGTTACTCCCCATCGGGCACGCTTCGGGAGCAGCCATCGCTGCTGCACCCCCGGAAGCCGCCACTTCTCCCGCCGAACAGAATACTGCAAACAGTTCGGTTCGCGAATTCTCCGCTCCGCTATGTTTGTTCGCTGGTCGAACGTGGGCGGTCATCGGTAACTGGGACGGCATCGGCGGCGACGGTCCAGGCATTGTCGTCGATGATGGCCGATCTTTGACTTGGTATTTGCGGAACGGACCGAGCGCCGGCCGGGCTGAGTACGTGTTCAGCTACGGAGTGTCCGGGGACATACCGGTCGCGGGCGACTGGGACGGCATTGGCGGCGATGGTCCTGGTATCGTGCGCGACTTGGGTCGCGAGTGGCAGTGGCACCTTCGCAACGGACCCAATTCCGGGCCTGCCGACTATGTGTTCAACTATGGCCACTCCGGTGGAGCACCCGTCACCGGCGACTGGGACGGCGCCGGCGGCGATGGGGTGGGCACCTTCGGCGCGGGCGGTGGCGGCAACTGGCATCTTCGCAACGGGCCCAACAGCGGAGCGCCCAACTACACGTTTACCTTCGGCGTCGCCGGCGACCGTCCCATGTCCGGTAACTGGGACGGTGTGGGCGGAGATGGACCCGGTGTTACCAGGAGCGCGCCGAACACAATTCAGTGGCACCTCCGCAACGGCCCGAACGCCGGAACCCCTGAATACGCTTTCACTTATGGTGCCAACGCAGTCAGCGACTGTCGACTGTCCGGCAACTGGGACGGTGTCGGCGGTGACGGTATCGGCGTGGTCCGGAACGTGGGCGGCGTTCTCGAGTGGCACCTCCGCAACGCGCCGAACACCGGCCCCGCCGAGTATGTGTTCAAGTACAGCTAGCTCCGCCGTCGTGCTCACCTGAAGTGGTCGTCGTGATAGCGGCGGTGGTCAGCACGGTTAGCCTGTTCCACTCTCCGCCGGGGCAGGCGAACCGTCGCCGACCGCAATATTGTCGGTGTCGCAGCGGATACGTGGTGTCCAGCTACCCGGATAAAGGGATCCTTCTTTAGACGACGTCTTATGTGGCGAGTTGGGTGAGTCGTCCGAAGCGGTCAGTGCTGCGGCGAGGGCTAGCACAGCGAACGATCTTCATTGGCTCCTCAACAGTCGTCAGCCGAGCATCTGATCGACCCACCCACCAGTGCGCCGGCACTGTCGATCAACGATCTACAGAAGTCAGGGAGATGAGATGTTGTTCAAGAAATCCGCGTTTTTCGTCAGCGTGGCGATACTAAGCCTGCTGGGTACGACGGTCGCCGCGAAAGCAACGGTCCAGGGTCGGCCATCACATGCCTTCGCTGCGCCGACGACCGATCGGCGACTGGTGGCGGAGGCTTTCGGAGGTCAGGCATCCACGCCGACCCCGGTCGACGCACCACGCGTCGTCGCGCTGGCGACCGAGGAGGATTGTCGTGATTACCACGTGTGCTTCTGGAGGGAGGACGGCTTTTCTGGCTTGTTCTACGGGTTCACCGGAAACTATGCACCCTGCGAGGGTTGGCGATTCGAAGGAACGCCTATGCAGGACCACACGTATTCATTCTGGAACAGGGCGTCCGGACAAGTGTCAGTATGGAATCGTTACGCCGACGGCACATACCGCTACCACAAGCTTGGCACCTTCGCGAGAGGCTTCAAGGACGGCCACCGTTTCAGCTATCGGACGGATGCGTGGGTCTACGATCCCAACAACGATTGCGCCAGTCTCACTCTTCACCAGGTGCGCGGCTAGCGGAGGCGGAGCTGGTGTCGGGCCGGCGGCGGCGCCCTCACTGCCTGGACCGGAATAACTGACCGGCAAGATTCAGAGATCCTGTCTCCTCTGGGACGGCGTCTCCGACGACCCGATCCAGCAGGAGCTCCGGCTTCCTCCGGAGAAGGTCGAGGAACTGCCCGATGCCGCCGACCGTGGTCGGCGGCATCGGGCAGAAGACCCACGGCCGCGGAGAAGGCCGCGCCGCAGGAAGTCCGTGTCCGCCCGTGGTCACACCGGCTGACCCAGGGACTGCGCTCCTGCGGGCCGGCCCTGACCTTCCGTGAAGCGCGGATCGCCGGAGTCCGCAAGCACCGGCGCCGCCTTCAGACTCACGCGCGTCCTGTCGCGTGGCCGTCCTCGCGAAGTCCGCGAACCGACGGACGCGGCGGTGCGGTGCGGGTTCGGCAATCGGTCAGCACGCCGGGGTGTAGGTGGTGCGGGGAAGGAGTTGTTCCCATTCCCCCTCGGTGATGTGCTCGCCGGTGGTGTCGCAGATCCAGCGGATCGTGGATTCCGGGTCGGTGCGCCAGACCCGGATGTTCGCGTCACGAGTGCCGGCCGCGATGACACCCCCGTCCGGGCTGTAGCCGATCGACATCACCGCGCCCCCGGCGGCGGTGACGGTCGCCTTGTGCTCGGGTTCCGCGGGGTCTCGGACGTCCCAGAACCCGATCGTGCCGTCGACGCTGCCGATGGCGAGTTGGTCGCGGGCGGGGTTGAACGCGATCCGGTATATGTCCGCCACCGGGCCGGCGAGCGGTTGGGCGACGCGTGCGGGTGTCGTGGGCGTGCGGATGTCCCAGAGCTGGACGTTGTCGTGGGCGGCCGACGCCACCGCCAGGGTGGTCGAACCGGCGTCGAAGGCGACGGAGGTCGCGGCGTCGCCGGCGGGGAGCGCGGCGAGCAAGCGCGGCCCGCTCGGGTCGCCGACGGCGTAGAGATAGGCGTTGCCGTCGTCGCTGCCGGTCGCCATCAGCGCGCCGTCCGGGCTGAAGCGGACTTCGTTGAGCGCGCTGCCGCTCTCGCGCACCACGGCCGACTGGCGCGGATTGCGATGATCCGCGACGTTGAGCAGGGTGACGACGCCGTCCGCCGTGGCCACCGCGAGGTCGGCACCGCGCGGCCGGAAGTCCAGGCCCGTCACGTGCGAGCGGCCGGCTGTCGCCGCGTCCGCGATCCGGTGCGCCGGCGTGCGACCGGCCGGCGTCCCGACGCTCCACAGCTCGATCGTGCCGTCGTCGGTGCCTGCCGCGAGGAGGTGGTTCTCGTCGTCCAGCGCGACCCGGCCGCGAAACCGGCCCGGGACGTCCGCTCGGGCGAACGGCGCCTCCAGGCGGACCGGAAGATCGGGAGCCGACATGTCGAGGGCGTGCACCTGGTTGCCCCGACCTCCGGTGCCGACCACGGCGTACTGCCCGGTCCGGGTGAACTCCACCGTGAACACCGTGTCACCGAACCCGCCGACGGACGGTCCGGGCACCGTCCAGGTCCGCATCATGCCGTCCTCGGTGAGGGTGAGGACGGTGTGCTCGTCGAGGTACCGGACCATGTGCGCGACGCCGGGGTGGGGGTAGACGCCGGCGACGGCCCGCGTGCGGACGTCCCACTCCCAGAGCTTCTGGTCGGAACTGCCCGCGACGACCCGGCTGCCGTCGGGGCTGAAGTCCACGTAGTCGACCCAGCTCTCCGGCCCTGTCAACGTGCCGAGCGGCACGGGTGCGGCCGGATCGGCGACGTCCCAGAGGTAGACGGCCCGATCGGCTGACGTGGCGGCGGCCAGCGTGCGGCCGTCCGGCCCGAACGCCACGGAGAACACCGCGCCTTCCGGTCCCCGCAGCCGGACCGGTGGCGAGCGGTCCGGAGCGGCGAGGTCGTAGAGGTGGACTGTCCGATCACGACTGCCCACGGCCAGCGTCCGCCCGCCGGGCGCGAACGCCACGCCGGTGATCGCGCCCCCCGGTCCCGACAGGGTCAGGTGCCGCGTGGTGTCGGCGGTGTCCCACACCCGGGTCACGGCGTCGCCGCCGCCGATGGCGAGGAGTCGCCCGTCCGGGGAGAAGGCGGCCGACGCGACCGCGCCGGACGGCCCCGCCAGCCTCGCCACCTCCACCGGCTCGTCCGGCGCGCCGATGTTCCACAGGCGGGCCGTGCCGTCCTCCGCGACGGCGGTGAGCAACCGGTCGTCGTCGCTGATCGCGACGGCGACCACGCGACTGCCGAGGTCCAGGACCGGTCCGACCGGAGTCCGCGGGCGCACGTGGGACAGTGCGACGGCGCCGTTCTTGGCCCCGGTGGCGATCAGGGTCTTGGTGGCGGCCAGGACGTTGGTCGAGCCGCCCCGACCCCGGTGTCGGGCCGCGATCGGCAGCGCCGACGAGTCGAGCAGCGCCGACCGGGCCTCGACGGTGGGTGCCGTGCGGTAGGCCGCGGCGGCGAGTTCGGCGGCCAGCGACGTGTCGGACTGCCGGAGCCGGACCGACTTGGCGGCCATGTCCCGCGATCGGGTGAGACGCGCCTGGTGCTCGGTGTCCTCCCAGGTGCGGCGCGCGTACAGCACGGCTGCCGCCGCGATCACGACCATCACCAGGGCTGCGCTCACGAACTGGTACTTCAGGCGCACGCGACGTCTGCTCGCGGCCTGTTCAGCGTCCTTCCGGCGCACGCCCGCCGTCAGGAAGTCCCGTTCGAGCGGGTTGAGCGCGGCTTGGTGATCGCTCTCGGCGGCCCAGCACAGCGCGGTGTCGAGCGTGGCGCCCTGGTAGAGGTCGTCGTCGGTGGCCCCGTTGTCCCGCCAGTAGCGGGCGGCGAGGGTGAGGCGGCGGTGCACCCGGCGTCCGACGCGATCGTCGTCCAGCCACCCGCTCAGGCGCGGCCACGCCCGCAACAAGGCGTCGTGGCTGATCTGCATGGTGCTGTCGTGCGCGGTCAGCAACCGTTGCTTGATGAACGCCTCCAGGACGTCGTCTATCGCCTCGGCCTCGGCGTCGGGTCGCTGTCCCGCCAGTTCCTGTCGGTCCACCACGCGACGGGTGTCCACCGCGCCGTCGTCCACGTGCACCATCCGCAGGAGCACCTGCCGCGCGACGCACCGCGCGTCGTGGTCCAGTTCCCGATAGATCGACTCGGCGGTGTCGGCGATCGCCCGTCGCATCCCGCCGGTCGAACGGTAGGCGTCGATGCCCAGGCTCCGTTCGTCACGGGCCATCGCCACTTCGAAGGTCACGCGCAACGCGTGGGACAACAGCGGCAGGGCGCCCTGCTCGTGGGCGATGCCCAGTTCCGGCGCGCTGTTCGGCGAGAGGTCCCGCAACAGCAGTTCCACCAGCCCGTCGTCGACGTCGAACCCGGCCGTCCGGGCCGGTTCGACGATCACCGCGCGCAGCTCCGGTTCGCTCATCGGCGGCACCACGACCTGGTCAGCCTGAACCGCCGCCGCCGGCGCCGGGTACCGCAACACGTGACCGTAGAAGTCCGCGCGCAGCCCCAGGACCACCGCGCCCGTCTGCGCCACCGACCACACGGCCGCGAAGAACGCCCGACGTTCGGCCTCCTCGACCTCGCCCACGAACAACTGCTCCAGTTGGTCCACCACCAGCAGGCACCGCCGTGCGGACGGCTCGGCGTCGTGCCCACCGCGGACGAGATTCCCGAACGCCGACGGTCGGACCCGCAGGCCGGCGAGGGCGGATTCCGGCGCGTGGCGGGTCCACGCCGCGAACCGGGCGGCCAGTTCGTCCAGCGGCGCTCCGCCCGGCGTCATGACCACGTGGCGCCACCGGTCCTCGGCGGCCCCGGTCAGCAGCCCCGCCCGCAGGAGCGAGGACTTCCCGGAGCCGGACGGTCCCACGACGACGACGGGCCGACCGCTGCCTGCACCGGTCTCGACCGCCTGGACGAGACGGGCGGTCAACGCCTGCCGGCCGAAGAAGCGCGCCGCGTCCCCGACGTCGAACGACCTCAGGCCCTGGTACGGGTTGCCCGCCGTCGGCGAGCTGTCGCAGGAACGGCGGCGCAGCCGTTCCACGGTCGCCCACCACTCGGCCAGGCGCGCGCTGTCCTCGACGCCGAGTTCGCGCAGCAACAGGCGGAATTCGCGCACCACGCCCTGCTGCGGCAGGTGACGTCCCTTGAAATAGCCGTTGAGCGTGCTTCGACCCAGCCCGCCCGCACCCGGTCGGGTCGCGGTGGCGCCGGCCAGTTGACTCAGCGAAAAGCCCGAACGCGCTTTCAGCGACGCCAAGGCCGCGCCGAAATCCGCGATTGAATTCACGCGTGCCAGATCGAGGTGATCCGGTTCCATCCGAACAGGCCCCTCCCCCGGTATACCGCCCGTCCCGTTGCACGGAACTCCGACGTCCCATCGCCGCGTGCGGGTCGACCGCACCTGGTCGTCGAACCGCTGTGCGAGATCGTACGAGTTCGCACGGAATCGCACGAGGGGCACCGCAGGGGTTGTCCGGTGGCGCCCGCGATCAGAGGATCGAAGTTGCCGCAGGTCGGCATCCACGCATCGCCCGGTGGACCAGGTGCGATCACGCGTCCCGGTAACGGAACCGTGTTCACGCGGTGTGCGGAAGACCCATCGAACGAACGAAAACACTACCCGAAAGAGGGAAACAATGAAGATCAGGATCAACGCGTCCTGCGCCGCCTTGGCGGGTGCCGCGCTCATCACCGCGGCGACGTCGGCGGCCCAAGCCCCGCCGACGTCGCTCGCCGACCTCACCTGCAGCGGCCCGTTGCAGCTCTACCGCTTCACGTCGTACGACGGGGGCACGTGCCCGGTGCCGCTGAACGGTTCCGACGGCTGCAACAGCGTGCACGACACCGATGCGGGCTTCCGGTCGGCGAAGAACTTCAGCAACCGGTGGGTGGCGACCTACACCGGACGGAACTGCACCGGCACCCGGAACAGCCTCGCCCCGGCGGGCGATTCGCAGAACCGGGACGAGCGCCCTTACCTGACGGTCTACTCCTACCGGATGTAGTCGGACGTCCGCACCACCGCCGATCGAGGGGTTCGCCGGTGGCGTTGACGTAATGCCCGAATAGCACATAGTCGGGCATTGCCTTGAAAAGGTGGGCCGTGCGGGAACACTTCCCCACTGCCCACCCGCGGGAAGCTCCTATGAAGTACGCGCACCTTCGTCACTTGATCGTGCGGTCGCCGCGATACACCAAGCACCACGCCCTATGAAACTCACGGGCCGGTATGGGAATGTCACGCCCACAAGAACAGCAGTGAGTCGAGATGGTGGGGTCAGCCGGTGAGGACGAGTTTGCCCTGGAGGTGGCCGCCGTCGAGTAGCCGGTGCGCGTCGGCGACGCGTTCGAACGGGAAGGTCTCCTGCACGTGGACTCGAAGTTTGCCCTGTTCGGCGAGTTCGGCGAGGCCGCGCAGGGCGACCGGATCGGGATCGACCCCGATGCCGCTGAAGCGCTTGCCGGCTGCCTCGTACTCGGCGGCGAGTTCGGTGTCCTCGTCGGCGACCGCCGTCACCAGGTGTCCGCCCGGGCGGAGCACGTCGAGCGATCGTTCGGCGGTGTCGCCGCCGAGCGTGTCGAGCACGACGTCGACGTCGCGGACCGTCTCGGCGAAGTCGGTCGTGGTGTAGTCGATCACCTCGTCGGCGCCGAGTCCCTCGACGAACGTCCGTTTGTCCCTCCCGGCGGTCGTGATCACGTGCGCGCCGAGCGCTTTCGCGATCTGGATCGCGACGTGGCCGACTCCGCCGCCACCGCCGTGGATCAGGACGCGGTCGCCCTCGGTCACACCGGCGAGGTCCACGAGGCCCTGCCATGCTGTCAGCCCGACGATCGGCAGCGCCGCCGCCTCGACGTGCGAGAGCGACGCCGGTTTGCGCACCAGGTGCAATGCCGGCGCCGCCACGACTTCGGCGTACGCGTTGGCCGCCCGGGGGAACAGCGGCATTCCGAACACTTCGTCGCCGGGCCGCAACCGCCACGTCCGCGCCTGTTCGACCACGCCGCTGATGTCCCAGCCGAGGATGAACGGCGGCCGACCGAGCAGCGGGAACTCACCGGCGCGCAGACGCGCCTCCAGCGGGTTCAACCCGATCGCCTTGACCCGGACGAGAACCTCGGTCGGCAAGGCTCGGGGCTCGGGCGCGTCCACGATGGTGAGCACCTCGGGACCGCCGAGCTCCCGCTGGGTGATGACTCGCATGACTCTCCTGGCTTCGGGGTGGAAAACGGGGTGCCGACTGACGCGGCCGGGGACGCGAACGCCTCCACGGGATTCGTTCAATGCGACATACCTCGACGATGATCGCCACGACGCGGGCGCGCCACCGGTGCTCCGCCGGAAAACTCCGAAAACCCGCCAAACGCCGGCTAGGCTGAGTGCCCATGACCGAAGCTGTCGACGAGCCGGTGTTCTGGACCGACGATTCGGCGTTCTGCGAGCCCCTGGCCCACGGCGAGGACGTCGCCGCGCACTTCCACGACTTCGGGCAGCTCAGGTACGCCGCTTCCGGAGCGCTGGTCACCTCCACCCGGGTCGGCACCTGGGTGGCGCCGGCGAGCCGGATCACCTGGGTGCCGCCTTTCCACGTGCACAGCAGTCGCTCGTACGGCAAGACCGATGTCCGGTTGCTCCGGGTTCCGGTGGAACCGGCCGAGCGACTGCCGGCGGAGCCCTCGGTGTTCGTAGCCAGTGCGCTGCTGCGCGAGGCCTACCTGGCGTTGGCCAGCGACCACGACCCGGCCGACAGCCCCCGCGCGAGTCTGCTGCTGGAGGTCGTCATCACGGAACTCGCGCGCGCCCGGCGGGAACCACTGCGTCTCCCGGAGCCGAGCGACACCCGCCTCAAGGCCGTGACCGATCTGCTGCACGCCGACCCGGCCGGCCCGGCGACCCTGGCGGAGCTGGGGCGCCGAACCGGCTCCAGCGAACGAACCCTCAGCAGGCTGTTCGGCAGTGAACTGTCGATGAGCTTCCACCAGTGGCGCACGCTGCTGCGCATTCAGCGGGCACTGCTCGAACTCGCCGAAGGCACCTCGGTCACCGACACGGCGATGCGGCTGGGCTGGGCGAACCCGAGCAGCTTCATCGAAGCCTTCACCGACCTCGTCGGCCAGACACCCGGTCGCTACCGCTCCGCAGCGCGGGCGGCTCACGACTAGCACCGGCGTGGCGGGTCACCCGTAATTGCCCTTCGAATAGCCGCCCTTGCCGCAGTACTCGGCCTCGGCTCCACTCACCCATGCAGCCGGCCATGAGCACCCGGAGACCAGAGACCTGTCCAGTCTTGAGGTGACGGATCAGACCCTCTCGCTGGAGTTCGACGAGCGTCTCGAATGCCTCGGTGAGCGAACCGGGCTTGGGGCCTTCGGCGTCGCCCATGCGGGTTCTCGACACCACCGGCCGCGGCCGAGTAGAGCCGATCCTCCGGCACGTCACCTGGCTTTGGTGGCGCGTACCGCTTCGGCGACGGTGCGGAGTGTGGTGATCGGGTCGTCGCCGAGGGGGTAGACGCCGATGTGGTCCGCGCCGGCGTCCCGGTGGGCGAGCAGCCGTGTCGCGATGGTGGCCGGTTCGCCGTGGGCGACGAGCGCGTCGATGAGGCGGTCGCTGCCGGCGTGGGAGAGGTCGTGTTCGGTGAAGCCGAGCCGTTGGAGGTTGGCCGCGTAGTTGGTGACGCCCAGTGCGGTTCCGGGTGGTGCGGACCGGGCGATCGCGCGGGCCCGTCCGGGGTCGGGTTCGGTGAGGGCGAAGTGTCCGGGGAGCAGCAGTTTGCCCGTGCCGAGGATCGAGCGGGCCCGTCGGGTGTGTTCGGGGGGCACCATGGCCGGGATGGCTCCGGCGGTGCGGTCGCGGGCCAGGCGCAGCATCTTCGGCCCGAGCGCGGCCACCACCGTGCGGGCGGCCGGAACGCCCGCCTCGGCGAGTTGGTCCAGGTAGGACACCAGCGTGGCGTGCGGCGAGGTGTATTCGGTGTGGACTTCGCGGTGCCCGACCCCGACGCCGAGCAGGAACCGGCCGGGGTGCTTGGCTTCGATCCGGTGGTAGGAGGCGGCGACGGTGTCCGCGTCGGCGGTCCAGACGTTCACCACGCTCGTTCCGACGGCCAGCCGGGTGGTCGCGTCGAGCATCTGCTCCGCGAGGGCGAGGTCGGCCGGTGGCGAGGCGTCCAGCCACAGCGTGCCGTAGCCGGCTCGCTCCAGTTCCGCCGCGGCTTCCGGGTCTACTTCGTGCTCGCGCAGATGGGCGCCGAGCAGGCCGAGGTCGATGCTCATGGCCCGACTCCAGCACGACGGCCCGCGGCGTACCAGGTCCAGGGCTGACGCGTGGCGATAACCTGACGGCATCGTCGCAGGGGAGGGCCGGTGGAACTACGGGCGTTGCGGTACTTCGTCACAGTGGCCGACGAGCTGCATTTCGGCCGGGCTGCCGACCGGCTGCACATCGCCCAGCCCGCGGTCAGCCGGCAGATCGCGCGGCTGGAGCGCGAGTTGGGCGTCCGCCTGCTCGACCGCTCACCGCAGCGGGTCGGGCTGACCGCGGCCGGGCACCGGGTGCTCGACGCGGCACGGGAAGCGCTCGCGTCCGCCGACCGGGTCCGGGCCGTGGCGCGTGAGCAGGCCGGTGTCATGCGCATCGGGACGGGTACCGGGCAGTTCACCGCCCGCTTGGAACGGGGGATCGACGCGTTGCGGGAGCGGGCTGCGGCGTTCGACGTCGTGCTCGTCGACCTGCCGCTGCCCGCGCGCCTGAACGCCCTGCGGCAGGGGGAGATCGACCTGGCGCTGGCGCGCGGGGTGCGTTCGGCGCCCGGGGTGCGGGTGCTGCCGGCATGGACCGAGTCCCTGTTCGCGGTGGTGTCCGCGCGGCATCCCGCCGCCGGTGGTGAGGTCGTCGGCGTGGCCGAGCTGGCCGCCGACCCTTTCCGGACTTCCCAGGACCACGACCTGGCTGTGCTCACCGCGCTGCGGGAGGCCGGGGTCCAGGTGCGGCCGGGCCGCCGGGCGGGGACCGTCCAGGACACGATCGTGGAGGTCGGCTCCGATCCGCGCGGCTGGACGGTGCTGCCCGCCGATCAGGTGGCCGAGATCCGGTCCACCCGGGTGCGCGCGATCCCGCTCGCGCCGCGCACGACGATCATCGGCAGCGTCGCCGTCCCGGACGATCTCCCGCCCACCTGCATGGCGGCCCACCAGGCGGCCTTCGGCGACTGATGCCGTGCGTCATGAGTACGTGCTTCCTGCGGTGAGTTCTTTCCGAAGTCAGGTGCGGACCCCGTAGGCGGCGAGGAAGACACGGGCGCCCTCGTCGGCGACCTCGTCCAGGTCCGCCTTTGTGCAGGTGGCCGCATTGCCCATGAACGCGGTGCGCTGCAACGGGATGGACACGACGAGCCAGGTGAACAGGTAGGCCGCGCGCCCCGGGTCGTCGACCTGGAGCAGGCCGCGTTCGGTCAGGCGCGTCAGGGTTTGCGCCAACAGGCCGGTCGTCCGCACCCAGCTTCGTTCGTAGTACTCGCGGCCGACCTCGGGGAACCGGTCGGCCTCGGCCATCACCAGGCGGCGGATCTGGAGCACCTCGGGGTTCATGATCCCGGCGACTGTGACGCGGGCATGCCGCCGCATCGCGTTCTCGAGGTCGTCGGTCTCGGCGAGGGCGAGGATGTGCGGCCGGAAGAACTCGTACCCGCGGTCCACTGCCTCAAGGACGGCCGCCGCGAACAGCTCCTCCTTGTCGGCGAAGTGCTGGTACACGGTCCGCTTGGACGCGCCGGCCGCTGCGGCGATCGCGTCCATGCTGGTGCCGAGGTAGCCGTGTGCGGTGAACACCTGTCGCGCGGCGACCACGATCTCCGCACGCTTGGTGGCCGACCGTTCCTCGCGGCGTCCTGCCATCACGACCCCTTGACTCTGGAAACTAGTCGGTTTAGTTTCCCTCCATGAATACTAGCCGGTATAGTTTTCTCCCCCGTCACCCGGCCGGCCCGGGTGGTGTGGGATGACCGTCGTCGCCGCGATCCTGACTTCGGTGATCGCGTCCTTCGTGATCAGCACCGTCTGGTACTCGGTACTGGGCCGCGGCCACGCCTCGGACGACCGCCGCCCGTCCCCGTTGCAGATCGTCGCCGAGTTCGGCCGCAGCGCCCTGGTGGCAGGCGCCATCGTCGGGTTGGCGAAGGCCATGGACATCGCGACGATCGGCCCGATGCTGCTGCTCGCGCTCGTGCTGTGGGTGGCGTTCCCGTTCGTGCTGCTGTCCGGATCGGTCATGTGGGACAAGGTTCCGGTGGCCACAGCGGCCCGGCACGGCGGAGACTGGCTGATCAAGCTGCTCGCCGTGGGCGCCATCGTCGGTCTGTGGCTGTAGAGGAGGGGACCGTGAGCTACGACAAGGACCCACGCGTCGACGACTACATCGACAAGCTGCCGGACTGGCAGCAGGAGATCTGCCACCAGGTGCGCGACATCGTGCACGCGGCCGACCCCGAGGTCGTCGAGACGATCAAGCGGACGGTCCAGCCGTACTTCGTGCTGAACGGCAACGTCTGCGCGCTGCTCGCCGCCAAGAACCACGTGAACGTGTTCCTCTACGACGGCGGCATCGTCCCCGACCCGGAGGGCATCGTCACCGCCGGGCACCAGAACAAGACCGGCCGCATGATCTCCTACTACGAGGGCCAGTCGATCAACGTGCCGGCGCTCACCCGGTATCTCAAGCACATCATCGCCAACAACCGCGCCGGCGGCTGGCGCAACATCAAGGCCGCGCAGGGATTGTGACGGACGGCTTCTGATCCGATGCAGTGTTCTGCAGGAGGTCACCTGTCGCTGCGGCGCTCTGTGGTCGGGGTGCGTCGGCGAACGCGGAACATGATGAGGCTGGCGGTCGCCGTGGCCGTGGCGGCGATGGCGCCGTAGAGGGTGATCAGGCCGAATCCGTGGGCCAGCGCGGATTTGACGAGTGTGCCGGTCGAGTCCGGGTCGGACAGTGCGGGAAAGGCGTGCGTCAGTGAGGACAGGGTGTCCCCGTTGGCCACGTGTTCGGCGAGTGCCCGTGCCTGCGGGCCGTTGAGCTGTGTGTGTTGGTCCAGGTCGGCGGTGATGCCCAGGGTCAGGAGCAGTCCCATCAACGCGATGTTGACCGCCAGCGAGATCATCCGGGCGCTCATGTCGATACCGGAGGCCATGCCCGATCGGTCGGCGGGCACCGAGCCGGTGGTCGTGTTGGTGACCGGCGTGTTGGCCAGTCCGAGGCCGATGCCCGCCAGCACCGCGCCCGGGAGGACCGTCACCCAGGTCGGGTCGGCCGCGCCACTTCCCAGGTGGAGCAGCACGAACCCGAGCCCGATCAGATACAGGCCCGCGGGGATGATCACCCCCGGTCGGTATCTCACCGCGAGCCGCTCCGCGACCGGGGGAAGCACCAACGTCGGGATCGTGTACGCCAGCAGGCAGACGCTGGTCGCCGCGGTGCCGTAGCCCAGACCGCGCTGGAGGTGGATCGGCAGGTAGATCATGAGCGGCCAGTAGCTGAAATTCATGCCCGCGGAGCCGAGCAGAGCGCCGGAGAACGCGCGGATCCGGAACACCGAGAAATCGACCATCGGGTGCGAACCGGACCGCTCGACGACGACGAACGCGACGCCGGAAGCCATCGCGAGCACCAGACTCCCGAGCGTCACCACGCTGGTCAGGCCCAGACCGGGGCCCTGGGTGATGAAGAAGACCAGACCGAACACGGCGAGGGACAGCGTGACGATCCCGCCGATGTCCAGCCTGTTTCCCGTCGGGTCGCGGGACTCCCGCACACCCCGGAAGATCAAGGCCAGGGTGACCGCGGCCACGATCGTGTGAACGAGGAAGACCCAACGCCAATTCGACAGCGCGACCAGCCCACCGCCGATGACCGGCCCGAATCCGAGGCCGGCGCCGAACACGATCCCCCAGGCGCCGAACGCGCGGGTGCGCTGCCGTCCGGCCGGGAACTGGTGCGACAGGATCGCCACCTGACAGATCAGCATCGTGCCGCCGCTCATGCCCTGCAGTGCCCTGCCGGCGATCAGCACCGTGACGTCCTGTGCGAGCCCGCACAGCAGCGAGGTGACACCGAACGCGGCGACCGCGATCACCAGCAACCGCTTGCGGCCGAACCTGTCCGCCAGGGCGCCCGAGGCCATCAGGACGGTCGTGCACGCGATCGTGTAGGCGTTCATCGTCCACTGCAGATCCGTGAAATCGCCGTGCAGCACCTCGCCGACGACCGACAGGATCACCGGCACACTGGAAATCTCCAGACCGAACATCAGAGCGGACAGGCACAGCGCCGCCAGCGCCATCGTCTGTCCACGAGCAGGAGCGACAGTCATCGAAAGGCCTATTCGTCAGCAGGTGTACGAGCCGACGAAATGATGGCCTCCAGCGCCCCACGACGGAACGGGGAAACACCGGCCTTCCTGCCGTTCCAGGCGTTGGACCGATGGTATGTTCGCCCTTGTGCCTTCGGATCAGCGACCAACGATCGACGCGACCGACGACCTCATCCTCGAACTCCTGCAACAGGACGGGCGGATGAGCACCGCGGACCTCGCGCGAGCGATCAACATGTCGCCCTCGTCCACCGCCGACCGGGTGCGGCGCCTGACCGACCACGGCGTCATCCAGGGCTACCGCGCCGTCATCGACCCCGCCACCCTCGGCTACCCGCTGACCGCGTTCATCCGCGTCCGCCTCGCCACCGGCGTCACCAACACCTTCCGCGACCTGCTCCAGGCCACACCTACGATCACCGAAGCCCACCACCTCACCGGCGACGACTGCTACCTGCTGAAAGTCCTCGCCCGCTCGATGCCCGACCTGGAAGACCTGACCGGCAAACTCGTCACCTTCGGCCACCTCACCACCAACATCGTCTTCTCCAGCCCCGTGCACAGCCGCACACTGCCACCCGCCGATGCCTTCCAGGATCGGTAGGTCCCCAGCGTGCTGCCGGCTCGGTGAGCTCAGCGGCTCACGGCGATCTCCCGCTCGACGCCCGACAGCTTCTCGGGGTTGCGCACGTGATAGGCGCCGGTGACGTAGCCGTTCTGGACCCGCACCGCCAGCACGCCGTCGATCTCCCCGTCGACGCGGATGAGCAGCCCCGGGCCACCGTTGATCTGTACCGGCTCGACCGACCTTTCCGCATCGCGCTTCCACCAGCCGACGGCCAGCAGGCGAGCCACCTTGTCCGCGCCCACGATGGGCCGCAGCAGGGCGTGTTTGACTCCTCCGCCGTCACTCAAGGCGACGACGTCGGGCGCGAGGATGTCGAGCAGGCCCTGCAGGTCGCCGGTTTCGACCGCTGATCGGAAGGCCTGGAGCGCGGCCCGGTGCTCGGCGGGAGAGCCGGTGCCGCGTGGTCTGCGCGCGGCGACGTGTGTTCGTGCCCGGTGGGCGATCTGACGGACCGCCGCCGGGGTCTTGTCGACGGCTTCCGCGATCTCGTCGTAGGAGAGGTCGAACACCTCGCGCAGCACGAACACTGCCCGCTCGGTCGGCGCGAGCGTCTCCAGGACCAGCAGCATCGCCATCGAGACGCTGTCGGCCAACTCCACATCCTCGGCCACGTCCGGCGCGGTCAGCAGCGGCTCGGGCAGCCACGGGCCGACGTAGGACTCCTTGCGCCTGCTGAGCGTCCGCAGTCGTTTGAGCGCCTGCCGGGCGGTGATCCGGACCAGGAACGCGCGCGGGTCCAGCACCGTGCCGAGGTCGACGCCCACCCACCGCAGCCAGGTCTCCTGCAGGACGTCCTCGGCATCGGTGGCCGAACCGAGCATCTCGTAGGCCACGGTGAACAGCAGGTTGCGATGGGCCACGAACGCCTCGGTGGCCGAGTCCACCCGGCTGTCACGAGCGAAGGAGTCGGCTGTGTCCGTAGGTTGCTCGCGTCGTTCGCTCATCGCTGGTTCCCGTCTGTTCGTCCGCGACTGTGCCACCCATCCGATCCCGGCCCTCACCGCTTTGTGACACCGACGATCGGTGGGCTGCGTCACGTGGCCGAGCTGTCACAAGGAGCGGGTCGCCGGGATCTCTTGCTCGTAACGAAGCGACACCACGAGTGAGGAAGTTCCGACCATGTCCACAACCACGACGACCGACCCGCGGTCGCGCATGCCCAACCCCCTCCCGTTCGTCCCCGAGATGGCGGAAGTCGCCCAGGGTCTGCACAAGGTCCTCAGGAACGGCACGATCCCTCCGACGACCATCAGCCTGCTGCAACTGCGCGCCGGGCAGATCCTCGGCAGCACGTACTTCACCATCCGGGAAACCAAGAACCTCCGCGAGATCGGGGAATCGGAGGAGCGCATCACCGCCGTGGCGACATGGCAGGACGCCCCTTACTTCACCGACGCCGAACGGGTCGCGCTGGAGCTCGTGGAGGCCGTCCACACCCCGAACCCGGCCGGGGAGCGCGTCTCCGACGAGTTGTACGCCAGGGCGTCCGCTCTCTACGACGACAAGGCGCTCTGGACGCTCATCATGGCGATCGCCCACATCGGTTTCTTCACCCCCGCCGCGCTCATCGCCAAGCCGATCCCCGGACGAGCCCCCGGCCAGAACTACAGCCAGTGAGAAAGGCACACACCATGAGCATCACCAGGTTCGCCGTGGCAGGAGCAACCGGGCGGCTGGGACGCCACGTCGTCGACGTCCTCGCGGAACGCGGCCACCAGGTAGTGCCGATGGCCCGGGCCACCGGCGTGGACATCATCACCGGTGAGGGTCTCGCCGAGGCCCTCACCGGCGTCGAGGTCATCATCGACGTCGCGTCGTGGCACGGCTCCGAGCAGGAGGCGGCGACGGAGTTCTTCCGCACGTCGGCCCGCAATCTCCAGGAGGCGGGCCAAAAGGCGGGGGTCGCCCAGATCACCGTGGCATCCATCATCGGCGTCGACAACGCCACCGCCGGTTTCCTCGCCGCCAAGAAGGTGCACGAGGAACTCCTCCTGTCCGGCTCGCTCCCCACTCGCATCCTGCGGGCCGCGCAGTTCCACGAGTTCGTCGGCCAACTCCTGGACTGGCAGCAGGGCGACGTCGCCTACCTCCCGAGCTTGCCCACTCAGCTCGTGGCCTGCCGCACCGTGGCCGAGGAACTGGTCGACCTGGCCACCGCCCCCGGCACGCCCGCCCCGGGAACACCGATCCCCGAGATCGCCGGACCCCGCAAGGAAACCCTGGCGGAAGCGGCGCAACTCCTCGGCGCCCGCCGGGGCATCAAGGTCGTCGGCATCGACGGCTCCGGCATGCCCGACGCCGAGATCGCCGCCGACGGCGGATTCCTGCCGAGCCCGCACGCCAAGCTCGCAGGACCCACCTTCCAGGAGTGGCTCGACACCCAACCCTGAGCCGGCCGCACGGCCTCGCCCTTGTTCTCGGAGCGCCGCGGCCCGGAGCTCCGAGAACAAGGGCTTCCTCCGAGCCGTGCCCTCAGCCCGCGGTCGGACTTGCTGACGCCCTTCGCTACCACGGTGTTCCGGTCCGGCTCACGGGCGGCACGGACGGGCCGGATGCTGCTCCGATTCCCCCCGCGTTGTCGATCATGCCCGGCCCGAACACCTCGTAGTGGACTCGGTCGGCGGGCACGCCGCGGCGCAGCAGGCCGTCGCGGACGTGGCGCATGAACGGGAGGGGACCGCACAGGTGGGCGGTCACGCCCTCGGGCAGCGGGACGGCGTCGAGGTCGATCCGGCCGGGCCGCCCGTCTCCGCCGTTCTCGTACCAGGTGAGCACGTCGGTGTCGGTCAGGCCGGCGGCGAGGTGGTCGATCTCGGCGTGCAGCGCATGCCGGTCGCGGGAGCGCTCGGCGTGCGCGACCACCACCCGCCGGGTGGGGTCGGTGCGGGCGATGTGGTCGAGCATCGACGCGGTCGGGGTGATGCCGATGCCGCCGCTGACCAGCAACACCGGTCCCGTCCCGGGGGCGAGGGTGTGCTCGCCGGCCGGTGGGCCGACCAGGATGGTGTGGTCGGCGTGCAGCCGGTCGTGCAGGTGGTTGGACACCACGCCGTCGGGGGCGTCGTCACGACCGCGCACGCGGCGCACGGTGATCCTGAGCGAATCGCGTGCCGGGCCTTGGGAAAGCGAGTACTGCCGGGGTTGGCGGTGGCCGTCGGGCAGGTCTACGACGACGGAGACGTACTGGCCGGGTGCGAAGTCGGGGACCGGGTCGCCGTCGTCGGGGACGAGGGTGAACGACACCGCGTCCACGGCCTCGTCCTGGCGCTTGGCCACCCGCCAGCGCCGCCACGGCGCGAGCGGGTCGACACCGCCGCGCTCGTACAGCCGCGCCTCGGCGGCGATCAGTTCGCCGGCGAGCAGCCGGTAGACCTCGTCCCAGGCGGCGGCCACCTCGGCGGTGACGGCGTCGCCGAGCACCGTGCCGACGGCGGCCATGAGGTGGCGGCCGACGATCGGGTACTGCTCGGCGCGGATGCCCAGCGAGACGTGCTTGTGCGCGATGCGCTCGGCGATCGGGGCGAACGGCGCGGCGGCGGGGTCGAGCAGGTGCCCGGCGTAGGCCACGACGGCGGAGGCGAGCGCGACGCGCTGCTGCCCACTGGCCTGGTTGCCCTGGTTGAACAGGTCGAGCAGGTCGGGGTGCGCGGCGAACATCGACGGGTAGAACACGCCGGTGATCTCCACGGCGTGGTCACGCACGACGGGCAGCGTCGCACGCACCACCTCGGCCGAGACAGGGGACAGCATGGGGGTTCCTCTCCTGTGGTGAGAGTTTCAGGCCGGGCGGGGGTGGTGGGCGATGCCCGGAGGTCTCGCACGGACGCGGCGGCGGTGACCGCCTGGAATCATCCGGCCGCTGGAGCTTCCGGTGAGCAGCGCGCCCAGGACCGGAAGTCGAGGGCGAAGCCTGCGGTGGCCAGTGCCGGCACCGGCCGGGGAGCGCGCTCCGGAACGGTCTTCGATCCAGTCACGACCACCACACTGCGGCAAGATCATCCGTCCGAGCAGGTATGAACGTCCACGATGAACGGGACCTTCGACCCTGCCCACCGGCACCCGGTGTTCCGGCCCCCACTGTGTGCGCAGACGAAGCTATCGACGGTGCATCGACTTGCTCGTCGAATCGGTGCGGCCGACTGCTTCGTGGAAATTCGTCAGGTGCCCAGGCAATTGTCCGGCCGATTGGCTTGCGGTGGCCCGCTTCAGCACGGTGTCCCGTCGAGGGTGTGCGGCGGCACCGTGAGCAGCGGGTGGAAGGTGCCGACCTGTTCGGACTCGCCGACCGGGCGTCCCTCGGCCTCGACCCACGCGTGTGCGCCGAAGGGCGCGGTGCGCGCCCCGATCCGCACGGTGGGCCAGCAGCCGCGCATCCGGCACAGCAACGCGGTCGCGATCGCACGGGGCAGGCAGCCCTTGCCCGCGCAGGTGACGCTGACGGCCACCACCGCGTCGCGGGCCGCGCGGGCCTGCTGGTGGGTGGCGGGCGGTGCGCCGCGCCGCAGGAACGACAGCGTCCGGCGGATCCGCCGGGGCGGCAGCTTGGCCAGCGCCAGCGCGGCGACCACCGCGACGCGGGCGCACAGCCGTGGCCACGGCGGTGGCCGCTCGGTGGTGAACAGGGCCTCCGGGGTGCTCACCGCCGGACCACCAGGTCCGCCGCCACAAGCTGGTCGGCGAGTTCGCGGACGTCCAGGACCGCCCGGCCGAGGCTGACGTCGCCGGACTCGCCGACGAGGGTGGCGGCGACGGACTGCTCGTCGCGGCCGTCGAGCAGGAGCCGCAGCGTGGTGAAGCCGCTGGGGTTGAGCTGCCAGTACTGCCCGGACCGTTCGTCCAGCAGGACTCCCGACCCGTCGTCGGTCGCGGTCAGCGACACGTCCTCGCGCAGCAGCAGGTTCATCGGCCGATCTCCACGGTGCTCGGGTGCACGGAGGCCGGCTGGTCGAGGTCGCGCAGCCAGCGTTCCGTGCTCATCGTGACGGAAATGGCGTAGGGGGTGAACAGGCTCATCACGGAACCGGTGCACGCCTGGCGCAGCCGGTCGGCGTCGACCAGGCCCAGTTCCGCCAGCCTGGAGTCGTGGCACAGCGCGGCAAGCCGGTCGGCGTTGACGCGCAGGCCGGTGTGCTCGACGTTGGACCCTTCGGCCTTGGTGTTCCGCGCCAGGCAGCGGTCGGGCACGATGCCGCGCATCGCGGGTCGCAGGATCGGCTTGTACTCCCACGGGGTGCGGCGTTCGTGCGCCCGCCCGGACAGGCACGCCGTGATGACCGCGTCGTCCAGGAACGGCGCGGTGACCCGGACGCCCTCGGCCGCGTACAGGGGGCTGGTGCGCCGGACGAGGGCGGCGCACAACCGGATGCCCCAGACGGTGTGGTGCACAGTCTGGTTGTGTCCTAGCTGACGCGCGCTGTCGGCGGCGCGCGCGAGCAGGTCGCGGGTGGCGGCGACCGCGGCGGGGGTGGCCCACGGCGGTAGCTGGAGAACGGTCTTGACGTCACAGCCTTCGAGTGGGGAGGCCACGATCCGCTGGGCACGTTCGGCCAGCCACCGGGGGTAGGGCAGGCGCCGGTCCCACACCATGCGGGCCACGTCCCGCCACCGCCAGTGCGACAGGGCGCGGTAGCCGCGCAGCAGCCTCAGCGCGGTCACGGGCCGGGTGCGCAGCAGCTCCACCACCCCGGTGGAGCCGGGGAGCAGCACCTCGTCGCCGCCCTCGCCGGTCATGTGCGCCTGGGAGCCCTCGGCCGCGACGCGGGCGGCCAGCACCCGGAACGTGGGCCGGTCCTCCACTCCGGGGAACGGTTCCTCGGCGGGCGGGAGCGTGTCGAGCAGGTCGCTGTAGTGCGTGGGGATGTCGGCGAGGGGCAGCGTGATCCGGCGCAGGCCGGGCAGGTGCTCGGCGGCCAGGTCGGCCCACAGCGGGTCGTCGTCGCCGAGGTCGACGGCCAGTTTGGTGACCGCGGTGACGGCCCGCCCGTCGCGGGCGGTCAGGAAGCACAGCGTGGTGGAGTCCAGCCCGCCCGACAGGTCGTTGGTCAGCGCCAGCCCCGAGGCGGTCCGCGCGCGCACCGCCTCGTCCAGCGCGACCCGGAGCCGGTCGGCGGCCTCGGCCAACGGCAGTTCGTCGCGCGGCGGTGTCCAGCGGACGCGGGTCCGGGCACGCCCGTCCGGGGCGATCAGCAGGCAGCAGTCCTCGTCGACCGCCTCGATCCCCCGCCACAGCGAGTGGTTGAGGGTGTGCAGGGGCACCTCGGAGACCACCATGGACAGCGGGAGGCGGCGGTCGTCGATGCCCGCACCGGTGACGAGGGCGAGGACGTCGGCCCGGGTGGCGGCCACGGTGATGCCGCCGATCCGGGTGTGGACCAGGCGGCGCAACCCGGAGACGGTGCCCTGCGCCCGCACGTGGCCGGCCACGGTGGCCAGGAGGTGGAAGCAGCCGGGCAGCGCGAGGGAGTCCAGGTCGTGGACGTCGCGGGTGCGGGCGGCGACCCGCGTGAGCAGGTCGGGACCGGCCGCGCAGAACCCGAGCGCGGCGATCTTCACGGCGCCCGCCGTGCCGATCCGCAGGTCGACGTCGGCCCACCGGCCGACCAGCCACGGCCGGCCCGAGGGGTGGTCCACGCGCCGGGGCGCGTCGGCGAGGGCGGCCGTCAGCGGTGACGCGTCCGGGTGGTCCGGCAGCACCACCAGCCAGTCGCCGGCGCCCGGCAAGGAACTCATCGGTCGTCGTCTTCCCGTCGTCTTCGATTCCCGCTCTTCGCTTCCCGCCACGACGGCGGGAAGAGGTGCGCGCGCACCGGATCACACTCGGTCACATCACGGATCGGACGACCGGCCCCTGTCCGGACGTGGTGCTCAGATCAGGACATGGCGCGGGCGGCGGCGGTGGGCCCTGTCCTTGGCGACAGGCCGGGAATGCATGGTGAGCCGCTCGAACGAGCCCATTTTCAGCAGAACTGGCTTGACATACATCGGGTACTCCTTTTTCGGATGGGAAACGATCGCCTCGCGCACTGGGCGCCGGTACATGTACGTCATCGACGCTAAGGTCGGCGACGTGCGGCGTCCATTCCCCGACCGGGTAACCACGTTAGGGGAACAACTCCCCTTTCTGTCCTTCGATCGAGTGCGCACCGTGGCGGGCGCGACGTTGCCAGGGCCGACCGCGACCGGCTGTCCCCGCGACGGACGGGCGTCGCCGGGCGCGACATCCGGAGGTGGCGTGTGCACGACCGGGACGCGCACGACACCGTCCGCGTGCCTCCGCCGACTCCTGCACTCCGTCCGCGACCGACGCTTGATCACGCGCCCCGCATCCCAGTGCGATCGGAGGAACACCATTCCGACCGCCACAAGCCGAATCAAAACCGACCTACGGCGTTGTGGAATCCCTGGTCAAGAAGTGGCTTCCCCGTGCGAGCGGAGTGGTTCTGCCGGAGGTCCGATTCTCTGCATGTGAGGACGCCGACGTTCGAACTCTACGTCTGGCTCGACGGGCGGAGCGTGCCAGACATCGGTCCTATCTTCCTCCGGCTGCGCCTGAGCAGCCTGCCACCCTCCTCCCGGCTACAGAGGACATTGCGCAACGCCTTGTCTGCGGTAGGAGCGTGTGTTCGCGGGCGACACCTCACCCTCTGTCCGCGGGGTCGGTTTGGGCGTCGCTGATCGCGTTGGCGCGGTCGATCTGGGCCATGTGCTCCTCGGCCCATGCCCGGAGCATCGCTAGCGGGACCTTGAGCGACGAGCCGAGATCGGTGAGCTGGTCGGGATCGAACAGTTCCGGGAACCGCGGGAGCTGTTCACCCGACCGGTGTAGTCGTGAGAGGTGACAGGGCCGTTCTGCTCGCGGTCGGCGTGGCGGTGGTGTGCGTCACGGCCGTGGTGCTCGCGGCGGGTGACGTGCACGGGATGTTGGGTGACACCGACCCGGGGCGCGTGGCGTCGTGGCTGTTCGGGGTGGTGCGGTTGCTCGCGAACGCGGCCGGCTCCGTGACCTCGGGGGCGCTGGTGTTCGCGGTGTTCGTCGTGTCGTCAAGACGCACGGAGGGGTTGACCGCCAACGCCTACGCGGCGGTGCGGCTCGCGGCGGGGGCGGCGGCGCTGTGGGCGGTCGCCGGGCTGCTCGCGGTGCCGCTGTCGGCGGGTGACGCATCGGGGCAGTGCCGCCCGAGGCCTCGGTCTGGTCGGCAGGCACAGGCACCGCGACCACCGTGCTCGTGTTCCGGCACGACACCGTGGTCGGCGGCATCGCGGTGCGCGACACGGTCAAGCCGACCGCCGCCGACGCCGTCGACCGCCTGCACCGGCTCGGCCTGCGCACCGTCCTGCTCACCGGGGACAACCCGGAGACCGCCCGCGCCGTCGCCGAACAGGTCGGCATCACCGAGGTCCTAGCCGGCGTGCGCCCCGCCGACAAGGTCGCCGCCCTCGACGAACTCCGCGCCCGCGGGCGGCGGGTGGCGATGGTCGGCGACGGCGTCAACGACGGCCCCGCCCTCGCCGCGGCGGACCTGGGCATGGCCATGGCCCGGGGCAGCGACATCGCGGCCCACGCCGCCGACGTCATCCTCGTCCGCGACGACCTGCACGCCGTGCCCGACGCCGTGGAACTGGCCAACCGCACCCTGGCCACCATCCGCGGCAACCTGGTGTGGGCGTTCGGCTACAACGCCGCCGCCATCCCGCTGGCCGCGCTCGGCCTGCTCAACCCGCTCATCGCAGGCGCGGCCATGTCCCTGTCCTCGGTGCTGGTGGTCACCAACAGCCTCCGCCTGCGCGGCTACCGCCCCGCCCGACATCAGCGGTGAGCCCGACCTGAACCGCAGCGGGGATCAGCGCGCGAGGCCCCCGCCGCGGACCTCAAGGCTTCCCGAGCCACCCACCGTCGACCGCCACGCTCTGGGGCACCACAACGGCGACGACCGGCCGGCAGCGCCGGGTGAGGATCGTCCCCGCGGTGGAGTCCGTTCGCGGTCCGGCGCACTAGGGTGTGGTGCTGCCGCGGGCGTGCGTTCAGAGGGGTTTCCTCATGCTGAGCATGGCAACGGCAACGCTTTTGGCCCTGTCGGCGGTGGTTCCGGCGCCCGGCGCGGCCGATTCCGACCACCCAGGTCCCCCGATCTCCGTAAGCGTGGTGGCGACCATCGGATCGGGCTGCCGCAACGTCTTCGTCATGGTCGGCGAGGACAACGAGTCCTTCACCACCGCCTTCGGCCGCTTCATCGCCGAGGTCGGCGGCGCGACCGGCCCGACCCTCGCCCGGGAGTCCTGTCGACTGCACCTCCAGATCGTCCTGCCGAAGGGCTACACCTACGGCGTCGCGCGCGCCACCTACAACGGCTACGTCCACGTGGAGCCGGGCGCGACGGCGACGCACAAGGCCGACTTCCACTTCCAGGGCCAGGTCGGCACCGCCAAGGTGGAATCGAGGTTCGCCGGTCCCCTGACCGATGAGTGGCAGGCGGAGTACGCATCCGACCCGCGCGAGATCGCCTACCTCCCGTGCGGCGAATCCCGGAACCTCATCACCAACGCGGAACTGCGGGCCGACCTCGGCACCTCCGACCCGGCCAGGTGGAGCATGATCTCAGCGGACTACGTCGACGCTCCCGCCCACGCCGAGTACCGACTGGCGATCAAGACCTGTTGACCGACGCGCCCTTCCGACGGCGGGTCTTGGCGACGGCGATCATCGACCTGCGGTCCGGTGACTGTTGCCCATCTACCTGCTGCCGCTTCGAGGTGCAACGCCGTCGCGTCAATGTTGGACGTCGTCCGGTGCCGTCGGGGTGGCGGTCTTCTTTCTCGGTCCAAACAGTCCGAACGCCAGGATCGCGTTGATGAGGACCATCCAGAGCAGCATGGATGTGTTCACCGCGGCGTAACTCATGGTGTTCTTGTCGATGGATGACAGCGGTTGTCCGGTGGTCAGCACACCGGTGAGCAACATGATGAAGGCGAAAGCCGCGATCAGGCCTGTCACCGGCTTCGGGACTGCCGAGACGGGGTCGAGCAGTGTTACCGCGAGTGCTTCCCGGGTGGTGAGACCTTCGCGTTGAGCACGCCACCTCGCCATGGGCCATCGGATCGCTGCCGCCAGCCCGACGGTGAAAACCAGGGCGCCGATGGCCACGTTCAGGTCGGGTTTCCCAGTGCCACCGTCCGGCGGCGTACCGAAGGAATATCCTGCGGCGCCGCCTACGGTGAACGAGATGCTCAACGTGAACATCAGCCACAGCGGTATCAGGACCAGGGCACCGAGCACTCTCGAAGCAGCGCGCGTCATTGTCGGGACGACAGTGGCAGTGGCCGCTCCGACGTTGCGCAGCACGGACGGCTGGTTTCCGACGGGCATCGCTTGTGCGGCGACTGCCATCTCGGCCGGTGGGCCACCGAGCAACACCGTGGGCGGGGCGAATGCTCGCGCCGGTGGGACCGTCGGCACTGCGACAGGCGGCGGATCCGGCGGCGGGGGCGGTGGTGGCCGGTGAGGCGGTGGTGGCGGCGGGGGCGGTGGTGGGGGCTGGGGCGGTGGCGGCTGTCTGCGGACGACGATGTCGGCACTGGTGTCCGTGCTCTTGAACTTCGGCTGCGGCAGGCCGCGGCTCGACATGGCCGCGACGAGTGACTTGTACAGCGCGCCCACCGTCAGAGGAGAGTCAGGCAGCCGTGGACCGTCCCGCAGGAGGGTGATGAGTTCCGCGGTGAACGCGGTGTTCCGATCGCCCACCGGCGCATGGGACACCTGGTTGCCCGAGGACGACGTGATGACCGCCGTTCCCCGGATCGCCACGTCGCGTGCCTGGATGCCGCGGCCGGACATCGAGCCCAACGCGGTGCCCGAGTAGCAGCAGTCGAGGATGAGCACCTTGTTGCGAGCCGGGCTGTTCTTGATCGCCTCGCGCACGAACTCGAACGGAACGGCGGTCCCCGCAAGCCCTTCGCGGTCCGTCTGCCGGACGGTCAGGTACAACTCGTCCCGGGTGTCGTGCCTGATGCCGTGGCCGGCGAAGTACACCACCAGCAGGTCTTCCGCCTGACTCACACCCTTGCGCAAGCGGTCCATGAAACTGGCCACGGAATCCGGCGTGTCGACGACCGTGACCTGCTCCCAGCCGAGGATCCCGGTGACCGGATCGGTCAGCGCGTTCGAAAGGTCGGTGAGGTTGTTCCGCACCGCGGGCAGTGGCGGCCACTGATCGGCGAACTGGAAGTCGCTGGTGCCGATCAGCACCGCTCGCGAAAACCGGCCGTCCGGCGTCGCCGCCATCGTCACGCCTCCAGGAACCCGCGGACCGCGACCACCGTCGCCTGCGCGTCGTCGGCCGAACCGCAGGTCAACTCCAACTCCCGACCGTCTTCCGTGCGCAGCGTCAAGGTCACCTTGGCGGCCGATCGGCGGTGCTTGAGCCAGTCGAACAGCGACCTGACCACGACGGTCGCGGTCCCACTGGTCACCACGACCACGGCCGCGTCGAGACCCGCCCCCATCCGACCCGGGGCGATCGGGGCCGCGGTCGACTCCACGCGACCCCGCAGGTCGTCCTCGTCGCGCAGCCACCGCACCAGCGACCGCAGCTCGTCCTCGTCCCCGTCAGGCCGGAGGCTCGCCGTCACGGTCGACACCCGAATCAACTCCCATACGAAATCGACACGTCGTTCGGACGCTCGATACGAACACCACCCGAACCTGACAATCGTACAAAGACCTCATTCGTTACTCCTAATTTCCCTCAACGGCAATATGTGACCATTACTCATGTCAGCCGCCGTACTCGCACAATCGCTCGGTACCGCCGGATGTCGGGAGCCGAGACATCGGCGGGACGGTGCGGTAGCCCTCGGTGGAGTAGTCGCCGGTCCGGCGACGGTGGTCGTCGTGGTCGCCGCCGTCGGGAGCGTATTCCGGGGCCTTCTTGATCTGGCATCGGCGCTGCCGTCACACGGGCGTCTGCGGTGCTTGGCTCGGGTCGCCGTGCCGGGCCCGCGCGGCTCGTAGGCGGATTCGGTCCAGTAGCAGGATCGCCGGGGTCGCGGTGATGCCGTGGAGGAGGATCGAACCGATCACCACGAGGGCGACCACCCGCCAGATCGCCTCCTGCTCGGCGAACTGCCCGTGTTGGAGCGCGTAGGCGATGTAGAACAGCGACCCGATGCCCCGCACGCCGAAGAACGAGATGACCGCCCGCTCGCGGAAGCCCGTCTTGCCGCGTGCCAGGCCGACCAGTCCTGCCGCCGGTCGCACCACGAGCAGGAACGCCAGTGCCACCAGCACCTCCCGCCACCCGGTGCCGGCCAGCAGTCCGCCGACGGCCGCGCCGCCGAGGAGGAAGACGAGCAGGACCGTCAGCAGGCGTTCCAACTGCTCGACGTACCGGTGCAGGACGCGGTGGTAGCCGTGGGACCGCTCGCCCGCCCGGATCGTGCAGGCACACACGAAGACCGCGACGAAGCCGTACCCCTCGGCCAGTTCGGTGAGGCCGTAGGCCAGAAAGGTCGCGGCGAGCGCGACGAACCCCTCCGCGTGCTCCGCCAGGCGGAGCTTGTCGGAAGGCGCCGAGAAGAACAGCGCGCGCAGTCCCCACCCGGCGAGCAGGCCGACCAGCACACCGCAGCCCAGCCGCCACAGCACGTCGACGGCGAGCCAGTGCGCGAGCCAGGCGTCCGGCGCCACGCCGACCGCGCTGATGGCGACCGCGGCGTAGGTGAACGGGAACGCCAGCCCGTCGTTAAGCCCCGCCTCGGAGGTCAGCGCGAACCGCGCCTCGTCCTCGACCGAGCCCGGGTCGTCCGGGTCCTCCGCGGGTTCGGCGACCTGGACCTCGCTCGCGAGCACCGGATCGGTGGGCGCCACCACCGCCGCGAGCAGCACAGACGAGGCGACGCCCCAGCCGAGCACACCCCAGCCCAGCACGCCGACCGCGAGCATGGACAAGGGCATCGTCACGGCCAGCAGCCGCCACGTCGTCGACCACCGGCGCACGCCGAACGGCCGGTTGAGCGCCAGTCCCGCGCCCATCAACGAGATGATCACGCACAGCTCGGTCAGGCGCACCGCCACCCCGCCGTACCGGACCGGGTCCGGGTCGGGCAACGCGCCGACGAGCGTGAACGCCAGCGCGCCCGCGCCCAGGAACACCATCGGCATCGACAGCGGCACCCTGCCCAGCACCCTCGGCAACAACGCGGCGAGGAGGGTCGCTACGCCGATGCCTGCGTAGACCAGGGCGCCTCCAGCCAACTCAAACCTCCCCGGCACCCGGCCGACCATGACGTGATTCGCCCACGGCTACCCGGGCTCGTGCGTCTCGAACCCGCCGAGTCGGCCGGGCGGATGGTGCCGTGGGACGGTCGGCTCCGGTACTTCGACAGCGGCACGCTCGCGGCGATCGGCCGGCGGGATCAAGGCGGCGGGATCAAGGCGGCGGGATCAAGGCGGCGGGATCAAGGCGGCGGGATCAAGGCGGCGGGATTCGTCCGAGGCAAGTGGGATCCGTTCGAGGACGGGTACCCGGACCGCTGACCGGGTCCGCCGGTCGCGAGGAGGAGAAGACGTCATGGTGCAGCCGACCCCACCGGAACCCGCGCAACCCAACACCCCGGAGCCGATCCCCCGGCGCCCTGCCCCCGAACCCACGCCGGGCACGGAGCCACCCGTCCCGCCGACACCCAACCCGCCCGACCCGACCCAACCCGAGCCGCCGACCCCCAGCCGCTGAAGCCGCGGCCACCCGAAGACGCCAGAGAGCGATTCCGCGTTCACGGCGGGAACGACCTGTGACGCACAGGGGCGGTGAACGGGTCAGGTTTCGTCGATCACGGAACGGAGGAACGCTTTCGTCCGGTCGTGCCGTGGTGAGTCGAACAGTTCGGCGGGTGGCGCGTGCTGCCGGCCGCCGGAGAGCCGGGACGGGTAGGCGTCGAGCTTGTCGGCCAGGCCGACCAGGTCCAGCAGCTCACGGGCGCGTTCGTCGGCCTCGTCCCGGCTCAGCCCGAGCACGTGCACCGGCGCCTCGGTGACGTTGCGCAGCACCCGCATGTTGGGGAACAGGTTGTACTGCTGGAAGACCATCGTGGTGTGCCGGCGCATCGCCCGCAGGTGCTGCTCGCCGGCCGGCACGAGGGTGTCGCCGCGCTGTTCGTGGAACAGGGGCGTGCCGCCCAGGATGATCATCCCATGGTGCGGCGCGGTGAGCGTCATCAGCATCCGCAGGATGGTCGTCTTGCCCGAGCCGCTCGGGCCGATCAGCGTGACCCGTTCGCCTGCCCGGACGTCGAACGACAGGTCGTCCAGCACGACGGTGGCGCCGAACCTCTTGCTCACCCCGTCGAAGGAGTAGTTGCCCAGCGCCGGCACGACTCTCGGCACCGCCTGCGGCAGCACGACCCTGGTCCAGGTCCGCCGGCGGGATAGGCTCAGCGCTTTCGCCGCCTCCCACTGCCCGGCGGGCACGCCGTCGATGCCCGCGGGGTACACCTCGGAGGTGTACGTCGCGTAGTGCACGCCGAGGCCGACCGCGCCGGTCATCAGCGGCGACAGCTCGATGCCGACCGTGGGCAGCACGAAGAACAGGGAGAAGAGCTGCACCAGCAGCGGTGTGGAGCGGGATGAACTCGACCACGAACGCCACCGGGAGCCGGATCCAGGGCCGGCCGCCGCGCCGCAGGCGCGCGAAGCCGAGCCCCAGCACCAGGGCGATCAGGTAGCCGAGCACGGTGGCCGGCAGTGCGACCGCCAAGCCGTCCAGCAACGGCGGCACCGCGTCCCACGCGGCCTGCCAGTCGAACCTCATTTCGCCCCCTCTCCGACCAGTGGCCCGCCCCGCGGAGCACCCAGCCGCGGGGTCGCGGGCTCGCGCGCGGACTGGCCTTCGACCGCGCCGGGCCCGTCGGGCGGGTGGCGGCGACGGCGTTCCGCCGGGGCCTGCTGGTCGAAACTTCCGGCCCGGCGGACCAGGTCGTCAAACTGATGCCGCCGCTGACGGTCACCGACCGGGAACTCGACCAGGGGCTCCGGCTGCCGGCCGAGTCCGTCCGCGACTGCGCCGCCGACTGAACCTCAGGAGGAGAACACCGTGATCGTCCGTTCCCTGCACGACCTCGACGGCACCGACCGCGATGTCGTCACGCCGAACTGGCGCAGCAAGCGCATCGTCCTGGCCGGCGACCGCGTCGGCTTCTCACTGCACGAGACGGTCCTGAAAGCGGGCAGCGTCAACGACTTCTGGTACGCCAACCACGTCGAGGCCGTGCTGTGCGTCGAAGGCGAGGGCGAGCTGACCGACAAGGAGACCGGCGAGGTCCACCCCCTGCGGCCCGGCACGCTCTACCTGCTGGACGGGCACGAGCGCCACCAGGTCCGCCCGACCACCGACATCCGCGCGATCTGCGTGTTCACCCCGCCGGTCACCGGACGGGAAGTGCACGACGAGAACGGCGTCTACCCCCTGATCACACTGGACGAACGGCCTTCGGAACAGGAGCCCCGCACATGACCGCTACCCGACCAGGACCGCCACCGACGACGTCCGCTCCATCTTCGAGGTGCACCGGATCAGCGAGACGATCGCCCGGCCGGCCGCCGACCCCCGGCTGCTGGACCGGGCGCGGCAGATCCTCGGCTCGGACGTCTACGTGCACCAGAGCCGGGTGAACTCGTTGCGGGAGCAGGAGATCGGCGTGCCGAGCCGGGCGAGCCTGACCGCGCTGGCGGAGGCGCACGGCATCGAGCAGTTCACCGGGCCGGACGGGTCCGCGCTGATGTTCGACTCCAACAGCATGCACGGCTCGGGCAGCAGCAGTGCGGGCCGTCCACCGCCGCAGGGCTCGAACAGCGGGCGACGCCGACCTGGGCTCGGTCCGGACAGCACCGCCACACCGGCACGGTCTATGTCTACTGTGGACTGTCTCGGGTTCTTGTCGAGACGGTTCGCCGCGGCGGAGAAGCCGGCTTGGCTGCGGGCCAGATCGACGTCCCCGCCGAGTCGCCCTACACGGGTCAGCCGGTCGGTGCCACGCGGGCACGCACCCGCACCGGTGCGTCCATCGTGGCCGTGGTGCGCGGTGAGGATGTCATCGCATCACCCGTGCCGACCGAGGTGATCCGGTCCGGGGACGTGCTGGTCGTGATCGGCACGCACGAAGGCATCGACGGTGTCCGCCGGATCATCGCGGGCTGAGTGTGCACCCCTCGCTCACGCTGTTGCCCGTCATCACCGGACTGGCCGGCGCCGGCCACCACCAACTCGGCCCGCTCGTCACGGCCTCCGTCCTCATCCTCGCCCCCACCGGTCGAGGCACCACGTCAACCGGTGGCTCGCCCACCCGGACCCCGAGCAGCTCATGCGTCGGCAGGCCGCGACACCCGGGTTCCAACGTATTCCACAAGGAGCCCGGCCATTCGGTGGCTTGCCCTGACGGCACGCACAGCGCGAAGCTGCTGTGGTTCCTGAAAAATCGGCCGGGTGGGGCGGACGAGTGGACGAACTGGAGACGCTCGACGATCTTCGTGCCCGTCACGGGCCGATCTTCCAGCGCAGGCCGGGTGTGCTCTACGTGGGCGATCCGGCTACGGCGAAAGCCGTTCTCGCCAACACCGGGTCGCGCTACCGGGAGCACTCGGACTTTTTCCAGACCGGCAAGGGTCTTCTCGGGCCGCGTTCGACGCAGCAGGAGATCGGCCGGGTGGCGCGGAACCTGCTGCGCGATCACTGGATCGCCCGGTCGGACCGGCTGGCGGCGACCGTCGAGCGGGAGATCGGGCCGGACAGCCGATGGCCGGACGCGGGAAACCTGTTGATGTACACGTGTTTCCGCGATGTGCTGGTACCAGAGGGCGAGCTGCGTCGGCTCGTCGACCAGGTGGTCCGGCACGCGGTGCTGGCCGGCGCGCGGGACCGGCGGCCGGTGCTGTTGCGGGCCGTGCTGCGAAGCAGGGTTCGCCGCGCGCTGGTCGCCGAGTTGTCCCGCCGGCGCACCCGGGCCGTGCGGACGCCGGCCGACCTGCTGGATGTCCTCGCCGCCGCCGCGCCGGACGGCTCCTCGCACCAGGCGCTGGTGCGGCTGGCGGAGGTGTTCCTGTCCTTCCTGTTCTCGGTCACGGGCTCGACGGGGTTCCTGTTGGGCTGGTCGGTGTACCTGCTGGGCACCGAGCCCGAAGCGGGCGGCGACCTGGCCGGTGTGGTGCGTGAGGCGTTGCGACTTCGGCCGGTGGCCTGGAACTTCGGCCGCTTCCCCGCCGAACCCCACCGGTTGGGTGAGACCGAGGTGACGACGTCCGACGAGGTGGTGGTGTGCAGCTACCTCGTGCACCGGGACAGCCGCTGCTGGCCCGACCCCGACAAGTTCCTCCCGGAGCGGTGGTCGGCCGGCCTGCCGCGCGGCGGCGCGGAGGCGTTCATCCCGTTCGGCTGGGGCACCCACACCTGCGTGGCGGCGGGCTTCGCCGTCCGGCTGGTCGAGGACGTCCTGCGGCTGCTGCCGCCGGCCGAGCGGTGGCGGGTCGAGGCCCACCGGCATCGGCCGCACATCGCTGCGGCGCTCGCGCCACCGGACTTCACCCTGCGCACGAACGGTGCCCGCACGGGCAGAGGGAGGTGAACATGGCCAAGATCATCCATTCCGTACTGGTGGCACTCAACATCCGCAAGAGCGATGCCGAGTACCGCTGGTACGTATACCACCACATCTGATCGGAGCAGGTGGGGAGCGTGGCCACACGCTCCCCACCTCGGGGGGACACACGATGACCGGTCGCGACGACCCGGACCTGCTGGCGAACCTGCGTGCCCCGAACGCCGAGCACGACGGGGTGTTCTGGCACGGCGACCGGCGGCTGATGGTGTTCGACGCCGACGCGGCGAGCCGGGCCAACGCCGAGAACTTCGCCGATTTGACGCTGCCCGACCGGTTCGTCGACCGGATCCGCGGCCGTCGCAGCCCGGCCGTGTCGTGGCGGCAGGTGCGTTCGCTGTGGCTGTCCCAGATCCGGGTGCTCAGCGAAGAGAGCCGGCTGCGCGCGCTGACCGACCGCATGGCCGCGATCCTGGACAACCGCCGCGACCAGCACGTGGATTTCGGGTGGCTGGCACACGAGATGATGTTCCGCGCTCTGGTCCCCGTGGTGCTCGACGGACTGTCCACTTCGGACCAGGCCTGGCTCGATCGCGACGCGATCGCGAAGCTGACCCGGTTGGACGCGGGCCCTGGTGGTCAGACCCGCCAACAGCGGTGGCAGGCCATCGTCGCCCAGTTGCACACCGGTCGGGTCGTGCGCAAGGAGATCCGCCGCCGGGCGCGTGGCGGGCGCACCCACGTCGACCTCACGCAGCCGATCGTGGACCGGTTGCTGCCCTCTCTCGGCCCGGACCGGGCGATGGAGGCGGTGACGACGGTCCTGACCGCGATCGCCGGGCCACCTGGCGCGACCGCCGGCTGCCTGATGTACGAACTGGCGAAGCGCCCCGAGTGGGTGGCCACCCTGACGGAGGAGTTCGCGGCCGGTCCCGTCGACCAGTTGTACCGGACCGGCACCAGGTCCGCGCCGACCGCGCACCAGTTCGTGAAAGAGGTGCTGCGGATGTGGTCGGCGCCGCTGCTGATGACCCGCAGCGCCCGGGTGCCTCTGACGGTTCGCGCCCACCGGCTCGCAGTGGGCCAGCACTTCCTGGTAAGCCCTTATCTGGTCAACCACGATGAGCGGCACTGGTCCGACCCGGACACGTTCGACCCGCACCGGTGGTCGGCAGGAGCGGCCCACCGACCACCGGGAGGGCACTACTACGTGCCGTTCGGGTGGGCGCCCACCGCTTGCATCGGCGCCGGGCTGGGGAGCATTCAGCTAGTGCTGTTGGCCTACCTGCTGTGCACCCGATTCCGGTTGGAGTTGCGTGCGCCCGACGCCGCCCGGGTCTCCTTGGGGGCTGTGCCGCGGCCTCTGGACTTCGACGGGTGGGTTCGCCTTCGCGGACCCCGCGAACTCAGCGGCAGGCCACCCAGGCGTCGCCCTGCTTGACCAGCTTGATCGTCCGGTCCGGGCCGAGCAGGGCGACCGGGATCGGGGCCTCCATCGCGTCGAGGCCCGATCGGGTCTCGGGCGACAAGTCGTCGGGCAGGCCCTCCACCTCGACGTCGAGCAGACCGGTCGCCGCCGTGTCGGTCCGGTCCCGGACCTCCTTGGCGGTGAGTCGGTAGCGGAGGTCGGCGAGGCGCGGGTCGAGCTGCACGGCTTCGGCCTTCTTCGCGGCTAAAGTCCGGGATTGGCTCCAGACCTCGGGACAGACGAGCTTGCGCACCGCCTCGTCGTCCTGGGCGTCGGCAGCGGCGGCGAGGGCCTTCAAAGCCGCCTCCGGCCCGTTCCCCGAAGTGTTCTCCGAAGTGTTTCCCGGTGTATTTCCCGGTGTGTTCTCCGCTGTGCCGCCACAGGCGGAGAGCAGGAGCAGGACGACAGCGGCGAGTGGCGCGCGGAGTTTCATCTGCCCGATGGTAACGACGATCCGCGCAGCCACAGGAGGAAGGTTCCGGTCGCCTCCCACGTCCTGCTCTGGTAGCTGTGGGCGATGCCCGTCATCTTCCGCCCCCGCCGTGCCCGCCTGGCCGCGCGACTCGCTCGGCGCGGTCAGGCGGGCGGGGAGCGGGTTACGCGTAGTCGGGCAGCGTGGAGGCCACGTCGTGCGGCGATGGCATGGCGGCTACCTCCTCCGCCATCGCCCTGGCCGCGGCGAGCACGGCCTCGTCGGTCAGCAGGTGGCGCGCCTTGGTCGCGATCACCTCGGCGGTCAGCTCCGCGGCGAGCACCTGGTCGCCGAGTCCGGCCGCGGTCACCACCTCGGCGTTGCTGAACTGGTCGGCGCCCTGCGGTAAGACCAGGTGCGGCACGCCCGTGGCGAACGTGCCCATCGTCGCGCCGGCGCCGCCGTGGTGCACCACGAGGTCCACGTGCGGCAGGAGGTCGGCCTGCGGCAACCACGGTTGCACGACCACGTTGTCCGGCACGTCGCCCAGCGCGCCCACCGCGACGCTCGGGCCGGTGGACACCAACACCTTCGCGTCCAGCGTCGCCAGGCCCTCGATGGCGGTGCGCAGCACACCCGCGTCGCCGAACGCCGTGCCCAACGTCAGGTACACCAACGGCTCCCGGTGTTCGCGCACCCACGACGGCAGCTCGCCGGGCTCGGAGAACGGCACCGGCCGCAGCGGGATGGTGTCGGTCGGCGAGACCGGGAGATCCGGGTCCTGCACCGACGGCGGGCAGATGTCGAGATAGGGGTTGCCGAGCGGCATGAGGTCGCCGTCGGCCAGGTCGACGCCGAGGTCCACCGCGACCTCGGCCAGGTATCTGCGCATGACCTCGGGAGGTCCTGTGGGCCGCCACCGGCGGCCGAACGAGTGGCACACCGCGGGCACGTCCGCGACCTTCGCGGCCAGCCCCGCGCCGGGGTTGGCCAGCTCGTGCACGACCAGGTCGGGCTTGCGGTCGACGATGATCGGCGCCAGGTCCGCGGCGTAGCTGCGCGGCAGGATCGAGCCGAACACCTCCGAGACCAGCTCCGGTCGGAAACCGGGCGCCTTCCGGGCCGCAGGGCCCGCGTTGACCAGTTCGAACGCCGCGAGCATGTCCATGCCGCCGGCGACGTGATCGATGCCGTACGGGGTCACGACGCTCGCGAACGGGGCCGTGGTCACGAACGTGACGTCGTGGCCCACCTCGTGGGCGGCGACCGCGAGCGGCAGGAGGGGGTAGGTGTGTCCGTGTGAGCCGAGGCTAGAGAAGAGGATTCGCACCGGGAAGAACGTAGTGAGTCCCGTTTGCGCAGAGGTGAATTCCACTCGGTTCCTGCGGACGGGGCTGCCGTCACTTCGGTTGGCGGGCGTCGTCAGGCCCACCCGCGGTCCGGCCCGGCTGATACCGGACCGGACCGCACCGCCGACGACACTGTCCACTCAGGACGGATGCGCGGAAGTCCGCCGCCGGCGCACGCGTAGGCGAGGCGTTCGCGAGGCGAGGCGAGGCGGTGGGCGGAAGGGACGGCACCGAGCCCTTGGGCGAAGGGTTGGCGCCGAGTCAATCAGTCGTCAGGTCCACTACCAGGCGGTTCCCGGATGATGGGGTAACCGACGCGACCAAGGAAAATCATGCGCCCTGACGACTCCTGCCCGCACGGGCAGGGCGGGATAGGTGTTGTCCGCCGGTTCGGTGCGGAAGTAGGCGACAGGCGGTGCGCCCGGTCTCGATCAGCACCGGCTTCACGCAGTCCTCGAAGAAGCCGACGAACTCATCGTCCACCGCGGAAGCCAGGTGGTAGACGGTCAGCGCCACCCGGGAGCCGGTGCCGCCTCCGCGTCGACCGGGCGAGGTCGGGCGGCCGGCGGGGCGAACCCGGAGTGGGGTCGGGCGGGGCGCAGCAGCAGGACGTCGGGGGTGTCGAACATGGTGGCCCGCGCCGCGGCGCTGTGCTCCCGCCACGCGGCTCCGTCGACGTAGAACGCGGTCAGCGCCTCACGTCGGGCGTCCATGTCGGGGAACGCGCGGAGCCACACGAACCGGTCCGGATCGTCCTCGTCGCGGAACTGGCCCACCACATGGATTCCCACCTCCTCCTGGGTTTCCACGAACTCGCGGTCGAACAGGTCGATCAGCACGTCGCGCTGCCGCTGTTCGAGTTGGCCATCGCCTGCGAGGTGTTCGGCCCGAACCGGACGGATCTCGCCGATCCCTGGTACGACCTGCGGCTGTGCGCGGCGAACCCGGCCGGCACCCGCGCCGAGTTCGGCTTCTGGCAGCGCGCCGACCACGGTCTGGAGGGCTTGGCCGACGCGGAGACGGTGGTCGTGCCCGCGCTGCCGTACGCCTGCGTCCAGTCCGGCCACCCCATCCCGCCCGCGCTGATCGCGGCCGTGCGCGCAGCAGCCGCCGCGGGGGCGCGCGTCGTCTCGCTGTGCACCGGATCCTTCGTCCTCGCCGCGGCCGGGCTCCTCGACGGCAGGCGGGCGGCCACGCACTGGATGTACGCCGCCACCATGGCGATGCTGCATCCCCGGGTACAGGTGGACGACACCGCGCTGTACGTGGACGACGGCGACGTGCTCACCAGCGCCGGCCGCAGCGCCGGCATCGACCTGTGCCTGCACGTGGTCCGCCGTGACCTCGGCGCGCACGTCGCCAACCAGGTGGCCCGCCGCATGGTGCTGCCCGCCCACCGAGCCGGCGGCCAGTCCCAGTACATCGCGGTGTCGGTGCCCGACAACGACAACGACGGCCTCGGCCCACTGCTGCACTGGGCCACCGAGAACCTCGACCAACCGCTGACCGTGGAGATGCCGGCACGCAAGGCCGGCATGAGCGCCCGCACATTCGTCCGGCGGTTCCACGACACGACCACCACGACACCGCTGCAATGGCTGCTCGCCCAACGCGTCATCCGCGCACGAAGCCTGCTTGAGGCGACCGTTCTGCCGGTGGACCAGGTCAGCCGACACAGCGGACTCGGCTCGGCGGCCAACCTCCGCCGCCACTTCGCCACGCATCTCGGCGTCACACCAACCGAGTACCGGCGCGCCTTCCGCGCCACGACATGACCACCCACCCCCGCGAAGGCTCCCGGCCTGCACGGCTGGGTCGGCACGTTCACCGGCGTGGGTGGCCGTACTGCCGTTGGCCGCGCTGGGGTTCTTCGTCCCGCTGCGGCTCGCGGCGCAGGCTGTCGGTCGTCCGGCCGGAAACCGACGACCTCGGCGTGGAGACGGTGGCTCAGCCGGTGCGCACGACACTCTCTTTGTAGTCGCCGCAACGGACATACGGGAGCGGCGGCTTCTTCCACATCATGAAGCTGCACGACCGCCATCGGAGCGGGTGCTCGGCGTCGCCCAGCGGCGCGAGGGAAGCGGTCGTCGTCCCGCCGCACTTGCCGTTGACACGTCCCGATTTCGAGGCCCAGCGGTACTCGACGTACCAGGTGGGCGGACACTTCGACACGGTGATCACGAAGGAGTTCGGGCCGCTCGCGGGATCCTGGTCGCCGGGGTTGTACCGGATCTCGACGGTCGCGGTGTTCCGGTCGGGCGTGGTCGCGCCGGCGCCGGCCGGGGCCACGAGCAGCGCCGCGAGACCGACGAGTGCCGCGAAGACTCGCGTTAATCGACTTGGTGACACCTGTTTCTCCTTGGGGAGTCGGATTGCCGGTGTCCGAATGCCCGGTTTGCGACGCCGCCACACCTGTGCGCGGGTCAGCCGGCTCAATGGTCTCAAGGCGTCGGTCACGACACCTTCGAGGTCACCCGGGCACTACGCTCGACAGGTGCGAGTGGATCTCATCACGATCGTCGTCGAGGAGTACGACCCGGCGATCGAGTTCTTCACCACCGTCCTGGGCTTCGAGTTGGCGGAGGACTCCCCCTCGCTGACCAACGACGGCCGTCCGAAACGGTGGGTCGTCGTGCGTCCGCCCGGCGGCGGGACAGGCATCCTGCTCGCACGCGCCGACGGCGCGAGCCAGACAGCCGCCGTGGGAGAGCAGACCGCGGGCCGTGTCGGCTTCTTCCTCCGCGTCGACGACTTCGACACCGCCTACGAGCGCATGATCGCCGCCGACGTCGAATTCACGAGCCCGCCCCGCACCGAACCCTACGGGCGCGTCGCGGTCTTCCGCGACATCGCCGGCAACCTGTGGGACCTGCTCGGCCCGGCATAACTCACTTTTGACACGAACTCCCGCACGTGACACGGTGAAACGCCGATGGAGCCGGCGCATTTCCACGCGACCGAGGTATCCGATGCGGCGGTCGGTGTATTCCACGCGCAGGAGGAGGCCACGAATGGCCAGGACCGTCCGCCGACTCGGAGCGGCCTTGATCACGACAGCGCTCGTGCTCGGTTCCGGCGTCACGGGTCAGGCGACACCGGACATGGCTTCCCTGCTCGTGGTTCGGCACAGCGGCCAGTGCCTGACGGTCGGCCCCGACCTCCTGCCGAGACCGTCGATCCTCCAGCAGCCCTGCGAGGAGGACAGCCCGAGCCAGCAGTGGGACCTCGACCACCTGGGCAGCGGCAGGCACCACATCGTGTCCGCGTTGAGCGGGCAATGCCTGGAAGTCGACCACTCGGGGCTCGGGGACCTGCTCACCCTGTGGACCTGCAACGGGTCCGGCCACCAGCAATGGGACAGGATCGGGGCGTTCGACTCCATGTTCAGGAACGCGGACAGCGGCAAGTGCGTCACGGTCGACGAGGCGAGCCACGTCGTGGGCACCCCGGTTGTCCAGTCGTCCTGCGCGTACGGCTCCCACCAGCGGTGGACCGTCAGGTGATGGCCGCCGCCGGTATCCGGTGAGCAGTGGCCGGCTGCGGATCGGTTGTTCGGTGATCGGATGCGGTGACGTCACGGGGTGTCGCCGGGTTGCGCGCGCGCCGAGGATGTGCGTTCGGTCATCTTGATCGCAATCCCGCCGGTGTAAATCCGGGAAAGGTATATGTCACCCCTTCGAGTAATTGCCACGCGCGAGGGTCGGCGAGGATCGTGGTCGACCGGAAGATGATTACTCCGCAAAAGCACGAGGGGAAGTGCGCATATCGTTCCGACTGTCCTCCGTCTTTCCGGACGTCGCATGCTCCCCCGACGACCGAACACCCACAGGGCCGAAGACGAAGGAGAACATCGATGTCCAACGCCGCCACACTCGCCGGGCTCGGCGCGGCCGTGGTGCTCACCGCAGCCACGGTCGCCGGAGCGACCTCCACACCGGCGACCGCCGCCGCGCCGATCCCAGCCTGGGAATGCGACCCGGGCACCTTCTGCCTGTACGACTCCGCGAACGGGGTCGGGCGCTTCTACCAGCGCGTCGAGGGGTGCTGGTTCATCAACATCGGCCTGGAAGGGTTCGGCGACCGCGCCGACTCGGCCCGCAACCGGACCAGCCATCGGGTGAACATCGCGAACTGGACCGGTTCGGCCTGGCAGCACCTGGGAACGGTCCATCCCGGCACAACGCTCAACCTGGGCGCCAACTCCGACAAGGCCGACGCCATCCACGCGATCTGCTGACCACCGAGGTGGCGGATGCGGTGCGGCAGGGCGTACCGGCGGCAGCCGTACGTCCTGCCCGGGGTCGAGGGCGGGGTGTGGGGGCGTCACCCAGGCCGGTGTGGTGTACGGGGGTATCAACTGGGGCGGCACGGCGCGGGGGTCGGTCTCGGCGCCTCGGCAGTTGCCTGCCACGTCACGTCGCTTCGTCGGCCGCGCCGCCGAGCAGGCGAGGCTCACCGACGCGCTGAACGACGCCGGCGAGGCGGGTGACGCCGGGCTGGTGTTGCTCATCACCGGGATGGGCGGCGCGGGGAAGACCGCTCTGGCGGTTCGTTGGGCGCGGTCGAACCTCGGTCGGTTCCCCGACGACCTCGACCTCCCGATCCGGGACAGCACGCCGCTCGCCTTCACGAACGCCGACGACGTGCTCGCGTGGTTCGACGCGGAGCACGCCGCGCTGCTGGCGACCCAGCGGATGTCGGCGGACCGCGCCTACCACCGGGACGTGTGGCTGATCGGGTCGGCCCTGACGCTGTTCCGGGCGGTCGGCCACTCCTTCCACGAGGCCGACACCCTGCACCGGCTCGGCCTCGCGCACACCGCGCTCGGCAACCATGCTTTCGCCAGGTCCCAGTGGACACAGGCACTGGGCCTGTTCCGCACCCAACGCCGGACCGCGAAGGTGGCAGAGGTGGTCTCCCACCTCGCCGGATCGAGCGGCGGCAGCCTGAGCGGTTCCCCCGATTGACGGGCCGGGCGTGTTGTCAGGCAGTCCGCACTGCCTCACGGCTCTGCCGGGCGGTGGGAGTCACAGCATTCCCGCCGCGCGGAACAGCCGGTCGTAGATGTCGCGGATCACGTCCTCCTTGCGCTGGTTGTAGTCCATGACGGTGCCGCCGCCGGGGACGGCCGTTCGTTTCGCGTTCTCGTAGAGCGCGCGGTCCTCGGGGTGGGTTCGCAGCCAGTCGCGGAACATGCGGTGACGGATGACCTCGGGGCAGTCCGGACCGAACACGTGCAGGTTGACCCTGGGTTCGCCGAGGCGCAGGGCGCGGTGTTCGTGGAACGACGGTTCGCGGATCACCAGGACGTAGCCGAGGCGTTCGAGCGCGGGCACGTAGGTGTCCTCGTCGCGGGAGTCCGCCACGATCAGGTCGATGTCGATGACGTCCTTGGAGGCGAGGCCCTCGACGGACGTCGAGCCGACGTGGTCGACGTCCAGCGCCGCGTCGCCGAGTGCCACGCGGATGTCCGCCGCCAACGCCTGGTACCGCAGCGGCCACTCGGGGTTGTACGGGACGAGGAGGACACGTTCGGGTGCCGGCGGGCCCAGGACCCACGGGTTCTCGTTGGGGTCGACGTCGTGGTGGCGGGTGATCTCCTCGAAAGCGGGCACCCGGGGCAAAATAGCGACCCGCACCGGAGCCGTCGACCTGATTTGTCCCGGCACGGCCGCACGTCACGCCGAACCCGCACTTCTGCGGACGGACCTGCTGGACAACCCCGACACCGTGCTCGTCCAGTCGCATCCAGCCGAGGTCGTGCGGGCGCTCGGCTGAAGCAGGCCCCGGTCCGAGTTGTATGACCGGACTATGAGGTCGGTATGACCGAGTTGCAAGGATCGCGGTTCATCGTTTCGCGCATGATGCGATGGATCGTCGGGTCGAGCCAGAAGTACCGCCGCCTGGTCCTGGCGGTCGCGGTCGCCCTGCTCGCGTTCGGCTTCGTGCAGTTGCGCAACACCTCGGTCGACGCGCTGCCGGAGTTCGGGCCGGTCCGGGTCGACGTTCAGGTGGAAGCGCTCGGGTTGTCGGCCGAGGAGGTCGAGAACCTGATCACCAACCCCATCGAGAACGAGTTCTTCAACGGCATACCGTGGCTCGACAAGCTGGAGTCGCGGACGATCCCGGGCCTCGCGTCGCTGGAGATGACGTTCGAGCCGGGCACGGACCCGATCCGCGCGCGCCAAGTCGTGCAGGAGCGCCTGACCATGGCACCGGCGCTGCCACAGGCGTCGTCCAAACCACCGCTCGTCGTGCAGCCGCTGTCCAGCACCGGTCGGCTGATGATGGTCGGCCTGTCCAGCAAGGACAAGTCGCTCATCGACATGTCCCTGCTCTCCCGCTGGACCATCGTGCCACGCCTGCTCAGCGTGCAGGGCGTCGCGAACGTCGCCATCTGGGGCTTCCGCGACCGGCAGTTGCAGGTGCAGGTCGACCCGTCCAGGCTGGCGCGCAACGCGGTCACGCTGGACCAGGTGCTGCGCACATCGGCGAACGCGCTGTGGGTGTCGCCGCTGACCTTCGTCGAGGCGTCCACCCCCGGTCTCGGCGGTTTCGTCGACACGGCCAACCAGCGCATCGAGATCCAGCACAACCAGCCGATCAAGTCGGCGGCCCAGCTCGGCCAGGTGACAGTGCAGGGCGCCGAGAGCCGCGGCCTCAAGCTGGCCGACGTCGCCTCCATCACCGAGGACCACCAGATCCTCATCGGTGACGCGGTGGTCGACGACGAGCCGAGCCTGATGCTCGTGGTCGAGCGCTTCCCCGGCACCAGCGTCTCGGAGGTCACCGCGCGGGTGGAGACGGCGCTGAACGACCTGCGGCCCGGTCTGGAGGGCATCCACGTCGACACCACGGTCTACCGGCCGGCGACGTTCGTGGAACGGATGACCGAGAACCTCGCGCTGTCGCTCCTGCTCGGCGGCCTCCTCCTGCTGCTCGTGCTCGGCGCGTTCCTCTTCAACTGGCGGTCCGCGCTGGTCGGTCTGGTGTCGGTCGCCGCCTCGGTGGCCCTGACCGTGCTGGTGCTGTCGTGGTTCGGGGTGCCGCTGAACCTCATGACGCTGGCCGGGCTGGTGATGGCGCTCGCGGTCGTGGTGGACGACGCCGTCGTCGGGGTCGACAACGTGCGGCAGCGGTTGCGTGACCGGGGTGATCGCGGTGTGCCCGACGTGATCGGCGGTGCGCTGCTGGAGGTGCGCGGGCCGCTGTTCGTGGCGACGGCGATCTCCGTCGTGTCGGTCGCTCCGATCTTCGTGCTCGACGGTGTGCGCGGCGCGTTCCTCACGCCGGTCGCGATCGGGTTCCTGGTCGCGACGCTGGTGTCGTTCGTCGTCGCGCTGGTGCTCGCACCCGTGCTCGCGACCGTGCTGCTGTCCGGTGATTCGGTGCGGCACCGGCCGTCGCCGGTCGCCGAACGGTTGGAGCGCGGCTACGCCGCGGTGTTGGCCCGGCTGCTGCGCGGCGGCGCTTGGGCCTTCGCGGTGGCGGGCGTGCTGCTGGTCGTCGGGGTGGCCGTGCTGCCGCTGCTCGGCGCGCGGCCGTTGTCCCCGACGCTCCAAGAGCGTGATCTGCTGATCGCCCTGGAGGCCCCGCCGGGCACGTCGCGACCGGAGATGAACCGGATCACGGCGGCGCTCACCGGCGAGTTGCGCCGGACGGCGGGCGTGCGGAACGTCGGCGCGCACTCGGGCCGCGCGCTGGCCTCCGACCAGGTGGTCAACATCAACTCCGGCGAGGTGTGGCTGAGCATGGCACCCGACGCCGACTACGGCAGGACGCTCGACGCCGTGCGCGAGGTGGTCACCGGCTACCCCGGTCTGCGCAGCGACGTCCTCACCTACACCGACAAGCGCGTCCGCGAGGTCGTCACCCGGGGCAGCACGTCGGACCTGGTCGTGCGCGTCTACGGCAACAACTACGAGGTGCTCGACAGCAAGGCCGAAGAGGTGCGCGGCATCCTCGGCGGGATCAGCGGCGTGGCCTCGCCCCGCGTCAACAGCACGCAGGTCGCGCCGACGATGGAGATCGAGGTGTCGGTCGACAAGGCGGCGCGGTACGGGCTCAAGCCGGGTGACGTGCGCCGGGCGTCCGCGACGCTGGTCGCCGCGACGGTGGCAGGCAACCTGTTCGAGGAGCAGAAGGTGTTCGAGGTCGTGGTGTGGGGCACGCCCGAGTTGCGGCAGAACCCGGACAGCGTCCGGAACCTGCTCATCGACGCCCCGACCGGCGGCCCGGACGGGGGTCTGACCCAGGTCAGGCTCGGTGACGTCGCGGACGTCCGCATCACCCCGAAGCCCGCGATGATCTGGCACGACCAGGTGTCCCGCAGTCTCGACGTGGTGGCGGACGTGCGGGGCCGGGGGCTGGACGCGGTCACGGCCGAGGTCAGGCAGAAGGTCGCGGGCGTCGCCTTCCCGCGCGAGCACCACCTGGAGGTGCTCGGGGAGAGCCAGGCGAAGGCGTCCACCGACTTCCGGATCTGGGCCTACGTGGTGGGCGCGGTCATCCTGATCTTCTTCCTGTTGCAGGCCGGGCTGCGCAGTTGGCGGATGGCCGCGCTGTCCTCCCTGCTGCTGCCGGCGTCACTCGCCGGCGGGGTGCTGGTCGCCGTGCTGCTGCGCGACCGCGTGTCGATCGTCGCGCTGCTGGGTCTGCTGGCCGTGTTCGCCGTCGCGGTGCGCGGCAACCTGCTCCAGGTACGGCACCTCCAGGAGTCCGCCGCGAACGACCCCGACGGGGTCCTGCTGGGCGCGCGGCAGCGGTTCACGCCGGCCGTGACGAGCCTGCTGGCGGCCGGGCTGGCGCTCGCCCCGCTGACGTTCTTCGGCGTGGTGGCCGGGCTGGAGGTCGCGATGCCGCTCGCTCTGATCATCCTGGGCGGCCTGGTCACCACCGCGCTGGTGAACCTGTTCCTGTTGCCCGGCCTCTACTTGCGATTCACGGCGAAGGAGAAGGCAGATGCCTAGCAGGCGATGGATCGGAGCGGCGCTGGTCGTCCTGGCCTGCGGTGCGGCGGGGTGCGCCGGCGCACCGACCGCCGAGGACGGGCCCGTGGAGCAGCCCGCCACGGTCGCGGCGATCTCCGGCAAGGAGGTCAAGAGCGTGACGCTGACCGAACGGGCCCAGCAGCGCATCGGCGTGGAGACGGTGGCGGTCGCCGCCGGCGCGTCCGGGTCGGTGGTGCCGTACGCCGCCGTGATCTACAGCGCGGACGGCAACACGTGGGTGTTCGTGGAGACCGGGTCGCGCAGCTACGCGCGGGAGAAGGTGGTGGTCGCGAACGTGGGCGGCGACCGGGGGTCCGAGGCGCACCTGTCGTCCGGCCCGCCGGTGGGCACCAAGGTCGTGCGGACGGGCGTCATCGAGCTGTACGGCGCCGAACTCGGGGTCGGGAAGTAGTCCGTGAACGTCCACTCGGGACGATAGGAGTTCCGCGCCATGATGCGCTGGATTGTGCAGACGAGCCTGAAGCTCCGGTTCCTGGTGGTGGTGGCCGCGTCGATGCTGATGTTCTTCGGCGTCCTGCAGCTCCAGTCGACACCCGTCGACGCCTTCCCCGAGTTCGCGCCGCCGAGGGTGGAGATCCAGACGGTCTGCATCGGACTGTCGGCCCGCGACGTGGAGGAGCTCGTCTCGGTGCCGATGGAGCAGGGCCTCAACGGCATCGAGGGGCTGACCGCCATGCGGTCGAAGTCCGTGTCGCAGCTCTCGTCGATCGTGATGATCTTCACGCCGGGCACGGACCTGATGGAGGCGAGGCTGCTGATCCAGGAGCGCCTCAACGCCATCTCACCGCGCCTGCCGAGATGGGCCAACTCGCCGTTCATGATCCAGCCCCTGTCCTCGACCAGCCGGGTGATGAAGATCGGCATCTCGCAGGACGACAAGTCCGACGCGGCCCACGTCGACATGGCCCTCCAGGCGTACTGGACGATCCGACCGCGGCTGATGCGGATTCCGGGCGTGGCGAACGCCGCCATCTGGGGCGACCGGTGGCACGTCAAGCAGGCGCTGGTCGACCCGGACCTGATGAAGCAGCACAACGTCACCATGGAGCAGGTCCTGGGCTCCACCGGCAACGCGGTGGACGTGGGGCAGCTCAAGTTCAAGGGCGGCTTCGAGATCGGCACCGGCGGGTACGTCGACACGCCCAACAACCGGTTCCCGGTGCAGCACCAGCTACCCCGGCTGAACGGCCAGCAGCTCGCCGAGATCCCGATCGAGACCCCGCCCGGCGCGCCCAAGGTCTACCTCAAGGACGTGGCGGAGATCAGGGACGACGTGATGCCGCCGTCCCTGCTCACCGGCGACGCGGTGATCAACGACGGCCTCGGCATCATGATGATCATCGAGAAGCTGCCGTGGGGCAACACCCTGGAGGTCACGCGCGGGGTCGAGGAGGCGCTCAAGGAGTTCGCGCCGGGGATGGAGGGCCTGAAGGTCGACACCGAGATCTTCCGGCCGGCGACGTTCATCGAGCAGTCGGTGGACAACCTCGGGCGCGCCATGCTGATCGGGTTCGGCCTCGTCATGCTGATCCTGATCTTCTTCCTGTTCGAGTGGCGGGTCGCGCTGATCAGCGCGGTCACCATCCCGCTGTCCCTGGTGGCCGCCGGTCTCGTGCTGCACGTGGCCGGGGCGACGATCAACGTGATGATCCTGGCCGGGCTGGTGATCGCGCTCGGCGTGCTGGTGGACGACGCCATCATCGACATCGAGAACATCGTCCGGCGAATACGCCAGCACAGACGCGAGGGCAGCGACAAGTCGACCGCGAAGATCGTGTTGGAGGCCTCGCTGGAGGTGCGCGGCCCGATCGTGCACGCCACGCTGATCATCCTGGTGTCCATCGTGCCGGTGTTCATGCTCAGCGGCCTGACCGGGTCGTTCTTCCGGCCGCTCGCCTTCGCCTACGGGCTGTCGATCCTCGCCTCGCTGGTGGTGGCGCTGACCGTGATCCCCGCGCTGGCGCTCATGCTGCTGGCGAAGGCCCCGATCGAACGGCACCACTCGCCGCTGATCACGTGGCTCCAGCGCGGCTACGCGGCGTTGCTGGCCCGGATCATCCCCCGGCCCGGCGTGGCGTACTCGACCGTCGCCGTGGTGGTGGTGGCCGGGATCGCGGCGCTCCCGCTGCTGGGCAACAACCTGCTGCCCTCGTTCAAGGAGCGGGACTTCCTGATGCACTGGGTGGCCCAGCCCGGCGCGTCCCGCGAGGAGATGGTGCGGATCACCCAGCAGGTCAGCAAGGAGCTGCGCGCGATACCGGGCGTCCGCAACTTCGGGGCGCACATCGGGCAGGGCACGCTCGCCGACGAGGTCGTCGGCATGAACTTCACCGAGAACTGGATCAGCATCTCGCCGGACGTGGACTACGACAAGACCGTCGCGGCGGTGCAACAGGTGGTCAACGGCTACCCCGGGCTCCAGCGCGACGTGCAGACCTACCTCAAGGAGCGCACCAAGGAGGTGTTGACCGGGGGCAGCGACGCGATCATCGTCCGGATCTACGGCGACGACCTGGAGGTGTTGCGGGAGAAGGCGAACGCGGTCAAGGACAGCATCAGCGGGGTCGACGGGATCAAGGAAGCCCACGTGACGCTCCAGACCAACATCCCGCAGGTGCACGTGGAGGTGGACCTCCAGAAGGCGTCGCAGTACGGCATCACGCCGGGCGAGGTGCGCCGCACCGCCGCCACGTTCATCTCCAGCGAGGAAGCGGGCGACATCTGGCGCGACGGCAAGAACACCGAGGTGCACGTGTGGAGCCACCCGAAGGCGCGGCACAGCGTCGAGAGCGTGCGAGCCCTCCTGATCGACGCCGCGGACGGCCGCAAGGTGCCGATCGGCGACCTGGCCGAGGTCAAGCTGGCCCCGTCGCCCAACCAGATCCTCCGCGAGAACGGCTCCCGCCGCATCGACGTGGGCGCGAACGTGAAGGAGGGTGCGGCGCTGGCCACCGTGGCGCAGGCGGTGCAGGAGCGGATGGCCCAGGTCCAGTACCCGGCCGGGTTCCACGCCGAGCTGATCGGCGAGTACAAGGAGGCACGCGAGGCGCAGGACCGGCTGCTGCTGTTCTCCGGGGTCGCGGTGCTGGGCATCCTGTTCCTGCTGGCAACGGCGTTCAACCGCTGGCGGCTCGCGCTGCTGGTGCTGCTGACGCTGCCGATGGCGCTCGTCGGCGGGGTGCTGGGAGCGCTGCTGACCGGCGGGATCCTCTCGCTCGGCTCGCTCGTCGGGTTCTTCACGGTGCTGGGCATCGCGGCGCGCAACGGCATCCTGATGATCGACCACTTCCGGCACCTGGAGCGGGAGGAGGGCGAGCCGTTCGGCGAGGACCTGGTGCTGCGCGGTGCGCTGGAGCGCCTCGCCCCGATCCTGATGACCTCGCTGGCGGCCGGTCTCGCGCTGGTCCCGCTGGCCGTCGCGGGTGATCTGCCCGGCCACGAGATCGAACACCCGATGGCGATCGTCATCATCGGCGGGCTGTTCACCTCGACGCTGTTGAACCTGTTCGTGACACCGTCGCTCTACCTGAAGTTCGGCGGTCCCCGCACGCCGCGCCGGCGGCGTCGCGAGCGGGAACAGCCCGCGCCCGACCCGGCTCCCGCCTAGGTCGTGACGCCGAGGTGGGATGGCCACCGACGAGCGAACGAGGGTGGTCCGATTGCCGGGACCGCCCTCGTTCGTCGTTCTCCGGACGCCGCCGGCCCGTACGCCGCGCCGACGGCCTGGCACGTCTTGGGCACTAGCCGCCGAGGGCGCCCTGGGTGTTCACGTAGAGGGAATAGACGGCACGGCCCGTGGTCATGAACACCCGGTTCCGCTTACGGCCGCCGAAGCACAGGTTCGCCGGGCGCTCGGGCAGGGCGATGTGCCCGATGCGCTTGCCTGCCGGCGACAACACCAGCACCCCGTCGATGCCTTCCTTCACCGCGCCGTAGGCGCACCACAGATTGCCGTCGACGTCGCAGCGGATACCGTCCGGCGACTCGCCCGCTTCGCAGGTGAAGAAGACGCGGCCATTGGCGAGCTTCGTGAGACCGTCCACCACGTCATAGGCGCGGATGCTGACCGGTGTGGACCTGGAGTCGACGACGTAGAGAATCTTCTCGTCCGGTGAGAAACACAGGCCATTGGGCGCGGCGACGTCCCCCGCCACGACCGTCGCCTTACCGGCCGGGTCGAGGCGGTAGACGTTGTTCGGCAACTCGGCCGGCGCCTTGTCGCCCGAGTAGTTCCCGGAGATGCCGAACGGGGGGTCGGTGAACCAGATCGAATTGTCGGAGGCGACGACCACATCGTTGGGCGAGTTGAGGCGTTTGCCGTCGAACCGGTCGATCAGGACGGTGATCGTCCCGTCGTACTCGGTGCGGGTGATGCGGCGCCCGTGCTCGGCGGTGACGAGGCGTCCCTGCCGGTCGCGGGTGTTGCCGTTGGCGTAGTTCGCCGGCGCGCGGAAGACGCTGACCGCCTTCGTCTCCTCTTCCCATTTCAGGATGCGGTTGTTGGGGATGTCGCTCCACAACAGGTAGCGGCCGTCACCGAACCAGACCGGCCCTTCGGTGTAGCGGGTGTCACCGGTGGCGACCCGCTCCACCGCCGCGAAGAAGATCATGTACTTTTCGAAACTCGGGTCCAGCGCCCGGACGGCCGGGTCGGGATAGCGCTGGCTGGGCTTGAAATCATCCCCGTCGGCCGGCGCGGCGGCGCTTGCGGTGCGGCCGGTGACGGCTATGCCCGCCGTCGCCGCCAATGCGGACCCGGCACCCATGATCGTCCGCCTGGACATTGCCATGATGACCCCACTTCTGAGGATTCCCGCCGATGCCGGACTCGCGATCGCCCTCCCGCCGCGCACGCCACATTCCCGGAACACGTTGCACCTGGCAGGCCGTCGGCACAACGCGCGTCGAGTCTGATCGTTGAGGTAGAACACGTCAAGGAAGTCACCGACAGCAAGGGAACGAGGGTCGTCCGGATTGCCCGGGACCACCCTCGTTCTCCGTGCCGGGCTTCAGGCAGTGGCGCGCAATCGTCGGCGGACGAAGTACACGACCACACCCAGCACCGCCGGGATCGCCAGCGCCACCGGGAGCGCGCCGCCCGGGTCCAGGGTCTGGCGGCCGGTGACCTCGACGTGGATCGGCGAACTCACCGTGAGCGCCCCCGGTCCGTCGGGCAGCACCACGGCGTACACGTCGAACGTTCCGGCGTTGACCGCCTGGATGTCCCACGACACGGTCGTGCTCTCCCCCGGCCCCAACGGTTCCACCGCCTGGGTGGGTCCGGCCGTCCAGTCCTCCAGGTCGACGTAGACGCCGTTCAGCGACGCGACGTTGAGGTGCGCGACGAGTTTCCCCGTCCGCTCGGACCCCTTGTTGGTCACCGTCGACCGGATGTCGAGGTACGACCCGACGGGCTTCTCGACGTTCGTCCCGTCCACGGTCACTTCCACCGTGGCCGCCGCCGTGCCGGGTGCCCACAGGGCCAGGAACACCGCCGCGACCAGCGCGCCCGCGTGCCTCATGCGGGTCCACCCCCTCCGGTGAGCCGGACGATCCGCGGTCCCGCCACGGCCAGCGCGACGATCGCGCCGACCACCGCCACGACGGGCGAGACCAGGTACGTGAGGTCCTGCGTCCAGGTGTGCCCCTTGAGCACCACGAGCTGGAGGTAGTGCATCCCCGCCGTCACCGGGTTGACGCGGGTGAGGGCGTCCCCCACCGCGCTGGTCGGCATCGCGGGCAGTTGGGTGGGCGCGAACAGGGCGAGCACCAGGAACAGCGACACCCCGAGGCTCACCTTGTTCGAACTCGACGCCGCGCTGATCAGCAGGCCGATCGCGGCCATGGCGAGCGAGAGCAGCGTCCCGACGAGCAGCCCGAGCAGCACGGCGCCGGCGACCGCCCCGACGCCGTGGCCGAGCACCCACAGGTACGGCAGGCCGACCAGGAACGTGCCGCCCCACAACGACATCGCGGCGGCCAGCTTGCCCTGGACGATCGCGCCGCGCGAGACCGGCGTCAGCAGCAGGCTCTCCAACGTGCCGCGCTCGCGCTCCCCGCTGATCGCGTCCGCCGCGACGACCAGGGTGATCAGCACCCCCACCGCGACCGAGACCTGGAGCAGGAGGTTGACCGCTTCGCGCTGTTCGAGGAAGTTCAGGATCTGGTTGGTCGCGGCCAGGTAGGTCACGGCGCTGAGCAGGACGCTGTGGGCGAACAGCAGCACCGCCCCCCGGCCGCCCAACCACAGGTCACGGCTCTCCTGCCCGGCGATGACCCACCACCCGGGCCGGGCCGGGCCGGTGTCCGGTTCGGCGATCGCGGTCACGGCTGCTCACCACCGGTGATCGCGAGGAACGCGTCGTTCAGGCGTGCGCCCTCGATCCCGAAGGACAGCACCGGGACGCCGGCGTCCAGCACGGCGGAAAGCGCCTCGTTCAGGCCGTCCGCCGCGGCGAACCCGACCGTGTTCACCCGGTCGTCGGGCAGCACCTCCACGCCGGGCACCGCCGCGAGCACTTCCCTGGCGCGCACCACCTGGTCGGGCGGCACCCGGACGTAGCCGACCCGGCGGCGCGTCGCGGTGTCGGTGATCCCGGCGACGGTGTCGTGGACGATCACCTTGCCCTTGTCCAGGATCAGGACGGTCGAGCAGATTTCCTCTACTTCGGGGAGGGTGTGGGTGGACAGCACCACGGTGACACCGCGGGCCTGGGCGACGGTCCGGACCAGGGCCAGGATCTCCCGCTGCCCGGCCGGGTCCAACCCCAGCGTCGGCTCGTCCAGGAACACCACCACCGGATCGTTGACCAGCGCGCGGGCGATGCCCAACCGCTGCCGCATCCCCCTGCTGTACGAGCCGATCCGGGACGACGCCCGCCCCGCCAGACCCACCTGGTCCAGCAACCGCACCGCCACCCGCACCGCCTGCCCGCGCGACCGCCCGAACAACCGGGCGTGATACGCCAGGTACTCCACCCCCGTCTGGTGCGGCGGATACCCCGCGCTCTCCGGCAGCACCCCGATCCGCGCCCGCACCTCCGCCGGCCGACTGCCCGGCACCCCCGCCACCGAGAACTCCCCCGCCGACGGCACCAACACCGTGGACAACAACCGGATCGTGGTCGTCTTCCCCGCACCGTTGGGCCCCAACAACCCGATCACCTCACCCACCCGCGCGGTGAAACTCACCGACTCCACCGCCGAACGCCCACCAAACCACTTCGACAACCCACGAGCCTCCAGCGTCACACCCGACATGGGCACCGCCTCCACGGTAGGAGCAATGCACGAAGTGGATCGCATGGAGATTAGAGAACGATAAGAACACGAAATAGCCCGGCCGGGGAGATGGCCGGCGCGGAGTCGCAGTGCCGAAGGGCCATTTGGCGGAAGCCCGACTTCGCCCAGGCGTTCCACCGGCCCCGTGCCATCGGAATACGGAGGTCCGAACTGTCAACGCCGGCCCGGCGACAACCCCCGCAGACAGCCGACCGGCAATCGGGTGAACTGCCTCGTGGGCGCACCGCCGCACCGCCTGAGACAGGGCGTGACTCTTCTACCCGCGACGCCGGTGTGCACACAATAGGTCACATTCCAGCGGCAACCCTCGGGCGGCGGAAACAAAAGCCCCGTCCGGGGAGACGTCCGGAGTGAGAACCCTCGGGGAGGGGGCCGCCATGGAGTTCCGACTACTCGGCGCTGTGGAGGCTTGGTCCCACGAACGACAACTTGATCTCGGGCCGCGCAAGCAGCGCTTCGTGTTCGCGGTGCTGGCCCTGAATGCGAATCAACTGGTGCCCGTCGACCGGTTGGTCGACCTGACGTGGCAGGCGCGACCGCCCCGCACCGCGCACCACGGGATCCACGTCATGGTGTCGCGCCTGCGCCGCGCGATCGCGTCGGCCAGGACCGGGCTCGCCGAGGCCGAGATCGTGACCCGCGGTTCGGCGTACGTGCTGAAGCTCGACCCGCTGTCGATCGACGTGCACCGGTTCCGCGCCCGCGTCGCGGAAGCCCGGCAGAAGACCGACGACGCGGCGCGCGTGCACCTGCTGCGGCGGGCGCTCGGCATGTGGCACGGTCCGCCGTTGGCCGACGTGGCGACCTCGGACGTGGCCGCCGTGCTCTGCCAGAGCCTGGAGGAGGCCCGGCTGAGCGCGCTGGAGGAGTGCCTCGACGCCGAGTTGCGACTCGGCAGGCACGCGACCGTCGTGGACGAGCTGACCGAACTCGCGGCGCGGCACCCCTATCGGCAGGGGCTCCAGGCGCAGCTCATGCTCGCGCTCTACCGGTGCGGCCGGGCGACCGACGCGCTGGAGACCTACCGCGCGGCCCGGAGCAGGCTGGCCGACGAGCAGGCGCTCGAACCCGAATCACGGCTGAGCACCCTCCAGCGCGCCATCCTGCGGGCGGACCCGGCGCTCGACGGGCCGCGCGTGCGGGGGCCGGTGCACACCCTGGCGCCGCGGGGGACCTGGTCGCCGGCCGGTTCCGCCGGCCGGGGTGACGAGGTCGTCGTGGAGGCTCGTGGGTTGTCGAAGTGGTTTGGTGGGCGTTCGGCGGTGGAGTCGGTGAGTTTCACCGCGCGGGTGGGTGAGGTGATCGGGTTGTTGGGGCCCAACGGTGCGGGGAAGACGACCACGATCCGGTTGTTGTCCACGGTGTTGGTGCCGTCGGCGGGGGAGTTCTCGGTGGCGGGGGTGCCGGGCAGTCGGCCGGCGGAGGTGCGGGCGCGGATCGGGGTGCTGCCGGAGAGCGCGGGGTATCCGCCGCACCAGACGGGGGTGGAGTACCTGGCGTATCACGCCCGGTTGTTCGGGCGGTCGCGCGGGCAGGCGGTGCGGGTGGCGGTGCGGTTGCTGGACCAGGTGGGTCTGGCGGGGCGGGCGTCGTCCCGGATCGGCTCGTACAGCAGGGGGATGCGGCAGCGGTTGGGCATCGCCCGCGCGCTGGTCAACGATCCGGTGGTGGTGTTCCTGGACGAGCCGACGCTGGGGTTGGACCCGGCCGGGCAGCGGGAGATCCTGGCCCTGGTCCGGACCGTCGCCCAGGCCCGCGGTGTCACCGTGGTGCTGTCCACCCACACCCTCCCCGAAGTAGAGGAAATCTGCACCGGGGTGCTGGTGATGGAGCGCGGGAAGGTCGTCGCCGACCGGGTGCTGACGTGAAGCGGCACGGGCGGGTGCTGGTGGTCGAGGACGAGAGGTCCTTCGCGGACGCGCTGGCCGACGGCTTGCGCGCGGACGGGTTCGAGGTCGAGACCGCCGAGGACGGCCTGCTGGGTCTCGACGCGGGCCTGTCCAGGTCGTTCGACGTGATCGTGCTCGACCTGATGCTGCCCGGCCTCTCCGGTCTCGACGTGTGCGCGCGCCTGCGCCGCGCGGGCGTCGAGGCGCCGGTGCTCGTGCTCACCGCCCGCGACGGCGAACTGGACCAGTTGCGGGCGCTGCGGATCGGCGCGGACGACTACCTCACGAAGCCGTTCTCCTACCGGGTGCTGCTCGCCCGGCTGCACGTCCTGCTGCGCCGGTCGGGTCCGCGCCGGTCGGACGTCCTGGCGGCGGGCGACCTGGTGCTGGACCGCGTGGCGCGGCGCTGCCGCCGGGCCGGCACCGACATCGAGCTGACGCCGCGCGAGTTCGCGCTGCTCGAACTGCTGCTGTCGCGGGCCGGGCAGGTGGTGTCGAAGCGGTTCGCGCTCGACGAGGTGTGGGATCCGGCGATCCCGCTCCAGTCGAACGTGCTGGAGGTGTACGTCGCGTACCTGCGGCGCAAGGTCGACCTGCCGTTCGGGCGGCACGCCATCGGCACCGTGCGCGGGTCCGGGTACCGCCTGGACCCCGGAGGCGGTTAGGTGCGCAGCCGGGGCCGGTGGGGCGTCCAGTTGCGGCTGACCGTGCTCGCGGCGTTGGTCGTGGGGCTGGGGCTGGTCGTCGGCGGCGCGGCGGTGGCGACCCTGGTGCGCGACGACCTGACCGGCGACGCCGAGGAACTGGCCCGGCAGCGGGCCGAGTCGGCGGTGCCGCTGTTCGCCGACGGCGTGCCCGCGGCGCTGCCGGAGCTGGTGCAGGTGGTCGGCCGCGACGGCGCGGTGGTGGCGTCGAACAGCGGGCTCGGCGGCACCCGGCTGCTCGCCCTGTGGCCGGACGCCGACGCGGTCACCGGCACCTCGCGGCTCCCGGACGGCGAGCGCTGCGCCGTCGCCGGGGTGCCGGGCACGGTGGCGGGCCGTCCCGTGGCGGTGTACGCGGCGGCGTCGCTGGACCACGTGGAGGACGGCGTGTCCGCCACCGTCCACGCCATGGCCGTCGTCGTGCCGCTGCTGCTGATCGCGGTCACCCTGGTGTCGTGGCTGCTGGTCGGTCGCGCGCTGCGGCCGATCGAGGCCATCCGCAGGCAGGTCTCGGAGATCACCGGGAGCAGGCTCGACCGCCGGGTGCCGGAGCCGCCGACCGACGACGAGGTGGGCAAGCTGGCCCGCACGATGAACGCGATGCTGGCCCGGATGCAGGCCGACCACGACCGGCAGCAGCGGTTCGCCGCGGACGCCGCCCACGAGCTGCGCAGTCCGCTGGCGGCGATCCGGGCGCGGCTGGAGATCGGCCTGGCGCACCCCGACCGCACCGACTGGGTGCGGTTGGCGCAGGACGTGCACCGCGAGGGGGCGCGGCTGTCCGGGCTCACCGACGAACTGCTCGCACTGGCACGGGCCGACGACGCGCCCGACCCGACCGGGTGGGTGGACCTCGACGAGATCGTGCTCGGCGAGATCGAGTCGGTCCGCTCGCGCGGCACCGTCGAGGTGCACCTGTCGCCGTTCTCCGCCGTCCGCCTGCTCGGCAGTCCCGGGGGGCTGGGCCGGGTCGTCCGGAACCTGCTCGACAACGCCGAGCGGCACGCGCGGAGCACCGTCACCGCAGGGCTGTGGCTGGACCGCGACGGGTTCGCGGAACTGGTCGTGTCCGACGACGGGCCGGGCGTGCCGGAACCCGACCGGGACCACGTCTTCGACCGCTTCTTCCGCGTCCAGCCCGCCCGTGCCCGCCAGGACGGCGGGGCGGGGCTCGGGCTGGCGATCGTCCGTGACATCGTCGAACGCCACGGCGGCGGCGTGTGGCTGGCGGACTCCCCCGCCGGTGCGTCGTTCCACGTGCGACTGCCCGTCACCGCACGGCCGACCGTCGCCGGCGATTAGCGCCTCGTCGGCCGGAGTGATGTTCCTCATCGTTTGACCGGTGCGGGCTGCCGGTAATTTCCAGTGTGCGTTTTTCACCTGGAGGCGACGATGCACGAGACAGACACCGGCCAAGCGGTCGCGAACCCCCGCCGGACCAGGCTGGGGTCGGACTGGACCCCGCAGCCCACCGGCGTGGCCGACCAACCGCGGCCGACTCCCGATCCCGCGCCCGGCACCGGTGCCGGGGAACGCTCGCTCGGCTGAGTCGCGGTGTCCGCTCGAAGGCCCGTGGTCACGTCCGCTCAACGGCCCCGAGATCACTCGGTGTCGATCACTCGGCGGGGAGGAACAGTGGACGATCCGGGAACCGTGCCGGATCGGGCAGCATCCCGATGTCGCCGCCGGACCGCGTCACGTGCGCGTGCAGCAGGCTCGACATCGACCGGCGGAACGCGCCGAGCCCGTTGAGTCCGGGGGGCGCCATCATGACGGGCCAGCCGTTCGGGTCCTCGCCGAGCGGCATCCAGAAGAAGAAGTGCCCCGCGGCGGTGCGGCCCCACGGCACGACACCTCCCGGTTCCGGGTAGAACGGCGCAAGGCCGCCCATCGGGCGGCCTTGCCGGACCACCGCGCCGACCGCGCCGACCAGTTCGTCCAACTCGCCCGGCACGGCGACCCGGATGCCGAGGAAGTCGCCCGCGCCGAACGCCTCGACCACGGCCCGGTAGTCGTCCGGCAGCCGGATGCCGAGATCCCGCTCGACCTCGGCCCAGTCCACCGCCGATCCGGCTCCGGCCACCCTGACTCCGGGCACCCCGACTCCGGCCACCCCGACTCCGGGCACCCCGGCTCCGGGCACCCCGGCTCCGGGCACCCCGGCTCCGGGCACCCCGGCTCCGGGCACCCCGGCTCCGGGCACCCCGGCTCCGGCCACCCCGGCTCCGGCGACGCGGACGAGGTCCGTGCTCTGGTCGGCCTGTCCCTCGACCGTGAGCTTCCCGCCGAACAGACGCGTCCAGTACCCGTGGTCCACACCGTCGGGCGAGAGAGGAGGGGACGGTGCGGCCTCCACGATCGGCCCGAAGTCCGGCGTGCCGTACGGGCCGTAGCCGAGCACGGCGCTGTCGATGCGGCGTTGGAGCAGCGCGAGCAGGAATTCCGACGCGCTGCCCCGGTACTCCTCCCACGTGCTGAACGACTCGTCGCAGAACACCACGGTCCACTCGTCGGACGAGGTGCCGGCGGGAAGCCAGAAGAACGCCTCCCCGTCGGCTCCCTCGCCCCACGGGACGATCCCACCGGGTGCGGGGTGCAGCGGGTAGGGCGTTTCACCCTGCCGCGCGAGGTCGAGCGTCACGTCGAAGCCGGTCACGAAGCGCTCCAGCCACGAAGTGTCCTGCACGGGGCTGATCACCTCGACGTAGCCGTCGAACAGCCCGCTCGGGAACACCGAGGTCAACCGCTTGAAGTCGGCCGGCAGCACGACGCCAAGACGTTCCTCCACAGTGGACCACGGGAGTTCCGCCGGCCCGCCCGGCTTCCATTCGAGCAGCCGCACCAGTTCGTCTACCGCCGACACCCTGTCCCCCCGGTTCTCGATGCCGTTCACGCAGTGGCGTCAACGACTCCCGACTCTACCGGGACTTGATCATCCGGGGCGTCGGACTCGATCGAGTGACCGGTGTTGCAGCGTTCGTCCGGGTGCCCAAGTGTGGATGTGCCTGGGGTTCACCGAGAAGGAGACGACGTGATGGGTTTCTCTTCGATGTGGCGGCGGAGCGGTGCGGTGGTGGCCGCGGTACTGCTGGCGGTGGTGGCCGTGCCTCAGGCGGTGGCGACGGCGTCCCCGCAGGGCGCGACCACGACGGCCTCGCGGGCCGCCCAACCCGGGACCGGCCTCAACGGTTTCCCGGAAGGCTACTTCTTCATCCGGAACGTGGCCAGCGGCAAGGTGCTCGATGTCAAGGACAACAGCAAGGAGGCCGGCGCCTCGATCATCCTCTGGGGACGGAAGGCCGGCGGGTACGACAACCAGTTGTGGAAGTATGACAACGGTTTCCTCGTCAACAAGAACAGCGGACTCTGCCTGGAGGTCCAAGGAGTATCGGGGACCGGTATCCCACCTGGTACGGCGGTAGTGCAGGCCGAGCGGCGGGAACGACCGCACAGCATCAACCAACTCTGGGCGTACAACTACCAGCATCTCATGCCTTACGACCCCAAGGTCAGCCTCTGGGGCGAAAACGGCGACGTCAACACCCCCGGCACCAAGGCGGTCGTGGGTATCCGCATCCACCACGAAATCACGCAGCAATGGATGTTCGACACTCCGTGACGCGGAAGCACGCCGTCGCCCTCTGCCAACGCCGGTAACGGTCGTCGGGTGAGCACTGCGGGAAGGGAGCCTGCCCAGCTCGCGTTGTCGCCGAGCCGGGCAGGCTCCCCGTGACACATCCAGGCTGCCGGGTGTGCCCAATCGCCTGACCGTCGTCGTAGTGCTGCCGGAGCACTCGCTTTGGAGTCGGTCGGCATTCGCCGCGAAGGACACCATGTCGTCTGGGACCGGTGGCGCAATCCTGATGACCACGACCTGCGGTTGCCGGAAGCCAGGTCCGACACCGCGCAGTACGAAGCCGAACTCGCCCGCGCCCACGGGGTGAGGCTGTGGGAATGGCCAGGTCGGACCGTGGCCCGACTGGTACGCGCGAGGCTTCGCCAGGACCCTGGCGTGCTGAGCCGGTGGAACTGCAGTCCGAGATGTGGACCGCGACGACGAGGCTGCCACCGCGTGACCGCGGACTTCCTACGCCGACCGGCATGCTGGGCAGGGGATGCCGAGCCGATCCCGGTAGTGGGCCACTCGGCGATTGCAGACCCCGGACGGCTCCTTGGGATCGCCGCGCTGTCTGTCCTGGTTCAAACCCCATGCCATGTCCCACAGACTATCTTGCCGCGCAAGGTAGCCTGTGGGACATGGATGAAGGCCGAGGCCCGTTGGCACAGATGCGGCGCGGGGTGGTCGAGTACTGCGTGCTCGCGCTGCTGGGCCGGCGGGAGCGGTACGCGGTGGAACTGGTCTCCGTGCTCAGCCGGCACGGGTTGATCGGCGGCGAGGGCACGATCTACCCGCTGTTGTCCAGGCTGCGCAGGCAGGGCTTGGTGGAAACGACGTGGCAGGAGAGCGCGACCGGCCCGCCGCGCAGGTACTACCGGGCCAGTCCGCAGGGTGTCGCGGCGGTCGAGCGGTTCACCCGGGATTGGGAAGCGTTGAGCGAGTCGGTGCGCGGGATCATTGCGGGAGAGGACGAACGGGCATGAACGAGTCGGTGACGCAGCACCCGCTGGTCTCCTCCTACCTGGGTAGGCTGGCGCGCCAGGCCGCACCCCTGGCAGCGGGCCGCCGCAAGGAGTTGTTGCAGGAGATCCGGTCGCACATCGAGGTGTCACTGCCCGCACGCCCGTCCGAGGCGGAGGTCTCCGCGCTGCTGGACAGGTTGGGCACGCCAGACGAGATCGTGGACGCGGAATTGGTCGACTCTGGGCAGTCCTCCGGCGGACGGTTGCGCACGGCGTTCGCCGCTCTGCGGCCGTGGGACGCGACGGGGTTGTTCCTGTTGCTGTTGGGAGGCGCGGCGCTGCCCCCGGTGGGTTACCTGGTCGGCGCTGCGCTGGTGGGCCTGTCGCCACGCTGGACGCCCGCTGCGCGGCTGCTGCTCGTTGCACTGCCCTGCGCGGCAGCGTTGACCACAGTGATCGTCCTGGCCGTCAACGGCGGCTGGTACTCGCCCGCCGACCTGTTGCACGATCCGCGTCAGACCCTCACCGGAATCCGCGACCTCTCCCTCTACGTGCTGCCCTACACCATCGCGCAGACCCTTGCGCTGATCGCCGTGCGGCTCCTGCCCTCCTCGACCCGCTGACCGTTGGTGTTCATGGTGATGACGAGATCACCGCCGGGCCGGTGGCCCTGTTGATCGCCTGCGCGTAGTCGGCCGCAGTGGGGCCGCCGTTGGCCGAGCACTTCTTGATGTCGTCGTAGAGCCACATGAATCCGCCGGGGATGTTCGCCGAGTCGCGCCACTCGCGCATCTTGCTCTCGACCTGCTGGGGAGAGTCGCCCTGGTCGCACCGGTTGCCGTGTTTGCTCCACAGGCCCGGCTCGACGGGCATGCCCAGCTCCGCGGACCAACGGACCGGGTCGTTGCTGCTGCCGCCGGCGTATTTCTGCAGGTACACGCGGTCCACCAGCGGGCCCAGGTCTTGTTTGACGGCCTTCCAGTACGGGGCCGCGGTGTACGGCACGAGGGTGAAGTGCCGGTAGCCGATCAGGTTCGCCATTCGCGCGAACGCCACCGTCGAGGCGACGTCGTAGTTCGACTCGTCGTCGCTGTTGATCGCGTCCGCGCCGGTGGCGGTCTTCAGCGCCAGGAAGTTGCGGAACAGGACGCTGTCCGGTGCGGTGCCCTGCTCGGCGATCAGCTTCTCGATGTTCTCCCAGTCCGGGACGTCCGCCGAACCGACCGACACCTCGATGCGGGTGACCGACGTGGGCGGCTGCTTCAGCGTCCGCAGCCGGGCGGGCCATCCGGGATCACCGACGTACCTGCCGTCGGACACGACCGGCGTGCCGTTGAGGTTGAGGTCGCCGTTGGGCATGACGTGGATGCTCCAGAGGAGCACCGTCGTGAACCCGGACGCCCGCAGGGTGTCCATCTCCGCCTGGCCGCCGCTGTAGAACGGTCCGCCGCCGAAGATCGCGGACCGCCCGGCGGTGGGAGGCGGTGATTGCGCCGCCGCCGCGCCCGGTTGCCCGGCCACGCCGATCGCGACGACGCTCGCCGCCGCGGTGACGACAGCGGGCAGGGACCGGAACCACGTTCGCCTCATGGCTACTCCTCGTTCTCCTGGACAGCCCCCAGAGGAACCTGGAACGGGTTCCAGCGAACCGCGAGCGCAACGCCGCGAAGGCCTCCCGGTTCGGTTTTCCGACCGTAGCAACGGTTTCGACCGGCCTCCACGTCCCGTCCCACTGTCCACACCATCGTGTCGGCGCGGCGCACCGATACCCTGGTGCCGTGACCCCCGATCTCGTCCTGCTGTCACGGGTGTCCTTCCGTGGCCGGGAGATCGCGGGCCCACGGCTGCAAGGGCTCATCGCCCTGCTCGCCGCCGACCTGCGCACCGGCTGCGGCACCGGGCGGCTGGTCGAGGGGCTGTGGCCGGACCTGCAACCGGAGAACCCGCCCAAGGCGCTGCAGATCCTCGTCTCGCGGGCGCGGTCCCTGTTCGGCTCCGACGTCATCGTCCGGACCCCGACCGGCTACCGGCTGGCGCTGACCGAGGACCAGGTCGACAGCTCGGCGGTGCTGATCCGCGCCGCGGCGGCCGTCCGTTGCGCACGGGCCGGCGACCACGCCGCCGCGCTCTCGCACGCCGACGCCGGGCTGGCCTTGTGGGGTGGCGGCGGGCCCGGCCCGGCCGACGACACCGACGGCCCGGTCACCGCGCTGCGGGCGCAGCGGCGGGCCACCCACCGCGCGCTGGTGCGGTCCCGCGCGCTCGCCCTCGCCCGGCTCGACCGGCCGGCCGAGGCGGTGGACCGGTTGGCCGAGGTGGCCGCCGAGCGCCCGCGCGACGAGGAGGTGCTGGTCGAACTGCTGCGGTGCGAGGCGGCGACGGTCGGTCCCGCCACGGCGCTCGCCCGCTACGACGCGTACCGGCGGGCGTTGCGCGATGAACTCGGCACCGATCCCGGCGCGTCGCTGCAAGCCGAGCACCGGCGGCTGCTCCGAGGCGTGGCGCCCGCGGTCCGGCACGGCGTCGTGCACGAGTCCAACCCGTTGCTCGGCCGGGACGACGACGTCGCCGCGGTGGAGGCGTTGCTGCGCACCTCCCGCGTGACCTCGATCGTCGGTACCGGCGGGCTCGGCAAGACCCGGCTCGCCAACGTCATCGCCCGCCGCGCCGAGCTGCCGAGGGTCACCGTCGTGCCGCTCGCCGGCATCGCCGCCGACGACGACGTGGCCCGCGAGGTGGCGATGGCCCTCGGCGTGGGCAAGCACCGCACGCCGGGCGTGGTCGGGCACGTCGCCGGTGACGTCGCCGCCGCCATCGCGGCCTCGCTCGCCACCGGCCCGTCCCTGCTGGTGCTGGACAACTGCGAGCACGTCGTCGCCGGCGCCGCGGACCTGGTCCGCGCCCTGGTGTCGACGACCGCCGAGCTGCGGGTCCTCACCACCAGCCGGACACCGCTGGGGCTGTCGTCGGAATCGGTCTACCCGCTGCCGGAGCTGAGCCTGCCGACGAGCGTCGAGCTGTTCGGACAGCGGGCACGGGCGGCGCGGCCCGGCGTCGACCTGCCCGCGGCGGCCGTGGAGGAGCTGTGCCGGCACCTCGACGGGCTGCCGCTCGCGGTCGAGCTGGCCGCCGCGCGGGTGCGGATCATGTCCGTGGCGGAGATCGCCCGGCGGCTTGACGACCGGTTCGGCCTGTTGCGCGGCGGCGCCCGGGACGCGCCGGAGCGCCACCACACGCTGCACGCGGTCGTGGACTGGAGCTGGAACCTGCTGGATCCGGCCGGTCAGGCGGCGATGCGCGCCCTGTCGGTGTTCGCCGACGGGTGCACCGCCGACGCCGCGAGCGTGCTGCTCGGGGCGCTGCCCGCGACCGCGTGCGAGGCGGACGTGCTCGTGGTGCTCGAACACCTGGTCGACCACTCGCTGATCAAGGTGTCCGACACCCCGTCGGGCACCCGGCTGCGGATGCTGGAGACGGTCCGGGAGTTCAGCGCCGCGCGCCTGGCGGCGGCCGGTGAGACCGACGACGTGGCGACCGCGTTCCTGGGGTGGGCGCGGGGGTTCGGCATGGCCAACCACGCGGACCTGCTCGGCTCCGACCCCTACGACACGGCCGCCGCGGTCCGGGCGGAGCAGGAGAACCTGCTGCAAGCGCTCCGGCTCGCCCTCGGCCGCGACGACCGGCCCACCGTCGTGGCGATCGCCGCGGTCCTCGGCGGCGGGTGGAGCCTGGAGTCCAACTCCCCGCGGCTCGCGACGCTGATCCGGCAGACCTCCTGGACGTTGGCGCGCTACCGGCCGGAGCCGGCTTTTGTCGAGATGACCCGGACCGCCCTGACCATGGCCGTGGTGCACACGTTCGGCTCCGGAGGGCCTCGGCCGGTGCGGGAGGTCGTCGCGCTGCGCCGGCTCGGCCTGGCGCGGCCGGACACGGTGATCCGCGCGATCGGCTGGGTGATCGGCGCGTTGGGCGACCCGGTGGAACTGCAACGGCTGTGCGACAGCACCGAACCGCTGCCGGCCGCTGTCGCGAACGTGTTCGCGAGCTACCACCGGGAGGCCGCCGGCGACGTCGACGCGGCGCTGGAGGCGGCCCGCCAGGCGCTCGACGTCTTCACCGACCGGGACCTGCCGTGGCCGCGCGCGTTCGGCCACGGCCGGGTCGCCGAGCTGTGCCTGCACCTGGAGCAGGGCGCGGCGGCCCGTGACCACCTGGTCGCGGCGCTGCCGCTGCTCCAGCGACTCGGCGCCCGGACCGACGCGGTCGGTGTCCGGGCGTGGCTCGTGCTGGCCGCCCTCCAACTCGGCGACACCGCCGAGGCCGAGCGGTGGCTGGACGGACTCACGCACGTCACGCTGGAAGAGGAGGAGGCCGAGTCGGTCGGCTACGACCTCGGCATCCGGGGCGAGGTGCTGTTCGCCCGCGGTGAGGTGGAGGCCGGCCTGCGGATGTGGCGCGGCGCCGTCGACCAGGTCCGCGACGCCGGTGCCGTTGCCTCCACCGGCGGCCCGCTCGACCTGGACCCGTGGGTGGTGGAGGCGCGGTCGGTGGCCGTCGTCGCGCACGCCCGGCACGGCCGGCTCGACCTCGTCGCCGACCTCGCCGACGCGCTGCCCGGCCCCCTGCCGCACCTGTTGGCCCACCCGCTGGTCGACCCGCCGCAGTACCTGGTCGCGCCGACGATCTGCGGCACCCTGCTGCTGGCGACCGCCATGGCGGACCTCGCACGCGCCCGCCGGACCGGCGATCCGGCCCTCGCGCGGTCGGCGGCCCGGATGATCGCGCTGGCCGAGCGGTTCCGGTTCCTGCGCTACTTCCAGCCGACGATGTCCACGGCGGCGGTCCGGGCGGACGCCGAGCGGGCCGACCGGGCGGCGTACGACGAGGCGGTGTCGTCCTACGCCGACCTGGACCGGGCCGGGCTCCGCGCGGCGGCGCTCGACCTGCTGCGCGAGCGCCCCACCGGCGAGGGGACCGGTCAGCGGGTGCGGTCGCGGTTGTAGAGCCGTTTCGCCCACACGTACCCGGCCAGCGCGATCACGGCGCACCAGCCGAGCGCGAGCACCGCGCTGTCGCCGATCGGCGTGCCGAGGAGCAGGCCGCGCAGCGTCTCCATGATCGGGGTGAACGGCTGGTACTCGGCGAACCACCGCAGTGCGGTCGGCAGCGAGTCCGTGGGCACGAACCCGCTGCCGAAGAAGGGCAGCAGCGTCAACGGCATGGGCAGGTTGCTCGCCGCCGCGACGGTCTTCGTCATCAGGCCCATCGCGACGGCCAGCCACACGAGGGCGAACGCCGTCGCGGTGAGGACCCCGGCCGCCGCCAGCCACTCGACCGCCGTCGCGTCGGGCCGGAAGCCGACCAGCACGGCCACGCCGAGGACGACGGCGAGGCTGAACAGGGTGTGCAGCACGCTGCCCAGCACGTGCCCGGTCAGGACCGACACCCGCGCGATCGCCATGGTCCGGAACCGCGCGATGATGCCCTCCGTCATGTCCAGCGCCACCGAGATCGCGGTGCCCTGGACGGTCCCGGCGATGGTGATGAGCAGGATGCCGGGCGTGACGTAGTTGACGTAGGCGGCGCGACCGCCCGAACCGCCGAGCCCGTCGCCGAGCGTGCCGCCGAGCACGTAGACGAACAGCAGCAGGAAGACGATCGGCACCGCGAGCAGCATCAACGTCATGGACAGGGCGCGCGACATGTGCCGCAACTGGCGGCGCAGCATCGTGGTCGAGTCGCGGACGGCCAGGGAGATCGTCGTCATCGTGCGGTCACCTTTTCAGAGCCGGGAGCGGTTGCCGAGGCGGTCTGGCCGGTCACGGCGAAGAACACGTCATCGAGGTCGGGGGTGTGGACGGCCAGCCCGTCCACCTCGACCGCGGCGGCGTCGAGGCGGTCGAGCAGGACCTTGAGCGAGCGGACGCCGCCGTCGCCGGGCACCCGCAGGACCAGCGACTCGTCCGCCGGGTCCGGCGCGACGTCCAGGATCGTGGCCGCCGCGGCAAGGGCGCGGTCGTCGGCGAACCGCAGCTCGACGTGCCCGCCCGGCACCCGCCGCTTGAGTTCGGCCGGGGTGCCCTGGGCGACGAGCCGGCCGTGGTCGAGCAGGGCGATCCGGTCGGCGAGCTGGTCCGCCTCCTCCAGGTACTGCGTGGTGAGGAAGATCGTCACGCCGCGACCGACCAGGTCCCGGACGATCTGCCACAGGTCGCGCCGGCTGCGCGGGTCCAGCCCGGTGGTCGGCTCGTCCAGGAAGATCACCCGGGGGTTGCCGATGAGGCCCATGGCGAGGTCGAGCCGGCGCCGCATACCGCCCGAGTACGTCACCGCGGGCTTCTTCGCCGCCTCACCCAGGTCGAACCGGTCGAGCAGGTCCGCCGTGCGCCGCCGGCCCTCGGCCCGACCGAGGTGGTGCAGGTCGGCCATGAGCAGCAGGTTCTCCTCGCCGGTGAAGAAGTTGTCCACCGCGGAGAACTGGCCGGTGACGCCGATCGACGCCCGGACCAGATCCGGCTCGCGGACGACGTCGTGACCGCAGACGCGAGCCTCGCCCGCGTCGGCCCGGATCAGCGTCGACAGGATCTGGACCATGGTGGTCTTGCCGGCTCCGTTGGGGCCGAGCAGCGAGAAGACGGTGCCTTCGGGCACGTGCAGGTCGATGCCGTCGAGCACCACCTGGCTGCCGTACGACCTGCGCAGGCCGGTCACCGCGATCGCAGGTTCACTTGGGTTGTTCGTCATGCGGAGGACAGTGCCGCCGCGCCGGATCGCGGCGGTTTCACCGTGGTTTCAGCACTCCCTCACCTCGGCGGTCGAAGATATTCCTTGACACGAATATTCTAGCCAGTGAATACTTCTTGCCATGGACCGGATCGCGTCAGCCCTCGGAGACACCGCGCGGTGGCGCATCGTGGAACTCCTCGCCGAGCGGCCCCGGTCCGTCGGCGAGCTGGCCGAGTTGACCGGGTTGCGGCAGCCGCAGACCACCAAGCACCTCCAGACCCTCGCCCGCGCCGGCCTCGTCACCGTCTTCCCGTTGGGCCAACGACGGGTCTACGCGGTCGAGACGGAGCCCTTGGCGGCTCTCGCGCATCGGTTGCGGGAACTGGTCGAGGCCACCGAAGCGCACGAGGGCGAGCGGGACGTCATCGCGCGGTACCGCGCTGCCATCGAGGCGGAGACGGCCGTCGCGGACGGGGAACGGTGGGCGGACGGCCGTGTCTTCTCGTTCGAGCGGCTGCTGGCCGCTCCCCCGGACCTCGTCTGGCGGCATTGGGTCGACCCCGACCTGTTGGGGTCCTGGTGGGCCCCACCGTCCATGACGGTCACCGACTGCGCTCTGGAGCCGCGCGCGGGCGGGCGCGCCGTCCTCGAATACCGCGATGCCGAAGGGCGGTACCGCTCCGAAGGACGGGTCCACGGCGCGAAGGAAGCCGAACGCCTCGTGTTCGACCTCTCGGTGCTGGACGCGGCCGGGGCGGTCTCGTTCACCGGCCACTACGACCTGACGCTCACCGCGGCCCCGGACGGCACCCGGCTGCGACTCGGCCTGCGCATCACCGAAACGACCGTCGAGGCCGTCCCCTACATCGCCGGGATCGGAACCGGCTGGGGGCAGGTGCTCGACCACCTCGCCGACGCCGTCGGCACGTCCCGGAACACCACCGGAGCACCTACCAAGGGAACGGAACCACCATCATGACCGACTCCACCGGCCGCCGGGTGACCGCGAACATCAGTCTCACCCTCGACGGCCGCTACCACGGCCCCGGCGGGCCCGGCGACCTGGGCGCGATCGTCCCGTACGCGACCACCGAGGTCGCGCGGGACCACCTCACCCGCCTCTGGGAGACCGCGACGACGGCGGTGCTCGGCCGCCGCAACGCCGAGGGGTTCCTGGGGTACTGGCCGTCGGTCGCCGGCGACGAGAACGCCGACCCGCGTGATCGCGGCTACGCGAAGTGGCTGGTCGACACGGAGAAGGTGGTCCTCTCGACCACGTTGGCCGAAGCGCCGTGGGAACGCACCCGCGTGGTGAACGCACCCGCCGCGGACGTCGTCGCGGACCTCAAGGCCACCGGCGAGGGAGACATCCTCGTCAACAGCAGCGCGAGCGTCATCAAGGCGCTCCTCTCGGCGGACCTGCTCGACCGGCTGTACCTCATGGTGTGCCCCGAGATCGCCGGGGGCGGGCCGCGGCTGTTCGACGAGCTGCCGGCTTCGCGGTGGACGCTCACCCACCAGGACGCCGGCGAGCTGGGCGAGATCGCTCTGGTCTACGACCGCGCACGCTGACGACCGCGGTGTCCTCTGTGGACGCACGGTCGTAGCGGGTCATCTTTCGGGTGGTATCGCGAGGCAGGGCGCATGGCGGGCGGTCGCGGTGCGATCCCTTCGGCGGAAGGCTGTGTCGTGTCGGCGGGCCGGTGGTCCGTGCCGGGAGGTGGCGCCATGCTCAGGGTGGGGACGTTTCTGCCCGCTCACCCCGCCGAGGGCGAGGTCGGGAACGGGGGCGTCATCCCTCCGGACGACCACGCGACGCTGATGGACCTGCTGTCGCGGATGCCCGGCGTCGAGTTCGCGCACGACCTGGACTTCCGGGATTCCCACATCCGCCAGGGCCGGGTCCACTGCGGCGACGTGTGCCTGAACGACCTGGACGTGTACCTCTGGCATGTCGACTTCGCGCGGAAGCCGGGGAGCTACGACCTGGACGCGCTGCTGACCTTGAAGCACGACACCGCGGTCGTCCCGGATCCCGAGCGGATCGCCGTCGCCTTCGACAAGCACTGGTCGTACCTGACACTCGCCCGCGCCGGCGTCCCGGTGCCGGACAGCATGCCGGTCAGCCGGCGCACCCTGGATGCCGCGGCGCCCGCGATCGAGGAATGGCGGCATGCCGTCCTCAAACCCCGCCGAGGCTGCTTCGGCTGGGGCGTGCTGTTCATCGACAGCTTCACCACGCTCAGGGACATCGTCGGCTACATCGACTCGGAGACCACCGAGGGACGGGTCCGCGGCGTGCCGTCGGCGGCGTCGGCACGCAGCTACCTGCTGGAGCGCTTCTACCCCAACGACCCGGACGAGTGGCTGGGGGTCACGCTCGCGGGGCAGGAGGTGATGTACGGCTTCCGGAAGGGCGCGGACCGCCACGTGCGGTGGAACGACTTCGCCTGGAAGGTCTACGACCCGGAACGCGGTGGCGGCTCCGTCGAGCACCGGGAGGTGCCCGCCGCCCACGCCGCGCCGGCCCACCGGGCCGAGCGCGCCTTCGGGCTGCCGCTGCTCGGCCTGGACATCATCTGCCACGACGGCGAACCGATCGTGGTCGACGTCAACAGCGGCCCCGCGCTCTACCCGGACCTCTTCGCCTCGGCCGGCCGATCCCTGCCACACGAGCTGCACCGCGTCTTCGCCGCCGCGATCGACGCGGCGGCGGGGGTGGGCGTCAGGCCGCGCGCCTCTTCCCGGCCGGCGTGAGGGCGGAGCCGGCCCGGCCCGGGTCTGTCCCCGGGCCGGGATGAGGCTGCCGATCAGGTGAGCGAGGCGGCGAACATGCCCGCCTCGTAGGAACCTCCCCGCTGGTGCACGATCACGGCGAGCCGGTTGGCCGCGTTGATCAGGGCGACCAGCGCGATCAGCGCGGCGGTCTGGTCGTCGTCGTAGTGCTCGCGCACCAGGGCCCAGGTCTCGTCGGACACGCCGGTGTGGGCGTCGGCGAGCCGGGTGCCTTCTTCGGCCAGCGCCAGTGCGGCCTGCTCGGCCTCGGTGAACACGGTGGACTCGCGCCAGGCCGCGACCAGGTTGAGCCGGACCGACGTCTCACCGGCGGCGGCGGCTTCCTTGGTGTGCATGTCGATGCACCAGCCGCAGCCGTTGATCTGGCTGGCGCGCAGCGACACCAGCTCCTGGGTGGACTTCGGCAGCGACGACTGGTGGATCACCAGGCCGGCGTTGGCGAACCGCTTGGCGAACTTGCCGGCGACCTCGTTGTCGAACAGGTTGAAACGGGTTTCCATGACTTCGTCCTCACTCGTCGTGGTGCGATCCGGACGAACACGAGATGCCGGCGACCCGGTCCTTGTGACAGCACGGGCAGGTGACGCAGGCCATAGACCGCGGTGTCACAAAACGGAGGTGGCCGGTGTCTGATGGGGGACACAGTCGAGGATGAAGCGGAGTCACCCATGGACGGCACGTCGCCGACCGCGCCCGGGGACAGCGGCGGGGGCACGAGCCCGGACGACCGCGCGGACCACGCCACCGAGGCGTTCGTCGCCCACCGCAACCTGCTGTTCACCGTCGCCTACGAGATGCTCGGCTCGGCCGCCGACGCCGAAGACGTCCTCCAGGAGACCTGGCTGCGGTGGACGACCGTCGATCTCGACACCGTGCGGGATCCGCGCGCCTACCTGGTCCGCATCACCACCCGTCAGGCGCTCGGCCGGTTGCGCGCGCTCGGCCGGCGCAAGGAGTCCTACGTCGGGCCGTGGCTGCCCGAGCCGCTGCTGACCGCGCCCGACGTGGCCGAGGACGTCGAGTTGGCCGACAGCCTCTCCATGGCCATGCTGCTGGTGCTGGAAACCCTCACGCCGACCGAACGAGCGGTGTTCGTGCTGCGCGAGGTCTTCGACCTGGCCTACGACGAAATCGCCGAAGCCGTCGACAAGACCCCCGCCGCGGTCCGCCAGATCGCCCACCGGGCACGGGCACACGTCGCCGCACGACGACCGCGCGGAGCCGTCTCCCCCGCCGAGACCCGGAGCGCGCTGGAGGCGTTCCGCCGGGCGGTCGAGACCGGCGACCTGCAAAGCCTGCTCGACATCCTCGCACCGGACGTCGTCCTCCTGGGTGACGGTGGCGGCGTCGTGCAGGCCGTGCTGCGGCCCGTCGTGGGCGCCGACAGGGTGGCCCGCGTGCTGGCCTCCGGGCTGGGCAGGGTCGCCGCCGCGGTGTCGCTGCGGCCGGCACAGGTCAACGGCCATCCGGCGCTGGTCCTCCGGCTCGACGGCGCGCTCGACACCGTCATGGCCGTGCGCATCGACGACGGTCTCATCACCGGGCTTTACGCCGTGCGCAATCCCGAGAAGCTGTCGCGCATGGAGCGGGAGACCACTCTGCGCCGCTGAATACCCGGCGTGACAACGAATTCACCGTTGAGCGCACAGCTTCGCCCGTCCGGGAACGCCGGGAAGTGAGCTAATGGGGCAGCCGTCCCAGGAGGTACGTCATGCGCTCGCTGTCGTCCGTGCTCGCCGGTGTGCTGCTGCTCGCGGCGTCGGCCGTGCCCGCCCAGGCGCAACCCGACCAGGTCGTGCTCCGCAGCTCCGGCCTGCCGGGCCAAGCCCTGGAAGCGAAGGCCAAGAACGGCAAGGTGTTCACCGCCGCACGCCACGGCGGGCCGACCCAGCGTTGGGCGATCCACCACGACGACGAGGGCCGCTTCGCGGTGGTGACGCATCCGGCGTCGGAGTCCTGCCTGACCGGGAACGAGCCGGACAACGTGCGCGTGCTGGACTGCATCGGCGCGCAGAGCCAGTCCTGGGTGGTGCGCCGCGCGCCGGGAGGCCTGGTGTCGCTGGCGAACGCCCTCACGCCGGAGCTGTGCCTGACCGCCCTGGGTGAAAACCGGCCGACGGCCCTGCACCCCTGCTCCGACCACCCCCGTCAGTTGTGGCGTCCGGTCGGGGTGGCTCCCGCATCCGTCGAGGCCGATGCGGTGTGAGGCCGGCCGGGACCGGTCACCCGGCTCGACGGGGCACGGGGGTGACGAAGCCTGCCGGGTGCTCGGCCGTCAGCGGGGGCGCCGCGCCGCGGAAGGCCGCCAACTGGGCGGCCGAGAGGCAGAACACGCGGTTGCCGGCGGACTCCGCCCACGTCGTCAGGGCTCGGTGCGGCAACTCGCGGTCGGAGGCGGCCAGGACCACGTTGCCCGCTTTCCTGCCCAACAGCACGCCCGGTTCGGCGAGGAGCACGACGTGCGGGAACACCTCGGTGAGGGACGCCACCGCACGCAGTGGCAGGGTCAGGTCCGCCGCTGACCACATGTTGCCCAGGTACAGGCCGCCGGGGCGGATGACCCTCGCGATCTCGCGCAGGAACTCGACCGCCGCCAGGTGGATCGTCACGGTGCCCGCCTGGAAGACGTCCATGACCACCACGTCGGCGGAGGCGTCGGGGGTGCGTTCGATTCCCGCCTCGCCGTCCTCGACGTGCACCTGGAGGTTCGCGATCGCGTCCAGGTCCAGGTGCGAGCGCACGAGGTCGACCAGCGGGCCGTCCTGTTCGTAGACGGTCTGGGACGATCCCGGCCGGGTCGCGGCCAGGTACCTCGCGATCGTGAAGCCACCCCCGCCGACCTGGAGGGCCGACACCGGCTCGCCGGCGGGCCAGTGCAGGTCCAGCACCCGGGCCGCCCACTCGATGTACGGCAGGTGCAGGTACGTCGGGTCGGCCAGATCCACATAGGACTGGAGCGTGCCGTCGACCGTGAGCAGCCAGCTCGTCGGGCGGTACGGGCCCGGCGTCAGCCGTGCCGCGCCGAACTTCACCTGTCGGTCCACGGCTTCGCGGGATTCCACGCCGCCACCATAGACCGCGGGCCACCATGACCAGGGCGCCTTCGGCGTGGTTGGCCGCCCGGACACCCGCAACTTGATCGACTGACGTACGGTGGAACCTCGCCGGCTCACCACTCGGGGGTGGCTCCACTTGGGAATCCGTCGCACCGGAAGACGTTCGGGGCTTGCCGACCCCGGAGCGTCGCCATGAGCTTCTGGGAGTTCGTGGCCGACCGGTGGAACCGGCTGCTGGTGGAGTCCCTGCTGCACGTCAGTGCCGTGGTCCAGTGCACGGTGGTGGCGGTGGTCATCGGGGTGGGGATCGGTGTCGCGGTGTACCGCAGCCCGCTCGGCTCGGCCGCCGCCGTCGCGTTGACCAGCGCGGTCCTCACGATCCCCTCGTTCGCGCTGCTCGGGCTGCTCATCCCGGTGCTGGGACTCGGCGCGGAACCGACCGTGGTCGCACTCGTGCTGTACGGGCTGCTGCCGATCGTCCGGAACACCATCGTGGGTCTGGCCGGAGTGGACGGCGCCGTGCGGGACGCGGCGCGGGGCATCGGGATGAGCCGGTTCGGCGTGTTGACCAAGGTCGAGCTGCGGCTGGCCTGGCCGGCGATCCTCACCGGGACGCGGGTCGCCACCCAGATGTTGATGGGCATCGCGGCGATCGCCGCCTACGTGCGCGGTCCCGGCCTCGGGGTGGAGATCTTCGCCGGGCTGACCCGGGCGGGCAGCGCGAACGCCACCAACCAGGCGATCGCGGGCACGCTCGGCATCGTCGTCCTCGCGCTGGTCCTGGACGGGATCTTCGCGCTGATCGGCCGGCACACCACCTCCAGGGGGATCCGTGGCGAGTGAGATCGAACTCATCGACGTGACCAAGCGGTACCCCGGCGTCGCCGCGCCGGCGGTGGACTCGGTCAGCCTGACCATCCGGGCGGGTGAGATCGTGGTGCTGGTCGGCCCGTCCGGGTGCGGCAAGACCACCACCATGCGGATGATCAACCGGCTGATCGAGCCGACGTCGGGCCGGATCACCATCGACGGCGAGGACACCCTGTCGCTGGACCCCGACCGGTTGCGCCGCCGCATCGGCTACGCCATCCAGCAGGCCGGGCTGTTCCCCCACCTGACGGTCGGCCAGAACGTCGGCACGGTGCCGGGGCTGCTCCGGTGGGGCAAGGCGAAGGTGTCCGACCGGGTGGACGAGATGCTGGACCTGGTGGGGCTGGACCCGGCCGAGTTCCGCGACCGCTACCCCCGGCAGCTATCGGGCGGCCAGCAGCAGCGGGTCGGCGTCGCCAGGGCGCTCGCGGCCGATCCGCCGGTGCTGCTGATGGACGAGCCGTTCGGCGCGGTCGACCCGATCACCCGGGGCAACCTCCAGGACGAGTTGATCCGGCTCCAGGCGGAGCTGCACAAGACGATCGTGTTCGTCACGCACGACTTCGACGAGGCGGTCAAGCTCGGCGACCGGATCGCGGTGCTCGGTCCGCGGTCGCGGATCCTCCAGTACGACACCCCGGAGGCCATCCTGGCGAACCCGGCCGACGACACGGTCGCCGGGTTCGTCGGGGCCGGCGCGTCGCTCAAGCAGCTCCGGCTGCGGAGGGTGCGCGAGGTCGAGCTGAGCCGGGCGGTGACCGCGCGGACGACCGACAAGCCCGCCGACATCGGCCGCAGGCTGGTCGAGTCGGGACGCGAGTACGCGCTGCTGCTGGACGCCCGCAACCGGCCGGTGAGCTGGGCGCACGTCCGCGACCCGGGGCAGCCGCGGCCGGTGGGCGACTCGGTGACGCTCCAGTCGACGTTGCAGGACGCCCTGGAGGCGATCCTCACCGAAGGCGGCGCGGCGGTGGTCACCGGCGCGCGCGGGGAGTACGTCGGCCTGGTGGAGATGGACGCCGTGATCGGCACGGTGCGGGAACTGCGCGAACACCACGCGGAGGCGGACTCGTGACGGCCGCGGCGGCGCAGCGGCAACGGGCCGACCGGCTGCGGTTGCTGGTCCAGCCGATCGCCGTGGTGGTGCTCGTCGGCGGTGTGCTGGCCTGGGCGTTCGCCCAGGACCTCGACTCGATCGAGCGGCAGAGCCTCACCGCGGCGAACCTCGTGTCGGCCACCTGGGACCACCTGGTGATCAGCTTCGTGGTGACCGCGCTGGTGCTGGTGGTGGCCGTCCCGCTGGGCGTCGTGCTGACCCGTCGGTGGGCGCGGCGGGCGGCGCCGGTGTTCCTCGGCATCGCCACGATCGGCCAGGCGTCACCGGCGATCGGCATCCTGGTGCTGTTCTTCCTGGTGTCGGGGTTGGAGGGGTTGTGGGCGGCGGTGCTGCCGATCGCCTTCTACACCCTGCTGCCGGTGCTGCGCAACACCATGGTCGGTCTGCAGGGGGTCGATCCGGCGCTGGTCGACGCCGGGCGCGGGATCGGCATGTCCGCGGGGGCCGTGCTGCGCCGGATCGAGCTGCCCCTGGCGGTGCCGCTGATCCTGGCCGGGCTGCGGACCGCGTTGGTGCACGCGGTCGGGGTGGCGACCCTCGCGGTGTTCGTCAACGGCGGCGGGCTGGGCCTGCTGATCGACACCGGCTACAAGCTCGCCCGGGTGCCGGTGTTGATCACCGGGGCCGTGCTCGCCGTCGGACTCGCCCTGTTGGTGGACTGGCTCGGCGCCGTCGTGGAGACCTACCTCGGACCGAAGGGACTGCGATGAGCGGGGGACGGACGACCCGGCTGAGGCGGCTGGCGGCGCTGGCGGCCACCGCCGGCCTGCTGGCGTCCGGGTGCGGCCTGGAGTCCTCGTTCGCGCTGCCGTTCGAGGTGGGGCCCGGCTCGATCCGGCCGGTGCCGGAGCTGACCGGGGTCGGCATCGCGGTGGGGTCCAAGGACTTCACCGAGAGCCAGATCCTGGGCTACCTCGCCGAGGTCGCGCTGACCGCGGCCGGCGCCGAGGTGCGGGACATGACCAACATCCAGGGCTCCAACAGTTCCCGCCAGGCGCTGATCACCGGCGACATCGACCTGTCGTGGGACTACACCGGCACGGGGTGGATCAGCTACCTGGGCAACACCGACCCGATCGCGGGCGAGCGGGCGCAGTACGAAGCCGTGCGGGACGCCGACCTCGCCCGCAACGGTCTCCGCTGGCTGGAGTACGCGGCGGTGAACAACACCTACGCGTTCGCCGTCACCGAGTCGTTCGCCCGGACGCACGGCCTGCGGACCACGTCGGACATGGCCGAGTTGATCCGACGCGAGCCCGACCAGGCCGTGTTCTGCCTGGAGACCGAGTTCGCCAGCCGCAACGACGGGTTCCCGGGCGTGGCGCGGGCCTACGGGTTCGACCCGGGCTCGGTGGAGGTCAAGACGTTCGGCATCGGCACGATCTACACCGCGACCTCGCAGGGCACCTGCAACTTCGGCGAGGTGTTCACCACCGACGGCCGGATCCTCGGGCTGAACCTCGTGGTGCTGGAGGACGACCGGAAGTTCTTCCCCCAGTACAACGCCACCATCGTGCTCCGCGAGGAGTTCGCCAAGGCCCATCCACAGGTCGCGGAGGTGATGGCGCCCATCGCCGCGAAGTTGGACAACGACACGATCCGCGGGCTCAACGCCGAGGTGGACGTCGACGGTCGCGACCCGGCCGTGGTCGCCCGTGACTGGCTGGTGGCCGAAGGGTTCGTGTCACTGCCCGGTCCCTGAGGCTTCGTGTCACTGCCCGGTTCCCGACCGCTCGGCGGTGCGGCGGGAGCGGGTCAGGGCCAGCCCACCGAGGATCGCGCCGACCAGCCCGACCGCCATGGCCACGACGCCGCCGCCCAGGCCGTTGCCGGTGCCGAGACCACCGTCGGCGGTGACCACGACCAGCCCGCCGAGCGCGATCCCGATCAGTCCGGCGACCACGGCGATGATGGACCCGCGTCGCCCGGAGCCGGTGCCGGTGCCGGTGCCGGTGCCGGTGCCGGTGCTGGGGCGGCCTGCGGAGCGGGCCAGGGCCAACCCGCCGACGGCCACGCCGATCAGGCCCGTCAGCGCGGCGACGATGGCGACGAGCCGCCCCGAACCCATGGCGTAGACATCGGCATCGGCAAGCAGGTGACTTACGGACATGAGGTGCTCCTTCTCCAGACGACCGGACTTCGCCGATCATGTCCGCCGGCCCCGCCTCCGGTCGTTGTGCGGACGCGGACAATCCGCGCTACCGCCGATGCCGTAGGAGCCGCGGATGTACCGCGTGCGCGGTAGGCGATTGATCCTCTCCACGTAGGAGTCGCCCACGCGGACGTCCGGCTAGGGTGCACGCATGACCAGGGGGTGGATCGCCGTCCGGGACTGGGCGATCGCCGTCGGCGTGGCGGCGTCCCTGCTGGTAGCCGGGCTGTCCGGGCACCACCTCGCGACGGGTCTCGACCCGCTGGGCCACGCGTTGTTGATCGCGGGCGGTCTGGCGCTGGCGGCGCGACGCCGGGCTCCGGTCGCCGTGCTGGCCGTGACGGGGTTGAGCGCGCTGGGGTACCAGGCCGTCGGGTTCGACGTGCCGGTCGTCGCGTACCTGTTCGCGGTGTACGCCGCGGTGCGGGCCGGACACCGCGTCGTCGCGGTGGCGGGTTCGGTGCTCATGCTCGCCACCCTGCCGCTCGCGCTCCTCGCCTCTCCCCAGCACTGGCCGGTGGGCGAGGCGTTCACGCAGTCCAGGGACGTCCTCCAGATCGCCTGGCTGATCGCCGCCGGCGCGGCGGGGGAAGCGCTGCGGCAGGCCGAGCGCCGGGCGGACGAGGCCGAGCGCACCCGCGAGGAGACCGCGCGACGCCGTGCCGACGAGGAGCGGCTGCACATCGCGCGGGAGCTGCACGATTCGCTCACCCACCAGATCTCCGTCATCAAGCTGCAGGCCGAAGTCGCCGTGCACCTCGCCCGCAAGCGGGGTGACGAGGTGCCGGAGGCGCTGCTGGCGATCCGGGAGGCCGGTCGCGAGGCGGCCCGGGAACTGCGCGCCACCTTGGCAGCGCTGCGCGACGACGACCAGAACCCGGCGCACGGGCTCGACCACGTCCCGGAACTGGTGCGGCGGGCCCGGACGACCGGTCTGGACGCGAAGCTGACGATCGAGGGCCACCGGAACGACGTGCCGGCCGCGGTGGACCGGACCGCCTACCGGATCGTCCAGGAGTCGCTGACCAACATCGCCCGCCACGCTGCCGCGGCCACCGCGTCGGTCCGGATCGACTACCGTCCCGACGTCCTGGTCATCCGGGTCGACGACGACGGGAAGGCCACATCGGACACCGCGCCCGGCGTCGGGCTGCTCGGGATGCGGGAACGCGTCACCGCCCTCGGCGGTCGGCTGCGGGCGGCGCCGCGCAGCGAGGGCGGCTTCACCGTCCACGCCGAACTCCCGGTGGACCGGACGCCGTGATCCGTGTCCTGCTGGTCGACGACCAGCCGCTCATCCGCAGCGGGTTCCGCGCGCTCCTCGACATCGAGGACGACATCGAGGTGGTGGCCGAGGCCGCCGACGGCGAGCAGGGCGTGGCGCTCGCCCGAGAACACTTGCCCGACATCGCGCTCATCGACATCCGGATGCCCGTCGTGGACGGCATCGAGGCGACCCGGCGCATCGCCGCGGACCCGAGCCTCGACGCGGTGCACGTCGTCATCCTGACCAATTACGGCCTGGACGAACACGTCTTCCACGCCCTGCGCGCCGGCGCGGCCGGATTCCTGGTCAAGGACATCCAGCCGGAGGACTTCCTGCACGCCGTCCGCGTCGCGGCGCGCGGCGACGCCCTGCTCGCGCCGTCGATCACCCGCAAGCTGATCGACCGGTACGTCGCGCAGCCGCTCGACACCGACGCCGCCACGGGGCTGGAGGAACTGACCAACCGCGAACGCGAGGCCGTCGCCCTGGTCGCGCGGGGCCTGTCCAACGACCAGATCGCCGACCGCATGGTGATCAGCCCGCTGACCGCGAAGACCCACGTCAACCGGGCGATGACCAAACTCCACGCCCGCGACCGCGCGCAGCTCGTCGTCCTCGCCTACGAATCGGGCTTGGTGGTCCCGCGCTCCGAAGCTCGGCGTCCCCGCTAGCGCCGTGCCCGGTGCAGGGCTCTCATCTTCCGGATGTGCTCCCGGCGAGCCTGGCCCATCATCTCCCAGGTGATCGGGTCGGGTGGCCGGGTACGAGGTCGGGGTTGCCGCGCGGCGGCTTCGAGGGTGGCCCGCAGCGCACGGGCGAACGCCTTGATGCCCGATTCGTCGTTGGTGTAGGTCAGCACCCGGTGACCACGGAGCAGTTCCTGTTGCCGGGCGGCCACGGAGCCCGGCTCGGCGGGACCGGTCAGCTCGCCGACCCGGTCGCGGTCGGCGATGAAGACGCAGCGGCGGCCGAAGCGGCGGGTCATCTGCTCGACCTCCCACAGGATGTTCTCGGTGGGGTGGGAGACGTCCACGAGCGGGACGGCGGACACGGCGGCCAGTCCGCCGACCGCGAGCTGCCACACCCGCGAGTCGACGGTCATCACGGCGAGCCTCGGTGCGATCACCCGCCTGCTGAGCATGCGCGCCACCAACCGGGCCTGCACGATGTCGGCGAGGCCGTCGATCCGGAACCTCTTCACGCTCTCCGCCATGAGGACGGCATCGACCACTTGCCCGAGGACCACCAGGTAGGGGGACACCACCAGCGCGAAGCCCAGCGTCAGGGCCGACCAGCCGAGGAACAGCGCGCCGCAGCCGAGCAGGACGTACGCGCACCGCCGGAACCACTCGCCCGGCGGGCCGCCGACGGGTTCGGTGATGTCGAGCAGCGAGAAGGTGGTCTCGAACCGCACCCCGAAGTCTCCATCGGTGTAGAGCGCGGTGGCCGCGGCGGTGAGCGCCAGACCCCAGGCGGAGGCGATCGCGGTGTAGAACACGAGTTTGCCCAGCAACCTGCCGATCGGGACGACCACCGTGCCGATCGCTTGGAAGACCTTGGCGGTGCGCAGGAAAGAGCGGGAGGCGGCGCCCACGCCGACCGGGGTGATGCGGGCGTCGTCCAACGTGATCAACCGCCACGACCGCCCGATGTGCCGGGTCGCGACCGTCGCCGCGTGAGTGGCCTCGCTGTGCCCGAACCGCCGCAGGAACAGCACGAGTCGACGCCGGCCGCGCACCAGGAGGAGACCGGCTTGGAGCACGACGAGCCCGATCCCGATCGCCCACAGCGCCCTCGGTCCGAACGTCGACCACAGGTCCCCGACCGATCCCGGGTCTTCCCCTTCCCCGGAGGCCATCATCGTGAGACCCAACCCGAGGACCGCCAGGAGCAGCGCGAGGAACCCGGTGATCGCGGCGACATAGCCCGCGGTGAAGAACACCGTGCCCAGCACACCGGCGAGTACGCTCGCCACCCGGCGCGCCACCGACCGCCGAGGGCCGCTCGACGTCACGGCCATCGGCGGGCGGGTGGACGTGTCCGCAGGTAGCGTCGGCTCCGACATCCGTTTCTCCCGGTGGTGATCGCGGGCGGAGTGCGGCCCCGGCGCGGAGCCTACGTCGGGTTTTCGGCATCCCGGCCGCATCGGTGCGGCCGGCCGGCGTCGAACGCCGCGGTGACGATCATCTCCTTTGTCGTCCGGGAACGGCCGGCGATCGCGGACTGAAGCTGTCCGCGAAAGGTGTCAGAGTGACCCCGTGGAGGTGCCAGACCTCCGCTAGGAACGGAGAACCCCATGAGCCGCCACATCCAGATCACCTTCGACGCCCACGACCCGCGGGCGCTGTCCTCCTTCTGGCGCGACGCGCTGGGCTACGTCCACCCCGGACCGCCCGGAGTCGAGCTGCCCGAGGGCGCCGACCCGCTGGCCGCGTGGGACGACTTCCTCGCGCGGATCGGCGTGCCGGAGGACCAGCGCAACACGAGGTCGGCCATCGAGGACCCGGACGGGCACGGCCCGCGGCTGTTCTTCCAGCAGGTGCCGGAAGAGAAGATTGCCAAGAACCGCGTCCACCTCGACGTCCGGGCGGCTCCCGGGTTGCAGGGCGAGGAGCGGATGGCGGCGCTGGAGGCCGAGTGTGACCGGCTCGTCGCGCTGGGGGCGAAGCGGGTGCAGCGGCACGAGCCCACTCCCCCGCTGAGCGCCGGCTTCATCGTGATGACCGACCCCGAGGGCAACGAGTTCTGTTTGGACTGACCGCCGGGGGGCCCAGCCCATGGTGATCATCACGTGGTCGGCTCGGCGAGTGCCACGAGGATGCCCGCGGGGCCGCGGAGGTAGCAGAGCCGGTAGCTGTTCTCGTACTGCACCAGTTCGCCGAGGAGTTCGGCTCCGTGTGGCCTCAACCGGTCGAGGATGTCGTCGATGTCGTCGACGGCGAACATGACGCGATGCGCGCCCAGCGTGTTCGCCGGAGCGCGCGGGTCGCCGGCCGGGCTCGACGGCGTGTGGTACTTGGTCAGCTCAAGCCGTCCGTGGCCGTCCGGGGTGCGCATCATCGCGATGTCCGAACGGACTCCCACTAGCCCGACGAGACGATCCACCTCGCTGCCCTGGACGGTCGCCTCGCCCTCCAGCTCCAGTCCGAGTTCGGCGAAGAACGCCTTCGCAGCCGCGAGGTCGTCCACGACGATCGCGACGTTGTCCATCCGCTGGATCTTCCCGCGCCCGGGGCCTCGCTGGTCGGTGTCGTCCATGGTGATCTCCATTCGGGGACGCCGCCGGGTGCGCCGGCGGGTGTGCGTGTTCAGGCGAGCCGACCCTCCCACGTAGGACGACAAGAACACATCCGGCCCGGTTCGACGCGCCCGCGCAGCTAGACCGCGTCGCCCTCCGCCGACAGGTCGCCGGGCAGCACGTGACGGCCGATGACCGGGGTCGGCTTCGCCGCGCCGGCACGGCGGTAGGACGTCGCCCACCGCGGCTTGGTGACGGCGGCCCGGTAGACGTCCTCGTACCGGGCGGTCATCAGCTCGACGTCGAACCGGCGGGCCGTCTCGGCGCGGCACCGGTCGGCCGACAGCTCGTCGACTCGGCGCAGCGCCGCGACCAAGGACGCGTGGTCGTCGCAGATGAAGCCGGTCTCGCCGTGCACGACCACCTCCGGGACGGAGCCGCGCCGGCAGGCGACCACCGGGGTGCCGCAGGCCATCGCCTCGACCATCACCATCCCGAACGGCTCGTCCCAGCGGATCGGGAACAGCAGGCAGCGGGCGGCGGTCAGCAGTTCGAGCTTGCCGTCGCGATCCACCTCGCCGAGCCATTCGACGCCGGGGCCGAGCCGTGGCGCGATCTCGCGGTGGAAGTAGTCCTGTTCCTCCGGCTCGCGGCACTTGGCCGCGATGCGGAGTCGGACGCCCGCGTCGGCGGCGGCGGCGATCGCCTGGGGGATGCCCTTCTCCGGGGTGGCCCGCCCGAGGAACAGGACGAAGTCCTCCTTGTCACGCCGGAACGGGAAGCAGGCGACGGAGACGGCGTTGTGCACGGTGCCGGCCCAGTCGATGTCCGCGGCGATCCGGCGCTGCGCGTCCGAGACGGCCACGAGTCGCACGCTGCCGGACAGGCCGCGGTAGTAGCGGCCCATCTCACCGGCCACCGGCCCGTGCGCGGTGACCACGGTGGGCACCGGACGGCCGCCGGCCAGCAGGGGGCCGGCCATGCTGTGGTCGTGCACCACGTCGACGTCCAACTCGGCCAGAATCCCGGGCAGCGCGGTGGCGTGCACCAACTCCGGCAGGGCCTGCCCCATCCGGTCCGCCTGGGGGTGGTCCGACGTCGTGACGAAGTCGGCGGTCGTGCCGTTGCGGCCGACCCCGACGAGGACCACGTCGTTGCCGCGCGCGACCAACCGGTCCACCAGGTCGGCGCACATCGACTCGATGCCGCCGTACGCGGAAGGCGGCAGTTCGAGCCACGGCGGGGCGATCATCGCTACGCGCAGCGGTCGTCCCATCCGACTCACCCGCCTTCCGGGTCGGGGCAGCAGCCGGCGGGTCCGAGGATCAACTCCACGTCCTCGGGCAGTCCGCTCACCCGGACGTCGTCGCCGTCGATCTCCATGGAGACCCGTGCGCCGACCATCGGCACGCCGTCGAGCGCGATCGGTCCGAACGACTCCGGCAACACGGGCGCCAGCCACACGCGACGGCCCGGCGCGTACGGCTGCACCCGCAGCAGCACCCTCAGCAGGTGCACGGGTGAGGCCGATGCCCAGGCCTGGGGCGAGCACGAAGTCGGGTACGGGATCGGCTCCCGGTAGTCGGCGCGGTCGAACCCGCACAGCAGTTCGGGCAGTCCCCCGCCGAACGCCTCGGCGGCGTCGAAGATCGCGGTGGCCACCCGCTGCGCGCCCTCCACGAAGCCGTACCGCATGAGCCCGTCCGCGACGAGGGCGTTGTCGTGCGGCCACACCGATCCGTTGTGGTAGCTCATCGGGTTGTACGCACCCATGTCGGAGGCGAGGGTCCGCACGCCCCAGCCGGTGAACATCTCGGGCGCGAGCAGGGACTCGGCGACCCGCGCGGCGTTGTCCTCGTCCACGATCCCGCTCCACAGGCAGTGGCCGACGTTCGAGGTGAGGGCGTCCACCGGTTGCTTGTCACCGTCCAGCGCGACCGCGTAGCGGCCGAGGTCGGGCAGCCAGAACCGCTGGTTGAACAGCTCCCTGAGCCGCGCCGCGCGGTCCCGCCAGCGCCGTGCGCCGGCCGGGTCGTCGAAGTCGTCGCACAGGCACGCCCGTGCCAGGTAGGCGGCGTAGACGTAGCCCTGGACCTCGCACAACGCGATGGGCCCCCGCGCGATCCGGCCGTCGGCGAAGTTGATCCCGTCCCAGGAGTCCTTCCACCCCTGGTTGACGAGTCCGCGCCCGGTCGCCCGCTGGTACTCCACGAACCCGTCGCCGTCCCGGTCGCCGTACCGCTCGATCCACTCCAGCGCGCGGTCGGCGTGCGGGATCATCGTCGCGACCTGGTCCCGGTCGATGCCCCACCGCGACAGCTCGCCCAGCAGCACCACGAACAGCGGGGTGGCGTCCGCGGTGCCGTAGTAGACGTTGCTGCCGCCCAATGCCAGCGAGACGTCGGCGCCGAACCGCATCTCGTGCAGGATGCGGCCGGGTTCCTCCTCGCTGTTCGGCTCGACCTTCGTGCCCTGGTGGTGGGCGAGGATCCGCACCGTCCCGAGGGCCAGGGTGGGGTCGATGGGCAGGGACATCAGCGACGCGAGGATCGAGTCCCGGCCGAACAGCGTCATGAACCAGGGAGCGCCCGCGGCGACCGCGATGTCCTCGGGCCGCTGCGGGTCGAAGATCCTCAGCGCGCCCAGGTCCTGCCGGCTGCGCTGCAACACCGCGGCCAGCGCCGGCTTGCCCGCGTACCTCAGCACGGGCGCGGCCCTGCGCCAGTGCCGGGCGCGCTGGAACGGGACCGACTCGTAGATGGGCCGCCCGAGCGGGAAGATCGACTCCGCCGCCTCGCCGTCCACCACCGGTTGCACCGTCACGCACGTCGACCACTGCCCCTTCGGCGGGATCACCACGTGGAAGGTGAGGGTGGACGGCGAGTACTCGGCTCCGTCCGCCCGCACGCGCACACCGCGGCTGCGGCCGTCCAGCCACCGGCCCAGGGCCAGTTCGTCCTCGGCGACCTCCGAGCGGTGCTCCCCCAGCGCGCGGACCCGGCCTTCCTTGACCTCGAAGAGGTCCGCGAAGTCCGCCTCCACGTGCACCGTCACCAGGTGCTCGGCGGTTTCCCGGCCGAAGTTGCGCAGCAGGACGTCCTCGCGCATCCCCTCGCCGACGTACCGCTCGCGGCGCACGAGGAGGGTGCTCTCGGCGTCGCGCCGGCGCGACCGGCCACGACCGACGAACGTCATCCGGAACGGATCCGGTGTCACCGTCGTGATGTGCTCCACGGCCGTGCCGTCCACCCGCACGGACCAACCGGACACGATCCTGGTGTCCTGGAAGAACACGCCCTGGGCGGCGGCGCCGTCGATCTCGCCGTTGCTGCCGCACACGCAGAACGAGGTCCCGTGCACCAGCGTCACCGTGTCGGATGACAACGCGACCGGCTCGCCGTCGAAAGCCCAACCACTGTCGGTCATTGCCCGCCTCCTCCGCACCGTCGGACCACCGGGCTCCGACGCCTGGTGCGACCTCGCGGGGCGGCTTCACCCGCGGTCAGGTACGTGTCTCCCCGGCCGACCGGGGTCCACCACGGGTGCCACGCATCCGGACGGCCAAACGACACCCGTCCCCCGGGAAGTCGGCAGCCCCAGGGGAGACCCGCCCTTACCACCCGATCGTGTCCGCCGGTCCGACCGAGGGCAACGGCGGGAGCCGACGCGGAGGGTGGGAGCGGGAGAACCGGTCCCTCCCGGAGATCACCGCGGCTCGATCCGCTGGACGAGGACTTCCACCTCGTGCCCGAACAGCGCGTCGGCGTCGAGGTGCATCGCCGCGAAGCCCCCACCCAGTTCGAGGCTGACGATGCCGTGCAGACGCGTCCACACGGAGACGCCGAGCAGGAACTCCGCGGCGCCCGCGCCGCGTGCGGCGAGCACGTCCTCGTGCCGGTAGGTCGCCGGCCGGTCGTCGGTCGCGGACGGGTCCGCGAGGTCGAGGTCGTGCAGGGCGCCCAGCAGGATCGCCATGAGCGACCGGGCGGCGGCGGCGAGCGGCTCGGCGTGCGCTTCGTAGCCCGGCAGCGGGGGCTTGAACAGCAGCTCGTACCGGTGCGGCTGGGCCAGCGCCCAGGCCCGGTACGCCCAGGCCACCCGGCGGACCCGGTCTTCCGGGCCGATGGCGGACCCGCCGGCGTCCAGGGCGCCCGCCAAGGCGTCGCGCAGGTCGCCGTAGGCGTCGACGACCAGTGCGGTCAGCAGGTCGTCCCGGTTGGCGAAGTACCGGTACAGCGCCGGTCCGGACACCCCGAGCTGCTTGGCGATGGCGTTGATGGAGATCGCCTGGGCCCCACCCGCGGCGAGCTGGTCCAACGCCGCCGCCTTCACGTCTTCGCGGACCTGCTCGCGGAACCGCTCCCGCATCGGGCTGCGGGTGGCTCCTGTTGACATCGCGGACCTCCTCCAGGGCTCGCAACCCTAACATGCCGGCTCGACCGTAAGACTGCCCGAAGTTCTGCTTGCTCCCTTCGTACCCGCTATGCATACTTGCTTGCGTTAGAGCTTCTAACAAGAAGAAGGAGATCACGTCGTGGGCGTCAAAGACCCCTCCGCCCAGCGGGCACCCGCTCCCCGGGTCGTCTCGCGTGGCCTCGCGGTGGCCGGGCTCGCCGCGGCTGCGGGCGTGGTGATCCTCGACTCCGCCATGGTGAATCTCGCCGCGCCCGTCATGCGCGCCGCTCTGCCGCTGACCACGCCCGAACTGTCCTGGGTCGTCGACAGCTACCTGATCGCCTTCGCGGGACTGCTGCTGCTCGGTGGCCGGCTCGCCGATGTGCTCGGCGGTCGGAAGGTGTTCCTGTCCGGTCTCGCGACCTACGTGGCCGCGTCCGTGGTGTGCGCCCTCGCCACCACCGCGGAGGTGCTGATCGCCGCGCGGACCGTGCAGGGAGCAGGGGCCGCGGTGCTGGTTCCGGCCGCCCTGTCGCTCCTGCTCGGTCTCTACCCCGCGGCCGACGAGCGACGTCGTGCGCTGGGGATCTGGGGCGGCGTCGCCGGGGCCGGCAGCCTGCTCGGAGTCGGCGCCGGCGGCCTGGTGACCCAGGCCCTGGGCTGGCCGGCGGTGTTCTGGCTGCCGGTGCCGATCGGGGTCCTCGTGGCCGCCGCGGTGTGGTCGGCGATTCCGCCGTCCCCCGCGCGACCGGGACGGTTCGACCTGCCCGGGGCGGCGACGATCACCCTCGGCACGTCGGCGCTGGCCCTCGGGCTGATCTCCGCTCCCGAGGTCGGGTGGGGTTCGCCGGGCACCGTGGCGAGCCTGGCGGTCGGCGTCGCCGCGCTGGGTGCGTTCGTCGTCGCGGAGCGGCGCTCGCCCCAACCGCTCGTGCCGCTCGGCGTCTTCCGCCGGGGTCCGGTGGTCACGGCGAACACCGTGATGCTGCTGCTGGGTGCGGTGTCGGTGGGACTGTTCTACTTCCTGCCCCAGTACCAGCAGCGCGTCCTCGGGATGTCGCCGTTGACCACGGGGCTGAGCCAGCTACCGATCGCCGTGATGATCACCGTGGGCGGTTTCGCCGCTCCGTGGTCGGCCCGGCTGCTGGGTGCCCGGGTGGCGATGACGAGCGCGATGGCCGCGCTGTCCGCCGGGCTGCTGTGGCTGGCGCTGGGCAGCTCCGACGGCGGGTACGCCACGGCGCTGCTCGGCCCGTTCCTGCTGATCGGCTCCGGCCTCGGGCTCGGTTTCGTCCACGCCACCACGGTCGCGGTCTCCGGAGCCACCCCGGGGGAAGCCGGCCTGCTCAGCGGCCTGATCAACGCCACCCGTCAGCTTGGCGGGGCGCTCGGACTCGCCGCCCTGATCGCCGTGGCCACCGGCTCCGGCTCCGGGGACGGCATCGCCTACCCGACCGCTTTCCTCGGCGCCGCCGTGCTCGCGCTGCTCGCCGCCGCCCTGTCCGTGGTCCCCACGACCCACCGCCGGTCCTCCCCCGCCGACGGGGAACAGCCGTGAGCGGACCGGCCGCCCACAAGGAGAAGACCATGCAGGAATCGACCGTGTTGGTGACCGGCGCGACCGGAGGGATCGGCTCGCTGCTGGTCCCGGCGTTGCGGGCGCGGGGGACGCGGGTGCGCGCGATGACCCGCGCCCACGACCGGGCAACGGCCTTCCCGGCCGGGGTCGAGCCGGTCGTCGCGGACCTGCGCGACCCGTCCGCCGTCACCGCCGCGCTGGACGGGGTGGACGTGGCGTTCCTGAACAGCCCCTCCACCCCGAACGCCGCGGACATCCAGAGCCGGTTCGCCGACCTCGCCCGGCGCGCCGGGGTGCCCCGGCTGGTGCTGCTGTCCCAGTACGCGGCGACGGCCGACTCCCCGGTGCGGTTCCTGCGCTGGCACGCCGCCGTGGAGGCGCACGTGCGCACCCTCGGCCTGGAGTGCACCGTGCTGCGCCCCAACCTGTTCTTCCAGGGACTGCTGGGCTTCGCCGGCACCATCGCCGCGCAGGGGTGGTTCGGCGCGCCGATCGGCGACGCCGCCGTGAGTGCCGTCGACACCCGCGACATAGCCGACGCGGCGGCGGTCGTGCTCACGGAGGCCGGGCACACCGGCCGTGCCTACACCCTGACCGGGCCGCGCGCGGTGACCCACCACGAGATCGCCCGCGAGCTGTCCGACGCGACCGGCCGGCCGATCACGTTCGCCGACGTGTCGGCCTCGGCGTTCGCCGCGTCGCTGCGCGGGGTGCTGCCGGAATGGCAGGCCGACGGCCTGGTCGAGGACTACGCGCACTACGCCCGGGGCGAGGCGGCCGATGTCCACACCGCCGTCGCCGACCTCACCGGGCACCCCGCCCGGGACCTGTCCGACTTCGCGCGCGACTACGCCGGGGCGTTCACGCCGACGCGGACTTCGAACTCCGCGTGAAGCGGCCCACCACCAAGCGCATTGGAGTCTTCCTATGTCCGCCGGATCTGTGTCTGGAACTACCCGCCGCCGGTGGTGGGTGCTGTGGGTGCTCCTCGCGGTGTCGGCGGTCGGTATCGCCGCCTACGCGGTGCCGCCGTACCTGACCGGGAACCCGGCCGACAGCAGCGTGCCGATCGACCCGGACGTGGCGGTGCACTACCTGACCCTCGCGGTGCACGCCGTGCCCGGTGGCCTCGCGATGATCATCGGCCCGTTCCAGTTCGTTAACCGGTTGCGCGTCCGCAGGCCGCGGCTGCACCGGATCGCGGGCCGGGTGTACATGGTCAGCGTCCTGATCGCCACGGTCGCGTCCTTGTTCGCCGCCACGTTCTCGCTCAGCGGTTTCGCGGTCCGGGTCGGGTTCTACCTGCTCGCGGCGGCGTGGCTGTACACCTTGGTCAAGGGCTACCGGAGCATCCGCCGCGGCGAGGTGGGGCTGCACCGGATCTGGATGATCCGCAACTACGCCCTGACGTTCGCCGGGGTGACGTTGCGGGTCTACCTGATCCTCGGCCTGCTGCTGAAGCAGTCGGTCCCCTCGCTGGCGTTCGACGAGATCTACACCGCCGCCGCGTGGGCGTCCATCCTCGGCAACGTCCTCGTGGCCGAGTACTTCATCCTGCACCGCACGACGGCCCGCCGCGGTGAGCGCACTCCCCAGAATGCGCCGGTACTTCGTTCGGGGCGATAAGCCTCTCAGCGGTGTACCCGGCAGCACCCCGGTAATCACCATGAATTCATGCAACCGTTCCCCTTGGACCCGACCGGCCAGGACATCCACGGCGAAGGCGCCCGCCTCCGGGAACGTGGATCGCCGACGCTCGTCGAGCTGCCGGGCGGCGTGATCGCCTGGTTGGTCAGCGGGATCGACCAGATCAAGAAGCTGTTCAGCGACCCTTGGGTGTCCAAGGACCCGCGCCAGCACTGGCCCGCGTGGCGGGAGGGCCGGGTCACCGAGGATTGGCAACTGCACATGTGGATCTCGCCCCGGACAATGTTCACCGCGCAGGGCGACAACCACCGCAGATTGCGGTCCCTGGTGTCCAAGGGCTTCACACCCCGCCGCACGGAATCGCTGCGGCCCGCGATCAGCCGTATCGCGGACGACCTGTTGGACAAACTAGCCGCCGGGCCGGACGTGGCAGACCTGCGCACGGGATACGCCTACCCGTTGCCGATCGAGGTCGTCTGCCGACTGTTCGGCGTGCCCGACGACGTCCGCCCCGGACTCCGGCAGTCGGTGGACGTCCTCTTCGACACCACCGCCACACCCGCCGAAGCGAAGGCGAACGAGCACCGCATGTACGAAATCTTGAACGACCTGGTGGCGATCCGCCGCCGCGAGCCGGGCGACGACCTCACCAGCGACCTGATCGCGGCCCGCGCCGAGGACAACGACCGGCTTACCGAGTCCGAACTCGTCGGCACCCTGCTGCTGTTCGTCGCGGCAGGCCACGAGACCACCGTGAACCTGCTCGACCACGCCATCGCCGCCCTGCTCGCCCACCCCGACCAGCTCGCGCGGGTGCGGTCCGGGGAGTTCCGCTGGCGCGACGTGACCGAGGAGACCCTGCGGTGGCAGGCCCCGGTGACGAACGTGCCGCTGCGCTACGCCGTGGACGACATCGAGCTGGACGGCGTCGTCATCCGCCGCGGTGACGCGATCCTGCCCGCCTACGCCGCAGCCGGCCGCGACCCGGGACTGCACGGCCCCACCGCCGACGCGTTCGACATCACCCGTCCCGACAAGACCCACATCGCCTTCGGCTACGGCGTCCACTACTGCCTGGGCGCGCCACTGGCCCACCTGCAAGCCGAGATCGCCCTGCCCGCCCTGTTCGACCGCTTCCCCGACCTCGCCCTCGCCGTGCCCCCGGGCGAGCTGCGCCCGGTCCGCTCGTTCATCTCCAACGGGCACCAGGCCCTGCCGGCCCGCCTCCGCCCCGCCTGACTCGCCTTCGGCACGATTGGCCGTGTCCGGTCGCGGGTACCTCGAACGAGCGTTCGAGTGAAGGGAGACGTCCGTGAACCGCACACCGGAGAAGGACCCGGAGGACTGGACGACCGGCGACGAGCCGATGACCGGGCCCCAGGAGTCGTACCTGCGCACGCTGGCGCAGGAAGCGGGCGAGTCGGTGCCCGACGGGCTGACCAAGGTCGAGGCCTCCCAGCTAATCGACCGCCTCCAGGCCGCGACCGGCCGCGGCCGTTGACCGCCCTCCCGCGGCACCGTGATCCGGCCCGCTCGCGCTTGGACACGTGACCCTTCCGTGCGGGCGGTGTGGAGGTCCGGTGGAGGTGTTGTGGTGACGGCGGGCCGGCCGGTCCGGTGGCGATACGTTCGGCCGACATGGAAACCGTGGATGTGCTCGTTGTCGGCGCCGGGCTCGCCGGTCTGCACACGGCGCGCCTGCTCGCGTCGCAGGGCTTCGACGTGCTGGTGTGCGAACGGCGCAGCAGCCTCGACATCGGCATCCGGACCACCGGCATCTTCGTGCGGCGGACGTTCTCGGACTTCGCGTTACCGGACCGCTGTCTCGGGCCCGCGGTGCGTCGTGTCCTGCTCTACCCGCCGTCGTTGCGCGCACCGGTCGAGTTGATCAGCTCGCGTGACGAGTTCCGGGTTGCCGACATGGCCGGCATCTATGCGGCGGCGCTGGCCGAAGCCGAGTCGGCCGGTGCGCGGGTGCGCCTCGGTGTCACGTACCCGTTCTCGGGGATCACGGCCCGCTTCACCATCGGTGCCGATGGAGCCCGGTCTACGGTGGCCCGTCGGCTCGGGCTCGATGTCAACCGGCGGCTGATCGTCGGTGTCGAGGAGGTGTTCCCGGTGGGAGCGGGTGGGGCGGTGCCGACGTTTCACTGCGTGCTCGATCCGCGGCTCGCGCCCGGTTACCTCGCTTGGCTCGTCGACGACGGCAGGGAGGCGCATGTCGGGTTGGCCGGGGAGCCCGACCGGCTTGCCGCGCCGCTGCCGCGGTTGCTGCGGACGTTCCGCGGCGGGTTCCCGGAGGTGCCGCCGGCCGCCGGGCCGGTGCGGCGCCGCGGTGGGCCGATTCCGGTCGGCGGTGTGCTGCGTCGGATCGTCTGTGCCGAGGGGTTGCTCGTGGGGGATGCGGCGGGGGCGGTGTCTCCGTTGACCGCTGGTGGGCTGGACCCGTGTCTGCGCATGTCGCAGCTTGCTGCCGCGGTTGCCGGGGATTACCTGCGCACTGGTGATCCCTCGGTGTTGCGGCACTACGACGGTGCTTCGTTGCGTGCCCGGTTTCGTGGTCGCCTTCTGTTGCGACGTGGGCTGGCCGGTTTGCGCCGGCCGGGTGCGGTTGAGGCTGCGTTCTCGGTGCTGCGCACGTCTTTGGGGCGGGCCGTTGCGGCTCGTGTCCTCTTCGGGCACGGGTCGTTTCCGGATACCGGGCGGGTGGCTGCCGCTCCGGGGTTCGGGGATTGAGAGATTCAAGACGTCCGCGCCGGAGACGATCGCCGGGGAAGAGGCCAGGGTGTGTCCGCTTCTTCGGGCACCATGGAGTCGTGCCGAAGACCTCAGCGCGACTGCTCTCCCTGCTCTCGCTGCTCCAGGCGCGCCGGGACTGGCCGGGTGCGCTGCTGGCCGAGCGGCTGGATGTCAGTCCGCGCACGGTGCGTCGTGATGTCGACCGCCTGCGCGAACTCGGCTACCCCATAGCCGCCGTCAAGGGGCCTGACGGCGGGTACCGGCTCGACGCCGGCATGGAGCTGCCGCCATTGCTGTTCGACGACGAGCAGGCCGTCGCCCTCGCCGTCGCGCTCCAGATCGCCACCACCACCGGCGCGGGGATCGAGGAGGCCGCGGTGCGTGCGCTGAACACCGTTCGGCAGGTCATGCCCGCGCGGTTGCGCCGCCGTGTCGACAGCCTCCGGGTCACTGCTGTCGGGTGGCCCTCGACCCGGCCGGCCCCGCAGGTCGACAGTGCCGTGCTCATGACGCTCAGCGCCGCCGTCCACGCGCGCGAAGTGCTGCGGTTCGACTACCCGCCCGGAGCGGACCGCGACGGAGTGCCGACCCCGCCGCGCCGGGTGCAGCCCCACCACCTCGTCACCCGGGGTGGGCGCTGGTACCTCGTCGCCTGGGACCTCGACCGCGCGGACTGGCGCATCTTCCGCGCGGACCGGATCAGCCCGCGCATTCCCACGGGGCCCCGTTTCACCCCGCGTGAGCTGCCCGGAGGTGACGTGGCCGCGTTCGTGGCCGGGCGGTTCCGGGGTTCCGCCGGCTCGGGTGACTGGCCCTGCCGCGGCGAGGTGATCCTCGACCTGCCCGCCGCCGTCGTGGCCGACCACACCCGCGACGGCGTCGTCGAAGAACTCGGCCCGGACCGCTGCCGGCTCGTCCTGGGCTCGTGGTCGTGGCCCGGCCTGGCCGCCGCCATCGGGCAGTTCGACGCCGACATCGAGGTCGTCGGGCCGCCCGAGCTCAAGGACGCTTTCGCGCGCCTGGCCCGCCGCTACGCCGAAGCCGCGACCAGCCCACCCGGCACGCCGCCGCCGACCCGCTGAGCCGAACGCGTGCCGGTGGTTCGCCGTGGTCACGCGGAACTAGCGGATGCGGTCGAGGGCCGTGTCGACGACTTCCCGGCTGTCGGCCGGCAGCGCCTCCGCCGCGGTGCGTCCCGTCGCGGACAGGTAGGCGTCCACGAGTCGGTTGCCCACGGCGTAGCCGGCGCCGGTCGGCAGCCCGACCGGGGTCGCGCCGAACCTGGCGGCGGTCGCGTCGCCGTGCACCCACGCGGCGAAGTTCCGCATGCCGGTCACCTCCAGCCCGGACACGACCTTGGCGAACACCGCGGTTCCGGTCGACCTCGGCTCACATCCACAGCACGCCGTCGTCCTCGTGCTCGCGGACCCGGAACTCGATCATCCGGCGCAGCAGTTCCGCCGGCACCGGCCGGCCGTACGGGAGCTTGACCGAGCCCTTGCCGGTGGTGAAGTCGGTGAGTTCCTCGTCGAACGCCTGGCGGGTGCTCGGGGTGAACGCGATGGTCGCGTGCTTGGAGAAGCCGCCGACCATGAACAGGATCGTCCCGGACGGGTGCACCCACGTGGGATCGCCCCATTTGATCGCCTCGGTCGCATCGGGCACCGCCTCGCGGGCCAGCGCGCGCAACTGCTCCAGCAGCTCGCGGCCCTGCCCGGTGAAGCCCTCAAGGTACTCGTCGATCGTCTGCGCCTTACCCATGTCGCCAGTGTGGCACGGCCCACAGGGCGGTCAGGAGACCGGTGCGCTGCCGACGTTCCGGTGGAACCACCGCGCGGCGGACCGGGCGACGTGGTCGAGCGCGCCGGGTTCCTCGAACAGGTGCCCCGCGCCGGGCACGACCTCCAGCTCCCCGCCGGCGCCCAACCGCCGCGCGGCCTGCCGGTTGAGTTCCACGACCTCTTCGTCCCGCTCGCCGACGATCAGCAGCGTCGGCGCCAGGACGCGGGTGAGCGCGTCCCCGGCCAGGTCGGGCCGCCCGCCCCGGGAGACCACCGCACGCACCGCGGCCGGCCGTTCCGCGGCGGCGACGAGCGCGGCGGCAGCCCCGGTGCTCGCGCCGAACAGGCCGATCGGGTGGTTGCCGGTCGCCACCTGGTCCGCCAGCCAGTCCACGACGGCGGCGAGTCGCCCGGCCAGCACCGGGATGTCGAAGCGCAGCTCGCGGGTCTCCGCGTCGCGCCGCTCCTCGTCCGGGGTGAGCAGGTCGAGCAGGACGGTGCCCAGGTGCTCCCGCTGGAGCAGCTCGGCCACGTGCCGGTTGCGCGGACTGTGCCGCCCGCTGCCGCTGCCGTGCGCGAACACCACCACACCGCTGTTCCGGGTCGGCATCGAGAGCCGGGCGTCCAGCCGGGCGACGTCCAGCGGTATCCGCACGTCTTCGTCCAGGAACACGACGTCCTCCACACCCCTCGATCCGCACGAGCAGGACGGTCGTTCCCGGATTGCCTTGGCCGGACCGTCGAAACCCGGGTCGTCCGGTCAGGTGGGCTTGGGTTTCTTGTCCGGACGCGGCTGCTTGTCCCGGGCGTAGATGACGCCCGGCTTGCCCTCGCCGGGGCTGCGGCGCTCCAGCTCGAACAGGGTGGTCGCGGCCATCAGGTCGCTGAGCTTGGCGTAGCCGTAGCTGCGGGAGTCGAAGTCGGGCCGTTGCTTGGTGATGATGTGCCCGACCGACGCCAGCGCGGCCCACCCGTCGTCGTCGGAGGCGGCCTCGACGGCGTTGCGCAGTTGGTTCACCAGCGCTGTGTCGGCTTTGAGCTGCGCGGAGGTGCGCGCGGGCGACGGAGGTACCGCGTCGGCCGTCGCGACGTCGCTCTCCGGAGAGGCGAGGTTTTCGATGTAGATGAACTTGTCGCAGGCCGCGACGAACGGTTTCGGCGTCTTGCGTTCGCCGAACCCGTACACGGTCAGGCCGGACTCGCGCAGGCGCGACGCCAGGCGGGTGAAGTCGCTGTCGCTGGAGACGATGCAGAACCCGTCGAACCGGCCCGTGTACAGCAGGTCCATCGCGTCGATGACCATCGCCGCGTCGGTGGCGTTCTTGCCGGTGACGTACGCGAACTGCTGGATCGGCTGGATCGACTGGGCGAGCAGCTTGTCCTTCCAGCCCTTCAGGCTCGTGCCGGTCCAGTCGCCGTAGGCGCGTTTGACGTGCGCGGTGCCGTACTTGGCGACCTCGGCCAACAGCGCCTCGGTGATCGCGGGCCGGGCGTTGTCCGCGTCGATGAGCACCGCGAGCCTGGCCGCGTTCTCGCTGATCAACACCATGCTGGACCTGCCCCTCGTGGTCGGACACCGGCACCACATCATCGGCTCCGGCGACGGCGCGTCGAACACCGGACCGCCGGCGGCGGCGAACCGGATGATGCACCCGCCGCCGGTCAGCGCGGTTCGCGGGCGGGTCGGGCGTCGAGCGCGCGGAGGACGTGGTCGACCAGTTCGTCCAGGTAGTCGGGTTCGACGGGTGCGCGGCGGACGTTGAGCCGCCAGTAGACGGGCGCGGCGAGGAGGTCCAGGGCGAGGTCGACGTCCAGGTCGGTGGGCAGTTCGCCGCGGTCGACCGCGCGGCGCAGGGTGGCCGCGCCGAGGGCCCGCCTGGGTTCGCCGATGGTGGCCTGGATCGCGGCGGCCAGCGCCGGGTTGCGGGCGGCCTCGGCGGTCAGGTCGGGCAGGATCGTGGCGAACCGGGGGTGGGCCAGCCAGTCCCGGACCGCGCGCACGGTCGCGAGCAGGTCCCCGCGCAGTGATCCGGTGTCGGGCACTTCGGCCCACGGCACGCTGAACTCGGAGAGCACCGCGATGACCATGTCCTGCTTGGCCGGCCAGCGGCGGTAGAGGGCGCTCTTCCCGACACCGGCGCGTTTGGCCACGGCCTCCATCGACAGCCGCCCGTAGCCCTTCTCGACCAACTCGTCCAGCACGGCCTCGGTGATGGACGAGGTGATCCGCGGTCGCAGGACGGCGGCTCCGGTCGGGGCGCGTCGGGTGCGTTCGGCCATGCGGCCACTATACGGGTGGACGGGACGGTCCCGTTCCGTCTAACGTGGCGGACGGGACGGGACCGTATCGTCCACTTTCTGAGGAGTCGTGCCGTGGCCGAAGCACCGCGTACCGCCGAAGACCTGTTCCACCAGTCGCTGAGCCTGCTGTTGGCCAAGGACATGACCGGTTACGCCGGCCTGTGGGCGGCCGACGGGATCTTCGAGTTCCCGTTCGCCCCGGCCGGCTACCCGGCCCGGCTGACCGGCCGCGCGGCCATCGAGGAGTACCTGCGCGGCTATCCCGACCTGCTGGACGTGCGGGAGATCACCGCGCGGACCGTCCACCGGACGACCGATCCCGATGTCGTCGTGGCCGAGTTCGAGGCGGCGGGCCGTGTCGTGGCCACCGACCGGCCGTACCGGATGCGGTACGCCGCGGTCCTCACCGCACGGGACGGCGAGATCGCGTCCTACCGCGACTACTGGAGCCCACTGGCCGCCGCCGAGGTGCTGGGCGGTTCGGACGCGCTGGCGGCGTTCGGCGGCGGGGACTCGCGGCCGTGAGTGCGCGGGCGGGTGCCCGGTGTCGTCGCCCCGTTGCGCGATCAGGGGCCGGCGTGGACCGGGTCGACCTCCGCTCACCGGAACGCCTTCACCGCCCGAGGGCGGCGGCTCAGGTGGGCCGGTAGCGGGCTCTGATGTGGAAGCGCTCGCCTTGGGGGCCGAGGATGCTCAGGAACTCCACCGGCCGCTCGTCGGCGTTGCCGAACCAGTGCGGGAGGTGGGTGTCGAACTCGGCGACCTCGCCGGCGGCGAGGACGAGGTCCTGGTCGCCGAGCACCAGGCGGAGCCGTCCGCTCAGGACGTACAGCCAGTGGTACCCCTCGTGGGAGCGGGGATCGGGTTCGAGGTCGTTCGGGCCCGCCGGGAGGACCTGCTTGAACGCCTGGAGCCCACCGGGTTTGCGGGTCAGCGGGATGACCGTCATGCCGTTGCGGGTGAACGGCCTGGGGTAGACCCGCGGGTCGCCGCTGGGCGGGGCGCCGACCAGTTCGTCCAGCGGCACCTGGTAGACCCGGGCCAGCGGCAGCAGCAGTTGCAGGCCCGGCTTGCGCTGCCCGGACTCCAGCCGGGACAGGGTGCTGACCGGGATGCCGGTGCTCTCCGACAGGGCGGTCAGGGTGGCGCCGCTGCGGCGGCGCAGCTCGCGCAGCCGTGGACCGACCTCGGCCAGCACGGAATCGAACTCGTCGCTCATCCGGCCACTCTGACCCACGTTTTGCGCACTTCGCAAAGAACTTTGCCAACTCGTGCCCGGTGCCGGCCGCCCACGTGGCAAGTCCACTGTGGACGAAGCGACCTACCGGGCCTCTCCCTCCGCACCGCGGGCTTTGCGACGCTGCTCCTCGGCGCGTTCACGGCAGCGGCGCAGGAACTCCGCGTCGGACTCCAGGTCGGTGGCGGCCATCCGCCCGGGGCGGTCGTACTCGGGGAAGGCCGGCATGTCGCGCTCGTAGGCCCGCTGCCCGCCGACCGGTCGCACCGGCCTGCCCGCGAGCAGCCAGGCGATCGAGCCGACCAGCGGGAAGAACAGCACGATCAGCAGCCAGCCCACCTTGGGCAGGTGCCGGGCGTCGCCGTCGTCGGTGGTGATGACGTCGATCAGGCAGAACAGCCACAGGCCCAGCGTGAGCACGCCGAAGAGGCCACCGAAATAGAACATCGCCCACAACCCCCAAAGTCGTCGGGGCAGGGTAGCGCAGGGCGCTTCCGGTGCACACCGGCCGATCAGCTTGCGCCGCACGCGTTTCGCGGCCGACGGCGCTCAGGCCGGATCGTGCGCGTTCCCGGTGGTGTGGCCGGCTCGGCGGGTGAAGCGGGCGCGGAGCAGTCCGGTGACCGAGGGGCCGCCGGCCAGGCACCACACGGCGATCACGGGGTCGCAGATGGCGCAGCCCAGGGACGAGTGGTCGGCGAAGGGGATGATGGGATTGCCCTTCAGGTGGTGGGCCACGTCCCAGGCGGTGTGCAGGAGCCAGGCGACACCGATGAACGCCCACGACTCCAGGCCGCGGTAGGCGCAGTAGGTCGCGACGATGGTGAAGGCGAACTCCCACAGGCCGAAGCCGCCGCCGCTGAGGTAGGCGGCTCCGGCGCCGCCGACCAGGACGGCGTTGAAGTGGCGTCGGTGCGGTTCCCGGATGAGCGAGTTGACGAGGACGTACAGGACGCCGATCAGGATTGGTGCGACCACGGTCATGGGTGGGATTGCCTTCGCTGGACGAGGGTGGGGACTGGCAACCCAGACGTTAGGAAGCCGCGGTCCGCCTCGGGAGTGGCCGGCGGGACAATCACCAACGGGTTCTCGCCGGCGGGACGACGACCGACGGATCTCGCCGGCGGGACGATCAGTGGCGGAATCTTGCGGACGTTCGCAGGTCTTTTGGTGCAGATCGAGGTGATTGCTGTTGCGCTCGTCGCCGCGCAACCGGTACAGGTCATCGGTAGCCCTCGTGCTGAAGGAGTCGCCGCGTGAACCCCGACCTGCTGCGCAACTACCTCGCCCGGCACCAGGTGGGCCGCCGTGACGTGCTCCGGATCGCGGGAGCCGCCGGCGTTGCCGGCCTGGTGGGAGCCACCGCCGCCCAGCCCGCAGCCGCCCAGCCTGACGCCCACGGGTTGGACGACACGCCGTTCGACTACGCCGACCCCGCGAACCTGTCCGACTGGGCGCCCAGCCGGTACGGGCCGGACGACCAGCGTGGCGCGCTCAACGAGGTCACCCCGGCCAAGACCGCCGCGGCGCTGGGGCTGCTGCGGGCCCGCCGCGAGGTCACCACCTACAACCTCGGCGAGCTGATGTGGAACGGCTTCCCCGCCTTCGTCACCGATCCCCGCCGCACCTACCAGCAGCGGCTCACCATCTGGGGTTATCCGCCGCCGCCCGGGTTCCGGGAGGAGGGCGGCGTCCTGGTGGGGCTGGAACCGCTGGGCGCCAACCGGCTCAGCGCGCACGAGGAGCGGTTCGAGGCGGAGTTCTCGCCCAGGCACCCGAAGCCGCTGGCCACGACCTTCCAGATCGGCAGCCAGCTCGACAACCTCAACCACGTCGGCGCGGCCGAGTTCTTCTACAACGGCCTGCGCGGCCCGGACATCGCCCGCGGCCACGGCACGGTCCGGCTCGGCGCGGAGAACATGGGTCCGGTGGTCACCCGCGGCGTGCTGCTGGACGTGCTGGGCGTGAAACTCGCCCGCGACCGCGTGGAGGACCTGGCGGAGCCCGCGAGCAACGGCCGTCCGCTGCTGCGCGAGAACTACCGCATCACCGTCGAGGACATCAAGGACGCGATGGAGTTCGGCGGCATCCGGCACCTCGAACCCGGTGACGCCGTGCTGTTCCACACCGGTTGGAGCCACCTCCTGGCCCGCCGCGACCCGGCCGACATCGCCCGCTGGGAGGGCGCCCGCGGCCTGCCCGGCATCTACCTGCGCGAGGCGCGCTGGCTGTCCCGCTTCCGGCCCGCGATCGTCGGCGGCGATAGCTGGGCGCTGGAGGTGGTCGGCAACCCGGTCAACGGCGACGGCACCGCGTTCCCGGTGCACCAGGAGCTGCTCATGCGCCACGGCATCCGCATCGGCGAGTCCTACGTCGTGGAGCGCCTCGCCGCCGACCGGGTCTACGAGTTCGTGTTCATCGTGACGCCGCAGTACTCGCAAGGAGCCACGGCGGGCAACACGCCGCCCGCCGCACTGGGCCAACCCCGACGGCGCTGACCGCGCACGACGAAAGCGGCGACATCGACCCGCCACCCGACGAGAGCGACAGACAGCCACCCGCGACACACGACGAGGGCGGCGGCATCGACCCGCCGCCCTCGTCGCGTGCGTGATCAGCTCCTGCCGCAGAGGGCGTGGTCCAGGAGGTCGACCGTGAAGTCCTTCTGCGGCGGCGGGGTGCCGTCGGCCGGCACGGGGGTGCGGGTGTTCAGCGACACCATCACGCTGCGCTTGCCGTCGTCGGTCACGCCGTTGCGGGTCAGGAAGCCGTGGATCGTGCCGCCGTGCGACCACGACCCGCCGCACGAGTTGGGCGACCAGAGGATGCCCAGGCCGTACCGGACGCCCGGCCCCGACCAGTCGTCCGGGGTGGGCACGGTCCGCTTCATCTCCGCCAGCTCCGCCGGCGGCAGCACCTTCCCGCCCAGCAGCGCCTGGAGGAACTTGTTGCCGTCCTCCGTGGTGCTGATCATCGCACCCGCCGAGCCGCCCCACGACGGGTTCAGCATCGTCACGTCCACCGGCGGTCCGAACCGCGGGTCGGCCGGGTCCGCTTCCAAGCCCTTCTCCGCGAACCGGTCGTAACCCTTGGCGTGCGGTTTCGGGATGAAGGGCGACGTGTTCGGCGTGGACGTGTGGCGCAGGCCCAGCGGGCGGATGATCCGCGCGGTCACCTCGTCCTGCCACGACCGGCCGGTCACGCGCTCGATCAGCATCCCGGCGAGCACGTAGTTGGTGTTGGAGTAGCTGAAGTCCGTGCCCGGCGGGAAGTTCGGCGGCTTGCTCAGGCCCCGCCGCACCAGCTCCTCCGGCGGGTAGGTGTCGAACCGGGTGCGCAGGAAGTCCTTCTCCTTGAACAGGTTCGGCAGCTCCACCGCGTAGTCGTGGAGTCCGCTGGTGTGCTGCAGGAGTTGGCGCACGGTGATCAGGCGCCCGTCGTTGCCGTTGCCCGCCACCACACCCGGCAGCCACCGCTCCACGCTGTCCTCAAGGGACAGTCGACCCTCACCCACGAGCTGCAACACGGTCGTGGCCACGAAGGTCTTGGTGAAGCTGCCGATCCGGAACCGCGCGTTCCACGGCACGGGCGTCTTGGCGGCCACGTCGCCGTACCCGCTGCGCACCTTCACGTCGCCCCGCCGCGTGTCCAGCTCCACCAGCACACCCGGCACGCCCTGGGCGAGCATGGCGTCGGCGTCGCGCTGCAAGGTGCGGGCCGGCGACGATCCCGGAGCGGCGGTCGCCACGCCGGTCGAGAGGCCCACGGCCACGCAGAGGGCCGTCACGATCACGGGAATTCGTTTCATGGCGGCAAAACTACGAGCCGCGGCGGGCGGGCGCGTCGCCCTGGGACGGCAAGTCGGCGTACCCCCAGGAGGGTAGGGCGACTCCTCCCTCAGACGGGCGACGGCGCGCTCCCGATGCGGCTAACGTGTGCCGGTGCGATTCCAACCGATCCTGGTGGACGTGTTGCTCGCCGTCGTGATCACCGTGCTCACGATGGCCACCGCGGTGGCCTACGGCGGAACCGACCCGCTGCTCCTGGTCCTCGTCGCGCTCACGGCCGCGCCCCTCGCGCTGCGGCAGCACGCGCCCGTGATCACGATGTGCGTGATCCTCGGCGCGGTGGCCGCGTACGCGTTGATCGGTGACAACGTGTTCGTCAACACGGGCGTGGGTCTGGTCGTGGCGATGTTCACGGTGGCGACCCTGCGGCCCCGGCGGGTGGCGGCGCTGATGTTCGCGGCGACCACGCTGGTGCTGGGCGCGATGTACGTGAAGTTCGCACCGGCCATGGCGTGGTCCGAGGCGTTGCAGGCGACGGTGATCGTGCTCGGCACGTGGGGGCTCGGGGAGAGCACGCGGCGTTGGGGCGACCGGGTGGAACGCTTGGCCGAGCGTGCCGCGCGGGCGGCGTCGGACGAGCGGATCCGCATCGCGCGCGAGTTGCACGACGTGGTGGCCCACCACATGTCGGTGGTGTCGTTGCAGGCGGGTGTGGCGCAATACGTGCTGGACACCGACCTGGCGACCGCGCGGCAGGCCATCGCGACGGTCGGCGACACCAGCCGGGAGGCGTTGACGGAGATGCGGCGGCTGCTCCACGTGCTGCGCATCGACGACCACGGCGAACTCGGTCCGCAACCCGGCCTGGCCGACCTGGACACCCTGACGGAGCGCATGCGGCGGGCGGGCGTCCCGGTGGACGTCGTGGTGCGCGGCGACGCGCGGCCGTTGCCGCCGGGGCAGGACCTGTGCGCGTACCGCATCGTCCAGGAGTCGCTGACCAACATCCTCAAGCACGCCGGACCGGCCACCGCCCGCGTGACGCTCGACTACACCGGCCACCTGCTGACGCTGGAGATCGTCAACACCGGCGCCCAGCCGCCTCCGCCGCCACCCGGCCACACGCCGCAGGGCGTCCGGAACATGCGGGAACGCGCCGAGCTGTACGGCGGTACGGTGGCCGCCGGGCCCGTGGACGGCGGGTTCAGCGTCGTGCTCCGACTGCCGACGGGACGTGACCGGTGACCACACGCGTGCTGATCGCCGACGACCAGCCGTTGATCCGCGCCGGCCTCGTCGCCCTGTTCACGGCCGCGCCGGGGTTCGAAGTAGTCGGCGAGGCGGCCGACGGCGAGCAGGCCGTGGCGCTGACCGCCGAGACCCGGCCCGACGTGGTCCTGATGGACATCCGGATGCCCGTCCGCGACGGCATCGCCGCCACCCGCGACATCCTCTCCGGCCCGGCCGACCCGATGCCGCACGTGATCGTGCTGACGACGTTCGACCTGCCCGAATACGTCTACACCGCGCTCGGCGAAGGCGCGTCGGGCTTCCTGCTCAAGGACACCCCGCCGGACCGCATCCTCTCCGCGGTGCGCGCCATCGCCGCCGGCGACATCCTCCTCGCGCCCACCATCACCCGACGCCTGGTCGAGACCTACGCCGACCAGCACCGCGCCGCCTCCACCACCCGCTTCCCGCTGTCCGACCTCACCACCCGCGAGACCGAGATCCTGCGCTTCGTCGCCTACGGCCTGACCAACCAGGAGATCGCCCGACGCCTGGTGCTCAGCGAGGCCACGGTCAAGACCCACGTCAAGCGGCTGATGGCCAAGCTCCACCTCACCAGCCGCGCCCAGGCCGTCGTCGCCGCCTACGAATCAGGCCTCGTCACGCCTCGCGAAGAACGCGACCGCTGACCTCAGCCCGCTTCGAACACCGTGCGGCCTCCCACGACGGTCAACTGAGGGGCGAGGTCGGCCAGCTCCTCGTCCGGCGCGGTGGTCGGATCGCGGTCCAGGACCACCAGGTCGGCCAGGCGGCCCGGGGCCAGCGAGCCCTTGCGGTGCTCGGCGTGTTCGAAGTACGCGGGGGCGCTGGTCCACAGGCGGATCGCCTGTTCGCGGGTGAGGCGCAGGTCGGCGGGCACCTCCGCGAGCGGGTGCGGCGCCGCGCCGACGAAGGTCGCCAGGCCGCGCCGCCAGTCCGGGAAGCAGACCGGCGCGTCCGAGCTGTCCGCGACCGGCACCCCGGCGGCCAGCAGCGCGCCGGCGGGGAACGCGCGGGACCACCGGTCCGCGCCGACCGCGGCGGTGATCGTCGCGCCGCTGTAGGACTTCATCAGCGAGCTGGTGATCACGCCGATGCGGTGCTCCGCGAGGCGGCGCGGGGTGTCCTCGTGCAGCAGCGTGCCGTGGATCAGCGCGTGCCGTGCTTCCGGCCACGGATCGCCCTGCTGGGCGCGGATGATCCCGTCGACGGCCGCGTCGGCGGCGCGGTCGCCGGTCACGTGCACCTGCACCTGGAGCCGGTGCCGGTGGGCGACCTCGATGAGGTCGAGCAGTTCGCCGTAACGCTCCTCGTCGTCCGCGCCGGGGGTGACGAGGTGGCCGTAGCCGCCGTTCGGGTAGGGCTGGTGCAGCCACGCCGTGCCGTGGCTGGGCACCCCGTCGGCGAACAGCTTCACCCCGCCGACCCGCAGCCAGTCGTCACCGAGCCCGGTCGCCACGCCGGCGTGGTCGAGCACCGTGGTCAACCGCTCCAGCGACGTCGACGGCGACGGCCAGTCCCAGTGCAGCAGGGCGTTGACGCGCACCGTGAGCCGGCCCTGCTGGTGCAGCACGGCGTAGTCGCGGAGCAGTTCCGGCCACACGATCGGGTCGGTCACGCTGGTGATGCCCAGCGTGTTGAGCACCCTCATGCCGTCCACGATCGCGTCGAGCCGGTCCTGCCTGGACGGCACGGGCGCGTGCCGGGTGACCAGGATGCCCGCCGACTCCAGCAGCATGCCGGTCGGCTCGCCGTCGGCGTCGCGCACGATGATGCCGCCGACCGGGTCCGGGGTGTCCCGGTCGATGCCGGCCACGCGCAACGCGGCGGTGTTCACCAGCACGGAGTGCCGGGACGCGTGGTGCAGCACGGTCGGGCGGCCCCCGGTGACCTCGTCGAGCGCCGTGCGGTGCGGGCCGGGACCACCCGGGCGGAACTCGGCGATGCTCGCCTCCCGCCAGCCCTCCCCGATCAGCCAGTCCCCGTCCGGACGCCGGTCCGCGTCGGCGCGCAGCGCCCCGTGCAGCGCGGCCACCGAGTCGACGCCGGTCAGGTCGGCGTTGCGCCGGGACTGCCCGAACATGGCCAGGTGCAGGTGCGCGTCGTTGACGCCGGGCAGCACCGCGCGGCCATCCAGGTCGATCACCCGGGTCTCCGGCCCGACCAGCGCGGACACCGCGTCGTCATCGCCCACGGCGATGATCCGGTCGCCCGCGACCGCCAGCGCCGAGGCGATGCTGAACCGCTCGTCGGCGGTCACCACCCGGCCGCCCCGCAGCACCAGGTCCGCCGTCACGGTCACCACCCCGCTTCCAGGACCCGGTCCAGCGCCGAGGCCATCTCGTCCGCGTGCGCCCTGGTGAACGTCAGCGGTGGCTTGAGCTTGAGGATGTTCCACGCGGGCCCCGTCGGGTACACCAGCACACCGTGCTCCTTCAGCCGCTCGCAGATGATCAGTGTCTCGGCCGCCGCGGGCTCCTTGGTGGCGCGGTCGAGGACGAACTCGACCCCGCTGTAGAAGCCCTGGCCGCGCACGTCGCCGATCAGCTCGTGCCGCTCGGCCAGCTCGCCGAGCCGGTCGCGCAGGTACTGCCCCACGGTCAACGCGTTGGCCTGCAGGCGTTCCTCGTCCAGCACGCGGAGCAGTTCCAGGCCGACCGCGCAGGCGACCGGGTTGCCGCCGTAGGTGGAGAAGAACCGGCCGGTGCGGTCGTACGCCGCGGAGATCTCCCTGGTGGTGACGAGCGCCGACACCGGGAACCCGTTGCCCATCGCCTTGCCCATGGTCACGAAGTCGGGCACGACGCCCTGGGTCTGGAATCCCCAGAACGCCTCGCCGAGCCGGCCGAACCCGACCTGCACCTCGTCGGCGATGGTGAACGCGCCGTGCCGGCGGGCCTCGGCGTGGATCGGCGCGAGGTAGCCGGGCGGCAGCACGATCTGCCCGCCGCCGGCCAGCAGACCCTCGTACAGGAACGCCGCCGGGGCGCGGCCGGCGTCGGCGAGCCGGTCGAAGGTGTCGGTGACGTGGCGGGCGTACTTCGCGCCGGCCTCCGGGTCGTCGTAGCCGTACTCGCCGCGGTAGCGGTCCGGCACCGGCGTCGGGTGCGTGGTGTCCGGCTTGCCGTAGTGCTTGTACCGGGACGGGCTCACGTCGGCCACGGTCGCGGTGTAGCCGTGGTAGGCATCGTCGATGATCACCACGTCGTCGCGGCCGGTGAGGTAGCGCGACATGCGCAGCGCCAGGTCGTTGGCTTCGCTGCCGGAGTTGAGGAAGTACACCACGTCCAAGCCGTCCGGCAGGGTGGCGGTCAGCGCCTCGGCGTACTCGGTGAGCACCTCGTAGACGAACCTGCTGTTGGTGTTGAGGCGCCGCAACTGCCGCGAGGCCGCCTCGACCAGTCGGGGGTGGCCGTGGCCGAGCAGCGTCACGTTGTTCAGCGCGTCGAGGTAGCCGCGGCCGTGCTCGTCGTAGAACCGGCAGTCCCTGGCGCGCACCATGGTGATCGGCGCGCTGAAGTAGGTCGGGTGGGTGTGCGGCAGGTGTTTCCGCCTCGCCGCCAGCGTGCGCTCGGTGGACGACCGCCAGGCGGTCACCGAGTGCCGCGCGCCGAGCAGCGGAGTGGGGTCCGGCAGCAGCGCCTGCCACACCGGCGCGTCCGCGTGCGCCACCTCGGCGGGCACGCCGCGCCAGCTTGCCACCGGCACGGCGGAGACCCGCACCAGCAGTCGCGAATCCGGGCCGACCACGCCGATTTTTTGTCCTGCAGACACTTGGTCACCTGGAGAGACCGATGTGGACAGTCCGGTGTAGATGGTCCAGAAGCGGACATCGTCGGCGGGTTCGTGCCTGAGCATGAGGTTGACGCCCGGTGGGCAGGGCTCGGCCGTGCCCGCCAGTGGCGCGGACACCGGAACTCCGGCTTCGGCGAACAGGTCCAGTCCGCTGGAGACGGCGTCGCCGCCGGACGTGAACCGCGGCTCGCCGTACCGGCCGACGGCGACCGCCGGGCGGAGGGCGTCGATCGCGGACGCGGAGGCAGTCAGTAGCGCGACCGGGTCACGGGGGTCGACGTCGTCGAAGACCGCGCTGCCCACCGTGAGGTCGACCAGCTCCAGGTCCCGGTCCACCAAGGGTCCGACCGGGTGGGTGGCAAGCCAGTCGCCGACCGCGGTGTGCCCGGCCTGACGCGTGGCGCGCCGGTCGCCGACTGCTCCGTGCCTGACCGTGGCGCGCCGGTCGCCGACTGCCGCGTGCCTGACCGTGGCGCGCCGGTCGCCGACCGCGGTGTGCGGGGCGAGGGCGGGTAGCTCGCAGGCGTGCCGGAGGGTGGCGATGCCGAACTCGGCCGGGGTTTCGGCCAGCACCCGCACCAGCTCCGCCGCGGCCGGGGAGCGGTGGCGGGGGTCGCCGTGCTCGCGGGCCGCGGACAACCGGGCCGCGGTGGCCGCGACGGTGGCCGCGCGGATCGCCAGCAGCGGGTACAGGAGGTCCACTTCGGACTCGGTGAGCGGGCACGCCCGGTGGTAGGCGGCGACGACGGTGGCGGCCACCCGCAGCGGCTTGGGCCGGCCGCGCATGGCGCTGGCGCAGAGGATCGCCAGGTCGGCCACGCGTGCCGTGCGCTGGGCGTCGCCGAAGTCGATCACGCCGATCACCCGCCGCCGCGGGCCGGGGCCGACGAGCAGGTTGAACGCGTTGAGGTCGTGGTGGACCACGCCCTGCGGCAGCTCGGGCAGCCTGTCCAGCAGCGGCAGGAACTCGGCCTGGACGCGGGTGATCGCCGCGCGCAGCTCCGGGTCGGCGACGGCCGGCAGCGCTTCGGCGAGCACCGTGGCGGCGTGCGGGAACTCCCAGTAGTGCGGCGCGGGCGGCGCGGAGTGCCGCCAGGCGACCGTTGCGGCGGCCAGCCGGCCGGCGATCGCGCCGACGTCGGCGAGCAGTTCGACCGAGCGCGCGTCCACCTCGGCCAGCGGCGTGCCCGGCAGCCAGGTGAGCAGCCGCGCCACGAGGTCCGGCTCACCGGGCACGGGGATGACGTCGGCCTCCGCCGGATCGAGTGCGGCGACCACTCGCGGCACCGGCAGGTCCGCGTCGTGCTCCGCCAGGTGCCGCAGCAAGGCGTTCTGGAACCGCACCGCGCCCAGGTCGCCGGCCGAGCACACCTTGAACACGTACTCCGCGCCCGACGCGTCGGCCACCCACACGTTCTGGTCGGTCTCACCCGCGAGAGGCCGACTGTCCACCACAGACACTCCGAAGTGGACCCGCAGGACCTCGCGCAACCGGTCGTCGTCGAGCCGGGGCACGCCGGCCGTGATGCGCCGGTAACGCTCGTCGGTCGTCGACATCAGAACACCACCACCGAACGCAGTGCGGAGCCGGCCCGCAGTTCCTCCAGCGCCGCCGGCACGTCGGCCAGCCCGATCCGGCCGCTGATCAGCTTCTCCAGCCTCAACTCGCCGGCCCGCCACGAGTCGATCACCCGCGGGTAGTCGCGGCGCACGTCGCTGGAGCCGAACACCGAGCCGACCAACCGCCGGCCGCTGGCGTACAGCTCGCGAGCCGTGAACGGCACCACCGCGTCGACCGCCCCGACGCCGACCACCACGGTGGTGCCGCCCCTCCGGGTGGCGTCGTAGGCGGACCGGATGGTCTCCGGCACGCCTACCGCCTCGAACGCCACGTCGAAGCCCTCCCCGCCGGTCACCGCCGCCACCGCCGCGGCCAGCCCGGCAGGCTCCGCGACGTCGGTGGCGCCCAGTTCCAGCGCGAGTTCCCGTTTCGCCGCGACGGGATCCACCGCCAGCACGGCCGAAGCCCCGGCGGCGCGGGCGGCCTGCACGATGGCCATCCCGACGCCGCCGCAGCCGATCACCACCGCGCTGGACCCCGCGACCAGCGCCGCGGTGTTGCGGACCGCGCCCACCCCGGTGGTCACCCCGCAGCTCACCAGCGCGCCGATCTCGAACGGCACCCCGTCGGGCAGCGGCACCAGGTTGTGCCGGGTCACCACGATCTCCTCGGCGAACGCGCCGCACCCGGCCTGCGCCGCCACCGGCTCGCCGCCCACCACGAACCGGGGCCGCCGGTAGTCCGGCCGCGCGCTGTAGCCGCACAGCTCCGGCTGCCCGCGCCGGCAGGCCGCGCACTCACCGCACTGCGGCACCCAGGACACCATCACCCGGTCCCCCACCTCGAAGCCGGCCACGTCGGACCCGGTCTCCAGCACCTCGCCGGCCGCCTCGTGGCCGAGCACCACCGGGGTCGCCAGGCCGAGCCGGCCGGTGGCCGCCGACAGGTCGGAGTGGCACACCCCGGCGGCCCGCACCCGAACCCGCACCAACACGTCCGATATGTCCACTGTGGACACGTCGTCCCGGATCGCGATCCCGTCCAGCCCGCTGCGCTGCAACACCGCGGCACGCATCAAGTCCTCCTCCTGCTCAACTGGTCTGCCACGCCGTCCAGGCCTGAACGACCTTGCTGTAGTTGGCGGTCCACCAGTCGGCGTCGATGAACACCTTGTCCGCGGCGCGGTCCTCGCTCAGCACGTCGATCTGCCGCTGCACGTCGTTCAGCTCGGGCTTGGCCGCCGTGTTGGCCGCGCCCGCCCCGGACAGCTCGGCGAACCGCGCGCCCGGCTCCGGGCGGGAGGCGAACCGGATCAGCTCCTGCGCCAGGTCCTTGTTCTTGGCCCCCTTGGGCACCACGAGCACGTCCCAGGTGACCGGCACCTTGGTGGGCACCCGCTTCCACTGCGTGCCACCGGCCTTCAGGGTCGAGTACGCCCGCGCGCTGACCACCAGCGCCAAGTCGGCCTGGTTGTCCACCATGGCCTGTTGCTGCTGCCCGTAGGTCTGTGCCAGCGTGAGGTCATTCCGGATCCGGTCGTGCACCTTCAGCGCGCGGTCGACGTCCAGCGGGTACAGCCGGTCCGGCGGCACACCGTCCGCGAGCAGCGAGGCTTCCAACTGGCCGATGGCCGGGTCCTTGGCGTACATCACCCGCTTGCCGGGGAACTTCACCGGGTCGAAGAAGTCCGCCAGCGACGTCGGCGGTTTGTCGCCGTAGGTCTTCTCGTTGTACATCAGCATCAGCCCGAACAACGCCGCCGGCACCCCGCAGTCCGACAGCGTGCCGGGCGGGAAGCTGTCCTTCAGATCGCCGACGTCGATCTTCTCCAGCAGCGTGCCGCAGTGCTCGCGCGCCATGAAGGCGTCGGTGTCCATGATGTCCCAGGTGACCCGGCCGGCCTCCACCATCGCGCGCAGCTTGGCGTTGTCCGACGGCCCGTCCAGGGTCACCTTCACGCCGGACTGCTTCTGGTACGGCTCCAGGAAGGCCTTCTGCTGCCCGTCCTGGTAGGCGCCCTTGCCGTAGGACACGAAGGTCAGCGACTTGGCGTCACCGCCGCCGGTGCCGCACGAGGTCAACAGCAGGGCGGCGAAGGCCACCCCGATCGCGGTTCGGCGCACGTCTCACACTCCCAGGGTGGTCGGCCGCGGCACGGCGGCCTGGTGTCGCGGATCCCAGCTCGCCACCACCGACTCCCCCGGCGCGGCCGGGATCGCGGCGCCCGCCAGGCGCATCGCCGAGCCCTCGGCGCCGTCGGCGAACCGCAGCCCGATCCGGTGGTGGTTGCCGACGTAGGCGATGTCGGTGATCACGGCCTTGCGGCGGCGGCACCCGTCGGGCACCGCGCCGGGCTCGGCGTGCAGCTCCAGCCGCTCGGGCCGGACCACGACCACCTCGTCGCCGTCGTCGGTGAACACGTTGGACTCACCGAGGAACTGGGCCACGAACAGCGTGCTCGGCCGCTCGTACAGTTCGCTCGGGGTGCCGACCTGCTCGACCTTGCCGTGGTTGAACACCGCGATCCGGTCGGACAGCGTCAGCGCCTCCTCCTGGTCGTGCGTGACGAACAGGAACGTCATGCCCAGCTCGCGGTGCATCCGGGCGATCTCGCGCCGTAGCTGGTCGCGCAGCTTCTTGTCCAGCGCGCCCAGCGGCTCGTCCATCAGCAGGGCGCGCGGCTCGTACACCACGGCACGGGCCAGCGCGACGCGCTGCTGCTGCCCGCCCGATAGCTGGCGCGGCAGCCGGTCGGCGCAGTCGGCCAGCCCCACCAGCTCCAGCGCCGCGGCCACCCTGGTCCCGATGTCCGTTTTGGACATGCCGCGCTGCTGGAGCGGGAACGCCACGTTCCGGGCCACCGTCAGGTGCGGGAACAACGCGTACTGCTGGAACACCACGCCGAGGTCCCGCTTGTGCGGCTTGAGCCGGCTGATGTCCTGGCCGTCGACGGAGATCGAGCCGGCGCTGAGCGGGGTGAAGCCGGCGATCATGGACAGGGTGGTGGTCTTGCCCGAGCCGGACGGGCCGAGGAAGGTCATGAACTCCCCCGGCGCGATGTCCAGCGTGACGTCGTCGACCGCCGGCCGGGGCAGGCCGGGGAACACCTTGGACACCCCGGAGATCCGGATCCCGTGACTGGTCGAGGTGGTCGATGGCCTCATGGTTCACTCCGGCGTCGGCGGACGAGTTGCGGCAGCAGCAGGGCCACGGTGGTGACCACGACGATCAGGCTGGACGCCGCGGCGATGGTCGGGTCGATCTCCAGCGTGATCGAGTCGTACATCTGCACGGGCAGCGTGCGGATCTCCGGGGTCTGCAGGAACAGCGCGATGACGACCTCGTCCAGCGAGGTGACGAACGCGAACACGAACCCGGAGGCGATGCCGGGCATCAGCAGCGGCAGCGTGATCCGGCGCAGGACCGTCCAGCCGGACGCGCCGAGGCTGGCGGCGGCGACCTCCACCGTGCGGTCGTAGCCGGCCAGGCTGGTGGCCACCGACGTGACCACGAACGGCACCGCCAGCACGGTGTGCGCCAGCACGAAGCCCAGCAGCGTGCCGTTGAGGTGCCAGCGCAGGAAGGTGCCGTAGATGGCCACCGCGACCACGATGCCGGGCACGATCATCGGCGCCATCATCGCCGAGCGCAGCAGCTCCCGGCCGGGGAACCGGCCCCGGTCCAGCCCGATCGCGGCGGCCACCCCGATCACCGTGGCCAGCACCCCGGTCAGCAGCGCCGCCTGCGCCGAGGTGACCACCGACGACATCCACTGCGGTGACGAGAAGAACTCCTCGTACCAGCGCAGCGACCACTCCTTCGGCGGGAACGCGAAGGTCTGGCCGGCGCCGAAGCTCATCGGGATGACCACCAGGGTCGGCGCGAGCAGCAGCACCGCCACCGCGGTCACCCACAGCCGCAGGCCCCAGCCGATCGAGCGGGGCTCCTTGACCCGCGCGCTAGGCACGGTCCACCGCCTGGTTCAGGGCCGCGGTCGGCTTGGCGATCCGGCTCACCGCGAACAGCACCACGAGCGTGACCACCAGCAGCACCGAGCCCATCGCGCCCGCGCCGGGGAAGTCCAGCAGGTCGCCGACCCTGGTCTCGATCACCTGCGAGACCAGCGACTGCTGCGGTGTGCCGAGCAGCGCCGGGGTCACGAAGAAGCCCAGCGTCACGATGAACACCAGGGAGAAGCCCGACACCACGCCCGGCAGCGACAGCGGCAGGTACACCCGCGCGAAGGACTTCAGGCGGTTCGCCCCGAGGCTGGTCGCCGCGTCCATCAGCCGCAGGTCGATGGAGCTGAGGTTGCTGTACAGCGGCAGCACCATGAACGGCAGCATCACCTGCACCATCGCCACGGTGACCCCGGTGACGCTGCCGAGCAGCACCACGCCGTCGATCCCGAACAGCGAGAAGAACCGGTCGATCAGCCCGTCGCGCTGCTCCAGCAGGTACCAGGCGAAGTTGCGGGCCATCACCGAGGTCCAGAACGGCAGCAGCACCAGCACGGTGAGCACCGCACGCGTGCGCCGGGACACGCGGGTCATCGCGTACGCATACGGGTAGGCGACCACCAGCGCCACCAGGCCCACGATCAGCGCGGTCCGCAAGGTCCGCAGCAGCACGGTGACCGAGACGCCGTCGGTGAACAGCGCGGTGTAGTTGGCCAGGCCGAAGGTCGGCTCGGCGAAGCTGCTCCAGACGATGGTGGCCAGCGGGTAGAAGAAGAACACCAGCAGCACCGCGACCGCGGGCAGCAGGACCCACCCGACCACGCCGCGCCGCCCGCGCCGCGGCTCGGCCACCGCCGGGGGTTCGTCGGGCGCGGTGGGCGTCGTGGTGTCGACGGATGTCGTGGTCATCGGTCTCACCCGGCCATCCACGCGGTGAACTTCTGGGTCACCGCGTCGAAGTTCGCCGCCCACCACTTGGCGTTGCCCAGCACCACGCTGTGCTTGTGCTCCGGCGAGAACGCGTCGATGCGGCGCTGGACGTCGTCGAAGTTCGGCTTGATCCCCTCGTTCACCGGCTGCACGGAGGCCAGCTCGGAGAACTTCGCGGACTGCTCGGGCTTGCTGGTGAAGGCGATGAACTTCATCGCGAGGTCCCGGTTGGCCGAGCCCTTGGGCACCACCAGGTCGTTCCAGTTCACGATGGTCTTGTCCCACACCGGTTCGAACGGCGCGCCGGCCTTGAGCGACTGGTGCGCGCGTGCCGTGGACACCAGCGCCAGGTCCACCTGGCCGTCCACCATGGACTGCTGGATCTGCCCGTAGGTCTTGGCGAACGTGGTGACGCTCTTGATCACGTCGAGCTTGCGCAGCGCGCGGTCGACGTCGAGCGGGTAGAGCTGCTCGACCGGCACGCCGTCGGCGAGCAGCGCGTCCTCCAGCAGGCCGGCCGCGACCTCCGGCGGCACGATGCGCCGGCCGGGGAAGCGCACCGGGTCGAAGAAGTCGGCGATCTTCGTGGGCGGGTTCGCACCGAACTTCCTGGTGTCGTACATGAAGATGATGCTGTAGTAGTAGGCCGGGACGCCGCACTCGCTGACCGTCTCCGGCGGGAAGGCGCTGCGGTCCACCACCGTGAAGTCCAGCTTCTCCAGGTACTTCCCGCAGTACTGCTCGGCCGCGGCGGCGCTGGTGTCCACGGCGTCCCAGGTGACCTTCCCGGCCTCCACCATGGTGCGGAGCTTGGCTTCGTCGACCGGCCCGTCGTTGCGGAACGCGGTGCCGGTCTCGGTGGTGAACGGTTGCTGCCACGCGGTCTTCTGGTTGTCCTGGAAGGAACTCCCGGTGGACACGAAGGTGAGCGTCGGCCCGCTCGGCCCGCTCGCGCCGCAGGCCGCCGCGAGCACGAGGACCAGGGCCAGACATCCGGTGGTGATTTTTCGACGCACGGCGACCTCCGAGGTCGGCGGTGACAATGGAGCCCGCGACGGGCGTTAGTTCCCGACCGCGGCCACGTGCTTGCACACGAGGCGCACGAGCGTGTCCGCCTGCTCGTCGGTGATGACCAACGGCGGCGAAATGACGATGTTGTTGCCGGCGGCGCGGACGATCAGCCCGTCCGCCCGCGCGCCGGACTGCACGCCGGCGGCGTCCCGGTCCAGCTCGATCCCGAGCATCAGCCCGACCCCGCGCACTTCGCGCACGTGGTCCAGCCCGGCCAGCGGAGCCAGCCCTTCCATGATCCGGGCGCCGACCGCCTTGGCCCGCGCCGGCAGGTTTTCCCGTTCCAGGATGTCCAGGTTGGCCAGCGCCACGGCGGCGCCGACCGGGTGCCCGTTGTAGGTGAAGCCGTGCGGGAACCACGCCCCGTCGACGAGGTCGAGCACCCGCCGGCCGACCAGCACCGCGCCCATCGGGATGTAGCCGCTGGTCAGACCCTTGGCCGTGACGACCATGTCCGGCTCGATGCCGTAGTGCTCGGCGGCGAACCAGTGCCCGATCCGCCCGAACGCGGTCACGATCTCGTCCAGGACCAGCAGGATGTCGTTGCGGCGCAGCACCTCCTGCACCCGCGGCCAGTAGTCCGGCGGTGGCGGGACCATGCCGCCGACGCCCAGCACCGGTTCGCCGATGAACGCCGCGATCCGGTGCGCGCCCAGCTCGGCGATCCGCTGCTCCAGCTCGGCGACCAGCGCGTCGGTGTCGTGGTGCAGCGCGTGCGGCTTGCCCAGGAACTCCACGTCCGGCAGCAGCGGCCCGAAGCCCTGGCGGAGCCGGTCGATGCCGGTGGCGGCCAGCGAGCCGCCGGCCATGCCGTGGTAGCCGCCGGTGCGGGCCAGGATGACGGTCCGCTCCGGGTGCCCCGCGTGGTGGTGGGCCAGCCGGGCGAGCTTGATCGCGGTCTCGTTGCCCTCGGAGCCGCCGTTGGTGAAGAACACCTTCTCCAGGCCGGGCGGGGCCAGCCGCAGCAGCCGCTCGGCCAGCCGGATGGACGGCTCGTTGGAGTAGTCGCCGAAGGAGGAGTAGAACTCCAGCCGTCGGATCTGCCCGTCGGCGGCCTCGGCCAGCTCCGGCCGACCGTGGCCGACCGGGCACTGCCACAGGCCGCAGGTGCCGTCCAGGTAGGACTTGCCCGTCACGTCCCACAGCACGGCGCCCTCGCCGCGGTCGAAGATCACCGGCTCGTCCGGCGCGCCGATCGTGGTGTGTGGGTGGATGATCGCGCGCTTGTCCAGCTCGGCCAGCTCGGCCGGCTCGCCGGCGATGCCCGGCCGGCCTTCCGGTGCCCGGTCTTCCGGAGCCCGCTCTCTTGGGGTGGTCATGTCCGTGGTCCTCACAGCTTGATCGCGATCGCCTTGGTCTCCAGGAACGCCTCGATGCCCTCGGCACCGCCCTCGCGCTCCTGCCCGCTGTTCCGCATGCCGCCGAACGGCAGCTCCGGCCGCACCGGAGCCGGGTCGTTCACCCCGATCACCCCGAAGTCGAGCCGGTCGGCGGCGGTCCACAGTCGGCTCAGGTCGCGGCCGAACAGGTAGGCCGCCAAGCCGTACTGGGTGTCGTTTGCCCTGGTCACGGCCTCGTCGTCGGTGTCGAAGGAGTAGACCGGCAGCACCGGGCCGAAGGTCTCCTCACGGGTGATGAGCAGGTCGTCGCCGACCCCGGTGAGCACGGTGGGCTCGAAGAACGCGCCCTTCAGCTCGGCCGGTCCGGACCACCGCCCGCCTCCGACGCGGACCTGCGCCCCGCCGGCCACCGCGTCGGCGACCTGGCGTTCCACCTTGTCGAGCCCGGCCTGGTCGATCAGCGGGCCGGTGGTGGTGCCCTCGGCCGCGCCGTGCCCGACGCGCAGCGCGCGCACCTTCTCCTCGATCAGGTCGAGCAGTTCGTCGTGCACGGAACGGTGCACGTAGAGCCGGTTCACCGCGATGCAGCTCTGGCCGGCGTTGAAGAACTTGGCCGCCACCACCCCGGCCGCGGCGGCCGGCAGGTCGGCGTCGGCGAACACGATCGCCGGCGAGTGCCCGCCCAGCTCCAGCGAGGTGCGCCGCAGGTGCGTGCGGGTGTCGCGGAGCAGTCCGAGCCCGACCTCGGTGGAGCCGGTGAAGCTCACCTTGCGCAGCCGCGGGTCGGCCAGCAGCGCGCCGGCCACCTCGGCGGGCCGCGACGTCGTGATCGACTGGAGCACCCCGGCGGGCAGCCCCGTGTCGTGCAGGATGCGCACCAGCTCGGTGGCGATCAGCGGGGTCTGCTCGGCCGGCTTGACGATCAGCGGCGCGCCGGCGGCCAGCGCCAGGCCGATCTTGCGGATCAGCATGCTGGCCGGGAAGTTCCACGGCGTGATCGCCAGCGCGGGGCCTACCGGCGCCTTCACCACCAGCCCCGGCCCGTTCGGCGAGGACGGCAGCACCCGGCCGCCGGCGCGGCGGGCCTCCTCGGCGCTCCACTCCAGCATCCGCGCGCTGCCCAGCAGCTCGGCCCGCGATTCACCGAGCGGCTTGCCGTTCTCGCTGGTCAGCAGTGCGGCGAGGGAGTCCACCCGGTCCCGGATGCCGGCCGCGGCCCGGCGCAGGTAGCCGCCGCGCTCCTCGGCGGTCACCGAGCGCCACGACTCGGCTACCGCGCAGGCCGCGTCGAGCGCAGCCAGGGCGTCCTCCGCGCCACCGTCCGCGGCGCGGCCGACCGGCTCCACCGTGGCCGGGTCCACGACCTCGAAGGCGGTGGCGCCCGGACGCCACTGCCCGTCGACCAACAACGTTGCCCAGGAGTCCGTCGGCATGACCAGCCCTTCGTCGATCGCGGTGACGTGCGGTCTTGGCGGCATAGTGTCGGTCGGTCTGTTGTGATTGTCAACAGATGAGCCGGAAACCGCTACAGCCGGCGGGTTTCCGCGCACTGTCCGGCGTCGGACGCCTACAGTGCACAGCATGAACACCTCTCGAAGCGCCTCGCCCGAGCCCGCACCCGAGGGCCGGGCCGAGACCTCGACGCCGGGGCACCTGCCGATCCACGGCCTGCTGTCCTACCGGCTCAACCGGGTGGCCAACGCGATGTCCCGCAGTGCCGCCCTGCGCTACCGCCGCGAGTTCGACGTCAGCCTCGGCGAGTGGCGGACCATCGCGCTGCTGGGCGCCGAGGCGCCGCTGACCCTGAACCAGCTCGCCCGGCTGGCCGCCCTGGACAAAGCGCAGATGAGCCGGGTGGTGGCGAAGCTCAGCGAGCGCGGCCTGGTGCTCCGCGAGTTCGGCGCCGGCCGGACCACGCAGCTCACCCTGACCCGCAAGGGCGCCGCGCTGTACCGGGGGCTGATCACCGCGGCCAACGAGCGCGACCGGGCGTTCCTGGTCTGCCTCACCGAGCCGGAGCGGGCCGCGCTGGACTCGGCGCTGGAGAAGCTGGCGACGCTGGCGCGCGCCCTGGAGCGGGCCGAGGAGCGGTAACCCACCTCACTGTTGACATTATCAACACCACTCTGCCACGCTCTGCGCCATCGTCGTCGTCAGGGAGGTGCGAGCGGTGGCCGACCGCGTGACGCTCTGTGAGTGCTTCGCCCGTGACGGGCTGCAACACGAACCGGACTTCGTCCCCACCGCGACGAAGCTGTCCACTGTGGAGGCCTTCGTCGCGGCGGGCTTCCGCCGGATCGAGGCCACCAGCTACAGCCACCCGGACCGGGTGCCCGCGTTCCGGGACGCGAGCGAGGTGCTCGCCGGCGTCCCCCGCCGGCCCGGGGTCGCGTACAAGGCGACCTGCCCCAACCCCCGTGCGGTGCGCCGGGCGCTGGCCGACCTGGACGCCGGGCGCGGCGCGGACGAGCTGAGCCTGCTGGTGTCGGCGACCGAGTCGCACACCGAGCGCAACCTGCGCACCACCCGTGCCCGCCAGTGGGACAACGTGACCGAGATGGTGCGGCTGGCCGACGGCCGGTTCACCCTGGTCGGCGTGCTCTCGGTGGCACTGGGCTGCCCGTTCGAGGGTCCGGTCGACCCGGGCCGGGTGGTCGAGGACTTCGGCCGGTTCGCCGACCTCGGCGTGACCCTGGTGACCGTGGGCGACACCACCGGGCTGGGCACGCCGCCCACCGTGGGCAAGCTGTTCGCCCGCCTCGCCGCCGAGTACCCGGACGTGCCCGCGGTGGCGCACTTCCACAACACCAGGGGCACCGCGCTGGCCAACTGCGTCGCCGCGCTGGACGCCGGCTGCCGGTACTTCGACAGCGCGTTCGGCGGGGTCGGCGGGCACCCGGCCGGCATCACCTACGGCGGCGGCCTCACCGGGAACACCTGCACCGAGGACCTGGTGAACCTGTTCGAGGCGATGGGCGTGTCCACCGGGCTGGACCTGGACCTGGTGCTGGCCGCGTCCGCCCGCTGCGAGGAGGCCCTGGGCCGGCCGCTGCACAGCATGGTGGCGCGGGCCGGGTTCGGGCTGCCGGGACGGGTCGCGCCCGCCGGGGCGGTGCAGTGATGTCGGAGCCGGTCGTGACTGAGGAGACCGTTGTGCGCCAAGGGGTTTTGCTGACCGAGGACCACGGCGCGGTCCGGGTGCTGCGGATGAACCGGCCGGCCAAGCGCAACGCGCTCGACACCGCGCTGACCACGGCGCTGCTGGACGCGATGCTGGCCGCGGACGCCGACGACGCGGTCCGCGCGGTGCTGCTCACCGGCGAGGGGCAGGGCTTCTGCGCCGGCGCGGACCTGAGCGAGTTCGCCGAGCTGACGCCGGCCAACCAGGCTGCCGTGCTGCGCCGCGCCGAGCTGACCGCGCGCACCCAACTGCTGCCCCAGAAGCTGCGCAAGCCGATCGTGTCGGTGGTGCGCGGGGCGGCGCTCGGCGGCGGCGCCGGACTCGCCATCGGCTGCGACATGATGGTGGTGGCCACCGACGTCAAATTCGGCTACCCGGAGCTGCGGCACTCGATCGTGCCGGCCATCGTGATGACCGGGTTGCAGCGGCAGATCGGCCGCAAGCTGGCCTTCGAGCTGGTCAGCCACGGCAGGCTGCTCGGCGCGGAGGAGCTGGCCGGGATCGGCCTCGCGAACCGGGTGGCCGCGCCGGACGAGGTGTTCGACATCGGCCTGGAGATCGCCACCAAGTGGGCCGAGGCGAGCCCGCCGGCGATGGCGGCCACGAAGGACCTGTTCTACCGGGTGGCGGACCTGCCCGTCGACGAGGCCATGCGGGCGGGACGCGACGTCAACGCCATCATGCGCGGTTTCCGGGGTTGATGGCGGTGCGGCCACTGTCCGGAGTGACGGTCCTCGACTTCTCCCGCGTGCTCGCGGGCCCGATGGCCACCCAGGTGCTCGCCGAACTCGGCGCGGAAGTGATCAAGGTGGAGCGGCCGGGCGCCGGGGACGAGTCCCGCGGCATGCAACCCGTGCTGCCCAGCGGGGAGAGCGCGTACTACTTCGCCTTCAACCGGGGCAAGCGCTCGGTGGTGCTGGACCTGAAGTCCGAGCGCGGCCGGCGGCTGGCCCGCGACCTCGCGGCGACGGCCGACGTGCTGGTGGAGAACTTCCTGCCCGGCGCGATGGACCGGCTCGGGCTCGGCTACCGCGCGCTGTCCGAGGTCAACCCGGGTCTGGTCTACGTGTCCTGCACCGGCTTCGGGCAGGAGGGTCCGTACTCGGACCGCCGGGGCTACGACACCGTGTTCCAGGCGCTGTCCGGGCTGATGTCGCTGACCGGGCACCCGGACTCGCCGCCCGCCAAGGCCGGCGTGCCGGTGGCGGACATGACCTCCGGGCTGTGGATCGCGATCGCCGCGCTCACCGGGCTGGTGGGCCGGGGCAGCACCGGCCAGGGCAGCCACGTGGATCTGGCCATGATGGACGTGCAGGTCAGCCTGCTCGCGCTGGCCGCCGCCCGGCTGTTCGCGCTGGACGAGGACCCGGGCCGGACCGGCACCGAGCACCCCGGCCGGGTGCCCTCGGCGGCGTTCGAGTGCGCCGACGGCGGGTGGCTGCACATCAGTTGCAGCGACCAGCACTGGCTGCCGCTGTGCGCCGCGCTCGGGCTGGGCGAGCTGGCCGACGACCCGGAGCTGCTGCGCAACGCCGGGCGGCTGGCGCAGCGGAGCCGGGTGATGTCCGCGCTGGCCGTGGCGTTCGCGGCGCGACCGCGGGCGGAGTCGGCCGACGCGCTGCGGGCCGCCGGGGTGCCGGTCGGCGAGGTGAACAGCGTGCGGGAGATCCTGACCGACGAGAACACGGTGGCGCGCGGCATGGTCGACCAGTTCCGGCACCCGGTCGCCGGGACGTTCCCGGCGCTGCGGACTCCACTTCGGATGTCCGATGTGGACGGATGCTTCGCCGCGGCGGAGGTCGGTGTGCCGCCGGGACTCGGGGCGGACACGGACGCGGTGCTGCGGGAGCGGTTGGGGCTGGGCGACACCGAGATCGAGGCGTTGCGCGGGGAAGGGGCCATCGGATGACACTCAACGGCGCCGAGGTGCTGGTGGAGAAGGGCGACGGGATCGCGACCGTCGTGCTCGACCGGCCGGACGCCCGCAACGCGCTGAACCTCGCGATGTGCCTGGCGCTGCGGTCGGCGTTCGAGGAACTGGACTCCGCCGACGACGTCCGGGTGGTGCTGGTGCGGGCACGCGGCCCGGTGTTCTGCGCCGGCGCGGACCTGAAGGAGCGGGTGGGCCGGGACGCGTCCTGGGTGCGCCGCCGGCGGCAGGCATCGTTCGCCGCCTACGAGGCCATCGAGCGGTGCAGCAAGCCGGTGGTGGCGCTGGTGCAGGGCCCGGTGGTGGGCTCCGGCGGGGAGATCGCGATGAGCTGCGACTTCGTGGTCGCCTCCACCGCGGCCACGTTCCGGTTCCCCGAGCCGCACTGGGGCACCGTCGGGGCCACCCAGCGGCTGCCGCGGGTGATCGGCCGGGCGCGGGCGAAGGAGCTGCTGTTCACCAACCGGGTGATGTCGGCGGCGGAGGCGCACCGGGTGGGCCTGGTGGCGCGCCTGGTCGAGCCGCATGAACTCGACGCCACCGGCGCGGAGGTGGCCGCCGGCATCGCCGCGGCTCCCGCGCTGGCGATGGCGTTGACCAAGCAGGCGGTCGACCTCGGCGCGGAGACCGACCTGGACCGGGGCATCCGGATCGAGATGGCCGCGATCGAGCGCAACCTCGCCGACGGCGGGTGGCGCGCCGGCGTGGCACACTTCAGCGGCTCGGCCGAGACAGCGGAGGACTGATGGACGTCGAGCCGGCCGGTATCTGCCCCCTGACGACCGACGCGGTGCTGCGGCGGGCCGCGACCATCGCGCCCGACCTGGAGGCGGTGGTGACCCCGCAGGGCCGGACGACCTACGCGGAGCTGGCCGCGGAGGTGCCCCGGATCCGGTCCGCGCTGGCGGCGGCCGGGGTCGTGCGCGGCGACCACATCGGGATCTGCCTGGGCAACGGGCCCGGCTGGGTCGCGCTGTTCCTCGCGATCGGCTCGCTCGGCGCGGTGGCGGTGCCGGTGAACACGCGGCTGCGGGCCGAGGAGTTCGGCTACGTGCTGCGGCAGTCGCGGGTGCGGCTGCTGTTCCTGGCGGACCGGCTGCTGAACGTCGACCTCGCCGGCCTGCTGCGGCAGGCGTGCCCGGCGGTGGACGGCACGCTGCCCGATCCGGCGCTGCCCGACCTGCGCCGGGTCGTGGTGCTCGGCGCGGACGTGCCGGCCGGGGCGGGCTCGTGGGAGGACTTCCTGGCCGCCGGCGGCGCGGAGGTGCCGGCGTCCTGCACGCCGGAGGACGTGCTGCTGATCCAGTACACGTCCGGCACCACGTCCTACCCCAAGGGAGTGCTGCTGACGCACCGGAGCATGTGCGCGGACGCGTTCTTCTCCGGTGGGCGGATGGGGCTGCGGGCCGGCGACCGGTTCTACAGCGCACGGCCGTTCTTCCACGTCGCGGGGACCACGCTGTCGATCCTCTCCTGCCTGCAACACGTCGTGACGCTGGTGGCGATGGAGCGCTTCGAGGCGGGCGAGGCGCTGCGGCTGTTCGAGGAGGAGCGGTGCACGCACTTCTCGGGCAACGACACCATCGCGCTGATGCTGCTCAACCACCCGGACCGGCCACGGCGTCGGCTGGTGCTGCGCGGCGCGTGGCTGGCGGCGTCGCCGACCATCGTCCGGCGCGTGATCGACGAGCTGGGCGCGCGGGAGTGCGTGGTCGGGTACGGGCTCTCCGAGGCGTCGCCGAACGTCGCGCAGTCGGCCTGGTGGGAGCCGGAACCGGTGCGGGCGGCGGCGCGGATGCTGCCGGAGCCGGGAGTGTCGGTGCGCGTGTGCGACCCCGCGTCCGGTGACGACTGTCCTGTCGGGACTCCCGGTGAGATCGTGGTGCGGGGCTGGAACGTGATGGCCGGGTACTTCGACCTGCCGGAGGACACGGCGGCGGCGCTGTCCGCCGACGGCTGGCTGCGCACCGGTGACCTCGGCCGGCTGGACGAGGACGGGCGGCTGGAGTTCCTGGGCCGGCTCAAGGAGATCATCCGGGTGGGCGGGGAGAACGTGGCGCCGACCGAGGTGGAGAACGTGCTGCACCGGCACCCCAAGATCCGCCAGGCGGTGGTGGTCGGCGTGCCGGACGACCGGCTGATGGAGGTGCCCTTCGCCTTCGTGGTGCTCAACGAGGACTGCGCGGCCACGCCGGAGGAGCTGCTGGAGTGGGTGAAGCCGCGGCTGGCCGGGTTCAAGGTGCCGCGGCGGGTGTGCCTGGTCGACGGGTTCGAGCGGTTCGGCATGACGGCCAGCGCGAAGGTGCAGCGGCGGCACCTGGTGGAGCACGCGGTGCGGCTGCTGGACGCCGGAGACGTCCGATGAGGGCGGCCACGCCGGCGCGGTCGATTGCCGAGGGTGCCCGATGAGGATCGTCACGCCGGTGACCCGGCTGCTGGGTGTCGATCTGCCGATCGTGCAGGCCGGCATGTCCTGGGCCTCCTCGGCCGCCGCGCTGCCGTTGGCGGTGTCCCGGGCCGGTGGCCTCGGGGTGGTGGCGGCGGGGCCGATGCGCCTGCCGGACCTCGTCTCGGTGCTGGACGAGGTCCGGCACGGCACCGACCGTCCGTTCGCGGTGAACCTGCCGCTGTACCGGCCGGGCGTCGACGAAGTCATCGACCTGCTGGTGGCCCGGCGACCACCGGTGCTGATCGCCTCGCAGGGCGGGCCTCGTCGGTACCTCGCGCGTTTCCAGGACGTCGGCACGGTGTGCCTGCACGTGGTGGCCGGCGTGGAGCACGCGCTGAAGGCGGCGGAGTCCGGTGTGGACGGTCTCGTGGTGGTCGGCGGGGAGGCGGGCGGGCATCCGCCGCCGAGCCAGGTGTCCACCCTGGTCCTGCTGCGCGCGGTGGCGGCGGCCGTCGACCTGCCGCTCGTGGCCTCCGGTGGCTTCGCCGACGGTCGCGGGTTGGCGGCGGCTCTGGCGCTGGGCGCGGGCGCGGCGCAGTTCGGCACCAGGTTCCTGCTCAGCGAGGAGGCCAACGTGCACCCGGCCTACCAGGACGCGGTGCTGCGGGCAGGGGTGGCCGACACGCGACTGGTCGGCCACGGCCTCGGGCCCGTGCGCACGGTGGCCAACGAGTTCGCCGAGCGCATGCGGGAGCTGGAAGGCTCCGGCGCCGATCTGGAGACCCGTCGCGCCGAGTTCGCCAAGTCCACCCTGCGCATGGCCGCGCACGACGGCGACGTGGCCCACGGGAAGGTCGAGGCCGGCCAGTCCGCCGGCCTGGTCGACCGGATCCTGCCCGCCGCCGAGATCGTCCGCCGGATCGCCGATGAGTACGCCGAGGTGGTGGCCCGGCTGCCGCACCCCGAGCCGCCGCCCGCCTGACCGGCCGCGGAGGCCTGTCTCATCGGCGTTCGTTGCCGAACAGGGTCGGCTCGACGCAGTTGTGCAGCAGCGGATCGACTTCGGCCTCCCGGCGCACCCAGTCGCCGTCGCCCCAGTAGAACGCGTCCGGGCCGACGATGGGCTGGTTGCGGGCGGTCGGGTGGCCGGTGAGCCGGGCCGCGAACCGCGACAGGGCGGTCAGGTGGGTCAGGTGCAGGCCCGTGCGCACGCCGTACAGGGCCTCGAAGGCCGCTGCGGTCGCGGCGAGGTCGGCGTTTCCCGGGCCGCCGCAGTAGCCGTTCACCGACACCTCGACCACCTCCGCGCCGGCGCGGACGGAGCTTGCCGCGCACGCCACCGCGAGGCCGAAGGTGTTGTGCGGGTGGACGCCGACCGGGCCGTCGACCGCGCGGACGAGGTCGGCGAAAGCCTCCGGGCCGAGCGCGCCGGGGCCGTCGAACAGGGTGATCTCGTCCGCCTCCGGCAGGGCCGCGAGCGTTTCGGCGAGCACGTCGCGGGTCAGGTAGGACGCCATCATCAGGGCTGCGACGACCCTCAGGCCGCGGGCTCGGGCGTGCGTCACGACGACGGCGGACCGGGCGACGAACTCCGCTCGGGTCCAGGCCTCGCCGCGGGCGTCCGGGTCGTAGACCGACGACGCCGGGCCGAAGCCGGGCACCGGGACCTGCACGCCGTCGTAGCCGGCGCGCAGCGCCCGCTCTACACTGTCCACAGTGGACACGAACGGGCACACCACCACGCAGTCGGGGTTCTCCGACTTGACTGCGGCCACGTCCTCGCCGGAGTCGTCTGATAGAGGAAGGACGATCTCGGGCACGCCGCAAGCAACAAGCCGGCGCAGGAAGGCGAGCTTGGCGTCCGGCGTCACCGGCAGCGACCCGATCGTGCGCATCGTCGTGTCGCGCAGCCGCACCCGGGCCGGCATCGCACGATCACGGTTTCCGGGAGCGACGGACCACCGGCCCGGCGAGTAGGCGCCCGGCACCCGTGAGCGGGCGATGTCGGCCCGGAAGGCCTCGATCTCCCCGCTGCCGAAGGCCGTCACCGCTCCACCAGCTCGGCGATCACCGCGCCGAACAGCTCGCCGTGCAGGTCCACCGCGGACTCCTCGGTCATCGGCGAGAACAGCGCCGCGCCGCTCATCCCGTTCAGCACGACGCCCCGGTTGGCGAGGTACAGCCACAACGCCGCGCGGACACCGGAGCCGACACCGGTGTACACCTCGCCGGCGTTGCGCGGCGGCGTGGGCGTGAAGGCGTACGAGACCCGGCCGCCGAGCCGGCCGACGTGCCACGGCAGGTCGTGATGGGCGATCACCGACTCGACATCGCCCTGGTAGCGGGACGCGAGCCGGTTCATGTGGGCGTAGGTCTGCTCGGTCATGACCTCGCCGAGCACCGCGCGCATGGCCCGGACGGCGAGCGCGCCGCCCGCCAGCGTGCTGCCCAGGCCGCCGTCGCCGGTCGCGGTGTAGCGCGCGGTGGCCGCCGCGACGGCCTCGGACATGCCGTAGACGCCGGCCGGGACGCCGCCGGCGAGGCACTTGCCCATCGTGATCAGGTCGGGCTCCAGGCCCAGTTCGGCGGTGCAGCCGCCGGGACCGGCCGGGATGGTCTGGGTCTCGTCGATCACCAGCAGCGTGCCGGTGCGGCGGGTGAGGTCGCGCAGGGCGGCGTGGAAGCCGGGGTCCGGGCTGATCACCGCACCACCGTTGGTCATCACCGGCTCGGCCAGCACCGCGGCCACGTCACGGGGCTCCAGCGCCCGTTCGAGCGCGGCCAGGTCGTTGAACTCCACCACCTTCGTGGTCTGCCGCACGTCCACGCCGTTGGGGTCGGCACCGGGCGGCGGGGCGACGCCGGAGGGGGTCAGGACGGCCGCGGTCTGCTCGACCGAACCGTGGTAGGCGTGGTGGAACACCAGGATGCGCTGCCGCCCGGTGGCGACCCTGGCGAGCAGCAGCGCGAACCGGTTCGCGTCGGACGCCGACACGGCGAACTGCCAGAACGGCAGGCCGAACCGACGCTGCAACTCCTCGGTCACCCACACGTGGTCCTCGTGCGGCCAGAGCGTGGTGAGACCGCGGTCGAGCTGGTCGCGCAGCGCGGCGACCACGGCGGGGTGGTTGTGCCCCCACAGCGCCGCCGTGGCGCCGAGACCGAAGTCGGCGTACTCGTGACCGTCGGTGTCGTACAGCCGCGCGCCGACCGCGCGGTCCACCACGAGCGGCACCGGCGGCGGGAACTGGCTCATCCAGTGCTGTGGCGTGCCGTGGACCTGGGACCGCCGCGCCCGCTCTCGCAGCGCGCGGGCCTTCGGCCTGCCCTCGCTCCACGCCGCACGCTCCCGCGCCAGCAGGTCGGTGAGGCGGCGGGGGTCGATTCCCGGGGCCGGCAGGTCGCTGGTCATCGCGGCTCCTCGGGACGTGGCGCATCGGTGGGGCGATCAAGCGGTGTGGGGTCGAGGAAGCGGCGTAGCACGTTGCCGGTCACGGTGGCCACCGGATTCGCGTAGCCGTTGACGCCGAGTGCGGTGCACCAGGCGATCGAGCCGGTGGCGAACACCCCGCCCCCGTGCGGGTACTCGAAGAACGCCAGGTCGGCGCGCACCCTGGGCTCGACGCTGCCGCCCTGCCGCGAGTTCGACGTCAGCACCTCCTCGATCGCGAGCTGGAAGTGGTCGCTGAACCCCTCGGCCGTCGCCAGCACCACCGTGTGCGGCGGCGAGCCCAGCGCGTGGTCGACCCGGTCGATCTCCATGCCGGCGGCGGCTCCGCTCACCAGCCCCTCCGCGTCGATCAGACCGTCCACTCCGGACAGTGCGAACGCGCCGCGTCGACCGTGCAGGTCCGCCGGCCGGTAAGGACGCCCGCGGCCACGTCCGCCCTGCGCCGCGAAGCCGACACCGACGTGCCGCTGCGGCGCCCGGCCGCGGTGTCGCCACAGGCCGCCGGCCTCGCCCGTGGTGCTCAGGTGGGTCTCCCCCGGCGGGACCTCCCAGCCGCGCGTCCCGGTGTGCCCGCGCCGGATCTCGATGACGTGCGGCGCGGCCGGTGACACCCCGGTCACCCAGTAGTAGCCGTTGCCGCCCAGGTACATCACCCGGCCGCCGCCGGCGAGGTACGCCTCGTGCGCGTCGAGCATCGCGCCGGTGTAGTACTCCGGGTGCGACCCGGTGAGCACCACGTCGTAGCCGGCCAGCGCGGCGACCCCGGTGGCGTGCAGGTCGTCGTCGCACACCACGTCGTAGTCGACGCCCTCGTGGTCGAGCCAGTCGGTCAGGCACAGGTCCGCGCTGAGGTTCCACAGGCCGAACGGCCCGACGTAACCCGGCGTGGTGGTGGTCAGCGGACGCAGCCGCGAGGCGTAGTAGCACCCGCTGCCGTCGCGGTGGTTGTCGTAGAGGCTGCACACCTTGTGCGCCGCCGCCCAGCGGTGTTGCGGGGTGGTGGGGTAGTCCAAACCGTCCGGGCCGGCGCGCTCGATGCTGGAGTGCGAGTTGGCGTAGGCGAGGTAGGTGAACGTCGGGATCAGGACCGCGACGCGCGCGGTGGTCGTACCCCGGGGTGGACGCACGAAGAACGGGATCTCCACCTGATCCGGCCCGGCACTCAGGCGGAACGCGTAGACGCCGCTGCGGAGGTCGGGCGGCACGCGCAAGATGACCTCCGGCGTCCAGCCCGCGTCGGTGAGGTCGTCGTCGTGGAAGTGCAGGGCGTCGTACTCGTCCGGCGTGAGCCGGAAGTCGATCTCCCGGCCGGTCCAGTTGGCGCCGGGGACACCGCGGGCCGGCGTGTTGACGGCCTCGGCGTGCAGCGCGTGCGGGCCGGCGTCGGGCACCGTGCCGCCGTGGGGTTCGAGGCTTGGACGCCACCGCGCCAGCACCGGCAGTCCGATCGACGCCCCCGCCGTGCTCAGGGCGGTGTCGTCGGCCGTGCCGGCGAAGATCGTCGGGCGGTCGATCCGGCCGTTGAAGTGCGCCGCGGCGATCCCGGCCGACCACCAGGCCGCGACCTGCGGTTCGATGCCGCCCGCGCCGACGTCCACCGGCCCGGCGTGGGCAGCCGACGCGCGCCAGGACCCGATCGGCCATTCCGGCACCGGTATCTGCGTCAACCGCACACCGGCGCGGCCGAAGGAGGCGGCCACGAACGTCCACCGCCCGGTGGGAATCCGTAAGTCCGTGACAGCCAACGGAATGTCCTGCGCGCCGAGCCAGACCGCGAGCCGGCCGTCGGCGGTGAGGCCGAGCGCCCACCCGCGACGCTCGCTCTCGTCCCGGCGCGCGAGGATGGCTTGAGGCCGCCCGGCGTCCAGCGTCGGCATGATCCACGCGGTGACCGTGAACGCGTCGACGTCGAGCGCCGGGTGCGCGGGCGCGCGGAGGTAGGAACCGGACGGCAGCCGTTGGACCCGTCCGGCGCGCGATCCCAACCGCCGCACGACTTCCGTGCGGACACCGGGACCGCGAGCGTCGTCGGAGCCGTGGCCCAGCCGCAGCAACGCGACCTCGTAGTCCGCCGTCGCGCTGACCATCAGCCGCACCTCGTCACCCGCCGCGACGCTCAGCGGGTCGACGTAGCCGAGCAGCGCGGCGGTCATGGGCGACGGGCTCCGGTGAGCGCCGCGACCACTTCCGCGAACGCGTCGAGCTGCCCCAGCCGGTCGTACATCGGGTACAGGATCAGCTCGTCCACTCCCGCGTCGACCAGCACGCGCAGCTCTTCCGCGCAACGGTCCGGCGGTCCGAACACGGCGACGCGATCGGCCATGTCGGTCGCGTCGTACACCGGGTTCGCCCCGAAAGACCGGTCGAACACCGGGATCAGGCGCTCGCGGGCGAGCTGCTCGGTGTCCTCCACCGCCAGGTACACGCTCTTGGACACCGCGAAGCCGGCCGGGTCGCGCCCGGTCTCGGCGAGTTCGTCGCGCACGATGTCCAACTGGCGCAGGAAGTCCGCCGTGGAGACCGGGGCGGCGCCGGTCCAGCCGTCCGCGATCCGCACCGCGCGCCGCAGCGCCGGCTCGGCCCGCGCGCCGATCCAGATCGGCGGTCCGGGCCGCTGCACGGGCTCGGGCTGCGACCGGACACCGGAGAAGGAGTACAGCTCGCCGCGGTGGTCCTCGCCGCTCCACAGCGCCCGCATCACCTCGATGCCCTCGACCAGCCGGCGCACCGGTCGGGTGGTCTCGATGCCCAGCGCGGCAAGGGTTTCCCGGTGGTAGACGTTGCCGACGCCGATCCCGACGGTGAGCCGGCCGCGGGAAAGCTGATCGATGGTGGCCAGCTCGCGCGCCAGCACCGCCGGGTTGCGCCGTCCGGAGTACAGCACGCCGACGCCCAGCCGCACCCGTTCGGTGATCGCGGCGAGGTAGGACAGCACGTGCAGCCCGTCCAGGGAGAAGTTGGCGGCGTTCACCGTGTCCTGGGTCCACAGGCCGTCGAAGCCCAGTTCCTCGGCACGGCGGGCGAACGGCGCCAGCAGGTCCGGGTCGTTGGGCACGCCGAGCGAGCACCGGGGCGGCGGGTGCACCGGTGCTACCGGATCTCGTCGCCGAACACCGTGACCGCCGAGTCCCGGTCCGCCATCCGCCGGAAGCCCTCGACCACTTCGGCCATCTCGGGCGTGGTCAGGCACTCCTGCCAGGCCTCCCAGGACTCGACCTCGATGTCCTCGACCACGTCCCACGGCGAGGCCCCACCACGCGAGCCCGCCAACCGGAAGACCCGGAACCGGTGCACGCAGTCCTGCCGGCTGGTGATCGCCTGGTCCACGGTCTTCGACCACTCGACGTACTCGTCGGCCGAGACTCCGGGCTTCAACTTGTACAGGCAGTAGACCTTCTGCACGGGGCTCTCCATTCGCGGCTAGCGATCCACGGGGGGACGAACTGTCCACACCGGAGCGGCTTCGAGTATCCGAGCGTTGTGTTGTGGATGTCAACACCGACGATCGGTTGACTTCTCCAGCAGCACGTGGGCCCAGCCGCCGTCGAACACCCGCCGCCCGACCTCCCGGAAGCCCAGACCCGCGTAGTACCGCCGAAGACGCCGGTTGTGCGCGACGCAGTCCAGCCGCAGGAGGGTGGCGCCGGCGCGGTGGCCGTGCTCGGCGGCCCACGCCAGCAGCCGGCTGCCCAGACCCGCGCCGGCGCGCCGGCGGTCGGTCACCAGGCCGTGCACGTAGACGGCGAAGGCGTTGTCGGCCTGCCAGACCGGTTCATCCGACCAGAGCAGCCGGAACGCGCCGCACACCGCGCCACCGACCCGCGCGACGTGCCACTGGCCGTCCGCGATCTGCGCCCGGACCTCGGCGGACGACAGCCAACCCGGACGCCACTGGTCGATGTTCCGCAGTGCCAGCCACTCCTCGGCGTCCCGGCGCAGCCGCAGCACGTCGTCGGCGTCCGCCGCGGTCGCCGGCTCGATCGACATCTCCACACCACGGCACGGTACCGAAAAGCAAGGTGTTGACAGTTACAACAGACGAAGCGCATCCTCACGGACCAACAGCGCCGGGACGGGGTGATGACGGTGGACCGACGACGCTTTCCGACCACCGGACAGCTTTGGCTGCTGCGCCGGGTGCTGTTCGGCGCGGCTGTGGTGCTGCTGGTGTCCGTGCTCGTCTTCGCGGCCACCCAGGTGCTGCCGGGCGACCCGGCGCGGGCGGTGCTCGGGCACGAGGCGACGCCGGACCGGGTCGCCGCGCTGCGCGCCGAACTCGGCCTCAACCGGCCGCTGGTGACGCAGTACCTGACGTGGCTGGGCGGCATCCTGACCGGCGAGCCCGGCCACTCGCTGGTCACCCGGGAGTCGGTCGGCACGCTGATCGGCGACCGGGCGGTCAACTCCGCGGTGCTGGTGCTGGTCTCGGCGGCCATCGTGGTGCCGCTGTCGGTGTTCGTCGGCGCGGTCGCCGGCCGGCGCCGGGACCGACCGTTCGACCGCGCGGTGCTCGTCGTGACGCTCGGGCTCACCGCGCTGCCCGAGTTCATCATCGCCCTGCTGCTGGTGATCCTGCTGTCCACCTCGGTGTTCCCGGTGCTGCCCGGCACCGTGCTGATCGCACCCGGGCAGAGCCCGTTCGGCGACCCGGCGCAACTGGTCCTCCCGGTGGCCGCGCTGGTGCTGGGCGTGCTGCCCTACCTGGCCCGGCTGGTGCGCGGCTCGGTGATCGACGTGTACGAGTCGGAGTACGTGCGGACCGCACGGCTCAAAGGCGTGCCGGAACGCGTGGTGTTGCGCCGGCACGTGCTGCCCAACGCGCTGGTGCCGGCGATCCAGGGCACCGCGCTGGCGCTGGCCTACCTGACGGGCGGGGTCGTGGTCATCGAGCAGGTGTTCAACTACCCCGGCCTCGGCAGCGCGCTGGTGGACGCGGTGAACAACCGGGACTTCCCGGTGATCCAGCTAATCTGCCTGGTGTTCGCCGCCTGCTACGTGGCCTTCAACCTGTTGGGGGACGTGTTGACGGTGTACGTCACGCCCCGCCTGCGAACGGCCGGCCGATGAGCGCCGCGCGGTTCCAGCGGAGCCTGCTGCGGCGCTGCCTGCGCGAGCCGCGGATGCGGGTGGGCCTGGTGTCGACCGGGCTGGTCCTGCTGGTCGTCGTGCTCGGCCCGTTCCTCGCCCCGCACGCGCACAGCGACATCATCGGCGCCCCCTATTCGCCTCCTTCCGCGAATGCCTTGCTGGGCACCGACTACCTGGGCGAGGACGTGCTCTCCCGGGTGCTGACGGGCGGGCAGAGCATCGTGTGGATCTCGTTCGTCGGCACGCTGGTCGGCGTCGCGGTCGGCGCGGTGATCGGCATGACGGCCGCGTACAGCGGCGGTGTGGTCGACGAGTTGCTGATGCGCACCATGGACGTGCTGCGCGCGTTCCCTCCGCTGGTGCTGATCCTGCTGCTGGTGTCGGTGGCGCGCGCGGAGCTGGCGCTGATGCCGCTGATCGTCGCCATCGCGTGGGTGCCCCAGGTGGCGCGGGTGGCGTACGGGGCGGCGAAGGAGGTCGTGGCGCGGGAGTTCGTGGAGTCGGCGGAAACCCTTGGCGCGCCCCGGTTGCGCATCGTGCGCCGGGAGATCCTGCCGAACGTGATGACGCCGCTGATGGTGGACTTCGGGCTCCGGCTGACCTGGTCCATCGGCATCGTGTCGGCGATGAGCTTCCTCGGCGTCGGCCTCCAGCCGCCGGCGGCGGACTGGGGACTGATGATCAAGGAGAACTACCAGGGGCTGGCGTTGCAGCCGTGGGGGGTCGTGGTGCCGGTGCTGTGCGTCGCGGTGTTCACGTTCGGCACCAACCTGATGGCCGAAGGCTTCGCCAGAACGGTCGCCCGGGTCTCACCGCAGGAGGTGCGGCCATGACAGCGGTCACCGTCAAAGGCCTGCGCGTCGACCTGGACGGACGCGGCGTCGACGTGGTCGACCACGTGGACTTCACCATCGACGCCGGCGAAGTGCTCGGCCTCGTCGGCGAATCCGGCTCCGGCAAGACCACCGCCGGCGTGACGCTGCTCGGCGACGCACGACGCGGCGCGAGCATCGTCGGCGGCAGCGTGGTCGTGGACGGGCAGGAGGTCGTCGGGCTGCGGCACGACCAGCTCACGAAACTGCGCGGCAGCACGGTCGCCTACGTGCCACAGGACCCGTCGATGGCGTTGAACCCCGCGCTGCGGTTGCGCCGCCAGCTCGACGAGCTGTTCGAGTTCCACCGGCCGGAACTCCCCGCCGCCCAGCGGGACGAGCGGATTCGGAGCACGCTGCGCGAAGTCGGGCTGGGCAGCGGCGACCGGGACGAGGACGACGCCTTCCTGGCGCGGTTCCCGCACCAGCTCTCCGGCGGGCAGCAGCAGCGGGTCACGTTGGCGTTGGCGTTCGTCCTCCGGCCGCGGGTGATCGTGTTGGACGAGCCGACCACCGGGCTGGACGTGACCACGCAGGCGCGGGTGCTGGGCACCGTGCGGGACCTGTGCGCGACCCACCGCGTCGCCGCGCTGTACGTCACCCACGACATGGCGGTGGTCTCCAACCTGGCGCACCGCATCCTGGTCATGTACGCCGGTCGGATCGTGGAGGCCGGCCCGAGCGCGCGGATCTTCGGCGCGGCGGTCCACCCCTACACCCGTGCGTTGCTGGCCGCGGTGCCGTTGGTGTCGCAGCGCCGTGAGCTGGCCGCGATCCCCGGTGACACGCCGCTGCCCGGACAGCGTCCGACGGGCTGCGCGTTCCACCCGCGCTGCGCGGACGCGGAAGCGGAGTGCGCCACCACGACGCCGGAGCCGGTCGAGGTCTTCCCCGGCCACGTCGTGCGCTGTCTGCTCGCCACCCGGCTCGGACCGGCCAGGGCCACGCCGCGCGCGGTCGAACCCCGGACCAGGGAGCAGAACGACGTGCTGCTCCGGGTGTCGGGCCTCGACGCCTTCCACGGCCGGCGGCAGGTGCTGCACGACGTGTCGCTGACGCTGGCCGCGCGGGAATGCCTCGCGCTGGTGGGCGAGTCCGGCTGCGGCAAGACCACGCTCGCGCGCAGCATCATCGGCCTGCACCACCGGCACAGCGGCGGCATCACGTTCCAGGGCGAGGAGATGGCCACCCGCGCCCGGGACCGGCCGCTGGAGCAGCGCCGCGCGGTGCACTACATCTTCCAGAGCCCCTACAACTCGCTGAACCCCCGGCGCTCGGTCGGCGAGATCCTGCGGGAGCCGCTGAAGGTGCTGTTCCCGAAGCGTGCCGGGAACGCCACGGCGGCGGTGTCCGAAGTCCTCGAACGGGTCTCGCTCTCCCCCGCGGTGGCGTCGCGGTACCCCGACCAGCTCTCCGGCGGCGAGCGGCAGCGGGTCGCGATCGCACGGGCGCTGGTGTGCCGGCCCGAGGTGCTGATCTGCGACGAGGTCACCTCCGCGCTGGACGTGTCCGTGCAGGCCTCGATCGTGCGGCTGCTGCGCCGGCTCCAGGACGAGGAGGGCCTGGCGCTGCTGTTCGTGACGCACAACCTCGCGCTGGTCCGCACGGTCGCCGACCAGGTCGTCGCGATGCGCGCGGGCCGGCTCGTCGAGGTCGGCCCCGTCGACGACGTGCTCGACCGCCCCGCCGATCCCTTCACCAGGACCCTGATCGCGGCCACCCCCGAGTTCGGTGCCGCGACACCCGGTGTTCCGTCCGCACCGCCGTCACGGGAGGACCGCACATGACCACGCGAGCAGCCAACGAGTTGAGCCGACGCGGATTCCTGAACGCCGCCGCCGCCGCGGTGGGGCTGACCGTCGCCGGGCAGGCGTTGGCCGCCTGCGGCGCCGGCGGCGGTGCGCCGACCGCCGGGACACCCCGGCGCGGCGGCACGCTCACCGTGGCGACCGGCGGCGCCAAGGGTTCGGACACCCTCGATCCCATGCTGCTCAACAGCATCCCGGTGAGCTACATGGCCCGCGTCCTCTACGACCAGCTCGCCGACTTCAGCAACGACATGAAGTACCACCTCCAGATGGCCGAGGCGATCGAGTCCAACGCCGCCGGCGACGAGTGGACGATCCGGGTCAAGCAGGACATCGAGTTCCACAACGGCAAGACCCTGGACGCCGACGACGTGCTGTTCACCTTCCAGCGCACGTTCTCCCTGCCCGGCGCGGTGACCGTGGGCAAGTTCAAGGCGTTCGTGGACCTCAACGGCTTCACCAAGCTCGACCAGCGCACGCTGCGGATGAAGCTGCTGCGGCCCAGCGCCACCTTCCCCACCGCGCTGGCCAGCCCGTTCAAGATCGTGCCGGTCGGGTTCGACCCGAGGAACCCGGTGGGCACCGGACCGTTCAAGTACAAGAGCTTCACCCCCAACCGGCAGTGGGTGTGCGAGCGGTTCGCCAACTACTGGAACGCCGACGGCCCCTCCCAGCCCAGCGCCACCCCCGCGCCGGCCGGCCTCGGCGCGAAGCCGTACCTGGACGAGCTGGTCGTCAACGTCATCAACGACGACTCGGCGCGGATCAACGCGCTGGTGACCGGGCAGGTGGACGCGATCAACCTGCTCCAGTACGCGCAGATCCCGACGATCGAGCAGCACCGCGAGCTGAAGCTGCTGGAGTCGCGGACCGGGGCGTGGACCGGGATCTACATGAACATGCAGCAGCCGCCGTTCGACGACGTCCGCGTGCGACAGGCGTTGCGGCTGGCCATCGACCGCGAGCAGGCGCTGACCGCGTGCCTGTCCGGCCACGGCGTGGTCGCCAACGACCTGCCCGAGCCGTTCGCCGCCGGCTACCCGGCGTCCCTGGTGCGCAAGCGCGACCTGGACCGGGCGCGGGCGCTGCTCAAGGAGGCCGGGCGGGACGGCGTCGAGGTCGAGCTGGTCACCGGCCCGGTGTCCACCGAGGCGGTGTCGATGTGCACGGTGCTGGCCAACAACGCCGCCGAGATCGGGATGAAGGTCACCGTGCGCCAGGTGGACACCGCCACGCTGTTCGGCCCGAACTTCCACCACTGGCCGTTCTCCGTGGACAAGTGGCCGCCCCAGGGCGACTTCCTCACCCTGATGGCGCTCACCGACCTCAGCGACACCACGACGTTGACCCATCCGGGCGGCGCCGATCTCGGTGAGTTGCGCGGCCTCTACGAGCAGGCGCAGGCGAGCATCGACGAGAATAGGCGCGCCGAGCTGACGCGGAAGATGTACGAGATCCAGTACGAGCGCGGCGGGTGGATCATCCCGTTCTTCGCCAACGTGGAGAACGCGCACAACGTGCGGACCGCGGGCTGGCCCGAGCAGGACTTCCCCGGCCGCACCTTCGGCAACGGCCGCTTCGAGCAGGTCTACCGCACCGACTAGGACGACCGCGCCAGGCCGCCGACCCGGCCGGCGTCGCTCCCGGCGTACCCCGGGCCTCACCGACGGCCCCCGCGGGGCGCGGCACACCGTTTCGTATCCGCACGCACCACAACCTGAGGAATCCCACATGACCAGCTATCCCGACGGCGCGGGCCGGGGACAGGTAGCCAGACGAACCATGCTCGCCTCCACGGCCGCCGCGGCGGCGGCGCTCGCCGCATCCGGGACGGCACTGGCCGCACCCGGCTCGGCAGCCGACCCGGAGTCCCACCGCCGTGGGTGCGACCCGTACGTGCCCGAGCCGGTCCCGGCCCAGGTGCCCGCCAGGGAGGGCTTCCTGGACGTGCCGGGCGCTCGCCTCTGGTACTGGGACACCGGCGGCCGAGGCCCCGCGGTCGTACTCGTCCACCCCGGCAGCGGCAGCGCCCTGTCGTGGCCGTACCAGCAACCGGTGTTCGCCCGCGCCGGCTACCGGGTGATCGCGTACTCCCGCCGCGGCCACTACAACTCAACAGCGCCGGACCCCGACAACCCGGGCGTGGGCGCGGACGACCTGCACGCGCTGGTCGAGCACCTCGGGCTGCGGCGGTTCCACCTGCTCGGCGCGGCGCTGGGCGGCTACTACGCGACGGACTACGCGCTGCTGCACCCCGAACGGCTGCACAGCCTGCTCATCCTGAGCAGCTTCATGGGCATCTCCGACCCGGAGTACCTGCGGGTGACCAAGCTGCTGCGACCGCCGGGCTTCGAGAACATGTCCCACGACTTCCTGGAACTGAGCCCGTACTACCGCGCGGCGAACGAGGCGGGCGCCCGGCGGTGGCAGGAGCTGTCCGACCTCTCGCTGGGCGGGCACTCGGTGGCGAGCCAGAAGATCTCCTCGCCGATCGACTGGCCCCGACTGGAAACCCTGTCCGTGCGGACCCTGATCATGACCGGCGACGCGGACCTGTACCTGCCGCCGCCGATCCTGCAGATGATCGCCGCCCACCTGCCGAAGGCAGCCACAGTGGTGTACAGCCGGGTCGGGCACTCGGCGAGCTGGGAACGCCCATCGGACTTCAACCACGACGTGCTGCGGTTCTGGTCCGGGGCCCGGTTCCCCCGCGAGACGTGCCGCTGACCGGTCCGACCGACGTTATTCCACCTCGACTCGAACACAGGTTCGAACAGTGCTACGTTCGGACCATCGGACGAGTCCGGGAGGAGGACGTGGTGGACTGGCGGAAACGACGCGAGTACGAGGAGATGGTCGACCGGTTCCGACACCTGGTCGCCACCCTCCCGACCTGGTCCGTGGTCGAACACGAGGGCCGGCCGTCCTTGATGGACCTCGAAGGCGGCCGGCTGCTCCTCGTCCTGAACAGCCAATGGGGACCGAATCTGCAACGGTTCTTCAAGACAGTCGACAACTACCGACTGCTAAGGCTGATCGCCCTACTGGAAGTAATCCCCGGCGAAGGACCAGCCCACCGAGCAGCCGTCGACTTCCTCACCGCACTGCGCCTGGAAGACACCACACCACCACAACAACAACAACAAGCGCCCTGATGCTTTGCTTTTCTTTACGCAAAAGGACGGCAGAAGAGGAACCACGGACTCAACGCGCTCCACAAGCACGCAGGTCATGGATAAAGCTGGGAACACTAAGCAAAATGACCATATCATCGATGCCCTAAAGCCTGCCGGGGGACGGCTGTCAGCGCAACACGCCGCCCGCAGAGCAACCCGCCCAGCCGACCGACCCGCGCGTCTTCGGCCTGAACGCGACCTGACACCGCAAGTGCGCGTTCCGTAGCGCGTGTGGCGTTCCAGCCGTCCCTGGCAGCTTCAGGGCTTATCGATGATGTGGTCCATTCTCGTAATGTTCCCGGCTTGAGCCCAGACTCAATGCCACTAAGTTAGACGTATATGCGCTATGATGGTTCGGTGGGTTCAATTGGGCGGGGTGCTGCTCCGGTTTTCCTTTCCGATGGTGGTCATGTCACGGAGCTGGTGTCTCTGGCGTTGTTCGCGGACACGTTTCCCAGAAGTCGCGTCGATGAGGTTCTCGACATGACGGGGCGGCGTGAGCAGCGGACCCGACTGTTACCTGCCCATATGACAATGCCACTAACTTTAGCCACGTTTTCACAGCTCAGATCGATCCAGAGGACGTTCAGCTCGACCGGATCCGGGCCATCCCGGACTCGTTGGGGCGAGAGGCGACCTGGGGATCTGCGCCTGCGCGATGCAACTATGTCCTAAGTGGACAATCTTTCGTAGTGTCATCCGGCCTGTTCGGCGGACGAACCTGGCCCTGACCAGCGGAAAGCTTAAGTTAGTGGCATTGGCCCATATGATGGTGAGTTTCTGCCTGGCGATGTGTCTGTTCTCCGATGACGACTACGAGGAGGTGATGCGGAAACTGGTCGGTTCGTTGGAGTTCATGCGGGCGTGGCGGGACGGGTGGTCGATGCCGTCCACCGCCGCCATCACATTGGCCCGGCAACGCCTCGGTGAAGAGCCGCTGAAGGAGTTGTTCTCCCGCTCGGCCGTCCCGGTCGCCGCGGCGGACACGCGGGGCGCGTGGTCGGGGACACGGCGGTTGATGGCCGTCGACGGGTTCGTGCTCGATGTCGCGGACACGCCCGGGAACATGCAGGCGTTCGGCACGCACAACAGTGGCGCACGAGCCGGGGCGTTTCCCCAGGCGCGTGTGGTGGGCCTCGGCGAATGCGGTTCCCGGGCCATTGTCGCCGCGACGATCGGATCGTCCCGTGACAGCGAGAACATCATGGTCGGGGAACTGCTGTCCGATTTCGGGGACGGTATGCTCGTCCTGGCGGATCGGCATTTCTACGGCTACAGGTTGTGGAACCGTGCCCGGGCGACCGGTGCCGACCTGCTGTGGAGGATCAATTCCACGGTCGGGTTGGAGTTCGTCGAATGGCTGCCCGATGGTTCCTGGCTCGCCTACGTGATCGACCCGGAGGTCCGGTCGGGACGGCGTCGCCGGCTTCTCGGGAGGGTTCGCGCGGGCGAGGACGTCGCCGCCGAGTCGGTGACCAGGGTCCGGGTCGTGGAGTACGAGGTCACGAACCGGACGGGCAACGGACAGGGCGAACCGATCTGCCTGATCACGACGATCCTCGATCCGTCCGAGGCGTCCGCTGTCGAACTTGCCGCCGCATATCACGAGCGATGGGAATTCGAAACCGGCATCGGTGAGGTGAAGACACGCCTCCGAGGCTCGGGCAGGGTACTGCGGTCCAAGTCGCCGGAGATGGTCCGCCAGGAAATCTGGGCCTTCCTGCTCACCCACTACGCAATACGCAAACTGATGTGCGCCGCCGCAGGTCACACAGTCGACCCGGACCGCCTGTCCTTCACCCGGTCGCTTCGCGTGGTGCGCCGTCACGTCACCCGCCGAGCGACCTTTTCCCCCCAGGGCGTCGACCAGGAGACTCACGGAGATGTTCACGGAGATCCTGGCAAAACTCAACCACCGCCGCCTTCGTGACTACCCACGAGTCGTCCGACGCACCCGGCACAACTCATACCGAGTCAAACGTACCGATGAATACGGCATGACCCACAGCCTGCCACCAACGATCCACATCCACAGACCAGCTTAACTTAGTGGCATTGAGCCCAGACTGGCGTGCTCATGGAGCGCGTTGAGTCCGTGGTTCCTCTTCTGCCGTCTTTTTGCTTAAAAAGCTGAATTCAACTTCGCCAGGTCTTCCTCTTCCACGACCTGGCGGACCTCTACCTCGATCTCGTCGAAGAGGTCGGCGTAGCGCCGCGCGAACTCGACGGCTTCGGCGCGGTCCTTGGCGTTGATCAGCGCGAAGCCGCCGATGACTTCCTTCGCCTCGGTGAACGGGCCGTCGGTCGCGGTGATCGCCGCGCCTCGGGTCTTGCGCACCCGCGCGCCCTTCGCCGACGGGTGGACGCCCTCGGCGGTGATCAGGATGCCCTTCTCGATCGAGTCCTGGATGAACGCCCCCATCGTCTCGATGAACTCCGGGCTGGGGTTCCACGCCTCCGGGGCGCGCTCGTCGAGCCGGTGCATCAGCAGAAACCGCATTGCCACTCCTGGCGTCTCGGGCCGGGGTCCGGGTCGCTCCCGGGCACGTTGACCAGCCGTCATCTTCGCGTCGAACGACGACACTCTGATTCGACAGACCCCGGAGGGCAACTTTCTCCGCGACGTGACCCGGCCGCCCAGGCAACGGCGGAGGGCTGCGAGGAGTCTTCTCCGTGGAAGCACATCCAAGTCTGGGGAGGACATGTGCGCTTAGCACGATTGTCAGTGGTCGCCGTGCTGGCCGCCGGGCTGGTGAGCCCGGTGGCGGCGCAGGCGGACCCGGTGGTCCAGGGCCGGGCCCGGACCATCACGCTGATCAGCGGTGACAAGGTGGTCGTGGACGAGCGAGGGGAACTCGTCCGCGTCGAGGGGCGGCCGGGGGTGCGGTTCGCCCGGTACGTCGAGGACGAGCACCAGTACGTGGTGCCGGAGGACGCTCTCGGCGAGTTGGCGCAGGACCGGCTGGACAAGCGGTTCTTCGACGTCACGGCGATGCACGACTTCCGCTACGACGACGCGACGACCGATCGGATCCCCCTGCTGTCCGACGGGTTCCGCACGGCGGGAGCCGTCCCGAAGGCCGAGGCCGCACAGCGGTGGGCCGAACGCCGGGCCGGCTCCCTCAGCGCCGGCAAGCTCTGGCTCGACGGCAAGGCCAGGATCACGCTCGACCAGAGCGTGCCGATGGTCGACGCGCCGGGTGCTTGGCAGGCCGGGTTCGACGGCAGCGGGGTCACCGTGGCCGTGTTGGACACCGGCTACGACCAGGAGCACCCGGAACTCAGGGACGTCGTCGCGACGGCCAGGGACTTCACCGGGGAAGGCATCCAGGACAACGTCGGCCACGGCACGCACGTCGCGGCGACCGTCGCCGGACGCGGCGGCACGTACACCGGGGTCGCCAAGGGCGCACGGCTCGCCGTCGGGCGGGTCTGCGGGACGCAGGACTGCCCGGAGAGCGTGGTCATCGCCGGGATGGAGTGGGCCGCCCGCGAGGTGAAGGCCAAGGTCGTCAACATGAGCCTCGGCGGCGACCAGAGCGACGGCTCCGACCCGCTGTCCCGGACCGTGGACCGGCTCACGGCGGAGACCGGCACGCTGTTCGTCGTGGCGGCGGGCAACAGCTACACGTTCCGCAAGGTCTCGGCGCCCGCCGCGGCGGACGAGGCGCTCGCCGTCGCGAACCTCACCAAGCAGGGTGTGCTCGCCGAGTCGTCCTCGCGCGGGCCGCGGTTCGGCGACTACGCGGTCAAGCCCGACATCGCCGCGCCCGGCACGGACATCGTGGCGGCACGGGCGAAGGGCACGTTGCCGGACCAGGCGGTCGGCGAGCTGCACGCGCGGCTGAGCGGCACCTCGATGGCCACGCCGCACGTCGCGGGTGCGGCGGCGGTGCTGGCGCAGCGCAACCCCACCTGGACCGCGCGGGAGCTGAAGGCGCACCTGATGGCGTCGGTCAAAACGGTCGCGGACTCGCCCGACCACGTCGGCACGGGGCTGCTCGACGTGCGGCGCGCGGTCGGGCAGGAGGTGCGCGCGGACGTCGGCAGCCTGTCGTTCGGGCTGGTGGAGTGGCCGCACACCGAGGTGTTCGACAAGACGATCACCTACCACAACGACGGCGACCAGCCCGTCACGCTGGACGTGCGGCACGACCTCGGGGCCGACTTCACCGTGCCGTCGAGCGTCACGGTGCCCGCGCACGGCGCCGCGCCGGTCGTCGTGCGGCTCGACCCGCGCAAGGGGCTCGGCACGTTCTTCGGGCACGTCAAGGCGACCGCGGCGGGCGTCAGCGTGGTCACCTCGGTCGGCGCGTACGTGCAGGAGGAGCGGCACGTGCTCACCGCCAAGGTGACCGGGCGGGACGGCAAGCCGCCGCTCGCCGAGTTCCTGCTGCTCGTGGACCTCAAGACCGGCCAGTCCACCGTGCTCTCGCTGAACGCCGAGGGCGTCGGCTCGACCAGGCTGCCGGTCTCCGACTACGCCGTGCTCGGCCGCATCGACCAGCACTCCGCGCTCGCCGGCTGGTACACGCCGGTCTCGGTCACCGAGGTGGCGGGCAGGGTGACGATGTCCGAGGACGTCGGCATCGAGTTGAACGCGAAGGACGGCAAGCCGATCACGGTCGACCTCGACGACGACAGGGTGCGTCCGCTGCACCGCGAGGTCGACCTGAGCGTGCCCGCCGCGCCGAGCAAGAACTCCGGGGTGAGCGGGCCGATCGAGGGTTCGACGCCGGTCTACGGCTTGTCGTTCGGCGATCCGCTGCCGCAGCTCAACTACTCGACCACGCTCAAGGCCGCCCAGCCACGGGTCTCGTTGCGCGAGTTCGGTTTCCCGGTGCGCTATGCCGATGCGAGCCCGTTCCTCGCGCCGGGCGCGCACAGGTTCCGCACGGCCAAGCGCGACGGTGACGTCAAGGGCGCGCTCGTGGTCACCGACCTCGGCAACGAGGACATCTACGCGCTGGCGCAACAACTCAAGGACGCGGGAGCCGCGGCGGCGCTGGTGCTCGGGCCGTTGCCGCTGCCGTACCCGGAGCAGACCGCGCTGCCGGTGCTGTCCGCCTCCGACCACGGCGCGGCGGACCTGGTGAGGCAGATCGGCCGCGAGGTCACGGTCGGCGCGATCGACACCTCGCCGGTGAGCTACAACCTGTTCTTCCCCGAGCAGGGCGCGCTGCCCGCCGGCCGGACGTACCGGGTGAAGCGGTCCGAACTGGCCGAGGTCGACGCCCGCTACCGCTCGTCCGGCGCGGACGGCCTGGTCCGCCAGCGCCTGTACCCGATGCGCTCCGGCGCCACGGTGAAGAACCTCGGCGTGGTGATGGACGAAGCGCTGACCGCACCCGCCGCCCGCACCGAGTACTACAGCGCGGGCAACGGCATCGGCTGGTACCAGGAGGGTTTCGTCGGCCGGATGTTCGGGACGGACGCGCGGGATCCGCTGGTCGGCGTGTGGTCGGACGTCGAGCCGGCCACGTTCGAGCCCGGCGGGCGGTACCGACGCGACTGGGGCGCCGCGGTCACCGCGCCACGGCTCGGCGGGGCCGCGCTGGTGCCATGGGCGGCCGGCGGCGGCGTGACCCGCAGCGGCAGCACCATCGAGGCGAAGGTGTCGCCGTTCGCGACAGGCCGCGCGGTCGAGTCCTGGGTGCGCACGGGGTTCGGCAGCATGGAACTCAAGCGCGACGGCGTCTCGCTCGGCATCCCGGCCGACCCGTGGCAGGGTCGGTGGGAGGTGCCGGCCGGGCCCGGCCGCTACGAGCTGTCGGTCACCGCGTCCCGCGGCGCGCCGCAGCTCGACCTGTCGACCACCGTCCACTCGACGTGGGGCTTCACGAGCGCGGGTCCGACGGACGGCCGGCCACCGCTGTTGGAGGTGGACTACAGCGTCCCGCTCGACCTCCGCAACAGCGCACGGGCCGGGGTGCCGCTGCCGGTGAGGTTCACGGTGTCCCGGCAGGCCGGTGCCGGCAAGGCCACCGTGCGGGAGGTCAAGGCGTTCGCGTCGTTCGACGACGGGGCCACCTGGGCGCCGGTCAGGCACCTCGTGCCGCGGGGCGGCAAGCCCGGCGGCTACGTCTCGCTCCGGGTCGTCGCCTCCGACACCGAGGGCAACACGGTCGACCAGACCGTCTTGAGGGCATACCGCCTCAGGGCGTGACCACCGCGGGTGGGGGCCGTTGTCGCGGTCCCCACCCGCCGATCGTGCGTGTCGGGGCCCGGTGTCAGAAGGGGATGCCGAAGGCGTGGGTCAGCGAAGTGCCGATCAGCGCCGGGAGGTCGTCCTGGCCGTCGTTCTCGGCCCAGCGGACCAGGGCGACGTGAGCGGCGCCCAGGCAGGCGGCGGCGGCGCAGCGCACGGGTAGCTCCTCGTCGGGGTCGGGCGACGGGCCGCACAGGGCGGCGACGATGGCCGACTGGGTGGCGTACTGGCTGTCGAGGTGGCGGGCGCGCAAGGCCGGCGTCGAGATCATCAGGCGGAGGCGGGCCAGGAGCAGCGCCTGGTCGGCGTGGTGCGGGCCGGTCGCCGCTGCCGCCGTGTCGACCAGCGCTCGTCCGATCCGTTGCACGACGGGCTCGTGTTCCGGCCGTGCGAGCAGGGCCGCGGCGGTCAGCGGGTCGTACTCGTCGTAGAGCACCAGGTCTTCTTTGGTCGCGAAGTGCCGGTACACCGTCATCGCGGAGACGCCGGCCGCCTTGGCGACGTCCTCGACGGTCGTGGCGTCGTAGCCGACCTCCACGAAGAGCCGGATGGCGTGCGCCTGCACCGCACGCCGGGTCTCGTTCCGCCGCCGCTCTCGCAGGCTCGTCATGTGGTAGACACTACCAAGTTGGTAGTCGATAACACCCTGGGGACCGCATGGCACGCCTGACGGGCAAGACCGCGCTCGTGACGGGGGCTTCCAAAGGCATCGGCCGCGCCATCGCCGAGCGGTTGGCGGCGGACGGCGCACAGGTGGCCGTCCACTACGGCGGCAACGCGGACGAGGCGCGGCGGACGGTCGCACGGATCGGGAACGGGCGGGCGTTCCCGATCCAAGCCGATCTGGCCACGATGAGCGGTGTCGACGCGCTGTTCGACGGCCTCCGCGCCGGGCTCTCCGGACGACCGCTCGACATCCTGGTCAAACAACGCCGCCGCCGCGCCGGCCGGTCCGATCGAGACCGACACCCCGGAACAGTTCGACCACCTCGTCGCGGTCAACGTCAAGGCTCCGTACTTCATCATCCAACGGGCGCTCCCGCTGCTGCCGGACGGCGGACGCGTCATCGCCATCTCGTCGGTCGCGACCCGCATGGCCAACCCCACGCAGACCTCCTTCGCCCTGACCAAGGGCGCGGTGGAGACGATGAGCCGCACCCTCGCCCAGGCGCTGGGCAGCCGCGGCATCACGGTCAACGTCGTCGCACCGGGCGCGACGAGGACCGACGCCAACGGGCACTTCTTCCCCCCGGAGACGTCGGCGCTCATCGCGGGGCTGACCGCGCTGAACCGGATCGGGCGGGCCGAGGACGTCGCCGACGTGGTGGCGTTCCTGGCGTCGGACGAAGCCCGGTGGATCACCGGGCAGGTCCTGGACGCCAGCGGCGGCCTGCACCTCGGGCCGCGGACACCCGCGTGACCCGGACGCTCAGCGGGGCTCGACCCTGGTGGCGGTGTCGCCGAAGACGAACGGAGAGGGCTCGCACTCGGCGATGAAGTCGCCCGGGAACCCGAGCCGGAAGTCCACCGCCGCCTCCAGCCGCCGGACCGCGTCGTCGGGCAGGGTGAGGTCGAGCGCGCCCAGGTTCTCGGTGAGCTGCGCGACGCTGCTGACGCCGACCAGCGGCAGCACCGCCCGGGACTTGGCGCGCGTCCAGGCGAGCGCCACCTGGGCCGGGCGGACTCCCAGTTCGTCGGCGACCGCCCGGACGGCGTGGGCCGCCGCGCGTTCGCGCTCCGTGAGCGACGCGGGGTCGACGCGCTGGGAACGCGGCGAACCGGGAGGCGCGTCGACGGCGCCGGACAGCTTGCCTGCCGCGAGCGGCGCCCAGGCGGTGACGCTCAGCCCGAGCGCCTCGGCCATCGGCAGCAACTCGCGCTCGACGTCCCGGTTCAGCAGGTTGTAGGGCACCTGGAGCCCGGCGAACGGCGTCCAGTCGCGCCACTGCGCGAGGGTGTTGGCGCGGGCGACGACCCAGGCCGGCGCGTCGGAGATGCCGGTGTAGAGGATCTTCCCCGCGCGGACGGCGTCGTCCAGCGCGCGCATGGTCTCCTCGACCGGCGTGTGCCGGTCCCAGATGTGCACCCAGTAGACGTCGATGTAGTCGGTGCGCAGCCGGCGCAGGCTCCGCTCCAGCGACAGCGCCAGGTTCTTGCGGTGGTTGCCTGAGGCGTTGGGGTCGTCGGCGGCACGCGACAGCGTGTACTTGGTGCCGATGACGAACCGGTCGCGCCGCTCCACGATGGAGCCGAGCAGCTCCTCCCCGTCGCCGTAGGCCGACGCGGTGTCGAGGACGTTGCCGCCCGCGTCGGCGTAGGCGTCCACGATGCGCCGGGCCTCGTCCGCGTCGCTGAAGGTCATCGTGCCCAGCAGGAGTTCCGAGACGCGCAACCCGGTCTGGCCGAAGAGTCGGTACCTCATGGTCATGCCGTCCAGCCTGGGACGACGGGCCGGCCGGAGGGAGGCCCCGGCAGGGCCTGGCTGAGCGCGGCACGACAGCCGACCGGAGAGCCCGACAAGACCTGACCACACGCGGCACGACAGCCGACCCGAGAGTCCCGACCAGGCCTACCGCGCACAGCACGACGACCAACCCGGGCGAACCCCGACGAAGCCAGGTCGCGCACGGCACGACCTAGACTCGGTGACCATGGTGGACAACGCGCTCGGCTCCTTCCTGCGTGCCCGCAGGGAGGCGATCACCCCGGCCGAGGTGGGGCTCCCGACCGGCCCCCGCCGCCGCACACCCGGCCTGCGCCGGGGTGAGCTGGCCGCGCTCGCGGGCGTCAGCGTCGAGTACCTGACCCGTCTCGAACGCGGACGCGACCGCCACCCGTCGGCCCAGGTGCTCGGGGCACTGGCCGACGCGCTGGGTTTCTCGCCCCACGAACGGGTCCACCTGCACCGCCTGGTGAAGGCGGGCACGACGTGCTCGGCGGTGACCGCCCCGCGTCCGGTGCGCCCGACCGTGCGGGCGCTGCTCGACCGGTTGGAGCCCACGCCCGCGTTCGTCACCGACGCGCACGGCGACGTGCTCGCCTGCACCGCCGGCTTCCGGTGGCTCGCCGAGCCGGTGGGCCTGTTCGACACCGACCGGCCCAACCTCGCGCGCTTCGTGTTCGGCGACGCCAGGGCGCGCACCGCGTTCCCGGCCTGGGAACAGGTGGCCGACGAACGGGCCGCCGCCCTGCGTGCCGCGGCCGACCTGGGTGACGGCGCGGCGGCCATGCTCGCCGAGGAGTTGTCGATCACCGCGGGCGCCGGGTTCGGCCGCCGCTTCACCGCCGCGGCCGTCCTGCCCGCCGGGACGGGGGTCGAGCTGTGGCAGCACCCCGCGGCGGGCCTGCTGCGGCTGGCCTACGAGCACCTGACGCTGCCCGGCGACGAGGACCACCGCCTGGTCGTCTACCTCCCCGCCGACGCGGCCACGGCGGACGCCCTCACCGTGCACCCCGGAGCCCTCGCCTACGCCCAGTGACTGTCATGCTTGCCGGGTGGTGGCGGAGGCGGTCGAGGTGTTCGAGCGGCATCGGCCGCGCCTGTTCGGCCTGGCGTACCGGATGCTCGGTTCGGCCGCCGACGCCGAGGACGTCGTCCAGGACACGTTCCTGCGGTGGCGGAACACCCGGCCCGGCTCGGTCGAGGCGCCGTCCGCGTGGTTGGCCAAGGTCGCGACGAACCTGTGCCTGAACCGGCTCGATTCCGCCCGCAGTCGCCGCGAGCGGTACGTCGGGCAGTGGCTGCCCGAGCCGGTGTTGACGCCGGACGACGCGCTGGGGCCGATGGAGACCGTCGAGCAGCGCGACACGGTGTCGCTCGCGTTCCTCGTGCTGGCCGAACGGCTCACCCCGGGCGAACGTGCGGTGTTCGTGCTGCGCGAGGCGTTCGGTTACAGCCATCGCGAGGTGGCCGAGCTGGTCGAACTGTCGGAGTCGAACTGCCGGCAGCTACACCGCCGCGCGCGGCAGCGGTTGGCCGAGGCCGGGCCGCCGCGGTCGCCGGTCGACCTGCCGGGCCACCGCGCCCTGGTCGAGCGGTTCCTCGTCGCCGCGCGGAACGGTGATCTCGCCGGCCTGGAGCGGCTGCTCGCCGAGGACGTCAGCTCGGTCGCCGACGGCAACGGCACGCCGGGCGTGGCGCGGCGGCCCGTGCGGGGCCGGGCGACGGTCGCGCGGTACCTGGCTTCGTCGGTGAGCCGGGGCATCGGGGAAGCGGTGGTGTCGATCCAGGAGGTCAACGGAGCGCCGGCGGTGCTCGGCTGGGTCGGGACGACGCTGGTCGGCGTGCTCGCCCCGCAGACCACCGGCACGCAGACCACCGGCACGCAGACCACCGGCACGCAGACCACAGGCACGCAGACCACAGGCGCGCAGATCACCGCCATCCGGATCGTGGTCCACCCGGACAAGCTCCGTTTCCTCCGCGACCAGGCGGCGCGGTTGTCACGTTCGCCGGAGGTATCCGGTTCCTAGTGGTGTACGGCGACGACTCAAGCCATGACGGAGCGGGGAATGACGACAACGATTCTGGTCACCGGCGGCACCGGACGGCTCGGCCGCGCACTCGTGCCGCGACTCGCCGACGCCGGCCACGAGGTGCGCGTGCTGACCCGCCGGGAACGCGAGCCCGCCGCGTGGACGTGGGCGACCGGTGATCTGCGCACCGGACGCGGACTCGCCGAGGCGGTCGACGGCGCGGCGGTGATCATCCACCTGGCCACCACCAACGGGCGCGGCGACATCGCCGCGACGCGCAACCTGGTCGAAGCGGCGAGCGCGGCCGGGCGACCGCACCTGGTGTACGTGTCGATCGTCGGCATCGAGAACGTCGCGCTCGGCTACTACCGCGCGAAAGCGGCCTGCGAGCGGCTGGTCGAGGAGTCCGGGCTGCCGTGGACGATCCTGCGCACGACGCAGTTCCACGACCTGATCACGGCGATCTGCGACGTCCAGCGCCGGCTGCCGGTGACGATGATGCCGGCGAAGGTGAGCTTCCAGCCGATCGACGTCACCGAGGTCGCCGAACGGCTCGTCGCGATCGCCGCGCTCCCCGCCGCGGCCAGGGTGCCCGATCTCGGCGGACCGCAGGTGCGGGACGCCGCCGAACTGGCCCGCAGCTACCTCCGGGCGATCGGACGCCGCCGCCCGGTGTGGTCGGTCCGCTTGCCGGTCAAGGCGATCCGGGACTACCGCGCGGGCCACCACCTCACCCCGGAACGGGCGGTCGGACGGATCACGTTCGAGGAGTACCTGAGCCGGACCGTGCATGCGCGGAACACCCGCTGACCCCGCGGCAACGATCCCGCACCAGGCAGCTCGACCACGGCGAAACACCCAACCGCTCGACCACAGCAGAACACCCGACCACTCGACCACGGCGGAACACCCGGCCACTCGACCCACGGCGAAAGACCCGGCGGAGGTGGTCGGGCGAGTCCTGCCGGTCGCGGTCGACACCGTTACCCTGCGCGGTGTGCTCACCGGGTGATCCCCTGGCTCACCGGTGGGCCGCCGGCACGCAGCACCCGCAGGGAGTCACGAATGAGCGACCAGCCCATCCCATCCGACGCCACCATCGCGGTCACCGGAGCCACCGGACGGCTCGGCGGACGCGTCGCCCGACGCCTGTCCGCCGCCGGTGTCCCGCAACGGCTGCTGGTGCGCGATCCCGGCCGCGCGCCACAACTGCCCGGCGCCACCGCGGTGCCCGGCGACTTCGCCGACCGGGCCGCGGTCCGGGCCGCGCTGGACGGGGTGGACCGCGTGCTGATGGTGTCGGCCTCCGAGTCGGCCGACCGGGTGGACCAGCACCGTATGTTCGTCGACGCCGCGGTCGAGGCTGGAGTAGACCACTTGGTCTACATCTCGTTCTACGGCGCCGCACCGAACGCCACATTCACCCTCGCGCGCGACCACCACGCCACCGAGGAGCACATCCGCGCCGGCGGTTTGGCGCACACCTTCCTGCGCGACAACATGTACGCCGACCTCATGCCGTCCCTCGCGGGCGACGACGGCGTCATCCGAGGCCCTGCCGGGGACGGGAGGGTCGCCGCGGTGGCGTTGGACGACATCGCCGACGCCGCCACCGCCGTGCTGCTGAACGCCCCGCAGCACGCCGGCGCCGCCTACGACCTGACCGGGCCCGAGGCCCTCACCCTGGACGAGGTCGCCGAGATCCTGACCAAGGCGACCGGGCGGGACATCACCTATCACCGCGAGACGGTCGAGGAGGCCTATCGGTCACGCGCTTCCTACGGCGCGCCGGACTGGCTGCTCGACGCGTGGGTCTCGACGTACACCGCCATCGCCGACGGCGAACTGGCCGGGATCACCGACCACGTCGAGCGCCTGACCGGCCACCCCGCCACCTCGCTGGCCGACGTGGTGCGCGACCAGGCGGCCACCGGTTGACGAGCCGCGGACCCGGCCACCGGATGGCGAGCCGCGGACCCGGCCACCGGTTGACGAGCCGCGGACCCGGCCACCGGATGGCGAGCCGCGGACCCGGCCACCGGTCGACAGCACCGCGGAACCCCGAGCACCGGATGACAGAGCCGCGGACCCCGGCCGCCGGCGGCGGTAGGAGGCTCAGCCGGGACCGATCTGGCCGAGGGACTTGACGAGTTCCTTGGCCAGCTCGGTCGAGCCGTCCGTCGCACCGGTGACCAGGCCCGCCGCGAGCTGGGCCAGCGTGCCCTTGATCGCCGTCAGCCCCCGCCTGACCACACCGCGGTCCGGCTCCGGGCGCACGACCTCCGCCAGCACCGCGTTCGCGTTCTCCGCCGCGTCCCGCTCGTCCTGCGCCGGCAGGCCCAGGTCGGAAAGCCGGCGCAGCACGTCCGCGACCACCCGGGCGACGTCCTCGAAACCGGGGGCGACCTGCTCGGTGTGCGCCTGGTTCTGGGTCACGGTGGTGTTGTTCCACGCGAGCTGCGCGTCCTTGACGTCGCCGTGGAAGACCGGGCCGTGGTAGTTGGCCACCGCGTCGGTGTCGTCCGCCATGCGTTCCCCTCTCTCGGATACCGGCGACAGCCTACGGCGTGTGACGGATCAGAAACGGACTTCCGCGGCGTCGAGGAAGCCGGACGCCCGCAGCAGGTGGACCACCGCCCGGCGGGTCTGCGCCGCCCGGTCCGCCGGAGTCAGCCGCGGCGGCGCGGTGATCGTCACCGCCAGTTCGGTGAGGGGTCCGCCGGTGCGCGCGCCCAGTGAGGAGAAGTCGACCAGGTCGTCCAGCGGGACGGCCGCCCGTTCCGCGGTCAGGCGCAGTTCGACGGTGGGCGGGGCCGTCCACCGCAGGACGCGGGGGTCGGGGCTGACCAGGACGGGCAGGGCTTCGGTCGCGGTCCGCCACGCGACGGCCAGGAAGTGGGACAGTTCGGCCCAGGTCAGCACGGCCTGCGGCGGGTCTTCGACCCTCAGTTCGGCGCAGGTCACGATCGCGGGTTCCACGGCGTTCGGCAGCGCCAGCATCACTTCGCCGGTGAAACCGGGGTGAGCGGTCGAATAGCTGAACGCGTCGAGCGTGTTGCGGTTCGGGCCCGCTGTCCACGCCGCGCCCGGCGGGTTCATGCCGCGTCGTCGGAGCATGGCCGTCAGCGCTTCGGTGAGTTCGCCGCCGGGCAGTGCCGCCACGAACTCGCGGGCCTGTGCCGTCGCGACCTCGCCCTTCCCCCGCGCCGTGGCCCAGGGCAGTCGGGCGAGCGCCCGGACCCGCAGGCACGTCGGGTCGGCCGTCCACATGCGCGCCGCCCGCGTCATCTCCAGGCTCAGGCTCGGCACGGGTTCCCACGACCACGTGTCGCCGGACCTCACCAGGCGGCCGTCGCCCCAACCGCCTCCGGCCAGCGCCACCTGACCGTCCCGGCCGTCGATCACCCGGTCGGCCGGTCGGGCGGGCACGGGGAACCCCAGCGCGTCCAGCGGGTCGTCACTCGCCACCACGGTGTGCAGCGCTTCCCAGACGGGCTCGGCCACCGCGACCGGCGGCCGGTCCGGCAGCGCGCACAGCACCCAGTTCCGGCCCGGCGGGTCGCCCTGGAACTCCTGCACCACGCCGGGACCGAGCCGGGCGAGCGCCGAGGTGGGGTGGCCGATCCCGTCCCGGAGCGCCGCGTGCAGCTCCCGGAACTCGGACCGCCGGCCCGGCACGCCGACGCCGACCTCGTGGGAACGGGACTGCTGTTGCGACACGCTGTCGTTGTCCCAGGCGAGTTGCACGTCTTTCACGGGGCCGTGGAAGACCGGGCCGTAGAAGTTGTTGATCGTCGTGGGCACGTCCGACGCCGGTGTGTCGGGCGCCCGCTTGATCGGGAGCGAAGTGCGCACGTCCAGTTGGAACAGCCCGTTGTGCATGACGCCCAGGCCCTCGGTGCCGGTGACGGAGCAGCCCACCAACTGCCCGCTGCACGAGTCCGTCAGGCCGATGCCCGCGACGGTCGCGTCGGCGAAGTCGCCGTTCGTGACGTCCAGGTAAGCCGAGTCCCGACCGCAGAGGCCCATTTCGCCCCCGCCGGAGACGGTGAGGCCCCGGGCGGTCAGCACCGCCGTGCCGAACGCGACGACCCCGCCCACCTCCACACCCGTCACGCGGCAGTCGAACATCAGCAGGCGGGCGTCCTCACCCACGCCGCAGCCGACGAAACCACGTTCGGCGACCACCCGCCGCAGCGTGATCCGCGACTGCTTGACGACCGTCACGGCGGCGATGGAGAAGTCCCGGAACCGCACGTCGACCAGTTCGGCCTTCGTGCCGCCGCCTCCCAACGCCTCCAGGCCGGTCGGGCAGCGCTCGACGTCGACATCGGAGAACTCGCCGGTGGCGTCGTCCAGCAGCCGCATCGCCGCGCTCGTCAGGTCGCGGATCACGATGCCGCTGAAGCGGCCCCGCGCGCCGTCCACCGCGATCCCGACGTTGCCGTCCGAGATGTGGCAGCCGCGCACGTCGGGGGCGCCGCCGGTGGTCGAGAACACCCCGACGTTGCCCGCGCGGGCGACCTCGCAGTCCTCGAACCGGCCCAGGCCCTGGAGGTGGACGTTGATGCCGGTGTCGCGGCAGCCGGTGAACCGGCCGCGCCGGACCACCGGGTTCGACCCGCTCGCCACGACGATGCCGTGCTCCGCGTCGGTGACCTGGAGGTCGTCGACCAGGCCTCGGGACTGGTCCGCGAACGAGACGCCGGAGCTGTGCACGGCGGTGATCCGGCAGCCGAGGACGGTGAGGTCCGCGCCGCTGTCCGCCGCGATGGCCGAATTGCCGGTGCCGGTCACCTCGCAGCCGGTGACGCGGGCCCGCGAGCCGCTGACCCGGATGCCGTGGATGCGGCTGCCGGCGAACCGGCTGTCCACGACGTGCACGTCGGCGCCCTCGATCACGGCGAGCGCGTTGTCCGCGGCATCGGTGAACCGGCAGCGCTCGACCAGCCCGGTCGAGCCGGCGAACAACGTCCGGCCGTGGCCGATCGCGCTGTCCCGCAAGGTGACCGAGGAACCCGGCCGCGCGTGCACGCTGACGCCGTGGTGGCCTTGGATGGTCGAGTTCTCGACGGTGAGCGTCCCGCCGGAACACGTCACGACGTCACTTTCGCGGCCGGTCAGGGTCAGCCCGACGACGCGCACCGTGCCGTAGGCGTCGAGGGCGGAATACCGGTTCTGGCTGATGACCACGGAGCCGGGAGCGCCGCGTCCGACCAGCTCGACCTCTCCCCGGACGACCAGCGCCTCCTGGTAGAAGCCGGGCTCGATCTCGATCACCACCCGGCGGCGGGAGCCGGCGGCGGCGTGCAGGGCCGCGGCGATGGTCCGATGCCCACGCCGCGCGGTCGGGGACACCAGGTACCGAGCCACCATCCCCCACTCCCCGACCACCCGTTCACCGGAAGCGCCGATCCTACCGGCCACCGCGCAGGGGCTCCCGGGTGCACACGAGCCGACGAGGGCAGGGCCGGCTGGAGTTCCGGCCCTGCCCTCGGCTCGGTCTTCGGCTCTCAGTCCGGTCTTCGGCCCCTGGTTCGGTACTCGGCCCTTGGCTCAGTCTTCGTCGTGGTAGGCGTGCAACTCGCGGCGTGCCCGGTGCCTGCTGCGGCGGCGCTCTTCGCGTCGGAAGTGGTAACCGGTGCACTCGCGGCACCCGTCGCTGCCGCCGCAACCCCACCAGAAGTAGGCGGTGGCCACCCAGTGGCAGCCGGCCTTCGGGTATCCCACGGACACGCTGTCGGCGGTGATCTCGTCCGGCAGGGTGCAGGGCCCGGTCCGGTGGTCGTGCACGGGCACGCAGGTCACCATCGGCGCGTCGGCCATCCGCACCCAGTGGGGCCGGGTCTTGTCGGTCCTGCTCATACGGTCGCCTTTCGGCTCCGTGACGCCCCGGGCTGGGGCTGTCATGAGACCGGGTGCACCGTGATCACCTCCGACTCCGCGCGTGATGTGACGGGACCGCGAGCCGCCGCTCGAAGAACCTGACATCGACTGTACCGCGAGCCGAGGGAGCGTGTCCGGGATGTCGGTGACGCCCGACGACCGCGACCGGTTCACCAGTCCACAAAGGACTCTACGAGGCCGGGATCGGACGATCTTCCCGTCAGGCGGCGAAGACCTGCACCCACCACGGGCCGTTGGCGCTGGAGTTCACACCCACGCCGAGGTCGCCGACACCGCAGTCGAGGATGTTGGCGCGGTGGGCGCTGCTGTTGATCCAGTCCCGCATGGCTTCCTCGGGGCTGCGGACTCCCTTGTGGATGTTCTCGCGCCACTTGCGCCACTCGTAGCCGGCGGCGTTCAGGCGGTCACCCGCGTCCGCGCCTTCCGGACTTTTGTGCGCGTAGTAGTTGCGCGCGGCCATGTCGTCGGCGTGTGCCTGGGCGGCGGCCTGGGCCTTGCCGTCCACCCGCACCGCTCCGCAACCCGCCTTGGCCCGCTCGGCGTTGACCAGGTCCACGATCTGCTGGACGGCGTCGGCCGCCTTGACCGGAGTGGTCGTCTGGTGGACCGCGGGCTGCGCGAGACTTGTGTTGGCGGGCACGGCAATCCCGATGCCCGCCAAGGTGACCGCCGCCGCGCACGCCAGGGCGTTCCGTGCCCCGCGGCGGGCGTGGTGCCGGTTTTCCGTGCCGGCGGACAGAGTCTGTGTCGGCACGTTGTCGTGGTGTTCCATGATGACTCCACTCGTCCGAAGTGCCGGTCGGATACCCTCGCGACCGGCCGCGGAACGACGTGAAAAGACATTCACCAAGTCGGGTGCGAACTGGAATACGGCCCCGGTGAATGGGTATGCCTAGCGCAGCGGGCTGAGCCGGTCTCGTCCGTCCTATCAGGACTGGGCGAGAATCCCGTCGATCAGAACCCGCAGTTTCCAGGCGGCACGCGAAGTGGCGTCACCACTGGTCAGCAACGGCGCCAAGGCGCGGATCGCCGGGTAGTCCTCGACCGGCAGGGTGGTGTAGACGGCGTCGAGCCGCGCCGCGAGCGCGTCGGAGGGCTGCCCGGCCTGCCGCGCGCGGTGCGACGACTCCTCCAGCGCCGACGAGGCGATGTACTGCCCGAACAGGTCGACCGCCCAGGCGCGGGCCTCGTCCGCGACGCCGCCCGCCCGGAGCAGCCGCAGGATCTCCTCGATGATCCGCAGGGAGTTCGGGCCCGCCATGAGGTCCCTCAAGCCGACCGCGGCGATGTCCCCGTGCGCCGCCAGTGCGTCCACCACCCGCTTGACGAGCAGTTCGAGCCGGGTCCGCCAGTCCCCGTCGGCATCGGCAGGCAGGGCGACGTCGGCCACCGCCAGGTCGTGCGCGAGCGCCATCAGCTCGCGTCGGTCGGCGACGTAGACGTAGAGCGACGCGGGCGCCGTGTCCACCGCGTTGGCGACGCGGCGCATGGTCACGGCGTCCGACCCGAACTCGTCGACCAGGTCGAGAGCGGCGGCGACGATCGACTCCCGGCTCAACGCCGGCTTGGCGGGGCGGGTTCGCGGGCTTCCGGGCATCCATCAACCCTACCGTTGACGAACGCCGTTCGCCACATACGGTGTTCGTAACGTACGTTGTTCGCTACGAACACCGTTCGCCAAGCGTGAGGAGATCGACATGACCACAGCCACCACCGAGCCCACGACCCACCGACGGCGGTGGCACGTGCTGGCCGTCGTCCTGCTGGGAGGGGTCATGGATCTGTTCGACTCCACCGTCATGAACGTCGCGGCGCCCTCGGTGCGGGCCGAAGTCGGCGGGAGCGAGTCGACCCTGCAATGGCTCGCGGCCGGCTACACCCTCGCGTTCGGCGTGCTGCTGGTGGTCGGCGGGCGACTCGGCGACCGGTGGGGGCGGCGGCGGTTGTTCGTGGTCGGCGCCGCCGGGTTCACGCTCGCCTCCGCCGCCTGCGCGGTCGCCCCGAGCCCGTCCGTGCTGATCGCGGCCCGGGTCGCGCAGGGCGCTCTCGGCGCGCTGATGATCCCGCAGGGCTTCGGCGTGCTCACCACCGTGTTCGGCGAACGGGAGCGCGGTCGGGCGTTCTCGCTGTTCGGGCCGGTGATGGGGCTGGCCGGGATCGGCGGGCCGATCCTGGCGGGCGGGCTGATCGGCCTCGACCTGGGCGGGCTCGGCTGGCGGCTGATCTTCCTCGTCAACCTCCCGCTCGGGGTGCTCACCGTCCTCGGCGCGCTGCGCTGGATGCCCGCCGACCGCGGCGACCCCGCCGTCCGGATCGACCCCGTGGGCGTCGCGTTGGTGACCGCCGGTTCGGCGTGCCTGGTCTACCCGCTCATCCAGGGACGCGAGGCCGGCTGGCCGTGGTGGACCTTCGCGGTCCTCGCGGTGGGCGTCGCGGCGTTCGTCCTGCTCGGCCGGCGTCAGCGCGTCAGCCCGTCCCCGATCCTGGTCGCGAGCCTGTTGCGCAAGCGGGCGTTCGTCGGCGGGCTGGTCGTGGCGGTGGTGTTCTTCACCGGCTTGGGCGGACTGCTGCTGGTGCTCTCGCTGCACCTGCAACTGGGACTCGGCCACTCGGCTTTGGGTGCGGCGGTGGCGCTGGCCCCGGTCGCCGCGGGGATCATGCTCGGATCGCCGGCCGCGCCACGGCTGACCCGCAAACTCGGTCGGTCGGTCCTCCACCTGGGATTGGGGGTGGAAATCGTGGGCCTCCTCGGGATCACCGCCTGCGCGGTGCTCTCCGCGCCGCAGCTCTGGTCCGCCCTGCCGCTGCTGGTGGTCGGCACGGGGCTGGGGCTGCTGTTCAGCCCGCTGATCCAGGCGATCCTCGCCGCGGCCGACCCCCACGAGGTGGGCAGCGCCTCCGGCAGCCTCAACGCCGTGCAGCAGCTCGCCACCGCCCTGGGTGTGGCGGTGGCCGGGACCGTCTACTTCGGACTCGGCGGTCCCGGGCACATCGGCGGCCTCGTCGCCGGCGTCCTGGTCGCCACCGCAGCGTGCCTCATCGCCGCTGCGCTGGTGCCCCTCATGCCCCGGTCGACGGCGGTGGCCCGGTGAGCGCGCTCCTCGTGTTCGGTGCGAACGGCGCCACGGGCCAGGTCATCGTCCAGGAAGCACTGCGCGCCGGCCACACCGTCACGGCCGCCGTCCGCGACCCGGCCACCTTCCGGGCGGTCCCCGCCGAGTTCCGCGCCGCGCCGCTCGACGTCGTCCGGGCCGACGTGCGCGACCCGGACAGCGTCCGCGCCACCGTGGCCGGCCACGACGCCGTCATCTCGGCGATCGGGCCCGCGGGCCGGCGAGCCGACGGCCTCTACTCCACCGCCGCCCGCACACTGGTCGCCGCCATGGTCGCCGGTGGTGTCGACCGGCTCGTCGTGCTCTCGTCCAGCGGTGCGCGCCACGACGACCCGAACCACCCGCTCTGGTACCGCGTCATCGCCCGCACGCTGATGAAGGAGCTGTACTCCGACATGCGGCTGATGGAGGACATCATGCGGGACAGTCCGCTCGACTGGACTTCCGTCCGGCCCGGCCGCATCGCCGACGAGCCGCCGACCGGCGTCTACCGCGTCCAGGACGGCGTCAACCCGAAGGGCGGCACGAGCGTCACCCGCGTCGACCTCGCCCGGTTCGTGGTCGGGGTGGTGGACGACGAGCGCTGGTCGCGCGGCTTCCCGACGTTGGCCAGGTAATCGGATCCGCTACCGGCGAATCCGACCCGAAAACGATAACAATTGACTTTATCCGGGCTACGCCTACCGCAGTAATCATCGCTGCTCCCCCACAAATGGCGACTTCAGGCCCTTGACGGCGCTTCCGCACGTCCCCGATGATCGAGCGGCCGGCCCGGATTGCGGTCGACCCATTTTCACGACCGCGGATGGTCAATCATCACCTTCGTCGGGGAGGTTTTCGTGCGCGTTCTCGCTCTGCTCGTCGCGGCGCTCATCGGGACCTTCCTCGTCGCGACCGTCGAGCCGGCAGCTCCGGCAGGCTCCGCCGGAGCTGCCGGGCAGCACTTTCTGATTGAGGCGTCGACCACCGCGCACACCCACCCTGACCTGGTGTTCGCGGACGAAGCCACGCCCAGCGCACCCGCCGTCGCGCTCCTGCGGAGTTCCGTCCGCACGGTCGTCCGCGTCCCCGTGACGTCCACGGCCACCCGCGTCGACAACCGGGTCGCCCGCGGGCCGCCGGACGGGCGCTGATTCCTCTCGGCCGCACCGGGTCGCGCGCAGCGACCGCGGTGACCCTGTCGCGCCCACAAAAAGGACATTTCCGATGACCGGCCATTCCAATCGAATCCGGCACACCGGCGCACCACCCGACCGACCGGCCCGCCGGTTCCCGAAATCCGATCCCAAGTCCGGCTTCCTGGTCGCCCTGATCGCCCTGCCGCTGAGTTTGGGGATCGCGGTGGCCAGCGGGTTCCCGCCCATAGCGGGGGTGCTCACGGCGATTGTCGGCGGCATCCTCGGCGGTCTGCTCGGCGGCGCGCCGTTGACCGTCAAAGGCCCGGCCGCCGGATTGATCGTGATCGCAGTCGGCGCCGTGCACGACCTCGGCCAAGGCGATCTCGTGGCCGGTTACCGGCGCGCGCTGGCCGCCGGTGTGGTGGCGGCGCTGGTGCAGATCGTGCTGGGGCTGATCCGCGCGGCGGACGTCGGCGTCGCCATGTCGCCGTCGGTCGTGCACGGGATGCTGGCCGCCATCGGCGTGATCATCATCGCCAAGCAGGCGCACGTGGTGCTGGGGGTGGACCCGGCCGCGGAGACGCCGTTCGGCCTGCTCGCCGAGATCCCGCGCAGCGTGCTGCACGCCAACCCGGCCATCCTCCTGGTGGGCGCGCTCGCGCTGCTCCTGCTGTTCGGCCTGCCGCTGGTGCGCGCCCGCTGGAGCAGGTTGGTGCCCGCGCCGCTGGCGGTGCTGGCGGTGGCCATCCCGATCGGCCTGTGGCTGCACCTGGACCGGCCACACGATTACACGCTCTTCGGCGCCGGCCACCACCTGGGACCGGAGTTCCTGGTGCGGCTGCCCGGCTCGCTGCCGGACGCGGTGGTCCTCCCCGACTTCTCGCAGGTGTTCAGCGGCACGTCGATCCAGTACGTGGTGATGTTCGCGCTGATCGGGACGATCGAGTCCACCCTGACCGTGCTCGCCGTCGACTCGATGGACCCGGCGAAGCGGATCTCGAACGTCAACCGCGACCTGCTCGCGATCGGCGCGGGCAACCTGACCTCGTCGCTGATCGGCGGCCTGCCGATGATCTCCGAGATCGTGCGCAGCAAGGCCAACCTGGACGCGGGCGCGACCAGCCGCTGGTCCAACGTGTGCCACGGCGCGATCCTGCTGCTGTTCGTGGCGCTCATCCCGGGGGTCGTGCAGACCATCCCGCTCGCCGCGCTGGCCGCGATGCTGGTCTACACCGGGTTCCGGCTGGCCTCGCCGGCGGAGGTCCGGCACGTCGGCCGGATCGGCCGGGACCAGCTCGCGCTGTTCCTGACCACCCTGCTCGTCACGCTCGCGACCGACCTGCTGGTCGGCGTCGCGTCCGGGCTGGCGCTCAAGCTGGTGCTGCACCTCGCGCGCGGCGTGCCGCTGTCCGCGTTCGTGCCCCGGCCGCGGGCTTCGGTGGCCGGCTCGGTGCTGCGGATCCGGGTCCGCGACGCGGCGATCTTCCCGGCGCTGCTGCCGGTGCGGAAGCTGATCAGCCGGGCCGGGCCCGGGATCACCGAGGTCGTGGTGGACGTGCGGGGCGTGGCCCTGGTGGACCACACGTTCCTGGCGCGGCTGGACGAGCTGGCGCGGGAGCTGCCCTCGGCGAGGCTGACCGTCGAAGGGCTGGACGACCTCGTGCCCGCCTCCACCGACCCGCACGCCACGCGCCGCCGGCGGTCGCGATGACCATCACCGACCTCGTCGACCGCGCCGCGGAGCTGTTGCCGGAGCAGGGTCCGCTCCAGGCTTTCGTGCACCACAACACGTTGCACGCGTTCGAGCACCTGCCGTTCGCCGACGCCGTGACCCACGCGGCGGCCGTGTTCGGCGCCGAGCCGTACCAGAGCGAGGCCGCGTTCCACGGCTTCCTGCGCTCGGGCCGGATCACCCCGGACGACCTGGACGCGGTGGTGGCGGCCGAGGTCGCCGACGACGGCGTGCCCGTGGTGCCGGGCGGCCCGACACCGCGCCGGTTCCACGAAACCCGGCTGCGCCACCACATCGAGGTGCCGCGCGGTCCGGCGCTGCACTGGCTGCTCGCGGAGACCGACGCGGTGGACGCCGTCGACCCGCGCTGGGACCTGCTCCGGGCAGCCGCGCCGAAACCGGCCGCTCCCCCGCCGGGCTCGCACAACCGGATGGCGAACGCGGCCAACCTGATCGGAACACGCAAGCCCGGCACACAACCGGGCGACCGGATGGTCAACGCGGCCAACCTGATCGGGGTACCCAAGCCCGGCACGCGCCCGCGCGACCGGATCGTCGCCGTGACCGGTGTCGACCCGGACCACCTCGTGCACCCGTTGCTGATCCGGCTCACCGCGGCGTTCCTCGACCAGGGAGTGGCCTCCTGGGCGATGCCCGAGCGCGACCGGGGCCTGCTGGCCGCCTTCCGCGCCCTCTACCGCCGGGCGGGCGGACCGCCGGACCCGTTCCTGCGCGGCCTGTCGGCATGCCTGCGCGAGCAGGACGGCTGGGAGGCCGAACAGACGATCCGGTGGGCGCTGGCCGAACTCGGCGTGCCCGAGGACGACCGGGGCGGCGTGATCACCGCGACCCTGCTGTCGTTGCGCGGCTGGGCGGGCATGGTGCGCCAGTTCGAGCTGCGCCCCGACCGCGCGCCCGTGGAGCCGCGCCCGGCCCGGCTCGCCGACTACCTGGCCGTGCAGCTCACGCTGGACGTGTTCGCCGCCCGGCACGTGTCGGCGACCGCCGGACCGGTGCCCGACGCCGCGCCGCCGCCGGGGCTCGAACTGGTCTACGAGGCGTTCGTGCTGGCCCGGCTGATGGCCGTGCCGCTGACCGACCACGCGCAGGCGGCGGCGTGGCTCGCGGTCGTGGACGGGTGTGACGAGGTGGAGCGCCGGCGGCTGCTGCACCTCGCCTACGAGCGCCGGCACCGGATCGGCGTGCTCGACGGCCTCGCCGCGCACCAGCGGGTGGCCGCGCCCGCCGGCACGCCGTCGTTCCAGGCGGTGTTCTGCCTGGACGAACGCGAGGAGTCGGTGCGCAGGCACCTGGAGGAGTGCTGCCCGTCGGTCGAGACGTTCGGCTACGCCGGGTTCTTCGGCGTGGCCATGAACTACCGGGGCGTGGACGACGTCCGGTCGCGTCCACTGTGCCCGGTCGTCATCACGCCCCGGCACGCGGTCGTCGAGCAGCCCGTCCACGCCGCCCGGCGACCGCGCCGGCTCCGCGCCCGGTGGACGCGCGCGGTGTCGGTGGGCAGCCGCACGCTGGCGCGGGGCGGTGTGGCGAGCGTCGTGCTCGGCGTCACCGGGTTGGCGTCGCTGGTCGGGCGGTGCCTGTTCCCCCGCGCCGCGCACCGCTGGTCGCACCGGCCAGGCCCGGCCGCGCCCACCCGGCTGGTGCTGGGGTTCCCGGTGGCCGAGCGGACCGAAATCGTCGCGTCCGTGTTGCGCACCACCGGGTTGAGCCGCGGGCTCGCGCCGGTCGTGCTGGTCGTCGGGCACGGGTCGTCCAGCCTGAACAACCCGCACGAGTCCGCGCACGACTGCGGCGCCACCGGCGGCGGCCGGGGCGGGCCGAACGCGCGGGCGTTCGCCGCCATGGCCAACGACCCGGCCGTCCGGAGTGGACTCGCCGAGCGCGGGATCGCGATCCCGGACGGCACCTGGTTCGTCGGCGGCTACCACAACACGTGCGACGACTCGATGACCTACTACGACGAGGACCTGGTGCCCGCCGGGCTCGCGGAGCCGTTGCGCGCGGCCAAGGACGCGCTCGCCGAGGCGTGCGTGCTGGCCGCGCACGAGCGGTGCCGCCGGTTCGCGTCCGCGCCGGCCGACCTCGCGCACGAGGACGCGTTGGCGCACGCGGAGACCCACGCGGTGGACCTCGGCCAGCCCCGGCCCGAGTACGGGCACGCCACCAACGCGGTGTGCGTGGTCGGGCGGCGGGCCCTCACGCGTGGGCTGTTCTTGGACCGGCGGGCGTTCCTCGCCTCGTACGAGCCGGCCGCGGACACCGACGGCTCGGTGCTCGCGTCACTGTTGGCGGCCGTCGGGCCGGTGTGCGCGGGCATCAACCTGGAGTACTACTTCAGCTTCGTCGACCCGACGGGCTACGGCTGCGGCACCAAGCTGCCGCACAACATCACCGGCCTGATCGGCGTGATGGACGGGCACGCGTCCGACCTGCGCACCGGATTGCCCTGGCAGATGGTGGAGATCCACGAGCCGGTGCGGCTGCTGGTGGTGGTCGAGGCCGGGCCGGAACGGCTTTCCGCGATCGTGGCGGCCAACCCGACCCTGGAGCGGCTGGTGTCCGGCGGCTGGATCGGGCTCGTCGCGTGGGACGTGGAGCGGGACGCGATGCACGTGTTCCAGGACGGCGCGTTCCAGCCGCACGTGCCGGAGCGGACCGCGTTCCCGGTGGTGACGCGGTCGGTCGAGGTGTACGCGGGCTTCCGCGACCACCTCGGGTGCGCGCACGTGCTGGCCGGGGCCGACGTGCCGGCGCCGGTCCGGTGAACGGGGCCCTGAGTCCGGTGCAGGGGGCTTTGACCGGGGCGGCCGGTGTGCCGTTCGGCGCTTTCCTGGCGCTCGCGGCGGCCTCGTGGCTGGGGCTGCCGCTGGGCGAGCGGACCGTGTCGGCGGTGGTCGTGCTGTCCGCCGCCGGGTCCGCCGGGCTGCTCGCCGCCGTGGCGTGCGCCGGGCCCGCGGAGGTGGTGCTCGGCACGTGGTTCGACGGGTTCCCGCTGGTGCTGGCGGCTGACGGGCGATCGGCCTCGGTGGGCGTGCTGGCGGCCCTGCTGGGCGCGCTGATCGGCGCGTTCTCCCGGCGCTACCTGCACCGCGACCCCGGCTACCGGCGGTTCCACCTGCTGCTGGCGCTGTTCGTCGCGGGCGTTCAGCTCGTGGTGCTCGCGGGCACGCTGGACCTGGTGGTCGTCGGCTGGGAACTCACCGGGCTGGCGTCCGCGCTGCTCATCGCGTTCTTCCACCGGAGACGCGGACCGGTCGCGCACGGTCTGCGGGCGTTCGTCACCTACCGGGTGTGCGATGTCGGCCTGGTCGGCGCGGCGGTGGTCGCGCACCACGACGGCCCGCCGCTCGCGGTCGGGTTGCTGCTGCTGTGGGGTTCGATGGGCAAGGCCGCGCAGTTCCCGGTCGGTGGCTGGCTGCCGCGCGCGATGGAGGGACCTACGCCGTCCAGCGCGATCTGCTACGGCGCGATCTCCGTCAGCCTCGGCCCGTATCTGTTGCTGCGCACCGAATCCCTGTGGTCGCAGGCGCCCGCGATGCCCGTCCTGATCGCGGTCGTCGGCGGGCTCACCGCGCTGCACGCCACGCTCGCGGGCCGGGCGCAGACCGACATCAAGACGTCCCTGGCGTTCGCGTCGATCACGCAGATCGGGTTGGTGCTGGTGGAGATCGGGCTCGGCTGGCACGTGCTCGCGCTGGTGCACCTGCTCGGGCACGCGGCGCTGCGCAGCGCCCAGATCCTGCGCTCGCCGAGCCTGCTGCACGACCACCACCACCTGGAACAGGCACTGGGCACCGCCGCGCCACGCACCGGAACGCTGCGGGAACGCCTCGTGCCCAGACCGGTCCGACTGTGGCTGTACCGGTTCGCGCTCGAACGCGGGTACCTCGACGCGCTGGTGGTCGACCGAGTGGCCGGCGGCTTCGTACGGCTGGTCCGCCGGCTTTCGACGGCCGACGAGCACTGGGTTCGACGACTGGCGGCAGCGCGGTGATCGGGCCGGTGGGGATCGGGCCGGTGGCGGTCGTCCTGGTGTGGCTGGTCACGGCGGCCGTGGTGGGCGCGCAGGTCGACGCCCGGACCGCGCGGCGCAAGGCGGTGGTCGGGGCGTCGGCGGCGTTCCTCGTGTCCGTCCCCGGCGGGCTGGTGTGCACGGCGTTCTGCCTGGCCGGGGTGCTCATCGCGGCGTTGAGCCCGGTCGCGACGCACCCGCCGCGGGTCCTGGCCCGTGCGCTGGTGCTGGTCGGTCTGGCGTGCGCGTTCACCGTGGTGCGCGTCGACGCCGTGCTGTGGGCGGTGACGGCGGCCGTGGCGTGGTCGACCGTCCGGGACGGCAGGCTGTTCGCGGTGTACCACGTGCCGAGCGTGCTGCTGGTGGTCGCGGGGTCGGCGTTCCCGGTGCCCGCGGCGGACGTGCTCGTGCTGCTCGGTGTCGCGATCCGGGCGGCGGCCGTGCCCGTGCAGAGCTGGTTCCCCCGGTTCGTGGAGCGCACGCCGATGGGCGTGGTGGCGGCGTTCCTGCTGCCCGTGGGCCTGGTCGTGCCGGACACGCCGCTCGCCGCCGTGGTGGGCGCGGCGGCGGCCGTGCTCGGCGCGGTGTTCGCGGTGGTGCAGGTGGACGGGACGCGTGCCTTGGCGTTCCTGTTGGTCAGCGCGAACGGCGTGGTGCTGGTCGACGGCGCGCGGCCGGCCGCGGTGGTCGCGGCCACCGGGCTGGCGATGACCGTGGCCGCCCTGACCGCGCGCCGGGGTGCGCTGTCCCTGACCGTCCCGGCGGGCGACCTCGCCCGGACACCCCGGCTGGCCGTCGCCTACCTGGGTTTCGGGCTCGCGCTGGCGGGTTTCCCCCTGCTGCCGGGCTTCGCGGACGTGCACCGGCTGCTCGACCACCCCGTGCCGTTCGTGGTGGCGGCTCTCGTGGTGGCCGTGGCGGTCAACGGGATGACGGCGCTCCGGGGCTTCCTGGGGCTGTTCGCCGGGCAGGCGGCGGAAACCGGCGAACGCGACCTGACGTCGTTGGAGCACTGCGCGGTGGCCGTGACCTTGTCGCTGCTCGCCGTCGGCGGCCTCGTGCCCGGTGTGACCCAGTGGTGAGTGGCGCCGGAATTCACACCGCCGCGGGGTCCGCCGGTTCGAGTCGGACGCAGCACTGGTCGGGGGCCGGGGCGAGCCGGGCGGTCAGGCCGGTTGCCGCGAGGCCTTCGAGGAGTCCGTCCAGCAGGCACAGGTTCATGCCGCACACGAGTTCGGTGTGCTGCCGCGCCAGGCTGTGGAAGGGGCAGTTGCCGAGCACGATCGCGGTGTCCGCCGCGCGGGGCTCGAACCCGAAGGTCTCCAGCGCGCTCAGCACGGCCGGGCGACCGCCGTCGTCCTGGGCGGCGCGCACCGTCTCGCCCGCGTCCTGGGCGGCGCGGGCTGTCTCGCCGGTGCCCTGGGCGGCGCGGACCGTCTCACCGAGGTCCTGCGCGGCGCGCACCGTCTCGCCGAGGTCCTTGCCCAGTTCGCGGGCACGGCGGTGGAGCACGGCGCGGGGCGGCTCGCCGGTGCCCTCCGCCTCGCTCAGGGCGTCGGCCAGCAGGTGCCCGGCCAGTTCGTAGCGCCGGTCGGGCAGCGAGACCGCGATCTGCTCCGCGGAACGCCGGTACAGCTTCGACGGCCGTCCCGCGCCGGGACCGGTGCGGCCGGTGCGACGCTCGTGGACGACTTCCAGCAGCCCTTCGGCGACCAGCCGGTCGAGGTGGAACGCGACCGTGGTGCGCGGGATACCCACCGCCTCGGCGGCCTCCTCCCGGCTCACCGGCGCCGGGTGGCGCACCACGAAGTCGTACAGCCGACGCCGGGTCGGCTCGTCGAGCGCCGCGACGGCGGAGACGTGCGACGTCCGGGGCTGGTCAGCCTCGCCCATTCTAAAACCCACTTCTGTTGACGAAATCTCTCGACGCCTTCTAAGGTTAGCCGAAGTTGTCGATAGAAGGAGGACGACATGACTGCCGAAGTGTCCGACGCCCGGCCGGCGCGCCGAGTGCTCCGCTCCGACCCGGCTCACCAGGCGTTTTTGCTCCTGCGCACGGTGTTCACCGTCGCGCCCGTGCTGTTCGGGCTGGACAAGTTCGCCAACCTGCTCGTGGACTGGCCGCGGTACCTCGCGCCGTGGCTCGACGGGATCGTGCCGGGCACCGCGCAGCAGGCGATGTACGCCGTGGGCGTGGTGGAGATCGTCGCGGGCGTCGTGGTGGCCCTGGCCCCGCGCTTCGGCGGTCCGCTGGTCGCGGCCTGGTTGGCCGGGATCATCGTCAACCTGCTGACCGTCCCCGGTTTCCACGACATCGCGCTGCGCGACTTCGGCCTGCTCGTCGCGGCCGTGGCGCTGAGCCGACTGGCGGTGCGGCACGCGCCGGCCCGTGCTGGGCGGAAGGCATGAGCGGACCCGTGCGGCAGGTGGCCACCGACTTCCCGGCCGCCCCCTCGACCGGCTCCTTGACCGACTCCCCGCCGCCCGCCGGCCAACACCGGCGACTCCAGGTGGTCCACGGGCGCGCCGGAGTGGACCTGGAGGCCGCACAGCGCGCCGTGGCCGACCTGCTGACCGCGCTGGGCCGGGATCCGGGGTCCGAGCACCTGGCCGACACCCCGAAGCGGGTCGCGCACGCCTACGCCGAGTTGCTCACGCCGCGCGAGTTCGACCTGACGACGTTCCCCAACGAGGAGGGCTACGACGAACTCGTGCTCGCCCGCGGCATCCCGGTGCAGTCGCTGTGCGAACACCACCTGCTGCCGTTCCACGGTGTCGCCCACGTCGGCTACCTGCCCGGAGATCGCGTCCTGGGACTGTCCAAACTGGCCCGCGTGGTCGAACTGTTCGCCAGGGACCTGCAAGTGCAGGAGCGACTGACCAAACAGGTCGCCGACTGGCTGCAACACCACCTGGCGCCCCGCGGTGTCGGCGTCGTGATCGAAGCCGAGCACCTGTGCATGTCGCTGCGCGGTGTGCGGGCGGGCGGATCGCGCACGGTGACCTCCGCCCTCCAGGGCGCGCTGCGCGAGGACGGGCGGTCGCGGCAGGAGTTCTTCGCCCTGTCGGGAATCCACGGGTAGACCCGCGTCCGGGTCGGCCACCCGCGTGGCGCGCCGCCGCCGACGGTTACGGTGGGTCGTCGGCTTCGGACAGGGGTTTGCTCATGGTCAGGTTGGACCGCCTGGTGAACGTGCTGGGTGGCTACGGGGTGCGGTTGGCGTGCTGCCCGGTGTCGCGGTCGGCCGAGTTGCGCAGCGTGGTGATGCGCGAGGCCACCGACGCCCGGGCGGTGGGCGGCGACGTGTTCCTGGCCGTCGGCGCCGAGTCCGTGGTCCAGGCCGTGGAGTGGGCGGCGGCGGCACGGGCCGCCGTGGTGTTGGTGCACGGCGATGCCGGCGTGGAGCGGGAGGCCGCCGCGGTCGGGGAGGCCGCGGGGGTCGCCGTGATGGTGGTCGACCCCGCGGTGTCGTGGAGCCAGCTCGCCGGGGTCGTCTACGGGTTGGTGCTGGAAGGTCGGGAGACCGAGTCGGGCCGGGGTCCGACGGACCTGTTCGCGCTGGCCGACAGCCTGGCCGGCGCGGTCGGCGGCGCGGTGACCATCGAGGACCGGCTGTCGAGGGTGCTGGCGTACTCCAGTTCGCAGCAGGGCGCGGACCCGGCCCGGCTGGCGACGATCCTCGGCAGGCAGGCGCCGGACCGGCTGCGGGAGCTGTTCGAGGAACGCGGGGTGTTCGCGTACCTGGCGGCGCACGACGAGCCGCTATTCGTCGAGGAGGACCGGGAGCACGGCCTCACCGGGCGGATGGTGGTCGCGGTGCGCGCGGGCCGGGAGCTGCTGGGTTCGGTGTGGGTGACCTGCGGCGGCCCGTTGACCGGAGTGCGGTGCGCCGCACTGGCCGACGGCGCTCGCACGGTCGCGTTGCACATGCTGCGCTCGCGCGCGAGCGCCGACCTGGAGCGCCAGGTCGAGTCGGACCTGGTGATCCGGTTGCTGGAGGGCACGGCGGACGCGGCGACGGTGGTCAGCCGGCTCGGGCTGCCGCAGGGCCCGCTGCGGGTCGTCGCCGTCCACGCGCACATCGCCGCCGAGCGGCACGCCGCGCTGCTGCTGGCCTTCGACCGGGCCACCACCGGTTTCGGCTGGTCACGCCCCGGGCGCAGCACCCTGTCGGGCAACACGCTCTACACGGTCCTGCCCGGTGACCGGGTGAGCGCGGCGCGGGAGCAGGTGGCCCTGCTGAAGGCCGCGCTGCCCGCCCAGGTGGCGGTGAGCGCCGGTATCGGCGGCACGGCCTCCGCCGCGGAGCTGCCCGCGAGCAGGCAGGAGGCCGACGAGTGCCTGGCGCTGCACGAGGCGCGCGCGCCGGACACCGCGCCACCCGCCTACGACGAGTCCTGGGACGACATCCTGCTGCAACGGCTGCGCGCCGCCGCACGGGCGGGCCGCACCCCGGCGCGGGGGCCGGTGGCCGAGCTGCGCCGCCACGACAGCGACCACGCCACCCACTACGTGACCACCCTGCGCGCCTGGCTGGAGGCCCAGGGAGACCTCGCCGAGGCCGGCGACCGGCTCGGCGTGCACCCGAACACCATCCGCTACCGGCTGCGCAAGATGGCCGAGGTGACCGCGCTCGACCTGGACGACGCCCGCAAGCGCCTCGCGATGATCATCGACCTGGCCGCGGCCGAGGACGACTGACCACCGCCCGCTGTCCGGTTCCGACAAGACTGCACCCCGAGATTGTCGGCAACGGACAACGGTCCGGTGTGGCGGTCGGGCGATGCTGGCCTTGTCAGCAGTTCGGCTCGGCGTGGAGGTAATCATGGGCGACGTCGGTCGCATCGACGGCGGGCCCCGGTCGGCGGTCGTGGTCGGGGCGGGCATCGTGGGCCTGTCGACCGCGTGGTTCCTCCAGGAGCGCGGGGTCGAGGTGACGGTGGTGGACCGCACGGGGGTGGCGGCCGGGGCGTCGTGGGGCAACGCCGGGTGGATCGCGCCCGGCCTGGCCATCCCGCTCAACGAGCCGACGGTGCTGCGCTACGGCCTGCGGTCGCTGCTGACCCCGACCGCGCCGCTGCACATCCCCCTGTCGGCGGACCCCGGGCTGTGGGCGTTCCTCGCGCGGTTCGCGGCGAACTGCCGCTGGTCGTCCTGGACGCGGGCGGTGCGGGCCAACCTGCCGCTCAACGACGAGTGCGTCGAGGCGTTCGACGTGCTCACCGCCAACGGCGTGGACGCGCCCACGGTCGACGCGCCGATCACCGCCGCCTTCGAGACGCCGCACCAGGCGCGGGGGCTGCTGCGGGAACTGCGCAGGATGGCCGACGCCGGGCAGCCGGTCGACCACACCGCGCTCGACGGGGACCGGCTGCGCGAGCACATCCCGCTGGCGTCGCCCGCGCTCACCGCGGGTGTGCGCATCGACGGGCAGCGGCACATCGACCCCGGCGGCTTCGTCCAGGCACTGGCCCGGTCGGTCGTCGCCCGAGGCGCCACGATCCGCCTGTTCGAGACCGTCGACGTCCGCACCCACGGCAACGGGGTCGCGGTGCACCCCCGCACCGGCGAGGCCGTGTCGGCCGACGTCGCGGTCGTGGCCACCGGGGCGTGGCTGTCCCGGCTCGCGTCCCGCTGGGGCGTGCGCGTCCCGGTCCGGGCCGGTCGCGGCTATTCGTTCACCGTGCCGGTGGACCGCCCGGTCCCCGGCCCGGTCTACCTGCCCGACGTGCGGGTGGCGTGCACCCCGTACCAGGGTGCGCTGCGGGTCGCGGGCACGATGGAGTTCCGCGACCCGGACGCGCCCGGCGTCCCGGCACGGCTGGCGGCGATCATCGCGTCCGCCCGGCCGCTGCTCGACGGGGTGCGCTGGGACGAGCGCCGCGACGTGTGGGTCGGCCCGCGCCCGGTCACGCCCGACGGGCGTCCGCTGATCGGCGCGGTGCGCGTGCCGGGGGTGTACGTCGCGGGCGGGCACGGCATGTGGGGACTGGCGCACGGCCCGGTCACCGGGAGGTTGCTGGCCGAGCAGATCACCACCGGCAAGCAACCCGCGGCGTTGCGCGAGTTCGACCCGCTGCGCTGAGCGACCGCATGGACGACGGCCACCCGCTCACCGGTGCGGAACGCGCCGAACTGGCCTGGCTGCGCGCCGAGAACACGCTGCTGCGGGTCCAACGCGACATCCTGACGCGCATCGCCGCCGACTACGCCCGCGACGTCGACGCCATCCTCCGGTCACGCGCCACCGGCGCCTCGCACCACTGATCCACCACCCAAGTCCGCGGTACCGGCGCCGATCAGCACCCGGCACCGCGGACACCCCGCCGTCAGGGCGGCCCATCCCCTCTCCGGCCGCCCTGACGGCATCCCGCACCCCGACGACAAGACCACGAGGGCCACCATGACCAGTACTCGACGCGTCTGGCTGACACCGCACGCCCACCGGCGGCTGCGGGCCGAACTCGCCGACCTGCTCGCGAGCGGCGCCGCCCCGGTCCTCGGCGAGACCACCGACCAGGACGACCGCGACCCGACCCGGCGACAGCAGCGCCAGGGACGCATCCGCGAGATCCAGGACCTGCTGAACGACGCCGTCGTCGGCCAGGACCCGCCCGACGACGGGGTCGCCGAGCCAGGCATGGTGCTCACCGTCCGCTACGACGACACCGGAGACACAGAGACCTTCCTGCTGGGCACGCGCGCCGCGGAGCACGGCGACATCGAGGTCTACTCCCCCGCCTCGCCCCTGGGCGCCGCGCTGACCGGCGCACGCCGGGGCGAACAGCGCGCCTACCGCGTCCCCGACGGCGGCACCGTCCGGGTCACGCTGGTCGAAGCCGTCCCCTACGGACACCACCGCGCCGCAAGCCGTTGACCGCGCGATCACGCGAGGCCTCCGCGGCGGTCAGGTCGCAGGGGTGATGACGAACCTGCTCTTCACCAGTGCGGGCACGCGCTGGAGGGAGATGGTCAGGTTCTGCGCGGGCACGTCGTAGCGGGTCCGCGCCAAGCGCACGGTGAGCGCCTCCAGCAGTCCGATCGTGGCGGGTTCGCCGGGGCAGCGATGACCTGGTCGCGGGGTCGCCGCCGCCCTGCGGGATGAGGTCGAAGGCGCCGACGGGGCGGTCCACGAACCGCTGTGGCCGGAACGCGTAGGGATCGCCCCACAGGCCGGCGTCGTGGTGCTGCCCGAAGACGTCCAGCAGCACCAGGGAGCCGGCCGGGATCGGCTCGCCGCGCCACTCCAGGTCGCGCACCGCCCGGCCGCCGAGGAACGGGGCGAACGGGTAGAACCGGCGCAGTTCGTGCGCGAACGCGGTGGCGAACTCCGGCTCGCCCGAAGCCAGCCGCTCGCGGTGCGCGGGCCACCGGTGCAGCGCGTGCCCGGCGAACATGACGAACCAGCAGACGGCGACGGTCGGCCGCAGCACGTTCAACAGCTCCACCGCGGCCACCCGCGAGTCGAGCAGCCCGCCGCCGGCGTCCCGGTGGTGGGCGACCTCGTCCAGCGCCGACCGCGCCGAGGCCGGCTCCACGCCGCTCCGCGCCTCCTCGATCAACCCGGCCAGCCACCTCTCCCGGCGGTCGCGGGCCTTCCGCGCCCGCCAGTGGCGCGGACCGGGGGTGGCGAACCCGTCGACCATCGCGGTGACGTCACGTGCGACGGCGTCGTCCAGCGGGACGCCGGCCCACCGGCACACCGCCCTGGTCAGCACGCGGCTCGCCGCGTCGAACAGCACCACGTCCCGGCCCGGCCGCCAGGACGCGACCGCGTCGTCCCAGGCCTCGCACGCGTGGGCGGCCAGGTCCGCCACACCGCCCGGGGTCAGCACCGAGAGGAACAACGCCTTGCGGCGCCGGTGCTCGACCGAGTCCAAGGTGTGCACGGCTCCGTGGCCGAACAGCGTGCTCAGCACCGGGCCGGGGATGGCCGTGCGGCGCTGGACGTGGTCCTCGTCGTAGAAGTACCGCGCCGCCTCCGGCCCGCACAGGACCGCCGCCCGCTGCCCCAGCACGCGGGTGTGCGCGACGCCCGCCGGCGCGTCCCGCCGCAGACCGGGCAGCCAGCGGTAACCGTGGGCGAGCAGGGCTGCCGTCTGGTCGACGAGAGGTGTCCGCATGGGCTGGGATGCCCTCCGCGCGGTGCCGGAAACGCCGTTGGTGGCGATCCCGGGTCCACAGTCGACAGTGGAGCGGCGCCTCCTCGGACGGGTTCCGGTCAGCGCTTCGGCGGCAGTCCGGACAGTTCGCCGCTGGTGACCAGTTCCTCGGCGAGACCGCGCAGCTTGGTGTTGGTGTGCTGGCTGACGCGGGTGAGCAGGGCGAACGCCTGGTCCCCGGTGAGCTTGTAGCGCTCCATCAGGATGCCTTTGGCCTGGCCGATCAGGTCGCGGGTGTGCAGGGCCTGGACCAGTTCCTGCTGGCGCTGCGCGGCGGCCAACGCGACCGCGGCGTGCGTGGCGAACAGCATGCCGACTTGAATGGACTCGTCGTCGAACGCCTCGCTGCGCAGCGCGTACAGGTTCAGCGCCCCCAGGTCGTCCCCGGCGACGAAGAGCTGGAACGACAGCATGCTGCCCACCCCGAGATCGCGGGCCCGTTCGGTGAACAGCGGCCACCGGGGCTCGGTCGCGAGATCGGCCGCGAGCACGGTCTTGTCGTCGTAGAGGGCGGCCAGGCACGGCCCCTGCCCGGTCTCGTACTGGATTGCGTCGATCTTGTGCACGAGTTGGTCCGACGCCGCCACGGTGTCCACCTCCCGCCGCTCGCGGATCGTGGTGACCCCGGCCTGCTCCGCGCCCGGAACGGTGCCCACGGCCGCGAGCACCATCTCGTCCAGCGTCTCCTGCGGGTTGTCCTGCTGCTGGAGAGCACGCGCCAACTCCGCGAGCCTGCTCGCGACACCCGGCCAACCGGTGCCCTCCGGCGTAGCCTCGGGACTCGCCTGGTCGTCGGTCATGTGGCCTCCTCGGCGACCGGGTTACCCGCGCAGCCGGAGGCGAATGCCGACGAACGGACGAAAGCGCCGCCGATCTCCGGGAGGTGACAGCCCGCCACGAACTCCGCACGCGACACCTCGCCAGGAACTCCGGGGCGTGACATCACGCCCGTGGGGGAACCCTTCCCGCGCTACCGATCCGGGAGATCGCCATGAGCGCACAGACGCCACCGCCCGGCCGCGCGCAGCGGCAACCGGTGACCGCCCTACCGCCGCGGAACGGCCTGACCCGGAGCGTCACCGCGCTGGTCCGGCTGGGCTCGGCGATGCGTGGCGCCCGCCTGTTCCACCCGCGCGGCGTGGTGTTCCGCGCCGTGTTCTCGGTGACCGGGACGCAGTACCACGGCGTGCCGCTGCTGGACGAGCCGGGCGAGCACCCGGCGCTCGTGCGCCTGTCCAAGGCCGTCTCGACCCCGCGCGGCCTGCCGGACGTGTTGGGCCTGGCCGTCCGCATCGAGGACGCCGGCGGCGAGGGCGTCCCGCTGGACCTGGCACTGGCGACCACCGGCAGCCGGGCCGGCCTGCGCCACCTGCTGACGCCCCGCCGCGACTTCGCCACCACGTACACGTCGCTGCTGCCGTACCAGGTCGGCGGCCGGCGCCTCATGCTGGCCGCCGTGCCCGCCGACCCGGCCCGCCACCTGCCGGTCGACCTGGCGGAACTGCCCGAGGCAGCCGGACCGCTGGCGTTCCGGCTCATGGTGGCCGAGGTGACCGGGCCGTGGCGGCCGGTCGCGACCCTCACCTTGACCGGACCCGCCCCGGACGTCGACCCGAGCTTCGACGTCACCGCCCACGCGCTGGACCGGTTCCACCCGGACGGCCGGCTCAACCGGCTGCGCGGCCCCGCCTACCGAGCCTCCCAGCGGGCCCGGGGAGTGGCCGGGTAGTCGTGCCGGCGCACCGCCGGCACGCCGGTCGCCGAACCCTGCGATCATGGGGCGCCGCCCACACCGGAAGTCCACCCGCGCAAGACCGACCCGGGCGCCCCGCACGCGACCGGAGGCACCCGAGATGAGCGCACGTTTCCAGGAACTCGACTGGCGCCGGACGCCCCTGGGCGAACTCGTCCTGCGCCGGCGCTGGGATCCCGCGTTCGACCGCGAGGTCCACGAGATCAAGCTCAACGACGAGTTCCTGATGTCGAGCCTGTTCACCGTCTCCGAGGTGGAACTGGCCCGCCTGGCGCTGGCCGGCCTGCCCGCGCCGCTCGACGTGGTGGTGGGCGGCCTGGGCCTCGGCTACACCGCGCGCACCGTGCTGGAGCACCCGGCCGTGCGCTCGGTGCTGGTCGTCGACGCGCTCGCCGAAGTCATCGAATGGCACCGCCGAGGCCTGTTGCCCGGCGGCGAGGAACTGGCCGCCGACCCCCGCTGCGAACTCGTCCACGGCGACTTCTTCGAGATGTCCCGCACGGGATTCGACCCGGCGGAACCCGACCGCCGGTTCCACGCGGTCATCGTCGACATCGACCACTCGCCAAGCCACCTGCTGCACCCGGACAACGCCGACTTCTACCGACCCGACGGACTCCGCCGCCTGGCGGCACGGCTCCACCCCGGCGGCGTGTTCGCGCTGTGGTCCAACGAACCACCGGACGACGACTACACCGCGGCGCTCGGCCGCCACTTCGCTCACGCAACCGCCGAGATCGTCCGCTTCCCCAACCCCTTGCAGCAACGCGAGGCCACCAGCACCGTCTACCTCGCGCGCACCGCCGACTCGCCCGGGGCCTCGTAGAGGCCGTCGATCAGCGGGAACAGGTCGACGGTGGTGTGGTCGTCGGCTACCACGTACCGACTGGCGTCCTGGAAGTAGAGCGATTCCGGCACGCCGTCACGGCCGACGTTGATCACGCGCTCCGCCGGGTAGAGGCCGAGTACCGGCAACCCGCTGCTGGACTGGTCGATGCGTCGTTGCACTCGCTGCGCGTGCTGGAGGATCGGGAACTCCGCGTAACGGTCGACCATCATCGCCAGTGCCCGCCCGCCGGTGTCGTGGATGCCGATCGCCCTCAGCACCTCCACGGTGTAGCTCATCTCCCATAGCTGGTCGCGATCGCGCGGGGGTTGGACGCGTTGCAGCACTTCCCACACCGGGTCGGCGGCGGCCTGTACCGCCACGAGGTCCCTGATGGGCGGCATCCGGCTGCCGGTGCCCGACACCGCGTCACGGAGGCGCTGCGCCAGCGGGTCGAGCCCCGGCGCGGTGCGGACCGCGACGTCGGCGCGGCGGACGGAGTCCAGAGTGGTGCGCAGTCGGGCGCGGAACGCGCCGGTGAGCTGGGTGTGCCGGGCGTCGACCAGGTCGAACCACCGCAGCATGAGGTCGGCGCGGACGTGTCCGCGCCGGAAGGCGTCGAGGAGGTAGCAGTAGTACTGGACCCGCGGCACGTCGATGGTGACCGTCGTGGGGAGGTCGGCGGGCAGCACGGCGAGCAGATCGGCGATCACCCGCGATTGGCGGACGATGGCCTCGCGTTCGTACACCGACAGTTCGTCATCGGCGACGATCCTCCGCAACGGGCCGGTCAGCCGCCCCACTCCGGGGTGGAGCAGCGCCGGGCTGTCGCCGCGCTCGTCGGTGAACCGCACGGTCGCTGAGCTGTACAGGCAGACGCCCGTGACCAGGTCGAGCCGCGCCGCGTCGGTGACCGCGCCGGTCAGCTTCTTGGCGCCTCTGAGGTGCAGGTAGTGCCGCCGATCCCGGAGCCAGGTCTCGGTGAAGATCGCCTGCGTCGCGTGCCGGCCGCTCTCCAGGCAGAGCGCTCCGGTTCCGGCGGTGAGGTGGTCGGTGCCGAAATAGGCGCCCAGCTCGGCCATCCGCCGTCTCGCACGCTCGGCCGCGGCACACCCGGCATCTCCGCCACCGGGAGCGGGCACGGCGGAGTCCGCGAACGAGACGAACCACATTCCGTTCACCCCGGGCACCGGCCAGGAACGCGTATTCGAAGGTACCCGGTGTCTTTTCAACACCGATGGTCTACCGTGCCCCTCGGGTGGGTGGAGAATGAATATCTCGTCGGCCTCTGCCGGTGCATCGACTCGCGCCGGGCGGCCACCTCCTCCGGTGGCAGCGGGAAGGTGGGAAGACCGAGGGGCGGACATGCTACCTCCTGAACAGGACAGCTTGGGAAGTCAGGACTTCGCATCCGTCTCGCGGGTCATCGAGTCCTTTACCACGCGGGCCATTTCCAGGCACAGGTCGTCCAGTGGCCCCGTAATGTCCTGGGTATTCATCGCCGCCGAGGAAAGTTCGTCCAATCTCGTGCGCACGGCGATGACACGCGGATCCTTGCCCGATTCGGCATCCAGCAACTCGAGGGCCCGGCGCGCCCCGTCCATGCAGCGGAAGTGCCCGTAATCCGGAGGCTCGTCCAGCAATCCACGCGCGGAACTCAGCAGGTAGCTCGCCAAGAGCGCCAGCCCCTCACGCACGCGAGGAGGCATCGCGTCGTCCGTAGACCTCATAACTCACCACCTCCTCCCTGGGACGCCGTTGTGATCGCTCCGGCTCGGCGGCCGGATAGCCGACCGGCACGATCAGCATCGGCTCCAGGTGGTCCGGCAGTTCCAGCAGGAGGCACAGGGGCGCGACCCGGAAACTGCTCACCGGACATGCCCCCAGGCCGTGCGCGTGAGCGGCCAGCAGGAAGTTCTCCACGGCCATCGACACGCACAACCGCCCGGCGCTCGATATCATCGAGCCCTTGTACCGGAACGTGTCGAAGCAGGCGACCAAGAGCAGCGCGGGCGAGCCGATGACCCCTGGGGAAAAGGCCCTGAGCTGTGCCACCCGTCTGGGATCGCGCACTACCACGAATGCCCAAGCCTGGAGGTTCCCGCCGGTCGGCGCGGACAGGAGGGCGTCCAGCATCGACTCCACCACGTCATCGTCCACCCGCTTTTCCGTGTAGTCGCGCACAACGCTGCGAGTCTTCAGGACGCGCACGAAGTCGGTCGGCGAATACGCCGGTGTTCGCTTTTCCGGGGAAGCGTCGACAGTCACCCGCGTCGGGTAGCCACTCCGCCGTCGACCACACCCGGGACGACCGCCACCGACCCGGATTCACTCATCCAGGTGGCTTTCACCTGATTCTCGGCGTGACCGGCCCGGCGTTCCCGGTGTACCGATCGCCCGGCCGGGTAAGCCAGGTGGGAGGCGCGTTCAGCGGACCCGCCGTCGAACGAGTGGAGGAGGCGGACATGCCTGATCCCGGAAGCCACAAGTACGACATCCGGCGCACGCGGCTGCGAGCCGAGTTCGACGACCACGGCGTCCCGGACCAGCACGCCGACCGGGCCGCGAACGAGCAGTTGCAGCGCGAGCACCCGCCGCGCGCGGTCGGCGAGCGGGCGTCGGGGCCGCTGGGCGGGGGCGGCGGCGTGGCGGCGGACGGCGGCCTCGACCTGCGCAGCGCGGCGTTCAGCGGGCACACCATGATCCCGGACCGGTACTCGCGGGACGGCGGTGACACGTCGCCGCCGTTGCAGTGGTCGGACGTGCCGCCGGGGACCGAGGAGTCGGTGCTGCTCTGCGAGGACCCGGACGCGCCCGCCGGCACGTTCACGCACTGGGTGGTGGTCGGCATCCCGGCCGACGTGACGGCGGTCGGGGAAGGCGCGGTGCCGGAAGGGGCGGCGGTCGGCCGCAACGGCTACGGCGAGTTGGGCTGGGGCGGCCCGCGACCGCCGATCGGCGACGAACCGCACCGGTACTTCTTCCGCCTGTACGCCGTGGACCGGCCACTGGGGCTCGGCGAGGGCGTCACGGCCGACGACGTGCGCGCCGCGATCGAGGGCCGCGTCCTCGCCGGCGGCACCCTCGTGGGGCTGTTCGGCCGGTGATCGAGTCGAAGGGTCGGCACGGCGGTCGCCTCTCGGCGGTTGGCACGGCGCGGCTCCCGAAGGTATTCCGCGGCGGCTGTGAGGTGGGGCCCGGGGACACGAACCGCACCGACCGCCTCGTACAACGGCGCGGGCGGGCGTGATGTTCCCGCCGGGTGGTGTCCTCGGTCTCACCCCGGGAGTGGACGGCCGCCGGTTCGGGAGGACGTGGTGACGCGGTACCGGGACGAGGTGGTGGCGCTGGCCGCGCCGCTGGAGGACGCGGGCGGTTTCGACGTGCTGGTCGACCGCGTGGGCGACGCGCGGGTGGTGATGCTGGGCGAGGCCAGCCACGGCACGCACGAGTTCTACCGGTGGCGTGCGGTGCTGACGCGGCGGCTGATCGAGGAGAGGGGCTTCTCGTTCGTCGCCGTGGAGGGTGACTGGCCCGACTGCGACCGGGTGGACCGCGCCGTCCGCTGTTCGCCGGACGCGCCCGGCGACCCGCGTCGGGCGTTGGCCGCGTTCGAGCGGTGGCCGACGTGGATGTGGGCCAACGAGGAGGTCGCCGACTTCTGCCGGTGGCTGCGCGCCCGCAACGCCGGACTGGACGAGGACCGGCGCACCGGTTTCCACGGCCTGGACGTGTACTCGCTGTGGGAGTCGCTGCGCGAGATCCTGGTCCACCTGCGGGAGCACGACCCGGCCGAGGTGCCCGCGGCGCTGGAGGCCTACCGGTGCTTCGAGCCGTACGGCGAGAGCGCCCGGGACTACGCGATGGCCACCCGGCTGGTGCCCGCCGGTTGCGAGACCGAGGTCGCCGACCTGCTGGTGCGGCTGCGGCAGCGGGCCGCCGGTGACGGCGGCGCGTTCGGGGCCTGGCAGAACGCCGAGGTGGTCGCCGGCGCCGAGCGCTACTACCGGGCGATGCTCGGCGGCGGGCGCGAGTCGTGGAACGTGCGTGACCGGCACATGGACGACACCCTCGCCCGACTGCTGTCCCACTACGGACCACGCTCGAAGGCAGTGGTGTGGGCGCACAACACGCACGTGGGCGACGCCCGCGCCACCGGCATGGCCGGTCGCGGCGAGGTCAACATCGGTCAACTCGCCCGCGAGCGGCACGGCGACGACCAGGTCGTGCTCGTGGGGTTCGGCAGCCACCGCGGCACCGTGATCGCCGGTGACGCCTGGGGCGCGCCGATGCGCGAGATGCCCGTGCCGCCGGCCCGGCCGGGTTCACTGGAAGACGTCCTGCACGACGCCGCGCCCCGGCGGGCCCTGCTGGTCTTCCCCCTCGACGACCAGCCCGACCTGCTCACCGCCGAACTCGGCCACCGCGCGATCGGCGTGGTCTACCACCCGGAACGCGACCGGTGGAGCAACTACGTGCCGACCATCCCCGGTGACCGTTACGACGCGTTCCTCTGGTTCGACGAGACCCGGGCATTGCACCCCCTGAACACACGGCAGGTCGACGTCCTGGAACCGGAGACCTACCCGACCGGCACCTGATCGGAGCGCACCGCGCCGACCGGCACGCCGGTCTTCCCGGACCGGCAGGCGGCGCGGGGCCGCGATCTGGCGCACCGACCCGATGCGTGGTCCCATTGGACACAGCGTCGGGCACCGGAACCTCCCCCGCTGTGGCGTCCGACGTCCGTGGTTGACGCGGGCGACCAGAGGCAATCCCGACACCGACGAGCGCGACCTCGCCGGCGGACGGACCACGTCGCGTTCACCAGGGAGGTGAGGCCGTGGGCGACGCGAGCGCCGGTCCGTACGCAGGCGACGACGGGGCATGGCACGGGGTGCTCAGCAAGATCATCAACGGCTCGCACCTGGCCACCGCCGACGACCTGGCGGACATCATCGACGACGCGACCGCGCCGGTCGGCGTGACGGTGCGGCTCTTCCTGGTGGACCTCGGCCAGCAGCAGCTACACCCGCTCGATCCCGCGGCGGGGCCGTCACTACAGGTCGCCTCCCCCGCCGCCGGCCGGGCCTACCGGGACGTGGAGATCGTGGCGGTCGACACGCCGCCGCAGCTATGGCTCCCGGTGCTCAACGGCACCGAACGGCTGGGCGTGGCGCACATGACCCTGCCCGCCGGAGCCGACCCGGAGGACAAGCGGCTGCGCGCGCAGTGCTGGACCCTGATCGGCCTGGTCGGGCATCTGATCCAGTCCAAGCAGCACTACAGCGACCTGTTCCACGTCGTGCGCCGCACGAAGCCGCTGTCCGTGGCGTCGGAGCTGCTGTGGCAGCTCTTGCCGCCGCAGACGTTCGCCTGCGAACGGCTCGTGGTCACGGCCGTGATGGAGCCCTACGACCAGGTCGGCGGCGACGGCTACGACTACGCGGTCGACGCCGACCGCGCGTACCTCTCCGTCTTCGACGCCATGGGCCACGACATGAGCGCCGGCCTGACCACCGCCGTGGCGCTGGCCGCGACCCGCAACGCCCGCCGCAACGGCCTGGACCTCGCCGAAGCCGCCGTGCTGGCGGACCGGGACATCCTCGGGCAGAACCCGCCCGACCGGATGCGGTTCGCCACCGCCCTGCTCGCCCGGCTCGACCTGGCCACCGGCAAGCTGGACTACCTCAACGCCGGCCACCCGCCGCCGGTGCTGCTCCGCGACGGGAAGATGGCGACCCTGCTCGACGGTCCGGTGCGCCCGCCGCTCGGCCTGGGCCACCTCGTCCCGGCCGAGCCGGAGCAGCTTGCCGAGCAGCTCCGCCCGGGCGACCGGGTGCTGTTCCACAGCGACGGCGTCACCGAGGCCCGCAGCCCGGAGGGCGAGCTGTTCGGACTCGACCGCCTGGTCGAACTCACCGAACGCCACGAAGCCGCCGGGCTGCCGGCGCCCGAGACGCTGCGCCGCATCACCCGCGCCGTCCTGGAGCACCAGCGCGGCCGGCTCCAGGACGACGCCACCCTGCTCATGCTGGAGTGGAGCCCCGGCGGCGCGCAGGCGCTGCCGCCCACGATCTGACCCGACCCGGCCGGCAGGACCCCGGGACCAGGGCCCTGCCGGCGCCGGTCAGCCGCCGAGGATGACGTCGGAGCAGGTGTAGAACGCCTCACCGCTGTCCGGGTGGTGGCGCTGCCAGATCGAGTAGATCAGGTGACGGCCGGTGCGACCGCCGGGCAGGTTCGCCGTCAACTGGTAGGCGCCGCCGGCCACCGGCGGGTTGAGCTTCTGGTAGAACGGCGTGTCTTCCAGATCCGACCACTTCAGGGGCCGGGTCGGGTCGTAGCCCGGCTTCGTCAGGTACAGCTCGAACGTGCCGGGGTGCCGGGCGGTCGCCTTGTACGCGAAAGTGACCTGGCCGCTGGCGGGCAGGGTGGTGGCGGGCCAGTCCGCGCGGGGCAGGTCGATGCCCTTGTACTTGTCCCGGCCGGCGCTGCACAGCTTGCCGTCCGGGATGATCTCGCGGCTTCTCCCGTTGGCGTTGGGCTGGTTGACCTCGTCCCAGTCGTACAGCGGCCAGCTCTCCCCGACCTGCACCGCGGCCTTGCACGCGGCGGACTTCGGGTTCTCCGGGCCCTCGCTGAAGCAGCGGTAGATCCGGCTGGCCGGGTTGCTCATCGAGCCGTGCGCGTGCGCGGGCACGACGACCACCGCGGTCATCGTCACGAAGGCGCCGGTCAGCGCCGCCAGGACGGCGGCCGAGCGTCGGAACTGCATCACGGTCTCCCCTTCCGCGGCGGCCGGGCTTGTTCACGCGAGAAGGTCTAGACCATTCTCGCGCCTCCGCGGGCGATCGCGCCACCCGTCCGTTCGTGGGACGTGCGGACCCGCGCCACCGGGGTCCGGGGTTTCGGCCGGCGGGCCTCGGCAACTCTGCGTTCATGTCGATGACCGAGTCGCTGCGCCGTGTCCGTGACGCCTACGCCGGTGACGAGGAGCGCCCGCTCGCCGGGTACCTGGCCTCGCTGGGCACGTACGCCGCGCTGGTCGGTGTCGCGGCGCTGGTCGGCAGGCGGCGCGGGGTCCGGCTGCCCGAGCGGTTCTCGGCGGGTGACGTGGTGCTGCTGTCGGTGGCGACGCACAAGGCGAGTCGGCTGTTGACCAAGAGTTCGGTGACCAGCGTGCTGCGGGCGCCGTTCACCCGGTACGCCGGCGCGGCGGGTGAGGCCGAGGTCCACGAGTCGGTCCGGCACGACGGCGGGCGGCACGCCGTGGGCGAGCTGGTGACGTGCCCGTTCTGCTCGGGGGTGTGGGTCGCCGGCGCACTCGTGGCGGGCCGGGTGTTCGCGCCGCGGGTCACCCGGCTGGTGATGACCGCGTTGACCGCCGTCGCCGCGTCCGACTGGCTGCACATCGGTTACGACCACGCCAAGCAGGTGTCGGCGGTCCCGTCCTGACCCGGACCACCGACGGGTCCTCCCGCCGACCGCCGACCGCCGACCGCCGCCGACCCTCCAACCGTCGACCTCCGACTCCAACCGTCGACCTCGGCGACCGGCGGCCGGCCCTGCGACGGATGCCGACGTGTCGCGACCCACCGTTTGCGCCGATCGCCTTCCGGGTAAGCCCATAAGGCGTCAAGCAGCCGGCGCGGACCGGATCCGAGACCGTGCGGTGGGTGCTATGGACGTGGATTTCGACTTTGCGCTGTCCCGGGAACTGCGGTGGTACGTGGGGCTGGTCGCGACGGGACTCGGCTTGAGCGGCGACGGCTCGTACACCGACACCGAGCCGCCCGCCTCCGCCTACCTCGCGCTGGACGGCCGGCTGCCCGCCTTCCCCGAGCGGGACCTCGCCCTGCTGTGGGACGAGCGGCTCGGGTGGTCGGCGGCGGTGGAGACGCACAGCGGCGAGGACCTGATCGTGCTGGCCTACCTCGGCCACGACGCCGTGCCGGCTCCCGAAGCGGTGGCCGCGTTCGTCGCCGAGCTGATCCGCGACCACCGCCCCGGCGACCCCCGCCCCGTCCACCTGCGCACGGCCGACCACCACGACCTGTGGACCCGGTTACGCGCCGCGAACCGCGGGCAGGCGCCTCGGGTTCCGCTGTGCGAGGCGAGCACCCTCCAAGCACCGGAGGAGCAGCTCAACGCCCGCAGCACGGAACACCACGGCCTCGTCGTCACCGCCGTGAGCGGCGAGATCGACAAGGCCACGGTCGGCCTGCTGCGCGCCGAACTGACGACCCAACTGGCCAAGCGCCCGCACCTGCTGGCGGTCGACCTGGACGGCGTCACGTTCCTCGGTGCCGCGGGCATCTCGCTGCTGATCGACATCAGCGCCCGCGCCCGCCGCGATCACACGAGGCTCGCCGTCGTGGCCCGACGCCGCAACGTCGTCAACCCGATCCTGGTCACCCGGGCGGACCTCGTCCTGTCCGTGCACCCCACGCTGGACGCGGCCGTCACGTCCGCGCCGGCGTTGCAGCGCGGGGCCTGAGCAGGCGGGCCCGACCACGACCGGTGACCGGTCACCCGCCACGACACCCCCGACCCGGCAGGGTTCCCGGCCCGAGGTGTACCGGCGGAGGGCACGGGTAGGCCACTGCGTGAGGAGGACGACATGAGCAAGCAGCGAACACGGGAGAAGGGCAACCGGACGCCCGACACCCCTGACGTGAACGAGAGCGAACTCGCCGGGATGACCGTCGCCGAACTGCGCGGGAAGGCGGTGGAACTCGGCATCAGCGGCACGCACGACATGCGCAAGGACGACCTCGTGCACGCGGTCGCCGAAGCCATGAGCGGCGGTGGCACGCCACGGCCACGCAGTGAGGGCGATGCCGGCGGCGGTGTCCGGACCGGCAAGGACACCTCGAAGAGCCTGCGCTACTCCCAGGAGGTCACCTCACCCGACAACGAGCCGGAACGACCCGGCCGCAGCCTCGTGACCACCAGCCACGACGTCATCCGGCAGTGGGCGGAACAACGCGACGCGAGGCCGGCCACCGTCGAGGGCACCGAGCACGACGGCCATCTCGGCGTGCTGCGGTTCGACTTCCCCGGCTACGGCGGCGACGAGCTGCAACGGGTGGACTGGGACGAGTGGTTCGCGACCTTCGACGAGCGCCGGCTGAACTTCATCTACCAGGAACAGCGCTCGGACGGCGCGCAGAGCAACTTCTTCCGCCTGGAGAGCCCGGACCGCGAGGACGGCTGAACGGTCGCACGGACGGTCTGCTCCGCCGGGCAGGCCGTTCGTGGTCGCCCGAGCACACCCGGCGACCCGGGCGCGCACGGCAAGCCAGGCCAACGCGGACGCTGGTTGATCAACGGTTCCGCGTCGGCCGGGCCCGGCCCGCCGAAACGGGCCTTCCGTGCAGTACGCGCGCGCACTGCCCTTCGGGGCTACCCGGATGTGCGAGGCGTACACCGCCTGGAGCGATATTTGATCAAAAGCCGTTCCGGAGCGGCACGTCGAGGATGTGCTCGACCCACACGTTCGGCTCCGCGTAGACGCCGACATCCATCGCCCTCGATGCCAGCACCGGCACGAGCCCGCCCGCCACGACGTTCGGCCCGTCGACGAACGCCTCCCCCGCCCACGCCTCCCACTGGGCCGTTCCAGAGCGTCCTCGACCGCCCACAGGATGATCCCGTCCCACCCGTGGTCCGGCAGTTTCCGGCGCTCGGCATCGGGAAACACCAACGGCACGCCGACCGCCCGCGCCACCGGAACACCACCGTCGAGCACCACCAGGGAGTACTCGGCCAGCGGACCGACATTCTACTGTGGACAGTGGCGTGCACCCGGGCCGCGGATCGGCGTTCGCGGCGGGCTACCGGGGACCGAGTCCGGTCTTCCCGTCGAGCAGCTCTCGTGCGGCGTCGAGGTGGCCCGCGTGGCGGGCGGTCTCCTCGATCATGTGCAGCACGATCCGGCGCAGGTCGGTGGTCTCCTTGCCGAGCGGGTCCGGGTGACGGCCCCGGGGCGGCGTCGACAGCGGAGTGGCGGCGAGCGCGGCGTCGGACCGCTCGCATTGGGCGCGGTAGAACGCGAACACCACGGACGGCGGTCGCGGAGTGGTCAGCGGCAGGTGGTCGTCCGGCCACGGCAGTGGTTCCGCCGAGCCGGTGAGGATTTCCTGGAACCAGTGCCGCTCGGCGTGGCCGAGGTGTTCGACGAGGCCCAGCGGGGTCCACCCCGAGGGCAGGACGGGGGTTGTCAGCGCTTCGGCGTCGAGGCCGTCGACGATCGCCAGCACGCTGGCGCGCTGCGCGTTCAGGAACATCGACAATGCGGCCTTCTCGCCGTCGTCGTCCATCGGGTCCGCGCCCCTGCCTGCCGGGTCGTGAGGTCTCGCGGCACGCTAACAGGCGACACCGACACGGCGCGGAGGATTGCCGCGTCGGATGGCTCAAGCCGGTGCTACTGGCGGTAGTTCTCGACCTGGCCGGGTGGGCGCACGTCCGCGCTGTCCGGGTCCTGGCCCGCGGACTGGCGGGCGCGGCGCTGCCGCAGGAGGTCCCAGCACTGGTCCAGGGCCACTTCCAGGTCACGCAGCCGCGTCTGCTCCTCCTCCGGGGCCAGCTCGCCCGCCACCACCCGTTCCCGCAACTCGTGCTCCTCGGCGACCAGGTCGCTGATCCGGGTGTGGATCTCGGTGTCCGTCATACGACCAGCGTAGGCAGGCCCGGACGGGTCCGCCAACGGGCGACCGGGAGGCGGAAATCCGCACCGTGCAGAGGCAACAAGCGCCCACCACCGTCAGGTTGGCAGTGCTCCTGCGCCGGCCCGTGCGCACTGCCGGCAGGCACGGGCCGAGGAGGCGACCACCCCGTGCGCCAGTGCGGCGAGCACGCCGGCGAGCGAGGTGAGCGGCCAGTCGGTCGACAGGATCGAGGTGACGCCGAGCGCCAGGGTGGCGAGTGCCATGCCCGCGGCGGCGGCGGTCGCGGTCCAGGCGACGGCCGTCGGCAGCCGGTGCGGTGTCGGCAGCAGGCGGGTGAGCGGGCCGGTGGCCGTCAGCGCCGTCACGGCCAGCAGGCCGGCGGCGGTCGCCACGGCGGCGAGGTGGGCGGCCAGCGCGCCCAGCCGCCAGTCCGGGTCACGGGCGGCGAGGTGCACCAGGAGTTGGCACGCGACCAGGATCGGCACGGCGACGGCGGCGACGCGGGCCGTGCGGCGGGTCTGCGCGATGGTCAGCTCCCGTTGGAACCACGGCGCGACCTCGTCGGCGGCGCCGAAGTCCCGCACCGCGCGGTGGGCCGCCTGGCCGTGGGGCACGCCGAAGCGGGTCTGCGCCTCCACGGCGTCGGCGAGGCCCTCGCGGACTTCCCGCATCATCACGGCTTTCGCGCGGGCCGGGCCGTGCAGGGACGTGGCCAGCGTGGCGAGGTAGTCCTCCACCGGGTCGGCGTGCTGCGCGGTGTTCACGTGGCACTCCTCGCGGGCACGGCCGAGTCGGGCATGGCCGAACCGAGCACGGCCGAGTCGGGCATGGCCGAACCGAGCACGGCGCTGATCGCGGCGGTGAACTGCTGCCACGTCGACCGCTCGGCGGCCAGGCCGCGCCGCCCGGCGTCGGTGAGTTCGTAACACCGCCGGGGCCGGTCGGCCACCGGCTGCCAGCCGCTGCGCAGCAGTCCCAGCCGCTCCAACCGGCTCAGCGCCGGGTAGACCGTGCCGGTGCGCAGCTCCAAGACGCCGCCGCTGCGCTGCTGGACGGCGGTGATGACCGCGTAGCCGTGCAGCGGCCCCGGTTCGAGCACCGCCAGGAGCAGCGCGTCCAGGTGCCCGCGCACCGCGTCCGTCCTCATAGGTTGGCAGCCTACACCGTAGGTGTGGTACCTATTGGCAGCCAACATATGTTGCCTGCCTACCCAAGGAGACGCGGTGGCCAAGCTGTGGCTCTCGTTGCACGTGCTCGTCGCGATCATCGCCATCGGCCCCATCGCCGTGGCCGCGTCGCTGTTCCCCCGCTTCGCGCGGGAGTCGCCGACCGGTGTCGCGGCCTTCCTGCACCGGACCTGCCGCACGTACGCGATCATCGGCATCGCCGTGCCCGTCTTCGGCATCGTCACCGGCGCGCGGATGGGGGTCCTCGGTGACGCGTGGCTGGTGACGTCCGTGGTGCTGACCGCGCTCGCGGCGGGCCTGCTGGTGCTGGGCATCCTGCCGGTCCAGCGCCGGGTGCTCGCCGGCGGGACCGGTGCGCGGCTCGCCATGACGACCGGCCTGTTCAACCTGCTGTGGGCGGTCGTCGTCGTGCTGATGATCGTCCGGCCCGGCTCCACGACCGGAGCGTGATGCCCGGCTCAGTAGGCCATGAACAGGATCTCGTCACGGGAGTAGTCGTGGCCCGGGTGGTTCTCCTTGAGGTGCTGCTGGGTCTTCGCCACGAGGTCGTCCTCGTCCTTGCCGGCGATCTGCTCCCCGCAGGGGCACGTGATGTTCCGCTTCATCGCATCCTCCGCTGCCGATCTTCCAGTCCGACTGTACCGACGCCGGCGCGGTTGTCGACCGGGTTGAGCGTGGACCCGGCGCGGAGACCGCCCGATGGTGGAAAGCCCCGCCGTGCACTCTGGTGCGGCTGCCCCACCGAGCAGCGGCCCACCCGGGTCGGACACGAGGTCACGGGCACACCTGGCGGAACTGCGCTTCCGGCAGGTGGCGGGCCCATTCCTCCGGGGTGAGCGAACGGCGTGCCGTGCCGCACAGCAGCGCGGCGGTGTCGGCGGTGAAGCCGACGTCCCAGAAGCGGACCGCGTTGTCCTCGCCGGCACTGGCCAGGGTCCGGCCGTCCGGGCTGAACGCCACCGCCCGCACCGGCTGCCGGTGGCCCACGTGCGGCGCGCTGACCTGCTTGCGGGCCTCCAGCTCCCACAGCCGCACCGAGCTGTCCCCGCCACCGCTGGCCAGCGTGCGGCCGTCCCGGCTGAACGCCACGGAGTACACCGCGCCGGTGTGCCCGACCAGGGGGTCGCCTGCCGCACTGCGGTTCGGGACGTCCCACAGGCGGATCACACCGTCGTCGCCCGCGCTCGCCAGCGTCCGGCCGTCCGGGCTGAACGCCAGCGCGCCGACCTGACCGGTGTGGCCGGTCAGCGGCTCGCCGACCGGCTGCCGCGTGCCGGCGTCCCACAGCCGCACGGTCCCGTCGCCGCTCCCGGTCGCGAGGACGTCCCCGTCCGGGCTGAACGCCGTCGCGTACACAACGTCCTCCACCTCGAACGAGCCGAGCAGCTCCCGGCCCTGGAAGTCCCAGAACGACACCACCGCCTTGGTCTCACCGCCCAGACCGGCCGTCACGAGCGTGCCGCCGTCCGGGCTGAAGGCCGCTGAGCGAACCACCCTCAGCCGGTCGGGCAGCGGGTCGCCGAGTCGGGTCCGACCGGCCGGATCCCACAGGGTCGCCCCGTCGCCGGCGCCGTTCAGCCCGCCGGTGAGCAGGGTGCGGCCGTCCGGGCTGAACGCCACCGACAGGACCGGTTTGCGGGTGCGGGTCGGCAGGTCGGCGATCGCCCGCCGTTCGGCGACGTCCCACAGCATGACCGTGCGCGGCGGCCCGGTGGGCGCCGGCCGGCGGGCTCCGGGCGGGTCGTATTGCATCACGAACGAACCACGACCGCCGATCACCTCCAACTTGCCGTTGTCGACGCTGCACACGCCCCACCCGTTGTGGCCGCACGCCTCCTTGCTGCCGTGGTCGCCGGCCGTCTCGCCGTTGTCGCCGCCGGTCGCCAGGGTCTTGCCGTCGGGGCTGAACGCCAGCGCGTAGAGCTGACCGGTGTGCTCGACCGCCGGATGGGCGAGTTGGAGTCGCTCGGTGACGTCCCACAGCCGTGCGGTGCCGTCCCGCCCGCCGCTGGCCAAGGTCCGGCCGTCCGAGCTGAACACGACCGAGGCGACCGGGCGGGTGTGGCCGCTCAGGAGCGCGCCGAGCAGGTTGCGGCTGCGGACGTCCCACAGCCGGATCCGGCCGTCCTCGCTGCCCGCGGCCAGCACCCGCCCGTCGGGGCTGAGGGCCAACGACTGCGGCAGCGTAATGCGGTCGGGCCGGGTGTGGCCGGTGAGCGGCGCGCCGACCGGTTGGCGGGTGGCGGTGTCCCAGAACCGGATCGCCCCGTCCGTGCCGGCGGTGACGAGCACCGAGCCGTCCGGGCTGAACGCCAGCACCGGGGCGACCTGGCTCGTGGTGTCGGCGGGGTGGGCGGGCAGCGGCTCGCCGAGTCGGGTGCGCGTCGCGAGGTCCCAGAACCAGACCGCGCCGTCCGGGCCGATGGTGGCCAACACCGACCCGTTCGGGTGGTAGGCGATGGACGGCGGGACCATGGCCTGGGTGCCGATGGTGACCGGACCGGCCTGGAACGTGCCGAGGGTCGCCCTGCCCCGCACGTCCCACAGCGTGACCGTGTTGCCGCCCTCGCCCTGAGCGACCGTCGTGCCATCGGGGCTGAACGCCACGCTGAAGGTGACGCCCATCACCAGCCTGTCGTCGGGCTCCTGGCCGGGCTCGCCGATCGGGTCCTGCGTTGCCACGTCCCACAACCGGACCGAGGCCCGTTCGGCGGAGGTGACCAGTGATCGGCCGTCCGGGCTGAACGCGACCGCCCCCACTGCCCCCGCGTGATCGTCGATCGTCCGGCCGACCTGCCGCCGGGTCGCGACGTCCCACAGCCGCACGTCGTCACCACCGGTCGCCAGCGTCCTGCCGTCCGGGCTGAGCGCCACCGCGTCGACCACCTCGCCACCGCTCGCGATCCGCGCCACGGCGGGACGGGTGGCGGACAGCAGCATCGCCGCACCGGCCTCCGCCGTCGGGCTGACCCGCCAGGCGGCCACGGCCAGCAGCCGGGACAGCTCCGGGTCGGTGTCGGCCATCAGCTCGCTCTTCGCGGCCACCGCGCGGGAGAGCGCACGCTGCCCCTGCTCGATCGCGTCCCGCTGCTGCACGATCGTCCGCGTGCCCAGACCCAGCACCAGGACCAGCAGCACGGCCAGCGCCGACGCGACCCCGCGGCGGACCCAGGTCGTCACGCGGTGCCGGCGCACGTCCTCGCTGTCCAGCTCCTCCCTGGCCTTGCCGTGCACCGGCGCGCCGAGGGTGGCCACGGCGAACCGGAACCTGCTGTGCCGCACCGACAACTCGGCCGGGTCACGCGCCCAGGACAGGTCCACCCACAACGGCTCCGCGGTGAACCAGCCGCGCAACGCCTCCGGCAGCGCCGTGGTGCGCTCCCAGTCGAAGTCGCCCGCCTCCTCGTCCCAGACGATCGCGCCGCCGGTGAGGCCGATGAGGAAGGTGCCACGCTCCCGCTCGGCCCGCCAGTACCCGACCTCACGCGCCACCCACGGCGACCGCGCGGCCTCGGGCGAGGCGAGCAGGATGAAGTACCGGGATTCCCGCAACGCCTCGCCGATCGTCGTCCACAGGTCCGGGTTCGCCGACAGGCTCTCCTGGTCGCGGAACACCCGCAGCGCCCGCACCTGGTTCCACCGCCGGGCGAGCCGGTGCAGGCCGCGTTGCAGCGCGGGCGCGAGCCTGCCGTCGGCGGCGTGGCTGTAGGACAGGAAGGCGTCGTACCGCGAGCGCGGCGCGACCTCGGATCCGCTCGACTCCACCATGGCTCCCAGAGTGCCGGAGGAATGGTAGCGGAACGGTTACCGTGCGGAGCGGGTCACTCGTCCGCCGGATCTTCCGGCACCCGCTAGGAGGCTGCCCGGACAGACCGAAGCCCCCTGGACCGGCGAGGGTCCAGGGGGCTTCGGTTCCCGAGTCTCCGTCGGCGGGTCCGCCGGTAGGAGCAGGTGGGATGGGGGAGGTCAGAGAGCGCGGACGCCGGTGGCCTGCGGGCCCTTCGGGCCCTGGTTCACCTCGAACTCGACGCGCTGGTTCTCCTCCAGGTAGCGGTAGCCGTAGCCGTCGATCTCCGAGTAGTGCACGAAGACGTCCGGGCCGTCCTCACGGGAGACGAAGCCGAAGCCCTTCTCCGCGTTGAACCACTTCACGGTTCCCTGAGTCAAGATCTTCTCCTTGGCAGTGCTGGATACGGGGCCGCACCACGCGACCTCCGGGTCGGTTCCGAGACGACGACTTCTCCAGCTTGTCCTGCAAGGCAAAGAAAGAAACCCGTCCGCAACTTCGTTCCCGCGAAACGTTGGAAACACGGACACAAGATTGACGACCACCCCGTACAACCGCCGCGCGGCCGGATTAGTTCCCGAGCCAGACAGACGTGTCCCAGGTCACCCCGGCACCCCGGGCGACCGGGCGACCGGGCGGAAAAAATCTTGGCAGACCCCCGCCGGACATGTCGAGCGACGCGAAGCGGCAACGTCCACAGGGCAGAGAGCAAGCACACCGAGCCGAGAGGACCCGATCATGTCGAACGTCTCCACCTTCCTGTGGTTCGACCACCAGGCCGAGGAAGCCGCCACCTTCTACACCTCCGTGATCGAGAACTCCAAGATCACCGACATCACCCGAGCCCCGGACGGCACCGCGTTCGTGGTGACCTTCGATCTGGACGGACAACGCTTCGCCGCCATGAACGCCGGCCCGCACTTCACGTTCACCGAGGCCATCTCCATCCACGTCAATCGAGAGACCCAGACCGAGGTAGACGACCTGTGGACCGCCCTCACCGCCGACGGCGGCCAAGAGGGCCAATGCGGCTGGCTCAAGGACCGCTACGGCCTGTCCTGGCAGGTGGTGCCCAACGCGCTGGCAACCCTCATGGCCAACCCGAACCCGACCAAGGCCGCCGCAGTGGGCAACGCCCTGCGCACGATGAAAAAGATCGACATCGCCACCCTGCAAGCCGCCGCCGACGCCGCCTGAGCCAAGCCCGAGCAACGACGCTCTCCGCCGTGGCGCGCTCCGCACTCTCCGCCCCGGCCGACTCCGCTCGACGCCGTGGCGCGCGCAGCGCGCACACCCCCGGTTGGGCTGCGTGTCATCCCCGTATGGCCTGCCCGCAGGGAACCGCGCTTGTCAGGGATGCGCAAGCACGCTTTTCGCTTGCGCATCCCTGACAAGGGTGGTGGTCTTTGACCAGGTCATGCGGGGATGACACGACGCCCGAGTCTTGCTTTTGTGATCATCCTTGGCGGCCAGCCCAGCGGCGAGCGCCGCTCTTCGACCAAGCCCAAGCGAGACCACCAACGCTATCTAAGCTGCCCCAATGACCACCGTTCGCATCGCGCCGGCCGAACCCAAGCACGCCGAGGAACTGACCGCCCTCATGCAGGACTCAGCCGCCTACCGCGGCCAGTACGCCACGATCCTGCACGAGTACCAGGTAACCGCCGGGTACCTGAACCGACACCCAACCTTCCGAGCCGAGGCCAATACCAGCACCACTACCCTCGGCTTCTACAGCCTGATCACGCACCCACCAGAGCTGGACCTGCTGTTCGTGGCAAACGAGGCACAAGGCCTGGGCATAGGCGCCAAGCTGATCGAACACATGCTGACCCAAGCCCGCGAACAGGGAATCCAGTCGATCAAGGTAGTCTCACACCCACCCTCAGAAGGCTTCTACACCAGGATGGGCGCACGAAAGGTAGGCGTCATCCCGGCACGCCCACCAAAGGTCACCTGGGAACGACCACAACTGGTCTTCACCATCGCAGACACCCAAACCCTCACCGAGAATCCGGCACCCCAGACCAGAACTCAAGCTGCGAGTCGATCCGGTACACATCCGGATGCCAGGCACCAAGCACCCGCACCACATCCCCCCGCAACGCCCGAAACGCCGTAACAGCCCAGCCAACCTCACCACGCTTGGCCCCGAACAACGCCTCGTGATGACGAGCCATCAAAGTATCCGGATCATCCGCCCCAACCGAGCGCGCAAAATCGGCGACGAGCCGGGACCACTGCGAAGCACTGGGAGCCGCGGCCCCACCAGATCGGCGGCCTCGCGGACCAGTTCGTGGAACGCGAGCAACCTGGCTGGAAAGCCAGTGGACGCCCAGCCTCGCCGGTGGGGTGCGCGCCGCCGGCCACCCCGACCTGGCGGACGCGCTGTGGCGGGACGCCCGCCCGGATGGCGTTCTACGCCGACCTGTTCAGCCGGTCCGACCGGCAGAGCGACGGACCGCCGGAACTCGAAACCCCCGAGCAGGAGCGGCTGTTCGACACCCTGCCGGCCGAGGTGGCGGACCACGCCGCCGACCGCGCCACCACCCCCGCCGACCGCCGTGAAGCCGACCAGGCCCGACGCCTGCTCGACGCGGACCTGCCCGACCGCCAGGGGCTCGGCGCGCTGACCCGCCCGCTGCCGGCCGGTGGCCGAGGCCCTGCAAGCCGGGTGACACCAGTCGACCAACCCGCGTTCTTCCACGGCCATCGCGTCCCAGCTTGAGGAACGGTGCGCGCTGGTGGCGCAGCAGGGCCAACTCGGACACGGCCGTTTGGTTGTCGGCGACCGCGTGAGCCGCTGCAGGACCGGCCCGGCGCCGCACCACCGTGGACCTCACCACCTGTAGCAGCGCTACGCCATTCGGGCTATCGCGGACAGGTCATGCGGTGAGACGCACGTCTCGTCGTCGTCAAGATGGCGTCAAAGACCTGATCACCGCTGTCAAAGAGCCGTCAGGCCGCCGCCGACCACCCACTTCCGAATGCACTCTTCCGGAGTCGCGGTCCGACGGGTGGACCTCTCGAAGGCGGAAGGGAGCACGCTCATGGCCGACCTGGCCTATGCGTTGCTGCTGGTGGGTGTGTTCGTTCTGGTGGCGCTGGGCGTGCGCGGGCTGGAGAAGCTGTGAGCGGCACCGGGGTGGTGGCGAACGTCGTCGGAGGCGTGCTCGCCCTGCTGTTGATCGGGTACCTGTTCGTCGCTCTGCTCAGGCCGGAGAAGTTCTGATGTCCTCCACTGCGGCCGGCCTGCTCCAGGTCGGTCTCCTCCTGCTCGCGCTGGCGGTGGTCCACCGGCCGTTCGGCGACTACATGGCGCGGGTCTACACCGGCGCGAAGCACTCCGGGGTCGAGCGCGCGGTGTACCGGATCGCGCGGGTCGATCCGGACTCCGAGCAGCGCTGGGGCACCTACGCCCGAGCGGTGATCGGGTTCTCGTTCGTCGGCGTGGTGCTGCTCTACGTCCTGCAACGGATCCAGCCGATCCTGCCGTTCGACTTCGACCGCGGCGCGGTGCCGCCGGGGGTCGCGTTCAACACCGCGATCAGCTTCGTCACGAACACCAACTGGCAGTCCTACGTGCCGGAGGCCGTCATGGGCCACACGGTCCAGATGGCCGGCCTGACGGTGCAGAACTTCGTGTCGGGGGCCGTGGGCATGGCGGTGGCGATGGCGTTGGTGCGCGGGTTCACCCGCCGTCAGACGGACCGGTTGGGCAACTTCTGGGTCGACCTGACCCGCGGCACCCTCCGCATCCTGCTGCCTGTTGCCTTCCTCTTCGCCATCGTGCTGGTCGCCACAGGCGTCGTGATGAGCCTCAAGTCCGGCGTGGTGGTCGACGGTCAGCAGGTCGCCACCGCGCCGGTCGCCAGCCAGGAGGCGATCAAGGAACTGGGCACCAACGGCGGTGGCGTGCTCAACGCGAACTCCGCGCACCCGTTCGAGAACCCCAACGGCTGGTCGAACCTGGTCGAGATCTTCCTGATCCTGGTCATCCCGGTGTCGCTGACCCGGACGTTCGGCACAATGGTCGGCAACCGCAGGCAGGGCTACGTGCTGCTGGGCGTGATGGGGCTGCTGTGGGCCGCGATGCTGACCGTGATCTGGGTGGCGGAGGCGAACGGGCTGCGTCCGCTGGAGGGCAAGGAACTCCGGTTCGGCATCCCGTCGTCGGCGCTGTTCGCGGACACGACGACCGCCACGTCGACCGGCGCGGTGAACTCCATGCACGACAGCTACACCGGCCTGGGCGGCGGTGGGACGTTGCTGAACATGCTGTTCGGCGAGACGACGCCGGGCGGGGTCGGCACCGGTCTGTACAGCATCCTGGTGATGGCGGTCATCGCGATGTTCCTGGCGGGACTCATGGTCGGCCGCACGCCCGAGTACCTGGGCAAGAAACTGGGCCGCCGCGAGGTCACCGCCGCCGCGGTGTCGATCCTGGCGATGCCGACGGTGCTGCTGGTCGGCGCGGGGATCGCGGCGTTGCTGCCGAGCACGCAGGGCGCGTTGAACAACCCGGGTGAGCACGGGTTGTCGGAGATCCTGTACGCGTACGCGTCGGCGTCGAACAACAACGGCAGCGCGTTCGCCGGGATCACGGTGACCAGCGACTGGTTCCAGGCGTCGCTGGGTGTCTGCATGGCGCTGGGCCGGTTCGTGCCGATCGTCGCCGTGCTGTGCCTGGCCGGATCGCTTGCCGCGCAGAAGAAGGCGCCGGTCACCGCCGGGACGCTGCCGACCACCGGCCCGCTGTTCGCCACGCTGCTGGCCGGCTCCATCGTGCTGGTCGCCGCGCTGACCTTCGTTCCCGCTCTCGCTCTCGGTCCCATCGCGGAGGCTCTGCTGTGACCACCACGACGCAACGGACCCCGGAGGAGATCCGGGACCGGCACGCGGAGAACCTGGGCCACCAGGTCGCCGCCGGGGTGTTCAACCCCCGACAGCTACTCACGTCGTTCCCCGACGCGCTGCGCAAGCTCCACCCGCGCCACCAGTTGCGCAACCCCGTCATGTTCGTCGTCTGGGTCGGCTCGCTGCTGGTCACGGTCTTCGCGATCGGCGACCCGAACACGTTCACCATCGGCGTCGCGCTGTGGCTGTGGTTCACCGTGCTGTTCGCCAACCTCGCGGAGGCCGTGGCGGAAGGACGCGGCAAAGCCCAGGCCGAATCGCTGCGCAAGACCAAGAAGGACGCCGTCGCCCGGCTCACCGACGGCCGCACGGTCCCCGGCGCCGAGCTGAAGATCGGCGACCTGGTGGTGGTCGAGGCCGGTGAGGTGATCCCCGGCGACGGCGACGTGGTCGACGGCATCGCCACGGTGGACGAGTCGGCCATCACCGGCGAGTCCGCGCCGGTGATCCGGGAGTCCGGCGGCGACCGGTCGGCGGTGACCGGCGGCACCACGGTGCTGTCCGACCGGATCGTCGTGCGGATCACCACGAAGCCGGGCGAGTCCTTCGTGGACCGGATGATCGCGTTGGTGGAAGGCGCGGAGCGGCAGAAGACGCCGAACGAGGTCGCGTTGACGATCCTGCTGTCCACGTTGACGATCATCTTCATGCTCGCCGTCCTGGCGTTGCAGCCGTTCGCGGTCTTCTCCGGCGGCGAGCAGTCGGTGATCGTGCTGACCGCGCTGCTGGTCTGCCTGATCCCGACCACGATCGGCGCGCTGCTGTCGGCGATCGGCATCGCCGGCATGGACCGGCTGGTGCAGCGCAACGTGCTGGCCACGTCCGGCAAGGCGGTGGAGGCGGCGGGCGACGTCGACACGCTGCTGCTGGACAAGACCGGCACCATCACGTGGGGCAACCGGCGCGCCACCGAGTTCATCCCGGTGCGCGGCACCACCGTCGACGCCCTGGTGGACGCCGCGCGGCTGTCCAGCCTCGCCGACGGCACGCCCGAGGGCCGCAGCGTGGTCGAGCTGTGCGTGACGGGGTACGGGCGTGCGGCCGAGCCCACGGACGCCGAGAAAGCGGGCGAATTCGTGCCGTTCACCGCGCAGACCCGGATGAGCGGCATCGACCTGGGCGGCCGGCGCATCCGCAAGGGCGCGGCGAGCGCGTTCACGCTCGACACGTCGACCAGGGGCGTGGTGGACGAGATCAGCGCCCAGGGCGGCACGCCGCTGGTGGTCGCGGAGGACGACGTGGTGCTCGGCGTCATCCGGCTGTCCGACGTGGTGAAACCGGGGATGCGCGAACGGTTCGCCGAACTGCGCGCCATGGGCATCCGCACGGTGATGGTGACCGGCGACAACCCGTTGACCGCCAGGGCGATCGCCGACGAGGCCGGCGTGGACGACTTCCTCGCCGAGGCCAAGCCCGAGGACAAGATGGCCCTGATCCGCGCCGAGCAGGAGGGCGGCAAGCTGGTCGCGATGACCGGCGACGGCACCAACGACGCGCCCGCGCTGGCCCAGTCCGACGTCGGCGTCGCCATGAACACCGGCACCTCGGCCGCCAAGGAGGCCGGGAACATGGTGGACCTGGACTCCGACCCGACCAAGCTGATCGAGATCGTGGAGATCGGGAAGCAGCTACTGATCACGCGTGGCGCGTTGACGACCTTCAGCGTGGCCAACGACCTGGCGAAGTACTTCGCGATCCTGCCGGCGATGTTCGCCGCGATCTACCCGCAGCTCGACCGGCTGAACATCATGCGCCTGGGCTCGCCGCAGTCGGCGATCCTGTCCGCGGTCATCTTCAACGCGCTCATCATCGTGGTGCTGATCCCCCTTGCGCTGCGGGGAGTCCGGTACCAGCCGTCCAGCGCTTCGGCGTTGCTGCGGCGCAACCTGCTGGTCTACGGCCTCGGTGGCATCGTGACGCCGTTCGCCGGGATCTGGCTGATCGACCTGCTCGTACGACTCATCCCAGGAATCGGGTGACACCGCGGTGGACAACTTCGGCAAGCAGGCGATGGCCGGACTCCGCGTCCTGCTCATCCTCACGGTGATCACGGGTGTCCTCTACCCGGCGGCGGTGTGGGGCGTGTCCCGGCTACCCGGACTGCGCGCCAACGCGGAAGCCGTGGACACCACGCGGATCGGCATCGACCGCGCGGGCGACCAGTGGTTCCACACCCGGCCGTCCGCCGCGACGCTGCCGGCGTCGGGCGGGTCGAACAAAGGCGAGCGCAACTCGGACTACGACACGGTCGTCGCCGAGCGCCGAGCGGAGATCGCGCAACGGGAAGGCGTGCCCGAGGACCGCGTGCCGGAGGACGCGGTGACGGCGTCGGCCTCCGGCCTGGACCCGCACATCAGCGCCGCGTACGCGGAATTGCAGGCTCCGCGCGTGGCCAGGGTGCGCGGGATGGGCGAAGACCGGGTCCGCGAGTTGATCGCCTCGCACACCGACGGCAGGGGTGTCGGGATCCTCGGCGAACCGGGCGTCAACGTGACGGCGCTGAACCGTGCGCTGGACGCCGCCGGGTGAATCCGGCGATGCGGGGTCACCACTCGGTGGCCCCGCATCGTCCTGTGGACAGCAGGCCTTCAGACCCGCCAGAGCCGGTTCCCAGCCGTCGGTCGCGTAGCAGGCCGGGAACAACGCCATGGACACCTCGACGTTCTGGGCCGACGTGCTCGGCTACGAGGCGGAACAGCCACCGTCCGGTTTCGCGAGCGGGGCGGGAAGAGGAAGACGACTACTTCTTCGCCGACCCGCAGGACCCCGAGGTCGACGAGTTCTGCGCCTGCTGACCCGGACCTCACCACCGACGACGAAGCGCGGGTGACCGCCCGCAGGCGATCACCCGCACCACCTTCAGAACGGCGACACGAACCCGCTGGCCTTCACCCCACGCCCGGTGAGCGCCGTGATCTTCCGCCACTTGAGATCGGTGACCTTGTTGCCGACATTGCCCTCAACCGTGCGCACGTGGGTCACCTTGAGGGTCTTCGGGTCGCGCTTGACGTCCACCACAACGCCGACGTGCGCGATCTCAGCCGGGTAGTTGCCGTAGACGACCGCATCCCCCTTCGACACGTCACGCTTGCCGATAGCCTTCCACCGCCCGTTGGCCTTGCCCCACTTCTGCCAGTAGGTCGCCCAGTGCCCCTGGTCGATGGCAGGGGCACCCCGAGGAGCCTTCATCCGAGGCCGCTGGGGAACCCCGGCCGACGCCCAAGCCCAGTTGACGAACACGCCACACCACTCGGCGGGCCGCACGACGTTCTTCTTGTCGATGTCCTGATACCGCTTGGGGTAGTTGTTCACCCCGGTCTCACGCTGCCCGATCTGCCCGATCGCCCGCTCCGCGATCGCCTCCCGGATGCGCCACTGAGGCGGATCCAGCGCGGCAACGTCGGCAGCGCCGCTGTTGCCAGGCTCGACGACCTCCCCGGTCGGCGAAGCACTGGCGGACACACCGGCACCCGCCATCAACCCCAGAGCGACAAATAAGGCGAGCACCCCACGAACAAACCTGCACGGACCACCTGCGGACATACTTCCTCCCCTGATCCACTTCACCGCGAAAGGTGTTCCAATACTGCGAAGAAGACCTGGGGAAAATCTGGGGAAAATCAAAAATGGTTTACGCAGCTTGCCGGCAGAAGGGTGACCACGAAGCAAGGCGACCAGCATCTACGCAGGTCTGGGCCACAGCCGGGAACACTACGAAACAGGACCACATCGCCGAAAACACCCGACTGCCGCCGGGGACGGCCGCAGCCGCAACACGCCGCCCGCAACCGTCCCCGGGGTCGCCACAAATCGCGGCCACCACGACATCAAGAGCCTTGGACCGCCAATCCCACCAGAAGCAAAGCAGCAACGACTGCCCCGATGTCCGGGTCCAGGCGAAGGCTCCGTCCCTCCAGCAGCGCTCAGTAGTCAGCGGCTCGCGGAGGGTGGCTCCTGGAACATCATCGCCGGGATGTCGCGAGTCGGTCGGTTCGGGGCGCTGTCCCCCCGGTCCACGGGCACGGTCGTCAGGGCGATCTCCTCGGGCGCCTCTTCCACCGACGGCACCTCGACCTCCGGACGGGCCGGGGTCGCCGCGGCGGGTGTGAGGTGTTGCTGGGCCTGGTTGACCCACAGCAGCCACATCACCTCGTCGCGGTGACCGCGGAACTCCGCCTTCAGGCCGGCCAGGGCGCCCCGCACCCGCGCGGCGAGCACCTGGTCCTCCGCCACGGCCGCCCAGAGGGCCCGGGCCCGCGCGTCGTGGGCCTTCACGGTTAGCTGCACCTGCTCCGCCAACTCCCTGGTCGAGAGGCTCGACCAGAGTGCCGCGGTTTTTCGAGCTTGGTTCACGCCGCCATCTTCGCCGATTCGGCGCCCGATTTCCGCCGCGACGCGAAGTAATCCATATCTCGTTTCCGAACCGGACCACTCGGTCACCCACCGAGTTCGAGCGCCGGGAAATCGAACCCGGCCCAGGCGGCGCGCTCGCGCTCCCGGGGCGCGAAGGCCAGCGTGGGCGGCGTGTCCCAGCTCCGGGTGGCCCGGCCCCACCGGTAGCGGGGCCAGCCGGGGTGGCCGTCGCGGGCGAAGGACGTCCAGGACCGGCCCATCAGCCTGGCCAAATGCCGGATCGGCGCCGGATCGGCGCGGAACGCCTCGGCTCCGCCGGGGATGCCGGTGAAGCTCAGCGTGCCGAACACGAACGGCAGTTCGGCGGTGTGGACCGCGCCCAGGCCGCCCTCCGGGGCCCAGTCGAACTGGTAGACGTAGGTCCGCGCCCACCGACCCTGCGCCTCGGCGAGCCTGGTGGCCGGGACGCGCATCACCTGGTCGGTCAGCATCGCCGGCGTGATGTCGGACTCGCTCTCCCCCGGCCGCTGCTCCTCGTAGGCCCGGACCAGCTCGGCCCGCCTCCCGGCGAGCTGCCGCGGGAACCACGCGTCGTAGTCGCGCTGGGTCATCCGCAGGACGTCCGGGTCGAACTGCGCGAAGAACCTGATCTCGTCACGGTTGCTGCCGATCAGCAGGTCGATGCCCTGCGCGTGGCCCGCCCGCACCCGGCCGACCAGCGGGCCCTTGACCAGCTCACCGTCGATGGAAGGCCCGAAGTGGATCGCGCCGTGCAGCGGGTCGCGGCCGACCAGCGACTCCTGGAGCCCGAGCAGCTCCGGTAGTCGACCGTCACCACCACCGCATCGCCGGTCGTGGCCAGGTTCGTGCCGTCGGTCGCCGGTAACGTGCCCGGCCACGGCCCGACCGGCTGCGGTGGGCGGAATCTGCGGTCACCGGTCGGCGCGTCCGCGTACGGGATGCCCCGGTACACGCACAGGCCGCCCGCCGGACGTCCGGCGACCACGCCGAGTGCGGTGGTTGTGGTGCAACCGTTGTCGGTGGACGCGGCGCTCACCGGCAGCGGCGACACGACCAGCGCCGCCACAGTCAGGAAGTCAAGGAGTCTCATGGGCGCAATCCTGGCGGTTGCGCCGCTCGGGCGAATCACCGACAGGAGTGATTCGCGATTCGTCCCCGAGAGCGAGATCGGCTCAACCCCGGCCGGCGACCACCAGTCCCGACTCGTACGCGAACACGACCGCCTGGGCCCGGTCGCGCAGCCCGAGCTTGCCCAACAGGTTGCTGACGTGGGTCTTCACCGTGTGCTCGCTGACCGTCAGCTCGCGCGCTATCTCCACATTGGACAGACCACGGGCCAACTGCCGCAACGTCTCCCGCTCCCGATCGGTCAACTCCTCCAGCCGCGCCGCGAGCGCGGGCACGGCGTGCCCCCGACGTGACAGGTCGCGGATCAGCCAGCGGGTCACGCGTGTCCGCGATGGCATCGAACGCGGCCACCGCCCGATCAGGGTCCGTCCGGACGACCAACAGCCCCGCTTCCGCCTGCACGACCATCATCCCCACCGAATGCGTGATGATGTCGTGCATATCCCGCGCGATCCGCGTGCGCTCACGAGCCGCCGCGGCCCTCCGCTCCTCCTCCACGGCGACGGCCTGCGCCCGACGGGCCCTGGTGTTGGCCCACAACGCGTAGGCCGCGAGGTACGCCATAGCCAGGTACCGGTAGGTCACGAAATCCCCCCGGCCCGGCACGACCAACGAGATCGCGACACCCACCACCGCCGGCAGGACGGCGGCCCACCGTGGCGACGCCGACGTCGAGCGGACGAACGCGCATGACCACCAGTATTCCGCCGAACCGGCGGACGACCCGACCGGGACCGTCCGCCGGCCCGCGCATCAGCGGCCCATGAACATGAACTGCCTGGTCATGCCCATCATCTTCTCCGTGTACACGTCCACCGGGTTCCGGAACCGCCAGGCCTTGGTCTTGCCGTAGGACGCCGACGGGTTGAAGCCGCGGGGCAGGATTTCCGCTCCTCCTCGCGCCTTGCCGCCGGTCGATATCTGCGAGCTGCCGTGGTCGCCCAGGTCGTTGTCGTAGCCGTACTCGGCGCCGACGCCCCAGCCCGCGATCGTGCCGGCGACGCTGATCGCCTTCTCCCACTCACCGGGCGGCGTGTTCAGGTCGGCGATGTCCTTCTTCTTGTGCCAGTACGTGCCACCGACCGCGCCGGACGCGCCGAAGTTCAGCTCGATGCCGAACTTGGACGACAGCGCGATCCCGAACCCCTTGCGGTCCTTCACCAGGCAGATCTCCGCGCCGAGGAATCCGCCGGCGCTCAAGGTCCCCCCGGCGCACGCCCCTGCGACGCCCTTCTTCGGCCAGCCGGGCTGCTTCGGCGGCGGCTGGGGTTTCGGGGTCAGGTCCGGGATGTCCTTCTGCGCCGGCGGCTGGTACCCCGGTCGGAACGGGCCGTGCATGCGGACGTGCTGGGCGCGCACGACCTGCGTCCGGACGGCGAAGGTCCAGTAGCTGGTGAAGATGTTCACCGCGATGTGGACCAGGTACAGGGTCTGCCGGATGAGGAGGTTGTAGTTGCCGTAGCGCACCCAGAACTGGCGGTACGCCAACGGGTAGAACGTGTACTTCGGGTACATGCCGTCCGGGTCGGACAGGATCGGCGGCGCGTTGTCGGCGTAGTTGTAGCCGTTCATCTGCTGCGACCGGCCCATGGTGATCAGCGGGTCGACCGAGACGAACCGGCCGGTGTCCGGGTCGTAGCTGCGCGCGCCCAGCGTGGTGAGGCCGGTGGCGCTGTCGACGACACCGCCGACGAAGCCCTTCTCGTTGCCGGACGGCCACTGCCCGCCGCTCCCCCGGAGCTGGCCGAACGGCGTGTACCGCCGCCTGCTCACCGTGCCGTCGGTGGCGTCGATCGCCAGCTCGCCGGTGCCGTGGTGGTCGTTGACGAGGAACGTGACCCCCGCGTCGGTCCGCATGGCGTTCTTGTAGTACCGGGTCGCCTTGGGCGCGGTGGCGCCCTTCGGCAGGCGGACTTCCAGGTCCGGCAGGTACAGCGTGGTGCCGGTCGGGTCACGGCGCAGCAGCCGGTCGCCCTCCGCCGAGTAGACGAACGCCGTCTCCCCCTTCTTGTCGTCGGTGACCTTCACCAGCTCGCCTTCGCTGTCCCACACCAGGGTCTGGTTGCCGGCCGGGGTGCGGCGCTCGACGGTGTTGCCCGCCTGGTCGTAGCCGTAGGACTCGACGCCGGTCACGGCCGCGAGCTGGTGGCCCTTGAACTTCGCGTCCACGCCCGTGTTGCCGGCGTAGCGGTACGCCCGCGTCGCGGTCTGCGTGCCGCCTGCCGGCCCTGCGCCGTAACGGGTTTCCCCGGTGCGGTTGCCGGCGTCGTCGTAGCTGTAACGGGTGCGGTACGGCGCGGGACCGCCGATCGTGGCGTCGTTCGGGTCGGCGGCACAGGCCGCGGCCGTCTGCGACCACGCGTCGACCAGCCGGCGCAGGTCGTCGTAGCGGAAGCACTGGTTGTCCACGCCGTCACGGGACGTGTCGGTGATCTGCTCGATGTTGCCCCCGTCGGAGTACCGGTACTCCACGCTGCGGTCGGTGCCCGCCATGCCGGCATGCGCGGTGGTGGCCTTGGCCAGCCGCTGCGTGCCGTGCTCGTAGGCGAACGTCTGGTCGACCTGCTTCCCGGCGCCGCCGATGGACAGCCGTTGGCCGATCAGCTTGCCGGTCTTGGTGTGGTCCGCGCCGACCAGGTACGACGACAGGTTGGAGGTCATCGTCACGAGCCGGCCCAGGTCGTCGTAGCCGAACGAGGTGTTCTCCGCCGGCAGGTCGCCCACGGCCGGGCTGCTGGAGGCCTTCACGCTGCCGTCCGGGTGGTAGACGGTGTCGAAGACGTACCCGCCGTCCGGTGCCAGCGCGCCCTCGTTGCCGGGCAGGATGATCCGCTTGCGGGTAGGCCGGTTGAGATTGTCGTAGAAGTCGACTTTCGTGGTGTACGCGGCGTTGCCCACGAACCGGGTGGAGCCGGTCGGCTGCCCCTTGCGCACCGTGTCATAGGTCCATTCCGCCACCTTGACCGCCGGGCTCGCCGTGGCGTCGTACTGGGCCGTCTTGCGACCGAGCCCGTCGTACTCGACGGTCAGCCGCTTGCCCCGCGCGTCCACAGTGGACACAAGTCGGTCGAGGTTGTCGTAGCCGTACCTGGTGACGCCCTTGTCCGGGTCCGAGGCCTCCACCTTGCGTCCGCGCACGTCGTAGGCCGTGGTCCACACGTGCCCACCGGGACCGGTCACGGTCGTTTCCCGGCCCCGGTGGTCGTAGCGGAACGTCGTGGCGACGTGCCCGCCGTCGCGGTGCTCGCGGACCTCGGTCTTGCGGTCGTGCGCGTCGGTGAACGTGGTCACCGCCGTGCCGCCGGCCGGCGGGATCTCCTTCGTCCAGTTGCCGCCGTGCTGGAACGTGGTGCGCCACTTCTCCTGCACGTCGCTGCTGCCCACCAGGAGCCGGTCGGCGGTCTTGCGGCCCTGGCCGTCGTACTCGTAGACGTGCTGGGTCTCGATCTGGCCGGAATTGGCGACCCCGAACAGCTCCGTTCTCGGCTCGCCGTCGGCGTAGTACGGCTCGTAGGTCCGGTCCACCTGGCCCGACTCGTTGTAGAACGTGTCGGAGATGATCCGGCCCTTGGTCGTGCCGTCCCGGCCGGGCGCCTGGATCTGCCGCTGCCGCAGCCACCCGTCGAACAGCGAGTGGGACGTGTCCTGCCCACCGTCCTTGTTGATCGTCTTCGTGGTGATCGCCACCACCGCGTCCCGCCGCAGCAGGTACTCGAACTCCTTGTCCGGCACGCCCGTGGTGGCACGGCCGCCCGTCCAGACCTTGGTCACCCGCCCCAGCGCGTCGTATTCGAGCGTGGCCGTCTTGCCGCCGGCGTCGGTCTCCCGCAGCGGCTCTCCCCACGCCGGGTCGGCCTCCTTGACCGTCGTGTGGGCCGAGGCGGCGTCGCCCGCCTTCGCCGGCGGTGTGGTCGTGGTGATCTTGGTCGTCAACCCGTGGCTGTCCGCGTACGCGGTCCTGGCCGTGTTGTCGTGCGCGTCGGTCTCCGACTCCACCCGGCCGTAGCGGTCGAACGTGGAACGCTTCTGCGCCAGGTACTTCACCGTGGTCGCGGTGGCGTCCTCGGCCTTCTCCACGAGGGTGATCGTGCCCGCGGTCGGGGCGGCCTTGAACGCGCCGCCGTCGTAGTAGGTGCGTTCGTCGGAGACCAGGTCCTTGGCCAGGTCGGCAGCCTCACCGCAGCGCTTGCCCACGACCCGGACCTGCGCGGGCCGCGCCAGGATCCGCTCGCCGTTGCCGGTGAACGCGGTCGTGGTGCACTTCTCGTCCCCCGCCACGGCCACGTCGCCCTGGTCGTCGACTTCCGCCGGCGCACCTGTGGTCAGGTTGAAGGACTTGGTGGTGCTGCGCGTCTCCCGCCAGCCGGTGTCCAGTTGACGCAGCGTCCTGGTGCCCGCGACACCGGTCAGGTTCGCGGTGACGGTGCCCCACGGCCGGGTGCGGCTCGCGGTCTGGTGGTGCCACGGCGAGTTCACCGTCTTGGTCACCGGCACGCCGCCCGCCTTGTCGTAGACGACCGTCCGCAGCGCCATGCCCTGCAGCGACTCGTGATCGGTGTAGGACGCCCCTTCACCGTCGCCGAGCGAGACGGACTTCGTGCCGCCGTCGCCGTTGAGCCGGTCGCCGTGCATGCCCTGGAAGAACCAGTGGTCGGTCTGCGACGGCGCCGGCCCGGTCACGCCCGCCTTGACACGCACCCGGTCGTAGCCGTGCCACTCCGACCACGTCTTGTACTTCTCAGGTGTGAGGCCGTCGTCGTCGGTGTAGTGCCAGGAGGGTCGGCCGATGCTGTAGTCGTAGTCGGTGACCATGTCCGGCGATCCGCCGGTCAGGTCGGTCTGCGCCATCCGGGTCACCACGTACTTGTGGAACCAGTCCAGCGTGGGGTTGGTGTCACCGCTGGTCCGCGCCCAGAACACCGGGAGGCAGCGGCGGTGGTTGCCGTTCGGCGAGGGCAGGTCCGAGGTGGTGCAGTCGGGCCCGGAGTAGTTGATGTCGAGCTGGCCGCCGGTCTCGTTGTGGATCGCGCCGACCCGGTTCTTGATGAACGGCCCCACGTCGTCGCCCAGCTTGTCCACCCGGTTGGGCCGCTGGGTGTAGGAGAACGACACGGGCGGCATGGTCACCGGCGTCGCCGCCGCGTGTCCGGTGTGGACGATCGACTTCAGCAGAAGCTGCCGGTCCACGTCGGCGGTGCCCCAGGCGTGGTCGAACGCCCACGAGTCCACCGCGCGGTGGCCGGCCCCGTCGGGCTGGACGATCCGCGTGGTGACCTTGGTGATGCGCTTGCGGGTCCAGAACGACGGCGCGGCGGCCCCGTGGTCCTGCTCGCACTTGGTGTCGGGCTTGCAGTTCAGGTCCCACGGCACGTCTTCCCAGTACTGCGGGTGCGTGCCGATGTTGCCCTCGGCGCAGTCGGCGGCCGACCGCAGGCACCGTTCGGCGACCTCGAAGTCCACGCGCGCCGGCGGGTTCGCCGGGTACAGCGCGTCGGTGCGCAGCCCGTACTCCACGCGCTTCAGGTAGCCGCCGCGGTCGTAGTGCGTGTCGTCCTCGGCCCGCAGGTTGCGCGCGTAGCGGTTGCCTTCCTGCTCGTAGTAGTAGGTGATGGCGTTTCCGCGCGGATCTTCGACGTAGTCCAGGTTCCAGCGCCACGCCTGCCGGCACCACGACTCGGCGAAGGCGCTCTTGTGGCACGGCTCGCCGCTGTCGTCGCCGAACACCGGCACGGTCCAGGTGGACTTGGTCTCCGGCTTGCCGGAAGTCCAGCCGCGCAACCGGTTCTTGCCGAAGTGGTACCGCGTGCCGTCCGGGGTGGTGACGAGCCAGTACTCGTTGTCGTTGTCGCCGTTGGCGGTGTCGGTCGCGGAGCCGGTGAGCTTCTGGACGCGGGTGCCGTCGTCCTTGCGCAGCTTCCACTGGTTGTCGCCGGCGGGCACCAGCTCGCCGCCCTTGCCGCCCAGCGACAGCACGGCGTTGTCGTAGCCCCAGCACTGGTCTCCGGGGTGCACGTCGTACTTGTCGTCCTTCGGCACGCCGTCGTCCTTGCAGGACTTGTACCGGCGTTCGAGGTATCCCGACCACAGGTCGAACCCGTCGCCGACCAGCGAGCCCTGGTTGTTGGTGCCCGACGTGCGCCCGTCGATCGAGGACGACGAGTAGGCCAGCGCCAGGTCGGGCTGGAGCCCGCCGGGGACCGGGGGCACGCGCAGCGGGTAGGACCAGGTGAAGTCACCGCTCTGGGTGCCCACCTGCCAGGTCGCCGAGGCGGCCAGCTCGGTCGCCTTGTAGTCGCCCTTGGGGCCTTCGGTGCCCGCCGTCACGGCCAGCACGGTGGCCTGGGCGGGCTCGATCTCGGCCGACACGGTCTTGGCGCGGACGTCGTTGGCGGAGGGCACCGGGGTCGTGGTGCGGCACTCCGCCTTGTCCGGCGTGGTGAGCGCGCACGCGGGCATCCGCACCAGCCGCACCCGCGACCCGTACGAACCGCCGAACGCCTCGGCGAACCCCGAGTAGTCGAGCCGCACCATCGCCTTGCCCGGCAACGGGGACTCCTCCGCGCGCCCGACGGTGAGCAGCACACCGGCCACGTCGGCGCGGACGGCGGCGGCCCGGTCGTGCACCCGCACCCGGACCTTGCCGCTGTCGGCGGACTCGACCCGGACCGGCGACGCCGCCGCCTGGACCGACGCCCGAGCGCCGACTTCCACGTCCACGGTGGCCGCGGCCGGCCAGGACACCACCGGCTCGGGCGCGGGTGGCAGGTCGGGTCTCGGTCTGGTGGCGATCGGCTGCCCGGCGACGACCGGGTCGCGGTCCTCCGGGCGCGGGGCGCCGGCCGCCGGTCCGGTCAGGCCGGGCGTCGCCGATATCAACCCCGCCGCCAGGACGACCGAGAGCGCGGTCGCGAGGGACCGCGGCACACCTCGGCGAACAGTCATGGGAACCTCCCGTGAGGGCACGTCGTGAAGTGGAGAGGGGGCGGGCCGGCGGCGGAGGGGACCGCCGCCGGCCCACGTCCGGTCAGCCGGGCAGCGACCCGATCTCGGTCGGCAGCGCCAGCATGTCGATCAGCCGCTGGGACGCCACGCCGCGCAGCACCCACACGTCGTCCACCAGCCCGGACCAGTTGCGGCCCGCCGGGTACGCGCCGCCGGTCAGGCCGCGGCCGATCTGGAGCGACGCCACCGGGCCGAACGGCCGCGTCTGGTGGCGGAACGAGAGGTTGTCCGCGTCCGCCGCGGCCTCCCGGAACCCGTTGACCCACAACGTGACCGTGCCCTCGAAGGCGTCATAGGTGACCGCGATGTGGTCCCAGTCGCCGAAGTTGCCCTGGTGGAACGTGGAGTGCTCCACCGTGGCCGTGGTCGCGCCCGCCGCGTCCTTGCTCGGCACGTCCAGCGCGTACCGCTGCTTGCCGGGGTCGAACCGGACGGTGATCGCGCTGTGGTGCGCGCCCGCGAGGCTCAGCACGGTCATCGGCCGGGTCGGGCTGCCCGCCGTGGACACCCAGGCGGCGACGGTGAAGCTCTCCCTGGTGTCCACCACCGCGCCGGCCGCCGCGGCGTAGTCGTTGTTGCCGCCGGGCAGTTCCAGCGCTCCCCCGGTGGTGCCGGCGGGGGACCGCACCAACACCTCGGACGGGTCCGTGGTGATCTTGGCTGCGCCGGTGAGCGTCATCGGGTGCCGCGCGCCCGGACCGGTGTCCGGGGTGGTCGTGCCGGACGCGGCGTTGAGGTGCCACTTGCTCATCGTCACCGGCTTGATGGTGAACAGGTCGCGCACCTCGTCCAGGGTCACCACGCGGTCGAACACCCGCAGGTCGTCGATCGGGCCGGGGACGTAGTCGCCGTACGCGCCCTTCCAGATACCGCGCCCGAGCTGGAACGCGCCGCCCGCGGACCAGGGGTTGCCGACGATGTCCGCCGACCCGCTCTCGACGCCGTTGACGTAGAGCCGGAGCTTGCGCGCCACCACGTCCTGCACGCCGACCAGGTGCGTCCACACGCCGGGCTGCGCGGGATCACGGGAGATCGCGGTGCCGCCGCCGGTGGTGACCCCGTCGCCCTGGGTCCGCCACATCCTCCACTTCTTGTCCGTGGGGTCGTACTTCACGTAGAAGCCCGCCATCTGCGCGCCCGCCTGGCTCGCCACCACCACGTGCGTGGTCGGCAGCGTCGCGGGCATCTTCACCCACACCGACACCGCCAGGTTCTTGGTGGTGTCCACGACCGGACCGGCGGTCGCCGCGAAACCCGTGGTGCCGTTGAGGTTCATCGCGGTGCCGAGCGCGCCGGCCGCGCCGAGCGCCGCCCCGCCCTGCGGCGTCGCCGGGTACGCGGCCTGCCCGGCGGACTTGGGCGCGGTGTCGGCCAGCTTCGTCGCGCCCGCCGCCTCGTCCAGCGTCCAGTGGGCCTTGGGGGCGCGGCCGTCCGCCACCCAGAACTCGTAGGTGCCGGTGGACCAGTTGTTGGCCGCGTCCCAGGCCGTGACGAACAGGGTGTTCAACCCGGCGTGCGTGGGCATCGCGTCGACGGTTTCGATCTCGGCGCCCTTGGTCTTCGCCGACCCCTCGGAGGGGTTGGTGTTCATCGCGAACGCGTACTTGGCGACCCGCGCGTCGAACTTGACGGCGAACTTGCCGTACCGGCCCACGCCTTCGGTCGGGACCTGGTTGGGATTGGCGGGATCGAGCGGCGGATAGCCGTCCGCGGCGTTCGACGTGATCACCGGTTCGGGCAGCGCCCTCGCGTCATATACGAAGTGGCACGGCGTGGCGTTCCCGGCGGCGCTCCACGGGCTCCAGGCCCGCCCGTCGTAGGCGCGGACCTCCCAGGCCACCTTGGTGCCCGGCGGCACCACGCCGTTGGGCACCTTCACGCTGAACGACGCGCTGCGGCCCTTCGACGCCGACATCTTGCTCACCGTGCCGAGGTTCTTGGTCCGGCGCACGCCGCCCGCGTCGGTCCACGCCAACTGGAACTGCGCCTTGAGCTTCTCGCCCTCCACACCCTTGTTGTCCGGGTCGGTCAGGTTCTTGGCGAACAGCGTCGGCTGCCGGTTGAACCGGGCCGGGTTGTCCGCCGGGCGGCACGGGCCGCCGGGGCTGGACGAGAGCTGGCCCGCCTTGGGCTGCGCGGGCGGGGTGTTGTAGTGCACCCGCACGAAGGCGTTGCGGCTGAACCGCTTCCAGGCGAGCTGGTCGCCGCCGTCCCGGGCGCGCAGCCCGAACGTGGTGTTCGACCAGCCTTCCTTGGCCGACTGGCGGATGCCGCTGGTGACGTTGAACAGCACGTCGCCCGCCTGGCAGCCGGAGCCGAAGCCCTTGGCCACGTTGCGGCTGTCCAGCCGGCGCTGCCAGTTGTCGGACGTCGAGTTCCACGTCGAGCCCGCGCCGAACGCCTTGGCGAGGTGGATGTCCACCACCCGCTTGCGGCACGACGTGGACCACACCTCGCGGACGTGGAACTCGGCGGACAGGATCTGCTTGCCCGCGAACCGGGCCGTGGGCACCCGGTAGAACAGCCGCTTCTCGTACCAGCCGTTGCAGTACTTGCCCGCCGGCGGGTAGTCGCGGGGGCAGCGCCCCATCCCCTCGTCCTTCTTGAAGTTGTGCTTCGACCAGCCGCCGCTGGACACCATCAGCCGCGCCGACGCGCGGGGCGTGTCCCACATCGGGTCGATGTAGACCGGGAACGTGGTGTCCGGGGCGGTCAGCATCTCTGCGTTCGGGCGCAGCGTCATCTCGTCGCCGCTGACGCTGGTGGTGACCGCGGCGACCTTCGACGTGTCGCCCGGCTGCTCCGGCGACGCGACGGTGACCGCGTCGTCGGCCATCGCCTCGCCGTCCTCGGACGCCGCCGCCAAGGCCTGGGCGGGGGCGGTGGAGTCCCACATGATCGGGACCGGGGCCTCGTAGACGACCGCGCCGGACGCCTGGTCCACGGCCTGCTGGGTGCCGTCCTCCGCCGTGCTCACGGTGAGGCCCGGCGCGGACAGGCCGAGCTTGAGGCTCGCCAGGCGCGGGTCGGCGGCGGCTGCCGCGGTCTTCACCACCAGGACGTGCGAGAAGCCTTCCGCCTCGACCTGCACGCGCAGGTCCACGTCCGGGCCCATGATCGCCGGGTAGACGGCGGTGTCGCCCTCCAGTCGCGGCGAGGGCAGCGCGGTGGGCCAGGTCAGCGCCATCGGCTTGCCCGCGCGGTCCATCGTCACCAGCGGGCCGGCGCCGCCGCCGGACAGCTTGATCGCGACCGGCGTGGCGTTGGGCGTCACGGAGCCGTCGGACTGCTTGCGCAGCGTGGTGTCGACCGGCGTCCACTGGCCGTTCCTGGTCGTGCGGACCGGCTCGAAGTACTCCTTGGACGTGAGGCTGCCGTCCGGGGTGGCGTAGACCTCGCGCGCCTCGCCGCGCTCGGCCAGCACTTCGACGAGTTGGCCGGTGGACGCCGCCGCCGCGAGCGCTTCCTGCTCGGTGGCCTTGGCCTCACGGGACACCGCCCAGGTGTTCTCCACCAGTGACACGTTGTCGAAGTGCGCGGTGAACGCGCCCTTGCCGCCGAGCCGGAACACCACTTCGGCGACCGATGTGTCCATTGTGGACGTGAACGGGAAGGAGTACCGCTGGGAACCCTGCTCCAACACGACTTCCTGGTCCAGCGAGGCGCTGTAGGGGGCGTCGCCCTCCTGCACCGACGCCTGCACGGCCACGTCGGTCGACGCGCGGGCGTCGAAGGACAGCGTGTAGCTGCGCCCGCTGACCAGCGTGCCGGTGCGGTGCACCACCACCGCGTCGCCGGGCTCCGCCGCGCCGTCGGCCACGGTCGCGCGCAGCGCGCCGCCGTCGACCCCGAGCACCGGGTTGCCGGCCGACCACCACGGCAGGATCGAGCCGCTGTCGAAACCGCCGTTGCGCACGTGTTCGAGGGTCGCGGGCTCGGCGGGCCAGGACAGCGCGCCGAGGCGAACCGGTCCGGCGGGCACCCCGAGGGCGGCGGCGACGTCGGCGGGCAGGGCCGCGCCGGCGGCCTCCGCCGGGCTGCCGGGCGTCAGCCGGTAGTCGCCGGCCGCCGCGTTCACCGTGAAAGGCGTTTCCTGGTAGCGCGATCCGGCGTCGCGGCCGGTGGCGGTCTGGAACTCGGCCAGCGATCCGAAGAGCAGCGAGACGCCCCGGACGCGGGACCACTGCACCAGCGACGGCGGGGTGTCGGCGGCGGTGCGCGTGTAGCCGTTGTGGTGCATGAGGCTCGCCGGGATCATGCCGTCCGCGCCGAGCCGCCGCCCGGTCTCGGCGGCGTTGTGGTCGGTGGTGGAGAACAGCGGCGCGGTGCTCGTGCCGCCCGCGATGATGTTGTTCGCCACCGTGGTCTCGGTGGTGTCCCAGGTGATGCCCTGCGCGCGCTCGGCGTCGGTGGGGCAGTCGTCGTCATCGCCGGGGCAGAACGGCCGCGGGTCCTCCTGGACGCCGATGCCCTGGCCGTTGCCGACGGCGGTGTTGTTGTAGATCCGCACCTTGTTGGAGCCCAGGACGATCAGGCCGTGCATCCCGTTGTCCGCCAGCACGTTCGAGGCGAGCAGGGCCGGGCCGGAGACCTTGTAGAGCAGGCCGTGGTGGGAGTTGGCGCGGATCAGGTTGCGCACGGCGGTCAGGTCGTGGCACGACAGGTCGCACCAGAAACCGTTGCCGTAGTTGGCTTCGAAGACGTTGTCGCGCACGGTCGCGCCGACCAGCCGGGTGCCGTTCATCCCGGCTCCGGCGAGGTTGTAGCCGAGGTTGTAGCCGAGCCGCTCGGTGTTGTTGCGCAGCACCCGGTTCTGCTCGACGGTCAGGTTGGCCGACCGGTGCGCGTTGATGCCGTTGGCGCCGTTCTCGGCGACCAGGTTGCCGGTCAGCCGGACGTCGTCGGCGTTGACCAGCAGACCGGCGGCGGCGTTGCGCACCAGGGTGTTCTTCTCCAGCACCATGCCCTTGGCCTGCGCCAGCACGGCCGCCGGCTCCTTGGTCTGGTTCTGGCTCGACCCGTAGTGCGCGAAGCCGAGCCCGCGCACGACCGAGCCCTCCGCGCCCGCGAAGAAGTGCAGGCCGCTCTTGCGCGCGGTGATCTCGACCCGGCGGCCGTTCGGGTCGCTGCCGAGGTAGGTCTTGTCCACCGGGCCGTCGTGGAAGAACGTGCCCGCGCGGACCTCCTCGCGGGTGGCGACCTGGCGCAGCGGCTCGCCGTCCAGGAACACCATCTGCGGGTCGCCGCCGACCGGGTTGTCGTCGTTGAAGTGCAGCGGGTTCATGCACTCGTCGTAGGCCGGCGCGGTGGCGCGGCAGACGCTGCCGGGGTTCCAGCCGTCCAGCCGCCACGCGTTGCCGTCCGCGGCCAACTGGGAGGACTGGATCACGCTGCTGCCCTTGAACCAGACGTGCTCGCCCGGGTACGGCTGGAGCGTCACCGGGGCGGAGATGTCCCCCAGCCGCTCCCGGTACTCCCCCGCGCGGAACACGACGGTGGTCATCCGGCCCGGCGCGGCCTTGGCGACCGCCGCGGCGGCGGTCCGCAGCGGGGCCGCCTCGGTGCCGGCGTTGGTGTCGTTGCCGTTCGGCGCGACGAACAACGCCCCGTCCGGGACGGGGTACGAGGTCGGGATGATCGACAGCGGGCCGGGCGCGGCGGCCGGCGCGGCCCTCGCCACCCGCGCCGGTCCACCCACCGCGGCCACCCCGGCGGCCAGCACGGCCACCACCAGGACCAGAGCCGATCTTCGTGCACGCATCAGGACTCCCCTCGACGGCCCTTGACGGACGTCAACCCCTCGCCGGGTGCGGACCCGCCGCGCCCTGGCGGCGACCACAGTGCGGCCGGCGCGCGGCCGACGGGGAAAACCCGGATGAACCCGGATGAACGCGACTCGCTCCCGCCGGCGGCGCCCGGTCCCTACGATTCGGTGCGTGCCGGTTCCCGATCCCGAACGCGCCCGCTCGCTGGACGAGTTCATCGCCCAGCTCCGGCTGCTCAAGGCGTGGGCGGGCAACCCGTCGGTCACCGCCGTCACCAAGCGCGTCCACGAGCAGTGGCACGCCGCCGGACGGCCGCGCGGCGAATGGCCCGGCCGGGCGACCGTGGGCGACTGCTTCCGCGTCGGCCGCCGCCGGCCGAACGCCGAACTGCTGGTGGCGATCGTGCGCGCGCTGGTGGACGACCCGGAGGAGGTCGCCCGGTGGGAGCGGGTGCTCGGCCGCATCCAGGGCGGGCGCGAGGCGGCGGGCCACGTGAGCGTCCAGGGCCGGCTGCCCGACGACCTCGCGGTGTTCACCGACCGCGCGGCCACGCCCGCCGTGCACGGGTCCGCCGGCGGCGACCCGGTGTCGGTGTTCACCGGGATGGCGGGCGTGGGCAAGACCGCGCTCGCGGTCCGGGTCGGGCACCGCCTCCTGGCCCGCGACCCGGAGCGCACCGTGCTGTTCGCGAACCTGCGCGGATTCGACCCGGAGGGGCCGCCCGCCGACCCGGCGGCGGTGCTGGAGGCGTTCCTGCGGCTGCTGGGCGTCCCCGGCGACCGGGTGCCGCGCACGCTCGACGGGCGGGTCGAGCTGTACCGGCGGAAGCTGGCCGCCACCAAGGCCCTGGTCGTGCTGGACAACGCGCGGGACGAGGCCCAGGTCGAGCCGCTGCTACCGGGCTCGCCGACCTGCCTGACGCTGATCACCAGCCGGACCGCGCCGGCCGGGCCGGGCGGCGTGACCACCGTGCCGCTGCCGCTGTTCACGCCGGCCGAAGCGCTGGACCTGTTGCGCCGCACGGCGGGCGCGGACCGGGTCGACGCCGACCCGGCGGTCGTGGCGCGGATCGCCGACCTGCTCGGCCACCTGCCGCTGGCGCTGTCGGTCATCGGCAGGCACCTGCGCGACCACCCGGACTGGACGCCCGCCGACTACCTGCCGCCGCTGACCGCGCTCGCGCTGGAGGGCGGGGTGCGCGCGGCGCTCGCGCTGTCCTACGAGAGCCTGCCCGCCGACCTGCGCCGCCTGCTGCGGCTGCTCGCCCGCCAGCCCGGCCCGGACATCGGGGCGCCCGCCGCCGCGGCGCTGGCCGGCGAGGACGTCGACACCACCCAGGAGGGGCTGCGCAAGCTGGCCGACGCGCACCTGGTCGAGTGCCCGACGCCGGGCAGGCACGGCTTCCACGACCTGGTGCGGGCCTACGCGGTCGAACGGTCCCGGCTCGACGATCCCCCGACCCGCACGCGGGAAGCCCTGACCCGGCTCGCCGACCACTACCGGCACGGCGTCGCCACGGCGATGGACGCGCTGTACCCGTACGAGAAGCACCGCCGCCCCGAAGTGCCGCCGGCGGGACGGTTCGAGCCGTTGACCGCCGCGGCGGCCCGCGCGTGGCTGGACGAGGAGGAGACGAACCTGCTGGCCGTGGCCGACGACCCGGACAACCCCCGGCACACCGCGGACCTCTCGACGCTGCTGTGGCGGCACCTGCACAACACCGCCCGCAGCTCGGTCGCCCTGGCGTTCCACGAACGCGCCCTGACCGCGACCCGTGCGCTCGGCGACCGGGCGGGCGAGGGCCACACGCACAACCACCTCGGCGCGACGCACTGGCGGCAGGGTCGTTTCCCGGAGGCCCTCGACCACTACCGCCAGGCCCTCGCCATCGCCCGCGAACTCGGCGACCGCGCCGTGCAGGGCCGCGTGCTGAACAACATCGGCATCATCCACGAGCGGCAGGGCAGGCTGTCCGTGGCGCTGGACCACTACCACCGGGCGCTCGCCGTGGCCGGCGAGGTGGGCGACCGGGCGAGTCGGTCCCGGACGCTGAACAACATCGGCAACGTCCAGTGGGGCCTGGGCCGCCACGGCGAGGCGCTGGCGAGCCACCAGGAGGCCCTGGCGATCGCGCGCGACCTGGGCGACCGGGTGAACGAGAGCATGGCGCTCAACAACATCGGCAACGTCCACCGCTGCCGGGGCGACCACGTCCAAGCGCTGGAGCACTTCGAGCGGTCCCTCGCGGTGGCCCGCGAGTCGGGCACCTCGGACGAGGTCGGCCACGGCATGACCAACCTCGCCCTGGCCTGCTTCCGGCTGGGCAGGCAGCGGGAGGCGACCACGCTGCTGGCGGAGGCGCTGACGATCGCCCGTGAGGCGGACAACCGCCTCAACGAGGGCTACGCGCTGACCTGCCTCGGCGTCGTGCACCACGGGCGGGGCCGGCACGCCGAGGCGATCCGGCACCACCGGCGGGCGATCGCCATCGCGGAGGAGGCGGGCGACCACACCGTGCGGCTGCTCGCCCTCAACAACCTGGGCGAGGCGTTGTGCGGCGCGATGGAGCCGGCGGAGGCGATCGACGTCCACCGGTCGGCGCTGCTGCTCGCCGAGGACGCCGGCGACAGCTACGAACGCGCCCGCGCCCTCACCGGCCTGGGCGACGCCCACCAGGCGGCCGGCGACCCGGTGCGGGCCGCCGAGCACTGGCGGCGCGCCGTCGTGCTGTACGAGGACATGGGCCTGCCCGACGCCTCACAGCTCCGCGCCCGGCTCGAACCCACGCGCACCTGACCCCTCCCAGAAGTCCGGGTCCTCGGTCACCGACCGCAACGGGGTCAGCGTCGGGTACCCGTCGGCGAGCAGCGCGGCGTCGCTGCCCGGCGGCAACTGCCCTCCGACGACCACGGAGACCAGGCTGATCGAGCCGTCGTCGGTCTCCTTGACCCGGCTGCGGACCGCGCCGAACTCGGCCAGCGCCGCCCGGCGCGGCGCACCCGCCTCCGCCCGGTTGGGCACGTTGAGGTTGAGCGTCGAGCCCGGTGGCAGGGCCGCGAGCCGGTCGAACAGGCCGACCGCCACCTCGACCGCGGTCGACCAGTGGTGCTCCACGTCCGGTTCCAGGCCCACGTCGAGGGACACCGCCATGGACCGCGCGCCGTTGATGGACGCGGTCAGCGCCGCGCCGACCGTGCCGGAGTGCAGGACCGCGCGGCCGACGTTCGCGCCCCGGTTCACGCCGGACAGCACGATGTCCGGGGCCTCGCCGAACGCCCCTTGGGACGCCACCAGCGCGATGAGCGCCGGGTGCGCGGAGACCGCGTAGCCGGGCACGTCGGACAGCCCCGGGAGGTCCCGGCGCTCGATCTCCACCCGCCGCTCGTCCCCGGCGGCGGTCAGGCCGGCGCTGGTGCCGCTGGACTCCCGCGCGGGCGCGGCCACCACCGCCGTCCACCCGTACTCCGCCGCCCCGCGGGCCAGGGCGGTCAGCCCCGGCGAGTCGATACCGTCGTCGTTGGTGATGAGCACCCTCACCGGTCGTCCTCCCACCGCTTGAGCCGCACCCGTCCGACCAGTTCGCGCACCACGTCGCCGCTGCCCGAACCGAGACCGTGCCGCATGACGTTGACCGCGCCCGCCGCCGCGCCGAGCTTCAGCGACTCCTCGATCGACTGCCCCTGCGCGAGCCCGGCGGCCAGCCCGGCGGTCATCGAGTCGCCGCCGCCACGCGTGTCCACCGTGCTCAGCCGGGGCACTTCCACGAGGTGGAAGTCCCCGTCGAGCAACGCCAGGGTCTCCTCGGCGGCGCGGGACACCACGACGCAGCGGGCGCCCGAGGAGGCCAACTTCTCGCACGCCACCGCCAGGTCGGGCAGCGAGTCGGACTTGGCCAGGCCGTCCGACACCAGTTCCTCGTGGCTGACCTTGACCACCATCGGGCCGCCTTCGAGCGCGGCGGCGAGCCGCCCGCCGGACAGGTCCACGACGACCGCGCAACCGTTCGCGCCGAGGTCCGTGGCGAGCCGTTCGTAGACCGAGTCCGGCACCGGCTCGTCGTCCTCCGCGGGCCCGCTCAGCACGGCCACCCCCGCGCCGAGCGCTTCGACCAGCGTCATCTCGTACAGGTCGTCCAACTCGTGCCGGGACAACGGGTCGGCGGGCATCACCACGACCGGATCGCGCACACCGTCCCGCCGGTCGTGCACGTAGGCCCCGTTGCGGGCGGAGACGTCCCGGGCCTTCAACGCCACCCCGATCAGGTGCCGCAGCACCTGCCCGGTCTCACCGCCGAGGGCCGCGCACAACACCACCTCCACCCCCAGGGATTCGATCATCTGCGACTGCCACACCCCTTGACCACCCGCGTGGATGTGGATGTCGGGCTCGCCGTCGAGCACCTCCACCGTCACCGTCAACTGCGGAGACGGCGCGAACACCGCCACTCGACCTGTCGTCATGTGAATGCTTTACCCGTTTTGCCCGATCCCAAGCTCATCCCGGATCTCCCCGCCGCTTGCGGTGCGCCACCCACGCGAGGTCGACGACCAGGCCGAGGGCGATCACGCAGAGGATCACCGCCAGCACCGTGAACCCGGCCCGGAACAGCAGGATCGCGGCCCCGGCGTTGAAGACGACACCGAAGCCGGCCAGCCAGAGCCGCAACGTCAGCGCGCTGCGGGGCGGTGCGGGCGGCGGCAGTTCCTCGTCCATGTGTCCGGGATTCCCCGAACCGGCACACGCACTCCCGCTCGACGCGGTAGGCCGCCGGGATGAGGCCGCCTCATCCCGGCGTCTGACGACGGTTGATCCCTCCGCGCACCATGATCGCCCCGACCGGGCGAGCGAGGGGACGGTATGAGACGAGTTGTGGTGTTGGCGGTGGCAACGGCCCTCGTGGCTGTTCCGGGCGTTGCGCAGGCGGGAAAGGGCGCAGTTCCGGACACCGCGCAAGCGGCACAAGACGCTGTTCCGGACACCGCGCAGGCGGCACAAGACGCTGTTCCGGACATCGCGCAGGCGGAACGGGGGCCAGCCTGGCGGGTGTGCGGCGAACGGGGCGCCGAGTGCGCGTCGGTCCAGGTGCCGCTGGACTGGGCCCGGCCGGGCGGCGCGCGGATCACGCTGGCGGTGACCAGGGTGAAGGCCGCCGATCCGGCCCGTCGCATCGGCGTGCTGTTCGTCAACCCCGGCGGACCGGGCGGACCGGCGGTGCCGTTGGTGCGGGACTACGCGGCCGAGGTGTTCCCGGCCGACCTGCGCGACAGGTTCGACATCGTCGGCGTCGACCCGCGCGGGGTCGGGGAAAGCCGCCCCGCCATCACGTGCCCGAAACCACCGGTGGACCCGAAGGTCACGCAGTTCCCACGCACACCCAGGGAGTACCGGCGGCTGGTCGACCACAACCGCGAGGTGGCGGAGAGCTGCCGGCAGGCCACGGGCCCGCTGATCGACCACGTGGACACCATCAGCGCGGCCCGCGACTTCGACGCCGTGCGCGTGGCCCTGGGTGCGGACGAGGTGAGCTGGCTGGGCCTGTCCTACGGCACGCTGCTGGGCGCGACCTACGCCAAGCTCTTCCCGAACCGGGTGCGCGCGGCCGTGTTCGACGGGGCCGTGGACCACACGATCGGCTCCCGGCGGATGGCCGTCGACGAGGCGAGGAGCACGGAAGACGTCTTCACCAGGTTCGCCGGGTGGTGCGCCGCCGAACCGTCCTGCGCGATGCACGACCGGGACGTGCGCGCCGAGTACCGCGCGCTGCTGGACCGTGCCGACCGACACCCCATCCCGGCCGAAGGCGTGCCGGACGGCGTCACCGCCGAACAGATCGGCTACGGCGTCTACTCGCTGCTGTACATCACCGGCAACTGGCCGCACCTGGCCCGAGGCCTCAGCGCGGCCACCGCCGCGACCCCGGACGCGGCCATGTTCGCCACCCCGTCCACCGACGCCGCGTACCGGGTGATCGCCTGCCACGACTTCCCCAGCGACGTGCGCGACTTCGCCGACCTGGCGTCCCGCCAACGAGAGGCCCGTCGGATCGCGCCACTCACCCGGGGCCACGTCGAGGCCTGGGACATCCAGGCGGGGTGCGCGGGCTGGCCGATCCGCCCCGCCAACCCGTGGGGCCCGATACGGGTCCGCGACGCGGCGAACATCCTGGTGGTAGGCGGCGAACACGACCCGGCCACCCCACACGAGTGGGCCGTCGGCCTGACCCGCCAAATCGAGGGCGCGCGCCTGCTCACGTGGACCGGTGTGGGCCACACCGCCTACTTCAACGATCCCGAAACGCTGCGGCGCGAAGTGTCACACCTCGTCACCGCCGGCTAGCTGGACGCCGGGAAGGACGGTCCCGGCGAACGTCCGCCTACTGTGGACCTCTGTGGACAGCATTCAGGAACGCCTCTACCCCACGCTGCCGTGCTTCGGCTGCGGCCACGGGAACGCCAACGGACTGCGACTGCGCAGCTACCCCGGTGACAACGGGGTGGTGACCGCGACGTTCAAGCCGTGGCCGGAGCACGACAACGGGTTGGGTTTCCTCAACGGCGGCATCATCTGCACGGTCCTCGACTGCCACAGTGCCGCCGCCGTGATGTCGGAGGCCGACCGCAGGGGGTGGAAGCCACTGGGCGACGCCAAGCTGTGCTACGTGACGGCCGGCCTGGACGTGCGCTACCTGCGTCCGTCACCGCTCAACGACCCGGTGGAGCTGCGGGCGTCGGTGCGGGAGGCGTCCGAGGCCGAGATGACGGTCGACGTCGAACTCGTCTGGGACGGCAAGACCCGGGCGGAGGCGACGGCGCTCTGGAAGCGCTGGCGCCCCCGCACGTGACCACGACCCTGCGTGACCACGAACCTCAGCGCAGGTGCGGCTCCAAGGCGTCGGCGATCGAGGCGGCACTCACCCACCGGTCCTGTTCCCGCACGGCCAGCTCGACGGTGGCCAGCGGCGGACCCGTGAGCACGATGTCCGGGCCGGCCGGGTAGATCCGCAGGACCGAGGCGCCGGGGCGCAACGGGACGACCGCCGCCGCTCCCGCCGCCGTGCAGGCGATGGCCATGACCTGGTGGTCGTCCTCCAGGGAATCGACGCGCACCTGGTCGACCGCGGCCTCGACGCCCTTGTCGGCCAGCCGGGCGAGCACGGCGTCGGCGAGCCCGTCGCTGATCGAGATCAGCCGGGCACGCCGCAGGATGTCCACGTAGCGGGCGGGTGGCGGGTGGTCGACTCCCCGGTCGTCGCGGGCGGCCGGGGCGGTGGCGTCCAGCTCGGCGAAACGGGTGCGTGCTTCCTGCTCGACGCGCGCGGGGTCGACGGTCTTCGCCACGGTCGGGGTGCTCCTGCCTGGTGGTGCTAGGGGGTGACGACAGACCATACGTCGTGAGACCGCAAAAATGCGGACACGGCGTGGGCAGATCACACTTGCACCCGGTACCGGGGTACCGGCTTACCGTCGTGTCATGAGCACCGAAGCCTGGGCGCCGCGGGCGTGCACACTGCCGACTGCCGAACGCCCGTTCCGAGAGGCGGAGTTCGCCGAGCTGCTCGCCGCGGCGCGCGGCGTGGAGCGTACGGGACCGACGGCGTTGCGGCTGACGCTGGAACCCGTGGCGGACGTGGCGGCCAAGGCGGCGGACCTGGTGACGCGGGAGACGGCCTGCTGCTCGTTCTTCACGTTCGCGCTGGTAGCGAACGGTGACGGGCTGCGGTTGGAGATCACGGTCCCGGAGGCGCACGCGGAAGTGCTGGACGGGTTGGCCGCGGGGCGCTCGACGTGACCGGGCTGCGCAGCGGGCGGCTGGCGGACGCGGCCGGGGTGAACCGGCAGACGCTGCGCTACTACGAGCGCCGTGGCCTGCTGGCCGAGCCGGAGCGGACGCCGGGCGGGCACCGGGTGTACCCGCCGGAGGCGGTCACGGTGCTGCGGGTGATCAAAGCCGCGCAACGGCTCGGGTTCACGCTGGAGGAGGTCGCCGAGTTACTGGCGGTGCACCGCGGCCAACCCCGGCTGCACGCCCGAGCGGCGCGGAAACTGGCCGACATTGAGGCGAGGATCGCCGATCTGAACGTCGTCCGGGACACCTTGCGCAACGCCGTCGACGCGGGCTGCGACGACCTGATCGCCTGCTCCCACGCGCCGTCGTGCCCGATCCCGTTCACCGACGCACGACCCGCCGAAGCACGACCCACCGAAGCACGACCCACCGATGCACGACCCACCGACGCACGACCCACCGATGCACGACCCACCGACGCAGGCACGGCCGAGCCCCGCACGGCAGGCTAACGTCACGATCATGACCGTTGCCCGATCCCTGGTCCTGTTCGCGCTGGCGGCCTTGGCGGAGATCGGCGGCGCGTGGCTGGTCTGGCAGGGCGTGCGGGAACACCGGGGCCTGCTCTGGATCGCGGCCGGCGTCGTGTCCCTGGGCGCGTACGGCTTCGTGGCCACCCTGCAACCCGACGCGAACTTCGGCCGCATCCTGGCCGCGTACGGCGGGGTGTTCGTCGCCGGCTCCCTGGCCTGGGGCATGGCAGTCGACGAGTTCCACCCCGACCGCTGGGACTACCTCGGCGCCGTGATCTGCCTGATCGGCGTCGCGGTGATCATGTACGCGCCACGCGGCTAGGGGACGCCGCTACGCCGTCCGGTTGCGGCGCAAAGCCACTCCCAGACCGATCATGGCCAGCCCCAGGAACAGGTGCAGCCAGTTGTCCGCGGTGTTCAGCGGCACGAAATTGGCGGCGCTGTCGAAATCGATGATCAGCCCGTAGAGCCACAGCGCCAGGTAGATCACGCCACCCCCGATCAGGAACGCGGCGGCGCCGGCGGCGGTGCGGGCCATCAGCAGGCCCACCAGGCCGAACAGCAGGTGGACGATGTTGTGCAGGATCGACACGTGGAACACGCCCAGCAGCATCGCGGTGGACTCGTGACCGCCGAACGTCATCCCGTCGTAGTGGCTGGTCACCCCTGGGATGAAGCCGAGTATCCCGACCAACAGGAATACCGCGGCGACCGCCGTGGCCGCCTTCCGCAGCGGGCCCGCGTCCTGGACACGTCCCACATTCGCGTTCGCCATGGTCTGCTCCTCTCGTTTGCATCACACTTTCCGCCGCCGGTTTCCGATCAGCCCGTCAGGCGCGGCGAATTCCCTCTTCCGGGGTATTGAGTGGCGCACCGTCACCGCGCGCCGTCACCGCAGGAGGCGTCAGCCGGTGACCGTGCGGACGAGCAGGAACAGGTTGAGCGCCGAGATCACCGCCGCGCCCGCCGCGCCGAACCACGTCGTGGCCCGCCGGTTGACCGAATCGCCCATGACGTCCGCCCGCCGGCCGAGCAGCACCAGCGGCACGAGGGCGAACGGGATGCCGAACGACAGCACGACCTGGCTGAGCACCAGTGCCTTCGTCGGGTCGACGCCGGACGCCAGCACGGCCAGCGCCGGAGCCATCGTCAGCAGCCTGCGCAGCGCGAGCGGGATGCGGCGGCGCAGGAACCCCTCCATCACGACCTGCCCCGAGTAGGTGCCGACGCTGGACGCGGCGAGGCCGGACGCGAGCAGCGCGAGGGCGAACGCCAGCGCGGCGCCGGGACCGAGCAGGTCGCCCAGACCGGTGTGCATGTCCTCCAGCGACTCCCTCGGCGAGCCGGTCGAGTGGAACGCCCCGGCGGCCACGACCAGCATGCTCACGTTGACCAGCCCGGCGACGCCCAGCGCGACGACGATGTCCGCGCGGCAGCCGCGCAGGGTCCGGCCGCGCACCGCCGGGTCCGCGCGGTGGTGGTGCTGGGTGAGCGCCGAGTGCAGGTAGATCACGTGCGGCATGACCGTCGCGCCGAGCATCCCGGTGGCCAGCAGCACGCTGTCCGCGCCGGCGAAGCCCGGCACCAGGCCCTCCGCCGCGCCGGTCGGCGGACCCAGCCGCAGCGCCTGGTAGAGGAAGCCGCCGAGCACGACCGCCAGCAGACCGATGATCACCGACTCGAACCTGCGGCGGCGCAGCGGCGCGAGCGCGAGGATGCCGGCCGACACCGCGGCGGTGATCAGCGCGGCGGGCAGCAGCGGCACCCCGAACAGCAGGTTCAGCGCCACCGCCGCGCCGACGAACTCCGCCAGGTCGGTCGCCATCGCGACCAGTTCGGCCTGCGCCCACAGCAGCCCCGTCACCGGGCGCGGGTAGTGCTCCCGGCACAGCTCCGGCAGGTTGCGGCCGGTCACCACGCCCAGCTTCGCCGACTGGTACTGGATGAACATCGCCAGCAGGCTCGCCCCGACGATCACCCACAGCAGCAGATAGCCGTGGCTCGCGCCGCCCGCCATGTTGGTCGCGAAGTTGCCGGGGTCGACGTACGCGACCGCCACCACGAACGCCGGGCCCATCACCACGGCCGCCGAGCGCAGCCTGGTCACCACCGGCACACCGGCCATCCGACCGTCCTTCCCGTGCTGGGACGCGTGCCGCCCGGCCCGGGCGGCACGCGTCGGTGGGTGGGTCAGGTGAGCTTGCGGATGGCCTTCTCGATCAGCCCGAGGTTGGTCGGGCTGGTCGCGTACAGCAGCGGGTCGGGCGCGGGCGCGGAAGCCTTGTCCCCCAGTGGTTCCGGGTCGGTGACGTAGGAGAACTCGCGCATCCCGTCCGGCGTGGGCCCGGCCGCCCACCGGCCCTCCTGCCCGGCCGGGCCGTCGGAGTTGTGCCAGATCGTGCCCGCGTGCTCCTGGTGCTCCTCGTCGAACAGCGCACTGGGTGAGATCGGCCCTTCCAGGCCGTCCTCCTGCAACTCCTCGATCGCCGCCAGCCACATGTTCTGGTGGGCGGTGTCGCGGGCCAGGTTGAACCTGAGCATGTCCCGCACGCCCGGGTCGTCGGTCATGTTGTAGAGCCGGGCGGTCTGGAGCCTGCCCTGCGCCTCGGCCGCGACGTTGGCCCGGAAGTCGGCCATCAGGTTGCCGCTGGCGACGATGTACCGCCCGTTCCACGGCACCCCGTTGCTGTCGGACAGCGTCGGCCCGCCGCCGCTCACGATCGCCTGCTGCGGGTCCATGCCGCCGATCACCGCGGCCACCACCGGGTCGTCGGCGACCGCCTTGGCCGTCACGTCCGCCGGCGCCCCTTCGAGCAGCCGGGCGACCATGGTCGCGAGCATCTCGACGTGGCCGATCTCCTCGGTGGCCACGTCCATGATCAGGTCCTTGTACTTGCCCTCCATCCGGCAGTTCCACCCCTGGAACAGGTACTGCATGGTCACGGTCATCTCGCCGAACGCGCCGCCGATGAGCTCTTGCAGCTTGCGTGCGTAGTGCGCGTCGGGCTGGGCGGGCTTCGCCTCGAACTGGAGCCTGCTGGTGTGCAGGAACATGTCGGCCTCCTCGCTGCGGGTGATCCGAAGCTAGGCAGCTTGCGTGACCGGGTCGGCACGACGGCGTCACCGCCGCGTCACCGCCGCAGGACAAGTCGAGGGGAATTCCCCGGCCGGTGGTGTGCCCGGCCGATCCGGCGGGCACCCGAGCGTTCCGATACACCGACGAACCGATGGGTCGCCCGATGACAGAAACCCCCCTGCCGGCCCGCACCCTGCGCCTGCTCGACGGGTTCGGCCTGGACGACGGCCGGCTGCACGTGATACCCGCCGCCCGCAGGTTGTTGGCGCTGCTGGCGATCCGGGAGTCGGCGGTGAGCAGGGCGACGGCGGCGGCGCTGCTGTGGCCGGAGGCGACGACGCGCCGGGCGGCGGCCTCGCTGCGGTCGACCCTGTGGCGGCTGGCCAAACCCACCGGCGGACTGGTCCAGGCCGCGGACGACGTGTTACGGCTGCGTCCGGGCGTCGAAGTGGACTTCCACCTGGCGCGTCAGCTCGCGACGACGGTCGCCGCACCGGACCGCGTCCCGGACGCCCACGCGCTCAGCCTGCTCAAGGCCGAGCTGCTGCCCGACTGGGACCAGCCGTGGCTGACCGCCGAGCAGGACTGGTGGCACGAGGCCCGGCTGCGCGCCCTGGAGACGCTGAGCTGCCGCTTCCGGTCCACCGGCGACCGCCACCGCGCGCACCAGGCGGCGTCGGCGGCCGTGCAGAGCGACCCGCTGCGGGAGAGCGCCCACCGGATGCTGGTCGAACTGCACCTCGCCGACGGCAACCCGGCCCAGGCCGTGCGGCAGTACGCCGAGTACCGCCACCGGCTGCGCGCCGAACTGGGGCTCGCCCCGTCGCCGGAGATCCACCGGCTGGTCCGCCCGCTGCTGGACCGGCGACCGTGACGGGCCTCGGCGCGGCCCTCGCCGGCACCGGACTGGTCTGGCTGGCCGGGCTCGGCGTGTTCAGCCTGGCCTGCAAGCTGTCCGCCACCGAGCCGCGGGGGCCCCGCGACACCCGCCGCATCGCCGCCTGGCAGCGCCGTTGTCCCTGGGTGACGGCCGTCTGCGTCATGCTCATCGCGGCCGGCGTCGGGCTCCTGGCGATGACCTCGGGCTGACCGTCGGCAACTCGCCAACAGTGTCCATTATGGACTTACTACGTCCACAGTGGACGGATACGCACGGTGATCACTGCGGATCCGTTGTTGACGGATGAGCGAATGTGTGCACGTGGACGATATCGGTCAGGACGCTTAGTCTCGCGATCATCCGCGCCACTCGGGGACAGTGGCGCGTCGGAGATGATTCACGGGGGGTTCGACATGTCTCCTGATCTGGTTTTGCCCTGTGCCAGAAGAGCTTGCACGCGGGTGACGCACAGCGGCGTCACGCGTGTGGTGAACGACGAAGCCGAGATCTCAGCGTTAGAGCGCGAGCTGGCACGGGGCGCGCGGAACGAATACCGGCGGTTATCGGTGGGGCTTCCGGCGGCCCGGAACGACGACAACGCCCTGATCGGCGTGCGGCGTCGGGTGATCTGCGGCACGCCAGTGGTCGAGGCGGACACCCTTGTCGCACAGGCTATGGCGGGCGGCGACGAGGTGCGGGTGATCGCCGGCCCGCCGCCGGCGGAGCTGCTGGTCGTGGACGACGCGGCCGTGGTCCGGCTGGAACCGGCCGGTGCGCTGGTCGTCCGGGCGTCGACGGTGGTGTCGCTGCTGGCGGACTACTTCGAGCGGTTGTGGGCCGGCGCGGTGCCGCTGCGTGACGACGACCTCCCGCCGGGTGGCGGGCTTTCCGCTGTGCAGCGGCGGATCCTGCGGCTCGCGGCCGAAGGGTGCAAGGACGACACCATCGCCCGGTTGCTCGGGCTCAGCTCGCGCTCCGTGCGGCGGCACATGGAGAAGCTGGCCGCGCGGGCGGGCGCCAGCAACCGGCTCACCCTCGGTGTAGCGGCGGCCCGCCTCGGCTGGCTCTGACTCGGAGGGCCGTCCCGGGCGCTGGGGTTCGCCCGGAACGGCACACGCCATTGTGCGGAACCAGCCCCTCCTCCGCAGTGGACGGCGATCATCGTTGCCCGAAGAGGCATCGCCACCTCGGGCGACGGCGCTTGTCTTTGCCCGAAAGGACATCGTCGGCGCTCGGGCTGCCCGGAAACTTTTCGACGTCGCGTCGGGACGGCGTTTGTCGTTGTCCCGCAGCGGTCCTCAGCGAGTGGCCGGTTCCGGTCGCTGTCCGCTTTGCCCTCCCCGGGGCGCCGACGGCGTGGCGATGATCCTCGGTGTGGCGGGAATCCCGCCGCTCCTCGGCCGGCGACGCCGGCGACCGCTCCGCGATCAGGCGCACCGACACAGGGGGTTGTGCGCACGTGCCCGGCCGGACGGTGAGGAGGGATCGACACGAGGAGTGAGATGAGCCGGATGACGGCAAGTCGGCGACTCGGCCTGGTGGCCGTGACGACGCTGACCTTGGGGGGAACTCTCGGCGCGCTGGCCCAGCCCGCCGCCGCGGCACCCGCGAGCGACCCCGTCCTGTACTGGAACGACGTCCTGCTGGAGACCTACAGAACCGTAGGCGGAGCACCGGGTCCGCTGGCCAGAAGCGGCGCGATGATGCACGTCGCGATCTACGACGCGGTCAACTCGATCACCACCGTCGGGCAGCCCTACGTGTACCAGGCGGCGGCTCCGACCGCCTCGGTGCGGCACGCGGTCGCGCACGCCGCGCACGACGCGCTGATCGCCGCGTTCCCCGGGCAGGACTTCGCCGACGAACTCGCCGGCGCGCTCGCCGGAGCCGGTCCGGACACCGGCGACGGGACCGGCCTGGGCAAGGCCGCCGCGGCGGCGATCGTCGCCAACCGGACCAACGACGGTTCGGCGGACAACACCCCGTACCCGATCAACAACGCGCCCGGCCACTGGCGGCCCACCGGGTCCGGCGACGCGGCCACGCCGAACTGGGGCAAGGTCAAGCCCTTCACCGCGACCACGGGCGCGCAGTTCCGGCCGCAGAACCCCGCGAACCACCCGACCATGTCGGCGCTGCTGGCCAGCCCCGAGTACGCCGCCCAGGTCAACGAGGTGAAGTCGCTGGGCAGCGTCACGTCCACCACCCGCACCGCCGAGCAGACCCAGATCGCGCACTTCTGGGCCAACGACCTGGACGGCACCTACAAGCCGCCGGGCCAGCTCTACACGCACACCCAGATCGTCGCCGGGCAGCGCGGGCTGGGCACGCCCGAGAAGGCGCGGCTGTTCGCCCTGGTCGGGTTGGCCATGGGTGACGCGGGCATCGTGGCCTGGGACCGCAAGTTCCAGACCGACATCGACCTGTGGCGGCCCGAGTCGGCGATCCAGTTGGCCGACACGGACGGCAACGCCGCGACCGACGCGGACCCGAACTGGCGCCCGCTGTCCACGTTCCGCGACGGGACGCCGTTCTCGCCGCCGTTCCCGGCCTACACCTCCGGGCACGCCACGTTCGGCGGCGCGTGGGCCGGCGCGATGAAGTCCTACTTCGGCACGGACAACATCAGCTTCACGGCGACCTCCGAGGACCCGTTCGCGACCGGCGTGACCCGCTCGTTCACCAGCTTCAGCGCGGCAGGCGCCGAGAACGCCCGCAGCCGCATCTACCTCGGCGTGCACTACCAGTTCGACGCGGAGTACGGCGTGGCCTCGGGCACCGCGATGGCGGAGCGCGCCGGCACGCACTACCTCCGGGCGGCGGGCGCGACGGCCCCGGCGGTGGTCGGTTGCTCGTTCGGCGACGTGTACAAGACGTTCGACAACGGCCAGTTGAAGGACTACCACGTGTCCCCGAACCGGGACACGGCGCTGGCGGTCCACTACGGCAGCAGTGACGGCAAGGCCCAGTACGTCACCATCGACAGCGGCTTCCTGAAGGGCCTGAAGGGCTGGATCGACAGCGCCTGCGTGCGGCTCAGCTCCTGACGCGGGGGTGACGGACCTTCCTGCCGCCTGACGGCGGGGGTGGCGGACCTCTCCTCGGGGAGGTCCGCCACCTGGTCAGCCGTTGACTGCAATCAACGCGCGGCAGCCGGAGCAGTCAGCCGTTGATCGCGATCGTCGCGCGGCAGCCGGAGCAGTACGTGCCCGTCCGGAAGTGCCTGCCCGCGGCCCACATCGTGGTCGTGCCGGGCACCCTGGTGACGCCCCGCATAGCGCTGTGGGCCAGATCGTCCGAAGTGGGCGCCGTGGTCCACGCGCCCGCGCCGAAGCGGGCGAGGAACGGCGCGGCGTCCCGACCGGATCTGGTCTCCCCGGCGACCCACAGCCCGCCTCGGCCGTCGTCGGCGGCGGCGTTGATCCTGGTGGCGGAGGCAGCCGGCACGGCCACCCGTTCCCAGGCGCGGCCGGACCAGTTCAGCACCAGCGGTTGCGCGTCGGCGCGTCCCACGGCCCACACCTGGTCCCCTGCCGTGACGACGTCGGTCAGCTCGACCTGGTGAGCACCGACCGACGGCACCGGCACGGACCGCCAGCCAGTCCCGTTCCACCGCCACGACAAGCCCTGCGACCGCGCGCCGGCCAGTCCGCCTTCGGTGCCGACGGCCCACACGTCCGTGCCGGACAGGCCCGCCACGGCTTCGGCCTTGGCGTGACCGCCGGTCACCGGCAGCGCGAACCGCTCCAGTGCCGTGCCGTTCCACCGGTGCGCGACCGGGCGCTCGACCAGGCCCGAGCCTTCGCGCCCCACCGCCCACGCCGTGGTGTCGGACACCGCGGCGACGTCGGCGAGCCGGCCGTGCTCACCACCCGGTGCGACGCCGATCGCCTTGCGCCACGTGCCGTCACGGTCCAGCAGCAACGGCTTGGCCACCCCGCCGACCACGTCCTGCCCCACGGCCAACACCCGGTCACCCCGCGCGTGGACCGCACGCAGGGTGGGCGATGCCGTGGCGGGCAGGTCGCTCTCCAGCGACCACCGCGCGCCGTCCCACCTCAACAAGATCAGCCCGCCACCGGTCTCCGACGAGCCCACCGCGTACACCGCGTCCGAAGACACCGCGGACACGTCGTCGAGCAGGTACTCCAGCCCCGACGGGGGCGCCTTCATCCGCTGCCAACCGGTCCCGCCGTCCGCGCCCGCCGTGCCCGCCGGCACGACCACGAGCGCGACCGACGCCACCGCCGCATACCATCTTGTGTTCAAGTGACTACCTTTCGTTACCGCCCTGCGGTCGAGTCTGGCGGGGTCGGGCAGCGGACCGAGAGAGCGAGACCCAAGCCGTAAGGGCCTCGTAAGCCCTGACGGCCACTGATCAGCCCCGGCAGCGGCGTGCCGGCGAATCGCGGGTCACCAGGTCGGTCGCGCCGGCGGTGCCGTCCAGCCAGACCACCCGGCGGTGCCGGTCGGCGGCGAACACCGCCTGGTCGCCCCGGTTGCAGGACAGCCGGACCGGGGTGCCGCCCCAGACCGGGACCTGCACCAGCTTGGGCAGGCCGGCGTTGGTGTTCGGGACGCCTACCCTGGTGCTGAAGGTCAGCCACAGGTCCGAGCCGTCGAGCGCCGGGAACATCGGCGCGTCCGCGCTGTCCTCCGGCACCACCGCGCGCGGGTTCCCGCCGTCGTGGTCCGCGGCCATGATCGCCGACCTGCCGTCGATCCCGGTGTCGTGCACCCACGCCACCGCGCCGGACGTCAGCACGACGTCCTTGATGAACAGCGGACCGGCCGGGGCCGGGATCACCGACTTGGTCCCGGTGCGCAGGTTCTCCACCACCGCGTTGTAGTACCAGCCCGTGTTGTCGCGCCGGATCTGCGTGTACGCGAGCAGGTGGCCGCGCAGGAACGGCCGGTTGCCCTGCACGCCGGGGTCCGGGGTGAGGTTGCGGGCGGGCTCGTCGCCGACCCGGAGCCAGACGTCGGTCCCACCCCCGCCGGACAGGTCGAACTGCTGCCACGCCACCGCGTTGCCGGACACCGCCGGCACGGACAGGAAGCTCGACCGCCCGCCGTCCGCGACCGTCCTCAGTGGACCGCCATCCAGCGTGCGGGCGAGGATCTTGTCACCCTGCGCGGAAAGGTCCGTCCACACCGCCGTGACGCCGTCCGTGTTCGGGTGCGCGGTGCTGCCGCCGTCCTCGGGCGAGACGCGGACCGGCGGGGTGGTCGAGTTCGTCCGCCCGGCGTAGACGGCCGGGTACCGCTCGCCGCGCTCGTCGGACAGGTTCACGGCGTAGCGGCCGTTGGCCGCGGACACGAGCGCCGAGGTGTTGGTGACGTTGCGGACCAGCGTCGTGCTGTCCACGCCCAGCTTCCGCTCCCAGCCGGGCACGATCCCGTGGTCGTCGAATGCCTTCGCGATCGTCGTCTGCTGCTGCTGCGTGAGCTTCAGCGCCGCCGCCGCGCCGAGAACCGCCGTGCGACCGTCCACAAAGGAGTCAAGAGGGGTCATGTACTCGGTCAGCGCCGTGTAGACGACCTTGTCCGCCAGCGCGGGATCGATCCGCTCGCGGATGTCCCACAGCGCGCCGCCGAAGATGGTCGAGTTCAGGTGCACGCCGCCGTTGTCCGTGCGGTTGGTCACGCCGAGGTAGTCGCGGACCGTCGTGCGGCCGTCGTTCAGGTTTCGCAGCGCGCAGTCCTCCGGCGCGGTGGTGCGGCACAGGTCCTCGCCCAGCAGCCCGGCGTCCGGGTCCGACATCGCGGTGCCGGCGACCGTCACGTCGATGGCGTTGCCCAGGTAGTCCGACAGCGCCTCGTTCAGCGCGCCGGACTGGCCCAGGTAGACGAGTCCGGCGGTGTGCTCGGTGATCCCGTGCGTCATCTCGTGCCCGACCACGTCGAGATCGGCCGACAGGGGCAGCCGCTCGCCGTCCGCCCAGCCGTACACCATCTTGGCGCCGTCCCAGAACGCGTTGAGGAACGGCCGCCCGCGGTTGGTCACGCCCGCCACCGAGACGCTGTGCCCGCCCTTGCCGTCGATGCCGTCCCGGCCCAGCCGCTGCCGGTAGAACTCGTAGACCTGGCCGGCCGCCCAGTGCGCGTCCACGCCGCCGGACTCGCCGACCGGGCCGTCGAAGCGGCTCGTCTTGGAGGTGAACAGCTTCGTCTCGGGCGGGAGGACGCCGAGGAAGTCGTAGTAGTCGCGCTTCTCGGCGTCGTAGGTCAGGATCTCGCCGCCCGTGACGGGGAACATCGCCCGGCTCCGGTCACGCAGCTCGAACACGCCGTCACCGCGCTCGTACGCGGCCAGCGGCCGGGTCTTCCCGTTCGCGGTGACACCCTCGCCCTCCACCGGCCCCTCGGCGAAGTGCAGGTTGTCGTACTCCAGCGCGACCGCCCCGGTGTGCGCGTCGACGTAGACCTCGCGGCGCAACGGCACACCGTTCGGCACGTCCTCGCCGCGCACGGTCAGGTGCCAGGACAGCACACCGGAACCCCGCGGCAGCACCACGAGACCGTGCCGCTCGACCTGGACGCGTTCGCGCGACTGGGGATCGAGGCCGGCCTTCGCCCGGTGCGCGGCGAGGTCCTCCGGCACCGTCGGCGTCGTGTCGACGGTGAGGCCGCGCACCGTCCGGTCGACGGTGTCCGCCACCGAGCGGTGCGCCGCCGGGCCGGTCAGGTGGACGAGGGCCTGCGCGCCGAACACCGGCACGCCGCGGTGGCGCTGGGCGAGCCGGACGGTGGACCGGTCGCCGGAGTCGACCACCGCGAGCGGCGCCAGGTCCGCCCCGCCGGTCGCGGCGTGGGCCAGTGCCAGGTCGTCGGTTCTCGCGATTCCGCCGGTGCGGGCGGTCGCGACGCCGGCCAGTGCGACGGTCGTCGCGGTGGTGACGGCGAGCGCCACGGCCAGTGCGGGTGTTTTCCGCATGCGTTCCTCCTCGCCCGTGCCATCGCAGGGTTGCCGGCACGGGCCGAGGCCATGATGTCGCCGCAGGTGGTACAGACCAATGGGAGCGAAACCGCTTGTCACCCGATAGGCGCAGGCGTTGACAGTTGCCGGCGGAGGGCGAATAGCCGGATCACGACTATCCGGTGTGGACGGTCAGGCGCCGATGAGGCCGACCACGACCGGACCGGTGAGGGGCAACAGGATGCTGGAGATCGCGTAGGTCACCGTGTAGCCGATCAGCGGCACCGAGTTGCCCGCCACCCCCGTCACCGCCGAGATCGCGGGAGTGCTGCACTGCTGCCCGGCGATGGCCCCGATCAGGATGGGCGGCTCGATCTTCAGCAGCCGGCCGCCGATGTAGAGCGACAGCAGCGCCGGCACCAGCACCATGCCGATCCCGGCGAACGGCAGCAGCAGGCCGTACTCGGCCAGCAGCGGCCCGGCCTGCGGCGCGGCGGCGAGGCCGGTCGCGGCGATGAACGTCGCCAGGCCGAGGTCCTTGGTCAGCGTCGCGGCGGCGGGCGGGAAGCTGCCGATCGCCCGGTGCCGGGACCGGAACCAGCCGAACACCAGCCCGGACAGCAACGCGCCGCCGCCCGTGCCCAGCGACAGCGGCACCGCGCCCAGGTGCACGGTGAGCTTGCCGATCAGCATGCCGAGCGTGACGCCCAGCCCGAGGTACACGAAGTCCGTCGCGACGGTGCGCGGCACGGCGTAACCGATGCGGCCGGTCGCCCGCTCCACGTCGTTCGGCGCGCCCACCAGGGTCACCACGTCACCGCGCCGCACGCGCGTCCCGTCGGCGGTCGGCATGAGCTGATCGGTGCGCGACAGGGACGTCAGGAACACGCCGTGGGCACGCAGGTCGCGCAACGGCCGGTCCACCGCCTCCCGCGCGGTCACCACGACCTCCCGCGTCTCCAGCGTGGTCTTCGCCGCCGCGTCGGGACGGGTCGTCTCCGGCCCGATCACGGACTCCCCGTCGATCAACGCCTTCCGCTCCCCCACCAGCACCACCACGTCGCCCGCCGCCAGCACCAGGTCCGGGCTCGCCGCGACGAAGCCGCCGTCCCGCACGACGCCTTCGACGGTGGCCCGCCCCGGCAGCGCCGCCTCGACCTGGCCGGCGGTCCGCCCGACCACGCGCTCCACCTCGTAGGCGCGACCGACCAGTCCCGGCAGTGCGGGCGACGCGTCCGGGTCGTCGTCACCCCCGCCGAGTTCGCGCAGCAGCGCGCGGGACGAGTCACGCAGGTTGATCCGGAGCAGCGCGGGCGCGAGCCCGCTGGTGAACAGCACGATGGTGATCAGGCCGAACAGGTAGCAGACGGTGTACGCGGTGGCCACGTTGCCCTGGAACGCGGCGCTGGTGGCGCTGTCCAGGCCGAGCTTGCCGATCGCCTCGGTCGCCGTGCCCACCACCGCGGACTCGGTCGCCGCGCCCGCCAGGATGCCCGACGCGGTGCCCACGTCCAACGCCAGCAGCGAGCCCAGGGTGAGCACCAGCGCGACCACGGTCACCGCCTCGACCAGCGACAGCACCCCGAGCTTGAGCCCGGACCGGTTGAGGTTGGCGAAGAACTGCGGGCCGCCGGTGAACCCGAGGGCGAAGATGAACAGGGCGAACGCGATCGTGCGCACCTGCGGTTCGAGCGAGACGTCGAGCAGCCCGACCAGCAGGGCCACGATCAGCGTGCCGCAGATGCCGCCCAGTCGGATCGGACCGACCCGCAGCTTGCCGACCAGGTAGCCCAGCGCCAGGCACACGAACAGCGCGATCTCCGGGGTCGACTGGAACAGGTGCCTCACCCAGTCCATGCGTCTCCCGTCTTCGCGCAGGCAGTCTTCGCGCAGGCAGCCCTCGCACCGGCCGTCCCCGGGTCGGCGTCACGTCGACCGGACGGGGTGTGTCCACGCCGCGAACCTCCCACGCGTGGACTATGCCCCGATCGGGCCCGGACCGCCGGAGGAGACACGGGCCGCATCACCCGGTCAGGGGGCGTCGCCGTCGAGCGCGGCGCCCGGGCGGCTCATAACCTCCGAAGTGCGTCCAGTCCGGACGGTCCACGGAGGACTGATGAACTTCCTGCGCGACGAGATCGTCAAGCCGTACCCGGAACTCCTGGTCTTCCTCACGGTCGCCGCCGGCTTCCTGCTCGGCCGCATCCGACGCCGCTCGATCGCGCTGGGCTCGGTCACCGGGTGCCTGCTGGCGGGCCTCGCGCTCGGCCGGCTGTTCGAGGTGCAGGTCAGCGGCACGGTCAAGTCGCTGTTCTTCGTGATGTTCCTGTTCGCCCTGGGCTACCGGGTGGGGCCGCAGTTCTTCCGGGGCCTGCGCAAGGACGGCCTGCCGCAGGTCGGGCTGGCGCTGGCGGTCTGCGTGTCCGGGCTGCTGGTGTGCTGGCTGTTCGCGGCGGTCCTCGGCTACGGGCCGGGCCTGAGCGCCGGGCTGCTGGGCGGCGCGCTCACCCAGTCGGCGGTCATCGGCGTGGCGGGCGACGCGATCGGCAGCCTGCCCGGCCTGACCGGCGACCAGGTCACCGAGCAGCAGAACCTGGTCGCCATCGGCTACGCCGTCACCTACCCGCTGGGCACGGTCCTGTGCGCGATCCTGCTGGCCAACGTGCTGCCCCGGCTGGTGGGCCGCGACCTCGCGAAGGACAGCGCGGACCTGGCCCGCGAGCTGGACGCGGGCACCGACGACCCGGACCTGGGGCAGGGCTACTACGAGGTGGTGCTGCGGGCGTACACCGTCGCGCACCCCGGCGTGGTCGGGCGGACCATCGACGAGTTCGAGCGGCAGCAGGCGTCGCTCGGACGCCGGGTCTACATCACCCGGGTCCGCCGCAAGGGCACGTTGCTGCCCCAGGACCAGAAGACCGTGTTGCACGAGGGTGACGTGGTCGCGGTCAGCGCGATCCGCGGCGACGTGGTCGCCTACGACCCGGAGCGCGAGATCGGGCCGGAAGCCGACGACGTCGAGCTGCTCGGCTACCGGACGGAGACGCTGCACGTCGTCGCGGGCAACCGGGCGTACCTCGGCCGGACCATCGCCGACCTGCGGCGCGAGCCGTTCATGGCCGGGGTGTTCGTCACCGAGCTGCACCGCTCGGGCGCGAAGTTCCCGTTCCGGATGTCGACGGCGCTGGAACGGGGCGACACGCTGCTGCTCACCGGACCGCGGCGGCTGGTCGACCCCGCCGCGCGGCAGATCGGCACGCCGGTGCCGACGAGCTTCGCCACCGACATGGCCTGGGTGGGCCTGGGCATCTTCCTCGGCGGCTGCCTCGGCATCCCGGCGCTGCACGCGGGAGGCGTCCCGATCAGCCTGTCCACCTCGGGCGGCGCGCTGATCATGGGCCTGGTGTTCGGCCGGCTGCGGGCGAAGTACCCGACGTTCGGCAACGTGCCGGGCGGCGCGCAGTGGTTCATGGACACCCTGGGGCTGTGCCTGTTCGTCGCCGTCGTCGGCATCAACGCCGGTCCCAGCTTCACCAGCGGCCTGGCGCAGGCCGGGTGGGGCCTGCTGCTGCTCGGCGCGGTGGCCACGGTCGTGCCGCTGGTCGTGGGGTTCGCCATCGGGCACTGGGTGCTGAAGATGCGGCTGCCGATCCTGCTCGGCGTGCTGGCCGGCGCGCAGACCACGACCGCCGCGATCGGCGCCGTCAACGAGTCGGCCAAGAGCCAGATCCCCACGATCGGCTACACGGTCCCGTACGCCGTGGGCAACGTCCTGCTGACCATCTGGGGCGCCGTGATCGTCCTGCTGCACCACTGAGCCACGCACCGAGCCGGCAGAAAGGCCGCCGTCATGCCGAAGTCCTCCTACCGCAAGGCCGACATGGAGAAGCTGGCCGGGCTGAGCCCGTTCGAGCTGAAGGGCGAGTTCATCCGGCTCGCGCAGCGGCACCACGACGAGCAGCAGGCGAAGTCGGCCGACCTGATGCTCAACGCGGGGCGCGGCAACCCGAACTGGATCGCGACCGGGCCGCGCGAGGCGTTCTACGCGCTGGGTACGTTCTCGCTCGCCGAGAGCCGTCGCGTGTGGACGGCCGACGACCTCGGCGGGATGCCCGCCAAGGAGGGGATCGCCGACCGGTTCCGGGCCTTCGTGAAGGCGCACCCCGACCTGGCCGGCATCGACCTGCTGGACCGCTCGGTGCGGCTGGGCGTCGAGCGGTTCGGCTTCGAGCCCGACGCGTGGGTGCACGAGCTGGTGGACGGCATCACCGGCGACAACTACCCGGTGCCCGACCGCATCCTGGTGCACGTCGAGCAGGTGGCCCGCGCCTACCTGCACCAGGAGCTGTTCGACGGCCGGCCCGCCGGGTCCGGGCTGGACCTGTTCGCGACCGAGGGCGGCACCGCCGCGATGTGCTACATCTTCGACTCGCTGATCGCCAACGGGGTGCTGCGCAAGGGCGACCGGATCGCGCTGATGGTGCCGATCTTCACGCCGTACATCGAGATCCCCGACCTGGACGAGTACCGGTTCGAGGTGGAGCTGGTGCACGCCGACATGTTCGTGGAGGCCGGTGTGCGCGAGTGGCGCTACCCGGCCGAGGAGGTGGCGAAGCTCGCCGACCCGTCGATCCGGCTGGTGTGCCTGGTGAACCCGAGCAACCCGCCGTCGCTGGCGCTGTCCGACCGGGTCCGCGACCAGCTCAAGGGCATCGTCGAGCGGGACAACCCGAACCTGCTCATCGTCACCGACGACGTGTACGGCACGTTCGTCGACGGGTTCCGCACCATCGCGGCCGACCTGCCGCGCAACACGCTGCTCGTCTACTCGTACTCCAAGCACTACGGCGCGACCGGCTGGCGGCTGGGCCTGATCGGGCTGCACGAGGACAACGTGGTGGACCGGCTGATCGCCGAGCTGCCCGAGGAGGAGCGGGCCCGGCTGCGCAAGCGGTACGGGACGCTGTCGCTGGAGCCGGAGAAGATCCGCTTCATCGACCGGCTGGTGGCCGACTCGCGCCGGGTGGCGCTCAACCACACCGCCGGACTCGGCCTGCCGCAGCAGGTGCAGCTCACACTGTTCTCGCTGTTCGCCATGCTGGACGACGGCAAGGCGTACAAGGCCCGCGTGCAGCGCATCGTCCGCACCCGGCTGGAGCTGCTGATCGAAGGCGCGGGCATGAAGATCGCCGAGGACCCGATGCGCGCCTGCTACTACGTGGAACTGGACCTGCTGGCCGAGGCGGAACGCGTGTACGGCGCCGAGTTCGCCCGTTACCTGGAGCAGACCTACGCCCCGATCGACCCGCTGTTCCGGCTGGCCGAGCAGGCGTCGGTGGTGCTGCTCAACGGCGGCGGGTTCGACGGCCCGAAGTGGTCGGTCCGGGTGTCCCTGGCCAACCTGGACGACCTGGACTATCTGAAGATCGGCCACCACCTGCACACCGTGTTCCGCGACTACCACGACGACTGGAAGTCCGGCACCTGATCCGGCGCGAAGCGGGGGGTTGACGGGTGGGCGCGGAGTTCCCGCGCCCACACCGGTTTCTCAGCCCTTCGCGAGCTGGGCGTCGATCCACGCCCTGAGCTTCGCCTCACCGGGGTAGCCGATGAGCCGGGAGTTCGGCAGCTCCGCCGTGTCGCGGACCGGGACCAGCGTCGGGAGGTACCGGATGCTGTACCGGGAGGACAGGTCGCGACTCCGGTCGACGTCGACCTCGCCCAGCAGGAACCGGCCGCCGTACTCGCCGGCCAGCCGCTCGATCACCGGCTTCATCCGCTGGCACGGCGGGCACCAGGTGGCGCCGAAGTCCAGGATCACCAGCTTCTCCCGCGACTGCTCCATGATCTGGGCGTAGTTCGCGGACGTGACGGTGACGACGTGCTCGGCCTGGATGGTCGCCGGGACCGCCTGGGCCGGGCCGGCGAAGCCGACCAGCAGCGCCAGCGTGCCGAGCAGGGCGCTCAGCAGCCGTATGCGTGTGGACACGACAGAACTCCTTACTGTGCAGGGATTTTCTCGTTGCTCCCGGACAGGCGCGCCGGGACGACTCGTCACACCGCGGAACTGGTGGGCAGCCCGCCCGCGACCCAGTCCTCGATGCCTTCGCGGTACTTGCGCACGTTCGGGTAGCCGAGTTCCACGAGCCGGCGGCCGACGAACTCGCTGTTGCGGCAGGGGGTGTTGGCGCAGTAGACGACGATCGCGGCGGTCTTGTCCGGCAGCACGGTGGGCGCGAGCCGGTCGGTGAAGGCGGCGGCTTCCTCGTACGGGAAGCCGGGGATGTTCCGCGCGTTGGGCAGGTGTTCCTTCTCGTAGTAGGCGACCGGCATGGTGTCCACGACGACGACCGAGCCCTCGCCGATGGCGGCGTGCAGTTCTTCACGGGTGATCAACGGCAGCATGGCGATCCTCTCGGAACGTCGCGCTCCAGCGTGATCGCGGCGGCGGTGGAGTCATCGTCGGTCGGACGCGACCGGGCCTGCTAGTGCCGCCTCACCATGCCGGGCCGTTATCGGCGCGTTGAGCCCTGGCGCCGGCCGCCTGTCACGGACGTGCCGGTGAGGTGTCGTTGTGCCGCAACCAGGTCCGGTAGTCAGGACTCTGCTCCGCCAACCGCCGGTACGCATTCACCGCGAGCGCGCCCAGCTCGGCCGCGAGGTCCGCGAACGGGCCGTCCTCGCGCCAGGCCAGCACGTGCCGCACGGACATCGGCGCGCCCACCAGCGGCCGGATGATCAGGCCCGGCCGCGCGGGACGGGTCGGCTGCACCAGGCCTACGCCGTAACCGCCGGCCACCAGGCACTCCCGTGCCGTGTCGACGTCCGCGTCGTGCGTGATCCTCGGGTCGAACCCGTGCGCCAGGCACATCTCCCGGAACACCACGCGACAGCCGTCCCCGCAGCTCGACACGATCCAGTTCTCGTCGGCGAGGTCCGCCAGCGCGATCTCGTCCCGCCCCGCCAGCGGATGGCCCTCCGCCACGGCGACGAACGACGGCTCGCACACCAGCTTGAGCGCCCGCACGGTCGGTGGCAGCGGGAGGCGGCGCGGGCCGCAGATCATCACCAGGGCCAGGTCCACGCAACGGTTCGCGACCTGCGCCAGCAGCCTGGTGCGGGAGGCGTCGGCGCGGGTGCACACCGGCACGTCGGGGCGCACCTGCCGCAGGGCGTCGAGCAGGGGCGCGGCGAGCGCGCTGTCGTTCCAGCCGATCCGGCACGAGTCCGCCGCGTGCTCCTCCTGCCGGTGGAAGTCGCGCTCCAGCTCGTCGAACGTGGACACGATCGCCTTGGCACGCCGCAACACCAGCGTCCCCAGCGCGGTCGGTCGCACGCCGTTCTGGTCGCGGTCGAACAGCGGGCCGCCGACGAGCTGCTCGATCCGGCGCAACTGGTGGCTGAGCGCGGGCTGGCCGAGCCCCAGACTGCCGGCGGCGCGGTTGAGGCTGCCCGCCGCGGCGATCTCGCAGATCACCCGCAGGTGCCGAACCTGAAGCTCCATGACTTCGTCTACCTCCGGCCGCTCCGCACCGGACACCGCCATCCGGGTGACCTATGTCCGGACATTAGCCGCCACCGCCGTTCCCGACCGGTCACGGGACGCCGCATAACCCCGTGGCATCCGTCAGCGGCAATACCGATTCCACCTGCCCGGTGCCCATAGTCGATCACGCGTCAGCACACCCCTGCCTCGGCTGCGCGCGTCCCGACCATGGAGTCACGGTGTTACGACCACTCCCCCTCACCGAGCAGTGCGCCGGTCCCCTGTCCCGGGCCGAGCACGTCTGCCTCGGCATCAGCCCGTTCAACAGCCACTTCACCATCGAGCGGATCGCCGACCTGGCCCGCTGGGCGTCGGCCGGCTTCCACCGGTTCCACTTCTTCGTGCCGGACGGCCCGTCCGCGTTCACCCTGGAAGCACTGGGCTACGACCCCGGCCGCGCCGCGCGCAAGGCGCAGCGCCAGGGGAACTACACGCGGAACAAGATCCTGCGCGCGCTGGAGCAGGTCCGCGCGCCGAACCCGGACGAGCTGATCCTCGACTCGTCCGCGCTGGACGGCAACCGCGCGTACCTGCGGCTGCTGTCCCAGGCGCACCAGCGGTTCGCGGCCGACCCCGAGTTCGCCCGGCAGTGCCTGGGCGCGACCGGCTGGGTGCTGGACCGGCGGCTGCCCGAGGGCGAGAGCCCCACCGGCGACCAGTTGCGCAGCGCCGTCCGGTACTTCCTGGCCGAGCTGCCGATGTTCGTCAGCACCGTGGAGGTCGCGGGCGTCGGCAGCTCGGTGTTCGCCTACCACCAGCGGGTGCCGTTCCTGGCACACCTGTACGGCGGCGAGCTGTCCTGGCGCCCGCACCCCGAACAGGGCTTCGTCGTGCTGGAGCACGCGGTCCCCGAGCGAGCGGAGTGACCATGTCCGAGCACGACGACTTCTCGCTGCGCCGCGTCCCGCCGGACCGGCGCTACTCGTGGGTTTCGGTGGCTCTGCAACGATTCGGGCAGGTGTCGTCGTTCCACCAGTTCCTGCTCGGCGCGGTGCTCGGCTTCGGCATGACGTTCTGGGACGCCGTGCTGGCCATCACGGTCGGCTCGGTGCTGCTGGAGGGCATCACGATCCTGATGGGCATCGCCGGGACCAGGGAAGGGCTGTCCACGTCCGTGCTGGCCCGCTGGGCCGGTTTCGGCCGCCGGGGTTCGGCCCTGGTGGGGCTGCTGATGACGCTGAGCCTCGCGGGCTGGTTCGGCGTGCAGAACGACGTGTTCGCGCAGGGCCTGCACGCGCTGGTCGGCGGGCCCCCGGTGTGGGTCTGGGCGCTGGGCGGCGGCGCGCTGGTGACCGCCATCGTGCTGTTCGGCTTCCACGCCATGGCCTGGACCGCCTACCTGACCGTGCCCGCGTTCCTCGCGCTGGCCGGGTTCTCGATCGCCGGCGCGCTCGGCGACCACTCGCTGGCCTCGCTGGTGTCCGACCCGCCGCCCGGCCCGCCGATGTCGCTCGCCCAGGGCACGACGCTGGTCGCGGGCGCGTTCATCATGGGCGCGGTGATGACGCCGGACATGACCCGGTTCAACCGCGGCGCGGCGGACGTGGTGAAGCAGACCCTGGTCGGCATCACCCTCGGCCAGTACCTGATCGGGCTGGTGGGCGTGCTGCTCGCGCACGCGGCGAGGAGCGCGGACGTGGTCGGCATCATCACCTCGTCGTCCGGCGTCCTCGGCACGCTGATAATGGTCACCGCGATCGTGAAGATCAACGACTGGAACCTGTACTCGTCCACGCTCGGCCTGGTGAACACGGTCGAGGTGCTGTTCTCCCGCCGCCTCGACCGCACCACCGCGACGCTCCTGCTCGGCGGGCTCGGCTCGCTGCTGTCCGCCGTGGGCATCCTGGACCACTTCACCACCTTCCTGACCTGGATCGGGATCGTCACGCCGCCGGTCGCGGGCGTGGTGATCGCGGAGTACTTCGTGGTCCGCCGCTGGCGGGCCGACCTGGACGCCTCGCGCGCGGTCGGCGAACTGCCCGCCACCGCGCCGAACTGGGTGCCCTCCGCGCTGTGGTGCTGGGTGGCGGGCGCGGCGGTCGGCATCTCGGTGCCGTTCGGGATTCCCACCGTCAACTCGATCCTGGCCGCGTTCGCGTTGTACGTTCTCCTCGGCATCCGGACCAACCGCCCCGCGTCCGCGCCGACGGCCTCCCGCGCCGCCGGCTGACCAGACAGGGGGCGCGTCATGCGACTGGACGTGCACCACCTCCGGGTGGTGCGGGCGATCGCGGACACCGAGAGCCTGTCGCGGGCGGCGGCCGTCCTCGGCATCACCCAGCCCGCGGTCAGCGCGCAGCTCAAACGGCTGGAGCAACTGCTGGGCTACCGGCTGTTCGAACGCCGCGAGGGCACCGTGCTGCCGACCCCGATGGGCGAGCTGCTGCTGCGCCGCACCACCGCCGTGCTGCCGCAACTGGACAAGCTGCTGGAGGACATCGACCAGTGCTCCGACCGGGGCCGCCCGCCCGCCAGGATGCGGGTGGGCGCGGTGTGCAGCGCCGTCGTGCCGCACCTGTCGGCGGTCGTGACGGCGCTGTGGCCGGAGGTCCGCGAGGTGTCGTTGGTGAACGACGCGAGCGACCGGCTGCTGTCGCTGGTGGACGAGCGCCGGGTGGAACTGGCCACGGTCAAGGACTACCCGGGGCACGAGCTGCCGGTGCCGCGCGACGTCGACACCGCCGTGGTGGTGGTCGAGCCGACCTTCGTGCTGCTGCCGGAACAGCACCCGCTGGCGGCGCGCGGGACGGTGGACCTGGCGGACCTCAAGGACGAGGGCTGGGTCGTGGTGGCGAACGACTCCTCGTCGGCGGCGTTCAACGAGCTGTTCGCCGAGACCTGTGCCCGGCACGGCTTCGTCCCCGTCATCACCCACCTGGTCAGCTCCCAGACGGTGGCGCAGTTGGTGGTGCGGACGGGCGCGGTCGGGCTCGTCCAGCCCGCGTGCGACGAGCACGCGGGCATCGCCGTGCGGGCGTTGCGCGGAGACCTGTTGCGCCGCAGGCACATCCTGGCGTGGCATCGGGAGACGTTCGTGGCGGAGCGGACGGACGAGCTGCTCGCCGCCGTGGTCGACGCCTACTGGGCCGAAGCCCGGCGCTCGTCCGTGTACCGGAGGTATCTGTCCTCTTAGGACGGAGGTCCCCGCCGGGAGACCACTCGGCGGGGACCTCCTCCTCCCTGTCACGGGCTGAGGGTTCCCGGGTACAGGAACTCGTCGGACGGTATGGTCGTGCCGTCCAGCCAGGCGTGGTAGAACTCGGTCAGGTCGAGCTGCGCCACCGCCGCGACGTACAGCTCGAAGTCGTGCCAGTTCTGGTTGCCCTGCGGGTTGATCATCGGGAACCCGGACAGCACCTGGAGGAACACGTCGTCGCCCAGTGTCCGGCGCAGCGCGTGCACCATGAGCACGGCCTTCGCGGTGGGGGCGAACTCGGCGTTCCGGCCCGGATCGGTGAGCTTGCGCGACCAGAACCCGGCGTCGGCCCGCGCCACCATCGCGCGGTAGCGCTCGTCGAGGCTCGCGCCGCCCTTCGCCTCGTCCCACAGCCACACCGCGTAACGCGCGAACGACTCGGGCAGCAGGACGTCCCGCCACATCTTGATGCTGACGCTGTCGCCCCACCACTGGAACGCACTGGCATAGACCAGATCGGCGATGCCGGCGGCCGAGCCGTACACCGGCCTGGTCTGCGCGGGGTGCGTATAGCCCGGGCGCGTGTCGAGGAACAGCCCGCCGGCCGCCGACTGCGGGTAGTCGCCGAGCACACCGGAGAGGAACGTCAGCACCTCGGGCAGCCGGTCGCCGAGTTCCCGCTTCCCGGAAGCGCCGGGCGCGTAGGCGTTCACCACTGTCACACCGCCGGGCAACGCCCGGGTGTCGACCTGCCAGCGCCCGATGCCGAGCATCGCGGAGTTCGGGGCCGTGGGCGTCTCCTCGGCCCACGTCACGGTGTGCCGCCCGCCGCAGGGCACGTCGGACTCGGGGATGCCGTTGCCCACGACCGACCAGCCGAGCGGGACGGTCGCCGCGACGTGCAGGGTCGCCTTGTCCGCCTCGGTGCCGTTGACGGGGAACCAGGTCATCGCCGAGTGCGGCATCCCGGCGGCGACCGCCGGACCGCCCGCCGTCGCCTGCCACCCGGTCCGGCCGCGGGCCGTGTCGAGCGGCCGGGGGCGGCCCGCGTAGGCGACTTCCACGGTGAAGCCCGCGCCCCGGGCCAGCGTCGAGGCGGGGGTGATGACGAGTTCGTGCTCGCCCGCCCTGGCGAACGCGGCGGGCTTGCCGTCGACCGTCACCGACCGCACCGTGAAGCCGCGCAAGTCCAGGTTGAACCGGCTCAGTTGCTGCGTGGTGACGGCTTTGACGGTCGCCTTCCCGTGCAGCGCGAGGTAGTAGGGGTCGTAGTCGAGTGCGAGCGTGTAGTCCTCGACGTCGTACCCGCCGTTGCCGTCCTTCGGGTAGTAGGGATCGACGCCGAGCACGACGCCGTTGGGAGCGACGTGGACGTACCCGTCGCCGCCGACGGTGGAGGGGTCCGCGGCGGCCGGGTGGCCGCTCAGGGTGGCGGCCAGCACTATGGGTACCAAGGCAACCGGTCGAATCCGGACACGCATGGGTGAAGCCTCTCTGCGGGCAGGGTCGGATCGTCGCGGGCTCCGCGAAGGGGCGCGCGCCGCCATCGTCCGATCGGCTGCCGGCCGGGCGGCACTGCCATCCGGTGATGCCGCCGGGTTATCGCGCGCCTGTGTCACCGGAGCCACGAAATCGACGGGCCGGTCGAACCAGCGCCCGTGCGCCGGTCGGATAACACCGCGGCATCCGCAGCCGGGAGTACCGTCCGGAGTCCCGCACCCGGATCGTCCTTCCCGTGCACGACAACACAACGCTGCCGGTGGGGGCGCTGCTCGCGCTGACCACCACGGTGTTCCTCGGCTGCCTCACCGAGGTGCTGCCGGCGGGTCTGCTGCTGGGCATGTCGGCGGACCTCGGCGTGTCCCCGTCCACCACCGGGCAGTTGGTCACGGTGTACGCGATCACCACCGCCCTGACCGCGATCCCGCTGACCACCGCGACTCTCCGCGTGCCGCGCAAGACGCTGCTGCTCGCGCTGATCGCCGGGTTCCTGGTGGCCAACCTGGTCATCGCGGTGTCCTCGTGGTACCCGCTGATCCTGGTGGCCCGCATCGCGTCGGGCGCGCTCACCGGCGTGATGTGGTCCCTGGTCGCGGGTTACGCGATGCGCCTCGCGCCACCGGCCATGACCGGCCGCGCGCTCGCCGTGGCGATGTCCGGCACGCCGATCGGCTTCGCCCTCGGCGTCCCGGCGGGCACGGCGCTCGGCGAGTTCGCGGACTGGCGCTGGGCGTTCGCTGCCATGGCGTTGACCACGGTGCCACTGGCGGTGTGGATCGTCCTGGTGGTGCCCGGATTCCCCGGTGAGACCGCGGGTCCGACCCGGCCGACCCGTCCGCTGACGGCCTTCGGGCTGCCCGGCATGGCGGCGATGCTCTTGATCGTGCTCACGTTCTCCTTGGGCCACAACGTGATGTACACCTACGTCGGTCCCGTGCTCGCGCGGTTCGGGCAGGCGGACCTGCTCGGCACGGCGCTGCTCGTGTTCGGGGCCGCCACGGTGCCGGGGCTGCTCGCGGTCGGCGCCGCCCTGGACCGGCGGCCACGTGCCGTGCTCGGCCTCTGCTCGGGCTTGACCGGGGCAGGCATCGTGCTCTTCTTCGCCAGTCAGGGGAATCCGGTCCTGGTGCTGGTCGCGTCCGGCTTGTGGGGGCTGGCTTTCGGCGGCGCGCCGACGGCTTTCCAGTCGGCCACCGCGCTCATCGCGGGCCCCACCGCGGACGCCGCCCAGTCGCTGACCATCGCCTCGTGGAACGGGGCGGTCGCGCTGGGCGCGCTGTCCGGCGGCCTGCTCCTCCACGTCGACGCCCTCACGTTGCCGTGGGCCGCGGCCGTCCTGGTGTGCCTGCCGCTCCTGGTGCTCGTCCGGCGGCGCACGTTCCTGTCTCGAACCTGCCAGACCTTTCCCGGCGCGGCTGATGAAGTGGAGGCATGTCCGCCGCCGTCACCGCCGTCATGATGGGCATCTTCTCCATCGTCACCACCGAGATCCTGCCGATCGGGCTGCTGACGTCCATCGGGTCCGACTTCGCCGTCTCGGACGGGACGGCGGGCCTGATGATGACCGTGCCCGGATTCGTCGCCGCGCTCGCCGCTCCGGTGGTCACGGTCGCCACCGCGCGCGTCGACCGCCGGTTGATGTTGTGCGTGTTCATGCTCCTGCTGACGGTGGCGAACGTCCTGGCGGCGATCGCGCCGGACTTCTGGGTCGTGCTGGTCTCCCGCGTGCTGGTGGGTGTCACCATCGGCGGGTTCTGGTCGATCGGCGCGGGTCTGGCCGAGCGGCTGGTGTCGCCAGGGTCCGCGGCACGGGCCACGGCGGTGATCTTCTCCGCCGTGCCGCTGGGCTCCGTGCTGGGCGTTCCGGCGGGCACGTTCATCGGTGACCTCGCCGGGTGGCGGGCGGCGTTCGTCGTCCTCGCGGTGTCGAGCGGCGGTGTGCTCGTCGCGCTCCTGGCGGTGCTGCCGCCCCTGCCCGCTGTCCGCGCCACCGGGCTCGACGTGCTCCGCGGCATCCTGCGGAGCACGAACACCCGGGTGGGCCTGCTGGTGACGTTCCTGGTCGTGCTGGCCCACTTCGGCACGTACACCTACGTGACGCCGTTCCTGGAGCAGGTCACCCACGCGGGCTCCGGCATGGTCACGATCCTGCTCCTGGTCTACGGCGCCGCGGGCGTCGCCGGCAATTTCCTCGCCGGGGCCCGGGTCGCGCGCCATCCCCGGGCGGTGTTCGGCGTGAGCGCCGCCCTGCTCGCCGGCGCGACCTTGCTGCTGCCCGTCCTCGGTGGAGGGGTCGTCGGCGCAGTGGTGCTGCTCATCGTCTGGGGCATGGCCTACGGAGCTGTGCCGATGTGCTCGCAGACCTGGTTCGCCAAGTCCTCGCCGGACGCGCCCGAGGCGGCGTCGGTGCTGTTCACCGCGTCGTTCCAGGCGACCATCGGCATCGGGGCGCTGGCCGGCGGCGTGGTCGTGGACCGCACCTCCCCGTCGACCGTCATGCTCGTCGGCGGCTCGGTCGCGGTGCTGGTGGTCGTCACGGTGTGGGCACACTTCGCGCGGCGGGTGGCGTGGCCGGTGGCCTCGGGAGCACCGGCCACGCCAAGGGCGCGCCGCTGACACCGCCTACGGCGCTGGGAAGAGCCCTTCCAGGAGGGGAGGACGCCGGGCGTCCTCCCCCCGACAGGGGATCAGTTGGCTCCGGTGCAGGCTTCCTGCGGAAGGTCGAAAGCCTTGCCGCAGGCGCTCCACGGGCCACCGTGCGGGCCGACGTCCGGCGTGTCCACCGAAGACGCGCCCGCGGGCACGTAGGTGGTGAACGTGACCGTGCCCGCCGCGCTCCTGAGCCACACCGCGTCGTGCTGCTGGCCCCCGATCAACTGGCCGTGCCAGTGGTAGCCGCCTCCCGGCGCGTCGCACCGCCACAACCGGATGGTCCGGCCGTGCACGTGCGCCGGGCCCACCGGCTGGATGCAGGCCAGGGCCTGGAACTCCCCGGTCGGCACCGGCTGGGCGGCGGCGGAGGTCACCGTGCCACCCAGCGCGAGCGCGCTGAGTCCAACTGCCAGGGAAACTTTCTTGACGGACAACGACATCACGTCCTCCTCGATAGTTTCGAACCCGGGCGCCCCGCGATTCGGCGGCGTCCGGGTCCATCCGTACCGGTGGCGGGTTCTTTGGTGTCGGCGGTCGGGGGACGAACAACGAAGGCTGAACAAACGTCGACGCATGGGGGGATGCGGATGCCACGGGGTGAACGTCCACTCGATGAGGGGGACACCGCGTTATTGCGGTTCGCGCGTGATCTGAGGTTGGTGCGCGACAAGGCGGGCAGACCGACGTACCGCGAGCTGAGCGCGCGGGCGCACTACTCGGAGGCGACGCTGTCCCAGGCCGCCGCGGGCCGGAAGCTGCCGAGCCTCGCCGTCACGCTCGCCTACGTCCGGGCCTGCGACGGCGAGGAGGAGCCGTGGCGGGAACGCTGGCAGGAGGTGGCCGACGAACTCGCCGAGCCCGTCCCGGACGCGGAGCGGGACGCCTCGCCGTACGTCGGGCTGGCCGCGTTCCAGCGGGAGGACGCGGAGCTGTTCTTCGGGCGGGAGGAGTTGGTCGACGACGTGCTGCGGCGGCTGGCGCGGCAGCGGCTCGTCGGGCTGTTCGGCGCGTCCGGGTCGGGCAAGTCGTCCGTGCTGCGGGCGGGCGTGCTGCCCCGGCTCGACCAGGCCCTGCTGATCACGCCCGGCGCGCGTCCCCTGGAGGAGTGCGCGATCGGGCTGGCCCACCTGCTGGGCGACAGCGCGAGCCGGCTGCACGCCGAACTCGTCGCCGACCGCCGCGGGCTGCTCCGGCTGATCCGGCACGCGGCGGCGGACGACGGGTTCGTGCTGGTGGTCGACCAGTTCGAGGAGGTGTTCACGCTCTGCGCCGACGACGAGCGCGCCCGGTTCCTCGACGCGCTGCTCGCCGTCGCGCAGGACGAGCACAGCTTGAGCCGGGTCCTGATCGGCGTGCGGGCCGACTTCTACGGGCACTGCGCGGACCACCCGGGCCTGGTCGAGGCGTTGCGGGACGGCCAGGTCGCGGTCGGGCCGATGACCCCGGCGCAGCGGCGGCTGGCGATCACCGGGCCGGCCGCCAAGTCCGGCCTCATCGTGGAGAGCGCGCTGGTCACCGAACTGGTCGCGCGGACCGACGGCGCGGGCGTGCTGCCGCTGCTGTCCCACGCCCTGCTGGAGACCTGGCTGCGTCGACGGGGCAACACCTTGACCCTGGCGGGGTTCCAGGCGGCCGGCGGGATCGACGGCGCGCTCGCGCAAACGGCGGAAGCGGTCTACACCGGCCTCACCGAGTCCGGCCGGGAGCCGGCGAAGAACCTCCTCCTGCGGCTCATCGCGCCCGGCGAGGGCACCGAGGACACCAAGCGCCGGATCGCCCGGACCGAGCTGGACGCCGACACCGACGAGGTGCTCGACCGGCTGGCGGCGGCCCGGCTGGTGTCGCTGGGCGACAACACCGTGGAGATCGCGCACGAGGCGCTGATCCGGGCCTGGCCCCGGCTGCGGGACTGGCTGTCGGACGACCGGGAAGGGCTGCGGCTGCACCGCCGGCTCACCGAGGCGGCGGAGGCGTGGCACGCGCTGGACCGCGACTCGGGCGCCCTGTACCGCGGCCTGCGGCTGGCCAGGGCTCGCGACTGGGCCGCTCGGCACGACTCCGCGCTGACCGCCCGGGAACGCGAGTTCGTGCGCGCCGGTCTGGCCGCGCAGGCGGCGGAGCACGACCTCGACCGCCGTCGGTCCCGCCGGCTGCGACGCCTCGTCGCGCTGCTCAGCGTCCTGCTGGTGTTCGCCGTGACGGTGACCGCCTACGCGGTGAACGCGCAGCAGGACGCGGCCCGCCGGCGGGACGCCGCGCTGTCGCGGGTCGCCGCGGGCAAAGCCGCCGTGCTGCGCCGCACCGACCCCGCCCTCGCCGTGCAGGTCGCCCTGGCCGCCTACCGGCTGTCGCCCACCGCCGAAGCCCGCGACGGCCTGCTGGGCTCGTTCCCGCTGCCCTACGCCCACCGCGTGCGCGGCCACACGGACAACGTGAACTCGGTGGTCTTCAGCCCGGACGGCCGCACCATGGCGACCGCGAGCCACGACCACACGGCGAAGCTGTGGGACGCCACCGATCCCGGCCGCGTCCGCGAGTCGGCCACGCTCGCCGGTCACCGCGACAACGTCAACACCGTCGCGTTCAGCCCCACCCGTCCCCTGGTCGCCACCGCGAGCTGGGACGACACCGCCCGGCTGTGGGACGTCGCGGACCGCAGGCACCCGGTGCCGCTCGCCGTCCTCACCGGGCACACCGACCACGTCAACACGGCCGCGTTCAGCCCGGACGACCGCATGGTCGCCACGGCGGGCTCCGACGGGACGGCGCGGCTCTGGGACGTCACCGATCCACGCGCGCCGGTGGCGCTGGCGACGTTGCGCGGTCACGAGGGCATCGTGGTGTCGGTGGCGTTCAGCGCGGACGGGCGGCGGCTCGCCACCGTGAGCCGGGACGGCAAGCTGGGGCTGTGGGACATCGGCGACCCGCGCCGACCGGGCCCGCCGACCCGGCTCACCGGCCACACCGCGCCCGCCGTGTGGCTGGCGTTCAGCCCGGACCACCGCTTCCTGGTGACGACCGGCGAGGACCGCACGGCACGGCTGTGGGACATGGCCACCCTCCGGTCGACCGCCCTCACCGCACACGACGGGATCGTGCGCGGGGCGGCGTTCACCTCGGACGGCCGCCTGCTCGCGACCGCCGCGTCGGACCAGACCGCCCGGCTGTGGGACGTGTCCGACCCCTTCGCGCCCAAGCAGACCGCCCGCCTGGAGGGGCACACCGAGCCGATCGTGTCGGTCGCCGTCACCGGCCACACGCTGGCGACCGCGAGCGACGACGACACGGTGGCCCTGTGGCGGCTGCCGGACTCGCCGCCGGACCGGATCACCATCGAGCAGGCCGCCGCGTGGGTGTGCGAGATGGGCGGCGAGCGCATCCCGGCGTCCGACTGGTCGGTGTACTTCCCCGGCGTCGCCTACCGGCCGCCGTGCTGACGCGGCCGACTGTGCCGCACTCTGCGCGGTGGCGAGGTCGTGGACCGGCTGCACCCCCGGTGGAGTCGGGGACCGGTCCCGGCACCGCGCCCCTACGGTGACCGCCATGTTCCGGAAGATGGGCCGCCGCGCCCTGGTCGGTGTAGTGGTGGTGGTGCTGGCACTGGGCGGTCTCGGCGCCTGGCTGCTGTGGCCCGCCCCGACCCTGGACGCCGCGGATGTCGATGCGGCGCTGCCGACCGTGCGCGACCTGCCCGGGTTCGTCGCGCACGACGGGCTCACCGGTTCCCTGTCGGTGCCGTCCTCCAACAAGGACGGGCGGTCCGTGCTGACCGGCGCCGCCTTGGACGAGCAGTGCCGGAAGTGGCGTGCGGAAGGCGACGGCTGGGCCTGCGAGCACGTGCACGGGGTGGGCATGGTCGTGCTCGAACTGTCGGAGAACGTGTTCTTCCGGGTGCTGTCCAACGTCCTGGCCTACGACGACGAGGAAGCGGCTGAAGCCGCCTGGAACGGGCTCGTGACCGACACCCGTGACCGCATCAACGATGCGGGCATCCCGAACCTCAAGGAGGGCTCGCCCGGGTTGGGCGACGCGAGCCTGTCCTTCGAAGTGCCCGGTGCCACGTCCATGGCGGTCCGGGTCGGCACGGTGGTCGTGGCCTCCACCGTCTGGGACGGCAGTGACCAGGTCAGCGAGACGGAAGAGCGCGACATGGTCCGGAAGTGGCCGGCATTGCAGATCTCGAAGATCGAGCAGCTCGTGAGCTGACCAGCGGTGTCGCCTACCCGGACAGGGCCACGGGGCGTAACACCTGACCGGGTAGGCCGATAGAGCGACGGAACAGTCGCTCGACGGAGGGCGTGCTCGATGACGGTCGGTCCCGGTCCGGTCGAATCGGCGGTCGAGTGCGCACGCAAGCTGTCGGCGGGTCCGCCGCCCTCGGGCAGCGCGGCCGAGGCGCTCGACCGCCTGCTGGCCTCGAACGGGTCGACGGCGCAGGCGTTGGAGCGGCTGCGGACCGACCCCGCCGACCTCGACCCGCTCCGAGCCGCCCTCCAGGACGCCTTGCGGGACAACGACTTCGCCGCCGCGCTGGTCGTGGTGGTCGAACGGGTGCGGTTCGAGGAGGCGGTGACCGCGCCGCTGCCGGTGATCCGGCAGAGCGCGCACATCAGCGGGACGGTCACCGGTCGGGCGACCATCAACCAGGCCGGGCGGGACGTCGTCCACGCGGGCCACATCGGCGACAGGATCCAGCACATCCACCGCACCAGGAACGGCCGGATCGGCTTGGCCGCGGTCGGTGTGGTGGTCGTCGCGGTGGTGGCCGCGTTCCTCGTGACGCCGGACGACGAGGCCCCGGCGAACGTGGCCGACCGGTCCACCACGGCCACGACGACGACGGCGAGCACGGTCACGACCACCAGGCCGGCCGTGCCGTCCGGTGCGGCGCTGTACGCCGGGAAGGACGACGTCCTGGTCGAGTCGAACGGCCGGGTCGTCGTCGTGTCGGACCGCGGCACCGGGTACGACGGCGCGTTGACCACCATCGACATCGCCACGGGCGAGGTGGTCGGGCAGGTGGCGCTGCCGTCGTCGCGGCAGGCGTCGCTGCGCTGCAAGTACACCGTGGTCAAGGGAGAACGCGACCTGGTGGTGTCGTTCGAGCAGTCGGTCACGGCGGCCAAGGGCACGGCGCCGACGGTCGACAGCCGCACTCTGGTGGCCCGCGACGCGCGGACCGGGCGGGAGGTGTGGCGCACCGAGCCCCGGACGAAGTCACCCGCCGGGCAGACCGCGGACGAGTCCTACACCGCGTGCGGTGGCGAGATCCCGCCCAAGGCCCTCACCGCCGACGGCCGCTTCGCGTGGATCGCGTTCTTCCCGAACGACGACCCGTTCGCGGTGGACCTCACGACCGGCCGGATGCGCCCCCAGCCAGGCCGGGTCGTGGTGGGCAACCACATCGGCGTGCCCGGCCCGCCGTCGACCACCGTCTACGGCAGCCCCGAGTTCATGGACCTGGTCGATCCCGCCGACGGCGCCGTCGACGGCCGGGTGGCGGACCCGCAGCTCGCCGGGTCCGTCGAAGCGGGGTTCGTGCTGGTGACGTCGGACGGGAAGGCCGTGGTGCACGGTTCCCCGACCGGGACGGCGCTGCGCGACCTGCCGGGCCAGGCGGTCCGCTGGGAACAGGCGCGACTCGACAAGCCGCTGGTGGGGGACGTGCCGACCGGCACGCTGGTGCACGGCTGGCCGGCGATGACCGGCAGGAAGCTGGACACCGGGGCCGAGGTGTGGAACGTCGCCGCCTACAACTACTACTGCGGAACCCAGGCCGGCCGGATCTACCTCATCGCCAACGGCCAGTTCGCGGTGCTCGACCTCGCCACCGGCCGCCAACTGGGCTACGACGCGGCGCTGGACGAGTGCCCGCGCGTGCTGCCGGGGGTCATGGAGGTCGGCGGCAAGGTGACCAAGCTGTAGCCGCCCCGGCCCGGTGGGTGATCAGCCGGCATCCTGCGCGGTCGACTCGACTCCGCTGATCCGGCCGTCGCGGAAGGCTTCGACGAACAGGCGGTGGTCGGCGCGGGTGCGGTCGGCGTAGCGCAGGGCGAAGTCCACCATGTCGTCGGCGAACTCCGCCTCCCGGTGGCCGATCACGGCGGCGATCGCCTCTTCGCTCTGGAAGTCGACCAGGGTCTGCTCGGAGTCCGAGTCGGACACGCAGTGCATCTTCGCCGTCGCCCGGCCCAGGTACTCCAGCACCGGCAGCATGTCCGCGGGTTCGGTCAGGTCCGTCCAGTCCATGTCCGTCTCGTACGGGGACAGTTCGGCCACCACGTACCCGACGCCGTCGATCCGGGTGTGCCCGAGCCACGGGTCGGCGTGGGCCTGCAACGCGCGCTGGGACACGGCCGTGCGGTGCCCGTGGTCGGTGAAGTAGTCCCGGATGCGGTCGTCGTGCACGATCCGGCTGGGCGCGGCCACGTTCGCCTGCTTCATGGACAGCACGACGTCGTTCTCCAACGCCTGGGTACGGCCCTCCACCAGCACGTTGTACGCGGACAACCCGGCCGACCCGATACCGAAACCGCTGCGCCCCACGACATCCTTGACCGCGTAGCTCAGACTGCTGGTCGCCCGCTTCCCACTGGGAATGGTGTCCAGGTAGACCTCGAACGCCCGCTCGGCCACCGCCCGCTCCGCCGCGCCCAACTCCCGCGTGCCCGGCCGGTCCCGGCGGAACCGGCGCTCGTAGTCCACGACCACGGTCTTCTCGTCCAGCAGCCCGACCCGCGTGGCCAGCCGGGCGCGAAGGAGGACTTGGCGCACCACGCCTTCCGTGCTGTCCAGCCTCAGCCCGAACAACTCGTCACCGGGCCGTTCCGCGAACGACCGCACCTGGCGGACGTAGGCGGCCACGTAGGTGCGCACCAGGTCGGCGATGGTGTGGTCGGGCAGCGCCTTGCGCCAGCCCAACAACGCCATGCTGGCCGCGAACCGCCGCACGTCCCAGGTGAACGCCCCGAGGTAGGCCTCGTCGAAGTCGTTGACGTCGAACACCAACATGCCCTTGGCGTCCATGTAGGTGCCGAAGTTCTCCGCGTGCAGGTCCCCCTGTATCCACACCCGACCGGTCCGGTCGTCGGCCCACCGATCGGGCTCCTCGGCCATGTCCGCGTAGAACAGGCACGCGCTGCCCCGGTAGAACGCGAACGGCTCGGCCGCCATCTTGCGGAACTTGTGCCGGAACGCGACGGGGTCGGCCGACATCAGTGCCGAGAACGCGCCCTCCAGCACGGCCACGATCCGGTCGCCGCGATCAGTCACCACGGTGCTGCCCTGCGGAGCGGTACCTGGCGAGAGCCCGGTCGGTCAGCGCACGGGACGCGCCGAGGTAGCCGGCCGGGTCGCAGAGGGCACGCCAGCGTTCCACGTCATCGGACAGCAGGTCGGCCAACACCTCGGGCAGTCGGGCGGGTTGGTCGGCGGTCGTCCGGGTGGCTTCGGTCAGGATCTTCTTCGCCTCCGCCTTGCCCAGCAACGGGGTGAGGACGGCGGTCAGGCGTTCCGACACGATCGCGCCGCCGGTCAGGTTCAGGTTGGCCAGCATCCGGTCCGGGCGGACGGTCAGGCCTTCGGTCAGGTCGGCCGCGTTGCGGGCCGCGCCGGCAGCCAGCCGCAGGCACTCGCGCAGCGGTTGCCACTCGGCGTGCCAGCCGCCGGCGGAGCGTTCGTCGGGCACCACCATGGACTGGTGCAGCACGGAGACCAGCGCGGGGACCTGCCGGGCCGCGGTCAGGATCGCCGCTGTGTAGACCGGGTTGCGCTTCTGGGGCATCGCCGAGGACCCGCCGCGGCCCGGTGCGGACGGCTCGGTCAGTTCGCCGATCTCCGTGCGGGACAGGACTTCCACGTCCGACGCCAGTTTGCCGAGGGTGCCGGTGACCAGGGCCAGCAGGCCGCCGGTCTCGGCGATCGGCGCGCGGAAGCCGTGCCAGGGCAGCGGCGGAGCGGCCAGGCCCAGTCCGGCCGCGAAGGGCGCGACGAGGTCCAGGGCGTCGTCGGTGAACTCCTGGTACGCGGCCAAGGTGCCCGCCGCCCCGCCCAGCGACACCGGCAGGACGTGTCCGCGCAGGCGGTCCAGGCAGTCGAGCACCGCGTTCAGCCAGCCCGCCGCCTTGAGGCCGAACGTCATCGGCACCGCGTGCTGGGTCAACGTGCGACCGGCCATCAGCGTGTCGCGGTGCGTCTCGGCCAAGCCGGCCAGCGCGGACGCGACCCGCAGCAGGTCGTCGCGCACCCGGTCCAGCACGGTCCGGCAGATCAGCATGGTGGCGGTGTCGAGGATGTCCTGACTGGTGCTGCCCCGGTGCACGTACTCGGCGGCCCGCGGGTCGTCCGACGCCACCAGCGCCGTCAACTGGCCGACGAAGCCTACGGTCGGGTTGCCGGTCGCCCGCACCCCGGCCACCAGCCCCGCCCAGTCGAACCGGTCCGGGTCGACGGCGGCGATCGCCTCCGCCACCTCGGGCGGGACCATGCCGATGTCCGCCTGGGCGCGGGCCAGCGCCGCCTCCACGCTGATCATCGCGGTGAGCCACGCGCGGTCGTCCAGCAGGGTGTCCACGTCGGTGTCCGCCCAGCCGGGCGAGAGCAGGCCGCTGTCTCCGAACATGTGGCCGAGGATGGTCGACCCGGACGCCGTCCGCACGCCGGGGGCGCCTCGACCCGTGCCGCGGTCGGCCCGCTGCTCGCCGGACAAGGGTCAGCCCACCTTCTGCTGGGCGTCGATCGCCCAGCCGTCGCCGGCCTGGACCAGCGTGTAGACGTTCCGCTCCTGCTCGATGGTGGAGCCGTCGTCGGCACGGACGTAGGTCACCGTCGCGGTCACCTGGTTGCCGTTCTCCTGGATGTCCGAAAGCTGCGCGGCCTTGTTGCTCCAGAACTGCCGGTACCCCGCCGGCGTCAGGCCGCGGCCGGACTTGAACCGGTCGGTGAGCCGGGCGAAGCCGGCCTCGGTGTTGCCCGGCAGCAGGGCGTAGTAGTCCCTCAGCGCTTGACCCGGGCCCACCGGCTGGGGCGCGGCGGACGGCGTGGTGGGCTGGGCGGCGGAAGTCGTCGGCTGCTGCTCGGTGGTGGTCCGCGGCGGTTCGGTCCGCGGCGGCTCGGTCGGCGTGACCTCGCCGGTCGGCTCGACGGTCGCGGTGTCCGAAGGTGTGCCGGTGTCGGACGCCTGGCCGCCCGGCGACTGGCCGTTGTCCCGGTTGAGCAGGAGCACCAGTGCCACGGCCAGCAACGCCACGACACCGACCGCGATCAACGCCGGCCGGCGCTTCTTCTCGGGTGAGTCCGAGGTCGGCTCGTCGGGCGGCAGGTGGACCGGCGGGCTGCCGGCGGGCGGGGTGCGCGGCAGCGGGGTGGCGGCGGGCACCGTGGGAGCCGGCGGGGTCGCGGCGGGCACCGTGGGGGCTTGCGGGCCGGCGGAGCCTTGGACAGGCGCAGGGGCGACCGGGGCCTCGACAGGCGGGGCGTCGACCCGGGTCGGAGCATCGGTCGGAGCCGAGGCATCCACTGGCGGCGGTGCATCCGCTGGGGCCGGGACATCGGCCGGGGCCGAGGCATCCGCCGAAGCCGGGGCATCCGCGGAAGCCGAGGAATCCGCCGGGGCCCGGGGATCGGCCGGAGCCGGCGGGTCGACCGGCGGGGCGACGATACGGGTCGCGGCGGCGACCGGCAGGGCCGAGGCGAGCACCGTGGGCGGGTCGGCGGAGTCCTCGGTCAGCATCCGGACGGCTTCCGCCATGCTCGGCCGGGTGTCCGGGTCCGGGTCGAGCAGGCGGGTCAGCACGGGTGCCAGCGAGCCCGCGTTCTCCGGCGGCGCGTACTTGCCCTCCGCCGCCCGGTGCAGCAACACGATCGGGTTACCGTCCAGCCCGAACGGGGGCGTGCCCTCCAGCGCCGTGTACAGCGTCGCGCCGACCCCGAACACGTCGGCCGGAAAGCCCATCTCCCCGCCCCGCGCGACCTCCGGCGCGAGGTACGCCGGTGTCCCGACAAGCAGTCCGGACCCGGTGAGCGTGCCCTCCCCCGCCACCCGCGACGTGCCGAAGTCGGTGACCTTCACCGTGCCGAACTCGGTGACGAGCACGTTGCCCGGCTTGACGTCCCGGTGCACGACACCGGCTTCGTGCGCGGACGCCAGGCCCGCCGCGAGCTGTCTGCCGATCCGCCGGACCTCGTCGACCGGCAGCGTGCCCTGATCGGCGAGGATGGACGCCAGGCTGCGCGACGGCAGGTACTCCATCACCAGCCACGGCCGGCCCTCGTCCTCCACCACGTCGTAGAGCGCGATGACGTTCGCGTGCTGGAGCCGGGCGGCGATCCGGCCCTCGCGCACCGCGCGCCGGGCGGAGTCGGCGTCGAAACCGTTGCGGGTCAACAACTCCTTGACGGCAACGATCCGCCGCAGCCGGTTGTCCTCGGCGCGCCAGACCACGCCCATGCCACCCGCGCCGATCCGGGCCGTGAGCCGGTACCGGCCCGCGATGGTGCGCTCCTCCACCACTGCTCCACTCCCCCACCGCGCACGTCGAGTACCCGAAAGACCCGATCCAGCGACCTTCGAACGTGTGTACCCGCCTACGATGCCGGCCAACCGCCACCTCGTCGGCGAGCGCCGGGCGGTGTGTCGCGCCCGCCGACCGCCCGCACCGGCCGGAAACCCTCCCGGGATAACGCCCGACACCCATTTCCCAATTGAGCGTGGTTAGCCTTACCTAAATGCGCTCGTGTTGCGACCATGGAATACCGGTGGCAATCTTTGAAACGCCCGAACCCGCCGATCGAGGAGAGCGGCTATGACCACCACGGAAATGCCCGCCGTCAGTGAGTGCACCGTGACCGGCTGTGGTTACAACCACGACGGCTGCCACGCGTTCGCGATCACCGTCAGCGGCGCCAACGGGGCCGCTGACTGCGGCACCTTCATCCCCTTGGCTCGCAAGGGCGGCCTGCCCAAGGTAATCGCACAGGTGGGCGCGTGCTCGCGCACCGACTGCCGGTACAACTCCGAACTCGAATGCACGGCGTCCGACGTGCGGGTCGGACCGGGCACCGGCGACCACGCCGCGAACTGCCTGACCTACAACCCCGCCTGAACGATCTTTTCCGATAGCGGATCGCGGGGGCTCGACGGCCCTCGCGATTTCGTGAATGGGCTTACCGGAGCGCGGCGGATTTCGCCGTGAGGGCACGCGCCTGCCGGTGGTGGCGTTCGGCGTCAGCCGGACGGCCCAGCGCGGCGGCGAGGTCGCCGAGGTACCGCGCGACGGGTCCGAGGGTGAGCAGGCCGCTGCCCGCGCCGGCCAGTTCGCCGGACGCCGGCAGCAGGTCGTCGTAGACCTCCCGCATCAGGTCGTGGTCGGCCACCCCGATGGCGACGGTCGCGGTGAGGCACGTCCTGGCTTCGTACAACAGGTCTCGCGGCGATTCCCGCACGGCGGCACGGGCCTCGCCGTGCCGCCCGGCGGCGAGCAGGCGCAGCGCGTCCGCCCAGGGCCGGTACGGGCCCCAGTCGTCCTCGCCGGGAACGCCGCCGGCCTGGATGTCCAGGCACAGCAGGGCGAACGGCAGGATGCCCGCCTCCAGACCGGGCATCCCGGCGCCGCCGAGCCGGGCGGCGGCGGTGCGGTAGGCGGCACGCGCCTCGGCGTCCCGGCCGGCCACGGCCGGCCGCAGCGCGGCGTACCACTCGGTGAACACGCCGACCAGCGGCAGTTCGTGGCGTTCGGCGACGCGGTCGACGATCGCGGCATGCTCGTCGGCGACGGCGAACTCGGCCAGGGCGGAATGCGCCTGGACGAGGATCAGGTGGGCGAGCACCTCGAACACCACCAGCCGGTGCCGGGTGGCCACGGCCAGCAGGTCCCGCCCAATGGCGGCGCGCCGCGGCGCGAGGCCCGCGCGTTCGAAGGACTGCATGAACCGGCCGTTGAGGGCGAACGCCAGCAGCGCCGGGTCGTCCAGCCGGCGCGCGATCGCCTCCGCCTCCCGTGCCGCTGCCCGACCCCGTTCGCCCGCGGTGCCGCGCATCTCCAGCGCCAGCGTGCCCAGCAGTCGGCTCCGTGCGGCGAGGTGGTCGGGGCCGAGCGCGGCCAGCGTGCGTTCGGTGACCTCCACCAGGTGGTCGGACATCCGCTGGTCGTCGTTGCCGGTCCAGATCGCGGGCACGTCGAACGACCCGATCACCGCCGCGGTCAGCTCGGGGTCGCCCAGCTCCTCGGCGGCGGTCAGGGCTTCGGCGCGGTGACGGCGGGCGGCGGCGAGTTCGCCCGTGACGGCCAGCGCACGCACCATGCCCATGACGGAACGGAGCCGGGTCCGCACGTCGTCCGATCCCGAACGGTCGTGGGCGGTGATCGCGTCCCGCCACAGCCGCGCCGCCTCGTGCGGGGCGAACCGCTGTTCGGCGCGTTCGGCCGCCGCACGGGCGTAGTAGGCGGCACGGGCGGCCGTCGCACGGCTTTCCGCGCGCAGGAAGTGGTGCGCGAGCGCGTCCACGTCGTCGGGTCTGGCGCGTTCGAGCGCTTCCGCGACGGCGGCGTGCCACCGTGACCGGCGCGCGTGGGGAATGTCGGCGTACAGGGTGTCCCGCACGAGGTCGTGCGCGAACCGCACCTCGTCCGGGCCGCGTTCGGTCACGAAGCCCATCAGTTGGGCGGATTCCACCGCGTCCAGCACCGCGTCCTCGTCGCCGGACAGCGCGATCAGCAGGTCGAGGTCGACTTCGCGGCCGATGACGGCGGCCCGGCGCAGGATCAGCCGGGCCGGCTCGGGCAGCTTCGCGACGCGGCGGCGGATGACGTCCCGGACGCCCTCGGGGACGCCGGACAGCGCCCCGACGCCTTCGTCGTCCAGCAGCCGCGCCAGCTCCCGCACGTAGAACGGGTTTCCGCCGCTGCGCCGGTGGATCACCCGCGCGGTGGTGTCGTCCACGTCCCGGTACGCGGTCGCGCGGACCAGCCGCGCCACGGCCGGCCCGTCCAGGCCGCCGAGGTAGACCCGGCTCGGTTCGGCGCGGGCGAAGCGGGCCAGCGCCTCGCCCAGCCCGGCGGAGATCTCCGTCGCCCGGTACGTGCCGACGACCAGGACCGGCGCGGCGATCGGGTCGGCGACGAGGGACGCCAGCAGGGTCAACGTCTCGTCACCCGCCCAGTGCAGGTCGTCGACCACCAGCAGCACCGGGCCGTCACCGGCCATGGCGGAAAGCCGGGCGGCCACCGCCCGCCGCCGCCCGGACGGCGCGGGATCGTCCGGCACGGCGTCGGGCAGCAACCGGACGCCGTCGTGCTCCTGGTTGCGGCTCCACAGCGTGGTCCAGCCCTGCTCGGCCAGCCGCCGCGCCACGACCTCCGCCAGCGAGGTCTTGCCCGCCCCGGCGTCGCCGGAGACCAGCGCCAGTCCCAGCCGTCCGCGCCGGACGACGTCCGCCGCCGCGTCCGCCAGCTTGGCCACCTCCGCCGCCCGACCGACGAACGGGCGGTCCGCCACGACCTGCGGCACGGGCGTCCGCGCCGGCTCGCGGCCCGACAGGTGCGGGGCCTGGTCGAGGATGTCGGCCTCCAGGTGGCGCAGCTCCGGACCGGGGTCGACGCCCAGCTCGTCGGCCAGCGCCCGCCGCGCGCGGCGCAGGGCCGACAGCGCGTCGGCCTGCCGTCCCGACCGGTAGAGGGCGAGGGCGAGCAGTCGCCAGGCGTTCTCCCGCCACGGCAGACCCGAGACGTGGGCTTCCAGGTCGGCCGCGGCCTCGGCGGGCCGGTCGAGCGCCAGCACCGCCTCCGCCCGGCGTTCCACGGCCAGCAGGCGCAGCTCGTCCAGTCGGGCGACCTCGCCCCGCGCCCAGCGCTCGTCGGCGAACTCCGAGTACGCCGGTCCCCGCCACTCCCCCAGCGCGAGGTCGAGGGTCGTCAGCGCGACCTCGGCGTCACCCGCCGCGAGCAGGTCACGGGCAGCGTCGACGGCCGACTCGAACCGCACGGCGTCCACCGCGTGCCCGGCGTGCAACGCGTACCCCGGCGCGGCCGTGACCAGCAGCTTGGACGGCGTCCGGGGCGGCCGGTCGGGTTCCAGGGCGCGGCGCAGCGTGAACACGAAGCTCTGGATCGCGCCGACCGCGCCGTCCGGCGGCACCTCCCAGAGGTCGTCGACCAGCCAGGACACCGGCACGACCCGCCCCTTGGCGACCAGCAGCCGCGCCAGCACGGCCCGGTGCCGGGGCCCCTTGAGATCGATCGGCCCACGATCGCCCTCGGCCACCAGCGGACCGAGCACCCCGAAGACCACCGTCACTCCTTCAGCCTAACGCCCAGGTCACCGCCGGTCTCAGCGAACGCTGACCGGTTGCTGATCGGGCGTCGGCAGGCTCGTCGGCACAGCACTCGAAAGGAGCACCAGTGACCATCACCGGATTCGACTACCAACGCGTCACCGTGGCCGAGGGGGTGCGGCTGAACGTCGCCGTCGGCGGCTCCGGCAGCCCGGTCGTGCTGCTGCACGGCTTCCCGCAGACGCACCTGATGTGGCGGCACGTGGCCGCCGACCTGGCCGCCGACCACACCGTGATCTGCCCCGACCTGCGCGGCTACGGCGACAGCGACAAGCCCGCCGACGGCCCCTACGACAAGCGCACCATGGCGGCGGACACGGTGGCCGTCGCCCGCGCGTTCGGCTTCGACCGCTTCGCCCTGGCCGGCCACGACCGGGGTGCGCTGGTCGCGATCAGGGCCGGCTTGGACCACCCGGACAAGATCACCCACCTGGCGTCCCTGGACGTGTTGCCGACGTTGGACATGTGGGACGTCATGCGCGGCCGTTCGGCGGCCGTGGGCTTCCACCTGTACCTGATGGCGCAGGCCCCCGACCTGCCGGAAAAGCTGATCGGCGCCGCGCCGGACGCGTTCTTCGGCCACTTCCTGGACACCTGGACCCGCGACCCGGACGCCATCCCGGCCGACATCCGCGCCGCCTACCTGGCCGCGTCCCGCGCGGCGGTCCCCTCGATCGTGGCCGACTACCGGGCTTCGGCGTCCGTGGACGTGGCGCACGACGAGGCGGACCGCAGTGCGGGCAACCGGCTGCGGATGCCGGTGACCGTGCTGCAACAGGACTGGGGCTCGGCGCTCGGCTTCGACGCCGCGGGTTTGTGGCGGGCGTGGACGGACGACCTGGTGCACAACACCGTGACGTGCGGTCACTTCATGGCCGAGGAGGCGCCGGCCGACGTGGTGAAGGCGCTGCGGGACCTGCTGGCCAGGTAGTCGTGCCGGGACCGCCCGGGCCTCGATCGGCACCGCGCCCGTGCTCCGAATCGAGGCCCCGGGCGGCCCTCGACCAGGTCCGCCGAGGCGAGCAACGGCCGGAATTGGCTGGAATGCCACATCCCGACGGGTTCTCGCCAAGGCCTCCACGCCTACCGTGTCGTCATGCACACCGTGGCCGTCCTCGCCCTGGACCAGGTCATCCCGTTCGACCTGGCCACGCCCATCGAGGTGTTCACCCGCACCCGCCTGCCCGACGGCCCCGCCTACCGGGTCGTGGTCTGCGGGACCACGCCCACGGTCGACGCCGGCGCGTTCACGCTCTCCCCCGAGTGCGGGCTGGAGGGGCTGGCCGACGCCGACACGATCATCCTGCCGGGCTGCGCCGACGCCACCGCGCCCATCCCGGGGGACGTGCTCGCCGCCCTCCGACGTGCCGCCGCCCGGGGCGCGCGGATCGCCTCGATCTGCTCCGGCGCGTTCGTCCTCGCCGCCACCGGGCTGCTCGACGGGCTCCGGGCGACCACCCACTGGGCCGCCGCGCCCGCGCTCGCCGCACGGCACCCCGAGATCGACGTCGATCCGGACGTCCTCTACGTGGACAACGGCCTGCTGCTCACCAGCGCGGGCGCGGCGGCGGGGCTGGACCTGTGCCTGCACCTGATCCGCCGCGACCACGGCTCGGCCGCCGCCGCCCACGCCGCGCGGCTGTCCGTCATGCCGCTCGAACGCGAAGGCGGCCAAGCCCAGTTCATCGTGCACGACCAGCCGCCCACGCCCAGCGGCTCCGCGCTGGAACCCGTGCTGCGCTGGCTGGACGACAACGCCGAGCGCGACCTCACGCTGGAGGACATCGCCGCCCGGGCGGGCATGAGCACCCGCACGCTCAACCGCCGGTTCCGCGAGCAGACCGGCACCACGCCGCGGCAGTGGCTGCTGCGCGCCCGCGTCCGCCGGGCGCAACACCTGCTGGAAGCCACCTCGCACCCGGTCGAACGGATCGCGAGCCAGGTCGGGTTCGGCTCCCCCACCGCCTTCCGCGACCGCTTCAAGCGCGTGGTCGGCACCAGCCCCCACGCCTATCGGGCCGCGTTCCGGCGATGACGGCCCGGCGCGCAACTGTCAGGCGCGCGAACGGCTCCGGTCGTGGTGGCGGCGCGCCTTGAGGCGGTTGCCGCACACCGTCATCGAGCACCACTGGCGGCGGCCGGTGCGCGAGGTGTCCTGGAAGTGCAGGACGCAGTCCGGGTTGGCGCACTTGCGCAGCCGGTCGGGTGTCTCGGCCCGCAGCCGGAGGTAGTCCCGCAGACACGCCCAGGCCGCGCGCCAGAGCGGATCGGCGACATCCTGGCGCTCGACCGGGCCGTGCCCGTCGACGGACAGCCGCAGCCGACCGTGGTCGAGCAGGGCGTTGAGCGGCGCGTGGTCCGAGGGGTCGGCGACCACCGCGGCCAACGCCTCCCGCGCCTCGCGGAGTTGCTTGCGCGGCAAAGGTTCCCGGTCGAGTTCGCGGTCCACCAGCCACGCCGCCGTGAGGTCGTCGTGGTCCAGCAGGTCGTACCTGGTGGCACCGGCCACCCAGCGGGTGTTGAGCAGGTCCAGGGCCAGCGACTGGTCCACCAGCGGGCGCTCCGGCCAGCCCCGCGCACGCAGCGCGGCAGCCACGGCGTCGTCCGCTCCCACCATCACATCTAACCCTTCTCGGTTGCTTGACAGGTTAACACGCCCGTGGTTGCCTTCCGACCTAACCTTTCAAGTCCGCCAGAGCAGTTAGAAGCGAGGAGCGACGATGACCCACCACCGCCACGCCGAGATCGACGGCCGGCACGTCTTCTACCGCGAGGCAGGCCACCCCGACGCGCCGAACCTGGTGCTGCTGCACGGCTTCCCCACCAGCTCGCACATGTTCCGCGAGCTGATCCCGGCACTGGCCGACCGCTACCACGTCATCGCGCCCGACCACATCGGCTTCGGCCACAGCGCCGCGCCGGCCGCGGACGAGTTCGACTACACCTTCGACCGGCTCACCGACATCACGCTCGCCCTGCTCGACCAGCTCGGCATCCACCGACACGCGCTCTACATCCAGGACTACGGCGCACCGATCGGCCTCAAGATGGCGTCCCGCCACCCGGACCGCGTCACGGCGATCATCACCCAGTCCGGCAACGCCTACACCGAGGGCTTCACGCCGTTCTGGGAGCCGCTGTTCGCCTACGCCACCGACCCCGGCCCGGACACCGAGCCCGCCGTGCGCGCACTGCTCACCGCGGACGCCACGCGCTGGCAGTACACCCACGGCGTCAAGGACCCCAGCCGGATCAGCCCGGCCACGTGGACCCACGACCAGCACCTGCTCGACCGCCCCGGCAACGCCGAGGTGCAGCTCGCCCTGTTCCGCGACTACCGGAACAACCTCCACGCCTACCCCGCGTTCCAGCAGTACTTCCGCGACTCGCAGGTGCCGCTGCTGGTGGTCTGGGGCCGGCACGACGAGATCTTCGGCCCGGACGGCGCGCTCGCGTTCCGGCGCGACCTGCCCGACGCCGAGATCCACCTGCTCGACACCGGGCACTTCGCGCTGGAGGACTCGCTGGACACGATCACCGGCTACATCCGGGGCTTCCTCGGTCGCGTCCTCAGTTAGTCACCACGATTGACTGTCACCTAATCTGACCATACTGTCGGCTGGTCGCCGTCCGCCGAAGCTGGAGTACCGATGCGCCCACCGCCCGCCGCCACGCGTGACCGGGTCGCCGCGCCCGTGCTCGCCCTGCTCGCCGGTCCGCTGTCGTTCGGCATCGCCGGACCCGCCCTCGTCCTCGACGACGCGGCCCGCGACCTCGGCGTGTCGTCCGGGGCGGTGACCTGGGTCGTGACGGCGTTCGGCTGGGGCATCGCGGTCGGCACACCCCTGACGGCCGGGCTCCTCGGCCGCCACGGGGTGCGCCGCACGCTGATCGGCTGCGCCGCGCTGGTGTCGGCCGGCGCGGTGCTCACCACCGCGATGCCGGTGCCGGCGGGTGTCGTGCTCGGCGTCGTGCTCCAGGCGTTGGGCGCGGCCGGCTTCACCGCCGTCGCGATGAGCCTCGCCGACTCGGCCCGGCGGATGGGACTGGTCACGGCGTCGCTCGCGGTGGTCGGCTCGACCGCGCCCCTGGTCGGATCGCTGGTCGCCGACCTGGCGTCGTGGCGGGCGACACTTGTTCTGCCCGCGGTGGGTGCGCTGGCCGTGCCCGCCGTGCTCCGGCACGCGGGACGACGGCCCGCGTCCGGCGCGGTCGACCTGCTCGGCGGTGTGCTCCTCGGCGGGACGGTCACCGCGCTGGTGTTCGTGCCGCACCAGCCGTGGGTGGCCGCGCCGGCGGCCCTGGTCGGGGTGTTGCTGCTGGTCCGGCACGTGCGGGTGCGGCCGGACGGGTTCCTGCCCGCGGCCGTGGCGCGGTCGCCCCGGTTCCTGGCCGCCGCCGGGCTCGCGTTCGCCCTGGCGGTGGTCAACTTCGGGCTGATGTACGTCCTGCCGCGGCGGCTGTCCGGGTGGACGTCCGCCGAGATCGGGTTCGCGATGCTCTGGCCGCTGCTGCTCGGCGGGGCGCTGTCCTGGTTCGTCGTGGCGGGCACCGCGAAGGCCCGGCACGGGGTCGTCGCCGCCGTGCTGGTCGGCCTCGGCGTCGCCGGCGCGGTCGTCGCGGCGCTCACCGCCGACCCGGCCGCGTTGCTGGTCGCCCAGGGCGCGGCGTCGATCGCCGCGTCGTCGGGCCAGGGCGTGTTCGCGGTGCGCGCGACGACCGCCGTGCCGGCGACCCACCGACCTGCGGCGATCGGGCTGTTCACGCTGTGCTACCTGCTGGGCGCCGCCTTCGGACCGGCCATCGTCGCGCTGCTGCCGAGCTGAGCGAGGACCACCGCGCCGAACCTGCGGCAGTCGTCAGCGTCGGTCCGGTCGGACCAGCACAGTGGCCCGGAGCGGACTCCGGGCCACTGTGGACGGTCGGGCGACCGGTTCGGTCAGGCGGCCAGTTCGGTCAGGCGGCCAGTTCGATCGGGCGATCGGCGCGGTCAGGCGACCGGTTCGGTCAGGCGATCGGCGCGATCAGGCGACCGGTGCCGGTGCCGGGCGCGGGGCCGCCGTGGTGACCGGCCGGGTGGCGGGCGTGGTGCCCCGGAACCCGCGCAGCCGCAGGCTGTTGGTCACCACGAACACCGACGAGAACGCCATCGCCGCGCCCGCGATCATCGGGTTGAGCAGTCCCGCCGCCGCGAGCGGCAGGGCGGCCACGTTGTAGGCGAACGCCCAGAACAGGTTGCCCTTGATGGTGGCCAGCGTCCGCCGCGACAGCCGGATCGCGTCCACCGCCGCCAGCAGGTCGCCCCGGACCAGCGTCAGGTCGCTCGCCTCGATCGCCGCGTCGGTCCCGGTGCCCATGGCCAGCCCGAGGTCGGCCTTGGCCAGCGCCGCCGCGTCGTTCACGCCGTCGCCGACCATCGCGACGACCCTGCCCTCGGCCTGCAACCGGGCCACCACGTCGACCTTGTCCTTCGGCAGGACTTCGGCGATCACCTCGTCGATGCCCACCTCGGCCGCGACCGCGCCGGCGGCGGCCTCGTTGTCGCCGGTCAGCAGCACCGGGGTCAGCCCCAGGTCACGCAGCCGCCGGACGGCCTCGGCCGAGGTCGGCTTCACCGCGTCGGCGACCACCAGGACCGCCCGCGCCGCGCCGTCCAAGGCGACCAGCACGGCGGTGCGGCCCTGCCGCTCGGCCTCCCGCTTGGCCCGCGCCAAGCCCTCGTCCAGGTGCACGCTCCACTCGGCGAGCAGGCGTTCCCGGCCGACGATGACCGCGTGGCCGTCGACCACGCCCTGCACGCCCAGGCCCTCCACGTTCTGGAACCCCTCCACCGGCGGCAGCTCGCCCACCCGGTCCACCGCGCCGGTCGCTACGGCCTGCGCGATCGGGTGCTCCGAGGCGTTCTCCAGCGCTCCGGCCAGCCGCAGCACCTCCTCGTCGGAGGTGTCGGCCGCGGTGTGCACGGCGAGCAGGGTCATCCGGCCCGTGGTGACCGTGCCGGTCTTGTCCAGCACCACCGTGTCCACGCGACGCGTCGACTCCAGCACCTCCGGCCCCTTGATCAGGATGCCGAGCTGGGCGCCCCGCCCGGTGCCGACCAGCAACGCGGTCGGCGTGGCCAGGCCCAGCGCGCACGGGCAGGCGATGATCAGCACCGCGACACCCGCCGTGAACGCCGCCGCGACCCCGCCGCCGGTGCCCAGCCAGAACGCGAGCGTGCCCACGGCCAGCGCGATCACGATTGGCACGAACACCGCCGACACCCGGTCGGCCAGCCGCTGCACCTGCGCCTTGCCGTTCTGCGCGTCCTCCACCAGCTTCGCCATCTGCGCGAGCTGGGTGTCCGCGCCGACCCGCGTGGCCCGCACCACCAGCCGTCCGCCGGCGTTGACCGTCGCGCCCACGACCGCGTCCCCGGGGCCGACTTCGACCGGCACGGACTCACCGGTCAGCATGCTCGCGTCGACCGCCGAGCTGCCCTCTTCCACGACGCCGTCACTCGCGACCTTCTCACCCGGCCGCACCACGAACCGGTCGCCGACCGACAGCGCGTCGATCGGGATCCGGACCTCCCGGCCGTCGCGCAGCACGGCGACGTCCTTCGCGCCCAGCTCCAGCAGCGCCCGCAGCGCCGCGCCGGCCCGCCGCTTCGAGCGTGCCTCGAAGTACCGGCCCGCCAGGATGAACGTCGTCACCCCGGCCGCGACCTCCAGGTAGATCGAGCCCGCGCCGTCCGTCTTCGCGATGGTCAGCTCGAACGGGTGCGTCATGCCGGGCGTCCCGGCGGTGCCGAACAGCAGCGCGTACAGCGACCAGGCGAACGCGGCGAGCGTGCCCATCGAGATCAGCGTGTCCATGGTCGCCGCGCCGTGCCTCAGGTTCGTCCACGCCGCCCGGTGGAACGGCAGCGCGCCCCACACCAGCACCGGAGCCGCCAGCGTCAGCGAGATCCACTGCCAGTAGGTGAACTGAAGCGCGGGCACCATCGCCAGGGCGACCACCGGCACCGCGAGCACCGCCGACACGATCAGCCGCTGCCGCAGCGACGCGGTCGGGTCTTCCTCGGCCGGCGCTTCGACCCGCTCGGACTTGGCGGCCGGCAGCGTCGCGGCGTACCCGGCGGCCTCCACCTGCTCGACCAGCGCCCGCGGGTCCAGTCCGTCCGGGAAGCTCACCTTGGCCTTCTCGGTGGCGTAGTTGACCGTCGCGGTCACGCCGTCGAGCTTGTTCAGCTTCCGCTCGATCCGGGCCGCGCACGAGGCGCACGTCATGCCGGTGATCGACAGTTCGAGGTCAGTGGCCATGACCCGCCTCCACGGTGAACTCGGCGGTGCGCACCACGCCCGCGTGCTGGAAGTCCAGGAACAGCCGGTAGCGGCCGGCGGTGGGCACCTCGGCGACGAACGAGATCTCCGGGCCCGGCGCGGTCTTCCCGTCACCGGGCGCGCCCTCGGGGTGGACGTGCAGGTAGGCGAGGTCGCTCTGGCGCAACGCCACCAGGTGCCCGTAGGCCGCGAGGTAGGGCTGGAGGTCGGTGACCGGCGTGCCGTCCTTGCGCACGGTCAGCTTCACCGGGGAAGCCTTGCCCGGCACCAGTTCCCCGTCGAGGCGGACCTGGTAGCCGGCCACCTCGGCGACCCGTGACGGGGTGTACGCGCGCGGTTCGAACAGGCCCGCGACGGACACGTCCGCGCCGAGCGTGGTCGCCGCGCCACCGGCCGGCTTGAAGTCGGCGAACACCCGGTACGACCCGGCTTCGGCCACGTCCAGCGGCACGGACCACGTGCCGTCGGCGGCCATCTCGGGGTGCACGTGCCGGAAGTCGGCGGTGTCGCGGCGGACGACGATGAGGTGCATCCGCTTGTCGTGCTCGACGTCGAACGCGGTGACGGGATGGCCCTCGCGGTCGAGGATGCGGAAGGTGAACGGGGTTCCCGCGGTCAGCGTCGGGTCGGTGGGCGTGAGGGTGTAGCCGCCCCTGGACGACGCCAACCCGGCGGGCTGGTCCTGCGCGGCCCCCGCGACGGTGCCGCTGTGGTCGTCCCCGTGGCCGGCGTCCTCCGCGCCATGCGTCCCGCCGCGACCGCGCTCGGCGGAGTCGGCGGAAAGGGGACCGACAGCGCTGCCGATCGCCCAGGCCGCTCCCGCGACCAGGACGAGCGCCACACCGTAGGCGGAGAGCTTCGCTGCTGTGTTCATGGTGGTAGTCCTCGGACTGGGGAGCCCGCCCCGCGCGGGGCGGGCTCCGGTGGGTCTGGCTCAGCCAGCGAGCGCGTAGCCCGCTTCCTCGACCGCCGCGCGCACGTCCGCCTCGGCGACCGGCTCGGCACTGGTGACCGTCACCGCACCGGTCGGCAGGTCGACGGCCACGTCGGTGACGCCCGCGATCTTGGTGACCTCGCCGGTCACCGAAGCGGCGCAGTGGCCGCAGGTCATGCCGGTGACGGTGTAGGTGGACTCGGCCATCGCTTGACTCCTCTTCGTTCGGTCAGGACCGCACCAGGCGGGCGATCGCCTCGCTCGCCTCGCGCACTTTCTCGTCGGCGCCCTCGCCGCCCTGCGCCAGCGCGTCGGCCACGCAGTGCTTGAGGTGCTCGTCGAGCAGGCCGAGCGAGACCGCCTGGAGCGCCTTGGTGGCCGCCGCGATCTGGGTGAGCACGTCGATGCAGTACTCGTCGTTCTCGACCATCCGCTGCAAGCCGCGGACCTGCCCCTCGACGCGACGCAGCCGCGCCAGGTAGCCGTCCTTGTCGGTGCTGTAACCCCGCATGCCCCGCTCCCTTCAGCCACCGCATTTATACCCCTAGGGGGTATCACGGTGTCAACATCGTGAGACCTGGGTTACACCTATAGGGGGTAGGGGTACTCCTGGGCGGCCGACACGGGTCCTGGTCAGGTCGGGACCTCCGACTCTGCGAACCGCCCTCGTGCCGGTGGCAGAGTATCGGGCAGACGCCGAGCCGGTCGGCGTGACACAACCCAGGAGCGGGTATTCGGGGACCTGCTCCCGCCCTGGCGCCCGAGGGGACCGTGCTTCCCATGCCTCCCCTCCGGTCGCCCGCCTTGACGCGCCACCCGGCAGAACGCCGGGTGCGCGTCTTGGCCATCGCCCGGACCATGGCCGCCTGCCACAGTGGGAGCCATGAGCTACGACGTCGACGCCCTCCGCGCCTGCTTCCCGTCCCTCGGCCCCACCGCCCGCTTCGACGGTCCCGGCGGCTCCCAGGTCCCGGCCGTGGTCGCCGACGCCGTCCGGCGCACCCTCACCTCGTCACTGGCGAACCGGGGCCGGGTCACCGCGGCCGAGCGCGCCGCCGACCGCATCGTCGCCGACGCCCGCCGGGCCATGGCCGACCTGCTGGCCGCCGACCCGGACGGCATCGTGTTCGGCCGCAGCATGACCCAGCTCACCTACGACTTCGCCCGCACGCTCGCCAAGACCTGGCAGCCCGGTGACGAGGTCGTGGTCACCCGGCTCGACCACGACGCCAACGTGCGACCCTGGATCCAGGCCGCCGACGCCGTGGGTGCGGTGGTCCGGTGGGTCGGGTTCGATCCCGGGACCGGTGAGCTGACGCCGGACGACGTGGCGGCGGCGCTGTCCGACCGCACCCGGCTGGTAGCGGTGACGGGCGCGTCCAACCTCATCGGCACCCGGCCCGCGCTGGCCGACATCGCCGCGCTCGTGCACGAACGCGGTGCGCTGTTCTTCGTCGACGGCGTCCACCTAGCCGCGCACCACCCGGTCGACGTCGCGGCGTTCGGCTCGGACTTCTTCGTGTGCTCGCCGTACAAGTTCTTCGGGCCGCACTGCGGTGTCCTCGCCGCACACCCTGGTGTGCTGGCCGAACTGCGCCCGGACAAGCTGCTGCCGGCGAGTGACGCCGTTCCCGAGCGGTTCGAGCTGGGCACCTTGCCCTACGAGTTGCTGGCCGGGTGCACGGCGACGGTCGACTTCATCGCGGGCATCGCACCTCGCGGCTCGGACCGGCGGGCTCGGATCGTCTCTTCGCTGGAGGCCGTGGTCGAGCACGAGGACCGGCTGCGGGTGCGGATGGAGGCCGGGCTTCTCGGGCTGCCCGGTGTCAGCGTGCGGTCCCGTGCGAAGTTGCGCACGCCTACCCTGCTGGTCACGTTCGCCGACCGCGATCCGGTGGATGCGTATCGGTTTCTGGAGACGCTGGATGTCAATGCGCCTGCGGGGTCGTTCTACGCCTTGGAGACCTCGCGTTGGCTCGGTCTCGGTGACTCGGGTGGTCTGCGTGTCGGGTTGGCCCCTTACTCCACCGAACTAGAAGTCGATCGACTGTTGGACGGGCTCGGCCGCTTTGTGCGCCTGTAAGGGGGGAGTCCGATGACTGCGCGAATCCTGTCGGTCGTCTCGACCGACCTGTTCGTCGGCACCGAGGACGAGCCTCGCCAAGTGGTCCGCGTGACCATCGACCGGGGCACGGGGTCCGCGGCACTGCCGGTGGCAGTGGCCGGACCGGGGCTCTCCGGCTCGGCCATCGCCGACGGGGGTGCCGGCGAGGTGGTGGTCGAGGTGCCCGTCACCACCGCGTCGCCTGAGGGCACGGAGATCCCGGTGGTCGCCTCGGCTGACGAGTCCACTGTGGATGGTCTGGTGACGGTTGCCGAGCCGGGCTGGCGGATGTTCCTGGTCTCGCACTTCCACTACGACCCGGTGTGGTGGAACACGCAGGCCGCCTACACCCAGACCTGGGAGCTGCAGGGCAACGACGGGACCACGCGGCCGGTGTGGGAGCACAACGGCTTCAACCTGGTGCGCGCGCACCTGGACATGGCCCTGTCCGACCCCGACTACGCCTTCGTGCTCGCCGAGGTCGACTACCTCAAGCCGTTCTGGGACGTGCACCCCGAATACCGGCAGGTGCTGCGCGACCTGATCGCCGCCGGACGGGTGGAGGTGATGGGCGGCACGTACAACGAGCCCAACACCAACCTCACCGGCTCCGAGACGACCATCCGCAACCTCGTCTACGGCGTCGGCTACCAGCGCTCCATCATGGGCGCGGACCCGCGGACGGCTTGGCAGCTCGACGTTTTCGGGCACGACCCGCAGTTCCCGGGCCTGGTCGCCGAGGCCGGCCTGACCAGCTCGTCGTGGGCACGCGGCCCGTACCACCAGTGGGGTCCGCTGCTGACCAGGTTCGACGAGGCGGGCGGCGACGCGCGCGACATGCAGTTCCCGGCGGAGTTCGAGTGGCTGTCGCCGTCCGGGCGCGGCGTGATCACGCACTACATGCCGAACCACTACTCGGCGGGCTGGTGGATGGACTCGTCGGCGACGCTGGACGAGGCGTCGCGGAAGGTCTACGAGCTGTTCCAGGCCCTGAAACCGGCCGCGGCGACGAGGAACACGCTGCTGCCCGTGGGCACCGACTACACACCGCCGAACAAGTGGGTCACGCTGATCCACCGTTCGTGGAACGCGCGTTACGTGTGGCCGAAGTTCGTCTGCGGCACGCCGCGCGACTTCTTCTCGGCTGTGCACCGCGAGTTGGACGCCCAAGGTGTGGCGCCGAGCCCGCAGACACGCGACATGAACCCCGTGTACACCGGCAAGGACGTCTCCTACATCGACACCAAACAGGCGCAACGGGCCGCCGAAGTCGCGGCCACCGACGCCGAGCGGCTGGCGACGTTCGCGTCCCTGCTGGGACTCGGCGGGTACCCGGAGGCGGCGCTGGACAAGGTGTGGCGGCAGCTCGCGTACGGCGCGCACCACGACGCCATCACCGGCTCGGAGTCCGACCAGGTGTACATCGACCTGGTGTCCGGCTGGCGCGAGGCGCACGACCTGGCGGTGGACGTCCGGGACCGCGCACTCGCCGCGATCCTCGGCCGGGTCGACACGTCCGGCGTCGGGCGCGCGGTGACCGTGGTGAACACGCTCGCGTTCGCGCGCACCGACGCGGTGCGGATTTCGGTTCCCCGTGCGCCCGGTCTGCGGTTGACCGACGACACCGGGGCTGAGGTGCCATTCGTCGTGGAGGCGTCGGGCGATCGTTCGATCGTGGTCGCCTTCGTGGCGGTCGACGTCCCCGGGACGGGATGGCGGACGTGGCGGCTGACGACCGACGGGCCGTTGGCGGGTTGGGTCGCCGGCACCGGCGTGTCCATCGCCAACGAGCACTTCGCGGTGGAGGCAGATCCCGCGCGCGGTGGCGGTCTGCGCAGCATCCGCGAGGTCGGGTCGGGTCGTGAGCTGGTGCGGGCGGGCGAGGTCGGCAACGAGCTGCGGCTGTACGAGGAGTACCCGCAGCACCCGGAGTTCGGCGAGGGGCCGTGGCACCTGCTGCCCACCGGCGCGGTGCGGTCGTCGGCGGGCGGCGCGGCCGAGGTCCTGGTCGAGCACAGCCCCGCCGGCCGCCGGCTCGTCGTCACCGGCCGGGTCGGCGACGTCCGGTACGAACAGCACGTGACGCTGTGGCACGGCGTGGACCGGCTCGACCTGCGGACCCGCGTGCTCGACTTCACCGGCTCGGACGAGCTGCTGCGGGTCAAGTTCCCGGTGGACGTGCCGGGCGCGCGTCCGGTGTGCGAGGTCGGCGGGGCGGTGATCGCCCGCGGGTTCGCGCTGCCCGACTCCGACACGGCGGTCGCGCCGTGGACGCTGGACAACCCGGCCAACACGTTCTTCGCACTCAGCTCCACGGCGGCGCTGCGGCTGCGTTCGGCGTCCGGTGCGGACCTGGGCCGGGCGGCGATCGCCGTCGCCGAGGTCGTCGTGCCGGCGCCGGCCGACGCCGCGCCGCTCGCCCGCTCGCTGGTCGTCGCGCTGGCCCGGGTGGGCGTCACGGCCACCACGTCGACCGCGGAGGGCGCCCGGTACGGCAAGCTGAACGTCGACTCGAACCTGCCGGACGTGCGGATCGTGCTCGGCGGCCCGGACCGCAACCCGTTCGCGGCGGAGGTGCTGGCCCGGGGCGGGCGGGACGAGTTGGCGCGCCAGGTGGACGCCCGTGGTGCGGCCAGGCTGTTCGTGCCCGGTCGGGTCGCGGTGGAGGAGGCGTGGGAACCCAACGCCGACCTGCGTGACGTGCGGGCCTTGCCGGTGGTGGTGATCGACGCGCGGGACGCCGAGGACCTGGCCGCCGAAATCGCGGCCTTCGCCGCCGAAATCGGCTCCGGTGACGCCGAGGTGACGGCGGTGGACGTCGGCCCGACCCGGCTGCTCGACGCGCACACCGTCGGCTTGCTGAGCTTTGGCATTCCCGGTTTCGCCGTCGACCCGACCGGGGCGCTGCACCTGTCGCTGATGCGGTCGTGCACGGGCTGGCCGTCCGGCGTCTGGCTGGACCCGCCGGTGCGCCGCGCGCCGGACGGGTCGGCGTTCCAGTTGCAGCACTGGACGCACGACTTCGACTACGCGCTGGTCAGCGGGGCGGGTGATGGGCGGGCGACGGATCTGGTCGCGCGGGGGCACGGGTTCTCCGCGCCGCTGCACGGACGGGTGGTGGAGGCCCATACCGGCGACCTGCCCGCGCGACACGCGTTGCTCGCCGTGTCGCCGGAGCGTCAGGTGCAGGTGCAGACCGTGAAGCCGGCGGGGAACCCGAGCGCCGTGGGCGCTCCGTCCGGGCCGAGGGGTGTGACCGTGCGCCTGGTGGAAACGACCGGCCGTCCGGTGACCGCGACGGTGTCGTCCTTCTTCGGGTGGGAGTCGGGGCACACGGCCGACCTGCTGGAGCAGGAGCTTCGGTCGTCGGTGGCGGTCAACGGGAGGCTGGTCGTGCCGCTGGACGGTGCGCAGATCGCGACCGTGGTGGCTGTCCCTGCGTCAGACCGGACCACCGACGGTGCCACTGCGCCGGGCCGGCCTGCCGAGGGTGCCGCGCTGGGTCGGACCGCCGAGCCCGCGCAACCGGTGTATTCGCGGTACTGGCTGCACAACCGAGGCCCCGCGCCGATGGGCTTCTTTCCGGTCAGCGTCACGGCGGACCCGACCGTGCTGACCGCCGCCGGTTCGCCGTCGACCACCGATGTCACCGTGGCCAGTCAACTGGCGTCGGAGTTCACCACGACGCTGCGCGTGGAAGCCCCCGCGGGTTGGGCGGTGGAACCGGTCGTGCGGCCGATCACCCTGGCGGCCGGTGGGCACACGACGTTCCCGGTCTCGATCGCGTTGCCCGGTGGAACGGAGCCGGGTCTCTACTTCGTCCGGGTGCAAGCCGGCGTCGGCGAGGACCTGGTGGAGGACGTGGTCACGGTGTTGGTGCCCGGCAGTGCCCTGGACGGGATTTTGCCGCCGCCACCCGGCCCGGAGGTCGACCACGGCAAACAGATCCACGGCACCACCGCCGACACCGGCCGTGCTCTGGGGTTGCGGATAACGGCGGTGGACGAACGCCTCGCCGTCCGTCCGGGCGACCGGACGACGTTGACCGTGACGCTGGTGAACGACACGTCGTCGCCCGTCGACGGCGAGGCGATGCCCGTGAGCCCATGGGGCACTTGGCACTTCATCGGCCCATACGCCCGGGGCTTCACCGCGCCCGCCGGTGCCACGACCACGGTCACGTTCGAGGTGGACGTGCCACCCGACACCCAGCCGGGTCACTGGTGGGCGATGGTCAAACTGATGTGGTTCGGCCGCGTGCAGTACACCCGGGCGATCCCGGTCGAGGTGCGCTCATGACCGGCCTGTCCAAGCTCGAAGCCGCGACCGCGCAACGCGAGGCGACCGTCATCGGCTGGATCGACGGGGCACCGGTACCCCGTGCTCTGCTGGACGCCCGCCTGGCGTTGCTCCGCACCAGGCCGGGAGCCCTGCCCAGACCGGGTACCGGTGAGAACCGCCAATTGATCCGGTGGACGGCCCACGTGCTGTTCACCGAGGAACTGTGCCGCCGAGAGGCGACGGCCCCCGCGCTCCGGCCCGCCACCCTGGACCCCGTAGCGGCCGTCCAGTTGGGGTCGATCAACGCGGCAGCGTGGCAGTCCTGCCCCGAGGTGGCAGCGGTGTTCGAGGCCGTGACATCCGCTCCCCCAGCCGACCCCACGCCCCACTCCACCCGCCGCTGGTGGCGCGTCAGCCTCGGCAGCGCACCCACCGCCACACCGCCACCGGCCCTGACCCCCATCGGCTGGACGACCCTGGACGACCTGCCGGCCACGTTGGCGACCCACTTGAGGACCGCCCGGCCGGGCCGACAGGTAGGCCCGGTCATGGCTGACGACCAGTGGCACATCGCGGTGGTGGAGGAGATCGCGGACCGCCCCGCCGACGTGGGACGCCTGTCCCGCGCGGCCCACGGCACGCGCCTCCGCGAATTCAGCCGCTGGCTGGACCACCGCCGAGCGCACCTGCTCCGCCCGGCCCCCGGTTTTGAACACCCCGGTGACCCGGACCAACCGGACTACACCCACCGTCACTAGACCTGGCGATTCGCCGCACCGGACACCCGCAGGATCGCCGTTCAGGACACGCGCGTGACGGGCGTTGCGTGCGCGCAACTACCATGGCACGGGTGAGCGCAGACCAGAACGCACCGTCGCCCCTGTGGACCTACATCGAGACCAATCTGGAGAACCGCGGCCTGACCACCGGTGACCTGGCCCGCGCGACCGGCGTCCACCGCAGCCGCTTCACGGACTGGCGACGCGGTAAGTCCATCAGCATCGAGACCGCACGGGCCATCGCGACCCTGTTCGAAGTGAGCCCGCTGGAGGTGCTGGTGGCCGCCGAACTGCTGACCGCGGAGGAGGCGCAACTCCGCCACACCCGGCCGGATCCGGCGGCGCTCAGTGACGAGGAGCTGGTCGCGGAGCTGCGGCGTCGCCTCAAGCGCACGTAGGCCGCGTCGGGTCTGCGCGCACATTCGCACGCCTGCGTCGGGCCTGCACGCAGGTCCCGCTTGGCCTGCACGCAGGTCCCGCTTGGCCTGCACGCAGATCGCGCTTGACCTGCACGCAGATCGCGCTTGGCCTGCGTCGGGTCTGGGCGCAGATCCGCATGGCCGGCGTCGGGCCTGCGCGCGGGGAGTCGGTTCTCGTGTGGTTGTCAGGCGTGTTCGGCGGTGCGCTTGAGCCTGGCCAGGGTGGCTTCGATGTTGCGCTGGTTCTGGGTGCCGCGATCACGGACGCCCGTCGCCAGCACGGTCAAAGGGCGGAACCAGGCCGGTCGGCGGTCCCACGTGCTCTCCGTGACGCGGCACCCGTCCGCGCTGGGCACGATGTCGTACTGCCAGCGTGACACCGGCAAGCCCAGGGACTTGACCTCGAACGCGAACCGACCCGGCTCGGCGTCCGTCACTGTGGCGATGGTGGTCCAGAACCGTGCGCCGCGCCGGTTCGAACCGCGGAAGCGCGCGCCCACGCTCGGCCCGTCGGCCGTGCCCAGCCAGCGTCCGCCCGCGTACTCCCGGGCCACGCCCGCCATCCCCGCCAGGTCGCTGACCAAGCTGTACACCCGTTCGACGGGGGCAGCGACGTCGATGCTGCCGCTCGCATCCGGCTTGTCCACGGCCACAATCTACTGGTCGGTAGCTTTCACGTGAAGGGCCTGGCCCCCCTCGGCGAAGACCCGGCTCGCCTTGACCGGCGAAGCGTGCCCTCGTATGTTCGTATGTAGAACTTCTGTTCGGTATACGAACATGTGAGGGTGCCCAGTGGCGGAGATCGGAACGTTGGCGGACGCGGTCGGCGAGTTGATCGCCGACGGGGACGTGGTGGCGCTCGAAGGCTTCACGCACCTCATACCGACGGCGGCCGGGCACGAGATCATCCGGCAGGGCCGGCGCGACCTGACGTTGGTGCGGATGACGCCCGACATCGTGTACGACCAGCTCATCGGCGCGGGATGTGCGCGGAAGCTGGTGTTCTCCTGGGGTGGCAACCCCGGTGTCGGGTCGCTGCACCGGTTCCGGGACGCGGTGCAGAACTCGTGGCCGGTGCCGTTGGAGATCGAGGAGCACAGCCACGCCGGGATGGCCAACCGGTACGTCGCGGGCGCGTCCGGGCTGCCGTTCGCGGTGCTGCGCGGGTACGTCGGCACCGACCTGCCGTCCGTCACGGCCACCATCAAAACGATCACCTGCCCGTTCACCGGGGAGGAGCTGACCGCCGTGCCCGCGATCAATCCGGACGTGACGGTCATCCACGCCCAGCGCGCCGACCGGGACGGCAACGTCCAGTTGTGGGGACTCCTCGGCGTGCAGAAGGAAGCGGTGCTCGCGGCGCGGCGGAGCCTGGTCACCGTGGAGGAGGTCGTGGACGAGCTGACGCCCGTGCCGGGCGCGATCGTGCTGCCGACGTGGGCGGTCACGAAGGTCGCCGAGGTGCCGGGCGGCGCCCACCCGTCGTACGCCCAGGGGTATTCGGAACGGGACAACGCCTACTACGCCGCGTGGGATCCGATCGGCCGGGACCGCGAGGAGTTCGCGAACTGGCTGCGCCAGGTCCGGGAAGGGGTGCCGGCATGACGTACACCTCCGACGAGATGATGGCGATCGCCGCCGCCCGCGCGCTGTCCGGCAGGCAGCGGGTGTTCGTGGGCATCGGCCTGCCGTCCACCGCCGCCAACCTCGCCCGCCGCACGCACGCGCCCGACCTGGTGCTGGTCTACGAGTCGGGCACGCTCGGGTCCAAACCGGACCGGCTGCCCGCGTCCATCGGCGACGGCATCCTGGCCGAGACCGCCGACGCGGTGATCAGCGTCCCCGAGGTCTTCAACTACTGGCTGCAACCCGGCCGGATCGACGTCGGCTTCCTCGGCGCGGCCCAGCTCGACCGGTTCGGCAACATCAACACGACGGTGATCGGCGGCGACTACCACCACCCGAAGGTCCGGCTGCCCGGCGCGGGTGGTGCGCCGGAGATCGCCGCGTCGTGCGGCGAGGTGTACGTCGTGGTGCGGCAGAGCAGCCGCAGCTTCGTCGAGCGGGTCGACTTCGTCACCTCGTTCGGGCACGGCGCGGGCAAGGGCGACCGCGAGCGGCTGGGCCTGCGCGGAGCGGGCCCGACTCTCGTGATCACCGACCTCGGCGTGTTCCGACCGGACCCCGACACCGCCGAACTGGTGCTCACCGACCTGCACGAGGGCGTCGAGGTCGACCAGGTCCGCGCCGCCACCGGCTGGGACCTCAAGATCGCGCCCACGCTCGGCCGCACTCCCCCGCCCACCGCCGAGGAGCTGTCCGCGTTGCGGGCGCTCAAGGAGGCCTCGAAGTGACCGACGTGTTCGTGCTCGACGGCGTGCGCACCCCGTTCGGCCGCTACGGCGGCGCGCTGTCCGGCGTGCGACCGGACAACCTGGCCGCGCACATCGTGCGGACCTTGGCGGAGCGCTCGGACCTGGACCCGGCGACCGTGGACGAGGTGGTCCTCGGCGACGCCAACCAGGCGGGCGAGGACAACCGCAACGTCGCGAGGATGGCGGCGCTGCTCGCGGGCTGGCCGACGTCGGTCCCGGGCACCACGGTGAACCGCCTGTGCGGGTCCGGGATGGACGCGGTGATGCAGGCGTCCCGCACCATCGCGGTCGGCGACGCCTCGCTGGTGGTCGCGGGCGGCGTCGAGTCGATGAGCCGAGCCCCGTGGGTGATGCTCAAGCCCGGCAAGGGTTTCCCGGCCGGACACGAGACGCTGCACTCCACCACGCTGGGCTGGCGGATGACCAACCCGGACATGCCGGCGGAGTGGACCGTGTCGCTCGGCGAAGCCACCGAGATCCTCGCCGAACGCCACGGCGTCACCCGCGAACAGCAGGACGCGTTCGCCCTGCGCAGCCACCAGCTCGCCGCCAAGGCGTGGGACAACGGCTTTTACGACAACCACGTCGTCCCGCCGCCCGGCGTCGACCTGGTGCGGGACGAGGGTATCCGCGCCGACACCAGCCTCGACAAGCTCGCCTCGCTGAAGCCCGCGTTCCGTCCACAGGGGACGGTCACCGCCGGCAACGCGTCGCCGCTCAACGACGGCGCGGCAGCCCTGCTGATCGGCGACCGGGCAGCCGCCGACCGGCTCGGCACAGCGCCGCTGGCCCGGATCGCCGGACGTGGCGCGGCCGGCGTCGACCCGCAGGTGTTCGGCATCGGCCCGGTGCAGGCCGCCGAGACCGCCTTGCGGCGGGCCGGCATCGGCTGGTCGGACCTGGCAGCGGTAGAGCTGAACGAGGCGTTCGCCGCGCAGTCGCTGGCGTGCCTGGCGGAGTGGCCGGAACTCGATCCGGAGATCGTCAACGTCAACGGCGGCGCGATCGCCCTGGGCCACCCGCTCGGCGCGTCCGGTGGACGGGTGATCCTCCAGTTGGCCCACGAGTTGCAGCGGCGCGGCGGCGGCTGGGGACTGGCCGCGTTGTGCATCGGGGTCGGTCAGGGTTTGGCTGTGGTGTTGGAGGTTTAGTGCGGTCCTGACGAAGTGATCAACGTGCGGGCATGATCTGCCGCCGGCTGCATCCTCTGCTACCGACACGCCCAGCGATTCGGTCAGGACCAGTCAGGAGGAACGTGCATCACCTCAAGGGTTCTCGTGGTTGCCGGATAAAGTGAGCGCCACCATGGTCGAGCAGGACGAATCACCCGAGCGCGGCGCCCATTACGTGCAGTCGCTGGAACGCGGTCTGGCGGTGATCCGCGCGTTCACCGCCGCCACGCCGGCGTTGACGCTGACGGACGTGGCCAAGTCCACCGGCCTCACGCGGGCGGGTGCGCGCCGGTTCCTGCTCACCCTCGCCGACCTGGGGTACGTGCGTACCGACGGCAAGTACTTCTCACTGACCGCTCGCGTGTTGGAACTCGGATACGCGTTCCTGTCCAGCATGTCTTTGCCGGACGTGGCCCAGCCGCACTTGGAACGCCTGTCCGGTGAGGTGCGTGAGTCGACCTCCGCATCGGTGTTGGACGGCTCGGATGTGGTTTACGTGGCCCGGTTCGCGGTGTCGCGGATCATGGCTGTGTCGATCACCGTCGGTACGCGCTTCCCGGCTTATGCGACATCGATGGGGCACGTGCTGCTCGCCGGTCTGCCGGCCGCCGAGTTGGACAGATACCTGGACACGGTGCGGCTGGAACCGTTGACGTCGCACACCATCACGTCTCCGGAACGGCTGCGCGCCGAGTTGGACGAGGTTCGCATCCAGGGCTGGGCCCTCGTGGACCAGGAGTTGGAGGAGGGCCTGCGCTCAGTGGCCGCCCCCATCCGCGACCGCGCGGGACGGGTGATCGCGGCGGTCAACGTCTCCACGCACGCCAGCCGCACCGGTCTGGACCGGATCCGCCGCGAGATCGTGCCGCCGTTGTTGGCTGCGTGCGAAGGGATCGAGAAGGACTTGGTTGGCGACCCACGGCCTGATGTGGGGCCGCAGGGTCGATAGGGGCCGGTCACCCCGCCGGAGTGGCGCGACTGTTGTTGGCCCGCGTGGAAGCTTGCTGGCGGGAGACGACCGTCTCGGCGAACGGTTGGCCGTAATGCTGACCCTGCCGCCGGGAGACGTGTCCCCGTGCTGCAACCTCCACCAACGGTCGCCGAGGTCATGGCCCACGGCTACTGGCGTTCGCTGTCCAGGTCGTCCATCAGCGGTGTGGCGTAGCGGGCGCCTGAGGCTGCGCCGGGCGGGATCGCGATCTCGATGGCGGCCAGGTCGGTCGGGGTCAGGACCAAGGTGGTGGCTCCCAGGGCTTCTGTCAGGCGGGTGCGGGTGCGCGCGCCTATCAGGGGGACGATGTCGGTTCCCTGGGCCGCGACCCAGGCGATGGCTGTTTGGGCGACGGTGGCGTTCTTGGCTTCCGCCACTGCTCGGAGGGCTTCCACCAGGGACAGGTTCCGGTGCAGGTTGTCGCCCTGGAAACGTGGGCTTCTGGTGCGGAAGTCCTGGCCTGTCAGTTGGCGGTTCGGGTGCCAGTGGCCGGAGATCAGGCCTCGGGAGAGGACGCCGTAGGCCGTGATGCCGACGCCCAGTTCGCGGGCGGTGGGCAGGATTTCCTCCTCGATCCCTCGGGAGATCAGGGAGTACTCGATCTGGAGGTCGACGATGGGGTGGACCGCTTGCGCCCTGCGCAAGGTTTCCGCGCCCACCTCGGACAGGCCGATGTGGCGGACGTGGCCTGCCCGCACCAGGTCCGCGATGGCCCCTACGGTGTCCTCGATGGGCACCTTCGGGTCCAGGCGGGCCGGGCGGTAGATGTCGATGTGGTCTGTGCCCAGCCTGCGCAGGCTGTAGGCGACGAAGTTCTTCACCGCCGCCGGACTGTTGTCGTGGCCCGACCAGCCTCCGTCCGGGTCTCGTAGAGCGCCGAATTTGACGCTGATCACCGCGTTGTCGCGGGTGCGGCTCTTGAGGGCTTCGCGGAGCAGCAGTTCGTTGTGGCCCATGCCGTAGAAGTCGCCGGTGTCCAGCAAGGTGACGCCGGCCTCCAGGGCGGCGTGGACGGTGGCGATGCCTTCCGCCTCGTCGGCCGGGCCGTACACGTCGGACATGCCCATGAGGCCCAGGCCGAGGGCCGAGACCTCCGGACCGGTGGCGCCCAGGCGGTGGGTGGGGAGAGGGGTGGTCGACGTGGGCATGGAATGCTCCTCAGTGGTTGGTAGCGGTGATAATGTGATCACGTTAGCACTGGTTTGATATCGATGCTACCCACGATCGTGTTAACATTGATTCATGACCGAGGTGAAGACCGGCACCACGCGGGAGCGGATCATCGCCGCCGCCGCCGAGTTGCTGGCCGACGGTGGGATCGAGGCCGTCTCCACCCGCGCGGTCGCTGCGGCGGCCGGGGTGCAGGCGCCGGCGCTCTACCGGCTGTTCGGGGACAAGCAGGGCCTGCTCGACGCGGTCGCCGCGCACGGGTTCGAGCGGTATCTCGGCACCAAGCGGACCCTGCCGCCCAGTGACGACCCGGTGGACGACCTGCGGCGCGGCTGGGACAGCCATGTCGAGTTCGGGGTGTCCCACCCCGCGTTCTACGTCCTGATGTACGGCGTGCCGCAGCCCGGACGGCGGCCGGCCGCGGCCGAGGACGCCCACCGGATCCTGCTGGGCATGCTGGAGCGGGTGGCCGAGGCCGGGCGGTTGCGGGTGCCCGTCGAGACGGCGGCGAGCATCGTGCACGCCGCGGGCACCGGCGTGACCCTGAGCCTCATCGGCGATCCGTCGAAGCAAGGCGACCCGGAGCTGTCGGCGCGCACCCGCGAGATGGTGTTGGCCGCGATCACCAACGACGAACAGCCCCGGCTGGACGCCTCGCTGACCGCTCGCGCGCTCGCGCTGGACACGGCGTTGAACCGCCAGCCCCACCCACTGACGCCGACCGAGGCAGCGCTGCTCCGGGACTGGCTCCAGCGGCTCGCCACCGGCAACGCCTGAGTCAGCGGGACCACCGTCCGGCCGCGAGCATCCGGGCCAGCCGCATGCCCTGCCGCAGGTTCATCCCCGGCAGGTACGCGCGCCCGACCGCGTTCGCGATCCTCGGCAACGCGGCGGGATCGGGGTAGGCCATGAACATCGGGCGGTACACCGGCTGGAACTTCGCCTTGAACGCGAACAGCGAGCGGAAGCCGTACACGGGCTCCAGCGCCTGCCCCATGAAGTCCAGGACCCGCTGCAACCCGCACGGCCGCCCGCCGCGGTCGAGTCTGGCCAGCGGCGCGCCGGACAGGCTCAGGAAGCCCGCGCCCTCCTCCTTCAACGTCATGGCCGCCGACGCGATCAGGAACTCCATCGACCCCGCGAACGCGCTCCCCCGCCGACGCATGAAGTCCAGCGTCCACCCCACGATCCGACCGTCCACGTACACCGGCAGCCAGCTTGTCACCCCGTGCACGGTCCGGTCGGCGTCCACCGCGATCAGGCACCGCACGCCCTCGCCGGACAGCTCCGCCAACCCGCCCAGCGTGAACCCCATCTCCGGCAGACCCTTGTCCGCCACCCATTCCGCCGAGATGGACCGGATCTGGTCGGTCAGCGCGGGCGGCGCGTCCGCGTACCGCCACCATTCGGCCGTGACCCCTTGCTTGGCCGCCTTGTTCAACGCCGTGCGCACGTCCTGCCACTTCTTACCGGTGAACCGCAGGTCCGCCAACGGGATCACGGTGTCCTCCGCGACCTGCACCGCGTGCCAGCCCAACGGGGCCACCTCGTCGCGCAGACCCTCGCTGATGCTGTAGAGGCACGGCGTCCAGCCTTCGTGCGCGCAGAACTCCGCGAACCCGCGCACGGCGTCCCGGCACGCGTCCGGCGGCCCGATCGGATCGCCGACGGTCAGCGCGATCGTCGCCACCACCCGGTAGGCGACGACAGCCCGGCCGTCGGGGGTGAACCAGTACCGGTTGCCGCGCCAGGTGGTCATGTAGGACATCGACGTCCCGCCGTGCCGGACCATCAGCTCACGCGCCCGCGAAGCGGCGTCCGCGTCCTCCACGTCCCGGGCGCTCCACGTCGCACGGAGCAGCGCGTACAGCACCACCAGCCAGAACACCATGCCCGTGTACTCGAACAGCACCGCCGCGACCAGGTCGTCCGGCCGGAACGGCAGTGGCGTCAGCCCCAGGTAGCCGGGCGGCAGGAACCGGGTGGGCAGGTCGGTCACCAGGTCGACCAGCCCCGGTCGCGGCACGAACTGGTCGCGCGCCAGCCAACCCCCGAGCACGTACAGCGCGCCCAGCCCGACGAACCCGCCGACGGTCACCGTCCAGAACCGGCGCACCGGCGTGGCCAGCGGGAAATGGCTCCGGGTGGTCAGCAGCACGACCACGATCCCCAGCGGCAGCAGGAACGGGATGCTGTACTCGACCAGCACGCCCGGCGTCACGGAGGGGTCGAGCACCACCGCGTCCCACACGTACCAGCCGATGAGTCCGGTCATCGCCACGTTGAGCACCAACGCGGCCCACCACGCGAACCGTCGCCCGCGTCGCAGCCCCTCGGCCAGCACCAGCAACAACAGCGCGGGCATGACGGACATCAGCAACGCGGGCAGCCGGTCGTACACGGCCTGCGTCTCCAACGCGCGGCACAGGTCCACGAGGTCCGGGTCCGTGCAGTACGTGGTGACCACCGCGGAGTCGGGCTGCGGCACCGCGAGCACGTCCGCGAACCACGACAGCGGCCCGTCCGCGTAAGGCGACAACAGCACCACCACAGGCCCCAATGCGGACGCCGCGAGCAGCAGCGCCACCAGCACACGGGTCTCCTCGCGCGACGGCGGCGTGGGCGCGGGACGGCCGCGCACCGCGACCAGACCGACCACCAGCCCGACGATCCCGCCGCACAGCCGGAGCACGTCCTCCAGGTAGCCGGAGTACAGCGCCAGCACCAGCAGCCCGAGCACGACGAGCAGCCGGACCCGTCGACGCCACAGCGGCGACAGCTTGAAGCTCAACGCCAACGCCAGCCCCACGATCCCCGGCGACGGGCCGACCGCGAGGTCGTAGTTCAAGTAGGACAGCCAACTCCAGTCCGCACCCACCTGCACCAGACCGACGCCGGCGAACACCCCGAGCACCTGCGACACCACGACGAGCGCGAACGCGCGGACAGCCCCGAACTCCCGTTCCGCGACCGGCCCGAACAGCAGCAGCAACACCGTCGTCGCCAAGTACCCGGCGAGGTTGGCGCACCACAGCCCCGAGGTGACCGCCGTCCACAGCGGTGAGGACACCCCGAACCCGACGGTGTCCAGCAACTCGTCGGACGGTCCGGACCACAGGCTCCCGGTGGCCGCGCCGAGGGTCCACAACGCCAGGACCGCGCCGACGGTGGCGGGCGCACGGCGGATCACCGCACCAAGCCGGTCCGCTCGGCGAGCCACGGCAGCGAGTCGTACAGCCCCGGCCGCCACACGTTCCAGTCGTGCCCACCGGGCAACTCGACCCAGCGCACGTCCATCCCCGCCCGTTGGCACGCCTCGAACACCTTCCTGTCCTCAGTGCGGTAGTGCGAATCCTGCCGACCCGCGACGACGACGCCCGCCGTGGCCGGGAAACGGGTGGTCGCCAGGATGTCCAGCGGGTTGACCCGGCGGAACGCCCCGACGTCACCGCCGAACAACTCCCGCACGGTGTCCGCGCGGGAACCCAGGGTCGGCTCGCCCTGCCCCGAGATGTCGATGAACCCCCCGTACACACCGGGCGCGCGCACAGCCAACTGCAAGGCGCACGTGCCACCCTGCGAGAAGCCCGCGATGGTCCACGCCGACCGCCGCAGGTCGACCTGGAGCCGCTGCCCGACCCAGCGGGGCACGTCCCGCGCGAGGTACGTCTCGACCTTGCCGTTCTTGGTGTCCAGGCACACCGGGTTGGCCATCAGCGAACCCAGTTGGTCCGGCATGACGACGATCGGCGCGAGCCCCCGGTGCCGCGCGGCGAACTCGTCCAGGCGGTCCGCGAGCTGCCCGGCGTCGAGCCAGTCCCGAGGAGTGCCCGGTTGCCCGGCCAGCAGCACCAGGACCGGCAGGCGGGGACGGGGCGTCACGGCGTAGGCGGGCGGCAGGTACACCCAGCCCTTGCGGGGCCGGTAGTCGGTGCTCGACGGGATCTGCGTCTCGGAGACAGTGCCCTTCGCCGGCAGACCGACGGGCGGTCGCCACACCTCGGCCAGCACTTTGCCGTCCGGCACCGGCACTTCGCCGGCCACGGGCCCGGCCGCCTCGTCCAGAGGCACGACATCCGCCACCAACGGCCCCAGCGCGGCCCGCACGTTCGGGTACTGGCCGTAGTACCCGTTCACCCCGGACAACCCGCTGACCAGCACCGCGACCACGGCGAACACGCTCAACACACGCGCCCGCCACCGCGAACCCCGCCACCGGACCCCCGCCAGCACCACCCCGAGCGCCACCGCGCCCAAGCCCACCGGCACCACTGTCGGCAACGGCTCCGGAAACGGCCGCCAGACCAGGTTCACGACCAGCCCCACGCCGCCCCCGAGCGCCACACAGGCCAACAGGGCGATCACGACCACGCGAAAGGAACGGACTCCGACCCCGAGGCACACCAGCGCGACGAAACCCGCCACCGTGGCCGCCACCGGGACGGGTCCGCCGATCAGCGAAAGGTCGAGCAGGCTGGTCATCGGCTTCCTGTCACATCAGTTGCGATGCGACCAGTCCACCCTTCGGCAGGTGTTCACCACATCGGACCAACGGCTCGTCACCGTCCATCCGAGGGGTGAAGATCCATCAGACCGAGGTCGTACACCAGTTCGTCACAGCGAGTGCCAAGAAGGCTGGTCCCCCGTGCTGGCTTTCGGTTTCTACGCAGCTTGACGGCAGAAGAGCGACCACAACGCCACCGCCGGCCAAGCCACGCAGGTCTTGGACACAGCCGGGAACACTACGAAACAGGACCACATCGCCGGAAAACCTGGAAGCCGCCGGGGACGGCCGCAGACGCAACCCGCCGCCCGCAACCGTCCCCAGGGTCTTCACAAGCCGCGCCCAAAGCCACGCCCACGACTCACCGCAGATGCCGATCAAAGAACGACCCGACCAAGCCGGGGCAGCCTCTGCCCGTCGACATCGGGGTTGCGACCACGATCCGTGGTCGGCATTTCAACGGTGACCGGCGGGCACCCCCTGTCCGCCGGTCACCTGCTCATCGCGCGGCCGAGTGCACCCGGCTCACGTAGTCCCACAGGTCGTCGCCCAAGTCGGACAACGGCTGATCGGGCAGCACATCCCGGAGCACGCCGTGGCCGTGTTCGCGGAAGAACGCGCTCATCGACCGGATGATCGCGGGGTCGCCGCCGGCGAAGTCACGTCCGACGCGGGCCAGGCGGCGGCCGAGTTCCCGCACGTCCGGGTCGTCCACCGGGGTGTTCGCCCGGTAGTGCGCGACGATCCCGGCGAGCACCTGCGGCCATTCCGCCTCCAGGTCCTTCCATCCGGGTTCGCCGAGGCCGTCGGCTTGGCCGGCCAGGAAGTCACGCTGCTCCCTGGTCAGGTGGTCGTCGAAGATCCCGGTGCAGCCGAGCAGGCGGCCCGAGTCCTGCCGGGGCGGGCCGGCCAACTGGTCGAGCAGGCCCCTGGTCTGGCGGCGCAGCGCGTCCAGCCGCCACACCTGCTCGTCCAGCCGCGCCAGGTGACCGGTGAGCACCTCGCGCAGCGGGCCGTGCGACGGGTCGGCGAGCACTTCGCCGATCTCGTCCAGCGACATGCCCAACTGCCGCAGCAGGCGGATCTGGTAGAGCCGCCGGAGGTCCGGCTCGGTGTAGCGGCGGTGTCCCGAGTGGGTCCGCTCGCTCGGCGTCAACAGACCCAACTCGTCGTAGTGGTGCAGGGTGCGCACGGTGAGACCGGTGACCTTCGCCAGAGCGCCGACGCTCCAGCGTGGCTGCTTCACGTGCTCGGACCCGGTCATACGCCGACTCTAAAACCTCACGCGACGTGAGGATCAATACCGGCGGTGGGTGTCCTTTCCGGGCGGTCGCGTTCGACGTAGTGGTGGAATGCCACCGACGACGGGAGTGACGATGAAGTACATGCTGTTGATCTGCGCCGACCCGAGCCTGGAGGTCACCGGGGGCGAACCGACCATCGAGCAGTGGCTGGAGGAGGTCGAAGGCAGGCGGCTGGACGGGTCGCAGTTGCGGTCCCGGCGCGACGCCACCACCGTCCGGACACGCGGTGACGAGGTGCTGCTGTCCGACGGGCCGTTCGCCGAGACCAAGGAGCACATCGTCGGGTACGACGTGGTCGAGTGCGCCGACCTGGACGAGGCGATCCTGGTCGCGTCACGGCACCCGGTCGCCCGGTACGGCGCGGTGGAGATCCGGCCGTTCTGGGACGAGTGAGGCGGTGGTCGTCCTGGACGGGATCGCGGAGGTCTTCCGCGCGGAGCGCGCCCGGATCGTGGCGACGCTGATCCGGATGACCGGCGACTGGGACCTCGCCGAGGAGTGCGTGATGGACGCTTTCGCGCAGGCGTTGGAGACCTGGCCGCGCGAAGGCGTCCCGCACCGCCCCGGCGGGTGGCTCACCACAGTGGCCCGCAGGCGTGCGCTGGACCGGTTGCGCCGCTCGGCGGTGGAGGCGACGAAACTGCGGGAGGCGGCGGAGTTGTCCGGCGACGAGGAGGAGCGGGACGACGGTGGCATCGGCGACGACCTGCTGCGGCTGATCTTCACGTGCTGCCACCCGGCGCTCACCCCGGAGGCGCGGGTCGCGCTGACCCTGCGCACCGTGGCGGGCCTGACCACGGCCGAGATCGCGCGGGCGTTCCTGGTGGCGGAGCCGACGATGGCCAAGCGCCTGGTCCGGGCCAGGCGAAAGATCCAGCACGCGCGCATCCCGTACCGGGTGCCGCCCGCACACCTGCTGCCGGAACGCACCGGGTCCGTACTGGGCGTGCTGTACCTGCTGTTCAACGAGGGCTACTCGGCCACGGCGGGCGCGGAACCGGTGCGGCGGCGGCTGTGCGCGGAGGCGATCCGGCTGGCCCGGACCCTGGTGGAGCTGATGCCGGACGAGCCGGAAGCCGTGGGGCTGCTGGCGTTGATGCTGCTGCACGACTCGCGCCGGGAAGCCCGCACCGACGCGGCGGGCGACCTGGTGGCACTGTCCGACCAGGACCGGACGCGGTGGGACGCCGAGCGGATCGCGGAGGGCGTGGCGCTGCTGGACTCCGCGCTGCGCCGGGGACGGCCCGGTCCGTACCAGGTGCAGGCGGCCATCGCGGCGTGCCACGCGACCGCCGGGGAGTCGACGGACTGGCCGCAGATCGCGTTGCTGTACGGGCGGTTGGCGAAGCTGGTGCCGTCGCCGGTGGTCGAGCTGAACCGCGCGGTGGCGGTCGCCATGGCGGACGGCCCGGCCGCCGGTCTGGCCTTGGTCGACCGGCTGGCGGGCGCGCTGGCCGGCCACCACCTGCTGCCCGCCACCCGGGCCCACCTGCTGCGCCGGCTGGACCGGACCGCCGAGGCGGTGGCGGCGTACCGGGAGGCGGCCGAACTCGCGCCGACCGACGCCGAACGCCGTTACCTGGCAAGGCGGGCGGCCGAGCTGTCCTAGGACCACTCCCAGCCGATGCCGAGCACGCCGGGTTGGACGTCCCTCGCCATCAGGTGGACCAGGCGGCCCGGGGTGAGGGGCAGCTCGTCGTCCTGGGTGAGCGCCGCGTCGACGCCGGGCTGGGACAGGCCGAAGCAGCGCACCGGCAGCTTCGGCTCGGTGAAGCTCACGCTGAGCACGTAGGTGCCCACCGGGTAACGGAAAGCGCGGCGGTAGTCGAGTCCCGGCGAGCCCTCGGCGATGGTGAAGCGGTACTCCAGCAGGTGGGTCTGACCGGCTCGCAGGGTCTGGTCGAGCATCAGTTCCGCCGCGATGACCGGGGCACGGGGGTGTCGGCGGACGCGGCCCAGGCGGCAGTTCCGCACGGCTTCGGCGGTGAGCGCGTCCGGTGCGGTGCCCGGGTCGCCGCAGTACACCGCGATGTGCCGGTCGGGGTGGCCGTCCACCGCGCGCAGCACCTGTCTGGTGTGGACCTGGCGGATCAGGCCGTTCGCGTCCACGGTCGCCGCGTCGTCCTGCGACCACAGCCGCAGCTTGCCGTCGGACGGGCCGACGAGCGCCTCCACCGTCTCCGCCAGCGACTGCGCGGGCTGGAGCATCCCGCCGTACCGCCTGCTCTGCTGTTGAGTGGCCACCCACCGGCCGCGTGGGCGGGGTGGGCCGAGCAGTGCTTCCAGCGAGTGGCGGGGCAGACCCAGGATGGTTTCGATGGCCTGCACGGCGCGCAGCGAGGCGGCGCGTTCCGGGCGGCTGCGGCCCAGTCGCCAGTAGCTCAGCGTGGACAGGCTCACGTGGATGCCCCGGCGGTCCAGCCGGTCGCGCAGGCGTTCCAGGGTGAGGCCGCTGCGCTCGATGGCCGCCCGCAGGGCTTCCGGGAACGGGCCCGTGCGGAGCAGCACGTCGACCTCGTGTCCGGCGTCGGTCGGTCTGCCGGTCACCGCGGACCCCCCGTCTGTGGAAGAAAACAGTTTAGAAGCCGGTTTTCGCCCGGTCTGCCCGACGATCGTGGGTAGTCCTCCACAGTTTTGGGCTCCGGTTCCACAGTCGGGCCGCGCCGCGGGAAAGCCGTCTTGACCGCGTCGGACCGCCGGTATGTCATCGGCGCGGCAGCCTCCTGCAACCGCTGCCACTCCCCTGCCCGTGTGCCGATTTCCCTGGAGGGCACATGTCCCACCCGCAGTTCGCGCGGCGGTTCGCCGCGCTGTTCGCGGCGATCGCCGCCGGTGTCGCGGTGCTGGTCGTGCCGTCGACCGCCGCCGCCGGACCCACCGAACGCGACCTCGCCGACGTCGTGCGCGCGACCGTGCTCCAGCAGCACGGCGCGGCCCTGAAAGAGCAGTGGGGCACGCAGTCCCTGCGTGAGCCGCTGGTCGAGCCGACCCGCACGGCCGGGTCGTGGGTGTTCGGCAGCACGACCGTGCCGATGGCCTACGGCCAGGAGCACGGCTCGCCGCTGATGGCCCTGTTCCTCGCTCGCCGCGACCGGCACGCCTGGCGGGTCGAACTCGACGGCACCGCCGGGTTCGCCGAACTCGCCGCACGGGCGCCGACCGCCGTGCTCGGCGACGGCGAGAAGCAGACCTTCGCCCGCCACCACGGCAACCAGGCACAGGTGCTCGCCGACACCGGGCTCGGCCTGCCGTGGCCGCAGGGCGTGGCCTGGTCGATGGGCGGCGGGCCGCACGGCAACAGCGGCAACAGCCGGCCGTTCAGCTCGATCGACTTCAACGGCGGCGACGGCCGGGTGCTGTCCGCCGGGCCCGGCCGCGTCTACAAAAGCTGCATCGTGGGCCGCAGCGCGCTGGTGAAGGTGGTGCACGACAACGGGTACAGCACCACGTACTACCACATGTACGACCTGACGACGCTGGCCGACGGCAGTGCCGTGGGCACCGGCACGTACCTCGGGCACATCGGCAACGAGCTGCCGTGCGGCGGTTCCAGCACGGGCGCGCACGTGCACTTCTCGTTGCTGCGCGGCAACACCCACATCAGCGTCAACGGCATGACCATCGGCGGCTGGACCTTCTACGAGGGCGCGCAGGCCTACCGCGGCTACGCGCAGCGCGGTTCCGCCCGCGTGAACGTCGGCGGTCGGGTCACCAACTACGGCGGTGGCGGCACGACCCTGCCCACCGGCACCGTCGACGCCGGGTCGAACAGCACCGTGAACCTGCGTTCCGGACCGGGCCTGGGCTACGACTCCGTGGGCACGGTCGCGGACGGCGCGGTGGTGTCCATCTCGTGCACCGCGCGCGGTGAGGCCGTGGACGGCGTGTGGGGCCGGACCGACCTGTGGAACCGGCTCCAGGACGGCAAGTGGATCAGCGACGGCTTCGTGGACACCGGGTCGAACGAACCGGTCGCGCCGACCTGCACGCCGGTCCGCTGACGCCGTGGGCGGGACCGGTTCCGCACCGGTCCCGCCCACACCCCGGAGCAGTCGCTTCACCGGTAGTGCTCTGCCAGCACCGCGAACGCCGCCTTACGCTCCCGTGTCCCGTCCTCGGTGACCTTCACGACGCCGTAGCTCGCGACGTCGAGGTCACCGCGCAGGTGGAAGTTGGCGTACGTGTAGGCGAACGCCGTGTCCACACCCTCGGTTTCGAAGATTTCCAACAACTCGCGCAGGCAATCGGCCTGCTCCTGCTCGTCCCGCGCGTACTCGCCGTCCAGCCGGACCGGGTGGCCGTTCTCGTACTGGACGATCAACGCGCTGCGCGCGCCCTGCGCCGCGGCGCCCCGGTAAGTGGCCGAGCCGAACGGCGTCGGCCAGGAAGTCGTTGATCTTCGCGGGAACCTGCGCCAGCAGCGGTCCCAACTGCTCGCGGGGAGTCTTGAGCAGCGCTTCGGTCCGCTCGTGGCCGTTGGAGCCCGGCAGGAAGCCGACCGTGAACAGGCTCAGCTCGGCCCCGGTGACCAGCACGACGTCCGCGCCGGCGAGCCGCAGCCGTTCGGCCCGTTCCGCGCAGTCGGCGAGGAGCACCAGCAGATCCGCGGTGGTCAGTTCGCCCGTGAACGGCGAGAACCAGACCTCCAGACCGAGGTCCGCGGCGAGCCGGGCGGCCGTCTCCAGCTTGTCCGGATCGCCTCCGGTCACGCGGACCGCCGTGCAGTGCAGGTCGTCGCGGATGACCCGCAGATCCCGTGCCACGACCTCCGGATCCCACGGCTCGTGGGTGCTCACCCCGAACTCGTTGCGGTAGCCGGTGTCGTAGCTGATGCCGTTGCCACGCATGTCTCCACCCTCCAGTTACGGTACAGGAAGTACCCTAACGGCGAAGTTATCACGGCGCAGCAAGGAAGTGTTAAGGTACGCGTCGTACCAGGAGGTGAGGATGACGGAGACCCGGCGGCGCGGTGCCGCACTGGAGGGCGCGATCCTGGACGCGGCCGTCGCGGAACTCACCGAGTCCGGGTACGCGGGAATGACCATGGACCGGGTCGCGAAACGGGCCGGCACCAACAAGAACGCGATCTACCGCCGCTGGCCCAACCGGGCCGCGCTCGGCATCGCCGCGTACAAGCACGTGGTGGCCACCGTGGCGGCGCTGCCCGACACCGGGGAACTGCGCGGCGACGCCTTGGAGCTGCTGCGCCGCGCCAACCGGCACTGGGCGTCGCCGCACGGCGCGATCCTGCGCGAGCTGATGGGCGGCATCGGCGTCCCGGAACTGCTCGCACAGGTCCGCGACGAGGTGGGCGACGCGGGCAGTGCGATGTGGCTGACCGTGCTGGGACGGGCCGTGGCGCGGGGCGAAGCGCGACCGGAGGCGCTGCACCCCCGCGTCGCCACGGTCGCGGTCGCCTTGCTGCGCAACGAGTTCCTGACCAACGGCAGACCGAACGTGCCCGACGGCGTGCTGGTCGAGATCGTCGACGACGTCTACCTGCCACTGGTGCGCGGACGCTGACTACCGCACCGGGACCAGTTCGCGGCCGGACGCGGCGAGGTGCTCCCAGGTGCGACCCCGCTGGCTCGGCGGCGCGTCGCCGTCCGCGGTGCGCATCGGGTACACCAGACCGAACGGGACGGGCTGGTCGAATTCGTCGCCGCTGCAGATGTCGATCAAGTTCCGGACATGTGCCATCACGACCTCCTTGCGGGAGAGGGGCTCCGCCCCGGTGGCGGGGCCGCTACGGGTGTGCGCCTTGAATACCCGTTACAACGCAACCACATGCTGCGACATCAGGGTGAACGAACCCCGCCGCGAACACTGCCTTCCCACCAGATCAGTCCACTGTGGACAGTAGCCGGAACAGCTCGTCACGGCTCGACAGGTTGCCTCAAGATCCTGCACACGTCGGTGAGCGCCCGACCCAGCGGCAGGTGGACGCGAGCGGTCGCGTGGGCGTCGCCCCTGGTCTCACCCTGGTTCACGATGACCACCGGCTTGCCCGACTTCGCCGCGTGCCGGACGAACCGCAGGCCCGACATGACGGTCAGCGAGGAGCCCAGGACCAGCATCGCCCGGGACCGGTCGACCAGGCGGTAGCACTCCTCCACCCGGGGGCGGGGCACGTTCTCGCCGAAGAACACCACGTCCGGCTTGAGCACGCCGCCGCACTCCGGGCAGGCCACGACCCGGAAGCCGCGCACGTCCTCGTCCGCGAGATCGGCGTCGCCGTCCGGGTTGACGCGGGTGGCGGTGGCCGCGAAATCCGGGTTCGCCGCGCGCAGCCTGCGGTCCAGGTCCTCGCGCGGGCTCAGCTTGCGGCAGCCCAGGCACAACACCCGGTCCAGGTTGCCGTGCAGCTCGACGGCGTCCGCCGTGCCCGCCGCGTGGTGCAGGCCGTCCACGTTCTGGGTGATCACTCCGGCGACGAAGCCCTGGGCGCGCAACGCGGCCACGGCGCGGTGGCCCGCGTTCGGGTCGGCGCGGGCGATGGTGCGCCACCCCAGGTGGCTGCGCGCCCAGTACCGCCGGCGGCCCGCCGGGCTGCCCACGAACTCGTCGTACGTCATCGGCGTGTGCCGGCGCAGGCTGCCCGCCTCGCCCCGGTAGTCCGGGATGCCCGACTCCGTGGACAGCCCCGCGCCGCTGAGCACCACGACGTCCCGTTCGGCGACCACCCGCACGACCTCGTCCAGGCTCGACGTGCTCGGGAGCGGCGCACCGGTGGCGGTCCAGCTCAGCGTCGGCCGTGTGCGCATTGCCCCAGCTTACGTGCGTCGGCGGCCGGGATCCGATCCTGCGCGGTGGACGGGGTCTGGGTGTCCCGCCCACCGCGGGGAGTCGGAGAGCCCTAGAACTTCACCGTCGCGCAGCCGAGCCGCGGGCCGGCGGTGCCCGCCTTGCCGGGCTCCGTCTCGGTCTTCTGGGCGTGGATCACGACCGAGCCCGCGCGCCGGTCCTCGAACCGCCACGGCACGACGGTGGTCACCGTGGCCCGGCCGCGGTCGTCGGTGGTGAAGTCGAGCCAGATCTCGTTGGTCGGGTTGGCGTACTTCGGGTCGACCGACGGTTGGTTCGGGTCGACCACGTGCTGGTGGTGCGCGCCGGAGTCGGCCGGCAACTGACCACAGGGCTTCTGGTGGGCGTGCGAGCCGTACGTGCGGTTGGGCACCAGCCCGTACACGCTTAGCTGCACCTTGGTCGAATGCCGCTTCGGCGTGCCCACCACCATGACCTTCGAGCCCGGCGCGATGAGCGCCGTGTCATAGGTGAACGCGTTGGTGGCGGTGTCGGGCGGGGCGAACCGCCCGACGGTCACCACGACGCCGCCGCTGCCATGACCGTGCCCGTCGGTACCGACCGGGCTGTCAGGGCTGTGGGCACTCGCGGTGCCGGCGGTGGCCACGATGGCCATGGTGGCACCGAGCAGGGGGAGGAGACGCTTCACACCTCATGCCTTTCCGAATAGTCGGCGGCCGTTTTGTCCGTACCTCGCGACGCTAGCACAATGATCTTGAGACGATTCTCCGGCGGAATCCATCACCTCTTCACCCGACCCGGTGAAAACACCCGGAACCCGCGAATTCACCATGGTGTCGGCGGTGAATCCGTCACAGCTTCTCGGGCCACCAGCGGGTGGTGTCCGGGGTGTCCTCGATGAGGATGCCCCGCGCCCGCAGGCCGTCCCGGATCTTGTCCGCCTCCGCGAACCGCCGCGCCGCCCGCAGCTCCCGCCGCCGGGCCAGCTCCGCCTCGATGTAGGCGTCGTCGCCGGCGGGCCGCTCCAGGTCGAACGCGTCGAACAGCTCGTCCACCTCGCGCAGCAGGGCCAGCGCGGACGGGCCGGGCGGCTCGCCGCCGCGGTTCTGCTCGCGGATGTGCTCGAACAGCGCGGCGAGGGCCCCCGGCGTGTCGAGGTCGTTCGACAGGCGCTCGAAGAACAGCCCGCGCGTCCGCTCGGCGAGAGCGCGGGCGGCGGGGCTCTCGGTGTGCGTCGGGTCGACCAGCCGGGCGAAGTTCTCCACCCGCCGCCGGGCGGCGCGGGCGTTGCCCAGCGTGGTGTCGTTGAACTCCATGGAGGAGCGGTAGTGCTGGCTGAGGAACGCGTAGCGCAGCGTCCGGAAGTCGGCCAGGTCCAGCGCCTGCCGGATGGTGAGGAAGTTGCCGGTGCTCTTGGCCATTTTCGCGCCGTCCACCCGGAGCAGCCCGGTGTGCAGCCAGTGCCGCACCAGCGGCACCTTGCCGGACGCCGCCTCCTGCTGCGCGATCTCCGCCTCGTGGTGCGGGAAGATCAGGTCGACCGCGCCGCCGTGCAGGTCGTACTGCGGGCCGAAAATGGCCTCCGTGATGGCCGTGTCCTCGATGTGCCAGCCGGGCCGGCCGGGGCCGAGCGGCGTGTCCCAGTACGGTTCGCCCGGTTTGCGCGCCTTCCACAGCGCGAAATCACCGGCGTTGCGCTTCTGCGCGTTCTCGTCGATCCGCGCGATCGAGTCCTCGGCTTCCACGTGGGTGCGGCCGGACAGCTTCCCGTAGGCCGGGAAGGTGGCGAGGTCGAAATACCAGCCGTCGTCCAGCCGGTAGGCGTGGCCCCGGTCGATGAGCGCCCGCACCTGGGCCACGATGTCGTCTATGTGGTCGTGCGCGCGCTCGTAGGTGTCGACCGACGTGTTGCGCAGCGCGGCCATGTCCTCCAGGTACCGGGCCTCGTACCGCGCGGACAGCTCGCGCGGCGCGACGCCCAGCTCCTCGGCCCGGCGGATGATCTTGTCGTCCACGTCGGTGATGTTCTGCGCGTACGTGACCCGGTAGCCGCTTTTCCGGAGGAATCGCGCGATGAAGTCGAATTGGGTGTAGGTCTTCGCATGACCGAGGTGGCTGAGGTCGTAGACGGTGGGGCCGCAGACGAACATCCGGACTGTTCCGGACGTCATCGGCTGGAACGGTTCAGTGCGTTTGGTGAGCGTGTTGTATAGCAGGATCGACACCGCGGTTCTCCTCGGGGCGCGCGGAACAGGGGCTAGTGATCAGCCGCCGGCCGACACTCCGCCACGACGCGCCGGACCACGCCGTCGGAGAAATCGAAAATGACCCACACGAGCGGAGAGTCTATCAGGCGGCACTATGCGTGATCACCCGTCAATCGGAGTGGAAGAACCGCCGGGCGCTGCGCACCACGGCCGCGCTGTGCGCCGCGTGGTGACGTGGGCTGTCCTCGTCGCAGAAGCCGTGCTCGGCGTCGTACAGCTCGACCGCCACGGTCGGGCCGGCAAGTCGCCGGACCAGCTCCCGAGGGGTGAAGTCGGGCTCGTGTTCGGCGAAGACGGCCAGGCACGGGCACTTCGGCTTGTGGCTCGCGTAGTCGCGGATGCGGGAGCCGTACACGCAGACGATCGCGTCGAACGCCTCGCCGGCCAGCCACGCCGCGGTCGCGCCCACGCTGAACCCGAGGCACAGCACGCGCTGGTGGTCCGCGCGGAGGCTCGCGGCGTGCCCGGCCAGCGCCTCGGCCAGCGCGACCACGCCGAGTTCCTCGGTGAACCGCCGGTAGGCCAGGGCTTCCTGCTCCAGCGGGTAGATCTCGTCGTGCGGCAGGAAGTTCGGCGTGGAGACCGTCCACTCCGGACGGCGCACGGCCTCGGCCATCCGGTGGATGTGCTCGTTCGGGCCGAAGACCTCGTGCGCCACTATCAGTGCCGTGCTCATGCCGGGTACGTCCTGATCTCGGTGGCCTTGAGCGCCGCCCACAGCGTGTCGCCGGGCCGCACCCGCAGGTCCGCCAGCGTCGCCGTGGTGATGTCGGCCAGCACGGTCGGTGTGCCGCCGAGCCGGAGCCGGGTGGTGTGGGCGTGCTGCTCGATGTCCGTCACGGTGACCTGCCAGGTGTTGCGGGGGCTGCCGGCGGGCGGCTCGGGGTGGAGGCTGACGGCGCTCGGCGGGAACGCCACGTGCACCGCGCCGGCGGCGGGCTCCGCGACGGTGAGCACGCCGCCGTCGGCCAGCGTGACGGCGGTGCCGTCGGCGGTGCCCCGGTACAGGTTGAGGCCGACCAGGTTGGCCACGTAGTCCGTGCGCGGGCGGCGGGCGACTTCGGCGGGCGGTCCTTCCTGCACCGCGCGGCCGTCCTCCACGATGACGAGCCGGTCGGCCAGCACCATGGCGTCCAACGGATCGTGGGTCACCAGCAGCGTGTGGCCGGGGAACTCGGCGAGGTGGCGGCCCAGTTCGGCGCGCACGGTCAGCCGGGTGCTCGCGTCCAGCGCGGCCAGCGGCTCGTCCAGGAGCAGCAGGCGCGGACCGGTGGCCAGCGCGCGGGCGAGCGCCACGCGTTGCGCCTGGCCTCCGGACAGCGCACGCGGCTTGGCCTGGGCGTGCTCGGCCAGGCCGACGCGGTCCAGCCAGTCCCGGGCCAGCGCGCGGGCGGCGGCGCGGTGGACGCCCCGGGCGCGCGGGCCGAAGGCGACGTTCTCCAGCGCGGACAGGTGCCCGAACAGCAGGTAGTCCTGGAACACCACGCCGATCGGACGGTGTTCGGCGGGCACGAAGACGTTCGGCGGCTCGTCCCACGGCTCGCCGTCGAGCCGGATGTGCCCGGCGGTGAGCGGCAGCAGTCCGGCGAGCGCCCGGAGCGCCGTGGTCTTGCCCGCGCCGTTCGGTCCGAGCAGGGCGACCACCTCGCCGGGCGCGACGGCCAGGTCGAGTTCGAGCGAGAACCGGTCGCGGGTGACGCGGAGGTCGGCGCGCACCGTCACGCCGGCCCGCCGATCCACCGGTCGCGCAACCCGGCCAGCACGCCGACCGACACCAGCAGCAGCACGATGCTCAGCACGATCGCCGCGTCCGGCTCGGTCTCCAGCGCCAGGTAGACGGCGAGCGGCATGGTCGTCGTCTCGCCGGGGAAGTTGCCCGCGAACGTGATGGTCGCGCCGAACTCGCCCAGCGCACGCGCCCAGCACAGCACCGCGCCCGCCACCACTCCCGGCAGCACGGACGGCAGCGTGACCCGGCGGAACGCCAGCCAGCGCGACGCGCCGAGCGTCGCGGCGGCCTCCTCGTACCGGGGATCGGCGGCCCGCAACGCGCCTTCCACCGAGATCACCAGGAACGGCATCGCCACGAACGCCTCCGCCACGACCACCCCGGCCGTGCTGAACGGCAACGCCACCCCGAACCACGCGTCGAGATACTGCCCGACCAACCCCCGTCTGCCCAACACCAAGAGCAACGCCACGCCGCCCACGACCGGAGGCAGCACCAGCGGCACCGTCACCAGCGCCCGCAGGAAGCCCCGTCCCGGCAGGTCGCTGCGGGCCAGCAGCCACGCCAGCGGCACCCCGAGCACCAGGCACACGACCGTGGCCAGACTCGCGCACACCAGCGACAGCCGCAGCGCCTCCCCCACCTCGGCGCTGAACAGCTTGCCGGGCACCGTGGCCCACGGCGCGCGGATCAGCAGCCCCGCCAACGGGACCAGCAGGAACACCAACCCCAGCACGGCGGGCAGCACGAGAACGACCGGCAGCCGTCCCCGAATCCGCCGCGGCGTCGAGGGCGGCAGTCCTCGGGCTCGACGCGGCGTCACGGGCTGTCGAATCCGGCTTCGGCGAGCGCCGCGCGGCCCCGGTCGGACCGCACGTAGTCCACGAAAGCCTGGGCTCCGACCGCGTTCGGCGCCTTCGCCAGCGGCGCGATCGGGTAGTCGTTGACCGTCTTGTCCGCCTCGGGGAACGAGATCCCCTCCACCTCGTCCCCGGCGGCCCGCACGTCCGTCTGGTACACCAGCGCGGCGTCGACTTCACCGAGCCGCACCTTGGTCAGCACGGCCTTGACGTCCTGCTCAAGGGTGTCCGCCCGCGGCGTCACCCCGGCCGCCTCGAACGCCTTCCTCGCCGCCGCGCCGCACGGGACCTGCTCCGCGCACAACGCGATCCTGGCCTCCGCCACGCCGAAATCGGCGAGCCCGGACACCCTGCCCGGATTGCCGGCCGGCACGGCGATCCGGAGCTTGTTCCGCGCGAACACCACCGGTGTGCCGGTGATCCCGCCCGCGTCGCCGACCTGTGTCATGTTGGCCGGCGCGGCGGAGGCGAACACGTCCGCGGGCGCGCCCTGGTTGATCTGCTGCGCCAGCGCCGAGCTGCCCGCGAAGTTGAACCTCACCCGCACACCGGGGTTCGCGGTCTCGAACTCCTTGCCCAGCCTGGTGAACGTCTCGGTGAGCGAGGCCGCCGCGAACACCGTGACGTCACCGGAAACCCCCGACGGCGAGTCCGCACCCCCGCAGCCCGCGAGGGACGCGGCGACGACGGCGAGCGCGCACGCGGTGCGGAGCATCAGCCCTCCGGGATCTCGACGACGACGTGCGTGGACTTGATCGAGGCGACCGCGACGCTGCCCACCTCCAGACCGAGTTCGTCGGCGGCTTCCCGACTCATCAGCGACACGATCCGGAACGGCCCCGCCTGCATCTCGACCTGGGCCATCACCACGTCCTTGACGACCCTCGTGACGATGCCCTTCATCCGGTTGCGGGCCGACGCGGCGACGGTCGCACCGGGCTCGGCCGTCTCGGTCAGCCGCTGGGCGAACTCCGCCAGCTCCCGCCCGTCGATCCCCTTGCGCCCGCTGTCCAGCCGCACGGCGGGCAACCGCCCCTGCTCGACCCACCGCCGCACGGTGTCGTCGCTGACCCCCAGCAGGGCAGCCGCCTCACTGATCCGCAGATTCGGCACGAGAGCATCGTAGACGCCGCAGGTGCGGATCGGGAGGCCGCTCCGGTCAAGTTCGTGTCCTTGCGGATCGCGTGCCCGGCAATACCCTGGGTTCGGCCGGCCCGAACGCGGCCCGGAGCCGCGCGTCACAGGGGGTGCCGTGAGCTGGGGCGATGACCACCATCAGGCGACCGGCGGCCTCCACCAGAACCGCCTGGGCCGCAAGCCGCCGGCGGTGTGGCTCGCGATCGTCGGCTTGGTCGCGTCCCTCGTCTGGGGTGGCCTCTGGGCCGCCGGTGTCGTCCACGTCGCCGGCAACCCCGTTGCGAACAACCCTGTCGCGACCAACTCCGTCGCGACCAACGAAGGCGGAGGCTGTGAACTACCGCCCGAGGGATACGCGAACGCCTGCACCGTGAGACCGGGTGACTGTTTCACCCGCCCCTCCCCCGACGCCCCGATCCCCCGCGTCGAACTCGCACCCTGCGGGCAGCCGCACGACGCCCAGGCGATCGGCGCGTTCACCGCACCGGCCGGCGACTGGCCGGGCACGTCCGGGTTCACCGCCGACGCCGAGGTCCGCTGCCGGGAGATCGCCGAGCGCAACGTGGACGCCCAGGCCCTCCAGGAGACCGACCGGCTCGGCCACCTCGCGCCGGACCGGGCTTCGTGGAACGGTGGCTTCCGCAACGTCGCCTGCGTCGTCTACACCGACCGACCGAGGTGGACCGGCTCGGTCCTCCGGCCCGACGCGGACCTGTCCGTCCCCACCGGCTGACGCACCCCGCCGGCCGATGTACTCCACTGGTCCGTTCCGCTCCCGACTTCCGGCTGTGCCGCGCGGGCGAACCGCTACGTAACGTCCCCGCACGAACGTTTCAACAGCCATCAGTGAGGTGGACTCGTGCGAAGACTTTTAGTCGGTGCGGCAGCGTTCGCGCTGATCACCGCGGGCATCACGGCCACGCCCGCGGTCGCGGTGGCGGCTCCCGAAGCGGCGGCGGAACCCGTTCGGCAGCAGACCGACGAGCTGCCGCACCCGTTGGAGGACAAGCGGCGGGCGTTGCGGCAGGAAGCGCTGGCCAAGGTGCTGACCGGCGAGGCGACCGCCGAGAAGCGCGGCGCCAGCACGGTGGTCAAGGTCGGCCGCAAGGACAAGGCCGGTCAGCGGGCCAAGGTGGACCAGTACGTCGAGCTGGAGCGGGAGAAGGTCGACAAGATCTTCGTGGTGCTCGCCGAGTTCGGCGACGAGCGCCACCCGCAGTACCCCGACCAGGACACCGCGCCGAACACCCCGGGCCCGAAGCGGTTCGACGGCCCGGCGCACAACCAGATCCCGCAGCCCGACCGGTCGGTGGACAACACCACCATCTGGCAGCCGGACTTCGGCCGCCAGTACTTCCAGGACCTGTACTTCGCCACCGCGCCGGGCGCGAACTCGGTCGCCAACTACTTCGACAAGCAGTCCTCCGGCCGCTACAGCGTCACCGGCACGGTGACCAACTGGGTCAAGGTCCGCTACAACGAGGCCCGCTACGGCCGCTCCAACGGCTACCCGTGCGCGGGCAACGTGTGCAACAACAGCTACGACCTGGTCCGGGACGCGGTCGCCCAGTGGGTCGCCGACCAGCACGCCGCCGGCCGCACCACGGAGCAGATCCGGGCCGAGCTGGCGACGTTCGACGAGTGGGACCGCTACGACTTCGACGGCGACGGCGAGTTCAACGAGTCCGACGGCTACCTGGACCACTTCCAGGTCGTGCACGCGGGCGGCGACCAGGCCGACGGCGACCCGTGGCAGGCCGAGGACGCCATCTGGAGTCACCGGGGCTACGCGTTCAAGAACTACAGCACCGGTCCGGGCAGCAACAAGCTGGGCGGCGCGCCGATCGGCGACACCGGCCTGTGGGTCGGCGACTACACGATGCAGCCGGAGAACGGCGGCGTCAGCGTGTTCGCCCACGAGTACGGCCACGACCTGGGCCTGCCCGACCACTACGACGTCAGCGGCGGCGGCACGAACGGCGTCAACTGGTGGTCCCTGATGGGCCAGACGCGGGTCGGCGAGCCGGGCGAGGCCCCGGGCACGCGGGCCAACGAGCTGTCCGCGTGGGACAAGCTGCAACTGGGCTGGCTGGACTACGAGGTCGCGGTCTCGGGTCAGGAGCGCACCTTCGAACTGGGGCCGCACGAGTACAACAGCGCCAAGGCGCAGGGACTCGTGGTGGTGCTGCCCGACGTGGCCAAGACGTTCGACTACGGCGACCCGTTCGCGGGCGCCAGGATGTGGTGGAGCGACAAGGGCAACGACCTCGACAACTCGATGACCCGGCCGCTGGACCTGACCGGGAAGTCGACCGCGGAGCTGACCCTCAAGGCGCGCTTCGACATCGAGGAGGACTTCGACTACCTCTACGTGGAGGCGGCCAACCCGGACGGGAGCTGGACCCAGTTGGACGGCACGGTGGACGGTCGTCCGTTCATCCGGGACTCCGGCAACGCGCCCGCGATCAGCGGCACGTCGCAGGCCCGGTGGGTGGACATCCGGGTGCCGTTGACCGCCTACGCGGGTCAGCACACCAAGCTGCGCTTCGCCTACCGCACGGACGGGGGCCTGGCGCTGCAGGGGTTCTTCGCCGACGCCCTCTCCGTGGTCGCCGACGGCGTCCCGGTGCTGGAAGACGGCGCGGAGACCGGCGCAAGCTGGACGCTCAAGGGCTTCCGCAGCACGGCCGGCACCGAGACCAAGTCGTTCGACCAGTTCTACATCGCGTCGAACCGCACCTACGAGTCGTACGGCAAGTACAACCGCACCGGCCCCTACCGGTACAGCTTCCCGAACAAGCCGGACTGGGTGGAGCACTTCCCGTACCAGGACGGCCTGCTGGTGTCGCTGTGGGACACGAGCTACCTGGACAACAACACCAGCGAGCACCCCGGTGAGGGCCTGATCCTGCCGATCGACGCGAACCCCGCGCCGATCTACCACCTCGAAGGCGGGCCTTGGGCGCCGACGGTCGGCGGCTACGACGCGCCGTTCGGGTTGCAGAAGTCGGACTCGTTCACCCTGCACATCAACGGCAAGGCGTCCTATGTGCGCGGTCAGCCTGCGAAGCCGGTGTTCGACGACACCAAGCAGTTCTGGTACCCGGAGACCAAGACCACGGGCGTCAAGCTGCCCGCGGTGGGAGTCGGTCTGCGGGTGCTGTCGCAGTCCGGCACGTCGATGAAGGTCAAGCTGTTCCGCACCAGGTAGCAGGCACGCGATAGGCCGATCGGCGCCGGACGTGATCCATTCAGTGTCACGTCCGGCGTCCGTCCGGCGATGTAGTGGGACATGGTGAGATCCCGTGGCGTGGTAGCCGCCGTCCTGGTCGCCGGAGTCTCGCTCGTGGGCTGCGCGCAGCAGGGCGCGCCGGCGAGCACCGCCGACTCGACCACGAAGACGACCGAGCCGCTGCGCATCAGCCTGTGCGAGAACCCGGGCGACCTGACGGCGTGGATGCGCGCCGACGGCCTGCCGGTGGACGACGCGCGCTGCACCGCCGAGCCGACCGACCGGCGGGTCCTGCGCGCGTTCGGCAAGTGGACGTTCCCGCCCACCGGGCGCAACCAGCAGCACGTCGAGTCGGTGGAGATCGCGGTGTTCGCCGACCGCGCCGGGGACGGCTCCAGCGCGTTCGACGATCTGAAGGGCTCCTACCCGCCCCATGAGCAGCGCTCGGTCGCCGGGCACTACGCGCGGGTGGCCAACACCCGCGGTCGTACGCTGGTCAACCTGCCGGAACTCGCCGAACCGCTGAACATCACCATCACGACGGCGATGACGAACGCGACCGAACCGGAGTACGCCGGCATCCGCGCCGCCCACCTGCGCGCACTGGAACAACTGGTGGCCGCACTCGCCAAGACCTGAGCGCCCCTGTCCGCATTCCGGACACCGATCCGACCGCGCCGTCGAAAAGGCATTCCGCCGACTCGACCGGCCGCCGGATGCCGAATAACCACCGTACCCGAACACGCCCCGACGTCGACGATTCATTGCCCCGAAGCTTTTCCCGGTCCGATACGGAAACCGGGATCACACCGCCGGCCGGGGCCGGTCGATCCGCCTGACGTGGAATATTCCCAAGTTGCCGCAATATGTCGGAACAATTACGTCAAGTCTCGCGCGACGCGTACCCCAATGCGGTATAGCGCCCGCACCGCGGGAGTGCCGTTCGTATCGCGGTTTCACCCGTTCAGCCCCTTCCGGGCATCCGGGGAAGCCGAATACCGTCCTGCACGAACCGCGGTCTTGGGGTGAACGCGGTTCGACTCCGGGGGACGAGGGCTGGGGATTCACACGCTTTCCATATCAGGTTTCGTTCACCGGCATTCGGCACCGCGGCCCATTCCCGCGATGGGCTCCACGGCGCGGCCATTGCGCCGGCCGTCACGTCGGCGCCGATCCCAGGCTCCGCGTCAGGCGAGGTCCCCCAGTCCCGCCTGACGCCCGCGAGGGCCGGGGAGTCCGTCCACGGGGCTCCCCGGCCCTGTCTTGGCCCGAGCCCGGACCGGCGATCGTGGCCGAGCAGGTCAGTACCCGAGCGGTGTCACCTCGGCCGCTGACGCCCAGGGGCCGCGGTGGCCCGCCTCGGACAGCGCCCGCAGCCGGACGTACCGGGCCCTGGTCGGCCACAGCCGGGCGGTCTTGCGCGTCGTGTCGTCGGCCCACGTGCCGCTCACTCCCCCGGTCCACCTGATGCCGTCGGCGCTGACAGCGATCTCGTAGCGGCCGATGCGGCCGTTCGCGACGCCGTCCTGGCGGGGCAGGTAGGTCAGCGCGGTGACGGTTTTCGCCGTGCCGAGGTCGAGGCGCAGCTCGTGCGGCGGCCGGGCGGGGGCACCGGTCCACCTGGTGTGCCAGAAGGTGCCCGGATCGCCGTCCACGGCGTTGGCCGCGGCGCCGTTCTCGCCGGAGGTCTCCTGACTACTGGCGTGCGCGACGGTGGACCTCAGCGGGCCCGAGCCCATCACCGGGTCGCTCACGCTGGGCGCGCCGGTCTCCAGGTGCCCGGCGAACCGGCGCAGGAAGCCGTCCCGGCTGGTGGCCGTGAGGTCGTACCAGTGGTGCACGCCCGCGAAGGTGAAGGAGTCCTCCTTGGACTCGCCGGCGGCCAGCCGATAGGTCCACGGGCCGCCGGGGCGGTTGTTCGCGGTGATGGTGACCGTGCACGCAGACTGCCCGCTGTTGGTCATTTTCACGTACACGCGGCCCTCGGCCGGCGCGTACCGCAGGGTCGCCTCGGGGTTGGGCGCGCCGGTCGCGGTCGCGGTGGCCCGGTTTCCGGCGAACCGGCGGACGAAACCGTTGGGGCCGAACGCGGTCAGGTCGTACGCGCCGGTCGGCGTGCCGGCGGTGAAGCTGTCGGACAGGGTCTTGCCGGCTTCCACGGTGTACCGCCACGGCCCGTCGGTGCGGAACTTGTTGGCGTATACGGAGAAGTGCGCGCCTGCGGTGCCGCTATCGGCGAAATCGAGCCACAGAGCGGACGAGGTGACGCGGGCCTTCACGTCCAGCACGTACGGGAGCGGGCGGGTCGGGCGGACGCCGGGTTCCTGCGTCGGGAAGGCCTGCCTGGCAGGCGGTGTGCGGAACGTGCCGCGCGGGCCGCCGCTCGTCGCCGGGACGGGCAGCGCGGGGAACGCGGGCACCGCCGTGGCGAAGTCCAAAGTGGACATCAGGTCGCCGCACACGGCGCGTCGCCACGGGGTGATGTTCGGCTCGGCGATGCCGGTGAGGTGTTCCAGGAAGCGGAGCACCGAGGTGTGGTCGAACACCTCCGAGCAGACCGCGCCACCCCGGCTCCAGGGCGAGATCACCAGCATGGGCACGCGCGCGCCGAGGCCGATGGGTGTGCCCGAGACGATCTCGTCGGTGTTGGGCACGGTGGTGCGGCCGTCGCTGCCGTCGCCCACGACCGGCGGCGCGGGCGGGGGCATGTGGTCGAAGAAGCCGTCGTTCTCGTCGTAGTTCAACAGGAACACGGTCTTGTTCCACACCGCCGGGTCGGACGCGATGATGTCCAGCAACTGGTGGGTGAGCACCGCGCCGTTCGCCGGGCCGTTGCTGGAGTGCTCGCTCTGCGCGGTGTTCGGCACCAGCCAGGAGACCCTGGGCAGCCGCCCGTTCTCGACGTCCGCCCGGAATGCGGCGGCCAGCCCGCCGGTCGGTTCCCGGTGCAGCGCGGCGTCGTACAGGGCGCGTTCGGCCGGGGTGAGGGTGGCGACGCCCTTGGCCAGGTTGTCCAGCATCGTCTGCCGCGAGGAAGGCGAAGCGGCCCGCAGGGCGTCGTAGAACGCCTCGACCTTGCGGTGACCGGTGTGCGCCAAAGCCTTCTCGCCGACCGTGACGAAGGTCTTGAAGTATTCCAGGGAGTTGTCGGTGAAGTTGTCCCACTCCTGGTACACCCGCCAGCTCACGCCCGCCGATTGGAGTCGTTCGGCATAGGTCGTCCACGTGTAGCCGGTGTGGTCGGGATTGCCGTAGGCCGCATTGCCGGTCGCCCGGTCGGCGGTCCCCGGCTCGTAACCGATCATCCCGGACCACAGGTGGTTGCGGTTGGGGTTCGTGGGCCCCATTTCCGAGCAGTAATAGGCGTCGCAGATGGTGAACGCCTCGGAAAGCGCGTAGTAGAACGGCAGGTGCTCACGCCGGTAGCCGGACATCGTGTTGGTGCCCTTGTGCGGCACCCACGCGTCGTAGCGGCCCTGGTTCCACGCCGCGTGGCCGTCCGACCAGCCGTGCGGTGTGCCGGCCATGTGGTGGTCGTCGACCGCGTACGGCAGCACGTAGCCGTCCGGGTGGCCGACCTTGAGGTCGCCGGTCTTCGCCGACGGCTGGTGGAACACCGAACGCCCGCTCTGGAACGTCAGCGCGTGGGGGTCGTTGAAGCCGCGCACGCCGCGCAGCGAGCCGTAGTAGTGGTCGAAGCTCCTGTTCTCCTGCATGAGGATCACGACGTGCTCGACCACCTCCGGCCCGCCGGTCGGGGCGGCCATCGCCAGCGCCCGCTGGACGCTGACCGGGAGGAGGGAGGACAACGCCGAAGCACCCACGGCTCCGAGGAACGACCGACGATCCACCGCGACCACCTTCGAGTAGACGGCACCCGGCGGGAGTAGAGCGGTTTTGCCACGTCAGGGTCAACGCACGCGCGGAGAACTCTGACTTTCGTCAGGATTGATCACTTGTGATCGGTTGGCGCTCCAGGCGGGTGAGCGGCCCGACGCGACCAAGGACCGGCGATCAGATCATCGGTCGGGATTGGATCCGCATCCGGCGCCTCCGCACGAAGGGGTAGTCGGCTGCGCACCCGAGCAGCAGCGCGCCCGACAACAGGACCAGCGTTTCACCGCCGTGGACCGCGCATGCGCAGACCAGGGCGGTCCATAGCAGCAGCCTCATGTGGCAAGGCTAGGGACGCAGGTCACAGCCGTCTAAGGATTTGAGCGTTCCTTAGGGTTGGACTTGTCGACCACTGCCCGTACAGGCCGTGCGGGTGACCGGAGGGGCATGGGGAGGACGACCGCCGGGACCTAGGCGACCGCGTGGAGGTTGCCGTCGGCCCCTTCCAGGCACCGGGCCGAGGCCGCGCCGCCGCTGACGAACTGGGTCACGCAACGGCCCAGTTGGGCGTGCGCGGCGGCGTTGGGGTGGAAGGACTGCTGGGCCAGGTGGAGACCGATGGCGTCCAGCCCGCCGTTGACCAACGCGTACGGGTCGACGGTCAGCCTGCGCTGCCACTCGTCGGTCGAGCTGCCGCCCTTGCTGCACGCCTCGCGGCTCTCCGTGGCACGGGAGAGGTCCAGGAATCTCGCGCCGGTCCGGGTCGCGACGCCGCGCAGGGCCTCGGACAGTTGCGGCACGGCGACCGTCCGGCCGTAGCCCGCGTCCGCCAGCCGCAACGGGCATCCCTGGGGACCGTGCAGGAGCTTGTCCATCTTCTCCGTCACCGGGGACGCGTACGAGGTGAGCACCAGCGAGTACGCCGCGGGCACGTAGCCGGCCTGCGACATCGCCGACCGGGCGTCCCGCACCGCCTGCTCCACCTTGGGCGCCATCGCGGCGAGGCGCGCCGGCCACTCGGCCGTCAGCTTCGACCGGCAGCTCGGCCCGAACGGGTTCACCCACGCCGCCACGCAGTCGACCATGGTGTCGGCGAACTGCGGATCGTCGTTCGCGCCGACCTGGACGAGCACGGTGGTCACGCGGTACTGCCGGGCGAGGTCGATCAGCCGCCGCGCCTGCGAGCCCTCGGTGTAGTGGACGGTGTCGGCCAGCGACACGTTCGCGGAGTCCGCGCCGGAGCACGCCAGGTTGAACGTCCGGTGGGCGAGCTGCGTCCGGTGCACCATCGACCGGGTGGAGCGGTGGCACCAGTTGCCGTTCTCGCCTTCGGTGCCCGGCTCGTAGGAGCCCGCGCCCTCACCGGACATGGCGCTGTCGCCCAACGACACCACCGCCGTCTCGCGGGTGTCCACCGCGCCGGCGGACACCGGCAGCACCACGAGCGACGCACCGACGAGCGCCACCGCGCCCACGACCCGACTCCACGTCACCGCGAGACCTCCAGCCGCCGTGGCGTCCGCCGATGGACGCCAGCCCACGGTAGAGCTGTCGACACACGCCGACAATGCGCCGATTCGGCTATCCGTGCGTCAGCCGGGGGCGGCCGGCAGCCCTCGGCCGGACGTGCTCCGGCGCTGCTACCGCGCCTCCTCCGAGACCTTCCACAACCGCGCCGCCGCCTCGGGGTCGAGCGCATGGGCCGCGACACCGTGCAGAAGGCCCTCCCGGTACGGCACGGCCTCCCCGCAGTCCTCGAAGTACCTGCCGCTGACGCCCTCCAGCAGCGGAGAGGCGGCGAGCAGGACCGACGTCGCCGCACCCTGCTCGACCGTCTTCCAGTGGATCGTCGTGCCGACCTGGACGAGCAGCTCTTCCAGCTCCCGCGGGGGAACGTGCCGTTGGAGGTTGGTCATGATGACGCCGGGCATCAACGCGTTGACCGTGATCCCATCGGCGGCCCAGCGCGCGGCAGCCTCCACGGCGAACAGGATGTTCGCGGACTTGGACTGGCCGTACGCGAGCCACCGGTCGTAGGCGCGCTCGCGGAAGTGGATGTCCTCGAACACCACCGGGGCCATCAGGTGGGAGGCGGAACTGACCGCGACGACCCGCGCGCCCTCAGCCGCGAGCGCCCGGTGCAGCCCGTTGGCGAGCGCGAAGTGACCGAGGTGGTTGGTGGCGAACTGGAGTTCCCAGCCTTCCGGCGTGCGCGTCTCGGGTGGGGCCATGACACCGGCGTTGTTGACCAGGATGTGCAGCGGCCCGTCCCAGGCGGACGTGAACGCCGCCACGGACGCCCGGTCGGCCAGGTCGAGCGGTGCGACGTGCACCTGCTTGTTGCCGGTGGTGGCAGTGATGTCGGCGGCAGCCGACCGGCCGGCGTCGACGTCCCGCACCGCCAACGTGACTGCGGCGCCCGCCCCGGCCAACGCCCGAGCGGTCTCGACGCCGATGCCCGACGCGGCCCCGGTGACCACCGCACGGCGACCGGTGAGGTCGACGCCGGCCACCACTTCGGCGGCGGTCGACTCGGCGGTGAAGGGCGTGTCGATGTGCTCGTCCATGGGTCTCCCCTGTCTCGTACACTGAAGCGGAGGTTCCTCCGCTAGTGCCTCCAGGTAACCGGAGGAGCCTCCGTTTAGCACTGAGACCTACGTCACACCGAGGAGCAGCCGTGACCGCCCCGCGCCCTTTGCGCGCCGACGCCCAGCGCAACCGCGACAAGCTGATCGCGGTGGCGCTCAAGGCGTTCTTCACCGACGGCGACGTCACGCTGGAGGCCATCGCCAAGGAGGCGGGCGTCGGCATCGGCACGCTGTACCGGCACTTCCCGACCCGCGAGGCGTTGGTCGAGGCCGTGTACCGGACCGAGCTGGCGCGGCTGTGCGACGCGGTGCCGGAGCTGTTGGGCTCGCTGCCCCCCGACCAGGCGACCAGGGCGTGGATGGACCGGTTCGTCGACTACATGGCCACCAAACAGGGCATGGCGGACGCGCTGAAGGCCGTCATCGCGTCCGGCGGCAACCCTTACGCGCAGAGCCGCGATCTGTTGATCGAGGCCATGACGACCCTGCTCGACGCCGGGAAGGGCACCCTCCGCGCCGACCTCGACCCGATGGACGTGCTCGGGACGTTGAGCGGGATCGCCCTGGCAGCGGGGAAAGTCGGCCTCGCCGGCGGCATGCTGGACCTCCTGATGGACGGCCTGCGCTACCGCGCCTGAGCCGTCACAGATCCATCCAGTCGACCGTGTTCGCCGCCTCGGCGATCCGGCGCGGAGGACGCAGGTCCGACACCCGGTTGATCCTGCCGGCGACCTCGGTGAGGGCTCGCGCGGCGCGGAGACGTGTCACGGGATCACCGACGCCGGTGACGACGTCGAGCAGCACCCGCCGCGCGGCGGCCCGATGTCGTGGGTCCAGACCGTCGAGCACTTGGGCGATCACGATTCGCTGCTCGCCGCCCGCCGCCGCGCGGTCCACCAGCGCCTGCCCCGCGCGTGCCCGGTCCGCGTGGAAGTACCGGGCCAGCAGGCCGTCGGCGATGGCGCGCTCGTCCTGCCCCACGGACGGGTCCGAGCCGATGCCGCGCAACACGTCGACCGCGTGGTCATGCGCCTCCGCAGGCTTCGCGAGCAGGAATTCGCACGCCCGCCACCGCGCCCCGACCTCCGCTGTGGTGTCGCGGGCGACCGCTTCGAACGCCGCGTCGGCGGCGTTGCGGTGACCGTGATCGAGGCTGGCGAGCAGCCACCACGCGCCGACCCGTTCCCGCGCCGGCCGGTGTCCGCCGGTCATCGCGCGGAGTCCGGCCGACGCGTCGCCGTGTCGGAGCCCGAGCCAGGCCAGCGCCTGGGCAGCGGTGAGCCGTTCCTCCACGGCGATCCCGGGGTCCGCCATCAACTCGGTGAGCACCGCGTTGGCCGCGTCGAACCGGAACCGGGAAGCGTTCAGCAGCACGGTCGCCGCATGGGTGCGTTCGGCCGGAGCGGCGTCTTCGTCCTCCGCGAGCCGCGTGACCAGGTCGAGCATGGGCTCCGCCTGCTCCGGGTCCAGTTCGGCTACCCACGCCGCCGCGTCGGTCCGCTCCCACGATGTCCCCGCCTCGTCCTGCGCGAACGCCTCCAGGGCGACGACCGCGTCCGTGCGTCCGGCGAAGTCGAAGCCCGCCAGCCGCAGTGCCGCGAGCCGTCGCTCCCACCCGGACAGCACGGGATCGTCCGCCATACCGCGCAGCAGGCCCGTCGTGGTGCGCCGATCGTGAGGCGTGATCTGGAGCAGCGCTTCGACCGCCTCCAGCCGCACCGTTCCGGGAAGTGCCGGATCGGCCGCCACCTGAGCAAGGTCGGCGGACGCTTCCCACACCTGCTCCTCGTTCGCGTGGACCAGCCCGACCCGCGCCGGCATCGACGGGACCGCCTCGGGTGGCTCGTCCGCCGCTACTCTGCCGAGTGCCGCCAGGCCGGCCGAGCGTTCTCCGGCGTCCAGCAGGGCCATGGCCGCCCAATAGCGATTCCAGCCGTCCACCCGGCCGTCGCCGGCGAGTTCCCGCAAGGCCGTCACGGCGTGGCCGCGGGCTTCGAAGCCGAGTCTCGCCAGCTCTTCGGCGGCTTCGATGCGGAAGGCGGGGTCGGCGCGGTCGTCCCCGGTGATCAGCCGGAGCAGGTCCAGCAGCGGCGGCAGCCCCACCCGCTGCCAACCCGCCAGCAGGTCGCCGAGCGCCATGCGCACCGCCGGTGGCGTCGCCGGGTCCAGCGCCGTGACGCGCACCAGTTCGACCGCTTCCGGCGCGTTGTCCCGCGCGAGTGACATGACGTGGTCGAACGCCCTGAGCCGAACCCGCCACGGCGCCGCGACGCGGGCCAGTGCCCGCGACGACTCGACCAGGCCGGCGTGGTGGCCACCCACGTCGGCCAGCCTCGCGAGAGCCGCCAACCGGTATTCCGGGTGCACGGCCGGATCGTCCGCGATCGCCACCAACTCCGCACGGGCGCGGGCGCGGTGGTCGCCGCCCGCCGCAAGGCCGAGAGTGGTCGCGGCCAACCGCTCCCGCACGCCGGCGGCCTCTCGTGCCGGCAGCCGGAACGCCGCGGCGGCGCGCTCTTCACCCGTCTCCACCAGCACTTCGAAGGCCCTCAGCCGGTCCACCGGGTGGGTGGCTGGATCGGCGGCCATCGCGCGCAGCGCGCTCAGCTCGGTGGCGCACTCCTCGGGGCGGGCCTCGATCAGGGCCGTCTGCGCGCTGAGCCGCTGTGCGATGGGGAGCGTGCTGTCGGCCGAGGTGACCCGAAGTGCGCGGATCGCTCGCGAGCGCGCGTCTTCGCCCACCCTGGAAACGGCCCGGAGCAACACGGACGGCCAGTAGTACCCGGAGCCGACGTGTTCGAGGTGCCAGAAGAGCGCCTCCACCACGTCCTGCCGCGCGGCGTCCGAGAGCACCGACAGGTCCAGGTAGTACACGCGGAAGAAGTCGTCCCCGTGCGGTAGTGCCAACAACCGCACGGTTTCCCGAGCGGCCAGTGGCCTCGTCTCTCCGCCGCGGTCCCCGAGCGCGTCGATCGCCGTCCAGCGGTCGCCGGTGTTCGAGGTCGGGTCCGTCGCGATGTGGTGCAGGGTCGCCGTGCCGACTTCCCGACGGCGCGTGCCGAGGTCGAACAGCTCGATGGCGGCGTCCGTCCGCAGTTCCACCGGCACGGTCGGATCGGCGCACAGGTCGGCGAGCACGGCCGCGGCCCGTTCGCGGTCGCCGGTCTCGGCGATCGCCTGCGCGATCGTCGACCGGACCCCGGCCGGCACGGCGGGGGATCGGCCCAACCGCGCCAGCAGGGCCATCGCCAGCGCCTGCCTGGTCGGATCGACGCTCGCGGCCAGCATCGCCGCGTACGCCTGCGCGGTCGGCGCCGCCGTCGGATCGCCGATGTGCGAGTCGCAGAGCCGGAGGACCTCACCGTGGTGCTCGACGCCCATGTTCGCCAGCGTTCGGCCGGCTCTCAGCCACACCTGCCAGGAAGTGGTCGGATCGCCGATCACCGACCTGAGCGCGGTCACGCTCACCCGATAGGCGTCGGCGCCCAGCGCCACCAGTTCGTCGATGGCGTCGCAGCGCCGCACGGGCCGGACGGTGACGTCGCCGGCGGCGGCGCTCAGCAGCTCGATCGCTTTGGGCCGGTGCGTCCGGCCCAGGCCGGCGATGGCTCTCGCGGCTTCGTGCCGCTCGGCGTGGTCCAGCCGCGGGTCCTGCTCGATGTCCGCCAGGATCTCCGCCGCGGCGGCCCGGTGCACGGGTTTGAGCGCGCCGAGGGCACTCGCCGCGGAGATGCGTTCCGCGCACGCCAGGGACGGGTCGTTGGCCAACCGGGTCAGCTCCCGCGCGGCCCAGTCGGGTTGTTCCGGACCGGTCGCGGAGATGGCGCTGACCAGCCGGATGCGGTCGTCCGTGCCGAGGTCCGGCCGGTCGAGCAGGCTCGTGAGGACGGCGGTGGCGGAGTCCCGGTGGGCGCGGCTCAGCTCGGCCAGAGCGGTCGCCGCTTCCCGTCGCTGGAAGATGCCCCAGGACGGTTTGACCGCCATGTCGTGCAACAGCGCGGCAGCGCGGTCGCGGTGCGCGTCGCCCAGCTTCGCCAATTCCTCGGCCGCACGGCAGCACTCGTACGCCATCGTCGTCGGGTCGACCGCCACCGCCGCGAGCACTTCCGCGGCCACGTCGCGTTCCCCCGCGCCGAGCTTGGCCAGCAGCGTCGCGGCCCCGATCCGGTCCTCCCCCCGGCTCGCACCGTCGCCGGCCATCCGCCGCAACGCCTGGATGGCGATGTCACGGGCATCGTGACCGAACCTCGCGAGCACTTCGGCGGCTTCCTGTCGCAGGCTGGTGGGCCACGACTCGTGGGTGAAGGCCGCGAGAACGGAAACGACCTCGTCACGCGCTTCGGGAGCGTGCTCGCGCAGCAGGTCCGCCGCAGTGATCCTCAGCCGGTCCAGGACGTGCTCGTCGCGGAGGAGCGCCAGCAGCCATGCGCGGACGACCGGGTTGCCGATGATGCCGCCGAGTCCGCGCAGCCGTGTCGCGAAGTCGTCGTCACCGGAGGCGGCGGCGCCTACGGCCGCGTTGCCGAGGTAGGACAGGTACTCCCGCACGCGGGCGTCCTTGCCCGGCGCGCCTTGGGTGATCAGGTCACCGGCGCGTTCCCGCTGCGCGACAGTGCCGTTTTGGAGCGCCTCCAGCACGGCGTCGCCGTCCTCGCCGAGGTGCAGGTAGTGCAGGACGACCCTGGTGTCGTTGTCGTTGCCCAACGACATGCCGCGGATGAGGTCGTCCCACACCGGTTCGGTGGCGTCGAACCTGGCGGGGAGCCGCTTCGCGGTGGCCGAGGCCGCCAGGTGTTCGGCGAAGGTCTGGTGCAGGAAGCGCAACCGGAGGACGCTGCGGGTCAGCAGGCCGTCCTGGCACAGCCACTCGGCGAGGCTGTCGTCCCACTTCGGTGGTCGGCGGGCCGGGATCAGGCCCCGGGTCGCGAGGTACTCGCGCGCCACGTCGAGCAGCGGTGTCTCGGTCGCCATGTACGACAGGGCCAGGTGTTCCAGCAGTGGTGTGCGCTCGTCGCCGAGCCGTGCCGCCAGGTCCGCGTCACCGGCCACTGTGGACAGTGCGGGCGAGTTCGGGTCCGCGCGGGCGGCGGCGAGGCTTTCGATGTACTTGACGTAGAGCCCGTAGCGGCTGGCCGGCAGCGGGCTCTCCGGCGCGGACTGGTGGACGTTCGCCGCGATGGCGGCCAACAGCGGGACTTCCAGGATGTCGGTGAGGCCCGCGGTGCGGACCTGGGTGAGGAAGTGGTCGGCCGCGACGGCTCCCGCCGGGGTCTCGTCGGGGTCGAACCACTTGTGGGCGAAGCGTTTGAGGGCTTCTTCGTCGAACGGCTGGAGTTGGTAGAAGCCCGCGCCGGTGAGGCGGTTGGTCTCCACCTCCAACGGCCTGGTGGTGATGAGGAACCTCGCCGGGTCGCCGGGTTTGGCCATGCGGCGGGCGATCGCGGTGATCAACTGGTCCCGGGAGGTGCTGTCGGGGACCTCGTCCAGCGCGTCCACGACGACCAGCCAGCGGTAGCCCTCGGGGTTCCGGCTGAACAACGACGCCGGCGGCTCGTGGTCGGAGAAGCCCTGGTACTCCTCGCTCAGCGCGGCGAGGAGGGCGTCGCCCCAGGGTTTGCCCACGTGCTTGGCCAGTACCCGGGCCGACACGAGCAGGGGGATCAACGTCTCGGCGTTGGTCGGGGTGCGGACTTCCCCGGCGCGGTCGCTGACGAGTTGGCGGGCCAGGGTCGTCTTGCCCAGGCCCGCCGCGCCTTCGATGACGAGGTGGTCGTGCTGCTCGAACACATCGTTGAACGGCTGCGCCAGGGTCGAGGCCAGCCGGGTGCTCTCCACCCAGCCCAGGTCCTCCGGCAGCTCCTCCTTGGCCCACCGGATCTCCGGGACCGAATTCACGCTCTGCTTCACGTACAGCGTCGACAGCGAGAGGTGCCGGCGGGACGGCAGCACGTACGGCAGGTCCCGGCACACGTGGGTGATGGTGTCCAGCAGGTCCAGCAGCACGGGTGGCAGCTCGTCGCGGTCCGGGCCCTTCGCCTCGGCGTAGCGGGCGGTCAGCTCGCGCGCGTCCGGGAACTGCCTGGCCAGCGCCGCCGCCTGGTCCGGGGTCGGCAGGCTCTTGCCGGTGAGGATCAGCCACAGGTGGGACTCGGGGATCAGGACCGCCCTGGCGAAGTCCTCCCGGCTGCCCGGCCAGCTCTCGACCAGTGGCCGCAGGGTCCGCGCGTACCTCGCGGTCGGGTCTTCCAGGTCACCGTCGACGCCACCCACGCGTTGCCCTCCCCTGCTCGGCCTGCCGACGGGATCTTCCCACCCCGGCCGGATCGGGCGCGCACGCGGAACGCCCGCATCGCAACGGAACCCGCATTCCGCGCAGCTACCGGGCCGGGCGGGCGGCCAGGGACCAGAGGTAGCTCAGGGGTTCGCCGTCCGGGTCTTCGCGGCGCACGAACTCGGTGATCAGGTCGGCCAGCCTGGTCTTGAACTCGGCCTGGGACTCCGGGTTCAGGCGCAGGACGCCGCGGGACACGTCACGGCCGGAGTCGGGGCCGGCTTCGAGGATCTCGGCCCGGTGTGCCGCGAGCATGGCCAGGTCGACCTGGTGGACCAGGCCGACGCCGGCCACGTCGATCAGGCCCAGCCGCCAGGTGCGGCCGGTGGCCCGGTAGGGGCGTTCCAGGGCGCCCTTCGCGCCGGTGCGCACCGGTTCGGGGGCGAGGAAATCGGTTTTGACCAACGCCCGGATGTGGCGTAGGACGGTGGCCGGGGCCACTTCCAGGCGCTCGGCCAGTTCCTGGTTGGTCCACGCGCGGTCCAGGCAGAGGCGGAGGATGCGCCAGCGCAGCGGGTGCGCCAGCGCCTTGAGCTCCTCCACCGAGGCGGTTCGCGCGGTGTGATCTGCGGACACGTCGATGAGGCTAGCCGACCGGGCCTTGCCGGGCACGGTGGTGATTTGGTTCACTGCTATCGATTGCACTATATGAAATCACTCCGAGTGTCCCGGGGAGCGACGATGGGGTTGGCGGAACAGGTCGGCGGCTGGGTGCGGGAGCGGGAGCCGGAGTTGCTGGCCGAACTCGCGGCGTGGATCTCGCAGCCGAGTGTGAGCCGCACCGGTGACGGTATGGCCGAGGCCGCCGCGCACGGGGTGGAGTTGTTGCGGCGCAGTGGTCTGACGCCCGAGGTCGTCGAGACGGGCGGGTGGCCGGCGCTGGTCGGCACCGCGCCCGGACCGCCCGGCGCGCCGCACGTGCTGATCTACGGCCACTACGACGTGCAGCCCGCCGGGCCGCTGGACGAGTGGGTCACACCGCCGTTCGAGCCGGACTTCCGGGATGGCCGGATCTACGGGCGCGGCACCGGGGACAACAAGGGGCAGCACCTGGCCCAGTTGCTCGGGCTGCGGGCGCTCCGGGAGGTCGCCGGCGGGTTGCCGTGCCGGGTCACCGTGCTGCTGGACGGCGAGGAGGAGATCGGCAGTCCGAACCTGGTGAAAGCCGTGCGGGGGCTGACGAAGCCCGACCTGGTGCTGTGGAGCGACGGCCCGGTGCACGAGTCCGGCCGGGCGTCGGTGGTGCTCGGCGTGCGCGGCATCGTGACGTTCGAGCTGCGGGTCAGGGGCGCGTCCGAGGTGCTGCACTCGGGCAACTGGGGCGGGATCGCGCCGAACCCCGCCTGGCGGCTGGTGCACGTGCTCGGCACGATGCGCGACCCGCAGGGGCGGGTGCTGATCGACGGGTTCGCCGACGACGTGGTGCCGCTGAGCCCCGGCGAGCGGGACGCGCTGGCCAAGCTGCCGGTGGACGTGCCGGCGGTGCTGGCGGGCATCGGCGTGTCCGGCATGGAGCCGCCGGGCGGGCTCGGGTTCTACCAGCGGCTGACCGGGCCCACGTTCAGCATCAACTCGTTGACCTGCGAAGACGGTGGCGAGCACCGGACCGTCGTGCCGAACGTGGCGGTCGCGAAGTGCGATATGCGGCTGGTCGGCGGCCAGCGGGTGGACGAGGTGTTCGCCGCCATCCGCGCGCACCTGGACCGGCACGCGCCGGACGTCGAGTTCGTGCCCGGCGGGGCGATGGCGCCGTCCCGGACGCTGCCCGAGACGCGCTGGACGGACGCCGTGCTGCGGGGCGCGGAGGCCGGTCTCGGCGAGGAGCCGCTGCTGCTGCCCGCGCTGGGCGGCAGCCTGCCGATCGCGGCGTTCACCGACGAGCTGGGCGTGCCGTGCTACGGCGTGCCGTTCGCCAACGTGGACGAGCGTAACCACGCGCCCAACGAGAACCTCGTGCTGGACTGGTTCCGCCGGGGCATCGTCGCGGCGGCGACGGTGCAGCGGGCGATCGCGGAGGTGGGACGGTGACGCTGACCGACTTCGAGTGGGTGTCCGGCGCGGACCCCGGTCCGGACGGCCGGATCGGGTGGCTGAGCGACCTCACCGGCCGGCCGCAGCCGTGGGTGGACGGCCGCCACGTGCCGGTCGCCGGGTCGGTGCGGCGCTGCCTGTGGCGGCCGGACGGCGGGCGGCTGCTGGTGCTGACCGACCCGGACGGCGGCGAGGACCACCGGCTCGGCGAGCTGGACCCGGCGACCGGCGAGGTGGCATGGGTGGTCGCCGAGGAAGGGGTGCGCTGTGAGATCGGCGTTCCTTACGGCAGCACCGGAACGCCCTACAACGCGGACGGCACGCTGCTCGCGTACGCGAACAACGCCCGTGACCGCGAGGTGTTCGACGTGCTGGTGCGGGACGCGAACGGGTCGCGGATCGTGCTGCGCGGCGACGACCGCTACCTGCCGATGGGCTTCTCCCCCGACTCCCGGCTGCTGCTCGTCCTGAAGCTGCACCAGAACAGCGACCACGAGCTGTTCGTCGTGGACCTGGCCGGCGACACCGTGCGGCGGCTGACCCGGTTCGCCGGTCCGGCGAAGTACGAGCCGGTCGCGTGGCTGCCCGACTCGTCCGGGATCTACCTGTGCACCACCCAGGGCCGTGACTTCCTCGGCTTGGCGACGCTCTCCCTGGACGGCGACCTCACCTGGATCGACACTCCGGAGTCCGATGTGGAGGGTGGGGCGCTGTCCCCCGACGGCGCCCGGATCGCCTGGGGTCGCAACGAGAACGGCTACACCACGCTGCTCTGGTCCGAGGTGGGCGGCGAGCCGCGCGAGGTCACCGGGCTGCCACGCGGTCTCGCGATCTGCGAGTTCGGCTACGACGGCCACGCCCTGCGCTTCACCCGCGCCGGCCGGCTGCTCGTGCAGCTCGCGCGCGGGGACGCGGCGACCGAGCTGTACCTGGCGGATCTCGACGCGGGCACGGCGGAGCGGCTGACCGACTTCGGCGCGGGCCTGCCGGCCGACCTGGTCGCGCCGACCGTCGTGCACGCGACGAGTTCCGACGGCCTCCGCGTGCCGTGCCTGCTCTACCGGCCGCGTTCGGCGAGCGCCGCCGCGCCCGTGCCGGTCGTCATGACCGTGCACGGCGGACCGGAGGGCCAGGCGCACCCCGCGTACGACCCCTTGGTGCAATCGTTGCTGGCCAACGGGATCGGCGTGATCGCGCCCAACTTCCGGGGCTCCTCCGGCTACGGCCTGCGCTACCAGCGGCTGGTCTACGGCGATTGGGGCGGCGGCGATCTGGAAGACCTCGCGGCCACGGCCGCGCTGCTCGGCGAGGTCGATTGGGCGGACGGGACGCGACTCGGCGTGCACGGCGCGTCGTACGGCGGTTTCGCCGCGTTGTGCTGTGCCACCAGGCTGCCCGGCCTGTGGCGGGCGGCGGTCAGCGAGTGCGGCACGTCCGACCTGCTCAGCGACATCCGGGACGTGCCGCCGACGTGGCGCAAGCGGACCAAGGAGTGGATCGGCGACCCCGACGACCCCGAGGATCTGGCCCGGCTCGTCGAGCGCAGCCCGCTGGGCAACGCGCACCGCGTGCAGGCTCCCGTGCTGTTCCTGCACGGCGAGAACGACACCCGGGTCAACCCCGAGGAGTCGGAACAGATGTACCGGCGGCTGCGCGAGCTGGGCAAGCCGGCGCGGCTCGAACTGCACCCCGGCATCGGGCACGAGATCGACCGGGAGGGCCTGGCCGACACCGTGGCCCTGATCGTCGGCTGGTTCACCACGCACCTGTGACGAGGGATCGGCCCGTGGTCCGATCCGCACGCCGGACCACGGGTCGATCCCTCCGGGCGCTCCGGTCGGCACCTTGTACCGCATGCACTCGTTCCCCGGCCGCTGGATCGGCGGCGTCGCACTCGTCCTCGGCCCGCTGCTGTTGCTCACGGGCACGTTGCTGCGCTCGCCCTTCGACTTCTTCTACCCCGACCAGCTCGACGCCATGGCCCGGCATCCGGGTCTGCTGACCGCCGCGTACGCGACGTTCCTGGCGGGGCACCTGGTGCTCGCGTTCGCGGTCCTCGCGGTGGTCTCCCACATCGGCCGCACCCGGCCGGTTTGGGCGCTGTGGAGTGGAATCCTCGTTCTGGTGGGTTTGTTCGAGCGGACTTTCCACGCCGGGGTGGACCACGCGGCGCAGGGGTTGGTGCGGCGGCACGGACCGGAGTTCGCGGAGCGGCTGGTCGGCGAGTCGTACCAGGACCTGCACCTGTACAGCCACCTGTCGCTGTCGATCATGGTCGGGTGGCTGGTGCTGGCGTTCGCGGCGTGGCGCAGCGGCGTGCTGGGCGTGGTCCGGTCGGTGGCGCTGGCAACCATGTGCCTGCTGCCGCTGGGCGTGCTGAAGGGCGCCGAGCCGTGGTCGGTCGTCGGCACCGTCGGGCTGTGCGTGGCGTTCCTGCCCGCCGGGGTGCGACTGCTGGCCGACGGGCCCCGGCCGACCCGCCGCCAGGCGCTGGTCACGGCGGTTGTCGTGCCGGTGGTGGGCGCGCTCGCCTATATCAGCACGCTTGGCTGATCGTGATCACCCGAATGTGATCGGTCGTCGGGTTTTGTTCAGAAGAGTGAATCCGGTTCACGAACGGAATCAACTGTATCCACCGAACGGCGGTCGACACTTATCTGTCGTGAGGGGAATGCGCAGGGGGTGTGTTCACCTGTCCGGAATCTCCGGACGAACCACGGGGGAGACAAGTTGAAGCATCACGGTACGGAGAGCTTCTTCGTCGTAGGTGAGGGGGTGCTGGAGTTCGATGGGAACGGGGAGCCCACGACCCGGCGTCCGCTGACCGTCGAAGAGCTGCGCAGGTTCCGGTTTTCCCGACTGGGACCGGAAGGTGTCCAGGTGTCCGAGGAGGTCAGGATCGCCCTGGCCACCGCGGTGACGGCGGACGTGCCGCAGCCGGACTCCGCGGACCCGGCCATGCCGGCCGGGTTCACCTACCTCGGTCAGTTCGTGGACCACGACCTGACCATGGATCGCACCGAAGCCCAGCTCGGCGCGGACGTCAACCTGGACGACCTGGTGCAGGGCCGGTCGCCCGCGCTCGACCTGGACTCGGTCTACGGCCGGGGCCCGCTCGACCCGGCCGACCGGGTGTTCTACGCCGACGACAAGGTCAAGCTGAAGATCGGCAAGACGTCCGCGACGACGTTCCCGGACGACCGGGTCAACGTCGAGCTGGAGGGGTTCGACCTGCCCCGCGCGGGTTCCGGCACGACGGGCGCCGACCGCAGGCGCCCGCTCATCCCGGACGCCCGCAACGACGAGAACCTGGCGGTCGCCCAGACCCACCTCGCGTTCATCCGGTTCCACAACCGGGTGGTGGACGAGCTGGCGCTGACCGGTCTGACCGGCCAGCGGCTGTTCCGGGCGGCCCGTGAGCAGGTGGTGCGGCATTACCAGTGGATGCTGCGCACCGACCACCTGCCGCGCATCGTCGACCCGGCGATCGTGGACGACGTGTTCGCCAACGGCCGCCGCTTCTTCGAGGCGCCCGGCCGCGGCTACACCGGCGCGTTGCAGCCGGCGACCATGCCGCTGGAGTTCTCGGTCGCGGCCTACCGGCTGGGCCACAGCATGATCCGGGCCGCCTACCAGTGGAACCGGGTGTTCAACAGCGACGGCCCCGGCGGCATCGCCACCCTGTTGCAGCTCTTCACCTTCAGCGGGACCAGCGGCAACTTCCAGCCGGGCTCGGGTCTGCCGGAACTGGACGACCCGAACTCGGGCACGGTGGACACGCTGCCGACCAACTGGATCGCGGACTTCCGCAGGCTGTACGACTTCACCGAAGCCGAACGGCCGGACCTCGCTCCCGGCACGGGCGGCGGCAACGTGACGAAGCGGATCGACACGCTGCTGGTCAACCCGCTCACGCAGCTACCGGCGGGGACGTTCGACGGGCGCGGCACGACCGTCGCGGACATCCACCGGAACCTGGCGTTCCGCAACCTGACCAGGGCGAACATGGTGAAGCTGGCCAGCGGCCAGCAGATCGCCGCGCTGTTCGGCGTGGAGCCGCTGACGGCCGAGCAGATCCTGACCGGCAACCAGGGCGTGACCCTGGACGCGCTGACCGAGGAGCAGCGGGCGACGGTCGTCGAGACGACCCCGCTGTGGTTCTACATCCTCCGGGAAGCCGAGTTCGGCAACGGGCTGCTGGGTCCGGTCGGCGGCCGGATCGTGGCGGAGGTGTTCCACCGGGCGATGGAGTCCTCGCGCACGTCCATCGTGCGGGAGCCCTCGTGGCGGCCGGTGTTCGGGCCGGACGCCAACACGTTCCGGATGACCGACCTGCTGCTGTTCGCGTTCGAGGGCAAGGCCGACCTGCTCAACCCGCTGGGCGACTGACATGTCGACGACACAGGACTACGAGGTCCAGGAGTTCAGACCGGAACCGCCGCCGCCGTGGTGGGACCGGCTCGAACAGCGGCTCCGGCAGCACGCGCCGACGGCGTTGCGGGTCTCGATCGGACTGGTCTTCGTGTGGTTCGGTCTGCTCAAGGCGATCGGCCAGTCCCCGGTGGCGGACCTCGTGCACGCCACGCTGCCGTTCCTGTCCCAGGGCCTGCTGATGCCGGTCCTGGGCGGGGTGGAGGTCGTGCTCGGGGTCGCGCTGGTGATCGGCCGGCCGCGGCGGGTCACGCTCGTCGCGGTGGGGGCACATCTGGCGGGCACCTTCCTGGTGTTCGTCAACGCGCCCGCGCTCTCGTGGTCGGACGGCAACCCGTTGCTGCTGACCGCGAACGGTGAGTTCGTGCTCAAGAACGTGGTGCTCATCTGCGCCGTGTTGATGCTGCTCGGCCACCGCCGGACAGTGCGCAAGTAGTTCGCCGACGGGGCGGCGGCGGGGGAACTACCTCCCGCCGCCGCCTCGCGCGTTTCCGCGGGCGTTCGCGGGTGATTGCCCCGCCGTCACGAGAGCCGCAGCTTGAACCCCTGGTGCGTGGGCTGGAACCCCAGCCGCGAGTAGAACCGGTGCGCGTCGGCCCGCCGCTGGTCGGACATGAGCTGCACGATCGAGCACCCCCGGACCCGAGCCTCGGCCACGGCCCAGCGGACCAGCTCCTCGCCCAGCCCTTCCCCGCGCAGCTTGCCGGCGACCCGAACGCCTTCGACCTGGGCCCGCACCATGCCCCGCTGCGACAGGCCGGGCAGGACGGTGAGCTGCAACGTGCCCACCACCTCCCCGTCCCGTTCGGCGACGACCAGCGACTCGCGCGGACTGGCGTCGATCGCCGCGAACGACCGCAGGTAGGGCGACAGATCGTCCGGCGTCTCCCGGTGCGCGCCGATCTCGTCGTCGGCGAGCAGGGCGACTATGGCGGGCACGTCGGCGGCGGTGGCGCAGCGGATGATCACTCGGGCTCCTCGGGAAGTGGATCACCGCCATGCTGCCCGAGACCACGCGGCCGTGCCACCGACCGTCCGCTCCGGGCGGGTTGGCGGTCGGCCGGCGGCGTCGGACCCCATCGGGTTAGCGGTCGGCCGACGGCGTCGGAACCCATCGGGTCGGCAGTCAGCCGACGGCGTCAGACCCGAGCGGGTTGGCGGTCGGCCGGCGCGGCGCGTCAGACCCGGGCGGGTTGGCGGTCGGCCAAGGCGCGGCCGGTGGTGACCAGCTCTTCGGCCACCCGGTCCACGGCTTCGGTGAACTCGGGGTCGTCGCACTCCCAGTCGACCAGTTTGGCGTGCAGCCAGTTCCGCCACGAGCCGACCAGGAGGGCGAAGGTCTCGGTGCCGTGCGGGGTGAAGCGGTAGCGGTCGGCGGATTCCGTCAGCAGGCCCTTGGCCATGAGCTGGCGGGCCACTGGTTCGAACATGCCGGCCGGCACCCTGGTCTCGTCCGCGAGCTGTTCGAGGGTGGCGTGACCCTGGTGGGCGCTCTGCCGGAACACCTTCACCACCAGCCACGCCTGGGCGTGGGACAGCGGCAGGCCGGACGCGGCCAGGATCTGCGGGGTCGGGTCGCGGTGCTCCTTGCGCACGATCAGCGCCACCAGCTTCTCCAGTTCCTGGCCCGAGGCGGTGGACTGCGGCACGGCGAAGCTCTCCCCCACGCCGTTGTGGCCGGACGCGGCGGTGCGGGCGGTGTCCCGGAGCGGCACTTCGCGCAGGAACAGGGCCACGACGAACGCGACGGCGGCCACCGGGGCGGCGGACAGGAAGACGCCTTGGAGGGTGTCGGCGTAGGCGGCGATGATGGGCGCCTTCAGCTCGTCCGGCAGCGCGTGCAGGGCCTGCACGTTCGACGCCGCGCGCGGGTCCACGCCCGGCGGGATGGCGTTCGCCAGGTTGTCGGGCAGGTTGCTCGCGTAGATGGTGCCGAACAGCGCCACGCCGAAGGAGCTGCCCAGCGTGCGCAGGAAGCTCACGCCCGACGTCGCCACGCCCAGGTCTTCGTAGCTGCTGGTGCTCTGGACGACCACGATCGGCACCGGCATGCACAGGCCCACGCCCAGGCCGAGCACCAGCATGTAGCCGGACGCCTCCCAGAACGCGGTGTGCTCGTCCAGCCGCGACAGCAGGAGCAGCCCGCCCACCATGAGCAGGCTGCCCCCGATGGGGAGCAGCCGGTAGCGGCCGGTCTTGCCGATCACGCTGCCGGCGGTGACGGAGGCGATCAGCAGACCGATCACCAGCGGCAGCATTTCCAGGCCGGACCGGGTGGCCGACGCGCCGTGCACGTACTGCAGGTAGGTCGGGAGGAACGTGACGCCGCCCAGCATCGCGAACCCGACCACGAAGCTCAGCACGCTGCACACGGTGAACACGGGGCTGCGGAACAGGCGCATGGGCAGCATCGGCTCCGCCGCCCGCTGTTCCACCCGCACGAAGAGCGCCAGCGCGACCAGGGAGCCCGCCGCCATCAGCAGGATGGTCGGCGACGTCCAGTCGTACTCGACGCCGCCCCAACTGGTGACCAGCGTCAGGCCGGTCGCGGCCAGGCCGATCAGCAGGATGCCGAGGTAGTCGATCTTCGGTCTGCCCGCCGCCCGGATGCCGGGCAGCGCCAGCACGCCCACCACCAGGACGACCACGCCCAGCGGCAGGTTCACGTAGAACGCCCAGCGCCAGCTCAGGTGGTCCACGAACAGGCCGCCCAGCAGCGGTCCGACCACGGTCGAGACGCCGAACATCGCCCCGATGAGCCCCTGGTACTTGCCGCGCTCGGACAGCGGCACCACGTCGGCGATCACGGCGCTCGCGGTGACCATGAGCCCGCCCGCGCCCAGGCCCTGGACCGCCCGCGCGAGGATCAGCCACGTCATCGAGTCGGCCCAGCCGCACAGGAACGAGCCCACCATGAACAGGGCGACGCTGGCCAGGAACGCGGGCTTGCGGCCGTAGAGGTCGCCGAACTTGCCGATCAACGCCGTCATGATGGTCTCGGCCAGCAGGTACGAGGTGACCACCCACGACAGGTGCCCGCCGCCGCCGAGATCGCTGACGATGGTCGGCAGCGCGGTGGCGACGATCGTCTGGTCCAGGGCGGCGAGCAGCATCCCGAGCATGATCACGGCGATCACGGCGCGGCGCGCGGCCGGCTTGACCTCGACCCGATCGACCATGCGGAACCTCCCGAATGGACGATAGGGCCGCTCCAGCCGCTCCGCGCGCCGTGTGGCGGCCCGCCGTGACGAGCTGCGCAGGCGGGAGGCGGAACTCGCCCGGCGGGACCGGACCGGGCCCATGCCGAACAGGTGACGGAGCAGGACCTGCTCCACGCGGAACTACCGGCGTCGGACCACGTTCGTGAATACCTCGTTCGGGTTGGATGCGACGTTCCGTGAGGCGGGCCGCGTTTCCGCTGAGGGCAATTTTCGTCAGGCCCGTCCGCGCCACAAACGCCAGGCTCGGGGCACGGCCGGCTCGTGGTGGCTGTTCGCCTCGCCCAGGCGAAGCCGGATGCGGGCTCCGCCCAGGCGGCCCCGTTCCACGTGGATGGTGCCGCCGGTGGCCTCCGCGGCGGCTCGGGCGATGTCGAGGCCCAGGCCGGTCGAGCCGCCGCCGGACGAGCCTCGGTGCAGGGCGCGTTCCGGGTCCGCTATGCCCGGACCGCCGTCTTCCACGGTCAACGTGATCCAGCCGGCGTGCCTGACGACCGCGACGGTCAGCGCCGAGCGGGGTGGGGTGTGGTGGAAGACGTTCTCCAGCAGTGCGTCGACCACCGCGCCCAGGGCGTCCGGCGACAGCAGGACCGGGGTCGGCTCGTAGGGCAGGTCCACCTCGCACGGCCGGCCCTGGTCCTCGGCGTGCGCGGACCAGAAGCCCATGCGGGTCTTCACCACCTCGACCACGTCGCAGTCGCCGGTCTCGGACGAGGCGGGGACCGGGTGCAGGGACTCGATGATCCGGTCCACGTCGTGGCCGAGGGTGGTCACCGCGCTGCGGATGCGGTCGGCCACCGGGCCTCCGCCGATGGCGTCCGCGTCCAGTCGCAGCGCCGTCAACGGGGTTCGCAGGCGGTGTGAGACGTCGGCGATCATCTCCCTTTCCTTGGCCAGCAGGCGTTCCGTGCGGTCGGCGGCGGCGTTGATGGCGCTCGCCAGGGCGGTCAGCTCGGGTGGGCCCGTGACGCGGATGCGGACGTTCCCGTCGCGGTGCGCCAGGTCCGTCGCGGCGTCGGCCAGTGCCCTCAGCGCGCGCAGCACCGGGTTCAGCGCCCGTCGGCCGACCAGCAGGGCGGCGACGAAAGCCAGCAGTGCCAACAGGAGGAGTACCGCCAACTGAATCGTCAGGTCTGCCGACAGGGGTGCGGGTGACGATACTTCGACGGCCGCGCGCGAATCGTCCACAGTGGACATATAGGTGAGGTCGCCCGCTCCGCGCCCCACGCCGATGGTCGTGCCGTCCGGCAGGTGGACGGCGAGTCGGCCCTCCGCGCCCGCGGCGGTCCGGGCGAGTGCCCCGCGCACCGCGTCCGGGTCCGTCGTCACGGCCAGCACTGCCGCCACCGTCGTCACGTCGTGCCGGTCGTCCGACGCCGCCCGGTCCGCCGCCGACCACACCAGCAGACATCCCGCGCCCGCCACCAGGAACACGCCCACCAGCGCCGCCGACCACGCCAGGGCACGGGTGAGCAGTCCTCTCATTCCGGCGCCACCAGCTTGAACCCCACGCCCCGCACGGTGTGCAGGTGGCGTGGCTTCGCGGCGGTCTCACCCAGTTTGCTGCGCAGCCACGACACGTGGACGTCGATGGTCTTGTCGTCGCCCAGGTACGGCTGGCCCCACACCGCCTGGAACAGCTCGCGGCGCGGGACCACGCGGTTCGGGCGTTGCGCCAGGTAGGCCAGCAGGTCGAACTCGCGGCGGCTGAGCGCCACCGGCTGGTCGGCGCGGAACACCTGGCGCTGGGCCAGGTCCACGCGCAGTTCGCCGACCGTCACCAGGTCCGGGTGGTCCGTGCGGGCCGAGCCGGTGGTGCGGCGGAGCAGCGCGTTGATGCGCGCCGCCAGGTGCTCGGCGGAGAACGGCTTGACGATGTAGTCGTCCGCGCCCGCGTTCAGCGAGCCGACCACCGAACTCTCGCCGCCGCGCGCGGTGGCGATGATGACCGGCACGTCGCTGATGCCGCGCAGCATCCGCAGCGCCGCCACGCCGTCCAGGTCGGGCAGGCCCAGGTCGAGGATGACCAGGTCCGGTTCCCGCGTGCCCGCCTCGCGCAGCGCGGCGACGGCCGTGCCGACCGCGCGCACGTCGTGCCCGAGGTCGGTCAGCGCGTGCACCAGCGCCGCCTGGACCACCGGGTCGTCCTCGACCAGCAGCACCTTGGACATGGTTGGGAGGGTAAGGCCTCCGGGCGCCGGGTCGCCGGGTTCTCCCGACTTATCCCAACCGTGCCTGGCCCTTAACGGTCTCTTAGGGAACCGGCCACTATCGTCCGAACCACCGGAATCCAGGGTGCCGCGGATCACACCGCGGCGGGAATTGCCATTGTGCGGTCACCGTCGGAGAGCCGGCCCGACCGCGACGAGGAGTGGGCGTGGCGGAAGTCGTTCTCAGCGGTCTCGGCAAATCGTACGTCGACGGCACCCGTGCGGTCGAAGACCTGAACCTGGAGATCCGGGACGGGGAGTTCCTGGTGCTGGTCGGGCCGTCCGGGTGCGGCAAGACCACGGCGCTGCGGATGATCGCGGGCCTGGAGAGCGTGACCGAGGGGTCCATCCGGATCGGCGAGCAGGTGGTCAACGACGTGCCTTCGCGGGACCGGGACGTGGCCATGGTGTTCCAGTCCTATGCGCTCTACCCGCACCTGAACGTGTACGACAACATCGCGTTCGGGCTCACCTTGCGCAAGCTGCCGAAGAAGGAGATCGACCGGCGGGTGCGCGAGGTGGCAGAGGTGCTGGAGCTGCACGAGCACCTGGAGCGGAAGCCGCGGAACCTGTCCGGCGGGCAACGCCAGCGGGTGGCGATGGGGCGGGCGATCGTGCGTGCGCCGCAGGCGTTCCTGATGGACGAGCCACTGTCCAATCTGGACGCGAAGCTGCGGGTGCAGATGCGGGCCCAGATCGCCCGTATTCAGCGGGATCTCGGCGTCACCACGGTGTACGTGACGCACGACCAGACCGAGGCGATGACCCTCGGCGACCGGGTCGCGGTGATGAAGCGCGGCGTCCTCCAGCAGGTCGGCCCGCCGCAGGAGCTGTACGACCGGCCGGTGAACCTGTTCGTCGCGGGTTTCATCGGCTCGCCCGGCATGAACCTGGTGACCGCCCGGCTGGACCGCGACGACGACGGCCGGCACTGGGTCACCGTCGGCGCGGACGCGTTGCTGCTGCCCGAGTCCGTGCTGCTCGCCCGCCCGGCGCTGGCCGGGTACGCGGGCCGGGACGTGGTGCTCGGCATCCGTCCCGAGGACATGGAGGACGCGGCGCTCGCCGACGCCCAGGAGGGCGCGATCCTGCACTCGGTGGCCGACCTGGTGGAGGCGATGGGCTCGGACGTGCTGGTGCACTTCCCGGTCGACGCCGCGCCCGTGGTCACCGACGACACCAAGGCGCTGGCCGAGGACGACGGCACCGCCGACCTGCCCCGCGGCGGCGGCGTCGTGCTGGTCGGCCGCTTCTCCCCCCGGACGCACATCTACGAGGGCCAGCCGGTGGCCGCGTGGGTGGACACGTCCCGGCTGCACTTCTTCGACCCGGACACCGGGTTGTCCGTTTGGACGACGTCAGGAGAGTTGGCATGAGCCGCTTGAAGGTGACCGCCGCACTGGTCGCGGCGATCGGGACGCTGACCGCGTGCTCCGGCGGGACGACCGCCGAGCCGGGGACCAAGGCGCTGAGCGGGCAGACCGTGGAGGTGGTCGGCACCTGGTCGGGTGACGAGCAACTGCGGTTCGAGCAGGTGCTCGGCGCGTTCAAGGACAAGACCGGGGCGGAGGTGCGCTACACGCCGGCCGGCGACGAGCTGCCCACCGTGTTGCAGACGAGGGTGCAGGGCGGCACGCCGCCGAGCGTCGCGCTGGTCGCGCAGCCGGGCCTGGTCGACCAGTTGCAGCAGGCGGGGTCGCTCATCCCGCTGTCGCCCGAGGTGGAGAAGCTGGTCGGCGACCACAACGCGGACGTGTGGAAGAAGCTCGGCACGTTCGGGGGCAAGCTGTACGGCGTCTACTTCAAGGCCGCCAACAAGTCCACCGTCTGGTACAGCGAGAAGGCGTTCGGGCAGGTCGGCGCGGAGCCGCCGAAGACCTGGGAGGACTTCCTCGAAGTGGGCCGCGCGATCGTGGACACCGGTCAGGCGGCGGTGTCGGTGGGCGGCGCGGACGGCTGGACGCTGACCGACTGGTTCGAGAACGTCTACCTGCGCACCGCCGGCCCCGAGAACTACGACAAGCTGGCCAGGCACGAGATCCCGTGGACCGACCCGTCGGTGCGCACGGCGCTGGAGACGCTGGCCCAGCTCTTCGGCGACCCGCGCCTGGTCGAGGGCGGCGGCGCGGGCGCGTTGCAGACCGAGTTCCCCAAGTCGGTGATCAACGTGTTCGGCGAGCCGCCGAAGGCCGCGATGGTGTTCGAGGCGGACTTCGTGGCGTCCGTGATCAGCACCAACACCAAGGCGAAGGTCGGCGAGGACGCGAAGTTCTTCAAGTTCCCGTCCATCGGCGGCAGCGAGGACGCGGTCGTGGCGGGCGGCGACGTGGCCGTGCAGCTCAAGGATGACGCGGCGAGCACCGAGCTGATGAAGTTCCTCGCCTCGCCGGAGGCCGGCCGGGTGTGGGCGAAGCTGGGCGGTTTCCTGTCGCCCAACAAGGACATCCCGGCCGCCGACTACCCCGACGACGTGACGCGCGAGCTGGTCAAGCAGTTGGTGGACGCGGGCGACAACGTCCGGTTCGACATGTCCGACCTCGCGCCGGCCGCGTTCGGCGGCACCAAGGGTGCGGGCGAGTGGAAGGCGTTGCAGGACTTCCTGGCGAACCCCGCGGACGTCGACGGGGCCGTGCAGCGACTGGAGTCCGAAGCGGCGAAGGCGTACCAGAAGTGACGGTCACCGCGGAGAAGTCCCCGGCCGGTCCCCGGACCGGCCGGGGCCGCCTCGCCGTCGACCCGACCCCGGGCCGCTCACCGCGCCAGGCGGTGCCGTTCCTGGCGCCCGCGCTGGTGCTGCTGGCCGCGCTGGTGCTCTACCCGCTGGTGTACTCGCTGGTGCGCAGCTTCTTCGACCGGTCCGGGTCGTCCTTCGTCGGGGTCGGGAACTACGTCGACCTCTTCACCGATCCGCGCACGCTGACCGCGTTCAAGAACAACGTGATCTGGGTGGTGGTCGCGCCGGCCGTGGTCACCGGGCTCGGGCTGGTCTTCGCGGTGCTGACCGAGCGCATCCGGTGGGCGACGGCGTTCCGCCTGGTGCTGTTCATGCCGATGGCCATCTCGCTGTTCGCGTCCGGCATCATCTTCCGGCTGGTGTACGAGGAAGACCCGGACCAGGGCGTGGTGAACGCGGTGGCGGTCGGGGTGCACGACCTGTTCTCCGACCCGTCGCCGTACCCCGGTGCGCGGCCTCGTGACGGGGCGCCGTTCACGCCCGCCGAGGAGGGCTTCACCAGCTCCCGGACGTTCACGCCGGGCACGGCGGTGACCGTGCCGCTGGTCGGGTTCCCGCCGGGGCAGATCCCGGCCGGCGCGTCGTCGGCTTCGCTGCCGTCGTCGGACGCACGGGAGCTGCGCGGTGTGGTGTGGCTCGACGTGTCGGTCGGCGGGCAGGCCGGTGCACTGGACCGGGGCGAACGCGGCCTGCCCGGTCTCGCGGTGGAAGCGGTGCGGGACGGTCGGGTGGTGGGGCGGACGACCACCGGCAACGACGGGCGGTTCACGTTCCCCGACCTGGTGTCGGGCGAGTACTCGGTGCGGCTGGCGGCGGCGAACTTCGCGCTGCCGTTCCGGGGCCTGACCTGGCTCGGGCCGTCGCTGATCACGCCGGTGATCATCTCGTCCTGGATCTGGATCATGACCGGGTTCGCCATCACGTTCATCGCGGCGGGCCTGGCGGCGATCCCCCGGGACGCGCTGGAGGCGGCGCGGGTGGACGGCGCGACCGAGTGGCAGGTGTTCCGGCGGGTGACCGTGCCGCTGCTGTCGCCGGTGCTGCTGGTGGTGTTCGTGACCCTGGTGATCAACGTGCTGAAGATCTTCGAGCTGGTGTTCGTCATCGCGCCCGGCTCGGTGCAGGAGGAGGCGAACGTGCTGGCCCTCCAGATGTGGCAGGTGTCCTTCGGCACGGGCGGCGACCAGGGCATCGGCAGTGCGCTGGCGGTGGTGCTGTTCCTGCTGGTGGCCCCGGCGATGCTGTTCAACATCAGGCGATTCCGACGGGAGCGGTCGTGACCGTGGTCGAGGTGTCGGTGACCGGCGCGCCCCGCCGTGGCGTGCTGTCCCGCGTGGTGTCGCGGCTGGGCAACGGCGCGGTCCAGCTCGGCTTGGCGCTGGTGGCGCTGTTCTGGCTGGTGCCGGTGTTCGGGCTGCTGATCGCCTCGTTGCGCGACGAGGCGTCGAACACGGCGTCCGGGTGGTGGACCATCTTCACCGCGCCCACCACCCTGACATTGTCCAACTATGCCGACCTGGTGGGGAATTCGACGGTGCTGCGGTCGTTCCTCAACACGGTGTACATCGCCGTGCCGGCCACCGTGCTGGTGGTGGTGATCTCGGCGCTGGCGGCGTACGGGCTGGCGTGGATCGAGTTCCCCGGTCGGGAATGGCTGACGACGCTCGTGGTGGGGCTGCTGGTGATGCCGATCCAGGTGGCGCTGATCCCGGTGGCGAAGCTGTTCGGCGCGCTGGGCCTGTTCGGCACGATCACCGGTGTGGTGCTGTTCCACGTGGCGTTCGGCCTGCCGTTCGCGATCTTCCTGCTGCGCAACTTCTTCGTGGGCATCCCCCGCGACCTGGTGGAGGCGGCACGGATGGACGGCGCACGCGAGTGGGTGATCTTCCGACGGGTGGTGCTGCCGATCGCGAAGCCCGCGATAGCGTCGCTGACCATCTTCCAGTTCCTGTGGGTGTGGAACGACCTGCTGGTGGCACTGGTGTTCGCGGACCAGGACTCGGCGCCGATCACGGTGGCGCTGCGGGCACAACTGCGCCAGTTCGGCACCAACATCGACCTGCTGTCGACGGGCGCGTTCCTGTCGATGATCGTGCCGTTGGCGGTGTTCCTGGTGTTCCAGCGCTACTTCGTGCAGGGCGTGCTGGCGGGATCGACGAAGTGAACCCAACCCCGACCACGAAAGAAGGCAAAGAAGGATGCGCCGTTCTTGCTTTCGCTTTCTACGCATGTTGGTGGCCAGTTTGAACTCTTCGCCGGCGGCCAGTTAGCGGGGAGTTATCTGGCCGTGCGCCCGGTTACGTAGCGTGGCTCTCGACAGACGTGGCCTTAGCCCTTGGAGGGCTGCCCGCCCGTCGGCTGGAGTGGGTTCAATCTGTCGTTTGCCAAGGGCCGAGGGACCACCATGTCGCCAGTCGTGGGACCACCGACACCAGTGCAGAAGTGGAACGGGTTATCACGCGGTTCGTTGGGCCGCCGCCGCGTTCCTGAACAACCGCTCAGCGGCAGAAGCGGACGTTCGGAGGTCCGTCCATGCAGTGGCTACCCGTGATCACGTCTCGGCAGCGGAGCGCCTTGCAGGAACACAGCCAGCCGCTGCCCGTGCAGGCCGTTGGCGTGGTGCTTGGCTCGGTGCCGCTGGTGTGCGCCTCGGGCGCCTCTTGTCACGCCGGTCGTCGGAGTCAGGCGCCACGTTTGGCTGTTGCCTGGTCCGGTAGGGGGCGTGGGTAGGTCATCCGGCGCAGCAGTACCTCCATCGGTCCGCGCTGTCGGGTGCGGCGCATCCATTCGGCGAGCAGCACCGAGAGGGCGAAGACCACTACAGCGATGCCGTAGCTGCCGGCCGGACTCACGTGGTCGCGCAGGTTCAGGGTGAACGGGTAGAACAGCGCCAGCCAGACTACGGACTGGAACAGGTAGAACGTCAGTGACCGTTGGCCCAGCGCGGCCAGTGCGATGGTGAGCCGTCCGTGCCTGTCCCCGATCCGAGCGCTTGCCAGGCCGACGGCGGCGGCCAGGCCGATGCCGCCGGCGTATCCGGTCAGATCATGCGCGATGGCGACCATCCACTGCACACCAAGGTCGGTGCTGGTCCACACCCCGGCGGCCAGCAGGGCGGCGGGCAGCCTGCCGATCAGTGCCAGGGTGAGCAGGCCGACCGCGGCGCGGCGGAGCAGTACCCGGTGCTCGGCCGGGCGTTCGAGGAACCGGCGGCGGGCTGCCCAGATTCCCAGCAGCATTCCGGGCAGCACCATGACGACGCCGATCACCGCCTGCGCCGGCTTGGTCACGTTGGCGAGCAGGTGCGCGCCATAGGTCGGCTCCATGAACGGCGCGAAGGTGACCGGCGTACCGGCCTGCGCGCCGAGCTGCGCGGTCACGCTCTGCCAGGCCAGCAACAGTGTCGCGGGCGCCAGGGTCAGGGCGGCGACCCAGCCGAGCGTCTTGCCCCGGGCGCGCACCAGCGGGGTGAACAGCAGCAGGGCCAGGCCATAGATAGCGACGATGTCGATGGGCACGAGCAGGACGGTGTGGGCGAACCCGATGATGATGAGCCAGAGGCTGCGGCGCCGCAGCAGGCTACGCAGGCCCGGCCAGTCGCCGCCACGGGCGTGGTGCCGGTAGGCGAGTTGTCCCAGGCCGTAGCCAAACAGGAACACGAACATGGCACGGGCCTGGTTGTCGGCGATCAGCGACTTGACGAACAGTACGACGTCGTCGAGTAACGGCATCCCGGACCGCCAGGAGCCCAGGAACCCCGGCGCATGCGCCAGCGCGATGAGCAACAGCATCAGGCCGCGCGCAAGGTCCGGGGCCAGCGAACGGCCGGAGCCGGTGGGGACAGGTTCGGTCGTCATGTCGGATGTCGTCCTGTTCGGGAGGGTGACGTGTTCTTCACGCTACTGCGAAAGCTATGTAGCGTTTACTGAGTCGTCAACATGCAGAACCTCGTCGTTGACGCGTATGAGCTGCTCAGACCGGTGCAGTTCTTGCGTTGACACTGTCGATGAACGCAACACCATGGTTTCAGCGCTGTTGCGATGAATATGTCGCCAGGAATACAGTCGTCCAGGTTGGGCACCGCGAGTCGCAGGAGATTGAGCACCGATGCCACCAGGCAGGCTGACCCCCCAGGACCGGCAGCGCATCGCCGGGGGCTTGGCCGCGGGACTCGGGTACAGCGACATCGCCCGGAGTCTGGGGCGGCCCACGTCGACGATCACCCGCGAGGTGGCGCGCAACGGCGGGCCCTCCGGCTACCGGGCCGGGGACGCGCAGCGAGCCTCCGTCCGGCGAGCGCGCCGGCGGCGAGGCACCTCCGCACCGTCGGCTCCGGCGGCCGCGGACCCGTACGGGCGCGACCCGGAGGCCGTGGCCGACGCCGTCGCGGAACTCACCGCCATGCTGGGGCAGACCGGCCTGCCCCCGATGATGGCCAGCGTGTTCGCCTGCCTGTACGCCACCGACACCGGCAGCCTCACCGCCGCCGAACTGGCACGGCGGCTACAGGTCAGCCCGGCCTCAGTCTCCAAGGCCGTCAGCTACCTGGAAGCGCAGGAACTCATCCGGCGCGAGCGCGACACCGCAGGCAGGCGGGAACGGTACATCGTGGGCGGCGACCTGTGGTACCGGTCGTTTCTGGCCAGCGCCCAACGCAACGCCAACCTGGCCGAGGGCGCCCGCCGCACCGCCACGATCCTCGGCACCGACACCCCGGCCGGCGCCCGACTGGCCGGTGCCGCCGAATTCCTCGACCGCACCGGCCAGGAAATCAACCAAGCCGTCCAGCGCTGGTGGCAAACCCACCCCAAAGACGACTCACCACCACCACCACCACCGCCAAGGCACCCCTCGACCAAGCAAAACATCAACACGCAATAAGGCGACGCCGAACATCGGGCGAACACACGCCATTCGGCAGAAGCGGGAGTTCGCTGCAGGAGGAGACTGACGCGCAGGTACCGTTATCGAGAACGTGTTCTTACAACGACGCCGAGCCGCAACGACCTTGGCAACTGACGGCTCCCCGTACCACCGCGCCGCGCCGTTCAACGCGCCGTGCTGGCGTTCGAGGCGCGATCAACCTCGCGGCATGACTAGCACGGTCCCGCGGCCAACGAACCTGCTGCGCTCACTGACAGTGCAACTGGCCGCCAGCGGGGAATCGTACTGGCCGTCCGCGGGTGGCCGTCCACGGGGAATTCCGACTGGCCGCTGACATACGCAGCTTGACGGCAGAAGAGTGACCACGACGCAAGGCGACCAGCACCTACGCAGGTCTTGGACACAGCCGGGAACACTACGAAAAACGACCACATCATCGGAAGCCCCAAGCGTTGCCGGGGGACCGGTCTCAACGGGACGCGCCGCCCGCAGCGCAACCCGCCCAGGGTGTCAAGTCGCGTTCTGCTCCTGGGTACGCGAGTCGATCGGCTGGGCGGGTTGCTTTGCGGGCGGCGTGTTGCGCTGACACCGGTCCCCCGGCAGCCTTTAGGGCTTCCGATGATGTGGTCCCGTTGCATGCTGTCCCCGGCTTGAGCCCAGACCTGCGTAGGTTCTGGTCGCCTTGCGTCGTGGTTCCTCTTCTGCCGTCAAGCTGCGTAAAGCAAAGATTCAAGAGCTTGTTCGCTTGAGGCTGCAAGGTGGGCTCGGCCCGGAGGTGGGTCAGGCCGACAGGCCCAGTGCCGCGCAGGCGGCAGCCACGCCGGCGGCGCGCAGGTCTTCGTGCGGTGCGTTCGGGAAGATCAGCACGCAGTCGGCCAGACCGCCCAAGGCGACGGTCGCCTTCGCCGCGTCGGCGAGTGAGGGGTCCGGCCCTACCAGCAGCGCGCCCAGCCGCTCCCTCCACTCGAACAGCCGGTCGATGAGACCCAGTTCGCTCAGCGAGGTCAGTTCGTAGACGATCAGCGCCACTACCTCGCGGTGCCGGTGGTGCAGGTCGAAGTAGCCCTCCAGCAGGGCGCGGGGCGCCGGCTCGGTGCGCTCGGCTTCGGTCACGAACCTGTCGCCGTCGTCGAACAGCGGCAGCACGATGCTGCGCACCAGGTCCTCACGGGACGAGAAGTGGTAGTACAGCGCCGGTTTGGTGATGCCGAGGCGGTCCGCGATCTCTTGCAGGCTGGTGCTCCGGATCCCCTGCTTGAGGAACAGCTCGCGCGCGACGGCCTGCGCGCGGGCCTTGGTGTCGGACTTGGCCTTGGACATTCCCCCAGCTTAACGACTTAACGGTCGGTAAGGCTTGCATGACTCCGACCCGTGCACTTACCATCCGGTAAGTAAGGAGGTAGTGACATGAAGATCCTGATCTCCGGCGCGAGCATCGCCGGACCGGTGACGGCCTACTGGCTTGCCCGGAACGGCTTCGAGGTGACCGTGGTGGAACGGTCGCCGGCACTGCGCAAGACCGGCGGTCACGCTGTCGACCTGTTCCGGCCCGCGATGGACATCGCCGAACGGATGGGCGTGCTGCCTGCTCTGCTGGACCGCAAGACCGGCACCGATCGGATGACGATCCACAGCCCCGGCGCGCGGCCGGTCGAGGTGGACCTGCGCCGGGTGTACAGCGCGGTGTCCGACCGGCACGTCGAGATCATGCGGGACGACCTGAGCGAGGTCTTCCACGACGCCACGCGCGGTGACGTGGAGTACGTGTTCGGCGACTCGATCACGTCCGTCTCGGCCGACGGCGAGGTGACGTTCGAGCGGGGCGCGCCCCGCCGGTTCGACGTGGTGATCGGGGCGGACGGACTGCACTCCAACGTGCGGCGACTGGTGTTCGGCGACGTGCGCGAGGATTTCATCGGGGCGTACCTGGCGGTGCAGTCGGTGCCCGACGGTCTCGGTCGCGCCGACTACACCACCGCGTACATCGAGCCCGGCCGGATCGCCGCCATCTACAGCGCGCGCGACCTGCCCGACGCACGGGCGGTGTTCCTGTTCCACAGCGGGAAACTGGACTACCACTACCGGGACGCGGTGCGGCAGAAGGAGTTGCTGCGCTCGGCGTTCACCGGGATGGCGGAGGCCGAGAGCTGGCTGGACCACGACGGGACGTTCTACTTCGACTCGATCACCCAACTGCGCATGGACACCTGGTCACGTGGCCGCGTGACACTGGTCGGCGACGCGGGCCACTGCCCCGGCCCGGCGGTCGGCGGCAGCACCAGCCTCGCCGTCGTCGGCGCGTACGTCCTGGCGGGCGAACTCGCGGCGGCCAACGGTGACCACGAGCGTGCTTTCGCCGCGTACGAGGCGGAGATGGGCGACTACGTCCGCCGCAGCCGGGTGGTCGCGCTGGCCGCCGCGAAGCGCATCGTGCCCAGCACCCCGCGGGACGTGTGGCTGCTGCGCAACGGGGCCAGGCTGGTGAGCCACCTGCCCATGCCGCTCGGCCGGGCGCTGGCCAAGCTCAACCGCAACGGCATCCGCCTGCACGAGGCCGTTCGGACCAAAGACTACGCCTCGACCACCCGTGCCGTGGCCGTGCCGCCCGACCCGTCCAGGTGATTCCCGCATCGTGAACCCGGTTCCCACGATCCGCTACGCTCGGGGGGCTGGTGGTCCGCCCCGTCGCGACGGGGCGGGGCAAGAGGGAACCCGGTGCGAGTCCGGGACTGCCCCGCAGCGGTGAGTGGGAACGAAAGCCGTAGTCACAAGCACTGGAAGCCTCCGGGAAGCCACGGCCGGTAGGAACGCGCAGGACGCCCACGAGTCCGAAGACCTGCCATCGGCCCGCGCACCGCCCGGTGCGCGGTGGTCCGAGGCCTCTCGGGTGGGCTGGGCGGACACGGCCACCGTGCCGTCCGCGAAGCGTGCCCGGACTCCGGCCCGGACCTCCCGCACGCTCGCGAGGAGAGAGCTTGTGACCACCATCGGCGCCACCGTCCTCGGCTATCCCCGGATCGGTCCGCGCAGGGAGCTGAAGCGCGCCGTCGAGCAGTACTGGTCGGGTCGCGTCGACGCGCCCGCGTTGCACGCGATCGGCGCGGAACTGCGCGCCGCGACCTGGTTGGACCTGCGGGACGCCGGGCTGGACACCGTGCCCGGCAACACGTTCTCGTACTATGACCACGTCCTGGACACGGCCGTGTTGTTCGACGCAGTGCCGCAGCGGTTCCGCGCGCTCGGCCTGTCCGAAGTGGACACTTATTTCGCCATGGCGCGAGGCCACGACGACGCTCCGCCGCTGGAGCTGACCAAGTGGTTCGACACCAACTACCACTACCTGGTGCCCGAGCTGGGTCCGGACACGGTATTCCGGCTCGTCGGCGACAAGCCGCTCGCCGAGTACCGCGAGGCACGGGCACTGGGCGTGACCACGCGGCCGGTGCTGCTCGGACCGGTGACGTTCCTCCTGCTGGCCAAGGGCGACCGTCGGCTCGACCTGCTGGACCGACTGCTGGACTGCTACGCCGAACTGCTGTGGACGCTGGCCGCCGAGGGCGTCGAGTGGGTGCAGTTGGACGAGCCCGCGTTCGTCGCGGACCGGTCGCCGGGCGACCTGGACGCGTTGCGCCGCGCCTACGCACGCCTGGGAGTCCTCGCCGACCGGCCGAAGCTGCTGGTCACCGGCTGCTACGGCGATCTGGGGCCGGCCTTGGACGTGCTCGCGTCGTCCCCGGTGGAGGCCATCGCGCTGGACCTGGTCGCGGGTCCGGTGCCGGCGCTGCACTCGTTGCGGGACAAGACCGTCGTGGCCGGTGTGGTGGACGGGCGCAACGTCTGGCGGACCGACGTCCCGTCGGCCGTGGCGAAGGCGGCGACCCTGTTGGGCACGGCCGGCGAGGTGGCCGTGTCGACGTCGTCCACGCTGCTGCACGTGCCGTACGACCTGGACGCGGAGACCGCCCTCGAACCGGCGGTGCGGGACCGGTTGGCGTTCGCCCGGCAGAAGGTGCGCGAGGTCGTGCGGATCGCGGAGGCGCTGCGCGGCTCGGCCGACGCGGGCCGCGCGCCTGCCGCCACACCGCGCCGGGACGACCACGTGCGGGCGCGGATCGCGTCGCTGCGGCCGGAACACGGGGTGCGCGCGCCCTACGCCGAACGGGCCGCCGCGCAGCAGGCGCGACTGGGTCTGCCGCCGCTGGCCACGACGACCATCGGCTCGTTCCCGCAGACGTCCGCGATCCGCACGGCGCGGGCCGACCTGCGGGCGGGGCGGCTGGACCAGGCCGGGTACGTGGCGCGGATGCGGGCGGAGATCGGGCGGGTCATCGCGTTGCAGGAGGACATCGGCCTGGACGTGCTGGTGCACGGCGAGCCCGAGCGCAACGACATGGTGCAGTACTTCGCCGAGCACCTGGAAGGGTTCGCCACCACCGAGCACGGCTGGGTGCAGTCCTACGGCTCGCGCTGCGTGCGCCCGCCGATCCTGCACGGCGACGTGTCGCGGCCCGCGCCGATCACCGTGCCGTGGAGCGTCTACGCGCAGTCCCTCACCGACCGCCCGGTCAAGGGGATGCTCACCGGGCCGGTGACCATCCTGGCGTGGTCGTTCGTGCGCGACGACCAGCCGTTGGCGGAGACCGCGGCCCAGGTGGCGCTGGCGCTGCGCGACGAGATCCGCGACCTGGAGGCCGCCGGCGTCCGGATCGTGCAGGTGGACGAGCCCGCGCTGCGCGAGCTGCTGCCGCTGCGGAGGTCCGGGCACGCCGCCTACCTGGAGTGGTCGGTCGGGGCGTTCCGGCTGGCCACGGCGGGCGCGTCGCCGGCCACCCAGATCCACACGCACCTGTGCTACTCGGAGTTCGGCGAGGTGATCGACGCGATCGACGGGCTGGACGCGGACGTGACCACGATCGAGGCCGCGCGGTCGAAGATGGAGATCCTGGACGACCTGCGGTCGGCGGGCTTCGGCCGGGGCGTGGGTCCGGGCGTGTACGACATCCACTCGCCGCGCGTGCCGGACACCGACGAGGTGGTGGCGCTGCTGACCGCGGCCGTGCGGGCGGTGCCGGGGTCGCGGCTGTGGGTGAACCCGGACTGCGGCCTCAAGACCCGCGGGTATGCGGAGGTCGAGCCGGCCTTGCGCAACCTGGTGGCCGCGACCGGACGGGTCCGGGCCTCGTTGTAGCGAGCCGAGTGCCGGCGCCTCGCCGGGCCTCGACTTCCCGTGCGCCCCTCCGCGGCGGAGGGGCGCACGGGAAGCGTCACCACTGGATGGACTCCAAGGCGTCCAACGGCTGCCGCTCGTCCAGCGACTCCGGCACCGTCAGCGTGTCGGCGGCTTGCAGCGACTTCGGGAACGTGAAGCCGCACCGCGCCTCCACGTCCGCCACCTTCACCTGGAACACCCGGAACTCGTCGAGTTCCAAGGCCTCCAGTTGGTTCAGGTTCTGGGTCAGCACGAACGCCCGCGCCTTGAGCACGCCCTGCTCCACGAACGCGATGACCTTCCAGTACTCGCGCGGCAGCCGAACCCCGCGGAACACCCGGTCGTCGGCCTGGAACACCGGGCCGCCGTAGACGCTCACCCGCAGGTTGTCCACGTCCACGTCGGACAGCACGGCGTCCTCCAGCCTGCCCCACAGGCCGTTGCGCATGCTCTGGTTGAAGTCATCCAGTTGAGGCGTGATGTTGGTGAAGAAGAACGAGTCCACATTGGCCTGTTCCGCCTCGTTCTTGCTGCCCCACAACAGGTCCGCGCGCCGCGCCACGTGGCCCCGGTCGAGCCGGTTGCCCTTGTACAGCTCGTCGCCGACCTGGAACTCGGCCGGGATGCGCGAGTCCAGCACGAACGGGATACCGCTGCGGTTCACCGTCTTCAGCGTCTTGCCGTCGATGTTCCACGCCACCCAGAACGCGAACCGCCGGGACTTGCACTGCGCGAGCGAGAAGTGCGTGTAGTCCACGACTTCCGACCCGCCGAGCACCACGGCGTCCGCCTTGGCCGCCGCGCCGAGCACCGGCACGCCGACCGGCACGCCGAGGAAGTCGGCGGCGAAGCCCTTCTTCTTGGCCACGGCCTCCGGCTTCGGCGGCTGGAGGGTGACGCCGAGCTTCTCGAACACCGACTGCGGCAGGCACGCGAGCGCGTGCTCGTCGGTGCTGCCGCCCGCCTCACCGCCGAAGTGCAGGCCCGCCATGGTCTTGCCGACCTTGCCGTTGGCGGACTTGAACATCCACACGGATCCCGAGTCGCCGCCCGTGCTGATCTCGCCGCCGGTCGCGGGGCGCGCCGGGTCGGGGCCGATCTCGAAGCAGCCGATCTCCCGGGCGCCCACCGAGCCGCCGTAGTCCAGCTTCACGATGGCGTCGACGCGCCGCACGATCCCGTGCGTCACACCGGTCGTCCGGCCGCTCTTGACGACCTTGTCGCCCAGTTCCGGCTCGCCGATCTTCTCCGCGGTCACGCCGAGTTCCAGGATCTCGCAGACGAACCGCCGGTCCTCGATGGTCGCGATCGCGCAGTCGCCCGCCGCGCCGAGGTGCGACCGGACGAGCGTGCCCACCCGGTTGCGGTCGACCCGGTTGTCGTCGTGCGGACCCGGTTGCACGATGACGTCGCCGAGCGCGCCATCCGGGCCGTGCAGGACGTGCCAGTTCGACAGGATGTACGGGGTGCCGTCGACGCGGTCGTAGACGATGCAGCCGACGGTGCCGGCGGGCACCGACGAGTGCCCGATGCTGGCGCCGGGCGCGACCGGGTCGAGGCGGACCTTGCGCTCACCGGAGGCGCGTTCCGGCACGATCTGGAAATTGGTCTTGTAGTCGCGCTCCAGCACGTCGGTCGGCACCGCGACGCCGTCCACGGTGATGGTCTCCGGCAGCAGCGCGGTGTTCAGCGCACCCAACGCCTCGGGCGCCGCCTTCTGCTTGACGGTGAACTGGATCGCGATCTCGTCGGTGGGCTTGCCGTTCTCGACCTTGTAGCCGATGCCGATCGACGAGACGTTGTCGTCACGCAGGTATTCGGCGCCCTTGGCGCGCACGAACCGTCGGAGCGCCGCCAGCAGCGAGTCGTTCTTCTTCTTGGCCATTACCAACATCCCCCTGTGTGCGCACGTCGGTGCCTTGCTGTCGACGGGCCGTGAAGCGTCGTTACCCGCACGACGGCGTGTTCACCCGTTCAGCCCAGCACCGACCACCGAACGCCGATGTGATCAAGCTTTCCCAAGCGGGGCAACGGAAACATCAACAACGGGCGGCCCGCCGCTGAACGGGCGGTGGCTAGAGCAGGCCGTGGTCGCGCGCGTACATCGCGGCCTGCGTCCGGTCGCGCAGGCCGAGCCGGCCGAGGATGCGGGAGATGTGGTTCTTCACCGTGCCCTCGCTGACGTACAGCCGGCGGGCGATTTCCCGGTTCGTGCCACCGGCCGCGACCAGCCGCAGCACCTCGACTTCGCGCTCCGTAAGCGAATGGTCACTGGGCGGCGCTTCCACGCCGCGCGCCAAGGCCGACGCGAGCCGTGCCGCCGCGGCCGGGTCGAACTGCGTGATGCCCTCGTGCGCCAGCCGCACCGCCGCCGCCAGCTCGCGGGCCGGCCGGTCCTTGAGCAGGTAGCCGCTCGCGCCGCCGCGCAGCGCCTGCACCACGTACTCCTCGTCGTCGAACGTGGTCAGCATGACAACCCGGCACACCGGGGCCCGCGTCCGCAGCGCGGTCAGCGCGTCGATCCCGTTCATCACCGGCATCCGGACGTCCATCAGCACCACGTCCGGCGTCAGCTCGACCGCCCGGTCCACCGCCTCCCGCCCGTCACCGGCCGTGCCGACGACGGCGATGCCGGGCTGGATGTCCAGCAGGGACGCGATGCTCTCCCGGATGAGCTGCTGGTCGTCCACCACCAGCACCCGCACGTCGGTCACGACGCCGCCGACCGGGGAACCGTGACCACCAACCGGGTGCCCGCGTCGGGCTCGCTGTGGACCTCGACCGCTCCCCCGACCAGCGCGACCCGCTCCCGCATGCCCCGCAGGCCGAAACCCTCCGGTCCGGCGAACCCGCGGCCGTCGTCCGCCACCACCAGCCGGGCGTTCGATTGTCCACAGTGGACTTCGACGGACACGGCCGACGCCCGCGCGTGCCGCAGCGCGTTGGTGATGCCCTCCTGCGCCGCCCGGTAGACCGCCAGCAGCACCGCCGGGTCGTAGCCGCTCTCGTCGCCGGCGCAGTCCAGCGTCACCTTCAGCCCGCGGGTCAACTCGCTCAACGCCGACGCCAGCCGGAACGGCTCGCGCAACGTCCGCACCGACCGCCGAACGTCGTCCAGCGCCCGCCGCGCCGACTCGCGCGCGTCGTCCAGCGCCCGGTCGGCGACCGCCGGGTCGCGGTCGCGGAACGCGGACGCCTTCTCCAGCAACACGGACACCGCCGTCAGGTGGTGGCCCAGCCCGTCGTGGATGTCCCGCGCCACCCGGTTGCGCTCGGCGGCGGCGGACAGCTCGGCCAACCGCGCCCGCCCGCGCTGCTCCTCCACCGCCACCGCCGCCATCGCGACGGTGAGCACCAGGCCCACGGCGAACATCAGCAGGTCCGACACCTGCTCGACCTGGCGCGTCCAGCCCGGGACCGTGGCCTGGAAGGTGACCACGACCAGGGCGGCGCACCCGAGGCCGAGCGCGATCGCGACAACCCGGCCGAACACGAAGTACGCGCCGAACGGCAGCAGCAGGAACAGCACCCGCGACATGCCGGAGCCGTCGGCGGCGGCCACCACGACCACCAGCGCCGCCCGGACCACCAGCAGCGCCACGGCGGGCGTGAACGGCGTGCGGTCGCGATACCGCCGCCGCTCGACCACGTCCACCAGGACCAACGCGACCAACCCGGCCACGAACTCGGGCCGCACCGCGCCGAGCCCGGCCAGGGCCGCGTAACAGCCCGCCACCAGCACGACCGCGTAGAGCAGCGGGGACAACCACGGCACCGGACGCACTCGCGCAGGCTACTGCCGACCGGGACGCCGAGCCGAGATGCCGAACGACACGTGCCGACCGGCACGCCGGCCGAGGCCGGTCGGCACTCACGGTTGGCCGGAGCCCGCTCCTAGCGTCCCGGCCATGACCTTCCTGCTGCGTTTCGGCGCCGTCTTCGGCGTCCTGTCCGGAGTCCTCATCGTCGTGACCGGAGCCGCCGAGGCGTTCCTCGGCGAGACCCTGGCCACCAGCCTGGTGATCGGCCTGTCACCGACCCTCGCCCTCCCCCTGGTCACCGCCCTCCACCTCGCCCAGCTACACCGGGCCGACCGGTTCGCCTCGATCGCCTACGCGGCCAACCTGATCGGGCTGGGCCTGTTCGGCGCGGCGGCCTACGCGCTCAACATCGTGCTGTTCCCGCTCGACGTCGCACCCGCCGCGCCGACCAGGGTCATGCTGCTGGCCTCCGCGCTGGTGTTCGCCGTCGGCACGGTGCTGTTCGCCGCCGCCATGCTGCGCGCCAAGGTGCACCCGCGCGTGCCGGTGTGGATCTATGCCATCGCCCTGCCCCTGCTCGCCATCGCCGCCCGCCTGCCCGACACGCCCCTGACCAGCGGCATCCACGTGCTGGTCGGCGGCTCGCTGATCTGGCTGGCGCTGGCGGTCCGATCCGCCGGTCAGTCCGCCGGCTATCCCTCGAACGCGGCCACGTCGTCCAGCGCCACGCCCGAAGTGAAGGCCTCCTCGGTCGCGCCGTCGTCGGCGTCGTAGTCCACGACGATCCGCCACCGGCCGTCGGACCTGCGGCAGAACACGTGGAACCGGCCGTGGAACACCTTCGGCGTGCCGGCGCGCATCGCGGCGATCCGGTAGACCCCGCGTTCACTGGCCGCGTCGCCCGCGGCGAGGCGTTCCAGGAACCGGAACCCGATGTCCAGGGAGTCGCCGTTCGCGGAGACCCGGGCGAACCAGTCCCGGATCTCGGCGGCGTACTCCGCATAGCCCTGGACCTTCTTCGTCGGCCCCCCGGCGCGGATCAGGTCGGGGCTGTGCACCGCCATGAACCCGGCCGCGTCGAGCTTGCCGTAGGCGCTGCGGAACGGCTCCCACACATCACGGTTCAGCTCGCGGAGCAAGGTGCCCGCGGCCACTATCGCGTCATCTCCATGGGCTCGGAGGCTAGTCAGGAAGGCGCGGCGGGGTAAGCGAAATACTTCGCTCGCGGCCACCGACCCGACCCCCGGGTGTACACGTCGCGGATGGCCGCCGATCACCTTCGGCGTGTACGCATCCAGGAAGGCGTCGAGCCGCCGACGCGGGGCCCGACGTCCGGACAGGCCTACGTCACCGCGAGGGACAACGGTCGCGCGTTGTCCCGAAAAGGAGGCACTCCGTCCCATGTCACCACTGACACGGCGAACCCTGATCGCCGGCGGCATCGCCAGTGCCGGCGTCACGGTCCTCGCCCCCACCACCGCAAACGCCGTCGCCTACCCGTTCACGCTCGGCGTGGCCTCCGGTGAGCCCGCGCCGGACGGCTTCGTCATCTGGACGCGGCTCGCGCCCAGCCCCCTCGACGCCGACGGCCTGGGCGGCATGTCCGCGGCCAACGTCGCGGTGGAGTGGCAGGTCGCCGACGACCGGCGGTTCACGCAGGTCGTCAAGTCCGGCAGCTTCACCGCCGCCCAGAGCTGGGCGCACAGCGTGCACGTCGAGGTCACCGGGCTGCAAGCCGGGCGGGAGTACTTCTACCGGTTCCGCGCGCTCGGGTACCTCTCGCAGGTCGGCCGCGCGGTGACCGCGCCCACCCCCGGCACGTCCCCGGCGCTGACCATGCTGTTCACCTCGTGCTCGCACTACGAGGCCGGGTACTTCACCGCGTACCGGCGGATGGCCGAGGAGAACCCGCACCTCATCCTGCACCTGGGCGACTACATCTACGAGGGCGCGGCGTCCACCACGAACGTGCGGAAACACGCGCCGGCCGTGGAGATCTCGGGCCTGGCCGACTACCGGGTCCGGCACGCGCAGTACAAGACGGACCCGGACCTCCAGGCCGCGCACGCCGCCGCTCCCTGGCTGGTCGTATGGGACGACCATGAGGTAGAGAACAACTACGCCGACCTGGTCCGCAACGACGGCTCCCCCGCCGGCGACTTCCGGGCCCGCCGCGCGGCGGCGTACAAGGCGTACTACGAGCACATGCCGCTGCGGTCCGCGCAGGTCCCCGTGGCGGAGGACATGCAGCTTTACCGGCGGGTCCGGTGGGGCAGCCTGGCCACGTTCCACCTGCTCGACACCCGTCAGTACCGCGACGACCAGGCGTGCGGCGACGGCACGAAGGTGTGCCCGGAGGCCGACGACCCGGCCCGCACGCTCACCGGCTCCGCCCAGGAGAACTGGCTGCTGGACGGTATGCGGCAGAAGCTGGGCACCTGGGACTTCCTCGGTCAGCAGGTGTTCTTCGCGCAGAAGCTGGCGTCGGCGGACGGCGCGAAGTCGATGGACTCCTGGGACGGCTACAGCGCGAACCGCGACCGCCTCCAGCGCGGCTGGGACGCGGCGGGGCTGCGGAACACCGTAGTGCTGACAGGGGACGTGCACCGGTCGTGGGCGAGCAACCTGATGCTCGACTACAACACCCAGGACCGCATCGTCGGCACGGAACTGGTGACCACGTCGGTGACCTCCGGCGGTGACGGCAACGCGGCCGACAACGGCCTGTCCAGGCTCAACCCGCACGTGAAGTTCTACAAGAACCTGCGCGGGTACGTCCGCACCGTCACCACGTCGAGCCGGATGGCGGTCGACTTCCGCTGCGTGGACCGGGTGACCACGCGCGACTACCCGGTCAAGACCGTGCGGAGCTACGTCGTCCAGGCAGGCAACCCCGGATTGCAGGCGCCATGAAGAGGGTCATCGCGCTGACCGCGGCGCTCATGCTGGTGTGGACCGGCGTGGCGTCCGCCGCCACCTGGACGACGGCGAACTCCACCGCCACCGGCGACCAGGACAACGCCGCCGTTTCGGCGGTGCGCACCGGTTACACGGCCGTGGTGTGGGAAGACGACCGCGACTCGGCGACCCCGGCCGACCCCGTGCACAGCGACGTGTGGATCCGCCTGTTCGAGGACGGCGTGTCGCGGTACGAGAAGAAGCTGTCGGCGGGCGGCACCGGCAACTGGCGGCACGTGCAGCCGGACGTGTCGCTGCACGACGACGGCAGCGCGGTCGTCGTGTGGTCGGAAGACCCTGACGGCAACGGTTTCTACAACATCGCCGTGCGGGTCGTGCGGACCGACGGCACGATCGCGGGCTCGGCCACCGCCAACGCCTCGGCGGACGGCCGGCAGAGCTTCCCGGCGGTCGCCGCGGACCCGGACACCGCCGGTTTCGCGGTGGCCTGGGAGGACAAGCAGTCCACCACCAACGCGACCGTCCGCGTGTCGGGCTTCGCCTCGGTGACGTCGAAGACGTACGAGGCGCAGGTGCACGCAACCGGCGGCACCCACCAGCGCCCGGACGTGGCGATGGGCGCGGCGGGCAACGCCGTGGTGGTGTGGGACGAGGACGGCGACGGGAACGGGTCGTTCAACATCGGCCGCAAGATCCTCACCCCGTCCGGTGGGGTCAAGCTGGCGCAGGGCGTGGTGAACGCCGCCGGCGGCGGACAGCAGCGACGCCCGTCGGTGGCGGCGAACTTCACCGGTGACTTCGCGGTGGCATGGGAAACCGACCACACCGGGACGTCGCAGACCGCCGTCCGCTCGTTCACCACCGCCGGAGTTCCCGAGTCCACTGTGGACACCTTGGTGCCGGGCGTCGATCCGCAGGTGGGCATCGACGACCAGCGCGGCGTCGTGGTCTCCTCGGTGGTCGCGTCCGACGTGTACACGCAGGGCCTCAACGCGGACGGCTCGGTCGAGGGCAGGCTGGTCCGGCAGGCCACCGACCAGACCGTCACCGGGCGGCAGGACGAGCCCGCGCTCGGCGTCGACGCGTGGGGCCTGATCACCATCGCCTACACGGACGACAACGACGGCAACGGGTTCGACCAGGTCTATCTCGGCACCGGGTGGCAAAACAGCTCCTGGTGACGGTGGGGCGCGGCGCGTTCGGGTCGGACGCGCCGCGCCACACGCCGACCGTCTTGCCCGACGGCCCACCGACCCCGTCCGGACCGCCCGCGACCCGCCGGGAGCTGCCGGTAGGCGCGCCGGAACTCCTCGATCACCTGGAAGACCCGGAGCGGGTCCGCGACTCCCGATAGCCGATTGCGGGTTTGTGCAACGCACTCCTGGACCTTGCCCGGCGACGTGGCCGGGAGGTTGAGTGTCGGGTGTCGAGCAACGGGGGGAGCCACGGCATGTCGGCGAAGTACGCGGAACTGCCCAGCGGCGCAGCGATTCCGGTGCTGGTGCGCTGGGGGCTGACGCCCGACGCCGACCTGGTCTACCGGACGCTGGCCACCTTCGGCGCCCACCCGCTCCCCGCGCTCGCGACCGACCTGGGGATGCCGCCGCGCCGCGTGCGGGCCGCGCTGGAGGAGCTGACGGCCGTCCGGGCGGTCACCGCGCCACGCCGGGCCGACGAGGCGTGGACGCCCGCTCCGCCCGCCGACGTGCTGGCCGAGGTGCGCCGGCGCCGGCCCAGCGTGGTGGACTTGGGCGAGTACGCCCGAAGACACCAGGCGGTGGTCGGCGCGGCGCTGGCGACCGGTCGGCGGTCGGGCACGCTGCGGGCCAACCACCTCGCGGACCGCGCCACGACCCGACAGCGGATCGCCGAACTCATCGCCGTCGAACGCCATGAGCACCTTTCGCTCAACCCGGAGCGCTCCTTCACTCCCGACACGGCCCGTGCCGCGCTGCCGCTGGACCGCCGGCTGCTGGCCCGCGGCGTGGCGGTGCGCACGTGCGGCGTGCCGCCGTCGGACGGCGACATCGGCTGCGCGGCGGCCCGGGAACTCGCGACCCTGGGCTGGGACTACCGGGAACGCGCGGAAGTGCCGCTGAAGCTGATGGTGTTCGACCGGCGGGTGGCGCTGCTGCCCGCCGATCCGCTGGATCTCGACGCGGGGGCCTTCGAGATCGACGAGCCCGCCGTGGTGGGCGCGTTCATCGCCCTCTTCGAAACGCTGTGGTCCACAGCCAAAGACCCGCGGAGGCGCGGCGTGTCGCCGATCGTGCTGACACCCAGGGAACAGGCCGTGCTCGGCCTGCTCGCCGAGGGACACACCGACTCGTCGGCCGCGCAGCAGCTCGGCATCAGCCAGCGCACCATCGCCTACACCATGCGCGCGCTGATGGACCGGGTCGGTGTGGAGAACAGGTTCCAGCTCGGTTTGGCGCTGGGTGCGACCAAGGCCGTGACGCCGCTGCCCGAGGTGTCGGGCGACTCGTGAGCCGTCCGGCCGGTTGACCGGTGTCGGACGAGCTGTCGAGGGGTCGGCTCGTCCGGTTGCCACCGCTGCGTCCGTGCCGCCACGCGGTTGATCGTTGGCGCGACCAACAAGATTGTGTATCGTTGGCCTTACCAACATTGGTGAGACCAACGGAGTGACGATGATCGAGCCTTTCACACTGGACGTACCGCAGGCCGACCTGGACGACCTGCTCGACCGCCTGGCCCGCACCCGCTGGCCGGACGAACTGCCGCACGCGGCGAATGACTACGGCCTTCCCCTGGACCGCACCCGGGAACTGGTGGAGCGGTGGCGGGACTTCGACTGGCGGGCGCAGGAGGCGGCGCTCAACGCGTGGCCCCAGTTCGTCACCGGGGTCGACGGCCAGCGGGTGCACTTCCTGCACGTCCGATCACCCCGCGAGGATGCGTTGCCGCTGGTCCTCACGCACGGCTGGCCGTCGTCCGTGCTGGACTTCCTCGACGTGATCGAGCCGCTGTCCCGCGACTTCCACCTGGTGATCCCGTCCATCCCGGGCTTCGGTCCGTCCGGCCCCACCCGCGAACGCGGCTGGGACGTGCACCGCGTGGCACGGGCGTGGGCCGAGCTGATGGACCGGCTCGGGTACCAGCGGTACGGGGCGCAGGGCGGCGACTGGGGGTCCGGCATCTCCAGCGCGCTCGGCGCCGTCGCACCGGACAAGGTGGTGGGGGTGCACTTGAACTACCTGCCCACTCCGCCGCCGGCGAGCACCTCGGGACTGTCCGATGTGGACCTGGAGCGGGTGCGGAAGATCGAGCGGTTCCTGGCGCAGCGGCCCGGTTACCAGGTGATGCACATGACCCGGCCGCAGACCGTGGCGTACGGGCTCGCGGATTCGCCGGTCGGGTTGTTGGCCTGGGTGGGCGACAAGTTCACGGAGTGGCTGGACCCGGCGTCGGAGGTCGACGACGACAAGCTCCTGGCCACCGTTTCGCTGTACTGGCTCACCGGCACGGCCGGGTCTGCGCTGCGCATCACCCGCGAGACCGCCGGTGGTCCCACGCCTTGTCCGGTGCCGGTGGGCGTCGCGGTGTTCGCTCGCGACATCATCCTGCCGGTACGCGGGGTGGTGGAGGGACTGTACGACGTGCGACGGTGGACGGAATTCGACCGGGGTGGTCACTTTCCCGCGCTGGAGACGCCTGACCTCCTGGTGGACGACGTTCGAGCCTTCTTCGCCGGGCTTGGGTGAGCGGAAGGTCTACCCGAAGCGGCCGTGCACGTAGTCGGAGGTGCGGGGGTCCACCGGGTTGTCGAACAGCGCGTCGGTGTCGCCTTGTTCCACGATGTGGCCGGGTTCCCCGTTCTCCGCCAGGAAGAACGCGCAACGCTGCGACACCCGTGCCGCCTGCTGCATGTTGTGGGTGACGATCACGATCGTCACCAGGGTGCGCAACTCCGCGATGGTCTCCTCGATCCGCCGCGTCGACGTCGGGTCCAAGGCCGAGCAGGGTTCGTCCATCAGCAGCACGTCCGGGCGCACCGCCAGGGACCGGGCGATGCAGAGCCGTTGCTGCTGACCGCCCGACAGGGCGCCACCCGGTTGCCGCAGCCGGTCGCGGACCTCGTTCCACAGGCCGGCTCGGGTCAGGCACTCCTCCACCAGGGCTTCGCGTTCGGTGCGCGACGCCGAGGTGCCGGTGAGCTTCAGGCCGGCGGTCACGTTGTCCGCGATGGACATCGCCGGGAACGGGTTGGGCTTCTGGAAGACCATGCCGATGCGGCGGCGGGTTTCGGTGATGGGGCGGCCCGGTTCGTAGATGTCCGTGCCGTCCAACCGGACCTCGCCGGCCAGCGCGGCGGACGGCACCAGTTCGTGCATCCGGTTGAGGATGCGCAGGAACGTCGACTTGCCACAGCCCGACGGGCCGATCAGGGCGGTCACCGTGCCCGCGTCCATGGTGAGGGAGACCCGGTCGAGGACTTTGCGCGGTCCGAACCACGCCGTCACGTCCACCGCGTCCAAGGTCGCCCCGGTCACCACCGGCACGAGGTCCACTTCGGTCTGCTGCACGGGCGCGAGGGTAGGGCGCGCACCGGGCGCCCCGGTGAACGCGGCGTTCACCGGACATGGCCGACCACCCGGTTCGCCGCGCGTTCACCATCCGGGTGAGGGGCGAGAGCGCAACCTTCCCCGGTGCGTGGTAGTTCGCGCCGCTAACCGTGGGGCAACGTTCTCCTCGCCCCAATCGGGGGGCGAGAAATCGTTGAGGGACAAGGAGATTCCCGATGCGCTCCACCCTGAAGAAGGCGGCCGTGCTGGTGGCCGGCGCGGCGGCGTTCGCCATGCTCGCCGGCACCGCGCAGGCCGATCCCACCGTCACCCCCGCGACCGGCGACATCGTCGGTGTCGGCTCGGACACCACCCAGGACGTCGTGCAGACCCTGGGCGACCTGTACAACGCCAAGACCCCGACGCCCGCGAGCAAGGTCTACTCGTGGCACGCGACCGGCGGCGGCACCATCACGCCGAAGGCCGGCGCGCCCACGATCACCCGCCCCAACGGCTCCTCGGCGGGCATCTCCGCGCTGATCGCCGACGGCGCGGCGCACAACATCGACTTCGCCCGCTCGTCGCGCACCCCGAAGACGGACGGCTCGGAGGCCAACTACGCCTTCATCGAGTTCGCCCGCGACACCGTGACCTACGCGACGGCCACGACCTCGAACGTCCCCACCACGCTCACCACGGACGCGCTGAACAAGATCTACAAGTCGGCGGCCGGCAGCGCGGACTGCACCTACACCGCCTACCTGCCGCAGGCCGGTTCCGGCACGCGCGCGTTCTTCCTCGCCAGCATCGGCGTGACCACGCCGGGCACCTGCGCCAAGGACACCTTCGCCGGCGCGCCGGTGCAGGAGCACAGCGCCGCCCCGCTGGTCGGTGACCCGAACGCGATCGCGCCGTTCTCGGTCGGCCGCGCCGTGGGCATCACCACCATCAAGGTCAACACGGTGGACGACTCGGTCCGCCCGGTCGGCCTGCCCGCCAACGTCACCGCCCGGGTGAACCCGGCCGACGGCCAGGCCGTCACCACCGGCGGCGTCGTGGCGTACGACCGCCCGCTGTTCAACGTGATCCGCAAGGCCGACAAGACCGTGTCGAAGTTCTCGGCCTTCTTCGGCAGCCTCGGCTACATCTGCACCAACGCCAACTCCAAGAACGCCGTGAAGGCGGCGGGCTTCCGGCTCTCCACCAACTGCGGCGTCGACCGCAACTGACGCCCGACCCGATGAGCCCGGTGGCCCCCACGGGGTCGCCGGGCTCGCCCGCACCCGGACGGATGCATCCCCCGAGAAAGGAAACTCCATGCGTGCCATCGCAGTCCTCGGCGTCGCCACGGCGCTCGCCGTCGCCCTCCCCACCGCCGCCCAGGCCGGGACGTCCCCGATCACCGTCCCCGGCTACGAGTTCAGCCTGATCGGCGAGCACAACCTGGCCGGCACCACCAGATACGCGGGCACCACCGTCGGCGGGATCACCGGCGTCGACTACGACGAGTCGAGCGGCGGCTTCCGGCTGCTGTCCGGCGACCGCGCCGACGCCCGCTTCTACACCGGCACGTTCTCCCTGTCCGGCGCGTGCCCGAAGCCCGCGCTGACCGGCGTGGGCAAGCTGCGCAAGGCCGACGGCACGCGGTTCGCGGGCGTCGACCCGCAGGCCCTGCGCTACGACGCCGCGACCGGCCACGTGCTGTGGGCGGACGCGGGCGACCGGACGCGGAAGGTCGACCCGTCGGTGCGCGAGGCGGCGGGCAACGGCGCGTTCGTGGGCCAGTTCGCCACGCCGGACGTACAGAAGGTGGCGGTGGACGGCGTCGGCGCGCAGAGCGGCAAGTCGCTGTCCGGCCTCACCCTCACCTCGGACGGCCAGGTGCTGACGGCCCTGCGCGGACCCTTGGCGCAGGACGGCGACGCCACCCGGCTGACCCTGCACGACCGCGCGAGCGGCGACCCGCTGGTCCAGTTCGCCTACCTGCCGGACGCCGTGGCGGGCAACGGGGTCAGCGAGATCCTGGCCGTCGCCGACAGCCGGTTCCTGGTGCTGGAGCAGGCCGGCGTGAACTCGGCGAAGCTGTACGAGATCGACTTCGCCCTGGGCGCGACCAACGTCGCCGACCTGCCGTCGCTGGCCGGCCAGACCTACCAGCCGGTGGCCAAGCGCCTCGTGCTCGACCTGACGCGGCTCGGGCTGTCCACTGTGGACGACCTGGAGGCCGTGACCTGGGGCCCGACCCTTTCCGACGGCGCGCGCACGCTGGTGTTCGTGTCGGACAACAAGCTCAAGTACTACAAGCGCACCCAGCTCATCGCCGTGAAGGTGCGGCTGAGCTGACGGTGTTCCGCCAAGGGGCCTCCCGAGCGATCGGGAGGCCCTTCGGCCGTTCGAGAGAAGGTTCCGGCCATCGGCACCGCCGCCCTACAACAGGTTCGGCATCAGCACCACGGCGGCGTGCTCGAACACCTGCCACGACGAGGCCAGCAGCACGGGCACGCCGACCAGCCACGTCTCCCACCGCCCCCACCGCAGCACCGCCCACACCGCCGCCACGACCGCCGCCAGCAGCACCTGGAGCCACAGCACCAGCGGCACCAGGCCGCTGGGGTCGTGGCGCATCGCCTTCTCCTCCGGCAGCAGCGAAGTGGGCCGCGCGCCGACCGGGACCGCGGTGTCCAGCAAGGACGCGTCCACGTAGACCGACCGGTCGGCGCTGAACGGCAGCCCGAGGACGTCCTCGCCCTCCGCGGTCACCAGCACCAGCCGGCCGCGACCCGGCTCCAGCGGCGGAGGGCCCGGGTCGCCGTCGCGGCGCACCCGGTCCACCCGGTAGGTGAAGCGGCCCTGCCCGGTGGTCGCGGTGATCTGGTCGCCCTCGCGCAGCGCGGAGATGTCCCCGAACGGCCCGCCGAACGTCACCGAACGTCCCATCAGCACCGACGCACCGGCCTGACCGGGCAGCGGGGTCGTCCGCTGGTGCCCCGGCCCTTCCAGCAGCCGCGCCCCGGAGGTGCCCTCGACCACCACCTGGGTCATCTTCAGGCCCGGGATCTCCAGGACCGCCACCGGGCTGCCGGGCTCGATCGTGCCGCTGTAAGGCATCTCGATCGCCGCCAACTGCTGCCGTGCCTGCGAGTACAGCAGGTCCTGCGACCGCTCGTACCGGACCGGGCCGATCACCAGCAGGAAGGCCGCGAAATCCAGCAGCAGCAACGAGAGCAGCAACAGGACCCGGCGCAGCAGCACGATCTCCAGCGGCGACCTCACGCGCCACCCCGCCGGAACAACCTGCTCAGCCACTGCCGCGCCGGGTGGCCGGGGGTGCCCGCCGCCGACACCACGGGCGCCAGGATGCCCGCCAGCAGACCGAGGCCGAGCAGCGACGGCAGCAGCCACCGCCCGAACGACGACGCGTCCGACCGCGTCGCCACGCTGGTCACCGGCCGGGCCGTGCTCGGCGCGACGGACGCGGGCGGGGTGGCCGGCGGGGTGTTCGCCACGCCCGGCGGCACGGCCGGGTTGTTACCGAGCACGGGCAGGGCGGGCGGCGGCAGCAGACCGCCGGCCGGGTCCTGGAGGACCGACTGCGGCGGTGGCGGCACTTCGCCCTTCTGGTCGCGCACGGCGCGGGCCGCGTTGCGGGTCTGCTCGCGCAGCGGGTCGCTGAGCGCGAGGTAGCCGACGGGCAGGTTGCCGACGGCCGTGCCGTACTGCTGGCCCTCGCCGGCCGCGTACTCCAGCAACGTCGCGTAGTTGTCCGCCTCCGACCGGGGCAACCCGCTCGTCGGCACGCCCGCGTACACCACCGTCGTGCCGGGGTAGGCGCGGGCGTCCAGTTTGGACTGGTCGATGGCCAGGATGCCGGTCTTGGGGTCGATGGACGTCGCCCGCAGCCCGTGGGCCATGGACTCCCTGGTGGGAGCGACGAAGTCACCGGTCGGCGTCTGCAACGCCGCCGAACGCAGCCCGAACACCGCCGTGTCGGACAGGTCGGTGATGGCGAGCAGCGCCCGGCTGCCGGTCTTCTGCCGTTCCGGCCGCTTGTAGACGAACTTGCCGTTCTCCTGGCTCTCGTTGGTGGTCGCGGTCGGCCGGGCCTGCACCAGCGCGACGGCCGCGCTCACCACCGACGACACCTGGTTCGCCACCAGGTTGAACCACAACTGGTCCTTGTAGGCCGGCGCGGAGCCCGGCACCTTCCAGTCGTCCCGCAGCTCGAACTGCGCGTACGGCAACGTCTGCGCGCGGTACTTGGGGTTGACGGTCATCCCCCACTCGTCCGGCGCGCCGCCCAGCCACGCCACCGCCGCCGGGTCGGCCGCGATGTACGCGGTCAGCGCCCAGGTGAGGTCCAGGTCGCCCTGCACGAAGATCGGGTAGGTGGCCGCCTCGATACCGCCCGCCCGCAGAGCCAGGCCGGGGTTGGCGCGCAGCAGCTCGGGATCGCTGCCCCACCACTCCGGATTCTTGGAGATGGCCGGGTGCGTCTCGATGCCCGGCGCGGCGGCGGTGTAGGACTGGGTGAGCATCTTCAGCAGCAGGCGCGGCGTCAGGTTGAGCGACGTCAGCTCGACACCGGCCGCCGAGTCGACCAGGAAGCCCACCGTGAAGCCGGTCGTGGCGACCGGCGCGTACACCACGGGCGCGGGCGCGTCGGTGTCCGGGGACCGCGCGGTGAGCACCGCGTTGACGCCGTCGGCGCGCCGCTCGGTCAGGTTGGTGAGGAACTGGCGGCGTGCCTCGCCTTCGCCCAGGCTGGTGTAGCCGAGCTTGAACAGGCCGCCGTCCAGGCAGAATTTGGGCCGCCAGCTCGCCATGAGCTGCGACAGGTACGGCGAGCCGGTCACCCCCGTCTCGGGCCGGCCGTCCGAGACGCAGACCTCCGGGGTCTTGCGGAACGACAGCGGGAAGGCGAACCGCCGCTCCCAGTTGGTCGGCGTCTTCCAGCTCGCGGCGGACCGGAACGACGACACGTCCGCGTGGGGCCGGCACGCCTCGACCCACTCCGGCAGCAGGAGCTCCTCGTCCGGCAGGCAGTGCGGGTCGCCGATGGGCACCACGACCAGCGAGCAGGCGTCGGTGTCCGAACAGCCCAGGCTCGGTAGCTGCGCGCCGGGCAGCAGCTCGATGTCCACCGAGCCGCTGCCGTCCGCGCGGGTCTCGCCGACCAGCGTCGGCGGGATGATGAAGTTGAACGTGTCCTGCGACAGGTCCGGTGGCGGGCCCGCCTTCACCGAACCGTCGGGCCACGCCAAGGGCACCTTGGTCACGTCGTCCACCGGCACGGGCTCCCACGAGTACCGCTTTCCGTCGCGCGCGGTGAACGACATCACGGTGTCGAGGTTCGCGCCGGGGTCGCCGTAGTCGCCGAACACGACGGGATCCCACGGCGTCGCGTCGTTGAACGACGCGCGGTCCATGGCGCGCCCGGCCGACCAGCAGCGCTGCTGGGTCACCTGGTCCGCCTCGCCCCAGCACTGCATGATGGCCACCGGGTAGCTCGCGTCGCCGCCGGACCCGCGCGTCGGACGCAGCCCGGACCAGGACACATTGACCCGCTGCCGCACCAGGTCCGCAGTCTGCGACACGGTCACTTTGCCGCGGGCGGAGCCGCCCGGGTTGTAGTGCTCGTCGAAGTCCTGGGTGAGCGTCACGGGCTGCGCGTCCGCTCCGGGCGCGACCACGACCGCCCCGCTGAAGGGTGCGGACAGCCACACCAGGGTCAGCACGAGTCCCAAAAGGACAGTCCTGCGCATCACAGCTCACTCCCCTGACGGGCCCGCCTGCGCCGCACGGCACGGGCCACGAATGTCGGCACCACCAGCACCAGCACCAGTTCCACCGCGGCGAGCACGGCCAACGCGGTGTCCATGCCCTCGGACCGGACGGCCGCCAGCTCGGTCGCGCTGCCCGGCGTCGTGCCGTTGTCGGCCAGGCCTTCGCCCAACGGCTGCCCGGTCACCGGGTCGACCCCCGCGATGACGTCCGGGATGCCGTCGCCGTCGTTGTCCACCGAGCCCGGCTGACCGTTCTGGCCGTCGCGGCTCTGGTCGCCGTTCTGCCCCTGCCGCCCGGACTGGTCCGACCCGCCGCCGACGCCGCACGGACCCTGGCCGACCTTGTCGCAGTCCTCGGGCATCGGCGCGTTCTTGGCCAGCAGGTTGCTGTCCGGGTCGTTCGGGTCGAACGTGGGGTTGTGGCACTGGTTCGGGGTCAGCGTGGCCTGTTCCGCGCCGGGCACCTTGGTCACCTGCTCGAATCCCGCGCGCACCAGGTTGAGCGGCAGCGGCGAGTAGCCGAGCTTGCCCATGTGCTGCTGGCCCTGGCACAGGAAGTCGCGGGCGAACTTGGCCAGCGACCGGCCGGAGTCCGTGGTGATCTTGCCGTCCTCGGAGATCGGCAGGATCATGTAGGAGTACGACGACAGCGGATACGTGCGCGCGTCACCGCTGTTGTAGACGTCGTCCAGGATCTGCGTCAGGTACGTCTCCTTGGCGGGGTCCTGCTCGATCCGCGCGTACTGGAGGGCCACGGCGACGTTCGTGTCGGTCGGCTCGGTGAAGTAGTCCGCCGCGTTCTTGACCTTGGCGACCGGGTAGTTCAGCGCCCGCGCGTAGGAGTACTCGACGTAGCCGATGGTGCCCTCGCCGTACTGGGCGGAGATGTAGCCCGCCATCTGCGAGGAGCCGACCTGCCCCACCGCGTTGCCGAACGTCGGGTAGTACGAGGTGAGCCCGCACGCCTTGGCCGGGTCCACATGCTCCGCGAAGAAGGGGCAGTACTGGCCGGGGTGCTGCTTGGACATCCACAGCGTGAACTGCGCCGTGGTGCCCGAGCCATCCGAGCGCACCACCGGCACGATCCGCTTGGCGGGCAGCCGCCGGCCGTTGTTGTCGGCGGTGATCTGGTCGTCGGACCAGTCCGTGATGGCGCCGGTGAAGATCTTCGTCACGGTCTCGCCGCGCAGCCGGAGGTCCCGCACCAACTGGCCGTTGATGGTGATCTTGTACATGAACGCCGTGCCGCCGGCCACGATGGGCATGTACGCGAACGGCCTGCCGTTGGAGTTGTCGGCGTTGCCCGTCGTCGGGTCGATGCCCTGGAACGGGATCTCGGACACCGCGAAGTCGTTCATCTTCTGCGCGAAGTCCAGCCGCCCCGCGCTCGACCCGGAGCCGGAGTAGCTGACCGGCAGGCCGATCGTGCTGGCGTCGGCGATCCACTGCTTGATCGCGTTCTCGCTCCACGACGAGCCCGAGCCGCGGATCGGGTAGTAGGTCTGCGCCGCGGCGGCCGAGGCGGTCCGGGCCGCCTCGGCCGGTGTGGCAGATCCGATCCGGCCCGCCTCGGCCGGCGTGACCCAGACCAGGAGCAGCAGGACCACCAGGGCCAAGCGCTTCACCGACGTCCCCCCTTGGTCGACCGCTGCGCGACCAGGCGCGCGATCACGAACAGCAGAAGTACGAACGCCAGCAGGATCGACGCCGCGCCGAAGGCCCGGACCTGGTCGACCTTCTCCGACGAACGGGCCAGCGTGTAGGTCACCAGCGGCAGCGACACCATCGGCCCGGACGTCGGGTCGGCGTTCAGGTAGGTGGTGTAGCCGGCCGTGAGCAGCACCGGCGAGGTCTCGCCGACGCCCCGCGCGATGCCCAGGATCAGTGCCGTCGCCAGGGACGGCCGCGCGGTGGGCAGCACGACCCGCCACACCGTGCGCCACTGCGACGCGCCCAGCGCGAGGCTGGCTTCCCGCAACCCGTTGGGCACCACCCGGAGCACCACCTCGGCGGCGCGGGCGATGATCGGCAGCATCATCACGCCGATCGCGAGCGCGGCGGCCAGCCCGCTGCGCTGGAACCCGGCGAACACCAGCACCGTCACGTAGATGAACAGACCGGCCACGATGGACGGCAACGCGGTCATCGCCTCCACCACGGTGCGCACCGGCCGGGCGAACCGGCCGCCGACCTCGTTGAGGAACACCGCGCAGGCCACGCCCAGCGGCAGCGTGATGGCGGTGGCGATGGTGATCTGCACCAGCGACCCGAGCAGGGCGTGCAGCACGCCGCCTTCCTCCAACGGGTCCAGCGGGCCCGCCGAACTCAGGTCGGAGACCCAGAAGTTGGCGTGCCCCAGCGCTTCCGCACCGCGCACGAAGGTGAACCCGACCACCAGCACCAGGCCGAGGCCCAGCAGCACCGCCAGCGCGTGCACCACGGCGGAACCCACCCGGTCCGCGATCACCGTGCGCGGGTGGCGCAGCGCGGTCACGCCGGCGTAGAGCAGCAGGAACGCCAGGTACCAGGAGACGACGAACCCGAGTTTCCCGGACGTGGGAAGCAGGTTCTCGTACAGCACCCACACCAGCGCGACCGCGCCGACCGCCGAGCCGACCGCGGCCAGCACGTCGTCCAGGGTGCGTCCGCCGATTCTGCGGGGCGTCTGCTCCCGGGCCTCGTCCCGCCGCTCGGCCTCCACGGCGGGTTCGGCGAGCATCGTCATCGACAAGTCCTCAGATCTCCGTCGAGGCGCCGCTGCGGCTGCGGGCCACGACCATCGAAGCGAGCACGTTGATCAGCAACGTGAACAGGAACAGCACCAGGCCCGCCGCCAGCAGCGCGGACAACTGGAACGGACTGGATTCCCCGAACCGCAACGCGATCAGCTCGGAAATGGTGTTGCCGCCCTTCTCCAGGACGCGGAACTTCACGTCGAACGCGGGCGAGATGATCAGGGCGACGGCGATCGTCTCGCCCAGCGCGCGGCCCAGGCCCAGCATCGTGCCGCCGATGACACCGCCGCGCCCGAACGGCAGCACCACCGACCGGATCACGCCCCACCGCGTCGATCCCAGCGCCAGCGCGGCTTCCCGCTCGCCGGCCGGCGCGGAGGAGAACACCTCGCGCATCACCGACGCGGTGATCGGGATGACCATCATCGAGACCACGACACCGCAGATGAACACCGACGACGTGTAGGCGGACTGCTCCCACACCGCCGCCGTCACGTCCGTGCGCACCTCGAAGAACGGCAGGAAGCGGAGGTAGGTCGACAGCCACCGGGAGAGGTAGATGATCTCCTCCTGGAGGAAGAAGAACCCCCACAGGCCGTACACGACGCTGGGCACGGCGGCCATCAGGTCCAGCAGCGCGACCAGCGTGCGCTTGAGCTTCAGCGGCGCGTACTCGGAGATGTAGAGCGCGGTGCCCATCGCGACCGGCACGGCGATCACGATCGCCACCACCGCGACCTGAAGGGTGCCCAGCGCGATGGACAGGATGCCGAGCCGGTTGGACTCGGGCCGCCACAGGTTCTCCGTGAAGAAGCTCCAGCCGAGCACGCGGAGCGTCGGGATCGCCTGGTAGGCGAGGAAGACGCCGATGCCGCCCATGATCAGCAGGACCAGCACGCCGCTGAACCGCACGGCGCCGCGGAACACCTTGTCGCCGATCGGCGTCGCGGGCGTGATGGCCCGAGGCCGGTCGGTTTCGGCCGTCATGGGCGCCTTCTCCTTCGATCGCGGCAGAGTGGTCGGATTGCGAATTCGCGAGGCACGGCAAGGGAAAACCCACGCGATGACAGCGGTCCACCCGATAGGTGAACACTCAACCAACAGGTCGCTGCGGCCACACGTCTGCACGTCCCCGGCTGGACCGGCCCCTCTTCCCCGGCTGGAACACCGCCAGCACGGGGTCCAGTTCGGCCGGCGCCACCCGGCTCCGGAACCGCCCGGCGGCCAGCTCGGCGTCCACCCGGCGCGCGAAACCCTGCGCGGAGCGGGCGAGGTCGGCCAGCCGCCACCACCACGACCCGTTGTCGGCGTGCTCGATGACGAATGCGGCGGTGGTCGCGCTCACCCGCACCAGGGCTATCTCGGCCAACGCGTCGAGATGGGCGTCATGACTGCGCACCCCGACGCCCAACACCCGGTTGTTGCCTCCCAGCAACCGCCACCGGACACCGCTTCCCGCGGTGCGGTAGCACTGAAAACGTGCCACGAACGCCCTCCAGTCGGACCCGGTCGCGACGGACGACCGGTCCCCGTCCGGGACGCGCCAGCCCCTCAAGCAGCCGCCCCCTGACCCCGGACCCTCACGGCGTCAGAGCACGGGCGGAGGGCCGGGAGGTGAGCGCCACATGGTCGGTTGGTTAAGGGCAGGCACAGCGCGAATCCCGATCGGCGAAGAATCCACCAACCGGCTCAACGACCGGTGTGTTCGGCGCCAATGCATTCCACCGGCTGCCAACAGGACCGCAAAAATCGCGACCCCTCGGGAAAGCCGTGGCCTGCCGGCGGTGGGTACCCGCCGGCGAAGAACTCCACCCGCTCGGGGACGCCGTGCCCTACCGGCAGTGAGTGCCCGCCGGCGAACTCTGCGCGTCCACCCGCACCGTCACCGGGCGATCGCCCTCACGGGGCGGGCACAACTGCACCGCCACCGGATCACCCGTCCGGTTGCCGCTGTTGTCGAACTCGATCTGACCACCCGCGCCGAGACGCCCACTACCCGCCGCGAACCCGCTGATCGCGCTGTTGAGCACACTGCGGGTCACCTCGCTGTTGGCGCTCAACGTCCGCATCGCCTCCGACACCGTGTACAGGGCGTCGTAGGCGTTGATCGCCCACCCGCCGTCGAGGTGCCTCGGGTCGAAACCCCCCGCCTTGAACCGGTCCTCCAGCGCCGCGAACTCGGTGTTGCCGCCGCGCAGCGAGTCCGCGTCCGCCAAGGGCGTGTAAACCAGCCGCAGCGTGCCGTTGCGGAACACCGTGGACCCCAGCGCCTGCTTCCGCGCGCCCTCCAGCTCGGGGTCGTCCTCCGGCACGCGCATCCGCACCGCGTCGGACGTGCTGACGACGGTGATGGCGGACGCCTCGCACAAACCGTTGCGGTACTGCTCGTCGATGCTGCGCAGGAACCGGCCCAGATCCCGGCTGCGTGCGATGTAGAACGCCGTCACAACGCCCGGCCGCCCGCAGATCCGCTGCGCCGCCAGGCTCACCGTCGCCGGGTCGGTCGGGTCGAACTTCACCTCGGGGCGCTCGCCCAGTCTGCGCACGAACGGCAGGGCCGTGCAGGTGTACGGGTCGCGCTTGTCGTTCGGCGTCACGATGAAGTCGGGCGCGGCCTTGAGGAAGTCGCCGAGCAGCTTGATCTGCTTGGCGTTGCGGTGCGAGACGCGGTAGAAGTAGCCCTCGCCGACGCCGTTGTCGTAGCTCGCGCTCTCGTCGCACGTCGAGTAGTCGGGCCGGTCGCCGGCCGAGCCGTCGGCGTCGAAGCCCTCGGCGGTGATGAGGGCGCCGATCATCGGCATGGGCTTGCCGGGCGCCCCGAGCACGTCCGCGGCGTCGGCCGAGCGCTGGTCGCTCAGGCCCATGCCGACCACGGCCACCACCGACGGGTCGTCCCGGAGCAGTTCCGCGACCTCCGTGGCCGCCTGCTGGGTCGCGCCCATGTGCGCGATCTTGAGTCGCAGCGGGTGGATGCAGCCGACGCCGTTCGCCCGCGCCTGCGCGGCGGCGTAGCCCTCGATCTCGTGCAGGACGCGCCCGCCGCCGTTCGGCGTGGTCAGCGTGGACAGCACGGCCACCGTCACGGGCTCCGCGCCGGGCTGGCAGCCCGCCTGGCCCGCGCCGGCGTTCTGCTCGGCGATCTTCGCCAGCACCGGGCCGAAGGCGTCCAGGCCGAACGCGTACGGCCCGGCGGACACGCCGACGCACTCGCCGCCCTGCGACCAGATGTCGCCGGACGGCAGGCCGTCCCGGCAGGACACCCGCGCCGACACCCAGTCCACCGCCAGGTAGCCGGGCACCACCGCCACCAGCACGGCCGAGGCGATCACGACGCGCAGCCATTTGTCCCACCAGCTCCGGAAGAACTTGGGCGGGCGGGGGTAGATCCCGAAGTAGTACCTGTTCGTCAGCTTTTCCGGCGGCATGGCCGCGGCTCCTTTCCGATCAGCACAGCCGGTCCGCCAGGCGGTGGTAGTGCTGGGCACGCAGCAGGAACGCCTCGGAGGAGCCCGCCAAGGTGCGGAAGTCGTTCTCTGCCAACAGGTATCGGCGGCACAGCGACCGCCGCTCGCTCAGCCTCGGGTCACCGATCGCGTGCAGGGTGTCGACCAGGCGGCGGACCAGGTCGCGACCGCCCGCGGTGACCGCGTGCGGGTCGGCGACCAGCCGCGGCGTGGCGGTGATCGCGTCCAGCAGGGCCAGCCACTCCTCGCCCGGCAGGTCCGGCAGCAGCTCGGTCAGCTCGTCCGCGACCAGGGCGGTGTTGCCCAGCGCCAGTTCGTGGTGCAGCCGGCCCGCGTGGTCGCCGTCCTCCAGCGCCTGGTCGCGCAGCGCGGTGAACATCCCGGTCCAGTCCGGGCCCCCGGCGCGGGCAGCGAGGGCGCGCAGCCCGAGGTAGCGGACGAACCTCGGCAGGGCGGGCTGACCCTGCGGACCGCGGCCGGACCACAGGGTCGTGGACATCATCAGGTCCAGACCCGGCGGCTCGTCCAGCAGCTCCCGCAGCTTCCCCGCCTCGGCCCGGTGGCGGGCGGCGGACAGCGTCACCAGGTGCTCGCCGACCTCGCCACCCGGCCCGAGGCCCTTGACGATCCGGCCGAGCAGCTCCTCCTCCACGGTGTGGCTCGCGGTGGTGCCCGGCCTGGCCAGCACCTCGTCCACGCGGTCCACCAGGCCGGGCGCGGCCTCCAGGGCGCGCAGCACCAGGTCGGTGGCGGCGGCGTGGCCGCCGGTGAGCCGGTACACCGCGTCGGACACCCGGCGGGTGCCCAGCTCCGGCGGCCAGATGTGGGCGCGGGCCATGTCGTGCACGTCCTGCTCGGTCAGCTCGCCGAGGTCGATGGCCAGCCACGACGGGCGCGCCTCGTCCCGGCCGGGCAGGTCGCCCGCGAGCCGGCCGCCGCTGGTGGTGACCACGACCAGCGGGTCGGTGGGTGTCGCGGACGGGTCGGGCGAGCGGTTGGCCCGGCTGCGCCGCATCCGCAGCAGGGCCGTGACGAACGACCGCGCGGTGGGCAGGTCGCCCTCGTCCAGCAGCACCAGCGCGTTCCACGGCCGCCCGGCCACCTTCCCCAGGCTCTCCCGCACGTCCGCCAGCAGGGCGGCGACCAGCAGGTCGTCCACGTCGCCGCGCACGTCCGGGGTGTCGATCGCGGCCTGCCTGCTGAGCTGCACCAGCGCGGCGACCGGGTCGAAGCGCAGGCCGTTGTCCTGGTGGCCGAACCAGGCCAGCGACTCGTCCCAGGTGAACTTGGCCAGCTTGGACGCCCGCCGCAGCCGGTCCACGATGCCCTGCGCCACGGCGTCGGCCACGACGTCGCCGCCGGGCACGTTCGGGGTCACCGCGCCGAGCGAGGTCCGCAGCAGCTCGCCGACCAGCGTGATCAGCGCGTCGCGGTCGCGGTACTCGATGAGCCGCCGCCGCATGGTCTGCTTGGCCCGCTCGGGGTCGACGTCGGCCACCGGGCTCTCCATCGCGATGTGCGCGAGCACCACGCGCGGGAACTTGACCTCGTACCCGCCGACCTTGTCACTCAGCCCCTGCATCACGGCAATCAGCAGGGGACGCAGCGAATGGGTGTCCGGGTCATCCACCAAACGGGCGTCCACCCACACGGTCGGCGTATCGGATTTCCACCGCGACCACTGCGTGTGCAGGAATTCGGTGCGCCCGGAACCGCCGTATCCCTCGATCACCAGCACCGGGCGGTCCCGGCCGGTCGGGACCGGCGGTGTGCCGTCGACCAGCACCAACTGCTCGACCAGCGCTACCAGGCCGGACCGACCCACGAACATGCGCACTCCTCCGCGGGCGAAGCCGACTGCCTTTCAGGCGCGCAATGTTACGTGATCGCGTGGCTATTACGGGTGAAATCCATCTAGGCCGGTGATATTCGCGTCGACATGGCATAGCGCATTCCGCACCGCCGGAATGGACCCCGACAAATGCGGAGTCAGGAACCGAGCAGCAGGGACACCCCGGTCGCCGTGACCACGACCGCGACCGCCCCGTCCAGCACCCGCCAGGCGGACGGGCGGGTGAACAGACCGGACAGCTTGCGCGCGCCGAAGCCCAGCGACGTGAACCACAGCACGCTGCCCGCCATCGCGCCGAGCCCGAACCACCAGCGGTCGTCCCCGAACGACGTCGACGCGGTGCCCAGCAGCAGCACGGTGTCCAGGTACACGTGCGGGTTGAGCCACGTCAGCGCCAGGCACGTGACGATGGCCGCCGACGCCGTGCCGCCGAGCCGCAACGCGGCGGGCCGCAGCACCCGGCGCACGGCCAGCACGCCGTAGCCGATGAGGAACGCCGCCCCGAACCACCGGACGGCCGTGAGCGCGGGCGGCCACGCGGTGAGGAGGGAGCCGACGCCGCCGACACCGAGGGCGATGAGCACGGCGTCGGAGGCGGCGCAGATCGCCACGATCGCCGGAACCTGTTGGCGCAGCACACCTTGCCGGAGCACCAGCGCGTTCTGGGCTCCGATGACGACGATCAGGGACAGTCCGGCGCCGAGGCCGGCGAGGAGCGCGTACATCACGTTCGCCACGCTAAGAAAGCGTCGTTGGTAAGGCCAGCTACATTTCCTTACGTAACATTAGCGGCTGTGATGCTGGATCCGGAGTCGGTGCGCACCCTGCTGGCCGTGGTGGACGAGGGCACGTTCGACGCGGCGGCGCGAGCGCTGCACGTCACACCGTCGGCGGTGAGCCAGCGCATCAAGGCGTTGGAGCAGCGCACCGGCCGGGTGCTGCTGGTGCGCGCGAAACCGGCGCGGCTCACCGAGTCCGGCGCGGCGATCGCCCGCTACGGCCGCCAACTGGCGCTGCTGGAGCAGGACGCGTTCGCCGGCCTCGGCCTGGTCGAACGCCCGACGCCGATCCAGGTCGCGGTGAACGCCGACTCCCTGTCGACCTGGTTCCGCGAGGCGGTGAAGGAACTGGCGGCCGATGACGGAATCGTGCTCGGACTGCTGCGCGACGACCAGGACCACACCGCCGAGCTGTTGCGGCAGGGCCTCGTCGTCGCGGCCGTCACGTCGTCACCGCGGCCGGTGCAGGGGTGCAGCGTCCGGCCGCTCGGCAGCATGCGCTACCACGCCGTGGCCGGCCGGGCGTTCGCGAAATTGTGGCAGGGCAAGGCGTTGTCCGAAGTCCCGGTGGTGGTGTTCGACGAGAAGGACGACCTCCAGGACGCGTTCTGCCGTGCCGTGACCGGGCGGCAGGCGTCGAAACACCGCCACCTCCTGCCCGACGGCCCGGTGTTCGAGGACGCCGTCGCCGCCGGCGCGGGCTGGGCGCTGCTCAGCGAGCACCAGATCAAGCGCCACCGCCGGCTGGTCCACCTCCACCCCGAACGCCCCGTCGACGTCCCGCTGTACTGGCAGCAGTGGAAGCTCGACTCCCCACCGCTCAAACGCGTCGCCGACGCCGTGTTCCGGGCGGCACGGGGAGAACTCCACTGAGGACCGGCCGCGTGCGGGAAACGATCCGGTCCGACTTCTAGCGCACGGCGAACCTGATGCCGGCCTTCACCAGCCGTGAAGTCAACGCGTCACCCATCGCCACCGCCGTGGTGACCTGGCCCGAGGTCTCCGGCAGGTGGTCGAAGGCCAGGCACAGCGCGGATTCCGCGAGCATCTTGGCCGTCTCGCCGTAACCGGGATCGCCGCCGGACACCTCGGTCACCACCCGCCGGTCGCCGCCCTCGCCGAAGAACACCACCTTGAACCACGCCTCGGCCCGCTGCTCGGCGGTCGGCCCCTCGCCGGGCTTCTTCCGGTCCAGCAGCCACCGCCGGGCCGGCGGCACCTGGGCCAGCGCCGCCAACGCGCCCACGCCGCCCACGAGGCCCAGCGCGATGGGCAGCTTCTTCACCGCGATGTAGTGGCCGTAGGAGAACTCCGGCCCGTACCGGTCGAGCGCCGCCGCCGAGCGCAGCACCACCTGCGGGTCGATGGTCGGCGCGGGCAGCACCCAGGCGCCGATCCTCTTGTCGTGACCCGGTTTCCCGGCTTTGCCGCGCACGATCCGACCGGCCGGCCGGCCCTCCGCGCGACGCCGCTTCCGCGCGACCGACGCGGAGGAGCGCAGCCGGGAGAACGCCGTCACCGCCGAGTGGAACGTGCCGCCGGAGAACGTGCCCGACGCGCTCACGAACCCGTCCAGCGAGATCGGCACGCCCTCGGGGAGCTGCCGCACGGTGAAGTACGCGCCCAGGTCGTACGGGATCGAGTCGAAACCGCACGAGTGCACCAGCCGCGCGCCGGACTCCGCCGCCGTCGCGTGGTGGCGCAGGTAGGTCAGGTCGACGAACTCCGGCTCACCGGCCAGGTCGACGTAGTCCGTCCCCGCCCGCGCGCAGGCCGCCACGAGCCCGTCTCCGTAGTGGACGTACGGCCCGACGGTGGTGACGACCACCCGCGCCGACTCCGCGACGGCGTGCAGCGAGCGTTCGTCCGTCACGTCCGCCGTGAGCAGGTCGAGGTCCGCCGACGCCGGGTCGACCGCGGCCAGCCGTTCCCGCACGGCCGCGAGCTTCGCCGGGCTGCGGCCCGCCAACGCCCAGCGCGTGCCCTCGGGCGCGTTCGCCGCCAGGTACGCCGCGGTCAGCTCACCGGTGAACCCGGTCGCCCCGAACAACACCAAGTCGTACATCCGCCGCCTCTCCGAGCCTCGTTCACGATCCAACGACCGCAAGTATGCGGAGTGACGCACAGGGTGACGGCGTTAGCGCGCAGTTCATCATCCCGCCTTCGGGTGATCACTCCATCGTGCCCGCGCGTGCCTACCGTTCCCCAGGCCCTTGTCCCGTACATCAGGAAGCGAAGGGTTTCGGCATGTCAGGTCGTAGGGCCCCGCTCGCGGTGGTCGCCGTAGGCGTCTTCATCGCGACCACTCTCACCATCGTCGCCTCATCCGACAACGCCCCCGCCGCGTCGGCCGCCACCACCACCTTCACCCCCTCCGCGGACACCCACGTCGACAACTCCGCGGCCGGCACGAACTACGGCACGTCCGGCCAGCTCGGCGTGGACAACTCACCGGTGAAGCGACTTTTCCTCAAGTTCACCGTCTCCGGTGTGTCCGGCACGGTCGGCAACGCCAAGCTGCGCGTGCACACCGACGACGTCTCGGGCTCGCAGAGCCCCAACGGCGGCACGTTCCGGTCGATGAGCAACACCACGTGGTCGGAGACCGGTGTCACCTGGAACAACCAGCCCGCCATCGACGGCGCCACGCTGGGCTCGCTCGGCTCGGTCGCCCGCAACGCCTGGTACGAGGTCGACGTGACCTCTTACGTCACGGGCAACGGCACGTTCAGCATCGGCGTCACCTCGTCGAGCAGCGACGGGGCCGACTACGACTCGCGGGAGACCGGGGCGACCGCCCCGCAGTTGGTCGTCACCACCGGCACGACCACGACCACCACGCCGCCGCCGAGCGGCGACCCGGTGCTGGTCGGGGCGGGCGACATCTCGAACTCGGGTTCGGGCGACAGCGCGACCGCCGCGCTGCTGGACAACATCCCCGGCACCGTCTACACCACCGGTGACAACGTCTACAACAGCGGCACCACCACGGAGTTCAACAACTACTACGACCCGACGTGGGGCAGGCACAAGGCCCGCACCCGGCCGTCGCCGGGCAACCACGACTACAACACCAGCGGCGCGACCGGCTACTACGGCTACTTCGGCACGCAGGCCGGTCCGTCGGGCCGCGGCTACTACTCGTACGACCTCGGCAACTGGCACATCGTGTCGCTGAACTCCAACATCAGCATGTCGGCGGGCTCGGCGCAGGAGCAGTGGCTGCGCGCCGACCTGGCGGCCGGCACCAAGCCGTGCACGGCGGCGTACTGGCACCACCCGCTGTTCACGTCGGGCGCGAACCACGCCCCGTCGACGTCGACGCGCCCGCTGTTCCAGGCGCTGTACGACCACAACGCCGACGTGGTGCTGTTCGGCCACAACCACCAGTACGAGCGCTTCGCGCCGCAGAACCCGAGCGGCGCGCTCGACACGACCCGCGGCATCCGCACGTTCGTCGCGGGCATGGGCGGCGCCAGCCACTACAGCTTCGGCACCATCAAGCCCAACAGCGAGGTGCGCAACAGCGACACCTACGGCGTGCTGAAGCTGACGCTGCACAGCAACAGCTTCGACTGGCAGTTCGTGCCCGAGGCGGGCAAGTCCTTCACCGACAGCGGCACCACCGCCTGTCACTGATCCCGGCCGCCGCACCCGGTCGTCGTCCGGCCGGGTGCGGCACCCCTTGCCCGGAAGGAGGTCCCGCCGTGTACCTGTCCACCATCGACCGCCCCCGGACCGCAGGCTGGAAAGGCCTGAGCGCCAACGTCTTCGCGCTCGGCGCGGTCAGCCTGGTCACCGACGTCTCGTCGGAGATGGTCACCGCCGTCCTGCCGCTCTACCTCGTGACAGTCCTCCAGCTCAGCCCCGCCGCGTACGGCCTGATCGACGGCGTCTACACCGGGGCGACGACCCTGCTGCGGCTGGTCGGCGGCTACCTGGCCGACCGGACCACGAAGCGGAAAGCCGTGGCGGGCTTCGGTTACGCGCTCTCGGCGGTGGCGAAGCTCGGCCTGCTCGCCGCCGGCACGTCCACCGCGCTGCTGGGCGCGGTGATCACCGCCGACCGGGCGGGCAAGGGGTTGCGCACCGCGCCGCGCGACGCGCTGATCACGCTGTCCACGCCGGCCGCGGACCTCGGGCGGGCGTTCGGCGTGCACCGGGCGATGGACGGGATCGGGGCGTTCGCCGGGCCGCTGGTGGCGTTGGCGGTCCTGGCGGCGGCGGGCGGGTCGTTCGACTCGGTGTTCGTGACCAGCTTCTGCGTCGCCGCGCTGGGCGTGGTGATCCTGGTGATGTTCGTGCGGGACCACCGTTCCGCCGTGCCGGCCACGCCCGTGCGCCCGTCGGCGGCGGCCGGGCTGTTGCGGGACAAGGGCGCCCGGCGGGTCGTGCTGGCCGCGTCCGTGCTGGGGCTGGCGACGATCGGCGACGGCTTCGTGTACCTGCTGTTGCAGAAGCGGGAAGGGCTGGCCATCGGCTGGTTCCCGCTGCTCGCCGTGGGCACGAGCCTGGTGTACCTGCTGCTGGCCGCTCCGCTGGGCGCGTTGGCGGACCGCGTCGGCCGGCTGCCGGTGGTGCTGGGCGGCTATGCGTCGTTGATCGCCGTGTACCTGCTGATCTTCGGTCCGTTGGGCGGCTGGCCGCTGTTCGCGGTCGTCCTGGTGCTGTACGGGTTCTTCTACGCCGCGACCGACGGCGTGCTGATGGCGTTGGCCGGTCCGCTGCTGCCGGAGCGGTTGCGCAGCACGGGGATCGCGCTGGTCCAGAGCGGGCAGGCGGTGGCGTACCTGGGTTCGTCGGTGCTGTTCGGGCTCGCCTGGCAGTTCTGGGGTCCGGAGACCGCGACCCGCCTGGCCGCCTTCGGGGTGGCCCTCGCCCTGGCCGCCACCGCCGCACTGTTGGGACGGCGATCGTGAACTCCCTCCCCACCCGGGCCCGGATCGCCGTCACGGCCGTCGCCGCCCTGGCGCTGGCCGGTGTCGCGGTCGGCTACACGGCCCTGTCGGCAGCGCCCGAGGCCGACATCGCGTCCGGCGTCGTGAGCGGGCCCCGGTTGCAGGTGCTCAGCAACGGCAAGCTGTCGACGGTGTCGCGCACCGACCCGTCCGGGCCGCGCGAGGTGACCGACCAACGGTGCGACCGGGCGTACACGGCGGGCGGGACGACCGCGTGCCTGCGTCCGGTGGGCGCGTTGAAGTCGGGTGAGCTGGCGGTGCTGGACTCGTCGCTGCGTGAGCTGCGGACGGTGCCGATGACCGGCTTCCCGAACCGGGCACGGGTGTCGGCCAGCGGCCGGATGGTGGCGTGGACGCTGTTCGTGGACGGCCACTCCTACGCGGCCAACGGGTTCTCCACCAGCACGGGCATCCTGGACACGGAGACCGGGACGCTGGTGCAGTCGCTGGAGGACTTCGCGTCCATTGTGGACGGCGAGCAGGTGCGCACGGTGGACCGGAACTACTGGGGCGTGACGTTCGCCGACGACAACCGCTTCTACGCCACCATGTCGACCGGCGGCCACCGGTACCTGATGGAGGGCGACTTCGCGGCACGGACCGTGCGGGCGCTGGCGGACAACGTGGAGTGCCCGTCGCTGTCGCCGGACGGCAAACGGATCGCGTACAAGGCGGCCGTCAACGGCGATCCGCAACAGGGCTGGCGGCTGTCGACGCTGGACCTGGCGACGATGAAGACCACGCCGCTGGCCGAGACGCGGAGCGTGGACGACCAGCCGACGTGGTTGGACGACCACACCATCGCGTACGGGATGCAGCGCGGCGACGGCGTGAACGACGTGTGGGTGGTGCCCGCCGACGCCACCGGCGCGCCGAGCGTGCTGGTGCAGGAGGCCAACTCCCCCGCGCCGGTGATCGGCTAGCATCACCGCTCGTGTTCGACGCGCGGTGGACCGAAGTGCCCGCCCGGCCCGGCGAGACGCCGTGGGCCACTCGCCGGGTCGAGCGCACCGTGCTGGGCGTCGTGCACAACGTCACCTCGGCCACCCGGTTGTTCGACGTGCTGACGCCACTCGCCCGCGATCCCCGCGTGCAGGTGGTGTTCTCCTGCACCGAGTCGTCGGCGTTCACCCCCGGCACGGCGGAGTTCCTGACGGCGCAGGGCGTTCTGGCCATCCCGTGGGAGCAGGCCGTGAGCGCCGGGTTCGACCTGGCGGTGGCGACGAGCCACGGCGGGACGCTCGACCGGCTGGCCGCGCCCCTGATCGTGTTGCCGCACGGAATGGGTTACAATAAATACTCGCCAGGAAATCGGAAATCGGAAATCGGAAATCGGAAATCGGTTTTCGGGCTTTCCGCCGAATGGCTGCTGTCCGGTGGCGAAGTGGTCCCGGCGTCCATCGTGCTCTCGCACGACGAACAGCTCGACCGGCTCGCCCGGTCCTGCCCGCCCGCCGTGCCCAGGGCGGTCGTGGCGGGCGACCCGTGCTTCGACCGGATGCTCGCCGGCCTCCCGCTGCGCGCCTCCTACCGCGCCGCGCTCGGCGTGCTCCCCCACCAGCGGCTGGTCGTCATTTCCTCCACTTGGGGCGCGGAGAGCCTGTTCGGCAAGCTGCCCGACCTGACCCGCCGGGTCCGCGCCGCGCTGCCGCTGGACGACTACCAGGTGGCGGTGGCGCTGCACCCGAACACCTGGCACGGCCACTCCGACTGGCAGGTCCGGCGCTGGCTGGACGACTGCGAGGGGGTGCTCGCGCTGCCGCCGGCCGAGGGCTGGCGGGCGGCGCTCGTCGCGGCCGACGTGGTGGTCGGCGACCACGGCTCGGTCACCTACTACGGCGCGGCGCTGGGCCGTCCGGTGCTGCTGGCCACCGCGGCCGAGCACGAGGTCGACCCGGAGTCGGCCGTGGGCAAGCTGCTCGCCGCCGCGCCCCGGCTCACCCGTGAACCGCTGCGCGCCCAGCTCGACCGGGTGCACCGGGACGGCCTCCCGCCGGAAGCCGTAGCCGCGGCAGCGCTGGCCACCTCGGTCCCCGGCGAATCGTTCGCTCTGCTGCGCAAAGAGTTCCACCGACTACTCGACCTGCCGGAGCCGCCCGTCGATCCGGAGGTGCGCACGGTCCCGCCCGCCGAGGTCCGCCCCATCCCGGTGACGCACCACTGGGCGAGGGTCGACGGCGAGCGGGTGACCCGGTTCGCCGCGCACGTCGGCCGGCCGCCGCCCGGCTGCCACCTCGTGGTGAGCACCGACACGCCGGACGCGAACCGGTTGCAGGCGGCCGAGATCGTCCTCCACCACCGGCCCGGCAACGCGGAAGCGTGGCTCACCGAGACCCTGGACGCGCTACCCGGCCTGGTGGTCGCCGCCATGCCGACCGCACCGGGCCGATGGCTCATCGGCACCCGTGACGGCCACCGGGTGGAGGCCGACGGACCGCACCGGGCATCGGTGGTCTACGCGCGACTGGCCAAAAGCTGACCGACCCGCGCGGCGGCCCGCACGAACCCGTGCCGGCGATAAATCTCCAAAGCCCTTGTATAGTAGTCTTTTTCCCCTGTCACCTCACCCAGCGCCTCCAGGGTCTGCGCCCGGTCGAACGGCCAGTCGTGGTCCTCGACGATCGCCAACGCCCGCTCCAGCACGGCGGCGTCACCGCCCTTGCGCCCCTGCCACAGCATGATCTTGGCCAGGTTGCGCGGCTCCGGCTCGGGCAGCCCGCGGAACCCGTCCAGCGCCTGGTCCAGCAGCGCCAGGGCGTCCGCGCCGTCGACGGCCTTCGCCAGGTGGAACCGGGCCAACGCGATCCGCCGCGGGTCGCCGGTCGAGAGCGCGAGCCCTTCGTTGTGCCGCAACAGCTCCCGCGCCTCCGCCGACCCGGCCGCGAGTGCCGCCAGACCCGCGCACTCCACGGCCGTCGCCTCGGCCTCCACGTCGCCGATCCGCCGGCCGACCTCGATCGCCTCCGCGCACACGCGCGCGGCTTCGGCCGGCTCGTCCCGGTGCAGGTACGCGAATCCCAGTTGGGTCAACAGCACCGAGCGCGCCGCGTCCCACCCGAGCCGTTCCGCCGCCCGCACACCATCCCGGTGCGTGGCAAGGAGATCGTCGTAGTACTTCCCCGGCTCGTACGAAGACCACAGCACGACGCACAACTGCACCACGGCCTCGAACGCGCCGCGCCGGAACGCCGCGCCCACCACGGCCCGCAACGCGCCCCGCTCCGCGTCCATCCACGCCCGCGCGTCGCCGTCGAAGTCGTCCACGACCAGCTCGGGGAACAGCCGCCCACGCCACACGCGCTGAGGCATCAGCCGCGCGTCCGCCGCCACCGCCCGCCGCAGGTACCAGGCGATCAGCCGGTCCAGCACCGGTTCCGGGGCCCCGGCGACGGTCGCCGCGTGCTCCCGCACCAACGCGTGCACCACGACCCGGCCGGGCTTCTCGACCACGCGCTGGGTGACCAGTTCCCGCACCGGACCGCGCAGCCGTGCCGGCGTCGTGTCCAGCGCGGCGGCGAGGGCGTCCATCGACAGCTCGCCGGTCGGATGCACGCCCAACGCCCGGTAGACCGCCTGCGCGTCGGCCGACAACCGCGCGTAGGTGACGTCGAACAGCGAGGACAGCGTCGGCTCGTCACCCACCGCGAGCCGGGTGATGCCGCCGTCCGGGTCGGTCAGCTCCTCCAGCAGTCCCGCCAACGACAGGTCCGGCTCCTGCGCCAGCAGACCGCCGATCAACGACAACGCCACCGGCAGCCCCGCGCACAGGGCCAGCACGGCGTCCAGCGCGGCCGATTCGCGCACCCGGTCGCCCGCGAACTGCCGCAGCAGCTCCACGGCCATGTCCCGTTCCAGCGGGTCGACGTCGATCAGCGTGGCGTTCTGCTGCCGCAACGCCCCGAACGCGCCGTGCCCGGTCACTACCACGACCGACCCGCCACGCCCCGGCAGCAGCGGCCGGACCTGCGCGGGTGACACCACGTCGTCCAGGAACACCTGCAACGACCGGCCGTGGGTGAGCGACCGGAACGCCGCCGACCGGGTCGCGAGGTCGGCGGGCAGCTCGGAGCGCTGCACCCCCAGCGCGGCCAGGAACTCGCCCAGCACCTCGCCGGGCGCGGCCTGGTGGTCGGTCCACGCGCCGAGGTTCGCGTAAAGCTGGCCGTCCGGGTACCGGTCCTCGCACTCGTGCAGCCAGGACGTGGCGACCGTCGACTTGCCGCTGCCGCGCGGCCCGAGCACGACCTTGACCACCGGGTCGTCCAGCGGCGGACGGTCCGCGACGCCGGCCTCCAGCTCGGCCAGCACGCGCACCTGGTTGAGCAGTCGTTCGATCCGGTTCGGCAGTTGCCTGGGCACGCGCGCCTCGGGCCGGTGGAAATGCACGTCGCCGTGGATGGCCCCGGCTTGGACCACGACGTGCGCCGAGCCGCTCATCTCGTTCCGGTCGGTCACACCGGAACCCTACCGATCACGCGGTGATCCGGCGGTCATCCCCGAACCCGCCGATCACGCGGTGAACCAGCGGCTGACCACGACCTGCCCGTCGTCGCCGGTCACGCGGAGCCGCAGCGCGCCGCCCGGCAGGTCGGACACCGAGACCCAGCCGTCCGCGCCGATGGGCGCGGTCCGCTCCCCCGCCGCGGTCTCCACCACGAGGTCGCCGGACGCGCCCGCCACCAGCACCCGCAGCACGGCCGCGTCGACCTGGACGTCCAGCGACACCGGGCCGACCTCGAACGACAGCAGGCGTGGGCCGGTCCCGGACCGCACTAGCTGCGGCGTGTCCGTCCACGAGTCGTGGGTCAGCTCGGCCAGCTCCGCGTCCAGCCGCCGGGTCGACAGCGCCGCGTAGGCGGCCAGCTCGACCCACACCGGCACGGGGTCCACCTCCGCGGACACCGCCCGCAGTCGTTCGATCAGCTCGTCGTCGTCCATCACAGCTCCTCGGCGAGCGCGCGCAGTTGCTCCAGGCACCGTCCACGCGACGGCCCGATGCTGCCGACCGGCATGTCCAGCAGGGCGGCCACCTCGACGTAGCTCAACGGCGGCGTGGCCATCAGCGCCCGGATCAACTGACGGCACTTGTCCGACAGCCGATCGACCGCCCGCCACAGCGCGAGGTCCCGTTCGGCGATCAGCAGCCCCTCGTCCACGGAGGGCCCTTCGTCGGCCGCCTCGGGCACCGGCACACCGGCCTCACGCTGCCGCTCGACCCGCCGTAAGAGCTGGAGGCACTCCCGCCGCGCGGTGGTGGCGAGCCACCCGGCCAGCCGCTCGGGTTCGGTCACCCGGTCGAGGTTCTCCACCAGCCGCAGCCACGTGCTCTGCACGACGTCCGCGCAGTCCGCGGTGCTCAGCCGGAAACCCCGGGCGATGGACCACAGCAGCGCGCCGTACCGGGTCACCAATTCGTTCCAGGCCGCCTGGTCGCCCCGCGCGGCTGCCGCGAGCAGCGCTGCGTTGTCCTCGCCCACGACGGTGGATTCTTCCGCACACACACCCATGCCAACCAGATGCCCCACCCGACGGTGGTGATGCGGTGGTCAGCCCCTGTTGTCAGCCCTGTGGTCAGCCGAGAGTCAGCGCCACCTCGCCGGCCTTCGCGGCGGACTCCTCGAACGACACCTTGCCCCGGTGGGTGACCTCGATCTGGTAGATGCGCGCGCCGACGGGCACCTCCGCGACCGCGAACGTGAACGAGCACTGCCCGGCGCCCTCGTACGCCGAGTCCGCCAGCTCACCGAGGGCCACCGCCTTGCCGGCGGCGTCGTACACGGTCACCTGCGCACCTTCGGCGATGTCGTCGTATCCGCGCTCCCCCGCGCACTCGCCCCGCCCCCGCGTGGCGGCCGTCGCCCCCTTCTCCAGGGTCATCGTGCCGCGCAGTTCGAACGCCCGCGGCTCGACGGGCTTCTTCACGACGAGCAGCAACCCGACGATCGCGGCGATCGTCACGAACACCCCGACACCGACCAGAACCAACGCGCGGCCACCCGACCGTCGTGGGCCGGGCACACCCGACTGCGCGGGCTCCGGGACGAACGTGCCTAACGGCGCGGGGTCTGGCGTGGACGACACAACGGCCTCCTCGGGTGCGGCTACAGGAGGTCCTTCGGTACGACCGAATGCGCCGTTACACCTACCGCCCGCCGGCCCTGAGACTTCATCCGAAAGTCGTACCGCACCGGCCGCACCACACAGTCCATTGCGGACCTTCCCGGTGCACGTGCACAGCCTATGAAGTTCCGAGAATGAGCAATCCCGCTCGTACAGCAAGCTTAGTAAGCACCAGTCAAAACCCAAAGGCGCTAGACCTGGACGACCTCGACACCCCGCTCACGGAACCGGCGCACGTCCTCCTCGCGCGCCTCGGTGTCCGTCACCAGCAGGTGCACCTGGTTGATCGCGCAGATGGAGACGAAGGCCCGCGCGCCGATCTTGGACGAGTCGGCCACCACGACCACCCTGCGCGCCCGTTCGGCGAGCATCCGGTTGATGTCGGCCTCCCCCTCGTGGTGGGCGGACGCGCCGGCATCGGGGTCGATCGCGTCCACGCCGAGGAACGTCACGTCCAGGCTGAGTCCACTCAGTATCCGACCCGCGAGCGGACTCATCAGCTCGTAGGACTGAGGCCGCGCCACGCCTCCCGTGACGACCAGCTTCACCTGCGGCCGGACGGCCAGCTCGTTGGCGATGTTGAGCGCGTTGGTGACCACGGTGATCACGCCGTCGCCCTCCGCGCCGCCCACGTCGGCGCTGGTCATCAGGGCACGGGCGACCTCCGTCGTGGTCGTGCCGCCGTTCATGCCGACCACCGCGCCACGTGCGACCTGCTCGGCCGCCGCCCGCCCGATGCGCTGCTTCTCCCCCGCCCGCCGGACCGTCTTGTACCGCAGCGGCAGGTCGTAGGCGACCGAGTGCGCGACCGCGCCGCCCCGGGTCCTGGTGAGCAGCCGCTGCTCGGCGAGGTGGTCGAGGTCGCGCCGGATGGTCGCCCCGGAGACGTCCAGCTCCTCGGCGATGTCGTCGACCTCGATCTTGCCGCGCTCCGCCAACAGCTCCAGCAGCGCGTTCAACCGCTCGTACCGATTCACTGGCTACCTCCTGGGCCGGAACCTTAATGCACATTACAGTTGCGCAGAAGTGTTCCCGACGCGCAGGTCTCAGAAGGACTCGACCGCCACCTCGTCGTGCAACTCGCGCACCCCCGCGTCACGGGCGATCGCGACGATCCGCACGCACGTGTCGCGGGGCGACCCCGGCGGCAGGCTGCCCGCGCAGACCACCCGAAAGAGCCGTGCAGCACGGGCAGAACGTCCACAGTGGACTTCAGGGTGACGACGAGTCGAAGTCCAACCGGGCGTCACGAGTCGTCATGGCGTGTGAACTGCCTACCGCGACAGACCTCGGCGACTTCCCTTGTGGTGGCGACGTTTTCCGCGTATGTGGCGGTGGAGGCGTCGAACATCCGCCGACATCGACGCCCACCGCGAACACCACCGCACACCGTCTTGCTCATGACTGCACCTAGGTCGGCTTAACCATGCAGTTCTGGTCAATCAGTGTGCAAGTGTGCTCGATTTGCCGGCCGTGGGTGGACCGTGACCAGGACGTGGAACTGCTCGACGCCGAGTGGTTCGCCGACCGGGCGGCCGTCGGCTTCGACCCAGGCGTGCGCGGCGAACGGGGCGGTGCGGACCCCGACCCGCCAGGTCGGCCAGACGCCGTGGGTGCGGCAGAGCAGTGTCGTGGCGATCGACCGGGTCAGGCAGCCTTCGCCGGCGCAGTACGTGCTGACGGTGGTGACCGATTGACGGGCGCGGGCGGCCACGTCGTACGAGGCGGGTCGGGCGCCGGCGCGCAACGTCCGCAGCAACGTCGCCAACCGTGCGGGCGGCAGGAAGGACAGCCCCTGGGCTATCAGCACCGCCACCAATGCGGCCAGCCGGCGCCCGAGGGGGAGGTGCCGGCGTGGGGGTAGCGCCGACGGGGTGCTCATGCGCCCACCGCCAGACGGCCTTCGGTGTCGACGTGGAACGCCGTTGCTGTCACGTCCGTGGTCCTTTCGTGCTCGGCCGTCGCGGGCTCGAACGTCGTGCCGGGTCTCAGGGGTCACGGGTGGGGCGCGGCCACGACGGCGGTGCCGCGTTCGGTGGAGGGCTCCGGGCGGAGGTCGCGGAGCCACCGTTCGCAACTCAGCGTGTCGGACAGCGCGACCGGCAGGTAAGGACTGGTCCAGAGGCTGGTAGAGCACTGTTCGCGCAACCTCGCCGGGTCGATGAGGCCCAGCTCGGCGAGGCGGGAGTCCTCGCACATGGCCAGCAGGTTGGCACGGCTCTCGCGCAGCGACCGGTAGGCGACGGCGGAGCCTTCGGCCTTGGTCCGCCGCGCCAGGGACGCGGCAGGCACGATCCCGCGCATGGCGGCCGTCAGCAGCGGCTTGTAGGCGTGCGGATCGGTCCGTTCGTGCGGACGCACGGCGAGGCACGCCGTGATCACCGCGGTGTCGAAGTACGGCGCGGACAGCGGCAGCCCTACCGCCGCCGAGAACTGGTCGAGCAGGCGGCTGGCCCGAGCGGAGAACCGGACGCCCCGCACCAGGCGTGTCTGGGTGTCGCCGCCGTGTCGGGCCGAGCATCCCGCTGCCGCCGCGAGGAGGGACTCGCGCACCGACTGCGCCGCCGCGCGAGTGACCCACGGCGGCAGGTGCACGGGGTCGCGGGGCACCGCGTCGCGGGGCAGCGTGGTGCTCAGGGCGCGGGCGGCGGTCGCCAGTCGGTCGCGATCGCTGACGGGCAACAGGTGAGCGCGCAATCGCCACCACGGCCACCGCCCGGCCTGCCGGTGCGTCCACAACCGGCGGATGCCCAGCAGCGGCCGGGTGCGCAGCAGGTCGGCCAGGTAGTCGGGGCTGTCCTGCAACACCTCGTCACCGCCCTGACCGGTCAGGTGCAACTCCGCGCCGCGAGCGGCCAGCAGCCGGGCGATCAGCCCGAACTCGGGGCGGTCGCCCACGCCCGGGAAGGGCTCGTCCAAGGCCGGGCCCCGCTCGGTGAGGTCGGCGTAGTGCGGCGGCAGGTCGGAGCCGGGCACCACGACCCGGGAAACCCCGCCCGGCAGGCCGGCGGCTGCGCGGTCGGCCCATTCCGGGTCGTCGTCGGCAGGGTCTCCGGTGTCGGTGGAGAACGTCGTCAACGGGTGCCCGCCCCGGGCGGCGAGGTAGCACAGGGTCGTGCTGTCCAGCCCGCCGGACAAGTCCGCGCTCAACCGGTGCCCCGACCCGGTCCGCGCGCCGACCGCATCGGATAGGGCGGTTCGCAACGCGTGCGCGCCCTCCCGCGACGACAGCACCGGCTCCGGTGGCCACCACCACCGCACGCTGCGACGCCGGCCGTCCCGCTCGACCACCAGGCAGCCGTCCTCCGCGACCGGCGTCACCCCACGCCACACGGGCCGATCCAGGTCGATCGGCAGCGCATCGCTCGCCGTCACCAGCCGCAGCGCCAGCGCCTGCTCGTCCACCCCGCCGCCGGCCAGCTCCGCCAACACGTCGGCCCGGTCTGCCGCGACCGTCACACCGCCGACCTCGGCGTGGAACACCCGCCGCAGGCCCGAAACCGTGCCCAGCGCCACCGTCGCGCCGTCCACCGAGGCCACCACGTGCACGCTGCCCGCCACCCCGGCGGCCACCCGCGGCACGTCGCCCGCCTCGTTGAGCCGCCCGGCCAACCCGGCCACCTCCTGCGAGGCGACCGAGCAGGACCCGATGAACGCCAACCTCGTCCGCCCCGCCACACCCACCCGCACGTTCCGCGGATCCCACCGCCCCACCAGCCACGGCCGACCCGAGGAGTGCGCGACCTGGCAGACCGCGCCCGGCACCCGTCCGGCCACGCCGGCCGCGGCCTCGTGATCGGGGAGCACCACGAACCACTCCTGCCGCCCGCCGTCCGCATCGCGCATGTCACTCCAGTCCCGTTGCCGTCACCGTCAGACAGGTCTCCCGACCACCGGGGGACGGAGGAACGGGCGCGGACCGGCGCATACCGCGGGCACCGGACCACGCCCGTTCCTCACGATCGCAACCCGATCGTCCCCGTCCCGTCAGCTCACGGAACGCCAGTGGTGGCGACGGCCATCGCGCCTTTCGCCGTGCCACAAGTGGCGGGTGAGCTGACGGAACTGGCCGACCATCTCCAGCCGCGGCGTTTCGTAAACCTTCTTGTTGTCCATGCGCAGTACTCCTCTCCAGGACCCTCGCGCGAACGCCGGTGTCCAAAGTGCTCCCGGGTTCTCCGCACATCCATCGAAACAACCAGCAGGGCCAACGCCAACCCAGGCAGCACCGAACCACACGACCGGGCCGCACCATGCCCCCACCGTGTTCTCCCGCACCACGCAACGGCGTCACCCGTGCCCGAAGCCGAACGTGGGCGGTCAGGCGAGGCCGCGGAGCATCAGGTTCCAGTACAGGAACGGCAAAGCGCGGCGCTTGAACAGGTTGTGGTCGGTCCGTTCCCGAAGCGTGTCCACGAACGGCAGGGAAGGCCGGGGGCGGCCGGAGTAGTCGAACTCGGCGAGCAGCAGCGTGCGTCGGCCGGTGGTGATCGGGCAGGACGCGTAGCCGTCGTAGGACGCGGTCGGTTCGTTGCCGGCGAGCACCGCCAGCAGGTTCTCCACGAGCACCGGAGCCTGCTTGCGCACGGCGGCACCGGTCTTGGAGTTCGGTGTCGATCCCGCGTCGCCCAGTGCGAACACATCGCGGAATGTGTTGTGCCGCAACGTGTGCCGGTCGACGTCGACATACCCGCCGGGCCCGGCCAGTGGCGAGGACTTGATTTAGTCCGGAGCGCTCTGCGGCGGCACGAGGTGCGCCATCGTGTACGGGAGAACGCTCTCACCGGTCGGGCCGCGCAGCACCACTTCGCGAGCCGAAGGCCGCACTTGCACGATCTCGCTCTCCAGGTGCACGTGGATCCCGTACCGCCGCGCGACATCCTCCAGCACCGACGCGTACTCGGGCACGGCGAACATCGTCGGCGTCGGCAGCACGAGGTGGATGTCGATCCGCCCCAGCACACCGCGTTCACGCCAATAGTCCGCCGCCAGATAGGCGATTTTCTGCGGCGCCCCACCGCACTTGATCGGACCGGACGGCATGGCGAACACGGCGGTTCCGGACGTGGTCTCACGGATGAGCCGCCACGTCTCCGGGGCGAGCGTCGCGGAGTAGTTGCTGGACACCCCGCTGTGCCCGACCGCCTCCGGCAGCCCGTCGAGCCGGTCCCAGTCCAACTGGATCCCGGGGCACACCACGAGGTGGCCGTACCCGACCTCGCCGCCCTCCCGCAGGACGACCCGCCGCGCGAACGGGTCCACCTCGACCGCCGCCGAGCGGACCCACCGCACGCCGCGCGGCATCACGGACGCCATCGACCGCGCCGCCGCCGACACGGGCGCCCGTCCGCCGCCGACCAGCGTCCACAGCGGTTGGTAGTGGTGGACCGCCGAGGGTTCGACCACCGTCACGTCGCGCCGGCCGGCCCGGCGTAATCGGGCGGCCACCGAGATGCCGGCCGTGCCGCCGCCGATGATGACGATGCCGCCGTCCACCGCGCCTCCTCTAGCCTCAAATGTCCGTACATCGCAAGCTAGCGGTGATCCCAACGGGAGTACAGGACAGTGCGAAACTGCGCTGGTGGCACCCCGAGCACTGGACCGGTCCGGACCGCTGCCGCTGTGGCGGCAGCTCCAGGACGACCTCGTCACCCGGCTGCGGTCGGGTGAGTTCGGCGCGGGCTTCCCCGGCGAACTCGCGCTGATGGACGACTACGGCGTCAGCCGCTACACGGTGCGGCAGGCCCTGCAACGGCTGCGCGCCGAGGGTCTGGTCGTCGCCGAACGCGGCCGGCAGCCGCGGGTCAGCCCGGCGGCCGACGTCGAGCAGCCGCTGGACACCCTGTACAGCCTGTTCGCCTCGGTCGAAGCGGCCGGGCTGGAGCAGCGCAGCGTCGTCCGGGTGCTCGACGTCCGGGCCGACGGGGTGATCGCCGACCAGCTCGACCTCGAAGGATCGACCCCGCTGGTGTACCTGGAGCGGCTGCGGCTGGCCGCAGGCGAGCCGTTCGCGATCGACCGGGCGTGGCTGCCCGCCGACCTCGCCGCACCGCTGCTGACCGCCGACTTCACCCACACCAGCCTGTACGCGGTGCTGACCCGGCGCACCGGGGTCCGCCTGGACACCAGCCGGGAGAACATCAAGGCCGTGGTGCCGACCGCCGCCGAGCGCGCTCTACTGGAGTGCGGCCCGGACGTGGCGTGCCTGTCCATCCACCGGCAGGGGCGGGCGGCCGGGCGTCCGGTGGAGTGGCGGCACACGATGGTGCGCGGCGACCGGTTCGCCGTGACGGCCGAGTTCGCGGTGACCGGCGGGCGCCGGACGACCCGGTCCGTGACGGCCCGCTGACGCGCTCACCTCCCGTCCGTCATAATGTACGGACATATGATGGAGGTGCGCGCATGAACGTCGAGACGATCGACACCGCGGCGCTCGGCGACCGGAGCTACCTGGCGCACGACGGCACGGTGGCGCTGGTGGTCGACCCGCAGCGCGACATCGACCGGGTGGAGGACTTGGCGAGGCGGCTGGGCGTCCGGATCACGCACGTCGCCGAGACCCACGTGCACAACGACTACGTCACCGGCGGTCCGGAGCTGGCCCGCCGGCACGACGCGGTCTACCTGGTGGCCGCCGCCGAGGACGTCGCCTGCGAACGCCACCCCGTGCGCCCCGGCGACGTGTTCGAAGTCGGCTCGATGACGGTCACCGCGCTGGCCACCCCCGGCCACACCGAGCACCACCTGGCCTACGTCGTCACGCACGACGGGCGGCAGGCGGTGTTCTCCGGCGGCAGCCTGCTGTTCGGGTCGGTCGGCCGCACGGACCTCGTCGCGCCGGACAAGACCGCCGACCTGACCCGCGCCCAGTACCGCTCGGCCCGGACCCTCGCGGGGCACGCGCGCAAGGACGCCACGCTCCACCCCACCCACGGCTTCGGCAGCTTCTGCTCGTCCGGCCCGGCGACCGGCGCGGACGCGTCGACCATCGGCGAGCAGCGGGCGACCAACCACGCCCTGACCGACGAGGACGAGCAGCACTTCGTCGAGACGCTGATCGCGAACCTGACCGCGTACCCGTCGTACTACGCGCACATGGCCCCGCTGAACCGGAGCGGGCCGGGCGCGGCCGACCTGACCGTGCCGGCACCGTTGCGGCCCGACGAACTCCGTGCGCGCATCGACGCCGGTCACTGGGTGGTGGACCTGCGTTCGAGGGTCGCCTACGCGGCCGGGCACGTGCGCGGCACCGTCGGCATCGAGTACGGCGACAGCTTCACCACCTACCTCGGCTGGACGCTGCCGTGGGGCGAGCCGATCACGCTGGTCGGCGCGGAGGACGACGTGCGTGCCGCGATCCGCGACCTGTCCCGGATCGGTGTCGACCACCCTGCCGTCGGCGACGTGACAGGGCTGCCGACGACCGGCTACCCGCGGGTAAGCTGGGCAGCCCTGGACGAGCGCGCCGAACAGCCGGTCGTCCTGGACGTGCGGCGGGTCGACGAGTTCGACGCCGGGCACATCGCGGACGCGGTCAACATCCCCTTGCACGAGCTGGTCCGGCGGATGGACCAGGTGCCGCCCGGCGAGGTCTGGGTGCACTGCGCGTCCGGGTACCGGGCCGGCATCGCCGCCAGTCTCCTGCACCGCGCGGGGCGGGAGGTCGTGCACATCGATGACGAGTGGACGCCGGCCAGAGCCGGTTCGTCATGACGGCGCTCGTGCTCGCGCTGGTGGCGGGAGCGGTGGTCGGGCTGTCGCTGGGCGCGTTGGGCGGCGGTGGCAGCGTGTTGGCCGTCCCGGCGCTGATCTACCTGCTGGGCTTCAGCCCGCAACAGGCGACGACCGCCAGCCTGCTGATCGTCGTGACGACATCGGTGACCGCGTTGTTCGCGCACGCCAGGGCGGGCGCGGTGCGGTGGCGGCTGGGCGCGTTGTTCGCGGCCTCCGGCGTGCTGCCGGCGGCGATCGTCGGGCTGGTCGCGCACCGGGTGCCGGCGGCGGTGTCGACCGGGGCCTTCGCGGTGATCGCGGCGGTCGCGGCGGTGCTGATGCTCCGGCGGCGGAGTCGGGAGGCCGGCGCGGTGCGGCCGGGGCGCGCGGCGGGAGCCGGGGCCGGGCTGGGCGCGTTGACCGGGTTCCTCGGCGTGGGCGGCGGGTTCCTGACCGTGCCGGCGCTGGTCGGGGTGCTGGCGGTGCCGATGTCGGCGGCGGTGGGCACCAGCCTGCTGGTGATCACGGTGAACGCCGCCGCCGCGTTCGTCACCCGCGTCGGGACGGTGCCGGCGGTGAACTGGGCGCTGGTCGGACCGTTCGCCGCGACAGCCCTGCTGGGCGCGTGGGACGGCAAGCGGTTGGCCGCCAAGGTCGACGGCCTGATCCTGCAACGGGTGTTCGCGGTGGCCCTGCTCGGGGTCGCCGCGTTCATGGTGGTGGACGCGGTCCGGAGCGCCTGACGCCGGTCGGAAACCCGGCCGAACCGCCCGGAGCGCCTGACGCGGGTTGGAGACCCGGCCGAACCGCCCGAAGCGCCTGACGCGGGTCACAGGCTCGGGATGAACGCGGCGATGCGCGCCGCCAGGGCCTGGGCGTGCGGATCGCCTCGGTAGCGGTCGGCCAGGTGCCGCAACGGTTGCAGCCGGTCGGCCACGCGGATCGAGCTGACCGTTCCCGCGGTCGCGATCGCCCGCCTGCCCACCAGGTCGGCGTGCGCGAAGTCGTTGTCCAGCAAGTGGTTCGCCGTCAACGCGATCATGCTCAGCGCGCGGCTCCTGGTCATGGCGTCCGGGTAGCCGAGGATGGCCGCGGTCAGCGCCGGGATCGCGGTCGCCGTGTGGCCGGGGTCCACGGTGCGGGCCAGTTCCGTGTGCACGACACCGGTCAGTGCCGAGAGGTCCGTCTCGTCGAAGAACCGCGCCCAGGCCGGCACCCCGTTCGCCGACGGCCGCGCGAAGTCCTCGTAGGCCTGGCGAAGGCGGATCACGGCCATGCCCTGGTCGCCCAGGCCCGCGTGCGCCCAGGCCTCGTTCGCCCGCAGCATCGCGGTCGCGTGGTGGGAGCGGGCCCGTTTCGCCGCCATCACCGCCCGGTCGAACACCTCCAGGGCCTCGCGCCGCCGCCCGTTGTGCAGGCGCAGCCGGCCGGACCGGTAGTGGATGTTCGCGATCAGGGCTTGGTGGCCCACCTCGGCCGCCAGCACCAGCGCCTGGTCCCAGTGGCGGGTGGCGGCCTGCTCCAGGCCCGTGTCGAAGCACGTCCACCCCGCGAGGTTGTGCACGTCGGCCAGCGCCACGTGCAACCGGGTCCGCACGATCTCCGTCGACGTCGACCGCAGCAGTTGGTCGTTCCACGCGGCGGTGACGATCACCGCGTCCCGGCACACGCCGCCGCCCTGCCGGTAGTCCAGACCTCGCAGTCGCTCGGTCTCCGCCTCCAGCCGCTCCACGTCGCCCATGCCGATGCGCGCGGGCACAGATCTCCGTTCCGCCATCGCCGCACCTCACAGTCGGGTCAGAGGGGTAGCAGCGATCAAACTCGCGGTTCGGGGCACGCGCCCGCCATCCACTCGCGGTACCACTCTCGTGGATTCCCCCGTTGGAGGAGGACTTTGGCCTCTGTGACCACCCAGTGGTCCGAACCAGTCTCTGTGGAGTGATCAATCGCGGCTCTGACGGCGTGGCGGTCACGAGCCGACGCCCGGAGGAGTACTCATGTACGAACAGGCCGTCGCGACCGCGCTGCGCCTTTCGCGACGGCCGGGAGGGGCGGATGACGCGCTGGGGCCGGCGGACGGGCGGACACCCGCCGGATCGATGGGGCCCGCCGATCCGGACACGCCGTTCCCTCGGTTCCGCGGCGTGCCGCCGGGTCTCCCGTTCCGCGCCGCCACCCGCCTGTCGGCGAGCCGCGCGGTGGTCGGAAGGCCGTGCCCGGTAAGCATGCGCGGTGAGCATCGGAGGGGAGCCGCTGGTGCGGTGCAGATCGTGGACGGCGCATGACGCGCAGCCGCGCTGACGTCACGATGGTGGTGGAGCGACTCGTCGCCCGGTGGGCCGCGAAGGACACCGCCGGGCTGAGCAGGCTGTTCGCCGACGGCGTGCGGTGGTGGACGGCTCCGGTGCCGGGCGCGCCGTGGCCGGTGGAGGTGCGCAACCCGCGCGAGGTGGAGTCGTTCTTCCTGGCGTTCCGCGCGGTGCTGGAGCTGACCGGCATCACGACCCGCGGTCTGGTGGTGGACGGGCCGGACGCGGTGCTCACCGGCCGGCTGCACGCACGCGTGCAGGCCACCGGCACGGCCGTGTCGTACGACTTCGCGGTGGCGGTCAGCGTTCACAGCGGACGCATCACCGAATTCCGCATGTATGCGGACACGCTTGCTATTGCACGTGCACTCGCACAGGATGTTCCACCGGTATCACCGTGATGCTTTCCCGGCCGGAACGCCCGCGCTGGAACAATGGCGGGCAAACCGTCGGACAGAGCGGAAAGGATGCCGTCGTGCCACTGCCCGGACCGATGAGTGAAATCCTCGCCGAACTGAGACGTGGGCGGGGGCTGACCCAGGACGACCTGGCCGAGCGGCTGCACGCCGCGTCCGGCAACACCAGTGTCACCAGGGAAGAGGTGTCCCGGTGGGAACGCGGCAAGCGCATCCCCGGCCCCTACTGGCGAAGCTGGCTGGGCCAGGTCCTGGACACCCCACAGCAGGAATTGGAACGCGCCGCCGCAATCGAGCGCGCCTCCCGCCGACGGCATTGACCCGCCGAATGCGCATTGCCCGCCACCCGTGCGACCGGTCGCCCCCGCACACCGAATGCGGGCCGCAATGGCGCATATTCACCCATAGGCCCCGGAGCACTTGTCCACCCGCGGCCGGGAACCGGGGACCGCCTCAACGGTTCGGCAACGACTCCGCGATGGCGATGGAGGACGGGGCGAGCGCGGTCTCGCCGTCTTCGACGTCCCAGAGCGAGTTCTGCAGCAGCCGCCCCAGCGTCCAGCCGGCCGCACGCGCGCGGTCCAGGTCGAGCACCTCCGTGAGCAGGTCGAAGCGGCGCCGCAGCACGCGCGAGGGGTCGCCCTTCGCGACGACGTCGTCCCACCGGCTGTCCAGGGCGGGCCACAGGTCGAAGCCGGGATCCCCGGCGAGCGGCTCGGGGTCGATGGCCAGCCACGGCTCGCGTTCCGCGGCGAGGACGTTGTCGTAGTGCAGGTCCCAGTGCAGCATCCGGTCGCCGGGCTCGCCGGCCTGCTCGGCCACCGCCGACGCCCAGCCACGCAGGAGTCGCCGCTCGGCGGGGTCGGCCAGGGCCGTGACCGCTCGCGGGACCTGCTCCAGCATCCCGGCGGCGATGTCACCGAGGCTCCGCAGTCCCGGCGGCGCGGGCACCGCGACCAACCGCCCCAGGAGCTGGGCGAGGATGCTCATCGCTTCGTCGTCGTCCTCGATCGACGTGAGCGTGCGGGAGCCGTTCAACCGCTCCAGGAGCATGGCGTCGCTGCCCGGATCGTGGTCGAGCAACCGAACCATTCCCTCGCCGTCCCACGTCCGCAGCCCGATGAGCGCGGCGGTGGTCTCCTCCCTGGGCAACTGGAGCCTGAGGACCGCGCCCGTGCCGTCCTTGCGCAGTACCGGCAACACCAGCGAGGCTTCTCCCGCCCCGGCCTCGCCGTCCCGTCGCAGCTCCCAGCGGTCCAGGAGTCGCGCGGCCAGCGCGGGCAGTGCCGCGATCCACGCCGTGCCCGGCTCGCCGAAAGCCTTGGCGTAAGACGCCGCCAAGGAATCCGGGACCTCGACTGCTCTCGGCGCGCTCATGTCGGACTCCTTCGGCAAGTCAGGGGGCATCGCCGGCCGCGGAGGGCCGATTCGAATCTTCCACGGTCAACCGTGCGACCCGGGGCTCACCCCTGACCCGCCTCGGGCCTGGTGTCGGGCTCGACATCCGGTTCCGCGCGGAACTCCAGCCGGTGCGCCAGCACGTCCGCCGCCACGTCGCCCAGCCGCCGCCCGGCCAGGTACGCGTACGCCCGCAGCCGGACGAACGCCGTCGCCAGGTCGCAGTCCAACTGGACGGCCGCCACACCGGTCGCCTGGTGCACGGACGCCCAGCGCGCCTCGACCTCGTCCGCGAACGGGTCCGCGCCCAACGGCGGTGGCACGGCGTTGAGCAGCGTCACCGTCGCCGCGTCCGCCAGCAGCAGGCCGTCCGCCACCTCCCGGTGGGTGGGCGGGCCCGGCGTGGGGCGCAGCACCTCCAGGCAGCCGGCCACGACCGCGCCCATCATCACCGGGAACGCGAGGATCCCCGCGACACCGTGGGACAGCGCGAACGGGCCGAGCACCGGCCAGCGGGCGACCTCCTCGACCGCCGTGAGGTCGCTCGCCGACACCGGGTGCTCGTCGCGCATGCAGTCGGCCGCGGGGCCTTCGCCGAGCGTGATCTGAGCCTCGCTCACCAGGTCGCCGACCGGACCGCTGACGCACACCGGTTCCCACCGGCTGTGGTCCGCCACCTGGTAGACCACGACGTCGCGGGCCGCGAGCACGGCGGCGGCGGTCAGGCAGACGTGCCGCGTGCCGACCGGGAGCCCTTCGTCCGCCGCGAGACGGCGCACCCTGCTCCACAGCCACCCGCGGCGCTCCTCGTCCGGTCGTCGGCTGCCCATCCCGCCATGCTCGCAGACAGTGGTTGTGGTGTGCCCGGCGAGCCGAGGACAATCGTGTCCGTGACCACCACGAGGGACGGTCTGCTCACGGCGGCAGCGGCGGCATTCGACCGCGACGGCTACGTGCGCGCCACCATCGACGACGTGTGCGACCGGGCAGGCGTGACGAAAGGTGCCCTCTACGGCCACTTCAGCTCGAAGAAGGCGCTCGCGGTGGCGGTGCTGGACCGGCAGGCGCGGGAGTGGGCGAAGAACCGCGAGCACCTGCAACGCGTCCACCGCAGCCCGTTGCAGGTGATGGTGGACCTGGGCTACCTGGTGAACCAGGACCGGGCCGTGGTGCAGCGGCTGCTGTTCCAGGCGCCGATCTGCGACGACGTGGCCGACCGCCAGATCGCGCAGTGGACGTCGACCGTGCGGGACCTGCTGCGCACCGCGGACTACCGCGGCGAGCTGCGGGACGACCTGGACCTCGAAGCGTGCGCGGACGCCGTGATCGCGGCGCTGGTGGGCGTGCACCTGATGTCGATGGCGGTGGAGCACCCGGACGGCGTGCTCCGCCAGGTCGCCGGCGTGTGGCGGATCTGGCTGCCGGCCCTGGCCCGCCCGGAGGTGTGCGCCACGTTGCGGGTGGAGCCGCCGCGCAAGTTCCGGGTGTGAGGTCGTCGTTCCGGCCCGGGTGCGGCGAGTCCGGCCAGGCCGCCGACCCGGACGATTCGGGCGTTTCCCCGCCGGTCCGGCGTGCACCCCGTCCCACAGCGGTCAGCAGTCGAGCACCGCCCACACCAGAGTGCCGTCGGACCACGTCGTGGACCAGCCGCAGCGAATCCCACCGGTCGCCGCGTAGCGCAGGTCCAGCGCATTGCACGGCACGACCGTGTCCTCACTGGCCCCGACCACGAGCCCGCCCTGCCACCGCTCCAGCCAGACGCTCGGGCGGACACCCCGGGCGACCAGGCCCACCAGCGCCTGCGCGATGTCGGCCGCATCGGTGGCGACCGCGCTCAACCCCCACATCCGGCACGTCTCCTCCGCCACCAGGCGGGCGAACGCGCCGCCGCCCCGCAACGGCAGCGGCGTCCGGACCACCCGGCGGGTCGGGGACTCGCCCACGGTGGCCAGCGCGTCCCCCACGGTCGGGTAGCTGGGCAGCGAGAAGCAGCCGGAGTCCCCGGGCGCGGCCAGCAGGATCGGCACCCCCGGCCAGTCCTCGACCTGCGCCCACACCGCCTGGAACACACCGCCCGCCCCGTCCCGGTCCACCAGCAGGTCCGTCATGTCCACCACGACGCCCCTCGGCAGCGCCAGCACGGTCTTCAGCAGCACGTCCCGCATCCGGGTATACGTGGCAGGCCCCAGCAGGCCGAACGCCGACAGGACCGCGACGCCGTCCGCGCCGGACAGCTCTACTTCCAGCCGGTCGTCACGCATGGAGAGCCCCGGCGACAGCGATGTGTTGACCTGAACGTGTCCGGGTACCTACCCTTTGTGATCGAGAGGCGTTGCCCGCCGAGATGAGGACTCCTTGAACGACCTGGCACAGGGTGCCCGCACCAGGGCCGGGCTGGTCGCGGCGAGCATCGAGCTGTTCGACCGCCAAGGCTACGAAGGCACCTCGCTGGACTCCGTGTGCCGTGCCATCTCGGTCACCAAGGGCGCGCTGTACCGGCATTTCCCCTCCAAGCAAGCGCTCGCGGTGGCCGTCGTGGAGGAGCACTTCCGGCGCTGGCACGAGGTGCGCGCCGAGGTGGAGGACTCCGGGGCGGGGCCGTTGCAGACGCTCATCGACCTGACTCACCGGATGGGTTCCCTGACCCACACGGACCGAACCGTCCGGGTGGGCGTCCGTCTGCTGTTCACCAGCGAACTGTTCGAACTCCTGGCGGGTGTGCACTTCGTCAGTCTGGTGGTGATGGTGCGCGACCTGCTCGGGCAGGCCGTCGCGGCGGGCGAGGTGCGGCCCGGCCTGGACACCCGCGACGAGGCGGACGGGATCGCCGCCGCCGTCATCGGCTCGCAGGCGATGACCGTGATCACGAGCCGGGGCGACCCGGCGGACCGGCTGGCCACCATGTGGCGGCACCGGCTGGAGCACCTGGTCGCCCCGGAACGCCGTGCGCACGTGCGCGCCACGGCCCTGGTCAGCTAACCGACACCACCTCCGCCCTGTGCCCGGCCGCGTCGTCCATGCGCCTGCCTCTCAGTCGTGGCCGGCGAAGTGGCGTTGGCACAGCCGCTGCCGCCGGGCGTCCCACACCATGTAGGTGCCCAGGACGAGCTGCACGACGCCGCGCCACACGTCCTCCCAGCGGTCGCGGGCGCGGACGAACGCCAGCAGCGCCAACGGTTTCCGGCCACCGCGCGGCACCAGCACGCACGGTCCCCGGTTGGGCATCGACCGGGTGTGCCGGGCCGTCGAGTGCACCGTGAAACGGGTCAGCACCGCCCGCGCCACCGCCCGCATCGTGATCGGCGCGACGACCCGCGCCGGGCACGGCCGGTTGCCCGCCACGCCGAACGGGATGCTGCCGCCCGCCTCGTGGAACGCCGGGTAGTTGAAGCACAGCACCGAGTTCTTCGGGATGGTGCGGCGCTCGTCCACCACGATGTCCGCCGACGTGATGCGGTGCGCGATGCCGAACAGCGGGAACCGGCGGAACGTCTCGTCCACCACCTCGTCCAGCACGGCGTCGTCGCCGTCCGCGATCCGCTGCTGCGCACCGGGTTTCTCCGCCAGCACGAGCAGCAGGTGCGTCATCGCCTCGGACGACTGGACCACGGCCGTGTTGAAGAACGTGCCCTGCAGGTACCAGGCCCGTTCCTGCTCGTCGAGCAGGGCGGGCAGCGGGTGCGCGACCCGGTGCAGATTGTCCAGCAGGTACGTCGTCAGCCGCTCCCGCCGATCCATGTGCCGCAGACCGGTGCACTTGATGGACGACACCACGTCGTTCGCGTTGCCGATGATGAGGTCCCGCGCGTGCCGCGGGCACTTCTCCCCGTACACCAGCTCGTAGTTGAACTCCGCCCAGATCGGCATCATCAGGTCCCGCAACCGGACCAGGCGGCGACCGCCCAGTCCACCGAGGACCCGTTCCGCGCACTCCGTGGCCGACCGCTCGGCGTGCGCCATGGTGGTCGCCAGGACGCGCCGGGTGGTGCGGGCCACGTCCTGGTACCGCGGGCCGGGTTCGAGGTGTTCCTGGTGCACCTGCGGTCCCGGCGCGAGCCAGTACCAGAACAGGTCGGACAGCACCGCGCCCCGGCTTCGGCCGTCCGCCGCCGGGTCCTCGTACACCCGCCGGAAGTCCTCCAGGCCCACCAGGTCGCCGGGCACCGGGATGCCCTCGTCCCCGTTGATCCGGGCGAAGATCCTGATCCGGGCCGCGACCACGGTCCGGGGCAGCCAGTAGGGGAGACTGCCCAGCACCGCGAGCACCGCCAGGACTACCACCGGATCACGTCCTCGGTGAGCTGCCCCGGCCCGGCGCACCCGCACAGCGCCAACGCCCGCTCCAGCTCGGCCCGGAGCCGTTCCAGGACCAGTTCGACCCCCTCCCGGCCGCCGGCCGCCAGACCCCACAGGACGGGCCGGCCGATGCCGACGGCGGTCGCGCCCAGGGCGCAGGCCTTGAGGATGTCCGTGCCACGCCGGATGCCGCCGTCGAGCAGCACCGGAACGCGGCCGTCGACGGCCCGCACGACCGCCGGCAGCAGGTCTACCGTGGCCGGGACGGTGTCGAGCTGCCGCCCGCCGTGGTTGGACACCAGGACCGCCGCCGCGCCGTGCTCCACCGCCAGGCGGGCGTCCTCCGGGTGCGTGATCCCCTTGAGCACCAACGGCAATCCGGTGCGGTCACGCAGCCGGTCCAGGTCCGACCACGTCAGGTCCGCGTCGAACTCGACCCGGCGCAGCACGCCGTCCGCGTCGACCATGTTCTCGCAGCGCAGCCCGTCGGGCAGCTCGGTGAACCCGTTGCGCCGGTCGCGCTCGCGGTTGCCGAACACCGCCGTGTCCACCGTGACGACCAGCGCCCGGCAGCCCGCCCGCTCGGCCCGTGCCACCTGGTGGGCCGTGAAAGCGCGGTCCGGCTGGATGTCGAGCTGGAACCACACGTCCGCGCCGGTCGCCGTGATGTCCTCGATCGGCGTGGTGGCGGCGATGCTGCACACCATCACCGTGCCCGCCTTGGCCGCCGCCTGCGCGGTGGCGACCTCGCCGTCCGGGTGGACCAGCCGCTGGAACGCGGTCGGCGAGAGCACCAGCGGGAACGCGATCTCCGCACCGGGCAGCCGGGTGGTCAGGCTGCGCGTGCCGCCGCCGCGCAGCACGCGAGGGACCAGACCGATCCGGGCATAGGCGGACGTGTTGGCGCGCACCGTGTGCTCGTCGTCCGCACCTCCGTCGATGTAGTCGAAGACCGCCTTCGGCAGCCGCTGCCGCGCTTCGTCCCGCAACTCGGCGACGGACACCGCGCCGGTGTTCATCGGACCGGCTGCGCGGCCAGGAACCGGCGGAGCGGCGCGCGGTGCGTCTCCTCGCCGGTCCACTCGTTCTCCAGGTTCTCCGCCAAGTGGTGCTCCGCGAGGACTTCACCGTGCCGGACGTGCCGGATGACCGGGTGCAGGTAGGCGGCGTCCAAGGCCTGCTCGGGCGCGTTCTGCGCGACCCGGCGCACGGAGATGTCGAACGGGTCCACCTTGTCGTGGTCCGGCCCGTACTCCAGCGTGATCACGTAGCAGTCGTCGGCGAACTCCGGCACGTACGCGACGGGCAGCTCCTCGTAGTAGCGGACCCGGTCGCCGTCGAGCACGGCCACGTCGCCGAGGTGGCCGAACTGCTGCCACAGCGCGGACGTCCGGTTGACCCGTTCGACGATCGCGTCGGCCAAGCCGTCCGCCGCGACCTCGGTGTGCGGCCACGCCACGCCGTGGTACTTGCGCTCCAGGATGTGGTGCAGAGACCGGACGCAGTAGCGGAACCCGTGGATGAAGCCGCTGGTGGACTTCTTGAAGTCGCGGACCTGCATCAGGGTGCCCGCGAAGTACAGGTCCGGCACGTTGACCGATTCCCACTCCGGCGTGAGGTCCGCGAACCGGTCGTTGATCACCAGCTCCGGCGCGCAGTCCGGCGCGAAGCAGGACGGGTCGAACCGGAACCCGGTGGCGGCGATGACCCGGTCGTAGCGCAGGTCCTTGGTGACCTCGTCCGCCCGCACGAAGCTCACCGTGACCACATAGCCGTCGCCGTCGCGCCGGATGTCCAGGATGTTGCCGTCCAGCACGGCGTTCTGCGACTTGAGCTGGTAGGTGTCGAGGAAGTTGTTGTTCACCGCCCGCAGGTGGCCGACGAAGTGCGTCTGCCACGACAGCCGCACCGAGTGCGGCCCGGCCACGTGGATCACGGCGGCGGTCTCGACGAGGTTGTCGGCGGTCTCGAACGCCGAGTTGCCCTTGCCGATGATCAGCACGCGCTGGTCGGTGAAGTCCGCCGGGTCGGTGCTGACCGTGTGGTAGGACTCGGCCGTCTCGATGCCGGGAATTCCCGGCACGTAAGGCTTCGACGGTCCGGTGGCGACGATGAGCCGTTCGGCGGTGTGCACCTCGCCGCGCTGGTCGCGCACCACGAAGTGCCCGTCCCGCCGCACCTCGACCACCCGCGAGTCGTAGCGGATGTCGAGCTTGGTCTTCTCGGCGAAGTCCGCCAGATACCGCACGAGGTCGTCGGCGTGCGGGAAGTACCTCGCGCTGTACCGGGTGAACAGCAGGTCGGGGTCGTCGGACAGCAGGGAGTTCCAGTCCATCCGCAGGTTCAGCTCCGGGTCGCTGGAGCCGGTGTGCGGCTTGTTGATCGAGATCAGCTTGCGGTGCCGGGGAAAAGTCCGGAAGAACGTGCCCGGTTCGGGCCCGGCCTCCAGGATGCGGTAGCTCCGGCCGGCCTGGTGCAGGAAGTAGCCCAACTGCAATCCTGCCGGTCCGGCGCCTATCACGAGGTAGTCGACGTCGGTCATGCGCACCTCCGAGGGTGTCTGCCTGCCGTTCGTTGCGCCCTGCCGTCCATTACGCCGCCGCGGTCGACTCTGGTTCACTTCCGGGCCGGCATAGTGCGCGAATGGACATCAGACCGGTTCGGGAAGGCGAAGCCGACCGCCTCCGGTCGCTGCGCCTCCAAGCGCTGGACGACGCGCCGCACGCCTACTTCTGGCCCAGGGAGGCGGAGGAGGCGGTCGACTGGACGCCGTGGACCACCTCTGCCGACCGGGTGATGTTCGTGGTGGAGGACGACGACGTCTGGCTCGGCATGGCCGGCTGCTCGCTGCGCGGCGACGGCAGCGGCGTGCTCGACGCGACCGGCATGTGGGTCTCGCCGAGCGCACGCGGGCAGTCGCTCGGCGAACGGCTCATCGACGCGATCGTCAAGTGGGGCAGGGAACGCGGGGCGACCGTGATGGAGTTCGCGGTCACCGACGACAACACCGCCGCCATCGCCCTCTACACCCGCCTCGGTTTCACCCCCACCGGACGACGGCGGAACCTGGTCTCGGACCCTTCGCGCACCGGGATCTTCATGGCCAAGGGCATCTAGCATTCGGCCGACCGGGATTGCCCGTGTCCCGTGAACGGCTACAGCGCCGACCGCCGCTGCTCGAACTCCGACCGCGCACTGTCGAGCAGCGCCCGCATCCCGTCACCGAACAACGCACTGCCGTGCAACCGCTGGAAACTCCGCAAGTGCCCGCGCACATCGTCCGGGTCGGTGATGACCACGTTGCCCGCCAACAGATCGAACACCACCATGCTCTCGTCGAACACCACGAACCCCGCGTCCGGCAGGTCGACCCGGACGTGCCAGGGGATCACGCCCAACTCGACGTTCCTCTGCCGACTGACCTGCCGCAGCCGATCCCAGTGCTCCGACGCGGACCGCAAAGCCCCCTCGGACATCACCACGACCAGCCGCACGTTCGGCCTGATCTCGCGCATGAGCTGAGCGGGCACCCCGCACACCGCGAACGCCCGCACGGTCCGCGCGTCGGCTTCGGCGCGCGCGATCGCCACCTGCCGCCGCGCGCCGCCCCGGTGCAGCACCGCCCTCCGGTGCTCGGCGTCCCGCACCACCTTGGCCGCCAACGCGAGCAGCCTGCGACGCACCTCGGGCGACACGCCGTAGACGTCGGCCAGCCGCGCGACGTCCACCACCTTGGGCAGCAGCCGACCGGTCTCCACCTTGGACACCTTGGACTGGCTGATGCCGGCCCGCTTGCCCGCCGCCGCGCCGGTCAGGCCGGAGGACAGCCGGGCGCGCAGCAGCTCCACGGACAGCTCCTCGCGCCGCGCACGGGCGTCGGCGACCGCCATCATCGTCGTGGTGGGCCGGTGGCCGCGCTTGCGCATCCGGACGCCGCCGGCGACCAGCGCGCTGCGCACCGTCCCGTACGACCGGCCGGTCACGGCGGCCAGCGCGCGGATCGTCTCCCCCTCGGCGTACCCCTTGGCGACGAACGACTGGAAGCTCATCGCGCCCGGCTCCCCGGTCATCGCGCGCACGCCGGCTGGTCCGGCCGGTCGGTCCGCTGCCCCGGGAACACCGCGATGCCCTCGTGGGTGCGCCACGCGACGTCGCAGTCGGCGCAGGTCGGCCAGCACCAGTTGACGTAGGACTGGGACGGCGGGACGGTCAGCGGCAGGCCGCACAGCGTGGCCCCCTCCTCGCGGGGTGCGAGTTCACTGCGGATGGCATGCCGGCGGCCGTCGTGCGGCATCCAGCGGAAAGCGCGGGTCATCGGGTCCTCCCCTGGCCTGAACGGGCAGGAAAACGCTAAAGCTTGCAGGTGCAGGTTGGGGAGTACACCATTGAGTGAAGGACGATTCCGCCGATGTCCGGCAGACTGATCGGGCACCAGGAAAGCCGAGGAAAGCTGAGGTGGTCATGTCCGGCAACGGCGCGAGCCCGACAGTCTACAAGCGACAGTTGGGCATGGCGCTCACGTCCCTGCGCGAGACCATGGGCAAGACCCAGGACAACGCGGCCGAAGTGCTGGAGTGCTCACCGGCCAAGATCCGGCGCATCGAAGTCGGCGACGTGGCTATACGCGCGGCCGAGCTGCACGTCCTGCTCGACTTCTACGGCGCCTCCAAGCAGGCCCGCAAGCCGATCGAGGAACTGGCCCGCGAAGCCCGCAAGCGCCGTCCCCGCACCCCGTACGGCACGGTGCTGCCCGACTTCTTCCGGAGGTACTTCAACCTGGAGCAGATCGCCACCGAAGTCCTGCTCTACCACCCGGAACTGGTCCCAGGCCAGTTCCAGACCGCCGACTACGCGCGAGCGCTGATCGAAGCCAACCCCAACCACGATCCGGACGAGGTCGAACGACTCATCGAGGCTCGCCAGTCACGCCAGGCCCGGATCACCGGGCCGACCCCGCAATTGCAGCACGTCATCCTGCACGAGGCGGCGGTGCGCACCCAGGTCGGCGGCCCGGCAGTGCTGAAGGCGCAGTTGCAGCACCTGCGAAAGCTGGCGGGGCAGCCGAACATCACGCTCCAGGTCATCCCGTTCAGCGCCGGCGCACACGCGGCGGCCAACTTCCCGTTCATCCTGCTGAGGTTCGCCGACAACCAGCGCAACATCGTGTACCTGGAAAGCCTGACCACGGCCAACTCGGTGGACGAGCCGAGCCACGTCGCCCAGTACGAGACAACCTTCCGACACGTGGCGGGCACCGCTCTGTCACCCACCAAGAGCAGTGCCCTCCTGGCTACAGTCGTGAGCGAACTGTCGACCTGAGAAGGAGGTCCCGGCTTATGGCCTCGGTCCCCACCCAATGGCGTAAGTCCAGCTACAGCGGCGGCAACGGCGGAGCGTGCGTCGAACTGGCGCATGACACCGCCGGCTTGCTCGTCCGCGACTCGAAGAATCCCGAAGGCCCGGTGCTCACCTTCGACACCACGGCCTTCACCCAACTCCTGAACACCCTCAAGAACGCGTGACACACCGCCCCCGGCACCCCGCCGGGGGCGTCAGCGCCGCTCCCGCCACTCCGCCACGACGTGCTCGACGTCGAACGGCATCAGATTCAGCGGCGGCCCGGACATCGGCTTGCGGATGGCGTCCCGGATCTTCTCGTTGATCTCGCCGAGGATCCGCCGCACCTCCTCCTCCGACCCGGCCCGCCCGGCGGCCTCGCGAGCGGCGGCGGCCTCCTTGCGCAACCGGAGGGTCGGCGGCAGCGCCGTCCCCTCCTCCCGGCGGATCTTCTCCTTCACCCACCACAGCTCGTCGTGCGGCCCGGACAACCCGCTCAACGGCTTCCCGGCACCCGGCAAATCATCGAACTCGCCCCGCTCCTGGGCCTCCCGGATCTGCCGCTCGATCCACGTCTCGAAGCTCACACCAGCGGGTTTGCGCTCAGTCATGCCCATCACCCCCTACCTTCAGGCTACCGGTCGCACGGCCGTCCGGCGGAGACCCCCGGCGGCAGCATCCGGTCCTTCTCCTCGTCGGTGAACTCCCGGTCGGCCATCCCGCAGAGCTGGTCGAAGACGTCCTCCGGGTGCACCGGCAGCGACCACTCCCGCACGACCGCCTTGCCGTCGCCCCGGAACTGCCGCGCCAGGTAGTGCAGCGCCCGGTCGCGCACGCGGAAGCTCCCCCACACGGCGTCGAACAGCGGGATGTCGGCGACCATCGTCGCGTCCCGCCACACCTGCACACCCGTGGACACCTCCACGATGACCGTGTCATCGAGGAACGCCACGATCTCCCGCGCGTCCACCGGGAACCGCGCCAGCCGAACCCCCCGCTCGACGTCCCACACCTGCACGCCCGGCGCGCCGGACTCCACGGCGGCCACCCGAGTCCCGGACGCGTCGAATGCGAACTCACCCCGGCGGATCTTCTCGAAACCGGCCAACGGCCGCACCAGGCGGCGGGTGGCGACGTCCCACAGCTCCAAGCCCGAAGGCGAGTCCAGCACGATCTCGCCCGGATGGCCGGGACGGGCGTGGATCGTGCCCCGGTCGGCGATCAACCGCAGCCGCGCCGAGTCCGACGCCAGCGGGAACGGGTCGGGCGCCGGGTCGGCGTCCAAGCGCCACCGGGTGAGGTTGCCCCCGTACAAGGTGACCACCTCGTGGTCCGACAGGAGCACGAACGACAGCCCCGACTCTCCCTCTCCCGGCGGCCGGAGCCGGCGTTCCTCGTTCAGGGTGGCGGCGTCGTAGACGCGCAGCTCGCGGCCGTCCGTGCCGAGCAGCCGGCGGCCGTCCGAGGTGAACCGCGCCCGCCGCGCCTCCGGCCACGGCACCAGGCGGTCGCCGATCAGCACGCCTTCCTCGATCACGGCCGCCCAGGTTCGGCCGTCCGGGTGGTACGCGACGTGGGCGGAATTCGGGAACGGCGCAAGCCGGGACGGGTCCGGGCGGTCCGCGTGGAGGCGCGTCGCGACCCGGTGGCCGGCGACCATGGCGGTGAACGTGGCGCCCTCGGACGTCAGGCGTCCGACGACGTGGGCGAGGGTCGCCCGCTGCCGGACGCTGTACTGGCGGCCGGTGGGCCAGTGCAGGTAGGTCGTGACGTCGTCCCAGTTCTCGCGCTCCGTAACGAGGCTGAGGAACCGGCCGGAGCCGTCGCCCGCCAGCCAGCGGGGCTTGTCCGAGGGGTAGCAGGGGTTCCGGCCGACCACGATGTGCCGGTCCTCCCCCGTGGCGACCGTTTGAAGCCGCAGCCCGTCCGGGACGCAGGAGACGACCGCCTCTCCGTTGCCGAGAATCCTGGACAGCTCCGGGAAGCGCTTCAGCTCGCGCCCGGTCACCTCGCGCAGCACGACCTGGCTCACGTCGTCGGACGAGGTCGTCTCGGCCAGGACGGTGCGCCGGTCGGGCAGCAGCACGGCGTCGCCTTCGCCCCATTCGACGTCGACCAGGACTTCCTTGGTCCGGAGGTCCCACGCGACCAGCCGGTGGCCGGCCACCAGCGTCAGGCTCCCGCTCGTGGCGTCGAACCGGAAGGAACTCGTGGCGACGTCGAGGTCTGCTTGCAGCCGCGTTTCGGTCCGCCCCGCGATGTCCCACAGGACCAGGTGCCCGGACTTGGTCGTCATCGCGAGCGTCGTGCCGTCCGGGCTGACCGCGTATCGCCCCACGCCTTCCGTCGGCACGACCCAACCTTGGTCGCCGTGCCACACCGTGGCCTTGTCCTTGTCGTCCCGGGTCACGATGACGGTGCCGTCCCGGTTCGCCACGGCGCCGGCCGCGTCACGCGGCATGACCTCCGCCACCGACCACCACGCCTGCCGTTGGGCCAGCAGGGCCTGGTAGGCGCTCGGGTTGCCGGGCGCTTCCCGCCACGCGGCCAAGGCGAGCTGCAACGCGGTCTCCGGCTGGATGTCCCGCAGTCGCAACGACTCCTGGCCCAGCACGGTCGCGTTGGCCTCCCGCAGCCGCTCCCCCAGTTCACCGCGCTGCCGTTCGGTGCGGACCAGCAGCACACCCGCCACGAGTGCGATAACCGTGATGACCGCCGTCACGACCCGCCAGTTCCACACCTCCCGGCGCTGCCGTGACCGGCCGCGGTCGATGAAGTCCCGTTCCCGCGCCGACAGTTCCCGCTTGTCCCGCCACGACGACGCCCGAGCCAGCGCCACGCCGCCGAGCAGGCTCTTGCGGTCCCGGCCGGACTCCTCCCACTGGGTGATGCGGTGGTCCAGGTCCGCGCGCCAGGCCAGGAACTCGCGGTCCGCCGCCAGCCAGCCGCGCAGCCGGTCCCAGCGGTCCAGCAGGGCCTGGTGGGCGATCTCGGCGACGTCGTCGCTGATGACCACGAGCCTGGTGGCGGCCAACGTCTCCAACGTCCGGCGGTCGTCCACTTCGGACACGTGGACCCGTCGCCGGACGTATCCGCCGTTGCCGTCGGGCCGGGCCAGCCGGGTCAGCACGTCGCGGGCCCTGGTCGCGGGCAGCCACAGGGCGCGGTCGGCGTAGCGGGTCAGCGCGCCCGACACACCGCCGATCTCGTCGTACGCCTCGTGGGTCAGGCGGCCGGCGGTCCTTCGCGGCCACAGTTCGGTGAGCGCGAACTCGACCAGCGGCAGGCGGCCCGGCTCGTCGCCCGCGTCGGCGAGGATCCTCGTCACCAGGCCGTCTTCGAAGTCGACGCCGCCGACCGCCTTGACCGGCCCGGTGATGGCGGCGCGCAGGCCGTCGCCGCCGAGCGGGCCGACGAGCATGGCCGCGTGCTCCAGCGCGTCGGCCGAGGTGGCGGTCAGCAGGCCGTCCAACGAGTCCGTGCGCATGGTCAGCACGGCGCGGCGGTTCGGGGACAGCGCGTTCGTGACGAGGGTGAGGAGTTCGCGGGCCAGCGCCGGGTCCTCGTCGACGATCTCCTCGAACTGGTCCACGAAGAGCAGCGAGCGCCCCGGTTCCACGTCGGACGTCAGGTCGGCGAAGGTCTCGGCGGCGGTGGCTCCGGGGGTGCGCTTGAGCGCCGAGATGTGGACGCCGTCGTGCCTCAGCGACGGCAGCAGACCCGCTCTCACCAACGAGGACTTGCCGCTGCCGGAGGGGCCGACGACCAGCACGAGGTCCCGGTCGGCCAGGTGGGCGCGGAGGCGGGCGATGTCGTGGTCGCGGCCGAAGAAGTAGGGCGAGTCCTGCTCGCCGAAGGCTTCCAGGCCGCGGAACGGGTTGGGCAGTTCGGACGACACACCCAGCGCCGCTGCGGGGACGAGGAAAGCGGTCCGCTCGCCGGCTCGGGTGACGAGCATCCCGGCGACGCCGCCGGCCGTCTCGTCCCAGACCGGCGCACCGCTGAACCCGGACCGCACGGGCCCGTCGGCCTCGATCTGCAACCAGCCCGTGCCCTGCCTGCCGCGCAGCGCACCGGACAGCCACCGCCCGTCCTCGAACCCCGCCGGGAAGCCGCAGACCCGGATCGGATGGCCCCACACGTCGTCGGACCCGGTCAGCGGCACGGGCCTCGCGCCGTCCGGCGGGCAGAGCCCGAGCACGGCGACGTCACCCGACCCGTCCGGCTCGACGGGCCGCCACGACACGATCCGCGCCGCCACCGCAGCGCCACCCAGCAGCGGGAAGTCGACCAGCACCGGGTCGACCGGCGGGTGCTCGGCGGTGGGGTCGTCGGTGAGGACGTGTGCGCAGGTCACGGCCAGCGACGGAGTCACCAGGAAACCCGCGCCGACGACCAGGCCGGACACCCGCACCCGGAGCAGGGCCGGAGCGATCCGGTCACCGATGGTCACGAGCGGTAACTGTAGCGAGAACCCGTCAGGGGGCCAGCCGAGCCGCCTGGGTCAGCAGGTACTGCTGTTCGGGCGTGCTCGTGGTGCGGGCGGCGGCGGTCCGGTAGTGCTCGATCGCGCGGTCCACGTCGCCGCACTTCTCGTAGAGGTGGGCGCGGACGGCGGCCACGCGGTAGTGGCCGGGCAGCCGTGCGTCCAGTGCGTCGATGAGCTTCAGACCGGTGGCCGGGCCGTGCACCATCGCGGCGGCGATCGCCCGGTTGAGCGACACCATCGGGTTGTCGGACATGCGTTCCAGGAGGCCGTACATGGTCAGGATCTGAGGCCAGTCGGTGTCTTCCGCGCGCAGCGCGTCGTCGTGGATGGCGGCGATCGAGGCCTGCAACTGATACTCGCCGATCGCGCCACGGGCGACGGCGGCCATGATGAGGTCGACGCCTTCGGTGATCAAGGCCTTGTCCCACAACGTGCGGTCCTGCTGTTCCAACGGGATCAGCTCGCCGGCGGGGCCGGTGCGGGCGGGCCGGCGGGCGTCGGTCAGCAGCATCAGCGCGAGCAGACCGGCGACCTCGCCGTTCTCCGGCAGTTGCGCGTGCACGGCCCTGGCGAGGCGGATGGCCTCACCGGACAGCTCGGTGCGGTGCAGCTCGCCGCCGACGCTGCTGGTGTAGCCCTCGTTGAAGATCAGGTACAGCACGTGCAACACGGACCGCAGGCGCTCGGGCCACTCCTCGGGTCCGGGCATGGCGAACGTCGAGCCGGCCTTCTTCACGGTCTGCTTGGCGCGGCTGATCCGTTGCGCCATCGTGGTTTCCGGCACCAGGAACGCGTTCGCGATCTCCGCCGTGGTGAGCCCGCCGACCGCGCGCAGGGTCAGCGCGATGGCCGACGCGGGCGTCAACGCGGGGTGGCAGCACAGGAACAGCACGATCAGCGTGTCGTCCTTTTCGGACACTTCACCCGGCGACGGCTCGACGGCCACCGCGTCCTCACGCCTGCGGCGGGCGGCCTCGCTGCGCAGGAGGTCGGTCATCTTCCGCACGGCAACCTGGATCAGCCAGCCGCGCGGGTTGTCCGGCACCCCGTCCTCGGGCCAGTGCACGGCCGCCGCCAGCAACGCCTCCTGCACGGCGTCCTCGCCGAGCGCGAAATCGCCGTACCGCCGCACGACCACGCCGAGGACCTGGGGCGCAAGCTCACGCAACAGGTCCTCGATGACCGCGCTCACCGGTCGGGCGTCACGGGGGCGCTCATCACTTCCCGGACCTCGATCGGGTGCCCCAACGGCACACCGTCCGGACCGGGCGCGGCAGACGCCTTCGCGGCAATCTCCAGGGCGCGTTCCAACGTGGTGTCGACCAACCAGTAGCCCGCGAGGAGTTCCTTCGACTCCGGAAACGGCCCGTCGGTGACGACCGGCGCCCCCGTGCCGGTGTAGACGACCGTCTTGGCCAGCTCCGGGGCGGCCAGACCCTGCCCGTCGACCAGTTCGCCGTTGGCACTCAGCTCTGCGGCCAACTCGCGCTGGAAGTCGATGTGCGCCATGACGTCCTGAGGCGCCCACTCGCTCGTCGGGAGGTCGCAGTTCGCGCTGGGTCCGTAGTTCATCAGGAGCAGGAACTTGGCCATGTCGACTCCTCGGTGTCAGTCGCGCCCATCTTGGCGCTTACACCCGTAGGACGGCCCCCATCCACCGTCCTCGACATGCCCGAATGTGAGCCACGTCACCAGCCGGACAGTGACCCGCCACCACACTCGATCTTCACAACAACGCCAAGAACGCCAAGAAGAATGGCCCACATTTGCTTTCGCCTTTTACGCAGCTTGACGGCAGAAGAGTGACCACGAAGCAAGGCGACCAGTACATAAGCAGGTCTGGGCTCAAGCCGGGAACACTAAGCAAATGGACCACATCATCGGAAGCCCTAAAGGCTGCCCGGGGACCGGTGTCAGCGCAACACGCCGCCCGCAGAGCAACCCGCCCAGCGTGCCAAGCCGCGTACCTTCGCGAGGAGCCACGCGACCTGGCAGCCGCAAGTGCACGATCCGTAGCGCGCGTGGCGTTCCAGCCGTCCCTGACAGCTTCAGGGGCTTAGCGATGATGTGGTCCCGTTGCTTAACGTTCCCGACTTGAGACCAGACCTGCGTAAGTACTGGTCGCCTTGCGTTGTGGTTCCTCTGCGGTGGTGCCGTTTCGTATTATTTTCTTTTGATTTGCGATTTCTGTCGGTGGTCTGTTTGAGTCTGGCGCTGTCGGGTACGGCCTTGTCATGAGGATCGCTGTGGTGGGTCAGATTGCTCGTGACCTCGTGCTCGTCGTGCCGGAGGTGCCCGGTGCGTCGGGGACTGCGCCGGTCCTCGAACGTCGGGAGATGCTTGGCGGCAAGGGTGCGAACATCGCGGTCGACTTGGTGCAGTTGGGGGCGTCGGCGGCTGTGGTCGGGGTTGCCGGGGAGGACGAGGTCGGTGGGCGGCTCGTCGAGCAACTGCGGGCGGATGGTGTTGATGTCTCGGCTGTTGTCCGGCGTGGGCGTAGTGCGTTGATCGTGAACGTGGTGTGCGACGGGCAGTGGCGTTATCTGGAGGATTTTCCGGACTCCTCGTTGGTGACCGAGGACGACGTGACGGCATCCGTTCTGGCCGAGGCCGACGCGGTGGTGGTGCAGCTCCAGCAGCCTTCCGCTGCGGTGATGGCCGCGATCCGCCGTGCCGACGGGTTGGTGGTGTTGGATGGCACGGCTTCCGAGGAGCAGTTGGCCGCTGCCGACGTGGTGCGGGCCGACCACCACGAAGGCGAGGTGTTGACCGGGCGGCGGATCTCTTCGGCTGAGGACGCCGTCAAGGCCGGGCGGGAGTTGTTGGGTCGCGGGCCCTCGCTGGTGGCGTTGGAGGTCAAGGGCGAGGCGAACGTCCTGGTGTGGTCCTCGGGTGACGCGGTGGTGCCGTTGACCGAAGAGGACGTTGTGGACACCACGGGTGGCGGTGATGCTTTTGTTGCGGCGCTTGCCTTTGCGCTCGTGCGCGGTGACCACCCTCGGGATGCCGGGCGTCTTGCGGTGGCTGCCGCCGGCCGTGCGGTCGGGCATCCGGGTGGGCGGTCCGACCTCACCGGACTTCGAGTGTGACACCCCTCGGGGGTGCGGTGGCGTGCGTGATCGCCCGACGCCGCTCCCTCTGGTGGGTGCCGGTGTGCACGGTCGCGTTGGTCGGGATGCACCACGTGGCGCAGGAGCCGATGGGCGGCGCCGGCTGCCCTGACCGGCCGGAACAGGGCCCCGGTGATGGACGAACGGGGCCCTGTTCCGTAACCTGTCCGAGACCTGGACGCGGGGTGACCCGTTCGGGCTACACCTGGTTTCGAGGAGGACCGCGCGACCGTGGCGTCGTACCCCGTTCAGCGCACCGTCCGCGCGGCTCTGGCGGCCACCGCCGTCTTCGCGCTGGTCGGCGGAATGTCCCTGCCGCACGCGGCGGCCGATCCGGTGCCCCCGAACGCCTCCGAGGCGTTGCGGCAGTACAACGAACTCACCACCCAGGCCGAGAAGCTGAACGAGGAGCACCTGCGCGCGCAGGACGACCTCGCCAGGGCGCAGGGCGAGCTGGACCAGGCCAACCGCGACCTGGACCAGGCCCAGCAGGCGCAGAACGAGCTGCGCGGCCACGTCGACCTGCTCACCGAGGCCTCCTTCGAGGGCGCGCGGTTCAACCAGCTCTCGGCGATCCTGGTCAGCGACTCCCAGCAGGACTTCCTGAACCGGATGTCCGCGCTCGGCGTGCTGGCCGGCGAGAACGCCGAGGCGATGGCCAACCTGACCGCCGCCGTGGACAAGGCCAACGACGCCGCGCGCCGCGCCACCGAGGCCGCCGCCAACGCGGACCAGGCCATCAGGGACATCGATCAGCGCAAGACCGCGCTGGACGAGCAGATCACCGAGGCCCGCGACGTCTACCGGGCGCTCCCGAAATCCGAACGGGACGCGCTCGGCGCCGAGGGCTACACCGGGCCCGTCCCGGTGCCGCCGGGCAAGGCGGGCGAGGCGCTGGCGTTCGCCCTGGCGCAGCGCGGCAAGGACTACGTGTACGGGTCGAACGGCCCGAACACGTGGGACTGCTCCAGTCTCATGCAGGCGGCCTACCGCACCGCCGGCATCGCCATCCCGCGCACCACCTACGGGCAGGCGACCATCGGCCGGGCCGTGTCGCTGAACGAGGTCAAGGCCGGCGACCTGGTCATCTACTACGCCGACCAGCACCACGTGTCGATGGCGATCGACGGCATCCGGGCCGTGCACGCGTCGACCGAGGGCGTGCCGGTGAAGATCCAGGACATCGAGTCGATCGGGCCGATCAGCACCATCCGGCGGGTAGTCGACTGAATCCCGGGTACCCCCGCTTCGACGTTCGACGTGCGAAGTGAGGAGACCTGCGATGCCCGACGTCGTGGACCTGATCATGGCGGACCACCGCGAGGTGGAGCGGCTGTTCGACGAGCTGAAGAACCACCCGGAGAAGCGGCCCCTGCTGGTGCCCGTGCTGTCCGCGGTGCTCACCGCGCACAGCCGTGCCGAGGAGGACTCGGTCTACCCCGTGGCCCGCGACGAGGCGGACGAGAGCGACGAGATCGCGCACAGCCAGGAGGAGCACGTCGAGGCCGAGCAACTGCTGGCGAAGCTGGTCGGGACGGACCCGACGTCGCCGCGGTTCGACCAGGTGCTGGAGAAGCTGGTCGAAGGCGTCCTGCACCACGTGGAGGAAGAGGAGTCCAAGGTGCTGCCCGGCATGCGGTCGCGGCTCGACTCCACGCGCCGCGACGAGTTGGGCCGGGCGTTCGCCGAGAGCCGGGCGCGGCACATGGGCGAGTTGCCGGGGCAGGCGACGAAGGAAGAACTGCTGGCCCAGGCGCAGAACGCGGGCATCTCGGGCGCCTCCGGGATGAGCAAGGCGCAACTGGAGAAGCAGCTCCACTCATCCTGATGTGCACCGCCCCACGGCGAGGGCCTAGGCTGGGTGCCGGTTGAGCAGACAGCCGCACCTGTCGCCCGGTCCACGTGGGAGCGGCCATGGAAGACTTCGCCGACGCGGTCGAGCTGTCCGCGTTGGATCACATCGCGGACACCGTCGTCATCGAGGTGTCCGGTGAGATCGACATGGCCACCGCGCCGTGTGTGATCGACTTCTTGCGTGCCCACCTGCCCGCGGCAGGCCGGACGCTGGTGCTCGACCTCACCAAGGTGACGTTCTTCGGCTCCGCCGGGATCAACGTGCTGCTCACCCTGCACTCGGAGGTCGAACCCGCCGGCGTCCGGCTGCGCGTGGTGGCTTCCACGCCGGCCGTCCTGCGCCCGCTGGAAGTGACCGACCTGCTCCGGGTCTTCGCCGTGACGAGCAGCGTGACCGACGTCGGCTAGCCCCGCTCCGGTCGGCCCGACGCCTCGTGATCCGTCAGCTCTGCTCCATCACCAGGATCGCGCCGTTCGGCGTGCCCGAGTTGGACCGCAGCGAGCTGCACACCACCCGCACCACCACGCTCCGCCCCTTGCGGTTGACCGCGTCCAGCTTCAGCTCGGTCAGGAACGACGCGTCGGCCAGCGCCTGCCGCACCACCTGCCGCAGCTCGTCCACCGGCAGGCCGATGTCGAGGTTGAACAGGTGCGCGCCCTCGGCCTCGTCGCGCCGCACCCCCCACAGCTCCTCGGCGCCCCGGTTCCACGCGATCACGCACAGCCGGAGGTCGAGCACGATCACGCCGGCCCGCAGGGAGGTCAAGATCGACTCCAGGAACTCGTTGACCTGGTCGAGTTCGAGGGTGCGTTCCCGCAGGGTGTCGTTGATCGCCTGCAGTTCGTCGTTGGTCGACTGCAGCTCCTCGTTCATCGTCTCCAGTTCCTCGTTGGTCGACTGCAGTTCCTCGTTCGTGGTCTCCAGTTCCTCCACAGTGGACTGCAACTCCTCGTTGGTGGTCTCCAGCTCCTCGTTGGTGGACTGGAGTTCCTCGTACGCGGACTCCAACTGGCGGTTGGCGTGCTCCAGGTCGTCCAGCAGCCGCCGCGCCGCGGTGACGTCGTGGAAGACGATCGACACGCCCAGGACCAGGCCGTCCTTCCCGAGCAGCGGGTTCACGTGGACCTCGAACCACAGCGACTCGCCGAGCGAGCGGGTCCACTCCACTTCCTTGATGCGCAGGGCCCGCCGCTCCACCCGGGCCTGCTCCACGTACCCGCGCAGCTCCACCGGCCGGTAGGACAGGTCCAGGTCGCGCAACGGGCGTCCGACGTCCTTGGCGCCCAGCCCGAACAGCGTCTCGGCCTGCCGGTTGGTCAGCGCCAGCGCGTCGTCACCGGTCACCACGACCTGCGCGACCGGGCTCGCCGAGAACGCGTGCTCACGAAGCTGGTCCAGCCCGCCCACGTCGATCCGGCGGTCCTGCACGAACGCCTGCGTGACGAAGTGCGTGCCACCGCCGGCCCCCGTCACGGTCCGGCGGAAGAGCCGCCGCTTCAGGTCGATGGGGTCGAAGATCCGGCTGTGCGACAGCAGCATCTCGGCCTTGCCCAGGAACAGCACGCCGCGCGGCGCCAGCGCGAAGTGGAACCGGCCGAGGATCCGGGCCTGCGTCTCCTGGTTGAAGTACATCAGGGTGTTGCGGCAGACCAGGAGGTCGATGCGGGAGATCGGGGCGTCCTGCACCAGGTCGTTGCGGCCGAAGATGACCGAGCGCCGCAGGTCCTTGCGGAACGCGAAGCGGCCGTTCTGGGCCTCGAAGTACTTCGCCACCAGTTCCGGCGGCACGCCCTGGAGTTCCCGTTCGCCGTAGACGGCCTGCCGGGCGTGGGTCAGCGCCTCCTCGTCCACGTCCGTGGCGTAGATCTTGACCCGCTGCCGGAACCGGTCCACGCCCAGCGTCTCGGCGAGCGTCATGGCCAGGCTGTAGGCCTCCTCACCGGACGCGCACCCGGCGCTCCACACCCGGATCGGGTCGTCCGGCCCGCGTTCGGCGAGCATCGCGGACAGCACGTCCTCGCGCAGGTAGTCCCACGCCTCGACGTCCCGGAAGAAGCCGGTCACGTTGATCAGGATGGTGTTGAACAGGGCGTTGAACTCGTCGGCGTTGACCTGGAGGTGGTCGATGTAGTCGAGGTGGGTGTCGATGCCGACCTGGCTCATCCGGTGGCGGACGCGCCGCATGAGACTGGCCCGCTTGTAGCCGGTGAAGTCGAAACCCCGCGACTCCTTCAGGTAGCGCAGCACTTCCTCGAAGTCGTCGGACGTTTCGCCATCGCTCACGCTCCCAGACGCTACTCGGCCTAGCGCGCGCCACCCGATCAAGGCACGTCCGCCGGCCCGTCACCGGGCGTTCCGCCAGGATGGCGGGACCTCCGCTAGTCGCCGAGCACGGCCCAGACCACCTTGCCGCCGCCCGGCCACGGCGAGCTGCCCCACACCCGGCTGAACCTCTCGACCAGCGAGAGCCCATGCCCATCGGCCCACGGTGTGGCCGGCTTCTTCCGCATCGGTTCCGCGTCGTCCCGCACCGCGATGGTCAGTCGGTCGGCGCGCAGCTCCAGCCGCAGGTGGGGTGCGGAGCGCGCGTGGTGGACCGCGTTCTCCACCAGTTCGCTGGCCACCAGCAACGCGGCGTCGAGCAGGTGCGACAACTGCCAGCGCCGGCACGTCTCGCGCACGAACCGCCGGGCGAGCAGCGCGGCCACCGCCGAATCGGGCAGCCAGGTGTCGTCCCGCCGTCGGACCGGCCGCTCACCGGCCGCCGTGAGCGCGTCCGCCACGCTCCGGAAGTGCCGGACGTACCGGCCCGCGCCGCCCTCCTCCAACGTCGCGCGGTGTGGTTGCGACGCACCCACCAGCAGGACCGGCACGCCGGGCCACTCCGACACCCGCATCCACACGGTGGTGAACACGGACATCGCGGCCGGCGTGGCGAACGCGAAACCCTCGTCCAGCACCACCACCACGGCCAGCGGCTCGTCCAGCGCGCACTTGAGCAGCCCGTCCCGGAACTCGACGTAGGTGGTCAGGTCCAGCAGACCGGTCGGCCGCACCACGGCGGCGCCTGCTTCGAGGGCGACCTGGAAGTCGAGGCTCACGTGCTGTGCTCCGCGTGGTTGTGCCGGAGGAACGAACCGGACATCAGGTGGTTGCGCAGCACGTCGGCCGCCGCGGTCGACTCCTCCTCGGTCCGCTGGAAGCGCTGCACCAGGAGATCACTGCCCCGTGCCCGCGCGTCGGCGCACATCCGACGCGCCAGGTTCGCCTTCTCCTCCAACGTGCGCAGCGCCGTCCACAGGGCCTTCTCCAGGGTGACGCCCTGCGCGTCGAGCAGTGCTTCGGCGGTCCAGCCGTGCCCGACCTGACAGCGGAACCGGCTGCCGTCGACCTCCAGCTCGACCAGCGTGCCCTGGCAGTCCGGGCAGCTAAAGTCGGATGGTCTGCCCAATTCGTTCACCTCACGAGGGTCGGCTCCGCCGTCGTTCGCCGCGAACGCGGCTTCCAGGCGCAGCATCCGCGACGAGTCGTCGCCGTCCGGCACCTCGACGCCCACCGCGTCGCGCAGCACCGCCCCCATCTTGCCCGCCGGCAGCACGTGATCGACGCTCACGTGCCGGAGCGCCGCGCTCGGCATGCCCGCGTAAAGCGCTTCCTCGGGATCCTGCACGATCGTGAGGCCCCCTCGGTTCGCGATCGCGACCATGCCGGCCGCGCCGTCGTCCAGCGCGCCGGACAGCACGACACCGATCACGCCGGCACCGCGATCGGCGGCGGCCGACCGGAACAGCGCGTCCACCGCCGGGCGGTGGCCGTTCTCGGTGGGGCCGTGCGACAGGTGGACGGCGCCCTCCACGACCAGCAGGTGGTGGTCCGCCGGCGCGACGTGGATGCGGCCCGGCCGCAGCGGCATGCCGTGCTTCGCGCTGACCGCCGGCAGCCGCCCGCTCCGCTGGAGGATCGCGGGCAACGCGCTGGTGCCGCCCGCCGGCAGGTGCAGCACGACCGCCACCGCCGCCGCGAGGTCCTCGGGAAGGCCCGCCACGAACGCGCGCAGCGCTTCCACGCCTCCCGCGGAGGCTCCGACGACGATCAGGTCCCTGGTTGGCATCCGTCACCTCCGGCGGTGGATACCCGGCCTCACCTCACGCTACTCGCTACCATTCCGACCGGCGGACATGACGCGGATGGCGGTGTGCGGTGCGCTGGAGTGCCGGAGCGGTCGCGCGGATGCTCGGCGTCTCCCCCGTCACCCTGCGCACCTGGGACCGGCGGTACGGGCTCGGGCCGAGCACCCGCGAGCAGGGCAGGCACCGCCGCTACAGCGAGGACGACGTGCACCGGCTGCGGCGGATGCTGGAACTGACCGGTCAGGGCGTCGCCCCCGCGTCGGCCGCCGCAGTGGCCCTCGGCGACCCGCCGCCTTCGCGGGCGCGGTCGGGAGGCGGGCCGCACGCCTTGGCCGTGGAGTCGGAGGAGGCGCGCGGGTTCGCCCGCGCCGCCGCCCGGCTGGACCTGCCGTTGATGAGCACGCTCGCGGCGACGCTGATCGCGCGGGACGGTGTGGTGCGGGCGTGGCAGGACGTGCTGATGCCGTTCCTGATCGCGTTGGGCGAGCGGGTGTCCGCGCAGGGGAACGGGGTGGAGGTCGAGCACCTGGCCACGGCGGCGATCTCGGGGGCGTTGCGTTCGGAGGCGGCGCGGTTCCCGGTGCCGGTGGCGGGGCGGTTGCCCGTGTTGTCGGCGTGCGCGCCGGAGGAGCAGCACAGCCTGCCGTTGGACGTGTTGGGCGCGGCGCTCGCCGAACGGGAGTGCGCCTCGCGGAACCTGGGCGCGCGGGTGCCGGCTGCCGCGTTGCTCGACGCGGTCAGCCTGCTCTCGCCCGGGGTGGTCGTGCTGTGGGCGCACGTGGCGGACTACGCGCTGTCGGCCCCGGTCGCTTCGCTGCTGGAACGTGGCCAGGTCGTGTTGCTCGGCGGTCCCGGGTGGGAGCCCGTGCCGGCCGGTGCGCGGTGGGTGGCGTCGCTGCCCGAAGCCGTCGACACCTGCTTGAGTTGAACCGATTTTGAATCGAATTTAGGCTGTGCGGGAGCCGAGCACAGGACGTGATCCCATGCCTGAGTTGTCCCGTCTGCCCCAGCCGGTCACCGCGTCGTGGGACTGGCAGCTAAGAGGTCTGTGCCGTGGCCTGGACAGCGCCTTGTTCTTCCACACCCCGAACGAGCGCGGGGCCGCTCGCGAACTCCGGGAGGCTCGCGCCAAGGCGGTGTGCGCCCGCTGTCCGGTGTTGAGCGAGTGCCGCACGCACGCGTTGACCGTGGAGGAGACCTATGGCGTTTGGGGCGGGCTCGGCGAGAGTGAGCTGCGCAGGTTGATCTCCGCGAACCACAAGCGCGACTGAGCCGCCGCGGCCGGGTCGGGTGGCGCGACCGGGACGGCGCGCGGGGTGGCTGGCGGTCAACGTGCTGCCGCTGCCGCGCTCTTGGGCCGCCACTGGGTGTAGCCCGCGCGCTCCGCTTCGGCGACGGAGCGGAAGGTGACGTCGCCCTTCATGCGCTTGAAGTAGGGCGAGTCCGGGGTGTGGAAGATCATCGACTTCGAACTGCCCTTGACCTCGACGGCCGACTGCGCCGCCGCTGACAGGTCGGGCCGCCGATGTTCGTAAGTGCGCCGCAACTCGGCATCCTGCACATCGGCGGGCCGCACATCGGCGGGCTGCAACTCGGCGGGCTGGACATCGGCGGGCTGGACATCGGCGGGCTGGACATCGGCGGGCTGCTGATTTCCGAGGGCCTGGTCTTCGGGTTGCGCCGGGATGATCACGGCGGTCGCGGGGAGGGCCGGGCGCAGGATCGGGCGGGTGAGGTCGGTGCGCAGGTCGCGGATGGTGGCGCGCAGCGGCAGCCACGTCAGCACCGCCCCCGCGAGGAACGCGAGTGTGCACAGGACGAACATCTGGGCGAACAACCAGAACACTGCCACTCCTAGCTCATCAGGACGTGCTGATCAGAGCGGTGCTGATCAGCACGTCTACCTCGCGCTGATCAGGACGTCCACCTGGCGGGCGGACGGGTTCGAACTCTCCGGGCCGGCGTCGACGGTGACCGCCGTCCGGAGCCGGTCGGGCCGCACGCCCTCGGCCGCGAGGAGGTCGCGCACCAGGTCGGCCCGCTGCTGCGCCAGGCCGCGCGGGTCGGGGTGTTCGGTGGAGGCGTGGCCGTTGAGGGTGATCGTCGCCATCGGCGCGACCCGCAGCAGGCGGCCCACCCGGTCGGCCGGCCCGGGGCCGTGGCCTTGCCGGGACGCCGTGCCCGGTTCGAAGCCGAAGCCGCCGTCGTCCCGCACCAGCGCCGTGACGGAGTGCTGCAACGCACCCAAGTCCAACTCCGGGACGCCCACCTCGACCTCGTGGTCGGTCACGCCCGCCTGGTAGAGGGCTTGGCGCAGGGCGGCGGCGCGGGTCTCGTCGGGGACGGTCGCCCGCACGGTCCGCGTGCTCTCGGCGAGCACGGCGGTGAAGTCGGCGGCACGCGCGTCGACCGCCGCCGCGACCAGGTCGGCCGCGGTGTGCGCCGGGACGGGCAGCCGGTGGCCGTTCGCGGTGACCAGGTCCGTCACCCGGCGGGCGGCGGTCGCGGCCCGGACGGCGTCGGCGAGGGCGCCGCGCTCGACCTCGTCCGCGACGTCGCCCGCCAGCACGACCTCGCCGGCGTGGACCGCGAGGGTGAGTCGGCCCGGCGGGACGTCGGACACCTGCCCGGCCGTCCGCGCGCGGGCGAAAACCCCTGACCCCGCAAGGAGAGCGGGCAGGAGGATGGCGCCGACGAGCCACACTCGCCACGCTCGGGATGTCAGCACCGGGCGTTAGTACCGGAAGTGCCGGGCCCGATGCCACCAGTGCTCGCCGTACACGCAGGACGACCCCCGGCATTTCACCTGACCAGGTGACATGTGCCCGCTGTCCTCGACGCGGACGGCCTGCGGCGACACGGCTGCCCCGCGCGAGTGCCCCGGTCGAACGCGGCCGGACTCGGCGAGGTAGGGTGTGATCTCCACGCCACGGCACGCGGAATCCGAACCGTTTCAGGGCACGGCGAAGCCACGGACCGATTCGAGTGGATCAGGCCTCCGCTCTCCAGGCCTCCGCTCTCCAGGCCTCCGCTCTCCAGGCCTCCGCTCTCCAGGCCTCCGCTTTCAAGCCCGCGCTTCTCAAGCCCCCGCTCTTCAAGCCGCCTGTGACATCACCCCCGTCCGACAGCCGCAGCGGCTGCACACCGGGTGCGACGGCACCTGGACGATGTCCGCGAGCAGCTTCCGCGAGTCATCGAACGTCGGCGCCCGCTGACCGGGAACCAGCAGGCTGTCCAACACCTCCTGCCACCGGCGGGCGCGGGCGCGGGACCGTTCGACCGGATCTCGCAGCCTCGCCCGCACCCGCTCGCGGGACTGCTCCTGGGCCAGCCGACCGGCCTCGCCCAGCGGCCTGCGCGGCTGGGGGCTGGTGAGCCGGGCGTTGCGGCGGTTGACCCGCCACCACTGACCCAGGGTCATGCCGGCGACTGGGGGGCGCGCCCGCCGCGCGCCCCCCTGCCACCACGACCGGAGCCGCGCGCGGAGGAAGTCGTGCGCAACCTGGTCGCGGTTCCTGGGGGCGCCCTGCCTGCTCCCGTCCGGCTTTCGGTCGACGGCCGCGAGCAGGGCGTCGACGCTCCAGCCCTCGGCGAACCAGGGGCCCACGACCGCCCGCACTCCCGCGCGGTCGGCGTCGGACCAGTTCGCCCGCAGGCAGAGCGCCTCCACGGCCGTGTCGATTTCGAGGTCGGTCTCGGGGATGACACGGCCGGGCCACTGCCGGGGATCTAGCTGTACGCGCATCCCAAGCTCCCTTCCGAACGCGTACCGAACACCTGTTCGACATGATGCCAGGGAGGTACGACAATTCCCGAGCAACAAGGCTTGACTTATATAAGTCGAGCCTTAAAACTACTGGTCGTGCACGCGTTCGACGTACTCGGCGACCCGGTGCGCCGCCGCATCCTGGAGCTGCTGGCCGACGGCGAGCAGACCTCCGGCGACCTCACGGCGGTGGTCCGGCGCGAGTTCGGGATCTCCCAGCCCGCCGTGTCCCAGCACCTGCGGGTGCTCCGGGAGAACGGCTTCGCCCGCGTCCGCCCGGAAGGCGCCCGGCGGCTGTACGCGGTAGACGAGAGGGGGCTGCGCGAGGTGGACGAGTGGCTGGAGCGGTTCCGGCGGTTCTGGAGCGGTCACCTCGACGCGCTGGCCACCGAACTCGCCCGCGGCAAGCGGGAGCGACGACTCAAGGAGGAACCACAGTGATGGACATCGCCGGCCAGCTCAAGGCCGTCCACCGCGCCGTGCGGCGCGGTGAGACCGTGGGTGTGCTGCTGCGCCGCACGTACGACGCGCACGCCGACGACGTGTGGGAAGCGGTGACCGACCCGGACCGGCTCAAGCGCTGGTTCCTCCCGATCAGCGGCGAGCTGCGGGAAGGCGGGTCGTTCGCGCTGGAGGGCAACGCGGGCGGCGACATCCTGGTCTGCGACCCGCCGAAGCTGCTGCGCGTCACGTTCGGCAGCGCGGACAGCATCGTGGAGCTGCGGCTGACCGCGCGGGACGACCAGACGGTCGTGGAGCTGGAGCACACCGTGCCGCTGGAGCTGGCGCAGAACGGCAGCGGCGCGCTGTACGTGGGTCCGGGCTGGGACGGCGGGTTCCTCGGGCTCGCGCTGTACCTGGCGGGCGAGGCCACGGGCGACCCGGTGGAAGCAGCCAACTCACCCGCGGTCCAGGAGTTCAACCTGGGTTCGATCGACATCTGGGAGGCCGTGGTGCGGGACTCCGGGACGGCGACGGAGGAGGAGTTGGCCGCGTCGGTCGCGGTGTCCAGGGCGCAGTTCGCGCCGGACCTGGGTTAGGGCTCGTGGGCCTCGGCTTCGACGCTGGTCGGCGGTGACTCGACGTCGTCGAAGCCGGGGTCGGTTGTGTCGGCGCCGCACGACGTGGCGGACGACCGCGGGCGGCGTTCCGGTTCCGCGAAAGAGGGGTTTCGACGGCGGCGAAACCGGCAACCCTCCGCCCCATGACCGACACCCTGTGGGACGAGTTCCACCGCGTAGTGAACATGACCTCGCACGAGTTGGAGGATTGGCTGCGCACCCGCTCGGCGGACGAGGACACGGAGTCGCTGCCCGACCAGGCCGGCACCCCGACCGGGCAGGACGTGCTGCGTGTGCTCCGCAAACGACGGACCGACCTGACCACCGAGGACGTGCGGGTGATGCGGAAGGTGGTGGACCGGGTCCACGCGCAGCGCCGCGACGACCTGGAGCCGACCGCCGGCGAGGCGCACTGGCGCCACCGCCTGATGTCCATCGGCCACGACCCGCTGAAGCCCGCCTGACCTCATCCCGCCTGACCTCATACCGCTCCGCGCTCATCCGCCGGCACGCCCCTCCGACACGCCACCGGGCCGCACCACGGCCTACCGCCGGACCACCGGCCCGGCGTCCACCCGGTCCGCGTCGGCCAGTCGCACGCCGGCCGCCGGCACCAAGCCGAACTGCACGACCTGGCGGCGGGCCAGCAGCTCGGTCAGCCAGTCGGCCGCCACGCGCACCCGGTTGCCCGGCATCGCCAGCAGGTGGTAGCCCCGCGCGACGATCTTCGCGGGCCACCCGGTCAGCGGCACGTGCAGCGGGTTGGCCACCGCCTGGCCGTTGCCGAGGTCCACCACGAAACCGAGGTCGCGGTGCCGGTACGGCTGGGGCCTGCCGTGGCCGAGCGACGCCGCGACGTTGCGCGCGGCGAGCCTGCCCTGCCGTTCCGCGTGCTGCGCGGTCATCGGGGTGGGCTTGCCGCCGTTGTAGACGTCCGGCACGGCGGCCACGTCGCCCGCCGCGAACACGTGCGGGTGACCGGGCACGGTCAGGTCCTCCCCCACCACCAGGCGGCCCTTCTCCGTGGGCAGGTCCACCGACTCGACCAGCGGGTCCGGCCGCACGCCGACGCACCACACCACGGTCCGGGTCTGGATCTCGGTGCCGTCGGTCAGCTTCGCGCAGGTCGCGGTGACCTCGGACACACTGGTCTCCAGCCGCACGTCCACCCCGCGCGCCCGGAGCACCTTCTCCGCGGGCCCGGACAGCCGTTCGTCCAGCCCCGGCAGCACCCGCGGGGCCAGGTCGACCAGCACCCACCGGATCGGCGGGAGACCGGACCGACCGCGCCGGGCCTCCTGGGCCAGCAACTGGCCCTGGGCGACCAGCTCGGTGCCGGTGTAGCCCGCGCCGACCACGACGAACGTGGTGCGCGCGGCCTTCTCCGCCGGGTCGTCGGTCTGCTCGGCGAGTTCCACCTGGCGCAGCACGTGGTCGCGCAGGAACACCGCCTCGGCCACCGACTTGAAGCCGAACGCGTGCTCCGCCACGCCCGGCACGGACATCAGCCTGGTCACGCTGCCGGAGGTGAGCACGACCCGGTCCCACTCGACCACCTGGGAGCGGCCTTCCACGTCGATTGCCGTGCATGTGCGCGCGGCGAGGTCCACGCTGGTGGCATGTGCCTGCACGAGCCGGGTCCGGGGCAGCTTGGGCCGCAGCGGTACCGCGACCCGGCGCGGGTCCAGCGTCCCGCCCGCCACCTCCGGCAGCAACGGCACGTACAGCATGAAGTCGGTGGGATTGACCGCGACCAGGTCAGCCGCGTCCGGCGGGAGCGCGCGCTCCAGCCCGCGCAGGCAGTGGTAGCCCGCGAATCCCGTGCCGACGACCAGCACACGTGGCTTGCCCATGGTGCGATCACCTCCCGGACCTCCGGGTACCCCACGACGCGAACGGGTAGACACCGACCATGAAACTCGGGTTGCCGGACGGCATCACCGCCTGCCTCTTCGACCTCGACGGGGTGCTGACCAGCACCGCCGTCCTGCACCGCCGTGCCTGGCGGCGCACGTTCGACGACTTCCTGCGGCCACGCGGCGAGCCGCCGTTCGCGGAGTCCGACTACATCCAGTACGTGGACGGCCGGCCGCGGTACGACGGCGTGCGCACGTTCCTGGCGTCGCGCGGCATCACCCTGCCCGAGGGCCGGCCGGACGACCCGCCGGACCGCGACACCGTGCACGGCATCGGCAACCGCAAGAACGAGCTGATCGACGCGATCATCCGACAGGAGGGCGTCACGCCCTACGCCGGCACGGTGCGTTACCTGGAGGCGGCGCAGGGGCTGTTCAAGATCGGCGTGGTCACGTCGTCGGCCAACGCCGACCGGGTGCTGGACGCGGCGGGCCTGTCGAAGTACATGCAGGCGCGAGTGGACGGTGTGGTGATCAGCCGGGACCACCTGCTGGGCAAGCCGGCGCCGGACTCGTTCCTGGCCGGCGCGCGGCTGCTGGGCGTGGAGCCCGCGCGGGCGGCCGTGTTCGAGGACGCGTTGGCGGGTGTGCAGGCGGGCCGCGCGGGCGGTTTCGGCTACGTGGTGGGTGTGGACCGGGCGGGACAGCGGGACGCGTTGCGGGAGAACGGGGCGGACGTGGTGGTCGAGGATCTGGCGGAGCTGCTGTGACGGGGTACGACATCGAGCCGTGGTCGCTGCGGTGGCGGGGGCTGTCGGTGCCGGAGCTGCGCCGCACCGAGTCGACGTTCGCGCTGTCCAACGGGCACATCGGGATGCGCGGCACGTTGGACGAGGGCGAGCCGCGCGGCCTGCCCGGCACGTACCTCAACGGCTTCTACGAGGAGCACGCGCTGCCCTACGGCGAAGGCGGCTACGGCTATCCCGAGGCCGGGCAGACGGTGGTGAACGTGACCGACGGCAAGGTGATCCGACTGCTGGTGGAGGACGAGCCGCTGGACATGCGCTACGGCTGGGCGCACGTGCACGAGCGGGAGCTGGACTTCCGGACCGGCACGCTGCGCCGGTGCACGGAGTGGGAATCCCCCACCGGCAGGCGGATCACGGTCCGCAGCGAGCGGCTGGTGTCGTTCACGCAGCGCGCGGTCGCCGCGATCCACTACGTCGTGGAGCCGGAGGACGACCTGCAACTGGTCGTGCAGTCCGACCTGCTGGCCAACGAGCCGATCGAGCACCGGGGCGGCGACCCGCGCGTGGCGGCGGCGCTGGACGCGCCGCTGGTGGCCGATTTCGCCTGGGCGGAGGGGACGCGGGCGGTGCTCGCGCACCACACCCGGCACTCCGGGCTGCGGATGGCCGCCGCGATGGACCACGAGCTGGAGGCCGGCGACGGCGTGCGGACCGGCATCCACGCCGAGGGCGACCTGGCCCGGTTCACCGCCGCCGTGGACGTGCCGGCCGGCGGATCGCTGCGGCTGACCAAGTACCTGGGCTACGGGTGGTCGGCGCAGCGGTCGGTGCCGGCGTTGCGCGCGCAGGTCGACGCGGCGCTGGCGGGCGCGCGGCAGACCGGGTGGCAGGGACTGCTGGCCGAGCAGAAGGCGTTCCTGGACGACTTCTGGGAGGTCGCGGACATCGAGGTGGTCGGCGACGACGAGTTGCAGCAGGCGTTGCGGTTCGCGCTGTTCCACATCCTCCAGGCCGGGGCGCGCGGTGAGACCCGGGCCGTTCCGGGCAAGGGCCTCACCGGGCCGGGCTACGACGGGCACGCGTTCTGGGACAGCGAGATGTTCGTGCTGCCGGTGCTCACCTACACCGTGCCGGACGCGGCGCGGGACGCCCTCCGCTGGCGTCACTCCACTTTGGACAAAGCCCGCGAGCGCGCGCAGGTGCTGGGGCAGCACGGGGCCGCGTTCCCGTGGCGTTCCATCAACGGCGCGGAGTGCTCGGCGTACTGGCCGGCCGGCACGGCGGCGTTCCACGTGTCCGGCGATGTCGCGCACGCCGTCGCGCAGTACACGGCGGCGACCGGCGACGCCGAGTTCGACCGGGAGTGCGGCACGGAGCTGCTGGTGGAGACCGCGCGGCTGTGGATGTCGTTGGGCCACAACGATCCGCACGACGGCTTCCGGATCGACGGCGTGACCGGGCCCGACGAGTACTCGGCGATCGTCGACAACAACGTCTACACCAACCTGATCGCGCAGAAGAACCTGCGGTCGGCGGCCGAGGCGTGCGAGCGGAACCCGGACCGGGCGGCGGGCCTGGCGGTCACCGCGGACGAGATCGCCGAGTGGCAGAAGGCCGCGAAGCGGATGCGGATTCCGTACGACACCATGCTCGGCGTGCACCAGCAGGCCGAGGGATTCACCTCGCACGCCGAGTGGGACTTCGCCGGCACCGATCCGGACGCCTACCCGCTGCTGCTCAGCAAGCCGTACTTCGACCTGTACCGCAAGCAGGTCATCAAGCAGGCCGACCTGGTGCTGGCCATGCACGTCCGGGGCGACGCGTTCAGCCCGGAGGAGAAGGCCGCGAACTTCGCCTACTACGAGGAACGGACGGTGCGCGACTCGTCACTGTCCGCCGGCACGCAATCCGTGCTGGCGGCCGAGGTCGGGCAGCTCCAGTTGGCGTACGACTACCTGGCCGAGGCGGCTTTCACCGACCTGCACGACCTGCACCACAACGTCCACAACGGACTGCACATGGCGTCCCTGGCGGGCGCGTGGATCGGCCTGGTCGCCGGGTTCGGCGGGATGCGGGACCACAGCGGCCTCACCTTCGCGCCCCGTCTCGCGCCGGGCCTGGAGCAACTGGAGTTCCGGATGTCCTATCGGGGCACGAGGCTCTGCGTGAACGTCGGCCGGACCGAAGCCACGTACCGGATCGTGTCCGGCGACGCGTTGCGCACCGCACACCACGGTGAACCCGTTGTGCTCGAACCGGGACAGCCGGTGACAATGCCCATTCCGGACCCGCCTACGCCGCCGGACGTGCGCCAGCCCGCCGGTCGGGCGCCGGTCCGGCGGGTGCCGTCCGGAGCCGAAGGGTAAGCGCCCGGCCGGGGTTCCTGGGGGGAGTGGAGCCCCGGCCGGGTCTTTGCAGACGGCCTGGGGGATGGCCGCCTACGCGCTCATCGTGCGAGCGGCTACCCCCGTTACCGGCGCTCAGCCTCCGACGTGGATCCCGGGGCGGCGATCGGGGTTCCGCTCGGCCTTGCGCAGGATCTCCCGCACCACCGGCGCGGTGTCGCCCTGCCCCAGGATCAGGTAGCGGAACAGGTGGGCCAGCGGGTTGCCCTCCGACCACTCGAAGTAGCAATGAGGACGGACGTCGGTCGTGTCGCGCAACGCGAGCAGCACGGCGGCGATCGCGTTGGGCGCGGCCGGACTCTCCACCCGCAGGACGCGGTAGCCGGCCACTTCCACGCCGCGCACATGGAGCACGTCGCTGAACTCCGACGGGTCGATCACGTCGATCTCCAGGAACAGCACGTCGGCCGGGTCCGGCACCGGGTTCATGCCGCGCTGCGCGGACTCCTTCGCGGCGTACTCGGCCCGGTCGCCCGCCTGCCGCTTGTTCGCGATGACGTTCAGCGCGCCGTCGTGGGCGAGCGAGTCGGTCACGAACTTCCGGGCCGGCTCGTCGAACTCGATGCGGTCCGCGCGCAGCTCCGTCGTCCGGGACACCCGGGACACCAGCGAGATCGCGATGATGCCGAGGATGAACGCGGCGGAGATGGCGATGCCGTCCGGCTTCTCGTGCACGTTCTCCGCCAGCGCGTACAGCAGCACGAGCGTCAGCACGGTGAAGCCGACGCCCGCGCCGCGCTGCCGGCGCCGCCACGCCGAGATGGTCACGGCGACCGCGCCGGACACCATCATGGCCAGGATGCCGGTCGCGTATGCGCCCGCCTGGGCGTTCACGTCGGCCTTGAACGCGATGGTGATGCCGATGCTGATGACCGTGTAGACGAGCACCACCGGCCGCACCGCGCGGCCCCACTCGGGCGCCATGCCGTACCCGGGCAGGTACCGGGGCACGATGTTGATCAGGCCTGCCATGGCGGACGCGCCCGCGAACCACAGGATCAGCACGCTGCTGAGGTCGTACGCGGTCCCGAACACCCCGCCGAGGTGTTCGTGCGCCAGGTAGGCCAACGCGCGCCCGTTGGCTTCGCCGCCGGGCCGGAACGCCTCCTCGGGGATCAGCACGGTGGTGATGAAGCTGGTCGCCACCAGGTAGACCGACATGATCAGAGCCGCGGCGGTGAGCAGCTTGCGGGTGTTGCGGATCCGCGACTCCAGGCCGTCCGCGGCCACCAGCGGCATCATGCTGACGCCCGTCTCGAAGCCGGACAGGCCCAGCACGAGCAGCGGGAAGGCCAGCACGGCGGGCCCGAGCACGCCGAAGAACCCGCCGTGGCCCTCGGTCAGCGCGTCGGTCCAGCGGGACAGCGCGACCGGCTCGGCGATCAGCTCCGCCACGCCCGCGCCCACCACGATCGCGTTGAGCAGCAGGAACACCGCCACCAGCGGGATCGCCACGCCGACCGCCTCGCTGAACCCGAGCAGGAACACCCCGCCGAGCACCAGCAGCAGCACGACGGTGATGGCGACCTGGTAGCCGTGCAGGAAGTCCGGCGCGAGCGGGTTCTCCAGCAGGTGGACGGTCGCGTCGGCGGAGGACAGCGTGATGGTGACGATCCACGACGTGGCCACGAAGCCGAGCAGGACGAGGACGAAGATCTTCCCGCGCCAGAACGGCAGCAGGTTCTCCAGCATCGCCACCGAGCCCTGCCCGTGCGGGCTCTCCCCCGCCACCCGTCGGTACATCGGCAGCATCCCGAGCAGGGTCAGCGCCACGATCAGCAGGGTGGCCAGTGGCGACAGCGCGCCGGCCGCGAGCGCCGCGATGCCGGGCAGGTAGGACAGCGTGGAGAAGTAGTCGACGCCGGTCAGGCACATGACCTTCCACCAGGCCTGGGGCTTGGCGTGCGCCTCGTCGCTCTCCGGTCCGACCGGCGCGACGCGGTGGCGCAACAGCCACCGGCCGAGCGCGGAACGGGGCGTCACGGGACGAACCGGACTATCCACCGTGGCCGGGACCGCGTACTCAGGCGCAGTGCTCATGCGACGAACCCCCGTGCGTCCGTGCCCGGCGACCACCGGGTCTTCCTCGCCACGTCCGAAAGCCGGCGGCGACAGGATGCATCACCGGGTCGGCGTACCGCACAGCGGGGATCGTCTCCGCATCAATGCGGTTTTCACCTGGTTATGGGTAACCCACACAGGTGAGATGGGCAGCGCCGGGACGTTCCGCCGGACAGTATCCCGAAATGTGAGTTCAACACCGATCTACGACGAGTTGGCGGCCACCTACCTCGCCGACGTCGACCTCGGCGGCCCGGCTCCGGAGGCCGCCTCGCAGGCCCTCGGGCCCGGCGGCCAGACCACGCCGGCCGAGCCGCAGCCGCACGAACACACGCAAGCCTGATCTTGACACCCCCTCCCGCGCCGGGGTAGGACGACTTGACCGTCCGATTGACGAAGGCCGCCGCCTGGGTCGAAAGGTGCGAGCGGCATGAGTGTGCGGGCACTGCTCACGGCGGCCCTCCTGTGCGCCGTCGCGGCGTGCGGCGGCGCCGCCCCCGAACCGGTCGGCAAGGTCACGCTGACCTGGTGGGACTACCTGGACCACTCCCCCATGGCCGACGAGGCGGTCGACTCGCTGGTCGAGCGCTACCGGGAAGCGCACCCCGAGGTGGAGATCGAGCGGACGGCCGTCCCCCGGGCCGAGTTCGACGCCCGGCTCGCCGAGGCGGCCGGCGCCGGCACGTTCCCGGACATCGCGGCGGTCGACGTGGCGACGCTGCCGGGACTGGCCGCGCGGGACGCGATCCTGGACCTGACACCCCGGTTCTCGTCGTGGGGCGTGAAGGACCAGTTCCTCGGACCGGTGCGGGACAGCGTGCAGCACGACGGGAAGTTCTACGGCGTCCCGCTGCGCACCAGCACGACCGCCCTGCTCTACAACCGGGAGCTGCTCAAGGCCGCCGGCATCGACTCGCCTCCCCGGACGTGGGACGAACTGCGCGCCACCGCCAAGGCCCTGACCGCGGAGGGGCGCTGGGGCCTGTGCTTCGCCGCGACGGGCAACGACCTCACGGCGAACTTCCTGCCGTTCCTGTGGCAGGCGGGCGGCGAGGTGAAGGACATCGGCGGGGCCGCGTCGGTGCAGGCCCTGTCCTTTGTGGACGGTGTGGTGAACGCGGACCGCAGCACGCCGACGGACGCGTTGCGGTGGACCAACTCCGACGCCGAGCGCGAGTTCGTCGCCGGCCGGTGCGCGATGATGATCAACGGACCGTGGTCGATCCCGGCGATGAACCAGGCGGGCCTGGACTGGGTCTCCGCGCCGCTGCCCGCCGGGGTGGCGGGCAGCGTGGCCCCGCTGGGCGGGGAGGCGTGGGTGCTCGGACGCGGCGGGCAGCACGCCGACCGGGCCTGGGACGTGCTGACGTGGCTGGCCGAGAACCGGGACAACGCGACCGAGTTCGGGGCGGCGCTGAACGCCCTGCCCAACCGGGCGGACACGATCGACGACCCGGGCTGGCAGTGGGATCCGAACGTGCCCGCGTTCGCCGCCCAACTCCCCGGCGCACGGCCCGCCTACGGCCCGAAGTACCCGCAGGTCTCCGAGGCGATCTGGACCATGGCGCACCAGGTGCTGGGCGGCGAACGCTCTCCGACGGACGCGGCGGGCGACGCACGGGCGAAACTCGAACCCCTGCTGCGCTGACCCGGGGCGCACACCGCCCCAACCGCAAGCCACCCACCGCAGCGCCGCACCATACCCACCGCACCACCGGCCCGCGCTGGACTGGACCGATCGGTCTACGACACCGCCACACCGCCACACCCACACCCACCACACCACCAACCCGCGCCGGACTAGACCGAACGGTCCACCGAACCCTGGACCGAAGAGCCCGCCCACCGCTCGCACCCGCCTCCATGCCGCTCGCCGAAAACACCACCCGAAAGTGCGGACAAGCGGGCTTCAGAAGAGGAAAGTATCCAGGTCCGGGCATCGCGCCGGAGCGTCCGGGTAACCCGAGCCCATGCGGAAAGAGGCGCCGGTGAAGGACAACACCGGGAAAGGCGACCCCGAGACCAGGCCGCGGCTGAGCCGGGCACAACTGCTCGCGCTCATCGTCGGCGCGTTGCAGGTCGTGGTCGCGCTGGTGCCCGTGCTCCCGCTCAGCCCCGGCAACCAGACCCTGCACGTGTGCACGGGTCTGGTGGGCCTCGTGCTCGCGTGGAAGCACGAGTACGCGCGTCTCTACGGGATCGCGCTGCTGCTGGTCTACGGCAAGCTCCTCATCACCGATGTGGACAGCTCCACCGGGTGGCTTCAGCTACCCACGCTGGAGACCGTCGCGTACGGCCGCACCGCGCTGGCAGGTCTGGTCATCGCGCTGGTGCCCGCGTTCGGCCGGCGGTAGTCCCCGGCGCTCATCGTGCCGTCCGGGTGGAAGCGCAGTTTCGGACTGGCGCTGCGGGCGATCGACTCGAACATGACCCGGTCGGCGGGTGTGGTCGGGCGCCAGTACATGTGGGCGCCGTGGGTGACGCCCATCTCCAGGTCCATCATGGTCGTCACGGCCCGGTGGTAGCGCCGCGTGGTGAGCGCCCGGCCGCCGGAAGCGTGGATGTCGAACACGTCGTGGTCTCCGGTCAGCGGGCGCAGCTTGCCACGCCGGTCGAAGCCGTGCACCACGCCGTCCCGCACGAGGTATTCACCGCGACGTTCGAGCTGGGCCATCTTGGCTCCCAGCGCGTCGAACTCGTCGCGTCGTTGGGCGAACCGGCTCCACAGCCGCTCGGTGACGCCGTGCCGGGGTAACAGGGGCCGGAAGAACCCGACCAGTCCCCGGTGCCGCGCCCGCGCGCCCAGCCGGACGTCCAGGTCGTCGATGGTCTTGGCCTTCACCGGCTCCGGCTTGGGCAACGCGCCGTCGCGCAGCCACGCCACCGCGTGCGGGTTCGTGGCCCGCACGTCGATGACGAGGTCCTGCTCCGCGGCCACCTGCTGGAATTTTCGGGCGTGTTCGGTGGGCATCCCGAAGACGGGCTCCACCGACGCCAGGGGGAAGAGGTGATCAGTGCGCACGGGTATTAAGGTCCGCCCCTAATGCGCGTGCACCAGACAGCCGGCTTCGGTTAGCTCTACCCGTGACTCCTGATGCGCTGATCGGACTGCTCGCCGACCCCATTCGACTGCGGGTGGTCGCCGCACTGGTCCTGGGAGCCCGCAACCCGGCGGAGATCGTCGAAAAGGCCGGTGTGGACGCCCGCCGGGTGGACGCCGCGCTGCGCAAGCTGCGCACCGCCGGGCTGGTCGCGGGGCAGCCAAACGAGATGCTGGTGCGTCAGGACCTGTTCGAACAGGCCAGTCGGGTCGAGCGGGTTCCGGAGGATCCGTTCCTGAGGGACGGTCGGCTGGTCCGGCTGCCCGCGCAGCGCGGGCGGCGGCGGGCTGTGCTGGAGCAGGTGTGCACGGCGTTCGAGCCGGGACGGCGGTACCCCGAGCGGGAGGTGGTCGAGGTGCTGCGCGCCTGGTGCGACGGCGGCGAGGTCGACCACGTGACGGTGCGCCGGTACCTCGTGGACGAAGGGCTGCTGGACCGGGCGGACGGGTTCTACTGGCGTTCCGGCGGCCCAGCCGAGAGCTGACCGCTCATCGAGGCGGCCCCGGTCGAGTCTTGACCGCCAATCGAAGCGGCCCGGTCGAGAGCTGACCGCTAGGCGAACTCGTCCGGGTGCGGCCCGACGCGCTCGCCGGTCTCCAGGGTGGCGATCCGGTCCAGGTCGTCCTGGTCCAGCGCGAAGTCGAAGACGGCGAAGTTCTCGGCGATCCGGCTGGGCGTGACCGACTTGGGGATCACCACGTTGCCCAACTGGAGGTGCCAGCGCAGCACCACCTGCGCCGGCGTGCGGCCGTGCTTGTCGGCGACCGCGGTCAGCACCTGGTCGCGCAACAGGTCGCCGCCCTGCGCGAGCGGGCTCCACGCCTCGGTCGCGATGCCGTGCTCGGAGTGGAAGCGGCGCAGCTCCTCCTGCTGGAGCCGGGGGTGCAGCTCGATCTGGTTGACGGCGGGCACCGTGTCGGTCGCCTCGATCACGCGTTCGAGATGCGGGATCTGGAAGTTGGACACGCCGATCGCGCGCACCCGGCCGTCGGCGAGCACCTTGCCGAGTGCGCGCCAGCTATCGACGTACCGGTCGCGGGCGGCGGCGGGCCAGTGGATCAGGTACAGGTCGAGCCGGTCCAGGCCGAGCTTGCCGAGGCTGGTGTCGAACGCGCGCAGCGCCTCGTCGTAGCCCTGGTCGGTGTTCCACAGCTTGGTGGTGACGAACAGCTCGTCGCGCGCGATGCCGGACGCCGCGAGGGCGCGGCCGACCGGTTCCTCGTTGCCGTAGGCCGCGGCGGTGTCGATGCTGCGGTAGCCGACGCGCAACGCCTCGGCGACCGCGTCCTCGGTGTCCTGTGTGGACACCTGGAACACGCCGAAGCCGAGCTGCGGCATGCTGACGCCGTTGTTGAGGGTCGTGGTCATCATGAGGCCATCATGCCCGTTGTCAACGACTCCCACTTCCTGGACGGCGTTGACGCCCTTGCCTGGTGGCTGATCCGATCTGCGGGTGGCTGTCGTGAAGGCACTCCCCGATGTGACGACCGTCGACGATCTGACAACCGTCGACGTGACGGTCGTCATCCGTCTCAGCGCGACGACGGCACAGGTCGTGGACACCGCCGCACAGCTCGCCGAGGCGCTGCGCGCCGCACTGGACCTGCCCCAGGCGGACGTGGTGGTGGACCTGCCGGTCCCGCGCGCCGAACCCGAGCTGCGCATCCTGGCGGACTCCCGCCGGGTGCTGCACCGGGGGGTGGACGTGGAGCTGACTCGGCTGGAATTCGACCTGCTGCACCACCTCTGCACACACCCGCGCCAAGTGCACCGCCGCACGTCGCTGATGAACAACGTGTGGGGAACGACCACCTTCGTGGACACCCGGACAGTGGACGTGCACGTGCGCCGTATCCGCCGGAAGCTGGGCGACGCGGCCTCCCTCATCACCACCGTGCGTGGCGTCGGCTACCGCATGGACAACCCGTTCGCGGTCTCCGTGGAGCACGACGCCTTGGCCGGGTGACGCTCCGACGCGGTCGGCGCGCTAATTCACCAGCGCGATCTGACGTTCCACCTCCCGTGGCAACCGATGCCGGTGCCACGCCACAGCCGGTAGCCGACACACCGCCGCGGCCAACGCCGCACGGCAGTCACCATCGGCCAACGCCCGCCGAGCCAACGCGAACCCATCCCCCACCGCCACCGGCAACGGACGACGCAACCACGTCGTGAGCAGGTCGTTGCGCAACGCGGTGCGCCTGCCCGCCGAACTGGTCGGCCTCGACCGGGACGGCTGGTGGTAGGCCACCACGTCGTCCACGTAGGCGCACGCCCACCCCTCCGCGGCGAGGTCCCACGAGAACAGCCGCTCCTCGCCCCGGAAGAACAGCACCGGGTGGAACCCGCCGACCTTCAGGAACGCCGCCCGCCGCACGATCGCCGCGCAGCACAGGAACCCGAGCACGGCGGGTCCGGGCAGGTCGGGCGGTGTGCCGAGGGCGGATTCCGCCATCTCGACGCAGATCGGATCGGTCCGGCCTTCCGGCTCCACCACGGTCCGCCCGGCGAGCAGGCCCAGCCGCGGATAGCGCGCGAACAGCTCCGCGGCCCGGTCGAACGCGTCCGGCGCCCACCACGAGTCGTCGTCGCAGAACGCCACGTACGGCGTCCGGGCACGTCGGACGCCCATGTTGCGGGCGGTAGCGCCCGCGTTGCGGGTCAGCGCCAGCACTTCTACCTGCGGGAAGTCGCGGCGGAGCCGGCCGACCGTGTCATCGGACGACCCGTTGTCCACCACCACGATCGGCACGTCGAGCGCGGCGAGCCGGCTCAGCGTGTGCACCAGTTCGGCCACGCGGTTCCGCGTGGCGATCACCACCGTCGTCTCGGCCACCGCCGGGTACTACCCGCCATCGAAGTGGTTACACGTGGATTCCACGGGTAGCTCATTCGACATGGGCTTCGAACGAGCGGTGGTGACCGGCGGGGCGGGCTTCCTCGGGTCGCACGTGTGCGAGGCGTTGTTGCGCCGGGGCACGCGGGTGGTGTGCGTGGACGACTTCCGCACGGGGTCGCCGGACAACGTGCCGGAGGGCGCGGGGCTGGTGGTGGCGGACGTCGCCAAGCCGCTGGACCTGCTCGGCGATGTCGACCTCGTGCTGCACCTGGCGTGCCCGGCGTCTCCCGTCGACTACCTGCGGTCGCCGGTGGAGACGATGAAGTCGGGTGGTTTCGGCACCTTGCACGCGCTGGAGCTGGCCGCGCGCAAGGGCGCCCGGATCGTCGTCGCGTCGACCAGCGAGGTGTACGGCGACCCGTTGGAGCACCCGCAGCGGGAGACGTACTGGGGCAACGTCAACCCGATCGGGCCGCGCAGCGTCTACGACGAGGCCAAGCGTTTCGGTGAGGCGCTGACCTGCGCGTTCCGCCGGGAGCACAGCGTGGACACGGGCATCGTGCGGATCTTCAACACCTACGGCCCGCGGATGCGCCCCGACGACGGCCGGATGATCCCGACGTTCGTCCGGCAGGCGCGGGCGGGCGAGCCGCTGACCGTGCACGGCGACGGCAGTCAGACGCGGTCGCTGTGCCACGTGGACGACCTGGTGCGCGGGCTGCTCGCGATGGCCGACAGCGACCAGGCCGGACCGGTGAACCTGGGCAACCCGGAGGAGGTCACCGTGCTGGAGGTGGCCCGCCGGGTGACCGAGGTGACCGGCTCGCGGTCGGGCATCCGGCACGTCGAGCCGATGGAGGACGACCCGCGCCGCCGGCGGCCGGACATCACGCTGGCCCGCGAGCTGCTGGGCTGGCAGCCGGAGATCGACCTGGCCGAGGGCCTGCGCCGGTCGTTCCACCGGCACCTCGTCGGATAGCCCGGCGCAGCGCAAGAAAGGGGATGACCGTGCGCGTGCTCGGAATCAACGCCGTGTTCCACGACCCGGCCGCGGCGCTGGTGGTGGACGGGAGGATCGTGGCCGCCGCCGAGGAGGAGCGCTTCTCGCGCCGCAAACACGGCAAGCGGCCGGTGCCGTTCTCCGCGTGGGAGCTGCCCGAACAGGCCGCCCGCTGGTGCCTCGCGCACGCGGGCCTGTCACCCGCCGACCTGGACGCGGTGGCGTACTCCTACGACCCGTCGATGGTCCCGCCCGACAGCGAGGTGCCGTGGGAGGACCTGCGCACCGAGTACGCCCGCCGGGCGCCGCAGTTCCTGTCCACCGCCCTGCCGGGGCTGGACCCGGAGATCGTGCGGTTCGTGCCGCACCACGTGGCGCACGCCGGTTCGACCGGTCTGGCCGCGCCGTTCGGCGGGGACTGCGCCGTGCTGGTGTCCGACGGGCGTGGCGAGTGCGGGTCGCACCTGGCCGGCAGCTATCGCGGGCACCGACTCGAAACGCTTGCCGCGCAACAGCTCCCGCATTCACTGGGGCTGCTCTACGAGGATCTGACCGAGCACCTGGGCTTTCTGCGGTCGAGTGACGAGTACAAGGTGATGGCGCTGGCGTCCTACGCGTCGCCGGTGCACCTGGACCTGATGCGCGAGCACATCCGGCCGACCGGGGACGGCGGGTTCGCGGTGACGCCGGTCGACTGGGCGACGTTGGCGAAGCGGCGCGGCGCGGACGACGAGATGACCCGCGAGCACGCGGAGCTGGCGGCGAGCGTGCAGGTGCGGGTCGAGGAGGTGCTGCTGGACCTGGTGCGGTGGCTGCACGAGCGCACCGGGCAGCGGCGGCTGACCATGGCGGGCGGGGTGGCGCTGAACTGCGTGGCGAACACCCGGATCTTCGCCGAGGGGCCGTTCGAGGAGGTGTGGGTGCAGCCGGCGGCCGGTGACGCCGGGACCGCGCTGGGGGCCGCGCTGCACGTCGTCGCCGAGGCAGGCGAGCCCGCCGCGCCGATGCCGGGCGCGGACCTGGGCCGCGGCTGGACCGACGACGAGATCGAGGAGTACCTGCGCCGGGCCAAGATCGCCTACGAGGAGCCGGCCGACGTCGCCGCGGCGGTGGCCGAGGCGTTGGCGGACAACCAGGTCGTGGCGTGGTTCCAGGGTCGCAGCGAGTACGGGCCGCGGGCGCTGGGCCGCCGTTCGCTGCTGGCCAACCCGTGTTTCGCGGACAACCTCGCCCGGCTCAACGACGTGAAGGGGCGGGAGCAGTTCCGGCCGATCGCGCCGATGGTCCTGGCCGAACGGGCGCACGAGCTGTTCACCCGCGGCCCGATACCCAGTCCCTACATGCTTTTCGTGCACGATGTCCGTCCTGAGTGGAGGGACAAGATCCCGGCCGTCGTGCACGTGGACGGTACCGCGCGGGTACAGACCGTCGATCCCGCACAGGAGCCGCTGATGGCGCGGGTGCTCACCGGTTTCGCCGAGCGCACCGGGGTTCCGGTCGTGGTGAACACCAGCCTGAACACCGCCGGGCGGCCGATGGTGGACGACCCGCGGGACGCGCTGGAGTGCTTCGGCTCCGCGCCGGTCGACCTGCTGGCCATCGGGCGATTCGTGGTGCGCCGATGAGCCCGGACTACGCCGTGGTGATCCCGACCGTGGGCCGCGACAGCCTCAGCGTAATCCTGGACGCGCTCGAACACGGCTCGGGCCCGCCGCCGCGCGAGGTGATCGTGGTGGACGACCGGCCGACGCCGGGACCGTTGCCGCCGACGCGTGCGGCGCGGGTCCTGCGCAGCGGCGGACGCGGACCGGCCGCCGCCCGGAACGCGGGTTGGCGGGCGGCGTGCTGCGAGTGGATCGCCTTCCTGGACGACGACGTGGTGCCGCCGCGGGACTGGAAGCGCCGGCTGGCGGACGACCTCGACGGCCTGGGGCTGGACGTGGCCGGTTCGCAGGCCCGCATCACCGTGCCGCTGCCGGAGGACCGTCGGCCGACGGACTGGGAACGCGGCACGGCGGGCTTGGCCGACGCGCGGTGGATCACCGCCGACATGGCCTACCGGAGGGCCGCGCTGGTCCACGTGGGCGGGTTCGACGAGCGCTTCCCCCGCGCGTACCGGGAGGACGCCGAGCTGGCGTTGCGCCTGCTGGACGAGGGGTACCGGATCGTGCGGGGTTCCCGCGAGACCACCCACCCGGTGCGGCGGTCGGACTTCTTCGCCAGCCTGCGGCAGCAGCGCGGCAACGCCGACGACGCCCTGATGCGCCGGCTGCTCGGCGAGGGGTGGCGTTCGCGCATCGGCGGGCATCCGGGGCGGCTCCGGCGGCACACGCTCACCACGGCCGCCGGTGTCCTGACCGTCGTGTTAGGACTGTTGAGGTCGAGGGCGGCGCTGGTGACCGGGGCGGTGTGGGCGGCGCTGACCGCCCGCTTCGCCGCCGAGCGCATCGCGCCCGGCCCCCGCACGCCCGACGAGGTGCTGCGGATGGTGGTGACCAGCGTGGCCATCCCACCGGCGGCCTGCGCCCACCGGGTGCGCGGCGAACTGCGGCACCGGGCGGTGCGGCGATGACGGCCCTGGTGTTGCGTGCGCTCGGCCTCGGCGAACCTCGGCACCGGGCGGTGCGGCGATGAGGATTCTGGTGTTGCGTGCGCTCGGGCTCGGCGACCTGCTGACGGCCGTGCCGGCGCTGCGGGGGCTGCGCAGGGAGTTCCCGGACGCGGAGATCACGCTCTCCGCGCCGGGGTGGCTGGCCGACGCGGTGGACCGGATCGGCGCGGTGGACCACCTGCTGCCGACGTCGGGCCTGGAGCCGGTCGACTTCGAGGAGCCCGACCTGGCGGTGAACCTGCACGGGCGCGGGCCGGAGAGCGTCGACCTGCTGCGCGTGACGGGGCCCGCCCGGCTCATCACGCACGGCACGCAGGTGCCGTGGCGCGAGGACCAGCACGAGGTGGACCGCTGGTGCCGACTGCTGATGCGCAACGGCATCCCGAGCAACCCGGAGGACCTCCGCCTGCCCGGTCGGACCGCCGGCGGCGGCGACATCGTGGTGCACCCCGGCGCGAGCCACGGCGCGCGGCGGTGGCCGGCGGAGCGGTTCCGCGCCGTCGTGCGGGCGCTGGGACCGGCCGCCGTGGTCACCGGCAGCCCCGCCGAAGCCGATCTGGTGCACGAGGTCGCGGACGGCGTCGCGCGCACGTCGCTCGGCAGTCTGGCGTCACTGTTGGACCTGGTCGCCGGCGCCCGCGCGGTGCTGTGCGGCGACACCGGGGTCGCCCACGTCGCCACCGCCTACGGCACGCCGTCGGTCGTGCTGTTCGGTCCCGTGTCGCCGGACCGGTGGGGACCGCGCGACGGGCCGCACCGGGTGCTGTGGCACGGCACCACCGGGGACACGTTCGCGGAGCACCCGGACCCCGGTCTCCTGCGGATCACGGTCGAGGAAGTCCTGACGGCGTTGGGAGGTGTGCCATGGCACGGATCGGCGTCATCGGCGCGGGTTATGTCGGTCTGACGACCGCCGCCTGCTTCGCCCACCTCGGGCACCGCGTGGTGTGCGCGGACGTGGACGAGGGCAAGGTCACGGCGTTGCGGCGGGCCGAGATCGGCGCGCACGAACCCCGGCTGGCCGAACTGGTCGCGGAGGGCCTGCGGACCGGCCGGCTCGCGTTCACCACGGACAACGGGGAGGCGCTCGCCGATGCGGAGTTCGTGTACCTGTGCCTGCCGACCCCTACCGGGGAGAACGGCGAGGCCGACCTGAGCGCCGTGCACGCCGTGCTCGGTGACGCCGAGCCCGACGGGTGCGTGCTCGTGGTGAAGTCGACGGTGCCGATCGGCACGTCCGACGACATCGCGCGGTCCCAACGGGTTCCGGTGGTGTCGAACCCCGAGTTCCTGCGCGAGGGCCACGCCGTGGACGACTTCCTGCGGCCACAGCGGATCGTGGTCGGCGCGGACGACGAGTCGGCCGCGCGGAGCGTCCTCGCGCTGTACCCGGAAGCGCCCGCGCTGGTCACCGACCGGGCGAGCGCCGAACTGGTGAAGTACGCCAGCAACTGCTTCCTGGCCATGAAGCTGTCCTACGTGAACAGCCTCGCCGAGCTGTGCGAGCAGGCGGGCGCGGACATCGGCGACGTCACCGAGGGGATGCGGCTGGACGAGCGGATCGGCGCGGCCTTCCTGCGGCCCGGTCCCGGTTGGGGCGGGTCGTGCTTCCCCAAGGACACCAGGGCGTTGCTGTCCACTTCGGACGGTGCGCACGTCGACTTCCCGTTGCTGCGCGCCACCATCGACACCAACGAGCGCCAGGCCCGCCGCGTGGTGGAGAAGGTCCGCGAGGCCGCCGGCCCCTTGGCAGGCACGCGGATCGGCTTGCTGGGCCTGACGTTCAAGGCGGGCACGGACGACCTGCGGGACTCCCCCGCGCTCGCCGTGGCCGGGCTGCTGGCCGACGAGGGCGCGGTGCTCACCGGCTACGACCCGTGCGTCACCGCCGACACCGGCCCGGTCCACGTGGCCGAGACCGCGCTGGACGCCGCTCACGACGCGTCGGCGCTGGTGGTGCTGACCGAGTGGCCGGAGTTCGCCGAACTGGACTGGCCGGCCGTGGCGGCCGGGATGAGCCGGCCGGTGATCGTGGACACCCGCAACCTGCTGCCGGCGGACAAGGTCACGGAGAGCGGCATCCGCCTGGTGTCGACCGGGCGGGCCGCCGACTAGTGCCGCGTCCCAGCCCTTAACCTCATGGACCAAGAGCAGCCACGTGGTCCAGGAGGCAAGACGTGTTGGAATCGAGGGACGACGCGCTGCACACCCGCGTCCAGGAGTTGGAAGACCGCGTCGCGCACCTGACCGGCTTGTTGGGAACGCTGCTCCAAGGCGAAGACCGTTTCCAGGCTGCGCTGAACACCGTCTACCAGGCCAGGACGTCCGGGTACGTGGCCGTGTACTTCGTCGGCGGGCGGACGGCGCGGATGCGGTTGCTGACCGGTCCGCAGAGCCCGCCCACCACCAGCGTCGGCTACGGGGACACCTACGTGGGCGGCGTCGTCCGGGCCGGCGAGTTCTGGATGGCCGCCACCCACCGGCCCGGGATCAAGGCCGGGTTCGAGTGCGTCTTCACGCCGCTGTTCTAGTCGCCGTCCAAGGCGGGCCTTCCAGCCGTAGTCCAAGGCGGACCACCGGCCTAGCGCCGGGCGTCCCACCGGAACAACCGGACCGACAGCGCGCACCCCACGGCCGTCCACCCGGCCAGCGACAGCACGGCCAGGCCGACATCCCCCTCACCACCCCAGGCGACGCTGACGAGGTCGGCGACCCCACCGCCGGGCACCAGCAGGGTCCGGGCGTCCGACGAGCCCATCGCCCACGCGCCGCCGCCCAGCAGGGCCAGGAAGAACGGCCCGGTGGTGATCTGCGCGAGTTCCGCGGTCGAGGTGACGCCGCTGGTGGCCACGCCCGCCGCGCAGCTCATCGCCAGGCCGCCGACCAGGGCCAACGCCACCAGCTCCGGCCGGGACGGCAGCGGCGCGCCCAACGCCACGCTGATGCCCAGCAGCAGCGCCGCCTGCACCAGCCCGAGCAGCACGGACGGCAGCACGACGCCGGTCAGCACCACCGCGTCCGACGCCGCGCCGGTGCGCAGCCGCTTGAGGTAGAGGTCTTGGCGGCGTGACGTCAGCGAGGTCGTGACCGTCACGTAGACGGTGAAGCCGAACGTGGTCAGCAACTGGAGGGCGATGGCCACCGGCCAGCCGTCGCTGCTGAGGGACATGGCGAAGTAGCCGCCCATCAGCAGCGGCATCACGAGCGCCAGCGTCGCGGCGGTCCGGTTGCGCAGCAGCAGCTTCAGCTCCACGACGCCCAGTGCGGCGATCATGCGGCGATCACCTCCCGACCGCCGCGGGCCGCGTGGAAGACGTCTTCCAGCGACGCGTGGTTGGCCCGGAGCCTGCCCAGCGCCAAGCCGTCCCGCCGCGCCCACGTCAGCAGGATCTCCAGGTCCTCCTGGAGGTGCCGGGTACGCACGTCGACCCGGCCGGACGGGTTGTGCACCACGTCGCCGCCGAGCATGGGCAGCGCGTCCACGCCGAGCCGGCCGGGCAGGTCGAACGAGATCCGCGCCGGCTGCGCGGCCAGCACGTCCACCAGCGTCCCGGACACCACGACCACGCCCTCGTGCAGGATCGCCAGCCGGTGCGCCAGCGACTCGGCCTCCTCCAGGTAGTGGGTGGTCAGCACCACCGTCGTGCCCTCGGCGAGCAACTCGCGCACCACCTCCCAGGTGCGCTGCCGCGACTCCGGGTCCAGGCCCGTGGTCGGCTCGTCCAGGAACAGCAGCTCGGGCCTCCCGAGCACGGCCAGCAGCAGGTCCAGCCGCCGCCGCTCGCCGCCGGAAAGCTGCCTGATCCGCACGTCCCGCCGGTGTCCCAGATCGAGCCGTTCGAGGGCGTCGCCGTGGTCGCCGCGCCGCCACAGCCGCGCCATCTCCGCCACCGTCAGGTCACCCGGGAAGCCGCTCTCCTGGAGCATGATCCCGGTCCGCGCCCGGATCGCCGCCCGGTCGCGGTGCGGGTCGACGCCGAGCACCCGCACCCGTCCCGCGCTGGGCCGGCGCAGTCCCTCCAGCGTCTCCAGGACGGTGGTCTTGCCCGCCCCGTTGGTGCCCAGCAGCGCGAACAGCTCGCCCTGGTCCACCGCGAGGTCCACCCCGCGCACCGCCTCGAAGTCCCCGTACCGGCAGCGCAACGCCGCCACGTCGATCACCCGGTTCCGCATGGCGACCATGTTCGCGACGGCACGGGCGCGCCGTCAGTGCCGCCGCGCACCGGATCATGTGACAGATGTCAGCAGACACCAGGGCGGTTCGGCTCGTAGATTCGTGACGTGACACAGATCAGCACGCTGCGCCGCTGGACCTGGTGGTCGGTGGTCGGCGCGGGCGTGATGGTCGCGGCCGTGACCACCTTCGACATGTCCACCGGCCGGTACGGGTGGGGCACCGCGGGGCTCGCGGCTGCCGTCGTGGTGGTCAGCGTGCAGCACGCCCGGTACCTGCGGACGGCGATGGGCGGTCTGGGGCGGGACGAGCGGCGCACGTGGGAGCACCTGGCGACGTTCGCGGTGGCGCTCGGGGCGCTCGCGTTCGCCGGGACGCAGACGCCCGTGCCGATGGCGTGGTACCTGCTGCCGGCCGCCGTGATCGCGCACGTCGTGGCCAACCGGCCGGCGGGGTCGCGGTGGGTCCTGGTGGCCGCGGGGACGGTCGCCGCGATCCTCGCGGGCGGGGTGCTGCGCTCGCCGGACATGGTCGGCTCGCTGGTGCTGCCGGTGGTGCTGGTGTGCGCGTTCGTGCTGTCCGACCTCGCGCAGTTGTGGTTCTGGGACGCGGTGCTGCAAGTGGACCGGGCGCGGCAGACGTCCGAAGCGCTGGCCGTGGCGGAGGAGCGGTTGCGGTTCGCGGCCGACCTGCACGACATCCAGGGCCACCACCTCCAGGCGATCGCGCTGAAGGGCGAGCTGACCGCCCGGCTGATCGGGCGGGACGACCCGGCGGCGCGCAAGCACGCGGACGAGATCGCCGAGCTGGCCCGGACCGCGCTGCGGGAGACCCGTGCGGTCGTGCAGGGCTACCGGCGGGCCAGTCTGGGCACGGAGATCACCAACGCGGTCGGCGTGCTGCGGGCGGCCGGGATCGAGACGGCGGTGTCCGGCGACGCGACCGACGTGCCGCCGCCGTTGCAGCCGCTGTTCGGGGCACTGGTGCGGGAGGGGACGACGAACGTGCTGCGGCACAGCCGGGCGCGGCGGTGCGCGGTCGACATCAGCGTGGCGGACGGGCAGGTCCGGGTTCGGCTGAGCAACGACGGGGTCCGGTCCGAGGACGGTGTCGGAATGGGGTTCGACGGTGCCGGGTTCGGGTTCGACGGCGCCGGGCTGGCCGGGCTGCGGGAGCGGTTCGCGACCGTGGGCGGGCAGATCGAGGTGGGCTCGTCGGGCGCGGACGGGTTCGAGCTGGTCGGGCTGGTCCGGTCGTGATCCGGGTCGTGCTGGCCGACGACGAGGACCTGATCCGTGGTGCGCTGGCGGCGCTGCTCGAACTAGAGGACGACCTGTCCGTGGTGGCGCAGGCCAGCGACGGGGACGCCGCCGTCGCCGCCGTGCGCGCCCACTTGCCGGACATCGCGGTGTTCGACCTGGAGATGCCCCGGCGCGACGGGGTGCTCGCCGCCGAGGCCGTGCGGGAGTTGGCGGGCGTCGCGGTCGTCATCGTGACCCGGCACGCGCGGCCCGGTGTGCTGCGGCGGGCGCTCAGCGCGGGGGTCCGGGGCTTCGTGCCCAAGACGACGCCGGCGTCGCAGCTCGCCTCGATCCTGCGCGGCGTGCACGCCGGCCGCCGTTACGTGGACTCCGAGATCGCCGCCGCCGCCCTGACCGAGGACGCCTGCCCCCTGACCACCCGCGAACTCGACGTCCTGCGGCACGCCCTGCGCGGCGGCACGGTGACCGTGATCGCGCGGGAAGCGCACCTCGCCACCGGGACGGTGCGCAACTACCTGTCGTCCGCCATGACGAAACTGGGCGTCAGCACCCGCTACGAAGCCGCCCGCCTGGCCTGGGACGAAGGCTGGATCTGAGCCACGCGCACCACGTTGAGAAGGCTCGCGGACAACCAGCCGCCCACAGCCACGATCCTCCGGGATACCGCGCTATCGTTCGACCAGGTGCACCGGGACGCCGAAGCCCGTCCCGGCGGACAGCAGCCGCTGAACCGCCTCACGCTCGTCCGCCGATCCGTAGGTGACCTGGATCAGCGCACGGTTCCGGTCTCCGTCACATGGAGTGCCGACGTCCACCGAGACGTCACCGCCCACGGCCCTGATCTCGTCGGCCAACTCCTTGTTCCCGGTCAGCCCGGCGGACACCTCGGTCGGGCTGGGCAACTGGTCGCACGGTGGGTGGGCGTCCGTCGAGGACGACCCGAAGCCGTACCGGGCCACGGCGACACCTCCGCCGACGACGAGCACCGCGACCACCCCGACGACGATCTTCGACATCGCTTTCACCGCACACTCCCCTGCGTCGACCCGAATCGCGATCCCCGGCTGATCATGCCGTGACCGCACGTGCACTGCCGATCTCGTACCGCGACCCGCATGCCTCGATCATCTCGGCGTCGTGCGTCGACACGATCACCGTGCAGCCACCGGCGGCGAAGTCCGCGAACAGGTCGATCACCTTGCGGCGGTTCGTCGCGTCGAGCGACGCGGTCGGCTCGTCGACGAACACCACCTCGGCCTGCTTGTAGATGGCGCGGGCCAGCGCGAGCCGCTGTTTTTCCCCGCCGCTGAGGTGGCTCGCCACCTCCTCCTCACGACCACCCAGGCCGGTCTGCTCCAGCACGCGCGCCAACCGGTCCAGGTCCCCGGTGGCCCGCCTGCCGAACAGACCCGCGCTCATGGTGACGTTGAACGCCACGGACTCTTCGTCCATGATCCCGTAGTCCTGCAGCACGAACGCCGCGTGATCGCGCCAGAACCGCCGCCGCGCCGCGGCGCCGTACCCCGTGACGTCGTCGTCGCCGATCACGATCCGGCCTCGGTCCACCGGCAGCAGCAGCCCGAGGCAGTGCAGCAGTGTCGTCTTGCCGGACCCGCTGGGACCGACCAGGGCCGTCATCGTCCCCGGCGCACAGCGCAGGGTCTCCCCGTCGAGCACGGCCCGTCCGCCAATGGCCACGCCGACGCCTTCGGCTCGCACCAACATCCGCGCAGTCTCCGATCAGATCCGACGCCGGCCGACGCCGGCGAAGCACCAGCGGGCGGCGAGCACGTGGCACAGCGGGACGATCAGCAACCCGACGGCGGCGACCACGAGCACCGCCGCCATCCCCTCGGGCCGCTGGAAGAGCAGAGCGAGGCCGACAAGGCCAACCCCGACCAGGACTTCTCCAGCGACGCGGCCCCGCAGGACATGGGCCCACGACCGGCCGGCCAACCGCAACGGAAAATCGCGCTTGGCGTGCAGCAGCGCCGTGATCAGCGCGCTGATCGCGGCGGCGACGGCGAAGGCGACCAGGAGCGCGGCCAGGGCCAGGTTGAGCAGCCACGTGACGTACGCGGTGAACTGCGCCAGCAGGATGCCGTCCTCGGCGATGTAGATCACCCGCAACTGCCCGGTGATCCCCCGTCCCCACAACGAGTCAACGCCTAACCCGTTGCGCTGCAACAACTCCTGCGTCGCGCCCACCCCGCTGAACACCAGGTTGCGCGTCGACGCCATCGAGGTCAGGTTGCTGTCGTCGACCACGCTGTGAGCGGAGGACAGCACCGCGACGAGGACGTCGTCGAGGAACACGAGCTGCCCGCCACCACCGCCTTGGGCGACTGGGAGCCGGTAACCCTGGACGGGCCGGAAGAACCGCATCCCCGCGAGGACTTCCTCACCCGGCGAACCGTCTCGGGACCACAGCTCCAGCGTGGCCGCCAGGCCCCGGGTGTTCTCCAGCGCCTCGGCCCGCGGCACCGGTTCCAGCGCGGGTTGCGCGGCGCCTTCGGTGACCAGGTCGAGCCAGCGCTGGTTCACCAACGCAACGGCGGAGTAGTCGACCAACCCGGCAGGCCGGGCCTGCTCCGCGAAGGTGTAGGACAGCGCGGCGACGCCGCGGGACTCCGCGTCCTGCACCACCTTGCCGAAATCGGCCTCGACCGCGACCATCTCCTGTTCGCCGAGGCCGAACTCGATGCCGACCTGGTCGGAGAGCTGCCGCCACATCGCCGTGTCGGCGGCGGTCGCCGACGCCTGCCGATAGGCCGTCCAGGCGGGGCCCGCCGACGACACGACCAGCAGGAACGACAGCGCCTGCACGACCACGGCGGCGGTCCGCAGGCTGCGCACAGCCGGCTGCCGCATGGCGAGCATGGTGACGGTGGGCCACGCGGTGGCCGACATGACCACCACGGCCAGCAGGGCCGCGGCGGTCACCGCGAGTTGCAGTCCGACCAGCACGCCGACGAACGTCCCGACGTAAAGCCAGTCGTAGGCCAGACCCACATAGACCGTCGAAGCGGCGAGGACCACCGCCGCCGAGACGGCCAACGCCCCCGCGAAACCACTCAGGTCCTGCACATGGATCTGCCACACCGGGCAGCCGCCGAGCACCCGCAGCGCCCGGCCCCGGGCCTTCATCGACAGCCAGAACAACGCCAATGCGACGATCATCGCGAATGCGGCGAGAACCGCCGACAGGAAACTGCCCTCGTTCACCACGAATTCGAACGACTCGGAAACCGAAGCGGTCCGAGCACGGACCACCACGCCCTCGGCCGATAACGCCGCGACGAACTCGTCGACCCGGGAACCGTCACCCGTCAGCAGGTAGGAACCGTCGGCGTATGAATTGGCCAGGCGTTCCCTGCCGATCACTTGCGCCGTTCCTCCACTGAACCAATCGAATTCGGTGGTCGTGCGGTCGGCGAAGCTGACGAAGACTTTGCGGTCCACTTCGCCGTCACCGGCCAGGTCGGGCGCTATCTTGACCAGGCCCAGCCCCAGCTCCGCGTCCAGTTCAGCCAGTCGGTCGAACGCTTGCGCGTCGGAAAGCGGTGAAGCCCCGAAATCCAGCCCCACCCGGCCGTGCGCGCCGATGGCTTGCGGGTACTCCCGGTCGTGCATATCGGTGACAATGATCGCCACCAATGCCAATAATGCGAACAGCGCTCCCGCGACGATCGCGACGACCCGCTGGTACAACGGCTCTCCCCCGGAGTTCCTGTCGAACTGGCGATCAACAGCGTACTCCGACCCCGGCGTGTGCGTTCACCGGGGCCGGAGTACCAACGATTCAGCAGGTCCGGTAGTAGTAGTTGGCTTCCAGACCAGGGGAGTTCACGGTGCTGATCTCCGCGATGGACGTTTGACCGCCGGCCGTGTCGACGCTTCTGGAACGAGAGGTCTCCGAACCGTCGATGTACCTGATCACCGTGGACCCGTGGCACACGCCCACGTTGTAGTACGAACGGAGCTTCACGTCCCAGAAGCCGTACTCCCACGTGCCACCCGACGACGGATACTGGGTGTTCTTTCCCACCGAGACCCATGCGCTCGCGGGCGTCGCGGCGGCTCCCATCACCGCAGCGGCCAATGCCACCGCGGTCAAAGCGGTCTTGATCATCTGCTTCACGGACTGTCCTCCTCAAAAGGCCGACCCCTGCACGACCCCGGGGTCACGACACCGGACGTGGCTTCCGTGCCACATCTCGGGCCACCGCGTTGGGCGGCAGCACGAGTCAAGCGCGTCGAGTCGACCGAATCCCGTGTCGTTCGACCAGTTCAACCCTGCACTTTCGGGAAGCCGACAGGCAGCGCACCCGCCCGAATGGACAGGTTGACGAGGTGCGCCCGGTTGCTGGCCTGGAATTTCGCCAACAGGTTCCCCAGGTGGTACTTCACTGTGCGCTCGCTGCGCTGCAACCGCCCCGCGATCTGGCGGTCAGTGTGCCCGTCGGCAACCATGCGCAACACCGTCCGCTCGCTCGGGGTCAACGGGACATCGACCGCTCCACTGTCCCGGACGTGCACGAGACAACGTTCCGCCAAGTGGTCCAGCAACCGCACTCCCAGGGCTGGGCTGATCCATCGCGCACCGCCGCGAACGACCTCCACCACATCCACCAGATGCGCAGGCCTGTCCTCGGCCGAGACAATGCCGTCCACGCCGGACTGCAACAAATCCGACATCTCTTCGAATGTCGAACGGTCATCTACGAGCACCGCCACGACGGCAACCCCAGAGATAACCCTCTCCGCTCGCATCCTCAGCAATTCACGCAAATCCCGTTTCCGACCGACGTCCACGATGACGACATCAGGAGATTCTGCGCCGATACCTTCGGCGGTGACCCGTGCCCCGTCCGGAAAGACCATCGTCTCCACGTTGCCCCGCTTGCCGAGAACCGCAGCCACGCCCGCACCGAGTACTGGATTTCGAACCACGACGAGAATACGCACCAGTACGCCCGGATCGAACCCGGCGACATACTCCGGTGACGAATCACCTCTCACAGCCTATTTCCCCCCACGCCGAACCCCCTCCCATCGCACCCGACCACGATCGCGAGCCGAGCCAGGCTATACCTGCGACCGAACGGGGTCAATTGATCTTCACGACGACCACCGAAAAGAACTACCCAGGTTCAGCAGCACACATCATTCGACCACGGATCGTCGTCTCAATTGGTGAAGTTGCTCCGATCAGGACACAAATCGGAGCCCTCACTGTCGAGCGAAAATAGTCCACCTCGGCTAGGCCGGCGCCTCCGCCGACACGACGGTATCAACACGACCACTCCGGGCAACAAGGGTTTTGAACCGCAACGGATACAGCCGACTCCACGTTCACTGTTGACGAAAGCCGGTGTCACACTCCGTGCACGCACCCGGCCGATGGAACGGCCCGTTCGGCGGTTGTGCACGTAAGAACCCGAGGAAGCGGTATCTCGCAGTACGACCTGCCCCCGACAGCGTCCCGACAAGTTCACCGTAGCGGCTGTGTGCCACATCTCGATTCTTGATAGCCTCGTGGCGGATGTGGGGCCGCAGGTTCAGGCTCAGCGCGTCACACCGAAACCAGCACCCGCTACGAAGCCGCCCGCCTCGCCTGAGACGAAGGCTGGATCTGACCCAAGTGCACCACCTTCATGGTGGTCATCTCGTCCAACAACTCCGGCCCGTACCCGAACCCGGTCCCGGACATCCGCCGAGGCTGGGCCGCGCCACCCGGAGCACCGCCGAACACCGCGTTCACCTTCACCGTGCCCACCGGCAGCGTCCGCCAAGCCTGCTGTGCGTGCGCCATCGACCCGGTCAGCACCGTCGCCGCCAACCCGTGCTCGTCCACCGCCGCCTCGGCGAGGCCCTGCTCGAACGACTCCACCACCCGCACGGGCGCGACCGGGCCGAACGTCTCCTCGCGCATCACCCTCATGTCGGGCGTGCAGCGGCCCAGCACGGTCGCCGGGTAGTGCGAGCCCGAGCCGTCCGGCACCGATCCGCCGGTCAGCACCGTCGCACCGTCCGCGACCGCCTCCGACACGTGCTCGTGCACGTGGGTGCGTTGCCGTGCGTCGACCAGCGGCTGGGGTGTCCACGAGCGGGCGGCCTGGCACAGGGCGTCCAGGAAATCGGGCGCGATCTCCTCGTGGACGAAGATGCGCTCGACCGACGTGCACAACTGCCCGGCGTTGGTGAACGCGCCCAGCGCCGCCTGCTCGGCCGCCCACTCCGGGTCCACGTCGGAGTCGATCACCAGTGGGTCGTTGCCGCCGTTCTCCAGCAGCGCCTTGGCCCCGGTGGCGGCCGTCGCGGCGGCGATCGAACGGCCCGTCGCGGTGCCGCCGACGTGTGCGACGAGGTCCACGTGCCGGTCGGCGGCCAGTCGCGCGCCCACCGAACCGTCCCCGGTGAGGCTCTGCAACACGCCGTCCGGGAACGCGGGCGACATCAGTTGGCCGAGCAGCATCCCGACGTGCGGGCAGCGCTCGCTCGCCTTGTGCACCACCGTGTTGCCGGTCACGAGCGCCGCGCCGAGCAGTCCGCACGCCACCGCCACCGGGTCGTTCCACGGGGTCAGCGCCACCACCACGCCGCGCGGCTCGGGCACCATGAAGTCCGTCGCGTCCCACGAGCCCAGCAGCGACCGTCCACGGTGGACCGGACCCAGCTCGGCGTACTGCTCCAAGGTCGACACGCCGGCCAGCACACCCTCCTGCGCGGAGCCGAACGGCCGACCGGTCTCGGCCTCCACGAGGTTCGCCAGCTCCCCCGCGTGCGCCCGCACCGACGCCGCCGCCGACCGCAGGGCGGCGCCCCGTTCGGCCGCCGGGGTGGCCGCCCAGCCGGGCTGCGCGGCACGGGCCGTGAGGACCGCGCCGGCCACGTCCTCCTCCGACGCGGCGGGCAGCCAGCCCACCAGCCGGCCGTCGAGCGGACTGTGGATGTCGAGGGCACGCATGTCCGTCATGGCGATCGGGTACCCGAGGCGCCCAACCGAAACACAGGAGGGGCCATGCCCGGACGCCAGGAACTGCCCAGCACGGTCGCGCGGTCGTCGAAGAAGGCCCAGCGCACGTGGATCAAGGCGCACGACTCGGCCGTCGAGTCCTACGGGGAGGGCGAACGCTCGCACCGCACGGCCTTCTCGGCGCTCAAGCACTCGTTCGAGAAGGTCGGCGACCACTGGGAGCCCAAGGATCACAAAGGCCCGTCGGACAAGCAGGCCGCCCGCAGCACGCCCAAGCAGGGCAAGACGGCCGGCGGGGTGGACGCGAACGCCAGCAAGCAGCACCTGTACGACCTGGCGAAGAAGCTGGACGTGCCCGGCCGGTCGACCATGACCAAGCAGGAGCTGGTCAAGGCGATCGACAAGGCCAACCAGAAGAAGACTAAGGCTCGCGCCAGTTCGAGTCGGTGAGCATCCCGGACGCCTGCGGTCCCATCAGCAGCATCCCGCCGTCCACCACGAACGACGCCCCGGTCACGTAGCCGGCCGCCGGAGTGGCCAGGAACGCCACCACCGCCGCGACCTCCTTCGCGTGGCCGGGGCGGCCGAGCGGGTAGCCGGGCCGGGGCTGGGTGCGCGGGTCCACGTCCTCCTGGCCGGTCATCGGCGTGGCGATCTCGCCCGGCGCGACGGAGTTGACCGTGATGTCGTGCTCGGCCAGTTCGAGCGCCAGCACCTTGGTCAACGCGCCCAGGCCGGCCTTCGCCGCGCAGTAGGGGGCCGCGCCGACGCGCGGGGCGTGCTCGTGCACGGAGGTGATGTTGATGATCCGACCGCCCTTGCCCGCTTCGATCATGTGCCGGGCGGCGCGCTGCGAGCACAGGAACGCGCCGTCCAGGTCCACCGACAGCACGTGCCGCCAGGTGTCGAAGTCCATGTCCATGGCCTTCGTGGCGGTGCCCGTGCCGGCGCAGTTGACCAGCACGTCGATGCCGCCCAGCTCCGCGGCCAACTCGTCCACCACGGCCGTCGCGGTGGGCAGGTCGCCCAGGTCCAACTGGCGCACGGCCGCCTTGACGCCCAGGTCGCGGACCTGCTCGGCGGTGTGCGCGGCGCCGTCGGCGTCCTGGTGGTAGGTGATGCCGACGTCGACGCCACCGCCGGCGAAGGCCACCGCGATGGCCTCGCCGATGCCCGAGTCCGACCCGGTCACCACGGCGCGCAGCGGCGCGCCCCTGCGGTCTTCTGGAAGTGGAGTGCCCATGGCGGCCGGGTACCCCCGACCACGTTTGCGACACCCGGTCCAGGGAACGCCCCCCGGAAGAGGAAGGGAGAAAATCCATGAAGGCCGTCACCTGGCACGGCAAGCGGGACGTGCGCGTGGACGAGGTCCCCGACCCGGTGCTCAAGGAGCCGACCGACGTGATCGTGCGCATCACGTCCAGTGGAATCTGTGGCTCCGACCTGCACCTTTACGAGGTGTTGGGTCCGTTCATCGATGAGGGCGACATCCTCGGCCACGAGCCGATGGGCGTGGTCGAGGAGGTGGGCGGGAACGTCACCGCCCTCCGGCCCGGTGACCGGGTGGTGATCCCGTTCAACGTGTCGTGCGGCTCGTGCTTCATGTGCGGGCAGGGGCTCCAGTCGCAGTGCGAGACCACGCAGGTGCGGGAGCAGGGCTCGGGCGCCGCGCTGTTCGGGTACACCAAGCTGTACGGGCAGGTGCCCGGCGGGCAGGCCGAGTACCTGCGGGTGCCGTTCGGGAACACGCTGCCGATCAAGGTGCCCGAGGGCCCGCCGGACGACCGGTTCGTCTACCTGTCGGACGTGCTGCCGACCGCGTGGCAGGCGGTGGAATACGCGGGCGTCGGCGAGGGCAGCGTCGTCGTGCTCGGGCTCGGTCCGATCGGCGACATGGCGGCGCGGGTCGCCCGGCACCGGGGCGCGAGCACGGTCATCGGCGTCGACCTGGTGCCCGAACGGCTGAACCGGGCGCGGGCACGGGGTGTGACGGTGCTGGACGTGCGGGACAGCCACCTGGTGGACCACATCCGCGACCTGACCGGCGGACGAGGGCCGGACGCCGTGATCGACGCGGTGGGCATGGAGGCGCACGGCGCGCCCGTGGCGAAGCTCGGCCACCAGGCCGTGGGGCTGCTGCCGGACGCCATCGCGGCCCGGTTCATGAAGACGGCGGGCATCGACCGGCTGCACGCGTTGCGGCTGGCGATCGACATCGTGCGGCGCGGCGGGACGATCTCGGTGATCGGCGTGTACGGCGGGATGGCGGACCCGTTGCCGATGCTGACGATGTTCGACAAGCAGATCCAGCTCCGCATGGGCCAGGCGAACGTGTGGCGCTGGGTGGACGACATCCTGCCGCTGCTGGGCGACGACGACCCGCTGGGCACGGAGGACTTCGCGACCCACCGCCTGCCGCTCACCGAGGCCCCGCACGCGTACGAGATGTTCCAGCGCAAGCGGGACAACGCGGTCAAAGTGCTGTTGCAGCCATGAGGGGCCACCGTCCGATCATGGCGCGGAGGTTGGTGTTGCTGGCCACGGTGCTGACGGTGGGCGGCTGCGGCTCGGGCACCGGGGACCTCGCCCGGCGCACGGCGGACGAGTTCGTCTCGGCGGTGGCGGCCGGCGACTCGGCGCGGATGTGCGAACTGCTGACCGAGCGGGCCAAGGAGGACGTCGACTGCTCCACTGTGGACATTCCCGGTGGCACGGTCGAGGAGGTCGAGGTCTGGGGCGACGCGGGGCGCGTCCGCACCAGCTCCGACACCCTGTTCCTGCGGGAGTTGTCGTCCGGCTGGCGGATCTCGGGCGCGGGCTGCGAACCCGTGCCCGACCGCCCTTACTCGTGCGAGGTGGGCGGGCCGTGACCCAGCGCGGGATGTTCTACGTCTACCTGGTCGGCGTGGTCGGGCTGCTGGTGTGCTTCAGCGTCATCGGGGTGATGGGTCTGTGAAGAGGTTCCTGCGGGACAACGGTCTCGGCCTCGTGTTCGGTCTGCTGTTCCTCGGTTCCCTGGTGGGGCAGGCGTTCGCGGGCAACGCGGAGGTCAACGCGCGGCGGCTGACGGACGGCGGCGACCCGATCGGGCTGTGGCAGTACGTGCTGTCGTCGGACTTCGCGGTGGACGTGGCGGAGAACTGGCAGTCGGAGTACTTGCAGTTCTTCCTGTTCATCTTCGCCACCGTCTGGCTGATGCAGCGGGGCTCCAACGAGTCCAAGCCCGCCGACCGGCTGGGCCCGGAGTCCGACGAGCAGCAGTACCTCGGCCCGCACCTCAAACGCGAGTCGCCGCCGTGGGCGCGGGCGGGCGGGTGGCGGACGAGGCTGTACTCCAACTCGCTCGGACTGGTGATGCTGGGCCTGTTCCTGGGCTCGTGGCTGACCCAGTCGATCGCGGGGCGCAGCGCGTACAACAACGAGCAGCTCGTCCAGTTCCAGGACCCGGTGTCGTGGTGGGACTACGTGCTGTCGGCGGACTTCTGGAACCGGTCGTTGCAGAACTGGCAGTCGGAGTTCCTGGCGATCGGCTCGATGGCCATCTTCAGCGTGTACCTGCGCCAACGCGGCTCCTCGGAATCGAAACCGGTCGGCGCGCCCCACAACACCACCGACGAGTCCGGCTAGCTACGGAGACTCCGCGCGCCGGACCTCAGTCCAGATCCTCGGCGTCGACGGTGTCCTGGCAGCGTTCCCGCCACGGCAGCAGGAACCACAGCGTGCCGAACAGGACCGCGGCCAGGGCGCCGAGCACGATCGCCGGCCAACCGCCGATCACCACCTCGGCCAACAGCAGGATGGTCCCGGTCATCGCGAGGGCCAGGCACCCCATCCCCACCACCGCGAACCGGTTGGCCACCTCGATGATGTCCTCCCGCCGACCGCGGCGGAACAGGATGCGGTGCCACGCGGCGGGTGCGGTCAGCAGCGACACGGATCCGGCCGCGAACAGGACCGTGATCATGTGCGTGACGCGCACGTAGCTGTCGGCCGACGCGTAACGCTCGGTGAACGCGATCGACAGGAGAAAACCGAACAGGATCTGCACGCCGGCCTGCGCCACCCGGAGTTCCTGGAGCAGCTCGTTGAGGTTGCGCGCCAGTCGCCGCTGGTCGGAGAGCTCGGCTTCGCTCACCGGCACCGAATACCCGTCAACGTGCGCGGTCAACCACCCGGATGGTGCGCAGCGACGGGTCCGTCGGGTCCGGCAGGTACATGCCCGCCTCGTGCCCGCTGAGCAGGTAGTCGACCACGGCCTCGGTGATCACCTCGCCGGGCAGCGCGGCCGGCACGCCGGGCGGGTACGGGCTCAGCGTCTCGGCGCAGATCCGGCCGACCGCCTCCCGCGCGGGCACGTGTTCCGCCTCGGCGAAGTGCGCCGCGCGCGGCAGCATGGCCTGCTCCAGCTCCAGCTCGCCGGGCTCGGGCAGGTCGAGCGGCTTGGCGCGGGGCAGGTCGGCGGCCTTCGCCACCAGGTCGGTCATCGCCGTGACCAGCCGCAACGCGCTCTCCTCGTCGTCCGCCACGGTGATCTGCGCGGCGATCCGGCGGTGGTCGGACAGCCCCACGTCGACCTGGTGGTGCTCGCGCAGCCACTCGTTCGCGGTGTAGCCGGTGATGCCCAGCTCGGACAGGTCCATGATGATCTTGAGCGGGTCGTGGTCGTCGGCCCGGTCCGGGCTCACCACGTGCTCGCGCTCCACCACCGTCACCAGGTCGCGCAGCCGGCCCCGGACCGCCGCGGCCAGCCGGAGGGCGCCTTCCAGCAGCGCCTTGCCGTTCTCCGCCATCTGCCGCCGCCACCCGTCGAGACCGGCGTAGACCAGGGCGGACGGGCTGGTGGTGTCCAGCAGGTCGGCCCGCAGCTTGAGCACCTTCGGGTCCACCCGGTCGCCGCGCAGGTGGTAGACCGAGCCCTGCTCCAGGCCCGAGCCCATCTTGTGCACGCTGGTCACGCACAGGTCCGCGCCCGCGTCCATCGCCCACGACGGCAGGTCCGGGTGGAACGGCAGGTGCGCGCCCCACGCCTCGTCCACGATCAGCGGCTTGTCGTGCCGGTGGCACACGTCCGCCGTGGCCCTGATCGCCGCGCACGTCCCGTAGTCGGTCGGCGTGATCAGCAGCATCCCGGCGGCGTCCGGCGCACGCGAGAACCCGTCGGCCACGTCCTCCGGCGACGGCGGGTAGGCCCACTGCCAGTGCGCGTCCCAGCGCGGGTGCACCCAGACCGGCTCGACGCCGCTGATGATCACTCCGGCGATCACCGACTTGTGCGCGTTGCGCGACACCAGGATCTGCTGCCCCGGCCGGGCGACGGTGATGATGCACGTCTTCACCGACAGCGAGCTGCCGCAGGTGGAGAAGAACGCGTGGTCCGCGTCCACCGCGTCCGCCATCAGCTCCTCGGCCCTGGCCAGCACGCCCTGGCTCATCATCCGGTCGTCCAGGCCGTTCATCATGATGATGTCGGACCGGAACACGTCCTCGCCCAGCACGTCGAGCACCCGCCGGTCCACGCCCCGGCCCTGCTTGTGGCCGGGCGGGATGAACGGGACGTGCCCCTGTCGGTGGTACTCGGCGATCGCGTCCAGAACAGGCGCCTGAGAATGGTCCATGAGCCTCGTGTGCCACCTCTTCCGAGGAGTCAAACCCGGTGTCCTACGTCCGGGTCGCGGACAGCCCCGGCCTTCCGGGTCGCGGGCAGCGTCAGCGCGAAGTGGTTCAGCGTCGCGGGCAGCGGCGGTCCCAAGGTCGGCACGGCCAGGTGCTCGCGGAGCGTGTCCAGCATCAGACCGCCGCTCACCAGCACCAGGTCGCGTCCCGGGCACACGCCGGGACCTCCGCTGAACGGCACCAGCGCCGGCTCCGACGTGGGCCACAGCTCCGGCCGGTACTCGTCCCCGAACTGCCGGTGGAAATACGGCGTGAACACGATGAACGTGGTTCCCTCCGGCAGCCACGTGCACCGCCACTTCGTCGGGGCGGTGCTCTCCCGCAGGATCACCGGCGTGGTCGGCCACAGCCGGGCCGACTCCAGCACCCCCGCCGGCCCGGAACCGCCCATCGCCAGCGCCCGCATCGTCACGATCCCGGCCGCGTCGAACGCGAACAGCCAGTGCGGCGCCTGCCCGACCAGCTCGTCCGGCGATCCCACCCCGGCCAGGCTGCCGCGCTCGCCGCGCTCCAGGTGCTCGCGCAGCCGCCGTTCGAACCGGTGCCGCAGCCGGTTCCGGCGGGGGTGCAGGTAAGCCCAGTTGGCGTTCTGCCGCAACGTCTTCAGGTCGTCGGTCAACGCCTCGTCGTCGCGCGCGCCGGAACCCAGCACGATCCGCCGCGCCGCCCGCCACCAGGTCTGCGCGAAGGCGTCCCAGGTCAGCTCGCCGGTGCTCGTCACGTGGCGGGTCAGCAGATCCGCCTCGTCCAGCACCACCGACTCCACGTCGATCTTCTCCGGCCGCAGCGCCTCCTCGTTGAACCGCCTGCGCCGCTCCCGTTCCTCGCCCCGCGACGCCAGCACGCCGTCCGGCTGGAAGTGGTTCAGCGCGGCGCGCTTCTCCTTGGTGGCCAAGGCGAACGGCTGCGGCGACGCGGCGAGCAGCCGGCCCACGTCGGCCGGGTCGAGGACCAGCGCGACGCTCCGCCCGGTGACCCGCAACCGCAGCGGCGCCGGCCCGTACCGCTCCCGCAACGACTTCATGGTGTCGATGGCGGTCGCGTCCGCCTGGACCTTCTCCGCCAGCGCCGTCGCCGACCGGCGGCGCACGATGACGCCCTTCGCCAGCGTGGGCAGCAGGATCTTCGCGAGCGCACGGCCGGTGTCGCGCCGCGATGCTACGGCCACGACCCCTCCTCGCTGTGCGCCACGACGAGTTCCCGCACCTCGCACCCCGGCGGCTGGCGCAGCGCGAACACGATCGCGTCGGCGACGTGCTCGGGCGGGTTGAGCCTGCTGTCGTCCGGCGGCCGGTACTGCTCGGCGCGGTCGTCGAAGAAGTGCGTGCGCATCCCGCCGGGGATCAGCAGCGTCACGCCCACCCGGCCCGCCGTCTCGGCCGCCAGCGCCCGCGTGAAGCCGACCACGCCGAACTTCGAGGCGCAGTAGGCGGTCGCGTCGCTCACCGCCTTGAGGCCGAGGGTGGACGCGACCGTCACCACCCGCCCGCCGTCCAGGTACGGCAGCGCGGCGCGCACCACGGCGGCGGTGCCGAGCAGGTTCACCAGCACCACGCGGTCCCAGTCGCCCGCGGGCACCTCGTCCAGCCTGCCGCACGCGTCCGTGCCCGCCGCCGTCACCACGGCCCGCAGGCCGCCGTTGCGGTCCGCGATCGCCCGGACGGCGTGCTCCGCCGCCCTGGTGTCGCTCAGGTCCACCGACTCGAAGTCGGCCACCTCGTCCGACGTGGGCGCCGCCTTGTCCAGCACCAGCGGTTGCCCGCCGAGTTCCCGGACGGCGTGCACCACGGCCGCGCCCAGTCCGGACGCGCCACCCGTCACCAGCACCTGGCCCAGCATTCAGCCCCTCCTCGCCAGCAGTTCCGTGGTCGACCGCCCCCGGTGGTAGGGCACGACGACGGTCCGTCCGCCCCACGTGCGCACCAGGTCGGCCTCGGGCAGGGATTCGGCGCGGTAGTCGCCGCCCTTCACCCAGATGTCCGGCCGCAGCTCGGCGAGCATCCGCTCCGGGGTGTCCTCGCCGAACACCACGACCTCGTCCACGCACCCCAGGGCACGCAGCACCTCCGCCCGGTCGTGCTGCCGGGTCACCGGCCGCTCCGGGCCCTTGAGCCGCCGCACGGACTCGTCGGAGTTGAGGCACACCACCAGGCAGTCGCCCAGCGCGCGGGCCGCTTCGAGCGTCCGGACGTGACCGGCGTGCAACAGGTCGAAGCACCCGCCGGTCGCGACCACCACGCCGCCACGCGCCCGCGTTCCGTCCACTGTGGACAGATGAATCGGGCGGAAGCCCGAAGCGCCGCCCCGGGCGAGGAATTCGGCGGCGGACGTCACCGCGGCGGCGACCGCGTCGTCCACCGCCGCACCCGCCATGAGCCGTGCGGCGGCCGTGACCGCGAACCTGTCCCCCGCGCCGCACGGGTCGACCACCGCGACCCGGGGCGCGGGCACCGCGACCGGAGTGCCGCCCGTGTGCAGCAGAGCCCCGTTGGCTCCCAGCGTGACGACGACGGCTCGGGCCGCCCAGCGGTCCCGCAGCGACCGCGCCGCGTCCGCCGCGTCGGGTTCGCCGCTGAACCTGTCCGCCTCGCTGTGGTTCGGCGTCACGAGCCGCGCGCCGGGCGTCGGCGCGGGGCCACGCGGGTGCGGATCCCACACCACCGGCAGGCGGGCCAGCACGTCCCGCAGCCGCTCGTCGGCCGCGAGCCCGCGGCCGTAGTCGGACACCAGCACCAGGTCGGCGTCGCGGACGGCGTCGAGCATCTCGTCCGTCACGGACGGCTGTCCACGGCCGCCGCCCCGGTCCATCCGGGCGATGGAGTGCCCGCCGCTGCGCAGCCGGGCCTTGACGGACGTGGCCGCCGGGGTGTGCCCGATCACCGCGGGCACCCCGGCCAGCGCGTCCCGCAGCCGCACCCCGTCGGCGTCGTCGGCCAGCGCGGTCACCAGCGTCACGTCGATCCCGTCCCGCACCGCCAGCGCGGCGGCCAGCCCCGCGCCACCCGGCCGGACGTGCTCCTCGTGCACGTCCAGCACGGGCACCGGAGCGTCCGGGCACAGCCGCTCGGCGGCGCCCTCGATGTCGATGTCGAGCAGCGAGTCGCCCACGACGGCCAGCTTCACGACACCCTCCGGGAGGCGGCGGGCAGCGCGGCCTCGAACGCCGCGCACAACGCGTGCACCGCGACTAGCTGGGCCTCCTGCACGTTGGCCGGTTCACCCGGCAGCGCCAGCGTTTCCTCCGCCTCGGCCGCCAACGGGTTCGGCGCGGGACCGGTGAACGCCCACACCCGCGCGCCCGCCTCCCGTCCGGCGCGCGCGGCGGCCAGCAGGTTCGGGCTCTTGCCGCTCGTGGACAGCAGCACCACCACGTCGCCGGGTCGGGCGTGCGCGGTGACCTGCCTGGCGAACACCTGCTCGTACCCGTAGTCGTTGCCGATCGCGGTCACGCTGGACGTCTCCGAGCACAGCGCGATCGCCGAGAACGGCGCGCGGTCGTCCCGGAACCGGCCCACCAGCTCGGCGGTGAGGTGCTGCGCCTCCGCCGCCGATCCGCCGTTGCCCGCCGCCAGCAGCCGGCCGCCGTCCGCCAGCCGGCGCGCCAGCAGCCCGCCCCAGCGCGTGATCCTGGGCGCCTGGGCGCGCAACCCGGCCAGCGACTCCGCCAACCCCTGCAAGTGCCGCTCGACGCTCACCGCGCACCTCCCACCGCGACTGCCTCGGTCCGACCCGCGCCCGCCCGCAGGTACACCCGCTCGGTGTCCTCGGCGACGCGGTCCCACGTGTAGCGGACCTGCACCCGGTCCGCGCCGGCCAACCCGTAGGCCTCCCGCCGCGCCGGATCGGTCAGCAGCGACCGCAGCGTCCTGGCCAGCGCCACCGGTTGCCGCGGCGGCACCAGCGCGCCGGTGACCCCGTCCACCACGGTGTCGGTCAGCCCGCCGACGGCGGACGCCACCACCGGGACACCGCAGGCCATGGCCTCCAGCGGCACGATCCCGAACGGCTCGTACCACGGCACGCACACCACGGCGTCGGCCGACCTGAGCAGCGCGGGCATGTCGGACCGCGAGACCTGGCCCACCAGCCGCACCCGGTCGCGGACGGCGAGCGTCCGCGCGTGGTCGAGCAGCCGCCGCGCCTCGGGGTCCGCGCTCATGTCCGCCGCGCCGCCCGCGATCACCAGCTCCGTGTCCGGCAGCGACCGCAACGCGGTGATCAGATCCGCGAAACCCTTGCGCGGCACCAGCCTGCCGACGGCGACCAGCCGGTGCGGCAGCCTCCGCCGGGCCTGCTCGCCGTCCGGCTGGAACAGCCGGGGGTCCACCCCGCACGGCACCACGGAGATGCGCGAGCGCGGCACGCCCATGCGGATCAGCTCGAACACCTCGTCGCCGCACGTCGCGGCGATCCGGTCCACCTCCCGCCCGATCAGCCGCTCGGTGGCGACCCGCTCCGGCGGGCTGGTGTCGGCGCTGCCCTGGTACCGCCGCTTCACCACGCCCAGCGCGTGGAAGGTCTGCACCACCGGCACGTTCAGGTCGCGCGCGGCGAGCACGGCGGCGAGGCCGGACATCCAGAAGTGGCCGTGCGCGACGTCCGGGGTCTCGGCACGCCAGCGCTTCCGCAGGAACTGGGCGAAATCACCCATGTACGGCAGCAGCTCGTCCTTCGGGACCGACTCGGCGGGCCCGGCGGGCACGTGCACCACGTCGTAGCCCTGACCGGTGGCCACGCGCTCGGGCAGCTCCGGGTCGTCGCGGCGGGTGTAGACCGTGACCTCGTGCCCCAGTCTCGCCAACGCGGCGGACAAGTCGGCCACGTGCACGTTCTGTCCTCCCGCGTCGACGCCTCCCAGCGCCGCCAGAGGGCTCGCGTGCTCGGACACCATCGCGATCCTCATCAACTCACCTCCGCCAACAACCGGTCCCAGTTCCGCAGGAACGCGTCCAGGCCGTATCGGGCCAGTGCGAACTCCCTGGCCTGCTTGCCGTGCTCGTGCGCCAGCGCCGGATCGGCGATCAGCGCGGCCATGCCGCGGGCCAGTTCCGCCACGTCGGTGGACACCACGCCCGCCTCCGGCGGCACCGCCCGCACGACCTCCGTGCACGCGAGCGCCACCACCGGCAGGCCCACGTGCATCGCCTCGATCAGCGACAGGCCGAGCGAGGTCCACCGCACCGGGTGCAGGTAGAGGCGCCGTCGCCCCAGCTCCCGGTGCAGCGAGTCCAGCGGGTGGTCGCCGTGGCCGCCGAGCTGTTCGGTGCCCATCCCGTAGAGGTCGAGCGGCGCCACTGCCGCGAAGCGCTCCAGCAGGTCCGTACCCACAACCCGCCCCCGGCGAACCGGCTCGTTCACCACCACGGCCGCGTGCGGCAATTCCCCCGTGTAGAGGTGGCCCGGATCGACCACACCGTGCTCCACCACGACCGTCCGCGTCGTCCCGCAGTCCCACATCAGCTCGTTGAAGTGCGTGACGTGCACCAGCAGTCCGGGCCAATCGGCCATCGGGTGCCGCCGGCTGGGCGCGGACGGCGTGTTGTGCTCCAGGTAGATCACCGGAATGCCCGGTGGCACCTGGGCAAGCTCTTCGACCCGCTGCACGATCGCGACGTCGGCGTCCACTTCGGACAGCGGCACCTCACGCGCGGACGGCCAGTCGCGACCGGCGAGCCCTATCCCGTCCGGCGGGGCGGGCAGCAGGTACTCGTGTCCGCCCCGGACGAAAGCGTTCGTCCACGACCCGTGCACGTGCCACAGCAACACCTTCACGTCCGCACCCCAACCAACTCGTCTACGGCGGCGACCACTTCGGCCGGTGACACCCGGTCCAGGCACGGGTGGCCGGGCACCGGGCACTCGCGGGCCCGGGAGCCGGCGCACGGCGCGTTCTGGTCGCCCAACAGGACATGCCGCCCGTGCGGAGCCCACCGCTCGGCGGGCACGACGGGCGCGAACAGCGACACCACCGGCGTGCCGACGGCGACGGCGAGGTGCGCGGGGCCGGTGTTGCCCACGACCACCGCTTCCGCGCCGGCCAGCACCCCGGCCAGCTCGGCGAACGTCGTGCGCCCGCCGAGATCCACCGCGTGGGCGCCGGCGACGTGCGCGGTCAACGCCGTCTCCCCCGGCCCACCGGTCACCACAACCCGGTGCCCTGCCTCGGAAAGCGCTCGCGCCGCCTCGGCGGACCGGTCCGGCGACCACGCTCTCGCCGGCACGGACGCGCCGGGGTGGAGCACGACATAAGGGGACGGAATGGACGATTCCGGCGGCGGCACCACGGCCAGCTTGCCGTCGTCACCCGGCGGCAGCTCGAACCCGGCCGCCCGCGCCACGCTCAGCGCCCGCTCCGACTCCGGCACGTCCGGGTCGTCGCGGAGCCGGACGTCCAGCAACGAGCCGGGGTAGTCGGTGGAACGCGCCACGATCCGGGGCACCCCGGCGAGCCGCAACAACAGCGCCAACGGCAACGGGCTCTGGTGGAACGACGTCAGGATCAACGCCACGTCCACGCGAATCCCGTTGAGCAGAGCCACGATCCCGTCGATATCCGACTCCTGGACCGCCGGCGGCGGCGACACGATCCACGGGCAGTCCCACCGCACGATCCGTCCCACACCGGGCAGCAGCGAGGCCGCCTGCGCCCCGGAATGCCCGCACAGCAACACGACTTCGCCGGCCGCGGCGGCGGCGCGGACCGCCGGACCGGCCAGCAGCACGTCCCCGTCGCTGTCCAGCCGGACGACCAGAATCCGCGTCGCGCTCACCGGATCACCGCCAGCGCACTCGCGAGATCCTTGGCCACGCAAGGAGCGCGGTCGACCTCCGCGCGCAACGTCCGCGGCGTCGGCACCAACACCGGGAACGCCCCGGCGGCCCGCGCCGCGTCCACATCCGCCCCGATGTCGCCGATGACCACCGTTTGCGATGGATCGACGTTCAACGCCGCGCACGCGGCCAGCACCAGCCCCGGCCGGGGCTTCCGGCACGCGCACCCGTCGTCGGGGTGGTGGGGACAAAGCTGCCACGTGCCGAACCGGCCCAGCAACTCCTCGACCCGCGCGTTGACCGCGGCGACGCCCTCCCAGGACAGCAGCCCGCGCCCGATCCCGGACTGGTTGCTCACCACACCCGTCCGGACACCCAGTTTCCGCAGTTCACCCACCGTTTCCACGGCACCCGGCATGAGCGAGACACGCGTCGGGTCGCCGTTGTACGGCACGTCGCGGATGAGCGTGCCGTCCCGGTCGAACAACACGGCTTGGGGGTACTGGTCCACAGAGGAGAGTTAGCCGGTGAGCCGGCTCGCAAACCCATTCCGGCGAAGCGCTACTGACTGTCACCCATGTGTGGGGCGCGGGCCCCCGGGGTACCTGTGGTGTGCAGTCGACAAGAGGAGAGGTTGTTTTCCAGTGACCACGATCGAGAAGTCCGTGGACGTCGATGTTCCGGTCACGACCGCGTACAACCAGTGGACCCAGTTCGAGTCGTTCCCGCGCTTCATGGAGGGCGTGGAGAGCATCCGGCAGGTCACGGCCACCCGGACGCACTGGGTGACCAAGATCGGTGGTGTGCAACGGGAGTTCGACGCCGAGATCACCGAGCAGCACCCGGACGAGCGGGTGGCGTGGCACACCGTGGACGGTCCTCCGCAGGGCGGCGTGGTGACGTTCCACCGCCTGAACGACAGGTCCACCAGGGTCCACCTCCAGATGGAGTACGACCCGCAGACGCTGACCGAGAAGGCCGGTGCCGCGCTGGGCGTGGTCGAGCACCGCGTCTCCGGCGACCTGGACCGGTTCAAGCACTTCATCGAGGGCCGGGGTGCCGAGACCGGCGGCTGGCGGGGCGACGTGAACCGTCCTCCGCAGGCCGGCGAGACGCGCCACGACCTGCCTGACGGCGGGCGGCCCGGCGACCCGATCAGGTGAGTGCGAAGAGTCGCAACTGAAGTTCCACAGCAAACCGCTCGGCCTCACCGAGGCCGAGCGGTTCTGTCGTGCGGTAAGTTCAGGGATCGCTTTCGACCAGTCAGCCCCGCCTCAAGCCTTCGGCCAACTGGTATACCGACTGCCACAGGGCCGTAGCGGCGTCACCCAGGAGTGAGCCCCGACCGGGGTCGTCCTTCGTGATGTCGAGACCCGCGTCGTGCGGCACCACGTCCTGCGCGAGCAGCTTCTCCAGCACCGCCAAGACCACGTCCGGGTGACCGAGCGGCAGCGGGGCGGCGAACGTCTGCACCGAGCGGATGCGACCCTGGTACCGGTTGGCGAGGTCGCCGACGTCCGCGCCCGCCGCCGCGCCCGCCACCAGGTGCACCTCCTGGTCGGCGAGGTCGGCCAACACCGCCTCCGCCTCGTGCAGCGGCTCGTCCGCCACGGGCAGCCGGCACCACACCACCCGCAGGTGCTCGGTCAACGGCCGCCAGGTCGCGGGCAGCTCACCGTGCGGCGCGGCGCCCGCCGGGTCGAGCACGAGCACCACCGGCGCGCCGGACGGTCCCGCCCACACCACGGACGGGCCCGAGGGCTTGGCTTCCGTCATGTCACACCTCCACCACAGCGGGTTCGACAGCGGGTTCGACGCAGTACACGGTGAACGCGGTGCGGATGATCGGCTGCGCGACGTTGCGCACCCGCACCCCGCCCGGCGTCAGGCCCTGCTCGACGCCGAAGTGCGCGTGCCCGTGCACGGCGAGATCCGTGCCGGTCGCGTCGATCGCCTCGCCCAGCAGGTAGGAGCCGAGGAACGGGTAGATCTCCGGCGGCTCGCCGCGCAGCGTGTCCGGCACCGGCGCGTAGTGCGTCAGCGCCACCTTCACGTCCGTGTCCAGGCTCCGCAGGGCGCCCTCCAGGTTCTCGGCGATCTCCATGGTGTGGTGGATGAACGCCTTCATCTCCGGCTCGCCGAACGCGCTGCCGCACTTGCCCGCGAACCCGCCGCCGAACCCCTTCACGCCCGCGACGCCCAGCGTGTGGCCGGCGATGTCGAACGTGGCCGCCTCGCCCTCCAGCACGGTCACGCCCACGTCCCGCAGGACCTGCGTGACCTCGGCGGGCTTGTCGTCGTGGTAGTCGTGGTTGCCCAGCACCGCCACCACCGGCACCGGCAGGCCGCCGAACTCGTCGGCCACCACCCGTGCCTCGGCGACCGTGCCGTGCCGGGTCAGGTCCCCCGCCAGCAGCAGCACGTCGGCGTGCTCACCGACCTTCTCCAGCGCGGGGCGCAGCCGCCCCCGCGCGTCCTCGCCGAGGTGCACGTCCCCGACCGCGGCGACGCGGATCATCGCAACTCCTCCCTGCCGTCGGGCTCGCCGACCGGCACGACCTTCACGTCGTCCAGCACCGTCAGCTCCGGCGCGATGTCGTGGATCACCGCCTCCAGCTCGTCCCGGCGCTCCGCGCAGGCCACGTCGCCGGACAGCATCACGTGGTCCCCCCGCACGGTCACCCGCACCCCGAGTTCGGCGGTGCGGGGATCTTCGGCCAGCGCCCTGCGCAGGCGTGCGGACAGGTACTGCTCTGCAGTCATGGGGTGCTCCTGATGTCCAGGCGTTCGGTGAGCACCAGAAACGCCTCGGCGTAGGGGGAATGGGCGGTGGCCTCGCGCACGTGCGCCCAGTCGATCTGCTCCCGCAACGCGCGCGCGAACGGCAGCAGCTCGCTGAAGTCGCACCGGTGGCCGTCCAGCACGAGGAGTTTGCTGATCATCACTTCGGTCGCGGGCATCACCGGCAACGTCACCGAGCCGACGGCGAGTTCCTCGGCGCGGGCCAGCGTCTCGTCGGTCACCGGGATCTCGTTGGGCCGGAACAGCAGGTCCACCAGCGAATCGCCGTCGTACACCTTCAGCAGCCAGTCCTCGGGCGCGTCCGCCGCCCGCATCCCGGCCGCCACCAGCGCGCTCACCGCAGGTTTGGCGTCCTCCTCGCGCACCAGTAGGTCCACGTCGTGCTCGGTCGCGGGGCCACCTCGCGCGTACACGGCGCACCCGCCCGCCAGGGCGAACGGGATGCTTTGCGCGCGAAGCGCCTTGGCAACTTTGGTCAACGTGCGCAGCAAGTCGTCTTGAACGCCGCTCATGCTTGTGACTACCCCACGCGCCCACGCTTCACACTGGACGGTAGGGGTACCCGGAGGGGCATGACAGCGACCCCTCCAGACCCCGATCCCGCCCGCACCCCCGGTCTCGAACCGGGCGGCGGCGTGGCCCCCGGCGACACCCCGCCCGAGTCCGGCCAGAGCTCGGGCCTGTCCCACCGCGAGCCCATGCCGTCCCGTGGCCGCAACATCGCGGCGCTGATCGTGGTGCTGATCATCACCGTGATGGCACTCGGCTTCGTGGTGGCACAGGTGATGGGCTGGGCGAACCTGTTCTAGGGCCGGCGTTACGGCTTGAGCGGCGGACTGGCGGACACGCCCTCGCGCCGCCCCAGACCGTCCAGCAGCTCACGCAGCACGTCACGGGCGTTGTGGCGGGGCGCCCAGCCGAGTTCGTCACGCGCCTTGGCCGCGTCGAGCAGCGGCACGGTCAGCGCCAGGTCCACCCAGCCGTGCGAGGTGGGTTGGAGGCGCAGCAGCCACGTCACCCTCGCCAGTCCACGCAGGACGGTCGGCGGGAGCGGGACGTGCCTGGTGCGCATGACCTCCGCCAACACCTGCGGGGTGATCACCGGATCGGACGCCAGGTTGAACGCGCCCGGCAGCTTGCGCTGCACCACCACCGCCAAGGCGTCCGCCACGTCGTCGGCGTGCACGAACTGCAACACCATCGTCCTGGGCAGTGGCAGCACCGGAAGGTCGACCCGGAACAACGCGGACGGCACCAGCGGCCCGAGGAAGTAGCGCTTGATCTCGGCCGCCGCGTCCGGCTGGAGGATCAGGGCCGGCCGCATCCGTGTCACCGTCAACCCGGGGCTGTCCCGCTCGATCCGGTCGAGCTGCCGCTCGACGGCGGCCTTGTGGCGGCTGTAGTAGGACTTCGACATGCCGTCCGTCGGCCAGCTCTCGTCCACGGTGTGGTCCTTGACGGCCGGGGAGTACGCGCCGACCGACGACATGTGCACCAAGTGCGGCACACCGGCTTTGCGGGTCGCCCGGAAGACGCGGTCACTGCCCGCCACGTTCGTCCGGTACAGCTCGGCCTCGTCGTGGCTAGGCTGGATCTTCCAGGCGAGGTGCACCACCGCGTCCGCGCCCCGCAACACATCCGCCAACGGCTCCTCCGCACCGCTCTTGGACAGGTCCAACGGCGTCCACGAGACGTCGTAGGGCGGTTCAGGCGCTGGCGGACGCCGCGAGACGCCGTGCACCCGGATATCGGGCTCGGCGGCAAGCCTGCGCAGCAGTGCGGTGCCTACGTTGCCGGTCGCACCGGTCACGACGATCCTCATGGTGAGCGGGTACCCACGGGCGCCGGGCGCAACCCACACCAGGACCGATGATTGACATCTTTGCTTTACGCAGAAAGACGGCAGAAGAGGGACCATGGACTCAAAGCGCCCTATAAGCACGCAAGTCTGGGCTCAAGCCGGGAACATTAAGCAAAGGGACCACATCATCGATAAGCCCTGAAGCTGCCAGGGACGGCTGGAACGCCACACGCGCTACGGAACGCGCACTTGCGGCTGCCAGGTCGCGCCAAGCCCACAGCAACGCGAGTCGATCTGCTGGGCGGGTTGCTTCGCGGGCGGCGCGTTGCGCTGACACCGGTCCCCCAACAGCCTTTAGGGCTACCGATAATGTGGTCCCGTTGCTTAATGTTCCCGGCTTGAGCCCAGACCTGCTCAAGTTCTGGTCGCCTTGCTTCGTGGTCCCTCTTCTGCCGTCAAGCTGCGTAAAAAACTAATGCAAAAGAGGCTTTTGACTGTCAACTGGGCGGTGCTGGGATCGGGCTCGTTGCCAAGGCTGTGGCTACCGCGAACAAGTTCGACGCCATTGCCTTGCCGGTCGATTCCGACCAGTCGTGCTTGTGGTCGGTCTCGCGGTAGCTCGGTCCCGGTCCGGGCCCCATGTTCCAGTACGTCCACGACTGCCCGGGGACGGTGTACCCGATGTCGATCAGCGCCCCGGACACCTCGCTGATGACGTGGTGCGCACCGTCCTCGTTGCCGGTCACGACCACCCCGGCCACCCGGTTGTACGCCACCGGGCGTTCCTCGGCGTCCTTCTCCGACAGCATGGCGTCCATCCGCTCCAGGACCCGCTGCGCGACGGACGACGGACGGCCCAGCCACGTCGGCGTCGCGATGACCAGGATCTCGGCGTTCAGCAGTTCCTCGTGGATGGCCGGCCAGTCGTCGCCCTCGCCCATGTCCGTCGACACCCCGGGCAGGATCGAACGGTCCACTACACGGATCGTGTGGATGTCCACGCCGCGTTCCCGGAGCGCGCTTTCCACGACGTTCGCCAGTAGCTGCGTGTTGGACGTCTCCGACGAGCCCTTCAAGGAGCAGTTCAAAACCACCGCGCGCATGGCACGTCACCTCCCCAAGGCCGAACGGATCAGGTCGCGGGCCCGGTCCATGATGGCGATCGGCGGTCCGAGCAGCATGTTCGCGGCGGGTGACTCCACGCCCGGGTGCGGTCGGGTGGGTGCGATCATCTCCGCCGCGCGCACGGCCTTCGCCAGCGCACGCAGGCGGTCGCCGTCGTACTCGGCCCGGAGCCTCGGGAACTCCTCCCGCTCCTCGTGTCGGGCGTGGGCGAGGACGTCGTCACGCAGTTCGCGCAGCAGGGTGTCGAAGCCCTCCGCCTCGGGGCCGATCTCGTCCAGCGTGGACAGCAGCTCCTTGGCCCGGTGCTCCTCGGCGACCCGCGCGTCGACGATCGCGTCGCCGCCGTCGCCCTTCCGCGCGGCCGGGTGGATGACCTCCTCCTCGGCCGTCTCGTGCACCGCGAGCAGTCTGACCAGCCGGCGGAACGCGTCGGTCCGCTCGGTCCCGTGCGCGGTCTCGACCTCGGCGAACAGCTCCCGGATCTCCTCGTGCTGGCGCACCAGCAGGGCAATCACGTCCTCTTCGTCAGCCATGTGCCGTGGTTACCCGCACCCGGCCGGCCGAATCACGCGGTCACCGGACGGCTGTCAGGTCCCGCACGGCGGCGTAGCGGTCGCGGACCCAGGGTGTCGGGTCGGCCTCGAACAGGGTGGACGTGAGTTCCGACCAGTGCGGTGGGCCGGCGAGTCCGCGCACCGCCCAAGCCGCCTGCCTCGCGGCACCGTCCGCGACGTACTCGCTGGTCGCGGGCAGGGCGACCGGGCAGCCGAACACGGCAGGGGCGAGCGTCCGCACAGCCTCCGACCGCGCACCGCCGCCGATGAGGAGCACCCGCTCGACCGGCGTGCCCACCGCCGCCAAGGCGTCGACCGCGTCGGCCAGGCTGCACAGCAGACCCTCGACCGCCGCCCGCGCCAGGTGGGCCGGCGTCGCGGTGTCCAGGCGCAGTCCGTGCAGCGCCCCGGTCGAGTCCGGTTTGTTCGGCGTCCGCTCGCCCTCCAGGTACGGGACCAGCACCAGGCCGTCCGCGCCCGCCGGAGCGCTCAGGGCCAGCCGGGACAGCTCCGCCAAGTCCACGCCGAGCAACGCGGCCGTGGCGTCGAGCACGCGCGAGGCGTTCAGCGTGCACACCAGGGGCAGGTGGCCGCCCTCCGCGTCGGCGAAGCCGTTCACGGTGCCGGTGGGGTCCGCGACCGGCCGCGCGACGCGGGCGAACGCCGTGCCGGACGTGCCGATGGACACCACCACGTCACCGGGCCGCGACTGCACGCCCAGCGCGGCGGCGGCGTTGTCCCCCGCGCCCGCGCCGAACCGTCCGGCCAACGAGGCGGGCCCGAGCACCGCAGGCACCACGGGCACCCGGCCGAACGCCAGTTCCAGCAGATCCGGCCGGTAGTCCTCGGTGGCAGGCGACCAGTACCCGGTGCCGCTGGCGTCGCTGCGGTCCGTGGTGAGGGTGTCCAGGCTCGCCGCACCGGCCATCCGCCACGTCAGCCAGTCGTGCGGCAGGCACACGGCGGCGGTGCGGCGCGCGTGCGCCGGCTCGTGCCGGGCCAGCCACCGCAGCTTGGTGACGGTCAGCGAGGCGACCGGCACGCTGCCGACCGCCTCGGCCCACTTCGCCGGCCCGCCCCACTCCCCCACCAGGTCCGCCGCCGCGCCCGCCGAGCGGGTGTCGTTCCACAGCAGCGCGGGCCGCACGACGGAGCCATCCGCGTCCAGGCACACCATGCCGTGCTGCTGCGCCGCGACGGACACCGCAGCCACGTCGTCCAACCCGCCGGCGGCGGCGATCGCCGTGTGCAGCGCGTTCCACCACGCCTCCGGGTCGACCTCGGTGCCCGCCGGGTGCGCCGCCCGCCCTTCCCGGACCAGCGCGCCGGACTCCGCGTCGCGCACCACGACCTTGCACGACTGGGTGGACGAGTCGACGCCCGCCACGAGCATCATCGGCGTGCGCCCATCAGGTGTTCCAACACGAACTGCGCCAACTGCACGAACCCGCAACCCCGTTCCGCCGCAAGGGAGACATCCGGCTCATCACTGTTCAGGAAGTCCACAATAGACTCTCCATAAAAGTTTGATGACTGAACTTATCGCAGGACCCCGCTAGGATCGGCGAGGTGTCCAGACCGCGCCCCGCGAGCCAGCACACCGTCCGCCGGCACAACTCCGCCCTGGTGCTGGACACCATCGCGTCCGCGCCCGGTTCGTCCCGCGCCGCCGTGGCCGCCCGCACCGGCCTGACCAAGGCTACGGTGTCCAGCCTGGTGGACCGGATGATCGGCGCAGGTCTCGTGGTCGAGGGCGAGGCGCAGGCCCGCCCCGGACCGGGCCGCCGGGGCACCGCGCTGCACCTGTCCCCCGCCGGACCGCACGGCCTGGGCGTGGAGATCGGCGTCGACTACGTGTCCACCTGCCTGGTCGACCTGACCGGCCGCGTCCGCGCGAGGTGGCTGCGCCCCAGCGACAACCGCGCGTCCGCCCCCGCGCGCGTGCTGACGAAGGTCGCCGCCGCGATCCGCCTGGCGCTCAAGCAGAACGTGCCGGTCGGCGGGGTCGGCGTCGCCGTGCCCGGCCTGGTCGAGTCCGCCAGCGGCATCCTGCGCGTCGCGCCGAACCTGGGCTGGCGCGAGGTGGACGTGCGCGGCGAGCTGACCCGGCGGGTGGCGCTGGACGCGCCGGTGCTGGTCGGCAACGAGGCGAACCTGGCCGCGCTGGCGGAACTGTGGCACGGCCACGGCGCACCGGACTTCGTGCACGTGTCCGGCGAGATCGGCATCGGCGCGGGCATCGTGGTGGGCGGCGCCCTGTTCGAGGGGGTGTCGGGCTACGGCGGCGAGATCGGTCACCTGTCCGTGGACCCGCACGGACCGCGGTGCCCGTGCGGCTCACGCGGCTGCCTGGAACGCCTGGCGGGCCAGGACGAGATCGTGCGCGCCGCGGGGGTCGCCGACGTGTCCGAACTGCTGGCCGGGCTGGACGCCGGCCACCAGGCCGCGACCACGGCCGTCCGCGCGGCGGCGACGTGGCTGGGCGTGGCGCTGGCCGGGGCGGTGAACCTGCTGGACCTGCCGACGGTCGTGCTGGGCGGCACCTACGCGCGCCTGGAACCGTGGCTGCGCGGACCCCTGCTCGCCGAACTGGAGCACCGCGTGGTCGGCTCCGCCTGGTCACCGGTGCGGGTGGTCGCGTCGCCACTCGCCTCCGACGCCGCGATGCGCGGCGCGGCAGGCACCGCGATCCGCGCGATCCTGGCCGACCCCGACCTGTTCGTGACGTCGACCCTCGCCTGACGCCACGCGCCCTCACCACCAGAAGCCACCCACCACGACCGCGACAAAGCCACGCGCCCCAGGTGGAGACCCCCGAGGGGACGGTGCCCCCTGGTCACCGTCCCCTGGTAGCCAGCATCCTGATCAGCGGTACACATGCCGGTACACATCGACGTGTACCGGGATCACTACGCTGGGTTCCGTGCGTTTCGGTGTCTTAGGCCCGCTGGAGGTTCGCGACCGCGACGGTCGGCTGCTGCTGCCGGCGCGTCGGAAAGAACGGGTCCTGCTCGCCGTGCTCCTCCTGCGCGACGCGCCGACGTCCACGGACGCGCTGACCGACGCGCTGTGGGACGAACTGCCCCGCTCCGCCGCCGCGAACCTCAAGACCTACCTGTCGGACCTGCGCCGCCTGCTCAAACCCGACGCCGCCATCGACACCCGGCCGGACGGCTACGCGATCGACGTCGCCCGGCCCGACCTGGACGCCACGCACTTCGAGGACCTGGTCGAGGAAGGCCGGGAAGCGTTGCGGGACAAGCGGTTCGACGTTGCGACGGAGCGGTTCACCCGGGCGCTCGGCCTGTGGCGCGGGCCGGTGCTGGACGGGCTGCCGATCCCGCCGATCGTCCGGCCCCGGGTGACCGTGCTGGAAGAACTGAAGCTGTCCGTGGTCGAGGACAACATCGACGCCCGCCTCGCGCTGGGCCAGGAGGTCGCGGGCGAACTCCAGGCGCTCACCGGCCAGCACCCGCTGCGGGAACGCCTCTGGGGCCAGCTCATGCTCGCGCTCTACCGCACGGGACGCCAAGCCGAGGCGCTGGCCGCCTACCAGCGCCTGCACGAGGCGCTCGACACCCAGCTCGGCATCGAGCCGTCCGCCGGCATCCGCCGCCTGCACGTCGAGATCCTGCGCGCCGACCGCACCCTGGACCGCACACCCGGGACCGCCGTCCCGCGCCAGCTCCCCGCCGTGGTCAGGTCGTTCACCGGCCGCTGGACGGCCCTCGCCGAGCTGGACCGGCAGGCCGCGAAGGCCCGGGACGACCGCTCCGGCGCCGCGGTCGTCGTGTCCGGCATGGCCGGCGTCGGCAAGACCGCGCTGACCGTCCGCTGGGCCGACGAGGCGCGGGAACGCTTCCCCGACGGCCAGCTCTACGCCGACCTGCGCGGCTACGACGCCCTGCCGCCCCGCCGTCCGCTGGAAGTCCTGTCCCGCTTCCTGCACGCCCTGGGCACCGCCCCCGAACGCGTGCCGCCGGACCTGGAGGAAGCGGTCGCGCTCTACCGCAGCACGCTGGCCGACCGCGCGGTGCTCGTGCTGCTGGACAACGCCGCGTCCGCCGACCAGGTCCGCCCGCTGCTGCCCGGCGGGTCGGGCTGCCTGGTCGTCGTCACCAGCCGCGACCGCCTGACCGGCCTGGTCGCCAAGGACGGGGCCGCCCGGATCGCGCTGGACGTCCTCACGCCCGCCGAGTCGACGCGGCTGCTGGCCGCCCTGCTGGGCGAGGACCGGACAGCGGCCGAGCCGGCGGCCACCGCCGAACTCGCCGCCCTGTGCGCGCACCTGCCGCTGGCCCTCCGCATCACCGCGGCGCACTTCCCCGGCGGCCGGATCGCCGACCACGTCGCCGAGCTGCGCCGCGGCAACCGCCTCACCGCCCTGCAAGCCGACGAGGACACCGCCGTCCGCGCCGCGTTCGACCTGTCCTACTCGGCCCTGCCCGCACCCGCGCGCAGGCTGTTCCGCCTGCTCGGAGTCGTCCCCGGCCAGGACTTCACCGCCGACGCGGCGGCGGCGCTCGCGGAATTCCCGCTGCCCGGGACGCAGGAGCTGCTGTCCACCCTCACCGACGCGCACCTGCTGCACCGCGACGGCGACCGGTACAGCGCCCACGACCTGCTCCGCCTCTACGCCCGCGAACGCGTGCAGGCCGAGGAGACCGCCGACCGCCGAGCCCAGGCCGGCCGACGCCTCTACGACTGGTACACGGCCCACGCGGACGCCGCCGCCGCCGTCCTCTACCCGGACATGGCCCGCCTGCCCCGCCCGGACCCGCAGCCGCTGTTCGAGAACGAGGCGCAGGCCTCCGCCTGGCTGGACGCCGAACGCGCCAACCTGGTGGCCGCCGTCCTCCACGCCGCCGACCAGCCCGCCGCCGACCAGCCTTCGGAGATCGCACAGCACGCCTGGCTGCTGTCCGACGCCCTGCGCGGCTACTTCTGGCTCCGCATGGCGACCGTCGACTGGCTGACCGTCGCCCGCGCCGCCCGCCACGCCGCGGCGGAGAACCCGGCCGCGCGGGCGTCCGCCGAGCTGAGCCTCGCCAACCTGCACTTCCTGCGCAGCGAGCACGCCAAGGCCATCGAGCACTCCACGGCCGCCCTGCGGCTGGCCGAACAAGGCGACTGGCCCGCCGGACAGGCCTCCGCGCACAACAACCTCGGCGGCATCCACCGCCAGTCCGGCCACCTCACCGAAGCCGCCGAGCACTTCGCCCGCTCACTGGAGATCGACCGCCGGCACGGCCTCCCGGCCGGCGAGATGGCCGGTCTCAACAACCTCGCCATCGTCGCGTGGCAGCTCGGCAGGCTCGCCGACTCCACCGACTACTTCACCCAGGCCCTCCGGCTCAGACGGGAAGCCCGAGCGCCGCAGGGCATCGCGCTCGCCCTGGGCAACGTCGGCGAACTCTGGCACACCCGCGGCGAGCCGGACCGGGCGCTGGCGCACCTCACCGAGGCCCTCGGCATCCACCGCGAGATCGGCGCACGGGTGGCCGAAGCGGGCAACCTCACCACGCTGGCCGCCATCCACAACGACCTCGGCGACCTCCCCACCGCCTACGAGCACGCCCGCACGTCCCTCATGCTGGCCAGGGACACCGGCGAACGCCGCATCGAAGCCGGCGCGCTGCACGTGCTCGGCGACATCCACCGCCGCGCGGGCCAGCCAGCCGACGCCAAGGACTGCTACCGCCAGGCCGTCGCGCTGGCGCGGGAGACCGGCGACGACTTCCTCGAAGCCGAGGCGCTGATCGGCTACGGCCGGCCGGACGAGGCCCTGGCCATCGCCCGCAAGGCCGGCTACCGGGTCGTGGAGGGCAAGGCGCTGACCGCCCTCGCCCGCGCGGAACTCGCGAAGGGCAACACCGCCGAAGCCGTCGCGCACGCCCGCGAGGCCCTGGAGACCCACCGCACGACGGGCCACCGGCCGGGTGAGGCGCACACCCTGCTCCTGCTCGGCCACGTGGAACCGGACCCGGCACACTGGCGGACGGCCCTCGACCTGTTCACCCGGATGCGCGCACCCGAAGCCGACACGTTGCGAGGTCGAGTTTGAGAGCCTGGACGACACCCCGGACGCTGCGGAGAATCGGGGAACCTGGTCAGGGGGTGAACCGGTGCCGCGTGGAGAGCGCCCGTTGGATGTCGGTGACAGTCCGCTGCTGAAGTTCGCGGCCGACCTGAGGTCGTTGCGCGACAAGGCGGGCGGCTACAGCTACCGGCAGCTCGGGGCCCGCGCGCACTACTCGGCGACCACCCTGTCGGACGCGGCGGGCGGCCGGAAGCTGCCCAGCCTCGCCGTGACGCTGGCCTACGTGCGGGCCTGCGAGGGCGACGAGGCCGAGTGGGAGGACCGCTGGCACCAGGTCGCCGCCGAAGTCCTGCCCACGCCCCCGAGCGCGGAGGAGGGCCACCCGCCGTACGCGGGGCTGGCCCCGTACGGCACGGAGGACGCCGAGTGGTTCTTCGGCCGGGACCGCGTCCTGGAGGACCTGGAGAAGCGCATCATCGGCCGCCGGTTCGTGGCCGTGTTCGGCGCGTCCGGCGCGGGCAAGTCGTCGCTGCTCAGGGCGGGCCTGGTGCCCCGGCTGCCCGGTCCGACCGTGCTCACCACCCCCGGCGAGCTGGACGTGCGGCCGGAGAAGCTGGACCTCGGTCAGGACCTGATCGTCGTCGACCAGTTCGAAGAGGTCTTCACCCTGTGCCCGGACGCCGAGCAGCGCGCGGCCTTCGTGGACGCCCTGCTCACCGCCCGCTGCCGGGTCGTGCTGGGCGTGCGCGCCGACTTCTACGGCCACTGCGCCCAGTACCCGGAACTGATCGAAGCGCTGACCGACAGCCAGCTCCTGCTGGGCCCGATGGGGCCCGAGGAACTCCGCCAAGTGATCATGCAGCCCGCCGTCAAAGCGTCCTGCACGGTGGAAACAGCGCTGGTCAGCAGGCTGATCGCGGACGCGACGGGCCAAGCGGGCGTCCTGCCGCTGATGTCGCACGCGCTGCTGGAGACCTGGCGTCGCCGCCGCGGCACCACGCTTACGCTGGCCGGTTACGAAGCGGCCGGCGGCATCCAACACGCCATCGCGCAGACCGCCGAGCGCACGTTCACCTCCCTGGAGAAGCAGCAGCGGGCGCTGGCCCGACAGGTGTTCCTGCGCCTGACGGCCCTGGGCGACGGCACCGAGGACACCAAACGCCGACTGCCGCGCGCGGAACTGGACACCGACGTCGACATCGACGTGGTGCTCGACCGCCTGGCGCACGCCCGCCTGCTCACCCTCGACCGCGACACGGTGGAGATCGCCCACGAGGCCCTGATCCGCTCGTGGCCCAGGCTGCGCAACTGGCTGGCCGGCGACCGGGACGGCCTGCGCACCATGCGCCAGCTCACCGAGGCCGCCGCGACCTGGGACTCCCTGGGCCGCGACCCGGACGCGCTCTACCGCGGCTCGCGCCTGGACACCGCCGTGGAGTGGACGCGCCGCGACGGCGTCCGGACCAGCGTGATGGAACGCGACTTCCTCGCCGACAGCCTCGCGGCGCGGGACCGCGAACGCCGGCTCGCCCACCGCCACACCCGCAGGCTGCGGCAGCTCGTCGCGCTCCTGCTGGTGCTGCTCGTGCTCGCGGGCGGCGCGGTGGTGCTGGCGAGCCGCGCGCAGCAGCAGGCGGCGTGGGAGCGGAACCTGTCGGTGGCGCGCTACGTGGCCAACGAGGCGGAGAACCGCCGGGACGACAACCCGAACCTGGCCCACCAGATGCTGATCGCCGCCTACCGCCTCAGCGGCACCGACGACCTGCGCGACCGCGTGCTCAGCGCCCACGCGGCGACCAGCCTGGACATGGTGAGCCGGTCGGTGCTGACCGGCCAGGCGCTGAGCCCGGACGGCACCCAGGTGCCCATCGCCCGCGTCCCGGACATCGCCGACGACCGCATCAACAAGCGGCTCGGCGGCTACCTGGTCCCGCGCAACACGGTGACGTCGTTCGTCGTCACGCGGACCGAGCGCGCCTACGCGACCACGGCGGAGACGGACCCCCGCATCTGGGACGTGACCGACGTGCGCAACCCGGTCGTCGCCCACACGTTCACCGGCCCCCTCACCCTCGTGGCGTTCGCCCCGGTGACCGGCCGGGTCCTGGTGACCGTGGACGGCACCTCGGAGGCCACGGTCTGGGACACGTCCAACCCCCGCGAACCGGTGGCGCTGGCGGTGCTGGAGAACCACCCGCGCTGGATCGCGGACATCGAGTTCAGCCTCGACGGCAAGGTCCTGGCCACCATCGACAACCAGAGCACCGTCCGCCTGTGGAGCCTGGAGGACCCGCGCGAGCCGAGGCAGATCGGCGAGCTGAGCGACGGCGAGGACGTCTCGACCCTCGCCCTGCACCCCGACGGCCGCACCATCGCGGTGGCCGGCAAGTCCGGCTCGATCCGGCTGTGGGACCTGACGAACGCGTGGGCCCCCACGAAGATCGCCACCCTGGAAGGCCACTCCGACACGGTGCTGAGCCTGGGCTTCCGCCGGGACGGCACGGCCTTGGCGAGCGCGGGCAAGGACGACACGGTCCGCCTGTGGGACCTGGCCGACCCGCACCACCCGGCCCAGCGGGCGCGGATCAGCGGCCGGACCGCCGGCATCTACGGCATCGGTTTCGGCGACGCCCCGGACTGGGTCGTGACCTCGAACTCCGACGGCACGACACGGTCGTGGCAGTTCGACGTCGACGTCGCCATCGCGACGCTGTGCGAAACCGTCTACGACCCGATCTCCGAAGACGAGTGGCGCCGGAACTTCTCCGGCATCGACTACCAACCGCCGTGCAGTTGACGGCCGGCCGATCCGGGGCACGGGCCCGCCCCACCGGCGACCGTTCGGCCGATCCGGGCACCAGCCCGCCCACCGGCAGCCGTTCGGCCGATCCGGGCACCAGCCCGCCGCCCCGCTGGCGGGCGCACACCAACGGGTCGATAATCGCGGCGTGACCACTCCCCGTGACGAGGACCGCACCGCCGCGATCCCGGCCGCCCCGATCCCGGACGGTCCGCCCCTGGCCGGTCCCCCGGAGGCGGGTCTGACCTCGGCGGGCCCGTCCCAGGTCGGCGACCGGCCGGCCGCGTCCAAGCCCCGCAAACCGCGGCCGACCCGGATCAGCGGCACCTGGGTGGCGGTGCTGGCCTCGATCGTCGTGCTGATCATCCTGCTGGTCTTCATCCTCCAGAACCTGACCGACGCGACGATCAACTTCCTGGGCATCTCCAGCACGCTGCCGCTGGGCGTGGCGCTGCTGTTCGCCGCGATCGGGGGCGCGGTGACGGTGGCGCTGGTGGGCGCGGCCAGGATCCTCCAGCTTCGCCGGCAGGCCAAACGAGGGCTGCACTGACCAACCGCCGGCCCAGCACGCGAGTGCGCCGGCCTACCGCCGGCCCAGCACGATCGCGCCGACCAGCCACCCGTCCGGCGAGCGGGGCTCAGCTCCCGGCGGCGCTCGGCAGCATCGCCGGGCACCCGGCCACGTAGTCCGGGTGGTACTCGAAGTGCCATTCCTCGTTCAGATAACGGCGGCACCACCCCAGCGCGCGCCCGTTGCGCTCCACCCAGGCCGCCGACTCAAGTGGCTGCACGTCCACCGCGGTTCCCTTGACGTGCATGGACTTCTCCGGCGGGAGGACGTACTGCGCCGCCAGCTCGGCGGTGCCGAACCGCTGCACGGCATCGGCGAACTCCCGCTGCTGCTGGCCGACGCTCCGCTTGCCGTCCTGCACGCACATCCGGACGCCCTGCTCCCCGGCCGCGGCCCGCAGCCGGCGCCAGGCGTCCAGCACGTCGGGGCGCAGGCCTTCGGGTTGCTCGTCGACGTAGCGGCCGTCGATCGGGCAGGCCGGACCGGTCTCCGGCCCCGGGATCTCCTCCAGGATCGCCGCCGGCCGCCCGGCCTGCCGGTCGTAGGCCAACGTCACCCGGCCGGTCACGCCGAGCGCCGCCACGGCGGCCACCGCGAGCACCAGAACCAGCAGCGCACCGATCACCGTGCGGCTCTTTTTCGTGGCGGGTGTGGTGGGCACCGGACCGAAACTACCCACCGAAAGCGCGACCACCCCAGTTTTGGTGATCACGGTCATAGCGGGTCCGCGGTCAGGTGAGGGTGGCGATCACATATGCGGCGGCCTCGGCAATGAGGGCCTGATCGTATTCGGCGTCCGCGGTGGCTTTGCCGGACATGATCGCGATGATGAGCGGCGCGGAATCCGGCGGCCACACCACGGCGATGTCGTTCAGCGTGCCGTAGTCACCGGTCCCGGTCTTGTCGGCCACGGTCCAGCCCTGCGGCACACCGGCTCGAATGCGTTCGCCGCCGGTGGTGTTGCGTTCCAGCAGAGCGCGCAGGAAATCGCGCTTCTCGGCCGGCAGCGCGTCCCCCAGCACGATCTTGTGGTAATCCGCGCCCAATGCCCGCGGAGAAGACGTGTCGCGCGGATCTCCCGGTGTGGCTGTCGTGATGTCCGGTTCGATCCGATCCATCCTGGTGACCGCGTCGCCGAGGCCGCGGGTGTATTCCGTCAGCTCGGCCGGCCCGCCCAGGTCGCGGACCAGGAGGTTGCCGGCCGTGCCGTCGCTGTAGCGGACGGCGGCGTCGCACAGCTCGCGGATCGTCATCCCGGTGGCCACGTGCTGCCCGGTGACGGGGGCGTGCTCCAGGAGATCGTCTTGGGTGTACCGGACGACGGTGTCCAAGTGCGACAACGGATTGCGGTGCAGGACCGCTGCCGCCGCCAGTCCCTTGAACGTCGAGCAGAACGCGAATCGCTCATCCGCCCGGTGGGCGATGGCGGCGCCGGTGCCGGTCGCCAGGGCATACACCCCTAGGCGTGCGTCGAACTTCCCTTCCAGCCCGGCCAAGTGCTCGTGGTGCTCGTTCACCGCGGTGGTGGACGGGGAGGGCGGCGCGGACGAAGAGGACGGAAGAGCGGCTGTCCCACCCTCCGTGCAGCCGGCCAACGGCAGCAGTGCCGCCATCCCCAGCAGAGCACGACGGCTGACGGCAGGTGTCATGGTCCTCCCTCCGCTGCCGGGCCGCTCACGCGCTGGAGCGGGTCACCATCGAGGTCGGCAGCAGGAGGAACGGCGGGAGGTTCTCCTCGCCGGCCAGTTCCGCCATCAACCGCCAGGTCATCGTGCGACCCAGTTGTTCGACGTCCTGTCGGACCGTGGTCAGGGGCGGCGCGGCCGTGGAGGCGATCACCAGGTCGTCGAAGCCGACGACCGCCACGTCCTCCGGCACTCGTCTGCCGTGGGCGTGCAGCGTCTGCAAAGCGCCCAGGGCCATGATGTCCGCGCCGACGAACACGGCGTCCAGATCCGGCTCCCGGGCCAGCAGCTCCGCCATGGCCGCCGCGCCGCTGTCCGGCGTGAAGTCGCCGTAGGCCACCAGGTCCGCGGCCAGCCGGGCTTGGCCGAGGCCTCGTTTCCAGCCGGACAGCCGGTCCATGCCGACGGCCATGTCCCGGGGGCCGGCGATGGTCGCGATGCGCTTGCGGCCGGACGAAGCCAGGTAGCGGGCGGCTTCCAGCGCGCCGTTGAAGTTGTCCGAGTCCACATAGGGCACTCCGCCCGCGCCCAGCGGCCGGCCGCCGACCACGGTGGGCAGGCCCGCGTCGACCAGCGTGCGGGGCAGCGGGTCCTGGCCGTGCAGGCTGATCACCAGCACGCCGTCCACGTGGCCGCCGCACAGGTAGTTCACGAGGTCCTGCTCGTCGCCGTCCTTGCTCATCATCAGGACCAGTTGGACCCGCTTGCCCGTCAGCTCGGCGTGCACGCCACGCAGGACGCCGGCGAAGAACGGGTCCGCGAGCACGCGGCTGCCCGGCTCGGAGACGACCAGGGCGATGCAGTTCGCCCGACTGCCCGCGAGCGTGCGGGCCGCCTGGTTGGGGCTGTAGCCGAGGCGCCTGATGGCCTGGTGGACCGCTTCCCGCGCCTTCGCGCTGACGTACGGCTCGCCGTTGATCACCCTCGACACGGTCGACTTCGACACCCCGGCGGCGCGGGCGACCTCCTCCAGCCGGGTGTTGGGTCGGCGTGCCTTGGGCGGGTCGACGGCATCTCTCACGAGGCGGCCATCGCTGCGGGTGCGTTGCCGGCGGCAACCTGCGAGTACCACATGGATCTCATCTTAGGTGTCCTCAACCGCGTCTCGTAGTCGACATGTGCGATCCCGAACCGCTCGACACCTCCCTCCTCGCCGAGATCGCCATTGATCGACTACTGGGCGGAATGCGCCCGGCCGGCGAGCAGGTACGTCCACTGTGGACACTCATGCGGACAAGTCGCACCACTGCGGAACATGAACACTCCACACATTCCGGACGCGTTGCGCATGCGCGCATGCGCAATGCGCCTTGCGCACTGACGCATGCGCCCGTAAGCTTTCGCCATGAACAGCGCGATCGTTCGAGTCAACGACGCCGAAGCGCCCGAACCACTCGGCCACTACGTTCAAGCCACCAAGACGCCCGACGGTCAGGTGTGGATCTCCGCCCAACTCCCGCTCGGGGCGAACCTGACCAAGGAGTCGCCGGTCAAAGACCAGGCGCGGCAGGCGATCGGCAACGTCCTGGCCATCGCGCGCCGGGCCGGGTGCGCCGCCGAGGACATCCTCAAAGTGACCGTGTACCTCCGGGACGTGGCCGCTTGGTCCGAGGTGAACGAAGAGTTCGCCCTCCAGTTCGGCTCCGCCCGGCCCGCCCGGTCGGTGATCGAGGTCGGCGGTGTCCACCACGGATACGCGCTGGCGGTCGACGCGGTCGCCCACGAAAGACGATGAGGAAAGATGTGCGCAGCACACGACTTACGCAGCCTCCTGCGGGCCATCGAGCATGAAGAGCGATCGTCGACGGGCCTCTTGCGGCTGACCGCCTACGAAAGCAGACCGTCCCGACTGGTCCAGCGACTGGTCGCCAGCCCGCTGGCCACCGATTACCACATCGGGTCGCTCGCCGAACACGCCCGGAAAAAAGTGGTGGACGCCCACGGCCTCATCCTGCGCGGACTACCGGGCGTCGCCTCGCTCGAAGAAGCCGCGACACGGTTCGCGCAACACGCCCTCACGGCGGGCGGCGTCGATTTCCGCCCCCTTTCCGGCGTCCACGCGATATTGGCGACGCTGATCACCTTCACCGAACCCGGCGACCTCGTGCTGTCGATCAGCCCGGAGCACGGCGGCCACTTCGCCACCCGTTACCTGCTCCAGCGCCTCGGCCGACGCTCCGCCTACCTGCCCTGGCACGACGAGTTGTTCACGGTGGACGCCGCGCGATTCGAGCGGGAGAGCGGCCGGCACCCGAGCCCGAAGATGATCCTGTTCGACCACGGGCTGCCGCTCGCCGCCCAGCCCGTTCGCCGACTGCGCACGATCGTCGGCGCCGACACACTGCTCGTCTACGACGCGTCCCACACGTTGGGGCTGATGCTGGGCAAGAGGTTCCAGGACCCGCTCGGCGAAGGCGCCGACATCGTGCAGGGCAACACCCACAAGAGCTTCCCCGGCGTGCAGAAGGCGGTGATCGCGTCGAACACGGCCGCGCGGGCGCGAAAGATCGGGGATGCCCTGTCGAACGGACTCGTGTCCAGCCAGCACACCCACCACGCCATCGCCACGTATGTGGCCTTCCTCGAAATGGAGGAATTCGGCGAGCGGTACGCGGACGCGATGCTGGTCAACGCCCGGGCCCTGGCCGGGGAGCTGGCCGGCCTCGGCGCCCGCGTCATCGGCCCGGCAGGGTGCCCGACCAGCAGTCACGAGGTGTTCGTGGCCTCCGGGACCGAGCTGCCGGCCCGGCAGTGGGCCGAGCGGTTGATCCGCGCCGGGATCAGCGTCAACGCGCGCCGGGTGCACGGCGTGGACGCGCTCCGGATCGGTGTCCAGTCGGTCACCCGGACCGGCATGGGCGTTCCGGAAATGGCCTTGATCGCCCGGACGCTGGTGTCCTTCACCGAATCGGATCGACCATCCCGGTCGCAGCTCTCGCTCATCCGCGCGTTGGCCGGCGACTTCGCCGAAGTCCAGTACAGTTTCGACCTCCGACTCGGTCTCACGGCCGCTTAGCCGACCGCCACGGATGTCGACCTAGGGGATATGCAATGGCCACTGATCTCATGGAGCGTCAGTACCCTGCCGACGACGTCTCCCGAATTCTCGAACTATTGGCGTGCGGTATCGGCCTGCTGACCGCGGAGACCGCCGTCGGCGATGGTTTCGCCGCCCACCTCGACCGGATCCGCGGCACGCTGGTCACGGTGCAGCGGTCACATGTCCTCGCCATGAAAGCCCACCGCAAGTACGACGACACGGAGAGCTTCAAGAAGCGGGCCGCCCTGCTCCAGGGACAGTTGTCGACCACGTTGAACGACCTCCTCGGGCTCGGCCAGGCCGAGGAGGAGCTGTACGCCGAAGCGCTGGACAGGGCCAAGGACCTGGCCGGGAGCATCCGGCTGGACCTGCCGCCGGCCGACTCGTGCGCGCTGGTGAAAAGCGCGGTGTCCGCCGAGGACGACCGCAGGCAGCGCCAGGTGTTCACGGTGAACCTCTGCTACGAACTGCTGGTGCGGATCGACCACCGGGTCCACTTCAGCGAATTGTCCCACGGCCCGGACGTGATCGAGCGGTTCATCGAGTTCCCGGCCGACTACTTCAACGCCGGGATGATGGTGCTGAACGAGTTCGCCACCATAGTGCGCGAGCGGCACGGCGACCAGGGCGCGCGGGTGAAGATCCACCAGAACGACCTCACGGTCCGCCTGATCATCGAAACGGCCGACGCGAAGGAGGAGATCGAACGGACCCTGGACCACTACGGCCAGGTCATCAGCGGCGTCCGCGATGTCACCTCGTTCACCACCTCGGCGATCGAACGCGTGCGGCTGGAAGGCGCGCTCGAACTGGCGCAGGCGCGGCTCAACGCGGAACGCCGGATCACGAGCGTGCTGGAGGCGGAGGTGAGCGCGCGGGGCGACCAGCTCACGCAGGTCACCACGCTGCTGGCGGGCGCGCTGGCGTCGCACGAGAGGTTCACCGATCGCCAGGTGGACATCACCCTGACCGCGCTGGAGGCGCTGACCGCCGACCGGTACGCGCGAGTGCTCGCCGAAGTGGCGCGGGCCGTGCACGACTACGCGGACGACGACACCCGCACCGAGCTGGTCGAGCTGGCGACGCTGGCCGACACCAGCACCGACCGGGCGGACCTGGGCAAAGTGGACGCGCGCCTGCGGGCGGTGGTCCGGAACGCCGCCACCGGCAGCCCCGGCTTCATCCGGTCCGTCAGCTCCGCCATGACGGTCGGCGTCCTGTCCGCCGAGGCGGCGTCCTGGCTGGAAGCCTTGCTCAAGAACCTTCTGTGAGGAACACGATGAACACTTCCGATCTGTGCGACGAGAACGATTCCGCCCTGGTGCTGCCCGTCCCGCTGATCCGGTACGGCGGGGTCCGCCTGCTCGACGGCCGCATCGAGACGGCGAGGACCGGTGACGCCAACCAGGTGATCCGGGAGGTGCTGGCCGGACCGGGCGAGAACCGCATCCTCGTGGTGGCCGGCGGCGGCACGGCCGCGCGCTACGCCCTGGTCGGCGACCGGCTCGCCGCTCGTGCCCTCGAACAGGGGTGGCAGGGCATCGTCGTCGACGGCCTGGTGCGGGACACGGATGCCTTGGCGGACATGCCCATCGGGGTCTGGGCGCGCGGCACTTGGCCGAGGCGCGGACCCGTGGACGGTCCGGGAGAGGTCGGCGTGCCGGTGACCCTGGAGGACGTCACCCTGCGCTCCGGTGACCGGGTCGTGTGCGACGCCGACGGTGTCGTCGTGATGCAGACCTCCTAGGGGTCGGCGGGTGAAGAACACGACCGTACGACTGGATGACCGCCAGCTCGACAAACTGGAGCTGATCGCGGTGGCGGAGGAGATCTCGGTGTCCGAGATCATCCGCAAGGCGATCGCGAAGTACCTGCTCAGCTACGACACGGAAGAGCTGGTCACGTTGGTCAGGGCCCGGCTGGCGCAACGCGAGAAGGAACTCGAAAAGCGGATCGACCGACTGACGACGAAACCCGCCGAACTCGACTGACCACCCGGCCGCCCCTCCCCACCCCGACCGGTGGCGAGGGGCGGCCGACGACGGGCCACCGCGGAGGAGTCACCGGCCTCCACTCCGACCGGTAGCGGAGGGGAGGCCGACGAAGGGCCACCGCGGAAGGGTCAGCGGCCGTCTTCCAGGTCGCCCTCGGTCTGGAGGTAGACCGCGCGCAGCGCCTCCAGCGTCTCCGGCTCCGGGTGCTCCCACAGCCCTCGGTCCGCGGCCTCCAGCAGGCGTTCCGAGATGCCGTGCAGCGCCCACGGGTTCGACTCGGCCAGGAACTTCCGGTTCTCCGGGTCCAGCACGTAGCTCGCGGTGAGCTGCTCGTACATCCAGTCCGCGACCACACCGGTCGTCGCGTCGTACCCGAACAGGTAGTCGACCGTCGCGGCGAGTTCGAACGCGCCCTTGTACCCGTGCTTGCGCATGGCCGCCAGCCACCTCGGGTTCACCACCCGCGCCCGGAAGATCCGGTTCGTCTCCTCGTGCAGCGTCCGGGTCCGCACCGCGTCCGGCCGCGTGCTGTCGCCGACGTAGGCCGCCGGCGCCTTGCCGGTCAACGCCCGGACGGTCGCCACCATCCCGCCGTGGTACTGGAAGTAGTCGTCCGAGTCGGCGATGTCGTGCTCACGCGTGTCGATGTTCTTCGCGGCGACGGCGATCCGCTTGTACGCGCTCTCCATGTCCGGCCGTGCCTCGACGCCGTCCAGTTCGCGCCCGTACGCGTACCCGCCCCACACCGCGTACACCTCGGCCAGGTCCGCGTCGTCACGCCAGTTCCGGCTGTCGATCAGCGGCAGCAGGCCCGCGCCGTACGCGCCGGGCTTGGAGCCGAAGATCCGCATGGTCGCCCGCCGCTCGTCCCCGTGCTCCGCCAACGCCGTCCGGGCGTGGGCGCGGACGAAGTTGTCCTCCGCGGCCTCGTCGAGGTCGGCGACCAGCCGCACGGCGTCGTCCAGCAGCGCCACCACGTGCGGGAAGGCGTCCCGGAAGAAGCCGCTGATCCGGACCGTCACGTCGATGCGCGGCCGGCCCAGCTCGCCGAGCGGGATGGCGGCCAGCCCGGTCACGCGCCGCGACTGGTCGTCCCACACCGGGCGGACGCCCAGCAGGGCGAGGACTTCCGCGATGTCGTCGCCGGACGTCCGCATCGCGCTGGTGCCCCACACCGACAGGCCCACCGACGGGGGCCACTCGCCGGTGTCGGCGCGGTAGCGCTCCAGCAGGGAGTCGGCCATCGCCTGGCCGGTCTCCCAGGCCAGTTTCGACGGCACGGCCTTCGGGTCGACGGAGTAGAAGTTGCGGCCCGTCGGCAGCACGTTCACCAAGCCGCGCAACGGCGACCCGCTCGGGCCGGCCGGGACGTAGCCGCCGTTCAACGCGTGCAGGACGTTGGCCATCTCGTCCGTCGTGCGGGCCAGCCGGGGCACGACCTCGCGCGCGCCGAATTCGAGGATCCTCGCCACGTCCTCGGAGTCCGTCAGCGTGCGGGCGACCGCCGGATCCCAGTCGGCGTCCTCCATGGCCTGCACCAGGGCCCGCGCCTGCGCCTCCACCGCGTCGGTCGACGCGCGGGTGTTGTCGGCCAGTCCCAGCGCCTCGCGCAGCCCCGGCAGCGCGGCCACCTGGCCGGCCCACACCTGCTTCGCCTGGAGGATCGACAGGACGAGGTTCACCCGGGTCTCGCCGGTCGGCGCTTCGCCCAGGATGTGCAGGCCGTCCCGGATCTGGACGTCTTTCACCTCGCACAGCCAGCCGTCGACGTGCAGGATCAGTTCGTCGAACTCCGCGTCGTGCGGCCGGTCCTCCAGGCCGAGGTCGTGGTCCAGCTTCGCGGCCTGGATCAGCGTCCAGATCTGCGCCCGGATCGCGGGCAGCTTGGCCGGGTCCATCGCGGCGATGTTGCCGTGCTCGTCCAGGAGCTGTTCGAGCCGCGCGATGTCGCCGTAGCTGTCGGCGCGGGCCATCGGCGGCACCAGGTGGTCGACCAGCGTGGCGTGGGCGCGGCGCTTCGCCTGGGTGCCCTCGCCGGGGTCGTTGACCAGGAACGGGTAGATCAGCGGCAGGTCGCCGAGCGCCGCGTCGGGGCCGCAGCCCGCCGACATGCCGACCGTCTTGCCCGGCAGCCACTCCAGGTTGCCGTGCTTGCCGACGTGGACCACCGCGTCCGCGCCGAACTCCGCCTCCAGCCAGCGGTACGCGGCCAGGTAGTGGTGGCTCGGCGGCAGATCCGGGTCGTGGTAGATGGCGATCGGGTTCTCGCCGAAGCCACGTGGCGGCTGGACCATCACCACGACGTTGCCCGACCGCAGGGCGGCCAGCACGATCTCGCCGTCCCGGTCCTTCGAGCGGTCCACGAACAGCTCGCCGGGCGCTTCGCCCCAGTGCCGCTCCATGTCCGCGCGGGTGTCCTCGGGCAGCGTCCGGTACCACTCGCGGTAGCGGGCGGCGGGCAGGCGGACGGGGTTGCCCTGGATCTGCTCCTCGGTGAGCCAGTCGGCGTCCTGGCCACCGGCCGCGATCAGCGCGTGGATCAGGGCGTCGCCGTCCAGATCATCGACGCCCGGAAGGTCGTCACCGATGTCGTAGCCGTTGTCCCGCAACGCGTTGAGCAGCCGCACGACGCTCGCGGGCGTGTCCAGGCCCACCGCGTTGCCGATGCGCGAGTGCTTCGTCGGGTACGCCGACAGCATCACCGCGATCCGGCGCTCGGCGGGCGGGATGTGGCGGAGCTTCCCGTGCCGCACGGCGATCCCGGCGACCCGCAGCGCGCGTTCCGGGTCGGCCACGTAGACGGTCAGGCCGTCTTCGTCGATCTCCTTGAAGGAGAACGGGACGGTGATGATCCGGCCGTCGAACTCGGGGATGGCGACCTGCGTGGCGGTGTCCAAAGGGGACAGTCCGTCGTCGTTCTCGTCCCACGCCGCCCGGCTGCTGGTGAGGCACAGCCCTTGCAGGATCGGCACGTCGAGCGCGGCCAGCGCGCCCACGTCCCAGGCGTCGTCGTCACCGCCGGCCGACGCGGTGGCGGGCTTCGTGCCGCCGGCCGCCAGCACGGTGACCACCAGCGCGTCCGCGGTGCCCAGCTCCGCCAGGAGTGCCGGCTCCGCCGTGCGCAACGACGCGCAGTACACCGGCAGCGGACGCCCGCCCTTGGCCTCGATCGCGTCGCACAGGGCGTGCACGAACGCGGTGTTCCCGGCGACGTGGTGCGCCCGGTAGTACAGGACGGCGACCACCGGGCCGTCGTTGGCCGGCGCGGGCCGTTCCAGGACGCCCCAGGTCGGCGCGGCCTGCGGCGGGGTGAAGCCGAACCCGGTCAGCAGGACCGTGTCGGACAGGAACTTGTGCAGCTCCGCGAGGTTCGCCGGGCCGCCGTGCGCCAGGTAGGCGTGGGCTTCGGCGCAGACGCCGCCGGGCACCGTGGACAGCTCCATCAGCGGCGCGTCGGGGTTCTGCTCACCGCCCAGCACGACCACGGGACGGGGGCCGGCCAGCAGCCGGTCGAGCCCCTCCTCCCACATCCGCCGCCCGCCCAGGATGCGCACGACCACCAGGTCCACGCCCTCCACCAGGTCGGGCAGGTCGTCCACGGTGAGCCGGGCGGGGTTGCCCAGTCGGAAGTCGGCGCCGCTGGAACGGGCGGACAGCAGGTCCGTGTCGGAAGTCGACAACAGCAGGATCACGTGCGGGCTCCATCCCTCGGGGGTCCTCGCCCCAGGTCGTAGGGGACGGCGGGCGGAGTTCCTGACTCCCGGGCTCGCGCCCGGTCACAGTGGCGGGACCGCGCCGGATTCGCACCGGCTTCCTCCTGTTGCTTCGCCGTTCGGATGTCACCCTAACCGGGGTTAGCATCCAGCCCATGCCCCAGGACCGCGAACGCCCCGACGCCTGCCCCGGCGCCGTCGACGTGCACCAGGCGGCGGACGGCGGGCTGGCGCGCATCAGGGTGCCCGGCGGCACGCTGTCGGCGGCGCGGACCGACGTGCTCCGCACCGCCGCGCTGGAGTTGGGCGACGGCTGGATCGAGCTGACCTCGCGGGCGAACGTGCAGATCAGAGGCCTGGCGCCGGGCGCGGAGCACGAGCTGGCAGCACGCCTGCGCGACGCCGGCCTGCTGCCCTCGCGGACCCACGAGCGGATGCGCAACATCATCGCCGCGCCGCTGGAGGACAACCAGGACCTGGTGGACGCGATCGACGGGGCGCTGTGCGGGCTCCCCGAACTGGCCGACCTGCCGGGCCGCTTCCTGGTCACGGTGGGTGCGGCGGTCAGCGGCCTCGGCGGCGACATCGGCCTGGTGGGTGACGCGCTGTTCCTCGCCGGGCGGGACTCGGGCCTCCGCGTGACCGATCCAGTGGCCGCCGTGGTGCGGGCCGCCCGGCTGTTCCAGGAGCTGCGCGGCACGGCGTGGCGGCTGTCCGAAGTGGACTCGGGTGTGCGGAAGATCACGGCCGCCCTGGGCGGTCCGGGTTCGGAAGTCCTTGCCGCCACTGTGATCCCGGTCGCACCCGGACCGGTGGGCGACCGGGTGGTGGCGGGCGTTCCGCTGGGCAGGCTGGACGCCCGGCTGCTGGCCGGCGCGCCGGTGCGGATCACGCCGTGGCGGAGCGTCGTGGTGCCGGCGGGCACGGACACGTCCGGCCTGTTCACCGACCCCGAGTCCCCGTGGCACGGCGTGAGCGCGTGCACCGGGCGGCCGGGCTGCGCGAAGTCGCTGTCGGACGTGCGAGCGGATGCCGCGCGGTGGATCGGGACGCCGCACGCGGGCCGCGTGCACTGGTCGGGCTGCGCACGGCGGTGTGGGCGTCCCGCCGGCGACGTGGTGGAGTTCGTCGCGACCGGCGACGGGTACGAGGAGATCAGGTGACCAGCTACATCAAGGACGGCGCGGAGATCTACCGCCGGTCCTTCGCCACCATCCGCGCCGAGGCCGACCTGGCCGGCCTGCCGGCGGACGTCGCGCGGGTCGCGGTGCGGATGATCCACGCCTGCGGCATGGTCGACCTGGTCCGGGACATCGCCTACTCCCCCGACGTGGTGTCCGCCGCGCGCGAGGCGCTGCTGGCGGGCGCGCCGATCCTGTGCGACGCGAAGATGGTCGCGTCCGGCGTGACGCGGCGCAGGCTGCCGAAGGACAACGAGGTGCTCTGCACGCTGGGCGACCCGCGGGTGCCCGAGCTGGCGGCGAAACTGGGCAACACCCGCAGCGCGGCGGCCCTGGAGCTGTGGGGCGACAAGCTGGCCGGCGCGGTGGTCGCCATCGGCAACGCCCCGACCGCCCTGTTCCACCTGCTCGACCTGATCGCGGCCGGCGCGCCCCGCCCGGCGGCGGTGCTGGGCATCCCGGTCGGCTTCATCGGCGCGGCCGAGTCCAAGGAGGCGCTGGCGGACAGCGCGCTCCCGTACCTGGTCGTGCGCGGGCGTCGGGGCGGCAGCGCCATGACCGCGGCGGCCGTCAACGCGATCGCGAGCGAGGAAGAATGACGGGCAGGCTGTACGGCGTCGGAGTGGGGCCGGGCGACCCGGAGCTGGTGACCGTGAAGGCGGCCCGTCTGATCGGCGAAGCCGATGTCGTCGTGTTCCACAGCGCCCGGCACGGCCGGAGCGTGGCCCGCCGGATCGCGGAGCCCTACCTGCGCGGCGACCAGGTCGAGGAACAGCTCGTCTACCCGGTGACGACCGAGGACTCGGACGATTACCAGGGCGAGATCGACGCGTTCTACGCCGAGTGCGCCACCCGCCTGGCGGCCCACCTGGACGCGGGCCGGACAGTGGTGGTGCTGGCCGCCGGCGACCCGTTCTTCTACGGCTCGTACATGCACCTGCACAAGCGGCTGGCGCACCGGTACCCGGCCGAGGTCGTGCCCGGTGTGACGTCCGTGAGCGCCGGTTCGGCCGTGCTCGGGAAGCCGCTGGTGGAGCGGGACGAGGTGCTGACCGTGCTGCCCGGCACGCTGCCGGCGGAGACGCTGGCCGAGCACCTGGCGGCGGGCGACCCGGTGGCGATCATGAAGCTGGGCCGCACCTTCCCGCACGTGCGGGAGGCGCTGGAGCGGGCCGGGCGGCTGGACGAGGCCTGGTACGTCGAGCGCGCCACGACCGGCGGGCAGCGCACCGCGCCACTGTCCGAAGTGGACCCCGACGGCGTGCCGTACTTCTCGCTCGCCCTGCTGCCCAGCAAGGCCACCGCGGGAGGCGCGGCCATCGACGCGCACGCGGCCAACCCGACCACCACCGCGCACCTGGCGGACCCCGCGACCAGCGCGCACACAGCCAACCCGACCACCACCGCGCACGTAACAGGCGCGGCGAGCGGCGCGCAGCAGGCCGATGCGGTGGCGCGGTCAGGCGAGGCGCAACCTGGTGAGGTCGTCGTCGTGGGTCTCGGCCCCGCGGGCCCCGAATGGCTCACCCCCGAGGCGCGGAAGGCGCTTTCCGAGGCCGACGACCTGGTCGGGTACATCACCTACCTGAACCGGGTGACGACCAACCCCCGGCAGCGCAAGCACGCCTCGGACAACAAGGTCGAGTCCGAGCGGGCCGCGTTCGCGCTGGACCTGGCCAAGCGCGGCCGGCGGGTCGCGGTCGTGTCGTCGGGCGACCCCGGCGTGTTCGCGATGGCCGCCGCCGTGCTCGAAGTGGCCGCCGAGGAGCAGTTCGCGGAGGTCCCGGTGCGCGTGCTGCCCGGCCTCACCGCCGCGCACGCCGTCGCCAGCCGGGTCGGCGCGCCGCTGGGGCACGACTACTGCGTGGTGTCGCTGTCGGACCGGCTCAAGCCGTGGGACGTCATCGCCGAACGGCTGGCCGCCGCCGCCAAGGCCGACCTGGTGCTGGCGATCTACAACCCGGCCTCGCGCAGCCGCACGTGGCAGGTCGCGGCGGCGCGGGACCTCCTGCTTGAGCACCGTTCCCCCGACACGCCCGTGGTGATCGGCCGGGACGTCGGCGGCCCGGAGGAGACCGTCCGGGTGGTGCGGCTGGCGGACCTCGACCCCGCCGAAGTCGACATGCGGTGCCTGCTGCTGATCGGGTCCTCGCAGACCCGGGTCACCCGGCGGGGCACGGTGTTCACGCCCCGGCGCTACCCCTCGTGAGCCAGTCGACCGCCGCGTCCACCGTGTCGACGGTGGGCGCGGCGGGCGCGGGCGGGCGGCGGACGACGACCACCGGCAGGCCCAGTTGACGGGCGGCGACGAGCTTCGCGGCGGTCATCTCGCCGCCGCTGTCCTTGGTGACCAGGACTTCGACGCGGTGCCGCCGCATCAGCTCCAGCTCACCGTCCACGGTATACGGTCCGCGAGCCAAGATGATCTCCAACGCGGTGGCGTCCTCGGGCGGGTCTACGGTCCGCGCCACCCCACGGGCGAACGCGCCCAGCCCCTGCCGTCCCGTGGTGACGAACGCCCGCCGACCACCGACCACGGCGGCGGCCTCGGCGATCGAGTCGACCCACGTCCAGCGGTCGCCGGCCCGCTCGGTCCAGCCGGGGCGGCGCAGCACGAGGAGCGGCACGCCGGCCTCGGCGGTCGCGGCGACCGCGTTGGCCGTGATGCGGTCGGCGAACGGGTGCGTGGCGTCGATCACCGCGTCCACCCGTTCGGCGCGCAGATAGGCGACCAGGCCGCCGACCCCGCCGAAGCCGCCGATCCGGACCTCGCCCACGGGCAGCTTCGGCGACGTCACGCGCCCCGCGAGGGACGAGATCACCCGCGTCCCGGCGGGTGCCTTGCGCGCGAGTTCCCGCGCCTCGCCCGTGCCACCCAGGACCAACACCGTTCTCATCGCTGTTGCATCCTGACATCGTGAAACTGCGCTACGGGTGGACGACCGGTGCCTGCGCCACGGCCGCCACCACCGCGGCCTACACCGCGCTGCTCACCGGCGAGTTCCCCGACCCGGTGGAGATCCTGCTGCCCAAGGGCCAGACGCCGGGCTTCGCGCTGGCCAAGGAGGAACTGGCCGCCGACCACGCCCGCGCGGCGGTCGTGAAGGACGCGGGCGACGACCCGGACGTGACGCACGGCGCGCTGATCGAGGTGACGGTCCGCCACGGCGAGCCGGGGACCGGCGTGGTGTTCCGCGCGGGCCGCGGCGTCGGCACGGTCACCAAGCCCGGCCTGCCGCTGCCGGTGGGCGAGCCCGCGATCAACCCCGTGCCGCGCCGGATGATGCGCGAGCACGTCGAACGCGTCGCCCGCGAGCACGGCGGCACGGGGGACGTCGTCATCGAGGTCTCCGTCGAGCACGGCGAGGAACTGGCCCGGAAGACCTGGAACCCGCGCCTGGGCATCCTCGGCGGCCTGTCCATCCTGGGCACCACCGGCATCGTCGTGCCCTACTCGTGCTCGGCGTGGATCGACAGCATCCGGCGCGGCATCGACGTGGCCCGCGCCGAGGGCCGCCGGCACGTCGCCGGATGCACCGGCAGCACGTCGGAGAAGGTCGCCGCGACCGTGCACGGGCTGCCGGAGAGCGCTCTCCTGGACATGGGCGACTTCGCGGGCGCGGTGCTGAAGTACCTGAAGCGGCACCCGGTGGACCGGCTGACCATCGCGGGCGGCATCGGCAAGCTGTCCAAGCTCGCCGACGGCCACCTCGACCTGCACTCGGGCCGTTCCCAGGTGAACCACGACTTCCTGGCGTCGCTGGTCGACGACCCGGACCTCGCCGAGGCCGTCCGCCACGCCAACACCGCCCTCGGCGCGCTCCACCTGTGCCAGGAGGCCGGCGTCCCGCTGGGCGACCTGATCGCCGTGCGGGCGAAGGCCACCGCCGACGACGTGCTCAAAGGCGCTCCGGTCGCGGTCGACGTGATCGTCATCGACCGGGCGGGCACGATCGTCGGCCGCGCGTAGCGTCACGGGCGGCAGCGGGCGGTCGAGTAGAGGTGGCTGTCGGTGAAGTCCTCCGCGGCGAGGACGTCGCCGACGATGATCACCGCGGTCCGCTTGACCCCGGCCTCGGCCACCTGCGCGGCGATCGTGGCGAGCGACCCCCGGAGCACCAGTTCGTCCGGACGGCTCGCGTACGCCACCACCGCCGCCGGGCAGTCCGGCCCGTAGTTCGGCAGCAGTTCCGCGACCACTTCGGTGATCCGCTGCACGGCCAGGTGCAGCACCACCGTGGACCGCGACCGCCCCAGCGCCGCCAGGTCCTCACCGGGCGGCATGGGCGTGGCACGGGCCGAGGTGCGGGTCAGGATCACGGTCTGGCCCACGCCGGGGACGGTCAGCTCCCGGCGCAGCGACGCCGCCGCCGCCGCGAACGCGGGCACACCGGGCGTCACGTCGTAGGGGATGCCCAACGCGTCCAGCCGACGCATCTGCTCGGCCATTGCGCTGAACACGGACGGGTCACCGGAGTGCAACCGCGCCACGTCCGAACCCGCCGCGTGGGCCGCCGCCAGCTCGTCGGTGATCCGGTCCAGGTCGAGGTTCGCCGTGTCCACCAGCCGGGCGTCCGGCGGACAGTGCGACAGGACCTCGGTCGGCACCAACGCCCCCGCGTACAGGCACACCGGGGACGTCTCCAGCAGCCGAACGGCCCGCAGGGTCAGCAGATCGGCCGCACCGGGCCCCGCGCCGATGAAGTGGACGGTCACTGGTTCTCCTCAGGCTCCGGCACGGTGTCTTCCTTCGTCACGGCCCACGTGGTCACCGGCATGTGCGGTCGCCAGCCGGTGAAGCCGCCCACGGGAGTGTCCCGGCTGACCGCGAGCCGGGTGAGCGACCCGCCCAGCACCCCGTACCACCGGGCGAGCACGGCCTCCGACTCCAGCGTGACGGCGTTGGCCACCAGCCGCCCGCCCGGCGGCAGCGCGTCCCAGCACCGCTCGACCACGCCGGGCGCGGTGAGTCCACCGCCGATGAACACGGCGTCCGGCGGCGCCAGGTCCAGCGCGGCGGGGCTCTCCCCCACCACCACCTCGACCCCCGGCACGCCCAGCGCACCCGCGTTCCGACCGATCCGCTCCGCCCGCACGGGGTCGCGCTCGACGGCGATCGCCCGGCACGACGGATGCGTGCGCGACCACTCGACCGCGATGCTGCCGGACCCCGCGCCCACGTCCCACAGCAGCTCACCGGGCCTCGGCGCGAGCAGAGCCAGAGTCACGGCCCGCACCTCGCGCTTGGTGAGCTGCCCGTCGTGCTCGTAGGCGTCGTCCAGCAGCCCCGGCACCAGCGAGTACCCGCCCGACCCGCACTCCACGGCCAGCACGTGCAGCGGATCGGCGTCCGCCAGGTCGTGGTGCACGCGCTCGTCCGGCCCGCCCAACCGCTCCAGCACGGTCAGCCGCGCGTCACCGGCCAGCGCGGCGACCTCCGGCGGCGACCCGCCCAGCACCAGCACCCGCCGCCCCGGGTGCAGGTGCGGCACGAGCAGCGACACGGGCCTCCCGACCAGGCTCACCACGTCGACCGCGTCCACCGCCCACCCCAGCCGGGCGCAGGCGAGCGACACCGACGACGGGTGCGGCACCACCCGCACGGCGTCCGCCCCGAGCAGCCGGACCAGGGTCGAGCCGATGCCGTGGAACATCGGGTCTCCGCTGGCCAGCACGCACACCCGGCGGCCCGCGTGCGCCGCCAGCAGCCCCGGCAGCGCCGGGACGAGCGGCGACGGCCACGGCACCCGGTCGAACGAGCCGGGCACCAGCGCGAGCTGGCGGGCGCTGCCCATCAGCACCTCGGCTGCGGCGATCTCGTGGCGGGACGCGTCCGGCAGGCCCGCCCAGCCGTCCGCTCCGATGCCGACGACGGTGATCACACCGTGCCCAGCACGCGGGTCACCGCGATCTCGATCACGACCCGCTCGGGGTTGGGCCGCGGCTGCCGGTAGCGCTCGGCGTACCGGCGCTCCGCGTCCGCGACCTCGTCCGCCGACTGCCTGACCACCGCGCGACCCTCCAGCGTCGACCACCGCCTGCCGTCCACTTGGCACACCGCGACGAGCGCCCCTGCGGGGCCGGCGGCGAGCACCTGGCGCACCTTATGCGAGCCGCGCGAGGCGATGACCCGTGCGGTCGCCGACGCCACGTCCAGCGTGACGCCGACCGGCACGACGTGGGGCGTGCCGTCGGCGCGCAGGGTGGTCAGGGTGCACAGGTGGCGCTCGGTCCAGAACGACCGGAACTCCTCGCCCTTGGCAGACAACATGGGTGCATCATGCGGCACGGGCCCGCTATGGTCGAAAACGTGACGCGTCGATTTCACCGCCCCCGGCCGGGAGACCCGGCCATTCGGGGCGTGCGCTAGCCGCGGTCCCGGTGGCGGGCCGGCTCGGGGGAACCAGCCGAAGCCCACCTCCGAAAGGACCTCCCGCGATGCCTCGCGATCTCACCGACCCCGCACAGGGGCCGCACGCCATGCAGCTCGTGCTCGACCAGATCCTTGCCGCCGCACCGGCTCCCGCCGAACTCCGGGTCGTCCGGGACCGCCCGGAGGTCAGCGTCGAGGACAACTACACCAACCTGGGCTACCCGCCGGACGCCGTCACCCGTGACGCCCGTTACACCCGCTACACCGGCGACGGACGGATGCTGCGCAGCCACACGTCCGCCATGGTCCCGCCCGCGCTGCGGGTGCTGCGCGCCGAGGTGTGGGACGACGTGCTGATCGCCTGCGTCGGCATGGTCTACCGGCGCGACGCCGTGGACCGCGTGCACTCCGGCACGCCGCACCAGCTCGACCTGTGGCGGATCTCCCACCACCAAGCCGATCTGGACGAGCTGGTCGACGCCGTGATCACCGCCGCCGTGCCCGGAGCCCGTTACCGCACAACGCCTGCCGATCACCCGTACACCGAGCGCGGACGGCAGGTGGACGTGCTGGTGGGCGGCGAGTGGCTGGAGGTCGCCGAATGCGGGGTGGTGGCGCGGCACGTGCTGGACCGGGCACGGCTGCCCCACGACGTGCACGGCCTGGCGCTCGGGGTGGGGCTGGACCGGTTGCTCATGCTGCGCAAGGGAATCCCGGACATCCGGCTGCTGTCGTCCGACGATCCGCGGGTGGCCGCGCAGATGTTGGACCTGGCGCCGTACCGGGCGGTGTCGAAGCACCCGCCGATCTCGCGGGACGTCTCGGTGGCCGTGCGGCCCGAGCAGGACGCGGAGACGATCGGCGACACCGTGCGGGCGACCGTCGGCGATGTGGTGGAGGAGGTCGAGATCCTCGGTGAGACACCGGTCGACCTGCTGCCGCCGGCCGCCGTCGAACGCCTCGGCGCCCGGCCCGGCCAGAAGAACGTGCTGCTGCGCCTGGTGTTGCGGCACCCGACCCGGACGCTCACCGACCGCGAGGCCAACGCGGCCCGCGACGCCGTGTACGCCGCGGTCCACGAAGGCGGTGCTCAGTGACCGCGCACGCGTTCCGGGTGGAACACCAGCGGCACGCTGTACAGCTCGGCGAACTTCTCCGTCGACCCGAACGTGTCCGTCGCCAGCTTGCCGTACTTGGCGGCGAACGCGGTGTGCTCGTGCGCCGGCCGGACGCCCGGCTCCTCGGTCAGGGCGCCGGTCAGCACGAGGACCTGCTTCCCGAGTCCCTCATCGTTGAGGTGGAACGACGTGCGCGGGTTCTCCCGGAGCCGTTCCAGCCGCTTCGCGGTGGGCAAGCTGTAGAACAGCACGGTGTCGTCGTCCTCCCACAGGAACCACACCGGCGCGGGCTGCGGCGTGCCCGTGCGGTCCACCGACGTGACCCAGGCGATCATGTCCTCGCGCAACTGGCGGGCCACTCGGGCGCCGAACTCCGTGGCGGGGTCGGGCAGGGCGAAGGTCATGATCATCTCCTGTGGTCGTGTGATCGACAGCTCTCAACACCGTGGCGCGGGCCGCTATTCCGCGCCGGACCCGTCCGCGTCACGCCCGGATCTCGTTGAGGTAGTTGTAGATCGTGTACCGGGTGACGCCGAGGACGCCGGCGAGGTAGTCGACCGAGTCCCGGATGAGGAACAGCCCGGCCTCGTCCAGCACCCGCACGACCTGGGACTTGTGCGCCTTCTTCATCAGCTCGACGGGCACGCCGACGGACCCGACGGCCCGTTCGACCAGGAGCCGCTGGAGGGTGTCCACGTCGCCGGGAAAGGCCTCGACGGCGGAACCGGCCACCACAGCACCGGGTACCCCACTACCGGACAGCCCATCGCCGGACAGGCCGGCACCGGACACCCCGCCGCCGGACACCCCGCCGCCGGACACGCCGGCACCGGCCGCCACTGCACCGGGCAGCCCACCGCCGGCGGCCCGGCGCAGCGGGCGGAGGGCCGACGCGACCCGTTCCACCGTCTCGGCGGACGTGGAGGCGTGGGGCGAGAGGCGCACGTGCTCCGGCCGCACGGTCGCCGTCACGCCCGCCTCCGCCAACGCCTCGCCGACCACGGCCGCGGGCACGTCGGGCAGCGTGAAGGCCAGGATGCCCGCCCGCCTGACCTGCTCGGACACCACGGCCCCACCCGCCGACCGCACCACATCGGCCAGTTCGTCGGACCGCCGCACGATCCGCTCGTGGAGCGCCCGGACGCCGGCCAGCTCGACCAGTTCCAGCGCCGTGGCCAGGGCGCCGGCCGCGACCGGGCTCAGGTTGGTGACCGACCAGGCCGCCGCGCCCGCCGCCACCGGGTGGACGGAGCCGTCGAACCACCCGGCGTCCGCCGCGCCAGTCCAGCCGGAGGCGACCGGCTCGACCCGTTCCAGCGCCCGGTCGGACATCGCCAGGAAGCCGGTGGACCACCCGGCGCGCAGCCACTTCTGGCCGCCGACCACCAGGACATCCGCCGCCGACCACGGCTCGTCCACCACGCCGAACCCCTGGATGCCGTCGACGATGAGCAGCCGGTCGCCCACCACCTCGCGCAACGCCGCCAGATCGGCGCGATACCCGGTGCGGAAGTCGACGGCGCTCACCGACACCGCCGTGACGTCCTCGGAGAGCGCCTCCCGAACGGATTCGGGGGTCACCGGGCCGGGGTCCAGCCAGCGCACCCGCGCACGACCGGCCCGCACCCACGGGTAGGTGTTCGCGGGGAACTCGGCGGGTGACACCGCGACCTCACCCGTCACCCCCAGCGCCATCTGGAACAGGCCCGTGCTGGTGTTCGGCAGCAGCACCACGTGGTCGGCGTCCGAACCGCACAGCCGAGCGGCGGCGGCCTTCGCCCGCGGCTCCTGCCGCATCAGCTCGTCCACAGTGGACGGACCGGCGAACGACGACCGCTCCAGCAGCCGGGTGTGCTCCTCCACCACGGCGTGCGACGGCGGCCCGAAGCGGGCGAAGTCCAGGTAGCCCGTCGGCTCCTGGAACTGGACCAGATAAGAGGACGGGATGCGCATGACCACCTAGAGCACCTTCGCGAGGAACTGCCGTGTGCGTTGTTCCGCCGGATTGTCCAGCACCCGCTCCGGCGGCCCGGACTCGACCACCGCCCCGTCCACCAGGAACACCACCTCGTCCGCCACCTGCCGGGCGAACCCGATCTCGTGCGTCACCACGATCATGGTCATCCCGGACCGCGCCAGGTCAGCCATCACCGCCAGCACCTCCCCCACCAACTCGGGGTCCAACGCGGACGTCGGCTCGTCGAACAGCATCAGCCGGGGTCGCATCGCCAGCGCCCGAGCGATGGCCACGCGCTGCTGCTGCCCGCCGGACAGCCGGTGCGGGTACGCGTCGGCCTTGTCCGCCAGACCGACCCGCGCCAACAGCTCGCCGGCCTCGGAAAGCGCCTTCCGGCGCGGCACACCCAGCACGTGCGCCGGCCCCTCGGCGACGTTCTCCACCGCCGTCCGGTGCGGAAACAGGTTGAACCGCTGGAACACCATCCCGATCCCGCGCCGCTGCCGTGCGACCTCCCGCTCACGCAACTCGTACAGCTTGCCGCCACGCGAACGGAAGCCCACCGGTTCGCCGTCGACCAGGATGCGCCCCGCGTCGATCGTCTCCAAGTGGTTGACACAGCGCAGGAACGTCGACTTCCCCGCGCCCGACGGCCCGAGCAGGCACACCACCCGGCCCTGGTCGACGGAGAGGTCGACCCCGCGCAGCACCTCCGTGCGCCCGAACGACTTCCGCACCCCCACCGCACGCACCAGGCTCATCGGGCGACTCCCTTGCCGTAGAAGCGTTCCAGGAAGTGCTGCCCCACGCCTGCGACGCTCACCACCACCATGTACCACGCGGCGGCGGCCAGCAGCGTCTCCATGATCTGGAGGTTGCGGGACGCGATGTTGTTGGCGGCGTGGACCAGTTCGAGGAAGCCGATCACCGACGCCATCGACGTGCCCTTGAGCATGTTGACGAAGTTGTTGCCGGTGGGCGGGATGACGACCCGCATCGCCTGCGGGAGCACGACCCGGCGCAACGCCGTCGCGGGTGTCATGCCGATCGCCTTCGCCGCTTCCACCTGGCCGTGGTCGACGCTGCCCAGACCCGCCCGGACGATCTCGGCCATGTACGCGCTCTCGTTCAGCCCCAGCCCGAGCAACGCGGCGACGAACGCGGTGACCAGCACGTTCGTCTTCTCCTCGAACAGCAGGGGAAGCGAGATGTGCTCGAACACCAGGGCCAGGTTGAACCACAGCAGGATCTGCAACAACACCGGCAGGCCGCGGAACAGCCACACGTAGCCGGCGGCGAACCACCGGGCGACCGGGTTGGCCGACCGCCGCAGCAGGGCGATCAGCACACCGAGCACGATGGCGCCCGCCTGCGCGGCGACGGCCAGCAGCACCGTGTTCCACAGGGCGCGCAGCATGATGTCGTGGAAGAAGAACCCCGGCACCGCCGCGTAGTCGATCTCCGCCTCGGACAGCGCCTTCCCGAGCAGGGCCAGCAGGACGAGGATCAGCGCACCGCCGACCCACCGCCCCCAGTGCCGCACCGGGACCACGGTCAACTCGTCACCGGCCATTGACGGTCGCCTTCGCGATCGCGCCCTGCGCCACGTCCCAGTGCTCCAGGACCTTCCGGTACGTGCCGTCGTCGATCAGCGCCTGCAACGCCCGCCGGATCGCCTCGGTGAGCTGCGGGGTGTCCTTGCCGACGCCGATGCCGTACGGGCCGCCGTTGATCGGGGCCGCCTCGACCACCTCGAAGAACCCGCCGTCGCCCGCCGTCCTGGCGACGTAGACGGCGGTGGGCAGGTCGTTGAGGATCGCGGCGACCCGGCCGGTGCGCAATTGGTTCTGGTTCTGGGTGTCGCTGTCGGTGGAGGTCACCTCGATCTGCCCGGTCGCGCACCGGTGGCCCTTGGCGTACTGCTCCTGGCTGGTGCCCAGGTTCACCGCGACCGCCTTGCCGCACAGGTCGTCCGGGCCGCGGATACCGGCGGGGTTGCCCTTCTGCACCATGATCGTGATGCCGGAGGTGAAGTAGTCCACGAAGTCGATCTTCTGTTGGCGCTCCGCGGTGTCGTTCATGGCGGCCATGGTCACGTCGATGCGGCCGGCCTGGAGGCTGGTGATGAGCGAGCTGAACGCCATGTCCTGGTGCTCGACCGACAGCCCGAGCTTCGCGGCGACCGCGCGCACGAGGTCGACCTCGGAGCCGACCGGCGTCCGGCCGTCCTCGGCGTAGAAGTTGTTCGGCGGGTTCTGGATGTTCGAGCCGACCCGCAGCTTGCCGGACCGGGCGACCTGCGGCGGCAGCAACGCGGCGAGCGCGTCGTCCTTCGCGACCGTGCCGAGCGCCGCACCGCTCACCGGCGGACTGCCGGCGGGCGGGTCGGCGGTCGCACAGGCGGTCAACGCGACGAGGGCGGCGAGTGGAGCGAACCAGCGGAGCACGGGCACACCTCCGTACTGTCGGTGACCCGAAAACTACAACTTGTCGTTGAAGACGTCTACAAACTGTAGAAGGGAATGTCCGAGGTGTCCCGTCCGTTGTCCGGGGTAACCGGGGGTGCGTCCCCCCAGTAGAGCGAGGAGAACCTATGGCCACGGTGGAGCTGACCGCGGAGAACTTCGACGAGGTGGTCGGCGGCTCCGACATGGTCCTGGTCGACTTCTGGGCGGGCTGGTGCGGTCCGTGCCGGCAGTTCGCCCCGGTCTACGAGAAGTCCGCCGAGAAGCACGGCGACATCGTGTTCGGCAAGGTCGACACCGAGGACCAGCAGCAGCTCGCCGCCGCCTTCGAAGTCCGGTCGATCCCGACCTTGATGATCGTGCGCGACGGCGTGGTGCTCTACGCCCAGCCGGGCGCGTTGCCCGAAGCGGCCCTGGAGGACCTGATCGAACAGGCCCGCAAGGTCGACATGGAAGAGGTCCGCAAGCAGGTCGCCGACCAGCAGGCCTGAGCACGGCTGTCGGCGAAGGGGCGGGACGCGGAGTCCCGCCCCTTCGCCATGGCTACGGCAGGCAGTCCGGCAGGCCGAACGGCGGAAAGTGCTCCGCGCCCACGAACGACGTGATGCCGGCAATCAGCCCGTCACGCACCGTCAGCACGTTCACCGACCACGCGCGGTGCGTGCCGGCCGCCTCGTCCCACAGGTAGCAGGCCACGGCGGGCTGCCCGTTCGCGCTCACCGGCAGGTGCCGCCAGGCCCCGCACGAGCCCAGCGGCACGCTCACCGCGAAGTCCATGACCGCCGCGCGCCCGGCGTACCAGTTCGCCATCGGCGGCATCGCCCAGGTCACGTCCTCGGTGAGGAGCGCGACCAGGGCGGCGGCGTCCCCGCGTTCCAGCGCGGTGGTGAAGCCAGCGACGACCTCCCGCAGCCGCGCGTCCTCCATCTTCCGCAGCGCCTGCTGCTGCGTCGCCGACGGCACCTTCTCCGCGACGATCCGCCGGGCCCGCGCCAACGCCGAGTTCACTGAGGTGGTGGACGTGCGCATGGTCGCGGCGATCTCCGAGACCGAGAAGCCCAGCACCTCGAACAGCAGCAACGCCGCCCGCTGGTTGCCCGGCAGGTGTTGCAGCGCGGCGACGAACGCCAACTCCACGGCCTCGCGCTGCTCGTACCGCGCGCCCGGCCCGGCGGCCAGGCCCGCGTCCGGGTACGGCCCCAGCCACGCCACCTCGGTCACCGGCGCGTCGCCGACCACGACCCGGTCGCTCGACGGCCCGAGGTCCACCGGCAGCGCCCGCTTGCCCCGCCGGTCCACCACGTCCAGGCAGGTGCGGGTGGCCACGGTGTACAGCCAGGACCGCAGCGAGCTACGCCCCTCGAACCGCGCCAGCCCCCGCCAGGCCCGCAACAAGGCGTCCTGCAACGCGTCGTCGGCGTCGTGCGCCGACCCGAGCATCCGGTAGCAGTGGGCGTGCAGCTCCCGCCGCAACGGCTCCACCAGGCGCGTGAAAGCGGCGTCGTCGCCGGAGCGCGCCCGGTCCAGCTCGGCGTCCGCGTCGGCCGTCGTGGAAAAAACTTCGCTCACACCGACGATTCTGCCTCGCGGTAAGAGTCACCTACCTCCGAACGGGCGCAAACCCACCCTGGAGGATCCAATGAGCACCACGTCCACCGTCACCGTCGGCACCCTCCGGGTGGACGACGCGTCCCTGCACTACGAGGTCCGCGGCCACGGCCCGCTGGTGGTGCTGGTCGCCGCGCCGATGGACGCGAGGCCGTTCGAGCCGCTGGCCGACCTCCTCGCCGCCGACCACACCGTGCTCACCACCGACCCGCGCGGCATCAACCGCAGCCCGGTGGACGACCGCGACCGCGACTCCACCCCGGAGCAGCGCGCCGACGACCTGTACCGGCTGATCAGCCACCTGGACGCGGGTCCGGCGGCGGTGCTCGGCTCCAGCGGCGGCGCGGTCAGCGTGCTGGCCCTGGCCCAGGCCCACCCCGAGGTCGCGCACACCGTCATCGCGCACGAGCCGCCGTTGAGCGAGCTGGTGGACGACCGCGCGGAGGTGCGCGCGCGGACCGAGGAGATCATCGCCACCTACCAGTCCGGCGACCCCGTCGGCGCGTTCCGGAAGTTCCTCGTGCTGGCCAACATCCACCTGCCGGAACAGGTCGTCCAGGAGATGGCCGGCGGTGAACGCGACGCCCAGTCCATCGCGGACGACGACTACCAGTACGGGCGCATGATGCGGGCAACCACCCGCTGGACGCCAGACCTCGCGAACCTGCGCGCCACCGCGTCCCGGGTCCTGATCGGCATCGGCGAGAAGTCCGGCGACCAGCTATGCGACCGCACGTCCCGGGCGCTCGCCACGGCACTGGGCACCGAACCCACCATGTTCCCCGGCGGCCACATCGGTTTCGCGGAAGACCCTGAGGCGTTCGCCGTCAAGCTGAGGGCCGTGCTGAACGGCTGACCGTTCCGGATGCGGCCGTGCCGGACAGGTGACTGCGGGGACAACGGCCCGACCGTTGCCCAATGCGAGGAGGGGCGCCGTTTCCGGCGCCCCCCACCCTCGCTCCGGATCGCAGGCGGCAGGCGGGTCCACCCGTTCTCTGCTTCCGGCGTCACGGCTTGCGCCGTGCCGGTGAAACCCGGTGCGACCTGCTCTCGTCTACGGGTAGGCCGACGATCCTGGCCCCCCACGGGTTCCCCGAACAGCCGTGCGTACACACCGCACCCAGTGGGTAGTCCTGGGCCGGAGAGAGGAGACGGCCCATGAACCCCACCGACCCGTCCACCGCGGAACTGGTCGGCCGACTGTCCGAACAAGTCAGCAGGCTCGCCCGCGAGGAGATCCGGCTGGCGGTGGCCGAGGTGAAGACCAAGGGCAGGCACGTCGGCGTGGGCGCCGGGCTGCTGGGCGGCGCGGGCGTGCTCGCCTGGTTCGGCGTGATGGCGCTGATCGCGGGCCTGATCCTGGTGCTGGCGCTGGTGCTGCCCGCGTGGCTGGCGGCGTTCGTGGTCGCGGTCGCGGTGTTCGCCGTCGCGGGTGTGCTCGCCCTGATCGGCCGCAAGCGCATCGACCGGGGCACGCCGCCCATTCCCGAGCAGGCCGTAGACGGCGTGCGGCGGGACATCTCGCAGGTCAAGGAGAGGGCGCACCGATGAGCAAGGACGTTCCGCAGGACCCGGCCGCGCTGCGCGCGGACATCGAGAAGACCCGGGTCGAACTCGGCGACACCGTGGAGGCACTGGTGCACAAGGCGGACGTGCCCGCCCGGGTGAAGGAGACCGCGCACGAGAGCGTGGAGCAGGTGAAGGAAGGCGCGACGGCCGTCGCCGAACGGGTGAACACGGCCGCCGTCGTCGCCGCCGAGAAGGCCCAGGAGACCGTCGCCCAGGTGTCGACCCGGGTGTCCGACAAGGCGTCGCGCGCGGTGGACGCCCTGCCGCCGCCGGTCGCCGACCGGATGCGCAGGCACCCGGCCGCGATCGCGCTGGGCGTGGCGGCGGCCGTGCTGCTGGTGTGGCGCCTGGTCCGTGGGGGGCGGTCATGAACAAGCTGCTGTACCGGCCGCTCGGGATGCTGTTCAGCGTGCTCGGCGGACTGGCCGCGAGCAAGCTGTTCGCGCAGGTGTGGAAGGTGATCAGCGGCGACAAGGTCGCGCCGACCGCCACCCAGCGCGACCGGGGCTGGGGCGAGGTGCTGCTCGCGGCGACCATCCAGGGCGCCATCTTCGGCCTGGTGAAGGCCGCGATCGACCGGGGCGGGGCCACCGGCTACGACAAGCTCACCGGCGAGTGGCCCGGCGACACCCGGGACGTCGACAAGTGACAGCCTGAGACCCGTGCCACCACCCCGGGGAGCCGAACTCGACGCCATCCGCAGCCGCCGCGCGGCACTGCGCTCGCAGTACCTGCGCGGCGGCGCCCCGCCCACCCGCGGGGTGCACCACATCGCCCTGATCTGCCGGGACGTCGAGGAGACCATCCGGTTCTACCAGGAGTTCCTCGGCTTCCCGCTGGTGGAGCTGGTGGAGAACCGGGACTACGCGGGCTCCAGCCACTTCTTCTTCGACCTCGGCAACCGGAACCTGCTGGGGTTCTTCGACTTCCCGGGCCACGACCACCCGCCGTTCCAGGAGACCATCGGCGGGGTGCAGCACCTCGCGCTGTCCGTGGCGGCGGAGCGGTTCGCCTCGATCAGGGCGAAGCTCGACGCGGAGGGCGTGGAGTACGTCGGGCCCGACCGGGGCGCGGACGACAGCCTGTACCTCCGCGACCCGAACGGTGTCGGTCTGGAGTTCTACCGCGAGGAGTTGGGCCGGTTCGAGGGCGAGGAACTGCTCTGATGCTCCCGGACCCGCGCCTCAGAACCGGGGCGAGCGCTTCTCCAGGAACGCCCGCACGCCTTCCGCGTACTCGGCGCTGTGCACCGCCTCGTCGTACAAGGCATGTACCGCGGCGTCCTCCTCGTGCTGCCCGTCGGTGATCAGGTCGACGATCGTCTTCGCCCCGCGCACGCTCACCTGAGCCCGTGACGCGATCACCTCGGACAACTCCTTCACCCGGGCATCCACGTCCTCGTGGACCTCGTTCACCAGACCGATCCGCAGCGCAGTCGCCGCGTCGATCAACTCCCCGCTGAACAGGATCTGCTTGGCCCAGGCCGGACCCACCACGTCCACCAACCGCTTGGTGGACGTGAGGTTGTAGACGATCCCCAACTTGGCCGGCGTGATCCCGAACTGCGCCCCCGCCGAAGCGATCCGGAGGTCACAGGCCAAGGCGATCTCACACCCGCCACCGACGCAGAACCCGTGCACCGCCGCGATGGTCGGCTTGCCGAGGTTCGCGATGGCACGCTCGCCGTCGTGCACGGCCGCGCCGTACCGGGCCGCGCCTTCGGCGCCCTTCCGCAACGTCGAGAACTCGCTGATGTCCGCACCCGCCGAGAAGTGCTCCCCGCCCCGGATCACCAGCACCCGCACGTCCGGGGCCTGCCGGACCCGCGCGAGCAGACCCGGCAGCGAGGACCACATCTCGAAGCTCATGGCGTTGCGCTTGGCGGGCCGGTCGATCGCCAGGGTGGCGACCGGGCCGGACATGTCCAGTCTCAGCGTCATTACCGGAGGGTAGATCGGCGACCGGGACGGCGGGTGGTGAGCGGCCTCACGCCAGCCACCAGAACGTCAGGCCCCCGACCACCAGGCCCAGCGCCACGCCGCCCACGACCTGCGCCACCGTGTGGTCCCCCAGCGCCACCCGCGACCACCCCACCAGCGCCACGGCGGGCGCGAACACCAGCGTCCACGGTCCGAAGGTGACCACCAGCACCGCCAGCGCGCCCGCCGCGACGGCCGTGTGCACGGAGACCTTCCAGCCGCGACCGCCACCCGGCACGGGCGCGCCGAACGTGATCGCGATGCTGACCACGAGGCTGAGGAACATCGACAGCGACAACGCCAGCATCCGGTGCGGCGCGCCGCCCACCACCAGCAGCGCGATGCCGGTGCCCAGCGACGCCGCGCAGGTGAACAGCGGCACCAGCCGGCCCTCGCGGTTGGTCACGTGGTGGCCGTTCCAGCGGCCCCGCCGCGCACCGCGCACCACCACCGCCATGGGGATCACCGAGCCGGTCACGCCGACCACCAACCCCCACACCACGGTCTGGAAAGCGTTTCCCGTGGCGTGCCAGGCGACCAGCAGCGGCAAGCTCAGCACCAGCACCCACGGGGCGAGAATCTCCGTCACCACGCGGGCGAGCAGTGGCGGTGTGGACGTGACCATGGGCGGAGCCTAAGTGGTCGCTTTCGGAAGTTCTTCGGGGGTCGTGACGACCTGATCAGAAGGGGTTGTCCAGGTAGAGGCGGCAGGCGCAGTCGAGGGCTTCTTCGGGGCTGCCGCTGGGGAACCCGGAGGGCAGAATCTGGTTCTCGTAGCGGTCGCTGCTGGCCAGGTAGAGCCCGAAGCCCCAATGCCGGGCCGAGCCGCCATACCGCAACCGGATCAGGGGTTGCACCCTCCCGTCGGGCAGGTGTGCCTCGACATAGACGAACGCGCCGCGGTAGCGGAATTCCAGGTCGCCCGCCTGTGGCCAGTGCGTTGCGGCGTGGGCGCGCAACCGTTGCCCGACAGAGATCTTGGTGGACTCCGGTGGGGTGGCCATGACCGACATCGTGCCCGATCGGCATCCTGGACGCCGCCCCTGACCGTCGATCATGAAACGAGCCGGTCGCGATGCCCGTGGTCCAAGCCTGTCCTGTGACGGTGACCGGTGCGGTGCGGCGGGTGCTGACCCGGCGTGCCCGGGGCCGGAAGACGCCGTATCGGGACAAGGTGCGGGCACGGATGGTGCTGCTGGCCGCCCGCCGGTGGTCCAACGCGGCGATCGCGGCGGAGGTGGGAGTCACGGTGGACACGGTCCGGACCTGGCGGGGCCGGTTCGCGGCGCAGGGGTTGGCGGGGTTGGCCGATCGGGCCCGGTCGGGTCGTCCGACGCGGTTCACCCCGGTGCAGGTCGCGCAGGTGAAGGCGCTGGCCTGTCAGGTGCCGGCCCGCGCGGGGGCGCCGTTGTCGCGGTGGTCGTGTCCGGAACTGGCCCGCGAGGCGGTGGCCCAGGGCGTGGCCGAGGCGATGTCGGCCTCGACGGTGTGGCGGTGGCTGGCTCGGGAGGCGATCAGACCGTGGCAGTACCGGTCGTGGCTGTTTCCGCGTGACCCGGACTTCGCCGCGAAGGCCGGGCGGGTGCTGGACCTGTATGAACGTCGCTGGGAGGGCAGGCGGCTGGGGTCCGGGGAGTATGTGATCTCCAGTGACGAGAAGACCTCGATCCAGGCCCGGTGCCGCTGTCACCCGAGTCTGCCACCCGGTCGGGCGCGGATGATGCGGGTCAACCACGAGTACGAGCGGGGTGGCGCGGTGGCGTATCTGGCCGCCTACGACGTGGAGCAGGCGCGGGTGTTCGGGCGGTGCGCGCCAACGACGGGGATCGTGCCGTTCATGGCATTGGCCGAGCAGGTCATGACGTGTGAGCCGTATGCCTCGGCGAAGCGCGTGTTCTGGGTGGTGGACAACGGATCCTCCCATCGCGGCAAGACCGCGATCGATCGGCTGGCCGCACGGTTCCCGAACGCGGTCATGGTGCACACCCCGGTACACGCCTCGTGGGTGAACCAGGTGGAGATCTTCTTCTCCGTTGTGCAACGCAAGGTCGTGTCGCCCAACGACTTCACCGACCTGGCCGAGGTCGAGCAACGACTGGCCGACTTCGAGAAGCGCTACAACGCGACCGCCAAGCCCTTCCAATGGAAGTTCACTCGCCGGGACCTGCACGATCTCCTGACCAGGATCAGCGAGCACGAACGCCAGGACGCCCCCGCCGAGCTTCCACACGCGGTATGACCACCCCCGAAGAACTTCCGAAAGCGACCACTAAGGCGGAGCGGTCGCGGGCGAGGTGGTGTTCCGCCCGCGACCACCGATTGGTGTGATCTACCGGTACGCGTTGCGGGTGTAGGTGAGGCTGAAGTCGCCCCGGTTCGCGAAGTACACGGACACCAGGTACGCCGGGTCGGTGGCGAGCAGGCCGCGCGGCAGGTCGCTGCCGTCGTTGCCGTCGTCCCAGCCCCACGCGGTGTTGGCGGCGTTGTTCTTCCCGTTGTCGCCCCGGAGCGTGCCCCAGCCCGCGAACGTCGCCGAGTCGGACCGCCGCGCCCACAGCCCGCCGGCCGCGAACGTGTCGACCAGCCGGTACCCGACGGAGCGGTCGTTGCCGCCGGACGGCACCTCACCGGTCGCGGCGGGCACGTAGACCACCCCGTCGCCGCCGGGGAACTCCGCGCCGTTCCACGCGTAGAGCCCGTGCCCCTTGGCTTCCTGCCGCGTGGTGGGCCGCTGGTCCTGCACCAGCAGCGTCCCGTCGACGTTCTCCCGACCGCCGGTGAACGTGCTGCCGGCGGGCACGTAGGAGTAGAAGTCGCTGTGCGCCACGGTGACCACGGCTTCGAGCCGGCCGAACGCCGACCCGTCCTTGCGCACGGTCGCCAGCAGGCCCTCCATGTCGTTCTCGTGGGTGAACTGCTCGAACGGGTCGGGGAAGTCCTCCCAGTCACGCGGGTGGTAGAAGCTGTAGGCGATGAACCAGTGCGTCGACGTCTCCACCACCGAGTAGTACGCCGCACCGGTGAGCCGGAACAGCGAGTCGTCCTGGCTCTCCCAGTTGTTCAGCGTGGTCCACTCGCCGTCGAAGTCCACAGTGGACAGGTAGTCGGCGTCGTAGTCCGAGGAATCCGTGTCCTGGTAGTGGACGGGGGCCCAGCGGAACGCCAACTCGGCGTCCGTGGCCGCTTCCGCCGGGGTCGTCAGGAACACCGACAGCCCGACCGCCGCCAGTAAGGACGCGGCGCCCTTGCGCGCAGAGAACACCATGCTCCACCTTCCGTCAGGGATGTGGCCCGTCGGCAGAGCCAACGGGCCACGCGGAACCCTGCGGTGAAGTGACGGCCAACGCAAGGCGTTGATCGGGTGATCGTTTCCCCGCGCGGCGGGGACCTCGGGCAGTCGGGAACTCGGGCGGCTGGGAACTCGGGCGGCTGGGAACTCGGGCGGCTGGGAACTCGGGCGGCTGGGAACTCGGGCGGCTGGGACCTCGGGCGGCTGGGACCTCAGGCAGCCGGGAACATCCGGGCCATCCCGGGCGGCGGGGTGAACGGGCGCCACCGGCCCTCACGTTGTGCCAGCCGGTCGGCGATGACCCACCACACGGTCGGGTTGTAGCCGTAGCCGAGGTGGCTGGAGGCGACGGCGACGTTCTCGCGGCACGCGGCCGGCTCCTCGATGCACGTCTGCCACGCCACGATCCCGTCCGACTTCGAGTACACCGAGGTCGCGGGCACCGGGAACGGCGGCCGGGTGTGCTCGGGCGGCGGCATGTCCGCGCCGGCCCGGTAGAACCGGGCGAGCAGCCGGTACACCGGGTTCACCCTGGTCTGCCGCAGGTCGGTCATCGCGTACGGGCTGCCCAGCGTGATGACCTGGCGCACCAGCCCGGGGTGCTCGCGGGCCAGCTCACGGGCGAAGATGCCGCCCAGGCTCCAGCCGACGAGGCTCACCGGGCGTTCCGCGCCGACTTCGCGCAGGAGGGCCCGCATGCCGTCCACGACCCCGACGGACGGTCCGATGTTGCGCCCGAGCCCCCACCCGCGCACGGTGTAACCGAGACCGGTCAGGAACTTCCGCAGCAACCCCGTGGACCCGTCCGCGGCGCCCAGGCCGGGCAGCACGAGCACGGTGTGCCCGTCACCGCTCGGCGCGGCACGCAGCAGGGAGCGGGTGGCGGCGAACTGCCCGAGGTCCACGACCGCCCTGGTCGGCTCGGTCAGGTACCAGAGCAGGCTCGGCGCGGAACCGCGCACGAGGTGCAGGTCCGGCCGTTCCGACGAGGGGACTTCCGGTAGTGCCGACATGGCCCCTCCCCCGGCTCGTCGTGGAGCGCCCCGCACAAACCATGATGTTTCCAAAGAATCGGATGCACCAGTCCCAGATACATCTCGACGCCCGCGAACCTCTGGTCATCGCCGGACGCGAGTTCGGGTCGCGCCTGGTCTGGTGGACGAGGTGCTCACCCCCGGTGCAGCACCCTGCGGCGTTCCCCACGCCGGCCTGCTACTTCTCCTCGACCAGCGCGTCGCCGTACAGCTCCACCTCGGCCACGTCACCGACCGCGACCAGGACCGCGGTGCCCGTGCCGTCCCGCCCGGAGCGGTCGCGGATGCCGAGCGCGATCACTTCGGCGGCCCGGCGGCGATGCGCTCGCGGACCGCGTCGGGAGTCGTCTCCCAGTCCGACTCGATCCACCACGTCGCACCGGCCGCCGCCCACTCCCCCACGTCGACCGGGCTGACGCCCTCCGCGATCACGTCGTAACCCTCCCAGGGCAGTCCCAGGGACTCCCGCAGCCGCCGCACCTCGGTGACGACGGCGGCGAGTTCGGCCGGACTCTCCGGACCACGCGCGTCACCGTCGCCGACGATGTTCGCCAACAGCCCGTCCCACCGCGCGGCGCGCCGCAGCGACGCCTCGCGCGGGTAGGCCCCGACCACCCACACCGGGACGCGGGGCTGCTGCACGGTCGGCGGTGGCGGGAAGAAGTCCGTCGCCTGGACCTGATAACGCTTGCCCGAGAAGGAGAACGGCTGACCGCGCATCAGACCGTCGTAGACCGCCAAACCTTCGTCCAGCAGCAGAGCCCGTTCGGCCCGACCCTGATCCCGCTCGAACGCCGTCCAACCCGGGTGGAGCGCACCGAGCCCCACCGCCAACCGCACCCGGCCGCCGGACAGCCGGTCCAGGGTGCCGACCTTGGACGCGACGTCCCAGGGCTTGAACCGGGGCAACGGCGTCAACATCGTGCCCAACGTCAACGACGAGGTGCGCATGGCGGCGGCGGTCAACGCCACCCACGCGTCCACGCCCCACACCGACTCGGCGAGGAACACCCCATCCCAACCGGCCGACTCGGCCAGCCGCGCGCAGGACGCCACATCAGGGGCGTCGAAGAACGGCAACACGATCCCACAACGCATGTCCCGAACCTTTCCACATCCGTCGCCCTCGGTGCAGGAGGCAGCCGGGGCCCCGGCTGCCTCCTGCGGTTGACGCCACTCAGCAGACCTGGTCCCGTTCCTGGAGCCGGACGGGCTTGGTCGGGTTGTCCACCCACACCACGTGCGTCCGCGCACCGCGCAACTGGGCACTCAGCTCGAAGAGTCTCCGTGCGCTCTCCGGACTCTCGGACTTCAGGTGGAAATCACCCTCGACCGAGTTCACCTCCACGCCGGTTTCATAGGCCAAGCCGTAACCTGCCACCCGTGCATCGATGCGCTCGCCGTACTCTTCGACGATCGAGAACAGTCGGGGAGCTTCGCCCATCGCCATCTCCCGCATGACGTGGGCGAACTCTTCTTCACCCCACTTCGGCTCCGGGGCCGGGCGATCCATCAGAACGCTCACGCCGCCACCTTCAGACTGCCGAGCAGCGCCTCGAATTCGTCTCCCGGCAACATGACCCCACCCACCTCTTCCGGCGACACCAACCACTCAGCCGCCGTGTCCCCGATGGCTGCCGGGGGCAGTGGCAGCGTTGTGCCGTCCGGCAGTAGTCGCACCTCGTCACGCACCAGCATCAGTGGACAGGGCGGCTTCACGAGGAAGTAGGCCAGCGGCATTCCGGGGATTGCCAGTACGGGCGTCGGCCTGGTCTGGAACCAAGGGTGACCGGCGATCTCCTCGACCAGCGACTCGTGCACCGACACCGCGCCGAGGGTCGGTCCGGTCACCGCCAGCACAGCGGGTGCCTGGCCCCTGGGAGCCGACCACCACTCGCGTACCAACTCCGGGTCAGCGGTAGCCGACCCGGCCGGACGCAGGGCCACCTTCTCAGCGGGCAGCCCGCTCGCAGGGTCGATGAACTTCCCGCCCTGCCATACGGCTCCCGGCACAACGGGCCAGCCCAGGGCCACGTACCCAAGAGCTGCCTGCAACTCGGCAGTCTCGGTATCCGGTGTAGTAGGTCGCACACTCTCGCCTTTCTCTTGACTGTTGAGCGGTTGACGCCATTGCCCTGGAGCGGCCTTGGCCGTCACAAGAGCCGTGGTCGACCGAGCTCCTGGTATCCGAGCGCTGATGCCCGGAATGAGCGTGACCGTTCGACCGTTCGAGCGGAGTTGCCGCGAGAGGTGGCCATGTGAGCCGAGGTGGCCGGAAAGGGGGGCCACAATGGTGACGTTCCCGGCTTCCAGCGTCAGGATGACAACATGCACGAACCGACCAGCATCGGGGCGCTCCTGCGGCGGCTCCGCCTGGACGCCGGCCGCTCCCAGAGTGAACAAGCCGACGTGCTGTCGCAGCGTGCGGGCCGAGCGGTCACTCGCAACGAGGTGTCCCGCTGGGAATCCGAAAAACGGATGCTGACGCCGTACTGGCAACAGCATTACGCGGACAGCTTCAGCGTTTCAGCCGACGTCCTCAAACGAGCGGTCGCCATTGCCAGAGCTCAGCGTCGACTGAATCGACAAGCAGCAGCACCTGGAGGGCGCAACGTGGAACGGCGTGGATTTCTAGGAGCGGTAGCGGGTCTCGCGGCTTCACTGCCGGCTCTCGGGATCGATGTGGCAGGCCAATCGACCCGAAGGTACGTCGACCCGATAGTGATCGATCACTTCGTAGCACTGCGGGATGCACTGGTATCGGCCGACAGCTTGCTCGGAGCGGGCAACCTGGTGCGCTCGGCAGGCGAGCAAGTCGGCGCTATCTCACAGTTGCACGAGCGGATTGAGCCCCGTTCTCGCGGGCGGCTATTCGAGATCGGTGCACTGTTCGCCGAGTTCCGCGGCTGGCTCGCCGACGATCTCGGTGATTTTCAAGCGGGTAGAATCTGGTCGAATCGAGCCCTTGAGTGGTCTCATTCGTCCGGCAATGCCGACATCGCCGCCTATGTACTCATGCGGATGAGCCAACAGGCGCAGTTCCTGAGCGAACGGGCGCAAGCGGTCGCGCTTGCCCAGGCTTCCCTCCGCTACGACGGACAGGTGGCCGGCGCCCAGGTCCGAGCTGCCATCCACCAGCAAGCCGCCCAAGCCAGTGCCCTCGACGGCGACGAGCGCATGGCCATGAGCTACATCGACCGCGCCCAAGCGCTCGCCGGAGCGGCAGTCTCAACGAACGACCGTTACTCGCTGGGCAGCTATTGCACCGCGAGCTACGTGTCCGTGCAGCGCGCCGCCGTTCTCCAAGCGCTCGGCGACCACACCCGAGCACTCACCGAGTACGACGACGTCCTGCGCCAGTGGCCACGATCGTTCCACCGTGAGCGCGGCCTCCACCTCGCGCGCCGGACGGCGGTTGCCGCCCGAGCCGGTCTTCCCGAAGCCGCGCTGGAGAGCGGTGCGGAAGCCTTGCGGATCGCGCGGGACACCCGGTCGCACCGCACTGTCCGCGAGTTGGCGACCAGCGCCACGCTTATGCTGCCTTGGCGGGCACTTCCGAGCGTGGACGAGTTCGTCCAAGCGGTCAGGAACGAAGGGGACGTGCGTGGGCGCGCTCAGCGTTGACGAGTTGGTCGGCCGGGACGAGTGGGACTCGGTCGTCCGGCAGCACCGCCGCCCGTTCGTCGTCTACAAGTTCGCCGCCACTCTCGACGGCCGGATCGCTGCCGAAGACGGCACGAGCCAGTGGATCACCAGCGCGGAGAGTCGGGCGGAGGTGCACTTGCTCCGGGCCGGTTGTGACGCGACCGTCGTCGGGTCCGGCACCCAGCAGGCTGACAACCCCAACCTCACGGTGCGCGGGAACGACGACCCTCGGCTCGACCTCGCGATCGTGCACAATCCCGACCGCCAACCGCTTCGGGTGGTCATCGACAGCAACGCGAAGACGCCCGCCGACGCCAACGTCTGCAACGACGCGGCGCCGACACTCGTCGTGGTCGCCGAAGGCGCCGACGCTTCCCACCTCAACGGTGTGGTGGATGTCTTGAAAGTCAAGCGAGCCGACCGAGGGCTTGATCTGCCGGCCGTGCTCACGGGCCTGCACGCCCGCGGTGTGCGGGCGGTCTTCCTCGAAGGCGGACCGACGCTGGCGGGCAGCTTCATCGCGCAAGGGCTGGTCGACCGCGTGGTGAACTACGTCGCCCCGGCGCTGCTCGGCTCCGGCAAGAGCGGTCTCGGGGACGCGGGAATCCGCAGCATGTCCGGCATCCTGCGGTTGGAACTGGTCGATGTGGCGCGGTCGGGGGCTGATGTGCGGCTTGTGGCGCGGACGGTGCGTTCGCGCTGAACGGTCGATGGCGCGCTCGCTGAACGGCGGTGGCGCGACCATCCGTTACCGGGGTTCACCCGAATGGCACGACCCGCCCATGGTCGCCCCTCCACCCCCGCACGGGGCGCATGCGGGCACAATGCCGGGGTGACCACAGCCATCCACCAGAGGATCGCCGACGAGCTGGGCGTGCGTGCCGGACAGGTCGGTGCCGCCGTCGACCTGCTCGACGGCGGCTCGACCGTGCCGTTCATCGCCCGCTACCGCAAGGAGGCGACCGGCGCGCTGGACGACGCCCAGTTGCGCACGCTGGAAGAACGGCTGGGCTACCTGCGTGAGCTGGAGGAGCGGCGGGCCGCCGTGCTGGACTCCATCCGGTCGCAGGGGAAGCTCGACGACGCCCTGGAAGCCTCGATCCTCGCCGCCGACTCCAAGGCCCGGCTCGAAGACCTCTACCTGCCCTACAAGCCCAAGCGGCGGACCAAGGCGCAGATCGCGCGCGAGCAGGGTCTGGAGCCGTTGGCCGAGGGATTGTTGAACGATCCTACGCTGAATCCGCAGGAGACCGCCCAGGCCTACCTGACCGAGGAGGTCGCGGACGTGGCCGCCGCCCTGCAAGGGGCGCGGGCGATCCTCGTGGAGCGGTTCGGCGAGGACGGCGACCTCATCGGCGAGTTGCGCGAGCGGATGTGGCAGCAGGGGCGGGTCGCGTCCAAGGTCCGGGAGGGCAAGGAGGAGGACGGCGCCAAGTTCGCCGACTACTTCGACTTCTCCGAGCCGTTCGCGAAGTTGCCGTCGCACCGCATCCTCGCCCTCTTCCGGGGCGAGAAGGAGGAGGTCCTCGACCTCCAGCTCGAACCGGGCGACGACGACGAGCCCACCGGCTACGAGGTGCGCATCGCCTCCCGGTTCGGGGTCGACGACCAGGGCCGCCCGGCGGACCGCTGGCTCACCGACACCGTGCGCTGGGCCTGGCGCACCCGCATCCTCGTGCACCTGGGGATCGACCTCCGGTCCCGGCTGCGGCAGTTCGCCGAGGACGAGGCCGTCAAGGTGTTCGCCTCCAACCTGCGGGACCTGCTGCTCGCCGCGCCCGCCGGCACCCGCGCCACGATGGGCCTCGACCCCGGTTTCCGCACCGGCGTCAAGGTGGCCGTGGTCGACGCGACCGGCAAGGTCGTCGCCACCGACACGATCTACCCGCACGTGCCCGCGAACCGGTGGGACGAGTCGATCGCCAAGCTCGCCGCCCTCGCCCGGCAGCACCAGGTCGAGCTGATCGCCATCGGCAACGGCACGGCGTCGCGCGAGACCGACAAGCTCGCCGTCGACCTGCTCAAGCGGCACGCCGACCTCAAGCTCACCAAGATCGTGGTGTCCGAGGCGGGCGCGTCGGTGTACTCGGCGTCGGCGTTCGCGTCCGCCGAGCTGCCCGACCTGGACGTGTCGCTGCGCGGCGCGGTGTCGATCGCCCGCCGGCTGCAGGACCCGCTGGCCGAGCTGGTCAAGATCGACCCGAAGTCCATCGGCGTCGGCCAGTACCAGCACGACCTGTCCGAGTCGAAGCTGTCCCGCTCGCTCGACGCCGTGGTCGAGGACTGCGTGAACGCGGTCGGCGTCGACCTGAACACCGCGTCCGCGCCGCTGCTGACCCGCGTCTCCGGCATCACCGCGGGCCTCGCGGAGAACATCGTGCTGCACCGCGACGCGAACGGCCCGTTCCGGTCCCGCACGGCGCTGAAGAACGTCCCCCGGCTGGGCCCGAAGGCGTTCGAGCAGTGCGCGGGCTTCCTGCGCATCCCGAACGGCGACGACCCGCTGGACGCGTCCTCCGTGCACCCCGAGGCGTACCCGGTGGTGCGGCGCATCCAGCAGCACGCCAAGACCGAGCTGATCGGCAACACGGCGGTGCTGAAGTCGTTGCGGCCACAGGACTTCGTGGACGACACGTTCGGCCTGCCGACCATCACCGACATCCTGCGCGAGCTGGAGAAGCCGGGGCGCGACCCGCGGCCGGCGTTCAAGACGGCGACCTTCGCCGACGGCGTGGAGAAGATCGCCGACCTCAAGCCCGGCATGGTGCTGGAGGGCGTGGTGACCAACGTGGCGGCGTTCGGGGCGTTCGTCGACATCGGCGTGCACCAGGACGGCCTCGTGCACATCTCGGCGCTGTCCGACACCTACGTCAAGGACCCCCGTGACGTGGTCAAGTCCGGTGACGTGGTGCGCGTGAAGGTGCTGGACGTCGACATCCCGCGCAAGCGGATCGGGTTGACCTTGAGGTTGCAGGACGAACCCGGCCGCAAGGCGCCGCAGAAGGAGCCGCAGCGCGGCGGCGGGCGGCCCCGTCAGCAGCAACAACGCCAGCAACAACGCCAGCAGCAGCCGCCCGCGAACGGTGCGATGGCGGAGGCGTTGCGGCGGGCGGGGCTTGGCGGGTCGAAGTAGGGGTACCCGGCTTGGCATGAGGGTCGTCGTCACGGGTGCCAGCGGCAACTTGGGGACGGCCCTGCGCCGGGTCCTGCGGGCCGACCTGCCGGACGCGGACGTGCTGGGCATCGCCCGGCGCGTGCCCGCCGGCGCGGTCCCGACCACCGGAGCGGGTGACACGGACGTGTTCGGCACCGCCCGGCGGGTGCCCGGCAGCACGTCGTGGTTGAGCTGCGATCTCGGCGCGCCCTCGGCGGAGGCCCTGCTGACCAGGGCTTTCTCCGGGGCGGACGCTGTCGTGCACCTGGCGTGGGCGATCCAGCCCGGTGTGGACGAGCCCGCCATGCGACGCACCAACCTGGACGGCAGCGCCCACGTCCTCGCGGCGGCCGAGCGAGCCGGGGTGCCGCAGGTCGTGGTGGCCTCGTCGGTCGCCGCCTACACGCCCGCCGACCACCGGGTGGACGAGGACTGGCCGTGCGGCGGTGTGCCGGGCAGTGCGTACAGCCTGCAGAAGGCCCAGTTGGAGCGGCTGCTCGACGGGCACGACGTGGCTCGGGTCCGGCCGTGCGCGGTGGTCCAGCCGGATGCCGGGGCGGAGGTGGACCGCTGGGTGCTCAGTCCGCTCATCCCGCCCTTCCTGGTCGGTCGGCGGTGGCTGCCGGTTCCCCTGTGGAACGGGCTGCGGGCGCAGGTCGTGCACGCCGACGACGTCGCGCGGGCGATCACGCTGATCCTGCGGCGACGGGTGACCGGGGCGTTCAACGTCGCCTCCGACGAGGTGCTGGACGCGGACGAGCTGGCGAGCGCGCTCGGCGGCTTCCGGCTGCCGGTTCCGTTGCGGCTGCTGGAGAACATCGCCTGGCCCACGTGGCGGGCGGGGTTGCAGCCGATCCACCCCGGCTGGCTGCGCCTCGCCGATCAGGCGTCCATTGTGGACACTTCACGGCTGCGGTCGCTGGGCTGGCGGCCCCGGCACGACGCGCGCGGCGCGCTGGCCGAGTTCGCCTCCGCCGTGTCGGAGGGCCGAGGACTCTGGGGTCCACTTGCTCCCCATGCCGGCCTCCGGTGGCGCAGACTGGGGTGGGGGCGTCCGATGGGGCAGAGCCAAGGGGGTTGAGTGAGCGACGACGTGGATGCCGTGGTCATCGGGTCCGGTCCGAACGGGCTGGTGGCGGCGAACCTGCTGGCCGACGCCGGGTGGGACGTGCTGGTGCTGGAGGCGGCCGACGAGCCGGGCGGCGCCGTGCGGACCGCCGAGCTGACCGCGCCCGGGTTCCACAACGACCTGTTCAGCGCGTTCTACCCGCTCGGGGCCGCTTCGCCGGTGATCGCCGGTCTGGGCCTGGAGCGGCACGGGCTGCGGTGGCAGCGCGCGCCCGAGGTGTTGGCCCACGTGCTCCCGGACGACCGGGCCGTACTGCTGTCCATGGACGTCGACCGGACCGCCGCGTCGGTGGAGGGTTTCGGCGCGGGTGACGGGGCGGCCTGGCAGGAGGAGTTCCAACGCTGGCAACGGGTACGGGACGGGCTGATCGAGGCGTTGATGCGGCCGTTCCCTCCGGTGCGGGCGGGCGCCGGACTGCTCGGCGCGTTGGGGCCGGCCGAGGCGTTGCGGTTCGGCCGGATGTTCGTGCAGTCCGTGCGGGCGTTCGGGAACGAGCGGTTCGTCGGACAGGGTGCGCCGTTGTTGTTGGCGGGCAACGCGATGCACACCGATCTGGGGCCGGATCAGGCCGGCAGCACGGCGTTCGGGTGGCTGTTGTCGATGCTCGGTCAGGACTTCGGCTACCCGGTGCCGCAAGGGGGTGCCGGGAAGCTCTCCGAGGCTCTGGTGAGCCGGTTGGGCGGCCTGGTCGAGTGTGGTCGCGCCGTGACGCAAGTCGTTGTCGCGCAAGGACGTGCGCTGGGTGTGCGGGACGCTTCGGGCGGGTTGGTGCGGGCCCGGAAAGCGGTGCTGGCGGACGTGCCCGCGCCGAGCCTGTACCTCGGTCTGGTCGGCGCGGAGCACCTGCCGGGCCGGCTGGTGGCCGATCTGGCGAACTTCGAATGGGACGACGCCACGGTGAAAGTGGACTGGGCGCTGTCCGGCCCGATCCCGTGGACGGCGACCGAGGCCAAGAGCGCCGGCACCGTGCACCTCGGCGGTGACCTGAACGGCTTGTCGTTCAGCAACACCGAAATCGCGACCGGACGGCTTCCCCGCACACCATTCGTGATCCTGGGCCAGATGACCACCGCCGATCCGACCCGGTCACCGGCGGGCACCGAGGCAGCCTGGGGGTACACCCACGTGCCACGCGGCGAGAGTTGGTCGGTGGACCGATTGCGACGGCGGGCGGACCGCGTGGAACAGCTCATCGAGCAGCACGCGCCAGGGTTCCGGGACCTGGTGGTGGCGCGGGCGATCCACGGGCCTGCCGAACTGGAGGCCCGCAACGCGAGCCTGGTAGGAGGGTCGATCAACGCGGGCACGGCGGCAATCCACCAGCAGTTGGTGTTCCGGCCAGTGCCGGGTTTGGGACGATCGGACACCCCGGTGGACCGCTTGTTCCTCGCGGGCGCTTCGGCACATCCAGGCGGCGGTGTGCACGGAGCGGCGGGGGCAAATGCGGCACGAGCGGCCTTGGCCCGCAACGGCATGGCAGGCGACGGCTACCGACTGATGATTCAGGGCCTGCACAGAGCGCTCTACCGCGACTGAAATTAAAAAAATGCGGCCCGAGCACGCGACCTGGCAACCGCAAGTGCACGTTCCGTAGCGCGCGTGGCGTTCCAGCCGTCCCTGGCAGCTTCAGGGCTTAGCGATGATGTGGTGCCACTGCTTAGCGTTCCCGGCTTGAGACCAGATCTGCGTTGGTGCTGGTCGCCTTGCGTTGTGGTTCCTCTGCGGTGGTGTCGTTGCGCATTGTGCGGTGGTGTCGTTGCGTATTATTTATTTTCTTCCTACTGCCAGGTCCGCTAGGCGGTGCAGTGATTCCCTGTTGCGTGGGACCAACATTACCGCCTGTGCTTGCTCCGGGAGCAGGGACAAGGGGCCTCGTGTTACCTTCTCGTGCATTCGGATCTTGGTCTCGCCGTTTTCCTCGGTGAGTTCGAACCGGATGGTGGCCGCGCCGAGCGGCCACATGCGGGCCTCCAGTTCCAGTTCGTGCGGTGGGCGGGACGTGGCTACCGTGGTCACGTCCTTCACCTGCAACGGCCACGGGCCGACGCTGTGGTGGATTCGTGCGCCGGGCGCGGGCCAGGTGGCGTCCACCTCCCGGATGTGCGCCGCTCCGACCACCCAGCTCGCGTACGACCAGCCGTCCGCCAGCACGGTGAACACCTGGTCCACCGGCACTGGCACCCGCAGGCTCACTTCGACCATGTCCGGTGGATTCCCTGCGTGCGCCGGTGGAAACTACTTCGCCCGGGTGCCCTTGAGCTTCACCAGATCGGATTCGAACAGGTTCGCCACCACGGCCAGACCGCCGGGGGCCTGGGCATCAGGCCTCGCGATGTACGACTGGGTGCTCGACGGCCGCCCTACCAGCGAGAATCGCAGTGGGCCGGTGATGCTGTCCGTGTCGACGCTGTTGGTGTCGTGGAACGCCCTCAGCACGCCGTCTCGGCTGAGGTCCCGGTTCGCGCAGGCCTTCTCCAGCACGGCCGCGAACGCGACGCCGATGGCGTACCCGTGGCCCACCGAACCGGTCGGCTCCAGGTCGGGGTACTTGCGTTCGAACGCCTGTGCCACGGAACGCGGGCCGGGCAGGTCCGCCGCGTACGGCGCGATCGGCGACACCACCCGCACCCGCTTGAGCACGGCGGACGCGGCCGGGGAAGTCAGGATCATCGGGTCGTAGCCGACGGCGTTGACCAGGAACGGCGCGTCCCAGCCGGACTTCTCGGCAGTGGCGACGGCGGTCGCGGTCTGGGGTGGGGACGTGCTCAGGAAGACCGCCTTCGCGCCGGCCGCCTTCAGTTCCTGCACGGGGGTGATGACGTCCGTCGTGGATTCCGGCACGGACTTGGTGATCAGGTTCAGGCCCCACTGCCGGGCGGCGAACGTGCTGCCCTCCACGCCGTTGCGGCCGTAGTCGCTGTCGACGTGGATGTGGCCGATGGTGTCGCCGTCCTGGAACACGCCCTCGCGCCGGAGGTGGTCCAGGCCGTTGATCACGTCCAGGTCGTAAGTAGTGCCGACGATCATCATGTGCGGGTTGCCCAGCAGCGACGCCGACCACGACGCGGGCGCGGCGACGGCTCGGGTCTGCATCAGGTCGGGCGCGATCGCGGCGGTCATCGGCGCGCCCGTCACGTCGATGAAGCCGAGCACCCTCGGCTCCAGCTCGAAATAGCCCTCCAGTGCCCGGTCGACGTTGTAGCCGTGGTCCTCCTGTGTCAATTCGACCTTGCGACCGCAGATGCCGCCGCGTTCGTTCAGCTCGCCCAGGAACAGCTCGTAGCCCTTGATGCGGATCAGCGCCGTCGACGAGAACGGGCCGGTCAGGTCGGTCAGGACACCCAACGAGATGGCCTGGTCCGTGACGCCGGGACCGGCTTTGACCTGGTTGTTCTCCTCCCCGGCCGCGCAGCCGCCGACCAGCAGCGCGGCAGTGAGGCCGATGGCGAGGTTACGCACGAATTACTCCCGGATTGCTGTTACCGACCAGTAGGAGTATTCGTCGGACCCGGCTGGATGGCCTAATCTTGTGAGATGGCCCACGCTCCCCGACCACCCGACCGCCGATCCGCACCGCACCCGCCACGAGGCTTTTCGGAATTGATTCCGAGATAATTTCCAGCGTTCATTGGGCCGAACGGAGCAGCCATCGATGGTCATCGCCGATGAACGCGAGGGGTGCTGTCCGTGAACGATCCGGGTTCTAATACTGGGGTCGGCCGATCTCCTGGAGTGTCCGCATGACGCCACCGCGCACCAGCTCTCCCGTCCTGGTCGGCCGGGGTGACGAGTTGGCTGCGCTGTTGGGGGCGGTCGCCGCGCAGCCGTCCGTCGCACTGGTGGTGGGTGAGGCGGGTGTGGGGAAGAGCCGACTGGTCCGCGAGCTGCTGCACCGGCCGGAGGTGGCGCCGTTGCGCGTGCTCACCGGGTTCTGCCAGCCGTTGCGGGAGCCGTTCCCGTACGGGGCGGTGCTCGACGCGCTGCGCACCGTCGGCGGGTTGCTCGGCCGGGTGCCGCTGAGCCCGGTCACCGGGGTGCTGCGACCGCTGCTGCCGGAGATCGCCGACCGGCTGCCCGGCCCGCCGCCGCGTCCGGAGGACCCCCGGCACGAGCGCCACCACCTGTTCCGCGCGGTGCGGGAGGTGGTCGCCGCGCTCGGGCCCGCGCTGCTGGTCGTGGAGGACCTGCACTGGGCCGACGACGGGTGCCGGCACCTGCTGCGGTTCCTGATGGCCGACCCGCCGCCGAACCTGACCGTGCTGGTGACCTACCGCCGCGAGGACGCGCCGGGCGGGATGGGGTTGGGCAGCGCCTACCGGCCGCCCGCCGGCGTGACCGGGGTCGTGGTCGAGCTGGCCCCGCTGGACGCGGCGCAGGTGCACGACCTGACCGCCGCGATCCTCGACGTCGACGGGGTGTCGACGGAGTTCGCCGCGCGGTTGCACGAGCGCACCGCCGGCATCCCGTTCGTGGTGGAGGAGATGCTGCGCGCGCTGCGCGACCCGGACTGGCGGCTGCTGGAAGAGGTCGAGGTGCCCGCGCTGCTGCGGGACGCCATGGCCGAACGGCTGGACCGGCTGCCCACCACCGGGCGGCGGATCGCGCAGGCCGCCGCCGTGCTGGGCGTGCCCGCGTCCGAGGAGCTGCTGGCCGAAGTCGGCGCGGTGGAACAGGAACGGGCGCGGCCCGCGTTGACGCACGCCCTGCACAGCGGGGTGCTGCACGAGGCTTCGGACATGCGGTACGGGTTCCGGCACGCGTTGGCGCAGCAGGCCGTCTACGACACGCTGACCGGGCCGGAGCGGCAGCGGCTGCACCTGCGGGCGTTGAGCGCGTTGGGGAACGTGACGCCACGGCCGTTCATGCAGCTCGCCGAGCACAGCCGCCGGGCCGGGAGGCTGGCCGACTGGCTGCGCAACGGCGAGGCCGCCGCCGACCGGGCGCTGGAGGTCGGCGACCCGTCCACCGCCACCCGGTTGTACCAGCGGCTGCTGGACGAGGCCTCGCTGACACCGTCCGATGTGGACAGACTGGCGGTGAAGCTGGGTCAGGTGGCGCGCGGCGGCATCGACCAGCACGACCCGCGCACCACCCTGGAACGCCTGCTCAACGACCGCCGCCTGTCCCGTGCCGCCCGTGGCGAGGTGCGGATGAACCTGGGTTTCCTGCTGATCCGCCAGTTCGAGGGCACCGTGCAGGCCCGGATGCAGCTCGAACACGCCGTGGAGGAGCTGACCGACCGGCCGGGCATGGCGATGCGCGCGCGGGCGGTGCTGGCGCAGCCGTTCATCGGGGCGACGCCGCTGGCCGAGCACCAGCGGTGGATGCGGGTGGTCGACTCGTACATCGAGGCCTGCGAGGACCCGGAGGTCCGGTATTCGCTGCTGGCCAACGAACTCGGCTCACGGGTGTCGATCGGCGACCACAGCGTGGTGTCCGAACTGGACAGGCTGCCGGCGACGTCCGCGGACGTGGAGACGCGGCGGCACCTCGCGCGGGCGAACTGCAACCTGGCGGACGCCTGCGCGCTGGTCGGGCACTTCGACCTCGCGCGCGACTTCCTGGACAAGGGCCTGCGGCTCACGGTCGGCGCGGGCGTGCCGTTCACCGAGAGCACCGGGCAGTCGACCCGGATCCACCTGGACTGGTACTCGGGGAACTGGGGCTCGCTGGTGACGCGGGCGGGGCGGCTGCTGGAGGAGTACCGCGAACTGCTGCCGGTGGCCAGCGAGAGTTCACTCGTGCTCGGCTGCCTGGCGGTGGCGCGGGGCGAGTGGGACGAGGCCGAGCGGCACCTGGAGGACAGCGGTGTGCGGTCGGTGGAGAACTCGATCACGCCGGTCGCGCTGGGCGGGTTCGCCGCGCTGTGCCGGCTGTGGCTGGAGCGCGGCGACCTCGCGCGGGCGTGCGCGGAGGCCGACCGGGGGCTGGACCTGATGCGGCGCAAGGGAGTGTGGGCGTGGGCGGGCGAGCTGGCGCCGGCGGCCGTGGACGCGTACCGGGCGGCGGGGCGCGTCGAGGACGCGACGAAGCTGGTGGAGGAGCTGGCGGCGGGCATCGCCGACCGTGACGCGCCGCTGGCCCACGTGGCGCTCAAGGTGTGCCGGGCGCTGGTCGCGATGGGTCGGGACGACGACGCGGTGTTCCTGTTGCAGGACGCCCGGCGGGCGGCCGACGCGCTGGGGCTCGCGTACTACTCGGCGACCCTGTCCGAGCGGATCGCGTTGTACGGCGTGGAAAGCGGTGACGGGTCGGCGGTGGCCGCGCTGGGCGAGGTGGCCGACCGGTTCGACGCGCTGGGCGCGAGCCGGGACGCCGCCCGGTGCCGGCACCTCGTGCGCGGGGCCGGGGTGGCGACACCTTCGCGGCGGGGGCGGCGCGGGTACGGCAACGCCTTGTCGCCGCGCGAGCAGGACGTGGCGCGGCTGTTGGCGCAGGGGCGGACCAACCGGGAGATCGCCGACGTGCTGTTCCTGTCGCCCCGGACGGTCGAGCAACACGTGGCACGGGTACTGCGCAAGCTGGGCGTGGCGTCACGGGCGGACCTGCTCGCCTAGCGCCCGAGCGCTCCGGGAAGCGTTCCCACACGCTGCCGAGGTCTCGGTGAAAGCGTTCCGACACGCTGGCGAGACCTCGGGAGAGCGTTCCCACACGCTGGCGAGGCCCCGGGGAGAGCGTTCTCCCCAGGGCCTCGCCAGGTGCTGCCACGAGCGGTGCTACAGGTACGAGCGCTGGCCCCAGGGCATCGCCGCGGCGAGCTGGGCGCGGCGGCCGATGTCCAGTTTGCGGTAGATGCGGGTGATGTGGAGTTCGACCGCCCGGGTGGACACCGAGAAGTGCTCGGCGATCTGCCGGTTGGTCATGCCCTCCAACATCATCAGCGCGATGCGGTGCTCGTGCGGCGTCAACGGCTCGCGCGCACGCGCCTCGGCGCTCTGGCCGTCGCGCGGCCGGACGATGCCCGGCACCCGTTCGCCCTCCGGCACGCCCAGCAGGACGTGCCACTGGCGGATGCGGACCTCGGCGATCGACTGCGACCGCACGTACGGGTCGCCCCGCACCAGGTCCCGGGCCGCTGCCTCGTCCGGCACCTGGCAGATCAGCAGCACCCCCGAGCCGTCGGCCCACGGTCCCGTGCCGACCAGCACGCCCTGCTCGGCGAGCGGGCGCCAGTATTCGCGATGGGCCAGATGAATGGATCTCCGCACCTGCCGCGCATCACGAAATGTCAACTCAACGGCGAAAGCCACTGGACTGATCCCCATTTCATATCCGCGGCCAACTTTCGCCACATACTCAACTGGGGGCCTTATTCACTGTCAAGTGAGAGACCTCACACGGGGGATGCCGAAACCTGATGACCCCTATAGCCGCTTTTCGAACCAGTGCTCCGCATAGCGGTCGTCGTTGAAGGGCGCTACCTCAGCGTAACCGTGCCGAGCGTACAGCTTCCGGGCTTCGACCAGGTCAGCGCGGGTGTCCAGGCGAATGGCCGTAGCGCCAATCGAGACAGCCGCCTCCTCCACCGCCGCGAGCAGTGCCGCTCCGCCACCCAGCCCCCGCGCGGCCGAATGGACGAACAGCCGTTTCAACTCGGCGGTTCCCGGGTCGACCAGGCGGAACCCGGCGCAGGCCAGCGGCTTGCCGTCGAGGCGTCCGACGAAGAACGCCACGAGGTCGTCGGTCGGGTCGTCGGAGATCGCCTGGTCGACCTCGGCATCGGTGGCCGGCCGGCCGTAGTAGCGGCCGATGATGTCCGCCAGGTAGGTGCGGATCAGGGTACGCGCCTCCGCGCCGTCGGCGGCTACCGGCTGAACGGTCCACGTCGTCACCGCGCAATTCTCACCCCCATTGGGCCATTCGGACACGTGGTTTTCGTCATTCCGGACGCGTGTAAAGTCCTCGCCCGTGGCAGCGCAACAGGTCCGCGTCGAGCGGGACGCGGCGGGTCTGGCCGTGCTCACCGTCGACGCTCCCCCGCTGAACCTCTACACCGCCGAACTCCAGGACCTGCTGGACGGCGCGGTCGGCGACCTGGAGGACCGGCCCGCGCGGGGGCTGCTGGTGCGCTTCGAGGGCAAGGTGGTCAGCGGCGGGGTGGACGTGGGCCTGTTCGCCGCGCAGGAGACCCGCGGGCAGGCCAAGGCGTTGTTCGACCAGATGCTCGACCTGCCCGAACGGGTGGCCGCGCTGCCGTTCCCGACCGTGTTCGCCGCGCACGGGCTGTGCCTGACGTGGGCGTTCGAGGTCGCGGTGGCGTGCGACCTCCTGCTGGCCGCCGAACGGGCGGAGTTCGGCCTGGTGGAGAAGGTCGTCGGGCTCACCCCCACGATGGGCGGCACGCAACGGCTGGCCGCCCGCGCGGGCGTGGGACGGGCCAAGGAGTTCGTGATGACCGGCGACCGCTACGACGCCGCGACCCTGGAACGGTGGAACGTGGTCAACCGCGTGCTGCCGGACGAGGGGTTCGACGACGCCGCGCTGCGGTTCGCCCAGTCGCTGGCGGCCGGTCCGACGCTGGCGCACGCCGCGACCAAGCAGGTGCTCGCGCACTACGAGCGCGGCGGCGTCGCCGAGGCCAACGAGCACATCACGGCCATCGCGGCCGACCTCTTCGAGACCGAGGACCTGCGCGGCGGCGTGCGGTCGTTCCTCGCCGACGGGCCGGGCCGGGCGACGTTCAGCGGTCGCTGATCTTCCGGAACTCCAGCCACCGGTCGCTCAACCGCGCCCAGATCTCCTGGTAGCGCACGAACAGCTCCTCGATGTGCGCCCGGTCCAGCTCGTCCGGGTGGTGCGCGGCGAGGTAGTGCCCGAGGTCGTCGCGCAGCCGGTAGAAGCGGTACTGCGACTCCTCCATCAGCACCCACAGCGAGCGCCACGCGAAGAACGGCTCCAGCGCGCCCACCACCGTCGTCAGCGCGACGAGCGAGAACGCCAGGCCGGTCCAGAAGTCCAGGTCCTGCCAGCCCAGGATGATCGTGGCGGTCGCGGACAGACCCAGGGTCGCCACCTTGAGCAGCGTCGAGCGCCGCCGGAACCGGTCCTTGCGCGATCGGCCGTACCGGGTGGCCTCCTCCACGCGCGCCAGCAGGTCCTGCGCGAGCTCCAAGGTCGTGAGACCGGTCTTCTTGGGCTCCTCGGGCGTTTTCACGCACGCACTTTAACGGGGGTGTTGAGCGGCGCGGGCCGTCTGATGCCGCCTCCGACGAGGGTCGTAGAGCATGGGCCTACCAGGCCGGCCTCAACGGGGGTCGTAGACCGTGGGGCCGTACCAGGCCAGTGCCGACCGCAGCTCCGCCACGTCCCGCTCCCGCCGCTTGCGGTACCGCTCGTGGGAGATCGGGTAGATCCGCACGCCGCCCTTGTACGACTGGAAACTGCCGCGCCCCAGCGTCTCCGGCGTCTGCGCCGCGCCGACCAGCCACACCACGACCCACGGCCGCGAGCCGTGCCCTTCGACCTTGACCCGCGAGATCGCGTACCAGGGCAGCCGCCGCTTCTCCTCGCCGCTGGACACGGTGATCCCGTCCGGCCCGATGTCGATGGTCAACTGCGGCCTCACCGCGGCCACCAGCAGCCTGATCGCGGCCACCGCGAACACCAGGAAGACGACGAACGCCGCCAGACGCACCCCGCCCGGCGCGCCGGCCACCGGATCGGTGATCGAGCCGGCCACGATCGCGGCGAACGCGTGCGCGGCCGTCCACCCAAGGCCGACCGCCCGGGACGTCCTGAACTGCGCCCCGCGCTTCTTCAGGGGCGGCGTGTAGGGCCGGATCGGGCCGCTCGGCGGCACCGGTGGCAGGTCGACCGCCGGCGGCGGGTCCTCCACCATCAGCCGGGTCGGCGGCTTGCGCTCCTCGGCGAGCAGCCTGGTCGGCGGTTTGGCGGGCAGTTCCCGCAGCTCGGTGTGCCGCTGCTCGACCAGCGTCCGGATCTGCGCGGGCAGCCACGACGGCTCGCTGGACGGCGGCCCGATCAGCTCCAGCAGCCGGGCCGGCGTCGGCCGGTGCGCGGGCTCGCGGACCAGGCACGGCACGATCAGCGGCACCAGGCCGGGCGGGACGCGGCTGAGGTCCGGCTCCTGGTGCACCACCCGGTAGACCAGGGCGGACGTGGCGCCCTCGCCGAACGGACCCGCGCCGGTCGCCGCGTACACCAGCACCGAGCCCAGCGCGAAGATGTCGCTCTGCGGGCTGATCTTCGACCCGACGACCTGCTCGGGCGACAGGTAGCCGGGGGTGCCGAACACGATCCCGGCCTCGGTCAGCGCCGAGTGCTCCAGCGCCCGCGCGATGCCGAAGTCGATCACCCGCGGGCCGTCGTTGGCCAGCAGCACGTTGGACGGCTTCAGGTCCCGGTGCACCAGGCCCGCGCCGTGGATCGCGACCAGCGCCTCGGCCAGCCCGCCCGCGAGCCGCCGCACGGCCCGCTCGGGCAGCGGGCCGTAGTCCAGGATCGCCTGGTGGAGGGTGGGGCCGGGCACGTACTCGGTGGCCATCCAGGGCCGCTCGGCGTCGGGGTCCGCGCCGACCACGGTCGCCGTCCAGAAACCGCCGACGGACCGGGCCATCTCGACCTCGCGCCGGAACCGTTCCCGGAACTCGGGGTTGTCGGCCAGTTCGGGCCGCGCCACCTTGACGGCGACCGGCCGCCCGCCGCGCGAGCGGGCGAGGTAGACGGATCCCATCGCGCCTCGGCCCAGGGCGGCGAGCAGCGTGTAGTCGCCGATCCGCGGAGGGGCGTTCGGAGGCAGTGGCTGCACGACACCCACATTAGAGGCGTCCGAGGCCGTGGTCGGCGAAGTCGGGTAGTTCTACGCACCACAGCCCGAAGCACCCGGCCCGAAACACCGCCACCTGGAGCAGTCCCGACCCGAAGCGGCCCGGCGTCGGACAGCCCCGGCACCCAGCGCCGGCGGGGAGCTGTCCCGGCGTCGAGAGCCCCCGGTCCGAGCGGTCAGCGTGATTCGGCGCGGGCCACGAGTTCCGCCGCCCTGGAATGCCACGAGTACCGGGTCACCGACGCGCGCAGGGCGTTCGCCGGGCGCAGGCCGCCCTCGGCGAGGCTCTGCCGGACCGCCTCCACGAACTCCGCGTGCCCCCGCGCCGCGCGCACCCGGTCGGTGTACCCGGCCAGCTCGGCGAAGTCCGTGCTCACCACCGGCAGGCCCAGGGCCAGGTACTCCTTGAGCTTGATGGGGTTGGAGTGCCTGATCCAGCTATTGTCCTGCCACGGCATGATCGCCACGTCGAACGCCGACCCGTAGGCCGGGATGGTGTCGTAGGGCCGGAAGCCGAGCCAGTGGACGTTCGGGTACTTGTCGAAGCGCTCCATCGGGTGGGTGGCGTCGCCGATCAGCACGATGGACGCGGCCGGCAGCTCGACGGCGAGGCGTTCCAGCAGGTCGAAGTCGACCACGAAGTCGTCCAGCGCGCCGAAGAAGCCGATCCGCGGGCCGTCGATGGCGCGGATGTCGTCCGGCCACTCGAACTGCGGGCGGGCGGTGAAGTGGTCGATGTCGACGCCGTGGTCCAGGAAGTGGGCGCGGTCGCCGGTGCGCGGGCGCTCCTCGTCCATCAGCGCGTGGCTGACGTAGACGACGTGGTCCGCGTGCGCCAGGAGTTGGTGCTCCAGCGCTTCGATCGACGTGCGGTCGGCCTCGGGGAAGTCCGAGTGCCGGTCCGAACGGTTGAACACCAGGCTGTGCTTGCGCATCGGGGCCACCACGTCCCACGCGGTCGGGATGGTGACCATGATGACGGGCGTGCGCAGCCGCAGGGCCGTGGCGACCAGCCGCACCTGCGCGCGCACCAGGACGGCGTTCACCCGGCGCAGGAACGGCGAGCCGTAGAACGGCAGCGGCAGCGGGGACATCACGTAGAAGTTCGGCAGCGGCTTGCGGACGAACTTCGCCACGCTGCGCAGCTTGCGCAGGATGCGCCGGGCCACGTGCGTGCTGTTGCCGCGCGTCGGCATCCGCATGCCGATGCTGTTGACCACCAACACCTTCCGGCGCTCGGCGACCGACCGCATGAGCTGGAAGTCCGAGTGCGCCCGGTTGTGGTACCACCAGTCCTGGGCGGAGAAGCAGATCCAGCCGTGCTCCTCGCCGGGCCGGGCCGGCCAGTGCCGCCACCGGAGCAGGTCGCCGATCGCCTTGCGGTGCTTGGGCTCGCGCGGCGCGCGGAGCAGTTCGTTGAGCAGCACGGCCCACCACATCGCGAACGCGGCGAGGCGGCCGTGGCGCTCCCGGACCAGCCGGACCCGGTTCGTGGTGGCCATCGACCACAGGACGGGCGACGTGGACTGCTCGCCGCCGAGGTGCACGGCGCGGGCGCGCGGCTCGTAGCGGATGCCGAACCCGCGTTCGCCGGCGCGGAGCATGTACTCGGTCTCCTCCGAGTAGAGGAAGTACCGCTCCTCCAACGTTCCCGTCGCGTTCCGGCACTCGCGGGAGATCAGCCACGCGGCCCCGGTCACCCAGTCCGCCGAGCCCGCCGTCTCGTAGCGGCGCTGGTCCACCACCAGCTCGCCCAACGCGCCGGTCCGGCCCGCCCGGGTGCCGCCCAGCAGCGCTTCACCCAAGGCGCGCAACGGGTTCGGGGCACGCCGTAGAGAGAGCTGCCGGCTGCCGTCGCCGTTGAACAGCCGGGGCGCGGCGATGCCCGTGCCGGGCAGGGCGAGCGCCGCCCGCAGCAGCGTGATCGCGTCCGGCTCCAGCCGCACGTCCGGGTTGAGCACCAGGACGTCGCAGTCCGGCGCGGCGGCGAACCCCGCGTTGACGCCCGCCGCGAACCCGTCGTTGGTCGGCCGCGCCACGACCTGCGCGTCCGGCGCGACCCTGGCCACGACGTCGAGCGTGTCGTCGGTCGACGCGTTGTCCACGACGACCACCCGACCGTCCGGAACGGACTCCAAGGCCACGGCGACGGACCTGAGGCACTCCTCCACCACGTCGGCGCTGTGATAGGTCACTACGACCACGGCAAGCGGCACGGTCACGTCTCCCGGCTGAAGCGGATGCGGAGGGCGTCGGACAGCAGGCGGAACGCGAACGGCAGGTCGTCGCGGAGGTAGCGCTTGGCCAGCCGGCGGGGTTCGAGGGCCAGCCGGTGCAGCCACTCGGCGCCCATCTTCTGCACCACGCCCGAGGCGCGGCGGAACTCGCCCGCCGCCATCGGGATGCCCGCGCCGCAGCCCAGGAACCACGCCTCCGGCAGTTCCGCGCGCAGCAGCCTGATCAGGCGTTCCTGCTTGGGGAAGCCCAGGCCGACGAGCACCAGGTCCGGTTTGGCCTCCACGACCTTCGCCACGGCCTCGGCGGTCGCCTCCGGGTCGGTGTCGAAGCCGAACCTCGGCGAGTCGGTGCCGGCGACCCGCAGGCCCGGGTAGCGGGCGCGGAGGACGTCGGCGGCCTTCTCCGGGATGCCGTCGCTGCCGCCCAGCAGGTAGACCGAGCGACCCTCCCGCGCGGCGGCCTCGGACAGCGTGAACACCAGGGACGCGCCGGTGACCCGCTCCGGCACCCGGACGCCCGCCAGCCGGCCCGCCCAGACCACCGGCATGCCGTCGGCGACCACCATCTCGGACTCGGCGATCAGCGCCGCCAGCTCGGGGGCGCGGCTCGCGGCGCGGACGATGTCCACGTTCGCGGTGACGATGGCGCCGCCCTCACCCCGCTGCCACGACCGCGTCACGTGATCGGCGACACCGGACTCGCTGACGGACCACACGTCGACGGCACCCACCCGGACGTGGGATTGCGGGATCTGCGGCATACCCGCGACATCGGGTTCGGGCAGGTCCCCGTTACCGGCCGGCGACGTGATCGTCGACGCTGGTAACGGCTACCCGCGGTAACCGATAACGAGGACATGTACGTCGCTTCCGTCCGTCCGGCCGAGCGGGTCAAGGGCAAGGTCCCGGGCACCGTGGTCGCGCTGGGCACGGTGAGCCTCCTGACCGACGTGTCGGCCGAGATGATCACCGCTTTCATGCCGGTCTACCTGCTGTACACGCTCCAGATGGGGTACGCGCAGTTCGGCATCCTGGACGGTCTGTACACGGGCGCGACGGCGGTCCTGCGGCTCGTCGGCGGCCACCTCTCGGACCGCACCCACCGGCACAAGGCGGTCGCCGCCGTCGGCTACGGGCTGTCCGCGGCGACCAAGCTGGTCTTCCCGGCGGTCGGCGCGAACGCGTTCGGCATCGGCGCGACGATGGCCGCCGACCGCGCGGGCAAGGGCCTGCGGACCGCGCCCCGGGACGCGCTGATCTCCCTGGCCACTCCCCCGGACCGGCTCGGCGCGGCGTTCGGGCTGCACCGCGCCATGGACACGGTGGGCGCGCTGCTCGGCCCGCTGGTGACGTTCCTGCTGCTCTACCAGATCGGCATCGTGGCCGGTCCGGTGTTCGTGGTCAGCGCCTGCTTCGCGGTGATCGGGCTGATCGTCCTGATCGCGTTCGTGCGGGAGAACCCGGCCCGCGCGACGAAGGGGCCGAAGCCGTCCATCAAGGCCGGCCTGGCGCTGCTGAAGGACGCGAGCTACCGGAAGGTCACCATCGCGGCGGCCGTGCTGGGGCTGGCGACGCTGTCCGACGCGTTCGTGTTCATCCTGGTGCAGAAGGCGACCGACGTGCCGCAGGCCGTCCTGCCGCTGATGCCGCTGGGCACCGCGCTGGTGTTCCTGGCCGCCGCGGCGCCCATCGGGCGGCTCGCGGACAAGGTCGGGCGCTGGCCGGTGTTCCTCGCCGGCCACGTGCTGCTCCTCGCGGTGTACGTCCTGCTGCTCGCGCCGGGCAGCGGGTACTTCGGCGCCGGGGCGGCGCTGCTGCTGCACGGCCTGTTCTACGCCGCCACGGACGGCGTGCTCTCCGCCCGCGTGAGCACCCTCGTGCCGGAGTCGCTGCGCGCCTCGGGCCTTTCCGTCGTCCAAACGGGTCAGGCTCTCACCCGATTGGTGTCCTCGGTCGGTTTCGGGTTCCTGCTCCAGTTCGCCGCGTTCGGCACCGCGGTCTACGCTGCGATCGGCGCACTCGTCCTCGCCGTTGTGCTGGCTTGGCGAATGTCCTGATACCGCAGCCCCTGAACCGATATCGTGGTCGCTTCCCGACGGAGTGATCCGGAGCCGGCCTTTGAAGCGTCCGTGGTGGGCAATCCAGTTGTTGTGGGCAGCCCCGTTGCTGCTCGGCGTCTCCGCATTCGTGGTGTGGCTGCTGTTGCTGGGCAACAAGGGTCAGGGCATCGCGGACGCGGTCTCCGTGCTGGTCGGGACGGTCTCGCTGGTGGTGACGGTGCTGGGGCTCCAGCGCACGACCGCCCGCACCAATGCGGAACCACCGCGCCGGGGACCGCGGAAAACGGCGCCGCGCTGGATGTTCGCCGCGGCGATGGCGGCAATCGGGGCGATCGCGGGTCTGTTCTTCTGGCTGGTGGTGGTGAAACCGGACGTGCCGGTCACCGATCTGGTGGAAATTTCCAACGGCGAACGAATGACCGACGGTGAGCAGGCCAGTTTCGGCGTCCCCGGCAAGCCACCCGAACGGCGGTATCTGTTCTTCACCCCCACCCTGGTGAACCACGAATCGGTGGGTGACTGCGTCGGCTCCGCGCGCCTCGCGATCACGCTGGTGCGGGACGGCCGGAAAGACCCGCCGCTGGAGGAGCGCCTCTCCGGCCGCGAAGTCCGCCTCGACCTCGGCGGCACCACCCGCGAGGCCCGCGTGCTGGTCACGCTGACGATCCCCGACGAGGCCTGCGCCGTGGACCTGGGGGTCACCGAAGCCGTGCTGTACAACTGAGGAGGACGAGGGATGACCAGACGGGTCGCGGCCACACTCGCGGCGGTGGTCGCGTTGGCCGCCTGCACCGCGCCGGCCGGCTCCAGCTCACCGCAGTCCACCAACCAGGGCACCCTGATCCCGCCGGTCGTCGTCGGCGTCGGCACGGACATCCCGGGGCTGGCCGTGTTCGACCCCGACTCGCACGACCGGCGGGGCTTCGACGTCGACCTCTACCGCTGGCTGGGCAACAACACCTCCCCGAAGTTCGCGCCCGTCGAGGTGGACGTGCTGATCGCCGACCGCGTCAACGCGCTGGCGCTGGGCCGCGTGCAGTTGGTGGTGCACACGTTCTCGATGACCGACGAGCGGCGCGGCAAGATCGGCTTCGCCGGGCCGTACCTGATCACCCAGCAGGGCATCATGGTGCGCGAGGGCGACGAGCGGATCAAGGTGCTCGACGACCTGTCCGGCAAGACGGTGTGCAGCCAGGCCGGGAGCACGTCCTACAACCAGCTCACGTCCGGCTGGATGCGAAACCGGGTCACGACCACCAGTGAGGCCGGCACCCGGCAGTGCATCGACCGGTTGCTGCGCAAGGAGGTCGACGCGGCCTCCACGGACCAGATCATCCTGCACGGCTTCGTCCGGCAGACACCGGGCCTGAAGGTGCTCGACGTGACGTTCGGCACGCAGGAGCGCTACGGCATCGGACTGCCCAAGGGCGACCGGGCGCTCTGCGAGCAGATGACCGAAGGCATCAAGACGTTCATCACCAACGGGGCGTGGGACCAGTTCTTCCGGTCGAACTTCGGCGACCTCGACCCGACCGGCCACAAACCGGACCCGTACCGGCTCGACCCGTGCGCCTGAGCACGGGCCGAGCCACCGGGTTCCCCACCGCAGCCCGACCGTGCCGGGCGAGACGGACCGGGCCGCGAGTCTCCTACAGCAGGCCGATCGTGCCGTGCGAGACGGACGGGCCGTGCGTGCTGTCGCCGGGGTACGCGGCCGTGTAGCCCTGGAGCAGCGTCGCCAGGCCGACCAGCAGCGGCACGTCCGCGTTGCAGGTGGCCGTGCCCGCCGAGTTGGTCACCGCCGTGCACAGCGGGTGCCCCTTCACGGTGCGGAACACGACCTTCTTGCCCACCAGCGGTTTCCCGGTGTGCGACTCGGTGAGCGTCGCGTCCATCCCCCGCACGGTGAACCCGAGCAGCCGCAACTGGAGCGTCGCGCGGCCGGCGGCCAGCCCGGTGGGCGCGGCCGGCACGGCGTGGACCGCGATGCCGACCGGGCTGACGCCGACCGGGAGCGTGCCGACCACCGCCAGGGTCGCTGTGTCCACTATGGACACCGTGCCGCCGCCGGAGTTCGTCACGTAGGCCTTGCCGCCGTCCGGGGTGAGCGCCACACCGATCGGCCGGTCGCCCACCGCGATCGCGGTGACGGGGGCCATGGCCGCGATGTCGAGCACGGACAGTGTGTCGCCCTCGCTGTTGGTCACGAAGGCGCGTGCGCCGTCCGGCGAGATCGCGATGCCGTGCGGGACGAAGCTGACCGGGATGACGCCGAGCACGGCGTTGGTGGCGACCGACACCACGGCCACGTTGTCGGAGAACTTGTTGACCACCAACAGCTTCGCGCCGTCCGGGGTGACGGCGACGGCGGTCGGCGTGTGGCCGGTGGCGATCTCGGTCAGCTCGGTGTTGGTCGTGGTGTCCACGACGGAGACGGTGCCCGCGCCCGGCACGTCGTGCGCCACGTAGAGCCGCGTGCCGTCCGGGGTGAGAGCGACACCGTCCGCGTTCGGGCCGACGGGGATGGTCTCGGTCGTGGTCAGCGTCGCCGCATCCACCACGGACACCGTGCCCGCGAGGTAGTTCGAGACGTACACGTGGCCGCCGCTGGGCGACACCACCACACCGGCCGGACCGTCGCCCACCGGCACGGCCGCGTCGACCGTGTTGGTGGGCGTGTCGATGACGGTCAGCGTGTCGTCGCGGACGTTCGTCACGTAGCCGCGCGCGCCGTCGAACGCGACGCCCACGCCGTAAGGGGAATCGCCGTTCGAGTCGGACAGCGTCCCGGTGACGGTGTCGGTCGCCGTGTCGAGCACGGACACCCCGCCGCCGTTGTTCGCGATGTAGCCGAGGACGCGGGTCGGCGCGGCGACCGCCGTCCCCGTGGGCACGGTCAGCAGGGCCGCCGCCAGCGCGACCGTCCCGCCGAGTGCCAACTGCCTGCGGAGCGTGCTGGGCCGGTCTGTTCTGGGCATCGGTCGGCCTCCATGTCGGCTGGGATCCCGCATTGCCCCAATCGCCGTAGAGGTCCCGGCCGTTAGCTAGAACCGGTAGACGTGCACTTGGTAGGGCCCGAAGTCGTCCACGATCTTTCCGTTCTCGATGGATACGGTCCGGTTCTCGTCCACCACGGTCGCCGTCCCCGACTCCACCGGCACGGTGATCCCGACCCGCGCCGAGCCGCTGCGCGGGCGAGCGGTGTCGCCGTCGGTCTGGGCGATCACCCACTTGGCGCCCTCGGCCTCCTTGTGCAGCACGGAAACCGGGATGTCGTTGTCGCTCTTCGCGGACACGCCGGGCAGGTTGCCCGCGTTCAGCACGGGCGCGAGCGACTCCAGCCTGGCGTTGACCGCCTTGACCCGCGCGGTGATCTCCGGCCGGGTCAGCACGCTGGAGTACTCGCCCCGGCCCTCGGTGTAGAAGCTGTGCGCGAAGTAGTTGATGCCCGTCGCGCCGTGCAGGATCGTGTTCCACACGGCGGATTCGAGCTGGTCCGGCGTGATGGTCTCGCCGTGCGTGTGCGGGTGGCCGGTCTCCACGAACCCGTACAGCGGCTTGTCCGGCCCGCACCACTTGCGCATGGTGTCGATGACCTCGCCGTAGCTGAACGCGCCCACCCGGTCACCGCGGTCGGGGTGCGTCCACCCGTAGTAGTCCGCCGACGCGATGTCCGCCGCCGAGCAGTACGTCCGCATGTCCTCTTCGTAGGACTTCTCGATGTGGCCGTAGCCGACGCCGCCGCCGGGCGTGCCCATCCACACGCCGAAGTTCAGGTAGGTCGGGCGGGACGGGTCCTTGGCGCGGACCTCGTTCGCCTTGGCCAGGATCGCGGACGGCTGCATCTCCGGGTGGAACACGTCGCCGTAGACCTTGTTCATGTCCGGCTCGTCGGCGATCAGGTACCCCACGTAGTTGCGCGCGTGCGCGGTGTCCGCGAGGACGGCGTCGACCCGCTTCGCGTCGGGGTAGACGCGCCAGCCGGTCTCCAGCAGGCCTTCCCGCCGGAGGTACCACCACTCGTCCTCCCACAGCCCGAGGCCGAAGGCGACGCCGATCTCCGGGTACGCCGTGCCGATCTTGCCGCCGTTCTCGATCGAGGACGGGTCCTGCATCCACACGTTGATCGGGAAGACCTTCGGGTCGCCGGTCGGGTTGGGCCCGTTCGCCCACTTCTCGTAGTACTCGACCACGGGCCCGGCCGGCGCCGCGGACGGCGGCGGGGCGGGCCGCGGCGGGGCGGACTCCGCCGTGCACGCCGTGGCGACGAGGATCACAGCCAACACCAGTCGTGCACGAGCCATCAGCGCGTCCTCGTTCAGCTCGGCGACTTGACCCGGCCGCGGGTGGCCAGGACCTTCTTCGCCTTCTCGAAGCCGCCCGGTCCGAGCAGCCGCATCGCCGTGTTCTTGGCCAGGAACCTGGCCCCGTCCCGGGCCACCCGCAGCGGGTGCCCCACGAACCGGTCACGGGCCAGCACCCGGCCGTCCGGCTCGGGCACGTCGTCCAGAGCATCGCCGAACAGCGGCCGGTACGGCGCGGGCGACACGAGCCTGCCCCGCGTGCGGTTGCTCACGTTGCCGCCGTGCACGACCTGGAGCCAGCCCGGCGCGCCGCCCACCGAGACCACCTCGGCGTGCCGGTGCAGCCGGTTGTGCCAGTCCGCCCAGCACGTGATGGGCGCGTCCCAGCTCTCCCGCAGGGAGGCGAACGCGTTGTCCCTGTCGTGGTGCGCGAACAGCCCGCTCGGGCTCTTGACCAGGCCGTTCGCCAGGTAGAGGGCGGTGCGGCGACCGCGCGCGGCGCGTTCTCCCTGAAGCCGGGCGATGAAGTTCGCGGCCAGGCCGTCGTCGTTGTCCAGGTTGGTGGTGATCAGCTCGTCGCCCTTGACCGGGAACAGCTTCGCGAGGTCCTCGACCAGCTCCGCGCGGCTGACCTGCTCGCGGAAGACCGGCGTGTACGCGTCGCCGTGCTCGCGGATGCGGTCCTTGAGCCACTCGGGGCTCTCCGGGTCGAAGTAGATGATCCACTTGAAGTTCGCGGACGTCTGCGCGCGCACCGAGGGCAGGCAGTACCGCTCGAACAGCCCGACGCGCTCGGTCAGCCACCCCTCCCGCGCCCGCACGATGCTCTCCGCACCGACGGACGGCAGGTTGAAGCGCGTCAGAATGACGTGGTCCATCACGACCCCTTCCGTTGCCCGGTACATCGGGATCGCGCGCCCATCGTTATCCGGGCGGTGATCACAGTACGGTCGGGCGTTGACGATCCGTGACCGAAGTTGCCGGCGGCGGTTAACGATCCGTCGCCGTGACCGATGTCTAGGACGTGACAGAAGCCCCGACACGACCCACGGTCGACGTCGTCATCCCCTGCTACAACTACGCGCGGTTCCTCCGCGCGTGCGTGCGCAGCGTGCTCGACCAGCCCGGTGTGGACGTGCGCATCCTCATCATCGACGACACGTCGACCGACGACACGCCCGAGGTGATGGCGGAACTCACCCAGGACCCGCGTGTCGAGGGCCGTCGGCACGAGGTCAACCAGGGCCACATCGCCACCTACAACGAGGGCCTGCTGGAGTGGGCCAAGGCCGACTACACCGTGCTGCTGTCCGCTGACGACCTGTTGGCGCCGGGCGCTCTCGCCCGTGCCGCCGAGGTCTTCCAGGCGAACCCGAACGTGGGCATGGTTTACGGCAGGGTGGTCTATTACTCCGATCACGACGACCTGCCCTCGATCGTGGCTCCCCCGGCCGGACGCACCGTGTGGTCCGGTGTGGACTGGATCGAAAACCGTTGCCGCACCGGGCAGAACGTGCTGTCCTCGCCCGAGGCCGTGGTGCGCACGTCTATCCAGCAGCGGGTCGGCGGCTACCGGCCGGACCTGCCGCACGCGGGCGACCTGGAGATGTGGATGCGCATCGCGGCCGTCTCCGACATCGGCTATGTGCGCGGGAAACCCGCCGCGTACTACCGGGTGCACCAGCAGAGCATGTTCCGGACGCAGTTCTCGTCGGTGTTCGCCGATCTGGAGCAGCGGCAGGCCGTGTTCGACCGGTTCTTCGCCGAGCACCCCGACCTGCCGCCCCGGCTCAAGCACCTGGCCAACCGGTCCATCGCGAAGGACGCCCTGTGGCGGGCCGTTCGGGCGTACGACCGGGACAAGCTGGCGGACATCCCGACCGAGGAGCTGGTCGAGTTCGCCCGCTCGGTCTACCCGCACACCGAGCGGCTGCCCGAGTACCGGGCGTTGCGCCGGCGCAAGGCGTTGGGCCCCAGGCTGTGCAGCCGTACCCAGGTGTTCGTCGGCGCGCACCTGGTCAAGCGCGGCCGGGGACTGCTGAGCAAGCAGATCTGGAAGTGGCGCGGACAGTGACCACCCTGGAGGGCAAGGTCACCTCGGCGATCCGCTGGAGCGCCGTCAACAGCCTCCTGCAACGGGTTTCGCAGGTCGGCGTCGGCGTCCTGCTGGCCCGGCTCATCGCGCCCGAGCAGTTCGGCGTGTTCGCCGTCGCGCTGGTGGTGCTCAACATCGTGTTGAGCGTCAGCGAGATGGGCGTCAGCGTCGCGCTGGTGCGCACCGACGAGCCGATCGAGGAACTCGCGCCGACGGTCACCACGCTGTCGGTCCTCTCCGGGTGCCTGCTGTGCGGCATCTGCGTGCTGGGCGCCCCGTGGTTCGCGCAGGCCATGGACACACCGCAGGCGACGGGCGTGATCCAGCTCATGTCGGTCGCGCTGGTGGTGGCGGGCGCGTCCGCCGTGCCGGGCGCCTTGCTGCAACGGGAATTCCGCCAGGACCACAAGTTCGCGGCGGACACGTCGGCGTTCGTCGTCGGCACCGCCGTGGTGATCGTGTTGGCCCTGATGGGTTTCGGCGCGTGGAGCCTCGCGTGGTCGCGGATCGCCACCAACCTGACCGCCGCCGTGGTCATGTTCGCGTTCACCAAGCAGCGGTTCCGGCCCGGGTTCGACCGGAAGCGGGCACGGGAAGTCCTCGGCTTCGGGCTGCCGCTCGCGGGTGCGTCGCTGCTGGTGTTCGGCGTGCTGAACGTGGACAGCATCATCGTCGGCAGCGTGCTCGGCACGTTGCCGCTCGGTTACTACCTGCTCGCGACCAACCTCGCGAACTGGCCGGTGGCCGCGTTCTCCCAGCCGGTGCGCAGTGTGTCGCTCGCCGCGTTCTCCAAGGTGCGGGACGACCCGGCTCTATTCCAGCGCACGTTCGCCCGTGCGCTGGCGCTGCTGGCCCTGTTCACCGTGCCCGCGTGCGTGCTGCTGGCGGCGTTGGCCGATCCGTTGGTGCGCACCGTCTACGGCGAACGGTGGGCGCCCACCGCTGCGGCCTTGGCGGCGCTGGTGCTGCTGGGCGCGATGCGGGTCGCGTTGGAACTCGGCTACGACTACCTGGCCAGTGCCGGGCGGTCGCGGGCGATCCTGGTCATCCACGTCGTGTGGCTGGCGGCTCTGGTGCCGTTGCTCGCGCTGGGCGCGCACCTGGACGGCATCCGGGGCGTGGCACTGGCGCAGAGCGTCGTGGTGCTGGTGTTCATCGTGCCCGCTTATCTGATCGCGTTCCGCCCTTACGGCGTGCGGGCACGGGTGCTGGGCGCGGCCGTGGCACGCCCCGTGCTCGGCGGCGTGGCGATGATCGCCGTGGCCGAGACCGTGCAGTGGTTCATCCCGGGCGCGTTGTGGCGCTTGCTCATCGGCGGCACGCTGTCACTGCTGACCTACACCGCTGTTGTCTTCCCTCTGCGCCACGAGGCGCTGAGTCTGCTGCGAAGGGGTAAGGCGTGAGGGCTGTCCAGGTGTTCCAGCGACGCGCGCACCAGGTCTCGCGAATCGTGCGGGAAGAAGGCGTGCGCCAACTCGGCGCCCGCGCCCTGCGCACCGCCGCCAAGCGGCTGGGCGCCGACTCCGAGGTCTTCCCGGTCCGCCTGGAGGACGTCCGCGCCGCCGACATCACCACCCGCCGACCCGTGACCGTGCCCCCGATCCCCGCCGACGGCTCGTTGACCGTCAACTGGGTGAGCACACCGCCCGCCCCCGGTTCCGGTGGCCACACGACGATGTTCCGGCTCATCCAGCACTTGGAGTCACTGGGCCACACCTGCCGGCTGTACCTGTACGACGTGTACGGCAGCCGCGCGGCGGACCACGAACCCGTGATCCGCTCGGCATATCCGGGCTTCCGAGGCCAAATCCTGGACGTCACGGACGGCATGGCCGACGCACACGCCGTCTTCGCCACCGCTTGGATGACGGCGTACCCGGCGTTCAACGACCCCTGCGCCGGCAAGCGCTTCTACCTCGTACAGGACTACGAACCGTGGTTCTTCCCAGTCGGCGGCCTGTCGGCGCTGGCCGAGAACACGTACCGAATGGGCTTCCACGGCTTCACCGCCGGCCGCTTCCTGGCCGAGAAGCTGCGTACAGACATGGCCATGCCCACCGACTGGTTCGACTTCGGCTGCGACGCGGACCGATACCACCTCAAGAAGAACACCCGCCGAGACGGCATCGTGTTCTACGCCAGACGATCGGCACCCCGCCGCGCCATCGAGATCGGCCTACTGGCCCTGGACCTGTTCGCCGAACAACACCCCGACATCACGATCCACACGTATGGCGAGAAAATCGGCAAACTGGGCCCACGCCACATCGACCACGGCCTGATCACCCCGGACCAGCTCAACGACATCTACAACCGTTGCTACGCGGGCCTGACACTCTCCATGACCAACGTTTCCCTGGTACCACACGAAATGCTCGCCGCCGGCTGCCTACCCGTCGTCAACGACGCACAGCACAACCGCATCGTGCTGGACAACGACCACGTCCGATACGCCCCAGCCACACCGCACGACCTGGCACGGGCACTATCCGACGCCGTCACCACGCCCGACTTCGCCACCGTGGCGGAGGCCGCCTCAGCCAGCGTATCCAGCCGCTCTTGGGACGCGGCAGGCCACGAACTGGAGAAGGTACTCCGCCGCGAACTACTCGTCTGACCAACAGCCAAAAGCCTGCGCGAGCACAGCAGCTAAAAGCTTGCGCGAGCACACAAAGGGGCCTCGTGTTCTCCCCGTATGGCCTGCCCGCAGGGCAACCGCGCTTGTTCAGGGAGCGCAAGCACGCTTTTCGCTTGCGCTCCCTGAACAAGTGTGGTGGTCTTTGACCAGGTCATACGGGGAGAACACGACGCCTTGGCATTTCCTCCCCGGAGGCCTGCCCAGCGGCGAGCGTCGCTCTTCGTCTCAGAGCGGTCGCGACCGCTTCAAGACCACAAGCTACAAGCGTCCTCGCCGGACAGGCAGGCCGCCAAGGATGTACACAAAAGCAAGACTCGGGCGTCGTGTCATCCCCGCATGACCTGGTCAAAAGACAACCACCCTTTTCCTGGGGATGCAAGCGAAAAGCGTGCTTGCATCCCCAGGAAAAGCGCGGTTCCCTGCGGGCAGGCCATACGGGGATGACACGCAGCCCACCGACCGGAGTGCGCGCTGCGCGCGCCACTGCGAAGAGCGCTGTGCGTCGGTGGGTGTGGGTTAGAGCGGTGTTGGGGAGGTTGCGTCTGAGATCAGGAGTTTGGCGTCTGTTGCGCCGTCTGCCGGTACTACGTGGATGGCGGCCAGCTTCGAGTCCTTGGGTACTGCCGCGAAGGCGAGGCGGTCGTTGTCCAGCCAGGTGGCCTGGTCGTCGATCCCCGCTGTGCCCGGGAGGCGGTGTTCCTCTCCCGTTGTGAGGTCCAGCACGGCCAAGTCCCATGGGCCCAGGCGGCCGATTCGCTTCTTGTAGGCGATCTTCGTGCCGTCCGGGGACAGGGAAGGGCACTCCGCGTCGCGGCGCAGTGACGTCACGCGACGGTCTGTCAGATCACCCTTCACCAGCCACGTGAAGCCGCCGGAGGCCAGGGTTGCGTAGAAGGTCCGGTCGTCCGCAGCTACCGTCAGTCCCCAATAGTTCACATCCTGAGCGGTGTGGACGTTGCCCTCGATCTCTGCGGTGAAGCCTTCCAGGGACTCCACGGCCTCTCCGCCGCGTAGGTCCACGTACCCGGTCCGCGTCGAGAACCCGCCGGGTACCGAGTACGAGTCGCCGGTCACGAAGGACGTCCACGAGACGACCTGTCCGGAGGCCGAGACCTTCGCCCGGCTGGGGACGCCGGGCAGTGGCACCGTGCGGACCACCCGACCATCGCGGGAGACCTCGGCCGCGTAGGTCGGGCCTGGTCCCGCCAAGCGCAGGCACACCGTGGTCCCGCCGGCTCGGTACACCCGCTGACAGGCCATTTCCGTGCCGCTGCGCACGCCGGGATCGGTCAGGGCCACCTGTTCCACCCGGCTGCGGCCGTCCGCCAGTTCCACGAACATCAGGTCTGCGTCCACAGAGGCCACGGGGGTTACCGGTCGGTCCTGGACGACGGTGGCCACATACACCACACCGGCCGCCACGACCAGTACGATGGCGCTGACGGCCAGCGCGACGCGTCGCGTGCCCAAGTCCATCACCACCTGTAACGACAAGGCGCGAGTCGGCCGATTTCAGAGTAACAACACCTTGCGGTCACGCACTGAGGGTAAACGTGGATCGGGGAGCGGATGGATTTCTGGGGCGCCGTGCGCACGCTGCGGAGGCGGTGGTACATCGCCGTGCCGTCAGCGGTGGTCGCCGTCGCGGTGGCTGCCGGCATCTTCCTGTCCATCCCGACCCGCTACCAGTCCTCCGGTGTGATGGTGCTGACCACGCCGGCGGCCGGTGGCACGTTCTCGCAGAAGGTGACGCCCGAGGAAGCGGTGAAGATCAACCCGCTGCTGGCGTTCGACGGCAGCCTGGCGACCACCTCGCAGATCCTGTCGCAGATCCTCGCCGACCCGAAGACCCGCGAGCAACTGGGCATCACCAAGGACTCGCCGCTGAACTACACGGTGACCGGCGGTGGGCAGAACGGGCCGTTCCTGTTCGTCGTCGGTGACAGCGACAACCCCGAGGCGGCCGAGAAGATGGTCACCACGGTGCTGGAGTTCGCCACCCGGGAGCTGGAGGACCAGCAGCGCAAGCTGAAGGCCCCGGAGTCGACGTTCATCACCTCGCAGGTGATCGTGAACCCGACAGCGGCGGAGGCGCAGATCGGCGGGAAGGTCCGGTACGCGGGCGCGGCGTTCGTATTGCTGATGCTGCTCACCACGGCGGCGACGTTCGGGTCGGACAGCATCATGAACCACCTGCGCCGGCGGCGGGAACGGGCGGCACGGGCCGCTGCCGCCGACGACGCCGAGCCGGACGAGGACAGCGCGCCCGCCGACGCCCCGGCCCCCGCACAGGCACAGGCACAGGCGCCACCGAAAGCCCCGCCGACCAACCACCAGACCAACGCCACGGTGACCGGCGCGCCACGCCGCCCGTCGGGCCCGCCCGTGCGCCGCCCGCAGCCGACGGCCAGCGAGCAGACCGTCAAGGTGCAGGCCCCGGTGCAGAACGCGGCGAAGCCCGGCCCACCGCCGAAGACCCCGCCCGGTGGGCTGCCCACCGCGCAGCCGGGCGCACAGGCGGCCAAGCCCGGCGGACCGGTGGGCGCGCAGCAGAGCGGTCAGCAGGCCAAGCCCGGCGCGCAGCAGAGCGGTCAGCCGGGCGGCCAGCAGAACGGCAAGCCGACCGCGCAGCCGGGCGCGCAGGCGGCGGTGAAGCCGAACGCCCAGCCGACCGCCAGCGAGAAGACCGTGAAGATCGCCGTGCCGCCCAAGCCGGCCTGGCCGACCAACGAAGACAGAACTTGACCGAGCAGCTCCGGCAGGTGCGGCAACGGGCAGACGGCGCGACCCTGGTCTGCGTCTACCTCATCGCACTGCTGATCATCCCGGCCCGGCTGGTGCTGTCGTTCGTCCCCATGACGCTGCCGCCCGCCCTGGTCGTCGCCCTGCTGCTGGGCGTGCTCTGGCTCGCCACGCAGATGGTCGACACCCTCGGCATGGGCAAGGGCCGCAACGTCGTGCGCACGGCCGTGGGCCTCTACCTGGCCGCGCACCTGGCGACCTACGGCGTGGCGACGAGGCGCTGGCTGCCCACCGACGAGCTGACCGTCGCCGACTCCAGCATCGTCCGGATCGTGGCCACGATCAGCGTCGCCGTCTTCATCTGCGACGCCGTGCGCACCAGGGAACGCCTGGACAAGGTGCTCAAGCTGATCCTCGGCTGCGCCGCGGTCATCGCGTTCGTCGGCCTGGTGCAGTTCGGGGCGGGCATCGACCTCGCCTCGTACGTGAGCATCCCCGGCCTGCGGGCGCAGGAGAACGGCTACGCGGTGATGGAGTCGCGATCCATCTTCCGCCGCCCCACCGGCACCACCAACCACCCCATCGAATACGGGCTGGTCTGCGCGACGGCCGTGCCGCTGGGCGCGCACTACGTGTTCAAGGCACGGGACGAGGGCACGCCCTACAAGCGGTGGCTGATCTGCCTGGCCCTGGTGGGCCTCGGCGCGATGACCTCGCTGTCCCGGACGGCGATCCTGGTCATGACGGTGACCGGCGTCGTGATGATCCTCACCCTGCCGCGCAAGCGCAAGGTCACCGCGCTCGTGGTCGGCGGCGGCTTCTTCGTCGGCGCGAGCCTCGTGGTGCCGGGCCTGTTCGGCACGATTCGGGGCATGTTCTCCAACATCGAGGACGACCCGAGTGTGAAGGCGCGCACCGCGGACTACGCGGCGGCGGCCGAGCAGATCGACCTGAACCCATTGCTGGGGCGGGGTTTCGGCACGTTCCTACCGACCAAGTACACGATCCTGGACAACCAGTTCCTGCTGACCCTGATCGAGAACGGCTACCTCGGCCTGTTCGCGCTGATCGGCATGTTCCTCGCAGCCGGCTTCGCGGTGCTCCGGGTGCGGCTGATCAGCCAGGACGAGCACCTGCGCGGCCTGGCCGCGTGCGGCCTGGGCGCGGTGCTCGGGGGCGGGATCGGGGCGTTCACGTTCGACCTGCTGGGCTTCGGCGTCGCGACCGGCCTGGTGTTCACCATGATCGGCCTGTCCGGGGCCATGCTGCGGATCGCGAAGCAGGAAAAGGGGTCCGCCGAGTGAACCGCTCCCCAGAAGTTGGACTGGGAATCCAGTTCCGACTTCCGGGGAGCGGTTTGGTGCATCCACGAAGTTCGTTGTCCGAGGGGCAGCGGGAGTCCGCTGTGGCGTTGTTCGAGGCCGGGTATGGTCCGAAGGCTGTGGCAACCCGGTTGGGTGTGTCCAGGGCCGCGGTGCGACGCTTGCATGATCGTTGGAGGTTGAGAGGCGCGGGAGCGCTGATGAACAATCCGGGCAAGCGGTCGTTCACGTTCGAGTTCAAGCTCGGGGTCGTGCGCCGGTTCGTGGCGGGTGAGGCGACCGCGGCCGAGCTGGCGCGCGAGCACGACCTGTCCTCGTCCAAGCTGGTCGAGAACTGGGTGCGGGCGTATCGGCGCGAGGGAGAGGAAGCGTTGCGCCCCAGGCGGAAAGGCCGGCCCGCGGCGCCACCGGCTTCGGAACCGGATGAGCTGGAACGGTTGCGGGCCGAGAACCTGCGGTTGTCCGCGAAGGTGGCCTACCTGGAAAAATTGCGGGCCTTGAGGGAGCAGGGGCGAGGGTGAAAACCCAGGTCATCGCCGCCCTCAAGGCCGACTACCCGCTGCCGGTGCTGCTGGCGGTCGCCGGCCTGGCCCGGTCGACGTTCTTCCATCACCAGGCCCGGCTCACGCGACCTGATCCGCAGGCCGGGCTCAAGACCGCGATCATCGAGGCGTTCGAGGCCGCCCGTGGCCGCTACGGGCATCGGCGGATCCACATCATGCTGATCCGTCAAGGCCGGCAGGTGGCCAAGAAGACCGTGCTCAAGCTGATGAACATCCTCGGCCTGGTCTGCGAGGTCCGGCGGCCACGCCGGTATCGGTCCTGGCTCGGGCAGACCGGCACGACCGCCGAGAACACGCTGAACCGCCAGTTCACCGCATCGGCGCCGGACACGAAGTGGGTCACCGACGTCACCGAGTTCCGCATCGGTGACCGCAAGCTCTACCTGTCCCCGATCATCGACCTGTTCGACCGATCCGTGATCGCTTACTCCTGTGGCCCGTCGCCAACGCTGGAGCTGACCAACTCTTCACTCCGCGAGGCGATCGCCACCCTGCCCGCCGGCACCTCGCCGCTGGTGCACTCCGACCAAGGGTTCCAGTACCAGCACGCCTCCTGGCGGAAACTGCTTGACGACGCGGGCCTGACCCAGTCGATGTCACGGCGGGCCAACTGCCTGGACAACTCCATAGCCGAGAACTTCTTCGGCCACCTCAAGGAAGAACTGTTCCACCACACCAAGTTCGACACCGTCACCGAGTTCACCACGGCGCTGGACGAGTACATCGACTGGTACAACACCACCCGCATCTCGACCACGCTCAAGGGCCTGAGCCCGGTCGAGTACCGAGCCCAGGCCCTCACGGCCTAACCTTCAGTTAGCCAGTCCAACTTCCGGGGACCAGTTCAGAGCGGCGGACCCCCTCCGAAACCCATTGACCCGGGCCACCAGGCTCTGGTCATTCCGTCAGCCCTGAGGCACCAGGCCCTTGCCACTCCGTCAGCCTTGGGCCACCAGGCCCTGTCACGCCATTGGGGGTGCCAGGCCTTGCCACGCCGTCAGCCCTGGGGCACCAAGCCCTTGTCGCCCTCGGCGTAACGGTTGCCGCAGTCCGGGCACACCAGCCCGGCGTCCAGCCGCTGCCCGCACGAGCACACCCAGCCCTTGTGCCGGGCGGGATTCCCGGCGACGAACGAGTGCGCGGACACGTCCTTCGTCACCACCGAACCGGCGGCGGCGAACGCGTGCTCGCCGATCTCCACGCCGCACACCACCACCGTGCCCGCACCCAGCGAAGCACCACGTCTGACCACAGTGGACAGCAGGTCGTCGCCCCCACGGCGGATCGCCGCCCGAGGCCGGAGATCGTTGGTGAACAACACGTTCGGCCCGAGGAACACCTCGTCCTCGCACACCACGCCGTCGAACACGAGGGTGCCGTTCTTCACGGTCACCCGGTCGCCCAGCACGGCTTTGCCCTCCACGAAGGCGTTGTCGCAGATGTTGCAGTCACGCCCGACGCGCGCACCCGGCAGCACGTGCGCGAACGCCCACACCCGGGTGCCCTCGCCGACGTCCTCGCTCTCGCACAACCCCTTGGGGTGGACGAAGACGCTCATCGCACCGCCTCCGCCAACGCGGCCACGACCCGTTCCTGCTGCGTGGCCGTGATCTCCGGGAACAACGGCAGGGACAGGATCTCCCCCGCGATCTCCTCGCTCACCGGGAAGTCGCCGCGCGCGTGGCCCAGCGAGTCGAACGCGCCGGTCAGGTGCACGGGCGTCGGGTAGTGGATACCCGCGCCGATCCCAGCCGCGTGCAAGGCGGCCAGCACGCGGTCCCGGTTCGGCACCCGCACGACGTACAGGTGCCACACCGGCACGTTGCCCTCCAGCACCACCGGCAGCGTCACCTCCGGCACCGAGGCCAGCAGCGACGAGTACCGGTCGGCCGCCGCGCGGCGGCCCGTGTTCCAGTCGTCCAGGCGGCGCAGCTTCGCCGACAGCACCACGGCCTGCAACGTGTCCAGCCGGCTGTTGAAACCCAGCACGGTGTGCTCGTACTTGCGCGGCGACCCATGCTCGCGCAACAGCCGCACCGCCGAGGCCAGCTCGTCGGAGCGGGTCAGCACCGCGCCGCCGTCGCCGTACGCGCCGAGGTTCTTGCCGGGGTAGAAACTGGTCGCCGCGATGTCGCCCAGCCCGCCCACGGCCACCCCGTGCCGCCGCGCGCCCTGCGCCTGCGCCGCGTCCTCCACGACCGGGACGCCGAACCCGCGCAGCTTCTCCACCGGAGCCGCCTGCCCGTACAGGTGCACCGGCAGGATCGCCTTGGTGCGCTCGGTCAGCGCGTCCGCCACCAGGTCCACGTCGATCAGGCCGGTGTCGGCGACGCAGTCCACCAGCACGGGTGTCGCGCCGGACCGGGCGACCGCCTCGGCGGTGGCGATGAACGTGTTGGCGGGCAGCACGCACTCGTCGCCGGGCCCGACGTCCAGCGCCCGCAACGCCAGTTCGATGGCGTCGGTGCCGTTGCCGACGCCGACGCAGTGCGGGACCTCCTGGTAGGCGGCGAACTCCGCCTCGAACTCGGCGACCTGCCTGCCGCCGATGAACGCCGTCGTCTTGAGCACCTGCGCCCAGCCGTCGGCGACCTCGTCGGCGACCTGCTCGTGCTGCGCACGCAGGTCCACCAGCGGGATGTCGATCACGAACCGTTCCCCTCTCGCAGCCGTCCGGCGGGTATCCCCGCCCAGACCTCACCCGCGGGCACGTCCGAGAGCACCACCGAGCCCATGCCCACGACCGCGCCCGCGCCGATCGACACGCCTTCCCGCACCGCCGAGCCCTGGCCGAGGTAAGCGCTCTCACCGACCCGGACCCCACCACCCAGGCAGGCGCGGCCGGCGAGCGTCACGCCGTCGCCGACCTCGTCGTCGTGGGTGATCAGCACGTGGGGCATGGCCACGACGTGCGCACCCAGGCGCAGCGGCGTCGTCACCACCGCCCCCGCCAGCAGGACCGTTCCCGGCCCCACGACACTGCCCGGCGGCACGGACGCCGCCGGGTGCACGACGGTGGCCCACCGGTCTTCCGGCAGATCCAGCCGCCGCACCACGTTCATCCGGCCCAACGGCCGCCGCGCGCTGGCGATGCACACCAGCACGGCGGCGTCGGGCATCTCGCGCACCAGCTCCGAGCCGCCCAGCACGGGCAGGCCGTCCAGATCCGCCCCGTGCCGGGACGGGTCGTCGTCCAGTGCTCCCACCGGCTTCCACTCGTCGGGCAGGAGCCGGACGGCGGCGAGCACCTCGCGCGCCAGTCCCGCTCCGCCGACCAGCAGCAGCGGCCGTGGCGTCATCGTGTTCCCCTCGCGTGGGCCGGCCGGGTCCGCGGTGGACCCGGCCGGCGGTCTCAGCCGGTCTCGAAGACCACGTCGACCCAGTAGTGGTTGCCCTGGTGGCTGTTCGTCGGGAACCCGGAGCCGACCTGGTACAGGCCGTTCGGGGCGCCCTCGGCGGTGGCCGGCGCGGACAGCGGCGGCGACGTCACGGTGTAGCCCGCGAAGTAGCCGTGGTTCACCGAGTAGTGGCCGTTCGGCACGGTGTACGAGGCGACGTACGTCGTGCCGGCGGTCACCGTCAGCGGCGTGTCGAACGTCAGCGTCTGCCAGCCCGTCGCGGTCTCGTTCGTGAACGTGCCGGTCTTCAGCGGCAACCCGTCCGCCGACCAGACCGTGCCGGTGTGGGTGCCGGTGTTCCCGGCTCCCTTGTAGAACTTCACCCCGGTGATCCGGCCGTCGGCCGTCGGTGTGAACCGCACGCCCATCTCGTACGCCCCGCTGTCGTCCGCCGACGGCACCGTGGGCACCGTCGCCGCGCTGACCAGCGAGCACGGGCAAGTCTGACTGGTCGCCGCGGTGAACGACCAGGTCAGTGGCGTGGCCATGATGTTGCCACCGAGGTCGGCCGCCCGCACGCTGACGGTGTACCGGGTGGCCGCGGCCAGCGGTGCGGCGGGCGTCCAGACCACCGTCTGCTGGTCGGCCGACCGGGTCAGCGTGCCGTCGAGCTTCGCGCCACCGGGGTCGCTGACCGCGAACTGCGTGTTGGTCAGGTCGATCGGCTCGTCGAAGCTCGCCGTCACCTGGGTGGTGAGCGAGACGTCCACCGCGTCGGTCAGCGGGGTGTGGCCGGAGCTGACCGGCGCCGTGGTGTCGCTGTTGGGCGTGTAGACGACGTCGACCCAGTAGTTGTTGCCCTGGTGGGACGTCGTCGGGAAGCCGCCGCCGGTCTGGAACACGCCGTTCGGGTTGCCCTCGCCGGTCTGCGGCGCGGTGAGCGGCGGCGCGTTGACGCCGGAGGCCTGGAAGTAGCCGTTGTCGATCGAGTAGTGGCCGTTCGGCGCGAAGTACGACGCCGTGTAGACCAGCCCCGGCGCCACCGTGACCGGCGAGGGGAAGGTCAACGTCTGCCAGCCGTTCGCCGTCTCGCCGGTGAACGTGCCGGTCGCCAGGCGGACGCCCGCGGACGACCACAGCGAGCCGGTGTGCGTGCCGGTGTTGCCCTCGCCCTTGTAGAACTTCACGCCGGTGATCTGGCCGCTCTGCGTCGGGATGAACCGCACGCCCAGCTCGTACGCCCCGTTGTCGTCGGCCGACGTGGTGGTCGGCACGGTCGCCGTGCTGAACAGCGAGCACGGGCAGGACGCCGTGGTGGACGCGGTGAACGACCAGGTGGCGGTGGACGTCATCGCGTTGCCGTTCACGTCGGCGAGCAGAACGCTTGCCGTGTAACGGGTGTTGGGCTTCAACGCGCCGTTCGGCGTCCACGTCACGGTCTTCTGGTCACCCGAGAGCGCCACCGTGCCGTACAGCTTCGCGCCGCCCGGGTCGGACAGCCAGATCTGCGTCGACGCCGGGTCCATCGCCTCCGAGAAAGCCAGCGACAGCGAGGAGTTCAGCCCCACGTTCGTCGCGTCCGGTCCCGGCGTGCGGTTGTCCAGCGTCGGCGGGGTGGTGTCGCCGTTGAGGCCGTTCTTGTAGATGACGTCGACCCAGTAGTTCGCCGCGTTGAACGACGACTGCGGGAACCCGCCGCCGACGCCGTAGCGGTAGACGCCGTTCGGGCCGTCGATGCCGTTGGACAGCGCACGCATCGCGCCGTAGCTCGCGCTCTGCCCGTTGAAGTAGCCCGGTGTCACGGCGTAGTGGCCGTTCGGCGCGTAGTACGACACCACGTAGGTCGTGTTCGCCTGCACCACGACCGGCGAGGCGAACGTCAGTGTCTGCCAGCCACTCGCGCTCTCGTTGGTGAACGTGCCGGTGCCCAGCAGTAGGCCGCTCGACGACCACAGGGAACCCTTGTGCGTGCCGGTGTTGCCCGCGCCCTTGAAGAACCGGACGCCCAGCACCTCGCCCTTGCCGTTGAAGCGGACCTTCGTGCCCAGCTCCACCGGGGTGCTGTCGTCGGCGCTCGGCGTCGCGGGCGACGCGAAGTCGTCCCACACCGTGCACGGGCAGGTCGCCGGGCGGTTCGCGCCGGTGGTGAAGGACCAGTTGTGCAACGGGGTCTCGTTGCCCGCCGCGTCCTTGGCCTTCACGCTCGCCGTGTAGGTCGTGCCGGTGGTGAGCGCGGCGTTCGGCGTGAACTGGGCGGTTTTCCCGTTGCCCGTCACCGAAGTGGCCCCCGCGACCGACCCGCCCGGACCGGTCAGCGTGAACTGCACGGTGCCCGGGTTGACGGCCTCGTCGTAGGTCACGCTCAGCGTCGGGTTGAGACCGACGCTCGCCGCGCCGGCCAGCGGGTTGGTGCTCACCCGTTCCGGCGCGCGGGTGTCCGGGCCGGGGTCCGGCGCCCACACCACGTCGACCCAGTAGTTGCTGTCCTGGGAACTGCGGTCCGGGAAGCCCGCGCCGGAGCGGAAGACGCCGTTCTGGCCGGCCACGCCGGTTTGCAGGCCGGTCAACGGCTCCAGGTACCGGGAGCTGCGGCTGAAGTACTCGGTGTCGACCGAGAAGTGCCCGGTCGGCGACAGGTAGGACACGATGTAGGTGGTGTTGCCCGACACCGCGACCGGGACCGGGAACAGCAGGGTCTGCCAGCCGGACGCGGTCTCGTTGACGAACGTGCCGGTGGCGAGCTGCTGCTGCCCCTCGTACGACCACAGGGTGCCGGTGTGCGTGCCGGTGTTGCCCGGTCCCTTGTAGAACCGGACACCGCGGACGTAACCGTCGGTGTTGGCACGCCACTTCACGCCCAGCTCCAGGGCGGAGCCGTCCAGGATGTCCGGCGTCTTCGGGGTGTCGTTGTCGGTCCACATCCCGCACGGGCAGGTCCGGGTCGCGACACCGGGCGAAGCAGCGGCCGGGGTGGACAGGTTCAGCGAGTCGTCCACGGCGCGGACGCGAAGCTGCGCGGGCCCGGACGCCGGAGGCGTGTAGGTGTAGCTCCACGCGGTCTGGCCGGCCTGCCACACCGCCGGGTGCCAGCGCACGCCGCCGTCGGTGGACACCTCGACGCCGGTCACCTGGCCCGCGTCGGTCACGGTGCCGGAGAACGTGTACGGCTGGCCGACCTTGGACAGCACCGGGACGCTGGTGTAGGTCACGGCCGGCGGCGTGGTGTCACCGGACGCGGTCGCCTGCACCAGGCCGGGCATCAGCGTCGAGGCCTGGACGCCCATGTCGGCCAGGAAGTTCACCGTCGCCTGCTGCATCCGGATGTCGGAGGTCGGGGTGTTGGTGAGGAAGGCGTGCTCGTCGTCCACGCCCCACGCCCACTGCACCGTGCCCGCGCCGAACACCAGCGCCCCGGACGGGTACTTGTAGTAGGTGATCGCGTGGGTCTTGGTGTCCGGCGTGTAGTAGTCGCCGTGGTTCTGGAGCACGTACGGGCCGTCGAGCATGGCGACCGTCGTGCGGGAGAACTGGCCGACGCCCGCGGGCTGGTAGCCGTTGTCCTCCACCGTGTTCCACTCGTAGCCGAGCGTGCCCGGCTGGAACGTGTAGGTGGTGCCGGCGGCCATGCTCTGCAACGACGTGTGCCGCCACAGCCGCATCTTGCCGTACGCGGCCGGCACCTGGAGCGAGTCGTCGCGCCGGCCGTTGACGGTGAAGATGTTGCCCAGCAACGAGTTCTCCGGCCGTCCGCCGTCCTGCGGCGGACTGTAGCGCGGGTCGCGCCAGGTGCCGGTCCAGTCGTTCAGGCCGTCGTTCTGGGTGCCCTTGGTCTCCTTGTAGCAGGCGACCGTGCGCCAGTCCGTCTGGGAGGAGTCGATGCTCTTCTCCCAGCGGGTCTTCCAGAAGATCTCGTTGCCGGTGAGGAACGCCAGGTGCACGCCCGCGTCCCGGGCGGCTTCGACGTTCGCGCGCTGCTCGTTCGACCAGTACTCGTCGTGGCCGACGGCCATGAACACCTTGTGGTTCTTGATGAGGTGGCCGCGCCGGGCGCTGTCGACGTCCGTGGTGTAGCTCATGTCGTACCCGTTGCGCTCCATGAACCGGAGCATCGGGTACTCGGCGTTGAAGATGAAGTTCTCGTCGCCGTCACCACCCGTGTACGGGCGGTTGTAGCTCACCTTGTACGCCTGCCCGCCCTGGCCGGGGCCGTCGCCGAAGTACAGCGAGTTGCCGCCGTAGCGGTTGTAGGCGACCCACGTCGAGTCCGAGGTCTGGAAGAGGATCTTCGACGTGCTGGTGTCGTCGCGGATCACGAACGCGATCTCGTTGCGCAGGCCGTTGTCGTTGCGCGTCACGCGGGCGTAGTAGAGGCCCGAGACGGCGTCCGCCGGCACGTTCCAGGTGACCGACACGGCCCAGTTGCCGCAGTCGATGAGAGCGCTCGGCGTGTCGCGCAGGCACGGCGGCTGGTTCTGCGGGGTGTTGCGGGACACCGAGCCGACCTGACGCGCGCCGACGCCGCTGTACCAGCCGAGCCGGAAGATGTCGACGGTGTAGGAGGACGCGTTCGTCAGCATCTTGAACGCCACCTGGCCACCGGGGGTGGCGCTGATGTCCGTCGTGTAGCCGAGGATCGAGTCGTCGCGGGACGAGACCTGCCAGTCCGGCGTGCCGGATTTGGTGTTCTCGCAGAGCACCTTGTTGACCACGGGGGCGTCGCACGGCGCGGCATTCGCCACTGTGGCCGTCAGGACGACAAGAGGTGTGACACAACCGGTCACCATGAGCACAGCGCACAGCGTCCTGACAAGACGTCTAACCGGCGACGTCATCGGCCACTCAACTCCTCGAACGCTCAGTAGCGCGGTAGTCACTACTCCCCGTAGTGCAACCTTCGTTGCCTCGGAAGTCGGTGAAAAATGTGAAGGTGTTAGCACAAAGGTGATCTCGATTGGATGACGACGCGAGACCGGACCTCGTAGTCACTCCGCGTGGTCAACAATGACGTCGGAAGGTCCGGTGGCCGGGCCCTGCCCCCGGCCACCGGGTTCCTGCCGACGCGGCCGACCGCTAGGCGGTGGCGGCGTGCAGCGCCTCGACGACCTCGTCCTGCTCCTCGTCGGTCAGCCCGACGAAGTGCGGCAGCAGGATGTGGTCGGCCGCCACCTTCTCCGTCACCGGCAGCGACGGGGTGGCGTCACCCGCGTGGTACACGGGCTCCAGGTGGCACGCCGTGATGCGCCGGGTGGCGACACCGCGCTGTGCCATCGCGTTCATCACGTCGATCCGGGCGTGGTCCGTCAACCGCACCAGGTACGACTGGTACACGTGCCCGAACCCGGCCGGCTCGTGCGGCAGGATCAGGGAGTCGTTGCCCGCCAGCAATTCGTCGTAGCGGGCGGCCAGGGCGCGGCGGGTCTTCACGACGTGGTCCAGCTTGCCTAGCTGCACCACGCCGACCGCGGCCTGGATGTCGGTCATCTTGTAGTTGAAGCCGACCTCGTCGTAGCTCTCCGAGATCACCGCCGTCGACGTGTGCCGGGTCAGCGTGGAGATCGAGGCCGCGTGCGCGCGCAGCGCCTTCAGCTTCGCCGCCACCTCGGCGTCGTCGGTGGTGACCACGCCGCCCTCACCGGTGGTGAGGATCTTGCGCGCGTCGAAGGAGAACACCGTGATGTCGCTGATGGTGCCCAGCCGGACGCCGTCGATGGTCGCGCCGTACGCGGGCGCCGCGTCCTCGACCAGGTGCAGGCCGTGCTTGCGCGCGATCTCCTTGAGTGCGTGCAGGTCGGCCGGCAGCCCGATCTGGCTCGCGGGCATGATCGCCTTGGTGCGCGGCGTGATCAGCCGCTCGACGTGCGCCGGGTCGATGTTGTAGGTGCGCTCGTCGATCTCGGCGAACACCGGGGTGGCCCCGGTGTAGCGGATCGAGTTCGGCGTCGCGATGAACGTGAACGACGGGCAGATCACCTCGTCGCCCGCGCCGATGCCCAGCGCCGCGAGCGCCAGGTGCAGGCCGGTGGTCGCGCTGTTCACGGCCACCGCGTGCTTCGCGCCGACCTGCTCGGCCACCAGCTCCTCGAACTTCGCCGCGCGCGGGCCGACCGACAGCCACCCGGACAGCACCGCTTCGGCCGCGGCGTCGGCCTCTTCCTGGCCGACGTACAGGCGGGTGATCGGAATCATCTAGCGAACTCCTTGCAGCGTCTGATTGCCGACTCCGTCGGCGGTCTCCTTCTGCCACCAGGCCACCAGGTTGGCGAGTCCCTCGTGGAGGGACACCCGGGCTTCGAAGCCGAGCTTCTCACGGGCGGCCTCGGTGCTCGCGAGCCGGCGGGGCACCGCGTTGACCTTGCGCTCCGGGCCGTGCTCCGGCTTGAGGTCCGTGCGGCCCATGACGTCGAGCAGCGCGTCGGCGAGCTGCGCGAGGCTGGTCTCGACCCCGGAGGCGACGTTGAACACCTCGTCGGTGGCGTCGGTCTTGGCGGCCAGCACGTTCGCCCGCGCGATGTCGGAGATGTAGACGAAGTCCATGGTCTGGCTGCCGTCGCCGAGGATCAGCGGCGGGGTGCCGGCGGCGATGCGCTCCATCCAGCGCACCAGGACCTCGGTGTAGACGCCGAAGACGTCCATCCGCGGGCCGTACACGTTGAAGTAGCGCAGGGCCACGTAGTCCAGGCCGTACATCTCGTTGAAGCTGCGCAGCAGGCCTTCGTTGTAGACCTTCGCCGCGCCGTAGAGCGTGCGGTTGGCGTACGCGTGGTGGCTCTCCTCGGTGGGGAACACCTCGGCCAGGCCGTAGATCGAGGCCGACGAGGCGGCGACCACCTTGGACACGTTCGCCTGGACGGCGGCTTCCAGCACGTTGAACGTGCCGGTGGCCAGCACGTCGTGCGCCAGCCGGGGCTCCTCGGCGCACTGCGTGATGCGGATGGCCGCCTGGTGGAACACCAGGTCGACACCGTCCATCGTGGACTTGACGGTCTCGGCGTCGCGGAGGTCGCCCTCCACGAACTTCACCGCGCCGGCGGCGAGCGGCCCGGCCAGGTTCTCCATCCGGCCGCGCACCAGGTTGTCCAGCACGACGATCTCGGCGACGCCCTCGTCGAGCAGGTGGTCGGCGATCGTCGAGCCGATCAGGCCCGCACCGCCGGTGATCAGGACACGTGCGTCACGCAGGTTCACGCTGTTTCTCCATAGTGGAAAGCCGGGTTGGCCAGGTACGTCGCCAGGCTGGGGTTCGTGCTGTCCTTGGCGGACAGGGTCGGGTTCTCGATCGGCCACGGCACGCCGACGTCCGGGTCGTCCCACGCCAGCAGCCCCTCGGCCGCCGGGTGGTGGAAGCCGGTCGTCTTGTACTGCACCTCGGCGATGTCGGAGAGCACCGCGAAGCCGTGCGCGAACTCCGGGCCCATCAGTAGCTGGGTGCGGTTGGTCGCGGACAGCTCGATGCCGAACCACCGGCCGAACGTGGGCGAGCCGGCGCGGATGTCGACCACCACGTCCCAGATCGCGCCGACCGTGCAGCGGACCAGGCGGTGTTGGGGCGCCAGGGAGTTCTGGAAGTGGAAACCACGCAGCACGCCCTTCGCCGACCGGGAGTGGTTGTCCTGCACGAAGTCCAGGTACAGGCCGTGCTGCTCCCAGCGCCGCTTGCTGTAGGACTCGAAGAAGAAGCCGCGCTCGTCCTCGAACCACTCCGGCTGGATGACGAACACGCCTTCGATCTCGGTCGGCGTGACCGTCATGTCCATGCCCTGCTTAGGGGCCGCTAGCCCAGTCATGCAACCGCCTCTTCCAACTTCGCGGAACCGATGTCCCGCACGGTCACGAACTCGCCGCGAGCCGCCAGGCTCGCCGACGCCGCTTCCAGGATGGCCAGCACCCGCAGCCCCGACCAGCCGTCGGTCAGCGGGGCCCGCTTCTCGGTGATCGACGCCGCGAACTCCGCCATGACACCGCGCAACGCCTCGCGTTCGGGCAGCGCGGGCGCGACGGTGTCGCCACGCCGGTAGGAGATGATCGCCTGCGTGCGCTCCTCGTCGCCCTCGATGACGTCCGCGCCGCGGTCGTGCACCGAGATGCGCTGCACGACGTTCAGGTCGTCCCACACCACGGTGCGCCGCGAGCCGCCCACGATCATGGTGCGGATCTTGGTCGGGGACAGCCAGTTCACGTGCACGTGGGCCAGCACGCCGTCGGACAGCTCCAGCGTCAGGTGGCCGATGCAGGCGCGCCCCGCGCCGATCGGGTCCGACCCGTGCGCCGAGACGCGCACCACGTGCACGTCGTCGGGCAGGATGGCGTCGAAGATCGACAGGTCGTGCGGCGCGAGGTCCCAGAGCACGTCCACGTCCGGCTGCACCAGGCCCAGGTTGACCCGCACCGAGTCCAGGTACTGGACGGTGCCGATCTCGCCGCCCCGCACCAGCTCCCGGAGGTGCTGCACGGTCGGCGTGTAGACGAAGGTGTGGTCGAGCATCAGCGTCAGGCCGCGCGCCTCGGCTTCCCGCACCAGCTCCAGGCCCGCGGCGTAGCCGGCCGCGAGCGGCTTCTCCACCAGCACGTGCTTGCCGGCGCGCAGCGCGGCCATGGCGACGGGCAGGTGGGTGGCGGCGGGCGTGGCGATCGCCACCGCGTCCACGGCAGGGTCGGCGAGCACGTCGTCCAGCGAGTCGGAGACCCGCACGGTCGAGTAGTCGCCGAGCACCCGGCGGGCGCGCTCGGTGTCCAGGTCGCACAGGTAGCGCAGCTTCAGGCCGGGTGTCGCCTGGGCGTTGCGCACCAGGTTCGGTCCCCAGTACCCGGCGCCGATGACGGCGATGCCGATCGGCTGGTCCATCTCCATCTCCTTGTCGCCGCCTCCGCTGGGAGACGTACGTAGGCGGGTCATCAGTAGGCCCCCTGGCCGCCGAAGACGGCCCGGAAGGTCTTCCAGAGGATCAGCGCGTCCAGCGCCAGCGACCAGTCCTCGACGTAGCGCAGGTCGAGCCGGACGGATTCCTCCCACGACAGGTCGCTGCGCCCGGAGACCTGCCACAGGCCGGTGAGGCCGGGCTTGACCAGCAGGCGGCGGCGCACGTCCGGTGCGTACTTGGCACTCTCCTCCGGCAGCGGCGGCCGGGGTCCGACCAGCGACATCGAGCCGGCGAGCACGTTGAGCAACTGCGGCAGCTCGTCCAGCGAGTAGCGGCGCAGCACCCGGCCGACGGCGGTGACCCGGGGGTCGCGCTTCATCTTGAACAACACGCCCGCGCCCTCGTTCACCTGCGCCAGCTTCGCGCGCAGCGCGTCGGCGTTGGTGACCATGGTGCGGAACTTGACGATCGTGAACGGCTTGCCGTCCTTGCCCACGCGGCGCTGCTTGTAGAGCACCGGTCCCCTGGTGTCGACCATGATCGCCACCGCGACCGCGAGCAGCACCGGCGCCAGCAGGCAGACCAGCAGGAACGCCCCGACCTTGTCGACCAGGGTCTTGATCACCCGGCGGAACCCGGTGAACGACGGCTCGGTGACCCGCAGCAGCGGCATACCCAACACGCCGGTGACGTGCAGGCGCGGGCCGGCGAAGTCCATCAGGGCCGCCGCGACGACCATCTCGGCCCCGGTGCCCTCCAGGTCCCACGCGAGCTGCTGGAGCCGACGCGGCGTCCAGTAGGCGTCCGGCGTGACGGCCACGATCCGGTAACCACCCCGGCGCACCTGCTCGGCCAGTTCGCCGAACCGGCCCACGACCGGGGTGCCCTCCAGCTCCACGCCGATGTCCGCACGGCCGTCCACAGTGCACACCGCGTCCACCCGCCAGCCGAGGTGCGGCGCGCGCCGGGTCCGGCTGATCAGGTCCTTGACGGTGTCCACGTTGCCCGCCGCGAGCACCGGCAGCAGGCACTTGCCCTCGCCGCGCGCCCGGTGCAGCGGACGGCGCAGCGCGTAGCGGACCGGGAACGCCACCAGCGCGATCGCCGGTCCGACGAGGAAGACCCACAGGCGTGCGCCGGGCAGCCCGGCGGCCAGCGCGCCGAGCCCCAGCGCGACGACCGAGCCGATGAGGCCCCGGCCGAGCCGGCGGAACTCCTCCGCGCCCTGACCGAGCACGGTGGTGTTCCACGCCCGGTTGAGGAACAGCGACCCGACGACGATCGCGACCGTGACCGCCTCCAGGGCGAGCAGCGGCAGCGGTCCGAAGGTCAGGTGGTTGGCCGACAGCACCGCGCCCGCGAGCACCACCACGAGGATGGTGCAGACGATGTCCGCGGCGATGACGCCGTACCGGTAGGCGGGCTCCCAGCTATTGACCGTGGGATGGGTCGTGCGGTTGGTCGTCGTCACCCCCGCGACCGGTCTGCGTCGCGTGGGTTGGACCTGCTCGCTCATCGCTGTGCTCCCCCGGTTGGGCCGGTTCGGACGTGCAACATCGCAGGGCATCCCCCGACGGACCCGCGTGGTGTGTTCGGCAAATGTGCGGTCGGCGTTTTAATCGCCTCGGCTAACCGTCATTCGTCAGGCCGGGCCGGCGCGTTACACGGACAGTGAACAAGTTCCCGGATGGTGATTCCTGAGGCCACCCTGTCGAGCACCCAGGAGGACCGCCGGGTGACGTGCGGTCACCCTTCGACGGGGCCAGGAAACTCCGGCCAGTGCCAGGTGAGCCCTGTCCACAGTGGCCGGCAAGCAGCCGTCGAGCACGGGCGGGCAGGATCATCGAATCTGGGACGGCTTCCGTTACACCCGGTTTCCCGGCGGGGCCGGCACCGTCCGAAAAAGGCCCTAAGTCCCTAAGCGAGGAGCCTGCGGGTGGTACCCCGACATCACCCATTCACAGGCCGGTGGCGACTATTCGGCGCAACGGTCCGGCCACTTCCCGTCACCACCGCACAAATGCCGCCGCCACCCGGTGGATGATCAGTGACTTACTTCACTCAGCGCGCACAATGGCGGCCTGAGGGTCACGCCGGCGATCGACGGGGCGCACGGAAGTGCCGGCGGGTGGGCGGACTCCGTGTGCCGACTGTCGACACACAACCGACGGGGGCTCGCATTCGGCGTGACCGACGCCACGCCCGGTCGCCGATCTTGGAACACGCGTCGGACTCCCGTCTGGTCCCCTCGAACCGTTATCGGTTCGCCACCAGGCGGGCCTTCTCGGTCCCGACCGAGATCACGTCGCCGTCGTGCAGTTGCGCGCCCCGCCGCTCCTCGACCCGGCCGTTGACCGTGACCTCCCCGTCCTCCACCAGCTCGCCGGCGTGCGCGCCGTTCTCCGCCAGTCCCGCCAGCTTGAGGAACTGGCCGAGCCTGATCATGTCGTCGGAGATCTCGACCTCGCGGATGCGCATCGCGCCATCATCGCGCAGCACAGACCGCGCCGTTCCAAGGGTCCTCGACGAGGAGCCGATCCCGGCCCCCTGCCGGAGCCGGAACGGGTCCTACGAGGCCTGCGCGACCTCTGACCGCAGTTCCCCGAAGACGGTGACGAGGTCGGCCAGCCGGTAGTGGGCGTTCAGCCCACTGGGATTGGGGAGCACCCACAGGCGGGACCTGGCGATCGGCTCCGGCTGGGGACCGATCCGCGCCGTGCGGCGGTCGAACGCCGTGCGGTAGGCGGTGATCCCCACGATCGCGACGACCTTCGGCCGGTAGGCCGCCGCCAGCTCGGTCAGGCGTGCGCCGCCGGCACGGAGTTCCTCCGGCGTCAGCTCGTCGGCCTTGGCCGTGGCGCGGGTGGCCAGGTTCGTGATGCCGAGGCCGTAGTCGAGCAGTTCGGCCTGCTCGGCGGGCTTCAGCAGGCGGGGCGTGAAGCCGGACAGGTGCAGCGCCGGCCAGAACCGGTTGCCCGGCCGGGCGAAGTGCTGTCCTCTGGCGGCGGACAGCAGGCCCGGGTTGATGCCGCAGAACAGCACGTCGAGGTCCGGCGCGAGCACGTCGGGAAGGATCACGCGGGCACCCCCGGCACGCCGTCGACCCTCATTCCGGGGTCTCGCCGGACTTGCGGCCCTTGAGCCGCAGCGCCACCGCCGCCCCGACCGCCACCAGGAGCAGCGCGCCGACGACCCACACCCAGACCGGCAGACCGCCGTCGTCCGTGGCGGCGGACCGGGTGGCCGGCGGGTCCGAGGCGAACGCGGAGATCGTTACCGCGGTGGGTTCGCTGGTCGGCGGCGTCGACGTGCCGTCCTGCGCGGTGGTCGGGGTGCCCGGCTGGGGAGCCGGGGTGGGCTGGACGGCCGTCGCCGGGGCAGTGAGCGAGAAGGTGGTCGAGCCGCTGACGTAGTCGCCGTCCAGGGCGACGACCTGCCAGTTCAGCACGTACTGGCCCGGCGGGGCCGGGTCCGGCGTGACCGGAACGGTCAGCGTCGCGCCGGACACCGACGCCTCGCCGGACTTCCACTGGGTGCCGTCCGGGACGGTGACGGTGACGGTGGCGCTCTCGGCGGGCACCGGCTCGCTGAAGGTCAGCGTCAGCCGGGATGGTGGCTGGGGCAGGGTGGCCCCGTCCGCCGGGTCGCTGCTCAGCAGCTCGGTGTGGGCGGACGCCGGGGGCGCCGCGCCGAGCAGGGCGAGCGTTGCCAGGAGTGCCGAGAGCGCCAGTCGCTTCATAACGGACAGTTCTACCGGGTCTACCGGGTGGGCTGCTGCCCCTGTCCGTCGCCCTGGTTGCCGGGGTTGCCCTGGTTGCCCTGGTCGCCGCCCTTGTTGTTGCCGGGTGGCTGCTGGCCATTGCCACGGCCGCCCCGGCCGTCGTTCTCCATGATGGTCTGGGCGGTGTTGTCGCCGTTGGAGACGACCATGACCTGGTCGCCCGTGGCGAGGCTCTGCACGTTGCCCTGTCCGCCGTTGACCCGGGTGTCGTCGGTGATCTGGTAGGTCTCGGTGAACCCGTCCGTGCTCTTGACCGTGATGGAGGAGTCGCCGACCTCGGTGACCTCGCCGTTCTGGAACTCACCGTGCGCGGTGTCGCCGAACGGTCCGGGCCCCATCACCATCAGGCCGTTGCCGCCCTTGCCGTTCATGCCGCCCATCTGGGCCGCCTCGGAATTGCCGGCGGCGTAGATGACCCCTCCGCCCACAGCGGCGATCCCCACGGCCACCGCGACCGCGATCAGTGTCTTGCGAGGGGTCCAACTCGGTCCGGGAGCGGCGGCCTGCGGTGGTGGCTCCTCACCCCAGGTCGGGTTCTCGGTTTCGGTAGTCATGGGGCCACGCTCCCGACGAACCCTGTGCGTGAGCTGTGTGACCGTTGGGCACGGGCTGTGCGTGTCTTAGGTGGTTGGTGGTTGGTGGTTGGTGGTTGGTGGTTGGTGGTTGGTGGTTGGTGGTTGGTGCCGGTGGTTGGAGACCCGCGCGGTTGGGGCTGTGTGCAAGCACAGCGGTGGGCCTCGTGTTCTCCCGTATGGCCTGGGCGCAGCCCAACCGCGCGTGTCAAGGGGTCCGGAAACACAAAAGAGGCACCGCCTGAGCCTCCCCGAGGGCCCCTTGACGCGTGTGGTTGCCTCTGGCAGGCCATGCGGGAGGACACGACGCCCTTCCCTCCCCGGAGGCCTGCCCAGCGGCGAGCGTTGCTTTTGATCTTTTGATCTTGAGGCGGTCGCGATCGCGCTGGGTCGAAGGGCTTCAAGCGTCCTCGCCGGACCGGCAGGCCGCCAAGGAGGAAGGGCAAGGCGTCGTGTTCTCCCCGTATGGCCTGGTCAAAGACCACCACCCTTGTGCTGGGAGTGCAAGCGAAAAGCGTGCTTGCACTCCCAGCACAAGCGCGGTCCCCTGCGGGCAGGCCATACGGGGAGAACACGAGGCCCCTTCTCTGTGCTCGCGCACGCCTCGGGCTGCCGGGCTCGCGCAAGCCTCAGGTCGGTGGGCTCGCGCAAGCCTCGGGTCGGTGGGCTCGCGCAGGCCTCTTGCTGCTGTGCTGGCGGGGTTGGTGTGAGCGGGCTGGCGGTGTTCACAGGTGGTACACAGGGTTGGCACAGGGTGGGCTCAAGAGGTGGTTTCAGGATGTCGGGTATGCGTTCCGTTGCTTCTCCTGAGCTTCGTCGGGCCGATGGGAGTCCGGTTCGGGTTCTTGTCGTTGATGACGAGTCCACTTTGGCCGAGTTGATGTCCATGGCTCTGCGGATGGAGAAGTGGGAGGTTCGCACTGCGCTGGACGGATTGTCCGCTGTTCGGGTCGCCCGGGAGTTCCGGCCGGACGTGGTCGTGTTGGACGTGATGTTGCCGGACCTCGACGGGCTTGAGGTGTTGCGGCGGATGCGGGCCGATGTGCCTGGGTTGCCGGTCTTGTTCCTGACTGCCAAGGATGCTGTCGAGGATCGCATCGCCGGGTTGACGGCTGGTGGGGACGACTACGTCACCAAGCCGTTCAGTCTCGAAGAGGTGGTGTTGCGGTTGCGCGGGTTGTTGCGGCGGACCGGGGTCGCGGAGGCTACTGCGGGCACCGAGTTGGTCGTGGGGGATCTGGTGTTGGACGAGGAGACCCGTGAGGTGCGGCGGGGTGGGCAGGCGGTGGAGTTGACCGCCACCGAGTTCGAGTTGTTGCGGTTCCTGATGCGGAACCCCAAGCGGGTGTTGAGCAAGGCGCAGATCCTCGATCGGGTGTGGAGTTACGACTTCGGTGGGCAGGCGAACATCGTGGAGCTGTACATCTCGTACCTGCGCAAGAAGATCGACGTCGGGCGTGCGCCGATGATCCACACGATGCGGGGCGCGGGGTATGTCCTCAAGCCTGCACCCTAAGCGGTGGTCGTTGCGCGCTCGGCTGATCGTCGAGCAGGTGGTGTTGATCGCCATCGTCTGCGCCGGTATCGGGGTGGTCACCGGGTTCGCGTTGCGGGACTTCCTGGTCGGTCGGCTCGACCAGCAGTTGTACGAGGCCTCCGCGCGGGTGGAGCGCTTCGGCCCGCCGATGCCCGGTCTGCCGCCGCCCAGTCCGTTGGACCGTCCCGGGTTCGGGCCCGGCACCCTGGTGGCGTTCGTCCGGCCCGGACTGGTCGACGCCGCGCGGCTCAAGCCCGGGGGTGACGATCCCGAGAACCTGCCCACCGCGGAGATGGCACTGCTCACGTCCGTGCCGGCGGACGCCAAGGCCCACAGTGTGTTCCTCGGCGACGAACTCGGCGACTACCGGGTCCTGGCGGTGAAGACGCTCGACGGCACGGTGATGATCACCGGTCTGCCGTTGGCCGAAGTGGACAACATCGTGCTGCGCATGGGGCTCATCCTGGGTGGGGTGGCGTTGGCCGGGTTGATCGCGGTGTCGATGGCCGGGGCGTTGATCGTCCGGAAGACCCTGCAACCGCTGGAGCGGATGGCCGCCACCGCCGGTCGGGTCGCCGAACTGCCGTTGCACCAAGGAAAAGTAGCGTTGGCCGAGCGCGTGCCGGCGCAGGACGCCGACCCGGACACCGAAGTCGGCCAGGTCGGGCTGGCGTTGAACCGCATGTTGGACCACGTCGGCAACGCGCTGGAAGCCCGGCACGACAGTGAGATGCGGGTGCGGCAGTTCGTCGCGGACGCCAGTCACGAGTTGCGGACGCCGTTGACCGCCATCCGGGGTTACGCCGAGTTGACCCGCCGCACCACGGACGAGGTGCCGAAGGAGATCGGTCACGCCATGCGCCGGGTCGAGTCCGAGGCGGTGCGGATGACCTCGTTGGTGGAGGACCTGCTGCTGCTGGCCAGGCTGGACGCCGGGCGGCCGTTGGCACGTGACCGGGTCGACCTGTCCAGGGTGATCGTGGACGGGGTGAGCGACGCGCGGATCGCCGGGCCCGGCCACGACTGGCGGCTGGAGCTGCCGCCCGAGCCGGTGACGGTGAGCGGTGACGAGCACAAGTTGCAGCAGGTGTTGGCGAACCTGCTGTCCAACGCCCGCACCCACACCCCGCCGGGGACCACCGTCACGACGGCGTTGCGGGCGTCGCGCCGGCAGGTCGAGTTGACGGTCGCCGATGACGGGCCAGGGATTCCGGCCGACCTCCAGCCCGAGGTCTTCGAGCGGTTCGCGCGTGGTGACACGTCGCGGTCCCGGGCCGCCGGCAGCACGGGGCTGGGGTTGTCGATCGTCGCGGCGGTGGTCGCGGCGCACGGGGGCGAGGTGTCGGTCGTGAGTCGGCCGGGCAGCACGAAGTTCACCGTCCGACTCCCCCGCTGAGGCGGTGCGCCGGACGTCGGAAGCGCACAGGCGGCTCACAGGGTAGGCACAAGGGACGCCCAGGCTGCGCCAGCACGCTCGGCGTCATGCGAGCGCGACTACCCCTGTTGCTGTTGCTGGCCGGGACAGCGGTGCTGTACCTGTGGCGTCTGGGTGATTCCGGATGGGCCAACGCCTACTACTCCGCCGCCGCCCAGGCGGGCGCGGAGAGCTGGCAGGCCTGGTTCTTCGGCTCCACGGACGCGGCCAACTCGATCACCGTCGACAAGACGCCGGCCGCCACCTGGGTGATGGGGCTGTCGGCCCGGCTGTTCGGCGTCAACGCCTGGAGCATCCTCGTCCCCCAGGCCCTGATGGGCGTGGCGAGCGTCTGGCTGCTCCACGCCACGGTGAAGCGGACCGCCGGTGAGGCGGCCGGGCTGATCGCGGGCGCGGTGCTGGCGTTGACGCCCGTCGCCGTGCTGATGTTCCGGTTCAACAACCCGGACGCGTTGCTGGTGCTGCTGTTGATCCTCGGCGCGTACTGCACGGTCCGGGCGGCGGAGCACGCGTCCTGGACGTGGTTGGCGCTGGCGGGCGCGGCGGTGGGGTTCGCGTTCCTGACCAAGATGCTCCAGGCGTTCCTGGTGTTGCCCGCGTTCGGGCTGGTGTACCTGTTGGCCGCGCCGACCACCGCGGTGCGCAAGGCCTGGCACCTCGCGGTGGCGTTGGGCTCGGTGGTCGTCGCCGGCGGGTGGTGGGTGCTGGCGGTGGAGCTGGTGCCGGCCGGCGCCCGGCCCTACATCGGCGGGTCGCAGCACAACAGCGTTCTCGAACTCACGTTGGGGTACAACGGTTTCGGACGGCTCACCGGGGACGAGGTCGGCAGTGTCGGCGGCGGCCGGGGGTGGGGCTCGACGGGGTGGAGCCGGCTGCTCGGCACGGAGATGGGCAGTCAGATCGCGTGGCTGCTGCCCACCGCCCTGGTGCTGCTGATCGCCGGGTGCTGGGCGGCGGGCAGGCGGCAGCGGACGGGGCTGGTGTTGTGGGGCGGGTGGCTGATCGTCACCGCCGCGGTGTTCAGCTTCATGAACGGCATCATCCACGCGTACTACACGGTGGCCCTCGCGCCGGCGATCGGGGCCATCATCGGCATCGGCGCCACGGCGTTGTGGCATCGGCGGCAGGAACCCGTTGCGGCGGCGGCGCTTTCCGGCGCGCTCGCGATCACGGCGCTCCAGTGCTACCTGCTGCTGCTCGACTGGTCGGCGGGACTGGCCGCGACCGTCCTCTTCCTCGGGCTGCTGGCCGCCGTCGGCCTGTTCCTCTCCACGACCGCGCCGCCGGCGGTCGTCGTGCCGGTCGCCGTGGTGGCCGCGCTGCTCGGGCCGGGCGCGTATTCCGTGGCCACCGCCGCGACGCCGCACTCCGGCGCGATTCCCAGTGCGGGGCCGAACAGCGGGATGCCCGGCGGGCCGGGTGGCGGCGGTGGCGTCGTGTTGATCGGGCCCGGCGGCGGACCCAACGGCGGCGGCCTGCTCAGTGCGCCGACGCCGGACGCGGCACTGGTCGAACTGCTCCGGAGCAACAGCGGCAAGTACACCTGGGCCGCCGCGGCGGTCGGGTCGAACAACGCGGCGGGCTACCAGTTGGGCAGTGGTGTGCCGGTGATGGCCGTGGGCGGCTTCAACGGCACCGACCCCGCGCCCACGCTGGAGCAGTTCCAAGCGCATGTCCGAAGTGGACAGATCCACTACTTCGTCGGCGGGGCCGGGATGCGCGCCGAGACGGGCAGCGACGCGTCCGCGCGGATCGCCGAGTGGGTGCAGGACAACTTCGAGGTCACGACGGTCGGCGAGGTCGCGGTCTACGACCTCACAGCGGGCGCACAGCGATGACACACCAGGCGCCCAGCGAAGCGCCAGAGGCTGACCTCATGTCACTCGCGACGCTCACGACGACCCCCGTGCTCGACGTGGTGGTCCCCGTGTACAACGAAGAACGCGATCTCGCGCCGTGCGTGCGCAAGCTGCACGCCGACCTGACCCAGACCTTCCCGTACCGGTTCCGCGTCACCATCGCCGACAACGCCAGCACGGACGGCACCTGGTCGGCCGCCGAGGAGTTGGCGGCCGAGTTCGAGAACGTGGTGGCGGTCCACCTGGCCGAGAAAGGGCGCGGGAGAGCGCTGTCGAAGGTGTGGTCGGCCTCGGACGCCCTGGTGCTGGCCTACATGGACGTGGACCTGTCCACGGACCTCGCCGCGCTCGCTCCGTTGGTCGCGCCGCTCATCTCCGGCCACTCGGACGTGGCGATCGGCAGCCGGCTCGCCCGCGGCGCGCGGGTGGTGCGCGGGCCGAAGCGCGAGTTCATCTCCCGCTGCTACAACCTGATCCTGCGCGGCACGCTCGCCACCCGGTTCTCCGACGCCCAGTGCGGATTCAAGGCGATCCGCGCGGACGTCGCCCGGCGGCTGCTCCCCCACGTCGAGGACACCGGCTGGTTCTTCGACACCGAACTGCTGGTGCTGGCCGAACGGGCGGGCGCGCGCATCCACGAGGTCCCGGTGGACTGGGTGGACGACCCGGACAGCCGGGTCGACCTCCTGTCCACCGCGGTGGCCGACCTCAAGGGCGTGGCACGGGTCGCGCGTGGCCTGTTCACCGGCCGCATCCCGATCGGCGAGCTGCGCGCGCAGCTCGGCCGGGAGCCGCTGGAGCCGGACACCCCCGGCGTGCCGAGGGGGCTGTTCCGGCAGCTCGTCCGGTTCGCCACCGTCGGCGTCGCCAGCACGCTCGCCTACCTGCTGCTGTTCGTGTTGCTGCGCAACGGCTTGGGCGCGCAGGGCGCGAACCTGGTGGCACTGCTGGCGACGGCGATCGCCAACACCGCCGCCAACCGCCGCTTCACGTTCGGCGTGCGCGGCCGGCACGGCGCGGCCCGCCACCAGTTCGAGGGGCTGCTCGTGTTCGGCCTCGGGCTGGGCCTCACCAGCGGCTCGCTCGCCCTGCTGCACCACTTCTCCACGCCCGGCGGCGCGGCCGAACTGGCCGCCGTCGTGGGGGCCAACCTGCTCGCCACCATCCTGCGATTCCTGTTGCTGCGCAACTGGGTCTTCCGAAACCGTCCTCTGGAGTCCACCCCATGACCGCCACCCTCACGGCGACTTCCCCCCACGCGGCCGAGCCGCGCCCGAGCCGCAACTGGACGACGCCGGCCCTGGTCGTGCTGCTCGCCGGCACCGCGGCGCTGTACCTGTGGAACATCACCGATTCGGGGTGGGGCAACAGCTACTACTCCGCCGCGACCCAGGCCGGCGCGCAGAGCTGGACGGCGTGGCTGTTCGGCGGACTGGACGCGGGCGGGGTCATCACGGTCGACAAGCCGCCCGCCGCGCTGTGGGTGAGCGGGCTGTTCGCCCGGGTCTTCGGGTTCTCCGGCTGGACCGCCCTCGCGCCGCAGGCGATCGAGGGCGTGCTGGCGGTGTGGCTGCTGTACGCCACGGTGAAGCGCACGTCCGGCCCGGTGGCCGGGCTGCTGGCGGGCGCCGCGCTGGCGGTGACCCCGGTGGCAGTGCTGATGTTCCGGTTCAACCTGCCGGACGCGCTGCTGGTGCTGCTGATGGTGGCGGGCGCGTACTGCACCGTTCGCGCGCTGGAGAAGGCATCGTGGAAGTGGCTCGCGCTGGCCGGTGTGGCGGTCGGGTTCGCGTTCCTGGCCAAGATGGGGCAGGCGTTCCAGGTGCTGCCCGCGTTCGCGGTGGCCTACCTGGTGGCCGCGCCGACCACGCTCGCCAAGCGGTTCCTGCACCTGCTGGGCGCGGGTCTCGCGGTCGTCGTGTCGGCGGGGTGGTTCATCGCGCTGGTCGAGCTGTGGCCGAAGGGGTCGCGGCCGTACATCGGCGGTTCGGCGAACGACTCGCTGTGGCAACTGGCGATGAGCTACAACGGACTGGGCCGCATCTTCGGCGGCGGGCGTCGCGGGATGACGGTCGGCGACGGCAACGCGAACCTCGCCTTCGGCGGCGACGCGGGCATCGGCCGGCTGTTCGGCGCCAGCATGGGCGCGGAGGTCTCGTGGCTGCTGCCCGCCGCGATCATCGGCGTGCTGGCCGGGCTATGGTTCACGCGCCGAGCGCCGCGCACCGACCGCACGCGGGCCGCGTTGTTGTTGTGGGGCCTGTGGGTTCTGGTCAACGGCCTCGTGTTCAGCCTCATGAGCGGCATCACGCACCCGTACTACACGGTGGCCGTCGCGCCGGGCGTGGCCGCGATCGTGGCCATCGCGGGCCGGGAGATGTGGCGAGGACGGGCGCACCTGCCGGTCCGCTTGTCGCTCGCGGTAATGGTCGCCGCGGCCGGGTTCTGGGGTTTCGCGCTGCTCGACCGGGTCTCGGAGTGGCTGCCCGCGATCCGGTGGACCGTGCTGGCACTGACCGTCCTGGTCGCCACGGCGATCGTCATGGGCGTCAAGCGGACCGCCGCGATCACCGCGGTCACGGCCCTGCTGTCGTCGGCGGCGTTCGCCGTCGCCACGGCCGCGACCCCGCACGGCGGCTCCATCCCGATGTCCGGCCCGGCCGAGGTCTCGGCCGGACCGTCGGACGGCGGCTCGGACGGTGGCGGCCAGGTCCAGCTCTCGGGCGACGGCAGCAACGCCTCCCCCGAAATGGCCGCCCTGCTCAAGGAGACCACCGGCACGTGGGCCGCCGCGGTGGTCAGCGCGCAGGCCGCCTCCGACCTGTCCCTGGCCAGCGGCAAGGCCGTCATCGGCATCGGCGGCTGGAGCGGCGGCGACCCCGCGCCGACGCTGGAGGAGTTCCAGCAGTACGTGCGGGACGGCCGGATCGGCTACTTCGTGTCCGGCGGGCGGATGGCCGGGCCGGGCGGCGGCAACAGCGACATCGCCGCCTGGGTGGCCGACAACTTCGAGGCCACCACGGTCGGCGACTGGACCGTCTACCGGCTCAGCTAGCCCGTTCCGCCTCGACGGGGCGGTGGCCGTGGACTTCGGCCGCGACCGCCGCCCCCTGCTCCGCCTGGCCGATCCACGACCGGTACATGATGGCCGCCGCGTACGGCAGGAAGTCCCTGCCGCGCCGCCAAAGCCACGGGATGCCCTTGAACACCAGCCACGCCGCGTGGTGCACCGGGGTGACCCGGAGACCGCCCGTGCAGTCCAGGCTCACCGGCCGGACGACCTCGCAACCCTGTTCCGCCAACCGGTTCGCGAACGCCCGCGCCAGCTTCCGGTGCCCCAGCTCGGACGGGTGCAGCCGGTCCACCGCCCAGGTGTCCAGCGAGTAGGCGCCGTCCATCAGGTTCAGGTCCACGCACCCGACGCCGTGCCGCCGCACCACCGCGTCGATGACCCGGTTCAGCTCCTCGATCCGCGCGGACAGCGCTCTGCGCAACGCGCCCGGCAGCCGGAACACCCGGCTGTGGTCGTGGAACCGCACCGTCACCACCGCCGCGCCCACCGCCACCAGCTCGCCGACGATCGCGTCCAGATCCTCGTGCAACGTGACGGCGTCGAAGTCCGAGCGCAGCGTGTCGTTCATCCCCACCAGCACCACCGCCGCGTCCGGACGTGCCCGCAACGCTCCGGGCAACTGCTCGAAGCGGACCGACGCCACCCGCGCGCCGGTGAACGACGGGTTCAGGTAACGCGCTTCCGGAAAAGACGCCGCCAGCAGCGGACCCACGCCCCGCCACCCACCGCGGACCGGGTCGCCGACCCCGACCGTCGTCGAATCCCCCAGGACCACCAGGCTTCGCACCACTTCGGCCACCCGATGACGATCGCGCAGCGACGTGTCCACCCGGGAAAAGCCGGCGGAACGCTACCGGAATGCCGGGTACAGCGGCAGTTCCGCGGCCTGCGTGCCGTACCGGGAGACCAAGGCGGAGATCATCGCCTCGGCGTGCGCCGCCACGTGCTTCACGCCCTGCGCCAGCGCGTCCGACCTCAGCCGCACCCACCGCGCGGTGAGCACCGTGCTGCGCGGCGGCGAGTCCAACTGCCGGTGCCCCGAAGGCAGCGCGGAGCCCAGCCCCGGCAGCCCGCGCCAGGTGCTCAACCACACCCAGAGGAGCTGCGACTCCAGCAGCCGGGGCAGGAACACCGCGTCGTCGTCCAGGTCCGGCCACACCGAGCCCACCTCGGCCCGCCACGCCGCCACCATCGCCTCGGACATGCCGGCGGGCAGCCCGTACGCGCACCAGCAGGACGGGAACGGCACCCGCAGGCACGCCGCGTCGAACACGATGTCCCGGACGCAGCCGCCCTCGAAGTCCAGGAAGCGCACGCCCTTGCTGGTCACCAGGTGGTTGTCCGGGCAGGACGTGGACGGGCTGAACGCGCGCCGCCGGGACGTGACGAAATTACGCACGGCCTGCTCCGCGAACGCCAGCACCGCCGGCGGCGTCTCGACTTCCAACGATTCAACCAGCAGTGCCGGCAGCCCGGCGAGCGCCGCGTGCACGTCCACCGCGATCGGATCGGCGCAGCACTGGCTGCCCTGCCGCCGCATCAGCGCGTCGAAATCCGCGTCCCGGCCCGCCGTGGTCGCGTGCAGCTTGCCCATGGCGTGCGCCCAGGACAGCAGCCCGCGTTCGGCGGCCCGCGCGTCCGAGCCGAGCAGCTTCTCGGCCAGCCGCGGCGCCTTGCCCAGGTCCTCCAGCACCACCAGCCGCTTGCCGTTGTCCTGCGCGACCAGTTCCGGTGTCAACCGGTCCTCGCCGGGCAGCGCGGTGAGCAGCTTGTGCGACACGGCCTCGTGCGCGAACGGATCCCGGTCGGCCACCGCCGACGGGTAGCGCTTCACGACCAGCGTGCGGGGCAGCGAGAACGGCGTCGACGCCACCCGCACCCGGACCACCACAGACCGGCCCGCTCCGCCGAGCCGTTCGGGATCGGCCAGCCGCACGGGCGCGCCGAACCGCCCGCTCAACACGGACTCGGCAGCCGCAACCGCGGCGAGCAGGTCGGAATTGGCGGCGTCGTCGATGTCCGCCGGGCCGGCGGTGATCTCCACGCTCATCCCCTCCGACCCTACCCCGGTGGTCACCGACCTGACAGAACCCGTCCGGGCACCGTGACGGTAGTGCTCATATGCATGCTTCGGCCACCATTTGGCGATACTGAAACCAAGTCAGTCGTTGGCACGCGCTTCCCACATCGCGGGAAATTCCGGGACCGTCACCCGCGGGAAAGCGGTCTCCCCAGGTCACGGGTCCGGCTGCGGCGGTTGCGCAGCGCCAGCACCGCAGTGGCGGCCATGACGATACCGATGAGGTTGACCGCCAGTTGGAGCACCGACAGGCCGCAGACGGCCCATTGGCCCAGCACCGCCGCGATCGCCGCGTAACCCGCCGCCGGCACGGTCGTCACCGAGATGAACACCCCGACCAGCGCCGCCGACTTGGCCGACGTCATCGACAGCATCCCCGCCGCGCCCGCCAGCAGGGCCACGATCAGCGAGAACGGGCCGACCTGGAACACGAAGTCCACCTGGTGGGCGTCGATCAGGGTGTCCCGGTCGAACAGCCCGGTGTACGAGCCGACGACCGCGGCGCCGAACGTGACCAGCATGGCCAGCGGGAACCCGGCCGCCAGCGCGAGCGCCGCCCGCCGCACCAGGTCCCACCGCCGCAGCACCAGCCCCACCGCGATCGCCGCCAGCGGCCCGAACTCGGGCCCGACGACCATCGCGCCGACGATGGTGACCGGCGAGTTCGTCACCACGCCCACCGCCGCGAGCAGGCACGCGATGGTCAGGAACGCCAGGAACGTGGCGTTGAGCCGTGACTCCTCTCCGGTGCGGGAGATCAGCTCCTCCCACACCACGGCGTCCGCGCCTTCACCGGGCGCGGCCTCCTCCGCCCGGTCCGCCGCGTCGGACAACGCCGTGTCGATCTGCTCCAGCGTCAGGCCGCCGAGGCGGTCGACGCCCAGCGCGCACAGCGCGTCCACCACCTCGTCCGTCGCCTCCCGGGCGAGGTCGGCCTCCACCACGTCGCCGGCGGGGTCCACGGCCGCGCCCCGGAGCAGCACGACGTGCGTGACGCCGGGGTGTTCCTTGAGCGCGGCCAACACCTGGTCGGTGAGGTCGACCGGGCAGACGGCCCGCATGTGCAGCATGCCCACAACTGTGCCCGACCGCCCCGCCCGCCGCCGCCGCTACGCCCGCGGCTGGGGCTTGACGTCGACCCCGGCCTCCTTGCGCTGCTGCGCGGTGATCGGGGCGGGCGCGGCCGTCAGCGGGTCGTAGCCGCCGCCGCTCTTCGGGAACGCGATGACCTCGCGGATCGAGTCCGCGCCGGCGAGCAGCATGGCGATCCGGTCCCAGCCGAACGCGATGCCGCCGTGCGGCGGCGCGCCGTACTTGAAGGCGTCGAGCAGGAAGCCGAACTTCTCCTGCGCCTCCTCCGGACCGATGCCCATCACAGCGAACGCCCGCTGCTGCACGTCGGCGCGGTGGATACGGATCGAGCCGCCGCCGATCTCGTTGCCGTTGCAGACGATGTCGTAGGCGTAGGCCTTGGCGTTGCCAGGGTCCTCCTCGAAGCGGTCGATCCACTCCGGGGTGGGCGAGGTGAACGCGTGGTGCAGCGCGGTCCACTGCCCGCCGCCGACCGCGACGTCGTTGTCGCCGAGCTTGTCGGTCGCCTCGAACATCGGGAAGTCCACGACCCACACGAACGACCAGGAGCCCTCTTCGATGAGCCCGATCCGGTGCGCGATCTCCACCCGCGCCGCGCCCAGCAGCGCCCGCGCACCGTCCGGGTCGCCCGCGCCGAAGAACACGCAGTCACCGGGGTTCGCGCCCACGGCCTTCGCGAGGCCGTCGCGCTCGGCGTCGGACAGGTTCTTGGCGACCGGGCCGCCGAGCGTGCCGTCCTCGTTGACCAGGACGTACGCCAAGCCCTTCGCGCCGCGCTGCTTGGCCCACTCCTGCCACGCGTCGAGCGTGCGCCGGGGCTGGCTCGCGCCGCCGGGCATGACCACCGCGCCCACGTACGCCGCCTGGAAGACCCGGAACGGGGTGTCCTTGAAGTACTCGGTCAGCTCGGTCAGCTCCAGGTCGAAGCGCAGGTCCGGCTTGTCCGAGCCGTACTTGGCCATCGCCTCGGCGTAGGAGATCCGGCGGAACGGCCGGGCGATCTCGTGACCCGCGAGGCCCTTCCACAGCGCGGTGATGACCTTCTCGCCGAGCGCGATCACGTCGTCCTGCTCGACGAAGCTCATCTCGATGTCGAGCTGGGTGAACTCGGGCTGCCGGTCGGCGCGGAAGTCCTCGTCCCGGTAGCAGCGGGCGATCTGGTAGTACCGCTCCAGCCCGCCGACCATCAAGAGCTGCTTGAAAAGCTGCGGCGACTGCGGCAACGCGTACCAGGACCCGGGCCGCAGCCGGGCGGGCACCAGGAAGTCCCGCGCGCCTTCCGGCGTCGAACGGGTCAGCGTGGGGGTCTCGACCTCCACGAAGTCCTCGCCGTGCAACACGTCCCGCGCGATCCGGTTGGCCTCGCTGCGCAGCCGCATCGCCTTGGCCGGCCCGCTGCGCCGCAGGTCCAGGTAGCGGTGCTTGAGCCGGGCCTCCTCGCCGACCTCCAGGTGCTCGTCCAACTGGAACGGCAGCGGCGCGGCCTCGTTGAGCACCTCCAGCTCGGACGCGTAGACCTCGATGTCGCCGGTGGGCAGTTCGGGGTTCTCACTGCCCTCGGGCCGGCGGGTGACCTCGCCGACGACCTTCACGACGAACTCGGAACGCAGCCGGTGGGCGCGCTCGGCCATCTCGCCTTCCCGGAACACGACCTGCGCGACCCCGGAGGCGTCCCGGAGGTCGATGAAGATCACGCCACCGTGATCGCGCCTGCGGGCCACCCACCCGGTCAGGGTGACGGACTGCCCGGCGTGCTCGGCGCGGAGCGTCCCGGCCTCGTGCGTGCGCATCACGGGTACTGCTCTCCTCGTGTTCGTGGTCGGCTCGGCTCGGCCGACGTCGTGCTAGCGGAACAGCGACTGGTCGTCAAGGCTAGCCAACGACCCCGCGGAAGACGCCACCAGGTTTCCTCCAACACCATCGTGGGGCCGACCGGTGACCTTAGGATCACCGGGTGGCCAGACGCCTGCTGCTGAGTGCCGTGTTGGTCCTGCTGACCACCGGCTGCGCGTACACCGTCCAAGGCACGCCGGTAGCAGGCCCGCTGCCTCCGGTGCCGACGGTGAAGTGCGACTACAAATCGGTGACGACCGACGCCGACACCAAAGCCGTCGCCCTGCCGGACGGCGACCAGGTGCCCGTCGAGGGCGAGGTCGTGTTCACCCTGGAGACGAGCGGGGGCGACATCGAGTTCACCTTCGACGCGGCCTCCGCCCCGTGCTCGGTGCACAGCTTCCGACACCTGGTCGACGAGCGGTACTACAACGGGAATAGCTGCCACCGGATGACCACCCAGGGGATCTGGATCGTCCAGTGCGGTGACCCCGTCGGCTCCGGGCAGGGCGGTCCGACCTACAAGTACGACGACCCGGACGCCAAGACCGGCGGGTACAAGCGCGGCGTGATCGGTATCGCTAATCGGGGTACGCCGGGGACCAACGGCAGCCAGTTCTTCATCGTGTACAAGGACAGCGAGTTTCCGCCGGATTATCCGGTGCTGGGTGAGGTGACCCGGGGAATGGACGTGATCGACAAGGTCGCTACCGGTGGCGTCGTGCCCGGGTACAGCGAGAACGACGGGAAGCCGATTCGTGAGCTGAAGTTCACCACGGTCAAGGAAGAGAAGTAACGGCACTGCCGACACCGCAACCTGCTGGACCACCGCAGCCCCAAGATCGCGCGCACGACAACTAGGAGCTTGCGCCAGCACGCAAAGGGCCTCGTGTTCTCCCCGTATGGCCCAATGCCGCTAAGTTAGGGTCTGTTGCGGTAGAATTCTGTTGTGGCGCGGGTTGGCAGGAAAAAGAAGTCCGGTAAGGATGTCGCGGGTGTGCGGTTGGTCGACCGGATTTCCCTGGGGGTGCTTGCCGAGGTTGTTCCGCGTGATGTGATCGAGGACGTGTTGGTCGAAACGGGGAAACGGGAGCAGCGGACACGGTTGTTACCGGCGCATGTGATGGTGCGTTTCTGTCAGGCGATGTGTCTGTTCCCGGAGGACGACTACGAGGAGGTCATGCGGAAACTCGTCGGTTCGTTGAAATCCATGGCGTCCTGGCGGGACGACTGGCACGTCCCCTCGACATCGGCGATCACCCAGGCCCGACAGAGACTCGGGTCGGAGCCACTGCGACTGTTGTTCGAGAGCGTGGCCGCCCCGGTCGCGGAACCCGGCACGCGGGGGGCGTGGCTGGGATCGCGTCGGCTCATGGCCGTGGACGGTTTCATGCTGGACGTCCCCGACACACCGGGGAATGTCGCGGAGTTCGGCAAGAGCGGCAACGAGTCCAAGGCGAGCGGGTTTCCCCAGGTGCTGGTGGTGGCGTTGGCGGAATGCGGTTCCCACGCGATCGTCGACGCCATCGTCGCCGGATACCGCGGGAACGAGAAGGCCCTGGCCGATGTCCTGGCCCGGTCGGCGGAACCGGGCACGGTCGTCACCGCCGACCGGAACTTCTACAGCTACGCCCTGTGGGGCCGGTACGTCGACACCGGTGCCGACCTGCTGTGGAGGATCGGCTCCGGCGTCACCCTGCCCGTGCTCGAATGGCTGCCCGACGGCTCCTACACCTCGCTCCTGATCAACCCCGCCGTCCAGGCCGCACAAAGAACGAAGCTCATCGAGAACGCCCGCGCCGGACGCGACGTCGACCCCGGACACGGATTCCCCGTCCGGGTGGTCGAATACGACGTGCCCGACCGCGAGGGCAACGGCAGCGGCGAACTGATCTGCCTGGCCACCACCATCACCGAACCGGCCGAGGCCACCGCCGCCGAGCTGGCCTGGGCCTACCACCAACGCTGGGAGATCGAGTCCGCGTTCGACGAGATCAAAACCCACCAACGCGGCCCGGCCAGAGTGCTGCGGTCGAAATCCCCCGACATGGTCCGCCAGGAAATCTGGGCACTGCTGCTCACCCACCACGCCATCCGAACACTGATGTGCCGGGCCGCCGACGAAGCCGACATAGACCCCGACCGCCTGTCCTTCATCCGCGCCTTCAGAACCATCCGCCGCCAGGTCGTCGCCCAGGCGGACTTTTCCCCCTGACCACCGAAGAACCGCACTCCGCGACACCCACCACGAAATCCTCCGAAAACGCACCACCGGACGACGACACCGCACCTGCCCACGAGTCGTCAAACGCGGACGACACAACTCCTACCGAGTCAAAAAACCCGGCGACCACACCACGACACACGACGGACCAGCCACCATCCAACTCCGCTCACCAGTCTTAACTTAGCGGCATTGCCGTATGGCCTGCCCGCAGGGCAACCGCGCTTGTTCAGGGAGCGCAAGCACGCTTTTCGCTTGCGCTCCCTGGACAAGGGTGGTGGTCTTTGACAGGCCATACGGGGAGAACACGACGCCTTGCCCTTCCCCCCGGAGGCCTGCCCAGCGGCGAGCGCCCGCTTTTATTCTTCAGACGAGCAGCGGGAGCTGGCAACCGCGAGCCCACCCAGGGACCGCTGAACTCACATCATGAGCAACGCCAGATGCTCAGTCATCAACCCCTCACACTCGGCCATCGGCGACAACCAGGACACCTCCCGTCCTTCGACCGTGGATGGCGGCAGTGGCACTGTCGCACCGATAGGCAGGATCTCTTCACCGCTCAACCCGCGCGATGAGGACAGCAGGAAGACCGCCGGCCGCTCAAAGACCGGAACCACCACCACCGGAGTCGGATCGTCGGTGAACGCCGCACGCTTGACAATGCGTTCCGCCCGTTCCAATTCCAACGCCACACCGACGAGGTTCGCCGCAGTCACCACCAGCGTCGAACGCATCAAGCGACTGGGCAACACCGGCCACCAACGCCGAACCCACCCCTCCTCCGTGACCGCCATGTCCGCCGGGCACAACTCCAACGACTCCCACTCACGCCCGAAAACCGGGTCCATGTAGTTGTCGTTGTGCCACAACGCACCCGGAATCACCGGCCACCCGCGCTCGACGCACGCCAGCGCACACTCCAAACCGCCCGTCACTGTGTCACCTCGACCGAGGCGACACCCGCAACCGGAGCCCACACCACACGGGCCGTGACGCCCGCCGTTTCGAACCAGCGCAACGCATCGTCCGCCGACTGGACACCCATGCGGAACGTGCCGTCGGTGGAGACCACCTCCGCGTGCTCCGAGAACGCCAGTCCCCACGCGCCGACACGTGCGTCTACGCGTTCCCCGTACTCCTGCACCACCGCGAACAACCGAGGCGCGTTGTCCACGATCATCCCCTGAATCAACGCCTCGAACTCTTCCTCCGGGAAAGACGGAGAACTGCCAGACCCACACGCCTCGTCGACCGGATCACAAGCCAGTACTGCTGTCATGACGTTTGCCTCCTACATCGAACAGGTTGCGTGTCCACCATCACTGAGCAGGTCGCCGTTTCAGCGACTGCCACTGTCTGACACAAGTCAGCCACGAGCCTCCGTCGACATCCATATCAAACTTGGAATACGCTATGCTCGAACTGACATAGGGCCTGGTCGAGCAGGTCGGAAGCTGACTGCAGCATCACCCGTTGGTGGGAAGGCCATGCCGCATGTACGCTGTTTAGACGGGCAGGCCACACACGGCTCCGTCAGGGGAAGTTCATGACCACAACGGGCTTTTCAGGTCGCCGGACTCACGGCGATGGACGGTGCCACGGGTGTTGTGCGCCTTTGGCGGACGGCAATGCGGCCGGCCTGTGCGATCACTGCCATCAGGAGCAGCGCAAAGGACTTCACCGCCCGCCAACTCTGCTCAGGCATGAGTTCTTCGAGACCGAAGAGTTCTGCGCCGCTTTTGAAAGTCAGCACATCGGCCATGTCATCAAGGCGTACCGGCACCACTCGCATTGGCTGAAGTTGTACGGGAGGACGATCAACCAAGATACCGTCGGACGCTGGCTGGGCCTTACACAAGCGCAGGTGAGCAGGCCGGAGAACGGTCGGCCAGAACAGAACCTGGACAGGCTGAGGAGCTATGCGGAGAAATTGCGCCTCCCTCGGCACATGCTCTGGTTCGACTTTCCCGGCCACCGTCGACTCTCGATTGAGGGTGCATCGGACCTCCCAGGCGACACCGAGATCGGCGACCCGATTGACAGCCCGTTTTTTGTGTCACTCGAAGCCGCCGCACTCGATCTCTCTGCTCTGAGCGACGCGCGCAACCACTTCGAGATGATGTACCGCAATCTCGGTGGGCCGATGACGCAGGACAGGTTGACGAGGTTCCTGACAGAACACGTTTCGCCACTGCTCGCTCAATCTCATTCCCAGTCTCAAGGAAATAGGCGACAACTGTACCGGGCGACTGGCGGACTGGTGGCGCTCGCCGGGGTATGCGCCTATGACGGCGAGCATCACGGGGTAGCGCAGCGTCATTTCCGGAAGGCACTCACACTGGCCGAACTGGCCAGCGATGCAGGATTCCGGGCGTACGTTCTGGCCTTGATGGCGAATCAAGGCATTGCCCTGGGTGCCTCAAGGCAGGCGATCAGCCTGACCGAACTCGCACTCAACGCGGATTGCCGACTGCCGGGCGCGCTTCAGGCCGACCTGTACGGAATGGCGGCAAAGGCCCATGCCCAACTGAAAGACTCGACTGGAACGTACCGTTCCATGTCACTGGCAGAAGCATGTGCAACCCGGGTCAGTGCGGGTAGTACACCGGCGGAGATCGGCTACGTGCAGCACGGGTTGACCGAGGCTCATTTTGTCGACGCACTGACGGAACTCGGAGACCTTACGCCGGCACAACGGTACGCGGACCGTCTGTTCACGATCCCTGCACATGCTCGCGGTCGAGTCAATCGGCTGGCGTCAATAGTGACCCTGGAATTGCGACTGGGTGCAGTCGACCGGGCATCGATCCTGACGATCAAGATGGTTGACAGCGCCAAGGGGATGGAGTCGCGTCGCCTGAACGCCAGGTTCAGGACGATTCGTTCAGCTCTTGCCAACCTGTCCTCGGACACGACCTCTGAAGCCACCGAGAAGATTGATCGGTTTCTGACCATTTCACCCTGGTGAAGTGACGACAACCTAGCCCTTGTCGAAAGGCGTCTGGTCCGATGGAGTGGAAGAACCTTGGCGAGCGACCCGTCTACGAGAATCCATGGTTCCAGGTCAATCTCGCCGATGTCGCGCTTCCTGATGGGCGTCACCTCGAACACTTCGTCATCCGCCAACGTGCTGTGGCACTCACTGCGGCCGTCAACGATGAAAACGAGGTTCTTCTGCTGTGGCGGCATCGCTTCATCACCGGGACGTGGGGGTGGGAGCTGCCTGCCGGGGTGATCGAGGAGGGCGAAACGCCGGCGGAAGCCGCAGCCCGTGAGATGCTGGAGGAATCTGGCTGGAGAGCCGGCCCGCTCCATCATCTGGTGACGGTTGAGCCGTCAAACGGACTTTCCGATTGTCTGCATCATGTCTATCAGGCGGACGGGGCCGTATACGTCGGGCACCCGGAGGATGACTTCGAGTCCAAACGTCGGGAGTGGGTTTCGCTGGAAGTTGTTCCCGAACTGATCCGCAGTGGGGAGATACGGTCTGCGAACACGGTGGCCGCACTGCTGATTCTGCACAACACTCGGTGTGTCGCCGGTTGATTGTCTTCAGCAGTGTGCTCGCGTGTCGCGATAGGGTCTTCTAGAGATTTTCTTCGAGCTGTCGCGATCGCGCTGAGCCAAAGAGCGAAAAGCACGCTCGCCGCTGGGCAGGCCGCCAAGGATGATCACAAAAGCAGGACTCGGGCGTCGTGTCATCCCCGTAGCCCACCGCTCGGTGTGCGCGCCGCGCGCGCCACGGCTGGCGCGGCGTGTCGGACTGAGGGTGGGTCATGTGCCCGGGACAGGATTGGGATCACCTGACTGTTTGCCACTCGATGCTGCTGGGGCGTTGGCCGGTCGTGAGGTAGTCGATCACTGCTGCTTCGAGTTCCGTCACGGCTAGTTCCGCGTGCGGCGGGAACTCGCTGTCGGCTGTGACGAAGTAGTAGACGACGGATTCGGGGTTGCTGGGGGTGACGCTCTTGCTGAACCAGCCTGTCGGAGGGCTGTCCTCACCGGCGTAGCGCAACGCTCCCTTGTCCCCGTCGATACCCACCGTTAGTTCCGAAGCCCAGGGGGCGTCTGCGGGAACCACGGTCATGAGCAGGGCGGTACCCGCCTTGTACTTCGCGCGCACGTCGGTGAACAGGTCCCGGACTACATCGGGTGTGGTGATGACAACCGGATCGGCCGTGTGTTGCCTCTCGTAGTAGACGTTCAAAGCCCGCGCCATGGTGGGATACCCCTCCTCGGTAGGCGAACGCCCGTGGTCTCACCTGAACGGATCGCGCAACTACGCCTTTGCGACGTCTTGTCGCGCGCTGGGCGTCAGCCTTGCACGGGACCGGCGTCGGCGGTGATGCCCGTGCGGGTGACGGGCGGGTGCCTTGTCCGCTTGCCAAGGTCTGAAAGCCGGAGGGCCACCCCCGCTGGTGTGCGGGGGTGGCCCTGTCGGCTGGGGCTTGGTCAGGCGGTCGGGGCGAGGTAGAGCAGGCGGTTCGGGGAGCCGGAGCCGGGGCTGGTCACCTTGCTCGGCGTGGACTGCCCCACCAGGTAGCTGGCCACCTGAGCGGGTGTCGCCGAGCGGTTGTTCTGCAGGTAGCGGGCTGCTGCGCCTGCTACGTGCGGAGTGGCCATCGACGTGCCGGAGATGGTGTTGGTCGCCGAGTCGTTGGTGTGCCAGGACGACGTGATGCCCGAGCCGGGGGCGAAGATGTCCAGCACGGAACCGTAGTTCGAGTAGTTGGCGCGTGCGTCCGTGCGCTCGGTCGCCCCTACCGTGATCGCCTCGGTCACCCTTGCCGGGGACGAGCTGCCCGCGTTCGTGTTGCTGTTGCCGGCTGCGATCGCGTACGTGACGCCGGCCGTAATGGACCGACGGACCGCGCTGTCGATGGTCGAGGACGCTCCGCCGCCCAGGCTCAGGTTGGCGACGGCGGGCTTCACGTGGTTCGCGGTGACCCAGTCGATGCCGGCCACGACGCCGGCGGTGCTGCCGCTGCCGTTGTTGTCCAGCACGCGGACGCCGTAGATGGTGGCGCCCTTCGCCACGCCGTACTGGCTGCCGGCGACGGTGCCGGCCACGTGGGTGCCGTGGCCGTGGCCGTCCTGCGCGACGTTGTCCCGGTCGACCGCGTCGTACCCGTTGCGGGCACGGCCGCCGAACGTCGAGTGGCTGATGCGGACGCCGGTGTCGACGACGTAGACGTTCACGCCGGCCCCGGTGGACGTGTAGCTGTACTTGGAGTCGAGCGGCAGGTTGCGCTGGTCGATGCGGTCCAGGCCCCACGACGGCGGGTTGGTCTGGGTTGCCGTGACGTGGAAGACCTGGTCCTGCTCGACGTACTCCACGGCCGGGTTCGCCGCGAGGCGCTTCGCGGCCGATTCGGGGAGCGAGACCGTGAAGCCGCGCAGCGCGTTGTGGAACTCGCGGTCGACCTTGCCGCCGTACCGGCCGGCCAGTGACGCGGCGGTGGCCGTCGTGCCGTCCTTGAGCTTCACGATGAAGCTGTTGGGCACCTTCTGGGCCGCGTCGGCGGCGCGGATCTCGCCTTCGGCGGCCTGGGCGGGGGAAGCCAACAGGGTCGTCGTCGTGGCGGCGGCGATGGCCGTCGCGCCGACGCCGGCCAGGAACCGGACCCGTCGTGACTGTCGCATGCAGATTCCGTTCTCGATGCGGCGACCGCGACGCCCACCCGCCGAACAGCACGCAGGGAACGGGTGTGACGCTCGGCCACCTAGCCCTCGCTGACAGTCACCAACTTAAGCAGACCGGCAACGGTCGCCAAGTGTGAAAGATTGCCAGTTGTAGCGCAGTGTCAAGAAATGCTCTGACCAGCGCTTTCCCGACCTCCGGGAGCCGTGGTAGAAATCGCGCGCTAGTTTCCCGGCATGCGTCTGGAACCGGTCACCGAGGACAACTACCGCGCCGTCATCGACCTCGAAGTCCACGAGGAGCAGCGCGCTTTCGTCGCCACCAACCTGCGGTCGATCGCCGACGCGTGGATCCACCGGCCGCGGATGCAGCCGCTCGCGATGTACTCCGGCGACGACCTGGTGGGTTTCACCCTGCTCTACCGGGACCAGCCGCGCGTCCTCCACATCGTCCGCTTCATGATCGACCGGAGGGCGCAGGGGCGCGGGCTGGGGCGCAAGGCGCTCGCCGCCATCGCGGACGTCGCGCGCTCGGAAGGACGCACCCGGCTGTCGCTGAGCCTCATGCCCGGCAACGCCGTCGCGCACGGCCTGTACGCGGCGTTCGGGTTCGTGGAGACCGGCGAGGTCGACGGGGGCGAGGTCGTGATGAAGCACGACCTCGCCCCGGCCCATCACCTCGCGGGCGACCAGTAGAGCAGGTTGCCCCACGGCAGTGGCGTGGACGCGCGCACGATCTCGTCCTGCACCTCGGCGGGCGTCGCCTTCCGGTTCTTGTGCAGGTACCGCAACGCCACGCCGGACACGAACCCGGTCGACATGGACGTGCCGCTGATCGTGTTCACCGCCGTGTCACTGGTGTGCCACGCCGACTGGATGCCGACGCCCGGCGCGTACACGTCGACCAGTTTGCCGAAGTTGGAGAACGTCGACTTGGTGTCGGTGTTGGTGGACGAGCCGGACGTGATGGCCTCGGACACCCGTGCCGGCGAGTAGTTGACGGCGTCGGCGTTGCTGCCGCCGGCGGTGACGGACGCCGTCACGCCGGAGGTGATCAGCCTGCGTACGGCGTCGTCCATCGCCTGCGACGCACCGCCGCCGAGGCTGAGGTTCGCCACAGCGGGCTTCTGCGCGTTCTTCGCCACCCAGTCGATTCCCGCGACGACGCCGGCCGTGGTGCCGCTGCCGTTGCCGTCGAGCACCCGCACGCCGCACACCTTCGCCTGCTTGGCCACGCCGTACGTCTTGCCCGCGATGAGGCCCGCCACGTGCGTGCCGTGGCCGTGGTCGTCCTGGGCCACGTCGTCCTTGTCGACGGCGTCCCAGCCGTTGCACGCCCGGCCGCCGAACTCCTCGTGGGTGACCCGGATGCCGGTGTCGAGCACGTAGGCCGTCGTGCCGCGGCCGGTGGAGGTGTAGCGGTACTCGGTGTCCAGCGGCAGCTTCCGCTGGTCGATCCGGTCCAGGCCCCAGGGCGCGTCCTGCTGGGTCGCGAACGCCCGCACCACCTGGTCCTGCTCCACGTACTCCACCGCCGGGTCGGCGGCGAGCAGCCGGGCCTGCCGGTCGCTGAGGCTGACCGAGAAACCCTTGAACGGCCCCGAGAAAACGCGATCGACCCGGTCGAACCGGGACGTCACGTCGCTCAGCGCCGACACGTCCTTCAGCTTGACGACGTAGCTGCCGGGCACCGCCCACACCGAGTTCGCGTGCAGGACCGCGCCCTCCGCCTGGGCCGGGACGGCCGAGAATCCCATGGCCAAGGCGGCTATGCCCAGGCCGGACAACAACTTGCGCATGGATGTCTTCCTTCGCAGGGGTTGGAGAACCGGAACACGGGTCACGTGCCCCGGGTGTTACCTCGTGGGCGACCAGTACAACAGCCTGCCGAACGGCAGCGGGGTCGCCTCGTGCACGAGTTCCGCGTGCACCTGGGCCGGTGTCGCGGTGGGGTTGAACTGCAAGTAACGCACCGCCACCCCGGACACGAACCCGGTCGCCATCGACGTCCCGCTCAACGTGTTGAGCGCGGTGTCGCTGGTGTGCCAGGCGGCCGTGATGCCGGTCCCCGGCGCGAACAGATCGACGCCGGGGCCGTAGTTGGAGAACGACGCACGCGCGTCGGCCTGGGTGGTGGCGCCGGACACGATCGCCTCGGTGACGCGGGCGGGTGAGGTGTTGATCGCGCCGCTGCCGCTGCTGCCGGCCGTCACGGACGCGCTCACCCCGGACTTGATCATCGCGCGCACCGCGTTGTCCAGCGAGGTGGACACGCCGCCACCGAGGCTGAAGTTGGCCACGGCGGGCTTCTGCGCGTTGCGGGTCACCCAGTCCACGCCCGCGATGACACCGGCGGTCGTGCCGCTGCCCTGGGCGTTGAGCACCCGCACGGCCCCCGCGCGCACGCCCTTGGCCACGCCGTGCACCTTGCCCGCGATGATGCCCGCCACGTGCGTGCCGTGGCCGTTGTCGTCCTGGGCCACGGAATCGTTGTCCACCGCGTCCCACGCGTGGAACGCCCGGCCGCCGGCGAACTCCTGGTGCGTGATCCGGATCCCGGTGTCGATCACGTACACCGTCACCCGGTCACCGGTCGACGTGTAGCTGTACGTACCGTCCAGCGGCAGGGCGCGCTGGTCGATCCGGTCCAGCCCCCAGGGCGCGTTGGGCTGCGTGGTGGGACCGGCCTGGACGACCTGGTCCTGCTCGACGTGCTCGACGGCCGGGTCGGCGGCCAGCCGGCGGGCCTGCTTCGCGCTCAGCCGCACCGAGAAACCGTTGAACGGCCCGGAAAAAACGCGGTCGACGGTGTCGAACCGGGACGACACGCGCCCCAGGTCCGAACCCTCCTTGAGCTTCACCAGGTAGCTGCCGGGCACCGCGCGCGCCGAGTTGGCGTGCAGGATCGCGCCCTCGGCTTCGGCGGGTGTGGCCACGACCGCGACCGCGAGCGCGGCGGCGGCCAGGCCGGGTAACAGCTTGCGCATCGGCTTTCCTTTGCAGGGATGGGGAAACCCCGGCGTGAGCACGCCGGGGTCTCGTTGTGGACAGGGCGGGTCAGGCCGTGGGGGCCCAGTACAGCAACCGGTTCGGGGAACCCGAGCCGGGGTTGGTGACCTTGCCGGCGGTCGCCGCGTTCACGATCGCCGTCTGCGCCTGCGCGGGCGTGGCCGCCCGGTTGGCCTGGAGGTAGCGGGCCACGACGCCGACCACGTGCGGGGTCGCCATCGAGGTGCCGCTGATCGTGTTGGTCGCGGTGTCGTTGGTGTGCCAGGTGGACGTGATGTTCGAGCCGGGCCCGAACACGTCCACCAGGTTGCCGTAGTTGGAGAAGCTCGACCGCGCGTCGGTGTTGGTGGTGGAGCCGACCGTGATGGCCTCGGACACCCGGGCGGGCGAGTAGCCGGAGGCGTTGGCGTTGTTGTTGCCCGCCGCCACGCCGTAGGTGACGCCGGCGGCGATGGACCGGCGCACGGCCGCGTCCAGCGTCGCGGAGGCGCCGCCGCCGAGGCTCATGTTGGCCGTGGCCGGCTTGACGTGGTTGCGGGTGACCCAGTCGATGCCCGCGACGACGCCGGCGGTGGAGCCGCTGCCGCCGTTGTCGAGCACCCGGACCGCGTGGATCGTGGCGTCCTTCGCGACGCCGTGGATGATGCCCGCGATGGTGCCCGCCACGTGCGTGCCGTGGCCGTTGCCGTCCTGGGCGACGTTGTCGTTGTCCACCGCGTCGAAGCCGTTCTTGGCCCGGCCGCCGAAGTCGCGGTGGCTGATCCGCACGCCGGTGTCGATGACGTAGACGTTCACGCCGGCGCCGGTCGTCTCGTAGGTGTAGCTCCGGTCCAGCGGCAGGTTGCGCTGGTCGATCCGGTCCAGCCCCCACGACGGCGGGTCGGTCTGAGTGGCGTCCGCGCGCACGACCTGGTTCTGCTCTACGTAGTCGACCGCCGGATCCGCCGCGAGCCGCTTGGCGGCGCGCTCGGACAACGTGACGGAGAACCCATTCAACGCGGTGGAGAAAATGCGGTCGACCCGGCCGCCGAACCGCGCGGCGAGCGAGTTCGCCCGCACCGTGGAGAAATCCTTCAGCTTCACCAGGTAGCTGTTCGGGATCGCCTCGGCCGTGCCGGCGGAGAGGATCGTGCCCTCGGTGGCCTGTGCGGGCGGTGCCACGAGGGCGAGCACCGCTGCTCCGACGGCCGGTCCGGCCGTCCACCTGAGCTTGCGCATACATCTTCCCGTTCTTCGCAGGGAACGGTCTTCGGCGCCCGCGAGCGGCAAGGGGCAGGGCCCGACCGCGTGGTGTGCTTCACATCACCCCACGTCCCTGAGGCTATGCGGCGGTTCGGGTACCGGGAAGCGACCAGACGTCCCAGCGGCGGTGGGACGTCTGCCCGGCCCCCTCCTTCACACCGCGGCTGTTAATGAGAATTCAAACATTCCATGGCCGATCGGATTTTGCCCGCCGATTCGGTTAAATTCACGCCGGGAAACCCGATCGGCTCTACCGTCGGAGTGATTTCCCACGATAACGTCGCTCGCCTTGTCCTCGGGAGAACGGAGCGGAGATGCCTACGCCAGTCGTCGGGACGGAATCGCGGGTACGCGATCCCCGACGCATCGACGCAGGAGCGGACCCCTTCGCGGACGCATTGCGATCGGCGATCCGGGCGAAAGGGCTGAGCCTGGAACGCATCCAGCACAAGCTGCGGTCACGCGGCGTGGCGGTGAGCATCGCCGCGCTGAGCTATTGGCAGTCCGGGCGACGCCGCCCGGAACGGCCCGACTCACTGACCGCGGTCGGGCACTTGGAGGAGATCCTGGAGGTAGGAGAAGGTGGACTGAGCACGCTGCTGGGACCGCCGCGCCCACGTGGGAAGGCGCGGCCGAGGGTGCGGACGACCGGGCCGGAGGCGTGGGCCGCGGCCGGCGACTACGAGTCGATCGCCGAACTGCTCGCCGACGTGGACACCACCACCGACCAGGACCTGACCCGGCTGAGCCTGCGGGACCAGGTGGAGCTGGCGATGGACGGCAGCACCCGCCGGGTGCGGTCGCGGCAGGTGCTGCGCGCCGAGCGGGCGGGCGTGGACCGGGTCCTGCTGGGTTACGACACCCGGCTGCCCGGCGACCCGCTGCCGGTGATCGGCACGCTGCGGTCGTGCAGACTGGGGCGGGTCTCCGCCGACCCGCGCAACGGTCTGATGATCGCCGAACTGCTGTTCGACCGGCCACTGCGCAGGGGAGAGCGCACCGCCGTGGAGTACGAGCTGATCCACGTGGCGCCGCACCACCCGGTCTACGACAACACCTACTCACGCCGGTTCCGGCACCCGGTCCGGGAATACGTGCTGGAAGTCCGGTACGACTCCCGGTGCAGGCCGGTGCGGTGCGAGCAGTTCACGACCGACCTGGCCGGTGGGGAACCGGCCGACGTGCGCGAAACCCCGGTGGACACCTGGGGCTACGCGTACGCCGTGGCACTGGACTTCGGTCCCGGAGCGGTGGGCCTGCGCTGGCAGTGGATCTGATTCAGTAGGAACGCGGCAGCCGGAGGGTGTGCTGCGCCACGAAGTTCAGGATCATCTCACGGCTCACCGGCGCGATCCGGGACAGCCGCGACGCGGCGAGCAGGGCACCGAGTCCGTACTCGGCTGACAGACCGTTGCCGCCGTGCACCTGGATGGCCTGGTCCACCGTCGCCGCCACCGCCTCCCCCGCCGCGTACTTGGCCATGTTGGCCGCCTCACCCGCAGCCCGGTCTTCTCCAGCGTCGTAGAGAGCCGCGGCCTTCTGGGTCATCAGCCGAGCGAGTTCGACCTGGATCGCGCACTGCGCCAACGGGTGCGCAATGCCCTGGTGCGCGCCGATCGGCGTGTCCCAGACCGAGCGGGTGCGGGCGTACTCGGTCGCCTGGTCCAGGGCGCGGCGGGCCATGCCGGTGGCGAAGGAGGCCGCCATGATCCGCTCCGGGTTGAGCCCGGCGAAAAGCTGGGCCAACCCGGCGTCCTCGGCCCCTACCAGCGCATCCGCCGGGAGGCGGACATCGTCGAAGAAGCAGGTGAACTGCTTCTCCGGTGACACGACCTCCATCGGGATGTGCTGGTAGGTGAAGCCGGGGGCATCGGTCGGCACGATCATCAGCGACGGCATCAGCAGCGGCCGGCCGCCCGCGGCGTCCCGCTCGGGCGCCACGTGCCGCGCCACCACCAGGACGGCCTCCACCTCGTCCACGCCGGAGATGTAGTACTTGCCGCCCGACAGCACCCACTCGTCGCCCTCGCGCCGGATGGCGGTGGCGATCTTGTGGGCGTTGGAGCCCGCGTCCGGCTCGGTGATGGCGAACGCCATCTTCGTCGTGCCGGCGGCGAAACCGGGCAGCCAGCGCTGCTTCTGCTCCGCCGTGCCGAACCGCGCGATCACGGTCGCGCAGATGGCCGGCGACACCACCATCAGCAGCATCGGGCAGCCCGCGGCGGCCAGTTCCTCGCACACCGCGGCCAGGTCGCCGATGCCGCCGCCACCGCCGCCGTACTCCTCGGGCACGGCCACGCCGAGGTAGCCGAGCTTGCCCGCCTCGGCCCACAGCTCGTCGGTCTTCTCCCCCGCCCGCGCCTTCGCGACGAAGTACCCGTGCCTGTACTCGGCGGCCAGGCCGGCGACGGCCTGGCGCAGCGCACGCCGTTCCGCGCTCTCCACGAAGTTCGTCACGACGCAGCCTCCACTACCGCGAGCACGTCGCCCGCGTCGACCTGTTCCCCTGGCTGGACAAGGACTTCGGCGACCGTGCCACCGGTCGCGGCGAGCACCCGGTGCTCCATCTTCATGGCCTCCAGCACGAACAGCTCCGCGCCCGGCTCGACGGTCTCGCCGGGCTGCACGGCCACCCGGACGACGGTGCCGGGCATCGGCGCGACGGTCGCGCCCTCGGCGAGCCTGGCCTGCGGCTCGGGGAAGCGCGGCACGAGCCGCAGCGCCACCCCGTCGACCACCACCAGGTCCCCGTAGACCGCCACGGACAGGGCTTTCCGGACCCCGTCCCGCTCCAGCACGACTTCGCTCGGTGACGCCCTCACCACGCATACCGAGGAGTCGGTCAGCACCCCGCGACGGGTGTGCCGGTAGCGGACTTCCACGGTTTCACCGGCGAATTCGAACACCGTTTTCTGGGGATGCGACGGGAGATTGCGCCAGCCCAGCGGTAGGTTGGTCCCACGAATTTCGGCGAGGGCCACGGCAGCCGCCAGCGCAAGGGGCCAAATGTCCACTCGCGGCGGCTCGACGAGAGCGTGCTGGTGCAGGAACCCGGTATGGGTATCCCCGGCGACGAAGGCCGGATGGCGCAACGTGCGCACCAAAAGTTCGCGGTTCGTGACCAACCCGTGGACGGCCGACCGGTCCAAAGCGGTCGCCAGTTTGCGAATCGCCGCTTTCCGGGTCGGCGCCCACGCGATCACCTTGGCCAGCATGGGGTCGTAGTGCACCCCGACCTCGCTGCCGTCCTCCACTCCGCTGTCGACCCTTACGCCGTCCGGCACGTGGAAGCGGTGCAGGGTTCCGGTGGCGGGCCGCCAGTCCTGCGCGGGGTCCTCGGCGTACAGACGGGCCTCGACGGCGTGGCCGCTCGCCTCCGGCGGGTGCTCGGGCAGCCGCTCGCCCTCGGCGATCGCGAGCTGCCACGCCACCAGGTCGACGCCGAAGACCTCCTCCGTGACCGGGTGCTCCACCTGGAGCCGGGTGTTGACTTCCAGGAAGTGGAACCGCTGGTCGTCGGTGAAGAGGAATTCGACCGTGCCCGCGCCGACGTACCCGATGGCGCGGGCCGCCTTGGTCGCGGCGTCGAAAAGCCGTTGCCGCGCCTCGGGTTCCACGCCCGGAGCCGGTGTCTCCTCGATGATCTTCTGGTGCCGCCGCTGGATGGAGCACTCCCGCTCCCCCAATGTCCACACCGTGCCGTGCGCGTCCGCCAGGATCTGCACCTCCACGTGCCGCGCGCCTTCCAGCAGCGGCTCGCAGAACACCGTGCCGTCGCCGAACGCCGACTCGGCCTCCCGGCGGGCCGCGGCCACCTGCTCCGCCAGTTCGCCGGGCGAGCGCACGATCCGCATCCCGCGCCCGCCGCCCCCGGCCGAAGCCTTGACCAGCACCGGGAACTCCGTGGTCGACCCGGGGTCCAGTTCGGGCAGCACGGGCACGCCGGCGGCGGCCATCCGCTTCTTCGCGGCGACCTTCGAGCCCATCGCCTCGATGGCCTCGGGATCGGGGCCGACCCAGGTGAGCCCGGCGGCCCACACGGCCCGCGCGAAGTCCGCGTTCTCCGACAGGAAGCCGTACCCGGGGTGCACGGCGTCCGCGCCGGCCGCCTTCGCGGCGTCGACCAGGGCGTCGATCCGCAGGTACGTCTCGGCGGGCGACGCGCCGGGCAGCCGGACCGCCGCGTCGGCCTCGCGGACGTGCGGCGCGTCGGTGTCCGGGTCGGAGAACACCGCGACCGGGCTGATGCCCAGCTCGCGGCAGGTCCGGATGATCCGGCGGGCGATCTCGGCCCGGTTGGCGATCAACAGCTTCGCGATCACGGTAGTCCTCACATCCGGAAGACGCCGTAGCCCTCGGCGCCCTTGATCTGTCCACTGTGGATCGCCGACAGGCAGAGCCCGAGGACGGTGCGGGTGTCGCGCGGGTCGATCACGCCGTCGTCGTAGAGCCGCCCGGACAGGAACGCCGCGAGCGACTGCTGTTCGATCTGGCCCTCGACCATCCGCCGCATGACCGCGTCGTGCTCCTCGTGGTACTCCTGCCCCTTCGCGGCGGCGGCCTGCCGGGCGACGATCGACAGCACGCCCGCGAGCTGCACCGGCCCCATCACGGCGGACTTGGCGTTGGGCCAGGTGAACAGGAAGCGCGGGTCGTAGGCCCGACCGCACATGCCGTAGTTGCCCGCGCCGTAGGACGCGCCCATCACCACGGTCAGGTGCGGCACCTTGCTGTTGGACACGGCGTTGATCATCATCGCGCCGTGCTTGATGATGCCGCCCTGCTCGTACTGCGCGCCGACCATGTAGCCGGTGGTGTTCTGGAGGAACAGCAAGGGCGTGTCGCTCGCGTTGGCGAGCTGGATGAACTGCGTGGCCTTCTGCGCTTCGGCGCTGAACAGCACGCCCCGCGCGTTGGCCAGGATGCCGATCGGGTAGCCGTGCAGGTCGGCCCAGCCGGTGACCAGGCTGCCGCCGTAGTCGGGCTTGAACTCGTCGAATCGCGAGCCGTCCACGATCCGGGCGACGACTTCCCTGGGGTCGAACGGAATTCGCAGGTCCGTCGGCACCAGGCCGAGCAGTTCCTCCTCGTCGTGGCGGGGGGCTTCGGACTCCTTCGGCCGGGGACCGAGCTTGCGCCAGTTCAGCCTTGCCACGACCCGCCTGGTCAGCCGGATCGCGTCGACCTCGTCCTCGGCGACGAAGTCCGCGAGACCCGATGTCGTGCCGTGCATCCGGGCCCCGCCCAGGGATTCGTCGTCGGACTCCTCGCCGGTGGCCATCTTCACCAGCGGCGGGCCGCCGAGGAACACCTTGGAGCGCTCGTCGATCATCACCACGTAGTCCGACATGCCCGGCACGTACGCGCCGCCCGCCGTGGCGTTGCCGAACACCGTGCTGATGGTCGGGACGCCGGCGGCGGAGAGCCGGGTCAGGTCGCGGAACGCCCGCCCGCCGGGGATGAAGATCTCGCTCTGGCTCGGCAGGTCCGCGCCGCCCGACTCGACCAGGCCGATCAGCGGCAGCCGGTTCTGCAACGCGATGTCGTTGGCGCGGAACGTCTTGCGCAGCGTCCACGGGTTGCTCGCACCGCCGCGCACGGTCGGGTCGTTGGCGACGATCACGCACTCGACGCCTTCGACCACGCCGATGCCGGTCACGACGCTCGCGCCCACCGGGTAGTCGGTGCCCCACGCGGCCAGCGGGGACAGCTCCAGGAACGGGCTGTCCTGGTCGACCAGCAGCTCGATCCGCTCGCGCGCGAGCAGCTTGCCGCGCTTGTGGTGCCGCTCGGTGTACTTCGGGCCGCCGCCCGCGAGCGCCTTGGCCTGCTCGGCGTCCAGCTCGGCCAGCTTGCCCAGCAACGCTTCCCGGTTCTCGCGGTACTCGGCGGACCGGGTGTCCAGCCTGGTGCGCAGCGTGGTCATGCGGTGAACCCCAATCGTTTCGCGGCCAGCTCCACCATCACCTCGGTGGCCCCGCCGCCGATGCCCAGGATGCGGGCGTCCCGGTAGTGCCGTTCCACTTCGCTGTCCCGCATGTACCCCGCGCCGCCGTGTAGCTGGACGGCGGCGTCCACGACGAACGAGCACGCCTCCACGGCGGCGTTCTTGGCGAAGCAGACCTGGGCGACGCACTCCTCGCCGTTCGCCACCCGCACCGCGACGTCCCTGGTGTAGACGCGGGCGAGGTCGATGCGCTGCGCCATCTCCACCAGCTTGTGGCGCACCACCTGCCGGCCCATCAGCGGGCGGCCGAACGTCTCCCGCTGCCGCGTGTAGGCGATCGTGAGGTCCAGGCACCGCTGGGCGGTGGCGTAGGCCTGCACCGCCAGCGACACCCGCTCCACCTGGAACTGGCGCATGATCAGTCCGAAGCCGCCGTTTTCCGGGCCGACCAGGTTCGCCACCGGCACCCGTGCGTCCACAAAGGACAGCTCGGCGGTGTCCGAGCAGTGCCAGCCCATCTTCTCCAACCGCCGGTCCACACCGAAGCCGGGCGTGCCCTTCTCGACCACCAGCAGGCTGACGCCCTGGTAGCCGGGTCCGCCGGTGCGCACCGCCGTGGTGACGAAGTCCGCGCGGTCGCCGGAGGTGATGAACGTCTTGCCGCCGTTGACGAGGTAGTGGTCGCCCTCCCGGCGCGCGGTCGTGCGCAGGGCCGCCACGTCCGACCCGCCGCCGGGCTCGGTGACCGCCAGCGCGCCGATCAGCTCGCCCTCCAGCGTCGGCCGGACGAACCGGTCGATCAGGTCCTCGTTGCCGGAGTCCACGATGTGGGGCAACGCGATCCCGTGCGTGAGCAGTCCCGCGACCAGACCGGACGAGCCACCCGCCTGGATCAACTCCTCGGTGGCCACGACGGTGTCGATCAGGTCGCCCGCGCCGCCGACGTGCTCGGGGAAGCCGATGCCCAGCAGGCCGATCTTCGCGGCCGTGCGGTGCAGCTCACGCGGCAGCTCGCCGGCGCGCTCCCAGTCCGCCAGGTGCGGCACTACCTCCCGCTCGGTGAACCTCCGCACGGTGGCCCGGAGTTCTGCGCGCTCCGGGGTCTCGAACAGCGTCGTCACAGCAGCACCTCCGGGATGTCGACGTGGCGTGAGCGCAGCCATTCGCCCAACGCCTTGGCCTGCGGGTCGAACCGGGTGGACGAGGCCACCCCGTCGCCGAGCAGGCCGTGCAGCACGAAGTTCAGCGCCCGCAGGTTCGGCAGCTCGTAGCGGACGACCTCGCCCGCCTCGGGCAGCAGTTCCTTGAGCCGGGCGACGGTCAGCTCCCCGACCAGCCACGCGTACTGCTCGTCGGTGCGCACCCAGACACCCAGGTTGGCGTCGCCGCCCTTGTCACCGGACCGCGCGCCGGCGATCGTGCCCAGCGGAAGCCTCATCCGCCGACCACCTTCCCGTCCGGCAGAACGGCTTGGTGCCGCACGGAGTCCCGGGGCAGGTATGCGGCCCGGTAGACGCCGAACGGCGTGCCGTCACCGGGCGGGGCGGTCACGTGGAAACCGGGGTACGACCCCAACGCCAACTCGATGCCCGCGCGCGAGAACGCCTTGGCCCGCTTGGGGTCCGTGGTCTTGATCACCGCGTGCAGCAGCGCGCCGGCGGCCTCCTCGGTGTCCGCGTCGACGTGCTCGGTGCGCGCCAGCGTCCAGGTCAGGCCGTCGGAGCCGATCGCGTCCTCCAACTGGCTCCGCACGAGCGCGGCCTTCGCCTCGATGTCGAGTCCACACAGGACGAACGTGGTGGCGTTGCGGAAGCCGCCCAGGAAGTTCAGGCACACCTTCACGGTCTCCGGCGGCGGGCTGCCCTCGACCCCGGAGATCCGCACGCCGCGCGGGTGCGGCTCCAGCCGGATCGTGTCGAAGTGGCTCACCACGTCCGGCCCGAGGTAGGCGGGGTCGCCGATCTCGTACAGCAGTTGGGCCGTCACGGTGTCGACGGTGACCGCGCCACCCGTGCCGTCGTGCTTGGTGATGACCGACGAGCCGTCCTGGTGGACTTCGGCGATCGGGAAACCCGGCCTGGCGACGTCGATGTCGGTGAAGAACGAGTAGTTGCCCCCGGTGGCCTGGGTGCCGCACTCCAGCACGTGCCCGGCGACGGTCGCGCCCGCCAGCGCCGCCCAGTCGTCCCGCGCCCACCCGAAGTGCGCGGCGGCCGGACCGACGACCAGCGACGCATCGGTGACCCGACCGGTGACGACCACGTCCGCCCCGGCCTTCAGCGACTCGGCGATGCCCCACGCGCCGAGGTAGGCGTTCGCGGTCAACGCGTCCGGGAACCGCTCCCGGACGTCGTCGCCCGTCACGTAGGCGACCTTCGCGCCCAACCCGAGCTCGTCGATCGCCTTCGCCAACCCGGCGGGGTTGAGCCCGCCCGCGTTGGACACGATCTTCACCCCGCGTTCCAGGGCGAGACCGAGGGATTCTTCGAGCTGGCGCAGGAAGGTGCGGGCGTAACCGAGGTTCGCGTCCTTCAGCCGGTCGCGGCCGAGGATGAGCATGGTCAGCTCGGCGAGGTAGTCCCCGGTGAGGACGTCGAGCTGCCCGCCCTCCACCATCTCTCGCACGGCGGAGAACCGGTCGCCGTAGAAACCGGAGGCGTTGCCGATCCGAATCACGACCGCCCCCGCTCAGCCGTTCCCGTTGCCCGCCTCGCTTCGGTCTGGATCACGACCGCCCCCGCTCGGCCGATCCCTTTGCCCGCCCCGAGCCGGGAGGCCCGGCGAAGGCCTGCGCGATCGGCAGCCAAGCCCGCGCCACCTCCCCGGTCGCCGTCACCGCCAGGTCTTCCCGATGCCGCCGTTGCGTCGCCAACAGGCAGAAGTCCAACGCCGGCCCGCTGACCCGGTTCGCCGCGCCCTCCGGCCCCCAGGTCCACCGCTCACCACCCGGCCCGACCAGCTCCACCCGGACCGGCTCGGCCGGCGCCGGCAGGCCGTTGACCAGGAACGCGTACCCGAACGCCCGGACCGCGATGTGCGCCACGTGCTTCAGCCGAGCCGTCGGCTCACGGGTGACGCCCAACGTGTCGGCCACGTCCTGCCCGTGCGCCCAGGTCTCCATCAACCGCGCGGTGGCCATGGACGCCGGGCTCATCGGCGGCCCGAACCACGGCACCTTCGCACCCGCCGGCACGGCCAACAGGGCTTGTTCCAGGGCGACTCGCCCGGCCCGCCACTCGGCCGGCGTCACCGGCTCCTCCGCGCCCCGGTCGACCAGGTCCGGCGTCGCCGTCCTCAGCGCCTCGGCGAACCCGTCCGGGTCGGTCGCGGCGAGCGCGGCGATCCGGTCGGTCCACCGCAGGTGGCTGATCTGGTGCGCGATCGTCCACCCCTCGGCGGGAGTGGGCGTGCTCCAGTCGGCCGGCGCGACCAGCTCGTCCAGCACGGCGCTCTCCGCGCGCAGGTCGTCCAGGATTCCGGTGATCACAGCGAGGCCTCCAGCATCCGCGCCCAGTGCCGGACGATCCGCTTGCGCCGCTTCCCGTCGTCGGTGAGCTGGTTGGCCAACGCCAGGCCGCGCACCAGGTCGAGGGTGATCTGCACGGCTTCACGAACGCCCGGCTTGGTCTCGTCGGCGTCCAACAGCTCCACCGCGAGGCGGTGGGTTTCCCGGCCCAGCCGGACTTCCAGCGGCACCACGACGGTCTTGAGGTCGGCGTCGGTGCGCGCGGCGACCCACAGTTCCAGAGCCGCCGTGAACAGGTCGCTGGCGTAGAAATCGGCGATCAGCTCGACCACCGCCGGGATGCGCTCCTGCGGCGAACCCCCGTTGAGCCGCGCGGCGCGTTCTTTCAGGTGCAGCACACTCTCCACACCTAGATGCTCGACCGCCGCCGCGACGAGTTCACCCCGCGTGCGGAAGTGGTGCAACTGCGCCCCACGCGAAACACCGGCGCGCTCCGCAACCACCGTGGTGGTCGTCCCCGACCAGCCCAGCTCGACCAGGCACTCGACCGTAGCCTCCATCAGCTTGCGCCGGGTGCCCCGACTGCGGTCGGCCTGCCGCCGTCTCGTCTCGATGGCCATACGGACGAGTGTTCCGCGCCACTAACAAACAGTCAAGACTGCTTGTTAGTGGCGCGGCTCATGCCCAGAAGATCACCAGCCACCCTGGACCATGGTCTGGAACAGCCAGGCCCCGTCCTTCTTCACCAACAGGTCGCCGTACCGCACGACCTGGGAGTACTCCCCCACCGTGATCGTGGCGTCGGTGACCACGAAGACGAGGTTGGCGTTGAGGAAGACCGGCGTCCGCACCGACTCCATCTCCACATCGCCCTCCCCGAGCTGCGCAGCCATGTCGACCAAGAACCGAGCCCGGTCCCACGACTCCGCAGACCCATCGGTCACCGCGTTGACCGGGAACAACGCCATCCCGGCCATCGCCTCGACATCCTTCGCCACCGCCAACGCGTCCCACCGCGCAAACCACTCCAGGACGCCCGCCACGTCCTCATCCGAAGGCACGAACCCAGCACCACTACCCGGCACAGCACTCATGCCGTACAGTGTACCGTACGAAGTACGGCACCAGCGGAGACCACCTCCTCAAAGAAATAGATCTTTACGCAACGACACCACCGCAGAGAAACCACAACGCAAGGCGACCAGCACCTACGCAGGTCTGGGCTCAAGCCGGGAACGCTAAGCAGCGGCACCACATCATCGCTAAGCCCCTGATGCTGCCAGGGACGGCTGGAACGCCACGCGCGCTACGGATCGCGCACTTGCGGCTGCCAGGTCGCGTGCTCTTCGGGCCGAAGGCACGCGACCTGGCACGCTGGGCGGGTCGCTCTGCGGGCGGCGCGTTGCGCTGACACCGGTCCCCCGACAGCCTTTAGGGCTCCCGATGATGTGGTCCCGTTGCGTGCTGTCCCCGGCTTGAGCCCAGACCTGCGTGCTTCTGGAGCGCTCTGAGTCCGTGGTCCCTCTTCTGCCGTCCTTCTGCGTAAAAAACGAGAGCAAAAGACGGCTGTCAGATCAGGCTGGCGTCCCTGCCGTCGTTAGAGCAAAGTCAACTGCTCCTGATCGACCCGCGCGTCAGAGGCTGCCGGAAGGCTGCCCTCCGGCCACACCCCATCCTCATCGCCGGGCACGCCCACCGTGTCGAGGCTGCGCTTCACATCCAAGCCGTGCCGCCGCAGCAGAGGCTGGATCCGGGCCGACAGCCACCGCCGGTAACGGGCGTCGACGTACGAGCCGCGCGCATAGAGCTTCCGGTACCCGTCAGCCAAGTCCGGACGTTCCCGCACGAGCCACCGCGCGAACCACTCCCGCGCACCAGGCCGCAGGTGCAGCGGCAGCACGGTCACCCCGGAAGCGCCCGCCGCCGCGATCTCCGCCAGCAGCGCGTCCAGCCGCTCCACCGAGTCGGTCAACCCCGGCAGCACGGGCGCGACGAACACCCCGCACGGGAGCCCGGCCTCGCGGATCTTGCGCACCAGTTCCAGCCGCGCCTGCGGACTCGGCGTGCCCGGCTCCAGCCCGGCCTGCAATTCGCGGTCCAGCAAGGCGATCGACACACCGATACCGACGGACACCTGCGAAGCCGCTGCACGCAACAGCGAAAGGTCCCGCGACAGCACGGTCCCCTTGGTCAGGATGGAGAACGGCGTGTCGGAGTCCGCCAATGCCTTGATGATCCCCGGCATCAGCGCGTACCGGCCCTCGGCCCGCTGGTACGGGTCCGTGTTCGTGCCCATGGCCACGTGCTCGCGCTGCCAGCGTCGAGACTTCAGTTGTGTCGTAAGGACTTCCACCGCGTTGACCTTCACCACGACCTGCGTGTCGAAGTCGCGACCGGCGTCCAGATCGAGGTAGGTGTGCGTTTTGCGGGCGAAGCAGTTGTGGCTGACCAGCCCGTTCGCCACGAAGTCCCCGGTGCCGGTGCTGATGTCGTACAACGTCCGCGACACGCCGAGCGCTTCGACCGACACGACGGCGAGCTGTGTCTGGCGAGGAACCTCCATGCCCTCCACGGCGTTGCCGCGTGCCACGACGGGGTTCGTCAGGTGCAGGAAGCGCAGCTTCTCCGCCAGGCCGCCGATGATCCGCACCCCGCGCACCTCCACCACATGCAGGATCTTCAGGCGCATCAACGCCAACACAGCCGCCTCGAACACCACACTGTCCGAACTGGACACCACGAGTTCGCCGCCGGTAGCCGAGCCGCGCGCGTCGAACAGGCCCGCCAGGAAGCCCTTGGACCAGTCGTCACCGGGCACGGTTGGCCACTCGATCAGGTCGCCCTCACGGGGAATCTCGCCCGCCGCGTACTCCTGCGCCCGCGCCAGCACATCCGGGTCGCCGGGCAGGCCGCCGCGCACCACGCCCCACAGGTAGCCGCGCCGGTACTCGTCGTTCACGGTCGGCGGCGCGGCGAACCGGCCCGTCCCGACCAGTCGGGCGCCCTTCACCAGGAACGGCCGCTCCTCGAAGTCCGCGCAGCGGCCGGGGGTGAGGTGCTTCCAGCCGGTGTCGGTGAGGAACCGGTGGCTGCCGCTCGCGACGACCTGCGTGCCGTCCTCCAGGGTCAGCCGGTACGCGGGCTTGACGGTCGTCCAGTGCGCCTGGACCCGCGTGGCGACGAACCGGCCCTCGTGCGTGCCGAACACCTCTTCGCCCACCGAGAGTTCCGCGATGGGCTTGGTGCGGCCGTCCGCGAGCAGGACGGGCGTGTCGCCGGCCAGGCAGTAGGTGCAGGCGTGCGTGCAGCCCCGGTACGGGTTGACCGTCCAGCCGAACGGCAACCGGCCGCCGGGGACCTTGTTGAGCACGGACTTGGCACGCACCTCGTGGAACACGACATCGGCGAAGTCGGGAGTTCGTACGCTGCGGACCAGTCCCGGCAACCCCGGCAGAGCCTGCTGCCGGTCCGCCCCGTCCTTCTGCCCGTCCCATCGCATGCCCACATTCGAACACGCGTTCGAACTGCCGTCAAACGGAGTACCGTTGTCGCTACTGGACGTCATCCTCTGGCCCTTCAACACCCCCGCGGTCACCTTCGCCGGCGTCACGACGAGCTGGGGCGAGGTGGCGGGTTTCGTCACGGGCGCCCTGTGCGTGTGGCTGGTGGCCCGGCAGAACCCGTGGAACTGGCCCATCGGCATCCTCAACAACCTCGCGTTCCTCGTGCTGTTCGCGACCGGCGGGCTCTACGCGGACTCGGGCTTGCAGCTCGTGTACATCGCGCTGGCGCTCTACGGCTGGTGGGCATGGCTGCGCGGCGGGACCGAACACACCCCGCTGCCGGTCAGCCGCACAACCCCGACGCAGTGGTGGTGGCTGCTCGCGGCAGGCGTTGCGGGCACACTGCTGATCGCGTGGGTGCTCATCTCGTTCACCACGTCGACCGTGCCGTGGGCGGACTCGATCACCACGGTGCTGTCCCTGCTGGCCACGTGGGGCCAGACCCGCAAGAAGGTCGAGTGCTGGTGGCTGTGGATCGCCGCCGACGTGATCTACGTCCCGTTGTACGCCTACAAGGACCTGTGGCTGACCGCGATCCTCTACCTGGGGTTCATCGTGCTGTGCGTGCTGGGTCTGCGGAATTGGACCCGTGCCCTGCGGGCGGACCGGGTGCCGGCATGACCGAGTTCGCGCACTCCCTGGTGCTGGGCAAGTTCTACCCGCCGCACGCCGGCCACCACCACCTGATCCGGACGGCGGTCGCACGCAGTTCCCGCGTCACGGTCACCGTGCTGGCGTCGTCGGTCGAGTCGATCCCGGTGGCGTCACGGGTCGCGTGGCTGCGGGCCGAGCACGCGGGGACACCGGGCCTGGTGATCCTCGGTGACGTCGACGACCACCCGATGGACTTCCACAGCGACACGGTGTGGGAGCTGCACATGGGCGTGACGCGGGCCGTACTGGCGCGGCGGGCGATCCTGGACGGCGATCCGGCGCTCGCGCCGGTCGACGCCGTGTTCTCCAGTGAGTCCTACGGTGACGAAATGGCCAAACGCCTTGGCGCCCACCACGTCCTGGTCGACCTCGAACGATCCGCGCACCCGGTCTCCGGCACGACCGTCCGGGCGTCACCGCGGGCGAACTGGCACCACCTCGCGCCCGCGACGCGCGCCGGCCTGTGCGCGCGGATCGTCGTGGTCGGGGCCGAGAGCACCGGCACGACGACGCTGTCGCGACAACTCGCGGCGCACCTCGGCGCGTCCTGGGTACCCGAATACGGCCGGCTTCACACCGAGCACAAACTGGCCGCCGCACGAGCCTTCGACCCGGCCGCGTCCGTCGACAGTCTGGTGTGGACGGTCGGCGACTTCCAGGACGTGGCCGAGCGGCAACGGGAACTGGCCGACGCGGCAGCCGCCGAACGACCGGTTTTGGTGTGCGACAACGACTCCTGGGCCGCGACCGTGTGGGGCCACCGCTACCTGGGCGCACCACACGCGGCCATCGCGCCCGCCGCCCACCGGCCCGCCCTGTACCTGCTGACCGACCACGAGGGCGTGCCGTTCGAGCAGGACGGGTGGCGGGACGGCGAGCACCTGCGCACGTGGATGACCGGGCTGTTCCGTGCGGGTCTGGAGGAGCGGGGCGTGCCTTGGCTGCTGGTCACCGGCTCACCTGCCGCCCGATTGGAGCAGGCTGCGGCGGCGTGCGAATCGGTGCTGGCAGAGCACTTCCGCTTCACGGACCCGTTGGGCTAGGCCGTCAGCGCGGTCTTTAGCGGCCGAAAATGTCCAGGTCTGTCCGCCCGGTGGCGGTCGGACCCTTGTGCCACGCTGACGCGGGAGACGGGAGGCGGGGTGGCTGCGATCGGGGACGTGGGCGCAGGGGTCCGGGCCGCGTGCACGAAAGGCATGCAGGCCCGCGCCGCGCTGGAACAGGCGGAAGACCTGGCCCAAGCGGCACACGACATGTTGGCTCGCGCGTTGGAAGGCGCGCGTCACCTCGAATCGGACGGGGCGCAGGTGTTGGCCGCGTTCACCGGGGTAGTGGATGCGTGTAAGGGTTACCTGTGGCCACTGCTGAACGAGGCCGTGAAAGAGACTGAGCGCTACGCGGACCGTTTGGCGGCCGAGCAGGCCCCGACTGGTCAGCGGCCCGCCGGTCTCCCGGCGCAGCCACAGCAACAGCCCCCGGCCCGGCAGGTCGAACCGTATGACCCGCCCGTGATCCCGCCCGAACGGATCGAACAGCTAAGACGCGAGTTGCCTCCGCCAGTGGTGCCCAACACCGGTCAGAAGACACACGGGCAGTGGATTGCGCCCGACGGTACCGTCCGAGCGGTTCGAAGTGGGTTCGATCAGGACTCCGCTTTGGTTCAGAACCAGTTGGCCCGGATGGGGATGCCTGGCGGTTCCGGGCGTTCCGGGGACGTGGAACAGAAGTTGGCCGCACACATGGTGGCGAACGGCATCGGACACGCCACGCTGATCATCAACCACCGGCCGTGTCGCGGGCGCGACGATTCCTGTGACACCCTCGTGCCGATCCTCTTGCCGGAAGGATCGACCTTGACGGTGCACGGACAAACCGCCAACGGCACCCGAACCCGCACCCGTTACACAGGAGGAGTCGAACCGTGGTGGACCTAGAGGCGTGGTACGACGAAGAACAGGACGACGCCGTGACCGTCCGCACCCCGGGCGAGCTGGACGCCGTGTTGGACACCGTGGCCGCATGGGACGGCCGGATCATCGTGCACCTGAAACCAGCCCGACCGGTGGACATGAATATGCGCCGCAGGACTCTGGACGTCGGCGTGCACGGCAAGGCCGACCGGGGTGCACTCGTCTACAACGCACCGGACGGGCGTTGGTTCAGCAAGGCCGCGTCCGACACGAACGCGAACCAGGACGAACGAATCCTGTACTACTACATGAATTCGGACACCGAATACCCGGCCGACGCCGAAATCCCGCTGGACGTGGTGCGCCGGGCCGCGCACGAGTACCTGACCATGGAGGGGCAGCGACCGACCGCCTCTACCTGGCAGACACCCCCCGCGTGGTACCCAACGGCCGGGTGACGGCCTCGGCCGGTTTCGAGCCCAGGAGTCGGTCCGGATCGCGAACGAGGCGATGGAGGCCGCCGACCTGGCTGCGGGTGAAGCCCGGTCGGCGGCCTCCGCGGCGGCAGCCGTCAAGAGGACCCGTGCGGCGGGTTAGATGGTCACCATGACTTGGTCCAGCGTCTTGCGGACCAGGTTGGGCACTACGCAGTCGTCCGCCGGGTAGCCGATCGGGACCACCGCGAACGCCTTCTCGTTGCGCGGGCGGCCCAGCACCTCGCCCAGGAACTTCATCGGCGACGGCGTGTGCGTCAGCGCCGCGAGGCCCGCGAGGTGCAGGGCGGTGAGGAGCATGCCGACCGCGATGCCCACCGACTCGTCCACGTAGTAGTGCTTGCGGCTGCTGCCGTCGGGTTCGAGGTAGAAGCGCTGCTGGAAGACGACCACCAGTTCCGGCGCGTCGGTGAGGTGCGGTTTGACGTCGTCGGTGCCCAGCGGGCGCAGGGCGTCCAGCCACTCGTCGCCCAGTCGGCCGTTGTACGAGATGCGCTCCTCGTGCTCGGCGGCGGCCCGGATCGCCTTGCGCACCTCGGGGTCGACCACGCGGACGAAGGTCCACGGCTGCTGGTGCGCCCCGCTCGGCGCGGTGGAGGCGACGGCGATCGCGTCCAGCACGACCTGGGTGGGCACGGGATCCGGGGAGAACATCCGGACCGTGCGGCGCTCGTCCATGCGGGCGCGCAGGTCGGCCGCCGTGCGCAGGGACTGCTCGATCGGCATCCGGGCGGGCCGGTAGGGCACCGGCTCGAAGTCCCGGCCGTGGATGGGAGTCCAGTTCGTCACCCCACGGACTGTGGCACCCGAGCCGTTTCGATTGAAGACCTCTACCCGAAATTCGCACCGAAGTGTCCGGATAGCGAACATGCGGCACGTGATCGACTCGTGACCGCGCGTGGGACGACGCCGAGGGGAAAGTGGCGGGGTGTGCCCGAATGGTCCATTGTGGACAACGTCGGCGTGCCCGCGCCACGGTCGTGCGTATAGGGGGCAACGAGATGAAGGCTGTCGGTGCGATGCTCGTCGCCGCGGTGCTCGGCGCGGGACTGGCGGGGTGCGACCAGGGCGAGCGGGCTTCGTCGAGCACCACCGCGACGACGACCACGACTACGACGCCCAGCGTGTCGACGCCGAGCGTCTCGTCCACGGCCGGGACCGTCGTGCCCACCGGAAACCCGTCGGAACCGACGCCGGTCCTGGACCACTCCGGGTTCGGCGCGATCAAACTGGGCATGACGAAGGAGGAGCTGGAGGCCACCGGCCTGGTCGGCGGCGTGGCCGGCCCGGCCGGCGAAACCTGCGAGCTGTACCCGCTGCAGTCCGGCAACGGCGGCGTGTGGGTCCAGAACGACGGCACGGGAGTCGCCTCGATCATCGTCAAGGGCGACGTGCAGACCGCCGAGGGCGTCCGGACCGGCGCGACCAAGGCCGAGGTGCGCGCCGCGTACCCGGCGCTGGAGGAGGGCGTGAGCTGGGACGCGGCGCCGGTCGGCGAAGGGGTCAAGTACGGCTTCCTGAACGACCCGGTCACCGACATCCTGGTCTTCAAGAGCGCCATGGTCTGCCACAACTAGGCTCCACCGCCCCGGGCCGTCGACTCCGGGCGACGGTCCGCGGCGCGTCTCATGATCGGGCAGTATGAGCGCGTGCACGCCAAGGACCTGATCGCCGCGCACGGCCACGGGCACGGCCACCCCGCCGAGCCGTCTTCCGCGCCGGTCCGCAAGCTGCTGCTGGTCCTGCTGCTGCCGCTGGTGCTGGCGACCGTCGTGGGCGCGCTGCTGCTCTACCCGTTCGGCCACGAGCAGCCCACCGGCGCGGACGCCGGCCTCACGCAGATGCCGGTGCGCGGCGACGTGACGGCCGTGGCGCGCGGCGGGTGCGGGCCGGAGACCGAGCAGGCCGGTGGGACCGGGTGCGTGCTGGTGACGGTCCGGATGACCGACGGCGCGGCGGCCGGGCGCGACGTGCGGATACCCGTGCCGGACCAGGCGGGCTCGCCGACGTTCGGCGTGGGTGACGCGGTGGTGCTGTCGTTCGGCGGCGGTGATCCGACGGCCGGCCAGTCCTACCAGCTCGCCGACTTCCAGCGCGGCGTGCCGATGCTGCTGCTCGCGGTGCTGTTCGTGGCGGCCGTGCTGCTGCTCGGGCGCTGGCGGGGGCTGGCCGCGCTCGGCGCGCTCGTGCTGAGCTTCGTCGTCCTGGTGCTGTTCGTGCTGCCCTCGATCCTGGCGGGCGAGGACCCGCTGACGGTCGCCGTGGTCGGGGCCGGGCTGATCATGTTCGTGGTCCTCTACGTGACGCACGGCGTGTCCGCCCGCACCTCCGCGGCGGTGCTGGGGACGCTGGTCAGCCTCGCGCTGATCGGCGTGCTGGGCGCGGTGTTCGCGGCGTTCGGCAAGCTCACCGGGCTGGACCAGGACACCGCGAACCTGGTGTCGCTGCTCGGGCACGGCATCGACACCCGGGGGCTGTTGCTGGCGGGCACGATCATCGGCGCGCTCGGCGTGCTGGACGACGTGACCGTGACGCAGACCAGCGCGGTGTGGGAACTGCGGCGGGCCAACCCGTCGCTCGGGTTCCGCGACCTGTACGCCGCCGGGTCGCGGATCGGCCGCGACCACCTGTCCTCGGTGGTGAACACGCTGGTCATGGCCTACGCGGGCACGGCGCTGCCGCTACTGCTGGCGTTCTCGCTGTCCGGCCGGAGCCTCGGCGAGATCCTGACCGCGCAAGAGGTGGCCCAGGAGGTCGTGCGCACCCTGGTGGGCAGCATCGGCCTGGTCGCGGCCGTGCCGATCACGACGGCGCTGGCCGCTTTCGTCGCGGGCCGGGAGGACGTGCCCGAACCGGAGTTCGCGGACGAGGACGAGCCCTACGACGAGCCCGCGGACGAGTGGGACGACGAGGAGCCGGCGCCGGACCGGTGGACGCGGGTGACCGGCGACCTGCGCACCGGGTACGACCCGGACAAGGGGCCGTGGCGGCGGCCCGTCTGACGTGCCCGGCGCCGCTCGCGGGCAACACCGGCGGGCCGGACGAGTCGATCCGCGTGCCGGCAGGTTGCGGGGCACCGCGGAGCGTTTGGGCAGACTCGCGGACCGGCTGCCCGACCGCAGGCGGCGCAGCCAGGCGCTACCGGGATAATCACCGGTGTGGGACGCACCCGGAAGGCCGACGAGACCGTCACGAGGGAGGTCGACTCGGGCATCGCCGAACTGGTCCCCGACCCGGACGTGCCCCGCGCGTGGACGCTGCGCCTGAACGGCACCCCGCAGTCGCACGTGGACCTGGACGACCCCCGCCGCCTGGAGTTCGAGTACGTCCGCCGGCTCGGCCACGTCGCCGACCTCATCGCGCCCGACGACGACCCGATCCGCGCCCTGCACCTGGGCGGCGGCGCGATGTCCCTGCCGCGGTACATCGCCGACACCCGGCCCCAGTCGGCGCAACAGGTCGTGGAGATCGACGCGGCCCTGATCGACCTGGTGCGCGGCCTCCTGCCGCTGAACCGCACGTGGCGGGTGAAGATCCGCAACGGCGACGCCCGCGAGGTCTTGGCGAAGGCCCCGGAGGACACGTTCGACCTGGTGGTGACCGACGTCTTCGCGGGCGCGCGGACGCCGGCGCACCTGACGTCGGTCGAGTTCGTGGAGCTGGCGGCCCGCACGCTGCGCGGCGGCGGGATCTACGCGGCGAACATCGGCGACGGCGGCCCGCTGGCCTTCGCGAAAGCCCAGGCGGCGACCGTGCGGGCGGTGTTCCCGCACGTGTGCGTGGTGGCCGAGCCCGCGGTCTTCCGGGGCCGCCGCTTCGGGAACTTCGTGCTCCTCGGCTCGTACGTCGAACTGCCCATCGCGGACCTGGCCCGCCGCACCGCCGGCGACCCGTTCCCCGGACGGGTGGCCCACGACGCCTCGCTGACCAGGTTCATCGGCGGCGCGCCGACGACGACGGACGAGACCGCCACCCAGTCCCCTCCGCCACCCAGGGGCACCTGGGGCCTGCCGGCCGACTGACCGCTCACCACCGGGCACGGCCTCACCGCCGACGAGCGTGCCGGAGCGCCGGTCCGGCAGTTCGCCGGCCACACCCGAGCGCCGGCCCGAGCCCTAGTCCAACGTCGACACGAAGCGCGAAATGGCGTCCGGGTTCAGCTTCTGCGCCAACCGGCCGGACGGCGCGAGCGACCCCAACTGGTACAGCGGCCGGTCCGCCGCCACCACCCCGCGGGCCTCCGCCCGCAACTGCGCCACCAGCAGCTCCGAGAACACCAGGCCGGGCGCGTCACCACGCCCGGCCAGCACGTCGGCCAGTTTCCGCAACCCGAACACGCCCTGCTCACGCCCACCGGTGCCGGCGTAGATCGCCAGCGCCAGGTTGATCGCCTTGCCGCCGCCGCGCACGAACAGCCCCACGGTGCGGCTGCCGCGCATGTCCGTCACCAGCAGGTCGAGCTGGTCGGCCGTGTGCAGGTCCACCGAACGCGTGCCGAAGGCGCGCACGGACAGGACGTGGCCCTCCAGCCACACCCGCCGACGCGCCTCCGACCACGCCAACAACAGCAGCGGCACGGCGAACACGGCCGCCGTGACCAGACCGGCGGTGCGGCCGGCGAGCAGTCCCAGCAACCCGCCGAACGCGGCGGCCACCATCAGCGCGCCGATGCCCACCGTCCGCGCGCGCTTGCGCACCGCGGCCGGGTCCAGCAGGTCGAGGGGAATGCGGTCGCTCACCGGCCCAACGCCTCCCGCACCGAGATGACCACGTCCACCAGCGGCACCTCGCGCTGGTCGCCGGTGGCCAACTCCTTGAGCTGCACGACGCCCGCCTCGATGTCCCGCTCGCCCAGCACCAGCGCGAACCGCGCGCCGGACCGGTCGGCGCCCTTCATCGCGCCCTTCAGACCCTTGCCGCCGTACGCCAGGTCGAACCGCACGCCGGTCGCCCGCAACGCGCCCGACAACGCCACCAGGCGCGACTTCGCGGCCTCGCCCAACGGCACGCCGTACACGTCGCACCGCGACACGTCACCCGGCTGCACGCCTTCAACCTGGCACGCCAACAGCGACCGGTCCACACCCAGGCCGAAACCGACGCCGGACAGCGGCTGGCCGCCCAACTGCTCCATCAGCCCGTCGTACCGGCCGCCGCCGCCGATGGCGGACTGCGCGCCCAGGCCGTCGTGCACGAACTCGAAGCACGTCTTGGTGTAGTAGTCCAGGCCGCGCACCATGCGCGGGTTCTCCACGAACTTCACGCCCAGCTCGTCGAGGTAGCCCTTGACCTGCTCGTAGTGCGCGCGCGAGGCGTCGGAGAGGTGGTCGCGCATGAGCGGCGCGTCCGCGACCATCGCCCGCACCTCGGGGCGCTTGTCGTCCAGCACGCGCAGCGGGTTGATCGACGCCCTCCGCCGGGTCTCGTCGTCCAGCGGCAGCTCCGCCAGGAACGCCTGGAGCTTCTCCCGGTACGCGGGCCGGTCCGACGAGTCGCCCAGCGACGTCAGCTCCAGCCGGTACCCGGTGAGGCCCATCTCCCGGAACGCCTCGTCGGCGATCGCGATGACCTCGGCGTCCAACGCGGGGTCGTCCACGCCGACGGCCTCGACGCCGACCTGGTGGAACTGCCGGTACCGGCCGGACTGGGGCTGCTCGGCGCGGAAGAACTGGCCGGCGTACGCGAGCTTCAGCGGCAACTGGCCCTTGTCGAGGCCGTGCTCGATGACGGCCCGCATCACGCCCGCGGTGCCCTCGGGGCGCAGCGTGATGGACCGGCCGCCGCGGTCGGTGAAGGTGTACATCTCCTTCGTGACCACGTCGGTGGACTCGCCGACACCGCGCGCGAACAACGCGGTGTCCTCGAAGACGGGCAGCTCGATGTAGCCGTACCCGGCACGGCGCGCGGATCCCAGCAGGATGTCGCGGACCGCCAGGAACGTGGCGGAAGTAGGCGGGAAGTAGTCGGGCACGCCCTTGGGGGCGGAGAACGCGGTCACGGTGTCTACAGTCCTCGGTGCGGTGCGGCGGGCGCGTCATCACCCAGTTCCAGCAGGAACGGGTTGCTCAGGCGCTCACGGCCGATGGTCGTCGTGGGCCCGTGGCCGGGCAGGACCACCGTGTCGTCGTGCAGCGTCAGCACTTTCGAGCGCAGTGACGCCAGCATGGCGCGGTGGTCGCCGCCCGGCAGGTCGGTGCGTCCGATGGAGCCGGCGAAGAGGGTGTCGCCGGACAGCACGAGCCGTCCGCCCTCCTCGGTGCCGGCGCGGAACATCACCGACCCGCCGGTATGGCCTGGTGTGTGGTCGACGGTCAGCCGCAGACCCGCGAGCTCCAACTCGGCGCCGTCGTCCAGCGCCCGCACCTCGCGCGGCTCGCGCATCTCCAGGTTGCCGCCGAAGAACGCGCGCGACTCGGCGCTGATGCCCTTCAACGGGTCGGAGAGCAGCACGCGGTCGTCGGGGTGGATCCACGCGGGGATGTCATTGCCGTCGCAGACCGGCGCGACGGAGAACGTGTGGTCGAAGTGCCCGTGCGTGAGCAGCACGGCGACCGGCGACAGGCGGTGCTCGCGCAGCGCCTCGGCCACCGGCTCGGCCGCGTCCTGCCCGGGATCGACCACCACGCACGGCCCGCCGGCCTCCGTGGCCAGCAGGAAGCAGTTGGCCTGGAGGGCGCCGGTGGGGAACCCGATCACCAGCACGCGGACACCTCTCGTCGGCAACGGAACGGCAACAGATGCCTATGGACCTGTTAACCAGCCTATCCGCCTGACGCCAGCTATATACGAGCCCCCTAGACTGCTGTCCGATCGTCGCCGGTCGACGCGAGAACAGGGAGGTTGCAGGTGCCGACCAACGTGCAGCGCCGCGAGCAGGCCAAGCGGAAGCTGGAGCGCCAGCTTGTCCGCCGGGCGGAGCGCGCGAAGCGGCGCCGGATCGTGGCCGTGGTCGTGACAGCGGGCCTGGTGGTCGTTGTCGCGGGTGGCGCCTACTTCCTGGCGACCGCCGACTTCGGCAAGAGCGGCGACGACGCCGCAGCCAGCTCCACGAGCGCCGCGCCCATCCAGATCCCGAGCGAGGTCAAGGCGCTCCCGAAGCGCCCGACCCCCCTAGCCGACCCGGTGAACTGCGAATACCGCCCGTCGAAGGAAGCGTCGGCCAAGGAGGGCACCAAGGCCCCCGAAGCCGCAGGCGTCCCGTCGACCGGCACGACGTCCGCCACCATCAAGGCGAACATCGGCGAACTGAAACTGACCCTGGACCGCTCGCTGGCCCCGTGCACGGTGAACAGCTTCGTCAGCCTGATCAAGCAGGGCTACTTCGACGGCACCACGTGCCACCGCATCGGCACCCAGGGCCTCCAGATGCTCCAGTGCGGCGACCCGACCGGCTCGGGCAGCGGCGGACCGGGCTACGCGTTCGACAACGAGACGTGGCCCGAACTGACCTACGGCCGGGGCTACCTGGCCATGGCGAACGCCGGCCTGGACCAGGAGACGCAGAAGGGCACGAACGGCAGCCAGTTCTTCATCGTCTACGGCGACGCCCAGCTATCCCCGGACTACACGGTCTTCGGCAGCCTGGACGAAGCCGGCTTGAAACTGGTGGACGAGGTGGCGCGAGCAGGCCACGACGGCTCCTTCGACCCGTCCCCGGGCGGCGGAAAGCCGAACAAGGAAGTGAAGTTCGAGACGGCCACCGTCTCCTGAAGTTCGAGACGATCACCGACTCCTAGGCACAAACGCGAAGGGGCCCCAGCACTCGGGAGAGGAGTGCCGGGGCCCTTTCGTCTTCCCCGCCGGCGTGTGAGGCACCCGGCAACCCGATCGTGACACCGCCTACTGACGTTTCGCTGACGCCAACACACAGCAGCAAGAAGCCCGCGCCAGCACAGCCCGGGGCCTCGTGTTCTCCCCGTATGGCCTGCCCGCAGGGAACCGCGCTTGTCCAGGGAGCGCAAGCACGCTTTTCGCTTGCGCTCCCTGGACAAGGGTGGTGGTCTTTGACCAGGCCATACGGGGAGAACACGACGCCCTACCCACTCCTTGGCGGCCTGCCAAGCGGCGAGCGTCGCTTTTAGCTCTTCGTCTTGAATCAGGAGGCCGAAGTAACCCGATACACGTCATAAACACCCTCAACACTGCGCACAGCCTTCAACACATGCCCCAAATGCTTGGGATCCCCCATCTCGAACGAGAACCGACTAACCGCCACCCGATCCCGAGAAGTAGTAACCGAAGCAGAAAGAATATTAACCTTCTCATCGGCCAACACCTTGGTCACATCCGACAGCAACCGATGCCGATCCAACGCCTCAACCTGAATAGCCACCAAGAACACGGAAGAGGAAGAAGGAGCCCACTCCACATCCAACAACCGCTCAGGAGTCTGCAACAACTCATCGGCATTGGTGCAATCCGTCCGATGCACCGAAACCCCACCACCCCGGGTGACAAACCCGAGGATGTCATCCCCGGGCACCGGCGTGCAGCACCGAGCCAACTTCACCCAGACATCGGCGGCATCCTTGACGATGACCCCGGCATCCCCGGTAACCCGCCGCCGAGCCACCGTGGACGGCGTGGAACGCTCAGCCAGCTCCTCTTCAGCATGGTCGACCCCACCGAGTTGGGCAACCAACCGCTGAACCACATGACGGGCAGAGGTATGCCCCTCCCCCACCGCCGCGTACAACGCCGACACATCGGGGTAGTGCAGCTCTTTGGACAACGCACCCATGGAATTGGCGGACACCAGGCGCTGCAACGGCAGCCCGACCCGCCGGACTTCCTTGGTGATGGAGTCCTTGCCGACCTCGATGGCCTCTTCCTTGCGCTCCTTCGCGAACCACTGCTTGATCTTCGCCTTGGCCCGGGGCGAGGCGGCGAACGACAGCCAGTCCCGCGACGGCCCCGCGCCCTCCGCCTTGGAGGTGAAGATCTCGATGACCTCACCGTTCTCCAGCTTGCGCTCCAGCGCCACCAGCCGGCCGTTCACCCGCGCCCCGATGCACCGGTGCCCGACTTCGGTGTGCACGGCATACGCGAAATCGACCGGCGTGGAGCCGGTCGGCAACGTCACCACATCGCCCTTCGGCGTGAAGACGAAGATCTCCCGCGCGGCGAGGTCGAACCGCAGCGACTCCAGGAACTCACCGGGGTCGGCGGCCTCGCGCTGCCAGTCGAGGAGCTGGCGCATCCACGCCATCTCGTCGACCTCGACACCCTTGCCGCTGTGCGTGCCCCGGGTCTCCTTGTACCGCCAGTGCGCCGCGATGCCGTACTCGGCGGTCCGGTGCATGTCGTAGGTCCGGATCTGCACTTCCAGCGGCTTGCCGTCCGGGCCGATCACGGTGGTGTGCAGCGACTGGTACACCCCGAACCGGGGCTGCGCGATGTAGTCCTTGAACCGGCCCGGCATGGGCTGCCACAGCGCGTGCACCACGCCCATGGCCGCGTAGCAGTCGCGGACCTCGTCCACCTGGATCCGCACGCCCACCAGGTCGTGGATGTCGTCGAAGTCGCGGCCCCGGACGATCATCTTCTGGTGGATCGAGTAGTAGTGCTTGGGACGACCCTCCACCTTGGCGGTGATCCGCGCGCCCTCAAGCTGGGAGGACAGCTCGTTGATCACGCCGCTGAGGTAGGTGTCGCGCGACGGGGCGCGGTTCGCCACCAGGCGGACGATCTCGTCGTACTTCTTGGGCTGGAGGATGGCGAACGCCAGGTCCTCCAGTTCCCACTTCACCGTGGCCATGCCCAGGCGGTGGGCCAGTGGCGCGAGGACTTCGAGCGTCTCGCGGGCCTTGCGCGCCTGTTTCTCCGGCGGGAGGAAGCGCATGGTGCGCATGTTGTGCAGGCGGTCGGCCAGCTTGATGACCAGGACGCGGGGGTCCTTGGCCATCGCGATGACCATCTTGCGGATGGTCTCCGCCTCGGCCGCCGCGCCCAGCTTGACCTTGTCCAGCTTCGTGACGCCGTCCACGAGGAGCGCGACCTCGTTGCCGAAGTCGACGCGGAGCTGGTCGAGCGAGTAGTCGGTGTCCTCCACCGTGTCGTGGAGGAGTGCGGCCACCAGCGTGGTGGTGTCCATGCCCAGCTCGGCCAGGATGGTGGCCACCGCGAGCGGGTGCGTGATGTAGGGGTCACCGGACTTGCGACGCTGGGGGCGGTGCTTCTCCTCGGCCACGTCGTAGGCGTGCTGGAGGAGGGCCAGGTCGGCCTTGGGGTGCAGGTCGCGGTGGACCGCGGCCAGGGGTTCCAGGACCTGTTTGACCGGGGCCGCCCGTTGGGCCGTGATCCGGCGGGCGAGTCGTGCGCGCACGCGCCTCGTGGCCGACGGGGGCCTTGCCGGGGCCGGCGTCGCTGTTGGTTCGGTGTCTTGGCTCAACCACGCTCCTCGGGGCTAGGAATCGAGGATAGCTCTGTGGTGGGGGTTGGCCGGGGTGCTGGCCGATGAGCGGTGAAGTTCACACGGTGAACTGCAGGTGGGGGTTCGGTCGGACGGGTCGGGCGTTTGGAGGGGGTCTCTGCTGATTTGCGTTCTGAAAAGCGTCCTCGCCGGACTGGCAGGCCGCCAAGGATGATCACAAAAGCAGGACTCGGGCGTCGTGCCATCCCCGTATGACCTGGTCAAAGACCACCACCCTTGGGTCGGGAGCGCAAGCGAAAAGCGTGCTTGCACTCCCCACCCAAGCGCGGTTGCCCTGCGGGCAGGCCATACGGGGATGACACGCAGCCCACCGACCGGAGTGCGCGCTGCGCGCGCCGGGGCGACGAGCGTGAAGCGCGCCACCGCGAAGAGCGCGGAGCAGGCGGCTGTGGCTGGTCAGATGGCCAGTAGGGCGTCTACCTCGCGGCCGGCTAGGCGGTCTCGGCCGCCCAAGGCCTGGATTTCCAGGACTACCGACACGCCGGTTACTACGCCGCCTGCTCGTTCCACCAGTGCGCACGCTGCTGCGGCCGTGCCGCCGGTGGCCAGCACGTCGTCTACCACTACCACCTGTTGACCTGGGCTGATGGAGTCCGCCGGCAGTTCCAGCGTCGCCGTTCCATATTCCAGGTCGTACGACACCCGCTGGGCTACGGCGGGGAGCTTGCCCGGTTTGCGCAGGGGCACCACGCCGTAGCGCCAGCCGTAGCCCAGGGCCGCGCCCAGGAGGAAGCCCCGGGACTCGATTGCCGCCACGATCTCGGTGTCCGGGTGGATCTTGTCCTGTAGGGCGTCCACTACCGCGCGCAGCGCGTCGGGATTGGCCAGGACTGGCGTGAGGTCCCGGAAGACCACCCCTGGTTTGGGGAAGTCCGGGACCTCACGCAGTAGCCCTAGGGCTCGGTCCAGCTTCAACGGTGCTTCTTGCCGGTTGGGCGGCGTCGGGTGTCGGCGGCCGTCTTGCCCGTTCGGCTCGGGACGCCGGCTGCGGCGGTCAGGGCCTTTTCCTTGCGGAGTTCCGCCTGGAGCGACTCGTCGTCCGTCGACTCCACGACGATGTCGCCGCCGGTGGCCGGTTCGCCGGAGGCCTTGCGGGCCAGGTTGTCGCGGCGGGCCTTCACGCGGGCTGCCTGCGCCCGGTAGCGCGGGTCGCGCATCTTCAGGTCCACGGCTACCGGGGTTGCGATGTAGATCGACGACAGCGCGCCGATCGCCATACCGGTGAGCTGCACCAGCGCCAAGTCCTTCAAGGTGCCGACGCCGAGCAGGCCCACGCCGATCGCCAGCAGGCCCAGGACCGGCAGGAGGGCGATCAGTGACGTGTTGATCGACCGCATCAGGGTCTGGTTGACGGCCAGGTTGGCGGCCTCGCCGTAGGTCCGCCTGGTCAAGCCGAGGATTCCTCTGGTGTTCTCCTTGACCTTGTCGAACACCACGACCGTGTCATAGAGCGAGAAACCCAGGATTGTCAGCAGGCCGATCACGGTCGCCGGGGAGACCTCGAAGCCCACCAGCGAGTAGATGCCGGCCGTGATGACGACGTCGTGCACCACCGCGACCAGCGCCGCGACGGCCATCTGCCACTCGAAGTAGAGCGCCAGGAAGATCGCCACGGCGAGGAAGAACACGCCGAGCGCGATCAACGCCTTGGTGGTGATCGCGCCACCCCAGGACGCGGACACGGCGCTGTCGCTGATCGTCTCGACGCCGCCGGTGGGCTTTAGGTCGGCGTTCAGGGCCGCCTTGAGGGTCGCGACCTGCGCCGCGTCCAAGGTCTCCGTGCGGATCTGGATGGTGGCCGACGCGCCCGTGCCCACGGTCTGCACGGCGGTGGGCTCATGGCCCAGGGCCTTGGTGAAGCTCTCCTTGGCCGCCTCGTTGCCGATCTCGCCGGACGCCGACACGGCCGGCAACTGGACGCGCGTGCCGCCGGTGAAGTCGATGCCCGCGTTGAAGCCCTTGAACAGGATCGACGCCGTGCACACCAGCAGGATCAGGCCGAAGAGGATGTACCAGCGCTTGCGCTTGCCGATGATGTCGAACGCGCCCGTCCCGACGTACAGCCGGTGGAACACACTGCCCTTGGACTGTGCCATCGGATCAGACCTCCTTCACGGCGGCGTTCTTGCCGGCCGACAGGGCCCGCTCGTCGGCGCCCGCCTGGACGGCCCCGCCCAAGCCGGAGAGCTTCGGGTTGGACAGGGACTTCGACTTGGAGACCAGCACGACCAGCGGGTGCGTGACCAGGAAGACCACGACCAGGTCGAGCACGGTCGACATGCCGAGGGTGAACGCGAAGCCCTTCACCTGGCCCACCGCGATCATCCACAGGATGGCCGAGGCGAGGAAGCTGACCGCGTCCGCCGACAGGATGGTACGACGGGACCGGACCCAGGCGCGCGGCACGGCCGAGCGGAACGACCGGCCTTCGCGCACTTCGTCTTTCAGTCGTTCGAAGAAGACGACGAACGAGTCCGCCGTGATGCCGATGGAGACGATGAAGCCGGCGATGCCCGCGAGGTCGAGGGTGAAGCCCATCCAGCGGCCGAGCAGCACCAGCACGCCGTAGACCACGCCGCCGGACAGGACCAGCGACAGGATCGTCAGCACGCCGAGCAGGCGGTAGTAGACGAGGCAGTAGAGGAACACCAGCGCGAGGCCGATGCCGCCCGCGATCAGGCCCGCCTTGAGCGAGGCCAGGCCCAGCGTCGCGGACACCGTCTCCGCCTCGGACGCCTCGAACGACAGCGGCAGCGAGCCGTACTTCAGCACGTTGGCCAGGCCGTCGGCTTCCTTCTGGGTGAACTTGCCGGAGATCTGCGTCGAACCGCCCAGGATGGGCTCGTTGATGTTCGGCGCGGACACCACCTGGCTGTCCAGCACCACGGCGACCTGCTGGGACACGTTCGCCGAGGTGAACTGACCCCACTTGTCGCCGCCGTCGCCCTTGAAGGTGAGGTTGACGATGAAGCCGGCACCCTGCGGGTCGGTGCCCGACACGGCGTTGTCGATGTCCTCGCCGCTCAGCCGCGAGTAGAGGCTGAAGTCGTCGTCCTTGACGGTGCCGTCCTTGGGCGGGTCGACCGGCGCGAGGACGTACTTGAACTCGCTCTTCTGGTCACACGTCAGCAGCGGCAGCGACGGGTCGTCGTTGCCCAGCAGCGGGTCCTTCTTGGGGCACGTGAACGCGGTCAGCGCCTGCGAGACGGTCTGCGCGTCCAGCGTGGTGAGCGCCGGGTCCTGGCGGCAGGTGCGGGACTCGTTGATGGAGTCCTCGGGCTTCTCCGAGTACTCGCCGCTGAACACCTTGCGGCAGTCGACCTCGGGCTTGGCCGGCGCGGACGTCGTCGTGGCGGGCGACGTCGTGGTCGCGGGCGACTCGGTGGTCGCCGGCTGGACCTCCGGAGCCGGGGCGGGCCTGCCCTGGGCCGTCGTGGTCGGCGCGGACGCGGTCTCGGAGCCGGACGGGGCGCCCGGTGTCGTGGTCGGCGCGGCCGAACCCGAGGTGGCCGGGGCGCTCGACGACGCGGGCGCGGGCTCCGGCGCGTTCGGCAGCGGGGAGCCGACCACCTTGCGGAAGTTCAGCTTCGCCGTCTGGCCGAGGCGCTTGGCGCCCTCGCTGTCGGAGCCGGGGACCGTGATCACCAGGTTGGTGCCGTCGCGGACGACCTCGGCGCCGCTGACGCCGAGCCCGTTCACCCGGGTCTCGATCAACTCCCGGGCCTGGTCGAGCGCCTGTTCCGTCGGCGTCTGGCCGTCCGGGGCACGTGCGGTCAGCGTGACCCTCGTGCCACCCTGGAGGTCGATGCCGAGCTTGGGAGTCGCTTTGCCGCCCCCGGTGAAGAACACCAAGGAGTACATCGCGACCACGATGAGGACAAACGCGCCCAAGTACTTCGCGGGGCGGATTTGCCCGGCCGGAGGTGCCACGGTCCGTCCGTCTCCTAGAACTCCGAAGATGATGTCGAACGCCGCCGCGACCGTGTGCACGGATCAAGGCAGCGCTTGCCCGCCCGGCACTGCCCTGCCGGGTGATTGCGCAGCGTACCCCGCACCGTGTGAGTTGTCTGTCACCGGATCTCATCCGGCTGCGGACCGCCCCGGAGCAATCCCCGACCAGCCATAAGGCGTTCACCGGGCCAATCGCATCGGCCGTTCGGCGTTCACACTTGACCTGGTCGCGAGCGGTGATTCAGCACGGGAATCGGCACGCGGCGGCGAAAGGATTGTGCCGCTTGCGCGGCACAACCCCATTGCCTTTCCTCGCTACTTCTTGGTGTCCTGCTGAACCGGCTCGGCGACCACCGCGTCGGTCTCGTCGACGTCGTCGACCACCGCGTCGGTCTCGGTGTCGGCCACGACCTTCTCCCGGACCGCCTGCCGCAGCCACGTCGTGACGACGCCCTCGGCGATCTCCAGGTCGATGGTCGTCTCGTCGCTCGCGTCGGCGACGGTCGCGTACAGCCCGGAGGTGGTCATGACCCGGTCACCCGGCTCCAGGGAGTTGAGCAGCTTCTGCTGCTCGGCGACCGCCCGCTTCTGCTTCCGCGCGCTGAGGAACAGCGGCACGGCCAGCAGCACGAGCAACAGCGGGAACATCAAGGAAGACAGGTTGCCCATCATTCTCCGTTCAACCGGCGCGGCGGGACAGGTCTGCCCGGAACGTCCGGATTTCTGGGGTGCCGCCGCCGATTGTGCCAGGTCAGCAATCCCGATCAGTCGCCGGCGTCGTCGAACAGCGTGCGGGTGGCCTCACCGGGGGCCTTCGCGGGCGGCTGGAGCCCCAAGTGCAGCCACGCCGAGGCGGTCGCGACCCGGCCGCGCGGCGTGCGGGCCAACATACCGGCCCGCACCAGGTAGGGCTCGCACACCTCCTCCACGGTGGTGGGCTCCTCCCCCACCGCGACGGCGAGCGTCGAGACGCCCACCGGGCCGCCGCCGAACGACCTGACCAGCGCGCCCAGCACCGCCCGGTCCAGCCGGTCCAGGCCCAGTTCGTCCACGTCGTACACGGCCAGCGCGGCGCGGGCGACGTCGAGGGTGACCGCGCCGTCCGCGCGCACCTCGGCGAAGTCCCGCACCCGGCGCAGCAGCCGGTTGGCGATCCGGGGTGTGCCGCGCGAGCGGCCGGCGATCTCCCGGCCGCCGTCCTCGCGCAGGTCGACGCCCAGGATCTTGGCGGACCGCCGGATGATCAGCTCCAGCTCGTCGGCGCGGTAGAACTCCATGTGCCCGGTGAACCCGAACCGGTCGCGCAGCGGCCCGGTCAGCGCCCCGGACCGGGTGGTCGCACCGACCAGCGTGAACGGGGCGATGTCCAGCGGGATGCTGGTCGCGCCCGGCCCCTTGCCGACCACCACGTCGACCCGGAAGTCCTCCATCGCCAGGTAGAGCATCTCCTCGGCGGGGCGGGCGATCCGGTGGATCTCGTCGATGAACAGCACGTCGCCCTCGACCAGGTTGGACAGCATCGCGGCGAGGTCGCCCGCGCGCTCCAGCGCCGGGCCGGACGTGATGCGCAGGGACGCGCCCAGCTCGGCCGCGATGATCATGGCGAGGCTGGTCTTGCCGAGGCCGGGAGGGCCGGACAGCAGCACGTGGTCCGGCGGTGAGCCGCGCCGCAGGGCTCCGTGCAGCACCAGTTCAAGCTGCTCGCGCACCTTCGGCTGGCCGACGAACTCGTGCAGGTCCTTGGGGCGCAGGGTGGACTCGACGTCCCGCTCGGCGGGGTCCGGCAGCGGGTTGAGGGTGTCGTCCTCCTCCGGGAACTCGGCACTCACCGCTTGCGGCCCAACGCGGCGAGTGCCTTGCGGAGGACCTCGGACGTGCCCAGCGCGCCGTCCTCGGCGAGCACGGCGTCCACGGTCTGCTCGGCCTGCTTCGCCGGGAACCCGAGGCCCAGCAGCGCTTCGGAGACCTGGGTGCGCACCTGGCCGGTGCCCTGCGCCGCGGCGGGCGCTGTCTGGAGCTGCCCGACCTTGTCCCGCAGCTCGATGACGAGCCGTTCCGCGCCCTTGCGGCCGATGCCGGGCACCTGGGTGAGCACGGTGAGGTTGCCCTCGGCCAGCGCGGCGCGCAGCTTGTCCGGCTCCAGCACGGCCAGCGTCGCCAGCGCGAGCCTCGGCCCGATCCCGGACACCGTCTGGAGCAGCCCGAACAGCTCGCGCGCCTCGGCGTCGGCGAACCCGAACAGGGTCAGCGAGTCCTCCCGCACCACGAGCGCGGTGGACAGCAGGGCCTCCTCGCCGCGGCGCAGCGCGGCCAGCGTGGCGGGCGTGGCCTGCACGGCGAAGCCGACACCCCCGACCTCCACGACCGCGTGATCGAGTCCGATGGACAGCACCTGCCCACGAAGCGACGAAATCACTTGGTCTTCCCTCCGGTCTTGGCCGCCGTCGGCGGGGCCGACAGCCGGGCACTGGCTTCGGCAAGTCTCGCGCGGTGCGTCCGGGCGAGTTCGGCCGCCCTCGCTTGGGCCTCCTCCAGCCGCGACCGCATCGGTGCGCGCCACAGGTGGCAGATGGCCAGCGCCAGCGCGTCGGCGGCGTCGGCGGGCCTGGGCGCGGTCTTGAGGCCGAGCAGCTTGGTGACCATGGCCGTGACCTGGGCCTTGTCCGCCCGACCCGACCCGGTGACGGCGGCTTTGACCTCGCTCGGCGTGTGGAACACGACCGGCAGGCTGCGCCGCGCGGCGGCGAGCGCGACCACGCCGCCGGCCTGCGCGGTGCCCATCGCGGTGCGCACGTTGTACTGGCTGAACACCCGCTCCACGGCCACCACCTGCGGCTGGTAGCGGTCCAGCCACTCCTCCGCCGCGTCCGAGAGCAGCAGCAGCCGCTCGGCCAGGTCCGCCTCCACGGGGGTGCGCACGACGTCCACCGCGATCGGCCGCACGGTGCGGCCGGGACCGCCGTCGACCACCCCGAAACCGCACCGGGTCAAGCCGGGGTCGACTCCGAACACGCGCACGCTGGTCCCCTCGAAAGCCCGCCACGAACACCAGTTCGAACCGTACCGGGTGGCAGCCCGCGTACCTGGAGCGACACGCTTTCAGTGACCAACGGACACCCTGCGGTCGACACAGCGTCACCAGGTCACTACAGTGGCTCGGTCCCACTGATCGACTCCAGTCGCGGCATAGGCGGGGTGCCATGACCCTGAGGCGGTTCAGCGCCGTCACCGCTGCCGTCTGCCTGCTGTTGGTCGGCGTGGTGACGCTGGTCGTCTCCGGGGTGCTGGACCGTCCGACGTCGGTCGCGATCGACAAGTTCACGCAGCTCACGGGCGCGACGGCGGCGATGGTCTGCTACTGGCGCGCCGGCCTGCGCAGGCAGGGCACGGCCCGCCGCTGGCGGCTGTGGATGGCTGCCTCGATGGCGAGCCTCGTGGTCGGGCTGTGCGCGTGGATCTGGGGCCAGGTGTTCCTGGGCGTCTCGCTGCCGTCCACCACGGTCGCGCCGCTGGGGTTCATCCTGGTGCCGGTGCTGGCCCTGTTCGCGGTGCTGGTGCTGGGCCACGGCGGCACGGGGTCGCTGCCCAACCACCGCAGCCGGCTGGTGATCGTGCTGGACGGGCTGATCGTGGTCGGCTCGCTGTTCGTGCTCACCTGGGTGTCGCTGCTGGAGTCGATGGTGCGGGCGTGGGCCACCTCCGGTCCGGGCTTCGCGACCGTGGTGGCGCACCCGGCGGCGTACCTGGTGCTGCTGGTCGTGCTGCTGGTGTCGTCGTGGTCGCACCGCTCGGTGCGACAGCTTCCGGTGCTGTTCCTGGCGGTGGCGGCGCTGGCGCAGTCCGCGTCCGGCTGGGTGTTCGCGTTCCTGGTGAGCAAGGGCGCGACCACCATCCCGACGGCCGCCGACATCGGCTTCATGGTGTGCCCGGCACTGTTCTTCCTGTCCTCGATCGCGCCGAGCAGCGGCAGCCGGGAGCGCTCGGCGTCGGGCCGGCTGCGCGCGGGCGAGATGCTGCACATCCTGGTGCCGTACCTGCCGATGCTGGTGACCGGCCTGTTCATCGTGGTGGGCACGGCGACCGGCGTGCGGCTGAACCCGTTCGAGATCTACGTGGGCCTCGGCGTGGTGCTGCTGGTGATCGCGCGGCAGCTATTCACGCTGATCGACAACGTGCGGCTGCTGGAACAGCTACGGGACAGCCGGGAACGGCTGCGGCACCAGGCGTACCACGACCCGCTGACCGGGGTGGCGAACCGCGTGCTGTTCCGCGAGCGCCTCAACGCCGCGCTGGACGGGCCGGACCCGCTGGTGGTGCTGTTCATCGACGTGGACGGCTTCAAGGACGTCAACGACAACTACGGCCACGCGGAGGGCGACGCGGTGCTGCGGATCGTCGCCGAGCGCCTCCAGCACTGCGTGCGCCCGCAGGACACGGTGGCCCGGCTGGGCGGCGACGAGTTCGGCATCCTGGTGGACGGCTACCCGTCGCCGCCGGAGGAGATCGGCAACCGGGTGCTGGAGGCGATGTCGCACCCGCACCGGACGGCCGGCGGCGAGCACCGCATCCGGGCCAGCATCGGCATCTCGCACCGGGCCACCCACGACCCGGCGCTCACCGCGGACGACCTGCTGGGCAGCGCCGACGCGGCCATGTACACGGCGAAACGACTGGGCAAGGGCATGGTCGTGGTGCACGGATCGGTGGAGGCGGAACTGACATGACCCCGGACGAGGCCGTCGAGTTACTGGGCCTGGCGGAGCTACCCGTGGAAGGAGGGCACTTCGGGCAGTCGTGGCGGTCGGTGGAGGCGTCGGCCATCTACTACCTGTTGCGGGCCCCGGAGTTCTCGGGCCTGCACCGGCTGACGAACCTGGAGATCTACGCCTACCACGCGGGCGCGCCGCTGCGGATGCTGCTGCTGCGGCCCGACGGCACCGTCGAGGAACCCGTGGTGGGGCTGGACCTGGCGGCGGGCCAGCGTCCGCAGATCGCCGTGGAGCCCGGAGTGTGGCAGGCGAGCGAGCCGGCCGGCGACTGGTCGCTGGTGGGCACCGTCGTGGTGCCGCCGTACACGGACGACGTGGTGACCTTCGCGAAGGCCGCCGACCTGGAGCCGGTCTACCCGACGCACGCCGAGCGGATCCGCCGCTTCTGCCGGTTCTGACCCGAACCCTTTCCGGCTTCGGCCGGGTCTCAACCGGTGTCACCGCCCGACTTGTGTCCGGGCGAACCACGTGCAGGGGGAATTGGCGATGCCGGACGACACGCAGTTCGCGCGCGACACCGAGCGGTACCGTCGCGAGCTGTTGGCGCACTGCTACCGGATGCTGGGCTCGGTGCAGGACGCCGAGGACCTGGTGCAGGAGACGTACCTGCGGGCGTGGCGGGCGTACGGGAACTTCGAGGGCCGTTCGTCGGTGCGGGCGTGGCTGTACCGCATCGCGACCAACGCCTGCCTGACCGCGTTGCAGCACCACAGCAGGCGCGTCCTGCCGTCCGGGCTGGTCGGGCCGAGCGGCGACCCGTACCGGGAGCCCGTGCCGGCCGGGCCGGAAGTCCAGTGGCTGCAACCGATCCCGGACGCCTTGGTGACGTCGGAGGAGGACGACCCGGCGACGGTGGTGGCGACCCGGGACAGCATCCGGCTGGCTCTCGTGGCGAGTCTCCAGTACCTGCCTTCGCGGCAGCGGGCCGTGCTGCTGCTGCGTGAGGTGCTCGCTTTTCCGGCGGCGGAGGTCGCCGAGATGCTCGACACGTCGACGGCGGCGGTGAAGAGCGCGCTGCGCCGGGCGCGGGTGCGGCTGGACTCGGTCGACCCGGAGAGGCGGGCGTCCGAGCCGATGGAGCGGGAGGCGCGCGAACTGCTCCAGCGGTACGTGAAGGCTTTCGAGACCAGTGACGCGGCGGCTCTGGAGGAACTGTTGCGCGCCGACGCGACCCTGGAGATGCCTCCGTCCTCGACGTGGTTCTCGGGCAAGGCGACTTGCGCGCCGTTCATCGCCACTTATGCCGTGGGTGATCCCGGTGACTGGCGGGTGGTGCCGGTGGCCGTGAACGGCGGGCCGGGGGCTGTGTCGTACTTGCGTGGTCAGGATGGCGTGTATCGGGCTTACGCGGTGATCGTGCTGGATCTCGCGGTGGACGGGATCGCCGGGATCACGCTGTTCGGCGATCCCGGCGTGGTGTCCCGGTTCGGCCCGCCGGTGCTTGTCGAGCCTGGGCGTGAGCGAACCGCATCGGAGCCGGCGCGGCCAGCGCACCGCCGTTGAACGCCGGACCCGGCTGCAGCTCACCGCTTTGACCCACATGACCGTCGAGCGGTTGACGCCCATGGAATCCGACTCTCATACCAGGTGTGGCGCCGATTCAGCCGGTCCGCTTGGGACTGCCTGCCCGGCGGCGTGGGCGGCCAGGGTGGCAGCCGCCCTGGCGTGTTCGGCGGCGTCGTTGGCCGCGTCCATCGCGTCGGATGCCGCCTGGACGGCCGCGTTCGCGTGCTCGGCGGCCTCCGTCGCGCAACGGGCCGCTTCGACCGCTCGGTCCGCCTGCTCCACGGCGCCCGCCGCACGTGCGGCCTCGGCCTGTTCCCGCGCCACCGCTGCGGCGGTGCGCGCCTGTGCCCCGGCGTCCCAGGCAGTGCCTGTCAGGTCCTGGGCGGCGGCGAGCAGCGCGGTGTCACGCAATGCCGTCGCGGCCTGGTCCCGTAGCGCCCGCACGTGCGACTCGCCCAACCCGATCTCGATCTCCGCGCCGATCGTCAGGGAGACGCCGGACTCCAGGCTGCCCAGCAAGGCGACCTCTACGCGGTCGCCGACCCGTCAGACCCACGGCGCAGCGGACATCGTCCCGCATCCACGTCATGACCCCGCCACCCCGTTTCCACCGTGCGCCATCGTCGGATTCCTTTCTTCGGTGTGGCACATACCTCGGCGATGACCCCGCCACGACCCGTGAACAGGCGTTGACGTGGAGTCAGGCATGATGTGCGTTGAAGTGAGCGACCTCACTTGTGAGACATTACCCAGTTAATACTTACGTGACTAGTACGCTGACCGGGTGAACCGCCTGTCAGGAGGTAGCGTGCCGCTGTCAACGACTCCGACCGTCGTCCGCCGCTATGTGGCGTTCGAGCTGCGTCGGTTGCGCGAGGCCGCCGGGCGCAGCCAGGCCGACGCCGCCAAGAGGCTGGACACGGCGTCGACTCGGATCACGCACTTCGAGAGCGGGCGGAACCTGCCGAAGTTGCCTGACGTCGAGATCCTGCTGCCGTACTACGGCGCCCCTGAACTGGTCTCGCACCTACAGGACCTGATCTCCAGCGTGCGCACCGCCGGGCCGATCGTGGAACTGGATCTCGCGGACATGAAGCTGCCGACCGGCTTCGACATGTACGTGAGCCTTGAGCAGGGAGCCAGCCGCGTGATCACCTACGACGCGCTGGTCGTCATGGGCATTCTCCAGTGCCGCCGGTACGCGGCGGCGACCGTGCGGGGCCACCTCGGCGACGACCTGCCCGGCGACCAGCTCGACGCGGTGGTCGACCTCCGGATGCGTCGACAGGCGGCACTCGACCGGGCCGACCCCCGGCTGGAAGTCGTCTCGATCGTGGACGAGGGCGTGCTGCGCAAGGAGATCGGCGGCCGGGACGTGGCGACCGAACAACTCGCCTACCTGTTGGCGCTAGGCGACCGGGACAACGTCACGATCCGAGTGCTGCCCTACAGCGCCGGAGCGCACCAGGGATTCCACGGTGGCTTCATCAGGCTCGAATTCCCGATCCCTCGTGATCCTGGAGTCGTCTACCTCGAAGACCTGTCCGGCGGGCGGTATTACGACGATACTGACGTTATCGACAGGTACGTAGAGGTCGGCGACCGGCTGATGGAGTTGGCGCTGCCACCACGAGAGTCCCTGTCGTTGATCGACGCAGTCCGAAGGGAGCTAGCCGCATGACTACGACCTGGAACTGGCGGAAGGCCAGCCGGTCCACCGGCAACGGCGCGTGTGTAGAAGTCGGCACCGGGTCCGACACGTCACTGATCGCCGTCCGCGACAGCAAATCGGGCGACGCCGGGCCGGTCCTGACGTTCACCCGCCGTGGGATCACCGCGTTCCTCGCCAAGGCAAAGACGGGCAGTACGACGACCTGAGGCGGGGAGGCTGGGGGCGCTGTCTAGTCCAGCTTCCGCAGCAGCGGCACGACGTCCTCGGACACCTGGGTGAGGAAGCGCTCCTGGTCGTGCCCGGGACCGTGGAAGACCAGGTGGTTCAGGCCCGCGTCCAGGTACGGCTTGATCTGCGCCACCGCGTCCTCCGGATCGGAGGCGACGATCCAGCGCTTGGCCACCTGCTCGATCGGCAGCTCGTCCGCCAGCCGCTCCATCTCCTCGGCGCTGTCGACGCTGTGCTTCTGCTCGGGCGTGAGCGACAGCGGGGCCCAGAAGCGGGTGTTCTCAAGTGCCGCGTCGGGATCGCGGTCGTAGGACAGCTTGATCTCGATCATCCGGTCCACGTCCGCCGGGTCGCGGTCGGCGGCTTCCGCGCCCGCGGCCACGGCGGGCAGGAGCTGCTCGGTGTACAGGTCCATGCCCTTGCCGGACGTGCAGATGAACCCGTCGCCCGCGCGGCCCGCGTACTTGGCCACGGTCGGGCCGCCCGCCGCGATGTAGATCGGCACGGGGCGCTCCGGCCGGTCGTAGACCTTGGCGTTGACCAGCGTGTAGTAGTCGCCGGAGAAGTTGACGTTGTCGCTGGTCCACAGTTCGCGGATGAGCCTGACCGCCTCGCGCAGGCGACCGAAGCGCTCCTTGAACTCCGGCCACTGCCGGCCGGAGACGGCGATCTCGTTGAGCGCCTCGCCGGTGCCGACGCCGAGGAAGACCCGGTCTTCGTACAGCAGCGCCATGGTGGCGAACGCCTGCGCGATCACCGCCGGGTTGTAGCGGAACGTCGGCGTGAGCACGCTGGTGCCGATCCGGACCCGGCTGGTCCGCTCCCCCACCGCGGCCATCCAGGACAGCGCGAACGGCGCGTGCCCGCCTTCGTGCCGCCACGGCAGGAAGTGGTCGGACACCGTCACGCTGTCCAAGCCGACCTCTTCGGCCCGCACGGCGTACTCCACGAGGTCCCGTGGCCCGAACTGCTCCGCGGAGGCCTTGTAGCCGATCTGCAACCCCATTGCCGCTCCCTGTCGCCTTGATCCCCTTCCGCACTCTACGGACCTGTCCGGCCCGCAGCGCGCGGGGAAACTCACAACCGGTATGACCGGCGACGGGAGCGGTAGGGAGCGGTCAGCCCATCGTCTTCTGGCCGTCGAGCGTCTCGCGGAGGATGTCGGCGTGGCCGGCGTGCTGCGAGGTCTCCGCGATCAGGTGCAACAGCGCCCGCCGGACCGTCCAGGACGCGCCGGCTTCGAACCAGGGTGCGACCGGCAGCGGGTGGGAGGTGTCCAGGTCGAGGCCGGCGACCAGTTCCTCGGTCTTGCGCGCGGTCTCCTCGTAGGCCGCGAGCAGGCCTTCCAGCGTCTCGTCGGGCAGCATCCGGAAGCCGTTCACCCAGTCGCCCTGGACGCTCTCCATCAGCTCCGCGCCGCCGACCGCGAACCGCATCCAGCCTTCCTCCATGTCCCGCACGTGCTTGATGAGGCCGCCGAGGGACAGCGCGCTCGCGGTCGGGGTCTCCCGCGCCTGCTCGTCGGTCAGGCCCGCCACCGTGAAGCGCAGGAAGCCGCGGTGCTTGGCCAGGGTGGTCAGCAGGTCGGTCTGCTCGGTGGTCAACTGCGCGGTGCCGGTCATGGCTGCCTTCTTCCGTCGTCGTTGTGGACGACTCTAAGGCCCATTGCGGTCAACTACGGTCCTCGATTCCCACTGCGGGTGAAAATTCCGATTCCGGCTTACGCTCCCCGCGTGGACCTGCCCGTGATGCCACCCGTGCGCCCGATGCTGGCCAAGGCCGTGCGCGAGGTGCCGCGCGAGCCCGGCCTGGTCTACGAGCCGAAGTGGGACGGCTTCCGCTGCGTGGTGTTCCGCGACGGCGGCGAGCTGGAACTCGGCTCGCGCAACGACCGGCCGCTGACCCGCTACTTCCCCGAGGTGGCCGAACTGCTGGCCGCGGGCCTGCCGGAGCGGTGCGTGGTGGACGGCGAGATCGTCATCGTCACGCCCGACGGCCTGAGCTTCGACCTCCTCCAGCTTCGCCTGCACCCGGCGGCGTCGCGGGTGCGGAAGCTGGCCGTCGAGACGCCGGCCGCGTTCGTCGCGTTCGACCTGCTCGCGCTCGGCGACCGCGACCTGACCGCGACACCGTTCGGCGAGCGCCGCCACCTGCTGGAGAACGCCCTCCGGGACACGCCCGGCCTGTACCTGACACCCGCGACCGACGACCCCGACGTGGCCCAGGACTGGTTCACCCGGTTCGAGGGCGCGGGCTTCGACGGCGTGGTCGCCAAGCGCACCGACCTGCACTACGAGCAGGACCGCCGGGTGATGTGGAAGGTCAAGCACGAGCGCACGGCGGACTGCGTGGTCGCCGGGTTCCGCCGGCACAAGGACGGCGAGGGCGTCGGCTCGCTGATGCTCGGCCTCTACGACGAGGCGGGCGCGCTGCACCACGTCGGCGTGGCCAGCAGCTTCAGCGCCGCCCGCCGCCGGGAGCTGGTGGACGAGCTGGCGCCTTATCAGGAACGCGCGCTGGAGGACCACCCGTGGGGCGAGTGGGCACGCGTCGATGCCACCACGCCGGGCGGGCAGAGCCGGTGGGCGCCTGCCAAGTCGCTGTCCTGGGAACCGGTCCGCCCGGAGCTGGTGGCCGAGGTGCGCTACGAGCACCTCCAGGCGATGCGGTTCCGGCACACCAGCCGCCTGGTCCGCTTCCGCCCGGACCGCACGCCGGAGTCGTGCACGTACGCCCAGTTGGAAGAGGTGCCGCCGGCCGAGCTGACCGAGGTGTTCGGCCAGTAGCTGTGCGTCATCCTGGTCGGCATGAGCGACACCCCCGGCCGCCTGCTGTCCCTGCTGTCCCTGCTCCAGACCCCGCGCGAGTGGCCGGGCAGCGAGTTGGCCCGGCGGCTGGCGGTCAGCCCGCGCACCATCCGCCGGGACATCGACCGGTTGCGCGACCTGGGCTACCCGGTGCGCGCGACGATGGGCGCGGAAGGCGGGTACCGGTTGGCGGCGGGCACCGCGATGCCGCCGCTGCTGGTGGACGACGAGGAGGCGGTGGCCATCGCCGTCGGTCTGCGCACCGCCGCACGGCAGGCGGTGACCGGTATCGAGGAGGCTTCGGTCCGGGCGCTGGCGAAGCTGGAACAGGTCCTGCCGTCCCGCCTGCGCCACCGGGTCAGCGCGCTCGGCGCGGCGACCGTGCCGGTGTCGTTGAGCACCGGCGGGGCGACCGTGGACCCGGAGCACCTGACCACGCTGGCGTCCGTGATCGCCAACCGCGAGCGCCTGCGGTTCCACTACCTGGCGGCGGACGGCGCGGAGAGCCGCCGGCACGTGGAGGCCGGCCACCTGGTGCCGTCCGGTCGGCGCTGGTACCTGCTGGCGTTCGACCTGGAGCGGGACGACTGGCGCATCTTCCGGGTCGACCGGATGCAACGGCTGCTGCCCACGGGCGTCCGCGTGGAGCGGCGGGAACTGCCGGCGCCGGACACCGCGACCTACGTGCGGGAGCGGATGTTCAGCCTCGCCCCGACCTATCGGGCGGTGGTGACGGTGCACCTGCCGATCGCGGACGTCCGGGAGCGGTTGGGCGACTCACCGGAGGCCTTGGAGCCGGTCGGCGAGACCCGGACGCACGTGCGCAGCCACACCGACACGCTGGAGTACCTGGCGTTCCAGTTGGTGCAGTTGGGCTGCGAGTTCGAGGTGCACGAGCCGCCCGAGCTGGTGGCCTACTTGCAGGAGCTGCGGGGTCGCATCGACCGTGCGATTCCACCCGAGGCGGTGCGTGACGAGCTGACGCCGTGACGCTGCGGGGCCGAGCAGCCGCACTGCGGTTGAACCGGTCTCACGCCGCGCTCGCCGGCGCCCGGCCCGACTCCAGCACCACCTGCCCCGTCGGTGTCAGGCGGGCCGGGCCCGGTTGGGTGCCGATCAGGCCGGCTTGCGCCAGGCGTGGCCCGACGAACTGGTCGCAGCAGCACAGTCCGTCGACCAGCAGCGTGCCGGAGGCGTAGCTGCAGCGCCCGGCGGCGACGGCGCGCAGGACGGAACGGTCGCGGTGGGTGAGAGGGAGGGCGGTCATGGCACTGACTCCTTCGATCCGGGTCTCTACAACCCGTTCGACGAAGCAGCCTGCCGGGGATCGACACGACCCGCGGAAATTCCGGGTGTACCGATTCCGATTTCGTGCACTTTCGCGCTACGCGATGGCCGCCGCCGCCTGGCGGAACGCGTCCACCAACTGCGGCCACCGCGCGGCCCGGTCCCGGTTGATGGACTGCGGCGACGGGTGCGGCGCGTTGAACACCTTCAGGCCGTAGCCGCGCCCGGACAGGTTCCAGCCGGTGCCGGCGGGCGTGCCGAGGACGACCACCACCTTCAGGTCCTTGAGGATGCGCAGCAGCTCGACGAGGTAGGGCACGGCGGCCCGCAGCTCGGCGGGTGTCGGCGTGTGGCCCTTGAGGTGCCAGGGGACGACGTTCCAGTTCAGGCACGCCTGCCGGGACAGGCCCGCCTCCGCCAGGGCGGTGAAGCCGTTCACGGCGGTCTGGTCGTCGTTGTCCAGCGAGACCAGGCCGGACCCCGCCCGGGTCGGCGGCGACGCGGGACCGGGTGATTCCTGCAGCAGCAGGACCTTCGCGTTGACGCCGCCGCTGGCCGGGTCGAACAGCGGGACGTCCGCCTTGCGCTCGTCGGCGATCCGCCGGGCGAACTCGGTGAGCGGCTTCATGTGCGGGGCCTGGAGGAGCGTCATCTTGCGGGCGACGATCCGGGGGTCGCGGTGGCCTTTGGGCGACGCCGGGAACACGTTGGAGGGCACCCGCCGACTTTCCAACGGACGGCGACCTCCGACCATCCGCCGTCCGGGCGGATCCCCGTCGCGGAGCGTTCGCGATCACCCGCTATGTTGGTAATGATTACCGATACCATTGCCAACAAGGAGCGTCGTGAAAGTCGCCTTCGTGGGCAAGGGCGGCAGCGGGAAGACCACGCTGGCGTCGTTGTTCGCCTCCCACCTGTCCGCCGAGGGCCACCCGCTGCTGGCCATCGACGCGGACATCAACCAGCACCTGGCGGTGGCGTTGGGCATGTCCGAGGAGGACGCGGCCCGCCTGCCGGCGCTCGGCCGGCACCTGCCGCTGATCAAGGAACACCTGCGCGGCGCCAACCCGCGCATCCCCGACGCGGCGGGCATGATCAAGACGACGCCGCCCGGCCGCGGTTCCCGGCTGCTGCGCCTGGCGGAGGACAACCCGATCTACGACGCGTGCGTCCGCACCGTCGGCGGCGTGCGGCTCGCGGTGACGGGCCCGTTCGGGGACGACGACATCGGCGTCTCGTGCTACCACTCGAAGGTCGGCGCGACCGAGCTGCTGCTGAACCACCTGGTCGACCGGCCGGACGAGTACGTGGTGGTCGACATGACGGCGGGCGCGGACTCGTTCGCCTCGGGCCTGTTCACCCGCTTCGACCTGACGTTCCTGGTCTGCGAGCCGACCGTGCGCAGCGTCGGCGTGTACCGGCAGTACGTGGGCCACGCACGCGACTTCGGCGTGCGGGTGGCCGTGGTGGGCAACAAGGTCGACGGCCCGGAGGACATCGCGTTCCTGCGCGAGCGGGTGGGTGACGACCTGCTGACGTGGATCGGCCGCTCGGCGCACGTGCGGGCGGCGGAACGCGGGCACGTGCGGCCGATCGCCGAGCTGGAGCCGGAGAACCGCCGCGCGCTGCACACCCTGCGCGAGGCGGCCGACCGGGTGCGCCGCGACTGGGCGGCGTACCAGCGGCTCGCCGTCGAGTTCCACCTGCGCAACGCCAACGCCTGGGCCGGCGCGCACCTGGCCGACCAGGTAGACCCCGATTTCGTCCCAGCCTGATTGTCCCAGCCTGAAGGAGAAACCCTTGTCCCTCAACGTTCCCACCGCACTGCTGGCCCGAGCCGAGCAGGGCGCGGTGGACGACGCCGAGTTCGTCCAATGCGTCCGGGAGTCCCTGCCCTACGCCTGGGAGGTGATCAGCGAGGTCGCGAACACGCTGGGCGGCAACGACTTCGCCGACCACGCCGGCCCCCCGCCGAGCGAGCGGGAACGCGGCGAGCTGCTGCGGGCGCTCGCGTCCGACGCCATCCGAGGCGGCCTGGAACGCCACTTCGGCGTCACGCTGGCCTTCCAGAACTGCCACCGGGTCGCCGCCTTCGCCCCGTCGGCGGTGGACAGCGACCGCTACCGCGCGTTCGTGTCACCACGGGGCCAACTGCTCAACCAGTCGCCCGAGCTGCGGGACTGCTGAACACCCGGGCGGGACGGCCCGTCGCCGTCCCGCCCGCCGGTGCTAGCCGACGTGGGTGCGGGGCCGTTCCTCCCGCTCGCCGTCCACGAAGATGTCCACCTTCTCGTTGTAGAACGCCACCAGTCCCGCGATCCTCTGGCTCTCCGGCAACGGCGTCCGGTAGCCCCAGACGATGTTCTCGTGCACCTCGTCGCCCACCGCCACCGACCAGTACTCCGCCGTGCCCTTGTACGGGCAGCTCGTACGCAGGTCGGTGTGCCGCAACAGGTCTATCCGCACATCGGTCAACGGCAGGTAGTACCGGGCCGGCAGGCCGGTCTCGAACAGGATCACCGGGCGGTGCGAGTCGGCCACCGTCACGCCGCCGACCTCCACCCGCACGTGCCGGCTGCTGGGCAGCGCGTCGACCCGGGTGTACGGATCACGCGGGTGGACGTAGACGGGTTCGTCCTCCTCGAACCACTCGTCCATCGCGTCCCACTCCAGGCGCACCAGGTCGCGCAGCGCCTCCAACGGCGACTCCGGGTACCGCAGCGCCGCGCCCGCCGCGACCGCGCCGCCGACCTTCACGTCGTGCACCGCGCCGTCGCCCCGACTGGGCGAGCGCCTGGTCTCCCCGGTCGGCACCAGGGACGCCTTCACGTCCGATGCCGGGACGTAATACGTCGGGTAGTACGGCTTCTCCCACACCAGCGCGGGCCGGACCGTGTCCGCCACCAGTTCGCCCGCCAGATACGCCCGGACTCGCTTGGTCCCCGTCTCGACCCGAACTCGTCCGCGTTCCGAAGCACTCATGGCACCGACGCTACGCCCGGCGACGGGTATCGGTGGTAACACCGGATGCCGTCGGCTTCACCCCTTCAGGCGGCTCCGGTCTTGGACATCCGGAGCGTGTCGAGGGCGGTGAGACGTAGATCGCTCATGCCGGTCCGGCATGGGCACGGGTATTGGACCGCTGCCGCTCGCGCTGGTTGGCTGGACCGGTGAGTTCCGACGTCTCCCCGGCCGAAGCCGCGCCGCCGCACCCCAACGTGGCCCTGGTCCACCGCTTCTACCAGGCCTACGGCGGTGACGATGTCGCCGCGTTGGCGGAGTTCTTCGCCGACGACATCCGGTGGACCATTCCCGGCCACCACCCGCTGTCCGGCACGAAGGTGGGCGCGACCGAGGTGCTCGCGTTCTTCGCGCAGCTCGCCAAGGCCGGGTTCCGCGCCGAGCCGATCTTCCTCGCCGCCGACGGCGAGTGGGTGGTCGACCTGCACCGGGGCTGGAGCACCGACCCCGAGGGGCTGGACATCACCTGGGCGCTGGCGTTCCGCATCCGGGACGGCAAGATCGCCGAGGCCGTCAACTTCGCGGCGGACCAGCACGCGGCCGACGCGTACTTCTGGCGGAAGTACCCGCTGACCACCGTGCCGGAACGCCTCGCCTGACCCTCGGCTCCGTGCCGGAACGCCTCGTCTGACCCTCGCCCCCGTGCCGGAACGCCCGGCCGCATCCCTGCCCGCGCGGAACGACTCGCCTAACCCACCGGAGCCGCCGGGCGTCGTTGTGGCGCCTGGTAAGCCCAGTTCCACACCGCCTCCACCGGACCACGGCGGAACCGGGCCATCCACCACGACGCGCCGACCACGAGCAGTGCCGACACGACGAGCCACATGCCTGCCGTGAACCACACGCCCCAGTGCCCGAACCGCGCCACCAGATCGAACCCCCACTGGTAGCACAGCACTGACGCGATCAGGTTCTGCGCGATGTAACACGTCAACGCCGACCGCCCGACCGCCGTCACACCCCGCCGCACCGGCCCGGCCGACGCACGCATCCGATGGACCAGGGCAGTGACCCCGCCCAGCAACCCGAACGCCACCAGCGGCGCGCACAAATACCGGTCCACGGCGAACCACGCCCCGCCGGCCAACGTCGTCAGCACGTTCAGCGGCAGCCCGACCCCCAGGCCCCACACCATCAGCCGGCGCTGGATGCGTTGTCCCCGCAAGGAATCCTCCAACGCGCCGGCCCGCAGCAGCCGAGCGCCCGCCAGGAACAGCACGGTGCTCAACGGCAGCACGAACACCGCTTCCAGCCGCAGCGCCAGGAAGTTGTCCAGCCGCGACTGGACGTGCGCGGGCCAGCTCGACGTGTCGATCGCGAGTCCGCCGCTGACCGACGCCTCACCGGCGAGCATCCCGAGCGTCAACAGCCCGACGAACGCCACGTGCACCGCCAGAGCGCCGACCAGCCACCCCCGCACCACCCGACCGCTGCGCCCCACCAGGAACGCCACCAGCACGGACACCAGCGCGTAGAACATCAGCACGTCGAACTCGAAGATCAGCACGAAGTGCAGCAGCCCTTCGAACAGCAGCAACGCCGACCGCCACAGGTACCAGCCGGGCCAGCGCAGGCCGCGCCGGACCGCCGAGTCGTGCTGCAACGCCAACCCGATCCCGAACATGATGGACAACAGCGCGAGGAACTTGCCGTTGCTGGCCATCCGCAGCAACGCCTCGCCCGCGCCCGACGCGCCCGCCAGGAACCCGCTCGGCCCCGCCGGATCGGTGAAGATCCAGATGTTGGTGCCGAGCGTGCCCAGGATGGCGACGCCGCGCAGCACGTCCAAAGCCGTGATCCGACCGCCCATATCCCCCTCCGGTGAAATTCCCCGGTAGAAACTAGGGCGGCCCCGGACCTCCCCGAGTCGGCCGATGGTCTTCCCGGATGTCGCACCTTCGACGGACACCGGGTAGGTGTGCCGGACAACGTCGGCAGGCACACCGTCCACCTCAGGCCGGCACGGGTTCCTTCGCCACGGCCACCTGGCGCGGCAGCGCGAACGCCACGAGCAGCCCGACGACCATTCCCACGGAGGTGAGCAGCACGGCCACGAAGCCTCCGTCCGCCGTCGCCGCCCGTGCCGCCTCGCCCTCGGGCACCCCCGCGTTGGCCACGGCGATCAGCACCGCGAGGCCGACCGCGTTGCCCAGGTTCAGCGTGGTGGACGCCAAGCCCGACGCGACGCCCTGCTCGTGGTCCGCGACACCGGACGCGGCGGCGATCCACATCGCCGTCCACGTGATGCCCTGCCCGACGCCCATCACGACCAGGCCCGGCACGGACGCCATGAACGTGCTCTGCGCGTCGAACGCGAACGCCAGCACCACGGTGCCCACGATGCCGATGGAGAAGCCGGTGATCAACGTCGCGCGGACGCCCAGCCTGGTGGCCATCCGCTCGCCGAGCTGGGTGCCGGACGCGATCGCCAACGACGGCACCAGGAACGCCAGACCCGCTTGCAGCGCCGAGAACTGGTGCACGGTCTGCAACAGCACGGTCAGGAAGTACGGCAGCGCGCCGAACGTGCCCATGAACACCGCCGTCACGGTGATCGCCACGACCAGGCTCCGGTTGCGCAGCAGCCGAGGCGGCATCAGCGGGTCCGCGCTGCGGGCCTCGATCAACGCGAACGCGATCAGCAGCAGCACAGCCAGCACCGCCGCGACGAGGACCGCGGGTGACGTCCAGCCCACCTCGGGCCCTTGCACCAGCACGAACACCAGCAGCGTCGCGCCCGCCGTCACGGTCAGCGCGCCGGGCAGGTCGAACTTCCGCCGCTCGTGCCCGCGCGGGTCCGCGGGGATCACCGCCAGCGCGGCCAACGCCACGGCTCCGGCCAGCGGCACGTTGACGAAGAACACGGCGGGCCAGCCGAAGCTCTCCGTCAGCACGCCGCCGAGCAGCGCGCCGACGGTTAGGCCGCTCGCGCCCGCGCCGCCCCACACGGCCAGCGCGCGGTTGCGCTTGCGCCCCTCCTCGAACAGGTTGTTGAGCAGGGACAGCGTCGACGGCAGCAGCAGCGCGCCGCCGATGCCCTGCACCGCGCGGGCGATGATGATCACTTCCGAGGACGTCGCCAAGCCGCCCGCCAGGGACGACACGGCGTAGGTGGCGAGCGCCAGCACGAACATCCGGCGCCGGCCGAGCAGGTCCGCCGCCCGGCCGCCGAGCAGCAGGAAACCGCCCGCCAGCACCACGTAGGCGCTGACCACCCACTGCTGGGTCTGGCTGGTGAAGCCGAGTTCCGCGCCGATGTCGGGCAGTGCGACGAACACGATGTTGAGGTCGAGCGCGAAGATCAACTGAGCCAGGGCGAGCAGCGCGAGGCTGAGGCCCGGCTTGCGATGGTCGGCCACGAGCACGTCCTTACGGTCCGATAGTACGATGATTTACGTACCGTCGGATCGTACGACAACGTTCGTACTGTCGTACACTGGGTGGGTGATCGGCCATCACCCCGACCGGGACCAGATCAAACTGGAGAACGTGCTCACCGCGTTGGGCAACCCGATGCGGCTGGCCGTCGTCCGCGTGCTGGCGGGCGGCGGCGAACACCCGTGCGGCACGGTGCTGAGCAAGGAGATCTCCAAGTCCACGCTCACCCACCACTGGCGCGTGCTGCGGGACAGCGGCGTGATCTGGCAGCGGGCGTCCGGGCGCGAGCACCTGCTGTCGTTGCGCCGCGAGGACTTGGAGGCGCGCTTCCCCGGCCTGCTGGACGCCGTGCTGCACGGCGTGCGGGCCGATCCGGAGACGGTGGACCAGTACGCGCCCTGACCGCGGCTAGCGACTGCGCGCGTGCTGGCGGGCCAACGCGCCCGCGACCAGGATGAGGATGATCAGCACCAGACCCCATCGACGCTGGTCGCGCACGTTGTTCTTGAGGTCCTTGACCGCCTCGGCACGCGGCTCCGGAGGCCGGACCCAGGACTTCGAGGTCGTCGTCGGGGTCGTGGTCGTCGGGGTCGTCGTCGTGGTCTCCTCCGCCGGGGGTGGAGGCGGAGGCGGGACCAGGGGCTGCCGCGGGGGCACGATCGGAAGCGCCGGGACGACCGGCTCAGTGGTGGTCGTGGTCGGGCTCGGTGTCGTCGGGCTCGGTGTAGTCGGGCTCGGCGTGGTGGGGCCCGGTGTCGTTGGGCTCGGAGTAGTAGGGCTGGGTGTCGTGGGGGTCGGCGTGGGAGTGGGACTCGGCGTCGTCGTCTGAGTGGTGGTCGTCGTCTGAGTCGTCGTCTGAGTCGGAGTCGTCGTCGGTGTGGGCGTAGGAGTGGTCGTCGGCGTGGGAGTGGTCGTCGTCGTCGGAGGATCGGGCACGTCCAGGCAGCCCGACGCGTCGAGGGTGCGCACCGCCTTGCGGGACACGATCTCCGTCACCACGCCCGACCCGTCCAGCGCGACCCGGTAGAGCGTGCTCCGCCCGTGGACCTCGTTGTTCGTCACGTACAGCGCGCCGTCCCGGCCGAACACCACCGCGCCGTAACCGCTCCCGCCCGGCAGCCGCCCCGCGCCGGGCACCTTGCGCATCCTGCCGTTGGACGGGTCGATCGTCACCGGGTACGCGGGCCCGTGCCGGAACGCCACCACGCCGTAGAGCTGCCCGGTGGCCGGGTCGACGTCGAAGTCGTCCATGGTCAGCGCCTCGTGCGGCGGCCACATCCACGTCTCGTCCACGACCTCCAGGTAGTCCTCGCTCGCCGGGTCCACGTCCACCGACAGCAGCCGGTACCCGACCCGCACCACCAGCCGCTCGTCCACCACGGCCCCGGCGGTGGCGTACTTCAGCAGGAGCGAGGGGTGCGACGGCACGTCGAGCTGCTGCCCGGCGCGGTCGAGCACCACCACCCGGCCGTGCTCGTCGATGCCGTACACCTTGTCCTGCGGCGCGGAGTAGCCGATCGCGTTGAGCCGCACGTCCAACCTGCCCAGCGACCGCGACTCGCCGGACGGCAGGTCCACCAGGTACACCGCCGACGGACCGCGGTTCCCCGCCTCGACCTGCATGGTCGAGCACACCGCGAACGCCAGCTCCTCGATCATCCGAATCGCTCGATCGCCGCCCGGAACGCGTCCGGGCCGAGTTCCGCGCTGCCCGCGTAAGGGTTCTGGAGCTGGTAGGTCGCGTACAGCAGGAGGGTGATCGTCGCGGCGAGCGTGGCGACGATGATCACGTGCGTGCGCATCAGCGGACCGCCGAACAGCAGGGGCAGGCCGATCGCCAGGACCGAGCCCACCACCAGCACGAACCACACGACCGAGCTGATGCCGCCGCCGGCCGCGCCCACGCGCTCCTGCCGGGCCTGGTACACCTGCCACAGCCGGTTCGCCGCCTCGGTCTTGCGGTCGACCTGCCACTGGTCCTCGGCGGGCGCGGAGGCGACCACCTGCCGCATCCGATCGATCTGCGACCAGCCGTTGGACTCGACCTCCTGGCCGTCCGCCAGCTTCGGCCACTCGTCGTTGATCACGGTGTCCGCGTAGGTGCGGGACAGCTCCCGGATCTCGTCACCGGTCTCCTTGGACAGCGCGTCCGCCGCCCAGGTCGCCGCGACCAGGCCGTCCGCCTCCTTGTACGCCGACTGGTCGGCGTCACCCGCCGCGTCGAACAGGGCGATCAGGACGAACGCCACCAGGACCGCGTGCAGGCCGCCGACGATGGTGAACACCTGCCCGGCGGCCTCGTTGTTGGCCGTACGCCCCTCTTCCGCGCCGTACTTGCGGATGAGGTACGCGAGCACGGCGGCGACGATGGCCGCCCCGCCGACCCACAGCAGACCTGTGGCGTAAACGTTCATTTCGGTCCTCTCACCACCCGGAATGAATTCCACAGATCTACGAATTCACGCTTCCGGAAGGTAGTGATGGTTCCGTTCCCGCTACAAGGTTGTTCATCCCTGTGCCGCGCAAAGCCAAGCCGACAGGTGAAGGGGGACCACCTCAAGCGGGTGCGCGGCGCTGTCGACCCGTCTGGATGTGGATAATTACCCCTTGTCGGGCTACAAGTTTGCCCCGAACGTGTTAATCCTCGACAACACTCCGTTGCCGACAACGGGGAACGGCACCACGCGCCTCGTGGCCGTCGTCTCTCCGTGCCACCCGATTGTGCGCCTCTACCCGGCGAACAGCAGCGCCAGACCACCCGATGTGTAGCCGACCATCAGCACCAGCAGCGGCACCTGGCCGGTGAGGTGGCGTTGCCGGGGCAGCAGCCACAGCGCCCGGTCGTGCGCCGAGACGACGGCCAGCAGGTGCCCCGCGAGCACCGCGCCGATCTGCACCGACGCGACCACCGCCGGGGCGGCGAGCAGGTCGTCCGGCGTGAAGCCGTCGACCCCGAACAGCAGGGCGACCCCGCGCTGGCCCTCGACGGCGAGCAGCGAGAAGTAGTGCGCCACCACGTAGCCGGCGATGATCGGGACCAGCGAGTGCGCCAGTTCCCCGCCGAACGCCCGGCACGCCAGCAGGTAGCTGCCCGCCACCAGGGCGACCGTCGCCACCAGGCCGACCCAGTCCGGCACCGGGGCCAGCCGCGCCCACGTCGGCGTGGCGCCGATGCTGTCGAACGCCGTCGAGCCCAGGCACACCGCGACCACCGCGACCAGGCCGGGCCGGACCGGTGTCGCCGCCAGGGAGCGGAACGGGTTCCCGCGCACCGGGGACAGCCTGCCGAGCAGCGTCGAGTACACCTCGAAGCCGTCCGCGTGCTCGAACCACGCCCTCCCGAACACCACGCCGCCCGCGACGTTGAGCACGGCATAGCCGGTCAGGAACCACGGCAGGGCGTGCGGCTCGACCAGTTCCACCCAGGTGAACGCGAGCAGGGTCGCGGCGGCCGGCCAATGCCCCAGCCGGGCCGGGTACCGCCGACCGAACGACCACCGCGCGGCGAGCCGCAGCGGGTTGACCACCCGCCAGACCGGGCCGAAGAACATCGACACCACCGCCAGGCCGACCCAGAACAGCACGAACACCAGGTGCGGCCACGCGGTGGCCGGCACGAACGGCAGTGCCGCGAGCAGCAGCACCTGCACCGGCCACCACTCGCGGTGGCCCGCGGGTTCGGCGGCGGTGAAACGCGGCTTCGTCCACAGCAGACCGAGCGCCAGGAACGACACCAGCAGGGCCACCGCCGCGCCCTGGAGCACGAGGTCCAGGGGCAGCGGCAGGTCGTGCCGTTCGCCGACGCCGTGCGCCAGGACCGTCACCGCACCACCAACTGCGCGAGCAGCGTGTCGGGATGGGCTTCGACGTCGAACGTGCCGGTCCGGTCGGCGACGAACTTCAGCACGGCGGGCTTGCCCTCGTCGGCCTTGGCCAGCACGTCGAACCCGTGCACGTGGACATCGACGGCCTGGCCGCTGGTCACGGTCAGCTCGACGGACTGACCCCGGACCGCCTCGAACCGCTGCGGCGACGCCTGGTCCACCGAAAGCTGGAGCACCAGCGGGCCACTGGGCGGGGCGGGCGCGGCCGAGCAGCCCGCCACCACGAGCAGCACGAGCAGCAGAACACGGATCACCGGTCCATTTCCTTCCTCATGAACGCGAACCCGCCGGCGGCCAACCCGAGACCGCCGCCGAGGGTGAGAGCGACCAGCAGCCGGTCCACATCGGCCGGCCCGGCGAACGGCAGGTGGGAGAACCGGAAGCTGTCGAAGTCCGGAATCCCGGCCACCACGAGCATCGCGCCGACCACCGCCGCGATGAACGCCGCGGCGGGCTTGCGGCGCACCGCCGCGCCCACCGCCACTCCCGCCAACGGCCAGCACACCAACCCGACACCACCGGCCCCGACCATCAGCGGCACGAACGACCCCCCGGTCACGGCGAGCGTCGAGCCCACCGCGTGCAGGATGTGCGCCACCGTCACCACGACCACTCCCCCGGCCAGCAACGCCTTCGAGCGCCCCAGGAACCGGCCACCGGCCGCGAGCGCGAGCGTGACCAGCAGCCACCACAACGGATTCGGCCCCGGTGTCGCGTCGACCCGGCCGCGCACCACGGCCGTGCCCAGCGGGACCTCCCAGGTCGGGGCCGTGGTGCGCTCGTCCCGGAACCGCCACACTTCGCCGGGCGCGACCACGTGCCCGGCGACCGCGACCGGCTCCGGGCCGTCGTTGCGGATCTCCAACTGCGTGCCGTGGTTGACCATCCGAGCCGCCACGCCGGGCAGCGGCGGTTCGATCCCGGTGACCCGGCTGAGGTGGTCCTGCGGCGTCAGGCCGCCCGCGTGCGCGTGGGCGGGAGCCGCGGTCGCCAGCAGCAGGCCGAGCACCAGCAGCAGGACCCTCACCGCCGGACGGGCACGAGCACCACCGCGAGCAGCAGCCCGTGCAGCCCGGCGGCGATCGGCGCCCCGGTCCACATCTCGGTGACACTGGGCATCCGCCCCACCGTGATGCCCGCCGAGGCGAAGAAGGACACCCAGGTGACGAACGGCGCGGCGAACGCGAAGACCCGGTACTGGCGGATCCGCTCCTCGGACGGGCGCAGCTTCCACAGCAGCACGTCGATCACGATGCCGGACAGGACGAACGCGGCGGCGGTGCTCAGGTTCTCGTAGTTCGCGACCGCCGTGCTGAGCAGCATGACGACGATCTGGAGGATGGTCGCCGTGCCGACCGGGACGCGGAAACGCCGTGCCGCCAACAGCAACGGCGTCAGCAGGATCAGGTTGGTGACGGTGATCGACGCGGCCAGCCGGTTCGTGCCCGAACTCCCGCCCTCCGCCTTGTCGAAGCTGAACGCGCGCACGATGCCGTTCGCCTGGTAGATGGTGGCGTCGGCGTAGGAGGCGAACAGCAGGACGAGCGAGGCGGTGAACGCCAGCGCCAGCACCGACGGCAGGAACCGGACCAGTGACGGGGCCTGCACGTCCTGGTCGGCCCACGCCGTGCGCAACGGCGTGGTGAGAATGGTGATCATCGAGGCGATGAGGCCGAGGTGCGTCGGGCTGAACAGGATGTCGATCCCCTGCTCGATCCCGAGGAACGTGTGCCAGAGGTAGTCCCCGAGCCCGCACAGCGCGAACACCGGCAACGCGAACACCGCCGGCCCGTACCCGAGGGGGATGGCGGCGAGCCCCCGGCGCCCCTGCTGCATGTTCCGCCAGACCACCCAGAGGATCCACGCGCCGGTCGCGGCGAACCCGGAGTAGAACACCGCGTGCCACGGCGTGAAGAACGTCTCCAGCTCGGGGACGTTCGAATGCGCCCAAGCGTCGAGGAACAACCCTAACGAGAACCACGTGCCCAGCAGCACGGTGATGAGATCCGTGCGATAGGAAGCCTTGATCCGCCCCGGTTCGACCATGGCCACCATGGTCCCGACCGCCCACCACACCGGTAACCGTGCCACCACCCGTCCATGGTGCGGTTAACCGCACCATGGACCGACCACCACAACGCGCCGGAAACGGCACCGGGCCGCCGGCGCGGAAGGCTCAACCGTTCAGAAACCTCAACACGGCAAGCACCCGCCGGTGGTCATGCGGACTCGCCGACAGATCCAGCTTGGTGAAGATGCTGGTGCAGTGCTTCTCCACCGTCCGCTCCGCGATGAACAGCCGCTGCCCGATGGCCTGGTTCGTGCGCCCCTCGGCCATCAACGCGAGCACCGCCCGTTCCCGCTCGGTCAACCGGCTGTCGCTGAGATCCCGCCGCCGCCCCAACAACCGGCTCACCACGGCGGGGTCGAACGCCGAACCACCGGACCCGACCCGTCGGATCGACGCGGCGAACTCCGCCAGATCCGAGACCCGGTCCTTGAGCAGGTACCCGACCCCGTCCGCCCCCGCGTCCAACAGCTCGGCCGCATAGCTGACCCGGACGTACTGCGACAGCACGAGAACCCCGGTGTCCGGGTACTTCTTCCGCAACGCCAACGCGGCCCGCAACCCCTCATCGGTGTGCGTGGGCGGCATCCGGATGTCCACAATGGCCACTGCCGGCCGGTGGCGGTCGACCGACTCCAGCAACGCGTCGGCGTCCTCCACCGCCGCCACGACCTCGAACGACGCCTCCGCGAGCAGCCTGGTCAGCCCTTCCCGCAACAGGGTCGAGTCCTCCGCGATCACGATCCGCACGGCAGCACCACCAGCACGCTCGTGCCCGAACCCACGCCACTCGACACCTTCATCGTCCCCCCGGTCGCCTCCACCCGGTCGGCCAGCCCGCGCAGGCCCGAGCCGTCGCGCGTATCCGCGCCGCCGCGTCCGTCGTCGTCCACCCGCACCACCAGCGAACCGCCGTCCGACCTGATCTCGACGCGGGTCCGGGAAGCCTCGGCGTGCTTCGTCACGTTCGCCAGCGCCTCCGCCACCACGTAGTACGCCGTGGTCTCCACCTGCGGCGGCACCGGTTCCGCCACGTCCATCACCAGTTCGACCCCCGGTTCGGCCAGCGCCGTCAGCTCGCGCACCGCGCCGCGCAGACCGCGTTCGGTCAGGACCGGCGGGTGGATGCCGTGGCACACCGCGCGCAGATCGTCGATGGTGGCCAGCACGGCGGACTTGGCTTCACCGACCAGTTTCCGGCCCCGGTCCGGTGGCGTCGTCTCCGCCAGGCCCAACGTCATCGCCACCGATAACAGCCGCTGCTGCACGCCGTCGTGCAGATCGCGCTCCAGCCGCCGCCGCTCGGATTCGCTCGCCCGCAGCAGCTTCGCGCGCGACTCGTCCAGTTGGCGCAGCCGGGCACGCAGTTCGGCGGTCAGCCGTTCGTTCTCCAGGGCGAGCGCCACGGCCGCGCACGCCGCGTCCACCAGTTCCAGGTCGAGCACGGGATCGTGCAGCAGCAACGCGACCGGCACACCGCCCCGGTCCACGCGGGTCTGCACGAAGCCCTCCTCCGCCTCCACCGGGCGGCCGGACGCGTCCACGTACCGCTCCTGCGAGGCCATCCAGTACGCCACCCGCAGGTTCGGGTCGTGCAAAGTGGCCGCCAACGCCTCCTGCACACCGGAGTGCCGGCTGTCACCGTTGAGGCGCACCACCAGGTCCGCCACGCCGCCGCGGTCCATCCGCCGCCGCAGCAGGCCCGCCAGGTAGGCGAACGGGATTCCGGACAGCGCCAGCATCAACGCCACCGCAGGCGGGTCGAGACCGGCGCGTTCCATCGGTTCCCACGCGGCGAACACGATCACCGCCACGACGGACGCGCCCAGCATCGACGTCAGCGTCCGGCGCTGCGCCAGGCTGCTGCGGTTCCAGCGGTGCAGTTGCAGGGACAGCATGGTCAGCCCGATCAACGCCGTCATGGGCGTCTCCGCCCGCTGCACCGCGTCCGCCCACCGCCCGTCGAACAGCGAATCCGCCGCCGTCAGCGCCACGACCACCGCGTACCCGGCGACCACGACGAGCCGGCGCGGCACCGTGCTGAGCCGGCCGGTCGGGAACGCCACCACCAGGTGCCCGAGGATCGCGGGCCACGACTTGACCACCACCAGGACCGGGAAAGGCTGCCGGTACGTCAGGTAGTCCAGCAACCAGACGACGCCGACGAGCACCATCAGCACGCCGATGCGGTTCCGCGGCTGCGCGTGGCGGCTGATCACGCCCGCGATCACGTAGACCGCGCTCACCACGAAGATCGCGGACGACAGCACCATGGGCCCAAGGTAGCCGTCGGCGGCGGGGGAAATGGCCGCGAGACCACTCGCGGGGAGACGTGTTGACGGCATGGCCGTTAACAGCGGGTGGTTGACGGATTACGGTCCGCTTCGGTAACCATGGTCGGGCAGTGCGGTGCTCAAAGGCGAGCGCGCAGTGCGACACCGGGGGTGACGGGCGTGGTCGAGGCCGAATTGCACACGGAGTTCAGGCGATCGGCTTCGCGGCGGCAACCGGCGGCGGGCGGATGGCAGGAGCATGCGGCCCGGATGGCGCGCATCTCGCTGGACCTGCCGGCGGCCTTGCCGGCGCGCCGACTGGACGCCGGCCCGCCGCCGGACGGCCACCGGCAGGCCCTGGTGGCACGCGTGCGCGCGTTCATCGACGGCCACCTCGCCGATCCCGGCCTGTGCCCGGCGGTGGTCGCCGCCGCGCACCACGTCTCCACCCGGCAACTGCACCGGCTGTTCGCGGGCCAGGACCTGGGCGTGGCGGGCTGGATCCGCCACCGGCGGCTGGAACGCAGCCGGCACGACCTCGCGACCCGACGCGAACCGGTGCACGTCGTCGCGTCCCGGTGGGGTTTCCCCGACGCCGCGCACTTCAGCCGGCTGTTCCGCCGCACCTACGGCATGTCGCCCAGCGACTACCGGCACGCCTGGTCCACGGCGCGGTCGGAGACGCGCTGAGCGCTCCGCGGGATGACCCCCTGACCCGTGCGGCCGACGGCGGATACCGTGGCCCGGTGCACAGCAACGAGATCAACGGCGACGCGATCGGGCCGGTGGTGCAGGCCGGTGCGGTGAGCCGCTTCGACCCGCGGACACGACGACGGGGCCCACCTTCGCGGCAGGCCCCGTCGTGCGCGTGGCACGCCTTGGGTCAGAAGGTCAGCTTCCAGGAGTCGATGTAGCCGGTGTCCTGCCCGTACACGTCCTGGGCCTTGAGCCGCCACGTGCCGTTGGCGACCTCCGACGACGCGTTCACCGTGTAGGTGGTGTTCACGTTGGGCGTGTTGGCGTTGCTGGAGTTCTTCAAGCGGTACGTCGAGCCGTCCGGCGCGACCAGGTCGAGCACCAGGTCGCCGCTCCACGAGTGCTTGATGTCCACCGTGGCCTTCAGCGTGGCCGGCGCGTTGCCGGTGACGCCGGCGACCGCCACGTTGCTGTACACCGCCGCGCCGGCGTCCGGGATCGTCACGTCGTCGGTGTTCTCGAAGGTCTTGCCGGGCGGGTTCGTGCCGCCGCCGAGGCTGTCCGCCGCCGCCTTGATCGCCGCCGCGAACGTGCTCACCTCGGTGTAGACGCCGGGGTTGTTGGCCCGCGCGCAGCCGTTGCCGTGGCTGACGATGCCGACCTGGAGCCACGCGCCCGCGCTGTCACGGCGGAACATCGGGCCGCCCGAGTCGCCCTGGCACGTGTCGACGCCGCCCGTGGCGAGGTCGCCCGCGCAGATCTCGGCGGAGGGGATCAGGTCGCGGTAGTACGGGTCGGCGCTCTTGCACGTGGTGTCGTCGATGAAGTCGACCTGGGCCTTCAACTGGTACCGCGACTGGCCGCCGCCCTCACGGGTGGCGCCCCAGCCCGCGACGGTGAACACGCCGGAGTTGAACGTGGTGGTCGTGGCGATCGGCAGCAGCGCCGCGCCGGTGATCGGACTGGCCAGCTTGATCAGCGCCCAGTCGCCGCCGGTGGACGTCGGGTACGTGGGCGACCGGTGGACGTAGGCGGACGTCCTCCTGACCGCCGATGTGTCCTGGAGGTCCACCACGCCGTAGGTGGCGGTGATGCTCGTGTTGTTGCCCGACCTGTCGACGCAGTGGGCGGCGGTGAGCACCAACTGCTCGGTGTACATCGCGCCGCCGCAGCCCATGGACAGCCGGACCATCCACGGGAACTCGCCCTTGGCGGCCGGGGTGCCGCCGACGACCTGCGGAGTGACGCCGCCGGGGTCCGGCGACAGGGGTGCGGAGGAGCCTTGGCCACCGGGGTCCGGCGACGGGAGTGCGGAGGAGGCTTGGCCGCCGGGGTCCTGCGGCAGAGCCGCGGAGGAGGCTTGGCCACCGGGGTCCGGCGGCAAGGGTGCGGAGGAGGCTTGGCCGCCGAACGCGGCCAGGGACGCGGCGATGCCCGCGGCAAGGGCGATCGCCTTTCTCGCTGTGGTGCGCACAGTCGTTCCTTCCCGCGCCCGGCCGGTCGTGCTCGCAGGGTGGCCGGACGTCGAGTCAGCAGGGAGTCGAACACCGGACCAACGCCGGCGGCTCATGATGCGCAGCCGGAAGGCTCGCTCACAATCCGACGATCGACGGGAGTTTTTCCGGCGTTCCAGGTATTTCTGCGGTGTTACTGGATGACCGACCCACTGACCGCCGGATCGGCCGCACCCAGGAAGAAGATCCCCCGGTAGCCCGGCGTCTCGAAGCCGGCGCTCGGGTTGCGGCGCAGCGTCGAGCCTTCGACGGACATCGTGCCGCTGCGGTCGTTGCTCACGAAGAAGACCGCGCCGCCGCCTTCGTTCGCCCGGTTGTCCTCCACGACCGAACCCGCGATGCGGACCGTGAACCGGTTGCCGTCGACGTAGATCGCGCCGCCGCTGCCGCCGCCGGGCGTGCCGTCACGGGCGGGGTTCGCGCCGCGGCCGATCGCCGAGTTGCCGCTCAGCACGCTGTTGAGCACCACCCACGACACCCCGATACTGCTCAACGCGCCGCCGTTCGAGCACACCCCGCCCTCGAACGTGCTGCCGGTGACGTGGACCGGGCGGTTCCCGGACTGGCTGAGCACGCGCAGCGCGGCACCACCGAGATCCGGTCCGGTCTGGTCGCATTTGTTGCCCTGGAACCGGGAGTCGACCACCTTCACCCGCCCGCCGCGCACGAACACCGCGCCGCCACCGCCGCCTTCGGTGGTCTCCCCGGTGGCGTTGCCGTCGGCGAACGTCAAGTGCTGCACCGTGAGGCGCGGGTGGTCCTGGTCCTGGCAGTGCGAGGTGGTGATGCCCAGGGCCCGGTCACACGTGTTCATGTACAGGATGCGCCGCCGACCGCCGCCGCTGAGCGTCACCAGGCCGCCGCCGTCGATCACCACGTCCGGGTGGCCGTCGTTGCGCACCTCGGCGGTCGCGGTCAGCTCGATCGTGACCGGGTCGGGACCGCAGTCGAACGTGATCACACCACCCGCCGCCACCGCCGCGACGACGGCTTCGGACGTGCAACTCGCGGGCGTGCCGGCGCCGACGACGGTCGCGGGCCTGGAACTGTCCTCCGGTCCGGCTTCCGGGGGGACGGTCGCCGTTCCGGCCGGGTTCCCGTGCGCCGGGCGCGGCCTGGTGGTCGCAGTAGTCGTGGTCGTGGTGGTGGTGGTTGTTGTCGTGGTGGTCGTCGTCGAGGTAGGCGCGGAAGACGGCGGGGGCGCCGCCGCAGGCGACGACGTGCCGCAGCCGGCGAGCACGACGGCCATCAGAACCACCCAGCGACGTGACATGCGGGCACCCTAGGCACCGATCGACTCGCATGGTCGTGAATCCACCCGAACTTGACAGGGTGAAGTGTGAGTGGTTGATTAGTCCTATGCTGAACGCCGAACGCCGCCTGTCCACCGCCGACGAACGCCGGGAGACGGTGCTGCGGACCGCGCTGGGCACGTTCGGGGCCAAGGGCTACTACGGCACCACGACCGGCGAGGTCGCCAAGGCGGCGGGCATCTCCCAGGCCTACGTCTACCGGCTGTTCCCCGACAAGGAAGCCCTCTTCCTGGCCGTGGTGGAGCGGTGTTTCACCCGGATCCGCGAGAGCCTGGGCGATGGCGTGGCCAAGGCGGAGGGCAGCTCGCCGGAGGCTGTGCTGGCCGTGATGGGAGACGTCTACGCCAGGCTCATCGCGGAGGACAACGCGCTGCTGCTGATCCAGATGCACGCCCAGTGCGCGGCGATCTCCGAGCCTGCGGTGCGCGAGGTCGTGCAGCGCGGCTATGCCCGGACCGTCGAGTACGTGCGCGGTGTGTCGGGGGCGAGCGAGACGCAGGTGCAGGAGTTCTTCGCGCGGGGCATGCTGTGCCACCTGGTCGTGGCCGTCGACGCGCCCGACGTGGACGCCCCTTGGGCCCGCACCCTGTCCGCCGGCATCCGGCACTACTGACCGAAACGGCCGATCGCAGCACCGGCCATCACGCGGCCTGAATAGTGAGTGATTGACCAGTCACAATCGAAGGGAGGGATCATGCGCCGCCGGAAGACCATCCGCAGCACCAACCCCGGCACCAGCCCCGAGCCGGCCGGATTGTCGGTGCCCCGTGGGACAATGGATTCGGGGGCCGGAGGCAAAGCCTTCGCCGTCCTCGCGACCGCCCAGTTCCTGGTCGTCCTCAACACCTCGATCGTCAACGTAGCCCTGCCCTCCATCCGCACCGGCCTCGACCTGACCCCCACCGGCATGTCCTGGGTGGTCAACGGCTACGGCCTCGCGTTCGGCGCACTGCTCCTGGCAGGCGGCCAACTCACCGACGCCCTGGGTGCCCGCCGAATCCTGCTGGCCGGCCTGGCCACGTTCACGGCAGGCTCCCTGGCCGCCGGATTCGCCGGAGACGCGACCATCCTCATCACCGCCAGAGCGGTCCAGGGCAGCGGAGCCGCGCTCCTCGCGCCGGCCGCACTGGCGCTGATCCTGCGCCACCACCCCGCGAAACTGGGTGTCTGGGGCGGTGTCTCCGGCGCGGGCGGCGCGGCGGGCGTGTTGTTGGGCGGTGTCCTCACCGGCACCCTCGGCTGGCCCGCGATCTTCCTGGTCACCGTCCCGGTCGCGGTCGCGGCGATCATCGCCACCCGCCGACTCGTCCCCCGCGACACCCCAACCCGCAGCAACACCCCCACCGCCAGCGACACCCTGACCGCCAGCGACACCCCGATCCGCAGCCACACCGCAACCGTCGGCGACACCGCAACCCCGAGCGACACCCGAACCGGCGGACGTCTCGGCCTCACCGGAGCCGTCACGGCCACCGGCGGCCTGGTCGCCCTCACCTACGGCCTGACCGCGCCCCAACCCGTCCTCCCGATCGCGACAGGCGCAGCCCTCCTCACGATCTTCGTGATCACCCAACGCCGGTCGACCCTCATGCGCACCCTGACCACCACCGGCCGGGCGAACACGGCCATGGCCGCACTCGGCGCGGTGTGGGTGGGCCTCTTCTACTTCCTCCCCCTCTACCAGCAACAAATCCTCGGCTACTCGCCGCTGATCGCCGGTCTGGCCCAACTCCCCCTGGCCGGCGCGGTGGTGCTCGGCTCGACGTTCGCCCCACGACTGCCCCGCAGGGCGCTACCGGTCGCACTGCTCGCGTTGGCCGCCGGCCTGGCGTGGTTCGCGACCGGTCCCGCGTTCCCGTTCGACGTGCTCGGCCCGTCGCTGCTCACCGGGGCCGGGCTCGGCGTCGCGTTCGTCCACCTCACCGTCGACGCCACCCGAGTGCCCGCCGGCGACGCCGGGGTGGCCGGCGGGATCGTCAACACCAGTCGTCAGGTCGGCGGTGCGATCGGGTTGGCCGCACTGGTCGCGACCACCACCGGTTTCGCCGCGGCGTTCGCCGCGACAGCCGTCCTCGCCGTCGTCACGGCCGTCATGACACTCCAAGGAGCACAGCGATGAAGCCCTACCTCGAAGGCCACTACACACCCGTGCCGGACGAGACCACCGCGACCGCCCTGACCGTGCGCGGCACGCTGCCGCCGGAACTGCGGGGCCGCTACCTGCGCAACGGCCACAACCCCAAGCCCGGTGTCACGCCCAGCCACTGGTTCAAGGGCAGCGGCATGGTGCACGGCCTGCGGCTGGTCAACGGCCGCGCCGAGTGGTACCGCAACCGGTGGGTGCGCACTCCCGCCCTGGACGGCGACGCGTCGAACGACCTGAAGGCCAGTGTCGCGGGCACGCACGTGATCGAGCACGCCGGGCGCATCCTCGCGTTGCAGGAGGCGAACCTCCCGTACGAGCTGACGCCCGAGCTGGACACGGTGGGCGCGTTCGACTTCCACGGCAGGCTGACCACCGCGATGACCGCGCACCCCAAGGAGGACCCGGTCACCGGGGAGCTGCACTTCTACGGCTACTCGCCGTTCCCGCCGCACCTGACCTACTACGTCGCCTCCCCCGCCGGCGAGATCAACCGGGTCGAGGTGGTGGACGGCGCGGGACCGTCGCTGATGCACGACTTCGGGCTCACCGAGAACTACGTGGTGTGGCTGGACCTGCCGGTCGTGTTCGACCCCGCCGAGCAGTCCGGCATCCCCTACCGGTGGAGCGACGGCTACCCGCCGCGCATCGGTGTGATGCCACGGGTCGGAGCGCCGGAGGTCACCTGGTTCGAGGTCGAGCCGGGCGCGTTGCTGCACGTCGCCAACGCCTACGAGGACGTGCGGGGCCGGGTGGTGGTCGAGGGCCCGCGCTACGACCGCGCCGCGTGGGAGACGTCGTGGAAGTGGTGGACCGGCGCGCCCGGCCACGGCCCGGAGCCGCTGACCGGCGCGATCAGCCACCGCTGGACGCTGGACCCCGCGTCCGGTGTCGCGCGGGAGGCCACGCTGGACGGGCTGACCACCGAGTTCCCCACCATCAACGAGGACCGGCTGGGACGGGCCACGCGGTTCGGCTACGCGGTCGCGTTCCCCGGCGGCGGTCACGAGGGGTATTCGATCGTCAAGTACGACCACGTGTCCGGCTCGCGGCAGCTCGCGCCGATGGGCGGGCGGCGGATGCCCGGCGAGGCGGTGTTCGTGCCCGCCGGCAGCGGCGAGGACGAGGGCTACCTGCTCACGATCGTCAGCGACCTCGCCCGGGACGCGTCCGAGCTGCTCGTGCTCGACGCGACCGACCTCCGGCGCGGTCCCGTGGCCGTGGTGGAACTGCCGCGCCGCGTCCCCTCCGGCATCCACGGCTCGTGGGTCGCCGACGCCGACCACCGCTGAGCGTCTGCTGAAGGAAGTGCGACAGGGGTGGCGGCGGCCCGAGGCCGCGCAACATGCTGCGGGCATGCCGGATCTCGACGAACGGGCCGCCGTGCGCAGGCTGCACGACCGGTTCGGCTTCGGCCCACGGCCGGGCGACCTGGACCGGGGTTTCGCCGACACGCTGGACCGGCTGCTCGCCCCGTCCGCCGCCGCCACCCCCGACCTCGCGCTCGCACCGCCCGTGGTGGCCAAGGGCGACAAACAAGCGCGCAAGGAGGCCAACCGGCTGCGCGCGGCCGACGAGAAGAGGCTGTCCGGGTGGTGGCTGGAGCGGATGGTGGCGACCGACACGGCGGCGGAGCGGCTGACCTGGTTCTGGCACGGGCACTTCGCGACCAGCGAGCAGAAGGTGCGCAGCCCGTGGCACATGCTGGCGCAGAACGAGACGTTCCGGCGGCTGGGCCTGGACGGGTTCCCGGCGCTGGCCAGGGCGGTGATCGTGGACCCGGCGATGCTGCTGTGGCTGGACGGCAACGACAACCGGGCCGGGTCGCCGAACGAGAACCTGGCGCGGGAGTTCCTGGAGCTGTTCACGCTCGGCATCGGCCACTACACCGAGCAGGACGTCCGCGAGGCCGCCCGTGCGCTGACCGGGTGGACCGTGCGGCGGGATTCGGCCGAGGCGGAGCTGGTCCCGAAACGGCACGACGACAAGCCCAAGACGATCCTCGGTGTCACCGCGGACTTCACCCCTCAGTCCTTTGTGGATACCGTGTTGGCGCGTCCCGAGTCCGCGGAGTTCGTCGTGGGACGGCTGTGGTTCCGGCTGGTGTCACCGACCCCACCCGCCCCGGATGTGCTGGCGCGACTGGTTTCCGCCTATGGCAAGGACATCCGATCCGTGCTGCGGGCGATCGCCGACGAACCCGCGTTCCGCGACCAGGCCACGACGCTGGTCAAGCAGCCGGTGGAGTGGGCGGTCGGGCTGATGCGGGCGCTGGGCGTGCGGTGGGACTCGTTGGGCGGCAAGGCGGTCAAGCAGCTCGGCAACGGCTTGCGCGGCATGGGGCAACTGCCGTTCCGCCCGCCGAGCGTCGGCGGCTGGGCGGCCGGCGGGGCGTGGCTGACCACGGCGGCGGGCGTGGCGCGGCTCCAAGTGGCGAAGCTGATCGCCGAGAACGCCGACCTGCGTCCGGTCACCGGCGTCGACGCCGTGCGGGACCGGCTGGGCGTGGACACCTGGTCCGAGCGGACCCGTGACGCGCTGGCGAACGTCGCCGACAACCCCGGGCACCTGGCCGCCGTGGCCGCGTGCGCCCCCGAATACGTGGTGAGCAGGTAATGGACAAGCTGACCCGACGCCGGTTCCTCACGCTGTCCGGAGTCACCGCCGCGGGCGCTCTCGCCGTCGGCGCGACCCGCGTGGCCTGGGACGACCTGATGACAGCGGCGGCCGACGACCCGCCGGCCCCGGACGCGGCCGTGCTGGTCGTCGTCACCCTCTACGGCGGCAACGACGGCCTCAACACCGTGGTCCCGGCCTCGGACCGGGCCTACCAGGACGCCCGGCCGGATCTCGCGTACCAGCCGGAGGACGTGCTCGACCTCGGCGACGGCCTGGGCCTCAACCCCGGTCTCAAGGGCTTGAAGTCGTTGTGGGACAACCAGGGTCTGGCGATCGTGCGCGGCGTCGGCTACCCCGCGCCGGACCACAGCCACTTCCGTTCGATGGCGATCTGGCAGACCGCCTCGCCCCGCACCTCGGTGCCGACCGGCTGGCTGGGCCGCTGGCTCGACGCGACCGGCGCGGACCCGTTGCGGGCGCTGTCCGTGGAGCCCGTGCTGCCGCCGATGCTGGCGGGGGCCCACACCGCCGCCGCTTCCCTGCCGCTGGGCGGTCTGGCCCTGCCCGACGGGAAGCTCGGCGCGGCCTTCGCCGCTCTGGGCACCCCGCAGGCGGGTGAGGAGGCGTGGCAGTCCCGCGCGTCGCGGTCGATCGCCGACCTGCACAACGCCGTGCGGGTACTGGGCGGGGCGGCACCGGATCCGTCCACAGAGGACGATCCGGACGAGCAGCGGGACAAGGGCGCGTCGGCGGGTGGCAGCTCGCAGTTGGCCGCGCAGCTCGACATCGTGGCGAACCTCATCGAGGCGGACGTGCCGACGCGGGTCTATTCCGTGTCACTGGGCGGTTTCGACACGCACGCCGACGAACGCGACACGCAGCAGCGCCTGCTGACCGAGCTGGACGGCGCCCTGACCCCGTTCGCGCAGCGGATGAAGCGCACCGACCGCGGCCGTCGGACGGTGGTGCTGGTGTACTCGGAGTTCGGCCGCCGCGTGCGGGCCAACGGCAGCGACGGCACGGACCACGGCACCGCCGGCCCGGTGTTCCTGTTGGGTGACAGGGTCCGTGGTGGCTTCTACGGCGCGCAGCCGAGCCTCACCGACCTGGACGACGGCGACCTGAAGCAGACCACCGACTTCCGGGACGTCTACGCCACCGTGCTGTCCGACGTCCTCGGCACCGACCCCGGCCGCGTGCTGGACGACCACCAGGGCCGGGTCGACGGCCTGCTCCGCACCTAGCCGCTGCCTTGCCCTGGGGCTCAGGCTGAGTCGCCCGCGGCACCGGTTAAATCGGTTCGCCCCGCGGTGGCGATCGGTTAGCGTCGACCGCATGGACGGGGAGGCGCTCTCCGGCGGCACCACCACGGTCGTCCGGATCGGGCGCACCGTGCGGCGGCCGGTGCGCGCGTGGAGCGAGGCGGTGCAGTGGCTGCTGGGCCGGCTCGCCGCCGCGCAGGTGCGCGGTGTCCCCCGCTGGCACGGCGTGGACGAGCAGGGGCGCGAGGTGCTGGACTTCCTGCCGGGCGAGGTGGGCACGGACCCGGTGCCCGAGCAGGCGCGGCGGGACAGCGCGCTGGTGAGCGCGGCGAAGCTGTTACGCCGGGTGCACGACGCCACCGCGCACCTGCCGGACAAGACCGGACGCCGGTGGCGGCTGCCGACCGTGGAACCGGTGGAAGTGGTGTGCCACGGCGATTTCGCGCCCTACAACTGCGTGTTCGACCACGGTGAGACGACCGGCGTGTTCGACTTCGACGCCGCCCATCCCGGCCCACGCCGCTGGGACCTCGCCTACGCGCTCTACCGGTTCACCCCCATGTCCACAGTGGACAGCCCCCCGGTTCCCGAACAGGCCAGACGGGCGAGGCTGTTCCTCGATTCGTACGGCCGCACGCGCGGCGATCGGCTGGACGTGGTCGACGCCCTCGCGCCGCGCCTGCTGGCCCTGGTCGACTTCATGCGCGGCGAGGCCGCCGCCGGCGATCCGAACTTCGCCCGCCACCTCGAACAAGGGCACGCCGACATCTACCTGAAGGACGCCGAACACCTCACCCGGCACCGCCCGACCTGGACGCGCATCGTCGTCGGCTGACGGTTCCACGCGGTTCCACGCCCGCGCGTCACGACGCGGACCGCTCGACCAGCCGCTCCACCCCGTCCAGCAGGCGCGCCAGGCCGAACGTGAAGTCGTAGTCCTGCGATTCGGGCGCGCCGGCCAGGTCGAACGTGCCCGCGTCCAGGACCCGGCGCAGCGCGGGCAGGCGTTCCCCGTCCACGACCTCGTCCAGCACCGCGCCGTAGACCCGCTCGGCCTCGGCCGACACGTCGATCGCGAACCGCGCCTGGCTGATCACGAATCCCGTGCACAGCAGCAGGACGGACATCCGGTCGGCGGGCGGCAGCGGCGTCTCCTCCAGCACGCGCAGGCCGTGGTCCATCCACACAAGCTGGTTGGGCGTGGTCGGCGGGCCGTCCGTCGGGATCTGCAACGCCCACGGGTGCCTGCGCAGCACGGCCAGGTGCTCGCGACACCACCGTTCCATGCCCTCGCGCCACCCGTCGAACGGCTCCCGCAGGCTCGCGGGCGGTTCGGCGAGGGTGTCCAGCACCAGCATCAGCAGCTCGTCCTTGCTGCGCACGTGCCGGTAGAGGGACATGGTGGTGAACCCGAGGCGTTCGGCGACCCGTGCCATGGACACGGCGGCCAGCCCGTCGGCGTCGGCCAGCTCGATCGCGGCCCGCACGATGCGGCGGACGCTCAACCCCGGCTTGGGCTCCTTCTCGGGCCGGTCCAGCCGTTCCCACACCGACTCGTCCATGTCCTCGCATCCGTGCTCGTCGCGGATTTGCAGTCTAGATCAGTATGCGGGATACACTGAGTGTATGACATACACAGTCGAGACGGCGGGCCTGCGCAAGTCGTTCGGCGGGAACACCGTGCTCAAGGCACTTGACCTGGGCATACGCCAAGGCGAGGTGTTCGCGCTGCTGGGCCCCAACGGTGCGGGCAAGACCACCACCGTCCGCATCCTGGCCACCCTGATCAGGCCCGACGGCGGCACGGCGCGGGTCGCCGGGCACGACGTCGCCAAGGACCCGCGCGCGGTGCGCGCCGCGATCAGCCTCACCGGCCAGTACGCGGCGGTGGACGAACTGCTCACCGGCCGCGAGAACCTGGTGATGATGGCCAAGCTCCGCCGCCTGGACCGCCGCGAAGCCCACCGGCGGGCCGACGAGCTGCTGGCGCGCTTCGACCTCACCGACGCCCGCGACCGCCGGGCCGCCACCTACTCCGGCGGCATGCGCCGCCGCCTCGACCTGGCGCTGGGCCTGGTGACCCGCCCGCGGGTGCTGTTCCTGGACGAGCCCACCACCGGCCTGGACCCGCGCAGCCGACGCGAGGTGTGGGCGGCCGTGGCCGACCTCGCGCGGTCCGGCGTGACCGTCCTGCTCACCACCCAGTACCTGGAGGAGGCCGACAAGCTGGCGGACCGGATCGCCGTGCTCGACCACGGCGAGGTCGTCGCCGAGGGCACCACCGCCGAGCTGAAGGCGACGGCGGGCACCGGGACGGTCGAGCTGTTCTTCCCCGACGAGCCGACCCTCGGCCGGGCCGCCGCCACCCTGGACGGCTTGGCGGACCGGGAGAAGCTCAGCCTGCGGGTGGTCGGCGACGGCAGCGCCCGGCACGTCCGCGAGGTGCTCGACCTGCTCGACCGGCACGGTGTCCAGGTCGACCGGCTGGACCAGCACCGGCCCACGCTGGACGAGGTGTTCCTGTCCCTGACCGAGCGCGTCCGCCTCCCGGAAGGTGTCTGACATGCTGCGCGATTCACTCACGTTCATCGGGCGGGGGCTGCGGCACAGCATGCGCAGCGTGGACGCGCTGCTGGTCTCGGTGATCCTGCCGGTGGTCACCCTGCTGCTGTTCGTGTACGTGTTCGGCGGCGCGATCTCCGTGGGCACGCAGTACGTCGACTACGTGGTGCCGGGGATCATCCTGCTGTGCGCGGGCTACGGGGCGGCGGGCACGGCGGTCGGCGTGAACGTCGACATGACCACGGGCGTGATCGACCGGTTCCGCTCGCTGCCCATCGCCAGTTCGGCCGTGCTCACCGGGCACGTGGTGGCGAGCGTCGTGCGCAACGCCGTGGCGACGTCCCTGGTGCTGGTGGTGGCGCTGCTGATCGGCTTCCGGCCGGCCGGCGGGCCGCTCGCGTGGCTGGGCGTGGCGGGGGTGCTGCTGCTGTTCATGGTGGGCGTCTCGTGGCTCGGGGCGTGCTTCGGCATGCTGACCAAACGGCCCGAGGCGGCCGGCGCGTTCTCCTTCGTCGTCCTGTTCCTGCCGTACTTGAGCAGCGCGTTCGTGCCGACCGACACGATGCCGGCGGCCCTGCGCGGCATCGCCGACAACCAGCCGGCGACCCCGATCATCGAAACTTTGCGCGGGCTCATGCTGGGCGGGCCGGTCGGCGGCAACGGCGTGCTCGCGGTGCTGTGGTGCACGGGCTTCGCGGTGGCCGGCGTCGTCGGCGCGACCCTGCTGTTCCGCCGCCGCACCGCCCCGTGACCACCGGCACGGCCGTCGGGGTGGGTGTCCTGATGAGATAGTGCCGGGGTGGCTGAACGCAGACGAGGCACCCCGGCACCGCCCACCGACACGACCGTGCTCGACCGCGACTGGACGGTCAACGAGATCGCCGGAGAGCGTTACGAGCGCACGGAGTTCATCGACGTCGACATGGCGGACCTGGCGAACAACGGCTCGACCTTCAGCGAGTGCGTGTTCCGCGGCGTGGAGTTCAACACCTCCACCCACACCGGGGCGGCGTTCCTGAACTGCACGTTCACCAGGTGCGAGTTCTTCGACGCGACGTTCACCGACTGCAAGGTGGTCGGCAGCATGTTCGACGGGGGCTCGTTCGACCTGCTGAAGGTGGTCGGCGGCGACTGGTCGTTCGTCGGCATGCCGGGCCTGGACCTGCGTCGGGCCTCGTTCAAGGGGGTGCGGATGCACGACGTCGACCTGACCGGCGCGCGGTGCCAGGGCGCCGAGTTCGCGAACGTCGACCTGTCCGAGGCGTGGCTGCACAGCGCCGACTTCACCAAGGCCGACCTGCGCGGCTCCGACCTGTCCGGCATCGACCCGACCACGGTCAAGCTGGCCGGGGCCCGGATCGAGCCGGAACAGGCCATCACCATCGCCCTCGCCCTGGGCCTGCGGATCGGCTGAGCCGGGCCGGCGAGCCCGGAGTACCGCGCGGGCTCGCCGCCGCGTGCTCCGCGGTCAGCCCGGCCTCGACCCGTCGCGGCTTGCGCTAGCGGCCGTACAGCCCGGACGGGGTGTCGTCGGCGAAGTAGCCCGACACCAGGCGCGTCACGGTGGTCAGCGGGAGCAGCTTGCCGTCCGCCTTCAGCGCCTCCTTGATCACCGGCGCGTCACCCGGATGGGCGCCCAGGGCGATGATGACCTCCGCGACGTGCTCGATGTCGACGACGCCGTCCGCCGCCGCGCCGCACTCCCGGATCGCGACGGCGTCCGCCGCGCCGACCCGGCACGGCAGGTCGGTGGCCCCGAGCGCCGCCACGAACCGCGCACGCGTCACCCGCCCGTCACCGCCGCAGCTCGCCAGCAGGGACAGCCACAACATCTCGTAGGCGGCCCTGATCCGCTCCGCCCCGATCGAATCCGCCGGAATGCGGAACCGCCGCACCAGCCGTTCCGCGAGCCCCGCGAAATCACGTTGCCGGACGATTCCGTCGCCGTTCGCGTCGAACATGTCGAAACGCTTCGCGTGCTTGTCGCGCAACTGCGCCATGTCGTCCATGACCGGTCCTCCCCCGTAGGACAGGGACGCTTCGTCGCACCACAGATACATGGTCGCAGCCGCCGCCGTCCCATTCCTAACCTGATGGGGTGAACCTGGCGACGCCCGACTACGCCCGCATCACGGTGGCGATCGGGATGCGGGCCGCCCGCAGCGCAGGCACCAGTCCGCCCAGCACACCGGCCACCAGGCCGGCCACGACCCCGGCGACACCCGCCTGCCACGGGAACTCGACGCCTTGCAAGGACGGGTAGCGGGAGCCGAACACACTGCCCGCGACCTGGATTCCGGCCACCCCCACGCCGATCGCCGCCGCCGCGGTGAGCAGACCGGTCAGCAGGGTCTCGGCGAGCACGATGCCCGCCAACAGCAACCGCGGCGTGCCGACCGCCCGGCGCAGCGCGAACTCCTCGATCCGCTCCCCCACCGTGGCGAGGCCGACGTTGAGGATGCCCGCCACACCGATCAGCAGCACCAGCGCCGCCATGCCGAGGAAAATCAGCCGCATCAGGCGCAGCTCGGTCGACATGCGCTCCAGCGAGTTGACCGTGTTGACGCTGATCTGGTCGGCGGGCGTGCCACCCGCGACCAGCCGCGCCCGCAGCGTGTGCTCGACCTCGGTGGCCGTGGGGGACAACATGACTTGCAGCCCCGGACCGCTCCGGTTGCCGCTGCCCATGCCGCCCGCCGGCAGCCAGTTTCGCAGCTCGTCGGACCGGACGTAGGCGGCGGGCATGTACCCGCCGTCCTCCACGACGCCGACGAAGCGCGGCGTGGCGTTGACGGTCGAGCCCTGGAGCCGCATCTCGGCGGGCACCTGGTAGCGCTGGAACGCCTCCGCCGCCTTGGTGTTCAACACCAGCCGGGGCGCGAGCGACGGATCGCCACCGAAGTCCAACCACTCCCCCGAAACCGTCCGGAACGGCCGGAACGCGCGGATGTCGCCGGTCAACCCGACCACTTGGAGTTCCACGGCCTGGCCGGACGGAGCGCCCTCGTTCTCGTCGGGCAGCTCGTAGCAGCCGTTCATGTCACAGGTCATGTTGCGCCCGTAGTTGCCGGGCTGGTCGATCGGGCCGCCGCCCTCGTTGACCGGCTTGACACCCGGCTCGCCGATGATCGCCGACGCGCTGGTCATCGCCACCGCGTCGGAGCGTCCCGCGAGCACCTCCAGCGCGGTCTCGACGGTCTTGCCCTCCGGGTTCAGGTACATCAGGCGGGTGCCGTCCCTGCCCTGGGACAGCTCGACATCCGCGAGCATCGCGCGGTTCGCGATCTCGGCGCCCGCCTGCACCACGACGACCGCGAGCACACCCATGAACAGGCTGATCATGGACAGGAACGTGCGCAGCTTGCGCGCCCGGATGCCCTGCCCGCCGATGACCAGCGACGAGCGCAGCCGCCCCGACAGCCGGATCACACGACCACCCGCTCCGCGGCCGGGTTCAGCAGCCCGTCGGACAGCCGCAGCACCCGGCTCATCTTCGCCGCGTGGTCCTGGTCGTGGGTCACCAGCACCAGCCCGCAGCCCTGGTCCGTGGTGGCGCGCAACGCCTCCACCACGATGTTCCCGGTCTCGGTGTCCAACGCGCCGGTCGGCTCGTCCGCCAGCAGCACCCTGGGCTCCCGCACCAGCGCCCGCGCGATCGCGACCCGCTGCTGCTCGCCGCCCGACAGCTTGGGCGGCTTGTGCTTGGCGAGGTGCGCGATGCCGACCCGGTCCAGCGCGGCCAGCACCTTGGCCCGGCGCTTGCGGCGCGGCAGCCAGCCCTGGCCGTTGACCAGCGCCATGGCCACGTTCTGCGCGGCGGTGAGCTGCTTGAGCAGGAAGAACCGCTGGAACACGAAGCCGAACTCGGCGCTGCGCAGCGCGGCGGCCTTGCGTTCGGGGATGCGGGTGATGTCCTGTTCCCCCAACACGTACTGGCCGGCGTCGGGCCGGTCGAACAGGCCGATGACGCTCAGCAGCGTGCTCTTGCCGGAACCGGAGCGGCCGAGGATGGCGATGCTCTCTCCACTGTGGACGGTCAGGTCGACGCCGTTCAGGATGACCCGCGGCTCCTCCTGGCCCTTCAGCGTCTTGGTGACGCCGGTGAGGCGGATGAGCGGCGTCATCGCGACCCCGCCTCGGGCCTGGCCTGGCCGTCCGGCGCACGCGGCAGGTCCGGCCCCGGCACGGCCAGCGTCTCCTCGCCGGTGAGGCCTTCCTTGATCTCGACCACCTTGCCGTCGGTGAGCCCGAGCACGACGTCCTTGGTCTGCTTCGTCCCGTCCGGCCCGAGCACGTCCACCTTGCCCTTGCCCTGCCCGCCCGCGACGGCCTCGACCGGGACGACGAGGGCGTTGGCGGCGTTGGCGGTGACGACTTCCAGCGTGGCGGTGGCGCCGTTGATCAGCTTCACGTCGTCGGGCGCCGTGCACACCAGCCGCAACCCGGTCGGGTCCGACGAGCCCTTCGGCTGCTCCGGCACTGCCGCACCGGTAGGCCGGCCTCCCTCGGGCTGCTCCGGCTCCTCCGGCTGCTCGGGCGGCGCCGCCGGCACGGTGCCCGAGGGCAGGGCGGCGATCGTGCCGAGCAACGAACAGGCGAACGGCCCGGGTCCGTTCTTGATCTGCGCCTGGACGGTGCCCTGCGAGGCGTCGGAGATCTGGTAGGCCTGCTCGCCGTTGATGTCGGCGACGATGCCGTACCCGGCGTACTTGGCCGACACGACCGGCATCCCGGCGGTCACCGTGGACCGGTCGTCCACCAGCCGGCCGCCGAACGTGGCCCCGGCGGGCACTTCGACGTGGTTGGGCAGGCCGTCGGCCCACACGGTGGCGACCCGCGTCGGTTTGGTGGGCGTGGCCTGGGCTTCGGGGACGGTCAGGTAGCGGATCTGCCCGGCGACCGGGGCGGTGAGGCCGAAGACGGGGTTCATGGTCACCTTGCCGGTGAGGCTGACCTTGTTGCTGAGGTCCTGCCGCGTCGGTTTGGCGGTGGTCATCGTGGTGCCCCGGGGAGCGAGGTCGGGGTTGGCCGCCTGCGATCCGCCGGACGTGCACGCCTGGGCGGCCAACAGCACCACCAGCCCCGCCAGTCCCAGGACAGGCGACAGCACTCGTTTCGACACCGGTTTCCCCCCAACAGATCCCACGCCGGTTCGGCCAAACCTACCGACATGACGCATGAGCGCCGCGCGGGGTTGCATCGGCGCCGAAAGAAGACGCCCCAATGGCACAACCTGCCACTCCCCCGCTCCACGCACCCCCAATGCGGTCGGAGGCCCTATAGGTTTACCGGACGACGAACTTTCACTTCAAGTAGTGAATCCGTCGCCAACCTGCCACTTTTCCGCCATGCTGTTCGTTGCCGGTTAAAAAAGACAGCGCGGCGGCCCGGCGGCCACCTGATCGCTCCGTCGGTGTGGTCGGGTCCTCATGGGGATCTCGCGAACCACTGTGAACGCACAGTACCGCTGTGGTCGGTGGGGCATGTGGGCGGTCCCGTGGTCGGCTGGGTGCGGGCTTGGGGCTTGTGCCCTCGCGACGAGCTTGGGCCGGTTGGCGGCTGGTCGAGCCTCGGTCTGCGGTGGGTCGAGCCTCGGTCGGCGGCTGGACGAACTCGGCTGGCGGTGGATCGGCCCGGCTGGCGGCGGGTCGCCCCCGGTCGGCGGCTGGTTGAGTCCGAGCCGGCGGCGGCCGGGTGGTCATCGAGGCCGCTATCGGGCGTAGGCCGGAGCCGAGTCGAGTGGGCGCGGGCGAGTCGAGTGTGCGCGGGGCAGGGCGGCTCTCGGCCCTCGCGGGGTGTGGCAGGTCCGGGTATGGGGGGCGCAGGGCGGCGCGTGGTGTGCGGCCGTGTAGCGCTCCGACGGGCGTATGTGGCTGTCCTCCCGTTCGTACGTGGCTGTCCTCCCGTTCGGGCCGAGGAGTTGGCTCGGTCGCTGCTGGCGGCTTGTCGGAGTGCGAGAGCTCCCGTGGTCGAAGCGCCGAAACTGTCGTTTGGGATGGGGTGAATATCCCGCGTCGGTCCCGAACGGACTCTGAGGTGGCGGGCCTGGCGCGTGCGATCCGACGGCGCCCGGAAGCGGGTGTGGGCCGGGCAGGCTGACGGGCATCCGACGACACAGCCGGATTCCGTCAGACCTGGCTCTGCGCCCAGACTTGTCCCCCGCCGTACCGCGGGCTGAGGGCCGTGTCCGGAGCTAGCTTCGGGGGGTGATGTTCACCATCCACGGGATGCCGAACCGGTCCACGCACGCGCCGAACTCGTCGCCCCACATCTGCTTCTCCAGCGGGACGGTCACCTGGCCGTCACCGGACAGCTTCTCCCAGTAGCCGCGCAGTTCGTCGCCGTCGTCGCCGCTGAGGCTGACCGTGATGTTCTCGCCGGGGTTGTGCGGCATCCCCGGCGGCGTGTCCGCGCCCATCAGCGTGAAACCGCTGGACGTCTCCAACGTCGCGTGCATGATCCTGTCGGCTTCGGGCGCGTCCGCTGAGCCGTATTCACCGTAAGTGTTCAGGCGCAACGTGCCGCCGAAGACGTCCTCGTAGAACTTCATCGCCTCGCGCGCGTCGCCCGCGAAGTTGATGTAGGGGTTGAGTTTTGAGGCCATCGGGTCCTCCTCGGAGGGTTGAGGGCACATCCTCGCAACACATCCCGCCCGGCGCTAACGCGGCGTTTCACAGGTCCGCCTCCCATACCGACTGTCCGGTCAGCCGCGTGAAACGGGCCGTCGCCAGCCGGGCGAGTTGGGTTGCCTGAACGGCCAGTGTCCGGCGCACGTCCTGCGCGGCCGGCCCGCCGTCCAGCACGGACGACGCCAGGCGGGCCAGGTCTTCGGCTCGGCGGGCGATGCACGCGTCGTCGTCGTTGCCGCCCAAGGCAAACCGGTGTGACGGGGGAAGGTCCACCGGTGCGCCGAACGCCTTCCGGTAGACACCTCGTTCCAACAGGTCCAGTGCCGGCCCGGCGGTGGACAGGTGCCAAGCGGGCCACAGCTCCACTTCGGCCACGGGGTCGGGCAGCATCGCCAGCCGTGCCCGCACGGCGCCGCCCAAAGACGTGTCGGCCTGTCCTATGTAAACCGCCTCGCCGTCCAGTCCGTACAGCGCGAAGCACCCCAACGTGGCGTCACCCCACCGCCGGCCCTCCTCATCCTGCGCCGCCAATCCCCGATCCAGTGGTGAACGGCGTGGGCGCAGCACAGCCTGTTGCCACTTCCTCCGCCACCGCGCCACTTCGTCGTCGTGCCGCCGCGAGTCGCCGCCGTCGCGGTGGCGCAGGACGGCTCGGACGAACGCCTGCACGAAGTCCGCCTTGGGCAGCCGTCTGCCGTTGAGGACTTCGCTGACGGTCGCGGGTGGCAGTGGGTGTTCCGGCGCGAGTTCCCGTATGCGGGTGTAGCTCGGCTTGCCGCATTCGACGTGCAGTGTTCGCAGGCTCTCCGCGAACTCGTGGACGGACACAGCGCTTCCTTTCCGGGGTCGACGGCCGCACCCGGCACAACTGGGCAGCGCACCGAAAGGGTTCGAATGTCGCCGGTCCGCGGGATCCGGATCGTTCGGATTCATTCGGGTTCGTTCGGCGCGGCCGTCCCACGATGACCGTCTGTGATCACCACAAAGGCACTTCTACCTGCGCGGTTAACACTCCGTTCGCAAGAATGACGCGAATTCGAACCAACACCGTGCTCCGTTCAGGGGAACCCGGCCACCACCTCTCGGCGTCTCACCCATTGGTCGCGTTTGACACTCCCGAGAGCCGTGATGACCATTCCGGTCATTCGCCGCGCCCATTTCCGATGGCATTTCGCAACTAGGGGTGTGCATGTTGTCCAACTCGCCACGATGGCGAAAAACTCTGATCAGCGCCGTGGCGGTCGTGCTCGCCGCCGGCGCGGTGACCTACTCCGGGGAGAGCACCAGCGCGTACGCCGACGTGCGGACCACCACCGACACCAAGACCGCGTCGGACGGCAAGCAGTACTGGGTCAGGAACCACCTCGTCGGCAGTCTCGTGGCCGCCGGCGGACAGCGGAAGAAGTGGCTGCTGGTGTGGGCGGGTGACGAGAACATCGCCGACACCTTGGTGAAGGACCTCAAGAACCTGCCCGGTTCGCTCGGCGGTGGGCTCGGCAAGGTCGTCAACGCCTTGCCCGGTCCCGATTTCCTGGCCGTCATCGACGCCACGGAAGGCTCGCCCAGCTACGGCAAGGTGGTCAACACCGCCACGGTGGGCCCGCTGGTGGAGAACGAGCCGCACCACATGCAGTACGTGTGGCACAAGGGGGACACCGTCTACGCGGGCGCGTTGTTCGCCGCCGCGACCTACGCGTTCGACGTGAGCGCGTTGCCCGAGTTGAAGCTCAAAGGCATCAGCCTGCCGACGAACACGCTCGGCGGCTCGGTGCCGGACGCCTACTGGACGCTCAAGGACGGCACCGCGTACGGCACGTACATGGGCGGTCCGGTGGTGCCCGGTCCGTACCTGTACGCGAACGGGCAAGCGGTGGTGGGCAACGGGTTCGCGGGCAGTCCCGGGGCGCTGGTCCGGTTCGACCGGACGGGCAGGGTGTTGTCGCAGACTTCCGCCGCGACGCCGCAGGGCGACAACGCCAAGCTGTGCGCGAACCTGCCCCAGCTAGCCGCGCCGACGTGTGCCAACCCGCACGGCATCCAGGCCCGCGAGGACCTGAACACGTTGGTCACCAGTGACTACGCGGAGCCGCGCAACATCATCCTGGACCCGGTGAAGCAGCCGTCGCCGTACCTGCGCCGGCCGACCGTGCGGACGTGGGACATCACCGAGCGGGACAACCCGAGGCTCCGCGCGGTGTCCTACCTCCAGGACGGGCCCCGGGCCGATCCGGCGGACCCGCTGCACGCGGAGAGCCGGGCGGTGATGGAGACCACGGTGACGAACCTGCCGCACCACAAGGGCGCGTTCGCCCAGACGATGCAGGGTGGCGCGGTGCACTACACGCCGGACATCACGGCGGCCGAGCCGCACTGGTACGAGGTGTTCGACGACGGGGCCGCGAACAAGGCGATCTTCGCGGGCAACGACAGCAACGGCGGCGGTTCGAACGGCGGTTGGATCCAGACCAGCCCGGACGACAAGTACCTGTACCGGGCGATTTCCGGGCGGGGCAAGGGCGCGCTGGGTCCGGACGACCCGGGCACGACCGGCGGCGTGTACGTGCTGGACATCCAGCGGCTGCTCGCGGCGGGCACGGACTTCCAGTGCCGCATCGACACCTTGGCCGAGGCGCGGAACGGCGGCGCGGAGGCGGACTGCCCGACGGTCGCGGGTGCGGCGCCGATCAACCCCGGCCAGTCGGCGGCCGGTCCGCACTGGGGCGCGTACGACAACTTCGAGCTGGGCGCGGACGGCCTCTACCAGGAAACGCTTTCCCCGCAACGGATCGCGGTGTCGAACTACTTCGTGGCACGGTCCGGTTTGGACGGTGACCACAAGGTGAACGTGCTCAAGGTCGGTCCGGACGGCAAGCTGTCGCTGGACACGGCGTTCAAGGACGAGTTCAGCGGCCAGGTCGGGATCAACTTCAACCGGGCCAACTGGCCGCACGGCCCGTTCGGCAACGCCAAGCCGCACTCCGAGCTGTTCGTCGTCGCCGACGCCGACGTGAAGTGATGGAACACCCCCACGGTGGTCTCGACGCGGTCGGGACGTCGGCCTGGCCGTTGACGCTGCGGCTGGTCCTGTTGCTGGCCACGGCTTTCGTCGCCGGGGTCGGCATCATCCGGCCGCAGGTGGCGGCGCTACCGCGGAACGCGGTGCGGTTCACCGCCGCCGTGTCGGCGCTGTCCGCAGCGCCGGCGGTGGTCTCCGCGGTGGCGTTGGACGTCGCCGCCGTCGGCGCGGCGGCGCACGTCGTGCTGGTCGCGGCGGTGCCGGCCCTGCTGGGCAGGCCGAAGGCCGCCCGCGGTGTGGCGGTGCTCCTGGTGCTGCTGCTGGTGATCGAGACCGCCGCGGGGCGATCCGGTGTCGAGTTCGTGGTCGACACGGTCTACGTGGCCGGTGCGGTCACGTGGTTCGGGTTGGCGGTGCTCACGTTCGCCGTGCCGGCGGCGGACGTGGGCGCCGGGCTGCGGGCGCGCCAGCTCGCGTTGACGTTGGGTGTGGCGCTGGTCGTCGCGGGCGCGGTCCGGTTGGGCGTGTCCGGGATCGCGCTCGACCGCCGCGTGTACGAGACGTGGCTCGGCGTGACGCTGCTCGCGGTGGTGGTGCTGCCGTTGGTGGTCACGCTCCTCGGTCCCGACCGCGCGTACCGGTACGGCACGGCGGGGATCGTGCTCGCGTTCGTGGCGTGGAGCAGTATCGCGGCGGTGCCACGCCCGGCGGACCTGCCGACTCCCGGCGTGCCGGTGCTGGTGGAGACAGTCCTTGCCGGGCAACGGGTTCCGGTGTTAGTCGCCCCGCACCGGCCGGGCCGGAACCTGGTGCACCTCCCGGCGGGCGCGGGCGACGGCATCCGGGTGGGCGCGGTGCCCGCGGTGCCCCGCGCGGGTGCGGAAGGGACCTGGGCGGAGGTCGAACTCCCGGCCGGCAGGAGTCGGATCGTGCTGGCCTCGGGCTCCGACGAGGCCGTGGTCGAGGTCGACACCGGCAGCAGACCGGGTCCGGTGGTCGACCCGGAGTGCGCGAGCGCCGCACTGGGCGGTCTGCTCGCCGATCGGAAGGAGGTGCTGGAGTCCTGCCCGGCCGACCGACTGTCCACTGAGGACGAAGAGGCGTTACGGAAGCTGGTCGGCTTCCTGGATGCACGGGGAGCCGGCGGCATCACACTCGCCTCGGACACCACGCCACGCGGCACGGCAGCGGCCCGGGTGGTCCGTGAGGCGGCGGACTCGGCCGGCCTCCGGGTCGACGCGGAACCCCGGCCGGACAACGTTCTGCTGGCCGTCTCGGGCTGGTCGGCGGCCTACGGCGCGTTGACCGCGGCCGGCGCGCAGCAGGCGGAACGCCCGGTCTACGCGCACGGCCTCTACCTGGCGCCGTGGCTGCTGACCACACCGCTGGTCACGGCCGTGACGACGGTGTCCGTGCCGTTGCGGTTCGACCCGAGGGAACCGCTGCCGGTGGGCTACGCGGTCGCCGTGGGCAACAGGTTCGGCGGCGCGAACCCCACCCCGGCGGGCTTCGACGCGTGGCTGGGCGACCAGCGCGGCCGTGACGGTGTGCGGATCTTCGCCGCCGCACAGGTCACCGTCATGCCCATGGGGCCGGGCGAGGCGCATGCGCCGGGGATGCCGATGACCGAGGAACTGGCCGGCCAATGGGTGCCCAAGGCGACCGTTGTGCCGGTGAGCGCACTACTGACCTGAACATCGGAAGAACGCAGGGAGTACCTGCCGGCGACAGCCGGAACCGTTACTGAGGAAGGAATGACCATGAAGAACGTTTCCCGCGCGCTGGTCGCGGCCGTGTTGGCCGGACTGGCGCTGACCGGGGCGGCCGGCCCCGCGCTCGCCGACCCGGTGGTCGTGGACGAGCCGGACACCTCCGACCTGCACAACCTCTGGACGTTCACCCCGGTCCTCGGCGTGCCCGTGCTGGGGCTCGTCCAGTCGGTGGTGAAGGCACCCAACGGGATCATCCCGAACTGAACCGAGCGGCCTGGCCGTCGCCTCTCGGCGGCCAGGCCCCACCCAAGGAGCACCCGTGGCGTCCACATCCTCGACAGTCAACAGGTTCCTCTCCTCCCCCACGTCGTGCGCCGCGCCGACACCGCAGCCGGAGGAGCCGGTGCGGGTCGTGCCGCTGGTGGTGGCCGGCGGGCTCGCGGTCGGCTTGACCTGGCACGTCTGGGCGAGTTACGGCGGGAAGTCCGGCGCGCTGCTGGCGCTGGGCCTCGGGCTCGGCCTGGCGCTGTTCCACTCCCGGTTCGGGTTCACGTCGGCGTGGCGGCAGCTCGTCGCGGTCGGCAACGGCCAGGGCGTGCGGGCCCACAGCCTCCTGCTCGGCACCGCCGCGACGCTGATCGCGCTCATCGTCTCCACCGGCTCCGGGCTGTTCGGCTCGGTCCCCACGGCCACCGGCGGGCCGCTCGGCCTGGCGCTGCTGGTCGGCGCGGTGCTGTTCGCGGTCGGGATGCAGCTCGGCGGCGCGTGCGCGTCCGGCACGCTGTTCGCGGTCGGCTCCGGCCAGTCCGCGATCGTGTTGACGCTCGGTGGTTTCATCGCCGGGTCGGTGCTCTACACGTGGGCGTTCCCGCTGTTCGACGGCTGGCCCGCGCTGCCCGGCGTGCTGCTGGCCGACCACGTCGGCTGGTTCGGCTCGTGGCTGGTCACGATCGCCGCGCTGGTCGGGATCGTCGCTCTCACCCGCGTCGTGCAGGCCCGCCGCAACCCGCCGCCGGCGGACGTCGTGCCGACCGCGCACGGCTTCGCGCGCGTGCTGCGCGGCGCGTGGCCGATGCTGGTCGGCGCGGTGGTGCTCGGTGTGCTGGCGGCCGGGGTCTTCCTGGTGTCCGGCGGGATCTGGGGCATCACGTTCGCGTTCGCGCTGTGGGGCGCGAAGCTCCTGCAACTGGTCGGCCTGCAGCCGGAGACGTGGGAGTTCTGGCAGACCCAGGCCAACGCGAAGGCGCTCGCCGGGCCGATCTGGGTGGACCGCACGAGTCTGACCAACATCGGCATCATGATCGGCGCGGCGGTGGCGGCGGCAGCGGCGGGCGCGTGGCGGCTCCACCGCCGGATCCCCTGGCGCACCGCGGTCGCCGCCATCCTCGGCGGGGTCCTGATGGGGGTCGGCTCACGGCTCGCGGGCGGCTGCAACATCGGCGCCTACCTCGGTGGTATCTCGGTGGGCAGCCTGCACGGGTGGCTGTGGGGGCTGTTCGCGCTCGGCGGCACGTGGCTCGGGCTCCGGCTGCGTCCGGTGTTCGGGCTGGCCAACCCGAAGCCGAGCGACAGCGTCTGCTGATCAGCCGTGCCGCACCGCCGGGGGTGGGCGCGTCAGGTGTGCAGGCAGGCGCGCACGGCCGCGCGGTACACGTCGGTGGCGATGGCGTGGTGGCGTTCGCCGGCTTGGCTGAAGTGTTCCAGGGTCACCCCGCTGTTGACTTCCAGCACCATCGGCCGGCCGGCGACCAGTGCCACGTCCACGCTCGCGAACCGCAGGTCCAGCACCCGCATCGCGTCCAGGGCCAGCGCTTCGAGCGGTGCGGCGGTCGTCGGGGTGACGTCGAGTTCGGGGTGTGCGCCGAACTTCAGGTTGTGCCGCCACTCACCCGGTGCGATCGCCTTGCGGTAGACCAGCAGCACTTCGCGGTCGAGCACGACGACCCGGAACTCGTCCTCGATCGCGAGGAACGGCGACACGGCGATCGCCCGGTACCGGCCCGCCAGGTGGTCCAGCACCCGCCGCGCCTCCTCGTCGTCGCGTGCCCGCAGCACGTCGACGCCGCTGCTCTCCCGGTGCGGCTTGAGCACGGCGGGCAGGCCGACCAGCGACCGGGTCAGCGCCACCGGGTCGGCGAGGCCCGCGAACCGCAGCAGGTGGTGCGGCACGGCGGGCAGGCCCGCGTCCCCGAGGAGCACGCAGGTCGCCACCTTGTCTGTCGCGACCTGCGCCGACGCGGCGTTGTTCACCGGGAACACCTGGCCGATCACCAGCGCCCGCCGGTCGTCGGCGACCAGCTCGGCCAGCCAGTGGTCGGAGTGCCAGCGCACCTTCGCGCCCGCCTCCGCCGCGGCCTGCTCCACCTGGGCCACGAAGTGCCGCGTCCCGGTCTGGGGAAAACGCCCGTTCGCCACGGACCATAGCCAAGCACGGACCGGCGGGAGCACCGTCTTCCGCCACGCCGCCGTGACGCCTAGCGTGCGTGGTATGGAGCTTGAGCTGCGCCATTTCCGACTGGTATGCGCGGTGGCCCAGGCGGGCAGCATCACCCGCGCCGCCGCTGTGCTGGGCCTCGCGCAGCCCGCCGTCACCACGCAGTTGCGCCGGATAGAGCAGTCGGTGGGCGGCCCGCTGTTCGAACGCGACCGGCGCGGCACCACGCCCACGGCGCTCGGCGAACTCGTGCTCGCGCGGGCGAAGGTGCTGTTGTCCACGGCGTCCGGCCTGCGCGACGACATCGCCCGGCTGGCCGCCGACTCGGCGTCCGTGCCGACCCGGCTGCGGCTGGGCGGCGCGACCGGCCGCGTGCTGGGCGGGCTGGTGCACCAGTTGGCCGCCGGCTACCCGGACCTCCAGGTCTCCACGCAGGTGTCGTGGTCGATCGAGGAGCTGGCCGGGATGGCGGCGGGCGGGCGGCTCGACTTCACGATCGCCGGGATGTGCGGGGACCAGCGCCCGCCGGGCCGTTCCGGCATCACGTGGCAGGAGCTGTCCGTGGAGCCGGTGTGGGTGCTGCTGTCCGCGCGGCACCCGCTGTCCGCGCGGCACGAGGTGGACCTCACGGAGCTGTCCTGCGAGCACTGGGCCGGGCCGCCCGGCGACGGGTGTCTCGCGGACTGCCTGGTCGCGGCGTGCAGCCGGGCCGGGTTCACGCCGTTGAGCATCAAGGAGACCGACGTCGTGAGCTGCATCGAGCTGGTGGAGAAGGGCGATGTGGTGGGTGTGGCGCAGCCGCTGGTGCGCAGCATCCCCGGGGTCGTGCCGGTGGCGCTGACGGGCAGTCCGCTGCGGTGGCGGACGTTGATCGGCTGGCACGCGGGCGGTCCGGCGGCGGCGTTCGCGGACCAGGTGGTGGAGCTGGCGCGGGTGGCGTACCGGGACATCGTCGCCCGCCAGCCCCGTTACACGCGGTTCCTGGCGGAGCATCCGGAGTTCGGGGAGGTGTTCCCGAACGGTCGTGCGACGGGATGAACGGCGAACCGCCGCGACCGGCATGATCCTCCCATGAGGATTCTCGTGGTGGGTGCGAGCGGGCTGGTCGGGCAGCACATCGTCGGGCGACTCCGACGACGCGGACACGAGTCGACCGCCGTCGCCCGCACCCGCCGGGCCGGTGTGGACCACGCGCTCGACGCGACCACGGCGACCGTCGCCGACCTGCGCACGCTGCTGGCCGGTCACGACGGTGTGGTGTTCGCGGCGGGCGTGGACGATCGGGACGTCCCGCGCAAGCCCGCGTATCCGGTGTTCTTCAAGGGCAACGCGGAGCCGGTCACGAGACTGCTCACGGCGGCTCGCGAGGAGGGCTTGACCCGGGCTGTCGTGCTCGGCTCCTACTACACCCACTTCCACCGCGAGCACCCGGAGTGGCGGCTGACGGAGCTGCACCCGTACATCCGCAGCCGCGTCGAGCAGGCGCGTGCGGCACGGGCGGCCGGTGGCTTTCCCGTGGCGGTGCTGGAACTCCCGTTCGTCTTCGGCCGTGCCGGGAACCGCCTGCCCAACTGGTCCGGGCCGCTGGAGAGGTGGGCGCGATCCCGGTCGCCGTTGGTCGCGCCGCCGGGAGGGAGCGCTGCCACCACGGCGGCTCGGGTGGCCGAGGTGGCGGTGGAGGCGTTGGAGGATGCGTCCGGGGCGGACATCCCGATCGGCGACGAGAATCTGACGTGGCGCGAGATGTTCGCGCGTATCGCCGCGGCCACCGGCAATCCGCGACGTGTCCGTTCCCTGTCCCCGGCGGTCGTGCGGGTGGGGTTGCGCTTGACCGGTCTGGTGCACGCGTTCGCAGGCAAGGAATCGGGTTTGGACCCGGCCCACCTGTCGAACCTGCTGTTGCGTGAGCTGTTCATCGGCGGAGGCACGGCCGGTGCGGTCGATGACGCGATTCGCGACACGTTCGGATCACGGGCAGACGACCACCTGGGCCGCGTAGGAGAGACCCGCTCCGAAACCGACCAGTAGAGCCACCGCGCCCGGCTTCAGGCTCCGGTCGGAGCGCAGCGCTTCCAAGGCCAACGGGATCGAGGCTGACGACGTGTTGCCGGAGTGGACGATGTCCCGTGCCACCACGACGTCGTCACGGGCGCCTTCTTCCCGCAGGTCCCGCAGCAGGGCCTCGATGATGCGGAGATTGGCCTGGTGGGGTACCACCGCGTCGATGTCGGACAGGGCCAGGCCGGCTCGTTCCACCGCCCGGCGCGCGACCGGCGCGATCTTCGTGGTGGCCCAGTGGAAGACCGTGGGGCCGTCCTGCACGACGTAGCCGTGGTCGCCTACCGCGATGGTGCCGGCCAGGTCGCCGGCGCTGCCCCACACGGTCGGCCCGATCAGGGCGCGCTCCGAAGGGCCCACGACGGCGGCGCCCGCGCCGTCGCCGAAGATGATGGCGGTGGCGCGGTCGTCCGGGTCGATCCAGTCGGTCAGCTTTTCGGCGCCGATGACCAGCACGTGTCGCGCCGTGCCGGAGGTCACCAGTGACGTGGCCGTGCCCAGGGCGAACGAGAAGCCCGCGCAGCCCGCGTTGACGTCGAACGCCCCCGGCGCGGGAATGCCGATGCGGGACGCCACCCGGGCCGCCGCGTTGGGGATCTGGTTGGGGGTCGTGCAGGTCGCCACGATCACCGTGTCCACATCGGACGGTGCGAGGCCCGCGTCCGCCACCGCCTTCGCGCCCGCCGCCTCCGCCAGGTCGACGACGCTCTCGTCCGGCGCGGCGAAGTGGCGGGTCGAGATCCCGACCCTGGTCCGGATCCACTCGTCGGACGTGTCCATGCGGGTGGACAGCTCGTCGTTGGTCACCACACGGGTCGGGCGCATGGCCCCGAGGCCCATCAGCCTGGCGTGGGAGGGGGTGGCGGTGCGGAGGTCCATGGACCGCAACGATCCCGGTGTTCCCGCCGGCCGGCATCACCAGGACCAGCCATGCGGGCATGGCAGGTGCCAGCCATTGTGACGCCTCCTCCCCCGCCGACATGCTCTACGGCGACCAAGGAGGAAACACGTGCAGAGCAACGACGAGCGCCCGGTCGCCGTGGTCACCGGCGGATCCCGGGGGATCGGGCGGGCCGTGGTGTCGCGGTTGGCCGCCGAGGGGTACGACGTGGCCTTCTGCTACCTCGCCGATGTCGAAGCCGGGCGCAAGACCGCCCAGGAGCTGAAGAACCTCGGGGTCCGGTCGTTCCACGCGCGGTGCGACGTGGCGGACGGGGCGGCTGTCCAGGGGTTCCTCGCCGACGCCGACCGCGCGCTGGGCAAGGCGTCGGTGCTGGTCAACTCGGCCGGTATCGTGCGGGACAACCCGATGGTGCTGATGCCCGAACGGGACTGGCGGGCCGTGTTGGACACCAACCTCACCGGGGCCTACCACTTCTGCAAGGCCGCCGCGTTCGCGTTCATGAAGGCCAAGCGGGGCGTCATCGTCAACGTGTCCTCGGTCATCGGCCTGCACGGCAACGCCACCCAGGCCAACTACGCCGCGTCCAAGGCCGGTGTCAACGGGATGAGCCTCGCGCTCGCCAAGGAGCTGGCTCCTTACAACGTGCGGGTCAACGTGGTCGCGCCCGGTCTCATCGACACCGACATGACGGCCGGGCTCGGCGAAGCGGCGCGGGCGAAGATCGCCGACGCGGTCGCGTTGCGGCGGTTCGGCACCGCCGACGAGGTGGCCGACCTGGTGGCGTTCCTGGTGTCCGACCGGGCTTCCTACATCACCGGCCAGGTCGTCGCGGTGGATGGGGGGTTGGTGCTGTGACCTACGCCGAACCGCCGGCCGCGGCGGACGAGGTCACCGCGAGCGCGGACGGGTACCGGTGTGTCCGCACGGTCCGGGCCACCGATCCCTACCTTGTCGGGCATTTCCCCGGCAACCCGGTCTACCCCGGTGTCTTCACCATCGAGACGGTGTACCGGGCGGCCCGGCGGATCGCCGAGGAGCACGGGCCGCCGGTGGCGCTCGCGAAGGTCAAGTCGGCGCGGTTCACCGCGCCCGTCACGGCGGGTGACACGCTCACCGTCGACTTCACCCTGCGACGCCACAACGGACGGCTCGACGTCGACGCGCGCTGTCACTCCGGTGGGCGGGAGACCGCACGCGTCAAGCTGGAGCTGGGGCAGGTGCTCGGCGGTGCTTGACCACCGGCAGGTCCGTGCGCTGCTCCCCCACCGCCACCCGATGCTCCAGGTCGACCAGGTCCTGGAAGTCCAGCCCGGCCGGCGGATCGTCGCCGTCAAGGCCGTCAGCGGCAGCGAACCCTGCTACGCCGACCTGCCCGACGGCCTGTCCCGCGCGGGTTACGCCTACCCGGCCTCGCTGCTGCTGGAATCACTCGGCCAGGCGGGCGCCCTGCTGTGGCTGCTGTCCATGGACAGCACGGAGAAGCGCACGCCGATGCTCGGCTCGGTGCGTGACTTCGCGATCCACGGCAGCGCCTTCCCGGGCGACGTGCTCCGGCACGAAGTCCACCTCGACCACGCCGCGCACGACAAAGCGCTGCTGCGCGGCGAAACGAGGGTCGACGGACGCCTGATCGCGTCCGTCGGCTCGATGCTCGGCCTCGCGGTACCCGAAACCCTAGGAGGACAACGATGACCCAGGCTGTCGACCAGCACCTGGAAGAGCTGCGCGCGATCACGGCCGACGTGATGGAGGTCGAGGTCGGGGAGGTCACCGACGACGGTCTGTTCGCGGAGGACCACGAGGCGGACTCGCTGCGCGCGATCGAGCTGCTGGCCCGCATCGAGAAGAAGTACAAGATCGACATCCCGCAGGAGGAGCTGCCGAACATGACCAGCCTCCGAGCCCTGTACGACGTCGTCGCGAAGTACGCCCAGTGGACCGAGTAGTGGACCGCCGGGTCGTGGTGACCGGGCTCGGCCCGGTGTCGAGCATCGGGACCGGGGTCGCGGAGTTCGGCGCGGCGCTGCGCGCGGGTCGCAGCGGGGTCGCGCCGATCACCAGCTTCGACACCACCGGGTTCCCGCACGTGGTCGCGGGCGAGGTGCCGGACTTCGCGCCCGGCGACCACCTTCGCGTCCTGGACGCCGCCGAGTGGGGCCGCAGCAGCCTGTTCGCCGCTTCGGCGGCCCGGCTCGCGGCGGAGGACGCCAAGATCGACCCCGCGGTGCTGTCCGCCGCGCGGTCGGGTTCGTGCGTCGGCACGACCAGCGGCGAGTCGCGGGTGCTCCAGCAGCTCAGCGGCGAGTGGGTGGCCGACGGGTTCGCGGCGTCGTCGCCGGACGCGGTCGGCAAGCTGCCCGCGTCCCGGCTGGCGCTGGCGGTCAACCGCGAGCTGGGGTTGACCGGTGAGGCGATGACGCTCTCGACCGCGTGCGCCGCGGCGAACTACGCGATCGGGTACGCCTACGACCTGATCGCGAGCGGTGAGGCGGACTACATGGTGGCGGCGGGCGCGGACTCCACCGTGCGGTGGGCGCACGCCGGGTTCTACCGGCTCGGCGCGCTGGCGGAGCACGCGAGCGCGCCGTTCGACCGGGACCGGTCCGGGGTGATCACCGCCGAGGGCGGCTGCGCGCTGTTCCTGGAGTCACTGGACTCCGCGCTGAGCCGCGGCGCGTTCATCTACGCCGAGGTGATGGGCTACGGGCTCACCTGCGACGCCAACCACCCGGTCGCGCCGGACCCGGTCGGCATCGCGAAGTGCATCCGCAAGGCGCACGACAGCGCGGGCATCGTGCCGTCCGATGTGGACTACATCTGCGCGCACGGCACCGGCACCGCCGCGAACGACCTGGCGGAAGCCCAGGCTGTCAAGGAAGTCTTCGGCGACCGCCCGCCGCCGATGAGTTCCATCAAGTCCATGCTCGGCCACACCATGGGCGCGGCCAGCGGTTTCGGCGCCATCGCGGCGATCCTCGGCATCACCGAGGGGTTCCTGCCGCCGACCGTCAACTACCGCACGCCGGACCCGGCGCTGGCGGGCATCGACCCGGTGCCCAACCGGTCCCGGCCGGCGCGGCTGGACGTGGTGCAGAACAACGGGTTCGCCTTCGGCGGCAACAACGCCATCACGATCTTCGGGAGGCTGGGGTGAGCCGCGAACTCGCGATCACCGGGTGGGGCGTGGCCTCGCCCACCGGTATCGGCGCGGACGACTTCGCCGCCGCCGTCCTGGCGGGCCGCAGCGGCGTCACCGATCCGGGGGACCTGTTCGACGGGCAGCTCCCCGTGGGACCGGTCGCCGCGATGGTCGACTTCCAGGTCCGGGAACACCTGGGGCGCAAAGGAACCAGCTCGCTGGACCGCGGCACGGCGCTCGCCCTGGTCGCGGGCAGGCACGCGTTGGCCGACTCGGGTCTGCTGGTCGATCACGAGAACGCCGACGGCAGCGGAGTGGTGCTCGGCACGACGGCCGGGAGTGTGCGGTCGGTGGCCGAGTACGACCGGGACACGCTCGTGCAGGACAAGCCGTACCTGGTCGAGCCGATGCTGTTCCCCACCACGGTGATGAACTGCGCGGCCGGGCGTTCCGCGATCTGGCACGGCCTCAAGGGCGTCAACGCGACCGTCGCCGGCGGCCAGCTTTCGCTGGTGCAGGTGCTGCGCTACACGCGCAACGCGTTGACGCGCGGGCACGCCGACACCGTGCTCGCGGGCGCGTTCGAAGAACTCAGCCCGCATCGCGCGTGGCACCACCGGGTCCGCCACGGCACGGACGGCGTCCCGTTGGGCGAAGGCGCGGCGGTGTTCGTCGTCGAACGGCCCGACACCGCACGAGCGGCAGGCCGCAAGGCCGAAGCCCGGGTGCTGGCGGTGGAATCGGCGGTCGGCGACGACATCGACCGCACCCTGGCACTCTGCCTGGCCCGTGCGCTGGGCTCCGCCGGCCTCGCGCCGTCGGACGTGTGGGCGGTCGCGACGAGCGAACGCGGCGACGACGACCTGGACGCGGCCGAACGCACCGGCATCGCCGCCGTGCTCGGCGACGTGGAACGCCTGCCGGTCAAGAACCTCGTCGGCGAGTGCGACGCGGCGTCCGGCGCGTTCCAGCTCGCGGCCCTGCTGGCGCACCACCGGGCCGGTGCCGGTCGGTGCTCGGTGGTCACGTCGGTGTCGGCGGACGGCTCGGCGGGTGTGGCGGTGCTCGGCAGTGTGGACTGACCTGGGTGGCGACGGCCCGGTCCTGGCCGCGTTCCACGGCGCGGAGGGCTCCTGGCAGGAGTGGGAGCCGCTGGCGCTGCGGCTGCGCGACCGGTACCGGGTGTTCGCGGCCGACCTGCCGTGGAGAGCATCCGGCGGTCACGCCTGGCGTGCCGAGCGGGCGCCGGGAACCGTGATCTCCCGAGCACTCGACGCGCTGCCGGCACGTCCGCACGCGATCGCCGCGCACTCGTTCGGCGCGAACGCCGTGCTGGAGCACCTGGCGGACGGCGGCGCACGGGACGTCACGGGTGTCGTGCTGCTCGCGCCGTTCTACCGCGACCCCAGGCGGAGCGTGGACGACCTGCTGCGCCAGGACTTCGTCGCGGTGTTCCGCTACGCGGTGCTCGACGGCCTGCGGGTCGCCCTCGCCGCACGGGGACGCCTGCTCGACGGCCAACTGCTGGAGACCATGGCCGACTTGGCGCTGAAGCGCGTCGGCGACGCCGGGATCGACGTGCTGTACCGGCAGTTCGTGGAGACCACCAGCCTGTCACTGGCCACCGTGGAGGTGCCGGCGCTGGTGCTCGTCGGCGACGAGGACCCCGCGCTGAGCGCCGACCGGGCCGGATTCCTGGCCCAGGCCATGCCGTCGGCACGGGTCGACCGCCGACCGCACTACACGCACTGCTGCCACGTGCGGCAGGCCGACGACGTCGCCGCGCGGCTGGTCGGCTTCCTGCGCGTCACCGAACACCGGAAGGTCCACCAGCCATGACCAGGCGCGTTCCCCGGCTCTACTTCAACTTCCGCAGCCCGTATAGCTGGATGGCGGTGCGCCGGCTGCGCGAGCTGCTGCCCGACGCCGACCGGCGCATCGCGTTCCGGCCGTACTGGGACGCCGACGACGCCACCGTGAAGGCGTTGGCCGACCGCGACGCCGAGATCCTGTACACGCCGATGAGCAAGGCCAAGCACCTCTACATCCTAGGTGACACCAAAAGGATCTCGGCGCGGCTGGGCTACCCGATGCGCTGGCCGGTCGACATCGGCGAGCCGTGGTGGGAACGGCCCCACCTGGCGTGGGTGCGCGCCACCCACCTCGGCGCGGGCCGTGAATTCTACGACGCGGTCACCGCGGCGCGTTGGGAGCGCGCGGAGAACGTGTGCGACGAGGACGTGCTGGCGAAGCTCGCCGTGTCCGTGGGGCTGGACGCCGACGACCTGCTCGCCGCCGCCCACGACGAGGACATCAAGGCCGAAGGTGTCGGCGCGCTGGTGGACGCCTACCACGACGACGTGTTCGGCGCACCGTACTTCAAGCTCGGCCGGCAACGGTTCTGGGGCCTGGACCGGGTCGCGGACTTCGTCGCGGCGCTGCAGCGGAGCGAGGACCCGGACCCGGTCGACGGCGTCCCGGCGGAAGCCCTCGACCGGGTCGGCGGCTACGACCGCGACACGGCGGGCGGGTGCGGGTGAGGAGCGGCGGGCGGGTGCGGGCGAGGGGCGGCGGGCGGGTGCGGGCGAGGGGCGGCGGGCGGGTGCGGGTGAGGAGCGCGGGCGGCCACCCACCGCGCCACCTCCACCCGTGACGAGATGTCCAGCCGGCGCAGCACTTCGCGCACGTGGTTGACCGCGGTCCACTCGGAGATCCCGAGCCTGCGGGCGATCGCCCGGTTGGTCAGGCCACGCGCGACCAGCTCCGCCACCTCCTCCTGGCGCGCGGTCAGCGGCGAGGCCGCGGGTGCGCCGGGCCGCTCGGTCAACCCGAGCGCCCGGCGCAGCCACACCAGGCCTTCGTCGAGCCCGCCGCGTGCCGCGTGGTACTCCGCCGCCGCCAACGCGAACCGGCGGGCCTCCTCCGGCGCGGTCAGGAACCCGAACGCGGTGGCCATGTCCTCGGGAACCACGTCCGCCCGCGCGCCCATCTCCGCCAGCACGAACCCGCAGTGCCTGCGCCGCACGTCGGAACCGTTGCGGCCGACCAGGAACGCGCGGGTGGTCGGCGGCAGCCGGAACCGCAGACCACCCGTCTCCGGTTCGCGGACGACGAGGAACCGCTTGTCCACCAACAGCTCCACCAGGTCCCACGTGGTGGCGTACGGGCGTCCGGTGACCGTTTCCACCGCGTCCGCCCCGAAATCGGCCGCGAACAGGCTCAACCCGGTCAGCAGGTCGGCCGCCGCACCCGGCAGCGTCGCCACGTGCTCCGCCAGTTCCGGCAGCAGCTCGGGCACACGGGCCAGCAACTCGCCCGGCTGCGCGACCTTGAGCCGTTCACCGGCCCGGACCAACGCCAACGGCACCCCGTCCAGTTCCCGGCACAGCTTCACCACGTCGTCCCGGTTCGCCTCGGTGAGCCGGAACCCCGGCCGCACCGACCGCGCCGCCCGCACCAGCACCGCCACGGACGGCACGCCGGCCAACACCTCCAGCGGCAGACCGTTCTCCGGCAGCGCCAACGGCTCCACCTCGACCACGACCTCGCCGGGCAGCCGCAACGGCTCGCGGCCGGTCGCCAGCACGGGCACGCCCGAAGCCACCAGCCCACCGGAAGGCACGTCCGCCAGCCGCACGTCCGGCCGCCGCCGCGCCAACGCCGCAGCCAGCACGCTCTTGCCCACGCCCACCGGGCCGACCAGCGTGGTCAGGCCCGGCCCCACTGCCCGCTCCAGCCGGTCGAGCAGCTCCTGTCGCCCCAAGGGCACCCCGACGTCCACCGCTCAGCCGCCGGACACGACGCGTTCGGCCTGCCGGGTCAGCGCCGTGCGGTCGATCTTGCGGTTGGGGTTGAGCGGGAAACCGGCCACGTGCACGACGTGCCGCGGCACCATGTGCTTGGGCAGCGTCACCGCCAGCTCCTCGCGCACCTCCACGGCCGGCCGTTCCAGCCCGACGTAGAACGCGACCAGCTCGCCACCGACCGCCACCGTGACGGCACGCTCGACGCCCGCGACCCGGCCCAACCCCCAGTCCACTTCGGATAGTTCGACCCGCTGCCCGCGGATCTTCACCTGGTGGTCGACCCGGCCGAGGAACGCCAGCTCGCCGTCCGGCAGCGCCCGCACCACGTCACCGGTCCGGTACCAGCGCTCGCCCTCGTGCACCAGGAACCGGCCTTCGTCGTCCGCCGGGTCCAGGTAGCCGGGGAACAGTTGCGCCCCCGTCACGCACAACTCGCCTTCATCGGAAGGAACGCCCCGCGGGTCGACGAGGACGTGCCGCAGACCGGCGTGCACCGAGCCGATCGGCACGATCCCGTTGACACAGCGCCCGGGGGAGGCAAGGGGATCCCAGCGGTGCACGCTGCACGAGATGGTCAACTCCGTGGGCCCGTAGAGGTTCTCCACCGTCGAACGGGACGCGGCCACCCGCCAGTCCTCCGCATCCCGGGCCGGCAGCGGCTCACCGCAGAACAGGCTCCACCGCAGCGTCGGCATGCTGCCCGCCGCCAACCCCCTGGTGCGGCGCACGAAGGAGATCACGCTCGGCGCGGAGAACCACACCGTCACCCCGTGCGACGTCAGGAAGTCCGGCAGCGACACGAGGGCGCCGGGCGGCGTCGCCACCACCGTCGCACCACTCCCCCACGCCGCGAACAAGTCGAACACCGCGAGGTCGAAGGTCAGGTCGAACGTCTGCGAGAACACGTCGTCCCGCGTGAACCCGTACCGCTCCCGCACGACCCGCAGGTAGTGCCCGACATTGCGGTGCAGCACCGGCACGCCCTTCGGCGTCCCGGTCGACCCCGACGTGAACATCACGTACGCCGTGTCGTCCGGCGAGCACGGCACCGGCGCGGCCAATGTGCCCACCCCGTCCACCACCGGAACCCCGCGCAGCTCGGGCAGCTCGGGCAGCTTCGCGCGGTCGTCACAGATCAGCGCGGACAGCCCGGCCACCGCGATCATCCGCCCGGTGCGCTCGGCCGGGTACTCGCGGTTGAGCGGCACCACGGCCGCGCCGCTGTACACGGCGGCCAGCAGCCCCACGTACGCCTCCACGGAACGCCCCGCCAGCAGCCCGACCCGCAAGGGAGCGTCGGCGACCGCGAGCACCGCGCCCGCCACACCCAACGCGCGCTCGTGCAACTCCTGATAGGTGAGGGAAGTCCGGCCCACCCGCACCGCGACACCGTGCGGGTTCGCCCGCAGGCCGCGGGCGAACCAGTCGCCCAGAGTGTCAGTGTCGTCCAAAGTCCTCGTCATCGTGCCCCCCTGTCATGCCCAGCGCGACGCACACCACCAGGTCGTCCTGGTGCGTGATGGAGACCAGGACGGACCTGATGCCCGCCGCGCGGGCGATCCGCCGCGCGCCGCCGTGCAACGCCACCACCGGCGCGCCCCACTCGTCGCTCGTCACTTCGATGTCCGGCCACCGCAGCCCCTGCCCGAGACCGCGCCGCAGGACCTTCGCGGTGGCCTCCTTGGCGCAGAACCGCCCGCCGAGCCGTTCCGCCCGCCGCTCGGCACCCAGGTCGAGCACGTCGCCCAGCTCGGCGGCGGTGAACAACGCCCGCCGCATCCGGGGGTGCTCGGCGATCCGGGCGAACCGGGCCAGCCGCACCATGTCCACGCCGATCCTCATGCCACCCTCACCCCGACCGGCGTGATGGCACGCCGCACCGACCACGCCGCCACCGGCAGACCGACCAGGACGCTCGCGACCGCGATCACGGCCATCGTCCAGTGCAGAGCGCCCACCGAACCGCTAGCGTCCACCGCCCACCAGCCGACCGCGACCATCAGCGCGAAGTAGCCGAGGTTCAACGCCACGGCCAGCCCGCCCCGCCCGACCTGCTGCAACACGGTCAGCACCGCGAGCACCACGCCCGTGCAGCCGAACGTCGGCCCCACCACGGTCAAGAACGCGCGCGCCTGCTCGACCACCGCCGGATCACCGGCCATCAGACTCGCCAACGGCGCCCCGCCGAGCAGGAACGCGACGGTGACCACCGCGTATCCGGCCGCGACCAGCACGACCCCGCGCCGGAACGCGGTCGCCGCAACCGTTCGATCACCCGCGCCGACACCCTGGTTGACCAGCACGGCGATCGCCGAACCGAACCCGATCGCGGGCACCAACACGGCCGTCTGCACGGTGTACCCGGCGTTGAAGCCGGCCACGGCGTCCGGCCCGCCCGCCGCCGCGATCCGCACCAACAGCAGGTTCACCACGAACAGCAGCACGTAGGAAGCCGCCACCGGCAGCCCCACGCCCAACGCCAGCCGCGGCACGTCCGACGGCCACCGCAGCACGCCCCGCCAGGTCAGCAACCCGGTTCGCCCCAACAGCACCAGCCCGGCCACCAGCTCGACCGCGCCGGCCACCGCCGCGACCACCGGCACCGCCGTCAGCCCGAGTCCTTGACCCAGCCCGAGAACGGCCACGCCCACGACCGTCGACACCACATAGGTCACGGTGAGCAGCGCCGCCGCCACACCCCGGCCCACCCCGCGCAGCACGGCCGAGCACAGCTCTCCACCCAGCCGCAACGGCCCGACCAGCACCATCGCCACCAGGAACGCCCGGAACCGGTCCGCGTGCTCCGGCGCGATGTCCACCAGCCCGCCCAGCGCGCCCGCCGACATGATCAGCACCGCCGCCAACACCGCGTAGGACACCAGCCCGAGCCGCAGCAGACCGCCGTAGTACCCGGCGACCGACTCCCGCGCACCCGCGCCCACCCGCCGGGCCGTCGTCACCTGAAGGCTCACCGCGAACCCGTTGACGAGCGCGATCAGCAGGAACTCGACGGGTGCGTACAGCGCCTGCACGTACTGCGCGCCGTCGCCCATGCGCCCGATCAGCGCGACGACCACCACCTGCCCGACGAGCATCGTGGCCGTCTGCAAGGCCATCGGCACCGCCAACGCCGCGATCCGCCGGTACCGCACGGTCTCAGCCACCCCCCGCTTCCAGGCGCACCCAGCCGAGGGCCGGGCCGCGCACCTCCACGGTCACCGAGTGTCCTGGGACCACCCGCCCGTCCGCCACCGCTTCGGACAGGCCGCGCCACCCGTCACACGGTCCCGGCCCGCCGAACACGTGGGTGCTCGGGGCCGGTTCGCCGGAGCCCCACCCGGTGATCCGCAGCGGCCCGCCTCCGTGGGACACCCGCAAGGCCACGGCCGACAGCGGTTTCGGCTCGCCGACGACCACCGGGGGCTGGTCGGCGATCACCACGGTCGCGCCGCGCTCGTCGAGCAGCCAGCTCAGCAGCTCCACGACAGCGGTGCCGGACAGTTCCTCCAGGTGGGTGATGCCCAATTCCTCGGACACCCACGGCAGGTCGTGCACGATCCTGGGCAGCACCGCGACGAACGGGTCCGGGTCGGGGTCGGCGCGCACCAGCAGCAGCGGCTGCGGCTCGTCGGGCGGGCCGAGCGCCGCGAGCGCGGCCACCGCCACGTCGGCCTTGTGGTCGTCGGCCAGGAACCGCAGCCTGCCGACCGGTGTGCCGCGGAACCGGGCCAGCGTCTCGGCCACGTCCAGCATCGCCGCGTCGCCCTCGAACGCCGCCACCCGCCGGTACTCGGGGTGCTCGTCCACCGCCGCCGCGATGGCCCGCACGCTCAGCTCAGCCACCGGAACCCCGCAGGTGTCCCTGGGCGACCTGGAGCCGCTGGATGTTCGTGGTGCCTTCCATGAACTCGAACGCGTAGACGTCCCGCACCCGCTTCTCCAGCAACGGGTCGACCAGCAGCGACGCCGGTCCCAGCGACCGTGCCGCCCACCGCGCGACCTCCACGCCCAACGCGGTGCCGACGAGCTTGGCCACCGAGGACGAGTACGCGCGGTCCGGGTCGTGGTCCACCGCGTCCGCCGCCTCGTACAGGAGGGTCAGCGCGGCGTCGAGCCGCAGCCGCACGTCATCCGCACCGGGAGCGTTCGGGCGTTGCGCGGTCACCTGGTCGAACATCGCCTGCGCGGTGCCGACGGCCATCGCCGCCACCTGCACCCGCATCGACAGGAACGTCTTGACCGCGCCCCACATCCCGCGTCGTGACACCGGGAGGTGGTTGCCCAGCAACGATCCCTCGTCCACGGTCGTGCCGCTGAACACCAGCTCGCTCAGCCGCGCGCCGCGCAACCCGACCGTGTCCAGCGGACGCCGGTCGCACCGCGCCAGCGGGGTTTCCACCAACGCGGCCCTGATCGACAGCGCGCTGCGACCGGTGCGGCCGAACACCACGCCGATGTCGCCGCGCGCGCCGTTGCCGATGTACCGCTTGGTGCCGTGCAGCTCGCGTGTGCCCGGCTCCTTCTCGTCCAGCCTGGTCACCATGCCGGTGGCGTCGTTGCCGCCGCGCGGCTCGGTCATCGCGAAGAACGTCCACGTGCGGCCGTCAGAAAGCCTGCGGTAGAAGCGTTCCCGCTGGTCCTCGCCGGCGAGGACGTCCACCACGATCCCGGCCAGCGCCGGGCCGGGCGCGGCCAGCACGGACCCCGCGTCGCCACGTGCCAGCGCCGCCGTGCCGACGACCCGTTGCAGGCAGCTCGCGTCGCCGTAGTCGAAACCGCCCAGCCGCAACGGCTCCTCCCGGAACCGCTCCGGGGTGCACATCAGCCGGATCAGCCGCAGCGCCTCGGAACCCAGGTGCGGCGCCATGTCCTCGGGGTCGGCGTCCACCGCGAGCGCCAGGCCCGCCAGCTCGCTCGCGCACTCCGCGCCGACGTCCCGCAACACCCGCGTCCGCTCGTCCAGTTCGATCATCGCCCACTCACCCACGTGTTCGCCACCAACGCAGACACATGCGCGCCCCGCGCCGGGTGCTCCGCGAGATAGCCGTTGGCCCCGAACAACATCGCGACCTGCCAGTCGATGTCGGTGATCCGGTCGTGCGTCTCGGCGATGTCCGCCGCCACCGGCCGTGCAGCCGCCAACAGGTGCCGGGCGTACCCGGCCGCCGTCACCAGGTCACCGACCGCACCGACCAGCAGTTGCTTGCGCGTCAACGGCTCCCCGCCGGACTCGCGGCCGGACAGGTGCTCGACCGCCTGGTCGAGCAGCCGCCGGGTGCCGCCCAACCGCGCGGCGGCCACCGCCAGCGCCGTGTCGGCGGCGTACTCGCGATCGGCCGCGCTGCGCACGAACGCGATGCCCTCCGCCTCGGCCAGGCTGTGCGCGACCACGTCCGCGCCGGCCGGGACCTCCGCCACCGCGACGACCTCGCCGGGCGCGACTGCCCGCGCGTCCACGCCCTCCAGTGCCGCGCGCAGCCCGGCCGCGAGGCCGTCGGCGTGCGCCAGCCGCTCGTACTCCAGCACTACCCCTCCCCCACTTCCACCACCGCCACCTGGAAGTACGCGCCCTGGCCGATGGACACCAGCAGGCACTTGTCGCCCGCCGCCAGGCCGCCCGACCGGTCCAGGTGGTCCAGCGCCGCCAGCGCGTCCACGCCGAACGTGTGCCCGCGCTCCGGCAGCAGCTCCAGCCGGATCCGGTCCCGCGCGATGCCCGACGCGCGGCTGAACGACCGCCAGAACATGCCGTTCGACAGGTGCGGCATGACCCAGTCGACCTCGGAGCGGGTCAGCCCGGCCTTCGTCAGCGCCGCGTCCACCGTGGCGATCAGCAGGTCCGCGCACACCGACCAGAACAGCGCGGTGTCCTCTGCGGTCATCCGCAGGCTGCGGTGGAACCGGGTGTCGCGGCTGCCCGCGCCGCCCAGGTACCGGTAGCGGCCGGTGTCGCGGCCGACCAGGAAACCCACCGCCGCGTCACCCATGACCGTCGTGGACGGCACCACCCGCGACCGGTCGCACGCGCTGCCGTGGTCGCCGCCCAGCACCAGGACCCGTTCGCCCGCTTGTGCTCCGGGACGGCTCAGGAACCGGCCGGCGACCTCCACCGCGCGCAGCACCGACGTGCAGGCCACGTGCGAGAGCCCGTAGAACGGCACGTCCGGCAGGCCCAGGCCGGTGCGCACCCGGTCGGCGAAACCCGGCCGATACAGGTGTTCCTGGTACAGCAGGGTGTGCCCGTACAGCACCAGGTCCGCGCCGTCGCCGCCGAGGGTCCGCCGGCCGACGTCGACCAGCAGGTCCTCGAACCGGGCGCCGGGCTCCAGCGTCGGGCTGTCCCGCAGCTCGTAGATCTTGGTGAACAGCCGCTGCTCCGACGCAGGACGGCCGTTGCGGGCGAGGATGTCCGAGACCGGCTCGGACCTCGCCGGCACGGCCACCCGCACCCCGGACAGGCCGAGCGTCACGGCGCCACGGCGGAACCGACGCGGGCGTCGATGTAGTCGGCCAGCGAGCCGACCGTGGCGAACACCTCCGGCTCCAGGTCGTCCGGGTCGACCTCCAGGCCGATCAGGTCCTCCAAGCCCATCAGCAGCTCGATGACGCTGGTCGAGTCCAGCGCCAGGTCCTCGAACAGCCGCGTCTGCTCGGTGAAGTCCACCAGGTCGCGCTTGAGCACCGCGGACAGCGCGATGCGGACGTGCTCGATGATGTCGGTGCGGTTCACAGCTCTGCTCGCAATCGTTCGTCGTGGTCGGAGAAGTCGTGCAGGTGCTGGGGGCGCAGCAGGTCCTCCGGGGTGTCCCGGGAGCGGACCAGGTGCGGTGTGCCGTGGTGCACCAGCACTTCGGCGGGGAAGCCGTGGCCGAGGAACAGGCCCGGCGAGGCGGTCGGGCCGTACGCGCCGGACCGCAGCACGCCGATCAGGTCGCCCACCCGCAGCGGCGGGAGGGCCGCGTTCTTGGCGATGGTGTCGTTGGGCGTGCACAGCGGGCCGCTGAGGTGCCACGGCCCCACCGGGCCGTCGGCCGCGCGGTCCAGCAGCGCCACCGGGAAATTGCGCTTGACGAACGAGCCGATGCCCACCGCCGCCATGTGGTGGTGCGTGCCGCCGTCGGTGACCGCGAACCGCTCGCCCATCGACTCCTTCACGTACCGCACGCCCATCACGTAGGTGCCGGACTTCGCGGTGAGGAACCGGCCGGACTCCAGCATCAGCCGCGTGCCGGGGTGGTTCTCCACGAACTCCGCCAGCACCGGGTTCAGGCCGGCCGCCAGCGCGTCCAGGTCCAGGTCGTGCTCGCCGTCGAAGTAGGCCACGCCCAGGCCGCCGCCGATGTCCACGGCGTCCAGCGGGATGCCGGTCTCGCGCGCGACCCGTTCGGCGAGGTCCAGCACGTACTTCGTGTTGGCCACCACGGTGTCCGCGTCCAGGATGCGGGTGCCCAGGTAGACGTGGACGCCCGCGATGTCCACGTGCGGGTGCTCCGTGGGCAGGTCGCGCAGGGTCAGCACCACCGCCTCGTCGATGCCGAACTGGCGCGGCTTGCCGCCCATCGTCAGCCGCGACCCGCCGGGCGTGGTCGCCGGGTTGACCCGCAGCAGGACCCGTTGCCGCACCGCGTGTTCGGCGGCCAGCCGGTCGATGCGGCCGACCTCGTCCACGGACTCGGCGACGATCGCGTAGATGCCGGCGGCGATGCACGCTTCGAGTTCGCGGTCGCTCTTGCCCGGCCCGAGGAAGATCACGTCCTCCGGGGACGCGCCGGCGGTGAGCGCCGTGCGCAGCTCGACCAGGGACGAGACCTCCGCGCGGGCGCCGTTCGCCCGCAGCAGCGCGAACACGCTGATGTTCGGGTTCGACTTGAGGGAGAAGAAGACCTCCAGCGCGGGGTGCAGCTTGGCGCGCAGCTCGCGCAGGCCGCCCGCCAGTTCGTCGCCGTCGTAGACGTAGAGCGGGGTGCCGAACTCGTCGGCCAGCTCACGGAAGTTCTGGATGCTCACCGGTCACCTGCCATCGTCTTGAGCCGTTCTTCCGCGTCCGCCCGGAGCGCGCGGGCCGCGTCGGCGCTGTCTGCTATGCACAGCGCGTAGATCCGGCCGGGGAACCCGCCGCCCGGCTCGGCACGGGCGTTGAGCGTGGCGAAGGCGTTGACCAGCACGCCGTGCTCCGCCTCGAACACCAGGTCCCCCAGCGCCTCGGCGACCTCGGCGAAGCTGTGCTTCTTCGCCAACCGCAGCCCGAACGTCGCCGCCACCGCGTGCTTGCCGGGTCCGATGAACCGCTCGGCGATCCGGCTCTGGTAGGTCGCCATGTTGAAGCGGGCGTTGATCTCCAGGCACGGGTAGAGCGTGCCGTCCCCCGCCAGCAGGGCGTCCACGCCCACCACCCCGAAGTAGCCCGCCGCGTACAGCTCGCGGCCGATCAGGTCCGCCGCCGCCGTCAGCGCGGGCACAACGTGCACGGGCAGTTCCGGCGGGAACTCGTGTCCTTTGTGGACGCCGACTGCCACGACGGCGGCCTTGACCGTCTCGAAGGCCACTTCGCCGGTCCGCGAGACGATGAACTGGTAGTTCAGGTCGGCGGCCTTGTCGATCCAGCGTTCCACCACCAGGTCCACCGGGGCGTCCGCGCCGCGCCGGGCCACCATCCGCGCCAGCCGCTCGGCCTTCTCCGGCGTGTCCAGCACGACCATGCCGCGCCCGGAGACGCCGAGCGATTCCTTGACCACCACCTTGCCGCCGTCGACCAGGTGCGCCCGCACGGCGTCGGCCAGCTCGCCGGCCGTCTCGCACACCGCGCCCGGAATCGAGGTGAGGCCGAGGGATTCGACCAGCCGGCGGCCGTACGCCTTGCCGTTGACCGCCTTGCACACCGCCGAAGGGACACCCGCCAGCGGGAGGCCGGTGGCCTTGGCGAGCCGTTCCTCCGCCTCGGAGACACCCATCGGCATCAGGTAGGTGCGGCCGTCCGCCAACGCGCGCAACCGGTCCAGCGCGTCCGGCGACGCCAGCGCGTCGTCGGTGACCGACAGCTCCGGGTCGTGCTCGCCCACGGGCAGCGTGACGCCGCCCGCCGCGCCGACCCGGTCGAGGTACGCCGCGAACTCCGCGTCGACGTCCTCCTTGAGCAGCACCACGTCGTCCGGCCCGGCGAGCAGAACGCCCATCTCCTCCATCCGGTTCACCGTGGCGTTGGCGAACGAGATGCCCGCGCCGGGCAGCTTCGGCTCGCCACGCGCCCATGCGCGTTCCACCTCGAAGTTGCCGATGTAGACGAACCGGGCCGTCGCGTCACCCACCAGGGCGGTCTTCAGCCGACGCTCGAAGCTCACCGTGCCCCCACCTCCTTGCCGAGCCCATTGCCCAACCGCTCCCGCATCGCCGCGATGCGCGCACGCCCCTCGGCGATCATCGCCTCGTACTCCGGGCGCGTCTGAGTCCACACGTGCACCGCCCGGAACGCGCCGTCGGTGTAGTTCGCCTGCGTGCTGGTCACGTTGGCGCGCTTGGCGTTCCACTCCCCCGACGCCATCATCTCGTTGACGTCCAACACCATCGTCAGCACCGCGTGCATGTTCAGGCAGCCGTACACGTAGTCGAACGCGCACATCAGCGCCAGGTACCCCAGCCCCGTCCGGAACCGGGGCAGCATCGTGATCGACAGGTCGCAGGTGCGGTTCACCCAGTCCAGGCCGGTCAGGAAGATGTACCCGACGGTCTCGCCGCCCGGCTTCGCGACGACATATTCCAGCCGTCCGCTCGCCGGGTCGTCCACGTGCTCGCGGAACCGGCTCAGCAGCTCGTCGCGCGGGGTCAGGGCGAGGTGGCCCGCGATGTTGCGCGCGACCCGCTCGTCGTACTGCGCGTCCACCCGCAGGTCGACGTCCTCGTGCTCCAGGTGCCGCAGCACCAGTCTGCCCAGCAGGTCGGCCATCAGGGCCCCTCACGCAGGGACAGGTGCAGCACGCAGGCGTCGCGGTAGGCGTGCGCCCGGTAGAGGTGCATCCTCATCCTTCCCACTTCGGTGAACCCGACGGCCTGGTAGGCCTCGACGGCCTCCGAGCCGTCCGCGCCGGCGCACAGGAACGAGCCGGTCCCGTGCCGGCGGGCCAGTTCCGTCACGTGCGTCCACACCGCCGCCGCGCCGTGCGCCCGGTCGAACGCGGCCACGCTCACCGTCGCCTGGTCCCGGTTCAGCGGGTTGACCGTGTGCCCGACCACCGCCACCGGCACCCCGCCGAGCACCACCTCGAACAGCCGCGCGCCCATGTCCGCCAGGCGGTGCCGCATGGTGGCCAGGTTGTGCCGGCGCGGGTCCACGCCGAGGATCTCGTCGCCGTGGTCGGTGATCCGCCGCAGCACGTCCCGCAGGTCCGCCGCCGGCACCGGCCGCAGCGCCATCGCGTCGCTAGCGCTCACGCAGCCGCCCCCAGATCGTGCGCCCCACGGCGAGTCCCGCCACCCGCACCGCGCCGGGCAGTTCGCCCTCGCGGTCGAAACCCTCTTCCCGCAGCATCGGCGCGACGTCCGGACCGCCGGGCGTGACGTAGCCGTAGACGCGGTTGAGCGCGAACACCGTGAACGCCGTTTCCAACGCCCGCGCGAGCAGGTTGTGCGTGCCGTCCGGGTGGAAGTCCGACAGGAGCCGGATCTCCAGCCGGGCCCGCCGGTCCACCCAGTCGATGTCGCAATACCGCACGAGGCCCGCGCCGACCGCGACGAGCAGCCGCTCCTCGTCGCACAGGCCGGGCTCGGGCACGTCCACCGCGCCGAACTCGGCGACCCTCCCGTCGTGGCGCGGCGCGATCAGCTCCCCCGGCAGCCACCGGCCGTGCAGCAGGTCCGCGTGCGCCGGGCGGTACCCGGACAGCGTGATCACCAGTCCCCCCTTCGCCCGGCGGGGGCCGCCACCGGCCACACCGCGCCGTAGGTCCACCGGCCCCACCGGCGTCCGTCCCGTTCCACGAGGTCGGGCAGCAGCCCTTCGGCCCGCAGCCCGAGCGCTTCCGCGACGTCCTGACCCAGCAGGTCGAACTCGTTGACCTCGAACGAGATCCGCGCCACCTCCTGGCGGTCGCGGAGGTGGTCGAGCACCCGCCGGTACACCGCCCGCCACCACTCCACCGGCACGAACGACGCGAGCCGCAGGTGCAGCAGGTACAGCCCGGAGTGCACGTCCTGCCCGGCCGCCGACCACAGCAGGCTGTCCACCGACCACAGGCCGACCGGCAGGCCGTCCGCGAGCACCACGCGCGACCCGGCAGCCAGCCGCCGGATGTCCGCGTGCCCCAACGTCATCGGGATGGTCGTGCGGTAGCAGAAATCGGACGACTCGAAGAGCCGGCCCACCGGATCCTCGTATTCCGGACCGTACGGCCGGGACTCGAACTCCACCACTTTCCCGCTCCAGCCTCGTGTTTGTCGGTCGGGTCGAATCTAGCCACGCGGACTATCGGTCGGTTATCCGAACTCTTCCGCCGCGACGCCGTCCAGCCGGGCCAGCACACCGGCCACCGTCGGCTCCTCGAAGAACAGCCGCATCGGCATCGCCACGTCGAACGCCGTGCGCACCCGGCTCATCAGCCGCACGGCGGTCAGCGACTGGCCGCCCAGCTTGAAGAAGTCGTCGTCCACACCGCACGTCTCCACGCCCAGCACCTCGGCGAACAGCGCGCACAGCCGCGCTTCCCTTGCGTCCGAGAGCGATCGCCGCGCAACCGGAGCGTCCGCCGCCTCGGCCGCGGCCGTCGCGCGCCACTCCGGCACCGACAGCCCACCGATCCGCCGGTCCGGCGACTCCGACACCTCGTCCAGCAGCCCGGTCAGCGCGCCGATCAGCAGCTCCGCCGCGTCGGGAGCGACGAAGTCCAGCGCGTGCACCAGCTCGCCCACGATCCCGTCGGGCGTGCCGTCGGCCGCGAACGTCTCACGAAGCTCGAACTCCAAGTCTACTTTGGACACTTCCGGACGCGGCTCGGTGACCGCGGTTCTCAGGCCGGGCAGTTCCACGGTGGGCGGCTGCTGGTTGTGGAGCGTCAGCATCACCTGGAACAGCGGGTGGTGCGCGGCCGACCGCACCGGGTTCACCGCCTCGACCACCCGCTCGAACGGCGCGTCCTGGTGCGCGTAGGCCGCGAGGTCCGCCGCCCGCACCCGGCGCAGCAACTCGGCGAAGGTCGGGTCGCCCGACGTGTCCGCCCGCAGCACCAGCGTGTTCACGAAGTACCCCACCAGCCCGTCGAGCGCGTCGTCGGCACGTCCCGCGACCGGGCAGCCGATCGCGATGTCGTCACCGGCTCCGAACCGGCTCAGCACCGCGGCCAGACCTGCTTGCAGGACCATGAACACGGTCGTGCCGGAGCGCTGCGCGAGCGCGGCCAGCCGGGCGTGCACGGCCCGGTCCAGCCGGACCTCCCGCACTCCCGCGCGGAGCGAACGCCTCGCCGGCCGCCTGCCGAGCGCGGGCACGTCGAGCACCGGCGGCAGCCCATGCAGCGCCCGCGTCCAGTGCTCCAACTGGCGGTCCAGCAGACCAGCGAGAACTTCGTGCTGCCACACGGTGAAATCCGCGTACCGCACGGGCAACGGACGCCACTCCACCGCGTGACCGGCCAGTCGCGCGCGGTAGGCGTGGGCCAGATCCTCCACCAGCGGACGCACCGACCAGCCGTCGCACGCGATGTGGTGCACGAGGACGTGCAGGACGTGCCGGTCCGGACCGAGCCGGAACAGGCTGAACCGCGACGGCGCCTCGGTCTCGATGTCGAACGGCCGCTCGTTCTCCCGCGCCACCGACGCGTCCAGCCCACCGGGCGGCACGTCCACCGCGGACAGCCGGACCTCCGCCAGGGGCCGCACGACCTGACGGCCCTCGCCGGCCACTTCCGGGTAGACCGTGCGCAGGACGTCGTGCCGGTCCACCACATCGGTCAGCGCGGCCGACAGGGCGGACACGTCCAGCGCGCCGGACAACGTGAGCAGCAACGGGAGGTTGTACTGCGCGCTCGGCCCTTCGAACCGGTGCAGCAGCCACAGCCCGCGCTGCGCGGCGGACAGCGGCGGCTCGGCCACACCGGTCGGCCGCACCGCCGGACGCGGCGGCCCGGTCACGCCGTCGAGGTGCGCGGCCAGCGCTTCGGCGGTCGGCGCGTCGAACACCGCGCTCACCGGCGCCTCCACCCCCAGCCGCGACCGGATACCGGTCACCAGCCGGGCCGCCAGCAGCGAGTGCCCGCCCAGCCGGAAGAAGTCGTCGTCCACCGCGACCTCGGGCAGCCCGAGCAGTTCGGCGAACAGCGCGCACAGCACAGTCTCCCGTTCGGTGCGCGGCTTCCGCCCGGAGGACAGCGCGCCGGGGTCCGGGTCGGGCAACGCCTTGCGGTCGAGCTTCCCGTTGGGTGTCAACGGGAAGTCGGCCACTTCGACGAGAACGGACGGCAGCATGTGCGCGGGCAGGACGCCGGCGGCGAACGCGCGGACGTCGGCGAGCTCGACAGCACCACCGGCGGGCACGAGGTAGCCGACCAGCCGCTTGAACCCCGCCGCGTCGTCCCGCGCGGCGACCGCGGCCCGCGCCACCGCCGGGTGCGTGCCCAGCACGGACTCCACCTCGCCGAGTTCGACCCGGAAACCCCGCACCTTCACCTGGTCGTCGGTCCGGCCCAGGTACTCCAGCCGCCCGTCGGCACGCCGCCGCCCGAGGTCCCCGGTCCGGTAGAGGCGAGCGCCCGGCGGGCCCCAGGGGTCGTCCGGGAACCGCTCGGCGGTCAGCTCGGGACGCCGCCAGTACCCCAGCGCCACACCGAGGCCGCCGATGTGCAGCTCGCCGACCTCCCCGTCCGGCACCGGTTGCCGCCGGGCGTCCAGCACGTGCACGGTGGTGTTCCAGATCGGGACGCCGATGGTGGGCGGCTCACCCGCGCGCACCTCCGCCGACGTCGACCAGATCGTGGTCTCGGTGGGCCCGTAGAGGTTCCGCACGCTCGCGCCCAGCTCCACCATGCGAGCCGCCAGCGCGGTCGGCAGCGCCTCGCCGCCGACCAGCATCGTCAAGCCCCGCAACGCTTCCGGCTCCGCCGCGACGAGCGACTGCCACAACGACGGCGTGGCCTGGAGGTGGGTGATCCGGTGCTCCCGGATCATCTCGGCGAGGGCCGCCGGGTCACGCGTGTCCTCGGCCACCACGACCGTCCCGCCGACCAGCAGCGGCAGGTACAGCTCCAGGGCGGCGATGTCGAAAGACGGCGTGGTCACCGCGAGCAGCCGGTCGCCGGCCCGCGGCCCGATCAGCTCCGCCATGCACAGCAGGAAGTTGACCAGCGCGCGGACCGGCACCACCACGCCCTTCGGCCGGCCCGTCGAACCCGAGGTGTAGATCACGTAGACCGGGTCGGCCGGACCGGCGGCGGGCGGCAGGTCGTCCGCCGGGAACTCCGCCACCAGCGGCGACCGGACCTCCTCCCCGGTCAGCACGTGGATCGGCTCGACGTCGTCCAGCACCTGCCGCACGCGGTCCGCCGGGTAGCCCGGATCGACCGGCACGTACGCCGCGCCCGACTTCTGCACGGCCAGCAGCGCCACCACCAGGTCGACCGACCTCGGCAGCACCACCGCCACCCGCCGGCCGGGCTCCGCGCCGCACGACCGGAGCCGCCGCGCGAGCCGATTCGACCGGGCGTGCAACTCACGATAGGAAATGGCCTCGCCGCCGGAAACCAGCGCGACCGCGTCCGGCGTCCGCTCCACTTGCCGCCGGAAAAGCCCGACGACCGTCACCTCCGGCAGAACGCGCGCCGTCCCGCCCCATTCACCCGCCTCGTCCAGCACGCAGTCAACCTAGGCAGCGGCCTTTTCGGTCCGATATTGAAGTCATTTCGGCCGGTGCCGCACCGGGGTACGACCGACCGACCGGTCGGAACGGATCTGCTGATCACCCCTGCACCGGGCGTTGTCGCTGGGATACGGTGTCGGCGATCGCGTGGCCGGACCTGCGAACCGGGTCCGGCCACATCAACAAGTTCGGGGGGGCCGACTTGGATCAGCAATTGGAATTCAGGCTGTTGGGCACGCTGGAAACACGGTTAGGAGGACGGCTGGTGCACCCCGGTGCGCCACGGCAACGCGCCGTCCTGGCCGTGCTCCTGCTGTCCGCCGACCGCGTCGTGCCGATGGAGCACATCGCCGACGTCGTCTGGGACGGACACGCGCCCACCACCGCCCGCACGCAGATCGCGATCTGCGTGGCGGCTCTGCGCAAGGCGTTCAAGAACGCCGGATGGAACCAGGAGGTCATCACCACCAGCGCGCCGGGCTACCGGCTGCGCGCCGCCGACCACAGGATCGACCTGCTCGAATTCGAGACCATGGTGGCCCGTTCGCGCGACCTCGTGCGACGTCGTGACGCCGCCGCGGCCACCGACACCCTGCACCGCGCGCTCGCGCTGTTCCGCGGACCGCTGCTGGCCGACGTGCCCGGCAGGCACGTGGCGACGCACCGCGCGCGGGTGGAGGAGCTGCGGCTGTCCGCCCTGGAGCAGTTGCTCTCGCTGCGGCTGGACCTGGGGCAGCACCAGGAGCTGATCGGCGAGCTGACCACGCTGGTCTCGGACAGCCCGGCGCGGGAGAAGGTGCGGGCGCTGCTGATGCTCGCGCTCTACCGCGCCGGTCGGCGCGCCGAGGCGCTGGACACCTTCCGGCGGGGTCGCCGCCAGTCCATCGAGGAGCACGGCCTGGAGCCGGGGCCGGAGTTGCAGCGGCTGCACAACGCCATCCTGCGGGACGATCCGACGCTCACCTCCGCCAGTGGCCCGGCGGTCGTGCGCACGCCCGCGCAGCTACCGCCGCGCATCACGGCACTCGTCGGCCGGCAGTGGGAACTGGCCGCGCTGGACCGGTTCGTCGCCGCGCCCGGCTCGTCCCTCGCGGTCGCGTCGATCAGCGGCGGGCCGGGCGTGGGCAAGACGGAACTGGCCGTGCAGTGGAGCAGACAGGTGGCGGACCGCTTCCCGGACGGGCAGCTATTCGCCGACCTGCACGGCCACCACCCCGCCGGGCCCGCCGACCCGCGTGACGTGCTGGCGGGCTTCCTGCGGGCGCTGGGCGTGCCCGCGGGGCAGGTCCCGGAGGACACCACCGAGCGCACCGCGCTCTACCGCAGCATGGCGCACGGGCGGCGGATGCTCGTGCTGCTGGACGACGCCGAGTCGTTCGCCCAGGTGCAGCCGCTGCTGCCGGGCGACGAGCGGTGCTGTGTCGTGGTCACCAGCCGGCGGCGGATCTGCGAGGTGCCCACCGGGCTGTCACTGCACCTGGACCCGTTGGCCCGTCACGACTCCAGCTTGCTGCTGGCCGACCTGACCCGGGCCCGGCCGACGTCCGAGGCGGTGCTGGACCGGGTCGCGGAGCTGTGCGAGGACCTGCCTCTGGCGCTGCGCGGCGTGGGCGCCCTGCTGGCGTCCAAGCCGCACTGGACGGCGCGCGAGCTGGTGGCGAAGCTGGCCGACGACCGGACCCGGCTGGACCACGTGAGCTTCGGCCCGACCGGTGTGCGCGCGGCCCTGGCCGCGAGCTACGACCGGCTCGGCGACCGGGCGAAGGAGATGTTCCGCAGGCTGAGCCTGCTGTCCGTGCCGGACTTCCCGGCGTGGATCGCGTCGTCCACTCTGGACGCCGACCCGGTGGAGGCAGAGCAGCTAGTCGAGGAGCTGGTGGAGGCGCACCTGCTGCACGTGGCCGGCGGGCGGTACCGGCTCCCCGAGCTGGTGCGGCTGTTCGGCCGGGAACGGGCCGCGTGCGAGGACTCCGGCGACGCCCGCCGCGCCGCGTGCCGGCGGGCGTTCACGCGCTGGCTGGAGGAGGCGCGGGACGCGCGACACCGGTGCGGCGCCACGGGAGTCGACGATGCCGGGTGGTTCGCGACCGAGCGGGCCTCGCTGGCGGCGGTGATCGCGCAGTCCGCACAGATGGGGCTGCGCGAGGTCGCCCGTGAGCTGGCGAGCACCACGAGCGCGGCGGCGGGCGCTTGTGCGGTGTCCGTGGCGAGCTAGCCCGGTCCGCGCCGGAGACCGGACAGCGGGAACGCCGCCCACGACCAGTCGTGGGCGGCGTTCTCCGTTCGTATGCGGTCACCGCACGGCGTCGAGCCGGCCGGTCACCTCGCGCACCCACGACGGCTCGTACACCGAGTCGACGTACCGGTCACCGAGATCCGGCGCGATCGCGACAGCCTGCCGCGCGCCGTGGTCGGCGAGCCACCGTGCCGCACCCGTCACCACCGTGCCGGTCGACCCGCCGAACAGGAAACCCTTGCGCGCCAGGCGATGGCACATGTCGATCGCGTCGGACTCGGTCACCTGCACAACATCGTCCACCTGCGCCAAGTCCAGCATCGGCGGCCGGACACCCGCGCCCAGACCGGGGATGAACCGCATCAGCGGTGGGCCGCCGAACGTCACCGAGCCCACCGAGTCGACCGCCACCACGGTCACCCCGGGTCGCCGCTCGTGGAAGTAGCGGGCGCAGCCCATCAGCGTCCCGGTGGTGCCCGCGCCGACGAACAGCACGTCCAGTGCGGGGAACCGGTCGGCGATCGCGGGCGCGGTGGTGCGGTAGTGCGCCTGCCAGTTCGCCGCGTTCTCGTACTGGTTGAGCCAGACGTGCCGGTCGTCGGCCCGGACCAGGTCCCGCACGTGCCGCAGCCGCGCGCCCAGGTACCCGTCGACGGGGTCCGGCTCGGTGACCACGTGCACGCGGCTGCCCAGCGCCTCGATCATCCGCACCGTGGCGGGATTGCAGCGGGTGTCGGTGACGCACAGGAAGTCGTAGCCCTGGTCGGCGGCCAGGACCGCCAGCGCCACCCCGAGGTTCCCCGACGAGGACTCCACGATCACCGAGCGCGGGCCGAGCAGCCCGTCCCGCTCGGCCGCCGCGATCATCGCCTGCGCGGCCTTGAGCTTGATCGAGCCCGCGAAGTTGAAGCCCTCGCACTTGAGGTACAGCCCGAACTCCGCCGTGAAGTCCACGAACAGGTCGTCCGCGTGGAAGTCCTGCGGCGCCGCGATGATCGGCATCCGGCCCGCCTCAGGCCGGTGCGCCGTAGCGGCGCAGCTCGTGGAAGAACCCGTCCACCACGTGGAGTCCGCCCGCCCGTTCGACCTCGCGGTACACGTGCAGGCCGACCGCGAGGTCCAGCACGCCCAGCCCGAACGGCGAGAACACCAGCGGCCGGTCGTGCGGCAGCTCGACCGCGCCGGTCATCACGTCGTGCAGCGTGCTGTCCAGGAAGTCCCGGTGCCCTACCCGCTGCTCCGCCAGGTGCACGGAGGTGTCCGCCTTCAACACGTGCTCGACGTCGTCCACGATGTTGGTCGACGCCAACACTATTTCCGGTGACAGGTCGCGCAGCGAGATGTGCAGCACCTGCGGGTCGTGGGCGAACCAGCCCGGTTCGGTCACGTGCGGACGGCCCGCCACGGTGGCGAACACGACCAGGTCCGACGACCGGACCAGCCGCTCCGGCGACTCGTGCACCCGAACGTCCACTTCGGACTGCCGGAGGTAGTCGGCGAACTGCCGGGCGTGGTCGGCGGACGTGTCGTGCACGCCGACCCCGTCGAACCGCCAGCCGGTGCCCGCCAGGTAGGTGTGGATGTACCGGGCGATCAGCCCGCAGCCGAAGAAGCCGACCCGCGTCGGGCGGTCGCGGCCCCGGTTGAGCCAGTCCGCCGCGAGCGCCGCCGACGCGGCCGTGCGGACCGCGCTGATGATGGAGCTTTCCAGGCAGGCGAACGGGTAGCCGGTCTCCGGGTCGTTGAGGATCAGCACCGCCGACGCGCGCGGCAGGCCGGACGGGACGTTGTCCGGGAAGCTGGAGATCCACTTCAGCCCGTCCACCGGTGCGTCGCCGCCGAGGGACGCGGGCAGGGCGATGATCCGCGACGACGGGCGGTCCGGGAACCGCAGGAAGTACGACGGCGGGTTCACCGTCCGGCCGTCGCCGTGCAGCCGGTACGCGTCCTCGATCAGCGACACCACGGAATTCTCGGTCCCGGCGAGCGCGCGGTGCACCTGCTCGCCCGGGACCACCGCGAACCGCGGGGTCATCCGCGCACACCTTCGACGCGGACGGGGTCGCCCATGGTCACGATGACGCGCCGGTCGCCCCGATAGGGCTCGCGGCTGTGCGCGGTGCGGATGTTGTCCAGCACGAGCAGGTCTCCCCCTTGCCAAGGCGTCACCCGGGTGTACGCCTCGTAGGTCTTGTTGATCAGACGCACCACGTCCGGCGTCAGCGGCTCGCCGTCGCCGTAACGGGTGTTGAGCGGGAAGCCGTCGACCACCTCGGCGAGGTAGTCGCGCACGTCCGGGTCCATGGTCCACTCGCTGAGGAACGCCACCTGGTTGAACCAGATCCGCCGCCCATCCACCGGGTGCCGCACCACGGCGGCCCGGCGCTGGCGGGTGCGCAGCACGCCTCCCGGAGACCATTGCCAGTCGATGTCGTTGTCCGCCAGGTACTTCTCCACGGTCGGACGGTCGTCCGTGCCGAACGCCTCCGGCCACGGCAGGCCGAAGTCCGCGTGGTAGCTGCGTTCCAGCAGCCAGCCCTGTTCCTCGAACCGTGCCACCAGGTCGGCGGGCAACGCGTCCAGCACCTCCGCGCCGTCCGCGATCCCCGACGCCCCACCGCTTTCCGGCGCCCGCAGGCACGCGAGCAGCAGCGTGCCCGGCGGCGCGGCCAGGTAGCTGAGTTCGTGGTGCATGCACATCACGTCGTTGGCGGGCCACAGCGCCGAGGAGTGCAGCCCGTCGCCGAAGTGCTCGCGGGCGGCAAACCCCTCCCGTTCCTCGAACGGCCGCTCGACCAGCGCCTCCCCCACCCGCCGCACGCCCGCGAGGTCCGCCAGACCGAGACCGCGCACCAGCACCGCGCCGTGCTCGGCGACCACCGCCCGCAACCCGTCCCGGTGCGCCGCCACCCAGTCCGACCCATCGGCCCTCAACCCGTCCCGATGAGCCACCGCCCGGTCCGGGCCGTCGGCGAGCACCAGCGGCGGTTGTCCTTGTCGCACCAGCACGTTCACATCGCCCTCCGCGTCTCCACCAAGGTGGCGAGATCGGCCAGCACCGGGTGCGCCACCAGCTCCGCGTGCGAGACGACCCGATCGAGCTTGAGCACCAGCCGCACCGCCGACAACGACGTGCCGCGGGCGAAGAAATCGTCGTCCCGCCCGACCGACTCGACCGGCACGCCCAGCACCTCGGCCCACGCCGCGCTGATCCACCGCTCCGTGGCGGTACCCGGCCCGGCCGGCTCCCCGCGCTCCGCCGACTCCCTGCGGTCCGCCGACTCCCCACGCGCCGCCGCGGCCAGTTCCACGAGTGCGCGCTTGTCGATCTTCCCGTTGTGCGTCAACGGAAGCGTGTCCAGCCGGTGGCACCGGGACGGCACCATGTAGTCCGGCAGCGACCCGGCCAGCCGCACGCGGACGTCCACGGCGTCCCCGGTGAAGAACGCCACCAGCGCCTGCTCCACCACGACCACCGCCGCGTCCCGCACGCCCGGCAGCTTCAGCAGGTGGTTCTCCACCTCGCCCAGCTCGACCCGGAAGCCGCGCACCTTGGCCTGCGCGTCCCGGCGGCCGAGGAACTCCAGCTTGCCGTCCGGCGACCAGCGCCCGAAGTCGCCGGACCGGTAGAGCCGTCCGCCGGGCGTCTCCGGGTCGGGCAGGAAGCTCTGCCGCGTCCGCTCGGGGTCGTTGAGGTACCCGCGCCCGACGCACACCCCGGAGAACACGATCTCGCCGGGCGCGCCGAACGGCACCCGGTTGAGGTACCGGTCCACCACGGCGATCCGCGCGTTGCGCACCGGCCGGCCCAGTGACACCGGACCGGCCGGCGGCGCGGTCAGCACCTCGTGGTTGGTGTCGTCCGAGGTCTCGGTCAGGCCGTACGCGTTGACCAGCGCCTTGTCCGGGAACGCGGCGAACCACCGGTCGGCCAGCTCCCGCTTCAGCGGTTCCCCGGTGACACTCGCACAACGCGGCCGGCGCAGCCCGCTCGCCCTGTGCAGCAACAGTTCCAGGTACGACGGCACCACCTGGATGATGTCCGCCTGCTCGCCGACGAGCGCGGCGAACCGGTCCACGTCCAGCACCGCGGACTGCTCCACGATCAGCGTGCGCCCGCCGACCAGCCACGCGGACACCAACTGCCACAGCGAGATGTCGAAGCACTGCGACGCGGTCTGCGCGACCGTGTCACCCTCCCGCACGCCCAAGTCCTCGATCTTGGCCAGCAGGTGGTTGAGCATCCCGGCGTGCTCGCACACCGCGCCCTTCGGCTCACCGGTCGAGCCGGACGTGAAGTACACGTAGGCGGCCTGGCCGGCGCCGACGGCGACACCGGGATCGTCGTCGGACCCGCCCCGGAGATCGTCGAAGAACGCGGTCGGCACGTCGCCCACCACGGCGGCGTGCCGGGGCTCGGTGACAGCCAGCGCCGCTCCCGCCCGCGACAGCATCGCGGCCACCCGCGCGGGCGGGAAACCGGGCTCCACCGGCAGGTAGACCAGCCCGGCCTTGAACAGCGCGAGCACGCACGCCGCCCACTCCAGGTCCCGCTCCAGCACCACGGCCACCACGTCCTCGGCCGTCAGCCCGCGGGCGAGCAACGCCCGCGCCAGCCGGTTCGCGCGCCGGTTGAGCTGCTCGTACGTCCACGACCGCCCGCCGCACACCACGGCGACCGCCGCCGGGGTGCGCCGGACCTGCTCCTCGAACAGCTCCGCGAACCGCCGGTCGGGCAACTCGCGCACCGGCCCCGCCAGCTCCTCGACCTGGAACCGCAGTTCCGCCGGCGACAGCAGCGACCGCGCGCCGTGCGGCGCGTCCGGTTCCCGCACGGCCGCGCGCAGTGCGTTCAAGTAATAGGACGCCAATCGCTCGACCTGGTCCGACCGAAAGGATTCGGTCCAGTAGTCGAGGCGCAGCCGGGCACCGAGGGAAACCCACAGCGAAACCGCACCGGACAATTCTGGAACGGGCTCCGGAGAACGGTCGAAAACGTGCCGGAAATCCGTCGCCGCGACCGGTCGGAGATCGTCGGCCAGTTCCACCCAGGACTGTTCCCCCAGCTCCACCCGCCACCCTGCCGGCGGTCCGCCCGTCGGGGCCACATAGCCGGTGACCACTTCGACTTCACCGCTCATCGCGCCCTGGACGCGCGTGTGCGCGGCCAGTGCCGGATAGGGTGCGATCCCCCGGAGTTCCACGGGGAGGTCCACCACATGGCTGCCGACTTCCACCAAATCCTCCGCGTATGCCGACGACGACGCCAAGGCAACGCTAACCGGACCCGTTTTCCAGCCGATATCGGAATAGTTTCCAAGCGTCCGGAAAACGGTCCACGCGCGGAACACCCGCCACGCACCGCCGCCACAGGTCTCGGCTCCGACCCGGAACCGGCAGGTTCAGCCGGGCAGGCGGCACGGTGCCGACCGCGTTCCGGAACGCACTCGTGGGGATCGGGCCGGCGCGGGCGGACGGCGGTCGCCCTGGGCGCTTCCCCCAGGTAGCGGAAGCGCACTTCGGGAATTCGCACCGCAGGCTTCCGCCGAGCGACCGGCCTGTCCACCGTTCGGCTCAATCTCGGGTTGTAGGTTGAGTTGATCGTGGTAAACGTGAACTATCGATCGTGCAACGGGGAGAATTCGTCCAACGTGGACCATCACGGGGGAACTGGGGGCACGATGGAGAACACACCCACGGGCGCCGGATTACCGGTCGCCGGGCGGCAGCCGGTCCACGACCGCGGCTCGCCACGGCGGTGCGGGAGGTCCGGCGAGACGAGCTCGGACCGCTCCTGCCGCAGGCCGATCGGATACTGACCGATCCTACGCGGACGGCCGAACGGCGCAGGCGACAATGCGCGCGGCCGGACCGCCGTGTCCGTAACCGGGCGCCTGCCGAGCGCATTCTTCGCACTGCTCGCTCCGCCGGTGCCGGCATCGTCGCACGCAGACCAGGCTTGGGGGCCGGCCCTGTGAAGAACGCGCTCATCGGCAATCGCACGCGGATTGTGCTGGCGGAACGGAGAACGCTTTTCCGGATAGGCATGCGGAAAATCATCGACGAGGCGCCGGGCATCGAGGTCACCCACCAGGTGGACACCTTCGAAGGTCTCGCCCGGCACACCGAGGAGTTACCGGACGTGGTGGTGCTCGGCTGCCTCGCCGACGTGCCGCACCCGCCCGTGGCGGTCCGCCGGCTGCTGGACCGCAGGCCGTCGGTGAGCGTGCTGGTGGTGGACGACAGCGCCGACGCGGCCTGCCGGATGCTGCCGGACGCGCCCCGGGTCGGCGTGCTGCCGCTGTCCTCCGAGCCCGACGAGTTCCTCAGCGCGATCCGGATGCTGGCCGCCGGCTACGCGTTCTTCGCCCGCCGCGACCACGCGGGCCTGCCGGAACCCCGGGCCGCCGAGCGCGGCCGGCCGCCGTTGGAGCGGATCACCCGCCGCGAGACCGACGTGCTGCGGCTGCTGGTGTGCGGGCAGACCAACTCCGAGATGGCGCGGCGGCTGTCGCTGACCGAGAGCACGGTCAAGTTCCACGTGCAGAACCTGCTCCGCAAACTGCGCCTGCCCAACCGCGCGAGCGCCGTCGCCTACGCCTACGAGACCGGGCTGATCAACGTGGGCGAGCTGACCGAGACCGCACGGAGGCCGTGAACCTTGCGCTCCCTGACCAACGGGCAGCGCGGCGCGCTCGGCGCCGCGACCGCCATGTTCTGCGTGGGCACGCTGACCGGCGTGTCACCCGCGCTGCACGACTACCCCGTCTACGGCGGGCAGGCGCTCCGCTACCTCGTCGGCGCGCTGCTGCTGCTCGCGGTGGCGCGCGCGTTCGGCAAGGGCTTCGTCCGGCTCAGCGGGCGGGAGGTGTTCTTCCTGCTGATGCTGGCGCTGACCGGACTGACCGCGTTCAACGTGCTGATCGTGGAGAGCACCCGGTTCGCCGACCCGGCCACCGTCGGCACCGTGGTCGCCGCCGTGCCGATCGTGCTGGCCCTGCTCGGGCCGGTGATGGAACGGCGCAGACCCGCGCCACGCGTGCTGCTGGCGGCCGTGGTCGTGGTCGCCGGGGTCGCCGTGACGACCGGGTTCGGCGGCGGCACGCCGCTGGGCCTGCTGCTCGCGTTCGGGGCGCTGGCCTGTGAAGCCGGGTTCTCCCTGCTGGCGCTGCCGGTGCTGACCAGGCTCGGCGCGATCCGGGTGTCCGCCTACTCGGCCGCCCTCGCCGTGCCGCAGCTCGTGGTCGTCGGGCTCCTGGTGGACGGGGCGGACATGGTGCGCGTGCCGACCGCGTCCGAGGCGTTCGCGCTGGGCTACCTCGCCGTGGTGGTGACCGTGTTCGCGTTCCTGTGCTGGTACAGCGCCCTGCCTCGGCTCGGCGCGGACAAAGCCGGGCTGTTCTCCGGTTTCCTGCCGGTCGGCGCGGTGGTGTCGACGGTCGTCCTGGGCACCGGCGAGCCGGGGCTCGCGGATCTCGCGGGCGCGTGCCTGGTGCTGGCGGGGCTCGCGATCGGGCTGCGCCCGGCGCGCGACCGGGAACGGGTCGGGGTCCGGTGAACTCGCACCAGGTGGTCGCGCTGCTGGTGGCGCTGGCGGTGATCGTCGCGCTGGCCAAGGTGTTGGGCGCGGTGGCGACGCGGCTCGCGCAGCCCGCCGTGATCGGCGAGATCCTGGCCGGCGTGCTGGTCGGGCCGACGCTGTTCGGCGGCGTGGTGGCGGACGCGCTGTTCCCCGCCGACATCCGGCCGATGCTGAGTTCGCTGGCCAACGTCGGGCTGGTGTTCTTCATGTTCCTGGTGGGCCTGGAGTTCAACCGCGAGCTGCTGCGCGGCAGGCTCGGCTCGGTCGCCGTGGTGTCGCTCGGGTCGATGCTGACCCCGTTCGCGCTGGGCGTGCTGCTGGCCACCATGCTGCGGCCCGCCGACGGGCGGCTCGCGTTCCTGCTCTACCTGGGCACCGCGATGGCGGTGACGGCGTTCCCGGTGCTGGCGCGGATGCTCGGCGACTGGGGCATGACCCGCACGAGGGTCGGCACGCTCGCGCTGGGCAGCGCGGCGCTGGGCGACCTGCTGGCGTGGTCGCTGCTCGCGGTGGCGATCGCGACCCTCGGCGCGGGCTCGGCGGAGCAGTGGCGGCTGCTGCTCGTCCTGCCGCTCGCGGCGGTGAGCTGGTGGGTGGTGCGCCCGCTGCTGGCCCGGGTCGCGCGGTCCCGGCGGGACATGTTCCCGGTGGTGCTGATCGGGTTGCTCGGGTGGAGCGCGCTGACCGAGTGGATGGGCCTGCACTTCATCTTCGGCGCGTTCCTGTTCGGCCTGGTCATGCCGCGCGGGGACGCGGCGGACCTGCGGGCGGGCGTGACGCTGCGGATCGAGCAGGTCGGCAAGGTGCTGCTGCTGCCGGTCTACTTCGTGGTGGCGGGACTCCAGGTCGACCTGTCCCGGACCACGTGGGCCGGGTTCGCCGGGTTCGGGCTGATCATGCTGGTCGCGGTGGGCGGCAAGTTCGCGGGCGCGCTGCTTGCCGCGAAGCTGTGCCGGCTGGGCTGGCGGGAGTCGGCCACCCTCGGCACGCTGCTCAACACGCGCGGCCTGACCGAGCTGGTCATCCTCAGCATCGGTCTGCAACTGGGCCTGCTGGACCGCGACCTGTACTCGCAGCTAGTGCTGATGGCCGTGGTCACCACGATGATGACCGGCCCGCTGGTGAAGCTGCTGCACCGGAAGCGCGGTGCGGAGCTGGTCACCGTGTGAGTCGACCGGTGCGAGTCGGCCGGCGTGGGTCAGGCGGCGTGGGACGGCCGGCGTGGGTCAGCCGGCGACGTCGGCGACGACCGGCCGCACGAGGTCGACCAGGGTGGCCGCGTCCACCTCGATGGTCACGTCGTCACGGCCGCTGCCGCAGTAGACCTTGCCCATGTCCGGGACGGTGGTGTGGAAGACGACCGTCTTGTCGTCCAGGTCGGTCAGCGGGCTGATGCCGCCGGGCGCCATGCCGAGCACGGCGAGATCGGCCTCGCCGGCGCGGCGCAGCTTCGACCGGGACACCCCGGCGGCCTTGGCGATCTTGCCGTACGCGGCGGGCAGCAGCATCGGCATGGACACCAGCACGAACCCGTCGTCGGTGCGGAAGGCGAGGGTCTTGAGCAGCCGTTCGGCGGGCAGCCGCAATTCGCGCTCGATGTCCTCGTAAGTCCGGATCGGCGCGTGCGGGAAAGACGAGAAAGGCACGGCGGCGGCTTCGAGGATTTGCGCGGGAGTGGGTCCGCTCATGCGCCGAGCATATCCGGCCGGGCCCCCTCCCCGACGGCAGGGTCGCCCGGCACGGATTCAGGGCCGGCCGGCGCCGATTCGAGGTCGCCGGGCACGAATTCAGGGCCGGCCGGCACGGTCGCCGGGCACTGACCCGGGGCCGCCCGAGGCGGATTCGGCGGAACGCCTGCGCATCAGTCCGTGGAAGACGAACCGGAGCACCGGGCGGCCAGATTCGTCCGCGAGTTCGCCGCGCTGCCGCAGGATCCCGCAGTCCGGCCGGGACAGCGACGCGGCCTTGCCCAGCACGGTCATCCGCCCGACCAGCAGGTCTCCCGGCCGCACGGGGCGCAGCCAGCGCAGCTCGTCGATTCCCGGCGAAACCTCGGCCGCTGCTCCGTTCACCACGGAATTCACGTACAGCCGCATGAACGTGGCCGCGACCTGCCACCCGCTGGCGATGGGCGGTTCACTCGAACGGCCGATGTGCCGGGGTTGCGGATCGTACTGGTGGGCGAATGCGCGGATCTCCTCGGCGGATATCCGGTGACTGCCCAATTCGTGCACGTCGCCGATCCGGAAATCCTCGAAATAGCGCACGCTACCTCCTCGCCGCCGCCCGCAGGCGGGGGAACAGCGCCAGCCCGGCGCCACCGATGTCCGCGCGGTGCGCGGCGACCTCCCGGCGGGTCGCCGCGACCACCGGGGCGGTCATGAACGGGAAGTCCGTGCCGAACAGCACGTGCCCCGGCTCGGCGACGGCGTCCACGCAGGCCAGCGCGCCGGCCCAGGACGCTTGCGCGGTCTCGTAGTACAGCCGGCCCAGCTCGGCATGCACCGAGTCGTCCTGTAACAAAGCCTTCTGCGCCAGGTCGTTCTGCGCTGGATCGGTCTGCGCTTGATCGTTCTGCACTGGATCGTTCTGCGCCGGGCCTTTCCGCGGCCGGCCGTTGCGGTCGGGCAGCACCCAGGTCTTGGCCAGCTCCAGCCGCCCCGCGAGGAACGGGATGGTGCCGCCGCCGTGGGCGAGTACGAACCGGATGCCGGGGAACCGCCGCAACGCGCCCCGGAACAGCAGGTTCGCCACGGCGCGGGTGGTGTCCATGACGAAGTCCACCAGGGGCGGCGGCACGGCGGCGGCCGAGTCCGGCGCGCCCGTGCAGGAGCACCGGTAGCCGGGGTTGGGGTGCACGAACGCCACCGCGCCCCGCCGGTCCAGCTCCGCCAGCAGCGGGTCGAGCTGGGGGTCGCCGAGCAGCGCGCCGTCGGCGAGGCTCGCCGGCAGCACCACCCCGTCCGCGCCCAGCACGTCGAACGCGTGCCCGACCTCGGCGAGGGAGGCGTCGAGGTCGGGCAGCGGCAAGGTCGCGAGCAGGCCGAGCCGGTGGGGGTGCTCCCGCACCAGGTCGGCGGTCCAGCCGTTGGTCGCGCGCACCAGGTCCGCCGCGTCCGGCAGCCGCAGCGCGGCGTCCGGCACCAGCACCGACAGCACCGCGGCGGCCAGGCCGCAGTCGTCCATCACCCGGAACGTGTCGTCGACCCGCCAGCGCGGCACCGGCACGCCGGGCGCCATGTGGGTCACGCCGCGGGCGGCCAGCGCGTCGGCCAGCCGCCCGTGGTAGGCGTGGTGGTGCACGTCGATCCAGTCCACGCGCGCGCGCCTCAGACCGTCTTCGCTTCGACCAGCGGGAGGTCCGCGAACGCGGCGTCGATCTGCTCCTGCGGCAGCTCGTAGTCCTCCAGTTGCCCGGCGAGGAACGAGTCGAACGCGCCCATGTCGAAGTGCCCGTGCCCGGAGAACCCGAACAGGATGGTGCGCGCCTCCCCCGCCTCCTTCGCCGCGAGCGCCTCGGCCACCGCGCCGCGCAGGGCGTGCGACGACTCGGGCGCCATCACGAAGCCCTCGGACCGGGCGAACCGCACCGCCTCCGTGAAGACCTCGTTCTGGTTGTACGCCCGCGCCTCGACGTAACCCTCCTCGTGCAGCAGGCACAGCGTCGGGGCGTCGCCGTGGAACCGCAGGCCGCCGGCGTGGATGGGCGGCGGGATGAAGCCGTGCCCCATCGTCTTCATGTGGAGCAGCGGGCCGAGGCCGGCCGTGTCCGGGTAGTCGTAGGTGTACCTGCCCCTGGTCAGGGTCGGGCACGCGGCCGGCTCCGCGGCGATGAACCGGGTGCCGGTGCGCTCGCCGGTCAGCGTGTCGGCCAGGAACGGGAACGCCAGGCCCGAGTAGTTCGAACCGCCGCCGACGCAGCCGACCACCACGTCCGGGTAGTCGCCGGCCAGCTCCAGTTGCCGCTTGGCCTCCAGGCCGATCACGGTCTGGTGCAGCACCACGTGGTTCATCGCGGAGCCGAGCGCGAACTTGGTGTCGTCGTGGGCGAGCGCGTCCTCCACCGCCTCGCTGATGGCGATGCCGAGGCTGCCGGGCGAGTCGGGGTCCTCCGCGAGGATCTTGCGGCCGGCCTGGGTGCGGGTGCTGGGCGACGGGAAGACCTCGCCGCCCCAGGTCGCCATCAGCGAGTGCCGGTGCGGCTTCTGCGCGAACGACGCCTTCACCATGTACACGGTGACGCCGACGCCGAACAGGCTGCCCGCGAACGACAGCGCCGAGCCCCACTGGCCCGCGCCGGTCTCCGTGGTCACCCGCCGCACGCCCTGGCGGGCGTTGTAGAACACCTGCGGCACCGCGGTGTTCGGCTTGTGCGATCCGGCGGGCGACACCGCCTCGTACTTGAAGTAGATCTTGGCGGGGGTGTCGAGCGCCTTCTCCAGCCGGTCCGCCCGGTACAGCGGCGAGGGCCGCCAGATCCGGTAGACGTCGCGCACCTCGTCGGGGATGTCGATCCAGCGCTCGGGGCTGAACTCCTGCGCGATGACCTCGTCCGGCAGCAGCGGCTGGAGGTCTTCCGCCCGGATCGGCTCGTGCGTCACCGGGTGCCGCGGCGGCTGGAGCGGCTTGGGCAGGTCCGGCAGGATGTTGTACCACTGGGCGGGCATCTCGTCTTCGGACAGCAGGAACTTCTTCACGTCACCACGTCCCCTCAGAACATCGGCGCCTGGCTGGGCGCGCGCAGCGTGCCCAAGTGGTTGTGCCACAGGTGGTCCGGGTTCTCCTCCACCTCGCGGGTGATCTCCCGCATCCGGGTCAGCGCGACGGGTTCGCCGTCGCCGTCCCAGACGTCGCCCTGGAGCATCCGCAGCACGTCCGGTCGGTAGCGCGGGTCCGCGACGAACGCCGTGAAGAGGATGTTGAGGCGGTAGTAGATGGAGATGAACTCGTACCAGTTTCCCACCGCGCGGCGCAGTTTGGTCTCGTACCGCTCGAACGAGGGTTTCGCGAAGCTGCCGGTCTCCGCCGCCGCGAGGATGTCGTAGGAGGCGATCCGGGCGCTGTTCATGGCGACGCTGACCCCGCTGGAGAAGATGGGGTCGACGAACCGGGCCGCGTCACCGACCAGCATCCAGCCGTCGCCGCACACCTGCCGCATCGCGTAGCTGTAGTCGCCCTCCGGCTTGAACGGCCGCACCCGCTCGCTCTTGCGCAGCGCGTCGGCCAGGTCCGGCCGGCTCCCCATGGCCTGGTCGAAGAACGGGCCCCACTCCTGCCGGGCGGCGGTGAAGTGCTTCTTCTGGGTCACCACGCCGACGCTGGTGATGCTGTCGGTGATCGGGATCTGCCACACCCAGGTGTCGGTGATGGGCAGGAAGTGGATGAAGATGAAGTCGGCCTGCTTCCGGTCCACCGCCAGCGCCGACCGGTCCAGCCCGTCGAACCAGGTGTGGATGGCGTACTGGTTGAACACCGGGTCCGGCACCTTGAGCTTGAGCTGGCGGCCCAGCATGGTGCTGCGCCCGCTGGCGTCCACCACCATCCGCACCCGCAGGCCGATCTCGCGCCGGCCCATGGTGAACACGATCCGCTTGACGTCCTCCTCGAACTCGACGCGGAGCGCGCGCACACCCTCGTACACCTTCGCGCCGAGGGATTCGCTGTGCTGCAACAGCAGCAGGTCGAACTGCCCGCGGTCGACGTGGTAGGTGTAGTCCTGGTCCACGCCCTTCTGGTCGCGCTCGCGGAACTCGACCTCCGCGGCCTTGAAGCCGTGGGAGAGCTGGAAGCCCATGGACGAGATGTCGCTGCGGGTGGCGGAGGTCCAGGCCGCGCCGTACTTGCGCGGGAACCCGCCTTCGTCCACTTTGGACAGCGCGCCGATGTCGGCGAGCACGGGTGTGGTCGCCGGGATCAGCGACTCGCCGACGTGCGGCCGGGGGAACAGCTCCCCTTCCAGGACCACGCACGAGAGGCCCGCCTTGGCGAGGTACGAGGCGATCGTGGAGCCGGCGGGCCCACCGCCGATGATGCCGATGTCGAAGTCGATGTCTGCCACCACAGTTTCCCCCAGGTCAGACTTTCCGGACGTCGTTCTCCAGGTCCAGCACGAGCCGGGTGATGCTGTCCAGGTCGCGGAAGTTGCGGCCCACCATGCGCTCGGCGGGCACGTCGACGCCGAACCGCTCGCCGATGAACACGACGAGGCTGGTCGTGGACAGGCTGTTCAGGATGCCCCACTCCAGCAGCGGGGTGTCCGGGAGGATCTCCACTCCGGCGGCGGAGTCGAGCACCTTCCGCTGGATGAACTCCGTCAGCGTGCCGAGGACCTCAGCGTGTTCCATCGACGTCTCCATAACCGTCCGCGTCCGCACACCGGACGTGCCACCGGATGCTATGAGAGGTGGAAAACCGCTGTCTTCCATCGGAATGGCGGACGCGGCCGGCCGTTCGACGGTGTGCCGACCTGTCCGTGCGGCCAGGTCCGGACCGGTATTCCAGTGGAGGACAGGGCCGTCCGCGCTGCTTACGCTCTGGTCGCGTGGACTTCGGATGGCACCCGGCCGCGCAGGCCGACTACGACCGCGTCCGCGCGGAGACCGGGGCGTGGCCGGACGGCCGGCCGGCGACCCTGACCCAGGAGCAGTGGCTGCGCTGCGGCGCGGCCGGGCTGCTGGGCTACAGCGTGCCGGCCGAGCACGGCGGGTCCGGACGCGGGTTCCTGGACACCGCGCGCGCCATGGAGGCGTTCGGCGCGGGTTGCGCGGACCTGGGGCTGGTGTTCGCCTCGCTGGCCCATTTGTTCGCGTGTGCCATGCCGATCGCCGAGCACGGCGACGACCGGGTGCGCAAGCGGGTGCTGCCGCTGCTGGCGTCGGGCGAGTGGGTCGGGGCCAACGCGATCACCGAGGAGGACGCGGGCTCCGACGTCACGGCCCTGCGCGCCACCGCGCGGCGGGAGGGCGACGAGTACGTGCTGGACGGCGTGAAGTCCTTCGTCAGCAACGCTCCGCTGGCCGACGTGTTCGTGCTGTACGCGTCCACCGACCCGGAGTTCGCCCACCTGGGGGTGAGCGCGTTCGTCGTGGAGCGGGACACGCCCGGCCTGACCGTCGAGGCGTTCGACAAGACCGTGCTGACCACCTGCCCGGTCGGCGAGGTCCGGCTGGACGGCTGCCGCGTGCCCGCGCACCACGTGCTCGGCGTGCCGGGGCAGGGCGCGGCGATCTTCCAGTCGTCCATGCGGTGGGAGCGGAGCTGCCTGTTCGCCGCCTACCTCGGCCAGGCGGCGCGGCTGCTCGACCGGTGCGTGGAGCACGCCCGGCGACGCCGCCAGTTCGGCCGCCCGATCGGGCAGAACCAGGCGGTCTCGCACGGGATCGCCCGGCTGCGCGTGCGGTGGGAGGCGGCCCGGCTGCTGCTGTGGCGGGCGTGTTGGCGACTGGACCGGGAGGAGCGGGCGGCGCTGGACGTGGCCGCCGCGAAGCTCGCGATCAGCGAGGTGGCCGTGGACACGGCGGCGTTCGCGATGCGGGTGCTCGGCGGGGCCGGGGTGCGGGTCGACTCCGGCGTGTCACACGAGCTGCTGGACGCCATGGCGGCCACCACGTTCTCCGGCACGTCCGAGATGCAGCTCGAACAGATCGCCAAGGAGCTGGGACTGTGAGACTCCTGCACGACCTGGTCCGGGACAGCGCACGGGAATCCGGGTCTTCGGTCGCCGTGACCGCCGCCGACGGCGGCCTCACCTACGCGGAGCTGGACGCCGAGGCCGACCGCCTGGGTCATCGACTGTCCGCTGTGGACGTTCGTCCCGGTGACCGGGTGGCCTTGTGGCTGCCCAAGTCCAGGGCGGCCGTGGTCGCGATGCAGGCCGTGTTGCGGCTGGGCGCGGCCTACGTGCCGGTGGACCCGCTCAGCCCGGTGGACCGCGCCGTGCGGGTGATCCGCGACTGCGCGCCCAAGGTGGTGCTCACGTCTTCGGACGGCGAGGAGGCGTTGCGCGACGAGTTCCCCACCCTCCGCGTGGAGTTGGGCGGATCGGACTCCGGGAACTCGGGCGGCGACCGCGTGGAGCCGCTGCCGGAGGTCCGGCCGTCGCCCGACGAACTGGCCTACATCCTCTACACCTCCGGCTCCACCGGCACGCCGAAGGGCGTCCGCATCTCCCACCGCAACGCGCTGGCGTTCGTGGAGTGGGCGGCGGAGGAGTTGAAGGCCGAGGCGGCGGACCGTTTCGCCAACCACGCCCCGCTGCACTTCGACCTGTCGGTGCTCGACCTGTACGTGGCGTTCCTGACCGGCGCGTCGGTCCACCTGGTGCCCCAGGAGACCGCCTACGCACCCCGGCTGTTGGTGGAACTCCTTGCCGCGCAACGGATCACGGTCTGGTACTCGGTCCCGTCGGTGTTGATCCTGATGGCCCGGGACGGCGGCCTGCTCACCGCCGACCTGCCGCACCTGCGTGCCGTGCTGTTCGCCGGCGAACCCTATCCCGTGGACCACCTGCGTGCGCTGCGCGCCCACTTCCCCGACGTCCGCCTGCTGAACCTGTACGGCCCGACGGAGACGAACGTGTGCACGTTCTACGAGGTGGCCGACGTCCCGGACCACTGGACCCGCCCGGCGCCGATCGGACGGGCCTGCTCGGGTGACCGGGCGTGGGTGGTCCGGGACGACGGAACCCCGGCCGCGCAAGGGGAAGAGGGCGAGTTGGTGGTGGCAGGCCCGACCGTGATGCTGGGCTACCACGGGGCCGAGCCGCACACCGGCCCGTACGCCACCGGGGACCGGGTCGTCCTCCGCGACGACGGCGACCTCCACTACCTGGGCCGCCGGGACAACATGGTCAAGGTCCGGGGGAACCGGATCGAACTCGGCGATGTCGAAGCGGCCCTGCAATCCCACCCCGACGTGAGCGAGGTCGCGGTGGCCGTCACCGGAACCGGCATCGAGGCCGCGCTCGTGGCCTACGTGGTGCTCGCGGAGGGCCACCGGTTCACCGTCCTGGACGCGAAACGCCACTGCGCGTCCTTGCTGCCGCGCCACATGATCGTGGACCGCGTGCACCCGCTCCCCTGCCTGCCGCGCACGGCGAACGGCAAGGTGGACCGCCGGGCGCTGGCGGCGCTCGGCCCCGAAGCGCCCTGAGCAATGCGGGCGACCTCGGCCGCCGGCGAACCGGAACGCGATTACCACGTAATCGACAAATCCGCTACCCGAGGCGCAGTCCGGTGTCTAGTATCCCCGCATGGCGCTAAGCGGCATTGCACGGCCTCTATCGGGGCCGCATTATTGCGGTTTCCCGATCGATGTGACACCCAGCCTGCGGTACCACTCAACCCGTTGCTACGGTACGCTTTCCGGCCGCCGTCGAGGCGGCGCGCTAATCCACTGTGCCAATGGGAGGCCCGAGTGACGGCGAGTCCGCCACCTTATGTGGGATCACGTCCGCTTGACCTCAGCTCGCTGTCCCTGCGGACGTTGGCGTCGGTCCGGTCCCCGGTTCTCGACGCCGCTCTCCGGCGGACCGTCGAAAAGGTACGTGAACAGCGGCTTTCCGATCTCGTCCAAGAACAACGTGACTGACCACCCCGCCGCCGCCCCGACCGGGGGAGCGCTGGACGGCGCGGCGCTGCCACTCGACGTCTTCCGCGCGATCTGCGCCGGACCCGTCACCGGCGAGGCGTTGGGCACGCTGCGCCGGTCGGAGAACGCCGAGCGCAAGCAGTTGCTGCTCGCATTCGTCCTGGAAATGCGCCGGAATGGCGATCGGAAAGCCGTTCCCCCGGACTTCGAAGAGGCCTGGCGGCTGCTCCTCCGGGTCGAGGACGAAGCGCCCGACCTGGTCGACGACGTCATCATGTTCCCGGCCGTCGGGCTGTGGCTGCGGCGCGCGCTCGAAAGGCTCGACGGCGGGTTCGCCGACAATGCGGCGATTCGCGCGGAAATCGGCGTGGTGCACGCGGTGGCCGCCGCCTCGGCGGTCCGGGCCGGCCTTTCGTTCACGCTGCGGGTGCCCGTCTCGCACGGCGTGGTCAGCCTGCCGACCGTCGGGCGGTTCGACGTCCCGGTGGCCGACGGGGTCGACTTCGTGCTGCTCTCCCGCGCCGGCTCGCGGACGACGCTGAGCCTCGCCGGGACCGCGCTCGACGGCGAGTTCCGGGCGGCCCGGCGGCACCGGTCGGCGGCGGCCGGCGCGCGGCTGGACGTGGTGTTCGACGACACCGACCCGCACCGCGCGTTCGCCGACACCCCGACGCCGCCGAACCCGCTCTCCGACAACGGGTTCGAGCGGTGGTGCGCGCAACTGGACGACGCGTGGTCCGTGCTCGTGAGCTGGCACCGGGGCTACGCGGCCGAGCTGTCCGAGGGCCTGCTCAGCATCGTGCCGCTGACCGGCGGGGAGAAGCTGGTGGGCGCGTCCTCGGCGGCGGCGTTCGGTGCGGTCGCGCTGTGCGAGAAGCCGTCCGCCGACGACCTCGCCGACGCGCTGGTGCACGAGTTGCAGCACTCCAAGCTCAACGCGGTGCTCGAACTGGTGAGCCTGCACGAAACCGAGGACGGGCGGCACTTCTACGCGCCGTGGCGGGACGACCCCCGACCGCTCAACGGCGTCCTGCACGGCATCTACGCGTTCGCGAGCGTGGTCGAGTTCTGGCACGCCCGCCGCCGGCACGTGCCCGCGCACCGGGCGGCGGCAGCCGGCTTCGCCTTCGTGCAGCGGTCCCTCCAGGTCCGCTCGGCCATCGACGACATCGCCGCCACGGCCCGGCTCAACGAGTGGGGACGCCTGTTCCTGACCTCGCTCTCGCGCCGCCTCGCCGCGTGCGAGGCGGACCTGACGCCGGCGGACCGCACCGGACCGGTGGCGGACCTGGTCGCCGACCACCGCGCGTTCTGGCGAGTGAAGCACGTCGAGCCGAACGCGGAGGACGTCGCCGCGCTGGCCGACGCGTGGCTCGCCGGCCGCGCCCGGCCGGCGGGCCTCCGGGTGCGCGGCGAGGTCGCGGACCGGCCGGCGGCGGGGGGCTCGGACCGGGCCGCGCTGCTCAAGGCCCAGGCCCTCGGCCGGACGCCGGACACGCTCGACGCGGACCCGGCCGACATCGCCTACGTCACCGGCGACGTGGGGAAAGCCGCCACCGCCTACCAGGAACGGCTGCGCGCCGACCCGGCGGACGACCAGGCGTGGGCCGGCCTGGCGCTGTCCCTCCGCTCGGACACCCTGGTGCGCGAGCCCGAAGTGGTGCGCGCGCTGCACCTGGCGGTGCTGGCGCGCACCGGCGTCCACCCGGATCCGGGCCGGCTCTCCGGGTGGCTGGCGGCGTCCCGACCGTGATCTTCAGAGCTTGCCCTGATTTCAGAGCTTGCCCTGATTTCAGAGCTGCATCGTGTCCATGTCGCAGTTCGCCCGGACCAGCTTGACGGCCAGGACGGTCGTGGAGTGCCGCTCGCCCAGCACGCGGCGCAGCCCCTCGACCGTTCTGGCCTGCAAGGCCGACGACTCCTCCAGCCGGCCCAGGTTGCGCAGGTCGATGGCCAGGTTCAGGCCGACGGCCAGCGTCGACGGGTGGTCCGCGCCCAGCACGGTGGCCGACCGCCGGAACGTGTCCTCGTCCAGCTCGGTGGCCCGCGCGTGGTCGCCGAGCGCGGCCAGGTCGCTGGCCAGGTTGGTCGCGCTCACCAGCCCGAACGGGTGGTTGCCGCCGAAGTGCCGGTGCAGCGTCGCGGTCACCTGGGTGTTCAGCGCCGCGGCCTGCTCCACGACGCCCGCCAGCCGGTAGTCCACCGCCAGGTTGGTCGCGGCGATCAGGGTGTGCGGGTGGTCCTCACCATGGATCTCGGCGAACAGCAGGTGACTGCGTTCCGCCATCTCCATCGCGCCCTCGATGTCGTCCAGGTGCCGCAGGTCCACCGAGAGGGTCATGAGCGACGTGGCGGAGTCCAGGTGCCGCTCGCCGTACCGCCTGCGGTAGCGGGTGTAGCAGTCCTCGGCGAGTTCCCGGCCGCCTTCGTGGTCGCCCGCGCGGCAGCGGGCCACGGCGAGGTTGCGGCTCGTGCCGATCGTGTGGGGGTGGTTCTCGCCGAGCAGGTTCCGCTGGCGCCGGAGCGTGGCGTCCTGCATCGCGCGGGCCGCCTCGTAGTTGCCCAGCTCGCGCAGGTCGGTGGCGAGCGCGCTCTGCGACCGGTGCGTCCACAGGTGGTCCGAGCCGAGCACGGCGGTCCGCCGTTCCAGCGTCTCCGCGTCCAGCGCGTGCGCCCGGTCGAACGCGCCCATCAGGCGGTAGCAGCCGGCCAGGTTGTGGGCGTACCGCAGGGTGTTCGGGTCGTCCTCGCCCAGCACCCGGCACGCCGTGCGGTACACGTCCTGCTGGATCTCCAGCTCCTCGGTGAACCGGCCCTGCGAGCGCCGGTCGGCGGCGATCACGTCCCGCATGCTGATCGCCTGCTCGTGGTCGTCGCCCACGGCCGCCCGGAGCGCCTCGTACGTCCGGGCGTTGAGCAGCATGGCTTCCTGCACGTGGCCCGACCGCCGCAGGCCCACGGCGTGCAGCCGGCGCATCTCCAGGGTCTCCAGGCTGTCGTCGCCGAGCGTCGTGCGCCAGACCTCGACGCCGTGCTCGGACAGGTCGGTCGCGCCGTCGTAGTCGCCGCTGGCCAGCAGGTACTTGACGAAGTTGGTCATCATCGCGCGCGCCCACGTGTACTCGCAGTCGATCGCCTCGGACGCCACCGCGTGCGGCAGCAGGTCGGCGTAGCGCTGCCAGTTCGAGGCGACCTCGGGCACCTGCGGGTCGCCGTTGACCAGCAGCACGTGCACCGCGTGCCGCATGTTCTCCCGGCCGCGCGGCCCGAGGCGGTTCTTCACCGCCGCCTGGACCAGGCGGTGAAGCTGGATGGTGTTGCTGCGGTGGTCGATCTTGGCCAGGCTGTACCTCTTGATCTCGCGGATCGCGCGGTCGAGCTTGATCGGCACGTTCAGCGCCTCGCCCAGCTCGGCGGGCACGGGCGCGTCGCGCACGCCGCGGAACAGCCGCAGCGAGATCGGGTCCGGGCCGAAGAACGCGCAGATCTGGAGCAGTTGCAGCGCCGCCGGGTGGTCGCGGCCCAGCAGGTTGAGCGGGACGTTCCACGCCGCCGCGACCGGCAACTGGTCGTCGTCGGACGTGCCCGCCTCGATCAGCTCGTCCCGGTTGAGCCGCAACAGCTCCAGGTACTCCACCACCGGCATCCCGGTCTGCGCGCGCCAGGCCGCCGCCTGCTCGATCGCGAGCGGCAGGTCGCCCAGCGCCGCCGCCAGCGCGTCGGCCTCCGCCTCGGCCAGCTCGCCGCCGCGGCGGTGCAGCAGCTCGATGCTCTCCGCGCGGGTGAACAGGTCGACCTGCACGGCGTGCGCGTGGCCGCTCCAGTCGGCGTTGCGCGAGGTCACCACGACGTGGCCGGGGCCGGTGGGCAGGAAGCGCCGCAGGTCCTCGGGGCGCTCGGCGTTGTCGAAGACGATGATCCAGCGCGGGTACGGCTTGCCCTCGGCCAGCGCCGCCAGCACCTCGGGCACGGCGGCGTCCGCGGAGCCCGCCGGCAGGCCGAGCTTCCGGGCCAGCTCGACGAAACTGGTCTTGATCTGCGCCGAGTGCTCGGCGGGCACCCACCACACGAGCTGGTACTCCGACTCGTGCCGGTGCAGGTACTCCACCACCGTCTGCGACTTCCCGACGCCGCCCATGCCGTGCAGGGCCTCCGGCAGGACCGCGGTCGCGCCGCCCTCGGCGAGTCTGCGCCGGAGCTGCTCCAACAGCGCCTCCCGGCCGACGAAGTCCTTGTTGCGCAGGGGCACCCGACCCCACACCAGTGGTTGCTGGACGGGCCCACCATGCTGCTCACGCGTGGTCATGTCGCCTCCTCCGGTGGACACCCCGGCCGCGCCCCGCTGGCCCCCCGTGCCGGCGGTCAGCTCCTGGCGCCGCGCCGCCAGCCGCTTCGCCCTGGGCAGGTAGGGGCCGGACAGGGCGCGGAACACCGCTTCCTGCACCCGGACGTGGCGCAGGTTCTCGGGTGAGATCTCGGGCAGGGCGGTCTCGGGCTGGTCGAGCGCGGCGGCGAGGTTGCGCAGCACGGTCGCGCCCGGCTCCGCGTGCTCGGCCACCAGCCGGGCGACGCGGACCGTGTCGGCGCGGTGCGCGCCCGCCAGCAGCTCCTCCCGCACCCCGACGTGGAAGTCGTAGAACACATCCGGCGGGCCGTCGCCCTGGTCGCGCACGAGCAGCCCGCCCAGCAGCACCTCCGCGAGCACCGACAGGCCGGTCTTGGGCAGCAGCACGCGCTGCACGAGCTTCATGGTCGGCAGGTCCAGCGGCGCGGCGGCCAGCAGGCCGGCGAGCTGGAACGCCGCCGCCGACGCGACGGTGCGGAACCCGAGGACCTTCTCCCGCGCGGTGGGCGGGCCGTCGTCCCCGACGGACTCGGGCGGCGTGGGCGGCACCGACCCGGCCGGCGGCACGGGCGGCACTGGCGGCACTGGCGGTGCAGGTGACGCGGGCGGGGCGGGCAGCACGGGCGAGGTGGGCGGGGCGGCTCCCTCGAACGGGTGGACCAGCGCGGCGGTGGTCTCCACCCACTCCGCGCCGGGCGCGCTCAGCAGCCGGGCCCACCCGCCGAACCAGGAGCCGGACAGCTCCAGCACCGGGATCGGGATGCCGCCGTGAGCCACGCCGTCCGGGACCGCGAAGTCGGGTTCGGCGGGCGAGACTCGCAGGTGGGCGTTCGGCGCGCCGGGGTTGGGCGCGGACAGCCGGACCCGCCGGGCGGCGAGGCCGCCCCAGTGCCACAGCCGCTGTTCGAGCATGTGCACCACGGCGACCGGCATCCGCTGCCCCCAGTGGTGCAGCACGTGCTCGGCGGCCCCGGTGTGCCACGCCTCGCCGACGGCGTCGGTGAGCACCAGGACGAGCCGCCTGCCGGTCGGGTCGGCCAGGCGGGTCCAGGCCATCGGGCGGGCCTCGGCGGTCTCCGGGCGCAGCACCAGGTCCGCGGGCGCCCGCGCGGAGAAGTCCGCGTGGTAGAGCCGCACGTCGCGAAACGCGCCCTGGTGCACCAGCAGGTCCCGGAACTCCTGGGCGGTCTGCTGCCAGATCGCCATCGACCCGGCCCGGTCGACGACCAGCACGACCTCCAGCGGGTGCCACCAGGTCGGCCGGCACTCCGGCACCCACAGCCGGTCCTGCGCCGCCCGGACCGCCGTGGCCTCCTCGTCCAGCTCCTCGTCACGCGGCGAGGGCGAGCCGCGCATCAGCGGGCGCAGCGCGCGGACGATCCGCCGCCGGTCGGGCAGCGAGGGCACGGTCGGCCACGCCGACGACGCGCCCAGCGACGGCCCCGAGCCCTCCGCCGCCCGACCGCTGACCGCGCCCCGGGCGTTGATCGCCCACTCGCGCAGGCGGGACGCCGCCGAGGCCAGGTCCGCCGCGCCGCGCCCCGGTCCGCGGTCGGGCACGGCGCCGCCCGCCGCCCCGTCGTCCCGGTCCGCGGCGAGGTCGTCGCCCGCGCCGGCCGGCGGTGCCGGCCGCCACGGCGAGTCCGCGGGCGACGGCAGCGCGTCCTCGCCGCTGAGCACCAGCGCGAGCCACATCGCGTCCCGCAACTCCCGCACGGACAGCGCGTCGCTCGACAGGTCCGCCGACGCGTCGCCCGACGGCCGCGCCGACTGCGCGACCGCCGCCCGCACCCCCGCCCACTCCGGTTGCCCGCGCCGCCCGCCCATCACGACTCGGGGCTCAACGGGTGCCAGATCGCCTCCAGCAGCTCGTCCCGCGCCTGGTCGGGCTGGTACGAGCCGGAGGTGGCCAGTTGCAGGGCGAGGTGCACGGCGTTGAGGAGCTGGTCGGACGCGAGCCCGCCGACCTGCCTGCTGTGGTCGAGGAACCGCTCGATGAGGCCCTTCAGCTCGATCCCCTCCGGCGTGCCGAAGTGGGCCGCCACCATCTGGCCGAGCCGCCGGAAGTCCGGCGGCGCCACGTGCAGCCGCAGGCAGCGGCGCAGGAACGCGGGCGGGAACTCCCGCTCCCCGTTGCTGGTGACGATCACGACCGGGAACTCGCGGCACCGGACGACGCCCTCGGTGACCGCCGCCGTGCACCCGTGGTCGGCGGTGCGGACCAGCACCTCCGGCCGGCTGCCGCTGATCCGGGCCAGCTCCGGGATGTCGTACTCGCCTTCCTCGAACACGTTGAGCAGGTCGTTGGGCAGGTCGATGTCGCCCTTGTCCAGCTCGTCGATGAGCAGCACGCGGGGCAGGTCGTAAGGCAGCAGCGCGGTGCCCAACGCGCCGAGGTGGATGTACTTGCCGATGTCGGTCTCGCCATCGGCGTCGCGGTCGCCCGCGGCCGTCGCCTGCACCCGGCCGATCGCGTCGTAGTCGTACAGGCCGTCGCGCAGCCGGGTGCGGCTGGTCACCGGCCAGCGCAGCACCGGGCCGAGCCCGAGTTCGCGCGCGATGACGTAGGACAGCGTCGACTTGCCCGCGCCGGGGTCGCCGGTGACCAGCAGGGGCCGCCGGAGGCTGATGGCGGCGTTCACCATCTCGACCTCGCGGGGGTCCGGGATGCGCAGGGTGCCGGGCATGTTGCCGACGTGGCGGTCCGCCTCACCGCCGTCGTCGGCCGGCCTGGTGGCGGAGCCCTGCCCGGTGAACCGCCGCCACGGCGGAGCGGGCGGCCACGGTCCGGCCGGGGCCGACGCCTTCGCCGCGGTGCCGCGGTAGATGCCCCACCGGGCCGCTCCCGCCCTGGTGTGGACGGCGTCCGTCTCGGTGCTCATGCCGCCGACGCTCCTTCCGACGCCCTGGTGTGGACGGCGTCCGTCTCGGTGCTCATGCCGCCGACGCTCCTTCCGGCGCCTTGGGGTGGAGGGGCACGACCATCCGGCCCGGGTCGTCGTACAGGACGGTCAGCGCGTAGGCCGGGTGCGCGGTGTCCGGGCCCTCGGCGAACGCCACCGTGCGGGCCAGCCGCACCCGTTCCAGCAGGCCGCGCCGGTCGCCGGTGTGCAGCAGCTCGCGCGCGAGCTTGACGAAGCCGCCGTCGCACTTGTCGCGGTGCCACAGCACCACCGGCACGCCCGCCCGCAGCCCGACCGCGATCTGCTCCCGGCCGGGGCGCTCGGCCCGCGGCGGCGAGCTGAGCACCAGCGACACCGCGCCGGGGCACTGGTCGAACGCGGCCATCAGCTCCCGCAGCCCGGCCTGGCCGCCGTCCCGGCCCCAGCACGCCGACCGCTCCGCGACCACGCCGTCGTCGTCGAGCTGCGCCGCCAGCTCCGCCCACCGCGCCCGCCACTCGCGGTGCCACTGCCGCTTGCCCATCCGCTCCAGGCTGCGCACCACCACCGGGTAGCGGCATCCCAGCGGTTGCGGCACGCCCTCCGGGTCGGTCTCCCAGCTCCACTGGTCGACGTCCAGGTTCAGCATCTCCGCCGACAGCACGAACTCCACGTGGTAGCTCGGGTCGAAGTCGGCCCAGTGGCCCTCGATGTGCACGATCAGCGCGGCGACCGCGTGCTTGACCGACTCCAGGTCGCCGACGTGCTCGGCGACCCGCATCGGGTACCACCCGTCCTGCATGCCGAGCTGCCGCCAGTGCACCAGCTCGAACCGGTCGCCCGTCGCGCCGACCCGTTGCAGCGAGAACACCAGGAAGCCGTCGGACTTGCGACGCCGGCGCAGCGGCGCCTCCGCGTCGCGGAAGTCGTGGCGCACCGCGCGCAGCTCGTCGGCCAGTCCCAGCCGCTCGCCCTGCACGCCCGCCCAGCGGTGCAGCTCCAGCGCCACCTCCGGCCGGGCCCGCGCCGCCAGGTGCTCGATGAACACCAGCGGCTTCGGCAGGCCGTCCGGCCGCGCGTTGAGGGTCTCCAGCAGGCTGAAGGCGTCCAGGTAGTCGGAGTTCGGCGGAAGCTGCGGCGCGGTCGGGCCCGCGACCGCGCGGTACACCTCGTCGACATCCTCGACGTGCACCTCGCGCAGCAAAGTGATCACCGTGTGGCGCACTTCGAACGGCCAGTACGGCAGCACCGTCATGTCGTAAACGGCGTTGCGCACTTTCGCCATGTGCCGCGAGCCTTTGTCCAAACGGCCCACCACCCGCACAAGTGCGGACAACCCCAGTGGACGTTGCCGGCAGGCCACCACGATGTCGTAGAGGTGCATGAGCCGGTAGCCCTGCTCCTCGATCGGCAGCACTTCGCCGAGTTCGTCGCAGAGCATTCTGACGACGAGGTTGCGCCCGTGCAGCTCGGCGAGCACGGGGATGTGGCTCAGGGAATCGACGAGCTGCCATAAGACTTCTTGTTCCGGCTCCCGTGGTGTCCGCACGTCGGCTCCCCCTCTGGTTGTCCGCCATGGCGCCCCGGTCTTATCGTAAGGCCGGCCGGGCTATCCGATCTCCTCTTCTGCGCGGGTCCATTCGCGTGCGGCGGCTTCCGCGCGGCGGACCGGCCCGGAGTCGCCCTCCAGTTGGCGCAGGGCGGTGAACAGCGCGGTGACACCGTCGTCGTAGTCGCGACAAGTCCGGACCAGTTCGAATACGTGCGGACGGGTGCGCGGCTGGTAGCGGACGGCTCCACCGATCGACCGCGGGAGCAGTTCGAGGAGCGTTTGGCGGCCGAGGTCGTCTCGCACGCTCGGCACTTCCATCAGGGCTTCCACCAGCACCGTCAGCCGATCCGGCGAGGCCGGGGCAGGTGGCGCGACCGGCGGTGGCGGGTGCCCGGCGGACTTCACCCAGGCGGCGGTTTCCGTCTCCTTCACCCGGAAGCGGATTTCCCGGAACTTCGCCGGATCGGCCACCGGATCGTGCCGGACCACCTCGCGGAAGAACCAGTCGGTGACCGCCAGCGTGATCGGCTCGGGCGAATTCCGGCATTCATTCCGTAATTCTGCGGAGTCCAGCAGACGGCTGACCAGGATGATGCCGCTGCCCACCACGCCGTACTCCGTGCGGCGCACGTCGGCGGCGTGCAGGCACAATCGCAGCCGAATGCCCGCGCCGGGCGCGGACACCTCGTTGTGCTCGCGGATGTGGTCGGCCAGATAGCGGACCACCCGGTTCAGCACCACCGCTTTGGGCGTGTCCACCGGAATCAAGATCAGCGCGCCATCGCCGCCGTCCTGCCAGTCGCAGGAATCCCACTCGACCCCCGCCACCACGAAAGCCCGCCGCACCGCCCGGTTGAGCCCGTCGTGCACGGCGGTGCGGTGGAGGTCGGTGCGCGACGGATCACCGTAACGGTCGACGTCGAAAACCAGGATCGTGTACGGCAGCGGGAACTCGTGCGATAACACAAACGATCACCTCGATCGGTTCCGGTGTGCGCGCACGCCCACGGTAACCACGAGTGCGCCGATAGCGTGAGAGCAGCGGCGAATGATCGCCCGGCAGGACCAAGGTGCTCTGCGCCGGGTGGTCCGGACGGGGCCACCCGGCGCAACGCGCGGTCCGGCAGGTCCTACAGCCGCGGGTCCACCGGCTCGGATTCCAGCGCCAGCACCGCGAACACGCATTCGTGCACGCGCCACAGGGGCTCGTCGCGGGCCACCCGTTCGAGGGCCTCCAGGCCCAGGGCGTACTCGCGCAGCGCCAGTGACCGCTTCGTGCCCAGGCGCCGCTGCCGCAGGCGCTCCAGGTTCGCCGGCTCCGTGTAGTCCGGGCCGTAGACGATCCGCAGGTACTCGCGGCCCCGGACCTTGATCCCCGGCTGGACCAGACCCCGCCCGCCCCGGGTCAGGTTGGCCAGCGGCTTGACCACCATGCCCTCACCGCCCGCCGCGGTCAGGTCCTCCCACCAGCGGATGCCGGCGGCCACCTGCTCGTCGTCCGCGGTGTCGACCACCAGGTGACGGGTGCGGGTGAACGCGTCGCCCTCCAGCGTCGACAGCACGTCGAGGTGCCAGCGGTGGTCACGGTCGTGGAACGTCCGCCCGCGGGCCGCCAGGAGCTGGAACGGGGCCAGGCGCACGCCGTCGAGGCCGTCGGTCGGCCGGCAGTACCGCCGGTAGGCGTCGCGGTAGCCGCTGGCGTTGGACAGGCGCGACTCGGTGCGGGACAACAGGTCGGCCACGTCGACACCCCGGTCGCGGGCACGCGCCAGCACGTCCGCGGCCGACGTGAGCGCGCCCACCGCCGCCGCGCCCACCGCCGCGTACTGGTCCTTGATGAGACCGGTCGCCTTGGCGTTCCACGGCAGCAGTTCGGCGTCCAGCAGCAGCCAGTCCGTCTCGAACCGGTCCCACAGGCCCGCTTCCGTCACGGACGCGCGCACGCGGGCCAGGAACTCGTCGGCCAGGCCGCCGTCGAAGAACGGGCGCCCGGTGCGGGTGTAGACCGCGCCGGAGTCCTGGCGCACCAACACGACGGCGCGCGAGCCCATGTGCTTCTCCTCGCAGATCACCTCGCGCACGCCGGCGGCGCGGTACTCGGCGAAGGCGTCCTCCGGGTGCTCCAGCACGTCCGGCCGTCGGGACGTCGCGGTCGGGGCCATCGTCGGCGGCAGGTACAGCAGCGCGTGCGGGTCGATCGCGAAGCGGCTCATCACCTCCAGCGCCGACGCCGACTGCTCCGGGCGCACCGTGATCCGGCCCAGGTGGGCCGCGTCGATCACCCGGCGGCCGGTGACGTCGGACAGCGCCAGGACGTCCGGCTCGCGTACCGGAGCCGCCGCGACCAGCGGTCGGACCGGCTCGTACCAGACCTCGTGCGCGGGCACCGACACGACTTCGCGTTCCGGGTAGCGCAGCGCGGTCAGCTTGCCGCCGAACACCACACCGGTGTCCAGGCACAAGGTGTTGTTGACCCACTCCACTTCCGGGATCGGCGTGTGTCCATACAGGACGGTCGCCCGCCCCCGGTACTCGTTCGCCCACGGGTAGCGCACCGGCAGGCCGTACTCGTCGGTCTCGCCCGTGGTGTCACCGTACAGCGCGAAGCTGCGCACGCGCCCGGAAGCGCGGCCGTGGAAGCGTTCCGGCAGACCGGCGTGCGCCAGCACGAGGTCGCCGCCGTCGAGCACGTAGTGGGCGACCAGGCCGTCGCAGAACCGCTCCACTCGCTCGCGGAACTCCTCCGACTCCCCCGCGAGCTGCGCCAACGACTCGGCGAGGCCGTGCTTGACCTGGACGTTGCGGCCCCGCAGCGCGCGGACGAGCTTCTGCTCGTGGTTGCCGCACACCGCGAACGCGTGCCCGGCCTCGACCATGCCCATCACCAGCCGCAGCACGCCGGGCGTGTCCGGCCCCCGGTCGACCAGGTCGCCGACGAACGCCGCCCGCCGACCCGCCGGCGGCACGGCGTCCACCGCGCGGCCTTCGTCGTCCCGCACCAGGTCGTAACCCAACCCGGTGAGCAGTTCCTCCAGCTCCGCGCGGCACCCGTGCACGTCGCCGATCACGTCGAACGGCCCGCGCTCGTGGCGGAGGTCGTTGAGCAGCCGCTCCGGCACGATGACCGCATCGTCCACTTCGGACTGGGTGCGCAGGACGTGCACCCGCTTGAAGCCCTCCTTGCCGAGGAACTTCACCGACTTCCGCAACGCGGCCCGGTGCCGGCGCACCACGTGCGGCCCGAAGTCGCGGTCCGGCCGGGACGCGTTGCGCGCCAGGCAGACCTCTTCCGGTGGGTCGAGCACGATCGCCACCGGCAGCACGTTGTGCTCGCGCGCCAGCTCGATCAGGTGCGCGCGGTCGGCGCGCTGCACGTTCGTCGCGTCCACCACGGTGGTGCGGCCGGCGTCCAACCGCTTGCCCGCCACGAAGTGCAGGGCCTCGAACGCCGCGCCGGACGCCGACTGGTCGTTCTCGTCGTCGGCGACCAGACCTCGGAAGTAGTCGCTGGACAGGATCTGCGTGGGCGCGAAGTGCTTGCGCGCGAACGTGGATTTGCCCGAGCCGGACGCGCCGACCAGCACCACCAGGCACAGGTCCGGGATCTTGAGTTCCATCAGTCGTCCCCCAGGGTGAAGACCGCGAGCTGCGTCGGCGCGCCGCGTTCGGCGTCCTCCGGCCCGATCGGCAGGTGGCGGACCGCGTACCCGCGCCGCCGCGCGACACCGCCGGCCCACGCGCGGAACTCCGCGCGCGTCCACTCGAAGCGGTGGTCCGAGTGCCGGAACCGCCCCGCCGGCAACGTGTCGAACAGCGCGTTGTACTCGACGTTCGGCGTGGTCACCAGCACGGTGCGCGGCCGGGCGACGACGAACAGCGAGTGCTCCAGCGCGGGCAGCCGCACCGGGTCCAGGTGCTCCACGACCTCCATCAGCACCGCCGCGTCGTACCCGGCGAGGTCCGGGTCGGCGTAGGTCAGCGACGACTGCCGCAACGTCAGCCGCGCCCGCTGCCGGTCGCCCATCCGGGCCACGCCGAGCGTGCGCGCCGCGACCTGCAACGCCTGCGCGGACACGTCGACACCGTGGACCTCGGTGAACTCCGGCTCGGCGAGCAGGGCCCGCAGCAGCGCGCCGCCGCCGCAGCCCAGGTCGAGCACCCGCCGCGCCCCGGCCTCTTTGAGCTGTGCCAACACGGTTTCCCGGCGCTGCACGGCGAGCGGGACGCGGGGGCCGGCGAGCGCGACGGCGGGGTCGGCATACGAGACGCGGGGTCCGGCGAGCGCGTTGTCCAGTTCCTCCGGCTCGACCTCCTCGACGTCGGCGAGCCGGGACAGCGCGGACTCCACCAGCGGGCGGCGGCGCATCAGGTAGCGGGTGGTGATCAGCTCGCGGTCGGGGTGGCCGCCCAGCCAGCCCTCACCGGCGCGCAACAGCTTGTCCACCTCGTCCTCGGCGACGTAGTAGTGCTTGCTGCCGTCCAGGACGGGCAGCAGCACGTACAGGTGCTTGAGGGCGTCGGACAGTGTGAGCGTGCCGGTGAGGGTGACGTCGGCGTAACGGGAGTCGCCGTGCTCGTCCAGCGCGATCGGCGCGATGCTCGCGGTCCAGCCGAGCGGCGTGAACAGCCGTTCCACCAGGCGGTGCGGCAGCACCGGGACGCGCACGGTGAGCGGGATCGGCGTGGCGGCCAACTCCTTGCGGGACTCGCTGCGGCCGTTCATCGCGGTGCGGAACACCGAGCCGAGCGCGACCGTCAGCAGCGAGCCGGCCGCGTAGGGGCGGTCGTTGACGTACTGGGTAAGGGTGCTGCCGGGACCTCGCACGAGCGCCACGGGATCGACTTCCAACAGGAGCGCGACGGTGCACTCCTCCTCGTCCGCGCGGGGGTAGAACACGTGCGCGGTCCCCGAGGACGTGGTGAACGACTGCGCCCGATCGGGATGCTTGTGCAGCAGGTGCCCGAGGTCGGTCGCGGGGCGGTGGGTGGTGGTCAACGTCAACAGCACCCGGCCAGTGTGGACGACCGCGAGCGGCGGACGCGCCCGATTAACGCAACCTCACGCCGCCCTCACCGTGCGCGCGAACCGCACCACCCGCTGGGCCTGCACCCTGGCCGCCGCGCGGGTGACCTCGTCGACTGCGGCCGTGCCGCCCGCGTCGTGGTGCGAGGTGCCGTACGGGTTGCCGTCCACGAACTTGTCCGGGTGGGTGTAGCCGGGCGCGACGACGATGCCGCCGAAGTGGTGGAACGTCTGGGTGAGCGCGAGCAGCGTCGACTCCTGGCCGCCGTGCAGCGTGCCGGTGGCGGTGAACCCGCTGTACACCTTGTCCGCCAGCAGACCCTGGTGCCAGACCCCGCCCAGCGTGTCCAGGAACTGCTTGAGCTGCGACGACACGTTGCCGAACCGGGTGGGCGTGCCCATGATGACGGCGTCCGCCCACAGCAGGTCGTCGGCGGTGGCGACCTCGACGCCGGCGGTGGCGTCGGCGTTCGCCCGCCACGCGGGGTTGGCGTCGACGGCGGCCCGCGGCGCGAGTTCGGCGACCTTGCGCAGCCGCACTTCCGCGCCCGCCTTCCCGGCGGCTTCGGCGATCTCCCGGGCGATGGCCGCGACGGTGCCGGTGGCGGAGTAGTACACGACGGAGACGTTGACCTGGCTGTTCATGACCTGTGCTCCTCAGCGGGTGATCTGCTGCCGAAGACGGTATAGTCAGACGAGGTGATAGTCAAAATAGGTGACTATCACCGCAGGTGACTTGAAGGAGGAGCGTGCGCCGGAGCGACCGCAAGCGAACCGACCCCGACCTGGGCGTGCTGACCAGCCGGCTGCTGTTCGCGGTGCAGGAGGAGCTGTTCGAGACCCTGGCCGCGCAGGGCCACCCCGACCTGCGCCCGCAGCACGGCGCGGTGCTCGCCTACCTGGACGAGGAGGGCAGCCGCGCCACCGATCTCGGCCGCCAGTCCGGGCAGCACAAGCAGGTCGTCGGCAAGCTGCTGGACGAGCTGGAGGCCCTCGGCTACGTGGAGCGCCGCCCGGACCCCACCGACCGCCGCGCGAAACTCGTCGTGCCGACCGCGCGCGGGCTCGACCAGATGACCCGGTCGGACGCCATCCTGGCCGCTATCGAGGAACGGCACGCGCGGGCGCTCGGCGTGGCGTCGTTCGCGGAGTTCAAGCGGGCCTTCGGAGCGGTCGTCGAAGGGCAGCGGGCTTGGCGCGACGGCTGACGACTGACGGCCGGCGGCCGGCGGCCGGCGGCCGGACTCAACGCACGAAGACGTGCGCCTCCCACGGACCCAGGACCACCCGACCGCCGTCCACGCGTGCCGTGTCGACGTTGGACAGCACCAGATCCTCCGCCGACCAGTCGTCGTCCACCACGGCGGTCTGCTCCTCACCGCTGAGGTTCGCGACGACGAGCAGCCTGGTGTCGCCCAAACCCCTCCGGTACGCGTAGATGTGCGGGTCGTCGCCGAGCAGCATGTGGAAATCCCCCAACGCCACAACGGGATACGTGTGACGCAGCTCGATCAGCCGCCGGTAGTGGTTGAACACCGACCGCGGATCGTCGTACTGCGCCTCGGCGTTGAGCCACGAGTGGTTGGGGTTGACCCGCATCCACGGCTCCCCGGTGGTGAACCCGGCGTTGGGTCCGGCGTCCCACTGCACGGGCGTGCGGGCGTTGTCGCGGCCCATCGCGCGCAGTCCGCGCAGGATCGCCTCCGGGTCGCCGCCCGCCTCCACCGCCAGCCGGTGGTAGTTGAGCGATTCGACGTCCCGCATGTCCTCGACGCGCTCGAACGGCGCGTTCGTCATGCCCAGTTCCTCGCCCTGGTAGACGTACGGCGTGCCGCGGTGCAGGTGCAGCACGGTGGCCAGCGCGGTCGCCGACTCCCGCCACCACCGCCCGTCGTCGCCGTACCGCGACACCACGCGGGGCTGGTCGTGGTTGTTCCAGTACAGGCTGTTCCAGCCGGTCTCGGCCAGCGCGGCCTGCCAGTGGCCCAGGGACGCCTTGAGGTCGCGCAGGTCCAGCGGCCTCGGGTCGAACTTGCCCGCCGGGCCGTGGTCCAGCGACACGTGCTCGAACTGGAACACCATGTCCAGCTCGCGGCGCGCGGGATCGGTGAACCGCCGGGCCTGCTCCCACGTGACGCCGGGCATCTCGCCGACGGTCAGCAGCCGCCCGTCGCGTCCCTCGAACACCTCGCGGTGCATCTCGTGGATGAACTCGTGGATGCGCGGACCCATTGCGTAATAAGGGAAACCGTCACCGAGCGCGCCGAACCCGGTGGTCGCGCCGTCGGGCAGCGCGGGGTCCTTCGAGAGGAAGTTGACTACGTCCATCCGGAAGCCGTCGACGCCCCGGTCCAGCCACCACCGCATCATGGCGTGGACCGCCTGCCGCACCTCGGGGTTCTCCCAGTTCAGGTCGGGCTGCTTGCGGTCGAACAGGTGCAGGTAGTACTCGCCGGTCGCCTCGTCCAGCGTCCAGGTGGGACCGGAGAAGAACGACTCCCAGTTGGTCGGCTCCGCACCCGGCTGCCCCGGCTCGAACCCGTCCCGCGCCGGCCGCCACCAGTACCAGTCGCGCTTCGGACTGTCCTTCGAGGACCGTGATTCCACGAACCACGGATGTTCGTCGGACGTGTGGTTGACCACCAGGTCCATGATCAGCTTCATGCCGCGCGCGTGCACCTCGGCGAGCAGCCGGTCCAAGTCCTCCAGCGTCCCGAACACCGGGTCGACGGACTGGTAGTCGGAGATGTCGTAACCGTTGTCGGCCTGCGGCGAGGCGTAGACCGGCGAGAGCCAGACGACGTCCACGCCGAGCCGCGACAGGTGGTCCAGCCGCGCGGTGATGCCGGGGAGGTCGCCGATCCCGTCGCCGTCGGAATCGGCGAAGCTGCGCGGGTAGACCTGGTAGACGACGGCGGAGGTCCACCACGGGGCTGCCAACGTCCGGTCGTGTGCCATGTAAGTCCTTTGCAGACGGTTACCTGACGACGTCGGGGTCCACCCTACGCAGGACGCCCCGGTGTCCGGCAACAGAAAGCGGGTGTTCGATTAAAGGACAGGTATGCCGGCATCCGGAGCAGCCGATTACGACGGGCGGCGGTAGCACCTTTGTTCGGAACACACCAATCCCCGCGTCCAGCCCACACAACCCTCCGTACGGGTCTGGTCATCGTCGGCTACCCATGGTTACTTGGGCTGCGGGAGCCTCCCTGTCACCGGTTCCCTGCTGTTCCCTGCTCAAAGGAGATCACCATGCTCGTGCGAAAGGTCGCGCGTGCCGCCGTACTGGCCCTGGGTCTGCTGTTGCCGCTGGTGGCGGTCACCGTGCCCAGCGCGTCGGCGGCGGACGCGAAGGCGCTGGTGCGCACCCTGTACTACGACACCGCCCAGGCCCAGGAGTTCGTGGCGGACTGGGACAAGGCCGCGGAGAACTGGAACAACTCCGTGGCGAACGTCAAGCTGGTCAAGAAGGGTCCGGGCACGCCGACGAACATCCGGATCCTCGCGGACAACGGCTGGCCCCGCGCCTACCCGGGAACGCTGGGCAACGGCACCGTCTACATGGGACGCCAGGCCGTCCAGCAGGGCCACTACCGGCCCCGCATCGCGACCCACGAGATCGGCCACATCCTGGGTCTGCCCGACCGCAGGACCGGTCTGTGCACCGACCTGATGTCCGGTTCCAGCGCTCCGGCTTCCTGCAAGAACGACCTGCCGAACACGGCGGAGCGTGCCGAGGTCGACCGCAAGTTCCGCGGTCAGCTCGCTTCGACCGACGTCCGTGCGGCGAACTACGCGAGCACGGAGTGCTACGTGTACTGAGCCCGGGTTCGTGAAGGCCTCGTGGGGCGGCGCCCAGTCGCTCCACGAGGCCTTTCGCTGTTCGGGCAGCCGTTGTGCGGTGGCAGCGACGGGGCCGGGGGTCGGCACCGGCAGGACCGGCGGGCGGCGACGGCGTAGCATCGCCGGTACCGAGAGCGTTCCGTGCGCCGGCAGTCGAGCCGGCGTCGTCCTCGGCGCATCGCGAGTCGGTCGCCGGCTGATCGGGAACGGAAGCACGTGCGACCCGGCCGTGAGCACACCGATCCGAGGAGCACGACATGCCGAGTGTCCAGGTGAACCCGCAGGTCCCCGGTGCGGCGGTGGAGGAGCGGGACACGGACAAGTGCGCCGTGTGCCCCCACCGGCTGACCGAGCACGACGCGATCTCGCTGCGGTTCTGCACCGCGACCGCCACCGGGCGGCACGAGCGTGGCTGTGTCTGCGCGGGCAGCGGCTGAGCGGCGTTCGAAGTACTGGAATGAGGTGCCCGGGGCGGCTACCCCGCAGGTCGGCGAAGGGTGCCTCCGCGACATGACAGAGCCGGGCGCGGCAGCTACCGCGTCCCACCCACCACCGCCGTGCCGTCGTGATCGGGGGTCGGCGTCGCCGGCGGGCAGACCCGTGAGCTGGTCCGCTGCGCATCCGCAACCTGCTGGGCCGACCCGCCTGATCACCGGTCGGGGCTCGTCGAATCGGACGAACGCGCCGACGCCTTTAGGTGTCTGCGACCGAAGACTTCCCGGTGCCCGCTCACCAGGATGACTGCCATGACGGATCTCCTCCCGGACACCGCCTCGACGCCACTCGACCGGGCACGACGCGACGCACACGACGCCGCCGCACGGGCCGGCGTCGTAGTCCGGACCCTCGACACGCTCGCCGAACTGGGCGCGGCCTACGAGCTGTACCGGTCGATCTGGCAGCCGGCCGCCGAGCACACCGCGCTGACCGTGGGCATCCTGCGCGCGCTGGCCAAGGCGGGCAACTACGTCGCCGGGGCGTACACGGACGGCGATCTGGTCGGCATCGCGGTAGGCATGAACGGCCTCCCGGACCACCGACACCTGCACAGCCACGTCGCCGGCGTGTCACCCGCAACGCAGGGCCGCAGCATCGGCCTGGCGCTCAAACTCCACCAGCGCGCCTGGGCACTGGCGTCCGGCATCACCACCATCACCTGGACCTTCGACCCGTTGGTACGCCGCAACGCCTACTTCAACCTGGCCAAACTGGGCGCGAGACCCGAGGCGTACCTCACCGACTTCTACGGCCCCATGGACGACGCGCTCAACAGCGGCGACGCCAGCGACCGCCTACTGGTCACCTGGCCCCTGACCGAGCCACTACCCGACCCCACGAACACCGAGACCGAACCACGACCCACACTGATCAACCACACCAAAACCGCACCGACGGCAGTGACCGAAACCGCGCCCCGAGTGGCAGTCCCCACCCCGACGGACATCGAGTCCCTACGCCGCACGGCACCCGGCATCGCACAGGCCTGGCGGTCAGCACAACGAACCGCCCTGACCACCGAACTGGACGCAGGCTCGACGATCACCGGCTTCGACCGCCAAGGCAACTACCTCATAACCCGCAGCGAAAAGCAGATCTTTCTACGCAAAAGGACGGCAGAAGAGTAACCACGCACGCAAAGCACGCCATGAGCACGCAGGTCTTGGATAAAGCTGGGAACACTACGCAAAATGACCATATTATCGCCGGCCCTAAAGCCTGCCGGGGGACGGCTGTCAGCGCAACACGCCGCCTGCAGAGGAACCCGCCCAGCAGCGTCAGTTGCGTTCGGACTCGAAGCGGTATCGACTGGACGCGGCTTGGCACGCTGGGCGGGTTGCGTTGCGGGCGGCGTGCTGCGTTCCGGCCGTCCCCTGGCAGATTTTAGGGCTATCGATGATGTGGTCCATTTGCTTGGTGTTCCCGGCTTGAGCCCGGACGTGCGTGCTTATGGAGCGCTTTGAGTCCGTGGTTGCCTTTCTGCCGTCTTGCTGCGTAAAACCCTGATTCATAGCAACCTCTCAGGTCTATTGGTGGCGGGGTTGGGTGAAGCGCAGTATGTTCCCGGAGGGATCGGTGAAGGCGCAGTCGCGTACGCCGTGGGGTTGGTTGATCGGTTCTTGCATCACGTCAGCGCCCGTGGCCTCGATGTGCTCGAAGGTGGCGTCGCAGTTGTCGGTCTCGAAGACGAGACGGCCCAGCAGTCCATTGGCCATGAGGTCCTCGATCGCCTGCCGGTCGGCCGGCGAGGCGCCTCGGACCGTGTCGGGCGGTATGAGGACGATCTGCAGGTCCGGCTGCGACAGCGGGCTGACGCTCACCCATCGCATCCCCTCGAATTCGATGTCATCGCGGACCTGGAAGCCGAGTACGTGACGGTAGAAGCCGAGCGCCTCGCCGAGGTCGTGGACAGCGAGGGTGCAGTACGAGAGTGTGAGGTCCATGCCGGTCAGGCTCCGTTCTCGCGGGGCGTGCGCTGGTCGGCGACCGGCGGCCGGACCGGCCGGAATCGTCTCTTGTGCCGCCCCGGGTCATCACGGCTCCGTGTCGCCGGCGCCGAGGAACACGATGTCGAGGTCGCGGAGCCGGTCCGGGTCGGCCTGCAGGGTGATGCCGGTGATCTTCCCGTCGCTGGTGGCGAACGTGAAGACGACCTTCGGCCGGCCGCGGTGCGCCCAGACGGCGGCCGGAACGCCGTCGACCAGGGCGGGCCGGGCGGCCTCGGCCCGTCCGGCGAAGGTGGCCGCCACCGCATCGGCGCCGCCGGCTTGTGCGGGTGCACCCATCCGCACGGCCGCCGGGTCGGCAACGAGCGTGGCGTCCGCGTCGAGCAGCGAGAGCAGGGCGGCGAAATCCCCGCTCTGGGAGGCGGCCAGGAAGGCGGCGACGACCTCCCGTTTCCGGGATCGCGCGGCGTCGGACGCGACGGCCGCTCCCTGCATCCGGCGGCGGGCCCGGCTGGCGAGCTGGCGGGCCGCCGCCGGGGAGCGTTCGATGATGGCGCCGATCTCGCCGAAGGGCACGTCGAAGATGTCGTGCAGGACGAACGCGAGCCGCTCGGCGGGGGTCAGCGTGTCCAGCACCACCATCAGCGCGACACCGACCGAATCGGCCAGCAGCGCATCGTCCTCGGGATCGGCCCGGCCGGTCGGGTCGGTGTGCGGCGTGGCCGGTTCGGGCGGCAGCGCCCCGGCCGGCTCCTCACGTCGGGCCCGGCGGGCCTCCAGCATGTTCAGGCAGACCCGGGCGACGACCGTGGTCAGCCACCCCGCCGGGTTCTCCACCCCGCTGGTGTCGGCGCGGCTGACCCGCAGCCACGCCTCCTGCACCGCGTCCTCGGCGTCGCCGGGTGAGCGGAGCATCCGGTAGGCCACCGCCCGCAGGCGGTCCTGGTGCTCGGCGAACCGCTCACTGAGCCAGTCCTGTTCGACCATCGGTCACATTCCTCCGTCCGGACCTGTCATACCGATTGACCGGCGAACCCACGCCGATGTGACATCCGGGCCCGATCAGGATGTCCCACCTGCCGGTTCAGGCGGCTCGCACAACCCCCGAGCACAAAGGAAACCAGGCATGAAAGCGCACGTCAGCTCGATCCTCCTCGGCGTCCGGGACATGGACCGGACCAAGCGGTTCTACGTGGAAGGGCTCGGCTGGAAGGTCAAGGACGACTACGGCGTCTCGGTGTTCTTCGAATCGGACGGGGGCTCGCGCGTCGGCTTCTACGGCCGCGACGGCCTGGCCGACCAGTTGGGCACGAGCCCGGAAGGCAACGGCTTCAGCGGGCTGGCCCTCACCTACGTCGTCCGCAGTGCGGCGCGGGTCGACGAGATCATCGCGGAGGCCGAGAAGGCCGGCGCCACGATCCTCAAGCCCGCCGGCGCCCTGCCGTGGGGCGGGTACGGCGGCACCTTCGCGGACCCGGACGGCTACATCTGGAGCCTCGGCCACAGCGACCGGGGAACCGACCAGCCCTACGCGGAATAGCCGCCGAGGAACGCCGCCGGCGAGCGTGACCGAGACGGCCTCCACCGGGCCGGTACCGACGGGTGTTCGGCGTCGACGCGGGATCGTGTCGACGCCGAACCATCCACGCGTTGCCGGACGAGGCCTGTGCGCCGCTCCAGCCTTTGATGAGGGAAACGCCGTCCACCGGGAGAGAACCGTGTCACTGCAGATGAGCGCCATCATGCTTCGGCCGGCAGATCGGCACGCCGTCGGCCTCGACGTCCCCTTGGCGGGCTCGGTGATGAAGTGACGGACCGCGCCGGAGTCACACTCGGTGACAAGGTAATGCCGGGTTGCGCTCTTGTCGTCGCCGCTGGGCCCGACTTGCCTGTAACGTGCCCTATCCGCGACGCTCTGGACGGGAAGACGATGGAGATCTCGGCGTTCCTTGATCGGAAGCTGGCACGGCGCTTCCGGACGTATGACACCGACGGCGACGGCTTCATCGAACGCGAGGACTTCGTCGCCGCGGCCACTCGGCTGGGCGAGGAGTTCGGTCACGGGCCGGAGTCCCCGGCCCGGCAACGGCTTGACGAGCTGTGCTTGCAACTGTGGCAGCACCTGTCCACGGTCACCGACACCGATGGCGATGGCCGCATCGGTCCGTCCGAATACAAGGCCGCCTTCGCCGCGGGCCTGCTGGAGACCCCGACTTCCTTCGACGAGGGGTACCGACCGTTTCTCGACGTGATCATGGAGATCGCGGACCTCGACGGCGACGGCAGACTGGCCGTCGATGAGCATGTGCGGTGGACCGGGTCGCTGATGAGTCTGCCCGAGAGCGATGCCAGGCAGGTGTTCCGCCGGCTCGACCAGGACGCGGATGGCTTCATCACCACGCATGATCTGTTGGAGGCCATCCGCGAGTACTACTTCAACGACGCCCCGGACTCCACGGGCAGTTGGTTGCTCGGTCCTCTCGATCCGGCGTAAACCCCCGTCCTTCATGAAAAGCTTGCTTGCTGTTGTTCTGCATCGTGGGGTGCGCTGAAGTCTGCCGGCTTGTTCGTCCGTGGCGACGAAGTGCCCTCGTGCGTGGGCGTGGTGGACTGGGGCATGTCGCTGTTGTTGCGTGGGGGCCGGGTCGTGGATCCGGGGGCCGGGCTCGATCGGGTCTCGGACGTGTTGGTGCGGGACGGGAAGGTTGCTGCTGTCGGTCCGTCCCTTGACGTGTCCGGTGCCGTCGTCGATGTGACCGGTCTGGTTGTCGGTCCTGGCTTCGTCGACCTGCACAGCCACGTCCATTCCATCGCGGGCCAGCGGCTTCAGGCTTTGGACGGTGTCACCACCGCCTTGGACCTCGAATCGGGTCTGGCTCCGGTCGACCGCGCCTATGCCGAGGCGGCTGCCCGAGGTCGTCCGCTGAACTACGGCTTCTCCGCCTCGTGGAGCGCGGCGCGTGCGCAGGTGTTGTTGGGCGTGGAGCCGGATGCCGACTTCTTCAGCGGGCTCGTGTTGTTGGACGATCCGCGTTGGCAGCGGTCGTCGTCGTCGGCCGAGCTACGGGCCTGGCTGGCCGTGCTGGAACGGGAGATCGGGGCCGGTGCGCTGGGTATCGGGGTGCTTTTGGGCTACGCGCCCCGGACTGACCCGGCCGAGTTCCTGGCCATGGCCTCGTTGTCCGCGAAGGCGAACGCGCCGGTGTACACGCATGTCCGCGAGTTGGTGGAAGCCGACCCGACGACGCCTGTCGACGGTAGTGCGGAGATCGTCCGGGCCGCTGTCGAGACCGGCGCGCCGATGCACCACTGCCACGTCAACAGCACGTCGCGCCGGCACGTCGACCGGGTCCTCGGGCTCTTGGCCGAGACCCGCGCGGAAGGGTCGAGGGTGACCGTGGAGTGCTACCCGTACGGGGCGGGCAGCACCGGTGTCGGCGCGTTCTTCCTCGCGCCCGAACGCCTGCCCGCCTGGGGTATCGGCCCGCAGGACATCATGATGGTCGAGTCCGGTGAACGGATCGCCGACGTCGGCCGGCTGCGGCAACTGCGGGAGACCGACCCCGCCGCGCTGTGCGTGGTGTCGTTCCTGGACGAGGAAGACCCGGTCGACGCCGGCCTGCTGCACCGGTCCCTGGCGTTCCCGGACTCGATCGTGGCCAGCGACGCGATGCCCGTCATGTGGAGCGACGGAACCCACGAGAGTCGCGAGTGGCCACTGCCACCGAACGGCCGCACGCACCCCCGCACGGCGGGCACGTTCGCGAAGGCGCTGCGCCTGATGGTCCGCGAGACCGGCGCCTGGTCCTGGCTGGAAGCCTTCCGGCGCTGCGCGTACCTGCCCGCCCGGGTGCTGGACCCGATCGCCCCGGCCGCGCGGGCGAAGGGCCACCTGGGCGTGGGGGCGGACGCGGACATCGTGGTGCTGGACCCGGGCGCGATCACCGACACGGCCACCTACCTGGACCCGACCCGGCCGTCGACCGGCGTGAAGCACCTCCTCGTGGGCGGCGAGTTCGTGGTCCGCGACGGCGGGATGCGGTTGGACGCGTTCCCCGGCAGGCCCCTTCGCGGCGAACCCGCCTGACCGGCGAGGCGCTACGTTCTGGGGCATGACAACCGCCGTGCCGGCCGACGACAGGTCGCGTTCGGACGATCAAGAGCCGGTGTGGAGCCAGTGGCGCCGGCCGAGGCCGACGGCCGCCCAGCAGCGGCACGACGGGTGGCTGACGCTCGCCGTCGTGGTCGGCGCCGTGGTGTCGGCGATCCTGGTCAACAGCATGGGCGCGTTCGCCGCCGGCGGCGCGCCGCACCTGGCCGAACAGCTCGTCTGGAGCATCGCGGTGAACGTGCCGCTGGTGGTGCGGCGGCGCTTCCCGCTGACCGTGCTGCTCGTGGTCAGCGCGCTGTTCATCGCCGGGCAGGCCAGGCAGATCGGGGACAACATGGTCCCCTCGATCGCGTTGTTCATCGCCATGTACACGGTCGGCGCGTGGGCGCGGGACCGGACGGTGGCGCGGCGCGGTCGGGTGGCCGTGATCGTGGTCATGTTCGGCTGGCTCGCCTACGGGCTGGTGCGGTTCCTGTTGCAGCCCACCCCGCCGTTCGAGGGCGCGGCCGGTCCGCTGGACCCGCTGCTCGCGTCGGTGCTCTACGGCATCGTGTTCAACCTGCTGTTCTTCCTGTCCGCGTACTTCTTCGGCGACATGGCCTGGCTCTCCGCACGCCGGCAGGCCGAGCTGGTGCACCGGGCGGAGCAGCTACGCCGGTCGCAGGAGCAGAACACGCGGGGCGCGATCGTCGCCGAACGGGTGCGCATCGCGCGGGACCTGCACGACGTGGTGGCGCACCACGTGTCGGTCATGGGCGTCCAGGCGGGCGCCGCGCGGCGGGTGCTCGACCGCGATCCGAAGCTGGCGCAGGAGGCGTTGCGGACCATCGAGGACACCGCGCGCACCGCGATCGGGGAGCTGCGCGGGCTGCTGGGCGTCCTGCGCGCCGAGTCCTCGGAGGACGTGCTCGACGTGGCCGAGGGCGAGCGGTCGTCCCCCGGTCTGGACCAGCTCCCCGAACTCGCCACGATGGCGCGGCGGGCCGGGCTCGACGTGGACCACGGGGTCTACGGCGAACCGCGTCCGGTGCCCGAGGGCGTCGCCCTGTCGGTGTACCGGATCGTGCAGGAAGCCCTGACGAACGTCGTGAAGCACGCGGGCGCGCGCAAGGCCGACGTGCGGGTGCGGTTCCTGGAGACCTCGTTGGAGGTCGAAGTCGCGGACGACGGACGCGGTCGGTCGGGAGCCCCGGCGCGGAGCGGCGGATTCGGCCTGGTGGGGATGCGGGAACGGGTCGCGGTGCACGGCGGCGAACTCGAAGCCGGACCCCGGCGTGACGGCGGCTACCTGGTCCGTGCGAGGTTTCCGGCATGACGTCTCTGCGCGTGGTGCTCGCCGACGACCAGGAACTGGTCCGCGCGGGCTTCCGGGTCATCCTCGGCACCGAGGACGACATCGAGGTGGTCGGCGAGGCGCGCGACGGGCTCGAAGCCGTGGCCGTGGTCGAACGCCTCCAGCCGGACGTGGTGCTCATGGACGTCCAGATGCCCGGCGTCGACGGGCTGGAGGCGACCCGGCGCATCCTCGGCCCGGCCAGGGCGGACAACCCGATCAAGGTCGTCATCCTCACCACGTTCGACCGCGAGGACTACCTGTTCGAGGCCCTGCGGGCGGGCGCGAGCGGCTTCCTCCTGAAGAACTCCTCACCGGAAGACCTGGTCGAGTCCGTCCGGATCGTCGCGCGCGGGGACGCGCTGCTGTCACCCGAGGTCACCCGCCGCGTCATCGCCCGGTTCACCGGGCCGGCCCCGGCGACGCCGTCCCGCCGCCCGGCGGAACTCACCGACCGCGAGTTCGAGGTGCTGGTCCACCTCGCCCGCGGGGCGAGCAACGCCGAGATCGCCACCGCGCTGTACCTGGGCGAGACGACCGTGAAGACGCACGTGTCGCGCATCCTGGCCAAGCTGGGCCTGCGCGACCGCACGCATGCCGTCGTGTTCGCCTACGAGCACGGGATCGTCGCGCCGGGCCAGTCCTAGGATCCGCCGCGTCCCAGTCCTGGGGTCCTCCGCGCGGAGGACCCCAGGAGTCGATCTCGCGCCGGACGTGCCGGGCCCGCCCGCCGCATAGCGTTCCCGCCATGCTGACAGTGACGTCGATCGGCCGGAGCTTCGGCGATCACCAGGTCCTCGACGGGGTGTCCTTCGAGGTCCGGCCCGGTCGGATGACCGGGTTCCTGGGCGCGAACGGGTCCGGCAAGACCACCACCATGCGCATCGTGCTGGGCGTTCTCGCCGCGCACAGCGGCACGGTCACCTGGCAGGGCGCGCCGGTCACCGGGGCGGTGCGGCAGCGGTTCGGCTACATGCCCGAGGAACGCGGCCTGTACCCGAAGATGGGCGTGGCCGAGCAGATCGGCTGGCTCGGGCAGTTGCACGGCCTGGACCAGGCCACCGCGAAGCGCAACACCGAACGCCTGCTCGACCAGCTCGAACTGGGGCACCGCGCGAAGGACAAGCTGGAGGAGCTGTCGCTGGGCAACCAGCAGCGCGCGCAGATCGCCGCCGCCCTCGTGCACGACCCGGTGATGCTGATCCTGGACGAGCCGTTCTCGGGCCTGGACCCGATCGCCGTCGAAACCGTGCTGGGCGTGCTGCGCGAACGCGCGGCGAACGGCGTGCCGGTGCTGTTCTCCAGCCACCAGCTCGCCGTGGTGGAGCGGCTGTGCGACGACGTGGTCATCATCTCCGGCGGCAAGATCGCCGCCAGCGGCGCGCGCGACGAGCTGCGGGCCCAGTACGGCACAACGCGTTTCGAGCTGGTCGTGGCCTCCGACGCGGGATGGGTGCGGGACGTGCCGGGCGTCCGGGTGGTCGATGTGGACGGTCCCCGTGCCGTGTTCGAACTGGACGGCCGGCCGGACGCGGACCAGGAGGTCCTGGCGACCGCCCTGCGGCGCGGTCCGGTCCGCAGCTTCACCCCCGTCGTGCCGACGCTCGACGAGATCTTCATGGAGGCGATCTGATGACCACCGCGACGGACCACGACCGCAAGACGCGGGGTTTCGCGACCGCCACCAAGCTGATCGCCGAGCGCGAGATGAAGACCTTCCTGCGCAGCAAGGGTTTCTGGATCGGCTTGGGCGTGATCGTGATCGGGCTGTTCGCGATGTCGATCCTGCCGACCGTGCTGGGCGGCGACCGGACCAAGGTCGTGGCGGTCGGCGCGAAGGCCGCGGAAGTGTTGGCGGGAGCCGATGTCGAGGTGCGCACGGTGGCCGACGTGCCCGCCGCCGAAGCGCTCGTCCGGTCGGAGGACGTGAAGGCGGCGATCGTGCCGGCCGACGGGAACTCGGTGACCGGCGTCCGCGTGATCGCCCTCGCCGACCCGCCCACCGACGTGCTGGCCGCGCTGCGCACCGCGCCACCGGTCGACCTGCTCGACCCGTCCGAGGTGGGGCAGGGCCAGCGGCGGCTGGTGATCATGGTGTTCGGCTTCATCTTCCTGGTGTTCGGCATGGGCGGGACGGCGATCGCGCAGAGCACGGTGACCGAGAAGCAGACCCGGATCGTGGAGATCCTGGTGTCGACGGTCCCGGTGCGGGCGCTGCTCGCGGGCAAGATCGCCGGCCACGCGCTGCTCACCGTCGGCCAGGCGCTGGTGCTCGCGGTGGCCGCGCCGATAGCGCTGCGCCTGGGCGGGCACTCGGACCTGCTGACCCTGGTGGCGCCCGCGCTGGGCTGGTTCGTGCCGTTCCTCATCCTCGGTTTCGTGCTGCTGGCGTCGATGTGGGCGGTCGCCGGGGCGCTGGTCAGCCGTCAGGAGGACCTGGGGTCGAGCATGGGCCCGGTGATCATGCTGGTGCTGGGACCGTACTTCGGCGTGACGTTCTTCGCCGACAACGCCACCGTGCTCACCGTGCTGTCGTTCGTGCCGTTCTCGTCGGCCATCGCGATGCCGGTGCGGATGTTCGCGGGCCAGGCGGCGGCGTGGGAAGCGCTGGTGGCACTGGGCCTGCTGGCCGGCACGGTCGTCCTGATCGTGCTGCTGGCGAGCCGGCTCTACTCCGGCTCCCTGCTGCACACCGGCGGCAAGCTCGGCCTGGCGAAGGCTTGGGCGCGGGAGGAGTAGCCCTCCTCACCGCACGCCGAGCAGGCCGGCCACCCGCACGGCCCGTTCCAGATCACGGTCGAAGAGCACCGCTTCCTGCCGCCCTTCGACGAAGCACACCAGCTCACGCTCTCGGACGGACCACGTCGGCAGGTCCCCGGCGACCATCGCGTCAGCGAGCGCCGGGGACACCACGACACCCGGGCCGGCGGCCACCTCGGTGCGCACCCGGAACCGCCGGTCGAACCCGGCGTGCCCGACCGCGTCCTTCCGACGCCCCCGTCGCTGCTCCACTTCCGTTGCGGCATAAGCGTTCCGGAGGTGGAGCACGACCACGGTCAGCTCGACCCGACCACCGGAGTCCGCGTCGCCGTACGAGTGGTCCACATAGGCGAGCGTGAACGGGTAGCCCCCGACGACCCCGTCCGCTTGGAACCGGACCCCGGCGTTGGCGCCCCGCCGCAACTCGTACACCCAGCCGCGGTTCCCGGCCCCTTCCCGGAAACCGAACCCCCGCGCCCGCGCCCAGTCCGCGGCGGCCCGCAGGTGGTCCTTCGACCGCCCGCGGGACAGGAAGTACGACAGCACGGTCAGCCCGCCGAACCCGACGGCCCACACCGCCGCCCAGTCACCGATGTCCACGGCTACCGCACACCCAACAGGTCGGCGATCCGAACGGCGCGGGCGACCTGCTCTTCGAGCGTGTGCCCCGGCAGCGAACCCACCGCTTGGGCCACCTTCGCGTTTCGGATCCGAGCCGGCGCGCCCCCGGTCTCCCGGCACACGAGTTCCCGCCCGCGCAGCGCCCACTCCGGGACCTCGCCCCGGACCTGGGCCTCGGCCACCGCGGCCGGCACCGCCGCCGCCGGCCCGCCGGGCACGTCGGTGTACACCGCGAACAGCTCGTCGAACCGGGGATGCCCGACCACGCCGTAACCCCCGGCCCCGCCCCTCCGCTCCTCGACTTCGACGGCCGGGTAGTCGTTCCGCAGGTGCAGCACCACCACGGTCAGGTCCACCCGCTTGGCGACGGGCGACTGGGCCGGCCCGACCACGTCCTCACCCCATTTGTGGCTGACGTGCGCGAGCGTGAACCGCCGGTCCCCGGTCACACCGTCGACCCGGAACCGGACGCCCTGGTTGGCCCCGTGCGGCAACCGGTACCGCCACGGCAGGTCATCGGCCCCGACCCGGAACCCCCACCCCCGCTCCCGCGCCCACCCGGCGACGTGCCGCCGGTAGGCCCCGTCGGCCGACGCCCGGATGCCCCGGCCCGCCAGCGCGAGTCCGACGAGGACCGCGGCGACCACGGCCACCTGCACACCGGCGCTCCAACTGAACACGGGACCACCTCCCGAGCGGGACTGTCCAAGCCGTTGTACCGCAACCGGATTGCCACAACCAGCGCCATTCGCCCCGCGCGGTTGAACAGGAAGTGAACCGGCCGCCCACGACCTATACTTCGAGCTCTTGGACTTCGTGGGGGCGTGCGGTGGCGGTGGGCAGTGATGAGTTCTTCCGGGTGCTCGGCGGGCTCGCGGACGTGGCGCGCTCGGAGGGCAGCGACTACAGCTCGTTCAGCGTGCGGGGCAAGCGGTTCGGGTACTACTGGCCGCGCACGCAGACCGTCGGCCTGAAGCAGACGCTCTCCGAGCAGCGGGCGCTGGTGTCCGAGCGGCCGGACGTCTTCGAGGAGCAGTTCACGGCCGGCGGTTTCGGCTGGGTCGTCGTCCACCTGGCGGGCATCGAGGCCGACGAGCTGTCCGAACTGGTCTTCGAGGCCTGGCGGCTGTCCGCCCCCGACGACCTGGTCTCCACGGCCCCCGACCCGGCCACCCGCCGCTAGCACCGCGAACGCGCTCCGATCGGGACGCCGGTGGACGCGGACGGCGTTCTCGCCGGTCGGCGCATGACGGAGGCGCTCTCCACTGTCCTCCGGCTGTGGCGGACGTGGTCCGGCAGTAGCGTTTCCCTCACTCGGTCGGGGATGCGGGGTGGGTGTGGACGGCTACGGATTCACCATCGCGCTGGTTGCGGTGCTGGTGCTGCTCAACGCGTTGTTCGCGGGTAGCGAGATGGCGCTGATCTCGCTGCGCGAGGGTCAGCTACGGGCGTTGGAGCGGGACGGAGGGGCCGCCGCGCGCAAGCTGGTCCGGCTGGCGCGTGACCCGAACCGGTTCCTGGCGACGATCCAGATCGGCATCACCCTGGCCGGGTTCCTGGCCTCCGCGACGGCGGCGGTGTCGCTGGCCGAGCCGCTGGTGCCGCTGCTGGAGTTCCTCGGCGGCGCTGCGAACGCGGTGGCCGTCGCGCTGGTGACGGTCGTGCTGACGTTCGTCACGCTGGTGTTCGGCGAGTTGGCGCCCAAGCGGCTGGCCATGCAGTACGCGCTGCGCTGGGCGTTGCTGGTGGCGCGCCCGCTGGACCTGCTTTCGGCGATCTCCCGGCCGGCGGTGTGGGCGCTGAGCGCGTCGACGAACGTGGTGGTGCGGCTGTTCGGCGGCAAGCCGGAGGCGGATTCCGAGCAGCTCTCGCCGGAGGAGTTGCGGGAGCTGGTCGCGGTGCAGCGCGGGCTCAACCCCGAGCAGCGCATGATCATCACCGGCGCGCTGGAGATCCACGAGCGCCGCCTGCGCGAGGTGCTGGTGCCGCGCCTCGCGGTGGTCACGTTGGCGGCGGAGTCGGACGTGCCGTCGGCGCGTGCGGAGTTGGCCGCCTCCGGGCACTCCAGGGCTCCCGTGGCGCGCGGCGGGCACCTGGACGAGCTGGTCGGCGTGGTGCACCTGCGTGACCTGCTGCGCGACGACGCCACCGTGGCGGACGTCGCACGGTCCGCGCTGGTGTTCCCGGACTCGGTGCGCGTGTCGGACGCGTTGCGCCGGTTCAAGGCCGAGCACGAGCAGATGGCGCTGGTGGTGGACGAGCACGGCGCGGTGGCGGGCATGGTCACGCTGGAGGACCTGCTGGAGGAGATCGTCGGCGAGATCATGGACGAGACCGACCGCGACGTCATGGCCGTGCACAACGCCGACGACGGCTCGATGGTGCTGCCCGGCACGTTCCCGATGCACGACCTGGTCGACGTGGGCGTGGAACTGCCCGACGCGCCCGACGGGGACTACGCCACCATCGCCGGCCTCCTGCTGGTCGCCCTGGGCCACGTGCCGGAGCGGCCGGGCGAGTGGGTCACCGTGTCGGGCTGGACGATCGAGGTGCTCCGCGTGGACCACCACGCCATCACCGAGGTCCGGCTGCGGCGCTCGTCACGGCATGGGCAGGTCGGGCGGGATCTGGAGCGCGACGGTGATCAGGGAGTGGACGCGGGTGGCGACGGCGGCCAGTAGGCCGTGGACCTCGGGTGAGGCCGCCTCCGCCGCGGTCTGGAGCGTGCGCAGGTCCTCGTCGATGCGGTCCAGGATCGCGCCGACGTCGACGTGCGGGCTGCGCAGCGCGGTGGCTATCTCCTCCAGGGGCACCCCCTGCACCTCTAAGCGCTGCACGAGGTGGATGCGCTCGATGTCGGCCGGGTGGTAGAGGCGGTAGTTGCCCGCCGTGCGCTTCGCGGGGCTGAGCAGGCCGAGGCTGGTGTAGTAGTCGACGGTGCGCGGGCTGACCTGGGCGCGGGCGGCGAGTTCGCCGATCTTGAGCAGGACGTCGGTCACCCTGGACTCACCTCCGTGTACGCACCGCTAACCGTACAGTGCCACGTGCTAGTGTGAAGTATGCCTGACAGCGCCGATACGGACGGCTGTAGTAGTAGGCCGGGCTCGACCCGGCTGATCATGGATCCACCGCACGTGGCGAGCCCGCTGTGTTGATCTTCACCGGCTTGCTCGCGATCGTGGCCCTCACCGTGGCCACGGGATACTTCGTGGCCCAGGAGTTCGCCTACATGGCGGTGGACCGGGGCCGGCTCCGCCAGCTCGCCGAGGGCGGCGACAAGGCCGCCGACCGCGCGCTGCGCGTCACACAGCGGCTGTCCTTCATGCTGTCGGGGGCCCAATTCGGGATCACGGTCACCGCGCTGCTCGCGGGCTACGTGGCCGAGCCGCTGCTGGGCACCGGTCTGGCCGACCTGCTCGGACTGACCGGCCTGTCGCCGAGCGTGGCGGTGTCGCTGTCGATGGTGGTGGCGCTGGTGTTCGCCACGGTCGTGCAGATGGTGCTCGGCGAGCTGCTGCCCAAGAACTTCGCGATCGCCCGGCCGGAGGCGCTGGCCAAGGCGCTGAGCGCGTCGACGATCGGGTACCTCAAGGTCGCGGGCCCGCTGATCAAGCTGTTCGACGCGGCGGCCAACCGGCTGCTGCGCGCGCTGGGCATCGAGCCGGTGGAGGAGCTGCCGCAGGGCGCGACACCGGAGGACCTGCGGCAGATCATCGGCGAGGCGAGCAGCGAAGGGCACCTGGACCCCGAGCTGTCGCGCCTGCTGGAGCGCGGTCTGGGGTTCCGGGAACTGGTCGCCGAGCAGGCGATGACCCCGCGCGTGGCGGTGCGGACCGTGCGCGCCGACGAACCCGCCGCCCGCGTGGTGGAGCTGCTGGACACCGGCCACTCCCGGTTCCCGGTGTTCGGCGCGGACCTGGACGACCTGCGCGGTGTGGTCGGGCTGGCCGAGGTGCTGACGGTGGCGCCGGAACACCGCGCCACGACGCCCATCGGCGACATCGCCGTGCCGGCGCTCGTGGTGCCCACCACGCTGCCGCTGCCCGCCGTGCTCGAACGGCTGCGGGCCGAGCGCCGGCAGCTCGCGTGCGTGGTGGACGAGTTCGGCGGGTTCGCCGGGGTCGTGTCGCTGGAAGACCTCGCCGAGGAGCTGGTCGGGGAGATCCACGACGAGGACGACCTGGACGAGGACGCCATCGAGCCGCTGGGCGGGGGCGCCTGGCGGGTGCCCGGTCGGATGCGGGTGGACGAGATCGCCGACGCCACCGGCGTCGAGCTGCCCCCGCACGACAGCTACGACACCGTGTCCGGCCTGGTGCTGCACCGCCTGGGCCGCACCGCGCAGGTGGACGACGAGGTCGAGTTCGACGGCGTCTCCGTGCGGGTGACGGCGGTGGCGCGCAACGTGCCCGCCAGCGTCGTGATCGGCTCCGCCGACCGGGAGGACGCCCGATGAGCACCACCTGGTCGCTGCTGCTGTCGCTGGTCCTGTTGGTCGCCAACGCGTTCTTCGTCGCCGCCGAGTTCGCCCTCATCGCCGCCAAGCGGCACCGCCTGGAACAGGCCGCCGAAACCAGTCGCGCCGCCCGCGCGGCCGTGGCCGGTGTCCGTGAGCTGTCGTTGATGCTCGCGGGCGCCCAGCTCGGGATCACGCTGTGCACGCTGGGGCTGGGCGCGCTGGCCAAGCCGGCGGTCGCCGACCTGGTCGACCCGCTGCTCGGGGCGACCGGGCTGCCGGCCGGCGTGTCGTACGCGATCGCGTTCACGCTCAGCCTGGTGCTGGTGGTGTTCCTGCACATGGTGGTCGGCGAGATGGCCCCGAAGTCGTGGGCGATCTCGCACCCGGAACGCTCCGCGCTGCTGCTCGCGCTGCCGTTCCGCGCGTTCGCGCACTCCGTGCGCTGGGTCCTCAGTGGACTCAACGGCGTCACGAACGCGTTGCTGCGGCTGATGAAGGTCGAGCCGCAGGACGAACTGGCTCAGGCGCACCGGCCGGACGACCTGCGCCTGCTGGTGCGCCAGTCCGCCGAGCACGGCCTGATCCCCGAGGGCCAGCGCCGGCTGCTGACCAGGATGCTGCAACTGCGCAACACCACGGTGTCGCAGGTGATGGTGCCCGTCGAGCACACGCTGAGCGTGGCGGAGACGACCGACGCCCGGGAGATCGAGCGCCGCAGCCGGGAATCGGGCCGCTCCCGGTTTCCGGTGACCGACGCGCGGGGCCGGTTCGTGGGCCTGGTGCACATCCGGGAAGCGGTGCGGGCCACCGCCGCCGGGAGCGGGCCGACCGCCCGCGAGCTGATGAGCACACCGCTGACCCTGCCCGCCACGATGCCGGTGGCCCAGGCGGTGACCGCGATGCGCGGCGACCGCGCCCAACTGGCGCTCGTGGCCGAGAACGACCGCGTGGTCGGCATCGCGGCCCTGGAAGACCTCCTCGAAGAGCTGATCGGCGACTTCGAGGACGAGACGGACAAACCACCCCACACCAGGTGAACCACACGTTCCAGGAGGAACAGAGATGTTCAAACGGATGCTCAGCGCCTTCGGCATCGGCGGACCGTCGGTCGACACCGTCCTGGACTCCCCGCACACCGTGCCGGGCCAGACGATCACCGGTCAGGTCCGCATCCAGGGCGGCAGCAACGACGCCGACATCGACCAGATCGTGCTCTCCCTGGTGACCAGGGTGGAGGTCGAACGCGGCGACCACGAGTACGGCGGAGTCTCGGAGTTCCTGCGCGTCGTCGTGGCGCAGGGCGTGCACGTCCCGGCGGGCCGGCCGCTGGCCGTGCCCTTCCAGCTCCCCATCCCATGGGAGACCCCGATCACGGCGGTCGGCGGTCAGCGGCTGCCCGGCATGACCGTGGGCGTGCGCACCGAGCTGGTGATCAAGGGCGCGCCGGACAAGGGCGACCTGGACCCGCTCCTGGTCGGGCCGCTGCCGTCGCAGGACCGGGTGCTGGACGCGTTCGGGCAGCTCGGCTTCCAGTTCCGCAGCGCCGACGTCGAAGCCGGCCGGATTCACGGCGTGCACCAGGAACTGGGGTTCTACCAGGAGATCGAGTTCTTCCCGCCGGCGCAGTTCGCGGGGCGGATCAACCAGGTGGAGCTGACCTTCGTCACCAGCCCGCACGAACTCGTCGTGGTGCTGGAGGCGGACAAGCGCGGCGGGATGTTCTCCGGCGGCGGCGACGCGTTCGGCCGGTTCCACGCGTCGCACGAGGACGCGCTGACCACGGACTGGGCCGGCGCGATCAGCCAGTGGCTCGCCCAGATCGCCGACCGCGCCGGCCAGTCCGGTTATGGACAGCCGGGGTACGGACAGCCGGGTTATGGGCACCACGACGAGCACGGCCGCCGCCGCGGTCCGGGTATGGGCGGCATGGTCGCGGGCGCGGCGGCCGGTGTGGTCGGCGGCATGGTGCTCGGCGAGGTGCTGGGCGACGCGTTCGAGGATGACGGCGGCGGCATGGAGGAGTGACCCGCGCCGCCCTCCGCGCCGGCTCGGCCGCGAGCCGACTGCGGACTGGTTGTGGGCACGCCGTTCTCCGGTAGACCTCGCGTCACCGACGTGGGAAGGGCCAGGGGTTCGGGACGCACGACTTGCCGTCGGGCGCGACCTCGACCCCCTGGTCGCTGCCGGCGATGATGGTCGCCAGCTCGTCGTTGGCGGTGCTCAACGTCTGCTGCATCATCACCGGCGCGGGAGCGCCGTCCTGTGGGCAAGGCTCGTGGCCGAAGCCGAGGAAGTGGCCGACCTCGTGGTTGATGGTGTACGCCTGGTACCCCCTGAGGTCGTCGCCGTAGGCGTACGCGCCGCGGATCCACCGGGCCGCGCTGAGGTACACGGCCGCACCCACCCGGCACGACGTGTCATACGGCAGTTCGAAGCCGCACAGCGCGCGGGCGGTCTCCTGGGTGGCCAGCCTGATCCTCAGGTCGGGGTACTCGCCGTCGACCCGCCGGAACGCGTACCGGCCGCCGCTCGTCCACCCGCGCGGGTGGACCAGGGCGTGGTCCACCCGCGCGGCGAAGGTGTTGTCCCCCTGCGGGAGGGTGATGCCCTCCTCGACTTCCACCGAGACCGAGAAGGGCTGCGGGGTGCCGGTTCGCACCGTTCCGGTCGCGGTGGTGGCGGACTTGCCCGGCACGGTCCGCCACGTGCCGCCACCGCGTTCCGGGAACGGCGGGCCCGGAGGCAGTTCCGCGCTGAACCGCTGCACGGCGGACGGCGGCTCCGGCGGCGCCACGCCGACGGGTGTCCGGCCGTGGACCACGACGTGCCACGACGGCATGCGGGCGTCGAGCGCCAGCACCGTCGCCGCCGCCAGGCAGAGGCCGACCAGGTAGTGGAGTGCGCCCGCCCAACCGGACGGCGGACGCCGCCGGGCCGGATCGGTCATGAGCGGTCCGCCGTGGACTGGGCGGGTGCGCCGCCGTCTTCGAGCAGGATCGGCGCGACGGGTCGGCCGTCCGCGCCGAGCTGCTCGGTTACGGGTGCGGCGAGCTGCTCGGTGGCTGGCGCGGCGAGCTGCTCGGTCACGGGTGCGCCGAGCTGCTCGGTGGCTGGCGCGGCGAGCTGCTCGGTCACGGGTGCGCCGAGCTGCTCGGTGGCGGGCGCGGCGAGCTGCTCGGTCACGGGTGCGCCGAGCTGCTCGGTGGCGGGCGCGGTGGGGTCACTGGACACGGCGGGTGCGGCCGGCGCGGCGGAATCATCGGGCAGGCTGGCATCAGCGGTTGCCGCAGGTGCGAGGGGCGCGGTAGGTGTCGGGGCCGCGAGAGGCGCGGCAGGCGCCGGGGGCAGCGCGGGCACGGCAGGCCCGACGAGCGGGGTGACGAAGGGTGCGGTGGGCGGGCCGGCGGCCGGGGGTGCGAGGGGCGGACCGGCAGGGAGTGCGCTGTCGGGAAGTGCGCGGTCAGGCAACGCGCGGTCAGGCAACGCGCGATCGAGACGTGCGCGGTCAGGCAGTGCTCTGTCGGGGAGCGGGCCGTCGGGGAGCGGGCCGTCGGCCTGGGTGGTTATCGGGCCGGACGAGTCGCGCGGTGTCGGGAGGCCCATCTCCGCGGCCCACCGGTCGAGCACTTTCCGGCGTTCGACCAGTTCGGCGAGGATCGCGTGCGCTTCGCCCACCGCGCCCTCGACGATCTCCTGCGCCCGCCGGTCGGCCTCGGCCAGCCGGCGCTGGGTCTCCTGCTCGGTCTCGTCCAGCAGCACCGCCTGCCGCTCGGCGTACTGGTCGGCCTGCCGCAGGAGGGTCTCGCTGCGTTCCCGCGCGGCCCGTTCCTCCTTCGCCGCCTTCTGCCGCGCCACGTGCATCAGGTACCGGATCGCACCCGAGACGGTGTTCTCCTTCGAGTAGCCCGCGTGCAGCATCCGGTACTCGCTCAGCTCGGTGCGGGCGGCGTCGAGCTGCCGGGTCACGTCCTCCGCGGTCTCCACCGCCGCGTCCCGGTCCGTCCGCAGCAGCTCCAACTGCTCGGTGAGCCGCCGGATCGCCGCGTCGACTTCCTCCCGGTTGTAACCACCCCACTGCCAGCCGAAGGACGGCGGTGTCCCCGGCCCGGAATCTCCGATAGTCATGTCGTTGCCTCCTGCTGCCACTCGCGACGGCCCGGTCTCCGGTCAGCGCCGTGCGGTCATCCGGGCGCCAGCCCGGCGGACTCGTAGCGGCAGGCCGCGTTCCACAGCAGGAACGACTGGGCGCCCGCGTCGGCCGACGCCTTCACCTGCGCCTGCACCTCGGCCGGGCCGTAGGAGTGGGCCATGGAGAACGCCTGGAGCCACGGGATGACCGTCGCGCCGGTGTCCTTGGTCAACGCCACGAAGTCCGCGACGGACGCTCGCACGATGTCGTAGGGCTTGCCCTCCGGGTGGTCCACCCCGTACTCCCCAGGACCCCAGTGGGACGGGTAGACCATCGGCGAGAGGTAGTCGACGTACGCCGACATGGCCGGGATGTCCTGCGCGATGTCCGTGCCGCTGTGGGCGGCGATGCCGAACACGGACGCGCCCAGGTACGCGCCGAGCGGGCGGATGACCTCCCGCGTGTCGCGCATGAAGTCCACGATGGACTGCTCGGGCGTGCCGGCCAGGCCGGCGAACAGCATCTGTCCGATCGGGCCGTCCGGCCGCCGCACGTAGTCGTACAGGATGTCGTCGAAGCCCAGCGTGACCGCCTCCCGCGCGATCGCGATGTTGTAGTCGCGGACCTCGGGGTTGGCGAAGTTGGTGAACGCGTACTCGCCGTAGTGGCCCGTCCACGGCGCGCCGCCCTGGTTGCGGGCCACCCGGTCCTGCGCGCCTGCCTGCCAGGACGCCTTGGCCAGCACCGGGTCGCGGAACGCCACCAGCCGGCCGACCACCCGCAGGTTCATCCCGTGCAACTGGTCGACCGTGGCCCGCGCGTCGTAGTGGTTGCGGCTCGCGCCGACCTCCTTGGCCAGCGGCACCTGCGAGTCGTAGCCGATCTCGCCGCTCTCGTCCTTGATGTCCAACTGCACGGTGTCGATCCGGCCCTCGCGGGCCAGCGCCAGCACCGGCTCCCGCAGCTCGGCGGTCGCCCACGCGGCGGCGCTCATGTGCACGGCGCGCATACCGGGGTGCGGCACCTTCACGGCGACGTCGTGGTGCCCGGTGTTGCCTGCCTCGTCGCTGGCCTCCAGGCGGAGCCGGGCGGGCACCGACGACAGCAGCGCCTCGAACCGGCCGTCCCGGACGTCCACCCGCTGGTCGCCGACGAGCACCGTCGAAGCGCCGTCGGCGGTGCCGCGCACGGTCAGCGGGCCGCGCGGCGACTTGGCCTCCACCAGGTCGACCGACACGGTGGGCGGGGTGTTGTCCACCGTGAACTGGCGTTCCAGCAGCACGTCGGGCATCCACGGCAGCGGGTTGGCGGCGCGGACGGACAGGGTGTGCGAGCCCTCGCCCAGGTCCAGCCCGTTCAATGTCATCCCGTTTCCATCACGCTGTGTTTCGATCATTTGTCCATCCACCTGGACTGTCACCCGATCGAGAACACTTGGATCCGCTGTGGTGATAGAAACGCGCTGCATTCCCGATCGGGTGACACTCGTTCCGTCAGAAAGCTGACCTACGGCAAGGCCGACCGACTGACTGTGCACGACTGTCGCGGCCACCCCGGCCACCAGCAGCAAGGCCACGACGGCGGCCACTGGTATCAGAACCCGTTTCATCTTTCGCGATGCATCCGTCATCGTGGACTCCGATCTGCGCACCACTATCCATTGCGCATATACCGCCGTTGGCGGTGGGTAAACCAGAATTCGTCCTAATGTGTCACATTGAGCGGCATCCCCGCCGCATCGGCGTACCTTGCCGACCGTGAACAACACTTTGGTGCCATCAAAACTGCGCCTGGCCGCCGCCACCGTGCTCGTCGCGGCCACTTGCGCCTGCGCGGACGTGCCCGAGCAACCGCCGCCGGCGGCCAACCCGGCGGCGGGATCGGCGGTGTCCGCGCCGTCCGAGCAGTCCTCCCCGCCACCGGACCCGGCCGCCGTGCGCGCCAACGAGCTGGGGCAGGTCCCGGTCCTGATGTACCACCGCCTGGTCGACCAGCCGACGTCGGTCTACGACCGGACCCCGGCGGCGTTCCGCGCCGAGCTGGAACGGCTGGCCGCCGAGAACTACGTGCCGGTGACGGCCACCGAGTACGCGAGTGGCCGCATCGACATCCCCGCCGGCGCTCACCCGGTCGTGCTCACCTTCGACGACGGCGACCCCACCCAGTTCGCGCTGGACGGCGCAGGGCAGCCGGTGCCCGGCACCGCGATCGCCATCCTGCGCGAGGTGGCCGACCGGCATCCCGGCTTCCGACCGGTGGCGAGCCTGTACGTCAACGCCGCGCCGTTCGGGACGTCGGACGGCAGCGGTGTCCTGCCGTGGCTGCGCGACCACGGCTTCGAGATCGGCAACCACACCCAGTACCACACCAACCTCGCCTCGGTGTCGGACCTGGAGGTGCAGCAGGCGATCGCGCGCGGCCAGCGCGAGATCCACCAGGCCGTGCCGAACTACACGGTGACCAGCCTCGCGCTGCCGTTCGGCGCGGTGCCCGGCACCAGCGCGCTGGCGATGCGCGGCGCCGCCGACGGCATGTCGTACGACTACGCGTGCGTCCTGCTGGTCGGGTCGAACCCGGCCCCGTCGCCGTTCGCCGCCGACTTCGACCCGCTCAGCACCCCGCGCATCCGGTCCCAGGACGCGAGCGGCGACGAAGCCCGGTACGGCTCGGCGGTCTGGCTCGACCAGTTGGCCGCGGCCCCGCAGCACCGCTACACCTCCGACGGCGTGGCCGACCGGATCTCCTACCCGGCGGCAGGCGGCGTCGCGCCCGCACCGCGGTTCGCCGCGCGCGCGGTCGCGTACTGACCTGGCGGTACCCACTTCCCGGCGGTCCTCAAACGGCCGCCGGAGGTTTCCACCCGGAATGGGAAAGGCCTGCATGAACCGGGTGACCGGCGGGCACTCCGGGTTGGTAGCCAGAGAGGAAGTGGCAGACCATGGACCGGAACATCGATTGGGAGCCGTTCATCGAATCACTGCACGAAGCGGCCGGCCTCTGGGACAGCAGGCTGGCCTGGTGCGCCGAACCACCGGACCTCGGCACCGCCGAAGACGAGTTGGCCGACCAGGCGCCGCAGCGGGTGGTGCCGATCACCGCGGCCGAGGCGGAGCACCTGATGACCGCGGTGGCGTTCCTCGCGCGCCGGCTGAGCGTCGCCGCGGAGTGCGTCGTCTACACCACCGCCGAGGAACGCCTGGAAGAGGTCGACGGCGACCTGGAGGAGCAGGCCGACGTGCTGTCGCTGACCGCCCTGCACGCCCAGGCGATGCGGCACGCGGCCGACCTCGCCAGCGCGGCTTACCGACGCTGCGCCTGACCGGTCGCGGCTGCTTCCCCGGCAGCCGGTCGACTCGGCCGCTCGGCGGCATCTCCCGGCAACAGGCCGCCGCGATGCCGAAGAACGTGTCGTCGCGAACCATGGTCGCCCGAGCACTCCTCGCCCACCGCGACGATCACGACCTCTTCAGTTCCGACCCGGATGTCATGGACAGGCCCCGGTGCGGCGCCCCCAGCGGGGCGCCGCACCGGCTTGTGGAGGCCGCCGCCCGGTCCGATCGCCGGGCCCCGCTCAGCGCCGCGGGCGGATCTGGTCGGACCGCAGCGCCGTGAGGGCGATGGTCCGCCCGTTGTCGTCGGCGAACTCGACCTCGTACTTCCCCGAGTCCGGGTACTCGTCCACGATCGTGCCGATCGCGCCCGCCGACAGGCCGTCCTCCGGCAGGTCCACGGCGAGTTCGACCACTTCGAAGAGCTCCATGGTTTTCCTTGGGTAGTTCGGAGTTCTAGACCGAATGGTCTAGTTCGGGAAGCTCACGGTGACCAGCCGCGTCTCCCCGGTCGTCGCGTCCACGATCCAGGCGGTGCGCACGGTGATGGTCCCCTCGGGTCCGGTCAGCGTGACGTCCTTGTTGAACCGGCTGCCGTGCTCGTCCACCTTGCCGGTGATGGTCTCACCGCCCTTGACCTGGTCCAGGATCTGCTGCTTGACCGCCGCGGCGTCGTCGCGGCCCAGGCCGGTGGCGGACTCGATGACCTTGGCCTTGTGCTTGCCGACGGGGTGCTCGGGGTTGAGCGCGTAGTCCGTGAGCTTCCGGTCGTCGAACTTCGGGTTCTCGAAATCCGGTTTGGCCGGTGTCGGGGTCGGCGTGGTCGGGCTCTCGGACCCGCCTGCCTCCTCCGAACGGCCCTTGGTGGCGGTCTCCTTCGCCTTGTCGAGCGCGCCCTTCACGTTCGAGGGGACATCGCCGCCGCCGGGTGTCTTGCCGCTGCCGGGCTTCTTGGTGGCCATGCCCGCCCTATCCGTTGAGGAGCTTGGTGAGGTTGGTCAGGCTCGTGACCAGGGCCATCGTGTACGTGAGGATGCGGCCCGCCCACTTGACGACCGCCGCGGCGATCTGGGAGGCGATCACCGGGATGGTGACGACGAAGATCGCCTCGACGGCCCACACGATCACCCGGGCCACGAGGTCCGCGATGAGGTCGCGGACGAGGTCGCGGGTGAAGGACACCAGCTCGCCGGCGCCCTCCGTGGCCACCGCCATCGCCGCGGCCGTCGCGCTGAGCCCGCCGATGGCGTCGGCGTTGTAGGCCATCATGCTCTGGTAGGCGTCGGCGGCCTGCCCCTGCCAGTCCGGGACGTCGCCGTCCAGGTAGAGCTGGAGGTCCGCGGCGATGCTGTTCAGCTCGGCGGACACGTTGTTCCAGGTGGCGGCGTGCGAGGCGACGACATCCGGTTTCCCGGTGAGTTCGTCCAGCATCTCCCGCAGCGGCTCGAAGTACTCCATGGCCCAGCCCAGGCCGTTGGCCAGCAGCGCGCTGATCGGGTCCATCACGGTCGCGGCCACCTCGACGCCGAAGCCCGCCCCGGCGATCAGGTCGTCCACCCAGCCCTCGGACCTGATCGCGTCGACCAGGCCCTCGAAGCTGTCGGCGAGACTCGACCCCGTCCACACCTCCTGCGTCGACTTGACGTCGGCCACCAGCGAGTTGTCGTTCACGGCGCTTCCCCCCTGCTAACGCGGTCCGCCCTCGATGCGGCTGAACGAAGTGGCCTGCTCCGCTTCGACGGCCTCGTACTCGGCGGCGGTCTGGCGCAGCGACTCGGCGGCGAGCGCGAGGTTCTCCTCGACGTAGGCGACGACCTCGTCCTGCTGGACGTGCCTGCCCTCCAGCACGCCGGAGATCCACCCGCACAGCAGCCCGTACGCCTGGTCGTCCCCGGAGATGTGCGAGCTGGCCGCCTTGACGGCCTCGAACCGCGCCTTCAACGCCTCGATGTTCGCGGCGTGGCCGCGGATCTGCTCGACGTCGACCGCGTAGCCGTCGGTCATCGGAGCCCCCGCCAGGTCGGCTCGTCCTCGTCCACCTGGTCGTCCCGGGCCGGCGGGCGCAACTGCCGCCCCACCTGCTCGGCGACGGCGCGCCCCACGCCGGACTCGCTGCCGACGGTCTCCTCGACTATCTCCTGCGAGCGTTCGGCCAGCTTCGCCTTGGCGTCCCGAATGACGCTCAAGATCGTTCTGGCGACCGCCTCGGGCGCCATCCGCTGAATCTGCTGCCCGAGCCGCAAATCCACCACCGAGCCCGAGGAGTCGACGGTGACCTCGGCCAGTCCGCCGGAATCGGCGGCCGTCACGCGCAGTTCCTGAAAGCGCTCGCTCATCGCCTGAGTGTTGGCGGCCAACTTGTCGATCCGCCCCTGCCACGCCTCCAGGCGCCGCCGAGCGTCATCCGGGTCAAAGACACGACTGTCCATGCTTCCCCTACCCCCAGGGCTGCGTCCGACACCCATCTTCGCAGGTGGGGAGCCTAGCACGGGAAGATGCCACGGGAAGGCGAAACAGCGGATCACGGCTTTCCGGGCTTGTTCCGCACCGATACCGGACCGCGAACCGGTATATCCACAATGTACTCGCCCACCGCGCACAGGCCGGCCCGGGAGGCGGAGAGGTCCGCCTCCCGGGCCGGGACGAGCTGTTGTCGGGCGGTGCGGTGATTCAGGTGGTGCAGTGTTTCTGGGTGTCGACGCGTACCTTTCGGCCGGTGAATTCCTCCAGGATCGCGATGTTCTGCGGCGAGTAGTTCGTCGCGGTGATCTTGTCGGCGTTCACGCTGCCCAGTTTGCCGGTGTACGGCGCGGACTTCTCCAGCCAGTAGGCCGTGCGCAGGAACTGGGTCAGGACCAGCTCGCGCAGCTTCGGCTCGTTCTTGATCCTGGCCCAGTAGGTGGCGTGCCGGTCCTTGGCGACCCGCAGGTAGAGCAGCAGGTAGCGCAGGTTGGTGGCGGCGATGTCCCGGGCGTTGCTGGCCCCGACGCCCTTGATGTACTCCTGCACCACGGTCACGGCGGGCAGCCCGGTCAGACCGGCGTTCAGCTCCGCCAGCACGCCCTGGAGGTGGTAGTCGCCCTGCGTCCGGTCGCGCAGGTAGATGCCGTCCATGGAGTCGCTGAGCTTGTCCGTGATCAGCGGCAGGATCTCCTTGCGGGCGAAGCCGTCGTGCAGCGGCACCGCCGTGGCCTGCCGGGAGGCGTCGATCCAAGCCGCGGTGTGGACGTTCCACCTGGTCCGCGACGGGTCGAGGTCCCACATGTGGGTCTCCTCGTGGATCGCCACCATCATCGACTCGGCGAACGCCTCGAAGCTGTTCTTGCGCACGAACTGGTTCCAGTACGGGTCCTTGGCCTGGGCGATGGCCAGCGCCTCCCCGCTGGGCCAGCGCCGCTTGTACATGGCCTGGAGGGTCTGCATCCAGTTCGCGGAGGTGAAGCGCGCCTTGAGGTCGCTCACGTCCGCCTGGGGTTGCGAGGGTTCCTCGTAGCAGTAGGGCTCGGCGGCGCTTGCCGGGGCCGTGGACACGGCAGCGGCTGCTGTTCCCGGTGTCAGGGACAGGACGAGAAGGACCGCCACCACGCGCAGGGTGCGTGTTCGACTCACAGGGACCTCTTTTCGGAGCGGCTCGGGACATGGCAGGGCCGGGCACTGCTCTTTCTTGTCGTCAGTCCGGACCGTATCGACGCCCGTCGCCCGCACCTACTCCCACTACGCCATAACACCGGCCGCCGAGGCGCGCGGAAACGGCTGAACCGGCGCCGCGTGGCGCCGGTTCAGCCGGTCGACCGCCGTCGTGGGCGGTGGGGTGGTCGCTCGTGCAGGGCGGGACAGGGCGTGCGACGAGGTCGGGGCCGAGACTGATCCCGGGCGCGGGATCAGGACATCCGGCCCGATTCACGGGCGTGTCCTGCCACGCCCTGCGCGTGCTCCTTGGCCTGCTGGGCGGTCGTCTGCGCGGCCTGCGAGGCGGTTTCCTTCATCTCGCCGGCGGTGCTCGACATCACGTCGGAGGCCTCTTCCTTGAGCGTCTGCAACGACTCGGTGGCGGCCTCCTTCATCGGCTGCGCCAGTCCACTGGTGCTCTCGCCGAGCTGCCGCACGGCCTGTTCCTCGGTGCGCGTGCGCGGGATCAGCGTCGCGGCCAGCAGGCCCGCGCCGAACGCGATGACGCCCGCCGCGAGCGGGTTGCCCTGGGTCTGCCGCATCGCCTGCTGCGGTGCGGACTGCACGGCCTCGGCGGCCTGCTGCGCCCGGCCGGCGACCGCTTGCGCGGCCTCCTGGGTGCGGTCGGCCACCGCGTGCGTGGCTTCCTGGGCGCGGTCCTGCATGGTCGAACTCGTGTCGGAGGCGGTGCCCATCACGGTCTCCCTCATCCTGGTCAGGCGGTGTCGGACGCCCCGCACCCGGCGCTCCGCGATGCGCCGGGGGCTGGTGTGGTCGACCAGCCGGTTGGCGTCGGCGACCAGCTCCGCCCGGGTCCGGTCGATGTCGTGCCTTATTTGGTCGGGTGTCGGAGCCATTCCGCGTCCTCCTTGAGGGTCTCGATGGTGCGTTCCGGCTTCGGCGAGACCTTGCGCAGCCGCGTGCGGCCGGTGGTGAACAGCACCGCGCCGGCGATGCCCCACAGCACCGCGACCACGAGGGCCGCCCAGCCGAGGCCCATCAGGTGCGCCAGGCCGAACACGGCCGCGAGGCTGAGCAGCACCGCGGTCATGTAGCCCGCGAACCCGGCGGCGGCGAGCATGCCGGTCGCCTTGCCCGCCTTCGAGGCCTCCTGGCGGAGTTCCGCCTTGGCCAGTTCGAGCTCCTGCCGCATCAGGCGGGACAGGTCCTGCGTCAGCTCGCCGACCAGCTCCCCGATCGTGACGTTGTCGTCCTCGGCGGAGGCGCGGGGCAGCGGCGTCGCCGTCGCGCCCGCCGGCACGCCCGGCTGAACACCCGGCGGCACGCCCGGCTGTCCGCTCCTGCGGCTCTCAGCGGTGGACATCCGGCCCCCTTCCGGTCTCGTCGGCGCCGCCCACACCGGTCTGGCCCGGATAGCCCATGCCCGCCGGACCGGACGGCCGCGTGCGGGGGTCCACACCGGACTGACCCGGGTGACCCATGCCTCCCGGGCCGGGCGTGGGCCGACCGGGGCTGTCCACACCGGACTGGCCGGGGTAGGGCGTGCGGCCGGCGCCCACGCCGGTCGCCACCGGGCTCCGCGCCGGCTCGCCGGTGCGCGGCGCCGGCGCCGTCACGTCGGGTGCGTGCGCCATCGGCGTGCGGTGCTCCGTGCCGGACGTGCCGCTCTGGCTCCGCGCCGCGCCGGACGCGCCCTTGGCGACCCGGCCCACCAGGAAGCCGGCCACCACCGCGCCCAGCAGGAACGTCCCCGGTTTGCGGCGGGCGTACTCCTGCACCGAGTCGAGCATCCCCCGGGCGCCTCGCTCGTCGAGGAACCCCGCGGCCTGCCGGCTGGTGTCCGCGACCTGGCGGATCACCGGCGCGGTCATCGAGTCCGACTGCTGGTCCGCCATGCCGCTCAGCTCGTCCGCGATGCGCGAGAGCTGCTGCGAGACGCGCTGTGCCTGCTGCTCGGCCTGCTCGGCCACCCGCCCCCGCATGTCGTGCACGGCGCTCTTCGCCTGGCCGGCGGCCTGCTGGGCCACCTGCTTGACCTGCTCCTGCCCGGTGCTGGCCACCGCGCCGGCCGCCTGCTGCGCGTGCCGGGCCACGCCTTCCTGTCCAGCGGTCCCGTGGACCGCGCCCGTCTGGTTCTCGGTCACGACTGACTCCTCAACAGTCGGCGGGTTCCTGTTCGCGAGACCTACCCCGTGCGCAGGGCCCCTCAACCGATTTCGGCGATAAATCTGTTGACGCACAAAGGGGTTTTGGCAGTCGGCCACTGGGTATCGCCGCCGGCGCCGGAGGACAAACCCGTTCATCGGTCGCACCACGCAACCGACACCGTTATTCGGAACCACCTTCGGGTAACGGGACGACGGAGCGCTCAACCGGTCACACGAACGCGTGGACGATCTTAATCATAGTGCTGTTATCAATTCCTAAGTGGACAGACGTGCTCGCTGATCGGCAGAGTGAGGCCCGCTCCGATCATCGCGGGGACGCCATTCGACGCTGCCCGCCGCTCCGTTCCGACCACTTCCCGGGAAAGCAGGACCTGACATGCCGCACACGACCGAACGACCCGGACCGCCGTCGCCGACGGCGCACCGGCCGCTACCGGTCCACCTCGTCGGCTCGGTGCCCCGCCCGCTCTGCGAGGACCCGACCACCGCGATGGGCTGGTTCCTCGACCACCGCGCGGGAGCCGAGCTGACCGCGCTGCCCTTCGACCGCGACCCGCGGTGGGTCATCGACTGGCTCACCCACGACCTCGCGGAGGTGCCCGCGCTCGAACAGGTCCGGAGCGGCGCGAGCCGCGGCTACGACGACATGCCGTGCTACCGGGTCCGCCCCGGCCACCGGCTCCAGCCGGCGGACCTGGCGATGGATCGGCCGCACCTCGCCGAGGCGGCGTTCGCGGCCCTGCCCATGCTCGACACGAGCGGCCTGGCCGAATCGCCGCGCGTGCAGGTGGGCATCCCGAACGCGCTCGACCGGGCGATGTTCGCGCTCGGGTCGCCGGAAGCCGCGCGCGAGTGGCTGCCCGTGGCGCAGGCGGCCGTCGTGGGCGAGGTGACGCACCTCGTCGCGCGGTGGGGCGACCGTGTGCGCCTGCAACTGGAGTCCCCGGCCCTGCTGATCGCCTACCACCGGACGCCGCGCGCCGCCTGGACCGAGCTGACCGGCCAACTGGCCCAGCAGGTGGCGGGCGTGCTCGGCGCCGCGCCGCAGGCCCGCTGGGTGCTGCACCTGTGCTACGGCGACCTGGAGCACAGCCCGGTCTTCATCCCGTCCGACCTCGAATCGGCCGTGCTGTTCCTCAACGCCCTCACCGACGTGCTGGTGGAGCGCCGTATCCCGGTGCCGGCCGTGCACCTGCCGGTGACGTACGACAGCGCCGCACCGCCCACCGATCCCGGGTTCTACGACGCCTTGCGGCGTCTGCGGCGAGGCGTCGAGGTCATCGCCGGGGTGGTGAACGAGACCCACCCCGAGGAGAGCCGCCACGCGCTCGACCTCGTCGTGGAGGCCCTCGGCGGACCGGTCGCCGGCGTGGCCGCCGCGTGCGGACTCGGCCGGCGGACGGTCACCGCCGCGGCGGCCAACATGGAGCTGGCGGGCCGGCTCGCACACGAGTGGAGCGCGGTGGCGACACGGTGATGGACAACCACGCGTTACCCCACCACAAGGTGACCGGCGACCGCCCGTCACACCGCTCCGATGAGGCCGGGTCGACACCCCTCGAATCGACCCGGCCGCCTTATCTCCCGGCCACCCGCCCCGAGCCGCGCACACCACACACCTCCGGCACCCGGCCGCTCCCCCCGGCCGCGTTCTCCGAGTCCCGACCAGTTGCTCCGAGTCCCGGCCACACCCTCTTTCTCAAGGCCGAGGCCGCACCGGCAGGGCCGTCAACCCCCGGGTGATCGCCTGCTTCCACGTCACGTCCTCGGTGGCGAGCGCGACGTCCGGGTAGCGGCGCAGCAGCGTTCCGAGCGCGACCTCCCCCTCCAACCTCGCCAGCCGCGCCCCGAGGCAGTGGTGGATCCCGTGGCCGAACGCCAGGTTCGGCCCCCGGTCGAACACCAGCACGTCCGGGTTCCCGTACCGGGACGGATCGCGGTTCGCCGCCGCGACCGACACCAGCACGAGGTCGCCGGCCTCGATCCGGGCCCCGCCGATGACGACGTCGGCCACGGCCAGCCGCAGCAGCCCGGGACTGATCGGCCCGTCGAAGCGCAGCAGCTCGTCCACCGCCGCCGGCAGCAGCCCCGGGTCGTGCTTCAGCTCGGCGAGCCGGTCGGGCTGCCGGAGCAGCGCCAGCACCCCGTTCCCGATGAGCTGCACGGTGGTCTCGTGACCGGCGACGATCAGCAGCATCAGCATCGCGATCAGCTCGTCGTGGGTCAGGCGCCCGTCGTCGCGGGCCGCCAGCAGCTCGGTGGTCAGGTCGTCACCGGACGGCTTCGTCCGCGCGAACTCCCTCAGGTACTCCCCCAGCCGGGTGTACCCGTCCACCATGTCGGCCGGCCGCACCATCGCCGCGGTCAGCTCGCGCAGCAGCGGGTGGTCGCCGGGCGGAACACCCATCAGCTCGCCGATCACCTGGATGGGCAGCGGGAACGCGAAGGTGTCGATGAGGTCCACCAGCGGCTCGTCCGCCCACCGGTCGAGCAGGTCGTCGGCGATCCGCTGGATCCTCGGCCGCAGCATGTCGACCCGCCGCGCGCCGAACGCCCGCACGACCAGCTTGCGCAGCCTGGTGTGGTCCGGCGAGTCGAGGTGGTTGAGCATGTCGCTGAGCATGAACGCACTGCTCAGGCTCGGGTGGTCGAACGCGGTCAGCACGTCGTCGTAGCGGGTGAGCAGCCACGGCTCCGTCCCGTCCGGCATCTCGACGCGCACCGGCCCGAGCGCCCGGCACTCGGCGTAGAAGGAGTACGGGTCCTGGTAGAAGTCCTGGTCGATCCGCATGGGCGCCAGCCTGGCGGGCGCCGCGCCGGGGAACCTGAGTAGGCGATCACCCATCTTCGGCGGGCCGACCACCTAGCCTGGTCCCATGGGGTGGCCGTTCGTGGGGAGGGCGGAGGAGCTGGCCGCGGTCCGGGCCGCGCTGCGCGGCGCCGGGCTGGTCGTGGCCGGCCCGGCCGGGGTGGGCAAGACCCGGCTGCTGGAGGAGGCGTTGACCACGCCGCTGGTGCGGGCCACGTCGGCGAGCCGCGCGATCCCGTTGGGCGCGTTGGGGCCGCTGCTGCCCGCCGAGATCCCGGACGGCCCGCTCGCGATGCTGCGGGCGGCGCGCGAGTCGTTGCGCGGCAAGGTGATCGGCATCGACGACGCGCACCTGTTGGACGACACGAGCGCGGTGGTGCTGCACCAGCTCGTGCAGCACGGCGAGGCGGTGGTGCTTGTGACCATCCGCTCGGGCGAACGCGCGCCGGCACCCGTCACCGCGCTGTGGAAGGACCAGCTACTGGGCCGGCTGGACCTCGCGCCGCTGGGCCGCGCCGATGTCGAGGAGGTGCTGGCCGCCGCGCTGGGCGGTCCGGTCGACAGCCGGGCGGTCGACCGCTTCCGGTCCGCCACCGAGGGGAACGTGTTGCTGCTGCGCGAGTTGCTGCTCGCCTCCACCATGGTGCAGCGGGACGGCGTGTGGCGGCTCGACGGCCCGTGGTCGATGCCGCCGCGCCTGGTGGAGCTGATCGAGGACCGGCTCGGCACGGTGTCCGACGCGCGCCGGCGGATCCTGGAGCTGCTCGCGTTCGGCGAGCCGCTGGACGTGGGGCTGTTCGCCGCCGCGGACCTGGAGTCGTTGTCGGACGCCGGTCTCGTCACCCTGTCCGACGGCGTCCGGCTGGCCCACCCGCTGTACGGCGAGGCGTTGCGCGCCGGGTGCTCGACCGTGCGGGCGCACAACCACCAGCGCCGGCTCGCGACGCTGCTGGACGACCCGATGCGCGTCGCGGTGCTGCGCCTGGAAAGCGGCACGGCCGACGACCCGGACCTGCTCCTGACGGCGGCCCGCCGCGCCTGCGCCACGCTCGACGTCGGTCTCGCGGAACGGCTGGCGCGGGCGGCGTGGGCCGTCGGCGGCGGACCCCCGGCCGGCCGCCTGCTCGCGCAGATCCTCGGCTTCACCGACCGCCCGGAGGAGGCGGAGGCGGTGCACGCCATGATCTCGTCCGCCGACGACCCGCCCGAGCTGGTGGCGGCCCGCGCGATGAACCTGCGGTGGGGTCTCGGGCGCGGCGCGGACGCGGCGGCCCTGCCCGGACTGATCCCGGCCGTGCGCGCGTTCCTGCTGTTCGACGCCGGGGAGCACGAGGCGGCGCGGCGGGCGTTGCGCGGCGAGGACCCCGGGGAGGCCGTGATCGAGGCGATGATCGACGCGATCACGGGCCGACCGGTCAAGGAGTTCCCGGCGCTGCCCCGGCTCGGCGCCATCCCGCTCGGGCTCGACACGGTGCGGTCCGCGGAGTGGTTCGTCCGGATGATGACGGGCGACCTGCTCGCGGCCGAGGCGATCGCGGAGTCCGCGCACGCGGAGAAGGACAATTGGGACGCGATGCGCACGCAGTGGGCCGTGCACCGCGCGACCACCGCCCGGCTGCGCGGCAAGGTGTCCGACGCGCACCGGCTGCTGTGGGAGGCCGAGCCGTCCACCATGCCCTCCCACCGGCGCTTGCAGGCGCTGATCGAACTCGCGGCGGTGGAGGTGTTGCGGGGCAACGACGGGCGCGGCCTGCTGGCCGAGGCCGAGGCGCTGCGCCCGGACCTGCACGGCAACACCCACTTCACGCTGGAGCACACCAGGATCTGGGTGACCGGCGCGTCGCCGTTCGCCGCGGCCGACGCGGCGCGGAAGCGCGGTGAACTCGCGGTCGAAGCGTCGATGCTGCACGACGCGGTGCGACTCGGCCACCCGCGGCAGGCCGTCGACCGCCTCGGGGAACTCGCCGCGACCGTACACGGGCTACTGGCGCCGCTGTACTTCGAACACGCGGAAGCGTTGGTGCGCAAGGACAAGGCGGCGCTGGAACAGGTCGCCCACCGGTTTTCCGCGGTCGGCGCGGACCTGTACGCGGCCGAGGCCGCCGCGGCGTCGGGCAACCGCGCGCTGTGCGGACGGCTGGCGGCGCGGTGCCAGGGAGCGCGGACGCCGGCGCTGACCGCGTTCGCCGTGCCACGACTCACGAAGCGCGAACTGGAAGTCGCCTCGCTGGCCACTCGGGGCATGACGAACAGGGAGATCGCCGAAGCCCTCGTGACGTCCGTGCGCACCGTCGACAACCACCTGTCCAGCGCGTACGCGAAACTCGGCATCACCGCCCGCACCGAACTCGCCGACGCGCTGGGCCGGTGATCGGGGGAGGCCCGTCCCTCGGACGTGTGACGTGCTCCGCCGCCGGCGCACCGGCTGCCCACCCGAACGGGCGGTCCTCGCCGACCGGCACATGACTTTCGGCGTCGGCGGTACCCGTGGCCTCTACGACCGTCGATCGGCTGGAGGAAACGACATGGACAGTGTGAAGCGGCTCTTGGCGGCGTCCGCCCTCGGCGCGGCACTGGTGGGCGTGCCGACGATGGTGGCCTCCGCGGACGCCGCCACACCGGACGCCGTGGCCGTGGCACAGGACGACGACCGCGACGGCGACGGGAACAACTACTGGGGCCTGCTGGGGCTGCTCGGCCTGGTGGGGCTGGCGGGCTTGGCGCGCCGCAAGCAGCACGTCGGTGAACGGCACGACCTGGGACGGTGACGCGGGCGGCCCGCGGGGAGGTCGACCATGCGCATCGGCAACACCAGGGTGGAGTTCCTGGGAGGCCGTGCCGGGTGTCTGACGATGCTCGTGCTGTCGGTCGTGGTGTCGATCCTGCTCACCGTCCTGCTGAACTTCCTGCTGTGACAGCGGGCGCGTCCCGCCCGCGCACGATCTCCTGCTCGGCCGTGTCGGGTGACGCGGCCGAGCAGATGTTCGACGTCCCCCTACCGGGTGCCCCTGCCGGCGGATCGGCTTGACGCCCCGGCGGCCGGGTAACCGGCGCTCATGACCGAACCCGGCGACACCCCGCTCAGTCCCGACCCGCCGCACTCGCCCGGCACACCACGTCTGGAGGAACTGGACGCGGAGGTGCCGGCGGTCCTGCGGGAGACACCGGCCACCCAGGACGTCACCGAGGAAGAGGGCGCGGTCGAGCCGCCGGACTGAGCGGCACGCCCGAGCCACTCGAAGGTCGGGCGGTGGCTCGTGAGAACCGCCGTGGTCCGGTCCGCACCAGCGTTCAGCGGTTCGGAGCGCTGCACCGGGGCACGTTCAGCGGTTCGGAGCGCCGCCCTGGCGCACGTTCAGCGGTTCGGGGCGCCGCCCTGGAGCAACTGGAGCGCCTGGTCGGCGAGGTGGGCCGAGACGAGCACCTCGTAGGAGTCGGCCTGCATCGCCGCCACCGAGGAGAAGTCCCGACGACCGCCGGTCAGGCCGTGCCCGATCGCGCCGAACAGCGCCCCGAGCACGGCGCCGAAGATCGCCCCGTACAACGCCAGCAGCAGCCCGGAGATCACCGGGTCGATCCAGTTGAACGCGCCGAACAGCCACCCGAACAGGGCGCCGATGACCGCGCCCGACAGCGCCGCCTGCCCGGCCGCGCGCAGCACGGTGAGCCGGCCGGTGACCTGCTCCACGCTGTTCAGCCCGCGACCGACGATCGCCGTGTGCTGCACGGGGAAGCCGGCGTCCGACAGGCGGTCGACAACCTGTTCCGCGTCGGCGTAGGACGGGTAGGAACCGAGCAGGACCCGTTCGTCCCGGCCGGTCCCGCTCTGCGGTCGTGCCACGGGAACACCTCCACGTCGAGTACTCACCGGGCGGATTCCCCTCGACGGGCCGTTCAACCGCCACCGGCCCCCGTCCCCGGACGGTGCGGCTCCTTCGACGTCGTGTCGTCGGGTTCTGGTTCGAGGAGGTCGTGTTCCCGCACGTCGGGCAGGGACAGGGTCTTGTAGCCCACGTCGTCGAACAGGACGGTGACGCGGTCCTGCTCGACCGACATGACGACGCCGACGCCCCACTGCGGGTGGCGCACGGAACTGTCGACGGGGAACTCGTCGCTGCCCGGGGAACGGCGCTCGGCGGTGCCGGCGTCGCAGGTGTCGCAGTTGCCGCACGGGTCGAGCAGCTCTTCGCCGAAGTAGCCCAGCAGGTGCTGCCGCCGACAGCCGGTCGTCTCGGCGTAGCCGCGCATCATCCGGATGCGGGAACGGACCACCCGCTGGTGCGCCCGCGCGGCGTCCACCGCCTGCTCGACCGCCTCGTCGGGGGTGAAGCCGGGGCCGGTGTCGAGGCGGCCGGACTCGGTGGTGGTCACCGCGCCGACCTGTTCGAGCAGGTTCACGGCCCTGGTGCGGCGGGCCGGGGAGGCGTCGACCTCGTCCTTGAGCCGACCGGGCCGGACGGGCTCGTCGTGCCGGTCGAGGGCGTGGGCCACCTCGGCGAGGGTGTCCTCCGGCGCCTTGGTCGCGGTGAGGAACTTCTGCAGGACCAGGTCCTCGGGGCGGTAGAACAGGATCGCCTCGGCGGGATCGCCGTCCCGGCCGGCGCGGCCGATCTGCTGGTAGTAGGAGTCCAGGGAGTCGGGGACCGAGGCGTGCGCGACGAACCGCACGTCGGGCTTGTCGATGCCCATGCCGAACGCCGAGGTGGCCACCACCACGTCGACCCGGTCGGCGAGGAAGTCCTGGTGCACCTCCTCGCGGTCGGCGGCCTTCATCCCGGCGTGGTAGGCGGCCACCCGCACCCCGGTCCCGGCCAGTTCCCCGGCGTAGTGCCCGGTGTCCTTGCGACTGGCCACGTAGACCAGCCCGCGGCGGGTGGCGGGGTCGGCGTCCAGGGCGCGGACGCGGGCGACGACGGCGGCGCGCTTGGCCGCGTCGTCGGTGCACCGCTCGACGGACAGGTGCAGGTTGGGCCGGTCGAAGCTCGCGACCACCTCGCGGTGGTCGCGCAGGCCGAGCCGGGTCACGATGTCACGGCGCACCGGGGGCGCGGCGGTGGCCGTCAGCGCGATCACCCGCGGGTGTCCGAGCCGGTCGAGCACCTGGCCGAGCCGCAGGTAGTCGGGCCGGAAGTCGTGGCCCCAGGACGAGACGCAATGCGCCTCGTCCACCACGAACAGCGACACACCCAGCCGGTCCAACGCGTCGACCACCTCGTCCTTGGCGAGCTGTTCCGGGGACAGGAAGACGTACTCCGCGGTCCCGTCGTCCAAGGCCGCCCAGGCGTCCCGGCGCTCTTGCCCGCGTTGAGCGGAGTTCAGCGCGACCGCCTCCGGGGCCCGGCTGCCGTCGATGCCTTCCATCTGGTCGTTCTGCAACGCGATGAGCGGCGACACGACCAGGGTCGGACCGTCCAGCAGCAACGCGGGCACCTGGTAGATCGCCGACTTGCCCGCACCGGTCGGCAGCACGGCCAGCACATCGTGCCCGGCCATCACGTGCTCCATGGCCGCCGACTGCTCCTCCCGCAGATGCTCCCACCCGAACTTCTCCGCAGCGAGACGCCGCAGCCTGCTGCCATGCTCCGACGGAGTCGTCATCGCGTGGGCATACCACCAGCCGACCGCCGGAAACGGCGACCCCAACAGCGGAACACGGGCTTCGCGCCGCACCCAAGCTCGCGGGACATGGGCGACATTCGTATGTATCTGCATGGGGTGGTCCCGGCTCCCCCGGTACGGGGTCGTTCTCAGGGGGGACCGCGATGGACGAGTTCGTCGGCAGGCAGACCGAGTTGTGCGTCCTCCAGTCAGCGCTGGAGCGGGCCCGGCAGGGGTCGGGGCGGCTGATCACGGTGACCGGGCCGGGTGGGGTCGGCAAGACGCGGTACTGCGAGGAGGGCGCCGACCGGGCGCGGGCGGCCGGGTTCGCGGTGGTGTGGGGGCGGTGTTGGACCGATGGCGGCGCGCCGGCCCTGTGGCCGTGGCACTCGATCCTGGCCGACCTGTGCGGCGGTGACGCGGCTGCCCTGTTGGACGGGGACGCCGGGATCGACACCGTCGACCTGCAACGGTTCTCGCGGTTCGGCGCGGTTCGCGAGAAGCTGGCGCGGGCGTGCGCGGGCAGGCCGACCGTGCTGGTGGTGGACGACGTGCACGCGGCCGACCCGGGCACGCTGCTGCTGACCCGGTTCGTCGCGCGGAGCCTGCACCGGCTGCCGCTGGTCGTGCTGACCACCTGCCGCCCCGGTGAGGCCCGCCCCGACTCCGCGCCGCTGCTGTCCGACCTGGACCGGGAAGGTGTCCCGGTCGTGCTCGGCAGCTTCGACCTGGACGAGACGCGGGCGTTCCTCGCCGGCCACGGCATCGACCGGTCCGACCCGGCCCGGATCGAGGCGCTGCACGCGGTCGCCGGCGGGAACCCGCTGGTCCTGCGGCGGTTGCTGGCGCTGCGGCCGGCCGGGCGCGGCGCCGGGCTGCCCGACGGGCTGACCGCCATGGTCGACGAGTCGCTGCGCCCGTTGCGCCCGACCACGGTCCGGCTGCTGACGGCGACCGCCGTCCTGGGCATGTCGGTGCCCGTCGCCGACGCCGCGCTGATGGTCGGCGCGGCCGAGCCGGAGGTGCGGGACGCGCTGCGCGAAGCGGCCGGCACGGGCCTCGTGCGCCCGGCGAGCCCGGACTCGTTCGTGTTCGGCCACGACCTGGTCCGGCAGGCGCTCGCGGACCGGCTCACGCCGGACCGGCGGCACGCCGCGCACGCCAGGGCGGCCGAGATCATCCGGGTCGACGCGGACCGGGACTCCCACGAGAAGCTGGGGCGGGTGGCCCACCACGCCGTCAACGCCGCCCCGCGCTCGGTCGCCGACGCGCGGGCGGCCGTGGCCGCCTGCCGGGACGCCGCCCGGTCCATGGTCCGCCACTTCGCCTACGAGCAGGCCGTGACACTGCTGGCCACGGCTGCCGGGCTGCACCGGACCGCGGACCTCGGGCCGGTGCCGGCGCGGCTGCTGCTGGACTGGGCGTACGCGGTCCACCTCTGCGGGCGGCTGGCCGAGGCCGGACCGCTGTTCGACCGGGCGGCGACCGCCGCGCGGGACGAGCGCGACCCGGTCCGGTTCGCGGAGGCCGCCCTCGGCCTGGGCGGCATGTGGGTCAACGAGCACCGCGACCGGGTGGAACGGGCGCGGGTCGTGGCGGTGCAGCGGGAGGCGCTGGCGCACCTGCCGGCCGGGCACCCGCTGCTGCGCTGCCGCCTCGCCACCCGGCTCGCCGCCGAACTCGTCCGCGCCGGCGGCCCGATCGGCGGGCTGCTCGCGGCGCTCGAACAGGCCCGCCGCACCGGCGACCCGCGGGTGCTGGCCGAGGCGCTGTCGCTGTGCCACCAGGCCCTGCTGGCCCCCGAGCACGCCGGCACCCGGCTCGACCTGGCCGACGAGCTGATCTCGGTGGCGTCCGCCGCCGGGCTGGAGGTCGTGACGCTGGTGGGCGTGTGCTGGCGGACCGTCGACCTGTACCACCTCGGCGACCCGCGCGCCGAGCGGTCGCTGACCGAGCTGCGCCACCGGTCGGACCTGCTGACCTGCGACAGCGTCCGGTACGTCCAGGCCGCCATGGAGGTCATGCGGCTGATCCGGGCGGGCGAGCTGACGCGGGCCGAGGAGCAGGCCGAGCGCTGCGTGCGGCTGGGCGTCCAGGTCGGCGACCCGGACGCCCGGCACTGCCACGGCGCCCAGCTCATGACGATCGGCTGGCTGCGGGGCGACGTCACCGAGCTGGTCGACCTCGCCGAGCGGACCGCCGCCCTGCCGACCCTGCCGGACGGGGAACTCGTCTTCGACGCCACGCTGGCCTTGATCACCGCCGAAGCGGGCCGGCACGACCGCGCTCGCTACGCCCTGCACCGCGTGACCGCCCGCGGTCTGGCCGCCGGCGGATCGTCCAGCACGTGGCTGGGCTGCCTGTTCGACGTCGTGGAGGCCGCCGCCGCGCTGGCCGAGCCGGACATCGCCAGACAGGCGTACGAGCTGCTGGCGCCGTTCGCCGACCGGCCGATCACGCCGTCGATGGCCGTGGTGTGCTTCGGCTCGGCCGAGCGCTCGCTCGGGCTGGCCGCGCTCACGTTCGGCGAGGTCGAGACGGCCGTCGCGCACCTCGACCGGGCCGTCACCGCCAACATCCGGCTGGCCAACCGGCCGCTCACCGCCTGCGCGCGGGCCGACCTCGCCGAGGCGCTGCGCCGGCGCGGCGGCCCCGGCGACCGCGCCCGTGCGGCCGAGCTGCTCGACCTGGCCATCGCCGACGCGACCGCGATGGGCATGGCGGCCCGTGCCGCCCGCTGGGCCCGACGCCGTTCCCCCACCCTCGCGGTCCGCCGCGCCGGCGACCGCTGGCTCCTGGTCCACCACGACCGCGAGACCCTGGTGGACGACCTGATCGGCATGCGCCACCTCGCCCGCCTGATCGCCCACCCCGGCGTCGAGTTCTCCGCGCTGGACCTCACCGGCGGCGACCTCGCCGACGGGAGCCGGCCGCCGGAGCCCGCCGACCACACCGTCCTCGACGGCACCGCCCGCGCCGCCTACACCCGACGAGCCCGCGAACTCGCCGAGGAGATGGCCGACGCCCGGCGCTCCGCCGACCTCGCCCGGGTGGCACGCCTGGCGCCCGAACTGGACGCCCTCACCGCCGAGATCGAGCGCAACACCGGGCTCAACGGCCGACCGCGGCACTTCACCGGCCCGGCCGAACGCGCCCGAACCGCCGTCCGCAAAGCCATCAGCCGCGCCATCGACGCCATCGCGACCGCCGACCCCGCAGCCGCCGAGCTGTTGCGCGCCACCGTCACCACCGGCCACCACTGCGGCTACCGGCCACGCTGACCGCTCCCCACCGCGGGCCGCCAGCTACCTCTTCCGCGCGGGCAACAGCTCCTGCTCCAGGTCCGCCTCGGGCTCACCGGCCAGCACGGCCGCCTCCAGCTTGCGCAGCCCGGCACCCGGTTCGAGACCGACCTCGTCGACCAGCATCACGCGGACCCGCCGGTAGGTGCGCAGCGCGTCGGCGGGGCGGCCGGAACGGTGCTGGGCGGCCATGAGCAGTTCCCACAGCTTTTCCCGCAGCGGGTAGCGGGCGACCAGGCGCTCCAGTTCGCCGATGGCCTCGGCGTGGCGGCCGAGCAGGCACAGCGCGGTGATGCGCTGTTCCTCCACGAGCGCCCGGGTCTCACTCAGCCGGGTGATCTCGGCCCCGGCCCACCCGGTGACCGGGCAGTCGGCCAGGGGATCACCGCGCCACAACGCCAGACCGGCCTCGAACCGCTCGACCGCCGCCCGGACGTCGCCGTGGTCGAGGGCGCGCCGGCCGACGCGGGCGTGCTCTTCGAAGCGGTGGGCGTCCACCAGCGCGCTGTCGACCAGGATCAGGTAACCGGGGTCGCGGGTGACCAGCAGCCCGTCGAGCCCGGCCGCGGACAGGCCCTTCCGCAGTTGCGCGACGTGACTCTGGAGGGTTTTCAGCGCGGTGGCCGGCACCTCGTCGCCCCACAGCCCGTCGATCAGCCGGGAACCGGGCACCAGCCGCCCGGGGCTCAGGGCGAGCAGCGCGAACACCGATCTCCGGCGGGCGCCCGACCACGGGACGAGGCCGTGCGGCCCCGACACCTCGACCGGCCCCAACAGTCGTATTCCGGCACGCATCGGCCGCTCCCCTCACCCGAACCCGCTGCCTCCCCGGCACAGGTACAGGCGTGACGCCGGTGTGTCGCGCGGTGTCACGAGGAGCGGCCGGGCTGTCCGCGTGGCGGCGGACAGCCCGGCGCCGCTCAGCCGAGCAGGTTCCTGACATACAAGGTCGCGTCGGGCAACGCCGCGCTCAGGACCGTCCGGTGGTCCTGGCCGGCGTACTCGGTGTGGGTGACGTGCTCGTTGCCGCCGGCCCGCAAGGCGCCCACCAACTCCCTCGTGGCGGCGGCCCGGATGTCGGTGTCCTCGGTGCCCTGCGCGATGAACAACGGACGGTCGTAGCCGGTGAGCGGGACGTCCATCACGGGGTGCGCGATCTCCGCGAACCGGCCCTCGGACATCGGCTTGCTCAGCGACGCGCCGACGGTGGCCTTGCTCTCCTCCACCCACCCGATCAGGTCGGCCAGGCACCGCCGCTCGCTCTCCGCGATCAGCTTCTCTCCGGCGGGGGTGAGGTAGCCGGCCAGGTCGAAGTCCGGGCGGGCGGCCTTGAGGCCCCGCAGCACGTAGCCGAAGTACGCGATGCCGGCGGCGGGCACGGTGTCCGGGGTGGTCGGGCCGGCCTGGGCCACGAGCTGCTCCACGATGCCCGACGCCGGCGCGACCGCGACCGCGCCGCGGTAGTCCAGCCCGGGTGCGTGGCGGGTGGCGGAGGAGCCGGTGAACAGCGCGGCGTGCCCGCCCTGGGAGTGACCGACCGCCACCCAGCGGGGGGACAGGCTCCCGTCGACCTCGTGGGCGGCGCGGACCAGGTCGACGGCGTTGCGCGCGGCGGTGCCGCCGTCGAGGTAGGGGTGGACGCCCGGATCGCCGGGGATCACGTAGTCGGTGGCCACGACGGCGTAGCCCTGGGCGATCCAAGCCTCCAGGTGGGCCTTGGCGTGCGCCGAGTACCCGGTGGCCGAAGGGGCGCACTCCCGCGCCAGCCCGACCGTTCCGTGGGTCCAGGACACCACCGGCCACCCGCCGGCCGGCGCAGGGCCCTTCGGGACGAACACCACGCCCGTGACCAGGGCGGAGTCGTTCCGGGAGTCGGTGGACCGGTAGGTGACGCGATACGCCTCGCCGACACCGGCCAGCCCCAGCGCGGGCGGCAGCGCCTCGACGTCCTGCACCGTCCCCGGCGGATCCACGACCCGCGGCGCACCTTGGGCCTGCCCGGCCAGGGAGCTGATCAGCAGGACCACCAGGACCACGAAAACCGGCACACGTCTCGTCACCATGCGAGGGGAACTCCTTGCTGCGAACCGCGGACAGGACACGCCCATTGGTCCGTGAGCACGCCGGAACCGCTCGCGATCCGGCGGAAAAAGCCCCGAACGGGTACGACAAACGCCCAGGCAGGTGGTCTCTCGTCCACCCCGCCCGGTCGACCGCGCCGGGCGAGACGTGCGCTCGTCAGCAGCGCCGGGCGAGACGTGCGCTCGTCGACCGCGTCGGGCAAGGCGTGCGCTCGTCAGCAGCGCCGGGCGTGGTTCCGGCAGCCGGCCCACGGGTACGCCCCCGGCCATGGACGACTTTCTGGGCATCTACCTCAAGGACCAGCTCGCGATGGGCGTGCTGTGGCGCGAGCTGGCGCGGCGCTCGCAGCGCAACAACCGCGGCAGCGAACTCGGCGAGGCGCTGGGCCGGGTGGCGGCGGGGATCGCGGAGGACGTCGAGACGTTCCGGACGATCATGCGCCGGCTCGGGGTCCGGACCAATCCGGTCAAGACCGGGCTGGCGGCCGTCGCCGAGCGCGTCGGCCGGCTCAAGCCCAACGGCCGGCTCACCGGCTACTCGCCGCTGAGCCGGTTCGTGGAACTGGAGATCCTCGCCATGGGCATCGACGGCAAGAAACAGCTCTGGACGACCCTGCGCGATCTCGCCGACCTCGGGACTCGTCTGCCCGGCACCGACTTCGACCGCTTGATCGAGCGGGCCGAGCAGCAGCGGGCCGCCCTCGAACCGTTCCGCGTCCGGGTGGGAACCGACGTCTTCGCCACGGCAGGGAGGAGAGCGCCGAACGCCGGGACGTGATCTCCGGCAGGTCAAGCACTCCCGGTGTGCTCGGTCGGATGCCGCTCAAGCGCCGCGAGCTGCTCCTGGACCCGTTCCGCGTCCGCGACCCGCCGCTGCGACTGATACAGGTCCAACGCCTCCAGCCAAGCGGTGCGGGCCTCCCGGTGCCTGCCCAGCGCCGCGTACGGGTGGCCGATCCCCTCCAGGCTGTTGGCCGCCTGGTAGGTGTGCCCGAGCCGGCGGCGCAACGCCAGCGACTGCTGGTACTGGTCGATCGCGTCGACCTGCCGAGCCGTCCGGTGGGCGATGTAGCCGAGGCTGTCCAGCGTGTTGGCCGCGCCGTTCCGGTTGTCGTGCCGCTGGAACAGGGTGAGCGCGGCTTCGCAGTGCACGCGGGCCTGGTCGTACTCGCCCAGCCGGGCCGCGTACCAGCCCACCTCGTTGAGCGCGGCGGCTTCCTGCGTCGGGTTGCCGACGGCGCGGGCGAGGCGCAGGGCGTGGGTGGCGTGGTCGAGCGCCTTCCGGTCGTCGCCCTGTCGTTCCCACGCCCACGCGAGGGCCCGGTGGCTGTGCGCCTGTTCCGAGTGGTCGTCCGCGTGCTCGGCCAGCGTGATCGACTGGTGCAGGTGCCGCAGCGCGTCGTCGTACCTGCCCACCAGGGCGTAGGCGTGCCCGAGATTGCGGTTGGCCTGTGCCTGGATGGTGGCCTCGGCGACGTGTTCGGCGGCGGCGAGCCCGGTCTGCCAGGCGGCCAGCAGGTCGTACAGGTGGCCCCTTCGCCGGTGGAACGTGTCCAGGGTCCAGGCGAGCTGCCAGGCGGACCGGTGCAGGCCCTGCGCCACGGCCGCCTGCTGGGCGGCGAGCAGACCGGCGTGCTCGGCCTCGAACCACGCCATCGCCGCCGCCGAGTCGGCCGGTGGGTCCGGCCGGCAGCCGGGAGCCGGGGGCTCGACCTCGATCGGTGTGCGGTGCGGGTCGAGCAGGCGTTCGCTGTGGTGGGCGGTGTGGAGGTAGAAATCGACCACCCGCCGCACCGCCGCGGCGCGGTCGGCTTCGGGTTGGTCGCGCCGCGCGGTGTCGCCGGCGTACTGGCGGATCAGGTCGTGCATCCGGTAACGGCCGGAGGCGTCCTGGTCGAGCAGGGACACCTGCGCCAGGCCCCGGAGCGCCGCTCTCGCCTCGGCGACGGGCAGGCCGGTGAGACTGGCGGCGGCGGACAGGCCGAGGTCCGGGCCGGGTGCGAGGCCGAGCAGCCCGAACACCCCGGCCTGCTGGTCGGTGAGGGCGCGGTAGGACCAGGACAGCACGGCGGGCAGGCTGGCGGCCGGGTCGTCGTCCTCGTCCAGCGCGCCCAGCCCGGCGTCGTGGAGTTCGGCGGCCAGGGTGGCCAGCGGCAGGCGGGCGTGGATCTGCGCCCGGCCGGCGACGATGCTCAGCGCCAGCGGGAACCCGCCGCAGCAGGCCAGCAGGTCGGCCACGGCGGCGGGTTCGGCGGCCACCCGCTCCGCGCCGAGCCGCGCGGTGAGCAGGGCGCGGGCGTCGGGTTCGGTGAGCACGTCGATCGGCAGGTGGTGGGCGCCGTGCGCGGCGACCAGGCCGGTCAGGTGCTGGCGGCTGGTGACCAGCACTGTGCAACTGGCGCTGCCGGGCAGCAGCGGGGTGATCTGGCCGGTGTGGGCGGCGTTGTCCAGCACGATCAGCATCGGTCTGCCGGCCACCAGGCTGCGGTAGCGGGCGGCCTGCGCGTGCGGGTCGACCGGGAGCTGGGCGGGGTCGACGCCGAGGGCGTCCAGGAACCCGCGCACCGCCGCGCCGGTGGACATCGGCTGCCCGTCGGGGCTGAAGCCGCGCAGGTCCACGAAGAGCTGCCCGGCGGGGAACCGGTCGAGGTTCCGGTGGGCCCAGTGCAGCGCCAGCCAGGTCTTGCCGATGCCACCGGCGCCGGACAGCGCCGAGATCACCACCGTCGCGCTCTCGCCGACGGCGGAGTCCAGGGCGCTGCTCAGCCCGGCGAGTTCGGCGACGCGGCCGGTGAAGCGCGGTGGGGCCGGGGGAAGCTGGCGCGGCACGGGGTGCTCGTCGGCCGGGGCCGACGCCCTCCCGCCGATCGCGTGCAGCGTGCCGTCGGCGGCGAGGATCCGCCGGTGCAGCGCCTGGAGGTCGGCTCCGGGGACGGCGCCCAGCTCCTCGGCCAGCCGTTGCCGCACCGCCTGGTAGTGCGCCAGGGCGTCGGCCTGCCGACCGGACCGGTACAGCGCCACGAGGTACTGGCCGGCCATCCGTTCTTCGAGCGGGTTCTCGCGGACCCGGATGGCGAGGACGGGCAGCAGCTCGGCGTGCCGGCCCGCGTCGAGCGCCAGGTCGGTGTGGGTCAGCTCGGCGGCCCGGCGCTCCTGCTCCAGCGTCTCGCGGACGGCGCAGATCCAAGGGGTGTCCAGCCCGGTGAACGCGTCCCCCCGCCACAGCCCCAGCGCCTGCTCCACCTCCGTCACGGGCTCCGCCGCGGTGCGGGCGCGGGCGAGCAGGCGGTGGAACCGGTGCAGGTCCACCGCGTCCGGGTCGGCCTGGAGCGCCCAGCCGCCCGAGCGGTGCACGATCTGCACGTCCGGCACGTCGGACAGGGCACGGCGCAGCCGGGACAGGTAGGCGTGCAGCGTCGCCCGCCCCCGCGACGGGAGGCGGTCGCCCCAGGCCCGCTCCAGAAGCTGGTCGGCGCTGACCACCCGGTTCGCGTCGACCGCCAAGACCACCAGGACGCACTGCTGCCGCGCGTGCCCCAGCTCCACCCGGCGCTCCCCCGCCCACGCCTCGACGGCGCCCAGGACCCGCAACTCCCCCACGGCCAGTTCTCCCCCCGGCGACCTCAGGCATCCCGCCTCGTGAAGACGACGACGGCGACGACGAGCGCCAGCGCGACCCATGCCCCCAGGACGCCCGCGCCCTGGACGGACGTGAGCACGTCGGTGGCGACGGGATCGGTCAGGTAGAGCGTCGCGCCGGCCTGGTCGGGAAGATATCCGGCCAACGGCGTCATCGCCATCAAAAGCGGCGAGACGACGAGCACGAGCGTCAGCACGGAGACGAGCGCGGCGACGAGGTTGCGCGTCAGGAAGGCGACGGCATGGGCCAGCAGCCCGATCAGCACCAGGTACGCCGCGGCCCCGAGCAACGGCCCGAGGTGCTGCGCCGCGAAGAAGTCACTCACCGGCACGCCGTGCCGGCCCACGACGGCCTGCGCGGCAACGGCTGACGCGACGACGGTGACCACTGCGGTCAGTGCCGCGAACATCGAGTACGCGATGGTCTTCCCGGCCATGAGCAAGGTCCGGCTGGGGACACCGGCGAGCGTGGTGCGGATCTGGCCACCGCTGTACTCGCTCGCCGCGGCGAGGACGCCGAGCAGGATGAAGCCGATCTGCCCGTAGCGGATCGCGTGGAGTCCGGTTCCGGGCGTCTGGGCGGCGAGCACGACGGCGAGGCCCGTCGTGCCGAGGGCGGTCGACACCATCGTGATCGGCGCGGCGGGCAGAGTTCGCAGCTTGCCCAGTTCCGCCGCCACGACGTTCCGGAGGCTGTTGCTCACAGCGCTTCCCCCGCTCACGCGTCACGCCGGACGAACACGGTTCCGGCGAGGACGAGCAGCCCCACGGTCCACGCGCACATCGTCACGCCCGCGGGGACCGGGGCGAGCATCTGCTCCGCCGGATAGCCCACCGTGAACATCTGCGCGCCGGCGACGTCGGGCAGGAACTTCGCCCACGAGGTGACCTTGGTCAGCAGGAAGGTGACCGACACCAGCGTGGTGTTGGCGATGAGCACGATCAGCGGAATGACGCCGCTGCGCGTGAGGACGGTGATGGCGAAGGCGATCAACGCGGTGAACACCCAATAGACGACGCAACCGACGGCGCGCCAACCCAGTTCGTCGACCAGCCGGCCCAGTGGGTGCCCGTACTCGCCGAGGAAGGCTTGGGACAGCAGGGTCGTGGCGGAAATCGTGACGGCGGCGAGGATGCCGGTGACGAGCGCGAGGGCGATCGCTTTCGCCGCGAGCAGCCGGCCGCGCCGGGGGACGCAGGCCAGGCTGGTCAGGATCTGCCTGCCACCGCCCACATCACTGTTGCCGGCGGTGTACTCGCTGCTGACGATGGTGACACCGAGCAGGATCGCGCCGACCGTGCCGACGGGCATGACGTCGAACCCGATGTCGATCGTGGAAGTGTCCACAAGGGACTCGGTGTTCCCCGAGGCGAGCTTCCCGCGCAGCGAACTCGCGGTGAGAGCGGCGATACCCAGTGTGCCGACGACCGCGATGCCGAGCGCGATGAACGTGGAGGGCAGCGAGACGAGCTTCCGGATCTCGGCACTGATGGAGTTCCGCACGGTCACTCCTCCCCCGCGCCACCGGCGCGGTACCCGGAGGTGTGGGCGAAGAACGCGTCCTCCAGCGACGCGTGGCCGACGGTGATCTCGTCCAGCGAGCCCTGGACGACGACCCGGCCGTTGGTGATCACGACGAGGTCGTCGGCGGTGTCGGCCATCTCGCTCATGAGGTGGCTGGAGAGCAGCACGGTGCGGCCGTCGGCGGCGTAGGACCTGAGGAACCGGCGGATCCAGCGGATGCCTTGCGGGTCGAGGCCGTTCACCGGCTCGTCCAGCACCAGCACCTCGGGCTCTCCCAACAGGGCGGTCGCGAGGCCGAGCCGCCGGCCCATGCCCAGCGAGTACTTGCCGACGCGCTTGCCCGCGTCGTCGGCCAGCCCGACGGTTTCCAGCACCTCGTCCACGCGCGTCCTCGGGATGCCGTTGCTGCGCGCGACCCACGACAGGTGGGCGCGGGCCGTGCGGGAGCGGTGCGCTCCGCTGGTTTCGAGCAGTGAACCGACTGTGCGCAACGGGTTCCGCAGCTCACGGTAGGGCTTGCCGTCGATGAACGCGGTGCCGGCGTCGGCGGCGTCGAGGCCGAGCAGGACGCGCAACGTCGACGACTTCCCCGCGCCGTTCGGCCCCAGGAAGCCCGTCACCCGGCCGGGGGCCACGGTGAAACTGACGTCGTCCACGGCGAGCTTGCGGCCATGCCGTTTGCTGAGGCGGGTGATGTCGATCATGCCGTTCAGGCTCCGGGCACGGCGGCTCCGGGCGCATCGGCCAAAGGTTGACAGTCACGGCTCCCGCGACCGGACAGTGCAGTCGGAACGCGACCGGGCGGTGTCGTCAGGATCGGAGGGTGTCGATGTAGCCGGACTCGTAGGCGAGGATGACCAGTTGCGTGCGGTCCCGCACGCCGAGTTTCGAGAACAGGCGGCTCAGGTAGGTCTTCACCGTCGCCCGGCTGAGGAACAGCTCCGCGGCGATCTCCTCGTTCGACATGCCCTGGACGATCGCCCCGACCACCTCCCGCTCGCGCTCCGTCAGCCCGTCGAACCGCTCCAGGGAAGGGTTCCGGCGGCGCGCGGCGAAGTCGGCGATCATCCGCCGGGTCACTTCCGGGGCGAGCATCGCGTTGCCGTCGTGGACCGTGTGCACCGCGCGCAGGATCTCGGCCGGCCCGGCGTTCTTCAGCAGGAACCCGGACGCCCCCGCCCGGAGCGCTTCGTACACGTACTCGTCCAGGTCGAACGTCGTCAGGATCAGCACCTTGGTCGACGGGGCGGACGCGCAGATCGTCCGCGTCGCTTCGAGGCCGTCCATGACCGGCATCCGGATGTCCATCAGCACCACGCCCGGACGGAGCCGCGTCACGGCGCTGACCGCGTCACGGCCGTCACGGGCCTCACCGACCAGGACCAGCCGCGGGCTGCCGGCGACCAGCTCGCCCAGCGAGGCGCGCAGCTCGTCCTGGTCCTCGGCGACCAGGACCCGGATCCGCTCACCCATCCCCGCCCTCCGACACCGGAATCACCGCGCGCACCGCGAACCCGCCTTCGGCCAGGTGCCCGGCGGTGAACTCACCACCGAGCAGCTCCACCCGCTCTCGCAAGCCGATCAGACCGTATCCACCCGCACCGCCCGACCGCACGTCCGCAGCTCCGCCCTCGCCACTCGACCGCGCGTCCGCGGCTCCGCCGTCGTCCACGATTCCGACGTGAATCCTATGGCCCGTCCCCAAGACGGTCACCTCGCACCGCGCGCGGGGGGCGTGCCGGGTGGTGTTCGTCAGCCCTTCCTGCACGATCCGGTACACCGCCAACCCGGCACTCGGCGGGACGCCGTCGACGCTGTCCACCGTCAAACGCACTCGCACACCGGCGTTTTCGGCCCGTACGACCAAATTCGGCAGGTCCGCGATCCCCGGTTGAGGAGCGCGTTCGACGCTCTCGCCCCGTTCCCGGACCGCGCCCAGCACGGCACGCAGCTCGTCCAGCGCCTCCTTGCTCGTCTCCTCGATCCGAGCGAGCTTGTGCCGCAACCGTTCGGCGTCGTCCGACCCGATGTGCGCCGCCACCCCGGCGGTCACCGCGATCGTCCCCAACGAGTGCGACACCACGTCGTGGACCTCCCGCACCACGCGGAGCCGTTCCCTGGCCACCACGCGTTCGTTCTCGGCACGGGCGGCGCGTTCGGCGTCCTGGCGCTCCCGCCGGACCGCGGTTCCCAGCCGCCACGCCCCGGCCGGCACCAGCATGCTCAGCATCGCGAGCCGGACGGTGTCCTCGAACTCCGCGCTGCCCACGAACACCAGCGCGACGATGGCCGCCCCGAACCCCACCGAGATGGCGGACGACAGCTTGGCGCTGTCCTGCGCGGCGGCGACCGGGTACAGCGCCCACGCGGCGGCGACGAACGGGTCGTGCGTCACGCCCAGCACCACGCCCGCGAAGGTCGACGCCGCGACGAGCCAGAACGCCGTGGCCGGCGACCACGACCGGATCAGCAGCCCCGTGACCAGCACGGCGATCAGCCCCGCGTAGACGGGCACGGGGCAGCCGGACCGCTCGTCGAACGGCAGCCAGAACACCAGCACGCACAACACGGCCACGCCGGCATCCGTCATCACCGCACGTGCCCGATCCGGAGAAGAGGCGCGAAGTCGAACCACGCGCAGACCTTACGGCGCACGCGGTGTTAGCGACGCCCATTCGGTGACATCAGGCTTTCAGTCCATTGTGGACTTCTCGTGCATCCACCCGTCACCAAGAAGGGTGACCGGTATTGAGTTCCCTTCCGCCGGTCGGTTTGACTCCGAAGGTCGTTCCCGCACAACGAAAGGCTCGACGTGTCGACAATCGCCCGCGTGGCCGCGCTCGCCGCCGCCACCGCCACCGCAGCGGCGCTGTCCCTGCTCAGCGCCGGCTCGGCGCAGGCAACCTCTCGGGAGTGCCTGGAGTACCTCCACGACCACGGCTACGAGATCAACGCCGCCCACGCCACCGCATGTACAAAGGGCGAAAAGGGCGACTACAACGGCTGCGTCGACGGGCTCTTCAAGGAACGTGTGCGCCCGCTGGACGCGCTCAAAGCCTGCGATCTCGCGAAGCGCACGCCGTAAGAGCCGTCATTCCGTCCAATCCGGAGATGCCCGCGATGGGGGCTCGCGGTGTTCGGCGACCCCAAGGTGCACCTGTCCGGTGGAGGATATCTGTTCTGGCGGGTGAACCTGCGTTCCCTGGGTGGTGCCCGCACGGCGGACCTCCGCACGCTGGAGGCCCTGGGTTGCCATCCCGGGCACACCAGGTAGTCGGGAGGAATTGATCGTGGAAACGAAGAAGACACCGTACGAGCGGCCGGTGCTGACCGAAGCGGGTCAGTTCGCGCAGGTCACGTTGGGACGGGGACCGCGCGGGCGCGACCGTCGGCTTCGGCGTCGCTACCACTGACCGGTGATGCGCGGATTCGCGGTGCTTCCTGACAGCGCTGCCGCCGAACAGGCGGCGGCGGTGTCGGGTTCCGGCGCCCTCGTGGCGGCGCACCGGTCGGGTCGTGCCTGGCTGGTGTGCTGGGGTCCGCCGGAACCGGTGCTGCGGGCGAGCGCGGGTCGGACGTGTCTGGTGGTGGTCGGGTTCTGCCCGGCCACCACCGGCCGGTTGACCGAACTCGCCGCCCAGGTCCGGACGGTCGCCGACGTCGACCGGGTGGCGCGCGCGCTGCCGGGCAGCTTCCACCTGATCGCCTCGGTCGACGGCCGGATCAGGGTGCAGGGCGGCGTCACCGGCCTGCGTCGGGTCGTCCACGCGAAGGTCCGCGGGGTGCCGGTGGCCGGCGACCGGGCCGACCTGCTGGCCTCGCTCACCGGCGCCGGGGTCGACGAGGACGCCCTGGCGGTGCGGGTGGTGTGCGGCGACGCCGTTCCCGCGCCGTTGGGTGAGCAGAGCCTGTGGCAGGGCGTGTCCGCCGTGCCGTCCGACCACTACCTGCTCCTGGACGCGGACCGGGCGCGGGCGGTGCGGTGGTGGTCGGCTCCCGAACCGGCGCTCCCGCTGTCCGAAGGCGCGCAGGTCGTCCGACAGGCCCTGGTCGAGGCGATGGGGCACCGGCCGGACCGGGTCAGCGCGGACATGTCCGGCGGGCTGGACTCGACCTCCCTGTGCTTCCTGGCCGCCCCGCACACGCCGGACCTGTTGACCATGCGGGTGGCCGAGGCGGAGGTGGGCAACGACGACGGTGTGTTCGCCGACCACGCGATCCGCTCCCTGCCCGGAGCCGAGCACCTGGTCCTCGCCCAGGAGGACCTGCCGCCCCTGTACACCGATCCGTGCCGGGCGATCGACGCCGACCAGCCGACCGCCTGCCCCCGCACCGACGCCCAGATGCGCCACCTCGCCGGCCTGCTCGCCGAGCGCGGCTACCACTGGCACGTGGGCGGGCACGGCGGCGACGAGTTGTTCCTACCCCTGCACGGCTACCTCCACCACCTGGCGCGACGCCGTCCGCTGGTGGCGCTGCGCCACCTCCGCGGCCTGATGGCGCTGGGCCGGTGGCCGCTGGGCGCGACCCTGCGCGGTCTGGCCCGGCCGGGCACGGTCCGCACCTGGTGGCGCGCCCAGGCCGACGAGTTGACCGGGCCGCCGGTGTCGGAGTGGACGCCCGTCCTCGGCTGGGGGCTGGAACCGCTGCGCGCCACCGCCTGCGCCTCGCCGGAGGCCGTCGCCACCGCGCGGGCCGCGCTCCGCCGCACCGCCGAGCAGGCCGAACCGCTGGCCGCCGACCCCGGGCAGCACCAGGCGGTGCTCGCCCTGTGGTCCACCACGGTCGGCTACCAGCAACTCGCCGCGCTGTTCGCCGAGCAGGGCGTGTTCCTGGACATGCCCTACCTGGATGATGCGGTCTTCGAGGCCGTCCTGTCCGTCCAGGTGCACGAGCGGTCCACTCCGTGGCGGTACAAGGCGCTGCTGTCCGAGGCGATGCGCGGCATCCTGCCCGACGTCATCCGCCACCGCGACACCAAAGGCGACTTCAGCGCCGAGTCCCAGACCGGGCTGCACCACAACATGTCCGCCGTCCAGGAACTGTTCGCGGACTCCGCCTTGGTCGAACGGGGCCTGGTCGACCGCGAGCGGCTGCGCAGGCTGCTGCCCGAATCCCGCACCGACCCCGTCGCGGAGATCGCCCTCGAAGACCTCATCGCCTGCGAGGCATGGCTCCGGGCCGTCACCGGCAACACGCCACAGGCCACCGGCCAGACCACCACGACCGGGTCCTGACGGGTCAGCCGCAGCGCCAGAGGGTCGGGCTGGAGTGCGACGCCGAGCCGACGACGCTGCGTCCGCCGACGACACCGTTGTCGGCGGAGACCTCGACGCTCGGGTGGTCGGTCAAGGTGGCGGTCAGCGTGTCGAGCTGCCACACCGCGTAACTGCCCGAGCCGCCGCGCGACCAGCCGACCGACTGGCCCGAGCGGTTGATCGAGTCGAGGGAGGCGCTGGTCGACGGGCGGGACGGGGCGCCGTTCCGGTCCCACAGCACGCCCTTGCCGTCGTAGCCCGACGCCGGGTACGTCTCGCCCACCACACGGCCGTTGGACAGGGCGTGGCCCTCCACGGTGGCCGTGCCGGACGGGTTGGCGAGCTTGCGGGCCGTGCCCGCCTTCCACAGGTAGAGGGCCGTCGCGCCGAAGGCGTCGTCGCGTGACGGGTAGTGCTCCACCAGTACCGTGCCGTCCTGGTCGACGGCCTTGGCCTTCGCCTGCCCGGTGGTCGGCAGACCGGTCAGCCGCACGGGCGCGGACCCGTCGCCGGGCCACAGCACCGGCGCGTGGACGGCCCACGGCGCGGTGTCCGGCGGGGTGCTGCTGACGCTGCCGACGATGTCGCCCCGGTCGTTGATGCCCTCGACCTGCGCGCCGGTCGCGCCGGCGGGCAGCGGCAGGGCCTCCAGCTTGCCGTTGCGCGACCGGAAGCCGCGCGGGCCGGCGGCCCAGCCGACGACGGTGCCCTGCCGGTTCACGCCGGTCACCACGACGTCGCTGCCGGAGCCCGCCAGCATGCCGAGGTCGGTGACCTGGCCGTTGGACCAGCGCAACGCGTGCGCCGTGTACGACCAGCCCTTGGCGAGGTAGCCGTAACCCGCGTAGCCGCCGCCGCTGTCGGCGGCCGTGACGGAGCCGCCGGGCAGGTCCGCGGGCAGCGGCAGGTAGCTCGTCGTGCACGTGGCGGCGGACGCGGTCGGGGCGGAGATCACGGTGATCGCGAAGGCCGCGATCGCCACGAGAGCCATGGGTTTGACGGTCATGGTGCTCCTCGAACGGTGGATTTCGACACTGCCACCGTCAAGGCACCGCCTGACCGACCGCTGATCAGGTCGGATTCACACCCTGCTGGTGCCGGACCTGACGCTGCCGGGGGTGGACGGGCTGGACGTGTGCCGCGTGCCACCTCGCCCATCGTCCACTGCGCGCGCGGGATCATCACCGCCGAGCCGCCGAGGCACTGACCGACGGGAGGGTCGGCGCAGTGACCACGACCGCGGTGTAGGGCAGCACGAAGCTGCCACCCACCGCGTCGATGGCGGCCCCGATGCCCGCCAGCACCTCGCCCCGCTTGGCCGGCGGGAGCTGGGCGAAGCCGCCGCTGGTGGGTACCTCGTCCAGCCACTCTTCCCTGGTGTACGACCGTTCCCAGCCGAACCGCCACAGCTCCGGCTCGCCGAACGCGCCCGTCGCCCGCATCCCGTCGACCGCCCGCGCGGACAGCGCCGAGTGCCCGTCCGAGCCGGTCGCCGCCGACCAGCGGGCGGCGAGCGAGTCGGGCATCGCCCGGCGGTAGACCGCGGCGAAGGCCTCCGCCAGTTCGGGTGGCGGTTGGGCCGCGTTCCAGAACACCGCGAGCCGGCCACCGGGGCGCAGTGCCTCGGCCGCCTTCGCCGCGCCCGCGACCGGGTCCACCCAGTGCCAGGCCTGCCCCGAGACCACCGCGTCGAACACCCGCCCGGCGGGGTTCCAGGCGGCGAAGTCCGCCACCTCGACCTCTGTGCCGCCGCGGCGCGCGAACTCGGCCATCCGCGCGTCGACGTCGACGCCGAGCACCCGGCAGCCGGCAGCCTGGAACTGCCTGGCCGCGATGCCGGTGCCGATGCCGACGTCGACGATCTCGGGCCCGGGGATGGCGGCGACGATCGCCTCCACCATGGCGTCGGGGTAGCGGGACCGGGTCCGGTCGTAGCGCTCGGGGTCCGCGCCGAACGACTCGGCCAGTTCGCGGGCCTGGTGGGGTTCGGCCTGAGGAGTGCGCTCCGGCGGTACAGTGGGCATGTGCCCACTAATAGTGGGCAAGCGCCCACTCGTCAAGCGGGCGTCGCCGAACGAGCGAAAGAACGGGGTGCGCGGTGCCTACCGGGACAGCCATCCGCGCCGTGCGCGAGCAGCTTTTCGCCGCCGCCGAGCGCATCCTGCTCCGGGCCGGGCCGAGCGCGCTGACCAGCCGGGCGGTCACCACCGAGGCCGGCTGCGCCAAAGGCGTGCTGCACCGGCACTTCGAGGACTTCGACGCCTTCCTGGCCGCGTTCGTGCTCGACCGCGTCGGCCGGATGGACGCCCAGGCCGCCGCCTTGCGCGAGTCCGCCGGCTCCGGGGCCGTGGTCGACCGCCTCGCCGACGCCCTGACCGCCCTGTTCGGGTCGGTCGCCGTCGCGGTCGTCGCCCTCGTCACCTACCGGGACGAGTTGCGTGCCCGGCTGCGCCACGACTGGCCGGCCGGCGTCCCGGTCCTGACCGAAGCCGTGGACATGATCGCCGCCTACCTCACCGCGGAACGCGACCTGGGCCGCATCGCCGCCGACGCCGACATCGACACACTCGCGCCCACCCTGATCGGGACCGCCCACCTGCTCCACGCCGACCGCGGAAGCGCACCACCGGATGCCGCCGCCCTCCGCAGGATGGTGGCGACGGTCCTCGCCAACGTCGTGTCCTGACGGCAGCCTCAAACGCTCGCGCCTGCGCCCCGACTCGCCGGGACGGCCGCGCGTGAGCCGTACGAACGGGCCTAGCCGCCGCGCGCGCACAACCGGAAAGCTCGGGTGACGTCGGTCTCGTACGGCTCTCAGAGAGGCGTTCACACATGCGGAGACAGGCTTTCCGGCGCGCCACGGCGCTCGCCGCGACGGGCGTGCTGGCGGTCAGCACCCTGGTGACGGGCGCGGCGTCCGCCACGCCATCCGGTGGCGGCACGTCCGTCGTGCAAGGTGACACCTCCGACGAGGGCGACCTCGACCTCGACAACCGGCCCGCGGCGGCGGAGCCGACCGACCGGCAGCGGGCGCTGGCGGGCGAACGCGGCACGACCGTCCGGTGGAACCGGTACGGCGCGCCCGCGACGCTGATCCCCCGCGCCGGACTCCGGGCGCGCGTGGCGGGCGATCCGGCGACGGTGGCGCGCGGCTACCTGACCGCCAACCGCGACGTGTTCGGGTTGACGCAGCAGAGCATCGACACGATGGAGGTGTTGGTGAGCCGCCCGATGGGGCAGGGCGCGTACGTCATGCTGCGTCAGCGGTTCGGCGCCACGCCCTCGATCCTGGACGGGCTGGCGGCGTTCGGCATCCGGGACGGCGCGGTGGTGTTCCTCAGCTCGTCGCTGAGCCCCACCCGGACCGACCCGGAGCCCGCGACCCTCTCTCCGGACGAAGCCCTGGCCGCCGCGGGACTCGGCACGGCCACGCGGGTCAGGCTGGGCGCGGTGCCCATGCCGGACGGTCCCGCACGGACCGCGTACCAGGTCGTCCAGGTGGGTGAGGAGACCGGTTCCACCAGTTACGTGGACGCCCGGACCGGCGGGTTGCTGGTCCGCGAGGACCTGGTGGACCACGACCACGAGCCGGACCACGGCTCGGGCAACGCCGCGTGGGACGTGTTCCCGGCCAACCCGCCCGCCGACTACTCCTCGCGCGACAACCGCGTGCGGTGGTGCGCGGAGCGGGCGCGGGGCTGCGAGCGGACCGTCGGCACGGCGGACCAGGGCGTCGCCTGGGACGTCGACCCCGCCACCGGGAAGACCAGCCGGACCTCGTCCGGGAACTCCGGCCGCACCACCGAGAAGTGGGACGACCTCGCCGGCGGCACGGTCGGCACCCGGACGTCGGCGGCCAGCGAGAACCGGCGCTACACCTACCCGTGGACCAACCAGTGGCACGAGAAGCGTTGCGACCCGGCGGTTTTCGCCTCCCCGCAGCAGAACGACATCGACGCGGCGCTGGGCAACCTGTTCGCCATGCACAACCGCATGCACGACTGGTCGTACCACCTCGGTTTCACCGAGGAGACCTGGAACATGCAGGCCGACAACGGCGACCGCGGCGGCCTCGGCGGTGACGCCGAGCGCGGCAACGCCCAGGCGGGCGGCCGGGTGGGCGGCGCGCCGCCGACGTTCCCGTCCCGCAACAACGCCAACCAGATCACGCCGCCCGACGGCGTGCCGCCGACGACCAACATGTACCTGTGGCAGCCGACGCCCGGCGGGTTCTACGGCCCGTGCGTGGACGGCGACTACGACATGTCCGTGATCGGGCACGAGTACGGCCACGCGATCAGCGGCCGGCTGATCGGCGGTCCCGACAGCGGCTGGAACGGCGCGCAGGCGGGCGCGATGAACGAGTCGCACTCCGACCTGTTCGCCATGGAGTACCTGTTCGAGTACGGCTTCCGGCCGCGCGGCGACACGCGGTACGTCGTCGGCGGGTACGTCACCGGTGACGCCAAGGCGGGCATCCGCAACTACGACATGAGCCGCAACTCGCTGAACTACAGCAACATCGCCTACGACCTGGTCGGCCAGCAGGTGCACGCCGACGGCGAGATCTGGAGCGCGACCAGCTTCGACCTCCGGCAGGCGATGATCGACAAGTACGGCCTGGGCACGCCGGCGACGCAGCGGGCGTGCGCGGACGGCAAGCGGCCGGTCGAGCGCTGCCCCGGCAACCGGCGGTGGGTGCAGCAGGCGTTCGACGCGTTGCTGCTCAACGCTTCCGGCGCGGTCAGCTACGTGGACATGAGGGACGCCACGCTGGCCGCCAACGAAATCCGCTTCGGCGGCGCGGACGTGCCCGAACTGTGGGCGGTGTTCGCGCGGCACGGCCTCGGCCGGGACGCGGCGAGCGCAGGCTCCAACGACGCCGACCCGACACCGAGCTTCGCCTCGCCGCACGGGCGCAACGCGAAGCTGCGGCTGTCGGCCGTGGCGGGGGCACGGCTGCACATCGGCGACTACGAGGCCCGCACCCGCCCGGTGGCCGACACCGACCCGACGACGCCGCTGCCCGACACGCTGGAGATCGTGCCGGGGACGTACGACTTCGTGGTGACCGCGGACGGCTACGGCACCACGCGGTTCCGGCGCACGGTCCGCGCGGGCGAGCACGACAAGATCCAGCCGCTGCTGACCCGCAACATCGCCTCCCGCGCCCTCGGCGCGACCGCCACCGGCGACGGGGTGAACCTGGACAAGCTCATCGACGGCACCGAGGCCACGAACTGGGCGTCGGTCGGCTCGCCGGTCGCGGGCAAGGGCGTGACGGTGGACCTCGCCGGCGACCGTCCACAACTCGTCCGGCGGGTGCAGGTGAGCGCGCTGCTGCGACCGGCGATCGAGCCGGACCCCGACCCGGGCGGGCAGAACAGGTTCACGGCGTTGCGCCAGTTCGAAGTCCTGGCGTGCAACACGGCCACCGGCGCACGGTGCGCCGACCCGGCCGACTTCCGCGTCGCGTACACCAGCCCGGCAAACGCTTTCCCGGCCGACGTGCCCCGGCCGACCGCGCCGGACCTGACGATGCGCTCGTTCCGGATTCCGGCTACCCAGGCCACGCACCTGAAGATCCGGGTGTTGAGCAACCAGTGCACGGGAGGGCCGGAGTACGCGGGGAAGCAGCACGATGATCCGCGTTCGACCAGCGACTGCACCACCGGCAACCCGGCGGTGGCGCAGACGGTCCGGATCGCCGAGTTCCAGGCGTTCCGCTTCTGAGGTGCCCGGCCCTGCCGACTCTCCTCCGGCAGGGCCGGGCACGGGAGCGCCGGTCACGTACCGGCGCTCCCGTCCGGTCATCCCTTGGCCTATGTCTCAGGTCAAGGGCTATCTCGAAAAGCCCGACCCTCGTCGGATCACGGCGGATCGAACGGCCAAGCTGCCGGCAGGCTCCGTCCCGCGTGCTGGAGCAGGGCAGGACGCTTCGCGACCGCTTCGGCCGCGGCGGGCCACCGTCCGGGTGATCACCGCGCCCGGCCATCGGCCGGTGATCACCGCGTCAGGCCACCGTCCGGTGATCACGCGTCGTGCCATCAGCCGGGTGATCACGGCGTGAGCTGGAAGTGCCAGACGACCATCGCGGGAACGTCGGCGTTGGCGGCTCGGGTCGCGTCGGGCACCAGGTCGGCCAGGCACCACGGCCACAGTTCCCAAGGCCCCAATGCCGTGGCCGGTGGCCGCGGTTCGGCCGGTGCCGGCAGGCGAGGCTCCTCGCAGCGCCGCAACTGGAGCCCCAGCGGCAGGGCAGCCCGCAGGTAGTCCCCGACCAGGTGGCGATAAGTGGCCACCCGGCCCGGTCGCCCGCTCGGCCCGCGCACGGAGGGAACCGACCCCCGCGCCACCGCTTCGGGGTGGACGTCGGAGATCACCAGGTGCCCGCCGGGGCGCAGCACCCTGGCGAACTCGGCCATCACCGGGTCCAGCGCGGGGACGTGCGTCAGCGCCAGGCCGCAGACGACCAGGTCCACTTCGGCGTCACCCACCGGCAGCCGGCTCAGGTCGCCGAGCAGGAACTCGCCCTGTGGCAGCCGTTCACGGGCCCGCGCGAGCATGTCGGGTGAGCCGTCCACGCCGATGACCCGGTGTCCGCGCTCGGCGAGCGGTCGCGCGTGGCGGCCGGTGCCGCACGCGGCGTCCAGGGCTACTCCCACCGGCAGCGCGTCGACGATCTCCTCCACCAGCGGCCCGTCGATGTCGAACGCGGCGTTGCCCGGCTGGTCGTACGTCGCCGACCACACCCGGTAGCCGTCGACCGCGGTCACCCGGTCGACCTCCACGGCCGCGCCGGCCAGCGACCCGTCGTCCAGCAGCCGGCGGATCTCGGCGATCCGCGACTCCACGAAGTCGCGGTCGTGCTCGCCGGTGAACGCGCGCAACAAGGCGATGCCCTCAAGCCCGAGCAGGTAGGCCAACGGGTGCTCGTAGATCACCGGCCGAGGCTAGCCACGCGCGTCGGTCCGGGGCCACCGACTTAATCAGGCCGTGTTGCGAAAACGTTTCGCTTTCCATCCACCCATTCGGTCGAACGCCATCGCGCCGCCGGGAGGGTTTTCCGGCCCGATTCCGACCACGCGCCGCCGTCGCCGTTTCACCCTGCCCGACCCGGGTACTGGTCTGGACCACCTGACCTCTACCGCCCGACCACCCGAGCGGCCGGGCCACACCGCTGAACGGAGCGACGGAATGAGCGAAGCGAACCTGCCCCCGCTGTCGATCGACGAACTGGCCGCCGAGGGCGGCACGGCGTTGCCGGACAAGGAGGTCTACTCGCTGCTCGACCTGAACGTCGACCTGGACCTCGGTCTCGACCTGGCCGCGCCGATCGGTCTGGCGCTGGCCGGCAACCTCAACGTCGCGGCCCCGATCGACGCCGCCGTCGGCGCGAACGTGCTGTCCAACGGGTCCACCGCGCAGGCGCTGGCGGACCAGGGCGTCGCGATCCAGCAGGGCATCACGGGCGAGGCGGTGGCCAACTCCGACCAGGAGAGCGCCATCGACCAGGGCGCGGGCACCACCCCGGCCCCGCAGCCGGGCGGCACCGCGCCCGCCGTCCAGGTGCCGCCCACCGATCCCGCCGCCGCGCTGGAGGGCGGCCTGCTCAACGTCGACGTCAACCTCGCGGCCGATCTCGACCTGGCCGCGCCGATCAACGGGGCCGTGGCCCTCAACGCCAACGTGGCCGCGCCGATCGACGCCGCGGTGGCCGCGAACATCGCGTCCGACGGCTCGGCGGCGACGGCGATCGCGCAGCAGGACGCCATCATCCAGCAGACCATCGACGGCACCGCCGAGGCGAATGCCGAGCAGAGGTCCGACATCGACCAGTGAGCGATCCCATGAGTGTGCCGAGGGAGAGCCCGGCCGGGCGGGGCGCGACCACCGCGCCCCGCCCGCCCGGGGCGGAAAGGGACCTGCCGCACCGGTCGCGGGGCGTCGGTTCGGACACGCCACACCGGACGCAGAGCGTCGCGTCGGACATCCCGCACCGGGCGCAGAGCGTCGCGTCGGACACGCCACATCGCACGCAGAGCGTCGCGTCGGGCCTGCCGCACCAGGCGCAGGGCGTCCAGCCGGACGTGCCGCACCGCGCGCAGGGCGTCGAGCTGATCGGCGAGTTGCGCGACTCCGGGTACCGCCGCCCGCCGGCGCTGGTCCGCCGCGCCGACGGCCAGGTGCTCCAGCTAACGCCCCTGCTGTACCGGGTGTTGCAGGCCGTCGACGGGCACCGTGACCACGCCGGCATCGCCGCCGTGGTCGGGCCGGCCGTCGGCCGCCGGGTGTCCGCCGACGACGTGCGGACGCTGCTCGGGACCAAGCTCGCGCCGCTCGGCGTGCTCCGGCTGTCCGACGGCGCCGAACCGGAGCACCGCAAGGCCGAACCGCTGCTCGGCCTGCGCCTGCGCCGCGTGGTCACCGAGCCCACCGTGACCCGGCGGATCACCGGGCCGTTCGCCCGGCTGTTCCACCCGGCGGTGGTGGCGGCGGCGCTGGCGGCGTTCGCGGCGGTGTCCTTCTGGGTCCTGTTCGAGAAGGGCCTCGCGGGGGCCACCCACCAGGCGTTCCACCAGCCCGCGCTGCTGCTGCTGGTGTTCGCGGTCACCGTGGTGTCGGCCGGCTTCCACGAGTTCGGGCACGCCGCTGCCGCCCGGTACGGCGGTGCGACGCCCGGCGCGATGGGCTTCGGCCTGTACCTGCTGTGGCCCGCCTTCTACACCGACGTCACCGACAGCTACCGGCTCGGCCGGGTCGGGCGGCTGCGCACCGACCTGGGCGGGCTGTACTTCAACGCGCTGGTGGCGGTCGCCGTGTTCGGCGTCTGGTGGCTGTCCGGCTGGGACGCGCTGCTGCTGGTGGTGGCGACGCAGATCGTGCAGATGGTGCGCCAGCTCGCGCCGATGGTCCGGTACGACGGCTACCACGTGCTCGCCGACCTGACCGGCGTGCCCGACCTGTTCCGGCACATCAAGCCCACGCTGCTGGGCCTGCTGCCGCACCGCTGGGGCAAACCCGAGTCGAAGGTGCTCAAGCCGTGGGCCCGGGTCGTCGTGACGACCTGGGTGCTCGTCGTGGTGCCGCTGCTGCTCACCGCCACGGCGCTGCTGGTGCTGGCCTTCCCCCGGATCGTGGCGACGGCGTGGCACGGCGTCGGCGAGCAGTGGCGGTCCGCGGGCACGGCGCTGGGCGACGGCGACCTGGCGCTCGTGCTCGTGCGGGTGCTGTCCGTCGCCGCGATCGCCCTCCCGGTGCTGGGCATCGGCCTGCTGCTGGTCCGGCTCGTGCAGCGGATGTGCACGAGGGTCTGGCTGGCCACCGACGGCAAACCCGCACGACGCGCGCTCGTCGCGGTGTGCGGCGTCGCCGTGGTCGCGGGGCTGCTGTGGGCGTGGTGGCCGAACCCCGACCGGTACCGCCCGATCGAGCCCGGCGAACGCGGCACGGTGGCCGACGCCGTGCCCGGCCTGGCGGCGGGCCCCGGACCGGTCACGCCGGCGACACCCGTGCCGGAGACCGCGACCGCCCGGACCGCGTGGCCCGGCGGGACACCGGTGCCCACGAAGGACAAGCCGGTGCTGGCACTGGTCCTCGTGCCGGTCGACGGTGCGGCCGACGCGCCGACGTGGGTCTTCCCGTTCGACCGGCCGGAACCGCCGGGACCGGGCGACAACCAGGCCCTGGTCGTCAACACCACCGACGGGTCGGTCCGCTACCGGGTCTCCTTCGCGCTGGTGTGGGAGACCGACGGCGTGGTGGACAACCGGAACGAGGCGTACGCGCTGGCCTCGTGCCGGGACTGCACGACCGTGGCCGTCGCGTTCCAGGTGGTCCTCGTCGTCGGCCAGGCGGACGTGGTGGTGCCGGAGAACATCGCCGTCGCCGTCAACCACTCGTGCGTGTCGTGCGTGACCTACGCGCTGGCCGCACAGCTCGTCGTCAGCCTGCCCGCGGACCTCGGTCCGGAGACGAAGGCGAGGCTGGAGGAGGTGTGGGCCCGGCTGTCCCGGCTGGCGCAGGACGTACCCGGCATGACGGCCCAGCAGATCCAGCAGGCGCTGGAGAACGCCAAGGCGCAGATCCTGGACGTGCTGCGAGAGGAAGGCGCGCTGCCCACCACCACGACGACGACAACCGTCACGACGTCGACGGAGACCTCACGGGCAACCAGCTCGTCCAGTGTTCCGACGACGACCACGACGACGGTGACGCCGAGCAACCCGACGACCACCACTTCACCGCCGTCCGAGAGCACGACGGCCCCGTCGTCGCCCAGCGTTCCGCCGTCGAGCTGACGCCGACCCCTGTCGCTCTCCGCAACGGAGTGCGACAGGGGTCGCTTACCTGACCAGGGTCACCGAGCCCAGCCGTAGCAGTCCGTCGTCAAGAGGGACGCACCGCACTCCCCCGCGCCCACGCAGAGCCTTGAACGCTCCCGACGCGATGACGGTGTTCATCCACGCGCACGGATTCGCCGGCCGGTGCGCCTCGAACCGCACCGGTCCGTCGCCGGAGTCCAGGCTGAACACGTCGTGCCGGGCGAGCCCGTCCACGTCGAACCCGCGCAGCACGATGTTGCGCCGCACGACCAGCGGGTCCGGGGCAGCGGTCAGGCCGAGGCTGCCGGTGAGGCCGTCGAGCGCTTCGACGGCGAACACCGTGACGGCGGCCGAGCGGTGCGCGGCGTGGTTGAAGTAGCGGTCGCCGACCAGGCCGAGGCCCGCCCGCACCACGACGTGGTCGCGCGAGACCGGCACCGGATCGGGTCGCGGTCCGTCGGCGGGCCGTCCTTCGTAGGCGTGCACGGGCGACACGTGCAGCGCCACGATCTCCGCGCTCGTGCTCAACGGTCGCCGAGCCGCCATTCCGGCCGGACGTAGTGGCAGGTGTACCCGGCCGGGTAGCGCTCCAGGTAGTCCTGGTGCTCCGGCTCGGCCTCCCAGAAGTCACCGGCCTGGGAGACCTCGGTGACGACCTTGCCGGGCCACTTGCCGGACGCGTCCACGGCGGCGATGGTCGCCTCCGCGACCCGCTTCTGCTCGTCGGTGTCGTAGAAGATCGCCGACCGGTAGCTGGAGCCGATGTCGTTGCCCTGGCGGTCGCGGGTCGTCGGGTCGTGGATCTGGAAGAAGAACTCCAGGATCTCCCGGTAGCTCAACCGCGCCGGGTCGAAGACGATCTCGATCGCCTCGGCGTGGCTGCCGTGGTTGCGGTAGGTCGCGTGGGGAACGTCGCCGCCCGTGTAGCCCACTCGGGTCGAGATGACACCCGGATGGCGGCGGAACAGGTCTTGCATCCCCCAGAAACACCCGCCCGCGAGAACAGCCTTCTCGGTCACCGTGGCCATGTGGTCGCTCCGCTCCTCAGTCGTCCCAACCTACCTGGGCCAACGCTCCCACCCTCCCCCGTCATCCCGCGCGCGCGGCTTTCCGACGACGACGCTCATCACACCCCGACCACGGCGCCGCCGCACCCGTCGGCCGGCGTGTGGGGGTGCCACCCCCTCGCCGAATGTCGAAGAATCGTCAAGTATGCCAATGGCCCCTAATAACCCGATCGGGTTCTTGTCCGGACCTCGCATCCGGAGGAACGTCTTAACCCGTGGCCCACTTCGGGTCGCCGGGCGAGGAGGAGCCGTACGTGCCAGAAATCTTCACCGGCAAGGTCGAGTTCCGGAACACCAACGGCGACACAATCTTCACCTTCGACCCTGATTCCAGTTTTGTGCAGATCACGCACAAGACGCCGGGCGGCTTCCAGGTCATGCAGCTCACCAACACCGGTTCGTTAAGCCTCTGGGGCCCCGGGGACGACCACGGCGCACGGCTGGACGGGAGTCTCGGGGATCTGTTCCTCGGCGGCAGCGGCAAGGCGGGCACCGTGCATTTGCGCGATCCCGCCAAGAAGGACGTCATCACGCTCGACGCCACCAGCGCCGCCGTCATCGTCGGCGCCACCGGCAACGAAGGCGACATCGTCGTCCGCGACGACACCGGGACCAACGTCATCCACCTCGACGCCGGCAACGCCGTCCTCTCCGTCGGAGCCAAGGGCAACGAGGGCGACATCATCGTCCGCGACAACGCCGGCAACGCCGTGATCCAGCTCGACGGCGGCTCCGGCGACATCATCCTCTCCAACGCCGACTGCGCCGAGGACTTCGACCTCCGCGGCGGGGCGGGCGACGCGGAGGCCGGCACGGTGATGGTGCTCAGCGAGGGCGGCGGCGTCATCCCGAGCGAACTGCCCTACGACCGCAAGGTCGCCGGGGTGATCTCGGGCGCCGGCGGCGTGCGGCCGGGCATCGTCCTGGGCAGGCAGCCGTCCGAGTCCCCGCGGTGCCCGCTCGCGCTCGTGGGCAAGGTGTACTGCCAGGCCGACGCGAGCTACGGCCCGATCGAGCTGGGCGACATGCTCACCACGTCGCCGACGAGGGGGCACGCCATGCGGGCGGCCGATCCGCGGCGCAGCTTCGGCGCCGTCCTCGGCAAGGCGTTGGGCGGCCTGTCGTCGGGACGCGGCCTCGTGCCAGTCCTGGTGGCACTCCAGTGACGGGTGGGGCCGATGGCCAGTGTTAAGGCGATCATGAACTGCCTGGACATCGACACGAGCGGCACCACGTCGATCCTCGGCGACTTCTTCGGATTCATCCGGAATCGGGTGCCACCCGACCCGACCGGGGTGCCCGCCCAGGTGTCCTTGTTGGCCCACGTGCGCGGTTGTCAGGGTCAGCACATTCACCTGAACGTCATCCGGGTCGGCTTCGACGCCATTTCCGGTGGCGCCCCCGCACAGGACGTCGCGCGGCAGAAGCTGGACTACGCAATAATGCGGACGCGGGCGATCTACCAACAGGTCAATCTCGGGGTCGGCCGGGTGCTGCACTGGTTCATCACGGCCGCCGATTCCGGTGGCGCCGACGACCTCGGCAGTGCCGACGAATGCGACAGCCTCATCGAGGACTGGTCGGTGCCGAATGACGGCGTGGACGCGTTCGTGGTGCGCAACATCAGTGATTCGACGTTCGTCGGCAAGGCGTCGGACATCCCCGGCGAGTGCGACAAGGAAGCCAAGGACGACGGCGTGTGCGCCGGCGAGATCGGGCGCGCCGCCGAGGGGTTCGCCCGGACCTTCGCCCACGAGATCGGCCACCACCTCGGCCTGAGCCACAACCACGGCGCCGCGCCGAACTGCCCTGGCACGGCGAACGGCTGCAACAACCTGATGGCCCAGACCCGGTGCGCGACCTCGTGCGGAGGCGGCACGCGGGCGGCGGTCCTGCTGACCGGCAACCAGGGCACCACCATGCTGGGACACTGTTCGGTCCGGAGCGGGTGTTGACCGCCCGTCGCGCGAGAGGGGCACCATGACCAGCCGCAGTGACGTGGAGGCCCGTCCCGGGGTGGACGAGCAGGAGCTGGTGGCGGCCGTCACCGGCGGCGGGGAGACCGCCGAGCGGACCGGGGCGCTGAAGGAGCTGCTGCGGCGGGGGCCGGCGCGGGTCCGGCCGGTGGTCGAGCGGATCGTCCTCGACGGGTCGGCGCCGAGCGAGCTGAGGACGACCGCGGCGGTCGCCCTGGGCCGGCAGGCGACCGCCGACAACGAGCGCGTCCTGTCCGCCGCGCTCACGGCCGACGACCCGCACGTGGTCGCCGCCGCCGCCGCCGGTCTCGCCCGGATCGGCGGGCGCGCGGCCTTCGACGCCCTCTCCTCCGTCACCGCCGGTCCCGCGGGCGGTGCGGCACGCAGCGTGGCGTTCGCGCGGACCCTGCTGTCCTACCGCCTCGGGCTGGGCACGCACCGGCTGGCCGAACCGGAGGCCGTCCTGGCGCTCGACCCGGGCCGGGCGACCCCGTTCCGGATCGAGGGCGTGGCGCCCGACCCGACCGGGGCCGCCCGTCGGTGGCTGGCCGAGGAACTGCCGGCCACCCCCGTGACCGAAGCGGGCTCCTTCCGGTTCCGCTGCCTCAACGCACACATCTGGGTGGTGCTGTCCGAAGAGGTCGCCGGCCGGCCGGCCGGGGCCGTCGCCGAGCGGGACCGCGTCGCGGCGGTGGTGTTGAAGGAGTCGACCTGCCCGGACGGCTGGCACGTCTACGAGTACGTCCTGAGCCACCCGCGCGAAGGCCGGGGCGCGGCGGTCTTCGGCGTCCGCCCGACCGGCAAGCTCGTCCACTTCGGTGAACTCACCGAGCGCGACGGCACCACCGCCCTCCACCTCCGGGCGGTGGACGCCCCCGGCACGCCGGCCCTCGACTTCCGAGCGGACCTGACCCCCACGGGAACACTCACGGTGCGGGACGCCGCGTACTCGCGCCCCGCCACCCGCCGGAACCCACCCGCGACACCGACCCGGTCCCCATCGCCCACCACACCCGGCTGACCCGACCCCTACCCGCATGATCCGGTCCACCCCCGGTGACCGAGGGCAGCACGGCTGCCCGTTCGTGCCTCCTGCGCGGCCGGCGGGTCTACCGGGGCCCGACGAGCGCGTCCACTGAAGTGTCCGCACAAGGACAGCCGACACTTCGGAGGACGCGATGAGACTCGCCCGGCCGCGCAGGAACGTGCCGCGCACACTGGCCGCCGCCTTGTCCGGCGGGGCGATCGCCCTGACGGCATGTGGAGCCACGCAGACGCACACCAGCGGCAAGCCCATCCCGGCGAGCACGGCCGCGACCACCGGCGTGCCGACGTCCGGCGGCCCTGCCCGCACCGGCACCGCCGAGCCGCCGACCACCAGCACGCCGCGGACCACAGCCGTGCCGCCGACCGCCCCCGTGCCGGGTGTCGGCGGCTGGTGCTCCACCGGCGACCTGGAGATCACCGCGGCCGAGCACGTCTCGCCCAGCGCGGACAGCCGGCTGTTCGCCGTCCACTTCGCCGGGCGCGCCGCGACCCGGTGCACGATCGGCGGCACGCTGAGCGACGTCACCTTCGCGGCCCAGGACGGGTCGCGGCTCGACGTCGAGATCGGCGGAGGCCAACCCCAGGACTACACCGAGATCAGTGTGGGTGACGGCCGCGAGGCGGTCGTGTACCTCCGCACGGCCCCGGACAGCGGCGCCGGCCTGCCCGCGGCGACCGTCAGCTTCTCCTTGCCCGGCAAGGGAACCAAGGGACCGTTCGTGACCGTTGCCTGGCCCGCTCCGTTCGACGGTCCGCTCTCGGTGACGAACCTGATGGAACCGGTCGGCTGACCGGCCCGGCGGGTCTCAGTCGGCGGGTCTCAGTCGGCGGGTCTCAGTCGGCGGGCAGCCAGTCGCTGCGGGAAGGAGGACGCCGGAGCGCCACGAAGATCGACTCCTCGCGGGTCGGCCGCGCCGGGTCGAACAGCACTTCCGCGAGACCTGCCCCGATCACCATCCCGACTTCCCGGGTACGGCGGGCCACCCTGCGCCGGACTCCAACGCTGTCCACAAAGGACACCGTCACGACCGCGCCGACGGTCCGGTTGCCGGACTCGTTGTCCGTCACCCGGAGCAGCCTCACCTCGACCACGTCCGCCGGCACCCGGCGGCCCTGCGCCAGCAGTCGCTCCCGCTCCTCGACCATCGCGGCCTGCCGGCGGCCGAGCCGCACGGTTTCCAGCACCGCCAACGAAGTCACCACGAGCATCAGCGCGGGAACCCACCAGTCCGCGTAGTACATCACCCACGCCCAGACGCCCCACTCCTCGTCCTTGTGGAAGACCGGGTCGACTTCGACGCCCACGGCGAGCGGCGGCAGCCACTGCCGTGACGACACCCAGGTTCCGGCGGTGTGCGCCGCCAGCGCCAAGGCGATCGGGAACGCGGGGGTCGACGGCCGTCCCTGGTATCGCCGCGCGGCGCCGGCGGTCGCTCTGCCCGCGAGGATGCACCCCAAAAAGCCGAACGTCCCCCACATCAGCCAGTACGGCGATCCGCCGTCGCCGCGGTCGTCGAAGACGCTGTCGACCGCCACGGTCCGGAATTGCTCGACCAGCGCGCCGAAACCCAGTCCCGCCACGAATCCCAGGACGAGGGTGGCCGCCGAAGCCGCCACCGCGCCGGCGAGCATTCGCGGGCTTCCCCGCCAACGCTCGACGCGGTCGTACCGCGCCTGTGCCGCGTCCACCGGGTTCGACCGCGGGTCAGTCGACAAGTCCGAACACCCCCACCTCGGCCGGGTCACCGGGGTCGATCCGGGCCTCGTGCCTGGTGCCCGGCGTGTACTGCGGGAACGCCATGGTCGGCACGAGGTGCGTGATCGTGGTTCGGTACGCCGTGCCGTCCGCCCGGGTGACGTCGAGCGCCGAGGTGTACTGCTGCTGGCCGGCGACCGTCGTCCCGGTCGGGTCGAGGGTGCGGATGACGGCGGTCGCGGGTTCACCGGAATCGTAGAGCCTGCGCAGGTTCCGGCCGTAGGCGTTGACTTCCCGCTGCTGGCGCAACTGCTCCTCACCGGGCAGCGCCAGGAACGCGGCCATCGCCGGATCCTCGTTCATCGCCTGGAACGCCTGCGAGGCCATGCCGTCCGTCGGCAGGTGCGGCCGGATGTCGTGGCCCTGCGCGGCGGCGTCCCGCTGGAACTGCGCCGCGTGCCGCTGGAAGTCCTGCTCGCCGCGCGCCGTCGCCCGCCGCGTCGCGTCGTTGATCTGGTCGCGAATCTTCTTGAACACGGTGTTCCGCCTTCCGGGCCGCTGATGTCGTGAGCACATCCTGCGGCGGGCGAAGCCCCTACCGATCCCAGGTTCCGGGTGTTCCGGTCAGTCCGGCAGGGTGTCGACAACGGCCTGGGCGAACGCACGCGCCCGCGGCTGGGCGTGGTGGCGGTGCCGGACGAGGCCGAGTTCGGACACCGGCAGGCCGGTGACGGGGACGAACGCGACCGAGCTGCGGTTGGCGTGGTGGGCGGCCGTCGCCCGGCACAGCAGCAGGGCGCCCCGGTCCGCCGCGACGAGGCTCAGACCCTCCTGGAGCGTGTGCACAGCAGGCCCGGACGGCACCAGGCGACCCTCCGGCGTACGCGTCGGAGCGTGGACGGCACGCCAGTACTCGGGTGCGTCACTGTGGACGCCGATGACCCGGCACTCCGCGAGTTCCTCCGCGCTGACCGATTCCCGTGCGGCGAACGGGTGGCGGGCCGGGACGGCGAGGGTGTGGTGGTGGCGGGAGAACACCGGGCCCACCACGAGGTCCGGCTCCCGCACCGGGAGCAGCACGACCGCCGTGTCCACCTCGCGCCGGCGGAGCGCGCCGAACGGGTCGGACAGCGGGATCTCCACCACATCCACAACGCAGTCCGGGTGCCGGTCGCCGAACAGCGTGAGCGCGTCCGCGAGGTGCCCGTCGACGGTGCCCTGGAAGCCGACCCGCAGGGACGCGCCGATCCCGACGGCCGCCGCGCGGACGTCGTCCACCGCCCGGCGCAGAGCCTCGTAGGCGGGACCGAGATCGGCGAGGAACCGCTCGCCGAGCGTGGTCAGGCTCACGCGGCGGCTGGTCCGGTGGACCAGCGGGGCGCCGACGCGGGACTCCAGCGACCGCAGTAGCTGGCTGACGCGGCTCTGCGACACGTACAGCCGCTGACCGGCCCGGCCGAAGTGCAGCTCCTCGGCCAGCACGAGGAACGCCTCCAGCTCCCGCATCTCCAGACCGCTCACCGACGTCCTCCCGATCCAGTAGCCCCGCTAATGCAAGCGTGCGTGATCGGCCGTTGTTCCCGATGAAGTCCGTGGGTTGGCTGGGGACATGCACAAGATCGAGGACCGTCAGGACGTCCGGGGATGGCCCGCGGTGGTGGCGCTGGCCGTGGCGACCTTCACCGTCGTCACCTCCGAGATGCTCCCCGTGGGGCTGCTGACCCCGATCGGCGACGCACTGGACGTCACGGAGGGCACCGCCGGGTTGAGCCTGACGGTGACCGGTCTGGTCGCGGCGGTGTCCGCGCCCCTGCTGATCCCGGCGTTCGGCGCGACCGACCGCCGCACCGTGCTGGGCGTGCTCATGGCGGTGCTCTCGCTCGGGAACCTGCTGGCGGCCTGGTCGCCGTCGTTCGCCGTGATGGTGGCCGCCCGGGTGCTGGTGGGGCTCGGCGTGGGCGGGGTCTGGGCGATCGCCGGCGGGCTGGCCGCACGCCTGGCGCCCCCGGCGTCGGCCGGACCGGCGATGTCCCTGGTGTTCAGCGGTGTCGCCGTGGCGTCCGTGCTGGGCGTCCCGACGGGCACCCACCTCGGCGAGTTGGTGGGCTGGCGGGTGTCCTTCGTGGTCGTGGGCGGGTTGGCGTTGGTCGTCCTCCTCGCGCTGGTGGCCGTGCTGCCCCGGCTGCCGGTCGGCGGGCCGGTGCGGCTGGGCGGCACGGTGCGGCTGGCCGGCACCCGTCCGGTGAGGACCGGCCTCACCGTGGTGGTTCTGCTGGTCGTCGGGCACTTCGCCGCGTACACCTACGTGCGGCCGGTGCTGGAGGACGTGTCCGGGGCCCACGCCGGGACCATCGCCACGTTGCTGCTCGTGTACGGCGTGGCGGGGATCGCGGGCAACTTCGCGGGCGGCGCGGGAGCGGCCCGGTCACCCAGGGCGACGCTGCTGGTCGTCAGCGGGGTGCTCGCGACAACGGTGGCGCTGGTGCCGGTGGTGGGCACGTCGGTGCCGGTCGCGGCGGCGCTTCTGGTGGTGTGGGGACTGGCGTACGGGGCGGTCTCGGTGAGCACCCAGACGTGGCTGCTCGCCGCCGCACCCGGCGCGCACGAGTCGGCGTCCGCCCTGTTCTCGGGCGTGTTCAACGGGGCCATCGCGCTGGGTGCGTTCGGCGGTGGCCTGGTGGTCGACGGGATCGGGTTGACGGCGGTGATGTGGCTCGGCGCGGCGGTGGCCGCGACGGCGCTGCCGGTGCTCGTGCTCGGCCGCGCCCCTGCTGTCCGGTGACCGGTCCGGGCAGGAGCGCGGTGCCGCCGGTCAGGAGCGGGAGGGCCTGGGTAGCAGCAGGTGGACGGCGAAGGCGGCGGCGACGGCGAGGGTGGCCTGGTAGAGGGTGGACAGCTCGGGTTGCGGGGCGGTGACGAACAGGGCGTCGATCCCGGTCGTCACGAGGCCCGCCAGGGTGACCAGGCCGGTGGCGTGCCAGCCGAAGAAGCCGGCCGCCCACGCGGTCAGCGGCCAGCGGTTGTGGTCGGGGTGGCGCAGGAGCCAGGTGGCCGAGGCGACGGCCGCGGCGTTGAGGGCCACGGCGATCACCGTCGGCTCCACGGCCGGGCTGGTGAGCAGCGCCGCCAGGGCCTGGCAGGTCGCCAGGACGATCATCAGCCACGTGCCGAGCCGGGTGCGGTCCACCGGGTGGATGGTAGTGATCCCCTTCGGGAGGTCGCCCCGGCGGGCGCACGCCTCAGGCGTTGACGAGGCGGTCCACGGCCCTCGGCAGGATCGCGTGCAGGTCGTCCAGCGCGCCCGACGGCACGTCGTCGCGGAACGTGTAGACGCACGACACCAGGTTGCCGCGCGCCATGAACGCCACGCACATCCAGTACTGCTCACCGGGCTTGGTCGCCGACGCGCAGAACCCGAGGAAGCCCTCGACCCCCTCCGGGCGGTTCACGGACACGTTCCCGACGACGTTCAGCTTGATGTCGTCCTCGCTCCACGAATCGCAATCCCGGGTCGCGGCGGTGAGCTGGGACAGCATCTCCGCGCCGGTCGCCTCCGAGTAGCCCACGACGGACTGCCGCAGGGCGATGCGGCCATCGGCCCACTCCCGGAACAGGCCCGGTGTGTAGCCGGACTCGGCGTCGACCTCCACTTCACACGGCTTGGGCATCCCCTCGACGGCGTACTGCTGGTAGGTGGGCGCGGCGACGCCGTAGTCGGCCAGGCCGTCACGCGGGATCGTGGCGCGTTCCACCATCGCGGGGAGGCGGTCGGCCAACGACGGTGCGCTCGACGTGGTCACCGGGACGGAGGTCGTCGTCGGTGATGACGACGACGTCGGCGCGGGCTCTGCCGCGGGCGTCGCGTCGCACGCCACCAGCACACCCGCCAGAACACCTACCGCGACCAAGCCCCCCATGATCTTCACAACGGCACTATCGCCCCTCTGATGTGGACGTTTCACGGAGTAGGCGACGTCACACCCGGCGATCCAGGTCCTCACAAGTGCGCTCGTCAGGGAGCAGGGGCCGGAAGGACACGACGAACGTGCTGCCACCACTGGTCCACCGCGAGTCTTCCTGTCGTCTGCCTTGGGCGAGCCGCAGCACCACGGCGAGGTCGTCGCCCGACACGACCGTGCACAGCCCTTCCCCGGTCGACGTTCCCCTTTCCAGCGGACCCGACGGCCAGGGCTCGGCAGGCGCGTCCTGGCCGACTCCGCCGGTGGCCAGCACGGCGAGTGAGGTCGGCTGGTACCCGGTCGCGGACTCCGGCGGCGCCGGGAGCGACCGCGCGAACGCCAGCGCCGCACCGCGGTCCCCGCTGCCGCCCGCCTCCGGTGCGGTGACGCGGGTGGTCTGGACGCCGTTCGGGGTGTCGAGGGTGATGCGCAGGAGGGAAGCGTCGGTCTGCTCGTCATACGGGTGGTCGCGGGCGCGGTCCAGGCCCGCCGCGTAGGCGTCCGCGACCAGCTCGCGGTAGTCGTCGGCGGCGAGCCGGTACTCGCGGGCGGCACGCAGTGCGTCGGTGCCCTCCCCCGGCACGACGACGCGTCCACCGCCGTACAGGGAGAACTTCGGGATCGGCCCCCGTTCCCAGGGACGCAGGCCGCTGTGCTGCTCGTCCACCCGCAGCACCAGGGTCGCGGGATCGGACGGCAGCGAGTCCGGGCCGGTGGCGCACGCCACCAGTCCGACGACGAGCAGCCCGACGGCCGGCACGGCGCGCATGAGATCGGTACGCAGGACGACTCCCGGAAGAATGGGCGGACGTGGCCCGGGGAAACGCCCCCGGGCCACGTCCGGGTGATCAGGACAGGGTCACGTTGTAACTGCCGGAACCCGCCTTGTTGACCAGGACGACTCCGTAGCAGCCGCCCTGAGGGGTGAACCTGACCGACTCCGGCTGGTTCGGGCCGTTGCCGGTCGACTCCGCCAGCGCCGCCGACCTCCCGACCACCGCCGTGGCCGGGGCCGCCGGGTCCGAGTCCATCAGGAACAGCTCGGCGTCCTGGCTCGGGTCCGAGGGCGTGACGGTGATGGTGATGTCGGCGCCGCCCGACCCCGGACAGATGTCCCAGACGGCGGCGACGTCGTCCAGCCCGGCCATGGTCTGGCTCACCGGGCCGATCAGCAATCGCCCCGTCGCGGCCAGTTCGATCCGGTAGTCGCCGGTGCCCGTCGAACCCGCGGGTCGGCTGACGACCGGGTAGAAGTCGCCCGTGCCCTTGATGGCCGAGTCGACCGCGACGAAGTCCACTGTGGAGCCCGGCAGCACGCTGCTACCCAGCAACTGCTGGTGTGCCGAATCGTCGTAGACCCTGACGTCGTAGTCCGCGCCCGCCGGCGGGCGCAACGCCACGACCGACCAGAACGCGAACGTGGTGTCGAAGCGGTAGTTGTGCGGCGGGTCCGGGGTCGGGCGGGTCAGCGCCGCGCCGTCGGTGATCGGGAAGCGGAAGCCGTAGTCGATCGTGTTCTGGAAGAGCGCGCCGGCCGGACCCGGTCCGACGTCGTGCCCCTCCTCGCCGCGGTGCGTCCAGAACTCCCTGAAGTCATTGGACCTCCTGTCCAGGAACGTGTCCCAGATGGCGTCCCGCGCCGACTCCTGCCAACCGTCCCAATAGGCCTCACCGGCCGGGTCCATCAGGTCCCACAGCGATCCGGTGACCCGCCCCTCGGTGTCGTCGCCGGTGTCGTAGCGGGCGGTGTCCTCGACGCGCCAGCCCCGGTACTCGTCCCGGTTGTAGATCGCCATGGGGTAGAAGTTCGCGAACCCCTCCGTCCAGGCGCACCCCTCCGAGCTGCGTCGGTCCATCTGGTGCGGCGAGCACCTTTCGGCGTTCGGGTAGGCGTCCTCGTAGACGTCGTCCATGACCGCGTGCCCGTACTCGTGGACGGTGTCGGTGCGGTCGTCGGGGGCCGCCGGCTCCAGCCGCACCGTGTTGTCGTTCAAGGTGTAGCGGCTGTTGTCGTTGGCGTCGTCGTCCGGGTACACGATTTCCATCCGGCGGCAGTCACCGGTGTCCCGGGCGTCCCAGCACTCGCCGGGCGTCCACTCCTGGGCGTCGTTCGCCAGGTCGAAGGCGTGCAGCACGCGGTGCAGGGTCTGGTCGGCGGGTGCGAGCCGGCCCAGGTCCACCGTCCGGCCGTCGCCGATGTCGTCGCGCTGCGCCGACCGGAACTCGTAGACCGGCCGCAGGAAACCGAGGTCGACGGTGACCCGCCACAGGCCGTTCTCCGCGCGGACCCGCACGTAGACGTCCTGGCCGCCGCTCACGTCGTCGTTGTCGAAGCAGAGGCGGAAGCCGCCCCTCCCGTCGGTGAGCGCGGTGTCGAGCAGGTCGTCGCCGCCGAACGAGTCGTCGTCCCAGGCCTGCACCTGGATGTTGGGCGACGGGTGGCCGGTGGCCGCCGGGAATTCGTAGCCGACGGTTCCGGTCACGCACGACAAGGCCTGGGTCGTCGGCTCGGACGACGGCGGGTCGTCACTGTGCGGGGCCGGGAGGTCGTCCGCCGGAACCGCCTGGAAATCCAGGTGCGGCGTGGACGGCGTGAGCGTCATCCCGTCGGGCAGTGCTTCCAGCGCGGTCGAATTGCGTTCGGCGTCCAAGCCGAGGTACGACTCGGCGCTCGTGCCCCCGACGGTCAGCAGCAGCAGGTGCTCGTCGTCGTCGACCGGCGTGTCCGACGGCCCGACCAGCCGGGCCCGCACGGACGTGGCCGCCGCCGCGACGCCGCGCACCGACCCGGTGTACTGGAACGTCCCACCGGCTTCGAGGTCCACCGACCGCCAGGCGCGGTGGACGCCGTCCCCGTCCTCGGGCAGCAGCGGCCCGAGCCGGTCGACGCGCGAGCCGGCGGGCCGCTCGTCCCAGCCGAGCGCGGACGGGAGGTCGACCTCGATCCGCGCACCGCGCAGGTCGACGGCCGTGCCCACCTCCACCGAGAGCCGCGCGGTCTCACCGACCGCGGGCGCCCGGTCGAGTCGCGCCACCACTTGCACGCAACTCGACCAGTCCAGCGCGGCGGCGCAGTCCTCCCCCTGGCCCGCGCCGGACGCGGGGCCGGCGTGCGCCGCCGGCATCCCGACGGCCGGCACGAGCATGACCGACGTCGCCGAAACGACGCATAACGCGGTACGGACGAATCTTTTCAGACGTTGCACGACACCCTCCCGATTTCGGGAGTCGACTGTGCCCGGACGGCAGCTTTTGCCGTCGTCGATCAACGCGCGGCGACAGGCAGGACAATCTGCGCTCGATCACCTGTTGCCGGCCCCGATCCGGCCGGTCGACGCCCACCCCCGTATACGGCAACCGGGACGAACCGTAGCGAGGGTGGTGATCCGGGGGCAAGAGGTTTCGGTTCGACCGAAAACGCGTCGATAACAAATTTCAGGTCGAATGGAATTCGTGTCGGCGATTTGTCAGAGGTCCAGGAACTCGAAGACCGCGGCACGCAGCTCTTCGCCCGCCAACGCGCCGATGTGGTCGCCGGGCACCCGCCGCAGCCGCGCGCCGGGAACCCGCGCGACCAACTGCTCGATACCCTGGGCCATCGGATCTTCTTGCCCCGCGAGGAACAGCGTGGGCGCCTCCGGCACGCGACCGGCCGGGTCGAACGGCTCCCGCGCCAGCCCCTCGACCAGCCGCAGCAGCGACTCGGCGTCCTGGCCCTCGCGGGACACCATGCTCGTGATGATGCCGGTCAACGGGTCTCCCGGCTGCGGTCCACCCTGGACGGCGGCCCGTGCGGCGGCGAGGTCGACCGCGCCGAACGGTTCCATCGGGCTGAGGCCGCCGAGCACCAGCCGGCGCACCGGGAGCACGTGGGCGGCGGCGAGGTCCCACGCGAGGCGGGCGCCGAGCGAGTAGCCGACCACGTCGACCTCGGTGGAGCCGATGCCGTCGGCCAGCCGCTGGAGCAGGCGCGCGGTGGTCACCTCGTCCGCCGAGGCGACGGCCGGGCCGCCCGCGTGGCCGGGCAGGTGCACCACGACCGTCTCCCGGCCCGCCGCGGACAGCGGTCCGGCCCAGCGCGAGACGGGGAAGTCGGACTCGCCGGCCGCGGCGAATCCGTGGATCAGCACGACCGGCGGGCCGGTGACCTCGGAGGTGGGCTGGGTGCGGGTGGCCGGCAGCGCGGCGACACTTGTCATTCTACAAGCGTAGACAATAAGTCCGGTCGGGTCCAGGCGGTCAGCCGGCGATCCGCTCCATGAAAGCCTCGACGTAGGCGCGGTAGCGGTCGACCAGTTCGCCGACCGGGTGCATCAGGCTCGCCACGTTGGCGCCGATGGTGACCGAGATGATCTCGTCCGCGAGGACGCCGACGGCCGGCGCGTCCGGTGGCTCCCCCTTGTCCCAGGCCGCCGCGATCCGCGTGGTCAGCTCCGCCCGCCAGGTCGTCAGCAGGTCGCGGTACTGCCGGGCCAGGTCCGGGTTCGCGACCGAGTGCTCCCACAGCACCAGCAGCACGCGGGCGGACGTGATCTGGTGCGCGTCCAACGGCATGGCGCCCTCGACGAAACCCCGCAGCGCCTCCTTCGGACTCGCCTCCGGGTCCAGTTCGGACATGTGCTGCGCGGTCTCCAGCAGGACGCTCTCGAACGTCGCCGAGATGATGTCGTCCTTGCTGGCGAAGTAGTGCTTGAGGGCGCCATTGGCGAAACCCGCGGCCGTGACGATGCTGCGCATCGTGGCCGCCTCGAAGCCACCCTCGGCGATGAGCTTCTTGGCGACCTCTACGATCTCGCGGCGCCGCTGGTCGTGGTCGATGACCTTCGGCATGGCTACGACCCTAATGCACGCATGTCAGGCCGAGTCCCGAAGGCCGAGCCAGGTGGCGCGGCGTTCGGCCTGGCGTACCGGGTCGGCGACCGGCGCGGCGAGCAGCAGCCGCCGCGTGTACGGGTGCTCGGGCTCCCGCGTGACCTCGCTGGTGCGCCCGGACTCCACGATCTCGCCCTGGTACATGACCGACACCCGGTGGCAGATCCGCCGCACGACGCCGAGGTCGTGCGAGACGAACAGGTACGACACCCCGGTGTCCCGTTGCAGGTCGATGAACAGGTCCAGGATGGTCGCCTGCGTGGTGAGGTCGAGCGCGCTCACCGGCTCGTCGCAGACGATCAGCCGGGGCCGGCGGACGAGCGCCCGCGCGATGGCGATCCGCTGCCGCTGGCCGCCGGAGAACTCGCTCGGGTACCGGTGCACGGAGTCGGCGGGCAGCCGCACGTGGTCGAGCATCTCGGCGACCACCGACCGTGCCTTCGCCCGTGCCGTCCCGGTCACCACGAGCGGTTCGGCGAGGACTTCGCCCACCGTCATCGTGGGGTCCAGCGAGCCGTACGGGTCCTGGAACACGACCTGGATGTCGTTGGCCAGCCGACGGCGCGCGGCGCCACGCGCGTGCGTGATGTCCTCGCCGTCGAACGTGATCCGCCCGGAGGTGACCCCGGCGAGCCCCAGCACGGCCTTGCCGAGCGTCGACTTGCCCGACCCGCTCTCCCCGACCAGCCCGACGCACTCACCCGGGCCGACCGAGATCGAGACGCCTTTCAGCGCGCGCAGTCGCAGCTTGCGGTGCAGCCGGTAGTCGACCACCAAGTCCTCCACCGTCAGCAGCGGCGCGGTGTCCTCGGGCTCGATCATCGCGCGTCGTCCTCTCCGCCCACGTGCGCGGCGCTCCGGTCCAGGTCCACCGGAGACTCCCGGGCCCAGGCCTCGTCCAGTTCGTGCCGCCCCTCGGTGTCGTCCAGGGACGCGCTGATCAGCTCGGCCGTGTACGGGTCCGCGGGGTGGCGGAAGATCTGCTCCACCTGGCCGGTCTCGACGATCCGGCCGTCCTTCATCACCACGACCCGGTCGCAGATGTCCGCCACGACACCGAAGTTGTGCGTGACGATCACCAGCGCCATGTCGTACTCCTGCTGCAACTCCCGGAGCAGTTCCAGCACCTCCGCCTGCACGGTGACGTCGAGCGCGGTCGTCGGCTCGTCGGCGACCAGCAGCGACGGCCGCCCGGAGACGGCGCCGGCGATGAGCACGCGCTGCGCCATGCCGCCGGAGATCTGGTGCGGGTACGACGCCAGCACGCGGTCGGGGTCGGTGATGCCCACCCGGACGAGGACTTCCCGCGCGCGGGCGCGGGCGTCGACTTTGGACAGGCCGTGCACGTGCCGCAGCGGCTCCACGAGCTGGTGCTCGATCGTGTAACACGGGTCGAGGTTGCTCATCGGCTCCTGCGGCACGTAGCCGATCGACCGGCCGAGCAGCGCCGAGCGCTCCTTGGCCGACAGCCGGCCGACCTCCCGGCCGTTGACCCAGATGCCGTCCGAGACCGCGGTCCCGCCGGACGGCAGCAGGTCGAGCACGGTGAAGATGGTCTGCGTCTTGCCGGAGCCGGACTCGCCCACGATGCCGAGCACCTCGCCGGGGGCCGCGTCCAGGGACACGCCGCGGACGACCTCCTTCACCCCGGTCCGGGTGGCGTAGCCGACGCGCAGGTTCTCGATCCGCAGCGCCGAGTCCTCGGTCCGGTGCTCGTGCGTGCCGCTCGCGACCCGGTCGGGCAGGTCCGCGGGCGCGGGCGCGGCGAGTTCCTGCCGCACCCGCGCGCGGGCCCGCCGGGAGGGCTGCTCGGTGCGGATGCTGATCAGGTCCGCCAGGGTCGACCCGATGAACGCCAGCGCGGCGATCGTGACCCCCAGCGCGATCGACGGCCACAGCAGGATCAGCGGGTACGTCAGCATGTTCTGGAAGCCGTCGTTCATCATCTGGCCCCAGCTCGGCGTGGACGCCGAGCCGATGCCGAGGAACTGCAGGCCCGCCTGCATGCCGATGGCGATCCCGCCGGTCAGCGCCGTCTGCACGACGATCGGCGCGTAGACCGCGCGCAGCATGTGCGTGCGCAGGATGCGCGGGTTGGTCACGCCGGCGACGCGGGCGGCGTCGATGTACGGCTCCCGGCGGACGGCCAGCGCCCGCGCCCGGGTGATCCGGTAGTAGCCCGGGGCGAGGAAGACACCCAGCGCGATCATGAGGACGGTGAAGTCCTGGCCGGTGCCCGCGGCGACCACCAGCAGCACGATCATGCCCGGGACCGACTGGAGCGCGTCGCTGATCCACGAGCACACGCGGTCCGTGACACCGCCGAAGTAGCCCGCGACGACACCCGCCGGCACGCCCAGCAGGAGGCCCGCGACACAGGTGATCACCGCGCCGTACAACGTGGTCTGGGCGCCGTAGAGCAGGCGGCTGAGGATGTCGCGCCCCGCGGTGTCGCCGCCGAGGGGGTGCCCGTCACCCGGCAGCGCGTGGCTGAGCTTGAAGTCGACCAGGTTGGGGTCGTACGGCGCGAGCCACGGCGCGAAGACCGCGGCGGCGATGACCACCAGCAGCACGGCCAGGGCGGTCACCCCGAGGGGGCGGCGCAGGTAGCGCCGCCACAGCGAGACCCGCTTGACGGGGGCCAGCGTAGCGGGGAACGGGGCTGCGGTCATCGCTCGCGCACCTTCGGGTTGACCCACCCGAGCACGAGGTCGAGCAGGAAGTTGACGATGACGACGAACACCACGGTGACGGCGGTCAGGCCGAGCAGCACCGGGATGTCCCCGATCTGCGAGGCCGACTGGGTCAGGCTGCCGATGCCGGGCAGGTTGAACACGATCTCGACGACGATGGCGCCGCCGAGCAGCCCGACGAACAGCAGCGCGAGCACGGTCAGCGCGGCGGGCGACGCGTTGCGCAGCACGTGCGTGGTGACGCGCCGGCCGGAGAGCCCACGGGCCCGCAGCGTGCGCACGAAGTCCTGGTTGGCGACCTGGAGGAAGCCGTTGCGCAACTGCTCCGCGACCATCACGATCGCGCCGAGCGCCAGGGACACCGAGGGCAGCGTGATGGATCGCAGCCAGCCGCCGATGGACTGGTCCGGTGAGACGTAGCCGACGGCGGGGAACCACTTCAGCTCGATGGCGAACCACATGACCAGCACGAGGCTGACCCAGAAGCCGGGAAGCGCGAACAGCACCACGGACGCGAGCTTGAGGCCGCGGTCGAGCAGGCCGCCGGGGCGCAGGCCGCACGCGATGCCCACGGCCACGCCGACGACGGCGGAGAGCACGGTCGCGACGACCACGACCGACAGCGTCACCGGGACGCGCAGCACCAACTGGTCGTTGACCGGCTGGAAGTTCCGCCACGAGGTGCCGAAGTCGCCCGTGGCGGCGTTCGAGAACCAGTTCCAGAACTGGACGAGCAACGGCTGGTCGTAGCCGATCTTGGCGCGCAGGGCGGCCTGCTGGGCAGGCGTCGCGCTGTTGCCGAGCAACCCGGGGGTCGGGTCTCCCACGGCCAGGTAGGCGAGGAAGAACGTCCCGCTCGTGACGACCACGAGCAGCAGGATTCCCGACAGCAGGCGTTTCGCGATGAAGGACAGCATTTCTCGGCTCCTCACCGGCGGGTCCGTCCGGTGTGGACGGACCCGCCGGAGCACGGGCGCGTCAGCCGCGCTGGATGAACCGCAGCGTCGGGAACATCATGCCGGTGATCGGCGTCACCGTGATCCCCTTGACGCTGAAGTAGGTGTTGTCTGCCTGGTACCAGACGCTCCACCAGGCCAGGTCGACCAGCTTCGTGTTGAGCTGCTTGAGCAGCTCCGTCTGCGGCGCGCCGGGCTCGGCCTTCTCGACCTGCTCGACCAGCGCCTTCACGTCCGGGAAGGCGTCGACCGACGGGTTCGGGTTGTACCACTGGGCCGTGGTGACCTGGTCCGACAGGGTCGCCATGTCGTTGCCGCTCATGGCGATCACGGCGAGGAACATCGGGTACGTCGGCGCGTTCTTCTGGTAGTCCGGCATGGCCATGTCCTGCCACTCCACCTTGACGCCCAGCTCGCCGAACGTCTGGTTGGCGGCCGGCTGCCACGCCGCGAAGATCGGCGACATCGGCATCTTCACGGTGAAGCCGTCCGGGTAGCCGGCCTCGGTGAGGAGCTGCTTGGCCTTGGCCATGTCCGTCTTGTACTTGTCGTTCATCGACTTGTCGTAGACGGCGCTGTTGTCCGAGGGGAAGAGCTGGTTGGTGACGGTGCCGGAGTCGTTGCCGACCGCCTTCAGGATGCCGGCCGCGTCGAAGGCGTAGCTGATCGCCTGCCGGACGCGCTGGTCGCCGAGCGCCTTGACCTGGCTGCCGGTCCGGTCGGCGAACTGCACGCCGACCCACGACGAGGGCTTGGAGGCGATGTTCCAGCCGTTCTCCTTGGCCCTCGGCAGGTTCGCGGCGTTGGCGAACTGGACGTTGAGCTGGCCGGACAGCATCGCGTTGAAGCTCGCCGTCTGGTCGGTGATCGGGAACAGCTTCACCGACGGGAACGGGTAGGTGCCGCTGTCCCAGTGGTTCTGCTTCTTGGTGAACACGTACTGCGACTGCGGCGCGGAGCCGGCCTTGTCGTAGGTGTACGGGCCCGAGCCGACCGGGCCGTTGGCCAGCGAACCGGCCTGGATGGCCGCCGGCGAGGCCATCCAGCTTCGGCCCAGGCCCATGAAGTAGAGCAGCGAGTCGTCCCGCTTGGACAGTGTGATCTGGATGGTGTCGGCGTCCTTGGCCTCGACGCCGGCCACGTTGAGGTACGCCTGGCCGGAGCGGACGCCGGCCTTCAGGTGCTGGAGGTTCGCGACCGCCGCGGCGGAGTCGAACTTCTGCCCGTCGTCGAACGTGACGTCGGTGCGCAGCTCCGCGGTCAGGGTCAGCCGGTCGGCGGACCACTCCCAGGACTTGGCCAGCGCGGGCACCGGCTTGCCGTCCTTGTCCAGGGCCACGAGCGGGTCGTAGACGGCCGACAGATACGGGCCGTCGAAGCCGATGTCGGCGGCGGCCGGATCCCAGGAAGTCACGTCGAGGAACACCCCGGCCTTGAGCTCGCCTGTATCCGTGCCGGCGGTGCTACCACCGCCGCCGCCTGAACTGGTGCATCCGGCGAGTGCGGAGGCCGCCGTGGCGGCTATCGCGACCAGTGCCGCGATCCGTGTCCTCGTCATCGGGTCCTTCTCTCGGGTGATGGACTGCCGGCGGGGGTCACGCGCCGCTGCCGCGGGCTGGTCCTCGCCTGGAGCATGTAGATCATGGGGTGAGACCTGGCTCACCGCGATGCGGGATAGTCTACGGTTGTCGGCTAAAAAATCAACGGTTGACCGACCAGTATTCGTCCCGGAAGTAAACGACTACCCACCGTTTCCGGTCGGCGTCCTCGAATACCCCGTTGACCTGCGGTTTCAGACCGCTTCGGCGACCAGGACGCGCGGGCTGCCCGGCAGCGCGAGGACCTCGCGGGCCCGCCAGCCGGCGCCCTCCAGCCACGACCGCACCTCCGCCTCGGGGTAGACCACCGTGCCGTCGATGACGAAGTACTCCCCCGCGTGCAGCGCGTCGATCGGGCGCTGGCGCTCGTCGTCGTCGAGGAAGAAGTCGAGCAGCAGCAGGGTCGCGCCGTCCCGGGCCGCCGCGCGGGCGTTGGCCAGGATCGCCCGGTTCTGCTCGGCCGTGAACCGGTGGATGACGTGGTTGACCATGACGAGGTCGTGGTCGCCGCCCGGCGCGGCGGTCTCGGTGTCGGCGGGCTCGACGGTCGCCCGGTCGGTGAAGCCGGCGGCGGCGAGCGCGTCGGTGATCCCCTGCGTCGACATGGGCGCGAAGACGAACCGGACCGCGAGGTCGGGGTTGGCCTTGAGCGCGTTGATCGCGAAGTCCGGCGACAGCCCGCCCAGGTCCAGCATCGACCGGTACGGGGTGAAGTCGAAGCCGCGGGCCAGCATCGCGGCGTGCAGCGAGTTGTACCGCATCACGCCGGCCATGAACGTGCCCCACCGGGCGTCGTCCATCTGCAGGTCGCCCGGCTTGGTGGTGTCGACCGTGGTGTCGAACTGGAGCCAGTGGCCGTAGCTGATCTCGTTGAGGAAGGTCAGGAACGGCGCGAGGTCGGTCGGGCCGCTGCCACCGAGGTATTCGGCGGCGTCCGGCGCCAGGGAGTACCGGCCGTCCTGCCGGTCGAGCAGGCCCTGGGCGTTCATCGCGTCGGCCAGGATGCGGGCGATCTGCTCGGTCACGCCGGTGGTCGCGGCGAGTTCGGCCGCCGTGCGGGGGCCGTCGGCGAGGGCGGGGAAGAGCCCGATCCGGGACGCGGAGAAGAGCTGCTTGGCGCCCATGTAGCCGATGGCGATGTCGACGATGCGGTCCGGGACGGGTCCGGTCATGACGGCTCCTCGAAGGGGGATGCGGGCCACCTCGCGGCGGGCCCGGGACGAGTGGAGTGTTAGTCTACGCACGTCGACTAAAAGCACCAGCCCCTTCGACGGATTCCATCGGCAACGGAATGGCGACCGGACCCACCCGCCGCCGGATTCCACCGGCAATGGACTCCCGACCGGGATCCAGCGCCATCGGATTCCACTGGCGGCGGACTTGCGACCGAGCCTGACCGACGCCGCGCCGGAGCGTCCGACCGCGCTGTTCCCCTTGTGTTCCAAGGCGTTTATTTTCTACGCTCGTATACTACAAACCCGACCGGAGCCCCGGTCCCCCGAGAGGAACCGACGATGACCTCTGCCCGCACCGTGTTGGTCACCGGAGGAGCGGGCGGCATCGGCCGCGCGATCGCCACCGCTTTCCACAAGATCGGTGACAACGTCGTCCTCGCGGACGTCCACGGCGTCGAGGAGGCGGCCTCGGCGCTCGGCGTGCGCGGGGTGACGGTGGACATCACCGACCAGGAGTCGATCACCCGGGCGCTCGACGAGGTCGGCCCGGTGGACGTCCTGGTCAACAACGCGGGCCTGCTGGCCATCCACGGCCGCCTGCTCGACCTGCCGGCCGCGGACATGCAGCGGATCCTCACCACCAACGTCCACGGCACCTTCCTGATGACGCAACAGGTCGCCCGCCGGATGGTCGAGCGCGGAACGCGCGGCGCGGTGGTCAACCTGTCCTCGATCGGCGGTCGCCAGCCGACCCCCGGCATGGGCGGCTACGAGAGCAGCAAGGCGGCGGTCGACGCGCTGACCCGGTGGGCGGCCGTCGAGCTGGCGGAGCACGGCATCCGCGTGAACGCGGTGGCGCCCGGCCCGGTGCTCACCCCGATGCTGGCCGCCGGCCTGCCGGAGGGCTCGCCCGCGCGCCAGGCGTGGGTGGACCGCATCCCGCTGCGGCAGCTCGCGGCGGTCGAGGACGTGGCCGCGGCGGTGGTGTTCCTCGCCGGCGACACCGCGTCCCATATCACCGGCACGAGCCTGCCGGTCGACGGCGGCCAGCTCCTCACCTGACGAGCCGGACCGCCCGCTCCACCCTCGCGCCAACGGGTCGCCCGACCGGCACCGTCCACTCGGGACGGTCGGGTGGCCACCCGCCGCCGACTTCCCGATGCGCCCGGAACGACCGCGGCGGGCAGTTGCGGGCGAGGTCTCGACATTTTAGTCGACATCCGTAGACTAACCCACCGGGCGGCCGGATCGCGCCTCCCGCCACCGGAAGGAGCCCGATGACCGTCCCGACCTCCACCCGTGCGGCGGTGCTGACCGAGCACGGCAAGCCGCTGCACCTCACCGAACTCCCGCTGCCCGCCGAGGTCGAGGCCGGCGCGGCGCTGGTGCGCGTCTCCTGCGCCACGCTGTGCGGCACGGACGTGGAAATCTGGTCCGGCAAGATGAGCTTCCCCGGCATGCTGCCGATGGTGCTGGGCCACGAGATGGTCGGCGAGGTCGTCGCCGTCGGACCGGACACCCGGGACGCGCTCGGCCGCGACATCCCGGTCGGCGCGCGGATCGGCTGGTCCGAGTCGACCTGCGGCGAGTGCTACGGCTGCACCGTCCTGCGCGAGCCCGTCGCGTGCTCCCGGCGCGGCTACGGCTTCCTCCAGCGGTCCGACGTCCACCCCTTCGCGACCGCCGGCCTGTGCGAGTACGCCTACGTCGTGCCGCGCGCGGCGAAGCTGCTGCTGCCCGACGAGCTGCCGGACACCTGGGCGGCCATGGCGGGCTGCGCGGCCAAGACCGTGCTCCGGGCGTTCGACCGGGTGGGCGGGGTGACGCCGGGGTCACGGGTCGTGGTCCAGGGTTCCGGCGCGCTCGGCCTGTTCGCCACCGCCGTCGCCCACCTGTCCGGAGCGGGCAAGGTGATCACCGTCGGCGCCCCGGCGTCCCGGCTGGCCCTGGCCGGCGAGTTCGGCGCCGACGCGACCGTCGACGTGGCCGGGGGCTCGGACGGCATCGTCGAACGGGTCCGCGAACTGACCGGCGGGCACGGCGGAGACCTGGTGATGGACTTCGCCGGCGCGCCGTCGGTCGGCCCGGAAGCCGTCGCGATGGCCGCGCAGCGCGGCCGGGTGGTGATCGTCGGCACCACCGGCCCGGAGCCCGCGCAGGTGCCGCTCGGCACGGTGATGGGCAAGGAGCTGACCGTCGTCGGCTCGCTCAACGGCGACATCGCCGACTACCACCGGGCGATCGAGTTCTTCGGCGCGTTCGCCGACCGGATGCCGTGGGGCGACCTGTTCGGCGCACCGGTCGGCCTGTCGGCCGCGTCCGACCGGATCGAGGCGATGCACCGGCTCGACGAGGTCAAGGCCGTCATCGACCCCCGTCTCCCCTGAACCAGGTCATCGACCCCGTCTCCCCTGAACCAGTAGGAGCCACCGTGTCCCAGTTGCCCCGCCGCCGCGTCGGCACGTCCGAGCTGGACGTCTCACTGCTGTCCCTCGGCTCGTGGCACACCTACGACCGAATGGACTTCGCCGACGCCGTCGCGATGGTCCGCAAGGCCGTGTCCGCCGGCGTCAACCTGTTCGACGTCGCCGTCTACGGCATGCCCGGCAGGCCGCCGGTGTTCACCGACGTGATCTGGGGCGCGATCATGCGCGCCGCGGGCATCCCGCGCGACGAGTACCTGGTGTCGGCGAAGCTGTGGATCGAGGGCTTCGGCGACCGGGGTTTCCGCCCGCAGCTAGAGAACGCCTTCCTGCGCGGCGGGTTCGACGTCGCCGACCTCGTCATCCTCGGCGACCTCCGACGCGACGACGTCACGCTGGAGGACCTGGTCGACGACCTCGCCGGGCTGACCCGCGCCGGGCTCATCCGGGCGTGGGGCGTGAACAACTGGTCCGCCGGGAACATCCGCCGGCTCCGGGAGATCGCCGCCGCGCGCGGTGTCGACGGACCGCAGATCGCGCAGCTCAAGTACAGCATCGGCCGGCGCTCCATCCCGGACGGCGAGCCGTTCGGCAAGCTGTTCGCCGAGGGCTTCACCATGCAGGCGTCGGACGTGCTGGAAGGCGGCATCCTCGCCGGGAACACCAACCCGACCCGCGAGATCGGCCGCGACCCGGGCGGTGTCCGGGAGGCGATCACGCGGAACGCCGACGCCGTGGTCGGGGTCGCGCGGGAACTCGGCACGAGCGCGGCGCGGCTCGCTGTCGCCTTCACCCTGACCCACCCGGCCAACGTCACCACGCTGTTCGGCGCGAGCAAGTCGGCCCAGTTGGAGGACAACCTCGCCGCCGTCGACCTGGTCGAGCAGGTCGGCGCGGGCGTGCTGCGCGCGCTGGTCGAGCCGTTCTGGGCGGACCGCGGCGTGGTCGACCCGGAGGGGCCGTGAACCACCGACCGTTGAGCGAGGAGCCCGCCGTGACCCATCCCCCGGTCCCGTTCGATCCCGAGATCGAGCCCGCGCTGGCGCAGATCGTGCCGCCGGACGCCCCGCCGTTCACGCCCGAGACGATCCCCGCGATGCGGCAGGCCATGGCGGCGATGTTCCCGCCGGCCGCCGAGGTGGTCGGGGACGCGCCGGTGCGCGTCGTGGAGCGGACGATCCCCGGTCCCGACGGCGCGCCGGACCTGGAGATCACGGTCATCTCCCCGCGCGAGGTCGAGCGGCCCGTGCCCGGCCTGTACAACATCCACGGTGGCGGCATGATGGTCGGCCACCGCAACATGGACGTCTCCCGGCTGCTCGCCCTGGTGCTGGAGCTGGGCGTCGTCGCGGTCAACGTCGAGTACCGGCTGGCCCCCGAGCACCCGCACCCGGCGCCGGTGGAGGACTGCTACGCCGGGCTGGTGTGGATGGCCGAGCACGCGGCCGAACTCGGCGTCGACCCGGACCGGATCGTCGTCATGGGCGGCAGCGCGGGCGGCGGGCTGTCCGCCGGGGTGGCGCTGCTGGCCCGCGACCGGGGCGGCCCCGCGCTCGCCGGGCAGCTACTGCTCTGCCCGATGATCGACGACACCAACACCACGGTCGCCAGCCGGCAGTACAGCGGCCTGGGCACCTGGACCCGCGAGTCGAACCTGGCGGGCTGGCGGTCGCTGCTCGGCGACGCCGTCGGGACCGACGCGGTGTCGCCGTACGCCGCGCCCACCCGCGCCACCGACCTCTCCGGACTGCCGCCCGCGTTCATCGAGGTGGGCAGCGCGGAGCCGTTCCGGGACGAGGACACCGAGTACGCGCTGCGGATCTGGGCCACCGGCGGGCAGGCCGAACTCCACGTGTGGAGCGGCGCCTTCCACGGTTTCGACATGTACGTGCCCGAGTGGCACATCAGCCAGGCCGCGCTCGCGACACGGAACTCGTGGCTGCGCCGGGTCCTCGGGCTGGCCGGGGCATGAGCGCCGGACAGCACCGCCCCGTCCCGTACGACCCCGAGCTGGCACCGGGGCTGGCGGCGTTCCTGGACCTCGTGGAGCGGATCCCGTTGCGGGCGGACACGATCCTGGCCAACCGCGCCCACTTCGCGACCATCATCCCGCCGGTCGAGGAGATGGTGGGCGACCTGCCGGTCGACCTGGAGGACCGCACGGTGCCCGGCCCGCCGGGCGCGCCGGACATCGTGCTGACGATCATCCGCCCGCGTGGCGGGGTCTCCGACGCGCCCGCGTTCTACGGCATCCACGGCGGCGGGATGGTCCTCGGCAACCGGTACTTCGGCGTCAACGGGCTGATCGAGGACGTGCTGCGGTACCACGCGGTCGGCGTGTCGGTGGAGTACCGGCTGGCCCCGGAGCACCCCGCGCCCGCCGCGGTCGAGGACTGCTACGCGGGCCTGGTGTGGCTCGCCGAGCACGCCGCCGAACTCGGTGTCGACCCGACCCGGATCGTGGTGACCGGGGCGAGCGCCGGCGGCGGGCTCACCGCCGGGGTGGCGTTGCTGGCGCGGGACCGGGGCGGCCCGGCGATCGCCGGGCAGATGCTGATGTGCCCGATGCTGGACGACCGCAACGAGTCCGTGTCCACCCGGCAGTACGACGGGCTGGGCGCTTGGGACCGCAACAACAACGACACGGCCTGGAACGCCATCCTCGGCCCGTTGCGCGGCACCGACGAGGCGTCGCCGTACCAGGTGCCGGCCCGGATGGCGGACCTGTCCGGCCTGCCGCCCGCGTACATCGACGTCGGCGCCGCCGAGATCTTCCGGGACGAGGCGACCGAGTACGCGCTGCGGATCTGGGCCACCGGCGGACCGGCGGAACTCCACGTGTGGGCGGGCGGGTACCACGGTTTCGCGGGGTTCTCCCCCGACGCCGAGGTGTCCCGCGCGGCGGCGGAGGCCCGGTTGTCGTGGCTGCGGCGGATCCTGCGACCCTCGTGAGCCTGCGCCGGGTCGCCGTCGTCCTGGGGCTGCTGGAGACCTTCGGGCCGATCTCGATGGACCTCTACCTGCCCACCCTGCCGCGGCTCGCCGCCGATCTCGACACCAGCGAAAGCCTGGCGCAGGCCACGATGTCGGCGTGCATGCTGGGGTTGGCGCTCGGCCAGCTAGTCGTCGGCCCGCTCAGCGACCGGTTCGGCCGGCGTCGGCCGCTGCTGGTCGGGGTGGGGCTGTTCGCGGTGCTGTCCCTGGTGTGCGCGGTGACGCCGTCCATCGAGCTGCTGCTGGCCGCGCGGTTCTTCCAGGGGCTGTGCGGTTCCGCCGGGATCGTGATCGCCCTGGCGGTCGCGCGTGACCTGACGGACGGCGTCGAGCTGGTGCGGCTGCTCGCGATGCTGACCACGGTCGGCGCACTCGCGCCGATCGTGGCACCGGTCGTCGGCGGGCAGCTTGCCCTGGTGATGGACTGGCGCGGCATCTTCGCCGTGCTGGCCGGGATCGGCGTCGCGTTGTTCGTGCTGGCCCTGACGTCCTTGCCGGAGAGCCTGCCGCCCCCGGCCCGGCACGCCCGGGGCCCCGCGCACCACTTCGGCGCGGTGCTGCGGGACCGGTTGTTCCTCTGCTTCCTGCTCGTCGGCGCGTGCGGCGGCGCGGCCTTCTTCACGTACCTGGCCTCGATCAGTTTCGTGTTGCAGGACAGCTTCTCGCTGACCCCGCAGTGGTTCAGCGTGTGCTTCGCGGCCAACGCGGTCATGTCCGTGGTCGGCGCGCAGATCAACCGGGTCGTGGTGCGCCGCGCGGGACCGGCGCGGATGTACGCCGTCGGCACCACCATCACGGCGGTGGCCGCGCTCGCGATGGTCGTCTCGGTGCTGTTCGACGCCGGGTTGTGGGCGCTGCTCGTCCCGTTGGCGCTGCTGATGCTCGCGGGTGGCTGCACGCAGGCCAACGGGTCGGCCCTCGCCCTGGCCGACCACCGGGCACGCGCGGGTACGGCCGCCGCGCTGCTCGGGACGTCGTCGTTCGCCCTCGGCCCGGTGGTGGCCCCGCTGGTGTCGCTGGGCGGGACCAGTCCGCTGTCGATGAGCCTCACGATGGCGGTGGCGTACGGCTGCGCGGCCGGGCTCGTGTGGCTGGCGGTGCGGCCCCGGCTGCGCCGCCGTGCGGTGCGGCTGGACAAGGTCGACGTCGTTCCGCCCGGCCCACTGTGACGGTCGCCCGCCACAGTGGGCCGGGGCCTGGCGTCCCCTGCGCCTCTTCGCCAGGCCCCGGGCGGACCGGTCGGGTCAGGTCTTGGTGAGCCGCCGGATCTCGGCGAGCGCCCGGTCGATCTCCTCCGGCTGGTTCACGATCCCGGTGCCCAGCCGGGGGTAGGGCACCTGGTACTGCGCGTTGGTGATCCGGACCTTCCGCTCCGCCAGCTTGCGGGTGACCTCGTGGTGGTCCATGCCGAGCACCTCGAAGCACGTGAGCCCGGACGACAGCTTCTCGGACAGCGGGGTGTGCAGGACGACGCCGGGCATGTCCGCCAGGCCCCGCCGCACCCGCCTGCCGAGTTCGTGGACGCGTGCCGCCACCCTCGCCCGGCCGATCCGCTGGTGGAACTCCACCGCGGCGGGCATCGCGAACACGTGCTCGAAGGCCAGGAACCCGCCGGGCACCAGGTCGTTGGCGATCGTCGGTTCGAGGGGGTCGCGGCGCAGGAAGCTGGGCACGACCGGCCGCAACTGCGCCCAGGCGTCCTCCTTGGCCCACACCAGACCGGTGCCCCGCGGCCCGAACATCCACTTGTGGGTGCCGGCCACGAAGAAGTCCGCGCCCAGGGCGGCCACGTCGGCGTCCTCCACGCCGAGCCCGTGCACGCCGTCCACCACGAGCAGGCACCGGTCCTGCTCGGCCCGCCCGGCGTTGGCGCTCGCGACCACCTCGGCCAGCAAGGGGATCGGCAGCTTCACGCCGGTGCTGGACTGCACCCACGTCACGCCGACCGCGCGGGTCCGCGGCCCGATCGCCGCGCGCAACCGGCTCGCCATCTCGTCCACCGAGACCGTCGCGGCGTTGTCGTAGAGCCGGCCGACCTTGACCACCGCGCCGTGCCGGGCCGCCGCCAGCCGCACCGAGTTCGAGTGCGCGAAGTGGTCGTGCTCCGAGACCCACATCTCCTGGCCGGGCTGCACGCGCATCCCCTGGTAGACCAGCGCCAGGCCGATCGTGGTGTTCGGCACCGCCGCGATCTCCTCCGGCCGGCCGCCGAGGTAGCCGGCCAGCGAGGCCCGGACCCGGGCCCACTGGTTGACCGACGCCTCGCCCCAGTACGCCTCCTGGACGTAGCTCGGCTCCGCGTCCAGCCTGCGACGCAGCCGCTCGATCTCGTCGCGCACGGGTTTGGGGTGGGACGACAGCAGGAACATGTTGAGGTGCACCCAGTCCGGGGAGAGCCGGAACTGGGCCCGCACCGCGGCCCAGTCGACCTTGCCCGCGCCGTCCACCAGGGACGGTTCGGGACGGGTGTCGAGTGGCGGTTCGGGACGGGTTTCGGCCGCGGCGCCGACCAGCGGCACAGCCGACACACCGGTGACGCGGCCGGCGTTGACCAGGAATCGGCGTCGGTTCAGCATAGGCATGTTGCGCCTCCTCTGGTGGTCCAGTCCAGCAAGCAACATCGTTGCGCGACAAGGGATCGGGCGGACAACGGCCCGAAAGGGCACCGCCTCGGGCAAGTCCCCGCGACGTGGCACGGCCGCGGCTGCGCCAACTCGCCCCGCCGCCGGAACCTTCGTTGTGGGCCAACGGGTTCGCGCCCGTTCGGAAGCAGTTCAGCCGCTGTCGCCGCACCGGAGCACGGCCTGGTCGGCGGCGGAACTCCTGGGCAGGCTGGCGCTGATCATGTCGGCGGCGCGTCGCACGGCCGCTGGAACCGCACCTGTTGTTGTTCTGGGTGGCCCCGCGCTGATCAGGCCGGCGGTGGGGGCGGGGTCCGGCGCTTGCCGGGCCCCGGACGGGCTTTGACGCTCTCGGGCGCGGGAACGGCGTCGCAGGTGGTGCAGCCGATCCGCTGGTGGACCCGCCCGCCGCAATCCTCGTGCTCGTAGACGATCGGCGGGCCGTCCGGCGCGGCCCAGCGGTCGCCCCACTCGGTGAGCGCGATGAGCGCGGGCTGCAACCCGAGCCCCTTCTCGGTGAGCCGGTACTCGCGGTGGTCGGTGTACATCAGGCCGGCGGCGACGAAGGTCTCCAGACGACTGGTCAGGACGTTGGGCGCGATCCCGAGGTCCCGCTGGAAGTCGGTGAACTTCGTGGTCCCCCGGAACATCGCGTTCCGCATGATCAGCAGGCTCCAGCGCTCGCCGACGATCTCCAGCGCCCGCGCGACCGAGCAGTTCTGGTTCTCGTAGGTCTTGCCGAGCACCGAACACTCCCTCCGTCACCTCGCTTGCGTCATGCTACGCCCGAACCAACGTTACTTGCATCACGCAAGTGGCCACTGCTAGCGTCATGCAAGTAACGCTCCGGAGTCACCGGAGCACGTCCGACGGCGGCGCGGGCCGCCCACCCGGGGGAGTCCACAGTGGATGAAGAGCACGAGCCGGCCGGCGCACCGCGCTGGGTGCTTGCGGTGACCGCCTTGGCGGGATTGATGGTCACCCTTGAAGCGCTGGTCATCACGACCGCGCTGAGCGCGATCCGCACCGCCCTGGACACCTCGATCGAGGAACTGGAGTGGACGGTCACCGCCTACGTGCTCACGTTCGCGGTGCTGCTGATGACCGCCGCCGCCCTGGGCGACCGGTTCGGGCGGCGGCGCGTCTTCATCGCGGGGCTGGCCTTGTTCGCGGCGGCGTCGGCGGCCTGCGCGCTGGCGCCGGACGTCGGCTGGCTGATCGCCGCCCGCGCCGTCCAAGGCGCCGGGGCCGCGCTGGTGATGCCCTTGGCGCTGGCGCTCCTCAGCGCCGCGTACCCACCGCCGCAGCGGGCCAGGGCACTGGGCGTCTTCACCGGCGTCACCGGCCTGGCGGTCGCCGTGGGCCCGCTGCTCGGCGGCGCGATCGTCACCGGCATCTCGTGGCCGTGGGTCTTCTGGATCAACCTGCCCGCCGCCGCGGTGCTGATCATCCTCGCCCGCACCCGGATCGGCGAGAGCTTCGGCTCCAGGACCACCATCGACGTCGTAGGCCTGCTGCTGGTGACCGGCGCCGCGCTCGGCATCGTCTGGGCGCTGGTGCGCGGCAACACCGTCGGGTGGGCCGCCGTCGAGATCGTGGCGGCGTCGACGGCCGGTGTGCTGCTGGCCGTCGCGTTCGTCCGGTGGGAACGCCGGGCGCCGGAGCCGATGCTGCCCATGGGGCTGTTCGCCTCGCGCGGGTTCGCGGCCGGCAACGCCGGAACCTTCTTCCTCTGGGGATCGGCCTTGGGCGCGTTGTTCTTCATGGCCCAGTTCCTGCAGACCGCGCTGGACTTCGGCCCGCTCGCGGCCGGCCTGGGGCTGATGCCCTGGGGAGCGACCACGTTCATCGTGCCGCAGATCGCCGGCGCGCTGATCGGCCGCTTCGGCGAGCGGGTCTTCATCGTGGCCGGCGCGGGGCTGCACGCGGTCGCGATGGCCTGGCTCGCCCTGGTCGCCGACCCCGGCCTGGCCTACTGGGAGATGATCGCGCCGCTCGTGCTGTCCGGCACGGGTGTCGCGATGGCCTCGCCCGCCACCCAGAGCGCCGCCCTCAGCTCGCTCGCCGCGCACTACCTGGGCAAGGCGTCGGGGGCGTACAGCACGATGCGCCAGCTCGGCGGGGTGTTCGGCGTCGCCGTCGTGGTGGCCGCGTTCGCGGGGATCGGCGGCTACGAGTCCCCGCACACGTTCGCGACCGGATTCGCCGCCGCGATGGCCGCCTGCGCGGTGCTGTCACTGGCCGGCGCGATCGCCGGGCTGGCCGCACGCGACCCGGCCGGCACCCGACCGGGCTCCGCTGAACCCCGGCACGGTGTCCGGAGCGCCTGACGACCGGAACCGGACCGCGCGCCGAGGGCTCGCGGTCCGGTCGAGTCGGGCCCGGTGTGCCGACCCGTCGGTGCGGCGGCTTCCCCGCCGCACCGACGCGATCAGCCTCCGGTGACTACCGCTGCACCGCGACGTGGACGTGGTCCCGGTGGCAGTCGGTCACACCGCTGCAGCTCTGGGGCCGCCCCGAAGTACTCCAGTTGGTGCGCGCGGAGTAGATCCGACCCTGCCAGATCACGTGGTCCAGCTTGTACTTCGCGTGGTTCTTCACCAGCCAGTTCTTCATCTTGTTGCCGTCGGCGAGGTTGTCGCCGGTGGCCTTCTTGCCGATCTTCCCGTAGACCAGGTCGCACGCCCGGCCCTCCGGGTGGTACGGGAGGCTGTCCTGTCGGTAACAGCCGATCGAGTCCCACTTGTACTTGCCGCTGGTCGACTTGGACAGCATCGCCTTGTACAGCTTGCACATCTTCGCCGTCAGGCGGGCCGGGCACGCCGCCGCGGCGTCCACCGCGTCCTCCTCGACCACGGCCTGCGCCCCGGCCGCCGGCTCGACCTGGGTCTGAGCGGATGCCGCGCCGACGCCCCCCACCATGAGAGCCGCGATGACCCCCATGATCATGACGATGTTTCGCAACACTGACATATCCCTTGATCCCCTCGTGGACGAACGTGGCCTTGATCGCGCCACGGGGAGAGGTTGACCGAGCGGTGTAGGGAGAAGCTCGAACGAATCTGGGACGCTTCCCCGCGCCGGGAAGATCGCGGGCGGCGACCGGCCCGCGGGCGGATTTTGACCGGTCAAGGTCGTTGTCAGGGCTGGACGACGGGGCCGGGGTGCGCGAGAGTCGAGGCGGTGATCGGGCACGCGGATCGCCTGACAACGTTGTCACCTGAGAGGGCCCTGCCGATGCCGCTCCGACGAGGCAACACACTCCTGCTGACCGCCGCGCTGCTCCTCTTCGGAGCGCCGGCGAACGCCGCGCCCGCCCCCGCGCCCACCGCGGAGGCCGCCGACGTGGACCCGACCACCCTGGTGAACCCGTTCGTGGGCACGCAGAACTTCGGCAACACGTTCCCCGGCGCAAGTATGCCGTTCGGCATGGTGCAGGTCAGCCCGGACACCGGCGGCCAGGGCGGCTACGACTACAAGCAACAGGAGATCCACGGCTTCAGCCAGACCCACCTGTCCGGCGTGGGCTGCGGCGTCGCGGGCGAACTGCCGGTGATGCCGACCACCGGGCCGGTGGACAACGTTGACATCACCGGCTACCGGTCGAAGTACTCGCACGACGACGAGGAGGCGCGGCCGGGCTACTACCGCGTCGGGCTGTCCCGGTACGGCGTGGACGCGGAGCTGACCGCCACGCCCAGGACCGGCTGGCAGCGCCACACCTTCCCGGCGGGCGCGCGGGCGAACGTCCTGCTCAACACCGGCCGGGCGAACCAGCAGGTGCTCGACTCCGAGGTGCACGTCGTCGGCGACCGGACCGTCGAAGGGCGGGTGCGGGCCGGGCGGTTCTGCGCCGGCCGCGACGAGCACACGGTGTACTTCACGGCCACGTTCGACCGGCCGTTCGCGAGCTTCGGCACGTGGCGCGGCACGACTCCCGCGCCGGGCGTGCCGGACGCGGCGGGCCACGGCGGCAACGGCGCGTGGGTGAGCTTCGACGCGACCACCGACCGGGACGTGGTGCTCAAGGTCGGCCTGTCGTACACCGGGCTCGAAGGCGCGCGGAAGAACCTCGCCGCGGAGACCGGCGACTCCCACGACTTCGACGCCACGAGGGCGAAAGCCCACCAGGCGTGGGTGGACCGGCTGAACTCGATCCGGATCGACGGCGGCGCGCCGGAGCGGCGGACCGCGTTCTACACCGCGCTCTACCACTCGCTGCTGCACCCGAACCTGGCCGGCGACGTGGACGGCCGCTACCCCGGGTTCGACGGGAAAACCCATACCGCGCAAGACTTCACGCCGTACCAGAACCTGTCGCTGTGGGACACCTACCGCCCGCAGAACCAACTGTTGGAGCTGCTGGAGCCGAAGGTGGCCCGGGACGTCGCGCTGTCGGTCGTCGCGAGCGGCCGGGACGGCGGGTGGCTGCCGCGCTGGGCGCTGGCCAACAGCGAGACCAACATCATGACCGGTGACCCGGTGACGCCGTTCCTGGTCGAAGCGTGGTCGAAGGGCCTGCTCGCCGGGTACGAGCGGGAGGCGTACGAACTGCTCAAGCGCAACGCCACCACGCTCCCGCCCGCCGACTCGCCGTACAACGGCCGTTCCGGCGTGGAGTTCTACCGCGACCGCGGGTACCTCCCGTCCGGCCTGAAGCTCGGCGTCGACTGCGCGCACAAGGGCGGCGACAACGACTGCGTCCACCCGGCGTCGGCCACGCTGGAGTACGCGGCGGCGGACGCGGCGCTCGCGATCATGGCCCGCGGCCTGGGCCGGCACGAGGACGCCCGCGTGTTCGCCGACCGCGGGCAGTGGTACCTCAACCTGTGGGACGCCTCGACCGGCCACTTCCGCCCCCGCACGGCCGAGGGCACCTGGGTGACGCCGTACAACCCCCTCGACGCGGGCCACCAGTTCCACGAGGGCGGCGCGTTCCAGTACCAGTGGCTGGTGCCGCAGGACCCGGACGGGCTCGTCCGGCTGATGGGCGGGCGGCGGGCGACCGAGCAGCGGCTCGACGCGTTCTTCGCCTACGACAAGCTGCTCGCCGACCCCGCCGGCACCGTGCGCGAAGACTGGATCACCCAGCCTTACGACTACTACGGCAAGCCGACGTACAACCCGAACAACGAACCCGACCTGCTCGCGCCGTACTTCTACCTGTCCACGGGCACGCCCGCGAAGACCGCGACCGTGGTGCGGGCGGCGATGACGCTGTTCACCACCGGCCCGGACGGCATGACCGGCAACGACGACCTGGGCACGATGTCGGCCTGGTACGTGTTCTCGTCGCTGGGCCTGTACCCGACGATGAGCGGCGGCGACTTCCTGGCGCTGTCCAGCCCCCAGTTCCCGACCGCGACCGTCCGGACCGGACAGCGCACGCTGACCATCTCCGCGCCGGGCGCCAGTGACACCAACCGGTACGTGCGGCAGGTGTCGCTCAACGGCCGGGACGTGCGGAAGACGTGGCTGGACTGGGACACCGTCGTCCGCGGCGGCACGCTGGCGCACCGGCTCGGCACGACGCCCTCGTCCTGGGGCACCGAGCCCGGCGCGCAGCCGCCGTCGGTCAACCGCGCGCAGGCCGACGGGCGGCGGCACGTCGACGCGTCGCTGCGGCCGTCCGCGGCGGTCGTGCCGACGGCCGACGCCCCGCAGACCGTGGCGCTGACGCTGGACGTGCTCGCGCAGGCGCCGGGCGCGGTGCCGGTCCACGTGTCGGCGAGCGGGCCGGCCGGCTGGTCGGTCCGGACTCCGCGGCTGCTGGTGGTCGAGTCGGGCAAGCTGCCGACCCAACGCTCGGCCCAGGTCGTGGTGACGGTGCCCGCCGGCACGCCGATCGGCCGCTATCCGGTCCGGGTCACCGTGGACGGGCCGAACACCGTCGCCCGGGAGGCGGTCGTGGAGGTGCGGCAGGCGGCGACGTGCGCGGTGGTGGACGGGCAGTGCGCGGTGGACCTGACGCGGGAACTGAACCACGACGGCACGGCGACGGTCGGGGCGTCCGGTCAAGGCGACTTCGACGGCCAGGGCTGGAGCTACGACGCCGCCTTGCTGCCCGCCGCGGGCCCGGTGTCGTGGGGCGGCGTGACCTACCAGGCCCCGGACGCGACCGGGACGTCCGCGAACTTCGTGGAAGCACGCGGCCAGGCGATGCTGCTGCCCGCCGGGCAGTACCGCGCCCTGCGGCTGGTGGCGGCGTCGCACAACGGCCCCGTGACCGCGGGGGTGACCGTCCGGTACGCCGACGGCAGCACCGCCGAGGCGCCGATGACGGTCGGCGACTGGGCGGGCTCCGGCGGCGCGGTGGTCCTGGACATGCCGCACCGGATCAAGGCGGGGCAGGGCGTGGACGGCCCGCCGGTGCGCCTGTTCGGCCCTTCTCTTCCGCTCGACCCGGCGAAGGTCGTGCACTCGGTGACGCTGCCCGACGACCCGCGGGTGGAGGTGTACGCGATCACGCTGGTCTAGGTTCGGGTCGCGTAGTCGCCCAGCGCCGGTTCGAGCAGGTCGAAGACGCGGTGTGCGGCCCGGGTGACGGCGGTGGCGATGTCGGCGTTGTCGTGCCCGTCGACGGTCAGCCGCAGCACCTCCCCGAACAGCAACCGGTGCGCGCCTCCCAGTTGGGTGGCGACCGCCCGGGGCGTGATGTCGTCGGGCTCGGCGGCGGTCTCGGCGGCGAGGGTGGCGGCGAGGGCTTCCTCGCGGACCTCGTGCAGTTCCCTCAGGCGGGACGTGAGGGTGGGGCTCTCGACGATCATCCGGGCGAACGGCCGGCCGGAGAAGCCGATCACCGGGTCGTGCCGGGCCGCCGCCGCCAGGAACGCCGTGCGCAGCGCGGCCAGCGCAGACTCGCCGGCGGCGCGTGCGGCGACCGTGCGCGCGAGCCCGGCGGTGAACTCCTCGTGCTGGTCGAGGGCCAGGTCCTCCTTGCGCGCGAAGTAGTTGGTGACGGTCTTCTTCGCCACCCGCGCCGCCTCCGCGATGTCGGTGATCGTCGTCTCCTCGAAGCCCCGCTCGATGAACAGCCGGGTGGCGTGGTCGGAGATCACCTGACGGGTCTCCTGCTTCTTCTGTTCCCGCAGGCCAAGGTTTGCGCTGGTCATGACCCCAAGCCTGACAGATTCTTACGTCGGGGGCAAACTTCTGCTTGACGTTAGATACTACGAATATATAATTACCCTCGTAGCAAGCAACCCAAGGAGACACCTTGCGACGAGAGCACCGAGGCCGCCGGCCGATCCGGATCAACCACCAGCCGTTCACCGGCAGGCAGCAGACCACCAGGCCGACGCGGGCCACCAACGTGCCGCGCCGCCGCTCGTACTGACCCACACCCCCACACCGAGGAGAACCGCTTGATCACGAAGTCCACGCTGTCGCTGACCGTGACGACGTCGCGGGGTCCAGCGACTTCTTCCGAGGAACCGTGGGGTGAGCGCCTGTTCCAGGTGACCGCCCCGAACGGCGTCGTCGTCCAGTTGGTCGAGTGGGCCCGGTTGTGAGCCCGGGTCGCGTTCCATGGTGGGCGGGTGCCGACACCACCGCACCCGCCCACCATGGAACGCGACCCGAACAGTTGCCGATGGCGATGGAATGGGGAAGTCGTGGAGTTCCAGGACGTGGTGCGGCGCCGGCGGATGGTGCGCCGGTTCACCGACGAGCCGGTGTCCGACGAGAGCGTGCGGCGGATCATGCGCAACGCGATGCGCGGTCCGTCCGCCGGATACTCGCAGGGTCAGGCGTTCCTCGTGCTGCGCGGGGAGGAAGTGGCGCGGTTCCACGAGCTGATCACGCTGTTGACGTTGCCGACGGTGCGGTCCGCGCCGGTGGTGGTGATCCCGTTCGCGGTGAAGGACGCCTACCTCGACCGGTACGCCGAGGACGACAAGGGGTGGACCGACCGCTCGGAAGACCACTGGCCGGTCCCGTTCTGGTACGTCGACACCGGCATGGCCGTTCTGCTCGCGCTGCAGACCGCGGTGGACGAAGGGCTCGGCGCGGTGTACTTCGGCCTCGCCGCCGCCGACTTCGACAAGGTCCGCGCCGAGTTCGGCGTGCCCGCCGACCACGAGCCGATCGGCGCGATCGCGATCGGGCACGACGCCGACGCACCCATCTCGGCGGAGGCGTCACCCCGCACGCGCAAGCGCCGCCCGTTCGACGAGGTGGTCCGCTTCGGGCGGTGGTGAGCCCGGCCGCGGGAACGCCTTCGCACGATGCGGTTCCGCCGCCCCGGAGGGCCGCTGTGGAGTTCGGCCCGAACGCCGTCGGTCGGAAAACTCCCGTGCAGCAGGGGACGCAAGGGCAATCGAGGTACCCGAACGATGCCCTCCAGCTCCTGTGCACTGGAATCCGGTGTGGATAGACATGACACTGCTGCTGTCCGCCCACCCGGTCCCGTCGAGCGCGGTCCCGTCGAGCACAGGATGAGGATGCACTGCCAGGAGAAGCCGGAACACCACCGCCCTCCACCCCGACCGCGTCACACGGCGGGGTCGGACGGCGACGCCCACGCGGCCGGACCGGGGACCGCACGTCCTGAGCACCTGTCACCCGCCGTGCTGTTGGCGCTGCAACGCAGTGTCGGCAACGCCGCGGTGACCGGACTGCTGGCCTCCCGGAGCGAAGCGGCCGGCGCCCACGGGCACCCCGTCCAGCGGTCGGCGGTGCACGAGGTGTTGCGCTCGACGGGACGGCCCCTGGACGAGCCGGTCCGGGGCGACATGGAGTCGCGGCTGGGCGCGGACTTCTCCGACGTGCGGCTGCACACCGGCCCGGTGGCGCAGCGGTCGGCCGCCGAGATCGGCGCGAGGGCCTACACCTCGGGCAACCACGTGGTGCTCGGCGAGGGCGGCGGGGACCAGCACACGCTCGCCCACGAGCTGGTCCACGTGATCCAGCAACGGCACGGGCCGGTGGCGGGCGCCGACACCGGGACGGGGTTGAGCCTGTCCGACCCCGGCGACCGGTTCGAGCGCGCGGCCGAGGAGACCGCGACCAGGGCACTGGCCGGGCCGACGACGGCCGGGCACGGGCACTCCCCCGACGTCCAGCGGGCCGTCGGGCCGGGTCACGCCGTGCAGCGCGTGGCAAGCGGCCCGGCGGGCGGCGTGCCGGTGCAGCGGGCCGACGGCGACGGCAACGGTCCGCAGAGTCACCGGTTCAGCGGCGACCCGGTGCTGGCGGCCGTCCACGCCGGCCAACGCTTCCTGGAACGGGACGATTTCGGCATCCCGGTCACGATCCTCCAGCAGGCACTCGCCGACCTGGGGCTCCCCGTCACGGTCGACGGCTATTACGGGCCGGCGACGGGAGAGGCCGTGGAGCGGTTCCAGGACGAAGTGCACTTGTTCGCCACCGGTGAACTGGACGGGGTCACCATGCGGTCCCTCGACCAGCACTTCCTCACCCACGGTCCGGAACGGGCGATCGCGACCGATCCGAACCGGGGTCTCGCCCAGGGCACCCGGACCCTCGATGACGACGAACAGGGTGCGCTGCGCGGCGCCCTGAGCACCGAGCAGGTTCAGGAGAGCGGGGAGCCCCCTTCGTTCAGCCGGTACGTCGACTCGGACCCGCGCCCGTACGAGGAACGCATTCGCGACGCACTCCACCGGGACATCGACTTCGAGTACGACAAGGCCGTCGCCCAGCGACCGGAGCGCACCGAGGCCAACCTCATGGGCGCGCCCGAGATCGACCGAGTGGCGGACGCGGCCACCCAAGCCACGGACAACGTCTTCGGCCGGTACCGGACCGGTCCGGTGATGAGGTACGGGCTCAACATCAAGGACCAGTTCGAGGTGCGCTCCGCGAAGATCGCGGCGTCGAACCGGGGCGCGGCCGTCGCGGTCCTGTCGCGAGTCCAGAAACTGCTGCACACCGGTGCACGCGTGAAACAGATCGACGCCGAGCACGGAGCGGTGCAGTGGCGTGAAACCGAGCAAGGGCTGATCCGCCCGATCCGGCAGGAGGTCGTCAGGGAACGGCGGGACGAGCTGCTGGACATCCATCGCAACTGGCCCGGCTCGGCGTCCGGCGGGGAGATCAACCTCCAGCGGTACCGGGGACCGGACGACGAAGCCAACCGGAAGATCCTCTACCGGCTGTTCGCCATGATGATCCACGAGTACATCCACACCCTCGAACACCCCGACCACGCGGAGTTCCGCAACCGGCAACCGGAACAGCGCGGCGGAGTCGTGCTCCGCGAGGGCATGACGGACTTCTTCGCGAAGATGGTGTGGGACGGACTGGACTTCACCGAGGCCCTGCGCCGGAGGATCGAGGGCGACGACCTCTTCGACTCCCCCGGTGCGGCCGACTACGAGATACCGAAGCCCATTCGCTACGTCGAGTGGGAGAACGCCGCACGGGCGATCGGGATCATCGGGGTGCGCAATGCCATGGCGGCCTTCTTCCTCGGCCAGACCCACCTCATCCAAATGCCCGAAACGACCTGACCAGAACGCGAGGTGACATGGTGACAAGCACAGCGGAACCGGGGATCTGGCAGCACGTCGACACCGGGGACTTCACCGGCTGGCCGGGGCTGCCCGCCGACGCCGACTACGCGGAGTTCGACGCCCGCTTCCCCCGGCTGGTCGACGGCGAGGCCAGGGGCATGCTCGGCAGCTCCTTCGAACTGGCCTACTACACCGTGCACGTGGCGCAGCGCTACCCGCAGCACCTGAAGGCGTGGCGCCAGGACACCCGGCTCGTGCTGGTGGAGGCGACGCTGCCGAACCTGGCGACGTCGCCGGCCGACCTGACCGCGGCGCTGGGCGAGCCGGCGACGCGGCTGAACTACCACTGGGACGTCCTCACAGTCCCGGAAGGAGCGCACGTCTACCCGGACCGGGGAATCACGGTGTGCATCGGGCCGGAGGGGCAGGTGCTCCGGCTGTCCCTCTTCACGCCTTGCGAGCTCGACAGCTACCTGCGCACCCGACACCACGAGAGCCGGCTGATCGAGCAGGAGTGGTAGCCGGCGTGCACGGAGTGACCACCAGGGCTGCCCGCCGGCCGGTGACCACGCCAGCCGGTCAACTACGCCGACTGCCCGCCGGCCGGTGACTACGCGGGCTGTTCGCCGGCCGGTGACTACGCGGGCTTTCCGCCGGCCGGTGACTACGCGGGCTTCCCGCCGGCCCGCCACTCCGGCGCGAGCACCGACCAGACCTCCATGTCGTACCGCTCGCCCCGGTGCGGGAAGGACTCCCGCAGCACGCCTTCCCGGGTCATCCCGAGCCGCCGCGCCACGGCGATGCTGGCCTGGTTCCCCGTGGCGACCAACCACTCCACCCGGTGGATACCGCGCTCCTCGACAGCCCAGTCGATGATCACCCGCGCGGCCCGCGTCGCCAGCCCGCGGCCCGCCGCCGCGGGCTCCAGCCAGCAGCCCGCCTCGGCGGTGCCCAGCCGCACGTCCATGGTCCGGAACAGCACGCCGCCGGACAGCACACCGTCCACCCAGGTCCCGAAGATCCGCCCGGTGTCCGCCGCGGCCTTCTCCGCGTACCCCTGGAGGTACGCGCGGCTCGACGCCAGATCCGTGACCACGTCCGCCAACCCGACGTACCGCCCGACGAACTCCCGTCCCCGGTCCATGTGCGCCAGGAACTCTTCGGCCAGCCACGGTTCGAGCGGGCGCAGTTCCGCACCGTCGCCAAGGGGGATCGAGAACATTGCGACCTTCCGGGGTAGAGGACTAGGGCGGACCAGCGGGGATTCCGGTGCCGTCACGCCGACGACGGCACCGGATGCCGGCGGATCGGGTAGCCGATCCGGACGATGTCGTCGGCGACAGCGGTCAAGGTGGTGGCGGCGTTGAGCGTCGTCACGACGTCGGCCGTCAACGGGTGTCCGGCATAGACGTGGCGCACGGCGTCGAGGTCGACGGGCTTCTCGTAGTAGTCCTGCGCCCACTCCTGGAACGCCTCCGGCGTGCCGTCCGTCAGCAGCCCGAACAACCAGTCGGCGCCGTCCTGGTCACCGCCGGGGAAGACGATGTCCCCATGCCGCCACGCGTCGTCCGCGTGCTCCCGCCACAGGCACACCGTGGCGTAGGGAGTGCCGAACTCGTCGGAGAACGCAGGCTCCTCCACGCACGCCCGGAACGCGTCGGGCACGGAGTCGAGCACACCGGGCCACGGCTCGCCGTCGTCGGTGGCGTACGGACTCATCGGCGACTCGTGGTCGAAGCCGCGCACGTACGCGCCGGCGGCGGTGAAGACGATCGAGTACTCGTTGCCCGCACCGTCCCGCTTGGACGCCAACTGCTCATCGTGCGCCCACTCGGCATCGTAGAGGTGGTGCCGGTCCTCGCTGTCGGGGTCGAGCACGACGTCCAGGACCGCGAGTGAGCGGCACAAGCCGCGCAGCTCCGGAATTGCCGGTAGGCGAAGGGCGACATCGTATGCGGTCACCCGGACATCCAAGCCGGAACCCGTCGAACGCTCTCCGCCACCCCCGACCCCGCCCCTTCCCGAGCCCGCCCCTTCCCGCCCCTTCCCGATCCCGCCCCGCCCCGAGCCCGCCCCGCGCCCTTCCCCGCGCCCTTCCCCGCGCCGAATCCCTTCCCGCGCCAAGCCGGTCCAGACTCACCGCCCGGTCGCCTCTCGAACCGACACCGCCCCTCGGCCGATCCCCTCGGCGCTATCCGCAGACCGCACCGTTCGAGGCCGAGCCGACGAGCTTGGCGTACTTGGCCAGCACCCCGCGCGGGAACCGGGTGGGCAGCGGCGACCAGCCCTCGCGGCGCGCGGCCAGTTCGGCGGCGGGCACGTCGACGTCCAGCGTGCCGGCCACCACGTCGAGCGTGATCGGGTCGCCGTCGCGCACGAAGGCGATCGGCCCGCCGTCCGCCGCTTCCGGCGCGACGTGGCCGACGCACAGGCCGGTCGTGCCACCGGAGAACCGGCCGTCGGTGAGCAGCAGGACGTCCTTGCCCAGCCCCGCGCCCTTGATCGCCGCGGTGATGGCGAGCATCTCGCGCATCCCCGGCCCACCCTTGGGGCCCTCGTAGCGGATGACCACGACGTCGCCCGCGGTGATCGTGCCGTCCTCCAGGGCGTCCATCGCGGCGCGCTCGCGGTCGAAGACCCGGGCGGTGCCGGTGAACACCTCCGAATCGAACCCGGCCGACTTCACGACGGCACCGTCCGGCGCCAGGGAACCACGCAGGATCGTGATGCCACCGGTGCGGTGGATCGGCGAGGCCACCGCGCGCAGCACCGTGCCGTCGGGGTCAGGTGGCGCGATGTCGGCCAGGTTCTCGGCGACCGTGCGCCCGGTGACGGTCAGGCAGTCGCCGTGCAGCAGGTCCGCGTCCAGCAGCGCCTTCATCACCACCGGCACCCCGCCGATGCGGTCGACGTCGGTCATCACGTGCCGCCCGAACGGCTTCACGTCGGCCAGGTGCGGCACCTTCGCGCCGATCCGCGTGAAATCGTCCAGGCTCAGCTCCACCTCCGCCTCGTGCGCGATGGCGAGCAGGTGCAGCACCGCGTTCGTGGAGCCGCCGAGCGCCATCACGACGGCGATCGCGTTCTCGAACGCCTCCCGCGTCATGATCCGCCGGGCGGTGATCCCCTTGCGCAGCATGTCGACCACGGCCTGGCCGGACCGCCGGGCGAACCCGTCACGCCGCCGGTCCGTCGCGGGCGGAGACGCGCTGCCGGGCAGCGACATGCCCAGCGCCTCGGCCGCGCCGGCCATCGTGTTCGCCGTGTACATCCCGCCGCAGGCGCCTTCGCCGGGACAGATGGCGCGCTCGATCAGGTCGACGTCAGCACGGCTCAGCAGCCCCCTGGCACACGCGCCGACCGCCTCGAAGGCGTCGATGATCGTGACCTCGCGGTCGATGCCGTCGGACAACGTCACCCGACCGGGCAGGATCGAGCCCGCGTAGAGGAACACGCTCGCCAGGTCGAGCCGGGCAGCCGCCATCAACATCCCGGGCAGCGACTTGTCACAACCCGCCAACAGCACCGAGCCGTCCAGCCGCTCGGCCTGCATGACGGTCTCCACGCTGTCCGCGATCACCTCACGCGACACCAACGAGAAGTGCATGCCCACGTGGCCCATCGAGATACCGTCCGACACGGAGATCGTGCCGAACTCCAACGGATAGCCACCGGCCGCGTGCACACCGTCCTTGCCGGCCTTCGCCAGCCGATCCAACGACAGGTTGCACGGCGTGATCTCGTTCCACGACGAGGCGACACCGATCTGAGGCTTCTCCCAGTCACCGTCCCCCATACCCACCGCCCGAAGCATCCCACGCGCGGCGGCACGCTCCAGGCCATCGGTGACGTCACGACTACGCGGCTTGATGTCCGGGGTCTCGTCCATGGACGAAACCTAACGCCCCAGAGGGCCAGACCGCCGAACCGGGCGGACGCGACCGACCGACACACCGACTCGAACCCTGCACGAGCACACCGACTCAAGGCTTGCGCGAGCACACAAAGGGGCCTCGTGTTCTCCCCGTATGGCCTGCCCGCAGGGCTACCGCGCTTGTCCAGGGAGCGCAAGCACGCTTTTCGCTTGCGCTCCCTGGACAAGGGTGGTGGTCTTTGACAGGTCATACGGGGAGAACACGACGCCTTGCCCTTCCTCCCCGGAGGCCTGCCCAGCGGCGAGCGTCGCTTTTAATCTCTTAGACGAAAAGCTAAAAGAGTCCTCGCCGGACAGGCAGGCCGCCAAGGATGTACACAAAAGCAAGACTCGGGCGTCGTGCCATCACCGCATGACCTGGTCAAAAGACAACCACCCTTGTCAGGAATGCGCAAGCGAAAAGCGTGCTTGCGCATTCCTGACAAGCGCGGTTCCCTGCGGGCAGGCCATACGGGGATGACACGCAGCCCACCGACCGGAGTGCGCGCTGCGCGCGCAACTGCTAAAGCACGAAGCGTGTCACGGGGAAGTTCACCAGCCGATCGGGAAGCCAGCCTGGGTTCAGTCGCGCTCGAACACCTTTCGCCCGGCGAACCAGGTTTCGGTGATCTCCGTGGTGTACAGCTCCTCGGTGGCACTCTCGAAAGGGTTTCGGTCGAGCACCACGAAGTCGGCGGACTTGCCCGGCGTCAGTGACCCGGTCACATCGTCCACGCCCATCGCACGGGCCCCCGAGAGGGTGAACGCCTCGACTGCCTCGGCGAGTGTGATGGCCTGCTCCGGCCACAGGGCGCCGGGGTGGGCGCCTGCCGGGTCCTGCCGGGTGACGAGGCCCTGGATGCCTTCCCACGCGTTCGGCGACTCGCTGACCGGCCAGTCCGACCCGCCCGCGACCAGGGCGCCGCTGTCCAGCAGTGCGCGGTTGGGCTGCATGCGGGTCGCGCGCTCGGCGGGGAGCACGTTCGCGATGGCCGTGGGGATGACGCCGGGAACCCACAGGAACGGCGAGATGTCCGCCGCGACGCCCAGTGCGCCGAACCGCGCGAGGTCATCGGGGTGCACGAACTGTCCGTGTGCCACCTGGAACTTGACGTCGGTGAAGCCCTCTCCGCGCAGCTTCTCCACCGCGTCCAGCGTGGCGCGCACCGACGCGTCGCCGGTGCAGTGGATCTTGGCGGACAGCCCGGCGCCGGCGGCGGCGCGCAGCCAGTCCGCCAGCTCGGCGGGCGGCATGGTCGGCGCGCCGTGGAAGCAGGCGCCGTGCACCTCGTCCGGCAGGTAGGGCTCCAGGAACGCCGCCGTGCGGGTCGGCGGGACGCCGTCGAGGAAGATCTTCACGAAGTCCGGTCGGTGGTGCTCGCTGCGGTAGCGCTCCCCCAGTTCCAGCAGCGCCGACCCGATCGGGTCGTAGCCGAAGATCGGGTCGTTGATGAGCAGCGACGTCACCACCCAGGCGTCCAGTTGGCCCGCTTCGTCGAGCGTTTTGAGGGCGTTGAGGATGTCGACGGACACCCCGGCGTCCTGGAACGAGGTGATGCCGTAGGAGTGCAGGATGCCGATCGCGTGCCGCGAAGCGCGTGCGTGCTGCTCCTCGGTCAGCGTGCCGGTCTCCCGCACGGCCCGCTCGACCTGCACGCCCGCGGCCTCCAGCAGCACCCCGGTCGGGTCGCCGGTGACCGGGTCGCGCACGATCACGCCGCCCGCCGGGTCCGGGGTCGACGCGGTCACGCCGGCCAGCTCCAGCGCCCGGCTGCTCACCCACCGGTTGTGCCTGCTGTCGTCGGACAGCATGACCGCCCGACCGCCCGCCGCCTCGTCGAGCGCACGCCGGGCGGACTCCTGCGACAGCGTCTCCACCAGCGTTGACGCCCACGCGCCGCCCACCACCCACTCGTCCGGGCCGAGGTCGCGCGACCTCGCCCGGACCGCGTCCAGGATCGCCTCGAAGCCCAGGTCACCGCCGAACGTCAGCTCGAACAGCGCGGCCCGCCCGGCCAGCGCGTGGTGGTTGTGCACGTCCACCAGGCCGGGCATGACGAACGCGCCGCCCAGGTCGCGGACCTCGGTGTCCGGCCCGACGTCGTCCGATGAGACGAGCCTGCCGTCCTTGACGGCCAGCGAGGTGGCCCAGGGTCGCGCGCGGTCGACCGTGTAGACGGTCGCGTTGGTGAGGATCAGATCGGCTGCCAAGGTGCGGTCACTCCCCGGTCAGGCCGCGGGCGGCGCCCCGCGCGGCGGCACCGGGCAGCCGTGAAGTGCGCGCCGAAGGCGGAATGGCGGAGTTCGGACCCGCCCGGCGGGCGACCCCGAGGCACCCGGACCGGACATGCGACTCCTCTGCTCCCTAGGACCCAGGCAGTCTCGGCGTGCACCCGGCTCCGGCGGAACCGACTCGCCCACCCGGTGCGGCGCCGGACAAGAAGGATGCGCTGACAGCCAAGTACGGGCCGGGAACCATCGGCCCCGGCCGGCGGCTCGCGGCACCGCCCACGGGGATGTTCGCGCACACAACACCGCATGATCGGACACCGGTGCGAGTTCGGCGATCCGCTTCCCCCGTCGACATGGCTACCGTCCTGACCAGCCGGGTTGCCATCGGCATGCGGCCCTCGGGCGACAACCGTGGAAAGTCCTTCGTGGACATGAACCGAAGCGCCACCGGCAGCCGTTCCCGGGCGGACCGACGACGGGAGGGGGAACCATGGGCCGGCACAGCCCGGTTGTGCTGCAGATCCCGGAGGTCTGCCACTGGAACCCGTACATCGCGCTCGCGGAGCGGCACCTCCAGGCTCGCGGCGTCCAAGTGGTGCGGCCCGCGCTGTGCCTGGACCAGCCGGACGTCCCGCCGCCCGCACCGGCCGTCGAGATCGATCCGCGGCCGGACATCGTGCACGTGCACTGGCCGGAGATGCTGGCCACCCGATACGGCATCGACCGGGCGCTGACGACACTGCGCGACCTGACCGCACGCGGAGCGCGCATCGTGCAGACGGTGCACGACCTCCAGCCCCACGAGTCGAGCCCCGAGCTGGTGGCCTACCTCCACGAGGTCGACGCGCTCACCAGCGGATCGCACTTCTTCTCGGCCGAGCACGAGCAGCAGGCCCGCCTCCACCGGCCGAAGCTGCCGGGACTGCGCACCCTGCTGCCGCACCCGGCGTTCCCCGCGTCGAACCGGCCCGAGCGGCGGGCCACCACGCCGGGTGACGAGGTCGTGCTGGGCTGCTTCGGCAGGATCCGGCCCTACAAGAGGTTCGCGGAGTTCGCCGGCGCGTTCGGCCGGACGGCACGGACCGGCTTCCGGCTGCTGATCGCCGGCGAGCCCCACTCGGCCGAACTGCACCAGGCGCTGCGACACCTGGCGGAGCGCCATCCGCAGCTCACCTACCTTCCGGGGTTCCAGTGTGACGAGGACTTCTCGGCCCTGGTCAGCGAGGTAGACTGGGTCGCGTTGCCCTACCGGCGGGTGTTCTCCAGCGGTGTGCTGGTGGCCGCGATCCAGGCAGGACGGCCGGTGCTGTCCCCCCGGCCCACCGGCGCCGACGCCTACGCACTCGGCGCGAACCTGTCCACGGTGGAGCCCTGGGACGACGTGACGGCGATCGAGCGCTGGATGGACATTGCGCGCCTGCCCCGGCCGCCGGCGCCGCCGAGGTCCCTGCCGACGTGGGACGCCGCCAGCACGCACCTGATCGCCTTCTACGACCAAGTGCGGAAAGTGCCGAGGGATTCCTGAAAGCATTTCCTCCGGGCGGACCCCTTCGGGCACACCAGCCCCTACGCGGAGTACGAGATCAAGACGAAACCCTGCGGACCCGACCACCCGACGAGCGGGGTGAATGCCCTACGGCCGTCAGCGCCGCTGGTTCATACAGGTCCCCATGCAGCGGGGGTCGGGGACTCCCTGGCATGCCGCGGCGCATCTGACCGGGTTCGCGGCGGTGCTCAGGTCGTGGCCCCGCGACGCCCAGAACGCGCCCCACCCACTGCGCAGGATGCCGCCGCGATCCAGGAAGATGTGCCCCAGCGTGGAGGTGGACGAGTCGTACTGGTTGGGTGTTCCCCGACAGCCGGCGTGCGGGTGGTTCTCGTCGACCAGTATCCCGCCGTGGTCGTAGAAGCACTCGTTCTGCGGGTCGCCGGTAGTGGGTTTGCGGTCCTCCAGGATGCCGCGGTAGCCGCAGTGGAACCAACTGGAGTCGCCGAAGTACGCCTTCCAGCCCGGCGGCGCCGATCCGGGATGCCTCGGCGGACACGGCGCCATCCGCTGGACCGCGAGACCGTCCGGGCTCACCAGCCGCGCCACGGCCGGCTCCTCGTGCTCGGGCGCCTGCTCCTTCGCACAACCACATCCCGGGTTCTCGGGCGCACACCGCTGCACGGCCGCGGCGACCGCACGGTTCCCGGCCAACGCCTGAAGCTGCAGGAGCGCTCCCCGTCCGCCGCCGGGCACCGGGCCACGAGCCCGGGGAACAGCGGCTGCGCGGGCCTGTTCGTAGTCGAACATGGCTGCTCCAAGGTGCCGACGTGGCTGCGGTGCTGCCCACTACGGTGAGCGCCTCAGCCGCCCGCCGCGACGCCGTCCGGGCAGACCTGCGGGCAGCACCGGTCGCTCGAACGGGCAGTACGCCCGTCGCCACCACCGATGTCCCGGTGGTTGCGGCGTGGTCGTCCCAGGACGGCCTCAGACGGCGACCGGCTCCGGCGCGGGCTTGCGGCCTTTCATCACGAACAGCGCCAGCACCGCGGCGGCCAGCACCCCGGCCGCGCCGGCCAGGAACGCGGTGGACATGGCGTCGGTGAACGCGGTGCGGGCGGCGTCGGTCAGGGTCGGCGTGCCGAGCGACAGCGCGTCGCCGATGGACTTCCGTGCCTGCTCGGGCGAGGTGGCGGGCATCGCGCCGGTGTAGTTCGCGGCCACCACGCTGCCCAGCACGGCCACGCCGAGCGCCGCGCCAAGCTGCTGGATGGTGTCGTTGAGCGCCGAGCCGACGCCCGCCTGCTCCGGCGGGACCGCGCCCATCAGCGCGGCGATGGCCGCCGGCATCGCCAGACCGCCGCCCGCGCCGAGCAGGACCAGAGCGGTGACCAGCGTCGACAGGCTGTCGATCGTGGTGAGGCCGGACAGCAGCACGAAGCCGGCCGCCATCGCGACCATGCCGACCACGGTCAGCGTCCGGTTGCCGACGCGGGTGCCGAGGGCCGCGCCCAGCGAGTTGAACACCAGGGACGCCAGCGCCATCGGGATGAACGCCAGGCCGGCTTCGGTGGGCGTGTAGCCGAGGACGAACTGGAGGTACTGGGTCAGCACCAGCAGCAGGCCGCCGTTGCCGATCTGCACCAGCGTCAGCGACAGGCTGCCACCGCTGAAGTCGCGGTTCCGGAACAGCTTCAGCGGGACCATCGGGGCGTCGGTGCGCAGTTCCCACCACCCGAAACCGACCAGCGCCACCACGGCCACGCCGAGCGCGGCGAGCGTGTTCGGGTGGAAGAAGCCGTGCTTGGGCAGCTCGATGATCATCCACACCAACGAGGTCATGCCGACCGCCGACAGCACCGCGCCCAGCGGGTCGGGCCGCTGCCACGGGCCGCGCGACTCGGGCATCAGCACCGCGGCGGCGACGATGGCGACCACGGCGATCGGGACGTTGATCAGGAACACCGCGCCCCACGAGAACCACGCGATCAGCGCGCCGCCGAGCACCGGGCCGCCGATCATGCCCACCACCGCGACCGCGCTCCACGCGGCCATCGCCTTGCGGCGCTCCTGCTCGTCGAACACGGTGATCAGGATGGACAGCGTGCTGGGCATGACCAGCGCCCCGCCGACACCCATGACCACGCGGGCGGCGATCAGCTCGCCCGGGTCGGACACGAAGGTGGCGAACAGCGACGCGGCCCCGAACAGGGCCAAGCCGATGATCATGACTTTTCGCCGGCCGAAGCGGTCGGCGAGGCTGCCCGAGGTGAGCAGGAGGCCGGCGAACACCAGCAGGTAGCTGTCCAGCACCCACTGGATGTCCTGGGCGCTCGCCCCGAGGTCCGCGGTCAGCGGCGGGACCGCGACCGTCAGCACCATGTTGTCGATGACCAGCACCAACGTGCTCAGGCACAGCACGACCAGGATCAGCCACCGGCGCGGGTGACGGTTGTCCGTCATGATCTCTCCCCAGTTCTTGCGTACAGCGTTCCGTTGATGCGCACACCGTACGCACACTGGAACGCTGTACGCAAATGCGCATGGCGTGCGCTACAGTCGGGACATGACGACCGACGAACTCCCCTCGGTGTGGACCCGGCAGCGCCGGTCCCGTGAGCAGCCCTCGCTGAACCGGGCGCAGATCGTCGCCGAGGCGGTGGCGCTGCTGGACGCCGACGGCATCGACGCGCTGACCATGCGCCGCCTCGGCACCCGCCTGGACGCGGGCGCGACGTCCCTCTACCGGCACGTGGCCAACCGCGACGAGCTGATCGAGCTGGTGGTGGACGAGGTGTACGGCGAGATCCGCATCCCGGACGCCGGCGGCGACTGGCGCGCGGCGGTCACGGCCTGCGCGCGGAGCGTCCGGGAGATGATCCTGCGGCACCCGTGGATCGCGTCGGTGCTCGGCCAGGTCGGGCTGTCCTACCTGGGCCCCAACGTGATGCTGCTCAACGAGCGGATGTTGGCGATGCTCGGCGCGGCGGGCTTCCCACCCGACGAGGCGGGTGACGCGCTCAGCACGGTCATCGCGTACGTGATCGGCACCGGCATCAACGAGGCCGCGTGGCTGACCATGCTCGCGCGCAGCGGCGAGAGCGAACAGGACTGGCAGCGCCGGCTGACCCCGACCCTCGCCCGCGCCGTCGAGGACTACCCGAACCTGCGCGCGCAGTTCGAAGGGACCTCCGACCAGGACCCCACGCGCCTCCGCGAGGAGAGTTTCGCCTACGGCCTCGCCCGCGTCCTGGACGGCCTGGAACCCCGCCGCCGGAGCGCAGCACCCGCGTGATCTCGCTCGACTGCGTCGCGGAACAGGTCGCCAAACCGGTCAGGAATCGAGAAGCGGGGGTCGCGGAGCCGCGGTTAGCGTGACCGCCATGGTCATCACCATTCACGCGAGCTTCCTCCCGCACGACGACCCGGACGCCGCCCTGGCGTTCTACCGCGACGTCCTCGGTTTCGAGGTCCGCAACGACGTCGGGTACGACGGGATGCGCTGGATCACGGTCGGCCCCGAGGACCAGCCCGGCACGTCCATCGTCCTGCACCCGCCCGCCGTCGACCCCGGCATCACCGAGGACGAGCGCAAGACCATCGTCGAGATGATGGCCAAGGGCACCTACGGCGGCATCATCCTGGCTACCCCCGACCTCGACGCCGCCTTCGAACGGGTCGAGGCGGCCGGCACCGAGATCGTCCAGGAGCCGACCGAGCAGGCGTACGGGATCCGCGACTGCGCCGTCCGCGATCCCGCGGGCAACATGGTCCGCATCCAGGAACTCCGCCGAGAGCGTTCCGCGACGACCTGACCTGCCCTGACACCTCAGTTAGCACGGCGACATACCGGTCGGCACCGCCGATCGGGTAGACAATGGGCAGCGGAACCAGCCAGGCGACGACGGAGGCCGCGCGAGCGGCCCCGTCCGAGAAGATGGAGACTCGATTGAGCAAGGCCAAGAAGACGGACACGAAGTCGCCTGCGCCGCACGTCGCCGACAACCACGACCTGATCCGCGTGCACGGCGCGCGGGTGAACAACCTCAAGGACGTCAGCGTCGAGATCCCGAAGCGCCGGCTGACGGTGTTCACCGGCGTCTCCGGCTCGGGCAAGAGCTCGCTGGTGTTCGGCACGATCGCCGCCGAGTCGCAGCGGATGATCAACGAGACCTACAGCGCCTTCGTGCAGGGCTTCATGCCGACGCTGGCGCGGCCCGAGGTCGACGTGCTCGAAGGGCTGACCACCGCGATCATCGTCGACCAGCAGCGGATGGGCGGCGACCTCCGCTCCACGGTCGGCACCGCCACCGACGCCAACGCCATGCTGCGCATCCTCTTCAGCCGGCTCGGGCAGCCGCACATCGGCTCGCCCCAGGCGTTCTCCTTCAACGTCGCCTCGATCAGCGGAGCGGGCGCGGTCACCATCGAGCGCGCCGGGCAGACCACGAAGGAACGCCGCAGCTTCAGCATCACCGGCGGCATGTGCCCGCGCTGCGAAGGCCGCGGCACGGTCTCCGACATCGACCTCACCCAGCTCTACGACGACTCCAAGTCGATCGCCGAGGGCGCGTTCACCATCCCCGGCTGGAAGTCGGACAGCTTCTGGACGGTGCGGCTCTACGCCGAGTCGGGCTTCCTCGACCCGAACAAGCCGATCCGCAAGTTCACCAAGAAGGAGATGAACGACTTCCTCCACCGGGAGCCGACCAAGGTGAAGGTCGAGGGCGTGAACCTGACCTACGAAGGTCTGCTGCCCAAGATCCAGAAGTCGTTCCTGTCCAAGGACAAGGAGTCGCTCCAGCCGCACATCCGGGCGTTCGTGGACCGGGCGGTCACCTTCACCTCGTGCCCCGACTGCGGCGGCACCCGGCTCAGCGAGGCGGCCCGGTCCTCGAAGATCGGCGGGATCAACATCGCGGACGCGTGCGCGATGCAGATCAGCGACCTGGCCGACTGGGTCCGCGGCCTGGACGAGCCGTCGGTGGCGCCGCTGCTCGCGACGCTGCAACGGACCCTCGACTCGTTCGTGGAGATCGGGCTGGGCTACCTCTCGCTCGACCGGCCGGCGGGCACGCTGTCGGGCGGCGAGGCGCAGCGCACCAAGATGATCCGCCACCTCGGCTCGTCGCTCACCGACGTCACCTACGTCTTCGACGAGCCCACCATCGGCCTGCACCCGCACGACATCCAGCGGATGAACGAACTGCTGCTGCGGCTGCGGAACAAGGGCAACACGGTGCTCGTCGTGGAGCACAAGCCGGAGACGATCGTGATCGCCGACCACGTCGTGGACCTCGGCCCCGGCGCCGGCACGGCGGGCGGCACGGTGTGCTTCGAGGGCACCGTCGAAGGGCTGCGGGCCAGCGGCACCGTCACCGGCCGCCACTTCGACGACCGGGCTTCCCTCAAGGAGACCGTGCGCGAGCCCACCGGCAAGCTGGCGATCCGCGGGGCGTCGGCGCACAACCTCCGCGATGTCGACGTGGACATCCCGCTCGGGGTGCTGGTCGTCGTCACGGGCGTCGCGGGCTCCGGCAAGAGTTCGCTCGTGCACGGGTCGATTCCGGCCGGCGAGAACGTGGTGTCGGTCGACCAGAGCCCGATCCGCGGCTCGCGGCGGAGCAACCCGGCGACGTACACCGGGCTGCTCGACCCGATCCGCAAGGCGTTCGCCAAGGCCAACGACGTGAAGCCGGCGCTGTTCAGCGCCAACTCCGAGGGCGCGTGCCCCAACTGCAACGGCGCGGGCGTCATCTACACCGACCTGGCGATGATGGCCGGCGTCGCCACCACCTGCGAGGAGTGCGACGGGAAGCGGTTCCAGGCCGCGGTGCTGGAGTACCACCTGGGCGGCCGGGACATCAGCGAGGTGCTCGCCATGTCGGTGACCGAGGCCGAGGAGTTCTTCGGCGACGGCGAGGCGCGCACGCCGGCCGCGCACGCGATCCTCGGCAGGCTCGCCGACGTCGGGCTCGGCTACCTCAGCCTCGGCCAGCCGCTCACCACGCTGTCCGGCGGCGAGCGGCAGCGGCTCAAGCTGGCCACCCACATGGCCGCGAAGGGCGGCGTCTACGTGCTGGACGAGCCGACCGCCGGCCTGCACCTCGCCGACGTCGAGCACCTGCTCGGCCTGCTCGACCGGCTCGTCGACGCCGGCAAGTCGGTCATCGTCGTCGAGCACCACCAGGCGGTCATGGCGCACGCGGACTGGATCATCGACCTCGGCCCCGGCGCCGGCCACGACGGCGGCCGGATCGTCTTCGAAGGCACGCCCGCCGACCTCGTGGCCGCCCGCTCCACCCTCACCGGCGAGCACCTGGCAGCCTATGTCGGGGCCTGAGTCCCGGCGGACACCGGCGGCCTACGTCGAGGCCGGAGCCGCAGCGGACACCGGCGGCGCGACCCACCTCGAACCGAGCGGGGTCGCGCCGTCGGTGTTCAGCAGAAGACCGCCTCCGGCAGTCCCGGCCTCCGACTACTCCGTCACGGCTTTTTCCGCGCCGCCACAACGATGAACGCCCCGGCGACGGCCCCGGCGAAGAACGGTGACGGCACCAGCAGGACACCGCCGACCACGCACCACGCCGCGAGGCCCCAGCCGACCCAGGCGGGCACCGCCACCCCGCGTCCGGCGAGGTGCCAGACCAGGCACGCCAGGAGGATCAGGGGGACGGAGAAGCTTCCCGGGCCGGCCCAGAACGTGACCGCGTTCTGGAGGCGTTCCACGGTCGGACCGGCGTCGTCCGTGAGCCCGAGCGGGACGGCGGCCCAGAGTCCCCGTTCCGCCCAGCCGGCGATGTCCTCCGGGGCGAACAGCGTGAGCAAGGACAGGTGCCCTGCGCCCAGGACGAGCATGATGCCGCTCGCCCAGCGGAGCAGCCGCTTCCCGGTGTTCATCGTGACCCCCGTTGCCGCAAGACGATCTTCTATGTCAGCCAGCATAGGCTATCGTGGCGAACATAGAAGGAGGTGTCGTGGCGACGCGGCGAGAGCAGACCAGCGGGGAGAGCCGCGAGCTGATCCTCACGGCGGCGGCGGAGTTGTTCGCCGCCAAGGGCTACCGGCAGACGACGTTCGCCGACGTGGCCGAGCGGTCCGGGATCAGCCGGGGTTCCATCCCGTGGCACTTCGGCAGCAAGGAGGGCCTGCTGCTGGCGGTGCTCGAAAGCTCGCTGGACCTGGTCCGCGCGGGCCTCGGCGACGGGTCGGGGCCGAGTACGGAGGCGGGGCTGGACCGGATGACGGCGCACCTCGACGCCCTGTTCGCCCAGCCCACCACCAAGCTGTTCGTCACGCTGCTGGTGGAGGCACTGGAACCGGACTCGCCCATCCACGGCCGTTACGTCGCGATCCACGACACCTTGCGCGACCACTGCAAGCGCTGGCTGGACGGACTCCCACCGCTACCCGGCGTGTCCACCGAGGCGTTGGCGGTCGCGATCGTCGGGGCGGGGATCGGCATCCACGCGCAATGGCTGGTGGCGCCCGACCGAGTCCACATCGGACAGTCGTTGGCCGCGTTGCGCGCGTTGGTGGCAGGACTCATGCCTAGGACGTGAGCGCGGTCTTTCACACCGGGACCGCACGCCTGCGCCACACCGTGTTCACCACGGCGAGCACGACACCCAGCCCGACCAGCACCAGTCCGCGCACCCACACACCGGTCTCCAGTTGCGTGAACAGCAGCAGGCACGACCCGACGCCGAGCACCGGCACGATGACCGGGACACGGAAGTGCTCGGTGTCGCCGGGGTCGCGGCGCAACACGAGCACGGCGGCGTTGACGGCGGTGAAGACGATGAGGAGCAGCAGCACCAGCGTGGTGGCGAGCGCCTCGACGTCCCCGGTCAACGCCAGGACCAGTGACGCGCCGGACGTGGCGAGCGCCGCCACCCAGGGCGTGCGGCGGCCGGGCAGGACACGTCCCAGCACGGCCGGCAGCAGGCCGTCGCGCGACATGCCGTAGGCCAGGCGGGAGGACATGATGCCGGTCAACAGCGCGCCGTTGGCGACCGCGACCAACGCGACCAGGCTGAACAACCACTCCGGCACACCACCGGCGACCCGGACCACCTCCAACAACGGCCCGCTCGACTCGGCGAGCCGGTCGGTCGGCACGGACGCGCTCGTCACCAGTCCGATGAGGAGGTAGACGACGCCGACCGTGGCCAGCGCGCCCAACAACGCCCGCGGGTACGACCGCCGGGGGTCGCGCACCTCCTCGGCGAGGTTGACCGACGTCTCGAAGCCGGCGAACGAGTAGTAGGCGAGCACCGTCCCGGCGAGCACCGCGCCGAACACCCCCTGCCCGGTGTCGACCTGCGCGAGCCGGGCAGGCTCCCCGTCACCGCGCAACACCACCCAGGCGCCGAGCCCGATCACCAGCACCAGCCCGCCGAGTTCGACAGCGGTGGCAACCGCGTTGGCACGCAACGACTCTTTGACCCCGCGGATGTTCAACGCCGCCAACCCGGCCAACAACACCACGACCACCACCGCCACCGGCACGGACACCAACGACCCGAGGTAGTCCCCCGCGAACGCCCGAGCCAACGCCCCCACCGACACGATCCCGCCCGCGAGCATGCAGAACCCGACCACCGACCCGACCGCGCTCCCGAAGGCCCGCGTCGCGTAGTGCGCCGACCCGCCCGCACGCGGGTACTTCGTCGCCAGTTCGGCGTACGAGGCCCCGGTGAGCGTCGCCAGCCCCAGCGCGCACAGCAACGGCAGCCAGACGGCACCCCCGACCTTGCCGGCGACCGCCCCGACAAGCACGTACACGCCCGCGCCGAGGATGTCGCCCAGGATGAAGAAGTACAGCAACCGCCCACTCACGGCCCGTTTCAACGAGAGCACCATGCCGGTCCCTTACCCGCCTGCCGGAACTTCCGAACTTCTCCGGCCTGTTCGCCGCCGGCTGTGGTGACGTTCATCGCCGGAGCCCACGGAGCGTGTGACGCGCATCATGTGCCGACTGGTGCAACCGATCGCCGCCGCGGGCTGTATCTGGGGAACCGATCGAGAGGGGGCGGCGCGGGTGGATCGGCTCGATTTCACGCGGGTGGTGGTTGATCGCGCCATGGCGTGGCGAAGGGTGGCCTTCCTGATCTGCGGCGACTGGCAGGGCGCCGAGGACCTGGTGCAGACGACGGTGATGCGGCTCTACCGGCAGTGGCACCGGTTGGACGCCGAAGGTGTGGAGGCCTACGCGCGGCGGGTGATCTCCAGGCTGGCGATCGACGCGGCGAGGAAGCGGGCGCGGTTCGGCGAGGTGCGCGCGGTGGTGCCGGAGGAGGCTTCCGCCGAGGGTGCGTCGCGGGAGGACGTGATGGATGTGCGGGCAGCTCTGAGTGGGGTGCCCGCGGGTCAGCGAGCGGTGCTGGTGCTGCGGTTCTACCTGGACCTGTCGGTGGCGGAGACGGCCGCGGTGCTGGGGATCGGGCCGGGCACGGTGAAGTCGCAGTGCGCCCGGGGCCTGGAGGCGTTGAGGATGCGGCTCGGCTCGGCTCCGGTCGGCCTGCGGCAGGGGAGGGAGTGACGGGCATGAGCGTCGACCGGGAGCTGTTCGAGCGTGCGCTGGGCGACGAACCACCACTCGGGTTGGACGTGGCGGCCATCGAGCGGGCGGAGGCGCTTCGTGCGCGGCGTCGTCGGATCGGGGTTCCGTTGGCCGCGGCGACGGTGGCGGTCGTGCTGATCGGCGGTGGCGCCGCGCTCACCGGAGGGATCGGGGCTTCCTCCGGCGGGCCGGGGTCCTCGGGCGCGACGGCCGCACCGTCCGCTGCCTCGAAGCCGACGCGCGAAACGGCGGTACCGGGCAACCGCGAGGCGGGCTACTGCTATCGCACGGCCGACATCACCAGCCGCGAGGTCAACCAGCACCTGCTGTTCGGCATCGCGGGCGCGGGTCCGGACGGGCGCGGCGACATCACCGCCCACATCATGTCGATCTGTGACGACGCCTGGCGGAACAACTACTCCGGATGGAACGGGACGCCGCGCACCGACGGGACGGCCCACCCCGTGCCCGAGCTGGTGGCCTGCGTGCTGGACGACCGGGCCGTCGACACGGTGGAAGGCGCCATCGCGGTGTTCCCCGGTACCCCCGACACGTGCGCCGGCCTCGGCCTGCCCGTCGCCGACCTCGGCCGATGAGCGGCCCACCAGGGTGATGGCGAGGTCACGTGCGGGCCGGGCATCGCCTCCGGCGCACGTCACGGGTCGCGCGTGCCCTGCTATCGTCGATGCGGAGAGCCGTGCGAAGGAGACTCGACGTGGCGGGTGAAGACGACATCTCCGGGTGAGACCCGGAGCTGAGAGGCCATCGGCGCTGCCGCTGTGGCCTTTTCGTCGTCCACTTTTCCCACCGGGCACCGCCCACCCACACCCGAGGTCTCACCCATGTCCGAAACCCGCGTCGTCGTTTCCGGCCTGTCCTTTTCCTGGCCCGACGACACCCCGGTCTTCGACGGCCTGTCCGCGACCGTCCCGAACGGCCGCACCGGTCTCGTCGCACCCAACGGAGCCGGCAAGACCACCCTGCTCAAGCTCATCGCAGGCGAACTGCGCCCGTCGGCGGGCAGCGTCACCGTCGACGGCGTGCTCGGCTACCTCCCGCAGGACCTCCCGCTCACCGGTGACCCGACCGTCGCCGAGATCCTCGGCGTCGCCGAAACCCTGCGCGCCCTGGCGGCCGTCGAATCCGGCGATGCCGACGAAAAGCACTTCACCACGATCGGCAACGACTGGGACGTCGAAGAACGCACTCGCGCCCAGCTCAACAAGCTGGGCCTGGACATCGGCCTGGAACGTCCCCTGCACACCCTCAGCGGCGGTCAGGTCGTCTCCCTGGGCCTGGCCGCGCAACTGCTCAAGCGGCCGGACGTGCTGCTGCTGGACGAACCCACCAACAACCTGGACGCCGACGCCCGCCACAGGCTCTACGACGTGCTGGACGACTGGCACGGCTGTCTCCTCGTGGTCAGCCACGACCGCGCCCTGCTCGACCGCATGGACCGCATCGCCGAACTCGACAACGGCGAGATCCGGTACTACGGCGGCAATTTCACCGAGTACGAACGGGCGGTCACGGCGGCTCGGGAGGTTGCCGAGAAGAACATCCGCAATGCCGAGCAGGAGGTCAAGCGCGAGAAGCGGGAGATGCAGCAGGCTCGCGAGCGGGCCGCGCGCAGGGCGAGCAACGCCGCGCGCAACCTCGGTGACGCGGGCCTGCCGAAAATCTTCGCCGGGACCATGAAGCGCAACGCGCAGGAGTCGGCCGCCAAGGCGGACGGCACGCACGCGGCGCGGGTCGGCGCGGCCAAGGCCAGGCTCGACCAGGCCGAGCGGGCGCTGCGGGACGACCGGAAGATCAGCGTCGAGCTGCCGCGGACCGCCGTCCCCGCCGGGCGGACGCTCTTCTCGGGCGAACGTTTGCGGGCAGGCTACGGCGAGCGGGAGCTGTTCGCGGGTGACGGTGCGGACCTCGCGATCCGCGGTCCCGAGCGGATCGCGCTCACCGGTCCCAACGGCGTCGGGAAGTCCACCCTGCTGCGGATCATCCACGGCGACCTGGAGCCCACCGGCGGCGACGTCACACGCGCCGACGGCCGGATCGCCTACCTCTCGCAGCGCCTGGACCTGCTGGACGGCGACCGCACCGTCGCCGAGAACCTGGCGGCGTCCGCGCCGGCCATGCCGCCTGCGGAGCGGATGAACCTGCTCGCGCGCTTCCTGTTCCGCGGCTCCCGGGCGCACCTGCCGGTCGGCATCCTCTCCGGCGGGGAACGGCTGCGCGCCACGCTGGCCTGCGTCCTGTTCGCCGAACCGGCGCCGCAACTGCTGTTGCTGGACGAGCCCACGAACAACCTCGACCTGGTCAGCGTCGGGCAACTGGAGAGCGCGCTCAACGCTTTCCAGGGCGCGTTCGTCGTCGTCAGCCACGACGAACGCTTCCTCGCAGAGATCAGGGTCGACCGCGGGCTCCGGCTCGACAACGGGCGGCTGCTGGAGACGGCCGCGCCCCGCTGAGCCGCAGTCCTAGTCGTCCACGTCCACGGGCACCTGGACGCTTCGCAGCAGGGCCGCCGTCGCGATGCACAGGACGATCAGCACGGCGACGTTCGCCCACGACGCGACCCACATGCCATGCGTGAACGCCGCCCTGGCGACGTCCATCAGCTCGGCGCCCACCGACCCCGGCTGGTCGCCCGCGACCGACGCCGCGCCGCCCAGCGTGTCCCGGGCCGCCCGCACCGCGTCCGGGGGCAGCCCGGCCGGCAGCGTCTCCGGCGTCACCTGCGCCCGGTACACCGCGGTGGTGATGGTGCCCGCCATCGCCACGCCCAGGGCGTTGCCCAGTTCGGCGCCGGTCTCGCCGATGCTCGCCGCGCTGCCCGCCCGTTCCCGCGACGCGCTGCCGATGATGAAGTCGTTGGTCAGCGCGAGCGCCGCCGAGACGCCGAACGACACCAGGGCGAACCCGGTCCCCGCGAAGGCCATCGGCGAACCGGCCCCGGCCAGCGCGATGACCACCGAGCCCACGGCGGCCAGGCCGAAGCCGCCGGTCATCACCCACACCGGGTGCGTCCAGCGCACCGCCGCGGGTGCGAGCAGAGTGCCCACCACGCCGGCGACCATCGCCGGCAGCACCGCCACGCCCGCCTGGAGCGGCGACATGCCCAGCACGAGCTGCGCGTACTGGAGCACCAGGAACTGGATGCCGGTCTGCACGTACAGGCCGAGGGTCTGGCCGCTCAGCGCCACGCCGAACGCCGGCCGCCGGAACAGCGCCAGGTCCAGCAGCGGGGCGGGGCTGCGCAACTGGCTGCGTGCGAACACCGTCCCCAGCACCACGCCGAGCACCACGGTCGCCACCGGCGCCAGGCCCAACCCGTCGCGCGCGAACTCCTTGAGGCCGTAGACGATCAGGATGATCGCCGACGTCGACAGGAGGACGCCGGCCGGGGCCACCCGGCCCGGCGCGGACGAGCGGTGCTCCGGCAGCAGCAGCGGGCCGGCGATCAGCAGCACCAGCGGCAGCGGCACGCCGACCAGGAACACCGAGCCCCACCAGAAGTGCTCCAGCAGCACGCCGCCGACCAGCGGCCCGATCGCGCCGCCGACCAGGAAGTTGGTCATCCACACCGCGATGGCGAACCGCCGCTGGTCGCGGTCGTGGAACATGTTGCGGATCAACGCCAGCGTGGAGGGCATCAGCGTCGCGCCCGCCACGCCGAGCAGCGCCCGCGCGGCGATCAGCAGCGCGGTGCTCGGCGCGTACGCGGCCAGCAGCGACGCCAGGCCGAACGCCGCCGCGCCGATCAGCAGCAGCTTGCGCGCGCCGATCCGGTCGCCGACGGTGCCCATCGTGATCAGGAACCCGGCGACCAGGAAGCCGTAGGAGTCGACGATCCACAGCAACTCCGAGCTGCCCGGCCGCAGGCTCTCGGCGAGCGCGGGCGCGGCCAGGTGCAGGACCGTCATGTCCAGGCCGATGAGCATGGTCGGCAACGCCAGGACCGCGAGCCCCGCCCACTCCCGTCGACCCGCCCTGGTCAGTGGGGCCTCGCGCACAGTGCCGCCTTCCTTGCGTTCCGGGTGCGGCCTCAGCCGTCGTCCAGGGTAGTGGCGAGCCGTTCCAGGAGGGTGCGAACGGCATGGGTCAGGTCGTGGGACAGTGCCTCGCGCGCGCCGAGCCACCGCGCGGATTCGCCCTCCGAGTTCAGCCGCAGCGGCGCGCGACCGTCGAACTCCGCCAGGAACGGGTGCCACACGTGCGCGTCCGCGCCGCGGCGGCACCCGTCACCGGGGATCGGGAGCCGTTCGAGGGGCCGCATCACGGGTGGCGGAACCCCCGTCTCCTCGAACAGTTCCCGGGCCGCCGCGGCGGCCGGCTCCTCGCCGCGCTCGACGTGCCCCGCCGGCACCGTCAGGGCGAACGGGTACGCCGTGCGCTGGAAGAAGAGGAAGCGGCCCTCCGGGTCGCGGAGGAACACGCCCGCGGTCTCGTGCCAGTACTCGCCGTCCGGCTCGACCCACCACGAGACGGCGGGATCGAGCACGAGCGCGCGGTCCGCGACGCGCCCGCAGGCGGCGCAGGCGCAGCGCTTCCGGCCGCCCTCGGTGAACCACTCCACCGACTCGGCGTGGCAGTGCAGGCAGAACTGGTGCGGTGCCCCGTCTTCCAGCGCGTGGCGCGGCAAGAAGTCGATCCTCATCGCCGGGTGGTCAGCTCTTCACGTCGAGGCGTTCGAGCAGTTCCACGTCACCCATGTAGAAAGTGGTGTCCGTGGTCGCCGAGTCGTCCGACGGACCGCGGCTGCACATGCACATGTGGCGGCCGGTCGACATCACCCGCACCGCGCGGGCCCCGCCGGAGGTCATGATCTCCTCCGCGATGTCCTTCACCAGGTGCTCCTGGATCTGGAACCGGCGGCTGAACGCCTGCACCAGGCGCGGGAACTTGCCCAGGCCGAGAATCCGGTCACCCGGGACGTACGCGACGTCCACCTTGCCGAAGAACGGCAGGAAGTGGTGCGCGCAGATCGAGTAGTAATTGATGTCGTGCACCCGGACGATGCCGTCGTGCGGGTTCTGCACCTCCACCGTCGTCTTGAGGATGGTGGACGTGTCGATTTCGTACCCGCTGAGCAGCTCTTGGTACGCGCGGACGATGCGGGGTTCGCACTCCGGTTCTTTGTACCAGTCGAGTGCGCGTTTGTCCGTGGTGACGTTCTGCTCTAACCACTCGGCGATCGTGGTCATGACTCTCCCTCTGCTTGGTCGGCGACATTGCCGTACGAGTAGCGGGGCGGCAGGTATTCCCACTTGTCCGGCGGAGCTTGGGACAAAAACTCTATGACGACGTTGCGGTAGGGGCCGCCGCTGAGGTTCACCAGCCGGTGCGCATGGCCGCGCCGGCGGTGCACCACCTGGCCCAGGAAGTCGTCCTGGTCCTCGTAGACGCCGTCTTCGTACTCCAGGCGCACCAATCCCGGACGGTCCACGACGAAAACGTAGTCCCACGGGTGGGTGTGCCACTCCGTCGATTCGCCCGCCGCCAGTTCCAGGAGCCAGACCCGGGTGTGCTCGTCCTCGAACAAGACCCTCGTGCCGGGTGCGCCGCGGGCTTCAATATCCGTCAAGGCTTCTGACATGAAACTCCCCCTGTTCGAATCCACGGGTAGACCCGCCGTCCGTTGCCTGCGCGTACGACGGCTCGGGGAGAATGGATTGATCGTCCCGGAAATCGCGGGAAACCTATCTGTAGCCCCCCAGGCCACGGTTTCGTCTCATGGACAGTGTCAGCGTGCCAAGGCGTGAATCCGAGCGTCCATAGGCCAGTCGAGTGACGCCGGTAACGACTCGCCGTTACCACGGCGTAACCCATGGCTATTCCAAGTTACGAGGCATTGGTGCACTGTGAACGATTTCGGCTTGCCGAAGGGGATATCCGGGAAGAGGAGCGGCAATCAGCCGGGGCACATATCATCCCGGGCCGCCGGAATCCGGACTCGTCAGCGGCCCTATGGTGGTGCCATGGCCGACAACAACCCGTGGGAACCACCACTCGCCGGCACCGAGGCCGAGCACCTCGTGGGCGCCCTCGAACGCCTGCGCACGACCTTCCGCTGGAAGGCCGACGACCTCGACTCGGCAGGGCTGCGGACCCGGGTCGGCGCGTCCTCGCTGACCCTCGGCGGCCTGCTGAAGCACCTCGCGCGCGCCGAGGACGAGATGTTCGGCGTCAAGCTCGGCGGAACACCGCTCGGCGCCCCGTGGGACGCCGCGGACTGGGACGCCGATCCCGACTGGGACTTCAACTCGGCCGCCGACGACACCCCCGAACAGCTCTACGCGCTCTGGGACGGCGCCGTCGAGCGGTCCAGGGCCACGCTCGACGCCGCCCTGGCCGACGGCGGGTTCGACCAGCTCGTCCACCTGTCGTCGCCCGATGGCCGCCGCGCCGGCCTGCGGCGCCTCGTGTGCGACCTGATCGAGGAGTACGGCCGGCACACCGGCCACGCCGACCTCCTCCGCGAAGCCGTGGACGGGCTCGTCGGCGAGGACCCGCCGGCCGGCTGGCACACACGGGCGACCGCGGGCTAACGCCACGAGGACCCGCCGGCGGGCTGGGACACACAGGCGACCGCTGGCTAGCGCCACGAGGGCCCCGGCCGACCGGCACACACGGGCTAGCGTGGGCTAGCGCCACGAGGAGAACAGCTACGCACGCCCAAGCGCCGTATCGGCTCCCGCGGTCGGCACCGGGCGTACGTGGTGCGGTTCAGCGAAGGTCGCGGGCGAGTGCGCGGCCGGCGGTGCGGCCGGAGAAGACGCAGCCACCGAGGAAGGTGCCTTCCAGCGAGTTGTACCCGTGCACCCCTCCGCCGCCGAACCCGGCCGCTTCACCGGCCGCGTACAGACCTTCGAAGACCGTCCCGTCCGGCCGCACCACCTGTGAGTCGAGGGTGGTCTGCAAGCCGCCCAACGTCTTGCGGGTCATCGGGTGCAGGCGGATCGCGAACAGCGGGCCGTGGGCGGGGTCGAGCACGCGGTGTGGCCGGGCGATGCGCGTGATCCTTTCCGGAACATACGCCCGTGCATTGTGGACGGACTTCATCTGCATGTCCTTGGAGTAGTCGTGGAGGACCTGGCGGTCGCGTGCCACGATCTCCTGTTCCACCTCCGCGTAGGACAACGGAGCTTCGGGGGTGAGCGCGTTCATCGCCTCCACCAACTCGGGCAGGCGTCGGCGGATGACGATGTCCACACCGCGTTCGAGGAACGCGCGCACCGGCCCCATCGCGCTCTTCTTCAGCTCCAGCAGCATCAACGCGCAGTTCTTGTCGGTCAGGGCGGGGTTCTGCTCCGATCCGGACAGGGCGAACTCCTTGTCCACCATCGACTGGGTCATGATGAGCCACGAATGGGAGTGGCCGGTCAGCGCGATGTGCCGCATCGTCGGCAGGTTGGCGTGGCCCGGGAACAGCGGCGGCGGCAGGCGCCGGCCGGTGGCGTCCAGCCACAGCGGCGACGGGCCGGACAGCAGCCGCACCCCGTGGCGGGGCCAGACCGGGGCGTGGTTCACCAGGCCCTCGGTGTAGGGCCAGATGCGGTCCAGGTTGACCACCGAGCCGCCGGCGCGGCCGGCGATACCCAGCATCCGCCCGTCGACGTGCGCGGGCACCCCGCTGAGCAGCGCCGCCGGGGCCGGGCCGAGGCGGTCGGTCGGCCAGTGCTCGCGCACCATGTCGTGGTTGCCGCCCATGCCGCCGGACGTGACGAGGACCGCCTGCGCGCGCAGCTCGAACGCGCCGACCTCCTCCCGCGAGGACGGCACGCCGCGTGGCTCGTCCGAGGGCGCCAGCACCGCGCCGCGCACGCCGACCGCGACACCGCCCTCGACGACGATCTCGTCGACCCGGCGACGGTGTTCGAACGTCACCATCCCGTTCTCGGCGGCGGCGAGCACCGGATCGCGGAAGATCCGCACGATCTCCGGGCCGGAGCCCCAGGCGTAGTGGAACCGGGGCACGGAGTTGCCGTGGCCGGTCGCGGTGCCGACCCCCCGTTCCGGCCACCCGACGATGGGCACGAAACGCAGCCCGCGCCCGTACAGGTAGCTGCGCTTGTCACCGGCGGCGAAGGCCACGTACGCCTCCGCCCACGCACGGCCCCACCGGTCCTCGCGGTCGCGGTCGAACCCCGCCGAGGCCAGCCAGTCGGACAGCGCCAGCTCCGGCGAGTCCTTGATGCCCAGCCGCCGCTGCTCGGGCGTCCCGACCAGGAACAGCCCGCCCTCCGACCAGTGCGCCTGGCCGCCGAGGTTGGCTTCGTTCTCCTGTTCCACGACGACCACCCGCCGGCCGGCTCGGGTCAGCTCGTACGTCGCCACCAGGCCGGCGAGACCGGCTCCCACGACGATGACGTCCGCGTTGTCGCTCATGGCAGGTTCCCCCCTCCGGTCGTGCGGTCGTCGACGCCGGCGAGGAAGGGGCGGACCTCTCCGAGCAGTTCGTCGGCCCCCTCCAGCGGCACCAGGTGGCCGCACCACACGAGCAGCTTCAGTCGGCCGCGGCGCAGCCTGCGACGGGCGGCGATGCCCTGCCAGAAGGGGACCATCACGTCCTTGAGCCCCCACACGACCAAGGTCGGCATCGGCAGTTCCGGCAGCCGGCCGAGGGCCAGGTTCCGCTGTCCCAGGAGCCCGATCGCGGTGCGCTGGGAGCGCAGGGCGGTGGCCAGCGTCCCCGGCGTGGCGACCGCCTGGACCTGGCTGGACCACCAGGGCTCGGTGACGCGCCAAGGCCGGTGGGCCCCGATCAACACCGTCGCGGCGACGAGCAGCTCCGGGCCGAACGGGAGCAGCGGGATCAGCCACTGCGTCAGGTCACCCAGCGGGGTCACGGACTGCACCACCATGGCCGGGTTGATGGCGCGGCCCATGCCGGAGGGGCTGACCAACACCAGGGCCGGCACCTGGCCCGGCCGCTGCAGGGCCGCGGTGACGGCCACCCCGCCGCCCAGCGAGTGCCCGACGAGCGAAGGCCGCTCCAGGCCGACGGTGCGGGCGAACGCCCACACGAACGCGGCGAGCGCCGCGGCGGAGTTGTCGGGGATCGGTTCGGTGTAGCCGTAGCCGGGCAGGTCCACGGCGACGGCCCGGTGCCCGTCGGCGAGGCCCTTGAGCACGTCGTACCACTCCTCGGCGACGCTTCCCTCGCCGTGGATCAGCAGGACGGGCGGCCCGTCGCCGGCTTCCAGGTAGCGGGTCTCCGTGCCGTCGACCCGGGTCCAGTGCTCCTTCACGGCTTGCGCCCGTCCTGCGGTGGATGTGTTCATCAAGGTCTCCCGTCATTGCTCTGCGGAAGCTGCGGACGGTTTCCGACAGTCGGGACGGTAAGTACCGGCCGGGTGGTGCCGGCAGGCGCGCCGAGCGGCATTGGAAGCTTGTCCGACCGGTGGTGCGCGCGCCCGCTCACGCGGTGGGACAAAGGCTCGGTAGCGAACTACCGGGCGTTGGAACCCAGGACCAATTCCCTATTTGCCGGCACGCTGCCGGCCTGGAATTCTGGGCCGGGAAGACATCCGGGCGTCGGCGTCGGCGGCCGGCGTCCGGGCAGGTGAAGGGCAGCCCGACCGGTCATCCCGACGGCCTACTCCATTTGTGGCCTGCCGGGAGTCCGAACGGGTTGTCCGTCGCCTGGATCACGAGAAAGACCCATGTTCACCCCATCGGCTGATATCCAACCCCCTCTCCGCTGCCCCTAGCATAACTTTTACCCTGCCCGGAACCGCAGTCTCACAACAACGTAGACAATGGACGGAGAAGGGTGGCACACCAAGTAGGGATGAAGACCGGGATCGCCGGCCGAAACGGTCCCGGAGGACACCGGACGACGAGTGAGTGCGAATTCCTGCCATTCCCGAGATGAGGAGAACCGAGGCTATGGGCGCGGGACCGCCTGCCGGCCGGGAGGCGAACGAACGACTGCGGGCCGTGATGGAGGAAGCGGGGTGCTCCAACACCGGGCTGGCGCGCCGGGTCAACGTCTGCGGCGCGGAGCACGGGGTCGACCTGCGTTACGACAAGACGTCGGTGGCCCGCTGGCTGCGCGGGCAGCAGCCGCGCGGCCGGGCGCCCGCGATCATCGCCCAGGCGCTGGGGAACAAGCTGGGCCGCGCGGTGACCGCCGACGAGATCGGCATGGCGGCGAGTCCGGGCGCGGCGCCCACCGCAGGACTGCGGTTCGAGCCGACCGTGCCGGGCGCGCTCCGGCAGGCACGCGCGCTGTGGCACGGCGACGCCACCCGCGTGGGCGCGCTGACCGGGGACAAGCTGTCCACGTCCGTGCTCGTCCAGCCCAGCCGCGACTGGCTGATCGCCGGTCCGGACCCCGCCGTGCCCGGCCACGGACCGGCCGCGGTCGGGATGGCGGACGTCGCGGCGGTGCGGGCGACGACCGCCGCGTTCGTCGACCTCGACCACCGCTTCGGGAGTGGCCGCATCCGCCCCGTCGTCGTCCACTACCTCGACAGCGTGGTCTCCCGGCTGCTCGGGGACTCCTGCGGCGAGTCCACCGGGCGGCAGCTCTTCGGCGTGGCCGCGCGGCTCACGGAACTCGCCGGGTACATGGCGGTCGACACCGGCCGGCCCGGCCTCGCTCAGCGCTACTACATCCAGGCCCTGCGGCTCGCCCAGGCGGCGGACGACCGTGCGTTGGGCGGCTACGTCCTGGCGTCCGGGATGAGCCGCGTGGCGCTCCTGCTGGGCAGCCCGCGCGAAGCCGTCCAGCTCGCCCGCGTGGCGCGGGACGGATCGCGGGGGCGGAGCACCCCGACGGCGGAGGTCGCCTGCCACGCGGCCGAAGCCCGCGGCCACGCCTTGCTGGGGGACGTGCGCGCCTGCGAGGACGCCGTCGGGAAGGCGATCGAGGCGCTGGAGCCCGGCGATCCCGGTCGACGACCGGACTGGGGCGCCCACGTCGACCGGGCCTACCTGGCGGAGGAGCTGGCCCGCTGCGCCAGGGACCTGAACCGGCCCGCGTCCGCCGCCCGGTGGTCCCGGGAAGCCCTCCAGGGCTGTCTTCCGGGCCGGTCGCGACGCCGTGCGCTCAGGCTGCTGCTGGTCGCCTCGGTCGAACTGGAGTCGGGGGAAGTCGACCAGAGCCGCGCCACCGCGGCCCAGGCCGTGAAGGTGCTCAGGGATCTGTACTCCGCGCAGTGCACCGGCGACCTGGAGGCCTTCTGCGGTCGGCTGGCAGCACTGGGACGACCGGAGGACGCCCGCGAACTGCTGGCCGGGGCGGACCGGAACTGATCCGCGGAGTGCGATCGGGGCTCGATCGGCCACGCCGACCAAGCCCCGGTGCGCACGTTCTCGTCTCTCAGGGCACCCACCGGGTCCGGTCGGGCCGGTTGACGGCGAGGCGCACGAGTGGCGGAGGGACGTCGTCCTTGCCGGTGAACGCCTCCACGAGGACCAGCCGGTCGGTGGTGGCCACGGCGCGGGCGAGCGCGCTGTCCAGCGCGGCCGGGGTGCGGGCCGTGAGCACCAGCGGGTTCCGCACGCCGAGGGCGGCGGGCAGATCGGGCCAGTGCCAGCGGGCGATGTCGTTGTACACGGCGCGCCGGCCGTGGATGGCCCGCTCGACGGTGTAGCCGTCGTTGTTGACCAGGACGACGATGGGGTTGAGGTGATGGCGGCCGAGGATGCCCAGCTCCTGCACGGTGAGCTGGGCCGCACCGTCGCCGATGAGCAGCAGTCCGCGCCGGGACGGTTGCGCGAGCTGCGCTCCGACCAGTGCGGGGATGCCGTAGCCGATGGAGGCCCACAGCGGCTGCCCGACGAACCGCGCTCCGCTCGGGAAGCGGTGGCCCACGACGCCCATGAGCGCGGTGCCGTTGTCGGCGACCACGGTGTGGTCGGACCTGATGACGCCGCCGACCGCCTTCCACAGGTAGGACTGGGTCAACGGGAGCGTCGACCCGCAGAGCTTCCGGCCGAGGGCGGTGGCGGACTCCTTGAGCTTGGCCGAGGAGTCCGCGGCCAGGTGCACCAGCGCGGCCAGTCCCCGGGGTGCGGGCTCGGTCCTGCGGTGCGCGAACCGGATTTCACGGTGTGCGGGCTCGGTGGTGGGCGCCCGGTCCGGAGCGCGTTCGCGGACCAGTTCCGTCAGCACGTCCAGCGCCGCGGCCAGCGGCACGCCGGGGAAGGCCGCGCCGTCCACCTTGGCGACCGCGGGTCCGAGGTCGATGCCCTTCTCCGGGTCGAACTCGTGCGTGAACTTGCCGGTGGTCATGTCGCTGAGCAGCACGCCCGCGCGGATCAGCAGATCGGCCCGGTCGATGGCGGCGCGGACCGTCGCCTCGCTCATGGCCCCCGCGTACGTCCCGAGGAACCCGGGGTTGCTCTCGTCGACCACGGTCTTGCCCGTCGCCAGGACGGCGTGCCGGAAGGAACCGGCGGCCAGCAGGGCGGACAGTTCCGCACGGGCCCGGAACCGGTCCACCAGGAAGTCCACCAGGACCGCGATGTCGCGCGCCGCGGCGAGCCGGGTCCGGGCCGCCGCGCGGAAGGCCTCCAGGCTGTCCTCGTCGGCCGCCTTCGGGTCCGGCACGTCCAGCGGCCCGCGCGGCGCGGCGGGTTCCAGCGCGACATCGCGCGGCAGCCGCAGGTAGCCGGGCCGGCTCTCGCGCAGACAGGTCGTCAGCACCCGGTCGATCTCCGGCACGGCGTCGCCGGACCGCAGAACGGCGTCGGCGCACACCACCTGCCGGTGCGCTCGGGCGAACCGGTCGAAGTCCCCGTCCCCCACCGTGTGGTGGACCACGGCGCCGGCCCGCTCGGTGGCCTGCGTGGGACCGACGGCGATGTGGAGCAGCGGGACGCGCTCGGCGTAGCCGCCCGCCACTCCGTTGATCGCGCTCAGCTCACCCACCCCGAACGTGGTCAGCAGCGCGCCGAAGCCGTTGGCGCGCCCGTAGCCGTCGGCGGCGTACGACGCGCCGAGTTCGCTCGCCATCCCGATCCACTCCACCCGCGGGTGGGCGACCACGCGGTCGAGCACCGCGAGGTTGTAGTCCGCGGCCATCCCGAACAGGTGCCGCACCCCCAGTGCGCTCAGGCGGTTCAGGACGTGGTCCATGACCGTGCTGCTCGTTTCCGATGGGCTCGTTGTCATGCTGGGCCTTCCTTCCTCGCGCGGGATCCCCCGTGCCTGTGCGGAGCCGACGCGATCTCCGGCTGATCCAACGTAGGCGCCGCCCGACCGCCGGCGGCAGGCGTGCGCCAGTGGCGTCGGGGTCGTGCGGGCCACCCGTTGCGCGCGCCCGCTCGCCGGGTGGCGGTGAGGTGCGCGCGAGTCGGCGGGCACGCCCCGAAAACCCGGCGGGAGCGCATTGCGGGGACCGGGCCCGGTGCCATGCTTTCCCGTCATGGGAGGGAACCTGTCACGACGTCTGGTGCCTGATCCTCTGTGGACGCTGGTCGCACCGCTGGTCCCGCGATTCACCCCCCGGCCGCAGGGTGGCGGCAGCGTTCCGCTCGACCACCGCGACGTCTTCGCGGCCGTCGTGTTCGTGCTGACGAGTGACTGCGCCTGGCGTCACCTGCCGTCTTCCTTCGGTGTCTCACCGGCGACCGCGCACCGCCGCTTCGCCGCGTGGACGAGGAGCGGGTTGTGGCCGCGGCTGCGGCAGGCGCTGTCGGAGAACCGCGACGTCGGCGACGACCGGGAGTGGGCGGCGGCGGTCGTCGACGCCGCGATCGTCCGCGGGGGCGCCCACTTCGGCTCAGCGGGACGGTGACGCGGGCCGAGCCGCGTCAGATGCCGATGGGCTGCGCCTGCCTGGTGGTGCCACCGCCGGGACGCTTGCCGAGGTGGACGACGTCGAGCCGGCCCTGCGCGTACTGGTGCTGGATGTGCCGCTTGTCGTACTTGCCGACCGAGTTCTTCGGCACCGAACTCATGATCGTCCACCGTTCGGGCACCATCCAGGAGTCGATGTGCCGGCCCAGGAAATCGCGCAGCTCTCCCAAGTCCACGCCGCTGCCCGCGCGCAGTGACACGGCGGCCAGTGGCCGCTCACCCCAGCGGTCGTCGGGCACGGCGACCACGACCGCCTCGACCACCGCGGGATGCTCGGTCAGGGCGTTCTCCAGCGCCACGCTGGAAATGAACTCGCCGCCGGACCTGATGACGTCCTTGGCCCGGTCGGTGAGCGTCAGGAAACCGTCCGGGGACACCTTCCCGACATCGCCGGTCCGCAGCCAGCCGTCCGGGGTGAAGCTCTCCGCCGGCGTTTCCCGAGGCGCGTCGACGCCACCGTGGTAGGCGCTCGTCACGCAGGGCCCGCACACCTGGAGTTCGCCGGTGGTCACACCGTCGTTCGGCACGACCGCGCCGTCCGGGCCCACGAGCCGGAACCGGGACGACACCGGGAACTGGCCCTGGCTGAGGCGGTAGGCCCACTCCTCCTCGGCGCTCACCCCGCGCGGCGGCAACCCCGTGGTCACCAGCGACGAGGTCTCCGTCATCCCCCAGGCGTGCAGGAGTTCCACGGCGTGCCGGTCGCGGTAGGCGGCCATCAGGGCGGGCGGGCAGGCGGATCCGCCCACGAGCCCCCGGCGCAGGCTCGACGTGTCCCGGGGGCGGGCGTCCAGTTCCTCCAGCAACGAGATCCAGACGGTGGGCACCGCGGCGCCGAAGGTCGGCCGACCGGTCTCGATGATGCGGGCGAGGGAGGCGGGGTCGAGGTGCCGGTCGGCCAGCAGCAGGTCCGCGCCGGTGGCGAACGCGGCGTAGGGGGTGCTCCAGCCGTTGACGTGGAACAGTGGCGCGATGGGGAAGACGACCTCGCGGAGGGTGAGGTCGTAGCGGTTCGGCGCCGCGACCTGCAGGCAGTGCAGGTACATCGACCGGTGGCTGTAGACGACCCCCTTGGGGTTCCCGGTGGTTCCGGACGTGTAGCAGATCGCCGCGGCGGTGTGCTCGTCCATCTCCTCCTCCCAGGGGTAGTCGGCCGGGCGGCCGGCGAGCAGTTCCTCGTAGTCGTGCACCTCGCCGGCGAATCCAGCCAACTCGGCACGGCCACCGGGACCGGCGACGACGATGTGCCGCACGGTGTCGGGTAGCCGGGGCAGCACCGGGGCGAGGATTCCGGTCAGGCCCGCGTCCACGACGATCACTTCGTCACCGGCGTGCCGCACGATGTAGGCGAGCTGCTGGACCGACATGCGCGGGTTGAGGGTGTGCACGACGGCTCCCATCGCGGGCACCGCCAGGAGCAGTTCCAGGTGACGCGCGTTGTTGCGCATGAAGGTGCCGATGACGCTCTGCCCGCTCTGCGGTCGGGTACCCGTGCGCACGCCCAGCCGAGTGCGCAGCGCGTGCGCCAGCCGGGCGGCGCGTTCGCCCACCTCCGCGTACTTCGTCCGGTCGTAGCCATTTCCGTGCCAGGTGGACACCGTGGAGGCGCTGTGGACCGTGGATCCGTGGCGCAGGATGCGGGCGATGGTGAGCGGGATGTCCGGCATGGTGCTGTGCATGACGATCCTTCGGGTCGGGTGTCGTTGCCGGGTGGCCGGATCGTCGGGCGCCCGCGGATCCGTACCGCCGAAGGTATGCGGCGCACACGTCGCCTGTCGCCTTGCGGAGCTGTCTCGCCTGGCGTTCGCGCGGTCCGCCGAGGCCGACCCGAAAAAGCGTGCCAGCCTTCGGTTTCCGCTCCGAACGCGAGCGCCGGAACTACGTCTCGGGTAGCGGCCGGAACCGACACGACGAGGTTCTCGGCGGCCCACGTGAGACAGCGCCGTGTTGGCGCGATCGGTGGCACAGCCGAGACCCCGAACGCTTCTCACGCCACTGTCGCGCGCCCTCCGCACACCCGGGCGACGAAACGACGTCACGGACTCCACGCGCGCCTACCGGTGCAGTGCGCGCGCCTCCTACGTTTCGGTCACAGGCCGAACGGTCGGCCGGACAAGGAGTTGCGACCGGTGAGCCCGCGCGGCGACGAACCCCATGCCTCCGACCCCGACGACCCGCGATTCGGCGACCCCGCCTGGAATTCCGCCGGGTACCGGCTGCTGCTCCGGAGCTACCTGACGTGGCGTCGGCTGGTCCTGGCCGGCGCCGACGCGCCGTTCCTCGCGGCCCGACGCCGCCGCCAGGTCCAGTTCTTCGCCCAGGTCCTCACCGAAGCCCTGTCCCCCACGAACTTCCTCCTGGGGAACCCCGCCGCGCTGCGCCGTGCCGTGGCCACCCGCGGCAGGAGCCTGGTCCGCGGAGCGGCCAACTTCCTGGACGACCTGGAGCACCGCCGGGGACGCCCCGCCAAGATGGCGCCCGGCTCCTATCGCCTGGGCGACAACCTGGCGGCCACGCCGGGCCGGGTCGTGTACCGGAACGACCTGATGGAAGTGCTCCAGTACGACCCGCAGACCGCCGAGGTGCACCAGGTTCCCCTGCTGCTCATCCCCGCGTGGGTCAACAAGTACTACATCTACGACTTGGCGCCGGGCCGGAGTCTCGCCGAATGGGCGGTCCGCGAGGGCTTCACGGTGTTCGCCATCAGCCTGTGCGACCCCGGACCCCACCAGACCGGCCTGGGACTGGACGAGTACTTCGCGCAGGCTCCGCTGCGCGCCTTGGAAGTCGTGCGGGAGATCACCGGCTCGCCGCGGTCCCACCTGGTGGGGGTGTGCGCCGGCGGGATGCTCGCCGCGTCCACGGCCGCCTGGCTCGCGGCGGGCGGCGAGGGCGGGGCGGCGTCGCTGACGCTGCTGATGTCCGCCCTCGACTACGCGTCCCCGGACAGCGGCGAACCACCGTCGGCCAAGGAGATCGCACTGCTGACCCGCGGCCTGTCGAACCGGGAGGGCCTGGTCGACGGCGGGAGGATCGGCCTCCTCTTCGACCTGCTGCGAGCCAGGGACACCATCTTCCATCCCCTCGTCGCCGGCTGGCTGCTGGGCGAGCGGCCGAAGCCCTTCGACATCTGGGCGTGGAGCGAGGACGGGATACAGGTGCCGAAGGTCCTCTTCGGACAGACCCTCGACATCGCGGTGGACAACACGCTGGCCCGCGGTCGGTTGCGGCTCGGCGGGAGACCCATCGACCTCTCCGCCGTCACCCAGGACGCGTTCGTGGTGGCCGGTTCCCGAGACCACATCATCCCCTGGGAAACGGTGTACCGGAGCGCCCGGCTGCTCGGCGGCGACGTCGCGTTCCACCTGGTGCCCTCGGGGCACGTGGGCGCCATCATCAGCCCACCCCGTCCCAAGGCGGCCTATCGGACCGGACCGGGCGGGCTGCCCGCCGACCACCTGGACTGGTCGGCCCACTCCGACCTGCGGCACGAGTCCTGGTGGACGGCGTGGTCGCGGTGGCTCGCACCCCGCTCGGGTCCGCCGGTCCCCTGCCGCGAGGCGGGCAGCGCCCGCCACCCCGCCGGCGCCCGCGCGCCGGGGAACTACGTGCGGTCACGGAAAACCCCTTCCCCCCAAGGAGAAGCACCATGAGTTCGGTCGACTTCAGGACGCCGCTCGCCGCATTCGGCCCGGATTCCTTCGAGCACGAGCAGGTCGTGCTGTGCCAGGATCCGGCTTCGGGACTGAAGGCCGTCATCGCCGTCCACTCCACCGCGCTCGGGCCGGGCCTGGGAGGCACCCGCTTCCGCACGTACCCCGGCGACGACGAAGCCGTCACGGACGCGCTGAACCTGTCGCGCGGCATGTCGTACAAGAACGCGATGGCCGGACTCGACTTCGGCGGCGGCAAGTCGGTCATCATCGGAGATCCCGCGCGGCTCAAGTCCGAGGAACTGCTGCTGGCCTTCGGCCGCTTCGTGGCCTCTCTCGGCGGCCGGTTCATCACGGGCTGCGACCTGGGCACCGACGTGTCGGACATGGACGTGGTAGGCCGCGTGTGCCGGTGGATCGTGACCCGTTCCCGGAAGACCGGCGGAACGGGGGATCCGTCGAGTTCCACCGCCCTCGGCCTGGTCCACGGCATGCGGGCGGCGGCCGGGCACCGCTGGGGCGCACCGTCGCTCCGGGGCCGCACGGTCGGTGTCGCCGGGGTGGGCAAAGTCGGCCACCTGCTGGTGGAACGCCTCGTCCACGAAGGCGCGCGGGTGGTGGTCACCGATCTGCTGGAGGAGCCGGTGCGCCGGGTCGTGGAGAAGTTCCGCCAGGTCGCCGTGGTGGACGACACCGAGTCCCTGATCCGGTTGCCGGGCCTGGACATCTATGCGCCGTGTGCGCTGGGCGGCGCGCTGGACGAAGCCGTCGTGCCCGTGCTCACCGCGGAGATCGTGTGCGGCGCCGCCAACAACCAACTGTCCCATCCGGACGTGGAACAACAGCTCGCGGACCGCGGGATCCTCTATGTCCCGGACTACGTCGTCAACGCGGGCGGCGCGATCCACGCCACCGGAGACCTACGAGGGCGCTCGCCGAGCCAGGTCACCGCCGAGGTGGATCGGATCTTCGACACCACACGGGCGGTCCTGGAGCACGCCGAGTCGGGCGGCCTCCTGCCGGGCGAGGCCGCGGACCGGATCGCCGAACAGCGCATCGCCGCCGCGGCCGGGGAGCGGCGGTCGTAAGCGAGCCGATGGCCCATCGGCACGTAGGATGACTTGTTCAGGAGTCCTACGCGCAAGGCGGGTGGCATGACCGAGCACGTGACCGGTGCCAGCGGCCCGGCCGGCCTGGACCGGCAGGTCCACCGATGAACGCCGGACGAGTGCTGATCGTGTCCGTCGGCGCGGTGGGACCACTGTCGTGGCACGGGCGCGTTGTGGCGTCAGGGATCAGGAAGTCCCCCGTCGACGGGCCGGTCGAGATCACCCGGCTCGGCTTGGCGGGCGACGAGCAGGGCGACCGGAAACGCCATGGCGGACCGGACAAAGCGGTCCTCGTCTACCCGGGCGAGCACTACCGGGCGTGGGCCCCGCGACTCGGCGACGTCGTCCCGCCGGCGTTCGGCGAGAACCTCACCACCTCGGGGGTCCTGGAGAGCGATGTCGTGCTGGGATCGGTCTTCGCCGTCGGCACCGCCGTGCTCCAGGTGACCCAGCCGCGCCGGCCCTGCTACCGACTCGCCGCCCACCACGGCATCGCGGACATGGCCGTCCTGACCCAGCGCAGCGGCAGGACCGGTTTCTACTGCCGAGTGCTGGCACCCGGCCGCGTGGCCGCCGACGACCGCTTCGACCTCGTCTCCCGGCCACAACACGGCATCACGGCCGCCGAGGTGCACCGCGTGCTCAACGTCGACCGAGCCGACCACGCCGCTACCCGACGCCTGCTCGACCACCCCGAGGCGCTGCCCGACTCCTGGGTCGGACTGCTCCGCGAACGCCTCGACGGCCGGCTGGACGACCAGGCGGAACGCCTGCACGGCAGGACGGCCGGACAGGCGGAGACCACCCCCGATGGTCCCCTCGCCACACCGGTGGAGCCCGCGTGAACGCCACCAGCTTCATTCGGCCCGGACGACGAAGCCGCGACCGTTCGCATCCGTGCGGGCGGTCCGGCCTCGTCGTGCGGTCGTGGGCGCGCGTCAGGGATGCGACTCGGCGGGGCAGAACCGGTCCCGGGTCGGCGGTGACGCGGCGACGAGGTGTTCCGTCGCCAAGCGGTTCGCGCATGTGTTGCCGCTCAAGTAGACGCCGTGCTCCCCTGCGTCGACGGTGACCAGCGCGGCCCGCTCGCCGAGCCGCCCGCGCAGCGCGACCCCGCCGGCGTAGACCGTCGCCGGGTCGCGGAGGTTCTGGAGGATCAGCACGAAGGCCCGGCCGGTGCCGCCGATCCGGGTCGGCTCCTCCAGCGGCGCGAGCGGCCAGCGGGCGCAGGGGGTGATGTTCGCGGTCAGGGCGCCGACCAGCGGGTAGCGCTGCCGGTCGGTTCGGACCGCGCGTTGGTAGTGCTCCTGCGACCTCGGCCACGCGACATCGCCGCAGGTTACCGCCAAGTGTGCGGCGAGGAAGCCGTCGTCGGGCGGCTGGGCGCTCCGCACCCCGGCCGCGTCGCCCGACGACAGGCTCTGCCAGATCGCGGCCAGGGAAGGGAAGTCCTCGTCGCGGTAGAGCTTGAGGCGGGTCAACTGCCGGAACACGTCCCCCGTCACCCCGGCGACCGGCGCCGCGTCGAGTGCGCCCGCGAGTTCGAAGTACTTCTCCCGCACCGCTTCCGGCGTGCGCCCCAGGTGGTGGACGTCGTGCCGCGCGGCAGCCCACCGCGCGAAGTCGGGGAACCGCACCTCCGCGCCCCGGCCCCAGGTCCGGAACTGCTCACGCCACACCATGTCCGGGTCGGCGGCGCTGTCCAGCAGGAACCGGTCCGCCCGGTCCGGGAACAGCGCCAGGTAGACCGCGCCGAGATACGTGCCGTACGACGTCCCGAAGTAGGAGATGCGCCGCTCCCCCAAGGCCTGCCTGATCCGGTCGATGTCACGCGCGGTGTTCCGCGTCGTCAGGTGTGGCAGGTTGGGGCCCCCGTGGGCCACGCACTGCTCGGCGATGTCCTGCACGCGCCCGGCCTGCTCCGCCACGTCGTCGGGGCCGTGCGCATAGGTTCCGAAGGCGATGGTCTGCTGCTCGGACGACAGCGCGCAGGTGACGCCGCCGCTGTGCCCGACGCCGCGCGGGTCGAAGCCGATCAGGTCGTAGGAGTCCAGCAGGCCCCGCGGCGGGTTCCGCTCCGCGATCGCCACCGGCAGGTCGAGCCCGGCCACCCCGGGACCGCCGGGGTTGACCAGGAGGACACCGCGCCGGCGTGCCGGGTCTCCGCTGCGCAGCCGCGACACCGCGATGCTCATCGTCCCGCGGTCGGGCGCGCGGTAGTCCACGGGCACGTCGAGCGTGCCGCACTCCAGGTCGCCGGCCCGTGCCGAACCCCTTGTCCCCGTAGGCAATTCGGGGCAGGTGCCCCACGTGACGCGAGCCGGCTCCCCGCTCGCGTGTCCCGGTGCCGCGGGGGCGGCCACGAGCGCGCCGACGGCAAGCACGCCGGTGGCCACCGCCACCGCCTTTCTGGTCGATCGCATGCCAGGCTCTCTTTCGGCGGAAGGACGCGGGAACCCGGTGCCCGGGTTCCCGCCTGCTCCCGGTGAGCCTGCCGGTCGGCGACGCCGCGCGACCATGGTGCGGCTCCCAGCATCAGTGGTGGGTCTGAGCCCAGGAACCACAGTGGTGCTGGGAGCCGCACCCTAAAGCAGCGAAGTCCACTGTGGACGTTGGTGTGAGCGGCACCTCACCGGTCAAGGATTGATCAACGGGTTGAACGCGGCGTGCACGTCGCCCTCGGACGCGGTGACGTACATGTCGGACGCCGGCCCGGTGTCGATGGTGCTGTAGGTGGTGTAGCTGACGACCGCCGGGCAGGCCTCGCCGTTGATCTCCACGGTGGTGTCCGCGATCAGCTTGCCGGTCTTCACCTCGTAGACCCGGACCGGGATCGCGATCCGGTGGAACGACACGTCCCTCTCCCCGCTGAAAGTGCCCGAGTACAGGTACGTGCAGGTCTCCACGACGGAACCGTGGGCGACCGCGCCGGCGCACATCACCGTCGTGGCGTTGGCCACGTCGTCGACCAGCCAGTCGCCCGGAAGCCGGTTGGTGTGCTCGTTCTTGCCGGCCAGCCACGCGCGGTTGGGGCTCTGCGCGCCGTAAGGTGCGGCGGCGCTGTACGGAGCGGGCGCGTCGCAGTACCTGGGCTTGTCCGCGGACGGGGTGGCGAGCAGCGACCGCACGTTCGCGAGTTCGATCGCCCACGTGGCCTTCTGCACGCCCTCCTTGGCCTTGGGCGCGAGTTCGTGCGTCGGGTACTGGTCGAGCAGTTCCTGGTAGTGCGCGCGGGCTTCGATGAACGAGCTCGCCGCCATGAGGGTGTCGGCGCACTGCACCATCGCCGGCGGGGCGATGCGCGGCACCACTTCGGCCGCCCGGTCCAGCGCGTTGCCCTGGCTTCCGCGTTGACGGAGCCAGTCGGTGATGTCCCTGGTGTCGCAGGCGTCCTCGGTGGGCAGGCCGGACAGGAAGCCGTCCAGGGCGCGGTCCACGACCTTCTCGTAGCCGGGCAGTTCCACGAGGGCCGCCGAGAGGCCGGCGAAGCCCGTTTCCACGGCCGCGGTGTCGCCGGTCAACCCGGTGCGCAGTTCGCCTTCGGCCGCGTCGAGTCGTGCGCACGCCCGCACGGTGTCCTCGCCACGGACGGTGAGCGGCGCGTTGGCCAGGTGGTGACCGAACCACAGCCGGTCCACGGCGGCCACGGACCGGGAGCAGTCGCCCCCGTTCCGGGCGTCGACGCTGTCCTGCTCGATGCCCGCGGCGTCGAAGCGCAGGAAGCCGACGGCCAGCAGCACCGGGAGCGTGGTGGCGAGCGCGATCAGCCGTTGCCGCCGGGCGTTGGGGCCGGGGGTGCGCGCACGACCGCCGGCGAGTCGCCAGCCGTGCGCGATGACGGCCGCCCACCACAGGAGGACGACCACTTCCAGCCACACGGAGCGGACGGCCGTGGCGAGGACGACGATGAGCGCGAGGGTGATCAGGCCGGTCAGGATGGCGGCCCGGCGGCGGCCCAGCATCAGGTAGCCGGCGCCGAGCAGGGAGGCGTTGGCGAAGGCGGCGGCGGGCGGGTCGACGACCCGTTCGACGACCGGTGGGGGTTCGGGCGCTTCCGGCGGGAACCCCGGCGGGGCTGTCATCGCGTGCTGCCACGGCATCTCGACCGTGATCCCGGGCGTCGGCTCCGCCGAGTACTGCCAGGGCGACTGCGCGGTGACCGGCGGCACGGGCTGCGCCGACGTGTCCGAAACAGCCATCGGCACGGGCTCGGGCGTCGTGTCCGGCACCTCCTGCGCCGACAGGTCCACGGGAGCCACCAGAACGTCGGTGCTGTCCTGTGGTGGCGTCTCGTCCGCCGGCACGTGCGGGGGCTCGGGCGCGGTTCGCGGGCGCTCGTAGGGCGATGTCTCCTGCTCGGCCTCAGGCGTCGGCTGCGGTGGCGTCGATTGCGATGGCGTCGGCTGCGATGGTGACGGCTGCGGTGGCGTCGCCGCCGTGGGCTCCGGTGCGGGCGCCGGTGGCGATGCCTCCGGGGCGGGCTCCGGCGGGGTCGGCTGGTCCACTGCGGTCCTTTCGGGGGGAGGTGCGTGCTGAGACGGTGCCCTTATGCTGACGGGTCGCCCCTGCCGCTGTCCCGCGATCCAGCGGTCTTCCTGGGCGGAAACTTCCTCTTTCACCCTGACCGGTGCCGGGCCGCGTCCGGTCGCCTCAGCCCGGTGGTCCAACCAGTCGCCGATCCACCCTCACCGGGGGATGGCGTGCCGCACCAGATCGTCAGGCCAGGCGCGCGTAATCCCCGCGGAAGAACACGAGCGGGGTGTCGCCGGTCGCGTGCAGGGACAGGACCCGGCCCAGGGCGAAGTAGTGATCACCCACGTCGGTCACCCCGACCAAGTCGCATTCGAGCGTGGCGATCGCGCCGTCCAGGAGCGGTGTGCCATGGGTTCCCCGGTGCCACCGGGTGTCGGCGAACTTGTCGGCGCCCCGGGTGGCGAACGTGCGGCTCGTCTCGTGCTGGTGTTCGCCCAGCACGTTGACGCCGAAGCGGCCCGCCTGGCGGATCTTCGGCCAGCTCGACGACGACCTCGACGGGAAGAAGCCGACCAGCGGCGGGTCCAGGGAGACCGAGACGAACGACCCTACCGCCATGCCCGCGGGCCGGCCCGACTCCAGGGCGGTCACCACGACCACGCTGGTCGGGACGTGCCCCAGCACGTGGCGGAACAGGCCGGTCTCCACCGCGGTCATGATCCCGCCGCAAACTGGCGGTCGACCGGAACGATCTGCCTGGGTAGCAGCAGGTTGCACGCCGGGAACATCATGTCCCACCCTTCGCCGGGTGAATCGCCGATGTCGTCACCGTTCTCCTCCGTCGGGAAAGCGAATCAGGGCCGGTCAGCGCTCGGTGCGGCCGATCATGAACGGACAGCGGGCAGGCGCGGTCAGGCGGACAGCAAGGGCTTGAGGTCGGCGGCGTACTTCCGGATGAAGGGCTCCGAAAGGTGCGGGATGTCGCCGGTCGGACCGACCCCGGCGGCGCGAACGGCGGCGTGGAACCGCTCCGACGGCACCTCCGAGCCCGGCACGGCTTCCTCGGGGCGCTCGAACCGGTGCACCAGCGGCAGCACCGAGTGCCGGCGCTGCGCCTCTGGCAGCGCGCGCATGGCCGTCTCGAACCGGGCGAGCCAGTCCGCGTAGTCGTCCACCCGCTCGATCCGGTGGCCCGCGCCGCTGAGCCAGTCCACGAACGTGTCCAGCGAGATGCCGTCGTCGTGCGGGTTCACCAGGCTGTAGGTGCGGAACCCGTCGTCCCGCGCGCCCAGCGCCACGACAGCGGCGGCGGTGAAGTCGACCGGCAGGCCGTCGTAGTGCGCCGCCGAAGCGTCGCCGAGGTAGAAGGACCGCGGCGCGATGCCGGTCGTGATGAGGCTGAACAGCAGGCGGGTGAACACGTCCGGGACGTTCAACTGCCCGCCGTACCTGCTGTGCGCGAGGATCATGTCGGAGCGGAACACGGTCACCGGGAGGCCGCACAGGTCGTGCGCCTCCCGCAGCAGGACCTCGCCCGCCCACTTGCTGGTGGCGTACCCGCCCGCGTAGCCGTCGTGGACCGGCTGCGTGCCGATCGCCGCGCGCACGTCGGAATCCTCGTCCAGCGCCGGTTTCCCGGGTCGGGAGGTGGCCACGGCGACGCTGGAGACGTAGGTGAACGGCTTGATCCGACCGGTGAGCCCGAGCCGGATCAGCTCGGCGGTGCCCAGCACGTTCGCCTCGAAAAGCCGGTCGTACGGCAGGACGTGGTTCACCAGCGCGCCCGCGTGGACGATCAGGTCGACCTCTTCCGACAGCTTGTCCCAGGTCCGCTCGTCCAGGCCCAGGCGGGGTTCGGCGATGTCGCCCGCCAGCACCTCCAGGCTCCCGGCCAGTTCCGCCACCTTCGCCACCAGGTCCGAGTCCCCGCCCGCGAACGCCTCGTCGAGCCGGTTCGCCGCCGCCGCGGCGTCCTTGCCGCGCACTACGCAGATCAGCTTCCCGCCGGCCGGGGCCAGCCGCTCCAGCCACTCCAGGGCGAGGAACCGGCCGAGGTAGCCGCTCGCGCCGGTGAGCAGGACGGTCCGCGGGGCGCCGGTCGCGCGGGGCAGCGTCTTCGCGTCGGCGATCGTGCGCGCGTCGAAGAACTTCTCCAGGCTGAGGTCGCCGGCACGGACCTCGGTGCGGTCCGCACCGTGCACCGACTCGAACGTCGGCCGGTCCAGCCCGGCGGCGCGCTTCGCCTCCACGTAGGCCGCCACCTGCCGCAGGTCGTTCGCCGGGCTGATGAGCACGTCCACCGGCACCCGGATGCCGAAGATGTCGTGCAGCAAGGCGGAGTAGGACACCGCGGACAGCGAGTCGCCGCCCAGGTCCCGGAAGTGCGCGGTGGGGCCGACCTCGGCCATGGAACCGGCCAGCAGTGCCCGCGCGGCCCGCTGCACGGTCTCCAGCACGGGCCGATCCGCGCCCGTGCGGCGGACTTCGCGCAGTTCCTCGGACTCCCGGAGCGCGATGTCGGCGTACAGCGCTTCCAACTCGTCGCGGTACCGCGCCAGCAGTTGTGGCCGCAGCAGCTTGCGGTGGTCGGACAGCAGACCGTTGGCCTGGCCGAACGGCTCGGTCTCGATCAGGAAGTCGCGCGGGATCTCGTAGGAGTTCAGGCCCGCGTCCTTCGCGATCTCCTGGAACGACTCGCTGAGCCGCTGCTTGATCTCCCCCGGGCCGAACCGGTCCAGCGCGGCCGGCGTGGGCACGACCACGGCCAGCAGGTAGGACCGCTCGCTGTTGCCGTACACGAAGATCTGCCGGACCAGCGGGCCGGCGCCGAACACGGCCTCCAGGCTCGCGGTCGCCACGAACTCGCCCTGGGACAGCTTCAGGACGCTGTTGCGGCGGTCCAGGATCTCCAGCCGGTCCGGCTCGATCTCGGCGACGATGTCGCCGGTCCGGTAGTAGCCGTCGGCGTCGAAGATCGCCGCGGACAGCTCGGGCTGCTTGAAGTAGCCCGGGATCGCGGCCTCGGTCTTGACCAGCAGCTCGCCCCTGGGGTGCGGGGTGTCGGTCCGGTAGTAACCCAGCTCGGGCACGTCGGCGAGCTTGTAGTCGATCACCGGCGGGCGCAGCATCGCGCCGTCCAGCGAGACGCCCGCGACCTCCGTGGCGCCGTAGACGATGTGCAACTCCAGCTCCAGCAACGATTCCACGAACGCGCGCAGCTCGGCGGACAGCGGCGCGGAACCACAGCTCGCCCAACCGATCCGGCCGCCCAGGACGTTCTTCCTGAGGTGCGCCTTGACTTCCGCCTCCACCGCCGCGCGGTCGGCGCCGCCCGCGGCCCGCCGGTCGACTTCGCTGCGGTGGTACTGGAGGAGCATCTCGCACACCCTGGGCACCAGCGACAGTTCGGTGGGGCGCGCGAGCGCGATGTCCTCGAAGAACGTGGACAGGTCGCTGCTCGCGGTGAAGTAGCTGACCCCGCCGCGTGCCAAGGTGTTCTTCACCGACGAGTGCCCGGCGACGTGGCTCATCGGCATGTAGTGGAAGGTGACCGCCCGCTGTTCGGAGAACAGGTCCGACCACCCGCCGCCGCCGAACATCGCGGCCACCAGGCGTTCGGTGTAGATCGCGCCCTTCGGGGTGCCGGTGCTGCCCGACGTGTACACGAGCATGGTCATCGGGTCGTCGCCGTCCTCGGAGGTGAACAGCGGCGCTTCCGGCAGCAGCGCGCCCCGGTCGAGGACGTCCGATAAGGACTCGACGGCGATGTCATGGCCCGCCAGGCGTTCCCGGGCGGCGGTGAGCCTGTCGCGCTGGTCGTCCACCGCCGAGTGGTAGTCGAAGACCACCAGGCGGCGGACCGACGGGGCGGTCGACACGAGGTCGACCGCGGCGTCCACCCGTTCGACGGCGGCGGCCACGACGCTCGGCTCGGTCTCCGCCAGGATCGCCTTGAGCTGCGACGCCGGGGCGCTGGTCTGGAGCGGGATGGTGACCGCGCCCGAACAACTGCAGGCCAGGTCGACCGTCGTGTAGTCGCGGCCGGCGAAGCCGAGCAGGGCGACGCGATCGCCCGGGACGGTGGCGTGGGCCGGGTTGTGGTGCCACTCGGTCGCCACCGCGCGGACGCGCTGCCACAGCTCGCCGAAACTGGTCGTCTCGTACCACGGCAGCAGCCGGAGCGAGGTGCGACCGGTGCCGGGGTCGCGAAAGGCCTCCTTGGCGCGTTCACCCACGGCGGGGCGGTCCGCGTAGCGCCGCATCACTTCTGCCACCGTTTGCGTAAGCCGCATGCTGGTCTCCACATCGCATCACTGGCCGACTCCGGGGCTCCGGGACCGAGGGGGCTGGTGCGCATCGGAGCGGACGTCGGCGGTCGCGCTGTTCTCCAGTTCGTTCCCGACGCTAGCCCGGCGTGGAGCGGAGTTCCCAGCCGCCGGACGGCAATCTGTCATGTCGCGGCGGGCCAGACTTCGTTGTGGCGACGGGAAGAGACCACAGAGGACGGTGGCACGGCGCCGCCGACGCGGTTCAGGGCGCGTCGGCGGTGTGGGGTGGGATCCGGTGCCAGGAAGGACGGCGAGCGGGTCGCCGATGCCAGGCGGGAGCGCTAGCGCGACACTCCGGCATACGGCAGGGCAGCGAGCGCATCGACCAGCGGCGCCAGCTCCGGCAGCTCCGCCGCGTCCTTCAGCGCCTGGGCCAAGGTGTCGTCGTGGGTCGAACGGGCGCGTTCCAGGGCGCTGCGGCCCTCGTCGGTGACTTCGGTGTAGATGCCCCGGCGGTCGTCCTCGCACAGGTACCGCTGGAGCAGGCCGCGCCGCTCCAGCCGGGTCACCAGCCGGGTGGTCGCCGACTGGCTCAGCACCACGGCCTTGGCCACCTGGTTCATCCGCAGCAGGCAGCCGGGCTCCTGCCGGGACAGCACGTCGAGCAGGCTGTACTCGCTCACCGACAGGTCGTGCGCCTGCTGGAGCGCCCGCTCCAGCACGTCCTCGATGCGCGCGTGCAGCGCGGCCAGGGTCCGCCAACCCTGCGCGCGGATCTCGACGGCGTCAGCGCTCTCCACGAGGCCATCCCTCCTTGCCGCCCACTGCTGTCGCACGGCATCATCGGCACCGCACCAAGCATGCTGTGTGCAACTATTGCAGGTGCTGGTAGTGTGCTCGTGACCATGGTACCGGGAATCGGCAGGCCGTGGCTGTCGCCGGGCTCACCGGCGACCGGCCCGCGCGGCGCCGCCCGGTGGCTGCGGGAAACGCCGCCGAACCGCGCCCGATGCGCTTTCCGGGCGGAATCGACATTGTCCTCCCGAACCGGTGTTCCGCGTCGGGGGACACGGTGGCCGCCGAACTCACCGGCCTGACTCCCGTCACCGCGAAGCGGGAAAGCGAACTCACCGCGCTCGACATCGGTCCGGCGCGCCGGAAACGGGAAAATGGATCGCTCCGTCCGCCGGTGGACGACTGTGCCCGACGGACTGGAAACACGATCAACGCAGCCCCGATCCGGCAGCGCCGCCGGTCGTGGAGCTGCCGTCATTCGATTCTGCTTTCGCACGCTCAACGATGGGTATCGGCCGAAGACTCCTGACAGTCGATTTCGATAAGCTGAGCGAGGATCGGACAGAACGTTTACCCAACGTGGCTACCCGACCAATGCGATAGTGCGATCGGGTGACGACAGCACACTCGAACCTGGGGGTAACACAGTGGAGACTTTTGCGTCTCCTCAGCCGACCGCGAGCGGCGGCATAGACGAGTTATTTGATTTGCTGGCCGGCGGGGCGCCCGTGGACGCGTTCGAGGACTTCCTGGACGACGCCCGGAGGGCCGCCGCCGGCGCCGCGACCACCGACCTGAAGGCCGCCGTGTGGCGCGCCCTGCGTGTGCACAGCCAGATCCAGCGTGGCCGCGTCCGGGAAGCGGGCCTGACCGCGCTGATCGACGCCGCGCGGGACCTGGCCCTCCCCCACGACTCCGTGGCCGGTCTGCTGCACGCCATCGCCCGGCGCGCCCGTCACCTGCTGGGCATGGACATGGCCTGCATCGCCATCGCCGGCGAGGAGCACGACGGCGTCCAAGTGCTCGCCGCCGACGGCCACACGTCCGGGCTGAGCATCGGCCTGCGCCTGCCCGCCGACGACGGCACCACCACCGGTCCGGGCTTCACGGCCCCGTTCGCCACGCACGACCTGCCGGCCGACGGAGGGGTCGCGCTCAATCCGGCGTTGGCGGAGCTGGTCCGGGTCGAGGGCCTGCACGCGCTGATCGCGGTCCCGCTGAGCTGCGGCGACCAGCCGAACGGCGGCACGCCCCGCGGCAGGCTGTACGTCGCGAGCCGCAAGGTCCACCACTTCACCGCCGACGAGCGGTCCCTGGTGGGCTCCCTCGGCATCCTCGCCGGCATCTACCTGGAGACCACCCACCTCCGCCTCGCCGCCGACGCGCGCGTCGCCGAGTTGGAAGCCCGCCTGTCCCGGGCCTCCACGACCGCCGAGGGGTTCCGCGAGTACTGCGACCTGCAGACCGAGCTGGTGGACATGCTGGCCTCCGACGGCGACCTGCGCACCCTGGTCGCCGCCGCCGCGGAGTCGTTCGGCGGCCGTGTGACGGCCTACACCGCAGCCGGGGACGTGCTGGCGACCGCGGGCGACGGACCGGACGACGGCGACGACACCTCCGCGCTCGCGATCGCCGTCGAGCTGACGACCCCGGAGCCCGCGCCGGCGGATGGGCGGTGGGTGGCCCCGTTGTGCACCACCAAGGACTACGTCGGCGCGCTGGTGCTGTCCGCGCCCGGCGACCTGACCGCCCCGGCCCGCCAACGGCTGCGGCTGTACGCGCGGGTGGCCGTCCTGGTCATCCGGCGGGACAAGCTCACCACGGGCCACGACGGCGAGGTGCGCGAACGGCTGCTCGACGACGCGCTCGGCGACGGCGGCCGGGTGCCGCGCCTGCTCACCGAACGGGCCCGCCGGATCGGGCTGGACCTGACGCGGCCGTACCTGATGGTGGCCGCCCGGCCGGAGAACGGCATCCAGGGCCGGGCCAACGCGTGGGCGTCGGCGTACGCGCGGCGGACGGGCGGGCTCCGCAGCTCCCGCAACGGCCGCCTGATCATGCTCCTGCCCGGCGGCGACGCGGGTGTCGTGGCGCGCGACGTGGCCGCGGCGATGGCGGCCGAGCTGGGCAAACCCGTCTCGGTGGGCGCGGCCGGTCCGCTCACCGGGGCCGAGTCCGTCCGGCGGGGCTACCGCGAGGCCATCCGCTGCCTCGACGCGGTGACCGCGCTCGGCGTCGAGGGCGGCGCGGCGTCCGTGTACGAACTGGGGTTCGTCGGCGCGCTGGTGTCCCCCGACCAGGACGTCGGTGGCTTCATCGAGGCGGCCATCGGGCCGGTGCTGGAGTACGACCGGGAGCGCTTCACCGACCTGGTGGCCACCCTCCAGGCGTACTTCGACGCGGGCGGCAGCCCCACCTACGCCGCCGAGCGCCTGCACGTGCACACCAACACCGTCACCCGCCGGCTCGACCGGATGAAGGAACTGCTCGGCCAGGACTGGCAGAAACCCGCGCAGGCACTGGAGATCCAGCTCGCGCTGCGACTGCTGCGGGTCCGCGAGACGCTGAGCACGCAACCGGGGGCGTTGGCGGTCCGGAGCGGCTGAGCCGGCCGTCGGAAGCTGCTGAGCCGCTCGACCGGCGACACCGACGCCCCGGCCGGTGACAACCGGCCAGTCGGCGGCGACGACCCGGTGGTGCGCGGGTTTCGCGCCCCGATGACGGTCAGACCGCCTCCGCGCCGATCTGGCCGCTCCGACGCCGGGGCCGGGACAGGCCCGCGGTCAGGCCGGTCAGCAGCGCGCCGAGGATGGTCGGGCCGTGCTGGGTGAGCACCGACTCCGCGTGGAACTGGATCGACGCGAAGTGCGGGCCCCGCAAGGCGTGCACCTGGTGGGTGACCGGGTCGCGGCTGACCTCCACCGCGCCGATGCCCGGGTGGCGCAGGACGTCCTCGGCGCTGCTCGCCGCGAAGGTGTTGTAGAAGCCCACGCGCCGCGGTGTGCCGAACAGGTTCACGCCAAGCTGGACGCCCTGGTTCGGGACGTCGCGGCGGACCAGCGGCAGCCCGAGCCGGGCGCTGAGCACCTGGTGGCTCAGGCAGACCGCCAGGAACGGCCGCCGTTCCGCCAGCAGCATGTCTACTGTGGACGCCAGGTGTGCGATCTTCGGATGACCGCTCTCGCGCGGATCGCCCGGCCCCGGGCCCATCAGGACGATGTCGGCGTCGCGCACGTCGTAGGGCTCGTCGAAGCGGCGGATCACCACCTCCGGCCCGAGCGCCCGCAACTGGTGGGCCAGCATCGAGGTGAAGGTGTCCTCCGCGTCCACGATCAGCACCTCCAGGCCCGCCAGGGCCGGGTCGACCGGGTCACGCGATCCGTTGTCCGACAACCAGAACGCCGCGATGTCGACGTTGCGCGCACACAGGGCGGCACGGACTTCCGGGTGCTCGGCGAAACCGACGCCCTCGGCCCGGCGGGGGCCGGGTTCCGAACCGAGGGCGGCCAGCAGGCCCGCCGCCTTGGCGCTGGTCTCGGCCACCTCCGCCAGCGGGTCGGAGTGGCGGACCAGCGTCGCGCCCACGTCGACGCGGACCGTGCCGCCACCGTCGATGGCGGCCGTGCGGATCAGGATGGCCGAGTCCAGCGACCGGCTCCCGGCCGCGTCGCGGCCGATGAGCGCGACCACACCGCTGTAGTAGCCGCGACCGGTGGGCTCGTAGCGGCTGATCACCCGGCAGGCGCTCTCCAGCGGGCTGCCGGTGACCGTCGGGGCGAACATCGTCTCGCGCAGGATGTCACGCGGGTCGCGGCCGGTGCGGCCCGCGATGAAGTACTCGGTGTGCGCGAGCCTGGCCATCTCGCGCAGGTACGGCCCGTGGACCCGACCGCCGTCGTCGCAGACGCGGCCCATCATCTTCAGTTCCTCGTCCAGCACCATGTACAGCTCGTCGGACTCCTTGTGGTCGGCCAGGAAGCCCAGCACCCCTTCCAGCGCGGGGCCGGTCGGCGGGTAGCGGTAGGTGCCGCTGATCGGGTTCATCACCGCCGTGCCGCCGGTGACGCTGATGTGCCGTTCCGGGGTCGCGCCGACGAACGTGCGGTCGCCGGTGTGCACCACGAACGTCCAGTACGCGCCGGTCTCGTCCAGGAGCAGCCTGCGGAACAACGACAGCGCGGACCGCGGCGAGTACGCCGCGATGTCGGCGACGTACCCGCGGCGGATGACGAAGTTCGCGCCCTCGCCCTCGCCGATCTCGTCGGCCAGCACCCGGCGGACGGTCTCCGCGTAGCCGCCGTCGTCGGTGTCGAACCGGCCGCGGTCCAGCCGCAGCGGCACGTCCGGCAACCGGCGCAGCACGTCCTCCAGCGGCAGCACCGCCTGGTCGGCCACGGTCAGCGCGAGCAGCGGCTCGCCGTCGTCGCGGTGCTCGTAGCCGCGCTCGGCGATCTGCCGGAACGGCACCACCGCCAGCACGTCGTGCCGGGGCCGGGACACCGGGCCGGCCGGCAGCGCGATGTCCGCCAGCACCCCTGGCGTGCTCACCTCGCCGACCAGCACGTCCACCCGGGCGTGGCCCGCCTCGGTCCGGTGCAGCAGGGCGAACGGCCGGTCGGGCGCGGCGAGGACCCGGTCCAGCAGGTCCCCGGTCACAGCGCGACCCGCGGCCGGTCCGCCGCCCCGGCCTGGGCGACGACGGTGGCCGTCGTGGCGACCACGGCGCAGCGCTGCGCCGCGTACTCCACGGCCAGCCGGTGGTAGGCCTCGGTGAAGTCGCCGATCGCGTCGGCGACCAAGAACGCGCGGATGTCGTTGGCGTACGCCTCCAACGCCGTCACCAGCACGCCGACGTGCGCGTACACCCCGCACAGGATCAGCTCGTCGCGGTTGTCGCGGCGCATCCGCTCCAGCAGGTCGGAGCGGAAGAACGCGCTGTAGCGCCACTTGGTGAACACCCAGTCGCCGTCGGCGGGCGCGAGTTCGCCGACCACCTCCCGATCGGCCGGGTCGACCCGCATCCCCGGGCCCCAGAAGTCCCGCAGCAGACCGCGTTCCCGCTCGCTCATGCCGCCCGGCTGCGCGGTGTAGGCGATCCGCGCGCCCCGCTCCGCGCACGCCACGCGCAGCGCCGCGATGTTGGCGATGATCCGGCTCCGCATGACGTCGGAGAACGGCCGGACGAAATACCGCTGCATGTCGTGGATCAGCACGACCGCCCGCCGCGGGTCCACGGTCCACGTCGCGGTGTTGGCGGGCAGGTCGTCCGCCGTCGGCAGCGGGTAGGGGTTGATCGGGGGGATGCCTGTCATCGTGGTCCTCCGTCGGGAATCAGGCGACGAGTGCGGCGTTGCCCACGTCGGTCGTGGACGGTCCGCGGTCAACCGGCCCACGCCGCCACAGCGGCGACCGCCTGCCCCGGGTTGAGCCGGGGATCGCAGTAGGTCGTGTACTTGTCGCCCACGCGGTCCACTCCGGACTCGTCGTGAGCGCACTCCGTGACGTCGTCCGGTGTGGTCTCCAGGTGCAGTCCTCCGGCGACGCAGCCTTCGGCCCGCACCACGCGCTGGAAGCGTTCGATCTCGGCGACGACGGTGTCCACGTAACGGGTCTTGAGGCCGTCGGGGGTGAGCGTGGTGTTGCCGTGCATCGGGTCGCACAGCCAGATCACCGGGTGCCCGGCCGCGCGCACCGCGGCCACCAGTCCGGGCAGCCGCTCGGTGACGAGGTCCGCGCCCATCCGCGAGATCAGGGTCAGCCTGCCCGGCTCGCGGTGCGGGTCGAGCCGGTCCGCCAGCGCCCGCAACTCGTCCGCCGTCATCGTCGGCCCGACCTTGCAGGCGACCGGGTTCGCCACCCCGGCCAGCAGGTCGACGTGCGCGCCGTCCACCTGGCGGGTGCGGTCGCCGATCCACGGCAGGTGGGTCGAGGCCAGGAACGCCTGCCCGGTGCGGTCCCGGCGCAGCAGCGGGATCTCGTAGTCCAGCAGCAGCGCCTCGTGACTGGTCCACAGCGGAGGGTCGATCGGCCGCGCGCCACCGCCACCCCAGCCCAGCAGGCCGGTGACGGTCCGGGCCGCGGCGTACCCGGCGAGCACCCGGTTGGGATCGGGTTTCCGGCCGGCCGCGTCGGGTTCGGGGCGGTTGACCAGGTGGCCCCGGTAGGAGGGCAGCACCACGCCGCCGACCACTTCGGTCGGGCTGGACCTGGGTTTGGCGAACTGGCCCGCGATCCGGCCGATCCGCACCACGGGGCGGTGCGTGGCCATCTTCATGGTGCCCGCCAACAAGTCCAGCAGGGCCGCCTTGCGGGCGACGTCGCCCGCCGCGGACCCGAAGTCCTCGGCGCAGTCACCCGCCTGCACGACGTGCGCGCGGCCGGCGGCCACCACCGCGAGCGCGGCGCGAAGCTGTCCGACTTCGTCGGAGGTGACCAGGCCGGGCCGGGAGGTCAAGGCGGCCCGCACCCGGTGCACGAGTTCGTAGTCGTCCCAATCCGGTTGCTGCAGCGCGATCCTGGGTGGGCTTTCGCGCACGGCGTTGTCCACTGACACTCCAATCACGAAGGGACCGGGCACGACCGGAGGTGTGCGGCGAGCGCGGTCGTGCGGCTCAGTTCGCGGATGAACACCACTTCGTCGACACGGCGATCGTGGAGCCGAACCCGGACAACGGGCAACGAACCGGGAATGCAGTACGTCAGGTTCCCTCGATCTCCGTCATGTCCGCCCCGCGCGGCCCGGATCGGCCCACGCCACCGGTGGACGGCGAGGTGCCCGCCCCCGACACCTCCTGTGGGGCCCGGCCGGGCCGTGCGCGGTGACCTGCGGTGTCCGGCCCGCCTGGGGCCACTTGGAGCAACCGGCGGGACCGGACGGATGTGTGGCCCGACCACCCCCCGATATCGGCTCGCGTGGCGCGCCCGGCCGCCATCCGCGTTCGAGTGGCGTCGGCCCACCCCCGAGGCGCGCAGGTTGGTGCTCCCCGGATCTAGGCAGGTCCGGTGTCCCCGAGCCACGTTGGGTGGCATCCCTGTCGACACAACGTGAAGAGAGGCTCCATGCCCGGCCGAGGGAACACAGCAGCGCGCCCCATCCCGGACTTCTCGCGCGAGTTGGTCGTCGCCGAACTCAGTTCCGCTCTGTTCGCCTCGTTCACCCGCGAGGACCAGCGGCGCAAGGGTGTCGAGTACCTGACCGGCCTGCTCCGGGCGGCCGGCCGCAAGTCGATCCGCAACATCGCCCAGGCCGTCGGCGGCCAGGCGACCGAACAGTACCTGCACCACTTCATCAGCGACTCGACGTGGGCCTGGGCGCCGGTCCGCCGGGCGCTGGCCGAGCACGTCCGGCAGGTCGCCGCGCCGGACGCGTGGGTGGTGCGGCCGATGCTGATCCCCAAGGCGGGCACCCACTCCGTGGGTGTGGCCAGGCGGTTCTCCCCCGATCTCGGCCAGACGCTCAACGCGCAGCAGGCCATGGGCGTCTGGGCGGCGTCGAACGAGATCACCGTCCCGGTCGACTGGCGGCTGCACCTGTCGCAGGCGTGGGTGCGGGATCCGGGCAAACGCCGGCGCGCGGCGATCCCGGACTGGGTCCGCGCGGAGACCGACGGCGAGTGCGCCATCGAGGCGTTCCTCGGCACGGACGCGCGGCTGGACTTCCCCTCCCGCCCGCTGGTCATGGACGCGCGCGGGATGGACGTGCACGCCGCCGTCGCGCGATTACACCCGGAGATCCCACTGCTGCTGCGGGTCGGCGGAACCCGGCTGTTCACGGTTTCCGACCCGACCGCGTCCCGGCGCTCGGAACCGTTGCCCGCGCAACAGGTCATGGGCGTGCTGCGTGAGACCCGGAAACCGGTCGCGGGCCGCTGGCCGCTGCTGGCCGCCACCGTGCGAGTCGGCATCCCCGGCCGGGCCCGGCGTTCGGGCGACCCCGCACGGGTCGGCGTCACGGGCCAAGCCGGGCGTCTGGGCGACCCCGCACGGATCGGCACTCCCGGCCAGGCCGCGCGTTCGGGCGACCTGGTGCTGCTCGGTGTGGGCTCGGCGGGTCAGTCGTGGCCTGCCGAGCTGTGGCTGTCCAACCAGCCCGACGCCGATGCCGCGAGCCTGCTGCGCACCAGCCGGTTCCTCGACCGGGTCGACCACGACCTCGCCAGGTTCGCCGACCGGGTGGGCCTGCGGGACTTCACCGGCCGGTCGTTCGCGGGCTGGCACCGGCACACGACCCTGGCGTCCGCGGCGCTCGCGGTGCTCGCGCTCGCCGACACCACCTACCGTGTCGGGTGGCCGAGCTGGACAAACGACCATAGTCCACAATAGACACATCGGCGCATGCCGCTTTCCCCGCACCGCCAACGGGTATCCGCCCGCCCGCCGCTGACTCACACCCCTCGAACCGGCACGGGGAAGACACCGGAACCGGCGTCCCGCGAGGGTGCCGGTTCCGGTGTCGCGGTCCGTGCGGGTCAGAGGTAGGGGGTGTCGGGGTCCAGGCCGAGCAGGACGCGGCCCTGCAACTCCATGTTCGCGTTGAACTGGATCAGCGCGTGCAGGGACAGCGCCTCGATGTCCCGGCGGAACCGCCCGAGCGGCACGTCGTGGCGGATCACCGAGCCGCCGCCGGCGTTGTACAGCAGCTCCACCGCCTCCTTGGCGAGCTGGGCGGCCCAGGTCGTCCGGCCGCGGACGACGGCCTTCTCCTCGGTGGTGAGCTGCTCCCGCGCGTCCGCGCGGTCCTGGATCACCTTGAGCCACACCGCCGAGAAGGCTTCGGCGGCGTCGATCTTGTTCTTGGCGGTGGCCACCTGGATCTGGGTCAGCGGGTGGAGGCTCTGCTCCGTCCACGACGTGTAGGTGATGCCGCGTCCGGGCAGCCGCGCCAGGAACTGTTCGTACGCGCCGCGCGCCATGCCGGTGAACACGCCGGCGATCATCGCCATCACCAGGCTCATCAGGCCGTAGGCCCGGCCGTCGGAACCGTCATCGGTGCGGCCGGGGACATTGCCGTTCACCGCGTCCGCGTAGTTGATCACGCGGTGCTCGGGCACGAACACGCTCTCGGCGACCGAGGTCGTGCTGCCGGTCCCGGCCGCCCCGGCGACGTCCCAGTCGTCCAGGATGGTCATCTCGCGGACCGGGACCAGGGCCATCAGTTGACCCTTCGAGCCGTCGCCGTTGTCGACGACCGCGGTCAGCAGGTTCCAGTCGGCGGCCCGGACGCCGGTGTTGAACTTCCAGCTTCCGCTGAGCAGGTACCCGCCCGCGGTGCGGGTCAGCGTGCCGGTGGGCGCGATCGCGCTGGACACCCGGACGGAGCCGCCCGCGAAGACCTCCTCCTGCGCCTTGTCCGGGTAGAGCTGCACGGTCCACGCGGTGTGCACCCACACCATGGAGACCCACCCGGTCGCGCCGCAGCCCCGGCTGATCCCGGTGAGGACCTGCACCATGTCGGCCGCGGAGTAGGCCAGACCGCCGAACCGCGCGGGCACGCCCATCCGGAACACGCCCGCTTTTTCCTGCAAGGCGATGTTCTCGTCCGGGATCCACCGGTTCCGGTCGGCCTCGGCACCGTTCTGGCGGAGAGTGGGGAGCATGTCCCGCACGGCTTCCAGCATTGCCTCGGGTGACACGTCGGTCGACATGGCATTCCTTCCTTCGGGATGGCGTATTCGCGCTTGCGCGGGCAGCGAAAGCGACGCTACCCAGCGCGGAACGGGTTCCCGGAAAGTCGACCGATGGTCTGTCAGGTCGGTTCGGGCGGGCACGAATGGGCGCAGGTCGACGGGGGCGCCGGGCGGGTCCGCGCCACGCGGCGGCTCGGAGCCGGGCTACTTCGTCACGCCGAGGGCGGCGAGCGCGTCGACCAGTGGCGCCGGCTCGGGTAGCTCCGCCGCCTCCCGCAAGGCTTGGGCCAGTGCGTCTTCGATGCGGACGTGGAGCGCGGCGAGGGTGCGCCACCCCCGGGCGCGCGACTCGACGTCATCGGCACTTCTCACGGACCGTAACCCTCCCTTGCGACCAAGTGCTTGCATACGACATCATGAGTCGTATGCAACAAGCCGCGTGTGCGACTATCGCGGACGCCGGTAGCGCGCGTCAGACAAGGCTGCGGCACGAGGCGCGCCCGCCTCCGACGACGCCCGATCGCGGGACGCCGGCCGGGTACGCGCATTCCGGCCGCCAAAAGCGCTCACCGGTCCCGACCAGTCCCATCCGGGTCAACAATCACGCCGGGACGCGAGGTCCCCGCATTCCGGCCAACGCGCCGAAGGACGGCAACACATGTCGACCAGCTTGACCCCCAACGAGGAGCAAAGGGGCGACGACACCGGCTCGGCGCCCGATACCGCTGCCTTATCGGTGCGGTGGAACGCGCGACAGTGGATTCTGCTGGTCATCTTCAGCGGGGCGATCACGCTCGACGGGCTGGAGAACTCGATGATCGCGGTGGCGATTCCCGAGATCCAGCGGGCGTTCGGGGTGAGCGCGGCCACCGCGCAATGGGTGCCCGGCGCCTACATCCTGGCGTTCGGCGCGTTCCTGCTGCTCGGCGGGCGGTGCGCCGACCTGTTCGGCCGCAAGCGGGTGTTCGTGATCGGCATGGCGGTGTTCGCCGTCGTCTCGCTGCTCGGGGCGTTCGCGGACGACGCCCTCCTGATCATCCTGACGCGCTTCGTCAAGGGCGTGGCCGCGGGCTTCACCGCGCCCGCCGCGATGTCGCTGCTGACCACGACCTTCCAGGAAGGCGCGCAGCGGAACAAGGCGTTCGGGATCTTCAACGTGTTCGAGGCGTCCGGCTACTCGTCGGGCCTCCTGATCGGCGGCTTCCTCGCCGCGCTGAACTGGCGGTCCACCTTCGTCCTGCCGGCCGTGGTCGCCGTGGCGCTGGTGCTGGGCGCACTGCGCTTCATCCCGGCCGACCCACCGCGCACCAGGGGATCGCGCCTGGACGTCGGCGGCGCGCTGACCCTGCTGCTGGGCATGCTGCTGCTGGTCTTCACCGTGGTCGAGGTGCCGGAGATCGGCTGGGCGACACCGCGGACGATCGGCGGGTTCGCCCTGTCCGCGGTGCTGCTCACCGCTTTCGTCGTCATCGAGCGCAAGGTGCGCGAGCCGCTGATCCGGCTGAGCCTCTTCCGCGACCGGAACCTGGTGTCCGCCAACCTCAGCATGTTCCTCCTGTACGGCGGCGCGATGGCGTTCCAGTTCGTGCTCGCCCTGTACCTCCAGAACCTGAACGGCTGGGAACCGTGGCACATGTCGTTCGTCATCCTGCCCGGGACGGCGTTGACCATCATCATCGGACCCCGGCTCGGCCGGCTCATGGACCGGTTCGGGGTGCACAAGGTCCTGCTCGTCGGCCTGGTGTCGTTCATCCCGTGCTACCTGCTGTTCCTGCGGATCGGCCCGGAGCCGGACCTGTGGGGTGTGCTGGTGCCGGTGGCGCTCGTCTGGGGCCTCGGCTTCGCGCTCAGCCTCGCGGCGCTGATGGTCGCCGGGACCGCGGGCATCGCCGACGAGGACCAGGGGCTCGCCGCGGGCCTGCTCAACAGCTCGCTCCAGATCGGCGGCGCCTTCGGCCTCGCGGTGGTCACCGCGGTGATCGTGCCCGCCACGCGGCTGGGCGACCTCTACCCGGGGATCTGGATGATGCTGGGCTTCGCCGTGCTCACCCTGCTCGCCCACGGGCTGCGCAAGAAGGCTTGAGCCGCCCGACCGGGGCCGGCTCCGCGGCGGACATCCGGCGGGTGAACGGGGAACGCGCTCCGTCCACTCGCCACGCCGACCGGTGGAGTCGGCCCGCCGCAACGGTGTGCGCAAGGTGGTATCCGACTGACGGTGAGCTGCGGGCGGTGTCTTGATGACGAGTTCGTCCACGTCCCGGGAAGTGGTTGCCGTAGACCTGATCGCCGAACTGCTGGACATGCTGGCCGGCGGTGCGCCCACGGACGCGTTCGAGACGCTGCTGGACGACGACGGCAGGCTCGACGCCGCTGCGGGGTCGGCGCCCGACGTGAAGGCCGCCGTCTGGCGTGCCATGCGCGTGCACGTCCACATCCAACGGGGCCGGAGCCGCGAGGCCGGGCTCGCCGCCCTGGTCGACGTGGCCCGGGAACTGGCGGCGCCCCACGAGTCCATGGCCGTCCTGCTGCACGCCATCACCAGGCGGGCACGTCAACTGCTCCGCGTCGACATGGCCTACATCATGCTGTTGGACGAAGAACAGCGCTACAGCCGGGTGCAGGCGGCCGACGGCCACACGTCCAGCCTGAGTGTCGGCCTGCGACTACCCGCCGACGGCATCGTCGCCGCGGAGCAGGCCAACGGCGCACCGTTCGCCACCCACAACCTGCTCGCGGACGAGCGGATCGCGCTGAGCCCGGCGTTCGAGGAGATGGCGAGGGCCGAAGACCTCCGCGCGGCGATAGCGGTGCCGCTGGGCCTGGGCGGCCGTTCGCAGCCTCGCGGTGTCCTTCACGTGGCAAGCCGCAAGGTCCGGCACTTCACCGCGGACGAGCGATCTCTGGTCAGCTCCCTGGGCATCCTCGCGGGCCTGTACATGGAGACCACGCGCATGCGCATCGCCGCGGAGGCGCGGGCGGCGGAGCTGGAGTCGCGCCTGTCCCAGTTGTCGGCCACCGCCGAAGGTCTGCACGAACACCACGATCTCCAGGCAGCGCTGATGGACGTGCTGCTGTCCGACGACGATCTGCCCGCCACGGTCGCGACCGGCGCGGCCTGGCTCGGCGGGAACGTCGCCGTCTACAACGCGGACGGGGAGCTGCGCAGCGCCGCCGGCGATCCGGCCGACGTCGGGGACACGACGGTTCTGGCCGGCGTGCCCGGCATGACGACGAGCGAACCCGTCATCGCGGAACGCGGCGTGCGGGTGGTCCCGCTGTGCTGGCGGCAGCGACACCTCGGAGCCTTGGTGCTGCGCGGACCGGACGAGCTGACCGACCGGGAACGGGGTCGGCTCCGCCTGCTCGCCCGCGCGCTCGTCGTGATCATGCGACGCGACCCACCCGTGGCGAACCCGACGGGCGACGCACGCGACCGGTGGCTCGACGACGTGCTCGGCGACGAACGCGGGGCGCCGGGGCGGCTCGCCGAGCGCGCGAGCCGGCTCGGCCTGGACCTGGCCGAGCCTCACCTGGTAGTGGTCGCGAAGCCGAAGGGCGACCTGCTCTGCCGGGCCAAGGCGTGGGCGGGGGCGTACGCGCGGCGGCTGGGCGGACTGCGTGGCTCCCGCGACGACCACCTCGTCCTGCTGCTGCCCGGCGGCGACGCGAGCACCGTGGCGCGCGACGCCTCCGCGGCCATGGAGTCCGAGCTGGGCACGCCCGTGCCGGTCGGCGCCGCCGGGCCGCTCACCGACGCCGGATCGATCCACGACGGCTACCGGGAAGCGGTCCGCTGCGTGGACGCGGTCGTCGCGCTCGGCGTCGCGGGCGGCGCCGCGTCGGCACGCGACCTGGGCTTCGTCGGCGCGCTGATGGCAGGCGACCGCGACGCCGCCGGCTTCGTCGCGCAGGTCATCGGCCCGGTGCTCGACTACGACCGGGAGCGCTCGGCCGACCTGCTGCCGACCCTGCGGGCGTACTTCGACGAGGGCGGCAGCCCCACCTACGCGGCGGAGCGCCTGCACGTGCACACCAACACGGTCACCCGCCGACTCGACCGCGTGAAGGACCTGCTCGGGCCGGGCTGGCAGAAACCGGACCAGGCACTGGAGATCCAACTCGCCCTGCAACTGCTGCGAGTGCGCGAACTCCTCGAACACCGACCGGTCGGCGCAAGGCCGACCAGGGCTCCCGACGGACCGACGAGGTGAGATCGACCCGGGCGAACGGCGTCCGCCACGGCCCGACACGACGGCGACTCCTCCGACCCGACACCACGGGCGCGGCGGCGTGGGTCAGGCGTTCTGGACCCAGCGGACGAGGGTGTCCAGGTCGCCGTTCACCTGGTTCCAGGTCTTGTAGTGCGAGCCGACGGTGCGCAGCTCGAAGACGATCACATCGAGGTTGTTCTCCTGCGCGGGGGCGATGAGGGTCATCTTCCCGTACATGGTCGACTGCCCGACCTGCGGCGCGCCGGTGAGGGCGGACTGCAGGTAGTCCTTGAGCGAGTGCTCCGGGAGACCCGGGACCGAGCGGATGACGTGCTCGTTGAAGTCGGCGGTGACGCCCTGGGTCTCCGTCTCGTCCTGGACCTTCGCGATCCGGTCGAGCATCGACTCGTCGTCCCAGCTCTTCGCCAGGTACTGCCGCACGTCCACCGGCAGCATCGGGTAGATCTCGTGGAACGACGTCCTGCCGAGGGCCACCGTGCCGTTCTTGACCTGGCCCGACTCGTCGACCTCGCTGGTGTAGTCGGCGATACCGGCGATCTGCGTGTACACGAGCTGCGCGTAGGCGTACATGGCCTGGACGCTGTCCCGCCCCGACGCGCCGTTGGCCGCGAAGTCCTTCGCCACGACCGCGGCGAAGTCGGCCGCCTGGAACATCCTGAACCGCGCCCGGTTCAGGAAGTTCTGCCGGCCGGGGACGTACGGGGCGATCTTGCGCACCAGGTCGAAGAAGCCCGCGAGCGACCTGACCGGCACACCGACGGAGTAGTGCAGGAAGAGGCCGTCGCTGCCGTCGTCCTCCGCGGGGCTGTACTTGGCGGGGAACTCGATGATCCGAGCCGTCACGCCGTCCTCGACGGCCGTCCCGTGCTTCGCGATCGCGGCGGCGAAGGAGCCGGGCTTGGCCGCGTAGAGCACGTCCCGCATCTCTTTGATGGCAGCGAGTTGCGCCGCCAGCGTCCCCGGTCCCGTCCCGCTGCCCGCGCCCACGACGGAGACCGGTTCGGTGACGAACTCGATGTTGGAGTTCTTCTGCCGCCGGTCGCTGACGATCTTCATCCCGTAGTTCGGGCACTGCGCGAGGTTGCTCTCGCCGGGCAGCGACTTGCCCTTGCCGTCGACGACGAGCAGGCTGATCTCTACCTCGAACCCGATCATGGTGTTCCCCTTGGTGCAGTCGACGGATGGGCGGAGGGCCACGTAGCCACGCGCCCACGTGAGTCTCGGCTGGCCGAGTAGTTCGCCGGCCGCCGATCTGCGGACGTGATCCGATCGTTGCCCGGCGCCGCCTGGAGTCACCGGGGCCGGCTTCCGGATGCCGTTGGAGTAGGGCTCGCTCTCGACGAGCGCGAGGTTCTGCTTGTCCTTGTCGGTGTCGCTGAACAGCCGCTTGCCCGCGCCGAGCGACGACTTCCGACCGTTCCGCGAGTCTCACCCTCGGCGGACACTGTGGTCGAGCTGAGGAGAAGCGCGTGAAGGACGACATCTGGTCGATGGTGCACGCGGAGCGGGCGGCGCTGATCGGCGACCTCGCACAGCTCGATGACGGGCACTGGGCGCAACCGTCACTGTGCGCGGGGTGGACGGTGCACGACGTGGTCGCCCACCTGATCGACACCGCCCGGACCACTCGTCTCGGTTTCGTGGCCGGCTTCGTCCGGGCCCGGTTCGACTTCCACCGCCAGAACGCACGCGGGGTGGAACGCGAGCGCGGCGCGGCGCCCCGGGAGACGTTGGAGCGGCTGCGCCAGGTGGCTACCCGGACGTCGACCCCTCCGGCGCACCTCGACAGCCGACTGGTCGAGGAGGTCGTCCACGGCGAGGACATCCGTCGACCGCTGGGCCTCGCCCGCACCTACCCGCCGGAGGTCGTCGTCAGGTCGCTCCGCCTCCAGGCCCGCACCCCGGCGTCGTTCGGCGGGGCCAAGGAGTTGGCGGCCCGTCTCCGGCTCACCGCGACAGACGCCGACCTGTCGATCGGAGACGGTCCGGAAGTGCGCGGAACCGCGCTCGCGCTGCTCCTGGCCCTGTCCGGGCGACGGGTGGCGATGGCCGAACTCGACGGGCCCGGGGTCGCCACGCTGACGACCGCCTGAACTCCCGGTCGGAGCCGTGGTCAGCCGGCGCGATCACCGTCGGTGGTGTCGAGGTCGTCGACTTGTTTTCGGACGCGTTCCGCGTCGGTGTCCCGGTCCTGCTCGCGGTACAGCGCCAGCGCTTCCCGCCACACCTCACGGGCTTCGTCGTGGTGGCCGAGCGCGGTGTGGGGGTGGCCGAGGCGGTCGAGGGTGTCCGCGATCTCATAGGTGTTGCCGAGGGTCCGGAACAGGGCGAGGGCCTGGTGGTAGTGGTCGATCGCCTGGCGGTGGTCGCCGGCCCGGTGGTCGATGAAGCCGAGGCTGTCCAGCGTGGCCGCCTCGCCATCGGGGGCGTGATGGCGTCGGACCAGGGTCAGGGCGGCCTGGCAGTGGTCGCGGGCGGTGTCGAAATCGCCTAGCTGGGCGGCGAACCAGCCCACCCCGTTGAGCGCCGCGGCCTCCCCCATCGGGTTGTCCAGGGTGCGGAAGAGGTCCAGGGCGTGTCGGGCGTGTTCCAAGGCCTGGCGAATGTCCCCCCGCTGCTCCCACGCGAGCGCGAGGTCCTGGTGGGAGGACGCTTGTCGGACGGTGTCGTCGTGGTGTTCGGCCAGCGCGAGTGCCTGGTGCAGGTGCGCGATGGCCTCCTCGTGCTGGTCCAGCCTGATGTGGGCGCGGCCCAGGTAGCGGTGGGCGAAGATGCGGGTGGTCGGGTCGGGCAGGTGTTCCGCGGCGTCCAGCGCGATCCGCCACACGGCCAGGTCGTCGTGGCGGTGTCCCCGCCGCTGGAGGTACGTGGTCAGGCTGAACGCCAGGTGGTAGACGACGTGGTGGCGGCGGTGGACGGCGGCGGTGTGCTGGGCGGCGAGCAGGTGAGGGAGCTCCGTGTCCAGCCAGGCCAGCACGGTCTGCTGGTCAGGCAGCGGGTGGGGCTGGGCGCCGGGCGCGGGTGGGTCGAGCTGGATCTCCGCGTAGGGGGCCATGAGGCGGTGCGCGGTGTGGGCGGTGTGCAGGTAGAAGTCGACCACCCGCTCCAGCGAGGACAGCCGCACCGGTTCGGGCAGCGTGTCGGCGACGGTGGTCGCGTAGGCGCGGACGACGTCGTGCATGGTGTACCGGCCGCCGGGGTGGGGGTCGATCAGCGAGGCGTCGGCCAGGGCGCGCAGCACGGCGCGGGTGTCCCGTTCCGGCAGGCCGGTGAGGCTGGTGGCGGCGGGCAGGCCGATGTCCGGGCCGGGTGCGATGCCCAGCAGCGCGAACGCGGTGCGTTGCTGCTCGGTGAGGTGGCGCAACGACCAGGACAGCACGGCGGGCAGGCTGGCCGTGGGATCGTCGTCATCGAGGGCGTCCAGGCCGGACTCCCGCAGTTCCGCGACGGCCTCGGCAGCGGTCAGGCGGGGGTGGATGCGGGCGGCGATCAGGCCGAGCGCGAGCGGGAACCCGCCGCACAGCGCGATGAGTTCGGCGATCGCGGGTTCGTCGGCGGCGACGCGCTCCGCGCCCAGGGCGGCGACCAGCAGGGCGTGGGCCTCGCTGTCGGTGAGCACGTCCAGGGGGAGCGGCTGGGCGCCGTGGCGGGCGATCAGCGCCGGGAGCCGGTTGCGGCTGGTGACCAACACGGTGCAGGTCGGGGTGCCGGGCAGCAGCGGCACCACCTGGTCCGGGGTGGCGGCGTTGTCCAGCACGATCAGCATCCGCCGGTCCGCGACCAGGCTGCGGAACAACGCGGCCTGGGCGTCCAGGACGGTGGGGATGCGGTCAGGGGCGACGCCGAGAACGCTGAGGAACCCGCGCAGTGCTTCCTCCGGGGCGGTCGGCGGGCCGGTGGGGCTGAACCCGTGCAGGTCCACGAAGAGCTGCCCGTCCGGGAAGCGGTCGAGGTGGTGGTGCGCCCAGTGCAACGCGAGCCAGGTCTTGCCGATCCCACCGGTCCCGGCCAGCGCCGAGATCACCACCGTCGTGTCCGCGGCCTCCACCGCCTTGGTCAACACCGCGATCTCGTCGGTGCGGCCGGTGAACAACCGGGGCGGGGCCGGCAATTGACGGGGCACCGCCGACACCGCCGCGACGGCCGTCGTGCCGGTCGGGGTGGTCAGGTCCGGATCGGCGTTCAGGATGCGCTGGTACAGCTCCTGGAGCCGGGGACCTGGATCGGCGCCGAGTTCGTCGACCAGCCGGGTGCGCACCTGCCGGTACTGCTCCACCGCGTCGGCCTGACGACCACTGCGGTACAGGGCCAGCATCAACTGGCCGGCGGCCCGCTCGTCCAGCGGATGACGCTGCGCCCGGTCGGCCAGGCCCGGCAACAACTCGGCATGGCGATCCAGGCGCAACGCGACATCGACGTGGTCCAGTTCGGCGGCCAGGCGTTCCCGCTCCAGGACGGTCCGCACATCGTCCGCCCACGGGGTGTCCAGGTCCGCCAACGGCACACCCCGCCACAACCCCAACGCCTCCTGGAACAACTCCCCCGCCCGCTCGTCGTCCACCGCACGGGCTCCACCGATCAGTTCCCGGAACCGGTGCAGGTCCACGTCCTGCTCTTCGACGGTGAGCCGGTAGCCGCCGGAGCGGCGGACCAACTGCACGTCCTCGGCCCCGGACAGGGCCGCACGCAGACCGGAAAGGTAGGTGTAGAGCGAATTCCGGGCCCGATCCGGGACCTGCTCACCCCACACGCACGACAGCAGGCGATCCATCGTGACCAGGCGGTCGGCCTCCACCAAGAGCACCGCCAACACCCCGCGCTGCTTGGCCGACCCCAGGTCCACCGGCACACCGTCGACGTCGGCCTCGACGCCGCCCAGCAACCGGAACCTCACCACCACAACCTCCTCGCGCCGGCGGTCGTATGCCATCCGACCCTACTCACGCGCTATACGAGCCGGACGGCTGTGCCGGAAGCCCGACCGGCCGCGAGTGTCGGAATATGCCGTGCCGAGGCACCTCGGACGAATTCGGCGCGCTGTTCGGAATGGTCCCAAATCCCGGTTTCCGGTTTACTCAAGCCGTCCACCCGGCCCGACGCGATAAGCTGCCGGAGAAAGTGGACGCGGGGGAAGGCTTACCTGATGACGACCAAGACGCGTATCGCCGTGGTGACCGGAGCGGGCAGGGGGATCGGCTTGGCGATCGTGCGGGCGCTGGTGGACGACGGATTCGCCGTCGTCGCGGGCAGCCGCACGGTCACCGATGCGCTGAAGGCCTTGACACCGGACGCGCTCGAAGCCGATCTGGGCGACCCGGACGAACCCGCCCGCGTCGTGCAGCACGCGCTCGACCGGCACGGCGGGATCGACCTGCTCGTGAACAACGTCGCCGGCACCTCCACGCCTCCCGGCGGGTTCCTCCAACTCGACGACGAAGCCTGGCTGCACACGGTCAACCTGACGCTGATGTCGAACATCCGGGCGACGCGGGCGGCGCTCCCGAGCCTCCTCGACCGCCGCGGCGCGGTGGTCAACATCAGCTCGGTCAACGCGAAGCTCCCCCAGCCGCGCCTGGTCGCGCAGTCGGCGATCAAGGCCGCGGTGTCGAACCTCGGCAAGGCGCTCGCCGAGGAGTTCGGCCCCCGCGGGCTGCGGGTGAACACGATCTCGCCCGGCCCGGTGTGGACCGACCTGTGGACGTCCCCGGGCGGGCCCGGCGACCTGCTCGCCCGGCGGGCGGGCTCCGCGCTGGAGGAGTTCAAGGACCGGTTGCCGGCGACGGTCGGCCTGTCGACCGGCCAGTTCGCCGAGCCGGAGGAGATCGCGGCACTCGTGGTGTTCCTCGCCTCCGGGCGGGTGGCCAACATGAGCGGCGCGGACCTCGTGATCGACGGCGGGATGATGAAGACGGTCTGAGCCACGAACCCGCCCCGGCCACGTCACGAAGACCGGCCACGTCACGAAGACCGGCCTCGTCGCGAAGACGGGGCTCGTCGCGAAGACGCACCGGATCTCTCCGGTCCCCACCCGGCGACCGTCGCCTCACGGACGCGTGCGCACCGCGCCGTCCTGGATCACGAAGTCCACCCGGCCCATCACGTCCATCGTGGTGAGCGGGTCACCGGGCACCGCGACCAGATCGGCGACGCCACCGGGCCGGAGCCGGCCGAGGTCGGGCCGCTTCAGCAGATCGGCCGCGCCGCTGGTGGCGGCGCGCAGCACCCGCTCGGGCGGGATGCCGGCGTTCACCATGTCCACGAACTCCCGCCAGTTGTCCGGGTGGGGGAACGTGCCGGCGTCGGTGCCGAACACCAGAGTCACGTCGCTGTCGGCGAGCAGTCGTGCCGACGCGCGGATGCGGTCGGCGTGCGCGCGGAACTTCCGGCGCACCAGGGGAAGCCTGCCCGTCCAGAACTCGTCGTCGTCCAGCCGTCCGGTGAAGTGGGCCATGCCGTGCAGCGTGGGCACCAGGGGCACGCCCCGGTCGGCCAGCAGCGCGAAGGTCTCCTCCCCCGCCAGGTTGGCGTGCTCCACCGAATCCACTCCCGCGCGCACGGCACGGCGCACGGCCTCGTCGTTGAAGGCGTGCACCGCGCAGGGCAGGCCGAGATCGTGTGCCGCGCCGACCAGCGCGTCCATCTCGCTCTGCGAGTACGTCACCGCCGCGGGGTCGTCCGCGGGTGAGGAGAAGCCGCCGCCGGCGGCGAACTTGATCCAGTCCGCGCCCGCGCGCGCCTGTTCGCGGACCCGGCGGACCACGTCCGCGACGCCGTCGCCGAGGGTGCCGACCCGGAGCCCGAACCGGGTGGCCAGTGCCGGCTCCTTCTCCCCGTGCCCACCACGCGCGGACAGCAGGTTCGGCGCGGTGATGAGGCGCGGTCCGACGACGATCCCTTCCGCCTGGGCGCGGCGCAGGTCGACGGAGCCGGAGTAGTCGCCGCTGCCCAGGTCGCGAACCGTCGTGAAACCGTTGTCCAGCAACGCCCGCATCGCCGGCAGCGCCCAGAGGACCTGGACGCCGATGGGCTCGGTGACCAAGGCCTCGTCCAGCACGTGCACGTGGCAGTCGATCAGGCCGGGCAACAGCGTGTGGCCGGGCAGCGCCACGGTCGTGGTCGCCCACGCCGTGTCCACGTCCCGGCCGACGGCGGCGATCCGTCCGCCGCGCACCAGGACCCGCGCGTGCCGGTCGGCGTGGAGCTGTTCGCCATCCCAGAGCCGGTCGGCGACCACCACGAGGTCGCCCGGCGCGGAGTCGGCGGCGCTCGGCATCGCGTTCACCCCTGATCGGCCTCCACGCCGTCGGACAGGGCGAGGGGGCGGTAGTGCTCGTCGTCCCACAGGTCCCCGGGGCCCGGGTTGCCCGGACCGCTGCCGCCTCCCAGGCAGCGCAGCACGCCCCAGGCGGCGTTGAGGCCGGAGGCCATCGCGTGGTCGAGCCACCCCGGCGACCACGCGACGTCGTCCCCGGCCAGGAACAGCGGTGTCGCCGGCTCGCCCGGCACCGCGGGAGAACCGGTGAAGTCCTTGAGGAAGTGGGCGAACAGGTCCCACTGGTAGGGGTACTCACCCGGCCGGGCGAACCGGCAGTAGCCGCGGAAGTTCCGCTCGTTCTCCCACGAGATCGCGCACGCGTCGGCGGTGTCCGCCTGCCGGCGCAGTTCGTCGGCCACGTCCGGGTGGATGTCGGCCAGCTCGCGGACCAGGGCCGCCACCCTCTCCGCGACGGTGGAGGACGCCAGTTTCATCGAGTCCTGGGCCCAGGTGAAGCTCAACATCAGCACGCCGCGCCGGCCGTCCGGGTCCGGTGGCGGGCCGTAGTCGAACGTGTAGGTCGCCCTCGGCAGCCGGTCGGTGATGGTGACGCCGTCCATGCCGGTGCCCTCCCAGAACGGCGCCCTGGTCACCAGGACCGTCTTGGCCGACTGCCAGTAGCTGAGCCGCCGGATGGCACGCCGCAAGCGCGGCCCGAACGGCTGGACCCCGTTCAGCGGCCGGACCTCCACACCGGTCTCCAGGATGTGCAGTTGCGGTGTGAACACGGCGGCGGGGTACCACTGGCTGGTGCCGTCCTCGCAGTGGACGACCACCCCTTGCGCGTAGTTCCCACCGACGTCCAGCGCGGTCACCGCCGGCCGCGGCGCGCCGCGGTTGACCTCCGCGAGGCTGGTCGTGGTCCCGTCGGGCCCGGTGGTCCTCCGGTGCCAGAACGCGTCCGCGAGCGCGCTGATGCCCTCTTCCAGCAGGTACATCGTCGAGCCTTCGGTGGTCAGCAGCATCCGGAGCGTCTCCAGGAACGACAAGTCGTAGAAGGAGTCCCACACCGTGGTCGCCACCCCGACGGTGCCGAGCAGGTGCGCGTCGGAGCGGTTCAGGCCGACCCCGCCGGGATCACGCAGGAACCGGTAAAAGCTCCACTCCTCGAACCGGTGCACCAGGTCGGACCAGAGCCGCTTGGCCCGCGCCCGGTCGCGTGCGGCCAACGCCTCCTGCAACTCGAAAACGCCGATGCGGCGCAACGCCTCCTCCCACTTCGGGTGGGCCCGCCCGAACCGCGCGTGCTCGGAGTACAGGTCCGTGATGGTGCTCACCGGGTAGCTGCGCCCGTCGAGGTCGAGCACCGTCCGGGGCGTGACGCCGGCGGCGTACTCGTCGCGGAAGGGTTTCCAGCGCAGGCCGAACTCCTCGGTGTAGTGGCGCAGCAGGCGCGCCGAGCCGGGGAACCGCATGCACCCCAACTCGACCACGGCGCTGTCCGAGGCCGAGAGCCGCCGGGAGTACATGCGACCGCCGAGCCTGCGCCCACCGGGGCCTCCCGGCTCGGTCTCCGCCTCGTAGACGATCGGCCGGCAGCCGATCCGCAGCAGTTCGTAGGCGGCGGTCAGACCGCTGCCGCCGGCGCCCACCACGGCCACCGGCGAGCCCAGCGCGTGGTCGGGCAACCGACCGATCCGCCGTCCGCCCGACACGTAGTCGGTGTAGTCGAAGGGGAAGTCGACCTGCAAGTCGGCGGCACTCGTCTCTGCCACGATACGGTCCTTACCGGCCATTGTGGACGGACAACCAGACGTCCGGTTCAACGTAACAGCGGCCACGACAACGCGTCCAGCGTCGTCGGGAATCCGCGGACAACGTCCCTCGTGTGTCGTAATACCGCCTGGGAACGGCTTGTCGTCAACAATCCACTATGGACAGTTGTGCGGGATGGCGGAGCCGCGGCGGGTCTAGAACAAAGGTTGTATATCTGTTGCCGCACCGGCGTTCTAGGCTGGATCCGGCATGGTGCCCGGACTGCTGCCCGATGGGCGGCCAGGAGGAAGCTCATGGCGAAAGCCGCCGAAATCATCGAGAGGTACCAAGCGCTGCTGCCGGTCCGACAACAGGTCCAGAGCAACGAGCTGCTGGCCGCCGCGAAGCAGGGCCGCATCCACCCGCAGCACCTCCAGCGGCTGGTGATCGGGGAATTCCTCACCCAGCAGGCCGAGATCCCCCGGTACGGCTCCCTGCTCGACCGGTTCCGCCACGAGGTCCCGGCCGGTTACTTCGCTTACGTGGCAACCGTGTTCATCTCACAACGGCGGCTGCTGGCCGACGCCGTCGCGCCCGCCGTGGGGCTGGACGCCGACGAACTGCGCCACGCGGACCCGCCCCAGGCGGTCACCCAGCTCAACCAGGCGGTGTCGTGGGTGGCCGCGCACGCGGGTCCGGCCGAGGCGGCGATGGAACTGCACACCGACTTCCAGTTGTTCTGCCCGGTCGCCGCCGAACTCGTGGGCGCGCTGCGGGACCTCGACAACGTCCCGGAACCGGTGGTCGCGTACTTGCGGAACTACGCCGAGGAACCCGCCGAGATGCGGCAGCGGCTGCCCGAGGTGGTCGAGCACGGTCTCGCCCAGGGCGAACCGGAACGGTGGGTCACGCGCAGCGCCGACGAAATACCGGACCTGCTGTCCGACTACTGGCACTACATCGCGACCGGTTGACCGTCGCGGGACAGGGGCCCACTTTGGAGTTGACCGTAGGCGTGGAGGAGGAATTCCTCCTCACCGACACGACGACCCGGCAGACCGTGCACCGGTCCGGCGATGTCATCCGTTCCACGTCGCGGCGGGTCGGTGGCGGGATCGTCCCCGAGATGTCCCGAACCCAGGTCGAGACCGTCAGCGGGGTGTGCACGAGCCTTTCCGACCTCCGCTCGGAACTGCTGGACCTGCGGCGCGCGACGGCACGCGCCGCCGAAGCCGTCGGCTGCCGCCTGGTCGCCAGCGGCACCGTCGTGCTGGGCAGCCCGGGGCCACCGCCCGTCCTCGATCAGCCGCGGTACCACCGGATCGTCGAACACTTCGGGCCGGTGGTGGAGCAACAGTGCGTCTGCTCGTGCCACGTGCACGTCGGCGTCGCCGACTCCGAAGAGGCCGTGCAGGTGGTCAACCACCTGCGCCCGTGGCTACCGGCGCTGCTCACCCTCTCCGGCAACTCGCCGTACTGGGAAGGACGTGACACCGGCTACCAGAGCTGGCGGACCCTGCTGTGGGGACGTTGGCCGACGGCCGGCCCGCCGCCGCTCCTGACCGACGCGGACGAGTACGGACGGGTCGTCGCGGAGTTGTTGCACAGCGGCGCGATCCTCGATGACGCGATGCTCTACTGGTACGTCCGGCCGTCGCACCACCAACCCACGGTCGAGGTGAGGGTGGCCGACGTGCCGCAGACGGTGGACGACACCATCCTGCTCACGGCGTTGACCAGAGCCCTGGTCGCCACCGCTCTCACCGCCGTGCGGGCCGGACACCGGCCGCCGCGCGTTGCCGACCAGGCACTGCGGGCGGCGTGCTGGCAAGCAGCCCGCTTCGGCCTCCCCGACGAGGACGGCCCGTCCGCCGGCGACCGCACCCGGCCCGCGGCGGGCGTGGCCGAGCTGATCACCCACATCGGCCCGGAACTGGACGCCGCCGGCGAGACCGGTGCGGTGCGCGGCGGACTTCGCCTCCTGCGCGATGGCGGGTCGGGTGCGCATCGGCAGCGACTGGCCCACCGGCGCCGAGGCCGGTTGGAGGACGTCGTGGACATGTTGGCGGAACGCACGCTGGAGGGGTGAGCGCCGAGTCCCGGCGCGCCGGCTCTCCTCCGCGAGTTCGCAGTCGGCAGCCGGGTCAGTGGTGCTGCCGGCCGCGACCGCGCAAGCCCGCGAGCATGACGCGGGCCCGTGCTTCCCCGACGCGGTGGCCGGTTTCGGCGAAGCGGGTGTTCGCGAGAGACGTGTTCTCGGCGGCCCGCGTCGGCTCCGTGTCGGTGGTCGCCCACGCCAGCAACGCGTGTCCCTCCAACAGGCCGTAGCTGTGCCGCCGGGTGAAGCCGAGCGCGGTGCGGGCGTCGCCGGCGTCGCCGCGCGTGGTGGCGAGCCCGATCAGCGCCTTCGCTTCCCCGAAGCGATAGGTGACGTCACGGGCGATGTCCACGGCTTCCAGGTAGTGGGCGGTGGCGTCGGTGGGGTGGTGGAGGAGGTGGTGCGTGGCGCCGAACGCGATGAGGGAGTCGACTTCCCGGCGGCGGTCCCGTGCGTCGCGGGCCAGCGCTCGGGCGAGGTGGGCCTGTTCGAACGCCTCGTCGTAGAGGCCGGTGTCGGTGTACACGATGGCGAGTTCGGCGCGCGACTCGGCCTCCGAGCTCCGGTCGCCGGTCTCCTGGTGCAGGCCGAGCGCGGTGACGAGGTGGCGGATCGACCGGTCCAGGTCGCCCAGGTCGTGCTGGACGCAGCCGAGGTTGGTCAGCGCGACCGCCTGTCCGTGCGCGGACCCGAGTTTCCTGCTGATCTCCAGGGCGCCGGTGAAGAGGTCGAGCGCCTGCCGGAGGTCACCGCGGTGCCAGTGCACCAGTCCGAGGTTGCCCAGGTTGTTGGCCTGGTTGGTGAGTCGGCCGGTGCGCCGGTTGAGCGCGAGCGCGGCGCGGTGGTGGTCGAGGGCCTCGGCGAGCCGTCCCGACTCCAGCGCGAGGTTGCCGAGGTTCCCGCGGGCGGCGGCCTGCCCTTCGGGCCAGCCGGTGCACGCGGCCAACGTCAGGGCGTCGAGCGAGTGCTGCTCCGCCCGCTCGTTGCGGCCTTGCCGGTAGTGGACGTCGGCCAGGCTCAGCAACGCCACGATCGACGCCCTGGTGTCGTCGAGGGCCTTGGCGATGTCCAACGCGGCTTCCGCCATCGTCAGCCAGTCCATGGTGTTCATGCGGAGCCAGAAGTAGCCGCGCAGCGCGTCGGCGATCAGCCCGGCGGTGGCGGCCGGGCGGTGCCGGGCCGCGTGCGTCACCGCGGCGAGCAGGTTGGACCGTTCCGCGTCCAGCCAGGCGGCGGCGTCCGCGTGGCCCGCGAACGGCGAACGGGTGGCCCTGGTGTTCGCCGGGGGCAGGGTGAGCCGCCGCATCTGCGGGTACAGGGCGGTCGCGGCCTGGTCGACGGTGAGCAGGTACCAGGCGTTCAGCCGGTCCGTCGCGGCGTCGGCGTCATCCTCGGCGTCGGCGAGTTCGCGTGCGTACGCGCGCAGCAGGTCGTGGCTGCGGTACCGGCCGGGGCGGCGCTCGTCGAGCAGGTGCGCCGTGGCGAGTTCGGCGACGAGGCGGTCGGCGTCCGCTTCGGCGACGTCGATCAGCTCCGCCGCGGCCCGGGTGGTGAAGTCCACCGCCGGAACCGCGCCGAGCAGGCGGAAGAGCCTGCGCGCGTCGTCGCCGAGACGCCGGTACGACCGGTCGAACGCGGCCCGTACCGCGGACTGCATCTCGTCCGGCGCGCGGAGGGTGGCCAGGCGGTCGCCACGCAGTTGTTCGACGTAGCGGCTGACCGGAAGACCGGGGCGGGCGCTGAGGTACGCGGCGGCGATCCGCAGCGCGAGCGGTAATCGCGCGCACAGGCGGGCCAGTTCCGGGACGGGTCCGGTGCGGGTGGGACCGAGTGCGGTGCGCAGCAGGGCTTCGGCTTCGGACTGGGTGAGCACGTCCAGCGGCAGGCTCCGCGCGCCGACCCCGGCGACCAACCCGGACAGCGGCGTGCGGCTGGTGACCAGCACGACGCAGTTGTCGGATCCCGGCAGCAGCGGACGGACCTGGGCCTGATCCCGTGCGTCGTCCAGCACCACGAGCATCATCCGGTCGGCCAGGAGGCTGCGGTAGAGGGCGGCGGCCTCGTCCACGTCGGTGGGGATCTCCTCGGCGTGCACGCCGAGGGCGCGGAGGAAGCGCGTCAGCACCGCGATGGGCTGGGCCGGCGGGCCGGCGGTGTACCCGCGCAGGTCGGCGAAGAGCTGCCCACCGGGGAAACGGCCGCGCATCCGGTGCGCCCAGTGCAGCGCCAGCGCGGTTTTGCCGACGCCCGCCGTCCCCGTGATGACCGAGACCGGCAGCGCGGTGGGCGGGTTCCCTACATCGGTGACCAGGCGGTCGAGTCGCCGCAGTTCGACCTCGCGCCCCGTGAAGCCCGCGGCGTCGGCGGGCAGTTGGGCCGGCTCGACGAGCGGCAGCCGCGCCGTGTCCCGGGCGAACGTCAGACCCGGGTCGTCGGACAGCACCGCGTGTTCCAAGCCCTGCAACACCGGGCCCGGCTCAAGCCCCAGCTCGGCGATCAGCCGGGCCCGTCCGTGCCGGTAGGCGTCGAGGGCCTCCGCCCGGCGCCCGCACCGGTACAACGCCACCATGAGGTGGCTCAGCAACTGCTCGCGCAACGGGTGCAGCGCGACCCACCCCTGCAACTCGTCCACGACCTGGGCGTGCCGGCCCAGCCGGAGGTCCGCGTCCAGCCGGGCCTCCAAGGCGGTCAGCCGCACCTGGTCCAGCCGCGCGGCCTCCGCCGCCGCGGTGTCGCCCTGCACGTCGCTGAACGCCGGTCCGTGCCACAGCGCGAGGGCCGCGCCGAGCGTCTCCGCGGCGGCCTCGTGCTTCCCGTCGGCCAGTTCGCGTTGCCCGGACCGGACGAGATCGAGGAACACCCTGGCGTCGACGTCGCTGTCGTCCACCGCGAGCCGGTATCCGCCGGTGGTGGTGACCAGCACGTCGTGGGCGTCCTCACCGATCAGCCGCCGCAGCCGGTTGACGTACACCTGGACGGTGTTCAGCGCGCCCTTCGGCGGGTGCCCGCGCCACAGCTCGTCGGCGAGCCGACCGGCGGCGACCGCCCGTCCTTCCTCGATCAGCAGCAGCGCCAGCACACTCCGCTGCTGGTGGGCGCGAACGGTCGCCCACTCCTCGCCATCCCTGAGCTGGACCGGACCGAGCACCCGAAACCGCATTCGCTTCTCCTGCTACTTGCCGTACTTCTGCGGCACAGTATCGCCGGCCGGCGCTTTCGTCACCCACCGTGCGGCCGGCCGCCGATTTCCGGCGACCACAGGTGAACCCGGTTCGGCTTTACTGTGGTGGCATGAGTGATCTGCCTGAGTCGTTCGATGAGGCCTTCCTGGTTTCGGAGCGGTCGGAATGGCTGCGCCGGACGTTCCCGACGCTGTTGGACGCGGACCTGCCGCCGGAGGTGGAGCCGTTCTCTTTCGTGCCGGCGTCCGGTCTTGAGGAAGTCGCGTCGGCCGTGCGCGTCGGTCCCGGCGGGTTGCTGGTGGACATCGCCTGCGGACGGGGCGGGCCGGGGATGTGGGTGGCGCGTCGAATCGGCGCCACGTTGTGCGGTGTCGACAGTTCGCCGGTCGCGGTCGCGTCCGCGGCACGACGACGGGACGCCTTCGGGTTGGGTGCCAGTGCGCGTTTCGTGGTCGGGGACCTGACGGGCACGGGCCTGGACGCAGGCGTGGCCGACGCGGTGATGTGCGTCGACGCGTTCCAGTTCACCGAGGACCGCGACCTCGCCGCACGGGAACTGCGGCGCGTGCTGCGCCCCGGCGGTCGACTCGTGCTGACCTGCTGGGAAGCCCGCACCCCGGGCGACGCGGACGTGGTGGAGCGGTTCGCGACCCTGCGCTGCGGCGAGGTGTTGCGCGCCGCCGGGTTCGCCGACGTCGACGTGGCCGAACGGCCCGCGTGGGAACAGCGCAGGCGAGCGGTCTACGAGGCGGCACTCGGCACCGACCCGTCCGACGATCCCGGTTTGACCCTGATGCAGGCCGAGGCGCGGACCGCCCTCGCGGAAATGCCTCGGATCAAACGCGTCCTCGCCACCGCCACCAACCCGGAGTGAGCCGGCAGTCGGCCGACCGGCAGTTCGCCCGGCGCCGAGACCGATCAGGATTCGAGAAGCGCCGGCGACCGGGCAGCGCCTAGCGTTCCTGCCATGACCTCGATCGACAACATCACCCTCGAAGTGGCCGACCCCGCCGCCGCCGAACGCTTCTACGCCACCGCCTTCGGGCTGGACACCCAACTGCGGCTGCGGGCCTCGCAGGAACCGACCACCGGCTTCCGCGGGTTCACCCTGTCGCTCACGGTGTCCCAGCCGGCCGATGTCGACGCGCTGATCAACGCGGCCCTCGACGCCGGGGCGACGGCGCTCAAGCCCGCCGCGAAGTCGATGTGGGGCTACGGCGGTGTCGTACAAGCCCCGGACGGGACGATCTGGAAGATCGCGACCTCGGCGAAGAAGAACACCGGCCCGGCCACCCGGCGGATCGACTCCATCGTGCTCCTGCTGGGAACGACCGACGTGGCCGCGAGCAGGAAGTTCTACCTCGACCGAGGCCTCACCGTGGCGAAGAGCTTCGGCCGCATGTACGTCGAGTTCGCCTCCGGGCCGGGCCCCGTCAAGCTGGCGCTGTACCGACGCCGCGCCCTCGCCAAGGACGCCGGGGTCTCCCCCGACGGCGGCGGGTCGCACCGGATCGCGGTCGGCGGCGCCATCGGGCCTTTCACCGACCCGGACGGGTTCACCTGGGAAACCACCACGACGGCGACCCGGACAGCGTCCCAGCCCGTCTGATTCGTCGAGCACCAGCGACAAAGCCGCGCATTCTCCAGTGTCAGCCGGAGCAGTTCCGCCGCCCAGTCGCCGCAGACGATCCGCCGACGAAACCCGTGGGGCAGCCGTCGACCTCCCGACGACACGGATGGCCCCGACCCGGAAGTCCGGAGCGAGACCACCCGTCTGTCCTCAGAGGACGGTCAAGGGGCGACCCGATCGAAGCGGAGCGAGGTGTAACCGGCGCCGTCGGAGTAGATCTGCGCGATGGTCGCCGCCCCGACGGCGTCGGCCCGCCGCGCTTGCAGCCGAATGGTCGTCGGCCCGGCGACCTTGACCACTTCGCTGATCGGCGCGGTCTGGTTGTTGCCGGTCGCGGCGTCGCCCGGGTTGAGGTCGATGATCTGGTTGACGAGCCGTTCACTCTCCGGCACGGCCGTGTTGGTCGTGACGTTCCACAGCCGGGCGGTGATGTAGGTGTTGAGGGACGGGACGCCGGAAAGGCGTCCGCGGACGTTCGCGTCGAGTTCGTACGTGCCGGAGAAGGGAAGCGCGACCGTCAGCGGCGTATCCGTCCAGACACCGGGCGGCAGGTCGACCTGCGCGTGCAGGTGGGCAACCGCCTGGTCCGCCTGGATGGCGGGCTGAGCCGCACTGACACCGCCCTGGGTGACCACCACCGTCGCGGCGAGCGCCACCACGGCTGCACCGATGACGGTCAGGGACGTCCGTAAACGCTTCATCGTTCTCACTCCTTATCGCATTGCACCAAAAATGGGCGACCTGGAGTTCCGGGAACGCGCGCAGCGCCCCGGACTTTCCCTCTGGTTTCGGCAACGTGATACCGCGCTCTTCGCCGACAGCGGCTGAGCGGGGTCGACATCGGTCGAACGGTGTAATGACCCTCGGACGGTTACCGGTAAGACCATCCGCCGTACGATCATCACCGTAGAGCCGAATGCCTTCGGCTGCGATAGACCATCAGGATGAAGCTCCGTACACGCACATTTGCGGTCCCATTCGACGCTTTTCCCACCGTTGCGCTCGAATGCGCTGCGGGCTGGAATCCCAAAGCCGAAACTGAAAAGGCCCCACGCCGGCAGCACCAAACCACGAGGATCGCACCGACCAGATAGAGCGCCAACAGGGGGCGGGCAGGAACGGGAGCGCGGCGATGAAGGCGAGCCGCACCCTCGTCCTCCCGGCCACGATGGTCGCCGGGTCGCCGGGCGCGCCCGACCCCGACGAGAGCGGCCGTCGGGAACGCGTTTCCAACGCCGTCAGGCAGGCCGTGGTGGCGATCTTGTGCAGCCTCCGCCGACGGCTGCCGGAAAACTTCCCGGTGGGATGTCGAGAACCCGGACCCGGCTCCGTCCCCGCACCGAACACGGCCACAATGGGCCGCACCGCACCGAGGAGAACACGATGGCCAAGTACCTGCTGCTCAAGCACTACCGGGGCGCGCCGGCACCGGTCAACGACGTGCCGATGGACCAGTGGACGCCGGAGGAGATCTCGGCCCACCTGGAGTACATGCGGGACTTCGCCGCTCGGCTGGAGGGCACCGGCGAGTTCGTCGACGGTCAGGCGCTCGCCCCCGCGGGCACGTTCGTCCGCTACGACGGCGAGGGCCGGCCGCCGGTCACCGACGGCCCGTTCGCGGAGACCAAGGACCTCATCGCCGGCTGGATGGTGATCGACGTCGAGACCTACGAGCGGGCGCTTGAGCTGGCCGGCGAGCTGTCCGCGGCGCCGGGCGCGGGTGGGAAGCCGATCCACGAGTGGCTCGAACTGCGCCCGTTCTACGCCACGCCCCCGACCATCACGGAGTGATCCACGGTGGACGAGGCCCTGCTGCGGACCCTCACCCCCACCGTGATCGCCATCCTCGTCCGTCGCGGAGCCGACTTCGCGGCGGCCGAGGATGCCGTGCAGGACGCCCTGGTCGAAGCCGTGCGGGTGTGGTCGGACGACCCGCCGCGCGATCCACAGGGCTGGCTGGTCACGGTGGCCTGGCGCAAGTTCCTCGACGCCGCCCGCGCCGACACCTCCCGACGGCACCGCGAGGTGCGCGTCGAGGACGAGCCCACGCCCGGCCCGGCCGAAGCGGTGGACGACACGCTCCAGCTCTACTTCCTGTGCGCGCACCCGTCCCTGACACCGGCCTCGGCCGTCGCGCTCACGCTGCGCGCGGTCGGCGGTCTGACCACGCGTCAGATCGCGCGGGCCTACCTCGTGCCGGAGGCGACCATGGCCCAGCGGATCAGCCGGGCCAAGCGGACCGTCTCGGGTGTCCGGTTCACCCGGCCCGGTGACGTCGGCACCGTGCTGCGCGTGCTCTACCTGGTCTTCAACGAGGGCTACTCCGGTGACGTCGACCTCGCCGCCGAGGCGATCCGGCTCACCCGCCAACTGGCGGCCAGGACCGACCACGAGGAGGTCGCGGGACTGCTCGCGCTCATGCTGCTGCACCACGCCCGGCGCCCGGCGCGGACCGGCCCCGACGGCAGGCTAGTGCCCCTCGCCGAGCAGGACCGCGGCCGGTGGGACACCCTCCTGATCGCCGAGGGCGTCGACGTGCTCCAGGCAGCCCTCGCCCGCGACCGCCTGGGCGAGTTCCAGGCCCAGGCGGCCATCGCCGCGCTGCACGCCGACGCCCAGGCGGCCGAGGAGACCGACTGGGTGCAGATCGTCGAGTGGTACGACGAGCTGGTGCGGCTCACCGACAGCCCGGTGGCCCGCCTCAACCGGGCCGTCGCGGTCGGCGAGGCGGACGGGCCGCGGGCCGGCCTGGCCGCCCTGGCGGGGCTCGACCCCGCCCTGCCCCGCCACACCGCGGCTGCGGCGTACCTGCACGAGCGGGCCGGTGACCCGGTCACCGCGGCACGGCTCTACGCCGAAGCCGCCCGATCGGCGCCCAACCTCCCGGAACGCGCGCACCTCACCCGACAGGCCGCACGGCTCAACGCCCGACTGCGGGGTTGAGCGGCATCGACCGACTATCGGACGCCGGTCAGCGGGGCGGGGATTTGGCCGCGGGCGTGGCGTGCACGTGCGCACGCACCCCTTGCAGGCCGAACAGGATGAGAAGCTCGACCACACCGCCGTCGGCGCTGCCCAGCCAGTGCGGCAAGGAGGTGTCGAACTCGGCTGCCTCACCGGGCGGCAGCGTCAGGTCGTGCTCGCCGAGCACCAGCCGAAGGCGGCCGTTGAGCACGTACAGCCATTCGAAGCCCTCGTGCGCCTGCGGGGTCGGTTCGAGCGGTCGCGGACGGGCCGGGATGATCATCTTGAACGCCTGCGTGCCGCCCGGCCGCCGGGACAGCGGGATGAAGACCATCCCGAACCGCCGGATCGGCTTCAGGTGGATCCGGGGGTCGCCGGTGCGCGGGGCGCCGACCAGATCGTCCAACGGGACGTCGTAGGCACGGGCCAGCGGCAGCAGCAGTTCCAGGGTCGCCCGGCGCTGCCCGCCCTCCAGCCGGGACAGGGTGCTCTCCGACACCCCCGTCGTCACCGCGAGGTCGGCGAGGGTGATGCCGCGGTCGCGACGCAGCGCACGCAGCCGCGGCCCCACCGCGTCGAGCACGTCTCCCATTTCGCGGTCCACGGGACCATCTTGCCGGAACCGCAAGTTCCCGTGCCAGTTCGAGGCGAGCCTGGCGAGACTGGGGAGGTCCCGACAGAAGGAGCCTCGGTGCCCACCGCCGATGCGGTCACTTTCGGGGACGGCTCTGCCACGAAGGAGACCAGCATGCCCACCGCCGCCCGCCGCGACAACCCGCCGCCCCGAACCGGAAGCAGCGAGACGGAGGTTCTGCGCGGATTCCTCGACTACCTCCGGACCGTGATCGCCATGAAGGTCGACGGCGCCCCGGAACCGCAGGTCCGAACAGCCGGAGTGCCGTCGGGCACGAACCTGCTCGGCCTGCTCAACCACCTCACCTTCGTGGAGCGCTCGACGTTCCTCGGGGAGAAGGTCACCAACTGGCGGAAGACGTTCCAGGCCGCGCCGGCGGACAGCGTGGCCGATGTCGTCGCCCGCTATCGGAAGACGGTCGAGCAGGCGAACGAAGTCCTCGACGGGTGCGCCGACCTCGGCGCGCCGGTCCCCCGCCCACGGCCGGATCGCCCCGCCCCCAGCGTCCGCTGGGCACTCACCCACCTGATCGAGGAGACCGGTCGCCACGCCGGTCACGCCGACATCCTCCGCGAACTGATCGACGGCGCGACCGGGCGCTGATCCTGCTCGGGTGCGGGTGTGCCGAACACCGGTGATCCGGCGCGCGTCGCTCGTCCGGCCACCCGGCGCTTGCCCGGCTAGCCGTCGACCACCTCGACCGACCTGCTCGGGCCGCCGCGGGAGGGCACGGCCAGCGTGGAGCGCACGTACGGCGTCTCCGTGCTCGTCGGGTGGCCGCCGCGGAGGATGCGGACCCACACGCGGACCGCGTCCACCAGCACGATGACCACCAGGAGCGCGAACGTGGCCGCGAGCACACCGTCCACAGTGGAATTTGTGATGATCGACTGCATCTCGTCGGCGTTCTTGGCCGGTGCGAGGAGTTCACCGCGGTCCAGCGCGGCGGCGTACTTGTCGCGCTGGGCGAAGAAACCGAGCTTCGGATCCGCGCTGAACACCTTCTGCCAGCTCGCCGTCAGCGTCACCGCCACGTCCCACGCCAGCGGGACCGCCGTCACCCACACCCACTTCAGCCGGCCGCTCTTGATCAGCAGCGTCGTGCAGACGGTGAGCGCGATGGCCGCGAGCAACTGGTTGGCGATGCCGAACAGCGGGAAGAGCTGGTTGATGCCGCCCAGCGGGTCGCCCACACCGACGTAGAGGAAGTAGCCCCACGCCAGCACCACCAGGGCGCTGCTGATCCACAGACCCGGCCGCCAGGACACCCGCGCGAACGGCTTCCACAGGTTGCCCAGCCCGTCCTGGAGCATGAACCGGCCCACCCGCGTGCCCGCGTCCACCGTCGTGAGGATGAACAGCGCCTCGAACATGATCGCGAAGTGGTACCAGAACGCCTTCATCGCGGCACCGCCGATCAGGCCGGAGAAGATCTCCGACATGCCCACCGCGAACGTGGGCGCGCCGCCGGTCCGGGCGACCAGCGTGGACTCCTGCACCGCCGCCGCGGCGGTCTGCAACTGGTCGGGGGTGATGGTGAAGCCGAGCTGCGTGACGGCCGCGGACGCGGACTGCACGGTGCTGCCGACGACGCCGGCCGGGGCGTTCATCGCGAAGTACAGGCCGGGGTCGAGCATGGCCGCCGCGATGAGCGCCATGATCGCGACGAACGACTCGACCAGCATCGCGCCGTAGCCGATCAGCCGGATCTGCGACTCCTTCTGGACCATCTTGGGCGTGGTGCCGGAGGCGACCAGGGAGTGGAACCCGGACAGCGCGCCGCAGGCGATCGTGATGAACACGAACGGGAACAGCGACCCCGCGAACACCGGGCCGGTGCCGCTGAACGCGAACTCGGTGAACGCCGGGATCTTCAGCGCCGGCGTGGTCACCAGCACGCCCACCGCGAGCAGGACGATGGTGCCGATCTTCATGAACGTCGACAGGTAGTCGCGCGGCGCGAGCAGCATCCACACCGGCAGCACCGACGCGACGAACCCGTAGCCCACCAGCCACAGCACGAGCGTCCGCGGCTCCAGGGTGAAGGCCTCCGCCCAGCCCGACGTCTGCACCCAGCCGCCGGCGACGATCGCGGCCAGCAGCAGCACGACGCCGATCACGCTGGTCTCCAGCACCCGTCCGGGCCGCAACACCCGCAGGTAGAACCCCATGAACAAGGCGATGGGGATGGTCATCGCGATGGAGAATGTGCCCCACGGCGACTTCGCCAGCGCGTTCACCACCACCAGCGCCAGCACCGCCAACAGGATGATCATGATCGCGAACACGCCGACCAGCGCCGCCACGCCGCCCACCGGGCCGATCTCCTCGCGCGCCAACTGCCCGACGCTCTTGCCGTCGCGCCGCATCGAGAAGAACATCGTCACCATGTCCTGCACGGCGCCCGCGAAGATCACGCCGACGACGATCCACAGCGTGCCGGGCAGGTAGCCCATCTGCGCGGCCAGCACCGGGCCCACCAGCGGGCCCGCGCCGGCGATGGCGGCGAAGTGGTGTCCGAACAGGACACGCCGGTCCGTGGGCTGGAAGTCGACCCCGTCGTCGAGCCGCTCGGCGGGCGTGGCCCGGGTGTCGTCGACCCGCAGCACGCGCCGCACGATGAACCGGGCGTAGAAGCGGTAGGCGATCGCATACGAGCCGAGCGCCGCGGCGACCAGCCACACGGCGTTCACCGACTCCCCACGGGACAACGCCAGCACCGCCCACGCGACGGCGCCGACAACGGCGACCGCGGTCCACCCCACGATCGGCCGCAACCTCGTTGCGTTCATGGCTCTCCTCATCGAGTAGGGAAGGGCAGGTGTGCTAGTCCGGTGGCAGGCGCCCCATGCAGGCCCGCAGGCCGGCGTCGGGGGGCAGGTCGGTGGTGAACCAGCGGAACGGTCCGACCCGGCGGCAGCTCACCGCCAGGTTCCGGCGGGCGAGGTGGGCCGCCGCGGTCGGGTGGGCGTACACGGTGTCGCGCGGGTTCGCGTCGAGCGGACGCATCCGCCTCGGCACCCGGGCCTTGCGCAGCGCGCGCACGGAGAACTCCCCCGAGTCGGCGCAGCACAGACCGGTGACATGCCAGTCGATCACCACGACCTCGTCCGGTCGCAGTGCGCCGCGCGCCGCCTCGTCAAGCCGGACGGTCAACGTCACACCTCCTGCTGGGGTCCGTCCGGCTTACACGGTCCCATCGTTGCCCGGGGTCGTTGACGTCGAAGACACCATCGGTTCCTTCGCCTTGCCGCACGCTTTCACCGCACGGCCGGCGGCGGCCCGGCATGGCGGCCAGTCCACGCCAGGTGGCATTAGGATGAATGCGGCGCTGCTGTTGACGGCCGTCATCGGCCTGGCGGTCAGCCCTGGAACCATCGGGGGTCACGTCGTGCGGTTCGCGATCCTGGGGCCGTTGCGGGTCGAGCGGGACGGCGTGGAGGTGCCGGTCGGCGGCCCGCGGCAGCGTGCCCTGTTGGCGTTGCTGTTGTTGCGGCCCAACAGGTTCCTCACCTCGGACTGGCTGGCCGACGCGTTGTGGGACGGCCGGCCACCCGCCAGCGCCGCCGTGACACTGCGGACCCACGTGGCCGGCCTTCGGCGGGTCCTCGAACCCGGCCGGGGCCACCGGGCGCCCGCCGGGCTGCTGCGCGGCCACCCCGGCGGGTATGAGCTGGCCGTGCCGCCGGACGCCGTGGACGCCGTCCGCTTCACCACCCTCGCCGGCGACGCGGCGGCGGCCCTCGCGTCCGGTGACGCGCCGCTGGCCCGACACCGCTACCGCGAGGCCCTGGACCTGTGGCGGGGTGACGTGGCGGTCGGTCTCGCCGCCGTCCGCGCCGACGTGGCCGGGCTGGTCGAGGCACGTCTGGTGGCCGAGGAAGGGCTCCTCACCGCGTCCGTGGCGCTCGGCAGGCACCACGAGGTCCTGCCCGACCTGCGGCGCTTCGTGACCGACCACCCGGAACGCGAGCCCGCGCGAGGCCAGTTGATGCTCGCCCTCTACCGCACCGGGCGGCAGACCGAGGCGCTCGCGGTCTACGACGAGGGGCGGCGGGTGCTCCTCGACGAGCACGGCGTGACGCCCACGGAGCAGCTCCGCTCCCTACACCGGAGCATCCTGGCCCAGGACGTGCCGGAGGCCGCCGTCCCGCCGGGCACCGCCGTCCCGCAGGTTCACGCGGTTGCGCACACCCCAGGGATCACCGGGCACGGCGACGTGCGGATCGTGGGTCGTGAACCCGAACTCGCGATGCTCGACGGGATGCTGGTCGCGGCCCGGAGCCGGGGTGGGCGGTTCGTGGCGGTGGTCGGCGAGGCGGGCATCGGGAAGACCAGCCTCGCCCGGACGGTCGGGGCCCGCGCCGCGGCGGCCGGCACACCGGTCGTCTGGGCACGGTGCCCGGACATCGGGCAGATGCCGCCGTTCTGGCTGTGGACGCAGGTGGTCCGCACGCTGTCACCGGATGCCGTGGAGCCCGCGCTGGCCGGGTTCGCCGGCCCGTCCGCCGCGGACCGTGCCGACCGCGTGGACCCGACCGCCCGCTTCCGCGCCTACGACGCGGTGGCCGCACTCGTCCACACCGCGGCGGCCCCCGCCGGCCTGGTGCTGGTCCTGGACGACCTGCACGCCGCGGATCCGGACTCGTTGCTGCTCCTGCGTTACCTGGCACCCACCCTGCACACCTCGCGGGCACTGGTGATCGCGACGCTGCGCCCGTACGAGCACGACCCGGCCCTGGTCGCCGCGCTCGCCGATGTGGCCCGCTCCCCCGGCCACCGCCGCCTGCACCCCACCGGGCTCGGCCCGGACGCGGTGGCCGACCTGGTGCGCGAGCACACCGGCACGACGCCGTCCGCCGCCGTCGTGGACCGGCTCGTCACCCGCACGGGCGGCAACCCGTTCTTCCTCACCGAACTGCTGACCTCGCCGGACGACCCGCCGCCGGGCGTCCGCGACACCGTCCGCCGCCGCCTGCACGCCCTGGACGAGGCCACCCGCGACTGCCTGGACCTGCTCAGCGTCGCGGGCCGGGACCTGGACGTCACGGCGGTGGGCACCCCTTCGCCCGCCGCCGGCCACCTGGTCACCGAGACCGCGCCGGGCGTCGTCGGGTTCCGGCACCCGCTGTTCGCCGAGGCGACGTACGCGGACCTGTCCCCGACCCGACGTGCCGCCCTGCACGCCCGCTTGGCCGACACCGCCCGCGACCTGCTCACGCCGGCCGAGCTGGCCCACCACTACGGCCGGGCGCGGGACCGTCGCGCCGACCACCTGCACTGGACGATGGCAGCCGCCGAGGACGCCACCCGCCGCCTCGCCTTCGAGGACGCCCTGTCCCACCTGGACCGGGCCGCGGCCCTGCTCACCGACCCGGCCGAGGAGCTGGCCGTGCACCTGCGCCGCACGTCGCTGCTCCAGATCACGGTCGGCGTCGGCGGCGACGCGGTGGCCGAGGCCGCCTCCCGCGCCCACCACCTGCTGATCCGCCTGAGCCCGTCCGACGCCGCCACCGCCGACGTGGGCACCGCCCTGTGGACGCTCGGCGAACTGGCCTGCAACCGCGCCGACTTCCCGCTCGCCACCGACCTCGCCGACCGACTGCGCGCACTCGACAGCGGCCCTCTCACCAGGACCGCCGCCCACTACCTGCGCGGCGTCACCGCCTACTTCGGCGGCCACCTGGCCGACGCCGACGACCACCTCACCGCCGCCCTCGACCACCTGGACGAACGCCTCCTGCACGGGCAGACCGGCCGCACGCCGACGTTGGCCGTCCACGAGTTCCGCGCCCTCGTGCGATCACTGCGCGGCCTGGACGCCCAACCGGACCTGGCCGCCGCACGCGCCCTGGCCGAACGCACCGACGACCCGTACGGCCGCGCCAACGCGGAGCTGTTCGCCGGGTGGGCGGCGCTCCAGGAACAGGACGTGGACGCGGCCGAACGGGCCGCGCACGCGTGCCGCCGCATCGGCGTGGAGGGCCACCTGACGCACTTCGTGACGACCGGCGACTTCTTCGCCGAGTGGGCGGCCGTGCGCCGGGGCGACGCGTCCAGGCTGGCGGCCCTGCGCGCCGCCGCCGACGGCATCTACCGTCCGGGCCTGCGCTCGACCCGCACGATCACGATCGCCGCCGTCGCCGACGCCCACCTCGTCGCCGGTCACCACGAGCGGGCCGCCGCACTCGCCGACGAGGGCCTGACCGCCGCACGGGCGGTCGGCGAGCACGTCCTCACCGCAGAGCTGCACCGGGTGCGCGGCCTGGCCGGCGGCGACGCACGAGATCTCGACACCGGCCGCGCGACGGCCGAGGCCCAGGGCGCCCACCTGCTGCTGGCCCGCTTCCACTAACGCCTCCACACGATCTCCACAGCCCTCCGCTGCGATGGCCTCGAACAGCACAACGGAGGGATGGACCCCATGTACGACGCCGTCGTCATCGGCTGCGGGCCGGTCGGCGCGCTCACCGCCAACCTGCTGGGCGCACGCGGCGTGCGCACCCTCGTGGTCGAGCGGAGCACCGAGCCGCACGGCCAACCGCGCGCGTTCTCCTGCGACGACGAGGCGCTGCGCGTCTACCAGCAGGCGGGCCTGCGCAAGGAGATCGAGCGCGACACCTACCCGCCCCGGAGAGCCAAGTACGTCAACGCCAAGGGCCGGGTGTTCGCCGAGATCGCGCTGGACGAGATCGACTTCGGCCTCGGCGCCGGACCGCTGCACTTCTTCGACCAGCCGAGGCTCGAAGCGACGCTGAGACGGGGCCTGGACCGGTTCCCGCACGTCACCCTGCGCACCGGCACGGAGCTGACCGGCCTGACCCGGCACGACGACCACGTGACCGTCGCCCTGCGCCACGACGGGCGCGAGACCGAGGTCGACACCCGGTACCTGCTGGGCGCGGACGGCGCGCGCAGCGCCACCCGCACGGCCGCCGGCATCAGCCTCACCGGCACGTCGAACGCCGAACCGTGGCTCGCGGTCTCCGGTGTCGTGGCACCGGGAGCGACCCGCGTCGAGGCCACCCGGTTCGTGTGCGACTGGCGACGTCCCGCGTTCGTGTCACCGGGCGCGTTCGGCACGCACCGACTGGAGTTCATGCTCCTGGACGGCGAAGACCCGAAGACCATGACGAGCCCGGCGACGATCCGCGACCTGATCGCGCCCTACGTGGACCCGGACCGGTTCACGGTGACCCGCGCCGTCGTCTACACCTTCCACCACCTGAGCGCGGACCGCTGGCGGGACGGCCGGGTGTTCCTGCTCGGCGACGCCGCGCACCAGTTGCCGCCGTTCCTCGGCCAGGGCCTGTGCAGCGGCCTGCGGGACGCCGCGAACCTGACGTGGCGGATCGCGCAGGTGCTGCGCGGCGACGCCGATGACGCGCTGCTCGACGGCTACGAGGCCGAACGCCGCCCGCACACCGAGGCGATGGCGCTGACCAGCCTGCGCCTGGGACGGGTGTTCCTGGTGCGCAACAGGTTCGCCGCCGCCGTCAGGGACGCCGTGCTGCGCACCGCGCAGACCGTGCCCCGCATCCGCCGCGCGATCCGGCACTTCGAGTTCAAGCCCCGTCCCGCGCTGCCGGGCCACCGGGGGCCGGTCGGCCGGATGTTCCCCCAGCCCGACGTCACCGTCGGCGGGACGCGGGTGCCCCTGGACGACGTGCTGGGCGCCGAGTTCGCGGTGATCGGCCCGGGGGTGGACACGGCGACCGCGATCGGCTGGCGGGGCCCGGTGGCCCGGTTCGTGCGCATCGTGCCGCCCGGCTCGACCGAGCCCGCCGGCATCACGACGGTCGAGGACGTGGACGGCACGCTCACCGCCTGGTTCGCCGACCACGGCACGGACGTCGTGGTGCTGCGCCCGGACCGGTTCGTGCACGCCACCGAGGTCGAGCGCCGTTCAGCGGCCCACGCCGAGCAGCGTGATCCTTTCAGGCGGTGAGGCCATGACTCACTCCTCCAGGGAGAGGGCCTGGCCAGGGCACAGGTGCACCGCTTCGCGGGCCTTCGCGACCAGCTCGCCCTCCGGTGTCTCGTCCAGCACGATGACGGTGGCGTCGTCCTCGCTCTGGTCGAACAGCGCGGGCTCGGTGAGCACGCACTGTCCGGCGCCGACGCACCTGTCGGTGTCCGCGATGATCTTCATGGCCTTCTCCTCCTGACGAGGGGGATGGCAGTTCGTCCGCTACCAGGTCACCGGGAGCTGGTACAGGCCATAGATGTTCGCGTCGTCCTTGAACGGCAGCTCGTCGACATCCATCGCCAACTCCAGCGTGGGGACGCGGCTGAACAGCGTGTCGAACACGATCTGCAGCTCCATCCGAGCCAGGTTCTGGCCCAGGCACTGGTGCGGCCCGAACCCGAACGCGACGTGGTGGCGCGCGCCGCGCTCGATGTCGAGCCGGTCCGGGTTCTCGAACGCCCGCGGATCACGGTTGGCCGAATAGCCGAGCGCCAGCACTCCTTCGCCGGCGCGGATCCGCTGCCCGCCGACCTCGATGTCCTCGACGCACAGCCGGGCCGTCGCCACGTCGATGATCGTGAAGTACCGCAGCATCTCCTCGACCGCGTTGAGCGTCCTGCCCGGGTCGGCCCTGATCATCGCGAGCTGCTCCGGGTTGCGCAGGAACGCCACGGTCGACAGCGAGATCATGTTCGCCGTCGTCTCGTGGCCGGCCACGAGCAGCAGGAAGCCCATGCCGGCCAGTGCCGTCCGCCGATAGGTGCCGTCCGCGCGCAGCTTGACGATCTGCCGCCCGAGCAGGTCGTCCGGCGGGTTCTCCTCCTTCTCCGCGATGAGGTCGGCCAGGTAGCCCTGGAGGGCTCCCATGGCCGCCCACCGCTCCTCGGGCGGCGTCGACTGCTTGATCACGTTCACCGTGTGCCGCTGGAAGAACTCATGGTCGGCGTAGGGCACACCCAGCATCTCGCAGATCACCAGTGACGGGACCGGCAGCGACAGCGACTCCACCAGGTCCCCGGGCCGCGGCCCGGCCAGCAGCGCGTCGATCTGCCCGTCGACGATCTCCTGGATCCGCGGCCGTAGCGCCTCCAACCGCCGCACCGTGAACTCGCCGAGCACGGCCTTGCGCGCCGGCCCGTGCTCGGGCGCGTCCATCATGATCAGGGTGCGCTCCTCGTCCGGCCGCCGGGACGCTGCCTCGCCCTTGACCAACTGCGGGAACTCCGGATGCTGCCGGTCGGCGCTGAACCGCCGGTCGTTCAACACGGTTCGCACGTCTTCGTGGCGGCTGACCACCCAGGCCCACCCGCCGTCGGGCAGCCGAACCCGCGAGACCGGCTCTCCTTCGCGGATCTCTTCGTACGCCGCCGGCGGCGCGAAGGGGCACGTACGGACCATGGGGAACTCGTGCTTCTCGGCGGTGGTCATGACTTTTCCTCCCACGACGGCACGGACAGGCGGTAGCGGCTGGACAGCGAGAGGCCGATTCAGACTCGACCCGTCCGCTCACGGGCGAAGTGCGGTTCCGCCGCTTCCAGCCGCGGTACCGGGATGCCCAACCGTCGTGCTTCGGCCAGGGCGTCCCGGCAGACCTCCCGCGGCTCCTCGGCGTCGGGATCGGAGTGCGCCGCGAAATTCACGCGCACGGGGGCGAAATGGGCGGTCAGCCAGGCGAGCACGGGGGCCGTCAGCCAGGTGGGCGCCCGGAACATCAGCACACCGCCCCGGTGACGTCGCAGGTCGAGGCCGCGCGCCTGGAGGAGTGGCAGCAGTTCGCGGCCGGTCAGCAGCGCCTCGCGCAGGTCGCCCGTCGCCCCGGCGAGCTTGGACAGGGAACCCAGCCGCAGGCCCCGCGAGAGCAGGGCGGCATCCGACACGAAGTGGACCCACAGCTTGCCGCGGAAGTCGGGCTCCTCCTTGAGCCGGAGGCCGGCCTCGCGGAACGCCTGGCGCACGGCCCGCTCCCGGTCGGTCGGGGGCCGGCCGTCGAGGGTGCCGAAGACGACCGACCGCAGCAGCGTCCCGCGGAGCACGCCGTCCGTGCCGAAACCGCCACCGGCCTGGGGAAAGCCCCAGGCGACCCGGTCGACGGGGAGTGCGCCGACCGCGGCCGGCGGCTCGGTCCAGACATTGCCGAAGACCAGCACCGTGGCCTGGCCGACACGCGGGGACAGGAAGGCCGTCGCCTCCGCGAGGCGGTGGTGCGACACGCTGAGCACGATCAGGTCGAAGTCGTGGTCCGGCTCCAGCGCCTCGCGGTAGCGCACCGGCCACTTCTCGGCGACGCGCTGCCCCCGCACCCGGCGCCGCGTGTCGAGCAGGTCGAGGTCGACCGCGTCCCCGTACGTCGCCGCGCGGCCGGGCCGGACGTAGAACTCGACCTCGTGCCCCGCCTGTTGCAGGGCCCAGCCGTAGATGGTGGCGATCACGCCTCGGCCGAACATGAGGATCTTCACGCTGCACCTCGTGGGGTACGATCGATTTGGAGACAATCTCCACTTATTCGAAGATATGGAGGTCATCTCCATTTGTCAACGCGAGGTGACGCATGACCGCCGACAAGCCGCTGCGGGCCGACGCCCGACGCAACCGCGACGTCCTGATCGCCAAGGCACGAGAGGTCTTCGACGCCGGCGACTTCTTCGACCTGCGCTTCGATGACTTCGCCCGGCTGGCCGGAGTGGGCACCGGCACGCTGTACCGCCACTTCCCCACCCGGGAGGCGCTGGCCGAGGCGGTCTACCACGGGGAAGTCGCCGCGCTGTGCGACCGCGCCCGCCGGCTGCAGGCCACGCTGCCCGGGGCGGAGGCTTTGGCGACCTTCCTCCGCGGCATGGTCGACCACATCGCCGCCCACGAGGGCCTGGCCCGGACGCTGGCCACGCTCATGGCCGATCGCTCGGGCGCCCTCGCCGAGGGCGGCCGGGCGCTGGAGCAGACCGTCACCGACCTGCTGGCCGCCGCCGTGCGGGACGGCGCCGTGCGGGACGACGTGGACGCCGGTGCCGTGATGATGGTGCTGCACGGCATCAGCGCGGCCCATGACCGCCCGAATTGGCGGGCCGAGGCCGACGACGTCATCACCCTCGTGCTGGACGGGCTGCGCCGCCCGCTGTGACGCCGCCCGCTGTGACAAGGTGCGACAGCTCTGTGTCTGCGACACCTCGCCTGTCGACACGACAACCGGGTGTCCTCACCGTTGGCAAGATTGCGGTTCCCCGGCTTCCGGGATGTGGTCTCCTGAGCACTTGAACCGGACTCCTGTCCGGTCGCCGCCCGGTCGCCGAGGAGCATCACACCGATCGTGAACGACGAGTCACCCTCCGACACGGGACCGTTGCACCACAACGAACTCTCGGGCGTCGCCAACGCGCCTGTCGTACAGGCGCGGGACATCCGGGGTGGCGTCGTGATCACGAACGTCTCCCCGTCGGCCGCAGCGGACCCGCTCCACCAGGCGCTGTTGGAGACCGTGGTGCGGCTGCGCACGGGATACGGCGAAGTCCGGGGCGTACGCGTCGCGTCCGATCGGGTCCTGACGATCGCCGCGAGCGTCGGGCTCGGCGAGGGGCTGGCACTGGTCACCGTCCCGAAGACCGGCGATCCCTTCGCGTCCCTTCGCCCGGGCACGCCACCCACCGCGCTGCGCCTGGCAGCGGGGCCGGAGCCCGGATCGCCCGTGCTGGACCGCCGCACCGGTGGGGTATGCGGTGTCCTCGGACCGGCCGGCGACTTCCTGCAAGTGCCCGACATCCCCGGGCTGCCGCGGCGCAACGACGCTTGGCTCGACCTCCTCGGCCCTGCCCAACTCACGGCAGGCGAGTGGCGGCACGCGGGCCCCGTGCTGCGCGAGTACCTGGAGACGGTGCGCACGGCCGACCACGACCACCAGTACGAATGGGCACGTCAGGTCGCGCCGCCGCTGTCGGCGATCTACCTGCGCCGCCAAGCCGCTCCCCACCACGACGACGAACTGGACGAGGACACCGCCCCCGAACGGATCGCGGCGGAGGACCTGGTGGCGATGTTCGAGGGCGCGCAGGTGATCGCGGAGCCGGGTGCGGGCAAGTCCAGCCTCGTCCGCCACATCACCGCGGCGACCGCGGCGAGGTGGCTCGACGAGGGCGAGGGCGACTTCGTGCCGGTCCCCGTCACCGCGGACGCGTTGACGCGGGACAGCACGCTGCCGGAAGCGTTGGCGGAGGGGGTCCTGCCGGGACTGAGCTTCACCCTCGACCACCGGCGGCTGGTGGAGCTGTTCGGCACCGAGCCGATGCGCGGAGTGCCCTGGCTGGTCCTGGTGGACGGCCTGGACGAGGTGCTCGACCCCGGCGCCCGAACGGCGGTCACGCGGCGCGTCGAACACCACCGACGCCGGTCCACCCACCGGTTCCTGGTCACCAGTCGCCCGCTGCACGAGCGCGAGCTGCGCCGGCTCTCCGACCGCAGGACCGCACCCACCTACGTGTTGGAGCGGTTCTCCGAGCAGGAGTTGCGGAAGTTCGTCGGCAACTGGATGCGCGAGGAGGGCCAGGCACAGCCCGAACGACACGCGGCCCGGTTCCTGGCCAAGGTCCAACTGACGAAGCTGCGCGATCTCGCGCACGTGCCGCTGATCGCGACCATGCTGTGCGTCCTGCTGGCCGAGAACCCGGACCTCGACCCGCCGCACAACCAGACCCAGCTATACGAGCGCTTCGTGACGTGGCAGCTCGCCAAGGTCTACGAGATCGACGCGCGCGCCCGACTGCTCAAGCGGCTCGCGCCCCGCGGCCCCGCCGCCCAGCGCGCGGCCGACCACCTCGTGGAGAACCTGGAGGTGCTGCTCCAGGACATCGCCTACCAGCGCCTGTTCCACCAAGGCGAGGCGAGCGTGCTCGACCTCGCGGTGCGGTGGAAACCCGATGCCGAGGTGTGGCCGGAGGTGGTGCCGGACGTGCTGCGGCTCAGCGGCCTGGTCCTCCAACGCGGCCGGGTGTTCGCCTTCCGCCATCAGACGATCGAGGAGTTCCTCGCCGCCGCCGCGCTGGCACGCGCACACGGCGCTCCGGACACCCGGCGGAGCCGTCGCCTGCTGCGACCGCGCCGCACCTGGCCTTGGCCGGACCTCGCGGTGAAGGTGTTCCTCGTGGCGCGGTGGGCGGAGGCCGGCGCGGACCTGCGCCGACCGCTGCGCCGCCTCATGCGGCCCTGGCACCGCAGGCACAACCTCGGGTTCGTGTCCGCCTTGGTCGATCACGGCGTCGCCCTACCCGAGAACGTCGTGGGCGCGGCGACCCACCACCTCCGCCGGCTCGTCGCGGGACGCACGTCCCACCGGGACTGGTCGCGCTTCGCGCAGTGGTTGCACGACATCGACCCGGACCGGGCGGTCACCGTGCTCCAGGACGTCGTGCGGAACCCGGCCACGGCTCAGGACCGCCGCTACCAGGCCCTGCGGTTCCTCAACGGGTTCTCGTCCCACGACGGTGTGCCGGTCGCCGAGGTGTTCATCGCCGATGCGCAAGTGGACCGCACGGCCCGCACCGCGGCGGGCAAGATGCTCCTCGACACCGATCCGGTCGTCGCCGTGGGGATGTTCACCCGCCTCGCCGCCACTTCGCACCACGAGCACGTCCGTCTGCAAGCCGCGCAACTCGTCACGGCGCACGAGCCCGGCCGCGGCCTCGCCCTGCTCGCCGATGTGGTCGCCGACATCACGGCATCGGACACCGTCCGCTTGGCCGCCGCCCGCACCGCGCTGTCCCATGACCGCCCGCGCGGCATCGACCTGATGTGCGTGCTGGCCGAGAGCGGCGCCGGAGAGACCGCCCGTGAGGAGGCGATGAGCACCGTCCTCGGTGACGACCGGAACCGCCTGCAAGACCTCCTGGAACGCCTTCGGACCAAGGCGGCGCCCGGCGTGCGGTTGCAGGCGGCCCAGTTCCTCGTCCTGCGCCTCGACCGGCACTACGGAATCCTGGCCGAGCTGGCGTCGGACAGCGCGCTTCCGCCGCGCTTGCGCATGGAGGCGCTGCTCACGGACCGCCGAGCGATGAGCGTGGACCTGGTCGAGCAGATCGTCACCGCGTACGACGACGCGGACGGCGACAAGCTGTGGGCGCTCGGCCACCTCGCGACGCTCTCCCGCACCGCGGCGCTGCCGCACTACCAGGCCCTCGTGGCGGACCGCACCCGCTTACCGTCCTCCCGCCTGGAGACCGCGATGCTGGCGAGCAAGCACATCTCCCGCGACCAGTTGGTCGATCTCTACGAGATCATCGCCAACGACGTCTCCGTGCCCGAGCAGGATCGCCTCACGGCTGCCCAGAAGACCGCTGTCGTGGACGACGCGGCCGGGACGAGGCTCCTCGCCGAACTGGCGCGCGACCCCGCGATCGGCGCCGAGAGCCGGATGCACGCCGCCGCGGAGGCGGGCACCGCGGTGGAGCGCGAGGTGTGCGAGGTGATCGCCCGCGACACCGGGCAACCCGACGACATCCGGGTTGTCGCCGCGAAGAAGGCCGGCGGGATCGGCTGGTTCGGCAACCGCGCCCTGCTGCATGAGCTGGCCGGGGATCCGACCCTCGGTTTCGCTGCGAGGTTGTCCCTCATCAACGAGCTGAACTACGCCGATCAAGGGACATCGCTGTCGAAGATCGCGGACAACCGCAAGGAATCGCCGCACACCAGACTCGCCGCCGCCCGTGAGCTGGGCCGCGTGGACAGACCGCGAGGACTGCGCAAGCTGCGCGGGATGGCGGCGGACACCGACCTCCCGGCCGCGGTGCAGAGCGAAGCCCGCAGCGCCGCCGAGGGCATCGAGTAGCAGAAGGGGGAGCTGTGCGTGCCGAGGAACTGCTCGTGGAGCGCGATCACGTGTTGGTGGCGTTCGACGGCCCGATCGCCGAGTTGCCGCCCACGAGGTCGTCGGCCGATCGGTTGCGCGTGCTGGTGGCCGAAGGCCGCTTGCCTCGGAGGGTCGCGCGCACCGACGACCCGTTCGTGGTCCTCGCCCACGCGGCAACCATCGGCCCGGCCACCGGGCAGGCGGTGTACGCGCAGCTATGCCGGATCGAGCACGGGGTGGTGGCCGCCGCACGGGTCGCACCCGGTGTCCACGAGGCCCTCGCCGTGACGGCCGCCGCCGGCGCCCGGGTCACCGTGGTCAGCAGCCTGGACATCGCGGCGGTCCAGGCGTTCCTCGTGCTGCACGGCCTGGTCGAGCGGGTGCACCACCTCGTCGGGCGCACCGGGCCGGACCGCGCCGCCCTGCCGCCGGCCCCGGACCTGATCACCTTGGCGATCCACACGCGCGCCATCCCGGTGGAGTCGTGCTTGTTCGTCGGCGGCACGGATCGCGATCTCACCGCGGCCCGCGCGGCCGGCGTCGAGACGATTCGCCACCGCCCCGTCAGCGTCCCGCCCGCACCCGGATCGGCGGCACCACCGAATCCCTGGTTCGCCGCGCTTTCGGCGCCGACGAAGAGGTGATCGACAGGCCGCCGAGGGTTTCTCTTCCCATCGCGCTCAGGGATGGTGGAGCGAGTTGCTCACCGGCTCGCGTCGCAGCGCCACCGCGGCACATACGGTGGCCAGCAGCCAGATGACCGGTCCCGACGTGCCGCCGATGAGGTCGACGTGGCCGGGGACCACGAGAACGGCGAGGAACGCCGCGTCGACCACACCCAGCACGACGGCGTTGAGCCAGAACCCGGGACGGCTGTTGACGCGGTTCATGGCCAGCGCGACCAGCACGGCCTGCGCTCCCAGCACGGTCGCGCAGACGAAGAACATGAGGCTCTCGGCCGCCAACTCCCCTTCGGGCGCACCGCCCGCGAGATCACCGATCACCGTCGACACACCGAGACCCATGTGCAGCAGGCCCCACAGAACGTACAAAGCGGCAGCACCCGCTGCCCACCGGCGCGCAATCGCCACTTCGTCCCCCCATGCCTCACCCGAACTCGCCGGACCGTCGTGGTCGAGCCAAGGGAAACCTATGGCTTGGCGAACCGCGCGACATCAGGGTGATCACCGATATCGGCCCGGAAGTCGCCCGACACGCGCTCACACCGCAGGCGGGAACCGCACGCGAACGGGGAGCGCCCGAAGGACGCTCCCCGCATCGGCGTGGATCAGTTCTCGAACGCGGTGGTGGCGCCGTAGTTGCACATTCTCGGTGCCATCACTTCCTGCGGGCTGCCCCAGCCCGCGCACTGGTAGGTGGAGTGGCCGTACCAGTCGTGGCCGAACTCGTGGGCGGCCAGCAGCGCGTCGTCGCTCACACCGCCCATGTACAGGGCGATCCGCTGCCCCTGACCCCAGTTGCAACCGACCACCCGGCTACCGCCGCCGCAGTCGGCGATGTAGCTGTTGCGGCACTCCACCGGGGTTCCGCTGGTGCTCTCGGTCAGTCCGTTCCACGCACGCGCACCCTGGCGGATGACCGCCGCGTACGCCGAGCAGGAACTGAGGATGCGGAACGTGCGCGCACGTGGCACCGGCCACCCCGCCGCGGGGGCGGCGGACAGCAGGTTCGCGGGCGCTTCCGCGACATCGACGGCGCTGGTCGGGTGGCCCGCCACGACGAATGAGCCGTTCGAGTTCGGTGCGACGAGGACGGCGACCACCAGGGCCAGCAGGGCAGGTATCAAGAACAACTTCTTCACGTTGCTCTTCCTTTCATTGCAGGGGCCCGACGCGTTGCAGGGCACGTCGGGCGCAATCGAAGCTAGCGAATAGCCCCGCCGCCGCTCAACCGGAGCCGACTGGGACCGCTCCCGGTAAAATGATCAGCACATTGACGTGACCAGCGAATACGCGGCGCACAGCGACAGACCGGGATGTCTCCGGTGTTTATTTAACAATCCAGCCGGCCGAGTCCGGCTGGACAACGAATATGCACGGCATATCAACCCGTACCGCAGCCGTCAGCTATAGGTATGGAGCACCGTTGCGATAGGTACACCCGTTCGTCCCATCGGCACGCCGTCAACCGGACCCCGTGGTGTCACCCGCATCCGGTGTCGGCGGTGTCCGCCCCGGGGTGTTCGGCCAGCAGCGCGCACAGCCGGGCGACAGCCGCAGCCGCGTCGGTCGGCAGCCGCAGCACCTCGTCACCGGCGCTCACCAGCCCGTCGGCGGTGAAGGCCAGCCGGGTCGGTGGCGACCGGTGGCCCTGGACGGCGGCCAGTTGCTCGCCGGTCCCCACGTCCCACAGGCGCACGTCGGGCCGGTCGGCGGAGGCGGTGGCCAGGGTCTCGCCGTCGGGGGCGAAGGCCAGCGCGGTCACGTCGGCGCCCACCGCGATCTCCCGCTCGACGCGTCCGGTGGCCGGGTCGGTGAACTTGGCGGTCCCGCCCGCCGCGACGACGAGCGAATCGCCGTGGAAGCCGAGGGCGAAGGTGCTTCCCTTGTCCTCGACTCTGCCTTCCTGCCGGGTGAACGACCCGGTGTCCCAGACCTGCGACCACACGCTGACATCGCCGACCACCACCGCGGCCAGCCACTCGCCGTCCGGCGAGAACGCCAAGTCGCGCAACGGGTACGGCACCTCGAAGTGCCCGCGTTCCGCGAAGGTGTCGAGTGCCCAGACCCGCACCTCCTCGCTTTTCCTCCCCTCGGGGCGCAGGGAGACCGCGATCAGGTCCCCCGACACCGCGAAGGCGCGGACGTCGCTGCCCGGTGGCAACGGCACCGTCCGCTCCGCGCCGTCCGGGCCGGTGACCGTGATCCCCTCGACCCGGGGCAGCGCGTGGACCACCGCACGGTGCCCGCGCGGGCCGATCCGGACGTCCACGCCCGCGACCGGCTCGCCGTCCCGGACGCGCACCACGCGGCGGTCGTCCGCGACCCACGTCGTGCCGTCGGCGGGTTCGACACCCACGCCCTTGGCGGGTCCGAGCAGCCCGTCGAAGCGGTGCGGGTTCGCCCGCCACACGACCACGGTCTCCCGCGTCGTAGCGGCGGCGACGGTGCCGCCCGCCGAGGCCAGCGCGAAGATCGGGTCGCGATTGCCCGCGTACTCGGCGGTGACCTCGCCGGTGACGGGCGACCGGGCGGACAGTTCGGCGAGGTTGGCGGTCAACACCCGCTCGCCGGCGCCGAGCAGGGCCATTCCGCCACGGCCGGGCGCGAGTTCGGCGAGCGGCTCGGCCGTGTCGGGGTGCCAGAGCCGCACGGTCTCGTCGGTCCGGGTGGACACCAGGAACGAGGCGGCGTAACCGAGGCGGACCAGGTTGGAGGAGCCCGGCAGCGCGTCGCCGTGCTCGGTGCGCAGGGCGACCCGCTCCCCCGCCGGATCCCACAGCTCGACGCCGCCGTCCTGGCGTCCGACGGCCAGCCGCCGCCCGTCCGGGCGGAACCGCAGGTCGCTGATCCACGTCCCGAGCCCGAACCCCGACCGGACCCGGACGCCTCCGCGCCACAGCTCCAGCCCGCCCGACACGGCGACCGCCAGTGTCCCGTCAGGACTCCAGTCCGCCGCGTTCCCGCCCTCGACGGTGTGCACCACCGTCCCGGACCCGATGTCCCACACGGTGGTGTCGCCGCCGGAGACCGCGATCCGGGTGCCGTCCCTGGAGAACCGGACGGCGTCGACATCCTCCCCGGAGCCGTCCTCGGTGGCGAGCAGGGCTTTGCGTTCCACCACGTCCCAGACCAGAAACTCGCCGCGCCAGCCTCCCACCGCGACACGGCGTCCGGCCGGGTCGACGTCGACCGTCAGCCCGCCCGAGAAAGCCGGGTGGTCCTCTTCGGTGAACGTCAGCGGTGCGGTCCGGGTCAGCGCCGAGAGCAGTGCCGAACGCGCCTCCGGGGTCGGGTGGGCGTCCTGGGCGCGCAGGGCGTCGCGCATCGCCTGGATCGGGTCGACGGTGGTCAGCGACTCGGTGGCCCGCTGCCGGGACAGCCGCTGCGCCGACTCGCCACGCGCCAGCACGGCCATGGTCGCGGCGATGACGACCACCACCACCAGCACGGCGGCCCCGGCGGCGGTGGCCACGCGACCCGTCCGGGACCGCCTGCGCGCCCGGCGGATCGCGTCGACGTAGTCCCGTTCCACGGCGGTGAGGTCGGCGTGCGAGTCGGCCCACGCCAGGGTCGCCGCCAGGCGTGGCCCGCGCGGCAGGTCTCCGGGGTGGCGGCCCGCGTCGGCCCACCGCCGGGTGGCGTCCGCGAGCCGGCGTCGGGTCAGCAGGGCGTCGCGGTCCTCGTCGACCCAGGCCCGCAGCCGGGGCCACGCGGTCAGCAGCGCCTCGTGGCTGAGCTGGGCCCCGTCCCGGTCGACGGTGACCAGCCGGGCCGCGACCAGCCGGTCGAGCACGGGGCTCGGCGGCACCACCGCGCGTCGGCGGGTGACGTTGCCGCCGTCGTGCACACTCACCATGCGCAGGACCGTCGTGCGCAGGACCTGCTGGTCGGCGGGCGACAGCCGGGCGTAGACCTGCTCGGCGGTGCGCGCGACGGCGCCGTCGATCCCGCCCGTGGACAGGTAGGCCGCGAGCGTGAGGGTGTCGCCCTGGCGGTGGTGCCAGGTTTCCCGCAACGCGTGCGCCAGGCGGGGCAGCGCGCCCGGGTCGTAGTCGGGCCCGCCGAGGTCGGCGATCAGCCGGGCGGGCAGCCCCGGCTCGACGGACGCGCCCACCGCCGCGGCGGGCGCGGTGATCGCCTGCCCCAGTTCGTCCACGCTGAGCGGTCCCAGGATCACCGAGCGGGCCAGGGCGCGGCGCAGCGGCGGCAGGCCGATGCAGTGCTCCACGAAGTCCGCGCGCACGGCCAGCACCACCAGTCCCAGGCCCGCGTCCGCCAGGGCCGCCGCGCAGGCGGCGCGGTCGGGTTCGCCGATGTCGTGGGCGAACAGCTCCTCGAACTGGTCCACCACGATCAGCACCCGCTCGGTCAGCCCGAGCCGCCCGGCGCGGATCCGCCGGGCGAGCGCGGCGGGTTCGGCGCCGGTCACGCCGGCCACGGCGGCGGCCAGCGCGCCGACCGGGTCCGCACCGGGCGTCAGCACGACCTGCGGCCAGTCGGCCGCCGCGGGCAGCAGTCCCGCGCGCAGCAGCGACGACTTGCCCGCGCCCGACGCGCCCACCACGATCGTCGGCTCCGGGTGGACGACCTGGTCGGCCAGGCGCACCAGCAGGTCGGTGACCACGTGCGCCCGGCCGTGGAACCAGCCCGCCTCGTCGGTGGTGAACCCGCGCAGGCCCGGGTACGGGCAGCCCGCGCCCGGCGCGAGGACGGTCGTGCCGGCGGCCGAGCGGATGATCGCCTCGATGAACCGCTCCTGGTCGGCGGTGCCCGCGGCCACCGTCGCGGTCCCGTTCACCCGGACCGCGTCGGCGGCGGCCGAGATCAGCGCGGACGCCGTCGGGTAGCGGTGGCCGGGCTCCTTCGCCAGGCCGCGGGCCACCACCGCGTCCAGGGCAGGACCGATGCGCCGGTCGAACCGCGACGGGGCGGGTGGCGGCTCCAGCAGGTGCGCGGCCAGCTTCGCGGCGGGCTCGGCCCCACCGAACGGCAGCTTGCCGGTCAGCCCCTCGAACAGCACGCAGGCGAGCGAGTACACGTCCGCGCGGCCGTCCGCCTCGCCGCCGAGGCGCTCCGGCGCGAGGTAGTCCAGCGAGCCGATGAACCGGCCGGAACGGGTGATCGCCGTAGCCGCCGCCGACACCGGGCGGGCGATGCCGAAGTCGGCCAGGTACGCGTGGCCGGACCGGTCCACCAGAATGTTGGACGGCTTGACATCCCGGTGCACGAGGCCGGCCGCGTGCGCGGCGTCGAGAGCCTCGGCGACCTGGCCGAGGAGGCCGAGCAGGACGTCCGGCGTGGTGCCGTCGGCCAGCAGGCGGTGCAGGTCCACGCCGTCGACGAGCATCATGTCCAGGTACAACGTGCCGTCGATCTCGCCGTAGGCGTGCACCGGGACCACGTGCGGGTGAGTGAGCGCGGCGGCGACCCGCGACTCACGCCGGAACCGCGCCTCGTACTCCGCGTCCGCGGTCAACAACCGTTTGAGCGCTACCGTGCGACCGCTGACGGTGTCGTGAGCCCGGTGCACCACCCCCATACCGCCACGGCCGAGCAACTCCCCGACCCGATACGGCCCGAACCGCTCCGCCATGTCCCACCTCCGTGCCGTGCGGGAGTAGTGAAGCGGGTCGGGCCCGTGCCGTGCCCGGGTTCGCCGAATCCGGTGGAAGTTTCCGGGACTCGGCGGGCAGCGGCCGATCGATCAGAGGTAGCCGAACAACGGGGGGAAGAGCAGGACCACGATCCACGCCCACGCCGCGTACACCGGGAGGTAGTTGGTCTGCCAGCGTTCGAGGGCCGCGAACGGCGTGCGACGACGGACGAGGCCCAGCAGCAGCCACGCCGACCAGGCCAGGTTGGCCAGCAGGATGACGTTCTCCCCCAGGGCCGCCGCCTTGTTCGGCGTGGTGCCGAACTCGGTGATGCGACCGGTGATCTCCAGCAGCACCAGCACGTCGATGGCCAGTGCGGCGACCACGAGGGCGAGTTGGAGCCGGTCGAACGGCCTCGGCGGGGCCAGCGGGTCGCGGGCCGAGATCGAGTACAGCAGCAGGCCCAGCACCACGACCAGCAGGAGGTCGAACAGGATCAGCGCTTCCCGCTCGACGTCGATGCCGGCGCTGGTCACCACGACCGCGACGAGGAACGCCAGCAGCGCCACCGTGAACAGCGGGGTGAACAGGCGGGTGAGCACCGGCGCGATGTTCTCCACGACGCTCTGCTTCGCCTCGACCAGCCACCCCGCCACCACGACCGCCGCCGCGGCTCCGCACGGCAGCAGCCAGCGCGAGACGAAGTGCTCCGGGGAGATGCCGATGGCCTCGAACGTCCCGAACGTGAAGGCGGTCAGCACGCCGCCGCCGAGGGCGATCAGGACGTAGTAGACGAACCACTCGCCGGTGAAGCGGATGAAGTCCATGCGCCGCCGCGGCGAGCGCACGTCGTCCGACACGTACGCCAACCCGACCGCGAACCACAGCGCGATGGGCAGGTGGACGCTCGTCACGACCACCGACTGCGAGTCGTCCGCGAGCGGGTAGGCGTTGGCGGCCACGGCCCCGAGCGCGAACAGCCCCAGCAGCACACCGACCACCGCCCTGGTGGCCCGGCGACGCCACGCCAGGAACGCCGCCAGCCACGGCAGCGCCAGCAGGCCGAGGTTGGGCGCGTAGAAGGCGCCATCGTCCTCAATGGACAGACCGAACAGCTCCGGCGCCTTGATGGACAACGCCGCGCCTACCGCGCAGATCACCAAGGCGAGCACGTCACGCCGCCGCTTGCCGTCCGACACCGCGGTGTCGCTCAGCACCAGTTGCTTCCACAGCCGTTCGGAGTGCTCGCGCGCGAACTCGCGGGCCAGGTCGTCCAGGCTGCCCATCCGCTTGACGGCGACGAGGAACGCCTCGTCGGCGTGCAGTCCCGCGGCCACGAGTTCGTCCACCGAGCCCCGCAGGTGGTCTTCGAGCTCGTCGGCGTCGGACTGCCGCAACTCCTTGCGGCGCTGCGCGTACTGCCGCCACTGGGCGAACTGGGCCTCCAGCTCGTCCTCACCGCCGGTCATGCGAGGCCTCCCAACGGATCGGCGACGACCGGTCTGGAGTCGTGCCAGACCTCCTTGAGCGCGGCCACGACCGTGTCCCACTGGCGTCGCTGCTCGGCCAACTCGGCCAGGCCGGTGCGCGTGATGCGGTAGTACTTGCGCCGCCGCTCCCCGGCGACCGACTGCCAGCTCGACTCCACGTGCCCGAGGCGCTCCAGCCGGTGCAGCAACGGGTAGAGCAGGCCCTCGGTCCAGTCGAGCTGCCCGCCGGACAGCTCGTTGATCCGCCTGAGGATGGCGTACCCGTAACTGTCCGCTTCGGCCAGGATGCCGAGCACCATCGGCGTCGCGGACGCGGCAACAAGATCCTTGGCGACTTTCACGCGGCCTCCACCTAGATGTGCGATGCATAGAACTGCTAGGTAAGGCTAGCGCAGCGCCGACAGCGCGTCAGGAGCGGTGTCAGGGCCGTGGCTGTGCGGCGTCAGGGCAGCGGTGGATCGTGGTCGCCGTGAGCAGTGCGGAGGTCGAGCGCGAACCGGGCAGGGCAGGTCACGGGGGGCTTGCGCCGCCACTATTCAGTGCTACTATCTACCGGTAGTCAGTGGCACTAGGTAGCTGGAGTTCCGGCGTCCGTGGGGCTTTCTGGCGGAACGACACGAAAAGCTTCGCCAAGGAGGCGGATGACCATGGGAATCTCGGATATCACCGCGAAGGTGATCGGCGACAAGCGGCGATGGCGGGCGTACAAGGCGCGCACCCGGCAACTTCCTTCGAACTATCGCACGGCGGTCGATGCGCTGGAACGGTACCTGATGCACTTCGGGCCGGCCGACGGCGACACCGCGGCCTCGATGTACGAGGACCTGGCCGATCTGTTCGAACGGGCCGCGGCGGACGGAACCGCGATCCGCGAGATCGTCGGAGAGGACCCCGTGGATTTTGCCGAGGTGTTCCTCCAGAACTACTCGAAGGGCGGTTGGGTCGCCCGCGAGCGGGAACGGCTGACCAGCGCCATCAAGCGCGCCGAAGAACAGGACGGGGACAGTCACTCATGACGGCACAGCAGGTGATCCGGGTACAGGGTCTGAAGAAGTCGTACAAAAAGTTGGAGGTGCTGCGCGGCGTCGACTTCGATGTGGCGCGGGGCAGTATTTTCGCCCTGCTCGGCTCGAACGGGGCGGGCAAGACCACGGTGGTGAAAATCCTCTCCACGCTGCTCAAAGCCGACGCGGGAACGGCCGGTGTGCACGGCTTCGACGTCGCCACGCAGGCTGCGGAGGTGCGGGAGTCCATCAGCCTCACAGGGCAGTTCGCGGCCGTCGACGAAATTCTCAGCGGCCGGGAGAACCTCGTGCTGGTCGCCCGGCTGCGCCACCTGAAGAATCCGGGCAAAATCGCGGACGACCTGCTCGCCCGGTTCTCGCTGACCGACGCCGGCGCGCGGAAGGTGTCGACGTACTCGGGTGGCATGCGCCGCCGCCTCGACATCGCGATGAGCCTGGTCGGGAATCCGCCGGTCATCTTCCTGGACGAGCCGACGACCGGGCTCGACCCCGAGGCGCGCATCGAGGTGTGGCAGGCCGTCAAGGAGCTCGCCGGCCAGGGCACGACGGTGCTGCTCACGACGCAGTACCTGGACGAGGCCGAACAACTCGCCGACCGGATCGCGATCCTCCACGAGGGTCGGATCATCGTGAACGGCACCCTTGCCGAGCTGAAGAAGCTGCTTCCGCCGGCCAAGGTCGAATACGTCGAGAAGCAGCCGACCCTCGAAGACGTATTTCTGACGCTCGTCGGCACCCGGGGCAAGCACGGCGACAGCGGCGATGCCCGCGTCGGCACGACCAGTGGGGAACAACGATGACCAAGCACCGCTTCAGCGACACCGCAGTCCTGCTCGGACGATCCCTGCGCCACATCACGCGCAGCGTGGACACCATCATCACGACCTCGATCATGCCGGTCGCCTTCATGCTGTTGTTCGTCTACGTGTTCGGCGGCGCGATAAAAGCAGGGTCGGATTCTTACGTCAACTACCTGCTGCCGGGCATCCTGCTCATCACGGTCGCTTCCGGTATCTCCTACACCGCGTTCCGGCTCTTCCTGGACACCAAGAGCGGCATTTTCGAGCGGTTCCAGTCCATGCCGATCGCGCGGTCGTCCGTGCTGTGGGCGCACGTGCTGACCTCGCTGATCGCGAACCTGATCTCGCTCGTGGTCGTCGTGCTCGTCGCCCTCCTGATGGGTTTCCGCTCGGGGGCGGGAGTGCTGGCCTGGCTCGCGGTCGCCGGCATCCTGATCCTGTTCACCCTGGCGTTGACGTGGCTCGCCGTCATCCCGGGCCTCACCGCGAAATCGGTGGACGGCGCGAGCGCGTTCTCCTACCCGCTCATCTTCCTGCCGTTCATCAGCTCGGCATTCGTGCCCACCGACACCATGCCCGGCCCGGTGCGCGCCTTCGCCGAACACCAGCCGGTGACGTCCATCGTCAACGCCATCCGCGACCTGTTCACCGAGCAGCCGGTCGACTCCGACATCTGGATCGCCCTCGGCTGGTGTGTCGGTCTCCTCGTCTTGACGTACATCCTCGCCACGATCACTTACCGCCGCAAAATCGCCTGACTGCGGATCGCGGTCGGCTACGGCGCCACGCCGAACGCGATGTTGATCCGGTAGTCGTCGCCGGACCGGCCGATCACGTCGATCGTGGTGTTGCTCGCGGCGTCGCGGAATCGGCTGCCCACGTCGAACGGCGCGTCGTTCAGTTCGTGGCCTTCGCAGCCGCCTGAGCCCGGCCGCGCGTCCTTGACCAGCACGGTGGTCGGGCTGGTTCGGATCACCACGCCCTTGCGACCGCCGCGCACCGAGACGGGGACGAGCGTGTCGGTGTAGCGGCCCATCAGGTCCCAGCCGCCGGCGAACCGGTGGAGGTCGCCCTGGTAGCCGTACAGGTCCGGCAGGCCGAGCGCGTGCCCGGTCTCGTGGTTGAAGACCTTGCTGCCCCAGTGCCACATGTCCTGGCCGAACGTGACCGACCTGGCGATGACCGTGCCGTCGGGCGCGGTGAGCCGGTTCAGGTAGGCGGTGGAGGGCGTGGCACTCCTGTTTCAGGTGAGCGCGTCCGCAGTGTCGCAGCAGGAGGCGACTGTCGCATGTGGACCACCGAAGCCACCACACCCCGGCGCGGACCCGGGTCGGGCCCGCACCGGGTGTCGGCTCAGCGGTTGCAGCGGGCAGGTTCGTTCTTGTCCAACACCTCGGCGTGCAAGGCGAGCGGGCGGGCGGTGCCGATCTTCGCCTCGCCGTCGCCGTGCAGACCGGTCGCGGCGTCGTCGCCCGCGGTGAGGCCGAGGACGTAGGTCAGGTACAAGCCCTGGGACGCTTGCAGCGCGGGCATCCCGGTGATCTTCAGGACGGTGCCGTTGTCGGTGATCCGGTGCTGGATGTCGCCTTGGCTGCCCTGGGTGTTCTGGCCGCCGCTGTAGTAGGAGTACGAGACGAAACCGCTCCAGCGGAACCCGGACGGGGCGCGGAACACCTGGTCGATGCTGTTCAGGTCCTGACCGGTGCCCTGGTTGAAGCCGATGGTGACGGCCATGAACCCGGTCTCGCCCTGCTTGGTCTCCAGCAGGGCCGGTTGGACGACGGGCAGCGCGGTGTCGTTGTTGGCGAACGTCTGCGGCTGCGCGGTGCCCTGCACGGTCGCGGTCAGGCGCAGCGGACGCGAGTCGGCGAGGACGGCCTTGCCGTCGGTGTGCCGGCCGGGCTGGGCGTCCGCCTTCGCCCGGATGCCCAGGGCATAGGTGAGCACGTAGCCCTGGTTCGCCTGGAACTGCTGGAGCCCGGTCAGCCGCAGCCTCCTGTTGCCGTTCTCCAGGGTGGGCGTCAGCGTCGTACCCCCGCTCCCCTGGCTCTGGCCGCCGGCGTTGTAGTAGGTGAACGTGATCGTGCCGGTCCACTCGAACCCGGTCGGCGCGTCGAAGACCAGTTCGGCGTTCGCCAGGTCGACCGGGTTGTTGTCCGGGTTCTCGACGCTGAAGGCGATGTGCCCCTCGGCGCCCGGCGCGACCGAGACCGCCGCGTGCTGGCACACCCGCAGGTCGTCCTTCGGGATGTACTCGGTCAACCGCGTGTCGTGCGAGTCGGAGTTGTCCGGCGAGGTGTTGCGGTGCGTCGCCGACTCGATCGTCGCCGCGCACGTGGCCTTGCCGGTGGCCTCGCGGTCGACGTCGCCGGTGACGGTGATCGTCGCGGTGCCGCCGACCGGCAGGTGGAGCGGCTGCCGGAACGTGCCGTTGTCGGCGCTGCCCGGACCTGTGGAGGACGCGCCGCCGCCGGTCTGCGAGACGTCGATGCTCACGTCCGACAGCGCTGGGCTGAGGGTGCCGGTCACCACGGCGTCGGGGACGTCGTTCGGCCCGTCGTTGCGGACGGTGACGGTGAAGCTGATCCGGCTGCCGGCCGGGGCCTCGGCCGCCCCGTCGACGGTCACCGGCATCGCGGCGGGCAGTGCGATGACGAGGTTCCGCAGGCAGTGGCGGGAGATCTCCTGGCCGGTGCTCGCGGACAGGCCGAGCTTGAACGTCCCCGGCATCGCGGCCTGGCCCTGCGCCAGCTTGAGGTCGACCCCGTCGAACACGGTCGTGGTCGTGTCGCCACGGGTCACGTGCACGGTCAGCACGGCGTCGACGATCACCACCTGGACGTGCGCCCGGTCTGCCCAGACCGCGTTCAAGCCACCGGGGGCGGCGACACCGTCGATGTAGCCGAACCCGCCGGCGCGGTCACCGGAGCCACGCAGCACGATCCGGTTCGGCTTGCGCACGTCCTCGGCGGTGGGGCCGGCCCAGACGCGGGAGAAGTTGCCCCATTTGTCGAAGCCCAGGCCGAGCCAGCCCTTCGTGACGCCGTTGCTCTTGCCGTAGGGGCCGCGGCCGTACCCGAGGCCGGCACCGTAGCCGCCGACATCGGTGTCGTAGGCGCCGTCGATGAGGTAGACGGCGAAGCCGTCGCCGTTGCCGCCTGCGCTGGAGAAGTCGAACTCGATGGAGACACCGGACGCGGACGGGAACGGGACGTTCAGCAACGCCGTGCCCGCCTTGTCCGTGGCCCTGGGTGTCAGTTGCAGGCCGTCGTCCCCGACGAGGGTGGCGTCGCCGTGCAACGCCCACTCGTGTTCGAGGTCGTCGACCCGGGTGACGCGGAACGTCTCCTCGATCGGGAAGACCTCGGTCGAGAGGGCGGTCCCGGTCGCTGCGGTTTGCTGGCTCGTGGTCATCGAACTTCCTTCGGTGTCGTGTTCGTCTTCCTGGTCGGGTTCCTCCGGGGACTGGGTCGGGTCTTCGGGTTCGACCGGGCGTGGCAGGCGCGCGCCGATGAGGTCGAACAGGCCTAGCACGACGTCTTCGTAGAGGTAGAAGCCGCTCTCCAGGGGCGGCAGCGCCTCGTCGGCGACACTTCCGCTGACATCGGCCGCATCCCCGTCGGTGTCTGCGACACCCCCGCCGGCGTCCGGTGAGCCCGGCGGTGGGGTGAGCACCTCGGTGAGGCCGCGTACCACCTCGTGCAGGGTCGACTGGGCGGTGGCTGCCATCCACCGGACGTGCGGGATGCCACCGATCTGCCGGAACGGGCCGGCCGCGTGGGTGTCGACCGCGGCGACCGCGGTGTCCACCCAGCGCACCGGCAGGGCCAGCAGGGCGCCGAGTTCGGCGCGGGACAGGACCGGCGGCGGCTCGCCGTCGACCATGAAGTCCTCCCATTCGAGCAGGTCGAACAGGACCTGGCCGCCCTTGTAGAACGGCCAGGGCGCCAGCGCGTCGAGGATCTGCCGGGCGCGCCGCGGCTCGTCCTGCCGGATCGCGACGCCGCGGCGGGCCAGGGTGCACAGCACCTCGCGCAGCCGGGCGTTGATCCTTCCCACGAAGCGCAGCGCGGCCCGGTCGCCTTCGCCGAGGGCGGAGTCGTCGAGGCGGTCGGTCATAGCGGCCGGGTGGTGACGTAGTGGGCGATCTGTCGCAGCACTGCTTTTCCTTCGTTCTCCGGGATGATGGCCAGGTCGCGCTCGAACCGGGCGATGCCTTCGGCGGCCAGCCGGTCGGCGAGTTCGGTGGCGTACTCGATGGAGCCGTGCCGCCGCATGGCGGCGAGCAGCTCTTCGGCGTTGGCCTGGGACTTGTCGGCCCGCCGCTGGTGCAGGAGCGCACCGAGCCGTTGCCGCTCGCGGTCGTCCGCGTGGCGGAACAGGTGGATCAGCATCACGGTGCGCTTGCCCTCCAGCAGGTCGCCCAGTGCTTCCTTGCCGTAGAGCGCTTCGTCGCCGACGAGGTTGAGGATGTCGTCCTGGATCTGGAAGGCGATCCCGATCAGCCGGAACGCCTCGTCGAAGCGGCCCAGCACACCGGGGTCGGTGACGCCGGCGCACACCGCGCCCATCCGGCACGGGCTGATGCAGGTGTACCAGCCGGTCTTCTTGGTGCTCATGGTGAAGTAGTCCTCGTCCCGGGGCGGCACCACGCGGTGGTGGATCCACCCCAGCTCCATCGCCTGGCCCTCGATGGACTCCCGGCACATGTGCATGGCCTCCTGGATGAGCCCCAGCGTCCGGGCCAGCCCGAGCGTCTCCAGGTTGGCCAGCACGGCGTCCACCGCGAGCAGGTTGAGCCCGTCACCGGTGTTGACCGCCAGCCCGTTGCCGAACTCGGTGTTCATCGTGGGCAGGCCGCGGCGGTGGGTCGACTCGTCGGCGATGTCGTCGTGCACCAGGAAGCCGTTGTGGAACAGTTCGAGCGCGGCGGCGGCCCGCACCGCGTTCTCGGGTTTCTCGCCGAACGCGGCGCAGGCGGCGAACACCAGCGTCGGGCGCAGGCCCTTGCCCTGGCGGGTCGGGTAGGACCGCATCAGGTCGTACAGGTCCGCTTTCGGCTCGCGGTCCGGCAGCAGCCGGTCGATCTCCTGGTTGGTCCGCGCGCGGCAGGCCCGCATGGTCTGCACCAGGTCGGCGTCGCCGACCGGCCGCGCCTCCCACCAGCCGGTGCTGCGGCGGCCGTCCCAGAGCAGCCTGGGCGCGGCGCTCGCGGTGCCGCCGATGGTCGTCCGGTCGCCCGGTTCGAGCGGTTGGCGGTTGGCGAGGAAGTCGACGGCGTGCCAGCCGGTCGGCACGTCGCCGTGCGGGGAGACCCGCGGCGCCGAGCCGCCGGTGGCCGCGCCCCACAGCCGGGGCGCCTGGTCGCGGTAGTCGCGCCAAAGCTGCTGCACGAACCGCAGGCCCGAGGCGCGTTGGGACAGCAGCACGAACGCGCGCCACACCGCCAGGACCCGGTCACGCGGCCCGCGCACGTCCAGGCTCTGCGGCAACACCTGCTCCACCGGGGGACGCTGGGCGTCGAAGACGAGGTTCATCGCCCGGTCGTCGAAGACCACCTCGACGTCCGGCTCGCCGACCAGGTCGGGTTCGACCAGCAGGCGGCTGTAGCGGGCCGTCATGGTCGCCCGGCTGCCGTCGTGGAAGTGCAATCCCAGTCGGGTCTCCCGCAGCTCCTCGGCGGCGGCGGCGACGATGGCGGGCGCGCGTTCCGACAGCGCGGCCACGGTCTCGGTCAGCAGCCGCGCACCGGTGTACGGCGCGGTCTCAGTCGTCACGGGCGTCTCCGGCGAACTCGACGATGCCTTGCGTTTCGAAGCCGAACCTGCGGCCGGAGACCACGCCCGCGATCGCGCAGGCGCCGAGCAGCTCGTGCACGCTGAACGGCTTCAGGCTGGTCTCCGACGGGTTGGCGATCCGGGCGGCCGTGGTGGGCCGGAAGTCGAGCACGAGCCGGTCGTCGCCCAGCCCCGCGGTGATCAGCAACCGGCTGGGCACCGGCGGGGCGGGCGGGGTGGCCAGGGTGGACGCCAGCGGCGGGACCAGCACCACCCGGTCCCGGTCGAGTTCGCCGTGCACCGCGACCTCCAGCCGGCGGCGGGGGAAGTGCCGCACCATCCGGCCGTCCCGCCACAGCATCACCGAGCCGGTGGCGGCGTCGTGCGGGTATTGCGGCTGGATCAGGGTGAACACCACCGACCACGGCGGCGGGTTCGCCGCGTCGTCGGACGGCGCGTTGGCGAAACCGAAGACCCAGCCGCCCAGCACCGGCCAGCTCCACCGACCGCGGACGCGTTCGTGGTACCCCAGCAGCTCGCACCGGACGTCACCGTGCGGTGACCGCAGCGTTCCCGAGCCGCGCACGCCGGGCTCGGACTGCCACCGCAGGAACTGGTCGTGCCCGAACGGGGCGCACTGGGACGTGCACGGCCTGCTGGTGCGGGACAGCCGGAGGTCGACCGCCGGCCTCCCCGCGGCGGCGGCGACCGGGAACGCGCCGGGCGACCCGTGCGGGTGCGGCAGCCGGAACGCCGACCACGCCGTATCGGGCGCGACCGCGTTGAACTGGGTGGACGACCAACCGTGCACCGGGTCGTGCAGCAGGAGGATGGCCATCCGCTGCGGCGCCCACCGGGCGGCCGACCCGTCCGCCGGCGGCTCCGGGCCGAGCACCGACAGGTTCGAGATCACCGCGTGCGCACTGGTCGAAGACAGGAACGCGTAGTGCAACCACTGCCGATCGAGCGGATGGCACAACTCCGCCTCGGGAAAAGGCCCTCGCACGCCAAGCATCCAACGCTCCTCTTAGGACCACCGCGGCAGCCGAATCCGTCCCGGCATCGCCCGGCACACCGAGCGGAGCGGGAAACCCTTGCCCGGCAGCGGATTCGTCCGCGGTGACGGCCACGCACTGGGGCAAGCAAGCAATAGCGCACCGAGCCGAGCCGGCGCGAGCAATGACCATCTATCGAGTGGCACGGCCCCCGTACCGGGTGCGGCCCACCCGGTTCACCGACACGCGCTCGTCATCGTGAACGGAATCCGCACTCCTCGGAGAGTCGGATCACCAAGCCGCCCACGACGAGTCGGGCGCTCCGCCCGGCGCGAGCCGATCAGGTCGCAATGCCCCATGGCGCGCCACGGTACGGCTCGCGGACCCACCACCACGCCGGCATCACCGCTTCGGTACAAGGAAACCGCCGAACATCACCTGGGCGTGTGTACCGCGCGCCGGTGGGCGCACCGTCGGGAGCACCGGTCCGGCGCTTCCGACGGTGGACTACCCGGATCAGCAATCGGTGGGTGTGCCCCTCGGGGTCGCCGAGGCGGTGGAGCTGACGAAGCGGTAGTCGGGCTCCGGGTGGGTGTTGACGCACCGGCTGACCCACGCCTTGCCTTCCTTCGCCGAGACCGCCGTGGGGGTGCGGAGGATCAGGCCGACGGGACGGGGCACGTTGAGTTCCATGATGCCGTACCCGTAGGCGGTGTTGGCGCTGCCGCCGCCCTGCCCGCAGCGACCGCCTTCGGGATTCGGTCCATTGCGCTGCCTGCCGTGCGGGCGGCTGCCGGGGTGCTCCTGCACGCAGCTCGCGCCCCAGTTGCTCGCCTCGTGGTGGTTCTTGAACTGGCCGGGGCTGTGGAAGGTCCGCAGTTGGAAGTTCTGCTGGATGAACTCGGCGATGTAGTACTGGTCCTTCCGCTCCTCGGAGTTCTCCCGGCCCTGGCCCGGCCCGGTGGCCGCCGGAGCGGCCCCGGCCTGGACGGCGACCAGGAAGAAGGTCACGGCCACCACCGCCAACACCCGCACGACCGGGCTTCGCCGGCCCCTGGATACGACACGCGGTCCCACGATCAGTACCTCCGTTCGCCCCCGACAACGGCACGATGCCGCGCCGCCGACCGGCCCGACAAGGAATGGCTCCGCGTTACACACGGCCGAGCCACCATCACCCCCCTGATCGGCGAACTCCGCGCGGCTCGGACGGCCGTGGGAGTCGGGGATCGGCTCGGCCGGGCAGCGCGGTCGGGCACCGGTTCAACTCTCGCGGCGGTGCCCGCTCCTCCACTCCGCGAGCAGCGCGAGCGCGATCCCGGCCAGTTCGGCGGGCGCGGAGTAGTTCAGGGTGTGCCCCGCGCCGGGCACCTCGGCGAACCGGCCGTCCGGCAGCAGCGCCACGACCTCCCGGGCCCACGACCGCGGCACGACCGGATCCCGGTCGCCCCGGACCACCACGGTCGGCGTGCGCAGGTGGTGCAGCTTGCGCTCGATCGGATCGGCCAGCAGGTGCCGGAACGTCCCGAGGACCCGCCGCGGCCCGGCGTCGACGTAGTCCCTCGCCAGCACCAGGCCCAGCGTCGGACGCTCCCGCGGGCCGTCGACCAGGAGCCGTCCGAGCTGCCGCAGCGGCGAACGGGCGTGCCGGTCCATCGTGGGACCGTTGAGCAGGACCGGGCCGAGCAGGTCCGGAGAATGCACGGCCAGGTCCACCACCACCTGGCAGCCGGCGGAATTCGCGATCAACAACGCGCCACCCCGTCCGGTCGCCCGCAACCAGTCGGCGAGCGCCCGCGACAGCCCCCGCACGTCCAACGGCTCCCGAGGACCCCGCGTGCGACCGAAACCCGGCAGGTCGACGGCCGCCACCCGGGCCTCGGACGCGAGTCGCCGTGCCAACGGCAGGAAGTAGCGGTGCGAACACCCCAGCCCCGGCACGCACACCACATCGGGCGCGCCCGCCGGGCCGAGAACCGCGGCGTGCACCCGGGTGCCGGCGGCTTCGGTGAACTCCGCGGCCTCCCGGACCTTCATGCCGTGCGCCTCACTACTGGATCGCTGGTCCGCATGGCGTCGGCATACCCCCGACCACCGCCCCCAACCACGCCTCGGAAAGTCGGACACCGCGGGAACCGGCCTCCGAGCCCTCACGCCTGCGAGCACGGTCACCCGTCCGGCCGATCGGAGGTTTGGCCGCCGGAGAATGAGGTAGCCGGGTGCCGGAGGTGGTCGTCATGCCGGAGCAGGCGAAGCTCCACCGCGGTGCCGCCGGGGAACCGGCCGGCGGAGTCCGCCCGTGCGTGACCACCGAAGCGCGTTGACGTCGACGCATGACGCCGCCCGCGCTCCCCGCCGAGTACCTCGTCCGGTTCACCGACACCCGCCACGGCCGCATCCGCAGCCGCCTCCTGGGCCGCCGGCAGGACGCGCCACCGGTCGTCGCCGTGATGGGCATGGCCGTGTCCAGCTACCAGTTGCCCGCCTTGGCCGCGCTGTCCTGGACCCGGGCGCACCTGGTCGACCTGCCCGGTCTGGCCGGCAGCGACGACACACCGCACAGGCTGGACGTGGCGGGCCACGCCGAAGCGGTGTGCGACTGGCTGGACGCCGCCGACCTGCCTCCGGTCATCCTCACCGGGCACTCCAGCGGCACCCAGGTCGCCGCCCGCGCCGCGCTCGCCCGGCCAGACCGGGTGGCCGCGGTGGTGCTGGCCGCCCCGACGGTCGATCCGAAGGCGCGGTCCGTCCCCCGCGCGCTCTACTACTGGCGACGCGACCTGCGAATCCCGACCCCCGGCCTGAACAGGACCCACCGCCCCGAGTGGCGTCGTGCCGGCCTCCGCCAGATCGTCCGCCTGGTCCGGGCGCTCCTGCGCGACCGCCTCGAAGACGTCGTGCCTAACCTGGCCTGTCCCGTGCTGGTGCTGCGCGGTGAACAGGACGAGCTGTGCACCGCGCGCTGGGCGCGTCGGCTCGCCGAGCTGGCCGACGACGGGCGCATGGTGGACATGCCGGGACCGCACACGTTCCTGTGGCTCGATCCCGAGGCGTGGAGCGAGCCGATCCGGGAACTCGCCGACGCGGGGGCCGGGCGATGAGGCCCCAACGCGCGGTCGCGTCGTTCGACTCCGCCTCGACCTTCCTCCGGGTGCTGGGCCGGCACCTGCACGGCGCCGGCAGCCCGGTGTTGGGACTCGGGCCCGCCGCCCGCGCCGCGGGGCTGGTGCTACCGGCGGTCAACCGGCTGCCGGTCCGCCTCCGTGAGGCGCTCTACACCTGGTCCGGCTGGTCGGAGGCGGTGCGGCAGCGCCGGTTGCGCGACGTGGACAGCGACGCGATCGCACGCTGGGCGGTCGGGCACTACCCGCGCCGGCGTTACCCGGCAGTGGTGATCGGCTCCTCCTCCGGGGCGCTGGTGCACCTGGCCGCGCTGGCCGGCGTGCCCTGGCTGCCTCAGACGTTCCTGGTCCCGGTCCGCCGGCACGGCATCGACCCCGACGAGCCGCGCACGTCGATGACCGCCTTGGCCGAGGAGCGCGCCGCCTTCGCGGAGGCGAACCCGGGCATAGCGGTCCACCACATGCACGACGCCAACCAGGACCGGCTGATGATCCGCCACATGGCCTACTTCCGGTTCAAGTACCAGCGGCTCCCCCCGGCCTACGTCGACTTCCTGCGGGAGTGCCTGGCGCCGGGCGGCACGGTCCTGATCTCCGACTGCACCGAACACTGGCCGACCACGACCACGGGCCCGCGGCAGGTCTTCCAGCACGGCGCCGTGGGCGGAGCGACCCCGGAGGAGTACGCGCGCGGCGGCCCGCGGATCGCCCGGTTCCTCGCCGGGTACGGCTCACCGGTGCGGGCCTGGGACAGCCCCGAGCCCGACTCGCGGAGCCCGGAAGCCGAGTGGGGCTTCGACCCGACGCTCGTCCCCGATCTGGCGCGCCTGTCCACGGCGGAGAACTGGCTGCTGGAACGGCTCGAATTCCCCAGCGCGCAGGCGCTGAGCGAACCGGTCGCCGAGGCGTACCGCGCCTGGTACGCCGAACAGGGCGTGCCTGCCGACCGGTTGCTGGTCGGCAGCTTCGCGCTGATCGACGCGCACCTCCCACCGGCCCGCGGCCTCGTGCCGTACTGGACGGTGTTCTCCACCCTGCCCGCCCGCGACATGCTGGACGACTACCTCCGCCGCACAGCGCCGTTCGACGAGATCCACCTCGGCCTGTTCTCACACGGCACCCGCTCGGCCGGACTGGCCACGATCGAGGACTGGGACCGGGTCCTGGAGCGCGCACGGCACGGCGCCTACTGCGGCGTCGACCGGTCCGCGTTCCCACTCGACTTCGCCTCCAACGCCCGTTTCCACGAACGAGCGGCGGCACTCCCGGCGGCCGGCGCCCAACCCGGCCCGGCGCCGTGGACGTGGCTGCGGCACCGGCTACGAGACCACGTCGGCACGGTCAAGCGGACGGCCTGAGCGATGACCGACGAAGAGACACAGCCGACCGGATCGCGGATGTCCGGGGCACCCGGACGCCGCGCGCGCGCAGCGGGGCGGTCGGCCTGCTGCGGGACTCCAGGACCTCTGCACAAGCCCTCATCGCCGAAGACCACCGCATCAAGCCAAACCGCGCCGAATCCCCCGCCCGGCAAGGTCACGGGTGAACCGGCCCAGTCCCGCGAGCGCGTCGGCGGCCTCGGGCAGGAACGACCAGAAGACCTGGAAGACGTGCGTGCTCGTCGGGTAGACCTCCAGCCGGACGTCGACGCCGTGCGCGCGGGCGTGGGCGGCGAGGTTCCTGGCCTCGTCGCGCACCGGGTCGCCCAGGCCCACCTGGATCAGCAGCGGCGGCAGGCCGCTCAGGTCGGCCAGCAGCGGGCTGACCACCGGGTCGTCGATCGGGTGCCCGGCCAGGTACATGTCGACGAACCGCCGCACCTCCGCCCTGGTGAGCCGGGACGACGGCGCTCCCTCGACCGGTTCCGGGAAAGCCCGGCAGGTGAGGTCCACGGACGGGCACAGGAGCATCGCGCCGCCGGGCTGCGGCAGGTCGTGCTCGCGCAGGGTCAGCAGGAGCGAGAGAGCCAGGCCGGCGCCGGAGGAGTCGCCGGACACCACCACCTGGCGGGGATCGGCGCCGGTGTCGAGCAGCCACGTGTAGGCGCGGACGGCGTCCTCCAGCGCGGCCGGGAACGGGTGCTCCGGTGCGAGGCGGAACTCGGGGACCACCACGCGGCCGTCGACGGCCGCCGCGATGGCGCCCGCCAAAGCCCGGTACCCGAACGCGGAACCCGTCACGTACGCGCCGCCGTGCAGGTAGAGCACCCGCACCGGGGCGTCGGGCCGCGGTGAGAGCAGGAACGAGGGCACCCCGCCGGTGTTGACCGGGCGGACGCCGACCTCCGGGGGCGGGCTGAACCGCGCGTGCAGCTCCTCGCACGTGTCGCGCAGGTCCTGTAAGCCGGCCTCCGGACCGGTGTCCCCCACCACCGCCCAGAACCTGGCGATCCGCGCGGCGAACTCGCCGCCGGCCGCCCTGGTCACCGACAGGCCCCGGTCGAGGTCGCGCAGCAGGCTCCGGGCGCAGTCCAGGAACGTCTCGCCCGCGGTGGTCAGCTCGACCCGGTGCGTCGACCGGCGCAGCAGGTCGCAGCCGACGAGCCGCTCCAGCGTGCGGACCTGCCGGCTCAACGCGGGCGCGGACAGGTAGAGCCGCGCCGCCGCCCGGCCGAAGTTCAGCTCCTGCGCCACCGCGACGAACCCGCGCAGGTGCCGCAGCTCGATCGCGTCCGGCGCCTGCGGCAGGGCCGAGACGCTCGCCTCGTCGGTCATGGCCGGATTGTGGCGCATCGCGGCCGGTGTGGTGTTGCCGTTAACACACGACGTTATTGCGCATTCGGAGTGGTTCAGAGGGTGGGGTGGCACCACAGACCACAGCCGCGTCACCTGCCCAGGACCACGAGCACCGCGCGGCGGGCGAGTTCGGCCCGCCACAACGCGGACCGCTCGTCGAGCGGCCCGGGGATACGGCCACCGGGCACGTCGAGCGCCCGCGGCAGCGCGTCGAACGCCTCCCGACCCAGCGGATCTCCGGCCGCGGAGCCCGCGTACCGTCACCGCGCGTGCCGTCCTTACCCCGCAAGCACAATCGGCCCACGTGGCGCCTCGAAGTGCCGCTGCTGATCGCCTGGTACTTCGCGTTCGGCCTGATCCGGGCGGCAGTCGACCGCGGCGACCCGGCGGCGACGAGCAACGCCCTGCACGTCCAGCGCCTGGAGCGGTTCCTCCACATCGCGATCGAGCAGCCGCTCAACCACGCGATGCTGGCGCACCCCGTCGCGATCCACCTGACCGGCTACTTCTACCGCCTGAGCGTGCTGGCCGTGCCGGCCGTCCTGATCTGGCTCTACATCGCCCGACGACCGCGCTACGGCAACCTGCGAACCGTCCTGGTGGTGACGATGCTGCTGGACCTGCCGCTCGTGTGGCTCTTCCCGGAGGCTCCTCCACGTTTCGCCCAACCCGGCATCGTCGACTACATGGCCACCTACGACATCCTCTACGGAGCCCAGTCACGCATTCCCCGTCCCGGCGTGAACCTGTTGGCGGCGATGCCGAGCATGCACGTCGCCTGGACGACCTGGTGCGCCTACGCCGCGTGGTCGGCGCTGCGCAACCGCGCTCCACGAGCCGCCTGGGCGGCCTGGCTGTACCCCCTCCTCACCGCGTCCGTCGTCCTCGTCACCGGACACCACTACGTCCTCGACATCCTGGCCGGCGTCGCCCTCGTAGCGGTCGCGATCGGCTTGACCAGGTGGGCGACTCGCCTCCACCACCGCTTGAGAACCCGACCGGCCGAACATCCCGACCTGCCACCGTGCGGGGGTGGCCGCTGGCTTGCCCGGATGGTGGGCTCGACTCGACGCGGAGGCCGCGATGGCTGAGTCCGGCGGGCGTGGGAACCCGGTCAACATCGTGCGGGGCGACGTCCACGGCACGCTGCTCCAAGTCGGGGAGCTGCACGGCGGCGTCCACCTCCACCAGCGACCGCGTGCGCCGCTGGCGTTGCCGGGGCGTTCGACGTGGCCGCCGCGGGCCGGGGCGTTACAGGAACGCAGCGTCGGCGCGGAGTTGGTCGAGGCGTTGGGGGCGGCGCACACCGTTGTGCTGTCGGGGATGGGCGGGATCGGGAAGTCGCAGTTGGCCGTGTGGCTCGCGGAGCGGGTGTGGGCCGCGGGTGACGCGGAGCTGGTGCTGTGGCTGACCGCGTCGTCGCGGAGCGGACTCGTCTGGGAGTACGCGCGGTGGGCGGCGGCGGTGACGGGCGTCGACGACCGCGATCCGGAAGTGGCCGCGCGCAAGCTGCTGGACTGGCTGGCGTCCACTCCCGCGCGGTGGCTGATCGTGCTGGACGACCTCCGGTCACCGCGCGACCTGGTGAAGTTGTGGCCGCCGGGCAGCGCCACCGGCCGGGTGGTGGTGACGACACGGCGTCGGGACGCGGCGTTGCGCAGCGCGGGGCGGCGGGTGCTGCACGTCGACGCCTTCACGCCGGAGGAGTCCGAGTCCTATGTGACGGCGTGCCTCGCCGACACCCCGAACGCCGCCGAAGGCGCCGCGGAGCTGGCCGCCGAACTGGGGCACCTGCCGCTCGCCCTCGCCCAGGCGGCGGCCGTCGTGGTCGAGCAGGAGCAGACCTGCGCGTGGTACCTGGCGGAACTGCGGGACAGGCGGCGGACGCTGGCGGCTTTGGCCCGAGACCTGGACATGCTGCCCGACGACCAGGAGCACACCGTGGCCGCCGTCTGGTCGCTGTCGGTCGAGCAGGCGGACCGCACGGAGCCGGTCGGGCTCGCCGGCGCGGTGCTCGCCGTGCTCGCGCTGCTCGACCCCAACGGCGCGCCGGAGGCCGTTCTCACGGCGGAGCCCGTGGCGGCCCGGCTGGACGCGGATGCGGACCGCGTGCGGCAGGCTCTGAGGAACCTGCACAAGCTCAACCTGTTGACGCACACCCCGGACGACGCGCACACCGAAGTGAGAGTGCACGTGCTGGTGCAACGAGCGACCCGTGACCGGTACACGACATCGGTCGCGGCGGAACTCCCCCAGACCGTGGCGACCGCGCTGATGACCCTCTGGCCGCCGGTCGAGCGGGACATCGGACTCGCCAATGTGCTGCGCCGCAACACCGCGGCACTGCACAGCGCGGCGGGCCGGGCCCTGTGGCGGCCCGAACCCCACCCAGTCCTGGTGTTCGCGGAGAACTCGCTGGCCTCCAGCGGCCAACCGGCCGCGGCCCTGGACCACCTCGCCGAACTGCGGGCGATCGCCGTCGACACCCTGGGGCCGGAGCACCCGTACGCGCTGGCGATCCGCTTCGCGATCGCCCAGTGGCGGGCGGAGATCGGCGACGTCCGGGCCGCCGAAGCGGAGTACGAATCGCTGTTGTCGACTCGACAGCGCCTGTTCGGAGCCGACCACCCGGACACCTTGACGACCCGTGCGGCGCTGGCCCGACTGCGCGGCTGCACCGGTGACGTGGTCGGAGCACTGGCCGTCTCCGAGGATCTCGTCGCGCAGTGGCGACACGCCGCCGAACCCGACGACCTCCAAGTGGTCCTCCTGCGCACCGACCGCGCCACCTGGCTCGGTCTGACCGAAGGGCCGGCGCGTGCGGTGGCGGAGTTCGACGCCCTGCTCGAAGACCACGGGCCGGCCCTCGGCCCGGACAACCCGCTGATCCTCGCCGCACGCGGCCACTGCGCGCTGTGGCAGTCCATGTCGGGCGACGCCACCGGCGCGGCGTCGGCGATGGAGCGGGTCATCGAGGACCAGACCGCGGTCCTCGGACCGTTCCACCCACAGACGCTGGCCATGCGCGGCAGCTTCGCCCACGTCCGCGCGGTGACCCACGGCCCGGCTCGCGCCGCGAACGAACTCGAAGCCCTGCTGGAAGACCAGCTCCGGGTCTTCGACACCGACCACCAACAGGTCCGGAACACCCGCCACTCGATCACTCTGCTGCGCGACAGCGCTCCGACCCCCGAAACCCGGTGAACTTCCGGCCGGCACAACGACACCGGACCGGGTCAGCAGGACTTCCGGAGGATCGCGCCGGACGTGCCCGGCAGCGAGACCGACGTGACGGACGAGCCCTCGGCGTCGGCATACGAGCCGCCGAGCCGCACCGTCACCGCGGCAGAGCCGGTGCGGTTGGCGTTGACCACCACGGTGCCGCAGGCGAAGTCGCGGCGGAACACGTTGGTGCCCACCGAGCGGTACGCGCCGGACGGCGTGCCGAGCTTCCAGTCGTATTCCGGGTGCCACGGTGAGGCGTTGTCGTAGCGGTCGGTGTGGGCGAGTTCCGCGATCGCCGCCTTGTCACCGGTCGCCATGAGGTAGCTGGCGAGGGCGTAGCGGAACGGCTGGTCGGCGTCGGGCGTGAAGTGGGGCTGTACCCAGGTGAGCTTGCCGCGTGCCTCGTTGGCGGCGATCTCGGCGACCTGCCGGCTCCAGCCCATCGGGTATTCCGACAAGAGGTTGGTGTCGTCGAAGGTGAGCCACCACTCGTCGAAGCCGCCGTCGAGGTGCTCGGTGTAGGCGTCCCACGCGCCGTCGTGCAGGCGGGCGTTGGACAGGTTGGCGACGGTCTTCAGACCCGCTGAGGTGAACGCGCCGCGGGTGTTGGCCAGCATCGACTTGTAGGCGTCCTGGAAGGCCTCGTCGGTGCGGTACTTCGCCGGGCACACACCCTCGTGGTAGGCGTCGCACGGGAACAGCGCGTTGTCCATGAAGACACCGTCGAAGCCGGAGGCTTTGCTGCTGGAGACGACGTTGTCCGCCCAAGCCTTCTGGTACGCGGTGTTGCCGACGTCCATCTGCCAGTGGCCGGAGTAGCCGCTGTACTCGAAGCGCTTTCCGTCGGCGTCCTTCAGGAACCACTCCGGGTGGTTGCGGTCGGCGGCGCAGTAGCCGATGCCGGCGGGGAGATGCCGGTCGTCCACGCCGTCGTGGCACGCCTCGCTGCGGGTCGAGCTGAGGTCTTTGTAGACGAACACCTGGACGGCCGGGTTGGCGTCCTTCAGCGTGGGGATGAGGTTCTCCTCCCACGCGTTGAGCACGATGTAGCTGCGCCGCTCGGCCTCGGTGCGCAGCATCTCGTCCGACGTGGGGGTGCTGTTGAGGTGCAGCCAGAACGAGCGGACGGACGGTGGACCGGCGGTGGTGGCGAGCGCGTTGGGCGCCGTGGTCAGGGTCGTTGCGGCGACCGTGGTGGCGACGAGCAGTGGGGCAGCCTTCAACCAGCGCATGGGGACTCCTTGCGGTGCGGCGCCCAGCGGAAATGGCCGCGTTGGATCGCGCCGCGGGTGTCACGGGGAGGTGAGGTGCGAGTGCCGCACCGGGCGGCGTCGGTAGGAGCGCCGCGGGGGTTGTCCGATTCGTGGAAACTCTTGTTACCGACGAGTACAGCCCTGGGTTACCGACGAGTCAAGTAACGGGGCTCACAGAACGCGTAAAAATCTCACAACCGCGCAAGTCGGTCTGGGCCGTCGCCACGCAGGTCAGTGACCGGGTTCGGCCTCGGCCGGGAGTTGCCGGACGGAGCGCACCGCGAGTGCCAGTGGCGCGCTCACCACGGCGACCAGCGCGCCGATGAGCAGCACGGCGTCCGTGCCGACGCGCTCGGCCGCCGGTCCGGCCAGTGCCATGCCCACGGGCGCGGCGGCCAGACCGACCACGGTGGAGAAGCCGGTGGCGCGGCCGACGAGGTCGGCGGGCACGTGGACCTGCCGTGCGGTGTCGGTGAGCACTGCGTACAGGGCGGCCTGCACCCCCGCGGGAACGGCCGCCGCGGCGAGCACCGGGACCGGCGCGCCGGCGGCGAGCAGGACCAGCAGCGGGGCCAAGGCAACGGGAATGGTGACGGCTGCCCGGAGCGGACGCCGCGGTCGCCAGCGCAGGGCGACGGTGCTGCCCAGCAGCGCGCCGGCGGCGTAGCCGTTGCCGATGAACGCCCACGCCAGAGGTCCGCCCAGCCGCTGGTCGGCGATGATCGGGCCGAGCACGAGGAACGGGGAGATGCACACCCCGTTGATGACGGCGACCTGGACCGTGGTGGCCTGCAACCACGGCCGGGCACGGAAGTCACGCCACCCGTGCCGCAGGGCGTCGAGCAGCGCCGGTCGTCGTGGCATCGACCTGTCCGGGACTCGCAGTGCGACGAGCGCCGCAGCGCTGACCGCGAACGTGATCGCGTCCACGGCGAAGGACACACCCGCGCCGATCGTGGCCACCAGTGCCGCCGACACCACCGGGGCGACGAGCGCCGCGGCGTTCTGGGCGGTGTTGACCAGAGCGTTGGCCTGGCGGCGTTGCCCCTCGGGCACCACATCGGCGACCAGACCCGCCGCGGCGGGGACGAAGAACGCGTTGGCCGCACCCGCCACCGCCTGCAACGCGGCCAAGTGCCACAGGGCCGCGGTCCCGGTGATCAGCAGGGCGGCCGTCAACCCCTGGGAGGCGCACCGGACGACGTCGGCGGCGAGCATGACCGCGCGGCGCGACACGAGGTCACCCACCACCCCGCCGACGAGCGTGAACACGACCACCGGCAACCGGCCGGCCAGCAGCACGAGCCCCACCCCGGTCGGCGACGCCCCGAGCCCCAACGCGCCGAACAGCAGCGCGATGGAGATCAGGCCGTCGCCGAGGTGGGAGGACGTCCGGGCCACGAAGTACCAGCGGAACGCCGGGTTGCGCAGCAGCGGCGGCACGAAGCGGATCACGGGCACGAACCTGCCGGCACACACCGACACTCCGTGGCGCGTTAGTCCGCCACCGGGTCCGGAGTGGTGGCGCTCCTGCGCCGGCGGATGTGGCGCACGGCTTCGATGGTGCCCGTCACCACACACGCGAGCCCGACGCCGACGGCGATCGCGAGCAGCGTGTTCTCCTGGAACACCACGCCACCGAGGTAGCCGGTGAGCGCGGTGTACGCGCTCCAGGTGGCGGTCGCGAACGCGACGAACAGCGCGTACCTGCCCAGCGGGTAGCCGACCATCCCGGTGGACAAGGTGGCCAGGTAGCGCCCGACCGGGATGAATCGCGTGGTCACCAGGATGAAGCCGCCGCGGGCGTCGAGTTCGCGGGTGAACCAGTCGTGCGCCGCCCGGCGTTTGGTGCCCGGTGGCAGCCGCTTGAGCACTCGCGCGCCCAGCAGTCGCCCCACGGTGTAAGGGACGTGGTCGCCGAGGAAGGCCCCGAGCGTCGTGGCGGCGATGACGAGCACGATGTCGGTCTCCCCGGTGGCGGCGTAGACGCCTGCCACGATCACGACGGGCTCGCTCGGGATCAGCGGGAGGAAGGAGTCGAGAAAGGACACCGCGATCAGCACGGCGTACAGCCATGGGGACGTGATGAGCGATTCGGCGAGCCGTAACCAGACGATCATCAGTCGCCGCCGGTCGTCGCCAGGTGCGGACAGGTCGACACCGCGCCTCCTGGCGCGTTCCTGCGACCGGCCGCGATGCGGTAGACCTCGGGCGAGCCTTCCCACGGGGCCGTGCGCACGACGGCCCACCGGTGCACGAGCCAGCGCCCGTGGCTGCGGTGCAGACCCAGTTCCCAACGGCCGCGCATGGTGCAGAAGTCGACGCCCTCCGTGGGAACGTGGTGGTACGCCACGACATGCGTGCGGCAGGTGGCCTGGCCCCCGTCGATCTCGATGAGCGGCGGAGAGGTCGCGTGGTGCACGGAGGCGAACCCCTCCAGGACGGAGCGGGCTTGGTCGACCAGCTCCTCGGCGGTAAGGTCGACCGGTGTGGCGCCGGACTGCCCGGACAGGTCGAGGTGGACCTGGTCGGCCAGCAGCCTCCGCAGCGCGTCCCAATCCCGGTCGTCCTGTGCGTGCGCGAGCCGTGCGACGACATCGGCCACGGCTACCCGGTCTTCGGTGGCGCTCACCTGTCCACCACCGGGAGGACGAGTCGACTCGGCTTCGAAAGTCCATTATGGACAGTGTTGAGCGCGGCCACCACATCCGTCCCGCTGTCGAACGCGATCGCGCGACCGGTGCCGGTGTTGCGGTCGTAGCGGGGGAAGTTGCTGCTCGCCACTTCCAGTCCGATCCGGTGGCCGGGCAGGAACACGTTCGACGTGGCGCACATGTCCACGACGAGTTCGACCACCTCGTTCGGGCGCAGTGCCGCCGGCCGGCGCAGGGACGACCGGTAGCGGACCCGTTGGATTCCTTCGCACAACAGGATTGCCCTCCCGTCGGGGTGGATGTCGACCAGCTTGCCGGTGAAGTCGGTGTCGGCGGCGGACGACGACACGTGCAGCACGAGCCGGACGTGACCGGTGACCTCGCGCGGCGCGTCGAGCACAGGCGTGGTGAAGCACAACACGTCGTGCCTGTCGCGCACCGCCCGCTGGTCGGCCGGCCCCGCCCACCTGCCGGGGCCGGCGATCACCGGACCGCCGATGGTCGGCACGGGGTCGAGCGGATCGTGCCGGAACGTGTCGTGGCCGTCGGTGCGCGGCACTGTGGTGACCAGCACGCCGTCTGTCGCACTGGTTCCCGCCTGTCCGCTGCTGGACAGGAAATAGTCGACGTGGCTCGTGCCCGGCAGCGGCCAGTCTTGCTCGTCCCGCCAGTCGTCGACGCCCATGACGAAGATCCGCACGGGCGCCGTGTCCTTGCGCGCGTCCGTCCGGCCACGCACCCATCGGTCGAAGAACCGCAGGTGCGCCTCGGTCAGCTCCGCGCCCTTCACGTTGCCCGCCAAGCCGAACGACCGGTCCGGGAATTCGCCGAGGTCCGCGCCATCGGCGTGCCCCCACGGCCCGATCAGCAGGTGCTGGCCGGCACGGGCCTCGGGGCTGCCGCCGTACCGTCGCATCAGGACGTAGGAACGGATCGTCTCGGCCAGGAACGGGTCGTACCAGCCACCGATGTTGAGCGCGGGCGCCGTGATGTCGCCGAAGCGCTCCACCGGGGCCACGTCCTCCCACCACTCGTCGCGTGACGGATGGTCGAGCACGTCGGCGACCCACGGCAGTTGTTCGCGCAGCAGCGGGCGATCCCCCACGGGCAACCGGTCGAGCAGCGCGCACCGGTCGACCAAGGTGCTCATCAGCTCCTTCAACCGCTCGCCGTCCGCCGGCGAAGTGCGGCGCACCGCGTTCAAGGCCGCGCGGTTCGCCCAGGTGAGGAGCGTGTCCAGCGACAGGGCTCCGCCGGGCGAGTACCAAGGCGCGCGATACGGGTCGGCTGACGCCATCGCCGGGGCGATCGCCCGCAACGCCGGAGGCGCCGCCGCAGCCGCGTGCCATTGGGCCATGCCCTGGTAGGAGCCGCCCCAGGTGCCGATCCTGCCGTCACACCACGGTTGTGCGGCCAGCCAGGTGATCGTGTCGACACGGACACCGACTACTACATCCGCGTCCGCGCGGTCGAGAGACTCGGCCTGTACGCGCGGGCGACGTACCCGGTGAAGATCCGCACCAAGCCGCAGTCCACCACGCACCGGTACGCACTGACAGGCACGGCGAAGGTGAAGGGCGCCTCCGTGCCGCTGACCGGGACGCTGGACACGACCATCGGTTCCCGCACCCACACGTCGGTGCTGACGTTGCAGCCGACCGACGTCACGCTGAACAACCGCCCACCGGTGACGGCCCACCTGCGATTCCTACCGGACGGCAACCCCGAGGGCACCCTCGCCGACGGCGTGTTCACCACCACGGCCCGGGTGGCGTTCGCGATTCCCCGGGTGACCCTGCACGGCCACGAAGTATCCCTGCCCGCGTCCTGCCGGACCACGCCCGCGGAGATCCCGCTGACGTCCGGCCCGGGATTCGATCCCCGGCTCGGAGGGGCATTGTCCGGAACCTTCACCATGCCACCGCTGTCCGGCTGCGGCCAGTTCACGAGCCTGGTGAACTCCCTGCTCGCCGGCGGTGGGAACACGGTCGCCGTCAACCTCGCGCCACGGGGGTGAGCACGTCGAGACCCAAGAAAAACCTTCGGACAATTGTGCAATTTACCATTTTGTGATCAGCGTGCCCAGTCCGGGGCCCACACCTCACCGCCGGACGTCGTCTCGTACCTGGCGCGGAGATAGTCGAGGAAGTTCGCGAGGACGGGGTGCGGGTTGTCCGCCCGCCAGATCACGGACAGCGGGTAGACCGGGGTCGGGTCGACAACGGGTATCCGGCGGAGGTCGTAGCTTTCCGGCCACAGGTAGCGCGAGCCTTCGCCGACGAGGGTCGCGAGTCGGGTGGAGTCCGCGATCTCGGCGAGGAGCGCCTCGACGCCGAAGACCGGGCCGATCGTGTCGATGGTGAGCCCGAACGTCTCGGCCAGATCGCGGTAGTAGCCGACCGGCTCGGGGTCGGACAGGCCGGGCATCCGGATGGGGTGATCGGCGAGTTCGGCCGGCGTCACCGTTTTCGCCCTCGCCAGCGGGTGCCGCGGGCCGACCAGGAGTTCGTGTCGGTCGTCGATGACACGTGCCGACCGGAGGCCGCGCGGGACCTTGCGGGCGGAGTCCCGCAGGGATCTGAAGGTGGCGTCGAGCGTGCCCGCGCCGACCTCGGCCAGCGCCGTCGCGGCGTCGGCGTTCAGCAGGGCGACGACGTCGAGTTCGATGTCGGGGTGCTGCTGGTAGAAGGCGTGCAGGAGGTTGGCGGGTGCGATCCGGCGGCTGACGACGTCGATCCGCAGGGCCCGGCGCCCTGGCGTCACCGCCGCTGTGACGCGCTCGGCGGCGCGGAGGAGTTCGCGGGCGTGGGGTAGCAGTGCCTGCCCGTCGACGGTGAGCCGGACGCCCCTGGCGATCCGCGCGAAGAGCCGCACGCCGAGTTCCCGCTCCAGGCTCGCCACTCGTCTCGACGCTCCCTGCTGGGTGATGCCCAGGTCGTCGGCAGCGGCTTGGAACCGGCCGGTCTCGGCGACGGCCAGGAAGGTGCGCACCGCGTCGAGATCCACGAGCGGAGAACCTACTCCCACAACGAGGAGTTGTGGCACACCGCTCGATCCGTTGTTGGTGGCAGCGCCCGTCTACCGGCTTCAATCCCACCGGCAACAGGGCGTTGTCCGACGAGGTGCGAAGCGGGTGCCGACCATGTGGCGGAGGGCGAGCCTGGGCCGGGCGTTCGGGTGGTTGTGGGCCGCCTACGCGGTCAGCGCGTACGGGACCGGGCTCGGGTTCGGCGCGGTGTCGGTCGTCGCCATCACGGTCCTGCACGCCGGTTCGGCGGAAGTGGCGGCGCTGTCGTCATCGGGGCTCGCCATCGGGGCGCTGCTGGCGGTCCCGCTCGGGCCGTGGATGGAGTTCCGCGCCAAACGGCCGGTGATGATCGCCATGGACGTGGTCCGCTTCGCGGCGTTGGCCTCCATCCCGCTCGCCTACTGGCTGGGTGCGTTGACCTTCGCGCAGCTCCTGGTGGTCTCGACCGTCACCGCGGCAGCGAAGATCGCGTTCACCGCCGCCGGCGGCGCCTACCTCAAGACCATCGTCCCGGCCGACGGGCTGCTGGTGGCGACCAGTCGGTTCGAGTCCACCACCTGGTCGGCCACCGTCGTCGGACCGCCCGTGGGTGGCGCCGCGATCGGGATTCTGGGGCCGGTGACCACCGTCGTCGTCGATGCGGTGAGCTACCTCCTCTCGGCGCTCGGCATCATCGCGATCAGGAAACCCGAGCAGCCCCCGGCCGCGAGGAAGACCCACGCGCGCCGGTGGAGCGACGTCGTGGAGGGGTGGCGCCACCTCCTCGCCCACCACGCGCTGCGCCGGTTCTTCTTCAACGCCGTGCTGGTCAACGGGCTGATCATGGCCACGGAACCGCTGTTGTCGGTGCTGATGCTGTCCCACCTCGGGTTCCCGGTCTGGCAGTACGGGCTGGCGTTCGCCGTCCCGTGCGTCGGCGGCCTGATCGGGTCACGGCTGGCCCGCCGCGTCGTGCGCCGTTGGGGCGAGCGGAAAGTGCTGCGGGTCTTCGGCGCGCTCCGTGCTTGCTGGCCACTCGGACTCGCGTTCATCCAGCCGGGCGTGGCGGGGCTGGTGGTCGTGATGGTGACCGAGTTCGGGCTGATCGTCTGCGTGAGCCTCTTCAACCCCGTCTTGGCCGCCTACCGGTTGACCGAAACCGACACCGGCCGGCACGCCCGGGTGCTCACCGCGTGGTCGATCAGCACCAGCGCCGGCATCGCCGTGATCACCGTGGTGTGGGGCCTGCTGGCCCAGCTCACCGGCCCGCGGGCAGCTATCGCCCTGGCCGGACTGCTGCTGCTCGGCACACCGTTCCTGCTGCCGCGGCAGGTCGTTCCCCGACCGGGGCCGGAGGCGCTCGCGGACGCGGGTGCCGACCGGTGAACCGGCCCGACCACGTCCCCGGCGTGATCGCCGACACCCGGTCCGCATGTTCCGCCCCAGCTCTTGCCTCCGACGTCAACGTCAGGCACGGCGTCGGCTACCACGCGGCGAACTTCGGCCACCTGATCGGCGAGGTGGTCAGGCGCGTGAGCGGGAAGACGCTGAAGCGGTTCGTCGCGTGTGCTGTCCGCGGTCGCCCGGGTGACGGCCATCTACGACGCGCTCCGGAACGAGTGACCGGGCTCGGTTACCTTCTTCCGCCGGCTCCCGTCATACCGGCGACGACCGCGTGTGCCCGAGGTCGTCGGACCTGTAACGGAGTGGAGAGCAGCGTGCTGAGCAACATCATGTATGTGACGGTCTACGTCACCGACCAGGACCGCGCACTGGAGTTCTACACGGGAGGGCTGGGCCTGGAGAAGCATGTCGACTACTCGGGGCCGGACGGCCGCTTCCTCACCGTGGGCGTCGCCGGCAGCCCGGTCAAGATCATTCTTTGGTCGCACGCGTCGGCCTCGGGACAACCGGTCGAGCCGGGCGGCGCGCCCGGTCCGCTCGTCCTGGAGTCGGACGACCTGCGCAAGGACTTCGAGGTGCTGAGCCGGCGAGGCGTGACGTTCGCCGAGCCGGAACCGGTGGACTACCCGTTCGGCGTCCGCATCGAGGCAGTGGATCCGGACGGCAACCGGATCTCGCTCCGCCAGCAGCGCGCCGGCGGCTGACCGCGTCGCCGGCGCCGCCCACGCCACGATCCGGACCTGTCACCACCCCAGCGGAGGAAGATCACACGATGGCCGACACCAGCCCGACGAACCTGGTGGCCGAGGCGTTCGAGGCCCAGCGCGACCGGCTGCGCGCGATCGCCTACCGCGTGCTCGGATCGCACGCCGACGCCGAGGACGTGGTCCAGGAGGCGTGGCTGCGGCTCGCCCGCCAGGACGCGGCGGCCGTCGGGAACCTGGCGGGCTGGCTGACCACGGTGGTCGGCCGGATCAGCCTGGACGTCCTGCGGTCGCGCCGGACCCGCCCCGAGGCGTCCGGTGGCGACGGGCTGCCCGAACTCGTGGCTGTCGACGACAGCCCCGAGCCGGCGGAGCACGCCGTGCTCGCCGACTCGGTCGGGCTCGCGCTGCTCGTCGTCCTGGACTCGCTGGGACCGGGCGAGCGGCTGGCGTTCGTGCTGCACGACCTGTTCGCGGTGCCGTTCGCCGAGATCGGCCGCATCCTCGGCAAGTCCGCCGACGCGACCAAGATGATCGCCAGCCGCGCCCGCAAGAAGGTGCGGGCGACCGACCGACCGACGGCCGTCGGACGAGAGCAGCGAGAGGTGGTGCACGCCTTCCGCGCGGCGGCGGCCGAGGGCGATTTCGAGGCGCTGCTGCGCGTGCTCGACCCGGACGTGCGGCTGACGGTCGACACTCCGGGCGGGGTGGTCGTCGTCCTCGGCGCCACCGAGGTCGCCGCCGGCGCGCGGATGTCCTCCGGCGCGGTCGCACGGCACCAGGCGGTGCTCGTCGACGGCCTTCCCGGCTATGTCACCTGGCGCGAGGACGGAACCCCGCTCTCGATCATCTCGTTCACGGTGGCCGACGGCCGGATCGCCGCCATCGCGATCCTGACCGATCCGGCCAGGCTCGAATCCCTGCGCCTGACGAAACCGGCGTGAGCCACCTCCACCGACGTCGCCCGGGGTGCGCGGCGCGGATCGCCCTCAAAGAGGGGCGAGCCCCGGCCGATCGCTGGTGGATCGGCCGGGGCTCGTCGGTGGAGCCGGATCAGGCGAGGTCGAACCGGTCGAGTTCCATGACCTTGGTCCAGGCCGCGACGAAGTCGGCCACGAACTTCTCGCGGGCGTCCTCGCTCGCGTAGACCTCCGCGAGGGCCCGGAGCTGCGAGTTGGAGCCGAAGATCAGGTCGACCGCGGTGGCGGTCCACTTCAGCTCGTCGGTCGCCGCATCGCGGATCTCGTACACGTTCTCCTCGGACTCCGACGCCTTCCACCGGGTGCCCGGCGAGAGCAGGTTGGCGAAGAAGTCGTTGGTCAGCACGCCGGGCCGGTCGGTGAGGACACCGTGCCGGACGCCGCCGTGGTTGGCGCCGAGGGAACGCAGGCCGCCGACGAGGACGGTCATCTCGGGCGCCGTCAGGTCGAGCATGTAGGCGCGGTCGACCAGCAGCACCTCAGGCTGGAGCTTCTCGCCGGGACGCACGTAGTTGCGGAACCCGTCGGCGCGCGGTTCGAGGAACTGGAACGACTCGACGTCGGTCTGCTCCTGCGTGGCGTCCGTGCGACCCGGGTGGAACGGCACGGTCACCTCGACGCCGGCGTCGTGCGCCGCCTTCTCGACGGCGGCCGAGCCGGCCAGCACGATCAGGTCGGCGAGCGAGATCCGCGCGCCGCCCGCCTCGTTGAACTCCCGCTGGATGCCCTCCAGGGTTTCCAGGACCTCCGCGAGCTGCGCCGGCTGGTTGACCTCCCAGCCGCGCTGCGGCTCCAGGCGGATCCGGGCGCCGTTCGCCCCGCCGCGCTTGTCGGTGGACCGGAAGCTCGCGGCCGAGGCCCAGGCGGTGGTGACGAGCTGCGCGGTCGTGAGGCCGGACTCCAGGACCTTCGCCTTGAGGGCGGCGATGTCGGTGTCGCCCACGAGTTCGTGGTCGACGGCCGGCACCGGGTCCTGCCACAACTGGACCTCGGGAACCCACGGCCCCAGGAAGCGGCTGACCGGACCCATGTCGCGGTGCAGCAGCTTGTACCAGGCCTTGGCGAACGCCAGCGCGAACTCGTCGGGGTGCTCCAGGAAGCGGCGGGAGATCTTCTCGTACGCCGGGTCGACGCGCAGCGACAGGTCGGTCGTGAGCATCGTCGGCTTGTGCTTCTTCGCCGGGTCGTGGGCGTCCGGGATGATCGCCTCGGCGTCCTTGGCGACCCACTGCTTGGCGCCGCCGGGGCTCGTGGTCAGCTCCCACTCGTAGCCGAAGAGGATCTCGAAGAACCGGTTGCTCCACTGCGTCGGCTTGTCCGACCACGTCACCTCGAGACCGCTGGTGATCGCGTCGGAGCCCTTGCCGCTGCCGTGGGTGCTCAGCCAGCCCAGGCCCTGCGCCTCCAGCGGGGCGCCCTCCGGCTCCGGACCCACGTGGCCGTCGGCGACACCCGCGCCGTGGGTCTTGCCGAAGGTGTGGCCGCCGGCGATGAGGGCCACGGTCTCCTCGTCGTTCATCGCCATCCGGCCGAAGGTCTCCCGGATGAAGTGGGCCGCCGCCCGCGGGTCCGCGTTGCCGCGCGGCCCCTCGGGGTTGACGTAGATGAGGCCCATCTCGGTCGCGCCGACCTCCGGCGCCATCTCCGTCTCGCTGACGTAGCGCTCGTCACCCAGCCAGGTGTCCTCCGGGCCCCAGAACAGCTCTTCGGGCTCCCAGACGTCCTCGCGGCCGAAGCCGAAGCCGAAGGTCTTGAAGCCCATCGACTCCAGGGCGACGTTGCCCGCGAGCACGAGCAGGTCGGCCCACGAGACCTTCTGGCCGTACTTCTGCTTGACCGGCCACAGCAGCCGGCGTGCCTTGTCGAGGTTGGCGTTGTCGGGCCAGCTATTCAGCGGGGCGAAGCGCTGACCGCCGTCCCCGGCCCCGCCGCGGCCGTCGTGCGTGCGGTAGGTGCCGGCGGCGTGCCAGCTCATGCGGATCATCAGACCGCCGTAGTGGCCGAAGTCGGCCGGCCACCAGTCCTGCGAGGTGGTGAGCACCTCGGTGATGTCACGCTTGAGGGCCTCGACGTCGAGCTTGGCGAACTCCTCGGCGTAGCGGAAGCCCTCGCCCAGCGGGTTGCCCTTCGACGAGTGGGCGTGCAACACCGAGAGGTCGAGCTGGTTGGGCCACCAGTCCCGGTTGGTGCGCGGCCGGCCGCCCGTCTTCGGGGTCGGCGAGTCGATCGCCGGGTTCTCGCTCTCGCTGCCCTGCGCGGTCACGGAGTCGTGCGCGACCGGGCAGCCGACCGCGGCCTTCTGGTCCACGCCCTGCGCATCGGAGGGGGGCGTTGCCCTGAGGTCGCTCATCTACTTCCTGTTCCTTCCGGCTGACGGTTCATTGGCGGTGCGTTCGGCCGAGCAGTCGGGGCAGGTCCCCCAAAAGACGACCTCCGCCTCGTCGACCACGTAGCCGTCGTCGTCCGAGGCGGTGAGACAGGGGCTGTGGCCGACGGCACAGTCGACGTCCGAGATCGTGCCGCAGGAGCGGCACACGGCATGGTGGTGGTTGTCCCCCACCCGGCACTCGTAGCGGGCGGTCACGCCGGCAGGCTGGATGCGCCGCACCAGACCGGCGTCGGTCAACGCCCGCAGCACATCGTAAACCGCCTGGTGGGACACCGTGGGGTGAGCAACACGCACCAGCCCGATCACCGTCTCGGTGTCGACGTGCGGATGATCACGCAGCGCCGCGAGCACAGCCAACCGAGGCCGCGTCACGCGCAACGAGACCGCCCGCAACTGCGCCTCGAAGTCGGACTTCACGCCACGACCTTAAGGTGCTTGTCTGGAATAAATCCAGTTTACTTCCGTCACACCCCACCGCCCCGCAGCACGCCGCGCCCGCGCAGCCGGCGGCTCGGGGACACCTCGTCCCTGCCGACGGCGTCCACCTGGTCGCCTGCGGCGGTTCGGCGGTTATTGCCCGGGTACACCCGGAGCTAGGGTCGGAGCGAGGATGCCGCGCGAGGAGGTCCGGATGTCCGAGCCGAGCCAGTACGACCGCATCGGCGAACTCTACGAACAGGTCAAAGACCTCCCGATGGGAATCGCGGAGCGGGCCACCCTGCTGTCCGCGCTGCCCGACCCGCGCGATCGCCGGGTGCTGGACGTCGGCTGCGGAACCGGCGCCTATTCCAGGATGTTCCGGCGGATGGGCGCCCGGCAGGTGCTCGGCGTCGACCCGGCGCGGGAAATGCTCGCCTACGCGCGGGAGGCCGAGGAGCGCGAACCGCTCGGCATCTCGTACGAAGCGCACGACGGCACCGCGATGGCGAAGCTGGGCGACTTCGACCTGGTCGCCGCGATCTGGCCGCTCGGCCACCTGGGAGACCGGGAGTCCTACGACCGGATGGTGGCGAACCTCGCCGCGAACCTGGTCCCCGGCGGACACCTGGTCGCGGTGGTGCCCAACCCGGAGACGGACTGGGATCGCCTGGCCGACTACCCCGGCTACGGGCTGTCCGTCACCAAGACCGAGGACACCGGCGAATGCCAGGGCTGCTACGTGCGCGTCCACGGCGACCCGCCATTCGAATTCACCGGTTACATCTGGCCGCCCGGCGTTTTCGAGGAATCCTGCGCGGCGGCCGGGCTCACCGGACTCCGCCGCCACCCGGTGGTGATCCCCGAATCGGAACTGGCCGAGCGCGGGCCCGAATTCTGGGCGACGCTCCGGGCCAACCCGATGTTCGCGGTGTTCACCGCTCGGCGGGCGGAGGGCTGATCACCACCCGCCGGGCCCAGCGAACCGACCTCACCGACCGCCGATGACGCGGGGCCGTGTCGCCATGCGGTGAACGCGACCCGGGTCAGGAAGTGCTCGCCGAGGCTGTTGTCGACGTGGTGTCGAGGTCGTCGAGTTGCCTTCGGACGCGGTCGGCGTCGGTGTCGCGGCCTTGTTCCCGGTACAGCTCCAGGGCTTTCTGCCACACCTCGCGTGCCCGGTCGTGGTGGCCGAGGGCGGCGTGGGGATGGCCCACGCGGTCGAGGGTGCCCGCTGCCTCGTAGGTGTGACCGAGGGTGCGGTACAGGGTGAGGGCCTGGTGGTAGTGGTCGACGGCCTGTTGGTGGTCGCCGGCGCGGTGGGCGATGAACCCGAGGCTGTCCAGGGTGGCCGCCTCGCCCGTGGGGTCGTGGTGGCGTCGGCACAGGGTGAGGGCTGCGTGGCAGTGGTCGCGGGCGCTGTCGAGGTCGCCCAGCAACGCGGCGAACCACCCCACCCCGTTGAGCGCTTCGGCTTCCCACGTCGGCATGTCGAGGTCGTGGAAGAGGTCGAGGGCGTGGCGGGCGTGGTCCAGACCCCGCCGGTCGTCTCCCCGTCCTCCGCGGACGATCGCGAGCACCCAGTGGGTGTGTGCCTGTTCGGCGGTGTCGTGGTGGCGCACGGCCAGGTCGAGGGCCTTTTCCAGGTGCCCGATGGCCTCCTCGTGCAGGCCCAGTCGGGAGCAGGCGTGGCCGAGGTGCCGGTGGGCGCGGATGTGGGTGGTGGGGTCGGGCAGGTGCGCTGCGGCGTCCAGCGCGGCCCGCCACGAGGCGAGCGCGTGGTGCAGGTGCCCCCGCCGGAAGTGGAAGGTGTCCAGTGCACGGGCGAGGTGCCAGACGAAGTGGTGGCGGCCGAGGGCGACGGCGGCGCGTTGGGTGGCCAGGAGGGTGGCGTGCTCGGCGTCCAGCCAGGCCATCGCGGTCGCGACGTCGGGCAGCGGGCGCGGGTGGACGTCGGGCGCGGGCGGGGCGGGTTGGACAGGTGGGCGGTGGGGGTCCAGGAGTCGGTCGGCGGTGTGGGCGGTGTGCAGGTGGAAGTCCATCACCCGCTCCAGCGCCGTCTCCCGCACGTCGTCGGACAAGGTGGTGTGGGCGGTGGTGGCGGCGTAGTCGCGGACCAGGTCGTGCATCGCGTACCGGCCGTGCGGTCGCCGTTCCACCAGGGACGCCTCCTCCAACGCCGACAACGCCCTGCGTGCGCGGACCGGGGACAGGGCGGTCAGGGAGATCACGGCGGGCAGGGTCGTATCGGCGCCGGGTGCGATGCCCAGCAGCCCGAACACGGTGCGTTGTTCGTCGGTGAGCCGGTGCAGGGACCAGGACAGCACGGTGGGCAGGCTGGCGGTGGGGTCGGTGTCGTGGTCGAGCATTTCCAGGCCCAGCTCCCGCAGCTCGGCGGCGACCTCGGCCAGCGGGATGGCGGGGCGGGTGGCGGCGTTGCGGGCGGTGATCGACAGGGCCAGCGGGTAGCCCCCGCACAGCTCGACCAGGTCCTCGGCGGCATCGGGTTCGGCGGCGACGCGGTCGACGCCGATGCGTGCCGCCAGCAGGGCTCGGGCCTCGTCCCGGGTGAGCACGCCCAGGGGCAGGTGGCCGGCGCCGTGCCGGTCGATCAGGGAGGCCAGCCGGTGGCGGCCGGTGACCAGCACGGTGCAGGACGGGCTGCCCGGCAGCAGCGGGATCACCTGGTCGGCGGTGGCGGCGTTGTCCAGCACGACCAGCATCCGCCGCCCCGCGACCAGCCCGCGGTACAGCGCGGCCAAGGCGTCCAGGTCCGGTGGCAGACCATTGGGGTCGACGCCCAGCGCGGTGAGGAACCCGCGTACCGCGTCCGCCGGTTCGGTCGACCGCCCCGTGGGGCTGAACCCGTGCAGGTCCACGAACAACTGGCCGTCCGGGAACCGGTCGAGGTGGAGGTGGGCCCAGGCCAGGGCGAGCCAGGTCTTGCCGATGCCGCCGGCGCCGGCGATCGCGGAGATCACCATGGCGCCGCCCGGTTCGGGCTGGTCGTCGAGGGCCGCGGTGAGGTGGCCGAGTTCGCGGGTGCGGCCGGTGAACAGCCTCGGCGGCGCCGGCAGGTGGCGTGGCACGGACAGGCCCGGGGCGGTGGCCGCGGGCTTGGGCGCGGCCAGCGTGGGGTCGGCGCCGAGGATCTGCTGGAAAAGCTGTTGCAGGTCGGGGCTGGGATCGGTGCCCAACTCGTCGGCCAGTCGTTGCCGGAGTCGTCGGTAGTGGTTCAAGGCGTCGGCGGCGCGGCCGTTGCGGTAGTAGGCCAGGATCACCTGGCCGGCCAGTCGTTCGTCCAGTGGGTGGAGCCGGGCGTGGGCGGTCAGCTCGGGCAGCAGCACGGCGTGTCGGCCCCGGCGCAGCAGCAGGTCGGTGAGGTCCAGCCGGGCGGTGTGGTGTTCCTGCAGCACCGTGGCGCGCAGCGCGGTGAACCACGGGGTGTCCAGGCCCGCGAACGGCTCACCACGCCACAAGGCCAAGGCCTGCTCGAACAGCGCGACGGCAGCGGTGTCGTCACCGGTCGCGCGTGCCTGCGCCACGAGGGAGCGGAACCGGTGCAGGTCCACCGTGTCAGGGGCGGTGGCGAGCCGGTACCCGCCCGACTGCCAGGTGATGGCGACTTCCGGGAGGGCGGCGAGCGCACCGCGGAGCATGGTGATGCTGTGCTGCACAGCGCTGCGCGGTCGACGGGGCGGGCGCCGGGTTCCCCACACCCGGTCCACGAGCTGATCGACGGACACGGCGCGGTCGGCCTCGACCAGCAACACCGCCAACACCGTCCGCAGTTGCGCGTAACCGATGTTCACCGGGTTCCCATCGAGGTGCGCCTCGATATTACCCAGCAGGCGGAATTCTGTGGCCATACCCCATCCCCAGGGATCTTCCGATCGAGTGGGACCTGTCATAGTCGTTCCGAACAGGCCGCTCAAGCGCTACCGAGGAGGTTCGCACATTCGGTTGGGCAGGCTCGTCCGTACAGCGGCGCTATCCGAATGTCCTCGAAAACCACGGTGCTGTACCACAATTTGGCGTCGCGGCCGTGCGGATACCGGTAGTCACCGGCGCAGCCCCAGTTGGTGTGGCAGTTGTCGCCCATGACGTACGCGGTCCGGCCGTCCGTCACGGCCACGCCCAGGTATCCGCTGGAGCCGAGCGACGAGCACGGGAAATAGCCGATGGACGTGGGAAAACCCTTGGTGCAGCCGGATGTCGGGATGTTGTCGTAGAGGTCGTGCGCCGCACCCCAGGTCGCTCCGCCGTCGTGGCTGGCAGTGATCTTGTTCCCTGGCCGGCCGAAGGCCAGCAAGAGCACACCGTTGTCCATCGTGTGCAGAACCGGGGCGACTCCTTGGGCCGCATGGGGATCGGCGGCGCCCGGGACCTTCACCGCCGTCCAGGGGCCCCAGGTGGCGGCGCGGAGTGAAGCCGCGTCGTCGACCGCCGCGTGGGTGGTCCGGGACGCGAGCCTGGCATAGCGGTTCCCGTTCTGCACCACGTCGTACCGTGCGACCACGACCAGTCGGCCGTCGGCTCGGCGGGTGACCGAGGACTCGCTGTAGGTGTTGGTGTCCGACTTGAACACGGTCGCCGCCCACGACCAACTCCTCCCCTCCGTGGTGCTGACGAGGAGGTGCGACGCGCTCAGGTAGTTGTCGCCGATCCTGGCGTGGGCGGCGTAGAACGGCGTCACCAGCGACCCATCGCCGGGCAGCCTGATCACCCGCTGGAACACCCGTCCCACCGCACCGGGGTCGACAGTGGCGCCTGTCGTGTCGATGGGTGCGCGAGTCGATGACCAGCTCACGCCGCCGTCGGTGGACGATCGACGCAGGACGTAACGCCCCGTCGCGTCCTTTTGGGCCTTCTCATCGATGGCGACGGTGTGTCCGTCGGTTGATCGGAAGACGTTGTTCACCTTCGCGTAGTCCGTGGTGTGCAACAGTTCCCGCCCGGTCGTGGCGTCCAGTGCCGGCCGCCAGTTGCTCGGGTCGGCCACGCTCGCGCCGCCGCCGACGTGGTACTGGACGCGGGTCTTGAGCGATCCGTCGTCCCCGCTGATCTGGAAGCTGCGGACGAGCCTCCCGTGCTCGTGGCCGGACCGGTCGGTCCAGCGGATGTGTTGCAGCGCAGGCATCGAACGATACGAGTAGGTCGGATCCGCCGGCTCGACCACGACCGGACCGACGTGCGGCGTACTCGTGGCGACGGTCGACGGAGGGGCGGCACGTGTCCGCGCGGGGCTCGTGGCAAGGGCCGCCACGAGGAGCGTCAGCACTGCGACCGATCCGGCGGATGTCCTGGTGCGGCCCTGCGTCATCGTTGTGTCCCTTGGTCTTCGGTGATGGCGGACGAAGCCGGGAAGGCCGCGGAGCGCTCCTGGGCCTTCCCGGCTCGACGGGGCTGGTCAGCCGACGGTGCCGATGTCGACGTAGTCGTACCAACCGTGTGTTGCGGTCCAGATCCGTTGGTACAGGTGGCCGTTGGCCGCACGGGCGAACACGTCGATGCGGTTGCCGGCCCAGGAGACGGCGGCGGGTGCGCTGGTCATGGCGCCGCCGCCGAGGTCGACGAACGCGCTGAAGCTCGTTCCGGCGTTGGTCGAGGCGGAGTGCATGAGGCTCTTGTCGCCATCGTCGCGGACGAACACGTCCATGAGCTGATCCGAACGGTGGCTCACCGCAGGCTGACCGAAGATCCGCTCGCCGCGGTCGACCCAGCCGAACCAACCATGGTCACTGGTCCACATCCTCGTCGCCAGCGTGCCACTGCCGTCGCGCATGAGCACGTTCAGCCGGTCGTTGCCCAACGCCACCGCCGCGGGAGGTGCTGTGGCGCTGCCTTGCAGGTTCACCCACGCACTCCAGCTCGTCCCGTTGAAGTAGCGGTGCACGACCTGCTCGCTGGTGTTGACCGAGAAGGCGTCGAGGGTGTTCCCACCGCGTGAGGTGAGCGCGGGGGTCCACTGGATCTGGCCCCCACCGTTGTCGTGCCAGGCGGTCCAGCCGCCGGTGCTGGTCCACCGCTTGTGCCACAGCGTCCCGTTGCCACCGACCCCGACGAGGTCGATCCGGCCGGCGCCGGAGTTGGCGGCGGGGTTCGAGCGGAACTGGCCGCCGAGTTCGATCCACGGCGACCACGACTGGCCGTTGAAGTGCTTGTGCAGGAACGAGTTGTCGTCGTCCCGGGCGAACACGTCCAGTTGGCCCGCGGCACGGGACACCACGGCGACGCCCGAACGCTCGACCGGTGACGTGCTGCCGCAGTTCTGGCTGGTGTAGGTCTCCACACCGCTCGCGTAGTCGAACGGGTCGCCGTGGAACGAGGCCGGGCGGATGTAGTCCGGGTAGTTCTGGCCACTTCCCCGGTTCCGGAACTCGAAGTGCAGGTGCGGCGAGATGGCGACGGCGCTGCCGTCGGTGTTGCCGACGGTGCCGATCTGCTCGCCCTGTCCCACGGTGTCGCCGAGGTGCGCTTCCTTGGTGTTCAGGTGTGCGTACAGGGTCGAGTAGCCGTCCCCGTGGTCGATCTCCAGATAGTTCCCGTACGCCGACGAGGCGCCTCCCTCCTCTCTGATCCTGCCCGCGGCGGCGGCGAGCACCGGCTTGCCGAGGTCCTGCCCGCCGTCTGCCCGGTTGAAGTCGATCTCGTAGTTGCGGTGAGCGCTGCTCGCCTTCGAGTTGCCCGTCCACGAAGTCCCGCAGACGAACGGCAACTCCAGGTTCGGCGCCGCCGCCTGGGCGACCGGCAGCCAGGTCGTCGCCGACGACGCGAGCAGCAGGACGATCGTCAGACCCGCTAATCGGAATCCGCGCGTGATCTTCATCTTGTCCCCATCCAGTCGGAAATTGACCGAGATGGGATGGCCGCCGCGGCACGTCTGTCAGTAACGAGCTGATAACGTCAACGTTTGCGGGCGGTCCGGCCCTCGCCGTAGCAGTTCGCGACGTCGTCGTAAGCGCCTGTGCACACTTGAGCGTTGGCCAGGAACGTGTAGCGGCTGTCGGCGCCGTCGACCTTGGGGCTCCAGCACTGGGTCCGGCCCGGGAGGACGTGGCCGGTGGCCCCGCCGCCGGGGTTCGCGCACGTGACCGGCGCGTCGGGCCGGTCGTCGGCCCAGCGTTCCAGGTAGCCGTTGGCCCACCGGCCGTCGTCCAGCGGCGCGTGCAGCACCAGGTAGACCCAGTACCGCCGGGCGGCGTCGCGGCACAGTTGCACCGACGCGAAGATGACTTCGGGCCTGGTGGTGTCGCGCACGTAGTTCGCCGACACGACATCGCCGTTGCCCTCGCTGTGCCGGCAGTTGGGCAGACCGGCCGGCGGCTTGGGCGCGCTCACCGGGGACGAGGCCTGGGCGGCTGACGTCGAACGGGCCTCGGCACTCGCGGTGCTCGCGTTGTGCGACTGCCATCGCGGCCACTGCGTCACCGCCACGCCGACCAGCACGAGCACGCCGAGCAGAGCCGCTGTCACAGCCGCAGACGTTCGCGGGCGTCCGCGCGGTGGCTCGGCAGGGGTGTTCACGGCGAGTTCGTCCAAGGCGGTCGCGAGGTCGTTCGCGGTGGGCCAGCGCAGCCGCGGGTCGGCCGCCAAGGCGCGCAGCAGCACCGCGTCGGTCCCGTCCGGCAAGCCGGAGCGCAGGGTGCTCGGCGCGACGACCTCTTCGTCCGGGGCACGGCCGGTCAGCGCGTGGTACACCGTGGCGCCGACACCGAACACGTCGACCCGCTCGTCGATGACGCCGTCCGGGTCGTCCTGCTCCGGCGCCATGTACCCGAGCGTTCCGGCGGCCAAGGTGAACCGCGATCCCCTTGCCAGGTCACGGGACAGCCCCAGATCCGCGATCAGCGGGCGGGGCCGGCCCGCCGTCGAGCGGAACAGGACGTTCGACGGTTTGATGTCGCGGTGCAGCAGGCCCGCGGCGTGCAGGTCGGCCGCACCCCGCGCGAGTTCCGCGCCGTGCCGCAGCGCCTCCTCCACCGGCAGCGGGCCGTCCGCCAGCAGGTCGGCGAGGCTGCCGCGGTCGGCGTAGGTCATCACGAAGTACGGCCGCCCGTCGGGCAACTCGCCGATGTCGAACACCTCGATGACCCGGTGCGACCGTGCCCGGCGCAGCGCCTGGGCCTCCCGTTCGAACCGTTGCCGCACATCGAGCCGCTCGGCCCAGTTCTCGGCGAGCACCTTGATCGCCACCTGGTCGTCCAGGCGCTCGTCGTCGGCCAGCCACACGACGGCGAACCCGCCGGCCCCCAGCAACCGCCGGACGGGGTATCGGCCGATCGCCGTCGGTCTGCCCACCGCCCTATCATGGCCCAGTCACGGCGAGCAAATGGAGGTTGCGGGCGTGACCACTCCGGTGGAGGACGAGCCCGTCGAGACCCTGGACGACCTCGCCGCGCGGGCCGCGGCAGGGGACCAGCGCGCGCTGGACTCGTTGCTACGGCGGATTCGGCCCGCTGTGCTGCGCCGGTGCGGTGCGATGCTGCTCTACCGCGTCGACGCCGAGGAAGCCTGCCAGGACGTCTTGTTGCAGGTGGCCCGCGCCGTCGGGAGCTTCGAAGGCAGGTCGGCGTTCACCACGTGGTTGCACGTCGTGGTGGCCAACTGCGTGCGGGACACCTATCGCGCCCTGCGGCGGCGCGCCGACGAGGCCGCCCCCGCCGAGGTCTTGGCGCAACGGCCGGACCCCCGGACCACCAGCGTTGTCGCGGGCGCGCGGATCGACCTGCTCGACGCGATCGAGCGGCTCGAACAGCACAACGCCGACCTGGCGGCGGCGTTCGTCCTCCGCGACATCGCCGACCTGGAATACGCCGACATCGCCGAACGGCTGGCGATACCGGTGAGCACGGCACGGTTCCGCATCCACGAGGCACGCAAGTTCGTGCGGCTGCGCCTCACCGACAGCGCACCTCGCTGACACCGCGCCTCACCGACAGCGCACCTCGCTGACACCGCACCTCACCGACAACGCACCTCACCGACAGCCGCCGGCCGGCGCGTCACCCGGGTCCGGCAGCGTGCGGTCGGCCGGCCAACGCCCCCTCCCACCGCGGACCGCGGAAAACCGCCTGCGCGAGTGAGACACCCACGACCGGACGGTGAGAGCAGGCGCGGGCGAGCACGGGCTGTGCCGTTCGCTCCGATCGGGGTCGCGGACGAGTACCCGTCCGGCACCCGACAGTCGAGTTCGCGCCGGACGTCCGGTGGCTCTCGGTTCTCCCCGAGTCCGGACCGAGGCCGACTTCCCGCCGCACGATCGGGTGGCATCCGCTTCCGCCGGCGGCGATCGCGCCTAGGTTCCCGAAACGAAAGGCGAACGCCGCCGCCATCGACGAACCGGACAAGACCGGCACGCTCCCCCGCGTGACCACAGCAGACCAACGCACGGCCCCGCCCGGTCGGACGGGGCCTCTCGGTCGCGCCCCCGCACGCGGTGGGCGGCAGGGATGACGGCGGCGACCAATCCGGCGAAAGGACACAGTGGTGACAACGATGATGCGGGGCCTGCTCGTGACGTCAGTGGTCGTGGTGGTGTGTGCGGGGTCCGTCGTGCCCGCCGCAGCGGAGCACACGCCCGGGGACGAGGCGGTGTCGACGGTGTTCTTCGGCGACTCCTACACCGCCAACTTCGGCATCGCACCCTTCCACGAGGAGATCGAGGAACTCCTCTGCTTCCGTGCCAGGGAGAACTACCCCGCGGTGGTGGTGCGACAACTAGCCGAGCAGGGCAGCGCGCTCGACGTCGCCTCCGACCGGTCCTGCGGCGGCGCGTTGATCGAGCACTTCTGGACCGGACAGCCCCTGCCACCGACCAACCTGACCAGGCCGCCGCAGCAGGAAGCCCTGGGCACGGACACCGAGCTGGTCGTCGGCAGCATCGGGGGCAACACCCTCGGGTTCTCCAGCATCCTCAAGCAGTGCTCCCAGAAGCTGCGCGACGAGGGCCAGTTGCTGCCCGGCGCGCCGTTCGACGGTGCCGAGCCCGCCGCCCGGTGCGCCGTCTACTTCTCCCAGGGCGACGGCAAGGAGCTGCTCGACAAGCTGTTCGAGAAGGCCGACGGGGAGCTGGCGGAGCTGTTCAACCAGATCGGCCGCCTCTCACCCGAGGCCAAGGCCGTGCTGGTCGGCTACCCGCGGATCGTGCCCGCCGACATCGCCAAGTGCCAGGTCCCCGCACCCGGGCAGACCGAGAAGCCCCTGGCCGACATCCAGATCGACGCCCTGCTCGTGTTCGACAAGGTCCAGGAACGGCTCAACGACCTGATGCGGACCAAGGCCGCCGAGGGCAACGCCGCGTTCGTCGACCTCTACGCGGTCACCGGCGACCACACCGCCTGTGACGGGGACGACCGCGGCATCGGCGGCCTGTTCGAGCTCTCCCAGGTCAAGCTGGGCGAGCAGAACCTGCCCTGGTACCTGCACCCCAACACCCACGGCCGCGACCTCCAGGCCCAGCACGTCACCGCCGCCCTCCAGGGCGCCCTCCGCCGATGACCTCCCGCGTCCCCACCGGGCCCATGATCGACAGTGGCAGCCGGGCCTGAACCCGCACCCGCTGCCGCATCGTGCCGGCTCCCGCGTAGTCACGGCGTCGGGCGATCCTGCTCACCACGTCGAGGCGCGGGCCGCCGGACCTAGCGGGTGATGCGCAGGAAGGCGTGCGTGGTCGTGCCGTGCGGGGTGGTGTGGGTGCGGACGAGGTCGGCGAGTTGGTTGACCACCAGCAGGCCGCGACCGCTCTCCTGTTCGGGAGTGGCCGGTCGGCGGCCGGCGAGCGGGTCGGTCAGGTGGCCGCTGTCCTGGACCGTGCAGACGAGGTGGGTGCCGTCCTGCCAGAAGCTCAGCAGGCAGCCGCCGCCGGTGTGCCGGAGGCCGTTGGCCACCAGTTCGGTGGTGATCAGCTCCAGGTCGGCCACCCGTTCCGAGGGCAGGTGCCAGTGCCGCGCCTGCCGGGTGGCGAGCCGGCGGGCTTCGCGGATGCCGACGGTGCCGGCGACCTGGAGCACGGCGGCGTCGGGTGCGGTGTCGAGGGACTGGTTGTAGCGGTTGACGACGGCGTCGGGGGCGTAGTGGTCGCTGTCGTAGCGGCGGGTGGTCTCCCACACCAGCGGATGGGTGGCCAGCGCGTCGGCTACGACGTGCTCTTCCAGCGAGGCGGTGTCGTAGGGGCAGGCGATGGTGACGTCGCGGCCGGCGAAGGCGAGGTTGATCAACGCCTCGTGCTGGGCGCACGCGGGGTACTCGACATCCGTGCGCCCGACCCAGATCGGCTCGCCGATGATGCGGACGTGCGTTCCGGGGTGGCGGTCGGCGAACCGGCGCAGCACGGCGGGGATGATCCGGCCGGGGTTGCGGCCCTCGACCTCCATGTCGAGCAGCAGCACGCCGTCCGCCGCGTCGCCGAGGGCGTCGCGCAGCAGCCGCAGCCGCTTGCCCGGCACGGACGCCGCGACCGGGTGGCCCCGCTCCAGGCCTTCGGTGACGAAGGGGACGAGCAGTTCCAGGTACTCCTCGTCGGAGGCGTAGAACACCGCGGGGTGGACGAAGTCACCCAACGCCGGGATGTCGGTGATCGTCACGCGGCACGCTCCACTCGGACGTTGGCGAGGTCGAGCAATTCCACCAGCGTGGCCACGCCGGGCCAGGACGTGCGCAACACGACGGACGCGTCGCGGTCGGCGGCGTGCCGGGCCAGGCGCAGCAGGTTGCAGTGGTCGAGGAAGGTGAGGTCGGTGGCGTCGAACACCAGCCGCCCCTCGTGGGGGCGAGGGTCGGCCCGCCGCAGCGCGACGGCGAACAGGTCACCGGCGGACTGGTCCACCTCGCCGCCCAGGACGGTGACCCGGTCACCGGCGGCGTGCAGGCGGAAGCCGGGATAGGCCGTGTTGGTGCTCGGGTGCATGCAGGCGACCTGCGCGAACGCCTGCTCGTCCACCTCCGCGTCGGAGTAGGCGCACATCGCCGAGAACGGCCGGTCGGCCATGTAGTGGTCGATCTGGTGCTCGTAGCGGGAGAAGGCCACGAGCTGTTCGGGCGTGCGCACCATCGACGTGCAGTCGGCGACGACGCGCAGACCGGTGAACCCGGCGGCCAGGGCCGCCTCGGTCTCCTCGGCGTAGGCGCGCACCTGCGCGGCGGGCTCGATCACCGTGCCGACCGGGTGGGTGGTGTCCAGCGACACGACCTGCGCGGCGCCGGTGCGCAACGCCTCGGCGAGCCCCGCCACCCCGTCCAGGTGCCCGACCAGGGCGTCTGCGTCGCCGGTGCCGAGGTAGCGGACCCGGTGCCCCAGGGCGAGCCCTTCGGACAGGAACCCGCGGGCCTGGTCGCGGAACTCGCGCGCGTCGTGGTACCGCCAGCACACGTGGTCGTGCGCCCCGAACCCACGCACGTGGCCCACCACTCCGGACCGGCGCATGCCCACCACCTCGACGCTCCTCGCGGCACCACGGCCGCGGACGGGCGCGTGCCGTCGACGCATCCCCAGGTGAGACGGTACCTGGGGCAGCCGGCGAAGGGTACGGCGGGAAGCGGACCTCGGTGTGCCGCACGGTCGCTCCGGGTATCCTGGCTCGACCGACACCGACTCACCTGGGATTCGTCACGCACTCGTGCCGTCCACTCGGTGTACGCGACCAGGACGTGGACGGGATGGCGGATGGGCGATCCGGAGAGCGTGAGAACGCGGCTGCGGGTGTTGGAGGCGGTCACCGACAGCGCGCTCCGGGAACTCGACCTGGACAAGGTCCTCGAAGTGCTGCTGTGGCAGGTGCGCGACCTGTTCGCGGTGGACACCGCGACCGTCCTGCTGACCGACGCGGACGGCGAGCACCTGGTGGCCAAGGCTGCTTCCGGCTTGGAGGAAGAGGTCTTCCAGGGCGTCCGGGTACCGGTGGGCGTGGGCTTCGCCGGGCAGGTGGCGCAGCGCCGGGAACCGGTGCAGATCACCCACGTCGACGAGTCCACCGTGATCAACCCCCTGCTGTGGCAACGGGGGCTGCGGACCCTGCTGGGCGTCCCGATGGTGGCCCAGGGTGACCTGACCGGGGTGCTGCACGTCGGCAGCACCACCGCTCGCCGGTTCACCGACGAGGAGGTCGAGCTGCTGCAACTGGTGGCCGACCGGCTGGCGATGGCGGCGCACGTGCACCGGGCGCGTTCCGAGCGGGCCGCCGCCACCATGCTCCAGGACAGCCTCCTGCCCAGCCACCTGCCCGCCGCCGAGGGCTGGGAGATGGCCGCCCGCTACGTCCCCGGCACCGACAGCGGGGTCGGCGGCGACTGGTACGACGTCTTCGAGCTGCCCGACCGGCGCATCGGCCTGGTCATCGGCGACGTGGTGGGCAACGGGCTGCCGGCCGCGATCGTCATGGGACGGCTGCGCAGCGCGCTGCGCGCCTACGCCCTGGAGTTCGCCGACCCGGCGGAAGTGCTCGGCAAGCTCGACCGCAAGGCCAGCCACTTCGAGGCCCGCAGCATGGCCACGGTCGCCTACGCGGTCATCGACCTGGCGACCTCCCGCATGGAACTCGCCCGAGCCGGCCACCCGCCGCCCGCGCTCGCCGTGCCGGGGCGGGCGACCGGCTTCGTCGACACCGAGCTCGGCCCGCCGATCGGCTACCACCTGGGCGTCACCGGCCGCCGGAGCACCGGGGTCGACCTGCCGCCCGGCGCGCTGGTCACCCTGTACACCGACGGGCTGGTGGAGCGCCGCGGGCTGGACCTGGACAGCCGGCTGGAGGAGCTCCGGCAGGTCGCGTCCTCGACCGCGCCGGAAGCGGCCTGTGCCCGGATCATGGCGGCCCTCGTCGGCGACCGACCGGCCGACGACGACATCGCCCTGCTGACCATCCGGCACAGCCCCGCGACCGACCGGTCCTGACCGACGACCACCGCCCGTTCCCGTCACCTGTTGGAGTGATCGCAGCACCGGGACACGAAGCCCTAGCATCGCCGTGGGGCGATCTCGGGAGTGGAATCATGAGGTCTACACCGCGCGGGCGGCCACGGCTGCGACTCGTCGCCGCGGTTCTTGCCGCGTCGGCGCTGGCGCCGGCTCCCACCGCCACCGCGGTCGGGACGCCGATCACCGAGTACGGCCCGGCTCCCGCCGCCACCGCGGTCGGGACGCCGATCACCGAGTACGGCCCGGTCCCCTCGGCCATCCCCGTCGGCGGCGTGTGCGAGGTCGAGTTCGACCACCGCGGAGCGCTCTGGGTCGAGCAGTACCTGAGCAGCCAGGTCGCCCGGTTCGACCCCGGCACCGGGCAGTTCGCCAACTACTCCACCCCCATGCCGCTGTCCGTGCCCGGCGGCATGGACCTGGACCCGGCCGGCGACCTCTGGATGCCGCAGGTGACCGGGAACAGCCTGCTCCGCGTCGACACCGACGACGGCGGCATGACCGAGTTCCCGCTGCCGTGGGCCAACGCGCTCAACACCCGGCCGTTGGACATCCCGCTGCACACCGGCCTCGGGTTGGCCAACGACATCGCGTTGGGACCGGACGACGCCCTGTGGTTCACGCTCGGCGGACTGGACTCGATCGGCCGGTACGACCCGGCGACCGGGGCGTGGAGCAAGCACCCCGTGCCGGGCGAGATCCTGGGCCAGGTCGGCGCGCTGTTCGGGATCATCAAACCGGGCCCCGGCCGCACCGTGGTGTTCGACCTGCCCCAGCTAAACAAGGTCGCCACCCTGGACGTGGACACCCACCGGTTCACCCAGTACACGATGCCCACCCCGGCCTCGTTCCCGGTCGGCGTGCGCACCGCCGCCGACGGCACCATCTGGGTCGGCGAAGCACTCGGCATGAAGATCGCCCGCATCAACCCCACCACCGGCCACATCACCGAGTACCCCCTGCTCGGCGTCAACGGCCTGCTCACCAGCATCCTCGACGGCCTGCCCATCGGCAGCATCGGCAACCCGCTGCCCATGCCCGGCCCCATCGCCGAGGCGAGCGACGGCAACATCTACTTTTCGGTGAGCTTCCCCGCGGCCGTCGGACTGGGCAACCAGATCGCCCGGTTCGACCCCACCACCCGCGAAACCCGGATGTGGAGCACGCCCTCGCCGGCCTCCTACCCCTGCGACATCAACGTCCACCAACCCGGCGCGGTCTGGTTCGGCCTCCTGACCACCAACAAGATCGGCAGACTGGACATCACCGCCACCTGACCCCGTGCCGCTCGGGAAGTCACCGCCGCATCCGTGGATCGTGCGAAGGGTCGGGGTACATGGGCGGGCAGCCGTTCTCGACGGCATCGGGGCGCAGTTCGTAGTGCCAGGGTTCGTTGCGGTAGATCTGGCACAGCCCGTACCTCGCGCCGTGCTCGGACAGCCACGCCCTGGCATCGAGGCGTCCGATGTCGACCGCGTCCCCCAACACGTGAGCGGACGTTTCGGGGGTGGCCACCCATCGGGCCGCTTCCTCTTCCGAGCCGTACTTCGAAACCGCCCCACGCAACAGTTGTTCCTGGTACTCCGGGGAACGCCAGCCACCATTGACGAAGAACTCGACCCCGTCGTCCGCGGCATCGGTCGCGGCTCGGCGCAGGGCGCGCAGCAACTCCGGATCGAGGTTCGCCACGGCCGGGGTCTCGTCATCGAAAACCGTCACGGGATCGGGGACGGCGCCGTGCGCCCTGCCGAGGGCGTGCCGGACGACCGGGGAAGACGCCACCCGTCCGGTGGGGTGGGCCGCGGTTCGTGCTCGTTCGCGGTAGGTCATGCCGTCAGTCAAGGCAACGCGGTGTTGCCGACACGTACGTGGATTTCGATAGGCCGGCGATATGCGCCGGCTCGTAGCATCAGGGCATGCGTGTGTTGATCGTCGAGGACGAGCCCTACATGGCGGAGGCCATCCGCGACGGGCTGCGCCTGGCGGCGATCGCGGCCGACATCGCAGGTGACGGCAACACCGCTCTGGAGCTGTTGAGCGTCAACGCCTACGACATCATCGTCCTCGACCGGGACATTCCCGGGCCTTCCGGTGACGAGGTCGCCGAAAGCGTCGTCGCTTCCGGTAGCGGCATGCCGATCCTGATGCTCACCGCTGCCGACCGCCTCGACGACAAGGCCTCCGGTTTCGAACTCGGCGCCGACGACTACCTCACCAAGCCGTTCGCGCTCCGGGAACTCGTGCTCCGGCTCAGGGCACTCGACCGCAGGCGCGCGCACAACAGGCCACCCGTGCGGGAGATCGCGGGTCTGCGGCTGGACCCGTTCCGCCGCGAGGTCTACCGGGACGGCCGCTACGTCGCGCTGACCAGGAAGCAGTTCGCCGTGCTCGATGTCCTCGTCGCCGCCGAAGGCGGTGTCGTCAGCGCCGAGGAGCTCTTGGAGCGGGCGTGGGACGAGAACGCCGACCCCTTCACCAACGCCGTGCGCATCACCGTCTCGGCACTGCGCAAACGCCTCGGGGAACCGTGGATCATCGCCACCGTGGCCGGCGCCGGCTACCGCATCGACGCAGGGCCCGCCGCCGGACGTGACGGAGGGAGCCGTGGATAGGGCGCCCGGATTGAGCGTCCGCCTGAAACTCACCCTCAGCTATGCCGGGTTCCTCATGCTCGCGGGTGCCTTGCTGCTCGCCACGGTGTGGGTGTTCCTGCTGCGCTACGTGCCCGAGGTGATCTACTTCCCGCCGTCCAGCACGCCGCCCGGGACGTTCGAGCCGTTCGGTCCGCCGTTCGTGCCCGACCGCTCCGACCTGCTGCGCGCCTTCGGGCCGAAGGCAGCCGCGGTGCTGGCGTTCCTGCTGGTCTTCGGCCTCGGAGGAGGGTGGATCCTGGCCGGCAGCATGCTCGCGCCGCTGACCCGCATCAAGAACGCCACCCGCCTGGTCGCGAACGGGTCGCTCTCCCACCGGATCGAGATGGAAGGCCGCCGAGACGAGTTCCGCGAACTCGCCGACGCCTTCGACGCCATGCTCGCGCGGCTCGAAGCACACGACGCCGAGCAGCAGCGATTCGCGGCGAACGCCTCCCACGAACTGCGCACCCCGCTGGCGATCACGCAGACGCTGCTCGACGTGGCGCGCAACGATTCGAACCACGACACCGGCGAACTGGTCGACCGCCTCCACTTCATCAACACCCGGGCGATCGACCTGACCGAAGCGATGCTCCTGCTCAGCCGCGCCAACCAGCGGTCCTTCAACCGGGACTACGTCGACCTGTCGCTCATCGCGGAAGAGGCCACCGAAACGCTGCTGCCGCTCGCGGAAAAAGGCGGCCTCACCATCGAGACCTCCGGTGACATCGCGCCCACCATCGGCTCCCACGCGCTCCTGCTGCAGATGACGACGAACCTCGTGCACAACGCGATCGTCCACAACGTGCCTGAGCAGGGCACCGTGTGGGTCACCACCAGCCTTCGGCCCAAGACGGTGGTGCTCATCGTCGAGAACACCGGTGAGAAGCTCAGCACGCAGTTCGTTTCCACGATTGTCGAGCCGTTCCAGCGCGGCACCGGACGGATACGCAACAGCCACGCGGGGGTCGGCCTGGGCCTGGCGATCGTCAGAAGCATCACGCAAGCACACGATGGGACGCTCACCCTCGCCCCGCGGGCCGCCGGAGGGCTCCGCGTCACCGTGCGACTACCCGCCGCGCCACCGCACACTGCCAGGTCACGATCAGGGGAACCGCCGCACGGCCCCGCGGGAGAATAGCCGGAGCAGCCGCCTCACGTGGGCCTGACTTATTCTACGGGAAAGTCGAAGTAGGTGTCCGGATAAGGCTCCTCGTTCAACGTGTAATGCCACCACTCATAATCGTAGGCATTGAAACCGCAATCCTCCATCACCGAACGAAGATATTGCCGGTTGCGCGCTTCGACCTGGGTGACCCCGGATGCGCCATGATGGGAGATTTCGTCCATCAGGTCATGGCCACCACCCATCGGAGCAAGTTCGCCGGTCGTCAGGTGGTAGAGCGTCAAGTCGACCGTGCTGCCCCGGCTGTGACCTGATTTGGCGGCCACGTACCCTTTTTCGAACATCTCGGCCCGGTCGATGTTCGGGTAGTGCCGCGACTTCGTCCGGCCGTCCTCCGGCTGTTGTGACCAGCGCAGGAAGCAATCGACCGCCCGTTGCGGGCGATAACCGTCCCAGAGCAGCAGGCCGAAGCCGAGGGACGCGGCCTTCTCGCGCGCGTTCTCCAGGGCCGCGCACAACACCCTCGTGCCGACGATCCGATTCGCGGCGTACCCGTCGACAGGTTTGCCGGTGAAGTTGTCCCAGGTGGCGTACTTGGCGTCCCAGCGCAGGCCGGGCACCAACTCGTCCACGTAGGCGAAATCGTCTTTCATCGGGCTTTCCCGGTCAACGCCAGCGACACGACCTGGTCGATCACGTCGGCCAGCGGCAACCCGGCGGCTGCCATCATCCTCGGGTAACGGCTGTACGAGGTCAGGCCGGGCAGCGTGTTGACCTCGTTGAGGACCACCGTGCCGTCCTCCTTCAGGAACAGGTCCACCCGCGCCAGCCCTCGGCAACCCAGAGCGCGATAGATGGTCTTCGCCGTCTCCTGGACGAGCGCGCGCGACTCCGCCGGAATATCCGCGGGCACGGTCACCGTCGAGTTCTCGGAACCGCTTTCCGGGTTGTCCTCCTGATGGATCCGGAAGAGGCCGTGGGACAGCGTGATCTGATCCGGCTCGCCGGTGATCAGCTCCAGGTCGTTCCCCAGTACCGCACACCCGACCTCACTGGCGACGACGGCCTCTTCGATCAACACCTTCGAGTCGTACTGCCGGGCGACCTCCACCGCACTCGGCAGGTCCTCTTTGCGGGACACCTTCGTGACGCCGAAAGACGACCCAGAACGGGCCGGCTTGACGTACACGGGATAGGTGAGCCGGTCGGCATCGGGGTGCTCGTTCGCCGGGACGGTCCAGAACTTCGGCGTGGCGATTCCCGCGTGGCCCGCGACGAGGTAGGCAAGGGACTTGTCCATGCACAGGGCGGAGCTTTGGATGTCGCAGCCGACGTAGGGGATGCCGGAGAGCTCCAGCAGACCCTGTATCGCGCCGTCCTCGCCGAGTTTGCCGTGCAGGACGGGCATCACGACGTCCAGGCTGATCGCTTCGTACTTCCCCTGCTCCAGGACGAGCAGTCCGCGGGAACCGCGGTCCGGTGACAGCACGACCGGACGGCAGTCACCGTATTCCCACCCGGTGTCGGGGCCGTCGCAGAGCAGCCAGTCGCCGGTCTCCGTGATCCCGATCCAGAACGGCTCGTACTTCTCGGTGTCGAGGTTCTTGGCAACCTCCTGCGCGGACTTGACGGAGACGGGATGCTCCTCGGAGGAGCCCCCGAAGATGATTCCGATCTTCATATCCAGTGTTGCCTTTCGAGGTCGAAATTCACGCAGTTGACAAGACTGTTCTCAACGGTGTCGCGCAGGGCGTGATCGGTGTAGTAGGCGGTGTGCGGAGTGATGATCACGTTCGACAGCTTTTGCAGCCGCAACAGGGGCTTGCGGTCGATGGGTTCGTTCCGGCAGTCGGCGTAGAAGATTCCTTCCTCGCCTTCGAGGACGTCCAACGCCGCGCCGCCCAACCGGCCGCTTTCCAATGCGGGGAGCAGGGCTTCGGTGTCGAGGAGTGCACCGCGTCCGGTGTTGATGACGTACGCGCCGTCCTTCAACTGCGCGATACGCCGCTCATCGAGGAGGTGGTGCGTGTCCTCGTTGAGCGGGGTGTGCAGCGTGACGATGTCGCTCCGCCGCAGCAACTCATCGAGAGGGACGTAGTCGGCGGAGGTGCCGGGGCGCTTGTCATAGGCCAGCACGCGGCAGCCGAAACCTCGCAGCCGGATCATGACGGCAGCGCCGATGCGCCCGGTGCCGACCACCCCGATGGTCAGGTCGCGCAGTTCTTTCCCACGCACCTCATTCAGCCGGTAATCATGGACGTCCGCACGCCTGATGACGGATTTCGCGTGTCGCACCACCATCAGCATCAGCATCAGCGTGTAGTCGGCCACGCTGTCCGGCGAGTAGGCGACGTTTCCCACGAAGATGCCGACGCTCCGCGCGTACTCCACATCGATGTGGTTGTACCCGATGCTCCTGGTGGAGATGTACGTGACGCCGGCCCGACCGAGCGCGCGAAGAGTGGCATTGGTGATTTCAGCTTTATGGCCGACGCTGACGCACCGGTTCCCGGAGGCCAGTTCGACGTTGGCTTCGGATACCGCCGCCTCGGTGATGGTCGGCACCACGTTGAAGCGCGGCGCCAACTCGCGGAACAGCACGGCCTCGTCCTGCTCGCAGCCGTAGACCGTGATTCCCCTGGTCGGAGCGGCCGAGGAAGACCAGGGCAGCGGCGATCGGGGGCGGCGAGCCGCGGCACGTGCCGGTTCGCGGGACGTCATGACTTCCAGTCAAACCTGCGGGATGTTGCCGGCACGTATGTGGTTTACGATATGCGGACGATATGTTACCGGTCGGTAGCGTCGAGGGCGTGCTTACGGTCCGTCAAGGGATCGGGCGCAGCGCCGGTGTGGTTCGCGCCGAGTGGACGGGGAAGGCGAACGGATGGGCAGCTACGTGCTCGGTCTCCGGGAGATCGACCGGACGCAGGTCGCCGTCGTCGGCGGCAAGGGCGCGCACCTGGGAGAGCTTTCACGGATCGGGGGCATCCGCGTGCCGGCCGGGTTCTGCGTGACGACGGACGCCTTCCGGCGGATCACGGAGGACGCGCCGTCGCTCGGCGACCGGCTGGATCGGCTGTCGCGCCTGAACCCGGACGACCGGGAGGCGATTCGCACGCGCAGCGCGGAGATCCGGCAGACCCTGGAGCGGATCGTCATCCCGGACGACCTGGCGGCGGCGATCACCGGCGCGCTCACGCGGCTCGGCGAACGGGCCGCCTACGCCGTCCGATCGAGCGCGACGGCGGAAGACCTGCCCACAGCTTCCTTCGCGGGCCAGCAGGACACGTACCTGAACGTCGTGGGGCCGACCGCGGTCCTCCGGCACGTCAGCCGGTGCTGGGCGTCGCTGTTCACCGAGCGGGCCGTGACCTACCGACTGCGGAACGGCTTCGACCACCGCGAGGTCCACCTGGCGGTGGTCGTGCAGCGGATGGTCTTCCCGCACGCGGCCGGCGTCCTGTTCACGGCCGACCCGGTCACGTCCAACCGGAAGGTCGCCTCCGTGGAGGCCGGCTTCGGCCTCGGCGAGGCCCTGGTCTCCGGCCTGGTGAACGCCGACAGCTACCGGGTGCGCGACGGCGACATCGTCGCCAAGGCGGTCGCCACCAAGCAGCTCGCCATCCACGCCTCGCCGGGAGGTGGAACACGGGAACAGGCGATCGAGCCCGCGCTGCGGGAGCAGCCGGCGCTGACGGATGCGCAGGTCGTGCAGCTCGTGCGGCTCGGCCGGCGGATCGAAGCGCACTTCGGCCGGCCCCAGGACATCGAGTGGTGCCTGGACGATGACGGCTTCCAGGTCGTCCAGAGCCGGCCGATCACCACGCTGTTCCCCATCCCCGAGACCGACGACGGCGAGAACCACGTCTACGTCTCCGTCGGCCATCAGCAGATGATGACCGACCCCATGAAGCCCCTGGGGCTCTCCCTGTGGCAGTCGACGACCCCCCGTCCCATGGCCGAGGCCGGCGGGCGTCTGTTCGTCGACGTCACCCGGATGCTGGCGTCGCCCGCGACCCGCGCCGGCCTCCTGGAGGTCACCGGGAAGTCCGACCCGCTGATCGGGGACGCGCTGCGGACCGTGGTCGAACGCGACGGCTTCCTCCCGTCCTTCCCGGACGAGGGCCCCGGCGGGCAGGTCCCCGGCGTCGCGCCGGCCACGATCGAGACCGATCCGACCCTCGTCACCGAGCTGATCGGCCGTAGTGAGGCTTCCGTCGCCGCGGTGGAACGCGACATCCGGACGAAGACCGGAGCCGAGCTGCTGGACTTCATCCTGGCGGACCTCCAGGAGCTGCGGCGGGTCCTGTTCGACCCGCGCAGCCACCAGGTGATCATGGCGGGGATGCAGACGACGTGGTGGCTCAACGAGCACCTGCAGGAGTGGCTGGGCGAGAAGAACGCGGCCGACACGCTCACCCAGTCCGTACCCCACAACGTCACGTCGGAGATGGGGCTGGCGCTGCTCGACGTCGCGGACGTGATCCGCCCGCACCCGGAAGTCGTCGCCTTCCTGCACGACGTCGAGGACGAGGGCTTCCTGGACGAGTTGGCCGACCTCGCGGGCGGGCCGGCGGCGCGGGACGCCATCCGCGCCTACCTCGACAAGTACGGCATGCGCTGCGTCGGCGAGATCGACATCACGAGGCCGCGGTGGAGCGAACGCCCCACCACGCTCCTGCCCCTGCTCCTCGCCAACATCAAGAACTTCGAGCCGGGCGCCGGTGAGCGCCGCTTCGAGCAAGGGCGGCAGGAGGCGTGGAAGAAGGAACAGGAACTGCTGGAGCGCTTGCGTGCCCTGCCGGACGGGGAGCGGAAGGCCGAGGAGACCAAGCGGAAGATCGATCGCGTCCGGACCTTCATCGGGTACCGGGAGTACCCGAAGTACGGCATGGTCAGCCGCTACTTCCTGTACAAGCAGGCCTTGCTGGACGAGGCCGAGCGCCTCGTCCGGGCCGGCGTGCTCGGGGAGAAGGAGGACATCTTCTTCCTGAGGCTGGAGGAACTTCAGGACGTCGTGCGGACGAACCGGGTTGACGACGGGCTCATCCGTCGGCGCAAGGAGGCGTTCGGGACATACCAGGCGCTCACGCCACCCCGGGTGCTCACGTCGGAGGGCGAGGCCGTCGCCGGAACGTACCGACGCGACGACCTGCCGCCCGGTGCGCTGGTCGGCCTGCCGGTGTCCGCCGGGACCGTCGAAGGGCGGGCCCGGGTCATCCTGGACATGGCGGAAGCCGACCTCGCACCGGGCGACATCCTGGTCACGGCGCACACGGACCCCGGCTGGTCACCCCTGTTCGTGGCGATCGCGGGCCTGGTGACGGAGGTCGGCGGCCTGATGACCCATGGCGCGGTGATCGCACGGGAATACGGGCTGCCGGCCGTCGTCGGGGTCGAACACGCCACCCGCCTGATCCAGGACGGGCAGCGCATCCGGGTGAACGGAACCGACGGGCACATCGAGATCCTCCCCGCGACGTGATCGACCGACCGCGAGCCAGCCGAAGAGCAGGGAGCGGGCCGGACGATCGACAGCGGGACGAGGTGGACGGCCCCGGGCTCACTTCGGGCTGACCGACTGCACGTCGATCCGCCGGTCGGCCTTCGCCGCCATCGGCTGCTTCACCTCCACGGTCACGTTGTACTCGCCGACCATGTCCACGGTCGCCTGCGCCTGGTACACCCCCGGCCGCCCCGCCACCTCGGCCATCACGATCGGCCCCTGCCGGTGCATCATCGGCATCGCCACCATGTCCGTGTAGGCCACCACCTGCCCCTTGGTGATCGGGTCGTACGAACCGGGGGCGCTCACCCGCGCCTCGACCGCCACCTTGAGATCGCCCAAGTGCTCGGCGGTGATGTCGATCGACGCCTGGACCGGGCCGCCGGCCTGCTGCGGGGGCGTGTCCGCCGCCGCGAGCGAGGCCGTCGGCCGGGTCGCGACGAACGCCACGATGCCCAGCACCAGGGCCAGCGTCACCCCGATGCACAGTCCCAGCACCGCGCCCTGCCAGAACTGGCTCCGGTCCGCGCCGGCACGCCGCCCGGCCCTGCCGCCGGTCACCGCGACCTCCGCCGCTCGACCAGGGCCGACCGGTCGGGCATCCGGGCGTCCGGCAGCCTCACCGGGCCGCCCGACGACGCAGGCGTGGGCCCCACCGGGTGGTCCGGCAGCGGGATCAGCCCGGCCTGCCGGGCCGCGTGCACCCGGAACAGGCCCCACTGCCCGCCGGTCAGGTGTCGGGCCAGGGTGTTGGACCGGTAGAGGTAGTCGCCCGCCACCGCACGACGTCCGCCCGCGCCGCCGGTCACCGCCGGGTCGAGGACGATGTCGTAGACCACGCCGGGGTTGAACTGCCCCTGGTTGGCCGCGAGCTGCGACTGCGGGTCCAGGGGCGCGCGGCGCCAGAGGTGGCCGTGCAGGGCGAAACTCGTCGACCGGGGGTCGCCCACGGCCTGTGCCACCCGGAACACCGTCTTGTCACCCGCGTACGCCTGGAACAGCGGCGTCGACGGGTCGCCGTGCACCGCGGAACTGAAGATGTCGGTGATGTTCCGGTCCCGGGCGAAGCGGTGCGACCACGGCTCGTTGCGGTAGTTGACGGAGAACTCGCCCTGGTCCTCCGGGTCGTCCGCCTCCCGACCCGGTGTCGTGACCAGGTCGAAGTTGTCCGGCACCGGCTGCCCGTCGGACCGGAACAGCGACAGGTCGCTGTTGAGCAGCACGATGTTCTCCCGGAAGTCCGGCTGCGTCGGGTGCGTGATCACCGCCCGCGCGCCGCTGGTCAGCGGCTGCCCGGTGACCGGGTCGAGGTAGGCGGACCCGGCCGGTTCGATGACCAGCGCCCCGTACAGCCCGTGGTGCAGGTGGTTCTGCACGTCCCCGCGGTCCTCCAGCAGCGCCATCCCGGTGAGGTTCTGCGGCAGGTACCACCGGTAGGTGAGCTGGCCGCCGGGCGCGACCGTGCTGTCCGGGTTGCCGCCGATGTTGGACCCCGCCGACGCCTCGGCGTGGTCGACGAGCTGAGGTCGCAGCGACACCCTGGCGCCCACCGGGAACGGCTGGAAGCCCGGCACGTTCGCCTCGTTGCCCGGCGGCTGGTCCAGGCACGCCGGGTAGGTCAGCACACCCTGCTTGAAGCCGAGCTGGCCCGGTTCGATCGCCTCGTGGCAGTGCGGTCGCATCTTCGCCGGGTCGAGCTGGTTCTTCAGCGTCACCTCGACGCAGTCGCCCGAGTTGGCGCGGATCACCAGCGGCTCGGCCGCCTTGGTGCCCGCGCGGATCGCGGGGACGTCCGCCTCCAGCGCGTACATCAGGCCGTTCGGGTCGTGGTCGCCCGCCTGGTTGTAGGGGATGTCGTGGTTGATCGCCGCCACCGTGAACCGCTTCACCGACGCGGCCGACGGACACGGGTCGGGGAAGTCGGCGGGAGCCGCCGGAGGCTGTGCGGTGACGGGAAGCTGCGGGCAGTCACCGCCCGGGTTGTCCGCCAGGGCGCGCAGGTCCCAGCCCGACTTGGGCGGCTTGCGGCAGCCGGATGCCTCCAGCGTGCCCCACGTGCCCAGGAACCAGTCGTCCGCTCCGGTGTAGTGGTACATGTACTCCCGGAACAGCGACGGGTGCTGGTAGTCGGCGAGCACGTCGTTCAGCGGCACCTCCGCCTCGAACGCCTCCAACATGCCGATGTGCTGTGCCTGGACGATGTTCGACTCGGGATCGCGTGGTTCGTGCTTCCACCGGAACCGGTCGAGGGTGAACCCGTGCGACTCCTCCTGGGAGAGCTGGAAGAGCCGGAACTTGACCAGGTCGCCACCGTTCGCCCGCAGCCGCGGCGTGTAGGGCACCCGGTGCGGGCCGAGGGTGAAGAGGTCGGCCGGGTCGGCGCCGCGCCGGTGCTCGAACGGCTCCAGCCGGTAGTTGATGCCCATCGCGCCCTGGTCGTCCGTGCTGGACGGGAACTTCGCCGGGAAGATCGGCACGCCCTCGGGGGTGACGAACTGGTCGTCGTTCGCGGTGTTCGGGTCGTTCGGCCGGAACATCGGCACGTGGTCCTCGACGAACAGCGAGAAGTTGCGGTAGTCGCGGCCGTCGGTCGGGTTGCCCCGGTAGTCCGTGGTCGGCTGGCATTCCAGGTCGAAGACGGTGCCCACCTTCGGCACGCCGATGGGGTCCGACGTCCTGGGGTAGCCCGCCGTGCAGCCGGGCGGGTGGATGCTCGCCCCGCCGAACAGGCCGTTGTCCTGGTGCACGTTGGGGAAGAAGTGGTCGTGGAACGAGTTGGTCGACGTGTTCTCGTGCACGAAGTTGCGGTAGGTGATGGTCTGGCCGGTGTCCGCGCCCTGGTCGTAGTTCCACCCGTTGGCCGCGCCGTCGGAGGACAGCACGTCGAACTGGACCATGTGCTGGTGCAGGCCCACCTCGTTGGTCACCTGCGCGCGGTCGAACACCGTGCCGCCGAACTGCTCCGGCAGCTCGTTGGTCAGGTGGTACACGACGCAGTCGCCGACGTTCAGGATGGGTGCGAACGGCTCGGGTTTCTTCCCGGCGAGCACCGCCTGTTTGTCCTCCTGCAACACGTACACCCGGGACTGCGGGTTCCGCCAGCCGAGGTCGGGGTGGTAGGGCTGGCTGATCTCCACGGCCGCGACGTCGAAGGTCTTCGTCGGCCGCCCGGCCGGGCACGGGTCCTGGAAGAACCCGCCGGCGACCTGGGCGTTCGGGTCGGCCGCGGCCTTCTCCAGCGCGGTGGGCGGGAACGTGCCCGTGGCGGACCGGCTGGACACGCCCAGCGGTGGCTTGGGCGCCTTGTGGCCGAACGCGCCCGGCACGAAGTGCGGGTAGCCCGGCGCGGACGCGGCCGGGTTCGGCGGGTCCTGCCTGCCGGCCACCGCGGGCTGGTAGTCGAAGTCCTCCAGCGGCAGCAGCGCCGGGATCGGGGTGCCGTCGGGGTTGGTGCGGGCGCCCGTCTCCCGCTTGTCCAGGGTGCGGTTGAGCCCCCACATGCCGGTGGCGAAGTGCGGGTACAGGTGGCAGTGGAAGATCACGTCGCCGAACGTGGCGGGCTTGCCCAGGTGCCCCGAGCCCGCGCCGCCCTGGGCGACCAGCCCGTAGTGCGCGCCCGGTGAGACCGCCTGCACGTCCAGCAGGTTGGTGGTCGTGGTGCGGTGGGCGGGGTTGCTGACCGCGGCCAGGCCGCCCTCGTCCTTCGGGTCGAACGGCCAGCGGTTGACGTGCCAGTGGAAGGTGTGGGTCTCGAACTCGGCCGGGTGCAGCAGCCGGATCTGCATCGGCTCGCCCCGGTAGTTGGCGAAGACGAGGTCACCGCCGCCGGGGTCGCCGTAGGCCCACGAGGACAGCGAGGTCTCCTCGCCGACGCAGGCCGCCGCGTCGAAGCCCTGCCCCGCGCGCACCGCGGCCGGGCAGTCGACCTCCTCGCGGTTGAAACCCGGCTCGGAGCGGTAGTTGAACGCGAACCACTCCAGCTTCACCGGCACCTCGTCGTTGACCAGCGCGTCGGCGTCCCCGCCGCCCAGTCCGGGCAGGGCGCCCTCGGTGAGCTTGGCCAACTGCGCCGCGGTGGGCTCGACGCACTCGTTGCCGACTTCCTCGTCCTCGGACCCGTCGCGGCACAGGCGGGTCAGGACGCCCGGCTCGGCCTCGACCTCGTCGTGCATGAACAGCACGTGCTCGCGGAAGTCGGGCTGGTCCGGCTGCTTGATGACCGCGCGGGTGCCGGAGGACAGCGGTGCGCCGGTGCGCTGGTCCACCCAGGTCGCGCCCGGCGGCTCGACCACGATCGCGCCGAACGCGCCGAACGAGTGCGAGCCGATGAAGCGCACCTTGCCGTCGATGTCGACCGGGCGGGTCTGCTGGGACGAGAAGTCCGCGCCGTCCTTGAACTGGAACTCCCCCTCGGCCTGCGCGAACAGCCGGTAGGTCGCGGTCTGGCCGGGCGCCGCGGTGGAGTCGGGGTTGTTGCCGACCACCGTGCCGTCCGAACCGGTCACGTCATAGTCGAGGCCGTCGAAGTGCATCGACGCGTGCGGCGCGGTGCTCGGGTCGAAGTCGTTGTCCGGCCGGGTCGCGGCGGGCGCGAACTCGCGCGGGTTCGGGGTGTGCGCGCCGGGTGCGCGCAGCGTCTCGCCCGGCAGGGTGAAGATCGAGGCGTCGCGGTCGAACGAGGGCGCCGGCTCGTGGAGCCGGTTGGTGAACCGGATCTCGACGCAGTCACCCTGGTTGACCCGCACCGTCAGCGGCTCGATCAGGTCGTTCTCGTCGGCCCGCGACGGGTCGGCGGCGTGGGCGAAGTTCGCGCGGACGGTGGAGATGTTCTGGTCCAGCACGTACATGCGCCCCTCGGGCACCACGTCGCCGAAGCGGTTGAGGAAGATCGGGACGTTGATCAGCGACACGTCGAACGCCTTCGGCGTCTGGCCGGTAGCGCACGGGTTGCCGGGAGCCGCGGGCAGCCGTTCCGCGGTCGCCTCCCCCACCAGCCACATGGACACGCCGACAGCGGTGATCCAGAGCCCGACCGCCATCCCCAGCAGCGCCTTCAGCAGCGGGCGCGGCCGTCGTCTGACCCGGACGAAGATCACCAGCGCGACGGCCAGTGTCATGATCACCGGGCCGAGATCCGTGAGCGCAGCGTTCATCGAAGCCCCCCTCGTCGTCCGTCAGCGCGCAGTGCGGGTGATGGCCGGCTCGACTGCCCGTCTATTCCCCATGACGGGTAATTGCTTGCCGCGCCTGGAAGTTCGGCTCGATCCCCCACGGATTGACGCTGATCCCCTAAGCCATGCTGGCCAGAATGTGAGGGATGTGTCAAGAACCGGGTGGGTGCGGAAGTTCAGCGGGATCACGGCGCGCACCCGACCGGCGGCACGGGTGTCGCATCCCTCGTACTCGCACCGGATGCGCGCGGACTCCTTCGGTCAGCGGAACACGCAGTCGCCGGGTCGGCCTAACGGCGCGGCCGGTTTGTCCATTATGGACAGACTCTCGAATCGCCCACTGTCCACATCGGCCGGTGCGCCGTTTCCCTGCTGGGCAACGAAGTCCGCTAACTCCTGACGGTGCCGTACATCCCGCGCGGGCGGATCGGTTGCGGTTGTGGCGGTTTTCGCGTCCAGCTCCCAGTCTTTCGCGTACGCCGCGCCGGTCGGAGAGCCCGTCTGCCAGGTCGGGCAGTGCCAACGTCCGCAACCGGGCGGCGGCCAGTTCGAGGGTGCACGCCGGCGAGGTCACCTTCGATGGACACGGTGTGGCCCGGTTCGCGTGATGGTGAAGGAGACCGCCGCCAACGGCTGGATCTGCCTGCCCGATGATCCATACGCCCGGCAGGAGGTGGTGTCGCCGGCGGAGCCCGCGGCGCGGGTGCCCCGGCAACTGCCTGGTGCGACGCCGCACTTCGCCGGGCGGTCCGGTGAACTCGCGCGGTTGTCGGAGATGTTGCACCACGACAGCCATGCGGTCGTGATCTCGGCGGTCGACGGAACCGCGGGGATCGGCAAGACCTCGCTCGCGGTGCAGTGGGCGCACCAGGTCGCGGACCGGTTCCCGGACGGGCAGCTCTACCTGAACCTCCGCGGTTACGACCCCACCGGCCAGGCGGTCGGCCCGGCCGAGGCGGCGCGGAGCTTCCTGGATGCGCTCGGAGTCGCGCCCGAGCGGGTTCCGCCCGACGTGGCCGCGCAGATCGACTTGTACCGCACGATAACCGCGCGACGGCGGATGCTGATCGTGCTGGACAACGCCAACAGCGCCGAGCACGTCCGACCCCTGTTGCCGGCGGGGGCGGGTTGTATGGCGCTGATAACCAGTCGCAGAAGGCTCACCGACCTGGTGGCCGCGGGCGCGCGTCCGCTGACGCTGGACCTGCTCACCGAGGCCGAAGCCCACCAGCTCCTCGTCCGCCGGTTGGGCGTGGTCGTACGAGAAGCTCCCCGCCAGGGCGGCGCGGCTGTTCCGGCTGATGGCGCTGCACCCCGGCCCCGACATCGACGACCGGAAGCCGTGCCCGCCGGTCGGCTCCCCGGGTCGCCCGCCGCTCCTCCGTCGGCACGGGCTCGGCGTCCTGTGCCGGCGATCAGCCGACCGGTTCCATCAGGTTCGTCACCAGGATGGGGCCGTCGAACGGAGCGGGCCAGGTGACGGTCACGCCGTCGCCCTTGACGCCCTTTCCCGGAAGGGTGAAGCTGACCGCTGCCACGGGCAGCCCGGGGTTGTTGCCGGCGCCGGTCGTGCGGATGTAGGCGACCGCCTCGCGTCGGTCCCCGAGGTTGATCTCGGTGTGCTCCGGGTCCTGGCCGCCGCCGATCTCGATGTCGATCGGGTCTCCGTCCTCCGTGGTGAAGCTGATGTCGCTCAGCGTGCCGCCGATGGTGCAGTAGGTCTTGTCGGCCGCGGTGAGGTGGATGGCGAACAGCTTGCCGGTCGCTTCGGGCGAGACGTGCTCGGCCACCTCGAACTCCAGGTCGGCGCTCTCGCACCACCCGCGGGCCGCGTTTTCGAGTTCGCCCGACGGCGCGGTGATGTTGCCGCGGGGCGCGGAGCCCGACACGGGGCTGGTGCTCGTGGTCGCGCCGGCCGGCGTGGGCGACGCGCCGGGTTGCGCGGCTCCGCACGACGTCAGAGCCAGCGCCCCACTGGACAAGGCAGCGGCGAAAGCCAGCGAGCGCGCCACGCTCCTGCGGTTCCGGGTGAGTGTCATCGCGTTCTCCAAGGTGTTCCGCTGGTTCGGTAACCCGTTTGTGGGCGGACACCTCAGTGGACGCGGTCTCCGGTCGGCGGTTCGGCGAAAGCCCCGTACGAGGAACGATCGGGCAATCGGGCTGCCTCGTCGTCCCGCTCTCCCTCCGCCACCGGTAATCGACTGTGTACTTCCCCGCCCCGCCGGCAGGTGCCAAGGTGGAGATCGATGACCTTGAGGAGTGACCGTGGGCGGAAGGCTGATCGGCGCACGCGTGAGCCGCGCGGAGGACGTGCGGATGCTCACCGGGCGGGCGGTGTTCATCGATGACGTGCGGCCACCGGGCGTGCTGGAGGCGGCCGTCCTGCGCAGCCGGCACCCACACGCCCGGATCGTGCGCGTCGACACGACGGCGGCGTCCGCGCACCCCGGCGTGTTCGCCGTCGTCACGGGCGCGGACGTGCGGTCACTGGTCCGCAAGCCGCAGCCGGTGATCTGGCGCCTCGGGCCCGACGCGCCGGAGACGGTCGCGTACCCGCTCGCCGTCGACAAGGTGCTCTACCCCGGACACGGGGTGGCGGCCGTCGCCGCCGTCGACCGCGCCACGGCCGAGGACGCGCTGGAGCTGATCGAGGTCGAGTACGCGCCGCTGCCCGCCGTCACGACGCTGGAGCAGGCGCTGGCGCCGGACGCGCCCCGCCTGCACGAGGACTGGCCGGACAACGTCGCCGGCCGCACCACCGTGGCGCAGGGCGATGTGGAGACGGCGTTCGCGCGGGCCGACGTGGTGCTGCGCGAGACGTTCCGCTTCGCCCGGCAGATGGGCACGCCGCTGGAGACGCGGGGCGTCGTCGCGACGTGGGATCCGTTCACCTCGCGCTTGGACGTGTGGCTCAACACCCAGGCCCCGCACCTCGCCCGCGAACTCTTCGCCGAGGTGCTGGGCCTGTCGGCGGACAAGGTGCGGGTGCGCGTGCCCGATATCGGCGGTGGGTTCGGCAACAAATTCGACTTCTACGGTGACGAGGTCGTGGCCGCCGTGCTGTCCCGTGCGGCCGGGCGGCCGGTGAAGCTGGTCGAGGACCGGCGGGAGAGCTTCGTCGCCACCGTGCACTCGCGGGAGCAGCGCATCGAGGTCGAGCTGGCGGCCCGCGCCGACGGCACGATCACCGGCCTCCGGGGCACGCTGCACGGCGTGCTCGGCGCGAACTTCAGCACCGTCGGCCTCAGCCCGTGCTGGACGACCGCCGCCGTCATGACCGGGCCGTACGCGATCCCGGCGTACGAGATGAACGTCGTCGGCGTCGTGACCAACAAGACCCCGTACGGCTCGTACCGGGGGTACGGGCTGCCCAAGGCGAACTTCGTGCACGAGCACCTGGTCGAAGCCCTCGCCCGCCGCCTGGGCCTCGACGCGCACGACGTGCGGCGGCGCAACTTCGTGACCGACTTCCCTTACCAGAGCCCGGTTTTCGTCTACGACAGCGGCCGGTACGCCGAGTGCCTCGACCTGTGCCTGGACGCCGTGCGGCGCGCCGGGTGGGCGGACTTCGTGACCGACGCGCGGGCGCGCGGCGCGCACGTCGGCATCGGCTACTCCTTCCACAACGAGGTGTCGGCGTTCGCTCCGTCCCGGATCGTCAACATGGCGGGCCTCGACCACTCCGGCTTCGACGAAGCCGTGGTGCGCATCGACTCCACCGGGCACGTCACCGTCCACACCGGACAGACCTCGATGGGGCAGGGCATCCACACGGCGCTGGCGCAGGTCGCCGCGCACGCCCTCGACGTGCCGCTGGACCACGTCACGGTCGTCGCCGGCGACACCGACTCCAGCCCCTACACCGGGTACGGCACCGCCGCCAGCCGGGCCGCCGCGGTCGGCGGCGCGGCCGTCCTCAACGCCGCCACCCGCTTGCGCGCCAAGGTGTTGCGCATCGCCGCGCACGTCCTCGAAGCCTCACCGCACGACCTCGTGATCACCGACGGCGTGGTGTCGGTCGCGGGCGTCCCGGGTCGGACCGTGAGCTTCGCCGACATCGGCGACGCGGCGTACCGGCGGCCCCACGGCGTGCTGCCGGACGACGAGCCGCCGACGCTGCACGAGCGCGAGGTGTACGACCCGGTCAACGTCGCCACGGCGTTCGGCTGCACCGCCGTGCTGGCCTCCGTCGACGTCGAGACCGGCGTGGTGAACCTCCTCGGCTACCTCATGGCGCACGACTGCGGCACGATGATCAACCCGATGATCGTGGACGGCCAGCTCGCCGGCGGCGCCGCGCAGGCCATCGGCGGGGCGCTGTACGAGCGGCTGGCCTACGGCGCGTCCGGTGAGGCGTTGACGCAGTCGTTCGCCGAGTACCTGCTGCCGACGGCGACCGTGGTGCCACCGGTGGGGATCTCCCACATGGAGACACCCGCCGAGCACATCCCGGGCGGCTTCAAGGGGGCCGGCGAGGCCGGGGTGATCGGCGGCGGGGCCGCGATCGCGCACGCCGTGGAGGACGCGCTGTCGGAGTTCGGGGTGCGGATCACGACGTTGCCGATCACACCGCCGGACCTGCTGGCGGCGATCCGCGAGGGGGGCAACCGGTGAAGGCCGCGCCGTTCGAATACCTTCGTGTGTCCACGGTGGACGAAGCGGTGGGCGCGCTCCGGCCGGGCGCCGTCGTGCTGGCGGGCGGGCAGAGCCTGGTGCCGCTGCTGAACACGCGGTCACGGCGACCGGAGGTCGTGGTCGACGTGTCCCGGCTCCCGCTGACCGGCATCGAGCAGAACGGCTCGTCGCTGGTGCTCGGCGCGCTGACCCGGCTCCGCGCCGCCGAGACGTCCCCGGTCGTGCGCCGGGTCGTGCCGTTGCTGGCGGAAGCGCTGACCCACGTCGGCCACGTGTCCGTGCGCAACCGGGGCACGGTCGGCGGCAGCGTCGCGCACGCCGACCCGGCGGCCGAACTCCCGGCTGTCCTCCTCGCGCTGGACGCGGTCTTCACGGCTCGGAGTCCCGGTGGCACCAGGACGATCGACGCCCGTGACTTCTTCCGAGGCCCGCACCGCACCGCGCTCGCGGCCGACGAACTCCTGACCGGGATCCGCGTGCCGCTGTCGCCGTCGGCGACCGGCCACGGCATCGCCGAACTGAGCCGCCGCCCCAACGACCTGGCGGTGACGGCGGTCTTCACGTCGCTCACGCTCGACGACGGCGTCGTCACCGACGCCCGCATCGCCGTGGCCGGCGCGGCGCCGACCCCCATCCGGGCCCACCAGGCGGAAAGCCTCTTGCGACACCAGGTCCCCACGGCCGACGTGCTGGCAGCGGCGGCCGAAGCGGCGGCGGCGGCGACCGACCCGATCGGCGACGTGCACGCCCCGGCCGCCTACCGCCGCGACATGGCGGCCGTTCTCACCCGCAGGGCACTACGACAGGCGGTAGCCGAGTGAAGATCACCCTCACCGTGAACGGCCACACCCGTGCGGCCGACTGCGAACCACGCCGCACGCTCGCCGACTTCCTCCGCCACGACCTGGGTCTCACCGGGGTGCACGTCGGCTGCGAGCACGGCGCGTGCGGCTCGTGCACGGTCCTGCTGGACGGTGCGACAGCCAGGTCCTGCTGCGTCCTGGCGGCGCAGGCGGACGGCTCCGCCGTCACCACCGTGGAGGGCCTGGCGACCACGTCCCTGAACCCGCTCCAGGAGTCCTTCCGCCGCCACCACGCCCTGCAATGCGGCTTCTGCACGCCCGGGATGCTCGCGGTGGCGACGGAACTGTTGCGGGACAACCCGTCGCCCACGGAAGCCGAGATCCGCACGGCGATCGCGGGCAACCTCTGCCGCTGTACCGGCTACCAGACCATCGTCACCGCGATCGCCGCGGCACGCGACGACGACGGGCGACGGCAGGAACACGAGGCCATCCCTCCACCGCACCAGGATCGGTCGCACTAGGGCCGCCCGACGGACCACGCGGCCGGACGACGGCTCGGCAGCTCACGGCGGACCCGGTGCGGCGGTGCTGATCACGGATGACCGTGCTCTCCGGGTGCCGTGAGGCCGTCGAGTTGCCGTTGCACCCGCTCGACGACGGTGTCGCGACCCTGCTCCCGGTAGAGCTGGAGCGCTTCCCTCCACACCTCTCGGACGCGGGGGTGTTGCCCGAGGGCCGCGTGGGAGTGCCCGAGGTTGTCCAGGGTGGCGGCGATCTCGTAGGTGTTGCCGACGTCGCGGTACAGGGCGAGGGCTCGGTGGTAGTGCTCGACGGCATGGTGGTGCCGGCCGGTGTAGGCGGTGTGCGAGTAGAAGTCGACCACCCGTTCCAGCGCGTCGGGCAAGTCCTGGGCGGTGGTGGCGGCGTTGTCCGGCACGACCAGCATCCGCCGGTCGGCGACCAGGCTGCGGAACAACGCGGCACGGGCATCCAGGCGGGCCGGGACGCGGTCGGGGGGAATCCCGAAGGCGTCGAGGAATCTTCTCAGCGCGTCCTCCGGGGTCGTCGGCGGGCCGGTGGCGCTGAAGCCGTGCAGGTCCACGAACAACTGCCCGTCGGGGAACCGGTCCAGGTGGCGGTGGGCCCGGACAACCGCCGGACACGGGACGACCGCCGACCGCCGCCGGGCTGGGTGATGACAGGTGCCCGGTCGGCGGCGACGGTTCTGGCGGCGTGGCGCTGATCGCGCGTGTCGACCGGGACGCACCCGGCCGCTGCGCTCTCGGCTATCGCTTGTGGATGATCCAGCGCTGGTCGCGCCGCTCGGACTCGCACCGCGTGAGGATCAATTCCTTGTAGACGCCGTTGTGCGTGACGCAAAGGCCGGTGTTATCCAACTCGAACTGCCAGGAATGGTAGCCGTCGGGGGACTTGCCCTTCCACTTTTGATTTCCGACGCTGCCGCAGGGTCGGCCTGCCAGCTTGCCGTCGATCGAGGTCGCACACCACCCGTACTTCTTGTTCTTGATGGTGCCGTCGTCGGAGATGAACCAGGTCTGGTTGTCCTCTCCGTGGCGCGGGTGGGCGATGATCGGATACTGGGGATCCCAGGCCCAGTTGGTCTGGTCCCACACATCGCCCGGTCGGGCGACGCTTTCGAGTTCCCACTCGTCCTGTGGCGCGTCGAGGTGGTCGGCGTTGGAGGTCGGTGCGATGAGCAGTGCCGAGGCAGCCATGGCGACGGCGCCGAGGATTCGTTTGAACTTCATTCGCATTCCTTCCGGCGTGGGTGTTTCGCGTACACCGTCGAGTAAACGCGTCGGACCGGATCTGCGAGCGGCGGAGACAACTATGGTGGCGATAAATGACCCGGTCCGGTCGGAGTGGGCGTTGTGCCGGTCACGGACGTGACAGTGGCGAGTGCCGTCAACCCACCGTGTGGGGCACGGCGGGGTGACGCCGATGGCGGATCGCCGCAGCGGTTGCTTGCCTGGCGTCAAGAGAGCCGGGCACGGGCTCTCGGGGCCTGCCGGCGCCCGACCGCTCGCTCTGCTGCAAGGTCGGCGAGCAGATCTTTGACTTCGCGGACGGCCTGCGGGGCGGTGAGCCGGTCACCGCGAAGCGACCCGACACCGCGAGTGAATGGATAGAGTCGGGCCAGTGACCTACCGGGCCGTGTATTCCTTGTCGCGCCGACTGATCGTGGTCGGCGGGTTGTTGTTGACGGCCGCCTGTCAGGTGGCCGGGCCTTCGGCGGGAGGGTCCTGCATGGTGTGGGGCACCGGCCCGGAGGCCGCGGAGCACTGTGACCGGGAGATCGAGGACTCCTCGCGGCGCGCGGAGATCAGCGCGTCGCAGCGGGCCGCCGCGGAGGCCGCTTACGAGCCGATCGACCGGGTGGTGCGGCTGTCCGGGGAGTGCTTCACCGAACGGGGGTTCCCCTGCCACGGCGCACGGCCGAGTCGGCAGCCCACGCAGGCGGATGTCGAGCAGTTGACGCGGGACCTGGAGCAGGCGGGCCACCGGGACTTCGTGGTCCGGATCGCGGGCGAGGGCGATCCCGCGCCCGTGGGCTCCCTGCTGTCGGCGTTCAAACTCGGCGGCGACACCTGCGTCATCGGGTACCTGTCCGCCGTGCCCGGCGGAACCAGTGGTCGGGACATCACCGGCCTGCTGCCCAACGGTCAATGCCTGGAGGACTAGCGAGACGCCCGGACTGTCGTGGCCGTGGACGGCGACGACGGCCCGAGGCTCACTGTGGTGTGCCTGGTGCGTACGGGTTCTCGATGACGGTCGGCGCGATCCATACGCCATCGGGGAACCCGACCGCGCCGCACCGCTCCCGCGCGTCGGCGAGCGTCGCCGACGCTTCGTAGGCCCGCGCCGAGTCGGCGCTCGCCATGTCCATCACCACCACGACCGTATGGGGCTCGTCCACGGCCTGGTAGGAGCCGGTGACCACCAGGCCGTGCTCGCGGCGGGCGGCGTCCAGGGCCGGATCCCAGAACCAGCGCGCCCAACGGTCGATGTCGACAACCCGCTGCTTGACCAGCATGACCCCCACGACAGCCTCCTCAAATAGAGCGATCGTTCGTTTTGCACGATAGCAGCGTCGACCCACCCGCACAACGAGCGATCGTTCGTTTTAGGGTGGGCGCATGCCCCGCCTGACCCCGCAACGCTGGGCCGCCCGACGCCGGCAGATCCTCGACGGCGCCCGCGGCTGCTTCCTGCGCAACGGCTTCCACGCCACCTCCATGAAGGACGTGGTCGACGCGGCACACATGTCACCCGGAGCGGTCTACAACCACTTCACCTCCAAGGACGAGCTGATCGCGGCGATCTGCGAGCAGGCGCTCGCCGAGGTCACCGAGACCTTCGACCGACTCCTGGACAGACGCCCGCTGCCGCCGCTGGACGAGGCGCTGACCGCCGTGTTCCAGCACGACTCGCCGCTGGACGCACAACGGGACTCGGCCCGCCTGCTGGTCCAGATATGGGCGGAGTCGATTCGCTCCCGACCGCTGGCGGCCCGGGTCGAGCCGATCTTCCAGGCCGTCCGCGGTGTGCTCACCAGCCTCGTGAACGGCTACCGGGAGCAGGGCGCGATCCCCGCCACGGCCCCGGCCGAGGACATCGCCGACGTCCTGCTCGCGACCCTGCAGGGCACCATTCTCCGGCAGGCCGTCCTCGGCGACGTCGACCTCCAAGCGCTGCGACGCGGAATCCGCGCACTCTGGCCACAACCGCCGTCCGCAGCACCGCGGGAGCGCACACCCTGAACGCCCTCACACACCCGATCCGGAAGCACGCGGGCACGACAGCGGCTCCTCGCCATCGAGGCACGCACAGGCCCGCCTCACACGTCGTCCTCATCGTCGAAGTCGTCGGAATCCTCCGCGCCCAACAGGTCGGCCGCGTTCAACGGCGTGGCCGCCGGCCGGGAGCCGGCGACCGACCCCAGCGGGCCGCCACCCGGCAGCGAGGCCGGGTTCTCGCCGAGGCCGATCGCGAACGGCGTGTCGGACAGGCGGTTCGCGATCACCGCCGTGGCCTTCGCCATGATGTCCGCCACGTTGCTCCGGCCGACCAGACCGTTCTCCAGCAACGAGTTCAGCATCCCGCGCGCGCTCTCGAAGTCCAGCTTGTGCCGCTGCATGAACAGCGCGATGACCTCGTTGACCTGGTTGGGGTCGGCGGCCAGCTTCAGCCCGACCAGGTTGAGCTGGTCGCTCTTGATGGCGTCGGCGTAGAACTCCATGTCCGCCCGCTTCATCGCCAGCTCGTGCGCCTGCTGCTGCCGCTGCCGCTCCAGCTCGTACCTCGCGCGCTGGGCCTCCAAGCCGAGCTGCATCTCCTGCTCGGCCGCCCGCAGGCCGAGGTCCTGCCGGGTCGCCTCGGTCGCCCGCAGCCGCGCCTCCAGCGCCCGCGCGTGCTCCTTGCGCCGGCGCACCTCGGCCGCCGTGCTCTCGTCCAGGCTGAGCGCCACACCGCAGTCCAGCAGCCCCACGCCCTGCCTGAGCGTCCGCTTGCCCGCGAGCCCGAACGCCTGGTGCGCCTCCTGTTCGGCGGCTGCCACCTCCTCGATCGGGTGCTGGACCGTGATTTCCCGGAGCTTCCCGGTCACGTGCGACTTCACGATGAACTCGGCGTCGGTCAGGTTCGTCTCCACCGCCGCCACCGGGTCGGTGATCCGCCACGACACGGTGAACTGCGCGAGGAAGCTGTACGCCCGCTCGGCACTGGGCACCCGCACGGTGAGGGTGCGGTTGACCACCGAGGTGTCGACCAGGAACACCGCGCGCAGACCCGCGCCGTCGCCGAGGCCGAGCTGGTGGGTCAGGTGCTGGTAGTTGCCGTGCCGGTCGAGGTAGACCGTCGCCTGGTTCGAGCTGGGCACCGGCCGCTTCTTGAACAGCTCCCGGTACGTCACGTCCACCCGGGTGACCAGCGGCGCGGTGTGGCTCGGGTTCCGGTTGATCACGGTCGGTCCTCCTCTTGGTCCAGTGCGGCGAGCAGATCGGCGACGGCGTCGCGGGGGCCGTTGCGGGCGCGGGCCCATTCCTCCAGGTGGAACCGGAGCGTCGCCGGGTCGCCGGTCTTCCGCGCGAGGTCGGCGAACAGCCTGCCCACGGGCGCGCGCTGGGTGGCGTCGCGCTGCGCGGTCTTCACCCAGCGGCGGAACACCTCCACCATCTCGTCCAGGTAGAACGGGGCCTCCATGGCTCGGGCGACCAGCGTGACGACCGCCTCGCGCCGGGTGACCCGCCGCGTGCCCACCACCACGCGGTCCTCCCGCTCGGCGGCGCGCGAATCGACCTCGGCCACCCAGAGCAGGCCCGGCCACGGCTCGGTGCTGCCGTCCTCGGACACCTGGAGGTAGACGCTGAGCTGCACCACGCAGATCAGCGCGGTAGCGCGCACCGCGGGCTTGGTCGACACCGACCACTTGATCAGCTCGCCGAGCACCGCGTCCAGCTTGTCGTGCTCCACCACCAGGTTCGTGATCGCGTCGGCGATGGCGATCACCATGGCCGGTGTCTCGGTGTCGGCGGCCCGGCGCAGCCGCTTCAGCGACTCGGCCGTCGTCATGATCGGCAGCACGCCCAGCGCGGCCACGGCCGCGACCCGCCGGCCGGTCACCGTGAATCCCTGGAGCCACTGGTCGATCATGCGGGCCAACAGCGGCTGCATCTCCGGCTGCATCGCGGGCAGCCGCAGCGCGCCGAGCACCGCGTGTCGCTCCCACGCGGCGTTCTTGTCCGCCCAGCGCTCGATGACGTGCCGACGCGCGTGCTCGAACTCCGACAGGCTCAGCAGTCCGACCGCGACGCCGACCCGGAACCGCACGTCCCGATCCGACGAGCTGCCCGACTCGCGCAGCCAGTCACGCACCACGGCGTGCGCCTCCGGGTACTCCAGCCAGACGTGTTCGAGCACCCGCCGCGGCCGGTGCGGGTCGCGGTAGCCGACCACGTCGACGGCGAGGCTGCCCAGGTCGCCGTCCTCCACCCGGGTCGTGATCTCGGCTTCCACCTGCTCGGCCAGCGACAGCGTGCACACCGCGAACACCTTGCGGGTGCGGTCCCGGTAATCGGGCGCCTCGGCCGCCTGGATCGCCTTCGCGAGCTTCGTCGCGTTCTCCGCGACGGTCGCCAGCGGCAGCCCGTCGAACACCGCGAGCCCGATCGCGAACGCCCGGTGCTCGTTGTCGGTCAGCCCGTCGAACCACTCGCGGAAACGCGACTCGGCGTGTGCGGCGTAGCGCTGCCGCACGTCGGCCAGCTCGCGCTCGCCGAGCACCACCGAGCACAGGCCGCGCCCGAACTCGCCGAGGTCGTGCGCGCTCAGCGACCGGCCCACCACCTCCTCGACCAGCTCGGCGAACTCCTGGAAGTCGGCGAGGTCCTGCTGGGGCTTGCCCGCCCGGCGCAGTCCGTCCTGGAAGTGGCTGAGCACCAGCGCCCGGTCGTCCAGCCGGGCCGCGCCGTCGACCAGGAAGCTGTCGACCTCCCGTTCCCGCAACGGGGTGTGCGCGGAGACCAGGACTACCATCCGCGCGCCCGCCTCGTCCAGCCGCCGCTTCCACTGGTCCAGCGCGAACGCCGACAGCGAGGCCGCCTGGCCGATCTCCAGCGCCTCCAGCAGGTAGCCGTGGTCGGCGGCCAGTTCGACCGGGGTCGACGGCAGGCGCAGATCGATGTCCGGGCTGAGCTTCTCCACGCCGCGGGCGCATTCCCGGGCCAGCAGGTGCAGCGCGGTGGCGGTGCGCCCCCAGCCCGAGGAAGCGCGCAGCAACAGGATGCCGTTGTCCCGCAACCGTTCCCTCAGCTCGCGGTAGTTCTCCGGCGACACGTAGGTGGCGGTGATCGAGTTCAGCACGTCCGGCGCGATGGGCCCGGTGGGCACGGAGCCGTGCCCACCGGGTCCGAGCGTCGAGCCGGCCTCGACCAAGCCGATCGTGTTGGCCACGAACACGTTGCCGACGTTGCCCCGCTCGCCGAGCAGCGCGGCGACCGCGTTCTCCAGCGCGCGGCTGTTCTGGTGCAGGTGGCGCGCCTTGGACGGGTCCGTCGCGGTCGCCTTCGCGTCCTCGGCCTTCTCCTCGGGCTGGTCCGGTGTCCCGTCCGGCTTCGGCTCCTCCGGCTTCCCTTCGGCCGGCTCGGGCGCCTTCTCCTCCTCGTCGGGCTGCTCGTCGCTCACGGCGCGCTCCCGAAGTAGGTGCGCGCGTCCACGGAGGGGATCGACGGGGCGTTCAACACCGAGCCGATCGAGTTCCCGGTGAACGTCACGTTCAGGTCGGCCCCGGTTCCCGTTGCCGCGACAGCTTCCGGCCCGTCACCGGGCACCGGCGGCGCCACGTAGCCCGGCACGCGGGCCCACACCCGGCCGGTCGGCTCGTCCAGCGGGCGGAACGACTCCGGGCGCAACCCCCGGAACCCCTGCCGGACCACCGCGCGGTACACGTCGTCGGTGACCAGCACGACCGCCTGCCCGTGCTCCGCCCGCCGCAGCACCGCCTTGCCCTGCTCCGCGTTCGCCGCGCGGAACGCCGTCGTCATCGCCTCCCCGACCCAGCCGTGGTCGTCGCGCGCCACGAGTCCGAAGTGGACGGCTACGCGCAGCCGGGTCCACTCGGCCCGACCGCGGTCGGCGTTGCGCTTGGCCAATTCGTCCAGCACGGACTCGACGAGCGGGTCCAGCACCGGCAGCACCTCGCAGTCGAACACCACGAGCACCCCGTCGCCGAGGTCGTCGACCCGGTGCGGCACACCGCTGGACTCGGCCGCGGCCAACGCGGGCTCCAGCACCCGGTAGAGCGCGGCACGCAGCTCGGCCTTCTCCGGGTCGGTCCGGTCGCTCGACCGCTCCACGTCCACGACGAGGATCGAGCGGCTGACGGGTTCGGTCTCCACTTCATCTTCTCCTCTGCGGTTGGTCCGTCCTGACTTCTGCCCCGGGCAGCTCACCGCGCGCGCAGACCGCGTCGAGCACGGCCGCGATCCCGTGCGCCACGACCGCGTCCCGCACCAGCCGGTATCCCGCGCCGTACACCGGGTCCGGCGACTTGAGCGCGGCCTCGCGCACCGCGTCGGCGAACGGGGCGCCCTGCCGCTTGAGCCACGCCCCGGCGAACAGCTCGCACACGCCCTCCTCGACCGCCGGCGTCAGCTCCCGCGCCCCACGCTCGAACAGCCACGCGTGCCCGATCTCGTGCGCCACCGTCGCGCCGAAGTGCACCGGTGTCAGGCCGCGCGCGATCTCGATGCCGAGCACGCCGCTCTCCTGCCGGGACATCCAGGTGTGCGTGCGCCCCAGGCACAGCACGTCGGGGTCGGTGTTGATCGAATCCGGGTCGACCAGCGTCACCTTCACCCGCCGGTCGAGCCGGATGCCCAGCGCCGCAACCTCTTCCCGGACGCGCGGGATGTGGGCGCGGGCGGTCGCCTGGTCCTCCACCGCCTGCCGCCGGCACGCGGGGCAGCGCACCGTCGACGCGGTGAACGCGGCCCACCCGCGCTCGCCCACGTGCCGGGGCCGCGCGCACAGCACGCACCGGCCGACCTCGGGGTGCCGGACGCAGGTGACCTCGCCCCGCATGGACACCACGTAGCGGTCCGCCGCCGGCCGGCCGCACACCGTGCACAGGTCCCCGGACGCGCTCACGTCACCGGACACGCCCACGTCACCGGACACGCCCACGTCACCGGACATGCTCACGTCACCGGACATGCTCACGTCACCGGACATGCTCAGGTCACCGGAACCCAGCGCCGGGTGCGCGGGTCGCGCCGCCACCCGCCGGTCTGCTGCGGTGCGGGCGGCGCCACCCGCTCGGGCGGGGACAGCAGCGAGTCGAAGTACCGGCCCCACTCCTGTGCGCTCGGCCGCAGCGCGGGATCGTCGCCCAGCGCGGCGCGCGCCAGCCGCGTGCCCTCACCGGTCAGCACGCCCTCCAGCCGCGCCGGGTCGCGGGCCGTCGACGCGAACGGGCCGGGGGTGAGGCAGCGCAGCACGAACAACCCGAACTTGTAGCGGTCGGTCGCCTGGTTCAGGGTGTCCTCGGGCGGCTCCCAGTCCGGCGCGTTGAGCTGGCGCACCACCGCGACCGCGCCCTTGATCCGGATCGCGTCGCAGTCGACCAGCATCACGCACGGCCGCCGCACGAGCTGGAACACCGCGTTCTTCGGGTTGATGTCGCCGACCACCAGGTCCGCGCGGTGCAGCAGGTGCAGCGCGAGCGCGAAGTCCCGGCACACCAGCAGCCGACCCGCCAGGCCGGGCACCGGCATCCCCAGCCGCAGCGACCGCTCCGGGTCGACGAACAGGTGCTGCACCTCCCGCAGGGTCCGGGCCGACGCGCCGCTGGGCATGACCCGGTCTTCGAAGTACGCCGCGGGGATCAGCCGCATGAGCACGCCGAGCACGTCGCCGCGCTCCTCGACCGTGCGCACCGGCCACGCGGTCGACCGGTCCAGCCGCCCGCGCAGGTCCTCGTCCATGCGCAACCGGCGTCGCACGACCGCGGCCAGCCCCTGCGGCGGCGCGTGCCCGACCTTGTACTGCTTGTACACCAAGGGGCCCGGCACATCGGGCAGCGCCGCGTGCGGCGCGCTGTACACCCTCGCCTGACCGCCGGACCCGAGCAGCGCGCCCAGCGGCCCGATCTCGGTGGCGGTGACGGTGTGCTCGGTCACGTCCGCGCCACGGGCCAGAACGCGACCGCGGTGCGGTCGTCGTCGAAGCTCTTGCGCGCGAACCCCACCTGGGCGGCGAAGTCCAGCGCCGAGGCGGGCGGCACGGCCCACGCGTCCGCGAGGAACGCGCCGACCGCGCCGGTGCCGTGCCCGAGCGGATCACCGACGCCGTCGGTGACGACGGCCAGCGCCTCCCCCGGCGCGACGGTGGTCCGCACCGCGACCGGTTCGGCCGGCGGCGGCACCGGCAACGCGTGCACCGAGCCCGAGTGCAGCTCCGCGCCGTCGTTCTTCACCGCCGCCTGCGGCTCCCACCGCTTGCCGTCACGGAGCACCCAGGCCGAGGTGTCCCCGATCGACAGCAGGTGCACGGTGTGCGCGCCGTCGACCGGCCGGAGGTCGACCACGGCGTACAGGACGGTGGTCGCCAGGTGCCCGGCGACCTCGCGGAGGTCGGCGTCCTCGCGGCCCAGCAGTTCCCGGCCCCGCCGCTCGATCCGGTTCGCGACGCTCCGCACGAACGCGCCCCACGGGAACCCCTGCGGCTCCGTGGACGCCAGCGCCGCCGCCAGCTTGGCGGTCGCCCACCGGGCCGCGTAGATCGCGGCCTTGTGCGACATCGGCCCGGACGACACCCCGTCGGCCACGCCGATGACGAAGTAGCGGCCGTCGTCGGTGCGGCGGAAGCCGTACTCGTCCTGCCGCACGCGCCCGTAGTGCCGGTGCGACAGCCCGCGCACGCTCGCCGCGCGCACCTCGGCGATCGGCTTCTTCGGCCCGTCCAGCAACACGAAGCCGTCCAGCACGGTGTCGCGCCGGTCCCAGCCGGCCGGGTCCGGCACCGGGACGACGTTCGCCGCCGCCCGGCCCGGGTCGCCGACCTCGTACGGCCGCACCCCGCCGCGCCAGTCCGGTGCGGGCGCGGCGGGCGGGTCGGCGTGGTGTCCGGTCGCGGTGTCCATCAGACGAAGTCGTCCGAGGAGTGCGCGGTGATGCCCGGCGGCAGGTCTTCGCGGTCGGGCAGCAGCAACCCGGAGCCGCCCTGCGCCATGCTCTGCCCGGAGGCCAGCATGCTGGAGATCAGGATCTCCGCGATCGCCGCGATGGCGTCGGCCGGATTTTGCCCCTGCCCCATCAGGTAGAGCTGCATGGCCTTGGGGCCCGAGGGCGGGTAGACCACGGTCGCCAGCGTCGCCGGATCGGCCTCGTCCACGCCGCAGGGCACCAGGTTCGGGTAGGTCGGGAAGTTCTCGGTGAGGTCGCGGAACGCCGAGCGCCAGTCGTCCACGTGGTCGGTGGGCAGGCCGTCGCTGACGAAGAACACCGCCGGGCGGTGGACCATGAAGCCGTCCGCCTTGAGCTGCTTGACGTTGCTCTCGATCTCGGCGCGCAGCAGGCGGAACGCGGCGGCGTACGAGGTCGCGCCGCGCACGGTGAGGGAGGGCAGGGTCACGCTGTCGTCGAGCAGGTCGCACAGCGGCAACCGGACCTGGGCGTCGCTGCCGAAGTCGATCACGCCGAAGCGGACCTTGTCCGACAGGATCGGCGCGTCGGCCAACGCGTCGGTCACCTGGGGCATGATCCTGTTGGCTTGGTCGAGCTTGTCGCCGCTCATCGACAGCGAGACGTCGATGACGAGGTAGAACGGCAGGAGCTTGGCCTTGTCTCTCTCCACCGGGAATCTCCGTTCAGGGGTTGGGGCTGGTGGACGGCGTGCCGTTGACGCGCGCGCCGCCGTGGGCGGGTTGGATCCGGACCGGCGCGAACCGGATGGTCTGGGCGCTGTCCGCCGAAGCCCCGCCGGGCGAGGCGGAGCCGTTCGGGCCCGATGCCCCGGTCGGTGCCCCGGTCGGTGCGCCGGTCGGTGCCCCGGTCGGTGCGCCGGTCGGTGCGCCGCCGACCGTCGGGAGGGTCGGGTTCACCCTGGGCAGCGGCGTGGTCGGTTCGGGGTCGTCGATCCCCACGTGCTGCCGGTACCAGCGGTGCAGTTCCGCCTTCGTGCGCTGCTCGGCCACCTTGGCCCACACGTCGATGGCGTGCACCGCTAGCTGGAGCTGCTGGTCGGCCACCAGTTTCGTGGTGTGCGCGTGCGCGGCGGTCTGCGCCGCCAGCCGCTGCCGCTCCACGTCCGCCTGCTGGTCGGCACGGGCCTCGGCGATGTCCCGGTCACGGTCGGCCCACACCTTGTCGTCGTTGTCCGCACCGTCGTCCGCGCGCCGCACCATCCGGTCGTACAGCGTCTCGGGCCCCAGGCCGGACAGCAGCTTCGCGATCACCGGCAGCAGTTCGACGCACAGGAACAGCAGGAACAGCGCCATGTGCGCCTGTGCCCCGCTCCGCCGCCCCTCGGTGATCCGGTCCAGCGCCTCCAGCCGGGCGAGCAGACCGGTGTCGGCCACCGTCGCGGAACTGCCGCGCTGTTCGAGGTCCGCCCGGTCGGCACGCAGCCGCTGGAGGTCGGCCTGCACCTGCGGCAAGCGCTTGCCGGCCTGCTCGGTCAGGTTGACCGCGCCGCTCTCCAGCCGCTCGGTGACCTTGGCGGTGATGTCGTCCAGCTCCCGCTGCGCCTTGTCGCGCGCGCTCTCCGCGTCGTCCGCGAGCCGCTTCTTCTGCCGGTACGACTCGCCGTCGCCCGGCACGCCGGTGCCGCACGTGCCGTCGAACTCGCACTGCGCCGACGCGTTGGCCTCCAGGAAGGCCTTCTCGGCGGCGTCCAGCCTGGACTTCGCCGCCTTGACGTCCGGGTCGTCGGACACCGTCGCGGTCGCCTGCCCGGAGACCACCGCCAGCAGCCGGGCCTCCTCGGTCTCCAGCTCGGTGATCTGCTGGTACGCCTCGTCGTACTTCTCCTGGTTGGCCTTGGTCGTCTCGGCCTGCATGGCGATCAGCTCGGAGTTGATCTCCGGCTCGAAGATCTTGAGCACCAGCGGCATCGAGATGATCGCGCCGATCACCGCGGCGAGCGCGATCCGGGGCAGCGCCGCGAGGATGTTCAGGAACAGGCCGTTGCTCCTGGTCATGGTGACGATCAGCAGCCGGTCCAGGTTGAAGATCACCACACCCCAGGCCAGCCCGGCGACCACCGCCGCGTACACCGGCAGCTCCAGGATCGAGTGCAGCGCGAAGAACGCCGACACGGCGGCGACGGTGGACGTGCTGAGCAGGACACCGCCCATCGCGGCGTGCTTGTTCACGTCGCCGGGACTCTTCTCCAACACCGACGTGCGGGCGCCGGCGAGTCTGGCGAGCGCCAGGGAAAGGCTCATCGGCCATCTCTTCCACGGTGGGTGCCGCCCGCGTCGAGTTCGAGGGCGGGCGATTCGGACAACATCGCGGGCAGGTCGAGGGGGAACCGCGCGAGCCACGGAGCCGGCAGCGGCGGCAGCGGCACGGTGTGCCCGCCGACGGCGGGCAGCGGCAACGGCGACCGCACGGCGGCGGGCCACGGCGGCTCGGGCACCGGCAGGAGAAGGCCGACCGGGTCCTGGTCCGGCCACGGGACCTGGGGCAGCGGCACCGGCAGCGTCGCCACGTCCGGCACGGGCACGACGGTCACCGGCCCGACCTCGCGCCGGTCCTCGCCGAGGTCGTTGAGCGCGCGCACCTCGATCGGGCCGGACCGCTCCAGCACCACCGACGTGGTGCCCCGACCGGGACGGCCGTCCACCCGCGTGGTCCGCGCCCCGGCGGTGACCTCGACGTGCCGGGCCTCGCGGGCCTCCCACTCCACGACCACCGACTGAGCGGACAGGACGAACGCCCGGTCCAGCCGCACCTCGCCGAGCACCGGCGGCGCGGCGGCCTGCCCGAGCACCCGCCGGAGGTACCGGACCCAGTCGCCGGCCGCCGGGCGGGCCCGCTGGTCCGTGCCGAGCGCGCGCCGCAACAGGTCCATGCCCTCGGCGTCGAGCACACCGACCGCGACGGCCGGGTCCGTGCCGGTGGAGGAGAAGTGGCCCGGGGTGAGGCACCGCAACACGAACAGGCCGAGCTTGTACTGGTCGGTGGCACGGCTGAGCACGCCGCCCTCGGGCGGCACCCAGTCGGGCGAGTCGAGCTGCCGCGTCCTCGACACCACGCCGGCCGGACGGACCGCGTCGCAGTCCAGGAACATCACCATCGGCTCGGCGTCGAGCCGGAACACCTCGTTCTTGGGGTTCAGGTCCCCGAAAACGATGTTCATCCGGTCGTGCAGGAACGCCAGCGCGGCGGCGAAGTCCCGGCAGATCCGCAGCCGCTGCTCGGGGGTCGGCGCCGGCCTGCCGACGCGCAGGGCACGCGCCTCGTCCACGAAGAGGTTCTGCACCTCGCGCAACACGCGCCGCTCCCCCGCGCTGCGCTGCACGAGGTCGAAGAACGGCGCGGGGATGCGCGGCATCAGCACACCGACCGCCTGCGCACCCGAGACACCGACCGCCTGCGCGGCGGAGACCACGACGCGCACCGGCCAGGCGGTCATCGCGTCGAGCCGGGCACGCAGGTCCGCGGGCAGCGCGGTGCGCGCGGCCACCACGCGCCGCAGCGCCTCGGGTTGGGCGTGCATCACGCGGTAGCGCTTGAACACCAGTTCACCGCGCACGTCGGGCAGCCGGAACCCGGGCAGGTCGTACACCGCCGCCTCGCCGCCGCTCCCCAACCGGACGCCCAATTCCCCCAGGTCCGCGAGGTCCACGGACATGGCGGGGTCGAGCACGGAATTGCCCATGTCACACCCCTTCACCAACGGCCGTCGCTTTATTCGTCCGAACACGGAAGCCCATTGCCCCCCAGGGCCGCGACACGTCGGTCGCCGACGGTCCGTGCGGTCATCCGGCAATCAACTGGGCCGGGACGCTACCGCAATCGGGATGGGCGGATCGCGACCATTCGTCGCGTTATCCGCAAAAGTAGTGTCAACCCGCGTAGGAAATCCGGATAATGCCGGGTTTCGCCGTCCGACCGTTACCGACCGTCACACCCACCACATGGGGAAACACACCTGAAGGCAATAGGGATAACGATTCGATCACCGCAATGCGCGGCCGGACGGTTCATCACTGCCGGTGGTGACGCGAATACGCGGCGATACGCCGGCGCGCACCCGAAAACCGTACAAAGTTTCACAATCGACCGAGAGCCGCGAATTCCATATCATGAAGAATGCGGTTCCGGGCCGCGGAAGGCCGCGGCGGTCATCGGTCAACAGGTCTTCATCGCCAGTCGGCACTCGGCGTAGGCGGGCGCTGCGGCGTAGTCGGGATCGGACCCTTGCTACGGTGACGCATGCTTTCGTTGCGGGCCAACGGTGTCCAGCTCGGTGTGGAGGTCTTCGGCCGCGATGCCGATCCGCTCGTGTTGCTGGTCGGCGGCACCACGATGCTCTCCTGGCCGGACGCGTTGTGCGAACGGCTCGCGGCCGGCGGACGTCGGGTGGTCCGCTACGACCTGCGCGACTGCGGGGGCTCGACGACCGTGGACCCGGAGGCGCCCGGCTACACGCTCCGCGATCTCGCCACCGACGCGGCGATGCTGGTCGCCGCGCTCGGCGCCGCCACCGCCCACCTCGGCGGCATCGGGGTCGGTGGGATGGTCGCGCAGGTCGCCGCACTCGACCACCCGGGCGCGTTCTCGGCGCTGACCCTGGTCGGGACGCGCCCGGTCGCGCCGGGCCCGGTCGATGACGATCTGCCCGACCACGACGCGGACGCGATGGGCGCGCTGTTCTCGCTCCCGACGCCCGAGTGGAGCGGCCGGGCCGCGGTCGCCGCGCACGCCGCCGACCGGGCCGTGCTGCTCGGCGACGACCCGGAGCGGGCGCGGGCGACCGCGGCGCGGATCTGGGACCGCACACCGTCGAGCGCCCCTTCGGCGCACGCGGCGAACCAGCTCGGGATGGTGTTCTCCCGACTCGACTGCACGCCGCGGTGGCGCGAGCGGCTCGGCGATCTGGCCGTGCCGACGCTCGTCGTGCACGGCCGCGCGAATCGGTTCTTCCCGGTCGGCAACGGCGAAGCGCTCGCCGCCCAGATCCCCGGCGCGCGGCTGCTCGTCCTCGATGACATGGCCACGGCACTGCCCGACTCGGCGGCCGGCGAGGTCGCCGCAGCCATGCTCGACCTGCCGAGCACGTGATCCACGAACACGGCTGCACCGCCGCCGCCCGGACAAGGGTCCACACCGCGCCGCTCGCCGCCGGTGCCACGTGCTGTCGGGGGTCAGACCACGCAGACTGCGCTCGCTTTCACGGTCGCCGAGTACAGGGAGGTGCTCGGGTGCTCGACGAGGTTGACGATCGAGTACCGCCAGCCGACGCAGTCGATGCCGACGGCGAGGACGGCGCCTTTCGCGCGCTCGGCGGCGAGCGTGATCGCCTCGTTGCCGCCTCGTGCGGTGGCGGTCTGCGTGGAGGACCGAGGAACCGTGTAGTCGGCGGCGGCGGCGGACGACACCGGGAGCAGTAAGGCCGTGACAACGCCGGCCGACAAGACGAGTGATCTCATGACCGCGATCCTGGCAGTCCGGCACACCGGCCGAAACGACCGTTTCGGGCAACGCGGACAGCCACGGTCCAGGTCTCTTCGACGGCGTCCGCGATCCGCCATTCCGTCCTGCCCCGCGGGCCGTTGCCGACGGGCCGACACCCGGGTGCCGGGAACCCGAACACTTCCACGCGGGAATGCGAGTCGGCATTGACCGAGTCGTCGGCACAACCGACAACCGGACTCCGACGGACTAGATTCGAGGCCGACGCTCAGCCGGGTAGGCCGGCACAGACCAGCCGCACGACGAAGAACGAGCCAAGGGGGCAACGCGCTATGCGAGGTCGGGCACGAGCAACCCGGACGAGATCGGTCGCGCTCAGCGTCCTGCTGACCGCAGGCCTGATCGCATCGGCACCCACCGCGGCGACGGCCGCCGGTTCGCCGACCAACATCAGCGTCGGGAGGAATCCGATCTCGGTCGCGGTCAGCCCGAACGGATCCCTCGCGTACGTCACGAACGCATACGACCGCACGGTGTCGGTCATCGACACCACGAGCAAGACGGTCACCGGCACCATCAACGTCGGCACGCAGCCCGAGGGCATCGCCTTCAGCCCGGACAGTCGCACCGCCTACATCGCGAATGTCGGCGACTACAACACCGATCAGGGCTCGGTGTCGGTGATAAATACCGCGACCAGCGAGGTCGTCAGCACTGTTTCGGTGGCCCCGCTGAAGTCCCCGCGAGCGGTCGCCGTCGCGCCGGATGGGAAAACGGCCTACGCCATCGGTTTCGACTACCTGTCGGTGATCGATACCGCGACCAACACCGTCAGCCCGGTCTATGTCGGCCGCAGCGGCGCGACGGACGTGGAAGTCACGCCGGACGGCTCCCGCGTGTACATCGCGGACTTCGACAGCAGGAGCGTCGTGGTCGTCGGCACCGCGACCAACAGCGTGATCGCCACCGTGCCGCTGGACACCGCTCCCAACCGGATCGCCATCACGCCGGATGGCCGGCGCGCGTATGTCACCAGCTACCAGGGCAACAAGGTGTACATGATCGACACGGCCGGCAACTACGTCGGGGCCGCCGTGGACGCACCCGTGAAGCCGCTGGACGTGGCCGCCGCACCGAACGGTCGCCAGGTCCACGTCACCGGTTTCGAGGGGCACACCCTGACGGCGATCGACGTGGCCACCAACACGGTCGCCGGCACAACGCAGGTCGGCCGCTACCCGTCGTCCGTGGCCATCACACCGAGCGGTACCGAGGCCTACGTGCTCCAGCAGGCGAACGAGTACATCTCGGTCATCGATATCGCCGGCGAGCCCGACGGCGATCGGCTGGCACGCGACGAGCGCCTGACCATCGGCCAGTCCCGGACGTCGCAGGACGGCAGGTTCCGGCTGATCATGCAGCCCGACGGCAACCTGGTGCTCTACACCGCGACCGGCGAGGCGCTGTGGCACACCCACACCTACGGCTCCGGCGCCACCTACGCGGCGCTCCAGACCGACGGCAACCTCGTCGTCTACACCCCCGCCGGTGAAGCGAAGTGGAACACCCGCACCGGGGGCACCGCGGCCGACCGCCTGGTCGTGCAGAACGATTCCAACCTCGTGCTCTACGGCCCCGACGGCATCCCCTACTGGCACCGCCGGCAGTAACCGACACGAGGACGACCCGCCGCCGCGATCAGCGGGTGATGCCGGACTCGTAGGCGAAGACGACGGCCTGCACGCGGTCGCGAAGGCCGAGTTTCGTCAGGATGCGGCCGACGTGCGTCTTCACCGTCCCCGGCGAGAGGTACAGCAGTTCGGCGATCTCGGCGTTCGACAGGCCGCGGGCGAGTTGTTGCAGCACCTCGCGTTCACGGCCGGTCAGCAGCGCGAGCTTGTCGTCGGGCGCCGGTGCGGGCAGGCCGGTGACGACACGGTCGAGCAGACGCCGGGTGACGGTGGGCGCGAGCGTGGCCTCACCCGCGGCGACGACGCGCACGGCGGAGAGCAGGTCCGGGGCCAGCGCGTCCTTGAGCAGGAAGCCGCTCGCTCCCGCCCGCAACGCGGCGTAGACGTACTCGTCGAGGTCGAAGGTGGTCAGCACCAGGACGCGGGTGCGGTACGCCGCGGTGATCGCGGTCGTGGCCTGGACGCCGTCCGTGCCGGGCATCCGGATGTCCATCAGCACGACGTCGGGATCGGTGCCCGCCACCAGTTCGACGGCCTCCGCGCCGTCGCCTGCCTCGCCGACGACCTCGATGTCGTCGGCGTTGTCCAGGATCATCCGAAGCCCGGTCCGCACCAGCGTCTGGTCGTCGGCGATGACCACCCGGATCGTCATGTCGGCAACGTCGCGCGGACGGCGAAGCCGCGGTCCGGGCGCGGGCCCGCGTCGAAGGCGCCGCCCAGGACGCTCACCCGCTCCCGCATCCCTTCGAGGCCGTGCCCGGCGCCGGACGGCGGTTCCGCCGCGCTGCCATCGTCGGTCACCTCGATCTCCAGTGCGTCGGGCCCGTACCGCGTCACAATAGTCACCGACGCCGCCGGGCCGGCGTGTTTCAGCACGTTCGTCAGCGCCTCCTGCACGATCCGGTAAGCCGCCAAGTCCACTGTGGACGACAGTGGTCGCGGTTCGCCCTCGACGCGGAACTCGACCGGCGTGCCCGCGGACCGGATGTCCGCGACCAGCCGCGGCAGGCGTTCGACGCCGGGTTGCGGCTCCCAGGCAGGCGAGTCCTGGCCGAGCGCGCCGAGCAGCCGCCGGATCTCGCTCAACGCCGTCCGCCCGGTGCCGACGATGGCGTCCAGCGCCTCCCGCGACCGCTCGGGCTGCCGTTCCAGTGCCGCCTGCGCGCCTTGGGCCTGCAACACCACCACCGAGAGCGCGTGCGCGACGACGTCGTGCAGTTCGCGGCTGATCCGCCCGCGTTCGGCGGCCACGGCCAGCGCGGCCTGGGTGTCCCGCTCGCGGACGAGATCGGCGGTCCGCTGTTCGAGCACCGACAGCCGGATCCGGCGCTGTCGGGTGTTCAGCCCGGCCAGCCACGCCACGGCCAGCGACAAGCCCATGCCCGGGAACCCGCCCCAGTCCTGGACCTGGTCGTCTTCGACGTCGGCGACCGGCGCCAGGGTGTCGATGATGATGATCCGCGGCGGCGGCTGAGCCGGCGGGCGCGAGTTCGCTTCGGCGGCGTAGCACGACCACGCCCCCGCGACGAGCAGGCTCGCGGCCAGCAGGGCGAGGGAATGCCGTCGTGGCCCCCACGCCGCGACGGAGAAGAGGCCGATCAGCGCCACCACGTCGACCGGGTGGACATCGTTGCCCATGGCCAGGTGCGCCAGCGCGACCACGCCGCCCGCCGCGAACGTGATCGTGGGATTGCGGTGCCGCACCAGCAGAGCGGCCAAGGCGACCAAGGACAGCAACCACCACCCGAAGCCCTCCGGGTCCTTGCCGCTGACCACAGTGGACAGTCCGACGAGTGCGGTCAGCCCGATGTCCACGGCCTTCTGGTGACGACTGAGTACGGCCAGCACCGGCCGAGCGTAGCCCGGAACCGGGCGCGGCGGATCCGTCCGGAGGCAGACATCGGCGTACGACCTGCGATAGACCGGCAGGGGCCGCGAGCGTGCTCTCCGGGCGATGCGCGACTACGACGCCACGCCGCAGGCTGGTGACGAAAGTCCGCCTACCGGAAGGAAGGTCCATGAGAAGGCTTCCCCGAGCGGCCCTCGCCGCCGTCCTGGCCATGGCCGCCGCAGCAAGCATGGCGAGCCCGGCCGCGGCGGCGCGGCGGCTGACGCTGCCACCGCCGACCGGGTCGCAGCCCGTCGGTTCCACCGACCTGCACCTGGTCGACGACTCGCGCGAGGACCCCTGGGTGCCGACGGGGCCGCGTGAGCTGATGGTGTCGATGTTCTACCCGGCCCTGCTGCCGATCGGCCCGCGGCGGCCGTACCTCACCCTGGCCGAAGCCGAGGCGTTCCTGACCGAGTCCGGCGTCCCCGACGTCGACCCCGCGCGGGTCGCCGAGGTGCGCACCAGCGCCCGGGTCGACGCCCCGCCCCGGCCCGGGAAACACGCGCTCGTCGTCCTGTCGCCCGGTTTCGGCAAGCCGCGCACCACGCTGACCGGGCTCGCCGAAGAGCTGGCCGGCCGGGGTTTCGTCGTCGCGGTGGTCGGCCACAACTACGAATCCCACGGCACCGCCTTCCCCGACGGCCGCCTCACCGGGTGCACCGCCTGCGGGTCCGACTCCACACTGCTCCCGCCGGTGCGCTCCGCCGACGTGTCCTTCCTCCTGGACCGGCTGACCAGGCCGTCGTCACCGTGGTCGTGGCTGATCGACCGGACGCGGATCGGGATGGCCGGGCATTCCATCGGCGGTTACAGCACGCCGACGGCGATGGTGGACGACCAGCGGATCCGGGCGGGCGTGGACATGGACGGCAGGCTGTGGTCGCCGATCCCCGCGTCCGGCATCGACCGGCCGTTCCTGTTCCTCGGCCGCGAGAGCCAGTACACCCCGGCCGGCCCGGACAAGACCTGGGCGGAAAGCTGGCCGAACCTGACAAGCTGGAAGCGCTGGATCAGCGTCGCGACCGCCGGGCACGCCTCCTTCACCGACGTCGGCGTGCTCGGCGAGCAGCTCGGCTTGGGCGAGCCCGGACTGCTCGACGGACTGCGCGGGATGGAGCTGACCAGGGCGTACGTCACGGCGTTCTTCGACAAGCACCTGCGCGGTGGCCACCAGCCGCTCCTGGACGGGCCGGTGGCGGACCACCCCGAGATCAAGTTCTGGAACCAGGGAAACCACGTCGACCCCGGTGAGTCCGTGTCAGAGCGGTGACTGCTCGGTGTCAGGGCGGTTCATGATCGTGGTCCTCGGTTGCGGCTCGGCGATCGCGGTCGAGCCGCAACCGAGGGGAGACCGCCTGGTCCCCCCGCTTCCAGCTCTCCGAGGAAGAGGACCATCCCGATGAACACCACCTCCGAGCAGGTCGAGCACGGCTGGGGCAAGGTCGCCGACGTGTTCCGGAAGAACTTCGAGGGCGACGGCGAGGTCGGCGCGGCGTGCAGCGTCTACGTGGACGGCCGGCCCGTGGTCAACCTGCGGGACGGCCTGGCCGACCGCGACGCCGGCCGGCCGTGGCGCGACGACACGATCGTCCAGGTCGCGTCCACGACCAAGGGCGCCGCCGCGATCTGCGCGCACATGCTGGTCCAGCGCGGTGAGCTGGACCTGGACGCCCCGGTGACCCGGTACTGGCCGGAGTTCGGCGCGGCCGGCAAAGAGGAGATCCCGGTGCGCTGGCTGCTGTCCCACCAGGTCGGCCTGCCGATCGTCGACGGACCGCTGACGTTCGAGCAGGCCTGCGCCTGGGAGCCGGTCATCCGCGCGCTCGAAGCGCAGAAGCCGCTGTGGCAGCCCGGCACCGAGCACGTCTACCACAGCGTCACCTACGGGTTCCTCGTCGGCGAGGTGGTGCGCCGGATCACCGGCAAGTCCCTCGGCACGTTCTTCGCCGACGAGGTCGCCGCCCCGCTCGGGCTCAGCGCCTGGATCGGACTCCCCGAAGAGCACGAGGACCGCGTCTCCCGACTGCACTACGCCGCACCGTTCAGCGTGGAGGAACTGCTCGCCGGAATGATCAATGTGACCGGGCTCGACGCCGACACGGTCACCGCATGGGTCAACGCCGTGTGGGGCGCGGACTCGGTCCAGGCCCGTGCCGGCGAACTCGGCGGCGCCCTGGACAACACGACCTCGTACTTCACCACGCGTGCCTGGCGCGCGGCGGAGTTCCCGGCCGCGAACATGATCGCCGACGCGCACTCGATCGCACGGATGTACGCCGCCACCGTCAGCGACGTCGACGGCGTGCGGCTGCTCACCCCGACCACGGTCGAGCGGATGACGGAGATCCAGACCGACAAGACGCCCATGCACGGCCTGCCGCCGGGGCTGGACATCCCGGCCGACCGCTCCTTCAACATGTCGCTCGGCTTCTGGCGGGCCTGCCCGCCCATGCCGATGACCGGACCGGGGTCCTTCGGCCACCCCGGCTCCGGCGGGTCGATCGGCTTCGCCGACCCCGACGCCCGCGTCGGCTTCGGCTACGTCACCAACCTGTGGAACTTCCGCCCGGACGACCCGCGCGCGGCCGACCTGTCCAAGGCCGTCCGCTCCTGCCTGGACTGACACCGAGACCGCCAGGTCACCAGGCGCCCGATCCCGGCGACGACCTCCACAGGTGCAGGGAACCGCCTGCCGCAACACAGTGCCGCCGCACACCGCTACCGGGCGCCCGACAGCGGTGCGCGGTCCGGCTTCCGGGCGGCGGTCGGGGGTTACGTCGTGGCGATCAGGAGTTGGGCGACCTCGTAACCCGACGGCCCCGGTGAGCGCGATGTCGGGTCGGGCGTGGCGTGGTCATCGAGCGTCGTCGGAATCCGGGACTGCGGTGGGAGGCCGTGGAGCCAGGAAGCGAGCGTGTGTCGGTCACGGGGGTGCTTCACCGCCCACAGGGGCATCGGGTCGGTGCCCGGACCGGGTTCCGGGACGGGCCAGCGGAGGACGTGGGTGAGGGCGATGACGCTGGTGGGCGCGAGGGCGTCGATGTAGTGGCGCAACACCGCTTCAGGCCGGTCATGGTCGGGCAGGGTGTCCAGGATGTCGACGGCCAGTAACCCGAGGGGCTGGGCCAGGACCTCTTGGAGTTCGGGCCGGTCGAGCAGAACCTCGGGACGGCGCAGGTCAGCCTCGACGGCCTGCGCGGTGGGGGTGTCTTCGAGCAGGAGCGTGGTGCTGGTCGTGGTGGCGGCATCGTTGTCGACGTAGACCACGGTGGCGTCGACCTGGCGGGCGCGGGCGAGTTGGTGAACGGCGCCCATGGTCGGCAGGCCGGCGCCGAGGTCGAGGAAGTGCCTGATACCGCGGTCGAGCATGTGGTGCACGGCGTGCCGCAGGAATGCCCGGTTGTGGCGGGCAAGCGCGCGCAGGTCGGGCACCCGGTCGAGGACGGCGACACCGGCGGCACGGTCACGGGGTGTGTGCAGTGTGCCGCCCAGGAACCAGTCGTGGATGCGGGCGGCGTTGGGTCTGGCGAAGTCGGCTGTGGCGGCATGGTCGTCGGTGGACACCGCAGCTCCTTCCGGCGTTGATCATCATAGGTGGGCGTCGGGCCGGGGTGGGTCACGACGAACGGCGCATAAGCACCGTGGACGGTTGAGGCCGGACATGACGGCCGTCGTAGCCGGATAGCCCATACGGTGACGGCCGTCACTCCGGTGGCCGGTAGGTCTGCGTGCTGTCCGTGCACCTTCCTCACTGGATCGGGTGAACCTGGTTCAGTCGGCATTAAGAAACCTCCACCGCGGAACTGATGAGAGTCGTACGGCCGTAGCCCGACCTGCAAGCGTTGGGCCCCGGCGACTCCATCGTCCCGAAGAGGTCCATCAGTGTCCGATCCGAGGTTCGCGACGTTCGTCGCGACCGGTTCGTTCCACACGTGCCCGCGCACGACCGCCACCGCCGGGCAACGGCGTTCCGACTGCCGACATCCGCGCCGCCGAACACGACTCTTAGCCCCGGGCCGACCGGCCCGGCAGCACACCGGACAGGACGGTGCCGGAACCCACCTGGCCGTCGCCGGCCGGAGGCCGTCACGGCGGTTCAGTTGCCCTCGTGGGGCGGGACGGGATGCTTCGCGGTGACAGGTCGGTCCGACCGTCGGGCGGAGTTCGCGGCGTTCTTCAACGACAACTACAAGCGCCTGCAGTTGCTCGCCGCGCGCCTGGGTGTCGCCGAATCCGACCGGGACGAGCTCGTCCAGGAAACCCTGAGCAAGGTGCTGGGGCGATGGGACGAGATCGAGGGGTCCGCGTACAGCTACGCCCGCGTCGTGTTGGCCAACGCGGTCAAGAAGGGACGCACGCGTCCCGGAGTGCGCCAGGTCCCGTTGGAGGAGCACCACCTGACGACTTGGGCGGACGAAGCGGACCGGCCGCTCACCGGCGAACTGCTGGAGGAGGGCATCGAGCAGCTCCCTTCGCGCCTGCAGACGGTCATGCAGCTCCACCTGGCCGGACTCGACAACGGTCGGATCGCCGCCGAGACGGGACTGGGCCGGAGCAGCGTGGCGACTTACCTGTCACAGGCCCGGAAACGACTCAGGGGGTTGATCGGGTCGGCGGGCGACGCCGCCGAGGCCGACCCTCACACCGCTGACGGAGGAGACGCGTGATGTTGCAGAGAATCATGTCCTGGTTGCCGGGCACCGAGCAGTTCCGGTTGCGCCGGTTGTTCACCTCCGACCTGGCCAAGCTGAAGAAGTTGTGGCCCCAGGCACCGTCGGAACAGGAGATGCAGGACATCCTGACCCGCCTGTTCGCCGAGGAAGCCCGAAACGCCGGCCGGGCGCCCGCGGAACCGGTCGACGCGGAGGTGCCGCACCCGCCGCGCCTCCCGGAGCAGGAGGGTGCCGACCGGCCGGTCAGGTTCGACGACACCGTGGCCGACTGGGTCGAGGCGGTCAGCAGGGGCGGCAACGTGCCGGTGCACCCACGCCAACTCCGCGACCGGCTCGCGCACCTGGGCCAAGCGCTGCTGGCGCACGCTTCCGACACTGCCGCGGAAGGCGTGTCCACCGAGCGGATCGGCCAGGACCTGGCGCGGGAGCTGCGGCTGACCTCCGACGCTTTCCAGAACGCGCTGGAACGGATCATCCCGTGGCTGGAGCGGGTGCAACGCCTGGCCGGCCGGGACCACCCGGTCGGGCGGGCGCAGGCCGTGGCCGCTCTCGTGGCCGGGTTCACCGACGGCGCCCGGGACCGGCTGTTCGACGAGCAGCGGACCGTCACCCACGCGTGGCTGGCCGCGCAGGACCACAACCTGGCCGCGCAGGTGGGTGATCCCGCGTTGTTCGACATCTCCTTCGCCGCCTCGCGCAGCCCTTGCGGGGTGCTCGACGGCGACGGGGTGGTGCTGGACGCGAACCCGGCGTTGCTGCGCCTGCTGCGCCGGACGCGGGCAGACCTGGTCGGCCGGTCGCTGTTCGAGACGGTCGCCGACGACACCGGGCGGCGGGCACTGGCGTCGTGCCTGGGCAGCGTCACGGCCGACCCCGGACGATCGCGCACCGCCGAGTTCGCCGTCGCCACGCCCGACGGGCACGTCATCGCCTGGGTCGCCGCCGCGCTGGCCCGACGCAGGAGGCACGAGGCGGGTGCGGGGCACCGTGACAGCCGTGATGCGCCGGGCTCCCGGAACGGCGTCCTGCTGATCCTGGAGGATGCCACCGAGTTCCACGCTTGGCGGCAGCACCTCCTTCGGGGGAACAGCCGCGACCACGTGATGAACCTGCACGCCCGCCGGCACTTCCTGCGCCTTCTCGGCACCGTCCTCGACCTCGCCTCGGCGCCGACCGGGGTGACCGTGTGCGCGCTGCGACTCGACGGACTGGCCACCGCCGGCGCCGCGCTCGGCCAACCGGCCGCCGACCGGATCGTCGCCACCCTGACCGACCGCATCACCGCGGTCCTGTCCGACCAGCAGGGCACCATCGCCGCCCGGATCGACCAGGACCGGTTCGCCGTCGCCCTGACGGACTCGCCCACGGGGGGCGCCGTCGGCGACGTCATCCGCCGCCTGCTCGACTGGACGTCGGCGCCGGTGTCCGTCGACGGCCACCACGTGGCCCTGGCGCCTGCCGTCGGGCTCGCCCGGGCCAACCCCGTGTCCACCGCCCACCGACTGCTGCTCGACGCGGAGACCATGCTCGACCGGCAACACACCCGGGTGTCACCACCCGACACCGTCACCTCGACCTACGACCACCACAGCGCCTACCGCCACCTCGTCCCGCAGATCCCCTACGCACTCGACCACCACCAGATCGGCCTGGCCTACCGGCCCATCGTCCGACTGCACGGCGGCGGTCTCGCCGGCGCCGAGGCCACCGCCGTCTGGCACCACCCCGAACACGGCACCATTCCGGCCGACGACCTGCTCGCCGAAGCCGAGGTCCTCGGTCTGTCGCACGACTACGGCCGCTGGCAGTTGGACGCGGTCGCCGCTCAGGCGAGCCAGTGGGCACGACGCCTCGGCGCCCTCGCACCCCAGATAACCCTCAACGTGTCACCGCGCCTCGCCGTCGAGGACCGCTTCCTCGACGACCTCACTGCCGTGCTGGACACCTACGACCTGCAACCGGACCGGATACTGCTGTCGATGCCCGAACAGGCGATCATCGACGCGAACGGGCGGTCACAACGACGACTCCTGCGGCTGAGCGGCATGAGCGTGCCGGTCGCGCTGGCCGGACGAGGCAACGACATCACCTCCTACGACCACCTCGAAAACCTCACCATCTCCACGGTGGTCATCTCCCCCGTGTACACCGCGGCCCTCAACTCGCCCGACCAACGGGAATCCGAGCACACCGTCGCCGCCCACCTGATCCGACGAGGACTCGACCTCACCCACACCGTCATGGTCAACGGCATCCACACGGCGGAACAGCTCCGCAGCGCCCGTCACCTCGACGCCCACCTCGGGCTCGGCGAGCACATCGGCGGCCCCCTGACCCCGGACCGCCTCGAAGCGCTCGTCCCACAACCCACTCCAGCAGCCTGACCACGGAGACCACCACCCCATGCCCACACCACACCCGAACCGGACCAGCACGACCAACCGCGCCCACAACGGTCCGAACAACCTGGTCATCCAGGTCGGCGCCGTCCATGGCCGCATCACCGTCCATCCGGTCCCCACTCCACCGACCTGCGCACAGCTCGCCGAACAGTTGGAATTGCTCGCGGAACTCTGGGGCAAGGCCGACACCTCGGACCGCTCCACACTCGACAACGTCAACACCGCGTTCACCACGCTGTTCACGATGATCGGCAGTCTTGAGCGCGAACCCGACAGCGCGCGCACGATCCCCTCGCCGCTGCTCGATCTACGCACCACGACCACTCAACTGCTGCACGCGTTCACAGCGTGGCGGCAACGTCGGTGAGCACGGCCGCCGTCATGGCCGACGCGGCGCGCGGGCCGACCATGCCTGGCGGGTAATCGCGGCGACCCTGGTCGTCGAACGCGGAGAACCGGCAAGTCCGACCGAAGGCCGGGGCGGGCGACTGGGGGAAGGGCACCCGCCCCGGGGGTCGAGCGGCGCTGGACTGGGGGTTCGGCGCCGCTCGGGCTTCTCCGGTCGGTCAACCGGCGTCGTTCGCCGTGCGGCGAACCGTGCTGCGGCGGTCTTCGACGTCCCGCCAGCGGTCGCCGTAGACGACCTCGGTGATCATCGGGTGTCGCAGGAACTCGTGCGGGAACCCGAGGGAGGGTGCGCCGACCTCGTCCAGGCGGGCGAGCTGGTCGCCGTCCAGTTCGACGTCCAAGCTGCCCAGGTTGTCCAGCAACTGGGCCTCCTTGGTCGCGCCCAGCACCGGGATCACCACCCCCGGCCTGCTGCGCAGCCAGGCCAGCGCGACCTGCGCCGGTGACCAGCCGCCCTCCTTGGCGACGGTCACCACCTGACGGACGACGTCGTCCGCGTTGTCGCCCTTCGGGTTCCACGACTCGACGCGGCTGAGCCTGCCCTCGTTCGCGTTGTCGAGGTACTTGCCGGTCAGCGCGCCCTCGGCGAGCGGACCCCAGGCGAGCACGGCCAGGTCCAAGGCCCGGGACATCGGCAGCAACTCGCGCTCCGCGGTGCGGCCCAGCAGGTTGTAGCGAAGCTGCACACCGGCGAACGGAGTCCAGTCCTTCAGCTCCGCCAGGGTGTTGGCCTGGGCGATCTCCCACGCGAACCAGTCGGACGCCCCGACGTAGCGCACCTTGCCGGCGCGCACCTGGTCGTCCAGGGCACGCATCACCTCGTGCACCGGGGTGAAGGTGTCGCGGGCGTGCACCCACAGCACGTCCACGTAGTCGGTGCGCAGCCGGCGCAGGCTGGCTTCCAACGAGGACACCAGGTTCTTGCGGTGGTTGCCCGCCGAGTTGACGTCACCGGCGCGGGTCATCGAGGTGTACTTGGTGGCCAGCACGTACTCGTCGCGCCGACCCTCCAGCAGTTCCCCGAGGATGGTCTCGGAGGTGCCGTCGGTGTAGTTGTCGGCGGTGTCGATGAAGTTGCCACCGGCCTCGGTGTAGCGCTCCAGGATGCGGGCGCTGGTGTCACGGGCGGCTCCCCAGCCCCAGTCGTCGCCGAACGTCATGGTGCCCAGGCACAGCTCGGACACGCGCAGACCAGTCCGGCCGAACAGGGTGTAGCGCACGGTCTTCCCTTCGTCGTGGCGTAGAAGGAGGTCGGGTCATGGCGTAAAGGCGGTCGTGGCGTGAAAGGCGGTCGGGTAGTCGCGTAAAGGCGGTCGGGTCGTCGCGTGGAAGGCGGTCAGGCCCGCGCCGGTGTCAACGCGGACAGCTCGGCGAACACGTCGTCGCCCAGCTCGACGGTGGCGGCGGCGCAGTTCTCCTCCAGGTGCGCGAGCGACCCGGTGCCGGGAATCGCCAGCACCACGGGAGAGCGGTGCAGCAGCCACGCCAGGGCGAGCTGTGCGGGCGTCGCCGCGGTCTCGGCGGCGAGGCGTCGCAGCACGCCGTCCGCCGCGGCGAGCTTGCCGGTGTCCAGCGGGAACCAGGGCAGGAACGCGATGCCCTCGCGCTCGCAGTGCTCCAGCACGTCCTCGTGCTCCCGGTCGGCGACGTTGTAGCGGTTCTGCACCGAGGCGATCGGGGTGACCGCGCGAGCCCGCTCCAGTTCGGCGACGCTCACCTCGGACAGCCCGAGGTGCCGGATCTTGCCCTCGTCGCGTAGCTCGGCGAGCGCGCCGACCGACTCCTCCACCGGCACCCTCGGGTCGATGCGGTGCAACTGGTACAGGTCGATGACGTCGGTGCCGAGCCGGGACAGGCTGCCCTCGACGCCCGACCTCAGGAACTCCGGCGTGCCGTTGGGCGTGAGCTGCTGGGAACTCGGGCGGTGGATGCCGCCCTTGGTCGCGAGCACCAGCTCGTCGGGGTAGGGGTGCAGCGCTTCCCGGATCAGCTCTTCGGAGACGTGCGGCCCGTACACCTCGGCGGTGTCGATCAGGTCGACGCCCAGCTCGACCGCGCGGCGCAGCACGCGGATCGAGTTGTCGCGGTCGGCCGGTGGGCCCCAGACACCGGGTCCGACCACGCGCATGGCGCCGAAGCCGAGCTGGTGCACCGGCAGGTCGCCGCCCAAGGGGAAGACGGCACTCGCGGCGGCGGGCCGGTCCGCACCGGTCCTCGTGGTGGACATCGGGATTCCTTCCTGTCGTGCCTGCGCCGGTGCGTTCACGCGGCCTGGCGGGATTTGCCGATCAGGGCGGGTACCAGCAGGAGGGACACCAGGGACAGCACCGGGCTGGCGACCATCGCCCAGGTGAACGCGGTGCTGTAGCTCTCGGCGTCGGTGGCGCTGCCCAGGACGGCGAAGAAGATCAGGCCGATCACCGCGACGCCGAACGCCACGCCGATCTGCATCAGCGTCTGGATCACACCGGAGGCCGAGCCCGCGTCGCCCTCGGGCACGTCGTGCAGCGCCGCGCCGATCAGCGGGCTGACGCCCAGGCCCTGCCCCAGACCCACGACGAACAGGGCAGGGGCGAGCAGCCAGCCGGTCATGCCCGACCCGGCGACGATCACGCACACCAGCAGGGCGATGTTCCCGACCACGTTGACCGCGTAGCCGACGCTGAGCACGTGGTCGCCGATCCGCCGCTGGATGCGGGGCGCCAGGATCGAGCCGAGGCCGAAGGCGACCGCGAGCGGGCTGAAGGTCAGGCCCGCGTACAGCGCCGAGTGGCCAAGGCCGTTCTGCAGTTGCAGCGGCAGCAGGAAGAACAGGCCGCTGTTGCCGGCGAAGAAGACCAGCGCGATGGCGTTGCCCGCGCTGAAGCTGCGGATGCGGAACAGCGACGGCGGCACCAGCGCGAACCGGCCGCGGTCGGTGCGCCGCTGCTCGTAGGCGACGAACAGGGCCAGTGCGGGTGCGGACAGCACCAGCATCACGATGATCCACGCGGGCCAGCCGAACTCGCGGCCCTGGATCAGCGGGACCGTCAGCAGCGCCAGGGTGAGGGTCAGCAGGCCCAGACCCGGCAGGTCCAAGCGGGGGCGGACGGCGGCACGGGTGCGCGGCAGCGACATCGCCGCCAGGGCCACGGTCGCGAGGCCCACCGGGACGTTGATCAGGAACACCGTGCGCCAGCCCAGGCCGAACAGGTTCGCCTCGACCAGCACACCGCCGATGAGCTGGCCGGCGATCGAGGCCAGCGAGATCGTCGCGCCGTACACGGCGAACGCGGTCGCGCGCTGCCTGCCGGTGAAGCTGAGCTGGAGGATCGACAGCACCTGCGGGTACAGCAGGGCTGCGCCGACCGCCTGCACGACCCGGAAGACCACCAGCATCAACGGGTTCGGGGCCAGGCCGCAGGCCAGCGAGGCGACGCTGAACAGCACCGCGCCGACGAGGAACAGCTTGCGGTGGCCGTGGATGTCGCCCAACCGTCCGGCCAGGACCAGCAGCAGGCCGTACACCAGCACGTAGCCGCCGATGATGAGCTGGATCTCGGCGAACGTGGCCGACAGGTCGGCGCGGATCGCCGGCGTGGCGACGTTGACGATGAAGTCGTTGAGCATCGACAGGAACGTGCCGGTCATGACCGCCACCAGCATCAGCCACTGGCGGCCGGTCAGCCCTCTGGCCGAGGCGGCTGCCGGATCGGAGCCTGCCGTCGTGGTGGGGGACGCGGACATGGCGGAACACCTCTCGCTGGATGGGATTTCCTGTTGTCGATCGTGGTGGCGGTCCACCCGGTGAACAACCGCGGAGTGGGCAACGCCCGGTAAGCTGGACTTAACGATCCCGGGGAGGTCGACGTGGAACTGCGCGAAATCGAGTGCTTCCTCGTGCTCGCGGAGGAGATGCACTTCCGGCGGACCGCGGAGCGCCTGCACCTGTCACCCGCCCGGGTGAGCCAGACGATCCGGCTGCTCGAACGCCGGGTGGGTGCGGCGCTGTTCGAGCGCACCAGCAGGCGCGTGCGGCTGACGTCGCTCGGGGAGCGCTTCTACCAGGAGGTCCGCCCGGCCTACCAGGAACTGCACCGCGCGTTCGACCGGGTCTCCGCCGCGGCGCGCCAGGTCGACGGCGCGCTGCGCCTCGGCTTCCTCGGTTCCGCCGCCAACGAGCTGACCGCCGACATCCTGGGCCGCTTCCGGTCCCGTTACCCGGCGTGCCTGGTCACGTTGAGCGAGGTGCACTGCGCGGACCCGTTGGGGCCGCTGCGCTCCCAGGACGTGGACGTGCTCATCACCCGGCTGCCGGTGCGCGAGGCCGACCTGACGGTGGGACCGGTCCTGCTCTCCGAGCCGCGGATGCTCGCCGTGCCGCGCGGCCACCGGTTCGCCCGGCGCGAGTCCGTCAGCGTCGAGGACCTGGCCGAGGAGGTCGTGGTCGACGTCGCCGGACCGGCTCCGGACTACTGGTGGGAGTTCCACGCGCCCGCCCGCACGCCGAGTGGGCGGCGCGTCCCGCGTGGTCAGGCCGTGGCCACGTTCCAGGAGCTCCTGGCGCAGGTGGCTGCGGGTTTGGGCGTGTCGCCGGTGGTGGAGTCGGTGTCGCGCTACAACGCGCGGCCGGACGTGGTGCTGGTGCCGGTCCGCGACATGCCGGACTCCGAGGTGGCGCTGGTGTGGCGCACCGCGGAGGAGACCGCGCTGGTCCGGGCGTTCGCCGAGGTCGCGGTCGAGGTGATCGGCGAGTCGCGGCTGCACGCCGTGCCTGCCTAGCGCCATCCCCCGACCCGTCACCCGCCCCACCTCGCGACCCGACACCCCCTCGACTTCGCGGCCCGTCACCCGCCCCATCCCCCGGCCCGACACCCGCCCCACCTCGCGGCCCGTCACCCGCCCCACGTCAGCTCGCCGCCGCCGCACCGTCGCCCCGTTCGAAGTGCGCGAAGTACTTCAGCGCGACCAGCCCCGCCTGAAGGCGCGACTCCAGGCCGAGCTTGGTCAGGATCTTGGCCACGTGCGCCTTCACCGTGCGCTCCGAGAGCGCCAGCGCCCCGGCCACCGCGCGGTTCGACAGCCCGTGACCCAGCAACCGCAACACGTCCAGCTCGCGCGGGCTGAGTTGCGACACCCGCGGCACCGCGGCGCGCAAGGCCGCGACCGCCTCCCCCGGGTGCGTCCGCGCATCGCCCCAGAGCACCTCGTCGCGGTGGTCCGCCACCACCGCCGGGTCGACCAGCACCAGGTCGGTGTCGCCGCGCTCGCAGTACTCGCGGGCCGCGTCCAAGTCGTCCACCTGCGCGACGAGCACCGCGTCAGGGACGTTGCCCAGGACCTCCAGCAGCCCCGTCCGGCTCAGGTACTTCCTGCTCACCACTACCGATCGCACAGCACCTCCACATGGGATGACGCGTCCGGAAAGGGAATGGGATTTCCCCCAGAAGAAAGCCCGATGTCGGACATGTAACTCCACCGCACGATTCCGGTCAATGTCCTCGGGAAGCTGTGACGCTAATACTTTTTGCCCATCGCGATCGTCCCAAGGTACTTCCCGGATTCGTCATTCCGCCCGTTGTCGGCAGTCCTCGGTAATTGCCAGCATTGAGCATCGATTCGGAATGCCGACCGGGACGAGGACGACGAATGACCGCCAATGCCAGCGGGCCGCTCCGGGATTCACCGGTGACTCGGGGCCGCGCGCAGCCCTTGGGCGCCACGCCGGAGCCGGACGGGGTCAACTTCTCGCTCTACGCGGAGCACGCGACGGGCGTCGAGCTGCTGCTGTTCGACTCGGCCGAGTCGGTCCGGCCCGCGCGGACGATCGTGCTGTCGCCCGAGCTGAACCGGACCCACCAGTTCTGGCACTGCCACGTCGCCGGGCTGCGCCCCGGTCAGCACTACGCCTACCGGGTGTCGGGTCCGACCGCGGGCGAGCGGCCGGGCGCGCGGTTCGACCCCGACAAGGTGCTGCTCGACCCGTACGCCCGCGCCAACGACAACACCCTGTGGGACCGCACGGCCGCCATCGGTCCGGGCGACAACACCGCGCGGTCGATGCGCAGCGTCGTGGTGGACCTGGACGACTACGACTGGGAAGGCGACGAGCCGCTGCGCACCCCGCTCGCCGACACGGTCATCTACGAGGTGCACGTCGGCGGCTTCACCCGCTCGCCGACCAGCGGCGTGAGCGCGCCGGGCACGTTCGCCGGCCTGGTGGAGAAGATCCCGCACCTGGTCGAGCTGGGCGTGACCGCGGTCGAGCTGCTGCCGGTGTTCGACTTCGACGAAACCCAGGTGCTGCGCACCAGCCCCGGCGGGACACCGCTGCGGAACTACTGGGGCTACGACCCGTTCGGCTTCTTCGCGCCGCACTCGGGCTACTGCGCGACCACCGACCCGGCGCGGCGGGTCGACGAGTTCCGCGACATGGTCAAGAAGCTGCACCGCGCGGGCATCGAAGTAATCCTCGACGTGGTCTACAACCACACCAGCGAGGGCAACGAGCGTGGTCCGACGATCGGTTTCCGCGGTATCGCGAACGAGACGTACTACCACCTTTCCCCGCAGGACCCGCGGTACTACCTGGATTACACCGGCTGCGGCAATTCGGTGAACGCGAACCACCTCGTCGTGGTGAAGATGATCCTGGAGAGCCTGGAATTCTGGGTGACCCGAATGCACGTCGACGGGTTCCGGTTCGACCTCGCCACCGAGCTGACCCGTGGCGCGGACGGCGCCGAGCTGGCCGAACCGCCGGTGCTCTCGCTGATCGAGCTGTCCGCGGCGCTGGACGACATCAAGATCATCGCCGAGCCGTGGGACGCCTCGGGCGGCTACCAGGTGGGCCGGTTCCCCGGCCACCGCTGGTGCGAGTGGAACGGTCCCTACCGCGACGACGTGCGCCGGTTCGTGCGTGGCGACGGCGGCGTGGTCGGCGCGTTGGCCAGTCGCGTGGCCGGTAGCGCCGACATCTTCGCCACGGCCGGCGGCTCGCCCCTGACCAGCATCAACTTCATCACCGCGCACGACGGCTTCACGCTCAACGACCTCGTCGGCTACGACCACAAGCACAACGAGGCCAACGGCGAGAACAACCGCGACGGCACCGACGACAACCTGAGCTGGAACTGCGGGCACGAGGGACCGGTCGACGACGTCGTCGTGGAGCGGCTGCGCGTGCGGCAGATCAAGAACTTCGCCGCGGTGCTGCTGCTCAGCCGCGGCGTGCCGATGCTGCTCGGCGGCGACGAGTTCCGGCGGACGCAGTGGGGCAACAACAACGCCTACTGCCTGGACGACCCGACGACGTGGTTCGACTGGTCGCTGCGCGAGACCAACGCCGAGGTGTTCCGGTTCTTCCGGGAAATGATCGCCCTGCGGAAGCGGACGTCCGCTTTACGCGCGCCGCGGTTCTACGGCGACCGGCGCAATGAGCGCGGCCTGCTCGAAATCTCGTGGCACGGCACGGAACTGGGAAAACCCGGCTGGCTCGACCCGGACGCCCGTGCGCTGGCTTTCACCATCGCCGGTTTCGACGGTGAGCCGGATTTGCACGTGATGCTGAACATGTACCACCTCGATCTCGTTTTCGAGGTTCCCGAGGTGCCGGGCGCGGACTGGGGGCAGTGCGTCGACACCGCATTACCCGCACCGTTCGACATCCGTCCTCCGGACGCGCTGGAACCGTTCCGGGAAAACAGCTACCGGGTGCAGGGGCACAGTTCCGCGATCCTGGTCTCGATGCCCCAGGGAGGCAGAGGAGCATGACCGACGATCCCATCGACTTCACTTTCTCGGACCTGGTCACGGGTTATGTCGTCGAGGTCGGCGACCGGGAATTCCGAATGCGCACCGGGGACGGCCGGGTGTTGGCCGCGCGCCGGTCGGACGACCTCACGTCCTCGATCACGCGCAACCTCGGCGAGGACTACCGCGACACCACCGGCCGCACCGGCGAACTGCTCGTGCCGGGCCAGTACCTGCACGCCTATGGGATCTACTACCCCGAGGCCGACGGGGCCCGGTTCGAGGCCGGGCACCTGCACTTCCCCAACGACGTCGACGGCAGGCCGGTGTTCGAGCGGGTCGGCTGGTGGGTCGACCAGGCCCGCGCGGTGGCCGACTTCTACCTGCGCGGGCAGTTCCCCGACGGCCGGTACGACTGGCGCGGCTACCGCACCAAGCTGACCCTGGCCGGCACCCACACGCCCGACTACGTCTCCGCGGACTACCGGCAGGAGACCGACACCATCTCCCGGCTCGTCTACGGCCTGGCCACCACGTACCTGCTGACCGGCGAGGACCGGTTCCTCGACGCCGCCGAGTCCGGGGTGGAGTACCTGCGGGACCACATGCGGGTGCTGGACGCGGAGAACGGCGTCGTCTACTGGTACCACGGCATCGACGTCACCCCGGCCGGCATCCGGCGGATCTACGCCTCCAGCTTCGGCGACGACTACCACGCGATCCCGATCTACGAGCAGATCTACGCGTTGGCCGGCCCCACCCAGACCTACCGCGTCACCGGCGACCCGCGCATCGCCGCCGACCTGGACCAGACGATCGCCCTGTTCCGCCGGCACTTCGCCGACCCGGACCGGGGTGGCTACTTCTCCCACCTGGACCCGATCACGCTGGACCCGCGGTCACCCGACCTGGGCGACAACCGCGGCCGGAAGAACTGGAACTCCATCGGCGACCACGCCCCCGCCTACCTGATCAACGCCTACCTGGCCACCGGTCGCGCGGACCTCGCCGAGTTCCTGGCCGAGACGGCGCGGACCATCGCGCGGCGGTTCCCCGACGACGAGCACAGCCCGTTCGTGCAGGAGCGGTTCCACGCCGACTGGTCGGCCGACCGGTCCTGGGGCTGGCAGCAGGACCGCGCCGTCGTGGGGCACAACCTGAAGATCGCCTGGAACCTCACGCGGATCAACAACCTCAGCCCCGAGCCCGAACACGTGGCGCTGGCCGGGAAGATCGCCCGCACGATGCCCGCCGCGGGCGGCGACACCCGGCGCGGCGGCTGGTACGACGTGGTCGAGCGGGTGCGCGAGCCCGGCTCGCGGTTCCACCGGTTCGCCTGGCACGACCGCAAGGCGTGGTGGCAGCAGGAGCAGGCGATCCTGGCCTACCTCGTGCTGGGCGGCACGTTCGGCGACCCCGAGCACCTGCGGCTGGCGCGCGAGAGCCAGTCGTTCTACAACACCTTCTTCCTCGACCACGACGACGGCGGCGTGTACTTCAACGTGCTGGCCAACGGCGTGCCGTACCTGGTGGGCACGGAACGGCTCAAGGGCAGCCACTCGATGTCCGGGTACCACGCGATCGAGCTGTGCTACCTCGCGGCCGTCTACACCGGGCTGCTGATCACCCGGGAGCCGCTGCTCCTGCACTTCCGGCCACGCCCGGACGCCTTCCCCGACGGTGTCCTGCGGGTCGCCCCCGACCTGCTGCCACCCGGTTCCGTGCGGCTGAGCCACGTGTGGGTCGACGACCGGCCGCACCACGACTACGACGCGGACGCGCTCACCGTGCGACTGCCCGAGCGCGACCGGCCGGTGCGGGTGCGGGTGCGGCTGGTGCCCTCCGACCTGCTGCACGACACGTGCGTGGACGTGGTCGGCGACGTCGCGACGGTGAGCAGCCGCGGCGTGCTGGACAGCACGGCGCTCGCCGACTTCCGCGCCGCGCTGGCGGAAGCGCTCGCCGCACCCGTCCGGCGGGTGGAGCTGGACCTGCGCGGCGTGGCGCGGATGGCCCAGCCGGCGGTCAACGAGCTGCTGTTCACCACGGCGCAGGTCCGCGCGGACACCGAGCTGGTGATCGCCGCCGCCGAGCCCCTGCGCACGACGTTGCGGGACGCGGGCATCGCCGTCGCACCCGAAGCACCCTGAGCGGAGGAACCGAACATGGTCACCGACAACCTCGAAACCGAACTGCGGCAGGCGATCCGCGACCGCGACGGACAACGCGTGCGCGCGCTGCTCGACCGGGGCGCGGACCCCGACCACCGTGATCCGGCCACCGGTCTGACCGCGCTCATGGCCGCCGCCGGACGCGCCGACCGCGCCAGTGTGCGGGCCCTGCTGGACGCGGGCGCGGACGTCCACGCCGCCGACCGCGGCGCGGGCGCCACCGCGCTGCACAAGGCGTGCCAGGGCGGGAGCGCGGCGGTGGTGGCGGACCTGCTCGACGCCGGCGCGTTCGTGGACGCGGTCGTGCCGACCACCGGCCACACCCCGTTGATGGAAGCCTTGTGGTTCAAGCAACCCGACATCGTCGGCGTGCTCCTCGACCGCGGCGCGGGCGTCAACCTCGCCACGCACTACGGGTTCTCCATGGCCGACCACCTCGACTACGAGATCAACGTCAACGTGGTCGGCAAGGACCGGTTGGTGCGCGCCGACGAGCTGATCAAGGCGTGGCGCGAGCGCGCGCAGCGGCAGGTGCTGGAGCACCCGCTGCTGGACGCCACCGCGGCCGGTGAGACCGACGTGGTGCGGGATCTCCTGGCCGACGGCGCCGAGCCCGACGTCCGGTACCCGCGGGTCAACGGTTTCAACGACGGCCACACCCCGCTGCTGGTCGCCGCCCGCGACGGGCACGCCGAGATCGTGCGGATGCTGCTGGCCGCGGGCGCGGACGTCAACGCGGTCGAGCCGGTGTTCGGCGCGGTCCCGCTGCACAAGGCGGTCTACAACGGACGCGCCGACATCACGTCGACGATCCTGGACGCCCCCGCTGTGGCGGTGGACTTCCAGGGCGCCACCAACGGCTACACCCCGTTGCACGACGCGGTGTGGCACGGCTACGAGAGCTGCGCGTGGGCGTTGGTCGAGGCCGGGGTCCGGTTGGACCTGGAGGGCCACGACGGCAAGCGCCCGGTCGACATCGCCGTCGAGGTGTTCGGGCCCGGACACCCGCTGACCACCCGTCTCGCCAGTACTGCCCGACCTTGAGGGCAGTCCACAAAGGAGGATCGGAATGCTGTTCTACGTCCAGATGAGGTGGAACCACGAGGGGCGCGCGTCCCTCGACGAGCTCTGGGACGTCCAGGCCGACGAGGTGGAGGCCGCGCTGGCGACCGTCGACTCCGGGATGACCGTGGGCATCTGGAAGGTCGCCGCCCAGAAACGGATCATCGCCGTCGTGGACGTCCCGTCCATCGAGGAGCTGGACCGGACGGCGCTGGGCCGGCTGCCCATGCGCGAGTACCTGGAGTTCGAGGTGGTGTGGCCGCTGCGCGACTACGCCGGCTTCGGCGAGGACGTCCGTCAGCACTACCGGGTCTGAACCCGGTTCAACCATCACAGGAGAGGTGCACATGAGCAAGCGCGTGCTCGTAGTCGTCTCGGAGTACGGCTACTGGGGCGAGGAACTCGTCGCCCCGCTGGAGGTCTTCGACGAGGCGGGCTACCAGGTCCGCATCGCCACCCCCACCGGGCGCAGGCCGGTGGCGATCACCGTCAGCATGGACCCCACGCTGGTGGACCCGCCGCTGGGTCGGACCGTCACCACGCCCGAGATGGCCGAGAAGGTGCGGGTGCTGGACTCGTCGGACCGACTGGCCGACCCGCTGAACCTCAAGGAGTGGCTGCCGGAACGGCCCTACCACAGCTCGTCCGACTTCCTGCGCGAGCTGGAGGCGTACAACAGCGATCTGGTCGCGGTGCGGGAAAGCGTCGCGGCGGAGTACGACGCGCTGCTCCTGGTCGGCGGCAGCGGCCCGCTGGTGGACATGGTCAACAACTTCCGGGTGCACGACCTGATCCTGGCCTTCCACCAGCTCGACCTGCCGATCGCCGCGGAGTGCTACGGCGTGGCGTGCCTGGCGTTCGCCCGTGACATCAACGAGCGGGAGAGCATCATCCGCGGCAAGCACGTCACCGGGCACAACGTGGAGTACGACTACAAGGACTACACCGGGTTCATGCGGACCGACTTCGTGATCGGCCCGCCGCCGTACCCGCTGGAGTACATCCTGCGCGACGCCACGGCGCCCGAAGGCCGCTTCCACGGCAACTTCGGCAAGGAGCGGTCGGTGATCGTGGACTACCCGTTCATCACCGGCCGCACCACGCCGGACTCCTACCTCACCGGCCGGAAGCTGGTGGAGGTGCTGGACGACGGCCTGCGCGAGTGGGGCTTCCACCGCTAGCCACCACCCGGGGTCGGCCCGCCCCCCAGGCGGGGGCGGGCCTCCCCAGACAGGAGGAACCTCTGCCATGAGCGGAGAAATGCTCGCGCGCGACGCGGTCGTCGAGCAGTTGAGCCTGGACGGGGTGCGGCACGTCTTCGGCAACCCGGGCACCGTCGAGCAGGGCCTGCTGGACTCGCTGGAGGCGGCGGGACCGGGCGGTCCGCAGTACGTGTTGACGCTGCACGAGACCGCGGCGGTCGGCATGGCCGACGGCTACGCCCGCGCCACCCGACGGCCGACCGTGGTGCAGTTGCACACCGGAGTGGGCCTGGGCAACGGGATCGGAATGCTGTACCAGGCCAAGCGCGGCCACAGCCCGCTGGTGGTGCTGGCGGGTGACGCCGGGCTGCGCTACGACGCGATGGACGCCCAGATGGCGGCGGACCTCGTGGCCATGGCCGAACCCGTGACGAAGTGGGCCACCCGCGTGGTCGACCCCGACTCGGTGCTGCGGGTGCTGCGGCGGGCCATGAAGGTCGCCGCGACCCCGCCGATGGGGCCGGTGTTCGTGGCGCTGCCCATGGACGTGCTCGACGCGGTCACCACCGAGCGCCCCGTTCCCACGTCCTTTTTGGACACCCGGGTCAGCCCGAGGTGGGAGGCGGCCTACCACGCCGCCCGCACGCTGGTGGGCGCCGAGCGGCCGATGATCATCGCCGGCGACGGGGTGACGGCGGCCGACGCCCAGCCGGAACTGGCCGCCGTCGCCGAGGCACTGGGCGCGGAGGTGTGGGGCGCGGACTGGGCCGAGGTCAACCTCGATCCCGCCCACCCGCTGTTCCGCGGTCAGCTCGGCCACATGTTCGGCTCGCACAGCGCGCCGATCACGCGCCGCGCCGACGCCGTGCTCATCTGCGGCACCTACGTGTTCCCCGAGGTCTTCCCCGCGCTGTCCGACGTGTTCGCCGAGGGCACGCCGGTGGTCCACATCGACCCCGACACCTGGGAGATCGCCAAGAACTTCCCGGTGGACGTGGGCATCGCCGCCGATCTCAAGCCGGGACTGGGGATGCTGGCGGAGGCGTTGGCCGACGCGCAGACCGACGAGCAGCGCGTCGCGGCACGACGCCGGGCGCGCGCCATCGCGGAGCTGAACGCCCGCGAGCACGCCGACGCGGTCACCGCGGACACCGCCGTGCGCGACGAGGTCCCGTTGCACGCCTTCCGGTTCGCCGAGGAGCTGGCGCGGCGGGCGCCCGCCGACACGGTCTACTTCGACGAGGCGCTGACCAGCTCCCCCGAGCTGTTCCGCTACCTGGTGCCCCGCGGTCCGGGCCACTACTTCCAGACCCGGGGCGGATCGCTGGGCGTGGGCATCCCCGGCGCGGTCGGGCTGAAGCTCGCCAACCCGGACCGGACCGTCATCGGGTTCGTCGGCGACGGCGGCGCCATGTACACCGCCGAGGCGCTGTGGACCGCGGCGCGCTACGACATCGCCGCCAAGCTCGTCATCTGCAACAACCACAGCTACGAGCTGCTCAAGCTCAACATCGGGCAGTACTGGGCCGAACGCGGCATCCCGGAGCACGCCTTCCCGACCTCGTTCGACCTCGGCCACCCGCGCATCGACTTCGTGCGGCTGAGCGAGAGCCTCGGCGTCCCCGCGACCAGGGTCGAGCGGCCCGAGGAGATCGGGCCGGCCATCGACCGGGCGCTGGCCCACGACGGCCCGTTCCTGATCGACCTGGTCGTCGCGGGCAAGGTCGACCAGCCCTGAACCCACACGCACAACCGGAAGGGATCACCGTGAGCAGCAACGACACCGGACGCGTCGTCCGACAGTGGTTCGACGCGCTGGGACAGGGCGACCTGGCCGGCGCGTTCGACCTCCTCGCCGACGACGTCGAGTGGGTCAACGAGCCGTCGGTCCCGGAACTGGCGGACCTCCTGCCCTGGACGGGGCGCTTCCGCGGCCCGGAGCAGGTGCAGGGCTCCTTCGCCACCTTCCACGCCCTGGGCGAGGTGGAGGAGATGCGGTTGGTGGAACTGGTGGTCGAGGGCGACCGGGCCGCCGCGCTGATCCACGAACGGGCCCACGCCCGCGACACCGGCCGGGTGTTCGAGACCGACTACGTCGAGTGGTTCACCGTGCGGCACGGGCGGATCGCGCACTGGCGGATCTTCATCGACACCGCGCCCATGGTCGCCGCGTTCCGCCGCGGCGGGGAGTGACCGCCGTGGACGGCGACGCGACGGCGGGAACCGCCGCGCGCCTCGTCGGCCGGGAGATCGCGGTGCTGGTCGAGAGCGACTACTACGAACCCGAGATCGCCTACTACCGGTGGCGGTTCGCCGAGGAGGGCGCGCGGGTCCGCCTCGTCAGTCGGCTGTGGGGCCGGGAGAGCCTGACGTTCCTCGGCCACGAGCACCGCGCGCCGCTGGAGGTCCACGAGGACCTCGCCGACCTGACCGACGACGCGCTGGACCGCCTGGCGGCGGTCATCGTGCCGGCGGGCATGGTCGCCGACCGCCTGCGTTACACCGAGGACGTCGACAGCCTGCCGCCCGCGACCGAGGTGATGCTCCGCGCGTTCGACCGCCCGGCCCTGCTCAAAGGCGTGATCTGCCACGGCATGTGGCTGATGGCCCCGATCCCGCACGTGGTGCGGGGCAGGCGGGCGGTCGTGCACAACAACCTGCTCGGCGACCTGCGCAACATGGGCGGCCGGTACGTCGACCGCGACGTCGTGGTGGACGGGGACCTGGTCACCGGTCGGACCGGCGACCACTGCCACCTGTTCGCCCGCCGGATCGTCGACCTGCTCGCGGGCGGCACCGGGAGCACCAACCAGGAGGGGACATGATCCACCAGCTCATCTTCGCGGCACCCAAACCGGGTATGTCCGAAAAGGACTTCCAGGACTACTGGGTCGACGTGCACGCCGTGCGTTACGCGTCGAAGATCCCGCAGATCAAGCAGTACGTCGTGGACACCAGGATCGCCCTGCCGGGCGAGAGCGGCGAGCCGCTGTGGAGCGGCATCGCCGAGATGTGGGTCGACGACGAGGCCGACCAGTTGGCCTCGCTCCAGTCGCGCGAGTACCTGGAGGGCGCACGACCGGACGAGCCGAAGTGGGCCGCGTTCTGGCGCACGCTGGTGCTGGACACCGAGTCGTACCTGATGCGCACCGGGCAGCCCGAGGGCGACAACGGCGTCAAGCTGGTCGTGCTGGCCAAGCGGCGCGGCGGGATGGACCTGAACTACTTCCGCCGCAACAACCTCGACACGTTCGCGCCGCGCGTGCTGGCCGTGCCCGGCCTGCGCCGCTACGTCCAGTGCCACGCGCGCGACGTGATGTACGCCGTGGGCGAGGCGCCGCTCGACATCGCCCACCAGCTCTGGTTCGACGACGTCGAGTCGCTCACCGCCGCGCTGGGCAGCCCCGAGTACGCCACCGCCCTCCAGGAGCTGCGGACCATCGCCGAGCACCGCTACATCCACCCGATGGCGGTCGCGGAGAACTGGATCATCCGGCCCGGCACCCGCTGACCGGCGCACGGGGTGGGTCGCGCACCTCCGCGACCCGCCCCGTGCCCGGCGACCCGTGAGGAAGACCCATGCCGAACCCCACCCCCCACGACCGGTCGGATCAGCCGATCATGAGCGCGAGCAGGCTGGAGCTGTTCAGCGACGCGGTGTTCGCCATCTCCATCACACTGCTGGCCCTGGAGATCCGGCCGCCGGAGCCGAGCGAGCACCTCGGCGCGGACCTGCTCGGCCTCTGGCCCCAGTTCGCCGCCCTGGTGATCAGCTTCCTGCTGATCGGCCAGGTGTGGCTCAACCACCACGCCATGTTCACCTACATCAAGCGCGTCGACCGGGTGCTGATGGTGCTGAACCTCCTGCTCCTGCTGAACGTCGCGTTCCTCCCGTTCTCCACCGCCGTGCTCGCCGAGGCGATCAGCACGGGCGCCGGCGACCGCGCCGCGGCCGTGTTCTACGGCCTGTCGCTGGCCGTGGGCGGTGTGTTCTTCAACGCCATCTGGGCCTACGCGTCCGCCGGGCACCGCCTCCTGGGCGCGGACATCACGCCCGCGCAGGCGGCGGTGATGCGACGCCGGTTCGCCGTCGGACCGCTGCTGTACCTGGTGGCGGCGCTGGTCGGGTTGGTCAGCGCGGTGGCCAGCCTCGCGCTCTACGCGTTCCTGCTGGTGCTCTACCTGGCCGAGATCGCAGCTCCGAGGGGTGACCGTTGATGCGCGTGGTGGTGGACGAGGTGTTCCCGGTGGTGGCCGGCGGGAGGTACCCGGCCAAAGCGGTCGTGGGCGAGCACGTGCCGGTGGACGCCGTGGTCTGGCGTGAGGGCCACGACGCGGTGGCCGCCACCGTCGTGTGGCGCGGCCCGGACGATCCGGAGCCGCGGCGGACCAGGATGGCGCCCCGCGATGCCGGCCTGGACACGTGGACCGCGGTGATCGTGCCCGACGCGGAGGGCGAGTGGACGTTCCACGTCGAGGGCTGGGGTGACCCGTGGGCCACCTGGCGGCACGCGGTGACCGCGAAGGTGGCCGCCGGCCAGGGCGCGGACGACCTGGCGAACGACCTGGAGACCGGCGCGGGCCTGTTGGCGCGGGCCGCGGAGCAGGCGCCGGCCGCGGTGTCCCCGACCCTGCTCTCGGCCGCCGCCGACCTGCGTGCCGCCGACCGCCCGGTCGCGGTGCGGCTCGCGGCGGCGCTCGGCGAGGAGGTCGCCGCGGTGCTGCGTGACCACCCGGTGAGGCAACTGGTGACCGCGGGCGACACCCGGCGGCTGTGGGTGGACCGGCAGCGGGCGCGGTTCGGCGCGTGGTACGAGCTGTTCCCGCGCTCCACCGGTGGCGTGGACGCGGCGGGGCGACCCCTGCACGGCACGTTCGCCACGACGGCGGAGGCCTTGCGCCGCATCGCGGACATGGGGTTCGACGTGGTGTACCTGCCGCCGATCCACCCGATCGGCACGGTCAACCGCAAGGGACCGGACAACACGCTGGGCGCGGGACCGGACGACGTGGGCTCGCCGTGGGCGATCGGCTCCGCGGCGGGCGGGCACGACGCCGTGCACCCGGATCTGGGCACCACGGCCGACTTCGACGCCCTCGTGGCGCGCGCGGCCGAACTGGGGCTGGAGGTCGCGCTGGACCTGGCGCTCCAGTGCGCGCCGGACCACCCGTGGGTGCGCGAGCACCCGGAGTGGTTCACCACCCGGCCCGACGGCACGATCGCCTACGCCGAGAACCCGCCCAAGCGGTACCAGGACATCTACCCGCTGAACTTCGACAACGACCCCGCGGGCCTCTACGCCGAGGTGCTGCGGGTGGTGCTGCACTGGGTGGAGCACGGAGTGCGGATCTTCCGGGTGGACAACCCGCACACCAAGCCGCCGGACTTCTGGGCGTGGCTGATCCGGACGGTGAAGGACGCCCACCCGGACGTGCTGTTCCTGTCCGAGGCGTTCACCCGCCCGGCCCGGCTCTACGGGCTGGCCGGTCTCGGTTTCACGCAGTACTACACGTACTTCACCTGGCGCACCACCAAACAGGAGCTGACGGAGTTCGGGGAGAGCCTGGTCGAGCACGCCCACGTGGCCACCCCGAACCTGTTCCCCACGACACCGGACATCCTGCCCGCGCACCTGCACCACGCGCCGCCGGCGGTGTTCGCCCAGCGGGCCGCGCTGGCCGCGACGCTGTCGCCCTCCTGGGGCGTGTACTCCGGGTTCGAGCTGTTCGAGAACCAGCCGCTGCGCGAGGGCTCGGAGGAGTTCCTGTCGTCGGAGAAGTACGAGCTGCGGTCGCGGGACTTCGGCCGCGCGGTCGCCGGGGGCCGTTCGCTGGAGGCGTGGTTGCGCAGGCTCAACGAGATCCGGCGCGCGCACCCGGCGCTGACCCGGCTGGACACCCTGTGGTTCCACGCGGTGGACAACGACGCGTTGATCGCCTACTCGAAGACCGATCCCGCCACCGGGGACGCGGTGCTGTGCGTGGTCACCCTCGACCCGGAGCGGCCACAGGAGGGCACGCTGTGGCTCGACCTGCCCGCCCTGGGGTTCTCGTGGGACCAGCGGGTGGAGGCCGAGGACCTGGTGACCGGCCAGGTCTGGCGGTGGGGCCAGGCGGTCTACCTGCGGGTCGACCCGGCGCAGGACGTCGCGCACGTGGCGCACGTGCGCCCCGATCCGGACGCGGCGGAGTGACCGGGAGCGGAGAGGAGTTCCAGAAACCATGCCGGAAGACCGATTCGCCCGGCCGCCCGACCTGCGCGACGTCCCGCACACCGGGGCGGAGCTGACCGCCGACGGCCTGTTGACCGAACCGAGCGCGGAGGACTTCCGCCACGCGGCGCTCGCCCCGCGCGAACCCGAGTGGTTCAAGAGCGCGGTGTTCTACGAGGTGCTGGTGCGGGCCTTCGCCGACTCCGACGGGGACGGCACCGGCGACCTGCGGGGGCTGGCGTCCAGGTTGGACTACCTCGCGTGGCTGGGCGTCGACTGCCTGTGGCTGCCGCCGTTCTACGCCTCGCCGCTGGCCGACGGTGGCTACGACATCTCCGACTTCCGCGCGGTGCTGCCCGAGTTCGGCACGGTGGACGACTTCGTCCACTTGCTGGACGAGGCGCACCGGCGGGGCATCCGGGTGATCACCGACCTGGTGCTCAACCACACGAGCGAGGCGCACCCGTGGTTCCAGGAGTCCCGTCGTGATCCCGAGGGGCACTACGGCGACTTCTACGTGTGGAGCGACGACGACCAGCGCTACCCGGACGCGCGGATCATCTTCGTGGACACCGAGACCTCGAACTGGACCTACGACCCGGTGCGCGGCCAGTTCTACTGGCACCGCTTCTTCTCCCACCAGCCGGACCTCAACTTCGAGAATCCCCATGTGCAGCAAGCGATGTTGGACGTGCTGCGGTTCTGGCTCGACCTCGGTATCGACGGGTTCCGGCTGGACGCCGTGCCGTACCTGTTCGAGCAGGAGGGCACGAACTGCGAGAACCTCCCCCGCACCCACGACTTCCTCAAACGCTGCCGAATGCTCGTCGACGACGAGTACCCCGGCCGGGTGCTGCTGGCCGAGGCCAACCAATGGCCGAGCGATGTCGTGGAGTACTTCGGCAACCCAGAGGTCGGCGGCGACGAGTGCCACATGGCGTTCCACTTCCCGCTGATGCCACGCATCTTCATGGCCGTGCGCCGCGAGTCGCGGTTCCCCATCTCGGAGATCCTGGCCCAGACACCCCAGATCCCCGACGGCTGCCAGTGGGGCATCTTCCTGCGCAACCACGACGAACTGACGCTGGAGATGGTCACCGACGAGGAACGCGACTACATGTACGCCGAATACGCCAAAGACCCCCGCATGAAGGCGAACATCGGCATCAGACGCCGCCTCGCACCCCTGCTGGAGAACGACCGCAACCAGCAGGAACTGTTCACCGCCATGCTGCTGTCCCTGCCCGGATCACCCGTTCTCTACTACGGTGACGAGATCGGCATGGGCGACAACATCTGGCTGGGCGACCGGGACGCCGTCCGCACCCCGATGCAGTGGACCCCGGACCGCAACGCGGGATTCTCCGGCTGCGACCCCGGCCGCATCTACCTGCCGGTCATCAACGACCCGGTCTACGGCTACCAGTCGGTCAACGTCGAGGCGCAGATCAACAGCACCACGTCCCTGCTGCACTGGACGCGCACGATGGTGCGGGTGCGCCGCACGCACCCGGCCTTCGGCCTGGGCACGTTCGAGGAGTTGGAGGTGTCCAACCCGGCGGTGCTGGCCTACCGGCGCCGGTGGACCCGACCCGACGGCCGCGAGGACGTCGTGGTGTGCGTGAACAATTTGTCGCGGCGCCCCCAGCCGGTCGGCCTGGACCTGTCCGAGCACGAGGGCGGCGTGCCGATCGAGCTGACCGGCGGAGTCCGGTTCCCCGTCGTGGGTGCCGGGCCCTACCAGCTCACGCTGGCCGGGCACGGCTTCTACTGGTTCCAGCTCAGGCACGACCCCGCGCCCGAGGAGGTGCCCGACCCGGTCGCCGAGGACGCGGCGGCGGGTGGCCTGGCCCTGGGCGAACCGGGAGGTGGGCCGCGGTGACCGGCATCGGACGCGCGCCGCTCGCCGCCGCGCTGCGCGCCTGGCTGCCGGGCAGGCGCTGGTTCCCCAAGGACCGCGCGCTGCGCTCGGTGGACGTCCTCGACGCCGTCCCGCTCGGCGGCGACGGGGGGCCGGACGACCCGGTGCTGCTGCACTGCCTCGTGGCCGCCGACCTCGACGGCACGCGGGAGCACTACCAGGTCCCGCTGGGGCTGTGCCGGGACCTGCCCGACGACCTGGTCCCGCACCGGGTGGCCGAGGTGGGCGGCACCGCGGTCTACGACGCGACGGGTGATCCGCGGCTCGCGGGCCGGCTGCTGGACCTGGTCGCCGGGGGCGGCGCGGTCGGCGCGCTCCGGTTCGGGACCGAGCCCGGGGTGTCGCTGCGCACCGGTCTGCCCGCGCGCCCGATCGGCGTGGAGCAGAGCAACACCTCGCTGGTCTACGGTCGCGACTACATCCTCAAGCTGTACCGGCGGCCGGCTCCCGGCACGCACCCGGACCTGGAACTGCACCGCGCCCTGGCGGCGGCGGGCTCCCGGCACGTGGCCGCGCCGCTGGGATCGGTGCACGGCGTCCTGGCGGGGCAGCCGGTGCTGCTCGGCTTCCTCCAGCGATTCCTGCCCGACGCGCCGGACGGGTGGGCGCTGGCCACCGCCGCGGCGCGCGCGGACGCCGACTTCACCGCCGAGGCGCGGGCGTTGGGCCGGGCGGTGGCCGAGACGCACGCGGACCTGCGCACCGCGTTCGGGTCGGTCGCGGGCGGGCCGGACCGGGTCGCGGACCTGGTGGCCGGGCTGCGGCGCGGCTTGGCGGAGGTGCGCGCGGCCGTGCCGGCGCTGGAGCGCTACGCGCCCGCCATCTCGGCCGCCTACGACCGGGTGGCGGACCTGCCGGGGGTGGCGCTCCAGCGGGTGCACGGCGACCTGCACTTGGGGCAGGTGCTGCGGTCCGGGGACGACTGGGTCCTCATCGACTTCGAGGGCGAGCCCGCGGCGCCCCTGGCCGAGCGGGCCGCGCCGCGACCGGCGTTGCGGGACGTGGCGGGCGTGCTGCGGTCGTTCGACTACGCCGCCCACCACGCGGGCGCGGGATGGGGCTGGGCGGAACGCTGCCGCGCCGCCTTCCGCGCGGGTTACGCCGAGGCGGGGTCCGGCCCGCCGGCCGAAGGCGTGCTGCTCCGCGCGCTGGAGCTGCAGAAAGCCGTCTACGAGGTGGGTTACGAGCACACCAACCGACCGGACTGGCTGCCCGTCCCGCTCGACTCGATCGGCCGGGCGGCGGGCGTCGAGGAGGAGGCATGAACGCGATCCCGCTGCAACACGGCGACCCGCTGCTGGGCGAACTGGACCTGCACCTGATCGGCGAGGGCCGCCACGAGCGGCTGTGGGAGGTGCTGGGGGCTCACCCGCGCGTGGTCCGGACGGCGCGCGGGCCGGTGGCCGGCACCACGTTCGCGGTGTGGGCCCCCAACGCGCGTGCCGTGCGGGTGGTCGGCGACTTCGACCGCTGGGCGGACGGGGTGCCGATGCGCCGACGCGACCACGGCGTGTGGGAGGTGTTCGTGCCGGGCGCGGACGTGGGTGCCCGCTACCGCTACCGCGTGCGGTCCGCCGACGGCGGGCTGCACGACCACGCCGACCCGCTGGCCTTCGCCGCCGAGCGCCCGCCCGGAACCGCCTCGGTGGTGCACCGGTCGCGGCACACCTGGCGGGACGCGGCGTGGCTGGACCGTCGCCGGCAGGTGGACCCGGTCGCCGCACCCCTGAGCGTCTACGAGGTGCACCTGGGTTCCTGGCTGTCCGAGGACGAGCGGCACGCGGCGAGCTACCGGGTGCTGGCCCACCGGCTGGCGGACCACGTCGGACGGCTCGGCTTCACCCACGTGGAGCTGATGCCGGTCGCCGAGCACCCGTACGGCGGCTCCTGGGGCTACCAGGTCACGTCGTACTACGCGCCGACGGCCCGCTACGGCGACCCGGACGACTTCCGCTACCTGGTCGACCACCTGCACGCGCACGGCATCGGCGTGATCGTGGACTGGGTGCCCGCCCACTTCCCGCGCGACGACTGGGCGCTGGCCGGGTTCGACGGCACCCCGCTGTACGAGCACCCGGACCCGCGACGCGGCGAGCACCCCGACTGGGGGACGTACGTGTTCGCGCACGGCCGGCCGCAGGTGCGCAACTTCCTGGTGGCCAACGCCTTGTACTGGCTGGAGGAGTTCCACGTCGACGGGCTGCGCGTGGACGCGGTCGCCTCGATGCTGTACCTGGACTACTCGCGCGGCGAAGGCCAGTGGGAGCCGAACGAGTTCGGCGGCAGGGAGAACCTGGAGGCCGTGGCGCTGCTGCGCGAACTCACCACGGCGATCCGCCGGCACCGGCCGGACGCGCTGGTCATCGCCGAGGAGTCCACGCTCTGGCCGGGTGTCACCGCGCCGGTCGAGTCCGGCGGGCTCGGTTTCGACCTGAAGTGGAACCTGGGGTGGATGCACGACACACTGGGCTACTTCGGGCACGACCCGGTGCGCCGGGCCGGCCACCACCACGAGCTGGTCCTGCCGGCGACCTACGCGGCCGAGGAGCGCTGGCTGCTGCCGCTCTCGCACGACGAGGTGGTGCACGGCAAGGGCTCGCTGTGGAGCCGGATGCCCGGTGACGACGCGGCGAAGGCGGCCGGCCTGCGCGCGCTGCTGGCCTGGATGTGGGCCCACCCCGGCAAGAAGCTGTTGTTCATGGGCGGCGAGTTCGGGCAGGTGCGGGAGTGGGCGGAGGCGGGCGGCCTGGACTGGGGCCTGCTCGGCGATCCCGCGCACGCCGGTGTCGCGCACCTGGTGGCCGACCTCAACCGGCTGCTGCGCACCCGGCCGGCGCTGCACGCCCTGGACCACGACCCGGCCGGGTTCGCCTGGCTGGACGCCGACGACGCCGACCGCAACGTGGTGGCGTTCCTGCGACGCGACCCGGCCGGCGGCGCGGTGGTGTGCGTGGCCAACCTGTCCGGCGTGGCGCTGCCGGACTACCGGGTGGGGCTGCCCCAGCCGGGCCGGTGGCGGGTCGTGCTGGACACCGACGCGGCCGAGTACGGCGGCTCGACGCACGGTCCCCGCCGTGCCGTGACCGCGGACGGAATACCGTGGCAGGGCCTCCCGGTGTCCGCGACCTGGGAGATACCGCCTAATTCGGTATTACTGCTCGAATACGATCCCGGCCTGCATTGAAGCCTTTCGTGGCACGCACCCGGATACGCGCCCGGAGTTACCTCACGCTCCGTGCACACGCTAGGCCAATAGGGGGAAATCCACCACTGAAGTGGTACACGTTTGGGTGCGATGGTAGAAAAAGGGCAGGGGATCTACTACTGGGGTATTCGCCTGCACTGCGCGGTTGCGACCCGCGCGCCGCATGGCTGCGATCGTTGGCAAAAGCCTTCTGGGGGTCAGGGCTCATGTTCGACCAGGGCAAGTCGTTCGAGGACGTGGTTCTCGACATGCTCGGCGCGGTCGACGACGCCCTCGCGGCGGTCGACCGCCTCAAACGCGACCTTCGGCGGCTCCGGAAGCGGGCCGCCGAAGGCGACGTCCGCGCGCTGCGCGTCCGTGACGAGCCGCTCGCGGACGCCGCGAACGTGCTGGCGGACCCGCTCGCCCGCCTCGACGCACTGCTGGCCGCCGACTTCGAGGCCCACCTCGCCTCCGCGGCGTACCTGCGGGAGCTGAGTGACGCGGCGACCGCCGCAGGGCTCGCACCCGTGGAGGAGGACGGCCTGTTGATGTGCCCGCCGTCCGTGGTCCGGGTGCACGCCGGGAAGACCGTGCTCCAGGTGGGCCGCAGGCAGGAGACCAGGCTGCGGCCCTCCGTGGTGGCCGAGGCGATCTCCCGGGCGCACCGCACCGACCAGCGGTACCGGCCGGAGTCCTTCCTGCGCAGCCTGCTCGACGCCTACGGGCTGATCACCACCCAGCGCGGCGCGGCCACGGGCACGGTGGTCCGGCTGGTCGACCTCTGGTCGGTGCTGACCCTGCTGCCCGGACAGCGCGCCGCCTACCCGAAGCAGGACTTCGCCCAGGACCTCTACCGGCTGGACCACAGCGAGGTGGTCCGGCCCAAGGGCTCGAACGTGGAGCTGCGCTGGAGCGCGAGCAGCGGCACGAAACAGGCGGGTGTGCTGACCGCCGTCATCCCCGGCGGCGGACGAAGACATTACTGGGGTATCTCCTTCAGCACCGTCGAGTGAACGGATTTCAGTTGGGGGCAACGTGCTCTTGGACACGGGCGAGTACGTGCAGCGATTACGCAAAGACTACTTGGAGAGTTTCGTCGGCGACGGCGGATCAGCGGTCAAGTTCGTGGCGTACGACAATACCGACGCGGGCTCACGATTCATGGCCGAGCTGTCCTCCGCGGCCGACGACCAGGGATATCTGCACTTCGGCCTGGACGCGCGCCGAGTGCGCGTGCACCTGGTGAACGAAATCTACGTCGCGTTGTCCCGTGCGATCGATTGGGACGACCTGGCCGCGCGTTTCGTCCAACGCGGCTACCGGCAACTGGGCCTGCACACCGGGCTCGACGCCCTGGCGGTGCGGGCGGTGGCCGAGGCCCAGTCGCTGGTGCCCGCGGAGCTCTACCGCAGCATGCGCCGGTACCTCGAACGGTCCGTCCTCGGCGACCCGCGGCTGACCCGCGACTTCCGCGTCGCGGTGCTGCGGCTGTGCCAGGCCAAGCTGGACTGGGGCGAAGTCGACGCGCTGGAGCACGCCGCGGTCCTCGACTGGCTCACCGGCCGGCAGGTGTCGCCCGTCCGGCTGCGGTCCCTGGGGATCGGCAGCCGGATCGTCCGGCACAACGCGCGACACCTGCTCGGTTCGCTGGGCCACTGGGTGCGCCGGGCGGGCAACCCCGGGTTGGTGCTGCGGCTGGACGTGACCCGGCTGGGCGTCACCCGCCGCCCCCCGCAGCGCGACGGCCACCACTACACCAAGGCCATGACCCTGGACGCCTACGAGGTGCTGCGGCAGTTCATCGACTCGCTGGACGAGCTGGCGGGCGTGCTGCTGGTCGTGGTCCTGCCCGGCGGCATGGCGCACGACCGGCAGCGCGGCCTGACCGCGTACCGGGCGCTGCACCAGCGCGTGGTCAGCGAGATCAGCGACCGGCGACGGGCGAACCCGATGGCGAGCCTGGTCCGGATCACGGACGTCCGCGGGCCGGTGTCGTGACCGGTGTCGACGCCTTCACCGCCCGCAACGCCATCGAGTGCCTGCGCGCCGGTGCGCCCAACCAGACCGTCGTGGAGCTGCTGGGCAGCGGTCAGCCGCGGATCGAGGACGCGTTCAGCCGGCTGCTGACCGCGGTCCGCGGCGGCGCGACCACCGGGCTGAGCGTCGGCGGCGGCTTCGGCGCGGGCAAGAGCCACCTGCTCGCCGCGCTTCGCCAGCGCGCGCTGCGCGAGGGTTTCGCGGTCAGCATGGTGGTCATCAGCAAGGAGACGCTGCTCTCGGACCCGTGCAAGGTGGCGAGCGCCGCACTGGCCACCGCCGCCGCCCGCGAACGGCGCGGCCCGCTGCTGGCCGACATCGCCGCCGAGCTGTCACCCGCGAACCGGGCCCACGCGGACCTGCGGCGGTGGGCCGAAGACCCGGCGTCGGGCCTGGACAGCCGGTTCGCCGCGACCCTGCACCTGCACGCGCACGCCCACGGCGTGGACGACGTCCTCACGGACGCGGTGGTGCGGTTCTGGTCGGGCGACTCGCTGCCCGCCGCCGACCTGACCCGGGCCCTGCGCGCGAACGGACTGCCCGCCACCGGGTTCCGCCGCGTGCACCCGGCGGAACTGGCGCGCCAACGCCTGCGGTTCGCGCAACGCCTGATGGCCGCCGCCGGCTACTGCGGATGGATCGTGCTCTTCGACGAGGTGGAACTGATCGGCCGCTGCACACCGGCCCAGCGCGCCCGGTCCTATGCCGAGATCGCCCGGTGGACCGGCGGATCGCTGGGCGGCCCGGCGGCCATCGGGTCGGTGTTCGCCATCACCGAGGACTTCGCCGCCGCAGTCCTGGACGGCAAGGGCGACCGGAGCAGCCTGGCCGGGCGCGCCCAGTGGGCGGAACAGCCCGCCGAACTGGTCGCGGAGGGCATGCGCGTCATCGACCGGGACACCCTGCTGCTGGACCGACCGGACGCCGACCGCCTGCGGCAGGTCTACCGCCGGGTGCGGGAGCTGCACGGCACGGCGTTCAACTGGAACCCGCCGAACGTGCGCGGACTGCCAGGCGCCAGCACCCACCAGTTCCGCCAGCACATCCGCGGCTGGATCAACGAGTGGGACCTGCTGCGCCTGGACCCGGACTACCGCCCCGACACGCTCCTGGACACGGAGGCGCACGACTACTCGCACGCCTGACCCGCGCGACGGCCCGCGTTCCCGGCGGGCTCCCGGTCGAAGTCGACCCAGTGGTCGGCTCGGGTGATGTGCAGGTCGTCACCGGTGACGTCAGCCAAGCTGCCGGATGACCGCAGCGCCGAGTCCACCCGCATCGGCGTCCCGCGCGGTCACCGGGTCGGTGTCGTCCGGCACGAAGCTGCGGCCCCGATTGGCGTGGCGCTGAACTACCACCATGTCGCCCTCGTGCCGCACGACGGCCAACCCGGCGCCTTTCACGAAGGTCAACCACGACTTCAGCCCGCACACCGCCAGCAACGGGCGCAAGTGCGCGTTGTCCTTGAACGACGGGTGCGGCACGCCCTGCCTGGATGCGCCCAGGGACTTCGCGACCACCACGCCCAGCTCCGCCGGCACGGCGTCGAACGGGAGCTTGAAGCACGGGTCGCTGCTGATCCACAGGCCGTCCACGGTCTTCGACATGGTGACCACGAAGATGAACTCGCCGCGGCGGTAGACGTGTGCAGTCCGGGTCATGTGATCTCAGAAACCGTGGTGTGCGGGACACATCCTCAGGTGTCGCCACCGTACCGAACAACATCCACCATCGACGACGTGCCCCTCTCCACCCGCTGACGGCCTGAAGCAGCGCGGGATTCTCGAACCCGTCCGCGGGGTTGGTGGTCGGACTCAGCCGGTCGTGTCGCGGCGGCGACGGTAAAGGAGGAAGGCGCCGCCCGCGAGCACGAGCGCCGCGCTCGCACCGCCGACGATCAGCGGTGCCGAGGACGCGCCCTCGGCCTCCCTGCTGCCGGTGTCGTAGCCGCTGGAGAAGCCCTTGGTGTCGTACTCCGATCCGGTCTGCTTGTCGGCGTAACGGGTCTTGACCAGCTTCTGGTAATCGGCCAGCGACATCGACGACCGGCCGCCCAGGCCCTCCCGTGCCTGGTCATTGAGTGGCGTGACCGCGAGGAGCTTCAGCTCGTACCAGCCGCGGATCTGCGGTTCGGCGAACACCAGACTCCCCGGCGCGGCTTTGCCGGCGTAGACGGCGTCGCTGTCGCCGTCGCGCACCGCCGACAGGTGCCAGCCGCCGCCGTCGGTGGGTGCGAGCATGACGGTGGCCTGGCGGTCGTTGACGCTGATGCTCAGCGACGACACCAAGCGGCTCAGCTTGACCGCCTCGGAGGCGACGGGCGGGGACGTGCCCGCGACGAAGCCCGGCGTGATCTCGTTGACCGCCAACGGGTCTTTGACCACGAAAGTCGGAAGGCCCTCGCACGGGTCGGCTTTGTCGGGGATCGGCTGCGGTGTTTCGGACCCGCCGCGGGGCACCGGCACGCTCAGGAAGCGGCAGACGGCGTTGCGCACGTCGGTCGACTTCACCGTGTCGAGTGCGGCCTGGTAGTCGGGGATGTCCGCCGGAAGCGGGTCCTGGGCCGGGGTCGCGTGGACGGTGCCGGTGCCGGTGCCGGTGCCGAACAGCAGCGCGGACGCGGTCAGTGCCAGGACAGCGGTCAGGCGGGGAAGCCGCGAGGCGGTTCGCTCGCCGGACGTTGGTGTGTCACGCATGTCGCCCTGCCTTAACGGGAGATGCCGATGCGGGAGTGGGTCCACTTGAACGAGTTGTTGTTGACGTAGTCGTTGTAGTTCCACCACGTGTAGGTGGTGGTGTCCGGCCAGGGGTCGGCCACGCCGATGGTGTTGTTCGAGGTGTCGAAGCCGTAGACGACGTTCATGTGGCCGCCGCCGGAGGTCCACCCGATGCGTGCGCCGAGGGGGCGGGCCGCCTTGACGTCGGTGTAGACCTGGTTGAACGAAGCCGCGGTGCTCAGGTCCGAGCCGGTGTGCGCCATGCCGAGGCTGCCCCACGCCTTGGCCATGTCCCCGAGCGTGGCGGGCTGGTTGTTGCAGCCGTAGTAGGGCTGGGCCCGGTTGCAGAAGTCCGCCTGCGTGCTGCCGAGCCGGTGGTACTTGGCGATCGTCAGGCCGGAGGCGACCCAGCACCACTGGGTCTTCTCCTGCTTGAGCATGGCGATGTCGTCGTATGCCGATTCCGCCTGAGCCATACCTCCGGCGGCCACGAGCATCCCGCAGGCCGTCAGCACGATGGCCGACGCCGCGGTCGCGATCTTGAACCTGCCCATCTTCCTGCCTTCCCCTGTGCACGACGAGTGCCGGGCGACTACCTGGTTATGACAGCGTGAATCGCCGTTGCAACCCAGAGGCAACGCAGGAATACGCCCGTAAGAGTGACCCACCACATTCGGGGCAAAACGGGAACCCAGGGGCACATGCGGGCGGACCGTCGAATATCAACAACGTGCGTTCGGTCTGTCATGATTCCCGCACAGCACCTCACGAAGGTGGCAAAGCCACACCCTTTACGGTGCCATCGACCACCGAAAAGTGACGGTGGCCGGGCACCACGGTCACGGTCGAGTGGTGTGTCCGCCCGATCGGCTTGTTACCCGAGCGACGTCATTGCGGTGCCCCGGTGGCTGCGCAGCCTGGAACGGAAGTTGGTTGCAAAGCTGCCGGGACAGGCAAATCCAAATTCCCCCCTGCCATTACCTCCGGCACCACGGCCTTACCGAAGCCCAAGCCCGCAAGGCGGTCGAACCCCGGCCGCGACACTCGCCCCCGAGCGGTCCGGCGAACGGTCTCACGCACCGCCCTCGCCAAAGGTGACCGCCCGGAGCACCTCGTCGAGGTCCGCGTACTCGGCAGCCGGCACCTCCCGCAGCGCCTGCACCGCCGTCGGATCGCCCTTGCGGATCGCCGCGTCGACCAGATCGTTCTTGTCCGCCGGGAAATCGACCTCGGACAGACACTCCGCCAGCAACTTCCGAGTGGTGGTCGCGGCCATCGCTCCTCCAGACCTCGCGCCGTCGATGGGCCGACTCGGTGCCGCCACCCCACGAGTCGGCATACCGGGCTGCGATACCCCACCGCCCCAGCCCGAAACGCGCCACCACCCGATCGCGCGTCGTGCTGAATGCTGAACGGCCGGAGTCGAAGCCCGTCTCTCGCGCGCAAGTGGTGGCGGCGACGTTGCCGGAGTTCCCGACCAAGTTGCACGACCTGCCAGCCTCCGAAATCGCGCCGCGATAACGCACCGAGCAAATGATCGAGCCATCCCGACGTGCAACCAGGTGCACACCACAGCGGGCGCGGTCGGCCGGTGGTGCGACGCGGGCAAATGATCACGACTCCAGACAGGCCCTATGCATCGGTCTGGGCCAACCGGTTGAGCCGAACCGGGCATCTTGCGAACATACCGCCGAAGATTTCGTCACGTACGTAGTAGCTTGGCCTGATCTCGACGTCACCGGAGGGGGAGCCGATGACCGATCCGCTGGCCCATGTCCAGAACCTGGTGGACGACTGGGAGCGCAACGCCGAGGAGAAGGCCGCCCGGTACGCGTCGATGCGGCAGGAGGTCGAGCGGATCTCGATCACCGCGTCGGCGGCAGGCGGCGCGGTCAGCGTCACGGTCGGCGCCAACGGGATTCCCAGCGCCGTGACCATGACCGCGGACGTGGGACGGTTGCGGCCGGAGCAGATCTCGGCGGCGGTCATGGAGGCGATGCGCAAGGCGCAGGCCGGGTATCCGGCCGAGCTGGCGCGGATCGTGGGCGAGACGGTCGGCGACACCGAGTCCGGGCGGCACATCGTCGCGGTCGCCGAGGAGAACTTCCCGCGGCCCGAACCGGACGACCCGCCCGCCGCACCGCCCCGCCGGCGTGGCGGCGATGACGGCGATGACGGCGACTTCAGCGACGACGGCTACCTGAGGTGACGCGATGACGGGCGGGTACGAGGCGCTCACCGGCGAGATCGCCGCGTTAGCGGGCCGGGTGGAAGGTCTGGCGGACCGGCTGCGGACGGCTGCCGACGCGGCGCGGACCGTGGCGATGAACGACTCCGCGTACGGCGTGGTGTGCCAGCCGTTCGCGATGTTGTTGCAGCCGTTCGAGGACATGGGTGTGGAGGCGCTGGCGAAGGCGGCGGAGACGGTGTCGGACAACGCGGCGAAGCTGCGCGAGACGTCGCGCGCCTACGACGACCAGGAATCCGGCGAGTCCGCGCGCTTCGACGGGATGAACACGTGAACAACCCGCTGGTCGCGACAGCGAAGAGCGACACGACCGCGGTCACCGGCATCGGCATCGCCGAGTCCGCGGGCGACCTGGCGCAGGGCATCTCCGACGGGAGTTGGGTCGCGGCCGGGCTGGGCGCGGTCGGTGTCGGGCTGGAAGTGCTGTCGATGGTGCTCGACCCGATCGGCACGGTGGCCTCCTACGGCGTCTCGTGGCTGATCGAGCACGTGCAGCCGTTGAAGGAGGCGCTGGACTGGTTCGCCGGCGACCCGCCGGTCATCCGCTCGTTCAGCGAGACCTGGAGCAACGTCGCCGCCGAGGTCGGTCGGGTCGCCGAGGAACTGGCCGCGCAGGACGCGCCCGGCTGGCAGGGGCAGGCCGCCGACACCTACCGCGGGCACGCCGCGCAGACCGCGGACGCCATCGCCGGCGCGGGCACGCTGGCCGACGGCGTCGGCACCGGCGTGATGATCATGGGAGAGGTCGTCGCCGCCGTCCGCGAGATCATTCGCGACCTGGTCGCGGAGGTCGTCGGCAAACTGATCACCTGGGCGCTGGAGGCGGTGGCCACGCTCGGTCTGGCCACGCCGCTGATCGTCGCCCAGGCCACTTCGACCATCGCCAAGGTCTGCAACCGGATCGCCGACCTGGTCCGCAAGCTGGTCAAGACCATCGGCAACGTCACCCCGCGCATCCGCAAAGTCCTGGACAAGCTCGGCGAGATCATGGCGAAGCTGGGCAAACTGGGCCGCCGCGCCGACGGTCCGAGCAGCCCCGGTGCCACCAGCCCGTCGAGCGCACCGAGCGCGCCGGACGCGCCCACCGTGAAAGGACCCGACGGCACCACCAGCCCGTCGAGCACACCCGACGGCACCACCTCTCCCTCCGGAACGACCTCGCCCTCGGGCACCACCTCGCCCTCCGGGGCGACCACGCCATCGGGCACGCCCACGAGTCCCGACTCGGCGCCGAGCGGAACCTCACCATCGACTTCGAGCCCTTCGACCGGCTCGAAATCCCCGGACGGCACCTCCCCCAGTGCCAAGAAAGACCCGTCCGATCCATCGATGAAGGAGAACCGGGGAGACCCGAAGACCGACTCGCGCGAGCGGGGTTGCGTTCCCGGCTCCGGTGACCCCGTCGACCTGGCAACCGGCCAGATGTTCATGGACCAGACCGACGTCGAACTGGCGGGCGTCCTCCCACTGGTGGTCGAGCGGACCCACTTCTCGTCGTACCGGGTCGGCCGGTTCTTCGGTCGATCCTGGGCTTCCACGCTCGATCAACGTATCGAGGTCGAGGACGACGCCGTCTATTTCGCCGATTCCACCGGAGTTCGGCTGAGTTACCCGCATCCGCCGTTCGTCGGCGGCGAAGTGTTCGCCGACAACGGCCCGCGGTGGCCGCTCATGCGCACCGAAAGCGGGGACTACACCGTCGCTCAACCGGGCAAGGGGCGCGTCCTGCATTTTCCCGGTGGCACGGGAACGCGGCAGATATCCGCCATCACGGACCGCAACGGCAACCGGATCGACTTCGATTACGACGCGAGCGGCTCGCCGGTCGAGATCCGCAGCTCCGGTGGCTACCGGATCGGTGTGCACGCCCAGGACGGCCTGATCACGGAACTGGTCCTGCGCGCCGCCAGAGGCGACCTCCCGCTGGTGGGGTACCGGTACGACGACCGACGGCAACTCGTCGCGGTCACCAATTCGTCGGGTCGGTCGTTTGAATTCGAATACGATCACGCCGGTCGGGTCGTTCGTTGGGTCGACCGCAGTGGCGACTGGTACCAGTATGACTACGACGCCGACGGCCGCGTGGTGTCCTCGCAAGGTTCGGGTGGAGCTCTCGCCGGAACGTGGGACTACGACATCCGCCACCGGGTCACCACGTACACGAACTCTCTCGGGTATGCCACCAGCTACCATCTCAACGAAGCACACCAGGTGGTGCGCCAGATTGATCCGCTTGGCCGTGAGACCCTGCAGGAATGGGATCCGTACGACCGGCTTCTCGCCAGGACTGACCCGCTGGGGCGCACCACGCGCTACTCCTACGATGATCTGGGCAACCAGACCGGGGTGGTCCGACCGGACGGCAGTCGGTCCAGTGCGGAATACAACTCTTTCGGCCTGCCGACGGTCGTGGTCGATCCTGATGGTGCGGTGTGGCGGCACGAGTACGACGAACGCGGAAATATGGTGGCCGTGACGGACCCGTCCGGAGCGGTCACGCGAACCGAATACCATGCGACGGGATCGCCGAGCAAGGTGGTCGATGCGCTCGGCAACACTCGACTGATCCGCTGCAACGCGGCGGGTCTCCCGGTCGAGGTGATCGATCCGATGGAAGCGGTCACCCGTTACGACTACGACCAGTTCGGCCGTGTCGCCGCGATCACGGACCCGCTCGGGCAGGTTGTCAGGTTCGGCTGGACCGTTGAAGGGAAGCTGTTGTGGCGGATCGTTCCGGGCGGCGCGAAGGAGAGTTGGAACTACGACGCCGAAGGCAACCACGTCGAGCACGTCGACGCAGCCGGCCAGGTCACCAGAACCGAGACGACTCATTTCAGCCTGCCACTGGCCCAGACAGATCCGCGTGGCGCGCGTATCGAGTACAAGTACGACACGGAAATGCGACTTTCCGAGGTCGTCAACCCGGAGGGGAAGGTATGGCGATACGAGCGTGACCCGCTTGGGAACCTCATCCGGGAAGTGGATTTCAACGGGCGCGAGGTTCGGTACGCGTACGACGAGGCCGGTCAGCCGATCAGTCGGACGAACGGCACGGGCCAAACGGTCACCCGTCGGTTCGACATGGTGGGGAACCTCGTTGAGAAACGCACGAGTGACGGCGGCGTGTCGACGTTCGAATACGATCCCGCGGGAAGGATCGTCCGAGCCGTCAATGCGCACGCCGAGGTGACGTTCCGGCGTGATCCGCTCGGCCGGGTAGTGGAGGACCGGGTCAACGGCCGTGTGGTCACGTCGAGCTACGACGCACTCGGCAACAGGGTGCGCCGGACGACCGGAACCGGCCTGGAAAGCTCGTGGGCATACGATCGCCGCGGCCGGCCCACCCGGTTGACCACGGCCGATCACACGCTGAGTTTCGACTATGACGCCGCAGGGCACGAAATCGAGCGGCGGTTCGGCAGGAACGTCGTGTTCGCCCAGTCATGGGAAGTCGGCTATCGGCTGTCCAGTCAGACCGTGTCCCAGTTCGTCCGGGTGCCACACCAGGCAGGACCGCACCAGGCAGAATCGCACCAGGCACGTGTGGTCTCGCAGCGCCGGTACCACTACCGCCGCGACGGGTATGTGACTTCCGTCGAGGACTCGATGGGAATCCGGCACTTCGACCTCACCGCCACCGGCCAGATCACGACGGTACGCGGCAACGGCTGGAACGAGCAGTACCGGTACGACGCCTCGAACAATGTCACCTTCGCCGACGGACCCACCGGGGATCCGGACGGTCGCGGTGCCCGGCAATATCGTGGAACGCTGGTCCTGACCGCGGGAAACACGCGATACCAGCACGACCGGCAGGGCAGGGTCGTGTTGCGCCGGCGGAAGCGACCCTCCTCGAAGCCGGACGCGTGGCACTACACGTGGGACGCCGAGGACCAATTGATCGGCGTCGTGACACCGGACGCCACGCGATGGCGCTACCTCTATGACCCGCTGGGGCGGCGCATGGCCAAACAGCGCCTCGCCCCGTCCGGTGACGAGGTGGTCGAGCGGATCGACTTCGTGTGGGACGGGACGACGATTGCCGAACAGATCCACAATGATTCTCGGAGCATCAGTTGGGACTGGCAACCTGGAACGTTCCGGGCCCTTGTCCAAGTCGAGCGCCATGCCTTCCGCGATGCGCCGGACACCTGGATCGACCGGCAATTCTACTCCATCATCACCGACGTCGTCGGCACGCCCAGCGAACTCGTAGACCCCGATGGGAACATACCTTGGCGGGCGCAGACGACGGTGTGGGGAGAGGCACTGCAACGCGCTACCGGTCATACCGGCACACCGCTGCGGTTCCCCGGGCAATATCACGATCCCGAGACGGGGTTGAACTACAACCTGTTCCGGTACTACGACCCAGGCACCGCGCGCTACCAGTCGCCCGACCCGCTCGGCCTGAGCCCTTCGCCGAATCACCACGCGTACGTCCCGAACCCCGTTCACTGGATCGATCCGCACGGGTTGTCCTCGACCTGCCCACAGCATGACGTTCCCGGATTGCCGCGCAGTCAGGACCAGATCTCCGACGGGCCCGGTGACTGCCGAGAAGTAGCAGATCAGATTCAGCGAAGCCTGGGCGGCGGGGAAATCCACCACATCACTCCCCAGGCGCCGTATCCGCTGCTGGGGCCCTACCAGAACCAGTACAACCGATGGGACCACCACTACGCGGTGGTGCACGAGGGCAGGGTGTATGATGCCTTCACGCCGCGAAATGGGCTGCCCATTGACGAGTACAAGGCGCAGTTCGAATACTCGGATGTGATCGACTTCGGATTCTAGGAGCCTGCTTGCACCTCCAAAACCTGCTCAAAGGAGTCCACGCCAGGCCGGGCATGTACGGCCTGGACGGCTCCTACCCGGCGGCGGTCAATTTTATCCGTGGTTGCGACTTTGGCAATGACTTCGCACTGCTCCGCGGGTTCCGCGAGTGGCTTCTGGTCCGCCTCGGGTACAACTCCAGTCTCGATTGGTCGGCCCTCTGCCTACGCCTGGCCTTCGAGGTGGAGGAATCGGGACGAACGACCGACCCGGTAAGCGCCGAGGAGCACAGGCGGGCCGTCGACACGCTATTCGCACTGGTCGACGGATTCCTCACCGATGCCCGTGACCCACACAAGCTGGCCGCCATGTACCAGGAGTACCAATCATTGGCGGCACATTGACATGTTCTCCGCGAGTTCCAGGGGTGATCGCGTGGTGCTGACCGCACTGGTGCGCGGGGCGGGGGGCCGGCAGGCTAGTTTGCTCGGGTGAGCCTCCTCGATGATGTGGCCGAGCGCGACGGCTGGCGGTGCTGGGTGTGCGACGAACCGGTCGACCCCGACATGTCGGTGAACGACCCGCGGGGGCCCAGCGTCGACAGCCGGACCGCCGACCGGAAGGCCAAGGTCGCCGAGCGGCTCGCGCACCGCGGGTGCAACACCCGCAAGGGCGCGGTCAAAGTGGTCATCGCCTGGCCGGACCGCCTGCACGTGGTCGAACCCGCGCCGCTGATCACCGTCGCCGGGAGGCTGGAGCGCAAGGGGGGCCGCGAGATGGTGGCCCGTTGTCCGACCAGGCCGGACGCCCAGGCGGCGGCGGATTGGCTGGTGGACCGGTTCTCCCGACTGGTACCAGGGCTGCCGGTGACCGCCGACGTCGAGGCGGGCGGCGGCCAGTTCCTCGTCATCCTGGCCACCGGCCGCCGCTGACCGGGGATCACCAAGCGCACCACGCCACCCTCACCACCCGCGCCCGCCCCGAGGGCGGCCTGTCCATCACGGTGCGGTTCGCGCACGACCTCAAGGGTGCCGTGGCGGGGCACAACCGCCGAGTACGCACCCGGATCGCCGCACCCTCAGCGGTCAGCCACAGGGTGATGCGGCGTGTGCAGCGCTCAGCCGTGTCCGGTCCGGCTGGTCGGTGGCAGGATGGGCATCGTGGACGCTGCCCGCAGGAACAACGTGACGGTGATCGGCCGCGGCGATGGGCCGACGGTGCTGCTCGCGCACGGTTTCGGGTGCGATCAGAATCTGTGGCGGCTCGTGGCCCCCGTGCTGGCCGAGCGATTCAGGGTGGTGTTGTTCGACCACGTCGGCGCGGGCAAGTCGGATGTCTCGGCGTGGTCGGCCGAGCGGTACGCGACGCTCGACGCCTACGCCCAGGACATTCTGGACCTCTGTGCCGAGCTCGATCTGCGTGACGTCGTGCTGGTCGGGCACTCGGTGTCGGCGATGATCGCGGTCCTGGCGGCTAATCGGGAGCCGGAGCGGTTCGCGAAGCTGGTGCTGCTGACCCCGTCCCCGTGTTACGTCGATGAAGGTGACTACCGGGGCGGGTTCAGTCGCGCCGACATCGACGAGTTGCTCGGCTCACTGGACTCGAACTACCTGGGCTGGTCGGCGACCATGGCGCCGGTGATCATGGGCAATCCCGACCGGCCGGAACTCGGCGGTGAGCTGGCGGACAGCTTCTGCCGCACCGACCCGGCGATCGCCCGGGTGTTCGCGCAGGTCACTTTCCTGTCCGACAACCGCGCCGATCTGCCGAAGGTCACTGTCCCGACCCTGGTGATCCAAACCGCCCAGGACGCGATCGCGCCGCCCGAGGTCGGCCAGTTCGTCCACGACCAGATCGCCGGCAGCGAACTGGTCACGTTGGACGCGACCGGGCACTGTCCACAATTGAGCGCCCCCGAGGCCACCGCCGCGGCGGTGGTGGCGTTCGCGGACGCGCCGTGATGTGCCAGACCGGTGACGCTGACGGCGGTCACGACGGTCCATCCGACGACGAGAACACCCTGGGGACGACGTTCTCGGCGTTGTTGGAAGACAGCGCCGAGGACCTTTACGAGCACGCCCCGTGCGGATACCTCTCGACGCTGATGGACGGCACCATCGCCAAGGTCAACACCACGCTGCTGACCTGGCTGGGCTACCGGCGTGACGAGTTGGTCGGGCGGCGCCGTTTCCCGGATCTGCTGACCGTCGGCGGCCGGATGTACTACGAGACCCACATCGCCCCGACGTTGGCGATGCACGGCGAAGCCGGTGGCCTCGCACTGGAGCTGAAGACCACGGACGGAGAGCGGCTGCCGGTGCTGGTGACCGCGACGGTCAAGAAGGGCGCCGACGAAGCAGCTCAGTTGATCCGCATCACCATCTTCGACGCCCGCGACCGCCGCGCCTACGAACAAGAACTGCTGCGTGCGCGTCAGCAGGCCGACGAGGAACGTGACCGGGCACGAAAGCTGGCGTCCACCCTGCAACAGACCCTGCTGCCGCCGGTGCTGATGACGGTGCCCGGGATGGAAGTGGCCGCCTATTACCACCCGGCGTCGGTCGACGAGGTCGGTGGCGATTTCTACGATGTGTTCCCACTCGCGGGTGGCACGTGGGGGTTGTTCCTCGGCGACGTGTCCGGCAAAGGCGCGGGCGCGGCCGTGGTGACCTCGCTGACCCGTTACACGTTGCGCGCCGCCGCGGTCTTCGACCCTGACCCGGTTGGTGTGCTGGACAACCTCAACACCGTGCTGCACCAGCAGTCCCGCGGTGGCGACCCTCGCTTCTGCACCGTCATCTACGGCTGGCTCGTTCCCGATGCCACGGGCTGCGCCATCACGTTGGCCAGCGGCGGTCATCCACCCGCGATCGTGGTGCGCGCCGACGGCACCGCGGAGTTCCTCCTCACCCCGGGCGGAATGCTCGTCGGCCCGCTGCCCGACGCGACCTTCACCAGTGTCACTGTGCACCTGGGTCCGGGCGACACCCTGCTGCTTTACAGCGACGGCCTCACCGAAGCCCGTCCCACCCGGAATCGAGCCCGCTACAGCGAGGAGCAACTGCTGGATTTCCTCGCCGCGTCGGCACCAGTCACCGCGCCGGAGGCCATCAGCGCGCTGACCGACCTGCTCGCCGGCTTCAGCGACGGCGTCGAGGACGACACCGCCCTGCTCGCCCTCGGCATCCCCCGACCAGCGGACACCCAGCCGTGAACACCGGTTTCGCCGCTTCCGCACGCACCACCGGAAGCGGGCCGGTCCTCACCTTCACCGGGGAACTCGACGCGTCCACCGCCCCCGCCGCGCACGATGCCGTCCAGCACCTCGCACTCCACGCCGGCGATCAACTGGTCCTCGACCTGGCCGGGCTGCTCTACTGCGACTCCAGCGGGATCACCACCCTCATCGCGGCCCGGGAACGTGCGCTGACCACCGGTGCCGGGTTCGCTCTGGCGGGCGTGCCTCCCCACTTGACCAGAACCCTCGGATTGCTCGGTCTCACCGCTGTCTTCCTCGCCTACCGCACCACCGACCAGGCGCACGAGGCGTGGGCCACCGCACCGAACGCGGAACGCTGACGACGGTGGCACCGCCGGCGGTGCGCGAGTAGCGCATGAAATGCCCGCCGCGGCGATCCAGCACGACCCGGAAGTGACCGGGGTCGCCGACCGGCCAGGTCAGCGGTCCCCGGCCACAGCGCCAAGCGCGGCGCCGTCACCACCACTGACGACGGCACCGGCCCTCGGCGTCCCGCCCGCATTCACGTCCCTGCAGAGGCAACCGCGACCGCCGGCTACACCTGCCCGGTGTCGACCCTCGTCGCGGGCCGGTTACCGGGCTGTTGGCGGTTCTCGAGCTTGATCCCGCACCTGCCGATCAGCGCGACACCGGCACCGATCGTCGTGGCCACCGGAGCGGCCAGCGCCGCGACCACCCCGAGAGCCACCGGCACCTCCAGCACCACATCGTCCTTGCTGTCACGCACGACCACACGGCGGTTGATGCCCTCGTTGACCAACCCGCGAACCGCGTCGACCACAGCGTCGACGGCGGCACGGGAGGACTCGGGCTTGGATTCGCTCATGACTCTCCTCGAACTGCGACTGTCCCTTGACGCCTCCAGCGTGCCCGCGGTCGGACACCCTGCCATCAGGGTTTCCCCTGACCCCCGCCTGATTCATCCCTCAGCAGACCGCTCACCGCCGCCACCGGTCCTGCGCCAGGGACCGCGAAGCCGACTTTGCCCGGCATCTGCCTCACCGCAGCGCGGGCGCCGCACCCCCGGGGCATGTATCTGCGAACCCTCGTGTCGCACCTCATACACATCCCGTACACACTGTCGCGAACCGGAGCACGTGCCGTTCTGATGGAGGGAATCTGGCGAAATCCCGACAACGGACCCGATCCCATGAACACCGAATTCCGCAGTTCTGCGGAATTCGCGAGCCGCACTTCTCCTTCGACGAACGCAGGTGCGGCGCGCGGCCTACAGTCGGATTCCCCTCGTTCGGGAGTCGACCTCACGTCAGAGGAGAACGGTGACCGAAATCCACGCCGCCGAGCCGACGTCGTCCGTCGAGGTCATGGACGAACTCGTGAAGCTGGTGCAGGACCTGACCGAGCGCCCCACGTTCGGCGAACTGCCCGGCGGGCGGCCGGGCGCCCGCCCGGGGAACGACCGGGGCATCCCGCTGGTCTGCCTGGTCCGCGAGCCCAGGTCGGCCGGGCTCCTCAAGGTCCTGCGCGCGCACCTGCGCGGCGCCTACCCGGGCCGGGTTCCGCATGCCTACCACCAGTTTCCCGACGCCGAGGATGAGAACCTGTCGCCGAACCAGGTCGCGGAGGTGGGCGCGGTGCTGGCGGAGGTGGCGCGCGAGCTGTCCGGCGCGGCCAACGGGCGCTACGGGCGGCACGTGTTCCCGCGTTTCCGGCTCGTCTACTGGTTGATGAACCAGCACGCCGAAGGCGGCGAGCACGAGTCGGCCACGAGCCTCCTCACCCGACTGCGCGAACGCGACCTGCGGGGCCGCAGCGAAGACGACCTGATACCCAGGGAGGCGTTCGACACCGCCGCCGACGCCGCGCCGTGGTGGGCGCGCGTGGCGCTGAAGTTGTTGCCCGCGTTCCTGTTCCGGGCGAAGCTGCGCGGTCTGGTCCCGGGCCGGGAGTACCGGTGGCTGCTGCGCCAGCCCTACCTCGCGCCGCACGATCCCGGCACGTTCCTCGGTTTCGCCGAACGGCTCACCGGCACGCTCGCGCCCGGTCGGGGCTCGGAGCCGCACGAGGACGCCGGGCAGCTCGCCAAGCTCCTGGTCAACGCGTTCCTGGAGGACGTCCGCCGGGGGTACCGGCGTTCGCTGTGGCGGGTCCGCTCGGCCCGGCGCACCGTGTATCCGGTGGTGCTGCTCGACGGCATCCGCCGCGACAACGGCGGCTACGCCCTGCTGAAACTGATCAACGACGTGCGCAACGACACCGGCTCGTTCGACCCGCTGATCATCATCAGCGGCAGCGAGAAGGTGCCGCCCGACGCGGCGGCGGCCGACGAGCGGGCCCCGGCGTGGGTGGAGAACGCCGGGCGCGCCTACGAGACCTGGACGCGCAAGCTCGCCACCAACAGCCGGGCGCGCCGGCCCACGGCGTGGTTCCTGCCGCTGCGGGTGCCGCCGGTCGAGGTCGAACCCGGCGAGGTGCCGCCGCTCGCGACGCTGACCGTGCGGCCGGCCCCGATCTGGTCGCGCACGTCGGTCCTCGTGGTGGTGGTCGTGCTCCTGCTGGGCGCCGTGGCGGCGGGCGGGTACTGGCGGATCACCACCGCCGCCGAGGAACGCGACCGGCACTGCGGGTTGTCGCCGGGCGACTCGAACTTCGAGACGCTGACCAGGCTCGACCCCGCCGACTGCGTCGGGGTGAGCAGCAGGGCGATCCCCCTGCTCGACAGCGGGAGCAGCGGGCTCAGGGACCGCTTCATGCACGTGCAGGACCAGATCGCCAAGCAGAACGAGAAGGTGGAGCAGGCCAAAAAGGACAACCAGGACCGGCCCTACGCGACAGTCGTGTACGTGTCGGCGATGAGCGGCCAGCCCGAGTTGCTGGCCACGAACACCGCCCGGCTCATGGGCGTGGCGGCGATGCAGGCCCGGTTGCTGGACGACAACGGCAACGGGCACCCGCTGATCAGGGTGTTGCTGGGCAACGCCGGCCGGGCCATGCAGTACGGCGACCAACTGGTCGAGCACCTGAAGACCTGGATGCGCCGCGACCCGACCATCGTCGGTGTGCTCGGCCTGGCGCAGAGCCGCCAGACGACCCTCGAAACGGTCGTCAAGTTGGGCGGGCAGGGTTTGCCCACCGTAGCCGCCACGTTGTCGGCGAACCAGTTCCCCGCGGCGTCGTCGAGGTACTTCCAGATCTCGCCGACCAACGACCGGGAGGCCCTGGTCGCCGTCGAATACGCGAACAAGCACTACCAGGGCAAGAACAAGGTCCAGATCGTGCGTTCGGCGGACGAAAAAGACCTCTACTCCACCGATCTCGCCAGGAGCTTCCGCGCCCGGTTCACGGACAAGAGTCTGGGAGAGACGAGGGAGGTGGTGGACGACCTGGTCTACCAGCCCACCACCGAAAAAGATCACACGGACGCCCGTGCCGTCGGACAGCAGCTCTGCGCGAGCACGGCGGACACGCTCGTCGTCTACGCGGGCCGCCCCGGCGAGTTCTCCGACCTCCTGGACGGTATCGCCGGCACGTGCCCCGAACAACTGGCCCTGCTGGCCGGCGACGACGTCATGCGGCACGCCGCGGACGCGGACCTCCGCGGGAAGCACCCGAGCGTCGAGTACGACGTGCTGTCCTTCGCGGTCGGAGCCGAGTACTGCAACGCGAAAGAGGACATCTACCGGAAGATGCAGCAGATCTTCAAAGCCGAGTGCGATGCCAACCCGCGCTCCTTCGTCGACGGCCAGGCGACACTGGCCTACGACGCCCTCGACCTCTATTCGCACGCGATGAAGGAGCTGTTCCCCGTCACCAGGCCGTCATCCGGCGACCTGTGGAAGACGATCAGCGACATCGGCCGCCTCCCGGGGATCCCCGGCCCCGATCCCGACCCGAGCAGTCGGCCGGTGCTGAACGGCAAGAGCGGGCCGATCAACTTCCAGGGAGGACAGGTCCCGCGCCAGAAGCGGATCTCGGTCCTCCGCGTCACGCAGGGCGACCCTCCCGCGCTCCGCGCGACCTGCGACGAATCCTGCGTCCTGCCCGCTGGCTGAGCGAGCACGTACACGACCGAGGCGAACCCCTTGGGCCCGAACCACGCCGCGACCAGCCGTTCCCGGATCGGCAAAGATGTTCGCAGCAGCGACAGCAGCACCGCGGCGGGCCGGACCAAGAGGATCGCGACCACCGCGACCGCCCAGTCGCCGACGGCGAACACCGGATCGGTCGGGGACAGTATCGCGCCGATCAGGAACGACTTGATCCAAGGGGCGGTGGTCCTGTCCCCTGGCCGGGCGCGTTCCTGCCGGTTTGGCCGTCGCGTGCCCGACTCGGTAGCGTTAGGCCCGCCGAACCGTGTTCCACGCGGACGGCTGGCGTGCCGGGAAGTCTGGTCGGCGTCCGTGACCGACCGTCCCTGGAGTCGCCCGTGCCCGTCCTCACCGCAGCCCGCGCCCGCAACCACGCGTCCGAGGCCGCGGCCGGCCGATTTCGCCCGGAGTTGCAGGGGCTGCGCGGCGTCGCGGCGATCCTGGTCGTCGTTTACCACGTCTGGCTCGGCCGCGTGTCGGGTGGCGTGGACGTGTTCTTCCTCATCTCCGGCTTCCTGGTGACCGGCCAACTGCTGCGCGCGGCGGCGGGCGACGGGATCGCGTTTCGGCCGCTGTGGGGGCGGATGGTCACGAGGCTGTTCCCCGCCGCGCTGACCGTTCTCACGGTCGTCCTGGTCACGGGCTTCGTGCTGCTGCCCGAGAACCAGTGGTTCCAGACCATCCGCGAGGTCGTCGCCGCCGCGCTGTACCTGGAGAACTGGCAGCTTGTCACGGACTCGGCCGACTACTTCGAGCAGCACAACGAGGCCAGCGTCGTCCAGCACTACTGGTCGCTGTCCATCCAGGGTCAGTTCTACCTGGTCTGGCCGCTCCTGATCGCCCTGGTCGTCGCGGTGGCCCGCCGCGGTGGTCACGCGCCGCGCCGAGCCGTGGCGGCCTGTCTGTCGGTCGTGTTCGCCGCCTCGCTCGCCTGGTCGGTGGTGCTCACCTCCACCGACCAACCGCTGGCCTACTTCCACTCGCTCACCAGGGCGTGGGAGTTCGCGCTCGGCGGGTTGCTCGCCTTGGGCGTCAACGCGTTCACCCCCGCCGCTTCCGTGCGGCCGGCGTTGGGCTGGGCCGGCTTGGCGGGCCTCGTCGCCTGCGGTCTCGTCCTCCGCGTCGGCAGCGCCTTTCCCGGTTACGCCGCGCTGTGGCCGACGCTGTGCGCGGCGGCGGTCATCGCCGCGGGCCGCAGCGGGAGCGTGTTCGGCGCCGACCGGCTGCTCTCCACCCGTCCCGCGCGCTACCTGGGCGACCTCAGCTACACCCTGTACCTGTGGCACTGGCCGGTCCTGGTCTTCTACCTCGTCGTCCGCGACCAGACCGAACCCGGTCCGCACGGCGGTGCGGCCGTCATCGCTTTGTCGCTGGTCTTGTCCGTGGTGACCCACCACCTCGTGGAGAGGCCGGTCCGTCGATCGTCGATCGGCGTGGCGACGGGTCGGGGCGCCTATCGCTTCGCCGCACTCGCGCTGGTTCCCGTCCTCGTGGCGGCCGGCTGCTGGCAGGTGGTCGCCGAGCGCAAGGCGTCCCTCCACGCCGCCGTCGTCGACGACCCCGATCACCCCGGCGCCATGGCCCTCGAACCGGGCTTCGAGTACTGGGGTGCGGAGCATCCCCCCGTCGCGCCGCCGCTAGTCGCCCTGCCGAAGGACTTCGCGGGCATCGAGGGCGGCACCTGCACCACGGCCGCCCACAACAAGGAACTGACGTCCTGCCACAGCCCCGTCACCGGCGAACCCGACAAGCGGATCGTCGTCGTCGGCGACTCCCACATGCAGCAGTACCTCGCCGCTCTCGACCAGGTCGCCCGGCGCCGGAACTGGGAGGTCATCGCCATGAACAAGGGCGCCTGCCCGTTCTCCACCGAGTCCAACGCGATGCCCGGTGACGCCAAGTGCCTCAAGTGGAACGCCGACGCCGTCGACAAGATCCTGTCCCTGCGACCCGACCTCGTGCTGGCCAACGGCACCCGCGACGTCCGGTACGGGCACACCGAGGAGACGCCACCGGGGTTCGTCGCCCAGTGGCGGAACCTGGAGGAAGCCGGGATCGCCGTCGCGGCCGTGCGCGACAACCCCCGACACCCCTTCAAACCCTCGGAGTGCGCGAACACCCACGGTGCCGAGGCACCCCGGTGCAGCACTCCCCGCGCCGACCTGCTCAGCCCCGAACCACCGTACGCACGCATCCCCGACCTGCCGTCCAATGTGGAGTTCCTGGACTTCAGCGACTACTTCTGCCCCGGGGACACCTGTCCGCCGGTCGTCGGCAACGTCTACGTCTACCTCGACGACAGCCATGTCAGCGCCACCTACATGAGCACCATGTCCCCGGTCCTCGAACGAGCGCTCGACGGGCGGTTCGGTCAGGCGGGCGACAACCACTAGCCCCGGTGGAACCCGACCTCAGCCATCGGCCGGCCGGCCGGCGGCGGACACGGAGATCCGGGCGAGTCTCCCTGTCTCCCACTGCAAGCCGAGTCGATGCTCGGCGAGGTCGTAGTTGACGGTGACCTCGTTGATGGCGCGGTTCTCCCAACTGTTGTGCGCAAGGGCGCCGTGCGCCCGCACGTAGGCATCGACCGGTCCCCGTTGCCCGTCGAGGTCGAGCCCGGAGATCACGCGGTCAGCGCTCGGGCAGAGCGCGACATCGACCGTGATCTTCTTCACCAGCCCGTCGAGCAAGGCGATGTCGACGCCGTCCGGACTTGAGTCCACCGGGTCCAGCGCACTCTGCCGGACGGTCGAGTCGGGGAAGAGCCTGCGCAGTTCCGCATACGGTGCAGAGCGCTCGGACGCACCCAGAGCGGCGTACATCGTCGCGATGACGCCGGTCAACGACGTCCCGGGGACAGGGGGCAGGTCGGTCGGCAGAGCCTCGGTCCGCCGAGGTGCTGGTCGCAGGTCCCGACCACCGAAGTCGACCACCCGGTCCCAGATCCAGTCGGCCATCGACTCGGCGACGGGCTCGTCGGGATGTCCGGGTCGACGCTTGACCAGCGCCCCGAGCGCGACGACGACCAGGTACACCCCGGCGTCGTCGGTCATCACCTGTTCCCAGACCTCGTTCTCGGGCCAGTCCGGGTGCGCTGCCGGGTCGGCCTCGATCTCGGCGCTCATGGCGATGATCTCGGCCGCTGACAGCAGGCGGAACGGCTCGGCCAGCCCCCAGGCGGCACCGGAGCCCGGCTGCTGGCCGTCGTGCCAGGCCACCAGGTCCTCCGCGGCCACGGAGCCGAGCTTGTCGCTCTCGGGCACATCGGAGATCGAAGCTCCTGGTCGCAGAGTGGCGCGCAGGTCGGCGGGCAGCACGTCGTCCAACGCCGCCAGCGCGGAAGCCAGGTCGGTGCCGAGCATCTTGTCGCGGAGTTGCCGCCACCCCAGCTCGATCGCCCCCGTGCGGCGGATGTCCTCCAGCGTGATGTCCTGGGCGTGAGCGTTCTCGACGATCCGCAGCATCGTCCGAGCCGTCCCCACCAGGCCCTGCAGCAGGTCTTCTGTCGGGTTCTCGCGCAGCAGTCGCAGACCGAGTTGTTCGGCGTCGGCGAACCGGTACTGCACCAGGTAGGACCAGCCGAGCATCAGAGCGACCCAGGAGTTCGCCGCATCGGCCCGGACGGCCTCCTCGGCCGCGGGGACGAACCGGTCGGGTGGTGCGAAGCTCCCCAGCAGATACGCCGCGCGTTTCCCGAGCGCGTTGGGGAGTTCGTCCGGTGCCGTCCGAGAGCACAGCGCCACCGCCTCGTCGAGTTGGCGCCACCCGTCCTCGTGCTCCCCGCAGAGTGCCTTGGCAAAGCCCAGCTCCGTCCAGTCGCCCCACTCCTCGTGGTCCTCGCCCAGCACTGTGCGCGCCCAGCGCAGCGCCTCGGGATGATCGTGCTCGGCGAACGCGAGATGTCGAAGGGCACGAGCCGCGTTGACGAACTGGTGGTCGCGGCGACCAGCCACCTGGAGGTAGAGACGCCGCGCTTCGCCGGCCTGGCCGCAGACCTCCAGGTGGTTGGCGAGCAACAGCGACACGCTGCTCCGCTCCGGCTGGGCCGCGAGCACCTGCAACGCCAGCTCGGCGACCTTGGGATGCGCCGGCTGTGCCGCGAAGAGCTCCCAGGCGAGGTCCAGGGTTCGCTCCACGGCGTCGTTGTCGTCGGCGGCCGTGCGGCCGGAGTTCCTCATCGCATGCCTCGCTTGACCCGGTACACCCGGAGTTGGTCGAAAGTGCCGTCGTCGACGCCGTACTCCAGCACCGGCGCCACCTGGTCGAACCAGGACGTCGTGGACGGGGTGATGCCGCCGACCGCGGCCAGCATCGCGTCGGTGGTGACCGGCACCAGCTCACCGCCGCTCATCGACTCGACCATGGCCTGCTGCAGCACGGTGGTCGTCAAGTGCTTGAGGTCAGCACCGGAGAACCCCTCCGTGGCCGCCGCGACGGCGAGGACATCCACGCCGTCGGCAGGCTTGCCCTCCAGCGCGCCCTGGACGATCGCCGCCCTGGCGACCGCGTCCGGTGGCAGCACCAGCACCGTCTTGTCGATCCGGCCCGGTCGGCGCAGCGCGGAGTCGATGTCCCAAGGTCGGTTCGTGGCGGCCAGGAAGTAGACCCCGTCGTTCACGCCGGCCACGCCGTCGAGCTCCTCCAGTAGCTGGGTGACGAGCATCCGCATCGTCTGCGACCCGCCGCCACCGGAGGTACGCCGTCCGCCGAGCGCGTCGAACTCGTCGAAGAAGATCACGCACGGCGCTGCCGCGCGTGCGTTGCGGAACACGCTCTGGATTGCCTTCTCGCTCTCCCCGACCCACTTGCCGAGCAGGTCCGCGAGGGTCACGTGGAGGAAGGACGCACCGAGATCGCCGGCGATCGCCCTGGCGATGAACGTCTTGCCGCACCCGGGTGGGCCGTACATCAGCAGTGACCCGCCCGGCTTCTGCCCGAACGCCGCCGCCATCTCGGGATTGCGCAGCGGAGCCAGGAACGCGGTGTCGAGATGCCGCTTGACCTCGGCGAGGCCCGCGACGTCAGCCAGCGTCACGGCCGGGCGTTCGGCGTCCCACAGCGACTCTGACACGGCAGCGCTGCTGTCCTGACGGTCCTGGTGGGCCGGGGTCGGAACCGGTTCGCTTCCCGCGGACCGTGCTGTCGGTGCGGACGACGCGGCTGGGGGCGCGGTCTCGGCGGGCGGCGGCGGGTTCGAGGTCCGCAACCGCGCCGCCATCAGCCGGGCACGCAGCAGGCGGACCCGCGCCGGATCACCGCCGAGCGCCTCGAACGCCTTCAGTTCGGTGGCGGCGCGGCCCGGGTCCTGCTCCAGCAGTAGGGTGATGAAGTCCTCACGCAACGCCAGATTGCCGGGGTCGGCCTCCACCTCGCGGGCGATCACCTCGACGAAGCTGTCGCCCGGATCGGCGCCGTTCACTGCCCGGCCCCTTCGATCCAGCCCTTGAGCAGACCCAGGTTCGCCAGCGGGATGTAGTGACCGAGCCGCGGATGGTCCAGCGTCACACCGAAGACGCCGGCCTTGCCGAACGAGGCGACATAGTCGATCGCAGCCGACACCGGCATGCTGAACAACGGCGCCGCGCCACTCCCCGAGTCGACCAGTCCGAGGGTGCGGGTGGCTTCATTCGCCCGTGCGGCGCTGCTGTAGAGGCAGATCATCGGCCCTTGCTCGGCGGCCACGGCATAGGGACGGGGACGGTCGGCCGAGCCCCGCGCGATGAAGAACCAGTGCTCCAACGCGGTCACCTGCCGCCACAGCGCGATCTGCGCCGTCGTGTCTCCCGCGGGCGCTGCTTTGACCGCCGCATCAAGGCGGTCCAACTCGGCGACCACCTCGGAGTTGTCGTCTCTGGTCATTCGGTTCTCTCTCGTCTGCTCCGCTGTCCACAGTGGCGGTCACGACTCGATGTGTCTGCCACAGCGCCTTCCCGTCACGTGACCCGACGCGGGTCAAGCCATCGGTTCCCCGGCTGGCTGAAGCAGCGGACTTCACCGGTCACGACGTCCACGACCATCGCCCCAAGCGAGTACGGATGGAGGTAGACCGAATCCCGGGTGACCAGCGGAGCGTGCCGGTACGTCCACTGCTTACCGGGAACCCTTACATCCCAGAGCACCCGCACTCGCGACCGACAAGCTATTCGAGTGACGAGCGGGCCGCATCGGTCGTTCGCACCACACCCGCCGATTCACGCCACGCCTGCCAGGCCGCCACGCGGGCGTCTACCCGGCGATCCGGGCTTCACGGCTGACGCCGACCGAAGCGCCGGCGGCTCCCCGGACACTGCTCGGCGCGGGGCTGCTCTCCCGCGCCGAGCGTGCCGGTCAGAGGTACCCGTTGCTGATGTAGGTCAGGCTGAAGTTGCCGGTGCCGTCGAAGTAGCGTTCGACCAGCTTGGCCGGGTCGGTGGCGAGCAGGCCCTTCTGCAGTGCGGAACCGTCGTCGTGGTCGTCCCAACCCCATGGCGCGTTGGCCACGTCGTCCTTGCCGTCATCGCCTTTGAAGACACCGAATTGCGCGAACGTCGCCGGGGAGTTCTACGCCGGGAACGAGAACGTTGCTCCAGTCCCGAGGGTGGAAGAAGCCGTAGACGAGGAACCAGTGCGTCCCGGTCGTCACGACCGAGTAGTACACCGCGCCGGTCAGCCGGGACGGGTCGTCGTCCTGGTTCTCCCAGTTGTTGTCCGCGAACCAGTCCCCGTCGAAATCGACCTTGGTGAGGTAGTCGGCGTCGTAGTTCGTACCGTTGGTGTCCTGGTAGTGCACCGGAGCCCAGTGCAGGGCGACGACAGCGTTGGGCACCACCGGTGACGCCTGCGCCACCGGTGGTGCCACGGACAACGCCAAGGCGACCGCCATCGTCAGCCACTTCCTGATCATGCTCGACCTCCACGGACCGTCAGGGCGGCGGAAGCACCGCGCTCGCCGCACTATCGCCACGTGCCCTGAAACGGACCTGAAACCCTGCTGGCGTTCCGCCTCACCGACTGAATCCGGCTCATCCACAGGACTCGCCGATCCCGCCCGCACCCGGAATCGCGGAGATGACCGCCGTGGCCGGCGAACCCGAGTTCGGCCAGCACCTGTCAGGCGAACGCGAAGTGGACGTTGCCGCACGTGTCCCAGAAGACGGTCCGGGTGCCTCCGTCACCGCTGCACGCCCGGTACATGACCCACTGCCCTTCGGCGATCTCCAGATTGGCGTCGACCGGATTGTCCGGGCTGTCGTGGCCGTGCGAGTTCCAGACCACGGTGTGGTTGCGGCCTCTGCCCTGGACCCAGTAGACGCCGACGGCGGAGAGGCCGTTCGCATTGGCGTCCTCGACGTACAGGTGTTCGCCGTCCGGCTGGAAGGTGACCTTGGAAACGCAGCTATTGTAGTTGCAGGCCGACGCCTCCGCCCAGTCCGGGCTGAGTCGGACGGTCCCGATCACCGGGCGGTGATCGGAGAACGTGGTGTCCGGCACGGTAGGCCGCGCGGTCTCGGTCAGCAGCCGCATGAAGATGTAGTCGTACTTGCGGCCCGAGTTGATCCGGGTGCCCGCGCAACCCGGGTTGGTGTTGCGGTTGCAGTTGCGATCGATGTCGCGCAAGCCGGCGTTGAACAGCGGCACGAGGGCGAGGTGCTGGTCCGGCGGTCGGTACGTGGTCTCCCGACCCACCTCGGGCGACGCGTTCAGGTCGCCGAGGACGAGTGCTCGGGGCACCGCCATGGTCGCCTCGGCCAACTCCTTGGCCTGCGCGGTGAGTTCCGGCGTTCCCGGCTCTTCGAGGTGGGTGTTGAAGACCCGGACCAACGCGCCGTCCACATCGACGGTGCCGTACATGTAGCCACGTTTCTCTTCGGAGCTCTGAGTCGCGTACCTGACCATCTTGACGTCGGTCATGGGGCGCAGCGACAGCATCGCCTGGCCGAAGTCGGACGTCGGTATGCCGCAGTAGGCCTTGCTCTCCACCATCCCGTATTCGAGCTGGTAGTCGAGTCCGTGCGTCTCGCGAAGCCTCTTCGCCACCCCGTCGATGTCGTTCTTGCACGCCTCCTGCACACCGACGATGTCGGGCCGGTGCGCGGCGATCGTGTCCGCCCAGCCGTTGATCTCCTCGAATTCCGCACCGGCGCCCAGGTTCCAGGTCATGACCTTGACCCGATCCTCCAGGAACGGCGCGGTCGACCGCGAAGCGAAGGTGGAGGCGGGCTGGTCGGGCGAGGCCGTCACCCCGGCGGGTTGCTGCGTCTCTCCACAGGTGTCCCACAGGACTTGCCGAGCGCCGTATTCGCCGATGCAGGCGCGGAACTTGACGTACTTCCCGGCCGGCACATCCGGCTCGATCTGGTGAACGGTCGTGGTCCCGGCGCCGTGGGCCCAAACGTAGACGGGTGGGCCGGTGCGGCCTTCGACCCAGTACACCGCGACCGCGGAGCTGTCGTCCGCGTGGTTGTCCTTGACAGTGAGGATTTCGCGGCCGGAACCGTTGACGGTGAGCGTCGCCTCCGCACTGCAACTTCCGATGTTGCACACTCGCGCCGCAGCCAGGTCCGGTGCTGTCCTACTCGGGAAATCAACCTCCTGCGGGGTCGCCGAGACCGGCAACGTCCACAGTGGAAGCAACGCCACAGCGGTCGCTGCGACGATCATCCGATTCCCCCGACGAGTCCTCGTCATGACCCCTCCCCTGGAATTGCGTCCAGCACGAGGGCACACGAAGTCGCACTAACGACGAAGGACACGAAGCCCCAGCGCACCGTATGCGCGCCACCATGCGCGACACCCGTGCGAACCCCCTGAACATGTCGGATCGTCGCACCTCCATGCCGAGCACGACACCACTATGCGGTGGCCGGAACTTCCGCCCGAAGGCACTAAGATCAGCCGGCATCGATGTGTCGGGCCACAGCGTCGATCGAGCCGGCGCCGGTGACACCTTCCGGCCGATCAACCGTCACGTTCCGCCCGCTTCACCTTGCCGCTACCCCAGCCGGCCAGGAGCACACCGACGGCGGTGATCACGACGTAGCAGGACAGCCACACCGGGAACCCACCGGGAACCCAGCCGAGGAGTCCGGCATTGGCACGGTCAGCCAGTAGCCGGATACCGCCCTGTGCTCCGAGGACCAGCAGGACCATGCCCACGATCAGGCCTGCCAGAGGTTGCGCTCGCATGTCGTCATCTCCTACTCGATGTTGTGGTGCGATCGAACCATAACAGGTCTTGGTACGATCGCACCACAACGTCCCCACGGGGATTCTCGGGAAGGACGAGCGGCATGCCCCGACAGGTGGACCACGACCTGCGTCGTCGCCACATCGCGCAAGCCGTGTGGCGACTGGCCACCCGAGGCGGCCTGGAACAGGTGACCCTGAGGCAGGTCGCCACTGAAGCCGGCGTCTCCGCCCGACTTCTCCAGTACTACTTCGGCACACGCGGCCAGTTGTTGCTCGGCGCGCTCGAAATCCTGAACACCGAAGCCGAGCGACGCGCCCGAGAACGCCTGACGACGTCCGGCGAGCCACCCGGCACGCGCACCGTCGTGCGCGGAGTGCTGCTGGAACTGCTCCCCCTGGACGAGGAACGACGGAACCGGCATCTCGTGTACGCCGCGTACTTCGTCCGTTTCCTGACCGACCCAGACCTTGCCGAAGCGGCACAGAACGAACCGGATGCACTGGAGAACCTCGTCGCCGGCTTGCTCACCCGGGGACAGCAACTCAGCGAGGTAGTCCAGCACATCGACCCCGCGGCGGAGGCCGCGTTCCTCGTAGCGGGCGCCGAGGGGCTGCAAGCCGGCGTCCTGCTCGGGCAGCACACTCCCGAACGAGCCGTAGCCCTTATCGACCACCAACTCGACCGCATCTTCACGAGCACGTGAAGCACCTACCCGTCCTTCGCCACACGCGCACACTTCGACGTCCGGGTTCGTACTTGCGTCGTCGCGCACTTCTACGACGCCGAGTCCGGCCGCAAAGACCTATCAGCAGGCAGTGTTGTGTTGGCCGTGTGTTCGGTGTGCAAAGCCTGTCCGATCGGGAATGCGATGGTGTTGACTGTCCGGCATGTCGCACTCGGAGACCCCTGTACCGCAGCCGTCACCGCCTCAGCCGCAGGCCACGACCACACCACCCCGGGCCGGCAATGGCCTGTTGGCAGCCGCGATCCTGGTCGCCGGCATCGGCGGAGGCCTGCTGGCGTGGCACCCGTGGGACAAGGACACCGTGCCGGCGCCGCCACCCAAGGACCCGCAGCGCATCACAATCCAGAAAATCGGCGACCAGAGCGACACGACCGGCGACGACTCGACACGACCGGTCTACTGCATGACCAACGAGACCGGCGGCCTGTACTGCATCGTCATGCCCGGCCGCTACACCCACATCCGGGAAGACCGGCGCTGAGCGGACGCATGCCGGGTCCGCGGCGACTCTCCGTCCGCACTGCGCCTTCGGACCGACTCACACCAGTTGGCGAGCCGCCGACCATCGGGACACCACCCCGGCCTCGGCCTCGCTCTTTCCGGTGCGCCGGCAAGGGCCGGCGCCCGGCTCCTGATGACCGTTCCGTCGGATGGAACGCTCCGCAAGGTCATCACTTGCACTAGAGGGCGTTGCGGATCTCATCACTTTCGCATCGACTATAGACGGATACCGTCATCGGACGTACGGTGCCCGCATGAGTTCACCAGACGGAAGAACGCCCGCCGGGTGGTGGGAGCGGGCGTCCCTGGACGCGCGCCTGGCCGCCGCCTTGCAGGCCAACCCCCGGGTGAGCTGGCGGGACCTGGCCAGGGCCGTGGAGAGTTCCGAGTCCACGGTGGCCCGCCGGGTACGGGCGCTGACCACATCCGGCGCCCTGCGCACCACCGTCGTGGTGGACTCGATCCGCACCGGCCGCGGTTTCCCGGTGACCGTGTACTTCGCGGTCACCAACAAGTCGCTGCGGACGCTGGCCGATCACCTGGTCGCCAGGCAGGACGTGCGCATGGTCGCCGTGCTGACCGGTCGCTACGGGCTGCTCGCGGAGTTCATCACCCCGTCCACCGAAGACCTGGCCACGATCCTGCTGGACACGCTGACCGGGGTGGACGCCACCTTCGAGTCGATGTCGGAACCGGTGTTGCGGGAGTTCAAGTCTACTGTGGACTGGAGCCATTCACTGGTCGCCGACATTCCCGGCGTGCGCCTGCCGCTGCTGGACCTGGCTCCGGACGAGGAGCCGATGGCGCTGGACCCGGTGGAGGAGGCCATCGCCGAGCTGCTGCGGGTCGACGGCCGGATGAGCTTCGCCGACCTGGCCCAGGCGACCGGCTTGAGCGAGTCGGCGGTGCGCCGCCGCACCGACGCGCTCATCGCGGCCGGCCGGGTGCACCCGATGACCCTGGTGGACGCCCGGTTGCTCGGCTTCCACATCCAGGCGTTCGCCTGGGTCGACCTCGCGCCGTCGGCTCTGGCGGACGCGGTGCGCGCGCTGGCCGCGCGCCAGGAAGTGCGGTACGTGGCGGCCACCGCCGGGGACAGCGACCTGTTGGTGGAGCTGATCATGCCCACCCAGGCCGACCTGCTCCGGTTCCGGACCGAGGTGCTCGGCAACCTCCCCGGCGTGCGCGGCACCCGGGTGTCGATCAACGTCCGGACCCTCAAACGGGCCTTCCTCCCGGTCGGGGTGCCCGGCTCGGACGGCGAGTAATGCCGCAAAAGGAGAAACGATGACGATTCTCGACAGCCGCAGACGGAAGATGGTCGTGGCCGCCGCAGCCGCGGGCCTGCTCGTGACCGCGTGCGCCGGTGGCCCCGGTCCCGGCCCCGGCACCGGGACCGCAGCCGGTGTGGAGACCGAGTTCGACAGCTTCGTCTGGGCGTTGCAGCAGCTCCCGGTGTCACTGGACCTGGCGAAGGACGCGACGGTCAACACCCAGCAGGTGCTCAGCCTGGTGACCGAACCGCTGGAACGGGTGTCGAACGACGGCACCTTCCGCCCCGCGCTGGCCGCGAGTGTCACCCAGCCCGATCCGACGTCCGTCGTGTACGAGCTGACGCCCGGCGCGCAGTTCTCCGACGGCACCCCGGTGACGGCCGAAGACGCCGTGTGGAGCCTTCAGCACGTGACCGACGCCAAGGCGGGCGCGCAGACCGCCGGGCGGGTCAAGAGCATCGACAGCATCACGGCGACCGGGCCGACGACGGTCACCGTGAAGCTGAAGTTCCCCGACCCGACGGCGCGCGACAACCTCGCGGTGATCTCCTACGTGCAGTCGAAGAAGGCCGCCGAGGCGGCCGGCTCGGGACTGGGCACGCCGTCCGGGCTGCCGGTGGGCTCCGGACCGTACGTGTTCAAGTCAAGCGGTCCTGACAAGATCTCGATGGAGCGCAACGCCAAGTACGCCGGCGACCCGCCCAAGGCCAAAGCGGTCTCGTTCGTTCCGATCAAGGACGACAACACCGGCCAGTTGGCGATGCGCTCGAACTCGATCAACGGCGCCCAGGTGACCAACGTCAAGCAGATCGGGCAGTGGAACGGCATCTCCGGAGCGCAGACCGTCCAGTTGCCGGCGAACGTCACCAGCTACCTGACCCTGGACACGTCGCAGCCGCCGTTCGACGACATCCACGCGCGGCGTGCGGTCGCCTACTCGATCGACCGGCAGGGCGTGTCCCGCGCGGTCTACGGCGCCAACGGCGTGGTGCTCCGGGGCCTGGTGCCGCAGACCCTGCTGGAAGGGGTCGCCGGATCACCCGCGACGGCCGAGAGCTTCCTCGCGACCCTGCCGCAGTACGACCTGGACAAGGCCAAGGCCAAGGCCGAACTGGCGCAGTCCGGGACGCCGGGCGGGTTCAGCGTCACCATCCCCTACACCACCAGCTCGCCGTGGGCGGAGCCGACGATCCTGAACCTCCAGGAGAACATGAAGGAACTGGGTGTGACGATCACGCCGAAACCGGAGTCCCCCGAGGTGTGGGCGAAGCGGGTGTTCGCCCACGACACGCCGGGCATCCAGTCGATGCAGCTCATCGCCACCATCCCGGACCCGAACGCGGTGCTGCCGCGGGTGGTGGGCCAGGCCGGCATCGCCGCGCCGGGCCTGAACCTGGCCAACTGGACCACACCGAAGATCGAGGACGACGTCAAGGCGCTGACCGGTTCCGTGGACCGGAACGCGCGGTGGGCGGCCACCCAGTCGGTGCTCACGCAGATCTCCGAGCAGTTGCCCTACATCCCGCTGTACGCGCCGAACTTCGTGGTCGCGCTCGGCAAGGGGTTCACCTTCTCGGCGCCGGTGAACCAGTCCGACATCCTGGACGGGACCTGGATCCAGCGCGTCCGGGCGACGGCGTGATGCCATGACCAGGTTTCTCCTCCGGCGGCTCGCCGCGATGGTCGGGATGCTGTTGCTGGTGTCGTTCCTGGTGTTCAGCCTGCTCGCGCTGGCGCCGGGGTCGCTGCTGGCGACGCTGATGGGCACCGCGCCGACCACGCCGGAGCTGATCGAGGCGACCACGCGGAAGTACCACCTGGACGACCCATTCCCGGTGCAGTACGGGCGATGGCTGGCCTCGGCGGTCCAGTTGGACCTGGGCACCTCCGTGCGGTCGGGCGAGGACGTGATCGACGCGTTGGGCCAGACCCTGCCCATGTCGTTCCAGTTGGCGCTGTTCGCGTTGCTGCTCGTGGTGGTGATCGGCATCCCGCTCGGCGCCGCGGCAGGCCTGCGGCGGGGCACCACGACGGACCGCGTGGTGTCCACTGTGGCCGCTTTCGGGATGAGCGCGCCGCCGTTCGCGGTCGGTCTGCTGCTGGTGTACGTGTTCGGGGTCCTGCTCGACTGGTTCCCCGTGTTCGGAGCGGGCGAGGGCTTCGGCGACAGCATCCGGCACCTCGTCCTGCCGGCGGTGTCGCTGGCCACCGCGCTGATGGCGATCGTGTTGCGGCAGACGAGGGCGGCGATGCTCGACGTGATGGACCAGGACTACATCACCTTCGCCAGGGCGCGGGGTGTGGCGCCGGCGCGGGTGCTGGTCGCCTACGCGCTGCGCAACGCGGCGGTCCCGATCGTGACCTCCTCCGGGGTGGTGCTGATCGCGGCGCTGTCCGGCGCCGTGCTGGTGGAGACGGTGTTCTCGCTGCCCGGGGTCGGGTCGCTGCTGGTGGTTTCGGTCAACACCAAGGACATTCCGATGGTGCAGGGCATCGCCCTGGTCGCCGCGGCCTTCGTGATCCTGGTCAACCTGGCGGTCGACGTGCTCACCGGGCTGCTCGACCCGCGCATCCGGACCCGGCAGGTGGCGTCGTGAGGCGGCTGGGCCTGCCCGCGATCGCCGCGGCCGTGCCGCTCGCGGTGATCCTGGTCTGCGTCGTCACCGGCGACGCGCTCGCCCCGTACCCGCCGAACGCGCAGGACCTGATGCTCAGCTCCGGCGGGCCGAGTCCGCAGCACTGGCTGGGCACCGACGACCTGGGCCGGGACGTGCTGTCCCGGGTGATCTCCGGCGCCCGGGTCGCGGTGATCGGCCCGCTCGTGGTGGCCCTGGTCGCGGTGGCGGTGGGCATCTGCCTCGGCCTGGCCGCGGCGTACTACCGGGGCCCCGTGGACGCGGTGATCAGCCGGCTGGTGGACGTGATGTACGCGTTGCCGGCGCTGCTGGTGGCGATCGTCGTGGTGGGCATCTCCTCGGGCGGCTACCCGGTGACCGTGCTGGTGCTGTCGCTGCTGTCCATGCCGACCGCGATCCGCATGATCCGCAGCGCCGCGAGCGTCCAGAGTGGACTCCCGTACGTGGAGGCCGCGCAGAGCCTGCGGCTGCCCGCGCGCACGGTGATGTTCCGGCACATCCTGCCCAACATCGTGCCCACCGTGGTGGCCACGTTCCTGCTGGACTTCGTCGTCGCCCTGATCGCCTTCTCCGCACTGGCCTTCCTGGGCATCGGCGGGGAGCCGGGCAGCGCGGAATGGGGTGTGATGATCGCCGACGGGCGCGAGCAGATCCTGTCCGAGCCGTGGCTGTCACTGGCGCCGGCCGTGCTGATCATGCTCACCGCGACCTGCGCGACCGTGCTGGGGGACAGCGTCTACGACCGGCTCACGGCACGGCGGGAGGCACGATGAGTCTGCTCACGGTGGACAGCGTGGACATCAGCCACCGGGATCGTCGGCTGGTGCGGGACGTGGCCTTCGCCGTCGAGGCGGGGACGTCGGTCGGCATCGTCGGCGAGTCCGGCAGCGGCAAGTCGCTCACCGTCCGCGCCCTGGTCGGCCTGCTCCCCCGCGAGGTGAGCGCGACCGGTTCGGTGACCTTCGACGGCTCGGAGCTGCTCGGGCTGACCGACGGCGACCTCCGGACCGTGCGCGGCGGCCGGATCAGCCTGCTGATGCAGGACCCGTTCTCCATGCTCAACCCCGTGCAGACCGCGTTCGCGCACGTGGCGGAGGGCCTGCCGACCCTCCGCCGCAACCGCGCCAAGCTGCGCGCCGAGGTCTACGGGCGGCTGGAGGAGGTCGGCCTGGACCCCGCGCGGACCGCCCACCGCTATCCGTTCCAGCTCTCCGGCGGTATGCGGCAGCGCGTCGCGCTGGCCGCGGCGCTGGCCGGCGACCCGGAGCTGCTCATCGCGGACGAGCCCACCACCGCGCTGGACGCCACCACGCAGGCGCAGATCCTCGCCATGCTCGATCGCCTGCGGCGCAGACGGGGAATGGCCCTGGTGCTGGTCACCCACGACCTCGGCGTGGCGTTCTCGGTGTGCGACCGGATCATGGTCATGTACGCCGGGAGCCTGGTCGAGCAGGCCCCCGCCGACGAGCTGCGGCGCACCCCGCAGCACCCGTACACGGCCGGGCTGTTGCGCTCGTACCTGCCGATCGACCGCCGGGTCGAGCGGTTGCAGTCCATTCCCGGGCGGGTGCCGCCCGCGGACTCGGTCGGCGGGCAGTGCGGGTTCGCGTCCCGCTGCGCCTGGGCCGTGGACACCTGCCGGTCCGAGCGGCCGGCGCTGCGGGCCACCAAGCCCGGTCACACGACCGCGTGCCTGCGTGTCGAGGAGATCGGCCCGGAGCTCCTCGGCACGGCCGAGGAGGACACGCAGGGCACCGGAGACGTCGACGTGGCCGCCTCCGGTGTCCTGCTCACCGTGCGCGAACTGCGCAAGTCCTACCGGGACCTGGCCGGCGCGAGGCAACGTTCCCAGGCGTTGAAGGGGGTGTCCTTCGACGTCGGCGCGCACGAGTCGGTCGGCCTGGTCGGCGAGTCCGGATCGGGCAAGACCACCATCGCCCGGACACTGCTCGGGCTGGTCCACCCGGACTCCGGGAGCATCGAGCTGGGTGGGCTCGACCTGGCCGACTACAAGCGGCTCAGCCGTGCCCAGTCGCGCGGCGTCGCCCATCTCGTGCAGGTGGTCTTCCAAGACCCGTACTCGTCGCTGAACCCCGTCCGCACCGTCGGCGCCACCTTGCGGGAGGCGATCACCGCCCGCGACCGCGATGCCGACCACCGGGCGGAGATCGCCGAACTGCTCACGCAGGTCGGGCTCACCGAGCAGCACGCGCGGCGGCGCCCCGCGCAGCTCTCCGGTGGCGAGCGGCAGCGGATCGCGATCGCGCGGGCCGTAGCGCTGCGCCCCAGGCTGCTGATCTGTGACGAGCCGGTAGCCGCACTGGACGTGTCGGTCCGCGCCGAGATCCTGTCCCTGCTCCGGCTGCTGCGACAGCAGTACCGGATGAGCATGCTCTTCATCACCCATGAACTGTCCGTCGTCCGGCAGATGACCGATCGCGTCCTGGTGCTCTACCAGGGCGAAATCGTCGAACAGGGCCGCACGGCCGATGTCCTCGACAACCCCGGGCACGAGTACACCGCCCGCCTCGTGGGCTCGGTGCTCGGACTCGATCAGGAAGGAGCCACCAGGTGACCGACGGCCGTGTGGGCCCCAAGACCCCGGTGTCCGGCGAACGAGCGGTGTGCTCCAGCCAGCACCCGATCGTCACGGACACGATGCGCGACGTGCTGGCCGGCGGCGGCACGGCGGTGGACGCCGTCATCGCCGGGTCGCTGGTGCAGGCCGTCGTGCAGCAGGACCTGACCAACCACGCCGGCATGTTCACGATGCTGTTCTGGGAAGCCGACACCGGGACCGTGCACGAACTCAACAGCCACGGCATGATCGCGCCGGACCTGCCGCCCTTCCACCGGGTGCCGCCGCCGCGCAGCCAGTACTCGGCGACAGGGGCCGGGCCCTACGCGGTGATCCCCGGGTTCATGCCCGGCATGAAAGCGCTCTACGAACGGTTCGCCACCCGCCCCTGGGCGGAGCTGTGCGCGCCCGCGGTGCACTGGGCCGAGGTCGGCCACGTGGTGGACTCCTTCGAGCACCTGGTCATGGCCCAGTCGTACGACTTCTTCCTCTACACCCCCTCCGGCCGGGCCCACTTCGCACCCGGCGGGCACCTGCCCCAGGTCGGCGACCGGTGGCCCAAACCGGAGCTGCACCGCACCATGCGGCGGCTGGCCGAGGAAGGCCCGGACTACTTCATCACCGGCGGCTGGGCACAGGACTTCCTGCGCCGCGCCAACGAACTGGGCTGGCCGATCACCGCCGAGCACATGGCGGTCTCGCGGCCCGAATGGGGCAGCGGACTGCGCTACGAGCACCGCGGGCACGAGATCGTGCAGCTCTCGCCGCCGGAGCGGCAGGCGGTGTTCTGCTCGATGGTGCTGGGCATCCTGGACGAACTCGACATCACCTCGGTCGGTCACTACACCGAGTCGGCCGAAGCGCTGTACTACCTGGCGCACGCGCTGCGGCGAGCCGACAAGGAGGCGAACCTCGTCAACGACCCGCGGATCTTCGAGAATCCGGCCGAGGTGTTGATGTCCCGGGACTTCCACGCCATGGTGGCCGAGCTGATCCGCCGGAGCAGGCCCACCGTCGACCTCGCCAAGCACGTCGAGGTGACCGGCGGCGCGGCCCGGCTGGCCGCGATCGGGCAGCTCACCCCGCCCACCCCGGCCCAGTCCGCCGGTAGCTGCGAACTGTCCATCGTGGACCAGCACGGCAACTGGGTGCAGTCGATGAACACCCTCCAGGGCTCGGGCATCCCGGGCGAGGTGATCGGCGGGGTGCCGATGATCGGCAGCAACGGGATCAACAGGATGGACATGTGGTTGGGCGGCTGGTTCACCGGCGGCGCCCGGATGCGGTGCGCGATCGGCAACACCCTGGTCTTCAAGGACGGCCGCCCCGTCCTGGGCCTGGGCTCCCCGGGCAGCGTCTACTGCACGGTGCCGCAGGTCCTGTCGAACATCCTGGACTACGGGATGGACCCCTACGCCGCCGAGGACGCGCCCCGGCTCTACCCGCTGGGCGAGGACTACCAGTTCTCCATGGAAAGCCGGGTGCCCGACGAGGTCACCCGGGGAGTGATGTCGCTCGGGCTGCTGATGTCGCCGCTGCCCGCCTACGACTGGCACCTGGGCTCGTACCAGATGAGCTGGCGTGGTGACGACGGCAAGCTGTTCGGCTCCGCCGGACCGCGCCGCGCGGGCAGCGCCGCCGCCCTGTGAACCCGAAAGGACCGTCCACAGTGAACAACACCGAGACAGGGCACAGCGCGCCGGCCACGCTCGTGGCCCACGACGGCCGGGCCGACCGGCTCGCGGACGTGCTCCGGGTGACCGGCGAAGTCTCCGCCGAGCGGCTGATGGCCGTGCTGTCGCCGATGGCGCGCTGGACCAAGCACGCGGGCACCCCGGGAGAGCTGGACAGCCTCGCCTACCTGCGCGGCGTCCTCGACGACCTGGGCTTCGCCACCCGGCTGATCAGCCACGACGCCTACATCAGCCTTCCGGTGTCGGCCCGGGTGGACGTCACGGGCGGCACCCTCGCCGCGCTCGCCGTGTCGTTCTCCCGCTCCACGCCCCCGACCGGCGTGACCGGGCGCCTGGTGGCGGTGGGCCGGGGCACGGCCGACGACTACGACGGTCTGGACGTCACCGGGTGCGTGGTGCTGGTCGACGGCGTGCCCGGACCGGATCAGACCATCGAGGCCGGCCGACGGGGCGCGATCGCCCAGGTGCACGTCAGCCCGCACGACAAGCTGCACGAGATGTGCGTGTCCCCGGTCTGGGGCAGCCCCGGCGACGACACCGTGCACCAGTTGCCCGGCACCGCGGTGTGCTCGGTCTCCGCGACCGACGGCGCCCGTCTGCGGGAGTCGGCCGCGGCGGGCGGCGAGGTCACCGTGCACACCGAGATCGACACCGGCTGGCGGCCCACCCCGATCCTGGTCGCGGACCTGCCCAGCGAGCAGGGCGGGGAGGCCGAACCGTTCGTGTTCTTCACCGGCCACCACGACACCTGGCACCACGGCCTGATGGACAACGGAACCGCGAACGCCACCATGGTCGAGGTCGCCCGGATCGCCGCCGCGCACCGCGACCGGTGGCGGCGGGGGCTGCGCCTGGCCTTCTGGTCCGGGCACTCCCAGGGCCGCTACTCCGGTTCGGCCTGGTACGCCGACCAGCACTGGGAGGAGCTGGAGGCGCGGGCCGTCGTCCACGTCAACATCGACTCGACCGGGGGGAACGGCAACACGGTGGTCGCCGACGCGACCTCGGCCGCCGAACTGGGCGAGCTGGCCCAGGAGGCGCTGAGCACGCAGGCGGGCCAGGACTGGGCGGGCCGCCGGATGCACCGTGCCGGCGACCAGTCGTTCTGGGGCATCGGGGTGCCCGCCATCTTCGCGAACATGAGCGAGCAGCCGATCGACCCGGCGCTGCTCAACGCCCAGGCAGCCGTGTTCGGCGGCGGGCCGCGCAAGGGCAACGGCACCGGGTGGTGGTGGCACACCCGCGAGGACACCCTGGACAAGATCGACCCGGTGCTGCTGGCCCGCGACACCCGCATCTACCTGCACGCGGTGTGGCGCCTGCTGACCGATCCCGTGCTGCCGCTCGACTTCACCCGCACCTGCGACGCGCTCGTCGAGCGGCTGCGCGAGTTGCAGACGGCCTCCGGCGGGCGGCTCGACCTGTCGGTCGCCGTCGAGCGGGGGCTGCGTGCGCGGGAACTGGCGGCGAGCGTGTGGGCCACGCGGGAATCGGCGGACCCGGACCGGTTCAACTCGATCGTGCACCGGCTGTCCCGGTTGCTGGTGCCGCTCGACTACACCCGCGGGGACCGGTTCCGGCACGACCCCGCGCTGTTCGTCGGCGGACTCCCCGGACTGGCCGACGCACCCCGACTCGCCGAACTGGACCCCGCCGGCGCGCCGTTCCGCTTCCTGCACACCCGACTGCTGCGCGAGCGCAACCGCGTCACCGCGGGCCTGCGGGACGTCGTGTCCTTCCTGGAAGGCGCCCTCGCATGACCGGGCCGAGCGGACCGCGGTACCTGGTCACCGGTGCCGCGGGCCGGATCGGGCGGGCCACGGCGAACCTGCTCGCCGAGCGCGGCGCACGCGTGATCACCCAGGACCGGGCCTCCGGGGTGGACGTCCGGGCCGACCTCGCCGGCACCGACCTGTTCTCCGTGGTGGACGAGGCGGAGGCGGCGGGGCCGCTGGACGGGGTCGTGCTCGCGCACGGCATCTACCCGAACCTGCCGATCAGCGAGATGACCGTGACGGAATGGGACACGGTCTTCGCCGTGAACGTCCGGTCGGTCATGCTGATCACCCGCGAGCTGTTCCGGCGGTGGATCCCGCGCGGCACCGCGGGCTCGATCGTCATCGTCTCCTCGGGTGCGGCCCGGTCCGCGCGCGCCGGCGGCGGGCACTACTGCTCCTCCAAGGCCGCGGTCGAGATGTTCACCCACGTCAGCGCGATCGAGGGCGGTCCGCACGGGATCCGGGTGAACGCCGTCGCACCAGGCCTGGTGTTGGACGAGGTGATCCACCCGGACACCCCGGACGTGCCCGACTACTTCGCGCAGACCCTCGCGGCCACACCGCTGCGCCGCACCGGCGACCCGGCCGACATCGCCGAGGCCTGCGCGTTCCTGCTGTCCGACCGCGCGTCGTGGACCACCGGGGCGATCATCGACGTCAGCGGCGGCTCGCACACCGGCCGCCCGCACCTACCGTTGACGAGGGACCTGACATGACCATCCACATCGTGGGCGCGGGCGCCATCGGCGGACTGGTCGGGGCCCACCTGCACCGGGCCGGGCACGAGGTGGTCCTGGTCGACGCCAACGCCGAGCACGTGGCCGCGATCGCCGCCGGCGGGCTGCGGATCTCCGGCGAGGCGGAGTTCGTCGCGCGGCCCCGCGCGGTGCGTCCGGACCAGTTGGCCGAGCCGCTGCACACCGTGCTGCTGGCCGTGAAGTCCCGGCACACGCAGGACGCGCTGCGGGTGATCGGACCTCTGCTGGCCGAAGACGGGTACGTGGTGTCGCTGCAGAACGGCTTGGAGGAGTACCCGATCGCAGGCGCCGTCGGTCTACACCGGACGGTCGGGGCACTGGTCACGTTCGGCGGCTTCTACCAGGAACCGGGCCACATCGTCTACGGCGGCGCCGGCACCTTCCGCATCGGGGAACCCGACGGCGCCACCAGCGAGCGGGTGCGCGAGCTGGCACGGCTGCTCGGCGAGTTCCACCCGACCGAGGTCACCGACAACATCTTCGGCCACCTGTGGTCGAAGACGGCGATCGCGGCGGTGTACTTCGCCACCGCGGTGGCGGACGAGGACGTGCCGGTCCTGCTGGCCCGCCACGAGCACCGCCCACTGTTCGGCCGTCTCGTCGGGGAAGTCGAGCGAGTCGCCCGAGCGGCGGGCGTGCGATGCGAAACCGTCGACGGGTTCGACCCCACCCTGTTCACCGTGGACACCGAGGCGGACCGGGAGAGCGTCGAAGCGGCCTGGCAGGCGCAGATCACCTACTGGGTCGCACATCAGCAGACCCGCACCGGCGTGTGGCGAGACCTGGCGATCCACCACCGGCCCACCGAGGTGGACCACATCCTCGGGCCGGTACTGGACGCCGCGGACCGGCACGACGTCGCCGTCCCGCACGTGCGCGCGGTGGTCGACGCGGTGCACCGGGCCGAACGGGATGCGAGCACGATGGGCACCGCCGTGCTGGACGAACTCGCCGACGTGCGCTGAACCCGAGGTGCCGAGGGCGGTGTGGAACTGGGCCAGTGCCCGGCACTTGGGTGCTCCCCGCACCCGCCGGCCCCGGTGACCGGGGATGTCGAAGATCGCCCGGGTCACCGGGGCCGGGTCGCGAATCCGGCTGCCTAGTACCAGTACCAACGCCGTTCCGGCTTGGTGTTAAAGACGCGTCGCAGCATCGCGGCCATGATCGCTCACCTCCTCCCGGTGTCGTGGTGCTCGTTCGGCCCGCGTGCGGTGCAGGGTGAAGGGCCGGGGGACGATGCCCTCGGACATGACCGCACGCGTGTCACCTCCGGTGACCGACAGTCGGGCGCCCTCGGCCAGCGCGGCCAACGCCTCGATGACCAGCGTCTGCGCCACCGAGGCGCCAGGGCAGGCGAAAGGGCCCGCGCCGAACGGGATGTAGGGGCCGTGCCCGCCGGACTGCGCCCAGCGTTCGGGTCGGTACACCTCGGGGTCGGTCCAGCGACGCGGGTCGTGGTGCAGCAGATGAGGGCTGACCGAGACGAGATCGCCGGAGCGCAAACAGGTCCCCGCGAAGGTGGTGGGACGGGGGACGGTGCGGCGGAGCATCCAGGGTATCGGCCGATACCTCAACGCTTCCCGCACGATCTGGTCGGCGGGCCACGGCCAAGAGGAACCGGCGGTGTGGTGCAGGCAGGCCAGCAGCACCGACCAGGCCAGTGACGCGGCCACCGGCGCCGCGACCGCGCGGAACATCGTCAGGTGCACCCTGGCCACCGTCCGGTCCGCCAGATCGTCCGGGCACGCGCCCAGCACGGCGTCCAGCACATCGCGCGGCTCGCCGACACCGTGTCGCCGGCGGTGCTGCACCTGCTCGGTCAAAGCCTCGATCACCTTGGCCCGCGCCACCTCCGCCCGCGCCCGCCGCCACACCCGCGACGCGCGGAACACCACGCCCACGTCCGCGGCCCGGTCCGCACACCGCCGCGTGCCGGCCGGTGTGCCGGGGTGCAGCAGCAGGTCCGCCAGGCAGCGGTACACCAGCCGGTTCCCGGCCGCGGGCCACCGGCTGACCGACGGCAGCCCGGCCACCGCCGAGGTCAACGCCGCGCGGTAATCCGGCAGGCGGGCCCGAAGGACATCACGCACCGCATGGCCGACCTCGACCTGCACCGCCCGCGTCGGCAGCAGGTCGCCGAAAAACCCCGACCTGCCCGCGTTGAATTCCCGGGCACGCAACAGCACCTGCGCCGGCTCCGGGTCGCCCAGGCACCAACCGCCGCCGGGCAACCGGATCACCTCCGTCGCGCTGCGCCGGCGGAGGTCCTCGACGTACTCCAGCGGATCGCGCCGCAACCGGCGCCTGTCACCGATCCTCATCACGCGATGCCCTCCGTGAGCTGCTTCGACCTCGGCCTCCGACGCTCCCGGCGGACGCCTCCGCTCACCGGAGACTTCCCACCAGAGGTCGAGGTGCACGCAGGCCGGCCGGTCACAACCCGAACGAGGAGCGACACCACTCGACCAGGGGGCCGATCGACTCGCACCGTCACCGACTACGCATTGACTGGGGGCGTTGGAGTCAAGCCAAGGGCCTGTAGGACCGGATCGTCGGGTCGCGAGGGGGCAGGCCAGGCCATGGCGGTCGTCTACATCGGACAACGGCGTCCGCCGATGATCGATCAGATGAGACCACGTTGGCGCGCCACCACGACGGCGTCCCGGCGTTGGCTCACTCCGAGCTTGCGGTAGATGCCGCGCAGGTGGGTCTTGACCGTGTTGACGGACACGAACATCGAGTCGGCGATCTCCTCGGCCGTGCGCATCGACGGCAATTCCACCAACAGCGCGCGCTCGCGGGTGGTCAGGCCCTCGGGCTGGCCGGTGGACGCCGTCGGGACGGTGGTCATCACCGCGGTGGCGAAGCGGTCCAGTCTGCCGAACCGGCCGGCGCCTCTGGCGAGGAGGTCGCGGACCGGTTTGCCCGCGTTGTAGAACGGCCGCAGCGCGTGCAGAGGTTCGGCCGCCGCCAGCGCCTTGCGCAGCGCGTCGTGGGCCTGTTGGGCGTTGCCCTCGCGGGCCAGGAGGGTCGACTCCAGGACCCAGGCGTCGACCAGGGTGCCGGGGGCGACGGCGTCGGACTGCCCGCGCAGCAACGGTTCCAGCAGCTTGTGGACCTGGGTTGCCCGGCCGCGGTGGGCCAGCAGCACGGCTTGGGCCAAGGCGTGTTCGCCGGACGGGCCGATCACCGACTCCACGTAGCCCGCCAGGTCGGCCGCCCACTGCTCCTCCCCCACGCGCAACGCCATGCGCTGCGCGGTGGGCGCGACCTCGGCGACCACGTGCGGGGCGACGTGGCCGTCGGCGAACCCGCGCCACTGCTTCCACAGCGTCGCCACCACCGCGTGCGGGTCGTCCGCCCGGTCGAACGAGGTGATCGCGTGCACCGCGGCCACGACCAGCTCCAGCGTCCGGTCCGCCGCGTCCGGCAGGGCGTTCACGGCGCGGGTGGCCATCGCGCGGGCCGTGGCGTCGTCCAGGCACCGGTGTGCGTGAGCGGCGAGCACGGCGTAGACCACCGCGCAGGCGGGGCGGTCCAACCAGTCGTGCGCTGCGGCCACGTCGAGTGCCCGGTCGGCTTGGTGCGCCATCCCCGACGCGTCGCCGCGGGCCGCCGCCACGGCCGCGAGGTGGGCCAGGCATTCCAGGGTCGCGTGGTCGAAGCCGCCGCGCACGGCCGCGTCCAGCGTGTGCCGCAGGTCCTGTTCGGCTTCATCGAGCCGGCCCGACCACAGGTGGGCGATGCCGCGTTCCCGCCGTGCCAGCACGTCGACGGCGGCGTCGCCGGTGCGGCCCGCCTGCGTCGCGGACAGGGCGAGCAGCGGCCCGGCCAGGTCGCCCTGGTAACGCGCGTGGTGCAGGCGCACGGCGGCGTGCAGGGCCCGCGTGCGGTCCGAGGTCAGCGTGGCTTCGCCCACGTGTCCGAGCAGCCAGGAAGCGGCGGCCACGTCGCCCGCGTCCAGCGCGGCCACCGCGCCCACCAGTGCGACCAGGGGCCGTTCGGACAGCGGCTGCGCCACCGCGGTCAGCAGCTCGTGCAGGCGGGGTCCGTTGCCGCACAGCACTTCCACCAAGCCGTGGCGGCCGACGAGGTCCGCGGTCAGGTCGGGCCGCTCCCCGTGCACGGCGTGCTCCAGCGCGACCAGCGGGCGGCCGTGGTCGCGGTGCCACGTCGCCGCCGCCAGGTGCAGGCGGGGGCGGTCGCGGGGACGTGTCCGGTCGAGTTCGGCGGCCAGGTGGTCGCGCAGCAGCGGGTGGTAGCGGAACCATCCGTCGGTGTCGGCGGCGGACACCAGGGCGTGGGTGCGACGGAGGTCCTGGAGCAGCCGGCCCGCCTCGGGTTCCTCGGCCACGGCGGCGGCGAGGTCCGCCGACACCTCGTCGCACACACTGGTCGCCACGAGCATCCGCCGCGCCCGCTCGCCGTGCGGCGCGAGCACCTCCTCGACGAGGTAGTCCGCGACGGCGGGCAGCGCGCCGCTGAAGGCGGCCGGCGAGCCCGTCAGCGCGGCCAGCCGGAGGCCGGCCGTCCAGCCTTCGGTGAGGCCCAGGACGTGGTCGAGGTCCCGCGCGTCGAGTCTCAGGTCGTGGTGGGCGAACAGCTCCTCGGCCTCCTCGCGGGTGAACGCGAGGTCGCGCTCTCCCACCACCCGCAGCCTGCCCTCCAGCCACAGCCGGGACAGCCGCAACGGCGGCACGTGCCGCCCCGCCAGCACCAACCGCAGCGGCCCGGGTGTGTGCCGCACGAGCAGTTCCAGGCCCCGCAACGCAGCCCGGTCGTCCAGCAGGTGCACGTCGTCCACCACCAGGTGCACCGGGGACGGCAGGTGTTCCAGCACGGCGATCAGCAGAGCCGGGAAGTCCGGTTCGGCCGGCGGCGGGAGGTCCGGCAGGTCGCCGCCCGCCCCGATCGCGTCCACCAGCGCCTCCCGCACCGCCGACCACAGGTAGGGAGAGGTGTTGTCGTGCGCGTCGAGCGTCACCCACGCCACGCGCGCGGTCTCGCGCCGCCGGGTCCACATCGCCAGCGCGGTGGTCTTGCCCGCGCCGGCCGGACCGGTCACCACGGTGACCGGCGGCGCGGCGGTCGTCGCGGCGGTGTGCTGGTCCAGGAGTGCGACGAGCCTGCGCCGGTGCACCATCGGCGCCTCGGCGAGCGGGACGCGCAGCTTCGGCGGCGCCACCGGGTGGCCCGGCTCCCGCTCGTGGCCGGTGTCCGCTGGTTCGTGCCGCTCCGACATGCTGTACGCCCTTCTGCTCTACCGGTGGTGGTCCGGTGTGCCCGATCGCCGGGCCGCCTCGTGAGTGGACCACCGGTTGATCGGGCGGCGGCGGTAGGAACGATCATCGGGGTTCGGATCACGAGCGCTCCTCACCCTCAGCGGGTGACGAGAGTGGTGCCGGCACAGGAGGTTGCCCAGATCTGGCGAACGGGGTCACGTGTCCCGCGCGATCGCCCGCACGGCGGCGTCCGAACGGGTCTCCCGGCCGGCGGAGGACACCACGCGGAGGTCCGATCCGGACTGGTCCACCAGCAGGAGACCTGTGACGCAACCCACGCCACTGTGGCCGGTCACCGGGCGGTCGCCACCTGCCGGACGACCGGTGTGCCCCGGGCGGTGAGCGACGTGGCGGCCAGGCGCAGCCCGGCAGCCGAGCCGCGGGTGCGGCGCAGCAGCACGGCGAGGTCCTCCGGGGACAGCACGACGCGGTGCGCCCGCAGAAGCTCCGCCGCCTCGCGTTCGGTGAACGCGAGGTCCTCCGCGCCGATCTCGTGCAGCCGGCCGCGGGCCCGCAGCCACGGGCGCAGCGGCGGCGGCGTGCGGCCGACGAGGACCAGCCGCAGCGACGGGTGGCGGGCCAGCGTCGCCAGCAGGCGGGCCGCCGGCCGCCCGGCGAGCACGTCCGCGTCGTCCAGCACCAGGCACAGCGGCGACACCGGCGCGGCGGTCCGCCGCGGGCGCGGGATCAGCCGCGCCAGCGGAGACCCGTCGGCGGAGACCACCGCGTCGTGCACGGCCTCGCTCAGCGCCGCGGGCTCGCCGTGCCGGTCGTCGAGCGGGATGACGACGACCAGCGGCGCGGCGCCGTCGCCGGAGGCCGCGCGGTCGGCGCACCGCGCGGCCCAGCTCGCCACCAGGGCGGTCTTGCCCGCCCCGGTCGGCGCGTGCACGAGGGCTACCGGGGCGGGCCGGCCACCGTGGCCCGCCACCCGGTCCAGCGCGGCGAACAGCCGCTCCCGCGCGAGCACACCGGTCAGGGACATGACGCCTCCGGTGCCGGTGCGGTCGGTTCCGCGAGCGCGGCGGCCAGGCGCACCACCGCCCGCGGGAGGGCGGCGGCGAGCAGCACCGCCACCACCACGACGCTGTCGGCGCCGCAGGGCAGCCGACCCGCGCGCCGCTCGACGACCAGCGGCACCAGGGCGATCAGGACACACAACAGGGCGAGGCGGCGGCCTTTGTGCCGACGTCCCATGCGGACACCTCCACGGAGAGCCGGCGTGGTCGCGCCGGGACGGGCGTCAGTCGTCGGCGAAGACCTCGCGCAGCGCCTGCTCCTGCGCGGGCGAGAGGTTGGTGAACAGCAGTTCCGGCCGGTCCGGGCCGGCGAACGCGTCCTGCACCTTGTCCAGCACCGCGTCGGTGGTGAGCACGAACAGCGCCGACGTGCCGGGCGTGACCCGTTCCCGGATCTCGCGGATGAGGTCGTCGTCGATGCCGATGTCGGCCAGACCGCCGCTCGCCGCGCCCGTCGCCGCGCCGACCGCCGCGCCGACCAGGGGCGCGAGGAACAGCAGGCCCACGAGCATGCCCCAGAACGCGCCCGTCAACGCGCCGCGCCCGACGAGGTTGTGGAGCTGGCGGACCTTGGGCTTCTTCCGGGCCTCCGGCCACGACACGACGGCCGCGTCGTGCACGGTGATCAGCTTGCTCTTGGCCAGCGACTCCAGCGTCCGCGCGGCCTCGTCGGCCCCGTCGGCGGAGTGGAACTTCCAAATGGTCAGAGTGGCCATGTCACCTTTCCGATCTCATGTTGGGGAACTGGTGCCAGTGCAGCGGCGGCACGTGGTCCGGCGCCTCACCCGACGGAGGCGATCGGCGTGCCGGGTGCGGGCAGGTCGTGGTTCAGCGCCGGGTCGACGCGGGTGAGGACCTCGGCCACGGCGCGCAGCCGGGCGGCGACGCGGTCGCGGTGTCCGGTCAGGACGGCGACCCGCCGCCGCGCCTCGCGGACGATCCGCTCCGCCTCGGCGCGGGCCGCGCTCTCCTGCTCGACCAGCGCCCGCAGCGCTTCCGCCCGCCGGACCGACATGGCCAGCTCGAAGTCCTCTCGGACGCGGTCCCGGGTACGGGTCGCGCGGTCGTCCAGCTCGCGCCGCCGCCGTTCGGCCTCGCGGGTCAGCCCGGCGATCTCGGCGCGGGCCCGGCCCAGCAGCGCGCGGTGCTCGGTCTCGGCGTGCCGGCGCTGCGCCTCCAGTTGCGCGATCAGCGCCTCGTGCCGCCGGCGGCGGGATGCCTCGGCGCGACGCTCGACGGCCCACGCCTGCTCGGCCGCGGCACGGGCGCGCGCGGTGATCTCGCCCGCCTCCTCGTGCGCCAGCCGCACGACGTGCCACGCGCGTTCCTCCGCGCCGTCGAGGTCCGGCGGCGTCCGGCACACCAGGTCCAGCCGGGTCCGCAACGACCGGTTCTCGCGGCGCTGGGCTTCCAGCCGGGCGGCGAGCAGGTCCGCGCAGCGCTGCGCGGCGTCCCGGTCGGCGGTCAGCAGCCGGATGTCGGCCTCCGCCTCGTCCACGTACCGGCGCACCTGGTCGCGGCGGTACCCGCGCCAGGACACGTCGAACGCGGTGCTCAGCGGCACCAGTTCGGCGGTCACGACCGCACCGCCGCGAGCGGGAAGCGGCACAGCGCCCCGACGCCGCCCGCGGGCGCGCCGGGCACACCAGGGCGCAACATGCGCACCGGCACGTCACCGAGGAGAGCGGCCCGCACGGCCACGTCGACCGCCGGCCCGGATCGCCGCGCCCACGGGGCGGAGCGCTTCCCGTCCAGCACGTGCCGGGCCGTCGCGCCGAACCAGGCGGTGGCCGACTCGGCCGGGGTGCTGCCCACCAGCAGTTCCCGCACCCGCCCGCGCGCCAGGGCGTCGATGGTCGCCTCGATCCCCTGCACGGCGTGGCCGGACGTGACGGACCGCTCGGCGAAGTCGGCGAGGCTCTGCGCCGCCCACAGCCGCGCCGTGGACCGCGCCACCTCCGCCAGCTTGTCGCCGCCCGGTTCCCGGACCCGGCGCACCGTGGCGTCCGGGGTGAACGCCGCGCGCAGCGACTCGGCGAACCGCTCGTCGCCGTGGACGACCACCAACCGCGCCGGGAACCGGGCGAGGGTCGCCCGGCACACGTCGACCACGGCCCGCGGCCGGCACCAGACGGACTCCCGCACGCCGGCCTCCAGCCCACCGGGCACGGTGACGACCTCGACACTGGCCCGCCGCGCGTCGACCACGACGCAGGGCGGCCGTTCCTGCGCCCACGCCATGAGGGGCAGCACGTGCGCGGGAGCGCCGAACCGGGCGGAGTCCGGGCCGCGCCGGCCGGGCGTCGCGTACACGGCGGGCACGTGCCCGCCGTCCGCGAACACCGCCACCGGTGTGTCCGGTTCGTCGGAGGCGGCCACCAGGAAGTCCAGGATGGTCGCCTCGTCCGCACCGTCGGCCAGCAGCGCGTCCACCAGTCCGGCCAGGCGGTCCGCCCACGGCGTGCCGGTTGACCGTCCTATGTAGACGGATGCGATGGGGTGCAGGGGCCGGACCACGTCGACGAGCCGGTGGGGTCCGAGCAGGACGGGTGTGCGCACGGCGGCTTCTCCTCGCGCCGGAGGGATGGGGAGTCCGGTGGCGCCGGACCGTCGCGCGCGGCGCCTCGGACCGCGCCCCGACCGCTGGTCCGCCACCGCGCGTTCCGCGACGACCGGACCGGCGCCACCGGCACGGGATGAGGGCCGAGGCCGCGAAGCCCCCCGAAGCCCTCACCCCGCGACATCAGCGTCACGGCGGCACGCGGGGCACGGCGACACCTGCCGCGGGTGAACGTCGGCGCAGCCCCACCCGCGGCGGGTGAGCCGGCCGGAACCGCTCCGGTGCGACCGTCGGCGACGACCGGGCGCTCACCGCGGACGGCGACGGGATCACGGGTGGACGGGCGCGTGCCGCCGCATCACCCAGAGAAGGTGAATATGCGATCGAAAAGGGGAATGGTGGCGCCGCTGGCGCTCGCGCAGTTCATCGCGAGCTTCGCCGCGACGACCATGACGGTGTCCATCGGCGCCATCGCCGACGACCTTCACACTTCGGTGTCCAGTGTGCAACTGATGATCACGCTGTTCACACTCACGATGGCGGCGCTCATGGTGCCCGGCAGCAAGCTGACCGACGTGTGGGGCCGCAAGACGTGCTTCGTCGCGGGTCTCGCCGTGTACGGGACGGGCGCGCTGCTGGCCGCCCTCGCACCCGGGCCCTGGCTGCTGCTGGTGGGCTACTCGGTGCTGGGAGGCGTGGGGTCGGCGCTGATGATCCCGCCCATCTACATCCTGGTGACGGTGGCGTTCGCCGACGTGGCCGGCCGGGCGCGGTCCTTCGCCGCCGTCAGCGCGGCGGGCGGGGTGGGCGCGGCGGCCGGACCGCTCCTGGGCGGGCTGTTGACCACCGCGTTCGGGTGGCGGTCGGCGTTCCTGCTCCAGGCCGCCGTGGTCGCGGCGATCCTGGTGGCCGCCCGCGGGCTGCGCGACCCCGGTCCGCCGCCGCGGTCGAGCCGGTTCGACGTGCCGGGCGCGGTGCTGTCGGGGGCGGCGATGTTCCTGGTGGTGCTGGGCGTCCTGCGCTCGGCGTGGGCGGTGGTCGGGCTCGGCGTCCTGGTGCTGGTCTGGTTCGGGTGGCACATCAGCCGCCGCGCGGACCCGTTGTGCCCGCCCGCCTTGTTCCGCGATCCGCGCACGGTCCTCGGGCTGGCCACGCAGTTGGTGCAGTGGCTGGTGCTGCAAGGCGCGTTCATCGTGCTCTCGGTCTACGCCCAGCAGGTGCGCGGTCTGGACGCGGTGCGCAGCGGTCTGGCGCTCGCACCCGCCACCGCCGGGGTGCTCGCCGCCGCGGCGGTGGCGGAACGCCTGGCGCGCAAGCACCCCCAGCACCGGATCGTCCGCGCCGGGTTCGCCGTGACGGTCGTGGGCGTGGCGCTGCTGGTGTGGCCGGTGCGCCACGACTCCGGGTTCGCGGCATTCCTGCCCGGACTGCTGCTGCTCGGTGCGGGCGTCGGCACGATGCTCACCGCCTCGGTGACCCTGGTGCAGTCGGCGTGGCCGGCCGAGGCGCAGGGCGCGGTGTCCGGGGTGTCCCGGGCCGTGTCGAACCTCGGGTCCTCGCTGGGCACGGCGCTGGCCGGGTCGGCGGTCGCGTCGACCGTCGCCGGCGGCGGGCCGTACGCCTCGGCGCTGGCCGTGCTCGGCGGGTTCGCGGTGGTCGGGTTCGGCGTCGCGGTCCTGCTGCCCCGTCAGTCCGCGCCGCCCCCGCCGACCTGACGGCGGCGGGTCCGCACCGCGTGCACGACCAGCCGGGCCACGCCACCGACCAGCAGCACGTTCCCGCACATCTGCACCGTGACCACCAGCCTCGCGGGGGTGGTCACGGGCGCGATGTCGCCGAACCCGACCGTGGCGAACACCGTGACGGCGAAGTAGGCCGCGTCGACGAAGTCCAACGGCTCGGTGAACGCGGAACTGTCCACTGTGGACAGCAAGTGGTAGCAGCCGGCGAACACCAGCACGAACACGCCCGCCACGAGCACGAGCGCTTGGACGCCCCGCCGCACCGGGTGGTCGGACCGGCCGATCCCCCGCAACTGCCAGGCGATCACCAGCAGCACAACCGCGACGCCCGCCACGACCACCCCGGTCACGGGTACCGGGCCCCGGCCGCAGCCAGGGTGTCCAGCACGTCCTCCCCGTCGGTCAGCAGCGCCAGCACCGACGAGCCCCGGGTGACCCGCCGCCGGCACTCCAGGACGGTGCCGTCGGCGAGACCCGGCCGGGTCAGGCACGCGACGAGCAGCCCGACACCCGCGCCCACCACCGCACCCAGGACCGGGGCGAGCAGCGGCAACCCCGTGATCAGCCCCCAGAACGCGCCACCGAGCACCGCGTCCCCGACGATCCGGCCGGGCCGCCGCACCTCCGGCAGCGCGTAGTCCGGCGGCCACGACACGACCGCCGCGTCCCACAGCTCCGCCTGGCGGTCGTGCAGCAGGTGCAACGCGTCCTCCGCCCCGTCCGGCGAGGCGAACCACCACACCGTCACCACGGCCACGTCGGCTCACCTCCCGCGGCCAGCGCGCGGTCCAGCGCCACCGCCGCCTCCACCAGCGCCAGGTGGGTGAACGCCTGCGGGAAGTTGCCGAGCTGCGCCCCGTCCGGGCCCAACTCCTCCGCGTACAGGCCGACCTCGTTGGCGTGCGTCAGCGCCTTCTCGAACACCAGCCGCGCCTTGGCCGTCCGGCCCGCGCGGGCCAGTTCGGACACGTGGTCGAAGGTGCACAGCGAGAACGTGCCCTCCACGCCGTCCAGCCCGTCCGGTGACGCCGTGGGGTCGTAGCGCAGGACCTGGTCGTCCAGCACGAGATCGCGTTCGACGGCGGCGAGCGTGTCCAGCCACGCCGGGTCGTGCGGCGCGACGAACCCGACCCGGCCCAGCCGCAGCACCGAGGCGTCGAGCACGTCGGAGTCGTAACGCTGCACGAACGCCCGCCGGCCGGGGTGCCAGCCCCTGCGCCACACCTGCTCGTGGATCTCGTCGCGGGCCGCGCGCCAGCGCTCCACCGGCGCGGGCAGCCCCTGCTCGTGCGCGATGCGCAGGCCCCGGTCGAAGGCCACCCAGCTCATCACCCGGCCGTAGGTGAAGTCGTGCCGCCCGCCCCGGGTCTCCCAGATGCCCTCGTCGGGCTGGTCCCAGTTGCCCTCCAGCCAGTCCAGGACCCCCGACAGGGCCCGCCAGCCGCGCCGGCCCACCCTCAGCCCGTGCCCGTGCGCGCGGTGCAGGGCGTCGAACAGCTCGCCGTGGATGTCGAGCTGGAGCTGGTCTCCCGCGGCGTTCCCGACCCGGACCGGCGCCGAGCCGCGGTAGCCCTCCCAGTGGTCGAGCACCCGTTCGGGCACGTGCGGCGAGCCGTCCACCCGGTACAGCACCTTCAACGGCCCGTCGCCCTCCTCGTACCGGTCGGCCAGCCACCGTGCGAACGCCGCCGCCTCGTCGGTGAAACCCAGGTCCAGCAACGCCGACACGGCGAACGAGGCGTCACGGACCCACGTGTAGCGGTAGTCCCAGTTGCGTCCGCCGCCGATGCGCTCGGGCAGCGCCGCCGTGGGGGCGGCCACGATCGCGCCGGTCGGCGCGTAGGTCAGGAGCTTCAACGTGATCGCCGACCGGTCCACGGCCTCGCGCCACCGGCCGCGGTAGTTCGAGCGGGCGAGCCAGGTCTGCCAGAACCGGACGGTGTCCGCGAACGCCTCCTCCACCTCCGCCACCCGCACCGCCCTCAGCGGCCCGCCGAGGTTGGTGTCCAGCACGATCCCGCGCACCTGGCCCTCGGTCAGGCTGATCACCCCGTGCAGGTCCTGCCGGTCTGTCACGCGCAGGTCCGTCGCGCGGGGATCACCCGGCTCACGCACCACGTGCAGCACCACCGACGTGTCGGTGTTCTCGAACACCGCGCCGTCATCGGTGACCACCGTCCTGTGTGGACCGGTGCCGTACTCGAAGCGCGGTGCGACCTCCAGCGCGAAGTCGACCTTGCCCCGCACGCAGCGGGCCATGCGCACGAGCCGCCGACGGGTGGTCGCCATCGTCCCGGCGGGCGGCATGAAGTCGACCACCTCGCCCACGCCGCCGTCGGTGGTGAACCTGGTGATCAGCACGGCGGTGTCCGGGAAGTAGAGCTGCCGCCCGAGCCGCCGGTCGCCGGCCGGGCCGATGCGGCAGTGGCCGCCGCGCTCGCGGTCCAGCACGGACGCGAACACGCTCGGCGAGTCGAAGCGCGGTACGCACCACCAGTCCACGGTGCCGTCCGCGGCGACCAGTGCCGCCGTCTGGAGATCGCCGATCAGGCCGTGCGCCGCGATCGGCGGGTAGTCGTGCTGCTCTGCGTTGGGCATGCCACCACGCTGGCCGCGCGCACCACCTCCGACACCGCCTACGGCGGGTGAGGCCGCGCGGACCCTCGTTCGCCGCGGGTGAAGCACCACCCCGGGCCCGGCTGTCACGGTGTCCCCTGACCGCGGAAACGGAGGACTGATGGCCGGAAGTGTTGCCGTGCCGGGGAACGGAGTACTCCCCCGAGGGCTCGTGGTGCTGCTCGGGTGCGCGTCGGCGGTGATCGTGGTGGCCGGGCTGCGCGCCGCCGCGTGGCTGGTCACCCCCGCGCTGCTCGCGCTGGTGGTCGTGATCGCGGTGAGTCCCGTGCGCCGGGCGCTGCGCCGGCGCGGCGTGCCGCGGTGGGCGGAGACGATCGCCGTCGTGGCCGCCGTGTACGGCGTGGTGGTCCTGTTCGGACTGACCGTCGTGGTGTCCGGGGCGAAGCTGGGCGAGTTGCTGCCCGGCTACGTCGACCGCGGCAAGGAGTTGCTCGCCCGCGGGTCGGACCTGCTGGACCAGGTGGCGGGTGAACCGGGGCAGCTACGCACGTTCGTCGAGTCGGTGGACACCTCGCGGGTCCTGTCGTCGCTGGGCACGCTGCTCGGCGACCTCGCCGGGCTCACGACGAACCTGATCTTCTTGTTGGCGCTGCTGCTCTTTCTCAGCGTGGACGGCATGGACGCCCGGCTCGTCGAGCTGTCCGCCGACCGGCCGCGCCTGGGCGCCTCGCTGCGCGGGTTCGCCCGCCGCACCCGTCGCTACCTCGTCGTCACGACGGTGTTCGGTCTCGCGATCGCGGTGGCGGACACCGTGGCGCTGTGGGCGCTGGGCGTGCCGCTGGCGGTGCTGTGGGGGCTGTTGTCCTTCGTCACCAACTACATCCCGAACATCGGGTTCCTGCTCGGGCTCGCGCCGCCGGCGGTGCTCGCGCTGCTGGAGCACGGTCCCCGTCGGGCGCTGCTGGTCTGCGCGGTCTACGTCGTCGTGAACTTCGTCGGGCAGTCCTTGGTGCAGCCCCGTTTCGCGGGCGGCGCGGTCGGGCTGTCGACCACGGCGGCGTTCGTGGCACTGGTGTTCTGGGGTTGGGTGCTGGGTCCGCTCGGGATGCTGCTGGCCGTGCCGGCGACGCTGCTCGTCGGCGCCGTGCTGGTGGACGTCGACCCCCGGGCGGGCTGGGTCGCCGCGCTGACGCGCTCCCGTTCGCCCGCGCCGGGTGAGGAAACGCCGCCGTGAAACCGCCACCGTGGTCGATGACGTGGTCCACGAGTCGAAAGGAACCGAGATGGCGCAGGAAACGCACCGCACCGCCCATGCGTGGGAGGACGAGCGGCCCAGGTCCAGCGCATGGACCGGCTGGATCGGGTTCGCGGCCATCATGATGATCGTCATCGGGTCGTTCAACGTGATCGAGGGCATGGTCGCCCTGTTCGACAACGAGTACTACGTGGTGGGGCCGGACAACGTCCTCGTGCTCGACCTCACCGGATGGGGCTGGGCTCACCTGGTCGTCGGTGTGCTGGTCGCGCTCAGCGGCGCCGGGCTGCTCACCGGGGCCGCCTGGGCACGCGTCGTCGCCGTGGTGTTCGCGTCCCTCAACGCCGTGCTGCAACTGGGTTTCGTGTCCGTGCAGCCGGTGTGGTCGACCATCGTGATCGCGCTGTGCGTGGTCGTGGTGTGGGCCGTCGTGGTGCACGGCGACGAAGTGGGTGGCCGGCGGTGACCGGGGCGGAGCGGCTCCGGCTGGACGAAGCCGAGGCGGGGATTCCGTGGCGGCGCTGGGGCCCCTACCTGGCGGACCGGCAGTGGGGCACCGTGCGCGAGGCGAGGTTCGGGGGCGACGCGTGGTCGTCGTTCACCCACGACCAGGCCCGCTACCGCGCCTACCGGTGGGGTGAGGACGGGTTGGCGGGCATCAGCGACGACCGGCAGCGGCTGTGCCTGGCGCTCGCGCTGTGGAACGGCGCGGACCCGATCCTCAAGGAACGGCTGTTCGGGCTCACCAACGCCGAGGGCAACCACGGCGAGGACGTGAAGGAGTGCTACTTCCACCTGGACGCGACGCCCACGTCGTCCTACCTCAAGATGCTCTACAAGTACCCGCAACGGGAATTCCCGTACGACGAGCTGGTCTCCGTCAACGCGTCGCGTGGCCGCGACGATCCCGAGTACGAATTGCTCGACACCGGAATCTTCGACGGCAGCCGGTACTTCGACGTCGTCGTGGAGTACGCCAAGGCCGGTCCGGAGGACGTGCTGATGCGGGTCACCGCGCACAACCGCGGGCCCGACCCGGCGCGGCTGCACGTGCTGCCGACCCTGTGGTTCCGGCACACCTGGTCGTGGGCGGGTGAGGAGGAACAGCCGGTGCTGGTCGCGGCCGGTGGCTCGGTGCGCGCCGAGGGCGCGGGGCTGGGCGCGCGGCGGCTGTCCGTCGACCCACCCGCGTCGATCCTGGTCACCGGCAACGAGACCGACGACGAGAGGGTCTTCGGCTCGCCCAACGCATCGCCGTTCGTCAAGGACGGCATCCACCGCGCGGTCGTGCACGGCGACATGTCCGCCGTCGACCCGAGCGACATCGGCACGAAGGCGGCGGCGGTGTGCGTGCTCGACATCCCGGCGGGCGGCAGCGCGACCGTGCGCGTCCGGCTCGCCGACCACACCGCCGCGGACCCGTTCGCGGACTTCGACGCCGTGTTCGCCGCCCGGCGGGCCGAGGCCGACGAGTTCTACGCGGACGTGCTGGCGGGCGACCTCGGCGACGACGAGCGCGCGGTGGCGCGGCAGGCGCTGGCCGGGATGCTGTGGTCCCAGCAGTACTACGCCTTCGACGTCGAGCGCTGGCTCACCGAACGCGGCGCCGACCCGCTCGGTCCGCCGACGTCGCCCAACCACGTCTGGCGGCACGTCGTCGCCGAGGACGTCATCTCCATGCCGGACAAGTGGGAGTACCCGTGGTTCGCCGCGTGGGACCTGGCGTTCCACGCGGTGGCGCTGGCGGTGGTCGACCCCGCGCTGGCCAAGCGGCAGCTAGACCTGTTGCTGGAGCGGCGGTTCCAGCACCCCAACGGACAGGTTCCGGCGTACGAGTGGAACTTCGGCGACGTGAACCCGCCGCTGCACGCCTGGGCGGTGCTGTTCGTGTACGAGTACGAGAAAGCCGCGCGCGGGAAGGGGGATCGGGCGTTCCTCGCTCGGGCGTTCCCCAAGCTCATGCGTGACTTCGGCTGGTGGCTCAACCGCAAGGACGTCGACGGCCGCAACGTCTTCCAGGGCGGTTTCCTGGGGCTGGACAACATCGGCGTGTTCGACCGCAGCGCGCCGCTGCCCACCGGCGGCCACCTCGACCAGGCCGACGGCACCGCGTGGATGGCCCTGTCCTGCCAGAGCCTCACCAGGATCGCGCTGGAGCTGGCGGTGGACGACCCGGCCTACGTCGAGCAGGCGCAGGCGCTGCTGGAGAACTTCGCGTGGATCGCGGCGGCGACCCGGCACGTCGGCCCGGACGGCGTGGGGCTGTGGCACGAGGAGGACGGCTTCTTCTACGACGTGCTGCGGCGGCCCGACGGCTCCGCCGCCCCGCTGAAGGTGCGGTCCGCGGTGGGTTTGGTGCCGCTGGCGGCGGCGACCGTCGTGGACGGCGCGGTGCGCGAGCGGTTCCCCGGCCTGGTGCGGGGCGCGGTCGAGTTCCTGGACCGGCACCCGGCGGTGACCGCCGCCCTGTGGCGGCACGGCGAGCAGGCGCACGGCACCGAGCCGATCCTGTTCGCCCTGTTCGACGAGGAGCGGCTGCGGCGCATCCTCGCCCGGGTGCTGGACGAGGACGAGTTCCTGAGCCCGTACGGCATCCGGTCGCTGTCGAAGTGGCACCGGGACCACCCGTACGTGTTCACCGTGGACGGTCAGGAGCACCGGGTGTCCTATCTGCCGGCCGAGTCGGACAGCGGCATGTTCGGCGGCAATTCCAACTGGCGGGGACCGGTGTGGTTCCCGGTCAACGTGATGCTGGTGCGCGGACTGCTGAACCTGCACCAGCACTTCGGCGACGGGTTCCGCGTCGAGTGCCCGACCGGGTCCGGACAATGGCTGTCGCTGCGCGAGGTGGCCGAGGAGATCTCCGGCCGGCTCGTGCGGCTGTTCCTGCCCGGTGACGGCGGCCGGCCCGCCCACGGCGGCCACCGGTTGCTGCGCGACGACCCGCACTGGCGGGACCTGGTGCTGTTCCACGAGTACTTCGACGGCGACACCGGCGCGGGCCTCGGGGCGAGCCACCAGACCGGGTGGACCGGCACCGTCGCATTGCTGCCACTGCTGTTCCGCGGGGCGGTGCGCCGATGATCCCGCCGACGCAACCCGTGGTGCACGAGGTGAACACCGCCGTGTGGCTCACCGACCTCACGCGCGAGCTGGACCGGCCGGTGACCCTCGGCGACGTGCCCGGCGAGGCGTGGGACGCCGTGACGCGGCCGGGAGTCGACGCCGTGTGGCTCATGGGCGTCTGGGAGCGCAGCGCCGCCGGGCTGGCGCTGGTGGACGCCGACACGCGGCGTTCGTTCCGGGAAGCGTTGCCGGACCTGCGGATCGACGACGTGATCGGCTCGCCGTACTGCGTGCGCCGCTACGAGGTGGACGACCGGTTCGGCGGGCGGTCGGGACTCGCGAAGGCCCGGACCGCCCTCGCCCGTCGGGGTGTGCTGCTGGTCCTGGACTACGTGCCCAACCACGTCGCACCGGACCACCCGTGGGTCGCCGAGCGCCCGGAGCTGTTCGTGCGCGGCGACGACCGCGACCTCGCCGACTCGCCGGAGGCGTGGCTGGCGCTCGACGGGCACATCGTGGCCCGGGGCCGCGACCCGTACTTCCCGCCGTGGCCGGACGTGGTGCAGTTGGACGCGTTCTCCCCGGACCTGCGCGACGCGACGGCACGGACGCTGGCGGACATCGCCGAACAGTGCGACGCGATCCGCTGCGACATGGCGATGCTGCCGACCAACGAGGTGTTCGCCCGAACCTGGGCCGGCCGCACCGGACCACCGCCGCGGCTCGACTTCTGGCCGGTCGTGCTCGCCGAGTTCCGCGCCCGCCACCCGGACACCCTGTTGATCGCCGAAGCGTACTGGGACATGGAATGGACGCTGCACCAACAGGGCTTCGACCTCTGCTACGACAAACGCCTCTACGACCGCATCCTCGACCTCGACCCCGCCGCCGTCCGGGACCACCTGCGCGCCGACCTCGCCTACCAGTGGCGCCTGCTGCGCTTCCTGGAGAACCACGACGAGCCGAGGGTGGCGTCGCGCCTGCCCCGCGAGGCCATCCCCGCGGCAGCCGTCACCCTGGCCACGCTGCCCGGCGCGACCCTGTGGCACGAGGGCCAGTTCGAGGCCAAGCACACGCGACCACCGGTGTTCCTGAACCGCGCTCCCGACGAACCAGCCGACCCAGCCCTCACGACCTGGCACCACCGCCTGCTGTCCACCGCACCCGACGTGCGAACCGGGACGTGGCAACTCCTGGACGTCGACGGCTGGCCCGACAACCGGACGTGCGACAACCTCCTGTCCTGGTCCTGGACCGCGCCGGGAGCACGCCACCTGGTCGTGGTCAACCTCTCCCCCACCCCGTCCCAGGGCCGCGTGGCCGTGCCGTGGACCGGCCTGGCCGACAAGTCCACAGGCTTCCGCGATCCGCTGCGAGACGAAACCTTCTACCGCGACGGCCACGAAGTGTCGACCGAGGGTCTTTACGTCGCGTTACCCCCTTGGGGCTACCACCTGTTGGCCGTCACCGACTGACCTGAACGCGTCAAAGCGACGCAGCCTGTCGGAACCGGCCCAGCTCGCCAACCCGTTGGCGCATCGCAGCAGGGCAAAAACAAGGGACTCCCCAACGACAAGAGTCCACAGTAGACAGTGGCGGACCCGCCGATTCCCGGAGGAGGCGGGAATCGGCGGGCATCGTCGCGCTACAGGACCTCGTCGGGGTGCGACGGGATCACCCGGAGGTCACCTCCAGAGCTGGTAGCTCAAGCCGTTGCAGCCGACCGTGCGGATGCCGTAGGTGCTGTTGTCCAGGCAGCGGTGGTCCCACATGCTCACCAGCTCCCAGTTGCCGTTGCCCCAGTCGTTCATGTCCCAGCGCTGCCAAGCACCGTCGTTGCAGCCGAAGGCGCGCACGCCGTACTCGCTGTTGTCCAGGCACAACTTGGTGGCGACGTTCATGAACCGGTAGGTCCCGTCGCTGTACCGCTTGTACTCCCACTCCTGGTGGGGCCCAGGGGTCCATGGGCGGGTGTGGACCCCGTTGTGGGCGTTGTGGTCGAGGTAGCCGTTGTCCCACTGGCTCTGCCAGTGCCACACCTCGGCCGCCGACGCCTGCGGGGCCGCCGTCCCCAGCACGCCCAGCACGACGGCGGCGAGCACCGCCGCGACTCGTCCGAACTTCATCCGTCCCCCTCGTGAGGTGGTGCGATTTCCGCTACCGGGGCGACCTTGCCGGCGACGCCTGGCACGGATCTGACACGGCGTGATGGATACTCGCCCGATGGGGGCGGTGCGGTTCCAGTTGCTCGGCGAGGTCCGGACGTCGACGGCGGACGGGTTCTCCCCGATCCGGCACGCGCGGGTGCGGTGCGTGCTCGCGGCGCTGTTGGTGGACGCGAACCGGGTGGTCGACGTCGACGTGCTGGCCGACCGGGTGTGGGGTGAGCGGTTGCCACAACGGCCCCGGGACGCGGTCTACAGCTACGTGTCACGGCTGCGGCAGGCGCTCGCGGGCGTGCCGGAGGCCCGGCTGGGCAAGCGGTCCGGCGGGTACGTGCTCGACGTCGACCCGCAGGCGGTGGACCTGCACCGGTTCCGGGCGCTGGTGGCGTGCGGCGGTGACGACCGGGACCGCGCGGCATCGCTCGGGTCGGCGTTGGACCTCGTGGTCGGCACGCCGTTGACCGGGGTCGACTCGCCGTGGGCCACGTCGCTGCGCGAGGCGGTGGAGCGAGAGGTGTTCGCGGCGCGCCTGGACGGGCACGAGGTCGGGTTGCGGCTGGGCCGGCACGTACAAGCGGTGACGCCCCTGACCGCGCTGGCCGCCGAACACCCGTTGGACGAGCGGGTCGCCCGGCTGGTGCTGATCGCGCTGGCGGGTAGCGGGCTGCACGCCGAGGCGTTGGCGCACTACGAGGCGCTGCGGCGGCGGCTCGCCGACGAGTTGGGCGTCGACCCGAGCCCCGAACTGCGGGAGATCCACCGGCGCATGCTCGCCGACGACCGCGCACCGGCCTCGGCGCACCCGGTGCCCCGACAACTGCCCGCCGCGCCACGCTGGTTCACCGGCCGCCTGGACGAGCTGGCCGCGCTGGACGAACTGCTCGGCCACCCGGGAACGGCCGTGGTCTCGGGCAGCGGCGGCATCGGCAAGAGCACGCTCGCGCTGCGCTGGGCGCACCGGCACGCCGACCGCTTCCCCGGCGGCCTGCTGTTCGTCAACCTGCGCGGCTTCGACCCGTCGGGCAGCCCGGTGCCGGCCTCGTCCGCGCTGCTCGGCTTCCTCGACGCGCTGGGTGTCGAGCGCGACGCCGTGCCGGCCGACCTCGACGGCCGGACCGCGTTGTTCCGCAGCCTCACCGCCGACCGCCGGGTGCTCGTCGTGCTCGACAACGCCGCCGACACCGAGCAGGTGACGCCGCTGCTGCCCGGTACCGGGTGCGTCGCGCTGGTCACCAGCCGGCACCGGCTGCCCGCGCTGGTCACCGCGCACGGGGCGCTCCCGGTGCGGCTCGACGCGCTACCCGCGGCCGACGCCCGCGCGCTGCTGGCCGAGCGGATCGGGGCCGCGCGCGTCTCCGCCGAACCCGCCGCCGCCGACGACCTGGTCGGGCACTGCGCGGGCCTGCCGCTCGCGTTGAGCGTCGTGGCCGGTCGGGCCCAGGCGCACCCGACGTTCCCGTTGGCCGCGTTCGCCGCCCAGCTACACGACGTGACCACCAGGCTCAACGAGCTGGACGACGACTCGGCGGCCGGCGTGCGGACGGTGCTGTCGTGGTCCACCGAGGCGCTGGACGACGAGCACGCACGGATGTTCGCCCTGCTCGGCACCACGCCCGGACCCGACTGCACCGCAGTGTCCGCGGCCTGCCTGGCCGACCTGCCGCCGGCGCGGGCCACCGCCGTGCTGCGCGCGCTGGAGCGGATGTCGCTGGTGCAGGAGCACCGGGCGGGCCGCTACCGCATGTACGACCTGGTCCGCCTGTACGCCGCCGAACAGGACATCCCGCAGCGGGACCGGGACGCCGCCGTGCGCAGGGTGGTGGACCTGCACACGCACACCGCCGCGTCGGCCACCGCAGTGGTCTGGCCGTTCCGCCGGGCAAGCCCGCTCGGCCCCGTGCCGCCGGGCCGCCACACCCACGTGCCCAGGGACCTCGACGCCGCACTGACCTGGTTCACCGAAGAGCGGGCGGTGCTGGCCGCGACCGTCCGGGCGGCAGCGGAACTCGGGCTGCACAACCAGGTGTGGCAGCTCGCCCGGCACCTGACACCCCTCTACGACCGGGCCGGTTTTCTCCAGGACGTGGTCGACGCGTGGCAACTGGCGATCCCGGCCTCCCGGGCGCTGGGCCGGGACGACCTGCTGGCCGACGCGCTGCTGGCGCTGGGCTACGCCAACGGCCAACTCGGCAAGCTGGACGACGGGCTGGACCACCTGAACCGGGCCCTGGCGCTGGCGCGGCAGACCGGCGACGAGATGGTCGAGGCCATCGCCGAGAACTCCCTGTCGATCCTGGTCGGGTGGACGGGCGACTTCGCCGGCGCGATGCGGCACGCGAAACGCTCGCACGAACTGCTGCGCCGCCAGGGCAACGACGTGTTCGAGGCGCAATCGCTCAGCCAGGTCGGCTGGCTGGCCGCTCGCCTGGGCGACCACGAGACCGCACTCGACGCGTGCCGCACCGCCGTGGAGGTGTTCCGGGCACACGGAGACCGGGACAGCCAGGCCATCGCCACCAGCGCGCTCGGGTACGTCGCCCGAGCGACCGGTCGCCTCGACGACGCGCGGGCCCTCTACCAGGAGGCGTGCGACCTGCTCCGCGACGTGGGCAACGTGCGCCGGGAGGCGCAGGTCGTCGAGATGCTCGCCGAAGTGCTGGTGGAGATCGGCGACCACGCCGCGGCACACGCCGCGTGGGAACGAGCCCGCAGCCTGTTCCGGGCCCAACACCGCGTGGCGGACGTGGAACGCGTCGAAGCGCGCCTGGGAGGGCTCGACACCGACCAGCACTGAACCGAGGGATTCCGCGGGGTCGAATCGTCCTCGGCGGCCCCCGTACTCGGCGTCACCCTCGTGCGTCCGTCCCCGCTCGTCGTGCAACCTACTGATTGCGCGACGAGCGGGGACGTGCAACACTTCGGTTGCACTCGACGCTGGCACCGAAGGAGTTCCTCATGCTCGAAGACCGGATCGAACGCGACACCCTGATCGACGCCTCGGTCGAGCGCGTCTGGTCGCTGGTGTCCGCACCCGGCTTCTGGGTGGCCGACCCGGAGAGCATCAAGGGCACCACCGCCGTCGAGGGCGAGTCGACGGTGGCCAGGAACGCGGAGCACGGCGACTTCCCGGTGCGCGTGGTGAAGGTCGAGCCCCAGTCGTACATCGCGTACCGCTGGGCGCCCGCCACCCCCGGCCAGGAGTTGACCGAGGGCAACAGCACCCTCGTGGAGTTCACGCTGTCCGCCGAGGGTGACAAGACCCGCCTCACCGTGGTCGAGAGCGGCTTCGCCGCGCTCGCCGTGTCCGAGGAAGTGCGCGCCAGGACGATCGAGGACCTCACCGCCGGATGGCCGGAGGTGCTCGACACGGCGAAGAAGCGCGTCGAAGAGTCGACTGTGTGAGGGCGACACCAGGCGACGCGTTCGAGGAGGTCGGCAGCGTTCTCGCCGCGCTCGCCGACCCGACCCGGCGCGAACTGCTCGACCACCTCGCCGCGCAGGGCGCGGTCACGGCGACGACGCTCGCCGGACAGCTCCCCGTCTCCCGACAGGCGATCGTCAAGCACCTCGCCGTCCTGGACGCCGCCGGACTCGTCGTCGGCAGCCGGGTCGGACGCGAGGTGAGGTACTCGCTGCGGCCCGACGGGCTGGACGCCACCACGCGGTGGATGAACTCGCTCGCGTCCGACTGGGACCGCCGCCTGGCGGCCATCAAGCGCGCCGCCGAGACAGCGGAACGCGATTCCGAGTAGCACCGGGTGGCGTGTGGCGACAAGCCCCCGCCCGCGACCTGTGATCACACAACGAGGAGATTCGACATGACGACGCTCAAGCCCGGCAGCATGCTGCTCGGCACGACCCGTCCCGCCGAGCTGCGGGCCTGGTACACCAAGGCGCTGGCGCCGGAGTCCACCGGCGAGGGCCCGCTCGACCTGGGCGGCTTCCTGCTGGTCATCGACGGGCGCGACGACATCGGGACGAAGAACGACGAACCGGGTCGCACGATCATCAACTTCCACGTCGACGACTTCGACGCCGTGGAGGCCCGGCTGAACGCGGCCGGCGTGGAGTGGATCTCGGTCGAGGACCGGGCAAAGGGCAAGTTCGGCACGTTCGCCGACCCCGACGGGAACTACCTCCAGATCATCGAGTGGAAAAAGGACGCCTGAGGCCGGACGTCCTCGCGTGCCCGGTCGCCGTCTCTCGCCGACCGGGCACGTCGTCGTGTGTCGTCACGGCGGTCGGCACCACGCGCAACCGGCTCACCGCTCACGGCCCTCCGGTCGACACCGCCATCGGACACCACGAGCAGGCCCGCGCGGTGTGGCCGGCTACGGTCGTTGTGCGGCCTTGACCAAGGTGGCGAGGTGGCGGGCAGCGGTGTGCAGTGGGGCCGGGTCCGCGGTGACCCGGCTGAGCAGTTCCGCGCCTTCGAGGGTGCACAGCACAGTCGAGGCCAACTCGCCGGCGGCCGGGTCGGGAATGCCGTCGGACCGCAGGCGGGAAGCGATGATGTCCTGCCATTGCCGCAGGAGCCGTGCCGATGCCGCCCGCAGTCCTGGTGAACGCCCGACACTCTCCAAGGCGGTGACGGCGACCGGGCACCCGTCGGACCACCCGGACGCGGCGAGGTCCTCGGCGAGGTCGAGGGCGCACGCGGCGACCGCGGATTCCGGCGCGGCCTCGCGCGAGAGAGCGCCACGCAACAGGTTGGCGAACTGCCCGGCGCCATAGGCGAGCGCCTCGCCGGCCAGATCCTCCTTGCCACCGGGAAAGTGGTGGTACAGGGAACTGGAGGTGGCACCCGCCGCAACCAGGATTTCCTTGATTCCGGTCGCCTCATAGCCCTGGCGCTGCAGCAAGTCGGCGGTGACCCGCACCAGACGATCCCGAGTTCGCTCCTGGTCGCCGCGGGGCGCCTTGTCGGGGGGTGCCGGCCGTCTCACCATGACGAGGACTCTAGTGGATCGATCGTTCCATCCGCTATGTTCTGGATAGATCATTCCAGTCAGGAGGGCAGCTCGTGGCCACCATCAGCAACACTCCGTCCGCCGGCGCGACAGCCACACCCGGAGCCCGATGGCCGTTCGCGGGCCACCCGGGATTTGCGCGGATGTTCGCTCCCGGGGAGCTGACCGTGGGCCTGTTCCTGCCGGTGTGGCCCTATGCCGGTGACCTGGAAGGGATGCGTGGGCAGGGCGAGGTGGTCCGGATGGCCGACCGGGCGGGGTTCGCCGGGGTGTGGGTCCGCGACGTCCCGCTGCACGACCGGGGTTTCGGCGACGTCGGGCAGGTGTACGACCCGTGGACCTACCTGGCGTGGTTGGGCGCGCACACCGAGAACCTCGCCCTGGCAACGGGCAGCGTGGTCGTGACGCTGCGCCATCCGATCGACGTGGCCAAGCAGGCCGCCTCCCTCGACCGCCTGTCCGGCGGCCGACTCGTGCTGGGGATCGCCACCGGGGACCGGGCGTCGGAGTTCCCCGCCTACGGCATCGACCACGCCGGCCGGGGCCCGCGGTTCGCCGAGAGCGTCACCATGATCCGGCGCTTGCTCGGGGAGGACTTCCCGCGCATCGACTCCCCGTTGGGCGGCCTCGCGGGCCAGGTCGACCTGCTGCCCAAACCGCTCGCCGGCGGGATCCCCTTGCTGGTCACCGGCTCCAGCCGGCAAACCGAGGAGTGGATCGCCGAGCACGGCGACGGGCGCCTGCTCTACCCCGGAGTGACCGCGACCGCCGAGGGCCCGGCCATGCTCGGCGCCAAGATCAGCGCGTGGCGCGGGCTGGTGCCCAGCCGAGTGTTCAAACCGGTGGTCACCAACGAGTGGCTCGACCTCGCCGAGGACCCGGACCACCCGCCGACACCACTGCGCGGTGGGTTCGTTCTGCGCACCGGCCGCAACGGGCTCATCGACCTGCTCGGTCGCTGGCGCGACAACGGCGTCAACCACGCCGCACTCGGCGTCCAACACGGCCGACGGCCTGCCGCGGATACCGTCGCGGAAATCGCCGAAGAAGTGCTACCACTGTTCCCCGCCCTGCCTGCCCCCGCACCCGCGACCGCACTCTGGTAACACCTCAACCCGCCCTCACGAAGGAGCCGCGATGAGCCCCCGCATCGTCCACTTCGCGCCCGGCGCCTACCCCCGTGTCGTCGCCGGACCCGCGGGTTCCAGCACCCTGGACGTGCTGCTCCCGTTCCGCATCGACACCGACGAGCCGAACGTGCCGATCGCATCGTGGCGGCTGGAGGTCCGGGTGGACGGGCGGTCGTGGTCGCCCCGGGCCCGCGTGCGCCGCATCCGCGATGGCTTCGCGGACTGGATGCGCGGCCAGATGCAGACCCAGGGGCAGTTCCGGTTCGAGCACCTGCCCTACTACGTGGGCCTGGATGACGCGCTGCGCAGCCGGCACACGCAGTACCTGGAGGCCCGGCTGCCGGCCGTGCCGGTCGGCGCGCACGTCCGGTACGCGCTGGAGGTGACCCTCTCCCATGGCCGAGAGGCCCGATCCGCCACGTACGCCACCTTCGCGGTCGCACCGGACTTCACCCGTGACGACATCCGCCGCATCTTCATCCCGCATCCGGGCGCGGCGCTCGACGCGTGGGTCCTCTACCACCGGCGCACCCCCGACCGGGAAGAGATCCGCGTCGACGTGGTCGACCTGTTCGCGCATCGGTCGGATCGGCCCGATCTCGCGATGCAGATCGGCGACCGGGTGATCGACCTGCGCTCGGCGCAGCCGGACCCGCTGCCGCTTGTCGACCTCGCCGCCGACTCGGTCACCGTGGCCGTGCCGCGCACGGGGGACGACCTGCCGGCTGTGGTCCTCACCCACCACGGCAGGGACGTCGCGGTCGACCTCACCGAGCGGGCTGACGTGGGCAGCGCGCGGGTCGTGTTCGTCAACTTCGCGATCCAGGGGCTCAACGACCTGTTCGCCACCGCCGACGACGACTACACCCCGCCGCGCACCTACGCGCAGGTGACCATGCGCGACCCGGGCGCCAGCTACAGCAGCCGCCCGGGCAGCAAGGAGAGCCGCACCGGCGACGGATATGCGTTCACGATCGAGGCGCACCGGCGGTACGGCATCCCGCAGATGTGGGCAATGAACGGCGGGCTGCTCGACCTGCTCGCCCACGACTGCCCCGGCGACCTGGAGCGGATGCGTCAGGATGTCCGCGACGGCCTGCTGGTGCCGGTCGTCGCCGGGTTCGGCGCGCACCGTCTGCCGTATTACACGACCGCCACGAACCTCGACGCCATCGCGCTCGGCTCCGACGCGATGCGCGCCATCCTCGGCGAGACCCGCCCGGTCTACTACCCGGACTCGCGCATCGTGACCAACCGCCCGAACGTCGTGGACGCCCTGCGGCAGTCGGGCATGGAGTTCCTCATCGTCGACGGCGGGCAGCACGAGAACGGAGAGGAGGACACCGCCACGGTCATCCGCGACCCCAGCCCGCCGATGGGCCGCGAGACCGACGGTCGGTGGGTGAACTGGCAGTACCTGTGGCGCGACCGCGCGAGCGGGCTGAAGGTGCTCCTCATCGACCCCGAGATGAAGGACAAGCTGCTGCGCGCCGACGACCGCGAGGCCGACCTGGGCAAGGTGAGCCGGGACCTGCGGCGCAAGTTCATCGAGCTCGCCGCGCAGCCGCACCTGCGGCGCGGAAACCTGCTCGTCTACTCGGACGACGCCGACAAGGCCAGCGGCAACGGCTGGTTCGACGGCGTCTACAACGCCCGGGAACTGCAGTTCAACCAGCGCTACCAGGCTGCGCTGTCGTGGCTGGCCGTCCATCCGTGGGTGCGGGTCCTCACCACCGACGACCTCGGCGACTCCGACTGCGTCGGTGACCTCGACCTGGTGCGCGCGTCGGACCCGTACATCGAGCGGGAGTGGCGCCTGCCGGTGCCGCCGGTGCCGGGGCGGGACTTCGGGCTGGCGTTCGACACCTGGTACGCGGCCTGGGGCCGGACGCGCGCCGAGTGGCTCGACGAGACCCTTGAGGAGATCTCGACGCGGGCCGAGCGCGCGATCGCGGCCTGGCCGGCCGACTGCCGCAACCAGCTATTCGACCTCGCTCGGTTGTACTTCACGCTCAACCTGCACGAGTCGCAGTGGTCGAAGCGGGCGCGCGTGGACCGGGAGGCCGACCCGGGGGGCAGCGATCCGGAGAACTTCGTCGTGGCCGAGTCGCTGCAGCTACGCAACACCCACGTCTACCTGGCTGCGGCGGTGTGGGCCGCGTGGGCGCGGCGCGGCGCGGCCGGTGAGTTCCGCGATGGCGGCCCGGTGGTCGAGCGCGTCGCAAAGCTGGAGGACGCCGTCGACCCCGACGCGGTTCCCGCGTGGCGGCGTGTCGCCGGGCTGCACTGGGACCACGATCCGCTGCCGACTGTCGTGCTCTACAACGAGCGGGCGCTGGTGGTGCTCGACCGCAACGGCGGGCGCATCACCCACCTGTTCACCCTCGTCGACGGCCGGCCCGTCGCGGTCAGCGGGACCTGCAAGGCCTACCAGTTCCTCGACATGGACTGGCCGTCCGACAGTGGGGTCGAGTGCGACGGGATCGTGCTGCAGAACACCGTCTGGACCCCGAACCACGCCTACGTGGCCTGCGATGTCGAGCCGAGCCGTGGCACGACCGGAACCGGCCCGGCCGGCGACAAGGGGTTCGACTGGTACTACCCGGACAACTTCAACGCCTATGACGAGATCGCCGGAGCCGCGGACGAGCCTGCGGTGACCTTCGAGTACGGCGACGGCCGGCTCGTCGATGCTCCGGACACCCTGGAGGACCTGGAGGCCCGGCTCGCCGAGGACCACCGGAGGAAGCGGGCCGGCGAGCGCGGCGTGGTCCTGCACGACGTCGAGGCGTTCGGCCGCTTCCGCAAGACAGTGAAGTTGGACGGCCCGGTCGTGCACGTCTCCTACACGGGCACGAAGCCCGGCCATCGGATCGCGAACGAGTTCTGCGTGGACCTGTGGGCGGCGGCGATGCAGGGCAGGCGGCAGACCGCGACGGTGGCCGCGGACGGGCGCAGCGCCGAGGTCGTGAACGAGGCGGGTCTCGCCGTGCGCGTGGAACTCGGCGAGGGCTGCGCGTTCTCGCCCGCGGTCATGGCGCCGCAGGATCCCCCGACCGTCGAGACGCTGCGCGTGCACCGAGTGATGACGGACGACCTGGAGATCGTCGCGCCGAACGGCGACGACTTCGGCTACCGGATCGTCCTGCCTGGTTAGCCACCTGTCGCCTCAAGTGGTGGCAGTGCCGGCATGCCCCCTCGCCACGCACGCCTACGTTGACGAGTACGGCTGATGTCCGCTCGCCTCGCGGCATAGGCGGTTGCGCTTCGGGGCCTTAGCTCTGGTCGTGTGATGCCACGGCAGCGTGTCCGTAAAGCTCGGCCAGTCGGCTGCAGGCCGCTGTCCCCCGTGAGGACTACAGAAAAGTGTCCACACCAAGGGGATTCGTGGCGCCGCACTCTCCCATAAGTTTCGCCAACGACGCCGTCAGTGCGTCGCGGCACGCCGAGAAACTGGAGGGCAAGGGTGTTGAGGACAATGCAACGGTCAGCGGGCGCCGGTATTCCCCGGAGGTTCACCCGGGTGGTGATCGCGGCGGCGCTCACCGTCGCAGCGGTGGCGGCCTGTGATGCCGCCCCGGAAGGAGATGCGACGAGTGAGGACGCACCACCGGTCGCCGCCGAGGCCGCCACGCCGCACATCAACTGGGACACGTGCCCGGCGTTGGCCGAGGGCGCCAGTCGCGACCCCCGGCTCACCTGCGGAACGGTGAAGGTTCCGCTCGACTACCGGAACCCCGGTGGCGAGGAGATCGAGGTGGCCGTCTCGAAGCTGCCGGCAGCGAAGTCCCACGACCGCCGCGGTGTCCTGCTGCTGAACCCGGGCGGCCCGGCGTTGCCCGGCCTGGACACACCGGGTGTCGTGGCGCCGACCCTGCCGCCGTCGGTGTCGGCGGCCTACGACCTCATCGGCTTCGACCCGCGTGGGGTCCAGCACAGCACCCCGCAGAGCTGCGGTCTCGACGACCCGTCTCTCGCCGGCCTCTTCCCGTACCCGGCCTCGGACGGCTCGATCACCGCGAACGTCGACCACGCCCGCACGGACGCCGAACGGTGCGCGAAGAACGCCGGCAAGAAGCTCCGGTACTTCACCACCGCCAACACGGCACGCGACATGGACCGCATCCGCGCGGCGCTCGGTGAAGAGAAGATCTCCTACTGGGGCCAGTCCTACGGCACGTACCTCGGCGCCGTCTACGAGTCACTGTTCCCGGATCGCGCCGACCGGGTGGTCCTCGAAGGCAACGTCGACCCCACGAAGGTCTGGGCCAACGCGACGGACAACTGGGGCAAGGCCATGTCGGAACGCTTCCCCGACGCGGCAAGGGTCGCCGCGGCGCAGCACGCCACGCTCGGACTGGGCGGCACCGTTGAAGAGGTGACCCGGAAGTACCTCGCACTCGCCGACCGCCTCGACCGCACCCCCGCGCCCGTCCCCGGCACCCCACTGGCCCTGACGGGTTCGATGCTGCGCACCGTCACCTACAGCCTCCTGCTGCACAACGAGACCCTCCCGGTGCTTGCGCAGTTCTGGAAGGCCGCCGTCGGGCTGGCCGATGGCACGCTCACCGAGGCGGACGGCCAGGTGCTGCAACAGGTGTTCACCGCGCCGCCGCCGACCCCGGGCGTGCCGGCCGACAACCAGGCCACCATGTTCCTGGCACTGACCTGTGGTGACGCGCCGTGGTCCGACGACGTCGACGAGTACGCCCGCCGCACCGCCGAGGACCGCGCGGCCTGGCCGCTCACCGCGGGGATGCCCGCCAACATCTGGGCGTGCGCGTTCTGGCCGAAGCCGATCGAAGAGCCCGTCCGCGTGACCGACAAGGGACCGCGCAACACGCTGATCCTGCAGAACCGCAGGGACAACGCCACACCGTGGGAGGACGGCCTCGGGCTGTACGAGGTCCTCGGCGAGCGAGCGGCTTTCGTCGGCGCGGACAACGGCGGGCACTACGTCTACAACCAGGGCTCCACGTGCGTGGACGAGGCAACGGTGACGTTCCTGACCACCGGCCGGCTGCCGGACGAGAAGCTCGACTGCGCCGACGTCGCCCCGCAGTGACCGTGGTAAGGCCCGTTGTCCCCCTTGAGAGCTACCCGGGTTGTTGTTCCCAGCGGGATTCCATCACCGGCCTGGATTCCTAATCTCTGTGTCACAGAGAGATCGCCACAGAGAGGACGAGGACAATGGTTCGATCGAAGGAAATCGGGCGGCTGCGCAGGTATCGGTTCCCCGTGCTGCTGGTCGCGTTCACCGTCGTGATGCTGGTGAACGCGGTCGTCATGCAGCTCGTGTCGCCCGTTGTGCTGCTCGCCCTGCCATTGGGGATCGGCTCCGCCATCCTTGTTGTGGCCGGTTATCGCAAGCTGTCGCAGGTCGTGGAGCAGCGGGCGGAAATCCCCGAACTCGCCATGGTGCAGGTGTGGTCCCCGCTGCGGCGTGGGGCGGTGCTCGGGTCCGGGCTGTTCGTCCTGCTGATCCTGCTGATCGGGATGTTCGGCGGCTGGCAGGACATGTCGTGGGGCTCGATCTGGGGCTGCCTCGGCACTGCCGGGCTGACGGCGAGCGTCGCGGTCACCGAAGAGGTGCTGTTCCGCGGCGTGCTGTTCCGGATCATGGAGGAACGCACCGGGACCGTGATCGCGCTGATCGTGTCGTCGCTGATCTTCGGTCTGACGCACTCGATCAACGCCGACGCGACGCTTTGGGGCGTGCTGTCGATCGCCCTGACGGGCGGGTTGCTGACGACCGCCGCCTACGTCGCGACCCGTTCGCTGTGGCTGTCGATCGGCCTGCACTTCGCCTGGAACTTCACCCACGCCGGGATCTTCGGCGTCGCGTTGTCCGGCTCGGCCGAGGCGCCACACGGGCTGCTGCGGACCACGCTGTCCGGTCCTACCGTGCTGACCGGTGGCGCCTTCGGGCCCGAGGCGAGCCTGATCGCGCTGCTGGTCTGCGTTGTGCCCACCGTTGTCCTGCTGCGCCGCGCCGCCCGCACCGGTCAGATCCAGCGCCGTGTCAAAGCCGGGGCCTGACCAGTACGCTCACGCGATGCTCCTAGGGTGGCAGAGACTATCCCCGTCTACTAAGGACAGCGCGTTCGCGTTGGTTCTCTCGGCCCTGGCGTTCGTACCGACCGTGTCGACCATCGGCCCTCAGCTCGGGGACTTGCCGAAACGCCCGGTTGACGCGCTCGCGCTCGTGCTGGTCATCGCGCAAGCCGCGCCGCTGGCGATCAGACGGCGCCGGCCGGCAGGCTGCCTGGCGGTCATCGGTATCGCCTTCGCACTGCATCAGTCGTTCGGCTACCCGGACAACATCGCCGGCGTCGGGCTCTACCTGGCGCTCTTCACGGTCGGGGCGCACCAGGTCCGGTACCGCCGGGTCACCGCGGCGACAGCGACCGCGGGCTACACCGGGCTGGCGATCACGTTGCACCTGCTGGGTTCGCCCAGTCAGCTCCAAGTGTTCGTGGTTTTCTACCTGAGTCTGGTGGTGATGTGGATGGCCGGGACCGCGATGCGCCGGTGGCGGGCCGAGGAGGCGGAGACCCGTCGGCTGAGTGTCGAGGTGGCGACCGCCGGAGAGCGGGCCCGCATCGCCCGGGACCTGCACGACGTGGTGACCCACCACGTGACCGCGATGGTCGTCCAGGCGGACGCGGCGCAGTTCCTGCTCGACGGGGCGCCGGAACACGTGGAGAAAGGGCTCAACGCCATCAGCGTCACGGGCCGCCGGGCGTTGACGGAACTGCGTCACCTGCTCGGCGTGCTCGAAGCGACGGGTGACTCGGCGAGGGCCGACCGGTCGCCTGCCCTGGGCCGGGTCGGCGACCTCGTCGAGCAGGCCCGGTTGTCCGGTCAGCCGGTCGAGCTGACCAGGCGGGGCGACCAGCGTGAGCACGCCGTCGACATCGAGTTGGCGGCGTACCGGGTGGTGCAGGAGGCGCTGACCAACGCGATGAAGTACGCGGCGGGACACCCGACCCGGGTCGAGATCGACGATCACGACGACCGGATCGAGATCGAGGTGACGACGGACGGGACCTCCGCAGGCGCGCCCGCGGTCGGGTCGGGCGGGCGCGGCCTGAGTGGGCTGCGGGAGCGGGTACGGATGCTCGATGGTGAACTGGTGGCCGCGGCCCGACCCGAAGGCGGGTTCCGGGTGCACGCTCTCATCCCGTCACGGAGGCAGGCATGACCATCCGGGTTCTGGTGTGCGAGGACCAGGAACTGGTGCGCGCCGGGTACACCACGATCTTCTCGGCGCAACCGGACATGGACGTCGTCGGCGAGGCCGCGGACGGCAGGCAGGCCGTCGAGGAGACGCTGCGGCTGCGCCCCGACGTCGTGGTGATGGACATCCGCATGCCCATCCTCGACGGTATCGAGGCCACCCGCAGGCTGGCCGGGCCCGGCGTGGACAACCCGGCGAAAGTGCTGATGGTCACCACCTTCAACGTCGACGAATATGTCTACGAGGCACTCAAGGCCGGCGCCAGCGGCTTCCTGCTCAAGGACGCGCCACCGGCGGAACTGATCAAGGGCGTGCGCACGGTCGCCGCCGGGGAATCGCTGGTGGCCCCGGCCGTCACCCGCGCCCTGATCGGCCACTTCGCCGAGCGCCTGCGCCCCACCGACACCACCCACCCGGCCCGCGACCACGTCCGGCAGACCCTCGCCCGCCGGGAACTCGAAGTGCTCGGACAGCTCGCCGCCGGCCTGTCGAACGCGGAGATCGCCGAGAAGCTCTGCATCACCACGGAAACCGTGAAGACCTACGTCTCCCGAATCCTGACCAAACTCGACCTGCGCGACCGCGTGCAGGCGGTAGTCCTCGCCTACCGGATAGGACTAGTCGTCGCCGAGTGAGGCCGACCACAGCCGGCATTCACGACCCACCCGAACCACGGACACGGCCGGTCCCGGGGCCGCGGGTGGGTAGTGCTGCTGGTCCGAGGCCGCTACCCGGTTGCCACGCCGGCCAACAGCTTCGCTGTGCCCTCCGGTGACTCCACATGAAAGTGGTGGGTGCCCAGGTCCACGAGGACGAACTCGAAGCGGTCGGAGTAACGGTCGATTGCCTGCTGTGCGACGAGGTCGCGGATCGCGAACACGGTGATCCGCTGCTTGGTCCGGCGCAGCGCCGCGTCCATGTCCCAGCGGATCAGGGCTTCGATGGCACGCACGCCCGCGGGTTGCCGCACCCCGGCCATCTTGGTGAAATACACCTCCTTGAGAGCCGGGTCGGTACCTGCCGGTGACCCTCCCTCGACGAGCCCGCGCACCGCTGCGGGAAAATCATCGTGGAACAGGCGGATCGTCGCGTCCGCCCGATCGCCGCCCATCGCCGGAAACAGGCCGTAGTGCAGGGCATCGAGCGCCACCACGTGCGACACCGTGGTCGGGAGCAGTCGGCCGACTTCGACGGCCACCGCACCACCGAGCGAATGCCCGGCCACGATCGCCTTCGTCACGGACTCGACTTCCAGCACCGCGGCCACGTCGTGGGCGAATTCCTCGATCGTCCAGACGTCCCTGGTCGAGCGTGACTCGCCGTGCTCCGCGAGATCGATCGCCAGGACACGGTAGTGCGCGGGCAGGTGGTCCGTCACCGCGTCGAAGTCGCTGCGATCGCAACCCCAGCCGTGGATCAGTGCCAGGGTCGGCCCTCCGGTCGGACCGCTTGCGGTGTAACGGATCGTCGTGTGGTCTGCTCGCTGTACTTCGAGGTTCTTCCTGGTGGTCACAGTGCTTCCTTTTCACGTGTCGGCAGCACAGGGCTACGGCGCTGCGTCCGGACTTGGTTGAGGCGAAGAGCGAAGGCGGAGAAGGTGATCACCATGATCGCCAGCGCGTAGATCACGGTGGCGATCCTCAAACCCAGTGCTGTCACGGCGATTCCGCCGAGGACGGCGGGCACGCTGTTGCCCAGGTAGCTGATGATGTTCGCCAGGGCGAAGACCGAGCTGCGCTCGTGTGGCCTGGCGACCCGCGCGACGGTCCCGAACGTCGCCAGCACCGACGCGCCGAAGCCGACACCCGCGACGACCGTGCCGAGAGCGGCGAGCCAGGCGAGGTCTCCGGTCGTCCCGGCGAGCGATATCAAGGTGCCGAGCCCGAGGACGACGGACGACGGGGCCAGCAGTGAAGACGCCGGACGGGCACGCAGCAGCAGGACGGTGAGAGCTCCGGTGCCCGCCAGGAGCGTCACCACGACGCCGCCGATCAAGCGGTTGTGCAGTCCCAGCAGTTCGGCCGCGACCGATGGGCCGAGGGAGAGGTACATCCCGGCCAACGCCCAGGTGGCGATCATCGCCGGCACTACCGGGACGATGTCCGCGCGCAGGTGGGCGGGCATCGCGATGCGCGGGCGCAGCGACGCGAGGGCTCCTGGCCGTTTGAGCGACGTCTCCGGCAGGCGGGCGACGACGATGGCCGCCATCAGCATTCCGCCCACCAGCAGTGCGTAGACCAGTCGGGTCGGTGCGGGACCGAACTGCACCAGCGCACCACTGCCGAGAGCGCCGAGAGCGAGCCCGGTCAGGGGTGCCACGGCCGTGATCGCGCCGGCCCGTCCACGCGACGGTTCGAGGTCGACGAGAGTGGCGCTCAGGGTGGTCGTCGCCGCTCCGGTCGCGACGCCCTGCAACACCCGGGCGACGGACAGCACGACCACGTCCCCGGCGACCAGGAACAGCACGAGCGCGACCACCTCCAGCGCGATCGCCGCGGCGAGCACCGGTCGGCGGCCGAGGTGGTCCGACAGGGCTCCGACGACGAGCAACGAGCCCAGCAGGCCGAACACGTACAGGGCGAAGACGACCGTCAGCACCCAGGCCGTGAAGTGCCATTGCTGCTGGTAGATCACGTAAAGCGGGGATGGCGCGCTGGATGCCGCCAGGAAGAGCACGAGGACGGCGGCCACGCTGGGGAAGGCGCCCTTCCACGCCGCGCGCCGCGGTGGGGAGGAGGTGTCGAGAGTGTCAACAGGCATGCAAGCCTCGCAGTGATCGTTGCGTTAGCGCCTCCAAGCTAGCACAAACGCATCGATCGCTGCGATTAAAACGCAGTGATCGGTGCAATAATGGTCACATGCCCGCCGTGACCTCCGCCTCCCGCGCCGACAGCCGACCCGGCGGTCGCTCGGCCCGGGTCCGCGCGGCCGTCCACCAGGCCGTCAAGGACCTGCTCGCCGACGAGACCACCGAACAACTGACGATCCCGGTGATCGCCGGTCGCGCGGGCGTGCACGCCACCACGGTCTACCGCCGCTGGGGCTCCGTGGGCGACCTGCTCGCCGACGTGGCGACCAGCCGCTTCTCCGGCGACTTCGTGGTGCCGGACACCGGAAGCCTCCGCGGGGACCTGGAGCGGTACGCGACCGACCTCGCCCGGGATCTCAGCGACCCGGACACCCTGGCCCTGGTCCGTGCCACCGTCGGCGTCGGCGGGGAGCAGGGCGCCGCCGTGTGCCGCAAAGAACGCCAGGACCAGCTCGAAGCCATCCTCGAACGCGAACAGAGCCGGGGCAACGAGATCCCGCCCGTCGACCGCACCATCGACGCCCTGCTCGCGCCGCTCTACTACCGGGCCGTCTTCACCGACCAGACGCCGACACCCGAATGGGCGCGCACCCTCGTGGCCCACCTGCTGCCGGAAACACCCAGGCCGTAGCGGACGGACGAAGCCATCCTCGCTGTCGGCGAAACGCGCCCTCTGCCCGACCGTCCCACAACGAAGATCAGTCGCGGTGGTCGCCACACAACCACGCCATGCCTTCGCGCGTCTGGTGGTTTGCTGTGGTCGTACATGCGCAAGGGGGGCTTGCGGTGCGCAAGAGCATTGGGATTCTGGCGGTCGGGCTGGCAGTGGTGGCATTCGGCCTGTTCCTCCTGTTGCCCGACGTGGGCAGGACCGGCAGAGCCGAGGCCACCGTGGTCGGCTACGGGGAGCACACGCCACTGCGGTTCAGGACCGAGGACGGCGAAGAGGTGACCGGCACGGTCGTGGTCAAGGGTTCACCGGAGGTCGGGTCGAAGATGCCGGTCCGCTACGACCCGGACGAACCCTCCGACATCGCCGTGGGCCCCGACGACATCCTGGTGTCGAGCGGTTTTTTGGTCCTGGGCGCCGGGATCGTCGCGCTGGGGCTGTTCGTGGGCTGGGACACCGTCTCCGAGCGCAGGTGGCGGCGCGACCACCCGAAGTGACCGACGCCCGACGGGTTCCGACGCCGCCACGACCCACCGAACTCGTGGCCGGGCACACCGGCCCTCACCTGGCCCGCGGCGGTGGCTGCGTGGTGCTCGACGACATGCAGGATCCAGCCGACCCGCGGGGCTTGGAGGCGCCGCCCGCGGGACCGGTCGGCCAGGTGTTCACGACGTTCGTGTGGCTGCCAGGTCCACCAGGCCAGGGCGGTCGAGCACGTCGAGTCGCTGGTCGCCCTGCGGACCGGACCGCGCGACCAGACCACGCCGTTCCAGGACGCCCATCGCCTTCCTGAGCTTCTCGGTCACCAGCGAACCCTTGCCCCTGGCCGCGAAGTCCGCCTTCTCCTCGGACGTCAGGGTCGGCGCGACCACCTTCTTCCACACGTCCAGCAGATCGGCGCGCGCCACCGACGTCGCGTCACCGGCCAGGTCCACAATGATCTCGGCCAACACGCGCCCGTGGTCGTCCTGCCGCTCCGCATGGAGCGTGACCAGCGACTCCAACGACGTGCGGTCCCTCGCGCCGGTCGTGCCCGGCACGTCGAGCGTCTCCAGCCGCGCCCACAACGCCCGGTCGGCCCCGGTGGGCTCGCCCCCTTCGCCGAGCACGGCGGCCCGGTGGGTGTCGATCGCGGCGCCCAAGGCGATCACCAGGCTCATCAACTCGTCGCGGACGTCGTCGCCACGCAGCCGGCGCACCTGCGAGGCGATCAGCCGGTGCTGCTCCCGCACCAGCGCCTCGAAGTGCGCGGTCTTCTTCGCCCGCTCGCCCTCCTCGGCGAGGTCGTGGTCGTGGTCGGCCCGGGTGATCTCCCTCGCCGACAACCGCGCACGCGCGGTGTCGCGCTCGGCCTTCCGGTGAGCGCGGTCCACCGCGATCCGGTCCAGCATCCCGCGCAACACCCGGTCGGTCTGCTCGACGTAGGCGTCGGACGCCAGGTGCCGCCACACCTCGGGGTCGCGGCTGCGCAGCGCGTTGTTGACGAACCGGTCCGCGGCACGGTCGTCGTCGGGCTCGTAGGGCAGTGCCACAGTGTCAGTCCTTCATCGTGCGGTCCTGGGAAGCCGGCAGGCGTCCGGCTCCGCCGTGTCGGTCGCGGTCACGATCAGCCAGTGGCATCCGAATGTGCGAGGCACCTGAACAGGAGTCGCCGAGCGGCCGATCCCCCTATTGTCCCAGCCCGACGTCCAGCGCCTCGCGCCAGTCCGAATCCGCCACCCTCGACGTCGCGGCGGTCGGCGAAGCGGCCGACATCAGGGGCCCTCGTCCCGACCCTCCCGCCGGCCGCGCGATACCCGCATGCAGCGGGATGTCGAGCGCAGCGCGCACAGCCGCGAAGTCAGCAGGCAGCCCGATCGGGGCTCGCACCGTTTGGCTTTGATTGTTGAAAAAGATGGTGGGGTCCGCAGGTCGGTGGTGGTGTTGCCCCGGCGGATGTAGCGGTGAGGCAAGTAATTCCACCGGAATGGGTATATCTGCGGAGTTTCGGTCATTGAGCTGATTGGGTGACATCGGGCGGAAGGCGACGCGGAGTTCGGTGGTGGGCATGATGATGGCTCCCGATCTTGCGTGCCCGGAGTCGGATGAGCGGACTGCCCGAGTGGTGGTCGCGAAGTCGAGCGGATTTCAACTACCGAAATCGCCGGTGGAGGGCGGTCAATGGGAATGCCTGTCACCGGGGTGGGTCTCCGGCGTGGTCGGGGTGCGGAAAAGGAATTCCGGTCGGATCGCGGTCGAGCGTGATGTTCTCCGGCCGGCGCGTGCGTCGCCAAAGGCAAATCGCCCTGTGGGCGGTCATCGCGGTGCTCTCGAACGGTGGCGCGTTGCTCGTGGTCCGGTTCGGGTCGTCGGTGTCCACCGGCCTGCCGCTGGGACGGTCGGGTGCTGTCGGCCTGCTGTTCGTGGGCATCGTGGTCACGGTCCTCGCGGCCGTTGCGACGTTCGCCGCGCGGCGGCTGCCCCGGGCGGTGTTGGTCGTGGCCGCTGTGGTGGAGGCGATCGCGGCCGGGGCGGTGGCAGTGCTGGGTATCGCGTGGCTGACCGATGCGCTCGTGATCCTGCTGCTCGGTGCGTTCGCCATGGTGAACGTCGCGGTGGGCCTTCCCGGCGCGGGTGCGCCCGCTGGTAGGTCGACACAATGACAGGGGGATGGTGAACGAAGAATTCCTGGCCGAGATGGCCAAGCTCCAGCACTACGCGGCCGGCTTGCAGGGCCTGGTCGCCGACGCGCAGGCGAAGGCGCCGCCACGGGTGGAAGGCCGCGACCGCACGGGTTCGGTCCACGTCGTGCTGGATCGTGACGGACTGCCCGACTCCGTGCGGGTGGAGTTCGACTGGAACCGCAGGCTGGAGCCCGGCGCGTTCGGGTCCGCGGTGCTCGAAGCGGCCCAGGCCGCCATGGGCACGCGGATGGCGGAGTGGACGCGGACGCTCCAGTCGGAAGGCTGGCAGGAACGGGCCGACCGACTACAGGCGGAGTCGGAGCAGGCACCCCGGCGGCCGGTGTCCGACGAGTTGCCACCCGCGCTGCGGCGGAAGGTCGCCGAGACCGAGCCGCGCCCGATCGGCGAACTCGCGGAAGAGCTGATCAAGGCCTTCGACGGCATCGAGCAGCAGCAACTGCGACCACCGACCCCGGCGGGCGGTGTCGGCGAGGTCGCAGCGGGCAAGTTGCGGCTCACCCTCACCGGTTCCGGCCTCGCGTCCTGTGACGCCGACCCGGACTGGGTGAGGGACCAGACGGCTGCGCGGTTGATGAACGCGCTCAACGAGGCGCTCGCGCTCGCCAAGGCACGGCTGGCGAGCGTCGCCCAGCAGCAGGAGCCGTCGACCGGCCTCGACCGCCTGTTCACCGAGGCGCTGTCCATCCTCGGCGATCCGCACCGACTCGCCGACTCCTGAAGGGATCACCCACATGGCTCCACCGGACAAACAGGCGGTCCAGGTCGCCACGGGCGCGCTGCGGACCGAGGCGGGCACCTGGGAATCGATGAGCGACGAGATCGGAAAAGCCGCCGCGGAAGCAGAATCGCTGCGCATGACCCGACTGGAGGCAGGCATTTTCCAGCTCATCGTGGGCCCGTACGAACAGGCCGTCGACCAGATCGTCGGCCGGGCGAACGAGGGCCGGGCGCAGCTCGCCGCGATCGGTTCGACACTGCGGCAGATCGCGGACACCTATGACGCCGAGGAAGCCGCGAACGAGCACAAGATCCGGAACGTCTACTAGGGACGGTTGACCAATGACTTTCAGTGAGGCGCAATTCAACGCGGCGATCGAGAAGATCAACGGCGGCATGGGCACCCTGTCCCAGAAGATGGGCGAGATCCGGCCGGCCGCGGCGGCAGGGCTGAACCACTTCTACATTCCCGACTTCGTCAAAGACGCCGTCATGTACCTGGTGGACAAGGTGGTCGCCGCCGCTCAATGGCTCTGGGACAAGTTCGTTGAGTTGCTCAAGGGCATCGCGGCTCCGGTGCTGTTCTTCAAGTACGCGTTCGACTGGCAGGACGTGAAGCACTCCGCGAGCAATGTCGCCGGGCAGGCGAAGCCCGAGGTGCTGCGGGCCGGCCTCCAGTGGACCGGCCCGGCCGCGACCAGCTACGGCAAGATCATCGGTCCGCAGGGCAACGCGGCGGGGAAGCTCGGCACGATCGCCGACAAGCTCTCGGTCGCGCTCGGCCTCTGCGCGGCGGCGGGCCTGGCCTTCTACGTGGCACTCGGCTTCATCATCGCGCAGTTCGTGATCGCCTTCGTCGGGGTCGTCGCCGCGCTGGGCTCGGTGGCGTTCTCCTGGGCGGGCGTGGCGCTGGCCGCCGGGCAGACGACGATCAGCGCGGGCCTGGTCACGGCCGCGGTAACCACTCTGGTCGCCGTGCTGGGCGTGCAGGCGCAGCAGATGGCGGCGATCAGGGGCGAGGCGGTGGACAACGGCTTCTTCCCCGGCCCGCCGGTCGGGCACTGGCCGGACCCGTCCACGGGCCAGTACAGCGACGGCACGGTGAAGGACGGCGACGCGGACTGGTCGCTGAACAAGTAGTCCACCGACCCGACCGCGCCCCCGGTTCCCGTCGGCGCGGCCGTAGTGGGGATCTGAGTCGGAAATAATCTCAGGTGGTTGGGCCGGGAGTGACCCGGAAGCCGTTGAAGAACAAGCTAAGAGCCGCCACTGATCAAGGGCTGATGTTCCAGTCGGTATCGCTGCAGACGAGCAGTCCGGGCATGTCCGGCGGACAACCGGAACCCGCAACCTCTGCTCGACGTCAGTCGTAGCTCCGGACCACAGCCCTGATGAAGATCAGCATGCTCACGGCAACCGATCCGGCGAAACCGCCGACCACCCACGCCCGGATCGCGTCGGGCACCAAGATCAGCACTCCCCCAAGGGCTACGAGCACCAGCGAGAGGACGAAGCCGAGGGTCAACAAGAGCCGATTCGCCCGCCTGGTCCGTTCGTCGCTCGCCAGCACGTAGTGCACGAGGTGGACAAGGGGCGTGTTGTTGCTTCTGCGCGCACGCGTCAACTTCCCCATGTTGACGACGATGCCCTCCCTGTCGTGACCAGCGCGCGGCGGCGCGGTGTCGCTCAGTGGTTCGGCCGTTGAGGCTCTCCCTTCACCCGTGAAGTCCACGACTTCCGAGTGCCCTTGTACAGCCACCCCTTCGGCGACATGCCGCCGCTTCAGATCACTGAGCCGGTCCATGACGATGTCCGCGTGCATCGGTGAGAGGTTGCACGCCCTCAAAAAAGCGATCACCTGGTCGGGCTTGTTCGGCAAGGCCGAGCGCTTGGCGTCGACGAGCGCGTACGCCTGGCTGCGCGGGATACCCGCCTTCACCGCGATCTGTCCGCAACTGAGCCCGGCCTCCCGCCGGATTCGGTCGAGCATGGAGCGGAATTCCGTCGCGGACTCGGCCCTCAGCATGGACCGCTGTACGGCCAGGTACTTCCCGGTGGTCACTACCGCGGCCCCGCCGGCTCACCCACGATTACAGACGCCGTCAGATCGGGTGCAGTGGTTGCCGGACTCCCGCTGAGCGCGGTCAACAACGTGGCCATCCGGCGCACGCCTCTCGGCACGGTGAGCACCGCGGTGAACAAGCCAAGAGTCGCCGCTGAGGTCACGACAGCCTCTGGAACCGAGTAGTGCTCGTAGCGGGACAGGTACCAAGCAGCGGCGAACGCCAGACCGAGCACCGGGACATCAGCCCAGACAAACCGGCCGCTCAGCCGGTCGCGATCGTGGGGGGTGTACACGCGTAGCCCTTTCACGTAGACCAACCAGACCTCCCACGACGACGCGAGAGCACTGGATGCTTCATTCGGTAGCGGTTGAGCCTTCGACCGGGATGCCACCTGGCGGCTGGAGACCGCCGACATGACCTCTATCGAGTGACGAGCCGGATTCGACCACAACGTGCAAGTGCTGACCAGAGGCGGGATCACGACATGTTGAGGTTGTCCCCGATGACCGGACACCGGATTTCATGCCACGAGGGTGAGGTCTCGACGATAGCCGACGCTGACTTCGTGCGGAGTGCGGTAGTCGAGTGTCGAATGTAGACGGTCGTGGTTGTAGTAGCCCAGGTAGGCGAAAACGTCGCGTCGGGCTGCGTCGCGGGTGTCCCAGACGGTGGTGCCGATCTCGGTCTTGAGGGTGGCGAAGAACGACTCCGCCACCGCGTTGTCGAAGCATGACCCGGTCCGCCCCACCGACGGCCGGAAGCCGTGACCAGCGAGCGCGGAGCGGAACAGTCCGGAGGTGTATTGAGTCCCGCGATCAGCGTGGAAAATCGCGTCGTCGCCGGTCAGGCCGCGTCGGACGGCGAGGTCGAGGGCGTCGCGGACCAACTCGGCGCGCATGTGGTCGGCCATCGCGTGCCCGACCACCTCGCGGCTGTGCAGATCGATCACCGTGGCCAGGTAGAGCCACCCCTCCCGCGTGGGCAGGTACGTGATGTCCCCGACCAGCCGCATCCCCGGCGTCAGGGCGGTGAAGTCGCGGCCGATCAGATCCGGCACTGGCGCCGCGACCGCATCAGGCCTGGTCAACGACCTGCGGCGTCTGCGGGTGAGCCCGACGACCCCGCGTTCGCGCATGACCCGCCCGACCCGTTTGTGGTTCACCCGCCGGCCTCGACGACGCAGCGCGACGACGATCCGCGGACGCCCATAGGCACCCCGGTGACCGGCGTGGACCTCGGCGATCTCGGCGGCCAGGCGCTCGTCCGCCTTCGCCCGCTCCGCCCTGGCTGGGGCGGCGGCCAGCCATTCGTAGAAGCCCGGGCGTCGCACGCGCAGGACCCTGCACAGCCGGGTGACGCCGAAGGCGGCACGGTGTTCGGAGATGAACCGGTAGCTGCGGGTCAACGACCCATCTCCTTGGCAAAATACGCGGCGGCCTTGCGGAGGATGTCCTTCTCCAGCTCCAACTCGGCCACGCGCTTGCGCAGCGCCCGCAGCTCCTCCTGGTCCACCACCACCGCCGCCGTGCCGACCGATCCGGCCTGGGCCTGTTCGGCGGTGCGGACCCAGTTGCGCAGGGTCTCGTGGTTCACGCCCAGCTCACGGGCGACCTGCCGCAACGGCCGGTCCGACGAACGGGCCAACGCGACGGCGTCCCTGCGGAACTGCTCGGGGTACTTCGACTTGCCTGACACGGGGAACATCCTTCCCCAGACCGCTGTCTGGGATCAGGGTGTCCGGTTCAAGGGGACAACCTCATGTGTCCATCGGGACAGCGGGGTGTCCACGCGAGCGAAAGCCCCGGACGGCGACACGCCGTCCGGGGCTTCATGTTGATGGCGGAACCCGTCTCCAGCGGGTACCGCCGAAACCCCGCGCTCAACCGCTACCAACAGAAGGGCCAGGGTGCGCCGGTCGAGGCGAATCGACCCCCGCAAGAAGCATCATAGGATCAACGCATGTGACCCGCCTCACACATAGATGGCTGACGGGAAAACCGTTGTTGAGCGGCCCTATTCCAAGTCGATAAGGTTCAAGAGGTGTCTATAGACATGTCCTGACACATGCCTGGACACCGAGTCGCTTGCCCAGGCTAAACATTGTCTTCACGGGCCAGGCAGCCACGAGACCGGCGGCGCATGGGAACGGCAATGGCTGAGGGGCGAGCGTCGACCACGCACCACTGATCCTCGTTCTGCCGGGTCCGGATCCCCGGTATGACTTCGCAGCCGCGCTGCGCGCGGCACGGCAGGGGCGGTCCGGAGCACTTCCGCAGCTCCCGCGCGGTCTCCTCGCTGACCAGTTCGTCACCGGCGGCCACGATGCGCCGATCACGGACATGCTTGGGCAGCACCACCGGAACGGTGCCCTCCGCCGTGCGCGCCTGCGCGCGCAGCCGGAAACGAAGCCCGCGCCGTGAGGCCGCGATCCGCCTCGTACAGGTCGAGTAGCCGCCGGAAAGCAGTGGGCCCGAGCCGGCCGGACAGCCGAACGACCTCCTGTCGTACCTGCTCAAAGGCCTCTCAGACCTGGCGCTTGGCTTGATCGAGCATTAGATTGCCCGGCGCTCTGTGAATGTCCTATCCAGGGTGGTCAACGCGACGCCGTCACCGAGCACCGCTCGTCCTCTCTTCCGATCTTGTGGAACTCCGCGCCCCAGGTTCCGCTCGCGGCAGGTCGGCGCCCGGCCGTCACGCTCGTCGCGGCGGTGGCGCGGTTCGGCTTGCAGCGCGTCGACCACGGCGGTGGTCGAGTGCTGCCCGCCGAGGTCGGGGGCGCACGCCGCGAACGGTCACGGCGGCCGGCGCGCGTTCCGTCGACTCGATCGCGCCCGTGCCGCCGCAGTGCCGTTCGACGCTGGCCGCCGACACCGCCGAGGGCCGCGCCGAGCTGGAGCGCTACCGCGAGTCGGCCAAGCGGGAGGCGGCGGAGCGCAAACCGCCGGAATCCCCCTGGCCAGGTTTCGCCGACGCCCGTCCGGGCATTTTTCGCGCGCGCAGCGCCACCTCCAGGCCAGCCATTGGTGACCGGCGGATCGGACGAGTGAGAAGAATGACCGTTTGCTCCGGCTGTCCAATCCGGAGTTCCGGATCAAAGCGCGCCCTCGACCAGAGCAGGCGCATCACGTACTTCATGCGCCGCCGCTCACAGACGGCGACACCGACAGTGCGAGTGGTGTCGGTGTCACACGGATGTGCACGGAAACCAGACTCAACAGTGCCTACTCAACAGCGCTCCGAACGCTTCGGTGGGATGCGGGGTGCCCTGTTGAGCGATCTAGCGGACGCCAGGTTTCTCATCACGTCCAGGTGTGGTGTATTGGCTACAGGGCGGTAGTCCCGCCTTCCCAATGTGCCCGAGTCGATGACCAAGACCACCGAGGGCGCGTATCTGCGGCCAGCGCGAGAAAGGGTGAAAGCGTATCGCGTTCAGGCTCCGGCCGGTGACCGATGACGCCGCGCCGGCCGTGGCCAGGCGCGACCAGGAAAGTGCGGCAGAAGCGCTCCTGCCGCACCGGGCACGTTCCGCGCGGAATCACGACCGAATGGAGTTGAAAGTGGCGCATCGCGACCTGTACACCTCGATGGACTACTATCGAGCACTGGCCGAGAAGTCCCGCAGTCTGACGGAGATCAAGGACGCACGTCCGGTCAACGTGGGGGCGGCCGGCGGATTTCCGTTCTACTACAAGGACAAGTCGAACTGGTTCACCGAGCTCGCGTGGACCTACCTGAATTATCGACCGACCCCGAGCAGCACCGTGGCGGGCGAGTACATCCTGGGTGCGGAACTCGCCGGCACCAAGTACCTCGCCTACCTCCGCGACGTGCAGTTCCTCCTCAGCAGCAAGGACGAGGAAGCACTGGAGCAGGGGCAGATCGACAACCAGGAAGCGGGCCAGATGCTGGTCAGCGACTACGAGCGGGCATTCGGCGAGATCACCGACGAGGAGATGCAGACGGCGAACGCCAGGACGAAGATCGGGTACATCCTGGACTACCAGATCCCGATCTGGGCGGACAAACCGCATTTCAAGTTCCAGACCGGGAACGTGGACGACCTCGAAGCGGCGCTGCCCAACCGCCCTTCGGAGTCGGACGGGATTTTGGTGGCGTTGTGCGAGTACATCAACGCCTTGGAGAAGTACCTCCCGATCATCAACATGCAGGGGGCGGCGCGCGGCCGGAGGGACCAGGCCATCAAGAACACCCACGATCCGAGCAAGGAGAACGGCGGGCTCAAGACGGTCGCCCCCGACGGGAAGACCACGAAGTACCGCGTCGCGTACCAGCCCTCGCGAGACCCCAAGGCGATCAGGGCGGACCTGGAGAAGGCCGCCAGATCGTCCGTTGCCATCAACATCAAGGCCCGGCACTACAAGGAGGGCGAAGCCAGCCTGGAGATCGACGGCAGGGCAGGCGGCATCATCGGCTGGGCCGGGCTGCTCGCGTTCGGCACCAGCACGGCCAGTTACTCGGTGGACAAGTTCGCCGCTTCGCAGGTGTCGATCGACATCGACATCACCATGCGGGGTTTGTCGTGGGTGCAGGCCGCTCCGGCGCTGTTGTCGGAAGACGGCAAGACCGGCTGGTTCGATCCGGGCATCCTCAAGGAAGCCGTCAAGAACGACGGGCAGGACATCACCGGCTACCACCTGTTCCACTACCCCGCGGACGAGGTCGCCGAATTCTGGATGCAGCAGGGCCTGGTGCTCGGTTGCCTCCCGTCGATCAAGGTCACGTACTACGCCGGCCGCTGGAACCAGGCGGGCGAGGAGTTGCGCCAGTCCGCCGATCTCGGAGTCACCCTGTTCGGCATCCCGCTGGCCATCGCGCGCAACCGCTACAAGAAAGCGAACTTCGAGCGGAGTGCCGACGGCAAGAGCTTCACGCTCACCGTCGAGCCCCCGGTCGGTTCGGAGGTGCCGAACCTCACCGATCACCGTGCGCACGTCCTCGGTGTCCAGGTGCACCAGCCGTTCAAGCCCGAGGAGAGCCCCAAGGTACCGGACTCCCGGCGGCCCGACGCGACGGTCGAGTTGACGACCGACTTGAGGGGCGAGCCCGATGCGCTCACGCCCGTCTAGCAGCCGTCGACGCAGTACGGGCGTCGTGCGCTCGACCGCGGTTCTCGTCAGCGCCCTGGTCATTTCCGTTTCGTCAGGCGGTTTCCACGCCGAAGCCGGCGTCACCGGCACCGGCCCTGCCACGCGGATCGACGCACGAGCCATGGTCGGGCCCGCGGCCGGCACGGCCGGTGACCGGTCGGAGAAGGAGGCGTTGATCGCGGCCAAGCGGTGGCGGAGCAAGAACTGGCCCGCCTACCGGGACTGGTGGGACTTCAAGTACTCGAAGAACCCCTGGTGCCACAGCGGTGGCATCTACAAGAACACCGAAGGCAAGTTGCTGACCAAGGGGATCGAGCGCTACCTGGAGTACGACGTCAACTGCTACCCGACGAAAGGACACCAGCGGGACGGCGAGCGCATCGTAGTCGGCTTCGTACACGCGTCGGACAAAGTCGAGTACTGCATCGTCTACACCGCCGACCACTACCGCAACTTCCGGGCGCTGACCGGGAAGAACTGCCGGAAGTAGGACGGCCCACCGTTGCACAGCCCGGCAGAGCCCCTTCTGCGGTGTCCGAGGGTGTGCCCTACCCGAGCAGGGAAGGGCACACCCGACCGGTCCGGCTGTGCAACGCGCCGCAGATCAGTCCCAAGGGCACGGTGGACGAAGTCGCCCTTCACCCCCGACCGCTGACCCCAGCCCGCTAGCGCCCCACGCCGCCAGACCCCTTCGGGTGGAACCGGGCGCTCGCCGCCGCGCCGACGAGCGCCGGTCCGGTCCGCTCCATAGAGTGCGGACGAGAACGAAACGACGGCCGTGCGCGCGGCACTCGCCGAGTCCGCACGCGGACGGCCCGAGTGCCGAGGAGCACCCGCATGTCCACTGTGAAGTTGGCGGTCGTCTACTACTCGTCCACCGGCACCGTCCACGCGATGGCCAAGCGGCTGGCCGAGGCCGGGCGGCAGGCCGGGGCGGAGGTGCGGCTGCGCCAGGTCGCCGAACTCGCCCCGCACGAGGCCATCGCCTCCAACGCCGCCTGGAGCAAGCACTTCGACGACACCAAGGACGAGCCCAAGGCCACCGCCGACGACATCGTCTGGGCCGATGCCGTCCTCTTCGGCACACCGACCCGCTACGGCAACGTCTCCAGCCAGCTCAAGCAGTTCCTCGACACGCTCGGCCCGCAGTGGTCGCAGGGCCTGCTGTCGGACAAGGTGTACGCCGGATTCACCGCCTCGATGACGGCACACGGCGGCCAGGAGTCCACGCTGCTCGCGCTGTACAACACCATCCACCACTTCGGTGGCATCGTCGCCGCGCCGGGGTACACCGACCCGCTCAAGTTCGCCGACGGCAATCCCTACGGCGTCTCCCACGTCACCGGCGGCAACAACGACGCCCCGCTGGGCGAGGTCGAACTCGCCGCACTGGACCACCTGGCACAGCGGGTCGTCCGGATCGCGGGCAAGCTCAGCGCCTGACTCGGTCACCCGGCGGCGGAGTCACCTTCCTGGTTCGACCAGGACAGGTAGTCCGCCCAGAACGCCGCTGTGACGGCGACGACCTGCCGCTCCTCGTCGGTGCTGTCCTGCGGGCCGCCGAACTCCTGGTGCACGTAGTCGATGAGGTCGTATCCGTAGGGGATGATGTCGGCGCCGCGGATCGACAACACCGGGTGAGCGGATGTCGCCCGGCCCGCGGGCAGGTAGCGATGCGAGTAGACCGGGACTAGCTGCGGCACTGACGCCAAGTGCGCCTTCGCGCCGGCCACGGCGGCTGTCCGCCCGGCAGGCCGCGTGCCCCAACCCGGATGCCAGAAACCCGCCTCCGCCACCGCGAACACCACGCCCTCAACCGGCTTGTCGAGCCAGGAACGGAGCTGGGCGGCGTCGCCGCGGCGCCAGTCGGGCCACCCTCCTCCCGTGGGCAGCCCCACCGCGAGAAAAGCGCGGTGGTCGTCGGCGAACGAGAACCCGAACCGCGCTTCGACACCGGTCAGCTCCTGCTCCGTCAACCCCGGGCGGATCTCGGTGCGCCCGAGCCGGGCCAGCAGGCGGGCGGCCTTGGCGCCGAGCTTCATCCCGAACGGATCGACCATTTGTGCAGGCTACTGCCCAGGACGGGCGACCAAGCGCCCCAGGCCGCGCTCGACGCCCTGCCCCGTACTCAAGGCGACCGGTGGAGCCGGGCCAGCTCGGCGAACAGCCGCCCGCTGGAGGTCCCAGGCGGCACCTTGGACCCTGGCCTGGCCGCCGGACGTGTCGAGAGCCACGGTCGTGCCCAGGGCGGCGTCCCACGGCGTCAGCGGCAGGGTCACCAGCAGGTCGCGGCCCTCGACCCGGTTGGGTCCGGATCAGGTGCGGAAGAAGGTCCGCAGGTCCTCGGCGAGGATGTCCGGGCGCTCCATCGCCGCGAAGTGCCCGCCGTCGGGGAACTCCGACCAGTGCACGATGTGCGAGTTGTCCCGCTCGGCGAAGGTCCGGATGGTCTTGAAGTCGTCCGCGAAGACCGCGACGCCGGTACGCGACGGGTTCACCATCGGCTCGTGGCCCGCCTTCCTCTCTTCGAAGTGGTAGCGGCCGGCCGTCGCCTGGGTGTTGGTGAACCAGTAGAGGGAGACCTGGGTCAGGATCTGGTCCGTCGTGACGAGGCTCGTCCCGTTGCCGAAATTGTTGAACAGTTCGCTGTACGCGAGCTGCCCGACCGGTGAATCGGCGATGGCGGCCCCGATGGTCTGCGGGCGCGTCGCGTTCATCTCGTTGTAGCCGCCGACGGACTGGAACCACTCGAGGTGTTGGAGCGCGGCGTAGTCCTTCGGTTCGAGCTTCTCGAACTCCGCCGGGTCGCCCGAGGGGAACGAGAAGAGTTGCAGCACGTGCAGGCCGAGGAAGCCCTCCGGCTGCATCAGCCCGAACTCGCGAGAGATCATCGCGCCGCCGTCGCTGCCGTGCGAGCCGTACGAGTCGTACCCGAGACGTCGCATCAGCTTGTCGAACGTCTCGGCCACTTTCCGCATGGTCCAGCCGCGACCGGTGAGCGGCGTGCTGTAGCCGAAGCCGGGGATCGACGGCACCACGACCGAGAACGCGTCGGTCGCGTCGCCGCCGTGTGCGACCGGGTCGGTGAGCGGGCCGATCAAATCGAGGTAGTCGGCGAACGAGCCCGGATAGGTGTGCAGCAGCAGCAACGGAGTCGCGTTGTCCTCTTTGGACGGAACGTGGATGAAGTGGACGTTCTGCCCGTCGATCTCGGTGAGGTAGTGGGGAAACTCGTTCATCCGCGCTTCCTGCGCGCTCCAGTCGAACTTGGTTCGCCAGTAGTCGACCGTCTCGGCGAGGTAGCTGTTCGGGGTGCCGTACTCCCAGTCGTCGGTGGGTGCCGGCCGCGGCAGCCTCGTGCGGGCAAGGCGCTCGTCCAGGTCGTCCAGGTCGGCCTGGGGAACGTCGATGCGGAAGGGGCGGATCTCGCTGTCGTTCGTCATGACACAGACCGTAGAACCCATATAGGAACATTACGTTCCTATATGATCGGCTCGTGCTCGAAACTTCGTCCCGGCTGCTCGCCCTGCTGGCCCTGCTGCAGTCACGACCGACGTGGCCCGGCTCTGAGCTGGCCGAACGGTTGCACGTCAGCGGGCGGACGATCCGCAACGACATCGATCGGCTGCGCGAGCTGGGCTATCCGATCGAGGCCGTACGCGGACCCACCGGGTACTACCGCATGGGCATCGGAGCGAAGCTGCCGCCGTTGCTGCTCGACGACGAGGAGGCGGTGGCGGTCGCGGTCGGGCTGCGGGCCGGCCGCGGGGTCGCGGGTATCGAGGACAGCGCCGCGCGGGCGTTGACGAAACTGGAACAGGTGCTGCCCCACCGGCTGCGGCGGCAGGTGACCGCACTGCGCGACGCGGTGTCGGAAGGGCCGGCGGACACCGGCACCAACGTGGCGGACCCGGTGGTGGACGCGACAGTGCTGGCGACCATCGCGGCGGCGATCCGGGACTCGGAGCTACTCCGCTTCGACTACCGGGCCCCGGACCGCGAGGACGACACGCCGCGGCGCAACGACACCTCGGCACCGTTCGGGAACTGGCCGGTACTGATGGAGCCCTACCGGCTGGTGAGCTGGGAACGGCACTGGTACCTCGTCGCCCGGGGCACGGAGACCGGCGAGTGGAACACGTACCGGGTCGACTGGATCTCGCTGCGGATGGCGACCAACCGCCGCTTCACGCCGGCTCCATTCCCAGGCGGGGACTACACGAGCTTCGTCCTGCGCGATGTGGCCACCGCGGGCTGGAAGGTGCATGCCCGGATCACCGTGCTCGCGCCCGCGCAGGATGTGCTGGCGCGGATCAACCCGGCCGTCGGCGTGGTCGAGGCGGTGGACGAATCGACCTCGCTACTCGTGACCGGCGGCGACAGCCTGGAGATCATCGCGGTCTACGTCGGAATGCTCGGCCTCGACTTCCACGTCACCGAGCCGCCCGACCTGGTCGAGCACGTCCGAACGCTCGGCGAGCGCTACCTCCGCGCCACCGAGTAGCGCCGATCCGATGGGGACGGGTCCGCGCATCCGGCAGGTGCTGCGCAACCACGGCGGCAACGTCGGTACACCTTGCGGTCGGCGCAGCCTTCGTGCGCGTGCAGGCGTCTCGTGACAGGAAACGTGCAATCAACAGGTTCCGAGACGACTTTGTCGCAGACTAATCGCCAACAGCGGATCTCGACAGGAGCAACCGTGCGAATGCCCCCGATCAAGCCCGGCGACCTCTCGGACGAGCAGCGCCCGCTCGACGAGCAAGCTCGGCGGATCATGGACGGACAGCGAGTTCCGTTCACGTCGACGGACGAGGACGGTGCGCTGGTCGGCCCTTTTCCCGCGCTGCTGCGCTTTCCCCGGCTCGCGCGCCCGTTGCTCGAGTGGTTCACCACGCTGACGGGCGAGTCCGTGCTTCCCGCTCGGGTGCGTGAGGTCGCGATCCTCGCCACGGGTGCACGGTACGGCGCGGCTTACGAGCTGTACTCCCACAGCAGGGTCGCGTCGGCGGTCGGGCTGTCGAGCGCGGTCGTCGCGGGTTTGGTTGCGGGGCAACGGCCTTCCGGTCTGACGCCGGAACAGGAGATCGCCCACGACGTGGCGGCGTGCCTCTACGCCGGTGGCCCGCTGCCGGGCGCGCTCTACCGCGCCGCGGTCGGCTGTCTCGGTGCGGCCGGCACGGCGGAGCTGGTTTTCCTGATCGCCCAGTACACCAGTATTTCCCTGGTGCTCAACGCCTATGACGTCCCGTTGCCCGCGGATGCGGAGTGACCTTCGGCCAGTAGTGGCACGGAACGCACCGACCTTCCCTCCGTGTCGAGGATGTGGCCCAGCAGTTCGACCGTTCGCAGGACCACCGAGCGGTCCTGCACGCGCAGGCCGGGCAACGCGTGGCTCATTTTCCGTTCCAGGTCGTGGGCTTCCGCACCAGGCACAACATCGCCGCCGCCATCGAGCGGAAGGTGAACATCGCCGCGGGAACCGACGCGGGCATCTCCGCGCACGGCGAGAACCTCACCGAACTGTCGTGCCTCGTGGAGCTGGGCATGAGCCCGATGGACGCCATCCGAGCCGCGACGTCGAACAGCGCGCGCCTGATGGGAGTCGACGACCGGCTGGGCACACTGCGGCCCGGCATGCTCGCCGATCTCGTCATCTGCAAGGACACGCTCCCAGTTGTCGCACAACACACCCAGGAAGGACGCCATGACTGACGCGTTCGACACCAGCGTTCTCATCATCGGGGCCGGGCCGACCGGTCTGGCCCTGGCGTGCGACCTCGCTCGTCGCGGTGTCGCGCACCGGGTCGTGGAACGGAACCCGGCGCCGAGCCGCACCACGCGGGCCAAGGCCATCCAGCCCCGGTCGCTCGAGGTGCTCGACGACCTCGGCGCCGTCGACCACGTCCTGCGGCGCGGTGTCGCCGGGCTGCCCGTGCGGTTCCACGAGCCGGCCGGCGCGGTGGTCGACAAGCCGCCGATCTCGGTGCGGGCGGACGAGAAGTTCCACACCCCGTACCCGGACGTGCTGTGGCTCGGTCAGTTCGATGTCGAGCAGGCACTGCGGCAACGGCTCGGCGAGCTCGGCGGACACGTCGAGTTCGCCGCGGAAGTGGTCGGAATCGAGCAGGACGACGACGGTGTCTCCGTCACCCTGAGGACACCGGACGGCGACCGCGGCGTTCGCGCCAGGTTCGTCGTGGGCGCCGACGGCGGCAAGAGCACCACCCGCAAGTTGGCCGGGCTCCCGCTGGTCGGCAGGACCTACGAGGAGCAGCGCTGGTACCTCGGCGACGTCACGGTGCCGGGCCTGGACCGCGGCCACATACACATCTGGCCGTCCGAGCACGGCATGCTCTGCCTCACCCCACTCGGCGACGACCTGTGGCAGTTCCAGAGCCCGATCCTGCCCGGCGAGCAGGCGGGGGCCCCATCCATGGAGTTCTACCAGCAACTGTTCGACGCACGGGCAGGCAAGGGCGCCGTGGCGCTGGGAAGCGCCTCCTGGCTGTCGGTGTACCAGGTGAACGTCCGCATGGTGGAGAACTACCGCAACGGTCGCGTGCTGCTCGCCGGGGACGCCGCCCACGTGCACTCGCCGGCGGGTGGCCAGGGCATGAACACCGGCATCCAGGACGCCTACAACCTAGGCTGGAAGATCACCAGCGTCCTCGACGGCGCGCGGATTCACCTGCTGGACACGTATGGCGCCGAACGCATCCCGGTCGCCCGCACGGTGCTGGAGACGAGCACGGAGAAGATGAGCAGGACCATGGCGCAGGCCGGTCGCGGCGCGGAGGACGGCCTGGGCTCGGCACTCGCCAGGATCGGCGACGGCGCGCTCAACAGCGGGCTGGGGATCCACTACCGCACGAGCCCGCTCGTCCACCCCGGCGGACCCACGTCCGGCCCCGTCCCAGGCGACCGCGCGCCGAACGTCGGCGGCCTGCGAGGCGAGGGCTTCAGCGGCGACCTGTTCGACCTCATGCGCGGACCGCACTGGTCGCTGATCGCGTACGAGCACACCGACCCGGTCATCTTCGACAACGCCAAACCGACCCACATGCACGTACACCGGATCGGGTCCACTTCGGACAGTGCCGTCGTGGACAGCGAGGGCGAGTTCCAGCGCGTCTACCAGCCCTACCCCGGTGAGCTGATCCTCATCAGGACCGACGGGTACCTCATCGCCCGCGTCCCGGCGGACCGGGAGAAGGATGTCATCGAGCACCTGGCCCCGTTCCGGTCGATCGGCACCCAGGTCAGGCCCTACTGATGCACACGCGGTGGAACAAGCGCCTCGTCGGCCAGATGGCCATCCTGATCCTGGTCAACGTCATGGTGGACACCGTCATCACGGCGCCACTCATCGTCCTCCCGTAGATGCTCGACCACTTCGGCCCCGACCAGCCCGCCTGGCTCAACGCCAGCGCGTTGCCGGCCGGGGCGATGTGGGCGCCGCTGCTCGGCAAGACCGCCGACATCCACGGCAAGCGCAATCCTCCCCGAATCGGTGGTCAGGACCCCGGGCCGGATCGACATCGCCGGCGCGCTCATCCACGCCACGACGGTTCGGGCTCAGGAAGCGAGGCACGCACTGCGGCGTCCGGCCACCACGAGTGCCGCCTGGCGGGCGACCCGGCCGCCGAGGTGCTCGACGGTCGCGATGTCGGACGGGTGAACGGTTTCGACGCCGCCGTCCAGCGGGGTCTGCGCTCCGGCGCCGCCCCAGAAGCCGAGGCGGTTGAGATCGTCCTCGGAGGCGGTGGTCGAGTTCCAGCCCGGCGCGAGGCCGAGACTGACCCACAGCATGCGGTGCTGGGCGGCGAAGGTGGCGAAGAAGGCGAGCGTGCCGGCCTTGTCGCCGTACTTGGACGCGGAGTTGGTGAAGCCCGCCGCGAGCTTGTCGGCCCAACGGCCTTCCGCGAAGCGGCGACTGGTGGCCTCGGCGAACGTGTGGAATGCCGCGGACGCGCTGCCCATGTAGGTGGGCGAGCCGAACACGATCGCGTCGACATCGTCCAACTGCCGCCACTGTTGCTCGGTGATGGTGTCCACCGGCACGAAGACCACGTCGGCGCCGGCCGCCTCCGCCCCGCGCCGGGCGGCCTCCGCGAGGACCGCGGTGTGCCCGTAGCCGGAGTGGAAGGCGATGGCGACCGAAGGGGTCGGGGTGGTGGGCTCGGGCATGTCAACTCCAATGGTGCTCGGCTGGTGTGCTGCAACGACGAACGAGGGGCGTTCGTCGTAGTGGGAGCCGCGTCGGCGTACCTCCCGTGTCACATCGACGCTACGACGAAGTTGCAAGACGGACGATCGTTGATCGTCTTGTTTTTACGGCTGATCGTCTACCGTGGCGATGTGGATGCCATCGACGATGTCCTGTCAGGAAGGTCTGGCGAGGACTCGCAATATGTGCGAGTGCAGGCCCGCGGGCCGTGGGGGATCTCGTTCCGCTCGCCCCGCGCGACCTACGTGATGATGATCAGGAGCGGACGTTGCTGGTGGCTGCACGGCGCGAGCACGGCACCGGAACTACTCACCAGCGGCGCCTGCCTTCTGGTCCAGGCCGACGCCGAGTTCGCCGTCGCGGACGAGCCTGGGCGAAACATGGTCTCCTGCGAAAGCCTCCTGGCAGCCAAGCGCGATCCCTCGGTGCGCCATGGCGGTGACGGACCGCTGACCGAGATCGTTTCGGCTCGGTTGTCCTTGGACACCGGGGTCACCGAGCCTCTGCTGCGGGTACTGCCGCCCGTGCTGCGGTTCGACCTCGACGACTCGGCCGACGACGCATTGCGCTCCACCTTCCGGTTGTTGGAGCTGGAGCGCTCATTCCCCGGCTTCGGGTCCGGATTCATCATGAGCCGCTTGGCCGAAACCCTCTTCGTGTATGCGCTACGGACCTACGTCTCATCATCCGCCACGACCTCACACGGATGGCTGGCCGCGCTGAGCGATCCCAGGCTCGCGCCGGCCCTGCGCGAGCTGCACACCGATATCGCCCATCCATGGACGGTCGAGGAACTCGCGCGCCGGGCCGGGATGTCGCGGGCAGCATTCGCCGCAGCGTTCAAGAAAAAGACCGGCGATACACCGATCAACTACGTCACCTGCTGGCGAATATACCGAGCGAAAAGACTGCTACGTGACACAAGGTTGAGCCTCCAGCAGATCGCGCGGACGATCGGCTACGACACGGACGCCGCCTTCAGTCGAGCTTTCCGCCGTGCCGAGGGCATCGCACCCGGAGCATGGCGACGCCGTTAGCGCACCTCGGGTTGTCCGCCGGGGCGGACTCGCTGCCGATCGCGGTCGTCTACTCCTTCCTGCTGAGCCTCACCGCCGGGACGCTGGTGACGTCGGGGCTTCAACATGGCGGGTCTCCTGGCGCCCCCGGAACGCCAGTCCACCGTGTCCAGCCAGGTCGTGGTCATGGTCATGGTCGGCTCGGTGTTCCTGAACTTCGTCGGCGCGGCCGTGCTCAAGTCCTACCAGGTGATCGTCGACGGAGTTCCGCCGAACTCCGCCACGGGTGTCAGCGTCGGTAGGCGCGGAGGAAGGCGTCGACTCCATCGGCGACGATCGCCGGGATCTCCGCCTGCGCGGCTGCTTCCGTGGGATCGTCCCGGAGCGCTTCCAGTGCCAGGAGAATCGTCAGTGCGGTGAAGTGCTTCGCGGCCCGCCGCGGGTCGGCAACCCGGAGTTCGCCGGCAGCGGCGAGTTGTGCGAAACGCTCTTCCACCAGGCGTTCGGGCCGCTCGTGCACGGCCTCGGGCAACCGCGGCACCGAAGGTCCCTGCGAGGTCAGCCTCCGGTGTGCCACATAGCTCGAAGACGGGAAGGCTTCGGTGACCACGCGCATCGCGAAGGCCGTGAGCGCGTCGCGCAGGTCCCGGTTCCCGGTGAGTTCCTGGTCGACAGCCTCGCGCACGGTCGCCGTCACGCTTTCATGTACCCGGGCCAGGACGCTCCCGAACAGCGTCCGCTTGTCTCCGAAGTAGTCGTAGACGGTGCGCTTGGACACCTGCGCCCGCGCGGCGACGGCGTCGACGCTGGTCAGCTCGTAGCCGTCCGTGACGAAGAGCCACTCGGCGGCGTCGAGGACGGCTGCCCGCTTGCTCTCGGTGCGCCGCCGCCGACCAGGGGTCTGAGCTGTTGTTTTCGTCGTCGCCATCTTCTCATCATATTCTAAGCCGGGCGAAAACTATACTGTGTAGTGTGATTTTCAGTGGAAGGAGAACACATGGCTGAGTCGACTACGGTGCCGCAGGGTGGCGCCGGTATCCGGGCACGTGGCCTGACCAAGCGGTACGGGAGCAAGGTCGCGGTCGACGACCTGTCGTTCACCGCGGAGCCGGGTGCCGTCACCGGGTTTCTCGGGCCGAACGGAGCCGGCAAGAGCACTGCGATGCGGATGCTCCTGGGCCTGACCGAACCCACCGCGGGCACGATCACCATCGGCGGTCGCCGGATTTCCGAGCTCGACGATCCGCCGCACACCATCGGCGCGCTCCTGGACGCACGTGCTGTTCATCCCCAGCGCACCGCGTTCGACCACCTCCTGGCGTTCGCCCAGGCCGCGGGCCTCGGCCGGCGCCGGGTCGGGGAGGTGCTGGACCTCGTAGGACTGACCGACGCGGCCGGGCGCCGGGCGGGCGAGTTCTCGCTGGGCATGAACCAGCGTCTCGGCATCGCGACGGCCCTGCTCGGCGATCCGGACGTCCTGGTCTTCGACGAGCCTCTCAACGGTCTGGACCCCGAGGGTGTCCGGTGGGCACGCACGCTGCTGCGGAACCTGGCGGCGGAGGGCCGCACGATCCTGTTCTCCAGTCACCTGATGTCCGAAATGGAACTGACCGCGGACAACCTCGTCGTGATCGGCCAGGGCAGGCTCGTCGCCGAATCGACACTGGAGCACTTCGTCCTCGCGCACACGACGCAGACCGTCACGGTTTCCTCGCCGACCCTCGGCGAGCTGGGGCGCGCGCTGAACCGGGCGGGAGTCGCGTTCGAGCGGGGCGAGAGCGGGAACCTGCTCGTCACCGGCGCCGACCCGGCCCTCGTCGGCAAGATCGCCGCGGCCGAGGGCATCGCGCTCGACGAACTCACCCGGGTACGCGAGTCCCTTGAGGACGTGTTCCTCCGACTCACCCACGACGTCACCGAGTACGAAAGCCGGGCAGCATGAAAACAATCACTTCGTTCCGGACGAAGTCGCACACTCCCGGAGGGATGCGCACCGGATGGGGCTTCCTCCCCACCAGGAACATGATCCGCTCCGAATGGACCAAGCTCCGTAGCGTCCGCACTACGTGGATCGTCGCATTCAGCACCATCGCCTCGGGTGTCACGCTCAGCGTGCTCGGCATATCCGACCTGCTCGGTGGCTCGCTGTCGGATGTGCCCGCCGGCTGGGATCCGACCGCGGGGAGTCTGAAGGGGTTCCTGTTCGCGCAGCTACTCATCGGAATGCTCGGAGCGTTCAGCATCACGCCCGAGTACAGCAGTGGGATGATCGGCACCAGCATCGCCATGGCGCCGAAGCGATCTCGCTTTCTCGCCGCGAAGACGTTCGTCGTGGCGGCGGTCGCGCTGGTCATCAGTCTGCTCACCACGTTCATCAGCTTCGGCGTGGTCCAGCTCATGCTGCACGGCGCGGGTTTGCCCGCTGCCGGACTCGGCGATCCGGGGGTTCTGGGCGCACTTGGCGCGGCAACGCTGTACCTGACGACGGTCGCGCTCGTCGGGGTAGCCATCGGGGTGCTGACGCGATCGAGTACCGGCAGCCTCGCCGTGCTCGTCGGTGCCTTGCTCCTCGTGCCCGCCCTGCTGCCAGGCATCCCCGGAGCCATCGGTGAGGCATTCGGGCGGTTCTGGCCGTTCACCGCCGGGCAGGCCGCGTACACGGTGGTCCCGGTCGACGGTGCGGTCGCACCAGGACTCGGGATCTTGATCCTGCTCGTGGCAACGGCAGCCGTCAGCACCGCCAGCCATTGGGTGATCCGCACCCAGGATGTGTGACCGCCGTGCGGATAGGCTGATCAGCAAGCGCCCGCTGGATCAGCACGCGTGCGGGATGCCGGAAAGGCTCCGCACGCCGTTCACCACAATGGATCCCGCGAGGCTGGCGGGGTGATGCCACCGCGGAGGGCTGCGCCCGTCAGCCGCGAACTCGCCCGTGGTATTCGTTGGCTGAGGACCGGTTACCGGGCGGCCGTCGCTCAGGCTCTTGCCGGGCTATGCGGGCACCCTCAAGTGGGCGCAGCAGCACCGGCACAGGTGTGGGAACTGCCGACCGGCCACGACTGCATGATCACGCGACGGATGGCCAATGGTTCAACCAGTGTGCGCGGATTGTTCCCGCGCATGTCGGCGCCGTGGAACGCGGCCCGGCCAGGCTTCACGCCACCCCATCGGCAGAGAGGCACCTTCATGGCGGAGAACCGAGTCGGACGGCGTGCACTGCTCCAGGCCGCGGTCGTGGCGCCTGCCGCCGCGATGGCACCGGCGGTGCTCGCTCCCGTCGCGCACGGCGACGGGGGCAGGGCAGCCCGACCGGACACCGCCGACCCCCGCTTCACCATCGCGGTGCTGCCCGACACCCAGTACCTGCTCGACGAGGGTGGCTCGGACCCCGAGCCGGTGCGCGTGGCGTTGCGCGAGGTGGCACGCCGCCGTGACGCCAACGTGGTGTTCCTGACCCAACTGGGGGACGTGACCGAACACGGCACGGAGACCGAGGTGCGACTGGCCGACTCGGTGTTCACCGACGGCGTCCCCTACAGCGTGCTGGCGGGCAACCACGACGTGCCGGGCAACACCGACGACCGGCGCGGGCCGACGCCGTTCTCCAGGGTGTTCGGGCCGGGGCGGTTCCGCCGCATGCCGACCTTCGGCGGGTTCGCCCCGGACGGCTACAACAGCTACCACGTGGTCCGCGCCGGCGGGCGGCAGTGGCTGGTGCTCGCGCTGGACTGGCGGGTGTCGGATCAGGGGATCCGGTGGGCACAGGGAGTGCTGGACCAGCACCGGTCACTGCCCGCCATCCTCACCACGCACGACCTCGTCGCGGGCAGCCCCGACGCGCAGCTCTCCGCGCACGGCAGGCACCTGTGGGACAACCTGATCCGTCGCAACGACCAGATCTTCCTCACCCTCAACGGGCACTACTGGCCGTCCGGCCGCACCACCCTGGTCAACGACCACGGCCACGACGTGCAGCTACACCTGACCAACTACCAGGACCGCTACTACGGTGGCGCGGGCATGGTCCGGTTCTACACGTTCGACCTGTCGCGCAACGTCATCGACGTGGAGACGTTCTCGCCATGGCTGCTGGACCGCGACGGCGACACGCAGCCGGAGAACGAGACCGCGCGGCTGACCGGCGATGCCGACCGGTTCACCGTGGAGATCGACTTCCGGGAACGGTTCGCGGGCTTCGCGCCGCCCGCCGTGCCGCCGGCGCGTCCGGCGCGCACCGTCGTCACCCGTGACACGGTGGCGTACTGGCGGTTCGACGCGGCAGGGTTCCCGGTGGCGGAAGGGCCTGTGCCGGCGGGCGCGGTGGCACGGGACCTCACCGGCCGGGGCAACGACCTCACCGTCACGCGCCTGCACGGGAGTGGCCCGGACGTGCTGACCTGGTCGGCCGAGCACCACGACGGCCAGCCCGCGCACGCGAGCCTGCGCTTCGACGGCGGCAAAAACCCCGACCGCGGCGCGGTGTTGCGCACATCCGACACCGCACCGCTCAACGCCATGCGGTTCGAGGCGGGCTACACCATCGAGACGTTCTTCAAGCTGCCCGACCCACTCGTCGGCGACCACGCGTGGATGGGCCTGCTTAGCTGGGAAGGCCGCGCCGGCGACGCCGGCAAGACCAGCGGCTGGTCCGACGACGAGCCGACGTGCAGCCTCAACCTGTCCGGCGAGCGGTTCCTCCAGTTCGTGGTCTACCCGGTGCCAGGCGACGCCGACCCCACGTCCTGGAGCCACGCCGTGCCGGTCGGGCGGTGGACGCACGTCGCCGTGGTCAACGACGGCCGCCGCACCAGGATGTACGTCGACGGCGCGAAGATCGCCCGCAACGCAGCCGAGGAGTCACAAGGCATCTCGACCCTGGGCCGGCCGTTCGCGCTCGGGGGCACCCAGTTCGCGCTGCGCTACGGCCAAGGCTTCCACGGCTGGATCGGCGACACGCGGATCACCGCGAAGGGACTGCGCCCCGACCAGTTCCTGACCGCCAGGCGGTGATCGTCACTGCCTTCAGGGGGCGTCCGACCTGTTGGGCGGATGGGCAAGGAGTGTGCTCGACCATAGGGATCATCGCCGGTGAACGGCCGGCAGGAGGCCGGCCGTTCACCCGGCCGGGACCACGAGCTGAGGGAGACGCACCTGCACACCGACGCGCCCGACCTGACCTCGACGCCCGCAGCGTTGGTGGCGGAGTGCCTCTACAAAGCCCCGCAGTCCCGGCCCAATGCCGCGAACCTGCTCAAGCGCCTGGAACGCGCTGCAGAGAAGGCTCCTCCGCCCGGTCCGAAGTAGAAAGACCCGTTGACCCCCGGGAGAAGAATGGGATCAACGGGCAGGTCACCGCTCTCTGGTCACAGAGAGGTGTCGCGCCACCTCGCCGGTGGCGTGCGGGTCAGACCCTCCAGCGCTGGTAGACCAGGCCGTTGCAACCGACCGTGCGGACGCCGTACTGGCTGTTGTCCAGGCAGTGGTTGTTCCACACGCTCACCAGCTCGCGCGTGCTGTCGCCCCAGTTCTTGACGCGCCAGCGCTGCCACGGGCCGTCGTTGCAGCCGAAGCCGCGCAGGCCGTGCTCGCTGTTGTCCAGGCACATCTTCGTGGCGACGTTCATGTACCGGACGGTGCCGTCGCTGTACTGCGTGACCTCCCACCGCTGCCACGGCCCGCCGTTCCATCCGCGCGCGTGCACGCCGTTGTTCGGGTTGTAATCCAGGTAGGTGTCGTTCCACTTGCTCCACATCACCGTGTCAGCCGCAGCCGATGCCGTCGGGACCACCATCAGCAGCCCCAGCACCACCGCGGCGAGCGCTGCCGCAACTCGTCCGAACTTCATCCGTCCCCCTCATGAGGTGCGTTTTCCGTACGGGCGACGACAGTGCCGGCGGGACCTGGCACGGACCTGGCACGGCGTGTTGGACACCGGGTCGACGGGGGACGTGCGGTTCCGACTGCTAGGCGAGCTGGTGACGTGTGGTGGGGACGACCGGGTGCGGGCCGCGAAGGTCGGTGAGGCGTTGGACCTCGTGGTGGGGCACGCCGCTGACCGGTGTGGACGAGCACGAGGTGCGGTTGCGGCTCGGTCGGCACGTCCAGTCGGTGGCTCCGCTGACCGCGTTGGCCGTCGAACGGCCGTTGGACGAGCGGGTGGCCCGGCTGCTGCTCCGGGCGCTGGTGGACAGCGGGCTGCACGCCGAAGCCCTCGCCCACCACGACAAACTGCGCCACCGGCTCACCGAGGAGCTCGGCGTGGACCCCAGCCCCGAACAGCGCGACCTCCACCGGCGCCTGCTGGCCGACGACGCGGGGCGGGTGCCGTCGAATCCCCGGTGCCGCGCCAACTGCCCGCCGCGCCCGTGCCGTTCGTCGGTCGGCACGCCGAACTGGCCCGGCTCGACCGCACGCTGCGGCCCGGTGCGGCCACGGTGGTGCTCTCGGCGCTCGCGGGTGCGGGTGGGGTCGGCAAGTCGTGGCCGGCGCCGTACTGGGCGCACCGCAACGCCGACCGGTTCCCCGACGGGCAGCTCTTCGTGGACCTGCGCGGCTTCAGCCCCGACGACGACCCGATGGACCCGACGGTCGGAGTGCGGGCTTCCTGGACGCGCTGGGGGTCGAGCCGGACCGCGTGACCACCGACCCGCACGCCCAGGTGGCGCTGTTCCGCAGCCTGGTGGCAGACAGGCGGGTACTGCTGGTGCTGGACAACGCCGCCGACACCGCACAGGTCACGCCGCTGCGGCCGGGCAGCGGCACGTGCGCGGTGCTGGTCACCAGCCGGCTCGCGGGCCTGGTCACCGGGCACGGCGCGCACCACGTGCCGGTGGACCTCCTCATCCATCCCGGCACCGTCCGGGAGCGACGCGCCTCCTGGACGTCCATCCTCGCCACCATCATGCTGAAGCGGTTCTCCGACGGGTCCGGCACCCGCGCCGGCCAGTTCTTCACCCCGCGCGAGGTCGTCGAACTGATCGTCGAGGTCCTGGACCCCAAGAACTTCGAGTCGGTGTACGACCCGACCTGCGGGTCGAGCGGCATGCACATCGCCTCCGCGAACCTCCGAAAACCCACGGCGGGCGCGGCTACACCCTGAAGGACCCGCGCTTCAAGAAGCCGGACGGGTCCATCGCGCAGTTCGACGTGAACCTCGCCAACCCGCCCTACAGCCTGAAATGGAAGCCCTCGACCAACGACCCGCGCGCACTCGGCGGTGTCGCCCCTCAGTCGTCGGCGGACTGGGCGTTCGTGCAGCACATGATCGCCAGCATGGGCGCAAATAAGGGCCGTGCCGGCGTCGTCCTACCCCACGGCGTCCCCTCTTCCGCGGTGGCCAGGAAGCAGCCAACAGGTGGTTGAGACCCGATGAACCTCGGTCGTGGTCTCGCCGGCGACGTGCACCTGACCGGCGGCCGATCAACGTCGCCACCGCCACCGTCCGGATGCCCCTCGGTCACCGACTCCGCTCGTGAACAGGCTCATGCCGCACCGAACCGGTAGCGCAGGAGGCGGTGGGCGAAGCGCAGCGGGCGCACGGAGAACCACCCATCTCAGCCACCACCGCTCGCCCTGCCCGACCCGGCAAGGCGACTCCCCTCAACCTGAACACCCTCGTATCGAAGGAATTTCGCCCCTTCTCCCTCCGGAGGTCTCCACATGATCAGCAACCCCACCCTCCAGCGCAGGCCTGGGGCGTGCTCGACCGCTTCCAGCCCTTCGTCACCCTCGGCACCGCACCGATGCACTACGTCCTCGCCCCGGCCGGCGCGGCCGTGTTCGCCGCCGAGGACGGCTTGGACGTCAAGGAGATGGGCTACCGGCACGACCGGGTCTTCGGCGTCGCCCACAGCCTGCGCCTGGCCCACACCGTCGGCGTCAATGAGTGGTTCACCGCCCTGGTCGACCGCGCCCGCCACCCCTCACCCCGGCGAACAGATCGCGCTGACGGCGTGGTGGTCGGAAACCCGCTGCGCCAAGCATTTCGGCGACCTGGCCAAACCCGACGGTTACGGCCGCTGGCGGCACGGCGACCAGCAGGTGGAGTGGTTCCTGGAATACGACTTCGGCACCGAGGCCCTGGCCAAGCTCACCGGGAAACTGGCCGGCTACGCCGCCCTCACCCAGGCCACCGGTATCACCACGCCACTGCTGGTGTGGCTGCCGACCTCGCGGCGCGAAGCCACCGCACGACGATTGCTCACGCGGGCCTGGCGTGAACTGGAGGACCCGCGCTCGGTGCCGGTCGCCACCGCGGCAGCCGAACTGCTCGACCCCCACCGCCGCACATCCCGCCGCCGATGGCCACCAGCGGTGACGCCGGGCCCGGCCCGGACTCGCCCCATCCGATGGCCCCGCCGCCCTCGCCGATGCCGCCCACCTCGACCAACCCGCGGGCACCGCGCGAGTCGGGCCAACCGGGCAGGTGGTGAACCCATGCCCGTCAAACTCGCGATCGGGGCCGCCGCAGTGCTGCTGCTCGTCCCCCGTCCTGCTCGGCCAAGGCGTAAGTGCCGTGGTGGACGCGCTGTTCGGCAGCTCGTCGAGCACCTTCGTGGATTGCACCAGGCCCATTGCCGACATCCCGCCCGACTACTGCCTGCTCTACATCACCGCGGCCCCGGACTGCCTCGGCCTGGGCTGGACCGTGCTCGCCGCGATCGGCAAGGTCGAGCCCGACCACGGCCGCCTGAAAGCACCCGGAGTCACCGACAGCGAGAACCTCGCCGGGGCCGGCGGACCGATGCAGTTCCTCGCAACGACCTTCACCGGCGTCATCACCGCACACCGGATACCACCGGGCGGCACCCACCCGCCCTCCCGGTATAACACACGCGACGCCGTCCACGCCGCCGCCTTCCTGCTCTGCGACGAAGGAGCCCGGCGCGGCGACCTCCGGGCGGCGATCTACGCCTACAACCCCGCTGACTGGTACGTCGACAAGGCCCTCGAACAGGCCAGGAAGTACGCCGAGGCCGCCGCGACCAGTGTCGGCCACGGCGACTGCAACACCATCCAAGCCCACAACACGGTCACCCTCGCAGCGATCAACTACCCCCGCGGGATGCACGGCACACCCGGCAACATCCACCACGTCGGCCTCTACATCGGCGCCGGACTCATGATCAACGCACCGAACTTCGACCAACCGGTACAGATCGACAACCACCGCTACCCCAGCGACGACTACGCCGGAGCGACCCGCCCGACCACCCCCATCGCGTTGTAGTTTCCGCACGAGAATGACAGTTTCCGCGTGAGCATCAGGTAACTCAAGTGCTGCGGAAAGAGCAGCCGTGAGGTACGGGGCTTGCCCGCCAGGCCCGGACTCGGACAACCTCGCTGCCCCGGCATCCGTCTACCGGGAGAGAGTCACGAGGCTGGAGTCGCCTTCTTGAAGATTTCGAACACGGCCAGGTAGTTCTTGTCGCTGTAGCCCTCGGCGATCGCTCGCTCGGCGATCTCCTTCATCAGCCGCGGCTGATCGGAGTGGACGCCCTGTTCCACGGACGTGCGGGTGATGTGCTCGAGCGCGTTCAGGTTCATTTCCATGGTGCCGAGGTCGCCGGGGTAGTCGCCCTTCTCCAAGTCGGGCGCGAGTTCGGCAAGGCCCGAGTCCACCACCGAGGGCATGAACCAGCCGAGCGCGAGTTCGGCGAACTCCACCGCCGAAACGTCCGCCGAGCCGACCAGGGCGGTGGCGTGCAGGAAGCCGTTCATGGTCGCGTACATCATGTCGAGCAGTGCGGCGTTGTACAGCACCGCCAGGCTGGGGTCGGAACCGAGGTACCGGGGGTCGCCCATGCTCGCCAGCGTCACCCGGACCTTGTCGAAGACGTCCCGCGAACCGCTGTACAGGAAGACGGATTCGGGATGTCCGACGAGCGGCGGAGGCACCATGATCGCACCGTCGAGGTACTCCGCCCCGCGCTCGGTCGCCCAGCCGAGTGCCGTGCGCGCCTCCGTCGGCGTACCGGAGTTGAGGTTCACCAGTATGCGGCCTTTCAGGGCGTCTCCGGCGGAGTCGAAGGCCCCGTACACGGTCTCGTAGTCCTTGAGACAGGTGATCGTGACGGGGCTCGCGGACACCGCCTCGGAGACGGTTGCCGCGAGGTGGGCGCCGTTGGTGACGAGACCTTCGGCTTTGCCCGGGGTGCGGTTCCACACGGTCAGGGGGTGACCCTGCTTCAGGAGCGCCTCGGCGAGGGCCATGCCCATGGGGCCAAGGCCAACGACGGTGACGGGGCTTGTTGATTGCTGTGTCGTCATGAACGGGGACGCTAGAGTCTCACATCGGTGTGAGAGTCAACTCGAATCGGTGTGGTGATCGGCACGTGCGTATCGGAACTTTGTCCCAGCGGACCGGGGTCAGCGTCCGACTGTTGCGCTACTACGAGGAGCAGGGCCTGTTGACGCCACGCCGTCGGCCCAGCGGGTATCGCGAGTACGCCGAAGAGGATGCGCGCACCGTCCAGAACATCCGCACTCTGCTGGCCGCAGGCCTCAATACCCACACGATCGCAGAGTTGCTGCCCTGCATGGTCGACGAAGGCCAGGGACTGGCGCCGGGTTGCCCCGACATGCTTCCCGACCTGTACCGGGAACGCGAACGGATCGACCGCGCCGTAGCCGATCTCATGGCCGCACGCGCCGTGTTGGACACCGTCATCGCGGCCACGCCGTCGCACGACAGCGCCGAGCCGGATGGCTGCCTTGCGATGACGACCGGTGCCGCGCCGTCGTGACGGACATGTGAGCCGCGGTAGCGGCTGAACTCAGCGGTGATGTCCGTTCGTGGGAACCAAGGCCAATGCGCAACTACTCCGGAAAGCGCGCGCACCGGCCGTGCTCAACTACCACTGTCTGTGTTGCAGTTGAAGTCCCGGAAGTCAGGGAGGTGGCAGTGGAGTCGGTTCGGTCTAGTGATGTGGCGAATCTGTTGCCTTGGCGCAGTTTACGGTCACATCATCAAGAGCGTGGACTTCCACCCGTTCCCGCTGGGCAACCCGAGCCTGGTGTCGATCCCGCCGTCGTTCCTGCCGGGCTACCTCGGCACGGTGCTCAGCCGCGACCGCGCCGACACCGAGCGGTCCGACGAGCCGAAGGTCCGCTCGGTGACGGGCATCGGCGCGGGCGCTAGCCGACGCTCGTGCGCCGGGGCAGGCGCACCAGCCCGCCGATGGCGACCAGGAACACCAGCGGTGCGCCGAAGAAGATCAGCGTGGAGACCGTGTCGTTGATCGGCCCGTGGTGCACGGCGTGCACGAGCCGCGCGAGCAACGCGGTCGCGACCGGCGCCGAGAGCACCAGCGCGGCCCGCCATCCGGTGGCGGACCTGATGCCGGCGGCCAGCACCGCGCCGGCGAACAGGACCGCGAGCGCCGCGTACCCGGCGATCTCGTCCCCGTGGCCGAACACCCCGAGCCCCACGATCACCAGGACCGTCGCGGCCATGGTGACGATCGCGGGCCGGCCCCGGGCCTTGCGACCGTCCGACATGGACAGCGCGAAGGCCGTGACCGCGCTGAGCAGCACCCAGCCCGCCTTGTCCGTGAACCACTGCCAGCCCGCGAACGGCAGCCGGAGGACCACGACCAGCCCGGCGGTGGCCACCCAGGCGCCGATCGCCGCCGCCCTGCGTTTCCCTGCCATGGCAAGGATCGCGACCCCGAGCCAGACGAACCACACCGGCGCGTCGGGGAGCTGCTCGAACGGCGGCGCCGAGCCCGCCTGGACCCACCAGGCCAGCTCGTGCAGGCTCGTGGCCGCACCCGCCAGGACCGCGATCGGGCCGAGCAGGCTGACGATCGCCAGCACGTCGGCCGCGAGCAGACGCCGCACGTGCAACCGGAACGCGCCCCACAGCAGGTCGGCGGTGTCCCGCGGGCCCGGGGTCGTCCGGTCACCCGCGTCGGCGATCAGCACGCCGAGCATCTCGTCGCCGTGCTGTTCGCGGTGGTCCCGCGGGTAGAGGCCCAGCAGCCGCCGGTACCGCTTCTCGAGTTCGCTCACGCCGTCCCTCCGATGAGCCGTGCACGCAGACGTGTTTCCGCGACACGGGTAGTGGCCCGCACCCGTGCGATCTCCTCCGCCAGCCTGGCCGCCCCCGGGTCGGTCAGGCGGTAGTACCGCCTGAGCCTGCCGTCGACCACCTCTTCCCGATCGACGGCCACCCACTCGTCCGAGGTCAGCCGGTCGAGCGCGGTGTAGAGGGTGCCCGCCCGCAGCCGCACCCGCCCCCCGGAGATCTGCTCGACATCACGCAGGATCCCGTAGCCATGCCGGGGCTCTTCGGCAAGCGCGGTGAGTATCAGGAACGTGGGTTCCCGCAAAGCGTCGGTCACAGGAACGGTATATACCGATCATCGGCCTATGCGCAAGCCACCGAACCACCCCGACGCGCGAGCACCACCTTGAACCGTCGCCAAGCGAGGCACCAAGGCCGGTGTTCATCTCGTAATCGAGCGCCGCGCCGGATGGCCGTGTTGCAGTCGAAGTCTCCAGAACTGCAAGTGCGGTCTACGACAGGTCGGACATGTCGAGCACGAAGCGGTAGCGGACGTCGTTGCGCTCCAAGCGGTCGAGGGCTTCGTTCACGCGCGCCGAGTGCACGAATTCGATGTCGGCGGTGACGTCGTGCCGGGCGCAGAACTTCAACATGGCGGCGGTTTCGGGGCGACCGCCGCTACCTGCGGAGCTGAGCTTCTTGCGCCCGATCAGCGGGTCGGTGGTCTCCACGGTGTCCGGTCCGAGGTGCCCACGCGCCTCCCCGCACGTGACGCCAACATACGCTCAGGCTGCTTGCAGAGCCGCCAGACAGCTTGCGACCAAGTAGTGCGGACACCGGCCGCTTCCCGGCTGATCACGTTGCGCGGAAACGAGGTTGTCAACCATCTGACACAGGCAGCGGGTGTGGTGAACGCGTTAGCGGGCGCGTGTCAGTTCCAGTACGGCAGTCAGTTGCCGTGGGGTTGGCAGGATGGTCAGTGCCTCGTCGATCTCGCGTTCGGCCCAGTCACGGTGCCGCTGCTCGGCATGTGGGTCGAGGGCGATGTTCGTCTGGGCCAGGAGGAAGTTCAGCCGGGACGCCAGGTACATCGTGAAGTCTGCCGGCGCGGTGATGCGGCCTGGGCCGCCCTCGTCCAGGTAGGCCTCGTACACGCGGCGCATGGCGTCGAGGTCGGCGGCCGGGCCGTCGCCGAACCAGGCGAACAGCGCCCAGGCCAGCTCCCGACCGGGCGCGGCCGGCCCGAGGTTGTCCCAGTCGAGGACCACCAGCGCGCCGGCGGGGTCGGCGAGGACGTTCTGCGGGTGCAGGTCGCGATGACAGAGGATCAGCCCGGCGGGATCGGCCGGTGCGACCGCCGCGCACAGGTCGGTCACCGTGGTGAGCCGGTCGGTCAGTCGGGCGGCCCACACCGCGCCCGACGCGGACGCCGCCGCCCACTCGTGCGCGGCGGGGATGTGGTCATACCAGGGATCAGGCGGTCCGCCGCCCGGCTCGACCGCCGCAGCCGGGGCGCACCGGTGCAGACGCGCCAGCAGCGTCCCGAGCTCTCCCGGCGTGGCGAGCGCGGTCAGCTCGACCGGCCGCACGTCGACCCAGTCATAGAGCCGCAGCCACTTCCCGTCGGGCGCCGCGAGCAGGTGGCGCCCGTTGCGGTCGGGGTGGCTCTCCGGCAGCCGCACCCCCACCTCGGCCGCCCGCCGCGCGAACGCCAGTTCCGCCTCGATCACCGCCTCCGACGGCGGCTCGGCGAAGCCCTCCTTGAGCGCATACCGTTCCGGGCCGACGTCCAGCCGCCAGATCTGTCCCAGTGCACCCCGCGGCCCCGCCGACACCACGACGTCCTCATCCCACCCGAACGCCTCCCGCACGTGCGCCACCAACTCGTCGACCACAGTCAGACCACCGGAGACAGCAGGACGACCGGCGGCCGGCGGGCGAAGAGCGCGAAGATCTGAGCGATGAGCGTCACGCCACCCAGTATGGACCGTACGGGTGGCCCGCCGCCTTGGCACCGAACGGGCCGCCTAAAGGCGCGCGATCAGGCCGCAGGGCCCGACGATACGGACGGACGGCCGATTCATAGAACGTTCTCTTCTGCCGTGGGTCGGGCGACCTGCGAAGCGCGCGACGCGCGCTCATGCCGCGACCGGCGTGATGACCGCTTGCTCTGTGCGGACCGTGCTCGGCGGCACGTCGTGGACCGCGCTGCTGACGACGCCGTTGTCGGTGGTGGCGGCCAGGGTGTGGCCGTCCGGGCTGAACGCGACCGACGCGACGTTGCCGCCGCCACCGGCCAGTCAGGTCGGCGGCAGGTTCCGAGGAAATCGTCCAGAAGCTCTGCCGCGGATGTCGGTGCCGTGGACACGGTTCGACGCGATGCAGCTCTTGGCCCACGCCATCGGCCCGCTGGTGGCGGCCGGTGCGGTGGCAATGCTGCTCTCCGCAGGGGTGCGGCATGAGCCTGGCGATGCAGGGCAACCGGGACGGCGAGTTGATTCCGTGCCGATGCGCTACCCGGCAACGGTTCCGGGGACGTGGTGTTGCGGTCGGGAAATCGAGCGGAAGCGCGCGAAATGCGCCGAGGCCGGGATTGTGAACTCGGTGAGAAAGGCGTCACTGACCGGGCCGACCACCCGGATGTCGAGCAGTTCGGTCGCGTCTCCCCAGAGCTTTTGCCCCGCAGCCGTGACGCGCAAGTGGTCGCGGATGGCCTGCTCGTCGGCGTAGCGCTCATGCTGGAGGATAATGCCGTCTTCCCGGCGGAAGAGGTGGTACTCCAGGACGTAGGGCTCCTCGGCCTCCGTCAGCGGTAGCACGGTTTTCAGGTACTGCTCGAAGAGCGCTTCTCTGCCGGCGACGACCCGGTAGGCGAAGATCAGGTCGACCTGGGACGAATTGGGCATCGTGTCTTTCCTTCCTAGTTCGACCGTAGTGGTGCTGTGTCACTGCCAGGTCGGCATGTGTTCATCGATGTAGCGAGCGCCGTACCCGCCGGTGGGCAGGATCGCGGCGATGCGGTCCAGGTCGTCGGGTTCCGGCTGTAGGTCGGCCGCGAGGGCGTTCTCGGTCACCCGTTTCGGGTTGCGGCTGCCGGGGATCGGGACGATGTGCTCCCCCTGCGCGAGCGGCCAGGCCCGACCGCAGCGGCTCGGTGATGAGCGGGGTGTTGACCACACCGGGATCGATGGAGTTCATCGGGATGTTGTCCCTGGCCAGCTCGATGATGTCGGTGACCACCACGGACGCACCTTCCGCGTGGGAGCCGCGCGCGTGCGACGCCCCCATCCCCCGGCTGCTCCAGTGATCAGGACGACCTTGCTGTGAAAACGCATCTCAGGTGTCCGTTGTGATGTTTGGTGACGTGGATAGCGCGGCGCGGTCAGTCGTCGGCGAAGTCGACCCGGACGAGCGGACTGCTGGCCATCCACTGTTCGAGCGGTTCGACCGGCTGCGGGATGGCCGCTGGGTTCCAGGGCTGGTTCAGGTCGGTGATGATCGCGCTGAACACGTGCTCGCGGAGCTGCGGGTCGTGCACCGGCGTCCCGATCGCCGGGAGGTCCGCGCGCACTCCGTTCTTGAGGTGGAAGATGAACCGTGGGGTGCGCAGGATGTTGGCGTACCAGCTACGCCTCGCAGGTGAGGTGCTGAGGTAGATCTGCCCGTCGACCCGGTAGAACCAGATCTCGATCCGCCTGGGCTGCCCGGTCCGAGCCCCGATCGTCGTGATGTCGATCGTGCGGTCCCGTGACCGTGACGCCGGCGTGATCGCCAACGCCTTTCGGATCTCCGCGTTCATCGCGGACCTCCAAGTAAGTAAGTACTGATTTATTTTAGACTAGGACGGGTTCAAGCTCTTGTCAAAGGACCCCCGTACCGCCAGGAGGCCGCATGTCCCCGCGCGACGCCCACGCCACCAAGGCGCGCATCCTGCGAGCCGCCACGGCCGAGTTCGCCGAGCACGGCTACGCGGGTGGACGCGTTGATCGGATCGCGCGCGAGGCGGAGACCAACGTGCGGATGATCTACGCCTACTTCAGCAGCAAGGACGGCCTCTTCGACACCGCTGTCACCAGCGCGATCCACTCGATGGCGGCTGCGGTCCCCCCGAGGGCCGACGACCTGCCCGCATGGGCGGGTGAGGTGTTCGACTACCACCGTCGGGAGCCCTCGGCCCTACGCATCACCATGTGGGCCCACCTCGAACGCCCGGAAGCCGCCGCCGAGCCGATGGAGAGCTACGCCTCCAAGACCACGACGGTGTCAGGCGTCGACAGCGCCCCACTGACAGCAGTCGATCTACTGGTCTTCATCTACGCCATCGCCCAGGCGTGGTATCTCACGCCGACCGGACTGCTGCGCGCGGACGGCTCGGACCCCACCGACCCCCAGCGAATCGCTGACCACCGCGCCTCGATTGTCACTGCGGTCACACGTTTCGTCCGCTCCGCCGACTGAACCGTCCAAGACCGACCGTCCACACCAAACAGTCCTGCGGATCTCACCTAGGCGGAAACGCCACCACCAGGAACTCTGCTTGCGGCAGGCGACGTTATTCGCCTTCAGTTCGTCCAGCGCAGCGCTGCCCCGTATTGATCAGCTCATCGATGTGCGCGCTGACCGATCATGCTCTCTCCCGCGCGTGCGAACGCTGCCCTGGTGTTCTACCGGACGGCGAGTCCTCGCATGACACGGTCATCGCGCGGGTCAGCGCCTGGTTGCCGGCCTGGGTCGGGCAGCTCCACGCCGCGTCGGTGACAACTGTGGACCATGCCTCCACCCGAGTTCCGAAGCGCGCCAACAGGTACTGCGCGAGGACGTCCGCGGCCCGGTCGCCGAACGCCGTGCGGACAAGCTGCGGGTAGGTCTGCGCGGTGATCGCGTCCGGCATCGCCTTGGCCGCGCCGGCCATGAACGCGCGGGCCTCCTCGTGGTTGCCGCCCGACAGCACCGGGACGCGCACGATCCGGCCGGCGCGGACCGCGTCCGACGGGTTGGCCGGCAGTAGAGTCTGGTGGTCGAGAAAGTGCTCGTACTCGGCATTGAGGTCGCCGCATCCACCCTCTGACAGATCGACGAGGCGGATGCCGTCGACTCGGAACTCCCGTCTGCCGCTCCTCAGGTGCCTCACCGCATGTGGCCGCTACCGACTGCCGGGCACCCACGTGCGGACGCGCCGGCCGGGCCCTGGTACCTCGTTGGGGGCCCGGCCGGCGTCGGTTCGTCAGTCGCCTATGAACCACAGGAAGCGGTGTGGTTTGCGTTGTCCTTCGACGCAGATCGCCACCAGTTCCTTGGCGACGGCCGATCGCTCCCCCTGCGGGCCCGCCTTCGACACCCGTTCCAGTTCCGCGACCAGGGTCGCCATCTGGCCGCGGTTGAAGATGGTGTTCCCGTACGGGTCGACGTGACCCAGCATCGGGTACTGGTCCCGATCGGTCCGGCCCACGAGCGGGAGATACGGACGGTCCATCCGGATGAGCACCGTGCCGGCACCGTCTTTCAGCACCACGGAGATGGCCACCTCGTTCACCCCACTCCAGGGAACATGGTGACCAGTTCTCCACTGCCCAGATCACGGATCACGGTGTAGATCGTAGTGGGTTTCCTATTGTGGTGCCCGACGACCTTGCCCGCGTCGATCACGTACTTGAGGGTGCCCTCTGTAGGCTGGTACACACCGATCCTGCCCGCCGACCCGCGTGCGAGGTCGCCGAAGTCGGTTCCCGGGTCGAAGTAGCCCGCCTTCTTGTCCCACTCAGGTCCGTCTTTGAGATGGCGCCTCTTCGCGTGGTCGATGCCGTCGACGTCGTCGCCGCACGGTCCGGTGTTGTGCACGAGCACGGGTGTCTCGCCGGCGAAGACGTAATAGGTGTGGATGCCTTCGACGGACAGGTTGTGCACCCGCTGGATCGCGGCGTACCTCCGGGTGCCCGCGACCTGCCGTCGTGTGCTGGCCGAGGTCAGCACGTCGTCGCCCGGCACCAGGTCGCCCGCGTCGATCCACCGGCCTTGGTCGTCGGCCCAGAACGGGTGGCCCGCGGTCGCGGTCACGAAGCCGGCATCGTCGCCGTCGACGGTCACGCGCACGAGGTCCTTGTTGCCCTCCCCGACGATCAGCCGCACGACGATCCGGCTTTCGGTCCGCCCGCTCTCCGGATCGGTGGAGAGGACCTCGTCGCCTTCCTCGATCCGGCTGATGGGCTTCCGCGACCCGTCGGCCATCAACACCTCGGTGTCACCGGTGAAGCTGTTCGACAGCGGGCAGCCGCCCTTGCCCTGGCGGACCCCGGCGCTGTGGTTGACGCCGCGCGGCGACTTCACCTTCCCTCGGCCGGCACCGCTGAACGGGTTCTCCAGCTCGCCTTCGAGCACCATGTTCGCCGTGACGGCGAGCTGGAAGCTCCTGCCGCAGTATCCGGGGTCCTCCGCGCAGATCTCGCCGAGGGCCCGGAAGGTCGCCCAGCGCGGGTTGCTCTGCATCATGTCCCGGTACAGCTTGTTGTTGCTGATCCGGTCATCCACCTTCCCGGCGAGATCCCGGTGATCAGGCCCGCCGAACTCCGAGACCGGTGGCAGTAGCTGGCTGTTGATGTAGACCTTGTCCGGCTCGTCGATGTCGAACGTGGTTCCACCGGGCAGTGTGTGGTGGTCCGGGTTGTGGCGCTTGTCCACCGGCACCGGCGCCGTGTCGAGGAAAGCGTGGATCTCCTTGTCCATCCCGCAGTCCACACCGTCGATACCGCAGTTGCGGTGGCCGTCCAGCTCGATCCGGCTGATCGGGTTGCCGCCACCGAACGCGTAGCGGTTGCCGCTCCACGGGTCGGTCGCGAGCTGGAGGTCACCCAGTGCGCCCTGGTAGCTGTCCCGGGACAGGAACGTGTTGCGACCGGGGCTGTAGTCGCGGAATCCCATGTCGTAGTTGCCGGTCGCGGGGTCGTACCGCTTCGCGTTGAAGCGGTACGCGTTGTAGACATCCTTGGTGGGTTCCTGCGGGTCGGGTTTATCCACACCTGTGAACGCGGTCTTGTCGTCGCCGCCATAGGCGGAGTAGCCGTAGGTCGCCTTGGCGTTGCCGAGGCTGTCGGTCAACTGCTCGACGTCGGTGTGGGCGTTGTAGCCGTAGAACCCGTTCTCCACGGTGCCATCGTCGCTGTGCTTGGCCTGCGACAGGCGCTCGCCGGTAGCGCTGTACTGGTAGGACTTGTGCGCCTTCCCGTCGACAGCCTCACCGATCAGGTCGTTGGACAGGCCGAGGTAGGTGAAGTCCGTGCGTCGGCCGCCCTCGGTCCGCGTGGTGGTGCGATCCAGCGGATCGTAGGTGTTGTGGACCGTGACCCGTTCGTCTTCGTTGCCCGGCCTGGGCTTCTGGTGCTCGACGACCCGGTCGAACCCGTCGTACCGGTACTTCTCGACGAGTTCACCGCCGGCTTTCACCTTGTCCAGCCGTCCGTACGGGTCGTAGGTGTGGGCGGCGGTGACGTCACCGGCATTGGAGGAGACGAGCCGGTTCCGGTCGTAGGTGAACGTCGTCGTCCGGCCGTCCACCGACTGCTCCACGACGTTGTTGTTCGCGTCGTGTGCGTAGGTCTCGGTTCCACCCGCCGACTTCTCGACCTTCCTGATCCGGTCGCGCGGGTCGAACGTGTAGTTGTGCACCTCGTCCAGGTACGCCGAGTTGTCGTCGGCGTTCATCTTTCGCGAGGTGTCCTTGATCTGCTGGCCGTTCGCGTTGTACTCCAACCGGTGCTCGGCGACCACCGTGCCGTCCGGCTTCTTCTCGAGTTCGTGCCGAGCGCGACCGTCGAGGTAGTACTCGTCGTAGGACACGGTGTTGCCGTTGGCTTTGGTCTCCAGCGACCGGAGCCGCCGCCGGTCGTATCCGTAGGTCGTGACCTGCGGCTCGCGGCCGACGTCGGTGTTGGTGACCTTCGTCAGCAAGTCGCGTGGGTCGCTGTACTCGTAGACAGCGCTCTGTGTGTCGTGTGTGCGGGTCAACGGGTTGCCGTTGGCGTCGTAGGTGTAGGCGGTCGTCTCGGCTCCACTCGGCGGGTACGGGTGGTGACCACGTCACCTGGAACATCGACGTGCCGCGCAACGGCACGTACGAAGTGCTGGTCAGGTACACGAACGCGGCCACCGCGACGGATGCCGGCTACACCGTCGAACACGACGGCGGCACCGCTGTGAAGACCGTCGACCAGTCGCAGCAACCCGGTGAGTAGGTTTCGCTCGGGAGCTACGCCTACACCGAGGGCGCGGGCCGTAGTGCTTCTGCCCACTAGCGATAACGGAAGGCCGGACTCGCTCTGAGAGCGCTTTCCACCACCTGATCGCGTGCACTGGCCAGTGAGCACCGTGCACCTACCGCCGCGCGGCAACACCAGGCGCCGGTGCTCCGTATCCGGATTGACTTGTCGCAAATCTTGACGCACCATATTGAGGCAAGAGTTGCGACATTGGAGGCGTCATGCCGAACGGAACCTTGCCGAACGTCGACCCACCGGTGCGTCCGGCGGACCTCGAGCGGGCCGGCGTGTGGTTGGCCGGGCACGACCTGGTCGACATCCGGCCGACACCGTTGCTGGCGGCGCGTCTGGCGGTCCGGCGACGTGCCCGGCTGGCCGCTTCCGTCCTGCTGGCCGCGTTCATCATCGCGGTTGCCCTCGCCTACACCGGCGGCATGGTCGACGGGTCCGGGCACCGGCGCTGGTCGCTGCTGGTGTTGACGGCGCTGGTGGTCGGGTTGGTGCTGGCCCAGTCGTTGCTGGACGGGTGGGTGCGGCGGGTCGACCGGCGCGGCGGTGCGACGTTGCCGCGACGGGCGGCCCACCCGGTCCGGCTCGGCTGGCGGACCGTGCTCGGCTGGCCGCGTGCCGCGTTCGCGGCCACCACGTTCGCGGGCGCGACGGCACTGGCAATCGGCACCCTTACACTGCACGACTCCACCGCGAGGTACGCGGCGGTCATCCTGCTCATCGGGCTGGGCGGGCTTGCCGTCGGCATTGTCGTCCAGCTACGCCATATTCTGACGCACCCGGTCGTGGCGGACGACGAGGTCTCGCTGACCGCCGACGTCATCATGCGGGTCGAGGACGCCCGAGTCGGCGCCGCGCCGACCGCGGTGTGGTCGGTGTGGTCGCTGCCGGTCGTGTCGGTGTTCAGCACCACCGTCGGTTGGTGGAACGCCGCCTGGCTCGCCTTCATCGTCCTGAGCGTCATCGCGCTGGCCCTGATCGAGGCGCGGACCGCCCGGAGCGCCACGGTGGCGCGGCACGTCATGAGCGCACCGTGAACCGAATGATCGTCATCGACGCGGCCTCGCCCGTCCCGCCGTTCGAGCAGCTCCGTGCCCAGCTCGCCCGGCAGATCCAGGACCACACGCTCGCCGTGGGCACCCGACTGCCGACCATCCGCCGTCTGGCCGCGGACCTCGGCTTGGCCGTCAACACCGTCGGCCGGGCCTACCGGGAGCTGGAGGAGGCAGGGTTGATCGAGACCCGTGGATCGGCCGGCTCGTTCGTGTCCACGGCCGGCGAGAAGGGACGCGAACGGGCAAGCCGCGCCGCCGCCGACTACGCCGCCGTCATCGCCAGCCTCGGCATCGACACCAACGAGGCCATCCGCATCGTGCAAGCAGCGCTGACCATGGGCATCGCAGTATCGCCCGCCACACGCGGCCCGAAAGAAGCGTGACATGGCCGTACCCCACAGCCTCCCCCAGCGCATCTTCCTGCTGGCCTACAACCCGGACAAGGGCAGGGTCGGCCCAGGCGCCAACCTGGGAGCCATGCTCCGCGCCGCGGCCCTCGCCGACCTCTACCGGGGCGGCCACCTCACCGACGAACGCGGCCACGCCGCCATCGACGTCCGGCGCCCCTGCCACGATCCCGTCCTCGACGCGCTCCTCGAAGAGATCGCCGGCTCCAAGCCACACACCTGGCAGTCCTGGATCGGCCACCGGCAGCGCGCCGCCGTCCGAGCGGTACGCCAACAGCTCGACGATGACGGCTGGGTCCACCTCCAACCCCACAAAACCCTCGGGCTGTTCCACACCACCAAGGTGACCATCCGCGACCTCCGCGTCCGCAAGGAACTCCTCGGCCGGGTCGACACCGCCCTGCATGAACCCATCAGCAGCATCGACCCCGCCGACGCCGCACTCGTGGCCATCATTGCCGCCGGCGACCTCAGGCTCGTCCTCGACCGTAAGACCAGGCGCGCCAACAAACAGCGCATCCAGGAACTCACCGAGCTCAGCGAACCGATCGGCCCCGCCCTGCACAAGTCGATCCAGGCCGCTGCGGTCGGTGAGGTTTAGTCGGGTTGTTCCCACCCGACCTGTCCGGGTTCCACGACGGTGCGCGGGTCACCCCGGAGAGGGCGGGAACCGGTGTGCGCCATGCTGCGCGACAACGGTACGTGTTGCCGCCACTAAGTCGAGGACCGGTTCTTCGTCCACATCGGATTCGACCAGTACATGTACGTCGGGAGCGTGGATCCGTGTGAGCGGGCGGTCGCGTCGACCTCGCGAGCAGGGGCTGTTCGTCGAACCGTTGGGAGCCTCGCCCTACGACCGGGCCGGAGACGGTCTTGTGTGCGTACCCGCTCACCCGGCCTGTGAGGCCGAGGGCGGGAGGTCCGCGTTGACCAGTACGAGCACCTGAACCCGTTGGCTCCCATCGCCGCCCCCGAGTCGGTGGACCTGCTGTTCACCGGCGTCGAAGCCGACCCTCACGCCGTGCAACACATTCGCGACCAGGGAGTGGACGTCATGCCGGTCCGACGTTCGAGGATCGCTGTACCTGGTGCTGTACCGGGATTTCCAGCACTGTGGCACCGACACCTTCGGCGTCGACCAAGTGCTCCTCCAGGGTTGGTCCCGTGATGGCGAGGTCCTGGCGGCGCAGCCAGTCGAACAACTCCCGGCCGGTGCGCACCACGTCGCTCGTGGGCGGGACCACCGCGCGCACCACATCGCGTGCGGGCAGCGTGAGGCTCTCGCCCCCGTGCCCGGTCGTCCAGGCCGCGGCGAAGCCGTCTGCGGGCAGTCCGCTCAGCCAAGTCAGCAGCGTGGCCGGAGCCGGGCACCGTACGCCCAGCTCGGACGGGTGGCCGACCCGCGTGTAGTGAACGCGCAGACGACGCACACCCACCGTGGTCTGCTGGGGCAGGATCGAGGTCTGTACTGCGAGGTGGTCCTCGGCTGCGGACACGGCTGCGGACATGGTCGCGATGTCACGGCGGAGAACGTCCAGTGCGCCGGCCAGCGCCTGCCGAAGTTGCGGATCAGGCGCATCCACGAGTTCGGCGATCTGGCGCAGCGACAAGCCGAGACGTTGAAGTCCGCGGATGCGTTCCAGCCGGGTCAGCTCTGCCACGCCGTACCAGCGGTAGCCGGTGGCACGGTCCACCGCGGCCGGGTTCAGCAGACCGATCTTGTCGTAGTGGCGCAGGGTCCGGTCGGAGACCCCGGCCATCCGCGCCAGCTTCCCGATGCGCCACATCGTGCTCCTCCTCGGGGTTGACCTTGCCCGTGCGTCAGGTTCCTACGGTCGCCGACATGGACTCCACCCACGACCACACTGCGGCGACCCGACTCACGGGCGTCCTGTTGTTGACCTCGTTGACGGCAATGATCGCGAGTGCGGCCATAGTCGTGCCATCAGGGTTGACCCTGAATCCGGCCGAACCCGCCGCCGCGCTGGCCGCAGTCGCAGCCCGCCCCGGCCTGCACCTGATCGAACTGGGCCTTGATGTCGTCGGCTGGGTCGCCCTGACCGGCAGCGCACTCGCGATGGCCGCCAGAACCGGGCCCCGCCTCGCACTGCTACCGGCCGGACTGCTCTTCGGCGCCGGGCTGACCGGAATGCTCCACGACGCCGGCAACCTCGCACTGACCCAACTGGCCGCCGATGCCGGCGACGCCACGACGGTCACGGTCGCCACAGCGGTCCTGCTCACCGCCAAGTGGGCAGTCAACCTGACCGGCCTGCTCTGGGTCGCAGCCACCGCGACTGCTGTCCGCTACCTCCCCCTCACGGCCGGCCTGCGCCGTATCGGAGCGGTCGCCGCGCTGTCCGGCCTCGCAGCCGTCGTGCTGCCCTGGACAACCGGGATCAACGGCCCCTCTGCGACACAGGAACAACTCGGCTACGCCCTACACCTGCCGATCATGATCTGGTACGGCGTACTGGGTTGGCGCGAGCTGCGCGTGGGGTCGCAATCCCGCGAACCGGACGTGGCGTCGAGCTGATCGATCACCGTGCGTACGGAAGAAAAGCACCGATACGCCGTCCTGGCCACGACACCTCCACGCGCGGCCAAACCACAACAACCACACATAAGTCACTGGAAACCCGGATGATCGGGAAACCGTCAGATCCGGTTGGGGAGGGGGTCGTCGGGAGAGGGACCGGCTTCTGCCGTCCCGCCCAACGGCCTACCTCGCCCGGTCGGGGCCCGAGTACGAGTCCGGCCCTTTCTCCGGTGGGTCGAGTTGTCCGGGAATGGCTGGAAGGTTCGTAGACACCGGTCTTCGACGGCTCGGTCGCCGGTCCTCGGTGATGTCCCACAGTCGTGTCTCGCTGTCGCCGCACCGGCCACGAGTGTGCGCCCGCCCCGGGCTCAGCGCCACGCTGAACACCTTGCCGTTCTTCTCGCCGCGGCTGAAGTCGTCGATCGGGCGCTGTGGCCGTATCCCATAGCAGCGCGGTGCCGTCCGGGGCCCACATAAGGCCAGATCCGCGGCGATGGCCTCGCCGATGCCCCGCGTGGAGCCCGTGACCAGAGCCGTCCCGCCGGTGAGGTCGAGGTGCAGACCGCTCCTCCTACTCGATGTCCTCACCCATGATCACCCGCACCACCCGGAGCGGCCACGCGAGAGCGAGACCCCTCGCGGGGACTTCAGCCCGCGACTGCGGGAACGGCGCCGTCGCAGCGCTTTGCGCAACGGGCGCCGTCCCCTTAGCACACCCGGCGGGAGTGCCGTGATCACCCGGTTCGCGATCAGCCGCGTTCGGGCAGCAGGCCCGGAGGGAGATCGCGTAGATGCCGATCGGGCCGCAGTCCGCCCCCCACGGACAGCGTTCCTCCACCACGGCCGGCCCGGCGTCGCGGCTGATGACGGGTGAGATGACGAACGCGGTGCCCGGTCGTGGTTCGGGCAGGGTGATCTCCTTGCCGGTCGATTGGTCGTGGACGAGGGCCCGGGACTCGCCGAACCTGTCCGAGTCGCTGCTGAGCCGTAGTGGCCGATCAGGTCGGGCCACCCACCGGCAACGCTGAACGCGACAGGCGCGAAGTCGGTCCGACAAGTACCACTGCCAGGACGAACCCTGTGTCTCGCTTCGGTTATTCCCAGGGGACTGCGCGGTTGTCATCGTCACTGTGCGTGGCGATCGCGGAGCACGTGCTGTCAGACTTGGCGAACGACAAGAACAGGCCGCTGTAGTCGTTGGCGAACCCCCCGGCTGTTACCTGCGGCGTCGTACTGCAGGGTCCAGTGCTGACTCCAGGCGTAAGAACGACGCCAGTGAGCAGCGGATGCCCGGATCGTCGCATAGCGACTCGCACTTCCAATCGACTCAGCCAGCCAGCACCTCCGAACGGATACCGAGTATCGGAAAAACAGCTACGTGGACTCGCACCAGATATCCGGTGCCTGACAGCGTGACAGTCAAGCCCGCAGTAGATCCTCCGCCGGTTAGTGAAATCGTATCGAGACCCTCGTAGTACAGATCAACCGAGTCCATCGCGCCATCGCGTATCTTCACTCGAACCGACCGCTCGACCACGTCGTAACTGAGTAGAAGCTCACGGCCGCCCGAAGCCACTTCGACCAGATAAGTCGCTTCACCTCCAGCCAGCAGCACCGGCGTAGCACCGAAAGCTTCCATGAAATCACCCTCGGCCGGAACACCGATATCAGACATACGCGTCAACCAGCCTTTCGGGATTATGGTAGTCAGCCGCAGTGTACCGTCAGCCATGATTCCCCAGGAGGACTCCACCAGTAGAAAGCCCCAGGCCCGCTTATCAGTGATTCCCGCGCCTGGAAGGCACCATGCTCGTTGACCCAAGACCCAGTGATGTCACTACTGGCCTTCACTGCGTGCCGCAAGTGGTCGGCGATCAACTGTCGACCCGCCGGCGTATCGTGGACGCCGATCCGTGCCAATTCTCGCGGGTTTTAATCGGACCGGGGCGTGCTGTGGGAGTGCGGCTTAGCCCTGCGGAACATATAGCCCCATTGCCCGGTTCGATTTGAATGTCCGGAGGAGGCGCTGCCTTGCGCCTGCCGTTCAGGGCATCAAGCCCTTCGTCGACTTCCGCCGTCTCCGCCGTCCCACGAGCCGAACGGCGCCGACGGGACCGTCCCAGGTGTGCGTCAGAGCCCTTCGGCACTGTCCGACTCCACGTAAGTGTCCATCGCGACGTACGCCCCGCACTCTGCCAGGAGAGCGACCAATTCCGCCTCCAGCACAAGCCCGTCCTGGCCATCCTTCGGGCTCCACGACACCATGAGATCGATGGGTGCCGTAGCGGCCAACGACTTCAGCACCTCCCGATTGCCGGCCATGAAACCCTTCACCAGCTTCAACCTGTCGTCGAGGTGTCGCGGACCATCGCCACCCGGCTCGACGTACCAGAACTTCGTCGAGTCGTCGGCGGACGGGATACCGATCCTCCGGGCGATCTCACCGACTGACGATCCATCAGCCCAAACCCGCAGCGCCGCCCTCGACCAAGGGGCATCAGTCATCGTCTACTCCGGTAGTCAGTCACACAGGTTGCCGATGGAGTCCTGACTTGGCGTTCCGCCAGGAATTTGCACGTACACCTCACCACTGTCCACGCCCCACATGGTGAGGCCCCAGTCGGCCGCCGACACCGGACCATCCGCACAGTGTCAACCATGCGTCACCCGAACATGCTCAATGTGACTGCCACGAAGGCCCGGTGTGCGTCGAGGCGTCGGCTGGGACGCCTCTGTTCGTCAAGCGTCGGATGCCGGTCGGGCTGCCCGCCGGAGGACACGTGGCGTCGGGTCGGCGAAGCTGGAGAGTGCAGGGTCCGCCTTGATGCGGTCGGTCACGGCGGGTCAGGGAGTGTTGTCGACGGGAAGGGTGACTCGGACTGTGGTGCCCTGGCCGGGTGTCGAGGTGACGCCGACCGTGCCGCCGTGTGCGGTCGCGATCGCTTCTACTATGGCCAGGCCCAAACCTGATGAGCCACCGTTGTCGCGGCGGCGGCTGGGGTCGGCGCGGTAGAAGCGCTCGAAGACGTGCGGCAGGTGCTCGGGTTCGATCCCGTCGCCGTCGTCGCGTACCGCGATCGTCACTTCCGCGTCCCGGCGGGTGACGATGACCGTGACCGGCGTGCCGGGTCTGGTGTGCTGGACCGCGTTTCCGACGAGGTTGCGCAAGACCTGCTGGATGCGTGGGCCGTCCCCGTCAATGACCGCTTCCGCCTCGGCTTGCAGTCTGATGGCCCGGTCGGTGCTGACGACCCGGGCGTCGTCGACGACCTCGCCGGCCAGCGCGACCACGTCCACCGGCTCGCGGTTGAGCGGACGGGCCGCGTCGAGGTGGGCCAGCAACGCCAGTTCGTCGACGAGCAGCCGCATCCGGCCCACCTCGGCCTGCATCCGTTCCATGGCGTGGTCGAGCTGGTCGGGATCGTGCAGGGCTCCTTGGACGTACAGGTCGATCCAGCCCTGCATGGTCGCCAGCGGCGTGCGCAGCTCGTGGCCGGCGTCGGCGACGAAACTGCGCAGCCGGTCCTGGGCCCGCCGCTGGGCGTCGAAAGCCCCCTTGACCGCGGTGGCGATGGCGGCTTCCGGTCCGGCGAGCAGCAGGACGAGGGCGAGCCGCCACCGGGAGGGCCGGTTCACTCCCCCACCGCCCGCAGGTTGTAGCCGAATCCCCGCACGGTGTGGATCAGCGAAGGCCCACCGGAGTCGATTTTGCGGCGCAGGTTCGAGATGAACCGCTCGACCACGCCTGTGTCGCCGCCGAAGTCGTACTGCCAGACGTGGTCCAGGATCTGGGCCTTGGACACCACCCGCCCGGAGTTGGCCAACAGGTAGCGCAGCAGCCGGAACTCGGTGGGAGAGAGCTCGACCGGACGCCCGTCCCGGGTCACCTCGCGCCGGGCCTCGTCCATCACCAGGTCGCCGCAGCGCCACATGCCCTCCGGTATCGCCGGCGCCACGCGGCGGGAACGCCGCAGCAGTGCCTCCAGCCGTGCGGCGACCTCCACCACGTGGAACGGCTTGGTGAGGTAGTCGTCGCCGCCAAGGCGCAGCCCGCGCACACGGTCGTCCAACTCATCGCGGGCAGTCAGGAACATCACCGGCACGTGGATGCCCCGCATGCGCAGCAGGTGCAGCAGGTCGAAGCCGTTCGTGCCGGGCAGCATCACGTCCAGCACGATCGCGTCGGGCGTGCGCGCCTCGATCGCGGCCAGCGCGGCCGGCACGTCGCCGACCGCCTCGACCTCGAACCCCGTGAAACGCAATGCGGACAGCAACAGCTCTCGCAGGCCCGGGTCGTCATCCACCACCAGAATGAGGTCCACGTCCCCATCACACCATCCTGACGGAGGCGGGACGATGCCCCGCCGCAGTTCCGGTGAGCCGCGCACCCACCACCGACGCAATGGTGACGGGCCCCAGCGCGACGTCACCCTTCGGCACCGAGGCCGCGAAGATCACGGCCTGCGCCGGCGCGTGACGGCCACTCGTGCCCTGGCCCGGAAGGCGATCGCCGGTGCCGCCCCGCCATCGTGGTCCGAACAGCCCCGCGTCGCACCGTCCGCGCGGGGCGGCCCGGCACATCCGAACCTGACGGTTCCCTGCCGGTTGCCTGACGGTCGACCCACGCCGATGGTGTCCCCGGCCGGCTGCTCCTAGCGTTTTCCCCGGCACACCAACACAGAGATGGGAAAACGATGTCTGGTACCACCCGTCGTGGGTTCATCGCCGGCACCGCGGCCCTGGGCAGTGCCGCGCTGGTCGGAAGTCCGGCCGACGCGGCCGTGACGATGGAGCAAGGCGTGCGCGACGCGGCCGTGATCGCGCCGAGCGACGCTCGCTACGAAGACCTCGTGCTGCGCCGGACGAGCGAGCGGTTCTTCCCCCGGCCCGCGTGTTTCCGGTTGCCCACCACGACCGAGCAGGTCGTGCGCGCAGTGGACGAGGCCGTACGGCAGGGGAAGCGGATCACCGTCCGCAGCGGTGGGCACTGTTACGAGAACTTCGTGGGCGACGGCGCGGAGGTGATCATCGACATGTCCGCGATGCGGCAGGTCACGTTCGACCGGCACCGCACCGCGTTCATGATCGAGCCTGGCGCCGGCCTGTGGTCGGTGTTCGAGCGGCTCTACCTCGGTTGGGGTGTCACGATCCCCGGCGGGCAGTGCGGGGGCGTGGCCGCAGGCGGCCACATCCAAGGTGGCGGTTATGGTCCGCTGTCCCGACAGTTCGGCTCGGTGGTGGACCACCTGTACGCCGTGGAAGTCGTCGTGGTGGACCGCTCGGGACGGGCGCGGGCGGTGGTCGCGACCCACGAGCCCGGCGACGACAACCGGGACCTGTGGTGGGCGCACACCGGCGGCGGGGGTGGGAACTTCGGCGTGGTCACCCGGTATTGGATGCGTTCGCCCGGCACCACCGGCAACGACCCCACCCGCCTGTTGCCGAAGCCGCCCGCCACGACCCTGGGCGCAACGATCGGGTGGAGTTGGCGAGAGGTCACCGAGCAGTCTTTCCACCGGCTGCTGCGCAACTACGGCGAATGGCACGAGCGGAACAGTGCGCCCGACTCCCGCTACGCCAGCCTCTTCAGCCCGATGCTGATCAGCCGGCGCAACACGGGCGCCGACCCCGGAGGGTTCGCCATGGTGGCCATGTTGGACGGGAGCCTGCCCGGCGCCGACCGGCTGCTGCGCGACTACCTCGCGGAGATCACCGAGGGCGTCCCGGGCACGATCACAGTACGGCCGCCCCATCGGCTGCCGTGGCTGGCGGCGGTGAAGGCCGGGTCGCTGAGCCAGTCCGATGAATCCGGGACGTTCAAAGCGAAAGCGGCCTACCTGCGGAGACGATTCACCGACGAGCAGATCAGGACCGCCTACGCCCACCTGACGAGCACGGATCACAACAACGAGCGCGCGCTGCTGCTGTTGCTGTCCTACGGCGGCAAGGTCAACACCGTGGCGCCGGACGCGACCGCCATGTCCCAGCGGGACAGCATCATGAAAGTGGTCTACACCGTCACCTGGACCGATCCGAACAGCGAGCAAGCGAACCTGGACTGGATCCGACGCTGGTACAGCGCGATGTACCGGGACACCGGAGGCGTGCCGGTCCCGAACCGCGTGAACGACGGCTCCTACATCAACTATCCGGACATCGACACCATCGATCCGAAGTGGAACAAGTCCGGAGTTCCGTGGCACACCTTGTACTACAAGGACAACTACCGGAAGCTACAGCAGGTCAAGCTGCGATGGGATCCGCGCGACGTGTTCCGCCACGCCATGTCGATCACACTGCCGCACTAGAGACGACCCTGTTGATCGCGCTGGTGGAGGGGAACGTTCACGATCGAGCCAGCTTGGCCCTGCCACGCAAGCGAATCCTGCTCAACCAGTAGCAACAGCGACGATCTCTCACCCGCCTCAGCTCAGATCGTCAAACACGTTACCAAGGCTCAAGCACCTCCGGCTAACGGCTACTCCACGACCCGCCGGGTGCTCGCTGGGCTCCTTGGGGTCCGACTGCCACAGCGGCGATCAGGCGCCGGAGCGGAAACCAGCAGCGCTGTCGGCGCTTCCGGCGAGCCAACGCCTCCCCCAGGGGTCGTGCAGAATGACCAGACATTCGACGACGCGTCGCCGGCAAGCGGCCCATTCCCACAGGAGCGCCGACCGTCTTCGTTCTTTGCACGCCGCTGGGTGGCCCGCACGATGGACTGGAGCTTGATTCTCATCTTGACCGGTCCCCTGTGGGTGTTGACCGTCCGGTTCTACATGCAAGAAGGCACGGCTCACGCCGCGCTGTGGGTGGCCGGGACTCTGTTGACACAGGTATTCATTGCGGCCGGCGTCGACGTGGGCCAGCACGTGTGGGCGGGTAGAACAATCGGCAAAGCATTGGTCTCGCTGAGGGTAATCGATCGGACCGGCGGGAGACGTCGACCATCGGTTCGCCAGGCAGTCATGCGCGCAGGATTGACAACGTTGCTACCTGGAGTTGGCTGGAGCCTCGTCGCCGGTGGTGTGGCGGGCATGAGTTCACTGGCCATGATGTCGGGCGTCGCGCTCGTCGCCATCTCTGCCATGGAGAGCGTCACGGGCTGGCACGATCGCATAACAGGTACCCAAGTGGTGTCGATCTCCGTGGAGGCCGGCAAGGGTTGGTCGCTGGTGAGCCACGTCAATGCGAGTGCGCGAGAAACCACCACCTTTGTCCGTGTGCGGGAGAGCAGTTCTGAGGCTGTTGGTACGGCCGAGCACGGCAACGGGGAAAAGCCGCCATGTCCTCCGACGTAACCGCACCGTACTTCGTATCCACCACACGTCGAACGTGCACGCCTGTCGGCAAGGCTTGTGAGGTGCCGGAACTCTGCACTGGGACGCTGAGCTGCGGCGATCCTGCCCCATGGGCCTCCAGGGCGATTGGCCGGTGCTCCTCGGCCGGTCCTCCGCGGCCAAGGACGTCGAATTGCTGGTGCTGCGGCACGAGGTCGCCGTACCGCGCCAGAGCAATCCCCGCTCTCTCCAAGCCGAGCCCGACCGGACGGCGGCACCGTTGGTGCTGATCACGATCGCCTCGAACACACTCTGAGCGGAGTCAGCGGGGCATCGCGACCAGTGCCTCGACCTCGACGGTCAACGCCGGGGCGGCCAGGGCGGCGACGACGATCAGGGTCTGTGGCGGGTAGTCGCCGCCGGGGAACCAGCGGGCGAACGTCTCCGTCATCGCGGTGCGGAAGCCGGGCAGGTGCTCGGTGCCCGACACCATGCTGAACAGCTTCACCAGGTGCGCCGGCCCCACGCCGGCCGCATCCAGCAGGCGCTCGATGTTGGCGAACACGGCCCGCGCCTGGGACAGCGAGTCCTCGCCCGCCAGGCTGCCGTCGGGCAGCGTGCCGATCTGGCCGGCGAGCACCACCACGTCGTGGTCGGCGGACACGTGCGCCAGATGGCTGTACGGCCCGGCGGGTGCGGCCACGGTCTCGGGATTCCAACGCCGGATCACGAGTTCTCCTCAACTAGGTCGGGCTGGGCGGAACCCTACGTCGTCGCCTCCCTGCCCGATCGCACGACCGTCGAAGGGCCCGCGAGAAGGAGCGGGCACTGCTTGTTGTGCACCTCGCCGACCGGCGGTCGGCGAGTACGGCGTTGCGCAGGCAGCGTGCGAGTACGCGCATCGCCTCCGTCGAGGTCTTCCCGCCGGCTCTCCTGGTGTCGTAGTAGGCCCCGACGAACCGATCCCGTGCAAGCCCGGCACGACCGACCCACCCGGCCACACCCGACCCACGCCCCCGGCCCACCACAAAAAGCAGGTTCGAGATCTGCTTGGTGCGGGTGCCCAGGTCCGCCTTGGGCAGCCGCTCGGCGAAGGCGATCCGGGTGGGGAGTTTCCACGCCTGCGAGGAGACCCGGCGCGGCGGGCACCGCCGTTGAGTGCCTTCTTCGGGCTCCCAGCGTCATCTCGATTGATGTTCGACGGGGGAACGGTCTGGAGCACGTGAATGTCCAGGTAACGACATGCGGGCATGACGAACTCCCGTTGGTAGCTTGGTCCTGGGTGACGGCCTCCGACTGTCGGACCTGACGGGATTGGTCGGCGAGGTGCCTTGGCGGCAGCCGTTCACAGCCGGCGGCGACCTCGGCCGCGTAGGCGGGCGCGGAGCACGGCGTGCCGGGTCCCGGTGCCCAGGTGTCGCTCTCGTCGGGCCCGTACGCGGCTTTGCCGGGTGGCGTGGCGTCCGCGGTCGGACGACGGACCGTGAAGGTGTTCCCCGCTCTCGAACATCCGCCGCCGATCGCGTCCGGGCAGTGGGACGTGGATGCGTTCGCGAACAGGCGCCCTTGGAGCACGGACGGCGGGCAGGCCGAGGGTGTCGACCATTCGGAGCGCTGTGCGGTCGACGCCGGACCCGACACGTTCGGCGGGCAGGACGGTACGGCGGAGGTCGCTCATGGCTGCTGGACTCCAGTGCTCGTGCAGGAGGCGTGGTGCGGTGCACCGCCTCGGAACCGGTGGCGTGCGGCCCGCGCCGATCGCGCGGTGCGGGCTTCGAGCGGCACGGCGGAGGGCGGCGGGGAGTTGCTCGAACCCGCCGTCGACCTCTGGGCGTCACCGGTCACTGCTGCATGCCGCCCATGATGTTCACCCCGCCGACAACCGGTCAACGCGTTTTCGGAACACGCCCGGCCCGACCCGGCCGGGCGCGGCACGACCTTGTGCCTGCCGATGACCTCATCCACGCAGGCAGAGGGCGTACGCCGAGCGTCTCGCCAAGCTCCTGGCCGAAGCCAGTTGATCAGTGTGTTGCGACGACCCGTCGAATCCGCCCCCGCCAGGTAGGTGCCGTTGTCCTGACGCTGCTTGGACACCACCACAATCGGCTCGTCGGTGTTGTAGTGGTACTCGAACACCGCGTCCGCCGACACCGACGCCTTGTCGTGCCCGGGAAGCCATGCCGCGACCAGCCGGCCCAGCCCGTCGTGGGACAGGTCCGCACACCGGTTGTTCGCATCCACCGACGCGACCGATGTACCCCACGCCGGGTTCAGCAATTCCTTCGACACGTCAGGTGAGGAAGGATCCGGCGGTGGTCAGGACTTCCACTCGCCGGTCATCTCGACGTAGTTCTCGCCACGGACGTTCTTGCCGTCGTACCTACCGGTGAACGCCGCCGTGGCTTCCAGGTAGCCGCTCCCGTCGGGAGTTTCGATCTCCTGGTCCGGGTGTCCGGTGACCTGCACGTCAAGCTCGGACCGCAGGGCGGGAATCCGGATACGCCAGCGAGTGGGGTACGTCTGGCCAGTGGCCGGACTCGTCCACCGGCGGGAAACGCCCGAGGCGAGCGGCTCGACGTCGACCACGTCGTAGGTGCCGTCCGGATGCAGAACTGTCGCCCAGCTATGCTTGGTCCCGGTGCCGATCGTGTCCCAGATGGCGACCTTGTCGCCGTTGGGCATGCTGAGATTCATCCACGTCCATCGGACGAGCGACGTGGGCATCTCACCCCACTGCCTGTCCAGCCAGGAGGAGCCCTTCACCTGGTGCTTCTCACCGTCGACGACGAGCGTTCCGGACGTCCGCATCGCCGGGAGGGCGAACTCGTAGTTCGGCACGCCGTCGGCCAGGGCGAAAACACCGGTCGACGCGTAGTTCATGACAGGACCGGTCGGCGACAGTTGGACGTCGAGCGATCCCCAGGGCGTCTCGACCTGCACCGATTGGCGAACGGCGTCACCCGACCAGCTCAGCCCCGGCGCTGTGATGTCGAGCTTGCCCTGGCTCCACCGATAGTCCCCCGGCTCGACCATCGCGGCGTGGTCCTTGTACCACCCGGTGGTCTTGTTGATCACCGAGAACGTCCAGCGGTACGCGGCTTCGCCCCTGTTCGGGAGAATGCGCGTGTGGACCTGCAGACCGAATTCCTGGCCGTTCGCCCGCACCGAACTGGTGAAGTAGATCGAGTCGAACCAGGTCGGCTGGGGCCCGGGCGCGTGTCGACCCAGGTCGGTCTCGGGGTGGACGAGGGCCGGGATTCCCGACGTGGTCGGACTGACGGCGGATGCCGCGGACGGAGCGGCCTGAACGGAAGGGCTGATCGGCACACCGATCGCCACAGTCGCCGCCGCGGCGGCCAGGGCCACCGCTCGGCGCCTGGTCTTGATTGTGGACATGAATACTCCCCTTGCATCTGAGTGAACAATTACCGTCGCACGGCGCCGCCGACAGGGCGGGCACTAGTTTGCAACACAAACAACACTATGTTGGTACTACACACAAGCTCAAGCGCATCTCGACAAGAAATCCGACGACGTAATGGAGGGCGTCCCATCCGAACGCTCCGACCGGCGACCACGTCGCTCATGCCGGTTCAGAGCCGGCGGCCGTCAAGAACGACCCGAATTCCACTGTCCGGCATCTCCCGGGCCTTCACGCGGACAAGCGGGCTTTCTACCGGTGGTTCGTACGTCCAGACGGCACAACGGAATCGCGAGCGATGTCGAGACCCCTTTCTCGGTTGATCCTGCCGTTGGCCTGGAGAGTCGCAGGGCGTCGCCGATCAGCGGAAGCCGGACGCTGCGCGCGATGATCGGCCGAAGTGCGATCTGTCGTCGGTTGTCGGGCGTGAAGAAGGACCGCCCGCTCACGCCTGCCTGCTGATAGCCGGTGAGGTAGGGGCGTAGCCGAGCTTCCGGACGGTGGAGCGCAGACCGTCGGCGCCCACGACGAGGTCGAACCGTTCCGTGGTGATCGCGCCGTTGTGGTCGAGGGTCACGTCCACACCGGACTCGTCCTGCTCGACCTTCGTGGGTTGGGTCGCGAAGCGGATCTCCACGTCGTTGGGGAGTGCGTCGAACGCAGCATCATGCGCCGGTCGCCGGGAAGGTCTCCGAATCCCAGGCCGGGCTTGCGGTGGCCGGCCCGGTTGACGACGTAGGTCCTGCCGCCACGCACCGACCGATCGGGGATGGCGTAGGTGCTCGCTCCACGATCACCGGTTCCCAGCCGATCTGGCGCAGGCGGATCGCGGTGGCGAGACCGCTGATGCCGAGACCGACGACGAGACAACGCTTATGACTGTGGACGGGCACGGTTCTCCTTGGGACGGGTCGGGAACTGGTGGGCCGGTGTCCTGCGAGACACGGACGATGCGGTCACCTGTCTTCTCGCTCCATGTCTCGGTCACCTGGGCCGGAGGCACGGGACGGGCTGCACACCCGGATCGCGCAGCGCGTCGAGCCTGGAGGCGTCGCGCCCGGCGGCGATCACGTGCGTGGCACCGAACTTCCTGGCGATCAGCACCGCCATTCCTCCGGTGCTGCCATCTCGTGCCCGGCCGCGACGCCGGGGGCGGGGTGTCCGCTGTACCGCGGCGAGGAGTCGAAGCTGGTGACGACAGCGGCGTGCACGACACCCCCTCGGGTTTGGTTTGCATTACGCACTACCCCGAGTTTGGTTGGTAATACCAACTATGTCAAGTAGGATCGCGGCATGAGTTCTGACGATGCGCTCGCCGACGCTCTGGTCCGGGCGTCGTTCCGGGTGATGGCCGTGCTCACCCGCATCGGCTCCGATCACGACCTGTCCCTCACGCAGTTGCGGGTGCTCGGTCTCCTGCGTGACCGCCGGCCGCGGATGACCGAACTGGCGGCGTTTCTGGGTCTGGACAAGTCCACGATGTCCGGTCTCGTCGAACGGGCCGAGCGGCGGGGCCTCATCGCACGGGGTAGGTCGCCGGAAGATCGCCGTGCGGTCGATGTCTTCATCACACCCGCGGGGCGCGAACTCGCGGAACGGGTGCAAGAAGAGGTCCGCACGGCCCTCGCGCCCTTCACCGACCGGCTGCACGCGGACGACCGCCATCTGCTCACCCGCCTGCTCGGCTCCGTTTCCGATGCGGCAACAGCGAACCAGGCCACGAGGGGCACCACCGGCACCTTGCCCGTCCACGGCGCGTAGAGCCCTTCGGCGGCGCCTCCGGCGCGTGGTGCGAGATGGTCTCGCCGCTGCAGTCACGCCTGCACGTGTATGTGGCTGAACGGGTTCTGCTCGTGAAGTGGTTGGTGGCAAGCATCGGATGCCCTGAACGTCGGTCGGCTTCAGAGTGTTGATCAGCTTGTCGGTCTAGCGGTAGTCCTTGAGCACCAACCTTGTGTGGGCCGGGCCGAGTGGTCCGAACCATCTGCGATCATGCCGCACCATGGATCACTACGAACAGTTCCGCCGTGCGGCGATCGATCGGGGCATCTCGAACGACGAGATCGACAAGTTCACGGATCAGCTCCGATTCGCGATCTGCTTGGGTTCCGCCGGCCACGACGAGCAGGTCGTCGGTCAGACGGGAGGGCTTCCCCGGTTGCCGGTGGGCGCGGAGTGGCCGAGCAGTGGAAGGGGAAACCCGTTGCCGTTCATCGCTTCCGTCGACTGCGCGGTCCTTCCGCGGGTCGGAGGGCTTCCCCTGCCCGAGGACGGCTCGCTGCTCTTCTTCCTGCACCACGAGGGCGACCTGCCGGCTCCTCTCGGCACGGACGTGCCGGAGTTCGCTCGCGTCGTATACGTCCCGGCGGGTACGGAGACGGCGGTGGCGTCACCGCCGCCCGGCCACGACAGCGCGATGCCCTTCCACGAGGACATCCCGTTCCTCGCCCCCGAATGCCCGCTTTCCGCGTGGGTCCAGCCGGAGCTGCCGGAGTGGATCGAAGAGGACGACTACGACTTCGACGAGTTGGACGCGGCGATCGAGGAGCACCTGCTCGGCGAGCTGGAGCACGTAGACGAACTGTGCGAGCTGGTCGATGAGCTCTGGCCGGATCCCGACCGGTCCTCTGTGATCAACATCGGCGGGTACTGCTCGCAGATCGGCGGCCAGGACGACCCGTGGACGCAGATGGCACACATCGGCATCACGAGCCAGCTTGACGACTCGGACTTCCCGGACTCGGAACGGTTCCAACCGGGCGAGGTGGAGAAGTACCGGCTGACCCGTGAATGGGTGCCGCTCGCCCAGTTCCACACGGGGAGCCAGCACCACTACGGGTGCTTCCTGGTCAGTCGCGATGATCTCGCCGACAAGCGCTTTGACCGAACGCTGTCGTTCACCATGTTCACCGAGTAGGCGGGAAGCGCGGACACCACCCCAGCGCTCGGCGCTGACGCTACGAGCCTTCGATCAGCTTCCTCATCGGCACGATCGTCAGCGCCGGGCGGCAACCCCGGCGGCACGACCAGCAAGGGCCCGCAGCACGCCCATCTGGTTTCCCGGCAACCCGACGCACGCCAGTCCACACCGGACCCCAGCCGGCCGGCGTGCCGTCCGCTGTGGTCCCACCTCGATCGAGCGGCACCGGATCCAACGACACCCCGACCCCGATTTGGGGCGACACACCAAGTTGATGCATCGCTTCAAAGCCTTCTTCTCCGACAGCGGCCACTCCGTGCGGCTGCACAAGAACGCCCCCGGACCGAGCCACATCGCGTGCCGAGCCGTGCCCAGCGTCGCAGAGGGGCGGACCTGCCGCCCGCCCCTCTGCGACGCAGCCTCAGGACTGGCCGTGTCCGGCCGCCACGTCGAGGATCCAGGTGACGCCGAAGCGGTCGGTCAGCATGCCGAAGCCGGGTGCCCACGGTGCGGGACCGAAAGCCTCGATGACCGTCGCGCCGTCGGCAAGACGGTTCCAGTACTCGGTGACCTCGTCGACCGTCTCACCACGGACGGAGAGGAAGAAGGGCTCCTCGGTGATCGTGGTGCCGTTCTCCCGGCGGGTGGTGGACGCGCCCCGGGCGACGGGGACGTTGCCTCCCGGCACGTCGTAGGCCATGACCCGGAAGCCGTTGTCGGCGACGACCTCGCCGAACACCACCTTCCCGGTGTCGGGCAGCCCGGCGGGCATGCCGAAGTCGCCGTAGGTGGCGATGGTGGCTTTCCCGTCGAACACCGACCGGTAGAACTCCAAGGCTTCCCCGGCCTGGCCGTGGAAGTTCAGGTGCGCGACAGCGTTGATCGACATGGTGTGTGGTCCTTCGAGAAGTGGTGTTCGCCGTCGGTGGTTCCCGGCGGGCGGCATCATCGTGATGGAGGTAGCGGACAGGGAATGTCCGCTAGTGGTGCCACGATGGGAAACATGCCGATCTCCTCGTCGACGACCACGTCCGGCCGGTTGCTCGCGTTGCTGTCGATGTTGCAGGTACGCCGCGACTGGCCCGGACCACTGCTCGCCCAGCGGCTGGGTGTCAGCGAACGTACCGTGCGCCGCGACGTCGACCGGCTGCGCGAGCTCGGTTATCTCATCCGTTCGGTGAAAGGCCCGGACGGCGGTTACCAGTTGGACGCGGGCAGTCAGGTGCCGCCGCTGCTGTTCGACGAAGAGCAGGCGATCGCGCTCGCCGTGGCACTGCGGATCGCAGTGGGAACGGGCGCGGGCATCGAGGAAGCCGCCGTGAGGGCTCTCTCGACCGTGCGGCAGGTCTTGCCGTCCCGGCTGCGCCATCGCGTCGACGCCCTTGAGATCACCGCCGTCGAAACGGGCGGGCGCGGAGGTGACCGGCAGGTGGCCACCGACCTGCTGCTGGCGGTCAGTGACGCCATCCGGGCCTGCGAGGAGTTGCGGTTCGACTACCGCTCACCGGGCGGCCTCGAAGACGGCGGGCCGCAGCGGCCCCGCCGGACGCAGCCGCACCACCTGGTGGTCCGGGCCGGGCGCTGGTACCTCGTCGGGTGGAGCGCCGAACGCGAGGACTGGCGCATCCACCGCGTGGACCGGATGACGCTGCGCGTTCCCAACGGGCCGCGTTTCACCCCGCGGCAGGTGCCCGGTGGGGATGTCGTCACCTTTCTTTCCGCGCGGTTCAAGGGTTCCGACGGCAGCAACGCGTGGCCGTGCCAGGGTGAGGTGATCCTCGGGCTCCCCGTCACCGAGGTGGCTCCGTTCGCCGGCGACGGAGTCGTCGAAGAGGCCGGTCCCGCAAGGAGCAGGCTGAGGACCGGTTCCTGGTCCTGGGCCTCGCTCGCGGCGCGGTTGGCGCGCTTCGACGCCGAGATCGAGGTGGTCGGTCCGCCGCCTCTGCGGGAGGCATTCGCCGAGCTGGCTCGCCGCGCCGCACGCGCCGGGGGGACCACGTGATCCGGCACGGCCGGGATCGCGCCTGGGCTTCAAGTTCCCATCTGTTCCCGGCGGCGATGTTCGCGCCAGGAGCGCCTGACCTTCCCGTGTGTTGCCCACGCGTCGGGGTAGAGGACGTAAACCGACCTCTTCCGCTGAGACAGTGGGCGTATGGAGCGGCGTTCGCCCTCGCCGCGCGTGGTCTTCCCGGGCCACGGTCACCGCCCACACGTGATAGGACACCACCGCAATGAGGACGCGCCCACTCGGCCGCACGGGGATCCAGGTCAGCCCCTACTGCCTCGGCACCATGAACTTCGGCATCGGCAACCCCGACCGTGACGACTGCGCCCGGATCATCCACCGGGCGTTGGACGCGGGAATCAACTTCATCGACACCGCCGACGTCTACGGCCCCCACGGGGTCTCCGAGGAGATCGTGGGCGCCGCGCTTCGGGGGCGTCGCGATGACGTGGTGCTGGCCACGAAGGTCAACGGCCCGATGGGAGACGACCCCAACCGCCGCGGCAGCTCGCGGCGCTGGATCATCAGCGAGGTCGAGCACTCGCTGCGGCGCCTGCGAACCGACCGCATCGACCTCTACCAGGTCCACCACCCCGACCCGCGGACCGATCTCGAAGAAACGCTGTCCGCGCTGACCGACCTGGTCCGCAGCGGCAAGGTCCGCGCCATCGGTTCGTCCAACCTGCCGGTCTCGGAGATCGTCGAGGCGCAGTGGGTCGCAGACCGCCGCGGGCTGCAGCGCTTCCGCACCGAGCAGCCGACGTACTCCATCCTCAACCGCGGCATCGAGCGCGAGATCCTGCCCATCTGCTCGCGCTTCGGCATGGGTGTGCTGGTGTGGAGCCCGCTGGGGATGGGGCTGCTCACCGGCCGCTACCGCAAGGGCGACCCGGTGCAGGACCCGCGGAAGATGCACTGGGTGCCCCGGCACATGACCGACGAGCGCAAGCGCGACGCGGTGGAGGAACTACTTCCGCTGGCCCGGGACGCCGGCCTCTCGCTGACCCACCTGGCGATGGCCTTCGCCGTGACCCACCCCGGCGTCACCTCCGCGATCATCGGCCCGCGGACCGTGGAGCAGCTCGAGGACCTGCTGGCCGGCGCCACCACCACCCTGGACGACGAGGTGCTCGATCGGATCGACCGGATCGTGCCGCCGGGCACCGACCTCGGCCCGCTCGACATCTCCTACACACCACCGGCTCTCGAAGACCCGGCGTTGCGCCGTCGCCACGCCGCTGAACGGGCAGCGGCCTGACGATGACAGTGCTGAGCATCCGGGCGCTCAACCGGACGACGCTCGCTCGGCAGCTACTGCTCGATCGTGCCGAACTGCCGGTGCTCGACGCCGTGGCGCACCTGTGCGGTGTGCAAGCGCAGGAACCTCAGGAACCGTTCGTGGGGCTGTGGTCACGGCTGCGCGCATTCGACCCGGCGGCACTGGATGATCTGTTGACCGGGCGTCGTGCAGTGCGGACCCACCTCATGCGCCGCACCGTTCACCTGGTCACTGCCCGGGACGCCGTGGAGTGGCGCGCCCGCCACGACCTCATGCTGCGCCAACGGGTACTCGGCGTCTACCGCCGCGAGTTCGACGGGGTGAACCTCGAAGAACTCGCGGCGGCGGCCCGGGTGGTGTTCGCCGAGGACGAACCTCGCACGATGCCCGAAGTCGGCCGGATACTCGCCGCGCGCTGGCCTGCCGCCGGAGCGCGGGCGCTGGGCGAGATGGCGGTCGTCGCCCTCGTCCCGACTGTCCAGTTGCCACCGCGCGGACTCTGGCGGACGAAGGCGGGCGCACGTACGGCGTCGCTCGCCTCCTGGCTGGGCCGGGAGATCGACCCGCCTGCGCCGGACGGCGTTGATCCGGTCGGCGAAACACTGATCATGCGCTACCTGGCCGCTTTCGGACCTGCCACCGCGGCCGATCTGCGCGCCTGGTGCGGGCTCGCCGGACTACCCAGCGCGGTCGCGGCGATCCGCGAGAAGCTGGTGACCTTCCGCGACGAACGGGGTAGGCAACTGCTCGACCTTCCCGACGCGCCGCGGCCGGACCCGGACACGCCCGCTCCTGTCCGGTTCCTCCCCGCCTTCGACAACGCGGTGCTCGGCTACCACGACCGCGGCCGGATCATCGACGACGCCCACCGCGGCCTGTCGGTCACCGGCGCACGCTTCGTCCTGGTCGACGGTCGCGTCGCCGGCACGTGGACGGCGACGAAAGGAACCGTGACTGTCACGCCGCTGCGCCCGTTCACCAGGGCCGAGCACATCGCCGTCGCCGAGCAAGGCCGGGAACTCGCTTCATTCATCTCGGGCAACGACAACAGCGCTTGCGGCGTCCTGGTGGCAACAGCGCCGTATTGAGCACCCCCGGCCGACTCGGGATCAGCGGCTCCAGGCGTGCGACAGCTCGTCGGTCAGAACGCCCTGGACGACGTTCGGGCCGCACCCAGTGGCCGCTCAGGGCCGGATGCCGTCGCAGGCGAGGCGGAGCAGCCGGCGTGCCGCTGCCGGATTACCTTCGTTGGCCAGGGAAATGGCCGTCACAAGGGCGAGCAGGTCGTCCGGTGAGGTTCCCGGTCGCACGGCACCCACCGCGAGCGCTCCGTCCACCAGGTTCACGGTCGCCTCCCGCACCACGCCGTGGCAGCCGTCGGCCGAGGACGGCCCCCCGTCCGCGTCACCCTCCAACGACGCGGGCAGGCCACGGGTCTCCACAGCGGTCACGGTCAGCTCCTCCAGCCACGCAAGCAGCCCCGTGCCGGGGTCACCGCGGACCAATTCGTCACCTCTCCGACGCAAGCGCTCGACGGCCTCGCGGAAGACCTCGTCGAGCAACGCGCGCCGGGACGAGAAGTGCCGGTGCAGGGTGGCCGAACCCACGCCGGCCTCGCGGGCGACCTCCTCGAAGGAAACCTGCGCCCCGTACCGGGCGACGAGGGGCCGGGCCGCCGCCAGGAGTCTCTCGTGGTTGCGCTGCCAGTCCGCCCGCTGCGACCTGGACCCACTGCTCGCCATCGGGACGACCTCTCGCTAGACAAACAGGGTGCCACCCCATATCGTAGCCCGCAGAAAACGGGGTGGTACCCCACTTACCGATCGGAGGGGCAGCCGTGCCCACATCATCGTCGTTCCTGCTGGTCACCGGAGCGACCGGCAAACAGGGGGGCGCCGTCGTTCGCGCGCTCCTCGCCTCCCACCTCCCGGTTCACGCTCTGGTGCGAGACACCGACACCGAGCGCGCAGCCGCCCTGCGTGAACTCGGAGCCGTTCTCGTGCGAGGCGACCTGGACGACGCCCCGTCGTTGGAAGCGGCCCTCGACAACGCTCACGCGGTGTTCTCGGTGCAGACGCCCGACATCAGCGACCTGCTGGGCGACTCCGAAGTCCGCCACGGCCACAACCTGATCAAGGCCGCCCGACGGGCGCGGGTAGGGCACGTGGTGCACACCTCGGTCTCGGGCGTCGGCACGATCGACGTCGAGCACTTCGACGAGCAGCGCTGGGGTTCCTTCACACGGCACTACTACCGCAGCAAGGCCGCGGTCGAGAACTTCGTGCGCACCGCGGGCTTTCCACAGTGGACGATCCTCAGGCCGGCCACGTTCATGGAGAACTTCGTCCGACCGTCGCCCTACTTCGCCGACATGACCTCGAACCGACTCGTCGTCGCCGTCGACCCCGACGTCGAACACCCTTTCGTCGCGGTGGACGACATCGGAACAGCCGCCGCCGCGGCGCTCGCGGAGCCAGAGCGCTTCCACGGCGTCGAACTGGAACTGGCCGGAGACGTCCTGAGCTTCCGCGACGCCGCACAGATCCTGTCCCGGGAACTCGGGACCGCCATCGAACTGGCCCCCAGCCCGGAACCCGCTCGCGCGGAGGGCCTCCTCACCGCGCTCTTCCAAGCGCAGCAGCACATGAGTGCCCATCCCGCGCCGGCGCGTCCGAGGTCCGCCGCACACTTGGGTGTACCAACAACGACCTTCACCGACTGGGCGAGGAATACCCTGGGCAACCGGTCGTCCGGCTCAGCCGCCAACAGCCGCCGCCTGTCCGCGCCTGCACCGCCGCCGCAGAGTGGTTGGTGACCGACTTCGATCCCCATCACCGCTCGCCGATGCGGCGCGGGCGCTGGGACTGCGCCTGCTGGAGATCCCGCTCTGGCCGCCAGTGCCGGCCGCGGTTACCTGCCCGGTGTCGGGTCGGTGATCGCCACCGTCTTCTTCGCCCAGATCGTCGCCGCGCTCGGCCACGGCCACCACTTCCCGTGGTCGGTACCCGCGCTGTTCAGCGGTGTCGCCGGAGCCGACCACGCCGTGCCCGGCGTGCTCGGCTTCGCGTTGGTCGGTCTGGTCGGTGCGGCTGGCGCGTTCGGCGCGGCATTGTGGTGGCGCAACGCGGACCAGGACCGCTCGCCTCCATTGTGGACGGTCTTCTATCCGACTAGCTCTTCCAGTGCCCGCACGGCTTCGGTGACGCCGTTCTCACTGCGGATCTCGTGCCCGACTTCCTCTGCGCGAGAGCGCAGGCCGTGGGTGGCGGTTATGGCGGCGGTGAGGGTGTCCGCGTCGAGTAGGTGTTGCCGCACGGGTGTGGGGGCGACGCCGATGGCGTGCATGCGCCGTGCCCAGTGGGGCTGGTCCGCGACGAACGGGCACACCACCTGGGGCACGCCGGCGGCCAGCGCCGCGGCCGTCGTGCCGCCGCCGCCGTGGTGCACGACGGCGGCGGTGCGGGGGAACAGCCAGTCGTGCGGGGCCTGGTCGATCACCAGCACGTCGGCGGACGCGATCGCCTCGATCCCGCCCCACCCCGTGGCGAGCACGGCTCGGACGCCGGCCGCGCGCACCGCGTCGACCACGGTGCGCCCGGTGCGTTCGGCGTCGCGGCCGGCCATGCTGCCGAACCCGATGTAGACCGGTGCCGGCCCGGCGCCCAGGAACTCCGTCAGTCGGGCGGGCGGCGTCCACGATCCCGCCGGCAAATACCAGAACCCGGTGGTGCGCACCGACTCCGGCCAGTCCTGTGTGACCGGCGTCACGAGCGGGCTGAACGCCTGCAACACCAGCCGGTCGCGGCCGTCCGCGTCGCGCAGCAGATCGTGCCCTCGTCGCCGGCGGGCCAGTCCCAGGTCGCGGACGCGCCAGTCGTCGGCGATCCCGGCGAACGAGCGCAGCGTCGCGGACACGGTCAGGTAGGTGGCGCGGTTGAGCGACCGGGGCAGCTTCGGCAGCGGCACCATGGGGCACGGGAATGCCGAGGTGGGCACCCAGCCGGGTTGGAACGCGGCGAGCACAGCGGGCACGCCGAGCATCTCCGCCGCGTGCTGCGCCGGAACACCCGGCGTGTGCACCACGACATCGGCCTCCGAGCCCCTGGCCACGCGCCCGACGTCGCGCAGCACGTCGGCCATCAAGGGCCTGATACGGCGGACCGTGCGCAGCGCGGTGACCTTGCCGCGCAGCCCCCGATACCCGCCGTCGACGGCCTGCTTGACCACGGGGTCGTCCATCAACCGGTTCGGGCCCTCGTCCAGCGCGGCGAACTCCACCTCACTCCGTTCGGCCGCCGGCACGAACGATCCCGGCGCCGCGAGCACGGCGTGGTGCCCCGCCTCACGCAGCGCCACCGCCAGGGCGAGCATCGGCTGGACGTCACCGCGGGTGCCGTGGGTGACCAGCAGCGCCTTCATCGCGTCTCCTCCGCGACCGCCGTGAACGCGGCCAACCACCGGTCGTCGGTGAACAGCCCGCCGGTGAGCATCTCCAAGCCTGCCCGCGCACCCCGGACCGCGACACCCGTCCCAGCCGGATCACCACCGAGCAACCGGCCCACCTGGTCACCGAGCACCAGCGGCGCCAACTGCCACGACACATACGTCACGGCCCGCGCCCGCGCGTCGGCGGACGGCCGCACCCACCCCTCGGCCTCACCCTCGGCCAGCCACCGCTCGGTGCGCACCACGATCTCGCCGAACAGCGCCGTCGCCGCGTCCGTCCCGTCCAGCAGGGCACGCGCCAGGTAACGCCGCACCGGGGTGGCGGCGTGCAACACGTCGGCGAGCTCCCCGGCATCGGCCGAACCACCGGCCCTGATCGCGTCGAGCACGAACTCGTCACACGCCCGCCGAAGCCCTTCCTTGGAACCGAAGTGGTGCACCACCAACGCAGGCGACACACCCGCATCAGCCGCCACCGCGCGCACCGAGGCCCCCGCGACACCGTCAGCGCCGAAACGCGCCAACGCCGCGTCACGGATCCGAGCTCGAGAAGTCAGGTCTGAACGCATGTTCACCATACTGAACGCTTGTTCAGCCTCGGTCCAGGCGATCGAACCCACTTTGACGATTTCTTTGCGCCCACCGGCCGAATCGGGCGGGCCTGCCCCCGGAGCGCCGGGAAGTCTGGTCGGCACACTCACACCCACACCGCGTCGAGGGTGCAGTCGGCATGGCGGCGTTGCTCTGGTCGAGTGATCAGGTCGCGTTCGGGGTAACGGTCGCCGCCGACGGCCGGATGATGGATCTGTCGGATCAGGTGCCGCGACGAGAGCGGGGATTGGGGATGCCCGCGCCCAGGGACGGACCTTCGGCTGTCCACGGTGTTGAGCGCGCTGGCCCCGCAGCCGCACCGGATCGGTCACGTTCACCGGGCGCGCAGGGCAACTTGCCGAGCCGGCCGTCTGGCGGGACAGCGGGACGGAAGCGCACAGCCTGCTCCTGCACGGTCCCGGCGGGCAGGGCAAGACCCAGCTCGCCGCCGAGTTCGCGCAGCGCAGCGCCCGGCTGGGCTGAGAGGTGCTGGCCGCCCGGTGGTGCGTGGGCAAGCGCGTGACCGTGGTCGAGGAGCCGCGGGTGGATCAGGCGGGCACGCTGGTCGTGGTCGACTACGCCTAACGGTGGCCGGTGAACGACCTGCTCCGCCTGGTGGTGGACGCCGCCGTGGCGCCCCGCACCCGCTTCCTGTTCGTGGCGCGCCCGGCCGGCCACTGGTGGGGCACGCTGGTCCAGCAACTGGCGGAGGTGGGGCTGGACGCCGGCCGCGCGATCCCGGTACCCCGCTCGGCACCGGCCCGGACCAGCGGCGGGAGCTGTTCGAGACCGCGCGCGACCGGTTCGCCGAAGAACTCGGCGCGGGCGGGGTGGGCGGCATCTCACCACGCCGGAGACGGTGATGGCGGGTGTCGTGTTCGTGGCCGCGCTCACCGACGCGCAGCCGGCTGGGCACGTGGTCCGCGCGGCGCGCCGTTCGTCAGGTGATCCGGAACGGTGCCAGCAGTTCCAGCAGTACGCGAGAGCGGTCTTCCGGTGGGCCCCAGTTGTCCGCCGTCCGGCTCACCACCAGCACGCGTGCGGGCACTCCGGCGCGAGCGTAGGCGGTGAGCCGGTGGTGGCCGTCCAGGATCACCGCGTGCAGGAACCGTTCGGGGTGCTCGCAGGCCACCTCCCGGTCGTCGGCCCAGGCGTACAGGATCGCCGTCGGGCGGACGCCGGTGGCGATCGCCTCGCCGTGGCACGCCACCACGTCCTGGGCCAGGGCGTCCAGCGGCTGGGTCGGCACCACCACGCCGAACGCGCGGTCGTGGCCCGGGATCTGTCGGGGCACCTGGAAGTGCGCGGTGCCGGGCAGTCCGAGGTCCGACTCGTCCAGCGGGCCCCGCAGGTCCGCGTCGTGCCACTCGCGCAGGGCGTGCCGTCGGGTGAACCAGGTGTCCGGTCCGGGCTCGACCCGTTCCAGCGGCAGGTCGGCGAGCAGCAGCCGGTACTCCCCGGAGCGCAGGCCCGCCAACACCGGACGGACAGCCGCCAACAGCCTGTCGGTCAGGCCCGACACGTCCCGTAGGTGCGTGCGGACGTCGTCGGCCAGCGTGGCGGCGCGGTCGACGGGCCAGCCGACGAAGTTCAGGTACGCCTCGCAGGTGCCACAGCCCGACCCGATCCCGTACACCCGCCGACGGCCCACGAACAGCGACAGGTTCCACCGCACCCAATCCTCGCCGGGCTCCGGCGGGTCGTGGTCGATGCGCACCAGGCCCACGCCGAAGTCCACAGTGGCCCGCGCCGTGCCGTCCGGAAGAGGCACCGGGCCGTCGACCCGGGGCGAGGGCGGCGCGGCGGGGTCGAACCCGGCCCACGCGCGACGGATCGCGGCGGCCCGCTCCTGCCCGTTCTCCGGGATCGCCGGTTCGTGCCCGGTGAGCCGGGACAGCGCCTCGTGCACATCCCGCACGTCGGCCTCGCGCACCCGGGGCAACCACTTCAGCAGCGGTCCGACCGAGGCCGGGTCGTCCATGAGCACCAGCGCCGACAGGAACTTCGCCGGATGCCGGGCCCGGGCCGCCCGGTCCAGGATCGCGGCGGTCCACTCGGTCGCGCGCAACCCGGCCAGCGCATACGCGGCTGCGGCAGCGAGCCCGCCGTGCTCGGAACCCAGATGCCCGGCCACGGCCGGCACCAGTTCACGGTGACCGGACGAGCCCGCCGCGACCACAGCCTCCTGGCAGGCCCTCGGGTCGTCCAACAGCCGCGCCAGGACGTGCGGCGCGATACCCGACCGGCGGCGGGCCGCCAGTTGCAGCAGCCCGGACGCCTCCGCGCCGACGGCGTCGGACAGCAGGTCGCCCACTACGTCATCGGCCCACCCGGTGGCGGCCGTGAGCAGCACGCGCCGCAACTGCTCACGGGAACGCGGATCGACCCGGTACCGGTCGCGCAGTATCGATGCCAGCGCGGTGCCCGCCTCCTCGACCAGCGCGGCCGTCGCCGAATCCCGGTTCCGCGACCGCAAGGACTTGTCCAGTTGCGCCGCCCAGTCCTGCCCCGTCTCGCCCACGGCACAATTGTCCGGAGGACCGGGCCGCGCGGCCAGCGGTTTACACGCGGTGCAGCCGTTCACCAGACCGCCTCCTCCCGCGTGGTCGCATCGAGCCGGCGCACGAACTCGCGGTGGATCCCGACGACCGGCATCGGCGAAGTCTCCGGATGCCGAGTCGGCGACATCAACACCGTTGACTGGACCTGGCGCATCCGCCGGCAAACCACCACCTCCCCCGGCGGCCTGGTCGACAAGGGAACCAAGGGCAAACGCGCCCGCACCGTGCCACTGATCGAAGAAATCCGGCCACTGGTACAGGCGGGCATCGAACGCGTGAACCGCAAACCCGACGCCCGATTGTTCACCGGCCCACGCGGTGGACGCATCTCCACCGCCGTTCTGCGCGACGCCACACACTGGGACGAGGTGGTCAACGCACTGGGATACGAACACCTACGGCGGCACAGCCTCCGACACACCGGACTCACCCGGATGGCCGACGCCGGCGTACCCGTCCACCACCTCTAGCGCATCGCCGGACACGGCTCGCTGACCACCACCCAGCGGTACCTGCACCCGGACAAACGATCGGTCACCGACGCCGGCGACCTGCTGTCCAAGCACCTCCGGTCCCCACGACGGCCCAACCTCCGGGCCGTGTGAAAGATCGTGAGATGTGGTCCCCAACTGGTCCCCAAGAGCGGAAGGGAACGATCTTGACCATGATCACCACCGGAACGGCAAAGAGGCTGCCTCACCTGGGCCTTTACCCTGATGAAACAGCCTCTCAGCGACCGTCGGGACGACAGGATTTGAACCTGCGACCCCTTGACCCCCAGGGGTGCCCCGATCATGAACCGACCTGCGAAAACACCGAATCAGCACGTGACGGCGGTACCGTTGAGTGCGCTTCGATGCAGCTCGGTTCCGTTGCGGTTCAATGGATTCTCCCATTTCCTCCCACACATCCTCCCACCGCGAGCCCGCCTCGTCGCCGCCCACGACGCGCCCGGCCGCATCGGACCGCTGACCCAGCGGCTGTTGTTCCTGACCGAAGGCGTCATCCGCGCGTACAAGGCGGAGTCGTTCGCCGACGTCGCCGCCGGCGGCCTGCTCGGCTGGCTGCACACGCAGGGCGACACCGTCGACCGCCCGGTGGACGGCTGGCTGGTCCAGTGCCCGGCCTGTACGCCGACCGGTTCCCCGACCCCGACGACCTGGAGGCCGTCCGCGCGCTGGCCGAGGGCCGGCCCGGGTCCGGCACGAGTGCGTCCGCGCTGCTCGCCGCACTGCCGGCGGCGCTCACCGAAGGCGGACCCGGGACCGGGCTCCCCGGCGGCGCGGCGGAGGCCGCTCGGCTCCTCGCTGGCTTCACCCACGGCGCCGACCTGGCGGCCACCGTCTACCTCACGCACGTCTTCCAGCAGGTGCTCCCTGCGCATGTCGGCGATGGACATGGTCCGCTGGCAGGCACACCTGCGGCACGGCACGGTCGTCTCGGCCAACGTGCGCCTCCGGATGGACACGATCGTGGACGGCACCCCCCGGCATGAGCGGGAGCTTCATGCAGTCCGGCACCCGCGCCCACGACGGCGACTACAACAACGGCGCCGGCCGCGTGGTGACGTGCCACGGCAGGTTTCCCAACAACGTCGAGGCCTCCCTGGTGGTCAACAGCGGCATCGAGGGCGAACCCCACCCGTGCACCCTCCTTACCAACGCGATCCAGTCCGGGAGCTGACTCTCACCTCGACGGCGGTGCCGGTGTCGCTGGCACCGCCGTCGAGCTGTGCCGTGACGGCGATCAGGCTGAGCCTGCCAAGCTCGCATTCCCGGGCGATCCCATTGCGGAACAATGAATTCTCCTCCGCCCGCAGCTCAAATGGGGTGCCGCACGCCCTCTACCCGGACTCCCGCTAGTCCTCGGCCCCCGAGTCCTCACGTGGCAGGATGTACTCCTCCGCGAGCTTCGCCAAGTGCATGGGCAGAGGACGTGCCAGCGGGTCGTAGTCGTCGTGGAACCGCAATCGGTGAGCGATGCCCGCCCAAGTGCGCGGATCGTCGGGGGCAACGTCCGAACGGCCGGCGAGCTCCAATGCCTCGGCGGACAGGCAGCCGAGCACCACGAGTTCGAGGTACTGCGGATTCCACATGCTCTTCGTCGGACCAAGAGGCCAGTTCGGGTTCGGTCCCAGCTTCGCCAACCCGCGCGGAACCTTGGGGGTGTTCCGAGGCATGTCCGCAGTACTCGCGAACACCCTGTTGTCCGCCTCCGCCCGCCCCTGTTCCCACAGGCCGAGTGCGAAGCCCGTCTTGCCCCTGTCGGGGTCCACGGCGTACCACTGCGGGACCTCTTCTCTGCTGTTCCGGTCCCGGACCAGCACGATCCGCAGGTCGTTGCCGTAGGCGACAACTCGTTGCGCCGGCTCGCCAGAGAAGGCGATCATGTCCTTCACCAGGGCTCCGTTGCCCATCTCCGGCCAGGAATCCCTGATGTTGGCGGAGTTCGCCAGCAACAACGTCGGCCGATCGCGCACCTGGTAGAGGATCGACCTGACCCGGCGCTGCACGTCGTCCCGATGCTCCGAGTACGTGGCTTCGGGCGTGTACCACCGTCCGGTGTCGTCGGAAGCGACGTCCACGTCCCGGCTCAGGGCGATCAGCAGCTCCGCGTACGGCACCCACGCCTTGCGGGAGTCATCCCAACCACAGACGGGATGTGTGGTGTCGCCGGGTCTGATCCGGACCGCGACGAGGTGCTGCCGAACGCGACGCACGGCACCGCGTTCCTTGCGCCGCACGACCCACAGCGCCACATACTGGACGTCCACGCTCGGCTTACCAGGTGAGAGCCCCGGCGGCACCGGCACCGCACCGAGCTGGCGAAAACCGTCGAGCCAGATCCACTTGGCCCGCGCGTCCAGGTCCGCGGCACCGTCCTCCTGCGCCTGGATGAACTGGCTGACTCTTCCGACGTCGGCAAAACCCAGTCGCAACGCGAACTTGGGGTCGGTGTTCGCCTTGCCGAACCGGCTTTCACCCAGGATCTCGACGAGCGCCAGGGCAGGTTTCCCCGGCAGGCGGTCGAACCGAGCCGCCACCGCCACGCGGCGGGCCCGAACCGCCTCGCTCACCGCGCGGAGGTCCTTGCCCTTGACGTCGAGCGGACTTCCGAGGTCGTGGACTTGCGTCGTGTGGATGAGCACCCGCAATGAACCCACCTCCCACTCCTGTACCGGTTCCTCGGCCACCTGTGCGTCCGGAAGGCCCAACAGGGCCGCGAGCTCGTCGAGCAACCTCGTCCTGGTCTCGGGTAGCTGCCACACGATGTCGATGCGCAGCGGTTCGCCCCCGAGCGCCGCGAGCAGGGCATGTCGACGCGCCTCGACCGCCCGCCGTTCCACGGCTGCGCGCTCGTGCGGCTTGTCCCGCGACACCTTGGGAAGCAGGCTGGGTTTGGAGACCTCAGAAGTCCGTCGGGAGTCGGGCACCCTCCGGAACATCGGCCTCAACCCGTCGGCGATCCAGGTGTCCAACTGCTCCCGTTCCACGGGGGACAACCCGGTGCCGATCTTGTGCGATCCCATGGCCGTGCTGTGCACGACTCCGGCGGCGATCCCCGACTGGCCGCGCAACCAGTTCTCCGGGGCGAAGAGGATGTCCTCGGGTTTCGGGTAGGTGCGGATGATGTCGACGTCGGGCAGCAGGTCGACCACGCTGTGCCGACGCCACACCTGTCGGCCGAGCCGCGGCTCGAACCTGGTGGAGTTGCCGATCAGGCGTGTCGTGCGCATCCCTTCTTCGTCCCACGGCACCGGGACGTCGAAGAGCACGGTCGCCGCACGTCTGTCGGGTATGCGAACCGGTGTCGTGGTCGCCCAACGTCGGATCCCGTACGAGATGTGCACCCGGAAGTTCGGCACGAACGCCGTGGTGTGCAGCGTGATCTTGATGACCGCCGAGTAGTGGGCGGGTCGTCGGGCACGGGTGTACTGGTACGGCGGCCAGGACACGAGTTCGGCCCCCTGCTCGGTGCTCACCACGCGGAACGCGGTATCGGCGCCCACGTCCGCGGGGCGGTAGGAACGGGCCGCCAGTCGGGTGGCGAGGAGTTCCGGCAGGAGCCCGTAAAGCCCGCGGTGTGGCTGCCCGGTCCCCCCGCGGGAGACGGTGGTCGCGGTCAAGTCGACAGGCTCGGCTGTCCAGAGCGGGGTGGTGGCGCCGATCGAGTCGAGCACGCGCGCCAGCGCCGCTTCGTGCTCGGGTTCCGGGCGCAGGCTCATCACCCAGGACAGGAACAGGGGGTGCACCAGATCGGCAGGGGGCCTGTCGTGTGCGTAGATCCACGGCACCGTCGGATCGGAGGCGGCACCGCGACCGGTGGCGATCACACCGGGTGCGGCTGCCCTCAGCAGTGAATTCAGCTTGCGCACCGGCAACCCGGTGATCGGCTCGCGGCTGCGCCAGCCCAGCGCGTAAAGATTCATCAGTTCGCTCTTCCACCGCTCGGCGAACGTCATGACCTGCAAGTCCTCGATCCACGGGCCGTGGTCGGGATCCGGTTCGTACGCACAGACCCTGAGCGAGTCGTACACGGTCATGCTCCTTCGTCGTCGAAGCCGAGACATGCGGTCAGGGATTTCCAGAGCGGGAGGTAGAGCGCCGTCACGATCTTGCGGTCGTGCGCCGTGACACCCGCTGCGGCGCCGAAGTAGGGCCGTAGCACCTCGACGATGCTGTGCAGCAGGCTGGTTACGGGTGAATCGTCGACCTGGTCCTCTGCATCGTCGGATCGGGCGGCCGTGTTGGGAGCGAACGCCGCGTCGACGAACACGACCCGTGCGGACACGCCGCCGCGCACCAGCCTGCCGATCACCTGCCAGACGAGGACCAGCAGGTCCCAGGTCACCGCTTCCCGATCGTCACCGAGCCTGCTCCACGCCAGGCTCCTGGCCAACGCCCGATACCACTCCGATCGCGCGCGTTTGCGCACGTCGCGCGCGCCCTCCTCCAGGCTCGCGGCATCTCGCACCCACTTGTCGAAGTCGCCTGAGCAGACAGCGCGGGTGATCCAGTCGTTGACCGTGTGCACCGCCAATCCCAGGTCGTCGGGGCGGGGGTTGGGGCGTGCGAGGAAGTACACCGAGCCGATGGCGGCCTCCCCCTCCTCGTTGAGGATGTTGTGGCCCCGTTCGACCGCCAGCAGTGGTGCCACCAGGATCTCGGCATCGGTTTCGTGCAGGCTCTCAACATCCCCACGACGCAGGACGCCGGCGTGCTGTCCGTCCTCGATCAACGACGTGGCGAACTCGACTTCGTCGTCGTCCGAGACGAGTCGCAACACCTTTCCTTTCCACCGGTCCCGCAGGTTGTGCAAGGTGTCGGCAACCAGCGCGGCTTCGACGTAGCTGCCGACCAGCAGCAGGATCCGCCGTCGCGACTCGCGCAGTTCGAGCAACTCACGCTGCAAGGGACTGGGCTGCTCGCCGTCGAGATCGCCGAGCCACTCGGCGACACGCCGCAAGACGTCCGGACGTTCCTCCAGACCGGCACCGGAAACCTGGACCGCACCTTTCGGACCCGGAACGAACTCGAATCGCATCGTGCTCTCGTCTGCGATCCGTCGGACTTCCTCGTTCTTCGGTTCGATGATGACACCGACCGGCACCTGGATGTGGTAGCGGCTCGATTTCCCGGCCCAACTGCTGCCCGACATGAGAAGGACGTTCGTGCTCGGCAGGCCGTCGATCTCCGGTAGGTCGCTCAAGGAGCGGAGGAGTTCCCGTCCGACGCCGCTGCACCGGAAGTAGCGCAGTTCACCGCTCTGCACGTTGCCCTCGGCGGGGCCGTCGACGATGAACTGGAACCCGAGGACGTTGCCCATCGGTGCCTCAGGAACGATCGGCCCGTAGTCGGGTGGTCGCTGGTACATCTCGTTGAATCCGAGGTTCAGCACGGACTCGACCCGAGGCCACATCGCGTTCATCAGCGCGAGCTTGGGTTCGAGGGCGGAGAGCACGAGAGTGAACTCGAAGCGCCGGACCAAGTCTTCCAGCCAGTCTTCAGGTGTGGGCACCGGCTTCTTCGCCTTCCGGGACTTCTTGGCGGGCGGGCTGGTGAGCGCCTCGGCATGCTCCTCCGCCTTCTTCCGCAGCACCGGCTGGAGGTCGAAGAGGTCGATGAGCGCTTCCTTGACCTTCTGTCGGGTGGCAGCCTGGTGGCCGGTGGTGAGCACTTCATTGACCACGCCGGTGAGTCGTGGCGCCACCGGTCGGCGACGGTCGCCGAACGGGTTGTCCCGGAACCTGTCCAGTTCGGCGGTCAACGCGTGCCGCGCTCGCAGCTCGTCGGCGGGCGCGTCCGGGTCGGGATAGCGTTCTTCAACCAGCCTCAGCTGTAGGGTCCAGGCGCTGAAGTAGCCGATCTTCACCCAGTCGCGTAGCTTCGGGTCGCGGACAAGCCTCGCGTACAGGCGATCGGTCGCCGACACGACCGTGTTCACCGCGGCCGACCAGTCCTCGACATCGCGATCGGAGAGCTGCCGACGGACGCCCTCGGACAGCTCGCGCCCTTTGTGCTCGGTCACCTCGTCCAGCAGTGACCTGCCGTCCCCGCCACCGACCAGGGGGACGGCGGGGGCGAACATCCGGTCGAGGTTCATCTGGACGTGGTCGGCCTCGTCGACGATGACCAGATCGCTGCGCCGACAAGCCAGCTCGATGTACCGGACTCGTTCTGCGCTCTGGTGCCACGGGACCGCCGAGTCCACGAGTGCGGCCGGCGTGCCCACCCAGATGTCCGCGTCGACCAAGAGCCGGGCGCTGTTGTGACGCGGACATGCCCCCCAGTACGGACAGCCCACCAGCTTCTTGCGCCACGGTGACGATCCGTCCTCGGTGGGTTGGGGTGGGCGGCGAGGTGCGAGCCGAGTGCACGGCGCCTCGTTGAACGCGAGGATGTCCTCGGTGTCGGCGCGGAGCGCGTTGAGCGCGCATGAAGTGCTGAGGTACGTGAACCCCGAGTCGTTGTGAGCGAGCAAGTTGCGCTCGCCTCTTCCAGCGAGCCTTCGGTGGAGGCGCTGCGCGTGTCGCTGTTTCCCGGAAGCGCCGAGGATGGGGGCTGCGGCGGCCGTCAGGACCGGTGCGACGCCGGACGTCCGGTACTTCTCCCGCACCGCGGGAACGTAGGTGTTGTACCTGTGCACCGACTTCAACGTCTCCGCGACATCGGTGATCACCACGGTGACCCGTAGGTTCTTCATCGCCGCGAGGTGAACTGCCAGGACATCGCGCAACGTGCTCTTGCCCGCGTTGACGATGCCGAGCAGGTGCTGGATGCGGTTGATGGTGAACCGCGTCTCTGTTTCGAACTCTGCCGCAGAGGCGACCGATAGATCGATTCGAAGGAGGCGGCGTTCCCAGTCGGCGAACTTCGCCTCGTCCATGTCCCTGGCGGTCTGCAAGAGTGCGTCCCAGTCGACCTCGATCGGCTTTCCACCGTTTCGGGCCGGGGCACCGAGTGCGTAGCTCTTCGGGCGAGGAAGGGCCTTCGTATCAGGTATCCGAACGCTCGCCGTGCTTCGACCCACCGCGAAGCGGTGTACGCCGGACGTTGCGGTGGCCAGCGGCGAGCCGGTCAGCGGCGGGCCTTGCCGAAGCAACCTCTCGTAGTGCTGTTCACGGTCCCTGGCGATCACCGAGTGCCCCGGCTTGGGTGCGTCGTCCACGTTCGAGACGTCGTACCACCGCAGTAACGGGTCCATCGACTGGTAGTTCGCGAGTGCTTCGGCCCAGGCGTTTCGCCGGCGGAGTGTCCACAGGACGTACCGAGCGGAGCGCAACATCCGCGCGGTCTCCGCATCGGGGACCAAGCCGCGCGCCACGGCGAACGGGTAGCCGCTGAACAAAGCCCACGCGGCGATGGCGGGGGCGGACGGCATCAGTTTACTGTGCAGGTACAGGCCGAATTCGACCTCGCAGAACTCTTCCATCTGCGCAGCACCGAGGTTCCCGGCATCGGCGAGTTGCTTGGTGATCGGTTCGAGCACTGGGGCCCACGAGCGCATTCGTCGTCCTTCAGGTTTCAGTGGCCTGTGCGGCGGTGGCGACTTCCGAGGTCGAGACGAGGCGAATGTCCGCCCCAGCCGGCAAGGCGGCGGCGAACCCCTCACGAAAACCGACCTGCATTGCGAGCAGCTGCTCCGGTACGACGACGAACGAGACCTTGTCCGCCAGCGCACGTTCCGCGAGTGGGCCAGGTTGCATCCGGTCGTACACGCGCATACGTCGACCAGGCTTTCCGCCGTTCCCGAGCTGGTACGTGCCGAGCACCGGACCAACCGGATCCACGGCGAGCCCTGCTGCCCGCAGCCTTGCCAGGGCGATGCGCTCGGCCTTTCCCGGCAGCGCGACGAGGAGGCGTAGCGGGGTCCGCAGAACATGCACGTCCGAAGCGTCGTACGAAGCGGTCAAGAGACCGTCCCGAGGACAGGTTTCTGCTTCGCACCAGGCTGTCCTGGGCTGCTTGTCCTTGGTGGGCAGCGCGAGCAAGCCGCATGTCGAGCACTGGTACACCCGTCCTTCCACCACCCATGCATCCGGCGGCGGACCGTACAAGTACTTCAACCTTTTGAACCTCTGCGCGGACAACGGCTTGGTAGCGAGCATTTGGCGGTGTCCGCTGCGGTCGATCACGACGTGGTCGATCAGGAACTCCCGCTTACCCACACCGACCGGCTCGGTGCCCAGGTCGTTCATGACCGCGTCGGCTTGTGTATCGAGGATCGGAACGCCGTCGTCCACGGCGAGCTCGGCGCAAGTACGGGTACGCATCTTGGTGATTCGGTCGACCAAGCGAGCCGTGGGAAGTGCCAGGTTCGACGGAACGGGGAATGGCCATTTCGATGCAGGGCGTTCGGCGCACCAGGAGACGAGCTCGGGAACCGATGACGGGTACTGCTCTTGCCGCCCAGCGCAGTGGAGCACCAGCCGATCGAGCGCGAGCTGTGCCGTTGCAGGGTAGGGGAGGTTGATCGACGCGACGCGCTCCTGAAGAGACAGTGCCCACACTCCGGTGGCCAGACTCCGGAAGAGCGCGCTTCCCTCTGTCGCGGCGTTGGCGGCCTCGCTCATCGTTCCTCCACGGCGGACTCGTCACGGAAGGAGCACCATCGGGACACCTCGCACGTGCCGCAGTGCTTGCCGGGTTCGGCCGCGAACAGGTCGTCCGCGCGCCACAAGCGGACGTGCTCGTGAACTGCCTGTTCCGCGGCGCCTCGGACCTGCGGTGTGTACGGGTCGAAGGTGACCAGCTCTACCCCCTTGGGGCGAAGCACTTCGAGTTCGACCCGCCCGCGCGCGCCCAGTTCTCCGCGTGCCGCGAGCACGACCGCCAGTGCCAGCTGCGGGTAGGTCGTGAACCAATCCGGTGCCTGTCGACGTTCCCACGCTGAGGTCTTCACCTCCCGCCAGATCCACTCCTGTCCTTCCCGGTAGAGAAGGTCGGGCTTGACCAGCACGACGACGTTCGCGCTCGCGTCCTCGTAGACCAGATCGGGCTCGACACGAACCGCTCCCTTTCCGCTCGCAATGGAGAGAGCGCAGACCTCGGAGTGCTGTCTGACGAGTTGCGCACCTAGTTCGCGATCCGCCTCGGAGAGGTCGTAGCCGTCCGGAACCCAGTCCCGGGGCACGTGCGGGCTACAGGGAGAAGCGTTGAGCCCAGAGTGTTTCGCCTCCAGGTAGCTGTGCACCGCCCTGCCGCGTTCGGCTGCCGGGCTGTGTTCGAGTGCCCCGTCGACAGGAAGCCGGTGGGTTCGCATGTGCTGGCGGGCAGGGCACGTCGAGTAGCTCCGTGCAGTCGTCGGAGACCAACTCCGCCTCGGTCTGTCCGGTGAGTCGACGCCGAGCAAACCCGGCACCCGCACAAGCGCCGGGCACACCGCGGAAAAGGGGCAATCCACGCACGCAGTACCCGGGCGGTAGGGCACGTGATCCGGCCCACCCCGCTTGCCGTCCACGATCTCGGCCAACGCGGCTCGCCCGGCCACCCGGTACAGGTCGAGCGCGGCTTGCCTGGACCCGTCGAACAGCGTGTCGAACTCGCCCTCCAGAATGCCGAACTGCCGGATCCGGACGTATTCCGGCAGCACGTCGGCACCAGCTGATGCTAGGACGAGTGCGGCGACGGCGATCTCCGCCTCGGTCCGGGCGCGGGCGCGCACCCGGTTGACCACCAGGCGCAATTCGCGCAGGCGGCCGTCGGCAGAGGTGTAGCAACGACCCCACACCGTGATCTGGTACCGCTTCGCGCCTCTGCCGTCCGGGGTCGCCAGCGGGACGTCGTACATCCACCGGCGGCGCACCGGCCGCATGTCGAGGTCTTCGGAGAACGCGGCCAAATAACCGGTGACAGCATGCTCGGTCCACCGCCGGAGGCCGTCGTGCAGGACGCCTCGTGTCTGCCTGCGCGCCTCGACCCTGGCCGTCGCGTCCGCGATCGTCAGGCCGGTGTGCTCCACCAGGTCCAGGACGTCCATGAACGGGCCGTTGGTGAAGTGTTCGAGGATTTCCGAACTGCGTTTCACCGCAGTGACCGGACGGTAGCCGGGGCGAGCGGCCAACGAATCGCGCACCGGGCACCGGTATTGCGGTGGTCCGAGCATTCCGACCGAAACCCGGACCAGAGCCGGATCTCCGATGACGCCTTCGTGCTGGAGCCGTGTCGACACTGGAATCGACCTCCTGTAGTAGTGTTCCGACGCCTCTGTCGTCGGAACAGATGCCGGTTGCGATGGGAGTGCGGTCGTGGTTGTCGAAAACACCTTGCTGTCAGGACGATTTCGAGTTGGCCGCAGGCTGGGTGGAGGGGGAGGGGGAGAGGTCTACGCCGTGCGCGACATCCGGTCGGGCAGGGACCTCGCGATGAAGATCCAGGCACCCAGAGTGCCTTTCATGAAAACTCAAACCTACTCGGAGTACGGTGCCGCACTGGAGGACGAGGAAGAGTTCGGGGCGGACCTCGCCGGTGTTCCGGGTCTTGTGGTGGCGGAGGAGGGCGGTGATTTCATGGGACGTCGCTTCTTTGTCATGGAGAAGATCGAGGGGCCTTTGCTGGCCAAGTTCATCGAGGACCGGGCCCCGGTGGACACCCAGAGCATCGCGGCCGTCCTGGTGCAGGTGTGCAGGACACTCGCCCACGTGCATGAGCGCGGATATGCACATAGAGATGTGAAGAGCGAGAACATCTCGGTGGAGTGGAATGGCCGCGTTCGACTCCTCGACCTCGGGTTCGCCGAGAAGTTGAGCAATGCCGATGACTTCTCCCCGACGGGTACGGTGGGATACGTGGCACCGGAGCTGAGTTCGGGTCAACATTTCGATGAACGCTCGGACATCTTCTCGGTGGGTTGCGTGCTTTTCGAGATGGCGGTCATGAAGCTGCCGTACCCGCACTTCTCCGGGTATGCGCCGGTGGAGACCGACCCGTTTTCGCCGCACGACCTGGACCGGATGGATCCGACGCTGCGACAGCTCGGTCTCGGGATGATCGCCTGGGATCCGGACAACCGGCCACGCCAGATGCCCGAGGTGCTGGCTGTGCTGCGGAGCCTCCTTCCCGGCGAGGACGCTCCGCAGCCTCCTCGACGACGTCCGCCGGATCCCGTCCGTTGGCTGTGGGCCAATGAACCGGACGAGACGGCGTCCCTCCGCGGCTCCCTCCCGTGATCAGGGACCGGTGGACTCAGGTGATCCCGGCGAGCCGCCGCACCACCTCGGCTTCCCCGTCCTCGTCCTCCAACTCCCCGCAGAGGTCGCCTGCGCGACGGAGGGCGGCACGCGCCTCGGTCATGCGCCCGTCCGCCACCAGACAGTCGACGAGGTGGAACAGGGCTTGTCTCTCCCTGTCCCGGCGCACGATCTCCCGGTACCTGGTCACCGCAACGTCGAGGTGGGCGGCTGCCTGCCCGTTCTGCCCGAGCGCCAAGTGGATGCGACCCAGCATCACCTGGGCGCTGGCGAAGTCGTTGACGTCGCCCTCCTGGTCGAACAGCTCGGCCGCCCGTGTGCTGTAGCCGAGCGCCGCGGCATAGCGCTTCAGGTCGTGGTTGACCTCGGCGAGACCGTTGAGCACGTCGGCCTCGCCTAGCTGGTCCTCCAGGTCGCGGAACAGGCCCAACGCGGCCAGGTACGACTCCTCCGCGGCCTCGGTGTCGCTCACGGCCAAATGCAGGTTGGCCAGGCCGAACCGTCCGTACGCCTCTCCTCTCCGGTCTCCGGACTCCTCACTCAGCCGGACTGCCACCCTCTGATAGGTCAGTGCCTGGGGGAGCTTCTCCAGGTTTCGGTACGTCCCGGCCAACATGCGATACGCCATTGCCAGGGTGGACTTGCTGTCGGCCCGCTCCAGTGGGGGGAGCGCGTACTGCCTCAGCATCTCCCCTGCGTGGGAGTACAGGCCGCGTCGCCACCAGTACGTGACCATGACCATGGTCAACAGCCACGAGTACCTGTCGAAATCATTGCTTGCCGCGTAACGGATAGCCGCCGTGATCGACAACTCTTCTCCGTCGAGCCAGCTCATGGCCTCTGCTTGGGAGGCCGGTGCTACGACCTCGAACGAGGCCGGGGTCTCGATCGGCAACCGGCGGTCGGGGACCAGGATCTGGTCACACGCCCACGCGTTGTGGAGCAGGAATTCGAGGAAACGCTCGATGTGTCCGCGACGCTCCTCGACGGGGTCGGACTCGCTCAGTTCGAGCGCGTAGTCCCTCACGAGGTCGTGAAACCCGTAGCGGTGGTGCTCGGGGTCTTCCAGCAGGTGGGCCTCGACGAGTTCCTGCAACTCCGCGACGGGCACAAAGCCCATCATGTGGATCAGGGCACCCCTGCTGATCGTCGGTGCGGGAGGCAGGGCGAGAACGCGAAGGACCCGATTCGCTCCTGGGGACAGGCTGTCCGTCGAGTAGGAGAGCGCAACCCGCAGGTTCAGGCTCGAGTCGGTGTGCTCGAGCGCGTCCAGTCGCGTCTGCTGCTCCCGCAGTAGTGCGAGGATCTCCCGAATCGCCCCCCTTGCGTGCTTGCGGACGTGGGCGGCCACGATCATCAGCGCCAGCGGCAGCCCGCCGACCAGCTTGGCGATCTCAGCCAGACGAGTCCGGAAGTCGCGCAACACGCCGGCGTCCAGGTCCGTCGCGAGGAGTTCGACACCCGCAGCCTCATCCAGTGGCGCGAGCACGATCGTGCTCGCCCCGTCCCGGTAACGGAGGCCGTCCAGCCGGTCCCGGCTGGTGATCACGGCCGACGACCCGTGGCCGGGCAGCAGTGGCCGGGCGTGGTTGGCGTCGCGGACGTTGTCGAGCACGACCAGCATCCCCTGGTCAGCCGTCGATGACCGGAACGCGGTGATCATTCCCTCCAGGGTCGAGGGGATCGGCTCGACGCCCACATCCTCGAGCATCCTTGCGAGGACCGCGGTGGTGTCCGCGGGTTCCCCGGGGCCGAAGCCGTTCAAGTCCGCGTACAGGACCTTTTCGGTGAACTGGCGCCCTTTGGAGCGAGCCCAGTACCGGACGAGCTCGGTCTTGCCGACGCCCGGCATGCCGACGACGACGACAATCCCCAAGGGAGTGCCCTCGGCCGGACCGAGCAACCGTTCCAGCTCGGCGATCTCGTGGGTGCGGCCGACTACATCCCGACCGCCCAGGGGCAACTGCTGGAGGACGGGCCGGCCGGTGCGCTGGCCGGATGAGGGGTCTTGCGGCACGTCCCGGGCCGAAGCCTTCCTGTGCGACCGGTTCCTGCGGCTGCCTTCGCGACCGCTGTCGGATTCGAGTTCGAGCAGGACCTCGTCGTCAGGCCACCTGCGAAGCGCGCGTTGTAGTTGGAACGAGAAGTCTTCCCACTTGCCCAAGCCGTGGAGCGCGCGGGCATACGAGGTCAGCACGGTGCGGTGTTCGTCGTCGAGGCGTTGTCGTTCCTTGTCGTCGAGGTAGGGCAGTTCCGGTCCTCCCAGCGGCACGTCGTCCGACCATTCGTCGAGCGCGAGCTTGAGCAGGTCGACCCGGTCCTGGTCAGACGCCTGCATCGCCTGGGACCAATGGTCTCGGAAACGCAAGTAGTCCACTTTGGAGCGATCGAGCTGGTCAATGTCGAGTTCGATCGCCCGTGGCGGGTTGGGGCACACCAAGAGGTCCGGCAGCTTCTCGCGAAAGAGGTTGCACAGCACTCGGATACGAGACGCACCGACCTCCTCGCCGGGCCACAGGAGGCGCGCGACCTCTTCGTGTGTGACCCGGTGCCCCGGTTTGAGCACGAGCATTGTGAGCAACGCTCTAACCTGCCCGGACTCGATGCGTTTGCGCCGCCCCTGCTCATCGAAGACCGCGAAGTACTGAAGAACATGAATCTCGTTCATTTCCCGCCTGTCGACTGGCCGACCAACTCGTTGCTGCTCCTCGCCACAAGCATCCCGGCGGTGTCCAATCCGTCGCTAACGGCTCGCTTACGCTTTCCGGATGAATCCCAGCCTCCGGATGTGCCAAACTTCGACTCGCCCGCCGACATAGACCCGCACGACCCGTTGCGGAGTCGAATCGGCGGCACTGACGAGAAATGGAGAAACGAGATGAACAGGTTCGGGGAAATGGCTGGCGGCACCCGCGCGGTCCGTGCGGGCATGAAGACGGTGTCGTGGCCGCCCCGCCGCAAGCGGGGCTCCCGCCCGGTGAGGCCGGTCCGGACGTCGGCCTCCTGACCATCGTTGGCTCTCCGTGAGGCGTGCTGGCGCTACACGCGGAACCGCGGCCGGGTGACGGGCCGGCGCTAGCCCAAGGGCCGGGCGGTCGAGATTGCTCGGCCGCCCGGCTCGTCGAACCCGAGCCTTTGGAACCCTGCGCCTTGCCGAAAATTTCATCCGCCCAGGTAGACGGCTTGCACTTACTCACCGGTCTTGATCGACCTCTTCGCACACGTACCGTGCTTCGACGTCGCCTCGCCGACGTGAGCACCGTCAAGGTCGAGAAGTGGCCCAATCGGTGGTACCGCTTCGACACCTGATCCGGCACCTTCCGCCGTTTCGTTCGAAGTGCGTTGCGAGTGATGCTCTCTGCACGGCAGTTACCACCACGCGTCGTCAAGACAAGTCAGCGGGCCGTTCCGCGATGTCCTGTGCGGTCTTTTCGGCCTTCACCACGATCAGTCGCATTCGGCCGCCGACGGTGTGGTCGAGTGTGGAGAAATCGCGCCAGGCCATCCGGTAATGGCCGGTAAGGGAGATGGGTTTTTCTCGTCCCTTCGTCGTTCCGACACCGGCCTGTGCCGACCACGCCCGCTCGCCGCCGAGGGTCGCGCCTTCGTGGATCGGAAGGCGTCGGCGGCGGTGGCGCGGAAGGTGACCGGTGGGCGCCAGTCCAGGTCGTCGTTGCTCCACAGCACACCAGGCCGTTGCAGCCGGGTCGGGCGGCTACGAAGCGCTCGACGCGGGAGATGTCCTTGAGGAAGTCGTCGCGGCGGATGTCGTGAGCACCTTGGTTGGGCAGGTCGAACCGCTCACCCGCAGCGGTCCCAGTCCAGCGCTTCTTCAAGTACTTGACCTCGATGACCGTCGACCGGCCGAGGTCTGGCCGGTGCAGCAGCAGGTCCAACTGCTCACGCAAGGCCGGGTCGGGTCGGACCTCGAGGCGGACTTGCACGTGGGGATCGAGCAGGTGTGTCTGCCAGGCCAAGGCGTGCTGGAGGTCGGCTCGCTGTGGAAGACCGCGCCGGCGCGTGCGAGACCGGTCACGAGGTCGTCCAGGCGGATGGTTCCGGCGATCACCATGTCATCCGAGTGGTGGGTGCTCATGCGGGTGTCCTTTCCTGGATCTGCCACGCGCGTGACCCCTCCGGGGTGGTCAGGCGGTCTCTTCCACCAGGGTCCACACCTGCTTGAGCGGAAGGTCCGCTCAAGCAGGTCTGCGGGCAGCGCGGCGTAGTGCTCGAAGACATGGGCCAGGAGGTTGTCAGAATTCCAGACCTTGATGGCGAAGCGCTGTGTGGACAGGTACTGGCATGCCTGCCTGGTGATGCCGCCCCACGCGACGAGCAAGCCGACCACACCGTGGGCGGCCATCGCGCCCTGGAGTTGCCGCACCACGGGCAAGCCGACCTGTCCGGCCTCGGACTTGACCTGCACCACCAGCCTGGGCTCGCCTAGTTGTACTGCCCGGATAGGTTGCGAACAGGGCGACACGTGATCGGATGATCTTGGTATGAGGGAGGGTCTCCGGGTTCGGTGTGGATTGCGACATCTGCACCGACGACCCGGGAGGCCCTCGATTCCTCACGACAACGCACCAAACGCACCCGCCCCTACCGGCCGCAGACCAACGGCAAGGTGGAACGCTTCAACCGCACCCTGCTCGACGAATGGGCCTACGCCCGCCCCTACCGATCCGAGAGCGAGCGCCGGGAGGCATTGCCGCAGTGGCTGCACACCTACAATCACCACCGCAGCCACACCGCACTCAAGGGCCTACTACCCGCCAGCCGCGTCCCCAACCTCACGGGGCAATACACCTAACACACCAACCGCGGAATGGCTGACTTGCTCTCGGTCATCTGTGATCATGATCCTGGAACGCCAACTCGGAGACGCCCGCCCACGGTTCTCCACCGCCGACCGGACATTCCTCGCGGCCCTGCTATGCACCGACTCCCGGCGCAAGAGCTTCGTCGACGCCGACTACTGGTACGCCCGGAGACAGTCCCGCGATGGCACCGCGACCTCCTCGCCCACCGCCACGCAGCCAGATCCCGCCCGGAAAGTCCCGGCCGACCACGGACCACCCGCTCGATCCGCCTCCTGGCGCTGCGCCTGGCGCGGGAGAATTGCACCTGGGGCTACCGCCGCATCCACGGCGAACTCCTCGTCCTCGGCATCAAGGTCGCCGCACCCACTGTCTGGCAGGTCCTCAAGGACGCCGGAATCGACCCGGCGCCCGCACGCACCCGGACGACCTGGTCAACCTTCCTACGCTCCCAAGCCGACGCACTCCTGGCCTGCGACTTCTTCGAGACCAGCACCTTGAGCGGCACCCGACTACACGTACTCGCGGTGATCGAGCACGCCAGCCGCCGGATCCGAGTCCTCGGCGCCACCGCGCACCCAACTGCATCCTGGGTCACCCAAGCCGCCAGGAACCTCGCCATAGACACCGAAGACGCGGGCAGACACGCGCGACTCCTGATCCGCGACCGGGACGGGAAGTACCCGGCACTGTTCGACGCTGTCCTCGACCACACTGGCATCCAGGTCGTCCTCAACGGAGTCCGGATACCGCGGACGAACGCGATCATGGAGCGCTGGATCCGCAGCTTCCGCCGTGAACCTCTCGACCGAACGCTGATCTGGAATCAGCAGCACCTGCTCCACGCGCTGCACGAGTACGAGCGGTTTTACAACACCCACCGGCCTCCCCAGGGCATCGACAACGCCCGACCACTACAACAACTGCCACAGCCAGTCACCGATCAGGCGACCCTCACCCACCTCGACATCCGCCGTCGGCAACGACTGGGCGGCATCCTCAACGAGTACCACCACGCAGCCTGACCTGCACAGACGACATTTTCGGCAAGCACACCGTTCGGGTGACCGCCGCAATGTGGCTCCGACGGTGCTGCGAAAGCGACACGCTGTGACGGGTTGAGCTTGACATGGTTGTCCCGCTGACCTAGACCCCAGCCATGCCCGCTGCACCGAGGCGCAAGTCCGCTGGCGTCGTGACGACAAGTGCCGACGGGCCGACCAGCGGCTATGTGGCCCGTGGTCGCGGTGTGGTCGCATGCGGCAGACGCTCGTGTTCTGCGTCCGACTTCGGACCCAGAACACGAGAGAAGGTCACGATGAGCAACCCTCAACGCGGACGCGTCTACCGACGCTGCGGCTGCCGCGACGCAACCGGCAAGCAACTCGGCGCGCGGTGCCCCCAGCTAGCCGGCGCCCGGCACGGACGGTGGACCTTCGCCGTCGACATGCCCTCACTGGACGGACGACGCCGGACCAAGCGGCGCGGCGGGTTCAGCACCAGAGCAGCCGCTCAGGCAGCGCTTGGGAAAGTGCTCGAGTACGAGCGCACCGGCATCGTCACCAATGACAGGCAGACCGTCGCCGACTACCTGGCCGAGTGGCTGCACGACAAAGCCTCGGCGCTCAAGCCGACCACCATCGCCCGCTACCACGACTATGTCGCCAAAGACCTGATCCCGGCCCTCGGCACGATCCGACTCGACGCGCTCAGCCACCACCACGTCACGGTCTTCATCAGCGACCAGCTCACCGCCGGACGTGGCCCGGTCACGCTACGGCGGTGCGTCGCCACGCTCTCCAGCGCCCTCACCGACGCCGTCCGACAACGACGACTGCCCCACAACCCCGCCCGCTACGCCCTCGTGCCGCGGCCACCCAAGTACGAACCAGCCTGCTGGACACCCGGTGAAGCAGCCCGCTTCCTCCGCTGGTGCCACGACCACAATGACCCACTCGCCGACCTCTTCGAAGTCCTCATCGGCACCGGACTCCGCAAAGGCGAAGCACTCGCCCTGCACTGGAACGACATCAACCTCGACAACCACGTGCTGTTCGTCCGCTACACCCTGTCCAACGTCAACAACACCACCCCGGTCTTCACCACACCCAAGACCAAGACCAGCCGCACCTGGATCGGCCTGTCCGACCGAGTCGTCACCGCCCTACGCAACCAATCGATCCGCCAACCCGGCCGCGACCTCGTATTCACCCGACGCGACGGGCACCCACTCCGCCACGAACACGTCCTGCACCGCTTCCACAGCCTCACCGCAGCAGCAGGACTCCCCCGCATCCGCGTCCACGACCTCCGCCACTTCGCCGCAACCACGATGCTCAACTCACGCGTCCCACTAGCGGTGATCTCACGCGCGATGCGCCATTCGAACCTCTCGACCACCACCGAGGTCTATGGACACCTGCTACGACACGTCGCCCACGACGCCGTCGACGTCATCGCCAACGCACTCCACGAAGCGGACCAAGTCGCCGCACCGGCAGCATGCGACCACACCGCGACCACATAGACCCCCAAAACGAAACCAGCGGGTTCACCATGAAGGTGAACCCGCTGGTCATCGACCGTCGGGACGACAGGATTTGAACCTGCGACCCCTTGACCCCCAGTCGCAGTACGACTGAGCGGCGTGCTCCGGCCTGTTCTTCCAGGTCATCCCCAAGTGTAACCGGCCGAGTAAAGGAGTCTTGGATTTCCGGGCTGCCGGTGACCCGTCAGCCCCAGTTGATCACACGTCCCCCAAGCTTCTGGGAGGCGCACGGCACCTCATGATCCTGAAGGGAACTGCACTCGCCTGGCACAACGACAAGGAGTACGAACTGAACGAAGGCGGCGTGGTGTACCTGCCACGCAACCTGGCCCACGGCTGTCGCATGTTTCCGCGTGATACCGAATCCAGAAGGCGCCAATCGCCGTGGCACCATCGTGCTCGGCTCAGCTGACTCAAGGCCCGTACAACGATCAGCCCAGTACCACAACGTCCCCCGACGAGGAATCCTGGTAACGACAACGGTTCCCCGGCCGATCTCCTGACTACGGGCGTTCGCGCTGCCGCAAGACAGGCACACCGGCCGCTCGCAGGTCTGATCGGGACGGCTGCCTGGGGGTGCGTTGAGCGAAGTCGTAGGTGAACTGACACGAGCTCAAGAGGCCCTTCTGCGGCCTACCCTCCGCCTTTTGGACGGAAAGTGGGCGGCATTCCGGATCGCCGTCTTCCGCTGCACCTTCACCCGCGACCGCAGATCGATCCAGGCAGGTCGGCTGCACGTGCAGGTCGACACCTTCCTCACCGAGTTCCAGAGCGAGGGGGCGGAGGTTCCCCCGAACGCGAACGGGCGGGCGTTGTGCAACCAGTGGGTCAACGACCAGTGGCTGTTCCGGGACCACGACGCGGAAAACAACATCGTGTACTCCCTCACCTCGTCGGCGCTGGAAGCGCTGGATCTGGTGCAAAGCCTGTCGCGTGACCGCGTGCTCGTCTCCGAGTCCAGGCTGACGACGATCCTCGACACCGTGCGGCGATGGGCTCTGGAGGCGTCACCCGACGCGCAGGCGCGCATCGACCGGCTGAACGCCCAGATCAAGGAGCTTGAGGTAGAACGCAATCGTCTCGCCGAGGGCGGTGCCGTCGCCGCGGCGTCCGACGAGCGCATGCTCGACGGCTACACCAACCTCATCGACCTGATCGGGCAGCTCCCGTCCGACTTCAAACGTGTCGAGGAGTCGGTGCTCGAGATGCACCGGCGCATCCTGCGCGACTTCCGGGAGGAGGAACGACCGGTGGTCGAAGTGCTGGATGAGTACCTCGCCAAGCAGGACGAGCTGGTCAAGGGCACTCCGGAGGGGCGGGCGTTCGACGGGGCGTTCGTGCTGCTACGCGACGACGCACTGCTGCAGGACCTGCGAAAGAACGTTCAAGTTCTGCTCGATCACCCGGCGTCCGCGGTCCTCGACAACCGGGATGTCCAGGAGATTCGCGGGGCTGTGAGCGTGATCCGGCAAGGCATGAAGGACGTGCTGACGCAACGCCGCCGGCTGACCGCGACGTTGAAGGAACACATCGTCAACCACGACGTGCTGCAGGAACGCGAACTCGACCGGGTATTGCGTGGAATCGAACGCGAGCTCGTCACGTGGATGGAGTCCGCAGGACCACGTACGGCGGTGCCGCTTGAGCTACTCCCCCCGACAGCGAAGGTTGCCCACCTGAAGGAACGGTTCTGGGAACCGACCACGGCCGCGCCGCCACCACCGTTGGAGGAGGCGGAGGACGATACCGAAATCCTGCCCACCATCGAAGACCTGCGCATGCAGGGCGGACCCTCGCTGGACGATCTGAGAGAAGCCGTCTTGGAAGCGTTCAACAGAGGTGGGGCGGGCACACTCGGGCATCTGTTCAACGCGCTTCCGCTCCCGTTGCGACGCCCGGTCGAGATCCTCGGCCTGCTGCACCTGGCCTCCCGGGTCGACGCGCTGCGGGATGACACCGGGACAGAGGTCTTCGAAGCGATCCGGCCTCATGGCGCCACGCGCCACTTCCTGGCACCCGCGATCTCCTTCAGCAGCAACGAGGTCACAGCACTCAAGGGCGTCAGCCTGGAGGGGCTCTCCGATGAATGATCCGCTCGACCAAGACCTCCTGTTCGCGGAGAGCACTTTCACCGGGCAACTCGACGACGATTTCCTTGGCGGGGACGATGCCGATGACAGCACGCTGGCGTTGTTCGAGGGCGACACAGGGGGTCTCTCGCTTCCGCAACGGCGCACGCTGGTCGCGCTGTTGAAGAACAGGTTCATCTCCTCGTCGCTGAACCCGGCGGAGTGGCGGGTCGTTCGTGAGGATCCAGGGCCGATCAAGGCGCGGCTCAACGACATGTTCCTCGATCTGCACGTGGATCTGTCCTACGAGGTGGCCTTCAAGCGTCAGGCGGCATCAGAGAGCGGAGCACGGGAGTTTCCGACGTTGCTGCATGACGTCCAGTACACCCGTGAGGAGACCATCGCATTGGTGTTCCTGCGTCACCGGTTCCAGAGCGAGCGTGCGGCGGGGCACGAGGACGTGACCATCGAGAGAGACGATCTGGTCGCACACATCGCGTCGTTCCGCCCGAGCCACGCCACAGACAGGTCAGGCGATCGGACGCGCACCGACAAGGCTCTTGAGAACCTCGGCAAGGCGAAGGTTCTCCTCAAGACCAACGATTCCGCACGGCTGCGAGTCTCCCCCGTCATCGCGGTCTTGTTGCCGCTGCCCCGGCTGCACGAACTGTGGGAGTGGCTGAAGAACGAGAACGGCACTCCGGAGGACGGGGATGCAAGTGAGTGACCCCGACGCCTCCCTGTTCTACGTCGCCGGCGCCACCGAAGGCACCACCCAGTGGAAGGCCGAGAACCTCCAGCTCGTCAACTGGGGAGGGTTCCACGGGCACAGCACGGTTGTCTTCGCCCCGACGACCACGTTGTTGTCCGGTGCTTCCGGCACTGGCAAGTCGACGCTGCTCGACGCGTACATCGCGTTGATGATGGACTCCAACGTGCCGTTCAACGGAGCGTCCAACGACGCGACGATCGGCCGCGCGAGAGGCGCCGACCAGCGCAGCCTCGTCTCCTACCTGCGCGGCAAGACGGACACCAGCCGCAACAGCGAGGGTGATCTCGCGGACGAGGTGTTGCGCGGCCACAGCTCCGCCACGTGGGGTGCGCTGGCTATGACCTTCGTCGACGACAACCAGCGCCGATTCACCGTCGCCCGCCTCTACTACGTGCCGAGGACAGCCGCCAAAGACAGCGATCTCGTCCGGAAGCTGTGCACTGTGGACGGAACGATCGACCTGCGCGCTGTCGAACCGTTCGCCGAGGGCAAGTTCGACAAGCGAGCGGTGGAAGGCAGGTTCGCCACCCTCAAGATGCACAAGTCGTACGACGAGTTCTCTCAGAGCTTCTTCACCCGTCTCGGCATCGGGGCGAACGGCGACGGCGGCAAGGCGCTTCGCCTGCTGGCTCGTATCCAAGCAGGCCACCAGGTGCGCACCGTTGACGACCTCTACAAGTCCATGGTCATCGAACTACCCGGAACCTATGCGGCAGCCGACGACGCGGTCGATCACTTCAAGAACCTCGAAGACGCTTACAAGGCAATGGAGACCGAACAGGCGAAAGCCGATGTCCTTCAGCATATCCCCCGCCTGCACGACGAACGTGCACAAGCACTGCAGAACTCCGCTCTTCTGGACAGCCTCGGCTACCACGGCCCCGGAGACAGCCCCTTCGCACTGTGGAAGCTACTGACCGAGGACCAGCTCCTGGAGACCGCCGAGGACAGCAATCGCCAACAGCGAGCCGATGCGAAGCAGGCGAAGGAAGAGGCCGACAAGAAGGTCGATCACCTCACCACGCATCGGAATCAGGTCGCCGATGCTTTGCGGGACAACGACTCCCACAAGATCGTGCAGAGGATCGATGAGGAGATCACTCAGCTTCGGTCTGCCCTCAACGAGTCGACCAAGCAGCGTGACATCTTCGACCAGAAGACCGCCAGGCTCGGACTCGCCGTCGCGAACGAGAACGATTTCAGCACCGCACAACAACTCTCGCAGCAGTTCGCCGACAACTTCGAGGCCGCGTTCACCGCCCGTACCGAACACGGGAACGACCTTCAGCGTGCGATCTACGAACCCAGCCGGGAGAAGAGCGAGCTGATCGGTGAACGCGATTCGCTCGCACACCGCGAAGGCCGCATGGACCGAGGGCTGCACGAGACACGTCTGCTCATCTCTCAGGCCACCGGTATACCTCCGTATGACCACCGTATGACCTCCCGTTCGTCGGAGAACTCATCGACGTCCTGCCCGAACAAAAGAACTGGCGCAAGGCCATCGAGACGACTCTGTTCGGCGTCTCGCGGGTGCTGCTGATCGATGCGAGCGAGCTCGACCGCGTCTCACGCACCATCGATCCTCTTCAGCTCCCCCGCCGCGTCAACTACGAAGGAGTGAGTGCCGGTGCGTTCACCCCGCGACAGCTCAACCCCGTCTATGTGTCCGGCAAGCTGGCGTACAAGGACACCCGCTTCACGGCCTGGGTGCAGGAGCGGCTGACCGCGGCCGGCACCGACGCCATGTGCGTTGACTCCGCGGACCACCTGGGTGGATCACAACTTCGCGTCACCGTGAACGGTCAGACCCGGCAAGGCAGGTCCGGAGCGCACGGCGAGCTCAAGGCGCCGTACGTGATCGGCTTCTCCAAGGAGGAACGCCTCACCGAGATCGCCGACCGGATCAGGGAGCTGGACCAGATCCTCGGGCAGATCGACAAAAAGCTCGAACGCCACAGGCAGGCGATGGCAGCCTTGCTGGGAGACAAGAGCGCTCACGAACACATGCTGGCTGTCGAGTGGAGGGACATCGACCCGGACGGCATCCGAGCCGAGATCAAACTGCTCGACGCACGAAGGGAGACCATCCTCAAATCAGACGACTCCCTCCGGGAACTGCGAGAGCGCCTCGACTCACTGGAAGCGGACATCAAGAAAACGGGCGGGGCCGTCTACGCGGCCGAGGACCTGCTCGAACGGCTCGTCGACGAACAGAAGAAGATCGTCCGCCGCAAGGACCACGTCGTGGACGAGATCCAACGGATCGAGCAGGCCCAGACTGTCACCCTCGCCGACCACCAGAAGACCTACCTCGACAGCGAATTCGCCGACGTCGCCACGCCTGGAGACCTGCGGGACTTCGGTCCGGGCGTGGACCGACTCAAGGGACGGCTCGCTGGCAACAGCAAGAACGCGTTGGGCAAGGCGGAGGGGCTCAAGCGCGAGCTCGAGGCAGCGTTCCAGCGCTACCGCGACAAGTGGCACGACCCCAACCTGTCGGAGTCAGTCGAGAACTACCCGTCGTTCCGGCAGATCCTGGACTCCATCATCTCCACCGGCCTGCACGAACGCCGCCAGGAATGGGCCAAGCGCCTCACCGACTGGTCCGGCCAGGACCTCGTACCGCTCGCTGGCGCGTTCAGCCACGCCATCGACGACATCCGCAACCGGCTGGCCCCGGTCAACGCGATCCTCGCAAGTCTGCCGTTCGGCGCGCACCGGCACCGGCTCAAGATCGACCTGCGCGAGCTGAACCGGGACGACATCGTGAAGTTCAAGCGAGAGCTGAAAATCCTCTCCCGAGCTAACACAGACGACTTCTCCGACACACAGATCCAAAACTGGTTCACGCGCCTGCAGAAGTTCATGGCCATCATCCGCAAGGACAACACGGCGAAGAACACCAACCGCGACTACTTCCTCGACGTCCGCAAGCACATCGTGATCACCGCGGTGTCCTACGACAGCCAGGGACGCGAGCGGTCGACCTACGCCGCGCTCGGCGGCAAATCCGGTGGTGAGACCCAGGAACTCGTGGCGTTCATCGTCGGTGCCGCGCTTCGTTTCCAGCTGGGCGACGAGGTGCACGAGCGGCCCAGGTTCGCGCCGGTGTTCCTCGACGAGGGCTTCGTCAAAGCGGACAGCGAGTTCGCCGGCCGTGCGATCGACGCGTGGAAGGGACTCGGGTTCCAGCTCATCATCGGGGCTCCGTACGGCCAGTTCACCGCGCTCGAGCCGCACGCCGACAGCGTCCTGTACATGGCCAAGAACAGCAAGAGCCACTCATCGGTCAAGCTGCTCTCCCCCGCGACGCCGGCGGCCAAAGCGTCGCAGGACGAGGAATCCGCGTGAAGACACCGAGCACCGTGCTGGCCGATGTCCGCAGGCGGCTGGACCGGACGTGGCCAGCAGACGTTGCCGGAACCGCGACCTCGTGGCCCCACAGGTTCGCGATCGGAGCTCCGACGAAGACTCAGCTCGAATCGGGTTGGACCAACACCTATCAGCCGCTGATACGACAATGGCGCGACTGGGCCAAGGCTCAGCCGGTCATCCTGGACACCGAACCCCGGCGCGTCCACACGACAGTCCAGGACATCCCGACCCACGTCGAAGTCGCCGCACTCAGCACCGCGGCACAGGTTGCCGGCGGCGATTGGCCGCACCGACTGGACCGCGCGCGAGGCCGTCTCCTCCTGCTCACCCAGCGATTCCCGTACGTAGGTGGGCTGGACCGGATACTGAAGGCGCTCAACAGCTACTCCGAGCTCGACTTCGAGCTGGTGCTCAAGGTCTCCGAGTGGTTCCGCACCAACGATGTGTCAGGGCTCACTCCTCGTCAGGTTCCCGTCCCCGGCGTGCACGCCAAGTGGTTGAACACACGGCACGCCATGATCGCCGAACTCTCCGGCCGCGAATCGCTCGGTCTGCTGCCGAGACACCCTGCTCGAGTCCACTTCACCTATCTCGACCCGGTGCACCGGGCCTCGGGGGCGCGCTCGCACGACTCCGCCACCGTCGGCGACTCGTTCATCCCCGCTTACCAGCCCGAACTGGTCATCATCTCCGAGAACAAGGACACCGCGATCCACTTCCCGCCGCTTCCCGGAGCTATCGCCGTCGAAGGCGAAGGGTTCGGTGGCAAGACCGCCGCCGCTCTGCCGTGGCTCACTGGAGCCCCGCATCTCTACTACTGGGGTGACATCGACTCGCACGGCTACGAAATCCTGAACGGCTGGCGTAGCGACGGTGTACCGGTGCAGAGCGTCCTCATGGATCTGGACACGTACGACGCATTCGAGCCGTTCGGAACCAATGTCGACCGAAACGGGCAAGCACTCCGGCCCGGCAACCCGAAACCTCTATCGCACCTGACGTCTGTTGAACGAGCGGTTTACCACCGCTTGCTGGATCCCGGCTGGACAGGAAATCGACGGATCGAACAGGAGCGAATCCCACTGAGCACCGCCGTCGCCGCCATCACCGTGAGATCTCGCTAGCTGTATCCTGTGACGCTCGAAAAGTCATCGCCGCTGGTAGAGCGCGAGTGGGTCACCGTGTTGAGCTCCGCCGCGCAAGCCGCCGACTCCGCGGCCCAGGCACGTGGCTACGCGGCAGCCGCGCGGGCAGCCGCCGACGCCGCCTACGCGTCCGCCCTGGCGGCGAGCAATGACGCCGCCCTGGCAGCCGAGGCCGCCGCCGAGGCGTACGAGATCTACGTCGAGAAGCAGCGCCAAGAGGACTTGGCCCAGCGGACCAGGGGCGGCGCACCCGACCCGGACTGGCCCTCGGGTGGCGCCGGTCAGTTCGAGAACGGCACGGAGATGCTGGTCCTCGGCGGCGTGTGCTACATCAACGGCGTCGAACTGCCGGCCAACCTCGGCACCGGTTCCTGTGTCGGCCTGGTGCACGACTTCGACATCTGGCTCAGCGGAGAGGCGGGGATCGTCGACTGGTCGGTGCTCCAGGGCCGTGCGGACGCCGTCCAGCAACTGCTCAGGAGATACTGCTCCAGCCGGGCCGAGGGCATGCGGGCCCGACCTCATCGCGCAGATTCACACCCTCAACCTGCCGTACCTGCCGCTCTTGCACGCGGAACTCGGCGGTGGCGGTGTCATGTGGCGGCAACTCCTCAAGATCTCGGGCTACGCCGCGCGGACTCCCGCCATGAGGCACGTGCTGCCGATGACCCATTCCTGGCTGCCGCGCACGGCGGTGAACAAGATCCCCGAGACCTGGGGCCTCCCGATCGCCAACCAGAAGGGGGTCGGTTTGAGGTGGTTCGGCCCCAACCCCAACTCCCAGGGTGTACGCATCGACAAGGCCGTGCCCGGAGGGCAGCCGACGCAGCAGGTGACACACGTCGTGGTGCGGGACGGTGGGAGGATCCTCGGCAGGGATGGCAAGCCGATCACGGGTAGTCTGCAGCAGAACCCAACTGCTCACATCCCGTTGGATGAGTGGGTGACTTGGAGCCAGTGGAACAAGCCATGATCGATGTCGAATACCCCGAGATGCGCGCCGAAATCGTCGGGGCCGTCCGCTCACTGTCGGACCCCGAGCACCAGCGGCGCGTCTGGGTGCGGCGCGAGATGCCGCACCCGAACTACCACGACTACTTCGACCTGAACATCCACATCCTCTACGACGACACCACGGTCTTCGCGGACCTGTCGGGCGCAATCGGGGCCTACCTGCGCGACGAAGGCGAGGCGCGTGCCCTCGGAGCGCTCAAGGACGCGCTGGAGGCACTGTTCGACAAGCACGGCCTGAAGTTGACCGACGAGGAGTACATCGGGAAGCCGGAGTGGACAGCGGTCGTCGAATCCGCTCGCGACGCGTTGCGCGTACTCACCGCGGACTGAAGACGGGCCGCGGACACGGGCGGGGCAGGCCGGACCGACGCAGAACCAGGTGCCATCCTCTCGGATGAGGCAGCGGGCTCGTGCGACAGGTCCCGCCTGTCCCGCTACGCCTGGGCGCGAACCTCCACCGCACCAAGTGACATGTTCCAGCGGTGCAGTCGGATGCACTTCAGCACGATTCAATTCCTGCTTCGGGGGTGTCCGAGTGGAGCGCTGTGCCTGCCGAGAACCTCATCCATGCAGGTAGAAGGCGTACGTAGCCCAAGTGCCTGAAGCGCTCACGGGCCACGGTTGTCATCCGCGTGATGTCGTCCAGCACGGCATGATGACCGGCTGTGCTGCTCCGACTGGCCTACCTCGGTGTGACCAACGCGTTCGCCTTGCTGCGCCTGCTGCCCATGAGCGACCGGGACAAGGACACGGAAGTCCCGCCGTTACGGCACCAGATCACCGTCTTGGAACGCCAACCGGGCAACGCCCGTCCACGGTTCTCCCCCGGCGACCGAGCGTTCCTCACGGCACTGCTGCACCGACTTCCGGTCGATGCGCTTCGTCGGCTCCGACTGCCGGTGCGCCCGGAGACAGTGCATCGGTGGCACCAGGACTTCATCAAACGCCGCCACGCGATCAGATCCCGCCCCAAGCGGCCCGGCCGTCCACGGACCATCCCGCTCGATCCGGCTCCTGGTGCTGCGCCTGGCACGGGAGAATCCCGCCTGGGGCTACCGCCGGATCCACGGCGAACTCCTCGTGCTCGGCATCAAGGTCGCAGCCTCCACCGTCCGGCAGATCCTCAAAGACGCCGGATTCGACCCGGCACCCCAGCGCACCACGACGACCTGGTCGGCCTGCCTCCGCTCACAGGCCGATGCCCTACTGGCCTGCGACTTCTTCGAGACCTATACGTTGAGCGGCACCCGCCTGTACGTGCTCGCGGTCATCCAGCACGCCAGCCGCCGAATCAGGGTTCTGGGCGCCACCGCGCACCCGACCGCGTCCTGGGTCGCCCAAGCCGCCAGGAACCTCGTCATGGACCTCGAAGACGAGGGCCAACACGCGCGATTCCTGATCCGCGACCGGGACGGGAAGTTCCCAGCTCCGTTCGACGCCGTCCTCGCCGACGCCAGTATCCAGGTCGTCCTCAGCGGCATCCGGATACCGCGCATGAACGCGATCATGGAACGCTGGATCCGCAGCTGCCGCCGCGAACTTCTCGACCGCACCCTCATCTGGAACCGACCGCACCTACTCCACGCCCTGCGCGAGTACGAGAAGTACTACAACACCCACCGGCCCCACCAAGGCATCGCCAACGCCCGCCCACTGCGCACACTGCCACCAGCCGTCACCGACCAAGCGGCCCTCACCCGACTCGACATCCGCCAACGGCAACGACTGGGCGGCATCCTCAACGAGTACCAACACGCCGCCTGACCTGCACGGACGACACTTTCGGCAGGCACACCGTGCAGAGTCACACCAGCAAGTCACTGCCGGTGGCAACGGCGCCATCAGCTGCATCAAGATCACCGCCACTGGTCGGTCCGTCTGGCTACACGCCACCCAGCGCACCACCAGGCGGTTACTACAAGCTCGGCGTCTACTTGCGCTGATGACGACAACGGCTTGGAAGCAAGGAGGAGGGGTGAACAGCGAGACTTCTGCGGTACACCCCTCCTCGACGCTCGCCCACCGCCGCCGACGGCTTCCCGATACGCGCCCAGCGGCGCATGTCACCGGGGTTGAACACCAATCCCACGGTGTTCGTCCAACGGCGCGTTTCGCTCGCGCACCACGAGCAGTCCTCGGCCCATGACTCGACACGGGCGTTCGGACTCGTCGGCATCGCAGCGGTTGGGCGTTGAAGATGCGTCTGTCAGTCCTCGTACCGCTTCGTCACAACGAAAGCCGTGCCGGCGAGCGCCTCACCGACAGGGGTCTTCGCCCAAGCAGCGAGTTGCTCCGAGCTTCCTCCACTGCGGTTCAACAGTTCCACGATATCGTCGGCGGAGGGGCGCGCCGAGCAGACGCACCGGAGCACAGACTCGCCCGTGGCACCGCTGTACTCGTCGTCGGGATCATCGGGAACCCACCGGCAGATCTCGACCCGCCAACCGTCCCGGCGGTACGCACTCATCGAGGCTTCCACGCTGAGGTAGAAACGGTCAGGTTCCAGTCCGTAAGGGTCATCCGTGATGCAGAAGGCGTCGACCTCCAGCCTCGCGTGGTCATTGAAGCTCCTCGTGTACGCCTCGATGAGCAGCCGCAGATCGACTACCCCCTCCCGGACCTGCTCGTCAGAGATTTCCTGTTCCAGGTCGTCCATCTGATCGCGAGCGTTGCCGCCGAGTGCGTTCATGTCCTCATAGTTGACGAACGGGGCCTCGAAGTCCCAGATTCGTCGGTCGACCGTCTCAGGCGGCTCGATTCCCTCCCTGTACTCGGCCAACGCATCACGGAGTCCGCGAGCCTCCGCCTCGACCTCCGCCTCGACCGCGATGCGGACGGGTGCTGGTACAGGCGCGATGGATTCATCAAGGCAGGCCAGGGCATCGTGAAGCAGCGCCTTGACGTACTCGTACCACAGACTGTGAGCACCATCGAGAAGGTTCGGGCGGGCACTCCGACCGCCGAGCGCGTCGAGGTGGTCGTACGGGTAGTGGTCAAACCCGCCGTTTCGGGTGTCGTGCACGCTCACCGGTGCCGTGGCGCAGACAGAGATCCGATTGAGCGCCTCGACGATCGGTCCCGCGAGGGCTACGTCGTCAACGCTGGTGACGGTCGACGACACCACTCCCCCGGGACTGCGGTAGGTGGCTAGGATCTGCATCTTTCCGCGGCTCGGGTGCTGTGAGTAGATGGTCATGGGAACCCCTTCAACCGACAGGTCACGGCTGGACCTATCGGCGCGTTCGGCAAGCGCGGTGGGAGTAAGCGGTGGCGCAGGCTCGATCCCGCGCTCCGTGCTTCGAGGAAGGTCAGCGGTTGTTCAGGTCCGATCCCGAACTCCTTGCTGTGCATCGACTGTACAGCACGACTGTTCGCCCTCATGCTGCAGGCGAAACGCTCCAGTCGACGCTGTGCGTACCGAAACTTTGTCCACGACGTGCAACGAGGCTCTTCGCCATGGTGGCCGCCGCAGCCCGCGGCAACCACGGCGGCTGGCCCAAGGCGACGATAAGGACGACGTGCTCGTCGCCCGCGCGCTCGCCACGAGGGCGCCCCGATGATCGACATCGTGAAGAAGCTGATCAGCACGTACTTCGCGGTGTGGTCTCCCTGGCCCGTTCGGGTCGCAGATTGAAACAGCCACGGGAGTCGGAAAGCCCTAGGTTCAAACCGCAACGTCCGGTGGCACGGCTGTGCGGGCCATGGTCAGTACCGCGTGCGACCAGCGCAGGACTTCGAGGGTCGGAGTCGGCGCCACGTCATCCGTGGCCAATGCAGAGAAAGGTCCTGCGCATCGGGTTGCGCGCGTTGATCGCGGCCACCGCCCGTGCCGGGGACTCGCCTCGGGCGATGGCGGTGTGGAATTCGCGCACTGCTTCGGCGCCGGTCTGCGCGCCTGTCCGGGCGGCTGCCACCACGACGCTGCGCGCTCCCGACTTGATCAAGCCTCCGGCGAACCCGAACGCTTCGTCACCGCTTCCAACCTCACCGGCGCGGAGGTCCTCGCCATCGAGCAGGACGATGCCCGGTGGTTGCTTGAGGTCGCCGATCTCGTGTGCATAGATCACGCGGTCGTGGAGGCGCACGGCGGAAAAGGCGGTGTTCTCGGGTTGATGCACGCCCCGCACAGCCAGGTGCACCAGCGACGCGCCATCCATCGCGGACAGCACGTCGTCGGCACGAGCCCGTCGGCCCGCGAACAGGTCGGCGTGCTGGTGGTGGCGCGGTAGTGCCGCCACGTCCGGGGCCGCGTGGGGACCGGCGACGATGACCACTCGACCGTTCCCCTGCCGGTTGTCGTCGTGCCGTTCCGCCCAGGCGGTCGCGGACGGCGACACCACCACGACCCGTCCTCGCAGTGAGGGCAGTGTCGTCCAGGGCAGCGGGTAGAGGGCTCCGGTGGGCAGGACGACGAGATCCCGGTCGGCAATCCGGTCTGCCAGCGGTCGCACCAGCAGTTCGTCCAACCAGGCTGCCCGCCGTTGCGCCGCGGTGGAGATGGCGGCGGCCAGGGGTGAAGGCAGGTTGTCCGGTGCGACGGCGGCGAGGTCGGCATGCAACTGCCGGACGCCTTCGAAACACCGTGCGGCATCACCGAGACGGGTCACAAACGCTCTACGTTCCACGAGGACCACGGCGAGCAGGCCGTCCCACGCCTCGGTAAAGGCGATCAGCGCTCGCGCACCGAGACGCTCGGCGAGGCGCCGCGGATCGGTCGGTGCGTGCGTCTGCTCCACCCATCCCAGAAGTGCGGCTTCGCGCCGCATCTGCTCCAACTGCCGGTGCAGGGTGTCCCACTCGGGGTCGTGGCGTGAGGTCATCCCGATGGCGCGGGTCAGGAAGCGGATCTGGGTGAGCCGATCCGCGAGTGCGGGGTGACGCGCGGCGCGGGTCGACGGGTGGTTTGACACGCCGGCTCGAACCCTTTCGGCGACGTCGAACGCTTGCCAGGGGTCGAGCGTGCTCGTCACGAGCTGCGAGGCGAGTGTTCTCAGCCGTCGGTCGTGCACGTCGAGCAGGGGCCGGTGGAGCACGGGGCCGGACCGCCGGTCACCTATTTCCCGCAGGGCGGTCTGCGCCTCGGTCTGGGCCATCACCATGTCGCCCTCCGCCATCAGGAGCTCGACCCGGCACAACGCGTGCAGCACCACAACGTCGACCGGTGTGCTGTCCGTCTGTTGTTCGTACCGGTCGAGAGCCTCGGCGGCCGCGTGCAGGTCGCCCACCGCGATGTGCAGCCGCGCGGCGAGCAAGCGGGCCAAGGCCGCCGCGTCGTGGAAGCCGCCCGACTCCAGCTCGACGGCGACCGCGTGCTCCTCGCCCACATGGAAGCGTCGGTGTCCCGGCGCGGCCGCTGCCTCGGCGGCCACGGCGGTCAGCCAGACCAGTGCGCTGACAGCAGCGGCCGCGGCGCGATCGTTGGCCTGGAACACGCGCCGCGCCTCGGTGGCGAGCTCCCGCGCCTTCCGATGATCACCCTTGACCAGCGCCGCCATGGCGAGATGGCGGTCGGCCTCTGCGGCCTCGACCACGCTGAAATCCTGTCGATGCAGAGCGAGCACGGCCTCCGCCTCCGACGTCAACCCGGCGGCGAGCAGCGTCGCGGAACGTTCGAGCACTATCCCGTTCCCCGTGTCCTGCAGGCGCCTGCGCAGCAGGTCGGCCGCGTGCTGGAAGTAGCGCAGCGCAGCGGGCAGGTCGCTGACGAGTCGTGATCCGATGCCGAGGTTGCGCATCATGCGCCCCACAGCCAGGTCGTACTCGCCGCGCCTGGCCCCTTCGGCGGCGATGGCGGCGAGATTGGCGATCTCGTCCTCCAGCCACGTGCGCGCCACGTCAGGTCGGTGCAGACTCGTGGCCAGCACCGGCAGCCAGGCGATCGACCAGCGACCGGAACCCGACCCGGTCAAGACCTCGACCGCTTGGTCGCTGAGGTGAAGGTAGTGGTCGAACAGCCGGGAGAACGCGATCTGCGCGGTGACGGGACCCATGTCCGCGGCCAGGCGCCGAGCGTGGCCACGCAAGAGGTCGTGCATGCGGAAGCGCTGGTCGTGCACCTCTTCGATCAGGTGCGCCCGCAACAATTCGTCCACCAAGCGGTTGGCCTCCTCAACCGTCACGCCGACCAGCGCGGCGAGCGCGTCCGGGGCGAAGTCACGTCCCGAGTGCAGGCCCAATAATCGGAACGCCGCAGCGCAGTGCTCGTCCAGCTGGCGCACCGACCAGGAGATGACCGCCGCCACGTCGCCTTGGCGTTCGCCCGCCAGCTCCTCCGCCAGCTCGCGCAACGTGCTCCTGGGGCGGGCGACCGCCGTCTCGGCGACCATCCGCAGCGCGAGCGGCAGGTTCGCGCACCGGGTGATGAGCTCGACGGCGTCGGCGGGCTGCTGCCGCACCCGCGACCCGACCAGGTCGCGCAGCATCGACAGCGACTCTTCGAGCGTGAGCACACCCAGGTCGAGGCCGCAGGCCCGGTAGCCGACCCGCAGCTCGGGCAGGCTGTCCCGGCTGGTCACGAGGACGAAGCAGCCCGGCGTCGCGGGCAGCAGCGGCAGCACCTGGTCGGCGCTGCGGGCGTTGTCCAATAGGACGAGAACCCGGCGTTCGGCCAGCAGTGACCGGTACAGCGTGGCTCGTTCGTCCACGTCCACCGGGGTCGCGGTGATCCCGAGCGCGCGCAGGAACCCGGCTAGCGCCTCGCCCGCCGACATCGGAGGTAGCGCGTCGTAACCCCGGAGGTCCACGTACAGTTGCCCGTCTGGGAACCGGTCGCGCACGTCGTGAGCCCAACGGACCGCCAACGCGGTCTTGCCGACCCCCGCCGTTCCGGACAGGGCTGAGATGACGACTGCCCCGCTGCCTTCCTCCAAGATGCCACTCAAGGTGTCGAGCTCGGGGACGCGTCCGACGAAGCCCGCGATTGGCAGGGGCAGTTGGCGAGGCACCCGCCACGAGGCACCGGACGCGCCGACCGTGACGTCACCCTTGATGTCACGGGCCTGCACCACGACGTCGCTGCTGCTCCCGGAGATCACGTTGCTCTGCCTCGAGATCTCGTCGGCCAATCCACCTCCCGGGTTCGGCACCGGGGTCCGTCGTCGAATGACGGTAGTCCAGACCCGGTCGGCCTCGAAATTCGACAAGCTGTGCGTCGCGGACCTGCCGGCGAAGGAACAGGCACGTTGCTCGATGAGCACGCGAGTCACAGCCGCAAGTGGTGGCGGTACACGGCGACGAGATCCCGAGCCGTCGCGCTGTCAGTGTGGCCGGCGCCCCGAACCCGCACCAGGTCTGGCAGCAGCTCCTCCAGTGCGGCGAGCGCCCCGGCCCGTCGCCTCCGCGCCCGCGCAGGTACGCGAATGACGAGGCGGGTGGTCAGCGTGTCCGGGTCGTCGGCGCCGAAGACCCGGACCTCGTGGGGCAGCAGTTCCTGCAACGCGGTCAACGCGCCAGCCTCGTCACCGGCCTCCCGACGCCAGTGGGCGACCTTCCGGCGCGTGATCAACGTGTTCGGGTCGTCGGCACCCAACACCCTCGTCCTGTCGCGCAGGGCGCCTCACCCCACCCGACCGCGGCGACGAGATCACCCATCTCCGCGAGCCAGGTCGCGACCAAGCCACGGGTCATCAGGGTATTCGTGTGCTCCGGACCGAGAACACGCGCCTGATCGGGCAACAGCTCCTCCAGCGTGGCCACCGCGCCGACACCGTCCCCGGCCTCTCCTTGCCAGTTGGCGGCGTTGGCGCGTGCGGACACGGTGTCCGCGTGGTCAGGCCCCAGGTGACGGGCCGCCTCGATGCCGAGGTACCGGAAACGGTCGGCGGCGTCGGCGCCCAGACTGCTTTCACCGAGGCTCCGCGCGGCACGGAGCAACACTTTGTGCCCTCCGTCCCGCCACAAGTGCTCGCCGCCAGCCGCCGCCAGGGCATCGGTGTTCGCACGAAGCACCTGCGCCTGCACACCATCCCGCTCCACCTGAGGCCACAGGTGGACCAGCGCGTCGGCCGCAGCGCGCACCGCGGTCGAGAGCCGCTGCGGGGCGAGGTCGTCCACGGTCACGCGCTGCACCAGCGCGTGGACGCGCACCACCGGCCCAACGAGGGTGACCAGGCTCAGGCGGTACAGGCACCCCAGGCCGTCGCGGGCGTCTTCGACGTCGATCTTCCGTTCGGCCTGGTCGCTCAGGTACTTGACGACGGTCGGGGCGTCGAACAGCTCAACAGGAATTCCGTCGGCGCTGAGTAGGGCCGCCAGCTCGAGCAGGGGACCCGCCATTCCCGTCAGTTCCAACCGGTTGGCGTGCTCGACGGATATCGACCACGTCGCGGCCACCTGCCCTGTGGGAGTCCGGCAGCGCTGCGTTCTCGGGCGGCACGGCCGCCAACCGGCGGCGGCGATCGGTCAGCCGCTCCAGGTAGGCGGTGCACGACAGGTTCCGGTCGAGCATGTACGCGGCGGCCTGGGCCAAGGCCAGCGGCAGGCACCCCAGCGCGGCCGCCAGTTCGGCCGCACCGTCAAGCAGGCGGGTGCGTTGGCCCACGATGCCGGTCAGGTAAGCCTCCGCCTCGGCCTCGGTGAAGGTGCCCACGTCGACGATCCGGCGGCCGTGTCCGAGCAGTGCGGTGTCCCGGCGCCGGGTCGTCACCACCACCCGCCCGGTGACAGCGGTCGGGGGCCACAACTCCACGCACGAGGTCAACCGGTGATTGGACATCGTCGAGCATCACAAGCCAGCGTGCCGAGGTGCTTCCCAGCCAGTCCAGCAACCGGCGCGCGCCTTCGCCAGGGTCGGCGTCCTCGACACCGGTCACGTCGGCGGCGACCCTGGCGTAGTCCGACACGACCACGTCCCGCGTCCTGGCAGAGACCCACACCAGCAGATCGACCTCGCCGTCAGCCCACACGCGTTCGGCATGGTCCAACGCCAGCTGCGTCTTGCCCACGCCTCCCAGCCTCGACAACACGGTGATCCGAGAAGTCTCGGCGGACATCGCGACGGGATCCGGCACGGCACGCTGCTGGAACGACGCCGCCCGCGGGGGCACGGCATCCGAGTGAGCGGTACGGCAGCTCCACCTTCGGCCGCACAGCCGCATGGTGGTGGTAGTGCACCCCGCCCTCGATGCGTCCCGTCTGGATCAGAAACCCGGACACCTCACCGACTACCATGTTGACCACACCGTGCGCAGGCAAGTCCGGCAGAGGACCCGTCACTGCCGCACCACCGCCTTCCCCCCTTGGAACTCCGACCGAGGTTATCGAAGGCAAGCCCCGTCTCCGGCGACACGTGTCGGCAGCGTGCGATGTCTCCCTTGGTCGGCAGTAGTCGTCGGGGTATGTCTCGTCGACTTGTGCTAGAGATGAACGGTGCGCCTGGCGAAAGATCAACTGATCGAGGGCATCCCTGCTGACCGGGCCCGCGAGCTCGTACGGGTCTTCCGCAACACGCCCGGACTCACCGGATGGGCCGCCGAGGCTCTCGGCGTGGACGAGACCGAGGCACATGAACTGCTCGAACGGTTCGTCACCGCCGGGTACCTGGAGATCGACAGACGCGATCGGGACGGAACCTGGTGGTTCACCACCGTCCGAGGAAACGCTCTCGCCAGTGCCAGTTTCGCGAAGCCGATCACCAGAGCCACAGCGCGTCAAAACCTCGAAGGGTTGATCGACCGGGTACGCACCTACAACGCCGATCGCAGCAAGCCCTACACCGTCACGCACGTCACCGTCTTCGGCAGCTACCTCGACAAGACCCAGGACCGCCTCGGCGACCTGGACGTCGCGATCGAAGTCGTCCGCCGAGTGCCTCACGACGAGTTCGACCGACGACGTGAAGAAATAATCCGCGCCTCCGAACGCCACTTCGGCTCATTCTTGCAGCGTCTGGTATATCCGTTGCGCCAACTCATCCTCTACCTCAGGGACCGCAAGTCGTCGATCAGCATCACCGGCGAGGATGTCGCGAAGCTGACCGATCGACGGTCCGTTGTCTACGAGGTCCGCTTGGACGAGGCCGCCGAGCAGCCTCACGACGGTGCGATTGTCGAGGTTCTGTCCTGACGCTGCTCACACCGGTGTGCCGGAGTTTCGCGCTACGACTGGCCGTCTGAGTTTGAGGTGACGACGGTACCGCGCGGCTGCGGACCGTCGAACCAACTGCAACATGCACGTGGTCAGGCGTGAATGGCCATTTCGCTACGTTCTACGAGCGGTAGCCCACTCAACGGAGCCTATGGGGTTCCAGAACGCTGCACTTAAGCGCTGAGCTGCGGTGATCGCGCACCATGAGCCGTAGGGGCATGATCGTGAGGCGTGGCGTTACGACTGCTGTACCTGATCTCCGATCGGCTCGTCGGCCGCCCACCCGGTCGCAGCTCAACCAACCAGCCGACCACTTTACTCAGGCCAACACTCAGTCAAGGGATCCCACCACTGCCCTCAAGCCGAACAACGCACTGTTCAGCGAGGGGAACCCGCCCGAACATCGGCCCACGAAACAACGAGTCAAGGTGTCGCTGAGCGACGTGCTCGACCTCGAAGAACGAACCAAGATCACAAAAAGAGGGCCTCCGCAGTGTCTGACCTGCGAAGACCCTCTCGACCGTCGGGACGACAGGATTTGAACCTGCGACCCCTTGACCCCCAGTCGCAGAACGACTGAGCGACGTGCTCGGGCCTGTTCTTCCAGGTCGTGGTCCAGTGTAACCGGCCGAGTAAAGGAGTCCACGAGCGCGACGGCACCGCCGACAGGCAGCTCGCAGAACCTCCTCTCTATGACGCGAATCAGATGTAGAGCGAGCGCTTCACCCCACTATCCGGTCGGACAGTGATGTCATGATTGTCTTCCCGCGCCATTTACGAGGCGAGCACGACCGCCAAGTGCGACTGCAACGTCCTCGATGCTCCCGTTCCCCTTGTTACCTATCGGTCAGGACGAAGGCGGAAGGAGAAGACGAATGCCTTCACGCACCATCGACGTCCAGCCGCTCCGCTGCATCGAGCAAGTGCCGAGGAAGCTTCGAACTGGCCGCGAGCACCTCGATGCCAACGAGGCGCCCCTCTTCGTCGAAGTCGAGGTTGATCATACCTCCGACCTCGACCGGATCACAGGGATACATGCGCGCCACCTTCGGCCGCACTTGCGTACCGACAAGGTAGACGTACGCCGCATCCGCCTTCTGATCGTAGGTAACTCTGACGTCCGCCACGGTCAGCGCCCTCTCTGGAGGCGGTCGATGTAGGACTTGTCCACATTGGTCATCACGGTGTTGATGTTGCCATCGATCGTCTTGGCGACAAACACCTTGGAACTGGGATCGTAGTGGCCCAGCTTCCATTGGTCTTCGTGCCGGTAGGAGAAAGACTCCCTTCCGAGAACGGCCCGAGCATCCTCGGCCGAAACCCCACGTTGCTCCAGACGCTGCATAGCGTGACGCGTGAAATCATCGGCCTCGCCGACGACCCCGGCAGCGTCATCGTACGTGATGTCACCGATGCCCTCGCACGTACACGAGTCAGCGTGCCCTGGGAAATAGCCGCCGCAGTTGTGAATCAGGATCGACGTAGCCCTCGCCAGCACATAGTACGTGTGGACGCCCGCCACGGTGAGGTCGTACACGGGTTCGTAGTGGGTGTAGCGCGCGTTCGCCGTCACGATGGGCGAGGTGCCATCGGCGGAGGTGAGACGCTGACCGGGTTTGAGGTCGCCGATGTCGATGAAGCGACCCTCTGCGTCGACCCAGACGGGGTGCCAGGACGTGGCGTCGACCGTGCCGGTGGTGCCGTCCTCGGCCCCGACAGTCAGCTTGGTCATGTCGCCTTCGTCGTCGTGGACAATGGTGGCGACGACCTCGCGGTCGGTGGTCTCCTTCGTGGCGGGGTCAGTGGCTTTGACCTTGTCGCCGATCTCGACTTCGGAGATGGGTTTGGTCGAGCCGTCAGCCATCAGCACCAGCGTCCCCCCGACGAAACTGTTGCAGCCATTCGTCGAAGTCAGTTTCTGGAACTTCTCGGTGGCGACCCGTTGGACGTCGTCGGCGATCGACTGGACCCGGCGGAGCACACCCTTCGCCTTGTCCACGATGCCGGCGAGGCGGCTGACGGCCTTGACGGCGTTGATGCCCGCTTCGATGATCTTGCCGACCTTGCCCACCGGGACGAGGCTGGTCACGACTCCGAAGCAGCCCCAGATATCGCCCTTGGTGAAGCAGTCGACGATGTCGTTCCAGCCTGAGATGTCCTTGATGACCTCCCAGGCGACTTCCTTGATCACATCCCACTTGGTCTTGTGGGCGTCGGCGAGTGCCTTCTGGTAGTCGTCCCAGCTGATGCCCGCGTTCGACAACCCCGCTTCGAGTTCCTTCTGCGCATCGATCTGGATCTGCTGCCAGTTACGTGCTCGCCACTCGTAGTAGCCGCGTTCCTGGCCGTACCGGTCGTGCTCGCTGCCTTCCGGTGCGTGCAAAGCCGGATTGCGACCGCAGAGGACGCCGTCGGGTCCGCAGTTGTCGCGGAGCAGGCCGGTGGGATCGCTGTAGGTGACCGGGCTGTTGTTGGCGTAGGCGTAGCCGTTGAGCTGTTGCGGGTCGTTGTTGTCGATGATCGGGTCGGCGGACAGGAACCGGCCCGAGGACTGGTCGTACAACCGTGCCCCGACCTGGGTCAGTCCTGATTCGTCGTTGCGTCCGCCGACGAATCCCAGCTTGTCCGGCCACGCCGGCGCGGTGCCGCGCGACGCGCCGTACGGAGTCTGACGACGCTGGACCGCCTCCATGGTGTGCTGGGTGATCGAGTGTTGACTGGTGCCCTGGTGGTCACCGGCCAGCCACTTCAACCCGGTGATGCTGTTGCGCACGGCCACCATCTGGCCGCCGTGGGAGTACCACCGTGTCCACGACGGGGTGCTGGTACCGGTCTCCAGCCGGATCTCCTGGCCGAACACGTGCACCGTCGTCGCGGACGGCTCACGACTGATCAGTCGGTTGCCGTCGGCATCGTAGAGGTACTTCGACTCCTTGCCGTCCGGGTTGGTGATCTTCGAGACCCGGCCTTCGGCGTCGTACTCCAGTTTCTGCTCGTCGCCACCGATCTTGCGCGAGGTGGTGCGGCCGGTCGGGTCGTAGGCGAACGTGTCCAGCGCCGTGCCGTTCGGCCCCGTGGTGGTGACCGACTGCGCGGTGTGCGGTTGGGCCGTGCCGGCGGACGGGTAGGTGGTGGTGCGGACGGTGTCGCCGGCCGTGGCGTGTTGGGTTTCGGTCAGGCGGTTGCCGGTCTTGTCGAAGGTCCAGGAGTGCCAGTACGGGGCGGCTCCGCCCAAGGCGGTGGCGGACTTGGCGGTGGCGCAGTCGCCGGAGGCCGGGGTCCAGGCTTCGTTCATCCGGCGCAGGTGGTCGTAGGCGAAGCACTGGATGTCCGCCGGGCGTGCCTCCGGGGTGTCGGCGACCTTGAGGATGTTCCCGGCGGCGTCGTAGGTGTAGGTGCGGTCGGACAGCTCGACGTCCGTTCCGCTCTCCCGGTCGACGATGGTGCGTTCGAGACGGCGGGTACCGATCTCGTACATGTTGGTGACCGCGACGTTCTTCTCCACGCCGTAGTCGGCCCTGCCGTTCTGGATCTGCAGGACCTCGCCGAAGCTGGAGTACGACGTCTGCGAGACGTAGGTGCCCAGTCCGCCGGTCGTGGATTCGGGCAGGCCGTTGGTCGCGTTGTAGTGCGACCCCACGGTTTCCGACGCGACGATCGGTTTGCCTGCGGAGTTGACCTGGCGGTAGGTCGTCGACTTCGGCTTGCCGGAGTGGGTGTAGTCCTGATTCAGTTCGTAGGTCGTGCCGAGCACGCCTTCCTTCGCCGACGGGATGATCACTTTCTCCCCCGTCGGACGCCCGGCCGGGTCATAGCCGGTGACGTAGCGCAGATACGTGGCGCCGTTGTCGAATCGACGCGATGCCCTGAGCAACCCCAGCCCGCCGCCGGCGGCGGTGTCGTACTCCCATTCGGCAAGCTTGGTGCCGGTCAGAGAGTCCTTGTGCTTGCCGACCAGGCGCCCGAGCCTGTCGTAGGCGTTGGCGACCGTACGGCCCTGTGAGTCCGTTGTGGACATGACCTGGCCGGCGACGTTGTAGGCGGTGGTGGTGTGCCCGGCGTCCGGGTCGTCGGTGGCCACCACACGACCACGCTGGTCGTAGGTGTAGCGCCACACGTTCCCGGCCGGATCGGTCACCGAGGTGAGCAGTCCCGCGTGGTTGTAGGCGTAACTCGTGGTGTCGTACGCGCTGCCCAAACCGTCGGTGTACTGGCGCTTCTCCAACGTGCGGCCCTGGGCGTCGCTGACGATCGTGGTCGCCGTGCCACCGGCAGGCGGCGTGGTGTGCACCCGGTCGCCGCCGTAGACGGTGGTGGTGCGCCACTGCTCGTCACCGAGCTTCTTGAAGATCGCGGCGGTCGGGCGTTCCATCCCGTCGTACTCGGTGATCGTCTGGCCCGGCACCTGCCAGTCCAGCGATCCCGCCAACTCGCCACTGGCGGCGCTGTTGTTCCAGTACACGCCGTTGGTCTTGTACGGCAGACCACGTGAGTCGTAGAACGTGTCCGAGACCTGCCGTCCGCCGTCCGGACCCGGCGCGGGGACCTGGGTCTGGCGCGGCCGGAACAACCCGTCGTACAGGGTGTAGCCCGCCAGGTAGGTGCCGTTGTCCTGACGCTGCTTGGACACCACCACGACCGGCTTGTCGGTGTTGTAGTGGTACTCGAACACCGCGTCCGCCGACACCGACGCCTTGTCGTGCCCGGGAAGCCATGCCGCGACCAGCCGGCCCAGCGCATCGTGGGACAGGTCCGCACGCCGGTTGTTCGCATCCACCGACGCGACCGATGTACCCCACGCCGGGTTCAGGAACTCCTTCGACACGTGGCCCAGCGGGTTGGTGCTGGTGATCTGCGTGACCGGACCGGCGGACGGAATGTATGCAGTGGTCGTCTTCTCACCGCGCGCGTCGACCACCTCGGTCGGGCGGCCGTGGTCGTCGTAGGTGGACGTCGACGCCGTCACCCAGGTCTGGCCGGACGCGTCCCACTTGTCCAGCACCTCGGCCTTGGTGATCAACCCCTTCGTCGGAGCCACACCGTGGTCCTGACCGTCGTAGTACGACCGTGCCAGCGACTGGATCGTCGACGCCGACGCCTCCACCGCACAGGTGCCGACCACGGTCTCCACCTGCGACGCCGTCGAGATGATCCACGCGGTTTCGTTGCGCGCGAACGTCGACCGGGTGCACGACTCGTCACCGGTCACCACCAGGTCGCCGTGGTCCTCCACCTGGGTGGCGATGCCCTCGGCGTTGAACTGCTTGTCCACCTTCGTCCGCCGCCAGGTGCCGTTCTCCAGCAGCGTCCGACCGCGCACCGACGCGTTGCCGGTCACGAAAGCCTTGTTCCCCAACGAGTCCGCCGCCGTGGGCTGGTCGGGCAGGTAGGGGTCGTTCACCGACGCCGACACCAGGGCGCCGTTGTTGTACTGCCGTGTCTCCCGCACGAACCCGCGCAGCCGGTCGATGTCCCGGACCGGTTCGCCCTCGCTGGTGTGGATCCACGCTTCACGCGTCCCGGACGGCAGCTTGTCGCCGTCCATACCCCGGCCGTAGACGGTTTCGGTCACCGTCTGCGGACCCGCCACCGGGTCGCCCTTCTTCGTGCGCACCGTGCCGTAGCCACGCCACTCCGACCAGGTCCGGCGTTCCGGGTCGGCGAAGTCCGCCTGGTCGAAGTGCCACGCCGGATCGCCCAGGTACTCGTAGGTGGTCGGGATCCGGGTCGACGCGCCCGTCACGTCGGTGTCGACCACCGTCAACACCACATACTTCTGGAACCACTCGAACCGCGGCTCCAGCGCCCCCTCGGGAGTCCACCAGGTCGGGAAGCACCGGAACACGTTCGACTCCGGAGCCGCAGGCATCCGCGACCCTGGAAGGCAATCCGGCTCGCTGTAAGTGATCCCGGTTTGGCCACCGGCTTCGTTCGTGATTTTCGTCAACCGATGGCGGGTCAACGCACGGTAGTCGATGCTCGTGTCGACCCGGTTCGCCTTCGCCGTGTAGTCGAACACCGTAGCGGGCAACGCGATCGACCCGCCCACCAGTCCGGTGTGGATGATCGACTTGAGGTTCAACGACGGCGCGAGACCGTCACCCGTCGCCAGGAACTCGTGCGCCAACGACCACGAGTCCACCGCCTGGAACGACGAAGCCCCGTTCGCCACGAACGTCGAGACCTTCGTCAGCTTCTTGCGCGTGAAGTGCGAGGGCGTCAAGCGGTGTGTGCACTGCTCCCCCGTGTTGCAGATCTGGTCGAACGGCACATCCGGCCACGACCCCGCCGTCGACGCGTTCAACTGCGACGGGTCACACGTCACCGCGCCACCCGGCACACACCGCTCGGCGGTCTCGAAGACGACCTTGGCGCCCGGATGGGCGAACACCGCGTTCTCCCGCAGCCCGTACTCGACCCGGTCCAGCCAGCCGCCGCGCACGTAGGACGTGCCCCTGGCGGGGTCGGCGTTGCGGCCGTAGAGGTTGAACTCCCGGTTGTAGTAGTACGTCGTCACGTGGCCACGCGTGTCGACCGAGTAGTCCACCATCCACCGGTACGCCTGCTGACACCACGACGCGTCGAACGTGGCGGCGTTGCACGGCTCGCCGGAGTTGTTGCCGTACACCGGAACCGTCCACGCCGACTGCGTCTCCGGCTTGTCCGACGTCCAGCCCGGCAGACGGTTCAACCCCAGGAAGTACTGCGTGCCGTCGGTCGTGGTGACCTTCCAGTGCTCGCCGTCGTCGTCACCGTTCGTGGCGCCGGTCAGCCGCTCCACCCGGGCACCGTCGTCGTTCTGCGCCCGATAGGTGTTCGTACCCGGGATGTTGACCAGCTTGCCGGACACACCCGCCAGGCTGATCGTCGCGTTGTCCGTCGCCCAGCACTGGTCACCGGTCTTGGTATGACCGTTGTTGCCGCCCAGATCCAGGCCGCACGGTTTGTACTGCCGCTCGATGAACCCACCCGGCGAGATGTCCCAACCATCACCCGCCCACGACGCCTGGTTGTTCGTCGCCGAGGTCCGACCATCCAGGCTCTGCGCCGAATACCCCAACGACACCGACGGGGCCGCACCACCGATCGCCGGCGGAACCCTCATCGGATAGCCATAGGTGAAATCACCCGACGACCCACCCGCCGACCACGAACCGGCCGGTGCCAACGACGTCGCCGCATACGAACCCACGTCACTTCCGGTCGACGCCGCCGCCGCGAACACCGCAGGCTCCCCGGACCGCAACGTCGTCGGAGCAGACAGCTTGCGCGCCTCGGTGTGGTTCTTCGCCCCCTCAACCGGAGTCGACACACGGCACTCGGATTTCTCCGGTGTAGTCACCGCGCACGCCGGCAACGACACCAGCGTCAACCGCGACCCATAGTCGGCGCCCAGACCCGCCGCGAACGACCCATAGTCGAACGTCACCTCAAGCGGCTTGTCCTTCACCCCACCCGCATCCGTGAGGCTGAACACCACCGCACCGGGCGAAACGTTCTCGTCATGAACCTCGACACGCACCTTGCCGGTACCTGATCGCCGAGCCGCGGCCTGCCCCTCGGCGGCAAGACCCACACCAACCGGCGTACCGGCAGCACGAATCGGCCTCCCGGCGGCACGCGCCGCAGCCTGCGCCGCCGTCCCACCCTTCCCACCGAAATCCACCTCACCGCGGGCAGCGACCGGTCGATCCGATTTCACCGGGGCGGTCACCACAGCCGGCGACGGATCACCCGGCAACCTGCTCACCGGCACCGAAGAAGTGTCAACCGACTTCTCCCGCTGCACCCCCCGCAACGACCACTCCGACTCGTCCACCGCATGAGCGACGGCCTGCGTCATCGACGTCGTCAACACCGCCACGACCCCGACCGCGACGGTCTTCCGCACCAGTTTCCGCACAGCGCGACTCACCACAAGAGCCTCTCGTGTCATATCCGAATCCGGTCGCTGGATCAGCGGTGGGTTGTGGAGTAGTGAATGTTGTCGATCTGTTCTGGCGTCAGCACACCCGAATAGACCCGGGTGTCATCGACGTCACCGCGCCACGGATCGGACTTGGTGCCGCCCCAGACGCCACGCCCCAACCAGAGCGGCCCGGAGCCGTTCCAACTCGACACACCGTTGCCACCGGAGGTGCCCAGGAAGTTGACGGTCTGCCGAACCCCGTCGACGTACAACGACATCCGCCCGGCAGCGAAGTCGTAGGTGCCCACCAAGTGCACCCACTGGCCAGCCTGCACTTGGCCGTCCGACAAGGCGACCTGCCACGAACTGCGGTCCGCGTGACGGTTGAGCAGGAACGCCCACTGCTTGTTCTCCGGCCGGTACTGCAACTGGAACGGCGTGTACGACGTGTCGCCCAAGCTGATCACGGCACCCGACGGGGTATCCACAGTCTCCAACCGCACCCACGCCGACACCGAGAACGACCGATCAGTACGCAGCAGGGCAGGACGAGACGCGGTGACCTCACGAGAACCGGAAGCACCGAAGTTCAACCACTTGTCCTCACTCGTCGGCACCTGGTTCGGATCGTCCGGATCAACCGGCGTCCCGGCCCACGTCACACCGTCCGACAACGTCGCCTGCTGCCCCGAAACCTCTTCCAAGGTGGTGGTTCCGGTCTGCTCGTCCAACGCCAGCCGGGCACGCGGCACCGTCGAGTTCGCCACCGCCGCCACCTCCTCGACGCTGATCACCCGGTCCCACACGCTCACGCGGTCGACCGCGCCAGGGAGGTGGTCTCCACGGTTGCCCTGCCACTTGGCCGCACCGACGACCAGGCTCCCGCTCGAACCCCACGAGTTTCCGGTAGCCGTCCCTTCGAGTTTCCCGTCCACATAAAGCGACATCGTCCGGGTGGTGGGCTCGTAGGTGCCGACCAGATGAGTCCACACTCCGAGAGCAGGCGGTGCGGCCGACGTGATCCTGGCGAAGGTCGGCCAGTCGACATCGGCATCCGGCAACGTCATCGCCCAGCGATCGATGTCGTTGGCATAGAACAGATAGGGCGCGCTCAGCCGGTTGCCGTCCTGGCTCACCACCGTGTGGTTGTGGCCACCCAGACGATCCAGCTTCACCCACGCCGACACCGAGAACGCCCGCGACGTGTCCAGCACTCGCGACGCCGACGCGGCGTACCCGCTGGTCCCGTCGAGCGACAAGGCATTGCCCTCATAGCCCGATGCGAACGACGCCCCGCCGGTCAACGTCAACGGACGACCGCCACCGGAGTTGTCCTCGGCCACGGTGCCGGAAGACTCGTCGAACCGCCACGACGCCAGCGGCACCGCGGGCTCCGCGACGCGGAACGTGTACACGGCATTGGTCGCCGAACGGTTCCCGGCACGGTCGAACGCCGAGACGTACAGGACGTTCGTACCGGCCTTCATCGGCGTGATCGGCACAGTCACCGTGCCGTCACCGCCTGCGGGGACATCAACCGTGTACGTGGTCGCCGTGTCGTTGTTCAACGACCACCGATACCGACGTACGTCCATCGCACCGTTCATGCCCGTGTTCCCGTTGGTACGGAACGTGAACGTGCCCGTCCGCCCCACCGTCCCGTGAACCCCGGTCGCGGGGTAGTCCGTGGACGACACCGCCGGCGTGTTCGGCTTGACCGTGTCCACCTCGAACTCACAGAGGGGCGCCCAACTGCTCAACTGGTGGTCGCCGCTCCACAGATGCCACGTGTGCACACCGTCGTTGGCGATCCACTCACTCGGCACCTTGGCCTCGGCGAACGTGCCCGACCACACGTCGCCCACGTGGATCTCCTGTCCGCTCCACGTGTAGCCGTCGTGCGGGCCCTTGAACACCCGGAAGGCCGCGTCCATCACGTTGCCGTCAGGATCCGACAGCCGCGCACGAAGCCGCGGCGTCCGAGTCCCCACGACAGCCCGCCTCGCGCCCAGATGACACTCCAACGCGTCCGACGCGTTCGGCCCCCAGCCCTCGATCCCCATGTCCACCGGCGGGTTCGGGTAGCTGTTGTACCGGACCTCCAGGTACGGGCCCAGGTCGAACTTCCGCCACGACCCGTCCAGATGGTTCTCGTCCTTGGCCTTGAGCATGAAGTTCGTCCACGTCCACCCACCCGACGCGGCTTCCCGCACCGCCTTCGTCGCATCGAACCCCGCGTCGCCGTTGGACGGACAGTTCCGTGCGTTGTTCGCCCGGTTGTTCTCCGACAACACGTACTGCCAACGCGGCTGGTAGTTCCACCTCGTGTTCCCGTCGATCCAGTCGACGAGCCACAACTCCGTCGCCGACGGAGCGCACGAGTACGTGTGCACCACCGTGGTGGACAACTTCGCGCTGTGGATGTACCTGCCCACGATCGGCCCGGTGTGCATCTGCAGGTACGACCGCGACACCCCGTCCCGGTCCGCGTTCATCTCCGCCGCGTTGACCCGTCCCGCCTTCAGATCGTCCAACGGCGCCGACGTGGCGTCGAGATTGCGCGCCTCCGGCCACAGGTCCTGCACCACCACGTGATGCGTCTTCCCGCAGTTGCCGCAGAAGTACTCCGGATCCAGCGACACCGGATAGGTCGTTGCCGGACTGTCCAGGAACGCCTGGTCCGGCACGATCGCCACCGCCTCCGACGTCACCTCCACCGTCATCGCGGCCTGACGGTCACCTTCGTCCAGGTCGCCGTCCACACCACCACCGGTGGAGTCCCACATCCGCGACGCGTCACCCACGAACACCGGCGCCCCGCCCGGATCCTCCGCCACCAGATCACCACCCGACCCGGGCCCGTCCACCACCCGCACATTCTCCGCGTGCGTAGGGAACGTGATCCGATCCAGAGCAGGGTTCCGCGCCGCCTGCGCCGTCTTCACCACCAACAGCTCGCTGAAACCCTTGTGGTGCGCCTCGACCTTCAGGTCCACGTCCGGCAACACGTTCGGATACGTCAACGACGCACCGTCGACCACCGGCTCAGGCAGATCACCGACCCACCCCAGCCCGACCGCGTGCTCACCCTTCACGACCTTCGCCAACGCCTCGCCCGCCGACCCCGTGCCACCACCCGAGAACACCACGTCCACCGTCGACGCCCGCGGTCCGAACGAACCGTCCGTCTTGCGCTCCAACGTCAGATCGACCGGAACCCAACCAGCACCACGCCGCACCCGCACCGGCCGCACATGCTCGACAAACGTCATCGAGCCATCGGGATTCGCCCGCACTTCCTCGGTCTCCGTGGTCGCCGAATCCACCACCACCGACTTGTCACCCTGCGCCGCATACCGGACAGCAGTCGCCTCATCCGGAGCCGAATCCGGCACCACCGCAGCCGCCACAGCCACCGGCACGGACACAGCGGCCACCCCACCACCGACGACCGCGAAAACCAACCCAGCAACGAATACGCGCAGGGCACAACCCCGCGCACGGAAGCGCGAACGCATGAACGAATCCCCCCGGCACCGCGCCAGCCACGCGGCTCTGAACTGTGGGCCCCGACCCGGACAGGATCATCACCCGCCGATCGACACCAGCACAAGCCCCAAACTCACACGAACCCCACGCCAACGGTGACGGGTCTCATGTAACGCCGCGTGCCCTCCGCACGGCCACGCAGGACCACCGGTAGACCACCACTGAGAGGCGCAGGCTCCAAGCTCTCGACGGCAGCCGAAGAACACATGGAGGCGATTCCTACGCGCCCAGGCCACCAGCGTGCTGCCCTGCGGCTTCTTCCACATCGACTGCGCGGACACCCTCAAGCGCGTCTAGTACTCCAGCCGCACTTCGTGATCATGTTCTGGTAGCTTGTCGATCTTGTGTTGGTTGATGAGGACGTTCAGGCGTGGGTGAGCGGCTTGGACGAGTTGTTCGGGCGGGTGGCGGGACGGTTTCTGCGGGCGGAGCCGCGGCGTCGGGCTCGGGCGTATGTTCGGGGTCTGTTGGCTCCGATCGCGGGCAAGAACGGCTGGACATTGGCCGAAGTGGCTGGTGAGGCGACGCCGGACGGGATGCAGCGGTTGCTCAACGCCGCGTCATGGGACGTCGACGGGGTCCGCGACGACGCCCGTGACTATGCCGTGGAGCACCTGGCCGACGGCGATGGCGTGCTGGTGGTGGACGAGACCGGTTTCCTGAAGAAGGGCGACAAGTCGGCCGGGGTGCAGCGGCAGTACTCCGGCACCGCCGGTCGGATCGAGAACTGCCAACTGGGCGTGTTTCTTGCTTACGCCACAAGCAAAGGTCGCACGCTGATCGACCGGGAGCTGTACCTGCCCAAGTCCTGGGTCGCCGACCGGGAACGGTGTCGGGAGGCGGCGGTGCCCGACACCGTGGAGTTCGCGACCAAGCCCGTGCTCGCCCGCGCGATGCTGGCCCGGGCGTTGGACGCCGGCGTGCCGGCCCGTTGGGTGACTGCGGATGAAGCCTACGGCGGCGACTCGAAATTCCGGACTTGGCTTGAAGATCGGCGCATCGCCTATGTGGTGGCCGTGCCGAGCAGCCAGACCATTCCCGCCACTGCGGGCGCCACCCGCGCCGACCACCTGACCGCCGACGCCCCGCAAGCAGCGTGGAAGCGCCGCAGTTGCGGCCAGGGCGCCAAAGGGCCCCGCCTGTTCGACTGGGCGGTGGCCTCGTTACCCGTCTACGACGACACCACACCTGCCGGGTGGCGACGGTGGCTGCTGATCCGCCGCTCACTCACGGCCAACCGTCGCGGCGAGCACGAACTGGCCTATTACTTGTGTTGCGCCCCAACAGGAACCACCGACGACGACCTGATCCGGGTGGCCGGAGCCCGCTGGGCTGTCGAGGACTGTTTCCAGACCGCCAAGACCGAGGTCGGCCTGGACCAGTACCAGGTCCGCCGCTACGACGCCTGGTACCGCCACATCACCCTCGCGATGCTCGCCCACACCTACCTCGCCGTCACCGCCGCCATCGCCCCAAAAGCCCTGGCGGCGGCCTCATCCCGGTCACCCTCGGCGAGGTCAGGCGTCTCCTGGCACACCTGATCACCACCATCCCCGACCGCGCCCACACCTGGAACTGGTCCCACTGGCGCAGACGCCACCAACACCGCGCCAAACAAGCCCACTACCAGCGAAGACACGCCATATACAACGAAGTGCGGCTGGAGTACTAGGTGTTCTTCGTGACCGAGGTCGCCACCCGCTACGTCCACATCCTCGACGCCACCACCAACCCCGACGGACCCTGGACACACAACAAGCCCCGCAACCTACTCATGGACCTGGGCGACCGTGCCGATCACTTCCGGTTCCCCATCCGCGACCGGGCCAGCCAGTTGCCCGTCGTTCGACGCCGTCCCCGCCGACGCCGGTACCGAGGTCGTGAAGACCCCACCACGGTGTCCGCAAGCCGACTGCTACGCCGAACGGTTGGTCGGCATCGCCAGACATGACGTGAGGTCACCGAGAGACTGCTCGTCACCAACGAATGCCACCTGCGGTCAGTACTCGACCATACGTGGCCCACTACAACCACCGCCGACCACACGGAGCCCGAGATCCAGCCTGATAACGACCCGCCATGTGCGGATGACTCAGATGTTCACTACGGCGTCATCGATGCCTGGCCACGAGGTGCGAGGTCGCGGAACTCGGACCACCAGCTACGCCCGCAGGGTGTTGCTCGCCATGGTGGCTCAACTGCCGAATCACGGCAGGACACCAAGCTCGTACAGGCGCACCGCAGCTACCGCGATGCCCGACCCCGCGGTGCCGCCGCCCCAGACCAAGGCAAGCACTTTCCAGGCGTCCTTGCGTTGCTGTGGATCGGTGCTGTGGATCGCCACGCCGGTCGCGCGCCATGCCAGCGCGGCGGAGAACAGGGCGTACAGGCCGATGAGCCAAGGCCACATGCAGACACTCCTCACTTAAGATCAAGTGAGGCAGAACCTTTGGGCCCCAGGCGGTTCCTATCAGGTGGCTACCAGTTTGCATAGATCTTCGAGCAACTACACCGGAGAGTACTTAGATAATTACGATGTGCACTCCAACGACTGCAGCCTGTAAACCGCACTGATGCGGATACATGTTTCATCAGAGAACCGAGCCCACCGACCCTGTTCAACGGCACCCCCGCCGACGCGGGCATCCGGGACCTTCTCGCCGGTTTCCCACATCCCCGCGAATGAACCCGATCATGGGTTGTCGGATCCGGACCTTGTGCCGCTCGAAAGTCGTCTGCGCAGTTCATGAACCACAGACAACAGTCTCGGCCCTACGCGACACGGTACGACTGCTGCTTGAGCGCGACATCCCGCACATGGCTCGCCCTTCGAGTTGGCGATGCCGCACTCTCCGGCATGGACTGGCAGGTCACCATCGCAGGCCGCAGAAGAACAGCACCGCGTCCGCCCAGCCGCGCGAAGGCGCGCCGATCCCGCTGAAGCCGCGCCCGACAGCCGCTCACTGACGTAGTCCGGCATGGTGCTGAACCACACCGTCCCCGACTGAATCCGAGACCGAACGGAACGTGACTTCGGTGGCAGGAGAGTCGCGAGCGTGACATGATCGCGCACGTGAGAGGCCGCCGTCCGCACCCCGCCACGGTCATAGCGCTGTTCGCGATCGCCGGTTCCTCTCAGATCATCGCTGGGTTCGACGGTCGTCCTACCCCATTGCAGCTGGCCATGACGATCCTGCACACGCTGGTCGCCGGGGGCGCAGCGGGCTGGATGGCCCTGCCGGAGCGACAGGAACGCAGTCGGGGAAGACCCAAGACCGCTGGCGGACGCGCGGGCGACGATGCCCATAAAAAGGTAATGATCGACATGTTCGGCGTGCCCGAAGAACGCCTACTCACAGCCGCCTGAACAGGCCATACGTCATCTTCAACCCTGCGCCTCATCCGGCCTTACAGTATGGATCTCGACAATTCACCTGTCGCCGGCAACCGCTTGAGAACGTGCTCCAGCGACTGTGCCTTCGCTGCGCAACACAGTGCCATGCAGGCACAAGGCACTATCGCCGATCGCAGCTACCGAAGTTCCGGAACCACTGCGTTCCACCCGCCTGCGGGGCGCGATGGCCTGAGCACCGTCACGCCATGGACGAGGAAGGAGATGACCCCAGCGGTCCGTGTCACGAACTGTCGTAGCGTCGGGGTGCTCGCCGCCTGGCCGCCGCCGAGCGACGCGACAGCGTCAACATGTGCGCCGTCCTGGCGTGCACCGCCATCTCCCGACGCACCTCCGGCGGAAACTCCCCTGTCGGGTCCACCTCACGCTCGAACTTCAGCAGCAATGCTTCGGTCGCCTTGGCGGTACGTGCCCGGCGGTCCGTTGTCCTGGCCCACGACGCGTGCGCAGCCGCACGAGCTCTCAACCGCCGATCCGCAGCGCCGAGTCCCTGTTCGTCAGACATTTTCCCCGATCCCCATCCGTGTCTGGGACTCTTGGGCGCGTTCGGCGGCGGCACTCGCCCCGTAGTGGCGCGGCATGTCCTCCGACTCCCACCCCAGCAACAACATCAGGTCACCGGTGTCGCCTCCGGCCCGTTTCCACTCGTGCGCGAAGTTGTGCCGCCACCGATGCGCGTGCACCTTCGACACACCGGCGGCGCGACCACGCCGCTTGAGCATCAGCTTGATCCCGTTCGGCGCCAGCGCCCGACGGCCGCGTTCCGCCAGCCACAGATTCGGCAGATCCGCAGCGACGTGGCGGTCCCGTGCCCGCAGGTACCGACCCAACGCCCGACCCGTCCGAGGCCCGAACCGCACCCGCCGCTCCTTGCCACCCTTGCCCCGGTACACCACCGTGTCCCGGTCCAGATCGACGTCATCCAAGCGGAGATCGCCCACTTCGGACAGACGTGCTCCGGTGTTGTAGTACAGCCGGATGATCGCCTCGTCCCGCAGGTGCACGAAGTCCTTGCCCTTGCACGTGGCCAACACCCGACCGGTGTCCTCATCCCGGATCACCGGCACCAGCCGCTTGGCCACCTTCGGCTGCCGCACCCGCTCCATCGGCGACCGCTCGATCTCCTCCTCGTCCCACACCAACCACTTGAAGAACTGCTGCAAACCCTTGTGCTTGTTCAACGCCGTCGCCGCCGACCGCGACTCGATCATCCACACCTGGAACGACTCCACATGCCCACGCCGCACCTCCACCGGATCCCCCGCCGCCGCAACACACTCCACATCGCCCAAGGACTCCTGCGCGAGGAACCGGGCCAACTGCGACACCGCCAGCAGATAGTTGTACCGCGTCGTCACCGGACGATTCGCCGCCCGCAACGACCGATCCCAATCCCGCATGAACCCCGCCCAGGACCGCGGCAACCCCCGGGTCAACCGCTCCAATCCACCCCACGGCGCACGGCCCGACGACTGAAGCGACCGCGCCGGCACGGGCAGCGAGCCTGGACCAGGTCGAACCGACCACGTTCCCGATGCCATCGACACCACCACTTCCGCGGATGAGGCGAAGTCGAGTGTCAACCGCACACCCGCCGATCACGAAGGCCGACCGAACGAAAACCTGGAAGCCCACCAGCCGGAATCCGCATCGAGACGGCGCACGTCGACGACACAGCCCCACAACCGGCCGACCGCCCGTCGCGCCACTCGTTCGAGTGATCATCCGCCGGACCCGGTAGCAGAGATCAACCCACAGCGATGTGATCCACACGAAGCCGTCACTTGATCGTCGGTCGACGGCACCCGATACGACGAGAGTGGGAACGTCGCACAGTGAGGATCTCCAGAACCCGGATCAGGAACTTCCGTTGCCTGGAAGACGTCGAGGTGCGCTTCGACGACGTGACCACCCTGATCGGCCCCAACGGCGTCGGCAAGTCGACCGTCCTGCGCGCGCTGGACTGGTTCTTCAACGGAGCCAAGGCGTCCGACCTCGCCGAGGACGACCTCACCCACGGAGCGGAGGGCGAACTGTCCGTCGAGGCCGAGTTCGACGGACTCACCGAGCACGACCGCGACGAGCTGGGCAAGCACGTCACCGTGGACACCGACCGGTGCATCATCTGGAAGATCCGGCACGCCGACAGCTCGGAGATGATGAGCGACAACGCCCGACGCTTCCCCGGCTTCACCGAGCTCCGTGAGACGACCGTCGCGACCGATCTCAAAAAGCTCTACGCACAACTACGCGCCGACCAGCCCGAGCTGGCGCTTCCGGCCGCCACGACCAAGGGGGGCGGTCGAGGATGCGCTCAAGACGTGGGAGCTGGACAACCCCCACCGCCTGGAGGACTCGACGGTCACGGTGACCAACTTCTCGCCCTTGACCGCCCCACTGGACTGAGGCCAGCCTGCCGGCGGTCCCGTCGCTCGGCGAACGAATGGCGAAGGGCCCTATCACCTCGCCGGTGTCGCGCCAGGTCATGCCGTCGGGGCGTGTGCCGCCGGTGGCGAGTAGTTGCGCGACGGCGTCGCGGGCGGCGGTGAGTGGTACTTCCGCGTCGGCGGGGAAGTCGTGTCCGTTGCCGAAGTAGGTGTAGTTCACCCCGTTGGGGTTGGAATCGTTGCCCTGGCTATAGAGGGTGCCGTCCACGCCGCTGTAGCGCAGGGCCGCCACGCCGCGGGCAGGGTCGATTCCAATGGTGAGTTCGTGGTCGGGGAAGTCGAGATGCTTGTCCGGGTCGACGGCGTAGACGGTGGCGGCCGTGTGGTCGGGGCCGCAGGAACCCAACTCGATCAGGAGCCGGTCGACGTCCTCGGCGGTGTGCAGCTCGGTGACGGCCTGGTCGTTGTGGTAGGCCACTTCGAGGTGATGTCCCACGGCTACCCGGTTCCTCCCGTGTAGGTCTTCACGCCGCCCGGCCAGTACACCGTAACGGTCTGGCCGGGACGCAGTATTCAGGGCAGCAGCCGGTCGCGGGGAGAACGGACCGCGTGCGCAGGGCTCGTTGTTCACCGCCAGTGTGACCGCCCGGTAGTCGGTCTCGCGGACCAGTACCGCCACCTTCATCTCGACGTGGTTGGCCGCCATCAGGGAACCACGCGGAGGTGCGATGCCCAGTCGGCGCAGCTCGGCGGTGACCGCCCGGCTCAGTTCGTCCTGGCCGCCAACGACCAATGTCGTGTCCCTGCCCTACCCGTCGATCCAGACACCGTGCGTCTTCTGATTGCGGTCATCACGCCGCGGCAGCCCGCCCAGGACGCGCTCCCTGCGGTGCGGGCCTCGCCGATCCCCGCGCCCTGGGTACGCAAGTTGTCTCGTTGGCCAGACTCCGTACGGGGGCCGTGGTGTCGGGGCCCGCGGTGTGTCCTTCGAGCCGGTCGATGACGGCGGTGATGTGCCGCTGGGTCGCGGTGAGCAGAGCCTGCACGTCTCCGATGCCTTCGGTTGCCCTCTCGAACCACTCGACAACCTGTAGCAACTCGTCCTGACTTGTGCCACGGGAGACTCGTTCGACATGCGTTTTAGCCTATTCCGCCTGGTCGAGCGCCTCGGCAAGCTCAGCGAACGGCAAACCGTCCAGTACTCGGCGCAACACGGCCACCTCTGGTTCGTCACGCGGTCGATCAGGACAGGGTTCGCGTAGCCCAGGCGGACGGCGCGTTCACCGGCAACGTCAAGGTCGGCGGCCAGGGCGGCGAGGAGGTTCACCGCTTCCAGCGGAATCTCGGCAGGGTAGGACAGCACGGCGAGGCCCCGGTTAGGGCATCGGATCTTGATCGACTGCTGTCTTACCGAGAGCCTTGCCCCACTCCGCTCCCACTGCTCAGCCTGCACCGTGACGATGAAATGGCTCAGCGGCCGGTGCGTGCCAGCCGAGAGGAGGATGCAGGACGCCCCGGATAGAACCAGGGGCAACCATTGGGACAAGACTCCATCCAACGGGTGAAAGCCCGCCCTGCTACGGATTCCCCCGACCGACCGCCTGTCACACTCCGGACAGGTCGAGCCTTCGGGGAGGGCGCGGGTGGAGATTCGGCTGTTGGACGGTGTCGGGATTCGCAGTGACCAGGGCGAACACAAGCTGAAAACAAGAACGCAGGAGTGCATGCTGGCCGTGTTGGCCCTGTCCCCGCGCAAACCGGTCAGCGTCGGAAACTTGATCGACTGCCTGTGGTCGCCCGACATCCCGGAACGCAAACAGGCCAAGAAACCTGCGTCCACCATCCAGTCCTACGCCAAGCACATACGCGGCGCCCTCACCGACGCGGGCGGCGATGGCGCCTGGCTGGACAGCAGGTCACGTCCCGGGTTCTACATGCTCGCCATCGACCCGATGCTGGTGGACTATCACAGGTTCCTGCTCTTGGCCGACGCTGCCCAACAGACCCGTGACCCAGACCGGTTCGAGGAAGCGCTCGCCCTGTGGCGGGGTGCCCCGCTGGCCGGCCTGGGCGGCGACTGGGCCGACCGCCGCCGCGAGGACCTGGCCACCCGGCACCGGACGCTCAAAGAGCACCACCTACAAGCCTTGCTGGACAGCGGCCACGCCGACCGGGTGCTGCAGGAGCTGCACGTCCTCGTCGAGCACCACCCGACCGACGAGTTCTTGCTCCTCGGCGTGCGCGCCCTGTCCGCGCTCGGACGCCACACCGCTGTCCGCACCTGGATCGACCGCCTTACTACCCTGATGCGCCAGATTTACGGCGCTGAGCCCTCTGCGGGCACGCTCGCCCACGCCCGCCACATGACCGCCGCAATCCGCGAGTTATCACCACCCGCGCCCACCGTGCCGCGGGCACCCAATAACCTGCTGCCCGATCTGTCCGAGTTCACCGGCCGCCAAGCCGTGGCCGACGTCGTCCACGGCAGTCCCGTGGTCGCGGTTCAGGGCACCACGCTCACCCCCGTGCTGGCAGGCCCCGCCGCGGTGTCGGTGGAGAACGCCGTCCGGGAGCACCGCCAGGTGACGGACCGAGTATTGAGCGAGGGGTTCACCGGGCGGGCGTGGGTGCTCGCGGAGATCGACAAACGGCTAGCCGAGATGTCCGGTGGCTACGTCTGGATCGCGGGGGACGCCGGGGTGGGGAAGACGGCGTTGGCGGCGTTCCTGGTGCGGGAGCGGGGATGGGTGGGGCACTTCGCCGGGGTGAGCAGGGGCGCGACGGTGCGGGTTGGGTTACAGAACCTCGTCGGGCAGTTGGTGCGACGGTGGACACTGGCGGATATCGCACCGGGCGCGATGGTGCCGGAGTGGGCGTTCACCCCGGAGGGGTTCGACGTGGTGCTCCGCGCGGCGGCCGAGCGAGCGCGGGTCGCGGGAAGCCCATTGGTATTGGTTGTCGACGGGGCGGACGAGGCGGAGATCGACGGGCAGCCGTGGGGACTGCCGTTCGTGCTGCCGGACGGGGTGTTCGTGGTGGGCACCTATCGGACCGGCCATCCACCACCGCGCGCCGGCGGCAACTCGGCCGTGGTGAGGCTGGCGGCCGACGATCCGCGCAACCGCCTCGACGTCGAGGCGCACCTACGTGCGGTGCTGCCGCCGGAGCTTACTAGCGACGACGTCATCGCTGCGCTGTCGGACCGGTGCCAGGGCATCTGGGTGTACCTGCGCTACGCCGTCGAGGAACTGCGGAACGGGGTTCACGACGTGCGGGACCTCGCCACTCTGCCATCGGGTCTGTCCCGCTACTACACCGACACCGTGGACCGCTGGAGCCGGAGCCGGGACTGGGACGCCGGGCTGCTGCGGCTCTTGGGCGTGGTCGCCATCATCGGGGAGCCGCTCGACGCCGCCGACCTCGCTTTGGCGGCCGACGCCGACGAGACCGCAGTCCGACGCTGGTGCCACGGCACCCTTCGGCCGTTCCTCGCCGTGGAGCGCGCGGGGTCGACGGCCCGCAGGTTTGCCGTCCACCACACCAGCTTGCGGGAGTTCCTGAACGGCCGCCCTCTGGACGACCTCGGCTCCGAGGAGGACTGGCACTGGAGCGAGACCCTCGGTGCCGCGGCGGCGACCGCACGTCACCAGATCGTCGACCACCATCTCGGCAGGTTCGGCGGACTCGACGCCGGGCTGCCGCGACTGGCCGCCGACCACGAGCTGCTGACAGCGGGGTCGGGATACGCGGTGCGACACCTGGCGGGGCACCTGCTCGACGCCGGGCGGATCGAAGAGCTTTGTCGGCTTCTCGCCACCGGGGACCGGACTGGCAACCTGTGGTTCGCCGCCCACGAGCACGCCGACGCCGTCGACGACTATCTCGCCGACATCGCCGCCCTGCGAGCGCACCTCGCACGCAGAACCGATGAGGCGCTGGCCGCGGGCAGGTCCGCGCCGACGCTGGTGGGCGAGGCCTGGTGCGCGCTCGTGATCTCCTCGATCACCAGCCTCACCGCGAACATCCCAGCCGATCTGGTGGTCGCCTTGGTGAAGGCCGGGATGTGGACACCGGCGCGGGCGGTCGCGCACGCCCGCAGGCTGCACGCTCCGCCTGCCAGGGCGTTGCTGCTCGCAGCGCTGGTCCCGCTCCTGCCGGATGGCCTTCGTCCTCCGGCGGTCGCGTGGGCGCTGGCCGCTGCCCGTGATCCCGTCACCCACATCACCGGCGACGTGCTGACGCGGATCGCGCCGCACCTGACGGATGTGGCCGACGCGGTGTCGGTCGCGTCCCGAGTACGGCACGGCGGGTGGCGTGCCGCCGCGCAGGCGGCGATCGCGCGACGCCTGGACGGGAAGCCGAGGCGGAGCCTGCTGCAGGACGCGCTGGACTCGGCGATGTCCGTCGCCGGTGAGCACGATCGCGCGGAGGCCGTCCGGCGGATTCTGCCGGAACTGCCCGACGATCTTGTCGATGACGCGGTGTCCGCCGCAGCCGGAACCACCCTGCCGCGCGAGATGCGCCGGCCGCATATCGGCGCTCTGCTGAAGCACGCCACAGCGAACGGCAGCGAACCCGCACGGGTTGACGAACTCGTCGCCCTCATCCCGACCGGTTCCGACGACGACCTCGCCGAGGTGCTCACCGCTGCGGCCGGGATCTCCGACCTCGACGCCCGGGCCGTCCTACTGACGGCGGTCGCGGCCCGGCTGCCCGTCGGCGAACGGCCGCCGGTGCTCGCCGCCGCGCTGACTGCGGCCCGCACCATCACCACCGCCCCCGACGACGATGCCTCCGCAGCGGCCAGCCGCCGGACCCGTGCCGGGGTGCTGGCCGGATACGCGTTGCCCGACGAGCGCACCACCGCCGTGGGACACAGCCCTCCTCCGCCTCCCACCCGCACGCTCTCCGAAATCCTGGCGATGGAGGACCCGTTCCGCAGAGCTCGTGCGCTGGCCTCGGCCGCACCCGGTTTGGCCGCCGCCGAGGTGGATGTGGCGCTTTCCGCCGCTGAACTCCTTTCCGAGGAGGCCCGGACACGGGCGCTCACCGGCCTGGTGCCCGTCCTCGGCTCCGCCGCTCACCTCGCACGGGCTGCAGGGGCGGCACCGAGCCGGGACCGTGGGTTACTGGTCGCGGTGGTGGCCCGCGCCGCAGCGGTCCTGCAAGGCCCGGATCTGGTCGTCCTGCTTCGCCGCACGATGCAGTCTGTCAGTCGGACGACTTGTCTTGCGCTTCTCGACAGGGCAGCCCCGAGGCTGGCGGAGCTCGCCGGTCCAGGGTTTCCCGACAGCCTCGCTGCGGCGATCGACGACGCGCGGCGCTGGTGGCCGTGACGGAAGTCCGCTTGAGGATAAGAGTGGTGCGCCAAGAACTCCTGACTCTGCGAGGTTGAGCAGACGGCGCCGGCAGATGATGTCGCGGGCCAGACTCGGGATCGTGAATGTCGTCGCGGCTTCGAGATCGGTCTGGCACGGTCGACCGGACTCGGACCACCCTCCGGGCTGCCTTTGAGTGCCCGCACGTGCGATCCGTTGATCACCGGCCGCCAGCAGTCCAGAGCGCCCCGGCTTCAATTCGGTGAGCAGGTTCTCGGGCAGCCACTGCCACACCCCTGCCTGGTGTCGGTCCCGTAGCCGCCGCCAGGCGGTCAATGCCGGAGCCGAGCCTCAGCTTCTGCGGCGCGGCAGGAAATTCCGCGGGATATCGGTGTGGAGCATGAACAGGGTTGGGGTATGCGGTAGGACGGTCGGATCAGACGGACTCCGCGCTGCGTGAGGAAGCGGTCGAGGTCGCGGGAGTCGTAGCCCTTGTCAGCGGTGATCAGCAGGCCGGGGCGGTCGGCGAGCAGGTGGGGTTCGTGGGCGCAGATCGCCATGAGCACCTGCCGCTCGTCAATCTTCGGGTCGGCCAACGCCCAGGCGTCCGGCAGCCCGGCCGGGGTGAAGACCACGTTCAGGCGCAGGCCCCAGAACCAGCGCGAGTGCGATCGGCAGTAGCCGTACTTGGCCCAACCGCAGCCAGCCAGCCTCGGAGGTGAACCCGAACAGGGCCTGGGCTACCGCCAGGGTGACCAGCTCGGCGTCGGTCAGCTTCGGCGATCTGCCCATCTGACGCCTATCGGCGAGGTGATCGTCGATCTTGACGTGGGGTGTGGTGGAAGGGTGTTCAGGTCGGTCGCCACAAACTGATCTTGAACATCTTTCGTTCGCCTCCGGACACCACCTCGACTTACGCATTACTCGTCTAGAGCACCTAGCGGTCATCCAGCCGCATGCGACGGGGTGGTCGCTGCCGAGTGTATCGCCGGAAGCAGCGGCCGGGACCTTGCCCACAGCTCGTCGGGACGATCCCGGGTAGCTGCCACCCTTTCCTCACAACATGGTCAACACCAAGTCGATCGCCCTTACTCCAAGATCATTCCATTGAGGGTTCTAAATCCGCAGATTTACGGCAAGGCAGTTGATTCCAGGTGAAGGGCTCTTACTGGACAAGCGATCTTGAGGGGCCCTCGCCAGAGAACACAACGAGCCGACTGCCGTAGGGCAAAAGCGTGATAACTAAGCGGTCTTGTTGTAAGGCGGGCTAGAATCGTATTCGCGACGCACGGAGGGCGAGTGAGGCCCGCGCGTGGCAGGCATCGGGGGCGTTCGTGTACCGGAAAGGTGACGGATGGTCATTGGACAGGTGGGGGGACTGAGGCCCGGTGATCCAAGACGGCTAGGGCCTTACCGGGTTCTGGGCAGGCTGGGATCAGGCGGGATGGGGACGGTGTACCTGGCGGAGTCGTCCGGAGAACAGGTGGCCGTGAAGGTCATCCACTCATCGCACGCAGCGGATCCCGTGTACCGCAAGCGGTTCACCCAGGAGATCGCGGCGGCGCGGGCGGTGCGCTCGGCGTACACCGCCGCGGTGGTCGACTCGCAGGTGGTGGGCGACCCGCTCTACGTGGCCACGGAGGTGGTCCGGGGACAGGCGCTCGACCGGCTGGCCGTACCGGGAAGGGGGCTACCGGCCGAACGTGTCGTCTCGCTCGCCCGCGACACCGCGCGGGCGTTGCGCGACATCCATCGTGAAGGGCTGGTTCACCGCGATCTCAAGCCCTCCAACGTGATGGTCGGCGCGGCCCGCGCCGTGCTGATCGATTTCGGCATCGCGACCACCGTCGCCGACATCGGTCGCCTGACGAGCACCGGAAAGGTGATGGGAACCCTGCCCTACCAGGCTCCGGAACTGGTCAAGGGAGGCGGCATCGCGTCGGTGAAGTCCGACGTCTTCGCTTGGGGTTGTGTGGTCTTCTACGCCGCGACCGGGCGAGGGCCGTTCGGCGATGGCGCGGCGGGCGAGGTGATTCCGGCCATCCTCGGCGCGGATCCCGACCTGCGCGCGGTGCCGGGCGAGGTGCGCGAGATGGTGGGGCTGGCGCTGTCGAAGCGGGAACGGGACCGGCCGGACGCCGAGGAGGTGGCCGCCGAACTGGAATCGGTGGCCGCGTCCGTGGTGGTCTGCGGCGCGTCCCACGGCGGTTACCTGGGCCGGCTGCGAAAGCTGTTGGTAGAGAACGGTTTTACCGTACGGATCTCCGCCGTTCCGGACACTCTCGACGGCGCGGGCGTGCTGCTGATCCTGGTCACCGACCGGCCCCCTCCGGAGGCCGCCGACATGCGATTCGCCGCAGAATGGCTCAACATCCCCGTCCGGCGGATCGTCATCGCCGGTCCGCGGCAGCCGGACGCCTTCCTCGACGCGCGCGCCAACGCACTGCCTGGTCCTGACCACCTCGCGCAGCTACGTGCCCTGGTGCGCACAGAGCAGCGCAGGCACGACGCCACCAGCCCGGTGGACCGCACGGCGGCGCTCGTAACGACGGTCCGTACCGCGTTGCGGGCGGGCGATCCCGTCACGGCCGACCGGCTGACCACCGACATGCTGCTGGCGGCGGCCGGGCGGTCGGACGAGGGCTGGATGACCCGGTCTCACGTCAACCACGTCGGTACGGCGTTCCTGCGCGAACTCGCCCGGGTGTGGCAGGAGGAAACCGGTGGCAGGCACGGTTTTCGCGCCCAGCGGGCGCTGCTGCCGGAGAACACCCGGAACAGGATGTTCTCCCTGGCCCGCGCCTTCGGGTGGAGCGATCAGGGCTCCATATCGGACGACTACGAGACATGGGTGTCCGACCGCGTGGACGTTCCAGGGTTCTTCCCGACGCTTCGCTCGCCGAAGCCGTCATACGGCTGGTACGACAACTGGAGCATGACGGTCACCGCGGTGCACGACCGGATCAGTGAAGAGTGGCGCGATGGATGACATCACAGGGTACGTGCTGCCGGGGCTGGCCATCCTGGCCGGGTTGGGCTTCCTCGTGCTGGTCGTGCAGCACATCAGACAGTCCATCGTGAACGTTCCGTTGGGTCAGTTCGCCATCGTGACACGCAAGTACAGCTCGTTCCGGTTCGCCGGTTCGCTCGCCGAGGCGGTGAACCGGCAGAGCAGGCTGCTGATCGGCGGTCGCGTCTACTTCCGCCTGCACCGGCTCTACGAGGTGCGAATCCAGGACATGATCAGCATTCCGGTGGGCTCGATCGGGATCGTGCACGCCAAGATGGGTGGCTCGCTGGAGCACGGGCAACCCATCGCCCGGCATGTCCCGTGCGACCACTTCCAGGACTTCGAGACGTTCCTCGACCAAGGTGGGCAGCAGGGACCGCAGATCGAGATCCTGGACAGCGGCGGCCAATACGCCATCCACCCCACCGTCTTCGAGGTGCGGATAGCCAAACGCACCTACGTCCCGCTGCGGACCATCGGCGTGGTGGTGGCCAAGGTGGGCGAAATCATGCCGTACGGCCACACCCTCGCCCGGCACGTCGAATGCGACTACTTCCAGAACGGGGTGAAGTTCCTCGAGGACGGCGGACAGCAAGGCCCGCAGCAGGCGCTCCTCCCCGGCGGAAGCTACTACTCCATCAACACCGACATGTTCAACGTCCTCACCCAGAACCAGATAGACCTGGAGACGGTCCCGCTGTCCCACCACTACCTGGAGCCGGAGGATCTGCGACTGGTGTCGGTGGAGAGCGAGGAGACCGGTGTCGTCATCGTCACCGAAGGGCTGCACCCGGTCGACGCCGCCGAGCCCGCGCCGAGGATCGAGGGCCACGAGAGTTTCCAGTTCCCCTGGATCTTCCTGGCCAACGGCGGGCAGTTCGGTCCGCAGTCGGAGGTGCTCCCGGGCGGCTCCACCTACGCGATCAACCCGTTCTTCGCCCGCGTGGTGCGGATTCCCTCACGGGAACTGATCCTCTCCTGGGGCCGCAAGGAAGTCAGTGCCGACCGCTACGACTCCGAGCTGGACCTGATCGAGGTGACCCTGGACGGGTTCCACGTCTCGGTTGAGCTGACCCAGACCTTCGTCATCCCGCCGGAGACCGCGCCGCACCTGGTCAAGCGGTTCGGCGAGGACGACGAGGAGCACGGCACCGCAGGTGTGCGCAAGTCGGCCGCGGTACAGCGGCTGGTCACCCGCCTGCTCGGCGTGGTCGTCAAGGGCTACTTCAACGAGGTGTCCAACAGCCACCTCATCGAGGAGTTCATCAGCGATCAGAACCAGGTCCGCGCCGAGCTGAAGACCCTGGTCGAACAAGCGCTGCGGGAGCAGAACGTCTCGCCTCGGCTGACCACCATCGGCGCGATCAAATTCCAGTCCGACGAGATGAACGAGGAGTTCCGGCACATCGCGAAGCTGCGGCAGCAGAGCAGGCAGCTCGGCCAGCAGTTGACCAACGCGGCGGTGGAGACGGACTTGAAGAGGGAGAGCATCAAGCAGGAGAAGCTGGAGCGGTCGGCGGAGCTCGAGGAGGACGTCCGCATCCTGGGCCGCGACCAGGTCGCCGCGGAGCGAATGGCCAGGATCGACGCGAGCCGCCAGGTTCCGCAGGTCTTCGTCGCGTCGAGCGACTCCGGGGTCCTCGACCTTCCCAGACGGGTCCGTGGCGTCGCCCACCGCGGCGGGCAGGTTCCCGGGTGGGTGCTGGACACCGCGGACGTGCAGCCGCAGCCGGCGCAGCTCACCGAGGCCTACGACCGGAAGGAGCAGGAGCATGGCGACGAGCGATGACCGTCCCCGCCTGGGAATCGATCTCGGCACGACCGCCACGTGCGTCTGCGTGGTCGACGGCAGCGGGGAGGCCAGGGTGCTGGCCAACCGGGAGGGCGGCGCGACCACCCCGTCGGCGGTGTACCTCGGTGCGGATGGCACGGCGGTGGTGGGTGACCTCGCGCTCGACCAGCGCGCGTACGAGCCGGGGCGGGTGATCACCGAGATCAAGCGGGAGATCGGCGGCGACTACACCGTCGCGGTCCCCGGCGGTCACCTGCGACCCGAGCAGATCTCGGCCCTCATCCTGCGGCAGGCCGTCGAGGACGCGCTCGAGGCGCTCGGCACCGCGGTGCCCGCCGCCGGTCCGCTGGCCAGTGCCGTCGTCACGGTTCCGGCCTACTTCGGCACGGCGGAGCGGGCGCGCACCCTCGAGGCGGGCCGGATCGCGGGGCTGGACGTGCTCGACCTGGTCAACGAACCGACCGCGGCGGCACTGGCCAGCGGCCTGCGCGGCACCTCGGCCGGTCGGGCGGTCCTCGTCTACGACCTCGGCGGCGGCACTTTCGACGTCACCGTCGTGCTCATGTTCCTCGACGAGGTCCGTGTCGTGGCGACCGGCGGGGACGCCCGTCTCGGCGGCGCCGACTGGGACCGGGTGCTCGTCGACCTCGTCCTCGACCGGATGGGCGACTTTCCCGACGAGGAGGATCCTCGGACGTCTCCGCGCCTGATGGCCGGTCTGCTCGGGCAGGCTCAGGCGGTGAAGGTCGCGCTGTCGACCTCCACCGAGCAGATGTTGACCATGCGGACCGCGCAGGGCCACGTGCACCGCATGATCATCTCCCGCAACGACTACGAAAAGGCCACGTCCGACCTGCTCGACCGCACCCTCGACTTCACCGGCGACCTCATCGCGCAGGCCCGCGCCGCCGGGGTGTCGACGATCGACGACGTCCTCCTGGTCGGCGGGATGTCACGGACGCCCGCCGTGGCGAGGAGGCTCGACGAGACGTTCCCGCACCTGCCCGCGCCGCGGCTCGCGGTCGACGCGGAACTGGTGGTGGCCAAGGGCGCTGCCCAGGTCGCCGCGGGCGAGTCCCGGAAGGTGGTGGACGTGACGTCCAAGGGCTACGGCGTGCTGATCACGCGCGACACCGGTCGCCCCTCCCTCGGCAGCGCGGTGCACTGGATCATCACCCCGAACACCCCGCTGCCCACCAGCGGACGGCACACCTTGTGCACCGTGCACGAGGGGCAGACCACGATGCGGGTCGCCGTGTACGAGTCCATGACGGATGTCCTGTCCGACGACGAGGCAGACCACGTCCGGCTCGACGAGCGCACCATGGAAGGACTTCCGCGCGACAGCAGACGCGGCGACCCGGTCGAGCTCGACTTCTCCCTCGGCGCCGACGGGGTGCTGCGGATCGACGCCCACGCGGCCAACGGCGCGCGATTGCGGATCGAGACCCAGGTCCGCGGCCGCGACACCGACGTCGTCGCACCGCTACCCGGCCTGCGGCGGTGACATGGCCGAGACGGACCTTCCCGGACTCCGCGACGCCGACGTCCGCGCCTACCTCGACGACGTCATCACGCCGGTCGAGACGGGGTGGTCGCCCCACCGGAACCTGTTCCGGGTGTACCGCCTGCCCTCCGACTGCACCGCCGACGAGGTGGACTCGGCGCTGACCTCCGTTCCGGCGCTGTGGGGCATTCCCGAACTGCGCGAGCACATCCAGGCCGTGGACCGGCTGCGGCGCGGGCACCCGGTCGCCGTGCGGGTGTTGAGCGATCCCGGCGAGCGTTCGGTGCACCGGGCCGCCGTGGCGGCGGAACGCACCGCCCTCGCCAAGGTGGTCGACCAATTCCTGCGGTCCGCGCCGGGTATGCCCGCCGCCGCCGTCGCGGCCCTCGTCCGGCAGTCCGCGGGCCGCTGGAGCCGGCCGGACGTCGTGGCCGCGCTCGAACAGCACCGGGCGGTCGTGCGCGAGCCCGCGAGCCTCGGCATGACGCCGGACACGCCCCGGTCGCGCCGGATCACCACCGCGCTGGCCGACCTCGGGGTCCCCAGCCTTTGGGAGTACCTGAGCAGAAAACTGTCCTCCGGCGGCTTGGACGTCCACGCGGACGTGCTTCGGGACAGGCGCGCGCATCTGCGGACCCGGCGAGGAGCCGGTGTCGAGGCCGAGCTGACGGTGCTCAAGATCGTCGAGCAAGCGTTGGACGAGCCCGACGGACTGAGCTCGCTGCTGCGCCACGAGTTCCTCACCGAGCTGTCGGTGGCCGTGCTGCTGGGCTATCAGGAGGTCAGTTTCCTCGCGGCGGCCGACCCGCAGCGGTGCGTCGCGAGCGGCCTCCCGCGCGACCCCGAGACGCTCTCCTATGCCCTCTGGTGCCGACGCGTCCACCGATCGGATTGGGAGTCCGACTACAGGCAGGCCGTCGCCGACGGCAGGCTGCACGCCGCGCTGGTGGTGCTGTCGAGCAGGCGGCTGACCGGGGACTGGGAACGCGTCCGAAACGCGCTGGCCGCGACCGTGGACCGGGTGGCCGCCGATCTCGCAGCCGCCCGCGAACTGGAGGACACCGCGCCGGAGGATGCGGCTGCCCGCTACCTCGCAGCGGATCGGGAGCTGACGGACCCCGCGATCAAGTCGGGCCTGCGCCGCTGTCCGGCCATGGCACCCGCCGAGGTGTCCGCGCGTGCGCACCACGACGCCATCGTTATCACGTGGAAGGAGTCGACATCGACCGCAGGCCTCCTGACCTACCGGGTAAGCCGGGGCGGGACGGTGATCGCCGACGACACCGACGCCCTGGCGCTGTCGGACGTGCCGCCCTCCGGTGTGCCGACGTCGTACGCGGTCCAGACCCTGCGGAACGGTGTCCCCGGCGGGATGGCGCACAGCGAGGAGGTCGTGCTGGCGCCCGAGGTGCTGGACCTCGCGGTCGAGTCGACGATGCTGTCGGTGCACGGCCGCTGGCGGTTGCCTCCCGAAGCGGTCGGGGCGTCGGTGACCAGGATCGCGCCGTCGGGCGAAATTGCGGAGGTTGCCACGCCCGACGGGGCCGGATTCGACGACACCGCTGTGGTGCCCGGTGTGCAGTACCGCTACCTCGTGCGCGCCCGCTATCCCGGCCAGGCCGGGAAGCCCGAGGACAGCGCGGGCTTGGTGGTCTGCGGCGAGTGTCCGGGAAACCCGCGCCAGGTCGACGACCTGCGGGCCGAACTCTCGGGTGACACCGTGGAGTTGACCTGGAGCAGGCAGAGCGGCACTCCGCTGGTGATCCGCGTCCCACACGACGGGGTCGCGCCCGCGCCGCAGGTTCTCCGTGCCGCCGACGCGGCGGCCGCGGGCCGGGTGGTCGCGGTGAGCGACACGGGCCGCGCATCGGTCCCGCTGGCGGACCTGGCAGGGCAGCGGGTGCTCGTGCCGGTCGCGGTGTCCGGCCCGCTCGCCGCCATCGGCCCGGCGACGCGGGTGACGCCGCCACTGGAACCGGTCATCGGCCTGCACGCCAGGCGATTCGGCCCGCAGGTGGTGCTGTCGTGGCAGTGGCCGATGTGGGCCACCGACGTGCGGGTGGTCTGGCGGGTGGACGGGCCGCCCACCGGGCCGCTGGATCCGCAGGCCACCGTGGTCGAGATCAGCAGGTCCGCGTACGCGGGCCGCGGCGCGCGGATCACCGCGACCCTGCCCGGCGAGCACTGGTTCGGGGTGTCGGTCGTGGACTCCGGCCGGTTCGGGCCGATGGTCACGGTGTGCTCGACCCGGCTGCGCGAGGTGCGCTACAGCGTCCGGCGCGCGGCCTGGTGGCGCCGGGGCGAACTACTGGTGGCCGTGCACGGTCCGGAGCCCGCCCCCGACATCACGGTTGTCGCCAAGTCCGGGTCGCGTCCGCTGACCCCCGAGGACGGCGTCGAGATCCTGCGGCTGCCGGCCCTCGGCCCGCCCGAGCCCGTCCGGCTCCGAGTGCCGCGCCAACTGCGGCGGCCGGTTTTCCTCCGCGCATTTTCCCTGGACGAGACTGTCGTGCTCGCCCACCCCGCCCCCCACCTCCTGGTCGTGCCGTGACCTGAGAGGAGACCGCTGTGCCCGCACCGACCTGGAGCGTCCGGACCCGGCGTACCCCGGCCTGCCCCTACTGCCACACCTGGACGCCGGGGAAGGCGTATCTGAGGCAGTGCGCTTCGAGTTGCGGCGAGACCGCGACCCACTTTCCGGTCTCCGCCGCGCGCAGGGGCAAGTGCCCGCACGGGCGTGCTCCGAAAGCCCGCCGGGTCTGCCCGGCGTGCGGGCAGGCCGTGCCGCGCGAGTACATCGAGGGCCGCCCCAGGGTGGTCGTTGTAGTCGGGACGGCGGGGTCCGGTAAGAGCACCTGGGTGGCGTCGGTCATCCGGCGGGTCGCGAAAGGACACCTGGATGACCGCTTCCCCGGCATGTCCCTCGACGTGCTCGGCGAAAGAAGCAGGCTCCGGCACGAGCGAGATCGTGTGCTGGTCGCCGAAACCGTCCTGTACCGCGACACGGGGCCCGAGCCGCTGCTGGTCAGCCTGCGCGTCCGGCCGCGGGCACGGCCTGAGGTGATCGCGTTCTACGACAGCGCCGACGCGACCGCGACGAACCTGGCGCACGCTGATGGCCTCGTCCTAGCCGTCGAACCCGGCGCTGTCCCCGGCGACGCGGGGATCGCCCGACTCGCCGAAGCCGTGCGCGCCGCGCGCGGCCTGCGCCCCCACAACCGGATCAGCGTTCCCCTGGCCGTTGTTCTGACCAAACTGGACACCGTGTGGGACATGGTCGACCCCGGGTCGCCGCTGCTGCGACCCGTGCCCCGGACGAGCGGCTACGCGGTGTCCGACGGTGTGGATGTCCACCACGAAACCACCGCCTGGCTCGGCCGCTGGAACAGGACGGACCTCATCCGAGGTGTCCGCACCGCCTTCCGCCGCCACCGCTGCTTCGCCGCGACCGCGCTCGGTGACCGCGTGGACGGCAGGCGGGAACCGATGGCCTACCGGGTAGAGGATCCGCTGCTGTGGCTGCTCGCCGGCTTTGGCGCGATACCGATCTTCCGGGGCGTGGAGAGGACGACCACATGATCGTCCAACTCTTCCGCTACCTGCTGCAGGCCGTGCTCGCGCTCGTGATCACCGGGCCGGTCCTCGCCGCCGCGGTCGCGCTCAGCCTGACGTTGGCGCTGGTCGCCATCATCCGGGAAGCGCTCGACTGCCTCGCCGCCCAGGCGGACACGGAGCACCTGGCGCTGGACACGTTGCCCGATCCCGCCGACCGGCGGTACCTGTCCGGTCCGGCCCTGCGCGACCACCGGCGCCTCGGTGTGGCCTGCTTGGTGGCGCTGCATCAGCGCGGATTGGCCCAGTTCGATGAGAGCTTCGCGGGAAACGGGCTGCGCCGGGTGCGCCCGATCCGGGAGTCCGAGCTCATCACGCGCTCGCCCGCGGTGCCCATCCTCACGTTCAGCGCGCGCGCCGGGTTCGCCATCGGCTACATCCTCGCGCTTGTCCTGCTGGCCATCACCTGGTTGGTGCAGTTGGTGTTGCTCACCGTCGCAGTAACGGGTTTCCGACTCCTCTCCGGCACGTTGTGGCTGTTCGAAGTGTTTTCCCTGGCGCTGAGGCAAATCACGACGGAGTGCCCCCGCTGCCACACCCGACTCACCCGCCCGGTGTTCGTCTGCCCCTGCGGACGCGAGCACCACGCGCTCGTTCCGGGCGCGCAGGGCGTGTTCCTCCGCACCTGCCGCTGCGGCCAAAGCCTGCCCACACTGCTGATCACCGGCAAACGCGGTCTCTCCCCGCAGTGCGGCGACTGCGGCGCCTCCCTGCCCTCCCCCACCCAGATGATGCCCACGCGTCACGTCCCGGTGGTCGGCGGCACCGGTGCCGGGAAGTCGGTGTTCCTCCACACCGCGGTCACCCACATGAGGTCCGGCCACGACGCCGCCCCCGCGGACCCGTTCACCGACCACAGGCTGGCCGAAACCGGCGCTCTCCTCGCCGACGGCCTGTTCCCGCCGCGCACGCCGGTGAGCCGACCGGTCTCGTACACCCTGCAGGTGCGCAACCGGCTCCTGCACCTGTACGACGCAGCCGGGGAGATCGTGCAGAACGCCGACCACATCGCCGACTCAGTCTTCCTCGCCCTCAGCGACGGCGTAGTCCTCGTCGTCGACCCGCTCGCGCTTCCCGCCGTCCGCGCCCGCGCAGACCCTGACGTCCTCGGTGCCTCACGCACGTCCGGCACCGACCCCAAGGCCGTCCTCGACCTGCTCACCGAGACCCTCACCGAGCACCACACCGCCACGCCCCGCCGCATCGCCGTCGTTGTCACCAAGGGCGACACCCTCTCCGGTCCCACCCATCCCTACGCCACTCGCCCACCAGACCGCCCCGCCGCAGTCCGCGCGTGGCTCATCGCCCACGGCCATGTCGACATCGTCCACTCCGCAGAACACCACTTCCCCCACGTCCACTACTTCGTGGTCACTTACCTCACCACCTCCCCAACCCCCCACGACGACCCGGCCGCCCCTATCCACTGGCTGCTGACAGGAACCACCCCATGACCTCATCGACCGACCGCGGCCGCGCTATGGCCCGCGTCCTCCTGCTCCTGTCCGCCCTCACTGCGGTCGGCTTGCTGGCCCTCGCCGGCACGGCCTTCTTCTGACGACAAGGCCGCCGCCCGAGTCTGGGTCTGTTCAACGAGCGGCTCTGCCGCTGATCACGTGATGGACGACCAGCGCCAGTGTCGATCTCCGGCCGAGCTGCTCATGCCACGGCTCGGCCGGGTCGACTCCAGGTGTCGACGAGCCAGGATGCGATCAGGTATGTCTGGAGGCCCCGCCGGGGCGTCGCTTGAGGTATTCCTACTTTATCGTTCACTCAATTAGCGATTAAGTCACTCGCTGACAGGTCTATCCACCGTTAGAGGGGTGCAACCGAATCGAGCGAGTGATTTTAGCGGTCTGAGCGCCTTTCCTGTCGGTGTTGCGGCCAAACTATATACCCATGGTCGATGGTGGTGTCAGCAACGACATGGACGGCACGGTCCAAGGGGTGTTGCTGCAGGCGGGCCGAATTGATCAGGTGGTGCTGCCGCCTACCCAGGAAACCATGGTGGTGCCGCGACAGCTACCGGCTGCGGTGCACGATTTCTGCGGGCGTGGTGCCCATGTCGCCGCTCTCGACGCTCTATTGGCCGAATCGGAGTGGAATACCGGTGGCGCGGCGGTGGTAGTGGCGTTGAACGGTTCGGCTGGGGCGGGGAAGTCGACGTTGGCGGTGTGGTGGGCGCACCGCGTCCAGGATCGTTTCCCGGGTGGCACGTTGTTCGTGAACCTGCGCGGCTACGGCCCGAGCGCCCCGTTGCCCCCACTGGTTGTGCTGACGGACTTCCTCACCGCGCTTGGTATCGCGGAGCGGCGGGTTCCCGAGGGCGTGGAGGCGCAGGGTGCGTTGTTCCGGTCGCTGGTGACGGCCCGGCCGGTGCTGGTGGTGTTGGACAACGCCGGGTCCGCTGAGCAGGTGCGTCCGTTGTTGCCCGGTGCGGCGGGGTCACTGGCGTTGGTGACCAGTCGGGGCGCGCTGTCGGAGTTGGTTGTGCTGGAGGCGGTCCGGCGGGTCACGGTGGACGTGTTCGACACCCGGGACGCCGTGCGTCTGGTGGAGCGGGTCGTGGGTGGGGCCCGGACCGCCGCGGAGCCCGACGCGGTGGGGGAACTGGTAGGGGTGTGCGCGCGGTTGCCGTTGGCGGTGCGGGTGGCGGCGACGCGGTTGGCGTCGCGTCCGTTCCTGTCGGTGGCCGATGTGGTGGAGGACATCCGAGAGGAGCAGCGGGGCTCGATCGGGGTGGACGGGTCATGGCGGGGGTTGGGTGGGGTGCGGCCGGTGTTCGAGTGGTCCTACACCCTGCTCGACCCGTTGCACGCGCGGGTGTTCCGGTTGGCGGGGTTGCACCCGGTGCCGGAGTTCGGGACGCATGCCGTCGCCGCCCTGGCCGCGCTGGACCTTCGTTCCACGATGCGTGTCCTGGACGAGTTGGCGGAGCAGCACCTGGTCGAGCAGGTGGCCCGTCATCGGTATCGGATGCATGACCTGTTGCACGACTATGCCGCCCACCGCGCAGAGCTGGACGAAACACGTGGGGCGAGGGAGGAGGCGGTGGCGCGCTTGCTGGGGTGGTATGCCGCGGTGGGGGACCTGGCAGATCGTCTCGTGTACCCGGTGTCGGCCCGGCTAGCCGTGGATCTCCCCGTCGTGCAGGTGCCGAAGTGGGATCGGGAGGATGCGTTGGGGTGGTTGCGGTCGGAGCGGGCGGTGTTGTCGGCGGCACAGCGCATGGCCGTGGATCACGGCATGTACCCGGTGGTGATCGCGTTGGCGTTGTCGTCGCGTCACCTCGGGTTGGGACCGCGGGCGTGGTGGCGGGAGGAGCTGGAGGCGAAGTCGCGCGGGGTCGAGGCGGCTCGGGTGTCGGAGGACTGGGCGGCCGAGGCGTTTCTGCGGGTTCTGCGTGGGCACAGTCACCGGAGTTCGGGTGACCAAGCGGCGGCGGAGGCCGACTTCCAGAACGTGTTGGATGCGGCGGCCCGGTCCGGCGATCGGGTCCTTCGCCGGCGGGCGTTGGCCGGGTTGGCGAGCCTGCGCGAGGCACAGGGACGTCACGACGAGGCGGTGGAACACTACCTGGCGATGTGGGAGGCGACGAGGCAGGAGGGCGACACCGCGGCCGAGGCCATCGCGTTGGGAAACCTGTGCCTGGTGAACGTGGCGCGGGGTCGGTTCGAAGAGGCGTTGGACTACGCGCAACGGGCGTGGGAGCTGCGCAGCGGCACCGGTGATCCGTTGATCATCGCCTATGCCGAGGACGACCTGGCGCTAACGCGGCAGGGGCTGGGTGAGCACGACACTGCGATCGGGTTGTGGGAGAAGGTTGTGGACGTCTACGCGCGGCACAGCGGCGCGGAATCGCATCTGGCCACGGCGCTGGAGGCGATGGCCGTCTCGCTGTCCGCCACCGGCCGGGACGACCAGGCTGTGCACAACCTGCGGCGGACCGCCGCGATCCTGACGGACCTGGACGACCCGCGCGCCGAACTGGTCCAGCGACGTGCGGAGGATCTGGCCTCGGCATGCGCCGACGGGTCCGGTCAGGCGTCGGATCGTCCGCAGGCGGGGCAGTCCGGCTCCGGTTCCAGCGATTCGTAGAAGGTGCTGTGCTGCAGCGTGATGAGGTTGTACCCGATCTGGCGGTTCGCCCGCAGCCGGGGAATCCCGGTGATCAGACTCATCACAGCGTGACCGGCCAGGTGTCCCGCGATCCCGGCTGACACGGCGTTGGCCGCGTGCGTCCCGGTCGTCCCGCTCATCTCCGGCCACGGGGTCGACGGCGGTGCTGCGAGCTGTTCGCGTGCGGCGGCGGTGCGTGCGCAGTCGTAGCAGGGCCCGTTGCCGGGCACGAACAGCCCTACTCCCGCCCTTGGCCCGTGATAGCCGCCGTGGACCCAGGCGGTGCCGGTGTCCAGGCACGCCCGGTTGGTCCACGAGCGGATCTCGTGTGGCGTGTCGGCGGCCATCAGCAGCACATCGCACCACGTGGCCAACCGCCGCAGCGTCCCCACGCCGTCGACGGTGGTCTGCTCGCCGGTGACCTCGACCTCGCCGTTGTGCCGGCGCAGCACGTCGACCGCGACGTCGACCTTGGCGCGGCCGAGGTCGTTCTCGGTGTAGAGGATCTGCCGGTTGAGGTTGGACAGCTCCACCAGGTCCGGGTCGACCAGGTGCAACCGCCCCACTCCGGACTGGACGAGCGCGAGGGCCGCGGTGCTGCCGACCCCGCCGACGCCGACGACCGTGACCCGCGCCTGCCGCAGCGCCAACTGAGCGTGCCACCCGGTGGTGCGCGGAGCGGTGTCCATCCACCGCCATAATGCCCGGCTACGCGCGAACCGCTCTCGTTGGGCCTCGGAGAGCACCTCCGGCGGCGGTTCGTCGGCGTCCTCCAGATAACCGGCAGCGGCCAGCGTGTCGACCGCGGTGTAGACCGTGTGGGGCGGTTTGTCGGGATGGCGGTGGACCAGGTCGGCGACCACCTGGTCCACCATGCGCGTCCCGTCGAGAAGTGTGAGCAGCGTCCACACCGTGCCGTCCGGGTCCGGGATCATGGCGGCGACTCCCGGCAGGGAACCACCAATCTGCACCAGGTCTTCGCCGTGGCGGACGGGCAGGTGCTCGTACTTGATACGTGGGCGGTGCATCACACTTCTCCTGTCACATCATGTTACGACTCGTCCGTCTTCTTCGAGTCACACGGGATCCGATCCACCGTGACCGCGATGAAAGTGATGATCATGTATTCACCCCCTCCCTGCCGGTCGAGGGGCACAGAGCGGGGAAAGGCAAGCACTGGCGCGGCGGCTGCGACTCGTCCGGCAGTGGGACGTGGAATCGAGATGGGCTCATCCCTGGTCCCTCCTCTCCTGTGGTGGCCGGCGGGTGGCCGGCTGAGAAGAGGATGCGACGCACCCAGGAACAGAACCGGGGACAACCGGCGGGACAAGACCGGGACAATGACTCACCCGAACGGGTGGTCTTGTATCGGCCGAGCTTCGGACCGCTCCGGCACAGCGGGTACCGCACGCCGGCCAGGGTGCTGTCAAGGGGAGAACGCGGAGTGGAGATCCGACTATTGGGCGGGGTCGGGATCCACAGCGCCCTACGGAGTTGTGCCTGCTGCCCATGAGTGAGCGGGACAAGGAAGTGGAGGTCCTGGCGCTACGGCACCAAATCACCGTCATGGAACGGCAACCGGGTAACGCCCGTCTGCGGTTCTTCCCCGGCGACCGGGCGTTCCTCGCGGCGCTGCTGCACCGACTTCCGATCGACGCGCTTCGTCGACTGCGACTACTGGTGCGTCCGGAGACGGTCGTGCGCTGGCACCGGGATCTTCTCGCCCGCCGCCACGCGACCCAGCCCCGGCAAAAGCACCGCGGCCGTCCCCGAACCGTCCGCTCGATCCGGCTCTTGGTGCTGAGCTTGGTGCGGAAAAACCCCTGCGGGGTGCCAGAACCCCACACTGGGAGGCTGAACTACGGCGATCCGGCTCTCTGGGCCTTCAGGCCATGAATGTGAGGTGTGGCGTTACGACTGCTGTACCTGATCTTCGCCTGACTCGGCGACTGGCTGGTTCTGCTCGGTCGGTCCTCCGTCGCAAAGGATGTGGACTTGTCGGTGCTGCGGCACGAGGTCGCCGTGCTGCACCGGAACAAATTCCGCCCGCGGCTGGGGCGGGCCGATCGCGCGGTACTCGCCGCGTTGGTGCGCGACTCCCCGTCGGCTGCGTGAGCACCGATTGGTGACACCGGGAGCCATCCTGCGATGGCACCGACGCCTGGTCGCGAAGAAGTGGACCTACCCTCACCGCACCGGACGACCATCGATGAACGACACCGTCGTGGCGTTGATCGAACGGATGGCACAGGAAACATGGGCGTTGGCCACGAAGCACGTGATCGCGACGGCCGGGCAGTTGGACCGCGTCGACCATCCGGTCCACCGGCACGTCGAGCTTCACCATGATGGGGCCATGGCATTGGCCACCCGTGTAGCCGGTTGGACCGACCACGACATCACCAAAGACATCGGGATTCACTTCAGCGTGGTCGACTCCTTGACGGTGGACGCGGTGGCTTTCGCATCCGCCCATGCGCGCAGCCTGGGGGCAACCGGGACGCTGCTGATCCGGGCACCGTTCGAGGTGCAACTGCATGGGATGCGTCCCCTCGTGGCGGTCGACAACAGGCGGATCAGGCAGATCACCGCAACTTTCAGGGTGCTTGAGGGGTTCGAGCGCTGTCCGCAACCCCATTGCTGGGTGGAGGCCGCGTTCCAGATGACGGTTACGTCGATGCCCTGCGCCGGGTGGCCCGCCAATTTGCCGAGGACTTGGACCACCGATTCGGCATGGGCGCGTCGTCGATTCCAGAGTGAGGATCAGGTCAACCGGCCCAGGTCGGTCGTGAGATTCTCGGTGCGACCGGGTTCGTGACGCTGCTCGAGGCTGACTTGCACAGTCGGAATGTCAGGCAATTCGGGCACCATCTCCGCGCGACGTTGTCGGCCGATCACCGCCCGGCAGGTGCCACGTACGGCTTCGACCAGCCGTTCCCGAAACAGCCGTCCGCAGTCCCCTCGCCGCATTCCCGGTTCGAGGCCCGCTCTGCCCGTACCCGGTGGGATTCGAACCTGCGCGCCCGCCTCCGGAGGGCGACCGCCAGCGGCCACACCGCCATCTACCTGCAACAACGCTATCACCGTAGATCACATCCACCTCGTGAACCTCCCCGCTTGACCCTGTTCCGCGTCACGCGCGACGTCACGGCCGCGATCACATCGAAGATCGACATCGCCTTGCGATAACCACCCTTTTGAGTGAGAGGTCCCGACACCGAATCGCCGGTTATGCGGTTCCCACCTGTCGCACAGTGCCAGCGCTGAGGTCCCGGCCGTCACTTCGTGCCGGCCTCGCCGTATGTTGCAGATCCCCACCGGGAGGTAGTACCACCACTCCGTCCTCCGGCAGATGCAGCGGCCCACACAGCCGTGTGCGGACCCATTCCACCGAGGACGCACACCCGACGCACGAGCACCATTACGACACCACGACAACTCGAATCAAAACCGACCTACGGCGTTGTAAACTCCCAGGTCAAGAAGTGTCTTCCCCGCGCGAGCGGGGGTGGTCCCGCCGCGCGGGTCATGGGCGAGCTGGAGCGCGCGTCTTCCCCGCGCGAGCGGGGGTGGTCCGCTCGGTGTCTTCGATGGACGGGGTGCTCACGTCGTCTTCCCCGCGCGAGCGGGGGTGGTCCTGCGAAAAACAGGACCTCGGCGAGCGTCGCAAGGTCTTCCCCGCGCGAGCGGGGGTGGTCCGTGGAGGATCGTCGGACCCGGGTCCGCTGCTCCGTCTTCCCCGCGCGAGCGGGGGTGGTCCCTTCCCCGGGACCGCGAACCCCGGAGCCGCACTCCCGCCCGACCGTCTTCCCCCGCGCGAGCGGGGGTGGTCCGCCGCGCTTGAGGCGCTCCAGCTCGATCCGGTTGTCTTCCCCGCGCGAGCGGGGGTGGTCCCACCGGGACCTCGTCGATGGCGAACCAGATGTCGTCTTCCCCACGCGAGCGGGGGTGGTCCGTAGACGCCGACACGACGGGGGTCGCTGGCCCTGTCTTCCCCGCGCGAGCGGGGGTGGTCCCCCGTCCGCCCAGTCGATGTGCGCGCCCCGCTGGTCTTCCCCGCGCGAGCGGGGGTGGTCCGCCGACCAGCTCGCCCAGCACGTGCTGGAGCGCGTCTTCCCCACGCGAGCGGGGGTGGTCCCGCGGCGGGTGAGTTCGACGTGCCGGACACCCCGTCTTCCCCACGCGAGCGGGGGTGGTCCGTCGCCGTCGCGGTGGGCGCTCAGGATGATGGCGTCTTCCCCACGCGAGCGGGGGTGGTCCCTGCCGGCATTCGCTGTCCGCCTACCTGCCGGGGTCTTCCCCGCGCGAGCGGGGGTGGTCCGGCGTCCGCCACGTCGGGCGTCGCAAGGGAAAAGTCTTCCCCGCGCGAGCGGGGGTGGTCCGTGGTTGACCGACGGCCGCGTCCGGGACCGTGACGTCTTCCCCGCGCGAGCGGGGGTGGTCCGCTCTGCGTCGCGGCGTGCGCCGGGTCTCCGATGTCTTCCCCGCGCGAGCGGGGGTGGTCCATGCAAATGCCAGTGGGGCGCGACCGGACAGTGGTCTTCCCCGCGCGAGCGGGGGTGGTCCTCCGCGCGTGTGGCGTCCGGACTGGCACCACAGTCTTCCTCGCGCGAGCGGGGGTAATCCGTGGGTCGTGGGAGCGTCGGAGAAGGACTTCGTGTCTTCCCCGCGCGAGCGGGGTAGCCCCTGATCGGCGGCGGCCCCGAACAGTAGGTGTTTTTCGTGCGGGAGTGAGGGTGGCCCGCTCTGCCCGGTAGTGGACGCCGATCGCAGGTCTGTGCGGGCGGGGTGGTGCGGGGGTTCAGTGGGCGGGGGTTGGGTTCTGCCAGCCGTGGACGCTGAAGGGTGTTTCCGTGCGGTAGGCGTGGAGGCCTGCTGCTGGGTAGTCGATGAGTTGGTCGGGTAGGTCGTGCAGGGGGAACCAGTCGACTGCGGAGCACTTGTCGGGTTCCTGGTTGGTGGGGTGGCCTGTCCAGTGGCTGGTTTCGAAGAACAGGCCCAGGCGGGGTTCGGGGCCTGAGCCGTTGACGTGCAGGGTGTGGACCAGGCGCAGGTGGGTGGGGTCGACGTGGACGCCGACTTCTTCCCTGGCTTCGCGGGCGGCGGCCTGGAGGACGGATTCGCCTGCGTCGAGTTTGCCGGAGGGCAGGTGCCAGAGGCCGTCGAACCTGGAGTTGGTGTCGCGGCGGCGGGTGAGCAGGACGTGGCCGTCGCGGACCAGGAGGACGTGGACGTCGATCAGGTGGCGGTCGGCCATCGGTCCTCGTCGGCAGGGTCGTGGGGTGGACCCGGCGGAGCTTACGGGGTGGTCGATTCAGGGTTGTCGGTGGTGGCGAGCTGGTTGACTCGTTGGGCGATCATGGCCGCTACCTGGTCCGATGCTGTTGTTGTCGTGTCGATGGCCAGGATCGGGTAGCCGCGTTCCGTGAGACGCCGGATCGTGTCTTCGTAGAGGTCGGACTCGGTGCGGCTGGTGGTCACGCCGGTTTCGAAGCGGTGGCGTGTGCCTCGGTGGGCGATGCGATCGGCGGTGGTGGTGGGGTCGGCGGTGAGGATGACGGCCAGGCCCGGGGTGTCGGCGGCGGCGTTGAGTGTCTCGATGAAATGGAGTGGGACGCCGTCCATGCGTTGCAGGACGTAGGACGAGGCGACGTAGCGATCGCACAGCACGATGTGACCTTGGTCGAGGTGTGGGCGGATGTCGGTGGTCAGGTGGTGGTAGCGGTCGGCGGCGACCAGGCACGCGAGGGCGTGGCCGGAGTAGGTGTCGGAGTTGTCGCGGGCTGTGCGGCCGAGTAGGTCGTGGGACGGTTCGGTGGTCGCGTGGACCTCGTGGCCTTGGGCGGTGAGCAGATCGTGCAGGTGGCGGACCGTGGTGGATTTGCCCGCGCCGCCGGGGCCGTCGACGGTGACGAGGAGGCCGTTCATGCGGCTGCCGTGCGTGCGTGTTGTTCGCGGGACAGTGCGGCGAGTCGGGCACGGATGTGGGTGACCGGGACGTCGGAGAGTTGGAGGTTGGTGGAGAAGTTGAACTCGTCGCGTTCGCGCATGGACTCGTCCACTCCGTTGTCGGTGAGGTCCACGGCGGTGTAGTCGAGTAATTGGTCTGCTGTGTAGCGGCCGGTGGCGATGAGGCGGTGCCAGTCGGGTGTGCCCGGGTAGGGGCGGTACTCGAAGACCGAGGCGCGGAAGTGTCCGGGGAGCCTGTCGGCGAGGTTCCACAGTTCGTGTACCAAGTGGACGGTGGTGTCGACCTCGTGCTGTGTCTCGGTGGGGAATCCGAGGATGAAGTAGCCCTTGACGTTGATGCCGCGTTCGGTGAGTCGTCGCACCACCTGGCGGGTCATGGCGGAGTCGATGCGTTTGTCGATCAGGGTGAGCATGCGGTCGCTGCCGGATTCGATGCCCAGGGCGACCTCGCGCAGGCCGTTGGAGGCGAGCGTGTCGAGGGTGGCGTCGGAGGCTCGGTGCAGGACGTTGATGCGGCCTGTGGCGTCCCAGACGGCCCAGTCGCCGACGTGTTCGGCGGTGAACGCGGTCATCATGCGGTCGATCACCCGTTTCGCACCCAGGAACAGGTCGTCGACGAACCGGAACGCCGTCACTCCCCCGTCTCGGAGTTGGCGCATCTCGGCGATGATGTTGTCGGGTCGGCGTGTTCGGATGCTGACGTCCGGGTTGGCCGAGACCGCGGCGCCGCAGAACGAGCAGTTGTACGGGCAACCGCGAGCGCCGACCATGTTCGCCTCCCACCTGTCCGCCTCGTGGTGCGGGTCCTGAGCCAGGTAGCGGCGGTCCACGAAAGGCAGTGCGTCGATGTCGGGTGCCAAGTGGTGTGCAGTGCCCGGTGCGCTCCCGGCTACGGGCGTTCGCCGCACCGGATCGAGCCACATGACCTGGGGCAGGTCGGTCCGCGCACGGTGGTCGTGAAGGAGGGCGGCGACACGGGTTTCGCCTTCGCCGACGACGAGCGCGGCACAGCGTGACATGCGCGGGTCGGCGAGGATGTGTTCCGGCATCGCTCTGGCCTGGTGGCCGCCGAGCATGACCTTGATGGCGGGATCCAGCGCGGCGGCGATGCGTGCGGAGACACTGTAGGTCGGGGCGAGAAGGTTGAAGCCGACCCAGCGCGGCGCGGCGTGGTTGACGATGTCGGCCGTGTGGTCGATGCGCAGGCCGTGGGCTTCCGCGTCCAGGACACCGACGTTGAAACCCTGCGCTGCGGCGTAGGTGGCCAGATACGCCATACCGAGGACCGGCAGCGTGAAGTCGTTGACGCGAGGCCGCTCGGCGTAGTCGCGCAGTGGCGCGTTGACCAACAGCGCGTCGAGCGTGCGCCGGTGGTCGGCGCCGGCGATGAGCCCGGAGGATCTAGAAGGCGACGGTTCCCGAGGTGTGGGCATGGCGTACTCCCCATGCGAGTGTCAGCGAAGTCCAGTCCGACAACCGGCTTCCCGCCAGCCGTGACCACAGTCGTGCGAACTCGGGTTCGGTGTCCGGCCAGGTCCGTTGGGGTGCCAGGCGTTTCGCCCAGGTCCGCACGGCCAGATCGGCATACGGGTAGAGCGCGTAGTCGTTGGTGAGGTCGGCGACCGTCGCGCCTGCCGTCCACGGCCCGATCCTCGGCACGTTCTGCAACTCGTCCACCAGAGCGGCCGGCTCCAACTCCGCCCACTTCGGCCCGAACTCCACCACCGCCTCCGCCGCGGCCTTGAGCGGACGGCGTTTGAACGCCAACCCCAGGGACTCGAACTCGACGTCCGCGAGGTCCAACACGACCTCGGGAGTCGGGAACAGCCAGGTGCTGCCGTGGCGCGTGGTCACCTCGTCGCCGTGGGCGCGGCAGAACGCCCGGTACAGCCTGCGGGCCTGGCCGGCGCGGATCACCTGACGGACGATGGAGGTGGCCAGCGCGTCCCACAGATCAGGGTTGCGCCACCGCGCAACCGGCCCTGCCGCACGCAGCACCTCGACCATGTCACCCGGACCGTCGAGAGTGGCCGGATCGACCACATCCACCACGGGCTCGTCACCAACACCCGAGACCAGTTCGGCATCCGCCTGCCGAACCGAACCCTGGGCACCGCTCAATACCCAGATGGACCGGCCGGAACGCACAGCGCGGTAGACCACGTCGCCGTCGGACAACCACGACGGATGGTCCGCCATCACCGATGACACGATCATGAACTCTCCCAACAGCGGTCGGCGACCGCCCATCATGCTCTTACCCATCCGCCGACCGGAGACTGACACTGCGAAGCCCGCCGAGCACAGCGGGCCGAAGACGCAGATCCGTCACCGTTCACTCGGCCACTCCCCATGCTCGCCCCATCGCAACCCCGCCAGGCCGCACTACTGCGGCACCCTCGGGCAAGTACACCCGATCGGTGGCGAACGAATCTCCGACCCATGCTCCGCCTCACCGCTCGAAGACGACGGTCGCAGCAGGCCTCACGCCCTGCGCTGCGCAGCCGGGGAGAGCAGGCCGCACGTCCTGTCAGCCGTTCGACATCCCAGAGCCGTTCTACGAGTTACGATGCCGTCGCTTCCAACGAAGCTGACCACCGAGGCGCGGCGCACCGCCGTCGGGAGCGACTTGCGCGGGACACGAGCACCGGCAAGGGCTACTTCACGGGCGGCCACAGCGGCGTTGGCCGGGCAGTTCGCGCGCGTGTCGCCGTGCGTGCCGACCATGTGCGACCCGCAGTGCGGGCCGAGCTGCAGCCCGGCGTGCGCGCCGGCGAACAACTGCACACCTCAGGGGAAGTGCGTCCCGACCGGAGTACTGATCAAGGACACGCCCATGCTCGCCCGCCGCGCGTACATTCCCGACGAACTGCTGTCTCCTGACGTGTCCGACTCGTGGCCGCTCACCGTGCCGTGTGTGGCGCAGTTGGCCGCGGAAGGCATGGAGTTCCAGCGGCCGATCACGTTCCTGGTCGGGGAGAACGGTTCGGGCAAGTCCACCCTCGTCGAGGCGTTCGCCGAAGCGTGGGGACTGGACGCGCACGGAGGGCGAGCGGGGCGCAAGTACGTCAACGACCGGCCGAAAACACCCCTCGGCGAGCTGCTGCGCTGGGACACCACCAGCGCCGGCGCCCGCCACCGGAGCGGGACGCGGACCAAACGCCGCGGGTACTTCCTGCGCGCCGAGACCGCGTTCGGTTTCATGCAGGCCGTCAGCGGGATGCGCGGCTACTGGGAAGAGGACACCAGCGAGATGAGCCACGGCGAGGGCTTCCTCACCGTGCTGTCGTCCATGGTCCGCGAACCCGGCTTCTACCTGATGGACGAACCTGAGGCGGCACTGTCGTTCACCTCGTGCCTGCGGCTGGTCAACCTGCTCTACGACCTCGGCCGATCCGGCGCGCAGGTGATCTGCGCGACGCACTCGCCGATCCTCGCCGCCACCCCCGGAGCCGACATTATCGAGGTAGGCGACCACGGGTTCCGGCGGACCGCGTGGGAAGACCTCGCACTGGTCGACCACTGGCGCCGGTACATGAACCATCCCGACGCCTACCTGCGGTACACCACCGACCAGTGAAAGGGGGCAACCGGTGACGGTCGACACCGGCGACGCCGACGCACGATTCCGGCAGTGGATGCGCGACAACCTCGTCCGCGCCGCCGAACACTTCGGCGTGGTCGTGACCGGTGAACCGCTGCACGGGTGGCTCGACCGGTCGATCAGCGCGCCCGTCCGCCGGGGTGGCGCCGAGTATTGGCTGCGTGTCGTGTCCGAGGACAAGCGGTGGATCGGCGGCGACTTCTGGACCGGCAACCTCGACGCCAACGGGTTCGCCGGCCTCTCCAAGCCGTACGTGCTCGACGTGTTCGAGTGGGAGCAATGGCGGCAGCAGCGCGCCGAGATCACGACTCGGATGCCGGGCTCCCCCTGCTCACCCACCGACGCGCTGCGCACCGGGATCGACCTGTCCGACCAGTGGTGGGCCGAACTGCGCCGGACCACCGACACCGTCGCCGCCACTCCGACACAGCGCGTCAACAGCAGTCAGGACAAGGTCACCCAGCGCCTTGTCCAACGGTTCGGCGATGCGGTCGACCCTACGGTGCCCGAGTGGGAGACGGTGCACGGCGACGTGCACTGGGCCAACCTGCTACGACCACGGTTCGGCCTGCTCGACTGGGAACTATGGGGACGCGGTCCGGTCGGCACCGACGCGGCGACCCTGCTGTGCTACAGCCTCCTGGTCCCCGACATCGCGCAGCGCGTGCGCGAGGTCTACGCCGACGTACTCGACACAGACACCGGTCGGTTCGCACAGCTCTACGTCGTCGCCCGACTGTCGCGCCGAATCGACGGCGGCGAATACCCCGACCTCGCCCAACCACTCGAACAACACACACGAGCATTGCTCGACTCCTGACCACCCCGAGATGACCTTGCGCGCCCGACACCGGCCACATGAACACCAGCACACGGAAGGTTCGCCAGCCCCGCGTTACGTAAGCGGTCGACACTGATCACTCGCCCCGTGGCTCAGCGCGACCAGCCCGTCCTCCGACACATCCAGCGGTCCCACACCCCATACCGGGTCAAACCTCGCCGTCGCCAAGTCCACCGGACGAACACCAATACGACACCACGGCAAACCGAATCAAAACTGACCTACGGCGTCGTAAATTCGCTGGTCAAGAAGTGTCTTCCCAGCGTGAGCGGGGGTGGTTCCTGATCAGCGAGTCGGGCCACAGCGGCATCACCGTCTTCCCCGCGTGAGCGGGGGTGGTCCCGGCGACAGCCCCAGCACGGGCGCGATCTCCGAGTCTTCCCCGCGTGAGCGGGGGTGGTCCCGGGTCGGGCCAGTCCGCGTCACCCTGGGTGCGGTCTTCCCCGCGTGAGCGGGGGTGGTCCGGCGCGGCCTCAGGTCCAGCCGCGTCCCTTTGTTTTCCCCGCGAGCGGGGGTGGTTTTCCGCCGAGTGTCCGCGCGATCCGGAAGTTCGGGTCTTCCCAGCGCGAGTGGGGGTGGTCCCGGGTCGCAGCGCCAGAAGTGGTGGTCGTGGCCGTCTTCCCCGCGCGAGCGGGGGTGGTCCGGCTTCGCATCACGGGCCTCGATCGACGCGGTGGTCTTCCCCGCGCGAGCGGGGGTGGTCCCGACCGGACATTTCATCGGTGACGCCCGCCATCGTCTTCCCCGCCGCGAGCGGGGGTGGTCCCACCGGCCGCGGCTTCCGGCCGCTGGGCGGGGCGTCTTCCCCGCGCGAGCGGGGGTGGTCCGGCCGTGTGCTGCTGGCTGGCGATGGAGTGCATGTCTTCCCCGCGCGAGCGGGGGTGGTCCGTTGACCGCTCGCTGCCCCGAGCGTGGGCTACCGTCTTCCCCGCGCGAGCGGGGGTGGTCCCGCGGTGACGCGGGGGGCGGCGCGACGGTGTGCGTCTTCCCTGCGTGAGCGGGGGTGGTCCCGCGATGTACGGCGGGGCCGCGTCGTCGATCAAGTCTTCCCCACCTCGGCGCTCCGGAACTCCACCCTTGAACAGCCAGAACTTCAACCTTTCTGGAAGCTACAGGGCCGTGTTCGAGGTGGCTCCCGCGCTGGAGCGCGTGTTCACCGAGGAGGTCATCGGCAACCACGCCGAGATCGGGGTGTACGAGCCGCAACACGAAGCTTCGCCCACCAAGACGATCGTCATCGCCCCGTTGACCGCGACTTGCACCGGAGGCGCTGCGGCATCGGCCCGATCCGCATCGCGGCGAACCACTTCGCCGAATCCGGAGCCTTGGAGAAGCGCCTCCGCCAGGAACTCCACCGCGAGCCGGGTACCCCGCTAGGTAAGCCGGTCGTCCGGCTCACCCGGCGACGTAGCAAGCCGGAAACCGGCAGGGCTCTCAGGGACGTTGCTGTGGTCAGTCGCGTTTGCGCAGTGCCGTGGATGGGAGGAGTTGGTCGGCGAGTTGGATGTGGGCGCGTCGTCCGTCGGCGTAGCGGATCGGATGGTTGACGACGCCGTACCAGTCGCCGTCGACGCTGCGGAACCAGCCCGACAACACCCCAGGCACCGAACCGGTCATGTCCAGGCCGTCGGCCACCACCCGGCGCGGGACGCCGGACGGTCTGGGGAACGCGGCGGCGAGGTCGACCCACACACCGGTCAGCACCGGATAACGGCCGTGCAGGACGTCGCCGTCGTAGCGCGTGTAGGGACTATCCAGCACGAGACCCCCTACGGTGCCGGTGTTCGCCAGAGCGTCGAGGCGACCAGGTCCCGGTACGGTGTGTCGTCGAGTTCGGCGCGGTCGCACGCGGGGCGGTCGGTGGTCAGCCTCCAGTGGGGCGCGGCACCGTGCTCGGCGGTGCAGGCGGTGCAGACGACGTCCAGCACGCCGTCACGGAGCACCGCCCGATATCCGGTCGCCGCCAGGGCGTGCCGTTGTGGTCGGCAGGTGGCGGGCAGGATCGCGACCCACGTGTTGGTGCTGTCCAGGCGGCGGCGCAGCGGGCCCTGCGGTTCGGCGGTCGGCAGTTGCGGCACGTCCATGACCCGCAACCTAGCATCCCTTCGCACACATGTTCGAGCCCACGTGGAATCGTCACACAGGTCGGGCAGCATGTCCCGACTCAATCCGAGACCGGCGACCCGGTTCCCGTCCGGCGAAGCCGGTCACGGTTGTCCCGGCGCTTCGGCCGCCGCTGCGCTACTTGATCCAGAAGAGTTGGTTGAACCTGCGCGGACCGAGTGCCGCCAGTGCCGCCGCGATGAACCTGTTGCCCGGACGCATCCGGCCGTCGAGCACTCGTTGCACCGTCGACCGGTTGACGCCCATCGCCTCGGCCAGTGCGTAGTCGGAGTCGTATCCGGCCTCACGCGCGACCCTGCGGAAGCTGTCCCGGACCGCCACACAAGGGCCACCCACAGTGGTCCCGCTTTCACCTGGTTCGGGGGTCACCGTCGAGATCCTTCTCAAGCACAAGCGCGGAGACCCGCGCGTGACACGCCGTCCTACCGCTACCACCGGCACGCGCCGTCGGATGCCGAAGACAATGGCCTCCGGAAACCACCCAGGCACGGTGGTGGCCACGGCGGCGAACCATCCTCCTCCAGCGCCACCTCCCGCCAAGCCGTTCCTCAGTGGGCATCCGGGCGACAGCGGACTTCGCGTCATCGGCCGGTATCCCCCGTCGCCAGGTCATCCAACCCTCACGCGCCCATGGCAGCGTCTCCGGTCGGGTGCTGCCAGCGGCACCTCGGCAGGGTCGGCTGTTGGTATGCGCTTGACCCGACCCCATGCCGTGGGTGGCGGTCGCCGGGGAATTGCACAACACGGCCTCGGGAGTGATCACGTTCCCGGTTCGCACGGTTCCAGCAGGCGCGGGACAGGCGGAGCCGGATCCCACAACGCGACGCCGAACTCCCCGACCCGCAATACATCCACCTTCGGCAACGCCCCGTCCGTCGGCGTCACCCGCATCGCCACCAGGAGGTCACTCGCCTCGGCATCCGCACCATCCTGGGCGCCGTCCAACGCCCTGACCGCCTGCGCGACCAGGCGCCGCGCCGCCTGATGATCGCGGCCCTCGGCCCAATAGGCACGGGCCTGCAGCACCCAACACTCCGCACGATGCCGGGAGACCTCGCGACTCGGCTTCAGCCGCGTGTAGAACTGGTCAGCGCGGCCCGCGTAATACACCGCCCTGCCATACCGACCCGCCTCCGACATCAGCGCAGCCAACTCACGAAACGCCCACGCCGCACCCTCTTCATGGCCACGGGCGAGCAACATCTCCACCGCCTCGTCCAGACAATCGATCATCCGATGCCACCGCGGCCCCTGCACCCGATACACCGACGCCAACGAACTCAACGCCGACACATACCCCTCCCGCGTGCCCTCCGTCCAAGCCTCCGTCACCTGCTCACACCGGTCCCTGTTCCTCCACACCGCCAACTCGCAGCGCCCCATCCCCACCGCATCCCGGAACGCGCCACGGCGGGCGAAGAACGACGCGGCGCACTGGAACATCACCGCCACCTCCTCCGAGCACGGCCCCAACGCCAACAACCGCCCCGCCAACGACCTCGCATCCACCAGCTCCCGCCGCTCCACATCCTCCGGAACCCGCAGCCACACACCGGACAACGACCTCGCGCCGGCATCCACCCGCCCACACGCCACCGCCTCACGCGCAGGCACCAACATCTCCCCGAACGCCGACACGATGATCACCACCCGTCCGACTGCGACGTAATTGGCCTTCCGGCCCGATACCCCTTGCGGCTTACCGACTTTGTCGCCGTCATCGCACCTGTGACAGGCGAAGGACGGAAGGAGGCAAATTGGCTGCCAGGCGATTTGCCCTGTCCAGACGGGCAGACTTGGTGTTCTCGCGTCCGGGCGGAACGTCAATCAGGTGCTGCGCGGCGGTGGTGTGGGAGCGTTCGCGGCTGCGCGGAAAGAAGACCGAGGCGAGCGGGCCGGGCCCGTCGGCCGCACGGCTGGTGACGACACGACGATCGAGCACATCGACTGCTCGGGCTGGCAGCCCTACGGTCGTGGCAGGTCTTGGCGGTATGCGCCGACGCGGACGTTCCGGCCGTCCCGGGTCACCCGGTCGATGGCGAATCCCCTCGGCACCAGCGATAGCAGCCCATCGGACGGCGGACGGTGTGAGGGGCTCTGCGGGTGCAACTGGACGACAACCCTGTCAACCAGTCCTCTGTGGAGGAAAGAGGCAGCGCTGTCCGGGTCGGCGACGAGCAGGATGGTGCGTGTTCCTGCGTCGTGCAGGCGGGCGAGCCGGTCGGCCGGGTCCGTGCCGGGTTGTGGTTCCGGTATCGAGAAGGTGTCGGTGTCGTGGCTGTTCGGCTGCGCCTCGACCACACGTCCGTCGGCGTGCACGACGACATCCACGCCCGTGGCCAGTGCCGCCACCTGCGATGCGGTCGCGACAGCGATCCGTCCGTCCGAATCGGACCTGTACAGCCACGTGACATGAGGGCGTCGGGTGCGCAGCGAGTCGAGCCAGGGTCCGAGGACGAGTCGGGCCGTGTCGGCGAGTACCCCGACCTCCACGTCGATTCCGGCCGCGCGCAGTCGTGCCGCGCCGCCTTCTTCTCGGGAGGTGGGGTCGATGAGGGCGATCACTGTTCGGGCGATGCCGGCGTCGATGAGCGCCTGGCGGCAGGGTGGGGTGCGTCCGTGGTGGTTGCACGGTTCGAGGGTGACCACGGCGGTGCCGCCGCGTGCCCGCTGTCCTGCTGCGGTGAGTGCGTGGACTTCGGCGTGGGGTTCGCCTTTGCGTTGGTGGTAGCCCTCGCCGACCACGCGGCCGGTCGGGTCGAGGATCACGCAGCCCACCGGCGGGTTGGGGCTGGTGTGGCCCAGGCCGAACGCGGACAGGGCGATCGCGCGGTGCATCGCGCTGATTTCGGGTTCCGAGGCGGTCACGGTGATGTGTTCATCGCCAGCTTGTGGTCGAACGCGGCCACTGCGGCGATCGTCCGGTGCGGTGCGAGCAGGAGGGCCACGGTGCGCAGTTCGTTCTCGGTGCGGACGGATCCGGAGCTGTGGGCGATGTCCAGCGCTTCGTCGGCCAGGTGGGCGGCGTACTCGGGCTCGCCGATCCGCGCCGCCGCGGTGGCGAAACGGCTCAGCGCGGTGCCCCGGTCCCGGCGGTAGGCGGGGGCCAGCGACGGCAGGACCATTTCATAGACACGGATGGCGCGGGCGGGTTGTCCGACGGTGAGCCAGCACGCCGCTCGTTGGAGTTCGAGGTAGGTGGCGGTGCAGAACGAGCCGTGGCCGGCGCGGGCGTCGCCGGTGGTGTCGGCTGCGGCCCATGTGTGTGCTTCGTCGAGTTTGTGCTGGGCTGTGTTCGGGTCGCCGTCGAGAGCGTGTCCGTGTGCTTCCTGCTGGGCGATGGCGGCCTTCATCGGCGTCGGCAGGGCGGCTTCGTCGCGTCGTGCCGCTTCGGCGAGTGCCACCGTGCGGGCGGGGTCGCAGGCGGCTGCGGCCTGTTGGCTGCGTCGGAACAGGGTCCAGGCGAGCATCAGCCGGTCGTCGGCTTCATGTGCCCATTCCATCGCCCGGTCGGTCCAGTGTTGCGCGAGCAGGGCCTCGCCCGCGTCTTCGTGGAGCCAGGCGGCGGACTCGGCGTACTGCGCGGCCAACCGGACCATCTCGCGCCTGACCGGCGCCCTCGCGGTGCGCATCAACTCCTGGAGCAGCCGCAGATGGTCGTGCACCGGACCGAGGGCGAACCGGGGGCCGAACAGGTTGTCGGTCTTGACCAGCAGGTGCCACTGCTCACGCAAGTGGTCCACCAGATCCGGGATCTGCGCGGGAGACAACCCGCTCAGCGGCGACCCGGCCTGCGACCGCCTATCGGCAGGAGCCTCCACGGGCGGCTTGGAGTCCGCGTCGCCCCTTACAGTCTGCTGTTCGCGTTTGGCCGCTTGGCGCAGCGCGATCAGGGTTCCGTCTGCTTCCAGTGCCTTGTCGATGGCCTTGACGAGTTCGAACGACGGCAGGTTCTGACCGGGGCGCTCGGCCAGGGACACGTACTGTCGGGTGTAGCCGATCGCCACGCCCAACCGGGGTTGGCTGAGCCCGGCCTTCTCCCGGCGGGCCTTGATCTCGTATGCGAGCCGAACCGCGGCCGGCCGCGGTTCACCGTCGGATTGATTCGCATCGTTCATGGTCGGCTCCACGGTGGCCACGGGCACGCCATAGGCAGTCAAGCGGGCAAATCGCCTGGTAGTCGGTTTGCCTCCTTCCGTAATCATAGCTGGTCCTGGTCGCATGGGCGTGGCATCACACGGGTGTGCGAGGGGCGAGGAGGCGAATGCGGTGGCGAGTCGGACCACAGGAATACGAGGGCCGGGCGGGCTTCGGGTATTGGACGACGCCGAGCGCGCGGGTGTGCGGCCGGAGTTGTTGGATGTGGTGGAGTACCGCAAGTCGGGGTTGAGCCTGAACTCGGTGATCGGGTGTCCTTTGGACTGTGGGTATTGCGTGCGGCACCTGTTTGACAACTTCGCCGTGAAAGTGCCGCGCGCGGTGGTGAGCGCGCGGGACGCGGTCGCGGCGCTGACCGGGCACCGGTTCTTCCGTCCGCACGTGACGCCGGTGCAGTTGTTGAACCGGGCGACGGACCCGATGCTGCCGGCGGTCAAGCCGCACCTGTTCGAGGTTCTCCAGCGGCTGGACGAGCGACAGTTGACCAATCACGTCCTGGTCATCACCCGGTGGCGGGTCGACCCGGCCGACTGCGCCGCGCTCAACACGTTGCGGCACCTCAAGGTCACGGTGCTGGTCACCTACTCCGGCATCGACGACGACAGGGTCGAACCCGTGGACTCCCGGATCGCGGCCGGGTCGTTGCGCACGGCGTTCGAGCACGCGGACCGGTATCGGGTGGTGTTGTACTGGCGGCCGATCGTGCCCGGCCTCAACGACACCGACACCCACCTCACCTGGGCTCTGGACCTGAGCGTGTACGCGCACGCCACGGTGTTCACCGGCTTGTTCTACCGGGACGAGATCCGTGACTACTACCGGGCCAACGGGCTGCCCGAACCCTACGACGACGTGGCACGGCGCAAGATTTTCCCGGAGCGGTTGGAGCAGCGGATCCTGGCCGCGGCGTCCCGGCGTCCGGCGGGGTCGCCGTTGTTCCGCAAGACTTCGTGCGCGGTGGCCCACGCGCACGGCACAGCCGACTACAACGGGCACTACGGCATCCGGGAACTGTGCAGCATCTGCCCGGCCGCCCAACAGACGCGCTGCGCCCAGGCGTGGAACGCGCCGGACCCGCGCGCGGTCACCGAGCTGGCCGACGGGTTGGGCGGCACGCTGGTCGCCATCACCGACCGGGCGGTCGTCGTGGACGGCCTGGACGAGCAGCGCCGCTACCTGATGCAACACACCCTCGGGTTCCAGGTCCACGACGCCGCCCGCCCGCACCACCCGCACCGCCACGGCCGTGCCGACCTAGGCTGGCCCACCCGCACGGAGGCCTCATGACAACCCCCTTCCCCACCGTGCTGGAAGGCCACCCGTTGGCGGTGGTCGACGTCGAAGGCAACGGAGCACAACCCCCGGAGATCGTCGAGATCGCCGTCCTGCCCGTCGACGGCCCGGTCACCGATACCGACCTGCGCACCTGGCTCGTGCGCCCGAAGTCGCCAGTGAACGGCATTTCGCACCGCATCCACGGCATCGGCAACCGGGAGTTGGAGCACTGCCCGCGGTGGCACGACATCGCACCCCAGGTCGAGCCGCTGGTGACCGGCCGGACGATGGTGGCCCACGCGGCGACGGTCGACTACCGGGTGATCGCCGACCACCTGCCCACGTGGCGACCGCCCATGGTGCTGGACACCCTCAGGCTGGCCCGACACGTCTGGCCGGACCTGCCCGGACACCGCCTGCCCGACCTCGCCGCCCACGCCCGCCTCGACACCCGGCAAACCGGTGAGCACCGGCCGCACCGCGCCGGGTACGACGCCTGGTGCGTCTGGCTGCTCGTGCACACCCTGCTGACCGACAGCGGCCTGTCCTGGGACGAGCTGGTCACCGTCGCGGCACTCAAGGCATTCCAACCGCGCACGGAACCGGAGGACGGGCTGTGGTGACCATCGCGGTGGAGAAACCGATCACCATCGGCGTGACCGGCACCCACTCCACCGGCAAGAGCACCTTCCTCGCACGACTGGCCCACGACCTGCGCAAGAACAACATCCAGGTCGCCACCGTCGCCGACCTCGGCGAACAAGCCCAACGCCTCGGCCTGCCCATCCTGCACAACCACACCTGGGCCTCCACGATGTGGTTCATCACCCACGGCATCAGCCTGGAACTGGCCGTCTGGCCCCACGCCGAAGTCGTCCTCGTCGACCGGCCCGTCCCCGACGCACTGGCCTACTACCGCGCCGCGCTGGCCCACCGCGACGAACACGCCGACCCCGACACCCACGCCCGCCTCGAAGCCGTCGTCCGCAGCCACGTCCACGTCTACGACCTGCTCTACCGCACGACACTCGACCCCGACATCCCGCTCGGCACCGACAAACCCCGCGACCCCGACACCGCCTTCCGCCGCCTCGCCGACCACCACGTCCGACAGGTCCTGCACGACCTCGACATCTCCCACACACCCCTGCACGCCGACGAACACGACCAGGCACTCACCCACGCCGTCCGCTACATCCTCGCCAGACTCACCGAACCGCCCGTCAACACACCCGCCCCACAACGGATTCCGACCGACGCCTCCGACCCCGCACGTGGCGGTGGCCCGTGAACGAACACGAACTCCCGTTCAACGCCTGGATCACACGAATCAACTTCCGCCTCGGCCGCTACGTCGTGCGCCTGGTGGACGAGGCGAATCCCATGAACACCACCGAGTACACAACACCACTCGCCGACACCGAGCAGCACCTCAGCGACGACCTCACCGAACTGGCCTACGCGATCGCGCACAAGGCCCGAGGGCTGCCGCTCCCGTCACACAATGCCGTCGAACCACACAGCCCGCAGAGCACGGAAAGGCACGACGCAATGAGCACGCCAGGCGAAACGGAGCAGCGACCGTCCGGAACGGAACTCCCGGCCTTCCTCATGGCACTGGCCGTCGACGACGCTCCACGATGCTTCGCCATCGCGTACGACTACAGCGACCCGGACGACAGCGACTCCGACGACGGCGGAATCGTCGCCTACGGCATGGCCTTCCACGACCGCACCGAAACCGTCTCCATCGCCGGGGACTACCGGGTACGCACCACCAAACCCGAACACGCCTGCCGCCACTTCACCGAAGACGGCGCGACGATGCACGTCATCTGGCTACCGGCATCGGCCATGGCCACGTAACCGACCCGGACTCGCCGAGCCGCCTTGACATGTCAGGTCTGTGGCCCGAGCGGCACGGTCGCCACATCGGTCCATTCATACATCCTGTGATCGCGGTTGAGATCGATCAGCGAGACCGAGGACACGGTGACCTCGGCTGTGTATTCCTCGTGTTCCTCATGGGCGCGCAGGATCTCGACGACGGGTTCGGCAGGGCCCGTGGCGTTGCAGTAGCCGAGGCTGACGTGTGGCCGGAACCCGGCTTCGGGGTCCGGCACGTTGCCGGGCCCCCACACGTCCCCGATCACGGCGCGCAGAGCCAGCCGCAGTTCCACGAGAGGATCGGGCCGGTGGACGCGCATCTGAATGGTCTCGCGGTCGACGTGAGCCGGACCGAAAGTGACGGTGAACGACCAGAGTCCGGCACAGCGTGTGCGGGCGGCCTCGACGATGCGGTCCACGTCGTTCCGGTCGACCTCGTCGGTGAAGCCGATGCCCTGCATCGTCAGGTGCAACCATCGGGCCGAAACCGGGTCGAGTTGGGGAAGCACAGCGAGCACAGGTGCGTAGTCGGTAACCAACTGCTGCACGCCGGGCTGGTCGGCGAAGGTGACGTGCCAGGTGTAGAACGACCTGCCCGCCCTCCAACCCGGCCGCCACCACCAATGGTCGCGCAGGGATTCGAACCTGGTCATGTCGTCAGCTCCCGCATCACGGTGTCGCCGCCCGAGTCCGTGACGGCGCCACGGATCTTCCTCGCCGTCGGATCGGCCCTCCCTCCCACCCGAGTCGCCAGCGCGCCGACCTCGGTGACGCTGTGCACGAGAGGACTGACACGGAAAGCAGGAGTGTCCAGCACCGGCCGCAGGGCATGCTCGGCGGCACGCAGACCGCCCAGCACCAGCAGCGCCTCGACCCGCTTGGAACGAGTCATCCTCTCCGAGCCCCGGTAATCTCGCGACCCGTGCCCCAGCGCCACCATCCCGTCTACCGACTGGTCCAGCGGCCACGCACTCCCCCTGCGGGCAGCCCATCGTCGCAAGCCCACCGGAGGAACACCAATTCGACACCGTAACAAGCCGAATCAAAACCGACCTTCGGCGTTGTAAACTCGCTGGTCAAAGAGTGTCTTCCCCGCGCGAGCGGGGGTGGTCCGCATCACAACCCCCACGGCCCCCGCCGGACGACGTCTTCCCCGCGCGAGCGGGGGTGGTCCCATCTCGACCCGCTCGGGCTTGATGCCCGCCTGGTCTTCCCCGCGCGAGCGGGGGTGGTCCCATCTCGACCCGCTCGGGCTTGATGCCCGCCTGGTCTTCCCCGCGCGAGCGGGGGTGGTCCTGTCAGGGTCGCGTACGTACAGCACAGGGGAGCGTCTTCCCCGCGCGAGCGGGGGTGGTCCGTCTGAACAGGCGGAACTGACGCGGGCTCCCGCGTCTTCCCCGCGCGAGCGGGGGTGGTCCGGCGTTCGGGTCGAGGACTTCGGGCCGGTCGAGGTCTTCCCCGCGCGAGCGGGGGTGGTCCAACCTGCCGGTATGGACGCCCGACCAGCAGCACGTCTTCCCCGCGCGAGCGGGGGTGGTCCCTTGCTGCCCAGCACCTCCGTCAGGTCGGTCAGGTCTTCCCCGCGCGAGCGGGGGTGGTCCGCAGGACGGCGGCGCGGCGAAGCGTACGTTCTCGTCTTCCCCGCGCGAGCGGGGGTGGTCCGTCCTGGAAGGACGGCGAGGCGACGTTCCTGCGGTCTTCCCCGCGCGAGCGGGGGTGGTCCGGGCCAGCTCGCCGTCACCCACCAGTCCGCGCGGTCTTCCCCGCGCGAGCGGGGGTGGTCCGCCGAGCGCCTCCAGGCGCACCTTGCCCTCGTAGTCTTCCCCGCGCGAGCGGGGGTGGTCCCAGGTAGCGCGGAGCCTCACTCGGGCGCATCAGGTCTTCCCCGCGCGAGCGGGGGTGGTCCCCACAACCAGCGGCTGCACTGGCGGAAGCGGGCGTCTTCCCCGCGCGAGCGGGGGTGGTCCCCACAACCAGCGGCTGCACTGGCGGAAGCGGGCGTCTTCCCCGCGCGAGCGGGGGTGGTCCAGGTCGAGCACGGCGCGGATCGCCGCGGCGCAGGGTCTTCCCCGCGCGAGCGGGGGTGGTCCATCAGGCCGGGCGGGCTGCTCCCGCACCACGCGGTCTTCCCCGCGCGAGCGGGGGTGGTCCTTCACCGTTGGTCTTCAGCCAGCCCAGGCGCCCGTCTTCCCCGCGCGAGCGGGGGTGGTCCACGCCTTCCGCGATGGATTTGACCGCGTTGCCGTCTTCCCCGCGCGAGCGGGGGTGGTCCAACCCCGGAATCGCGCCCGCCCGCAGCGTCGGCGTCTTCCCCGCGCGAGCGGGGGTGGTCCCCGGTGGAAAAGCCGGACGGTCCGCCGACGCCCAGTCTTCCCCGCGCGAGCGGGGGTGGTCCCTGGAACCTCAGGTCGCCGTTGTCGTCGGAGCCGTCTTCCCCGCGCGAGCGAGGGTGGTCCGGCAACACCCTGGTGGGCCTGATCGCCGGCGACGTCCTCCCCGCGCGAGCGGGGGTGGTCCCGCACACAGCTCGATGTGCAGGCCCCACGAGTTGTCTTCCCGCGCGAGCGGGGTGGTCTCTCGACCTCGATCTGCTTGTCGTTCAGCGGTCGGTCTTCCCCGCGCCAGCGGGGGTGGTCCGACGGAGGTTCGACCGTCGCCGTCCTGGAGCGTGTCTTCCCCGCACGAGCGGGGTCATCCGCGCTCAACCATGTAGGCACGCGGGGCCGCGTCGTCTTCCCCCGCGAGCCGGGCGTGCTCCCGTTCGGGTCACCATCCCGCCGCTCAGCACGCTGTCTTTCCCACACGCGAGGGGTGGTCCTGTCGACTGGTACCGCCGCGTGTTCGTGCTGGCTGTTGGGCTCTTCGGCAGCAAGCGTGAAGGAAACGACGACTTCGTGGATTGGATGCTGCCCAGGCTGGTGCGCCCGTCGTTGTGCGGAGCGAGCCGCAGTGATCCGCAGCTACGGCTCCATGTGTTCCATGTCGGAACTCTAACGCACTTCACGCCTCCGCCCCTGGACGCGTGCGGCACAGCAATCGACCGGAGGCACGACCTTCACCGAAGGGCACGTGAAGCAATGTGGCGACGACCAGCTACTATCACGGAAAGTGGCATACCGACTACGTCAAGGACCACCACTCCGCTTCCGGCACATCCGGAGTCCGATGTGATCGACAAAGCTGAAGAGGGAGCAAGGACGGCACCCGCAGCCGTCCGGCTCGCGCAGGAGATCAAGCGGTTGCGCGACGCTGCCGGGCTCAGTCAGCCCCATCTGGCCGTTCAGATCGGATATACCCGCCAATACGTCTCGTTCGCTGAACGAGTCGGAAGCAACCTGCCTTCTCGCGAGCTGGTGAACGCGCTCGACCGAGTACTCGGCGCCAGCGGTGCATTGATTTCCCTTCGTGATCAAGCGCAGCGAGAGCAGCGTGCCGTTCGGCGGCGCAACAACGCTCCGCAGCAGGACCTGGTGGAGACATCGTGGCAGCCATCCGACGGAGCAGTCGGGAGCCCGGAAGTCGTGCACGCCGCCATCCCACGCCTGCGACGGGCTCTCGACGCCATCGACGTTCCCGATGATGGACCGACCCGCCCTTCCGACGAGATCGCCTCGGACGTGGCCACGGTGAGCCGGCACAGGCTGGAGGCACGCTACGCGCTCCTTGTCCGGCGCCTCCCCGAGCTGATCTTCGAGTTGGCCCGCGCCCGCCAACTGCGTGGCAACGTTGAGGACGTCAAGATCGCTGCACTGCTGGCAATGGTATTCCGCGCCGCAGACGGCGTCGCGTTCAAGTTCGGCTACCACGATCTGTCGGCACGTCTGATCGATCTCATGCGTCAAGCGGCAACGACGTCCGAGGATCCGCTGCTGACTGCCACTGCCACGTATGTGCGGACCGAGTGCTTCTTCGCCAGCGGCGATCTGGAGACTGCCTCCCACGCTCTCGTCGCCGCCGCGGATAATGTGAAGATCACCGACGCGAACACCGGGCCCGCCGCAGCCGCCTACGGCGCGTTGCACATGCGGGCCGCGGTTGTGGCGGCACGAGCCGGCAATGCCGACTCTGCCGCCGACCATCTGCGTGAAGCAGATCGTGCCGCTCGCCTCCTGCCTGAGGGCGTCTACCACGGGACCGCATTCGGCCCTTCCTCGCTACGCATCCACGAACTCGCGGTGGCAACCGAACTCCATGACACCAACGGCATCAGACGCGCGGCAGACTGGCATCCCCCTGCGGAGCTTCCGGCGGAGCGCCGTTCGCACTACTACATCGATCTCGGTCGGGCACAGCTCCGCCTCGGCCATCACGATGACGCGTATACATGTCTTGAACTGGCACGGGAAGCAGCGCCTCAGCACACCCGCGAGCATCCACAGGTACGAAAGGCCCTGTCGACCCTGCTACGTACGCATCGCTCGCCTGATACGGGACTGATCGATCTCGCCGCATGGGCCAACGCCCGCTGAGCACCACGCTATCCCGCCAACAGTGCGGGCAGCTCGTGCAGCGAGTCGACCACCCAGTCCGCGTTCCGGCGTGTCAGGGGGTCGTCAGCCCACAGATGGCCCCATGGACCGCGTCGGATCAACACCGTCCGCAGTCCGGCAGCCTTCGCCGCGACCACGTCGTTGTCCCGATGGTCGCCCACGTACACCACCTGGCCCACGTCGTGCGTCGGTGCCGCCTCGACGACCCGCCCGAAGAAACGCGGATCGGGTTTCGCCACGCCCCACTCTCCGGAGGTGGCGACGAAGTCGACCGGCAAGTCCAACCCGCGCAGCAATGAGGCAGCCCGAGCAGTCTGGTTGCCGGCCACGCCGACCCACAAGCCACGCGCTCGTACCGCGGCCAGTCCGGAGCGGACGTCGGGGTAGAGGTCGGTCTCCTCGATCTGCTCTCCGCGGCCGGCCTGCTCACGCAGCAGGCGTTCGTGCACGACATCGAACCCCGGCCGGAAGTACTGGAACGTCTCCGCGTTGTCCCGTCCGGAGGCGGTGACCGCACCGAGCACCGTGGAGAACGTGTGCCGTGGCACGCCGATCCAGTCGGCCCACGCGCCCCACTCCCGCGAGTCGTCCAGCAAGGTCTCTCCAACGTCGAACACCACAGTGGTGACCATGCCCCAGTCCTACGCCAACGACGCTCCAAGAGCCAGCACACGGCACGATCACCGACCCGGACTCCACTGTGGATCGCCGCCCTGAATGACGAGAGGGTCACTCGAACGGGCAATCGTTGGGCTCCTACCCCGGTCTTCCCCGGACGGTTCGGCATATTCTCGACCTATCGGAACTGATCACCGGAGGATCCCGACGTGATCAGTCTCGAAGCCGTCTGGGGGCAGCAACAAGGGGGCGGTGTATTCGGTTGAACGGAATTGCGAAGGCGGGACACGAAGCGGCGGTCGGCGAGACGTCGTTCGTCGAGGAGTTGCGCAGGCTGCGTGGTGGGATGTCGCAGCGCGAGTTGGCCAAGGTCACGCACTACAGCCCTGGGCACCACAGCAACGTCGAGACCGGCGTCAAGCCTCCGACGGAGGACTTCGCCCGAGCCTGCGACACCGCGCTGAACACCGGAGGCAGGCTCGTCGCGATCTTTCACCGGGACATGCTCGGACCGCGCCGGAAGGGGACCTCACGGCCGGTGAACTGGTCCCCGGAAGTTGGACTGGCTAACTGAAGGTTAGGCCGTGAGGGCCTGGGCTCGGTACTCGACCGGGCTCAGGCCCTTGAGCGTGGTCGAGATGCGGGTGGTGTTGTACCAGTCGATGTACTCGTCCAGCGCCGTGGTGAACTCGGTGACGGTGTCGAACTTGGTGTGGTGGAACAGTTCTTCCTTGAGGTGGCCGAAGAAGTTCTCGGCTATGGAGTTGTCCAGGCAGTTGGCCCGCCGTGACATCGACTGGGTCAGGCCCGCGTCGTCAAGCAGTTTCCGCCAGGAGGCGTGCTGGTACTGGAACCCTTGGTCGGAGTGCACCAGCGGCGAGGTGCCGGCGGGCAGGGTGGCGATCGCCTCGCGGAGTGAAGAGTTGGTCAGCTCCAGCGTTGGCGACGGGCCACAGGAGTAAGCGATCACGGATCGGTCGAACAGGTCGATGATCGGGGACAGGTAGAGCTTGCGGTCACCGATGCGGAACTCGGTGACGTCGGTGACCCACTTCGTGTCCGGCGCCGATGCGGTGAACTGGCGGTTCAGCGTGTTCTCGGCGGTCGTGCCGGTCTGCCCGAGCCAGGACCGATACCGGCGTGGCCGCCGGACCTCGCAGACCAGGCCGAGGATGTTCATCAGCTTGAGCACGGTCTTCTTGGCCACCTGCCGGCCTTGACGGATCAGCATGATGTGGATCCGCCGATGCCCGTAGCGGCCACGGGCGGCCTCGAACGCCTCGATGATCGCGGTCTTGAGCCCGGCCTGCGGATCAGGTCGCGTGAGCCGGGCCTGGTGATGGAAGAACGTCGACCGGGCCAGGCCGGCGACCGCCAGCAGCACCGGCAGCGGGTAGTCGGCCTTGAGGGCGGCGATGACCTGGGTTTTCACCCTCGCCCCTGCTCCCTCAAGGCCCGCAATTTTTCCAGGTAGGCCACCTTCGCGGACAACCGCAGGTTCTCGGCCCGCAACCGTTCCAGCTCATCCGGTTCCGAAGCCGGTGGCGCCGCGGGCCGGCCTTTCCGCCTGGGGCGCAACGCTTCCTCTCCCTCGCGCCGATACGCCCGCACCCAGTTCTCGACCAGCTTGGACGAGGACAGGTCGTGCTCGCGCGCCAGCTCGGCCGCGGTCGCCTCACCCGCCACGAACCGGCGCACGACCCCGAGCTTGAACTCGAACGTGAACGACCGCTTGCCCGGATTGTTCATCAGCGCTCCCGCGCCTCTCAACCTCCAACGATCATGCAAGCGTCGCACCGCGGCCCTGGACACACCCAACCGGGTTGCCACAGCCTTCGGACCATACCCGGCCTCGAACAACGCCACAGCGGACTCCCGCTGCCCCTCGGACAACGAACTTCGTGGATGCACCAAACCGCTCCCCGGAAGTCGGAACTGGATTCCCAGTCCAACTTCTGGGGAGCGGTTCACAGGCGCAGGTGCCCCCGTCGTCTCCACGGCTCATCGGCCGCGACGAGACGCTGCGCGCACTGGACCGGCTGCTCGCCGAGGTCCGGCAACATCAGTTCGCGGGCGTGATCGTGGTCGACGGGCAGGCCGGCGTGGGCAAGACGACCGTGGCGGTGACGTGGGCGCACCGGGTCAAGGATCGCTTCCCCGATGGGGTGTTCTTCATCGATCTGCACGGCCACGCGGCCGACGTGACACCGCTGGATCCCAACGAGGTTCTGGAGGACTTCCTTCGTGTGCTGGGTATCCAGCCGGCTGACATCCCGTCGGGCGTGGAGCGCCGGGCTGCCCAGTTGCGCACCCTGCTGGACGGAACGCGAACGTTGATCGTGTTGGACAACACAGCCGAGGAAGGCCAGGTACGGCCGCTGATCCCGGCCGCGCGGGAGTGCCTGGTGCTGGTCACGAGTCGAAAGCGCCTGTCCGGTCTCGCGATCCACCATGACGCCCGGTGCGTCACCGTCGCGGCGCTTGATCCGGGCGATGGGCTGGTGCTGCTGCGGGAGGTCGTCGGGGCGGACAGGGTGGATGCCGAGGCCGAGGCGGCCGAGACGATCGTGCGGTTCTGTGGTGGACTGCCTTTGGCGGTGCGGGTGGCGGCCGAGCGCGTCGCGGCGCATCCTCATCTCACCTTGGACGCACTGGCAACCGAGCTGTCCTCGATGGACAGACGACTGGACGCACTGTCCCCTCACCATGGGGATGACACGGTGCGAGCGGTGTTCTCGTGGACGTACCGAGCCCTTCCCCACGACGAGGCCCGCTTGTTCCGGCTGATCGGGTTGCACCCCGGCACCGCGTTCAGCCGGGAGGCCGCAGCGGCCCTGTCCGGTCTCCCACCCACGACGGCGGAACGGCTGCTTGAACGGCTCGTCGCCGTCCACCTGGTCGACGAGATCGGACCGCGACGCTACCGACAGCATGACCTGCTCAAGGCGTACAGCGCCGAGCGGGCGCACGTCGAAGACTCGGAGAAGAGCCGGTCTGCGGCCAACCTGCGGCTGCTGGACTGGTACCTGCACACCGCCTACCTCGCCGCGTACGCGCTGTCGTCCCACCGGAGCAATCCCGACCTGGATCCCCCGACCGAGGGAGTGCCCTCCGGTCCGGAGGCGTTCACCTACGACGAGGCGCTCGCCTGGTACGACAGCGAGCTGTCCAACCTCGTGGCGGCCGGACAGCGGGCGGCCGACGTCGGTCTGCACACCCATGCGTGGAAGCTGCCGGTCGGCATGTGGGATTACCTGTACCTGCGCAAACACTGGACCGCGTGGATCACCGGCCACACCGCCGGGCTCGCCGCGGCTCAAGCAGGCGGTGACCGTTTCGGGACCGCCTGGGTGTTGAACAACCTGGCCAATGCCCACCGCGAGCGGCGCCACGTCGATCTGGCCCGCGAACAACTCCGCCTGGCGTTGAGCCTGCGGCGGGAGATCGGCGACCGGACCGGGCAGGCGTGGACACTCACCGCCACCGGTTTCCTGGAACTCGAATTCGGCCTCGCGGACCGCGCGGCCCGCCTGTTCACCGAAGCCGTCGAGCTGTTCGGACAGGTATCAGACCTGCACGGTGAAGCCACGGCGTTGGCCAGCCTCGGCGAGGCACATCGCGTTCTCGGCGACGCGGACATCGCGTTGCGCTACCTCGGTCGGGCGCTGGAACTCAAACGCGCGGCCGGCGATCGCTACGGCGAGGGGTTCTGCCTGGTCAAGCTGGGAGCCACCTACCAGGTGATGGGACAGCACGCCGAGGCCCTTCACCACTTCGACCTGGCGCTGACCGCAAGGGCCCGGATCGGTGACCGCTGGGGCCAAGCCGAAGCCCTGCTCGGCATGGGGCACAGCCACCTCGCCACCGGCGACACCGACCACGCCGATGCGGCATGGCACGAGGCCTTGACCATCTTCGACGAACTCGGCGACCCCCACGCCGCGGAAGTCCGGGCACAACTCGACGTGCTCCCTGTCCCCGCCCAGCGGCAGGAGATCGCCTACCCGGTGGGACCGTCGTCGGACCATTTGTAGGCCGGTGGCCGGTAGTCCTGGAACCGGGCCAGCAGCCGCTCCAGGTCGTCCTCGACCAGCAGCATGTCTCGATAGGGCGGCTTGAGGAAGCCCTCCTCCACCATGTGGTCGACCATCTTGAGCAGATGCGCAAAGTAGCCGTCGACATCCAGCAGACCGACCGGCTTGGTGTGCAGACCCAACTGCGCCCACGTCCAGACCTCGAACAGCTCCTCCAACGTGCCCGCACCACCGGGCAACGTGACGAAGGCGTCGGACAGCTCGGCCATCAACGCCTTGCGCTCGTGCATCGTCTCCACGACGTGAAGCCGGGTCAGCCCTTGATGCGCAACCTCCCACTCGACCAGGCTGCGAGGGATCACCCCGACCACCGAACCACCCGCCGACAACACCGCATCGGCCAACGCCCCCATCGTGCCGACCCGCCCACCCCCGTAGACGACCTCCACACCCCGCTCGGCCAACATGCGTCCGACCAGCCCGGCGACCTCCACATGACGAGCACGACCACTGGACGACCCGCAGAACACACACACCCTCATACACGCACAGTAAAGAACCACCGACCCTCCAGGGCGATGGTTACTCACCCGATCCAACTGATTGAGTGAACACCGTGCGCATCGTCCTGGACACCGACCCCGGCATCGACGACGCACTCGCCATCCTCTACCTCGCCCACCGCACCGACGCCGAATTGGTCGCGATCGGCAGCGTGCACGGCAACGTCCCCGCACCCCAGGCCGCCGACAACGCCCTACGCCTGCTCGACCGTCTCGGGCTACCCGACATCCCGGTCGCCGTGGGCGCCCGCGAACCGTTGATCCAGCCGCTGCACACCGCCGAGTTCGTCCACGGCCCCGACGGCCTCGGCGGCCACGCCGGACCACAACCCTCCCGCCGCCCCGCGCCAGAGTCAGCCGCCGAACAACTGGTCCGCCTCGCCCGCGCACACCCCGGCGAACTGACCGTCATCGCACTCGGCCCGCTGACCAACATCGCCCTGGCGACCATGCTCGAACCCGCCCTGCCCAACCTGATCCGCTCCATCACGGTCATGGGAGGCGCCGTCACCGTCCCCGGCAACATCACCCCCTACGCCGACGCCAATACCTGGCACGACCCCGAAGCAACCGACATTGTCCTCCGCGCCGGCTACGACCTCACCCTCGTCGGACTCGACGTCACCGAAACCGCCCGCGCCGACGCCGACTGGATGACCAGACTCTCCACCCTGGACAGCCCAAAAGCCCGCTACGCCAACAAGATCCTCGCCCACTACGCCGAGGTCTACGCCACCATCCTCGGGCAGAAGGCCTGCACGCTGCACGACCCGCTGGCCGTCGCGATCACCCTCGACCCCGACCTCTCCACCCACCGCGAACTCGTCCTCGGCGTCGAACTCACCGGCACCCACACCCGCGGCCAGATCGTCGCCGACCTCCGCCTCATCGCCCGCGCCACCCACATCGAAAGCAGCATCGGCACCACCCGCCGACCCACCAAGGTCGTGGACACCGTCCAAGCCGACGTATTCCTGGAACGACTGCTCACCGCGCTCACCTGACCGTGACGTCAGTGCCTTCCTTCCCGTTCGAAGGCGACAACCGTCTACCGGCCGTCCCACGCCCGTCCAATGCTCGTGATCGCCCCCGTCGCACACCGCGACACCGAACAATTCGGAGGCGATCACATGCACCACCCGACCACAGCCCGACATGCCCTCGCCGTCCTCCCGGCGCTCGCCGCCCTGCTCCTGACACCAGCCGACGCCGACGCCACCCAGGCCCTGTGCGGCTTCCACCACGTCAACCCCGACCACCACAACGGCGCGGTCGCGCTCTACACCCACTGCGCGGACTCGTTCATCCTCATCCGCGTCGAGAACTCCGGCGGCCACTACGGCAGGTGCGTCGGCCCTCGGGGATCCGTGCCGTTCTGGCCCAGCGAACAAGTCAGCAACGCCTACTACGTCCCCATCGCCCCGGACACGATGGAGGTCGACGGACGACGAATCTGCCGACTGCAACAACCACCTGTGTAACGCCTTGCGCTGTAACAACATCCGGCCGACAGCCGCCGGTCGGCGAGGTGCCCTGGCGACGACGTTCGCCGGGGCACCTCACGCTGTGACGGCATCAGCCGGTGAAGCGCCCCTCGACGGCTGTTGAGGTGAACGCCTTCCAAGCGTTGCCGGGGAACACCAGGGTTCCCGCTGAGCGGTTCTTCGTGTCGCGCACAGCGACGACCGGCCCGTCGGCGCCGCCCGCGACCTCGACGCACGACTGGTTGGGGTTGCTGTGTGTGGACTTGCGCCACCCCGCCAGCCTCTCGGCTCCGTGCGGCATTGGGGGGATCATCATCGGTTCCTTTCCTCGTGTGCTGCGTCGGCCCCGTCAGGGCGCCAGGAGGAAGGCCCGGGACTGCTCGGGGCCGAGTGCTGCGGCCCGCTGGTGGTCCCACACCGTGAGGTAGTCGTCCACTTCCTCCTGGTTGGACGTGACGTGGCCGTCCTTGAGTCCTTCTACATGAACGAGTTCCACTTGAGGGTCGCTGTCGTAGCCGAAGATCGTGTAGTTGAACTCCTGACCGAGGTAGTAGCCGACGCGCCACGGAACCACCTGCACCTCGACGTTCGGCCGGTCAATGGCCTGGGCGACGGCCAGCTTCTGCTCCCGTTGGACCGCCGAGTTGCCGTCCATGTTCGCCATGCGTTCGAGTGCGGCCTGGTCGATGACGAACCAGAACCGTTCATCGAGGTCGTCGCGGACACGTCGAAGAGCTGGTGCCCCTGGCCACCGTGCTGGTGGTCAGGGGCACCGGTTCGGTCGGTTCGGACGTGCCCGCGCCGGTCGGGCCGCGGGTGCGAGGGGTCGGTCAGTCGATCTGGTCCAGGACCACGTGTTTCGCGCCCTTGCCGGGAACGTTGCGGCACAGGTGGTTCCACTTGTCGCCCGAGTACTCGTAGAACGCGGTCAGGCAGGAGCCGAGTGCCTGCTGGCCGTAGTAGTTCGGGTGGACCGACTCGTCGGTGTCGCCCTGGTTCACGAACGGTGTGGCGTCGAGGAATCGGGCCCATTCCGCCTTGTCGCCCAGCTGGGGCTTGAGGTGGTTGTCGTAGTCGGTCGCCTGTTCCGCGCTCCTGGCGCACACCTCGTGCCCGCTGAACAGGTCCCGGACGTCGAGGAACTCCACCTCCTTCTGGTCGGCCACGTACTCCAGCGAGTCGGCGATCTTGGGCACCACGACGTTGCGCACCCAGTCGGCGTCGGAGTTGTAGACCGGGCACCCGCCGACCTGGTAGCGGTCGTAGCCGTTGGCCTCGGGGTAGCGGATCTGCGCGCCGGTCGGCACCGGCGAGGGGTAGGACTGGAGCACGAACCGGTAGTCGTCGCGGTGGTGGCCGGCGGCGGCCATCACCTCGCGGACCTTGTCGATGGCCAGGGCGACGTTGGTCTCCGCGCGCACCAGGCCGTTGGTGAAGGCCGTCGCCTTCTCGCCGCGGCAGCGCGGGCCGCTCCTCAGGTACGTGATCACGCAGCTCTTGATGATGTCGCGGAACCCGATGTCGTTGCCGCCGACGTTGAGCACGACGAGCTTCACCTGGTAGTCCCGCGCCACCAGGGCGAGTTGCCGGGACTGCGGGGGCTCGTTCTTGAGCGGGGTGTTGATGATGTTGGAGGTGTCCGCTCCCGAGCAGGCCAGGTTGATCCGGCGGGTGACGGGCAGGTCCGCGGCCTGGATCTGCGCCGAGTAGGACCGCAGGCACTTGTTGTCGTAGGAGCGGCCGTAGACGATCTTCGGGTCGTTCTTGCAGGAGTCGGTGCCGAGCGGACCGCAGCGGTACACGGCCCGGTCGGTGCCGAGGACGTCGCTGCCCCTCAGCTCCTCCCGCACCCCGTTGCCCTGCCACCGGCCCGCGACACCGGAGATGAAGCTGTCGCCCAGCGACACGGCGGCGGTGAGGGTCTGCGGCACGCCGGTGGCGATCCCGGTGGGACCGGAGTCCACGTCGGCGGTGGAGACGCGGGTCGTCGCGGTGTCGATGACCGACGTGGTGCCGGACTCGCTGTTGGACACGTAGACCTTGTCGCCGTCCGGGCTGATGGCCACGCCCGTGGGCCGGTGACCGACACGCACGACGTACCGCACCGCGATCGAGTCGGTCGTGGCGGGATCGGTGTCCAGCACCGTGACGGTGTCGTCGGCCCCGTTGGAGACGTAGGCGCGCAGGCCGTCGGGGGCCACGGCGACCCCGGACGGTCCCGCGCCCACGGCCACCGTCTGAATCCGACGGTTGCTGCCGGTGTCCAGCACGGACACGTCGCCGGAGCCGGTGTTGACGACCAGGACCTTGCTGCTGTCCGGGGTGGCCGCCAGCCGACCCGGGCGGGTGCCGACCGCGATGTCGTCCACGTGCGCGGTGGTGGTGGTGTCCAGGACGGACACGGTGTTGCTGTTGGTGTTGGACACGTAGGCGCGGGTGCCGTCGGGGGTCACGGTGATGCCCGTCGGGCTCTTGCCGACCGCGGTGAGCGCCACGACGCCGTGCGTGGCGGTGTCGATCGTGCTGACCGTGTCGGAGCCCGCGTTCGTGACGAACGCGCGGGTGCCGAGGGCGTTGAACGCCACGCCGGCGGGCCGGCTGCCACCGGACGCGAAGGTGGCGACGACGCTCTTGGTGGCGGTCCGGATCGCCGAGACGGAGTCGGACGTGGTGTTGGCCACGTAGGCCAGCGACCCGTCGGGCGAGATCGCGACGGCCGAAGGCCCGCCGCCCACCCGGATGGTGGCCGTGCCGCCGGTGGACACGCTGATCGTGGTCACGGTGTCGGACTGGCTGTTGGCGACGTAGGCGAACCCGAGCTCCCCAGCCACCGCCGGAGGCGCCACCACCGCCACCCCGGCCACCGCCAGACCCACCACTGCCGCGCCGGCCACCACGCACCGCGCTGTCCGCTTGAGCAGATACCTTGCCACGGGGTTCCTCCCGGTATTCCACAAGGAATTCGAATAGGCGACTTCCTCTCTCGCCCGACGGGTATCGGCGATTTCCGACACGGCATTTCGCTCCATCCGAGTGACAACCCGAATGGACGCCGTGCGGTTGATCAGAGTCGATCGAAGTCGATCAGCGCGGTGGTTGCCCGGTGCGGGACCATTCGCAGCGCTAGTGGCCCACTTCTCGGGGTGGCGGTAGAACCCCCGCCCGGCCTCAACCGGTGATTTGGTCATTTCCCGGCTGGAACTCGCGACGGCGCAGGCCGCCCTACAGTAAGGGCTGTCACGTAACTCGGTGATGGGTCGCCTGGGTGGATGGGCGATCATGTTCGTGTGCAGGTGATCTCGGCGTCCCGGTCGGAGTCGATCGCACCGTTCACCGGTCTGCAGCCTGGGCAGTTCCGCAAGCTGGTGCGGGTGGTGGCCGAGCGAGGCGGTGACGCGATCGCCGACGGCCGTCCCGGTCGGCAGTGGCGCCCGGACCTGACCGACCGGGTGCTGCTGGTGGCCACCTGCTGGCGCACCAACCTCACCATGCGGCAGCTCGGGCCGCTGTTCGGGGTGTCGCACGCCGCGGCACACCGGGTCATCGACACCGTCGGCCCACTGCTCTTCCTGGCCCCGGTGAGGCGCCGCCGCCGCATCGATCGGGTCGTGATCGTGGACGGCACCCTGGTTCCCACCCGCGACCACCGCCTCGCGGCACGGTCGAAGGACTACCGGTACTCGACCAACCTGCAGGTGGCCATCGACGCCGACACCCGCCTGGTGATCGCCACCGGCGACCCGCACCCCAGCAACCGCAACGACTGCACCGCCTACCGCGACTCCGGCATCGCCGACATGCTTCGCGGTCGACCCGTCATGGCCGACGGCGGCTAGCAGGACAACCCCGAAGTGATCATGCCCTACCGCAAACCCCGCGACGGCAGCGCGTTGACCGACAGGCAGGAACACCTCAACACCGCCCACCGCAGCATCCACGCCCGCGCCGAACACACTCCGACCCGCATGAAGAACCGGACCATCCCGCGCGACCACCGCCGCGGCCCACACGCTCCGCGACACCGCCTTCGACATCGCCCGCCTCTACAACCTCGCCCTCACCGGCTGACCAAGAAGCGTCCGCATCGCCAACCACAAGATCAGTTACGTGACAGCCCTTAGCGAGGTCGACGCTGCAGCAGCCGCCATGCGGCCGGTCCTCGATCTGCCCGCCGACGAGGTGATCGCCCCGCTTGCGCGTCCTCTGTGGCGGCTGGCGCGGCAGACTGGGGGCGAATCCGCTGCGAGGAAGGACCGCGTTGGAGTTGCGGACCGCGATCGCCGAATGCGGTGCTTCACTGGGTCTTCCTGCGGGAATAATCCCTATGTGACCTCGGAAGACCCCACCTCGTCGGGCGGCGCAGATCCGATCCGAGTCGCGCGGGCCGCGTGTGCCTTGGCAGGCCTGGACCCCGCCAACGCTCACGTCATCCACAACTACGCGAACGCCGTGCTGCTGCTTCCCGCCGAGCACGCGGTGGCGCGAGTCGCGGCGGGCGACCACACGGCTCAGGCACGGAACATGTTGGCGGTCACGCGCTGGCTGTCGCAGCATGGGTATCCGGCCGTCACTCCGCTCCGCGACACGGACGCCGTCTCCGTTGTAGGCCATACCGTCACGTTCTGGCACTACTATCCGCAGGCCGGGCCGACGCCCGACCTCGATTCGGCTGTTCTTGGCACGTTGCTCCGCCGATTGCACGAACTCCGGCAACCCCCTGTGCGCCTGCGGTCCTGGCAACCGCTGACGTCCCTGGAGCGTGCGATCTCGAATCCCGCCGCGTCACCGGTGCTTACCGATGACGATCGGGACTGGCTGAAGAAGCGCATCCCGGCACTGCGCTCCGAACTCGCGGTGGTCGACTGGCCGTTGGGTAACGGGCTGATCCACGGCGATGCCTGGTTGGGCAATCTCCTTCGAGGCAACCATGGGACCGTGTTGATGGGAGACTGGGACTCCGCCGCCTGGGGTCCGCGCGAAGTCGATCTGGTTCCGACGTGGCACGCTGCCCGTCGCTACCACGACGATCCCGACCGCGTGCGGATCTTCACTGAACGCTACGGCTATGACCTGGAAGAGTCTCCCGGATTCGAGCTACTGCTGGAGATGCGCGACTTCGTTCAGCTGAGCGCACCTCTTCGACATGCACACCGCTCACGGGAACATGCGGAAGCACTGCGGCAACGCCTCGACGGAACACGCACCCGCAGGGCCGGGCGCTGGCATGCGTTCTGAAGAACCAGTCCGAACACGGTGGTCGAGGCTGTGCCCGTCGGAGGCCGTACGCATGCGCCCGGCGTTCTCACCATCAATCGGTGGCCATGGACTCCAGGAAGGTGCGCCAGGTGTCCCTCCGGAAGAGGACGGGTAGCCGGTCATTGCGGGCCTTGGTGTCCCGGACGTGGACTACGTTCTCGGTGAGCATGATCTCGACGCAGTTGTTGCTCGGGTTGGAGTAGCTGGACTTGAACCAGCAGCCGTGCGTTGTGGTGGGGACGTCGTCGATCATCAGATCTCCATCTCCGTGCGGACCTTGTGAAGAGTGGCAAGGGTCGCGTCGCGGTCCATCGCCTGTTCAAGCACCTCGTTGAAGCTGGCCGTGAGTTCGAGAAGGGTGCTGCGACGGTCGATGAGGCCCGCAGTGCTGGTGATCGAGTCGACCCATGCGTGGTCGGGCACCCAACGTGAGTCGAAACTCAGGATCGAGACGGCCGAGCCGATCATCGAGTGTGCCCCGGCGCTGAAGGGCATGACTCGAATCCGCAGGCGTTCTTCGTCGCGTTCGACGAGTTCGGCCAGGTGTTCCAGTTGGCGGCGCAAAACCGCGCGACCACCGACCTCCATCCGGATCGCGGCGGGGCCCAGGACGACGGCGTAGTCGACCGGCTCGGGGCCTTCGAGCCGAGTTTGACGTGCGAGTCGCGATTCGACTCGAGGGCCGACGTCGACCGGCCGGATGTACGTCGTTCCGCCTCTGATCATCGCTCGTGCGTAGTCTGCCGTCTGAAGCAGGCCGGGGACCGTCTCGGCGACGTACTCCCGGATGCTCGCGGCCCCTGCCTCCAAGCCCAGGAACCGGACAAACTCGTCGCTGAAGATGGACTCGTAGTCGTTCCACCACTGGTGGCGCTCGGTCTGGGTGCGCAGCGACTCCAATTCGGCCACCTCGTTCGGTGCCAGGTCGTAGTGCTCGGCCAGCCGGGTCAGGCCGGCCGAGGTCAGCCGTCGTTTGGCGATCTCCATCGTGGACACGTTGTTGCCGCCCAGCCCGGTCGCCTTCCCGACGGCATTGGTCGTCAGGCCCAAGGCGGTGCGATGGGCGCGGAGGCGCTGTCCCAGTTCGATGGCGTGCACCGCTGTGAGGATCGGTCCGCTGGCCATCAGTGTGCTGCCTCCTGCGTGCGAGCCGGAACTGACCTTGACGAGGTTACGACCACCGGCAGCAAACACCCGATCGAGGTACTTCAATCGCGAGTGAATCCGAGCTAGCTTGATTGTACTCACGAGAACTATCAGCTACCTCCCGGAGACGCCGTGCTACGCCTTGACTTCCCCCGAACCTTCTCCAACCCGGCTGGGACACGCGGCCGGTATCCGGTGCGGAGTGACGTGCCCCTGGGTGCCGAAGTTCCGTCGACAACCTGCTGGATACGGCGGCTGTGATGGGTATACGGCCGTTCCGGTGGCTGCCGCACGACGGTGCCCGTCACGCCATACCCGACGAGTTGGCCGCACATGAAGAGGGAGCGACCCTGTGCGGCGTGGCGGTGACCGTTCCACACCGTCCGCTGCCACGGGTTCCCGACTGGTGCTGGCCGACCTGCCCCGACTGCGAACGAGCGTGGAGGATCCTCGAGGGCATTCCCCTGTTCTCTCCAGCTACCGGGGCAACGACTCTTCGACATGGCGCGCGTCGTCGTTGACGACACCGAACATCGTGGCGCGCAGCGCCGCGCATGCCGTTGAACGCGCCGTTGTCACCACCTGATAGCCCGCCCGGTTCGGAGTAAAACCACCACCAACCAAACGCGAGGTGACCGCGATGACCAACACCCGGCTGGTGACCGTCGGCGACGCGATCGCAGCATTGTCCGCCTACGATCCGACAACGCTTCTACGGGTCGCCACTCAGCCAGGATTTCCGATGGAACACTTCCTCGCGCGGGTGGTGTGCAGCCCCGTGGACGCCGAGAGCGACGGCATCCCTCCTGCCAACCTGCCCGTGGTGTGGCTCGGCGTGGGCGAGCGGGTCGGTTCTCTTCCCGAGTCCGGCGCGAACGCCCTTGGGTGGTCGTGGTGATGGACCTCTATCACCGGGCCCGGCCACACCCCCTCGGAGGGGGTGGCAACCGACGCATCGGTCTGGGGAAGTGGACCATGCGGCTGCGGTTCGCGCGTCGCGAACCGAGCCCGTGCAGGGTCGTGGTATCCGCATGGATGGAACTCAACCCGCTCGGTCGTCAGGGAGTGAGCGGCCGGCATCACCTGAGAGACGAGCCCGGCTCATCGGCACGGACACCACCACAAGCCCCGACTCGCCGTCATCGCCGATCTTGAGCATCCACACCGAGGCGCGCCAGCAGCGCCTCGGTGGCGGACAGGATCTCCACGTCGGCGGTGAGACCGGCGCGGGCCAGGACGGCATCGGGCTTCGGCCTGTTCCATCAAGTTGACGCATTGTCAACTCTCGAAAAGAGTGCGTACACCGAAAGAATGAACCATCCCCCGACCAGGGAATCATATGCCAACATCGATACTTCGCCGCCGATTCCACCTATGATCAAATTCTCGGATGTGTTGCCGGAAGGGACCAACGTGACGCCACCGGAGCCGTCTGGGATACGACGAGGGGGCGGTGAAGTCGGGTGGAAGAGACTACGAGTACCAGTTCGGCAACACATGCGGACCACGGGTCGTTCGCGGAGGCGTTGCGCAGGCAGCGGGGGCGGGAGTCTCAGGGCTCGGTGGCACGCCGGATGGGGTACAGCCCGAGCCACTATTCCAATGTGGAGAATGGTCACAAGCCTCCTACCGAGGGCTTCGCACGAGCGTGTGACGTGGCGTTCGGAACCGACGGCGTCTTCGTGGCGCTGTTCCTCAGTTCGGTCGGAACGAGTTCCAGGGTGACGGTGAAGCCTGCCCAGTTGCCGCCGTCGCCGCACCTGGTCGGCCGTGTCGCCGTGCTCCAAGAGCTGGATCGGTTGCTGGACGCGAAACGCGACAACCCTTCGGCTGACGTGGTCGCGCTCGACGGTGAAGCGGGTGTGGGTAAGACGACACTCGCCGTCGCGTGGGCGCACCGGATCAAGAGCCGCTTTCCCGACGGCACGCTTTTCGTGGATCTGCATGGTTATGCGGCGAATGGTGATCCTGTTGGTCCCGGAGAGGTGTTGGAGGACATGCTCAAGGCCCTGGGCGTGCCGGCCCAGGACATCCCCACGACGCTGGACTGGCGCGCGGCGTTGCTTCGCACGGTGCTGAACGGCACGCGGACGCTTCTTCTGTTCGACAACGCCGCACGTATCGAACAGGTCCGCTCGCTCATTCCGGCGTCGCCCGGTTGTCTGGTGATCGTCACGAGCAGGCGGCGCCTGTCGGGACTCGCCGTGCAGTACGGGGCCCGCTGTCTGACGGTCGACAGGTTCGGCCAGGACGACGCCGTCCGCCTGTTGCGCGACGTCGTCGGGTGTGAGCGGGTGGACGCGGAGCGCGAGGCCGCGCAACGGATCGCGAGGTTCTGCGGCGGCTTGCCGTTAGCGGTCCGTGTCGCCGCTGAACGTGTCGCGGCCAGCCGACATCTGACCCTCGCGGATTTGGCAGAGGATCTGTCCTCTGCCGATCATCGGCTGGACACCCTGTCGCCCTATGACACCGACGAGGCGGTGCGCCAGGTGTTGTCGTGGTCGTTCCGCGCGCTGGAGCCCGCTGCCGCGCGGCTGTTCCGGCTGCTGAGCCTGCATCCTGGACACGAATTCGGCGTCGACGCCGCGTCGGCCCTGGCTAGCTGCGAACGTTCCGAAACTTGTCGGCTGTTGGACATGCTCGCGGGCGTCCACCTCCTGCACGAAGCGGGTCGTCGACGGTACCGGTTCCACGACCTGGTGCTCGACTACGCAGTCGAGCGCGCAGCCGCCGATGAGTCGCACGCCGATACGGAGCGCGCGTCTCGACGGCTTCTCTACTGGTATCTGCGCACAGCGGCTGCGGCGAACCTGGTCATGTCCCCTAACCGGCCGCAGGTTGCCGTCGAGGGCCTGGTCATGTTGTCGATGCCGCAGCCCATGTCGTTTTCCACGGTCGACGAGGCCGTCGCGTGGTGCGAAACCGAACTGGCCAACCTCGCCGCGGCGACACAACATGCGGCTCTGCACGGTATTCACGACGTCGCGCTCGGTCTGCCGATGGTGCTGTCGGACTACCTGTACTGGCGTCACCCCTGGCGGGTCTGGATCGGCCCGTTGGAACGTTGCCTGGACGAGGCACGGCGATGTGGCGACCGTGCCGCCCAGGGCTGGATCCTGAACAACCTGGGGAACGCGCACTTGGCACAACACCGTCTGGTCGAGGCCGGCAACTGCTTCGGCGAAGCGGCGGCGCTGCGTACCGAGGACGGCGACCGCGCCGGCCAGGTGTGGAGTCTGTTGGGGGTCGGGCGGGTCCTGCAAGCCCAAGGCGGTTACGAACCGGCCGCCGACAAGTACGACCATGCGCGGACGTTGTGCTCCGAACTCGGGGACGAGTGGTCTTGGGCCATCGTCACGGCCTATCTCGCCGACGCCCATCGGGCGCTCGGCGACCACCGATATGCCCTGGACCTGCTGGCGCAAGCGATCACCGTGTTTCGTGCGCGTGGCGACCGGCAAGCCGAGAGCTGTGCGTTGGACAAGGTCTCCGACGTCTACCGCGACCAGGGCGACGAGGTCGCGTCGCTGGACCACCTCAACCGTGCGTTGGCCGCCAGCTCGGCCGTGGCCGATCGGTGGAGTCGGGCCGAACTGCCGCGCAAGCTCGGTCACCGCCATCGGGACCTGGGCGACTGCGAACGTGCACACCGGGCGTGGACAGAGGCGCTGCTGCTGTTCGAAGCGCTCGGCGACGTCCGGGCCGCCGCGATTCGCACCGAACTCGATACGTTGGAGTGGAAGGCCGTTCCGGTGCCTCGGCGGGCCGGATGACCGGACGCGCAGACCCCTGAGGAGACGAGTTGCCCTCCGGAATCACCTGCTTCGACCCCGTGCAGCGTCGTTTCCTCAGCGGCCCACCCCAGCCCGACCACATTCCGGTGCCGTCGCTGGACGGAGTGCTGTCGACGCACGACGCCGACCTCGCGTGGGCGGCCGAGGACTTCGGTCGCGTGGTCCGCCACCGGCCGCTCGCGGTCGCCCGTCCGGGGTCATTGCGCGACGTCTGCGCCATCCAGCGCTTCGCCCATCAACACGCGATCCCGGTCGTGCCTCGTGCCGAAGGCCACTCCACCGGCGGTCAGGCCCAGACTCCCGACGGGATGGTCCTGGACATGCGCGGTTTCGACACAGTGGGGCCCGTCGCCGCGGACCACGTCACGGTGGAAGCCGGAGCGCGCTGGAGCGACGTGCTGACCGCGACTCTGGCCCACGGCCTCACGCCCCCTGTCCTGACCGACTACCTCGAACTGTCGGTGGGCGGCACCCTGTCCGTCGGCGGACTCGGCGGCACCAGTCGACACCACGGCGCCCACACCGACAACGTGCTGCAACTGGACGTCGTCACCCCCGACGGCAGCCACCGCACCTGCTCCCCGACGGTCGAACCCGCACTGTTCGACGCCGTCCGGGCAGGCCGCGGCCGGCACGGGGTCATCGTCCGGGCCACCCTGCGCCTCATCCCGGCCCACACCCACGCCCGCAGACACATCCTCCGGTACAACCGCCTGTCGGACCTGCTCGCCGACCAACGCCGGCTGGCCAGCGACCGCCGCGTCGACTACCTCGAAGGCAAGGTCAAGCCAGACGACAGCGGCACGTGGACCTACCAACTCGAAGCCACCACCTACTTCACACCACCATCCATACCGGACAGCCCGCGCCTTCTGGAAGGCCTTGGTCACATCACGGGCGGCGACACCGTCACCGACACCGGCTACCGGGACTTCCTCGACCGCATGGCCGACGACGTCGCCCTGCTCCGCACCCTCGGACCGTGGCAACACCCACACCCGTGGAGCAACACGCTCCTCGCCGATCACACCGCCGAAGAACTCATCACCCGGACACTGTCCGAACTGGATCGACAAAGCCTGGGCAGCACAGGCCTGGCCCTCGTCTACCCGATCCTCCGCACGCGACTCGCCACACCCCTGCTCAAGGTGCCCGACACACCGATCGTGTTCCTGTTCTCCGTACTCCGAACCGCCGACTCCCCCGACACCCTCACCGGCATGGTCGAACACAACCACCGCATCCACGACCGCGTGACCGCCTCAGGCGGCGCCACCTACCTCGACCCGATCCCGGACACCGAGCAGTCCCCGACGACGTCTATTCCTTAGCATTCGAAGCCTCGACATCATTCCCGGCGACCGTCGCCCCGACCGATGCTCGTGACCGCAAGCCTTGTCCCAACGTGAGGCGGTCACCATGCAACACAGAAACCTATGCCCTGCAACGATGTCCAGCGTCATCGTCGCCACACTCGCGGCGGCGCTCATGACAGTGGCACCACCGTCGGCGTCAGCCAATGACGACCGACTTGCCTCCGGGTGCGGCTTCGTCCACGTCAACCCGGACCACAACAACGGAGCAGTCTCCCGCTACAGCCACTGCGTGGACTCGTTCATCCTCATCCGCGTCGACATCGCCAACGGCAAGCGCTACGGCGCCTGTGTCGGACCATGGGGCACGAAGTACTACTGGCCACAAGAACAGGTCGCCAACGCCTACTACGTCACGACACCCCCCAGGCTCCTGGTCGTGGAGGGCCGCGTGATGTGCTCACTGACCCAACCCGAGGTGTAACGGCACGTCCATCTCGTACCGAGCGCGGCCTGCGCCCCATCTCCTGTCCCAGGAGAGGTCACCGGCCGCGCTCGGTCCACGCTGCGTATCAGGCTGTACGTCCGCTGGTACGCCCCAACATCGGCAGATAGGTGTCGATCTCAGAGAGGAACTGATCGCCCTCCTCGTGGTCGGCAACCATGTCGCGGGTGCTGGGCACGGCCATGACAAGGTCGCGACACTGACCCCGCGCCCAGTGCCACCAGCCCGCCCTCCGACAGACGGATCAAACGGCCACGCAGCCCCGTGCGGGCCCACCCACCGTTGCAAGCCCACCGGACGAACACCAATACGGCACCACGATGAATCGAATCAAAACGGATCTATGGCGGTGTAAACTCACTGGTCAAGAAGTGTCTTCCCCGCGCGAGCGGGGGTGGTCCCGCATTCACGTGGGAATCCCCACCCATGCCGGAGTCTTCCCCGCGCGAGCGGGGGTGGTCCCAGCAGGCCAGCTCCGGTGACTGGGCCGCCTACGGTCTTCCCCGCGCGAGCGGGGGTGGTCCCCGGTGGCACTCGTCCAACTTCCGTGCCTGCTCGTCTTCCCGGCGCGAGCGGGGGTGTCCGCCGCCGAGACGCTCGCGCGCCCCTTGGCGTCGGTCTTCCCCTCAAGAGCGGGGTGGTCCCCCCACAGCCTCCATGAACTCCGCCTGCACCTGGACTTCCCCGCGCGAGCGCCGAACCTCGACATCGTCCCCCCGTCTTCCCCGCGCGAACGCGGATGGTCCGTGGTCGAGGTCTGCCTGCGTGAACTTCGGATCGTCTTCCCCGTGAGCGGGGGTAGCCCGTGAACAGGCGGAACTGACGCGGGCTCCCGCTAGTTCTCCGCGCGAGCGGGGGTGGTCCCAGCAGACAGCGGATAGCTTGGATCATCGGAGGATTGGTAGCGCCTTGGTCGTGGGCAGATTAGCCTCTCGCGCTCCGGCGGACTTCGGAACTCAGGATTGTCTCCTACTGACGCGGCGGTGGTCAGGAGTACGTTCGTCGTGTCGCGGTATCGGGTGCGGCATTGGTTCCCCCACCGCGCGCGTAGCAGCCGACTGCAGGGTGGGTGATTGTCACCGGTTAGGGTGTTCTCCGAGGGGCCTGCGATGCCATCGCCGTATGGCGGGCACCCTGCTGCTGCGCATGACCGCATCTTCAGCACGCTCGCCTCGGCGGACTCACATGAGGAATTCGTAGATCACGAAGTCGTCGTCGACTGTCGACGCAGCTGTATCGGTGGTGACGACGGCCTGTAGCGATGACCGCTGGGAACGTTCTTCGTGCTGGAAGATGCGACCGGCGTGTGACCGGCTGCCCGGACACCACCAGGGTCGGGCACTATAGGCGATGTATCGATCATCAAGGAGAAGCATAGTGATCACCAATGGCGTGAAGAGCTGCGGTAAACGCGCAGCGGGTACCGTGCTCGGTATGGCGGTCCTGGCAAGTGGACTGCTGGTGGGTACCGGCTCTGTCGCCCAGGCGAGTGAGACTCCCTATTCGCCCTCGACCACACATCGGTCATGTCATGCGAGCGAAGCGGCACCGACCTTCATCCCGATCCCGCCCATTATCTGTCGGTGCAAGGACGGCTCGGTGCGTCCATGTTGGGCATGTAAACGGCGGTAGTGCCGGTTCAGCCGGTGGCGTCGATGTCGGCTTCCTCGGAATATCGACTACCGAGGCAGCCGCACCGCTAGACCCCAGAACCCGGTCGTGGTCGGCGCCCTCGGGGCGGCGGACACGATCGGGTTCTCTCGCACACGACCGGAAACACCATCACCAAGCCACGCACTGGGTGGTCCCCAGCTTGTCTTGGCCGCGACGTTGTGTCGCTCCGGGGCACGGCCCCGTGGGCACCCTGACGACCAGTCGAGCACGGAGCCGCCCTGGTGCCCGGACTCTCTAGCCCCCGCTACCACTGGCCGCGCGGTTCACCGATCGAGCCGTGTCGACTCGGTGTTCGGATCGTCGAGTTCGAGGAGGAGGTGCCGGGCGTGATCGGGCTCTCCAGGGTCGGGTGGGACCGGTCTTCATGACGCGTCGTTGCCGGAGTCGTCCGGTTCGGTGACCAGGGCGACGAGGCGTCCGCCTAGGAGGTATCGCCGCCTGTTGTCTCGTTGCAGGACTCCCGTTTTCCACAGTGCCACCAACAGCCTGTGGACGGTGGTCATCGGTAGGGACAGTTCCCGGCATATTTCGGAGAGGCTGAGTGGCTGTCGGGCTTTGGCGACGGATTCCAGTACCTGGAGGAGGCGGTCGAGGTAGTCGCCGCGTGCCGGGGCGTCGTGGCCGTCCTGGTGTTGATCCAAGTGGTTGGTGGGAACTCTCGGCTGCATGACGTGTCGGCGGGGCCAGGCGGCTGGGCCGAGTAGTCGGATGGGCGTTCGTGGGTCTGGGTTGTTGCCGTTGTGGGGGTGGCTTGGCATGTCCTCGACTCCTTCGAAAGCTCGTCCGGGCGCCGGTCGCCGTCTCAGTGTCAGGATTGATTGCCGGGTCGGACAAGAGGGTGGGTGTATTCGAATGAGTGGAATGAGGAATACGCGGTTCAGGCGGCCTGGGCGTGCGGAGGTGCGGCGCGGCCGGATGCGAGGAAGGCTGCGGAGACCATCTCGGGGGTGGTGCGGAGTGCGCGGGCCAGGCGGTGAGCGAGGGGTACGGGTAGTTGGCCGGTGTGTTCGTAGTCGCGGACGGAGGCTTCGCCGATGCCGAGTAGGGCGGCGAGCAGTGGTCCGTGTTCTGGGCCGAGGTGTCCTCGTTCCCAGTGGGCTAGTCGTTGGGGTTTGACGGCGAGTCGGCGCGCGAGTTCTGTGGGTGTGATGGCGAGCAGGCTCCTCAGGTCGGTCAGTGTCGGTGGGCTGTCGAGTGGGCGTTGTAGTTGTGCTGGGACGACTCGCAGTTCCCTGGCCACTCGGCGGAGGTCGTCGGCGGCAATGGGGGTGATGCCCTTCTCCCAGCGGTAGATCTGGTTGTCGTGTACGCAGAGGCGGCGACCGAGTTCGACTTGGGTGATCCTGGCTCGTCGGCGGTGGTGGATCATCGCGTCGGGGTCGAACCTCGGAACTTCCCCGTTGTAGGTGCGCATGGGTTCCTCCGGTGGGTCGGGCCGTCTCACGGCGAGCCGCGGTGACGGGAGCGGGTGAAGTGATGGGCGGCACCTGCCTTGAGTCGGGCGTCGGGCAGCTGCGTCGCGATACCCGGCTACGAGGCGCACCGCAGGCGGTCCGGCAGCACTGTGGGAGGTATTCGGGGAGTTTCTTGGGGGCCGGTCGGTGTCTCTCATACACCCTCCCTGCGTCGGTTCAGGACACCGAGGCGAGATGACATTCGACGGATCGATGAGGTAGTTCGGCAACAACAGTGACCCTAACCCGATAATGCCGGGTCGCCCATTTTTACCAGGACACGGAAACCATCTGTCCGCACTACGGAAAGCTGACGCACCCCATTGCTGCCTGCTTCCGCAGATCGGGAAATCCAGTAATCGGGCTGGCGATCGACTGCATCGTCCGTTTGTGGAGTCATTGTCGTCTCTCATCGGTTACATCGAGTGGGGCGGTGCGGGATGAAGGCTCCGGCGATCGGACGGCGTGCGGTTCGGGTGGTGGTGATCTGCCTCGGGCTAGCGGCGTGTTCGCCTGCACCTCGGGTTTCGTCGACGTACCAGGCGGCGGTGCCACCGAGTGTGGGCCCGTTGTCCTCGACCGTCGGGGCGGGCGGTGTGCTCGTCGTCTCGGCGCGGGTCGTCGCCAAGGTGGGTTCGGATGGTGCGGCCGGTCGTGGGTTGGCCGCGGCTGGCGGGGTGTTGGTCGAGGCCGTCGACACGGCGTCGGGCAGTGCGGTGAGGGTGGTCCGTCCTGACAGTGGCCGGGTGGTTCACCAGGTCGGTCTGCCCGGTGGGATGCGTGCCGGTGGGTTGGCGTTGGTTCCGGCGGGTCTGTGGCAGTTGGTCTTCGATGGTGGCGTGGCGGTTCTGCGTGATCCGGTGACGTTGCAGGAGACGCGACGGGTCGGGTTCGTCGGTGAGGGTTGGGGGTTGTGCCACACCGGGGAGGTCCTGGTCCACAGCGACGGGGCGAACCGGTTGGTGTTGCGGCATCCGGAACGCTTCGTCGAGGTCGGTTCGGTGAGGATCACCGGCCATTGGGCGGCGGCGCAACGGTTGGGCGGGCTTGCGTGTGTGCACGTTGACGGGCGTCCGCAGGTGTGGGCGTTGGTGTCGGGGTCGGACTGGGTGGTCCGCGTCGAGCTCTCCGGTGGCCGGGTCACCGCGGTGGCGAGTATCGCCCGTATCCGCGCCGAGGTACCGGGTCTTGTTGGCGCGGCTTCCGGGATCGCGCCTGCCGGTGAAGCTGATCTGTTCTGGGTCTCCGGCCCGTTCCCGTATCGCTTCAAGATCCGGTTGCGAGCGGGCTGATGAAACTCTTCTCGATGGTCGTCGTCGCCCTGCTCTTGACCGTGATGGTCGGTGGAATGCTTGTGGTGTATTGGACAGCGGATGCAGTCCCCGGGCCGCTGTCCTGTGTCGTGGCCGCCTCCGACGAGGCTGCCGGAAGCACAACCAGCGTGCGCCTGTCGGCGTCCCAGGCGGCCGTTGTGACCGCGATTGTGGCTACAGCCAGGGGAATGGGCGTCGAGCGGCGCGGCGCGACCGTCGCGTTGCAGACCGCGATGCAGGAGAGCACCTTGCGGGCCGAGGTCGTTGTCGGTCGGGCGGTCGGTGCGTTCCAGCAGATCGCCCCAGGCCCGGATCACGCCTACGCCGGGTATGACCGGACCGACCCGGCGGCAGCGGCGAAAGGCTTCTTCTCGGTGCTGCTCACGCGGGTGCCGCGCTACGCGGTCGATCCGCGATCGAATCACGAGCTGGCACAGGTGGTGCAGGCCAGCGGCGCAGGAGCCGTCGAGTACGCCAAGCACCAGCGTTGGGCCGAGGCTGTCACCGCCACGATGTTCGACCGCGCGACGGCGTGCGAGGAACAGTCGGTCCCGGGGCCGGTTCCGGTGCGTGTCAGGGGAAATACCGTGGAGCTTCCGCTGGAGGCGAGGGTCGTCGGGACGGTGGTCGCTGCCTCGCCGCGGATCGCGCAGGCGATCGGTGCGGCGTTGGCGTGGCTGGGCACGCCGTACGCGTGGGGTGGCGGCGATGAGCACGGTCCGACTCAGGGGGTCAGGGATCACGGTGTCGCGGACGCGCATGGTGATTTCGCCAAGGTGGGGTTCGATTGCAGTGGCCTGACGTTGTACGCCTACGCGCAGGCGGGGGTGCGGCTCACCAGGCCGTCGGACGCGCAGTTGACCGGCGCGACGTCGGTGGTGGCGTTCGCGCAGGCACGGCCGGGGGATCTGCTGTTCTGGGGGACTCATCACGTGGCCATGTACCTCGGTGTGTTCGACGGGGTGCATCGGATGGTCGAGGCGCCGGCGTCGGGTGATGTGGTGAAGGTGTCGTCGGTGCGGCTCGGCGGCGACTTCCGTGGCGTCGCGGCACGGCCCATCCCAGCGGGTAGCTGACGGCGTGTCATGGAAGGGGTGGGTGCCGCCGTGCAGAAGCCGCTGTCAGAACAGTGGGGTGAAGTGGACCCGGAAGTCGAGGTTCGGACGCCCGCTGGTGGAGGCCGCCGCCCAGTAGACCGCCACGAATCCAGTGGCCTCCGCCCGGTGGAGGGTGTCGATCCGGCCTTCGAGCCCTTCGGCGAGCGGCATCGGCGAGATCCGGGCTTGCAGGGCTGCGGCGGCGGCTTCGGCCCTCGCGGTGAGGGCTTCCAGTCGGGCGGTGTCGGCGGGTTCCGGGCGTGCCGGGCCGGCTTTCGTCGTCAGCGTCTGGGCCACGCGTTCCAACTCGCAGCATCGACCCGCAACCGTGGCCGGTTCGACGGTGGGAGGACGCCACGTCGGTCCACGCAGCCGCGCACGGAGGTCGGGTGACGAAGCCGCACAGCGATCACGTCAAACGGAAGGCGTCGAAGAGACGGGGTGAGGTCGGTGACCGGTCTGGAGAACGAGGGGTTCGTGGGGTTCGACGGCCAGTGGGTGGAAGCGGCGTCTCCGGACGCCACCCCGGCCGCGGATCCGGTCGCGTACGCGGCGGGGGTCGACCGGCATTTCGTGTTGCGCGGGTCCGTGCACGCCGATCGGCTGGTGGAGGAGATGACCTTGTCCATGGTGGACGGTCGACTGGTCGATCTGTCCGGGTCGGTCGAGGCGTTCTCGGCGGTGACCGTGCGGCAGAAGCAGTACGCGATGGCGTTGTGCGACCGGGTCGCGGATCACGCGCACGAGCTGCGTACCGCGGTGGCCGCGCGCGATGCAGGTCTTCCGTTCTCGTACGAGGGACCTGTCTACGCCGCGTCGCGTCTGTCCGACCGGGATTCCCGGGAGCTGGCGGCGGGGTTGGACGGCGTCAGTGCGCGGCTGTCGTCGCGGGCGGGGAATGGTCTTCCGTGGCGGCTGCGGGCGTCGGGCCGGTCGGAGGTGTCCTCGACGGATCTGCGTGCCAGGGTGGCGCGGCTGGGGAGCCTCACGCCGCCCGGTGGTGTGGCTCCGGAGGCTGCCGCGCAGCCTCGTCCGTCGTGGCTGCCCGACCGGATCGGGTACCACTGGTGAGCGGCGGGTCGTGGGGCGGGCGGCCGGTGCCGTTTCCCACCTCCGCCGTGCTCCCGGTGCGTCGTGCCCCGCGACCGGCGGAGGCCGCTCCCGTCGTGATCCCCCGTGGTCCGGCCTCGGCTGTCGAACGGTTGACGCGCGGCCGGCGGACGGCGGTGGACGAGGTGTTGCGTCGGGCGCCGGTCGCCGGGCGGGTGGTGGCGGTGGTGGGTGCGGCCGGTTCGGGACGGTCGACGGTGGCCGCCCAGCTCGCCGTGGCGGCGGCGTCGTACCAGCCGGGCCCGGTGGTCGTGGTCGACGCGTCGGGCGCGGTCTGGCCGGGTGCCGTGTGCAGGATTCCGGGCCCGGCGGGTGGCGCGTTGGACTGGACCGGGCTTCGTCGGGTGCCAGCAAAGCAGGATCGGATTCCGGTGCTCAGCGGATTTGTCCATAGGGCGCGGCACGCCGAGTTCTTCGGGGCGGGGACCGGGTCGCGTGGCTGGGTGACGCGGGTGGGCGGTGTCTCGGCGGCGCGGCCGTGGGAGCCGGTCGGTCCGGCGGAGGTCCTGGACGCGGTCGAGGCGCTGCGCGCGGTGAGCCGGATGGTCGTGGTGGACTGCCCGGCCGACACGGGTCCGGTGGCGCGGGTGTGTGCCGTGGTGGCCGACGTGCTGGTGGTGGTGTGCCGGGCGGATGCCGGCGAGGTGCGCCGCTGCGGGCGGCTGGTCGAACTGTTGGCCGGTGACGCGCGCCGGGACTTGACCGGGCGGAGTGTGATCGTCGCGGTGCAGCACCGGCCGGGTCGGTGGCCGCGTGCCGCCGCCGTCGCCGAGTCGGCCGCCGGGCGTGCCGTCGCGGCGGTGCTGCGGATGCCGTTCGACAGGGCGCTCGTCGACTCGACCGCGCCGGTGGTGCGCAGCGGGCTCGGGGCCGAACGGGTCGCCGCGACCGCGTTTCTTCTGTCCGCACAACAGTTGTGAGGTGTTGGCAATGAACGACGGGTTCTGGTCGACGGTGGGGCGTGTCCAGCAGGGCGGGCCGGTGGCACCGATCGACATCGAGGACGGCCGCAACGCTCCGGGGTTGGAGGCGATGGAGTCGTTGGTCAACTCGATCGCGATGTACGTCCTGGTGGGTGGGCTCGCGGCGGTGGTGATCGGGATCGGGATCGCCGTGGTCGGGCCGCGGTTGGGGTTCCAGCACGCGCGCGGGGTCGGGATCGGCGGTGTGGTGGGCGGGGTGTTCCTCGGCGCGGTCGTCGGGCTGGCCTCGATCATGGTCAATTTCATGTATTCGGTGTTCTCCGGCTGAAGGGTGGTGTACCGATGGTCGACTACATCAACCGGCGGGGTTTCCGGCCTGCGGCCAGGGTTTTCGCGGTGTCCGGCGCGGCGGTGGCGGTGTTCGCCGGCGGTGTCCTGATCGGACGGACGAGCAGCGTCGACACGGTTTCGGACGTGCGGCCGGCCCGTGACGTGGGGTGTGAACGGGGTGAGCAGGCGCTGGCGGCGACCGCCGCGGCCCAGTTGGCGGTGCTGGTGTCCCGGCGGGTCGACGGCGGCCAGGCGGCGAGGGAGGCGGCCCGCGGTCTCGGTGCCGCGCCGGAGGTCGCGGACGGGTTCGCCGGGTGGGCGGAGCAGGAGAACCCGTTGTACCGGCACGCGTTGTTCGGTGCGACGGCGGTCAAGGTCGAGGCCCGTGACGGTGACCGGGCGCGGGTGTCGGTCGACGGCTACTGGCTCCGCTCCGCGGACACCGCGGTGGGCGCGGGCGAGGTCGTGAACGCGATGTGGACGTTCTGGGTGGTGTGGCGTGACGGGCGGTGGGTGCCGTCGTCCCCTCCCGAGGCGACCACGCTGCCCGGTACGGCGGTGCACAAGGCGTCGGCGTTCCTCCGGATCAGCTCGGGGTTCTCGGCGGTGCCCTATGTCCGCTGCTGACACGGTCGCGCGGTCGGGGTCCGCCGCGATGCTCGTGCTGGTGTCCCTGTTCGTGTTCGCCGCGCCCGCCGTCGCGCAGGCCGGTGCGCCGCAGCCGACGGCCGGGATCGGGATGGTGCGGATCGCGGATCGGGAGTATCCGCGGGTGACGGTCGCGGACGGGCGGTGGTGGTATCTCGCGCCGAGCTGCCCGTGGCCCTCGGCACAGGTCCCGGCTGATGCGGTGTGCGGCGGGGATCAGGCGATCCTGCGCGACGACGCCGAGCTGCGGTGCACGTTCGTCGTCAACCACCGCAGGGAACTCTCGCCGCAGCGGGCGACGTGGCGGTTCTGCCTGGCCCGACCGCCGCTGTCACCCGCCTATCACTGGACCGAGGAGCAGAACGAGCGCCGCATCGACCAGGTGCGCACCGCCGTGGGCTCGTGCGTGGGCGCCCGCGACGGGTGCATGGCGATGCAGTGGTGGCCGCGTGCGGCGGAGGGCACCATCGACTGTGCCGCGATCCCCCGTGACAAGCTCGGCGACGCGCTCACGACGGCGAGTTCGCAGGGCACCGACCGGCGGGTGATCGACCGGACCTGCGCGGTGCTCAACTCCTACCTTGCCCGCCGCGCCTTCCCGCCAGGGATGACGGCGGCGGAGCTGAACCTGGCCGGGCGGGTGGTCGCGGACGGTGTCCCGATCGGCTCGGCGACCGGGGCCGCGGAGTCGGTGGTGGACTGGGGCAAGGTCGGCGACAGCGTCGAGGCGCTGTGCTCGGTACCGGCGAACGTGCTCACGATGGGCGCGTTGTGCGTCGGGGCGACGGCGGTGCAGGCGGGCGGGAAGCTGTGGGGCGCGATGGACTGCGCCACCGAGTTCGACAAGTGCCTGGCGGAGGCCGCCGCGCGGGCGATGCTCACCGGCCTGGAGCTCACGCTGGGGGCGTTGCGGCATCCGACGTCGGTGGATTTCGACGATCCGGGGCTGCGTTCGGTGCTGGGCGCGATCGGCACGGTCAGCGCCTACCTGGTGTTGCTGCTGTTCCTGGTCAACGCGGTGATCGCGGCGTTGCGGATGCGGACCCGGGAACTCGCCGAGGGCGCGCTCAGGCTCGTGCGGTGGGCGTTCGGGCTCGGCGTGGGGTTGACGCTGGTCGCGTTGGCGGTGTTCGTGTCCGACCGGGTCGCGGACTGGTTCGCCGGGGCGACGGCCGGGACGTCGGAGGTCGTGTACGCGCGGTTCTTCTCGCTGATGTACACGCTGGCCACCTCGGGCGGGGCGAACGCCACCGGCTGGCTGTTCGTGATGGTGGTGTGCCTGCTCGGCGCGTTCGCCTCCGGGATCGCCTACCTGCTGTTGGTGTTCCGCAAGGGCGCGATCGTGCTGGCGGTCGCGTTGATGGTGTTGCAGCTCGCCGGCGGCGCGGGCCCCAGGGGCACCCGGAAGTGGTCACGCAAAGGTCTGTCCGTGCTGTGGGCGTGCATCATCGCCAAACCGTTGACCGTGATCGTGTTCCGGCTCGGCGAGACCTGGATCGGCCAGGGCCGCGGCCTCGGTGACCTCCTGCTCGGCGTCGGCACGCTCGGCGTGACGGCGGTCGCGCCGTTCGTCGTGGTGAAGTGGTTCCCGCTCGACGGCGGCCATGGTGGCGGTTCGGCGCGCGGGTCGCTGGCGATGACCACCGCCGCCGCACTGGCCATGGTCGCCGGTCGCGGATCGACCGCCGCCACCGCGCTCCGGTCGACCACCTCGTCCACCGCCCTACCCGACGGCCGTGCCGGCGTCAGGCAACTCCCGGCCGGGCACGCCGCCGGGCCCCGTTCGTCGTCCTCCGGCAACGTGACGATCTCCACGCCGCCCCGCAACCCGTCCACGGGCCGACCGGGTGGCGCTGAGCAGGTTCACCGGTCCGCGACGAGCAGCCATACGTCGGGGATGCGGTCGGTGCTGACCGGCGCCGCGATCGCCGGGGCGGTGGGCGCGGTGGCGGGCCAGGTGGCGATGGACGGCGTGACCTCGGGCGGCGCCGACGACAGCCCCTACCCCGATCACCTGCCCTACCTCCCGTCGCCCACGGGAGCCGAGCGTTCGCCCGTACCGGGCACGCAGAAGCACGGAAACGGCCTGTCCGGGCCGGCAACGGGAGGGGGTCGGTGGTGACCGCGATTCGTGTTCGTTTCTCCAAGCGCCGCAGCGACGGTGTCCTGTGGGGCAAGACACCCGCCCAACTCGTGTGCCTGGTGGCCGCCCTGTTCACCGCCGTCGCCGGGCTGAACACCGCCGGCGTGCTCAAGGCCGTCCCGCTAGTCGTGGCGGGACTTTTGGTCGCGGTGGCCCTGCTACCGGTGTTCGGACGGCCGCTGGTGGACTTCGCGCCGATCCTGCTCGGGAGGCTGGTCACCCGGACGACCGGCCAGCACGACTACCGGGGCGGCCCGTTCCGCCTCGCCCGCGACGAGACCGCGCCCGACGGCCCGAAACTACCCGGTGACCTGTCGCGGCTGCGGTTGCACGCCTACCAGGTCGGCGAAGACCGCGACCGTGACCTCGGCGTCGTCACCGACACCCTCGACGGCAGCATGGTCGCGGCACTGGAGATCGGCGCGGACACCTTCGCCCTCCTCGACACCGCCGAACAAGCCCACCGCGTGGTCGGGTTCGGCGCGGTGCTCAACTCACTGTGCCGCTCCGACAGCCCACTCTCCCGCGTGCAGATCCTCCAGCGGGTCATCCCCGAGTCCGGCGACCCCATCCGCCGCGAGTGGAACGTCCGCGGCGAACACACCAACCCCTTCGCCGCAGCCGCCTACGAGGAACTCATCGGCACGCACAGCCGCGCCGGACAACGCCACGAATCGTTCCTGATCCTCAAACTCGACCCACGACGCGCCACCGCACGCGTCAAAGCCGCCGGCGGCGACGGCGACGGCGCGGCTTCCGTGCTGTTCGCCGAGATCACCAGGGTCGAACGCGGCCTGCGGGCCGCCGGGATCACCGTGCGCGGCTGGCTACCTCCACGCGGCCTGGCCTACCTCGTCCGCACCGCGTTCGACCCCGCCGCCACCGCCATGCTCGACCGACGCGGCGGCGGCCACGGCGACCAGGCCGGCGGAGACCCCGGCACACCCTCCGGCGTCGACCCCACCTCCTGCCACCCGATGGCCACCCACGCCGCCCGCACCCACTACGCCACCGACTCCGCCGTCCACCGCACCTGGTGGATCGCCGAATGGCCCCGCGCCGACACGGGCGTCCCGGTCGGCTTCCTCGAACCCTTCCTGCTCCGCCTCACCTCCCGCCGCACCCTGTCCCTCGTACTCGAACCGATCCCCGCCCGCAAAGCCCAAACCAGGATCGACGTCGAAGCCGGAGCCGACGACGCCCGCGAAACCATGAACCGCCGCATCGACCGCCGCACCACACGCTCCGACCGCCGCGAAGCCGAAGACCTGCACCGCCGCGAAGCCGAACTCGTCGAAGGCTTCGCCCACTTCCGCTTCCTCGGCTTCGTCTCCGTCACCGCCACCACACCCGAAGAACTCGAAGTCGAAGCAGGCGCCGCCGAAGCAGCCCTCAACGAATCCACAGTGGAACCCCACGTCCTGCACTGGGAACAGGACCAGGGTTTCTGGGCCGCCGCACTCCCCCTCGCCCGAGGCCTCCGGACCCGCCATCGGACGGAACAGGTCGGTGGAACACTGCCCGGCTGGGTGCCGCGCCCGTGGCTCGGCCCCGCAGGACGACGCGCAGGCCGGATCGCACACCGGATGCGGCTACCCGCCCACATCGAATCCACCGCCCAACTACGCGGCGTCCTGCCCTGGCTGGCAGGAGCCGGACTGCCGCCGGTGGGCACCTACATCGGGCAGGAACGGTTCTCCGGCAGCCCGTTCTGCTTCGACCCCTGGCGGCTCTACTCCCACGGCCTGCTCCACGACGCCGGCATCTTCATCGCCGGCGTCATCGGCAGCGGCAAATCCGCCCTCGCCAAATCACTCTGCGTCCGCGGAGTCGCCTTCGGCCGCCGCTTCGCCGTACCCGGCGACATCCGCGGCGAATGGGTCCCCGTAGTCGACGCCCTCGGCGGCCGGGTACTACGCCTCGGACCGGGCATGACCGACCGCCTCAACGCCCTGGCCCTCCCACCCAAACCCGACAACCTCACCGACGAACTGTGGTGGCCCATCGTCCGCTCCCACTGGGAGGAACTGCTCGCCGCCCTGATCCGCACCCTGCTCCCCGACCAGCGCCCGCTGTCCATGGACGAACGCACCGCCCTGGAAACCGCCCTCACCACCGCCACCCGCCGGCGGGACGCGGACGGCGACCTCACCCGGCTACGCCCCATCCACCTCGGGCTACTGGTCGACCTGCTCCTCAACCCCACCCAGGAGATGGCCGAACACCACCACCTCGACCAGACGACCCTGCGCGACCGCACCCACGAAATCGGCCTGGCCATCCGCGCCCTGACCCGCGGCAGCCTGTCAGGCCTCCTGGACGACCCCCGCCCCGACAACCAGCTCGACTGGCGCGACACCGCCACGGTGATCGACATCAGCCGCGTCAAAACCAGCGACACCGCCGTCGCCCTGGTCATGGCCACCACCCAGTCCGTCATCGAACTGGCCTTCGCCCACCGCCCCGGCCACCGCTACACCGTCTACGACGAAGCCTGGCGCCTCACCCGCTTCCCCGCCCTCATGGCCCGCACCAACGCAGGCCAAAAAGTCTCCCGCGCCACCGGCAACGCCACCCTCCTGCTCTGCCACCGCATCACCGACCTCCTCGGCGGCACCCCCGAATCCCAGTACTACGGCCGCGCCCTACTCGCAGACTGCGGAACCCGCGTCCTCTACCGCCAACGCTCCGACCAACTCGCCACCACCGCCACCGAACTCCACCTCGACGACACCCAAACCTCCCTGCTCACCCTCCTCGAACAAGGCACCGCACTGTGGAAGATCAACGACTCCCCCTACCTCGTCGACCACACGGTCCTGCGCGGCGGCCGCGAATGGGCACTGATCGACACCGACCAGACGATGCGCGACACCGCGCACAAGACGGGCGCGCCGTGACCACCCGCCGCGATCCCCACGGCGACGACCAGCTCCTCGCGCTCGCCGTGGTTCTGGTCCTGGTCGTGCTCTTCATCGGAATGCTGACCGGATTGGCAACCGGCGGCGCGCTCACCGCCCTGGTCGACGGCCACGGCTGGACCTGGCGCTCCACCGGCTGGGCCCGCGCCACCGCCACCCTCCTCCGCGACCCCGCCCACCCCGGACACGCCTTCGGTCATCCCGATTCGCACCCCGCGCTCTGGTGGACCGTCACCAGCCTGGTCGAACTCCCGGTGCTCGCCACCACCACCGCTCTGGCAGCGATCGCCGGGCGTCGGAACAGGCGAGGAAACACCCTCGCCGACAAACATCAACTGCGCCGAACCCTCGGAGCCGGGGCCGCACGCACACGAGCCCGGCGCGCACGCCCCTCACTCACCGGCGAACTCCGCCACCGGCCGATGTCCGAGATCGCCGTCCACATGGGCCGGTCGGTCCACCACCACATCGACCTCTACGGGCAGCACGAAGACGCCGAACTCGTCATGGTCGGCACCCGACAGGGCAAAACCAACCGACGCATCATCCCCCGCGTCCTCGACGCCCCCGGCCCCGTCGTCACCACCTCCACCAAAGGCGACGTCCTCGCCGCCACCGTCGGGATCCGAGAAGGCACCGGCCCGATCCACGTCTTCGACCCCGAGAACGTCACAGGCTGGCCGGAACCGATGCGCTGGAACCCCGTCAAAGGCTGCCACGACCCGGACGAGGCCATCCGCCGAGCCCGTGAACTCGTCGCCGCCAGACCCATGGACGGCACCACCCACGCGGGCTTCTTCACCGACTCCGCGGCCCGCGTCCTCCGCTCCTGGCTCCACGCCGCCGCCCTCAGCGGAAAGACCATGCGCGACATACTCTCCTGGGCATCCCGCTGGACCGACGACGAACCCACCGCCATCCTCCGCCAATCCCCCACCAGCGCCCACTGGGCCCACACCCTGCGCGACCTCACCACCAACACCGCCGGCGAAATGCTCGGCGGAATCGCCCAAACCCTCAACCTCGTCCTCGACCCGCTCAACTCGCCAGGACTCCTCGACGCCTGCTCACCACGCGCCGGCCAGGAATTCGACGTCGGCAACTTCCTACGATCACGCGGAACCCTCTACATCATCAGCGAAGGCGGCATCGGCTCCGCCGGACCACTCGCCTCAGCCCTCGCACTCCACGTCCACCACCAAGCCAAACGCCTCGCCACCCACTACCCCGACGGACGCCTCGACCCACCCCTACGCTGCCCCTGGGACGAAATCGGCAACGTCGCAGCACCGGAAAACCTCGGCCAACTCGTCTCCGACTCCGGCGGACGCGGCATCCACATGATCCTCGCCTGCCAAGGACTCGGCCAACTCCAACGCCGCTGGGGCAAAGACCAAACCAGAGAAATCTGGAACTCCGTCACCACCCGACTCATCCTCGGCGGCGTCGCCGAAGCCGACACCCTCGACGACCTCTCCCGCCTCGTCGGCGACACCCAAGCACTCCAGACCAGCGCCAGCACCGGCGAATTCCGACGCACCCGATCCACCAGCTACACCTGGGAAAAAGCCCTCCGGGTCGACCAGCTCCGCACGCTGCCCGACGGCCAGGCCCTCCTGCTCTACCGCAACACCCCCGCCACCCTCGTCCACCTCGACGCCTGGTTCGAAAGCCCCGACGCCCCTCGCCTGGAGGCACTCAAGCAGCAGGCGGAACAGCGAATGGGCCGCACCTCGCCATGACCAACCCCAACCCGGCAGACCTGGCCCGAGCCCTCGCCGAACTCCGCACCCACCACCTCCGACTCACCGACACCGTCGAACACCTCGTCGACGCACTCGAAACCCTCCGCCCCACCATCGACCGCACCCAACCAGGCGGCTGGTCCTGGGCCCACCTCGACACCGACCGCGCCCCCACCCTCTGGCACCAACTCGACCACTTCGTCCACCAGCTCAACACCCGTGAAGAACTCACCAACCCACACCACATTCCGCCCTGCTGGCACCAGCACCCGCGTGCGGTTGAAGATCTCACCGCGCTGCTCGCCGCCTGGCAGGACGCCTACCACCGCCCTGCCGAACCCACCACGGCACTCATCGTCTACCGCCACCACTACCTCTGGCCCACCCTCACCCGCCTCACCGACACCAACACCCCACTGCGCCGCTGCATCGACAAGGACCAACACACCCCATCGCCGGAACCCACCAACGACGGATACCTCGACTTCAACGGACACCCGTACGCCCCCGCAGCTCGACTCGCCCAGCACATCGCACGCGACATCGCTCGACGCGCACCGTCAAACGGTGGATTGACTTCGCCGCCGCCATAAACCGCGGCCCTCCGCCACCGATGAGACCGGCGACTTCCCTGCAAGTCGAACCTCCACAACGCCGTGGACCGACCGCAACCGTGAACGTCCGCTTCTGCCGACGAGCGGATGTTCGGCCAGGACCCGGCGCTGTTCAGTGCGCCAGGCTCGTCGTTGTGAGCAGTGGCCCGGCCCAGCAGCGCCGTCCAGCGGTCGTGTTGTGGCGGGTGTCGTGAGACGGGTACGGGCATGGAGGGCTCGCGGGGTGTTCAGTTCGCGAGACGGGTCCGTGCCCACGCCGCGATGCGCTCGGTGACCCAGCCGTCCATCGGCCTGGTGAGCTGTCCCCGGTACCGCCACAGTCCCGGCGGCCCGGGGTCGCGGCGTAGCAGGTGGGTGAGGTCGGTCGGCACCTCGCCGTCGAACGGGCCGGTCACGAGCCGGCCGATGCGCGCCACGTCGGCCGGGTCGACCTGGATGTCCTTGCTGCCGGTGATCGCCAGCACCGGCCGGTCGATGGCGGCCAGGTCCGGGGCCGGGTCGTGGGCCATGTACTCGCGCAGCCACCGGTCGGTGAGCCGCGAGCGCGGCATCCGGTCGTGCCGGTCGGCGGTGGATCCGCGGACCCGGTCCCGCTCGCGGGCCTGACGGCGCGCCAGTACCGGGCCGAACGGCCGCAGCAGCCGTGGCAGCGTGGTCGCGATCCGGTCGCTCTGCCAGGCCATCACTCGTTCGCCAGGCTGCGCGGCACCCGCGAGCAGCACATACCCGGCGGGTGGCGGAGCGGCCCGAACGAGGTTGGCCGCCACCACCGCTCCGGTCGAGTGCCCGACGACGAAGACCCGCTCCGGATCCACCGCGGGGTGGGCACGCAGCGCGGCGAGGGCGGCTGCGGCGTCGCCGCACTCGTCGTGGAAGCCGGTGCCCAGGTAGTCGCCGCCCGAGGCGCCCACACCCCGCTTGTCGTACCGCAGCAGGGCACAGCCGTGGTCGGCCAGTGCCACCGCGAGCGCCGGGCCCAGTCCCAGCGCGATCCCGCGCATGGCGGAGTCGCGGTCGATCGGCCCGGAGCCGTTGACGAGCAACGCGGCCGGGTGGCGGCCGTCCCCGTCGGGCCGGGTGAGCACGCCGGCCAACAGCACTTCCGGGGCCGGGATCTCGACAGTCTGCTCCCGCAACGATCCACCCTTCGTTCGTTCTCACATCTGAGAATAATCAGGCTCAAGCTAACATTCTCGATCGTGACAATCAATGCCGACCCGGCGCGACCCGGCGCCGGAATCGTGGAAACCGTGCTGCATCCGGTCCGATTGCGCATCGTGCACGCGCTCATGGACCGCGAGCTGACCGCGCGACAGCTCGGCGCCGAACTCGGGGACATCCCGCAGGCGTCGCTCTACCGCCACGTCGGGCGCCTGGTGGACGCGGGGGTGCTGCGGGTGACACGCGAGGAGCGGGTGCGCGGCGGCACGCAGCGCACGTACACGGTGGTGGAGTCCGCGGTCGCCCTCGGCCCCCACGCCTTCGCCGCCGCCTCCTCCGCCGACCACCAGCGCTACTTCGCCGCGTTCGTCGGCGCGCTGGTCGCCGGGTTCGAGCAGTACCTGCGGAGCACCGGCGCCGAACCCACCCGCGACGGCCTCGTGTACCAACAGATCCCGGTCTGGGTCACCCCGGCCGAGTCGCGCCGCCTCGCCGCCACGATCACCGACCTGCTACACCCACTGAGGGCACGGACGGGCGGCCGCCGGCGGACGACGTTCGCGATGGTCCTGCACCCCGACCCGGCCACGTAGCGGGCATCCGCTCATGCCTCGGACAGGGCGTTGCGCAACGTCTTTCATAGCCGGGAGGAGGGTGGCAGGCTGCTCAGGCGCTGTCGTCGGCGAGGAGGATGTCGAGCTCGACGCGCCACCCACCCTTCATGCGCTCGGATCGCGGGTCGGTGAGGTAGGCCTCGTACCGGCACGTGAAGTGGTCGCCGACGGGCTCGTCCCACCTGTCGAGCCTGATCCCGTTGCCTCGCAACCATTCGAGCAGTGTGCGGTTCGCACGACGTGCATGGTTGGCGTAGGGGAGGCGGCGTACCGACCCGCCGCCAGGACGCCCGCGCGGACACGATCGTCGCCCTCGAGCGCCTATTGGGTCACGGCACCGACCTCAACGTTCATCGGGCCGTCCATATCGATCACGTGCAGCCGGAAGAAGGCAGGACCGATGTCCGGCACGCTCCGCCCGTCGAGCCAGGTGTAGAGCTCGTCCATCAGCATTGTCGCGGGCGGCGAACATGCCTCGAAACGGTGTGACGACACGGATACCCACGTAGTGGCTCGCCGGTTTCGACACGATCCTCGGGCCGTCGACGATCTTCACGCCTGCACGCTGACACTGCGGCAGTGTCCGCTCATGTAGCCGCTGTTGGCTGGACGTCCTGCTGCCGCACCTTGCCGGTGTGGTGGTCGAGCGGGTCGAGCGGACCTCCGCGGGTGTGCGGATCTGGGCGTGCACGAGAGCAGGGACCGCGCCCTGTCCGCCCTGCGGTGCCCGGTCGGGCCGGGTCCACAGCCGCTATGACCGCAAGCTGGACGATGTTGCGGTGGCAGGTCGCCCGGTGGTGCTGCGATTGCGGGTGCGACGGTTCTTCTGCGACGACCGGCGCTGTCCGGCGGGGACGTTCGCCGAGCAGGTCGACGGTCTGACCGTCTGTCATGCCCGCCGCACACCGTTGTCCCGTAGGGCTTTGGAGCGCATCGGTCTGGCGTTGGCGGGCAGAGCCGGAGCGCGTCTGGCCGCCGGTCTCGGCCTGCCGGCCGGGGCGCGGCACGCTGCTGCGGTTGGTGTACGCCCTGCCCGATCGCAGGGCTGCGACCCTGACCGCCTGGCTGCGGGAGCATCCCGGCGTGGACATGGTCTGTCGGGACGGGTCGGCCACCTACGCCGAAGCCGTCCGCCAAGGCGCACCGGACGCGATCCGGGTCGGTGACCGGTGGCACATATGGAACAACCTGGTCGCGGCGGTGGAGAAGACCGTGACCGCGCACAGCACGTGCCGGTACGTCGGCCCGCAACGACGCACCAAGGTCGCGGAGGAGCGGACCCTGCGGCGGCACGCCGCGGTCCAGGACCTGCTTCCCAAAGGGTCGGGCTGCTGGAGTGCGCACGGCGCCTGGGCATCGCGCTCAACACCGTCAAGCGCTACGCCCGGGTCGCCTCGCCCGAGCAGTCGGGGCTACCTCGGCAGCGCCTCCCTGCTGGTCCGGTACCTCAAGCAAGGCCGCGACGCTCCCGAGCGCATCCCGCCTCACCGCGACGCCTCATCTGGCTGGCGAGCAAGCAGGAAAGCCTGCCCGAGCATCACCGCCGCCACCTCGACGACCTGACCGCGAGCTGCCCGTCCATGACCATGCTCGTCCAACGGGTGCGGGAGTTCGCCGCGATCGTCACCCGCCGTCGGGGCGAGGACCTTGATGTCTGGATCGACGCGGTCCTGGCCGACGACCTGCCCGTCCTGCACAGCTTCGTTCACGGCCTGCGCAAGGACCACGACGCGGTGACCGCCGGGCTGACCCCGGACCCCGAAGCCATGGAAATTCCCTGCGCTCACGACAGCGCGCCCTCCACCCTTACCCGCTGCCGGCTCACCGGGCCGATCAACGGTCGACCCGCCAGAACACTTGAGTGGCGGTCACGGCCTTGGGCGCCGATGTTCAACACCTTCACCACGTCGGCGGCCGCAAGCCATCGCCGAACGACCATGGCCGTTGCTTTGCTCATCATGCCCGCAGACGAGGTCGACGTCACACTCTCTGTGTCCGCGAGCGAGAATTGACGGAGTGATGCGCCTTTGCTGATCCCACAGGAGAACCTAGTCGGCCCGGATGGCAGTCCGGCGAATCGCGGTCGGTCGAAGGGAACCCGGCGATCACGGTTGCTGGTCGACGTGGCGGCCCACATCGCCGCCGATTCGGTGTTCCGCTCGGCGGCGGACGCCGACTTCTCCCGACCCGGGGAACCCTCGCTCGTCAGGGCCAGGCAACGAGCGCACCGGGTGCGCGTGGCGCTGGAGAGGCTGGGGCCGTTCTACATCAAGCTGGGGCAGATCCTCGCCACCCGGCCGGACATCGTCTCGGACGTGATGATCGAAGAACTGGAGAACTTGCACGACAGCGTCGAGGTGAGCCCGTTCGCCGAGTTCGCGGACATCCTCGACCGGGAACTGCCCGCGTGGCGGGTCCGCTTCCGGTCGATCGACGTGGTCAGCCCGCTCGGCTCCGCATCGCTCGCCCAAGTGTACCGGGTCACCCTCGTCGACGGCAGTCCCGCCGTCGTCAAGATCCAGCGCCCGCGCATCCGGTCGTCGGTGCTGGGGGACATGAAGAAAATGCGGCGGGTCGCACGCCTGGTCGGCAGGCTGGCGCCGAAGTTCAACGAGTTGATCGACGTGGACGCGATGCTCCAGGTGATCTTCAACGGCATGGAGCCGGAGTTGGACTTCACGCTGGAGGCGCAGAACATGGTCGACGCCCGCCGCGCGGTGAAGGACTTCAAACACCTGACTGTCCCCAAGGTGATCGAGGCGACGCCCCGGGTGCTGGTGCAGACCCTGGCGCCCGGCGCTTCCATCGGCAGCGTGGACCCCCGCGCGTTCTCCATGAAAGAGCGCAAGAAGATCGGTCGCGACCTGCTGTCCTTCATGTACCAGGGCTACTTCTCCGACCACGTGTTCCACGCCGACCCGCATCCGGGCAACATCTTCGTGCACCCCGGTGAGAAGGCGAACATCATCGACTGGGGCATGGTCGGCCGGATCGACCGCAACCTCGGCACGAAGCTGATCCTGCTCCTGCTGAGCGTCGCGCAGAACGACTCGGAGGCGACCGCGCGGGGGTGGATGGAGATGGGGCACGCGACAACGCGCGCGGACATCAACGGCTTCTCCGCCGACATGTCCATGCTCATCCCCAAAGTCGTCGCCGCTTCGCTCGACGAACTCAACTTCGGGGTGGTGCTGAGCAGAATCCTGATGTACTCGACCCGGCGCGGGATCCACACCAGTCCGCACATCTCCCTGTTGGGCAAGTCCTTCGCCAACGTGGAGGGCTCCGTGCGGAACCTCGCCCCGGAACTGTCCATGGTGGACGTCTTCGAAGACGCGATGGTCGACATACTCGCCGACCTGCTCACCGATTTCGTGTCCAAGAAGCAGGCCGCGCGGTTCGCCCTCGACATCATGCTCGGCAGCACGATCGCGCTCGGCCACCTGCGGACCCTGCTGGGCGACCTCGTGGACCGGGACCTCACCTTCCAGGTCAACCTGTTGCAGGGCGGCCGGCCGACACGATCCGCGTCTCGCTGTCCGCGCCGCCGGTGGAGGAGGTCAAGGTCGGCCACCAGATCCTCCAGTCGCTCAACCTGCGCCCGCGCAAGCTGGAGATCGTGTCCTGCCCGTCCTGCGGGCGGGCCCAGGTGGACGTGTACACGCTCGCCGAGCAGGTCACGGCCGGTCTGGAGGGCATGGAGGTGCCGCTGCGGGTCGCCGTGATGGGCTGCGTGGTGAACGGGCCGGGTGAGGCGCGCGAGGCGGACCTGGGTGTCGCGTCGGGCAACGGCAAGGGCCAGATCTTCGTCAAGGGCAAGGTCGTCAAGACCGTTCCCGAGCACCAGATCGTGGAGACGCTGATCGAGGAGGCCATGCGCATCGCCGAGGAGATGGGCGAGGACGCGCACGGTTCGCCCACGGTCTCCGCCCTGTCACGAGGCGATCGCCGACATCTGATGACGAGGACCGAACGCCCACAGCGGAAGGAACCAGATGCTCGCGCATGACATGCGCCCGCCACTCGCGATGACAGCCGTCGGAACGATCACCCTGAACATCATCGGTCCGCCTTGGTGGCTGACCATCGCCCAGTGGTTCCTCCTCATCGTGGCCCTCCTGGTGTGGGTGCACGATCCCAGAAGCTGAGGGAGTGGACGCGTGGCGCTCGAGGTCAAGTCCGCGCAGAAACCGCCGGTCGGGACGTCAGGGCCCGTCGGGGGCGTGTCGCGGGCTGCCGTCCCCGGATTTCCCTGCCGAACGCCTTGCCCGTGCCACAGCCGGCGAGCGTCCCCGGACACCAGGCGGGGCCGCGACCCGAGCCGATTGATTCGGGCAGTTTTCCAGTCCGCAGACAGGAAAGTAATGTGCTCGACTCGTTACTGCGGATCGAAAACGACGTAGCACGAGGTCTGGAGCCGGAACCTGCCCGTGTCGCGTACGACCTGCCGGAGAACGAGCTCCAAGCGGCGCTGGACGCTGTGTCGGATGCGCTCGAGGAGCCGATCTGTCGGACAGCGCGCTGTGCGCCGTTGACCTCAATCCACGTGCGCTGGCCGCAGAAGTGCGTGGGCAGCAGCCGGAGGAACGGGCTGGGCTGTCCGAGCGGGGATGTCGTCTTTACGACACAGCGCTATAGAGCGCACGTGTGTCGTCTTGGTCCACTTGGTCAAGGAGTTGCCGGAGTTCGACGCCGCGATCGCGGTGAAGGTGCTGGAACGCCTGCGGACAGCGTTGGAAGGTATCGACCGGATCCTCTCCCGGTTGCCGCAGATGTCTTCTCCGCCAGGGGATCTGCGGGACGACGAGTTCCGCGTCCGGTACCTGGACCGCGTCGCCCGCTCGTACGACCGGCTGGAGGTCGTCGGCATCACCACCGCACCTAGACCTACGAGCCGAGGACCACGCTCGCGTGGCCTCTCTGAGTCTGACAGTGACCAGCGACGCCGAACGCGCTCCTCGCACGCGCCGGCCTTCGACTGGCGCGAACTCGGTCGAGCCCTGGACACCAACCTCCGGGTCGAGGAGGCACTCGGCGACAGCAGGTTGACACTGGTTCGCGATGAGGCGGGCGCCGGCAAGTGGACTGGCACGCCCGTTCGGCAGCTCCCGCACGCGGCCATTGCGCCGCCCGTCGTAGTTCTCGGCCGGCAGCGCGGCAACCTGCTCCGGGAGCTGTTCGATCGTCCACAGCTCATCGTTCACAGGACAGTCCTGCACCCCGGATTCGACACTGTTGACATTGAGCCTTTTCCAACCTGATGGTGGCGGGCTGGAGACATGGCGAAGCTCCTGGTAGATGGCTTCTCGACCAAGAGCAAGGCCATCGCCAGGAGCTTCGAGTGCTTGTCTACCCATCCGCGATCGACCTGTCCAGTTCGCATCTCCGGTTCCTCGCCGGGGAACTGACCGCGCCCCGATATCAGCCTACCCGCGGCCACCAGTCTCATGAGCCTGCCGATGGGGGAAACACGCGTCCTGCTGCGAGCGCTGTCCGACGCGTCCCTGATCGGCCGCACCCCCGTGGCGGATACTCTATGCACGACTTGGTCCGCGCCTACGCCGCTGCGCAGGCCCACACCACACTCGCTCGATCCGTCCGGCGCTCGGCTCTCGACCGGGTAGTGGACTTCTACCTGCACACCGCCTACAGCGCCGACCGGTGCCTACAGCACGACCGCCCGCCGATCCGGCTCGATCCACCTGCTCCCGGCACCCACCCTCGGCAACTGTCCGACTATCCGTCCGCGATGGCCTGGCTGGACGCACACCACTCCCACCTGCTGGCCGCTCAACGCGCCGCCGTCGACCACCACCGCTACCGGGCCGTGTGGAATTTGGCCTGGACCCTGCACACCTTCCATCGACGCCAAGGGCATCACCACGACGAACTGGCCGTGTGGCAGGTCGCCGCCGCCGCCGACCATCTGCCCGATCACACGACCCGCATCCGCACCCACCAGTTCCTCGGCCGCGCCCAGGTCCGGTTGGGGCGGCACGACCAAGGCATCGAGCACCTCGGCCAGGCCCTCACTCTGGCCGAACTCCACGACGACACCACCCCGTAAGCCCTCATCCACAACTTTCTCACGTGGGCATGGGAGCAACTGGACGACGAGCAGGCGCTGACGCATGCCCAGCACGCCCTGGACCTGTACCGCACCTTCGGCCAACCGGCGTGGGAAGCCCGTGCTCTCAACCAGGTTGGTTACTACTCAGCTCGGTTGGGCGACTACGGCACCGCCCGCGACCACTGCCAAGCGGCCCTCGCCCTCTACCGGCAACATGACCGACAAGGCCACCAATCCGAAGGCGAGGCGAGCACCTTGGACAGCCTGGGCTACATCGAACACCACACCGGTCACCACGACCTGGCAATCCACCACTACCGGGAAGCACTCGCCCTGGTCCGATCACTCGGCGACGCCACCGAAGCCGCCGTCACCCTCGACAACCTCGGCCACCCCCACGTCGCCCTGAAGCAGTACGACGAGGCGCGAACCGCCTGGCAGGAAGCCGTGGACTTGTACCGGAAACAAGGGCGTGACACCGCCGCCCGACTCGTCCGACAGCAACTCGACAGGCTCGATGACACAAGTGCCGCTCCGATCGCGCAACCTGGGGCGACGTACCCGGACGGTCATCGCCGATAGCGTGGACGAGACTTCCCCGTCACGCCTCGGTCCCTGACGACCGGTAAGTCCGCCCCCAGCACGCTGCTCGGCATGGCCGGTCTCTTCGTCGTGCAGGAACTCGTCCGCATCCAGTCGGTGTGCTCCACGAGAAAGCGATCCGGCACGCTGACGGAGGTCTTGGCCCCTGTCGAGAACCATGGCGTGGTACCCGCCGCGACCTCGCATCGGTGGGGGAACGTGGATGCCGCCAGGATCCGCACCGATACCAACGCACCTCACGCGAGTCGGAGTGCGTCCGCCAGGTCTGGGTTCGACCCGACGGACACCCCTCTCGATTGGAAAAGTGAATACTACGTCACCACTTCCACCACCAGTAGATCGCGTTCTTGGCGGTACGAATCGGCGACACGCCCTGTCCGCTTCTGATCACCCGGCCTTCGTAGTAGTTCCGATACTGAATCAGCCAGGGATCCCCTCCGGTCGTATTGCGGAGGGCATCATGGTCGATCAGTGGCGGATTCGGCGGGGACGCGAACAGAACCCAATGGCCAGCCTCCATGATGAGCGCTGATTCCCGCGGACGGATGACATCGTCCGAACCGGACGCGATCAACGTCCAGTCGGTCCCCTGTGCCGACTGAGGGTTTTCGGCAGCCCATCCCAGGAATTCCGACCCGGGTCGCATGTCCACACACTGCCTGTCACCGCAGCCGAAGGCCGGCACGGTGCCAGCATGCGGCGTACCGAGAGTCGCGACGTCCTCGATGTAGAGGTACGGCGGCCATCCTGATAGTCGGCGCTGCACGCCGGTCAGCGCAGCACGGACGACCAGTCCGCCCATCGAATGGGCGATGACGTCGACTGACTGCCCCCGGCGAGAGAACTCGTTGTGAACCGTCCAGGCGAGTCGCTTGCCGAGTTCCTCGATCCCCACTTTTTTGTCCCCGTCACTCACGTTGAGCGTGCAGTCGGTGTCACCACGGTAGAGACGGACCGTCTCGAACGAGCCTGTCCAACCCCACGATTTCATCGCGTCCATCGCGGCATCCCAGTAGCCACGGCAGTTGTACCCCTCGCCCGTCGGTCCGGCGTAACCGTGGATGAACAACACCGTTTTGTCAGCGCCGTCCGTGCGCACCGGAGCCGCGGCGCGCGCGGGGACCGCAGTTATCAGCATGGCTCCGAGGACAAGGATCGAGGCCAACAGCGAGGTCGGCCGTCTACGACTTCGTCGGATCATGGAATCCTCCCTCACGAACCCACATACTTGGATTCGACTTCCGAAGCGACCAGGGTGGGCCTGCCGCCTTCGGGAAACCTTGCGCGGGACCTTGAACCTCTGATCAGCCACATCGACGAAGCCGTCGAGTTCTGGAAGGTGCGGCATGTTCGCGACGAGCAACCCGGTACTGAGCCCTTTCCAACCTGGCGTGGTGGGCTGCGGCCGTGGTGGAGACGTGGCGAAGCTCCTGGTAGATGACTTCTCGACCAAGAGCAAGGCCATCGCCAGGAGCTTCGAGTGCTTGTCTACCCATCCGCGATCGACCTGTCCAGTTCACACCTGCAGTTCCTCGCCCGAGAGTTGACCGCGCACCGACGCCGGATCGGCAGCAGGTGGCGCAGACTCGACCCCGGCCGCCAAGCACTGCTCGTGCCGGCCAATCTGCGCTGCGGCGACACCTACACCCGCCTGGCCGCCGGGTTCGGCGTCGGCCTGTCCACCGTCTGCCGCTACATCCACGAGGCGGTCGAACTCCTGGCCGCACTGGCACCGGACCTGGCCGACGCGGTGAAAGTCGCCTCGCACAAGGCCTATGTCATCCTCGAAGGCACCCTGCTGCCCATTGACCGCATCGCCGCCGACCGGCCGTACTACTCGGGAAAACACAAGCGACACGGCATGAACGTCCAAATCCTCGCCGATCCGGCCGGACGACTGCTGTGGACCTCGCCCGCATTGCCCGGCTCGACCCACGACCTGACCGCGGCCCGCATCCACGGCATCATCGACGCCCTCACCGCAGCGGACATCCCGTGCCGGGCGGACAAGGCCTACCGAGGCGCCAGCGGCCCGGTCCGCGTTCCCTATCGCGGAAAATGGCACAACCTCCCACCAGGACAGCAGGCGGTCAACCGCTCCCACGCCCGCATCCGCGCCCTCGGCGAACGAGCCGTCTCCACCCTCAAGATCTGGCGACTACGGCGCAGACTCCACTGCTCCACCACCCGCATGACCGACCTGACCAGAGCCGTCCTCGCACTCCACCTCAACGCCGGATGAGGTTGGAAAGGGCTGACTGACGCCCCCGCCGGCGACAGGTGGTCAGCCGATCGACGTGCACCGGAAGGACGCACGCAGGGAAGTCCGTGCGGATGCCGGGCCGCATCGACTTCACTGGACCGGTCATCGCCCCTTCGCACCTGCAGGCATGCTCAGACGGCGCGAATCGTTGTCGACGACGCGTGAAAAAACTGGTTCTGGCACGGTTCCGGACGCTGTTGGTGATCTTGGCTGGTTGACCGTTTGGGCGCGTCGCTGCCGGGGTGGTGAGCGTCTCGGTGCTGGAATTGCGGGATGTCGATGGGTCGCGGTTCGGGTTCTGTTGTTCCGGTGGAGACCGCGCGGGTTGCGTGGGCGGCGAGCCCGAAGGGCACGCCTGCGATGGTGATGCGAGACCGGTTGCAGGATCTGTTTGTCGACAACGACTTCGTCGACTGGTTTCCGGTGGATGGCCGTCGTGGGGTGGCGCCGGCCCGGTTGGCGCTGGTGTCGGTGCTGCAGTACGCGGAGAACCTCACCGATCGGCAGGCGGCTCGCGCGGTGGCATGCCGGATCGACTGGAAGTACGCGTTGGGGATGGAGTTGACCGAGCCTGGGTTCGATCATTCGGTGCTCAGCGAGTTCCGGGATGGAAGCCCACCCAACCCCCCAGTCCACGATCGGTACTGACTGGACCTTGGTCGGCGCCGACATCGATCTGATCGTGCCGGCATGGTCGGCGACGACCATGCCGGCCGGGCACTACGTGATCTTCATCAAGAACCGGGAAGGCCCGGTGAACCGCCCCTCGGATCCACAGGATCACGTCAGGGTCCTTCTCCGTCCGCTACTGGAACTACGCGGACAAGAAGTGGCATCCGCTGGTGAACGGCGCGTCACCGGTGGTCACCGCCCAGAACGCCGCTTACTGGCGGTACCGCTGGTAAGCGCACCGCAACTCTCGTGGGTGGTTCGTTTCGAAGAGCCACCCGCGAGGACCGGTTGGCAGGCAGTGCCCGGCCCAGCCACACCCGGTGCCCGAGGCAAGGAACTCGCCCGGCGGGATATCCCGCCGGGTCGGCCGATCACGTGTGCCTGGCCATCCTGAGGTCCTCGAGCTGTTGCCGCACTCGTTCGGCCTCGTCGGCGCGATCCTGCCGTTGGTAGGACTCCAACGCCTCCAGCCACACCGTATGAGCCCGTTCGACCTCACCGATCGCCGCGTAGGGCTGGCCGAGTCTGTCGAGAGTGTTGGCGCAGTGGTAGTCGTCGCCCGATTCGCGGTAGAGGGCGAGCGCCTGTGCGTAGTGCTCGATGGCGTCGCGGTGGCGACCGGTGTGGTGGTCGATGTAGCCCAGGCTGTCGAGGGTGTTCGCCTCGACAGTGGGTTCGCGGCGGTGCCGCAGCAGGTCCAGAGCTGCCCTGCAGTGCGCACGAGCAGCTTCGTACTCGCCGAGTCGGGCATGGCACCAACCCAGGTTGTTGAGCCCGGCGGCCTCCCTGACCGGATCGACGGTGCGGAGGAGGTCCAGTGCCCGAATCGCGTGTTCCAGGGCTTGTCGATGGTCTCCACGCAGTTCCCAGCACCGCGCGAGCATGTTGTGGGCTTGGCCTTGGAGGGTGGCGTTGTGGTGCTGTTCTGCCAGGAGGACCGCTCGGTCCAGGTGTCCGGCGGCCTCCTCGTGACCTCCCAGGTCGGCATGGGCGCAGCCGAGCATCAGGTGGGCGACGACGAGGGGTTCGGGATCGGGTAGGTGCGCGGCGGCGGCGAGCGCGTTCTTCCACACGTCCAAGTCGTCGGACAGGTGCCCTCGCCGAGTGTGGAAGGACGCCAGTGCCCAGGCCAGTTGCCACGCGGGCCGGTGGCGGTGCAGGTCCGCGTTGGTGCGCTGGGCCGCGAGCAGGCAGGCGTGTTCGGCGTCGAACCAGGCCATCGCGGTCGGTTCGTCGTGCGGGGGTTGAATGTGGACGCCGGGTGCGGGCGGATCGAGTCGGATCGGCTCGCGGCTGGGGTGCAGGACGCGATCGGCGGCGTGGGCGGTGTGCAGGTAGAAGTCCACGACGCGGCGTAGCGCCGCTTCCCGTGCCTGTTCGGGCACCTGGCGGGCAGTGGTGATGGCGTACGAGCGGATAAGGTCGTGCATCCGGTATCGGCCCCGTGCGTCATGGGTGAGCAGTGACGCCTGTTCCAGGTCACGCAGCACGCTCCTCGTCGCGTCCACGGCCAAGCCGGTGAGGCAGGCGGCGGCGTGGAGGTCGATGTCCGGGCCCGGAGAGAGGCCGAGCAGGGTGAAGGCATTGCTTTGTTCAGGGGTGAGGGTCTGATAGGACCAGGACAGCACGACCGGCAGGCTGGCGGTGGGGTCGATGTCGCCCAGCGCGTCCAGACCGGACTTGCGCAGTTCCGCAGCCAGCGCGGCCGGCATCGGCCCAGGGTGGGTCCGAGCGTGACCGATGACGATGCCCAGCGCCAGCGGGATACCGCCGCAGCAGGCGAGGAGTTCGTCCACCGCCTCGGGTTCCGCTTCCGCCCAAGCAGCACCGAGTCCGGTGGTCAGCAGGGTTCGTGCTTCGGCACCGGGCAACACGTCGAGGGCGATGTGGTGGGCGCCGTGTCTGGTGACCAGCCCGGTGAGGTGCCGACGACTCGTCACCAGCACGGTGCACATGGATGTGCCGGGAAGCAGCGGCACGATCTGGTCGGTGGTGGCCACGTTGTCCAACACGATCAACATGCGTCTGCTCGCGACCAGGTCGCGGTAGCGCGAGGCTTGGGCGTGCGGGTCGGCCGGGAGCCGGCCGGGGTGGACGCCGAGGGCGTCCAGGAACCCGCGCACGGCGGCCTCCGAGGACAGGGGCCGGCCGCCGGGACCGAAGCCGCACATGTCCACGAACATCTGCCCGTCGGGGAAGCGGTCGAGGTTCTGGTGAGCCCAGTGCAGCGCCAGCCAGGTCTTGCCGATCCCTCCAGAGCCGGCCAGCGCCGAGATGCCTGTCGTACCCCGTGTGGTCGCTGTGTCGAAGGCTCGGGTCAGCGCGGCGAGTTCGTCGGCTCGACCGGTGAACGACAACGGTGCCGCCGGCAACTGGCGTGGCACCGGGGCCAGCGTTTCGCCCGGCACGGCCAGGGTCGGGTCCGCGACCAGGATCCGCTGATGGAGCCGCTGCAAATGCGGACCGGGATCGACACCGAGATCATCGGCTAGCCGGGCGCGCATGTGCTGGTAGTGCGCCAACGCGGCGGCCTGGCGCCCGTCGCGGTACAGGGCCAGCATGAACTGGCCGCCGACGCGTTCGTCCAGCGGATTTCGCCTGGCCAGGTCGGTCAGGTCGACCAGAACCGTCCGGCGCCTCCCATGGCGCAGCGCCTCCTCGGCCCGGTCGACTTCGGCGGCCAGTCGCCTTTCCCCCAACGTGGCGCGAAGATCGGTGGCCCAAGGGGTGTCGAGTTCCGGCAGTGGCTCGCCGCGCCACAACGTCAGCGCACGGTCGAACAGGTCCAGCGCACTCGATCCGGCCCGCACCTCGTGGGCTTGAGCGAGCAGGTGGTGGAACCGGTACAGGTCCACGGACTGTTCGTCGACGGTGAGCCGGTAGCCCTCGGAACAACGGGTCAACCGCACGTCGTCGGTGGCGGACAAGGTTGCACGGAGGCGGGAAAGGTAGCTGTAGAGCGTGTCACGGCCTTTGGAGGGAGGACTCGTTCCCCACACGCGGTCGAGAAGCCGATCGGCGGACACCGCTTGGTTCGCCTCGACCAAGAGCACCCCCAACACCCCGCGTTGCCGAGCATGGCCCACATCGAGGCGAACACCGCCCGCTCGCGCTTCGACGCCTCCGAACACCCGGAACTCGACCACCACCACGCCCCCGCTCCGCAGCTCCCTGGTACCGGGATAGCAGGATGACGCGGAGCTGTGAGGATGTTCGCCGGGATTCCCACGATCGGCGGACCGGGTTACCGACGCCGGATCGGCCGGACCGGACCCGGCCGAATTCCCGCCAGGTCGGCACGGATACCCCTTCCTGCCAGGGGCGAAGCGGCATTCCCGGTCGCCGCCTCCGCGATCTCGGCACGTTCCACCGCGTACAGCCGCACCAGGTCGTGGAACCTGTAACGCTCTCGTTCGACCTCGGTGAGGAGATTGGCGTCGGCCTCGGCACGGGATTACCGGGACGCTGGCGCAGTCGGTAGCCATCGTCCAGCCGACGCGGAATATCGCTCGAGGCCTTGGTCGGGTGAACGGCTTGCGCCACGATGTGTGGGTGGGCAGGCGCTGGAAGCTACCAGCCGTCATCGTCGGCAGTCTCGGCCTGATCGGGCTCGGAGTCTTCTTCGTGGTACTCGGTCTCGACCAGGCCGACAAGCTGGCCAGCGTCTTGGGCCTCTTCGTTGGCATGGTTGGGCTTGGCCTCTCGATCGCCGGACTGCGGCAAGCGCAGCCGGCCCAGGGCGGTGCGCTGACCACCCCGGCTGGCGAGGCGTCGAGCGCGGCCGATGACGAACAGCGGGCTCCGCGGCCGAGACCAGACCGCTTCCGCCGACGGCCTAGAGGCGTGTCAGGACACCCGACGGGCTCCTACTACCCGGTAGCCGTCGATCCACGGGTCGCTGGCCCGACGGCGGCCTCCAGCTCTGTGGCCGTGACACGACAACACTCGCCGGGCCAACTCGAGAGGAACACGTGACCTGAGATGGCCGGGAAGCCGACAGCCGTTCGCCTCGTGGTGAGATGGCGACCAGTCGGTTGCGGTCGACTCGCATCTCCCTCCCGCCCTCCTCCATCATCGCCTCGGGCTATGTACCGACATTCTTGTGACGCGGAATGATCACGATCGCCTCGATCTGATTCGAGTAGTCGATCACCCAACTCAACTCCGACGACACCCGGGTATCCTCGGTCGTCCACCAGCGTCGCTTGGGTCAAGGTTGTCCGCGCTGCCTTCCTGTTCGCGGGCCGCGGATCGCCGTGGCAAGCGCCGCGTCCGTACTGCTGATCACCTCGTCGACGGTGGTCTCGTGCCGGTGGGCCGCCCCGCGCCAGTCGCCGATGCGGACGCCGATCCACACCCAGGCGGCGCAGCAACTTCTCGTGCTGGAGGGTGCGTCGAGTCCATCCGACGGAGCGGTGCCTCTACTGGGTTGTGGAGACCTCCACGGACGCAGGCTCCGACCGAGCAGCACCAGGCGGGCGTGGGCGAAATCGACCGTGTGCGGCCTCGCCTGACCGGCAGACGAGAGCAAACCCCTGTGGCATGAGCCGTGCTCTGTATACAAAGACGGACAATCCGGGCCGATACGCTGTCGAGGTGGCCGACAACGAGGCGAAGCACGTGTTCGTGTCCTACGTCAGCGAAGACCTCGACCGTGTCCGGAAGCTGTGCGCGCTGTTGGAGGCTGCTGACGTCCCGTACTGGCAGGACCGCCGGTCACTCGCTCCCGGAGACCACTGGAAACGACGGATCCGGGACGCGATCCGCTCAGACTCGCTCGTCTTCCTGGCCTGCTTCTCGGACAACTCCCGTACGAAGGCCAGGTCCTACATGAACGAGGAGCTGAACCTGGCCGTCGAGGAGTTCCGGCTCCGCCCGCCCGGTGCGCCGTGGCTTGTCCCCGTGCGTTTCGATGACGGCGAGGTCCCAGACTGGGATCTGGGTGGAGGCCGGACCTTGCACGACCTCAACTTCGTCGACCTGTTCGGCGAGGAGTACGCGGCCAACGCGGTCAGGCTGACCACGACGATCACGAACCTCATCGGCGCGGTGAAACTCGACGCACGGACCGTGCGTGCCGCCGTCGCGGAGGCGGGCGACGCAGAACGGCCCGCCGTACTGCAGCGGCTGACGCGCGAGATGGTCCTCGCCCCGGAACGACGCATCGAACTCGACGAACTCGTCTCCCAGGAGACGCAACGTGTCCTCGTGGCGATGCGCGACGAGGAACGCTTCCTGCCGTACCAAGAGCCCATGTGGCATCAGCCGGAGCCGGTCCAGGGAGCCAAGATCGTGTCGCCTTACGCGAGCGCGTTGCGTGAGGCGCGGATCGTCCGTTCCGCGGAACTCGTAGCGGACTATGCGCGATTGGTGCGGCCGTTGTGCGCCGCCCTCCAGGTGGCGGCGCGCTGGGCGGAGGTCCGGGACCTGGCCGCGTGGGTGTCGGCGTTGCGCGCCATCACCGCCGAGGCACGAAAACCCACTGACGCCCCTTTCGCACTGAGGAGACTGCGACACGTCCCGGCGCTCCTGTTGACCTTCACCGCGGCCCTGGCGGCATCGGGACAACAGCGTTGGGACAACTTCAAGGTACTGCTGGTCGACCTGAAAGTGCCGGTCTACTGGAACGGCGACAGCGAACCGTACTTCCAGGCGAACAACCCCACCGTGCCGTTCGGCTCGATCACGGATGAGGACGAGCTGGTCAGCAGCGTGGTTGCACGCTCCGCGCTCACCGGGGTCGACGCTCGCCGCGCCCTCGCCGAACTCACCGAGCCCCCCGCTGCCACCGACCCCATGCCCATTGCCGTCTCGGACTGGCTACACGTACTGCTACGCCAGGAGTTCGCGGAGCAGTACGTGGACGACCAAATCTACGACGACGCGTTCGACCGAGCCGAAGTGCTACTCGGGTTGCTCTCGCAGGACCGCGCCCAAACAGGCCCGTCGATCGGGTCCTCGACACGGTGGTATGGCCGGTCGGCACGACGCGGGTGGTCCCATGGAGGTGCCTACAGCGAGATCAAGGCCGAACTCGAGGCAGAACGGGCAGGCTGGCCACCGACCCGCGCGGGCCTCTTCGGCGGCGAGCCAGACCGAGCGCTCGCCGCCATCGCAGGCTACAAGTCGACGTTCAGAATCTATGGGCGGCCGTAGGCACGATGACGCGAACTATCGCTTTGACCCCGCGCCTGCCGACAACTTCATCCATGCAGGGTTGAAGCCGTGCGTAGCGTGAAGGGTCACAGCGCTCATGGGTGCGGCCGCAGGTCCGCGGTGGCGTCGACTGACGAGGCTTGATGACCGGCCATGCTGCTCGGACTGGCCTACCAGGGCCTTCGCGCTGCTACGTGCCCCTGAGCGACCGGGATAAGGACGTAGAGATCCTGGCGCTACGGCACCATATCACCGTCCTGCAACGCCAACTGGGCAACGCCCGACCGCGCGGTTCTTCCCCGGCGACCAAGAATTCCTCGCGGCACTGCTGCAACCATCCGCACCGTCCGGCTCCTAGTGCTGCGCCACACGGGAGAACCCCACCTGAGGCTACCGCCGCATCCGCGGCGAACTCCTCATGCTCCGCATTGAAGTCGCCGCGTCTCCGGTATGGCGGCCCCTCCGCCAGCCGCAGGTTCCGCGTCCGTGGCGCACCACACACCCGACCGCGCCATGGGTCACCAAGCCGCCAGGTATCTCCACGAACAACGACTCAGGAAGCCAGTAAATCAAAATGGAATCCTACGGCAATTAGCACGACCCCCGTCCACCTGAATGCCTGCGCCGGTCGATTGCTGTCGAGGATTTTGACAATCAAGTTCACGGTCAGGATAAACAAGAACGGGACACCAGGGGTCGACACTGCCACTATTGCCGCCAAGACAGCCGAGGGGAACCCCTTGCCCGAGACGTAAGCCCAGCGAGCGAACAGCAATGAAAGGTAAAACCCTGCTGCACACAGGGTGAGGAGAAAAAATTCTTCTGGATACGATTCCTTCCGCGAATCTATCGACTCGCCCGGCTTGAGCGCGCGGTATCTGCCGGTGAAGCGCCTGCCGTAAGTCGCGAGCTTTCGCAGCCGGTCGGGGCCCGCTATGTCGAGCAGCACCGTCAAACCGCCCATGAACGCTGCGAACTTTCCCGCGCGTCCCCAGTAGAGAATGGCCAAGAAAGAATAGCGAATCCGTCAAGTTTTTCGCCGGACAACCAGAGCGACCAGGCCTCAACGAGTTCGACGTTCTGCATGTAACCCATCGTAGCGGACGGTGGATTCCGCACGACGAGTACAGGTGGAACGGCATGACATCGGAGAAATGAATTCCGAATCAAGCTTCCATTAGGGCTTGTCGGGTTGAGTGACGGTATGTGCGGGTGCTGTGATCTCTCGGCGGGCGACTCCGGAGGAGAAGTCCCAGATTCGCCCGGTGACCGAGAACTTCGCCGCGCGGAGATGTCCGGCGGATTCGCCCCGTCATGACCGGCGGGCGAAGGGCAAGCTGTATCTGCATGGGTGGTTGTCGGATGGTAGGCGCAAGTCGATGCAGGCACTCGGCGAAGCCCGCAAGGCCGTCGAGACGATCCGCGCCGCCGAGAGCACATCCGACAACTCGAAAGCCCGTCGGGATCGTGACCAGTGCGAGCGCTGGGCCTTCCTCGTCGAGGACGTCTTCTTCCTGCTCAGTAGAGCCGCACACGACGATCCCGGCACCACCGAGCACTTCGTGTGACCCGCGAGGACGTACTTGCCCTGGTCACCGCCACAGCCGGTCTGCTAAACCGGCGCTTCGAACGCGCCGGACAGTAGAAGCCGCAGCGGCCACCATCGACGCCCGAGGGGGTCTGACGCCAGGAGTCGGCTCACCAGAAGCGCTGGTCAGCCGAGGTGCAAGCGAGGCGTGTGCAGCCGAGCGTGTCCGAACTTCAAGTGACAGGTGAGGCGTTGGCCTTGTTCGCGGTGCCAGGCGGGGGTCAGCGCCGGGTTGGCCCGCGCGGGCTACGGCGTGGTCACCGCGATGGCCATCGGCGGCGCGGCGAGCTCGACGGCTTTTCGAGGCGTCCAGGACAGTGGCGTCGGCGAGTTCTCCGGCGTACGGGCCTACGTTGTGGATGCTGGGACCGGCGCGGTGATCGGGGCCGTGATCGGCGGCACTGTCCGGATCTTCGGCGGACCGCAGGCGCTGGGGGCGTCACGACCGAACCCGAACCTGGTGCACTTCACCAACCCGGGAGCGCAGCAGGCGATTCTGGCGACGTCGGAGTCCGGACAGGCCATCGGGCAGTTGCGGGGAGGCACCGGGATTTGGGCCCTGACCGACGACGCCCTCAGGCAGGCGCCATGGATGCGTGCGACCCGGACGACGATGCCGATCAGCACGGCTCAGGCGCCAGTCGCGGTACCGGCTGCGGCGGCCGGTCAGTTCAGCAGGGCCGTGCCGGTGGGGCCGCTGTCCGCGTACCAGTACGCCATGGGTGTCTATCGAGCGCCGGCTGGCGCGATCTCGATGACCACCGGTGAGTTCACCGCAGCGGCTGGGATATTGCCGAACATCCGTGGCCTGATTTTCCTTACGGCGTGGACGCTGCTGTCTGGCTCAGTGCGGCGATGCTGTCCGGACCGCCGTCCGCCACGGCGGAGGAACGCGGGATTCGCACGCTCCTGCCCGGTTTCCCGGCCCCGATGCGGACCGCGATCGAGGGCCAGACCTCGGTGATCGAGTCGACCAGGACCGACGGCCCGTTCGTGATGCTGCCCAAAGTTGTCAACCCCAGGCGGCGATCGCCGGAGCCGAGGGAGGCTACGACCCGGTCGCCCAGGTCTGCTCCGGGCCGGAGAGCAACCAGTCCGAGCAGCCGCAGCAGGCTCTTACACCACCTGCGGTCATCTACGTGGCACCGTTCTGGCCGCTCACGGAGCAGGAAGGCGGTTAACTTGGTCGGTTCTTCGTCGTTGCGACGTGGATCTTGCAAACTCCGCGACATTCGCTCATGCCGCGGAGCGAGCGTTCGAACCCTCGGGTGCTCGTGCAGTGAGGGCGGGTCGATGTGCGACCAGAGCGTCTTCACCCGTAGGAGATCGACGGGCTGGAATTCGCCGGCAGCGGCGTGACCGGGCCGGTGCGCACGATCGGCCGCCTCGTGGCCTGCCTCGGCTTGAACCCCCGCCGGTTCCTCGGACCCGACCGAGCGAAGAGCGCAGCTCGTGAGATGCAGTTTCCGCGCCATCCAACGGAGGTCGAGGGCCTATCGGAGGCCAGTGGCGGCGGCATTGCCTCCTGTCGGTTGGTGATCTCGGTACGTGCCGCCGCCCTGGCCGGACCTCGGGCAGGGCGGCGGCCCCTGCGCGAGATCGTTCTGCGGAGGACCGGACCTCGGGCAGGAGCACCAAAGGATGGGAACAGTGCTGACCAGCGGGTTCGCGTCGGCAGCCTGGTGGTGGAGTCGAGTTTCAGATTGTCCGCCCCCGAGTAGCACCCGATGGGGCGGGCTCCGGCCCGTCCCGCGTGGGTGCATTGGACGTGAGTCCTGCGCTGTCCTGTAGACGTCGGAGGAAGCAGAGTTGCAGGACGTTGCCGGACCGGAAGTCGAGGTGTGCGCGACGACCGTGGCGATGGTCAACGCGATGGCGCGAACGACTCGGTCGTCGGCAACCAGCCGTACCTCAACAATCTCCCGCCGTCCATCCCGAACCTGTCCACCACCAGGAACGCCTTGCCCAGCTCGTTGAGGGTCAGCTCTAGCCGCCAGAAGTCCACCTCGTCGACGCCGTGGCGTAGGGCCGCAGGCCCTGTGCAAACCTGCCGCTGCGCCACTCGGCGAAGTCCTCGGCGACGAAGCGGTCACCCTCGTTGTCGTAGATGACGCACTCGGCCTCGTACTGGTCGTACTCCGCGTTCTCGTAGGTTTCTTCGTGCACCTGGACGTCTGGCCACGCGAACAGCCGCGGCACCACCTCGGCGTAGCTCGCCATGCCGAGAAACACGCCCCAACTGGCCAGCTCCTCGGGCTTCTCGCCGTCCTCGTGGTCCACGCCCAGCGAGATGGCAGGAGGCGGGATCAGGGTTACCGACTGCCGGCACGACCGACCACCGGGCCAGGGTCGGGAGTCCGCCTACTTCGCGGCGTGTCGTGGGACCCATGAACTGCCTGGGCGCTGCCCCTCGTCGCCGGGGTGAAGGACTGCAAGACGCACAAAACAAGTTCGACATCGGAGCGGCCCTGCGACGTCTGAACATACCGTCGGAGCCTGATCTCGGTTACGCAGAGCCGCTCCTCGCCGATATGGCTTGTGTTGTCGCACGCGAGGAGTGGTCGGATGGCTGGCAGACGCAGGGCGTTGCTGATCGGTGCGAGCAACTTTGCCCACAGCCAGTTGGCCCCGTTGCCCTCGTCGCGGATCGGCATGATGGCGCTGGCGAAGGTGCTGGACGACCCGCAGATCGGCGGTTTCGACTCGGTCGAGTTCCACAGCGACGGTGCCCTGAGCGAGGTCACCCGCGCGGTCGAGCGGCTCGTCGAGACCTCGGAGCCCGACGACCTGCTCCTGCTCTACTACATCGGGCACGGGTTCCTTGCCGACAACGGCGATCTCCGACTGGCTGTCGCGGACAGCGACCCCGGCCTTCAGCAGAGCACCCTCGCCGCAGACAGGCTGGTCACCATGGCGCACACCGGGCCAGCGGGCCAGGCGGTGATCATTCTCGATTGCTGCTACTCGGGTCTCGACCTAGGGAAATGGTCCCGCGGAGTCGGCCGCACGTACGGCAGGTCCGACCTGTGGGTGTTGTCGTCGTCCGGTGCGACGGAAGTCTCCTACGACCGCCGGATCGACGTGTCCGACGACCCAGATCAAACAGGCTCGGTCTTCACCGGTATTCTGGTGGACGGGCTACGCAGCGGAAGCGCCGACCTCGACGGGGATGGACTCGTCCACATCGACGAACTGGCCCAGTACGTGCTTGTCGAGGTGCGGAAGCTCGCCAACCAGACCCCGGTGCTGGTCCAGTCCGCGTCCGGTCGCGCACTCATCGCCCGGGTGCCAACGGCCGAGCCTCAACCGCCAACGAGGCGTGCGGTCGGGATACGAGGCTACGGCGATCGGCCCGCCACCGAGGACCTGCTGCGCCGACACGGGATGCTGCAGGCGTTCCGGGCACTCGTCATGCCGCAGAACAATGTGAGGGGCGAGGAGTACGCAGGCCCGACGGTGATTGCGTTGGACGGTGCGTGGGGGGTCGGCAAGACCTCGGTGATCGACCTCAGTGCAAAGCTGCTGAAGCACGGGCCGAGGTTGGACGTCCCGGCCGAGAAGGTCGGCCGGATGAGCGTGTGGGAAGCCCGTAAGGCCCTCGGTGGGCGAGGAGATGCCCTGTGGACCGAGAAGATGGTGCCGAGGGTGAGCGAGAACGGCATGCCGTCGCTGGTCACATCGAGGTTCGAACCGTGGGCGCACCAGACTGGCGAGCAGGTGTGGGCCGGGATCACCAGGACCCTGCTCGGGGTCGTGAACGAGAGGTTCCTCCGCGACGACAAGGTGATCGAGAGATACTGGTTCCAGCGCAACATCGAGCGCGTCGATCGGGCACGGCTGCGGCGATCCCTGTTGAAGGAAGCCGCCTCGCCGCTGTTCGCGGTGGCGCTTCTGGCTTTGCTGACACCGATCATCGCGCAAATGGCCCGGTCGACCGACGTCTACCGAGTCCTGGGATTGACCGAGGTCATGGGCGCCAACATCGCGTGGATCATCGTCGTGGTCGCACTGGCAGCCGGCACCGGCAATCTGATCTGGCGCTACCGCAGACCCGCCGCCGACTACCTACCTGCGGAACTGTTCGTCGGCCCGATCAACAGTACCGCGTTCGCCGACAACAACGGCGACGAGGCAGTGCGAGACCCCTACCGCAACGCCCGCTCGGGCTATCTGTATCTGCTGCAACACGACGTCTTCGCGGCATTGGACGACATGAAGGAGGCCGGACACCACATCGTGCTGTTCGTCGACGACCTCGACAGGTGCTCGTCCCGCACGACAGCCGAGGTGTTCGAGGCGATCAACCTGTTCGTGAACCGGACGTTCCCCGTCACCAGGTTCGTGCTGTGCCTCGACAGCGCAGCGGTGGCGGCGCATCTGGACGACACGTATTCGGCGTTGCGGGACAAGCCGCTCGACACCGACGACCCCAGCCCTGGCTGGAGCTTCCTGCGCAAGCTGATCCAGTTGACGATCCCTATCCCGGCGATCTCACCGGACGTGCTCGACGACCTGGTCGACCAACTCCTGCCGAAACCCGTCACCCACGCGCATGCTCAGACCGCCACAGCGCAGGCCACGGCCGAACCCGCTCAGGGAACCACAGACCCCGGCCAACAACACACCTTCACGACGATGTTGCCGAACGAGGCGAAGACGACTGCGGCCATGGAACTGCTCGAACACGACGACGAGGTGCGGGCACGCATCCTCGAACGGCTGCGCGACCAGCCCGTGCGCTCGGTGCGCGAGGTGAAGCGCATCCTCACCGTGTGGCAGTACTTCGTGCGAGTGCTGATCGTACTGCGGACCGCACAGCCCGTGTCGGTGCAGGAGGCCAAACAGCTTGTCGTGCTCGCCGAGATCAGTGCGCGGTGGCCCGCCGCCCAACGTACGTTGCACCGCAGCGTCGATGGCAAGTGCGGGCTGGAGTCACTCGCCGCCGTCGTCGACAATGACCTGGAGTGGGCGCAGACGCTGCGAAAGCTCGGCCTGCACACCGGGCCCCACGAGAAATGCGTAGCCGGGCTACGGGAGTTGTTGCGGCGATACAACGGCGTCCGTCTGGCCGAACTGGCAGCCGAGCTGCACTAGGTCGCAACAGCGGACCTCCCAGTCACACCTGATGCTCTCCAGTGGAGAGCGCGCCCACCCCGGCGACCAGTCGCCCATACCAGCGGTGGCGGTGGCGGTCCAGCATTTCGTGATCCGACGAATATTCGCTCGTGCCTCGATGCGGGTACCTACGAACGTCCGCTCATGCCGAGATGCGGACGTTGATGGGGCTGCCGTGGTGCGTTGGGTGCAGGTCGTGAGTCGGCGGCGTGCGGGGAGCGTTGAGCCGCTGCGGAGTCGACGAGCGGGAGCCGGCCGGTATCGCAGATGCCTGGTGGGCCCTGCTCGATCTGGTGCTGCCCGGTTCGCCCTGCACCCCGGGTGGGGGCGGGTGCCCGGGGTGCTGCCGTTGTCCGGTCGACGACACGCTTCTCGATTGTGTGGACGGCGCGATGCGCCGCAGCACGTCCCGCAACTGCACGCTGCGACGCCCGTACCGGACAGTCAGACCATCCACCTGCTCGCCGAATATCCGTCGGCCACAACCACCGTTGGTACAGAAGAACCGGCGAACCTCCAAATACAGCAGCACTTCCTGCCCGGCAGTAGCCAGGTCGGCGACCTTCCGTCGGTAGTGGCTGTGCACGCGTGCCGACTCCGTTCCACATTGCGGACACGATGCCGTCCCCGCTGTTGGCTTGGCATGCAACGTGATCGACGCGCCCGACCGATCAACCCGGTCCACACGCAAAGCCGACAGATGAGGAAACAGCACTGTGAACAACTCGACGGCAAGCACACACCATGATCAACTGCCATGGATCGTGGCACCCCGTTGGGTGGCGGCTGGGACGCCGTGGTTGCCGGGCCGACTCTCCCGCACACAAGGTTTGTAGATGTGTTTGAGCCGTTTCTGTTCTGCGCCGACGCGTGCAACGGTGCCCAGTGTACGCTCGTGATGGTCTACGTCATCTTTACGCCAGCAGCCCGCCAGTCAAACCCCTCCGGCCACTTCGTAGATTCATCAGCCCGAGCGCCAGAGAACCTTGCCGTCTTGATTCCAGAGTCCTTAAACTTTTCAGGCCGTCCCGTTAGGCCCAGGAAGAACCCACTGTAATCGCTGACGAGATCGGCGCCACGAAGGTCGGCACCGCGAAAATCAACTCCGACAAGATGCACCTCCTTGAGTCTTGCTCCGCGAAGATCCGTGTCACGAAGATCTGCTCCGCTCATGAGTGCCATAAAGAAGCTCGCTCCGCGAAGATCCGCACCTCGCAGGTTCACCCTCTGGAGGTCCGCCGCCTTATATACGCGATCCCCCTCGGAAGAGGCCTGAGATTGGTCCTTGACCTCTGCGCCGCTGAGGTCGAGTCCGCTGAGGTCGAGTTCAGGATCGTCAACCGTCGCGTTACGGCGCATGAGGACCGAAAGTGCCGCGTGTACCTCAGGGGCGCGAGCATGCAACGCTCGCGGCGGCCCTGTGGTGGGCTCGTTTGACCGCTGGCTACGGCGTTGTATATAAGCAACCAGAACTTCAGTAACCGTCAAACGATTGTCCGGTGCTTGCTGAGCGATTTGCTCCAACCCGTAGATGCCGCCGATCTGGACTTCGAGTCTATCGCTGCCGAGTTGGTCGATCGCGCGAGTAAATCGCTCGCTGGCTAGCCCTTGCCGGGTCAGCTCTTGGCTAGTTGTCGCCTGCTGACGATCCTCGGTAAACTGCTGGAAGGCAAGCACGGCCCCGACCAGGACGGCCGTGCCAGCTACAGCCTGCAACGCTGTGGTGCGCACTTCGTTTTGGCGTTTGAGTCGAGCATCGACGAGTTCTATACGGTCCCGCCCCTCGAGAGCTTTCAAGCTCTCGACCGACAAAGGTGGAGCGAGTCGGCGCGGCAGAACCAAGACCCACGCCGCCATCAGCGCCCCAATGCCTGCAAGGATCAGGAACTGCATTACCCGAAGTGGGCCAACAATAGCCACGAGTCCCGACAATGCGACGGAGACGAATAGTGCGAGCATAATGCGACTGGTGAGCCGAGGCCAGAGGCGTCTAACGTGAGGATTGACCAACACGGTGACACCGAGTGCGGCGGCCAAAGGCCATATCCATTTAGCTTCGACGAACTGTCCACCTGCATTACGAAAAATCCTGATTAGATCCTCTGCCTCCAGGACAGCGGCACCTAGCAACGCTATCAACCATATTTTGACTACTTCGCGGTGCATAATCTGATGTCCTCCGTGTTGTCGAGGCGCTTACCCCACTGACTCTCCCACACAGGCGACTATGACAGACCGGCCTGCTGTCGGCGACTCCGCTGGCTTCAAGCCTGGGCGCCGCTCTTCGAGTCGACGCTGGACGACAACGAACGGGTGCTGGAACCCGACCACCCAGATACGCCTGACTACGCGGAAAAACCTGGCTGGTGTCTATCAATCGATGGGTGGCCTCAAGGCAGTCACGCTGTACGAGACGTACGCTTGCCCATGCTGAGCAGACGCTGGGACTTGACCACTCCCAGGCCAGGAAGATCTACTCAAACATCGAGGCGCAACGAATAACCGCCCCTGATCCGCCGCGTTCGTTCCACTATCGGTCACAACAAGCCTGGGATCCTCCACTTTGAGTAGAGTCCGGCGGGTTCGTGGTGAAGTCACGGGTCATGCCGACCTGGTGTAGCTGCCGAGTTTTGTCGGGTCCGCGCGGGAGATTCGCGTTCCGATGTTGAGGTCATCGTGGTCGACTCGAGTCAGCTCCGCACTGCGGGCACGCCGCCGTCCGCGTCGGCCTCGCAAGCAGCACGACCGAAGCACCGGTCCGGACGGTTACTCCACACGCAGAGCGGACAACTGGAGGGATAACACAGCGATCACATCAGCGACAACCACATGAAATGATCAACATGCAAGATCACGACGCGCGTGGCACTCCTCGCCGGGCTGACGTTGTCGCACAGCAACGGTCCGACCGAGGGCTGCGTGAATCGGTTGAAGCTGATCAAGCGGGCCATGTTCGGCCGTGCGAGCTTCGGTTCCCTCCGCCGCCGCGTCCTGGCCCGAACCTGAATGGCCTAGCGGCGTCATCGAATGTGTGTCAGAGCCCTATTCAGAGAGCGCCACCAACAACCCCACTCCCAGCACCGCAACGCACCACACCACCCCAGCGGAGGGATGGCGGCGCACAGGCCCGTCAGCCTGTCGAGAACGGCAGCACGCGGCCGAGGAACCGCTCGCCCACTGCCACCCCACCCGCCAAGCCCACCCGACTGACGCCGTACAGAGATCCCTTTCGCGCCGCAACGCACTGTCATGCCGCGAAGCGGGCGGTCTGGGGTGCGGCCTATGTTTACGATTGTTCTACCTGGCTGGTCTTGTTGGTCTTGTTAGGCGGGGAAGGCGCGTCCCGCGGTGTCGAGGAGTTGCTGGCCGGCTTGGTCGAGGGGGTGCTCGTCGCCGATGGCGCGGAGCACGTAGGCCTGGGTGCCGGGCAGGTCGGTGAAGGCGGCGCGTAGCTCGGCGACAGCGGCGTCGTCGATGGTGGCGATGGTGAGGACGGCGGAGAGAAAGGTTGCGTCGAACAGGCGAGTGTCGACGACCTCGGCCTGCCAGCGGGAGAGCCGGGCGGCGCGTTCCTGGACGGCGGCGAGGTCGAGGCTGGCCAGGGTGGTGGGGCGGAACCGGAGAATGATCCGGGGCATGCCGCTCCTTCTAGGGATGCGTGAGGCTGCCGCCGCGCAGCACGAACATGATCAATTCGACTCTACGGCAGCTCGGTTGGGGGCCGGGGGCGGGGCATTCGGTTGAGCCCACGCCACGCACGGCGATGAACTGGCCGGCGCGCACGCTACGGCCGATCAGGTTCGCCTTGATGTTCTCGGCTCGGGAGCGGGAGACCCGGTTGTTGACCGCGGCGGAGCCGGACTGGTCGGAGTGGCCGATGACGTCGGCCTCCACCCCGGCCTTCCTCATGAACGCAGTCGCGACGCGGAGCTTGGCCGACTCGGCCGGAGGGAGGGCCGAGACCCGGGTCGAGTTGTTCGGGAACTCCGCGAAGATGATCCGGGCGATCGATTCACCGTGATGTGGATCGGCGAACAGCCCGCGCAGCTCGGCGGCGGGGATTCCGTGCTCGGCCGAGATCGCGTTCTCGATCATGACGATGGGGTCGTGGCTGGGCCGGCCGCCGTGGCCCGACGGCGGACCGGTTGGATGCGTGCCGGCGGCGAACAGCCGAGCGTGCCCGCACATCTCGTGTGCCAGGACCCGCCAGTTCTGGTACATGCTGCGGCGGGAGCTCCGGTTCCAGTAACCGTACTCGACGGCGGAGAACCCTGAAGGGACGGTCACGGTCCGGCTCGTGGGGTCCGTGTGCGGCCAGTCGGAGTCGTCGACCACGATCGTCCAGGTGATCGGGGCGCCGAGTGGTGTGGCGAGCTGGTGCATGGTGCACAGGCAGTCGCAGGACAATGGCGTGCCGCCGGCCAGTGGGGCGCGGCAGGCTCCACTGACCGGTTCCACCTGGGTGCCGGAGACCTTGAAGTCCGAGCAGAGCGACCTGACGTACCCGTCGATGATCGTGGCGTTGGTAGTTCCGGCGGGTGCGCCGGGCGGGGTGGCGGTCGGATCGTGCACCTGTACCGCTCGCTGGACGGCGGGCGCGGGCTTCACGTCATCGTCGTGGCAGCCGCATTCCTCGGGCGGCACCTGGCCGCACCGTTGGACCGGCACCGTGCGCTGCGCACCGGCCGCGACCAGCATTCCCACCGCCGCGTTCCCGACGACTCGTTGCAGCTGTGCCGCCGTGTGGGTGGTCAGCACGGCGGGCGGTGCTGCGGCCGCCCTGGTGACTCGGACCGCAACGCCCACCGGCTCCGCGATCAGGTCCGTACGGACTGTACCCATTCGTCCATGGTCCCCCATATCACCAGGTCCATGGGGGTAGAATATGGTTACCCGTACGGGCAGACGACCGTTGTATGCGTCTGAGGCGGGGCTCCGCCGAGCGTCCCCGCTCCCCGAATGTCCGCTTCTGCCGAGATGCGGATGTCTGGAAGCTGTCGTCGGCCAGTTCGTGAGGCCCTCGGGCTGCGCCTGGGTGACCTCGACGCCGAACGTTGCGAAGTCCGGCTTCATGAGAAGGGAAGGACCGTGCCCTGGTATCCGGACAGCTCGCCACCCTGCGCAGCCCCCGGTGGGGAACTTCGGTCGTCTGATGCTCCACTATGCTACTTGAACCGCACGAAGCGGTACTGCCTCGTGTTTCAGTAAGCACACTAAAGAACATCGATTCCCACTCTACGGTTCGTTCAGTTCTTCCCGCGACGAGGGTGGTTTTGATGCGATGTCCCTCAATGCAAGCTCGACACTAAAGTAGTCAATTCGCTCGATGCGAGTTCCATCTGAATGCGTCTCAATCTCCTTTCGCATGACAATTCCTTTAACCTCCTGGGTGTAACGCCCACCCGGTCTCGCCTTAGACTTCGAGTCAGGGTTGGTAAATGTTAGGACAGTTTCACGAAATCGTGTGCCAACTCGGCCGCCTCCGCCGTTGGTCGTTGTTGCGACCAAGAATCCACTTGTCACCGTCAGAGCCGCAACCGCGAGCCAAGATAACAGGTTGCCCTTCAGATCGGTCGCCACATTGATGGTGATCCCAAGCCCTGATGTGACAAGGGCGGCTCCGATGGCCCTTGCCAGCGGCTTTCCAAACACCGCATTCATAGCTGCCCTCGCGCGTGCGCCAGACCGCTACGGATCGATTTCGTTATGGGGTGATCGGTGCCGAGGATTCGTTCGGTGTCGGAGAGAGTTCGTTCGTACAGCGCGATCGCTTCATCGAGACCGCCTGTCGCTACGTACGCATATGCCAAGTTGCTGCGCGCTGCCAACGTGTCGGGATGCTCCGCGCCCAGGATGCGTTCGGACTCAATCAACGCTTGCTCGTGCAGTGAGACGGCCTCGCCGTAGCGCCCCACATTCTGGTACGCGCCAGCAAGATTGTTGCGGGCGGTCAAAGTCTGTACATGCTCCGGGCCGAGCACTCTCTCACGATCGGCGAGCGTCCGCTCGTAGAGCGATATAGCCTCATCCCAGCGGCCCATAGCCTGATAGACGCCAGCGAGATTGTTCCTCGATGTTAAGGTATCCGGGTGATCCGAACCCAGAATCCGCTCGGAATCGGTCAGCGTTTGCTCGGAAAGCGCCCTTGCCTCATCGTAGCGGCCGATGTTTTGATACGCGGCCGCCAAATTACTCCGCAATGAAAGTGTATCCGGGTGTTCCGGCCCCAGCGCACGCTCCGAATCAGCCAGTGCCCGCTCATACATCGAGATGGCCTCGCCTGGCCGCTCGGTTGACTCGTACGCATATGCAAGATTGTTTCGAGCGACGAGGGTCGTTGGGTGATCGGTGCCGAGGATTCGCTCGGTGTCGGAGAGAGTTCGTTCGTACAGCGCGATCGCTTCATCGAGACGGCCTGTCGCTACGTACGCATATGCCAAGTTGCTGCGCGCTGCCAACGTGTCGGGATGCTCCGCGCCCAGGATGCGTTCGGACTCAATCAACGCTTGCTCGTGCAGTGAGACGGCCTCGCCGTAGCGCCCCACATTCTGGTACGCGCCAGCAAGATTGTTGCGGGCGGTCAAAGTCTGTACATGCTCCGGGCCGAGCACTCTCTCACGATCGGCGAGCGTCCGCTCGTAGAGCGATATAGCCTCATCCCAGCGGCCCATAGCCTGATAGACGCCAGCGAGATTGTTCCTCGATGTTAAGGTATCCGGGTGATCCGAACCCAGAATCCGCTCGGAATCGGTCAGCGTTTGCTCGGAAAGCGCCCTTGCCTCATCGTAGCGGCCGATGTTTTGATACGCGGCCGCCAAATTACTCCGCAATGAAAGTGTATCCGGGTGTTCCGGCCCCAGCGCACGCTCCGAATCAGCCAGTGCCCGCTCGTAGGACAGGATGGCTGCATTGACTACCGAAGCCCGTTCACCGGCGATTTCTCCAACCGTAAAGTGTCGAGTGCCGCTGCCGAACACTGTGCCGACGTCGCCCAGCACTGCTCCGGTGTTGGCGATTGCAGATGATCCGTGAGCGTGCGTACGGTCTGTCCAACCGACCGTATCTGGAGAACCTACGTGCCCCTGCAACCGCCGTTTCCGCCAACCGGCCAATGCGAGCACAACACTGACGGTCGCGACAATTGTAGAGACCAAGAACCCTATCAGGCTTGCCAGTCGATCCGCTCGCTCAAGCCCGTTTGCGTAGAGCACAACGATGATCAGAACCAAGATGACGATCACCGAAACCGGCACAGCCCAGAAAATGATCCTCCGTGGAAGACGCACAGCTTTACCCTCGCTTATCCATCAGGGCGTGTGATGCGAAAGAATCAGGCGAGCGGACTCCACAAATTTCAAGATGAAGATGACAGCAAGAACCCGACTGGGCACCACAGCGGCGCGCAGCAACATCCGCATAGATCACCGATCGCATCACCACCTGATCGGACACAGCTTGCGACGTCATCGCGACCAGCAGACCGCCGGTATCCCAGACACCTGCGGCGACCGCCCCACCTCCAGGCGCGAACACACCCCATTTCCGCCTGAAGGGCCACGGAAATCTCATGCCGCGTTGATCCTCATCCATGACCTCGGTACTCGCCCCGGCCACATCCACCAGCGGCCATCGCGCCGCCGCCCATCGCCGGCACACCGCCTAGATCGGACTGCTCGCCGGGCCCCCGAGTCGGCCGCACTCGACCTCGACAAAGCAGCCTCGCGACACATCACGAACCGACCCACCCACAGCCTGCGCCAACCTGGCACACCCCTGTCCTCAGGGCGATTGCGTAGTCAGAAAGCAAGGCTCTGAGCTGCGAGTTTGCGGAGCGAAGGGCCTTCATGGAGGCGGGAGCGGCAGGTGAGACCGCATCGGTGATCATGGAGTTGCGACGCTTCACGACTCCGAGGAAGACCTCACCCGCCGATGACATCATCTCTCATCACCGCACTGACCGTCACCACACCCACCCTTGACCGGCTACCAGCGCCCGTCGCCGACGGCGAGCATGGCGGTCTGCTGGACGCTTTGGCGAAGGTCCCGGACCCGCGTGACCCGCGCGGGATCCGTTACCCACTGTCGGCATTGCTCATGATTGCGGTCTGCGCGGTCCTGGCCGGGGCGTCGTCCTTCGCGGCGATCACCGACTGGATACAGGATCTCGACAGCGATGCCCGTGGCCGGCTCGGTTTCGAGCGCATCCCTTCCGGCACAACGATGTGGCGGCTGCTGACCCGCCTCGACGCCGACCTGTTGGCCACCGTCCTCGCCGGCTGGCTCACCACCCGCGCCCGGCGATCACCGCCGGTCCGTCCACGCCGACACCGCCATGTCATCGCCGTGGACGGCAAAACCCTGCGCGGCGCCCGCCTCGACGACGGCCGACAGGTCCACCTGCTCTCCGCCCTGGACACAGACACCGGCATCGTCCTGGCCCAGGTCACCGTGAACGCGAAGTCGAACGAGATTCCAGCGTTCACCCCGCTTCTCGACGCCGTCCACAGGGTTGTGGGCACCCTGGAGGGCGTGGTGTTCGTCGCCGACGCACTGCACACCCAAGCCGGCCACGCCCACCAGGTCGCCACCCGCGGAGCCCACCTGATGACCGCGGTGAAGGGCAACCAGCCGACATTGTTCACCCAACTGAAATCCCTGCCCTGGCCCAAGATCCCCGTCGGGGACCGCACTCGCGACCGAGGTCACGGACGCCGCGAGACCCGCACCGTCAAAGCCGTCACCCCGCACACTCCCGGCGGCATCGCGTTCCCCCACGCAGAGCAGGCCGTCCGGATCACCCGCAGCCGCACCACCGGCACGAAGACCACCCGCGAAACCGCGTACTTCACCGTGTCCCTGCCCGCCGGCGACGCCCTGCCGGTCGATCTGCAGGACTGGATCCGCCGCGAATGGCTCATCGAGAACCAGGTCCACCACGTCCGCGACGTGACGTTCCGTGAAGACTCCCACCAAGCCCGAACCGGCACCGGCCCCGCCGTCATCGCCACTCTGCGCAACACCGCGATCGGCTGGCACCGCACCAACGGCCACACCAACATCGCCCGCGCCCTCCGACGCGCCAACCGCCGATCACACGACCTGATCACCGCCGTGACCAGCAGCTACTCCACAACGCAATGACCCTGCCCCTGTCCTCAGACCCCGCCAACACCCACTCCGAACCTTCGACGCTCTCCGCCTGACCCGCCACCACAACCAACTTCGCCGCTGGGTACAACGCACAACTGCGGACACAGCGAGTTCGAGATCAGTCGAACATCCGCTCATGCCGCCGAGCGGGCGGCCCGATGATCGTCCGCTTCTGCCGAAATGTGGACGTTTGGGCGACTGCGTGGAGCTGCCGTTCAGGCCGTCACGCGGAGTCTGGTGAACGTCGCAGGTGTTGCGTCGGGCTGTCTCATGGCCCTGGCTGACGAGTCAGCGGAGGCGGCGGGAGATGAGGTCGCGGGTGGCGGGGTTGAGGTGGGTGACGACGAAGGTGTTGAGGCGTTCGGGGTCGGGTTCGACCCGGCGTGCGTCCTCGTGGTCTTCCCAGGTGTCGTAGTCGCCGGGGTCGGCGGCGGTGATGACGCCGATGCCGTGGGCGCGCGCGGCCTCGGCGACGGCGGCGACCGCGTCCTCGTTCCGGCACCACCACCGCCCGAACGTCGAAGCGGAGGAGGTGGTGTCCGCGCGGTGGACCCACGGTGGGTTCCGCCCACCGGCATCTGACGCGGCCATGACGGATCAGGCCGTGTCGGGCTGCCGTCCACACCTCGGCGTTGCCGCGGCTGCGCGGGCTCTGCCCGTCGGGTGCTGTTCGGTTGTCGGCCGACGTCGGCCGGCTCACGAGCCGGGATTGGTTCGCCTCCGACGGTTCGAGTGCTCCTGACCGCCATCGGGAACCCACAGCCGACTACGTGATGGCGTTGACAGCGTCGAGGACTCTGTTCCGGAGTTGGGTGGGTAGTGGCACGTGGTCGGTGTCGGCAAGAGCGGCCGGGTCGTGGGTGACGGCCACGGTCAGGAACGCCTTCACCGCTCTGGCGGTGTCCGGGTCGTAGCCCTTGGAGCAGACGATCCCGTAGGTCGTGAGGATCAGTGGATAGGCATCGGTTTCGGGCGATGCGTACAGCGCGTCGAGGTCGAGTACCAGGTCGTTGCCTTCACCCGCGCGGACGTTCTTGATCGCCCTGACGCCCGAGAGGGCGGTCGGCCAGACCGGGCCGGTGCCGCTGTCCACGCCGGCGATCTGCAGCTTCCATTCCACGGCGACGGGCTGTTCGAGGTAGCCGATGGTTCCGTCTGCGGCGTCGATCGCGGCGGCGGCATCTCGGGAGTGCGGGAAACCCCAGGCGGTGCCGCTGGTGAACTCCGGGCCTCCGTGCGCGTGCCATGCGCTGGGCGCGGCGATGCCCAGGTACCGTTGAAGCTCCTCGGTCGTGCGCGACTGGTCACTGTTGTGGACCACGGTGATCGGCTTCGCCCGCAGCGCCTCGCCGCCGTTGGCGGCGGTGATGGCGGGGTCGTCCCAGGTCTTGATCGCACCGGAGAAGATCTTCGCGATGACCTCCGGAGTCAGGGTGAGGTCGTGGGTGGCGTCGAGTCTGTAGGCGATGGTCAACAGGTCGAACACGATCGGCAGGTGCCAGGCGGGGTTGCCGCCGCAGCGCCGGGAGGCCGCGTCGACCTCCCCCTTCTCCTTGTCCAGAGCCGAGTCGGTGCCGCCGAGGTCGCCGGCGCCGTCGAGGAACCGCTGGACGCCACGACCCCCGTCGGATGCGGTGTGGGTCAACCGGTGGCCCGGGCACCGGTTGCTGTAGGCGCGGGCGAACGAGCGCATCACGTCCGTCTGACCACCCGGGCCCGCCGCCTCCAATTCGGGCCTGCCCCCGCAGTCGGCAAGGTCGCGAATCCACGGGGTGATCGACGGTGGCTCTTCGACTGGTTGATCCAGCACCGGCTTCGGGTCGAACACACCGGACAGCGACAGCGCGACCAGGGCGACGCCCGAGAAGCCGACGACGGCGCAGGCGATCGTGATCGACTTGACGAGCGGGGACGTGCGCGACTTCGAGAATCGGGATGCCGATGGGGCTTGTACGGGCCCTGCGGTCTCCGCGCGACCGGGGCGTGGCTCGTCGTGTGGGGCACCCGCTTCGTCCCCTGCCGCTGGGACCGGCTCACCATCCTCGTTGTTTTCGGTTTCGCGGCTCGATCCGCTTCTCCGGTCGAAACGACGGGCGATCCACAGCAGACCTCCCGCGAAGGACAGGCCGAGCGCGGTGAGGACGGCGCCGACGGAAGCCAGGAAATCACGCATGCCGCCGCCGAGGTCCTTCACCGCGTTCGAAGCCGTCTGTTCGACCTTGAGGCGGACCGTGAAGATCTGCTCCGTCGTCAGCGGATTGTCGGAGTCCGCGCGCAGCGCGATCAGGTGGATACGCAGAATGTAGTCGCCGGGTTCATGCGGCTTGATGCTCCATGACCACGTGCCGACATCGCCCCGTACCAGTACGGGCTGGATCTCGGTGGAGGCCGGTGTGATGTCGCCGGGCATCGTCGACGTCAACTGCGCCTTGATCCTGGCGCCGATGCTCACCGGCTGCTGCGATGACGACGATGCGGACGGAGACCCCGGTGTCGACGGCCCTGGTGTCCCGGCCGCCGCGCACACGGAGGTCTTCTGGTGCGCGTCAGGCCCACACACGGCGACGGTGTAGTCGAACGTCCTCTCCGTCGGGACCCGTAGGTCGGTCCTGAAGACCGCGTACCCGCCGATCAGCTCCGCACGGTCGGCCATCGTCGCAGAGTTGAACTCTTCCTGCCCCTTCGCGGTGTCCTCACCCCCAGGTGCGTTGTTGTCGGAACCGCAGGCACCGACGATGTAGAGCACCAGGACGACAAAAAGAGACCCGGCCAGCGGTTTCTCCTGCGGGGAGACTTCACCTGCCCTCCTCGGGCCACGTGAGATCCGCACACCACGAACGGCGCCAAAGACGCTAGCACAGGGCCCGACACCCTCTATCCGACTGCTGCACCGTTATGCCCGGCCCCTACGCCCAGCACCCGACGAGCGTAACCCTCGACGTACTCGACCGGCCGGAGCCGAGCCGACCGGCCCGATCGGCGTACCCTGGATCCGGCCATTCCGGCGGAATTCCGGCAATGGTCCCCGCAAGAATACGGCGACGGTCGGAATAATTCCCCACGCCGTGGCACGCACAACGCCCGACAGTCCCACCGAAGGCCACCGGGAAGCCTGTCCGAGGCGAGCACCTGTCCACCGCCTTCACCGAGGTGGCGGGGCGGGTGCGGGTGGTGTTCGACAACCTGCGCCAGCTCATCGTCCGGGCCCTGCCCGCCAACGCGACCGAAGGCATGGTCACCCTCACCGTCATCCTGCGCGTGAACCCACGGCTGCGGCGTCGCGGTGACCGTCGGCTTGCAGATGCTGTTCACCTACGCGTCGTTCATGAACGCCCTGTTCCACACCGCACCCGGCGGCGGGATCGTGAGCGTTCGCCGTGGCCGTCCACCTCGTGGTCGAGGCCGACAAGTGGTGGCGGCGGATCCTGGTGTCAGCGCAGGCGACTTGAGCATGCAGCAACCGGCGCCGCGAGGTGTCGCTGTCGCGCTTGGGTGCCGGTGGTGTCGGTGGGAGCTTGAGCATGCTGCGGATTTTCGACGCGGCCACCCGATGGCCGAGTCGAGCAGCTCGCTCCGGATGCTGCGGTAGCCCGGTGCTGTGCCCCGCCTTCTGCTCGGGTAGATCAATCTCGACGTGAACAGGCGTCGATGCCCTCGCAGGATGGTGCACGGTGCCACCAATCGGTGCATGCGTAGTCGCTGGGGATTCGGCGCACCAGCGCGGCGAGCACCGCGCGACGGGCCCGGGCCAGCCGCGAGCGTGGATTCGTCCGCTGCAACACGACACCCTCATATCGCGGCACCAACAACTCGATGTACTTGGCCGTAGACCACAACTGCGAAGGACCGGCTAACCGTGGCCGGTGAGTTTCGTCCGCCGGAGAATGTGCCGGAGGACTTCTCACGAGAGGCGAGTCGACGCCACTGTGGTCAGCGCCGAGGAGGTTCTGCGGCTCGGCACATCGAGGACCCGGACCGTGCCAGACCCGGCGTAAGGGCGGCGCGTCCGCACCGGGCGAGACAATCCTCAACCTGACACGCTCGCTCCATGAGGGCGTCAGGGTGCCATGGACAGCGCCTCATGCCTTGAACCGGGGGCCTTCCCGGCCGGCCTGGGCACGCGGTGCCGGCTGAGTGCTTTGATCGACGGTCGCGCTCGCGCCGGTCTTCTTCTGGCTGACCCGGTTCAGGAGCCGTGCGGTGCGGATCCAGAGCGCGGATGAACGCCAGCTCGCCTCCTGGTCGGCAGTGGAGGTCGTGGCGTGGGCAAGGTAGGCGGCACTGGCGTCGGCCAGGTCTCGGAAGAAGTGGGGGCCGGGTACCAGTGCCGCGGGGTGGTCGTTCTCCGGAGAGGAGAGGCGGGCCGCGGCGATGGGAGTCGACTGTTCGGTCGGGGTTGGTTTGCTGCGGCGTAGGTGGCGTCCGGTTTCGGTGAGGCGGTTTCGCATCGTTTGGGCAGCGGATGTGGGTAGCGGGTTCGTGGTGGTGGGTTCAGCAGTTCGTGCGGGTGATGTGGGTAGCAGTGCGCCGAGCCGGTGGTGAAGGACTTTGGTCAAGGACTTCGCGGTGCGGGTTTCTCGTTCGGCGCGGGCCTCGGTCAGAGCGCTGATGGGATCGGCTCCGGTGTCGTCGATCTGATGCAGGCGTTGGGCCAGTGCGGGCCAGGCAGGGTCGGCGAGGATCGGGTCGGTGTGGTGTGGAAGTGCGTGGTGGAGCCATTGTGCGGCTTGGTGGTGGAGGTACGCAGTCGCCGCTTCGCGGATCTCGGTCTGGAACCGGGTCGAGGACGCCTGGGGTGCGAGGATGTCCGGGGTCTGACGTGGTGGCCTCTCTGTCGTGAGAGGGGAGCCGGATCCGAGGTGGTCCACGGTGGCTTCGAGTGCGCGGCGGGCGCGTTCGTGGGTTCCTCTGGCGGGTGGGCCGAGTGGTTCGGGGTCGGTGTCGGGGATGTTCCAGCGTTCTCGGAATGCGGCGATTTGGCCGACTGCGTCGAGCCATTGCGTGCGGGCGTCCGCTTCGTGTGGTGGTTTGACGTGTTGAAGCCATGGTGGCGGTCTGGTTGTGGTGGTGTGGGCGAGTTCTTCGACACGGTGTGCGATGGAGTGGTGTTTAGCGTGCAGCCAGTGGAGAAGTTCGGTGTGTTGCTCGTCTGGTGCCGGTCGGTCGGGTGGTGGGGGTAGCCAGATCGGGACTGATGGCCGGTCCGGGTTGGGATGGAGGGGTGCGGGTTCGAGGTGGTCGAGATGTTGGGTGAGGCGGTGGTGGAGGACTTTGGCGATGCTTTCGGCGGTGTCGAGTTCACGACTGCCGGCGTTGGTAGCCAGGATTTCGGCGGGGTTGTGGCCGGTGTCGTGGATTTCGTGGAGTACGGCTTGGAGTGCGGGCCAGGCGTCGTCGGTGAGGATGGCGTCTGCCGACTCCGGGAGGGCGTCTTCGACCCAGTGTTCGGCTTGGGTTTCGGGGTCGGTGCCGTGGTAGAGCAGGAGGGCGTGTTCGTATTCGGGGACTTGGTGGTCGAGCCGGTGCGGGAGTTCTCGGGCGTCCTGCTGGGTTTCGGTGGCGGTCTTCTCGGTGCCGTCGTTGGTGAGGATGGTGACGAAGGCGGCGTCGGCGGGTCGTGTCTCGCGGTGGCGGTAGTAGAGGTCCCCGGGGAGGACTGGTGGTTCGTCGGGTGTGAGGACTGGGGTGGTGTCGAGGTAGAGGTGGTTCTGGTCGGTTCCTCGGGAGAGGGCGACGGTGGCGAGTTGTCTTGTGGCGTGGGGTGAGAGGTGGGCGTGGGCGATGTCGACGTTGATGCCTTGGGTTCTGTGGATGGTGGCGGCGTAGCCGAGTTCGACGAAGTGGGCGACGTAGTGGGCGGGCAGGGTGATGGTGCCTTTGTGTGTGAGGTGGCGGGCTTTGAGGCTGCCGTCGGGGTTGACCCGCCGCACGGTCCACAGGTCGCCGTTTTTGACGTGGTCGGTGAGACGGGGGCGTAGGTCTCGGCGGTTGAGTCGGGTGACGATGGTGTCGCCGCGGCCGGCGTGGTTTCCGTCGCGGAGTGGGATTCCGGTGGGGTCGACGTGGCCGGTGGCGCGGAGTTCGGTTTGGGCGCGGGCGGAGAGTTCGGCGACGATGTCGTTGGTGTCGGAGGACATGATGGTGGCGTGGCCGTTGTCGTGGCCTGCTCGCCAGGCGGTGTAGAGGTCGTCGAGTACCGCGGCCCGGGGGCCGCCGTGGAGTCGGTGGTGTTTGGTGTACCAGGCGATGGCGCGGCGGTCGCCGACCCGGACCTGGAGGACCGCGCGGGCTTCGGCGGGGTCGCGGAAGCGGTGGACTTCGGTGAGTTCGACGCCGCCGGTCCGGGTGTGGATGAGGCGGAGTACGCCGCCTGCTTCGACGGCGGCGAGTTGTCGGTAGTCGCCGACCAGGCGGACCACGGCGCCGCGTTGCGCGGCGAGGGCGCGGATGTGGTCGAGCATGAGGGTTCCGGCCATGCCGGCTTCGTCGACCAAGAGCATGTCGGCGGGTCGGATGTCGACGGGGTGGTGGTGGCGGTGGGCGGTGACGAGGCTGTGGATGGTGTCGGCGGGGATGCCGAGCATGTCGCCGAGCACGCCGGCGGCGGCTGCGGAGGGGGCGAGTCCGATGACGCGTCCGCCGGTGGTGCGCCAGACTTCGGCGACGGCGCGCATGGCGGTGCTCTTGCCCGTTCCGGGTGGTCCGATGGCCACGGCGAGGGCGCGGCCGGAGGTGACGAAGCTGCGGACGAGGTCGCGCTGACCGGGGTTGAGCGTGATCCTGTCGCGGCCGTTGGCTTTGCGGTCGAGACGTTTGAGGACCTTGTTCACCACCGTGTCGGTGACGGCGGGGCCGTGGTGGATGCGGGCGGCGCCGACCAGGCGTTGTTCGGCGTCGAGGATGGTGTTGCTGGTGTAGCGGGCGAATCCTCTGCGACGCAGGACGGACTCGCCGTTGGCCCGTCGCAGCATCGCCGGTGCGGGGTCGGGGGTGATGTCCAGCTTGACGGAGTCGTGGTCCAGGGCGTGGTGGACGACGGCTTCGCGGAGTGCGGTGTGCTCGTGTTCCGAGCCGGGTCGGATGCCGCGCAGGGCACGTTCGGCCTCGGCTCGCACGTGGTAGACGGTCCAGGTCGCGCGTCGTTCCGAGACGGCGTGGATGACGGTGGCCGACAGGGTCGGGATGTCCACGGGGTCTGGTGTCGGGGTCGTCGGGGTCGTCGGGGTCGTCGGGGTGACGGCGGCGCGGACGACGGTTCGGATGTCGAGGTCCGGGCGCAGGTGTTGTGCGCGACGGGTCCAGTCGGCGAGTTGGTCGCGCAGGCTGCGCAGTCCGGTCTTGTCGGGGCGGTCGGTGGTGGCGGCTTGTTGGGCGAGTTTGAGTTGGATGCTGCGGGATGGGGTGCCGTCGTGGGTACGCACGTAGCGGGCGACGAGTTGGTCGTAGATGGTTTCGACCTGGGTGCGTCGTTGGGAGAAACCGGCCACCCACTCGGCGGGGATTCCGGCGATGTCGCGGACGGGGCGCTTGCCGAGGCCTCGTGGGGTGGTCGTCCACCGGACGTTGAGCCGGTTGGTGACTCCGCGTTCCCAGGCGGCGTTGTAGACCTCGGAGGCGGAGACGGCGGCGTGGTGGAGTTGGCGTGAGTCCAGGGTGCGCCACCGGCCGTCTGCGCACAGCGCGACGTTGGCGACGGCGACGTGGGTGTGCAGGTTGGGGTCTCCGGCGCGGGATTCGCGGTGTACGAAGGCGGTGGCGACGAGGCCCGCGGTGTCGATCTGGGCGATGCCGGCCTTGCCGGCGCGGCTGAACGCGGCTTCGTGTTCGAGGTAGGTGATGGCGGTGCGGACGGCGTCGTGGTGTGCCTGTTCGAGCGCGGTGCGGGTGTGGTGGTCGCCGAGTGCCCAGAGGATGTCGGCGGTCTTGGTGGGTTGGCTGAAGACCAGGTCGAATCCGGAGACGGGTTGGCGGGCGCGGCCGAGTTCGTCGGTGATGTAGGTGCGGATCTCGGTGTCGGTCCAAGCCCGGTTCGGGTCGCGCAGGGACAGGAGGGCTGCGGCGACCTGTTCCTTGATGTCGCGTCGTTCTTGGATGTCGGGGCGGCGCTGGTGGGCTTGTTCGAACCGTTGGTAGGCGGCGCGGAGTTCGGCGATGAGCGGGATGTCGTTGTCGTATTGGGCGAGTCGACGTCCCAGTCGGACGTCGGCGAGGGCGTCGGTGACGCTGCTGCCCTGGGCGGTGGCGGCGGCGATGAGGGTGTTGGCCTCGGGGTGAAGGCGTTCGCCGTAGAGGGCCTGCATCTGGTCTTCGCGGACCTGGCCGCTGACGCCCAGGGCGGTGATGCCGGAGCCGATCCACTCCCCTGGCGGGTTGCCTTCCGCGTGGTAGTAGGCGGTGAGCGGGTCACGTCCGTGGCGTGGGGTGTCACCGGTGGCGATGTGGCGCAGGAGGTAGGTGTAGCCGTCGCCGGCGTGCAGCACCTTGAGCGCCATCATGTCCGGACGCTAGGCGGCCGGGGTGAGGGAAGTCGCTGTTCTGGCGGTGGATTCACGGGTCGGTGGGCGGGCCGCGCACTGCGTAGTGCCAGAGGTGTCTCTTGTGTCTTGTGCCCTTCCTGGACCACAAGGTCATAAGTGGGTGGGTGCGGGTTGGCGGATGGGTCGGACCCGTGAATCTGTGGCCTGGGAAGGGGGTTGTGTCAACGTGGCGCTTAGCGTGGGGCTATGAGTGGTACGTCGGCGAGGGTTGAGGCGCGGCGGCGGGCGCGGCTGGCGCAGGCGCGGCGGCGTGAGGCGTTGCGGGAGCATGAGAAGCGGGTTCGGCGGTGGGCTGATGCGTTCTACGAGCACGAGGAGTTCCGGGCGCGGCACGAGCGTGCGTGTGCGGCGTGTGTGGCGGAGCTGCTGGGGCTCGGGGAATCTATCGACGGGGTGGCGGCGCTGCTCGGGGTCGACGTGGGTCGGGTGCGCGCGCTGAAAGCGTTGACGCGACTGGACACGTCGCAGGATCCGGGCGTGCCGAAAGATGTGACCCGATGACCCGCACCGGATCGGTGACGTGGTGCCGGTGGTCGCCGATGGCGGGCGGGGTCGCTGGTTGCCGGTGCAGTGATGAGAAGGGGTGCGGTGTCCGTGACGAACGAGCGGGCGCGGCTCGATGTCCGGCTGGTCACGGTCGGGCGGGTGCGCCAGGGCGGCAGCCTTCGCCGAGGTGGGTGGCGCTCGATGCGCCGGCCACCTCGGCTGCACGTGCCGCCCTCCGGCGGCGGCCGAGACGGCGCGCCGCCGGGGGCGGGCGTGGTCAGGTGGTGGTCACCATCTGTTCGACTTCGCGGCAGTCGGCGCACAGTTCGGCGGTGGTGTCGCGTGGGTCTCCGCATTGGGCGCACCAGGTCGCTTCTCCACGCTGGTGGGTGGGCTTGGCCGGTGGCGTGGTGGTGGCGGGTGGTGGTGGGAAGGGGTTGCGGTGTACCCAGTCGGTGATCACGGCTCGGTCGGCGGGGGTGGCGTAGGCCTTCCACCAGCGGGCCAGGAGTGCTCGGGCGTTGGTGTAGGTGGCGGTGATGAACGCGCAGCGGGCTTGGACGGCGTCCGCGCGGGTGTGGCCGTCGGGGAGTGCGGGGATGCCGGGGCGGCGCTTGTCGTGGCATTCGCCGCACAGGCCGTCGTCGCTGGTGGCGCGGTGGTCGGCGGGGACGCGTTCCAGCCAGCAGCGCACGCACGGGGTTCCGCGCAGTGCGGGGACGGCGGCGCGGTCGTAGTCCAGGCCACTGGCGTAGACGGTGTCCGGTGGGGGTTGGTCGTCGACTCCGGCGCGGTCGGCGTAGTCGGCCACGACGGTGTCCTGCCGGTCCTGTTCGCGTAGCCGGGCGCGACGGTGGGGCGTGAGGACACGGCGGGCGTCGGGCCGGATCTCGGTGCGCAGGTCGCGTGGTGCGGCGTCGAGCCTGCGCCCTGGGCGGGGGTCGGGGGTGCGGCGGGGGGCGCGTTGGACGAAGGCTTCGCCGAACGTGGCGATGAGCGACCGGTCGGTGTCGCTGGTGGCGGACTTCCACCGGGCGCGGAGGTGGATGTCGGCGCGGTCGGGGTAGCGCTCGATGGTGTTCACGCAGTCGGCGACGATGCCGAACGTGTGCGGATCGAGCTCGTTCAGCAGGTGACCGGCGTAGCGCTTCGCGGTCGTGATGTCGCCACCCTGGACGGCGTTGACGATGTTCACCAGACAATCAGAGAAACTGGAATTCTCGGCCATGGGTTTCGGCTTTCTCGATACGGTTCGATGGTGCCGGGCTTGACGTTCCCGGCGTTTCCTGCTATTCGATCGTATCGAGCATTCCACTGTGGTGCAACCATTCGGAGCAACCCTTTCGGGTGCTTCCGGCGTATTCCTGTCTTTGCTTTTCGGTGACCATTGTGGAGGGGATTCCAAGAGGGGCGGCGCGACGACAAGGGCAGGCCCCCGGCCTGCCCGCTCTTGCCTGTCCGCGGGTCGGTGTCGTCATGTCACATCGCGTGCTTTGGCCGAAAGAATTTCAGCAAAATCCTTGGGGTGGGGGGCCCGAGGATTTTGTGCGCTGTGAAATTGTTTCGGACAGCGATTTGACATGACGACACCGACCCATACACTGCGCCGCCCCTCCTGGGGTCCCCGGAGGTGAGCCGACCGACCAGGTCCGGAACACAGAAGTTCGTGGAGTGCGTATACCGACGGGCCGCTGCCCGGTGGGACCGGCTGGGGGCGGCCGGCCGGGGTGCCGGTCGCCCCCAGCTGTGCCGAGGCGGAAGCCCCGAGAGGCTAGCCGCACGCCGAAGCGGACGGTCCGTCAAGACCGCCTGGACACCGGAGCCCGGTGCCCATCAAGGCCGTATCGTTCCCTTTACACACCCGGCTCCGACGCCAGTTTAGCCGCAGGTCGGATCAAGAGGCGGTTGCCACTCGCTCACGACGAAAACTCGTCCGCGGCCGTATCCGCGGTACCTCCGCCGGATGCGGCCATTGTTCCGTTGCCGATCTTGGTGATCTTCACGGTGGCATAGCGGAGGGCGGCGCCGATCTCGTCCACCTCGAACTCCATCGTGGTGCGCTTTTCACCGTCCTTCTCGTAGGACCGCTGCCGCAGCCGCCCTTGGGCGATGACCCGTGTCCCGCGTCCGATCGATTCGGCGACGTGGTCGGCGAGTTGGTTCCAGCAGGTGCAGCGCAGGAACAGGGTGTCGGCGTCCTTCCACTCCCCCGCCTGCCGGTCGAAGGTACGCGGGGTGGAGGCGATGGTGAAGTTCGCGACCGACGCGCCCGCCTGGGTGTGCCGCAGTTCGGGGGCGGAGGTCAGGTTGCCGATGATGGTCAGTGTCGTTTCGCCGGCCATGTCACATTCTCCTTGTCCGTACGGGCATTTCGCGGTCGACCTGCGTTACTCGCTCGGGCGGTGGTGGACGGCTTCGCGCGAGGTGTCGTGCTGGTCCCCTACGGCGCGTTCGGCGATTCCCCGGATGGTCGCGGGTGGCATCCCCAAATCCATCGCTCCCCGGACCATCGAGGCCAGTCGGTGGTGGGGATGCGCGGCTTCGGCGCGGTCGAGTGCGAGGGCCGCGAGCGTCCCGTCCCCGCGGAGGTAGGCGGATATCGCCAACAGGGTCGCCGGCTCGGCACGTTCGGGTGCGGGACTCTGCCTGGTCAGCTCGGTCCACAGGCGTTCGGCGGCCGGGGCGTGCTCGCCGAGTGCGAAACCCAGGCACCGGTCACGCACCCACAGGTCGGCCAACGCGATGGACAGTTCGGCGATGTCCTGGTCGGTCAACGGCCCGGTCCGGTCGGGTACTTGTTCGACCTGCCGTCGGACCAGTTGGAAGGACTGTTCCGTTTCCGCTTGCATCGTTCCCGGGTCGGCGGAGCAAGGGTGGGCTGCGAGGGCGTCCATCAGCGCTTCGCGCCGCTTGAGGACGTCGTCGGGGTCGGGTCGCAGCGTCGCGGCCAGAGCGTCACGGTCGGCGTAGGTGACCAGTCCCCGCGCGACCGCCGCCGCGTGCATCGGGGAATTCTCCGGATCGGGCACGGTGCCGGTGCGCTCGGGAAAGCCGTAGTCGAACCAGCGCGCGCCTTCGGCGATTCTCGGCACACCGTAGACATCGACGACGCGACCGTGGCGGGCGAACGCGCCCCACAAGTGCACGGCAAACTGGTGACGCCCGCCGCGTCCGTTCCCGCCGGCGTCGTCGCCGACGAGGAACGCGATGGCGTCGACGTCGGCGTGGTGGCGCACGTCGTTGGCGACCTGTGCCGCCAGCTGCTCGTCGCGCAGGGTGGAGGTGGGCAGGTCGATTCGTTGCGTGAGGAACACGAGGTTGTCGCGGACGAGGATGAGGACGATCGAGTCGGTCGGGTAGAACCCGAGCAGGTGCGGTATCGCCGCGATCAGTTGTCCGTGGTCGGACAGGCACATCGGCCTGCCCGGCGCACTCTGGCCGGGCCGCGCGTGCCGGTCGGTGCTGCTGTCGTCGGTCATCGAGGATCACCCCTTCACGAATGGGCACGGTCGAGGACCCGACGAACTTCGGTTTTGGTTCCTCGACCGGGTGCCATTGCCGGTCGGCGCGGGCTGGGTGTTGTGCCCGCCGCCTGGGGTGCGCAGACAGGAGGGGAGGGGGGGGGCAAACGCTGTTTGTTTGCCCCACCCCCTCCCCTCCTGTAGACCCCTGGCGGGCGGCGGGCACAACACCCGACACGAACCCCTCCCCACCAACCCCGACCCGGCTACTCGCGGTCGTTCCGGTGTTTCGCCAGGAACTCCCGACGCGCTGCCTGCGCGCGTTCCGCGAGATGCCGCACGGTGGTCGCTGGCAGTCCGTTGGTTAGCAATGTCCGCAGCAGTGAGGCCAGTTTGTGGTCGGGTAGTGCGGCCTCGGCGCGGTCGAGTGCGAGTGACGCCAGTGCCCCGTTGCCCCGGAGGTAGGCCGATATCGCGAGCAGGGCGGCGGGCTCTGCGCGTTCGGGCGTAGGGGTCGCCCGGGTGAGTTCGGTCCACAACCGTTCGGCCGCGACAGCGTGCTCGCCGATCGCGAACGCGATGCACCAGTCACGCACCCGCAGGTCCACCAACGCCAACGCCAGCTCGGCGACATCCCGGTCGGTCAACGGCCCACTGCGGTCGGCCGCCCGTTGCACCTGCCCTTCGACCAGCCGGAAAACGTGCTCCACCGCCGCCGTCGACAGCGGGTCCAGATCGGGCGGGAACTGCTCGGCCGCGGCGGCGATCAGGGCCGCCCGCCGATCCAGCACGTCGTCGGCGTCGGGTTCCAGCGTCGCGGCGATCGCGTCCCGGCTCGGGCGGGTGACCAGGCCACGGGCCGTCGCCGCCACGTGCGACGGCGAGGACTCCGGGTCCGGGACGACACCGGTGTGGCCGGCGACGCCGTACTCGAACCACCGCGCACCGACCGCGATCTCGGGCACACCGTAGACGTCCACGATCACGTCCAGGCTCAACGCGAACGCCACCGCCAGGTGCGCGGCCAACGGACTGCGCGCACCCACACCGTTCCCGCCGAGATCATCCCCGACAAGGAAGGCGACCACACCCGCAGCGCCGTAGCCGCCTACCGAGGCGACGGCCTCCGCCGCCACCCGCCGGTCGCTCCCCGCGTCGGCGGGCAGGTCGAGCCGTACTGTCACCATGAGCGAATCGGTCTGCCGCACCAGAAGAATGATCGAGTCGGTCGGGTGGAACCCGAGCAAGTGCGGAATGGCCGCGAGCAGCTTCCCCGGATCGGACACCACGATCGGCGGATACGGCCCGGACCGGCAGTGCGCCGGCTCCCGCCCGGTACTGTCGTCATCGGTCATCGGTAATCGCCCTTTCGAGAGTGGTCAGAGCGCAGGAAGTGACGGATCGCTTGCACTGCAACGTGAGGGAAACACCGACTGTCCTTTACAGACTTGAGTTGGGAGCCTCTGCTGGCATCATCTGGAAGGGACAGCGACGTGGGTGAACAGAAAGATCGGATGCTGCGCGGTGACTGGTACCTTGACGAACCCGATCTGGTCGAGGAACGACGGCGCTGTTGGCGAGTACTCGACAGATTCAACGCGACCGGAGCGGACGACGACGCCGAGCGCCGCCGGATCCTGGAGCAACTGCTCGCCGAGTTCGGCCCCGGCGCTTGTGTCCTGCCACGCTTCCAGTGCAGCTACGGCTCGCTGATCAGCATCGGCGCCAACAGCTTCGTCAACAACGACGCCCTCTTCATGGACGACGCCCCGATCACGATCGGCGACGACGTCCGGATCGGCCCACGGACACAGTTGCTCACCGCGCTGCACCCCGTGGAAGACCACGAACGCCGCCGCGCCGGCTGGGAACGGCCCGCCGCGATCACGATCGGCGACAACACGTGGCTCGGCGGCGGCGTGATCGTCTGTCCGGGTGTGACCATCGGCGAGAACACGGTGATCGGCGCAGGCAGCGTGGTCACCCGGGACATACCGGACCACGTGTTCGCCGCAGGCAACCCGGCACGGATCATCCGGCGGCTCTGACTCATCCCTGCGTTTCGATCGACACACCCCGAGCCACTGCGACCTTAACCATCGACTTCGCCAGTGAGATCCGAACCAATCAGCTCGGGGCTTGTCCGGATTCACCCGACTCCGCGCTGTCGTTGCCGGGCCACCCCGTCGTATCGGCGACGCAGGGCAGCGCTTCGGATCGCTGCCCTGTTCTATGCCAGCAGTCGCGGATGTTCGCGTCCCCACGTGATGCCGTCGGTGATGGCGCGATCGCGTTCGGTGAGACTGTAGGCGCCGTCGGCCACGTGCCGGTCGGAGGCCGCGCGGAGGGCGCGGGTGATTGCCGCGTCGTCCAGGCCTGGTAGGCGTCCCATGCGGCAGGCCGCGCGCAACAGCGAGTGGCGGCGGGTTCCCGGGAGGGCCGTGTGCACTCTGCGGGTCTCGTCGGCGAGAGCGGCGCGCAGGTAGGCATCGCTGTGAGTCGCTTCCACCGTCGTTGGCGTGTCGAGGTGGGGACGGGGTGCCAACGCGTCGACAAGCCAGTCGGGCAGCGCCTGCACGGGCACGTCGTGGATGATTGCGTAGTGGCCTTGGCGGGTTCCCGCGCCAGCGGCGAGGACGTAGCCGCCGTGGGCGCGGGTGTCGATCAGCGGACCCAGGCCGGACTGCGTGTTGTGCAACCGGACACCGACGGGTGCGGCGAAGTACAGGTGCAGGCCGTTGTTGGGTGTGCGGACAGTGAACGTGCCCTCCGACACCTGCCCCGCCGCATCCTGCGAAAGCTGCGCGAAGGCGTCCTTCCCGTGCCGCACCGTGCCGGGATCGCGATGGACGATGTTCCCGTGCCGCACGGCATCGTCCAAGTCCAGCACGACCAGACCGGCCGGTCCGGTGGCCACGGCGGGGTTCGCCGTCGGCCAGCAAGTCCACCACCGGTCGATCCATTCGATGTCGGTGCTGGCTCGACGCTCCCACTCCGTGATGGCGGGACGTTTCGACCCCGGATGCGCGGGAAAGACCGGCCACCCGCGGCAGGCGGCGGCCATCGCGGCGTCCCGGAAACGATGTGTCGCCATGACGCTCCAAGTCGTCGGGCCGGCATCGGTCAGCGGCCGTGTCGGCGCAGTGCGTGCCGGACCGCGTTGATGATCGCTTGGCCGTTGCCGTACGGCGACGCACCCGGATAGAGCGGCCAGGACCACACGCAGTCGCGACCGTCGCAGAAGATGCGGATTCGTCCGTCGTCGCGTTCCTCGAGCACCAGGGGTAGCCGGTGGCGTTCGCTCGCCGGGCCGCTGGACGCGACGCCCGGCATCATCCGTTGAGCCTTTCCCCCGCCTGGCAATGAGGCCCGCCTGTGCGGACCGGGTTCCAACGCTGCGACGGCTTGTGTGCCGGGCAGGCTGACGCGGTGAATGGCGGACCGGGCGGTCTGCTGCGGCCAGTGGTCCCGTGGGTGGTCGCCGCAGAGGGCCTTGGTGAGGTTGGTTGCCACCTGCTGGACGACGTCGTCCCATGTCGCATCGTCGGCGGTCCGGTAGGACAGGTCCGCTTGCATGCAGTGCCGGCAGGGGAAATCGGGGCTGTGGGGACATCCGTTGCCCCACAGGAGGTTGCCGTCGCCGTCTTCGATGCCGTCGATCTCCACCCCGACGGGGTCGATGTGGTGGAAGGTGCTGTCGACCAGGACGATGGTGGCGTTGGGGAATCGGTCGCGCAGCAGGTATGCGGCGGTGAGCAGGCGCGCTCGGGGGGTGAGGGCATGGGCCGCCTCCCGGGCCTGGTCGGCGTGGTCGAGCAGTGCGGCGAGCGCCCCGTCCGGGATCAGCGTGATGGACATAGCGGGCAGATTCCTTCCCTGATGGGTCGAAGACAGCGGTGCGGTCACGGTTCACGCCCCGCTGGTGGGGCGGGGTGAGCCGTCGGGGACGTCGATGTGCCCGGCGGTGGTGGCGATGGTGGCCTGGCCGGTGCGCAGCAGTTCGTGGACGCCGCCGGACAAGGCGGAGGTGACCGGGCCCGGCACGCCGTAGACGGGGCGTCCGAGCGAGGAGGCGACCTGCGCGGTGAACAACGTCTTGCTGCGTTTGCCCGCCTCCACGAGCAACGTCGCCGAAGCCAACCCGGCGAGCAGCCGGTTGCGGGCGTAGAACCGTCTGCGGGCAGGTACCGTGCCGACCGGGTACTCGCCGACGACCAGTCCGCCTCGCTCGACCACGGACTCGAACAAGTAGCCGTGCTCACGGGGGAAGCGCTGGTCGATACCGCAGGGCATGACCACGACGGTGGCGCCGTCACCGGCCAGCGCGCCGCGATGCGCGCAGCCCTCGATGCCGTACGCACCTCCACCCACCACAGTCACCCCGCGACGCGCCAAATCCGCGGCGAGCTCGGCCGCCACGAACGATCCGTACTCGGTGGCCGCACGCGCGCCGGTGATCGTCACTGCCGTGCCAAGCAGTTCGGCAAGCGACGACCTGCCGCGCACCCACAGCGCCAACGGCACACCGAGATCGTGGACCGCCATCGCGTCGAACCGATCCCGCGGCCACTCCTGGTCATGCGGGGTGACCAGACGGGCCGTACCGGTGTCCAGTGCTGTGAGGTCGCGGGCGATGTCGACGTCCGGACGGACGATCTCGGCGAGAACGGCCGATGGCGCATCGCCGCTGCGGATGTGGGCCACGGCCTCGACGACACCGCACACGGCCACGTAGTCGTGCAGGGCGGGAGACGGTGGTTCCGCCGCACGAAGCAGATACAGCAGGGCACGCAACTCGGCTGATGTCAGCGACATGGTGAACTCCTGGAAGTGTCGGGATGGTTCGGTTGTGGCGCAGGCTTCTCGTTGCCAGGCGTCACACGGAGGGGCTCGCGGTGCCCGGTCATGCGGTGAGCAGGTCGAAGGCGTGCTGTTTACGGCGCAGGACCGTCGTGCTGGTCAGGACGCGTCCGGCACGGGCGGCTTCGGAGGTGGCGGGCTGGTAGTGGTCCAGGTATTCGGTGACGGCCTGGAGACCGGCCCAGCGGCTACCGCGGATGCAGGCCTGGGTGGGTGCGTCGGTCCACAGGCGCAGCAGGTGGGTGCGGCGGCGTTCGGCGTTGGCCCGGGTGCGTGGCGGGGCGTTGTGGCCGACGGGCCAGAGCGTCTCGACGAGGTCGCGGAACCCGTCGGTGGTCAGCTCGGCGTGGATCATCCGCTGCGCCTGTGCTTCGAAGGCGTCGGCGTAGTCGTACATCAACCGCAGCTTCGAACGGATGCCGGCGACGTCGATCCGGGAGTTGCGGGTGTGGCGGATCGCCACCGACGACACCGCCGTGGCGACGGCCAGGTCGAGCTGGTTGGCGCACGCGACACGGAACGGCACCAGGCCGACCCGGAAAGCGGCGGTGCCGTCGTGGGAGTTGAACGCCACCAGGTACAGATCGACCCGGTCGGTGCCGGCGACCGTCATCGTGGTCGGCAGCTTCATCGTCACGAACGTCCGCCGACCGTCGTCGATCGCCCCGGCGTGCGCCAGGCCAGGCGCGCCGGCTTCCGCGACCAGTGCGTCGAGCACACCGGCCTGGTCCTCGTTCTGCTTGACCCCGTACCCCTCGCCGACCGAACTCAGATAGCGGGTGCGACCGGTGCGCGGGTCGGTGCGCACCAACATGACCTGGTCGGGATTGTCCACGGCGGTCACCCCATCGCCGGTGATGTCCATGCCGGTCTGGCGGACCTTGCGGATGTTCCACCCGGTCAGACCGGCGGTCCTCATCGCCGACAGAGCATCACCCTGGCCGGCGACAGCGGTACCTGCCAGTTCCCACGCGCTCCTGCGCCGGGAGTACAGCGAAGTGGATGAATCAACGAGGTCGGTCATGGTCTTCTCCTTGCACAGTAGAAAAGGGTGTGACCGGACAAGGGTCCGGTCACGCCCTCGGGCGGGTGTCGTGGCTGGTGGGGGGTCAGCCGGCGCGCGGGCTCTGCGGAGCGGGTTCGGTGTCGGTGCTGCCGCCGGGGTCGGCGGTGAGATCGACCTCGACACCGACCCGGGCGTCGGCCGCGGGGTCGTTGACGAGTCGCTCCACCCAGTGCAGGCGCACGCCCCAGTCGGCCAGCGCGGCGAAGTAGCGCTTCTGCTCCTCGGTCGGGCTGCGCCAGGTCTCGGTGCCCGTGGAGGCTTCGAACGCGGCCAGCAGAACCGCAAGGCTGATCATGGTGGCCTGGTTGGCGTTGGCCTTGCGCAGCCTGTCCGCCAACGGGTGCGGCTTGCCGTACTGGGGTTCCTTCAACCCCAGCAGCGTGCACGCCAGCCGGTGCCGGCGCTCCATCGCCCGCCGCAGCTCCTGGCCACCCGCCACCAGACTGTGCGCGATGAACTGCCCCGCCAGACGCGGCGGCGTCCTACGAGCCAGCAACTCCCGAAGCTTCTTGTGCCGCGCCGTCTCCGCAGCACGCCACGCCTTGTTGTTGCGCACCACCCGGGCACGCGCAGCACTCTTCTCCCCGGTCCACGGCTCCGGCGCGGCCGACGAGCGCACACTCCACACATCGACATGGCCGTGCTTGGCCCATTCGCGACACACGTACACGGCGGTCGCAGCGCCCTCGGCGTTGTCCGTGGTGACCATCGCCGCGTGACCGGGACAGGACGCGTGCGCCGCCGGGTCGTCCATCCGGGTCCGGTTCTTGTCGCTGCGGTACAACCGATCCAACCGCTGCGTCCCCACCGGCAGCACGTCACCCACGACCGCGACACCGGACTCGCGCAGGGTGCGGCTCAGCTCCTCACGCTCCTCGCGCAGCCGGTACTCCTGCTGCCACTCGGCCAGCTCGTGGTCGAACGCCTCCGGATCGTCGGCCAACGTGGTCACCAAAGCCTGGTACACCTGCTCGTCGTCCTCGAACGCGGCAAGCTCGGCGGCGTGCGCCAGCGACAGCTGCGGGAAGTCCTTCAACGTCCGGGCGACCGCCGTGCTGCGCCGGGCCGTCAGACCCGCTTCCACCGTGGCCACGTCCACACTGAGCTCGGTCGCCACGTCCTGAGGGCTGAGCCCGAACAGCGTCATCTGCTCGAAAATCCGGATCGTGTCGGCGGTGGTGTAGCCGCTGCGCACCTCGTTGGCCACCCACTGATCCCGCAACCACGCCCACTGCTCCTCGTCCTCGGACCCGGTCACGATCGCCGGAACCACCGGATACCGGTCCACCAACGGGATCGCGATCAACGTGCGGCAATGCCCGTCCCTCACCCGATAGCCGCCGTCCTCGGCAGGGTTGACGATGATCGGGACACGGACACCGTGCGCACGGATGCTCGCGCACAACGCCGGATTCTCCACCTCCACATCCGTGATCGTCCGCGAATTCCGATCCATCACAAGCGAACGCGGATCGAGCAACTCGATACGCGCGTTCCTCCACGCCAGAGCGGTCACTGGAGATTCCCTCCCACTGGTCCCGGCCGCCGGGCCACTCCGCTCCACAGCCTCCTGACACTCGACCGAGCACCTCAGCCGATGCCGATGGCATGGCTGAAACGCGAGCGGACAAGTGCCCGAACCGGGCGGTGACTCCGGCGGTTCTGAATGCGCCCCAGCCGAAACGGTGTTGTGGTCCGTTCCGGACGGGGCTCACTCGTCCCGGGTGGCGGCGGGGACCGTGTCACACCGCACAGGCGCGGTAACGGGTTCTGCCCGACCGAAGGGAGGAACAGCAGAACCCGTTACCGCGCAGCGGTTTGACACGGGCACCGACGTCACCCAGAGTGAAGAGCCCCGCCCGGCACGGTCGATAGAACCCGCACAGCACAACGAAAGGACCAGCCATCGGCGTACCCGACAAGCACACCCGGCATCGCAGGCCATGACTGCACCACTCGCATAGGCCCGCTAATCCGTCCTGCACGCACGATCAGGCCACGATCAAGTCCGGCGCGACGGACGAGTGATCCCGGCCCAGGAAGATGTGAAAGTGAGCATTCCGCAGTTCGCACGCTCTGCCGTAGCGGCTGTTCGAACTCGACCGATCCGGGGCGTGGTCGGGGCTACGGTGTCGTCGGTAAAGACTTGTCGTGCGGTCGCGGGATATTCGGAGAACGCGACTGCCGAGCTGACCTGTGGTGCTGGCGGTGGTCACCGCGCGGACAGCGGCACCTTGCGTCCACCGCTCAATCTGCGATCGAGTTCACCGAGGTGCTCCAAAGTGCGAGCGTCGGCACGCCGTTCTCCGGTCGGTGGCACCACATTCCAGCACTCGGCTGCCGTGCGCGTATCCGTGGACGGCGGCACGCCCGTCGAGCAGGGTGCCACGAGACGGATCGAGGTGGAATTGCATTTACAGGTCACGCGTTTCCGAATCGGCGCAACTGCCGGTGCGCGCATGTGTTGCTGTAGCCCGTGGGATGGCGGCGACACACTGGCGCCGGGGCCCACGCGGCAGCGCAACCGCATTCTTGAAATCCAATTGGACCGCGATAACGGCCATGGCAGCACCATGGTGATCATGTGAAGCGGGTCAAGTTGAAGGTCGAAGGCCATGAAGCCCATCAATCTGCTGATCCCTGGTCACGCTTGAACCGTGTCGCGATGATTTGCGGTGAGTGAGCGTGGGTTGCGCAGCAGTCAGACGCCAATCCCGTTGCCTCTCAGTCGCCGTTCAGGTGTCGTGTGGCGGGGGCGAGGGTGAGTAGGCCGCAGCCGTATGCCTTGGCTCGTCCGATGCCGGTGATGAGGGCGTGAGTGAAGGCGGTGGGGTCGGTGATGACGAGGTGGCCATCGAAGCGGACGGCATCGACAGTGATCGTGGTTCCGTCTTTGCGGCCGGTCATTCTAGGGACGGGTGAGGGTGCGAGGTCGGGTTGACCGTCGCGGGCGGTGGGGATGACGAAGCCGTGTTGATTGCCTTTGCCGATCAGCCAGGTGATCTGGTCTTCGGGTTTCTGGTGGGCGACGCGGCGGGTCTTGCCCTTGAGTTCGATGGGGCGGGTGTCCTGAGTGGGGTTGGCGAGTAGCCGGAAGCCGAGTTTGCAGCCGGGAGCGACGGCGTCCAGGACTGGTTGCAGGGGGCGGACTTCGGCGGGAGCAGTGGTGTAGCCGGCAGGGAGTTTGGTCCAGTTTGGACCGGTATGGCTTTGGACGTAGGCGGTGTAGCCGACGTGGGTCGGGTCGAGCCGCCAGAGCACGCCGTGGGCTTGGCGGGCGGGGATGTCGCCGTCGGTGTTGGGGTAGGCGGACATGACGGTGCGGTGCAGGTCGTGGATGTCGGCGAAGTCGCGGCGGAACTCACGGGACCTGACGTTGAGGATGAGTTTGGTCAGGAACACGAGGTGGGTTCTCCTGTGCGGATCATGGCGTCGGTGAGGTCGGTGGTGGTGTTCAGGACGTGGCGGGTGCGGAAGGTTCGGCGGGCGATGCTGATCGGGTGGTCGTGCCGGGGGTGTGCGCCTGGTGTGGTGGGGGTGCAGTCGGTGATGGTCCGCAGGGGTGCGCGGCCGGTGTTGAGGCGTTCGGCCTTGCGCGTGTCCGGGTCGGTTTCCAGCCATGGGTGCATCGCGACCACCGTGGCGGCGGGGAGGGTGCTGAGGGCTTGGTGTGTAAGCAGGGGGCGCGCGGGGACGAAGGCGCGGCGGCCGAAGAACAGTGGCCAGTGCGGCCGGTCGACGCGCTCGTGGAGTTGTTCCAGGAGGGTGGGGTCGCCTTCGAGAACGACGAGGAATAGGGCGTCGGCAAGGTAGTAGCGTTCGCTGACCACGGTGCGATGCCCTTTTCCTTCGGTGGTCGGCACGTTCTGGGTGATGTGGTAGTCGCGTTCGAGGATGCCTTCGCGGTCGACCCGGATCGCCAGGTGCAGGGCGGCGAGCTGTTGTGTGGTCTCGTCGTCGTCGCGAGGGGCGCCGAGTGCGGCGGCGAGCAGGCCGACGACGCCGGATTTGGTGGGTTCACGGGTCGTGTCGCGGATGATGCCGCGGGAGCGGGTACCCCAGGATTGCAGTGGCGCGTCGAAGCACAGGGCCAGTGATGTGGTCATGCGGTCGCCGCGGTCAGCAGTCGGCCGGTGAAGTCGTCGATGCCGGTGACGACTTCGTCGTCCGGGAGGTGCTGGAGGCTGCCGGCGACGCTGGCGCCGACGACGGTGCGCAGGCCGATGCTGCCGTAGAAGTCGCGCAACCGGGCGAAGTGATGAGTGAGCCGGTCGGTGGAGGAAGCCATGAAATCGTTGTCGGTGACCGGTTTCTGGAACGCGTTGGCCAGGTTCCATGCGCCGGTGTCGCGGACGACGCCCAGCAGGGTATCAGGCATGGTGCGGGCGGCGGTGGAGTTCTGCTTGCCACCGGGGACGGCGTGGACGAACGCGTGCAGCCATGCCTTGACGCCGCGGGCGGCCAGTTCGGTGTCGTCGCCCAGATTGTGGGCGAGTTGGCTGAGGTCGACATTGGCGTAGCGGTAGTAGCAGGCGGAGTTGAAGTCGACGGTACCGATCATGTCGGCCCCGGAGTCCTCGGTGGGCTTGAGGTCGTCGACAGCGGTGTAGAAGTCGAATTCGTTGGCCACCGCGTGCGTGGAGAGGGCGTGCGCGACCTGAGAGGCGGCGTCGACGTTGAAGTCCTTGTTGTCGGCGATCATCCGCCCGAACAGGGCCACGTCGACCGCGCGACTGCCGTCGAGGATGCGTTTGGCCTCGGCGGAGACAGCCTTGTCAGGCTTGGCTTTCGTGCCCTTCTTCTCGATCTCCGCCAGCGCGGTCCAGTTGGTCTGGCAGTACTCGGCGAGGTGGTCGATCGATGACCGTCCGACGAACAGCAGGTACTGGGTCAGGCCTTTGGCGTCGACGCCGAACCCGAGGTGGCCCAGCGCGGCGATCACGATCTCCCGTGCTTCCTTCTCGTCGCGCCCTTCGGCGACAAGCCGCTCGGTGGTGCTGTCGACCAGGCGCTTGGTCCGCACGCCGGTCTCGCTGACGTCGAGGCCGTGGTCCTGGAACAGCAACCGGGCGGCGCGCTTGAGCGACTGGCTGGAGATCCTGGCACGGGTGTGACCGCCGAAGGTCGCGGTCTTGGGCTGGCCGACGTCATCGCGGTTGAGGTTACTGACGGGGAAGGACTGCAATAGGTGCAGTTCGAGGATCACGATACTTCTCCGGATTCGAGTGCGGATTCGTCGTCGGTGTCGGCTGCCGGATCGCCGGGTCGGCCGTTGGCGAGTGGGACGTGGTACTCCCGTGCCCAGTCCAGGCGGATCCGGTGGGCCCGGTCGCCGCGGTGGTCGTCCCCGAGCAGGACGACCAAGTCGTCCAGCAGCTGGTGGTGGTCGACGGGGATGTCGTGCGAGGCGAGTAGGCGGATGGCCTGGCGCAGGTGGTGGGACAGGGCGTCGGGGTCGCGCGCGAGCAGCTGGGTGAAGCGGCGGTCTGCATTGGAGCCGGTCTTGGCCCTCAACTCCCCCATCGACGCGCCGAAGGTGCGGCGGCCTTTCCTGCTGCGCGGTGGCTGCGGATTGAGTGCGAACAGCCCGGCCACCAGCAACCAGGCGTCCTGTTCGGCCTGCGGCGGGTCGTAAGGGAAAACGTACTCGAAGGCGTCGGCCTGCTGGCGGGCGCCGGAGAACATGCGGCGCATCCGCGCCAAGGCCTGCCGGCACTCGCCGGCGTGCTTGGTGTTCTTCGATCGGGTGCCGCGTTCACGAGCGTAGAGGCTGTCCACGAACGCCCGGCGGCGGTCGGGCAGGGACATCGGCTCGGTCATTCCTCCTCCCGGGGGATGTAGTTGCGCACCTCGTGGTCGAAGGTGCGGACCAGCGTGGCCAGGCGGGTGAGGAACCTGTCGAAGTACTTCGCCATCACCACCAAGTCGTTGACGTCGGTCCGGCCGCTTCGCGCCCAGCGTTCGCCGGCGCGCTGCGCGGTGCGGCGTACGTGACGGGACCAGGCGGTGACCACGGCCGTGGAGGCCGCGCCCGTGGGCCAGCACTCGCCAAGGTCGGTGAGCAGCGTCGCGAAGGCGGAATCGAGTTTCGGCCAGTAGTCCAGGTCCAGGGTGCTGGACGGGGCGGCGCGCTTGTCCTTGCGGTAGTCGCGCTCCATGTGTCGCAGCGCCGCTCCGGCGTTGTCCGCCAACGCGATCGCCGTGCCGATCAGCGCGCCCAACACCGGGTCGTCGACGCGCAACAACGGGACCGGCGCGGGAACCTGGTCCTCCAGATACGCCTCGACCACGGAGCCCTTGTCGTCCAATTGTTGGCCGAACACCCGCAGCGTGTACACCGCCTTGGCAGGGATGTAGCCGTCGGCGACCCGGTCGGGGATCGCGTGCAGCGTCCTGGGGCGAAGCCTGGACCTGTTCTCCTCGCGCCGGTCGGACAGCAGTAGCTCGACGCTGTGCCGCCACACGCCCCGCACCGGGTGTAGGCGCACCGCGAACAGTGGCTTGTCGCGCAGTGGTTTGCCGTTGCTGCCCACCGGCTGACGGAATGCCGCCATCTTCTCGTCGTCGGGCTGCGAGCCGCCGTACCGGTCGCCTGGGGTGAGCACGACACCATCGACCACCTGCTGACCGTCGACCTCGCGGTGTGACAGCAGGATGCGGCGCGAAGGCCAGGTAAGCAGATCTGTCCACCCGCGCGCGGGACGCTGTTTCGGATCACCCTCCGGGACCGCGTCGTCCTCCCACACCGGACGATCGTCGATCTTCGTCCCGTGAGGACGCTCCAGCTCCGGCCGATAGCCCAGCGCGTTGAGCAGCAAGGTTTCCTTCAGCGTCGCACCTTCCAGGAGCACTACGCCCATCGTGTTGCACGGTGCCTTCTGCGAGGATTTGTCCTTGATGAACGGCGTCTTCATCCCGCCCGGGTCGAACGCCTGCGTGGTGATCAACCACCGGGCGGCTTCCGCCGGGTGCATGGTCACCTGATCCGACGCCGTGGTGTGGTCGAACAGGGTGACCTTGTTGCCTACAGCACGATGCGCGACGAGCTTGTACGAGGTGCTCGGCGAGAGCCTGGCCAACGCCGCGCACTGAAAGAACGGCCGCTGTGGATCGAACAGGTCGAACCGGGACCTCTTGTCCGCGAAATAGTGGCGCAACGGCTCCTCAGGGAACTCCTTGGCCGTCCACAAGGCTCCCCACGCCTCCTCGCTCGGCGGACCGTACCCACGGTGCAGCAGCGCCAACACCAAGCGGTACAACGCGGCGGTCATCGGCGGAGTCTCCCCCACAATGCGCAGCAGTCCGTGCGCTCGCGTGAGAACCTGCTCCAAGCCGATTTCGTCGGCGTCCCCGTGCTCGTCGAGCACCGGAATCCACCGCTCGGTGAGCAGATCGAACACCGGCCCGGTCACAGGTCGTCATCGGTGTACACACCGAACTCCTCGTCGTAGTGCAGCATCTGGTCACCCACACGGCAGTGCCCGCCGTCGAAAACCAGCGCGCGATGGTGACGCAGCCACGGCTGGGCCGCGAACGCCACCGGCACTGCCAGTGCTTGCACGGCACGCACCACGACGTCCGTGACACCCTCCGGTGCCGACAACCCCGTGGCGTGCTCCAGCAGTCTCGCCACCGCTGCGGATGAGAGGCGCCCGTCGTCCAAGTCGACCGGCTCGTTCCCGGACACGGTGGTCAGCACACCCGAGGACCGGTCGCGTCGAAGCAGGACGACGGCAACCGAGGCGCTCAGCGGTTCGGGATGGTCAGTCACGCCGCTTCCTCCCTGCCCGAAGGTTCCTGACGTACTTGGGAATGTCGGTCAGCTCGTTCAACCGCTCGACCGCCATCGGCATGGGCGCATACCAGTGGTGTGCCTGGTCCTTCTGCGCTTCGATCGCCCTCCGGTGGGTCCGAGCCGACGCCTGCCACGACGCCTTCCACTCCTCCGGGCACACGATCGCCTCGTCCACCCCGTACACGGCGTCGACCAAGCCGGACACCTCATCCGGACATTCGATTGTCTGTTTGTCGCGCAGCATTGCCCACGTGCGCATCAGGAGGTAGGTGGAGTACACCGAGTGCAGGTACCGGGGGAAGGTCGGCCCGGTCGGCGTGTCGGTCACTCCGGTGACTCCCAGCACCAGCTCGCCGCGACCGTCGCGGCGGTGCCGATGGACCCGACCAGCACGTTGGATCAGTAGGTCTATCGGGGCGAGGTCGGTCAACATGGCGTCGAAGTCCAAGTCCAGGCTCTGCTCCAAGACCTGGGTGCCGATGACGATCGCGTGCCGACGCTTGCCCTGCCTGCCGAACCAGCACCGAAGCTGCGCCTCGGTCCTGCGGCGGACGGCAGTGGTCAACTCACCGTGGAGAAGAACAACCTTCGGTTGCTCGTGCGGCGGCAAGTCTTCGACCGCGTCACGGACCGCCTCGAACGTGGCCTTCGCGCGGGACTTCAGGTTGTGCACCACGGCCGCAGCACGTCCGCCGCGCGCACGGTCGATCAACCAGCCGACGACCTTCTCGTCCGAGACGACCTTGTCCAATACCACCTTCCGACCGGAGTTCAGCTCCGACACACCCACGGGCACGGTCCTGGCCGGCTCCCGTCCCGCGACGGTAACCCGCGGGTAGGAAGCATCGCCCTCCACCGCCGGGACAGCCGAGGGAGGACATCCGAGGACACCGGCCTGCCATGCGGTGACCAGCTCAAGGTGTCGACGGGACGGCAACGTGGCGGACAGCAGCACCACCGACGTCCCCAACCACCCCAGCCACATCAGCAACCTGTCCAGCAACGCCGACATCTGGGTGTCGTAGGCGTGCACCTCGTCGAACACCACGACTTTGCTCGACAACGCGGTCAACCGCACGAACAGATGCCCGGACCGCACCACCGACTTCGCCGCCTGATCAACAGTTCCCACACCCAGACTGGCCAACAGGCTCCGCTTCCGCGTGAACCACTCGCGCGCGGCGACCTCGGAATCCTCCCGATCGTCCCGCCCCACGTCCGACGGCTCGACCGCACGCTCCTCCAGGAACGCCTTGGCATCGGAGTGGATCAGCTTCACTGCGGACGGATCGTCCACGTGCTTCAGCAGCCGCTCGAACTCATCGAGGAACTGGTGGCTGGTGGCCTTCGTGGGCATCGCCACGTACACCCCGGTTAACCGCGACTCGCCGACAAGCGTCGCGGCCGCCTGCAACGCCACGTTCGTCTTGCCCTCACCCGTCGGTGCCTCGACCACCAGCATCGTCGGCCCGGTCCGGCCCGCCACCAGCGACCTCGCAGTCACCTGCACCGGTCTCAGCTCGGTCAGATCGGGGAACAACGCGCCAAACGAGGTGTCGGACGGTGCGGTCCATGCCCGCAGCCCGGCCTTCTTCAGGGCACCTCGCGCGCGATCACGCGCCTGCGCGACGTAGTCGACCAGATCGAACGGCCCTTCGGGTGACGTGTAGTTCGTCGTGTCGGACGCGATCCAGTCACTGACTGTCGTCAACGCCGCCAACGCTACCGCCGCCCGGACCCCGACACGGACACCTGCCCACCGCGCCGACTCCGGCTCCTCCAGCCCGAATGCCCGAACCAGGTCCAAGACCATGCCGTCGCGCCACCCGGCCCACCGCACACCCCCGTGATCGTTGACCTCCGTCGCCGCTTGGTCCACTTCACCACCGGCCGGGTAATAGCCGTGATGACCACCCAAGGCCGCCGCGACCACCACCGCGTGCGACCTCGGCATCCCCCAACGCGTCAGCATGTCGCGAACATGCAACGCGGTCACGGTTCCATGCGGCGTATCCACCCGCGGCACGCCCTTCGGCCGCTCCAAATACGCCACATCCGCAGCCGCCTCACCACCCAGCCGCTCCGCGACGAGATCAGCCCGCAGCGCCTGGAAGCCCGGTCCGTACTTCCCTAAATCGTGCAGGCCACACAGCACAGCGACCCAGCCGTCGGGATCACCCAACGCCGCAAACGCCCCACGCAACTCCGCCAGGCACGACGGCCCCAACAGCACCGGCATCAGCAGCTCAGCGACGGCAGCCGTGTCAACAACATGACACACCAACGGATGCGGAGGCCGCGTTCCCGACGCTTTCCCCCAAGCACCCCACACAGGAGGCGACCCCACAACGACTCACCTACCGAATTCGCGGCCAACTCACACCGTTCACAAGGTGCAACATATAAGCAGATCGCGTACCGGGTACCTACCCAACCCTTGTTCGCCGTCCCAGACAGGTCGAGATTCACCCGAACGCCGTAATCAGCTAATCCATAGATCAGTTGAACTGACAAGTAGGCCACCTCGCTTCATTGCTGGCCATCCGCAAGATTGCGCAACAGATCCACAGCGGTGGGGAACGGCCCATGCATGGTGCCCTCATCGCATCAATCGCACAGCTAGTGGACCGCAGGACGAACGCTACTCATCCCCGCGTCTTCACCGCCACGAGAGATCCGCGACGTACTAACGACTCGCACCAGGCTGGAACCGTCGAGAGCGGGCTGTCGCCGCCGAGGCTCACGACAGCCCGCTCGACCAGGAGCCTTATTCATAATGGCTGCCATCCGAGTCGGTAGAATTCCAGGGCGGTGATGACGCGGATGATGGTGGGGAGTTCCGCGAGGCGGCCTCGGTAGCCGGTTTTGAGTATCTTCCAGTTTTTGAGGTGGGCGATGGCGCGTTCGACGGGGGCGCGGAGGGCGGATATCTCGCGGTTGCATTCGAGGTCGCCGGGTGAGTGTTCGCCGCCGCCGTAGTTGCGGCGGCGGGGTGTGACGACGGTGGTGCCGCGGTAGGCGAGGTCGCCGATGGCGTCGGTGAGGTGGGTTTCCCAGCCGGTGTGGGCCAGGGCGGTGCGGTCGTGCAGCGAGCCGCGTTGCGGCGGGGACACCGCCAGGAGGGTTCCGCCGAGGTCGGCGAGGACCTGGACGTTGACGCCGACCCTGCGGTGTTTGCCGGAGAAGTGGTCCTGGCGGCCGGCGCGGTCGCCGATCGGAATCAGGGTGCCGTCGACCAGTACGGCCCGGCCGCGCAGGATCTCGGGGACGGGCGGGATGTGCAGGCACAGGGCCTGGCCCACCAGTGGAGTGAGTCTGCGGTGGATGCGGGAGACCGTCGGTTGGCTGACCCCCACCAGGTCGGCCAGGGTGGCCTGGTCGAGATTGGACCGCAGCAGGATCAGGGTGACCACGACCGACCGGTACAGGCCGAGTGCGGGAGGCCGTCCCCGTCGTCGTTCCGGCGGCAGGATCTGTCGGATCCTGGCGACCAACTCCTGGATCTGGTCCGGGTCGAGCCCGGTAGTAGACTCGTAGTGCAACAGCCCCGCCGTGGATCGGTTTCCGTGAGAAGAAGCGATCCTAACCGGTCGGGGCTGTTGTCTATTCCACGGGTGGGCAACACTTTTGAATAAGGCTCCAGGTCATCCGACGAACTGATCCAGGAACTTCACGGCCCCCATGAAGGCGAGCACGAAGGCGGAGATCATGGCGATACCTACGGTAGCGAAACCGATCAACTGCCCATCGACTTCCCTCGTTGAGATCCACACAGTGAACCCGGCTGCCACCGCGATCGGGGCGGCAAGCAGCACCGCCCCCATGAAGATGAGGAACGAACGCCCCTCCACCAAGCCTCTAGCCCTAGGTGGCGCGCCAGACCCGCGCATCTCCTCAGACCCACCACGTCCTGCACCCTGCCCAGGTAACATGCACCTGCTTCCTCTCACTGGAGTCCCATCCCGAAGGAAGAAGAACGGCCCTTCCGCTGCAACGGAAGGGCTCGTTCGCTTTCACGACCTCGGCCCATTCCCGAGGGCGTCGACGCCGCCGACGCCCGACCCCCGCTCGCGCGGGGAACAACCCAGTCAGGACGCAAGGTATGCGTGCCGGCCCGGACCACCCCTTCTCCTTCAGGGAACCACCGCGACCGTCACGAACCAGAGAGTTCTCTAGGTAGGCGTGTCGGCCGTTGGTCATGCAACAGCGTAGCGCACACCACTACTGATCCGGTTGGCGATACGCGCAGGGCAGGCTTCACCTCGGAACAGATCCCGAGCCGACCATCACTCACAATTCCACGTCGTTCTGAAAGACGCCGGTCACTCCATTAGGACGTCGCCGGAGCGGAACCTCAGCCTCTTTGACACAGTCCCCGGCTACACCTGTTCGCCGATGCCCATGCGGAGTTGGGTTTCCTGGGCTCGTTCGGCCGCGGCGCTGGCTCCGTAGTGGCGGGGCATGTCCTCCGAGGCCCAGCCGAGTAGGAGCATCAGGTCGCCGGTGTCGCCGCCGGCGCGTTTCCACTCGTGGGCGAAGTTGTGCCGCCAGCGGTGGGCGTGGACGCCGGTCAGGCCGGCGGCCAGGCCGCGGCGTTTGAGCATGATCTTCACGCCGTTGGGGGCCAGGCGACGGATGCCGCGTTCGGCCAGCCACAGGTCCGGGAGGTCGGCGGCTTTGTGTTTGGCGCGGGCGCGGAGGTAGCGGGACAGGGCGCGGGCGGTTTTCGGGCCGAAGCGGACGCGGCGGTCCTTGTCGCCTTTGCCGCGGTAGCGGACCGATTCGGTGTCCAGATCGACGTCGGTCAGCGTGAGGTTGCCGACTTCGGACAGGCGGGCACCGGTGTTGTAGTAGAGACGAATCAGGGCCTCGTCGCGCAGCGCGACGAAATCCTTGCCCTTGCAGGTTCCGAGGACTTTTTTCGTGTCGTCGTCGCGGATGACGGGGATGAGTTTCTTCGTGGTCTTGGGTTGTTTGACGCGGTCCATCGGGGAGCGGTCGATGTCCTCCTCGTCGTCGCGCAGCCAACGGAAGAATTGTTGGAGGCCCTTGTGCTTGTTCAGGGCGGTGGCGCCCGAACGGGTCTCGATCATCCACGCCTGGAAGTGTTCGACGTGGGCGCGGGTGACCTCGCACGGGTCCTCGGCCGCCTCGTCGGCGTCGGGGTCCGGGGAGTGCTCGGACAGGTACCGGGCGAGCTGGGCCGCCGCGAGGAGGTAGTTGTAGCGGGTGGTCTCCGGGTGTCCTGCCGACCGCAGGGTCCGATCCCAGTCTCGTAGGTAGCCCGACCAGGTCGTCGACAGGCCGGTGGTGATCTTGTCCAGGTCCAGCAGGGGCATCGCGGAAACTCCCCGAGTCAAGGTGTCGCTGAGCGGCGTGCTTGACCCGTCCGAACATCCCAAGATCACAAAAAGAGGGCCCTCGCAGTGTCTGACCTGCGAAGACCCTCTCGGCCGTCGGGACGACAGGATTTGAACCTGCGACCCCTTGACCCCCAGTCAAGTGCGCTACCAAACTGCGCCACGTCCCGGCCGCATCCCGTTGTGGGGTGCGCGGCTAGCTTAGCGCACCCACAACGGGCCCCCGACACGGCCCCCCGTGTGGTCGATCGCCTGGGGTTGCGGGAAGGTGGCGGAGGTCCACCTTGGTGGGCCTCCGCGTTCCCCTCGGTCGACTTGCCGCTCCCCCGAGCATCGACGCCTTGTCACTATGCGTTCGTCGGGTTTCGGGCACTACCGCCTAAAGTCGAGTCACCTTTGTCAACTTTCGGCGCACCGGAGGGTAGGTCGGCTTCCAGTTCCCAGCTACCGTCCGCCCGCGGGGTGGTTTTGAGGGTTCCTCCTACCAGGCGTACGCGTTCCGAGAGGCCGTGTAGGCCCGTGCCGCCGGGTTCCGTTGTCGGTGGGTGCATCGGGCGGCCGTTCACCACCGAGATCCGCACGTTTTCATCCACTTTGGACAGTCGCACTTGGACGGCTGCGCCCGGTGCGTGTTTTGTCACGTTGGTCAGGGCTTCCTGCACTACTCGGAACGCCGCTCGGCTGATGGAGGGCGGCAGTTCCTTCACCTTGTCGTCCAGGCGGATGGTCAGGCCTGCGGCTCTCGCTCTGGCCACCAGTTCCGGGATGTCCTCGTGGCCTTGCGTCGGTTCCGTGTTGAGCAGGCCCAGGGCTGCTCTCATCTCCGCCAGCGCGTCCTTCGCCAGCGCGCGCAGGCGGTGCGCCGTGGCTTGGACTTGGGGTGAGTCGCTGGTCGTTGCCAGGGCCGCCGACTCGACCGCGATCAACGTTGCGTGGTGGCCTACCGCGTCGTGGATCTCGCGGGCTATTCGGGCTCGTTCCGATGCCCTTGCACTCGCTTCCCTGGCTTCCAGTTCCGCTTCGCGCGCCCTGGAGGCTTCCGCCAGTGTCTCGGTCAACTGCTGCCTTGTCGCGATCAACGCGCCCAGGGCCGTCGGCGCGCCGGACATGAAGAGGCTGAACGAGTACGTCAGCAGGATTCCGCCCACCGTCAACTGCTGGGTCACGACCACCAGCGTCGCCGGGAACGCCGTGGTGAGGAACACCGAGATGATCATCAGCCGCACGGACGACGTGCGGCCCACCCGGTAGAGCGCCACCACCGCCGGGGGCCAGCCCAGGCCGCCGGCCAGCGCCGGTAGGCACGCCACCACCACCGGCCACGGCCACCACCTGCGCAGTGGGAGCACGGCGCAGGCGGCTAAAGCCGTCGGGATGGACCACGTGTACGGCACGCCGTCGGCCAGCAGCACCATCGCGGCCGGGATCGTGACGGCCAGCACCTCCAGCACGATCACCACGTGCCGCCCACCTGGTGTGCCACCAAGGCCGCCTGCACTCGGTTCTCCACGCCCAGTTTCGTCAGCACGGTGGACACGTAACTCTTCACCGTCGCCTCGCTCAAGCCCAGGCCCGCCGCGATGGTGCTGTTCGACTCGCCGTTCGCGATCCGCGCCAGGACCTGCTTCTCCCTCGCGCTCAGCGTGTGGAGCTGCGGGTTCGCCCGGAAGCGGCCTGCCTCGCGCAGTCTGGGCAGCAGGCGCGCGGTGATCCGGGGGTCCATGACGGCACCGCCGGCGGCCAGGTCCACGACGGCCCTGACCAGGGCTTCCGGTTCAGCGTCCTTGAGCAGGAAGCCCTGCGCGCCCAGTTCCAGCGCCGTCGCCACGTAGTCGTCCAGGTCGAACGTCGTCAGCACCGCCACGGCGGGCGGGTCGGTCCACGCCAGCAGCGCGCGCAGCGCCGACAAACCGTCCATGCCCGGCATCTGGACGTCGACCAGCGCCACGTCCGGCCGGTGTCGGCGCACGGCGTCCAGCAGGCCCGCTCCGTCGGCCGCTTCGGCGACGACCCGCACGCGGCCGTCCGCTTCCAGCAGCACCCGCAGCCCCCGCCGCAGCAGCGCCTCGTCGTCCGCGAGGACCAATCGCACCGGCACGACGACAGGCAACCCCATTCCGCCTGTCGGGGCAACCGATCACTTCTTCGGGCGCTTCTCCCTCACCCGCACCGAGATCCGCACCGGGCTGCCCTCGAAGCCGAACTCCTCGCGCAGCCTGCGCTCGATGAACCGCCGGTAGCCCGCCTCCAGGAAACCGGTCGTGAACAGCACGAACGTCGGCGGCCGGGTGCTCGCCTGGGTCGCGAACAGCACCTTGGGCTGCTTGCCGCCGCGCACCGGCGGCGGGGTGGCCTGGATCAGGTCGGTCAGCCACGAGTTCAGCCGTCCGGTGGGCACCCGGGTGTCCCACGACGCCAGCGCGGTCCGCAGCGCGGGCGCCAGCTTGCGGACCGCGCGGCCGGTCAGCGCGGAGATGTTGACCCGCTCCGCCCACGGCACGCGCACCAGGCCGCGTTCCAGCTCACGCACCATGGCGTGCCGCCGGTCCTCGTCCACCAGGTCCCACTTGTTGAACGCCAGCACGCACGCCCGGCCCGAGTCGACGACCATCGTCAGCACCCGCAGGTCCTGCTCGCTGATCGGCTCGGACGCGTCCAGCAGCACGATCGCCACCTCGGCGGACTCGATCGCGGCCTTGGTGCGCAGTGACGCGTAGTACTCGGCGCCGGACGCGAAGTTCACCCGCTTGCGCAGGCCGGCGGTGTCCACGAACCGCCACAGCTCGTCGTCCAGCTCCACCAGCGAGTCGACGGGGTCCACGGTGGTGCCGGCGACCGCGTCCACGACCGAGCGCTCTTCCCCGGTCAGCCGGTTGAGCAGCGACGACTTGCCGACGTTCGGCCGGCCGACCAGGGCGACCCGCCGGGGGCCGCCGGCCGACGCGCCGAACGTGTCGCGCGGCGTCTCGGGCAGCGCCTCCAGGATCTTGTCGAGCATGTCGCCGGACCCGCGCCCGTGCAGTCCGCTGACCGGGATCGGCTCGCCCAGCCCCAGCGACCACAGCGACGCGACCTCGGACATCAGCCGCTCGTCGTCCACCTTGTTCGCCACCAGCAGCACGGGCCGCTTGGAGCGCCGCAGCACCTTCACGGCGGCCTCGTCGGTGGTGGTCGCGCCGACCGCCGCGTCGACCACGAACACGATCGCGTCGGCGGTGGCCATCGCCAATTCGGCCTGCGCCGCGACGGACGCCATCATGCCGGTCGCGTCGGGCTCCCAGCCGCCGGTGTCCACCACGGTGAACTTGCGACCACTCCACAGCGCGTCGTACGCCACCCGGTCGCGGGTCACGCCCGGCACGTCCTGCACGACCGCCTCGCGGCGGCCGATGATGCGGTTGACCAGCGTCGACTTGCCCACGTTCGGCCGGCCGACCACGGCCAGCACCGGCTGCGGGACGGCCGCGCCCTCGTCACCGTCGATCGACTCGTCGTCGATGGCCGCCCAGTCGGACTCGTCCGCCCAGGTGCCGTCCAAGTCCGTCATCCTGCTTCTCCACTCACGCTTCGTCTGCTGTCGAGCTCGGCCACCAGCGTGGCCAAGCGGTCGCGGACCTGCTCGGTCGCCTTCTCCAGCGCCTGCCGACCCTTGTCGGCGGGCAGCTCGAACGGCGCGCCCACCAGCACGTCCACCACGGGCCGGAACCGGCGGCCGGACCCCGGCGGGCGCAGGGTGCCCCGGCACGCGACCGGCACCACCACCGCGCCGGTCGACCGGGCCAGCCACGCCGCGCCCTGCTGCGCCTGCGCCACGTCGCCCGAGCCGCGGGTGCCCTCCGGGAACACGCCGACGACCCCGCCGGCCCGCAGCACCCGCTGGGCCGCGAGCAGCGGCTCCCGGTCGGGCACGCCGCGCCGGACGGCGAGCTGGCCGATCCGCCGCAGGCCCCACCCGGCGGCGCCGCGGAACATCTCCTGCTTGATCAAGAAGACCACACGGCGGGGCAGGGCACCCAACAGGACGGGTCCGTCCACCATCGAGCTGTGGTTCGCGACCACCACGACCGGGCCGGTCGACGGCAGATTCGACCGCCCCGACACCCGCACCCGGAACGCCCACGAGAACGGCCCGCGCGCGATCCACCGGCCGAAGTCCATCAGCCACGGCAGGGTGCCCGGAGGCAACTGCTCGCTCACCCACCCACCGCCACGACGCGCAGCCCGCGCCGTTCCACCAGGTCCACCAGCGCCGCCAGCGTGCCCGCGAGGTCGAGCGACGTGGTGTCCAGCTCGACGGCGTCCTCGGCGGGCCGCAGCGGCGACACCGCGCGCGACGAGTCGTAGGCGTCCCGCCGCCGCACGTCCGCCAGCGTCGCGTCCACCGTGGACGCGCGCCCGGAAGCGTTGTCCTGCCTGGCGCGCCGCTGCGCGCGGGCCTGCGCGTCGGCCGTCAGGTACACCTTCAGCTCGGCGTCCGGCGCGACGACGGTGCCGATGTCGCGGCCTTCCACGACGATCCCGCCCGCGTCCGCCAACGCCGCGGCGATGATCGCGCGCTGCTGCGCCACCAGCAGCTCGCGCACCTGCGGCACGGCCGACACCGGCGACACCGCGAGCGTCACCTCGGGGCCCCGGATCTCCGCGCCGACGTCCGCGCCGTCCAGCGTGGTGGTCGACCGGTCCGGCTCGGAGCCCTGCTCCAGGCGGACGGCGCGGGCGACCTCGGTGACGTGCTCGGCGTCCGCCGGGTCGACGCCCGCGCGCAGCACGGCCAGCGTGATCGCCCGGTACATCGCGCCCGTGTCCAGGTAGCGCGCGCCGAGCGTGGCCGCCAGCCTGCGCGCGACGGAGGACTTGCCGGTGCCGGACGGCCCGTCGAGGGCCACCACGCCACGCAGCTCACCGTGTCCCACCGGGGTTTCCTCCTCAACGCGACCAGACCGTCAACCTCCTATTGTGCCTGGTGCGGCCCATCACACCGGAGTCAGGGCCGGTCCAGATCGGCCAGCAGGAGGCCGCTGCGCGGCTTGGGCGTGAAGTACGTGCTCTTGCGCGGCATCCGGCCACCCGCCGCGTGCACGGCCAGCACGTCGGCCACCGGCACCGGCGCGATCAGCAGCAGGGCGTCCGCGTCCAGCGGCACGCCGTTGGTCACCGGCCGCACGTGCGGGCTCTCCGGGTCCAGGCCCAGCGCCCGCTCCAGCAGTTCGGCCTCGACGAACGCGTGGTCGACGCCGGACGACGGCAGCTCCACCCGCAGCGCCCGCGCGCCCGCCACGGCGACCACCACGCCGGGCGACGGCCGGACCGACACGTCGACGGCGTCCACCCGCAGGCCGATGCCGCGCCAGGCGGCGGCCAGTTCGTCCACCGTCAGGCCGGTGCCGACCAGGGCCCGGTGGATCGGGCCGACCCGCAGGTCCGGGCCGGCCGCGACGAGCGCCAGCAGCCCGGTCAGGCCGGCCGCCGCAGCCGCCGCCACCCGGTGGTTGCCGTCCGCGACCATCAGCGGGTGCGCGCCGGCGGCGGCCAGCAGCGCGTCCTGGCGGTGGCCGGGGCCGACCAGCCACAGCCAGTGCCGCCGCCCGCTCGGGTCGACCATCGACACGGCGGGCTCGTCGTCCACCTCCGCCACCAGCCTGGTCAGCTCGGACGGCTCGGCGACGCCCCGGCCGGGACGCCGGGTGGGCCACGCGAGGTGGTCCGCGGGCACCGGCACCAGCAGGGCGGCGCTGGTCACGCAGCCCAGCCCGGCCAGCACGCGGGCGCGTTCGGCCACCACGTCCGGGTAGACCTCCTCGGTGTGCCCGACCGCCGCCGGGTCGGCCAGGCACAGCAGCCCGTACGCCGTGCCGTCCGGGCCGTCCACCCGGTAGGGCGCGACGACGTCCGACACCGGCCGGTACGCCGTGCGGCACAGGACGGTCAGTTCGGCCCGTGCCTTCGGTAACGCGTCCAGCAGGCTCAGCCCCGCGGCCAGCGCGGACGGCGTGCGGTGCGGGTGCTGCACCGCCAGCAGAGTCCCGTTCCGGGTGGCGGCCAGCGCCTCCACGACCCGCTCGGGCTCGGCGAACTCGTCCACGTCCGGCCCCGGCACCCGGTCCCGGACCACCCAGCCGCTGCGCACGGCCCGTACCCGAACAGTCATGTTGATTATCATGCAGTCATGAACGTCGAGGTCACGCCCTTGCCTGGAATCGGCACCCGCCAGGACTTCATGATTCGCGCGGGCAGGCGGATCGGGGTGATCACGTACCGCGACGGCAAGTTCGAGCTGATCGTGTCCAGCAAGGAGGACCCGGACGACTGCTCGGCGTCGATCCCGCTCACGCCGGCCGAGGCGGGCACGCTGGCGGGCCTGCTCGGCTCGCCGCAGCTCGTCGCGCACCTGGAGGAGCAGCACCGCGAGGTGGCGGGCATCTCCACCCGGCAGTTCCCGATCGTCCCCGGCTCCACGTTCGACGGCCGCACGCTGGGCGCGACCGAGCTGCGCACCCGCACCGGCGCGTCCATCGTGGCCGTGGTGCGCGCGGGCTCCGTGCACCCGTCGCCGCGCCCGGACTTCACGTTCGACGGCGGCGACCTGGTGGTCGTGGTGGGCACCGCGGACGGCCTGGCCCGGACAGCCGACATCCTGGGCGGCTGAAGCTCTTGCACAACACCGCGATCGCCCTGATCCAGCTCGGCGCAGTCTTCTTCGGCCTCGGCCTGCTCGGAAAGATGGCGTGGCGGATCGGCATCTCGCCGATCCCGCTCTACCTGATCGGCGGCCTGGCCTTCGGGCAAGGCGGGCTCATCCCCCTGCACGGCATCGAGGACTTCTCGCACATCTCCAGCGAGATCGGCGTGATCCTGCTGCTGCTCCTGCTCGGGCTGGAGTACTCGGCCGCCGAGCTGGTGACCGGCCTCAAGAAGTCCTGGACGGCCGGCGTGGTCGACATCGTGCTCAACGCCGCGCCCGGCGCGATCGCCGCGCTCGTCCTCGGCTGGGGTCCGGTGGGCGCGCTGGCGATGGCGGGCGTCACCTACATCTCGTCGTCCGGGATCATCGCGAAGGTCCTGGGCGACCTGGGCCGGCTGGGCAACCGGGAGACGCCGGTGGTGCTGTCCGTGCTGGTCTTCGAGGACCTCGCGATGGCGGTCTACCTGCCGATCCTGACCGCCGTGCTGGCGGGCGTGAGCTTCCTGGGCGGGCTGAGCGCGGTCGGCATCTCGCTCGCCGCGATCACCGTGGTGCTGGTCATCGCGCTGAAGTTCGGCCGGTACGTGTCGGCCCTGGTGGACAGCCCCGAGCCCGAGGTGTTCCTGCTCAAGCTGCTCGGCGCGGCGCTGCTGGTGGCCGGCGTCGCCTCGCAGCTCCAGGTGTCGGCGGCGGTGGGCGCTTTCCTGCTCGGCATCGCGATCTCCGGGTCGACCGCGGAAAACGCGACCCGGATGCTCGAACCGCTGCGCGACCTGTTCGCGGCGATGTTCTTCGTCGTGTTCGGGTTGAACACCGATCCCGCGTCCATTCCCCCTGTGCTGGCATTGGCCGTGGCGCTCGCGGCGGTCACGACGGCGACCAAGGTCGCCACCGGGTGGTGGGCCGCGCAACGGCAGGGCATCGGGAAATTGGGCCGGGCGCGGGCGGGCGCGGCACTCGTCGCGCGCGGCGAGTTCTCCATCGTCATCGCGAGCCTCACGGTGGCCTCCGGCGCGGTGGACGGGCAGCTCGCGGCCCTGGCCACGGCCTACGTGCTGCTGATGGCGGTGCTCGGACCGGTGGCCGCAAGAATCGTGGAACCGCTCGCGAAAATAGCCCGAAAGCGTGGTGCGGAACCGGCCACCGCCTGATTTGTATCTCGGCGCGGCATCAATTCCTCAGTACTGGCATACGAACCACGTTTGGCCGCTTGAGCACGAGCGTCCGCCGGGGTTACACCTGACTGCCGCCCAACCCCGAAGGGGGTCGTCATGCCAGAGCAAACCGACACCACGACCGGTCGCTACCTCGTTCTCCTGGAGGACAACTCGGTCGCGGCCGGCTCGCGTGAAATGAGCCGCGTCGCCGGGATCAACGCCGCCAGCTCCCTGGAATCCGTCACCACGGAGGTGCTGGAGTCGTCCGACGGCGTGATCTTCCACGACCTCGGCATCGCCGTGGTCAACGCTGCTCCCGACCAGGTCAGCGCGTTGGCGCGGGCCGCGGACGAGCCCGGCCCGATCTCCGTGGTCGAGCCGGAGCGGATCGTGCAGGCGCTCGCCGCGCCCGCCCACCAGGAGGCCGGCTCCACCGTCGTGGACGAGAGCGTGTTCACCTGGGGCCTCCAGGCCGTGGGCGCGACGCTCTGCTCCTCGTCCGGCGCGGGCGTCCGCCTCGCCGTCCTGGACACCGGCTTCACCGTCGACCACCCGGACTTCGCCGGGCGCACGGTGCTGACCAACTCGTTCATCAAGGGCGAGACCGTGGACGACGCGCACGGCCACGGCACGCACTGCATCGGCTCGGCCGCGGGCCCTCGCAAGCCCGTTTCCGGCGGCCCCGGCTACGGCGTCGCCTACGAGGCGGAGATCTACGCGGGCAAGGTGCTGTCCAACGCGGGGTTCGGCGCGGACGGCGGCATCCTCAACGGCATCGCGTGGGCGGTGGCCAACGGCTGCGCCGTCGTGTCGATGTCGCTGGGCGCGGCGGTCCAGCCGGGCACGCCGTACTCGCAGATCTTCGAGCAGGCCGCGCAGCGCGCGCTGGCCAGGAACACGCTGATCATCGCGGCGGCGGGCAACGAGAGCAAGCGGCCGGGCAAGGTGGCGCCGGTCGGCCACCCCGCGAACTGCCCGTCGATCATGTCCGTGGGCGCGGTCGACGACCAGCGCGGCACCGCGTTCTTCTCCTGCGGGACGGTGGACACCGTCGGCCAGGTCGACCTGACCGGCCCCGGCGTCAACATCTACTCCAGTTGGAACGGCAAGACCGCCGAGACCCTACACAAGCGCATCCAGGGCACCAGCATGGCGACGCCGCACGTCGCGGGCCTCGCCGCGCTGCTCGCCCAGCAGTACAACGCGCGCGGCTGGGAACTGTGGGCGCGCCTGATGCAGTCCGCCCGCCGGCTGGGGTTGCCTTCGACGGATGTCGGGGCAGGATTGGTGCAGGCTCCCTAACCCCTCCCGGAGGCGCCCGTGGACAAGGTCGTGGTCTCGGTCGCCGACGAGAGCCTGTCCGACCTGACCGCCGTGGTCGCGGACCTGCGGGAGGCCGGGCTGGTGGTGGACGACGTGCTGGAGGCGCTGGGCATGGTCACGGGATCGGTCGCCCCGGAGGCGATCCGGTCGCTGAAGGCCGTGCCCGGCGTCGCCGACGTGGAACGGCAGCGGGTGGTGCACTTACCGCCGGGGTCCTCCACCGCGTGAACCAGGCGAATCCGACGCCGAAGGTTTGACGTGGGAGGTTTGGCAGGGCCACTCGGGGTAACCGGTGCGTGAGACGTACCACTCCCCCGAGGAGGTCGAACGATGAATGCCCTGCTCGCCGTGCAGACGGCGCAGGCTCAAGGCATCGGTGAGGCGACCGGCGACGCCTTGCGCTCCGTGGTGACATTCCTGCCCAAGCTCGTCGGGTTCCTCGTCGTGCTGCTCATCGGGTGGATCGTGGCCCGGGTGCTGCGCACGGCGGTGCGCAAGGTGCTGGAGAGGGTGCACTTCGACCGCGCGGTGCAGCGCGGAGGTCTCAGCGACGCCATGGCGCGCTCGAAGTTCGACGCGTCCGGGCTGGTCTCGCAGATCGTCTACTACGGCATCCTGCTGATCGCGTTGCAGATCGCGTTCGGGCTGTTCGGGTCGAACCCGGTGAGCAACCTGCTGACCGAGATCGTGGCCTGGCTGCCGCGCGCGATCGTCGCCATCGTGATCATCGTGGTCGCCGCCGCCATCGCCCGTGCCGTGCGCGACCTGGCCGGCCGTGCGATGAGCGGCCTGTCCTACGGCCGCACGGTCGCCAACGTGGCGTCCTGGTTCATCATCGGGCTCGGCGTCATCGCCGCGCTGAACCAGATCGGCGTCGCCACCACCGTCACCCTGCCGATCCTGATCACCATCCTGGCGACCGTGGGCGGTATCGCCGTCGTCGGCGTCGGCGGTGGTCTGGTCAAGCCGATGCAGCAGCGCTGGGAGGGCTGGCTGACGCGCGCCGAGAACGAGGTGCCGCAGGCCAAGGCCCAGGCCGAGGCGTACCAGCGGGGCCGCGAGGACGTGCGGCGGACCCAGGAAGCGCCGACCCAGCAGGTGCCCCGGGTGCACGCGGACACCCCGGCGCACGCCGCCACCATGCCAACTCCGCCGGTCGGGAACCCGGTTCAGCCCCAACCGAATCCCGGCCAACGCCCGCCGCAGCAGTAGTACTTGGCGGGACGGGGGCGGCGGCGACTCGGAAGCCGTCGCCCCCTCTTTCGCTCCTACGCCTCCAGCGCGGGCTCGTCGGCGCAGCGGGCCAGCGAGCACACCGCCGCGAGTCTGAGCGTCGTCCAGTCCGCGTGCGGCCACTCCACGACCGGCGGCAGGCTCCAGCCGTGCGCCGCCGCCTCGTCCAGCACGCCCTTCGCGTAGCCCGCCAGCACGACCACCGCGGCCGCCGCCACCGCGGGCGTGCCGTACGCCAGGATGTCCCGCACCGCCGCCGCGTGCTGGTCGACCGCCGCGAGGACGCCCACGGGCGCCAGGGCCGCTGTTGCCATTCCGATTTCGCCACCGAGCCGGTCCAGGAACCGGCGGGCGGACAAGTCCCGCCATCCGCTCACAAGGCCGACACCCTACGCTGTGCGGGGCGAACGACCCACCATCGAACACGTGTTCTATGATCTCGCCGGGTCGAGCCGGATGGCAGAGAGGAACGAGAACGTGCAGGCGGACACGCTCGTGGAGCAGGAAGACCAGGTGGACGCCGTGGCGCCCGCCGCACCCGTGCAGCAGGAGGAGCAGCCTGCCGCGCCGCAGCAGCAGGAGGAAGCGCCCGCGGCCAAGCCCGCGAAGCCCCGGGCCGCCAAGAGCACGGCCAAGAAGACCCGCACGGTCGAGCTGACGCTGACCGTGACCGGCACCGCCGACGGCGAGTGGCAGGCCGACCTGGTGCACGGCACCAAGCGGGTCGTGCAGGGCCTCGTCATCTCCGCGGCTGCCGTGTCGAAGGCGGCCAAGGAACTGCACGAGGACATCGCCGGCGGCATCGACGAGGTCATCGAGGCCGCGCGGGCCCAGCACCGCACCCGCATGGAAGAGCTGGAGGCCGAGCTGGCGAAGGTCAAGGCCGCGCTGGCCGAACTGAGCGACTGACACGGCGAGGGGCCGCCCGGTCCGACCGACCCGGCGGTCCCTTCCCTCATCACGCGGCGGCACCTCCGTAACGCGGCAGCGTCTTCGCCTGCCCCGCGACCGGCCCTTGGTCACCGCGCTCGGCCCTGGTCACCGCGCTCGGCGCTCGGGTCACCGCGCTCGGCCCCCAGGTCACCGTGACGGGTCCAGCACCAGCTTCCCGGTCGTCCGGCGCGACCGCAGGTCCTCGTGCGCCCGCCGGACCTCGGACAGTCCGTACTCGCCACCCGCGACGGCCCGCAGCTCCCCGGCTCCGACCAGCTCGAACAGCTCGGCCATGGCCCGGTGCACGACCCGTCCGGGCAGCTTGAACGCGTGCGGCAGCCACATCCCCGCGATGGCCGTGGAGTGCGTCAGCAGCGCGCCCGGGTCGACCGGCGTCGGCCGTTCGCGGCTCGCCATCCCGTAGAACGCGAGCCGCCCGAACGGCGCAAGCGCCGCCACGCTCTGGTCGGTCACCCGGCCACCGGTCATGTCCAGCACGATGTCGACCCGCCGCCCGCCGTTGGCCTCCCGCAGGGCGCCGGTCATGTCCTCGGCGGTCGAGTCGACCGCGACGTCGGCCCCCAGCTCCAGGGCGAGCCGGCGCTTCTCCTCGCTGCTGGCGGTGGCGATGACCCGACCCGCGCCCCACTTCTTGGCGAGCTGCACGGCGATCGACCCGACCCCGCCGGCGGCGGCGTGCACGACGACGCTCTCCCCCGGCTCCAGGTGCGTGCTCCGGCGCAGCAGCAACCACGCCGTCGCACCCTGCACGACCATGCTGAGCGCGGTCAGGTCGTCCACCCCGTCCGGCAGGTCGAAGGCGGTCGCCTCGGACACGACGGCCTTCTGCGCGTACCCGCCGGAGTCCGTGAGGGCGACCACGCGACGGCCGTCCGGCGTGCGCCCGGCGACCTCGCCGCCGGGCACCATCGGCAACTGCATCTTCGCCAGGTAGGAGTTCTCCGCCTGGTGCGTGTCGGCGTAGTTCAACCCGGCCCGGCTGACCTCCACGAGCAGCTCGCCCGGACCCGCCACCGGGTCGGGCAGCTCGACCTCGGCCAGCACCTCGGGTCCGCCGAATTCGGTGATCTGGATGGCACGCAAGGGTTTCAACCTTCCTGGGACGGGTCGTGCAGGTCGACGCGCCCGCCCCGGCCGGTACGCGGGCCGGGCGGGTTGGGGAACTTGAACGGCTCACTCGGCCGACCCGCCTGCACGTACCAGCATTCACCGGACTGGCCGGCGCGCAACACGGCGAGGTAGGCGTCCACGACGTCGTTCACGGTCAGGATGGGCATCCCGGACGCCTCCAGGAAGGATGTGAAGCCGGCGATGATCGCCGTGTCGGCGAACGAGGGGCAGACCGCGTTGACCGTGACGCCGTCAGCGGCGAGGACGGGCCCCAACGCACGCACCAACGCCACGACGGCGGCCTTGTTGGCCCCGTAGACCGGGTCGAGCGGCATCGCCATGAGCCCGGCCATGCTCGCCGTCGCGATGATGTGCCCGCCGCGCTTCTTCAACTCCGGCAGGGCGGCGTGCACGCCGTACACGACACCGTCGAGGTTGACGCCCATGACGTCGCGGTAGCGCTCGGGGTCGAAGTCGTCGCCCAACCCGAACCCGGTGGCGATCCCGGCGTTCAACACCACGACGTCCAACCCGCCGAACACCCGGACCGCCTCGGCGACCGCCGCGTCACTCTGCCGGGAATCCCGCACGTCACACCGGACGAACAGGCCACCGACGTCGTCCGCCACGACCGAGCCGCGCCCGGCGTCCACATCGGCGACGACGACCCGCGCCCCGAGCCCGGCAAGCCGCCGGACCACCCCTTCACCGATTCCGTTGGCGCCCCCGGTGACCAGTGCGACCTTGCCCTCGAACTCCACCCGCGCCTCCCTGGGCAGCGACCGCCGGCCAACATTCCGACCAGTCGGTATGGTCCGTTGCGGTCGCCATGGTCGTCCGGCCCGGAGGCTGGCGTCAAGCCGTGCGGCCCGGTAGTTTCTAAGCGCTTGCTTAGCCCCGCTCTCCGAGGAGGACTCCGTGGCCGACACCGACGCCCGGGTAGCCATCGTCACCGGCGCCGCACGCGGCATCGGCGCTGCCGTGGCGACGCGGCTGGCACAGGACGGCTTCGCCGTGGCCCTGCTGGACCTGACCGAGGAGAGCTGCGCGGAGGCCGTGGACCGGATCAGGGCCGCCGGCGGGACGGCCGTCGCGGTGGGCGTGGACGTGAGCGACAGCAAGGCGGTCGACACGGCGGTCCAACGGGTGGCGGAGGAACTGGGCGCGCCGACCGTGCTGGTGAACAACGCGGGCATCCTGCGGGACAACCTGTTGTTCAAGATGACCGACGAGGACTGGGACGCGGTGATGAACGTGCACCTGCGCGGCACGTTCCTGATGAGCCGGGCGGTGCAGAAGTTCCAGACGGAGGCCAAGTGGGGCCGCATCGTCAACCTGTCCAGCACCAGCGCGCTGGGCAACCGGGGCCAGGCGAACTACGCGGCGGCCAAGGCGGGCATCCAGGGTTTCACGAAGACCCTGGCGATCGAACTGGGCAAGTTCGGCGTGACCGTGAACGCCATCGCGCCGGGCTTCATCGCGACCGACATGACCGCCGCGACCGCAGCGCGTGTCGGCGTGGACTTCGAGGACTTCAAGAAGGGCGTGGCGGCGACCATCCCGGTAGGCCGGATCGGGCAGCCGGAGGACATCGCGCACACGGCGTCATTCCTGGTCAGCGACGGCGCGGGCTTCGTGTCCGGTCAGGTCGTCTACGTCGCCGGCGGACCGAAGGACTAGCCATGAGGACTTTCGCGAACCTGGAAGAACTGGCGGCGGCGAAGGGCGAACACCTCGGCCACGGCACGTGGCACGAGGTGACACAGGAAGAGATCAACCTCTTCGCCGACGCCACCGGCGACCACCAGTGGATCCACGTGGACCTGGAGAAGGCCAAGGCGGGCCCGTTCGGCGCTCCCGTGGCGCACGGCTACCTGACCCTGTCCCTGATACCGCTACTGGTCCGCGACATCTACACCGTGCAGGGCTTGAAGATGGGCGTGAACTACGGCCTGAACAAGGTCCGCTTCCCCAGCCCGGTGACGGTCGGGTCGAGGGTGAGGGCAGGCGCGGAATTGACCGACATCACCGACCTGCCACCGGGCAAGCAGGCGGTGGTCAAGGTGACGGTCGAAATCGAGAACAACCCGAAACCGGCCTGCGTAGCGGAAACCGTCGTACTACTAGTGCCCTGACACAAACTCCCCAGCACTCGGTGAGAACAGCCGCGACCAGCAGCCAAAACCTCAAGGCCGCAACGAAGCCAACAGCAGATCCGCGTAATACCGGGCCACCTGCTTGGCCGTCAACGACCCGGAAGCGCGATACCAAGCCCCCAAATGGTGAACCGTGCCAAAGAAATAGTGCACAGTCAGATCAGCAGGCACATCAGCCCGAAAAACCCCATCCGCCTGCCCCTCCTCCACCAACGACCGAAACCGCTCGTGATACCGCCGCCGCTCAGCCCGCATGGCCCGCCGCTGATCTTCGGCCAACTGGTCAGCAGACCGGAAATAGACCTTGGCCTGGTCGAAGTTCTCAACAGAAGTGACGACGACATCCAGCGCAGCGGCGTGCAGGCGTTCCGCCACGGGCGCGGAGCCGGCGGCGAAGCGTTCCAGCCGCTCGGTCTGCATGCGCAACAGGCTGCCGTAGATCTCGTGCAGCAGGTCGTCCTTGGACCCGAAGTAGTGGTACATCGCGCCTTTGGTGACGCCGGCCAGGTCGACGATCTCCTGCACCGCCACCCGGTCGAAGCCCTTGTCGGCGAACAACCTCGTCGCGGCCTCGATCAGCCGCTCCGGCACTGTGCCCATGCGGAGCAGCTTAAACGTCACTGGAACATGGCGATCGGCCGAACGACCAGTTCCCGCGACGCGGGACGCCACGCCTGCACCCGCCCGAGGCAGGTCGCGTCGAACGGCACGTCGCCCACGCTGGGGTCCAGACCGTCGGCCTGGCACTCGACGCGCACCCGCACCCCGTCCGAGCCGACCGCCGCGGTGAACACCGCGATGTCCGAGGACGACGAGGAGTCCTCCTCCAGCTTGAACTCGCCCTTCACCGACACGTACGACTTGAGTTTCCGGAGCGTCACCTCCGAAACGCCGTGCGCCACCCGTTCCAGCGCCGCGTTGCGCACCACGGTCTGCTCCACGAGGTCGACGTGCACGACGCTCCCCGCCGCCTCCAGCGCGTCGATCAGCACACCCACCACGGTGATCGGCTCGTACCGCTCCAGGTAGGTCTTGACCACTTCCCGGCCGGACGACACGCCCGCGCTCACGTCGGGCAGGCCGGGCAGCGCGATCTTGCCGTCCTTCGTCACGCCGACCCGGTCGGTGACCTCCTTGACCAGCGCGTCGCCGAACCCGCCCACCTGGTACAGGTCCATCACGTTCTTCGCGTTCAGGTACAGCGTCAGCCCCGGCACCTCCCGCGTCGGGGCGAACCGCCGCCGGGCCCGCCAAGCGAAGAACAGCACCCCCGAGGCCACCACCACCGCGACCGCGGTCACCACCCACACGACCGCCCACGGCCACCACACGGACCACCACAACGCCCTATCGACACCCACGGATTTCCTTCACCGCCTCCGCCAAAGCCCCTTCGGCCGCGTCGACCACCCGTCCGCCGGACACGTCCGCCACCCTCGCCAACTCGACCGGATCGGCCTCGCCGAACCGCACCGCGTAGGTCGGCGCGGCGGGTTTCGGCCAGGCCGCCAGGAATTCCTCCACACCGACGCCGGCGTTGTTCTCGCCGTCGGTCATCAGCACCACCGTGCCGTCGCCGGCCTCGCGGTAGGCGTGGTCGAGGGCCGACCAGATCGCGGTGCCGTCCCGCAAGTCGTTGGCAGCCAACAGGTCCCGCAGCGCGTCCACGTCGGCCGGACCCCTGATCGTCACCGTGTGCGAGGCCAGCACCTCGCCCGCGAACCGCACCACGGTGACCGTCTCGCCCAGGTGGAACCGGTCGAACCCGCTCAACGCCGCGAACGCCGACCGGAGCCCTTCGATCCGCGCGCCCGCCATGGAGGTGGAGTAGTCGAGCACGAACACCACCCGGCTCCCCTTCCCGGCACGGTCGTACGCGGCCAGCAGCGAGTCCACGACCTGTTGTGTGCCGGGGAAGTACAACGCGGTGCCCAACGGAGTCCGCAGCGGATCGGTCCGCGGCAGCCTGGGATCGACCGGACGCCGGAAGGTGCGTTCCATCAGCGCCCGCTGGGCGGGTTCGGCGCCCAGCCAGGCCACCACCCGGTCGTACGCGGCCCGCTTCTCCGGCTTCAGCAGCATCAGCGGGTAGTCCGCCAGCACGATCCCGTCGCGCGGGTAGACCACCTCCAACGGCTCCCGCAACCGGCCGGAGGCGTTGAGGGACAACACCGTCGACTCGTAGGTGAGCACGGCGTCCACCTCGTCCTGCCGCCGCACGTAGTCCTCGGCCACGTCCTCGGCGGACGACACCACCGCCCGGCCGACCAGGAATCCCTGGAGCTTGTCGCACCGCACGTCCTCGGTCCGCAACGCCGCCCCGGTGCCCGCGGCGGCCGTCGCCACCCCGATCAACGCCGCCAGACCGCTCCCGGTGGCCCGCGGATCGGCCATCAGGTACTTCAGCCCGCCGGAACCGGCCAGCGCGGCGATGTCCGCCCACGACGCCTGCCCGCCCCGCAGCGCCGCCGCTTTGCCCGCCTTCACGCCGATCACCAACGGGGACAGCATCATGCTGGTGGCCAGCGGCAGGTCGCCGCCGCGCAGCTTCAGGTACCGGGCGGACGACAGCCACGCCAGGTCGTGCCCCGTCCCCCGGGCGACGTCCTCGCTGGCCCGCACGGTGCCGCGGTAGTCCGGCTTCAGCTCCACCCCGGTCTCCCGGCGCAGGTCCGCCAGCACCGGGCCGAGGTCGGCGAGTTCGGAGCTGGCCAGCACGGTCAGCGTCGTCGGGCCCGGCCCCGCCGTGCAGCCGACGAGCGCGCCCGCCAGGACGACCAGCGCCACGAGGACCCTCACGTGCAGCCACCGACCTCCACGATCATCTTGTCGAACAGGTGCCGCGGCGGCAGCCAGGCCTCGGTGTCGCCGAGCCCGCTGGTCGGGGTCGGCAGGCCGCGCCGCTTGAGGTGGGCGGACAGTTCGCTGTCGTCGAACGAGCCGCCGCTGCCGAAGACGCGGAACCCCAGCTCCAGCGCGCGCCGCCGCAGGTCGGGGTTCTTGGTGACCAGTTCGCCCACCCGGCTGCCGGCCGGGGTGAACGCGAGCAGCTCGGGCACGGTCTCGTGCTGCGCGTCCGGGTACAGCAGCACGCGTTCCCGGTCGGGCCGCCCGGTGCGGTCCAGTTCGCCGAACTGGTGGGCCAGGTACTGGTGCTCGTAGATGACCACCACCGGCGCGAACGTCCGGCCCTCGGGCGCGTGGTACTTCGGCGCGAGTTCTTCGCCGTACTGGCCCTCGATGGCGAACAGCGGCTTGATCTCGCGCGCCAGCCGGAGCGCGGTCTCCTCGTCCGCCGGGATCTGGTTGCCGTTGTGCGCGAACGCCACCATCCCGAGGTAGGTGGAGCCGGAGTAGGTGCGGCACGGGTCCGGGGTCTGGGCGATCACCCGGTTGTTGTTCCCCAGCCGGGTGTTGTCCTTGCGCTCCAACTGGCTCCAGAACGTGCCGGCGCGGACGACCTCGATCAGCTTCGGCACGGACAGGTGGTAGTAGAGGCCGTCACCGCCGTCCTGCTCCGTGACGACCTCCGCGCCCTCCAGCGCTTCCGCGTAGTCCCGGTAGGTGGCGAGCACGATCGGCGTGAAGAACGGCTTGTACGGGTTGGTGGGCTTGCCCTCGCGCCGTCGGTACACCAGTTCCGCCATCGACTGGCCGGACGGGAACACGAAGTCGAACGTGTCCAGGTCGTCCCGGTGCACGATGTCCCGCGACCCGACTGGCGTGACCTGCACCTGGATCCGGTTGGCCATCAGGATGCGGCGCACCTCGTCGTCCTGGAAGAAGTCCCGCTTGGAGGCGAGCATCCCGCGCACCACCAGGATCTCCTGCGCCGGCAACGCCACCGTGCCGGACGCGAACAACGCGAACACGCCCGCCAGCGCGGTGGCCGCGGCGATGCCGAACGGCAGGAGGAAGCGTTTGCGGCGGAAGATGGACCTGGGCGGGTCGACAACGGTGAAACCCGGCTCTTGGATCACGAAATCCCCCGTGTGAGCGTGGCTCTACCCACGGTATGTCGTTTGTCCTGTACGCCGGGTTACACATCGATCCGCCGCCGACCGGTTGCCCCGTGCCGACTTCCGGGGTCACGCGGGTCAACCGCCGATGGTCGCTCCGCCGTCCACCACGAAGGTCGCGCCGGTGGTGTAGCCGCCTGCCGCCGAAGCGAGGAACACCACCGCGGCGGCCAGTTCCTCGGGATCGCCCACCCGGCCCATCGGCAGTCGCGCGATGTGCGATTCCAGGTAGCCCTCCGGGTACTGGTCGGTCATTTCGGAGGCGAAGTAGCCGGGCGCGATCGCGTTGACCCGGATGCCCTTGCGCCCGGTCCACTGCCGCGCCAGGTCGCGCGTCAACCCGAGCACACCGGCCTTCGACGCCGAGTACGCGGCCTGCGGCAGCCCGGCCGACACGATGCCCAGCACGCTGGAGACGTTGACGATGGACCCGCCGCCGGTCATCACCGCCGCGGCGGCCTGCGCCATCCAGTACGCGCCGTTGAGGTTGACGTCGATGACCCGGCGGAACTGCTCGGGCGTCTCGCGCGACGCGGGCACGGCCGATGCCACGCCCGCGTTGTTCACCAGCACGCCGACCGTGCCGAACTCGGCGGCGGCACGTGCGACCTCGCGGCAGTCGTCGGGCTGCGCCACGTCCGCCCGCACGACGAGCGCCCGCCGGCCCGCTGCGGTCACCAGCGCGGCGGTGTCCTCCAGCCGGTCCACCCGCCGCGCGGCAAGCACCACGTCCGCGCCCGCTTCCGCCAGGCCCTTGGCGAACGCCACACCGAGGCCGGAGGACGCGCCGGTGACGATCGCGACCTGCCCGTCGAGCCGGAACCTGTCCAGGATTCCCATTGTCAGCTCAGCCTTCCCGAGGATCGTCGTGCCCGGAGCCGCGGGCCGGGTCGTCGTCTGGACGTCCGCGCTCCGTTACTCGGCCTTCACGGCGCGGTGCGTGCTTGCCCATACTAAGCGGTTGCTTAGACCCTAAGCGTGTGCTTAGCGTGCGGTAGGCTGACCGTCCTTGTCAAGGAGGCTCGATGACCACCGCGCACGAGTTCGAGCCGCTCGACCGGACGTGGCGCGACGTCTCCCCACCGGCCGCGCGCCGGATGCTGGTCGCCGCCGCCGCCGCGTTCGCCGGGCGCGGCTACCACGCCACCACGACCCGGGACATCGCGGCGCAGGCCGGCATGAGCCCGGCGGCGGTCTACATCCACTACCGGTCCAAAGAGGACCTGCTGTTCCAGATCTCCCGGATCGGCCACGCGTCCTCGCTGGCGGTGCTCACCTCCGTCACCGGCACCGACCCGGCGGCGCGGATGGCGGCGGCGGTGTCGGCGTTCGCCTCGTGGCACGCCGAGCACCACACGACGGCGCGCGTGGTGCAGTACGAGCTGGGCGCGCTGACCCCGCCGCACCTGACCGAGGTCGTGGAGCTGCGGCGGCGGATCGAGGCGGCCGTGCGCGGGATGGTCGAGGACGGTGTCGCGGCGGGCGTGTTCGAGGTGCCCGACGTGCGCGGGGCGACGCTGGCGGTGCTGTCGCTGTGCATCGACGTGGCGCGCTGGTACCAGCCGGGCGGACGCCGCACCCCGGCCGACATCGGCTCCCTCTACGCCGACCTGGTGCTGCGCATGCTCGGCGCCTGACGGTCCGGCGGCACGTCCACGACGTCAGTCCTTGCGCTCCAGCGCGGCGACGGTCTCCGTGACCAGGTCGCGCACCGCCGCCGGGTCCAGGTCGCGGATGCGGTGCGCGGTCAGTTCCACCGTCGCCTTGCCCTTGGTGACCTTGACCTTCACGGTGCCCCGCCGGTGCCGCAGCCACACCAGCACCGCGCCCGTCAGCACGGTCAGCGCGCCGCCGGGGGCCAGCGCGACCTCCACCGCCTCGACCACCGGCCCGAGCGTGCCCGGCGCGGGCGGGCGCTGGCGCAGGCGGACGCGGCCACGCAGCTCCGACTCCCCGGACAGCGCGCGGTGCAGGCCGCGCAGGTCGTCCGCGCCCGCCGGCTCTTCCACCGTCAGCACCAAATCCATCCGATCGCCTCTCATTCCGGGCAGGATGCCCTGCGCGGCACGTCCGGGAGGACCTGGGACCACTCCTGGTCCGTGACCCTCGTGTTGGCGGTGGCGCAGACCAGTTCGGCCACCTGATCCGCGTCGGTGTGCCATAGCTGCGCGGTGCGGTCCCACGAGCCGGTGGCGAGCAGGCCCTCGCCGAACGCCACCGCGTACACCGTGCCGCCGTGGCCGACGAGGGTCGCCGTGACGCGGGGCTGCCGCACGTCGGCGATGTCCCACACCTTCGCCGTCCGGTCGTCCGACGCGGTGGCCAGCGTCTTGCCGTCCGGCCCGAACGCCACCGCGTGCACCGGGGCGATGTGGCCTTCCAGCGTCGCCAGGTCGACCACCCGGCCGCTGTCGGACACGTCCGACAGCCGGGCCGTCTGGTCGACCGACACGGTCGCGAGCAGCGAGCCGTCCGGGCTGAACGCCACCCCGTTCACGGGCGCGTCGTGCCCGCCGATGGTGGACCGCAGGACGGGACGGCGGGGATCGGCGACGTCCCACAGCTTCGCGGTGCGGTCCTCCGACGCCGTCGCCACGGTCCGGCCGTCCGGGCTGAACGCCACCGCGAACAGGTAGCTGTCGTGGTCGACCAGCGTCCCCAGCGGCTCGGCCTGCCGCGGGTACCGCACGTTCCACAGCCGCGCCGTGCGGTCGCCGGAGGCGGTGACCACGATCGTGCCGTCGTGGTTGAACGCCGCGCCGTTCACGGTGTCGGTGTGCCCCTCCAGAGCGCCGAGGAACTCCGGTCTCGCCCGGTCCGCCACGTCCCACAGCCGGGCGGTGCGGTCGTCCGACGCGGTGACCAGCACCCGGCCGTCCGGGCTGAACGCCGCCGAGTTCACCATGTCGCCGTGCCCGACCAGTTCCGCGACCAACGCGGGGCGCCCCGGCGCGCTCACGTCCCACAACCGGGCCACGCCGTCCTCGGAGGTGGTTGCCAGCGTCCGGCGGTCCGGGCTGAACGCCACGTCCCGCACGGTGTTCCGGTGGCCGCTCAACGGCGGCAGCAGGGTCGCCGGGTGGCCAGGGTCGCCGACGTCCCACAGCTTCACCGTCCGGTCCACCGACGCCGTGGCCAGGGTGCGCCCGTCCCGGCCGAACGCCACCGCGTTGACCGCGTTCCCGTGGCCCGCGAGGTTCGCCACGGCCACCGGCCGGTCCGGGTTCCGGATGTCCCACAGCTTGGTGGTCTTGTCCGAGGACCCCGTCGCCACGATCGTGCCGTCCCCGCTGAACGCCACCCCGCGCACCGTGTCGCCGTGCCCGGTCAGCGTCGCCCGCAGCCGGGGAGCCGAGCGGTCGGCCACGTCCCAGAGCTTCGCGGTGCGGTCGTTGGACGCGGTCGCCATCAGCGTGCCGTCCCTGTTGAACGCCACCCCGCGCACCGTGTCGCCGTGACCGGGCACTGTGGACAGTTCCACCGGGTTCACCGGGTCCGCGACGTCCCACAGCTTGACCGTCCGGTCCGCCGACGTGGTGGCCAGCGTCGTCCCGCTGAACGCCACCCCGCGCACCGTGTGGGTGTGCCCGCGCAGCACCGCCACCGGGCGCGGCGGCTCCGACCGCACGTCCCACAGCCGCGCCGTGCCGTCGGCGGACCCCGTCGCCACCAGCGTCCCGTCCCCGTTGAACGCGACGCCGCGCACCGCGCCGGTGTGCTCGGCCAGCGTCGCGACCAGCTTCGGAGCACGGGGGTCGCGGGTGTCCCACAGCTTCGCGGTCCGGTCGTTGGACGCCGTCGCCACAGCACCGCCCCGGCCGCTCACCGCGACGTCGAACACGTACCCGCGGTGCCCGCTCAGCGTGCCGAGCAACCTCGGGTGCCGGCGGTCCGACTCGACGTCCCACAGCTTGCCGTCGAAGTCCTCGGAACCGGTCACCAGCACCCCGTTCGACGGGTCGAACGCCGCGCCGTCCACCGCGTACCCGTGCCCGGACACCACCACCGGGTTCGGGATGGTCACCGAGCTGAGCAGCGCGCTGCGCGCGTCGGCGGTCCGCGCCGTCCGGTACGCCGCGACACCGAGCTGCATGGCCAGCGTCGGGTCGGTGTGCCGGATGTCCGCCGAAGTGCGGGCGATCAGCAGGGACACCGCCGTGTTGCGGCTGGACTCCGCCGACTGCTGCTGCTCGGCGGCCACCCGCTGCTGACCCGTCGCGTACACCGCCGCCGACACGGCCAGCACCAGCATCACCGCGAGCACCGCCACCGCCGCGCGTTTGCGCCGCGACTCCACCCGCCGCCGCTGCCTGCTCGCGGTGAGGAACGCCGACGCCACCTCGCCCACCGGGTCGTGCGCCTGCCGTTCCCGCTGCCACGCGCTGACCTCGGCCAGCCGGTTGCTCCGGTACAGGAACTCGGGATCGCGGTCGTGCCGCCGCCAGTTCTCCGCCGCCTCGGCCAACTGCTGGCGCACCAGCAGCCCGGCGCGGTCGGCGGTGATCCAGCCGCGCAGCCTCGGCCACGCCCGCAACAACGCCTCGTGCGCGATCTCCACCGCGTCCTGGTCGACGTTGACCAACCTGGCGCGCACGAACGCGTCCAGCACCGCCTGGGCCCGTTCGTCGAGCACCAGCTCGGACTGCGGCACCCGCCGGCGCAGGTCGTCGGTGTCGCCGATGCGCACCAGCCGCAGCAGTAATCGCCTTGCCACGTCCCGGTTTTCCGGCTCCAACGAGTCGTAGACGGCGTCGGCGGTGCGCGCCACGGCCCGCTGGATGCCGCCGGTCTGCTGGTAGCCCGCGAGCGTCAGCCGCCGCCCTTCCCGCTCCTCCCACGTCTTGAGCAACGCGTGGGACAGCAGCGGCAACGCGCCCGGCCGGTCGCCCAGGTCCGTCAGCAGCCGTTCCACCAGACCGGATTCCAGCTCCAGACCGGCTTTGCGGGCGGGTTCGGCGATCACCTCGCGCAACTGCCCGGCGTTCAGCGGCGGCACCACCACCGGCCGGCCGAGCGCGGCCAGCAGCTCCGGGTAGCGCGCGCAGTGGCCGAAGAACCCGGCCCGCACCCCGAGCACGACCGACGTCCTGGCCTCGGACGCGCGGACCAGCGCCCGCACGTAGGCGAGCCGGGTGTCCTCGTCGGCCACGGCGGTGAACAGCTCCTCGAACTGGTCCACCACCAGCACGACCCGCTCGCCGCCCGCCCGCGCCTCGGCCCGCAGCCGCACCGCCAGCTCGTCCGGGTTGCCCCGCAGCGCCGCCCGCAGCTCGCCGACCGGGCCCTGGCCGCGATCGGCCAACCACAGCGCCAACGGCCCGAACGGGTCCGCGCCGGGCGTCACCACCCGGCACGCCCAGCCGGGCAGCCGTTCCACCGACGCCGCCAGGCCCGCGCGCAGCACCGACGACTTGCCCGCCCCGGACGGGCCGAGCACCAGCAGCGGGCCGTCGTCGCCGAGCCGTTCCACCAGATCGCGGGACAGCTCGTCCCGGCCGAAGAAGAACTCCGCGTCCTCCCGCCGGAAATAGGCCAGCCCCCGGTACGGGGCGCGGTGGTCGGTGGCCGGCGCGGGCGGTTCGGCGGCCGTCCGGGGCGGTCGCCACGCGGGGTTGGGCGCGATCCGCCACTGCGGCGCGCGGCCGGTCGCGTACCGGAGGGGACGCGGGTAGCCGCGCTCGGTGAGCCTGCTCGACAGCTCCTCGAAGACGTGGTCCAGGGTCAGCGTGCGCGGCCCGACCGGATCGCCCTCGTCCAGCAGCCGGATCAGCTCGCCGGAGAACGCGGTGTGCGGGCTGCCCGCCGGCGCCCACGCCGTCTCGTCCGCGCCGGCCGACGCCAACTGGTAGACGCCGTCCCGCGCCGACTCGGCCAGCGACCGGCGCACCGGGTCCACCCCGCCCGCGCGACCGGAGAAGCAGCAGTCCAGCACCAGCAGCACCGACCGCGCCGGGGACAGGTCGACCACGTCCCGCAGCTCGGCGTAGCGCAGCGCCCGGTGGTGCACCAGGCCGCGGGACGGGTCGTCGGTGGCGAACGTCGCCAGGTACAGCTCGTTGTCCGGGCCGACCACGCCGTGCCCGACGAAGTGCACCACCAGCACCTCGGTCGCCTCGGCGGTCACCGCGAGCAGCCGCTCGCCCAGCTCGCGCGGCCCCGGCGGGTCCAGCAGCACGGTCAGCCCGGCCTCGTCCAGCCCGCACCGCTCGGTGTAGACGCGGGCCAGGTCACGGGCGGTCGACTCGGCGGAGGGCACGTCCGGCAGGAGCGAACCGCTCACGTGCCGTGCGGTGGCCACCACGACCACCCTCGTGCCCTCGACCGCCAGCAGTTCCGAGGGATCGGCCACCACGGCGCTTCCCCCCTGTCCGCGCGAAGTCCGCCGACAGGATAGGGAAACACCGAAGGGTCTTCCAGCGTTTCGCCGGAAGACCCTTCGACTCCGCGGTCGCTAGCGGACCTGTTTCTTGCCGTAGAAGCCCGCCACGAGGCTCACGCCGACGGCTGCGATCACCACCTGGATGATGATCTCGATCCAGTCGATGCCCTTGGTGTCCTCCACGCCGAGCGCCTTGGCCAGGAACGTGCCCAGGAAGGCCGCCACGATGCCGACGAGGATCGTCAGCCAGATCGGGATGGCCTGCTTGCCCGGTGCGACGAGCTTGCCGAGGAGTCCGATGATGAGACCCACGATCAAAGCGCTGATCACGCCGCCGATGCCCACGATGCCTCCTGCGGGTTAGTCGCCTTCGAAGAAGTCCCCGACCTCGTCGAGGGCCTCGCCGATAATCATCCCACCGAACACGCCGGCCGCAGCCCCGGCGACGAGACCGCCGGCCCCGATTCCCCCGCCGCGGTGACCCCCGTGGTGACCCCCGTGCAGGCCGTGGCCGTGCGAAGATCGCCGTCCGGCGACCTGATCCATCCACTGGTGGAGGACCGCCGCCCAGTCCGTGCGGATCACCTCATCGTGCGACATGGCGAAGTGCCCGAACGAGTCACCGCCCTGCCGGAACAGCCCACCCCGGCGGTCCGCTTCCAGCACGACGTACAGGTGGTGGGGGTCGGCGACGAAGGTCAGCTCGATCTGGCTGATCTTGGCCAGGAACTGCTGCGGCGGCAGGAACTCGATCTCCTGGTAGAACGGCAGCTCCTGCGGCACGCCGTGGATGCGCCCCTGCTCGGAGTCCGCGCGGGTGAACCGGAAGCCCAGCGCGCCGAACGCGTTGAGCACGTGCTCCTGGGAGCGGAGCGGGTGCACGGCCACCGGGTCGAGGTCACCGGGGTCGACCGCGCCGCGCACCTCCAGCTCCGTGCGCAGGCCCATCGTCATGCCGCGCAGGGGCTGGCCGTGCACGACGGTGAGCGGGGTCTCCAGCGGCACCGGGAACTGGAACGGCAGGGCGAGCTGTTGGCCGGGGGCGACCTGGATGCGCTGCCCGGCGATGACGCGGGCGAACTCGACGTTGCGGTTGCGCTCGCTGTCGCCGCTCTCCACCTCGACGCGGGTGACCAGGGACAGCTTGACCTGGTCGATGTCGGCGGGGTGGTCGCCGCCGGCGATGCGCACCTCGCCGGTGAGCAGCTCGCCGGGGCGGACGTTCGGGTTGGTCAGGACGGTGTCCACGGAGGGACCGCCGACTCCGAACGCGCGCAACATCCTCTTGAACACCACGGTGGGTCCTCCTGAACGACTGTCCGGTTCACGTCCCGGGATCGGATTGTCCCAAGGACGCTGCACCTCGTGGATCGGTTCCCCCGGGGCGAACGCTAGGCGGATGTGGCGGGATGGGACGGCGGTCACATACTGAGCGGTCGCTCAGTCCTGGGCGCGGCTCTCCGCGCTGCTCGCGTCGCTCAGCCACACCGCTCGTCGCTCGTCGCTCGGCCGAGGTCGCCGCTCAACGGGCTGAGGTTCGACGGGTTGCGGGCCGAGGGGTCGACGCGTTGCCGGGATGAGGTTCGACGCGTTGCCGGCTGAGGCCGTGACTCATGGCGATGACCCAGGCGATGACCCTGGACAAGCTTGCGGCGGTCCCAGCGGTCCCGAAGGTCCCAGCGGACGTTGAGCCAGTTCATTGCAACCGCCCAAGCCCCGACCACAGAAGCTGCGCCTTCGACCCTGCCCCGCCAGACCTTGCCCCGCCGAACCCGGCCCGCACTCTCCCGCCGCGCCGCCTCCTTCATTCCCGGCAACGAAACGTGTAACTAGAAAGTGCCCGACAAACCCCGATCACCGCCGAGTTCACCCAATCAGGTGACCCAACCCCCACCATTTCCGCAGGTCGGCGAAAACGAAGCAATACGAAGCAAATCAGCGCCGGCGAACCAACTTGACAAGTCCCTTGAAAGTCTCCTCAAGTCCGGACGAGAACGGGTTGTCGTTGACCAGGTACGTCCACGTCGTGTTCGGCCGCTGCACGCCCGCCTCGGCCAGGTGCGCGCCCTCCGCGTCGATCTTCACCTTGGCGAACGTCTCCTCCGCCTCGTCCCACGCGTCCGCCACGATCTTGTGGTACGCCGGGATCGCCTCGCGGTGGAATTCGTCCAGCGGGTTCTGCCTGGCCAGGGCCCGCAGGTGGATGCCTTCCCGCAGGTCCGTCAGGAACGTCAGGTGGTCGCTCCACCGCTGGTCCAGGTGGTGCAGGGTGATCAGGCGCGCGGCCTTCACCAGGACGTCCTTCGGGAGGTCCGACAGTTCCTCGGCGCGTTCCGGGCGGCGCCTGGACAGTTCTTCCCACGCCGCCTCGGTCAGCAGGAGCTTGTCGCGGTGCTCCAGCATCAGGGTCCGCTGGTGTTCGATCAGCTTGTTGTACCGCCACGTGTTGCGGTGGATCTCCAGGTGCACGCCCTCGGCCACGCGTTGCGCGTGTTCGACCGTGTGCAGCGTCCCGGGGTCCGTCACGCGGCCGTCGTCGGAGACCTCGGCGGGCTCGTCGTGGTCCGGCACGTACTGCGCCACGAGGTCGTCCTGGAGCGACGAGAAGAACACCGACCCGCCGGGGTCGCCCTGGCGGCCCGCCCGCCCGCGCAGTTGGTCGTCCAGGCGGGACGACGAGTGCCGGCCGGTGCCGATCACGTACAGGCCGCCGAGTTCGGCGATGCGTTCGCGGTCGGTCGAGTCGTGGCCGCCGAGCCTGATGTCGGTGCCCCGGCCGGCCATCTGGGTCGACACGGTGATCCGCCGGTACGAGCCCGCGTCGGCGATGATGGCCGCTTCCTCGGCGTCGTTCTTCGCGTTGAGGACCACGCACTCCAGGCCGGCCTCGCCCAGTTTGCGGGACAGCCGCTCGGACTCGGCCACGTCCAGCGTGCCGACCAGGATCGGCCGGCCGGTCTCGTGGACCTCTTTGATCTCCGCGACGATCGCCGCTTCCTTCTGCTCCAGCGTCGTGTACAGGCGCGGCGCCTCGTCTTCGCGGACGCATTCCACGTTCGACGGGATGACCAGCACTTCGAGCTGGTAGAAGTCGCGCAACTGTTCGGCGACGGCGACCGCCGTGCCGGTCATGCCGCACACCGTCGGGTAGCGGCTGAGCAGCGCCTGGACGGTGATCGAGTCGAGCACCTCGCCGGAGTCGGTGGTCTGCACGGCCTCCTTGGCCTCGACCGCCGCCTGGAGGCCGTCCGGCCAGCGCTGGAGCTTCGCGATGCGGCCCCGGGTGTCGTTGATCAGGTGCACCTTGCCGTCGCGGACGATGTAGTCGACGTCGCGGTGCAGCAGGACCTGCGCGTGGAGGGCCACGTTGACCTTGCTCAGCGTGGTGGAGACGTGTTCGTCGGAGTACAGGTCGATGCCGCCGAGGGCGCGTTCGACCAGTTCGGAGCCCGCGCCGGTGAGGTAGACGTTGCGCTCTTCGTCGTCCACTTCGAAGTGCAGGTCGCGGCGCAGCCGCTTGACGAGGTCGGCCAGTGCCGGGTCGACGGCGGGGCCGGCGGTGGAGCCCGCCAGGACCAGGGGCACGCGGGCTTCGTCCACGAGGACCGAGTCGGCCTCGTCGACCAGCGCGACGCGCGGCGGCGGGACGATGCGCTCGGACTCGTCGACGGCGAGCCTGTCGCGCAGCACGTCGAACCCGATCTCGGACACCGACGCGTAGGTGACCTCGGCTTCGTACGCGCCGCGGCGTTCCTCGGGTTTGCTGCTCTGGCTGAGCCAGCCGACGGACACGCCGAGCAGTTCGTACAGCGGGCCCATCCACTCGGCGTCGCGTTGGGCGAGGTAGTCGTTGACCGACACGACGTGCACGTGGTCGCCGCGCAGCGCGAACCCGGCGGCGGCGATGGCGCCGGACAGGGTCTTGCCCTCGCCGGTGGCCATCTCCACGACGTGGCCTTCGAGCAGGCCCAGCGCGCCGAGGATCTGCACGTCGAAGGGACGCAGGCCGAGCGCGCGGTCGGCGGCCTCGCGGCCCAGCGCGCACACCTCGACCAGTTCGGCGCGGCCGAAGTCGGACTTCTCCCGGAGTCCGGCCGCCGCCTCGGTCAGCTCTGTGTCGCTGAGGGCGCTCACGCGGTCCGCCTGCTCGTTCACCTCGGCGAGCAGCTTGCGGTACGGCGTGAGGTCGGCGGAGCCGGGCTTCTGCGCGAACCGGCGCAGCGACTGCTTGAACCGTCCCAGGAGAGTGGTCACGGTCGGGCAACGTACGGCAAGAGCACAACGTTCCGCACGTCACCCGGTTGACTGTTCACGCTCGATCCCGGCGCGTGCCGAGGCCACGTCGCTGACCTGCGGGTATGTCGGGGTGCCTGCGGTTGACCTGCGGGGACGCCGGGCCGTGCCAAACGAGATGCGGGCTGGGTGCGGCCCCAGCCCGCTGCGCTACACGGCGGGGGCGGGCAGGTGGGTGTCTTCCACCGCGTCGGCCTGTCGGGGCAGGCCGGCCGGTCTGCCGAGCCGGGCCGCGACGGCCTGCTCGGTGAGCGCGCGGATCTCCGCCAGGATGTCGAGGTGTTCCTGGGAAGGGGGCGGGCCGACCAGGTTGGAATGGTTGAACGCGGTGCGTTCGGCGCGGTGCGCCAGGTTCTGGATGCGCCGGATCAGGTCCGATTCCCGGTCGAGGGGGTCAGAGCGCCGTTGCTCAGTCACCCCGGAAGCGTTCACCTCACGCCGGGTGAAGGTAAATCACCTGGGAGTGCGAACTTCGCTGCGTCATCTCAGCTACCCCCGCCCTCCACTGCAAAACGACCCCTTTGTGCTACTAAAGCATCCACCGACGGGCGAAATGCCACGCCGCACAGACATTGAGGTCCAGCACATAGGCTGCCTGTGCGTCGCATTGGTGGGGCGCGGCGCGCGGATCCACCGGTTGGCCGTGACCCATACCGGTGATGGTGTGGGTTTCCACCACAGGTGACCCGGTGTCGTCGCGGTACACCACATGGGGTAGCCCGCCTGGTCGACCTAGACGACCGTGGTGGGTCGAGCGGTCAGCCCAGGACTTTCCGCAGCCGCAACGCCAACTGCACCTCCAGCACGCGGTCCGGCGACTGCCAGTCGTCGCCGAGCAGGCACGCGACCCGGTCCAGCCGCTGCACCACCGTGTTCACGTGCACGTGCAGCTCGTCCTTGGCGCGGCTCAGGTTCGCGCCGCACGCGAAGTACGCGGTGACGGTCCGCACCAGCTCGGTGCCCCGGCTCGCGTCGTAGTCCAGCAGAGGGCCCAGGGTCGTCCGGACGTACCCGGCGACATCGGCCCGGTCGCCGAGCAGCACGCCGACGAAACCCAGGTCCGCCATCGTGCCGCCGACGCCACGCCGGTCCAGCAGCAGCAACGCGCGCAGGCACCGGGCGGCTTCGGCGTGCGCGGCGGCGACCTCGCCCGGTCCGACCGCCGGGCCGCCCGCGCCGACGGTCACCGGCAGGCCCGCCACCTTGCCCAACACCCGCGCCGCATCCCTTGCCGCGCAGGCGGGATCGTCACCCGGCAGCACCAGGACAACGTGCTCCCCGTGCACGCCCGCCAGCCCGCGGCGCGCGGACGCGTGGTGCGCGGCGGCGGCCGGCAGCCGGTCACGCGGGCCGTCGGCGACCAGCACCACGTGCCGCGCGGCCAGTTCCACGCCGACCCGGCGGGCACGGGCATTCAGCGCCGCCGGGTCCAGGTCGGGCGCGGTGAGCAGGTCGGTGATCAGCTCACCGCGCACCTTGTTCTCCGCTTCGGCGACGGTGCGGCGCAGCAGCAACAGCAGCGCGGTCACCACCGACGCCCGCTCGAACAGCCGGCGGTCCGCGTCCGCCAGGCCGGGGCGGTCGGTCAACGCGATGCTGCCGAGCAGCTCACGGCCCGCCAGCACCGCGCACACCCACGTGCCGTCGTGCGGGACGGCCCGGCCGCCGGCGCGGGACGCGGTGACCGCCGCCGGGGGCGCGAGCGTGTGCGCCGCGCCGATGCGGGCCAGTTCCACGCCTTCGCTGTCGTGCACGACGATCCCGCCGTCGAGCACCTTCGCCACCGCCGCCGCGACCTCCGGCACGTCCGCGCCGCGCAGCACCAGGTCGGTGAGCCGGTCGTGGGCGTCCTCGGCGCGGCGCATGGCCTCGTTGTGCGCGCGGATCGTCTCCCCCGCCGCGCGGGTCTCCTCCAGCAGGTGCGCGGTGTCCAACGCGATCGCCGCGTGGTCCGCCAGCGACGACAGCAGCGCCACCTCGTCCGGCGGGAACTGGCGGGGCGACCGGTTCGCCGCGTACAGGACGCCGATCACCCGGCGGCCCAGCTTCAGCGGCACGCCCAGGATCGCGACCAGACCCTCGTCGCGCACGGCGGAGTCGATGGTCCCGGTGTGGTGGAACCGGTCGTCGGCGAAGTAGTCGGCCGTCACGTACGGCCGGGCGGTCTGCGCGACCAGGCCGCCGAGCCCTTCGCCCATGCCGAGCCGGAGCTGTTGGAACCGCACGGAGATCGACCCGTCGGTCACCCGCATGTAGGTGCCGCGCTCCCCCGGCTCGTTCATGCTGAGGTAGGCGGTGTCGGCCCCGAGCAGCATCCGGGCCCGGCGCACGATGGACCGCAGCACCCCGTCCGTGTCGCGCACGCCCGCCAGGTCGCCCGCCGTGGCGAACAGGGCCTCCAGCTCGGCTTCCCGGCGGCGGTGGGCGGTGAGCGTGCGGCGGACCCGCAACGCCCACTCGGTGGCCCGGCCGACGCGGTCCAGCGCGTCGTCGCGGAGCCCGGCCGCCCGCGCGGCGGGGAGCACCCGCGCCAGCCGTTCGCCGCTCGCGTCGCCCGCCAGCAGGTCCAACAGCTCCAGCAGGTGCTCCGCCGCGTCCGCCTCGGTCATGCGGTCATGCTGACACCGCGGCCTGCTCGGCGTCGGCCCGGCTCAGCGAGGCGCCCTTGGTCTCCCGTGCCGCGAGCACCGCGACCACCGTCACCACGCACATCGCCAGCACGTACAGCACGATCGGGAACGAGCTGCCGAAGTCCCGCAGCAGGGCGGTCGCGATGATCGGCGCGAGCGCGCCCGCCGCGATCGAGGCGAGCTGGTAGCCGATGGACGCCCCCGAGTAGCGCACCTTCGTGCCGAACAGCTCCGAGAAGAACGCCGCCTGCGGCCCGTACATCGCGCCGTGCAGCACGAGCCCGACCGTGACCGCGAGCGTGATCGGCCAGAACGACTTCGTGTCCAGCAGCCAGAAGAACGGGAACATCCACACCCCGATCCCGACCGCGCCGACCAGGTAGGTGGCGCGGCGGCCGATCCGGTCCGACAGCGCGCCCCACAACGGGATCGTCACCAGGTGCGCGGCCGACGCGATGAGCACCGCGTTGAGACCGGTCGAGCGGGACAGGCCGAGTTCGACGGAGAGGTAGACCAGGATGAACGCCGTGATCACGTAGTAGGAGACGTTCTCCGCCATCCGCGCGCCCATCGCGATCAGCACCTCACGCCGGTGGTCACGCAGCACGGTCACGATCGGCGGCTGCTCCTTGACCTTCACCGCGTCCGCGTCCGCTTTCGCTTGGGCGGCAAGGAAGATCGGCGATTCGGACACGCTGAGCCGGATCCACAGACCCACCAGCACCAGCGCGCCGGACAGCAGGAACGGCACCCGCCAGCCCCACGACAGGAACGCCTCCTCGCTCTGCACGGACGACAGCACCGCCAGCACGGCGGTGGCCAGCAGGTTGCCCATCGGCGCACCGGCCTGCGGCCACGACGCCCAGAACCCGCGCCGTTCCGCACTGCCGTGCTCCGACACGATGAGCACCGCGCCACCCCACTCGCCGCCCAACGCGAAACCCTGCACCAGCCGCAGGAACGTCAGCAGCAACGGCGCGCCCACACCGATAGCGGCATACGTGGGCAGCAACCCCATCGCGAACGTCGCGCCGCCCATCAGGACCAGGCTCAGCACGAGCAGTTTCTTGCGCCCCAACTTGTCGCCGTAATGCCCGAACACCAGACCGCCGAGCGGCCGGGCGAGAAAGCCGACGGCGTAGGTGAGGAATGCGAGCAACGTGCCGGTCAACGCGTCTTCGGTGGGGAAGAACAACTTGTTGAACACGATCGCGGCAGCCGACCCGTAGAGGAAAAAGTCATACCATTCGATCGTCGTGCCGACCAGACTGCCTATGACGACTTTGGCGAATCCCCGCCGGGGCGGGGCGGTGTTGGACATGGCGGATCACCACTTCATCGGGAGTGTGTTTCCGGAGGTTTTACTGGGCGGTCCAGCCGCCGTCGACCGTGAACGTGGAACCGGTGATGTGCCGGGCGTGGTCGCCGCACAGCCAGCGGACCAGTTCCGCCACCTCCCGCGGTTCGACCAGTTCTTTGATCGCGTGCCGGGCGAGCAGGACGTCGGTCAGCACGCGCCGCGGTTCCAGGCCGTGCGCGCGCGCCTGACCTTCGACCTGGTTCTCGACCAACGGCGTGCGGACGTAGCCGGGACTGACGCAGTTGCTGGTCACCCCGCGCTCCGCGCCTTCCAACGCGATGACCTTGCTCAGCCCTTCCAACCCGTGCTTGGCGGCGACGTAGGCGGACTTGAACGCACTGGCCCGTTGCCCATGCACGCTGGAGACGTTCACGACCCGCCCCCAACCCTGCCGGTACATGTGCGGCAGGACGTGCCGGACCAGCAGGAACGGCGCGGTCACCATGACCTGCTGGAGCAACGCGAACTTGTCGGGCGGGAACTCGTGGAGCGGAGCCACGTGCTGAAGACCCGCGTTGTTGACCAGGATGTCGACCCCGACGGGCAACGCCCGAGCCGGCTCCGCCTCGGCGAGGTCCACGACATGCGCCGTGCCACCGACCTCCTCGGCCACCCCGACAACCACTTCATCCCGATCGACCAGGTGCACCTCCACACCCACCTCGACCAACGCCACCACACAGGCCCGCCCGATACCGCTGCCCGCGCCGGTGACCAGAGCGGTACGACCGGAAAGGCCTGCACTGTGACCGGCGACACTGTTCATAGGCGACAACGCTAGGTGCCGAACGCGCAGCCCGCCCATGGCAGAAGGTCACACAACCTGCGGGTATGGCATGTGTTTAGCCGACAGTTAGCGACACACCCCTGCACTTCGTGGATACCGGGTGAAGTCATGGCCCGATCATGAGTAGGCTGCTTTGGTCCAATCGGGGGACGAACCAGACTGTGGGGGTTACCAAGTGTCACTCACGCCGATCTACGACGACCTGCTGCGAGAGTTCGAAGGCATCATCGAGGCCAGCGCCAACATCGAGGCGGACGAGCCCGAGCCCACGGACGCCGACACCGAGGCCTGAGGCACACACCCACGCGCAAGCCATGGCGCGCGACGCGCTCTTCGCAGTGGCGCGCGCAGCCGCGCACACCTCCCGGTGGGCTGCGTGTCATCCCCGTATGGCCTGCCCGCAGGGAACCGCGCTTGTCCAGGGAGCGCAAGCACGCTTTTCGCTTGCGCTCCCTGGACAAGGGTGGTGGTCTTTGACCAGGCCATACGGGGATGACACGACGCCCTGGCACTGGTGATCATCCTTGGCGGCCTGCCAGTCCGGCGAGGACGCTTGTAGCTTGTGGTCTTGAAGCGATCGCGACCGCTCTTCACCTAAAAGATCTAAACGTTGACAACCTGTACCGTGATGACGTCCCCGCCGGAACGCGAAATCATCCACCCCGAGGACACGCATCCACAACCGATCGGCTCATCCCGGCGCAACTCCGAACCGGGTCTCAACTCCCGCCCGAGCGCAGTGAGCTTAACGCCAACTCCACGAACCGCTTCGATTCTTCGGCTTCGCGGCCCGGCGAGTTGGCCACCACGCCGGCATTTGCTTTCAAGATCAGCAGCACGTCATCGAAGGTGACGTCGTTCCGCAGTTTTCCGGCTGTTTTCGCGGGTTCCGCCAGAGCTGTGAACACCGGCTCGACCACGTCGCGCACACCTGCTGCCGTCACTGAGGCCAGGACCTGGGCCAGCGCCCCGGCCAGGCCCGGTTCGCTCGCCTGGTGTGCACAGCAGGCGCGGATCGGCGTGGCGAAGGCATCCCACGGGTCGTCCACGGAGTCGCCACCCCGGCCAGCGAGCCCGCCACCCCGGCCAGCGAGCCCGCCACCCCCGCCGTCGGGCTCGCCAGCCCGGCCGCCAACCTCGCCACCACGCCAGGCAAGCTCACCGATTCCGGCAAGCTGTTCGCCGACCACCTCGCGGATCAACGACTCCTTCGTCGGGAATCGGCGCTGTGCGGTGGCGAAACCGACACCCGCACGGCGGGCGATCTCCGCCATCGACACGCTCGTTCCCTCGGTCGCGAACGCCTGTCTCGCCGCTTGCACGACCCGGTCCCGGTTGAGCTGGGCGTCCGCCCGCAGCTCCACTGCTCGCATCACACCACCCATCGTCCGGTCCCCAGGATAGGTCCGCCCCAGCGCGACCGGTGCTACGCTCGCGCCATAAGTGGTGAGACCTCTCCAGTTAGCCGAGGGAACGGTGACCCGTGACGACCGACAGCGTGACGACCGACAGCGTGACGACCAACAGCGTGACGACCAACAGCGTGACGAGACACCGGTGGTGGGCGCTGGGCATCCTGGCGCTCGCCCAGTTGACCGACGTCATGGACGTCACCATCATCAACATCGCCCTGCCGCGCGCCCAGGCCGACCTCGGCTTTTCAGACCTGCAGCGGCAGTGGATCGTGACCGCCTACGCACTCAGCTTCGGCGCGCTGCTACTCACCGGCGGACGGCTCGCCGACCGGTTCGGCGCACGGCGCACGCTGCTCGTCGGGCTGGTCGGCTTCGCGGCTGCCTCGGTGGTCGGCGGCCTGGCGCAGAACTTCACCGTTCTGGTGACCGGGCGGGCGTTCCAAGGCGCGTCCGGCGCGTTGCTCGCACCAGCGGTTCTCTCGCTGCTCAACCAAATCTTCACCAAGCCCGCGGAGCGGCGGCGGGCGTTCGCGGTCTTCGGCGCCGTCACCGGGGCGGGCGGCGCGGTCGGGCTCGTGCTCGGCGGGGTGCTCACCGAGCACCTGAACTGGCGGTGGGGCATGTACGTCAATGTGCCGATCGTGGCCGTGGTGCTGATCGCAAGCGTTTTCCTGCTGCGCAGCACGAAACCGAGCGATCCGGTGCCGGTGAACCTGTCCAGCGCGGTGGTCGCGGCGGTCGGCCTCGGGCTGCTCGTGTACGGCTTCGACCACGCCGGCAGTGCCGGCTGGGGCGACGCCGGCGCGCTCACCCTGATCGGCGCCGGGGTTGTCGCGACCACGCTGTTCGTGCTGATACAAGCGAGGTCGTCCGCCCCGCTGCTGCCGCTGCGCATCGTCGCCGACCGGAAACGCGGCGCCGCGCTCGTTGCCGTCGCGCTTACTCCGGTCGCGATGTTCTCGATGTTTCTATTCATCGTCTACTACCTGCAGCAGGTCCTCGGCTTCTCCCCGCTGCAAAGCGGCGTGTCGTTCCTGCCGCTGCTGGGTGGGGTGGTCGTCGGCGCGGTGACCGCGTCGGCGAAACCGTTCACGCGCATTCCGGCCGCGGCGGCATTCGCAGCGGCTGCGCTCGTCGGCGCTTTCGGGCTCGCGTGGCTGACCTTGCTCCCCGATTACGGCAGGTACTGGCCGCACATCGGACCGGGCCTGATCATCGCCGGGCTCGGCGTCGGGGTGATCCTTGCGCTGGCGACCAACATGGCCACGGCAGGCGTCGCCGAGCGGGACACAGGGGTGGCGTCCGCGCTGGTCAGCGCGTTGCCGCAGATCGGCGGCGCACTAGGCGTGGCACTGCTGAACGCCATCGCCGCAGAAACCACCACGAGCCGCCTTCACGCGATCGATCGGCCGACGCAGCAAGACGTCCTGAGCGCGACCGTCAGCGGGTTCACGAACGCATTCTTCACCGGCGCCATGATCCTCGTCGCCGTCGGGATCATCGCGGCGTTCCTCTTGCTCCGCACCAAAAAAGCCGAGGACGCGCCCGTCCTGGCCACCGCGACGAAAGAAGGCTGACCACCAATGCGTGCCGCCCTCCACCACCGTTGCGGATGACCGCCCCGCGTGCCCTACTTTGTGCTCCCGCAAGCTTCGAGTCGGCGTGCTCGCGCAAGCCTCGGTCGGGCGTGCGGCGCTCGTGCGGGCCGGTGGTTACTACTTCGGTTGTTCCAGCAGGTCGGCCGGTACCGGCTCGTCCTTCTCCAGGGCTCCGAAGAGGCGTAGGGCGTTGGCGCGGTCCCACTGCACGACGGAGCCCGCGCCCGGCACGGTGGGCGTGCCACCGACGGGCACGGTGACGTTGTCCACGCCTCCGCCCATGCCGAACGCCATGCCGGCCAGGTTGTGCAGGTGGTCGTCATCGTCCACGGAGATCGAATCGGTGGCGGCGAACAGCAACGGGAAGGCTCGGAACGGGTTCGCGAGGGTGCCGAGGCTGGTTGCCTTGTCGGACAGCGCCGACAGGAATTCCCGCTGGTTCTGCACGCGTTGCAGGTCGGCCGTCGCGAAGGCTCGGGAACGGACGAAGCCGAGGGCCTTTGCGCCGTCCAGCTCCTGGCAGCCCGGTTTGAGGTCGAGGCCCGCCAGCGGGTCGTTCATCGGTTCCTTGATGCACATGTCGACGCCGCCCACCGCGTCCACGATGCCGGCGAAGCCGCCGAAGCCGATCTCCATGTAGTGGTCGATGCGCAAACCGGTCGCGCCCTCCACGGTCTGCACCAGCAACGGGGCGCCGCCGAACGCGAAGGCTGCGTTGATCTTGTTCTTGCCGTTGCCCGGGATGTCCACATAAGAGTCACGGGGGACGCTCACCAGCGTCGACTTCCCTGACCCGTCCGGGATGTGCAGGATCATGATGGTGTCGGTGCGCCGGCCGCCCGCGTCCCCTGTGGACAGGTTGGCCTTCTGCTCCTCGGTCAGGTCGTCGCGCGCGTCCGAGCCGACCAGCAGCCAGTTCGTGCCCGGCGTGTCGGCCGGGCGGCCCTCGTAGTCCGGCAGGGCGGCGCTGCGGCGCAGGGACGAGTCGACGTAGACCCACAAGCCGATCGTGAAGGCCAGCAGCAGCACCAGGACCACGACGATGATGCGGCCGACTTTCGGCTTGCGGCGCTTGGGCGCGGGCCGGTAGCCGGCCTGCCGCTGGTATCCCTGGTGGTAGCCGGCGCTCATGTCAGCGACCCCGATCCCTGTGTTGGCTTGCGTCTCGCACCTAAGGACGCGGTGTGCGCCGCGAGGTTGCCAGCCTAGTGGTCGGGTGGCAGGACGAGCGTCCGCAGGAGGTGTTCCAGGGACGCCTCCGGGTCGTCGGTCAGGCCGGTGTGCGCGGGTGAGGTCTGGATGATCGTGCTGCGCGGCGCGGTCAGCCAGCGGAAGCGCTGGCCGGGTGACGTCTTCGACACCGGGCCCGCCTGCGGTGCGCCGTCGCAGGACACGCCGAGGTGCTCCAGGTTCGCCTTGAGCAGTTCGACGTCCAGGAACGGGTCCAACGCGCGCAGGCGCGGCTCGTCGACGTGTACGCGGGCCCCGAGGTAGTCCAGTGGCGCGCAGTAGACGAGCACGCCGACGTTGACGAACTCCCCCCGCTCCTGCCTGGGCACGGCGCGCAGCAGCGCGTACTCAAACACGTGCGGCACGGGCGGCCTCCAGGGCGTCCACCCAGGCGCGCGGCTGGGCGAGGCGGGTCGCGAAGAACTGCTGATAGGCGTCGCGGACCCTATCGGGCGTGCCGAACGCCTCGTCCTGGGCGAGCCACTCGTCGGGCACCAGCGCCAGGACCTCGCCCACGAGTTCCGGGGTGACGAGGGCGGACAGCTCGGCGTCCACCTCGGCCAACGGGCCCGCGAACGGCGTCATCAGGTGGTCGGCCGCGTCGAACCGGTAGGTCGCGGCGGGGAACCGCTCCGGGTTCCACGAGTGGTGGAAGTACAGCGCGGCGCCGTGGTCGATCAGCCACAGCTCGCGGTGCCACAGCAGGGTGTTCGGGTTGCGCCAGCTCCGGTCCACGTTGAGCGTCAGCGCGTCCAGCCACAGCAGGCGGGTGGCGGTCCCGACGGACGGCTCGCGCACCACGGGGTTGTAGTCGAACGAGCCGGGCAGGTAGTCCAGCCCCAGGTTGACGCCGCCGCTGGCGCGCAGCAGCTCCTGCACCTCCTGGTCGGGCTCGGCCCGCGCCAGCTCCGGGTCCAGGTCGACCAGGACGATCTCGGGCACCCGGAAGCCCAGCCGGCGGGCCAGCTCGCCGACCACGATCTCGGCGATCAGCGCCTTCACGCCCTGGCCCGCGCCGCGGAACTTGAGCACGTACATGCCGAGGTCGTCGGCTTCGACCAGGCCCGGCAGGGAGCCGCCCTCCCGGAACGGGGTGACGTAGCGGGTGGCCGCGACCGTGCGCAGCCCGTTCGTGGCATTCACGCCGGGCATCATGGCCGGTCGCGGCCGACTACCGCCAACGGGTTACCCGCCTGGTCGCACACCGTGCCGTCCACGCCCCGTTCGAACCGGGTGCGGCGAGACCGCCGGCCTGCTCGTCGGCAAGTCGCGGACCTACGCGGTGGCCCTCGTCAAGGCCGGCAGGTAGCCGTGCCGGTGACCGGCGGCGTTGGGGTGGTAGGAGTAGTCCACCGGCAAGGTCAGATCGTTGATCCACGGGTCGTCGGAGCACACGCCGTGCTCCGCGAACTGGCCACGCACGTCGGCGAACGTGAAGCCGGCCGCCTCCGCGCGGGCCCGCAGCACCTCGTCCAGCAGGTCGGCGGCCCGGTTCAGCGCCGCGCGCTTGTCCTCGCTCAGCACGCACGCCCCCTCCGGGGCGAACAGGTGCGGGTAGCCCAGCACCACGACGTGCGCGGACGTCCGGTCGCGCACCGCCGCGTTCAGCGCGTCCAGCCGACCGGGCAGCTCGTCCCGGACGAACCGCTCCGACTCCCCGACCCGCCGCTCGCAGGCCCGGTCGCTCCTGAGCACGCAAGTGGTGATCACGTCGGTGAAGCCCGCGTCGTTGCCGCCCACGGTGATCGTGACCAGCGAGGTCCGCCGGGTGATCCGCTCGGCCTGCCGTTCGACCTCGGCCGTCTCCGCCCCGGCGCAGGCCGCGAACACCAGGGCCAGCCCGCGCGACTCGGCGTAGAGCCTGGGATGGGCGGCGGGGCTGCGCCCGCAGGACTCCCGTTCCGCGCCGAGGCCCGCCGCGTAGGAGTCGCCCAGAGCGACGTACTCCGGTGCGGCGGGCGCCGGCACGAGGGCCACCAACATCACTGCTGCCAACAGGTTCATGTCGCACTGCGTACCACTGTGGACGGTGACCGGCCGGAAAGTCACCCCATGGTACGGAAGTTGACCCTACAGAGCGACACACACCGGGATCGGTGACGGGAACGTGCTCGTGAGCTTGAGCCGCCCGGTCACCCGGTCCACCCCGAACGTGGTCACCGTGTTGGAGTTCTGGTTGGCCGCGAACAGCAGCCGCCCGGTGGGGTCGAGCGCGATGTGCCGGGGGAACTCGCCGCCCACCGGAGTGGCCTCCAGCAAGCGCAGCGACCCGCCGCCCTGCTCCACCGCGAACACCGCCACGCTGTCGTGGCCCCGGTTGGACAGGTAGGCGAACCGGCCGTCCGCCGACACCACCACCTCGGCCGGGTAGTTGCGCGGCTTCGTCGGCGCGCCGGCGGGCAGCGTGTCGAGCTTCCCGACCGGCGTGAGCACGCCGCCCGCGTAGGACGCGACCACCACCGTGGAGTCCAGCTCGTTCGCGATGTAGGCGAACCGCCCGGACGGGTGGAACGCCAGGTGCCGGGGCCCCGCGCCGGGGTGCAGCCGGGCCGCCGCGACGCGGGTCAGCTTGCCCTCGTCGTCGAGCCGGTAGCTGAACACGGCGTCCGCGCCCAGGTCGACGGCCAGCAGGAACTCGCCGGCCGGGTCGGCCAGCACCTGGTGCGCGTGCGGGCCCTCCTGCCGGTCCGGGTCGGGGCCGGAGCCCTCGTGCCGCGCCAGGTCGGTGCGCGGTCCGAGGCCGCCGTCCGGCCGGACCGGGTGCACGGACACGCTCCCCGAGCTGTAGTTCGCGGCCAGCACGTGCCCGCGGTGCAGCACCAGGTGGCACGGGTCCGCACCCCCGGTGCTCTGCGTGTTGACCACCTTCGGCACGCCGTCCGCGCCCACGGCGAGCGCGGTGACGGTGCCCTTCGACTGCTCGTTGACCGCGTAGACCCGCCGTCCCGCGGTGATCACGAACGAGGGGTTCGGCACGCCCTTGACCACACCGGTCGACCGCAGCCGGCCGGTGGCCGCGTCGTAAACGGCGAGCCCGAGGCCGGGGCCGCCGCCCGGCCAGGTGGTGTAGGTGCCCAGATAGACGCGGGCCTCCGCGCGTGCCTCGGCGACACCTTCGGTCATCAGCAACCCCGCTCCAACGCCCACGGCCCCCAGGAACCGTCGCCTGTCCACTGTCACGCCAGACCTCCGCTCCACCGTGCCCGCGGCGAGTCCCACAGTGGACTAGACCACTCCGGGAGGGCAATAGGTGCAACGAAGATTGCGTCTAGCGCAACGGGTCATCCTCCTGGAGGCGAGCCAATTCGACCAGTGGATCGTACGAGGGCGCGGGGTAGACCGGGGCGACGTCCCGCAACGTCTCCAGCAGCACCCGGGCGACGGCCCAGTTCCGGTACCACTTCCGGTCGGCCGGGATGGCGTACCAGGGCGCGTCGGGGGTCGAGCACTTCACCAGAGCGTCTTGATAGGCCAGCAGGTACTGGGAGAACTTCGCCCGCACGTCGATGTCGTGCGGGTTGTACTTCCACTGCTTGGCCGGGTTCCGGAGCCGTGCGACCAGGCGCTCCTTCTGCTTCTCCGGCGAGATGTGCAGGAAGCACTTCGCGATCGTCACGCCGCTCGCGGCCAGCTCCGCCTCGAACTCGTTGATCAGCCGGTACCGGCGGCGCCACTCGGCCGCGGGCACCAGCTCGTCCACCCGGCCGACCAGCACGTCCTCGTAGTGTGAACGGTCGAACACGCCGATCCGGCCCGGCTCGGGCACCTGGCGGCGGATCCGCCACAGGAAGTCGTGCCGCAGCTCGGCGCGGGTCGGCTTCTTGAACGAGGCGATGTGCAGGCCCTGCGGGTTCACCTGGCCCGCGACGTGCCGGATCGTGCCGCCCTTGCCCGAGGTGTCCAGGCCTTGGAGCACCAGCAGCACGCGCCGCCGCCCGCCGCCGGAGCCCTCCGCGTAGAGGGCTTCCTGGAGTTCGTCCAGCTCCGCGCCCACCTCGGCCATGTCCGCCGCGGCGCCGGCCTTGGACTTCGGGCCGACGGGGGTGGCGGCCGGGTCGAGTCCGGCGATCTCGAACGTCCCGGGCGTCACCCGGAAGATGTCCCGGACCGACTGGACCTGCGCGGACTTCTTCGCCATCGTCGGACTCTAACGGCGGGGCGCCCGGTCCGCCGGGTGCGCAACGGATCGCCGGGCGGAGGTCGAACTGCGCAACGAACAAGCCGAATGCGCAACACCTCACGGATGAAATCGCTGGCCCAAGCCCTTTAGCCTGGTGACATGACCGCCATCGCCGCTCCCACCACCGGGCAGTTCATCGCGCTAGACGAGCAGTGGAGCACGCACAACTACCACCCGCTGCCGGTCGTGATCTCCCACGGCGAGGGTGCGTGGGTGACCGACGTTGAGGGACGCCGGTACCTGGACTTCCTGTCCGGCTACTCGTCCCTCAACTTCGGGCACCGGCACCCCGACCTGGTGGCCGCCGCGGTGGAGCAGCTCGGCCGGGTGACGTTGACCAGCCGCGCGTTCCACCACGACCAGTTCGGCCTGTTCTGCCGGGAACTGGCGGAACTCACCGGCACCGAGATGGTGCTGGCGATGAACTCCGGCGCGGAGGCCGTCGAGTCCGCGATCAAGGTCGCCCGCAAGTGGGCCTACCGGGTGAAGGGCGTGCCGGAGGGGACCGCCGAGATCGTGGTGGCCGGCTCGAACTTCCACGGCCGGACGACGACCATCGTGTCGTTCTCCACCGACGAGACGGCCCGCGCCGACTTCGGGCCGTTCACGCCGGGCTTCCGGGTGGTGAAGTACGGCGACCTGGACGCGGTGCGGGACGCGATCACCCCGCACACCGCCGCCGTGCTCATCGAGCCCATCCAAGGCGAGGCAGGCGTCGTCGTGCCGCCCGCGGGCTACCTGGCGGGCATCCGGGCCCTGTGCGACGAGCACGACGCGCTGCTCATCGCCGACGAGATCCAGTCCGGCCTGGGGCGGACCGGCGACCTGCTGGCGCTGGACCACGAGGGCGTGCGCGCCGATCTGTACACCCTGGGCAAGGCCCTGGGCGGCGGCATCATGCCGGTGTCGGCGGTGGTCGGCAGCCGCGCGGTGCTGGGCGTGCTGAAGCCCGGTGAGCACGGCTCGACGTTCGGCGGCAACCCGCTGGCGTGCGCGATCGGACGCGCGGTGGTGCGGCTGCTGGCGACCGGCGAGTTCCAGCGGCGGTCCCGCGAACTCGGCGCGCACCTGCACGCGAAGCTGGGCGAACTCGTCGGGCACGGGGTGGCCGAGGTGCGCGGGCGGGGCCTGTGGGCCGGCGTGGAGATCGCGCCCGGCGGCCCGCGCGGACGTGAGGCGTCCGAGGCGCTGGCCCGGCTGGGTGTGCTCTGCAAGGAGACCCAGGACACCACCCTGCGCATCGCGCCGCCGCTCGTCATCACCGAGGCGGAACTCGACCAGGGCATCGCGGCCATCGCGCAGGTGCTCAAGCACTGAATTAAATTGCGTCGGCTCCGCCGCCGCGGCGACCTCGCGCGTGCATCATTCCGGGTATGGGTGAACACAGACGGGCCGAGGCGGCAGTCGCGCTGGGGCGGTGGACCGAGCCGGAGGAAGTGCTGGCTCAGGGACGGGCGCTTCGGTCGGCCGTCGGGCACGAGGCTCATCGGAGGATGACGCTCGCGCCCGACCGTCCCTCGGTCGTGCGGTTCGTCGAGGCGTCCAACGAGGGCCGGCTGCCCGAGCTGGTGCCGCTGCGCGTCGGGCGGATGCTGGCGTCGCCGTTCGCGTTCTTCCGGGGCAGTGCCGGGTTGATGGCGGGCGATCTCGCCGTCGGGGCGCGCAGCGGGCTGGACGCGCAGCTCTGCGGGGACGCCCACGCGGCCAACTTCGGCCTCTACGGCACGTCCGAGGGCCAGATCGTGATGGACATCAACGACTTCGACGAGACGCTGCCCGGCCCGTGGGAGTGGGACCTCAAGCGGCTCGTCACGTCGCTGGTCCTCGCCGGCCGGGAAGGCGGGGTGTCGGAGAAGGGCTGCCGGGACGCGGCGTCGGACGCCGTGCGGGCCTACCGGGACGCGGCGCGGCACCTGGCCGAACTGCCGTTCCTGGAGTCGTGGACCGCGCTCGGCGACGAGTCGGTGCTGTCCAAGAGCAAGGCCGACGACCTGTTGGACGACTTCGCCAAGGCCGCGTCCAAGGCGCGCAAGAACACCAGCGCGAAGGTCGCCGCCAAGTGGACCCGCCGGGAGGGCGAGCACTGGCGGTTCATCGCCGATCCGCCGGTGCTGACCCGCATCCCGGACGCCGAGGCGCGGGCCGTGGCCGACGCGCTGCCGTCCTATGTGGACACCCTGCGGGAGTCCCGCTACAACCTGATCATGCGCTACGGCGTGTCCGATGTGGCCTTCCGGGTGGTCGGCACCGGCAGCGTGGGGCTGCGCAACTACCTGGTCCTGTTGCACGGCAACGGGGACGAGGCGTTGATCCTCCAGGTCAAGGAAGCGCGGCGGTCGGCGCTGGCGCCGTTCCTGGACGTCCCGGACGCCAGGCACGAGGGCAAGCGGATCGTGCACGGCGCGCGGCTGGTGCAGGCCGAGACGGACATCCTGCTGGGCTGGACGACCATCGGGGACCGGCACTACATCGTGCGCCAGTTCCGCAACCGCAAGGGCGAGATCGACGCGACCACGCTCAAGCGGGACGACCTGGACGACTACGGCCGGTTCGCGGGCGCGCTGCTGGCGCGGGCGCACTCCCGGTCGGTCGACCCCCGGCTGCTGGCCGGGTACTGCGCGGACGGCGACGGGCTGGACGAGGCGTTCACCCGGTACGCGGTCGACTACGCCGACCGGACCGCCGCCGACCACGAGGAGCTGGCCGAGGCGGTCAAGTCCGGGCGGCTGCCCGCGCTTGTCGAATAGCGCCCGCCGCGACCAGGAACAGCACCACGGCGTTGAGCGCGTGCCAGGCGTGGTGGGTGCCGCTCGGCCAGACCCCGCACAGGGGCTGGTCGAGCGTGCGCAACGTCAGCGACACCACGAAAATTCCGGCGGCCCAGGCGAGTTCGCGCCACGGCTGCCGGCGCGCCGCCGCGACGACCGCCACCACGACCAGCGCCAGCCACGGCGCGAGGTACCCGCCGGAACCGCCCGGGATCAGGCCCGCCGGCGGTGACGTGACGAGCGCGAGCACCGCGAACGCCGGGACCGCGAGCCACGCGACGAGCCATCGCGCGCCCAGGAACCAGTGCGCGAACACCACCAGGTACCAGAGCACGAACGCGGCGATGAAGCCCACGTCCAGGGCGCTGGTGAGCCTCGTCGCGACCGTGTGGAAGCTCAGGCTGCCCAGGCCGACCAGCGCGAGCAGCACCGGCAACGCCCGGAGGCTCCTCGGTCCCGGCCGGTGCCGGCACCACAGCAGCGCGGCGGCGACCAGGAAGGCGAGGTTGCTGACGGCGTTGAGCGGCTCGGCCCAGAAGCCCGCCGACAGGCGCTCGCAGTACGCGTCCACGTGGTCCACGGCGGCAGTTCTACCCCGCGCGGGTTAACGGTCCAGGCGAGCGCCGGGGTCCACCGGCAGGCGGGGTTTCGACGCGGGGCCGCCGCTACCGCGCCCGCCGCACCCGCTGCTCGTCCCACACCGGCTCGTCCACCTCCACCACCTCGCCGTCCGACCGGAACAGCAGGAACCGGTCGAACGTGCGGGCGAACCAGCGGTCGTGGGTCACCGCGACCACGGTGCCGGTGAAGCCGGCCAGCGCGTCCTGCAACGCCTCCGCCGAGTTCAGGTCCAGGTTGTCGGTCGGCTCGTCCAGCAGCAGCAGGGTCGCGCCGGACAGTTCCAGCAGCAGCACCTGGAACCGGGCCTGCTGGCCGCCGGACAGCGTCTCGAACCGCTGGTCACCGCCGCGGGCCAGGCCGTACCGGTCGAGCACCGCCATCGCCGCGCCCCGGTCCTTGCCCGACCGGCCGTCGTCGCCGTGCCACAGGATGTCCACCAGGGTCCGGCCGATCCACTCCGGGTGCTGGTGGGTCTGCGCGAACAGCCCCGGCACGACCCGCGCGCCCAGCCGCCACGAGCCGGTGTGCGCGACCTCGCCGCCGCCGAGCAGGCGCAGGAAGTGGCTCTTGCCCGACCCGTTCGAGCCGAGCACGGCCACCCGGTCCTCGAAGAAGATCTCCGTGTCGAACGGCTTCATCAGACCGGTCAGCTCCAGCCCGGCGCAGGTGATCGCCCGCACGCCGGTCCGGCCGCCGCGCAGCCGGGGCGCGACCTTCTCGTCGGTCGGCAGCTCCGGCGGCGGGCCGGCCGCCTCGTACCGCTCCAGCCTGGCCCGCATCACCCGGTACTTGGCGGCCATCACCTCGCTGATCTTCGCCTGGACCTGCAACGTCCGGACGAGTTCGCGGAGCCGCTCGTGCTCCTCGTTCCAGCGGCGGTGCAGTTCGGCGAGCCGTTCGATCCGCGCGGCGCGGGCGGCGTGCCAGGTGCCGAACGACCCGCTGTGCGTCCACGCCGAGTGCGCCTCCACGGTCACCACGTGCGTCGCGGCCACGTTGAGCAGCTCGCGGTCGTGGCTGACCAGCAGCACCCCCTTGCCGGTGTCGGCGAGCCGTTCCTCCAGCCACCGCTTGCCCGGCACGTCCAGGTAGTTGTCCGGCTCGTCCAGCAGCAGCACCTGCTCCGGGCCGCGCAGCAGCGCCTCCAGCACCAGCCGCTTCTGCTCGCCGCCGGACAGCGTCCGCACCTCGCGGAACCGGGCCCGGTCGAACGGCACGCCCAGCGCCGCCACGGTCACCGTGTCCCACAGCACCTCGGCGTCGTAGCCGCCCGCCTCGCCCCAGTCCGCCAGGGCGTCGGCGTACCGGAGCTGGGTCGGCTCGTCGTCGGTCTCCATCAGCGCCAGCTCGACCGCGTCCAGCTCCCCCGCCGCGTCCCGCAGCGGCTTCGGCGACGCCGCGAGCAGCAGGTCCCGGACCGTGCTCGCGTCCCGCACCGAGCCCACGAACTGCGGCATCACCCCCAGGCCGCCTTGGACCCGCACACTGCCCGCGGCGGGCGTCAGCTCGCCGGACAGGATGCGCAGCAGGGTCGTCTTGCCCACGCCGTTCGCGCCGACCAGCGCCACCACCGCGCCCGAGCCGACCTTGAACGACACATCGCGGAACAGCTCGCGCCCGTCCGGCAGGCGGAAGGCGAGGCCGTTCGCGTCCAGGAATCCCACACCGCGCATGGTCGCCTGGACACGCACCGTCACGCCAACGGGTTTCGCGTATCAGCTTGCCCCTCGAACCACTCCTAGAAGCACGGGACACCATTCTGGGGAGGGCCGATGGCCACGATCGAGTCGGCGCGGTTGGTCGCGGCGCAGCTAGGAGTGCTCGTCACGGTGGGCGCGCTGCCGTTCCCCGACGACAGCGTCCGGCTGTCCGGCGCGCCGGTGCCGGTGCTCGACAAAGCCGGCCGGGTGGCGCTGTGGCGGCACGCGGCGGGCTCCGGGTACGTGGACGTCGCCGCCCGGCCGTGCCTGGGCGCCCCGCTGGTGGCGGTCGTGCCGGAGGGATCGGCCGACGCGCCGCCCCGCGTCGTGACGCGGCCCGTGGTGTCGGACGCGGCGCGGATCGCGAACGAGGAGCGCTACCGGCAGCGCGTGCAGGACCTGACGCACCTGGCGCAGGTGCTCAAGGTGACCGAGCCGGTGGTGCGGCGGTTCGACCGGGCGCTGGTCGAAGAGGTGCTGAGACCCAGGGTCGACACGATGGCGCTGCCGCTGTGCGGGCGGCCGTTCCGGCAGGAGACCGAGGCGTGGGCGGTGGCGGCGTGCGCGCAGGTGGTGCTCGACTTCTACCGCTACCGGTACGACCAGGAGCGGCTGGCCGAGGAACTGGGGCTGGGCACCGAGGACTCGCCGATCGCGGACGGCGGGCACGACGTGGCGCTGGTGCTGGAGACGTTGACCGGCAAGGCGCTGACGGCGGAGACGACCGCGCCGACGTTCGCCGAGTACCGGTCGGAGGTGCGGGAGCAGCGGCCGTCGATCAGTTTCGTGCCGGGCCACGCGCGGGTGGTCACCGGGTACACGCGGATGAGTTCGCTGCGGCTGATCGGGGCCAGCTTCGCCGGGCTGCTCGTGCAGGACCCGTGGGAGGGCGGCGCGCGCTGGGAGAACTACGACGCGACCACGTGCGTCGGCACGTGCACCGCGCGGGTCGGTCTGGTGCCCTGAGGCGCCGGCCTCAGCGGAGGGTGAACCCGCGCAGCATCAGCGTGATCGCGGCGCAACCGAACGACGCCAGCGCCGGCCCGAGCGAGCCGAGCACGATCAACAGCAGGCCGAGCGCGCCGAAGGTGGCTGCCAGCGCGTGCGACCGGACGGGGTGGCGAGGGCGACCGGCGACCAGCGCGTTGGCCAGTGCAGGCTCCTCCACGGCGAGTCTGTGCTCTATCTCGTTGAGCGTCCGACGCTCCGCATCGCTCATCACGGGGCTTGGATACCCTGCCGAAACCCCTCAAAACCAGCGCGGACGGGCGTCCGGGGCTACCTCGAAAGGGCAACCAGCCGGGACACCGCGCGCAGGTACTTCTTGCGGTACCCGCCCCGCAGCATCTCGTCGGTGAACAGCCCCGACAACGCCTCGCCGGACACCGCCACCGGGATGTCGCGGTCGTAGAGCCGGTCGCCCAGCGCGACCAGCCGCAAAGCCACCGCCTGGTCCGGCGCGGGCCGCACGCCCCGCAGGTGCACGGCCGTGACGCCGTCCACCAGCCGCCCGTACCGCGACGGGTGCAGCTCGGCCAGCCGCGCGCACAGCTCGGTGAAGTCGTCCAGCGTCGCGCCCGGCGTGCTGTCCGCCTTCGCGGTCAGCTCCTCGTCGGACATCGGGTCCGGCGCGGCCGGCAGACCCCGGTGCCGGTAGTCCGGGCCGTCCACCCGCACCACGGTGAACTTCGCCGCCATGGACTGGATCTCGCGCAGGAAGTCCGCCGCCGCGAACCGCCCCTCCCCCAGCTTGTCCGGCAGCGTGTTCGAGGTCGCGGCGATCGCCACGCCCGCCGCGGCCAGCTCCTTGATCAGCCGGGTCACCAGCATGGTGTCGCCGGGGTCGTCCAGCTCGAACTCGTCGATGGCGAGCAGCTTGTGGCCGGACAGCCGCCGCACCGTCTCGGCGAAACCCAGCGCGCCCACCAGGTTCGTCAGCTCCACGAACGTCCCGTACGCCTTCGGGCCGGGCACGGCGTGCCAGATCGAGGCGAGCAGGTGCGTCTTGCCGACGCCGAACCCGCCGTCCAGGTAGCAGCCCGGCTTGCCCTCGTCGGCCTTCCGGAACAGCGACCCGAACCAGCCCTTGGGGCCCTCCGACACCCGTTCGGCGAACAGCTTGCACGCCTCCACGGCGGCGGCCTGGCTCGGCTCGTCCGGGTTCGGCAGGTAGGTGGCGAACCGGACACCGTCGAAGCGCGGCGGCGGGACCATCGCCCCGACCAGTTCGTCCGCGTCGACGCGGGGGTCGCGGTCGGACAGGCGCGGGGCTGACATGCCCGCAGCGTAACGGCGTGCTGGGATGGGCAGGTGCAGATGTTGTGGCCGCCACCCTCCCCCTCCCCGGACCCGGCGACCGGGATCACCGACGCCGAGCTGGAACGGCTCTACGACTACCCCTCCGGACTGGACCGGCCCTGGGTGCAGGTCAACTTCGTGTCCAGCGTGGACGGTGCGGTCACCGTCGGCGGGAAGTCCCGCGGCCTGGGCAACCCGGCGGACAAGAAGGTCTTCGGGCTGGGCCGCGACCTGGCCGACGTGGTGCTGGTCGGCGCGGGGACGGCGCTGATCGAGGGCTACCAGGGGATCAAGGCGGGTGAGGTGCGGCGGGAACGCCGTGCGCGGCTCGGCCTGGCGGAGGTGCCGCCGATCGCGGTCGTGACCGCACGGTGCTCGATCGAGCCCACGTCGCCACTGCTGACCGACACGTCCGTGCCGCCCATCATCCTCACCACGTCCTCCGCGCCCGTCTCGCGGCGGGACGCCCTCGCCGCGGCGGGTGCGGACGTCGTCGTGGCCGGGGAGGACGCGGTCGACCTGCGCGCGGCGTTGCGGGCACTGGACTCGCGCGGGCTGCGGCGCGTCGACTGCGAAGGCGGGCCGACGCTGTTCGGCGCGCTCATCGCCGACGACCTGGTGGACGTGCTGTGCGTGACGTTCGCACCTCTGCTCACGGGCGGCGACGCGGGACGGATCGCGGTCGGCCCGCTGCCGGCCGCCCCTCGTGACCTGGAACTGGCGTCGATTCTGCGGTACGAGAGCGCGTTGCTGCTGAGGTACGTGCGGGCGGGCGCGTGACTCTGCCGGAGGCCGCGGTGCGCGGGGACACCGTTCGACGCTCATCGGTGACCAGCTTGCCAGGCCCTTAGTGACCCCGGTCACATTGCCGTGATGATCCGGACACGGTCCGCATCCGAACCTGTGCAGAACGACCCAGGATCCGGATCCGGGAGGACCCCATGGCGCAGCCCACAGCCGCCCCCACCAAGTCGGGCACGACGAACGTCCCGGCCCGCCTGGCCGACGACACGGCCCAGGGCAAGACCACCATCGCGTCGTCGGTGGTCCAGAAGGTAGCGGGCATCGCGGCCCGCGAAATCTCCGGCGTGCACGCGCTGGGCGGCGGGGTGTCCCGGGCGTTCGGCGCGCTGCGCGAGCGGATCCCGGGCGCCGGCACGTCCACGACGTCCGGCGTGAGCGTCGAGGTCGGCGAGAAGCAGGCGGCGATCGACCTGGACATCGTGGTCGAGTACGGGGCGGGCATCGTCGACCTGGCACGGGCCGTGCGGCGCAACGTGATCACCGCGGTGGAGCGCATCACCGGCCTGGAGGTCATCGAGGTGAACATCGCGGTCAACGACATCCACCTGCCCGAGGACGACGAGGACCAGGAGCCGGCTCAGTCCCGAGTCGAGTGATGCACCCGGCGGAGGAACTGGAAGCGGCGCTGCTCGCCCACCCGTCGGTGGCCCGCCTCGACGGCCGCTACGCGTCGTACCTGCCGGGCCGGCGGGTGGTGGGCGTGCGGACGGAGGACGAGCGCGTGGGCGTGGCGGTCGTCCTGCACCCTGGCCGCCCGATCCCCGAGGTGGTCCGTGAACTGCGGGCGACCGTCACGGCCTTGACCGGCGACCTGCCGGTGGACGTGGTGGTGGCGGACTGGGAGGAGGAGCCGTGACTACGCGAGCACGCGAGCCACCACGGACCACGCGAGCCACCGCGCACGCACGCAAGTGTTGGTGTTGGGGTGCGCTGGGTGGGGCCTTGTGGCCGGGTGCGCAAGCTTCGCCGGGAGTGCCGCGCTCCTTGTTTCCGGCAACGAAATTTTCTTCCGAATAGTGCCCGGAATGCGCCACATTCGCCCGATCGAGCGATCAGGGCGGTTGAGCGCGCGGTGGCTGGTCGAGTGTCGGTCCGGCGGAGCCTGATCTAGGAGTCTTGGGAGTGCTTGGCATGAATGGAACTCAGACTGGGTTGTTGGCGGGGCTTGTGCTTGGCCTGGCTGCCACCGGCGGTTTCACCGCGTTTCTCGTCACCCTCGCGGTCGGGGTTATCGGGTTGGTGGTTGGGCGGGTGTTGGATGGCGAGCTTGACCTGCATGACCTCATCGGGCGGGGGCGGGACAAGTGACCGGGGCCGTGGTCGAGCGGGAGCGGGGGCAAGGGCAGGAACGGGATGGGGAGCAGCGTGACGGCATTGGTGACCGTGGCGGGTTGGAGATTCACCCCTCCGTGGTCAGGAAGGTCGCCGCTCACGCGGTCGACCTGGTGCCGACGGCTGTCCCCGGCGCCTCGGTGAAGATCCGGGGCGAGGAGCACGACATCGAGGTCGCGGTGAAAGTCGCCCTCCACTACCCCGCCCCCATCCGGACCGCGGCGGCCGACGTGCGGCGCACGGTCACCGACGAGGTCGAACGCATCACCGGCTACCGGGTGTTGGACGTCACCGTCACGGTGTCCGGGCTGCGTCCCCCACCTCGACCACGAGTGGAGTGAAGCCGTGCGCGTGTTGTTGCGTCTGCTGTCCCCGTTCCTCGGTCTGGCCGTGGCCGGCATCGGGGTGTTGCTGATCGCCGAGGTCGCCTGGCAGTCGGCGGGCCGGGGTCATCTCATCCCCGGTGCGGTGACCGACCTGCCCGGGCTGTCCTGGACCGACGACCGGGTCCGGGTGCCTGCTCTGATCACCGCCATCGCCGGCCTGCTGTTGCTGGTCATCGCCCTGACCGCGCGACGCAGGTTCGTCCGCCTCCACGCACCGGGGGACGGGATCGTCGTCACGACCTCCGCGACCGCCGTGGCGCGGGTCGTCGGTCACCGGGTTCGCCAGGAGGAGGGCGTGAGCGGCGCGTCGGTCACCGCGTCCAGGCGCAAGGTTCACGTCCGCGCCACCAGCCGACTGCACGACGAGGCCACGCTCCGACCCCGGCTGATGGAGGTCGTCGGCGAGACGGTGCGGCGACTGCCGATCGCGAACCGGCCCAAGGTGTCGGTGGTCGTCCACTCGCCGAAGGATCGACCGAAAGACCGACCCGCGAAACGATCCGAAGACCCACCCGCGAAACGATCCGAAGACCCACCCGCCAAACGACCGGAAGACCGGCCCGTGGACCGGTCGAGCGAACGACCGGACGGGGACCGTCGATGATCGCCCGCTCCTACCGCACCGAACGGCTCTGCGCGGCCGTCCTCGGCACGGTCGCCCTGCTCGTCGGCGGCGGCGCGCTCGCCCTGAACCTCTACCGCGTGGACCGCCCGGTGCTCGACCCGGCGGTCCTGGACTGGGTGCGCGGCCACCTCCTCCCGACCCGGGTCGGCGTGATCGTGCTCGGCCTCCTCCTGCTCGTGGTCGGGTTGCGCTGGGCGTGGCGGGCCGTCACCCCCGAGAAGCACCCCGACCTGGACTTGGAGGACGGTCTCGTGGTCACGTCCGACGCGTTGGCGGACGCCGTGAAGGCCGACGCCGAGCGGGTGAACGGGGTGACGTCGGCGAACGTCAAGGTGATCGGCGAGCCCGCGCTGCGGATGAAGCTGACCCTGCGGCAGGGCGCGGACCTGCGGGCGGTGTGGCAGGACCTCGACGGGGTGTTGGGTCGGGCGCGGGAGGCGCTGGGGGTGTCGGTGCTGCCGACCGCCGTGCGCCTCGACTTGGCGGCGCGTGCGCGGCATCGCGTGCGTTGACGGGGTTCACCAGGCAGGATGGCCCGCGTGGCGCTTCCGCTGAACCCTCCCGTGCAGCCGATGCTGGCGAACGCGGTGGACGAGATCCCGACCGGCCCGGACTGGGTGTTCGAGCCGAAGTGGGACGGTTATCGCTGTCTGGTGTTCCGCGACGGCGACGAGCTGTTCCTCCAGTCCCGCAGCGGCAAACCGCTCAACCGGTACTTCCCGGAGGCGGTGGCCGCGCTGCTGCGGACCTTGCCGGACCGGGTCGTGGTGGACGGCGAGCTGGTGGTGGCGAAGGACGACAAGCTGGACTTCGACGCCCTGTCCGAGCGCATCCACCCCGCCGCGAGCCGCGTGCGGCTGCTGTCGGAGCAGACGCCCGCGAGTTTCGTGGCGTTCGACCTGCTGGCGGTGGGCGACGAGGTGTTGTTGGACGAGGCGTGCGTGAAACGCCGGGAGCGGCTGGAAGGCCTGGTCACGCCCGGTGACTCGCTCTACCTGACGCCGGCCACGACGGACGGCGCGCTGGCGTTGCAGTGGTTCGAGCTGTTCGAGGGCGCGGGGCTGGACGGGGTGATCGGCAAGCCCGCGTCCGCCGGGTACACGCCGGGCAAGCGCACCATGGTCAAGGTGAAGCACGCGCGCACCGCCGAGTGCGTGGTCGCGGGTCTGCGCTGGCACAAGGACACCGAGCCGGGCACGGCCGTCGGGTCGCTGCTGCTGGGCCTGCACGACGACCGGGGCGTGCTGCACCACGTGGGTGTGGTCGGATCGTTAAAGGCGGCCGAGCGGCGGGCGCTGGCGGAGGAGCTGAGCGGCCTGATCACCGACGGCGAGCACCCGTGGCTGGTGGAGCCGGACGGCCGCCGGCTGCCCGGTGAGATCAACCGGTGGCGGGGCAAGCAGGCCGAGTGGGTGCCGCTGCGCCCGGAGCGCGTGCTGGAGATCGCCTACACGCAGACCGAGGGCGGGGCTCCGGTGCGGCTGCGGCACAACGGGCAGTTCCGCCGCTGGCGGCCGGACCGCGACCCGGAGTCGTGCCGGTACGACCAGCTCGACCAGCCGGCGCGCTACGACGTGGAGTCGGTCCTGCGCGGCGAGGTGCGCCCGGCCTGACCGCGGGGACCGGTCGCCCGGCCGTGTCGGAATCGTGTGCCGAAAGTTGCCACGCGGCACCCGGCCGATCGCGTACCGTGACGGGTCGTGGCGGATGTCGATGCGCTCGTCCAGGAGTTAGACGCCCGGATGCTCCGCGACTGCGAGCGGCTGACGTATTGGCGGCAGGTGCACCGCAGCACGGGCGTCCTGTACACGATAGTGCTGATCTTCGTGCCCGCCACGCTCGCGGTCGGGTTCACGTCGTCGGAGACCCCGTTGGGCAAGGCGCTGCTGCTCGCCACGGCGGTGGTGGGCGGCCTCAACGTGACGTTCAAGCCCTACGTGCACAGCCAGAAGCGGCGGACGGACATCAACACCATGCGGCGGCTGCGGGACCAGTTCCGGGGCGAGGTCGCGAAGGGCGGCGACGTGATAGCCGTCTACGAGAAGTACTCGGCGCAGTACGCGGCCATCTTCGACGCGCGCGGCCGGGAGCTGATCGACGGGCGCCTCGGGACGGACGATCCCAAGCCCGACCTGCCCGCAGCCTGAGCAGACCGACCCGAGCAGGCCGACCCGAGCAGACCGACTCTGAGCGGCACAAACCCGGGCAGCCCGAACTGAGCGGCCTGGGTTCGGGCAGCGCTGGGTTCGGGCAGCGCTAGGTTCGGGCGGCGCTGGCCTTGGCCACGAACTCGTCCACCGGCCGGCGGGCGACCTCGCGGCCGATGACGTCCAGCGGCAGGTCGTCCAGGCGCTTGAACCGCACGCAGCTCTTGCCCATGTCCAGCTTCCGCCCGGTCGCCTCGAACGCCGCGCGGAACTCCTGTTCGTGTTCGCCGTACACGCCCATCAGGTACAGCGACAGGTGGTTCTTCTGCGACGCCAGCGACACGTACGCGAGCGGCTGCCCGTTGTAGGTCTTGCCGGACCGGCTCAGCGGCACCGAGTAGGTGATCATCCCCCACGCCATGCCCTCGTCGTAGCCGGGCGGCAGGTTCGCCAGGATCACGTCCCGCACCGCCGCCACCACGGCCCGCCGGTCCGCCGGCAACTCCGCCAGGTACTCCTCGACCGTCGCCGCGTCGCTCCGTGCCACCACAACCTCCAGCCGGGCTAGACCTCCGGACGTGCGCTCCGCGTGGCCCCGACCGAGGCGAGGACGACGCAGCACACCGCGACCCATTGTGCGGGACGCAACGCCTCGTGCAGCAGGATCAGCCCGGCGACCGCCGCGACCGCCGGCTCCAGGCTCATCAGAATCCCGAACACCCGCGGCGGGATGCGCCGCAGCGCCTCCAGTTCCAGCGAGTACGGGACCACCGACGACAGCAGCGCCACCGCCAACCCGGCGATCAGCACCACCGGGTCGAGCAGCGCCGCGCCGGCGTCGGCCACCCCGAACGGCAGGGCGACCAGCGCGCCGAACACCATCGCCAGCGCCAGCCCCTTGCCGTCGGACGTGCGGTTGCCCAGCGCGGCGGCCAGCAGGATGTACGCGGCCCAGCACACGGCGGCGGCCAGCGCGAACAGCACGCCGGTCAACTCCAGCCCGCCGTCGGCCCTGGTCAGCAGCAGCACGCCGACCGCGGCGAGCAACGCCCACAGCCCGTCCAGCCAGCGCCGCGAGCCCAGCACCGCCACCGCCAGCGGCCCGAGGAACTCGATGGTGACCGCCGCGCCCAGCGGGATGCGCTCGATGGCCTGGTAGAAGGTCAGGTTCATGACGCCGAGCACCAGCCCGTAGCCGGCGACGACGAGCAGCGTGCGCCGGTCCATTCGGAACGAAGGCCGCCACACGACCAGCAGCACGACGGCGGCCAGCACCAGCCGCAGCGTCACCGTGCCCGCCGAGCCCGCCATCGTGAACAACTGTTTCGCCACCGCCGCGCCGACCTGGACGCTGACCACGCCGAGCAGCACGAGCGCCGGCGGCGGGATCGCGCCGAACGCCCGTGCCACGGCGGCGAACGGCCCGACCTGGGGAACCCTCCGCTCGGGGATGCCTTCCACGTGCACTGTGACCACGGCGACCATCCTCCCCCAGCCCGCTCACCGAAGTCTCACCTGCGCTGTGTGAGGCTTTGCACGAGCTTCGGGAGAGAGTGAGGGACCACCGTGCCGCGTCGGCGTCACGTCGCCTTGTTGCTGGTGGCACTGAGCGTGCTGACCGCGTGCAGCGCGGGCCCGTCGACCCGACCGGTGATCGCCGTGCACGGTGAGGGCGAGCAGCCGCAGGCCACCGCTCCGGCGGGTCCTCGCGAGATACCGCCCTTGGAGAACTACAACTCGAACATCACGTGGTCGTCGTGCACCGAGCAGGCGAAGCTGCGGATGGGCTCGTCCGCGCCGGCGGGAAATCTGGCCTACGAGTGCGCACGCCTCACCGTGAAGCTCGACGTCCCGAGCCGTCCCGGCCGCGGCAGCCTCGGCATGGCCCTGCTGCGGGTGGGTACCGGCGCCAGCGCCCTGGTGGTGGTGGGCGACGCGGAAGGCGAACCGGGCACGCTCAAGGCCGCCCGGCTCGCCGCGTCCCTGCCGCCGGCGGTCCTGAGCACGTTCAGCCTGATCGGCGTGGACCGACGCGGCACCGGCAGGTCGGACGGCGTGCAGTGCGTGCCCGAAGTGGCGCGGGTCGGCATCGTCGAGGCGGACCCGGACGAGGACTCGCAGGAGGACCTGCTGGAGTCGATCGGCCGGGCCAGCCAGGAATGCGTGCTGGACCTGGAGAACCGGCTGCCCGCCATCGACTCGTGGCGCGCGGCGGCCGACCTGGAGCAGCTACGCGAGGCCCTGGGGGTGGACCACCTCAACGCGATCGGCATCGGTGAGGGCTCGAAGGTCCTCACCCTCTACGCGAGCCGCTACCCGGACCACGTCGGCCGCATGGTGTTCGACGGCGCCCCGGACCCGACGATGGACGTGCCGGGTGTGGCCGAAGCCAAGGCGGTGGCGGCCGAAGCGACTTTCGCGGCGTTCGAAAAGGACTGTGCGGTCCGCTCCTGCCCGTTGGGCGCGGAGGCCACGAAACGCTTCACCGCCCTCCTCACCGCGTTGCGCACCAAGCCACTGCGCGGCAACGACCTCGACCTGACGCCGGGCACCGCCACCACCGCGGTCCTGACGGCCCTCGCCGACCGCTCCCGCTGGCCGGCGCTGGCGGACGCGATCGTGGCGGCCGAATCCGGCAAACCGGCTCCCCTGACCGACTTCGTGCGCGCCCAGGTCGTGGACCGCGACGACGACATCCCCCTGTTCGACCCGGGCCTCGTCACCGGCTGCAACGACACGACCACCCGCATCCCACCGGAACGGGTGGCGGGCCTGACCAAGGACTGGCGCGCCAAGCACCCCCTCTTCGGAGCGTGGCACGCCCGCCGCCTGCTCCTGTGCGGCCCGTTCCCGGTGCCACAGCCCGCGAAGCCGCCGAAGCTCACCAGCGCGCCCCCCGTGCTGGTGCTCACCACGGCCACCGACCCGGTCACCCCGCAGGGCGGCAGCGAACGCGCGGCCCAAGCCCTCCCGGCCGGCATCGTGGTGGGCTGGCAGGGCGGCGGCCACGGCGCCCTGGGCCAGTCGGCCTGCGCCTCCCAGGCGGCTCAGGAATTCCTGGTCGACGCCGAGATTCCCACCAGCGGCACCGTCTGTCCCCCGTGACGGAAACACGGAAGCATATTTGTTCTCGATAAATCGAAGCAGCCACCTCGACGGCTTTTCCCGCTTTCCGTCCGAGCGCAGCCGAGAATCGCTCACAAACCCCGACGACGAACGATCACAAACCCGGACCACCGGACCGGAGGACGGCCCCCGGAGCCAGGCTCCAGGGGCCGTCGTCGTTCAGCACAGCGGAGTTAACAGCTTGAGCAGCACCCGCAGCCGGGTCCGGTGCAGCCGCCGCAGCAGCCGCAACCACTCGCCTGGGCCTGTTCCGTCGTCGTGATCTCTACAGCCATCATGGCCTCCACGTAATCGCGCGGACATCCAGCGTTTGGCACGGTAGGACGGCCCCCACGGTGCGCCCTACCGCCGGCCAGGGGAAGTCCCGTCACCCGATCGCGGACCTCAATCATCAGAATGTCGCACTACGTGCCCGCAATTCAGCCGGTCAGCTCATCCAATGCCCGCTGGGCCGCCTCCAACTCCGCCCGGAGTTGCTCGACCCGGGCCAGGTGCCGTTCCCGAGCGGCACTCACCACGCTCTGCACCGCCTCGTCCACTTCCGGCAGGAGCAGTTTCGCCGCCTGGGCCACCGCCGAAGCCGCGATCGGCGCGGACTTCAACACCCGCTTCGCCCCCGTCTGCACGTCGACCGCCCACTCGCCCTCCGCCGTGGACGTCAGCGTCACGGTGACCTCCGCGGCGCCGGCCTTCTTCCGCGCGGGCGGCCGGGGAGGAGCGGCGACGGGCTTGGGCGCGGGCTTCGGGACGGGCACGGGCTTCGGCTCCGGGGTGTAGATGTGCTCGATGGGAGCAGGCGCGGGCTCGGGGACGGGGGCCGGCGCGGGCGACGCCGGGCGCTTCCGGGGCGCGGGTTTCTCCAGCGTCAGCTCCGCCGGCGAGAACGACAGCTCGTCCCTGGCGCCGGTGGGCCGCACCTGGATGTAATCGCCCTCCGCCGGCTCGGTGAACGCCAACACCTTCGCCGACCGCCCCGCCTCCACGCCCACGGCGGCGGAGGTGAACCAGACCGCGGGCGACCGGCCCGCGTCCAGCTCCGCGCGCAGGTGGTCGAGGTCCTCCGGGGACAAGGAACTCTGCTTGGCCTTCGCCATGGGGCACCTCCGCTGCGTCAAGATCCGTCACGTGCAGCTTGCCCTACGACACCGACAATTCCGCGAGCCGCCGGTCGTGCACGCGAGCGAGCACCCACTGTGCGACCATCGCGCCGGTGAGCGCAAGCAGCATGTCCCAGTGGGTGTCCCACACATCTCCTTGCGTGCCAAGGAAGTCCTGGGCGGACTCGCCGCCGATCGCGGCGCCCAGCCACTCCAGCAGCTCGTAACCGGCGCTGATCGCCAGGCACACCGCCGAAACCAGCGTGAACGTCCACCCGGCCGGCCGCAGCGGGGTGCGGCGCAACAGGATCTCCCGCACCGCGATCGCCGGCACGAAACCCTGGACGAAGTGGGCGAACCGGTCGTAGTGGTTCCGCTCCGACCACGGCAGGTCGCCCAGCGGCACCTCCGCGTAGGTGTAGTGCGCGCCCAGCGTCAGCACCAGGGCGTGCCCGAAGACCAGCCAGTACACCAGCCGGGTCAGCGGGAACCGGTGATACGTCAGCACCAGCACCGGCAGCGCGACGAGGATCGGCGCGACCTCCAGCAGCCACGTCAGGTAGCTCTTCGGCCGGACGGCGGAGACCGCCACCGCCGCGACGACGAGCACGGCGAGGACGACGGGGAGACGCGCGCTGCGGTCCATCCACCGGATCCTGCACCCTCGGGCCACCCGACGCACACCGCCGAAGACAGTCCACAAAGGACATATGCAGGGGCTACGAGGGGTCCTCCACCCGAAGCCGGTACTCGCACCCGTACTCGACCGCGTACTGCAGGTCGTAGTGGTGGACGATCTTGGGTCCGCCGTGCAGGTGGACGTGGGTGACCGTCGGCTTGGGCGCCTCCGGCGGCTTGCTGACCGAGTCGACGCGGCCGTCCAGGGGGCCGCCGACGAACCGCACCACGTACGCGTTCGTCATCGCTGGCCTCCCCACTCTTCGGCGTCGCCGTTCATGGTACGAGAGGTGTAGTCGGATCGCGGCTGAACTGCGGCGACAACTAGCCGGTTGGCCCAAACCAGTGCTCCGCCAACCCGTCCAGGGTGGTCGCGGCGGTCGGCACCTCGCGGAGGTACCAGGCGAGGTGCGAGTACACGTGCAGCAGCGTGTAGGCCATCACCTTGCGCGGGTCGACGTCCCGCCCGTACCCCCGGCGCAGGGCCGCGTTGGCGTCCGCGTCCCCCCGCGTCAGGAACACCCCGGTGGCGACGAACTCGTACTCCCGCGCCGCCCGCATCGCGGGCTCGAAGTCGAACAGCCCGCTGAGTTTCCCGTCGCGGACGAGGAGATGGGCGCTCGTCACCTCGGTGTGCGCGAGCACCAGCTCCGGATCGCCGAGATCGACGCCGGCCAGGAAGTCCGGCACCTGCTCCAGCCAGCGCGGGTCCAGCCCCCGGCCCTCCTGCCGCGCCACGCAGTTCCGCCGCTGCGTGGCGACGAACTCCGCCCAGTCGGCGGGCTCCGCGGCCGGCGGCGCGACCAGGTGGAGGGCCGCCAACGCCTCCCCGACCTGCCGGGCGATCTCCCGCCGCCCGTCGTCCCCCAGGCCGGGCCACACGTCCTTGAGGCTCGCCCCGTGCAGCCGCTCCATGTGGACGTAGCCCCAGCCGCCGAACTCGCCGGCGGCGTACAGCTCGGGGGTGGGCACCGGCAACCGGTGCTGGACGGCCAGCAGCACGTCCCGCTCGGTGGGCACCTCGGCGAGGTGGACGGCCGGGAAGAGCTTCAGCACGTGCCCGTCGCCCACCGCGTACACCGGCAGCGACCCCTCGGCGAACCGCTCGACGGCGCCGTCGATGCCGAGGTGCCGGCACAGCGCGTCGACGGCGGGCCGCAGGGCCTGCTCGTCCTCCGCGACGGCGTCGTACTGGTCCTCGGTCTCGGCGAGAGGAAACGTCACGGAGCGGCACGCTAGCAATCCCTCACTCCCCGGTCGAGCGATATTCCGCCCCACGTGTGGTAGAGGTCACGGCGTATGCGAAACTGATCGCGGACCTGAGCGCCGTTGCCATGGAGATGGCGTGAAACAGGTCATTCCCTCACATTTATGGAGTCCGCATGACCGAGTTCCGCGGCGGTGAAGGCGGCGAGAGCGGCGACAAGTAGCCGCCCGACCCCTTTTCCCGTTCTGGGCGGGCTCGACTATGCAGGTGCTGCATAGTCGAGCCCGGGTCGACTGCATTGACCACTCTCGCGGCCGGGTGTTTCAGTACCCGGACCGGCGGCGGTTCACCGGAGCGGAGATCCGGACACCCGAGCCGGCCGGTGAGGGGAGGTCGCTGTGCTGGACGGGTTCATCTCCTTCTTGGCCGACCACCTGGCCGACAAAGGCGTGGCCGGAATGGTGAAGACCACCGTGGGAATACTTGCGTTCGGCAGTGTGCTGGCCGCGTCTTTCGGCTCGACACCGCTCAAAGCCGCATTCCTGCTGACCGCCGGGATGTACGTGCTGGCCGCGCTGGCGACCCTGGCCGGGTCGCGGTCCGCGCTGCACCGCAAGGTCGTCCGGCGCGACCACCTGCTCGCCCGGTACTGCGACCTCATCTACGACGAGATCCAGCCGCTGTGGCGGATCGACCGGTGGGAGGAGTCCGCCGAGGTGGCGGACAACGGGGACGTCAGCGCGTCGATCCTGGTGCACGCCTTCGTCCAGCGCGACCGACTCCGGTTCTACCGGGTGCGGCTCGGCCCCAACTGGGACCAGCCGATGAGCAGCCGCCGGAAGGTGCGGGTCAAGGTCGCCGGGATCGAGGTGGGCGGCGCGGCCAAGAACCAGTGCGAGAGCACGTCGTCCTGGCTGCCGGACGGGCGGCTGGAAGTCCTCGTGCACTTCCCGACCGCGCCGCCGAGGAAAGGCGACGAGGTGGTCCTCCGGTTCGAGGTCCACTGGCCGCAGAAGGCCACGCCGCTGATGCGCTCGGGCCGGCCGGACGAATTCGTGATGCTCCTGGGCAACCCGCTCGCCTACCTGAGATATCGGGTCACGCTGCCGGCCGGGGTCCGCGTGCACGCCATCCCGGTCGGCCTCCAGGCGGGCGTGGACAGCTACCGCCTGGAGACGTCGACCACCGGCGGGAACCGGCCCGTGGTCGAATTGGTGGCGCACGACATCGCGGCCGACCGGCGTTTCGGGATGCGCCTGGACCTCAGGTAGTCACTCCGTCTTGCGTGCTTTCGACGGCTGCACGCGCGGCGGCTCGCCGGGCATTTTCGGGTAGTCCGGCGGATAGGGCATCTCGCCCCGGTCGTCGGCGGCGTACCACTCCAGCAGGGTCTCCAGGCCGAACGCCGCGGAGTCCAGGGCGGCGTGCGGGTCGCCGTGCTCGGCCAGGTACTTCGGCACGGTGAGCACGTCGAAGTCGTCCGGGTCCACTGTGGACAGCGTGTCCCAGGTGACCGGAGTGGACACGGTGGCCCGCGGGGTGCCCCGGACGGACCACGCGGAGGCGATGGTGCGGTCGCGGGCGGCCTGGTTGAAGTCCAGGAAGACCCGCGTGCCGCGTTCCTCCTTCCACCATGAGGTGGTCGCGAGCGACGGCGCCCGGCGCTCGACCTCGCGGGCCAGGGCGATCACCGCGTGGCGCACGTCCACGAAGTCCCACTCGGGCCTGATCCGCACGGCCACGTGGATGCCCCGGCCGCCGGACGTCTTCGGGTAGCCGGTCATGCCGAGTTCGTCGAGGACTTCCCGCAGCACCAGGGCGACCCGGACGGCGTCGGCGAAATCCGTGCCGGGCTGCGGGTCGAGGTCGACGCGGAGCTCGTCGGGGTGGTCGGTGTCCGGCCGGCGCACCGGCCAGGGGTGGAAGTCGAACGTGCCGAGGTTCGCCGCCCACGCGAGCACCGCGGGCTCGGTCGGGCACACCTCGTCGGCCGGCCGGCCGGACGGGAACCTGATCCGCGCCGTCTCCACCCACTCGGGCGCCCCCTTGGGCAGCCGCTTCTGATAGAAGGCCTCCCCGGTCACCCCGTCGACGTACCGCTTGAGCGTCGTGGGCCGGTCCCGCAGGACGTTCAACAGCGGCTCGGCGACGGCCACGTAGTACTCCACCACCTGCCGCTTCGTGATACCGCGCTCGGGGAAGTACACCTTGTCCGGGTTCGACACCCGCACCACGCGCTCGCCGACGGTCAGCTCCACAGCCTGTGCCACCCGCCGAGCCTAACAACCGTTCGGCATTGCTCCTGGTGCGGCGACTGCCGGGCGTGGCGCGCCGCCCGCCACGATCATCGCCATGGTGGTCCGATCGGCTTTGCCCACACCGCAAGGTGTCCCACCGTCGAGTGACCGACCGGCCGCGCTTCCCGGGTTCGTCGGTGCTGCTCGCCACGATCGAGCTATGCACCGGGGCCAAACGCGACGAGTTGCTGCGACTGACCCGCGAGGTCGACCGACGTGGCTGGTGGCACCGCGACAAGCCGGACTTCGCGCAACGCCAGCGCACCTTGATCAACCTGGAAGCCAAGGCCGACCTGATCATCTGCTTCGAGGGCATGCTGGTACCGGGGCTCCTCCAGACCAAGGTGGTGTTCCTGGAGAACCAGACGTCGAGCCTTTTCCTGGAGGAGCCGGCCGAAATCGGGGCCTACGAGGCAACCGTGCGGACATCTGGTGGGGCAGGCGCTGACTCAGGAAGAATCGGTCCGCCGGATCACCGAACTGGCGGCCACGCTCGACCCGGAAGCGAGGACCGAGTGACCACCGAGCGAAGCTGGCGCAAGAGCAGCTACAGCGGCACCCAGGAGAACTGCGTCGAGGTGGCCAACACCACCGGCGAAGTCGGTGTCCGCGACTCGAAACAGCCCGCCGGGCCTGCGCTCTCCTTCTCCATCGACGCCTTCACCGCACTCCTGCGGGACCTGAGGTCGTAATCCTGTCGGATATGGGCACGCGAACCCGGTCCCGATAGCGCTCAAACACAGGCGGTGGGTCAGCGGGGCGCCCGGGTCGCCAGGCCGGTGACGAAGGCGTCCAGCGCCAGTTCGAAGCTGTCGTGGTCCAGTTCCCGCGCCACCGACGGCAGCAGGTGGGCCTTGTCCAGGTTCGGGTAGCGGTCCCGGTACAGGGACTGGTCTTCCGAGAAGCCGCTGGAGAACGAACTCAGCGCCGCCCCGAACACCAGGTACATCAGGGCCGCCGCGATCATGGTCGCCTCCCGCCGCGACCACCCCGCCGCGACCAGCGCGCCGTGCACGACGTCCAGCCGGCGCAGGGACGCCTCGCGGTGCGCGGGGCCGTAGGCCAGGAACGGCACGATGTTCGGGTGTTCGGCCAGCGCCGCCCGGTACGAGCGCCCGCACATGGTCAGGCCGTGCCGCCAGTCGCCGTCCGCGAAGCCCGAGACGTCGACCTCCTCCAGGATCCCGCCGGCCACCTCGTGCAGCAGGTCGTCCTTCGTCGACACGTGCCCGTACAGCGAGGCGGCCTGGACGCCCAGCTCAGCGGCGAGTTTCCGCATCGACAGGCCGTCCAGCCCGTCCCGGTCGATGATGTCCAGGGCGACGGTGCGGATGCGCGAGGCGCTCAGGATCGGGTTCCTCGGCATGGCGGCTCCTCTTGCCCAGAGTTCGTCTGCGCGCCTACGTTAGAAAACCTAACAGCGTTCGGTCAGGAGGTCACCGGGGTGGATCTGGCCATGTCCGACGAGCACCGGCAGCTCAGGGAGCTGGCGCACCGGTTCACCGAGGAACGGATCGTGCCGCACGCCGCCCGCTGGGACCGGGACGAGGCGATCGACCGCGAGTTGGTCCCCGCGCTCGGCGAGGTCGGGTTCCTCGGGCTCGGCGTCGCCGAGGAGCACGGCGGCTCGGGCGGCGACCACCTCGCGTACTGCCTGGTCCTGGAGGAGCTGGCGCGCGGCGACTCGGCGGTGCGCGGCATCGTCTCCGTCTCGCTCGGGCTGGTCGGCAAGACCATCGCCGAGCACGGCACGGAGCAGCAGAAGCGGCGGTGGCTGCCCGGTCTGTGCGCGGGCACGGCCGTCGGCTGCTTCGGCCTCACCGAGCCCGGCACCGGGTCCGACGCCGCCTCGCTGGCCGCGAGAGCCGTCCGGGACGGCGACGACTGGCTGATCACCGGCCGGAAGGTGTTCATCACCAACGGGACGTGGGCCGACGTGGCACTGGTGTTCGCCCGCACCGGCGGTCCCGGGCCCAAGGGCATCACGGCGTTCCTGGTGCCCACCGGCTCCCCCGGCTTCGCGGCCCGGGAGATCAAGGGCAAGCTCGGGATGCGCGGGCAGGCCACGGCCGAGCTGACGCTGGACGCCGTCCGCGTGCCGGACGACTGCCGGCTGGGCGACGAGGGCGCGGGGTTCACGCTCGCGATGGCGGCGCTGGACCGCGGCCGGATGTCCGTCGCCGCCGGGTGCGTCGGGGCCGCGCGCGGCGCGCTGGAGGCGAGTCTGGCGTACGCCAAGGAACGCGAGCAGTTCGGCAGGCCCATCGCCGGTTTCCAGCTCGTGCAGGAACTGCTGGCGGACATGGCGGTGGAGACCGACGCCGCCCGCCTGCTCACGTGGCGGTGCGCCGACCTCGCCGACCGGGGCGAGCCGTTCGGCACGGAGGCGTCCATGGCGAAGCTCTACGCCAGCGAGGCGGCCGTGCGGGTCGCCAACAACGCCATCCAGGTGTTCGGCGGCTATGGCTACATCGACGAGTACCCGGTCGGCAAGTACCTGCGGGACACCAGGGTCACCACCCTCTACGAGGGCACCAGCCAGATCCAGAAACTGCTCATCGGCCGGGCGCTGACCGGCATCAACGCGTTCACGTAGTGGGAGGACGTCATGGATTTCACGCTCGACGGGGAGCAGCAGGAGATCCGCGACTGGGTGCGGACCTTCGTGCGCAGGGAGATCGTGCCGCTGGAGCCGGAGGTGCTGCGCCGCGAGCGCTCGGGCGAGCCGGGGCTGCGCCGGGACGAGCTGAAGGAGTTGCAGGACAAGGCGAAGGCCGCCGGGTTCTTCGGCGTCCTCACGCCGCAGGAGTACGGCGGCATGGGTCTGGGCGCGTTGATGACCGCGCTGATCGAGCAGGAGCTGGGCCGCAGCTTCGTGCCGTTCCGGTTCGGCGGGTACGCGGACAACATCCTGTTCCACGGCAACGAGGAGCAGAAGCAGCGCTACCTGCTGCCCACTATCTCCGGCGAGCGCGTGTCGTGCTTCGCAATCACCGAGCCGGGCGCGGGCTCGGACGCCAAGGCCATCCGCACGTCCGCCCGCAAGGACGGCGGCGACTGGGTGATCAACGGGGAGAAGACGTTCATCACCCAGGGCAACGAGGCCGACTTCGTCATGGTGTTCGCGGTGAACGACAAGGAGAAGGGCGCGAACGGCGGCGTCACCTGCTTCCTGGTCGACCGGGACATGGGATGGAAGTCCGAGCCGATCCAGACCATGGGCGAGTGGGGTCCGGCGGCGCTGGTGTTCGACGACGTCCGGGTGCCCGAGGAGAACGTCCTCGGCGAGGTCGGCAAGGGCTTCGAGCTGGCCATGCAGTGGATCGGCCAGGGCCGCTACCTGCTGCCCGCGCGGGCGCTCGGCTCGTGCGAGCGGCTGGTGGAGATGGCCGTCGAGCAGGCCAGGAACCGGGTCGCGTTCGGGCAGCCGATCGCCGAGTACCAGGCGATCCAGTGGATGCTGGCCGACTCGGCGATGGAGATCGAGGCGCTGCGCTGGCTCGTGCTGCACGCCGCGTGGCTGGTCGACCGGAAGGCCGACTCGCGGCAGGCGCAGAGCATGGCGAAGCTCTACGGCGGCATCAAGGCCAACGAGATCGTCGACCGGGTGCTCCAGATCCACGGCGGCATGGGCTACACCCGCGAGCTGCCCATCGAACGCTGGTACCGCGAGCTGCGGCTGCTGCGGATCTACGAGGGCACCGACGAGATCCAGCGCCGCACCATCGCCCGGAACCTGTTGAAGGGACACGCGAAAGTCACCGGCACGCTCGGTTAGGACGCGGGCCGGGCAGCCACACCGACGACGGTAGGGCTGCCCCCACCCGGGCTCGGGTAGCGCACACCAGGGACTCTCCGCGCCCGGCCCAGCACGATGAGTGCATGCGATCACGACCCGCAGTCTTCGAGTCGGACCTGACCCGGCAGCGCATCGCGACCGACGCCGGCACGTTCGACGCCATCGCGACCGGCCCGGCGACCGGGCGCAAGGTGCTGCTCCTGCACGGCGTGCCGGAGTGCGGCATCGAGTGGCGGCACCAGCTACGCGCCCTGGCCGCCCACGGCTACCGGGCCGTGGCGCCGGACCTGCGCGGCTACTCGCCGGGCGTGCGCCCCAAGCACGTCGACGGGTACCGGCTGGAGCACGCCGTGCAGGACGTGCGGGAGATCGCGGACGCGCTCGGCTGGAAGCGGTTCGACCTGGTGGGCCACGACTGGGGCGCCATCGTGGCCTGGATCGCGGCGGCCCGGTACCCGCTGCGCGTCCGCACCCTGACGGCGGTCTCCGCACCGCACCCGGGCGCGCTGGCGCAGGCCCTGCGCACCGATCCGGACCAGCAGCGGAGATGGTCCTGCCTCGACCACCTGCGCACGCCGGGCGTGGCGGAACGCGAACTGCTGGCCGACAACGCGGCGCGGCTGCGCGCGGGATGGCCGTCCGCGATCGCACCCGAACGGGTGAACCAGTACGTGCGCAAGCTGACCGAGCCCGGCGCGCTGACGGCGGTCCTGAACTGGTACCGGGCGAACCCGGTGGTGTCCGGGACGTACCGGCCGGTGTCCGTGCCGACGAGGTTCCTGTGGGGCGAGAACGACCAGGTGATCGGCCCGGAGGCGGCACAGAACACGGGTCGCTGGGTGACCGGGCCGTACTGGTTCGAGGTGATGGCCGACACCGGCCACTTCATCCCGGAGGAAGCGGCGGAGGAGACCACCCTCCACCTCCTGGACCACTTGGCGACCTACTAGGCCGCCTCAGCCGAGACTGGTGAGCATCTGCGCGCAGACTCGTGCCAGGTGCTTGCGCATCACGTCCGACGCACGTGAGGGATCGCCCGCCGCGACAGCGGCCACCAGGGCATCGTGATCGTCCAGCGACGCCCGCTGATGAGGTGGATCATCGACTAGACCACTGCGAAGCAGCACAACACGTTGCTGCACCAACCGAACCTGCTCGGCGATGTGAGGCGACCGGGCCGCGTCGAGCAACGCCTGGTGGAACGCCAGGTCCAGCCGATACGGAAACCTCTCCCCGGACTGGTAACTACGGCGGGACTCGTCGTTGACGGCGTGCAGGCGGACGACATCGGCATCCGTCCGACGCGATGCGGCCAACTCGGCCGCGGCACATTCGAGAGCGGTCCGGAGTTCGAACAACGCCCGGACATCAGCCGCGGTGGCAGCGGGAACGCGGGCCCCGCGATGCGGTGTCAGAACGAGCAGGCCCTCCGAGGCCAGGTGGCGGATCGCCTCCCGCAAAGGCCCTCGGCTGATGCCGAGCCGAGCGGCGAGTTCGACCTCGTTGACCCGGCTGCCGGCCGGGATCTCCCCGGTCAGCACCAGCTCGCGCAGCGCCTCCACGGCTTGTCCGGCCAGGCTCAGGTGCAACGGCGGTGTCACGAACATCTCCCTAGCACAACCCGGCCAAGCGTTGTTAACTGTCGACAGTTGGCAGCTTACCGGGCAAGGGGAACGAGATGACGCACGAGCTGGTCGCCGAGGTGTGGCGGGGCGAGTTCCTGGAGTCCGTGCACCACGGCTCGGTCGTCGCGCTCGACCACTCCGGCGCGGCGAAACTGCAGGTGGGACGGCCGGACCAGGTCACATACCCCCGTTCGTCCAACAAGCCCGTGCAAGCCCTGGCCATGCTGCGCCACGGCCTGGACCTCGACGGCGAACTGCTCGCGCTGGCCTGTGCCAGCCACTCCGGCGAGGACTTCCACATCGACGGCGTCCTGCGCATCCTCGAAGGCGCCGGGCTCGGCGAGGACGCCCTCCAGTGCACCCCGGACCTGCCCATCGGGGAGAACGCCCTCAAGGCGCACCTGAAGGCCGGCCGGGGCAAGGCGCCCAAGTACATGAACTGCTCCGGCAAGCACGCGGCCATGCTCGCCACCTGCGTGGTGAACGGCTGGCCCACCGACAGCTACCTGGCGCCCGGCCACCCGTTGCAGCAGGCCATCCGGGACACCCTGGAGGAACTGGCCGGCGAGCGCATCGGCGCGGAAGGCGTGGACGGGTGCGGCGCGCCGCTGTTCGGCATCAGCCTGGTCGGGCTGGCCCGCGCGTTCGCCCGGCTGGCCACGTCCGAAGGCGGGCCCGGTCAGCGGATCGCGCACGCGATGAGCACGTACCCCGAATGGGTCGGCGGCACGGGCCGGGATGTCACCCGGTTGATGCGCGCGATCCCCGGCGCGGTCGCCAAGGACGGCGCGGAGGGGGTCTACGCGATCGCTCTGCCCACCGGTGAGGCGGTGGCCTGCAAGATCGCCGACGGCTCCAGCCGGGCCAGGGCGGTCGTGCTGGTCGCCGCGCTGCGCACGCTCGGCGTCGACACGCCCGAGGACCTCGCCACCGTCCCCGTGCTCGGCCACGGCCGCCCGGTCGGGGCGGTGCGCCCGGCGCGGGCCCTCACGGCTTGACCCGGTCGGGGCGGGTGCGCCCGGCGCAGACCCGCTCGGCTTGACCCGGTCGGGCGGGTGCGCGCAGCACGAACCCTCACGGCTTGACCCGGTCGGGGCGGGTGCGCCCAGCACGAACCCTCTCGGCTTGAGCCGGCCATTACGCTTGCCGCATGGCCAGTTCCCGAGCCGCCGACATGCCGGAGGACGACCGGCCCACCGGCCAGGTCGACGACGGGCAGCCGACGGTCGAAGACGAGCTCGTGGGGCTCGACCCCCACGATCCCGAGACCAGGGCGTTCGCCGAGCACCTGGACCGGATGCAGCGCCAGCAGCCCGCGTTCACGGTCGAGGGCTACCTGGCGGGCGTGGAGAACTTCGCAGACTCGGCGAACCGCGCGGGTGGGCTGCGCAGGCTCACCGCCGTCGCCGTGGTGCTGCTGATCCTGCTGGGTGTGGCGGTCAGCGTCTGGTTCGGGCTCGGCGAGATCGTGTCCACGTTCTTCGATTAACGTGGGGATATGGAACCTGTCGTCGGCGCCACCCCGAAGGTGGTCCACTCCGAGCTGGAGTGGCGGGAGATCCTGAAGCCCCAGGAGTACGCGGTGCTGCGCGAGGCGGGCACCGAGCCGGCCTGGACCGGCGAGTACACCGACACCAAGTCCGAGGGCGTCTACTCCTGCCGCGCCTGCGGCGCCGAGCTGTTCCGCAGCGACACCAAGTTCGACTCGCACTGCGGCTGGCCGTCGTTCTTCTCGCCGCTGGCCGCCGACTCGGTGATCCTGCGGGAGGACCGGGCGCTCGGGATGGTGCGCACGGAGGTGCTCTGCGCCACCTGCCACAGCCACCTCGGCCACGTCTTCGAGGGTGAGGGCTACGCCACTCCGACCGACCAGCGCTACTGCATCAACAGCATCAGCTTGCGTCTGGTCGAAAACCCTTCCGGTCCAGCAGACTGAAGGCGCTACTCCGAATGACAACCAGTCCACACCAGGAGGAATCATGCGCATCTTCAAGGGAACGGACGGCGAGGGCTCCGGCGGCGTGGACGGCGCATCGTCGTCCTGAAGCCGGAAAAGAGCAACCTCAAGGCTTGCTAAAGCCCTCTTGCCGGGATGTGGCCTGACCCACACGATTGCCTCTCGACACCCGGTGGACCCCAGTCCGCCGTGGCCCACAGGGGGTGGACCGTGGAGCGACCGTGGGGCTTGTCCGGCCCGGAATTCCTGGAGCTGTACTGGATCGCGCTGGCCGTGTCGCTGGTCGTCGCGATCGGTGTGCGAGTGCGCCTGCGGGGGACGCGGGGAGTTGCCCCCGCGGGCGCGCTCGGCCCCGCTGAACTCGGCCCCTCTGAACTCGGCCGCTTCGAACTCGGCCGCTATGAACTGGCCTTCCTGATCGGCGGGCCGCGGCGGGTGGTCGAGACGTCGACGGCCGCCCTGATCGACTCCGGCGCGCTGCGCCCCGCGCGGGACGGCGCGGTGCGGGTGGTCGGCACGCCCGTCTCCGCCGATCCGGTGGACCAGGCCGTGCTGACCGACGCGGCCAGGTACCGGTACCGGACGCTCCCGCTGCTGTTCACCGCCGTGTCCGGGCAGGACGCGCCGCGCGCCGTCGGTGACCGGCTGGTCGCGCGGGGCTACCTGGTCTCGCCGTGGGTCGCGAAGCGGTGGCTGCGCCGGAGCGTCGTGCCGATGGCGCTGGTCGCGGCCGTCGGGGTGGTGCGGTGGGTGAACGGGCTCGCGATCGGCGCGCCCGTCGGGTGGCTGACGCTGCAACTCGTGCTGACCGGGGTGTTGATCGCCTTGCTGCGCAAGGCGAGTCCGTTGACGCGCACCGCGCTCGGCTCGCGCGCGGTGGCGACGGCCCGCGCGGGTGGGAGCCCCGGGGGTGGGGTGGTGGCCGGCCCGGCGGGTGACGCCGGGCTGGTCGCCCTCAACGGTTTCGCCGCGCACCCGAACATCCCGCTGCGGGCCGCCGCGCGCAGGCCCGTCCGCCGGAGGTTCCGGCACGCGGACGCCGGCGGTGGCACGACGTTCCTGGCGGCCGGGGCGGTCGGATCATCGTGCGGCAGCGGCGGATCATCGTGCGGCAGCGGCGGGTCGTCGTGCGGTGGGGGCGGCGGCGGAGGCGGAGGCGGATGTGGCGGCGGAGGCGGCGGTGGCTAGGTCTTCGGGCTGTTCCCGGGTCCTCGGGCGGTTCCGGCTCCTAGGCTGACGCCCATGGCGTTCCTGTGGTGGTACGGCCCGGCGCTGGTGCTCGCGGTCCTGTCGGGCCTGTGGCTGAAACGGGTCACCGGCGCCGCGCCGACCCGGCCGCTGACGTTCGAGGAGATCGGCTACCTCGGCGGCGGACCGGTGCGGGCGGCCGAGGTGGCGGTGGCGGCGCTGGTGGCGGACAACCGGGCCAGGGTGTCCGGCGCGACCGTCACGGCGGTGCCCGGCCAGGAACCGGGCGCGGTCACCGAACTCCAGGCGCACCTGCTGGCCCGCCTCGGCGAGCCGCGGGACCTGGACGACCTGCTGATGGGCGCGGCCACCGGCGGGCCCGCGCGGCGGCTGGGCCACGGCCTGGTCGCGGGCGGGCTGCTGGTGGCCCCGAAACGCCGGCTGTGGCGGGCGGTGCTGTCCGTGCTGCCGGTGGCAGTGCTCGCCGCGGTCGCGGTGTTCGCGGCGCCGGGAGGCTGGGTGATGGCCACCGCGCTGCCGGTCACCGGGCTCTGCGCCGTGCTGCTGCTGTTGGCTCCGCCGCCCGTGCTGACCAGGCGCGGGGCGCGGGCGTACGAGGAGGCCACCGCCGGTCTCGCACCGGTCGACCCGGCGGAGGTGACGGCCCGCTACGGACTGGTGCGCACCGCGGTCCCGGCCGCGCCGCGCACCGGCCCGGCGCGGGTGGAGACGGCGGTGTTCGACGGCGAGACGGCGGAACCGATCGGGTACGCCGACACGTCCGAGCAGTCGCTTCCCCGACGCAGGCGACCGGTGGTGATCGTCGAGCCGCGGCGCTGGCGGAGGGGCAACGGATGGCTCGTCGCGGGCGGCTGGCTCGCGGGCGGCTGGCTGGCCTCGCAGTGGCTGGAGGGGGATGACGGTGGCGACTTCGTGGACACCGACTTCGGCGGGTTCGGCTGAACTGTGGCCGGAGGAACAGGGCTTGCTGGCGGGCGGCCCCGGACGCGCCGCCGAGGTGGCGATCGTCTCGCTGGTCGAGGCGGGCGCGGTGCGGATCTCCCGTGACGGCGTGGTCAGCGCCGTGCACACGCAAATCCGGTCGTGGTCGCCGTTGCAGGCCTACGTGATGCGGTCGCTGCCGCGGTCGCTGGGTGACCTGGTGCCCGCGGTGGCGGGCAGCCCGGAGGCCGAGTCGTTGCGGCAGAGCCTGATCGGGCGTGGCCTGGTGCGGTCGCCGGGGCAGCGCAAGGCCGTGCGGTGGGCACGGCGGCTGGTCATGCTCGGGTTGGTCGCGGTGCTGGCCCTCACCGCGGCCGACTACCTGCAGGCCGGGCACACCGTGGGCGGGATCGTGCTGGGTGTCCTGCTGCTCCTGCTGATCGGCCGGGCCGGACGGCCGCTGACCAGGTCCGGGCGGGCGGCGGTGCGGCGGTTGGACGCGGTGGCGACGACCTCGAACCGGGTGGCGCTGGTCGCGTACTACGGACTGCTGGGCAAGGTCGGGAATCACCTGGTGTGGGAAGTCCTCGGGCTGGCTCCGCGGGCTTCGGCGACGCTGAAGCGACGGGCGCGGGGCACGGACTCCAGCGCGTCCGGCGGCGGGTGCGGCAGTTGCTCCAGCAGCAGTTGCGGCAGCGCGTCGGGTTCGGACGGCGGCTCGTCGTGCGGCGGCGGGGGCGGCGGCTGTGGTGGCGGGGGCGGTGGGGGCGACTGATGACAGGCCGGCCCTCCGCGGGATCGGGTCGACGGATGTGGCTGGGATTCGCCGCGGGCCGCGGCGACGGGGAAGTGACGGCTTTGGTGGGGGTGGGGGATGACGCCTGAAGACGAGGCGATGTTGATCGCCGGACCGCGGCGGGTCGCCGAGGTGGCGGTCACGGCGTTGGTCGGCGCGGGAGCGTTGCGGTTCACCGGGGACGGCCTGGTGCACGCCGTGCACACGAGCGGCGCGGCGACGCAGGCCCAGGCGCACGCGCTGGGGGTGGCGCGGCAGCCGGCTCCGTTGGGCGCGCTGGTCGAGGCGGTCGCGGCACGGGTGCCGGTGGAGCCGTTCATCGAGCGCGGCCTGCTGGTCGCGCCGGGTCGGTGGCGGGCGCTGACACCGGTGTTCTGGCTGGGGAACGTGGCCGCGGTCGGGGTGCTCGCGGCAGCCGCGTTCGGGTTGCTGCCGTCGATGGTGCTGCCCGCGCTGGTCGCGTGCGTGGCCGTGGCGGGTGTCGCGGGATACCTGCGGGGTCCGTTCGCCGGGTCCGCGCGGAGCCTGCCGCCGACGTTGCGCCGCACGCCGCTGGACTCCGTGCCGCCGCTCAACCGGGTCGCGCGGGCGGGTCTGCGTGGCGGGGTGACGCCGGTCGGCGAGGCGTTGGGACTGCCGGGCGCGGCGCTGGCGACGCTGCCGCCGCCGGAGCGTGGAAAGGTGGGTGGATGGTGGAAGGGCTGGGTGTCGGCATCGGCTGGCGGCCGGAGATCGATCTGACCGTGGAGCGGCTCGACGTGGACTTCGTCGAGGTGGTGGCGGAGAACCTGCACGTCGGGCACCTGCCGGAATCGGTGTTGCTGATCCGCGAACGGGGTGTGCCGGTGCTGCCGCACGCCGTGTCGCTGTCGTTGGGCGGCGCGGAGCCCGTGGACGCGGACCGGGTCGCCCACCTCGGCGCGTTGGCGGAGGCGCTCGAAGCGCCGTTCGTCAGCGATCACGTGTGCTTCGTGCGCGCGGGCGGGCTGGACTCCGGGCACCTCATGCCGTTGCCGCGCACGCGTGAAGCGCTGGACGTGTTGGTGGCCAACGTGAAGGCGGCGCAGGCGGACCTGCCCGTGCCGCTGGCGCTGGAGAACGTCGCCGCGCTGCTGGAGTGGCCGGGCGGCGAGCTGACCGAGGGTCAGTTCCTGGCCGAGCTGGTCGAGCGGACCGACTGCCACCTGCTGGTGGACGTGGCCAACCTGTACGCGAACGCCCGCAACCTGGGCACCGACGTGGGCCGGTTCCTGGACGAGATCCCGTTGGAGCGCCTGGCCTACGTGCACGTCGCGGGCGGCGTCGAGCAGCAGGGCGTCTACCACGACACGCACGCGCACGCCGTGCTGCCGGAGGTGCTGGACGTGCTCAAGCAGCTACGGGACCGGGTCGACCCGCCGGGTGTGCTGCTGGAGCGGGACGACGACTACCCGGCGGACGCCGAGCTGGCCGGTGAGCTGGCCGCGATCCGGGCGGTGCTGGCGTGACGCGGCCCCAGCGCGACCGGCTGGCGGCGGCGCAGGCCGAGCTGCTGCACGCGTTGCTGGGCAACGGGAAGCCGCCCGAGGGCTTCGACCCGGACCGGCTGCGGGTGGAGGCGCGGGCGCTGCTGAACAAGCGGCGCGGCATCGTGGCGATGCTGCGCCCGGACGTGGCCGACGCGCTCGGCGACCGGTTCCGCCCGCTGTTCGCCGACTACGCCCGCGCGCACCCGCGCCGGGCGGGCAGCCGGGCCCGGGAGGACGCCGCCGCGTTCGCCGAATGGGCCGTGGCGCAAGGAGAACTGCCGCCGCCGAAGAAGGCGCGCTGGTGGCGGCGGCGCGCAACCTGACGGCGCGGCCGTTACGTCCCAGGGGCATGTGGAGACCGAGCGTGGCTCTGGGCGTCCTGTTCCTCGTCACGGCATGCGGCGCGGACGCGGGACAGGGCAGGTCGTGCACGGCGATCGGCACGCTGGTGGGCGTCAGTCTGGACGTCGGGCTCACCACCGCGGAGACCGGCACGATCGAGGTGTGCTGGGACGGTCGGTGCACCACCCCTGCGCTCGACCTGTTCCCGTCGAGCCGGGCCGCGGGCGGAACGTGCGCCGGGACCGCCCCGACCGACGTGTGCGGCGCGAGCGCCGTGCCGACCGGCGGGAAGCACGCCTACGTCGCCATCCCGGACCTGCCCGACCGGCCGGTGACGGTGCGGCTCAGGCTGGCCGACCGGGCCGGGACGGCGGTGGTCGACCACGAGTTGTCCGCGACACCCGCGATGTCCTACCCCAACGGGCCGGACTGCGGGGGCGGCGGGCCGCAACTGGTCGTGTCGGTGGGCGCGGACGGGTCGGTCGCCGCGAAGTAGGCCCCTCGGCCCGGCCGGCCCGCCGGAGCCGAAGGTCGCCCGCCCCCTCGGCAACCGTCCGAACGCCTTACCCAGGAAGCGCAACAACTAACCGAGCGTTACCAACACGTGACCTGTTCGGGCGTGAAACATCCCTCAATGAGACGCTGCTCTCACTCGGAGGGGTGGATAGCGTCGAGGTCGTTGGGGGGTTTCGTCACTTCCGGTAAACCGCCGCCACCGCGAGTTCGGCGCGCCTCCCGACTGCGCGATCCACAGCGCGCACAACAGATTCGGGAGGTATCTGTGTTGAGATCCGGGAAGCGTGGCGCATGGGGAGCCGCCGCGTTGGCAATCGGGATGATCGCCTCGGGGACAGGTGCGGCCACCGCCGCACCGGAGGCGCCCGACCACCACACCACCATCACCGGAGCGCGGGCGACCGTCACCCTGATCACGGGTGACCGCGTCCTGCTCGACGGCGACCGACTCGGCTCGGTGACGAGGGGACCGGGCCGCGACGAGGTCGTCTTCCACACGTTCCAGCGGGACGGCCACGTGCACGTCATCCCGCGCGACGCGTTGGGCCCGCTGGCCGACGGCAAGCTGGACCTGCGGCTGTTCGACGTGACCGGGCTCGCCGAGTCCGGCTACGACGACGCCCGCCGCGACCACGTGCCGCTGATCGTCATCGGCGGCGGGTCACGCGCGGAAGGCGTCCAGGTCACCCGCGAATTGCCGACCGTCGGCGCGGTCGCGGCGCGGGCGCCCAAGTCCGAGGCGGGCACGGCCTTCCGGTCGCTGGTCGCCGACCCGAACGTGCGGAAGGTCTGGCTGGACGGCCTGCGCCGGACCAACCTCGACCGCAGCACGGCGCAGATCGGCGCGCCCGCGGCGTGGGGGGCCGGCTACACCGGCAAGGGCGTCAAGGTCGCCGTGCTCGACGGCGGCGTGGACGGGGCGCACCCCGACCTCGCGGGCCAGGAGGTCGCGGAGCGCAACTTCTCCGAGGACCCCGACGCCACCGACAACGACGGCCACGGCACGCACGTCGCCGCGACCATCGCGAGCAAGCACGCCAAGTACCGCGGCGTCGCGCCGGACGCGCAGATCCTGGACGGCAAGGTGTGCGTCCAGGGCGGCTGCGCCGAGTCCTGGATCCTCGACGGCATGCAGTGGGCCGCCGACCAGGGCGCGGACGTCGTCAACCTGAGCCTGGGCGGCGGCGACCGCCCGGGGGTCGACCCGCTGGAGGAGGCCGTCAACCGGCTCTCCGCCGAGAAGGGCACGCTGTTCGTGATCTCGGCGGGCAACTCCGGCCGCCCCGGCACGGTCGGCTCGCCGAGCACCGCCGACGCCGCGCTGAGCGTCGGCGCGGTCGAGCGGGACGACCGCATCGCGCCGTTCTCCAGCCGGGGCCCGCGGGCCGGCGACGGCGGCATCAAGCCCGACGTCACCGCGCCGGGCGTGGACATCGCCGCCGCCAAGGCGGCCAAGGGCACCATCGGCAACCCGGTGGACGCCACCCACGTGGCGCTGTCCGGCACGTCCATGGCCGCCCCGCACGTCGCGGGCGCGGCGGCCGTGCTCGCCCAGCAGCACCCGGACTGGACCGGGGCGCAGCTCAAGGCGGCGCTGGTCGCGTCCGCGAAGAACAACCCCGACCTGACCGTCCTCGACCAGGGCGCGGGCCGGATCGACCTGGCCAAGGCCATCACCACCACGGTCACCACCGACCCGGTGAGCGTCGGCCTCGGCCAGCAGCAGTGGCCGCACGACGACGACGTGCCGGTCGGCAAGGAGCTGACCTACCGCAACGCGGGCGCCACGCCGGTCACCCTGGACCTGACCCTGGACGTGCGGGGACCGGACGGCAAGCCCGCCCCGGCGGGGCTGCTCACGGTCGCCCCGGACAAGGTCACCGTCCCGGCCGGCGGCACTGCCAAGGTCACCGTCACCGGCGACACGAAGGTCGGCACGCTGGACGGCGTGTACGCGGGCGCGGTCGTCGCGTCGGGTGCGCTGCGCACACCGGTCAGCATCAGCCGCGAGGTGGAGAGCTACGACGTCACCATCAAGTACACCGACGGCGCCGGTCAGCCTCCCGCGTACGGCGGATCGCTGATAATCGGGCTCGACAACGACACCGTGGTGTTCCCGGCCGGCTCGGCGGGTGTCGCGAAGGAGCGTCTGCCCAAGGGCGACTACTTCGCCTACCACGACGTGTTCGCCGAGGACCGCGTGACGGGCGCGCTGCTGCCACAGCCGCTGCTCAAGGTCGCCGGCCCGACCACGGTCGACGCCGACGCCCGGCTCGCGAAGCCGATCCGGATCACCTACCCGGACCCGGCGGCCGAGGACCTGATCGGCGACGTCGTGGTGAGCCGGACCTACGGCGACCGGAGGTTCGCGGTCGGCACCGTGTTCTTCGGCGGCTTCGGCGACAAGGTGTCGATCGCGCAACTCGGCCCCGTGCCGTCCCGCGAGGAAGTGAACACGATGGTGCACGCCCACGCCAGGGGCGCGCCGGTCGGCACGACCCCGGTGAACTACCGGCTGGCGTGGGGCGAGCACGGCAAGGTGCCCACCGGTTTCGTCCGCGCGCCCGCCAAGGGCGAGCTGGCCCGGGTGGACAGCCGCGTAGAACCCCTCCCGGACGGCAAGACCTACCGCTACGGCGCGTTGCCGCGGATCGTCGGCGGCGGCTCCAGCGGCACCCTGCTGACCGAGGTCGGCGCGGCCGGCGACGCGATCGACTACGTCACCGCCAAGGGCCCGACGTGGACGTGGGTGCTCCTGCAGTTCAACGCCCAGGACCGGCCCGAGGCGCTGCTGCAGTCCCCGGACCGGAGCTACCGGCCGGGCCGCGAGTACCGCCAGCGGTTCGGCAAGCCGGTGTTCGGCCCGACGATGCCGGCGGCGGACTTCCCGTACGCGGCCCGGATGGGTGACCAGATCGGGTTCGGCGTGCCGCTGTGGGGCGACCACGACGGCAACCTGGGCGACTCCGACACCGCGTCCGCCCGCACCACGCTGTACCGCGACGGCACGAAGGTCGGCGAGACCGCCTACGCGTCGAACGGCCTGTTCACGGTCCCGCCGGGGCCGGCCGAGTTCAAGGTGGACACCGAGGCGGTCCGGCTGCCGGGCGTGTCGGAGTTCAGCACGAAGGTCGCGGGCACCTGGACGTTCCGCTCCGACACGGTCCCCGGCACGGTGTTCAAGCCGGTGCCGGTGACGGTGGTCCGGTTTGCACCGGAGCTGGACGCCGCGGGCAGCGCGCCGGCCAACCGGCTGCTGCGCGTGCCGCTGGACGTGCAGCAGCAACAGGGTGGGCCGGACGGCAAGGTCCGCAAGCTGGCGGTCGAGGTGTCGTTCGACGACGGCAGGACGTGGTCGAAGGTCGCGGTCAACGGCCGCACCGCCCTGGTGCGCAACGGTGACGCGGGCGGGTTCGCCTCGCTGCGGGTGAAGGGCTCCGACAGCAAGGGCAACACGTTCGAGCACACCGTGATCCGGGCGTACAAGATCAGGAAGTGACCGGCGGAGGGGGCGTCCCGCCCGCGCGGCGGGCGCCCCCTCCTACCGCGTCACGGCCGGTTGCGTCACGGCCGGTTGGTGACCGCCCGTCACGGCAGGTTGGTGACCAGTTCCGCCGCCGGGATCCGGGTGCCCGTGTAGAACGGGATCTCCTCGCGCACGTGCCGCCGGGCCTCGGTGCCGCGCAGGTGCCGCATCAGGTCCACGATCCGGTGCAGCTCGTCCGCCTCGAACGCCAGGATCCACTCGTAGTCGCCCAGCGCGAACGACGCGACGGTGTTCGCCCGCACGTCCGGGTAGTCGCGGGCCTCCTTGCCGTGGTCGGCGAGCATCCTGCGCCGGTCCTCGTCGGGCAGCAGGTACCACTCGTAGGACCGCACGAACGGGTACACGCAGATGTACTTGCGCGGGTCCTCGCCGGCCAGGAACGCCGGGATGTGGCTGCGGTTGAACTCCGCCGGCCGGTGCAGCGCGACCTGGCTCCACACCGGGGTCGACGCGCGGCCCAGGGCGGTCCGCCGGAACCCCGTGTAGGCGGCCTGGACCTGCTCGATCTCCTCGGAGTGCCACCAGATCATGAAGTCGGCGTCGGCGCGCAGACCCGCCACGTCGTACACGCCGCGCACCACGGTGCCCTTGGCCTCCAGGCCGTCCAGGTACTCCTGCGCCTCGGTGGCGGCGGGCCCCCGGTCGTCGGGCAGCCGGCCGGGTTCGACCCGGAAGACGGACCACATGGTGTAGCGGATGGTGTCGTTCAGCTCGTTGTAGTTCAGGCGGGCCATGCCCTCATCCTCTCACCCGGCGTTCAGCGGACGCGGCCGAGCACGTGGGCGGCGACCCGCGCCGCCGCCGCGTCACCGGTCGCGATGCAGGCGGGGATGCCGACGCCGTGCAGCGTCGCGCCCGCGACCGCCAGCCCCGGCACGTCCGCGACGGCGTCCTCGATCCCTTTCACGACGTCCAGGTGCCCCACGCCGTACTGCGGCAGCCCGCCGCCCCAGCGCGTGACCACGGCGTCGACCGGCGCGGCGGTGATCCCGGTCAGCTCGGCCAGGTCGGCCCGCACGGCCGCGACCAGTTCGCCGTCGTCCCGCCGCAGCGCCTCGACCTCGCCGTGCCGCCCGACGCTGCCCCGCACCAGCACGGGCTCGTCGCCCGACGCCGGGCCGCCCAGATGCGCCCACTTGCGGCTGGAGAAGGTGAACGCCTTGGCGGTGAACGGAGTCCCGTCGGCGAACCGCTCGCCCTCGGCCAGCAGCACACCCGACCGCTCGGGCAGCGCGGTCCCCGGCGGCAGCGCCAACGCCACCACGGCCATCGACGCGACCTCGACCTTGGCGTACTGCTTCGACGCGGCCGGCGCGACGTCGGCGAGCAGCTTGCGCGCCGCGGGAGCGGGCACCGCCAGCACGACCCCGTCCACGTCCAGGTGCCGAGGGGACGCGGCCGACCCGATCTCCAACCGCCAGTCGTGCTCACGGCGGACCAGCCCGCGCACCGGCAGCCCCAGCTTGACCTCCGGCGCGGCCACCTCCACCAGCCGGTCGACCAACGAGGACAGCCCGCCGGTCAACGTGCCGAACACGGGAGGCCGCTTGCCCCTCGGCTGCGGCGGCGCGGGCATCGTCGTGGCCGCCGCCGCCAGCAGCGAGCCGACCCCGGAGTCCAGCGCGGTGGCCAGCCGCGGCATCGTCGCCCGCAGCCCCAGCGCGTCCGCGCGCCCCGCGTAGACCCCGCCCAGCAGCGGCGACACCAGCCGGTCGCCGACCTCGGGCCCGAACCGCTCCCGCAGCAGCGCCCCGACGGCGACGTCCGCGCCGGCCAGCTCGATCGGCGGCAACCCGGGCTCCGCCGCGACCCGGCGCAGCCCGTCGGCGCTCAGCACCTGCCGGACCGCCTCCACGGACGCCGGCACACCCATCAGCGTGTGGGCCGGGATGGGCCGCACCGCGCCCGCCGCGCGGATGCTCGCCGCCGCCGGCGTCGGGTGCGCCAGGTCACCGCCGAGTCCCAGCTCGGCGACCAGCTCGGCCGCCTCCGGCCGCCGGTGCAGGAACGCCTCGGCCCCCACGTCGTAGGCCCGGCCGCCGACCTCGCCGGTCCGCAGCTTGCCGCCCAGCCGGTCGGCCTGCTCCACCACGGTGATGCGCGCCTGCGCGCCGAGCAGGCAGCGCAGCCGGTGCGCGGCGGCCAGGCCCGAGATGCCGCCACCGACCACCGCGACGTGGAGCGCTCTCATCCGGCCCGATGCACCCACTCGACGGCCTTGGTGATCACGTCCGGATCGGTGTCCGGCAGCACACCGTGCCCCAGGTTGAAGATGTGCCCGGCCGCCGCCTTGCCCTCGGCCACGATCCGGTCGATCTCCCGCCGCAACGCGGTCTCGCCGGCGAACAGCAGGGCCGGGTCCAGGTTCCCCTGCACCACGGGCGGCGGCAGGTCCGGCGCGGCGGCCCGCAGCCGGCGGACCGCCACGTCCAGCGGCGTGCGCCAGTCGACGCCGACCACGTCCGCGCCGGCCTCGCGCATGGCGGGCAGCAGCTCGGCGGTGCCCACGCCGAAGTGGATGCGCGGCACGGTGGTGATCGTCTCCAGCACCCGGGTGGAATGCGGCAGCACGAACTCGCGGTAGTCCCGCTCCGACAGCGCCCCGGCCCACGAGTCGAAAAGCTGGACCGCCTTGACACCCGCCTCGACCTGCACCCGGAGGAACTCGGCGGTGATGTCGGCGATCTTGCCGAGCAGCGCGTGCCACAGCTCCGGGTCGGCGTGCATCATCGCCTTGGTCCGCTCGTGGTGCTTGCTGGGCCCGCCTTCGACCAGGTACGAGGCCAGCGTGAACGGCGCGCCCGCGAACCCGATCAGCGGCACGTCGCCCAGCGCCGCGTTCAGCAGCCCGATGGCGTCGACCACCGGCTGGACCTGGTGCGCCTCCAGCACCGGCAGGGCGTCGACGTCCCGGCGGCCGGTGATCGGCTCGGCCACCACCGGACCGGTGCCGGGCACGATGTCCAGGTCCACGCCGGCCGCCTTCAGCGGCACCACGATGTCGGAGAACAGGATCGCGCCGTCCACGTCGTGCCGGCGGACGGGCTGGAGCGTGATCTCGCAGACCATCTCCGGGTCCAGGCACGCGTCCAGCATCGCGGTGCCTTCCCGCAGCTTGCGGTACTCGGGCAGGGAACGCCCCGCCTGCCGCATGAACCAGACCGGGGTGCGCGAGGGGACGCCGCCACGCGCGGCGACCAGCAGTGGTGCGGTGGTGTTGTCGCTCATCTCGTCGCCATGCTCCCACGACTCGCCAACCGGACGGTGCCCGGTCCCGGCGCGCCGCGCTCACGGAACGAGGTTTAGGGGCATACAGTCCGTGGTGTGACCGGACTGGCGGCGGAGCCCGAACTGTTCCGGCGGGCGGTGGCGACGCTCAAGTCGGTGCGAACCCGACCCGAGTTGGAGCTGACCGAGGTGCGCCCGCCGCAGCGCCTAGCACCCTGGGCGTTCGCCCTGACCGCGGAGGCGACGGGCCCGGCCGACGAGCTCTCGACCGGCCGCCTGGTCCTGCTGCACGACCCGGACGGCGTGGAAGCGTGGTCGGGCGTGTTCCGCCTGGTCGCGTACGTGCGGGTGGAGCTGGACCCGGAGCTGGCGGCCGACCCGCTGCTGCCGGAGGTCGGGTGGTCCTGGCTGGTGGAGGCGCTGGAGGTGGCCGACGCCGGCTTCCTGGCGCTGGGCGGCACGGTCACCCAGACGTCGTCGGCCCGCTTCGGCGACATCGCCGGCCCGGCCCGCACCGACGACTTGGAGCTGCGGGCGTCGTGGACGGCGCGGGACGCCGAACTGGCCGCGCACGGCAGGGCGTTCTACGACGTCATGGCCACCGCCGTGGGCCTCCCGCCGGTCGGCGTGAGCACCCTGCGCTAGTCACCGCGCCGATCGCGGCCCTCGCCGCAGACCTCCGCCGACCTTTGCGCCAGTCCCTGCCGGTCGCCCCGCCTCACGCCAGGTCCGCGCGCCGGTCACCCCGCCCTCGCGCCAGTCCCCACGCCGGTCGCCGGCCCTCGCGCCAGTCCCCCGGCCCTCGCGCTAGTCCTCGTTGTCCCGCAGCACCCGCAACGCGTTGGCCCCGGCGAGCTTGGCGCAGTCGTCCTCACTCCACCCGCGTTCCAGCAGTGCCTCGAACAGCGCCGGGTAGGTGGACACGTCCGCCAGGCCCTCGGGCTGCTCCCGGACCCCGTCGTAGTCGCCGCCCAGCCCGATGTGGTCGATCCCGGCCACCTCACGGGCGTGCTCCACGTGCGCCACGACGTCGTCCAGCGTCACCCGGGGCGGCTCAGGGCCCCAGGAGGACACGAACGCCTCCCGGGCCTCCAGATCGTTGTGCCGCTCCCCCGCCGCCGCCATGGCGTCCTTCAGTCGCGCGTCCCACGCGGCGTAGGCGGCCGAGACGAACGCCGGCACGAACGTCACCATGCACACGCCGCCGTTCGCGGGCAGCCGCTCCAGCACCGCGTCGGGCACGTTCCGGGGGTGGTCCGCCACCGCCCGGCACGACGAGTGGGTGAACAGCACCGGCCGCGACGACGCGTCCAGCGCCGCGTTCATGGTGGTCACGGCGACGTGGGAGAGGTCAACCACCATCCCGACCCGGTTCATCTCCCGCACCACCTCGACGCCGAACGCGGTCAGCCCGCCGTGCTCGGCCACGTCCGTCGCCGAATCCGCCCACGGGGTGTTCTCGTTGTGCGTGAGCGTCATGTACCGCACCCCGGCCCGGCGCAGCGCCCGCAGCACGCCCAGCGACGAGTTGATGCTGTGCCCGCCCTCGGCCCCGACCAGCGACGCCAGCCGCCCGGACGCGAACACGGCGTCCGCCTCGTCCGCCGTCGACGCGAACCCCAGCAGGTCGGGATAGACCGTGCACAGCTCCCGGACCAACTCCACCTGCTCCAGCACGGCGGTCACGGCTGCGTCGCCCGTCAGCCGGCACGGAACCCACACGGACCAGAACTGCATCCCCAACCGGCCCTGCCGAGACCGCAAAAAGTCGGTCTGGAGACGGGGTTGGCGTACCCTCAGGTCCACCTGTCGGACACCTGAAGACCCGTACAGCGCCGTTGACTTTTCACCGATTTGCGCCTGGTCGACGAGCGCGCGCAACGCCCACGGGAGATCGTTGTGCCCGTCGACGAGCGGCACGCGGGCCAGCAGTTCCTCGGCCCGGCCTCGAAGTGTGGTGCTCGCCACCGGCAACTCCTCTGTGTCGTCGTGAGCGGGACTCGCGTTACACGCCCTATCCAGTTGTCAGCCGATCGTGTGACAGCAGGGGCCATCAGTGACAACTCATTCGGGATAGATACCCGATTGATCGTCCCGTAGACCCGCTTGGGCGGCTACGCTGCCCCAGACGACACCACTTTCGGTCGATCAGTGGCGCGGCTGATTGGACGAAAGTCCCGGTGCCGGTCGGGGGGCACGACCGACTCCAGGGAGGTAGTGACGTGGCTGCCGTCGGCTTAGGTCAGGCCGTTCGTACCACGCCAGCCGGCTCGTTGCCGGCGAACATGGTCCCGCACCCGCGGGAGGAGCTTTTTTCAGTGCTGGTGGTCGACGACCACCCACTGCTGAGGGAGGCGATATCGGCTCGGCTCACCCAGATGGGAGCCGGGACAGTGCATGAGGCGGCTTCGGTTGCGGAGGCTCGGGCGCGGGCACTCGCGACCGGACCGTGCGACCTCGCGATCCTCGATCTGGGTCTGCCGGATGGCACCGGCATCGACCTGGTCACGGAACTCCGTGCCCAGGGCTGGCCCCGCATCGTGGTCCTCGCGTCCTCCGACGACCCCTACGCGGTCAGGTCGGCCTTCCAGGCGGGCGCCCAGGCGTACCTCCTGAAGTCCGCCTCGCCGATGGTGGTGACCGACGGTGTGCGCAGGGTCCTCGACGGCGGCGTCTACGCGGACCCGAGCGTCGCGCCCGTGCTTGCCGCGGGCACCCGCGTGCCGGGCACCGACAACACGCCGCGGGAGCTTTCCGCGCGTGAGGTCGAGGTCCTCCAGTTGGTCGCCGATGGCCAGAGCAACAAGGAAATCGGCGAAGCGCTCAGCCTTTCCGCGCTCACGGTGAAGTCTCACCTGTCGCGGATCGGGCGCAAGCTGGGCACCGGGGATCGGGCTCAGATGGTCGCGCTGGCCATGCGTGCCGGCGTGATCCGCTGACCGGGTCGCCACACTGAACGGGCCGAACACACCCGCGAGTGGTGCGTTCGTCGTAGGGTCTTCCGCCGTGGACGTACCCTCCGACGAGCCAACCGAACCAACCGGAGCTGATCCGGTCCCGCTGACGGAACCCGCTGATGGGGTTCCGCCGGTGGTGGCCGACGCTCAGGCGCTCCGGCGTGCCGCTGACGCGCTCGCCGGAGCGACCGGTCCGGTTGCGGTGGACACCGAGCGAGCCTCGGGATACCGCTACTCGCAACGCGCTTACCTGGTGCAGCTTCGCCGGGAGGGCGCCGGGACCGTGCTGGTCGACCCGATCGCCCTGGGCGGTCGGCTCGATCCGCTGGTCGAGGCGCTGGACGGGACAGAGTGGGTGTTGCACGCGGCGTCCCAGGACCTGCCGTGCCTCGCCGAACTCGACCTGCGTCCGAGCGTGCTGTTCGACACCGAGCTGGCGGGCAGGCTGGCCGGTTTCGAACGGGTGGCGCTGGGCACGCTCGTGGAGCGCTTGCTCGGTTATCGGCTGGAGAAGGGGCACGGCGCGGCCGACTGGTCGCGCCGGCCCCTTCCCGCAGACTGGCTGAACTACGCGGCACTAGACGTGGAACTGCTGGTGGAGCTCCGGGACGTCCTGGAACAGGAACTCAAGCAGCAGGGCAAGCTCGAATGGGCCCTGGAGGAGTTCGAGGCGGCCCGGACGGCCCCACTCCCCAAACCGAGGTCCGAGCCGTGGCGCCGGACCTCGGGCATCCACCGCATCCGCAGCCCACGCCAACTGGCGGCCGTGCGCTCGCTGTGGGAAACCCGCGACGCCCTGGCCCGCGAACGCGACATCGCACCCGGCCGCGTCCTCCCGGACAGCGCCCTGATGGAAGCGGCCGTCCGAAACCCCACCGACGAACCAGGCCTGCTGGCCCTGCCGGTGTTCCGAGGCCGGGCCCAACGCCGCATGGTCGCGACCTGGCTGGGCGCGCTACAACGAGCCGCCGCCCTCCCCCGCAACGAACTGCCGGAAACGTCGCAACAACACGACGGCCCACCCCCGGCAAACCGCTGGGCGGACAAGGACCCGGCCGCAGCAGCCCGCCTGGCCGCCGCCCGGATAGCCCTGACGGCGGTGGCCGAGGCGAACACCCTGCCGGTGGAGAACCTGCTACTGCCGGACCTGGTACGCCGCACCTGCTGGCAACCGCCGGCCGACACGTCCCCAGAAAGCGTGGCGGCGGTCCTCAGAGAGGGCGGCGCCCGAAACTGGCAAATCCAACTGACCGCAGAGCCCTTGGCAAAGGCACTGGCACCAACACCGGACTAGCCAAAACGCCGCATCTTGCAAAATCCGCAACGGCACCACCGCAGAGGAACCACAACGCAAGGCGACCAGTACTTACGCAGGTCTGGTCTCAAGCCGGGAACGTTAAGCAACGGGACCACATCATCGATAAGCCCTGGGGCTGCCAGGGACGGCTGGAACGCCACGCGCGCTACGGAACGTGCACTTGCGGCTGCCAGGTCGCGTGCTCGGGTCGAGGGCACGCGACCTGGCACGCTGGGCGGGTTGCTCTGCGGGCGGCGTGTAGCGCTGACACCGGTCCCCAGGCAACCTTTAGGGCTCCCGATGATGTGGTCCAGCCTCGTAATGTTCCCGGCTGTATCCAAGACCTGCGTAGGTACTGGTCGCCTTGCTTCGTGGTCACTCTTCTGCCGTCAAGCTGCGTAGAAACCGAAAGCCAAAACGGTGGCCTCTCCTTCTTGGCGCTTTTGGCTTCTAGGCGCAGTTCGTCTAACAATCATTCTGATCGCGCCGGCTCGAAGCTTCCCGCCGAGCCAATCGCCGCACCACCGCCAAAGCCGCGTCCCCGAGCACGTTCCCCACGACGACGATCTCCATGGCGGCATCCTTCGACGGCGCGGCCAACACGTATTCGAGATCCTGCTCAGCGATGGCCGAGCAGGCCCGCGCGTACCCGTCGAGCTGTTCCACGAACGACGAATGCCCCAACTCACGCGACTGGTCTGGGTCCTCGCGATCGACTACGCGGGCCTGATGGCCCTGACCCTGTGGCAGGCGCTGCGCGGGCAGCCGCTGTTCCGACCCGATCTGATCACGACCGTGGGCGCGATGACGCTGGCGGCCGTGACCGGCGTGGCCGCCACATGGGCGCTGCGCGACACCGACCGCACCAAGGAGCCGGCACCGGCATGACGGGATTCCTGTTCGACCTGACGTTCTGGCTCACCGTCCCGTTCTGGGCGCTCATGGTCTTCGCCCCGACCTGGCGGTGGACCCACCGGACAGCGTCGTCGCCGCTGATCGCCGTGCCGCCCCTGATCGTCTACACCGCACTGGTCGCCGGGCACCTCCCCGAACTCTGGGCCACGATGAGCAGTCCGGACCTGACCACCTTGAGGGAGTTCCTGAACACGTCGTGGGGCGCATCGGCGGTGTGGGCGCAGGTGATCGCGTGGGACCTGCTGATCGGAGCCTGGATGTACCGGGAGAGCAGGCGGCTGGGCCTGCACCCGCTGCTGATGGGGCCGCTGCTGGTGTTCACGATCGTCCTGTCGCCGTTCGGGTTCGCGCTGTTCCTGGCGATCAGGGCGCGCTGTGACACACCCGACAGGGCGACCACGGTGGTTACCGATGAGTAACATGGTCTAGAGTTGGTGTTACCGATCGGTAGGAGTTCGCGCCCGCCCGGTCCGCAGGTATTCGTCACCACACAGTGGAGGAGACGCCGTGGCCGCACCAGCAACGCCGGCACGCGTTCGGAACGTGGTCTTCGTGGACGGCGTGCGCACGCCGTTCGGCAAGGCCGGCCCCAAGGGGATCTTCGCGGAGACCCGTGCCGACGACCTGGTGGTCAAGGTGATCCGCGAGCTGCTGCGCCGGCACCCCGAGCTGCCGCCGGAGCGGGTGGACGAGGTCGCCATCGCGGCCACCACGCAGATCGGCGACCAGGGCCTGACCATCGGCCGCACCGCCGCGCTGCTGGCGGGCCTGCCGAAGTCGGTGCCCGGCTACGCCGTCGACCGCATGTGCGCGGGCGCGATGACGGCCGTGACGACCGCCGCGAGCGGCATCGCGTTCGGCGCGTACGACGTGGTGATCGCGGGCGGCGTCGAGCACATGGGCCGCCACCCGATGGGCGAGGGCGTCGACCCGAACCCGCGCTTCCTCAGCGACAAGATCGTGGACCCGTCGGCGCTCGTGATGGGCTCGACGGCGGAGAACCTGCACGACCGGTTCCCGGCCATCACCAAGCAGCGCGCCGACGCCTACGCCGCCGCCTCGCAGGCCAAGTACGCCGACGCGGTGAAGAACGGCAAGATCGGCCCGGAGTTCGTGCCGGTCGCGACCCGGTCCGCCGAGCACGGCTGGGGCCTGGCCACCGCCGACGAGCCGCCGCGTCCGGGCACCACCGTGGAGGACCTGGCGAAGCTCAAGACGCCGTTCCGCCCGCACGGCCGGGTCACCGCGGGCAACGCGGCGGGCCTGAACGACGGCGCCACCGGCTGCATCCTGGCCGACGAGGAGACCGCCGCGGAGCTGGGCCTGCCGGTCGGCATGCGGCTGGTCGGCTACTCGTTCCTGGGCGTCGAGCCCGAGGTCATGGGCGTCGGCCCGGTGCCGGCCACGGAGAAGGCCCTCAAGCGGGCCGGGCTGACCATCTCCGACATCGGCCTGTTCGAGATCAACGAGGCGTTCGCCGTGCAGGTGCTCGCCTTCCTCGACCACTTCGGCATCGCCGACGACGACCCGCGGGTCAACCAGTGGGGCGGCGCGATCGCGACCGGCCACCCGCTGGCCTCGTCCGGCGTGCGCCTGATGACCCAGCTCTCCCGGCAGTTCGCCGAGCGCCCGGACGTGCGCTACGGCATCACCACCATGTGCATCGGCATCGGCATGGGCGGGACCGTCATCTGGGAGAACCCCCACTGGAACGGAAACGGAGCAGCCAAGTGACCACGTTGACCGCCGACGAGGCCAAGGCCCTGTTCCCCGACGAGGTGGTGACCCGGGCGAAGACGCGCCTGATCACGGTGCCCGGCCTGACCGGCCCGGTCGCGCTGATCACCCTGGACAACGGCCACGACCACACCCGGCCGTCGACGTTCGGCCCGCAGTCACTGGTGAGCCTGAGCGCGGCGTTCGACGAGGCCGCGGCGGCGTCCCCGGTGGCGATCGCGGTCACCGGCAAGCCGTTCATCTTCGCGGTGGGCGCGGACCTGACCGCCGTGGAAGGCGCGGCGGCGCGTGAGCAGGCGCTGGCCATCGGCCGGCTCGGCCACGACGTGTTCCGCAAGTTCACCGAGTCCTCGGTGCCGACCTTCGCGTTCGTCAACGGCGCGGTCATGGGCGGCGGCCTGGAGCTGGCGCTGTCCTGCCACTACCGGACGCTGGCGTCGAACGCGGCGGCCATCGCGCTGCCCGAGGTGTTCCTGGGCCTGTTCCCCGGCTGGGGCGGCACGCAGCTCCTGCCGAACCTGATCGGCGCGCACGACGCGGTCACCGTGATCTTCGAGAACGCGCTGAACCAGAACAAGATGCTCAAGCCGAAGCAGGCGCTGGACCTGGGCATCGCGGACGTGCTGTTCGACTCGGCCGACTACCTGGAGCAGTCGCTGCGGTGGCTGTCCTCGGTGGTGCGCGGGGAGATCGTGCCGCCGCGCAGGGAGATCGACCGCGGCGCGAGCTGGGACGCCGCGGTGGCCCGTGCCCGCGCGATCGTGGAGGGCAAGACCAAGGGCGCCGCGCCCGGTGCGCTGAAGGCCCTGGAGCTGCTGGAACTGGCGCGGGCGAACGACCTGGACGCGGGCTACGCGGCCGAGACCGAGGCGCTGGCCGACGTCGTGATGAGCGACGAGCTGCGCGCGGGCCTGTACTCGTTCAACCTGGTGCAGAAGCGGGCCAAGCGGCCGGCCGGCGCGCCGGACAAGTCGCTCGCGCGCAAGGTCACCAAGGTGGGCGTCGTCGGCGCGGGCCTGATGGCGTCGCAGATGGCGCTGCTGTTCGCGCGGCGGCTGGAGGTGCCGGTGGTGCTCACCGACATCGACCAGGCGCGCGTGGACAAGGGCGTCGGCTACGTGCACGGCGAGGTCGACAAGCTGCTCGGCAAGGGCCGCGTGTCGCCGGACCAGGCGAACCGGCTCAAGGCGCTGGTCACCGGGTCGCTGGACAAGGCGGCCTTCGCGGACGCGGACTTCGTCATCGAGGCCGTGTTCGAGGACCTGGGCGTGAAGCAGAAGGTGTTCGCCGAGGTCGAGGAGTTCGTCTCGCCCGAGGCGGTGCTGGCGACCAACACGTCGTCGCTGTCCATCACGGACATGGCGGCGGGCCTCAAGCACCCCGAGCGGGTCGTGGGCTTCCACTTCTTCAACCCGGTCGCGATCATGCCGCTGCTGGAGATCGTGCGCGCCGGGCGGACCGACGACGCGACGCTGGCGACGGCGTTCGCGGTGGGCAAGCAGCTCAAGAAGTCCTCGGTGCTGGTGAAGGACGCCCCGGCGTTCGTGGTGAACCGGCTGCTGACGCGGTTCATGGGCGAGGTCGTGAAGTCCATCGACGAGGGCACCCCGTTCGAGGTGGCCGACCGGGCGACCGAGTCCCTCGGCCTGCCGATGTCGCCGCTGGTGCTGTTGCAGCTCGTCGGCGCCCCGGTGGCGCTGCACGTGGCCGAGACCATGCACGGCGCGTTCCCGGACCGCTTCGGCGTGTCGGAGAACATGAAGGCGTTCGTGGCGGCGGGCAAGAACGCCGTGTGGCAGTGGGACTCCGCCGGGAAGCAGACCGTGGACCCCGAGGTCCAGGCGCTGTGGCGGTTCGGCGACCAGCCGCTGACCGGTGAAGAGGTCAAGGCGCGGGCGTTGGAGGCGCTGGCCGAGGAGATCCGCCTGATGCTGGACGAGGGCGTGGTGGCCGAGGCGCAGGACATCGACCTGTGCATGATCCTGGGCGCGGGCTGGCCGTTCTGGCTGGGCGGCATCACCCCGTACCTGGACCGCTCCGGGATCTCCGAAAAGGTGACCGGCAAGCGCTTCCTCCCGCCGGGCGTGGCCTCCGTACCGGCCTGACCAGGCAGTTCACCGGCGCGCCCGGCTTCCCTCCGCGGGGAGCCGGGCGCACTGCGTCACCGGGGTGTTGCTACGGCCGTGTGCTCCTGGCCGCGCAGCCGGGTGAGGAATGCTCATACCGGCAGGTCGTGGTCGATCTTGTGGGGATGACTCCGCACCGCCGAAGAGCCCGCGCCCGCCGCCCGCTGCCCGATCCCGTCCGCGTCGAGGAGCTGGTCGCGTTCCTGCGCGCGGACCGGTCCTGGCGCGACGAGGTGGCGAAACGCCTGGTGGCCCGCCTGGACCAGCGCCTGGTCCGCTCGGCGAAGGCTTGCGGCTGCCGTCCGCTGGCGCACGTGGCGGAGGAGCTGGACAGCCAGGCGTGCGTCGATCTGGGCCCCGGCGCGCCCTACCAGCTCGCCAAGGCCGTCTACGGCCAGGTGCGGCTGCGGGGAGCCGCCCGCCTCCGCCAGACCGCCCGCAGCCTCCGCGTGCTCGGCGTCTTCCTGTGCGGCAACGACCTGGCCCACTGCCCCTGCACCGCCGCGCTCGCCCGCGACCCGCAGCAGGACCGCATCGAGCGGGTGGTGACGGGCGCGCTGGACGGCGCGGGGTTCTAGCGCGCTCAGACGCCGATGACCTCGACCACCCGTGCCAGACCGGTGAAGTCCTCCAGGTTGCCGGTCAGCACCGGCATGCCGTGGGCGGCGGCCGTGGCGGCGATCTGGAGGTCCAGGCGGCGCGGACGCGGACTGCGGCCGGTGCGGCGGACGAGGGCGGCCAGGGTGCCGTAGATCTTGGCCGCCGCCAGGTCGAACGGCAGGACCTCGAACCGGTCCAGGGCCGCGTAGTACCGCTCGGTGCGGGCGAAGCGCTCCACCGGGTCGTCCACGTCCAGGCCATAGGCCAGTTCCGCCACGGTCACCGTGCTGATCGCGGGCTCGGCGCGGGCCAGGTCGCCGAAGTCGGTCCGCTCCAGCCGGATCACCACGCCGGTGTCCAGCAGGACGCGCGCCGGCGTCACCCGCGCCACGGGTCCGCCAGCGGGTCGTCCACGCCGAAGACCTCGTCGTCGGCGCGGCGGTCGGCGTGCCAGCGGTCCGGGTCGACCGGCGGCAACCGGCGGAACTCGGCCTGCGTCTCGGCGAGCGTGCGCCGGGGCCGCTCGGACTCGACGTGCGGCACGAGGTCGGCCACCGGGCGGCCGTTGCGGGTCACCACGAAGCTCTCACCGGCCTCGACGCGCCGCATGATCTCCGCGTTGTCGTTGCGGAGTTCGCGCTGGCCGATGCTTGCGACACCCATGACACAACGGTACCTAAAGTGCTACATGCGTGCTACACGTTTCGACGGTCACTCAATGGGGCACAAACGACTACTATGGGTGAGATTCGGATCGGCACGTCGGGGTGGCGGTACCCCCAATGGCGCGGCGACTTCTACCCGCGCGGCCTCCAGCAGCGGCTGGAGCTGGAGTTCCTGTCACGCATGCTGGACACCGTCGAACTCAACGGCCCGTTCTACGGGCTGCGCAAGCCCGCCGACTACCACTCGTGGCACGCGCGGACACCGGACGACTTCGTGTTCGCCGTCAAGGCGCACAAAGAAGTGACCCACTTCCGCCGATTACGCGACGCCGAGGAGGCGGTCGACGAGTTCTTCGCCTCCGGCGTCCTCGACCTGGGCGAGAAGCTGGGCCCGATCCTGTGGCAGCTACCGCCCACCCTGCCCTACCGGGCGGACCGCTTCGCGGCGTTCCTCGACCACCTGCCCGGCCCGCCCGTCCGCCACGCGCTGGAGATCCGCCACCGCAGCTACCTGGTGCCCGAGGTGACCGAGCTGCTGGCGAAGCGTGGCGTGGCGCTGGTCGTGGCCGAGTCGGCGGGCCGGTTCCCCGAGCCGGAGGAGCTGACCGCCGACTTCGTGTACGTGCGGCTGCACGGCGACAAGGAGCTGTACGTGAGCGAGTACTCCGACGAAGCCCTGGACCGCTGGGCGGCCAAGGTGCGCACGTGGTCACGCGACCGTGACGTGTACGTCTACTTCGACAACACCATGCACGGAGCGGCCCCGCACGACGCCAGAGCGCTCGCCGAACGCATGTCCTAGAGCCGCGGCACCCGGTCCAGCACGACGCCGAAGTACCGGGCGTGCGCCTCGATGATCCCGGCGTCGTCCAACTGCTCCTCCCGCTTCACCCCGTTCTCGGTGACGATCAGCTTGTCGCCCGCCACCGTCACCCGGCCGGTGGGCGTGGCCAGCGAGCAGGTTGCGGCCCGCCGGAAACTCGACTCCGGCCACGTCTGCTGGTACCAGCAGGTGGCCCGGAACTCCTCCAGCGCCCGTGGCCGCAGCTCAAGCCGGTACTGCACCACTCCGTCGTGCAGCACGTCGAGGTCCCCGTCGGGCGCGTCGGCCACCCGGAACTCCCCGGCCGGGTCGTGCTGCGCCTCCCGCCCGGTCAGGTCGAGCGGTCGCAACGCGAACCGGCCGAAGCCGACGTCCACCAGCAGGTCGCCGACGCGCAGCGCCATGTGGCCGTACGGCGGCCCGAACTCGCCGTTGGCGAACACCCTGGCCGCCAGGATCCGCACGTCGTGCCCGAGCGCGGTGAGCAACGCGGCGAACGCGCCGTTCAGCTCGTGGCAGAACCCGCCCCGCCGGCGGCGGACGATCTTGTCCACCAGCAGGTCCTCGGTCAGCGAGATGGTCTCGCCGAGGTGGATGCTCAGGTTCTCGAACGGCACCGTGCGCAGGTGCCGTTCGGTCAGCTCGACCAGCGTGCTGTCACGACTTGCGCCGATCCGGTCCAGGTAGGCGTCGACGGTCTGGGAGTCCATGGGGACAAACTTGCACGTTCGAGTGCGCTGGAGGTCAATGGGTAGGTGATCCGCATCGGCACGTCGGGCTGGGTTTACGCACCGTGGCGAGGCGTGTTCTATCCGAAAGGGCTGCCGCACCGGCGCGAGCTGGAGCACCTGTCGCGGCAGGTGGGCTCGGTGGAGATCAACGGCACCTTCTACGCCCTGCAGAAGCCGTCGAGCTTCCGGACGTGGGCCGCGCAGACCCCGGACGACTTCGTCTTCGCGATCAAGGGCAGCCGCTTCATCACCCACATGAAGCGCCTCCGCGACCCACACGAAGCCCTGGGCAGGTTCTTCGACTCCGGAATGCTCACCCTGGGCCCGAAACTGGGCCCGTTCCTGTGGCAACTGCCCCCGACCCTGCGCTACGACCCGGACCTCCTGACCGACTTCTTCAGGGCCCTCCCCCGCACCCACGAGGGCCGGCCGCTGCGCCACGCCCTGGAGGTCCGCCACGACTCGTTCCGCGATCCGGGATTCCTGCCCCTGCTGCGCGCACACGACATCGCCCTTGTCATCGCCGACACCGCGAACACGTTCCTGTACCTGGAAGCCGTCACCGCGGACTTCGTCTACATCCGCCTGCACGGTGAGGAGGAGCTGTACACGAGCGGCTACACCGACGAGTCCCTGGACCGCTGGGCGGCGAAGATCCGAACTTGGTCCCAGGACCACGACGTCTACGCCTATTTCGACAACGACGCCAAGGTAATGGCCCCCCGAGACGCCATGGCACTCGCCGCCCGCCTGAAGTCCTCGCCACCCGTGTGAATCCCGAGTAGCCGATCCGGCGACATGCCCTCACAATCGCAGCGATCGGAGGTGGCCGATGCCGACCCCAACCCTGGCGACCGCCCTGGCGCTCACGGCCGCCCTGACCTCCGGCAGCACGGCGCCGGAGGTCACCTGCGACCGAGGGGAGTTCTGCGCCTGGTCCGGAACCGACTACACCGGCAACGCCCAACGCCTGGACCTGGAAACCGCCAACCCAGGCGAATGCATCCCGTTCGACAACGCCCTGGTGGCCCGCTCGTTCATCAACAACCTGACCCGCGACACCACGGTCTTCCAAGGCGCCACCTGCTCGACCGAGGCGGAGTTCACCACGTACCCCGGCAAGGGCACCTACGTCCCGGACGCCCCGTTCGTGGTCCGGGCCATTCAAGTCTGGGGCCCTTGAGCCGATTGCCCCACCGCCCCTTGCACCCGATGCGGCTGCGCGTATTCCCCGAATGGGGCGCACCTATAGAACGTACGTTCCCGCAACACATGCGCGAATCCGCAAAATGGCGCTTTGACCGGGAATAACTGGCCGCGACCGACGGCCAAACGAAGGTTCCTCGCATTGACAGTGCACCATAAGGGTGAATCCATCGCCGGATGGATCATGCACGTGACCTCCTGCCGGAATACTGCACGCGAAGGCCGGGCCGATATCCGGACATTCCTCGTCGCGTGGCCAAGACACGTGGCGGACTGGATACGGCTGTGCCTGATCAGCCCGCAGTGACCATGGCGCGAGAAGGGGAGTCTCATGCCGTTCCTGGCAGGCGGTAGCGGCGGAGCCGGTGCGGACACCGGCGCCGCTCCGGTGACCATGCAGGTCGAGCCGGACCGGATCCTGGCGCTCAAGGCCCGCTACGAAGCCGTACGGGACACCATCCAGGACTTCTTGATCAACGAGCGGGACAACCTCCGCGCACGTCCGCTCGCGGATGACGACGTTTCGCAGGACGCGGCGCAGGGTTTCGCCGAGAACGCCATGACGGCGGTCGACGTCGTCGACCGGTTCGTCCACGAACTGACCCTCAACATCGAGCAACTCGACCTGGCAGCGAAGACGTACCACCTGGTCGAGGACGTGAACACGCAGTCGATGCAGTCACCGAACCGGGGGATCTGAACCGATGCGGCGATCCCTCCCCAGCCTGCTCGCGCTGCTCGTCCTCGCGGCCGGGTGCGGTGGCGACCCCGGCACCCCGACGTCGCAGCGGTCGACCACCGGCTCGCCCGGCACGACGACACCGGCCACGTCGGCGTCGTCCCGTCCCCAGGAACTCCAACTCGACGGCGTCAAACCCTGCGATCTGCTGACCGACCAGCAACTGTCCACGCTCAAGATCGACCGCGCCGGCCGACCGGTCGACAGCGACGTCTACCAGACATCCGCCTGCAACTGGACGGTCAACGGCGCGAGCAGCCGCCTGGTGCCGGTCACCAAAGAAGGAATCGAAGTGTGGACCGGGGGCAAGCGCACGGGCCGGCCGACGAAGATCGAGCCGATACACGGCTTCGCCGCCATCACGGTGACCGTGCCTTCCGACGAGCGGAACTGCGATGTCATGGTGGACACCGCGAGCGGCCAGTACCTCGTCGCCACCTTCGCAGTCACCTTCGGTTTCCAGGACAAGTTCCCCGAGCCCTGTGACGGGGCACGGCAGTTGGCCGAAGCCGCGATGCAGAACCTGCTGAAGTGAGGGGGCACTGATGGAGATCGGCGAGCACAACTTCGACGCCCAGTCGCATCGGCAGCTCTACGACAAGATCCACGGCGGCCCGGGCCACGCCGCCGCCCGGACCGTGGACGACGCGTGGAACGACTTCCGGGCTGTCATGGGGAATGCCAAGGCCGAGTTGGAATCGGCGATCAGGGACGCGAACGCAGTCTGGGTCGGTGCCGCGGGTGAGCGGTTCAGCGGGAGTGCCGCGCCTCTGGTGCAGTGGGCCGAGGATGCCCGCACGGCCGGCGTGGAGACGCACAACGCCTTCTCCGCGCAGACCTCCTACTACGGCAGCGCGAAGACGACCATGCCCGAACCGGTGCAGGTGTCCTCCACCGCCAACGACGACTACTGGGGCATCCCGGCCGGCTTCACGCACCTCGTCGGCGGCCAGACCGACCAGGACATCGAGGAGCAGCGGGCCAACGAGGCCAAGCGGGAAGCGGTGCGGGTGATGAACGGCTACCGCGACGGCGCGTCCTCCGCGACGCTCGGCACGTTCGAGCCGCCGCCCCAGGTGGTCACCCAAGTCGCGGAACCGGATTTCGAACAGCCGGCAGCGCACCAGCAGTACACGCCGCAGCTCTCCGACCGCCAAACCGTCGGCACGACGTCCGCTCACCAGCACCAGACGTCCCAGCCGGTCGGCACGCCGCCTCCGGTCACCCGGGGCGGGGACGACACGCACCTGTCCGACGCCCGACCGCCGGTGGACATCGCGCCCCGGCCCACTCCCACCCCTGTCCCGAGCCCCTCGCCGACTCCTCCGCCGATCACCGGCCCGTACCCGTCACCCGTCGTCAAGCCGAACCCGCCGAACCACCGGGAGCGGATCGCCCACCGTCCGGGACCGCCGGTCGACGGCTCCCGGCACACCCGCAGAGGTCCGGGAGGCCTCCCCATCGGCGGCGGTTCGTCCGCGGGCGGCACGCCCCGGTTCGGCGGCGGCCTGCCAGGAACACCCGGCCAACCCGGCGCAGGTCAACCGTTCGGCCCCGGCGGTTCGTCAGGCGTCGCCCCGGACACAGCGGCCAACCGCACCGGCACGGCGGCGAACCCGGTTCGCGGCACGGCAAGCGCGACACCGCTCGGGGGCGGCGTGATGGGCGCTCCCCAGCGCGGCCAAGGCGAGGACGACGTCGAGCACAAAGCCGCTCCGTACCTGGAGGAGCTGGCGGACGTGTGGGGAGAGGAAGACGTCCAGCGTGTCGCACCCCCGGTGATCGGGGACGACGACAGGTGAGATTCGCGTTGTCCCGGCTGGAGTTCGACCTGTGCTGGGATCATCTGAACCTGGGCGAGCACCCCACGATCCTGTCGATCCCCTCGCACGGCGCGACGTCGGACGAACGTCGGGCGCTGCTGGACGACGCTTGGCGCACGTTGGCCGCCAGAGGTTTGGTGGCACGCGGCGAACTGGACGCGAGGCTGGCCGGTTGGCTGGACCTGGTGGCCCGTCCCGACCGCGAGGTCGACGCCCGGCTCCGGCTGGACGACGGCCCGAGGATCCGTGCGGTGGCGGCGGCTCGGCGCGGGCATGCCGTGCTGGCGGTGCTCACGGCGGAAAGCCTGGTGCTGAAACGGATCGAGGAGACGATGCTCGCCGACGCCGTGGTGTCACTCCTGCCACCGCACCGGACGCCCCGGGCGCGATCGGTCAGCCTGCCCTCCGCGGACTTGGCGAAGGCCGCCGCAACGGCGGGTGAGTCGGCATCCCGGATGGAAATCGCGTTGCGGGACAACGGCGTCGCCCGGCCGGACGCGCAGAAGGTCGTCTCGGTGCTGGGCGGTGTCGTGCGGATGGGCCAGTTCGGCGTGGCCGTCCGCCCGTCCCGCAACGGCGCGCCGGGGCCGAGGAAACGCGGCCCCTATGCGGTGTCGTTCTACGACACGGCGGAAGGCCGTTGGCAGTTCACCCGCCGCCCGTCAGGGGACGGCCGGGAGTGGTCGACGCTGAGCCCGGCCGACCACCAGCGCCTCGTGCACTCGGTGTCGGAACTGCTCGCCGCCACCGGCTGACCGCCCTCGGCCGGCTCCCGGTCGACCTGGTCGGTCAGGAGTTCCGTCATCGTCATGTCCCGCACGGGCTGCCCGGAACCGCGCAGAGCGGCCAAGCGCCGCACTGCCTGGGAGTGTCGCTACCGTTGCCGAACGCTTGACGGATCTGACCGGCGCGCGCGGTCGCAAAGATCGCCTCGACCTCGGAGGTATGACCGTGGACCGACCCCTCACCGCCGCCGAACTCTTCGACGCCGTGGGCCACGGCTACGAGGACGCGTTCGGTCGGCCGCCCACCGTGGACGCCGCCGTCCGCCTCCTCCTCGAACGCCTCCCCGACAGCGCCCGGGTGCTGGACATCGGCAGCGGCACCGGGCGGCCGGTGGCGGGCGATCTTGCGGCTGCCGGGCACCGGGTCATGGGCGTCGACGTGTCCGCCGAGATGGTCGCCATCGCCCGCGAGCAGGTGCCCGACGCCGACTTCGTGCACGCCGACATCCGCGAGTGGGACTCCGCCGCCGGCTCCTGGGACGCGGTGTGCGCGTTCTTCCCGTTCCTCCAGATGACCCGCGCCGACACGATCAAGGTGCTCGGGGACATCGCACGGTGGCTCAAGCCGGGTGGGTTGTTGGTGTTGATCACCATCCCGATGGACGTCGAGAACCTCGAAGTGCCGTTCCTCGGGCACACCGTCCGCATCACCAGCTTCGCCGCGCCCGACCTGCTCCGGCACGTGGAGCAGGCCGGGCTGGACGTCGTCGAGACCGACAGCTCGGTGTTCTCGCCCGACCGCGAAGGCCAGCCGGACGAGGAGCACCTGCTGGTCGTGGCCACCCGCAAGGGCTGATACCGCCACCGCGGAACCACGAGCGCGGAACCCCAGCGCCGGACCACAGCACCCGGGCGGCTACGCCCACGCGCCGGACGACGCCGCGGCCTTCACGTAGTCCGCGAACGAGCGCGGGGCGTGGCCCAGGACGTCCTGCACGCCGGTGGACAGGTGGGCGTCGTGGCCGTCGCGGACCGCCGTCAGGGAGCCGATCAGGGTCTCCGCGTAGTCGCGCGAGATCCCGAACCCCACCAGCGTCTCCAGGAACGATCCCTCCGGCACGTCGGTCACGCGGATGGTCCGGCCGCTGGCCTCCGCGATCTGAGCCACCGCCTCCGGGAACGACAACGCCTCCGGGCCGGACAGCTCGTAGACCTTGCCGGCGTGGCCGTCCGACGTCAGCGCGGCCACGGCCACGTCGGCGATGTCCTGCGCGTCGATGAACGGGTGCCTGCCCGGACCGATCGGCAGCGCCACCTCGTCGGCGAGCACCATCGGCAGCAGGAAGTCCTCGGTGAAGTTCTGGTGGAACCACGTCGGGCGCAGGATCGTCCAGTCCACAGTGGACTCCCGCACCACGGCCTCGCGGCGGTCCGCCGGGTCGATGCCGCGCGCCGACAGGTACACGACCCGCCGCACGCCGGCCGCCGCTGCCCGCGGCAGGAACGCCGCCACCTCGGCCCATTCGAGGTTCAGCGCGGGCGGCACCAGGTAGACGGCGGTGGCGCCGGCCAGGGCAGCGTCCCAAGTGGACTCGTCGGACCAGTCGAAGCGCAGCGCGGACGAACGGGACACGGGACGGGCAGCCGAGCCGAGCGTGGCGGCGACACGGCGGCCGGTCTTGCCGGTCGCTCCGAGAACCAGGATTGTCATGGCACGAGCCAATCAGGACCGTGGTCGACGGAACATGGTCGAAACGCCTGATCGCATGTTCAATCGTCTCTGTGGAAGCTCTCACGGATTTGCTGCGCGGCATCCGCGCGCACGGCGCGCTGGTGTGCCGTTCCTTCGCCTCACCGCCGTGGTCCCTCGCGTTCGCCGCCGCCCCGCTCACCGTCGCCATGGCGGCCCGCGGCGACGGCTGGCTGATCGCCGAGGGCCACCCGCCGATGAAACTGCGCATCGGCGACATAGGACTGGTGCGCGGGCCGCTGCGGTTCGTCCTCGCCGACGACCCCGCGACGCCGCCGCAGATCGACACCAGCGCACCGGGCTGCGACCAGTGGCAGGTCGGCCCCCGCACGTACGGCTGGGGAACCGACGGCGAAGCGGTGCTCATCACCGGCTGCTACGACGTCGAGGGCAGCATCTCCGACCGGCTGCTCAACGCGCTCCCGCAGGCGTTCGTCGTGCCGTCCACGGAAGGCCCGTGCCCGACGGTGGACCTGCTGTCCGCGGAGATCGACAAGGACCAGCCCGGCCAGGAGATCGTGCTGGACCGCCTGCTCGACCTGCTGCTGGTGTTCGCGCTGCGCGAGTGGTTCGACCGGCCGGAGGCCAACCCGCCCGCCTGGTACCGGGCGCTGGGCGACCCCGTGGTCGGCCCGGCGCTGCGTGCCATCCACGACGAGCCGGCGCGGGCGTGGACGGTCGGCGACCTGGCCGCCCTCGCCCGGGTCTCGCGGGCCGCGCTGGCGAAGCGGTTCACCGCGCAGGTCGGCGTGCCGCCGCTGACCTACCTCACGGAATGGCGCATGGCGGTCGCGGCGGACCTGTTGACGAAACCCGACACGACCATCGGCTCGGTGGCACGCGCCGTCGGCTACACGGACGGCTTCGCGTTCAGCACCGCGTTCAAACGTGTGCGCGGAGTGCGTCCGAGCGACCACCGTGTGGTAGCGATGAGGGCATGAACAACAGCCTGGAAGACCTGCGGGACGCACTGCGCCGGTTCGCCGCCGCACGCGACTGGGACACCTACCACACGCCCAAGAACCTGGTCATGGCGCTGTCGGCGGAGGCGGGCGAGCTGACCGACCTGTTCCAGTGGCTCACCCCCGAACAGGCCGCCAAGGCCATGGAGGACCCGGAACTTGCCTGGAACGTCCGCGACGAACTCGCCGACGTGATGCACTACCTCGTGCGCCTGGCGGACAAGCTGGACGTCGACCTGATCGACGCCGCGTTCGCCAAGATCGACCGCAACGAACGGCGCTTCCCGACCGGAGACCTCCGGCCAGTCGAATGAGGGGGCCATGGACCTGCAGTCCCTGGGCACACTGCACCTGCACCAGAAGATCACCATGATGGTGAACCGCTACGAGGCGTTCGCCGACGACGGCAACGGCGAGCCGGGGCAGCTCGTCGGGTTCGTCGAGCAGAAGCGGCTCGCCTTCAAGGAACAGGTGACGATCTACGCCGATGCCGGCAAGCAGCACGTCCTGGCGGGGTTCAAGGCGCGCAAGGTCATCGACCTGGCCAGTGGCTACGACGTGACCGACGGCCACGGCCGGACGATCGGGAACTTCCGCAAGGACTTCGGCAAGTCGCTGGTCAACTCGACGTGGCACCTGGAGCAGCCGAACGCGGGCACCACCACGGGCCGCGAGCGCAACCACGGCGTCGCCGTGCTGCGCCGGATCTGGAACTTCCTGCCGCTCGTCAACGACCTGCCGTTCCCGTTCCGGTACCACTTCGACTTCGTCCGGGACGGCGTGCCGGTGTTCAGCGTGGACAAGAAGACGTGGCTGCGCGACCACTACGTGATCCACATCGCGGACCCGGCGGTCGACCGCCGGCTCGTCATCGCCCAGGCCGTGGCAGTCGACGCACTCCAGGCCCGCTAGACGTAGGTCAGCAGCAGGAGGACCAGCGATACCAACACGATCAGGCCCAGCAGCACGGACACCCACGCGGGCGAGGCGGGCGACGGCCTCGCCCGCGAATGTCTGCCGTGTCGCCTACGCGGTAACCATCGCACCGCAGCCTCCCCCGCACCCACCACACGCCAACCCAGGCTGTCCATGCGCCCAACGCTATGGACCGGACCGCGGGGCAGGACTCGCATCACCCGGTCGCCCCACCGGTATCGCTCGGACAGCGGTAGCGACAGGCAGCCGCGTGACCGTGGCCAGGAGGAGAAGTTCGTGCAGGTGACAGTGGTGGGCGCGGGTATCGCCGGAGTGGCCTGCGCACGGGCGCTCGCCACCGCCGGAGTGACGGTGAGTGTCCTCGAACGGGCGCACGTTTGCGGCGGACGGATGGCGACCAAGCGGTACGAGGGCCGCCCGGCCGACATCGGGGCGGGGTACTTCACCGTCTCCGACGCCCGGTTCGCCGCCGTGGTCGACGGGTGGCGGGCGGCCGGGCTCGCGCGGGAGTGGACCGACACCTTCGCGGTGTACTCGCCGGCCGGTCGGGACGTCGCGGCCGGGCCGATGCGGTGGGCCGCCCCCGGCGGGCTGCGTTCGCTGGTCGAACGGCTGGCGGACGGGCTCGACGTGCGGACCCGTCACCTGGTCGAGTGGATCGAGCCGGGGCCGCGGGTGGACGGCGTGGCGGCGGACGCCGTCGTGCTCGCCATGCCGGGTGCCCAGGTGGCCCGGCACGTGGATCCGCGGCTCCGTGCGACGCGGAACGCCGCGCAGGCGCAGGAGTGGCTGCCTTCGCTCGCCGCCACGCTCCGGTACGCCGAGCGGGGCTGGGACTTCCGCGGCGCGTTCGTCAACGACCACCCCGTGCTGACCACGTTGTTCGACGACGGGAGCCGGCGCGGGGACGGGGCGCCGGTGCTGGTGGCGCACACGACCGCCGACTTCGCCGGCCAGTTCGTGGCCGACACCGTGGCGGCGGCCGAGGAGATCGAGTCCGCGGTTCGGGAGCTGCTGGAACTGCCTGAGCCGGCCGAGCGGGTGGACGTCCAGCGGTGGACGTTCGCCCGCCCCGGCCGGCCCGGCGACACGCCGTTCCACTTCGGGCCGGAGCGGATCGGGATCGCCGGTGATGCCTGGGGCACACCCAAGATCGAAACGGCCTGGCTGTCCGGGACGCTGCTCGCCGAGGCCATCGTCGCCGAACTCGGCTGACGCCTCGTAATCAACGCAAAAAGCCCTCAGGGGCACCCGGATAACCGGGTGCCCCTGAGGGAAAGAATGTTCGGCGGCGTCCTACTCTCCCACACCCTCACGAGTGCAGTACCATCGGCGCTGGAAGGCTTAACTACCGGGTTCGGAATGGGACCGGGTGTTCCCCCTCCGCCATGACCACCGAAACACTATGAAATTACCAACCACAGACACCGCGCCCAATAACGGTCGCCGTGTGTCCGGTTGGTTCTTTCAGAACCGCACAGTGGATGCGTAGCATTTTCGTGACAAGTCCTCGGCCTATTAGTACCGGTCAACTCCAGCCGTTACCGACCTTCCATCTCCGGCCTATCAACCCAATAGTCTCTTGGGGGCCTTACCCCACGAATGGGTGGGATACCTCATCTAGGAACAGGCTTCCCGCTTAGATGCTTTCAGCGGTTATCCCTTCCGAACGTAGCCAACCAGCAATGCCCTTGGCAGGACAACTGGCACACCAGAGGTCCGTCCGTCCCGGTCCTCTCGTACTAGGGACAGCCTTCCGCAAGTATCCTACGCGCGCGGCGGATAGGGACCGAACTGTCTCACGACGTTCTAAACCCAGCTCGCGTACCGCTTTAATGGGCGAACAGCCCAACCCTTGGGACCTACTCCAGCCCCAGGATGCGACGAGCCGACATCGAGGTGCCAAACCATGCCGTCGATATGGACTCTTGGGCAAGATCAGCCTGTTATCCCCGGGGTACCTTTTATCCGTTGAGCGACCACGCTTCCACAAGCCATGGCCGGATCACTAGTTCCGACTTTCGTCCCTGCTCGACCCGTCGGTCTCACAGTCAAGCCCCCTTGTGCACTTGCACTCGACACCTGATTGCCAACCAGGCTGAGGGAACCTTTGAGCGCCTCCGTTACCCTTTGGGAGGCAACCGCCCCAGTTAAACTACCCACCAGGCACTGTCCCTGATCCGGATCACGGACCGAGGTTAGACATCCAGTACGACCAGAGTGGTATTTCAACGACGACTCCACAACCACTGGCGTGGCCGCTTCACAGTCTCCCACCTATCCTACACAAGCCGAACCGAACACCAATACCAAGCTATAGTAAAGGTCCCGGGGTCTTTCCGTCCTGCCGCGCGTAACGAGCATCTTTACTCGTAATGCAATTTCGCCGGGCCTGTGGTTGAGACAGTCGAGAAGTCGTTACGCCATTCGTGCAGGTCGGAACTTACCCGACAAGGAATTTCGCTACCTTAGGATGGTTATAGTTACCACCGCCGTTTACTGGCGCTTAAGTTCTCAGCCTCGCCCCGAAGGACTAACCGGTCCCCTTAACGTTCCAGCACCGGGCAGGCGTCAGTCCGTATACATCGTCTTGCGACTTCGCACGGACCTGTGTTTTTAGTAAACAGTCGCTTCTCGCTGGTCTCTGCGGCCGAAAAATCCTAGCCCGCATGGGGCTTCAAATCCCTCGGCCCCCCTTCTCCCGAAGTTACGGGGGCATTTTGCCGAGTTCCTTAACCACAGTTCGCCCGATCGCCTCGGTATTCTCTACCTGACCACCTGTGTCGGTTTGGGGTACGGGCCGCATGAACACTCACTAGAGGCTTTTCTCGACAGCATGGGATCACCCTACTTCGCCTCAATCGGCTATGCATCACGTCTCAGCCTGAATGACGTGCGGATTTGCCTGCACGTCGGCCTACACGCTTACACCAGTACTACCACTCACTGGCGGAGCTACCCTCCTGCGTCACCCCATCGCTTGACTACTACAAGTTCAGGTCCCGCGCTCCACAACCACAGTCGTCCGAAGACTTCCACGGCGCTTCGGGCGGTTAGTATCACAAGGTTCGCCATGGGCGCGTTCACACGGGTACGGGAATATCAACCCGTTGTCCATCGACTACGCCTGTCGGCCTCGCCTTAGGTCCCGACTTACCCTGGGCGGATTAGCCTGGCCCAGGAACCCTTGGTCATCCGGCGGCAGAGTTTCTCACTCTGCTTTCGCTACTCATGCCTGCATTCTCACTCGTCCAGCCTCCACACCTGGATCACTCCGGCGCTTCCATGGCTGAACGACGCTCCCCTACCCATCCCGACATAATCGGAATGACACGGCTTCGGCGGTG